>NZ_AP042415.1:0-4445000 GCF_055389805.1 Desulfuromusa ferrireducens
AGTTATACTTAATACCGTCCCACCCGTCAATACTTTTCTTCAGGAAAACCAAGCTATTTTTAACCATACCCGCAAACTACCAATTTAGCGCGTTTCTCCCCCCTGTCAAGCCGACACAAATCGCGAGAAGCGGCGATTACCAACCGGGACAATTCGTTCTTCTGTAATTCCTGCCCCAAAACCAGCAGCAGTAATTCTTTCACCATCAAGAAAAGCAAAACGCCCTAAAACCATCGGTCTCAAGGCGCTCTACCTGCAAAAATAATTCATTTCACAGAAATAATGGGGCGGTGGCAGGAAAGGTCTCGAGCACAATCACACCGCCTCGACAATATAGTAATTTTTCTTGCCCTTCTGAATCAGTAGGTATGAGCCATTGATCAGATCCGCCCCGGTCACCAGGTATTCCTGATCGGTCAGCTTGGCTTTATTCAGACTGAGCCCGTTCCCCTTGATCGTACGGCGCAGCTCACCTTTAGATGGAAAAGCTGCTGTTTCCGTAGCAAGCAGCTCAACGACGGGCACACCGGAATCGAGCTTGGCACGGTCGACTTCATAGGTCGGCACCCCCTCAAACACCGACAGGAAGGTCTCCTTATCGAGGTTTGCCAGACTTTCAGTCGTGGCTTTGCCAAAAAGAATCTCCGAAGCCTCCACAGCCTTGTTGTATTCAGCTTCATCGTGGACCATGCAGGTGACTTCTTTTGCCAGACGCTTCTGCAACGGTCGCAGGTGCGGTGCAGCGTCCTGCTCTTTGACCAGCACTGCCACTTCTTCCCTGCTTAAGAGCGTGAAGATTTTAATGTACTTCTCGGCATCAGCGTCAGAGACATTGAGCCAAAACTGGTAAAACTTGTATGGCGTCGTCAATTTCGGATCGAGCCAGACGTTGCCGCTTTCGGTCTTTCCAAACTTGCCACCATCTGCCTTGGTGATGAGCGGACAAGTCAGGGCAAAGGCTTCGCCGCCTTCCTTGCGGCGGATAAGCTCCGTTCCGGTTGTAATGTTCCCCCATTGGTCCGAGCCACCCATCTGCAACCTACAGTTCTTCTCACGGTACAGATGTAAAAAATCGGTCCCCTGAACCAACTGATAGGTAAATTCGGTAAAGGACAAACCCATCTTGGACTCTTCACCAAGACGTTTTTTGACGCTGTCCTTAGCCATCATGTAGTTGACCGTAATATGCTTGCCGATATCGCGGATAAACTCGAGAAAACTAAAATCCTTCATCCAGTCGTAATTATTGACCAGCTCGGCGGCATTGGCGGCATCCGATTCAAAATCGAGAAACTTCGCCAGCTGTTTTTTTAAACATGCCTCGTTATGATGGAGGGTCGGCTCGTCGAGCAGGTTGCGCTCTGCCGACTTCCCCGACGGGTCGCCGATCATCCCAGTCGCCCCGCCGACAAGCGCGATCGGCTTATGGCCGGCAATCTGGAAATGCTTGAGCATCATCACGCTGACCAAATGGCCGATATGCAGTGAATCAGCAGTCGGATCGATCCCAACGTAGGCCGATGTCATTTCTTTCTGTAGCTGCTCGTCCGTCCCGGGCATGATGTCGTGGATCATGCCGCGCCAAGTCAATTCTTCGACAAAATTCATTTTCAATACTTATCTATAGAATGAGGTTTAGGATTTTACGGATTTTTCCTGGATGCGTTCTATCGCCTCACAGCAGCCAGTCTCTTCGTTAATGCTCAGCACCACAGCACAAAGCTGCGGGTCTTTTTTCGCCACCTCCAAACGCACCGGAAGCTGAGTCAAGAAACGCTGCAGTGCGGGCTCTTTCTGATTACCGATGATCGCATCCTGACTGCCGGTCATGCCGACATCGGTCAGGTAGCCGGTCCCACCGGCCAGAATCCGCTCATCAGCAGTCTGCACATGGGTGTGGGTGCCGACCACCGCTGAAACCTTGCCGTCCAGATAATGTCCGAGTGCCTGCTTCTCACTGGTTGCCTCCGCGTGAAAGTCAACAAAGATGATTGGTGTCTCTTTACGCAAGTCAGCAACCAACTCGTCGGCCGCACGGAACGGACAGTCGAGATTCTTCATAAACACCCGGCCTTCAAGGTTCAACACCCCAACCTTGATCCCAGCAGCGGTCTCGTAAACGCCGTCGCCACGCCCCGGCAAACCGGGGGGATAGTTAGCCGGCCGCAACAAGCGACCATCCCGGTCCAGAGAATCGGTGATTTCCTTCTTGTCCCAGATGTGATTACCACTGGTCACCACATCGACCCCGGCATCGAACAGTTCGCGCAACACCGACACAGTCAAACCATAACCGGCGGCAGCGTTCTCACCATTAGCAATGACCAGATCGATCATCTGCTTGTCGATTATGCGGCCCAGTTGTTCAGCCAACACCTTGCGCCCGGCACGGCCGACTATATCTCCTATAAACAACAGCTTCACGCTGTACTCTCCCAATATAAAAGCAGGACCCGCCCACCATTCTCAACAGACGGAGAAAGTAGCACGAGTCCTGCGTGTGGTAAATAAATTGTTCGCGGCGACTTATTTTGCGTATTCGACGGCGCGGGTCTCACGGATAACATTGACCCGGATCTGTCCGGGATAGGTCATCTCATGTTCGATCTTCTGTGCAATATCCTTGGCCAGGACATGCGAGTGACTATCGGAAATTTCGTCACTGGCAACCATCACGCGAATCTCACGACCGGCCTGAATGGCAAAGCAACCGGTAACACCACTAAAGGATGTCCCGATCTGCTCCAAATCACGCAAACGCTTAACGTAAGTTTCCAAGGTTTCGCGGCGCGCACCGGGACGAGCGCCCGAAAGTGCATCTGCTGCCTGCACCAGAATCGCCAACACCGTATCAGGCTTCTCATCCTCGTGGTGAGCAGAGATGGCATGAACTATCTTTGCCGACTCCCCATACTTGCGGGCCAGATCACCGCCATTGACAGCGTGCGACCCTTCCAGCTCATGACTGACCGCCTTGCCAATATCGTGAAGCAGTCCGGCACGTTTGGCCTGCTTCACGTTGATCCCCAGCTCAGCAGCCATCATGCCACAGAGGAAGGCGACCTCGATGGAGTGGACCAAAACGTTCTGACCGTACGAGGTCCGATACTTGAGCATCCCGAGCAGGCGGATGATTTCCGGATGGATTCCGTGCACACCGACATCGAAGGTTGATTGCTCACCAGCTTCGCGGATCGACTCATCAACCTCTTCACTGGCCTTTTCGACCAATTCTTCGATGCGTGCCGGATGAATCCGACCATCAGCAATCAAACGCTCCAGAGCGATTCTAGCCACCTCACGGCGAATCGGATTGAAGCCGGAAATAACAACCGCCTCAGGGGTATCATCAATAATCAGGTCGATTCCGGTGGCCGCCTCGATAGCACGGATATTCCGCCCCTCGCGACCAATTATTCGGCCTTTCATCTCATCTGAAGGCAACGGCACGACACTGACCGTTTTTTCAGCAACAAAATCTCCGGCATAACGCTGAATAGCCAGAGCCATAATCATTTTGGCTTTGCGATCGGCAACTTCGCGGGCCTCTTCTTCGATCTTCTTGATATCTTTCGCTGCGTCATGGCGAGCCTCGCTCAACATAGCATCAAGCAATTGCTGTTTGGCTTGCTCACCGCTCATACCGGAGATTTCCTCAAGTTGAGTCCGCTGCTGCGCGTGCAGTTGATCAATCTCAGCCGTCTTCTGCTGCAACTGGTCACCCTGCTGACGCAACTGATTCTCTTTTTTATTCAGGTCATCACTACGCTGCTCAATCTGATCCTGCTTACGATCAAGGTTCTCATCTTTTTGCTGTAGTCGATTTTCCTGCCCTTGAATTTCCTTGCGCAACCCGCGGGCTTCCTTCTCCCAATCATCCTTAGCCTGCAGAACGACGTCCTTGGCCTGAATGGTTGCTTCCTTACAAATTGTTTCCGATTCTTTGCGCGCATCTGCAATAAGTTGTTCCGCTGCGACCTTGGCATTCGAAATTGTCGATTCCGACAGCTTTCGACGCAGCAACATGCCGAGAAAGACTCCAGCCGCCAAAGCGACCAGAACCACAATAATCATCAAAAGATCCATCTGCACGGTAAGTTCCTCCCTTTGCAGAGTTTATGGTGAACCTGCCACATTTTTATGGCAGGGGATAAGTCGTTTTTCCGTCACAATATAGTCAAGCGCCTGATCATGTCCTTCGACCGGCAAGACCGCGCAAAGCTGAAAGTCATAACAGAGCCCAACGCTGACCGCCGCTTGTTCAAATCGGGAGAGCTCACGATCGTAAAAGCCCTTTCCGTACCCGAGTCGATGGCCAGCCAGATCGAAAGCGATCCCAGGCACAACGACCAGATCTATCCCATCAACCGGGACCAAGGATCCACCCTGCGGCTCGGCGACACCGAATGCTCCCGGCAGCAAAGATTCAACAGAAGTCACCGCTACAAACTTCAGCGCATCGCCACAGACCCGCGGGTAACAGACCCGCTGCCCTTGCAACAGAGCAGCACTCAGCAATTGATCAGTCTGTACTTCATTGTTGACGGGGCTATAAAGAGCTAAAGTTTTAGCCCGAGAAAAACACTCGGATCCGATCAGTCGCTGTTGGACCGAATGGCCCAAACTCTGAGCCTCCGCAGTAGCAAGCTGCTTGCGGCGAGCCAACAGTTGCTGTCGTATTGCGTGTTTTCCCATGACGGAGAACTCCGGCGAACCGCAAGTTTCCAAGGCAGGAAGAATTTGGACGGGCAGGCATTAACTAAGAAAGAGACGAGATGGATGTTTGTACGCGCCCCGTGACGCATCTTGAAATTTAACCAATGAAACCACTACTATATCAACCAGGTAGAAAGACACATCAAAAACACGCTGCAGACGGTTAGTGATGAAACTTCTTTTCCCCCATAGGGGAGTTCCCCTGCGTGGTTCCTGAATCGGGACCTTAAACACCAGCCAAAGCCGATGTATCCATTCGAAAATACCGTACCAATCTATCTAAAAGCCCTGAAAAACAGGGTTGTTTTAATATCACTTTTTATCGCAATGGATAATAATATACTGCTCTTAATGCTTTTAGCAACCAGAAACCGCGCGCTCCAACTGGGAAATCAAATTCTGCAGTCGACAATTCTGCTGATCTTGTTGATCTCGCTCATCAACAAGCTGCAGATACTTGCCAGCAAGATTCAACAGGGTCAGGGCTGTCAAATCCCGGGTGTCAACGGTCCGCCCAGCGGCCGTCTCAGCTAGCATCTCGGCGACAAAGTCGGCTACCCGCTGAACCTGCTCTTCGGACTGTTGACTGCGCAGGGAATAATCGCGACCAAGAACTTTTACCTGAATAGTCCGGCTCAAGTGTCCTCCAATTTCAAACTGTCAAGACGAGTTAGGACTTGCTCTACCTCACCCAGCAACATAACTTTCTCCTGTTGCCAGGCGATCTTTTCCTTTTTCAGCAGGCGACATTCCTGCTCCAAACAACGATTCTGTTGGAGAATTTTATCTACAGTAACTTCTAAACGGTCCAGCAAAACATCTTGCATGACAAAATCCTTTTCGATCCGGACTCCTGGCAGACAGAACCCAAGGCAACATCAACAGCTAGTCAAAAAGGGCCGACACGAACATTTGCGGATCAAAGGGGCGCAGATCATCAACCCCCTCACCAATACCGACAAAACGGACCGGCACTTCCAGTTCCGCAGCAATTGCTACCACAATCCCTCCCTTGGCAGTCCCGTCCAACTTGGTCAGAGCGATACCGTCCAACTGCACCGCCTCGTTAAAAAGCTTGGCCTGGCTCAAGGCATTCTGCCCGGTAGTCGCGTCAAGAACCAGCATCGTTTCGTGCGGAGCACCGGGAATTTCGCGATCCAATATCCGATGGAGTTTCTTCAGTTCCTCCATCAGGTTGACCTTGGTGTGCAAACGACCAGCGGTGTCAAGAATCAGCACGTCCGCCTTGCGCGCCACTGCTGCCTTGGCGGCATCAAAAGCAACCGCCCCAGGATCAGCCCCTTCAGAATGTCGCACAACCTCGACGCCAGCGCGCTCACCCCAGATTTGTAACTGCTCCGCCGCAGCAGCGCGGAAGGTATCACCGGCACCAAGAACAACCTTCTTGCCGTCCTTGGCCAATTGATTCGCCAACTTACCAATGGTGGTCGTTTTGCCGACCCCATTGACGCCGACAACCATAATAACAAACGGACTCGCCGTACTGACATCGAGCGGCTTGCTCTCAATTTGCAAGATACTTCTCAGTTCGTCCATCAGAACCTGACGAACTTGCTCCGGCGTCTCCAGAGTCCCCTTGGCGTGACCAGCCTCCAAAGTGCCGATCAACTTCTGAGTTGTCGGCATCCCCAAGTCGGCGGTAATCAGGATCTCTTCCAGTTCTTCGATCAGATCCTCGTCAACCTTGCTCCGTCCACGCAACAAACTATCAACGCGCCCAACCAGCGATGACTGGGTTTTTGCCAATCCGCGTTTGAGCTTCTCAAACAGGCTGAGCGGTTCTGGTTCTGGTTCAACTTCTGGTTCAACTTCTGGTTCAACTTCGGCTTCAACTTCGGCTTCAACTTCGGCTTCAACTTCGGCTTCAACTTCGGCTTCAACTTCGGCTTCAACTTCGGCTTCAACTTCGGCTTCAACTTCGGCTTCAACTTCGGCTTCAACTTCGGCTTCAACTTCGGCTTCAACTTCGGCTTCAACTTCGGCTTCAACTTCGGCTTCAACTTCGGCTTCAACTTCGGCTTCAACTTCGGCTTCAACTTCGGCTTCGGCAATAGCCTTCTTTTTGCGCTTGGCCTTCTTGCCCGGCCGCCGCAAAACCGCCAGCAGACTTAAAATGACAAAAAGGACAACCAGAACAGCACCCAGATAGACGAGGCCAAGGGCCCCAAGGGTCTGATATTCCTCAGGCACACCGGCCGTAGCCAGCATGCGTGACAGCTCAAAAATGAAAGAGTCGAACCAAGCAACAAATTGCCCAATCCATTGCAAAACATTTTTTTCAATCCATGGCATAAAATCTTCGCTTTTCACTTACAAATCTCCTATTTTCAGCGACACGGCTGAAATAATTCATTCAAATTCAGTGCGCAACTCGGCAACACAGCTGCGCATTTTAAAAGCGGCCCGACCGGCGATCGCTTCGGGACCCAAAGTCAACACCAGAAAATAGTCCACAGTCAGTGGGACAATCAAGGTTTTGTTTCTTCCGGTGCGAATTAAAACCTCTTCGAGTTCGCCACTGTCGGTCCTGTCCATGGCATCGCGCAGCAGATTCAGGATAATCCCTTTGTGCGCACCGAGCACCTTGATATCATACTCTTCCATCCGTGCCACATGATCGACCGACTCGCCTTCCCAATCGATAATGATGGCCCCAAGCGCGCCGGGAATATCTTCCAACAAGCGATTCAATAACGACTTAAACGGCATAGTATCCTCTTACTTAAATTTCCCAAACAGACAAACCTAGGCAGTAACCGCCACCGGATCTTTTGCTGCCAATTGATCGTTCATCCGCACCGAAACCAACTTTGAGACCCCCGGTTCCTGCATGGTCACACCGTACATCGTATCAACAATCGCCATGGTCCGCTTGCTGTGAGTGATGATAATGAATTGCGACTGCGCGGTCATTTCTCGAACCATCTCGGCAAAACGATCGATATTGGCATCATCGAGCGGTGCGTCAACTTCGTCAAGCACACAAAACGGGGTCGGCTTGATCAAAAACAGAGAAAAAATTAGCGCCACTGCGGTCAATGCCTTCTCACCACCGGACAAGAGGTTAATCTGCTGCAAACGCTTACCCGGTGGTTGGACAATAATATCGATGCCAGTCTCCAGCAGGTCATCCTCGTCGGTCAAGCGCAGTTCCGCCCGCCCCCCACGAAACAATCGGGGGAAGACCTGCTGAAACTTTTCGTTCACCAGCTCGAAGGTCTCTTTAAAACGTCGCCGAGTGGTGCGGTTAATCTGGTTGATGGCCTTTTGCAGGTCATTCAGTGATTGCTGCAGATCATCCCGCTGCTGGCAGAGAAAATCGTAACGTTCTTCCTGTTCGCGATACTCGTCGATCGCCATCAGATTGACTTCGCCGAGAGATTCAATCCGCTTCTGCAACCGTTTCAGTTGCTGTTGCTGTCGATCCAATTCATCTTCGGTCGCCTCCGGCACTTGGTGCTCCAGCAGGTCGACACGATAACGCTCAAGCACCCCCTGACGGACATGCTCGGCATCCACCTGCAACTCGCGATGACGCAACTGCAATCGGGCCACTTCCTTGCGCAGCACTTCCGCCTCGGAGCGGACCGCGCGCAACTGCTCGCGATATTCGTCCAGTTCGGTGCGTTGCTGTTCGTAACGTTCGCGCACCACCAGGCTGGCCTTTTGCTGTTCTTCACGCCGGTCAAGCAACAAATCGAGTTCGACCCGCAAACGCTCGTCGTCCTGCAACAGCGTTTGCTGCTCTGCGCTGCCCGCAATTTGCCGCTGCTGCAACTGCGCGCTGCGCTGCTCCATCTCCTGTTGCTGACCAGCCAAGCGGGTCAGGGTGTCACCCAAACCACGCTGTTGCTGCAGCATAGCGGCCAACGCGACGCGACGCTCGGTCAACTCCTCGCGGCTGCCGTCCAACTGCTGACGCAACCGGGTAAGTTGCAGCTGGAGAGCGGCAGCCTGCTCCTCCCGCTGCTGCTGACGTTGATCTGACTGCTGACTGCCGTCGCACAACTCGATTTTTTCCTCTTCGAGCGCGGCCTGAAGTTCCTCGCCCTGCTCCAAATCGAAAGCGAGCAACTCGAGCCGCTCGGCAAGACGTACGGATTCCGCCTGCAGCCCCTGCCGATCCTTCCCCAATTCCATCGCCTGCAGCTCAAGGCGATGTCTATCACTGGCGGCAACCGCCTGTTCTTCCTCAATGCGTTCCAGCTCGTCGCGCAGCAGAGCAACCTCCTGTTGCCCCCGCGCGAACCTCTCGTCAAGCTGCGCAACCTCGTCGGCCAGCTCTGCCAGCTTGCGCTTCTTGCGCAACAAGCCGGAATCACTGACAACGGTTGCGCCGCCGGTCAATTCCCCGCGCCAACTGAGGCTACACCCCGCGCCATCGACCAGCAGCAGGCCCGCCGGCAAACTTTTGGCGGAGTAATCACTAACGGAGGCAACCAGATAGCTCCCCGCCAGCAACAGTTCAACCTGTTTCTCCATCCCGGACCTGGCCCTAACCAGATTACTCAGAGCGGTTCCGTCAGCAAAAGGTATCGTCGCTGCCGTTGCCGGCAGCAGTAATGTTGCCCGCTGCTGCTGTTCAAGCAAAAGCAGCAACGCCTCTTCCGCCTGTTCAGCACCGGCCATCGGCACCGCTTGCAAACGCTCACCCAGCGCCACCTCGACCGCCAGCTCATATTCCGAAGCAACATCAAACAGGTCGGCGGCAATCTGTGACCAACGATCTTTCTCCGCCAGCAAAACCCGCACCCCTTCGGCGTAACCATCGAGACTGCGTGCCAGCTCCTGCAGCGATTCCTGGCGGGAGCGGCTTTTTTCCAACTGCTGTCGAACCGCAGTCAAGGCGGCATCCCGCTCACCAACCTGCTGTCCCTTTTCCTGCCGTTGTTGCTGCAGATAACGGCTTTGCTCTACCTGCAGTTCCTGCTGCTCCTGAACCCCTTGCAAGCGCCGATCAAGTTCCTGTTGCTGCTCAACCAGCTGTTGCTGCTGTTCCTGAAAACGGATCGAGTCAGCCCGCACCTGTACGCGTCGATCGGCTTCTGCCTGCAAGCGCCGCTCGATCTCATCGCGACGGTTTGCCAGCCGACTCGTCGCAGAAAGCAATTCCATCAATTCGCGCCGATTGAATTCAAGGTGTGAATTCAGCTCCTGCTCCTGGGTCAGAAACAGCCGCAAGCCTTCTTCCTGCAGCTCAACATCCTGCTGCACAGTCTCCAGTCGGTCAGCGTAGCTGTTATCTTCCTGCTGCAACTGCTGATGTTCGGCCAGCAGCGCGGTCAGCCGTTCTGCCAGCAACGTCAACTCGGCCTGCAATTCCTGGTCTTGGTTCAACAGATGTTCGCGTTGCCGTGTGGCAAGCGTCAGCTCGCTTTCCACCCGTTGAATCTGCGAAGCAAGATGAAAAACCTGCTCCTGTGCCTGATTGAGATCGGCTTCGACAACCATCAGCTGTAACTGTTTTTCTTCCAGCTGCAGATCCCCGTCTTCCAAGCGCGCGTCAAGGCGGGCAAGAATAGTGGCCCGTTCCTTTTCCTGACTGATGAGCAACGCTATCTCAGCCTGCAGGGACTGGAATCGATTTCCGGTCAGACAGAGCTCAATCCGCTTTGCTTCGCCACGATAGTCACGAAACTGTTCGGCCCGCTGAGCCTGCCGCTTGAGGCTGCTGAGCTGGCGGCGCACCTCAGCGATAATATCGCCGAGGCGCACCAGGTTCTGCTTGGTGGCATCCATTTTCCGCAACGCGGTCTTTTTACGTGACTTAAACTTTGTTACTCCGGCGGCCTCTTCAATCAGGGCGCGCCGTTCTTCCGGCTTGGCGCTGACCAACATCCCGACCTTGCCCTGCTCAATAATCGAGTAGGCTCGCGCCCCAACCCCGGTATCCATGAACAGTTCGGTGATATCCAGCAGGCGGCAGGCGGTTTTATTGATCAGATATTCGCTATCACCACTGCGGTAGAGGCGCCGAGTAACCATAATCTCGGCATAATCTTTATAGGCAGGCGGGCAGATTTTGGCGCTGTTCTCGAAAACAATTGAGACTTGAGCCATGCCGTGCGGTTTGCGGCTCTCACTACCACCGAAGATAATATCTTCCATCGCCCGGCCACGCAGGTGGCGTGCATTCTGCTCCCCCATCACCCAACGAATGGCATCGACAATATTGCTTTTGCCACAACCGTTCGGCCCGACGACACCGGTAATCCCCTGCTGAAAATCGAGGGAGACCTTGTCGACAAAAGATTTAAAACCGAGGATATCGAGACGTTTGATTTTCATGCTGGCAGAACACAACCCCTGCGACAGACAAAGCCATCGGTAAAAGCACCTTTTCCCCGCCCGGAACAAACGGGCGCGTCATGGTATCAGGGGGCCAGTAGCATGTAAAGATGAGATCTCTGGAGACAACTATTGCCCCTTGCCGGGTACGGCGAGAGGCGCTATGATAATTCCGTTATTCGCCAGGCGCCACCAACAACTGAACCTCCCAGTCATCGGCATCCATGAAATCATCAACCGCAAAGTTTTTTCGCAGAACGATTTATCTGCTGCTACTGCTACTGGCAATCGCTGGCCTACTTATTGCCATCTTTCTCAACCAGCTCAACCTGGATGACTATCGCCAGGAGCTTGAACAGGAGCTGAGCAATACCCTCGCACAGCCGGTCCAGATTGGCCGCAGCGAACTGACTTTCAATAACGGGATTGCCCTGGCCTTTCAGGACCTGCGGATCGGCCCGCCAGAGGCCCTGCTTGCAGAGGTTCCACAGCTGACTGCAAACTTGCGGATTGCACCACTGCTTGATGGGCGAGTCATTTTCAACCGGGTGGAAATCAACAATCCCAGATTGCAGCTCTGGCTACCGCTCGACAGCAGCCCGAAGCAGGGAACCACCAACCAACTGACCGATAAGTTCGGTATCAGCGTCCTGACAATCCGCGGTGCCAGTCTGAAGGTCCATCAGCGGCAAAAAACCGGCTCCCGCCAACTGTTAAATCTGCAAAACTTGAACACCGAACTGCGTGGTTGGCAACCGAACCAAGCAACCAACCTGGTCGTTTCAGGGCAACTACAACAGCAACAACAACCGGCAAACTTCCTCATCGACTTCACCCTGCCTTCGTCACCGGACCCGGCAGTCTGGCGCAACGAGGAGTTACGCTATCAACTCGCCATCGACAATCTCGCCACCAGCGCCTTGACCACGGCAGAGCAACAGAAGCTACCGACCAACGTCAACTTGAGCATTTCCGCAACGGGCATCCCTGCCAAGGGCGCTCAACTCACAGCGGTCATGATTAACAGCCAAGGCGGGGAACCGCTGTTCGACCTCGCGGGTCGCTGGTCCTCATCAGCGGAACAAGAAGCGATCACCAAGCTAAGTGGCGAGCTACTCGGCCTGCCACTGGCGGGAGAATTCTACCTGCTGCGACAAAAGCAGCAGCAACTGCTGGCCGGACGATTTGGCGCTACAGACGTCACCCTGACCACCCAACTGCTGGAGCGCTGGCATATCCCAGGAGCAGACAAATTACAGGCCGGAAAGCTGGAGCGTCTGGAATTGATCCTGGAAAAAAACTGGCAAATGGATCAACCGATGAAAGGGCTACCCCGCATCGGCGCGGAGGTCACCCTCTCCAACCTGAAATGGGCAGGCAATAAGCTGCAACAATTAGACGGCTTTTCAGCCGTTCTGTCGCTTGAAGACCAGGTTCTCGACATCAAGGACGGCCAGCTGATCGCCAATCGGCAGCCAATCTCCTTTTCCGGACAGATAAAAAACCTGGTCGATGAGCCACAGCTCGACCTACAAATAAAACTACATCCCAACCTTACTGAACTGTTCGAACAAAG
The DNA here is from genome assembly GCF_055389805.1 of Desulfuromusa ferrireducens. NCBI lineage: Bacteria > Pseudomonadati > Thermodesulfobacteriota > Desulfuromonadia > Desulfuromonadales > Geopsychrobacteraceae > Desulfuromusa > Desulfuromusa ferrireducens. Next base: position 12,602 of record NZ_AP042415.1, read on the forward strand.
CAACCTGCCCAGCGGCTGGAAACTTTCAGGAACCCTGCCAACAACACTGGTACTGAACGGCCCGTTACTTCGGCCAGACTTCGTACTGCAGGCTGATCTCAGCAAGACGGAACTCGAGCTGGGTACGATCCTGCAAAAACCTGCCAACCAGCAAAGCAGCCTGCGACTCGAGGGGCTTGTCGATGCCGAACAGTTACAATTGGACCAACTGGAGTTGCAGCTGCCAGGGCTATCGATTACGGGAAATGGCTGTTTCTCGCACGACCCGAGCAGTAACTTCTTTCTCCTCGATATCGATCCGATCAACCTAGCCAGCCTCCAGTCGCACTCACCATTGCTGAAAAAACTGCAACTCCAGGGCACCCTGCACCCAACGGTGGAGCGCAGCGAGAGCGGCCTGAAAGGCGACCTGCTGTTAATCGATGTCGGCGCACATCTGAACAACATCGTCGGCGACCTCAATCGCACCAACGGCAAAATCGCTCTTGACCAGACCGGCCTGCACTTTCAGAATCTAACCGCCAGCTTCGGCAAATCCGACTTTGTCCTTAACGGACAACTCAACAACTGGCAACAACCACAACTCGATCTCAAGCTGCAAAGCGACCAGGTCAGAGCAAGAGACCTGATCTTCGCCAACCAGAAGCTCCGGCTCTACGACCTTAATGGCCAGTTGCAGATCGACCGCAACGGCATCAACTTCAACTCGGTTAAAGTCCGCCTGGAAAAAGACACTCTAGCGACCGTTACTGGCTCGGTGAACAATTTCAGCACCCCCCAGGTGACCCTCGATATCCAGGCGGAAAAAGGCAACATAGACCAAGTCATCGCACTGTTCGTTGGCCCGAGAAAAACCCATAAGGGCAAAAAAGTCGTCGACCACAAACCGATCCTCATCAGCGTAAAAGCCGCCCAAGGGACGATTGGCAATCTGCACTTTAACCATGCCGAAGGACTGATCAAAGACCACGGCGGTGTTCTCACCATCTACCCTCTGCACTTTCAAAGCGGTAACGGAACCTGCCAAGCACGGGTCGAGTTCGACCGTAACCAGCAAAACGGCTTGCTCAAGATCTCTGGTCATGCCGAAGACCTCGACGCTTCGGTTCTGCACCAGGATCTGTTCAAAAAGCGGGGCCTGATCAGTGGCAATCTGCGGGGGGATTTTTATCTCGAAGGAAGTCTTGCGGATAATAAGTTTTGGCACAATGCGATCGGCGGCATTGCACTTCAGGTTAAAGACGGGACACTGCGCAAATTCCGCAGCCTGGCCAGAGTTTTCTCCTTGCTCAATGTTTCGCAACTGTTTGCCGGAAAGCTTCCCGACATGGATCGCGAGGGAATGCCCTTCACGCTGCTTGAAGGGAGCATAAAGATCGCCAACGGCCGCGCCAAAACCGAAGACCTGCGGATTATCAGCCCAGCCATGAACATGTCGCTGGTCGGCAGCCAGAGTCTGCTTGAAGACAGCATCAACTACAACCTCGGCGTCATGCCGCTACGCACCGTTGATAAGATCATCACTTCAATCCCGATTGCCGGCTGGATTCTGACCGGCGAAGACGAGGCACTCCTGACCACTTACTTCAAGATTGAAGGCTCAGGGGAATCGCCCAAGGTCACTGCCGTACCGATCGATTCCGTCTCTAACACCGTCTTCGGCATCCTCAAACGGACCATCACCCTACCAGGCAAACTGAGCAAAGACATCGGCACCCTGCTCAGGGGTGAACCAAAAAAACAGGAAGAGCCGGCCAACTGACCGACTCTTCCTGTGTTCAGAACTTATCTTTTAGCTCTTTGTCAGACGGCGGGCTTATCACCAACATAAACGGTAGAGATGCCGAAGGTCAGATCGCAGTGCTGCAGACGCTGAAACCCGGCCGTTCCCATCATCTGCGAAAACTCTTCCTGGCTGGGAAATTCAATCACTGAATCGGGCAGATACTGGTAGGCGCTGCGCTTCGACAGCAGACCGCCGATTGCCGGCAGGATTTGTTGAAAGTAAAAATAATACAGCCGCCGGAAAAACTGACTGCGCGGCTGAGAGAATTCCAGAATAACTGCCCGCCCACCCGGCTTGAGCACCCGAAACATCTCTTCGAGGCCGGTCTGACGATCAACCACATTGCGAATGCCGAAAGCAATGGTGATCGCATCGAAGGTTGCGTCCGGGTGCGGAATCTCCTCGCAGGGAGCATTCACCAGCATGATCCGCGAACCATGCTCAGAAGCGTTCAGTTTCGGCTGCCCCTGAACCAGCATTCCCTGGGTAAAATCTTCGCCAACGATGGTTACCGACGGATCGGTCTGACTGGCGACTTCCAAAGCCACGTCGCAGGTCCCGGTGGCAATATCGAGGACCCGACCACCAGCCGGCACACTCAACTGACTGACGGCAAAACGCCGCCAACGGCGATCGATACCTAAGGAGAGCAGGCGATTAAGCAGATCGTAGCGATGCGAGATATCATCAAACATCTGGCGCACCCCACGCCCCTTCTCGGATAATTGAAACATGGACAAACTCCTGATCAGCCTATATAAACAATTCTGCTACGGCTAAAGCCCGGCAGACAACGTCACTCGGTGCCTGTTTCTAGCATAGAGTTGACACAGGTCCAACAAAAATCAGTTGTTTCACCCTGCTTCAAAAGCGGAGCATAACTCACATTTCCACCAAAAGAGCCCAACCAAACATGTCGACCACAAACCGAACACAGCTCCCTGTTGCCGTCTGTGCAGCAGTCATCGAACATCAGGGTAAAATCCTGATAACCGAGCGCCCCAGCAACAAACAACAGGGAGGCTTTTGGGAATTCCCCGGCGGCAAGATCGAGCCGGGCGAATCGCCACATCAATCATTAAAAAGAGAAATCCGCGAAGAACTTGATATTCAGATCGGCATTGGTCCGCTGTTGGAAACGGTTTACCACCATTATGCCTGGGGCAGCGTACTGATTATTGCCTACCTCTGCAGCTGGCAGGAGGGAGAGATCAAACATCTGGAAGTCGCAAACCACGCCTGGGTCGATGCAAACGAACTAAACGGCTACCGGATACTCCCCGCTGATCAGCCAATCCTCAACAAACTATGCAGCCGCCAGGCGCAATAGCGATAAACCACCCTGCCTACTGCCCGACCGATGACACAGCCAAGCATCAGCCCTTAAATAATCAATCAAATACCATTCTACCTAAAACACCCAACCCAAAACCTAGCAAAGACAACTACCAACGACAACAAAGCCAACTCTCACGAATAATAATTTGACATAAATAAAACACTGTATTAGCCTGCGCTTGGCAGATTTCATTTAATTGCACGCTGGACAAACCGAAAACCGAGGAGGAGCGATTACGTGCCACGGCGCGAAAAGGGTTCATATTCTATCCAGTCAGTGGAAAACGCACTCGACCTGCTGGAAATCATGTGTAAGCTTGAAGGGAATGTCCGCATCTCCCAACTAAGCGAACAACTTGGCATGAACAAGACCAGCATATTCAGGTTGCTGGCAACATTCGAAAACCGTGGCTACGTCGAAAAAGAGCTTAACTCTGGCAAGTATCGGCTCGGCTTGAGCGCCTACGAGATGGGGCAGAAGTTACTGTCACACATGGTCCTGCTGCGCAAAGCAAAACCGGCAATCGAAAAGCTGGCTCGAAGCTGTAACGAAGCCATCTACCTGGCCGTCCCGCAAAACAATGAAATCCTGCTGCTCGACATGGTCGACACCACGCAACAGGTAAAGATTGTCCCCCTGCTCGGCAATCGCTATCCGATCAGTGGACCGTCCGCCGGACGGATCATTCTCGCTCACAGCAATAGTCATTTAAAATCCTGCAGCACAAGCTCCCTCTCCGGACTGGAGACGGAACTGCCCAGCATCCACAAGCAGGGCTACAGTTGTGACTTTGGTCAATTTGGTGAAGGGATCGCTTCAGCAGCAGTGCCGCTATTTGAGGAACAGGGGAACGTTGTCGGCAGTCTCTGTCTGATCGGACCTGAATTTCGCCTGTCGCAGGATAAATTGCGGCGGGAGATCCTCCCTCCACTGATCGATGCGGGCGTCGTCATCTCGTCGAAACTGGGCTACGTCAGTCACTTTATCGAAAATAATCGATAAATTATCCATTCGAAATAATAAATGGGTTGTCAGGCCCTACATCTTGCTTCATCCTGTTCGCTTATAATCAGTTATTCCCTGCAATCTATCAACACGTTTAGCTATCAGGAGGCTTGCGGATGGCCCCAAGGCAAAGAGTGCATGTCAACTTTTTCGCCCCATCTACTGACAGCATGAAGGCTGAAATTTCAGTTGTGCGCATCATTCTCGCCGTCTGGGCGTTTCTCAGTTTCGGCATTCCAGCCCTGATCTGGCTGGCCGGGCTGGGCGATCCCAGCGGACTCGGCGAATCGTTTATCACTCAGGACCGCAGTATCTTCGGCTTCCCCCTGCATTACTGGCTACTTGCCCAGGGATGCACGATCGGCTTCATCCTGCTCTGTAAACTTTACTGCATCCTCTGGGACCACTTGGTGACCCACCTGCAGCAGCGGGACGTTCAATCCCCCTCAGGTTCCGGGAGGGCCGATCGCCGATGAACAAACCAACCCGACGTTTTTTGCTGACGGCCATGATTCTGCTGCTGACCTGTGGCATTGCCTACGCCGCCGGAGAAGAAATTTCCCAGATCAAACCAGGCTTCAAGCTGATCCCGGCCATCATCATGGTCGCCCTGCTGTGTGTTTATATTGGGGTTGGATTTCTCTCCAAGGTGTCGACCACTTCGGGCTACTGGGTTGCCAGCCAGGGAATTGGCAAATTTGGCAACGGTGCGGCGATTGCTTCGGACTGGATGTCAGCCGCCTCCTTTATGGGGGTAGCCGGGCTGCTCTACTTAAAAGGCTGGTTCGGGCTGGGCTACATTATCGGCTGGACCGGTGGCTACGTGCTGCTACTCTGCTTAATTGCCGCCCAAATCCGCCGCTTCGGCAAATACACCATCCCCGAATTTCTTGGCGATCGCTACAACAGTCACGGTGTCCGCATGATCGCCGCCGCAGTGACCGTTATTATCGCCATCACCTACTCAACGGCACAATTCAAAGGGATTGGCTTAATCTGCGGCTGGATTTTTGGCATGGACTACACCATCTCGGTCTTTTTTGCTGCCGCCGTGGTCTGTCTCTATATGCTGATCTCCGGGATGGCCGGGGTGACCCGCAATCAGCAGATCCAATACGTCGTGCTGATCTCCGCGTTTTTGCTGCCGCTTTGGTTTTTGATGAAAAAAGCCGGCGGCGGTGGCATCCTCCCGCAATTGGAGTATGGTCGAATCCTTGGCGACCTGATGGAGGGCAAGACGGCCCTGGGTCAACTGGATCCCGAAGCGACGGAAATCCTCAAAAGGGATTACCTCCCGTGGGGAAACGGGGACTTCTACCACTTTGTCGCCCTGGTCTTTACCCTGATGGTCGGCACTGCCGGCCTGCCACATATCCTGATCCGCTTCTACACGGTAAAAAATGAAGACGTCGCCCGCAAATCCGTTCTCTGGGGTCTGTTTTTCATCAGCCTGCTCTACTGGGCCTCGCCAGTCTATGCCACGCTGGGCAAATACATGAATCCTACCGGTGGCGCAAAAGTAGCCGATGTCATCATTCTTTCCGCGCCTGAGACCGCTGAACTCGGCTCCGCCTTTATCGGCTACCTGGCCGCCGGAGCCTTGGCCGCCGGGCTGTCAACCGTGGCCGGGCTGCTGGTCGCCGGAGCCTCAGCGATTGCCCACGACTGGTACGCAACCATCTGGCGCCCCGATAGCTCCGACCAGCAAGCCTTGAGGGTCGGACGGATCGTCACCGCGATCCTTTGCCTGATCGTTGTCTACTTTGCTCTCAACCCGATCGCCCTGATCGCGCAGATCGTCGCCATGGCCTTTGCCCTGGCCGGCAACACCATTTTTCCGGTGGTCGTGCTCGGCATCTGGTATTCCAAGGCGAACAAGTACGGTGCATTGGCTGGCATGTGTTTCGGCCTCGGCATGACGCTGCTGGCAATGTTTGGCTGGAGTGCCGAAATTGCAACATTTCAGGGCGGCGGACTGTTGCCGGCAACCTCCAGCTCGCTGATCGTTTGCCCACTGGCCTTTTTGATCAATATTATTGTCTCCAATGTCATGCATGACAAGCTGGACGAAGAAACAATAATCCGCAGCGACAACATGCTGCGTAAAATCCACAACCTCCCCGAATACGTCGAAGAGCAAGAGCCCCAAGAGCGGCCCTTTATCTATTGACCGTTCCAAACACCGGGGCGGGCAAAGCGCGCATCCTTGCCTGCCCCGGCCACCATTCCCCGTCCGCAAAACAGTGACGGACAAACAGTATCCATTACTCATCACGAGCAAAAAGCGCGAAAAGGGTTTGCCGCTCCAAATCCATTGATGATAGAATCGGTTAGATCTCGTCTTTTTTCCACGACACCTTTAGAGGAGCACCTGCATGGGTATTATCCACCTCAAAGACAGCGAACCTTTTTGCCACCTCCCCGAGGCCCTGTTTCAGGAGTTACGTGAAAGTGCCGTCAAAAAGACATTTGAAGCCAATATCCACATCGTCAATCAGAATGATCTGCCCTCCGGTTACCTCTATGTCATCTTCGAGGGGATGGTAGAAATCACCACCACCGCTCCCGGCGGCGAAGAAATGGTGGTTGATTACCGCAAACAAGGGCAGTTTTTCGGCGGCACACCGATCTTTACCGGCGAGCCCTACACTGCCGGAGTACGCACTGTTACCACCACCACCTGCTACCTGATCCCGGACGCAGCACTAAAAAAAGTGGCCAAGGACTACCCGCAGGTCAGCGAATTTTTCACCCGCATGGTCCTGACCCGGGTCCGCAGCCTCTACGCCGACATTGTCAAGGAGCACACCAGTAACGCCGTCACCCAGATGGAGGCCTACCCGTTTAAAAAGCGGCTTTCCGAAATCATGTCCTCCCCGGTGGAAACCTGCCTGCAGACCACCACTGCCCGTGATGTGGCGCGCCAACTGACAGAGAAAGCCGTCAGTTCGGTGATGGTGATGGGGGACAATCTGCTGCCGATCGGCATCATCACCGAGCGTGACCTGATTGCCAAGGTTATCAGCCCCGACGCAACCGACTGCGGCACCATTACGGCGGCGGAAGTGATGACACCGCACCCCCACTTTGTTTCGCCAAAAACCTATATGTACGAGGCAATGGCGTACATTACGGCACATCGCATCAAACACCTGCCGGTGGTCGACGACAACCAACTGGTCGGCATGGTCACCATGCGTGAACTGATGCGCTACCGCAGCCAGAAAGCGATGCTGCTGGTCGGTTCGGTCAATGACGAAACAACCCTAGAAGGGCTGAGCGCGACCAAAAAAGAGATCCAGACGGTCGCCCGGGCACTGCTGACCGAAACCCATTCGACCCCGGAAGTGATGGAGATCATCTCCTACATCCATCACAGCATCATCAAAAAGACCTATCAAATCTGTTTTGCTGAAATGCTCGCCGAGGGCTATCGAAAACCGACCATCAAACACTGCTTTTTATTGATGGGTTCCGGTGGTCGCCGCGAAATGCTGCTCAATCCTGACCAGGATAATGGTTTCATCTTTGAGGATGTGCCCGATGAACGACTGCCGGAAATTGCCGAATTTTTCGGCCCCTTCAGCGAAAAACTGATTTCGGCGCTGGAAAAGGTCGGCTATCCCCTTTGCGAAGGCAAGGTGATGTGCAACAACCCGCTGTGGCGCGGGCGCTTGATCGACTGGCACAGGCGGATTCACGACTGGGTGCAGAACCCCGAGCCGCAGAAAGTCCGCTATTCGTCGATTTTCTTCGATTTTGTCTCCCTCGAAGGGGATTCGTCCCTCGCCCAAGCACTGCACGACATTGTGTTTTCCGAAATCCGCCGCTTTGAGGGCTTCCTCTACCACATGATGTCCCTCGACCTACGCTATAAAGTCCCGATTGGACTGCTCGGCCGTTTCCTGGTGAACAAAGAAGCGCCACACAAAGGCTGCCTGTCAGTCAAACAGGGCGGCAGCATCTACATCATCGACTGCATCCGCATGTTCGTTCTGGAAAAAGGGCTACAGCAAACCACATCTCAGGATCGGCTCAATGCCCTGGTTGAGCAGAAGGTATTTGAAACAGACACGGCCGAACATATCAAAGCGGCCCTCGAAGCACTTAATTTCCTGCGCTTGCGTAACGAGATCATGCTGGCTGAAAACGGACAGAAGCCGAGCCATTTTCTCGACCCCTCGCACCTCTCAAAAAGCGAGCAGGAATTACTTAAGGAAGCATTCCATGTGGTCAGCAAATTACAGGATGCCACCAAACGGCATTTCTCGAAATCCTATATCTGACCCCGAACCCGGCGGGACAGAGCTATGCGAAGACTGATCGTTTCCGGCATCCTGCTCTTGTCTCTGTGTGCCTGTGTCGAATTCGATTACTACCTGCACTCGGCAACCGGGCACCTGCAGGTGATGAGCAAACGCCAATCGATCAGCGAGCTGTTGAAACAAAAAAGCACCCCGCAACAACTGCAACAGCAACTGGGCCAGATCGCGGAAATTCGTGACTATGCCAGTCAAGCATTACTCTTGCCGGAAAATGACAGCTACCGGAGCTACGTCAAGCTCGATCGCCCCTACGTGGTCTGGAACGTGGTCGCCACGCCAGAGTTCTCTCTCGACCCGCTGCAATGGTGCTTCCCGGTCGCCGGTTGCGTCAACTACCGTGGCTATTTCGAGCAGGACAAGGCCAAACAGTTCGCCCACAGTCTTGATGAGCAGGTTTACGACACGACGATTGTCGGCGTGCCTGCCTATTCGACCCTCAACTGGTTTGACGACCCGGTATTGAGCACCTTCAGCAACTGGCCGACCCTGTCCATTGCCAAGCTGATCTTCCACGAACTGGCCCATCAGAAGCTTTACGTTCCCGACGACACCGTTTTTAACGAGTCCTATGCCTCGGCCGTAGAACAGTTGGGGATCGAACAGTGGTTAAAACAGACCGACGACCCACAAATGAAACAGAGCTACCGGGAACAAGAGCAGCGGCAACGACAATTCCATCTACTACTGCTGGCGACCCGAGTCAAACTGGAAAGGCTCTACGCCAGCCAACTGCCGAATAAGCAGAAACGCCAGCAAAAACAGGAGATTTTTGCTAGCATGCGACAACGCTATCAGCAGTTACGCAACAGCTGGAATGGCTACTCAGGTTATGATCCCTGGTTTAGTCAGCTCAATAACGCCCGCTTCGCCTCGGTTAATAGTTATCATCGCTGGGTCCCGGCGTTTAAACTGGCAATGAAACAAGAAAAATATGACTTGCAGGGATTTTATCGCCGCTGCCGATCGATCGCTAACCTCCCGGAGCAGCGGCGCCATCAACTCCTCGACCGGTTGACCGCGGATTTTCTTGCGGCGGCCAGAAAGAATGAAATGCTATGAGTATTCGCCTGACTGTCCTGTGTGAGAACAGCATCGAGCGCGTCAGTCCGGCCGGATTGATGGGCGAGCACGGGTTTTCCTGCCATCTGCAGACCGCACAGGGGAATTTTCTGTTCGATACCGGCGGGGGGCAAACGCTGCTGTCCAACGCCGACAAACTGGGCATCGACCTGCAACAGCTGCAAGGGGTTATTCTCAGCCACGGCCACCTCGACCACACCGGCGGGCTGCAGCAGGTCTTGCAGCAGCGGGAAAAAACCCCGGTCTTCGGCCACCCGGACCTATTTCTGCAGCGCCACAGCAGCAACGGCAATCAATTGCGCGCCATCGGCATCCCCTGGCAAAAAGAACAGCTGGAGAAAATGGGAGCGGATTTTCGGCTCGCCTCGGCCCCGCAAGAAATCGTCCCCGGGATTAGACTGTCTGGTGAAATCCCTAGAAACAATGAATTTGAAAATGGCGACCCGAATCTGGTAGTCACCTCAGAAGAAGGCAAAACGGAGACCGACCGCCTGGCCGACGACCTGTCATTGTTTATCGACAGCGATAAAGGCCTGATCATCCTGCTTGGCTGTGCCCACGCCGGGCTGCTCAATATTATTGAGCACGCCCAAAAAGTCACCGGGCAACAGAAAATCCACCTGCTGCTCGGAGGAACGCATCTGAAGTTCAGCAGTCAAACCCAACTAGAAAGAACTCTCGACCGGCTTGAAGCTCTGGATATCGACCGGATCGGCGTCTCACACTGTACCGGTCTGCAACAAGCCCAAAAATTGGCCGAACGTTTTGGCGAGCGTTTTTTCTTTGCCACGGTCGGGTGCGAGGTCCAGATTGAAGGATAACGTTGCGGGGTCGACAAACGCCGATGCTATTGAGGCTGAAAACGGAGCGTAAAAACGGTTCCCACGCCAACCGTGCTCTCCACCTCAATGGTTCCCTGGTGCTCGGCCACAATCTCCTTGATAATACTTAAACCTAAACCGGTCCCGACACCGATCTCCTTGGTGGTGTAAAAGGGTTCGAATATCTTCGCCAAGTTCTCCTCTGCAATGCCACAGCCGTTATCGGCAATCCGCGCAACCACCACGCCATGTTCCAGCTGGGTTGAAACCTTGATAATTCCGCGCTGCGAAAACGCCTGTGCCGCATTTATCAGCAGATTGATAAATACCTGCCCCAAGCGTTGCTGGTAACCGCACAGCGGCGGCAGCTCCTGCAGCTCAAGCTGTAGTTCGGCTTTATACTTCAATTCATTATTCACGAGAATCAAACTGTCCCTGACGGCTTGATTCAAATCGACATTTTGCTCCTTAACCTGATCTTGCCGGGAGAAATCCTTTAGCCCCTTAATTATCAACTTGATCCGTTCGGTACCATCGCTACAGTTATCTACCAGTTCACCGACATCATCGAGGATCATGTCGATTTTCAGCTTACGGGCCAGTGCTTTCAACTCTGCCTGCTCTTCAGGTGCCGCAGAGGTATCAACGGTTCGCTGCAAGGCAGCAATGTAATCGACCATGCGCTGCTGATATTTTTTTAAACTGAGCAAATTACTGGCGACAAACCCGGTCGGCGTTTTTATTTCGTGGGCAATTCCAGCGGCCAGCTGTCCGATAGAGGCCAGTTTCTCCTGCTGGCGCAACATCTGATTTACTTCTTCCAGCGACTGGTTGGCCAATTTCAGCGCCACCGTCCTTTTCGTTACCTGTACTTCCAATTCCTGTTGATAAACTCGATTAATCCGTTCCAGCTCAGCACGACGCAGAGCATTGGTGAGATGAATGACAACTTCAAAATCGTCACAAGGCTTAAGCAGGTAACCATAGGCACCCATTTCCAAGGCCCGATTTGCTACCTCACGATTGCTCACTCCGGTAGTGACCAAAATTGCCGTGTCGATAAATTGTTCCCGCAACTTTTCGATCAACTGCAATCCATCCATTTTCGGCATATTGATATCGGTCATCACCAGGTCGAAGCAGCCGAGAGATAATTTTACCAAAGCCTCTTGACCACTTGTTACCGAAACACAATCGTAACCATTCTCGAGCAACATTCTCTCCATCAGGCGACCGAAAGAGAGATCATCATCAACAACCAGAATATTCTTCTTCCGTAGCGTCATTGGTCAAAAACCTCTCGCAGCAATTGTGGCAAACAATCTATCAGCTCGGTTTTCAAAAGCACTTTGCAAATAGAGGTCTCCGCAACGCCTTCGGTTTCAAGGGAATATTGCAGTCCCGAACAAAGGATGACGGGCAGCTCCGGGGCGACCTGTCGCAACTGTTTTGCCAGCTCGATCCCGGTCATCCTCGGCATCGTCTGATCGGTAATCACCAGATCGTATTTATCCGGTTCGGCCTGGACTAACTGCAGAGCCGCCAAGCTGCTCGTTTGGGCGGTCACCTGATAACCGAACTCTTCAAGAAATTCCTTGCCGAGTCTTGCCAAGCTGATCTCGTCATCAACCAGCAGAATCCGCTCAGAGCCACCAGGAACAACCGCTGGCAGCGCTGCCTTTTCAACGTTAAAACCTGCTTGATAGCAGGGAAACAACAGACGGAAGCAGGTCCCCTCCGCAGGCGTGCTTTTCACGCCAATAAAACCATGCAGAGTGGTAACAATTCCACGCACGACGGACAAACCGAGCCCGGTCCCGGTGTCGACATCCTTGGTGGTAAAATAGGGGTCAAAGATTTTATCGATGATTTCCGGATCGATCCCACAACCGCTATCGGCAACCAGTAATTCCAGATAGTGACCGCCTTCAAGACCCCAGGGATTATCCTCGGCAAGCGTTGTTTTATGCAGCGCAAGGCGTAAAGTCCCACCCTCCGGCATGGCGTGATAGGCATTGGTACAGAGATTCATCAGTAACTGATGGACTTGTGTGGCATCACCGAGAATCGCCTCTCCTTCGGCCTGCAGTTCGGTTTCAACCTCGATGGTGGCCGGCAAAGAAGCCCGAATCAGCTGCAGGACTTCTTTGATAATCAGATCAAGCGCCACCGGCTCCATTTCTAGCTCGCTCTTGCGACTGAAGGTGAGAATCTGCCGCACCAGCTGTTTGGCCCGATCGGCGGCCTTAAGCACCTCCCGCAAATCGCTCTTGCTCCTGCTCCCCTCCAACATGCGCTGTTCAGCCAGCGAGGTATAGCCGAGAATTGAAGCCAGAATATTATTGAAGTCGTGGGCTATGCCACCTGCCAGCGTACCGATGGCCTCCATCTTCTGCGTCTGCAGTAACTGGTGCTCAAGGGCTAACCGCTCAGACTCAGCCTCTTTGCGCTCGGAAATATCCCGCAACACCCCGATCGCCTGCCACTGTCCATCCTGCCACACCGCACTTAAGGACATCTCCAAAGGGATTTCTCTGCCCTCAAAATCCAAGCCGGTCACTTCAAGCGCCTGCTCCAGCAGGGGGCCTTTACCGGTAGAGGAAAAAGCCTTCATGCCGGCCATCGCCTTCGGTCGCAGCATTTCCGGAGTCAGCAGCTGATGGATATCCCGATTGAGCACTTCAGCCTGGCAGTAGCCAAAGATTCTTTCCGCGGCCGGATTCCAAAAGGTCACCAGTCCGGCGGCGTTGATCATCACAATGGCATCTTGAACAGACGCGGTGATCGTACGGTATTTTTCGTCGGTTTTGCGTTGCTCTTCCTCGGCGGCCCGCTGCTCGGTGAGATCGTGGACAACCCCGATGGCTCTGACTGGCCGCCGATCTCTGTCATATTCAATTTCAGCAACTTCGCGCACCCAACGCACTTTCCCCTCGACCAACAACCGGTGCTCATAGTCGCAACGCCCATTGCTCAGGGCCTCATCCCAAGCGTCTTGGACCAGCGCCAAATCATCAGGATGAACCCGCTCCAGCGACGCCGCAACTGTGCCATCAAAGGAATCAACAGTATAACCAAAGATGCGATAAACCACAGAGGTCCAGAATAGCTGTCCACCGTCAATGTCCAGTGACCAACAACCAATGTTTGCGACTTCCTGGGCGCGTAAAAGATCCTTTTCCCGGGCCAGTAAATTTTTCTGCACCCGCTTACGATCGGAAATATCCTGTACGTAACCCGCCATCCGCTGTGGCTTTCCGGCAGAATCAAAAATGGCCTGCCCGCGTGAGCGGAACCAAACATGATGACCATCCTTGTGGCGCAGGCGTAATTCAATATCGTACGGCTTTTTTTCTGAAAAATGTTCTGCGATGGCGACCGTTGCCATCTCAATATCGGCCGGATACGTCAGTTCGTACAGTTGATGGCGGGTGGCGGGAATTTCCCCATCCGCATAGCCAAGGAGTTCGTAAATTCGCGGCGACCACCACATCTGCTCATTGGCAACATCACCCCAGTCCCAGATCCCGGCCCCTGAACCACGGACCGCCAGATCGAAACGTTCTTCACTCAAACGCAGCGCTACCATCGCCTGCTGCTTTTCCCGGTTGTTGCGTGCCCCTTCAATCGCACGCAACACCGCCGGCTGCAGACGGATCAAGTTAGTTTTCAGAACGTAGTCGGTTACTCCCGTTTTAAGCGTATCGATGGTCAACTCTTCTCCAAGAGCACCGGTCACAAGAATAAACGGGGTATCGGGTGCGGAGCTGTTAGCCGCATAAAACGCTTTCATCCCGTCACAGTCGGGCAGGGAGTAGTCGGCCAGGATCAGGTCATAGCTCTGCTCTTCAAGCGCCTGTCGATAGGCAGCAAAGTTATCCACCCAATTGATCTGACATTGAAGGCTAGAGACCTGCAGTGCATGCCTGACCAGCTCGGCATCCAACTCGCTATCTTCAAGATGTAAAATATGCAAGGGTTTACTCATAAAAATGACCGCTCCAAAACGAGATACAGCATACAGCTACAAGGTTTTTCCGTTACTCTGATCGACCAAATTCATCCCCAGCCAGAATTTCGCTAGGGTTTCTACGTCTTGGTTAAACTGGGTAAAGCTGACCGGCTTCAATAAATAGGCATTGGCCCCGACGGCATACGCGCGACTGACATCTTCGCGGGCCTGTGATGAGGTCAGGATGACTTTCGGAATCCAGCGGTAATTTGCGTTTTCCTGCATTTTTTCCACCAGATGCAAACCATCCATGCGCGGCATTTTAAAGTCGATAACCAGCAATTTCGGCAGCGTTGCCGCTGACTGTCGGGCGAGGTATTCCAACGCTTCGACACCATCGTGAGCCGTTACCACCGAATCTTGCATGCCGATACGCTCCATGGCGCGCAAAAACAGCTCGATATCATTGACATCGTCATCGACCAGCAACAGGCTTTTAACATCGTCCATGTCAGATATCTTTCTGATTCGGCAAAGAGAAATAAAACTTTGCGCCGGCCTCGAATTCCGATTCTGCCCAGACCCGCCCACCATGGCGCTTGACGATCCGCTTAACGTTCGCCAAACCGATTCCGGTCCCTTCAAACTGGTCAGAACGATGCAAGCGGCTAAAGACGCCGAATAATTTGTGCGCGTATTCGGGATCAAAGCCAACACCATTGTCGCTGACACAGAAAACCACCTCTTCCGCCGCCAGCTCGCAAGTGACCTGAATTTCCGTTTTTTGCCGTGGAGCGCTGTATTTGACCGCATTATCAAGCAAGTTGAAAAACACCTGCCGGAGGGTCGCAAGATCGCCAGTGACCACCGGTAGAGCAGAAATCTGCCAAAGGATGTCCCGACCAACAGTGACATCCTTAAGGGCAGAGACAACCTCCTTAACGATCAGCGCCGTGTCAACGGGTCTAAGCTGTAATTCACTGCGTCCTGCCCGGGAGAACGCCAATAAATCGTCGATCAATTTTCCCATCCGGTCGGCAGACCCCATAATTGTCGCCAGATGGCGGCGGTTGACCTCGGCCAGTTCGTCCTTGGAGCTTTCCAGAAGAATCTCCGCAAAGCCCTGGACATGGCGCAAAGGGGCGCGTAAATCGTGGGAAACGGAATAGGCAAAAGATTCCAGCTCCCGGTTCACTTCGCGAACTTCTTCGCCTTTCTGTTCAAGCTGACGGTAACTGCCCTGCAAGTCCTCGGTCAGATTGAGCATCGCTTGGTTCAACTCTTCGACCTCGGTGACGCGGTTTTGCAGTTCTGCGGTTCTCTGTCCGATGATTGATTCAAGGTTGAGCGCTTTTTCAGCGACCTCTTCCTGCTGCCGCTTTATATCGTCAATATCCTGAATCACCGCCACAATGCGATCCGCTTCACCCTGGTGCGACAGCAGAACAACCGAAACCAGCCCCCAGACGATACTGCCATCTTTTTTTAGATAGCGCTTGCTCAGCGAAAAGGTTTCCATTTTATGGGCCAACAGTCGATGTACCTGCTGTTGACCGACCTGCTGATCTTCGGGATGGGTAATCTGCTGAAAATCCAGTTGCAATAATTCCGTCGCCGAATAACCGAGCATCCGACACAAATATTTGTTCACCCGGGTAAAAGAACCATCGATTGTCAGATAAGCAACGCCAGCCTGAATATTTTCAAAAGTATGGCGATAAATCTCTTCACTTTCCAGCAAAGCCTTTTCGACCTGTTCCTGACGGCTCAGATCGGTGACAATGACGATCTGGTCAGCGCCTTCGCTGAACTGACTGTAATCGCAATCAAACTGAACGGCATGCGGTTTGAGCTGCCTATCGAGCAACTGCAAGGTTAAACGCTGGTGCCCCAGTTCGTTGTCCATTGGCCGCAATATCGGCTGCACCTGCCGAAGATCTTCGCTGCTCATCAAAGTCGTAAGTTTTCTTCCGAACAGCTCCCGCGGGTGGTAACCGAGCATCGCGCTGAACGGTGTATTGCAATAAGTAATCAACCCGTCTTGATCTATTTCAATGATCCCATGCGGCAAAGTCTGCACCAGATGCTGATACTGCAAGACCGAATTGACCAACTTCACTTCAGTCGTTTTACGGTTGGTGATCTCGTTCTGTAAGCGGCGGTTCCAAAAGGAAAACAAAATGAACCCAAGCAGAAACAGCCCTGCTGCCAAACCGCCCCATTTCCAAACATCTCCTTGCGTGACACCATACTCGTAGCGCATCGATAACCAACGCTGACGGATTTCAGCATGCTCCTGCGGAGTTAACTGTCGAAGAATCCGATTGAACAAGAGGACCAATTCTGGCCAATCGTTGCGCGCCGCCAACACATGCTCGGAGGGGACAAAAGGTACCGGCGCGGCAACCTTGATATTTTCCCAACCCATCTCCTTGATGATATGGCTGGTCATCAACAAACTGCCGATATAGGCATCCACCTCGCCGGTCGCGAGAAGTTCAACGGCTTCCTGCATGGTATCGGTCAGAATCGTGTTGATTCCCGGATAGTCTTTCGCCAGGATCGATTCCAGTAAAAAGCCCCGCGGGATCGCCAGCGTTAACCCGACGAGATCTTCAATCCGACCGATAAACCCACTATCTTTCAGGGAAAAAATAACAAACGGCATGGTAAGAAAAGGCTCACTCAAAGCCATCTGCGCGCGTCGCGCAGGATCTGGGCTGATGAGGGGGATCACATCCGGTCCGGTTTTATTTTGAATCCCCGTAACCGCTTCTTCCCAAGACGAGGTCACATACTCAATCCGCACACCGTAATCGCTGGCCAACCGATTCAGGTAATCGATGGCCAACCCCTCAATCCGATCACCATCCACATAGACCAGTGGTGGGGCATGGGCGACAAAGACCTGAACCCGATGATTCTGCCGTAACCAGGTCCGTTCTTTTGCGCTCAGTGGTTCGACGCGGGTTTCATCGTAAACAAAACCTGCCAGATCAATGGTCGACTCAATCCTCCCCAGCTGCTTCAAAATATCCGCCATATGCCGGAAACGACCCGGATTGACATGGCCAATCGCGACCACCTCCGACTTAACCAGCTTTATTGTTTCCTGGGCTTCGAACAGCAAATGCTCACGACTTTTGTCCTGTCGATATTTTTGCAGAATCAGGTCAACGATCTCTTCTGGATGCTCAACGGCATATTGCCAACCACGCAAAGAAGCATCGCGAAACGCCCTGACGCGCTGTGGATGCTCTGCTATTTCTTTTTCGCTGGTAAATAAGATTTCAGCGTAAAAATCCACGCCATAGTTGATCGGGTTGATAATCGAAATCGGAATCTGCTGCTGGGATAAGAAGAAGGGTTCATTGGTCAGATATCCAGAATAGAGATCGGCTTCACCCGAAATCAGTGAATTGATATCAAATGACATCGGCTGCCAAGCGATACTTTCGACCGGCACCCCTTCTTGCAACAGCATGGCGTACAACTCAATATCGGTGCCACCAAAAGACATGACCCGCTTACCGGCCATGCCTTTTGCCGTTTTTATTTGGCTCTCCTGCAGCGCCATGACAACCGTAGGCGAATGTTGAAAAATGGCCGACAGGGCAACCAGTGGCTTCCCCTGCATGCGGTTGATCAGCAGTTGGGTCCCCTCAATGCCGTAGGTGGCCCTACCATCTAAAACGGTATCGCCGGGTCTTTCCGGCCCGGGCGTTCGTTCCTGCAGCTCGACATTGAGACCGACATCGCGATAATAACCCTTTTCGACGGCGGCATAATAACCAGCGAACTGAAACTGATGCTTCCATTTCAATTGCAAGCTGACCGTTTCGAGCTCAGCAAAAGCCCCCGGCTGTTCCGCCCAGACTGGGGCAACAACCAAGGCACAGCAGATCAATAGGCAGAAAAAGATGCGTGTCATTTCTCCCCCCGCGCCGCTTGCAACTGAACCTGCAACTGAGCGATTTCTTTTTTCAATTCGGCCATGCGGATCTCACGACCGGTCATCAATTTGATGGTCCGATTCAACGCGGCAGTCCGCTCTTCAACACGGACCTCCAACTCCAGGTTCGCAGCCTGAACCATATCCTCCGCAACCTTCATGGCACTGATATCGTGCGCCAGTCCGGCGGCTCGAGTAATTTTCCCGTTGGCATCACGAATCAAACCACCCTTGACCCAAATATGACAAATAGCCCCGTCTTGCTGACAGAGTCGAAATTCGAGATCAAATGGCCCTTCGCCACGCAGGAAGCGCAGATACTTAGTCTGAACCTCTTCCTTATCATCGGGATGCACGGGATCCAACCAGATTTGCGGGTTATGCAAGATATCGCGACTCGAACGCTGCCAGATCTTTTCAAACATAAGATTCACATAGAGGACTTTCGGCTCGTCGGGATTCTCGCACTCGACCAGCCAGAAAACATCTTCGGCGACATCGGCAATCTGCCGAAAGCGTGCTTCACTCTCCCTTAAGGCCGCGAGCGCCTGCTTATGCTGTTCCATCTCCACCGCTAGATCTTCGGTGGTTGCATGCAGGCTGTTGAACAGCGGGGTGACAGTCCGGCGTAATAAAACCACTCCCGCCATAATCAAGACAAAGGTCAGAGAAAAAGCGATCAGTGTCGCCCGAATGAACGGCTGACGGACTTCAGAAATGTCGATTTTGGTCACGATGCCCAGGTTCATCCCTTTAACCGGTTCGTAAGCGGCCAGCACCTTCTTGCCACGATAGTCAAGCCCGACCATTGAACCGGAGCGGCCATTCAAAGCACGACGCATCGGTTCGGCCCATGTAGAGCGGAACGAAACCGGCGCAGGTTTTGTCACTGAATCCGCATGGTGACGAAAGCGAAAGATAATCTGATCGTTAACTTTCTGCGCCAGGGTAAATTCTCCCGTTTCCCCAAAGCCTTTAAAGGTTTCGTGCGCAGCGATCACCTGCTGCAGACTGGCTTCAACAGGATCATAATCGGGCACTTCATCTACGATCCACTGGCTATTTTCACGATCATGGCGTGCGACCACCTCGATCAGTCGCGCCTGACTCTGCGCGGTGACGATCAGGGATTCGAGACGCTCAGCAAAGGAGGCTTGATAAAGCAAAAACACCGCGGCACCGGTCGCAACCATACTGATAATCACCAGAATGATCGAGAGCAGCAGTAAGCGACGTTTTTCTTCATTGAGCATCGGTTCGGGTCCTTTGATCGATTATTCGGCAGTGGTCTGATCGACGTCAGACCCACACAACGGACATTTCGATTGTTCAGCAGAAAGGGACTGCAAGGCATCCTCGACACTGTCCAGCCCCTGCCTGATGGCCACCAGTCCCGCCTGCAACTGCGGAATTTGTGGACTTGAGATCGTTTTTTGCACCGGCGCTGTCGGCACAATCCTCTCTAAACAAGCTTCGATCGCCGAGCGACAGGTCACCAGCGGTCGTAACTGCAAACCGGTCAACAGTTCGATATGCTCGCGCAGCACCATATCGGAAGGATCAACCATCGCCAGGGTCAGACAGCGCCCAGCTAATTTAAGCGGCAGCAGTTGTCCCCGTTCGCAGAGTTCCTGTGGCAGAAAACGGATCATTTCCACTGTCGGTGGTTCACCGTCCAGATCGGCCAGGGGAAGATTGAGTTGGGTCTGAAAGGCCTGCCGGATCGATTGTTCGGTGAGAATGTTCAATCGTTGCAGGGCATCGAGAAAGGATTCGTTTTCCTGTTGTTCGTATTTGACTTGCTGCAGTTGTTCTTCGCTGAGCAATCCACCTTTTTGCAACAAGTTAGACTGGGCTTCGCGATTATCGTGCAAGAGGGTTGAAAGATCTTTAACACTACCCCACTGCTGCTTGTTGATCTGACGTAGTTGCCGATTCTCATGCTCTAGCTGATACTGCTTAAAAGCCAGGCGGATTGTCATCCGCAAATCGTCGTCGTGCCACGGCTTGGTAATAAACTTGAAAACGCCGACCTCCTCAACCACCTTCATCACGGCGTCAATATCGGCAAAACCGGTCAGCATGATACGTAAAATATCGGGCCAGCGTTGCTTGATTTCTTGCAACAATTCAGCGCCGCTCATACCCGGCATGCGATGATCGGAAATCACCAGTTGAATCGGTTCTGCTTCGAGGAGGAGCAGGGCCTGTCGGGCGTCGGGCGCGGTCAGAATTTCACAGGATTCATCGAGAAAAACCCGGCGCAGGGATTTAAGCACCGAGGGTTCGTCATCAACCAGCAGGACGCGGAAGGAGCTGAACGAAGAGTCCTCAGGCAAGGGACGCTCAGCGATATCCTGATAGATCGCACGGAACAACTCGGAATAACGGCTCATCCACATCTCCCCTTCGCGACTTGGTGCTACTGACAATCGATTCGGGCCGCCACACAGCGCAGTGGTATCAACACTCTTCTTGACTGCGATCGATCAAAACGGAGATCTCCCGTTCAAACGGATCGATCATAAAACAACGCCGAACCGCCTCGATGGCGGCTTCGTCAAAAACCGTCCCCTGTTTGAGCAACAAGACCCCGGTGCCACTATAAAGGTCGTGGCGCAGCTGCATGTCGATTTCGAGTTCCTTCGGCGAAACCTTGGCCTCCAGCACCTCGGCGGAGATATCGAGGTGGCGGTAAACTTCACGGGCTCCCTCTTCCAACGCAAGCCGCAATGCCGGATCGAGTGCCTTGCCCCACTGAGGAGCCAAGGCCTTGATCGACGCATCCAAGGCATCGGCCTCAGGGTACTGAATCAACAGACGCTCGAAAATATCTGCGGCACAAATCAATCGCGCCCCAAGGGGAATTTTCTCCCCTCTTAGCTTTTCCGGGAAACCGGAGCCATTAAAACATTCGTGATGATGGCGGATCAAAACACCGATATCACGCAGGGCGGGGACCATATCGATGGCAGCTTGACCACGGATCACATGGCTTCGGTAGGCCTGTCGCTCCTTTTCATCCAGATCATTGCGCGGCTTCACCAGCAAACTGTCCGACATGGCAATTTTGCCAATATCGTGCAACAGTCCAGCTGAACGATATTTACTCATTTCTTCGGCGGGAATTTCCAAACGGGTCGCCATGGCGGTGACCAGCGCAGCGACATTACGACTATGCCCGGGGGCGCGACGATCACGCATTTCCACCAGCCCGGCCAACGCCTCGATGGTCTCATCAAAACTGTCACGTAGCTGGTGATTACTTTCCGCCAGGGCATCACTTTTGGCGCGAATCTGCGCGGTCTGATCGAGGACCCGTTGTTTGAGACGGGCATTCCAATCCTGCAGCTCGGTGTTCTGTTTGGCAACCAGGACATTGAGGCGTTGGTTTTCCGCAACCAGCCAAAACCCGCGCGCCGCTTCGCCAACGACCAGCAACAACTCATCATCATTCCAGGGCTTGGTCAGGTAACGGAACACGGCCCCCTGATTAATTGCCGCTATTGAGGCTTCGATATCGGCGTAACCGGTCAGCAGAATCCTGACGGCATCCGGCATCAATTCGCGCGCGCGCGCCAGAAATTCAACCCCGGTCATCCCCGGCATGCGCTGATCGGAGATAATCACTCCAACATCCGGCTGCTCTTCAAGCAGGGCAACACCGGCAGCCCCGGAATCAGCAGTGAAGACCTCATACTGATCAGACTCCATCAACAAGCGACGTAACGCTTTGGTAATATTGACTTCGTCGTCGACCAGCAGAATCTTGATGATGGCATCGACAGGGATTTCATTACTCATGTCCAGCTCCTTCTATGGGGCGACCTAAATCAATTTATTACCGCTTCAGCCCCTCGCCCTGTTATCCCTCCGGAATCAGCACCAACACCACCCCTCGCGTCAGGGTTTCGTGCAACCGGTTGACTTGCCCACGATAGCTTCGACCATGCACGTCCAAGTAGGCCTTCGGAGCCCGCTCGGTTTCCAGGCGATCGATCAACTGATTGACCTCCGGGGGGAAAACCTCGCGCCGATCATTGCCCAGCGGCCCCATCCCACTATAAGGAAAAAGGTCCCGGGCATAATCATTACAGTGAACAATCATTTGCTCAGGATCGATACCAAACACCACCACCGGCAAGACATCGAGCACCCCTTGAGAGATCTGCAGGACCCGGTTGCGAATTTCAAGGGCTTCGGTGCGCTGTTCGACCAGCTGCTCCAGCTTTGCGTTGATTTCTTCAAGTTGCTGGTTCTTTTTCTGCAATTCCTCGTTCAACCGATTGTTCTGTACCTGCAATTCCTGATGCTGCAGAGCTGTCGAGATTGCCGTTTTCAGTTCTTCATCATTCCAGGGCTTAGGAATAAATTTATAGATCTGCCCAAGGTTGATCGCTTCGACCACAGCGGCGGTATCAGCGTAACCGGAAAGCACAATACGGATGGTGTCGGGCCACTTTTCAAAAACCTGGGACAGGAACTCCACACCATTCATCCCCGGCATCCGGTAGTCGGACACCACCAGACGGATATCCGGTTCGTCGGCCAGAATTGCCAGCCCCTCTTCCCCCGATTCAGCGATCATGATGTCGTAATTATCCTCATCCATAAACAGTCGACGCAGCGCCTTCAACACATTCGGTTCATCATCGACACAGAGGATTTTAATCATCTCACCCATTGTAATTCACTCTCCTCTTCCATAAGGCAGGACCAGCGTAAATGTTATCCCCTGGCCCTCTTCGCTCTCCAGTAAATCCCCACCGTGCTTTTTGACTATAATAAGCGAGACTCATCCCCCAATCAGTTGCCGATCGGCATCAAGCAACAGACAGACTGGCGTTGAGTCGGCCAGCAGCGGAAAACTGCTCGGTACTTTTTCAGTCATCGGTCTCTCGTGCCGAGCCCTCTTGCTGCGTGTTCAGCGGCAAGCGGATGGTAAAGATGGTTCCCTCCCCAACGGTACTGGCAACCGTAATTTCACCACCGTGTTCTTTGATAATCTCGTAGGAGATGCTCATCCCCAAGCCGGTCCCTTTACCAACCTCCTTGGTGGTGAAAAAGGGTTCGAAGATACGAACTAGATTCTCTTCGGCAATGCCGCTACCGGTGTCACTGATGGAAACAAAGATATCGTCCTGCTCATGCCAGGTGCGGATTTTGATAATCCCCTTGTCTTCGATCGCCTGGGCACCATTAACCAGCAGGTTCATAAACACCTGATTGAGTTTCTGTGGATAACATTTCAGCAATGGCAAGGAACCGAAATCTTTCTCGAGAGTCACTTTGTATTTCAGCTCATTCCAGGCAATGCTAAGGGTGGTTTCCAGGCACTGATTGATATCCGCATCATGTTCCTGCTCCTGGTCGATGCGCGAGAAGGTCTTCAGGTTCTGCACGATCGCTTTGACCCGATCCGCTCCATCGAGCGATTCTTCGATCAAATCACGACTGTCCTCGATCAGATAGTCGATCTTCAACTTTTTCCGTTCGGCTTTGATCTCCTGATGATCCTCAGCGACCGTTTTCTCGTCAATAAGCTTCTGCTGATGATCGAGAAAAATCTTCATTCGGTCAAAATATTTACCCAGGGTTCCGATATTACTGGTGATAAACCCCATCGGATTATTGATCTCATGCGCGACACCGGCCGCTAACTGACCGATCGACGCCATCTTCTCCTGTTGCAGAATCTGTACCTGACTGTCCTTCAACTGTTTGTAGGCCCCCTCTAATTCCAGGTTTTTCTCTTCCATCGCATCATTAACCCGCCGCAGTTCTTCGTTGAATTTGAAGGCTTGCTCGAACGCTTTGGACTTGGCCTGCTCGGCCTCGATTCGCGCACTGTTATCCTGTAAAACCAGGATAAAACCACTTAAAGTAGCATCGTCATCGACCAGCCTGCTACAGGACATGGCCATCGGCACCTGATCGCCCGAAAAAGACTTCAGCACCACGTCGGCCATATAGTTCTGGGACACCGTAACCTGCTGGGCGAACCAATCATGGTTATCGTCGCGTAAGACCACCAGATTCTGGACCTGAAGGGTGAGCAGAGCATCTTCGTCATAACCCAGCACTCCGCAACTAGCCTGATTGACGCTGACGATTCTTCCTTGTTTGTCCGTAACGATCAACAGATCATGCATCGAACGCACCAGCATGTCGTAAAAATCACGTGAGACCGTGGTCTGTTCCAGGGTATCGCTCATCTGGTTGAAAGCCGCGACCAGGACGCCAATTTCATCGCTCGACTGGAGGTCGATCTTTTCTTTGCGCCGCCCGCTGGCGACCGCCTGCACGGCACCGGTTAATTCCTGCAACGGCCGGGTGTATTTCCCGACCGAAAACATAATCACCAGGGCGCAGACAATCAGCGCCCCAAGCGAAGCAAAGACCACGGTTTGCCGGAGATTCCCGATACTGGCTTCGGTCTTTTCCATCGAGAAACCGATCCGAAAACCGCCCCAGTGCCGCCCTTTAACAAAAACCGGAGCGGTCAGATCCCACATCAGCACCCCGGTGTCGCGCGGATAGATCTGCTTCAAAACCGGCTCGTCAGCCCCGCCCTGAAAGCGGCCGGCAGCAAGTCCGACCGGATCGTTGAACAGCCGCTTGGTTCGATTGCCGACCCGGTCCTGTTCCGGGTCACCGGTCAACGGCTTTGAGTAGACACTGTTGTGGGTCGGCAGATAGCCGTTACGATCGACCAGCACGGCAAAAACCACCATATTATCGGTCAGAAAGGCATCCTCAATGGTCCGGATGCGCGAATCCAGATAGCGATCATAGAGCGTATGATACTTGGGGATTTTCGCTCCCGACAGGGGCCCGGTCGTGATCAGCTGATAGTTTTCATCGAAGATTTCTGCCTCTGTCAAGTGGCCATCGACGACGGTTTCTTCCAGAAACTGACTGAAAGTCTGCGCACCGACCAAGGCCGCCATCCGCCCCTTGGCGATCAATTCCTGCTCGATGGCCTGCTGACGGCTGTCGATCACATACAGGCTCAACAGGCCGAGGATCACCGCCAGGCAGGTCACCAGCGTCAAGGTCATTTTCAGGCTGATCCGTTGTTTCACCATCCGCAACATAGGCTGATCACTCCTTCGCCGCACCGGGCGGGTTGGCAGGATCTCTCTGCAACGGGAAAACCAGGGTAAAACAGGTCCCCTCACCGACGACCGACTGAATCTGGATATCCCCCCCATGTTTCTTGACGATCTCATAACTGATGCTCATTCCCAACCCGGTCCCCCTGCCAACCTCTTTGGTGGTAAAAAACGGTTCAAAGATACGCGAAAGATTCTCTTCACTGATGCCACTGCCATTATCCTCTATCGTGATAATGATATTTCCCCCAGCGCAACTGCTGCTGACGTTGATCAGACCGTCCCTTTCTATCGCCTGGGCGGCATTAACCAGAATGTTGGTAAAAACCTGGGTCAATTCACTCGGATTGCAGAGCAAGTCGGGCAGTTCGCCAAAGTTCTTGACCAGTTGAGACTTGTACTTGATTTCGTTCCAGACGATGGCAATGGTACTTTCCAGACATTCGTTCAAATCGGTCGCCTGTTCGCCCCCCTGATCAATCCGAGAAAACGTTTTCAGGTTCTGTACGATTTTCCGCACCCGTTCGGAACCGTCAAGCGATTCCTCAATCAAATCGACCCTGTCTTCCAAAAGAAAATCAAGTTTGATCTTTTTCCGTTCGCTCTGTAGAGCACTCCAGGCCGGACTGCCCGTTAACGCCTTCTCCAGCAAAGCGATATAAGCAGCCAAGCGTTGATTATATTTGCCCAGGCTGCGCAAGTTGCTGCTGACAAAGCCGATCGGATTATTGATTTCATGCGCCACCCCGGCCGCCAATTGCCCGATGGACGCCATTTTTCCCCGTTGTAACATCTGCGACTGGGTGGACTTCAATTCGCGGTAAGCGGTATCCAGCTCCTGGCGCTGCTGATCAATTTCTGCGTTCTTAAACTCAAGAGAAGCCGCCATTTGAGTTGCCCGAGCAACGGTCTGTTGCAATTGTTCTTCGACCTGCTTCCGCTCAGTAATGTCTTCTTTAATGGCAAGAAAATGGGTAATGTTGCCCTGCGGATCAAGAATCGGCGAGATAGATGCCAACTCCCAGTAGAAATCGTTATTCTTCTTGCGGTTATGAAATTCCCCTCGCCACTGTTTTCCCGCCGTCAGCACCTCCCACATCTGCCGATAATCGGTGTGACCATCGCCCCCTTTCAAAATTCGCGGGTTCTGGCCAAGCAATTCATTGAAACGATAACCACTCAACTCGCAGAAACGTGGATTGACATAAATAATCGCTCCGTCCGGGTCGGTTATCAAAATGGATGCAGGGTTCTGCTCAATGACCCACCGCAAAACCAAGGAGTCAATTGATGGCCGCGTCTCATCGAGATTGTTCTGCGGTCCGTCTTCGCTCATCATCATCCCTATCACGCAAGAAATGCTTCGCGCTACGCTACTTCAAAGTCCTGCCGTAGGGCCATGGGATGAGCCCCGCCGAGCAACCGCCTGCCGCTCACCAAGCAGCAAAATCATAGCGATTTTTGCATACGAGTTAAGCTTAACAAATGATTACATCTTTACCACCAAAACACTACTGGATTCCAAGTCAACTCTGAGCTATGAATTCAAATAAAACAGCCTCGATGGCAATCGAGCACCAACGGGTTGCCAACACCCAGAACAGTGTCTTATCGTTTTTTTCATCTAACCGGGAGATATTGAAAGAGAAGAAAATTGCCGATACCTATCAACTCGGCCAGGTATCCACAACGGCGGTGGCTAGTCAAATTGTCTCAGCAACTTTTCAAATTAAACGCTGATATTTCTGGATTAATCACTTATTGAGGATTTAATGTAACCAGAGGAACAGGAACCTGCGGAGCCAGTCCCTGTCTACCCCTTATACCCCTGCGGATTCCCCTGCTGCCAACGCCAACCATCTTGACACATTTCTTCCAGACCGCGCTCGGCTTGCCAGTCCAGTTCCTGTTTGGCATAGGCAGGATCGGCATAGCAGGCGGCTATATCGCCGGCGCGGCGCGGTTCAATCTGGTACGCCACCTCACGACCGGCGACGTGGGCTAACGCGGCGACCATCTCGAGGACGCTGTAGCCTTGACCGGTGCCGAGGTTGCAGGTCACCAGCCCGGGTGCGGCGGCGAGACGTTCCAGGGCGCGGAGGTGACCGATGGCCAGATCGACGACATGGATGTAATCGCGCACGCCGGTACCGTCGACGGTATCGTAATCGTCGCCGAAGACCGACAGTTGCGGACGCTGGCCGATGGCAACCTGGGTGATAAAGGGGAACAGGTTATTCGGCATGCCAGCAGGATCTTCGCCGATACGCCCGCTGGGGTGCGCACCGACCGGGTTGAAATAACGCAGGATGGCGATCCGCCATTGCGGATCGGAGGCATGCAGATCGCGCAGCATCTCCTCGATAAACAGCTTGGTGCGGCCGTAGGGGTTGGTCGCGCCGGTGGGTGCATCTTCAGTAATCGGCAATGTCTCTGGATCGCCATAAACCGTGGCCGAAGAACTGAACACCAACTGCTTACAACCGAACTCAGCCATCACTTCGCAGAGGGTGGCAGTACCGGCGACATTGTTCTGGTAGTAAGCCAGCGGCATGGCAACCGATTCGCCGACCGACTTAAGCCCAGCAAAATGAATCACTGCCTCAGGTTGATGCTGCTTGAAGATATTCCGCAGCGACTCGCGATCACAGATATCAGCCTGAACAAACGGGGGAACTGTTCCGGCTATCTCAGCAATCCGCTCAAGAGCCACCGCAGAACTGTTCGACAGGTTATCGACGATGACAACCTCTACACCCGACTGCAAAAGCTCAACGGTCGTATGTGAACCGATAAACCCCGCTCCCCCCGTAACCAAAATCCTCATCCCCACACCTCCAAACCACAAATAAAAAAGCCACCCTCACCGACACATATTCAGTGTCTTTCGTGTTTCCCGTGGATAAAAACTGAAGAATTAACGAACACCGATTTATTGGTAGAGCGAAGTAGATATCCAGAGAATAGGTTTACCGCCTCCTAGGTTACATCAACTTAATGCTATGTCAATTATTTCCTGCCACCGGGAGGCCCCGTGAACATCCGTCAACGATACAGAAGCGTGCAACTCCATAGAGCCACTGTTTTCAGTTATCTTAACCAAAGAAGGCTACAGCTGTCCCGAGCGGAAGATCATCTTAAACATTGAAGAGGTATTGCAAAAAATAAAACGCTACTTGGCTGGCGAAAGCCACATAGAAACCATTCCCAAAGATTATGGAACCCGCGAGCAGGTCATGTGCCTGCAAGCCCGACGCATAAGCTCTCCCGGCTTCGACAACTCCCCATCTCCGGCCCAATCACTTCCCAGAGGTTTATCCCGCAACGACGGCTGATAAGTCGAAACGGCTACAATTCTCCCGATTATATGCACCGCCCCTTAAGGCACGCCTTGTAGGGTTCAATAAATCTGGAACTTCTGAGAGGGGCCGGCACCTTTGGAGCCAGGCCCTGAACTGAGCACCACTTAGCGACAACGAATTATAGGAATTGAGCTTTGCGCCGTGAAGGATTAAGGTTAGAGCTAGAAAAAGAAGCAGCTTTGTTCCGCCACAGAAAAAGGTACAAAAAAACGGCTAGCGATAAATCGCTAACCGTTTGATTTTTTTATTGGTGCGCCCGATAGGATTCGAACCTATGACCTCTGCCTCCGGAGGGCAGCGCTCTATCCAGCTGAGCCACGGGCGCACAAGGCTGTACTATATACTCTACAATCAGGTACAATGCAACTGTTAATCAAAAGGATTCCTATGTTTCGATACGCCATCGTCGTGCTGCTTTGCTTGATCCTGGTCAGGCCCGCAATCGCCCAGGATTCCTACCGGATTACCGAGGTTGCCGAGGGTGTCTTTGCCGCCCTTGCCCAACCGGGTGGTGCGGCGACCTCAAATGCCATGATCGTTGACCTTGGCACCCAGGTGATCTTGTGCGGGGCACATTTTTCGCGCAAAGCGATCAACGATCTGATTGCAGCCGCCTCGGAGGTCAGCCCCAACCCGATCCGGGCTTTTGTGCTGGCCCACCATCACCCAGGCTACTCCTATATCGATTTCGATTTTCCAGCCAGGGCAGATCTGGCGATGACCATTGACACCCGCCTGATCATGAAACAGGAGCCGCGCCAGCTGGAAAATCCGCTGACCTTCTTTAAGGAAGGGCTGACCTTTGAGGGCACCGAAAGAACCCTGATACTCACCAATGTCGGCCCGGCACACAGCGATGGCGACATGATCGCCTATGTCCCGCAAAGCAAGGTTCTGTTTACCAGCGACCTGCTATATTTCAACAGCGTCGGTTTTCTCGGTGCCGGCTCCCTGCGCGACTGGGCGCATGTCGTTGAGGGACTCGCGGCACTGCCGGCGGATAAAATCATCCCCGGATTCGGCCTGATCGGCACTCCCAGGGATCTCAACATCTTCCAGAACTACCTGAAAGAGTTCCTGACCGAAGTTCTCCGCCATATTGAAAATGGAGACAGCCTGGAAGTGACCCAACAAACTTTCAAGCTGCCAGAATATGAAAAGCTTCCCGGCTACCAGAGCTTTACTCCTGGCAATATCGAGCGTGCATACGAGCAATTAAAAAACTAGTGATATAAGTAACGGGAATTCACGGCAATCAATTAGAGTTGATTACTTTTCTCTATGATTATTTATAACTTTCTGTTAATCTTTTGCCCAAATCAATGAAACAGGAGGCAGAACATGAAAAGCGTTCTGATCGTGGATGACAGCATTGCTGTTGCCCGTCAGCTAGAAAAAATTGTCAACAGTGGTGAAGAATTCAATGTTATTGCTCAAGGGCGCAACGGGGCAGAAGCGATAAAACTCTGCCAGCAACACAAGCCCGACATCGTCTGTATGGACATGAACATGCCGGTTATGGACGGTCTGACAGCCCTGCGCAACCTGATGCAACTCACTCCTGGACTAAATGTAATCATGGTCACATCTCTCGGCGGCGTCGGTGACAAGTACACCGAAGCGATCCGGCTCGGCGCAAAAGACGTCATTTCGAAGCCGTTCGAGAAAGATTCCGTCCTAGAAATGTTACGGCGACTGTAAGCAACCTTGCGGTCGATAAGGGAGAATGAATAGCAATGGCAGTCAAATTCTTTGGTCAATTCCTGATTGAGAAGGGTGCAGTTACTCGGATGGCCCTGCTACAAGCCGTCGACTTGCAGGAAAAAACGAACCTGAAATTCGGCGAAATGGTCATCGAAATGAGTTTGATGACAGTCGCTGATGTTGCCCGGGTTCATCAGGCGCAGCGCAGTGAAGACCTGCATTTCGGCGACATGGCCGTCAAATTAGGGGTCATTAGCGACGATCAGGTTCAGCAGGTCCTCACCCGGCAGCGCAACAGCCACCTCTACATCGGTGAAGCGCTGATCAAGGTCGGTGCCCTCTCCGAGCAGGAGCTGGAAAACTATCTGCAAGAATTCAAGCAGGACCAACTGGCTTATGTTTCCGAGAAGGTGGAAATCCCGGCTGGAGTCCCTCATCAGCCGATCTGGGAAATGGTCGCCGACCTGACCTATAAAATGCTGACGCGCGTTGCCGGAATCTCTTTCCGCCCTGGTCCCTGCACGATCATCAAGAAACTACCCAGACGTCCAATCATTGCCGAGATGGGCTTTTCTGGTTCCGTCAGTGCGCGCTACCTGCTTTCCGTTTCGGAAAGCACCCGCAACCTGGTGGCCAAAGCGATCCTCGATGAAGAATCGGTAGAGAATGAATCGATCGAAGTGCTGGATGATTCGGTCAAGGAATTCATCAATATCGTCTGTGGCAATATCGCCGCCAAAGCAGCGCAGTTAGGCCACAGCATCGACATAACACCACCGGAGATGCGCACTGACAGCAATACTGGCATCAATGTTCCGCAGGACCACACCGGCCTGATGTTTCCGATCTACCTGTCCGATGGAGAGGTTTTCGAACTGACGATTTTCGTTCCTGAGAACTAGTCATGCTTAAACCGTTGGTGTTGATGGTGACAGTATCGATCGGCAGTTTATTCGGCTGGTACTGTTGAGCTCCAGGGGGGCTGATGGGATTTTACTTGGTTTCCGTTGTTGGCGCCTCAATCGGGCTCGATATCGGCCGGCGAATTCAGCGCAATCTTTGGCGATGACTAACGGCTCCTTCACCTGAATATAAAAAAGGCAGTGCCATCTTAAACGGCACTGCCTTTTTACATTCAACCTAGACTCGGTTTCAGAGCAACAACCGCTCCCTACTCTTCTTCGTGATAACTGCGCCGGATCAGTAGCGCGATACAACCACCGAGCAACAGCAGCAGCACAATTCCACCACCGACAAGCTTACGCTGACCGATCTCGTCCTCATAGGCGCTGACCTGCTGTTGGGTGACGGCAAAGCCTTTGTCGAACTCAGCCTTCTGTTGCTTGATTTTATCCAGGGCGACGGTATGGAAAAGCCGCCGGAAGCCGTTTCTTTGGGCAAAAACGTCCTCTTTAATCCGTTCCATATCGAGACCAATACGGTGCAGAGCTGCGACCGACAGCTCCAACTCGGTGAGGTTTTTCTCGGTATCGCCAATAACCTGCTTAACCGTTGCGGCCCGCTGATAATCGTGACAACGGGAGCAACTCTCGGGATTGATTAATTCGATAGAAGCGCGTTGAATTTCATGATTGCCGTGGCAAAGAACACACTGCGGACCGCCAACCTCCAACGCCTGCCCATGCGCGCTGGCCAGGTAATCCTCTTTGACCCCAAGGTGGCAACGGCCACAAAATTCTG
Organism: Desulfuromusa ferrireducens; assembly: GCF_055389805.1. Classification (NCBI taxonomy): domain Bacteria; kingdom Pseudomonadati; phylum Thermodesulfobacteriota; class Desulfuromonadia; order Desulfuromonadales; family Geopsychrobacteraceae; genus Desulfuromusa; species Desulfuromusa ferrireducens. Next base: position 44,744 of record NZ_AP042415.1, read on the forward strand.
GCACGCCACTGTATTCCGGTGCACCGACGAAACCTCTTTCCGGGTCCATCGCCATGGCAAAATCGGTCGGATCGCCACCATGACAATCATGACAGGAAATCCGGTTGGCAGCATGGACGCTGTTGCGCCACTGCTCGACCGGCACCCCGAGACGACCTTCCTGACCAGCATGGCACTGAATACAGACGGTCTCTTCTGCGGCAACGCTCAGCGGCAGGAGCAACAGCGCAAGGACCAGCAGCGACAACACACTTCTCAGCAGCACAGAACATTTCATGAGTAATGCCCCCAAGTCGACAAGCCAACAAACAGCAGAATACCCAACAAATACAGCGTGACAAAAATCGGCCGCTTGGCGGGGCGTCGCTCCGGGCTACGATCAATAAATGGCAACATGGCCAAAAAGCCCATTGCCGCACCCTGAGCGGCCAGGCCCAACAGTGCGCTGGGGAAAATTTTCAACGTCTGATAAGCCCAGAGGAAGTACCACTCCGGCTTGATGTGCTCAGGGGTGGAAAATGGGTCGGCCGGGACCAAGGCATCCAGAGGAATAAACAGCCACGGTGCGTAGAAGGTAATCGCTACCAGCAGCGCCAGGGCAAAGAATACCATCGAGATATCTTTGATCGTGTAATTGGGATGAAAAGGGACTCCGCCGTGATGTTCCTGATGCTGAAAACTGCTGGCCAATTCGGTCGGCTGATAGTCATCACCGAAGGGAGCGCTGGAAATCCCGGCCCGGCGGACACAAAACAGATGAAAACCGACCAGCCCGAGAAACGCCATCGGCAAGCCCATGACATGCAGGGCAAAGAAGCGGCCCAAGGTTGCCTCGCCGACCGCTGGGCCGCCACGCAAAAACTCGATCAGGTAATCGCCGAGAATCGGGATCGCCCCGGCGGCATCGGTCGCGACCGTGGTCGCCCAGAAAGAGAGCTGGCTCCAGGGCAGCAGGTAACCGGTCAGGCAGAACACCAGCCCCAAGTTAAACAGCAGAAAACCCGACACCCAAGTCAGTTCGCGAGGCCGTTTGTAGCTGCCCATAAAAAGGACCGAGAGCATATGCAACAGCAGAAAGACCATAATCAGATTGGAGCCGACCACGTGTAAATAGCGGATCAACCAACCGTACGGCACCTCGTTCATTATCCTGACGACACTGGCGAAGGCTTTTTCGGTGTCCGGCACATAGTAAATCAACAGCAGAATCCCGGTAAGAAACTGCAGGCCGAACAGTGCCATCAGCACCGCCCCCATGGTGTACCAGACATTGATATTACGCGGCAGCAGGTAACCTTCGAGATTACTGTGCAGCAATTCACGCACACCGAGGCGACTGTCCAGCCAGTTGATAGCGTCCTTATGTAACTTCATCCCAGGCCTCCTTAGCCGATCAAAACGTCATCACCCGCAACAGAAACCCCATAGGTTGCCAGAGGCTTTGGTGGCGGACCGCCGAGCACCTGCCCGGCAGTGGAAAAGCGGCCAGCGTGACAAGGGCAGAGGAACTCTTGTGATTCATCGACCCATTTAACAATACAGCCCAGATGGGTACAGACCGCGCTGAGAGCGATAAAGTTGCCGGCAGAGGGCTGCAGCAACACGGCCGGTCGGCCCTGATAGGAAAAAAAGTGGCTTCCACCAACACTGATCTGGCTACGCGGCACCCGGACCTGCTGATCTTCGCCGCCCTTATCGATCGGCGAAAGATAACGAAACAGCGGCCAACTGAAAGCACCGGCAATCACCACCCCGATGCCTCCCAGGATGATAGCAAGAAAAGTCCTCCGCTCATTCGATTTGGCAGGCATATCGCTCATAGATGCTCCTCGGGAAATAGCAGTATGTTAACTCTTCAATATGGTTATCGACTTCGCTCCACCAAAAATCAGTGTTGCGTTAATTCTTCATTTTTTGTCCACTGAAAACACGGAAGACACTGAACTGGTAAGAACAAGATCCTTCCGTGAGTTCTGTGCTTTCAGTGGATAATATTTTTCAACCATGCTTTGACGTTAAATCATTCAAGGTTGAATCAAGTGGATAACCAGTCTCTTTTATTCGGACAGACGAGCCGATACAGACACTCTTAATTGCGGGACACTCGGATAATCGGTGCCAATTATAACATAGCCGCCGAGACGTTTTTTCTGCTCGGGGAATTTAGCCGCTATCTGCAGGGTAACCTTTTCTCCCGGCAGGATTTGCAGCGCGTCCAATTCGGCGCTAAACGCCGGGCTGGTCACTTTCGGCGGCTGGAGATTAATCGTCACCGAACCTTGATTAACAATTGTCACGCTCGAATTGAGTGGGACATCCGCCTTGACCTTGCCCCAGTTGACTCGATCCGGCTGGAGCAGCAGCTCAACCTTGACGTTGCCATAGAGGGCAAAAGAAACCTGCGGCAGCTGCGGGTCATTGGAATCGAAGCTGACGGTTTTGTTGATCGCACCCTTAAAACGGGTCGAGTCGAAGGTGGTTTTCAACTCCCCCATATCCCCCGGAGCGATACGCGTTGCCGACAACAGGGCCGCGGTGCAACCACAAGAGCTGCGGACATTTCCGACCTCTAGTATCTGGTCGCCACTATTATGAAAGCGGAAAACGTATTCAACCTTCTCCCCCTGGACGATATCGCCAAAACCGTAATTCAAGCGTTCCGCAACCAGCTGCGGAGCGGCACTCGCAGAAAGTATGCTGGAAAAAACAAAAAAAAGAGCAATCAAACAACGCCCCATAGTCTAAATCCTTTCTCTTCGGGTCAGGGTTCTAACAGCTTTGAATCATAGCATAAAGCCTTGCGTAAAACACCTGCAGAGCGCTCGGTAGCAATTGACAGGGCCGCACCCTTCCTGCTATAGATTGCTGTCAATCACATCACTTTTGGAGTACATAAATTTTATGGCGGAGCAAAACCGCAAGATCCTGTTTTCCCGGGAAAGAATTGCCAACGAAGTCAAGCGGCTAGGACAAGAAATCACGCGCGACTACGGCGATCAAGAAATCATGCTGGTCGGAGTACTAAAAGGCTCTTTCCTGTTTATTGCCGATTTGATTCGCGAAATCGAATCGCCGAGTGTTGTCGATTTCGTTCGTCTGGCCAGCTACGGTTCGGGCACCCAGACCTCTGGAATTATCGAGTTTCGCAAGGAACTGGAAATGTCGATTCGCGATCGCGACGTCATCATTATTGAGGATATCGTCGACAGCGGCTACACCCTGGAATGCCTCTTCAATAAATTACTATTACAACAACCACGCTCACTGAAGATCTGTACGCTCATCGACAAACGAGCGCGCCGCGAGGTCGAGATCGAAGCCGATTATATTGGGATCAGTATGGACGACGGCTTTATCATCGGCTACGGCCTTGATCATGATGAGCGCTACCGTAACTTGCCGGATATCTATCTGGTAGAAGAGTCTGATTGACCGGCAGGATACAGCGTCCCCTAAAGTCCGTTCCACGGCCTTGGCAAAGGAGAGAAACAGATGGTTATAGTCTGTCCCGAATGCACAACCAAATTCCGCGTCAACCCAGAACGGATCCCCGCCAGTGGGGCAAAGGTACGCTGTGCCCGCTGTAAGCATATCTTTCTTGCTGAAAAGCCTGCGGCTGAAGAAGAACTGCAAACAAACAGAGTTGAGGCTGTCGCGCCCGCCGAAGAAGCGGAACAGCCAGTCGTTGCCGAAGCCACCTCCCCGACAGAGGCAGTCAGCGCAGCCAGCGACCCCCTGGAGGAGAGTCTCGACACAGTCGACTCCAGCAACGGCTTCAGTTACGACCAGTTTCGAGATCTGGACGCAACCAAGACTGACGGTGAAGATTTTTCCTTTGGCGACAAAGATAAAATTGGCGAAACTTCACCCGCCTCAGTTGCAGCGATCGCCGCAACCGCTGACCTGCCGGAAGAATCCAAGGAAGAGGACTCTTTCAGCTTTTCCGGCCCAGCAGATGTACCGGCCGACAGCGCCGAAAGCATGACAGACGAAAGTTTTGCGGCAATAGCAAGTCCACCAGTAGAGGAGCCAGCTGGCGAGCCAAATCCCGAAGAAGGATCCGCAGCTGATGCAGCGCTTCCAACTCCAACAGAAAGCCCCAGAAAGAGTAGCTCGACAACCAGTTTCACGCGTATCTTTCTGCTACTGATTCTTGGCCTGCTGGTCGTCGCTGGAACACTTTATTATATCAATGGCCCTGAACAGATTGAGCAGGTCATCAAGCAGATTTTTGGTCAGCAACAACTTCAATCAGGACAAGCCGACCGGATTGCCCTGACCAACCTTGAAGGGAAATTCATCAAGAACCAAGAGGCTGGGGAGTTATTTGTCATCCGCGGTGAGGCAACCAATAACTTCAGCGAAGCGCGCGCCTCAATCCAGGTCAAGGGTGTCATATTTGATCAAAACGGCAAAGCGTTGCTGCAAAAAACCATCTTTTGTGGCAACCCGATCAGCGATCAAGAACTGCAGACCTTGTCGTTTAATAAACTTGAAGAGATGATGGGCAACCAGTTTGGAAAATCGCTAAAAAACATGAATATCAACAGCAAACAGGCGATCCCATTTGTCATCGCATTTCGCAACCTGCCGAAAAGTCTTTCTGAGTTCAGTGTTGATGTCACGTCTTCAGAGCCGGCCGCTCAATAATTATTCCCCAACGCTCAGCCCCGCCCCAAAATTAGATTCGCCTTACCCCAGCCCGCAAAAACAAAAAAAGCGGCGACTATTGCTAGCCACCGCTTCTTTCATTTGACATTGAATCGCTTGAATTAAGCTTCAGCGATTGCAGCCACCGGGCAGGTGTCTACACATGCAGCGCAGTCAGTGCAGGTACCAGCGTCGATCACGTAGATCGGGTCGCCTTCGGCGATGGCAGTCACTGGGCAAGAATCAACACAAGCACCACAAGCGATACATTCGTCAGAAATTGCATAAGCCATTGGTTTTTTCCTCCTCAAAAATAGTGAGTTGTTCAACCCCCGTAGATGGGCGTTGTATTTAGGACGGCGTAAACTTTAACCGATCTTTACTCGCCTGTCCAGTCTAGAAAAATCCTTGCCATCATATGGTAATCTGGGCTAATCTATACGCTCTTTTTATTCGGCAAACCCCTTAGAGTACAGGGGTTTTGCCGCCATATCAGATATCTCAATCGGGCTTTTAAGCAAAAATAAAACATTTTTTTATTACACTAAAGAAATTTTATCGAAGCAACATGCAATGAAGGAGACATAAACAATGGATATTCTTGCACTTAACTGTGGTAGTTCCTCAGTAAAGTACCAACTTTTCGACTGGAAGAAAAAGGAAGTCATCGCCAAGGGAATGGTTGAGCGGGTCACTATCGGTGATTCTTATATCATTCACGAAGTTCCCGGCCGGGAAACCTATCGTGAAGAATATGAATGCCCAGATCACAAAACCGCCGTTCACCTGATTGTAAAAATCCTCACCGATAAAGAATACGGCGTCGTCGAAGACATGACTCAAATCTCAGCCGTTGGCCACCGTGTGGTGCATGGCGGAGAAAAGTTCACCCGCTCGGTGATGATAGACAACACCGTTCTCGATGCAATCAAAGAGGTGCAACACCTGGCTCCGCTGCACAATCCGCCTAATATTTCAGGGATCGAAGCCGCTCAGGCCAACCTGCCTGACGTACCGCACATTGCGATCTTCGACACCGCTTTTCACCAATCGATGCCAGAAAAAGCATACACCTACCCGGTGCCCTTCGAATGGTACGAAAAGCATGGCGTGCGGCGCTACGGTTTCCACGGCACAAGTCACCTCTATGTCTCCAAACGGGCTGCGGTTCTGCTCGGCAAGGCACCCAAAGATTGCAACATCATCACCATGCACATCGGCAACGGCGTTTCTCACTGTGCGATCAAAAATGGCATCTCCATCGACACCTCCATGGGTCTCACTCCCCTGGAGGGTGCCGTCATGGGAACTCGCTGCGGGGATATTGACCCGGCAATTCCTGCCTTTATCATGGATCGCGAAGGACTTTCGCCAAAAGAAATTGACGGCGTCCTGAACAAAAAATCGGGCATTCTTGGCATTACCGGTGAGTTCACCGACCGCCGCGATGTCATCGAAGCCGCCGAGGCAGGCAACACACGCTGCAACTTGGCCTTGGATATTGAAGGCTATCGCTTGAAAAAATATATCGGTTCCTACTGTGCCTCTCTCGGCCAACTGGATGCCGTTGTCTTCACCGCCGGTGTTGGTGAAATGGGCTGGCTGATCCGTGAGAAAGCGCTGGACAACCTTGAGCATATGGGTATCAAGCTGGACAAGGAAAAGAACCGTAACACCATGACCCGCAAGAAGGAAACCATGATCACTACGGCCGATTCACCGGTCAAGGTCTTCGTTATCCCGACTGACGAGGAGCTGGTATTTACTGAAGATGTGGTCGCAATCCTCGAAGAAACCTACACCGACCACATGCAGTTTAAATACTCCTTTGCGGAAAGTACTTTTCAACGCAAGTAGCTCTGTTGCTCCCGAGTAACAAAGGGCCAGCAAATAATTGCTGGCCCTTTTTAGTTTTCCATTTTATTATTTTAAGCAGGCGGATCGGCACTCCGTACGTGAAAGCATCTGTCATCTGGAGCAGAAATGCCTGAAACCATCGACATACTACAAGCCAAACTGCAGCAACTCCAGGAAGAGAATCAAACCCTCCGGGACTCCTGCGAAAAGCTGCAGCAAGCACAATCAAGCTATGAACAGATCCTCGGTGATAACAATGCTAATTTACTGCGCACGGATATGGCGCAGATGGAATTAGAACAGATCTTTTCCGCCTATACCGATGCGACATGGGTCGTCAGGGAGGATGGCATCGTCCTACGAGCGAACGATGCCATGCTGAAGATGATCGACAAAACAGCAACGGAGGTGATCGGCAAAACCTGTTCAACCCTGCTAGATTACGACCTCTGCGATCAAGAAAACTGTCCGATCAAGAACAGCAAAGATAAAAGCACACGCGAATGTGACGTTCAATTTTCTAGCGAGAAATTAAAATACAAACATTTCTTGCAAACCTCAGCGCCACTTATCACCATTGACGGAACACCAGGGATTATCGCACAGTTCAAAGACATCACCAGCCGTAAAGAAGCAGAAGCGGCGCTGGAAAAAGCCAACCGCGAGCTGGAAAAAATGGCCCATATTGACGGGCTGACCCAGATTGCCAACCGCCGCTGCCTGGATGAAACCCTTGCCAAAGAATGGCGGCGACTTGGCCGTGAACAACAACCCTTATCCCTACTGCTGGGAGATATTGATTTTTTTAAGAAGTTCAATGATCACTATGGCCATCAGGCGGGCGATGATTGTCTGCGCTTAATCGGCAAGGCCCTAGCGGATTCGATGTTGCGACCAGCAGATCTCGCTGCCCGTTACGGTGGTGAGGAATTTGCAATGCTGCTTCCGGGGGTTGACATAGAGGGTGCGTTGCAGGTAGCTCAACGGGCACTTTCGGCCATCACCCAGTTGGCTATAAAACACCACAAATCGGACATCAGCGAAGTTGTTACCATCAGCCTGGGAGCGGCCACCCTGCTGCCGACAGCAGAACGAGCACCGAAGGACCTGATTGCATTAGCCGACAAAGCCCTTTACCAATCTAAAGAACTGGGACGGAACCGAGTCACGCCAGCCTCTCCCGCAGAAGACACCACCCAACCGGAATAAAGTTATCATTTTCGCGCCCTATCAAGCCTGCAGCCAAACGGGAAACAAGCCCGGTGGCAGCCTCCAACAGTTAAGCCAAGAACGATGACCGGTCTCAGTAGCCAACTACTCGCTCCTCCCGGGAGACGAGAATTTCTGCTCTAAAATATTGGATTGCCGCGGTTGTTGACCCTGCGGCTCAGGTCCTCCCATAAGCTCTGAGTTGCGCCCCCCTGCATGTGGAAAAGCGTTGACAATGGATTTCGCCATATGCAAATCGACTTGCGCCAGAATCAACTTATGCAACTGACGACCAAGCTGTTTCTCTCTAGCGATAATTGCCACCTTTACTTGACCCGCCAGTGCGATCGCCTGCAGGGTCAAGGTTAACATTTTAGCCAGTTTAGCCCGCTGTGCGGCCCCACTGCGACCGATCAGGCGATCGACATACTTAACACCACTGCCCCTCGCTTGACGCTGTACCCTGCTGGTTGCAGCAACACGAGAGATCCCCGGCAACGGGTGCGATTTTACCCCCGGTTTATTGCCGCGTTGCTGTACCACGTGGGTCAGTTCGTGAGCCATAAGTCTGCGCCCGGCAGTTGTTCCCGGCGCATATTGACCCCGACCGAAAACCACGTCAGCACCCACAGCAAAAGCGCGCGCATTGATGGAACCAGCCAATCTCCCCGCTTGGACATTATTGTGGACCCGCACGGCAGAAAAATCGACCCCGAAACGTGGTTCAAAAAACGATCGTTCTGACTTGGGCAAAGGCTGCCCGCCGCCACGCAAACCATTAACTTGTGCCGAAAAATCAGGACTCGCCTGCACCGCCAAGCCGTCGGCTCTTTGGGGCTGTACCATCTCCTCTTCTTCCTCAGATTGACGTTGCAACAACTTCGGCTGCGCCTCTTCCTCCTCCGCTTTTTGTACAACCAGCTTCTTCTCCATTTTTACCGGAGAAGCAGCAGAGGAAGCTTTCCCACTGTCCGCTTTGTTTGGATAGGGAATCGGGACAGGAGCCGCAACAGGCTCTGTTGACAGGATCCGTTCGGCAACGGCATCGGCTTCCAGCTCATAGCGATCGTTTGCTGGGCCAACCTTCAACTTCGGCTGGACTTTGTCCCCACTTATAATTCGGCTTAGATTTACGGTTGCGGAATCGGCTGACTGGCGCGATCTGTCAGCCCCTGTTGTCTGCGGCTTGGCTGCCGTTGTCTTTAATTTGTCTTTGCTCAAGGTCGAATACATAAACTCACCTCATTTCTAAATAACAAGGAGTGATCACCCACACACCCGCAATTCGATAAATAGAAGTCGAATTCAGATCGTCTTGCCAGACTTCTGAAATTCCTTCCGAATCCCATCATGCAGATCGACGTTATCGATCTGCAACCGACCATTCTCAAGGGCCCGCAGGGTCGCATAACGAACCACATTCATAATCGAACCGCCTGAAAGTTCGAAACGGCTGGCAAGCGCTTTCAGATCGATATCCGCCGCAAGTGTGGTCTTCTCTGAAAAGGCCGAATACCACAACCCGTACCGTTCACTGGCATCCGGCATAGGGAAATGAATAATCGACTGGAAACGGCGAATAAAAGCATCATCCAGATTGTCGCGCATATTTGAAGCAAGGATCACCACCCCCGGATAGTCCTCAACGCGCTGCAACAGGTAGGAGACCTCCTGATTGGCAAAACGATCGTTGGAACTGGAAACTTTGGTGCGCTTACCGAACAGGGCATCGGCCTCATCGAAAAAGAGAATCCAGTTATGCAATTCAGCTTTCTGAAAGATCTTTTCCAGGTTCTTTTCAGTTTCACCGATGTATTTAGATACGACCGCCGAGAGATCGATCCGGTAGACATCCCGCGCAAAAGCTTTTCCCAACAAACTGGCGGTCAGGGTTTTACCTGTCCCGGACGGACCATAAAACAGGCTACGGTAACCAGCTTTAAGTTTTTTTGCCAAACCCAACTCTGATAACAGTCGGTCTCCATACTGCATCCAGGCTTTGATCTCCAACACCTGATCGAGAACCTGGGCATCAAGCACCAGATCATCCCACTCCATTTCGGTCGTCATCCGTTTAGCGGGAAAATCGGCCCCAAAAATCGGTCGTCCGACCTTGCCGGTGGTCAATAAGTCAAGGACCTCGCGACTGATCGTCAGCAATCCACTCAGGTGTGGCTCTCCCGTTTCGACCTTTTCCAAACCGAGAATCCCCTGCTCGACAAACAGATGCTCGGCAGCAAATAAATAGTGATACGAAAACCGTTGCCCCAGATCGTTTCCTGCCAGCAGAAACAGGGCCGTTTCAGCGGTCGGCAGAAAACCGTTATAGGAGTGGCTGCGGCGGCCGCCAAATTCGGCAAAATCACGGTTACTGGTGGAATTTTTGGTAAATAACGCATCGAGCAACTGCGGTCGCACATGCGGTGTCAAGGTCAAGGCAAGAACCAATCGTTCCGCAGGATTAAGGCTATAGCGGCGCAAAAACTGACTGTAATTAGAATCACTCTCCGCCAGTGTCGGGGGCTGAGTAAAAATATCCCGCTGCTCGCATTGTTCGCCGAAGTGCACCTTAATCCGCGTCTCAAGCACTTGAAAGAGCCAATCGAGCTCGGCAGTTAACGCTGCGGCATTATGGACAAACGGATTCACCTTCATGGCCGTCTCTACCACTCCACTTGCAATGGTTTATCCATCCAGGACAACTGAATCATAGCGATCCCCCAGGGTAGTTGCTCGAGCAGCAAATCGTAGGCCTTACGTTCGATCCGCAATCGCCAGAACTGCTCTTCTTCAAGTAAAAGTCCTTCTCGTTGCAAAAAGGAACTGCGTAAACCGGCAACCGAGGTATTCTTTAACGCCGACCACTGTTTGATCACTGTCTCCAGCAACAGCACCACCTCGTGATCCATCTTTCCACTGCGCATCAAGCGGCGCGGTAGCGGTACCTTGGCCGGAAGGCCACAGAGCAACCTGTTCAGGCTCAAGGATGCTTCCATCCCGGCAGGACGACCAGTCACCAACTGCTGCAACAACAAGGCGGCATCCGGGCGCGGCCGTTGTCGCTGACCATCGGCCGGTTCAAGCAGATCAAGCGAGCTAAACAACTGCCCGAGATGCGGCCAAAGCAGGACCAGTCCGGCATTGTCGACGGCAACCTCACAAACGCTCTGTTCTGCACTCACCTCTGGCAGCATCAGACGCGAGCGCGGCACTGTTTCTATTTGTCGGGGCTGCGGTTGCTGCTCAATCTGTTGCAGTAAGGCGCGCAATCGGCCCCCGCTGTCCTCCTGCGACGTAGCCAACAATAATTGCAGCTCCCCTGATATAAGCGGCACTGCAAGTCCCGTATGACCAGACAAATGAACAACAAAACTCTCGACCAACGACGACAAATCGCTGCGGTCAGTCAAATTATCCAGCAACGAAACCAGCAGAGCCGACCAGATGAATGAATCGATCCCGCCCAGCAGCTGATTTTGGACAAGCAGTGCCCGCGTTGTTTTTCGCAACACAAGCAGCTGCTCACCAGTGGACGAACCGGCCAATAGCGTCACCACAGCAATAAGGCTGCGGTTAGAAAATTGCTCAACCAGACGGCTTCGCTGCCAAGGATCAGCAAGTACCTTTTTCAGTAGCTCAATAGCAACTTTCGGCTGCTCGGTCAAAAAATGTCGCAGCAGCTGATCCAAATTCTTAACCGTATGTTTATCGCTCCACCAGGGCAGCCAGCCCCATGTTAAGAACGTCGCCATTAGCTCAGCAAGAGAGCTGTCATTCTGTTCTTCGACCGTAGCAGCCATCCCCGCAGAGACAATCGGTCGATCTGCCTGCGCAGATAATTCGCTGCTGGATTGTTGATTTAAACGCTCCTGTAACGTTTCTGTTATCTGCAGACGCAGCCGTTCGATCCCGGCACTGGCGAACTCCGCTTCCTGTAAGGTGCCAAGATCGATCTCCAGCCGCTCGAAACGCAGCTCTTTCCCCCCGGCCAGGGAAGTAAATAGGCGCTCCAATTCTGGAAGAATCAGTTGTTGATTCAGCTCACTCAAGCGAGGCGAAAAATCCTTTGCCTGCTGCTGACTGCTGAACTTCAACTCAAATGTCTGACGATGAATCAGATGCCCCATTTTTTCACGCTATCCTCTGATCATATCGCTGACCAAAGCCTTCAGGTGAGTCTTCGATGTCGTTCCCTGTACTTCAACCAAGGTAGCGGATAATTTTTGCTGTTCGCTGGCGCTCATTTTTTCGCTGACCGCGATCGCCTCTTTAATAAAGACTTCTTCTGCCGAACCGGGGCGCACATCCTTGCTCCCTTCTTGCATCGAAACGATTTTTTCCTCAATGATGCTTCCGCTCATGGCTTCAGCCTCTTTCTTCCTCGCCACGTCTGCGTCAGTGGCGGTACCGGCGGCAACCTTCGCGTCAACCACAGCCATAAACTTAGCGATACCAGCCAGCAGTTCAGCGCTCACACCAAGGTCGTCACTGCCATAAGTCATCCCCACATCGGCAGGTGGCTCAATCTGCGCGACCAGCATCGAACCGGCAATTTTTTCCTGAGTCAGTAGCCGCCAATCAAAAGCATCAACCTTACGTTGCAGGTCGGCAAGGGACTCTTTCAACTCAACATTATCCGGTCGCCGTACCAGAAAATCATCATTCCAGTAGGTCCAATCGATTTCGTTTTCCTCCACAACCTGATCCTCCGGCTCCTCGACATCCGGTTGATCGACATGCCAATAGGGCAGACAGAAGTCGGCGACAATCCGTTTACTGCTGCCGGAATAAACGAGGATAAAAGTCCCCCCCTTTGGTACTCCGGCCAAGTGCTCCATTGCCGGGGCTTGTTTAAGAAACTGGGCAAAGATCGACAGTTCTTCCGCCCGTTTGAGACGTTGGGCAAGGACGCCCTCAATCCAGCCGAGGTATTTAAACTTGCTGTCGTTGAACAGGGTCTCGTAGGGAGTGAAAGACGAGGCGTAGGTGACACCGCGAATTTTTTTATTGATTCCGGCTGCCGCCTGCAACGCACTATCGTAATCCAGCTTAAACTCACTGAGCTTAAACTGCTTGTGACTGGCCTTTAAACCGCTGCTGAGTTTAGAGATAGAAGTCCCCAGGGCCGTCGCACTGGAATCGATAAAACTTTGATAAGAAATTGTTTCATCCTGAGCATCCTCAGCCGGCAAATCAGAATCCTTGACGACGGTCTTAATCTTGTCGGTAAAAATACTGACATTACTGAAAGTTTCCAGCAGGTCCTGACGATAAAGACGGTGCATCACCTTAAGGTCGCGCAACGGACCGATCGGACGGATGAAATAAGGCGGCAGGCCGGTTTCAATCTGCAAGGTCAGCAATTTAATCGGTAGATTGGCGTCCTTTATCTGCTTATTAAGCTCCTTCTCGACGGTCTCGACATGACCGTTTAAATGCCCCTCAATGCGGAAAAAATCATACGGGCACAGGTCGTACCCGAGCGGTGTCTGCGCCTCGTTGCTTCCTCCCAGCTCTTGCGCATGATAAGTATAGAGACTGCGCTGCAAGCCGCGACGACTGAGCTCAAAGTTCCAATTGTCGGTGAGCTGCTGTTTATTCTCCGGTTTATAGTAGTAAGGAACGGCCCGCTCCCCAAGCTCTGCGCAGCCACTACGACTTGGCGTAATCCGAATATCCAGCGCTTTGCTCGGCAGACTGAACAACCGGATCATGCGATCGATACGTTGATGCAGAAAACTGATTTTCTCGATCTCCGGCGCTTTTAAGTTGAGCAGTGGCGAGGCGTAGAAACCATGGCGGAATTCAGCGGCCGATGGCAGATCACCGAGCAAAACATGTTTGGGGAACAGTTCCACCGGCGGCACACAGAGGACATTATCGGCAAACAGGGCATCCCGGAATTCTTCGTAAGCCTGTTGTAAATCATGCGTGAAATCGTAGAGATACTGCACTCCAAACAGCGAACTCTTCACCCCGGCAAGGAGTGCCTGAAGTTTTTGTCCCCAGACGAGGGTCGGATCGGCCTTGCCGTAGCGTTCACGCAACAACGGCCGCAGCCACGGATGCCAGGCATTCTGAAACTGTTCCAGCAGCGCGGGCAGGACAACGTCGATCACTTCGCGGAATTTCTTGCCGAGCTCGGGGAAATCATTAATTTCATCCGCAGTGAGGATCACCCTCGGCATTGCCACCGGTGCAAACAACGCATAGCGCGGCCCCACCAACGCCTGCTCGCCAGACAACAATTCGGCATGTTCGGCCTCAACCAGCAAAACCTTGAGGTTGTTGCGCGCCTCCTGTCCCTTGTTGTCGCAACCACTGCCGGTGCAGATATCGGGATCATAACGATAGGATTCCAAATAGAGGACCGCGACCATATCTTTCAGGTCATTGCCAGTCTCGGTCGAAAAACGGCTCAACAGCTCACCGCCCTTTGCCACCAGTTCAAACAACGGCAGCGGATTTCCATCCGGACGAAACAGTGGATAGCGGGCATCCTCATCGGTAAACTTTTTGAACTGCCCAAAGCTGCGCGACTGCTCAATATCGAGAAGATCACCATCGGACGTCAGCGCCACCCCCTTGCCCAATTTGACAGACGACGCTGTCATCCGCAGATCCAAACCACAGACAATGCCGATGCCAAGCAACCGCGCCCGCGTCAGCCGTTGCTGCTGGTCGAGGTAGTCGGTCAACTGGTTCAACTGCTGCGAAGTCAGCACCTGGTTCTCTTCAAAAACCGTGTGCGCGGTCACCTTTTGGGATAGTTTATTCATTGACTCTGCCATAACATCACCCATCTCGTCTGCCGAGGACCGTGCGGTCCAAGATAAAATCACAAGGCGCTAGCGTCGCCTCGGGATAGACACTGCGTAATTTACTTAGGGTACTGACCATCTCGGCCAGCAGCTGGTTTTTTTCGCCGCGACGAAATCCGTACTTCGCCTTCAGCCAGCGTTGGTAAACCTGCTCGAATGTCGCCATTTGCTTTCGATCAACCCAACAGATTTTCGGCAGGATATGCGCCGGGGTTTCCTGACGGATGGTTTTTTCGACAAAGCGGCGGAAATCCAGATCAGCAAAGCGCACCGGCCAGGCCGGCAGCACAAAACTGATCCGACAGCTGTACGGATCAATGTATTTATGATTGCCACTCTCACCAATACAGATCGGCAGAAAGGTCGCTGGTAACTCCTCGTTCAACGGCGAAAGCACCCTCGGCGGCCGCAACAGCAGATGTTCGACCAGGAACAATCCCTCGTCACTGAAACGGTCTTGCAGCAGATCGAGGATAAAATCGATAGCGGCAGCGCGCAGCTCTGCCGTGGCGAAATACTCGATCCGGCGCGCCTGAATGTCGCCGCTGGCGTCGGTTAGATTGAAATAGAAGCGTCCGTCGCGGGCCGTTCGCAGTTGATAGTTGCGACGGTCGTGAGCACAGGAGAGGACGCGTTGCATTTCTACACGCGCCGCCCGTGAATCGGAGAATTTCCAGCTGCTACTGAGTAGAATCTTGCCACCGCCAGCAGCACGGTCATCGCGAAGGCGGAAACGGAACTCTTTTTTCTCATCGGTATCCCGCTCATCATAAATATCGAAGCGCAGGTTGGCTAAATTGCGCCGTTTCACATTGCGGATCCCAAGCAGTCGGCCGAGCCTACGACTCAAGCCGCTGATATTATCGGTATCCCAAAGCTCCTTCTGCAGGCCGGTGTTGAAAGCTCCACCGCGATGGGCACTTAACTGAGGATATTCGCGGAGGAACTCGCACTTCGCGCGAGCCGCCTCAGCGCTGGCATTACTGCGGTCGTGGGCATACATGGTCCAGGCATACTCGTTGAAATTTTCGGCAAAGCGGGCCAACAAATGATCAAGAAACTGGTTACGCCGGCGCAGAAAGGTTGCCTCATCCTCACTCTTTGACTGGATATCCGCAGGCAATCTGCCGACATCAGCATAAAGCCCTTCACTGCCCCGGACCCCTTCGACCGCCTGTGTGAAGTAACTCTGGCCAATTTTTGGATCGAGCGAGAAGAGCTGCCGCGTTTGTCCCAACTGAGCAAAATAGTTGGCCAGGACCTGATCGAAAAAAAGCAGATAGGTCTGTAATTGCCGACCTAACGCCTTGCGCTCGGTGGTCGCCGAATCAGGCAAGCCACTGCCGCTGATCCCGTAGGTGCGCGGATAATCTTCCTGGATGCTGCGATAGTTACCGTTATTGCGGTAACGGCCTTCGTCGACCGGCAGGTCAGCGCTACCGGGGCTCTCCTGTGCCGCCTTTTCCATTGCCGCCAGCAACCCATCAACGCGGGTGAAATCGGCACGAAAGGGCAAGAGATCTTTATAGAAAACCAAGCGTGAACATTCGACACTGATGACCGGCTGAAGCGCTTCTTCAGCGTCGGCCCAAACCGGTATAATCCAGCAATCCTCATCCTCCGGCAATGGCTCAGCCGACGGCGCGATAATGATTTCGCGAACCGCTCGCACCCCCTCAACCTGCATGATCTCCCGTATGATATCGGACAGGTTGATCTGCTGTCGCAGCTGCGCGGCGGCCAACTCAGCGGAATCGATAAAACCGCTCTGCAACAGCGGCCCCTGGTAAATGCTCTCGACCGGCACGCCTTTCTCAAGCAATTGCTGCAGGGAATGGAATCGAACCGCGGGAGTGAGAAACTGCTGCACCGCCCGGAAAACCCGCGCTTCGCTGAGATCGATCTCGGCTTCCGGCGCTACCTCGATTTCAGCACAGAGGCAAAAATGACGCTGCTTTACACGTTTTATCTCGGTAAAATCTTCACAGAGATTACGGTTGGCGTGCAGCAGTTGCCACGCCTGCGCAATAACCGCTGTCGCCTCCTCAGGTGTGACCGTCGCCTCCAACTCGAGCAACACTTGATAAAGCCCCTTGAGGTCAATCTGCCCCTGCTGTTGCGGCTGGTTCGCTTGCAGCAACTCCAACCGACTGCGCTGAGAGTTGATCGCGTAACTCTGGCTGACGGGCAACAACCAGGCATTGCGCACCTTAGGCAGATCGATCAGCAGGCAGCGCAGATCGTCAACAGTGACCGCGCGACTCGGCAGCACCTGCGCAGCGCTCGGAAAATTTGGCCGTTCCTTTAAGGCTTGTTTTTCTTCCTCGGTGTATGCTGCGGCGATGGCCTGTTCTTGTTCGGCAATCGCTTGCGGTGAACGGGCCAGTAGGTCGGGCAGTGGTTGTTCGATCCGATAACCGAGATCGGTGATGGCGTAACTGAGCAACTCCAGGGTGGTGATCCCCGGATCGTGGATATTGTAATCGGTCCAGAGTTTACGCGACAACAACTGGATATGCTGCAGCCCTTCCTCGCGCAACAGCTGATAGTTGCAAACCGGGGTGGTGCTTGGTTGTTTGCTGATGGTGAGCTTTTCAGCCATGGTCAGCCCTTTATAGTTTCTGGATATCATGATCAGGCGCCGAAACCAGAATTGCCCGCGGATCGCTCGCCTGGGCTTGATCTCGTTCGAAGTTCAACTCTTGCCCCTGAAACAGTTTGAAATCAGCCAGATAATCGACGTAATCGAGTTGCTCGATCTGCTGCAGGATGACTGTTTTGTGCAGCTTGCCGCCGAAGATGATTTCGCGCCCGTCGTCGAAAACCCAGGGGGAAAGGATGCTGATAATTTCATCATTGAGCATCTTGCGATAGAAACCAAAATCCAACTGCTCACAGAAGCGCACCTTAAAAGCAACGCGGATGCTTTCATACAGCGGATTCGCGGCATGTACAGTCACCGTCGGCCCGGTTACTTTCTGCAAATAACGCTTAATCCGCTCAAGGGTATCCAGATCGACACGCGGTTGCAGCAGATCAACAGCATTGCGGTTCTGCAGATCGGGAACCACCACCAGAGTCATATGACCCGGAGCTTCACATGAATCGGGAGCGGTGTGTGTCAGACATTTCGCTTTGTAAATTTGGGGGAATTTTTCTAACACCAGTCGCTCGGCATCCCAAAGGCTGAGAGCGCGGTTTTTGTGCCGTAAGCGTTCACTGACCCGAACCTGAAAAGCGCTGTCATCCTCGGCCATCTGTCCGCCAAAGGAGGCGTAAGGCTGAGAAACTGTTTTGATCGTGCCGAGCGGATTCAGCAGTTTGGTGATACTTTTTGCTGTCAGCGACTGGCGCAACCGCTCGGGATCATTGCCCGCATCGACAAAGGTCGCCAACACTGCATTCGGATGGACAGCACGCAAGCGACAAAGAGCGGCACTCTGCTTTTTGACTGCGACCCGAAGCCAGTATTGTCCGGCAGGCAGCAGGGTGTTGCTGCAGGTCGCTTCGCTCGGCAGGCGAAAACTGATCACGCCGCTGCGTAACAGGCCGTTACTGCCGTCACTGAGTAATTCGTCAGCGGCTAATGGTCGCCAGTGGTTATCGCTCAGGATGCTCCACTCAAGCTGCGGTTTCGCCAAACCCGGATCGCCGCTACCTTCGGCCACCTGAAACAGCAGCGACAGGTTGCGACCGGGTGTCGCCCCGGAAAAACCGAGATAAAACTCTCCCTCGTTCGGATACTCCGGTAACAAATTGACCGTTTTGGCACTCAAAAACGGCAGTTGTTGCCGCAAAGCAGCATGATCACGACGCTGACCGAAGGCGCCGACCTGAAAAAAACTCAGTTCCTCCCGCTGCGGGCCGGCTGAACTCATCTCGGTAAGATCAAGCGTGCCGCTGGTTGCTGAATACCCGAGCGTTAATGATTCCAGGGTTGGCGTATAAGGGACATTCGGCAGAACCGGTTCTTCTGCGGGAGCAGTATTCGCGGCAACAATCAGCCGCTTACTGTACAGCTCGGAATACTCCTGATGGAGAAAACTATGATTCAAGCGCAGCGAGACAAAGCCATCGCGCACTCGCGCGGCCGGGGTCGACGGGATAAACAGCTGCGGATAATACCAGTGGATCGGACTGACCAATTGCGCCACGTTAACTTGTTTAAAGGCCCAACGGGTCTGCTGTAGACGCAGATTCTTTGCCTGCATAACGGGCCTGAGCGGTAAAGCGGCAACCGAGAGGACACCGCCGCCAGTGGGGACAGCGATCGAATGTTGCTTGCTGGCATTGTCATCGTCGAACAGTTTAACCGTCGTTTCGCTCTTCCGACCGTCGATCCGCCCACTGAGCTTGGCGCTAAAAGCAGCGTTACTGCTGACCCGATAACCGGGATCGTTGTAGTGATCGGTAAAATCCCCCGGAGCGTTCAACCACTGCAGTTTTAGAGAAAAATTCTCCAGCCGTTTATGAAAAGCTTCGGCATTGCCAATATAAAAACTGCTGCCTTTTTTAGCCTGTGGCCCGAAGGGCATAAAGGGTTTAGCCGGATTGAGTTTACCGAAATCATTTTCCAGTTGCAGGTTGGCAATCCCTTCGACAGTAACCCGAATTTCCACTTCACTTATCTTGACCGACTGCAGATCGGCATAGCCAAAATCGCTTTTGTCCTGATTGAGCAACAGCTGCAACACTGGCGCGTCACTATCAAAACGATGTCCATGCAGGTTACGGTCATAGCCGACCACCGCATCTTCACCGTCGAGCAGGCCGATTTCGAGCTGATAACGCCCCGGCTTGTTCACCACCGGTTGCAGTGATACCGGCTTCGGGCCGAGCCACCCTTTGGCACCGGAAAGATAGGCGAGAAAAGCATCCTGCCCCGCGGTGGTGCTAGCAAAGTTTTCTGCCAGACCGGTCAGCGCCATCTCGACACAAACGGTTCGGCTGCCCTCCTGCATCTCCAGCACCGACGCCGCAAAAGCAAAACCGACCTGCGCTTGCGGCAAGGTCGCGGCACCGAATGCGGACCAGTGAGCCGATCCTGCTGCCAACTCGCCGCCAAGGCCATCGGCCGAATTACTGATCGGTGCCAGATGGATCGACCGATTGTTCGTCTCATCCACAAACACCGACCGCAGGAAATCGATGCTCACCGGGAAGACGCCCAGATCGTTATCCAGGGCAAAATGAATGTCTTTATTAGTGGCATCCTTGCCAGCAGAAACCAGGGTTCCTTTCGGTAACAGCTGCTCAGTAGCCTGTTTTTTCAGCCCAAACAACAGATGCACACTGTCGGAACGGGACGGTCGCGACTTCAGTTGCAGGACAGTACGGTAAAAATGCTCCAGATGACGGCCGGTAATCCCGTTCAGTTCCGTACGCGCATGACGACAGAGCCGCAAAAAACTGACCAATAACCCTAAGTGGGGAGGCAGATCGCCGCGCGCGGCAAAACTCTGCTCAACGGCATCCAGATCGATATCAAAGGCCAGCTGCCGGGCGAGGTCCGCAGGCAGCGCGTCAAAAAAAGACCTCCAGTTGCCATCGACTTGATTGGTCTGCGGGTTGATAAAATTCAGCAGCTCGGCATATTCAGCGGCAAAATCGAGCCACTGTTGCAGATCGCGTTCATCAACCGGCGCACTACCCGGATCGAGGGCCGGGAGTAGCCGCTGGCGCTGACTCTGGCCATCGCGCAACAGGTTACCGAGACATGTCTGTTGAGCAATGTGACTCATCCAACGACCTCACCCTGATAAAAGGGAAAAACCAGGTTGTAGCGCGAGTTAGTCGCCCGAACGCGGTAAAAAACCACCAGCTCAATCTTCCCGGCCGGTTCATCAATGGTCTCGATCACGACGTCCTCCAGCTCGATGCGTGGTTCAAAATGCAGAATCGCCTGTTTAACCAGCCCGCGGATGTAGGTTTTGACCGTGGTGTTGAGCGGCTCGAACAGCAACTCGTCGAGGTTGCAACCGTACTTCGGCTGCAGGAAACGTTCGTTGACCTGGGTCGAGAGCAGAATCCGCAGGCTCTCCTGGATATCC
The DNA here is from genome assembly GCF_055389805.1 of Desulfuromusa ferrireducens. Classification (NCBI taxonomy): domain Bacteria; kingdom Pseudomonadati; phylum Thermodesulfobacteriota; class Desulfuromonadia; order Desulfuromonadales; family Geopsychrobacteraceae; genus Desulfuromusa; species Desulfuromusa ferrireducens. The sequence continues at coordinate 65,331 of NZ_AP042415.1, forward strand.
TCTTCCCCCGAAACAAGCTCCACGCCCTTTTTGATCTTCGAAAAGCGCGGCGGAAAACTCCAGCCGGTGCCGAGGAATGGATTATTTGTCTGACTGTCTTTTGCCATAATCACCTCAACCGATAATCACCGTCGGACAACCGACCGCAGGACTGGCACCGCACACACAGATATCGCCGACCCGCAATGCCGGCATGCCACCAATCGTAACCGTGCCGCTCCCGATCAAAAAAGGGCTGGCCGTCGGCGCATGCACCGGTGCAGGAATGGCACAGACATGATTGTCGCCTGCAACAGCAGCCGGCATGCCACCGATCGTGACCGTAGCGGCACCGGGGCCAATGATGGTGCCGCCATGATTTGACAGATCTCCAACCCGCGCTGCTGCTGGCATCCTGCGGTCCTTTCGTATGTTACCGTCGTTGCTTAATTGATCTGGACCAGCGAACCTTTTACAACGGCCGTGCCGCTGGTACTCATTTCCGCACCAAAGCTGCCCTCCATATTCAGGTTGGCACTGGCCGTGATCGCGACATTGGTTCCTTCCAGCGTCAGGTCTCCGCTGGCCGTTATCTTGATATCGCTGCTGCTCTCGATCTGAAGTCCGTCGCCATCGAGGGTGAGGCTATTGCCGTTTTCATCCTCCACCAACACCGATCCTTTGTCCTCGTCGAGAACGATCCTTTTCCCCGCCGGGGTTTCGATGGTCAGACTGATTTTATCGTCATTCCAGACCATCTTCATGCCACTGCGGGTAACGATGCCTTTTTCATGATTGTCGTCGCTGCTGCTCAGCGGTGCCGGCTTGGCACTGCTGTTGAGCATGCCGAGAATGATCGCAGCGCGCGGGTCGCGGTTAAGAAACCCGAGCACCACTTCGTCACTCAATTCGGGGCGCCAGAAAGTCCCGCGATCTTCTCCGGCATCCAGCGCGGCGATCCGCGCCCAGATTCCGTCATGGGTTTCCGAGATCGTCGGAATCCGGACCTTGACACGATCTTCGCCATCCGGGTCACCACCGATGGCGGTGACAATGCCGATTTGCAAACCGGATACCGCCGGAAGCAACCCTGCCGCCGGTGGGCTGTTGACGGCATATTTCTCGGCGAACCAGTGTGCCGGCATGCCGATTTGAATATCGGTCGTCCAAGGGCCGCTACTGAATTCATGCCGCACTCCGGAGACAAAAGCCGGACCATTAAACCGCTCCCCGACGCCCTGCAGTTCAACCAGCGCACCCGGTTGTAGATTCACGCCAGTACACTTGGCGCGACCCTGGACTTTTGCCAAGCGCGCTTTCTGCAGTTGCGCGTCGGCCCAAGCTTTGAGCTCCGGTTCTTTCAGTTGCCCGCAGTGCTTCTGCACCGGCGCGTCCTGCTCGGCAATTCCAGCCAGTTCGGCAAAGCTTAGATTCCCTTGACTGACCACACCGTCAGCTTTCCCTTCGCTGCGAAGCAGTTCCTGATCAGCGAAATCCCACCCCTCACTGATCACCGCGGCCAACTGGTCGCGAGCATCGATGTGTGCTTCGAATTCAAGTAAGGTTGCCCCGTAGGTCAAGACCAACGCCGGAGTGGTCGAAAAATCGGGCGCGGCCAACTTCAGCTGTTCATCGTTGCTCAACACCTGAAAACCGTTGGCCTCGGCACGGGTCAAAAGAAAATCCCAGTCACTACAGTCGAACTGAACCAATTCGGCGTGCTTGACACGGGTCTCAGCGATCTGATTCTGCAGCCGATATTTGTCGATCAGCTGGCTGAAAACAGCACTGTCTTTCATCTCGCTGAAATAGGCACTGCGCCGATAGAGACTCATGCGAAAAGCCGCGTGACGGCAATCGATGCTCAACAATGAAGGTCGTCCCTGACGGGCTTTGATCCCCTGTCCGGTGATGATTCCCTGGAACAGCGACGTTTCTTGCGAATGATATCCACCCGTCACTTCAATCGTCTTGCCCGGCACGAACTGGTCGCTGCTGCTAGCGGCAAAATCACCGCCCGCCGGATCTCCGTCGAGCAGCAACAGCTTGGCCGTGGAAATCCGGTTGACCTGCTTGATCACCGTCAGCGCGGCAACCTGATACTCATGCGAGAGCTCCGTCCCCTCAATCAGAATGGTAAAGGTCGGCCGATCGTTCGGCGCCGCTGTTTGAATGACACGTTCGTTAGCCATTGGCGCTCTTCTCTAGCGGCGGGAATACCAACTGTTGCCCGACCTGCAGACTGCGAAAGTCATCCAGTCCATTGATTTCGGCCACCTGCAGGTACAACGATTGATCGCCGTAAGCCCGGTAGCAGAGTAGCGGCAAAGTATCCCCCGCTTTAACCGTAACCTGCCGGGTCAGATCGGGAGACTTGTCGTTGGCCTCGGCGGTGCGGGTATTGTCATCGACATTTTCACTGAAGCTGGCATCCATCACTGCCCGCAGAGGACGCCCGTCACTGTAAAACAGCTTATAGGTGATATCGGCCTTGAGCAGCACGCATTTCGATTCCAGCTTGCCCCACAGCAGTTTCAGGTAGCGGGGCCGATGGATTTCACCATCGTAGCCGGTGACGCGGAAAAACTCTTCAATCCGGTCGTAAACTTCGACCTTCTCCCCGCAGGTTCCGGTGCCATCGAACATCAATTTGAAACGGTATTCCTGCGGCTTGATTTTTCGAAACACCACCGGACTGCCGGTCGATCCTTCCCCCTGTTGACGCTGATACTCGACGTCGTAAACCTGGCGATACTCCTGGGGATTGAAATCAACCTTGAACTCAGCCACCGGCTTGCCACTGTAATCGGCGGCGGCATAGGCCCTGATCAGCAATTTTTCCAATTCGCCTTTGTTCGATTCAGCCACAGCCGGCTACCTTTCCCGCTGATTCTTGAGGATTTCAAGCACCTGCTCAACGCATTCGCTGACAATCTCTTCGCGTTGATGTTGCTGGTCGCCATCCGGGCGCGGACTGCGTTCTCCTTCAACCACGGCGCGAATAACGATTTCGTTAACTTGAACGGGCATAAACACCTCTTTTGCCGCCCTCTGTCGAGGGGGAAAGGTTCCAGACGAACTAAGCAGAAATCCGCGTAAAATGGCTGTAGGACAGCTCCAGCGTTTCGATCACCAAACCGTTTTCCTGGGCCTTGAAATCCGAGATTGACCACTTGACCGGCCAAGCACGGACGAAACTATAGACGGAGCCCAGCGGCTGATGCTGTTCGTTGAGCAGTGTGACGTCAATGGTGGTCGGTTCGAAACTGAAGTTTTCTATCGCGTCACGACACCACTGAATCAGCCCCGAATCGACCAACAGACCACGCTTGAGCACCAGGTTGCCGTATTTCGGCAGGGTCGGCAAACGATGGACGAAACGGTTTTCGCCCCCCTCCTGCAGCTCCTCGGTGCCCAGCGCGGCAGACAGGCCGGAAACCTCCTGAAAACGACTGTCCTTCTGACCCAGCCCAGCGAGACTGAACTTAACCAGAAAATGGAATCCTACCGGTGGATAATCCGCCATCGCCTCAACCGTTCTCGATCGTCAACCCTTCGTGGGCGATCTCTATCGACTCAATCGCGACCTCGTTACCGGTCGCCTTGAGACTCGGCCCTTCGACCTTCACCGGGAAGGCATTGACCACTTTCCAGGTAACAACCGGCTCGTGCTGCTCGTTGAGCAGGCTGATGATCAGATCGCGGCGATCGACTTTATTCATGCTGGTGGTGTTCAACCAGTCGAAGAACTCGTTGTCGTTGGGCAAAATCCCCCGCTTGAGGGTGATGTTGCCCAACTTTGCCAGTCCCGGCATTTTGATGCCCGAGTAAGTCGGGCTTGCGCCGTCACGGTACTCGATCACCTGGTTTTCGACATTCAGCCCGGACACCTCAGAAAAACCTATTTTGCTCCCACCCCACTCAACCAAGAAATGGAATACCGGCAATGGATAATCAGCCATCGATCTGTCTCCTTATCAATTCGTTAACAACAAACTCTTTTGAACCCAACAAATTTTGTTCTCCAGCAAGCGCTGAAGCACAAAAGACAGGCAGGCGGCATCAAGATTCCATCATCTTGTGTGAGAACTTGAGGACGATAAACTCAGCCGGCCGGACCACGGCCATGCCGATTTCAACATTCATCCGCCCTTCGAGAATATCTTGCGCTGTCATCGTTGAGCCGAGACCAACCTGAACGAAGAAAGCCTGCTCCGGTTTTGCTCCCTGTAGGGCACCATCGCGCCATTTCTGGATGAGAAAATTCTCGATCATCGCCTTCATCTTGATCCAGGTATTGGCATCGTTCGGCTCGAAAACTGCCCAGTAGGTCGACTTTTTGATCGATTCCTCGACCATATTGAAGAAACGCCGGACAGAAATGTAGCGCCATTCGTTATCGTTGCCAGCCAAGGTTCGGGCGCCCCAGATCAGAGTGCCTTTGCCGCTGAAAGGGCGGATGGCGTTGATCGATTTTCCGGCATTGACATCGACATTCATGTCTTCCTGCTGTTTGGCGTCGATCTTGATTGAAGGACCGTTGACCGAACTGAGGCTGACGTTGGCCGGGGCCTTCCAGACGCCGCGGGTGCGGTCGGTAAAGGCATAGGCCCCTGCGACAGCGCCGCTGGGTGGCAGCACGCTGAGTTTTTCGTTGATCCCTTTGACGATGTTTTTATAGAGCGCGAAACGCTCGGCCAATAACCCGTCAAAGGTCGCTTCATATTCAGCGGCGGAAGCCGACAGCTCGGCGATAGCGGCATTGAGGCCGCCGAAAGCCATATGCACCGCTTCCAGGGCAATATTCCCTTTGGCGTTGGCATCGGCTGCAGTGTTGTAGCGGTTATCAAGATCGGTGTCGGCCAGGCTGACAGTCAGACTGCTGCCAGTAATACTGTTAAGCGCTGCAATGGTGGCGGTCAGCCGATCACCGCTGGTGACAAAAATCTTGCCGCTGCTAAAACCGAGCGACGAATTGTGATGCTCGAGAAGCAGCTGAAAATCCTTATCGAGGCCATTATTGCGGATGATGGTGTCGAGGTCGGTTTTCAGCTTGAAATCAGCCGTTTCGGTAATGCCATTGCGGTAACCGACGGTCAACGCATGCAAAACATCGAGCACCAAGGTGTACATGACCCGGATCGCTGGCTGAAAAGCGTCCACATCGGCATATTGCTGGCCAGCCTTGAAGCTGTCATCAAGTTCGCCAAACTGCTCACTGAGCGTTGCATTGCCGGTCGTGGTGAAATTGTCGATCAGGTCGGTCTGCAGAGACTTGTTGGCAGTGATCGCGGCATTCAGTTCGCCACGGATAAAGGCTTTGAGGGCGGCGTCGGTGGTCAGATTCTCCAACTGCAGCGCACCGCTGGTCGAAGCACGTTGTAAACTGACATGGCGCGATTTGATCGCCTTGCTGTACGAAGTTTTAAGCCAGGGCATGTAGGAGGCACCATATTTTAGATTCTTGATGCCAATATTATTGCGGAATGCCGACTTATCGGCGTCAAGATCTCCGCTGTCGAGCAGATCGCAAACCGTCACCCGATCCATCAGCTTGCCGCACTGGGCCAGAGCCTGCTGCTGAAACTGGTAAAGCTGAGTGCCAGAGAGCAACGTCGCATCGGGGCAAAGCAGGATAGTCGGCTCGTCTTCTTTTTCCAGCGCTTTCAGACCGCCAAGGATTCCTGCACTGTCATTACCCAGCGTTGGAGCCGACTCATAATCACCAACGGAGACGATGTAACACTTGCCGCCGCCGTTATCGAAATAGAGGCGCATGCTGTCAAACAGATAGAAATAGAGGCTTCCAAGGTCGACATCGGCCACAGCGTTGCCATCATCCAGCTTAACCGTCGGCTTGATTGGTGGACCGCCACCAAAATAGCGCTGAAACTCGACCATCGAATGGATCATGGTCGGTTTCATGCTCAGGCGTTCGCCATTTTTGCTGGCCTTATCGGTGTAACCGATGAAAGCCGGAATGGCCGTTTCCACCTCGGCTACCGACGGCGGAAACAGGGAAATCTCTTCTACGTAAACATCGGGTGTTTTGTAAGTCGCCATTTTCCATCCCTCATCAAGTTTAAAGGTTAGACATACACGTAAACCCTGGAAATTACTTTGTCGCCCGCCGCTGGTATGATCTCGTTGACCGCAGGGTTTGGCAGGTTGTCGATCTGCAAGCGGGCCGTTGACGGTCCCTTTTTCTTTTTTAAGGTGATCCCCACAACCGGCTGTTTGGTCAGCGGCAGCAAGCGATCGGCAACAAAAGGAACTGCCGTTCGGCCATCAGCCAGAGTCACTGCCGGCTGGCGATTAAAAGTCACAGGCGGATCATCGAGAGACACCGTCAGGTCTGTCGCTTTGAGCTCAGTTTCGTAGTTTGCGACCACGAAATACTCCCACGTCGTCTTGCGCACCGGTAGTTTCAGCTGGTAGCGGCGAAACAGCACGGACCCGTCGGCATCGACAAAACGAAACGCATCGGTCACAGACGGGTCGATGGCGATCTCAATCAGTCCGAAAGGAGAACGGCCTGTCAGTTGTTCATCAGCATAAAAATGCAAATACTCGATGCCGTCCCGGCGTAGCAGGTAGCGTCCCGGTTGCCGTTGACTGAGATCAACCAGATAGGTTGCAACACCTTCCACCGTGGCGACCCGCTGACGCTGTAACAGCGCCTGCTGGTTGTCGAACAGTTCCCAAAGAACTGAATCTGCTGAACTTTCAGTGGCCACCTGAAAACGTTGCTGGCGTAAGTCGAGCAGATCCAGAGCAGAGAGAAATTCGCCAGCCGGATCGGCACTCAACAACCGCTGTCCATTGGAGAGATTCTTCTGCCGGTTGCTGAGAACAAACGCCTGCTGAAAGGACTTATCGAGTGGCAGCTCAGAATAGTTGTACAGATACGCAGATTTCGAGCGCAGCACGAATGACAGGTTCAGAGGCTGTTCAAATGGACACTTAGGCTTGGCGCCGCCAGCGGTTTCATAGAGAACGCCAAATCCAGCGGGAGACGGTTTGAACAGCAGGCCATATTTTTGCAGGATCCGCTGGCAGTGCGGAGTCGGAACAACGCTGAAATCCTGACTGATGCCATCAGGATAGTAATCGTGGAGAATATCGACCGCGAAGGCTGGTTGAAATTCGATCTTCATTCGACCTCCCTGCCTTTAGCAACGATCTTTATGGAGGTGATCGGTGCCTGCTGATCCCTGGTCTGCCCCTCCTGGAAGCACACAGTGCGAACCTTATAGAGGACCGATGGCAGGTATTTGGCCCCCAGCATTGCCCAGAGATTATTCTGCTGTTCAAAATTAAGCGGCTGTAAATCAACCACCAGACGCTCTATCCCTGCGGGCATGGCGGGTGAATTTTCTGCGCTAAAAACCGTTTTTGTCTGAAAAAACCGGATCAGGCCGGAGATATATTGCAAACTACTTTTGTAATCGTTGAAATGGGCGGTGAACAGAATATAGAGATTAAGTCGTATTTGCGGATTGAGGTGCCCGATACTGTGATCGGGATTAAGCCGATAAGGTTTGACATCGCGACCGAGTCGTTCTTCTTCAATGTTGACCAAGGTGAGCCCGATACTATTGGTCGGGATCTCGATCGTGCCATCTTCCTTGGCGACATTTGACAGACCAATAATTTTGTTCCCCGAAACATTCAGTTCAGGCAACAACTTCAGATAGTCGTTGGCCTCACTGCGAAAAATCTCCAGCGCATCATAAATCATCAATCCCTCCTACCGGAGCAAATGACCTTGCGGCAATCCACTAGGCAAACAAAATGTCCATCGCCAAGAAATCGTTTGGACCCACTGCCATTACATCACTAAAGATTAGAACTGAACCGACCGTCATTTTAATTAAAATCAAAGTCTAATCATCTTCAACCATTTATGCAAATTCTTTCTTGCCAATGAGATTAGTCAAATGTTTTGCTTTCATATTGATTACTTTCAGTATCTTCTGGGTGTTTTATTAGAAAAATTGCGCGGAAACCTACAAGAGAGACCAAGAGTGCGAAGTTGATTAAATAACTACAGAAAGGGAATCAGGCGAAAAAAAAGAAAGTTTCAATTAAGCGGCTTGACCAGCGATCAAGCCGCCACTGAATAAATTTTAACAACGTTCCTTCACGGCGTAACTTCCACCGGCAACAGGGACGCGCTGAATCCCTGATAACAGATCGGACGAAGAAATCTGCGCAACGCTTCCGTTCCAACCGAGGTACTGCGGCTGTCGGTAGTTGCGGGATAGGGGCCACCATGCACCATGGCGTGACAAACCTCGACTCCGGTGGGAAAGCTGTTAAGAATCAGGCGCCCGGCCTTAGTTTCTAAAATTGCGAACAGCTCACGACACTGCTCCTCTTCACTGACGGTTGCATGCAGGCTGGCCGTCAATTGGCCGGCTAATGCCTCTGCGGCCTGCTTCATCTGGACAAAAGAGTCGCACGCTATAATCACTGCAGAAGGACCAAAAACCTCCTCGCCGATGCGAGGGTCGTCGATAAAGGTAGCTGCGCTGGTCAAAAAGAGCGCTGGCGAAACAAAACATCCCGCGCCTGCAGCGACGCTCCTGCCAGCAAACAGCTCAACCTCAGGCAGCAGCGACAAACGACCGACACCGGCCAGATAGTTATCCTTTATCCCGGCATGCAACATGGCGGCAGGCTCAGTTTGAGACTGCACCTGTTGCACGCTACGAACGAAGGCATCGAGATCTGAACCCTTTAGAGCGAACAGCAGACCCGGATTGGTGCAGAATTGCCCAACCCCGAGGGACACCGAAGCGGAAAATTCTTTGGCGAGCTGCTCGCCATAGTTGGCCAAAGCCTGTGGTAAAACAAAAATGGGATTAACACTACCCATTTCAGCAAACAGCGGAATCGGTTGCGCCCGCGCGGCAGCCAGATCGAACAGCGCCCGACCGACACGAAGCGATCCGGTAAATGCGACGGCCGCCAGCGCCGGATGTTGCACCAGTGCAGCTCCCAGTGCGGCAGTGCTGCCTTGCAGCAGAGCAAAAACCCCAGGCGGCAAACCGCATTGTTCAATCGCGTTACGGATGGCCAGACCAGCCAATTCGGAGGTCCCCGGATGCGCGGGATGGCCCTTGACAATCACCGGACAACCGGCCGCCAGAGCAGAGGCGGTGTCACCACCGGCAACAGAAAAAGCGAGGGGGAAATTACTCGCGCCGAATACCGCAACCGGACCCAGTGGCATCTGTGTCATGCGGATATCGGCACGCGGCAATGGCTGTCGATCGGGCAACGCTTGATCAATTTGCGTATGCAAAAACTTCCCGTCGCGGACGAAATCCGCAAACAGTCGCAATTGATTGACAGTCCGTCCCAGTTCCCCTTCAAGCCGCGCTGCCGGCAAGCCGCTTTCCTGATGAGCACGCAGCAGCAGATCGTCTTTTAGCGCCAGCAACTGGTCGGCAATAGCGAGCAGGAAGTCGGCACGCTCTGATAACGGCAAGTGCCGATAGGCAGCAAAATCGCGCGCAGCCAAAGAAACGGCACTCTCAACCTGCGCAGCCGTTCCTTCGCAAAAAGCTGGCGGCAAGCGCTCATCCGTGATGGGATTTATGGCATAAAAGGATTGCTCCGCAGCGGCAAGAGAATCTGCAGCAATGATGTGGCAACCGGTCAACTTCATTTTAGCCCCTTTGTTTCTCTGAACAAAACACTACAAACAGACGCTTTATCGTTCACTTTTTGGCACAGGTGTCAAATTTGAACAAAAAGCTGCCAAGCAATCCGAGGAAGACGATCAATAATACTCCTCGCCATAATCGGGAACCTGATCACACCATGTGGGATTTTTCTGCGCTTCGGCCAGGGCCATCTCCGCCTGGCGTATAAGCTTGTCCCGGTCCTTCGGATAACTACCGGCCAGGTTGAGAATATTGGAGACATGATTGGAACGCAGTATCGTCCTGGTCGGCTGCAATGCCCTGACAATGGACAAGGCTTCCGCAATAATTCCAGCGTTGGTCAACGGTTGAATCTGCTCGAAATAATCATCGTTATGCCGCTTAAACATCGTCAGCAAAGAGAAATACGCCGGTGACAGCTGAGTAATCCACTCGGCAGTCGCGGCGGCGTGTTCAGCACTGCGAGCACGCCCAGCCAATCCCAGAATCCCGGTTACCGACAACTTGAGCCCCGCCTGTTGGGCATTTTGGCAAAGCTCCAACATCCGTTTCGGCGCGAAGCCTTTGTTGATCAATTGCAACGTGGGGGCATCACCACTTTCCAAACCAAAGTAGAGAATGCGCAGCTTTCTCTCTTTCAGTGCGGCCAGTTCCGCAACACTTTTAGTGGTCAAGCTATTCGGTGATGCGTAGGCACCAATCCGCGTCAAGCGGGGAAAGTTCTCCGCCAGCAGATCGAGAATGCGCAGCAAGCCCTCTTGCGGATAAACCAAGGCATCGCCATCAGCCAGAAACACGCGCTGATAATGTGCACGATGCTGCTGCGGCACGGCAGCAATGTCCGCAGCGATCTCCTCAACCGAGCGGATACGGAACTGTTTTGTTTTGTACATGCCGCAAAAACGGCAGTGATTCTGACTGCAACCGACCGTGATCTGAAAAATCAGCGAGCGGGCTTCAGATGGTGGCCGGAAGACCGGCTCGACATAATCAAAAGAGTACATTTACTCCTCAACTTTCGGCCGTAGCCCGTCTTTTTTCGATCAAACGCAATAACATGCGCGCCTCGGCAGCCAGTTGTTCGCTACGGGCCAAATCCAGCGCCGAGAGGAAATAGTGATAGGCGCTGGTTTGATAGCGCGGTTGCTGCAACATCGCCTTGCCCGCCCCCAAGTAGGCCTGATCAATCCGCTGATCGTTCTGCCGCTCAGCAACAAAACGCCGAAATATATGTAAGGCTTCGCGAAAACGCCCCTGCTCAAGCAGGTAATTCCCCACCGCCAAGACATCTGCCGACTCGACCTGCAGGCGTTGTTCACGACTTTCAATCCCCAGATAGCAATCACTGGCCCCAGCCATGTCCCCGCTTAAAACCGCTGGGCAAATCTGTTGCACCGACGACAGCGGCGGGGTCTGTATCGCCGGTCGCTGCCAGCTTGCACGCAGCCGATAATACTGATCAGCGCTCCAAGCGACCCCCAAACCTCCAAGAAAGCCTCCGAGGTGGGCTCCGTATGCGACTCCGCCACTTCCAGAGGAAGTGAACAAAAATGGCAACAGGTTATCAATCAACAAATAGAAACCGAGCACCAGCCGCGCCGACAAATAGATACTGGTCATCAAAAAGGGGAAGAAAAACAGAAAACAGCGCACCCGGTTGCGCGGGAACCAGAGGAAATAACAGCCGAGCACCCCGGAGATGGCCCCGGAAGCACCGATCAGCGGCACCTGTGAATCGGTGGCAAAAAAGGCAAAAAACAGCGTGGCGGCAAAACCACAACCGAGATAGGTCAGCAGATAACGTACCCGACCGAGACGGAATTCAACATTGTCGCCAAAGATAAAGAGAAACAGCATATTGCCAGCCAGATGCATCAGGCCACCATGCAGAAACAACGATGTCAGCAGTGAAAGCAGGGAAAATTCGGCCGGACGAAAACCGTACCTGAAGACCAGCAGGTCATAAGAGCTGAGACTTTGATAAACCTCCCGGCCACTGACCTTGCCCAACAAACCGAAAACCCGCAGGTACTCGTGCAACACCGGGTCCTGCAGGCTGACCTTGCCGGCAGCAGCCGGTAGGGTCAGCAACAGATAGATGCCGACATTGAGCGCAATCAGCGCCCAAGTGACATAGGGGCGACCCGGCGGGTTCGGCGTATCAGCGATGGGAAAAAACATTGTCGCTCCGGATAGCGGAAGGCTTACAGATCTGCCATCCTAGCATAACTACAGGGGGCAATCCAAAGGAACAGCCGCTGCGGCAGATATCCGCTCGCGACGAGTAGATGCTTGCGTTTACCGTAACTTATCGCTATCTTCCGGGCGGGAGAGCAATAAATGAATCTACTTTACATTCTTGATTTAATCGGCACCGTCGCCTTTGCCGCCTCCGGCGCCTGGGCAGGGATTCGCCGCGGCATGGACCTGTTTGGTGTACTCGTCCTGGGGATGGTCACTGCTATCGGTGGTGGCACCCTGCGCGACCTGCTGCTCGGCGATCTGCCGCCGTTTTGCCTGCGCAACGAAATCTATCTTTGGTTGCCGGTTGTGGTTGCCCTGCTGGTTTTCTTCACCCATCGTTTCTTGCCCAAATTTGAGCATCCATTATTGTACCTAGATGCTATCGGACTAGGAACCTTTGTGGTTATCGGTACGGGAAAAGCGATCGCCTTTCAAACCGGCCCCTTAGGCGCCGTGCTAATGGGCGTGATGACCGGAACAGCCGGCGGAGTGATGCGCGATATTTTATCCAACGAGGTTCCGCTGATCATGCGCCGTGAAATTTATGCCTCGGCCTGCATTCTCGGCGGCAGCCTGCTGGTCATTCTACAGCAGTTGCAAATACCGAATGAATTGGCGCTATTAATATCCGCTAGCAGCGTTATACTACTGAGGTTGCTGGCAATTCGGCATAATTGGTCACTGCCGAAAGCTGCCTGAGGATCTATTCTGAAACTATTCGCTTAAGGAGCAGGGCAATGCATGAGGTCACCATTAAAGGGAGCAATAAAAACTATCCGGTTGGAAAAATTGTCTGCCTGGGCCGTAACTACCTTGATCATATCCGCGAACTCGGCAACCAGGTTCCAGACCGAGCCGTTATTTTCTGCAAACCAGCTAGCAGCCTGCTCGCCGATGGTGGACAGATTCAGATTCCGAGCTACTCGAATGACTGCCACCACGAACTGGAGCTGGCCGTTCTTATCGGCACCGCCGGCAAAGAAATTTTACCAGAGGATGCCCTTGCCCATGTCGCCGGCTACGCGGTCGCCCTCGACCTGACCCTGCGTGACGTGCAGAACGAACTGAAGGAAAAAGGGCTTCCCTGGGAGGTCGCCAAGGGGTTTGATACCGCCTGCCCGCTGTCTGATTTTGTTGCCGCCGACGAGGTCAAAAACCCGAACGATATCCGCCTGACGCTGAAAATCAATGGTGAATTACGACAAGACGGAACCACCGCCCAGATGATGCGCTCGGTGGAAGAAATCATTGCCGAAGTTTCAACTTTCTATACCTTGGAGCCGGGCGACATTCTCCTCACTGGCACCCCAGCTGGCGTCAGCCGGATTGAAAGTGGCGATGAACTGATCGGTCAAATCGAACAGGTCGGTAGCCTGCGGGCAACGGTCGCATGAAACCCTCCATCGCACTGATCGGACCAGGCAAGGTCGGTTGTGCGATTGCGCACCGGCTGCATAAGGCCGGCTATCGACTCAAAGCTGTGGTCGGTCGCGATCGGCAACAGACGCTTGCTGGCTGTCACTTTATCGGCTGTCCCGACAGTGTTGCCAGTACAGAACTGCGTAGCGCTGTCGAGGCAGAGATCATCTTGCTGGCGGTGCCGGACGATCAGATCGAAGCCCTGGCAACAACGCTACAAGGTCTACGGAATCTCTCAGCAGAACAAACGTTGGTCCATTTCAGCGGACTGCACAGGGCCGCGATCATGCGCGTCGCTCCATCCAACCTAGCAACCCTCTCGATTCACCCCCTGCTGCCCTTCGCCAACCGACAGTTAGCCAGCGAGCGCCTGACCGACTGTCCCTGCGCTCTGGAAGGGGACGAATCAGCCATCGCATTGGGCGAAAAGCTAGTCAACGCTTTTGGCGGCCAGCCCTTCCGCATTAAGTCTGCCGACAAAGCGCTTTACCACACCAGCGCCTGCATCGCCTCCAATTTTTTAGTCACCCTGCTGTCCACAGCGACAACCCTGCTCGAAGAATGCGGCATCGAACCGGACCAGGCCATCAATCTGCTCCTGCCACTGGTCCAGGCCTCGGTTGACAATCTGGCACAATTGGGAGCGGAACAGGGACTCACCGGACCGATCGTTCGCGGCGATTCCGGTACCGTGGCAGCCCATCTCGCCGCGCTGAAAACGTCCCCAACCGGACTTCTGCCGCTCTATCGCCTGCTCGGCATTAAAACCGTTGAACTGGCTGAGACCTCGACCCGTTTATCACACCAGCAAGCCGAAAGCTTACGTCAACTGATCAACCCGGTTAGTTGCGACTAAAATCAACAACTGACTCCTGAGCAAACACGCTGCCCACCAAAACAGCGCACCACTTGTCTTTTCCACGCCACCGCAATGTGCATTGTTGATCATTTCCATACAGAACCCCAGATACTGCCGTGACAACGGTCAAACCCAGCCTCCGACAAACTAGCGACGTAAGTTGTTTACAAAAAAACACCTAACCACAGCAATTTAGGTGGTGTACTTCATGCGACTTGTGCTATATTTGCCTCGCCTCATTACTGACCACTAATGGTCGCAATATAACTCTAATTTCAGGAGATGATCTGGCATGAAAAGATGGACACTTTTGTTGGCAGGATTTCTGGCCGTTACCTTTTTAGTAACCGGCTGTCAAACCACTACTCCGGCGGTACCAACAGCGGAAAAAGCCGTTGCACCAAAAGCAGAAAAAAAAGCGTTGCCACAAAAACCAGAACTGGTCATCACCACTGCTGAAGTTCAAGCAATCCTCGCCGGAGAAGACAAGGCCAACTACTTTATTGTCGATGCCCGCCCGGCAAATAAATTTGATGACGGCCATGTCCCCGGCGCTGTCAGCATCCCGAAGCCGATGCTGAACAAAAACCTTGCTAAACTACCAAAAGACAAAACCATCATTTTCTACTGCGGCGGCCTGCACTGTAAACTCAGCCCGGCATCAGCAGAGATTGCCTTAAAGGCTGGCTTCACAAACGTAAAAGTTTGGTATGAAGGTCAACCTGGTTGGGTCAAAGCCGGCAACTACACCGAAATAGAAACCAAGGGCGTAGAGAAGCTGGTCATGAAACCAAGCCAAAAGCCGTACGTTCTGATTGATGCACGTCCAGCGATCAAGTACCAAAAATCATTTATCCCAACGGCGATCGCACTGCCGAAAGCCGAATTTGAACTGAAAAAAGGGCTGCTCCCGGCAGACAAAAGCGTTCCGCTTATTTTCTATTGCGGAGGCTACAAATGTGAGCTGAGCCATCTAAGTGCCAAAATGGCCCTGAAAATCGGCTACAAGAAGGTTGCGGTTTACGCTGCCGGTCAACCAGCCTGGAAAAAAGCGAAACTTCCTCTGTGGGGAAATGAAGCCAGTGGCGTAGTCGCAAAAAAAAACCCGGCCAATGCCCTGCCGGAAGCTATCACGACCAAGGAATTCAAAGAGTTGGTTGCTGCGGGCAAAGTGGCTGTCGTTGATGTCCGCTCGCTAGAAGATTTTACCGCCGGCCACATCCCCGGTTCGATCCACGTTTATGATGAAGATTTCATCTTCAAAGCCAAAGAGTCGGTTGCCAAGCTACCCAAAGAAGGCCGTGTCGTTCTGCATTGCGCAACAGGAGGCCGTGCTGGTGGCTCTTACTATGCAATCCTCGGCGAGTCTGACTATGTCAACAAAAACAACCTTCAATATCTGGATGCAACCATCACGGTCAATGCTGATGGCAGCTTCGAAATCGCCAGCGCACACTAGAACGTAGCAGGCACACCCTAAAGAGCCCCCTCCCTTAACGGAGGGGGCTCTTTTTTATGAAAAACCTGCCGACTTGCCGTCAACTCCCGACACCTAAAGGCTAAGCAGATCAGGACGACGAACAGCTGCCACCCCGACCACAAATTCCCGACTCATTCCATCTCGGCATCATTGTATAAATCTAGACGTTTATTTATCTATTTGTGGCAACTGCAATCACCGGAGAGACAGTAATTGAGGACGAACGGGGAAAAGGTCTGCGAACAAGACAGGTGAGGGGCAAAAAAAATCGGGCGACTAAAGACGCCCGATTGCTTGAAAATGTAATTTCTAAATGTGTGTTATTAATGCTAGTGCTTCTTTACCTGTGCAGCTTGCATACGGGTCGAATTTTTGGCCGCATTTTTGGCTGCATTTTTGGTCATACCGAACAAAGACATAACGGCCGGCAACAGTTGCGCAACAACCAGCAGGGCACAGAAACCGACAAACAACAGCACGAGGATGCCACTATTATAAACCTTGCTAGTATCAGCGGCTAAAGCAGGGGAAACTGCCATCAACGAGAGAGACAGGGTTACGAGAAGAGATTTCATGATTTCCTCCTAAAGTGAGTGGGGCATATAAGTTACCAGTATTTTCAATATGCAAGGGGGACACTGGCAGCCTTCCCCCGGCACAATTCGTCGCGATCAGTTCTTGATGCTGTCCACCTCTTTATGATCCTGATTTAGCAGGCCTCTGATCATTCCCACACAGAGCAGAAAGGCAGGAACAATCTGAAAAACAAGAATCAGAGCAAAAAAGCCGATAAAGAGTGAAAGCAAAAAACCGCCCTGGCCATCAGTCGTTCCACCGGCAGCAAATGCTGCAGAAGAAAAAGTAAACAGGGCAATTAAACTAATACGTAGAATGCTTTTCATGATGACCTCCGTTGATACAACAAACAAACTCTCTTGGCTTTTAACCTCTTGTCCATTCTATAGAGCAGTGATTATGCCAACTATAAAACAAAAAATGCACAGCTACCTTAACCTGCTGTTTTTCTTGACCTTTTAATTCACAGAACGACAAAACGACAGAAAAACCCCGCCACTGATTGTATACCGCCAACATACACTTGCAGCCAGAGCGCAAGCGAACGCAAACAACAATCAAGCCATAACCCACCGTTATTGCGAAACTATATCGAAAAAAACTGGTGTATATATATTTACCTCAGTAAATAATTTATTTATCCCATGAATTGTCCTCTCGCGCATGAGCCGGCGGTGGAGTTGAAAACATCACCCAGCGTCACTTGCGAGTAACATCTTCTGGGATTGCCATCTAACTTAAAAAAAAGTACTATTGTGCCATCAGTTTTCACCTTAACTGACCTAGCAGGCACACATCTCCCGACACTCAAAGAGGAGCTTAGATAGCGATGGCCGAAACCCCTGAGGTAAACCCACTGGAATTCCGTGAAGGATTAGCGAAAGTCCGGCAGCGGCGTTGGCTACTGTGGTTAACGATTGCAGCTTACGTTCCGGCGATGATGGTCTCTCTGCAATCAGCAGGGGGATGGGATACGGTCATCAAAGTATTTTTTGTCTGGATTATCCTGCTCTGCATCACCGTAGGCATGGCCGTTGTTGTGCGCTGTCCCGATTGTGGAAACTGCTTTCACACCCACGGACCGACCTTCATCCCCTTTCGGCGCTGTGTTCATTGCAACTTGCACATCTCAGCGGATAAAAAGGGGGACGATAGACCCCCCCGGACAGATCAGGCCGCAGAATAATCATCTATCATCAGCGTTGACAAAAGTCCCGCCAGATTGTGTCGGGGCTTTTATTTAATAAAGCCCCACTTTTACCGCAGTGCAACCTGCTCCCATCGTAGTAATTCAAGCCTTTTCGATTGCGACTTTTCATCAATATTCGACAAATTACTTTTCCTCCCAGCCCAGCCAAACACCACCAGCCGCAGGGTTAAATTCCGGCGAGATGCCGTAATGATAACAGGCTATTACCGGAGGATCACGCCATCACGAGAGAACCGCGCATAAACATCCACAAATACAACAGCTTACAAACAAGCAAAATAGGCATACGTGTTGCTGGCTGACAGCACGTCTTAATCATATTTGTCGTAGATGAGCCGAACGGCAGGACAAAATGGACAGCAACTGGAAACGAAATTTTGCAGCAACGGCTGGCAACCAGCTAAAATAAAAACGTTCTAGAGATAATACTTAATTGATTCTATATTTTAATCATTGTATATTAAAGAACTCCAAGCCATTGGCCGTTTAATTTAGTTACCAAACCAACCATCGGCAAAAAGGTTCCCGGTAGGGATGCAGCGTATCTATCTAAAAGACAGAAGCTTCTCAATTGAGGCACTTCCATCAGAAATCAGCCTTCTGGTTGAACTGATGGATTTGTGTAACAACAGTGAAGCAACCTTCGAGATGTTCGCTTCGGCCATCAAAAGGGATTCTGCCCTTACGGCTAAGTTTCTCCAAATAGCCAATTCTCCTCTCTATCGGCAATGGAACGAAATCACCGACCTGAAGCGAATGCTGATTATTCTGGGACTGAAGAATGTCAGAAAAATCATCATTACCAGCTCAGTTCAACAGTTTTTCAGTAAGCTGGCAAAAAAGATTGATATAAACATCCACCACCTCTGGCTGCGTTCTCTTGTCTGTGCTCACCTCGCTGAAAAGTTGGCCCTGCAGCTCAATTACCAAAGGACAGAAGAAGCATATCTCGCTGGCCTATTGCACCAGATCGGTATGCTGCTATTATTTGCCAACTACGAGGAGAACTATCTTGGGATTCTGGAACAATTTGAGATAGTTGACGATTTTAGTGCACTGGAACAGGGCAACTACGGTATCGATCACTGTGAAGTTGGTGCTGCCCTGCTTGAAAGCTGGAAGCTCGACTCACTGATGTCGGACGCTGTTCTATTTCAATGTGCCGCTGACAATGAGTTGCTCAGTTCGCCAACCCTACTGCGAATCATTTCGGTCGCCCGGACCTTAGCCGCGCCACTCGATTGCGAAGTCACCGAACAAGCAGTAGACAAAGCCAACACCCTGTTACAGCTGCCGCAGGATACCGTCCTTGAATGCCTGGCAATGGCTCTGGATGAAAGTAAAGAGATCCTCTCTGAACTCGGTTTTGCCAGCGACAACAGCTTTGCAGAAACAAAAAAAAGCGTCCGTGACGAGAAAAAGCGCGAACAAAAGACCGAAGAGCTGTCGGAACGAATTAAAAACATCACCTTGGCCTCCTGTTTTTTAAACGGAGAAAGTCAAGACAGCGAAAGCTTCAACAAAGAGATCCGCATTAATTTCGAGCTGCTCTTCAATCTGAAGCAACTGATCTTTATCCGCCGAGGTGCCGAAGGAAAATCACTGGCCCCACTCAACGACATGCAAATAGGTATGCTTGACGAGATTACATTTAATATTCAGGACCAGAACAGCGCCATCAGCAAATGCTTCAATCAAAAAACCGGCTTAGACTCTCTGGCCAACAGCTGCTCCATAGCCGACAATCAGATTATCAGAGTGATGGGATCTGAATGCGCCTATTTCCTACCAATAGCCAGCAATGATAAGTCCCTCGGAGTTCTCGCCGTTGGCATTGCGCGTAAAGAACTGGTTGCGTTTAAAGAGAAATTACCGCTGATTGAACTTTTAATGACCGAGATTGGCAAAAAATATTTCACCATCAGCAAAGCGGAAGAACCCGATGACAGCATCAGCCTGACCGATTTCAATAAAATTGTCCACGAAGTCAAAAACCCCCTAACAATCATCAATAACTATCTCTATATCCTCGGTAGAAAGCTGGATACTGATCACCCGGCGACAGAGGAAATTGATTTCATTAAAGAAGAAATGGAACGGGTGGTAAAGATTCTCGCCATGGCAAATAATCAGGAGCACCCGGTCAGTGGCTCGGACCAGACGCAGATCAACAATCTACTCAGTGAGCTGGATACCTTTTTCAGCAACTCGCTTTACAGTGAAAAAAGGATCCGTTCGAATCTGTCGCTGGACGCAGGGATTCCAAACCTGCAGTTGCCGCAGGACAAGCTCAAGCAAGTATTTATAAACATCATCAAAAATGCTGTGGAAGCGCTACCCCATTCAGGCATGATTGACATTACCACCAGAGACAACTGCTTTCAGAACGGTAATCACTTTGTTGAAATCTCGATTAAAGATAACGGCCCAGGAATAACCACAGAAGTTTTGAAGAATCTTTTCAGTCCGGTCGAGAGCACCAAACAAGGACACTCCGGCTTGGGTTTATCGATTGTGAGCGATTTGATTAATGAAATTTCCGGCAGCATTACCTGTTATTCAAGCCGGGACATGGGTACTGAATTCAAGATCCTGCTTCCACGACACACCACCGCGCAGCGAACAGAGTAGAGTATTGATATGGTCGACTTGAAATATTTAGCCGGAGGCGGCGCGTCCCAAACCCCGATCGAGATTCTGATCGTCGATGACGATCCACGCATCTGCAAGAGTCTCCAGCAGATCCTCTCCTCTGCCGGGCTGCGCTCTACCTTTGCCGTGGGAGGCTTTGCAGCGCTACGCACGCTGGAACGCCAGGAGTTTCAACTCATCCTCCTTGACCTGAACATGCCGAACATCGATGGCATGGATGTTATCAACCACATCAACAGTAATGATATCGAAACACACGTTATTGTTGTCAGTGGCGAACTAGAAATCAACAAGGCAATCCAAGTCCTGACAAGTGGGGCGCAAGACTTCATAAGAAAACCTTACACACCGGACGAACTCCTGTTTTCAATTAAGAACGTGCTTGAAAAACGCAATCTCAAACTTGAGAATAGCGAGATGCTTGAAAAGATCAAAGAGTCAGAAGCACTGCATAAATTCATCGTCCACAACTCTCCGGACTTACTTTACATGCTCAACAAGGAAGGCTTGTTCACCTTTGTAAACCGTAACCTACTAAAAACACTTGGTTACACACAAAAAGAAGTGCTGGGAAAACACTTCTCGGCTTTTGTCTTCCCCAAAGACCTCAACCGGGCAAACTATTTTTTCAACACGCAGAGGATGCCCAAAGGGACTAAAAAGGTTGAACTCCGCCTGCAATGCAAAAACAACCGCTCCCTTTTGCATGTCGAAGTCAGGGCGATGCAGATTGAGAGAAATTTCAGCGGCGGCTACAAGCTGAGTAACAATGGCAGCGCCGAGAAAAGTGAAAACTTCCTTGGTACCTATGGTGTCGCCCGCGACATCACCGAAAAGAAGCGTGCAGAAGAAATCATCCGCTTTCAACACAACCACGACTTACTGACCGGATTGCCAAACAGAAATCTACTGAATGAGCAACTCTCAGTGTTGATCAGTCACGCAAAACGGAAGAATGAAAAACTGGCGTTACTGTATGTCGATATCGAACGTTTTAAACTGATTAACGATACCTACGGCCAGGTTGTTGGTGACGAAGTCCTCCAATCGGTGGCTGCGATTCTGGAGAAAAACACCCTTGAGGGGGGCCTCTTAGCCAGGTTCGGCGGCGATGAATTCATCCTTTTACTCCCCGCAATCAACACACCGCAAGAGGCAATCTCGGTCGCCGATAAAATCATCCAGGAAACCGCGTACCCGCTCCAATACAACAATGACGAGGTCCACATTAATCTCAGTATTGGCCTGGCGATTTTCCCTGAAAACGGAGAAACCAAGGAAGAATTGATCAGAAATGCCGACATTGCCGTCTGTAATTCTAAATCAACCTCCAGCAACAATATCTGTCTGTACAACGATAAGCTTCAGGACAACAACAGCAATAAGGTTTACACCGAAAACCTGATTAGAAACGCAATCAATGCGGATCAGATCGAAATATACTATCAGCCTCAGATCAACCTTGATACCGGTGAACTGCATGCTGTCGAAGCGCTGGTCCGGATCAACTCCCCGGAGAATGGCCTGGTCCTTCCGGGTAATTTTATCGAAACCGCCGAAGAATCAAACCTGATCAACGAATTAGGCGACTGTATCTTGGAAAATATTTTTCAGGATGCCAGAAACTGGCACATTCAAGGGGTTAACACCCGGATCTGCATCAACATCTCAGCGGTGCAACTAGCAATGGATGGCTTTGCCGACTACCTGATCAGCAAAATCAGGGACTACAGCCTGCAGCTCAACACCTTTGAAATTGAAATTACCGAAAATGTTCTGATCCAGAATATGGAAATGACGCTGACGAACATTATCAAGCTGACCAACCACGGCATCAAAATGGCGATTGATGATTTCGGTACCGGCTATTCATCCTTGAGTTATCTCGATCAGTTGCCGCTGAACACGTTGAAGTTGGATAAGTCCTTTATCAGCAAGATCAGCAGAGTGGACGACGACAACACCATCATTCCGGCAATGGTCAATGTATCCAGCGGTCTGCAGCTTGATTTTATTGCCGAGGGGGTTGAGACCAAGACCCAACACGACTACCTGAAAGCACTGGGGTCATGCATTGTTCAAGGCTTCTATTACAGTCGACCGATAGGCAGCCAGAAGATGCTGGAGTTCATCAAAAACTATGACTATCAAAATTTCAACTGAGCATTAAACGAAAAAGGCCCGACATTTCTGCCGGGCCTTTTTTCTGTCTTAGCTTATCAATCCTTCAGTAGAACGGCATGAGCGGCCGCCAGTCGTGCGATCGGTACCCGATAGGGCGAGCAGGAGACATAATCGAGTCCGATTTCATCGCAGAAGATAACACTGCTCGGTTCACCGCCATGCTCTCCGCAAATCCCGACCTTAAGATCAGGGCGGGTTTGACGCCCCTTTTCGGCGCCCATCTTGACCAGCTGACCGACACCGGCCCGATCGAGATAAACAAACGGATCACGAACAAAAACACCACGCTCAACATAATCCGGCAAGAAATGGCCGGCATCGTCCCGTGACAGGCCATAGGTGGTCTGGGTCAGGTCGTTGGTGCCAAAGGAGAAAAAGTCTGCCTGTTGCGCAATCTTATCGGCCATCAACGCGGCCCGTGGCAACTCAATCATCGTTCCGATCAGGTATTCAACCTTAACGCCATAACGCTGACAGACTTCTTCAGCGATCTTGACGGCATTGGCGCGAAGAATTTTCAACTCATTGACATGACTGACCAGCGGGATCATGATTTCCGGGACAATCTCAAAGCCTTCGTTTTTAACCAATTCACAAGCAGCTTCCATGATCGCCTGCACCTGCATATCGTAAACTTCAGGATAGGTGATTCCTAAGCGACAACCACGATGTCCAAGCATCGGATTGAACTCGTGCAGCGCCTCGACATGCTCTTTAACCTCGGAAAACCGGATCCCGGCAATGGTTGCCAGGGCAGAGACATCATCATCGTTCTGCGGCAAGAACTCGTGCAACGGCGGATCAAGTAGCCGGATGGTGACCGGAAAGCCTTTCATCTCACGGAAGATGCCAAGAAAATCACTCTTTTGCATCGGCAAGATTTTCGCCAGAGCATTGACTCGCCCCTGCAGGTCATCAGCCAGGATCATCTCACGTACCGCCTGGATACGGTCCCCTTCGAAGAACATGTGTTCGGTCCGACAGAGACCAATCCCTTCGGCGCCGAACTCGCGGGCAACCCTTGAGTCCTTGGGGGTATCGGCGTTGGTCCGCACCCGCAGGCGACGAACAGCATCGACCCAAACCATCAATTCAGCGAAATCTCCGCTGACTTCCGGCTGAACCTTTTTTACATCGCCAAGGATGACCTGACCAGCTGAACCATCAAGTGTAATGACATCGCCGCGCTTGACAACCACACCACCTTTGGTGGTCAATTGCTGCTTTTCGTAGTCAATCTTCAAATCACCACAACCAGCGACGCAGCACTTACCCATTCCTCGAGCAACAACCGCAGCGTGGGAGGTCATTCCGCCGCGAGCGGTGAGAATCCCTTGTGCGGCATTCATCCCGTGAATATCCTCGGGACTGGTTTCGACCCGCACCAGAATAACTTTCTGCTTCAGACGGTTGGCTTCCTCGGCCTCATCAGCACTGAAAACCACCTTGCCACTGGCCGCGCCCGGTGACGCAGGCAGACCTTTGGCGATCACGTCCTTCTCAGCTTTTGGATCGAGCGATGGGTGCAACAGTTGATCTAATTGATCAGGTGCGACACGCAAAATAGCTTCATTTTGGGTAATCAGGCCTTCTTTAACCATCTCAACGGCAATACGGATTGCCGAGTGGGCGGTCCGCTTCCCGGTCCGCGTCTGCAGCATGTAGAGCTTGCCCTTTTCGATGGTAAACTCGATATCCTGCATTTCACGATAATGCTTTTCGAGGCTGTCACGAATGCTGACCAGCTGTGCATAGCAATCCGGCATCACCTCTTCCAATGAAGGCAGACAATCATCTGTCTGATTCACTTTATTGATCGGTTGCGGAGTCCGGATACCAGCGACCACATCTTCGCCCTGGGCATTGACCAGGTACTCGCCATAGAAGTAGTTTTCACCGGTCGAAGGATCACGGGTAAAGGCAACACCGGTCGCGCAATCATCACCCATATTGCCATAAACCATCGACTGAACATTGACTGCAGTCCCCCATTCGGCAGGGATATCATTGAGCTTCCGATAGGTGATGGCACGTTGATTCATCCAGGAACCGAACACGGCACCAATGGCCCCCCAGAGTTGCTCCTCTGGATTTTCAGGAAAACCCTGACCTAGCTCGTCTTGAACCTTCTGCTTGAACAAAGCAACCAACTGCTTGAGATCGGCAGCACTTAAATCGGTATCAAGCTCAACACCACGATCCTCTTTCATTTTTTCCAAAATATGCTCGAGAATGTCGCCGTCCATCTCCAAGACGACATTCGAGTACATCTGGATAAAGCGCCGATAGGAATCGTAAGCAAAACGCGGGTCGCCGCTTTGATCGATAAGCCCCTGTACGGTCTGATCGTTGAGACCGAGATTGAGAACCGTATCCATCATCCCCGGCATCGAAGCGCGTGCGCCGGAGCGCACCGAAACCAGCAACGGCTGCTGCGGATCACCGAACTTCTTTCCCATCAGCTCTTCAATTTTACCCAGAGCGTTTTTGACCTCATCAACCAGTCCGTCGGGGTAGTGATTATTATTTTCGTAGAACTCGTTACAGACTTCCGTCGTCAGAGTAAAACCTGCCGGCACCGGCAGGCCGATGGAAAGCATCTCGGCGAGATTGGCTCCTTTGCCACCGAGCAAATTACGCATCTTCCCGGAACCCTCGACCTGTCCCTCACCAAAAAAATATACATACTTCTTCACTAAACTGCTCCTCTTCTTTGTCTCGTCCACACTTACAATAATAAAAAGGTCGAAAAATGAACCAGTTCCCGAGCTGGCCCTTGATTGCTAGAAGCGAACAAACCTATAGCGCAGCCATCAGAATATCCTTCCAAGCTCTGCACAGGTCCATCGATTCTTTGCACGCAAGAACCTCCCGAGGACACCGAAACATCCTTCGACCACAAAAAACATAATAAATATTGACCGCTTTATCGGGCGGTCAGTCCGTTTATCTATCAGGCGATGCGACTGAAATCAGCAACCCCTTTGAACAACCCGGCAATACTGGTGAGTAATGCCAGGCGATTGTTTTTAACCGCCTCATCCTTGTCCATGACCATGACACCGTCAAAGAAAGTATCGACCGGTCCGCGCAGCCCAGCGATGGCTTCCAGCGCGCTCGGGTATTTGCCCTGTGCCACCAATTCGGCAACGGCTGCTTGCACATGCTGCAGCTCGGCAAACAACACCTTTTCGCAATCATCGGTAAACAAGACAGCGTCAACCTCTTGCTCGACACCACCTTTGATGATATTGCCGACGCGCTTAAAGGCAACCGCCAGGGGCTCAAAATCTTCGCGTCCCTTGAGCGCCGCGAGCGCTTTTACCCGTTCGACAGCATCAACCGGTTCAGCAAATGCAGCACTCAGTACGGCATCGACCACATCAGCAGGATAATCCTGTCCGGTGAGCATATTGACCAATCGCAAGCGGATAAATTCAACCACCTCAGCGACGATCTCCACGGCCGGGCGCTGACGTTTGGTCTCGAGCAGGGCAATGCTTTTTTCAACCAACTGCGGAATCGAGACGGCATAACCGCGATCAAGGATAATCGACAGAATACCGATGGCACAGCGGCGCAAGGCGTAAGGGTCGGCAGTACCGGTCGGGATCAGACCGACACTGAAACAACCACAGATGGTATCGATTTTATCGGCCAAAGAGACAAAGGTTCCGATGCTATCGCTGGGCAGCTCACCACCGGCTTGAGTCGGCAGATAGTGTTCGTAGATTGCAGTAGCAACGCGCTTATCCTCTCCTTCGAGCAGAGCATATTCACGGCCCATGATCCCTTGCAATTCGGGAAATTCGTAAACCATGCCCGATTCGAGATCACATTTAGCCAGCATCGCAGCGCGCTTGGTCAGCTCGATATCGGCAGGCGACAGTTGCTGCGCTAGCCCCGCTGCCAGTTCGGTAAAACGCTCGACCTTTTCGTAACTGGTTCCGAGTTTAGCTTGATAGACAACCTTTTTCAGCGCCTCGAGGCGATCTTCAAGTTTGCTTTTCTGATCTTCCTGCCAGAAGAACATCGCATCGGCAAGACGCGCCCTTAGCACCCGCTCGTTACCAGCAACCACCACCGTTGGGTCGATCGCGTGCGTATTGGCGATGGTGATAAAGTTCGGCAACAGCTTGCCTTGCTCATCTAGCAAGGTAAAGTAGCGCTGATGTTCGCGCATACTGGTGATCAGCAATTCCGGTGGCAGCTGCAAAAAACGCTCTTCAATGCTGCCCGCCAGCGCCTGCGGCGTTTCCACCAGAAAACTGACCTCTTCCAGCAGTTCAGCGTCGGGATTGATCCTGCCACCCAGCTGTTTGGCCAACGTTGCAAGTTGCTCTTCGATCAGTTGACGACGTTTTTCAGTCTGCGGGATAACATGATGCTTTTCAGCATTGGCAATATAATCTTCGGCGCCGCTGACAATAAACTCTTGTGGAGCCATAAAACGGTGCCCACGAGAGCGGTTACCGCTGTGCAGGTCACCGAAAGTAAAAGGGATCACCTCGCCACCGAAGGTCGCGACGATCCAATGCATCGGCCGAACAAAGCGGATATCGAGATCCTTCCAGCGCATCGACTTTTTAAACGGAATTTTACCGATAACGCGCGGTAGGATTTCCGGCAACTGCGCAGTCGACTCGCCCCCTTCGATCACCTTGGAAAGAAACAGGTACTTGCCTTTGTCCGTCTCGATGGTTTGTAAGTCAGCAACACTGACACCATTAGTGCGGGCAAAACCTTCCGCCGCCTTGGTTGGCTTGCCATCAGCATCAAACGCAATGCGTGCCGGCGGGCCAGTCAGTTCCAGCTCCTGGCGCTGCTGTAGACGGGCAACATTTTGAATCGAGATTGCCAGTCGCCGAGGCGTTGCGAAGGTCCGAATCTCACCGTAAGAGATCCGGGCGTTCTCCAACTCTTTGCAGAGCAATCGCTGTATATCATTGAGGGCACGCGGGATAAATCCAGCGGGGATCTCTTCGGTACCCAGTTCGAGAAATAATTCTGCAGACATGTCCTTCTCCAATAAAAACGTCAGTCAGCGCTAGCTGCTGAACGGATCATCATTTCTTCAACAGGGGATAACCGAGTTTCTCACGTTGCTTGACATAACCCTCGGCACACAGCTTCGACATGTTACGCACCCGGCCGATATAACCGGCGCGCTCAGTCACCGAAATAGCGCTGCGCGCATCAAGCAGATTGAAGGCGTGTGACCCTTTAAGGACAAAGTCGTAAGCCGGAAAAATCAAGTCTTTTTCAGCCAGTTTCACGCACTCCTTCTCGTACATGTCGAACAGCTGAAAAAGCATCCCGGTATCAGCTTCCTCGAAATTGTAATGGGAAAACTCGACCTCGGTTTGATGATGAATGTCGCCATACTTGATGCCATCGATCCACTCCAGGTCATAGACGTTATCGACCCCCTGCAGATACATGGCGATCCGCTCACAACCGTAGGTAATCTCACCGGGAATTGGCTTCAGGTCAATGCCGCCGCACTGCTGAAAATAGGTAAACTGGGTAATCTCCATCCCGTCCAGCCAAACCTCCCAGCCCAAACCCCAGGCACCGAGGGTCGGTGATTCCCAGTCATCCTCAACAAAACGGATATCGTGGGCATTGGGATCAAGGCCGAAGCTTTTCAGCGAATCCAGGTAAAGATCCTGAATATTTGACGGTGACGGCTTGAGAAGAACCTGAAACTGGTAATAGTGTTGCAACCTGTTTGGGTTCTCACCGTAACGACCATCGGTCGGCCGGCGTGATGGTTCAACGTATGCCACGTTCCAGGGCTCGGGGCCGAGGGCACGCAGGAACGTTGCTGGATTGAAAGTACCGGCCCCCTTCTCGATATCATATGGCTGCTGAATAATGCAGCCCTGTTTAGCCCAGTAGTTTTGCAGGGAAAGAATCAGATCCTGAAAAGTCACGTTACCTCCAAAAAACTATACCGCTGACAACAGCGGAAAATGCGTATTTGACAGTCCGAACGCGAGTGTAGCTTTCACCCCAAAAGATGTCAAGAAACAGAGTTGTCTAGGGTCGATTGTAGGAATTTTAAGGATTTTGGCTGGCGTGGGAGGACAGAATCCAGAACTTGACCAAGGATCATGCCTCCTTCCGTCAATGTTCGTCTGCCCAATCGAAAGCCATCAAAACAACAGTGGCTAACATTGAGGCTCCGAGCCAGGGAACCAATCGTTCCAAGACCGACAGAAAGCCCGGATTGCCCTGCGCAGGAGCCACACAGACTACCACCTCGACTGGCGTCGAACCGGATAATTTCATCCGCAAATATTTTTAAGCACTCACTGCAATGCAGTAAATGCGGGATATAGCCGAGCAGGTAAACTAAACGCAGTTCAAAAAGAAGTCGACCAACATCGGCGTCACCACCCTGATCGAGGTGATCGAGAAAAGCGCAGAGCAGCTGGTAAATCTCAAGCTGCGGCTGACCTTCATCGACCAGCAACTCGATTAACTCAACAGCATACCCAGACAGGGCCAGTCGCTTAAGATCCGTTCGTAGACCGGTGCGACTATTCAGCAACTCAGCTTCTTGCAGTGACCAAAACTGGCCGCGCCCTTCGCGCCAATGAATAACAATCTGACTAAAGGGCTCAAAGGCGCTACCAAACCGCTTGCGACTTTTACGGGCAGCCCGGGCAAAGCCCTTTTGCAACCCGAATTCGGCAGAGAACAGCGAAACAATCCGATCCGCCTCTGCGTAGTCAAGATGCCGCAGAACCAGTGCCTCGCAACGACGGAAGGGGCCTACCACGCTGTGACCTAAATGAGATGCTGGAGGAAAAAAGTTGCTGTAGTGAAATAAATCAGGATGCCGGTAATATCGTTAACCGTCTGGACAAAGGGACTTGAGGCGATAGCAGGATCGATACCAACTTTTTTGAAAAATGAGGTCACCAAAACCCCCATACATGCGGCGACTGAAATTGCCACCGCCATGGCGATCCCAACCACCATTCCCAAATAGAGGTTCTGATGCCAAACCATCGCGATGGCACAGATCGTCAGACCGCAGACCACTCCCATGATCAAACCGACACGCAATTCTTTCCAGAACACCTGTCGCAACATCGAGAAGTCGATCCGGCCGGTCGCAAAACCACGCACGATGATGGTCGATGTTTGCCCACCGACGTTACCGCCCATACCGGTAATAACTGGAATAAAGGAGATCAACATAATGGCCTGCTCAAGGGTCGCCTTGTAATACCACATCAAGGAACCGGTGACGACGCCACCGACCAGCGTAGTCAACAGCCAGGGCAATCTTAAGCGAGCGACATGAAATGACTTGTATCCATACAGCAATTCTTCCTCGCTGGTACCAGCCATCCGCAGAATATCCTCAGTCGCCTCATCACGCATAACATCAATGACATCATCAACGGTTATTAAACCCATCAACTTACCATGCTCATCGACAACCGGAACTGCCAGGATGTTGTACTTTGCAACCAGCTCGGCTACGTCCTCCTGGTCCATATCGGTGCGTACGCGCAGCACATCAGTCGACATGAGATCACGCAGATGCGTCGCGGGAGGAACGGTCAACAATTGCCGCAGAGAAAGGACTCCAACCAGATGATTGTGACTATCCACGACATAGACATAAAAGACCATCTCATAGTCTTCAGAGTCCTGTAATGACTCGATCGCCTGACGGACCGTCAGTTCCTGCTCGAGAGAGAAAACATCCGTCGACATGATCCCACCAGCGGTATCTTCATCGTAACCGAGAAGTTGCTCGACATCTTCAGACTGCTCTGCATGCAGAGCCGACAGAATATCCTCTGCCAGTTCCTCCGGCAGGCTTCTGAGCAGTTCGGCACTGTCATCATCGGCCATCAAATGAACGAGTGATATCAGGTATGGCTTTTCAAGCAGTTCAGCAAGTTTGGCCGCTGAATCAGATTCTAGCTCCGTGACAACATCTGCCGCCTGCTGCATATCGGAAACCAAGCAGAGGAGTTTTTTCTGTTCGTTTAAATTGAAATAGCGAAAAAGATGGGCGATATCGGCGGGATGTATTTTACCAAGCGCTTTTTTGAGATTGACAGAGGCTCCACGACGCAAAAGTTTGCTGACAGTTCCCTGCAGCACCTGCATTTTTTGTTCGTGCATAACAACCCTCCTAGGATATTCGTACGGACCTAAGACACGGCCCTAGCAACATAAATCGCCTGAAACTAACATTCAGCTCAAATCGAGTCAATGCAGCTAAAATTTGCAAATAAAAAGGGGCAAGGAGATATCTCCTTGCCCCTTAAATTGCATACTGACAAATAAAATCAGGCTTCTGTTTTCTCTTCGGCAACCTGCTCAGCAGCTTCTTCAACCTCTACAGCTGGAGAAGTTTCTGCCGCAACCGACGGTGCAGGAGCAGATTTTTTAGCTTTGGGAGTGAACTCTTCTTCTACCAATTCGATAATCGACATCGGTGCATTATCACCCTTACGATTTTCGAGCTTGATAATCCGAGTATATCCACCGGGACGATCTTGATAACGCGGTGCGATCATCTCGAAGAGTTTACCAACCACCTTAGGGTCACGAAGAACCTGCAGCGCTTGACGACGAGCATGCAGATCACCACGCTTACCAAGAGTGATCATTTTATCTACAAGCTTACGTAATTCTTTAGCTCGAGTAACGGTGGTGGTGATCTTTTCACACTCGAAAAACGAGGTCACCATGTTCCGCATCATGTGTTGGCGATGATCTGGCTTGCGGCCAAGACGTCTACCGGTTTTATTGTGACGCATTTCTTTGCTTCCTTTCTACAAACCTAAAAAGGGACTATTCTTCGTCCTGCCCTTTTTGAATCAATTTCAGGTAATCTGGATCAGGGAAATTCTCCAGCTTCATACCGAGGCTCAAGCCCATTTCAGCAAGAATATCCTTGATCTCATTCAGCGACTTGCGGCCAAAGTTCTGAGTCTTAAGCATTTCAGCTTCAGTCTTCTGAACCAACTCACCGATCAGGTTGATCTGTGCATTCTTAAGACAGTTTGCACTTCGTACCGAAAGTTCAAGTTCTTCAACCGAACGATACAGATTCTCATTGATCTTATGTGTTTCAACGTCTTCTAGTTGTGGCACCGGCTCATCAGTTTCATCAAAGCTGATAAAAATCTGCAACTGCTCTTTAAGGATCTTAGCAGCATAAGCTACGGCATCATCAGGATTGACACTTCCGTCGGTATTCACTTCTAGAGTCAGCTTATCGTAATCAGTAATCTGACCGACTCGCGCATTCGAGACATTGAAATTAACCTTAACAATCGGCGTGAAGATTGCATCAATTGGTATGGTCCCAACGGGTGCAGTGTCATCACGGTTCTTGTCTGCAGCAACATACCCCTTGCCCATGGCAACGGTCATGTCGATCTCAAGATCAGTCTCTTCACCGCACGTTCCAATATGGTGATCAGGATTGAGAATCTCGACATTATTGTCGGTAATAATATCTCCAGCCTTAATGATTCCTGCACCCTTTTTAACGATCCGAACATTACGCGGATCATGTCCATGCAGGCGAACCTTAACACCTTTGAGATTGAGGATGATATCAGTAACATCCTCAGTCAAACCGACAACACTGGAGAACTCATGCTGGACATTTTTGATCCGAACCGAGGTAATTGCTGCACCCTGCAAAGATGATAACAGGATTCGACGCAGCGAGTTGCCAAGTGTTGTGCCAAAGCCACGCTCAAACGGCTCAGCAACAAACTTACCATAGGTATCAGTCAACTCAGTCGCTTCGAGACGCTTTGGCTTAATCAGGTCTCTCCAGTTTTTGTACATATATCAGATTCTCCCTCTCAAGATTCCCTGATGAGGTGTTTAATTACTTAGAGTAAAGTTCGACGATTAGCTGCTCTTGGAACTCAGGCGTCGTCAACTCACTCCGTACCGGCAAGGCCTTCACTGTGCCCTTGAAAGCATCACGATCAAGCTCAACCCAGGAAGGAACACCTCGGCGCATAACGCTGTCCAGAGACTCTATGAAGCAAGCCTTTTCGCGACTCTTCTCACGCAAACAGACCACATCTTCAGGGCGGACCAAGAAGGAAGGAATGTTTACTTTATGGTCATTAACCTGGAAATGGCCATGCCGTACAAGAGTTCGTGCCTGAGCACGCGAGATAGCAAAACCGAGACGATAAACGATACTATCGAGACGACGCTCAAGCAGCATCAACAGGTTCTCGCCGGTAACGCCCTTCATCCGATCAGCCTTGGCGAAGTACAGTCGGAACTGCTTCTCCTGAAGACCGTAGGTACGCTTAACCTTTTGCTTTTCACGCAGCTGGGTACCATATTCGGTAACCTTAGTACGCCGCTGGCCATGTTGACCCGGAGCATAGTTACGACGCTCAACGGCACACTTATCTGTGTAACATCTGTCACCCTTAAGAAACAGCTTTGAATTTTCTCTTCTGCACTGACGGCAGACAGGACCTGAATACCTAGACAACTTAATTCCTCCTTAACGCTTAGACGCGACGGCGCTTGGGCGGACGACAACCATTGTGAGGAATCGGCGTCACGTCCTTAATCATAGTTACTGTAAGACCAGCCAGCGCCAGAGCGCGCAATGCTGACTCACGTCCACTGCCAGGGCCTTTCACATAGGCTTCGACCGAGCGCATACCGTGTTCTTTAGCTTTGAGGGCGGCATCTTCAGCGGCCATCTGAGCTGCAAACGGAGTGCTTTTACGGGAGCCCTTAAACCCTTTTGCACCTGAAGTCGACCAAGCAACAACGTTACCTGCTGGATCACAGATGGTCACAATAGTGTTATTAAAAGTTGACTGAATATGAACAATGCCTTTGGCAATGTTCTTTTTCTCAACCTTTTTCCGAACGACCTTTTTACCTGACTTAGCCATGATAACTCCGCTTATTTTTTCCTACCAGCAACGGTCTTTTTCGGCCCCTTACGAGTCCGTGAATTATTCTTGGTATTCTGACCGCGAACCGGCAGCCCCTTACGATGGCGCAGGCCACGGTAACAACCAAGATCCATCAACCGCTTGATATTCATGGTAATCTCACGACGAAGATCACCCTCAACACGGCAATCACGATCAACAATTTCGCGAATTTTTGCTAATTCGGATTCTGTCAAATCGTCAGTACGTGCACTAAAATCTACATTAGCCTCAGCGAGGACTTTTTGCGACTTAGTACGACCAATCCCATAAATATAGGTCATGGCTATTTCAATGCGTTTATTACGCGGTAAATCGACTCCAGCAATACGTGCCAATGTCTTATCCTCCTAGGGCCTTATCCCTGTCTTTGCTTGTGTTTGGGATTCTCACAGATGATCCGGATAACGCCTTTGCGCTTGACGACCTTACACTTCTCGCAGATTTTCTTTACCGAAGCTCTAACCTTCATCTTGAGATCCTTTTCTACTGATATCTCTATTGACCGACAAAATCGATCGAATTCTTTTAATGATCTAAACAGGTCAGAATTTCCGGCCCGTTCTCCGTAATTGCAATCGTATGCTCAAAATGTGCTGAGCGACGACCGTCTAACGTAACGGCAGTCCAGCCATCATCCAGCACCTTAACCGCAGGCAAACCGATATTAACCATTGGCTCAATCGCCAAGGTCATACCGACCTTAAGTTGTGGGCCGCGTGCAGGTGGCCCATAATTCGGAATCTGTGGATCTTCATGCAGCTTGCTACCGATTCCATGTCCTACAAATTCGCGTACAACACTAAAACGATCTTGCTCAACGCGAGTTTGCACTGCATGCGATATGTCAGAGAGTCGTCCGCCTGGCTGAGCAGCCGCTATGCCAAGATCGAGAGACTCTTTTGTTACATCGAGCAGGCGCTGAGTTGTTTCATCAACAACACCTACTGGAATTGTAACGGCCGAATCACCATAAAAACCGTCAATGATTAGACCGAAATCAATACTTATAATGTCTCCCTCTTGCAGCGGTTGCTGATTCGGGAAACCATGTACCACGCGATCGTTTGGCGAAGCACAAATAGTAAAGGGAAAGCCACCGTAGCCCTTGAAGGCGGGGCGGGCCTTCCACTTTTTACAGCGATCTTCGGCTAACCGATCAAGCTCCAAAGTCGTCGTGCCCGGCTTAACCTGTTCGCGCATCATCTGAAGGACTTCAGCCACCAACCGGCCAGCCCTGCGCATTTTCTCAAGCTCTTTATGTGACTTGAGGACTATCAACTCAACCAGCCTGCAGAGCTGAAATTATCTGCTGCTGTACTTTTGAAATTTCCTGCATACCATCAATAGCCAGAAGCAAATCATCCTTCCGGTAGTAGCCCTCCAAGGGAGCAGTCTGTTGATGATAAACGTCCATACGATTACGAATAGTCGCTTCCTGATCATCATCACGATGAACTAACTGTCCACCACAGGCCGAACATGAACCGTCGTCAGCAGGAGGATCAAACTTCAAATGAAACCCTTTACCACAGGCACCACAGGTTCGTCGCCCGACCAGACGCTCGACCAAGGCATTGATATCTACCTCAAGAGAGACAACCGAATCAAGTTCTTTCCCTAATTCCGACAAAGTTTTTTTCAACTCATCAGCCTGCGGTACCGTTCGCGGGAAACCATCAAGAATGAAACCAGCCTGACAATCATCCTGCTGAAGGCGTTCGTGAACGATACCAACGACGACTTCATCAGGAACTAATGCCCCAGCATCCATACACCCCTTTGCCTTCAAGCCCATGGGAGATTGATTCTGGACTGCCGCCCGCAACATGTCACCAGTTGATATCTGCGGAATGCCGAATTTCTCAACCAGCATTGCAGCCTGCGTTCCCTTACCAGCCCCAGGAGGACCAAGCAAAACAAGTTTCATCGTATAAACCTTAACCGTGCCGGCCCTTCAAAGTCACACCCTTCATGAATCCCTCATAAGATCGAGAGATAAGGTGCGCTTCAATCTGCGACGCTGTATCCATGCCAACACCGACGACAATCAGCAGTGAAGTACCGCCAAAGAAGAATGGCACATTCAACTGATTGATCAAAAGGGTCGGCAACACACAAACAAGTGACACATAAATTGCACCGGCAAATGTAAGACGGCCGAGAACCATATCCAAGTAATCTGCCGTTTCCTTGCCAGGTCTTATTCCTGGAACGAAACCGCCCTGATTCTTGATATTCTCAGCTACGTTGACCGGATTAAAGGTAATAGCCGTGTAGAAGTAGCAAAAGAAAACAATAAACGCAACATAAAAAAGGTTATAAACCCAATGGCTCGGCGCAAGGACAGCAGATACCGACTGAACCCATGGAGCATCAATAAAATTAGCAATTGTAGCTGGAAACATCATAATAGAACTGGCGAAGATCGGTGGTATAACGCCGCTCATATTGATTTTCAAAGGCAGGTGACTTGCCTGGCCTCCCATGTTTCGCATCCCGACAACACGCTTGGCATAATGAATCGGCACCCTTCGCTGAGCGCGTTCCATGAAAACAATCGCAGCAACAACAACCAGCATCAGAGCAACGATGAAGATAATCACCGCCGGAGACATCGCACCTGTTTCAACTAAGCGAACTGAGTTGACAATAGCCGACGGCATCCCAGCCACAATACCAGCAAAAATAATTAAGGAGATACCGTTGCCGATACCGCGCTCGGTAATCTGCTCACCAAGCCACATGATAAAGGCAGTTCCTGCCGTCAGAGTAATAACCGTCATCAGGATAAACCCGATGCCAGGGTTCTGTACGACCGGTTCACCGGCAGGACCTACCATCGACTGTAATCCAGTCGCAATACCAGTTCCTTGGATGATCGCAAGGACGATAGTTCCATAGCGGGTGTATTGGGTTATTTTTTTACGACCCTGTTCTCCCTCTTTGGAAAGCTTTTCCACCGGCTCGAAAACAACTGTCAAAAGCTGCATAATAATCGAGGAGCTGATGTAAGGCATAATACCAAGAGCAAACACAGCCATTTGCTGTAACGCTCCACCAGTAAATGCACTTACAAGACCAAGTAGGGTCCCCTCAGTTCCTTCAAAAAACTTTGCCAAAACTTGCGCATCAATTCCCGGTGTCGGAACGTGGCAGCCTATTCGATAAACAGCCAACATGCCGAGCGTAAAGAGAATCCGTCGTCGCAGCTCAGGTATAGCAAAGATATTTTGCAGGGTCGACATAAGTTAGAGAACCTCAATCTTGCCGCCTGCTGCTTCAATTTTTTCCGCAGCTGACTTGCTAAATTTATGAGCCTGAACGGTCAGTGGCTTAGTCAGATCGCCATCCGCCAGGATCTTAACACCGTCTTTGATACCGCTGACCAATCCGGTTTTACCGAGGGCCTCTAGGCCAACCACAGAACCTGCATCAAAAACGTCAAGGTCACGAAGATTAACCAATGCGTAAACCTTTTTATTCAGCGAGGTAAAACCACGCTTTGGTAAACGCCGCTGCAGAGGCATCTGGCCACCTTCGAATCCAGGCTTAACACCACCGCCACTACGCGCATTTTGACCCTTATGTCCCTTACCGGAAGTCTTACCTGTACCGGAGCCGGGGCCGCGGCCAATACGCTTTCTATTTTTTGTCGACCCGGGAGCCGGCTTCAGATTACTTAAATCCATCTCGTTGTCCTCTGCGTTAACAGTCTTCGACCGTAACCATATGTTCAACCTTGCGGATCATACCACGGATTTCCGGGGTATCTTGCAGGGCTACTGTCTGATGCAGACGCTTCAAGCCGAGTCCCTTAAGGACTTTGCTGAAATATTCTTTTCGTCCGATCGGACTCTTCTTCAGGGTGACTTTAACTTCCGTCGCCATTTTCTCGTCCTCCTTTAAAACCCTAGGCCTTATCAAGGCCACGACGGGCCCTAATCTCGGCAGGGCTTTTCAGCATCTTCAGTGCACTGATAGTCGCCTTAACCACATTGTGTGGGTTATTAGAACCCAGACATTTGGTCAGAATATTACCAATACCAACGGCCTCAAGGATCGGACGAACAGCACCACCAGCAATAACTCCGGTACCTTCAGAAGCAGGCTTCAAAAGAACCCGGCCCGCCCCAAACTTGCCGATAACATCATAGGGGATGGTTTTGCCATCCTGGATAGGAACACTGATCAGACTCTTACGCGCCTGTTCAACACCCTTCCGGATTGCTTCAGGAACTTCTTTAGCCTTACCAAGTCCGTAACCAACGTGACCATTACCATCACCGACAACAACCAAAGCCGAAAAGCTAAAACGACGTCCGCCTTTAACAACCTTGGAGTTACGATTGATATGAATGACCCGGTCGGTCAATTCCAATTTATCAGGATCAATGTGCAGCACAGCCCTACTCCTCACATCTTCAATCCGGCTTCCCGTGCAGCATCAGCAAGCGCTTGAACACGCCCCTGGTACAGGAAACCGTTGCGGTCGAAAACGACCTTAGAAATATTCTGGTCGAGAGCCTTTTTAGCAATAGCACTACCGACTGCCTTGGCTGCCTCCACATTACCGCACTGAGCCAAATCAATATCTTTGCTGAGTGTCGAAGCAGCTACCATTGTTTTCCCGGTAGCATCTTCGATTATTTGCGCGTAGATATGCTTGGCGCTGCGGAAGACGGAGAGCCGGGGGCATTCAGTGGTCCCACGCACTTTTTTCCTAACACGCGCCTGGCGTTTGAGCCGAGCAACACGTCGTTTTTGGGATTCGTTCACAGTCATGCTCCTTAATATAAAATAGTCTTACTTACCGGCCTTACCAGCCTTACGCAGAATCTTCTCATCCGCATACTTAATACCCTTACCCTTATAAGGCTCAGGCTTGCGGAAGGAACGAATCTTCGCGGCAGCCGAACCGACCAACTGCTTGTCAATTCCCTTGACCGACAGTTTGGTCTGCTTCTCTACCTCTACAGTGATCCCCTCGGGCAACTCATACACAACGGGGTGCGAGTAACCGAGAGCAAGGGTCAGAACCTTACCACTAACCTCAGCTCGATAGCCAACTCCATTGATTTCTAGATCTTTCTGAAATCCGGTAGTTACACCAACGACCATATTGTTAACCAGCGCACGGGTCAGACCATGCAAAGCAGTATCTCGTTTTTCTTCAGTCGAACGAGAAAAAACAATCTGCTCGGTTTCAACTGCAATGGTAATCCGCTCATGCAATTGTTGGCAAACGGTCCCCTTAGGGCCCTGAACAGTCATCTGATTACCGTCAAGCGAAACCTTGACTCCCGCAGGAATGACGACGGGAAGCTTACCTATACGTGACATTGTCGATACTCCTTGCTTACCAGATGGTACAGATGACTTCGCCGCCGACCTGCTCACGACGCGCTGAGACATCATCAAGAACACCCTTGGAAGTCGACAGGATCGATGCCCCAAGACCATTCTTCACACGAGGGATCTCATCCTTACCGACATAAACACGACGCCCGGGAGTAGAAATCCGCTTGATCTCGTGGATAACCGGTTCCTGATTATTATCGTATTTCAGATAGATACGCAGGACACCTTGCTTGTCATCGCTGATAGCCTTGAAATTTTTAATATAGCCAAGATCCTTGAGGACAGTGGCAACAGCAACTTTAACGTTACTGGACGGGATATCAAGCTTAGCATGACTTGCCATCCCAGCATTTCGAATACGGGTCAACAAATCCGCCATCGGATCGGTCATAGACATCGGTGGTACTCCTCTTTGCTGTTACCAGCTGGACTTGACAACACCGGGAAGTTTTCCTTCGGATGCCAGTTTCCGCAGACAAATTCTGCACATATCAAACTTACGGTAATAAGCGCGGGGACGACCGCAAAGCGGGCAGCGGTTGTATTCCCGAACGGCGAATTTCTTCGGCCGTTTCGCTTTGGCTATCATTGATTTCTTTGCCACAATTTCCTCCGCAATCCAGTCTATTTTCTAAACGGCATGCCGAGACCAGCCAACAGTGCGCGGCCTTCCTCGTCAGTTTTCGCCGATGTTACAATGGTGATATTCAGACCGGAGACCTTGGCAATAACATCCAAATCAATTTCCGGGAAGATCAACTGCTCACGGATACCGAGAGTGTAGTTACCACGACCATCAAAAGCTTTTGCTGACACACCTTTGAAATCACGGACACGCGGCAAAGCAACATTGATCAGACGGTCGAGGAATTCCCAGGCACGATTCTGACGCAAAGTAACGCAGGTTCCAATAGGCATTTCTTCACGCAACTTAAAGGTTGCGATCGATTTTCTGGCCTTGGTAATAACTGCTTTCTGACCGGTTATCCGCTCAAGCTCTTCTACGGCAGATTCCAGCAGCTTCGGATTCTGAATCGCCTCACCGAGGCCCATATTCAGAACAACTTTCTCGATCTTTGGAACTTCCATAACATTTCTGTACTGGAATTCCTTCATCAGGGCAGGAACCTGCTCCTGAAGATATGCCTGTTTCAACCTGGCCATCGAATTCTCCGTTTACTTATCAACACTCGCGTTACATTTTTTGCAGTAACGAGCTTTGCTACCATCTTCAAGCTTCCGCACTCCAGTCCGAGCAGCTTCATTACATGAGCCGCATACCAACATTACATTGGAAAGACTGAGAGGTGCTTCCTTTTCCACAATCCCACCCTCAGGGTTAACCTGACTAGGACGGGTATGGCGCTTGATAACGTTGAGGCTTTCCACCACAACGCGGCCTTTAGCAGGGAATACACGCAAGACTTTACCAGTCTTGCCCTTTTCCTTACCGGCGATAATTTTCACCATGTCATCTTTTTTGACATGAAGTTTTACTGTAGCCATCGCTTTGACTCTCCAACTGTCAGAAATTAAAGAACTTCAGGGGCCAGCGAAACGATTTTCATAAAGTTCCGGGCCCGCAGTTCTCTGGCGACAGGGCCAAAGATACGGGTGCCGAGCGGCTCATTACCAGTATTAACAACAACAGCAGAGTTATTGTCAAAACGGATAAAAGAACCATCCGAACGGGGTACTTCTTTGGCAGTCCGTACAATAACTGCACGAACCACGTCGCCCTTTTTGACCTTCGAATTCGGCAGCGCCTCTCTGACGC
Organism: Desulfuromusa ferrireducens; assembly: GCF_055389805.1. Classification (NCBI taxonomy): domain Bacteria; kingdom Pseudomonadati; phylum Thermodesulfobacteriota; class Desulfuromonadia; order Desulfuromonadales; family Geopsychrobacteraceae; genus Desulfuromusa; species Desulfuromusa ferrireducens. Next base: position 105,716 of record NZ_AP042415.1, read on the forward strand.
TACAGATAATAATGTCGCCGATACCGGCGTACTTGCGCTTGGACCCACCTGGAACTTTGATACAGCAAAGTTTCTTAGCTCCGGAGTTGTCCGCCACGCTTAGTATGGATTGCATCTGAATCATGACTTACTCCTACGCGGTAACGGCCTTCTCCAGGATCTGGCGGACGCGCCAGCGCTTATCTTTCGACAAGGGCCTAGATTCGACAATAAGGACTTTATCACCAATGCCACAACTGTTCGCCTCATCATGAGCCTTACAGTTAACGTTGCGCTTGATGTATTTTTTATAAACGCTGTGCTTGACCAGACGATCGACCCGTACAACAACGGTCTTTTCCATCTTGTCACTAACCACAACTCCGACCCGGGTTCTCCGGTTACCTCGTTCTTGACTCATTGATTCCTCACACCCGCTAGGCATTCTGCTTACCGGTTAGAACTGTTTTAACTCGTGCGACATCCTTCCGCACCTGAGCAACCCTGGAAGTATTCTCCAAGTGTCCGGTGTGGAGTTGAAACCGCAGGTTAAACAGCTCCTGCTGCAACTCCGCAGTCTTTGCCTGCAACTCTTCGACACTGAGGTCGTTGATTTCACTAGCTTTCATCGCCAGCCTCTCTTTTTACAAACTTGGTACGCATCGGAAGCTTATGAGCAGCCAGGCGGAATGCTTCGCGCGCTGTCTCTTCATCGACTCCCTGCATTTCGTAAACAATGTGACCAGGCTTCACAACGGCAACCCATCTCTCCGGCGAGCCCTTACCTTTACCCATCCGAGTCTCAGCAGGCTTGCTGGTGAGCGGCTTGTGTGGGAAGGAACGGATCCAGATTTTACCACCCCGTTTAATATAACGGGTCATGGCACGACGAGCAGCTTCAATTTGACGAGCTGACAGCCAGCCACACTCAAGTGCCTGCAGACCAAAGTCACCGAAGTTAACTTCTGTACCACGGGACGCCTGACCGGTCATCCGCCCGGTAAACTGCTTTCTACGCTTAACTTTTTTCGGCATTAACATGACAAGTTACTCCTGATCAGCCTGCCGGCTGTTCTTTCTCTTTACCAAGGACTTCACCCTTGAAGATGAGCACTTTTACACCGATGATCCCATAGGTGGTTTTCGCCTCAGCGAAACCATAATCGATGTCTGCCCGCAGGGTATGCAGAGGTACGCGACCTTCGCGATACCATTCAGTACGGCTCATCTCAGCACCACCCAGTCGGCCGGCGCAGTTAATCTTGATGCCCTTGGCACCAAACTTAAGAGCCATACTAACGCTGCGCTTCATTGCACGTCGAAAAGCAACTCGCCGTTCCAACTGCAGCACAATGTTTTCTGCAACTAGCTGGGCATCAACTTCCGGCTTACGTACTTCCTGGATGTTGATAAAGCACTCGTCTGAAGTGATTTTAGCCAGATCTTTCTTCAATACTTCGACCTCAGAACCCTTTTTACCAATGATGATACCAGGGCGGGCAGCGAAAATATTGATTTTGACCTTATTAGCAGCACGCTCTAACTCGATTTTCGAGATACCAGCATGATAGAGCCGCTTCTTTAAGAAATTACGGAGCTTTAAATCAGCATGCAGCTTTTCAGCATAATCATTATCTGCATACCAGCGGGATTCCCAAGTCCGGTTGATCCCCAGACGAAATCCTATCGGATGAACTTTCTGGCCCAAAGGGACACCTCCTCGACTTACTTAACGTCCAGAACCACAGTTATGTGGCTGGTCGGTTTACGAATCCGGCTGGCGCGCCCCTGAGCACGGGGAAGAAAACGCTTCAAAACTGGGCCCTGATCAACCATCACTGTTTTTACAAACAGTTGATCGACATCAGAGACACCCTTCTGTTCAGCATTTGCAACAGCAGACTTCAACAATTTAGACAAAATAGGCGCGGTTTTCTGTGGGGAAAACTGGAGGATATTCATAGCCTCCTGAATCCCTTTGCCGCGGACCATATCGACAACGAGTCTCGCCTTACGTGGAGAAAGGCGGACGTTCCTTAACTTAGCTTGTGTTTCCATTCCTCGGAACTCCTATCAGGAATCGCGGTGCTTATTTTCTGACTTTGCTCTTTCTGTCAGAGCCGTGGCCATAATAGGTCCGGGTCGGAGCGAATTCGCCCAGCTTGTGACCAACCATGTTCTCACTGACGAACACGGGGATAAACTTTCTACCATTATGTACGGCAAAAGTCGAGCCGACGAATTCCGGAATAATGGTCGAACGACGTGACCAAGTCTTAACGACCTTGTTCCGGTTCACTTCACCTTCGAGGTCAACCTTACGTAACAAACATTCTTGGACGTAAGGTCCCTTTTTAATTGATCTTGCCACGGTTGTCTCCTAGAGCCTGTATCTAAAAATTACTTTTTATTTCTGCGACGCACGATAAACTTATCGGTACGCTTATTGGTCCGGGTCTTGTAGCCCTTGGTCGGAACACCCCAAGGAGTCACCGGGTGACGACCTCCGGAGCTCTTACCTTCACCACCACCATGCGGGTGATCAACCGGGTTCATCGCCACACCACGTGATTGAGGGCGTTTACCGAGCCAACGATTACGACCAGCCTTACCTATTTTAACTTTTTCATGGTCCAAGTTGCCGACCTGACCGATAGTCGCGCAGCACTCTTGCAGCACCAAACGTACCTCGCCGGAGGGAAGCCGTAACTGTGCGTAACGACCTTCCTTAGCAGCAATTGCTGCATAGGCTCCAGCGCTACGTGCCAACTGGCCACCCTTGCCGACTTTAAGTTCAACATTGTGAACCCAAGTGCCGAGAGGAATCGACTTTATCATCATCGCGTTACCCGGGGTGATATCCGCAGTGTCACTCGCAACGACAGTGTCGCCTACATTCAGACCCTTAGGAGCAAGAATGTAGCGCTTTTCGCCATCAACATAGAACAGCAACGCAATGTTGGCGCTACGATTCGGGTCATACTCGATAGCAGAAACCTTCGCTGTGATTTCCTTCTTTTCACGACGGAAGTCGACAATCCGGTACTTCTGCTTATGACCACCACCAGTATGACGCTTGGTGATACGACCATTGTTGTTACGACCGCCATTCCTGGACATTGGCGCCAATAACGATCTTTCAGGCGTTGACTTAGTGATCTCTTCGAATGTCAAAGAGGTCATGTGACGTCGTCCGGCTGAGGTCGGATTATATTTTTTGATACCCATGATTAGCTACTCCATACCTGCAAAGCGCGCAGTTTTACACACCATAAAAATCGATATTGTGACCTTCTTCGAGAGTCACATAAGCCTTTTTCCAGCTATTGCGCTGGCCGACATTTTGACCAACACGCTTTGTTTTACCGCGCTGTTGAATTGTGTTTACAGCCTTGACCTTAACATCAAAAGCCTTCTCAACAGCCTGCTTGATCTCGATTTTGTTCGCAGTGCGGGAAACCTCGAAAGAGACAACCTGTGATTCATCCTTCAACAAGTTCGCTTTTTCGGTAATCAGCGGTTTGCGGATAACTTCATGCAGTGGTTTCATTTCTCCAGCGCTCCTTCAATCTCGTTTACCGCAGCATCGGTCAGAACCAGGTTGGGGTACTTGAGAATGTCGTAAACATTAACACCGTCAGCACGCAGCACCTTGACGTTATGAAGATTGCGTGCAGACAGCTCAACCTTAGGATCGGCCTGGTCGATAACAATCAATACACCTTCAAGCTCAAAACGTTGAATCAGTTGAGCAAAAGATTTGGTATTGATTGCATCAAGATTAAGATCCTTGATTACGGTCAGCTTCTCTGCTTGGTAGCGAACTGACAGCGCACTACACAAGGCCAATTTCTTAACTTTTCGGTTCAGCTTAAAAGCATAAGAACGGGGCTGAGGACCAAAAGCAACACCACCACCGACGAAGTGCGGAGCACTCACTGTACCCTGACGTGCGTTACCAGTACCTTTCTGACGGTAAGGCTTCTTACCACCACCGGCAACAGCAGCACGGGTTTTAACCGATGCAGTTCCTTGACGACGAGCAGCCAGTTGATAACGGACCATATCGTGTAGCAGGTAACCTTTTACCTCGGCATTAAAAATCGCATCTGCGATTTCTCGTTCACCAACCTGCTTCTTGTCCTGATCAAATATTGTTACAGTTGCCATTTTCTACTCCTGTGTCCGTAGCGCTTAGGCCTTAATTCCCTTGCGGATCATGACCAGACCATTTTTCGGTCCGGGCACAGCACCACGTACAAGAATAAGGTTTTGTTCCGGGCGGACATCGACAACAATCAGATTCTGGGTAGTAACCCGTACGTTCCCCATCTGGCCAGCCATCTTCTTGCCCTTAAAAACTTTCGAAGGCGAAGCAGACTGCCCGATAGAACCAGGACCCCGCTTAAACATCGAACCATGACTAGCACGACCACCAGCAAAACCCCAGCGCTTGATAACACCCTGAAAGCCCTTACCTTTGCTGGTCCCAGTAATGTCGATGCGATCACCTGGCTTGAACATATCACAGGTAACTTCTTCGCCAATCTGGCACTCTGCATCGGCACTAAACTCACGTACGAGCGTAAATGCACCCTTGCCGGCTTTCTTGAAATGGCCCATGTCCGGCTTATTGGTCCGATGGACCTTTTTAAGGCCGAACCCAAGCTGAACGGCTTCATAGCCGTCGCTAGTGGCAGTCTTCTTCTGCAGGATAGTACAAGGACCGGCTTCAAGCACGGTCACTGGAATCCGCTGCCCATCGGCGGCGTAAACCTGACTCATCCCAATCTTTTTCCCTAACAGTCCGTTGGTCATTGCTGTTGCCCTTAACTCGCTATTGTCTTGATCGCTTAAAGCTTGATCTCAACATCAACACCGGCCGACAGATCGAGCTTCATCAAAGCATCGACAGTCTGCTGGGTCGGTTCCATAATATCCAAAAGGCGCTTGTGAGTCCGGATTTCGAACTGCTCACGACTCTTCTTATCAACATGTGGACCACGCAGAACACAGTACTTGTTAATGATGGTCGGCAAAGGGATCGGGCCGACCAAACGGGAACCTGTACGCTTGGTGGTATCAACTATTTCAGCGACCGCCTGATCGAGTAATGAGTGATCATAGGCCTTCAGACGAATTCTAATTTTCTGGGTAGACATTACTTTATATCCTCGTATTACTCAACGATTGCACTAACCACGCCGGCGCCGACAGTACGGCCACCTTCGCGGATAGCAAAACGTAGACCGTCATCCATTGCGATCGGTGTGATCAGGTCAACAACCATAGCGATGTTGTCGCCAGGCATAACCATCTCTACGCCCTCAGGCAGGGTGACAATACCGGTCACGTCAGTGGTCCGGAAATAAAACTGAGGACGATAACCCTTGAAGAACGGGGTATGACGGCCACCCTCTTCTTTAGTCAAGATATAACCCTCAGCTTTGAACTTGGTGTGCGGGGTGATGCTGCCCGGCTTAGCCAGAACCTGACCACGCTCAATCTCTTCACGCTTCAGGCCACGTAACAGGATGCCGACGTTATCGCCAGCTTGACCCTGATCGAGCAGCTTGCGGAACATCTCAACACCGGTAACGACAGTCTTGGCGGTTTCTTTCATGCCGACGATCTCGACTTCTTCCTGAACCTTGATGATGCCGCGCTCGACACGACCGGTGGCAACAGTACCGCGACCGGAGATCGAGAAGACGTCTTCAATCGGCATCAAGAAAGGCTTGTCGATGGCACGCTCAGGCTGCTGGATATATTCATCAACCGCAGCCATCAGCTCGAGAACTTTGTCCTTGCCGATTTCGTCATCACGACCTTCAAGGGCGGCCAGAGCCGAACCGGCAATGATCGGAATATCGTCGCCAGGGAAGTCGTAAGAACAAAGCAGCTCACGGATTTCCATGTCGACCAGCTCAAGGAGCTCCTCGTCGTCAACCATGTCGGCCTTATTCAAAAACACGACCATCGCCGGGACACCAACCTGACGGGCGAGCAGGATATGCTCACGAGTCTGCGGCATCGGGCCATCGGCAGCGGAAACGACCAGAATAGCACCGTCCATCTGCGCTGCACCAGTGATCATATTCTTAACGTAATCAGCGTGACCCGGGCAATCAACGTGAGCGTAGTGACGATTCGCAGTCTCATACTCAACGTGGGCAGTTGCGATGGTGATCCCGCGCTCACGTTCTTCAGGAGCGTTATCAATCTGATCAAACGCCTTGACGATACCGGAGCCTGACTGCTCAGCCAGAACTTTGGTAATTGCTGCGGTCAGTGTGGTCTTGCCGTGGTCAACGTGACCGATAGTCCCGATATTGACGTGCGGCTTTGACCTGTCAAATTTTTCCTTGGCCATAACAGTCTCCTCTCCTAGGTCCCTTAACCGTTGACCTTGGCGATAATTTCTTCACTAATAGCTTTCGGTACCTGCTCGTAATGATCAAAAGTCATTGAGTAGGTTGCGCGGCCCTGGGTAGCACTGCGTACATCCGTTGCATAACCGAACATACTTGAGAGCGGAACATGCGAACTAACGACCTGTGCACCGCCCCGAGCTTCCATGCCCATAATCCGGCCACGGCGGCTGTTCAGGTCACCGATGACATCACCCATAAACTCTTCCGGGACAACGACCTCGACGGCCATAATCGGTTCAAGCAAAGCCGGTCCGGCCTTCCTGGCACCCTCTTTAAAGCCCATGGAACCGGCGATTTTAAAGGCCATCTCGTTCGAGTCAACATCGTGATAAGAACCATCAAAAACGGTAACCTTAACATCGACAATCGGGAACCCAGCCAGAACACCGTTTTCAGAGGCTTCTTCAGCACCCTTACCAACAGCGCCAATGTATTCGCGGGGAATAACACCACCCTTGATCGCGTCAACAAAGGTAAATCCTTCACCCGGCTCACCTGGCTCCAGACGCAACCAACAATCGCCATACTGACCACGACCACCCGACTGACGCACAAATTTACCCTGCACTTCAACAGACTTAGTAATCGACTCACGGTAAGCAACCTGCGGAGCACCAACGTTAGCCTCAACACTAAACTCACGCTTCATCCGGTCAACGATAACGTCAAGGTGCAACTCGCCCATCCCGGAAAGAATGGTTTGTCCGGTCTCTTCATCAGTGCGCACACGCAGCGAAGGATCTTCCGAAAGCAACTTGCCGAGGGCAATGCCCATCTTCTCCTGGTCACTCTTCGTCTTCGGCTCAACAGAGAGGTGAATAACCGGCTCTGGAAACTCCATCGACTCAAGCAAGGTAGGATTGGAAATATCACAGAGGGTATCACCAGTGGTACTATACTTAAGACCAACAGCAGCGGCAATATCACCGGCATAAACCTGCTTAATCTCTTCACGCTTATTGGCGTGCATCTTCAACAGACGGCCAAAGCGTTCTTTCTTACCCTTGGTCGAGTTCAGCACTGTGGTGCCAGACTCAGCGATACCGGAGTAAACGCGGAAGAAAGTCAACTGCCCGACAAAGGGATCAGTCATGATCTTAAATGCCAACGATGCAAATGGAGCGCTATCGTCAGCTGGGCGATTTTGCTCTTCACCAGTATCTGGATGAATACCCTTGATAGCGGGCACATCGAGTGGAGAAGGCATATAGGCGACAACTGCGTCAAGCAGAGTCTGAACACCCTTATTCTTAAATGCACTTCCGCAGAAAACTGGGCAGAAGAGGATGTCCCGTGTCCCTTTACGGATCGCTTCTTTAATTTCAGCTTCGGTCAATGCTTCGCCGCCGAGATATTTCTCCATCAGCGCGTCGTCATGCGAAGAGACCTCTTCGATCAGAGCTTCACGAGCAGCCTGCACATCGTCAACCATATCGGCCGGAATGTCGACGACCTCGTACTTGGCACCCATCGACTCGTCATCCCAGACAATCGCCTGCATAGCGACCAAGTCGACGAGACCGCGGAAGTTTTCTTCGGCACCGATCGGCAACTGCAACGGCAAAGGATTCGCACCGAGACGGTCACGGATCATATCAACACCATGCTGAAAGTCAGCACCGGTGCGGTCCATCTTATTGATGAACGCAATCCGCGGCACGCCATACTTATCAGCCTGACGCCAGACAGTCTCAGATTGTGGCTCAACGCCACCGACGGAACAGAACACCGCAACAGCGCCATCCAGAACCTTCAGCGACCGCTCAACCTCAATGGTGAAATCGACGTGACCCGGAGTATCAATAATATTGACACGGTGATCATCCCAGAAACAGGTAGTCGCAGCTGAGGTAATAGTAATACCACGCTCCTGCTCCTGCGCCATCCAATCCATAGTGGCAGCGCCATCATGAACTTCACCAATTTTATGAGAAACACCCGTATAATAAAGAATACGCTCTGTAGTCGTAGTCTTTCCAGCATCAATATGAGCCATGATACCGATATTTCGGGTCTTACTTAATGCTACCTTGCGCGCCACAACTTACTCCTGACAATACCGCCGGATTACCAGCGATAGTGAGCAAAGGCCTTATTAGCCTCAGCCATACGGTGGGTATCTTCACGTTTCTTGACTGCCGCACCACGGTTGTTAAATGCGTCAAGAAACTCACCTGCCAAGCGCTCACGCATCGTCTTTTCGCTGCGTTTTCTGGCATGGATAGCCAACCAACGCATCGCCAGAGCAGTACGCCGAGACGGACTTACCTCAATCGGGACCTGGTAGGTCGACCCACCAACCCGACGAGACTTAACTTCAAGAACAGGACGGACATTGTCCATCGCACCCTTAAAAACTTCAAGAGGATCGCTACCGCTACGCTCGGCAACCAGATCGAAGGCACCGTAAACAATTTGCTCAGCAGTACTCTTCTTGCCGTCACTCATGACGTTGTTAACGAACTTAGCAACTAACTGATCACCAAACTTTGGATCAGGCAGAATAATCCGCTTTGGGACTTCTCTTCTTCTAGGCATAACGTCCTCTTCTTATCACTTCGGGCGCTTGGCGCCATACTTGGAGCGACCCTGCTTACGATCTTTAACACCAGCAAGATCAAGAGTACCGCGAACGATATGATAACGCACACCCGGTAAATCTTTAATCCGACCGCCGCGAATCAACACAACAGAGTGTTCCTGAAGGTTATGACCCACACCTGGAATATAGGAAGTCACAGTAAGCCCATTAGTTAAACGGACCCGGGCGACTTTCCGCAAAGCCGAGTTCGGCTTCTTTGGAGTTGTGGTATAAACACGAGTACAGACTCCGCGTCGCTGTGGACAACTTTTCAGCGCAGGGGCAGTCGACTTAGTGACTTTCTTTTTGCGCCCGTGGCGAATCAGCTGGTTTATTGTTGGCATCTAAAATCTCCCAAAACTTATCTTAGTTCAGCTATCTAAAGCCCGATCTTTCTCAGGCGAAAAACCCGCTGACATTATCAATCGAGCCCGGCTTTGTCAAGCCATTTCTTCTCGTTATTAAATTAGTATTTGCACAGCAGGAAGGCCCCTGATTAGGGGCCTTCGCGCCAACTCATTCGTCTACTTCGGAAACCTCTGTTTCCGACTCATCTATCTCTAACGGCGCTTCGAGCTTCACCTCGGGTTCAGGTATTTTCAGCTCTGCAGCACGGTACTTGGCAACACCGGTCCCAGCAGGTATCAGGCGCCCCATAATGACGTTCTCCTTGAGACCGCGCAGCAAATCAACCTTACCCTGAATTGACGCCTGAGTAAGCACCTTGGTGGTCTCCTGGAAGGAGGCTGCCGAGATAAAGGATTCGGTTGACAGTGAGGCCTTGGTGATACCGAGCATGATCGGCTCACCTATCGCTGGCTGTCCACCCTTTGCCAGAACCCGATCATTTTCTTCCTCGAAGAGGAATCGATCGATCTGATCATCAATCAAGAAGTTAGCGTCGCCAACCTCCTTGATCTGGACACGACGCAGCATCTGCCGAACGATCGTCTCAATGTGTTTGTCATTGATCTTAACACCCTGCAGACGATAGACCTCCTGTACCTCATCAACCAGGTACTTGGAGAGTTCCTTGCTACCGAGAACACGAAGGATATCGTGCGGGTTGCTGGAGCCATCAACCAACTCCTCCCCGGCACGCAGGTAATCCCCTTCGTGTACCGAGATGTGCTTGCCTTTCGGGATCAAGTACTCCATCGGCTCACCAAATTCAGGAGTAACGATGATCTTGCGCTTCCCCTTGGAATCCTTACCGTAGGAAACAATACCGTCGATCTCGGAGATAACCGCAACTTCCTTCGGCTTGCGTGCCTCGAAAAGTTCGGCAACCCGCGGCAGACCACCGGTGATATCCTTGGTCTTGGTGGTTTCACGCGGAATCTTGGCCAGGATGGCACCGCCATGAATCACTGCGCCCTCCTCAACGGAGATGTTCGCGCCAACCGGCAACATGTAACGAGCAGGAGCCCCATTCGGCAACTTAGCGGCCTTACCATCCTCACCTTTCAGGGTGATTCGTGGACGCTTCTCGGCCGATTTTGCTTCAACGACAACCTTACGGGAAAGGCCGGTGACTTCGTCAACCTGCTCTTCCATGGTGACCCCTTCGGCGATGTCACCATAATGGACCGTACCACCAACCTCGGTGATAATCGGAACAGTGTAGGGGTCCCACTCGGCCAGCACATCACCACCGGCGACCTCGCCACCCTCGTGTCGAGTTAAGCGAGCACCGTAAACAACCGCGTAACGTTCCTTCTCGCGGCCAGTACTGTCAACAACGGCCACCTCGCCCTTACGGTTCATAACAACCGGGAAGCCATTGGCGTCGTCAACCGTGATCAGGTTGAGAAATTTAAGCTGACCATCAAAGCGTGCCTCAAGAGCTGTTTTCTCAGCACGTCGCGACGCAGTACCACCGATGTGGAAGGTCCGCATCGTCAGCTGGGTTCCTGGCTCACCGATCGACTGAGCAGCAATAACACCAACTGCCTCACCAAGGTTGACCAAGTGACCACGGGCCAGATCACGACCGTAACAAAGACCACAGATACCACGACGACTCTTACAGGTAAGAACCGAGCGGATCTTAATTCTCTCGATCCCTGCCTCTTCGACCTTGGTGACCAGTTCCTCATCAATCAACTGGTTAGCTTCAACCAGCAACTCATCAGTAATCGGATCAACAATATCATCCAGCGCCACGCGACCAAGAATCCGGTCACCAAGACGCTCAATAACTTCGCCACCTTCAGTCAGCGAAGAAACTTCGATCCCATCAAGGGTGTCGCAATCCGCCTCGGTAATGATCGCATCCTGAGCGACATCTACCAGACGTCGTGTCAAGTAACCTGAGTTTGCAGTTTTCAGCGCGGTATCAGCTAAACCTTTACGCGCACCGTGCGTCGAAATGAAGTACTGCAGAACTGTCAGACCCTCACGAAAGTTCGCCGTGATCGGAGTTTCGATGATCGAGCCATCCGGCTTGGCCATCAAACCCCGCATACCAGCCAGCTGACGAATCTGCTGAGCGGAACCCCGAGCACCGGAGTCAGCCATCATGTGGATTGCGTTAAAGGACGAAACCTCGACCACTTCACCATTTTCTGACTTGATCCTATCAACCGCAATATTCCCCAGCATGGTGCCGGCAATATCTTCCGTACACTTGGCCCAGATATCGATGACCTTGTTGTAGCGTTCGCCATCGGTAATCAGACCCTCAGTGTATTGCTGCTGAATATCCTTAACCTCTTCAGACGAGACCTTGATCCGAGCTTCCTTGGTTTCCGGAATCTCCATATCATCGAGACAGATCGAAACACCGGCCATTGTTGAATAGCGAAAACCGGTCTCCTTAATCTTATCTGCCAGGATGACCGTCTCTTTATTACCGGCAAGTCGGAAACTGACATCAATCAAATCAGCAACCTGCTTCTTGCCCATGACCATGTTGACGTGGCTAAAGGGGATCAGGGTTGTGACAACATCGCGCAACAAAATACGTCCGACCGTTGTCGCTATCAACTCATCCGGCGCTCCCAGTTCAGGAGACATGCGGACCTTTATTCCGGCCTGCAAATCGGCGACACCGGCGTCAAACGCCATCCGCACCTCGGCCTGGTTTGCAAAGATTTTACCGCTACCTGCGACGAAGGGACGCTCACGGGTCATGTAGTAAAGACCGAGAACCATATCCTGCGAAGGAACGATAATCGGCTTACCACTGGCCGGCGAGAGGATGTTGTTGGTCGACATCATCAACACCCGTGCCTCGATCTGACTTTCGATCGAAAGTGGCAAGTGAACGGCCATCTGGTCACCGTCAAAGTCAGCGTTAAACGCAGTACAGACCAACGGGTGCAACTGAATTGCTTTGCCCTCAATCAGGACCGGCTCAAAAGCCTGGATACCAAGACGGTGCAGGGTTGGTGCCCGGTTAAGCATAACCGGGTGCTCCTTGATAACCTCTTCGAGCACGTCCCAAACCTCGGGCTTTTCCTTCTCAACCATCTTCTTGGCGCTCTTGACGGTGGTCGAGAGACCTCGCTCTTCAAGCTTTTGATAGATAAAAGGCTTGAACAGCTCGAGGGCCATCTTCTTCGGCAAACCACACTGATGCAGCTTCAGTTCCGGCCCGACAACGATAACCGAACGACCAGAATAATCAACCCGCTTACCGAGGAGGTTCTGGCGGAAACGACCGCCCTTACCTTTGAGCATATCGGACAGTGATTTCAATGGACGTTTGCTCGGGCCAGTAATAGCCCGACCACGACGGCCGTTGTCAAACAGAGCATCAACGGCTTCCTGCAACATCCGCTTTTCGTTGCGAATGATGACTTCCGGTGCGCGCAGCTCAATCAACCGCTTCAAACGGTTATTACGGTTGATAACACGGCGATAGAGATCGTTCAGATCAGATGTTGCAAAGCGACCACCATCGAGTGGCACCAGTGGACGTAATTCTGGCGGCAGCACCGGGATGGTCTCAAGGATCATCCATTCGGGACGATTACCACTCTGACGGAAAGAGTTGATGACCTTGAGGCGTTTGGAAACCTTCTTCCGCTTCGCTTCGCTGGTCGCCTCTTTCATCTCGATCCGCAGCTGCTGACTCTCTTCGACCAATTCAATTTGAGAGAGCAGTTCACGGATCGCTTCGGCGCCCATCCCGGCAACAAACTGCCCGGCAAACTCGTCCATCGCTTCGGAATATTTGTCTTCCGGCAACAGCTGACCCTTAATCAACCCGGTATCACCGGCATCCAGAACCACATAAGCCTCAAAATAGAGGACCTTTTCCAGATCCTTGAGGGTCATGTCGATCAGCGCACCGATGCGACTCGGCAGTGACTTAAGGAACCAGATATGCGCTACCGGACAGGCCAGATCGATATGACCCAGACGTTCACGGCGAACCTTGCTCGGGATGACTTCAACGCCGCATTTCTCACAGACAATGCCGCGGTGCTTCATCCGCTTATACTTGCCACAGTTACATTCATAATCCTTGGTTGGACCAAAGATTTTTGCGCAGAACAGCCCATCACGTTCCGGCTTAAATGTCCGGTAGTTGATGGTTTCCGGCTTTTTTACTTCTCCGAAAGAGCGCTCACGGATCTTTTCCGGCGATGCCAGCGATAGCTGGATTGCGTTAAAGCTCAATGGATCTTTCGGGCGCTCAAAGAGACTGAAGATATCTTCCAAGACGCATCCTCCTTGTAGGATGAGTGTTCCGCTTCTTATAAAGCCTGGCCAAATGGCCGCCAGTCAGAGGGCTTGAATCAGCCCTCTTCCTCCAGCAAATCAACGTCGAGACAGAGTGCCTGCAATTCCTTAATAAGAACATTGAAGGATTCAGGCAAACCAGCTTCGAGGGTGTGTTTTCCCTTGACGATTGCTTCGTAGATCCGCGTCCGACCGGCGACATCATCCGATTTGACAGTAAGGAACTCCTGCAGTGCGTGTGCAGCACCATAGGCCTCCATTGCCCAAACCTCCATCTCACCGAGACGCTGACCACCGAACTGAGCCTTACCACCAAGCGGTTGCTGGGTGACCAAACTGTAGGGACCAATCGAGCGAGCATGAATCTTATCATCAACCAAGTGGTGCAGTTTCAGTATATACATAATACCGACGGTAACTTGTTCCTTGAAAGCGTCACCAGTCAAACCATCATACAGGGTCATCTGACCACTGGTGCTGAATCCGGTCCGAGCCATCTCCGCTTTCATCTGCTCCTCAGCAACCCCTTCAAACACCGGGGAGGCCATCGGCACACCACGCTCAAGACGACGAGCAAGAACCTTCAGGTCGTCTTCGTTGAGGGCATCAATGAAACCATCCAACTCTTTATCCTGGTAGGCATCCTTGAGCTGCTGCTTGAGTGCCTGCTCAGAATATTGCTCATTGAGAACCTTCTGGATCTGATTCCCAAGTCCACGTGCGGCAAGACCGAGGTGGATTTCGAGAATCTGACCGACGTTCATCCGTGAAGGAACACCCAGCGGGTTAAGAACCAACTCAACCGGGGTACCATCCGCCATATACGGCATGTCTTCCTGCGGCAGAATCCGCGAGAGAACACCCTTATTACCGTGACGACCGGCCATTTTATCACCAACTTGCAACTTACGCTTGATAGCAATATAGACCTTGACCATTTTAATAACGCCCGGAGGCAGGTCATCGCCGCGCTTGCACTTATCAATCTTGTCTTCGAACACAGCAGAAATCAACTGCTCCCGCTCTGCCAGACGGTTGAGCAGGTCACTGACCTTTTCTTCCGTTTCAGCATCACCAGAGACAGAGATTTCTCTCAACCGACTGAAGGGGACACCATCGAATGTCTCTTCAGTAATCTTACGTTTCTTCGCCAGCAGGACATTGCCTTCTTCGTCCTCAATTGAAACCGCCGAAGTCAGCCCATTGAGCAGAGCGCGGATCATGTGGCGAGTCGAGGTCCGCAAAATACGAATCTCATCATCCTGATCTTTGAGCAACTTATCGATCTCGCGCCCTTCAATCTGCTCAGTCCGAGCATCTTTGTCGGAGCCTTTGCGGGAGAAAACCCGGGCACCGATAACGACACCCTCTTCACCCGGCGGCACACGCAGCGAGGTATCGCGAACATCACCAGCTTTTTCGCCAAAGATAGCCCGCAGCAGTTTCTCTTCAGGAGAGAGTTGCGTCTCGCCTTTCGGAGTGATCTTACCGACCAGAATGTCGCTCGGCTTGACGCTGGCACCAATGCGGATGATTCCCGACTCGTCCAGGTTGCGCAAGGCATCCTCGCCGAGGTTAGGGATATCGTCGGTGATCTCTTCTTTTCCAAGCTTGGTATCGCGGGCAACACACTCGAACTCCTCGATATGAATCGAAGTGTAGCGGTCATC
Source organism: Desulfuromusa ferrireducens (assembly GCF_055389805.1). Lineage (NCBI taxonomy): Bacteria > Pseudomonadati > Thermodesulfobacteriota > Desulfuromonadia > Desulfuromonadales > Geopsychrobacteraceae > Desulfuromusa > Desulfuromusa ferrireducens. Next base: position 121,072 of record NZ_AP042415.1, read on the forward strand.
CTGTACCAGCTTCTCTGAGATCAGGATCGAATCCTCAAAGTTGTACCCATGCCAAGGCATGAAAGCAACCAGCACGTTCTGCCCCAGTGCCAACTCACCCCATTGGGTGGAAGGACCATCGGCAATAACGTCACCTTTTTTGATCCGATCACCGACTTTGACAATCGGCTTCTGATTGATACAGGTATTCTGGTTGGAACGGCTGAACTTCAGCAGGTTATAGATGTCGACACCGGTACCGGTCTCATCCATATCCGCATCATCAATCTGGACAACGATCCGTCCCGCATCGACGTTTTCAACCACACCATTATGTCGTGCTACAACCGAGTTACCAGAGTCGTGAGCAACAATCCGCTCCATGCCGGTACCAACCAATGGCGCATCAGCACGCAACAATGGTACCGCCTGACGCTGCATATTGGAACCCATCAGCGCACGGTTGGCGTCATCGTTTTCCAAAAATGGAATCAACGCAGCGGCAACCGAAACAATCTGTTTCGGCGACACGTCCATCAGATCAATCTGATCTGGCGGCAGCAGCAGGAATTCGCCGGTCTTACGAACGTTAACCAGCTCATTGATGAAGATACCATTGTCATCGATCGGGGCATTCGCCTGAGCGATGGCATGGCCCTCTTCCTGCAATGCCGAGAAGTAATTGATCTCGTTGGTTACCTGGCCGTCTTTTACGATCCGGTAAGGCGTTTCAACAAAACCGTACTCGTTGATCCGGGCATAGGTTGATAGCGACGCTATCAGGCCGATGTTCGGACCCTCAGGTGTCTCAATCGGACAAACCCTGCCATAGTGGGTCGGATGAACGTCACGAACTTCGAAACCGGCACGCTCACGGGTCAAACCACCCGGTCCGAGAGCGGAAAGACGACGCTTGTGCGTGACTTCCGAGAGCGGATTGGTCTGATCCATAAACTGCGACAGCTGTGAAGAACCGAAGAATTCCTTAACAACAGCCGAAACCGGTTTGGAATTGATCAAGTCATGCGGCATCAAACTATCGACGTCCTGTAGACTCATCCGCTCCTTGATGGCCCGCTCCATCCGTACCAGACCGACCCGATACTGATTTTCGAGCAGTTCACCAACAGCACGGACACGACGATTACCAAGGTGGTCAATATCATCGATATTGCCCTTGCCGTTACGCAGGTCGATCAAGTAGCGCACAACTTCGAGGATGTCCTCCTTGGTCAAGGTCGACAGTTCGAGAGGGCTATCCAACTTGAGCTTGTGATTCAACTTCAAACGGCCAACCGCCGAAATGTCATAGCGATCAGGGTTGAAGAAAAGACTTTCAAACAGAGTGGTCGCCGTTTTAATTGTTGGCGGATCACCAGGGCGCAGACGACGGAAAATCTCGATGATGCCATCATCCGAGGTCTCGACCTTATCAACCCTAAGGGTATCGCTCAGGTAAGAACCAACATAGAGATTATCAATAAAGAGCAGGGTAAAATCATTAATCCCTTTATCGCGCAGCTCTTCTAGCTTGCCCTCGGTCAGTTCACCATTACACTCAAGGATAACCTCACCGGTTGATTCATCAACGATGTCGTTGGCCACGACCTTACCGACCAAACCCTCAACCGCCAATGGAATCGACTCGACGTTCTCTTCTTTCATCTTGCGCATCGCTGCACGAGTGAACTTGCGGTTTGCCTTGACCAGGACTTCGCCGCCGGCGGAGACAACATCACTACTGGCCCGCTGGCCGCTCAGAAGATCATAGTTGATCGCCTTGCTGTAAGCATTACCGTCCCAATGAATCTCTTCAAGCTCATAATAATACTTGAGAAGTTCTTCGGTGGTATAGCCGAGAGCCTTGAGCAATACGGTTGCCGGCAACTTACGCCGACGGTCGATCCGAACAAAAAGAATATCTTTATGATCAAAATCGAAATCAAGCCAGGAGCCACGATACGGGATGATCCGGGCATTAAACAGGATCTTGCCGCTCGAGTGACTCTTTCCCTTGTCGTGGGAAAAGAAAACACCGGGAGAGCGATGCAACTGACTGACGATAACCCGCTCGGTGCCATTGATGATAAATGTGCCGTTTTCCGTCATCAACGGAATTTCACCGAAATAAACTTCCTGTTCTTTGATGTCGCGGATCGACTGAGTGCCGGATTCCTTATCCACATCCCAGGTGACCAAGCGCACTTTCACCTTAATTGGTGCAGCGTAGGTCATGCCACGCTGGTGACATTCCTCAACATCGTACTTAGGCGTACCCAAACCATAAGAGACATACTCCATGGAACAGGTATCGCTAAAATCGCGAATTGGAAAAACAGAACGAAATACTGCTTCTAATCCACTCGGCTTACGCGCCGAGGATGGCAGATCCGCCTGTAGAAAACGTTTATAGGAAGTTTTTTGGATATCGATAAGGTTAGGAATATCAATGATATTGCTAACCTTCGCGAAGTGCTTCCTGAGGAGCGGATTATTCGCAAACGAATAGGCCATGATTTCTCCTTCGGTTCAGGATCACAGGATGTCAACTACAATGACAACCCACGCTGGTGCCGAGCCAGACATCCTAAGGCCGTGGAATAACAGACAATTCCTGGATGGTCACAAGCTGCACTTGTGACTTGTCAAACGCCAGGGCCAACAGACAGTTCCGCCCCGGCGTTGCCACCAGGGCTGATAACGAGAATAGCCAAGGCCGCACAAGGCGACCCTGGCTAAAGTTTTACTATGTGGAAAAGTGACTACTTCAGCTCCACGCTGGCGCCAGCTTCTTCCAGTTGCTTCTGAAGATCAGCAGCTTCATCCTTCGAAACAGCTTCTTTAACAGTGTTCGGTGTGCCGTCAACAAGCTCTTTAGCTTCTTTGAGGCCGAGACCGGTGATTGCACGAACAACCTTGATGACGTTGATTTTCTTCTCGCCAATGGCGGTCAGAACAACATCAAACTCATCCTTCTCGGCAGCAGCTTCACCGCCGCCAGCTGCAGCAGCAACAACAGCTACCGGTGCAGCAGCAGAAACACCGAACTTCTCTTCGAGCTCTTTAACAAACTCAGACATTTCAAGAACAGTCATGTTCTCAATAAATTCTACGACCTGTTCTTTAGTTACTTCAGCCATCTTATCCTCCGATATATGTGTTTTTCAATACGTTGTGTTTAAATTCGTGCTGTTTTTAGGCAGCCTTATTTTCGCCGATTGCGTTAAGGACCTGTACCAGCGAGCGCGGAATCGCAGCCATCGTACCAACAAAGTTGGTCACCGGTGCATTCATACAGCTCAGTGCCTTAGCCAGCAGTTCTTCGCGGCTCGGCAGATCTGCCAGTGCTGAGATATCAGCAACAGATAGAAGCTTACCACTGAGTACGCCAGCTTTCAGCTCAAAGGCCTCAACATCCTTGGCAAATTTGCTAAGGATTTTAGCCGGGGCAACCGGATCGGCACCAGACATGGCGATTGCGGTTGGTCCAGCACAGAAGTCCTGTAGCCCTTCAGCTGTTGTTCCTTTAGCCGCAAGTTTCAGCAGGTTGTTTTTGACAACCCGATAGCGAACGCCAGCTTGAGTCAACTCACGCCGTAACTGGGTTGCCTGCTCGACGTTGATACCACGATAATCGGCCAGAAAAGTTGCCGGGGTATCCTGGAGTTGGCCAGCCAACTCTTGAACAAACTGTTCTTTCTCGGTTCTATTCAACGTTTCTCCTCCTTTCGTTAAGATCTTGGGATTTTCATCCCGCTCAAGTCAAGGTGAAGGGAAACGACAAAGTCGTCACAGTTCCATCAGCCTCGGCAGGTGGTTTGACCATTAAATGACGAGCATACCTGCTGTCTTTGACCTTGAGCCTGTATCTACATCAAAAACCGCGAATCGGTTATTTGAGCAGAGCCTGAAGTTGTGCTACATCAAGATTAATCCCTGCGCCCATGGTGCTGGAGAGGGTAATCTTCTTTAGATAGGTCCCCTTGGCAGCCGACGGCTTGGCTTTGATCAATACGTCCATCAAAGACAGGATATTTTCCTTGAGCTTGTCGGCATCAAAGGAAATCTTACCGACGGGAGCATGGATAATACCGGCTTTTTCGACGCGATATTCAATCTTACCCGACTTGGCTTCCTGTACGGCCTTGGCAATATCCATGGTAACCGTACCGACCTTGGGGTTCGGCATCAGACCACGCGGTCCAAGAACGCGACCGATCTTACCAACAACACCCATCATATCAGGGGAGGCAATTGCGGTATCGAAATCGAACCAGCCACCTTGGATCTTTTCAGCCAAGTCGTCTGCACCGACAAAATCAGCACCGGCAGCTTCAGCTTCCTGAGCTTTTTCACCCTTGGCGAAAACCAGGACGCGAACCGTCTTACCCAAACCATTCGGCAGCACGACAGCGCCGCGAATCATCTGGTCGGACTTACGGGGGTCAACACCGAGACGCACGCTGACGTCGACAGTTTCATCAAACTTGGCGAAAGCGCCCTGCTTGATGAGCTCAAGAGCGTCCTCGAGTCCATAGAGCTGGGAACGATCGATCGTTTCTTTCGCTTTTTTGATATTTTTACCTGTTGCCATGATCTATCTCCACTGGTCGCCGTCTTTAAGCGATTTCAATTCCCATGCTGCGCGCAGTCCCTTTGATGGTCTGGACCGCGGCCTCTTCCGAGAAGGCATTGAGGTCAGGCATCTTCAAGCGAGCGATTTCTAACACCTGATCTTCAGTCACCTTACCAACCTTCTCCTTGTTTGGCACGCCAGAACCTTTTTTCAGTTTGGCAGCACGCAACAACAGCACAGCTGCTGGTGGAGTCTTGGTGATAAAGGTGAAGGAACGGTCGGCGTAAACGGTGATCACGACAGGGATGATCAGACCATCCTGGTCCTGAGTTTTAGCGTTGTATGCCTTGCAGAATTCCATGATATTAACCCCGTGCTGACCGAGAGCGGGGCCAACTGGCGGCGAAGGGTTCGCCTTGCCAGCAGGTATCTGCAGTTTGATCTGTCCAATAATCTTCTTGGCCATTACTGACTCCTTAAACGAACGTAACGTTCATACCAACCTGTTTAGCTGGTTTTTTCTACCTGGATAAATTCAAGTTCAACCGGGGTTACCCGACCAAAAATACTGACCATAACTTTCAAAGTCCCACGATCGGGACGTACATCTTCCACCAAACCAGTGAAGTTAAGAAACGGACCATCAACCACACGGACAGTCTCACCTACCTCAAATTCAACCTTCGGTTTCGGCTTCTCGACACCCTCTTCCATCCGGTTAGTGATTTTATCCACTTCTGCGTCAGGAATCGCCGGTGGATTTTGACCACCGCCAACAAAGCCGGTTACCTTTGCGGTACCGGTCACAACATGCCAGGTCTCGTCGTTCAAATCCATCCGCACCAGAATATAACCGGGGAAAAACTTCCGGGTCGAGGTTTTACGCTCACCCTTCCGCATCTCAACCACGGTTTCTGCCGGGATAAGAACTTCCTCAAAAAACTCCTCAACTTCATTGGAACGGATACGTTCCTCGAGGCTGAGCTTAACTTTATTTTCATACCCGGAATAGGTATGCACGCCGTACCATTTCATCGACATGGTAAGTACCTCTTTCTCCTCAACCGAGGATCAGACGAATCAGGCGCGAAAGGACTATGTCGACACCACCCAGGAAAACCGCAGAAAGCATAACCAGAACGATAACAACCAGAGTAGAAGCGTATGCATCCTTCTTAGCTGGCCAAGTTACCTTGTTCAGCTCGGCTTTTACGTTGGCAAGAAACTCGTTTGTTTTTCCAATCATCGGTCCCTCGGCCTCTGTTAAGAGGTGTAGTTCATTAAGTTTGGCAGGCCAGGAGGGATTCGAACCCCCAACACCCGGATTTGGAATCCGGTGCTCTAGCCATTAGAGCTACTGGCCTACGATAAACCTACATACACAGCAGACTTCCGCTTACTTTGTTTCCTTGTGCGGAGTGTGCTTACGACAAAAACGACAGTACTTATTGAACTCCAATTTATCCGGAGTATTTCTCTTGTTTTTTGTGGTGGTATAGTTCCGCTGCTTGCACTCGGTACAAGCGAGGGTTACGATATCACGCATAGCGCTTACCTCAAGATTTCCTCCCGACAAAGCCGGGAGGAAGTGTCTCACAAAGTGTTACTGGATCACTCTACGATTGCACTAACCACGCCGGCGCCGACAGTACGGCCACCTTCGCGGATAGCAAAACGCAGACCATCATCCATTGCGATCGGGGTGATCAGGTCAACAACCATAGCGATGTTGTCGCCAGGCATGACCATCTCTACGCCTTCAGGCAGAGTGACAATACCGGTCACGTCAGTGGTCCGGAAATAAAACTGAGGACGATAACCCTTGAAGAACGGGGTATGACGGCCACCCTCTTCTTTGGTCAGGATATAACCCTCAGCCTTGAACTTGGTGTGCGGGGTGATGCTGCCCGGCTTAGCCAGAACCTGACCACGCTCAATCTCTTCACGCTTCAGGCCACGCAACAGGATGCCGACGTTATCGCCAGCTTGACCCTGATCGAGCAGCTTGCGGAACATCTCAACACCAGTAACGACAGTCTTGGCGGTGTCTTTCATGCCGACGATCTCAACTTCTTCCTGAACCTTGATGATGCCGCGCTCGACACGACCGGTGGCAACGGTACCACGACCGGAGATCGAGAAGACGTCTTCAATCGGCATCAAGAAAGGCTTGTCGATCGCACGCTCAGGCTGCTGGATATACTCATCAACCGCAGCCATCAGCTCGAGAACTTTGTTCTTGCCGATTTCGTCATCACGACCTTCAAGGGCGGCCAGAGCCGAACCCGCAATGATCGGAATATCGTCACCAGGAAAGTCGTAAGAACAAAGCAGTTCACGAATTTCCATGTCGACCAGCTCAAGGAGCTCTTCGTCGTCAACCATGTCGGCTTTGTTCAGGAACACGACCATCGCCGGGACACCAACCTGACGGGCGAGCAGGATGTGCTCACGGGTCTGTGGCATCGGGCCATCGGCAGCGGAAACGACCAGGATAGCGCCGTCCATCTGCGCAGCACCAGTGATCATATTCTTAACGTAATCAGCGTGACCCGGGCAATCAACGTGAGCGTAGTGACGGTTCTCAGTCTCGTACTCAACGTGGGCAGTTGCGATGGTGATTCCGCGCTCACGTTCTTCTGGAGCGTTATCAATCTGATCAAACGCCTTGACGATACCAGAGCCTGACTGCTCAGCCAGAACTTTGGTGATCGCTGCGGTCAGAGTGGTCTTGCCGTGGTCAACGTGACCGATAGTCCCGATATTGACGTGCGGCTTTGACCTGTCAAATTTTTCCTTGGCCATGCTAATCCTCCCTTTGTTTTCTGTAGCGTCTGTTGTTAATTTTGTTTTTACGTGACTATCAAGCCACTAAGTATAAACACAAAAACCTCCACTGGAAAGTGGAGCCCTCAACCAGATTTGAACTGGTGACCTCATCCTTACCAAGGATGCGCTCTACCAACTGAGCTATGAGGGCCTACATCTTTTCCTGCGGAGAGGGCATGGAGCGGGAAACGGGATTCGAACCCGCGACCCTCAGCTTGGAAGGCTGATGCTCTAGCCAGCTGAGCTATTCCCGCCAAACCCTACCGTTTGTCTTTTTCTTTGCGGAGAAGGACTATGCGCGACCCTGCTCCAGTTCACACGACCTCTCGGCCTCCTGGGGCACAGCAACCGGGCTTCATCCGGCAAGTTGTAAATGGTGGAGGGGGGAGGATTCGAACCTCCGAAGTCTACGACGTCAGATTTACAGTCTGATCCCTTTGGCCACTCGGGAACCCCTCCAGGGGACTTCTTTTTATTCTATCTTCCGGGCTGTGCCCGTCGACTCCAATATGGAGCTGGCGACAGGAATTGAACCCGCAACATCCTCATTACAAGTGAGGTGCTCTACCAGTTGAGCTACGCCAGCACAAGACGGAGACTTATACCCCATGAAAACTTTGATTGCAAGAAAAAAAATTTGTCAAACTTGTCTCTTTTTCCGCACGTTTGGGGGCGACGATTTTATAGTGCATCGGGCCACAACTTGTCAAGCGCTAAGCGGGAAAAAACGTAAGAATAATAATGCGCGGAAAAGCTTCAATCGTCCGCTATATTTTTACTGCCCCCGCCGAGGCTAAAAAAACGGGGCGAACATGCCTCCCCCCGCCAAGCAGATACCGTGCTCCAAGCAGGCCATCATCGCGCTTGCCACTCAACCGACAGGCGTGATTGGCAACCAAACGGTGAACGTTGTGCCCTTGCCGAGGCAACTTTCAACCTCAATCTGACCACCATGATTGTCAATAATCCCGTAAGAGACTGAAAGTCCCAGCCCAGTGCCATCACGTTCTTTTGTGGTGTAAAAGGGATCGAACACATTAATCAGCTGCTGCTCTTCAATCCCAATACCGGTATCAGAGACGGAGGCAACAGCAAACTCATCCCGCAATACGGTGCTCAGGGTCAAGGTCCCCCCCATCGGCATAGCCTGACAGGCATTCATGATCAGGTTCATAAAAACCTGGCGAATCTGACCATTGTCAATCTGCACCATTGGCAACTCTGAACTGAAGGACTTGGCAAAACGGACATTCTGCGCAATTGGCTGCTGCGCAATCAAACCGATGGTTTCATCAATTAAACCATGCAAGGAGGTGAGCTGCTTTTCCGGCACCGATGACCGTGAAAACTCGAGCAAACCCTGCACGATCTGCGAACATCGCTGTGTTTCGTTTTGGATGACTTGCAGATTTTTGCGCAGTTCGGGATCAACATTTTTATGTTTGTTCGCTAAAGATGAAAACAGCAGGATTCCCGACAATGGATTATTGATCTCATGGGCAATCCCGGCGACCAATTCGCCCAACGAGGCCAGCTTGGCCGATTTGATCAATTGCGCCTGCATACTCTGCAACTCTTCAGTCCGTTGAACAACCTTCGATTCCAGGGTCGCCCCCCACTCCTTAAGTTCAGAATGCGCTTCTTCAAGATTCTGCGCCATAGCATCAAAAGCGTTGGAGAGGTCCCCCAGCTCATCGTTTCGCACAGTTCCAATCCTGGAGCTGTAATCCCCACTGCCGAGTTTGCCGGTATGTTCAAGCAGGTCGGCAACCGGTTGGTTGACAAATTTTTGCGTCAAAACCGAAAGACATAAACCAAGCAGGCAGAGCAAAAAAAAGGTAAAGGCGATGACACTTTTCTTATAACTGTCCAGTGTTGCCTGCATTCCGGCCAAAGTCACCTGAACATCGAGAATCCCCAAAACCGCCGAATCGTCCTTATGCACATGACAGGCGGCGGTCGAACAGCTGCGCAGATTCTTAATTTCCCGGGTCACACCGAGGATCTTGGCTCCGTCGGCATTGGTGAAAAACCGGCTGCGGGTCGCAGTAGAGGAATTAGACACCGTCCCCTCAGGGGTAAACTGCGCCCCACCCTTGCCGCGATGACAACCGTTACAGGCCTCGGCCCCCAAGTCGACTTTTTGTCCCTCTTCCTGCTTCATCGTTGAAAAACCAATAATCCCGACCTTATTGAAGAGGCGAATACGCTCTATGCCGTCCTGTCGGGCAACTTCCTCGATCATCTGAAAAGCCCGCTGCCGGTGATCGGCAAGCATCTGATGGTGGGTACTGCTGATGATCGTCTCCCCTAGTGCATCCACCTCGCGCAACGTATCTTCAAGCCAGAGCCTTTCCAGCGTCCTGATATTGTAAAAGGAAAACACCAGCATGATGCTTAACAGAACCAGCCCGGTCACAAAGGTAAATTTTGTTGTCAGTTTAATCTTCACACGACACCTTTGAGCTAATTTGCTTAATGGCCCTCAAAACGCAAGCGGCTAAAAAAACCCAGCAACTCAACAATAATTGGCAGCTATCAAACTCGAAAGCTAAACATATGGCGAACCCATGTCAAGCATTCTTGCATGCATATAGACCAAATATGGAGTAAAGAAAAGGATGTCAGAAAAATAAGACAGGTAAAGAAGGCCGAAGAGCCCGGCCCTTGGTTGAGATGATTCGCAGCACAACAAACGGACAAACAACGCTCATCCAAGGGCCTGCCGACACCTATCGGCAGGCCCTTTTTGCGGCGATTAGTTCAACGACGCATCTTTCCAGTATTTACTACCGGACAGATTGATTTTCGCCATCAGACCCGATGCGCTCAAGGTGTACATGTCGATTTCGGAACTAATCGAAACTTCACCCGTCGCCGAAGCGCCCTTGTCTTCAGCCTTGACGGCGAGATCGGCCTGGCCACCAAACTCCCAACCACTGTTGATAAAAGTGTCCAGCGCATTGGTGCTATGGAAAACAAAAATCACGCGGATATCCTGTACACCAAGGCCAAGACCGAGATCGATCTGCGCCATCTTCATATAGGTTTTCTGGCCGGCACCCTGACTTACCGCAACTCCGTAGCCGCCGCCGCCGCCAACAAAGAAATACTGGGCGTTAATATTACTGAAAACGGCGTAGCCATCAGCACGATTAATATTGTCACGCGCAGCCGGGCGCTGCTGATAGAGCTTGGTCAAGGTTGACTGACTCATGTAATCGATAGTCGTCCGCCGATCATCCGGAGACTTCGACCGCGGCGACAAACAGCCACATAGGAGAGAGACCAGCAGAACCATGAGAATAAGCTGTATAAATCGCAACATAAGACAACCCCCTTAAGAAAAACAATTTCCACAATAGCAATAAATATAACAGATCGCTGCAGCAATTACTGCTCAGCCGCAGCTGACCGACGGCATGCGCTTATCCGGACTGCCGGACAACCTCAAACAGTGCCACCGCAGCCGCCACCGAGGCATTAAGAGAATTGACCTGCCCGTGCATCGGAATCGCCAGCAGACCATCGCAGTGCTTGCGGATGTTCTCCCGCAGGCCCTTCCCTTCGCTGCCAACCACCAGCGCCAGATTTCCGCTCAGGTTGGAGGCATAGAGATTCTCCGCCCCTTCTTCGCCGGCTAAGCCATAACACCAGACACCTTCTTTTTTCAGCCCTTCCATGGCACGGGAGAGATTGGTCACCTGACAAAGGGGGAGATAGGTCAAGGCGCCAGCAGCGGTCTTTTCCACCACCGGCGTCACCGAGCAGGCTCGATCCTTAGCAACAATCACCCCATGGCAACCAGCGACTTCGGCGCTACGCAGGATCGCACCAAAGTTATGTGGATCGGTGATGCCATCAAGCAACAGAAAAAAAGCACTGCGACCGCTATTTCGCCATGCGCCCAGTAAGTCACCAAGATCGGCGTAGTCGAACGGTTCAAGACGCAGCAGCACGCCCTGATGATGACTGTTACCAGCCAACCGGTCGAGATCGCGGCGTTCGCGAAAAACAGTTTTCAGCTGCTGCTTTTTAGCCAGTTCGATCAGCTCTTCCAGACGGGCCGAGCGTTCACCGCTGGCCAACAATAACTCGAGCGGTTTGCGCCCCTCACCACTTAAGGCTTCACGAACCGGGTTGACGCCGTAAAGATAATCCGCCATCAGTTTTCCAATGCACTTTCGATCTCAGCGAGAATTTTCCCCGCAGCCTCGAGAGGATCGGCGGCGGCAGAAATCGGCCGACCGATAACCAGAGCTGTTGCTCCTGCGGAGATGGCATCAGCCGGAGTGGTGACCCGTTTTTGATCATCCAGCGAGGCAAAGCTCGGCCGAACCCCGGGGGTCACAATCTGGAAATCCTCACCGCAGGCAGCGCGAATCAAACCAATTTCTTGCGGCGAAGCGACCACGCCATCAAAACCGGCCTGCTTGGCCAGCTCAGCCAGGCGCGGCACCATCTCGGTAACCGGCCGATCAATACCGACCCCGCGCAGCGTCTCTTCGGTCGACGAAGTCAAAATTGTCACCGCCAGCATGATCGGCCGCTGGATGCCGGCAGAAGCACAGTAAGCGTCGACTTCCTCGACGGTTTGCTGCATCATCTCCAAGCCACCCAAAGCGTGGACATTGAACATCTGCACGCCCAATTTGCAGGCCTCAACCGCCGCCTTGGCTACGGTATTGGGAATGTCATGGTATTTCAAGTCGAGGAAAACCTCACCGCCACGGTCCTGCACCATCTGCACCACCTGCGGGCCACACTTGGTAAACAGTTGCTTGCCGATTTTAAACAGACCGACATTCTGCTGCAGCTGACTGACCCATTTTTCGGCAGTGGCAAACTCATCGACGTCCAGAGCAAAAATTAGACGTTGCCTCGCGCTTTGTTTCATTCGGTCCTCCCGACCAACTCCCGAACCCGGGCAGTTATTTCCTGAACACGGGCAATCAACGGCTGGGCCTGTTCGGCATCCAGCTCGCGACGCACCGCCATCGTTTCCATAAAAACCAATTCGCACAACGAATCAGCCAGTAATTTTTCTCGATCACCCTCTTCCAACCCGGACAGATTGGCAACAATCCGGTGCCCGTCAAGGGTTCCGTCCTCCAGCAGTTCAATGTCGCGTAGGACAAAGGAATAGGGTTGTGGTAGCTCGTGAAGAAAACCAAGGACTTGCTGCTGAAAATCACAGCCTTCCTTGATCATGCGCAAATAAAGAACCTTAAGCAAGCTATTGTAGATCACCAACACCTGCCCCAAGGTCCCCTCAATCTCGGTGGATGGAGCATCCTCCATCCGCAGCAAGCCCTTCTCCAACAAGGTATACAGGGTCCGCATCCCGTCAAACTCGCGAAGCCCAACCTTGCGGAACAGATCCCGAGAGTTCGTCTGCCCGGTTTCAGCAGAATGCAACAAGCGCGCTTCATCATGCCCCAGATCGACCTGCTGCTTGCCGGTGGAAATGGGGAAATAGTCAAGAGAGATGATCTTGCGCATGAACAGGACACTTTCATCCTGACGGCGTAAACCCTCCAGAATGAGGTTCTGGGTGCTCATCGACAAGCGTAGAATCTGCTCCTGGTCAACCGCCCGGTCTTCAAAGTAAAAGCCGCCCTGCTGCACGGCGGCAACATTATAGATGATGCCCTCAACCTGGCCGCGGGCCGCCAACCAGAGATCTTTCGGCGAAACGACCCCCTGTTCGACCAACAACTTGCCCAGCGTGGCCCGGTCGCTAACCTGCTGACGGATTTTCAGCAGAACGCCACGCTCAACCCTACCGAGAGAAAAAAGAATCTCCCCCAGATCTTCAGCCGCAAAGGTGCTGGTGGCATAGACAATCTCGCCCTGCAGAAAGTAGAGCGATTTACGCCCCCCCTGCAGTTCGAAATGAATAATCCCGGTTTTACGGAACATATTGAAAAAAGAGAGCAGATCAGGAACGGTGATTTCACCCAACACCCCGCTGAACAGGACCGCACTTTCCTGTTCAGACCTACCGATCAACAGATGCCCCGGAGAGCTTGACAGCACCTCCAGGGGCTCTGGACCGAGTTGCTGACGAATAGCCAGCGGCAATTTCAACAAACCGTTGGAATTGATTTTAAGCTCGCTCATCGTGGTCCCAGTGGCAATATCCGAATTAGCTCGCCAGGGCGGCGGCAACCAGGCGCTGAACTTCCGTGACGGCATCTCCCAACGGCAGCAGCGACATATCACCACTAGCGCGGACCTTCAGCTCGACATTGCCTTCCTTCAGGGTCCGAGCGCCGACGGTCAGTCGCAACGGAATGCCGATCAGATCAGCGTCCTTGAACTTGATCCCAGGCCGTTCTTTGCGGTCGTCGAGCAACACTTCAACACCCGAATCGAGCAGTTGCTGATAAAGGGATTCCGAAGCCTCACGAACGGCATCGTCTTTCGGATTGACCATCAACACCAAGGCCTGAAAGGGCGCCAACGGCATCGGCAAGGCCATGCCGTATTCGTCGTGGTTTTGCTCAATGGCCGCAGCAACGGTCCGACCGACGCCAATGCCATAGCAGCCCATCACCAACGGACGGGATTTCCCCTGATCGTCGAGCACCGTGGCATTCATCGCCTCAGAATATTTGGTGCCGAGCTTGAAAACATGCCCAACTTCAATACCACGCCAGATCTCGAACTTGCCGGATTCACAACGGGGGCAGGAATCACCGGTAATAGCCTGACGCAGATCAGCAAACTCTTCAACAGCGAAGTCAGCCAGATTGACGCCGCTGTAATGAGCGTCGGCCACATTGGCGCCGACAACAAAATTACTCATTGCCAGCAGCGCCTGATCGGCGACAATCTTCAGCTTCATGCCCAACGGACCGAGATAACCGACCGGAGCACCTGTCACCTTGCGCACCTGCTCATCATCAGCCATCGCCAGATGGTCACAACCGAGAACGTGACTCAGCTTGATTTCATTCAGCTCATGATCACCACGCAGCAGCACCGCAACACAAGCGCCCTGATCGGTCTCAACAATCAGGGTCTTGACCAGTTGCGAAGTTTGCAACTGCAAAAACTCGGCAACCTCGGCAATGGTCCGGCACTCGGGAGTGGCAACCTTGAGCGGCTCACCAGTGACAGCGGCAATCGGCTGCGGTGGCAACACCTCGGCCTTTTCGACGTTGGCGGCGTACTCACAACTGCCGCAGGAGACAATAGCGTCCTCACCCGAGTCTGCCAGCACCATAAACTCGTGCGAAAAGGATCCGCCGATGGCACCACTGTCGGCTTCGACGGAACGGAATTTCAGCCCGCAACGCTGGAAGATGTTGCGATAGGCCTGATACATCTTCTGGTAAGAGCTATCGGCGCCTTCATCATCCAGATCGAAGGAGTAGGCATCCTTCATAATAAATTCACGGCCCCGCATCAGTCCGAAGCGCGGACGGATCTCATCGCGGAACTTGGTCTGAATCTGATACAGGTTGAGCGGCAACTGTTTGTAGGAATTAACCGTGTTGCGGACGATATCGGTCACCACCTCTTCGTGGGTCGGCCCCATGCAAAAGTCGGTCTCCTTGCGATCCTTGAAGCGCAACAGCTCCTTGCCGTACTTCTCCCAGCGCCCAGATTCCTGCCACAGCTCGGCCGGATTGGCCATCGGCATCAGACACTCGATGGCTCCGGCCTTGTTCATCTCTTCACGAATGATCTGCTCCATCTTGCGGATCGAGCGCAGGCCGAAGGGCAGATAACTGTAGATGCCGGCGGCGATTTTACGGATCATACCGGCGCGCATCATCAGCTGGTGGCTGATAACTTCGGCATCGGCCGGAGTTTCTTTGAGGGTCGGCAACAAATACTGGGTATAACGCATGGGACAGGTCCTGTTCTTTTTAAGTTCGGTAAAGATATCGGTCTTACATAGAGGACATTCGAAAGAAGGGAAAATTAGCGCGTTTTCCGCTGAAAAGCAAGCCACTTGGCAGCAAACGGGGGACTCGCAGCAGCAAATCCCCCGTTTGCTCATTTCAAGCTTTGATAAACAATCTCGACAAACTTGTCCGGCTGGATAAATCCGCCACCTAGCATGTCATCAAACGCAGCCGTCGGCTTGGCCGCGACCACGGATTCCAACGTTGCCCCATTCTGTTTCAAGTCACGGACGCTATCACGGATCGACACCAGCGTGTCGTGGTAATAACTCAGCTCAGCCAGATCCGAAAGCGGCCCATGCCCTGGGATGATACGGGTATCCTGATTAGCCTTTTTCAACACCTGCGCCACTGCTGCGATTACGCCATAAACCGAACCACCGGAGCCATTATCGATAAAGGGATACATCTGATTGAAGTAAACATCGCCCATGTGGATAACATTGGCCTGTTCAAAAGAGACGATGGAATCGCCGTCGGTGTGAGCAGGGTCGACGTGAACAACCGACATCGTTTCGCCGTTGAGGTGAAAGGTCAGATCGCGGCTGAAGGTAATCACCGGGAGTGCGCCATGCGGGGCCGGTGACACCTGACGGTTGAAAAACTCCATCAACTGTCCTTTGCTCAACCGCTTACGGACATTTTCATGCGCCACCAGCACCGCGCCGGTCTTGCCGAAACTCTCGTTGCCACCGGTGTGATCACCATGCCAGTGGGTGTTCAGCACATAACCGACCGGCTGCTCGGTAATGCTATTGATCGCCGTACGAATTTTATCGCTCAAAGGAGCAAACTGATCGTCGATCATAAAGACGCCGTCATCGCCCACCGAAATGGCAATATTGCCGCCGGCACCGAACAGGACGTAGAGGCTGTCGGTTAGTTTGACAGTTTTGATTTCGACTTTGGAAAAATCGCGGGCTGAGGCGAGTGAGCAGCTCAAAAACAAAGAAATGAGGACAACCCAAAAAGATCGACAAAACATAGCTACCTCCCAACTGCGTTTATCAAAAGAGCGGTCAGTATAGCACTGCTCGAACCCTAATGAACAGGCAATGACTGGTTCTTTTCGGTCGATAACCGCGCCCCCCAGCGACAAAAAACGCCGCTTGATAAATTCGCCAACACCACCTACCCTTCTAGGTATCCCCCTGAATCTTTTTACGCTAAAGGAACCACGACATGAACGACCGCCTGCAGATCACCAAAAACTGGCTGCCACGCTACACCGGAATGCCGTTGGAAAACTTCGGCGACTACATCCTGCTGACCAACTTTCGCCACTATGTCGAGAAGTTCGCGGAAATGTTCGGTTGCGATATCCAAGGGGAGAACAAACCGATGCAGGCCGCCACCAACAGCAGTGGCCTGACGATTATCAACTTCGGCATCGGCTCGGCCAACGCTGCCACGATTATGGATCTGCTCAGCGCCATCGGACCAAAAGGGGTGCTGTTTCTCGGCAAATGCGGCGGGTTGAAAAAATCGACCGAGATCGGCCACTTCATCCTGCCGAACGCCGCCATTCGTGGCGAGGGAACCAGCAACGATTATTTTCCACCCGAAGTTCCGGCGCTACCATCATTTAAGCTGCACAAGTTCGTCTCAGAAAAAATCCTCGAATATGGCCACGACTACCGCACCGGGGTGGTTTATTCGACCAATCGGCGCCTCTGGGAGCACGATGAGGAATTTCGACAAAAACTTATCAAAATGACCAGCATCGGTATCGACATGGAGACCGCGACAATTTTTATCGTCGGCCACTACAACATGATCGCGCGTGGCGCACTGCTGCTGGTTTCAGATGTGCCGCTCACCCCCGAGGGGGTGAAGACCGAGGAATCGGATTTGCTGGTAACGCAGAACTGGGCCGACAGTCATTTAAAGATCGGCATCGATGCGATGACTGAGATTGGCGAGAAAGGGGAAAAAATTAAACATTTTCTGTATTGATGAATGATTGCCGACAGCGGTTTAAATCTGGGAACAGCCACCTCTGGCCGATCCCAAACATCGAAACGGTACATGCCTAGTAACACAAAAGGGCAAACGGCCACGACCGAGTACCCTTGACCACACACTGTCCAATCACCCGAGCTCATGCATTTTGGCTCTTTATTGCTATAGTATAAAGCGGAGGGGGGGGGGCACTAAAACTGTCATTACAAGGGGGCTTTCCCCCGAGAGGACAGGCGTTTGATCCGGTCGCTGCGATCGAAAATCCTGCTACTCGTTGGGTTTGCAGTTTTCATAACGGCAATCTCTATCTTTTTCTTTGCCCAGAGAGAGATGGAGCAGGCCATCACCAGCGCCGAGGAGCAGCATGCCCGTGACCTGCTGAAATCCATCGAACTGAGCGTGGAAACAGAATACGAAAGTCTCCTTTTCCATCGCAAGACAACCATTGAAAGACGTAAAGCGGAACTAAAAAACATCATCACCCTGGCCATTACCCACCTTGACGAAGAATACCAGCATTACCGGAATGGCAATCAATCTCTCCAGCAGGCCCAGCAGCACGCCATTCAGGCCATCAACAGCCTGCGTTACGATGAGGGTATTGGTTATATCTGGATCAATGACCTTGGACAGCCTATCCCGCGCATGATCATGCACCCGACCCTGCCGGAACTGGATGGCAAGCTGCTGGATGATCCCATCTTCAATACCGCGCTGGGCATCAATAAAAACCTCTTTGTGGCCATGGTCGATCTCTGCCTGAAGCACGGTGAGGGTTTTGTCGACTATCTCTGGCCCAAACCGACCATTCAAGGGCTCAGCAAAGAACAACCAAAGATTTCCTATGTCAGACTATTCGAGCAGTGGAACTGGGTCATCGGCACCGGCGTTTATATCAATGACATCGAGGCTGAGACCCAAAGGCGACTTGACGCCATCATTGACGAATTAAACACTATTTTCGCCAAGGTCAAGCTGGCTGAAACCGGCTATATGTTCCTCTTTAACGGCCAACGGGAGATGCTGGTTCATCCCAATATCACCGGTGCGGAGTTCGCCCCCCGGAAGAATCCCGTAACTGGAGCACCCCTCTTCGATGAACTCGTGGCGGTGGCGAAAACTCCAGGAAAACCTCTCGACTACGAGTGGGACAAGCCCGGCTTTGAAGGCCAATTCAGGTTCCCCAAACGCACCTTTGTGACCTACTTCGAGCCCCTCGACTGGTATATCGGCGCCTCCATGTATACCGAGGAACTCGCCCAGCCCGGCAAGCAGCTGCGGAAAAGAATCCTCTTTCTTGGGCTCGGCTCGCTCTTCGTCACTTTTTTGATTGCCATTGCCCTGTCGAGGAGATTGAGTAAACCTCTCCGGGATCTGGCACAGTCCGCAAAGGAGATCGAAGAGCAAGGGCTTGCTGTAGCTAAAATCCCGATCAGCGGAGCAACAGAGATCAGGGAACTTGGCCAGGTGCTTGAACAGATGGTCACCTCCCTCAGTACGGCCGAGGAAAAACGCATCAATCTCGAAAAGCAGATGCTCCACGTGCAGAAACTGGAGAGCCTGGGGGTATTGGCTGGCGGCATCGCCCACGACTTCAACAATATTCTGCTGGCCATCACCGGCAATGCCGATATGGCCCTGAGACGTATCAGCAAGGATGCGTCTCCCGTCGAGCATCTGCAACGCATCAAGCAGGCGGTGGAAAAAGCCGCCGCCCTGGCCCGGCAGATGCTGGCCTATTCAGGCAAAGGCAAGTTTCTGGTCGAAAGTCTGGACCTGAACCAATTACTGGAAGAGATGCTGCCGATGCTGGAGATTTCCATTTCCAAAAATGCTGCATTACATCTGAGCCTCACCAAACCGCTGCCGGCGGTTGAAGCTGACGGCACGCAGCTACGTCAGATCATCTTGAATCTGGTGATAAATGCCTCCGAAGCCATCGCCGACCAGAACGGCGAAATCACCATCATCACCAGCTGCGCCACCTGTAGCAAAAATGACCTGTACCCCGCTTGGCGGAATGAAGATTTCCGCCAAGGAGAGTACCTCTGCCTGGAGATCACCGATACCGGTTGCGGCATGAATAAGGAAACTCTCACTAAACTATTCGATCCCTTCTTCACCACCAAGTTCACCGGGCGAGGGCTGGGGATGTCTGCGGTACAGGGCATCGTTCGCAGTCACCACGGAGGGATTAAAGTTTCCAGCGAACCGGGCCAGGGAAGTTCCTTTAAGGTATTGCTGCCCGCGTCAGGCAAGCCGGTAGAAATCCCTGACAGCGTCCCGCCGCCGGACGACTGGACCGGGACAGGAAAAGTCCTGCTGGTGGATGACGAAGAGACGGTGCGCAGCATTGGCAGAGAGATGCTCGAAGAGCTTGGTTTTAGCGTCATCACCGCCAACGACGGAAGAGAGGCACTGGCGGTCTATCGTTCGACCGCTGGCATCAGCTTCGTGATCCTGGATCTGACCATGCCGCAAATGAACGGCGAGCAGTGTTTACGCGAACTGCAGCAGATTAACCCGGACATAAAGGTCATCATGTCGAGCGGCTACAGTGAACTGGCAGACACACAGAAGCTGACAAATCAAGGTTTGGTTGGGTTCATCCAGAAACCCTATTGGTTGAATACGCTCAGGGACACAATCCGGAAGGTGACCTAGATATTAGCCAGCGGCCATTAGGTTTGTGCCGCCCCACCTAGCCACCCAACTCAGCAAACAAATCATCATAAACCGTCGCCATCTCTCCCCAATCGTAGCCAGCGACATGTGACTGCGGCGTTTCACTGCGTAACAGTTCAACATCCCGACATAACTGCACCAATCGTCCGACCAGATCGTCAAAGTCGCGATAAAAATAGAGAGCATGCTGAGCTTCCGGCAGGTGCTCGGGATAGGCAAGCCGCGTGGGCAACAGCGGATGACAGTTGCAATAGATCGCCTGCACGACGCTGGCGCCGAAAAAATCGTGGATCGAGGTCACTGGCAGGATATCCGCGCGCCACAACCACTGGGCATACTCGGCAAAACTTTTGGCGTAGCCCCAATGAACAATCTGCTTTTTTAACTTCTGGCGCGCTTCGGCGAAAATAGCCGGTTGCTTTTGATAGGATTCGCCCAACACCGCCAGTTCGAATTCGACACCCTGCTCCTGCAAAACGAACAGAGCACGGAAGAATTCTTCCGGGTTTTTGTCATACTCCCAACGATGGTTCCAGAGCAGCAACGGCGGCCGATCGGGCTTCTCCGTGACCGGCCGATACGGGTCAAACTTGCGCAAGTCGAGCCCAAGGTGCAGAGTTTGGCTCTTGTCGGCAATCGACTGCACGCTGTCGATTTCATTGTAATCAGGGAAGGTTTGCAAAAAACCGGGCAACTCGGCAAGAAAGTCGTTGCGGTGATAATCGGAGTTGAACAACACCGCATCGGCAGCCAGAGCAGAGGAATAGTTGATGAAACAATAATGCGCATCACGTTGCAGACCGGGATCGGCATCATCCGGCGACCAGGGATAACTGAGCTGGTTTTCGTGGCAATAGAGAGCGACAGGAAGAGTGGCGGTTATCTTGCGGGTCAAAGCCAGAAAGGTGGTCAGATCGAGCATGTCACTGGCGAGCAGCAGGTCGGGCCGATGCCCCTCGGCGAGAAACTGCCGCGCCAGAGAAACCGCGCCGCCATGCATCCGCCACTTCCAGTACTTTCCTGGCAGTCCGAGAATTTTGACATTGTGCCGACTGTGGGCGGCGTACTCCCTGGCCCAGGCAGCATGCGAGCCGACCAGAAAGGGTTCAAGCAGCAGGATCTCCATCGGCGCTTATTCCTGTCCCGCCAACTCTTCAACCATCTGCCAGGCCGCTTCGACCAGCGCATCGGCCAGTTCATTTTGCGGCACCTTGCGCACCACCTCGCCGCGCTTGAACAGCAAGCCCTGCCCTTTACCTCCGGCAATACCCAGGTCAGCCTCGCGCGCTTCGCCGGGACCGTTGACCACGCAGCCCATCACCGCGATGGTCAAGGCTTTCGGCAGATCGTGCAAGCGCTGCTCGACCTCTTCGGCAATCTGGATCAAATCAATCTGACAGCGGCCGCAGGTCGGACAACTGACGAACACCGGTCCGCGCTCACGCAGCTCCAGACTTTTGAGAATCTCATAACCAACCCGCACTTCTTCGACCGGATCGCCAGTCAGCGAAACGCGCAGGGTGTCGCCGATCCCCTCGTAGAGCAGGCTACCAAGGCCGACGGCACTCTTGATGGTGCCAGCCCAGGTGGTGCCCGCTTCGGTAATGCCGACATGCAATGGGTAGTCGACCTGAGTCGCTAACCGCCAGTAGGCCTCAACGGTGCGGCGAATATCGGAAACCTTGAGACTGACCTTGATCTGCTGATAGTTCAAATCTTCCAGCAGGCGGATATGCCCCAAAGCGCTCTCGGCCATCGCTTCGGCGGTCGGATGACCGTATTTCTGCAACAGCTCCTTTTCCAGCGAGCCGCCGTTAACGCCGATGCGGATCGGCACCTGCCGTTCGGCGCAGGCCTTGACCACCTCGGCCACCTTCCAGCGCTCGCCGATGTTGCCGGGGTTCAGGCGCAGGCCATCGACCCCTTGCTCAACCGCAGTCAGCGCCAATTTATAATCAAAGTGGATATCAGCAATCAGTGGTATCTGGCAGCCCTGCTTGATCGCCGCCAAACAATCCGCCGCCTGTTGATCCGGCACCGCGCAACGAATGATTTCACAACCGGCCTGTTGCAGCGCTTCTATCTGCGTCAGGGTCGCGGCAACATCACGGGTATCGGTATTACACATCGACTGCACACTGATCGGCGCATCGCCACCAATAAGAAGATTGCCCAGTTTGATCTGACGGCTTTTACGTCGCAACAGTCGAACTCCTTTTTTTGTAGAGAATATATGCCTATTTTCTTCAGCTTCAGGCGGCCCATGAATACTGGAGCGGAGAGTCTACCCAACTTTACCCATGACAAGCAAGTACGTCGGTGTTTGACAGCGACCTGCCTCTGGGAGTACTCTGCGCATCCTGATTCTCGACGACAGCATCTATTGAACAAATAAACGGAAACGAATACTTTTGTGAAAAAACAACCAACGAAAAAAGCCCCGGCTCGCGACACCCTGAAACTAACCATCGACAGTCTCGACAACGAAGGGGTCGGCCTCGCTCGGCATGAGGGTAAAACTGCCCTGGTGCAGGGGGCGCTACCGGGAGAAACGGTGCTGGCCGAAGTTGAGCACGTCGGCCGCACCCATATCTACACCCGCCTGAGCAAAGTGCTGCACAACGCAACGCAACGCACCGCCAACAATCCCTGCAAAAAAGATCTCACTTGTCTGAGCTGTCCGCTGATCTGCATGAAGTATCAGGCGCAACTCGAATATAAACAGCAGCGCGTCACCGCCGCTTTGGCCGCTCAAAACCTGCAGCAGGATGACCTGGTTCAAGCGACTTTGCCGTCGGAGCCAGCGCTGAGTTACCGTGCCAGTGCCAAATTGGTCTTCGGCCGCAAACGGGAAAAGGTGCTGATCGGCCTCTACCAGCGCGGCAGCCACGATGTTATCGATATCGGCGAATGCCCGGTACATCACCCGCTGATCAACCGGGTGGTGAAGGTGGTCCGCGACGAGGTACAGCATCTGGGGATCTCGGTTTTCAGTGCCCGCCATCAAAATGGCTTGCTGCGTTATCTGCTGGTCCGGGTCAGCCCGATCAACAACAAGGTGATGGTCACCTTCGTCAGTAATTTCCGCGACCTGCAGCAGCTGCCAAAACTGGGCAAGCGCTTGATGAACAAGGTTCCGGAGGTGATTGCCGTCCATCAGAACGTCAACGGCTCTGGTGGCAATGTCATCCTCGGCCAGGAAACGCTCAAACTAC
This sequence comes from Desulfuromusa ferrireducens, assembly GCF_055389805.1. Classification (NCBI taxonomy): domain Bacteria; kingdom Pseudomonadati; phylum Thermodesulfobacteriota; class Desulfuromonadia; order Desulfuromonadales; family Geopsychrobacteraceae; genus Desulfuromusa; species Desulfuromusa ferrireducens. The sequence goes on from NZ_AP042415.1 coordinate 144,237, forward strand.
ACGGCCTGCCAGATCTGATCGAGCGGGTCGGCGATATCCGCCTGCGAATTTCCCCAGAAGCCTTTTTTCAGGTCAATACCCTGCAAGCGACCAGGATTTACGCCATGGTGCGCGAGTGGGGCGGCCTGACCCGAAACGACACCGCCGTCGACCTCTACTGCGGAATTGGCGGCATTGCGCTGAACCTGGCCAAAGACGCCGGACAGGTGACCGGTATCGAGTATGTCGCTGGAGCGGTCCGTAACGCGACTGACAACGCCAAGTTAAATGAGCAGCTCAACTGTCGCTTTATTGCCGGAGATGCCGCGGAAGAGTTGCAGAAGCTGGGGGAGCAGAGCAACCAACTGGCACTGGCAACGGTCAATCCGCCGCGCAAAGGCTGCTCCGTAGATCTGTTGCAGACGCTTTGTCAGATCCAGCCACGCCAGATCATTTATGTTTCCTGCGACCCCGACAGCCTGGCCCGCGATCTGCGCCAACTGGTTGATGGCGGGTACCAACTCGAACGCGTGCAGCCGGTCGATATGTTCCCGCAGACGGCTCACGTGGAAACAGTGGTACAATTGAAACTGAAGTGAGCAATGTGGTCTTTGTTCGGGAAGATGTACGGAACTAGCTAGGGTTTTCAATCACAATCCAAGGTAGAAGACTGATGCTGAACACCGAAACGCTGGCGGCAGTGCTACTGATCTGTGCCGGCATCATCCACAACTACAGCTTCATGTGCCGCAAGCTAGCGCCGTCCGAATTGAAAGTCGCCTATCCGACCTCACAGTTCGGCAAACTGCTGCTCGATTCGAGCTGGATGTTGATGGTCGCAGCTGGACTGTACCTGACCTATCGCCTTTCTCTGGTTTTGAGTGCTGTCGCGACAGTCATCTATTTTCTACTGCTGCCATTTTTGTTGCAACCGCCCCTGGCCCGTCTGCTTGGTTTTCGCAACCTGAGCGAGTACGTCAGACATATTGACCGGATGCAAAGCCACAACAATATTGAATAGCTTCAACCGCAGCTCGAAGCTGACAGGATAGAAGGAAACTCAATCATGATCGAACTGGATTATCGCCAATTTCAATGTCCCTACCCGGTAGTGGAAACCCGCAAACAAATTTTAGCCAATCCGAAAGAGACCTTCGCCATCCTGCTCGGCGACCAGACGGCCAAAGAGAATATCAGCCGCTTGGCGCAAAAAATGGGCTATCAAACCAACGCGGAGCAGGAGGGAACGGACTACAAACTCACCCTGAGCCCCTCGGACGTGGCGCAACCCCAACCGTCGGAATTGACAGAGATTGTCGGGCGCACGGTCATTTTCTGTGGCAGCGACCAGATGGGACAAGGCGATGAGGAATTTGGCCAGGTCTTGCTGAAGAATTTCTTTGTCACCCTGCTCGAACTTGAGCAACTGCCAGACAGTATCTTGTTTGTCAATAGTGGCGTCAAGTTGGTCTGCAGCGGCTCAGATGCACTCGAAGCTCTCAACCAATTGGCTTGTCGCGGCGTCGATATCGCCTCCTGCGGACTCTGTCTCGATTTCTACCACCTAAAGAACCAACTCAATGTTGGCCGGGCAACCAACATGCTGGAGATTGCCGAAACACAGATGCAAGCTGGGCGGATCATCAGACCTTGACCACGTCTGCACCGCTCGCCAATTGGCCATGCAGCACAGGACATTAATAATCCTTGTGAAACATTACACCATGAGCTAACATTCACGTTTAAACATTACCGTGTGGAATCGCGACCGGATAAATAGCAGGGGGGGGATGCGCGTTGAAAAAGAAAATTCTTGTTGTTGATGACAGTCAGCCAATTCTAGAACTTGCTTCGACGATGTTGAAGCTGCTCGGCTATGAGCCGATTCGAGCCTGCAACGGGGTCGAGGCGCTGAAAGCTTTGGCGCAGGAAAAACCGGATCTGGCTCTGCTTGATGTCATTTTACCCGACATGGACGGTTTTAAAATTTGCCAGCATATCAGAAGTAATCCGAGCATGGCGAAAATGCCAATTTTTATGGTTTCAGCTAAAAAAACCTCGGAAGATATCGAGCGTGGGGAAAAAGCCGGCGCTGATGAATATGTCACCAAACCATTCAGGTCAGCAGAAATGGCGAGGTTAATCAAAACCTATATCGGTGATGGCAACTGATGGTGTAATCACCCGGCAAAAAGCTTTCCGCAGTCCTGGAAAGCTTTTTTTGTGCCTGCAAAGCTGCCCGAAGCTGCTAAACTGCCTATTCAAAAGATGACAGGAGGAGCGATGTTCAAGCAACGTCGTAGCGGCATTTTGCTACACCCGAGCTCTCTGCCCGGAACACAACCGATCGGCACTCTCGGCCAAGAAGCTTATGACTTTGTTGATTGGCTGGTCGCCGCCGGCCAATCGGTCTGGCAAATTCTGCCCCTCGGCCCTCCCGGCTACGGCGACTGCCCCTACAGCTGCTACTCGGCATTTGCCGGCAACCCCCTGCTAATCAATCTGCAAAAGTTGGTCGAGTGTGGAGACCTGCGCAAAAAGGAACTCCCTCCCCCTGCCGAAGTCAGTGCAAAAGTCTGTTTTAGTAGCGCCGCAAACTTGTCTCAGCTATTACGCAAAGCGCAAGGCCGCTTTACAACAGCAGCCGGCCCACTCCGCCAACAAGCATTTGAGCGATTTTGTCGGGAGCAGGCGTCCTGGTTGAACGATTACTGTTTTTTCGAAGCCATGCGCCACGACCAGCAACAGAGCGGTTGGCAACAGTGGCCCAAAGAGGTCCGGCAACGCCAGCAAACCGCCCTGCATAAATGGGGCATTAAACTGCAGGATGAAATTGCCTGGCACAAGTACCTGCAATTTGTCTTTTTTGAACAATGGTTCGAACTAAAAAGCTATGCCAATCAACAGGGAGTCGAGATATTCGGCGACCTGCCGATCTTTGTCGCCGAGAACTCGGCCGACGTTTGGGCTAACCGTCAACTATTCCATCTGGACGAAGAAGATCAACCCACCTATGTAGCAGGTGTCCCGCCCGACTATTTCAGCAAAACCGGGCAACGCTGGGGGAATCCCCTCTATCACTGGGAGCGGATGGCGGCAGATAAATTTTCCTGGTGGGATGCACGCTTCCAATGGAATCTGCAACTCTTCGATCTGGTCCGGGTCGATCACTTCCGTGGTTTCGCGGCCTGCTGGGAGATTCCAGCAACGGAAAAAACGGCCATTAACGGCAAATGGCGACCTGTCCCCGGCGAGCAGCTTTTCCAGCATCTGCAAACCAAGTTCACCGAACTGCCGATCGTTGCCGAAGATCTCGGCGTGATCACCCCCGACGTTGAACAACTGCGCGATCAGTTCAATTTACCCGGCATGAAAATTCTTCAGTTCGCCTTCGACTCAGGTCCGACAAATCCCTATCTACCGCACAATCACCTCCCGAATTCGGTGGTATACACCGGTACCCACGACAATAACACCAGTTGCGGCTGGTGGAAGTCACTTTCCGCCGCGGGAAAAACCCAGATCAAAGACTACTTGCAACGCCCCTGCCGTGATATGCCTTGGCCGTTGATTGAAACCGCTCTGGCCAGCGTTGCCAACCTGGCGGTCATTCCGATGCAAGACCTGCTAAAGCTAGACGGCGGGGCCCGTATGAACCGTCCTGGGACAGCGCGCGGCAACTGGCAATGGCGGCTTCTTCCGCAGCAACCATGCCGTGAAATAACCGAGCAATTACGCCATGTTTCTCATCTGTACGGACGCCTTCTGTGCAATCCCACAGAAACGCAGGAAACAACTCCTTAGCGCTTGTAAATATTTTTATGGCTATGCTATCGTCTGAATGTTGATCCAATAATCAAAGCCAAAAATGGCTCAATCCCTTGGAGGATAAGATTTTGAAAAAGACCCTGACGCTAATGACTATTGCACTAACCGCCCTGACACTGACCGCCTGCAGCAAGGATGAGCCAGCAGCACCGGCCGCGCAAGCACCTCAGGCCGCCGCACCGACCGCAATGTCCGCACCGGCACCGGCAGTCAACAAGACTGGTGGCACCTCCGGCACGGTTCTCGAAACCATGGACGCAGCCGGCTACACTTACGTTCAGGTCGACAGCGGAACGGAAAAGATCTGGGCAGCTGCTCCACAGTTCGCTGTTGCCGTTGGCGACTCGGTCATGGTTCCTGATGGCATGCCGATGAACAACTATCATAGCAAGACTCTCAACCGTGATTTTCCGGTGGTCTATTTTGTCGACTCGGTCCTCAATGCCAGCGCCCCGGTTTCTCCAGCTGCCGCTGGTGGTGCTGAAATGCCTGAGGGCCATCCGGCAACAAATGTTGCAGCAGCCCCGGTCGATGTCGATCTGTCCAATATCGCAAAAGCTGACGGTGGTTTGACCGTCGGTGAAATTTTCACAGGTAAAGATGCCCTTTCCGGCAAAGAAATCACCCTGCGCGGCAAGGTTGTGAAGTTCAGCCCACAGATCATGGGTAAAAACTGGCTGCACCTGCAAGACGGCAGTGGTGACGAAGCAGCTGGTACTCACGACCTGACGGTCACCACCACCATCACCGCCAATGTTGGTGATACGGTTGTGGTCAGCGGCCCACTGACTCTCGATAAGGACTTTGGCTACGGCTACCAGTACAATGTCATCATTGAAGATGCAAAGGTCACTGTCGAGTAACTCGCTGAAAAAATAGATTGCCAAAAGGCTCCCGGACCACTCCGGGGGCCTTTTTTCTTTGCCCGGAGCGATTTATTTATGCTTGCACCCCACGCTGGCCCTGCTAACATTAAGAGCTCACTAACCTTGGGGGCAGCTATTTGACTCAGTCCGCACAGTATACCGGCAACTCTGGACCTCAATGCATCCTCATTATTGATGACGACCATACCGTCAGATCCAGCATCAAGCTATTCCTCGAAGACTATGGCTATCTGCTCTTGGCCGCGGACAATGGCAATACCGGCCTGGAGCTGCTCAAGCAACACCGGCCAGACCTGGTCCTCCTCGACCTGCGCATGCCGGAAGTCAGCGGTCTGCAATTTCTTGAACTGGTGCGCGAAACCGATAGCGACACGCCAGTGATCGTCATCTCCGGTACCGGCAAGATCAACGATGTCGTAGAAGCATTACGCTATGGAGCCTCCGATTTTTTATTTAAACCGATCGTTGATCTACGCGTCCTCAAACACAGCATCGAAAAAGCCCTGGAGAAAAAACGCTTACAACAAGAAAACCGTGAACATCGTCAACACCTTGAGGAAATCGTCTCGCAGCGAACCAGAACCTTGGAACGAACCTATGCTCAACTGGCGAAAAGCGAAGAGAAGTACCGCGCCATTTACGAGAACCTTCAGGATGTCTATTTTGAGACAAGCCTCGATGGCGTGCTGCGGGAGATCAGTCCCTCGCTGGAAAAGGTTTCACATCACAAAAGGGACGAATTGCTCGGTGAAAGCATCTGGAAGTTCTACGCTATTCCTAAACAGCGCGAACAACTCGTTCAGCTGCTGCTACAACAGGGACGGGTGGATAATTTTGAAGTTCTGCTAAACGAAAACGACCACCAAACCAGCTACTATTCGCTAAACGCCATGCTGCATCGGAACAACTCGGGGCAACCAACCCACATCAGTGGAATCATGCGCAATATCAGCGAAAGAAAAACTTCAGAAGAAACACTACGAACAACCAACGAAACCCTGGAAGCGCTTTTTAATGCCGCCCCTCTGGCCATTTTAGCCATCGATACCGAGCTACGGATCACTCTCTGGAACAAAGCGGCCGAAGAAATTTTCGGCTGGACATATGCTGAAATCATCGGCCAACCCTATCCGCTGGCAGTCCCCGGCAAAGAAGATGAATCGATCGCCAATCTCGAGCGTGCCCTGGCCGGTAACGATTTTAAAGGGCTGGAATTATCCCGCCGCGGCAAAGACGGTCAGTCGATCGACATCAGCGCGTCGACTGCTCCGCTGTACGACAGAAGCGGCGCCATCGGTGGAGTGATCATTATCATTGAAGACATCACAGAAAAACAGCGCCTGCGCAGCGAAGCGGACCGCTACAGTCGACTGGCGGCACTCGGCGAATTGTCTGCCGGAGTTGCCCACGAAATCAACAATCCGAACGGACTGATCCTTCTCAATCTGCCAACCATCCGCGACTTCGTCAGCGACGCAATCAGTCTGCAACAAGAAATTGCCGTAGACCAACCGCACCATTTGTTGGGCGGATTAAAGCCACAGCGCGCGGCAGAGGCCTTTCCGCAACTGATGAATGAGATCGAGGACAGCGCCAAGCGGATTAAACAGATTGTTGATGATCTGAAATCCTTTGCCACCCAAGAGAGTCTCACGCTGGATGATTATTTTGATCTCAACCTGGCGGTGGAAACAGCAGTCAGACTGACGGCCAATCACCTTAAAAAGGCGACTTTCCATTTCGATACACAACTCAGCAACAACCTTCCGCCGATCAAAGGGTCCCCCCAGCGAACCGAGCAAGTGATCGTCAACCTACTGGTTAATGCCTGTGAAGCCCTGACCGACAGGGGACAGAAGATCACGATCAAAACGGGACAGGACAAGAAAAGCGGCGAGATCTATCTGTGCGTAACAGATCAAGGCAGTGGGATTCTCCCGCAACAATTGCCGCATATTACCGACCCGTTTTTCACCACCAGACGCGAAACCGGAGGGACCGGGCTCGGCCTTTCCGTCTCAGCACGAATCATCAAGGAGCATAACGGCCGCATGGAATTCACATCACAACCCGGTCAAGGCACTTCTGCCAGTGCCTATTTTCCTCTACCGACAAAGGGTTAAGCGATGACAGATCTCTCCGACTATTCGGTTCTTTTGGTTGATGACGAAGCGGCCTGGCTGCACGGCCTGTCGCTGGCCCTGGAGCGCTCCGTCGGCATGACCAACATCACCAGCTGCAGCGACAGTCGCCAGGTGCTTGCGACCCTGCAGGAATATCGATTCGACCTGCTCATTCTCGACATCACCATGCCGTATATGACCGGCGAAGAACTGCTCCCGCTGATTGTAGAGCGCTACCCGGAGATCCCCGTCATCGTCCTGAGCGGAATAAACCAGGTCGATCTTTCGGTCCGCTGCATGCAGCTCGGTGCGTTTGACTTTTTTGTTAAAACAGTCGAACAGCAGCAATTAATTGCCGGGATTCAACGCGCGGTCAAAATGCTGCGGCTGCAACAGGAAAACCGCCAACTCAACCGGCACTTCCTCAGCACGCAACTCAATCAGCCAGAGGTATTTAGCGAAATCATCAGTCGTGACCCGCAGATTCTTTCCATATTCAAATATCTGGAGGCGGTAGCAACAGGACCTCACCCGGTGCTGATTCTTGGCGAAAGCGGAACCGGGAAGGAACTGTTTGCTCAGGCAGTGCACAACATTGGTCGACCGGACGGACCGTGGGTGGCGCTTAACGTGGCCGGGCTCGACGACAACGTCTTTTCAGATACCCTGTTCGGACATGTCAGGGGAGCTTTCACCGGTGCTGAGAACGCCCGTGCCGGGATGATAGAAAGCGCTGCGGACGGTACTTTGTTCCTTGATGAAATTGGAGATCTCAACCCGGCCTCGCAAGTCAAACTGCTGCGACTGTTGCAAGAGGGGGAATACCTGCCCCTTGGTGCCGACCGGCCACGCAAATCTCAAGCCCGCATTGTTCTGGCCACCAACGTCGACCTGCAACAGGAGATTGAACAGGGAAATTTCCGCCGCGACCTGTTCTATCGTCTGGCAGCGCACCAAGTCGCCCTGCCGCCATTACGGCAGCGGCGCGACGACATTCCGTTGCTGATCGAACATCTGCTATCTAAACTTTCTGCCGATTTGGGTAAACCAATGCCCGATTACCCGGCTGAACTTGCGGTTCTGCTTGGCACCTACCATTTTCCCGGAAATATCCGCGAACTCGAAGGAATGCTGGCCAACGCCTTGGGAACCCACCAGAAAGGAACGCTGTCCCTAACAAGCCTCCGCGAGCTAATCGGGTCTCCGGTTCAGTCGACCACAGGCTTAAATCCGCAAGAACGAACATTGCACTTTCCCGACACCCTGCCATCGCTTGAGGAAGCCGGTCGACAGCTGGTGGAAGAAGCGATGCGCCGCTCGCAAGGGAACCAGACAATTGCCGCTGCCCTCCTCGGGATAAGTCGACCGGGGCTGAGTAAGCGTCTAAAAAAATACCAGAACGTGTCCTAAGCAAGCAAAAGGGGGCGTAACTAAAGGCACACCGAGCCACATGGTTACGCCCCAAATAGGATGTACTTTCGGATACTTAGAAAGTATTTCCGGTTGCAGCGAAACCTCAGCTACACCCCCTCGAAAAAACAGCACGGGGCCACCCCTCCACACAATATTAGCCATTCCCAATAGTTAGCATTTTTTCACATATCTGGCACTGTACTTGCTCCTGTATCAGTAACAAATCGGGCGTAGGACTTGGCATTCTATGAATAATTATTCTGACATACTGTTTTTATCTAAGCGGACAGAGCCGACGGATAATCTTATATTCCTATTGCGTTTGTCCAATTATAGGATCGCCCATATTTCTGATGAGGCTGAAGCATTTAACTATTTGGCCCAACGGCAACAAGGCCCCTCTGCAGTCAGCCTGCTATTGATCGTTGGCAGCGAATCACAAAAACAGTTTGTTGCGTTGCTCGACAAGCTTGATCGCTGCAATGCCATGTTACCGATCTTGCTAATCAATCAGGATAAACCGCTTTCGTTTGACCAGATTAACTGCCGAACAAAACTTAAAAGATTTATTCATCAATGCCCACTAAACGCTGTACACGCCAAGATTGACACTATTCTCGGTAGCTCGAGTTAAGCAAACTTCCAGGTTTCGTAACGGCCAGTCCATAAAGGAGCAAAAATGAGCATCAAAAATCTCAACATCGGCAAGAAGATCTACCTTGTCTCGGGCGTATTGATCCTGATCTTCGCGGTCAGCCTTTTCTGGCTCTATACGAGCTATCGGGACCAGATCAATGCGGGACGACAAAATCAACTGACCACCGCCGTCGATACGGCCTGGGGAATCATCGACCACTACAGCAAATCGGTTGGAGCTGAGCGAACTAAAGAGGAAGCCCAACAACTGGCAACGGACGCGATTAACAATTTGCGTTTTGAAGGCGATATCTATTTCTGGATCAATGATACGCAGCCGAAAATGATCATGCATCCGATCAAACCGGCGCTTAATGGAAAAGATCTAAGCAACAGCAAAGATCCCAACGGTGTCTATATCTTTCAGGAGTTCGTTAAAGCGACCTCGTCAACCGGCTTCGGATTTGTTGAATATCAGTGGCCAAAACCGGGGATGGACAAACCCCAACCAAAACTCTCCTATGTAAAGAAACACCCCAGCTGGAACTGGATTATCGGCAGCGGCATGTATGTAGATGATATCGCCGCTGAGATCAACAAAGTCTTCTACTCAGTCCTAGCAGTGCTGCTGGTTGCTATTTTACTCTCCACGGGACTGGTTTTCTTCCTTGCCCGGGCGATCTCTAACCCGATGCATAAAGCCGTCGAGATGGTTGAAGAAATGGAAAAAGGCCACTTGGCCCTGCGACTGAACATGAAGCAAACGGATGAGGTCGGCCGGATGGCTCATGCCATGGACAGCTTCGCCAACAGCTTGCAGGGTGAAATGATCGATGCTCTGCAAAAACTGGCCAACGGTGATCTGAATTTCGATATTAATCCCCGCGACGATCAAGATGAAATCCGCGGTGCGCTGAAGAAACTGGAAGTCGACCTGAACAACATCATGAGCGCTATTCAAGCAGCCGGGCACCAGATTTCCGCTGGCAGTATTAATGTCGCTGATTTTTCTCAATCGTTGTCGCAAGGGGCAACTGAATCCGCCGCATCCCTTGAAGAGATTTCCAGCTCGCTGCACGAGATGTCAGGACAGACCAAGCTGAACGCCGAAAATGCCAACCAGGTCAATCGGCTCTCGAGTGAGGCGAAGCAGACCGCCGAAGAGGGCAATCAACGCATGGGGCAGATGGTCTCGGCCATGTCAGACATCAGCGATGCCGGTCAGAACATCAATAAAATCATCAAGGTGATCGATGAGATTGCCTTCCAGACCAATCTGCTGGCTCTCAATGCCGCAGTCGAAGCAGCTCGTGCTGGCCAGCACGGTAAAGGATTTGCCGTGGTCGCAGAAGAGGTCCGCAACTTGGCGGCAAGAAGTGCTAAGGCGGCCCAGGAAACGGCTGATCTGATCGCAGGGTCGGTAGAAAAAACCGAGCGTGGCGCTGAAATTGCCAACCAAACCGCCGATTCGCTCTCGGCCATCAATGAACGGATTACCAAGGTTTCAGACCTTGCGGAAGAAATTGCTGCCGCTTCCGGCGAACAAGCCGAAGGGATTGCACAGATCAACGAAGGGCTCGGCCAGATAGATCAGGTCATTCAGCAGAGCACTGCAACCGCTGAAGAGAGTGCTGCCGCCTCCGAAGAGCTCTCCGGACAAGCCGCTGAATTGCTCAATATGCTGAATCGTTTCCAACTCAAAGGGCAACAGGTTGTACAACCAGTGCCACATCCGACAAGCCCTCAGCAACCTCGACCGGCAATTCGCACCACCCAACAAACAGGTTGGGGACAGACGCCACAAGCGACGCCAAGGCATGCCATTGCCCTGGATGATAACGAATTCGGTCGGTTCTAACCGCTAAACTCACACCCTTCATCAATAAGGCCCGGCGCGCTGTCACAGCGCGCCGGGCCTTTCTTTTTTGTCAACCGTTTCACGTTAGAGACGTTGGGACTAGTATGGAGTTCTTCTTCATCATCTAGGGCACGATATGGAAGGGGGGAATAACCTACGCCAGCGGTTTCCATTAAGTGGAACCAGACTTAAATAGATAAAACAACTGATGCCGCAGCGAAGGTGGGTTGTAATCGATATAGCCGATCACAAACTCAGGGGAAAGCCGCGAATTAAATGCCCATTTCGCTGCACCTTTCCCAAAAACGAACCGACGCGATCAAGAACTCCTGTTAGCGGTGAAGGGGTTGTCTCTTCTCCATATTACAAGGAGGTCAAAATGAAAAAGTGCGGAATCTTCACATTGTTTGCAGTCTGCTGTTTGCTGTTTGCCTCGCAAGCACTGGCCGGCTTATCCCCAGCCCAAAAGCTCGGTGAACTGCTTTACTTTGACAAGCACCTTTCTCTCTACCAGAACCAATCCTGTGCCAGTTGCCACCATCCGAGCGCCGGTTATGCGGACCCCCTAAATGCTGCCCTGCCCGAGGATAATCCCGTATCGCTCGGCTCTGACGAAACCCTGAATGGCGGACGCAATGCACCGACATCATCTTACGCCGCCTTTATTCCCGTTTTCGAATTGGACACTATCGATGGCTACATCGGTGGACAATTCTGGGATGGCAGAGCGGATACGCTCAAGGACCAGGCCAAAGGGCCTTTCCTTAATTCCGTTGAAATGGCGATGGCCGATGACGCCGCAGTTATCGCCGCGATGATCGATCCGAACAACAAGAGAGCGGATGATTATTTAAAGTTGTTCAACCAGGTTTACAATATTGACCTGCTGACCGCCGAGGCATCGGTCGCTTATGACAAGGTGGCCGAGGCCATTGGCGAATTTGAGCAGACATTCGAGTTTGTTCCTTTCACCTCAAAGTATGATTACTTCCTGGCCGGCAAGGCAAACCTGAGCACAAACGAGATGGACGGTCTGGCTGTGTTTGATAGTGCCTGTGCGAGCTGTCACCCGAGTCAGGCGGAAATAACGAACAACGGAAAGATCATCCCGCCCTTATTCACCAAGTTCACCTATGAGAATATTGGTGTTCCCGCAAACGGCCATGAGATGTTCGACGAATACCCCACCGATAACGGTCTTGGCGGAAGAACAGATCCCGATGGCGAAATCCTGTTTCCGAATGAGAATGGAAAATTCAGGATCTCATCGTTGCGCAATATTGAGCGCACCGCCCCCTATTCTCACAACGGGTTATTCGCCACCCTTGATGCCATGGTCAATTTTTTAAATACCCGTGATGTTCCGGAGGCGGACTGGGCCGCCCCAGAAGTCGCCAAGAATGTAATGATTGCCGAGCCCGGCGAGCTCGGCGATCTCGGTCTGAGCCCGCAAGATGAAACAGATTTGGTGGCCTTTTTAAAAACCCTCAATGACGGCTACGGCAATCAGACTCCGTCTAACTTTGTTCTGCCGGTCATGACTCCGCTGAACTAAGCCTCCAGCCATGAATAATAAAAAAGGCCCCCATTTGGAGGCCTTTTTTACATCAAACTATCGCTAACCCAGCAAGTTGGGTACTGAGTCTACTTGGAACGTCCCCAGCCGGCGTTGGACATCGGGTCACCTTTGTAGCCAAGCTCTCCCCAACTCATTCTGCCACTGTCGCCATGGCAGTCGAGACAGCCGAGAGCTTGCTCCTTCGGTGCGACCATGTGATTCAGCCGCCAGTACATCGAGGTTTCAGCAAAATCGTACTCACCGCTGTAGGGCTGGCCGCTGGCTTCGCTACCGAGACGGGCGGCCTTGTCCCAATCAAAATCCTTCCAGTAGCCACCTTCGTTTGCCACCTTGGCAGTGATCAACGTTTTATGCACCGTGTCGTAAATCTGCTTACCGCGCATGACTTTAAACGGATAGATCTTGGCGTTTTTATCGGCACGTTTACCGAGCGGATAAGCGATACTGGTGACAGCGCTCGGGTCGATTTTGTCACCTAAGTGATACGCTCCGGCATTGCCATTGTACCAACGATACTCGGGAGTAAGATTTTTACCGTATTTCATCTCCCCCTTCTTCTTCACGTAGGTGAGGTGACCGTTTTCATCCTTCTCTTCAAATTGACGATCCTCACCAGCCTTGGACCAATCCCACCAAATTTTAGTCGCCTTTTCCTTGGCGAAGGTCGGGATGTGGCAGGTCTGGCAAGCAACTGTTTTGACATGCGCCTCAATAAAACTCTCGCCATGGATCACACCAGAGTGGCACTGTTCGCAACCAAACTGGGTCTTACCGCCGGGAGAAACACCGAGGGAGTTACCGGTAATCAGGTGATTCTCGGTCTGATGGCACTCAATACACTGGAAATCATTGCCTTCGGCGTCCATGTGGACATCCATGTTTTTTTCCGGGAAGGCCATATTGGAATCAAGATCGCCATGTTTGACGGCATCGCCGCCACCGCCGTAAAAATGGCAGGCGCCGCAATTTTGTCGGCTTGGAGTGCCAACATTCTGGGCAACGAAGAGCAGCTTAACCTTTGCCTTCGGGTAGCCGGCCAGATTGGTCCCCTTGCTGTAGGTCCCGGTCGTATCGTGACAGACCAGACAATCGATATTTTCAGGATTTTTGAAGTCGTAACTCTTGGCGTCGGTTAAACCGTAACCGGCGTGACACTTGGAACAGAATTTTTCGTTGCCAGCCACGGATGTGCAGTAATTGTTGAGGGCGTTCTTTTTACCGCGATTAACCGTCTTGCCATCAACTTCCTGCTCAAGACTCCAATTCCAATGGGAGGTCTGCATAAAATCGTAGCCGGCACCTTTGTGGCAGGTTAAGCACTGACGGGTCACATCCTGTGGTTCATTGATCGGTCCCTGGAGCCGCGTTTTGTGACTGCCGGCAAAAGCCGGGGCGACAAGCAACCCGCTCAACAGCAAAAGCAGGCCGAATTGCAATAGACGAAAAGCTGATTTTTGCATGGTCTTAACTCCCTTTCATCGCGATCAATTCGCGCAACCACATATTCAGTTATCTTGATATATGGTTTTATACTTTTCGCCTTGCGGAGTCAACCAGAAATTCCCTAAAGGATAATATTTAACACTCTTGCGATAAGTGTTCGTTTTTCCAGGAATCCACAAAAAGTACACATATGTGAAGAGAGGAGTAACTGAGGAGGTCGCTATTGATGAAGAAACTGATGGATGGTCTCAGCCAGTCGCGCTGGCAAGCCGGGCATCTGCTGCAAATCCGTAAGAGAAGCGCCCCGAAGCTGCTTCAAGCTACCGAAATGTTTGACTAATGCCTTGCGCCGCGCCGGTCCGACTCCGGGGATTTTTTCCAGGAGAGAGCCCAAACTCGCCTTGCCGCGCAACTTGCGATGATAGGTAATGGCGAAACGATGCGCTTCGTCACGCAAGCGCTCGAGTAAAAACAGGGTCGCTGAACCGCTACGGAAACTGACCGGATTTTTCCGCCCGGGTAAAAAGAAACGCTCTTCACTGCGTTCAATCGCCTTGCCCTTTACATTGGCAATCACCCGACTTTTGGCAATTCCGACCGCACCGACCTGATCAGCCAACCCGAACTGGGCAAGAACGTCCGACAAAATACCGAGCTGCCCCTTACCACCATCGATCAGAATCATCTGCGGCAGATTTTGCTCAGCAAGGCCACGCTGCAATCGCCGGCGCAGCACTTCGTCCAAGGAAGCATAATCATCCGCACCGACTACGGTTTTGATCTTAAAACGCCGATATTCGGCGCTGGCCGGTTCTCCGTTGAGTAAAACCGCCATACTGCCGACGGCATGATCACCCTGAACATTGGAGATATCGAAACACTCGATCCGCTGCGGCAGCTGTGGCAGATGAAACTTGCTCTGCAGTTCGTTCAGCAACTGTTCCCGCGCTTCGCGACGACTGCCGCGCTGCCGGAAAGATTCTATGGCATTGCGCTGCGCGAGCTGACAAAGGCGCTTTTTTTCTCCCCGTTGCGGAGCCAGCAGGGTCACTTTTCTGCCACGTTTATCGCTCAGCCACTCGGCCAGCAACAGCTGATCTTCCAATTCAAACGGCAGCAATAACTGATCAGGCAGAATAACGTCGCGCGAGTAATACTCTTGCAAAAACCCGGACAGTAATTCCGGCAAATCGAGCGTCCACTGCAGTGGGTAGCTGCGGCGCCCAATCAGCTGCCCCTGGCGAATAAACAGCAGCACCACCTCGACCTCGCCACCGTCGCGGTGAAGGCCGATCACATCCTGATTGCCGCCGCCATAATCAGTCACTTTTTGTTTTTCGACACTCTTTTTAATCGACTCGATCTGATCACGAAAACGGCTCGCATCCTCAAAACGCATCTGCTCGGCCGCCGACAACATCTGTTGCTGCAACTGCACAATCACTTGCGTTTCGCGGCCCTCAAGCAGATCGATCACTCCTGAAACCAACTGCTGGTAATCCTGCCGGTTTATTTTCCCATGACAAGGAGCACTGCATTGGCCAATCTGATAAAACAGGCAGGGCCGCGAACGTTTTCGGCAGCGCTCGATAGCAGTATGACGCAACGGGAAAATCCGGTAGACTTCCTTCAATGTCTGGCGGATGGCACCGGCAGAGGAATAGGGGCCGAAATAGTGCGCACCGTCATTTTTGACCTGCCGAACCACCTGTAGCGCCGGGAACTCTTCCTGCAGATCGATCCGTACAGAAACATAGGTTTTATCATCCCGCAGGTCGATATTGTAGCGCGGCCGATGCTTTTTAATCAGGGTGTTTTCCAGCAGCAGCGCTTCCTTCTCGGTGTCGGTAACAATCACCTCTATCCGCTGCACCTTCTCCATCAGCAGCGGAATCTGTGCCCGGCCGTCGCCGCCACGGGAAAAGTAACTACGTAACCGGTTGCGCAGCACCTTCGCCTTGCCAACATAGAGGATTTCATCGCCTTCACCGTACATCTGGTAAACACCGGGTGCGGCTGGATATGTGCTTAAATCGATCGTCAACATGGGCCTAGCATAGACAATATCAACCGGCGGATAAAGGCTGCAGTGCGACATTTCTTTTTATCTGGTACTCATATAACAGACTGCTATAATACCCTTTCTTCTGCCGTGACTCTCGGCAGGTCCAGTTTCTGATGAATTTCAAGAGGGCACACAGTGAATCCATTCTGGAGTAACATCTTTCGCAGTTCCGGCTACGAAGCAACCTTGGCCTATTTTCTCGGCACGGTGCCAATTTTCAGCAAACTGAAAAAACGTGAACTCAATTTTCTCGAAACCATTGTTCATGTCCGCAACTACGAAGCCGACGAGACCGTTTTTGAAGAGGGCGATATCGGATCAGGGATGTACGCCATCCGCTCCGGGCAAGTGGTGATCTACTCCCGCGATGAGCGCGGCCGCGAGATAGAGCAGGTAACTCTGGAGCCGGGTGACTTTTTTGGTGAGGTCGCCCTGACCGCTTCGCGACCGCGGATCGCTTCTGCGCGGACCACCGACACAACGGTTCTGGTCGGTCTGTTCCGTTCCGACATGCTCGAAGCGGTGCGGAAGTACCCGGCCATCGCAGCGAACATCCTCCTCGGCCTGACCCGGGTGATCAGCGATCGCCTGCACCGCAGCCATTTGCTCACCCAGGAACTGAAGCGGCAACAAGCGACCACCGATCAGGAGCAACCACAGCCATGACCGAGCAAAGCGGTTTTAGCCGCGCCCAGGTGGTACTGCTCTACTTTGTGCTGACGGCAGCGATCGCCTCGGGAATTTCCATCTTCTCCTCGGCATCGACCGTCACCAACATGCTGCGCGCCGCCACCGACGGCCTGTTCCTGCCGACCCTGATTTCGTTAATTGTCGCCTTCCTGCTCGATCCGGCGGTACAGTTTTTCGAAAATGAAAAGATCGGCCGGACCTCAAGCATCTTTATTGTCTATTCCTTGGTCTTCATCCTGGCGCTGCTGCTGTTAATGCTGATCGGTCCTCCCAACTGGAAAGGCATGATCCCGGCACTGAAGGCTGATTTTCCACGCTATTTTGGTCGCGCCGTCGAGTATTTCAACATTCAGCTGACCTCTCTGCAAGCCCATTTCCCCTTTATCAAAAGTTACGATCTGACGGACAAACTGCGCAGCTCGACCGAGGGCTTGATCGGCCTGATTCTGGCGCAGACACCAAAATCAGCACTGCGCATCGGTAGCCTTTTCCTGTTGGTGCCGCTGTTCTCCTTCTTCTTTTTACGTGACAGCCGCCGCATTATGCGCGGGCTGATCTCCTTCACCCCCAACCGCTACTTCGAAATGGTGCTCGATATTTACGATCACGTCAGCTGGCAGTTGGCGCACTTTATTCGTGGCCGGATTCTCGAAGCGCTGATCATCGGTACCGTTGTCTGGATGGGCCTGTCGTTAACCGACATCCGCTATGCTCCAGTTCTCGGCGCTATTGCCGGAGTGACTAACCTGGTTCCCTATATCGGGCCGATTGTCGGCATGATCCCCGGCCTGATCATCGCCCTGGTCGACCTTGGCATGGGTGGTCAGTTCTGGTGGATCCTCTGCGTTTACCTGTTGATCGCGCAGATCATTCTCGACAATTTCATCCTCATCCCGATTCTCATTTCGCGGGTTTCCAACCTGCATCCGCTGCTGGTCATTTTGGCTATCGTGATGGGCGGTAAACTGTACGGTGTGTTGGGAATGATTATCGGCGTGCCGATCGTCAGTATCATCAACATTATCATTATCGAAATCCGCCAATACCGCCGCACCTTCTCCCCCCACACGCAGATCGTCGGCAAACGGGATGGGTACCACTGACCATGATCGACCAGCAACTGCTCTCCCACGTCATTACCTTGGTCCGGCAAACCGCGCAATACCAACGAGGGCGCTTTCGGGCGCTGCCTCCCGGTGGCGGAGAGGAAAAATTTGCCCGTGAATTTGTCTCTGAGGTCGATCTGCATTCCGAACAGCTGTTGATCGATGGCCTGCGCAAGCTGCTTCCGGAAGCCGGCTTTTTGGGTGAAGAGACCGGCACCAGTGGCAATGAAAATCTGCGCTGGGTCATCGACCCGCTTGATGGCACGACCAACTTTTTGAGCGGTCTGGAGCAGTTTTGCATCTCGGTTGCACTCGAAGTAGACGGCCGCAGCGAACTGGGCGTCGTACTGCGCCCGGCATCGGATGAATGCTACAGCGCCCGCCGCGGGCATGGCTTGCAACGCAACGGCCAACCTTGCCCGGTCGTCACCAACATGCCGCTGCAACAAGCCTTGATCGGCACCGGCTTCCCCTATCGCTCCAAGGACCTGGCCGACAGTTTTTTTTCCTGTGCTCAGCAGGTTCTCTACGCCAGCCGTGGCATCCGCCGCTTCGGCTCCGCCGCCCTTGATCTCAGTTATGTGGCCAGCGGCTTTCTGCAAGGATTTTGGGAAAGCGATCTGCAACCCTACGATGTTGCGGCAGCACTGTTGTTTATGCACGAAACCGGCTGCCTGATGAGCAACCAGTATGGCAGTGAATTTTCACCCTATCGTGATCGCTTGCTGATCTGCGGTATTCCCGAGGTCCACAGCGAATTATTACCGCTGGTGGCCACGCATTATTCTGCAACAACTCAATCCGCGACAACCTGAATCTCCTTCCCCTGCACCCGCAGCAAAAAGCAACGTTTCCAGCAGCTGATAATCTCTTGGCGAAAATCTTATTATTGCGTCATTTCGCGTCATTTATTTTAGAATTCGTTCATATAGCTGGTTGAAAAAATGTCAAAAATCATTATACTCAGGCCATTACCACATTCTTAAGGGGTATTAACTAAGCAAAGGTTTTGGGCATAATTCGTGCTAAAAAAGTTAAACACGCGCGTTGTCCTGGACATTTAAAGGAGCAAGCCATGGCTAAAATTCTCATTGCCGAAGATAGCGAAACGGAACTGGCCTTCCTTCAAGAAATTCTCAGCGCCACACAACACGAGATAGTCACCACCCGTGACGGTAAGGCCGCTGAGCAGACTGCCCGGCAGGGAGGTTTTGATCTCATCATTCTCGATGTCATCATGCCGGAGAAAAATGGCTTTCAAGTCTGTCGCTCCCTCAAAACCGATCCGAACTTAAGCGCAACGCCAATCATCCTGCTGACCTCAAAATCAGAGGCAAGCGATAAGTTCTGGGGGAAAAAACAGGGCGCCGATGCCTACATCACCAAGCCCTATGAACCGATGGAATTGCTATTGGAGATCAAAAAACAGCTGGGAGGTGCATAATGACCCTGATGGAAGCTTTTCGCGAGCATCTAGTAACGGGGCACCAAGGTCAACTGGTCATCAAATTTACTGGTGACGTCCATCTGTGTAAAATTTTGGTTGATAATGGGCAGGCAGTGCACATATCGCACGGTCGCCTGGCACCGGAACTGATTCTCAAGTCGTTAACTGGCAAAGTTGTGGAGTGGGCAAATTTTATCGCTGGCTATCCGGTCCGCAAAAGGGTCGACTTTCCGCTGCACCAGAGCCTGCTGGCGGCGGTCAGTCAGGAACCGGCCACAGTCGTTCAGCAGCCTGTCGTGCAGGCACCACCGCTGGAGCAAGCAGCGCCGCCTGTCGTCCAGGAGGGCCCAACCCTCGCGGCAGAAAAAGTTACCGCTGTTGTCGAAGGATTTATCGACCTTGTCGGTCCCCTGGGAACGATTCTCGCTGAACGAGCCGCAGCAGCAATAAGCCACACACTCGGCGATCCGATGCCTGAATCCAGCTTCAACGTCTTTGTTCAGGCTTTAGCTAAAGAAGTTACGGATGAAGACCGCAGTAGGTTCATTGAAAGTTACACGCGTTAACCACTCTCCCAAGCAATCCATACAGGAGCCTGCTACATGCTGAAAAATATGAGTATCCGCAAAAGAATTCTTGTCATTATGGCCATCGGCTACATCACCTCACTGGTCGGTGTCATCGGTATCGGCTACCTGTTATTGGAAAAGGACACCAGAAGAGAAGCGGCCGAAAAGACCGAACTTTTTATTTCGACAATGACGGCCAACCAGGCATATATGGCCAAATTTGTCCGCCCCAGACTGCAAGAAATGGCTGATGAATTCTACTTTCCGGAAGCCACGGTCGGGTCTGTGATGATGGCAAAAACAGCACTCTTATTGCAGGAAAAGTTCCCGGAATACATCTACCGGGTCGCCTCCCATAACCCTCTCAATCCCAGTAACCTTGCGGACCCATTTGAACAAAAACTGATCGGAGGGTTTGACAATGGTGACTTTGAGCGCTGGGATGGTTTTACCACGCGCGCAGGAAAAAGCTTCTACGCAACCGCAACACCGATTGAAGCGCGCGGCAGTTGTATCTGGTGCCACGACACACCGGAAGAAGCACACGAAAAACAGGTCGCCGAATACGGCAGCACCTCCGGATACGGCTATGAAGAAGGGGATATCGTTGGCACCCGGATCGTCTACGTCCCGACCGAAAATGCAAAAAATCTGACCATGCAGAAACTAGGGGCTCTGGCCGCGGTCGTCAGCCTGTTGTTCTTTTTTGCCCTGGCAATTATCGACTACACCATTACCCGCAGCGTGATCAAACCGATTGAGAATATCGTTGATGTTGCTGGAGACATCAGCCGCGGCAAAATGGACCGTTCGTTTGACGTCGACACCAACGATGAGATCAAGCTGCTGGCCGACGCGTTCAACCGCATGAAGGTTTCGCTGGAAAAAGCGATGGATATTCTCAGAAAATAAACCACTGCGTTGTTGCGCAAAAGGACTCTCATATGAAAAAGATGCTGACCCTGCTGCTCGTTGCTTCCCTGGTTATCAGCCTTTGTGGTACCGCTTTTGCGGCCAATAGCCGCAAAGGCAAGAAAACCTATAATAAACTCTGTCGCTCCTGTCACATCAGCGGAGCACACGGTGGACGAGTTGCGCCATCAAATAAAACCATGTCGCAATGGGAACGCTTCATGGATAAAAACAAACATGAAGCCGACCTGGACATCATCAATGACATGAGCAACAAAGACCGTGACAATCTGCTGAGATTTCTACAAGACTTCGCTGCTGACGCTGATGCGATTGAAACCTGCGGTTAACACGCAGCAACACCTCCGCCATCACCAAGGGTTGCCGATTATCGGCAACCCTTTTCAGTTTCAACTCCTCGCCAGCGATATCCTTAAGGCAGAAAATCGCAGCAAGCAAAATCTAAATGAATACTGGGATTTGACAAGCTTACGACTGTGGGTAAGAATTTATACTACCCCACCCCCTGAGTAAGGATACCTGCATGCCGGATAAGCGGTTGATGACTTTTGCGCCATGGATCCTGCTGACGAGCTTGTGGACAGGTATGATTATTGTCCTGTTGCTGGTTGGCTTAAGGGAATACAAAGCGCGGATTTCCCAGCACGCCGAAATTCTTGCTGATACCAGCTATAACAAGGACATTACTTATCGGCGCTGGTCCTCGCAGCATGGCGGAACATATGTCCCGGTAACCAAGGAGACCCAACCCAACCCCTTCCTGAGCGACATCGAAGAGCGTGACATCCGCACCCCTTCGGGGAGACAACTTACGCTACTCAATCCAGCCTACATGACCCGTCAGGTTTATGAACTTGCGCAGGAAAATTTTGGCGTCCAGGGGCACATCACCAGTCTTATGCCCTTGCGATCGGAGAATCGCGCCGATTCATGGGAAAGCAGGAATTTAAAACTGTTTGACTCTGGACAAAAAGAAAAGGTCATAGAAATAGTCGATATCGATGGCGAGCCATTTTTAAGAGCGATCTACCCAATGGTCACCGAGGAAAATTGCCTCAGATGCCACCTTTCGCAGGGCTATAAAGTGGGGGATATTCGCGGCGGGCTCAGCTTTACTGTGCCGATTAGTCCTTATCTCGCAACCTACCACCGCGTCCGGACCAGCCTCATAACAACCCTGCTACTCCTCTGGGTATTGGGGCTTGGACTGCTCTTCTGGGCAATGAATGTCATTCGCAAGCAGTTCTTCAAGCTGGAGGAATCCCGCGCGAAAGCGGCAAATTCCGAAGCGCGTTATCATGACCTGTTTAACGGGGCGGAATACGGCATTGCAATTGTAGATCAGGCGCAGGGAACCATTATTGAGTCTAACCAGAAGCTGAGTGAATTAATCGGCAGATCGCGCGCTGAACTCATTGGTGCCGAGCAAGCAATACTGCCAAATATAGCGGACCTTAAAACCACCATTTCCGGCAAAGAAATCGAGTTAACCGGCCCCTCTGGCGACTTGTTATCCGTCGCAGTTAAAAAGCGGATCATCATGGTCGACGGGAAACTGACTGAAGAGATCCTATTCTACGACCGGACAGACGAAAAAAAGAGCGAAAAACAAATCATGGCAACCGCACAACGAATCCGTGATATTTTTCAGGCGGCGCAGAATGTTTCTTTTATCATTGCCGAAACAACCGAAGACTCAGCGATTCTCGAGTTCAGTCCTGGGGCAGAGCGAATCTTCGGCTATAAAAAAGAAGAAGCCATCGGCCAACCGGTCAGTATTTTACACGCACCGGGTGCTAACATCGCCGATCTGCAAACCCACATGCGCTCAAATGAAATCACATTTTCAGGTCGGGTCAACTTAATCCGTAAATCTGGAGAAATTTTCCCGGCATGGTTCACCCTCTATCCGCTGTTCGACGAGCAGGGAAATCTCTACGGCAGACTGGGTGTGTCGATTGACATCTCTGAGCTCAAAGAGCTTGAGGACCGACTGGTCCAAACACAAAAGATGGAAGCGATCGGCACTTTGGCGGGCGGCATCGCCCACGATTTCAATAATATTCTCAGTATTATTTTTGGCTACACCCAGCTGGCAACACGACAAGTCGAAGTAGATTCAAAAGCCTTCAAACATTTGCAGACCATAGAGCAAGCAGCGAGCAGGGCCAAGGAACTGGTCAGCCAGATTCTGACCTTCAGTCGAGAATCAAGTCAAAAAAAGCAGGTCATCTCACTGCAACCGATCATCAAAGAAAGCGTCAAGCTGCTGCGTTCCACACTGCCAAAAACAATAGAAATTGTGGAGAAGATCGCCGCAGACGACTGCAAAGTGATGGCTGATCCAACGCAAATGCATCAGGTGTTGATGAATCTCTGCACCAACGCTTATCACGCCATGCGGCAGAAGGGTGGAACTCTGACAGTTACCTATAGCGATATCATGATCGACGCCCACCTGGCAGCCGAGCATGCCGAACTGTCGGTCGGCGAATACGTCTTGCTGCAGATCCGCGACACGGGAACCGGCATTAACGAGGATATTCTGTTACGCATTTTTGACCCCTTCTTTACCACCAAAATAACGGAAAATGGAACCGGTATGGGGTTATCTGTGGTCCACGGAATCATCCAGGATCACCAGGGGATCATTTTAGTCGAGACAGAAGCTGACAAAGGAAGTTGCTTCAGTATCTACCTCCCCAAAGCCCTGGAAGCAACTGAAGCCCCCCATAAATCTAACCTTAGCGGCACATCGGGAGAAGAACGCATTTTGATGGTTGATGACGAACCGATGCTAGCAGCACTCGGGCGCGATTTACTCAGCGCCCTCGGCTACAAAATCAAGGTCGCAATCGACAGCCGTAAAGCCTTGGAAATATTCGCGGCAGATCCGCAGGGATTCGACCTGGTGGTCACTGACCAAACCATGCCCTATATGACCGGAACCGATTTAACCAAAGAGCTGTTACGCATCCGTCCAGACCTACCGGTGATCATTTGTACCGGGTTCAGCGAACTGATCAACAAGGACAATTTCAAGCAATATGGAGCGAAACGATTACTCAGTAAACCGCTGGAAAAGAATCAACTGGCCATAGCGATAAGGGAAATTTTCAACGCAAATTGACGATTACTTTCTAGCGAGGTGCGGTCGTTTCAGTAACAAAAGAGCAGCAAAACCGGACATCGAGGCCGCAGGCAAACGATCCAAACCCGACATATAGTGCAAAGGCAATGAAAATGAGCCGTATATGCTAGGAGGGCATATAGGTGTCTTGCCAAAGCATAGGAGCTGCAACCGCCAGTGCAGGGCAGGGTAAACAGGGCGGACAACGCCGCCCTGCTCAAAACAGGAGATTGAAACGATCAGTTGTTAATCAGCCAGCTGCCATCGGGTTGTCGACAGGCGGTCCCGTAGGCCATCTGCTCCTGACCACCGATCATCACCGTCTGCTGATATTCACGACAATATTGCCCGGCCGTTTGCTGATAAGTCCGGGTCGGCGTCATCGAACCGCTGTTACCGGAATCGGGATTATTCCATTGGGTCGTCTCATTGCTGCGGGTGTATTCCAGAGAATACTGAGCATTCTGTCCCATGGCTAACCGATCGGCGCGGTCCAATGAACGACCGATTTCCTGACCGAAAAATGCACCTGCCAAGGTCCCGATGGCAATCGCAACAACATTCCCCTTCCCTTTGCCGACATTGGAGCCAAGCACCGCTCCGGCCGTTGCACCAAGCAAGGTTCCGGCCCCTTCCTTCTGGCCCATATATTGAGTGCAACCAACCAGCAGAAACGATAAAACCATCAGCAATATCAGGATATTTCTCATTTGCCTTCTCCTTTGGGATGGCCGCCGATCATTCATAGATGCACGGCCTCGGCTGAGCTACTGATATTATTCTACCTGATTTAAAAACAATTTATGGGAGAAGCGCTTAACGTGACTCCAGCGCCAGTTTCAAACCGAACAGGAGCATGATCGTCCCCGTCAAGCCATCGAGACAGCGCCGCACACGGACATTCGCCAACCAGTTGCCGGCTCGTTCAACCAACAGTGCCAGCAAACACTGATAAAGCATGGCGATGACAAAATGAACCGCTGCCAGCAATAACGACTGCTGCAGCGCGGAACCGGCCGGGTCGATAAATTGCGGCAAGAAAGCCATGTAGAAGATGATGGTCTTGGGATTCAGAACATTAGACAACAGCCCCTCGAGCAACGAACGGCGCAGCTGAAAATTTTCAGCACGGGCTTTTGCTACTTTTAGGGATTCCTGATGCCTCACAACCGAACGAAGACTCATAACACCAAGCCAGACCAGGTAGCCGGCACCGACAAATTTCAACAAATTAAAAGCCAAAGCGGATTGCAACAGGATCAGCGAAATCCCCACCGCCGAAACCAGGGCGTGCACAAACAGACCACTGCAGATCCCCAGGCTGCTCACGACACCATCGCGCCAACCACCACGATTGGTGTTACGGATCACCAACAAGGTATCGACACCAGGGGTGATGGTCAGCAGGGTGACTGGGATAATAAAAATCAGCAGTTGCGTCAACAAGGTAAACTCCAGAAAAAAAACCGCCCGTCGGAACAGTTCCGAAACGGGCGAGTTTTTAGATTTTGGGATAAAAATCAGTTGCCGCCCAGTTCTCGCGAACGTGCAGCAGCAGCAGAAACCGCCTCCATCAACGTGGTCCGCAGTCCCTTTTTCTCCAAAGTACTGACACCGGTGATCGCAGTACCACCAGGAGAACAGACCCGGTCACGTAAAATCGCCGGGTGTTCTCCAGTTTCGCGCACCATCAACGCGGCACCAACAACGGTCTGTACGGCCAGGGCATGGGCAACATCGCGGCGCAATCCTTCGCGAACGCCACCGTCGGCCAGCGCTTCGATGACCGTGTAAATATAGGCCGGTCCGGAACCGGAAAGACCAGTGGCGGCATCCATCTGCCGCTCATCGATGATCTGCACTGTGCCGACCGACTCGAACAACTGCTTCACCAGATTGAGGTCGTCCTTGCTGGAGTGATGACCGCGACAGATGGCGCTGGCTCCCTCACTGACCAAGGCCGGCGTATTCGGCATCACCCGCACCACCCGTGGAGAACCGGGAAAATGCTTCTCGATACCGGCACTGGAAACACCGGCCAAAATCGAGACCAACAGCTTCTCTTCACTATAGGCTGCGGAAATTTCCGCCAGCACTTCATCGGCGATTTGCGGTTTGATCGACAGCACCACGATCTCGCACTTATTCATCAATTGTGAGTTATCAGTGGTCAACTCGATGCCGTAAACTTCCTCTAAATGTTCCCGGCGCAGTTCACTCGGCTCGGAGGCCATGATCCGCTCAGTGGCAAAACCACCAGCCAGCAGGCCCTTGATCAGAGCTTCCGCCATATTACCGCCACCGATAAAACCGATTTTCTGAACATTGGTCATCTGCTGCATCCTTTCACGATTGGAAAATTTCAAACGATCCGATTTGTTTATCACAGCAACGAAAAAAAAACACCCTCAGAAGCAATAAACGCAGCCGCTGCTAAGATAAACACTTGACTACACTGACAACCAAGTATAGTTAACAGCTAATCAACAATAGCTGCATACAGACGCGGATCTGACAACGAAAAAGGTCTCTCGCTGCAGATCCAACAACCGCATCGCGTTTGCTAAGGATTGACAATATGGACCTCTGGTACACTGAAAAACATAGTGAAAATGTCGGCATCACCATGAAAACTACCGGCACCCTCTTCTCCGGCAAGAGCGAGTTCCAACAACTTGACATTGTTGACACTCTGGAATATGGCCGGATGATGCTGCTTGATGGACTGGTGATGGTCACCGAGCGGGACGAATTCATCTACCACGACATGATTGTCCATCCGGCGCTGTTTACCCACCCGTGCCCGAAGAAGGTGTTGGTTATCGGCGGCGGTGACGGTGGCAGTATTCGGGAAATCATGAAGCACCCGCAAGTCGAAGAAGCGACCCTCTGCGAAATCGACGGTCTGGTCATCGAAAAATCGATCGAACTGCTGCCGAGCATGGCTTGTGAAATCGACGGCAAGAACCCACGGGTCAAACTCCATGTCGATGACGGTCTGGCCTATATCCGTGAGCACCAAAATGAATTTGATGTCATTCTGGTTGACTCAACCGACCCGATCGGTCCGGCGGTTGGTCTGTTCGAAGAGGATTTCTACCGGTTGGTATTCGGTGCCTTAAAAGATGATGGCATCATGGTGGCGCAAAGTGAGTCGCCCTTCTATCATGCCGAAATCCAGCAGAACATGTATCAGAATCTGCGTGCCGTCTACCCGATCGTCGAAATGTATCAGGCCTTTATCCCGACCTATCCGAGCGGTTTCTGGAGCTTCGCCTTCGCCAGTAAAAAGCACCATCCGGTCAAGGACTTTGACCGTAAGCGTGCGGCAAACCGTGGCTTCTACACCAAATACTACAACGAAGACCTGCATCTGGGTGCGTTCATGCTGCCAACCTTTGCCAGAGAAAATATTGCCATAAAATAATCCCGGCAATAAAAGGAGAAACACCAGGATGAATCCACGCAGCAAAGCAGATTGGACCGTCGAAGACTCCGCAGACCTTTACGGCATCCGCCAATGGGGGGGCGGTAACTTCGATCTTTCCGCCGACGGAAAAGTCACGGTAAAGGCAAACTTTGCCTCTGGTGAGGTGGCGATTCCGTTAACCGACATCGTCGCCGGTGCGACCGCACGCGGACACGCCAACCCGCTGCTGCTACGCTTTGAAAATCTGCTTGATGCGCGGATCAGTCTCCTTAACGACAGCTTTGCCAGCGCCATTGCCGCCGCCGGTTACCAGGGCCGCTACCAGGGGGTCTTTCCGGTCAAGGTCAACCAACAGTGCCAGGTGATTGAAGAGATCAGTCGTTTTGGCAAGCGTTACGGACATGGCCTCGAAGCCGGCAGTAAGCCGGAACTACTGCTCGCCATGGCGAACCTCAATGACGGCGGTTTGTTGATCTGCAACGGTTATAAGGACCATGAATTTATCGACCTTGGCCTGTGGGCCAGCAAGCTCGGTATCCACTGTATTTTCGTCATTGAATCGCCATCCGAACTGCCATTAATTCTACAGAGAAGTCAGCAGCTCGGCATCCAGCCACGCATCGGCGTCCGCATCAAAGTCTCTGCCAAGGTCGGCGGGCTCTGGACTGAAACCAGCGGTGACCGCAGCAGCTTCGGCCTGAGCACGGCGCAACTGGTCGCGGTGGTCGATCAGCTGCGTGATGCGAACATGCTCGACTGCCTGCAATTGCTCCATTGTCATCTCGGTTCACAAATTCCGGACATAGAAGAGATTCGCACTGGCGTCCGTGAAGCCAGCCGCTTCTACGCCGACCTGGTCAGCGAAGGTGTTCCGCTGCAATACCTAGACCTGGGCGGCGGCCTGGCGGTCGACTACATCGGCAACCAGAGCAAACACTGCCATTCACGCAATTACGACATGGCCGACTACTGCCAGGCACTGGTTGAAACCGTCGCGCAAACACTCGATAACACCCATGTTCCTCATCCAACCTTAGTGACTGAATCGGGACGGGCGACCGTTGCCCACACCACCATGCTGCTGTTTAACATCCTCGATGTGCTGCGCTTTGAACCGTTGTCGCTGCCGGACAATTGTCCGGAGGACGTTCCCGCGCTGGTAACCCGGCAGTTCGAACTGCATTCCCTGACAGCAGACAATAACCTGGTGGCCCGATATCAAGAGTCGCTGCAAAACCGGGATCTGATCCGCGAACGGTTCCGCAACGGCGGTATCTCATTGCGACATCGCTCTCTGGCGGAAAATCTGTTTCTCAGTATTGCTCGACAGGTCGCGGGGCAACTGGATAAGTTGGCATCGATCCCGATGGAATTAAGCGACCTGCAGCGACAACTGGCCGATATCTACTATGGCAATTTCAGCGTCTTTCAATCCCTGCCTGATACCTGGGCGATCGGCCAAACCTATCCGGTGCTGCCGATCCATCGCCTTGACGAGACGCCATGCCGCGATGCGATCATCTCGGACCTGACCTGTGATTGCGATGGTAAACTGGATAACTTTATTCTTGGTGCTGGGGAACAAAACACCCTGCCACTGCACCCGCTCAACGATGGCGAGGATTATATCCTCGGCGTGTTCCTGATGGGGGCCTACCAGGAAACCCTGGGCGACCTGCATAATCTGTTCGGCGATACCAATGTTCTGAGTATCAGGATAAATGCTGATGGCAGTTTCGATGTCACCAGCGAACTTTCCGCCGACAGCATCGGCGAAGTACTCAGCTTTGTCGAATACGACCCAAAGGCGTTATTTGAAGGACTCCGGCGTAAAGCCGAACAGGCGGTACGGCAGGGAAAGATCCAATTGGCAGAACGCCAGCAAATTTTAACTGAATTCTCTGACCGTTTACACGGTTCGACCTACTTCAATCGCTCTATGGAGCAATGACAGCAAGGGGGTACAGATGACAATCGAAGAACTTGCAACTTTTAACGGTCAAAATGACCAACCGGCGTATGTCGCCGTCGGTGATGTTATTTACGACGTCAGCAGCAGCCAACAGTGGCAACAAGGGAATCATGTCGGCATGCACCAAGCGGGGCAAGACCTGACTGAAGCATTGAAATCAGCTCCGCACGTACGCTCCGTCGTCGAACGTTTTCCGGTGGTCGGTAAATTGACAGCCCCGGTCGTAGCAACACCGCAAAAGCGCCTGCCAGTGCCACTGATTATCTGTGCGGTGGTCGTCATTCTGGTTTTGGTTGCGCTGTTCATCTAACAACTGAGGTAAACCAGACGTAAAAAAGCCGCCGCCAGATAGGAAGCGGCTTTCGTCTTTGCGAGCCAATCGATAAAAATCAGAGATACTGCTCCAGCAGATCGGGCAATTTCAGACAGACATCGGTTTTTATTAGCACCGCGACAATGTTGGTCTGCTCCATCCCAGGCTCTTCCATCGTCAATAAATGGCCCGAACAGAGGATCACCGGAATCGCTGGTGAGATCGTGAAGATTTTCTGCGCCAACTCGATACCGCTCATGCCGGGCATCGTTTCATCGGTCACGATCAGATCAAAAGGCGGATCAGCCTGTTGGAACTCGGCCAGAGCCTGATCTGCACCAAAGGCACTGGTCACCTGATAACCAAAATCACCGAGAAATTCTTCCCCGAGCAGGGCCAAGCCTTCCTCATCGTCAACGTAGAGGATTCTCCCCCCACCTTTTAACTCAGTCGCCATTGTCGCAACAATCCTTTGGTTATGCAAACGAGAAAGAGGATTTAAAACTTCGAAATTATAACAGATTCCTCATGGAACTCTACACATATTTACGTCCATTTCCGCAGCAGTAATAATAACAATGATTCCTCCTCCGCGCGCAAGTCTTTGTTGTGGCAGTTTATGCAGTTCAAGAATCTCATCTCTAGAGGATTGTCTGTTAACTCCATTTCATCTACACTCGCGATCTAAATGAAAGGATTTGCTTGTGTCTAAACTTAAGGAAGAAATTCTTTACCGGGGGCGCATTCTCGACCTGGCGCGCGAAACCCACCAAATGCCAGATCAACGAGAGGTACTCTTTGAAATTATCCAGCATCCGGGCGGTGCTGCAGCACTGCCGGTCCTCGCTGATGGGCGCATTATTTTGATTCGCCAATTCCGACCTGCCGCTCAGGACTTCATCATCGAAATCCCCGCGGGAAGGCTCGAAGCGGGCGAAGATGGCAGAGACTGCATTGGCCGTGAATTGCAAGAAGAGATCGGCTATTGCGCAGCTAAAATTGAACCGCTCGGGGCAGTCTACAGCACCATCGGATTTTGCACTGAGCAGATCCACCTGTTCATTGCCTCTGATCTCACCGCAACAACCACCGCTCTCGAGCCGGATGAATTCATCGAGCCGCTCATCATGGAACTGGATGAGGCGCTAACGCTGATCCCTGCGGGGAAAATAATCGACGCCAAAACCCAAATTGCTTTGCTCCGCTATGCGTTATTACAACAGGAGTTACAATGCAAATAGGCCGACTAGACTTCTACCCATCGACCTCGGCACTGCCCTTTAACCGGCAAAGCCTTGAGAAGTGTTTTCAAATTTCTACTCCCGATCAAGACCCTGGTGGACTTGGGGTCTGGCTTTTATTTCATGACAAAAAACTACTGACCGTAAAAGAGGACAATGGTCCAGAACTGCCAACCGGAGAACTTCCATTTACAACCAATGACTGCTCACCACTCTATATTGGCAATTGGCAAGGCCGACCCTGTCGATCGCTTATACTAAAAGATCGTGAGCAATTTACTGAAGATTATACTTCTCACTCTTTGCTTGCCAGTGAACCGCAGATTCCGCTCTCAATGCTGTCTCTTGCCGGGGTCGGGCTGATGATTCATCACTGGGAAAGCAGCAGTAAATTCTGTGGTCACTGCGGAGAACAATTGACCCGCCTGAGAAAGGAATGGGGCAAAGAATGCAAGCCCTGCAGCAGTCACCATTTCCCCCGCCTCCACCCCTGCGTTATCGGTTTGGTCGTAAAAGGGGATGAAATTCTGTTGGTCCGCAAAGCGGAATGGGCTGAGGGGCGCTACGGGCTGGTTGCGGGGTTTGTCGAGTTCGGTGAATCTCTCGAGGAAGCGATGGCCAGAGAGGTCGCTGAAGAGACCGGAATTGCGATCGACAATATTCGTTATCTCGGCAGTCAGTGCTGGCCTTTCCCCAGCCAGTTAATGACCGGCTTCGTCGCCGACTACGTCAGTGGTGAAATTGTCCTGCAGGAAGATGAGCTGGAGGCGGCGGCCTGGTATAAGATTGATCAATTACCGACCATCCCTCCTCAACGCAGTATCGCCCGTTATTTGATCGACCGGGCCGGAGATTATCGACAAGCCTGAAAAAGGCTTTTCACTCAAGCCCCGACACCGTTGTCACTTCGAATTCCGGCTGGGCGAGAATCGCCTGCTTGACTGAACATTGATCGGTCGCTTTGACAATCGCTTTGCGATATTTCTCCGGAAACCCTTTGGGGAGTTGAATCTCGATCAGCACCTTTAGCAATGTCCGACTTTCTGGGTCACGTTCAATGTCAAGCGTCAAGCCGAGGCCGTCGGTTGACAACTCCCGTTGCTGGCAAAAACGCAAGGCAAAAAAGCCGGCGCAGGTGCCGATCGAACCCAGAAACAGATCATAAGGGGACGGTGCGCTATTGTCGCCACCGGAGGCGAGCGGTTGATCAGTGAGCATTTCAAATGAATCAACCTGGGCAGCCACAGAAAGGCCACCGGGGAAGCTGATCTGCATAGACATAAAAATCCCTCGATTTTTTGTTATCGGAACGATCCAGCGGATGTCCTGTATAATTCCAGGCTAATCACCCAGCAAGTCACCGATGCCGCTGAAAAAACTGCTGGCACTTTTTTCCTGCTGTTCCGGAGTGCCGACACTCGGCTTGTTGATATCTCTGCGAACCAGCAGTTCCGCAGGGATTTCGATCAGAAAACGGCTCGGATCACGCTGCTCCAATTGTCCATACTTGCGGCGGCGCTGTGCCCCGAGTAGGACCAGTTGTCGCTTGGCACGGGTAATGCCGACATAGCAAAGGCGGCGCTCTTCATCGATGTCGAAAGTTTCGTAGATCGACTTTTTATGCGGCAGGACACCCTCCTCCATACCGACCAGAAAAACCACCGGAAACTCGAGTCCTTTGCTCGAATGCAGACTCATCATAGTGACAGCATTCTGCTGCAGCTTTTTTTCCTTGTCGTTTTGCTTCGGCCCATCGTCATCAAACAGCGAAACCTTATCAAGATAGCCGGCCAAAGATGGCTCAGGCTCCCGCGCCAGATAGGAGTCCATAGCGTTAAGGACTTCCTCTTGATTTTCAATTCTGCGCCGCGCTTTTTGCGGGTCATTTTCCTGGCGGTAAATCTCTTCTGCCAGTTTTAACTCCGTCAGCATCTCACGCAATGTTTCCTGCATCCGCAACGGCGACTGAAAGCGCTTGCGGTAGGATTCCAGCAAGGCCACAAATCCCGCAATCGCTTCGTGAGTGCGCTGATTCAAATCCGCAACCCGCTCCGACTGCTGGAGAACTGTCCAGAGCGGTTCTTCGTTTTCTGCCGAGTAACGGATTAACTTGTCGGCACTGCTGGCGCCGATATTGCGCTTGGGGTAGTTGAGAATCCGCAGCAGGTTAACCTCGTCGAAGGGATTGAGCAGCACCTTGAGATAGGCAATGACGTCCTTGACTTCCTTGCGGTCGAAAAACTGTTGACCACCGATCAACACGTAGGGAATATCCTGGTAACGCAACTGCTCCTCGAACGAGCGCGACTGACTATTGGTGCGATAGAGGATGGCAAAATCAGCATACTCGAGTTGCTGGTCCCGGCCCCGTTCGACATGCAGGCGCTCGATCACCTGGCAGGCCTCATCCTCATCATCAACACAGATCAAGTAATCGATCAAGGGGCCGCTGCTATCGGCCGTCCAGAGGGCCTTTTCCTTGCGCTTATTGTTATTCTTGATAACCGCGTTGGCTGCCGCCAGGATATTGCCGGTCGAACGGTAGTTCTGTTCCAACTTAATCAAACGGGTGCCGGGAAAATCCCGCTCGAAATTGAGAATCGTCTCGACATCGGCACCGCGAAAACCATAAATAGACTGATCATCGTCACCGACCACACAGAGGTTGCCATGGCCACCGGCCAGCAAGCGCAGCAGACGATACTGCACCGGGTTGGTATCCTGATATTCATCGACCATCTGGTAGCGATAAAATTGCTGATAATGCTCGAGCAGATCGGGATTTTTTTCCAGTATTTGAACGGCCAACACCAAAAGATCATCAAAATCGACAGCGTTGTAGGCTTTAAGTTCTTTCTGATAGCGCGGATAAATGATTGCCGTCATGCAGGAGATCGGATCCCGACTGCTTGAAGTGAATTCACTCGGACCGACCAGACGGTTTTTGGCCGCGGAGATCTGCCAGAGCACCTTCTCGGCATCCTTGCCGGTGGAATCGGCGATCTCATCGCGCAACAAACGGCGCACCAGTTGTTGCTGGTCCGAGGCCGAATAGATGGAAAAATTCTTTTTATACCCAAGGCGTTCGATATTGGCTTTGAGGATACGCACACAGAGGGAATGAAAGGTGGCAATCACCATCCCCTTGGCCGCCTTGCGGCCGACCATCTCTTCAACCCGCTCGCGCATCTCGCGGGCCGCCTTGTTGGTAAAGGTCACCGCCAGAATATTTTTCGCTGGCACTGCGCACTGCTGCAACAGATAAACGATCCGACAGGTGATTACGCGGGTTTTCCCCGAACCGGCGCCGGCGAGCAGCAACAGGGGACCTTCGGTGTGGGAGACAGCTTCACGCTGTTGTGGATTGAGGCTGCTTAAATCAAACATGGGAAATAGCTACTCACAAGGGTCATGCTTTAGAAATAATCGCTCTAAAATATCGCTTCGGCGATTCGTAGTTGCGCGCAGAACTGGGACAATATCACGCCTTGAGGGGGGGCAGCAAGCTGCGATTCATGATACATTTTAATGTGCGAATTCAGCCCTTGATTCTGTCGATTCGGTCTGCTAGATTACGCGCCATGTTTCGAATCGCTATTATATTTATAAGCTTGGCTTGGGCTTCCTTGCTGCTGGTCTCCTGGGGTGGAGCAACCCCCATTCAGGAAACCGGGCAAGTCGTTATCGACAGCTCGACGCCAAACTAAAAACCCGCCGCAAACACGGTAAAATCCTCGACTGACGGGGCGTACGCCGAGCCTCTATCATCCGTTAAACAGTTACCCTGCGTATTTATCTCCCTGTACCGACCCGCGTCGCAACAGTTCATCGTCGATGGCGTTTAACACTTCCCATTTATTCATCGACCAGAGCGGGGCCAGCAGAATATGCCGTGGACCGTCTCCTGTCAGCCGTTGAATCAATGTCTCCGGCGGCAAGCGCTCAATCACATCAACCACCAACTCCACATATTCCTGCATTTCAAAGATCGGTACCTGCCCCTGCTTGTATAGTTCACCGAGCGGCGTCCCCTCCAGCACGTGCAACAGGTGCAACTTGACACCATCGACCTTAAGGCGCGCCATTTCATCGGCGGTCGCCAGAATATCGTCGCGCGATTCGCCAGGCAGGCCGAGAATCAGGTGGACACAAACCTTGATGCCGCGCTCTTTCGCTTGCCGGTAGGCGTCGAGAAAACACTGATAATCGTGACCACGCTGAAGGTAATTCAGACTTTGATCGTGAATCGTCTGCAGCCCTAATTCCAGCCAGAAATAGGTCTTTTGTTCGTACTCGGCCAGCAGATCAAGGGTCTCCGGCGGCAGACAATCGGGCCGGGTACCGACAGCCAGACCAACGACATCGTCAACGGCAAGGGCCTGATCGTAACAGTCACGCAAATGATCAACCGGGGCAAAGGTATTGGAAAAGGGCTGAAAGTAGGCAATAAAATACTTGGCCCGGTACTTCCGCCGCATGATTTCCATGGAGTGAGCCAACTGCTCGGCGATCGATGTGTTCCGCTTGAGACCGACAGCTCCGGAACCGCCGGGTTCACAGAACAGGCAACCGTGGGCATCCCGACCGCCTTGACGGTTGGGGCAACCGAACCCGGCATCGATAGAAATTTTATTTACTCGTCCGCCGAAGTGTTGTTTCAGGTAGGTCGAATAGAGACTAAAAGCTTTCCTGCGCATGCCGGCGATGATGCCAGTTTGCGAGGTTCAGAGCAAGCCCCTTCTGAGCGATTCATTTCATTGCCTTATCGGGCTTTGATGCTATAATTCGATTCCCATTAATATTTTGTTTCCATTTGAAAGGAGGTCCCTCCAGTGGCTAAAATTCTGGTTGTGGATGACGAACCCGGTTTACGGTTGCTGTACGCCGCGGAATTAACAGATGAAGGCTACGAAGTCAGCACCGCTGAGAGCTGTGCCGCCGCCGCGGCAGTGTTAGAAAATGAGCAGATAGACCTGGTCGTGCTTGATATCCAGATCAAGCAGGAGAGCGGTCTCGATATGCTGCAGACGATCGTCAAAGAGCGCAGCTCCCTCCCGGTAATCCTCTGCAGTGCCTACAATTGTTATAAGGATGACTTTTCATCCTGGCTGGCAGATGC
Source organism: Desulfuromusa ferrireducens (assembly GCF_055389805.1). NCBI lineage: Bacteria > Pseudomonadati > Thermodesulfobacteriota > Desulfuromonadia > Desulfuromonadales > Geopsychrobacteraceae > Desulfuromusa > Desulfuromusa ferrireducens. The sequence continues at coordinate 179,998 of NZ_AP042415.1, forward strand.
CTACATTGTAAAAAGCTCGAACCTTGACGAGCTAAAAGCTGAGATTGCCCGCTTGCTCAACAATAGCTAATACGATTTAAACGCTATCTACACCTCCACCTGACAATGAGCTAACAGGATTAAAAGCTGTTGTTACTTACTTTTTGACCGACATCGTTCTCATCGTGAACTAGGAGCGCAAATGAAAGCAGTCATTATGGCCGGTGGCTTTGGCACCCGCCTGCACCCTCTCTCAATCAACCTTCCAAAACCAATGGTCCCGCTGTGCAACCGGCCGATCATGCTACACATAGTCGATCTGCTGAAAAAGCACGGCATCACCGAACTGGTCATGTTGCTCTATTTTCAGCCGGAAACAATCAAAAAGTTCTTCGGTGACGGCAGTGAATACGGTGTCAACATCACCTATGTCACCCCCCTTGAGGATCTCGGTACTGCGGGCGCAGTCAAAGCCGCCGCCAAACACCTCGACGAGCGTTTCATGATTATCAGTGGCGACCTGCTGACCGATTTCGATCTGAGTAACGCCATCAAGTTCCACGAGGACAAGCAGGCCCAGGCAACCCTGACCCTGACTCCGGTTGCCGACCCACTACAATTCGGCGTGGTCATCACCAATAAAAAAGGGGAAATCACCAAATTTCTGGAAAAGCCGGACTGGGGTGAAGTCTTCTCCGACACCATCAACACCGGCATCTACATCCTTGAACCGGAAGTTCTCGATCTGATCCCCGAAGGGGAAAACCGCGACTGGTCGCAAGACGTCTTCCCCTTGATGTTAAAGCAACAAGATCGTCTTTTCGGCTGTACCTTAAAAGGTTATTGGCAGGATATCGGCAACACTGACGCCTACCATGAAACCTGCAGCGACATCCTCGCCAAAAAGGTCGACGTTAATATCGAGGAAACTGCTTCAAACACCTGCAAAGGGCTCTTTCTCGGCGCCGAAGCAAGCATCAATCAAGACGCGCTGCCAAATATGCAAGGAATGGTTGTACTCGGGGACAACACCCGTCTGGTCGGGATACCGAAACTTAAAAATTGCATCGTCGGCCGTAACTGTGTCATCGAAGACGGAGCGGAGCTGGAAAATACGGTTCTCTGGAATAATGTTTATGTCAAGGCTAACGCGCGCATCTCTGGTGCAGTCCTGGGGCAGAATGTCCGTATCGGTGTTGATGCCACAATAAAACCCGGAGTTGTCATCGGCGATAATACGAAAATTGGCAGCGAAGCAACGATCAACCAGGACGTCAAAATCTGGCCGAGCAAAATCATCGAAAACTGTTCGATCGTCAACAGCAATCTGATTTGGGGTGAAACCTGGCGTAAAAGTCTCTTTGAGGGCGCCTTGGTCAAGGGCCTGACAAACATTGAGTTAACTCCCGAATTCGCGGCAAAACTCGGTGCTGCCTACGGCTCAACCCTGCCGAAGGATTGCTTTGTCCTGACTGGTCGCGATTCGATCCGTTCATCGCGAATGCTCAAGCGGGCCTTTGTTGGTGGGCTGCTCTCGGCGGGCATTAACGTTCGCGATGTAAAACGGCTGCCGCTCCCGGTGCTGCGCTATAAACTGACCACCTTCGGTGAAGTCGGAGGAGTCCACTTCCGCCAGTCACCGCGCGACTCGGCAGCGACCGAGATCGTTTTTTTTGATGAGCAGGGACGAGAGCTGTCTTCCGCTGCAGCAAAGTCGATTGAACGGATATATTACAAGGAAAACTTCCGTCGGGTTCACTTCAGTGAGCCGGGGACGATTGCCGAATTACCACACATCTACAATTACTATCGCGATGGTTTTTTGCGCGCCCTCGACCGCGACATCTTCGCTAAAACCAAACCACGCGTCGTCATCGATCTCAACCATTCACCGGCAGCTGAACTGTTACCGGCCTTGCTGAACGAACTCGGCTGCGAAGTCATTGAACTGAATTCGCATATCGATGAAAACCGCATGCCTTCATTGATTGAAGACCAGACAGACCCCCTTCAACGAATGGGGCAGATCGTCACCGCCCTGGATGCCACCGCTGGTTTCTGGCTCGGACCTTCCGGCGAACGGGCGATCTACATCGACAGTGACGGAACCATCCTCTCGGAAATAGAGACCCTGACTCTGCTCACCGCACTGGTCACAAAAACCCAACATGATGGGGCGATTGCAGTGCCAATCTCCGCACCGCACACCATTGAGGAGATCACCCGGGAAAAACGCATCCAGGTCATCCGCTGCAAAGGAGACGGTCGCTCCCTCGGAGTCGCCGCCACGGATAAAAATGTCCATCTCGCTGGCGACATGGTTGGCAGGATCGCCTATACCGCCTTCCAGCCCCACTTTGATGCCCTGTTTGCCATTGCAAAAACCCTTGAGCTGCTAGGCCGTTCGAATGAAACATTGGCCGGTTTGCACAAACAGATCCCGCAACGCCCCTACCGAAAAATCCAGCTTCCCTGCGGCTGGGAGTGCAAAGGCGGCATCATGCGCCTGATGAATGAGGCGACCATCGACCTGCAGACAACCTTTGTCGATGGCGTTAAAGTGCATTTCGGCGACGATTGGGTGCTGGTCGTTCCCGATCCATATCGACCACTGGTGTATATTCTGGCCGAGGCCAGTAGAGAAGAGAAGGTCGAGGCGTTGCTGCAGGAATATCGCGAGAAGGTTGATCAATGGCTGATCCTGTTGAACAATCCGGCATGAAACAACCACTGAAGGTCTGCATTCTCTGGCACATGCACCAACCCGACTACCGTGACCCGGTCAGCGGCCAGACACTGCTGCCATGGACCTGGCTACACGGGGTCAAAGACTACGGCGAGATGCTTGAAACCATCGCCGAAACCGATGCCCGCGTCACCGTTAACTTGGTTCCGACCCTGCTCGAGCAGCTGGAGCGCTACACCAATGGGAGCGACCGTGACCGCTGGCTGGAACTGGCGGCGCAGGACCCCGCTTCGCTGGCCGAAAACGAGCGGCAGTTTATTGTCGAGCAGTTTTTCTCTGTCAGTGAAGAAACACAGATATTGCCCAACCGCCGCTATCATCAGCTCTACAAGCTGCGCGGCAGTAGCTCGTCCCCCGACTCAAGCGAGTTCAGTGACCAGGATCTGCGCGATCTTCAGGTCTGGTTTCTACTCGCCTGGACCGGATCCCATCTGCGACGTAAAGCAACAATTGTCAGCTCCTTGCTGCAGCAGGGAGAAAACTTCAGCGAGGAGCAGAAACAGCAACTGCTTGACTGCTGTCACGCAGAAGTCGGACGGGTCATCGAGTTGCACCGCACCTTGGAGGAACAGGGAAAGATCGAGATTTCGGTCACCCCTTACGCCCATCCAATCCTACCGCTGCTTTGTGATCTACGCATGGCTCAGAATCCAACGCCGGGGCTGCCACTGCCGGCAGCCGACTTTCGCCATCCCGAAGATGCCCGGCTGCAGGTTCGGGAAGGTCTGCAGACCGCCAACCGGATACTCGGCAAACGCCCACGCGGCATGTGGCCCGCCGAAGGGTCCGTCAGCGAAGTTGCCGCCGATCTGCTACGCGAAGAAGGCGCACTCTGGGGCGCCACCGACGAGGATATTTTAGCCCGCAGCCTTGATGGTGGCCTCAAAGATCGCCGCAAACTCTACAAAATCTACCATTACAATCAGTTGCCGTTACTGTTCCGCGACCGGGAACTCTCCGACCGGATCGGCTTTCTCTATGCCGGCTGGGACGCTACCGAGGCAGTCAGTGATTTACAAACGCGACTGCACAAGATCGCGCGAAAAAACCCCGGAGGAACTGTCGCCATTATTCTCGATGGAGAAAATTGCTGGGAACGCTATGCCGATAATGGTTACCCGTTCCTGCGCGATTTCTACCGCTGCCTGCAGGATGATCCGCTCCTGGAGATGACGACGATCCAAACCGCCATTGCCGCAAGCGAACTACAACCATTGCCCCGCCTGGCTGCCGGATCCTGGATCAGGTCCGACTTCACCACCTGGATCGGCCATCCCGAAGAAAACCTGGCCTGGGAGCTGCTGCAAAAGACCCGCGCTGAAATCATCGGCGACGAAATCGAGCAAGCCCTGCAACACCCTGATCAGCCCCTGTCGGAACTGGTCCGTGAATTGCTACGGGCCGAGGGCAGTGACTGGTTCTGGTGGTTTGGTGATGAACATGTCACCGCTCAGGCCGATATTTTCGACCGGCTGTTCCGCCTGCACCTCGAGTCGCTCTACCACCTTAAAGGGCTGACGGTTCCGGCCCGCCTGCACCAATGGATTAAACCGCCAACCACCACCGTCGAGGGAACCGAACCGAGTGCCTGCTTTACCCCACAGATTGATGGCCGGATCGGTGATTACTTTCAGTGGCTGGCAGCCGGACGAATCGATCTTTCGGCCGGCGGAGCCATGTATGCCAGCCGCGAAAGCCTGCAGGAAATTCTCTACGGCTACGATCAGCACCAGCTCTATTTCCGTCTCGATCAAGCAGAACTCCTGCAGCATCTGTGCGGACCAAAGGGGTGCTTCGAACTGCGCATCTCAGGGCAGAAGCTTTTTCATCTCTGCTTAAAGCTTCAAGACCTGTCGCTGACAGTCTCCGCAGATGGCCAGCAGATTGCGATCGGGACGGCCGCTAGTGGTCAGGTGCTGGAAATTGCCGTGCCGCTGGAGGCACTACAACTGCAGCCTGGCGAAATCCTCAGCCTGAGCTGCCACGCCCTGCAGGAGGAACGAGAGAATGGCCGCTGGCCGACCGAAGGTAGCGCCAGTTTCTGCTATCGAGGCGGCGCGCTTGACGAAGACAACTGGTCAGTCTGAAACCTAGAAAGGACCCAATAAGTGTCAGAATTACGCTGGGACCCACTGAAAAACAATTGGACAATCATCACCAAAGGACGCGGCCGCAGGCCACAGGATTTTCTGCAGCAGCGGAGCAAAGTTGAGATGTCCGCCTGCCCGTTTTGCAATGGCAATGAAGAAAAAACTCCGCCGGAGATTTATGCACACCGCCCTAACGGCAGCAAAGCCAACCAACCCGGTTGGCAAGTCAGGGTGATCCCGAATAAATTCCCCGCCTTGCGCATTGAAGGGGAACTAGATAACCAGGCCGAGGGTCTCTACGACCGCATGAACGGCATCGGTGCCCACGAAGTCATCATCGAACATCCCGATCACGATCGGTCGATGGCGGATTTAAGCAATGAAGAGCTGGTTGAGGTTCTTAAAGCCTTTCGCACCCGCATGCTCGACCTGCGCCGGGACAGCCGCTTCCGCTACATCTTCGTCTTCAAGAATTTCGGCGTCGAAGCATCGGCAAACGTTCCCCACTCACATTCGCAATTAATTGCCGTCCCGCTGATCCCGCCGTTGATTACCACCGAACTGGCAACCTGTCGGGAACATTTCCAACGCAAAGAGCGCTGCCTGGTCTGTGACTTGCTGCGCCAGGAGAGAAGCACCAAAGAGCGCGTCGTTCGGGACGATGGCAACTACCTCGTCTACGCTCCATTTGCCTCCAGCCTGCCCTTTGAACTGATGGTCGCGCCGCTGGAACATAGCCACGATTTCACCCTGCAGACCGATCTGCAACTGCAACTTCTGGCCGACACCCTGCGTGACACCCTCGGCCGCCTGCGTTCGGTTTTGCGCGACCCTCCCTACTCCTTTATTCTGCACAGCGCTCCGCCGATGCATTTGCGCTGGGGACGACCTGACTATTGGGCATCCCTGCCCTCGGACTATCACTGGCATATCGAGATCGCTCCCAAGCTCACCAACGTGGCAGGTTTTGAGTGGGGAACGGGCTTTCAGATGAATCCTACACCTCCAGAAGAAGCGGCTGAGTTTTTACGCAATGCCGATCCTTCGGTAATATATTGAGACAAGATGACTGAATCATTCCGCGAAAAAAATTTCCCGCTAGGGTTCCATTGCGGTTACAGCTTTTGGAACCAGTTGAATTTAACCTCCCAATTTCGTCAGACTCCTCCCCCCGCGCGCACCTATCTGCGTCAATTGATCGCCGCGGGCCTGCGCAGTTCGGGAGAGGCAAGCCTGTCGGCCGCAGAGTTGGAACTGCTCGCAACCATCAATCAGGTGTTGCTGCGAATCGGCCAGCATTTTTTGCGCAGTCGGAACTGCCAAATCTCACGCAACAGCTTAACAACCGACAATGGCAAACTTTCGCTGCCAGAACTGGAAAAAGCCCTGCGGGGATTTATTCAGCTGTTCCCAGCCCTGCCGATTGCCTTGGGGAAAGTCGATGCTGAGCAGTTTCTCGCCGCAGCCGAGGAGCAACAACAACTGAATGATCTGGTGCTGGAACTCTTTCTGCTCCGTGTCCAGAGTCTGAATCCGGCGCTCAAATCAGCCAACCAACTCCTGCTGCTGGAAGAACAGCAACTCCATCTCAACAGCGGCTACCGTCAACAGTTGCAGTTGATCGATCAGGCTCTGCCGCAGGTTGACGATGGTTTTGGCCAGATGCCGCGCAGCTTACTGTCGCGCCTGGTCGAACCGCTCCAGCAGGCGCCAACCTTAAAAGAACAACTGCTGCTGCTGCAGCAAAAATATGCCACCATTTTGCCAGAAGACTTGCGCCTGCGGATTTCTGGCGCCTTGGCTATTTTCGAGCGGGAAGGATTCACCCCCGGCTTTCCCGGCGAACCGGAGACCACCCCCCTTGACCCAGCAGCCTTTCCCGATCAGGAATATGCCAACTTTACCGCTGATGTTGACTGGATGCCGCGCACCGTGCTGCTGGCAAAATCAACCTATGTCTGGCTGCAACAGCTATCACAGAAATATAAACAACACATTCACCGTCTTGATCAAATCCCAGATAGTGAACTTGATGAGTTATCAAACAGCGGGTTCAGCAGTTTATGGCTGATCGGCATCTGGAAACGCTCAAATGCGTCTTTAAAAATCAAAAACCGCTGCGGACAGCTTCAGGTCGCAGCCTCGGCCTACGCGATTGACGATTACCACATTGCCGAGGATTTAGGCGGCGATGATGCCCTCGAAACTCTCCGGCAGCGCTGCCGGCAACGCGGTATCGACCTGGCCTGTGATGTGGTGACCAATCATACCGGCATCGAATCAGCCTGGTTACGAGAACATCCAGACTGGTTTGTCCAGACAACGCAGCCCCCCTATCCCGGCTACCGCTTCAACGGCTCTGATTTGAGTGAAAGTCGCGAATATTCAATCCAGATTGAAGATGGCTATTACGATCACAGCGAAGCGGCGGTCGTCTGTCGCTATCAGCAGCGCGACACCGGAGAGGTTCGCTACATCTATCACGGTAACGACGGCACACACCTGCCGTGGAACGATACGGCTCAGCTGAATTATTTGTTGCCCGAGGTTCGGGAAGCGATGATCCGCCTGATCATCCGGGTGGCCAAACAATTCCGCGTGATCCGTTTTGATGCCGCGATGACGCTGGCGAAACGGCATTTTCAACGCCTCTGGTATCCGTTACCCGGTGGCGCTGAAGGAGTTCCTTCGCGGGCCGATCACGCCATGAGCGCAGCAGAATTTCAGCGCCTGTTTCCGGTTGAATTCTGGCGTGAACTGGTCGACCGAATTCGCGAGGAAGCACCGGACACCCTGCTGATTGCAGAAGCCTTCTGGCTGATGGAAGGCTATTTTGTCAGAACCTTGGGCATGCACCGCGTTTACAACAGTGCCTTTATGAACATGCTCAAGCGGGAAGAGAATGAAAAATACCGGCAGACGCTGAAAAACATCCTCAGCTTTGATCCGGCGATCCTGCAGCGCTTTGTCAACTTCATGAGTAACCCGGATGAAAAACCGGCCATCGAACAGTTTGGCAAGGAGGACAAGTATTTCTGTGTTGCCACCTTGTTGGCGACCATGCCTGGTTTGCCGATGTTCGGCCACGGCCAGATCGAAGGCTATCACGAAAAATACGGCATGGAGTACCTGACCCCGCGCTGGCAGGAGGACATTGATCAGCCGCTGATAGAGCGTCATCAGCAGCAAATATTTCCCCTGCTGCGTCGGCGGGCACTGTTTAGCGGCGCGGAAGATTTTCAACTTTTCGACTTTATCTCCGAGTACGGGATCGAAGAGAATGTCTATGTCTACAGCAATCGGTTGGCTGACCAGCACGTTCTGATCCTCTGCAATAACTCCGCGCATCAAATCAGCGGACAGATTGGGGCTGCCGTTGAGCGAGCGGATGGAAACGCGCAAAGCTTTTCCCAAGCGTGCCATTTAAACCTAAATGAAGATTTTCTTATTGCAACCGACCTGAGTCATCAGCTGCAGTATCTGTTTCCTGCCGCTGAGTTACGTAAGGGCGGGCCATTCACCATGCAACCTTATGGCTCCAGGGTTCTCTCCGACTTCCACGCGGTTCAAGATACCGATGGCCGTTGGCAGCAGCTCCATCAACGCCACGGCACCACCGGGCGGCCGAACCTCTATGCTGACCGTGAGGCCCTTTTGCTCGAACCGGTCCTGCAACTCGGTCAGGAATTAATGACGATTCCACGACCGGAAAGAGCGAAGCAAAAAGTTGCCCAGCTGTGCAAAAAAATGATCGAAGAATTTGCTGCCCCGGAACTGCAGCACTTATCGATCAAGAACATGGTGCAATTGCTCGTTCGGGTCAATTTCTCCAGCGACGTGCAATTCAGCGATAAGCTCATTAGTGAGTTCACCGCGTCGGTTTGCAGCGAAAACCTCGCAACTCCTGTTGGGATATACAAGCTCCTCGATCGGTTATATAACCAGCAAGTATGGCGAAAACTCCTAAAATGTAATTATTATAATGAATCTGACTACTGCAACCAAGAGGCGCTGGACCAGCTATTGTATACCTTTGTCCTGTTTCTAATCTTTGATTCTAATAATTCCAATCGCCACGATTTCAAAAGCTTAACGCAAACAATAATACCCATTTTAATTAATATCGCAAAAACACAACGGCTGGCGGTAAAGGCCGGTTACCAGGTGGATATTTTCTTGCAATGCCTCGAGGGAGAACCAGCATCAGAGCCGGTTCTCCCTGCAGCTTCAGGAGGCGATTTTGCAATGAAAATTCTTTTTGTCACACCGGAAGCAACGCCATTTGCCAAAACTGGCGGGCTTGCTGACGTCGCAGGCTCACTGCCACGAGCATTGCGACAACTCGGCCATGACGTTCGTGTCATTATGCCGTGCTACCGCTCCGCTGAACGGAGCGAATTCAGTTTAAAGAAGGGGCGTAAAAGCGTCGAAATAAAGCTCGACGGGAAAGACTACCGCGGAAGTCTCAAGCAGACCACCTGCGACGGTGTCCCCTTCTGGTTTATCGACTGCCCCGAACTTTTTGACCGAGAGCAGCTCTACGGCACAACTGATGGCGACTACCCGGATAACAGTTTACGGTTCGGTTTTTTCAGTCGCGCGGTCCTGGAGATGATCAAGCGTCTCGACTTCAGGCCGGATGTCATCCACCTGCACGATTGGCAGACCTGCTTTGTGCCGATTCTGTTGCGCACGGAATACCGTCACAATCCATTTTTCGCCAATATTGCCACCCTGCTGACCATTCACAACCTTGGATATCAGGGGATATTCCCGGCAGAAATCCTCCGCCAGCTCAACCTGCACGATTCTCTCAGCGCGCCAAAAGGGATGGAGTATTTCGGCGACCTGTCGGCGTTAAAAGGCGGTATCAATTACTCCGATGTTATCAATACGGTCTCGCCGACCTATTGCCAGGAGATTCAAACCAAGGAACAGGGGCACGGTTTTGAAGGTCTGCTGCAGAATCGCGCTGAGGATCTGCACGGCATTATTAACGGACTGGACCGCCGCTCCTGGGATCCGGCTCTCGACACCGCCCTGCCCACGCCCTACAACACCGAAAACCTCAATGGCAAACGGGCCTGTAAACGTTTGGTGCAAAAAGAGCTCGGCCTGGAAATCCGCCACGACGTGCCGATCGTAGCAGTTGTCAGTCGCCTCGACCGGCAAAAAGGGATCGACCTGATTCAGAAAGCCTGGCCGCAGCTGCTCGAACGCGATATTCAATTTGTCCTACTCGGGTCTGGAGATCGCGAGGCAACAGAATTCTGGCGCGAGCAACAACAACAAAGACCGCAACAGGTTTCAATCAACCTCTCCTTTGATGAAGGGCTGTCGCGCCGCATTTTTGCCGCCAGCGATATCCTGCTGGTTCCCAGCCGCTATGAGCCCTGCGGCTTGACGCAGATGATCGCTTTGCAATACGGCGCGCTTCCGGTGGTTCGCCAGACCGGCGGCTTGGCCGACACGATCATCGATGTGACGGAAAATCCAAGAAGTGGTTACGGTTTCGTCTTTGAGAATTCAAACGCCGATGAGCTGCTCAAGGCCCTTGACCGGGCACTGGCGATCTACCCACAGCGCAGTCGCTGGTTGACTTTGGTAAAACGTGGCATGAATCAAGATTTCAGCTGGGCAAATTCGGCCAACCAGTATCACGAACTTTACACCAAGGCCCGTAATTACCGGCAGATGCCGGCAGCATAACAAAAAAAGGCTGCCTCTCGAACTGAGAGGCAGCCTTTTTTAACACGAAAAGTTTCGCTTATTGTTTATTCAGGCGTTGCAAATGTTCTTCCCACTCCAACGGCAAAAGATCCCGTTTACTATTGTTGCAGTCCTTGCAAGCCGGGACACAGTTACCTTTTGTACTCCGGCCGCCACGGGCCACCGGGACCAGATGATCGAGGGTTAATTCCTTGGGCAGAAATTGTTTTTCACAATAGTGGCATATCCCTTTGGCAACGCGGTTCTGCCACCAACCCTGCTTGCGCAGTGCCCTGGCTTTTTCCCGTTCCCGGCGGATGGTCGCCTCATCGATATCAATCCCAAATTCAATCATTGGTGGTCGCCTTTTTGCCGTTACGTTAGTCTCAGGATTATTGCACATTTCTACAATATATGCGATCTTGACAAGTTGCCTTACATGCTAAATAACGTCCCAATTACGAGATAACTTATGAAAATCCTTATCATTGGTGCCGGACAGGTCGGCTATTTCCTCTGTGATCGCTTATCACGCGAGGGGCATGCCGTCACCCTGGTTGACCAGGATGAAGAAACCATCGAACGAGCTCAGGACCGCATGAACGTCCTCGGCGTCTGCGGTAACGGTGCCAGCGCCGAGATTCTTGAACAGGCAGGCATCAAAGATACCGATATCTTCATTGCGGTCACCAACATGGACGAGGTCAATATCCTCGCCTGCTTACTTGCCCGAGAATATCAGACGCAGACCCGGGTCGCCCGCACCAAAAGCATCGAGTACACTGGCAACAAGGCCATCCTCTCAAAAGAGAAACTCGGCATTGACCTGCTGATCAACCCGGAAGATGCAGTCGCCGAGGAACTTTTCAAGCTGGCCTGCAGCTCAAAGGCCTTTGATGTCGCCGAATTTGCCGAAGGGCAGATCCATTTCCAGGGCTTTCGGATCACCGAGGAAAGTCCGATCTGCGATCTGACCTTGGCCGAGCTGGGGGAATTGCGCGGCATCTACCGTTTTGTCGTGGTCGCCATCAACCGCGGCAAAAAAACTATTATCCCGCATGGAGACGACTGTATTCAGGCCGGTGACAAAATCTACATTTTTGCCCACCAGGACGAACTGCCGGCAATAAACTACATGCTGCAATCACAAAAGACCGAGAACAAAGCTTCCCACCGCGCCTTTATTCTTGGCGGTAGCCGCATCGGCGTCCAGATTGCGCGAAATATGGAGCAACATAATTTCAGCATCAAGCTGATCGAAAAGAACGAAGATCGCTGCTATAAACTGGCCGAGCAACTCAACAAGGCGGTGGTCATTAACGCCGAAGGGCTCGATCTCCAAACCCTGCTCGACGAGGGACTTGAAGGTGCAGACGTATTTGTCGCCGTAACCGATAACGACCAGACCAATATCCTAACCTGTCTGCTGGCCAAACAGCACTCGGCCAAACGCACGCTCGCGCTGGTTAGCCAACCGGAACTTATCGATCTGGCGTCAGATCTTGGTATTGATGCCTGCGTTTCTCCACGCATGGCCGCAGCAAGTACCATTCTCAAGTTTGTCCGTCGTGGAGAGATTATTTCTTTATCAGCGGTTGAAGATAGCGATTCAGAAGTGCTTGAGATTAAAATCAAACAAGACAGCGGACTATTAGCCATCCCACTGCGCGAACTGCACTTCCCGCGCGGAGCCATAATCGGGGCGATTGTGCGCGGCAACAGCTACGAAATCCCGACAGGAGAGAGCCAGCTGGCCGAAGGGGACCGAGTGGTGATATTTGCCCTGCCCGAGGCGCTACAGAAGGTCGAAAGGTTTTTTTCCTGAATGAATCTCATTCTAACCCTGAGAATCCTCGGTGCCCTGCTTCTCTACCTCGGCGGAACCCTGCTGCTCCCGGTGCCCTTTTCCCTGTTTTACCATGATGGTGTCTGGACGGCATTTATCTATTCAGCGCTGATCTGTTTCTGCGTCGGCGGGCTGTTGTTTGGCTGTTGTCAGAGCCCGAAGGATCTTTCCGTCCGCGAAGGTTTTGCCGTGGTCACCTTCGGCTGGACCTTCTTTGCCCTGTTTGGTGCTCTGCCCTACATCCTCTCCGGGGCGATCCCATCACCGCTGGATGCTTTTTTCGAAACCATGAGTGGTTTCACCACCACCGGTTCGACCATTCTGACTGAGATTGAAGCCTTACCGCAGAGCCTGCTGTTCTGGCGTTCGCTCACCCACTGGCTGGGCGGCATGGGAATCATCGTCCTCTCGCTGGCCATTTTGCCGATGTTGGGTGTCGGCGGCATGCAGCTATTCAAAGCCGAAGTCCCGGGCCCGACCGCAGACCGGCTTCGACCGCGCATTCAAGATACGGCGAAACTTCTCTGGGGAGTTTACCTGCTGTTAACCGCAGTTGAAACACTGCTGTTGATGCTCGGTGGGATGAGCTTTTTCGATGCGACCTGCCATTCGTTTGCCACCCTGGCGACCGGTGGATTTTCGACCCGCAATGCATCGATTGCGGCCTACGACAGCAGTTACATCGATGCGGTCATTACCATCTTCATGCTCCTGGCCGGAGTTAACTTCACCCTGCACTTCCAAATGTTGCGCGGCAAATTGAGTGACCTGCACCGCAATGAGGAATTTCGCTGCTATATCGGCCTGATCGTCGTTGCCACCGCGGTCATTGTCGGCTGCAACTGGTACTACAACACCTATCCACAGCTCGATGAAAACTTCCGCTATTCCATCTTTCAGGTGACGTCGATCATCACCACAACCGGCTTTGGTACCGCAGATTACGAAACCTGGCCGATATTACCGCAATATATCCTGATCATGCTGATGTTTGTCGGCGGCTGTGCCGGTTCGACCGGCGGCGGCATGAAGGTTGCCCGCATTCTGCTACTCTTCAAGCATGCCCAGGTACAAGTTTTTCGCCTTATCCATCCACGCGCCATCAGGCTGGTCAAACTTGGCAACAGGCCGGTGGACAAAGAAGTCCTCCAATCAATCCTCGGCTTTTTCGCCCTGTTTATTGGTATTTTTGTTTTTGCCTCGTTGCTCATGGCAGCAAGTGGCATGGATCTGGTCTCGGGAGGGGCAGCGGTGATTGCCTGTCTGGCAAATATCGGCCCTGGCCTGGGGACTGTCGGCCCGGTCGACAACTTTGCCCATATCCCGAGCTTTGGCAAATCGGTCTTGATCGTTTGTATGCTGATGGGACGACTAGAGCTTTTCACTGTCCTGGTCTTGTTCTTCCCCTCTTTCTGGCGCAAATAATCAGCCCCGTAAAACAGGGTCGGTCGACCATCAAGAGGCACAATATGAAAAGCCCCGATCATCGGTGAGATGATCGGGGCTTCCCCCCTCCGTAGCCTCTTGGTCAGGTACGGTTTTAATTTCCCTGACTATAAAGATCCACTCTGACAAAAACCTGAACGAAGCGAATAAATTCTGATTATTTGTTAAATTGTGCTTTTTTACTGGCACCTGCAGAGATAGCTTAACCAAAAAAAAGAGGATCGCAATTGCGATCCTCTTTTTTTATAATTTAAGGCAGCTTGATAAAAGCCAGGTGTCGACCTGTCTCCCCTTTATCACGCCGATAGGAAAAAAATGACTCGGCGTGACAACAGGTGCATTCGACGGCCTGATCAATATGCTGCGGACTCAAACCGGCCTGTTCTAATTGCAGACGGCAACTGAGGGAAAGATCCAACTGCCAGTGACCGAGGCTGGTTTCCTTAGAAATTTCTTTCCAAAACCCGCTTCCCTGACGAAAAGCATCGCGCACCGGCCGATCGACCTCATATTTGTGCGCCCCGATACCCGGTCCGATTGCTGCGCGCAAACCGTCGACCGAACAACCTAAATGATCACACATCGTCTTGACCGTTTTTTTCAAGATCCCGTTGGCTGCACCTCGCCAACCAACATGCACGGCAGCAACAACGTCCTGCTCCTGATGCCAGAGCAGAACCGGAAAACAATCGGCAACCAACACGCCGATCATAATTCCTGGCTGATTAGTGACAATGCCATCGACCTCAATCGAAAGATAATGGGTCAAATCGAGGTTCGGCTCGTCAATCACCAACAAATCGCTACCATGCACTTGCTTGACGGTCAACAACTGGTGTTGCTGCAGCTCAAAACTGCGCACCAGTGTCGAACGGTTGCCCTCGACGCTGGCCAACTGATCATCGGTATTCAGGCCAAGGTTCAGCGAGTTATAAGGGGCGCGACTAATTCCGCCATTGCGGGTCGTAAATCCGGCGACCAAGCCACTCGCCAAGCCGACTGGCTGTAGATAGGAAATCTTTCCCTTGCGTTCAAGTTTCATTACTGACTCCACTATTTTTATGCTATCCGATGATCTCCGGAGTAGCGTATTTCTGATCAAGATAGCTGAGGATCGCCGCGAATTCGGGCGGCAAGCCGGTGGAAAACTCCATAAATTCGTCACTGCCCGGGTGAACAAAACCGAGCAACTGGGCATGCAAAGCCTGCCCCGGAAGCTTCTCGACCAACGTCCGCAGTTGCTGATCAGAATAATTATTCAGTCGATTGCGACCACCATAGAGCGGGTCCCCCAACAAAGGCAAATTCATTTCTGAAAAATGGACGCGTATTTGATGCGTGCGGCCAGTTTCCAAGTGGCATTCAACCAAAGTCAATCGATCCACATCATAGCGCTTGAGCACCTTCCAATGGGTTACTGCTCTTTTGCCGTGACGGGTGTTGCTGCTCATTTTTTTTCGTTGTTGAGCATGGCGGCCAATCGACTGTTCGATGGTTCCGCGCTGTCCCTGAATTTGGCCCGCAAGCAAAGCAATATAGCGGCGCTTCACGGTATGCTCTTTGAACTGTGCGGCTAAATGCTGATGGCTCTGATCGTTTTTAGTGGCGACCATCACTCCAGAGGTGTCCTTATCGATCCGATGAACGATCCCCGGCCTGAGTTCCCCGCCGACTCCGGCCAAATCATCACAGTGATGCAGCAAAGCATTAACCAGAGTGCCGCGAGGGTGCCCGGCGGCGGGATGTACCACCATTCCAACCGCTTTGTCAATCACGATCAGGTGTTGGTCTTCATAAAGAACAGTGAGCGGAAGTGCTTCGGGGATGGCGGTAATCGGATCAGGTTCGGGGATGTTAACCAGAATAGACTCCCCTCCCTTGAGCTTATAACTTGCTTTAGCAGGGGTTCCATCCAGCAGAATCTGCTGACTGCTGAGCAGTTTTTGGATTTGAGAACGACTCAGTTCAGGAAAAGTCTCGGCGAGAAAACAATCAAGCCGCTCGCCACAGCGGTCGTCCGGGTAATTCAGCTTTTGTTGTGATGACATCTACCAGATGGAACTTTCTATTTTGCCGGCCTGTTTGATCATGACATCAACAATCGCTTTTTCATACAGATGCTCACGATTCGGCAGATCGTCGGAGACACGGGTGAAGAAATGCACACGGCCTTCCTCGAGCTCTTCCCCCATCAGCTCAAAAATGCTGTCGTTCTTGATCCCTTCAGCAACCTTATCTTGGTTGTAAAGGGCAATATCAGAAACAATTGCCCGGGCCAGACGGAACGCGAGATCGGGATTTTCAACCAGTCTTGCCATAGCTTAGGCCTCCAGCCCCTCGTCATGAGTGATTTCAGGAAACAGTAACATAAGTAGTCAGTTTATTAATACCTTCTCTAAATAGCAAGTAATAATCTTAGTTTTCCCGATTCCCTCGGTCCTGCCTTGAGTCACAAGCGCTGCGCTTTCATGCCAGCTGTTGCTGCAGAAACCGGTACAGTTCTGCGTGATCACCGCGGTGTGGACACGGCCACTCGGCTTCTTCTCTCTCGACAATCCAGGTATCGACCAAAAAAGTCTTCATCCCCACCGACGCGGCAGACAAGTCATGACTGGTATCATTGCCGACCATCAAGCATTTTTTCGGATTAACGCCCACCTGGGCAGAAATCTCTTCAAAATATCCGGCCTGCGGCTTGCAGTAGCAGCTGTTTTCGAAGCTGGTTAGATGACAAAATGAAATATCCCCGAGATCACCCCACAACAACCGCGCCTTAATCATAAATTCGGGGAATACCGGGTTGGTCGCCAGCACCACGGGAACCCCTTGCCGATGGCACTCGTCGAGAATCTTGCGAGCCAGCGGTATGGGGTGAACCAGGTCCTGCAAAGTATCGAGCCCATCGATGGCAAAGCGCTGAAAAGAATCGCGCAACACAGTTTCGGGAATTGACAGTTGCTGCTGAAGGGTCGAATAAACTCGCTGTTCGTTGGTCGTCAATCCATCACCGGCGGCCTGAATCAGGCCGCGGATCGCGCCAAGCATCACTCGGGCAAACTTTTTCGGTTTGACATGCTCCCGGCAGTGAGCGGCTAACCCTTCAATATAACGGGGGATAAACTGTTCCATCTGCACCCTGAGTAAAGTTCCATCCAGATCGAAAAGAACCGCATCGATTGAATCGCTAATTTTATGCTGTTCTGACATGACAGGCTCCGCCAACCGGAAAACTCGACTGGCATTAATATGAAAAAAACTTTCTTGATGATTTTAGCACAGAGGCCGCAGTCAATTCCAGCCTTTGCAGTGTTTCTAATTACTTGACTGTTTCGATCAGGGACGTTAAAAATTGTTTCAGATTATATATTAAAGGAGAAACCATGGACCAGTTCAGAGCAGAAGTCAGAGAGCTACAAATAGGTCCCCAAATCCGTCAACTTCGGCAAGAGCGGCGCTTAACCCTGCAAGATCTGTCAGCAGAGACGGAACTCTCCAAACCGCTGTTATCGCAGATTGAAAATGAACAAGTCATCCCCCCCCTGGCAACCCTGTTGAGAATTGCCAAGGCCCTTAACGTGCCTCTACAGACTTTTTTCGAAGAAGAAGATAACACCCAGAAGTGCCTTGTGGTGCGTGCGGGGGATTCCAACAAGTTGCAACGCCGGCCACGTCAAAGCGGCCCACCGCAACCCTATTTGTACCATTCTCTGGCGTATGGCAAGAAACATAAGCACATGGAACCGTTCTTGGTCGAATTCGATCCAACCCAGGTCAGCACATCACAACCGGTACAACATGCCGGCGAAGAGTTCCTTTATGTTCTGGAAGGCCAGATAGAACTTAATCATGGCAGTGAAACCCATGTTCTTGGACCCGGTGACTCTGTTTACTGGGATTCGAACGAACTTCACAGTTTAAGAGCCTTGGGCGACGAAATCGCTCATGGCATTGCGGTCCTCTACACCAGAAACTGAACCGCTTCAGCGGTTGATTCAAATCTATCTGCTATGCTTATAACCATTATCTGATTGCTAACCATTTACATCTATCAGGAGGATTCCATGGCGAAGGTTGGTGTTATTCTTTCCGGCTGTGGCGTGTACGACGGCAGTGAAATCCACGAAACAGTCATCACCCTGCTGGCCCTTGATCGCGCCGGGGCAACAGCGGTCTGCATGGCCCCGGATATGGAGCAGGGGATTGTCAATCACCTGACCGGCGAACCGGTTGAAGGGACAGTACGCAATGTCCTGGAAGAATCGGCACGAATTTGCCGCGGAGATATTACGGACATCGCAAAAATCAAGGCCAGCGATATCGATGCCCTGATTCTACCTGGTGGTTTCGGCGCGGCAAAAAATCTCTGCGACTTTGCCTTTAAAGGGACAGACTGTGACGTTCAACCCGAAGTTGCCCGTCTGATTCGAGAGATCGTTGCGGCGAAAAAACCGATTGCGGCTATCTGTATTGCACCGGCACTGGTTTCGAAAGTCCTCGGCAACGACAAGTTGGCTCACAAGTTGACGATCGGTACTGATGACGGAACCGCTCAAGCAGTTACTGCCATGGGCTCCACCCACGTTGCCTGTCCGGTCAGCGAATTTGTTATCGATCAAGAAAACAAACTGATATCGACTCCGGCCTACATGCTTGCTGGCAGCATCAGCGAAGCAGCGGATGGAATTGAAAAGACCGTCGCTGCGCTGCTGGAAATGCTTTAGGTCGCGTGAGTATGCGGAAAAAATAAACATTACCTTACTTGTCGTCTTTTGATCGGTCTGCTAGACTCGGTTAAATTTTTCCGAAGGAGACTCCAATGGACAAGTACCGCTGCATTATTTGTGACTACATTTACGACCCGGAGCAAGGCGACCCAGATCATGGGATTGCCCCGGGAACCAGCTTTGATGATATCCCGGACAGCTGGATGTGCCCTCTTTGCGGTGTCGATAAATCAAATTTTGAACCGATCTAGGAGCACTGAAAACTGAGAGATTGACAGGGTCCGAGCGCCAACAGCGATCGGACCCTGTTTTTCATTCTGCAACCGCCATGCTATGCTGGCCGCATCGACAAACACACTTTCCTGGGAATAACTGCAAATGGCCAAAACCCACCTTCGCAAGCCCGATTGGCTGAAAGTTAAATTCCCTGCTGGCGTCAATTTCGCCCGCATCGACCGCTATCATCGTCAGCAAGGACTCAACTCTGTCTGTCGCAGCGCCGCATGCCCCAATCAGGGAGAATGTTGGAGCAAAGGGACAGCGACCTTCATGATTCTGGGAACCAACTGCAGTCGCCATTGTCACTTCTGCAACGTCTCCAGCGAGCCACCACTGCCCCCCGATCCACAAGAACCGCGAAAAGTTGCCGCTGCGATCAAAGATTTACAGCTCAAACACGCCGTGATCACTTCGGTGACACGGGATGATTTATCCGACGGCGGCGCTGACCAATTTGTCGCCTTGGTTGAACAGATCCGGCAATTGACTCAAGGCTGTCGCATTGAACTCTTAATTCCCGACCTCCAGGGAAACTGGCACGCGCTGGCAAAAGTCGTCTCTGCCGCTCCCGATATTATTGGTCACAACATCGAAACCGTGCCGCGCCTGTATTCCGCAGTAAGACCCGAAGCGCAATACCAGCGATCCCTGGATGTTCTGGCGCAGATCCGCGAATTATCGACAACGATCATCAGCAAATCAGGACTGATGCTCGGCATGGGCGAAACAGAAGATGAAGTATTACGCGTCATGCAAGACTTACGCGATCACCACTGCCAGATACTCACACTCGGACAATACCTGGCACCAACGGTGAATCATTATCCGGTGCAGCGCTATGTTTCACCGCCGGAATTCGAGCAGTTCGCCAAACGGGGAAAAGAAATGGGCTTTGAACATGTTGAGGCCGGGCCATTGGTTCGTTCCTCATACCATGCCGAAGAACAATTTGCCGCCCGCAAGGAGGTCACCGATGGATAACTTTACCCTGGTGCGCCCCGAACATTTGAATCATCACGGCTACTTATTCGGCGGGATCATGCTGAAGTGGGTTGATGAGAATGCCTGGATGGCCGCATCGCGTGACTTCCCCGGCTGCACCTTGGTCACCATCAACATGGATGCCTGTCATTTCAAACACCGGGTAGAAAACGGCTCCATTTTACACTTTCATATGCAAGCGGCCAAACAGGGGCGGACCTCGGTCGCCTACACAGTTAATGTCCGCGCTGATGAACCAGGGGCAAAGGTCGAAAAAGAAGTATTCAGTACCAGGGTCACCTTCGTTCGCCTTGACGATAAGGGCCGGCCATGCGCACTACCAACGCAAGCCCAGATAAAATAAAAACCCCGCTCAGACAACCTTCACAAGGGCATCTAAACGGGGCTTAAACTGAATAAATGGATAAATTAAATCAGGCCTTGATATCGATGTTCATCCCTTTACCGGTGTGCTCAGCGATTTCCGACCGCTGCTGCTCACTTGGCTCGTTCTGCTCGGTTTTTTGCAGGGTTTTGGTCAGCGCATCAAATCCCGACGATACTTTGTTTGTGGCCATTTCCTGAGCAGCGGTGCCCATTGCTCCTGAGATTTCCATGACCTACTCCTTTCCAACTAAAGAAACTACGACAGACTAAACTTCTTTCGACAGCATATTCATATTTGAAGCCAAAGATAACATTAGACACAGCTTAAAGTCAATGTCCGGCGAAGAATTCATAGATTAGCTTTTAGGCAAGTGTGAACTTCCAGTTATTTCGAACCTTTATTGCGACACGAGTACAGCTGATTTATACTTACCGAGTTGCCAGCCATTCAAATCTCTCTTTTTAGAGCCAAAGGGGAACGCAAGAGATGACCTCTACAGAGAATATCAGCCCGCAGTGGATTGAAGCGCAGTACCTCCGCTACCGGGAAGATCCACAACTGGTTCCACAAGAATGGCGCTCTTTTTTTCAGGGTTTTGAATTGGGGATCGATAACACCAGCGCTGCCCCGGACCACAAACCCGCAGCGCTCCAATCACTGATCCGTCGCTATCGCGAGATTGGTCATATCTATGCCTGCGTCGACCCCCTCTCCCCTTGCGAACTGGACCATCCTCAGCTGCAACTAGCGGAATTCGGACTTGACGATAACGACTTGGAACGCATCTTTGCGACGGACAATTTCATCCTAGCCAACGCACCACTGAAAGAGATCGTTGCCGTTCTACAACAGACCTATTGTCGATCCCTCGGGATCGAATTTACGCATATCCCGATCATGGCAGAACGCAAGTGGCTACAGGAAAGAATGGAAGGCAGTCGCAACCTGCTGGCTTTAAATCGTGAGAAAAAACTCGCGACCCTGAAAAAACTCCTACAGGCAACCAAGTTCGAAACCTTTATCCACCGAAAGTTTGTCGGCCAAAAACGCTTTTCACTGGAAGGCGCCGAATCGGTGATCCCCCTGCTCGACCACTTGATTGAACACGCGGCCGGCGTATCGATGGAGCATGTGATTATCGGCATGGCCCACCGAGGGCGACTGAATGTGCTGGCCAACATTTACGACAAACCGTTGGAAAATATCTTTGCCGAGTTTTCCGACAACGAAACCTTCAGGATTATCGGTGAAGGGGACGTCAAGTACCACAAGGGATATTCCAGCGATCGACATTATGGTGAGCAAAAAATCCACATTTCCCTGGCTTCCAATCCCAGTCATTTAGAAGCCGTCGACCCGGTGGTCGAAGGCAAGTGCCGCGCTCGACAAGAACGACTCAAGGGCGACGGGGAGCAGCGGGTTCTGCCGCTGCTGATTCACGGCGATGCCGCGTTTGCCGGACAGGGAGTGGTTGCCGAGGTCCTCAACCTGTCACAACTGGAAGGCTACAAAACCGGCGGCACGCTGCACGTCGTTATCAACAATCAGATCGGCTTTACCACCCTGCCGGTCGATGCCCGCTCGACCTGCTATCCAACCGATATCGCCAAAATGCTGATGTCGCCGATCCTGCACGTTCACGGCGATGACCCGGAAGCGCTGCTGCAAGCCGCGAATCTAGCCCTGGAGTTCCGCCAGCAATTCCGCAAAGACGTCGTTATCGAAGTGATCTGCTACCGCCGGCATGGCCACAACGAAGGAGATGAACCCTTCTTTACCCAGCCGATGATGTACGAGAAGATCCGCAATCAGTTACCGACCGCCAACCTTTACCAGTCACAACTGCTGCAGGAAGGCATCCCGCTCGAAGAGATCAAACAACTGGCGGTTGAGGTTGACCAGGAACTGGAAATGGCCCTCAAGCGCCCCGCGCAGCAACTGGAAGAAGGCTTCCTGAAAAACTGGTCGAATATTCAGCGGGATTTCAGCTTTGCTCCAATAAAAACCGCCGTCGACCATCCGGAGTTGAAACGACTGATCGCCGCAATCACCGATCTGCCGGAAGGCTTCACCCCGCACCACAAAATAGCGACGCTGTTGGAAAAACGCCGCGACGCAGTAGAAAAAGGGGCAGAGATCAACTGGGGAACGGCCGAAGCGCTCGCCTTTGCCAGTCTGGTCGCAGAGGGCACCTGGATTCGCATTTCCGGTCAGGACTCCCGACGCGGTACCTTCAACCACCGCCATGCGACTCTGGCCGACAAAGAGACCGGCAAGCCGTACACGCCGCTGGACGAATTCGCCCACCAATCAGGCGGACATTTCACCATCTACAACAGCATGCTCTCGGAGTTTGCCGTGCTCGGATTCGACTACGGGTATTCGGTCGAAGCTCCAAACGACCTGACTGTCTGGGAGGCCCAGTTCGGCGATTTTGCCAACGGGGCGCAGGTCATTATTGACCAGTTTATCGCCAGCAGCATGACCAAATGGGACCGTTCCAGCGGCTTGACCATGCTTTTGCCGCACGGCTACGAAGGTCAGGGACCGGAGCATTCCAGTGCACGGATCGAGCGCTACCTGCAACTCTGTGCCGATAACAACATGCTGGTGGTCAACCCAAGTACCCCGGCCCAACTATTCCACCTGCTGCGTCGTCAGGTGACTGCACCCTACCGACGACCACTAATCGTCTTCACTCCCAAAGCGCTGCTGAGACATCCGGCTTGCGTATCAACCATCAGTGATTTTACCGAAGGCCATTTTCAGGAAATAATTCCGGACCAGATGGCGGTGACGAGCTGTCGTCGGGTGCTGCTTTGCTGCGGCAAAATCTATTATGATTTGCTCGAGCAGCGACAGGTTCAAAACCGGGACGACATCGCCATCGTCCGGATTGAACAATTATTCCCGCTGCACCAGGAACAGCTCAAAGAAACCATCGCACCGTTCCCTGCAGGGGTTGAATACTGCTGGGTGCAAGAAGAATCGGGTAACAGCGGCGGCTGGGATCACTTGCGCCCACAACTCACCGAAATTCTCGGCCGTGAACCGGTCTATATCGGACGCAAACGCTCAGCCAGCCCGGCGGTTGGCTCGCACAGAGTTCATAAACTCGAACAACAGCGAATCCTTGAACAGGCATTTGCAGATTAAAGAGGTTGGTAATGGATATTGTTGTCCCGCAGGTCGGGGAATCGATCCTCGAAGCCGAAATCGGCCAATGGTTTAAAAAAGACGGCGATCAGGTCGAAACAGACCAGCTGCTACTCGAGCTGGAGACCGAAAAAGTCAACGTCGAGCTCAACGCTGAAGCCTCCGGCAAGTTGACGATCCTGGCTCAACAGGGAGATATCATCAAAATCGGCACGGTGATTGGGCGCATTGATGAAACTGCCGCCGGCGCAACGACCGAGCAAACCGAAACTGCAGCCACCGAAGCACCGACGGTTGCTGAATTACCGCCGCTGAATCCAGCAGTGCCAAAGATCGCAGCGGAAAGGGGGATCGACCTGACAACCGTCACAGGCAGTGGCCGAGACGGGCGAATCCTGGTCGATGATTTACCTGCAGCGGCTGGTACCACGAACACAGAGCCCTCAGCAGAAGCTTCCGTACCGGTACCGGCACCGGCACCGGCAACGACAGCAGACAAAGATGAGGGACGGGTCAAACGGGTGCCGATGACCCAGATCCGTAAAAAGATCGCTGAACGCCTGCTGCTGGCGCGACAACAAACGGCGATGCTGACCACTTTTAACGAAATCGACATGCTGCGACTTGTCACCTTACGCAACAGCCATAAGGAATCCTTTCTGAAAAAGCATGCGGTGCCGCTCGGCTTCATGTCGTTTTTTGTCAAAGCCTGCGCCGAAGCGTTAAAGGAGTTTCCCGCCGTTAATGCCCGCATCGATGGCAACGACATCGTCTATCACAACTATTACGATATCGGCGTGGCGGTCGGCAGCAAACGCGGCCTGGTGGTCCCGGTCATTCGCGACGCAGACCGGCTGCATTTTGACGAGATAGAAAAAACCATTCGCGCCTTCGCCGAACGCGCCGAAACCGGAAAACTGAGCCTCGATGAGCTCCAGGGTGGCACCTTCACCATCAGCAATGGCGGCATCTACGGCTCGGTGCTCTCCACCCCGCTCCTCAATCCACCACAGAGCGGCATCCTTGGTATGCATGCAATTAAAGATCGGGCGGTGGTCATCGACGGTGAAATTGTTGTTCGACCGATCATGAACATTGCCCTTAGCTACGACCATCGGGTGATCGATGGCCAGCAAGCGGTCGGCTTTCTCAAACGGATCAAAACCTATATTGAAGATCCGGAAGAGATGTTACTGGAAATGTAATGCGGTATGCGCGGAGCACCCTGCCGCAGCCGCCTTTAAGGAGTCAATAAAATGTCTGAGCAAACCTTCGACCTGATCGTAATCGGTTCCGGACCGGGAGGATACGTGGCGGCAATCCGTGCCGCACAGCTCGGTTTTGCTGTTGCCATTGTCGAAAAACGCGCAACGCTGGGCGGCGTCTGCCTGAATGAAGGCTGTATTCCCAGCAAAGCGTTGCTGGAATCGAGCGAGCAGTTCGCCAAGGTTAATCACGAATTGGTCGAGCATGGCATCGAGATCGATGGTGCCCGCCTGAACCTCGCACAGATGATGAATCGCAAAGAATCAATCATCGCTAAACTGACCGGCGGCATCAGCGGCCTGATGAAGAAAAATGGCATTACCATCGTTGCCGGCCAAGCCTCACTACGCGAAAAAACAGCAGATCCACACAGGGTTTTGGTGACCAACGATGACTCGAAACAGGAGCTGTTGGCCAAACATATTCTGCTGGCCACCGGCAGTGAAGCAATTGAACTGCCGCACCTGCCATTTGACGGCGAAACCGTCATCAACGCCCGCAATGCTCTGAGCTTAACCGAAGTTCCCAAGCGCCTGCTGGTGGTTGGCGGCGGGGTCATCGGCCTGGAGATGGGTTCGGTCTGGAGTCGACTCGGCGCTCAAGTCACCGTAGTTGAGATGCTGCCGCAACTGCTACCGCTGAGCGATCCACAACTTGCTCAGATGTTGCAGCGCAGCCTGAAAAAACAGGGACTGACCATTCATCTGAAAACGCGGCTCGACAAAATCACTCAATCCGCCGAGGGCATTGTTGCTACCCTGACGACAGAAAAGGACGAACAACAACTGATCTGCGACAAGGTGCTGGTCGCGACCGGCCGCCGTGCGCAAACCACAGATTTAGGTCTGGACCAGGTCGGACTGCAACCGAACCAGCAGGGTCAATTGGACGTCGATGGAAATTATCAGACCACGACTGCGGGGATCTACGCCATCGGCGATCTGATTCCCGGACCGATGCTGGCGCACAAGGCAAGCGAAGAAGGGGTGGTCTTTGCGGAACGCTTGGCCGGACAAAAGTCGGCGGTTAATTACGGGGCGATTCCGAGTGTGACCTATACTTGGCCGGAAGTAGCCTCGGTCGGGCGCAGTGAGGACGGCCTTAAGCGCGATCAGATCCCTTACAAAGCAGGTAAATTCTTTTTTACCGCCAGTGGTCGTGCTCTGTGCACCGGAATGAGCGATGGTTTCGTCAAAGTCCTCGCCAATCCGGAATCTGGACGTATCCTTGGTGTACACATCGTTGGCCCGCATGCGTCCGAACTGATCGCCGAAGCCACTATCGTCATTTCTTTCGGCGGTAGCATTCATGATCTGGCCGTTACTTGCCACGCTCATCCGACCCTGGCAGAAGCTCTCAAAGAGGCCGCCCTGGCGGTCAATAAAGAGGCCATTCACGCCTAAGCCGCTTGACAAAACCCGGTCCAAAGTCGACAATCAAAATAACCATCGTGACTCTATCCATGAAGCTGTCACGATGGTTTTTTTTGCATCTAAAACACTTATTTTCCACGAGGTTGACCATTGAAATCGCTGAAAAAATTATTTCTCCTGACTATTCTCATCGGCCTGATTGCCGCCGCCGTTTATTACTTCCGTGACACCGAAGGCCCCTCAATCAGCTTGACCCCGGCAAACGGTCCCATTTCGGCAAAATCACAATTATCTCTGACCCTGACAGATGCCGGAGCCGGCCTGAAGCAGGTTCAAGTCACGGTCATCCAAGGCAGCAACCGCATGTCACTGGTCGACCGGGTGGCCCCGGCAGAAGCTAAGCAGATTGATATCGAACTGAACCTCGGCTCCTTAAAACTTGCCCAAGGGGCTCTGGCGATTGAGGTCAACGTCGGCGATCGATCGATCTACCACCTGGGGAAAGGTAATAACAGTCAACAAACCTTCCAACTGAGCTACGACACCCGACCGCCGATCATTTCGATACTCAGTAAGGCACATAATTTGACCAAGGGTGGCAGCGGGCTAGTGACCTATCGCCTCAATGAGGACGTGGAAAAAACCGGGGTCTTGATTGGCGACCTGTTTTTCCCTGCGTTTCTTCAGGACTCGGGTTTTTATGCCAGCCTCATTGCCTACCCTTACGACATGTCCGAGAGCAATTTTGTGCCACGCATTATCGCAACCGATTTGGCTGGCAATGAACGACAAGCTGGAATCTACTACCACACCAACAATAAAAAATTCCGCCAGCGGAAGATCAACCTGAGTAAAACCTTTCTGCAACAAAAAGCTCCCGAGTTCGAAGCGTTGGTACCACAACCAGGGGAACCACTGGATACCTACCTTTATGTCAACGGTGAAATTCGCCGCCAGAACCGCGCCAAAATGGTCGAACTTGCGCAGAAAACGTCCGCTGCTCCGCTCTGGGAAAGTAACTTTTCTCGGCTCCCGCGGGCGGCAGAACTGGCTCTGTTTGCCGATCATCGCACTTACTATTACGATGGGAAAAAAGTCGACAAAGCCGTTCATCTCGGCTACGACCTGGCCTCGGTAGCCCAAGCGGAAATCCCGGCGGCCAATGATGGCGAAGTGATCTGGGCTGATTACCTCGGTATCTACGGCCTTTGTGTGGTTATCGATCACGGCCTGGGCCTGCAAACCCTCTATGCGCACATGAGTCAACTCGACGTACAACCCGGTGACATGGTGGTTCGCAATCAGGTCCTCGGCCGCAGTGGGGCCACCGGGATGGCAGGTGGGGATCATTTGCACTTCGGAGTATTTGTCTCCGGGATCGCCGTACAACCCTTAGAATGGTGGGATAAAAACTGGCTGAAAAACAACGTTGACAGCAAACTGCAGGTCCAATAGTCGGTTCGGTCAAATTTTAATTTCGCAGCACTTGACAGCGTGAAGAAGTCTGACCTAAATAGAGTCTTTTACGTGACGACCCTTTTAATCAAGAAAGGCATGGGAAAATGAATAAAACGGCCATCTTCCTGCTACTTCTGCTTGTGACTTGCCTGAGCGGAACCAGCTTTGCAGCCCATCATCAAAAAGAGATCCAGGCTGGCTTCATCTACGTAGGGCCGGTTGGCGATGCTGGCTGGACCTATTCCCACGACCAGGGCCGTATCGAAATGGAAAAACTTCCCTTTGTAAAAAAGGACTCGACCTTTATCGAATCGGTTCCAGAAGGGGCAGAATCGGCTAGGGTTATCAACGGCCTAGTGCGCAAAGGCGCCAATCTGGTCTTCACGACCAGCTTCGGTTATATGGATGCCACCATCGACATTGCCCGACGTAATAAAGACGTAGTTTTCATGCATTGCTCCGGCTTTAAAACCGCCGAGAATGTCGGTACCTATTTCGGACGCATGTACGAGCCACGCTACCTTTCCGGCATTGTGGCCGGAAAAATGAGCAAGAAAAATATCATCGGCTACGTAGCGGCCTTCCCGATCCCGGAAGTTATTCGCGGCATTAACGCCTTTACGCTCGGCGTGAAAAGTGTCAACCCACAAGCCGAAGTCAAAGTGGTCTGGACCCAAACCTGGTTCGATCCAGGCATCGAGCGTGATGCTGCCGACAGCCTGCTCGACGTTGGCGCTGATGTGCTGGCCATGCATCAAGATGCCCCGGCCACCATGCAAGCCGCTGAAGCGCGCGGTGCTTATGTTATCGGCTACAACTCCGACATGCGCAGCTTCGCTCCCAACGCATTTCTGACCGCGCCGATCTGGAACTGGGCGGCCCTCTACAGCAAAACCGCCGAGGCAGTCAGTAATGGCAGCTGGAAATCAGAGCAGATCTGGTGGGGCATGAAGGAAGGACTGGTCGAGTTGGCGCCGTTCAACGCCAAGGTACCGGCAGAGGTGCAAGCACTGGTCACGGAAAAAGCGGCCGCGATCAAATCCGGCAGTTTCCATCCCTTCGCCGGGCCGATCAAAGACCAGAGCGGCAAAATCGTGGTGGCCGCTGGTCAGGTTCCCGCTGATGGTGACCTGCTCGGCATGAGCTACTTCGTAGAAGGCGTTCAAGGGACCATCCCCAAATAAGCTTGATTGTTGAAAAGGCACGTCAGAATTTACTGACGTGCCTTTTATTTATCCACGCAGACAAAGGGGAAAGGTGATGAAAACCTTTCTCCTTTGCCTTTTGTCTCGATAGTATTTATGCCCGATTTACTGCAGATCGAAAACATTCGCAAAACCTTCCCCGGCGTCATCGCCCTGGATAGCGTTTCCTTTTCTGTCGCCAGCGGCGAAATCCACACCCTGCTGGGGGAAAACGGTGCCGGCAAAAGCACGCTGATGAATGTGCTCACCGGCCTTTATCACCCGGACCATGGCAACATTCTGCTCGACGGACAACAGGTCTACTTTACCAGCCCGCGTGATTCGTTGCGCTGCGGCATCGGCATGGTCCATCAGCACTTTATGCTGGTCCCGGCACACTCGGTGTTCGAAAACATCCTGCTGGCCCTGGACAATGTCCCCAACCTGTTTCGGCGCAAACACTACCGGGCTAAAATCCAAACAATCCTCGACGAGTTCGGTCTCGAACTGGATCTCGACACACCGGTCTGGAAACTGTCCATCGGTGCGCAGCAATGGATCGAGCTGGTCAAATTGTTGCTGCGCGACTGTCGACTGCTGATCCTTGATGAACCGACCGCCGTGCTGACACCGCAGGAAGCGGACCGCCTGTTTGCGGTGCTGCGGCGGCTCAAAGAACAGGGCAAAAGTATTATTTTCATTTCCCACAAAATGCGCGAAGTGATGCAGATTTCAGATCGGGTCACCATCCTCAAAAAAGGGAGCAGCATAACCAGCCTGACCCGCGGTGATTACGACGAGAACAAACTTGCCTCGCTGATGATCGGTAAGGACAAAATCCCGCAGTGGCAGAAAAACTTGCAGATGTCTGACGAAATCATCCTCGACATTCAGCAGTTGTCGGTGCGCAATGATCGCGGTCTGGCAGACCTGGACAGTTTTGATTTGCAGTTAAGAAAAGGCGAGATTCTAGGTATCGCCGGGGTCGCCGGTAACGGACAAAAAGCTTTGGCGGAGGTGCTGACCGGGTTGAAAACAGCCAGCCAGGGACGCATCATGGCCAAGGATCGGGACATCACCAACATCGACGCCAAAAAATCCTACATCGCCGGTATTGCCCATATCCCGGAAGATCGGAAAAGTATCGGCATCGCGCCGGATATGAGCGTCGACGATAACCTGATCATGAAAAGTTTCAAGAATGGCGCTTTTAGCCGCTGGATTTTCCAGGACAAAAAAGCCATCCGCCGCAATGCCAGTGAGAAGATCGCGCAATTTTCGATTAAGTCCGGACCGGACGGCAGCCCTGTCCGCCATCTGTCCGGCGGCAATATCCAGAAAGTTATCATCGCCCGCGAGCTATCGGAAAAACCGGCGGTGCTAGTGGCCCTTTATCCGACCCGTGGCCTGGATATCGGCAGCGCCGAATATGTCCACAAAGTGATCGCCGATGGGGCCGACCAGGGCATGAGTACGATCCTGATTGCCGAAGACCTGGATGAACTATTGAAATTGAGCGACCGGATCGCGGTCATGTTCCGTGGTCAATTGATCGGCTACGTCGACCCGCGCGAAACCACACGAGAAGAGATCGGCTTGATGATGAGTGGCGAAAAGCAAGGCGGTGCTGCATGCAATTGATTACCGAACGCCGCGAAATATCTTCTGCGTTTTTCCGCTTCAGCGCACCGATCGTGTCGATCGCCATCGCCCTGTTCGTGGCCGGATTTCTACTGCTGGCCAGTGGCGTCAATCCGCTGGAGGCTTACCGTGAGATCATCATTGAATCGCTCGGTTCCCTCTACGGCCTGTCGGAAACGCTGGTCAAAACCACGCCGCTGATCTTCGCCGGACTCGGAGTCAGTCTGGCCTTTCGCATGCAGATCTGGAACATCGGTGCCGAGGGACAAATCTACATGGGTGCAATGGGGGCCAGTTGGGTGGCACTGTTCTCCGGCATCGACAACCACTGGGTAATGATGTCCGCCATGTTCGGCGCGGCATTTTTTTGCGGTGGCATGTGGGCCGGGGTGGCCGGGTTTTTACGCGCCCGCTGGCAGGTCAACGAGGTCATCGTCACCCTGCTGATGAACTACATCGCTATCCTGCTGGTCGATTATCTCATCTATGGTCCGTGGAAGGACCCCAAAGGCTTCAATTTCCCCCTGACCGCCCAATTCACCGACACCGCCCGACTGGCTGAATACTTTGATACCCGCCTGCACAGCGGCTTCTTCCTGGCGATATTTTGCGCCCTGCTGCTCTACCTGTTTATGGAACGGACCATCTGGGGCTATGAAATCAAGGTCATCGGCAGCAACCCGAAAGCCGCCCAATACGCCGGGATGCGCACCGGACTGGCAATTTTTTCCGTGCTGTTCTTAAGCGGCGCGATTGCCGGCATCGCCGGTTTCGGCGAAGTCGCCGGTCTGCAACATCGCCTGCAGCATGGCATCTCCCCCGGCTACGGCTACGCCGCGATCATCATCGCCTGGCTGGCCAAACGCAGCGCCATCGGCGTGGTTGTCGTTTCCTTCTTGCTCGGCATCCTGCTGGTCGGCGGCGACAGTCTGCAACTGCTCTGGCAGCTGCCAGTGGCGTTCGTCTACGCCTTTCAAGGCTTGATTCTGTTCTTCCTTTTGGCCTCGGACTTTTTTGTCCTCTACCGGGTGAAACTGGTCAAGGGGGGCAAGCATGCTTGAAATTTTACTCGATGCGACGGTACGCGCCGGCACACCTATTCTGTTTGCCACCTTAGGAGCGATCATCAACGAGCGCGCCGGGATCATCAACCTCGGCATTGAGGGCTTGATGCTGATCGGTGCGGTCGCAGGCTTTGCCGCCACCCATGCTACCGGTTCGTTGCTGGTCGGGGTGATCGCCGCCTTTGCGCTGGCGTTTATCGCCGGATCAATCCATGCTTTTATCACCGTCCAGCTGCGCGGCAACCAGATCGTCTGCGGTCTGGCGTTGACCATGTTCGGCATCGGCATGACCGCACTGTTCGGCAAACCGCTGGTCGGACTGACAATCGAAGGATTTAAGCGGGTGGCGATTCCCGGGCTGTCGCAACTGCCGGTCATCGGCAAGGCCTTTTTCAACCAGAACCTGCTGATCTATTTCAGCTTTCTTCTGGTCGCTGCCATCTGGTTATTCTTCTACCGCACCCGCTGGGGGCTGGCGGTTCGTACCCTGGGAGAGAATCCGGCCGCAGCTGACACCTGTGGGGTGCCGGTCAACCTCTACCGTTTTCTCGCCGTGACCATCGGTTCCGGCATTGTCGGCATCGGCGGTGCCTATTTGAGTCTTGCCTCAACGCCGATGTGGATCGAAAACATGTCGGCCGGCCGCGGCTGGATTGCCGTGGCGTTGGTTATTTTTGCCGGCTGGTCAAGCCCGAAAGCGATGCTCGGAGCCTACCTGTTCGGTGGCATCACCGCCATGCAATTGCGTTTTCAGGCGATGGGCACCACCGTCAGCGCACATGTTCTACAGATGTTGCCCTACTTTTTCACCATTCTGGTGCTGGTGATTTCGACCATCCGACTGCAAAAAGGCGCCAGTCAACAACCGGAAAGCCTTGGGCTGCCGTATGATCGAGAGGACCGCAAATGAGATATGCCGCCGAAACCCTGCTGGAACGGATCAAACGCGATGGCAAAATTGATGGCGAGGTGGTTAAGGTTGATCGCTTTCTCAACCATATGGTCGATCCGCAGCTGATCGATCTGCTGGCCATCGATGTCGCCAGTCACTTTGCGGAAAAGTCGATCGAAAAAATCCTCACCGTCGAAACCAGCGGGATCATGCTCGCCCAAGCGGTTGCCGGAATGCTCGGCGTTCCCTTTGTCTATGCGAAAAAGAAGCGGCCGCTGACCATGGGTGAACATTATGCCGCCGCCAGTTACTCTTTCACCAAACAGGAATCGACCACCATCTACGTTGCAAAAGACGTTTTGCGCCCCTGTGAACGGGTCCTGTTTATCGATGACTTCTTTGCCAAGGGCTCAACCCTTAAGGCGGCCGAGGAGATTATCGATCAGGCGCAAGCGATGCTGGTTGGCAGTGCGGTGATTATTAACAAGTCAGCCCGACGGGATATTTACGCAATCCTGACGCTGGAGGATTTGCAGCAATAGCCACACCGGCTCGTATAACTTCCCCCCGGACAATAGATGCCCAGGCAACAAGTAACATCGCTATTTAAAACAAATCGGCACCTCACCGTCGACAGCCTTGGTTAAAAGACTGTTGACGGTGAGGTGCCGATTTTAAAATTGGTCAATTCTATCCAGCAACGGGTCAATTTCACCTTTGCGGCTCTTCTTTCCGCATTCTGTCTAGCTTATCATTCTCAGCAAAAACAGCTAGCTGACAATCCCACTCCAACCGATTGAAGATGCAGGGGTGGCTTTCTCACGAAATACAGCGGATGGCGGTGCAGAACCGGCAAATTCCGCTGTCAGTCTAAAATGAGTCAGAGCTTGTTTAAGTTGCGCCGCCTGTCCTGAAAGCTCCTGCGATGCGGCAGCACTCTGTTCGGCATTGGCGGTATTCGATTGGGTAACATGATCTATCTGGGCCAACCCTTGATTGACCTGCGCAATCCCTTGTGCCTGTTCGTTTGAAGAGGTAGCGATACCGTCCACCAAGTCGGTCACCTTACTAATACTATCCATAATTTCATTAAGAGCGCTTTCTGTCCGACCGGCCATTTCCATTCCCTTGGCAGCCTCCGCCACAGAAGCCTCTATCAATTCTGACGTCTCACTCGCGGCCTTGGCACTGCGTGCGGCCAGGTTACGGACCTCCTCGGCGACGACGGCGAAACCTTTGCCGTGCTGACCGGCGCGGGCAGCTTCGACAGCAGCGTTAAGTGCCAACAGGTTGGTCTGGAATGCTATCTCATCAATCGTCTTGATGATTTTAGAGATACTAACTCCGGCGGTATTGATATCTGCCATCGCGGTGAGCATCTCCTGCATCTGTTCATTGCCGTTTCTGACCCCATCTTTGGTTTCGTTGGAAAAGCGGCTTGCCTGACCGGCATTTTCGGCGTTCAATTTAGTTTGTGCGGTCATTTCGTTCATGGAAGCAGAAATTTCCTCCAATGAACTGGCCTGCTCAGTTGCCCCCTGCGACAGGGATTGACTGGCATCAGAAACCTGTGCAGCCCCTGAGGCGATCTGTTCCCCAGACTGCTGAATTCCGGAAATAATCTGATTCAAATCCTCACCCACTTTTTTCAAGGAACCACGAATGACATCGCGATCATCGACGGGATGAGCAGTGAACGTCAACGAACCATCAGCGAGTTGCTGCAAAGCAGCCACCATTTCGTTTTCTAAGCTATCGGCCAATCGATCCATCGTCCTGGCAATATGGCCAATCTCATCCTTTTGTTCCATCTTGAGGCGTTGGCTCAAATGTCCCTTACCCACCTCATCAATCAACTCGGCGAGTTTATTTAACGGGGAAATTACCGACCGTCGAAACAGTAACTGCACCAACGCAACGATAACGACTAGTACAAGGAAATAGTTGCCAGCCATAATTTTTGCAAGTCGACCGACCGATTTGGCCCCTTCGGCAGTGACCGTTGTTTCAGCCACCATAATCCGTTGGTGACTGGCCTCAACACCTTGGCGGATACTGTCTTCCGACATCCCGATGACGACGGTCCCAAGATCCTCGCCCTCCAATAACACCGAATAGCGACTTTCAAGAATACCACTAACCTTTGCCGGTATTTCGGCACCGGTCTGCGAAACACCCTGAGAGTCCATAAAGACGGCATAAGCAACTTCCGGGTCAGACTCGGCAATTTTCTGCAAATCCTCAAGGCCAGTAACATCGTAAGACAGGATAAAATCGGGCGATGTCTTGACCATGAATTTCCCGACCACATCAGCTTTCGACTTCAAAGTCTCCAGCAGTTCAACTTCCGCAATATCCCGCTCTTCATTCAAAGCTGCCAGAGATATTTGATTTTGTTTGCTCATAGCCGTATCGACCTGATCGTGCATGAAAATACCACCGACCAGCAAAATCAAAATTGTGATTGAAAGCAGCGGCAGCTGCAATTTCAATGTCAGGCTCAAGTCCTTGTAAATGCTCGACATAATATTGAAATACCTTTCATATCCCGGGGGGATCAGCAGGATACTATTTGGGTGGATCTTCCTTATCGATTTTGACCAGCAAGGTCCTCAGAGCATCGTAGTCTCCGGGAGCAACCTCCTCCAATCCGGTAATGGAGCTTTTAATCGGGGTCAATAAACTCACATCAGCTTTTAACAAAGCTTGTTTGACCTGCTGCCGTACCCCAGCGTCGAGTTGACTGCTGGAGAGAAAAAGATGATTAGGGATTGGGTTGCTTTCGGCAAGAATCTTCAATCCTTGATCGAGATATTTTTTGGCAATCGAAGGCTTTAAAGCTCCGGCATCAAAGCGACCGAGCAGAACATTTTTAGCAACGTTTTCGTGACTCCCAATAAAGGCATATTTGCTTAAATCAGCAAGAGAAATCCCTTCAGCGAGGAGCATATCGTGGGGGACATAATGGCCTAGAGTCGAACTTTTATCGACAAAGGCAAATGATTTCCCTTTGAGATCGGTCAATGCTGCAATCGGGCTATCTTGCTTTACGACCAAAACCCCCTTAAATGTCCCCTTGCCCTTATTTTGTATTCTTGCCAATGGGACGACTTGCGACGTCTGACTGAGAATTGCATAAGGGGCGGGACCAAAATAGCCAAAATCATATTCCCCGCTCTTAAACTTTTCCATGGTTTCCTCATACGATTTACCGACCACAATTTTGACTTCTTTACCTAATTCCTGGCCAATAAAATCGGCCACTGGCTTGAACATTTTCACCAATTCAGTCGGTTTTTTAAAGGGATGAACACCAAAGATCAAAGCATCATTATCGGCAGCAAAAAGAGGACCGGCGAATACCATCGTAAGTAACAACAAGGCGATGGCAACCTTTTGACAGACTTTTTGATACATCAAAGAATCTCCTTCATTTAGCTGTAAGAATTTTGCGGCCGAACAGATACGGTGAACAATCCCACCTTCCGACAATATCCGCTGGCCACATTGTGTAAGGACTCATCACAGACGAACCATCTGCAATGATAGACATCATAATTGTTTTCTTAACAACGCTATCAGTGTGAACTGCTTAATTGGCGCCAACAAACATTACACCATCCAAATTCTGTGTCAACCACGACAAGAAGAAACACGACCAATTGATCAAGAATAAAAAGTCAGTGCCTACGCAACATATATTTCCCCTATCTTTCCAAAACCTTAACAATTTCAGTACATATAAAAACCCCATACTTTTAATAAGCAAGTTACAGACGGGCAGATTATCTCTCCACAAAAAACTTACATAACTCGGACAAGGTTGAATGTCATCGCGAAAAAACAACAATCATTCTAATATTTATTCAATCATCCATAGATACTTATGTTACTCTCATGTCACATTATTTTCAGTAATATTGCAGGCGATCTATTTACTATCAACAAAAGTGGAAAAATCCAACAACCCACTCCCCGAAACAATAAAAAATCGAGCGGCCAAACCTGAGAAAGAAAATACATTCAAGACAATTGGCAAATGACAACAACACAGATTCACGATAATCTTGAACTAGGCAGAAGACGCCGATGAACGTGGTTAAACCCTCTGGCAATTGGCCTGCTTTTCCACTTTTAAACAGAAAAGATCCGAGAATGGCAACTGAAGACCATCAAACGCCTTGGTTGTGCCACATCTGCGACTACAGCTCAAATATCGGTGAAGGGCTGGTCTGCAGTGAATGCTACAAAATCACCTGTAACCAGCATATGACCATCACACCACAACGCAATCCCGACTCGGGTCTCTTTGAACTGAAACGAATCTGTGTCGAATGTCAGTTCAGAAAAGAACTTTAACCCCCATTTCGCTTAAAGTTGGAACCAGCATGTCGCGAAACAACAGCAAGCTTGTCTATTCATGCGAGTCAGGTCGCATTTGTCCCACGTGCAATAAAGCGGTCAAGCAGTGCACCTGTAAACAACAGCCCGTCCCCCCAAAGAGTGATGGAGTCGTCCGCATTCAGCGTGATACCAAGGGCCGCAAGGGCAAAGGGGTGACCTTGATTACGGGGATTCCACTCGCCGGGGAAGAGCTAAAAAAGCTGGCCAAGGAGTTAAAACAGAAATGCGGCACGGGTGGAACGGTTAAGGATGGGGTGATTGAAATCCAGGGAGATCAGCGGGATCTGCTGTTGCAGGAATTACAGAAAAAGGGTTGGGTCGTAAAAAAGGCCGGCGGTTAACCACCGGCCCTCATAAGCGTCAATGTGCGCTGCGAGTCAGCGGCAGAGTATCAATCGCCGAATTGCGCCGACCGAGATGATCATCGACATCCCAAACAACATTCAGCGGAATCCCTTCTTTAAATTTTGCCGGTTCTGCCGGGTGCACCACGACAGCCATATCAAGAATCGAGGTAAAATACTTACCGGCGATCTGCTTTCCCGCCTGATCGAGAAGTCGGAAACTGTTGATGGTAATGGGACGATCAAAATTGATTAGCAACTCTTCGGGATCGGTTGCACCCTCCTCCCAGATGCCGACGACATCCAATAATAATGGTGCTTCGACCGCAACGATCTTCTCCGACTGACTTAGGTAGCCCTCCAGTGGCTGATGAGGCGAAGGGCTGCCGTTGTACACAACTCGAACCTTGCTGACATCCTCAAACTGGATTGCGGTCTCTGCAATCGCCCGGTCGATTCCTACCCGGTCGACGTTCTGACTCGATGGAAGCTCACTTAAGTAGACCGTCAGAGTATCACCGGCCTGATCCAGCTTTTCCAGCCGCACTCCTTGACGAAAGGGCTGGGTTAAGCGACTACGTGTGGAACCCACCAGTTTTTCGCTGAAGATCTGACTCAAAATCCGATCGAGATGTTGCCCCTCACTGAACAGAAATAACGGCAACGGCTGAACCTGCCCGGAAAGATCGTTCAACGGCAAATAACCAACCTGGGCATAAGCATGACCTTGTTGTACCGCCGGTGGTTCACCGAAGTGCTGCAAGTAAGCCGGGCTGGCATAAACCTTCCCGTCAACCGTCGCAGCGGGGTCTTGTTGCTGACAAGCACTGAGTAGAAAAATTGACAGAAAAAAAGCAATAAACATCTTCATGAATAAATCTCCTTCAAACCTTTTACCCGAGCTTAACACAGGCGATTAACACAGCGCGGCGCGAACCTGAAACTTACTTGCAACAGCGTGCAACCTCAAGGCTTATTTGAATTGACAGCCTCATTATAAGTTGTTCTAATAATCATATTTAATTTGCAATTCTACCCCAACAAGGAGGTCACATGAAAAAGCTGCTTTTCCTCTTCCTGTTTCTGCTGCTGGCAAGCTCATGCTTGGCGGAAATGGTCAGCATTATCCATCAACCGGCCGAACTGCGTGACCGCGCAATGGTGGCCGGCTCAGAGATCATCCGCCAGCTACCACGCTATACCCCACTGCAGGTTCTGGGCAGCGGTTCCAACTATTACCAGGTGAAGGATGCCGATGGCAGAACCGGCTATGTCCACCAGTCTTTAGCCGGGCGGCACCAGTCCGTCACCGTTACAGCAAGTACCTGCAATGTCCGTAGTGGCCCAGGAACCGAATTCCCCGTCGTCTTTAAGGCGACCAAAGGTGATAACTACAAGACCATCACCCAAGAACAGGAGTGGATTCAGCTCATCTCTGCCAGTGGTCAGCTCGGTTGGATCTGGCAAAACCTGGTCTGGGGCGCTCAATAAATCAGCACCCTGCAGCAGACAACACAGCCGTCCCCTAACCGGGGCGGTTTTTTTTCGGCCGCGCCCATTTAAAGATTGATTCGGTTATAATTACAGACAACCATCCGACAAAAAAGGGGCAGGCTTATGCTGACAATAAAACAGCTTCTACTCACCGTTCTGGCAGTACTATTTTTCACCGCAACCGGCTTCAGTAGCCAAGCTCAATATGGAACCTGGGACGGCAAACTGCACGTCGTCTATCACCTCTCCGAAACAGACAAAGTCAACTTTGCACTGAACAACATTCGCAATCATCTCAAAGGTGGCGGCGGAGCAGAAAAGCTGGATATCATTCTGGTTGTCCACGGCCCGGCCCTTGACGCATTCAACCGGGCAGACATCTCGGACAGAGCCATCGACCTGATCGGCACCATCCAGGGACAAGGGGTGACCTTGGTCGCCTGCGGCAATACCATGAACATCAAACAATTGGAGACGGATGAACTGATCGGAGACTTTCAGATCGCAGAAGAAGGGGGGGTGACTCGCATCGCCAACCTGCAGTCGCTCGGCTACCTGTACATCAGGCCCTGACTTTTGTCGCGCCCTGCAAGGCTAAACCAAGCGCACCGGGGCAAAACCTCCGCCGACGGTGCGCAGGTTGGTGACTTGCCCCTGATAGAGACGCGCCCCAACACCTAACAGCCAGTCACGGTAAACAAACAGTCGTAGATCGGCCTTGAATTGCTGACCGTCGTCAGCGGTTTCCACCGAGGGCGGAACCACCTGCTGCACCAGTGTTGTCTGCGGATCCTGCTCGGCGAAGCGCTTTCGGGTAATGCTTTTGCCCATCAACACCCCACGACTGCCAAAACGGGTCACCGGCTTAAATATCAGTTTTTTCCGCTCTGCCCAAATGTCATCCGCATCGCACTCCGCCAACAGCCGGCTTTGGGGAACCACATCCAGAAGCAACTGCTCTTCAGCGCGACTCAGCCCCAAAGCAGACAACCGCTCGGCATCCGACCAGAGAATCATCCGCCGCTTATCCGCCAACAAGCCGTAAACAAAGGGATTTGGCGACAGACATACGCTACCGGCTTGGTAAGCAGCCCGCAAGCCAGCCATAATCGGTTCTTCGAGAAAGAAATCACAATGCCGGTTATAAACCAGGTCGACTTTTCCGCCAGCCAGAAAAACCCCGTCCTGATCGGCACGAAGCTGATCAGGTGCGGCAATTTCAGCCGACAAGCCCTGCTCTCGCAGCCAGTTCCGACATGCCAGCACTTCAGGATAAAGAGGCTGATTCTGCGGGTCCTCATCAACCAGAACGACGCGTTGCAACGGTGCACTGCCAGCGGCGAAATCCCGCCATTCCCGCTGAAAGCTGCCGAATAACCGTTTTTCGATCCCTGCTGACAAGCGAATGGAGTCATGCCCCTGGGCCTGAGCCTCACTCAACCAGGCGATGTAACCGCCACCGGCATTGGTATTCACCTCGATCAGTCGCGGCCCTGCTGCGGTCAGATGAAAATCGTAGCCCATCATCAAGGCCGCATGACCAGGATCGAACTGGCAAATTTCCGGTAATTGCGGAAACACCAGCTGCTGATACTGCTCACTCTGGCTTAAACGAAAAACCAGCCGTACCAAGCGCAGCATCTGTTTCAGATCCTTGCGCGGCAGGGCCGCTGTCAGTGTACTGATCGGCAGTTGCTGTAAAGCAGGCATCGCGATCCTGTCAGAAAGAGTTAATTCGGCGAATAAGAGCCTTGAGTAAACCGTAACTACGTCGGTTAAACTCCATCATCAAGCGAGGCAGTTGCAACAGATCGGGCTGATCATGTTCTTCGGGCAGGGCGGTCGTAAAACGCATACTGCCACCGGGAGCAAGGATTTCACTGAACTCGCTACTGAGTACCTGCAGGTGGTCGGTATCAAGCACTTTATTCAACCGGATTACCAGCTTGCCCTTAACAAAGCGCAGAGAATGATAGTTACGATAGAAATCATCGATATACTGCACCGCCTCAACGGGGTCTTTGGTGATGGTAAAGAGTGAAAAATCTTCAAAACTGATCAGGCCACGCTTGAACAATGCATCACGGGTAAACTCGAAAAATTTGTCCCAATAACCACCGTTATCATCATCGATCATGATCAATGGAATCGGAGGATTCTTACCGGTCTGAACCAGGGTCATCACTTCCATCCCCTCATCCAGGGTCCCAAAGCCACCGGGGAACAGGACCACCGCGTCGGCTTCTTTGAGAAAAGCGACCTTGCGGTTGAAAAAATATTTATAATTGATGATCTTGTCGCTGTCCTTCATCACCGGATTCATATTCTGCTCAAAAGGCAGGTCGATATTGACGGCAAAGGAGTTTTCCGCACCGGCGCCTTGGTTGCCCGCCAGCATGATTCCTGGGCCGCCGCCGGTGATAACCATGTAGTTTTGCTCAACCAGGAGGCGAGAAAACTCGACACATTTTTGGTAAATCGGCTCACTCTCTTCGGTGCGGGCACTACCGAAGATACTGACTTTCTTCCGATGCCGGTAGGGAGCAAAGACCTTATTGGTAAAACGCATCTCTTTCATCGTCGTACGCATCAGCTTCTGATCCGCCAGATAATCATTTTCCTGCCCAGATTTAAGCGCGCTGAGAATCATCTCCCGGATCATTTTCGGATGATGGACATCAGCGCGGCGCATCAGGTCTTCGATGATTTCGTCAAGCTCCCCATTGGTACGGTCGAAGCTAATCTTCATTGCATACTCCTGTTATCGGACGAGAACTGCAGCGCTTGGTTTCAAGTCGAAAAAAGAACGGCCCGCCAGCCGCGCTTCCTGCAACAGCAAACCGGTCATTCCACCACCGACATAACGCTCGGCAAACTGCAGGTAAATGACGCGCAACTGCTGTTCAAGGGCATAAAATTCAGCGATCTCCGCAGAGGTCAAAGAATTCTCGAGTATATCACAAATAAAACTAATACAGTTATAAGGGCGCTTGCCCACCGTCAGTAGACAGCCCTGTTCACCAAGAAAGGGGCAGGTCTTGGAAAAATCGGCGTTCGGCGGCTGATCTTCCTTGGACAGATAGCCGAGCATGTTGGCCAGAGTCATGTGGTTATGACCGATCGCACAGCAGTCGCCCTGGCAAGCAGAACAGGATTGCACCCCCCTGCCCTGCTCAAAGAACCTGTTCAGCTGCTGCTGTAATATTTCGATCCGCAGCAACCGCTCGCCAATCCAGTCTTTTTCACTTTTCAGCAAGCATTGATAATCTCCTGTAATTTGGGAGATAAGTCGCTGCCACCGCTGGCTGCGTTCTTGTTGCATAATATCCCGTCAAGTGCAAAAACGGCAGCAAGACATGATTGCCTTGCTGCCGAAAAAAAATGGCCAAAGAAGACCGTAAGCCGGGTTCTGTTTCCCACAGCAGTTACCCACTGCGAGATGATGATCATTCCTCTAGGACCGCCGTTGCCGACGGTCTCAAGCAGCCAACCCGGGAACCTCGGACGGACCGTCCTCAAGCGTCCCCCTATTTGGCCTTGCTCCGGATGGGGTTTACCGAGCTTCTGACGTCACCGCCAGAACTGGTGAGCTCTTACCTCACCCTTTCACCCTTACCTGCTGTCGACAAAGCAACAACAGGCGGTCTCCTCTCTGTGGCACTTTCCCTAGGGTCGCCCCCGGTCCCCGTTAGGGACCATCCTGTCCTGTGGAGCCCGGACTTTCCTCCCGTCCGCAATAAAGCGAACCGGCGATCATCTGTTCTTCTTCGACCAAAGCGTTGCGTTATTTAGCCTGCTGCTCAACGTAGAGCAGACGATTACAATGTGGGCAGGTCTGAATTTCCGTTACCCGCAGCAGGGTGTTGTACTGTTGAGGCGGCAGCGACATGTTGCAACCGAGACAAGCTCCGTTGCTGGCTAGCGCCAACGCCAAACCACCACGCCGCTTGAACAGGGTCTGATATTTGCGCAACAAGGGTGCCGGCAGATCGGCAGCAACCGACTCGCGCGTTGCCTGACGTTTTTTCAGAGCGCTGGCACTCTCGGTCATCATTTTAGACAGCTCGGCGCCACGGGCGTCAGCATTCTCTTTAATGACACTCAGCTCGCTCTCTTTTTCCTGCTGATCCTGCTCCAGAGCACTGATTTCCTGCAACTTCGCCTGCAGCAGATCATTGAGATCCTTGTTGGCTTTCTTCGCTATGTCGATTTCTTTAAGAACCGCAACGTATTCCTTCTGCGTTTGAATGCCCGGCAGGCGAGCCTCAACCCGAGCAACATTGTCCTGTTCCCCGAGCAGGTCCTGCTGCAGCTGCGCTTCCTCTTTCTGCAACAACGCCAGCTCAGCATTCAACTCATCAAGCATCCCCTGGACCCTGGATGACTCGGACTCGAAAGCTGCCAACTCATCGCGATAGCCCTGTTGGATCGCTTCGATAGAACTGACTTCCTGGTCAATCTCCTGAAGTTCTTTCAGCAGGTTCATCTTCTCGTGCACGTTATGCCTCCATCTGCCTTAAGCAAAGTGTTCTGGACAGTCAGCAGACCACCACAAAGGGA
This sequence comes from Desulfuromusa ferrireducens, assembly GCF_055389805.1. NCBI lineage: Bacteria > Pseudomonadati > Thermodesulfobacteriota > Desulfuromonadia > Desulfuromonadales > Geopsychrobacteraceae > Desulfuromusa > Desulfuromusa ferrireducens. The sequence continues at coordinate 223,022 of NZ_AP042415.1, forward strand.
TCTTGCTCAGCTGTCATTTCGAGTACTTCAATCGGCAGCTGACGCTCAACCAAGGCCTGACGTAGGCGTAAGGAAAGCTCCGCTACCATAAACTGTTCTGTGCCAAAATGTCCGGCATCGATCAAGGTTAAGTTTTCCGCCCGCGCGCGCTGCGCATCATGATATTTGATATCTCCAGTCACCAGGCAATCAGCACCTTGCCGCAACGCTTCACCGATCAGCGAAGCACCACTGCCGCCACAAACGGCAATCTTGCTGATTTTACGTTCGGCGTCCCCCACCAGGCGTACAGCGGAAACATGCAACTGCTTGCGCACCTGCTCGGCAAACTGCTGCAAAGTGACTGCGGATTCCAAGCGACCGATGCGACCAAGCCCGACATCGCTGCACGTATTTGCCAACGGCAGCAGATCGTAGGCGACCTCTTCGTAGGGGTGAGCCTTGAGCATCCGGGCCACCACCTTGGACAAACGAGCAGCAGCAACGATCGTTTCCAGACGAAATTCTTCGGCTTCTTCGACTTCACCCGGTCGACCGATAAAAGGATCGCTCTTTTCGCTACCGCGAAAGCTGCCGGTCCCGGCGCTACGGAAGGAAACCCGGTCGTATTCACCAACATGGCCAGCCCCGGCGGAAAAAATTGCATCCTGCACCTCGGTCTCATGACCGCGGGGGACAAACACCACCAGTTTATAAAAGTTACCGGATTGAGGTTTTTCCAGCGGCTGACAATTTTCCAACCCAAGACGCGCGGCCAACCAGTCATTGAGACCATCGGCGGCCCGATCAAGATTTGTATGGGCACTATAAACTGCGATATTGCCACGAATCGCACGAAACAGCGTCCGTCCGACCTCATCAACCGGGGTCAAACGTTGCAAAGGGCGATGCAGCAGGGGGTGATGCGAAATGACCAGTTGGGCTCCAAGGCGCTGCGCCTCGGCGATGGCAATTTCTTCGGCATCAAGGCACACCAGCACGCGCTCGACAGGAGCACCAGGGTCACCGACCTGCAAGCCGACATTGTCCCACTCCTCTGCCAAGGCCGGGGCATAGAGCGTATTTAATAAACCGACCAGATCGGTCAAGCGAGTCGTTTTTTGCTTAGACATACGGGCACACCCGCAAAAAGAAAGAGTGCACCGGTTTTCCGGTGCACTCTTGTTTGTTCTGGTTTTCCCCCTTGGCGATTTCGACCACGGTTTTTATACATTCCCACTGCTGATCTCCGGGGTGTATTATCTGTGTTAATCGATTATCTGCGTTCAACGCAATCAGCCTAGGTCTACTTTCGGCGAAAACTCCGCCAGGGGGTTAGTGGTGGGCCCACCAGGACTCGAACCTGGGACCAGCCGGTTATGAGCCGGCGGCTCTAACCAACTGAGCTATGGGCCCTTCGCACAAGCGCACATAGTAAGAAAAACGCCCGCGTCCTGTCAAGATCTTACTTCGCCCAATATACGTTTTTAGTTATTATTCTCCGTTGAGGCAAATCCCTTCAAGCGCTTCGCCCGACTCGGATGCCGCAGTTTACGCAGAGCCTTGGCCTCGATCTGCCGAATTCGCTCCCGAGTAACGTTGAAATCCTGACCAACCTCTTCCAAGGTATGGTCCGATTTTTCGCCGATCCCAAAGCGCATCCGCAGAACTTTTTCTTCACGCGGGGTCAATGATGCCAGCACCCGTGAGGTCTGGTCGCTGAGGTTGCCCTTGATGACCGCTTCAAGCGGCGAGACAACGCCCTTGTCCTCGATGAAATCCCCCAGCGAAGAATCTTCCTCCTCACCGATCGGCGTTTCCAGACTGATCGGTTCCTTGGCGATTTTCAACACCCGGCGGACCTTATCGAGTGGCAGATCCATCCGCTCGGCAATCTCTTCGGGAGTCGGCTCGCGACCAAACTCCTGAACCAGCTGCCGGGTGGTGCGGATCAGCTTATTGATGGTTTCGATCATATGCACCGGAATCCGAATGGTCCGCGCTTGGTCAGCAATGGCACGGGTAATTGCCTGACGGATCCACCAGGTCGCATAGGTTGAAAACTTATAACCGCGGCGATACTCGAACTTATCGACCGCTTTCATCAGACCGATGTTTCCTTCCTGAATCAGATCGAGAAATTGCAGGCCACGATTAGTGTATTTTTTGGCTATCGAAACGACCAAGCGCAGGTTGGCTTCGACCAATTCCGTTTTGGCCTTCTTGGCCCGCCACTCACCGCGATAGACCTCCTTGAGGTATTCCAGCAGATCATCAGACTCAAACCCGGACTCATCTTTAACCCGCTTAAATTTACGCTTAGCAGCCTTCAAGCGTTTTTCGACCGACAACAGCACGTCCCCGGCAACATTCAACTCGTCAGCGACCGCATGAGCCTCATCGTCGTTCTTCCGCATCCTGCGCAGATAACTGCGAATTTCCTTGTAAGGCTTGCCAATCTGTTGCTCGCAGGCAGTAATCTCGCCCTTCCCTTTTTTGACCTGTTGCCCCATTTCTTTGAGGCGATCAACAATCTTGGCCACCTGGAAATCTTTTAAACGGACCTTACGCAACAGTTCAATCAGCAGTTGACGAATCTCCTGCTCCCGAGCTTCAAGGATCTGCTGCTTTTTCGCCGCAGGTGGTGGCTCGGCAGCAAGCTCTTCCTGTATTGCGACTGATTCCTCCTCAAGCGGAGTCACCTCTTCATAAAGGGCAGTCAGCCGGTCGCGGTGCTTTCCCTCAGCCTCATCGCCCTCTTCCTCATCATAATCGCGGGTGACTTCAGAGACGTTGACTTGCCCCTTTACCAGTCGTCCCAACAGAGTGATCACTTCGCGGGCAGCGATCGGAGTGCGCATGACAACCTTGGTCACCAATGCCTCACCCTCTTCGATCCGCTTGGCAATCTCCACTTCCCCTTCACGGGTCAGCAGTGCCACCTGGCCCATTTCACGCAAATACATGCGTACCGGATCGCTGGTTCGCCCTAAGGTTCCGGCCTCGAGCTCAACATCGCCTTCATCCCGGTCATCATCCCCATCACTTTTTGAGGACCCGGCTTTGCTCTCTGAATCGACGATTTCAATATCCATTTCACCGAACATGGTCATAACATCCTCGAGCTGTTCCGAGGAAACCATGCTGGCAGGCAGAATGTCATTCACTTCATCATAGGTCAGAAAGCCCTTTTCCTTGCCCATGTCGATCAGTTGCTGGACTTCTTCCGGGTTCGTCTTTTTGGCCATTTTTGCGTCTTCTCCTCTGGGCTTAGTATTCAAAACAAAGCCATCCTTATAACTGTAGCTTCTTCTTCAGCTGAGTAAACTCTCTCTGTAATTTTGTCTGTAAAATTTCATCGCCGCTGCGAGCCGCTACCTCCATATGCTCACGAAGTTTTTCGTATTCTTTCCGCAATGCTTCTTTTTCCACCGCGCAGAGCAGGGCATCAAAGGTCCCCTCTACCATCTCTCTAGGCGATTGCATAAACTCCTTCACCACCGTCCGATAGTCATCGGAGAAATCATCCAGCAGCGAAGCATCTGTCAGCTCCTTGGCCGAGGCAACAATTTCCCTTGCCAGGCATTTAGCGGCCGAGGCCACGAACAACTCATCGATAATGCCCTGCAAGCGCGGCCGCTCTTCCGGCAACAGCTGTGCAGCACGCAGCAACATCTCCTCCGACTTGCTCCACCGGGCGGCCTGCGGAGTTTCGACCACCGCGCGCGTCTGCGCCAGCGAATAATAGTCGTCCTTCGGTGGCGGAACAGGATAGTCGTTCGGCACAACCGGCTCAGAACGATAAGGTTTCTGCACAATCGCCACTTTACGTCCGGCCTCATCCAGCTGCTGCTTCAACAGCTGCACGTCGATCCCGCTGCGCGCGGAGAGTTCCTTAAGGTACAGATCCTGCTCCATGCTACTGGTCAATTCGGAAATCCGGGAAACAACGACCTCTGCAGCCCGAACCTTCTGTTCAACGCCAGCCCCGGCCTGCTCCAGAGCATCTTCCATAAACAGATCCATAGCGGGGCGGGCCTGCTCCAGCCGCAACTGAAAAGCGTCCGCCCCCTGACTCTGAATAAAGGAATCAGGATCCTCGCCGCTCGGCAAGCCAATCACCAACGCTGGCAGACCCTCTTCCTGCAGAGCCGCCATCGCCTTGAACGTCGCCTGCTTGCCGGCCGCGTCCTGGTCGAACAACAGCAAAACCCGCTGTACGTAACGCTTAAGCAAACGAGCGTGATCACTGGTCAGTGCCGTGCCACAGGTCGCGACCACCTGCGGAAAACCGGCACGATACAACGCCAGCTGGTCAAAATAGCCTTCGACCAGAATGACATCCCCACTTTGCCGCATCGCCTGGCGAGCCTGATAAAGACCGTACAGAACCCGACTTTTATGATAAATCGGCGATTCTGGGGAGTTGATATATTTCGGTTTACTGTCATCCAATACCCGACCGCCAAAGGCAACCACACGCCCGGACAGATCGTAAATCGGAAACATCAAGCGACCACGAAACAGATCGTAATCACCACGTTCTTCTTTTCGCGGTCGGATCAAACCCAAAGTTCGAGCATCTTCGGCAGCGACCCCCTGCTGTTGGAGGTGCTTAGCCAAACCCTCCCAAGCCTCAACAGCGTAACCGATCTGATATTCCCCGGCCGCTTTGCGCCCATAACCACGGCGCTTTAAATATTGCCGTCCAACCTCACCGGTCGACTGCTCCATCAAGCCCTGATGAAAATAGGCTGCGGCCAGTTCATTGACCCGGTAAAGACGATCGGAGTGCTGCTGGCGCTGCTCCTCTTCGGGCGAAAGCTGGCGTTCCTCGAGGTCAATCCCGGCTCGCTCCGCCAGCCGGCGCGTGGCATCGGGGAAAGAGAGTCCTTCGATTTTCATCAAAAAAGAAAAAGCATCTCCTCCGACACCACAGCCAAAGCAATGATAAAACTGCCGACCGGCGTGCACGCTGAACGACGGTGATTTTTCCGCGTGAAACGGACAGAGGCCAGTGTGATTAGCACCGGAACGCTTCAAGGTGACATATTGCGAAACCAACTCGACAATATCGGTCCGCTCGCGCACCTCGTTGATCTTGCTCTCTCCTATCTGTCCGCTGCTCATTGATCACCTAATTCGGCAATGGTGACATTATCTCCGCCCTGTTCGATCGGCGCGGCGTAAAAAGCGGTTACGACAGATTGACCCGCAAGAAACTTGCGCACCACCTTGCGTAGAACCCCCTCACCGGCACCGTGGATAATTTCCACTTGCCGCAAATTGTGCAGCAAGGCGTCATCAATAAAGCGCTCCAAGTCCGGCAAGGCGTCATCAACCCGCTGGCCGATCAACTTAAGCCGTGAGTCAACCCGCCGCGTCACGACCTTGCGCGTCACCTGACTGGCACCTTTGGAGCTGGCAGCAAAGCGTCGCGGTTCAAATTGTTCCAACGCCGTCAACGGTTGCCGCATCCGCTTGCCGCCCAAAAGCAGCTCAACGCCGTCGCTGAGCAACCGTTCCACCCGCGCCTCAACACCCAAAACCGAAATACGCACCAGCTCACCAACCTCAAGCTGCTGTGGCACCGCCCCTTGCCGCTTGCGCTGTGGCCTAAACGGCTTGAGTTGTTCTCGGGCGGCGGCCAGTTGTTCACGATCAGCAATTGACTCCTGTGTCGAAGCAGCAACCTGCTTACGCTTACGTAACTGCTTGAGCCGGGTTTCCGTCGCTGAAATCAACTCATCGGCCTGCCGGGTCGCGCGAGCCAGTATTTCTTTCTTTTTCCCCTTGAGCTGCTGCAATTGCTGCTTGCGCAAGCGCTGTGCGATCTCGGCGTCCAGCCGGGCCTGCCGGGCCTGCAGTAGCTGTGCTTCCAGTTCTTGCTGCTGAGAGTTCAACTGCGCCAACAACGCTGTGCTGTCAAGCTCACCCTGCCCGAGGTACTGACAGGCACGTTCCAAAACACCCGCTGGCATGCCTAAGCGTTGCGCCGTCGCCATGGCGCTACTGGCACCGGGAACACCGTACGTCAGTCGAAATTTCGGCGCCAAGGTCTCCGGATCAAACTCAACGGCAGCGTTCTCCACCCCGGGCTGAGCATGAGCAAAGTGCTTCAGTTGACCCAAATGTGTGGTCAGCATTGTCTTGGCACCCTGTTGACGAAGCTGATCCAGCACTGCTTGTGCCAATGCGGCCCCTTCCGCGGGGTCGGTGCCGGTGCCGGCCTCATCCAAGAGCACCAGCGTTTCGCAATCCGCCTGAGCGAGAATCTCGCGCACCCGCAGCAGATGACCGGAAAAGGTCGACAAACTCTGGGCGATACTCTGTTCGTCACCGATATCGACATGCAACTGCTGATACAGATGCAGACGACTGTCAGGGTGACAGGGAATATGCAGCCCCGAGCGGACCATCACCAACAACAGGCCGAGGGTCTTTAGCGCCACCGATTTACCGCCGGTATTCGGACCGCTGATCACCAGCGCCTGACAGTCCAGCGGCAGCAGCAGATCGATCGGTATCGCCTGCGCCGGGTCAAGCCGACCATCGCGGTCCATCAACAGCGGATGGCGCGCCTGTTTTAATTCGATAACCGACTCGGCAACCAATTCGGGGCAATGCCCCTCGTAGCTACGCGACAAACGTGCCGCCGCCAAACGCAGATCGAGCCGGCCCAGCAGTGCTTGATTGCGCTGCAAGTCAGCGCTATCGCGGCGGACCAGATCCGCTAGTTGCAGTAAAATTCGGTGTTCTTCACGCTGCTCTTCGCGCAATAACTGCTGCAGGCCGTTATTACCATCGAGAACTTTAGCCGGTTCGATGTAGAGGGTCTGACCACTGGCCGACTCATCCTGCACAAAACCTTTTAACTGGCCGCGATGGTCAGCTTTGAGCGGAACCACGTAGCGACCGTTACGCACCGTCACCAGCTTTTCCTGAAAACAGCTGGCATACTGATCACTGGCCAGCAACTGTTCCAACTGCTGCTTAACCCGGTTTCTGGTCTGCCGTACGCGGTAACGCAAATCGCCCAGCTCAAAGGAAGCGCTGTCCAGCAACTCACCACGCGGCCCGATCGACTCGACCAATCTGCGCCGCAACTCAGGAAGCGGACTGATCTGGCCAGCCAATCCCGAAAGGAGCGACTGCGCATCCAAAGCCCCTGCCCACCGTCGGCACTCACCGGCAACCTGCAGCGACTGGGCGACCTTCAACAAATCCTCGGCAGCAATTGAGCTGCCCTGGGCCTGCCCGCGTGCGATAACCGCCAACAGATCAAAACAACCGCCCAGAGCCGGAGCGCGCCCGTCTATCAACAGGCGGACCGCTTCGTCCACCTCCGCCAAAGCCGTTTCGACGGCACTGTCCTGCTTCAGCGGCAGTAATTTCTGCGCCAGCAAATAGCCTGGCTCGGACTGAGTCTGCCCCGCGAGCAAAGATCGTAAGCGAGGATACTCAAGACGCTCAAGGGCAATTTCGTTACAGAGCATTACGACTTCAGCGTCCCATTAATTCGCGACTTCCGGTCAATATCGAAGTCCCCAAAGTGGCAAATGGCGGGGCCAACTGCGACTCATGCAGCAGATTCCGTGCCGACGGAGGAACAACCGAAGCATTCAGTGCCATCAAGATCATCGACAGCAGCACCACTCCCTGCACTAACCCGAACAGGGCACCGGCAACGCGGTTAAATCCTCCGAGAAAAACCAAACGAACAAATCGGTGCAGAACAAATCCCAGCACTGCAAAAATGATGATAACCGACAAAAAAATGGCTATAAATGAACCCCAAACGGTCACTTGCGCCGGCAGAGGAAAGGAATCCTGCAGTGTCTGAGCCAGAGGCAGATAAAAAGTAAAGGCAAAAACGCCGCCCAGACTCAATCCAAGCAGCGAACAGACCTCCTTCAACAACCCCCGAATGACCCCTTTGAACAGAAACAGGCCCAGGATTCCAAGAATACCGATATCAACAAAACTCAACAGAAGGCTCCACGGACCACTCAGCCGGCCAGTTGCTCACGGACCAACTGGCTAACAAGCTTGCCGTCTGCGGCGCCCTTGGTCTTAGCCAACACCTGCGGCATGACCTTGCCCAGATCCCGCGGCGACGTCGCACCCACTTCGGCGATAACAGCGACAACGATCGCACGCAACTCTGACTCACCGAGTTGTGCGGGCAAATAATCCTGCAGCACGGCTAGCTCGGCCTCTTCCTTATCCGCCAATTCGGGGCGCTCATTTTCACGGTACATCTGTGCCGCTTCCCGGCGTTGCTTACAAAGGGTGCCGATGACGCCAATCACGACATCATCATCCAACTCTTTTTTTAGATCGATCTCTTTATTTTTAATGGCGCTGCGCAGCTGACGGATGGTACTGAGACGCTCCGCCTGCTTGGCTTTCATCGCCTCTTTCATATCGCTGTTAAGTTGTTCTTTGAGACTCATGACCTGCTCCGGACACCGAGTAAACACAGAAAGAGGGTGCGCAGAGAATTCTGGCACCCAAATTTAAACGAATTTGGCAGTATATGTAAACAGGCATACAAAATCAAGAACAATTCCAGAGCCACTAAAGATTCAATGAGCAACCAGATCCAACCCGGCCCTCAATAACCAGGATTGACAGCTTCGCGGAAGAGGATAATATTAAATGCATGAAACGGCTGCTGATCATTATCTTCGTCGGCCTGCCCCTACTCCAGATGGTCGATATTCAGAAAACTTATGCTGCCACTGCGGTGGTCCGCCACCTCACTATCGCCTCCGCCATCAACCCGGTCACAGCATCCTTCATCACCGAACAAATCACCCTGACCAACCAGAACAGCGACCCGGCGATCCTCATTCAGCTGGACACCCCCGGCGGGCTCGACACCGCCATGCGGAAGATCATTCAGGCTGAGCTGAATTCACAGCGCCCGGTGGTCGTCTATGTCGCTCCCCACGGCGCTCGAGCGGCTTCGGCAGGAGCCTTGATCACGCTGGCGGCAGACTTTGCGGCGATGGCTCCCGGCACCAATATCGGCGCCGCACACCCGGTCAGCATCGGTCCCGGCAATCAACCCGACAGCACAATGATGGAAAAGGTGGAAAACGATGCCGCCGCCTACGCCCGCAGTTTAGCGCAACAACGCGGCCGCAACCAGGAGTGGGCAGAAAAAGCGGTCCGCGAAAGCGTCTCCATTTCTGCCGAGGAAGCGCTGGAACTACTAGTGATCGATTTTATCGCCGAAAACCCGACCGACCTGCTGCAACAGCTGGAAGGGTTGACCTATTTGCGTAACGGAAAAAAACGGGTTTTCCTCGCCGCAAACGCGCAACTGACACCGGTTGAGATGAACTGGCGACAAAAGATCCTCAATGCGCTCGGCAATCCGAACATCGCTTACCTACTGATGATACTCGGCATTATCGGCATCTTCTTCGAAGTTTCCCAGCCCGGTGTCATTCTTCCCGGCGTGATCGGCGCCATTGCCATCTTGCTGGCGTTTTTTGCCCTGTCGACGCTCCCGGTAAACTACGTCGGCGTGCTGCTGATTCTGCTGGCTATCGTGCTCTTCGTTCTGGAAATCAAGATCGTCTCCTACGGCATGCTGTCGATCGGCGGCATCATCGCCATGGCCTTCGGCTCACTGATGCTGATCGACAGCAGTGAACCTTACCTGCAAATTTCTCGGGCAGTGATTGCCGCCACGGTCGCAGTGAGTGCTGGATTTTTCCTCTTTGCCAGCTGGATGGTCATTCGCACCCAGCAGCGCCCTGCGGTTTCCGGACAGGAGGGGATGATCGGCGAGACCGGCAAAGTGGTTAAAGCGATCGACGGGCGTGGCAGCGTCTTCGTGCATGGCGAATATTGGCAGGCGCGCGCCAGTGAACCGATCGCCGAAGGAACCGAAATCGAAATCGTCCGCGTGCTGCGCGGCCTGGAATTGGAAGTCAGAGTTAAACCTGCCCAGCAACCGGCAACGCTCAAGACGGAGGACTAACGCATGTTCGAACTCGGCATCAATATCTTCTGGCTGATAGCCCTGGCCTTCGTCATTATCATCCTCGCCTCAGCGGTCCGCATTCTGCTGGAATACGAACGGGGCGTGGTCTTCCGCCTCGGGCGCTTCTCCAGCGTCAAGGGACCTGGATTGAAATTCATCATCCCGATTGTCGACCAGATGAAAAAGATCAGCATGCGCACCGTGGCAATGGATGTACCGCCGCAGGACATCATCACCCGCGATAACGTCTCAATGAAGGTCAATGCGGTGCTCTACTTCCGCGTTGTCCACCCGGACAAGGCACTGATCGAGGTAGAAAACTATCTCTACGCCACCAGTCAACTGGCTCAAACTTCCCTGCGGAGTGTGTTGGGGCAGGTCGAACTGGACGAGCTGCTGTCGCATCGGGATAAAATCAACCAGAACCTGCAGGAAATTCTTGATCGCCAGACCGACCCCTGGGGGGTAAAGATCTCCAACGTTGAAATCAAACATGTCGACTTGCCGGTCGAGATGCAACGCGCCATGGCCCGGCAGGCCGAAGCCGAACGGGAGCGACGAGCAAAGGTCATCCACGCCGAAGGAGAACTGCAGGCCTCGGCATCGCTGGCCAAAGCAGCACAGAAAATTTCGAGTGAAACAGGCGCCCTGCAGCTGCGCTTCCTGCAAACACTGACCGAGATCGCCACGGAGAAAAACTCCACCATCCTCTTTCCGGTACCGATCGACCTGATCACCCCCTTTATGGACAGAAAAAAAGAGTGAAAAAATCGGAATTGCACTGTTTGCCAAGAAGCCAACCCGGCAACAGCGCAATTCCAGCCCCACCATTTCCAGACCAACAAACACTCCACCTTTCCCAAGTTGATTCAACCCAACGACCTTAAAGACATCAAAAATCCGCCCAGTGTTACCGACCCACCTCTTTTTTCCTCGGCCACTATTGACAAAAAAGTACAGATATTCTATATGGTGCATGTTACATCTAGGTGTTCTTATCAACCGAACTCCTTCGGTTACAACCTCGACCCTTTAAGTATGGAGCAAACCAAAATGACCGTAGAAGAGCTTATCTCGGAAAAAAAAGAGACCCTTTGGAAGCTATTTCTTGGCCTTGGTATTCTTGCGGTAGCTCCGTTTGCTGCCTGGCTGTTCTGCGTGGCGATTGGTGGGTGTAAGGCCCTGTTTGGAGGGCTGTAAAACTGCCCGTAGCAGGCACAACAACCGCACCTCGCTGGGAGCCATAATATTTGGTCAATTGCTGACGCTGTGCTAGATTGAGATTCAAACAATCAAGATCTATTCACGGAGCTCCCCGTTATGTCACGAACCAGCTGTCCACAACATGGCAACGAACGTCCCTGCTCCTGCGCACTAGGTAAGCTCTACCGCTTTGTTGAACCGTTGGTGCTCTACAATTTGAAAAAAAAAGGCTCCGCCTACGGCTACGAGTTACTGGGAGAAATCAACGAACACTCCCTTACCGATGCCACAATTGAACGGGGCGCACTCTACCGCACGCTGCGAACTCTCGAAGTAAACGGCAATGTCGTTTCCGATTGGGATGTCAGCGGTTCGGGGCCGGCTCGCCGACAGTACAAATTGACCAAGGATGGCGAGGATCATCTCGAGGAATGGGCGGAAGTGATGGGCAATATGGCGGTGGCAATGAGTCACTTTGTCGAAGGGGTCGCCGAACTGCAACGAACTGAAGAATAAAGCAACAAACCTAAGTTTTGATTTAAATTTTGGCGGCCGGGCAGTAGCCCTGCCGCCATTTCCATTGGCTCGGTTAGCGAATCTTGTTGATTTCAAAACTCCTAATGTATATGTGCGAACCCTTTTGATAGAACATTTTAGATTCGGATCAATGTGTGCTTGCAGGGTTGAATCTATTGCGGCCACAACTCCATACTTTTGAGATGAAAGAGATCACCTGGCTGAGTGTGCTGGAAGTGGCAATATTCAAGACGAGCTCGATTTGGTCTATTCTCTGACCAGCAAATCAATGCGGAGCAACTTCCGATGAGACGATTTCGGGTGGTCGGCAGATTGGGCAAAAAATACCTTCAATCTACGTTCGACAAGTCAATATTTGTCGGACTCGGCCGGTCAAAACTTACTAGTTTTTCGAAGAGAACAGAGTCCTCAGAGAATCACCTTCGAAAGTGATTCCTTTAGAGACAATTTCAGCGTTGATTACTAACTGCACACCAGGAACGATCCGACGGTATTGGCAGAAAATTAGTTCGTTTTTTGGTCACAGGTCCTGAATAACGATACTGGGTCAATCTTGAACGCTGATCAACATACCGAGGTGCAACCAATCATCCAACAGTTATCAGGGTAGCGGTTCAAGCACAAGACTGACCGGCAAAATTTTCTTCATCAGGGGTCGTTTGACATATTTTCTCAGCGACATCAATTAAGGATTCAATATCAAGCAGTATCTTCACCTCAGCCTCAACCTTGCCCATCCCTTGAATATAACTTTGCTCTTTCTTGCCGCAAGGAGGCGGTTCAATCTGTTCCGCGGCAATTTCGACGACTTCATTGACCCGGTCGACGACTAGACCTGTGGTATTATCATTGACCTCGACAACAATGACGCAGGTGCGCTCATCATAATCGCAGCGCGGCAGACCGAATCGCAAGCGAACATCCATGACCGGGATAACTCGACCACGCAAATTAATAACCCCTTTTACTTCAGCAGGCATATCCGGAACCACGGTGATTTTCTGAATGCCGATAATTTCGGTGACGTGATTTATAGCAATGCCATAGTCCTCGTTATGCAAATGGAAAGTCAAAAAAAGATCGCGTTGGGAATCTTCCACGTGCTGAAGAACTTCTTGCTCAAGCGATTCTGCTGTGTTTGCCATACTCTTTGCTCCCTTCGACAAAAGTAATTTACAAGCGAAATCATTTTTTACAAATTTTCGCTCGCGGTGCTATCAGTGAATAAATAAAGAACAGACCCTATCTATTTCGCCTAGCCAAAAGCGATCCCAAAGGTACCGTTCACTACGGTACAACCGATACTTGCCAACCCATCAATATTCGTTTGTGTTGGCGTGGCACAAAACAAAAAACCGTCTAACGTGTAAAGACAAACAGAAACTTCCAACTCTGCTCCATCAACACCGCGGCGATGGATAACGGCTATTTGCTGGCCGGTACTTTGTTCGGTGACAACATAATGACGTTGACTCATCTCTATAATGTAGTTCGAAGCATCGCCTTGAACGACCACTCCCCGGCGAATCGTTGCGGCTCGATTGCCGTGAGCATCAAACACGGTAAAATCAATGCTGAAACAACCACCAGAATCACTGCGACAGATCTGAAACATGGGTTCACCTTTGTGGACAATTAAATTCGGAGTATTGATGTATGTATTGCCACCGAGCTTAATAGAGACTGCCGTTTCAATTTTCCACATACCCCCCCCCTCCCTTGAAAATCAATAGCATTTCACCGGTATCAACTTGACCAACAAGATCTCACCCAGAAAGCCTCGTCGCCCCGAAGCAATTGAGGTTATCAGCAGCAATAGCTGCACCGCTCGCTTCATCCAACACCCGCCTGAGTTCACAGGCAAACCTGGCACGCCCCAGTGGCTTGACCAGAAGGGCCTTCACGCCAATGCATTGTGCCTGCTCTCCATCTCGGGGGCCAAGATAACCGGTGTAGATAATCACTGGCATATCGGCCCGAAGCGCTATAATCTCACGAGCGAGATCCGCGCCCGAAAGCCCTGGCATTGCGAGATCGAGGACCACCAGATCGTACTCCGCAGGGTTACGGCGAAACTTTTCCAGCGCATCCCGACTATCACTGCATCCGGTGATCCGATATCCCAGTGAACCGAGTAAATCATGCCCCAATTCCACCAGAGTGTTCTCATCGTCGACAAAGAGAATGTGTTCTGTGCCATGCGGCAGCTTCTCCGGCAACGAACCGTTAACCTTGATTTCTTTCTGATGCTGCGGAAAGTAAATGGCGAAGGTTGAACCGCGCCCCGAATAGCTGTCGACCAGAATTGCTCCGCCGCAGGACTTGACAATGCCATGCACCACGGCCAACCCCATGCCGGTCCCCTCACCGACTTTTTTGCTGGTGAAAAATGGGTCGAAGATCCGCGCGGCGACCTGCGTGTCCATTCCAGGACCATTGTCCCGGACCTCAAGCAGGGCATAGGCGCCCAACTGTAAATCGGGGTGGGTCGCCGCCAGCGACTGATCAACCGCGACCGATTTTAGACTGACATCAATTGTCCCGCCGCGTTCCGCCAGCGCCTGATAGGCGTTGGTGCAGAGGTTCATCATCACCCGGTGGATCTGCGTTGGATTACCCAGAACCATCCCCACGTCGGGAGCAATCTCCTGTCGCACCTTCACCAAGTTCGGAATTGATACTTGTAAAAACTTCAAAACTTCTTTGACGATCAAGTGGATTTCCAGAGGCTGTAGCTCCTCTGTACTGTTACGACTGAAGGTAAGAATCTGCTTAACGAGTTCCGTCGCTCGATTTGCAGCGACAGCAATTTGTTGAAGATTGTGGCCCAGCTTTGCGTCTTTTCCCACATGCAGTTGCGAAACCTGGGTGTAGCCGTAAATTGCCGCCAGAACATTGTTGAAATCGTGAGCAATGCCACCTGCCAGGGTTCCGAGGGCTTCCATCTTCTGCATCTGCTGCAGCTGTCCCTCCAGTTGCTTCCGCTCGGTAATATCCCGCTGAATCGCGACCACGCCTTCGATGCGCCCAGCCTCTCCCTTCAGCGGCGAATAACGGATCAACAGATACCGCAGCCCCAGCTCGAGATAATTCCTCGAATCCTCAAACTCAATAGTCTCTCCCTGCAAACAAGCATCTAGCCTGGGGCGAACCTGGTCTTCGAAGGTATTTCCTGGCACGAGAGAAGCAACTCGCTGGCCAACAATCTGCTCGCTATCGAGACAGTAGTAACGAGCGAAAGTGTCATTGACCATCCGATAACGATAATCGGCACTGATTGTTGCCACCAGGTCGGGAGTACTCTCCACCACTTTTTGATATTCACGCAGCGACACGGTCTGACTTGCGACCCGTTGCGCCAGATTGAAATTGGTGGTGCGCAATTGGTCTTCGGTCCACTTGATCCTCAGCATACTGAGAATCCGAGCGACCAACTCAATATTGTCGATCGGGCGGGAGATAAATTCCAACGCCCCGGCGGCAAGACTCGCGACGCGAAATTCAGCCGTCGAGAGGTTCGAGGTGATCAGGATAACCGGGATATCGACGCTATCGGCGTTTGCTTTGAGTCTCCGACAAAGCTCTAGACCATCGATCCCCGGCATCTGCACATCGGTAAGAATTCCATCAAAATTTCGTGTTGCGACCTTGGCCAGAGCTTCCTCAGCAGATCCGGCAGTCGTGATCATTGCCAAGGGAAGGTTTTCCGTAATCACCTGCGTTAAAACCGCCAGATTTTCCAGACGATCATCGACCAGTAGCAGTTCAGGCCTATTCCCAATCATGTAACCCACCCCTATTGTGTAGAAACCGTTCCCCCAGACAGATCTTTTTTTGTTACGACAAATCAGGGATTCCAGTATTCAACCAATATTCCAATCTGAAAAAAAATAATTAAACCGCTCCTTAAGCCTTACCTCTGCAACCCGAAAATAAGGGCTGGCGGGACAAAAAGCCCGCCAGCCCCTTGCCTTTAAAAACGACCGAAGTCGCTGTCATCCAATGCAATCTGCGCTGTGCCGCGAGATTCCTTGGCGGTTTCCTTCGGAGCCGTTGCCATCTCGCTCCATCCGACCGCAGGCCGCTTAGCAAGCGGGGCAACTCGAGGCTCAGCAGAAAGGTTACGCCCGATATGGCGCAAGCTGAAACGTTGCAGCATCTGCTGTAGCTGCGTTGCTTGCCCTGAGAGTTCTTCAGCCGCCGCTGCACTTTCCTCCGCGCTGGCGGTATTCTGCTGGGTGACCTGATCAATCTGGGTCAGCCCCTGCGACACCTGGTTGATCCCCTGAGCCTGCTCATTGCTGGCCGCGGCGATTTCGGCGACCAGATCGGTGACCTTGGTGACCCCGGTAACGATCTCCCCAAGCGCCTCGGCGGTCGCACCGGCGATCTGCGTACCACGTGCTGTTTTCTCAACTGAACCTTCAATCAACTCAGCGGTTTCACTGGCGGCCTTAGCGCTGCGAGCGGCCAGATTACGCACCTCTTCTGCAACCACCGCAAAGCCCTTGCCATGTTGTCCGGCGCGCGCCGCCTCTACCGCAGCGTTTAACGCTAATAGATTTGTCTGGAAGGCTATCTCATCAATCGTCTTGATAATTTTAGAGATATCCTGACCCGCCGCATTGATTTCACCCATCGCCGAAACCATGGTCTGCATCTGCTGATTGCCATTTTCCGCCGCTTTTTTTGCCTCCAGCGACAATCCACTTGCCTCACCCGCATTTTCGGCATTCTGCGCGGTCTGGCTGCCCATCTCGGTCATCGAAGAGGTGATCTCCTCCAGACTGGCGGCACTTTCGGTGGCCCCTTGCGAGAGCGACTGACTTGAATCGGAAACCTGGGAGCTGCCGGAAGCGATCTGCTCTCCAGCGACCTGCACCTGACCGAGGATATCGTTCAGATTCTCGACCATGCCCTGTAACGCCCTGCCCAGCTGGTCTTTTTCCGATGCTAACTGAACATCAACCCGCAGATCTCCGCTGGCGATCTGCTCAGCAACCCCGGCGGCCTTTTGCAGGGTGTCTGACATGCTGTCCAGCGCGTTGGCCAACTGACCGATTTCGTCCTTGCGCTCTAACTTCAAGCGCTTGGTAAAATCACCCTTGGCAATCTCGCTTGCAAGATTCACCCCCATGATGATCGGTACGGTAATGGCGCGGGTGATCAGAACGGCCATAATAATGCCGATCAGCAGCGCGACCACCAAGCTGGTGATCAGGATCGTCTGCGAAGAACGCAAGGTATCGACCGTCTCTTCCGCGATTGCTATCGCCTCGGCCAGCCCCTTGACCGAGGTACTCGCGCTATCGGCGAGAATCTTCGCCCCGAGCAGCGTACGCTTCTGCGCCAGTTCCTGCACTGCCAACCAACTGGCGACCAGTTTTTCCATGCCGTCCCGGTAAGCCTTGGCAGACCCTTCTACTTCAGCCAGAAAACGGACATCCTGTGGTTTTGATGTGATGCTACGTAACTTGGTCAGTTTGCCGAGAATCGTATCAATGTTATTAACCGCCTGCTGACTGTAGCTGGGATCGCGCATCGCCAAGGAACGTAATACCGCCATGCGCGTGGCATTGGTCAAAGCGACGATCTCATTCATCGTCTTAAGCTTGACGACACGCTGCTTGATAGCGCCAGCAGCGCTACCGGCATCGGCTTCCTGCTGAATCTTGTCATCCTGAGCGGCAAGATACTGGTCACCGAGCGTCAGCATCTTGCCTCCAACAGTGACCAATCCGGCGAGATGCTGGGCACGCGCCTGCTCGTGCCCAATCGCCTCATTGGAAAGCTGCTCATAGCTGGCAACGTCCCGCTCCAAGCTATCGATCACCTCCTTGAGCGTGACCAGATGCGGGGAATTCGCTATCAGGGTCCTGGCTTCCCCCAGGTTCAGTTTGAGTTGCACCAGACTGTTCTTGGCCTTGGTCAGAAATTCCTTGTCGCCGGTAAAAGCGTAGCCACGCATATCAAACATGGTCAGCGTCGCCTGGCGTTCAATTTTGTTCGCCACCTCCACCTCTGGAATATGTTCTTTATCAAGCTGCGTTGTCTTTCCTTCGATCCCCCCCATGTTCCAGATCGCCAAACCACCCATAAATAGGGTGATCAACAATAAAACAGCAAAACTTAACCCAATTCTCATTCCAAGCTTCATTCCCCAACTCCTTTGGCTAGTAACCGTTGATTTTTTTGAACCTCGGCAGTTCGTTCTGCTGCCCGGATCGTGAGAACAACAAACCGAACGACAGCAACCGCCTTGGTTAAACTTAGTTTTTCTTAATAGCAACATCCTTACCAAGTTGAGGATTTTCTAACAATTAGGGTTTTTCACTGGGTTATATCTCAGGAAATTGAAACGCTTCGCCGTATTGTGGGTGCAATAAATATTGACAGGTGCGGTCGCCAGGAACAGGATCAAGTGCTTTCGGCAGGACTTGTTGTCACCGGGACGGCATAAATGAACAGAGGTGGTAAGGCAGTATTGCCGCAGCTTGCCAGGGACTGAGAGGCTACGGACAGTTGTCGGAATACTGCTGAGGTAAGGACGGGAAAAGGGGAGAAAAAACAGGGTGCAACCAAAACAGGCAGGGCAATTTTTATTGCACCCACAAAATGCCTGTTTTTAGTCTTGAAGCTTTTTCAGCCGCTGGTTCAAGGCCTGGCGGGAGATACCGAGCAGTTCGGCGGCAATCTTCTGGTTGCCGCCGGAGCGTTGCAGCGCTTCATTCACCAGCAGCTCGGCAGCTTCGGCCAGACTGGGCAAGGTCGCTGTCAGCAGCCCGTGCCCCTCTGCGCCAGAAGCAGCAGTACTGTCCGGATCGCGTTGCTGGACAGTTCTTAGCGGGCCAATCTGCTTACGGAACGGCGCCAGGGAAATTTTTCCCGCCCGCGCCTGACTGACTGCGTCATAAACCATGGCGCGTAATTCGCGAACATTTCCGGGGAACGGATAATTTGCCAGGAGCAACACCAGCTCTTTGGGTGGAGATGGAGGATTAATCCCCAGGGCTGCCGCCGCCTGAACAATAAAATGTTGCAGCAGCAGCGGGATATCGTCACAACGGTCACGGAGCGGAGGAACCTCGACCAGGTGTGCCCGCAGCCGGTAATAAAGATCTTTGCGGAAACTCCCCTCTTGTTGGCGCGCGGCCAGATCATGGTTGGTGGCAAATACAAACCGGGCTCTGACCCGTTTCGGTCGATCACTCCCCAGCGGATAGTACTCACGTTCCTGCAGCAGGCGCAGCAATTTCACCTGCGAAGATGAATTCAGATCGCCGATCTCGTCGAGAAAGAGTGTACCGTCAGCCGCCTCCTCGATCAGCCCCGGCCGACCACGGCCGGCTCCGGTAAAGGCTCCTGGCAGATGGCCGAAGAGACTATCGGAAAATTGTTCGTCATCAAGCCCGGCGACGTTTACCGCAACCCAGGGCTGCTCAGACCGGCCGAGCTGTTGCACCGCCCTGGCGAACAGTTCCTTCCCCACCCCGCTCTCCCCGGTGATCAGCACCGGTTCGCTGCTGGGAGCGATAGCCTCGATATACTTAAATAAAGAACGCAGCTTCGTGTTGCCGGTAACGATGGCCGAAAATGCCTCGGGATGCTCCAGACCATCGCTAAGCAACTTATTTTTCAGCTGGCTGTATTCCTGCTCGGTCCGCTGTCGATCAAGGGCACGCTGGATCCCGGCAAGCAGGCGCTCCATCTCGCCGGTTTTGACGAAGTAGTCGAAGGCTCCGGCCTTCATGCAGTTGACGGCGGTTTCCAGCTGATTCATGCCACTGAGAATCAGCACCGGAATCCAGGGATATTCCGCAACGATCTGCACCAGCAGCTCTTCCCCGGCCAGCTTCGGCATGGTCAGATCGAGCACCACCAGGCTGACCTCCTGTTCCGCCAGCAGAGCCATCACCCGGCGACTGTCCAGACACTGCAACACATGGTCGATCCCCCCGGAATACTCCAGCGCCATCCTCAGGCTGTTCATCCAGGAGAGTTCGTCATCGACCAGCAGCACTGGCAGCTCGGGATAACAAAGTTCGTTCATCGGCCCTCTCCTCGCGAAATAATCGGCAAAAACAGATTAACAGTGGTTCCCTCGCCCAAGACCGAAGAAAATTCCAGGCGCCCGCCATGCTCGTTGATAAGTCGCGAGGAAACCGAAAGACCGAGACCGGTGCCACCGCTGTCCCGCCGGGTAGTAAAAAACGGATCGGTAATATGCGCCAGGTGCTCCTCGCGGATTCCACGCCCCTCGTCCCGTAGCTCAATCAGAACCATTGACCTGTCGGCCGCTAAACAGGTGCGGAGGGAAATCCCCCTGTCCAGATCAGGCAGCGCCTGGCAGGCATTGATCAGCAGGTTAATCAGAACCTGCTCGAGGCGCTGGAAACTGCCTCTGATTTGGGGCAGCTCGGCGGCATAACTGACAGAAAAGCTCCGCGTTGCCTGGTTGATCTGATTGGTCACCAGCCTGACCGCAGCCTCAGCCACCAGATTGATATTGACCGACTCGAAGTTCTCAGTATTTTCATGACGGACAAAACCCTTCAGATCCTCAACTATCGTCTTGATCCGCTTGCCGCCGTCGTGAATATCGTTCAGCATCCGCGGGATTTCATCGCGTAGCCGCAGGTAGTTCAGCCGACCAAGCGAAAAATCTCCCTGCTGCCGGTAATGTTGCTCCAAAACGGCATTCAGATCGGGCCAGATATCGAGTAGCAGCGGGACATTTAGCAGCACCAGACCATTGGGGTTGTTGATCTCATGCGCCACTCCGGCGGCCAGCTCACCGAGCGAAGCCAACCGGCTGGAGCGGAGTGCTTCTTCACGCAGTTTGGTCTTTTCCGTAATGTCAGATGCCAGCATGATCACGTGCGTGACATCCTCCTGATCGTGCAGGGGAAAAACCTTAACCAACCAATAACGTCCGTCGGCAGAGCGCTTGAGTGTTTCCTGATTGGTGCCATCGACAAAGGCCTGCTCCGCCGGGCACTGGGGACAGGGGAAACTGGCGCACTGCCAGAGCTGCGAACAGAGCGTCCCGACCAGTTTCGAACGCTGACCGTCAAAATATTTGTCCGCCGCACGATTGGCCCAAACGACCTGCCTTTGCGGCGACAGCAGCATCAAAACATCGGGGATACCGTCCAACAGGGCCTGAAATTGCGCTGAGAGCTGCTTATACTTCTTGCGCTTTTTCCGTAACTCCCCTTCGGCCTGTTTGCGCTCGGTGATATCCCGCATGACAATGACCATGCCACTGACCTGTCCATCGGCAGCGAACATCGGCGCGAAATTCTTAAGCAGGTGCCGCAGCCCCAGGCGTGGCACCTGTAGAGAACTCTCGAGAGTAACCTGTTCCCCACGTAGCAACTGCTCGAACACAGATTGACTCTGTTGCGTAAAATACTTCTCCCCCAGCACCTCGCTCCAGGTGCGGCCCAATACCTGCTCCCGCTGCAAATCATGATAACGCAGGTAGGCGTCATTAACGACCAGGTAGCGATACTGGCGATCAAGGGTTGCAATCGGATCTTGGGTCCCCTCAACCGCCTTCTGATAATTGCGCAGCGAGGCGGTCTGCTCGGCGACTCGCTGTTCGAGTTCGGCATTGGCCAGCAACAACCGATCCTCAGCATCTTTCATGCGCAAAATGGTGCGGATCCGGGCAACCAGCTCAAGGTTGTCGATCGGCCGGGAGATAAAATCTTCCGCGCCGGCATCAAGCCCTTCTGCGCGCAAGCGCGCAGAAGACACATGCGAGGTGATCAGGACCACCGGCACATTGGCGGTCCGCTCTTGCGCTTTGAGTTGGCGACACATTCCGATGCCATCCATCTCCGGCATCTGCAGATCGATCAGCACACCATCCAACCTTCTGGAGGCCGCCAACACTAAGCCTTCCCGGCCATTGCTCGCGGTCAACAGCGTACACTGGGGCAGATGCTCGGCAATCACCTGACAGAGGATAAACAGGTTGTCGCGATTGTCATCCACCAGCAAGAGTGTCATGCCATGGCGTTCTGTTCTCTCCTTACCCATCAGCGTTAGCCCTCACCCAGCCAAACGCCCAACACCCGCTGCAATTCTGCAGCATCTATCGGCTTGGACAGATAATCGTCGCAACCCGCCGCGAGAAAACGTTCCCGGTCGCCTTTCATCGCCAGGGCGGTCAGCGCAATAATCGGGATTTTACAGACAGAGGGATCGGCTTTTATTTGACGCGTGGCATCCAAACCACTGAGTACCGGCAACTGAATGTCCATCAAGATCAGCGCCGGACATTCCTCCCGAGCGACAGAGACCACCTGCGCACCATCTTCGGCGACGATATGACGATAACCCAGCTCATCGAGCAGAGCTTGTAGGGTGAGGCGATTGTCGGGATTATCTTCGGCGATCAGAATCGGTCCCGGTTCGGCACCTTTCCAGCGGATTTCAGTTTGCGCTGCGCGCACCAGCGGAATTTCTTCCCGGCTTGCCGCAGGCTTGATGTCTTTACCGGTTAGACGATCGACGGCGGCCACCAGTTGCTCCCGGTCGACACTGCCCTTCTGGATAAGCTGGCTGATATTGTTATGGCTCAGCCGGGCGCGATCAGCAGCGGTCAGTTCCTTGGCGGTCAGGATCAGAACCGGCAGGGTGGCAGTTTTCGCTGTCGAGCGGATCGTTTCCAACACTTCAAAACCATCAACCCCAGGCATCATCAGGTCGAGCACAATGCCGTCCGGCACCTGGGCATGAACGCAAGCAAGCCCCTCTTCGCCGCCGGAGGCGGATTGGACGCGATAGCCCTGCTCTTCCAGCGCCGAACGGATCTGTAGTGAGGCCACCACATTATCCTCAACGATCAGCACCAGTGGATGCGCTGCGTCTGCAGGTGCTGGATTGGGACCTGGTAACGGCGATCCCGTCGTGCCATCAACAAGCGGCGCTGGACTTGCCGTTGAGGACTCCGGCACGGACGTTTGCGCAGCAAGCTGATTCGGCAAGGTCAGGGTAAAAGTACTCCCCACGCCCTTTTCACTGACAACGGTAATATCGCCACCAAGAATTCGCGCCAGTTTCCTGCAGATCGCCAGGCCCAAACCGGTCCCTTCGTGCCGCCTGGTTGTCGAGCCGTCGACCTGACGAAATTCATCAAAGATATGGGGAAGATTATGCTCGGCAATACCGATTCCGGTATCCCGAATGGTAAAGGCAATTCCCCAGGAACCGCCTTTGCGAACCGCCACCTCAATCTGCCCCTGATCAGTAAATTTGATGGCATTGGACAGTAGGTTGAGCAAAATCTGCTGAACCTTATCCTGATCAGAATGAAACATCAGCGTTTTGAATGGTCTGATGTTCAGTTCAAGCCCCTTCTCCTCAAGCAGAGGCCGAACCGTCCCCAACGTCCAATCGAGAAGTTGCTCGATCTCGATCTCGCTCGGGACAATCTCAATCCGCCCTGACTCAATCTTAGAGATATCGAGAATATCGTTGATTAAATTAAGCAGGTTACGACCATTGCGTTCGATCACGGCAAGATATTCAGCTTCCTCCTCAGGCTTTTTACCCGGGCCTCGGGCAATCATCAGTTGAGAAAGAGCCATAATACTGTTCAGTGGAGTCCTGAGCTCATGGCTCATGTTGGAGAGAAACTCCGATTTCAGACGATCTGCCTCCTCGACCTGCTGCTGCTGCGCGATCAACTCCTCGGTCTGCGCCCGCATCTCCTGAGATTGCGACTGCAATTCTTCTGATTGGACCTGAAGCTCTTCTGATTGGACCTGAAGCTCTTCATTTTTGACCTGCAGATCCACTGCCAGACACTCTGTTTCCGCATGCGTCAAGGCATTTTTGATCGCCGTGGCAAGCTGCCTACGGGTCATTTCAAGAGCCTCCAACGGTCCCGGCCCGATCAGATAAAGGCTCGCCAGGGCGACAATGCCGACCACCTCATCGTGCAACACCAGCGGAACATTGACGATACTGTTCGGTATTTTTTCACCGGCGATGGTCGCGACCGTAAATCGGGTCTGCGGCGGGAGATCCTCGAAAACCTCGACAACGCGTCGTTGCGCAGTCAGACCAAGGGTCCCCTGACCGAGCACGACCTCATGCGGGAGAACCGCCCCGGACGCCACGCCACTCTGCTTCGCAAGTTTGAAGCACTCCGCTGCCTGCGCATCCGCAAGATAGATGGCCCCGACCTGACTGCCGGTGACCAACATCAGTTCATTGAGCCCGCTTTCGAGAAGTTCATCCAGAGTCATCGACGCGGCCAGAGTCGCCGAGATAGCAAGAGCGTTCGCTTGAATTTTCTGCCGTAACTCAAGGGCGGTTGCCGTTTCATGCAGCTGGGTGGCCTGATCTTCGAGCGCTGCCATGGTCTTTTCCACCGTCTCGGCCATAACATCAAAGACGACTGACAAACTGCCGATTTCATCGCTGCGCTGCAGACCACTGCGCGCGGAGAAATCCCCGGCCGCGAAACCTTCCGCGGCCTGGCCGAGCAGCAGGATTGGCCGGGTTACATTCCTCGCCACAACGGCGGTAAAGAAAGTAACCATCAGCACCCCAAAAAGGCCTATCCAGAAAGCCTCGGCGAGATCACGCTGAAATGGCGCAAAAACAACTTCACTATCGACCTTAACGACCATTCCCCAGCCAAAGTCCGGAGAAATCGGCAAGTAGCGATAGGCCGCCAGAACCAACACCCCGCGATAATCCTTGCCCTCGACGTGACCGTTTTCGCCACGCGCCGCCCGCACTGCCGGGCTGGATTTGATCTGAAATTGCAGAACCTTGGCACGCCCGCCGCCCGCCAGGGGATACTTTAACGGGGTGAGAATCTGCGCCCGTTGGTTGACCAGCAGAACCTCGCCCTGTTCACCGAGCCCCTCACCGGCATTCAGAACCGGCCGCAGCGCCTCCTCGGCATTGACCTCCAGTGCCAGTATGGCAACAACCTTGCCGCCTTGATCCCGGATCAGATCACTAAAGAAAAAGGATGGGGTGCCGCCGGGGTGTAAGGTCTCCAGATCACTGACATGAGCGCCACCCGATTTTAGGGTGCCGAGATAGACCTTACGGCTGGAGGAATCCTCCCCCAAATGCTCCTGGCTGGTCGACACCATGACCCGCCCGGTGGCGGCATCAATGACCTGAATTGAGGCATAAAATTTGTAGGCATTCTGGACTTTTACGAAAAACTCGATCAGGTCAGTGTAGTTCTTGTCCACCTGCAGCTCACGCCAGAACTCGGAATCCGACGCCGTGTCGACAAGTTGGGGGAATTTTGCCCTGATCTCGACCGCCCTCTCCTCGACCAAGGCATTGGTCGCGAGGAAATTAACCGCTGAGCTGCGCTCATTGAGCCAGAATAGCAGTCGATCTTTTTTCGCCTCGGCGATCAACCCGAGGTTATGGATCGCCTCATCCCGCTGGTGGCCCTCGCGGCCCTGATAATCGGTGCCCGGGACACCGTAGATACTGACAAACAAAGAGCCGCTCAGGATCAGGACAAACAACAGACAAAAGCTGATGGTAAAGCGTCCTCGAATACCCTGAAACCAATTCGGCTGCGACTTCTTTGCCAACAAATCCTGCGCTTCTTGCATCATATTTATCCCTCTACGGCAGCTATGCCCTAGCTCCACGGTTTACTTAGGTAATTTGCGCCAGATCCGGCAACCGGCATCGACCACCTGAAATTTTCCATCCAGCTGCTTAGGCAACATCTCGGCATTACCGAGAACCAAAAGTCCAGAGTGCCCCAGAGAGTGGCACAACTTGCCGAAGACCCGTTCCTGGAGTTCAGCATCAAAATAGATCAGTACATTTCGACAAAGAATCAGATCAAAACAGCCGTAAATACTATCCGCCGGTGACATGCGGGTTTGCGAGGTCAGATCATCAGAGGAAAAATTCACCATCTGACGAAGGAATGGGCGGGCGACAAAGCCATTATCGGTCGATTCAAAATACTCATCGAGGAACATCAGGCGGGTATCGACAAATTTATCCCGGGGATAACAGGCTTGAGTGGCCTGCTGCAGCGCCTGTCCGTTGATATCCGAGGCGAAGATATAATGTTGCCAGGGAACCGTCTGCTTCTTCAACGCATGATGCAGCAACATCGCCAGGGAATAGGCCTCTTCCCCGCCACCACAACCGGCACTCCAAATCCGAATTTCGCGGCTGCCGGACTCCAGCTTGCGCTCGATAAGCTTCGGCAGCAACCGTTGCCCGAGCATCTCGAAGACCAGCGGATCGCGGAAAAAATGGCTGACATTGACCCCGAAAACATCTATCAACCGGTCGGGCTCAGTCGGGTCGGAGTTCAGAACCTCCCAGTAGGCATCAGAGGACAGGGCTCCCACCTGAGACATGCGAACAGAAAGCCGGCGCTGCAGGGTCATCATGCGATAGCCAGAAAAGTCCATCCCGCGCTGCAGCCTGAGATACTCTATAATGTGTTTCAGACTAGAATCCATGGGCCCCACGTGCCTCAGCAAATTGGCAGATAGTGATAAACCATAGTGGATCCCCTATCTAATTGCAATCAAAGACATTTCCTTATTATTAAGCTGTTGTGGCAGATGACCCGCATAACCGGAAAGGCCCTTCACTTCTTCAGCAAATATCCTGCCAAAATAGGTTTTCATATCTCCATAGGAATTTTGATGGGCCCGGATGTCTGATAAGTCACCCCTTTTTGCATAAATAGGGCATTAATCGAACACTTACTTACTGGACGTGGTGATATTCCAGAAATGGTCGAGTTGGTCGGTTCCCGACATCATGATTCAATGCGGAACAACTTCTGAGATGATTTCGTCTGGTCGACAGATTGGGGGTAAAATGACCTTCGATCTACTCCCGGTAAGTCAGCGCTTGTTGGACTCGGCCTGTCAAATTTTACTAGTTTTAAAAATCGGCCTGACTGATCATGATTTCGTTTTCAGTCACGGTAGGAACACCGGTTACCCGGCGTCCCCCGCACAGATCCCGGCGTGCGGAATTACCGCACCGGGCTCCTGCCTCAGGTCAGACGCAGAGACGTTGACTCGGGTATGGGTGACACACTCTTGCTTGGGGTATCCACCTGCCTATAAATTTCTGCATTCGCTGCCATGTTAATCGTCTTGCTTTGTGACTACGTCTGCGTAGGGCCTGCCACCAGGCATATTTGACCTGGAAGAGAAAAGCGTTCAGCGCTTTGCTATTGCCAGGCACACCATAGTAATTGATATGCCCTTGAATAACCCCGCGTAACCAGCGACCCTGCGCCGCAACCGGAAGGTGCCGTTTGCGTTTGAGGGTGGTGCGTACGTCCTTGATTTTCTCACGTAGACGTTTGCCGATGGTTTTGCGGCGCACTATAAACTTCCCGCTTTTCCTTCTCCGATCGCAGATGTGAGTAAATCCGAGAAAATCGAAAGTTTCCGGTTTCTTCTCTCCGCGCTCCTTGCGGGTTGCGGCAGCAAAGCGACCAAATTCGATAAGTCGGGTTTTCTCTTGATGCAATTCCAGCCCGAACTTGGCCAGTCGTTGGTTCAGCTCGATTTGGAACATCCGTGAATCGGAGTGGTATTGGAATCCCATGACGAAGTCATCGCAGTACCGCACGATGTAGACTTCGCCGCGTGCCCGGTGTTTTCGCCACCGGTTTACCCACAGGTCCAGAACGTAGTGCAGGTATATATTTGCCAGTAGCGGCGATATGACTGCACCCTGAGGTGTCCCCACCTCCGTTTTGGTCCACTTGCCGTCTTCGGAGACTCCGGCTTGCAAGAATTTGCGTATCAGTCGGAGGACTCTTTGGTCGGCGATGCGGTGTTCCAAGAACTTCATCAGCCAGTCATGATTGAGACTGTCGTAGAAAGTCCGAAGATCCGCATCCAGAACCCAGCTTACCTTGCGCTGTGTGATCGCGACGTAGACGGCGTCCAAAGCGTTGTGTTGGTTTCGGCCGGGGCGTGCCCCGTAGCTGAACCCAAGGAAATCCTCTTCGTAAATCGGTTGGAGGATATCCACCAGTGCTTGTTGGACGATCTTGTCTTCCAGTGAGGCTATTCCGATCGGGCGCTGTTTTCCGTCCCTCTTCGGTATCCAAACCCTTTTGCTTGGTTTGGCGCGATAGCTTCCCTTATGGATCTGTTCATGAAGTGTGGCAAGTCGTTCTTTTAAGCTCTCGCCATACTCATGCCATGTGACCCTGTCTATGCCTTTAGCCGCCTTGGGGTTGAGTTTTCGGTAGGCGGTGTCAAGGTGTTCTTCGGTGACATGGTGCAGCAGGTTGGTAAATTGCAGGTTCTTGTCCCGCTTCGCGGCTTCTCGTATCCTGTCCAGTCCGCTCAACGCTGATTCCGAACTCTGTGTTCCGGTCACGGTCGTCTGGTCAGGATTCCCCTTGGCCGAAGGCCTTT
Source organism: Desulfuromusa ferrireducens (assembly GCF_055389805.1). NCBI lineage: Bacteria > Pseudomonadati > Thermodesulfobacteriota > Desulfuromonadia > Desulfuromonadales > Geopsychrobacteraceae > Desulfuromusa > Desulfuromusa ferrireducens. Next base: position 251,162 of record NZ_AP042415.1, read on the forward strand.
TCTCCACGAACTCCGCAGGTCGTTCACCTGTTACTTCTGGCTGTCTTCCTTTGTTCGCTCGCTTCATCGATACTATGCCTTCGTCCGACTTCCGGGAATCGTGCATATCGGGCGTTCGGCCTTACGCCTCTCCCGACCGGACCGGTGTGCTAGATAAACACCCGGCCGATTTCCCGGATCTCCCGGTTTCCGTGCATGGAGCTTGCGGACATGCCCTGGTTCTCTGACTCCGCGGGTCCGATGACGCCACTTGCGATAACGCGACGCCTCGTGCTGCCTTCCCCATCACTTTACAAGGTCGGCAACCCGAAAAAGGAATTTTCGGAGCTCAATAGCCCGGCCTGCACGCCCCCTGTCAACGCTTCGCCGCCCCCTTGCGGGAAGCCGACGCATGACTCGGGGTCACGGCTGGTCGCTAGCCTTTACCATGTGGAGGACTTGCACCTCCCGATCCATGCCGGCTTTTACCGGCGCTTTCAAAGTGAAATCCTGACTTTTAAAAACATCAATAAGACCGTCAGATTATCCTATTCTACATAGCTACCAATTCTTCTCTCGCCACTTAATGCAGCGCAGGGCATCACGTTCTTCATAGATATGGATGGCTGAGGGAAGGTCCAACGTGAAAGCATTCTCCTGATCCTCGCCCAAAGCTGTTAGTCGCATGGTGTACCAAGCCGATATCCCACCTGGAGGTGCAGATTCAAATTTGGGGAAATCTGGATCACCGCCGTCCTCGGTTAACCATGTCTCAGCAAGCCGAGGATCAAGAACCATGGCACGCGCGATACTCACCATATCGGCAGCTCCACTAGCGACTGCACTCACTGCTTGCTCACGTCTTTTAAACCCACCGGTCACCATCACAGGCACATTGGTTACACCTTTGGCTAGTCGAGAAAAATCAAGAAAGTATGGCCCTTCTCCCGAGCTGTCCGAGCTTGCCGTCGCTCCGGGGAAATAGGTCCCGCCACTAATCTCGATCAGATCGATCGAAGTTTGATCGACAAGGCGCACCACTTCTAGCGCATCACCCTGTGTCAATCCACCTACCAGTTTATCCGTCGAGTTGATCTTAATCCCGATGGGAAACGTCGGACCAACGGCTCGCCTCACCTCTTCTACGACCTCGATCACTATGCGGCATCGTGCTTCGATGGAACCGCCGTACCTGTCATTCCTACGGTTAAACAATGGAGAAAGGAATTGACTAAGCAAGAAACCGTGCGCTGCGTGAATCTGAACGCCACTAAATCCTGCGGCCTTTGTATATCCTGCGGTTTTTGCATACAGGTACGGCAATTCACGAACCTCTTCCATCGACATGCCTGCGCAATGAAAATTACCGATATCGAGGGAAGACGGACCTTTGGGGAGGCTGATAGGCAGGTGTGAAAGGGCACCGGCGTGACCAAGTTGCGGCCATAAATGAGCCCCATTAATCATGGATCGTCTGGCTAGTGATTGCAGCGCTTGCTGATTCGTATGAGCCCCGAGTACCAAATTACCCGGCCTTTCAGGAAAGCGATAATCTCCCTGTACTTCACCGATGACAGAAAGTGCGGCTCCACCTTCTGCCCACCTCTCGTAGAGTCGAATCTGAGTTTCTGTAGGATCACCCTCTCCGTTCCCAAGCGAATCTGACATTGGCGCTTTTGCAAGTCGATTTTTTAGAATGACACCGCAAGGAAGTTCAAGTGGTTTTCCTAGAACATCCGCTGGCTTAATTTTTTTTATCACTTTGCTCTCCTCAATAGTTCACAAGTAGATTTTAGGGCACTGATAACAATGCTAATTTCTTTTTCTTTATAATGATCAATTCTTATGGTATTAGTCAATCGACTAACCATCATGCCAGGCATGAATAAAGGTAATGGGGAGTATTATGGATTTAGCACCGGACATTCTGAGGACATTTACAGCTGCAGCTCAAACACGTAATTTCACCCAAGCAGCTCAAAAGGTAAATCTCACGCAGTCAGCGGTCAGCCATCAGATACGTAAATTAGAGGAAAGTTTAGGTAAGACTCTTTTTGAACGTATTCCCCATGGTGTCAAATTAACGAGGCATGGAGAATCTCTCTTGAACTATGCCAACCAGCTTTTGCGATTACACAATGAAGCTTTGGCATCATTGTCTGAATCCAATATGAAAGGCCGGATACGTTTTGGAACGACGGAAGAATATGCGGCGTTGTATATCCCGGGAATCCTGAAAAGGTTCGCTGAGAAACACCCCTTGATCCAAGTGGATCTCTATAGTGACAGGTCTAAGGAGCTTCTAAAAATGCTGGAACAAGGCAAAATAGATCTTTGCTTGAGAAATACTAATACAATTGATCCCAAAGCGGAATTCATAAGAAAAGAATCTTTGGTGTGGGTTGGGCCTAAAGATGCCAAACCAGAAAACGAATCGCCATTGCCAATAGCTGTTTTTAACGAGGGGTGCTTACACCGCCAGTGGGCGATTGAAACATTAGAGAAAGAGAGTATCGATTATAGAATTGCTTATTCCTGCTCAAGTATTTCGGGAATTCTGGCGGCAGTAAAATCAGGACTTGCAGTGGCGCCAATCGGTGTGAGTACATTCATCCCTGACTTACGTATGATTCCTCACAGAAAATTACCTGCACTTCCTTCAGCTACGATCTGTCTATATCGATCAAAATGCCATGAAGATAGCATTCAGTCCAATCTGGCTAAGCATATTATGGATGAATTTTGTGATATCAGTACAGTCGCTATTCCAACTACAAATACAGATTAAACATATTAGAGGAAGGCAATACTATCTTTGGCACGCAGTAGATCAGTCGAAAGCGTATTGGATATTGCCACTTCCAGCAAATTGATGCCTGTTTCGTGCCGCAAAGCAAGAACCGCCCATGATGTTCACACACAGAAACGCTATTACCGTTCGGCTTAGACCTCAGGTGGAAATTGGTGGCCCAGATTTCGCGACACATTGGTGTCCACTTTCTCCAGACTATCTCAGAGACGGCCCCAGGAGGTTGATTTCTTTTAATTTTGCTTGCACAGGTTTTTCCGGCCTGTTAGTTTGAAGTTAAATATTCTTCAATAAACTAAATCACTTTGGTAGGTTACCCACAGGAGTTCAGATGCGTGTTCTTGTTGTCGAAGATGAAAAGAAGGTTGCTTCCTTTATCAGAAAAGGCTTGGAGGAAGAAAATTTCACTGTTGACTTGGCGCATGACGGTGAAGAAGGTGTCCACAAAGCGACAAGTTCTACCTATGACCTGATCCTGATGGACATCATGATGCCCAAGAAGGATGGGATCACAGCTATCAAAGAAATTCGAGAGAAAAATATTTCCACTCCAATTCTTTGTTTAACCGCTAAAGATACCGTAGATGACATTGTCACAGGACTAGGCTCCGGCAGTGATGGCTATCTAACCAAACCATTTGCATTTGCTGAACTCATTGCCCGTTGCCGTGCATTGATAAGACGAAAAAGTCAGGACCGAGGTGCAGAAATCTTTTTTGCTGATCTTCGCCTTGACCCTGTCAGCCATAAGGTCTGGCGATCTGGCAATGAGCTTGATCTGACATCTAAAGAGTATGGGCTTCTTGAATATTTCATGCTGAACCCTAACCAGGTTCTAACACGTACAATGATTGCCGAACACGTCTGGGATTATACCTTCGACTCTTTCACCAACATTATCGATGTCTATGTGAACTATCTGCGTAAAAAGGTAGATCATAATTATGAGAAAAAACTGATCCGCACTGTTCGCGGAGTTGGGTACGCACTGAAAGAAGAGTAATCTCGACTAAGGCCTTTGTTCTGTCTTAAACATGACCCCTTACAACCCGCGAATCGCCCACGGATACCCCATTCCAGCACAACATGCAAGACGGCCCAACTGATTCCCAATGGTTGGACTGTCTTGCATGATACTAGTGCAGGCCCCCTTTTTATTTACCCATCGAGAACGATACATATCCTCCAAGAAAGAGACGGTCTCCCTAGCTCAGCTCGGCCAAACAGTGTGCCGCCTGTTCACAGATATAGTTGCCGATCGGGAGCGCGGAGGTCGCCGCTGGTGAGGGGGCATTGCAGACATGCAGGCTGCGCGGACTTTTGGTAAAGAGAAAATCGTGCACCAGGCTGCCATCACGGCGGACCGCCTGAGCGCGGATGCCGGCCGGATAAGGTTGTAAATCTTCAGCCTGCAATTGTGGACAGTACTTACGCACCCGCCGCAGATACCCCGGTTTATAGAGTGAATCTTTCATCTCCTTAAGGCCGGAACGCAAGTTGGCCTGCAACACCTTCCAGAAACCCGGAAAACGCAGCATCTCCAACGTATCCCGTAGAGCAAAATTAACCTTGCCGTAGCCTTCTCGCTTGAAGCCGAGGACCGCATTCGGGCCGACAGTGACACTACCATCAATCATGCGGGTCAGGTGCACGCCGAGAAAAGGCAATTCGGGATCGGGAATCGGGTAGATCAGGTGCTTGACCAGTTGATTGTACTTGGCTGGCAGTTGATAGTATTCGCCGCGAAAGGGGATTATTTGAAAATCAACGTCGATACCGAGCATCTGCACCAAACGATCAGCCAGCAGACCGGCACAGGAGATCAGGTAGCCAGCTGTCACCTCCCCGGTCGTCGTTTGCGCCACTACCCGGTCGGCATCTTCGACCAGCGCGGTCACTTCGGTAGACATGCGCACCTCGCCACCGAGGGCGACAAACTGTTCGGCCATTTTTGCCGTGACCTGCTGGAAATCGACAATCCCGGTTGCTTTTACCCAGATGGCACCAAATCCGATGATATTCGGTTCCCGTTCATGCAACTGATCTTGATCGAGCAGTTCTGCTTCAATACGATTTTGCTGGCAGCGTACATAGAGCGCCTGCATTTCTACAAGCTCCGCCTGACTGGTCGCCACCAACAGCTTGCCACACTGTTCAAAGGGAATCGCCTGCTGACGGCAGAAATCGATAGTCGCTTTGGACCCATCGCGACAGAACTGAGACTTGAGGCTCCCCGGAGCATAATAAACCCCGGCGTGGATCACGCCGCTGTTGTGACCGGTCTGATGTTGGGCAAAGGTCGGTTCTTTATCCACAAGCAAAATCCTATGCTGTGGATAACGTTGCTGCAGCTGCCAGGCAGTCGAAACACCGACAATACCGCCACCGATAACCAAAAAATCGTACTGCATCGCCCGACCTCCAATAAAAAAGCTGGCAGCATCATTCGATACTGCCAGCTTACTGTGGATAACTTTTGCCGATTATTTACTCCGACTGGCTTTCTCTTCCAGACCCGACATACCGAAGCGGCGCCGCAGCTCGGCATAAACCCGTTCCGGCGGCAGGTCATAATAACCGAGCAGCACCAGCACGTGAAAGAACAAGTCAGCCGTCTCACTGACGATCTCGTCCTTGTCGCCGCCCTTACCGGCAACAGCAGTTTCGGTCGCTTCTTCACCGATCTTACCGAGGATTTTATCCAGCCCTTTATCGAACAGCGACTTGACGTATGACTTTTCGCCATCGGCCATCTGCTTGCGCTGCTGAATAATCTGGTAGACCGCTTCGAGAATATCTTCGTTGCCAGCCTCTGCTGGCTTTGTCGTTTCGGAAGGTGACATCTTTTCTCCGTCGCTTTAAATTCGCGCGGCAACACCGTGCTGCTGCAGATACTCTTTACACTCGGCGATGGTGTATTCCTTGAAGTGGAAGATCGATGCCGCAAGTGCTGCACTGGCACCACCCTCGACCAGCCCTTCGCGGATATGCTCAAGGTTACCGACACCGCCCGAAGCGATCACCGGAATCTCGACCGCATCACTGACCGAACGGGTTAAGGCGATATCGTAGCCAGTCTTGACGCCGTCGCAATCCATCGAAGTCAGCAAAATTTCGCCGCAACCGTATTCGGCCATCCGCGTCGCCCATGCGATGACATCGATACCGGTCGGAGTGCGGCCTCCGTGGATATAGACCTCCCAGGCTTGCGGATTTGAACCCTCGACCCGCCGGGCATCGATGGCAACGACGATGCACTGGCTGCCAAAGCGCTGCGCCGCTTCACGGACGAATTCGGGACGATTAACCGCAGCAGTATTGATGGAAACCTTGTCAGCGCCGGCATTGAGCAGATTGCGGATATCAGCTACCTCACGTACCCCGCCACCGACGGTCAGCGGCATAAACACCCGCTCGGCAGTCTGGCGCACTACGTCGAGGATAATGCCGCGCTTATCGCTTGAGGCGGTGATATCGAGAAAGGTCAGCTCGTCGGCGCCCTGCTCACAGTAAGCCTCGGCCGCTTCGACCGGGTCACCGGCGTCGCGCAGGCCGACAAAGTTAACCCCTTTGACGACCCGGCCATCTTTAACATCAAGGCAAGGGATGATTCGTTTGGTCAGCATAAAAAAACCTTTTACTTACGGTAGGGGCGAGCCATGGCTCGCCCGCGGGCGCCCGATCGGTCGCCCCTACAATCCCTTCGTCAGCGCCACAGCCTCGCGCAGATCGATGGCACCGGAATAGATCGCCTTGCCGGTGATCACCCCGGTCACCCCGGAGGATTCGATCTCGATCAGCCGCCGGATATCATCCAGTGAGGAAAGGCCACCGGAGGCAATCACCGGGATATTGATCGACTCGGCCAAAGCCTTGGTCGCAGCGATATTCGGTCCCTGCATCATGCCGTCGCGGGCGATATCGGTATAGATGATCGCCTCAACGCCGAAACCTTCCATCTCTTTGGCCATCTCGGTTGCCAGCTTTTCGGTCACATCGGCCCAGCCGCGAACCGCAACCAACCCGTTCATCGCATCGATACCAACCACGATTCGACTGGGATATTTTTCGCAGGCCTCTTTAACCAGCGCCGGATTCTCCTTAGCGATGGTGCCGAGAATAACCCGATCAATGCCGAGCTCTAAGTAAGCGTCGATGGTCGCCATGTCGCGGATGCCGCCGCCCAATTCAGAAGGGATATCGATGGCATCAACAATCGCCTTAATCGCGGCCTTGTTTTTCGGCACGCCGGCAAAAGCACCGTCAAGATCGACAATATGCAACAGCTCGCCGCCCTGCTCCTGCCATTGCAGTGCCTGCGCGGCCGGATCTTCATTATAAACGGTGTCTTTATCCATCAAGCCCTGTTCCAAACGGACGCAGCGGCCTTCTTTAAGGTCGATAGCGGGGAGGATAATCATTATAGCTCTCCAAAATTTTTGAAAATATTCAGGCCGATGGTCTGGCTCTTCTCCGGGTGAAACTGGGTCGCCATGATATTATCGCGCCAGAGCGAGGCACAGAATTCGACAGCACCGTAACGACAACTGGCGGCAACATCCTCTTGCTGCTCGGCCTGACAGTAGTAGGAATGAACAAAGTAAACGAAGCTGTCATCCTCGACACCGGCAAACAGTGGTGAATCCTGTTTCAGAGTGATATTGTTCCAACCCATATGCGGCACCTTGAGCCGCTCACCGCCCTCTACCATGCCGGACGGAAAACGCACCACCTTGCCAGGGACCAAACCGAGGCCCAGATGGCGGCCGAACTCTTCACTTTCATCGAACAGCATCTGCATGCCGACGCAGATTCCCAGTAGCGGCTTGCCGGCAGCAACATGCTCCAATAGCGGCTCAACAAAGCCACCTTCACGCAGGTTGTGGATGCAGTCGCGAAAAGAACCGACCCCCGGCAGAACCACTTTATCAGCGGTCTTGATATCTTTCGGGTCAGCACTGACGCGCGCGGCAAAGCCGAGCGTCTCGAAAGCCTTTTCGACGCTGCGCAGGTTACCCATTTCGTAGTCAATAATGTTGATCATAGCAGTTACTCAAGTGTCCCTTTAGTCGACATCACCCCTTGAATACGGGGATCGATACTGGTCGCCTCATCTAGAGCGCGGCCAAAGGCCTTGAAGATGCCTTCGATGATGTGGTGCAGGTTGTCACCGTAGGCCAGGTTGACATGAATATTGGCGCCGGAGTGATTACAGAAAGCGACAAAAAACTCTTCAACCAGTTCGGTATCGAAATCACCAACCTTGGATTTCGGCAGGTCGACGTTAAAAACCAGAAATGGCCGACCGGAAAAATCGATCACCACCGAAGCCAGCACTTCATGCATCGGCATGGTTTCACGACCGAAGCGACGTACCCCGGCCTTGTCGCCAAGTGCCTGTTTGAAAGCTTCACCGAGGACGATACCAATGTCTTCCACCGTGTGGTGATCGTCAATTTCCGTATCGCCGCTCGCCTTGACCGTCAGGTCAAAGAAACCGTGCCGTGCCACAGCCGAAAGCATGTGATTGAAAAACGGCACCGGGGTTTCGAGATGATGCTGCCCGGAACCATCCAGGTTCAACTCAATACTGATATTGGTCTCTTTGGTTTCGCGAGCGATCTTTGCGGTACGTGACATATCCGTTTCTCCAGTAATAAAATTGTAGGGACGACCTACAGGTCGCCCGCGGGCGAGGCATGCCTCGCCCCTACAGAGATTCAGGCTATTTCTTCAGCCGGATCGAAACAGACTTGGCGTGCGCTTCGAGTCCTTCTAATTCCGCGATATGAACAATTTCCTTGCCGAGTCGTTGCAGTCCAGCTTCCGAAAAGGAAACAATGCTCGATTTCTTGACGAAATCATCCAGCGACAGCGGCGAAAAGAACCGCGCGGTGCCACCGGTCGGCAGGGTGTGGTTCGGTCCGGCCAGATAGTCGCCGGCCGCTTCCGGAGTGTGATGGCCCATAAAGATCGCCCCGGCATGCCGGATCTGCGGCAGGATGGCAAAGGGATTATCGACCGCCAGCTCCAGGTGCTCGGGAGCTATCCGGTTACTAAAAGCAATCGCTTCATCAAGATCCTGCGCCAGAATGATGGCACCAAAATCTTCGATCGACTTGCGGGCGATGGTTTCGCGACTCAGTTCCTTGAGCTGCTTTTCGACTTCAACTTGCACCGCTGCGGCCATTTTTTCGCAGCTGGTGACCAACACCGAAGAGGCCAGTTCATCGTGTTCCGCCTGCGACAACAGATCGGCAGCGATATGGGCAGCGTTGCCACTACCATCGTTAATCACCAGAATCTCACTGGGGCCGGCGATCATATCGATATCGACCTGACCGAAGACCAATTGCTTGGCTGTGGCCACATAAATATTGCCCGGTCCGGTGATTTTATCGACCCGTGGCACCGAAGCGGTGCCGTAAGCCAGCGCAGCAACCGCCTGAGCGCCACCGATTTTAAAAATCCGGTCAACACCGGCAATCCGCGCCGCCGCCAGTACGTGCGGATTAACCTCACCACCCGGCATCGGCACCACCATAATCACCTCTTCGACCCCGGCAACCTTGGCCGGCACGGCGTTCATCAACACCGAAGAGGGGTAAGTCGCCTTGCCGCCCGGCACGTAGATGCCGACCCGATCGAGCGGCCGCACCAGCTGACCGAGCAACACGTCATCTTCGTCGGTCGAGAGCCAGGTTTCCTGCTTCTGCTTGGCATGATAATCCGCGATCCGCTCGGCGGCCAGCTGCAACGCCGCCAGCGACTCAGCGTTGATCTGCGTCATCGCCGCATCGATTTCCTCTTCAGTGACTTCGAGGCTATCTGCATTCAACTGCAGCCGATCGAACTTGGCGGTCAATTCGAACAGCGCCGCATCGCCACGCTGGCGGACATCGGCGATAATCGCCTTAACCGTGGTCTCTATCTCTGCCGGAACCGCTTCGGCCCGCTGTTCGATACGGCGGAACTCGTCGGCAAAACCGGCATCGGAAAATTTCAACATGCGCATCATGGTCATTCCTCCAGCCATCCCCTACTGGGAGATTTTCACTTCGTCACCGATCAACGGCTCCAAGCCATCGATAATCTCTCTGATCCGCTGATGCTTGGTTTTCAAGCTGGCGCGATTAACGATCAGCCGGCTGGTGATTTCAGCGATGGTTTCCACCTCGACCATACCATTGGCCTTGAGAGTGCCGCCAGTCGAGACCAGGTCGACAATCCGCTCCGACAACCCGACCAGGGGAGCCAGCTCGATGGAACCATAAAGCTTGATCAGTTCGACCTGCACCCCTTTGGCGGCAAAATAGCGCTCGGTGACATTGGGGTACTTGGTAGCGACGCGGATATTCGACCAGTTCATCGGATCGTCATCTTCGCGCAGCTCTTTCGGCTCGGCAACCGCCAAGCGGCAATAACCGAACTTGAGATCGAGCGGCTCATAAAGGTCTTTACCCTGCTCAAGCAGGGTATCCTTACCGACCACGCCGATATCAGCACAGCCATACTCGACATAGGTCGGCACATCGGTGGCGCGCACCGCCATGAAGCGGTACTTCTGCTCGGTATTTTCAAAGACCAGCTTGCGGCTGCTCTTGTCGTCCATCTCCGGGCAGGTGATGCCGATCTTGCCGAACAGCTCCATCGAATCCTGCAAAATTCTGCCCTTGGGCAGAGCGAAGGTGATCCAGTCATTCATAGTATTTACTCCTGTTCGCGCCAGATGCGGGCACCGAGCGCTGCCAGTTTTTTCTCAATTTTTTCGTAACCACGATCCAAATGATAGATACGCGAGACTTCGGTGGTATTCTCTGCTGCCAGACCGGCCAGAATCAGCGAGGCACTGGCGCGCAGATCGGTCGCCATCACCGGCGCACCGGTCATCGACTCAGCGCCACGAATGATCGCGCTATGTCCATCAATCTGAATATCAGCACCCATCCGCTGCAATTCACAGACATGCATGAAACGATTTTCGAAAACCGTCTCGGAAATTCTGCTGGTCCCCTCAGCCTTCAGCATCAGGGCCATGAACTGTGCTTGCATATCGGTCGGGAACCCGGGAAAAACGCTAGTGCGAATATCAACCGGCTTCAGCTTTTGCGGCCCGATCACCCGCAAGCCATCCCCTTCTACTTCGATACTGACGCCAGCCTCAATCAGCTTACCGATCAATGCTTCCTGATGCTCACGCATGGCGCCACGGACCAGGACATTGCCACCTGTTATCGCTGCGGCAATCATAAAGGTTCCAGCTTCAATCCTATCTGGAATAACACTGCATTTAAGCGGCTCCAATCGATCGACGCCCTGGATACGAATAACCGCCGTTCCAGCGCCCTCGATCTTGGCACCCATGCTGATCAGCGCATCGGCCAACTGGACTATTTCCGGTTCACGGGCGGCGTTTTCCAGTACCGTCTCACCTTGCGCCAGGCTGGCCGCCATCAGTAGATTTTCGGTCCCGCCAACCGTCGGCATATCAAAGTTAATTTTCGCTCCGACCAGTTTATCTGCGGTTGCTTCAACATATCCATGATCAAGGGTGATCTTGGCACCAAGTGCCTCAAAACCTTTCAGATGGAGATTGATCGGTCGCGCGCCGATGGCACAGCCGCCGGGGAGACTGACCCGTGCATGGCCACAGCGAGCCAGCAAAGGACCGAGCACCAGCACCGATGCTCGCATCGTCTTGACCAGATCGTAAGACGCCTCGATACTCTGAATCGGCTGAGCATCGACACGGAGGCAATCACCTTCATAGGAGGTCACCGCTCCCAGTTCACGCAGCAGTTTAACCGCGGTGTTGATGTCGCGCAGATCGGGAATGTTACAGATTTCACTTTCGCCATCCGCCAACAAGGTCGCAAACAACAGTGGCAGAGCCGAATTTTTGGCCCCGCTGACGTTAACTTCCCCGTTCAGGGTCACTCCGCCTTTTATGACTATTTTTTCCAAAGGGTCTACTTTCTATCGTTATTGTGCCAGGCAACCACCAACCACCCGCGGTTGTCCGGCGTAATCGTCACGTACATAAACATCCGTCAAACCAGCGTCAGCAAATAGCTGCTGTACCGCCAGCGCCTGTTGGTAACCAATTTCAACCAACAGCCAGCCACCAGGATTGAGTCGACTGACCGCCTGTGCCGCCAGTTTCTGGTAACAATCGAGACCATCATTTTCCGCCAGCAATGCCATTTGCGGCTCAAAGCAACGCACTTCCGGCATCAGCGATTCCCACTCAGCCTGCGCAATATAGGGAGGATTGGAAACGATCAGATCATACTGCTGTTGAGGCAGTTCAGCAAGGTCTGCGTGGATAAACTGCAGCCGTTCGGCAAGGCCGTTTTTCTTCGCGTTGCGACGGGCCAGTTCCAGCGCCTCAGCTGATAAATCAAGGGCACTGACCTGCCAGTTTGGCAGTTCGCTGGCCAAGCTGATGGCGATGGCGCCACTGCCGGTGCCGACATCGAGCAAACTGCCCTCCGGCGCAGCGTGCGACAGAGATTCTTCAACCAGGATTTCGGTATCCCCGCGAGGAATCAAGACCGCCGGTGTCACTTCAAAGTCCAAGGACCAGAACTCGGTACTGCCAAGCAGGTATTGCAGCGGCTCACGCTGACCGCGACGTTTAACCAGCGGACGGATCGTATCCAATTCGGTTGCGATCAGCGGACGTTCGAAATTGAGATAAAGCCCAACCCGGTCGAGTTGCAGCACGTGCGCCAAAAGCCGTTCCGCGTCGAGACGCGGATTATCGATCCCTTTTTCGGCAAAGAATTCTGTGGTCCAGCGCAGCAGTTTCAGCAGCGTCCAGGTTTCGCTCAAACTCAGGACTCCTGCTTACTCATCTGCGCTGCCTGTTGATCGGTGATCAGCGCCTCAATAATTTCATCAACATCCCCCTGCATGATGGCGTCAAGCTTGTAGAGGGTCAGGCCGATGCGGTGATCGGTGCAACGCCCTTGGGGATAATTATAGGTGCGGATCCGTTCACTGCGGTCACCACTACCAACCTGATTCTTGCGATCAGCAGCCATTACTGCATTCTGCGCGGCCAGCATCTGGTCGTAGATGCGCGACTTGAGGACCTTCATCGCCTTGGCTTTATTCTTATGCTGCGAGGATTCATCCTGACAGGCAACCACCACCCCGGTCGGGACGTGGGTCAGACGCACTGCAGATTCGGTTTTATTGACGTGCTGCCCACCAGCACCGGAGGCGCGGTAAAGATCGATACGCAGATCGGCATTGTTGATTTCAATATCAACATCCTCCGCTTCCGGGAGAACCGCCACAGTACAAGCCGAAGTGTGAATCCGTCCCTGCGTTTCCGTGTCGGGAACCCGCTGGACACGATGGGTACCGCTTTCAAATTTAAGCCGTGAATAAACCCGCTCGCCGCTGATCAGGGCAACAACTTCCTTGAAACCGCCGCCATCGGTTTCCGAGGCGCTCATCATCTCAACCTTCCAGCGATTGCGGTCGGCATAACGGCAATACATGCGGAACAGATCGGCGGAAAACAGCGCTGCCTCGTCACCACCGGTACCAGCACGGATCTCCAGGACGATGTTCTTATCGTCATTGGGATCTTTGGGCAACAACAGCAGTCGCAACTGTTCCTCAAATTGCGTCTGCTGTTGTTCGAGTTCGGGGAGTTCGGCCTTGGCCAGCTCCTTCATCTCGGGGTCGCTGTCCGACAACAGCTCACGATTGCCCTCAATGTCACTGCAGACCTGCTTATAGTCGCTGTAAACAGAAACGACCCCACTAAGATCGGCGTGCTCCTTGGTTAAACCACGGTACCGCTTCTGGTCGGAGATCACCGTAGGATCGGAAAGCAAGCCTTCGACTTCGCGGAAACGGTCAACAACATCTTCAAGATTTGCAAACATAGGAATCTTTCACCCGAAGGTAGAGAATTCATCACGCACAGCGGTCATCTGTCCACAGGTCATTTTCCCCTCTGGACAGGGGCCGGAGATGCAGCCAGGGCCAGCCTTGGCAAAGAGAGTCGGAGCAATCGGCTTGACCAGTTGCAGCATCTGCTTGGCCATCGCCTGAATTTCCCACTGCGCGCGCCGACAGCAGCGCAAGCCGAAGAAGTGGCGTAATTCACGGCCATTCATGGTTACGACAACCTTGGTCGTGGCCGCATTCGGCAGTAAAAAACGGGCATCCTCTGCCGGGATATCGGCGTCGAGCATCTCACCGTAAAACTGATGAATTTCGTCGAGCAACTGCTGATAGCGCTGATTCAATTCCGGTTTGGCGGCGATACTGTCGGGGGTCACCGCGGTGAAGCGCTTTTTATGCGAAACATAACGCTGACTCTGCTGTGAGTAGGATGCGAGACGATGACGCACCAACTGATGCGAGCAAGCGCGACTGATCCCTTCGACACCGAAAGAAAAGCTGACATGCTCCATCACCGAGTGATGGCCGAGCGAGAGGATCTTCTCGAGAAACTCCTGGCGGTCGGTCTTGCTTTTTTCCATCAACTCATCGATCGAGGAGTTCGAGTAGCAAAGACGAGCAGCGGCAGCGACCACCTGTTCCGGTTCCGGGGTATGAACTAACAGTTCGACGTGCATAATTGGTGAGCCTTAAACGAAAAAAGGCGGCCCATCCGGGCCGCCTCATTCTTACCCGCGTTCCTACTGGGCGTACTTTTTACGGAAGCGTTCGATCCGACCAGCGGTATCGATCAGCTTCTGCTTGCCGGTGTAAAACGGGTGGCAAGCGGAACAGATTTCAGTGTGGATCTCTTCGGTCAGGGTCGAACGGGTTGCGAAAGTGTTTCCACAGTCACAACGCACGGTGATATCCTGATACTTGGGATGGATTCCTTCTTTCATCTTTTTCTCCTTGGCGACCTGGCTTTGTACAGGTCTATCGATATTAGCTGTAAACAAACCGCTTAAATAGCACTTTTACCACAGACAGGCAAGCGCTTTATTACTGGTTCATCGAATCGAGAAACTCTTGATTGTCCTTGGTTTCGGCCAGTTTCTCGAGCGTAAACTCCATACTGTCAACAGTATTCATACTGGACAGTACCCGCCGCAACAGCCAGATCCGCTGTAGGTGCGTGGCATCAACCAGCAAATCCTCTTTCCGGGTACCGGAGCGATTGATATCCATCGCCGGGAAGGTCCGCTTGTCCGCCAGACGGCGATCAAGGTGCAGCTCCATATTACCGGTGCCTTTAAATTCCTCGAAGATAACCTCATCCATCTTGCTGCCGGTATCGATCAAAGCGGTGGCGATGATCGTCAGGCTGCCCCCTTCTTCGATATTCCGCGCGGCACCGAAGAAACGCTTCGGTTTGTGCAGGGCATGGGCATCGACACCACCGGAAAGAATCTTGCCGCTGGAGGGGATGATGGTGTTATAGGCACGGGCCAGACGGGTGATCGAATCGAGCAGGATGACGACATCGTGCTTGTGCTCAACCAGGCGCTTGGCCTTTTCTATGACCATTTCGGCAACCTGAACGTGACGGTTGGCCGGCTCATCAAAGGTCGAAGAGATAACCTCGCCGTTGACACTGCGCTGCATATCGGTGACTTCCTCGGGACGTTCATCGATCAGCAGCACGATCAGATAAGCCTCGGGGTGATTAGCGGAAATCGAATTGGCGATATTCTGCAACAGCACGGTTTTACCGGTCCGCGGCGGTGCGACAATTAAGCCACGCTGCCCTTTGCCGATCGGCGAAACCAGGTCGATGATCCGCGTTGCATAGTTATCGGTACCATTTTCCATGGTCAATTGCTGATCAGGATAAAGCGGTGTCAGGTTATCAAAGAAAGTCTTTTCACGCATTTTGGCCGGGTCATCAAAGTTGACTTCGGAGACCTTCAACAGAGCAAAGTAACGCTCGCCCTCTTTCGGCGGACGGATCTGCCCGGCAACCGTATCACCGGTGCGTAGCGCAAAACGCCGAATCTGCGATGGAGAAATGTAGATATCATCCGGGCCTGGCAAGTAATTGGCATCTGGAGCCCGTAAAAAACCGAACCCATCCGGAAGAATCTCAAGAACCCCCTCGCCGAATATCGCTTTCTTTTGCGCCGCGGTAGCATTGAGGATCGCAAAAATCAGATCCTGACGACGCATGCCGCCAATTTCCTCCAGCTTCAGCTCTTTGCCAAGAGCAATCAGCTCGGAAATTTTCTGTTTCTTCAGTTCCTTAAGATTCATAACTTGGTTCTCCAGATTTTACCAGTCGGGTGAGCGCAGGGACCGCAACCAGGGGGTTTGCACTTTAGATGGGGGATCAATGGATTTGCTACAATGCGAGATACTCGAAAAGTTTGCTGGCCGATCTTATATAGTAGCGTCAAGGGTCTCTTTAATTTCGTTCTGATATGTAAATAAATCGAATGGCTCTATGGATTATATGCTGCAGACTATTATATATCAACCTAGCGCTTGGTAGGTGCAGAACTGGCAGGCGCTTAAAAAATCTCTCTTCTGCTTTTACCCGCTTTACCAGCCCTTGTCAACCGTGAATAAAAATTTCATCTCAGCACAAAGTATTTTCGTCTCGACAATATTCCTGGAGTAACAGGTCAATGCGTTGCATCAACTCCCGAGGGAGAAACGGCTTTGCAATATAAGCGACCGCTCCGACATCCCGCCCCCGGTCCCGCTCATGCTTCCGTGCCATCGCAGTAAACATCGCTACCGGGATGTCCGCTGTCTGCGGGTCTAACTTTAATTTTTCACAGACTTCAAAGCCATCCATCTCCGGCATAAACAGATCAAGCAGGATCAGATCGGGGCTAAAGGTTCGCGCCTTGACCAAACCATCAACCCCATTAACGGCCAACTCAAGGTCATATTTTTTACTCAGCAGGATTTCAATTAAGCGGCGGATTGCCGGCTCATCATCAATCACCAGGATGCGCGCTTTGCGATCTCCAGCAACAGGAAGTTCAACGGGCGCGGGATTCTGCGTAATTGGAAACAGGAGATGAAAACAGCTGCCCGGATTCTCAAGTGCAGTCTCTTCCCGCGAGCCGGGACTAACGGCCCAGCTCAGGCCGTTATGGCCATGCATAATCCGCTTGACCAGGGCCAAACCCAAGCCGGCCCCGCGGCCGAGGAATTTATCACCGGAACTATGCTCGTCAAGCTTGCCGACGGTATAGAAACGTTCGAAAACATGGGGCAGTTCCTGACGTGGAATACCAATACCATTATCAGTAACACAGACGTCAAAGAAGGCGTCTGAGCAGCTATCGTCGGCAGAAAAATCTGACCAGAACCGCTTGATATGCGCAGCGTCCGCGACTAGGCTTTCCCGACTGCGAAAGACACCACTGAGACGGATCTCCCCACCGGGCTCAGTATATTTGATGGCGTTGCCGATCACATCCTCCAGCGCACGGCGAACCATCGACGGATCGACGGACAGTTCCGGCCATTGTTCTCCCCCCGGCCAGACAAGCGTCAGCTCCCGCTCTTTGAGAACTCCCGCAAGATTACTCTGAATATGGGTGAGCAGCGGCAAAAGTGCGATGGTTTCCCGCTGGGGATGGAAACCATCGGCCTCCAGACGAATAATATCGAGCATATTTTCAACGATATCGGAAAGACGCTCGGAACCCTGCAGGGCATAATCGAGCAGGCTCTGTTCATCTTCGTTGATCCGTCCGGGCAGACTTTCGCCGAGGTACTCCAGGGCACCAAGCAAAAAAGTTAACGGCGTACGCAACTCATGGGACGCAATACCGATAAAATCGGTCTTCATCCGGCCGATTTTACGCAGTTCTTCGTTGGTCTTTTCTTGCCGGGACATCGCCTGCCGTAACTGTTGCCGCGAGTCTTCAAAGGCCAGCGCTTTCTTCTCAAGTTCGCGGTGACTGGACTGCAAGTCAGCATACAGCTGAGCCCGCTCCTGCTCACAGGCTTTCTCTTTGGTCAGATCGTGCCCGGTGAGCAACACCCCGGAAATCTCCGGCCCAGCTAAAATTGTCGAAAGCTGCAGGGCGAGCGTCACCCGCTGGCCATTCGGCCAAACAAAAGGCAACTCTAAAACCTGCCCCACCCCCGACAGGGCCTTCCGGTAGGCCAACTCAACCTGTGAACAATCGGGAAACAGCGTCGCCAGCGACATCCCTGGCAGAGCGTCGACCGGCCAGCCGAAAACCTGCTCGCAGGCACTATTGACTCGATTGATCAAACCATCAGGGCCAATCGAAACCAAGGCATCGGCTACGGCCACAAACAAACCCTGATAACGCGCCTCCGAAAGTTCCAAAGCATGAATACGTTGCTGTACCCGGTCACAGTCGGCACGCTCAGAAAGGCAGTAAACCGCAGATTGTTTTGCTTTTTCTTTGTGGCGCAACAAACAACTCCATCAACAACGAGGCCGAAAAGCCCAACCCGACAATAACGAATTTCGAACCCAAACCATTAGTTAACGACTAAAGTGAATCGAGCAACCCAGGGCTGATTCCCGAGACGATACGATCGAACAACTTGTCGTACATCTCCGGCAGGAGTTTTGTCTCCGCTTCGCCAAGGGGTTCATACAGCGTTTTTTCGACCCCCGACAAGCTGATATTTTTAACTTTCACCAAGTCCGTATGATTGTAATACGCCTCGTCAAAATCAGCGTACTGCAGCAGGAGAGCGCGATAGGCTTCGTCACCACCGAGCTGCCAGAGGATTTCACCGTTACGATCAATAACCGCTGCCGTCGCGACAATATCATTGTACTTGGTCGTCAGAGACTCGAGTAATGTTCGCGAACGGCGCGTCTCCTCAATCTGCTCACCGGAGAAGACCACCACCAATAAAGCGTCGACAACATTGCGCTGAACCATTTCGCCCACCGCCTGCGGATCAAACTGATAGCCTTGCGGACGACCGCTCGCATCGTCTGGACTTTTTCCGCTCAACAATGCCAAGGAGATCAGCTCCGAACTGCCCGACAGCAAACGGACATCAAAATAACCCTTTTTCTCCTTCAACCGTTCGACCAGGGCTTCATGCTTGCCGACGGTTGATCGCGCGAGCACGTCAAGCAGGGCTTCCTTTTGCGGATACTCGAAAGGGGCCGCGGAGTCAACCAACAGCGGCAGAACCCCCAAAACCTGAACCTTAGCGTGATAATCCTGCTTGGGAATTTGGTATTTCCCCCAACTGCAACCGGCTAGCAGCAACAGCAGTCCGTAAATAAACCATCTGCGCATTTCAACCTCCTATCCCCGCAAACAAAAACCCAGCGAATCAACCGAGCAAATCAGGGGCTAGCTTTTCCGCCGGCGCCACCCGGCTGGCGGAAAAGTTCGCTATGCCCCAATCCAGTATTTCACCCGCAGCCGCGCCGATTAGCTCCTGCGGCGGCTGTTGGCCTAAAAATTCCAACGCGGCCCAAAGCGCCCTGTTGCCGTTTTCGATAGTAATAAGTCCGGACCGACCGTGCCGCTTGCTCAGCTTTTCGGCATCCGCCCCTAAAGCCAGGGGCAGATGATAATAGTCCGGCAGCGGCTGTTGCAGGCAACGATAAAGAAAAACCTGCCGTGGCGTCGAAGACAACAGATCTGCCCCGCGTACCACCTGATTGATGCCCGAATCGATATCGTCGACGACCACGGCCAACTGATAGGCAAAAAGTCCATCGGCACGCCGCAAAACAAAATCACCGACCTCGCGCTGCAGGTTCTGTTGCAATGGACCGAAGATACGATCCCGCCAAAGCAGCGCTTCGTCCGGCACACGCAACCGCAACGCCCGCTCACTGCGCTGGCCAACCGCCCCCTGCCGACAGGTTCCCGGGTAAATCGGGCCATCCTCACCCGGATGCGGCGCACTGGCAAGGATTTCCCGGCGCGAACAGCTGCAATCGAAAAGAAACTGCCGAGCGGTCAACTCCTGCAGAATTTGTTGATAGCGCTCAAGGCGCTGACTCTGATAGAGGACCTCACCATCCCACTCAAAAGCGAGTGCAGCGAGCAAGCGAAGCATTTCATCAGCCGCTCCGGGCACAACCCGCGGCGGATCGAGATCTTCCATCCGCAGCAACCAGCTGCCTTGAGTTTTTTTTGCCAGCAGATAACTGCCCAAGGCGGCAACCAGCGACCCGAAATGGAGCGGGCCGGTCGGACTTGGGGCAAAACGGCCGGTGACGGGGCGCGGCAGGTGAAGCGAAGATACCATTTATTGAAAAACCTTTTCCAACCGTAAATCCAATGATTATCGACAAGATGATGCGACCGGAACAAGCCACTGTCAAGTCCACATAATTTTCCCCTTGCCGCGAACAGCATATTGACAACCACCGAGCTTCCGTGTATCTCTTACTCTTCGAGTTAACTTTGGAGGTATTACGTGGTTATTACACGAGCAACAGAATATGCAATCAGAACTGTCATCTACCTGGCCCAACAGCCAAAAAGTGAGATCGTTCTGAAAAAGGATATCTGCCGCACCCAGAATGTGACCCCGGCATTTTTAACCAAAATATTGCAACCGCTGATCAAGGCTGGAATCGTCAGCTCTCAACGGGGTGTCGGTGGCGGCTTTCTGCTTTCAAAAGAAGCCAACGAGATTACCCTGCTCGACATTCTCCAAGCAGAAGAGGGGCAGCTCAAACTGAATCACTGTCTGATTGAAGATGACGCTTGTCACCGCGACAGCCACTGCAGCGCGCATGAAGTCTGGCACGAAGCCCAAGAAGAAATGATCCAGATTCTGCAGAAGTACAGTATTGCCGAACTGGTTAAACGAGAAAAGGAAAAACTGGCGCAGTTGGAAGCCTAAAATCGCGCTGCAAACATAAGAAATGAAAAAGTGGTCCGGAATTAAATCCGTGACCACTTTTTTTGTAAAAAAATACCCTGGAGACCAGGAGGGATAAGGTCGTCCAGGGTAAAGCAGGAAGCTGCCACGGCCTCCTGTAATCTTGCGCTTTCCCCCAGTGTACTGCTCGTCAGCAGGCTGTCAAATCCCATTTCCAATTAATTCTACCTAACGTTATCCTCTGGATACGCATTGATTTGGTGGACACTTAAATCTGCCCCGGCGAACTCCTGCTCGTCATCCAGACGGAAGCCGCAAACCTTGTCAATAACCGTATAAACGACGAACGCGGTCACCACGGCGTAAGCAATAGCCAGCAGGCTACCAGCCAGTTGCGACAGAAAAGAGACGCCGCCCATTCCGCCGAAGGCCGTCGAACCGAAGATACCGGCGGATATGCCCCCCCAGGTTCCGACCACACCATGCAGCGGCCAAACCCCGAGGACATCATCAATCTTCAGCTTCTCTTGCTCGAACTGAAAACCGTAGACAAATATCAGCGAACCGATGCCACCGACAAAGAAAGCTCCAATCGGGTGCACCAGATCAGACCCGGCACAGATGGAGATCAAACCGGCCAAGGCCCCGTTGTGAACAAAACCGGGGTCATTCTTACTGGCAACCAAGGCGAACAGAACGCCACCGACCATGGCCATCAGGGAATTAACCGCAACCAGACCGGAAACACCGGCCAGGTTCTGGGCGCTCATGACGTTAAAGCCGAACCAACCGACCGCCAGAATCCAGCTGCCGAGAGCCAAAAACGGGATATTGCTGACCGGAATCGCCTGGCTACGACCACGGATAAAGCGGCCCATCCGCGGACCGAGAATTATAACCGCTGGCAACGCCAACCAACCGCCAATAGAATGTACGACGACGCTGCCGGCAAAATCGTGAAACGGGGCGCCAAAGGTTGATTCAAAAAAGCCTTGCAGGCCAGCACTATTCTGTCCCCAGATAATCGATTCAAAAATCGGATATGAGATCCCGACAAAGATCGCTCCGGCAACAACCTGCGGCCAAAACTTGGCCCGCTCGGCAATACCACCAGAAATAATCGCCGGAATGCATGCGGCAAAACAGAGCAGAAAAAAGAAGCGCACCAACTCATAACCCTGATTATCCCCCATCAAATCGGCGGCCGGCACTAGGAAGTGAACGCCGTAGGCAAGCGGATAACCGATCAAAAAATAGACCACGGTTGACACCGACCAATCAGAGAGGATCTTGACAAAGGCATTGACTTGATTCTTTCTCCGAACCGTACCAACTTCAAGAAAAGCGAAACCGGCGTGCATGGCAAAGACCATCACCGCACCAAGCAATAAAAACAGAACATCCCCACCACGCTGCAGGGCATCAAGCGATGCTTCCATCGAAAAGACCTCCTCGTCTTGTATGTATTGTTGTCAACAACGTTGTTCAACGCAGGAGTTCTATTTCAATTGTCGTGCCGTTTTCAAACGCCCCAAAATGCTGAATCCTGGTCCGCCCAGGCCATTTCGTGCCCATTTTATAGTCACCACTGTTCAATCATTGATCAGTCCCGGCCTGCCGATATAAATCGGTTGCCAAAGTTGTCAACGGGCGGCTTGCATGTTTTCCATTAACAATATACAATTCAAAGATTCTATTAATTTCCTAATTCAGCTGGCGCTGAATATCACCAATCCCATGTGAGGCTTCAATGCAAAAAATCGTCAGCATCCGCTGGAAGATTTTGTCTGGGCTACTCGCCTTGGCCATCATCCCGATGCTTTTGCTTACCTACCTATTCTCCGACATCACCAGCAGCCAGGTTAGCGAACAGATCGACATGATGGCGGATCAAGCCGGCCGCTACATTATGCAGGGCGCCTCCGACGATGAAGACATGCTGCTTGAAGCCCTCGAACTGATGGCCCAAGAAGAGGATCTGCTGAATGCCGTCTATTTCGGCCAGATCACAGGCGACCCCGAACAGCTGCATACGGTCATAAAACACTATCGAGCCCAATTCGGTTTTGACCGGCTAGAGGTGATTCACGCCGATGGGCATATCCACGTGCTCTCCGCAGACACAAAGACGGCGGAACCGATCATTGTGAAATCGGCTGAGGCAAAAGAATCCGGCCTCATGACCGAGAGCAGCAGCCGACTTATCGTTAACAACAACAGTCTCAGTATCTCCAGCACCGTGCCATTGATTTATCAGGGATCTCCGATTGCAAACCTGCGCGCCTACCGTGACATTGGAGAACTGCAAGCCAAACAATTTCAATCGATGATCGATGCCGATGTTGGCTTTCATGACGGGGAAAAAATCATCGCCAGCAGCCTCGCTGAATTAAAGGATCTAAAATTAGACCTCAATGCAATTCTGGACGAAGACTTCGTGCTGATGACCCTGAAGAATCGCTCGCACATCGTCTACAATTATCCGCTCAATCATGACACCGCCGGATTCCTGATTGCCATCGACCGCTCCTCAATCCTGGCCAGCAACCGGACGATGCAACGCACCCTGCTGATGATGGCAATCGGAGTGATGCTCGTCGCGACCATTTTTGGTATTGTCTTTTCCCGCGGTATCGCCAAACCACTCGATTCAGTCGTCCGCAATCTACGTGAAATTGCCGAGGGAGATGCGGATCTAACCAAAACCCTTAAAATCACCTCCAATGACGAAATCGGTCTTCTGGCCAGCAACTTCAATCGCTTTGTGGAACGACTGCGTGGAATAGTCGAAAACACCCGCAAAACCGCAACCGGACTATCGGAAGCGACCAGCGCCATCCGCAGCCGCTCCAGCGAAGTCAGCCACGCGGCCGATCAGCAGACCAAGGCGATGGAAAAGTCCCACCTGAGCGTCACCGAAATCGGCAAGTCCGCGGGTGAAATTGCCGACAGCGTTTCCAACCTCGTGGCCTCGGTGCAACAGAGCGCCGCAGCCACCCACGAACTGGAATCAACCACCATCAGTATTACCGAACAGATGGAAAACCTGTTCGGCATTATCAGCGATATATCCAGTTCCATCCATCAACTCTCCTCCTCCAACGAGCAGATTGATGGCAACATCATTGAACTCTCCAACAACACCAGAGAAACCTCACAATCGGCAAAAGAACTTGAGCAGGCGACCAGCACGATTGAACAGAGTGCCGAACAGACCAGCAAACTCGCCCAGCAAGCAGCAGCAGAAGCCCTTGAGGGAAAAGCCGCAGTTCAAGACACGATTCGCGGAATCAGCGGTCTGCAGCAGATAATGGAACAGGCCCACTTGGCCATCAGCGATTTAGGCGAACGTTCAGACGCCATAGGTAACATTGTCAACGTCATCGCCGATGTTGCCGATCAGACCAACCTGCTGGCTCTCAACGCAGCCATCATCGCCGCCCAAGCAGGTGAACACGGTCAAGGTTTTGCTGTCGTCGCCGATGAAATCCGCAATCTGGCGGAGCGCACCTCGGTGTCGACAAAAGAGATTGCCGAAATCATCGAGAATCTCCAGGAAGGGACACAGACCGCCGTCTCAACAATCGAAGCAGGGAGCCTGCGCGCGCAGCAAGAGGTCGCTAGGTCTCATGCGGCCGGTGAAGCACTGGAAAAACTGCACGAAAGCTCGCTGATCTCGACCGAGCAAATTACCGGCATCGCTAACCAGACCCTGAAGCAGTCGAAAGAAAACCGCAACATCAGTCAGGCAGTGCTGGCCATCACCAATATGGTCGACCAGATTGCCAGCTCCATCGGTCAGCAGACGGCCAGCACCCGCAATCTGTCTAACGCCGCTGAATCGATGAAAAATATCGCGGCGCGGGTCAAAAACAGCACCTCCGAACAAGGGCGGGGCAGCCAGCAGATTGCGCAGAGTATGGAGCATATCCAGCAGATGATAGAACTGATCGATAGTGCGACCCGTGAGCAGAACGACCGCAGCAACGAAGTCGTCGAATCGGTTGCGATGGTCCGCCGCATTGCCGAAGAGAATTCAGAGCGCGCTATCGGCATGGATGCGGTCGTTGAAGACTTGATTAAACATACCGCCCTGCTGCAAAAAGAGATGGGGGCATTCAAAATAAGCGAAGAGGACAGGGAGCCGGCCAAACCAGCAAGCAGTTCCATTTGACAAGTTACAACCGAGTAAGCTAGAGTCGGCCGCACAAGAAAAAATGAACAACGTCTTTATCCAGAGTGGTGGAGGGAAACGGCCCTGCGAAACCACGGCAACCGGCCTTTTGATACAAAAGTATCAGCGGGCGCCCGGTGCCAATTCCTGCCCTGCCGGACCTACGGTCCCGGGGGACAGATGGGGACGGAGCCAGCGATACCACGTATAGTCGTATCTCCAAGGCCCCTTCCCATTATCCCGGGAAGGGGCCTTTTTTGTTAGTATCTGTACCAAAAGGGGAGATGGCTTGAACGATTCCGTTGGCTTGGTCACAACCGAATACGCCGACTTTGATATCGAACTGCGGTTAGAGAGTGGTCGCCTGCTAGGCCCGCTCACCATCGCCTACGAGACTTACGGCCAACTTAACGCTGAGTGCACCAATGTCATTTTAGTGACCCATGCCTGGACTGGCGATGCGCATGCTGCTGGCCGCCATAGCGAGGAAGACCGCAAACCGGGTTGGTGGGACAACATGATCGGCCCCGGCAAAGTCTTCGACACCAGCAAGTATTTCGTCCTCTGCACGAATGTCATCGGCTCGTGCAAAGGGTCCACCGGTCCGACCAGTATCAACCCACGCACTGGCCGCCCCTACCGACTCAACTTTCCAGTGCTGATGATTCGTGACATGGTACGCGCCCAGAAACTGCTGATTGACCACTTGGGGATCAAATCGTTGCTGAGCGTTGTCGGCGGGTCAATGGGCGCAATGCAGGCACTGGAGTGGGGGATTCATTATCCGAAAATGGTCCGTTCCATCGTTCCGATCGCCGGCACGGGAAAAACCTCGCCGATGGCCATCGCACTGAACGCCTTGGCCCGGCAGGCGATTTTCAATGACCCCCTGTGGAAAAAGGGGAATTACCGAACGGAACACCCGCCAGCAGATGGTTTTGCCCTGGCCCGTGCCGTCGGACACATCTCCTTTTTGTCCGACGCCTCAATGAACCTCAAGTTCGAACGGCGCTTCTCGGTACGGGATGGCATGTTCGATTTCTTCGGTAAGTTTGAAATCGAACGCTACCTCGATTACAACGGTGGTAATTTTGTCGGTCGTTTCGACACCAATTCGTTCCTCTACCTGGCCAAGACCCTCGATCTGTATGATGTCGCCTGGAATTTCGATTCGTTCAGCGAAGCGCTCGATCGGCTCAATTGCCCGTCTCTCTGGTTTGCATTCAGCTCCGACTGGCTCTATACACCACAGCAGACTGAAGAGGTGGTCAACGAACTGCAACGCCTCAACAAAACAGTCGACTATCGACTGATCCAGTCCGACTACGGGCATGATTCGTTTCTGGTCGAGCCAGAGAAATTCATCCCCATGTTGCAAGAGTTTCTCGATCTGCAGGCAGCGAAATAGTTTTGCTAAAAAGTAAAGGGTGATTCCGCCGGAATCACCCTTTATTACTTGCCGAACAGGTCCAGTTGCTGAAACCTGTGTTTCTCCGATTTAAATGGTCGTGGCTCAAACCGGGGACATTCGAGCATCAACACCGCGACCGGCTGCTTGCACTGCCGGATACAGCGGCTGCAAAGCTTATTGAATTCTTCTATTTTCTTCTCACTCATACTGACAATCCTTCGCAGTCCCCAGTCTACTGCAGAGGACCGAAGTCTGGCAAGCAGGCAGATACAATCAACTATTGTCTCCGCCCCCGGCAAAATGCTAAATTACTAAATCTCTTCCAGAAACCCAACAAGCCACGGCAAAACAATGACGCCTGAAAAGCTTGAAATTACCATACTCGGATCAGGAACCAGCACCGGCATCCCGGTGGTCGGATGTCGTTGTGCCGTCTGTCGCTCCTCTGACCCGCGCAATCACCGAACCCGCTGCAGTGCGCTCATCGGTTACGGTCAATACAACATTCTCATCGACACCGCAACTGATTTACGCCAACAGGCCCTACGGGAAGACATCTGCCATATTGACGCCGTCCTTTACACCCACAGCCACGCCGATCATATGCACGGGATTGATGATCTGCGCGGATTCAACTTGCGTAGCAAAGATCCGATCCCACTTTACGGCTCCCCCCGGACCCTGGAAAGAGTCCGGGACAACTTCAGCTACATTTTTGCCGATGTCGAAAAGCCAGGCTACGTGCCACGACTCACCCTCTGCCCGATAGAGAGCGGTTTTCCGTTATTCGGCCTGGAAATTATTCCGATCCCGTTAAATCATGGCGGCATGCAAGCCTTCGGCTATCGCTGCGGTCCATTTGCCTATCTGACCGACTGCAATGGCATCCCGGAAACCTCGCTACCGCTGCTTAAAGGTTTGCAGATTCTGGTTCTTGACGGACTGCGTTTCAAACCGCACAACACGCACTTCAACATCCCCCAGGCGATTCAAATGGCGCAAACAATTGGCGCCAGACAGACCATCCTGACCCACCTCAGCCATGAAGTGGATCATCCCAAACATGCACCGCAACTCCCTGAGGGGATCGACTTCGCCTATGATGGACAAAAATTCTCTCTGCCATTGTGCCAAGCCGACGAACAATCGCAGTGGAGACGGCGGCCATGAATACCGAGCTGCGATTGCACGGTCGCATCAACGATAATATCGAATACTTCGCCACTGCTGCGGGTTGCCGCACGGCCCATCACCATTTCTACCAGGTTTCGGACCAGTCCTTGCGCTTTTTCGCCCCGGGCAACGAACTGATCCTCGACGAGCAGGGCGTTCGTCAACTGGGGAATGGCGGCAGTTTCTGTGAATACATGTTCGGTGTCGATCAGCCGCTGGCCGATCTATCGAAGGACGGCATCGTTAACCGCCTGACCCTGCTGGGTGTCAGCTATGACGAATCGGGCAATCTGCACATCGATGAAATGAACCGTACACAGCACACCTACGAACAGATCTTTTTCGAAGGACATGCGGTTTATAACTGCTTTTTCTTCATTGACGGACTTGACGCCCAAACCCACCGGCAGCAGCAAGAACAGGTGCTACGACGACTAGGAAAAGTCCTCAAGCGACTGACCAACCTCAACCAACGGGACGATTCCCAACTGGTCACCGAATTACTGACCCAACTACCAGAGCAATGCACTATCTATCTGGTCTGCCTGATCAACTCCCGCCATCGTCGCTATCTGCAAGAATTTCAGCGCCTTTATTACCAACATCGTTCGATACCGGATAGCAACTTTACCGAGTTACAGATGTTGGCCAATGACATGGGAATTGATCGTTACCAACAAGAGCGAATCCGCGTCGATGTCATGTATCGGCACCGCGATAATTACCGGATCATCGATGAATACAAAAAGATTCTGATTGCCTGCCATCAACAAGGACACCTCGGCAGTGAACAGCACGCTCGGCTGACCAGACTGAAAACCCTTTCGGTGCGGAATAAAATACCTTCGGCCCTGTTCCTCACCCTGGATGAGCAACTCAAGACCGCACCGGAAGTCTCGGCCGAAGAACCGGACTATATCGTCACGACCCGCCAGATACTCCAGGGAATCTTCGCGCGCGACGACACCCCCGGCGGCAACATCGGCAATCAAGAGATGGAGCGCTTACTGTTCGCCAAATTGCAGGCAAATCGAAATCGCGATCATAGCTTTGAACAATTACTCCTGGAAACCGGTAAAATCTGCGACGAACAAATCCGCGACGGAGCGCCGCTGGCGTTACTGGAAAACTTTTCCTACATCATCACCTTCTTCGACCGCTACGACAGCACCTCGACCCATTTGAGCCAGATGGCTTTCATGGAGAATTTCCGTATCAATGAAGACCTGCTGCGCAGCCTGCTCGGCAACCAGCAAGCCTTCAACGAACTGGGGGATAACCTGTTCGGCCGCTTATTCTTTGATGAAATCCACGGCAACGGCTATCTCGGCCGCTTTGGCCGACTCAAGCTGACCTGCTTGGAAGAAGGGCTGGATTCCGCGGCGAACAAGCAACTGAGTTTGCCAGAGCTGATCCGCAAAATCAAACAACTTGATGCGGAAGAACGGCTCTACAACACGGTCCTTAAAAATGCCAAGGAGCGGATTCGTAATCGCTATTCACGCTACGAAACGCCATCCGAGCAGAAGGAACTGTTCGGTGAACTGAGCGATGAATTACTCGTCAGGGGCATTATCAGCGACTTGCTCGACCCACGACTGTTCCGCAACGTCATCCACGACATAAAAAAGGAAGCGATCTATCTCCACAGCCTGCTGCCGGAAATCATATCCAATCAGGATCGTGGCCTCCGCGAGGATTTTTTGAGTAACAGCGGCCTCGACCGTTTTTATGTCGAAGAGTTGGAGCGGGAATATTTCAATCTGAACCAGATTGACCTTGACCACCTCAACCGACTCAGGGCAGAAAGCAACTGATTCGCAGAGGATAACCGGGGTCCGTTGATACTGTAGTATAATTGAAAGCAAAAATTCCATCTGCCGTTCAGGGAGCTTTTCATGGCTGATGTCAACCGCAACCAGATCCGCAATTTTGGCATTATTTCGCACATTGATGCCGGCAAAACGACCGTCTCGGAACGGATACTCTTCTACACCGGCGAGATCCACAAAATGGGTGAAGTCCACGATGGCATGGCTTCAATGGACTGGATGGAGCAGGAGCAGGAACGCGGCATAACGATCACCGCATCGGCAACCTGTTGCCGATGGCGAGACCACACCTTCAACCTGATCGACACCCCCGGACACATCGATTTCACCATTGAGGTGGAACGTTCCTTACGCGCATTGGACGGAGCGGTGGCAATTTTCAGCGCCGTGGAAGGGGTGCAACCACAGACTGAATCGGTCTGGCGGCAGGCGGATCGCTACCAGGTTCCCCGGATCTGTCTGATCAACAAGATGGACCGCATTGGAGCCGACCATCGCGCCGTGTTGATTGCCATGATTGAAAAACTACACGTCAAACCGGTGCTGCTACAATTACCGCTCGGCGCCGAAGATGCTTTCCGTGGCATAATCGATCTGATCGAGGAAAAAACCATTCTGTTTGACGAAGATGATCTCGGGCAAACAACCATCGATGGCGAGATCCCCGCGGAGAGGTGCGAAGAAGTACAGCAGGCCCGCGAGCGGATCATTGAGGCCGCCGCCGATTACGATGACAGCATTCTCAACGATTTTATTGAAGGGCTCCCCATCGCCGCAGAACGGCTGCTGCCTGCGCTACGTCAAGGGGTCATCGACTGCCAGATATCACCGGTGCTGCTCGGCTCCGCCTTGCGCAATAAAGGGGTTCAACCGTTACTCGATGCCATCTGCGCCCTACTCCCATCGCCGATCGACATTCCCCCGTCAGCAGCGATCCGCATTGACCGCCAAACGCCACAGGAGATCGAATCTGAGGCAAAGGGGCCGCTCTGTGCACTCGCATTTAAGGTTCTGGCTGACGAAGGGCGTAAACTCACCTACCTGCGCCTCTATTCTGGCAGTCTGAAACCGGGCGATACGGTCTACAACAGTCGCACCCTCGGCGAAGAGAAGGTCGCCCGCCTGTTCCGCATGCATTCGCACAAGCGAGAACGGATCGACCACGCAGCTGCCGGAGATATTGTCACCGCCACCGGCCTGAAGAATGTTCTTACCGGTGACACCATCAGCTTTGCAGAAACACCACTACAACTGGCAGGACTGGACTCCCCCGAACCGGTGGTTTCGTTGGCGGTGGAACCGAAAACCGTGGACGATCGAGATAAACTCCCACCAGCACTGGAAAAGTTACAATGGGAGGATCCAACTTTTCTGGTCAAAGAAGATCCGGAAACCGGTCAAACCCTGCTAACGGGGATGGGGGAACTGCATCTGGAAGTGGTTGTTCAACGGCTGAGCAGAGATTTTGGAGTCGAGACGATAACCGGCCGGCCACAGGTCGTTTACCGCGAGACCCTGACCCGGCCGAGTGAGCAGCATGAACTCTTCGAGCGAGAGATCGACGGCAAACTGCAGCAGGGCGAGGTCAACATCAAAATCAGTCCCCAACCACGATGCAGTGGCTTAACGATTGATGTTCCGGAAACGGTCCTGCAGCAGTGGCCAGAGGAGCAAGCCGATCTGTTGCAGGAGCTGATTGCGGGTGCCTGTCAGGCCGGACCGGTCGCAGGATACCCCCTCACCGACTTGGAATTGATCCTGACCGCTGCACCCTACGATAATAATAAAACCACGGAACTCGGCATCTCGGCCGCGATCAGTCGGGCCATATCCCAAGCGCTGCGCAACGGCAAAGCGACCCTGCTGGAACCGGTGATGCGTCTCGAATTGAGCGCCCCGACCGAGTACACCGGCCGGGTGATGGGTAGCCTGCAACAGAAACGAGGGCAGGTCGAAGGGGTGGTGTCACGTCCGGGACAAGATGTCATCCGCGCCACGATCCCACTATTGGAAATGTTCGGTTACATGACCGAACTCCGTAGCGCGACCAAGGGACAGGGCAGCTTCACGATGGAATTTTCGCACTTCGATCAGGCTCCGGCAGAGACATTACAGAAGTTCGGTCTCTAGCTTCGGAGCCGTTCACATCCCAGTTGCCACCAGCTGCTTTTAACCGAATAGAACACTCAGCTATTTTGTGCTGCCGGTATGGGTCGGTTTTGTAGTTCGCCAGGCCAGCGACGCCCGATAACAATAAGAATTAACCATATTTCAATGGTCAGCATAACCCCTGGTTCAAGCAGTGCAAATGACCAGCAGCACAAGCAAACTCAGGCTGGGGAGGAATCGAGCAGTTTTTCCATCAATTTAACGATATCGATCGGCGAAACCGGTTTATGAAGAAAATTGATCCCTTCCTTCAGTATCCCCTGATCAAATAATTTGTGTTCCGTATAACCGGACATGTAAAGAACCTTAAGCGCGGGAGACTGTCCAGTAAGTGCTTCTGCCAACGCTATTCCGCCGATATTCGGCATGACGATGTCGGTGATCAACAGGTCGACGCCATCGGAAAGTTGCTGGTATTTCTCCAACGCTTCGTTACCGTCACCTGCCGTCACGAGGTGATACCCAAGCGACTGCAAAAAATCGGCATTCATTTTCAACAGGACCACATCATCCTCAACAAACAGAATGGTTTCACTGCCCTTACGAAGTGGTTTCTCCGGTTTAGATACTACCGCTTGCTCGACAACCGGTTGGGAGCGTGGCAGTAAGATTCTGAAGCAGGTCCCCCTGCCAACATCACTGCTGACCAGAATATCTCCGCTATTTTGTGTCACAATCCCATAAACCATCGCCAGACCGAGACCGGTCCCCTTGCCTTGCTCCTTGGTAGTGTAGAAGGGATCAAAGATATTCTGCATAACGTCCGGCGGCATTCCGCTGCCCGTGTCACTGACGCTGATCTGGACATAATCGCCAGCCGTCAGATTCGGCGTTTCAACACAGTCGCCTTTGATTTGGTAGTTGCGTAAACCAATGGAAATAACCCCACCCTCAGCCATGGCATCCCTGGCATTGACTGCCAGATTAATAATCACCTGCTCCAATTGCGACTTATCCATCTTAACTGGCCACAGTCCCGCCTCCGTATCGATCAGGGTGCGAATCTCTTCCCCGACCAGTCTCTGCAGCATGTCGTTCAGCTCGCTGACCTCACGGCAGAGATCAAGAATCTGCGGTTTACGGACCTGTTTGCGACTGAACGCCAGTAACTGTTTGGTGAGATTGGCCGCCCGATCGCCGGAGTTTCGGATTTCGCGAACATATCTGAAGCAGGCATGATCCGGTTCCAAACGATGCATAATCACTTCGGTATAACCGATGATGGCGCTGAGAATATTATTGAAATCATGGGCAACACCACCGGCCAGGCGACCGATCGATTCCATTTTTTGCGAATGCTGCAACTTCAGCTCTAACTGAACATGTGCTTCTTTGGCCTCAACCAGCGCGGTAATATCGCGATCGATACCCCGGAAACCGGCAAATCGACCTTCCGGATCAAACAAAGGGGAGCCACTGGAGATCAGATATTTAATTGAACCATCAACGCAACGAATTTTTCGCTCAATGTTGCTATAAGCCGTTCGAGCGAAAAAATGCTGCTCAATATTGCGGACAACTGCAGGGTCTTCACATCCTTCTGACAGCGTCAGATATTTGCGCCCCAGCATGACCGACGGGGAATAACCGGTCACCTGCTCTCCCGCCTGGCTGCAATAGGAAAACTGCTGATTGATATTCGTTTCCCAGAGCCATTCGCTCAGGGTTTCCACCAGCAGACGATGCTTCTGTTCCGAAGCGCGCAGATCGTCTTTTTTTCCCTTCAATTCAACCGACAAATCCTTCAGGGTCGTCGTCAGGCCACCCAGTTCATCATGGCTCTGTGGGGCCAGTTGCACATGATCGTTATCATTCTGGATAGCGACCATGACCTGCTTCTGGTTGTAGAGAAAACGGCGGAAATAATCGCGAATCCGGTACCAGAAAAAAATCGCCGCCAGCACACCGAAAA
Organism: Desulfuromusa ferrireducens; assembly: GCF_055389805.1. Classification (NCBI taxonomy): domain Bacteria; kingdom Pseudomonadati; phylum Thermodesulfobacteriota; class Desulfuromonadia; order Desulfuromonadales; family Geopsychrobacteraceae; genus Desulfuromusa; species Desulfuromusa ferrireducens. The sequence goes on from NZ_AP042415.1 coordinate 284,390, forward strand.
CACTGACGAAAAGAGAAATCTGTGAGATCAGCCGTTGTCGCTTGACGTTAACATCCTCCAGCTCGGACAGAATCCGTTGACTAACTTGAAAAAAATTGACAGACGACGTTTCAACAAACAGCTTGCGATCCTCCAACTGCAGGTCACGTTGGTAGAACTGCTCTAGCAACTGAAACAGTTGGCCCAGCTCGCTGGACAGCGCCGGATCAGCAAATCTATTATTGATTTGATCCAGAATTCGTTTGATATTCGGCAACCGCTCAAACTGCCGATGATGGACGAAGGAGTTCGCCTGGAAATGTAGTTCCAGATCAGTAATGGTCTTCGCATCGGAAGCCTTCTCATGCCGATGCGGAAAAGGGCCATCACCCTGCGTCAAATGTTCTTTTTCTACATCGTTGTGGGTATGCAGCCGACTCAGTGTTGTATGAATGGCGGCTTCTAACTGAAGAGCAACCTTACGACTTGTCGCCAGCTCGAGAAGTGCCTGACTAAAATTTGTCAGATTAAAGTCGATACTATCAAGTTTGACCACTAGCAGAGATGAGAGACGAGCCAAGTCTGTCCTTAATTTTTTACTGGTTGTTGCGCTGTCATGCACCAGTCGCTCAAATTCAGTCTTGTCAAAGTTCATTTCCGGAAGCAACAAGGAAACACGGATATGGTCCAGTTGACGCATCTGGGATTGCAATTGATTGAGGTGGCCGGACATCTGATTAAAACGTTGCTGGGTATAAAAACTGGCAAACTGGTTGAGAGCCAAAATCAGCGTGCCGAAGGTAATGATGAAAAAAATCCAAAAGACCTTTTGCGGGAGTCTCATTGCGCCCCCACCTGCATACGGGTGTAGTCAAAAAATGACTGATCGTAGAGCAATGTTTTTGCAGTTCCATCCGCCAATGCCGTCTTGAGGGTTCCGCTCAACTGACCCTGTTTCGCCATGTTGGTCATCCACTGATCAACGCCACGGTGCCACTCGGGGGAGAAATCATCCAGATACTTGATTGTCGGTATTGACCGTTCCTCGACGGCGAACGGGGTTCCTAACCAATGAGCGATCAACGCTGCACTTTTTCGGGGATGTTCCTGCACATAGCGGTTGGCACGCGACAGCAGGGTGACCAGTTTGCTCAAGGCCAGAGGCTGCTGACTTAAGACCGGGCCGTTAGCAGCCAGGGCACAGCAAGGCAAACCCTGCCACTGCCCTGCGGGAGGGAAGTCATGCAAGAAACTGACGACTTTGCCAACCTGCTGATATTCCGCCAGGGCGACGACCGGCTGCATGATAACAAAACCGTCGATCAGTCCATTTTTCAATGCCGGAATCAGGTTCTGGGAACCGAACAAATTACGCACCACAACTTGGACAGTGTGGATAGAAACATCGTGAGAGAAGCTGATCCCCTCATAATCCAAGGTCTGCTCAAAAACAAGGCTCTGAACTGAGTTGTGAAATTTGTAGCCGATCCGCACTGGTTGCGGTGCCTGCTTCACTGCGGCGATAAAACTTGGCCAATCATCGGCCGGGAAATCCTTTGCCATCACCAGCGCCGCACCATTTGACATAACCGGAGCGACAATCTTCAGGTCGCTGCCGGCGTCAATCCGTTGAATCATCGCCGGCACTGGACCGAAGGAAACATCCAGTTGCTTTTCATGTAATTTACGAATAATTTGCCCACCACCAGTGCAGCGAACCACCATGACATCAGCAATTGCCTGACCCTGATCGATTAGCTGATAGTGTTCTTTAGCTCGGACTTCCCTGAGATACAGTCCACCCTGTTGCCGAAAATGGTCCGACAATTGCGCGGCGAGATAAAGCGATGCGTGATGATCATGAGGGGCGTACCCGAGGCGGATAAGAGGAAGGGTTTGATCTTCGGAGGCACAGGCAGTCAGGAACAGACTGACGAACAGCAACAAGAACAGAAGAGCTCTGGACATAACGGCCCTACAGGGTAGAGAGTCAGCCATGTGTCAACATGACAACAACAAGGACCTGCCCCCCCTCGTCCTTGACAAATCTATCCAAAACAGAAAGTCTGAGTATAAGCTAATCAGGCAGACAGTCAACCTTAAAGCTACTGAAATCAATCACATGTCTTATTTTACAGTATTTAAATGCGGTTCCCTTGAAAAATAACCCCCTTTAATCCGGGAATGTTTTCACCACGTTATTATGCTCACACTTTAAATAGTTATAGTAAAAACCTACAGCCCAAGATGCTCACGGCCACTTTTGTGCAAGTAGTATTCGTAATCGCCTTCGTAAGCGACCATCTGCCCCTGATCGACCTCAAACACCCGCCCGACCAGACTGCGGAGGAAATGCCGGTCATGGCTGACCAGCAGCAGAGTCCCGGTAAAATTCTGCAGCGCCCCGAGCAAAACTTCGCGCGACTGGATATCCAGATGGTTGGTCGGTTCGTCAAGAATCAACAGGTTCAGCGGTCGGCCGAGGATAGTCGCCAGCACCAGCCGTGATTTTTCGCCCCCGGAAAGTTTATCGACCCGCTTGTCGACATCCTCACCCTGGAAGAGAAAGGCGGCGCAAAGATTATGCAACACACCGATGGTCTGCAACGGCAGAGCATCCTGCACGGTTTCAAAAACCGTCCTTTTCGGATTGAGGACTTCCATCGAGTGCTGACTGAAATACCCCGCATGGACATTGGCACCAATGGTCACCGTCCCGGCACTCGGCTCGGTCTGACCAGCCAGGGTTTTCAGAAAGGTCGATTTACCGGCGCCGTTAACACCGACCACGGCAATCTTGTCACCGCGCCGCACCATGCCACTGACGCCGGAAAAAACCGCTTTTTCAGCGCCGTTGTCCAATGGCCAGCTTTTCGCCAGCGCGTTGATAGCGATCGCGTCATCACCGCTGCGCGGCGGCTCGGAAAACTCGAAGCGGGCCACTCTCTGCTCTGGAGGCAGCTCGATCCGTTCAATCTTCTCCAGTTTTTTCACCCGCGATTGAACCTGCGCCGCATGCGAAGCACGCGCGGCAAAACGGGCAATAAACTCCTCTTCCTTGGACAACATTTCTTGTTGGCGTCTATGGCTGGCCAGCAATTGCTCGCGGCGTATTTCCCGCTCACGCAGATAGAAATCGTAATTGCCGCCATAACTGGTGATGCTCTGGTTGGCGACCTCAACGATCCGACTCACCAGCCGATTCATAAAGTCGCGGTCATGGCTGGTCATCACCAGCGCGCCCTGATAGTCCTCGGCCAGCCAGTTTTCCAGCCAGACGATTGATTCCACGTCCAGGTGGTTGGTCGGCTCATCGAGCAGCAAAACATCGGGATTAAGGGTCAGAATCCGCGCCAGAGCAATACGCATCTTCCAACCACCACTGAACGATTCAACCGGCCGCTGATAATCATCGGGACCGATCCCCAGACCGGTCAATACCGCCTGAGCACGGCTCTCAAGATCGTAACCACCGCGATGTTCGAACTCCTGCTGGACATCACCGTAGCGCTCCAACAGCGTCACCATCTCATCGTCCGACTGCGGCTCGCACATCGCCGCTTCCATCTGCTGAATCTGCTCACCGAGTTTAACCGTCGCTTCCGAAGCAGCGACCACCTCTGCTAACGCACTGCGACCGGACATGTCGCCGACATCCTGCGAAAAATAACCGATCACCGTCTTCTTGCCACAGCTGATATCGCCGCTATCGGCGACTTCTTCGCCGGTAATCAAGCGGAAGATGGTCGACTTGCCGGCACCGTTGGGTCCGACCAGTCCGGTCCGACTGCCGGGAAGAATTTGAAAGCTGGCTTTTTTGAACAACACCCGGTTGCCGTGCTGTTTGCTGATATCGGTCAGATGGATCATAGTTACCTCGTGAGAAAAAAGTCCAGCTGTGGTAGCACGTTAGCCTGGCAGGTTCAAGGCAAAAGCAGAGAAGGGCTGGCGGCCAGCAAAGGGCTTAACTGGGCAAATGAGGGGGAGAGACAAACAACCTTAGGGACTCAATCTTCTCCGGTGCGCTTACGCGGCAGGAGAAAGCGATAGCCATCATAACGAAAGGTCGCCCCATCGGCAGTGATCTCTTCAAGAAGGTACTTATCGGCCAGCCGCGCCCCTTCGCGCATAATCTGCTCGTTAATCCGCACCAAGCTGGCCGTCCCGCTCCCCTTGCTGTAGGCATGTAACGACATGTGCATCTCGGGAAGACGTCTCTGCAAAGCGATCGGCAGTTCGGCAATCGCGTAAATCCGCTCGCTGGCGCTTGGTTGCGGTTCAACCGGTGCGGCCACTCCTGGAGATGAGTTTCTAATTGTCGGGGTTTTGCTCAAGCGTTGCGTTTGCGATTGGGACACCGCCAGTGAACGGACAACGGGAGTCGAAACCGGAACAGGTGTGGCAACTACAGTTTGTTTTTGCGCAACCTGTTCCAGCCCAACAACGATCCCTCGCGGCCCAGGCGCAAAAAACCAGAGCAACAGGCCAACATTCAGCAGCAGGATAAGAACCAGCAGATAGATCCAAAACGGCCGCCGCGGCCGCGTTACCGAGGTGGGTTCGTGGACCGTGTCGAGGCTCGGCGCATTGTTCTCCTGGCGTTTTTTGTCCGACTTTTTCAGCGCATCAAGAATAAAGGACATCAGCGATCAGCCCTTTCGCCCAGCTAACAAAGTCGGAAACGACTGTCCGGTCCGGCTGTTGAGCAAAATCAGGGTATAGATACCGACAATGCCATCTGCTTCCAGGCCGCTAGCGGCCTGGAACTGCTGCACCTCCTGAAGAAGTTGCCCTTCGAGGGTCGGATTTTCGCTATTTTGGACACTGCGCTCGTGCAAATCAGCCATCTGCTCTTCCAGCCATTGCACGATCGGCCCCTGAGCGCCGGGCTTTACTGCACCAGCGTAGTTTTCCGGCGCCTGCCAGAGCAGAGCAAACTCGCCGAACCACTGCTTGTTTAACGTGGCGATCGAAACGACGCGCAGCTCGTCTGCCAGCACCAGCGTGGCACTGTCATTGTCGAGGCCAGTCAGGGTCGCATAAAACTCCTGCCCTTGCAGATCGGAAAGCTTCAACACTGCCGGACGATTAAGCTGGCGCAGTCGGCCGAGGCTGCTGCGCTTGAAAAGCAGACTTAAGCCAAGCAATTCCGCCTGACTGGTTGCCGTACCAGCGGCTTCGTCGAATTGGTGTTGCCAGCTGGCAAACAGCGCATTATACGCTAGGACACTGCTGCGCTCGATCGGTTCTGATGCAGTCCACAGCAGGGGCGGGGTTGAAATAGCACGGGTAATCGGCAACTTGATTGGCGGCACAATCTGAGCGCGCGGCTGATTGTTCAGGTAGGTCTGCAGCAAAAAGAAACTTCCGCCCAGAATCAGCAGCACTAGAAGAAGCCACTGCCAGAAGGGCGCTGGTTCTGACTGCGGTTTTACCTTGCGGCCAAACACCTCCTCGGCTGCGGCGATCAACAGCACCGGACTGATACTATGCTGCTCCTTGGCATAAGCCCCGAGCAGGGCACGATCACAGAGCAGGTTGATAAGCCGTGGCACGCCACCGCTTAACTGGTAAAGCTTATTGGTGGTCACCTCAGGGAACAGGTCCCGCTCGACACCAGCCACCGACAAACGATGACAGACATAGGCCTGAATTTCGTTTTTCGACAGCGGCTCAAGGTGGTAGCGGGCGGTAATCCGCTGCGCAAGTTGGCGCAGTTCCGACCGTTCGAGCATCTGCTTCAATTCCGGCTGACCGAGCATGATCACCTGCAGCAGCTTCTGTTTGTGCGTCTCCAGGTTGGTCAGCAGACGGATCTGCTCCAGCACGTCGACTTGCAGGTTCTGTGCTTCGTCGATAATCAGCACCGTTTTGCGCCCCTGACTGTGTGCATCAAGCAAAAAGGCGTTGAGCGCATCGATAAAAACCTTGTTGCTGCGATTATCCTGCGGGTAACTGATGCCGAGTTCATCACAGATGGTCGCCAGCAATTCGATGACACTCAACTTCGGATTGAGAACGAAAGCGATTTCGGAATTTTCCGGCACTTGCTCGAGCAGGCAATGACAGACGGTGGTTTTGCCGGTGCCGACCTCGCCGGTCAGCAGCACAAACCCACCATCAGTTTTAAGACCATAAATCAGGTGAGCCAGGGCTTCGCGATGGCGGTCGCTCATGTACAAAAATTGCGGGTCGGGTGCAATGGAAAAAGGAGCTTCCTTGAATCCGAAATAGTCATTGTACATAGGCAACCAAGGTCCTTGCGGAAATCCACAGCGGCAGTAAGAATCCCGACACTGTAATTCATAGCAGAAAGATGGGGATAGCCTATAAAATTTAGCGCATTAAGGCAACAGTCAGCTGTCATCGGCGCAAAACAAACAAGGCCACCCGATAGCGGATGGCCTTGTCTTTATCTTTTACTCACACTTACGTTAAGTCGATTTAGCTAAGCAGCAGCATCCCCAGCGCGTAACCGACCAGACAGGCGGTGATCACCCCGACCAGGCCGGGCACCATGAAGCTGTGGTTGAAGTACCACTTGCCGATCTTGGTCGTCCCCGAGGTATCGAAGTTTACCGTGGCTATATCAGACGGATAGTTGGGGATGAAAAAGTAACCGTAGCAAGCCGGCATGATACCGATCAGCAGTGCCGGTGGCAGCCCTAAAGCAAGACCAACCGGTAGCATCATCCGACAGGTTGCCGCCTGACTGTTGACCACCACCGAAACAATGAACATCGCCAGGGCGAAGGTCCAGGGGTAAGCAGTAACCATCTCGGTGATACCGCCTTTAAAGCTCGGCATGGCGAATTTGAAATAGGTGTCACTCATCCAGGCAATACCGAAGATGGCAATCGCTGCGACCATCCCCGACTTAAAGACTACGCCTTCGGGCACCTTGGAGGTTTTGGTTTTGGTCGCCAGCAGGATAATGCCACCGAAGGCAAGCATCATCATCTGAATAATAATCGACATCTTGATCGGCTTGGCACCATCGGAGAGGGTACGAATTTCCGGCACCATAGCAATCACCACAATGGTCGCCAACGCCAACAGGAACAGCAGCACGGCGTTACGCGCCGAAGTCGGCAGTTTTTCGTCGAGGGTGGTGGCGGTGGTTTCTTCGATGCGCTTCTTCCAGGTTGGGTCTTGCAGACGCGCCTGATATTCTGGATCATCTTCCAATTCTAGACCACGGCGCATGCTGTAGAGGGACATAGCTATAACGCCGATTAGGGTGGCCGGGATGGTGACCGAAAGAATTGACACCAGGGTGATATTAGCCCCGAGACCACTCATCTGCGACAGGTAATAGACTACCGCTGCGGAGATCGGGCTGGCGGTGATGCCCATCTGTGAGGCCACCGAAGAGGCGGCCATGGCCCGCTCCGGGCGAATACCGTTTTTCAACGCGACATCACCGATGATCGGCATGATGGTGTAAACCGCGTGGCCGGTACCGAGCATGAAGGTCATAGTGTAGGTCACCAGCGGGCCCAAAATAGTAACCAACTTCGGCTTCGAGCGCAGAATCCGCTCAGCGATCTGCAACATGTATTTGAGACCACCGGCCGCTTCGAGAATGGCGGCACAGGTGACCACCGCCAGGATGATCAGCATCACGGTGATCGGCGGGCTGGTCGGCGGCATTTTGAAAACGAACACTTCAACGGCCAGACCAATACCGGAAACCACTCCGAGACCGATACCGCCATAGCGACTACCCAAATAAAGCATTAACAACAGAAAGAAAAATTGAATATACAGCATAGTGAGACTCCTTTTTATCTGGTTGACGTCCAAAGACGCTCCGATGTCTTAAGGAGACTCTAATCTCTTCGAGGAAGGGCGTATATATAACGGATTTAAAGAGGATTTATTCTTTTGTGGGGATTTTGGTGATTGTGTTCACGGGGGAAAACTAGGGCGATGTATCCCTGAAGAGTTCTCTCCTGCCACCGCGGCGCGGGCAGACCTACCGGGTCTTCGGAATTGATGTGCCCCCCGGTATCAACATAGTTTTCGCCTGTAACTGCTCAAACCATTAGAACGGATTGGGTGTCGTTAGGAGCCACATGTATTCCACAGCGTTGAGAGCCTTGATGATTAAGGGCATGACTAGCGGAGAGGTCTATCTCTGTGTTCAGTCAAGAGTGGTGGACCCAGAAGACGGGATAAAGAAATCCGTGATATTCAGTACCGTCTCATCCGGAGTCGATGGACCGGAATTATCCGGAGTAGCGGAATAATGTTTTGAAGGTATCATTAGAGAATGATCCTTGCGGCCACCATTTCGTCCCGCAGGAGCAAAACGGGTTGTGGCATTGATACCAGGAGGACTCTCAAGTATGCGATTTTTCGCAAAGGTTGCTCCTCTCTTTCTGCTTATGTCCTTTTCTCTAGCCCCTTCCGCCTCGGTCGCCGTGCCGGATGGTGTCAAGCGGGCCCTGGTCCTCTATTCGTACAATGACAGCGTGCCCCGGGAAATGCTGTCCGATGAAAGTTTGCGTTCAGAAATCGACACCAATGCGACCGGGCCGATCCTGCCAAACCCTGGGTCTCAGGATCTGGTGCGTTATCGGGTGGAGGCATACGAAGATGGACTGCCGGCCGGAAGCATTGTCCGTTTTAAGCAACCAGCCTTTTATGAACTTTACCGCTGGCACATTCTTGTTGTCATTCTACTGCTGCTGGTCGAAACCGGGTTTATTGTCTATCTGCTGCGTAACCGTGCCTTGCTCAAACGGGCCGAAGCGTCCCTTCATCAGACCCAGTTCTGTATCGATAGCGCCGCCGAAGGGATTTTTATGGTGGCTGCCGACGGCCGTTTTCTCTTCGGCAACGAGAGCCTCTGCCGCATGGTCGGTTCTTCCCGATCAGAGCTTCTTTCCCTGCGAGTGCCTGATGTCGATCCCCAATTGACAACCGAAGTCTGGCCCGGCTTCTGGGAGGAGTGCAAGGGCCGTGGGATGGCGATCCTGGAGAGCGCTGCCCGCTCCAGTGACGGCCGGGAGTTTCCTATCGAGCTGACGGTCAACTATTTTTCCCAGCAGGGCCGGGAATTCCTTTTCGGTTCGGTCAGGGACATCTCCGAACGCCAGGAGGTGGAGAAGGACTTACGAGCGGCCCACGCCGAATTGGAGCGGCGCGTCGAGGAACGCACCGCCGAACTCGCTAGCGCCAATCAAACGCTGCGGACCGAGATAGAAGTGCGCCACCGGGCCGAAGCGACCTTGCAGCAAAGCGAGGCACGCCTCCAGGCAATGTTCAAAAACGTTGCTGCAGGTATCGTGACCACCGATGCCGAAGGATACGTTATCGAGATCAATGACAAGATGCTGGAGATGTTGGGGTACGGCCGAGACGAGGTGCTGGGCAAAAAACCGTATAACTTCACCCATCCCGATGACTTACCGCAGAGCATTAACACCCACGAGCGGGCCCTTAAGGGAGAGCTTGATTCATTCCAGTTGGAAAAGCGTTACCAAAGAAAGGACGGCTCCGTTTTCTGGGGAGATCTGAACGTAACCAAGATTTTCGATGTCCAGGGGAGCTTCCTGGCGGATTTCGCTATCGTTTTCGATATTACCGAGCGCAAGCTGGCCGAAGAAGCCTTGCGTGAGAGCGAAGCGCGTTTTCGCTCACTTTTTGAAGCCGCCGCATCAGGCCTGGTCACCATTTCCCCCGAGGGCCGCTTTTTGAAGGTGAACCAGGCCTTTTGTGACTTTCTCGGCTATACCCAGATAGAATTATTAGATCTCTCCGTTAACGACATCACCCACCCTGACGACCGAACAAGAACCTCCGAACGTTACAATAACTTGCAGAGTGGTCGGTATCAGAGCATCGACTATGATAAACGCTTCCTGCGCAAGGATGGCACTACCATTTGGGGGCACGCCTCGGTGGCATCTGTACCGGGAGCCGATTTGAAGCCGATGTATTACGTGGGGCTGGTGCTGGACATTACCGAGCGCAAACAGGCCGAGGCGGCGATGGCGCAGGCCAAGGCACTGGCCGAGGCCGCCAGTCATGCCAAGTCGGAATTTCTGGCCAATATGAGTCACGAAATCCGCACACCGTTGAACGTGGTCACCGGCTACAGTGAGCTGCTCTCATCAATGGTCTCCGATCCCACTCAACAGAGTTACCTTGAGGCGATCAAGACGGCGGGAAAGAGTTTACTGACCCTGGTCAGTGACATTCTCGACCTGTCGAAGATCGAAGCCGGGATGCTGGAGATCGTCCATACGCCGGTGAGCCTGAAGTTGCTGTTCGGTGAGATGAGCCAGATTTTCAAGGTCAAGCTCGGCAGCAGGAATCTCCAGTTCGGGCTGACGATCGATCCGAAGCTGCCGTCGCTGCTGATGCTGGATGAAACCAGGATCAGGCAGATTCTACTTAACCTAGTGGGCAATGCCGTTAAGTTCACCCAAGAGGGTGAGGTCAGGCTGACGGCAAAAAAACTGGCGGCACCGGAAAATCGAAACCGCGTCGATCTGCTAATCGCGGTGGAGGATACCGGGGTCGGCATCCCGGCAGAGGAACAGGAGCAGGTTTTCGAGTCATTTAAACAGCTGTCCGGGCAGGTCAATAAGAAATACGGCGGGACCGGCTTGGGGCTGGCGATCTGTAAACGGTTGGTCGAGATTATGGATGGCCGGATATCGGTCGCCAGTCGACCTGGTGGCGGGTGTATCTTCGAGGTGGTGCTGAGGGGGGTCGAAATAGCAACGCATGAGGAATCGGCAATCATCGAAGTCGCTCCGCCCATTGAAAATATAGTGTTCGATAAGGCGAAGATTCTGGTCGTCGATGATATCGAAACCAACCGGGACCTGCTCTGCGAACTGCTGGGCAGGGTTAATCTGAATGTCCTGACGGCTGAAAATGGTCAGGAGGCCTTAAATCTGGTCGAGAGATATCAACCTGAGCTGATTGTCATGGATATCCGGATGCCGGTGCTGGATGGCATCGAAGCGACCAGGCAATTGAAGGCAAACCCGAAAACCAGGCAGATTCCGGTCATTGCCTTGACGGCTTCAACGGTCGAGAATCAGACCAGCCTGATGGAAAAGGGCTTTGATGGCTATCTGCTGAAGCCGGCTGGAGCTGGCAGACTTTTTTCTGAATTGGCCAAACATCTTGCGCACCGGGTTGCAGAAGAACCGGGAAGAGAGGATATTGCCAATGAATCTCTCGAGGTTGAAAAAATTGCAAAGCTGGACGAAATGATCGCGACGTTTCGCGATGAAATCCTCCCGTGCTATGAGGAGGTTAAGGGAGCTATGGAGCTGAGCATGGTGCAACGGCTTGCCGAAGGACTCGTTGATTTGGGCCGGAAGCATGCTGCCCGCGGGCTTGTGGCCTATGGTACAGAATTAATCGATTACGTCAAACAGGTCGATGTCGAAAATACGCGCAGAAAAATCCAGGAATTCCCCAAACTGGCCGAGCAGTTAAACAATGCCGTGAGGAAGAATCATGAGTGATAAACAGCCCGAACAGCTCATCTTAATCGTTGATGACAATCCGCAGAACCTTCAGTTTCTCGGCAAGTTTCTAACAGAGAATGACTACAGTCTTTGTGTTGCTCAAAGTGGTCAGGAAGCCTTGGAGTTTGTCAAAACAAAAATGCCGGATCTTATCCTGCTGGATGTGATGATGCCGGGAATGGATGGTTATGAGGTCTGTCGGCACTTGAAAGCACAGCAAATTTTTAAGCATATCCCGGTTATTTTTCTGACAGCCAAAACCGATTCCGAGGATATCGTTAAAGGGTTTGAAGTCGGCGGAGTAGATTATGTCACCAAGCCTTTTAATTCCGTTGAGTTATTGGCCCGGGTAAAAACACATGTTGAACTCAAGATCTTAAGGGGGTTCCTCACGATCTGCTCCAAATGCAAAAATGTTCGCGATGAGGAAGGGATATGGAAACAGTTGGAGGCATATATCGAAAGCCATACCGAGACCCTGCTCAGCCATGGGCTCTGTCCTGTCTGCATGCAAGATCTGTATGGTGATCAGGAGTGGTTCCAGCGGAAATACGGCAAAAAGGGGTAGCCTCTCGGGGGCCGGTGCGCAAACAGTTTCTTACCCAAGCCTGTACCGAACGGGATGGGCTTGTTTTATTTCAGGACATCCCCCCCCCACGGTTGTCATAGAAACCCCTATCTGCTCTAACCGATCCGAATATATCGCCGTTCCGGGCGACCAACCACGCCGTAAATCAGGTCGGCTTTCAAAAAGCCTTCGCTGGCGAGAAACTCCAAATAGCGCCGTGCCGTCGAGCGACTAACGCCGACCTGCTTACCAACCTCCTCAGCATTCAGATCCTTAACCTGCGAATTGTCGAAGACCTTGCGCACCTTGGTCAGAGTCAGTGCATCAATCCCCTTGGGAACAGCTCCAGTGTCCACTGCAGCAGGCCGCTGGGCATGCAGCAATCGGTCAACATCTTTTTGTTCCAATGCACCGCCGCTCTGCAGTTGACAGAAATACTGATAAAACTTCTGCAGCGCTTCGGCAAAACGGGGGAAAAAGACCGGTTTGATGATGTAATCGAACACCCCACCACGCAGCGCTTCCTGCAACGACGTCATCTCGCGGGCGGCGGTAATCAGAATCACGTCACAAAGTTGCTCACGGTTGCGAATCTGTTTGAGCAACTCCATACCGTTGCCTTCGGGAAAGAACAGATCGAGCAACACCAGATCGGGCTGCAGGATTTCGACCATCTCGCTGGCATCAGCAATACTGATGGCCACACCAACCACTTCGAACTCCGGAAGTTTTTCGACAAAACGCTGGTGAAGTTCGGCAATGCGCATATCATCATCGACCACCAGCACCCTGACCTTGACATCACTCATACTTAAATCCTTCACTTACTTGGGGATGATCACCGTGAACAGGGCGCCACCCAGTTCACCGTCGCTGTAAGTAATCTGGGCACCGATACTGTCGACCGCCCGTTGCACCAAAGCCAAGCCGGTGCCGCGCCCTGCTCCCGATTTGGTCGTCACCCCGCTGGAGAAAAGCGTCTCCGCCACCTCCGGTCGTACCCCCGTCCCGGCATCTTCAACCTCGACAATCAGGTCAGGACCCAGGTCGGTCAGGTAGAGTCGCACCAGCGGCTGGCAACCAGCTTCGCGTACCGCATCAAAAGCGTTATCCAGCAGATTGCCAATAATCGTCACCAGCGGCTCCCGCTCAAGTTCAGGCGGAAGATCGGCGAAGGAATTCTGCGGATCGAATTCCAGCTCGATCTTCAGTTCACAGGCGCGATTATATTTGCCGAGGATCAGCCCGGCAATCACCGGATCGGGGACGGCCTCGGCCAGGTTCCGGATCAGTTGCTGATAACCACTGGCTTCGTTAATCACCAGATCGAGCGCCTCCTGATGGGCCCCTAACTGGATCAAGCCAGCGATGGTGTGCATCTTATTTGAATATTCATGGGTCTGGGCGCGCAACAATTCAGAATATTCCTGCACGTGGGAGAGCTCCCGAGCCAAGCGATCAAGTTCGTCCTTAGGACGGAAACTGGCAACCAAGCCACCACGCCCCGGCCCGAGGGGCAGGATATTGACGATCATCGGCCGATTTTGCAGGGTCATCTCCTGATCGAACAGTTTCTCGCCGGCCGCAAGGGCCTGCGACAAGTCGGGACAGGGACAGACATCCTTAAGTGGCTGGCCGCGTAGTTCGACATCAAATCTTTCGCCGAGGTACTGGCGAGCAGCCTGATTGACAAAGGTCAGGTGGCCACGACCATCAACGGCGATAATCCCTTCACGGATCGCACCGATGATGGCATTGCGCTCATGGAACAGGGCGGCAATCTCATGCACCTCAAGACCCATGATGGCGGCTTTGAGACCGCGGGCAATGATCGTCGCGCCAAAAACCCCGAACAACAACACAATCCCGGCATAACTAACGATTTCCAACTGCTTGTCACGAATCATCACATCAATATCACGGGTCAGATAACCGACGGCGACAAAGCCGATGATTGTTTGCTGCACATCGCGAATCGGCACGATACCGCGCAGCGATGGCCCCAGAGTACCGACGGCCTGTGAATAATAGGCCTTGCCCTCTTCAAGCGCAGCAGCCTGATCGCCGCCGACAAACGGCTTGCCGATCTTTTCCGCATCAGGATGGGAAAAACGGATGCCGTTGCGATCACCAACAACGACATATTCAGCACCGGTGGCCTGACGGATGGTTTCGGCAACCCGCTGAACGGTAACGCTGTCCGCAGCCAGTAAACCATCACGGATCTGCCGGTTCAGAGCCACCGACTGGGAAACCTCCAGCGCCTTGTGACCGATCTGCTCCAGCAACAACTTTTCCGCCGAATCAGAAAACAGTGCGCCGATCAAGCTGATCAACACCATTAAGAGAACCGTCACCAGCAGACTCAACTTGGTCTGCAGGCGGCGCGGCAAGATGCGGTCGATCAGTTGATAAAGGGCCAAGTTTCAACTCCAAGCATGCGCCGGAATAAAAGCGACATAGCGATCTAACTCATCAATTCTTTCAGATTAGCATAGACCACCGTAGCAATAAAATGTGCGAACTTCACCACCAAATGGGTCATCAAGAGAACAACTGTTGAGCATCGCCCACGACGTTATCCAATATCACGGTGGTCAACTGCAGGTGGAGAGCGCGATAGATATGGGCACAACCTTTACGATCCGTCTTCCTGTCTCCGGTAAAACCGAAGCGAAATGGCCGATTCCTATTGACAGGGAAGAGACAGCTAAAATACAGTAATCAGAATTAAAGGGGAGTAGCAACCGGCGGGAGACACTGCCGGCCCGCGATACGTCAATACGGTGGTTCATCCACCCGGGCGCGGGGTTGCGACACTTAAGTCGAAATCTGCAAGACCTTTATTCAGAGCATGACAACATGCTGTGGGTAGAGGTCTTTTCTTTTACCTGCGGCGCAACTTTTTGCCCGGAGGTAAAAGACATGAACCAACTCAAAACCACCTTTTTGCTCACCTGCTTAACCCTGCTGCTCATGGCCATGGGCAACGCCATCGGCGGCCAGTCCGGGATGCTGATCGCTTTTGTTCTGGCGGGGGGGATGAACTTCTTCTCCTATTGGTACTCCGACAGAATCATCCTGAAAATGTACAAGGCGACGGAAGTGACAGCGGAGGAATCGCCCGACTTTCACGCCATGGTCGCGCGCCTCGCCAAGCAGGCGAAAATGCCGATTCCAAAAGTCTACATCATCCCCTCTGACGCGCCCAATGCTTTTGCTACCGGTCGCAATCCGCAGCACGCCGCGGTTGCCGCAACCGCAGGGATAATGAAGATTCTCTCCACCGAAGAGATGGAAGGAGTCATGGCGCACGAACTGGCCCATGTGCAGAATCGTGACACTTTGATTTCGACCATCGCCGCCACTTTTGCCGGGGCGATTGCGCTGCTCGGCAATATGTTGCAGTGGGCGGCGATCTTTGGTGGCGGCAACAACGACGATGAAGATGGCGGCGGCCTGCTCGGTGGTTTGGCGATGGCGATCATTGCCCCGCTGGCGGCGATGTTGATCCAGATGGCTGTCTCCCGTTCACGTGAATATCTGGCCGATGCCGCTGGAGCCAGACTCTGTGGCAAACCACAAGCACTGGCCAACGCCCTGCGCAAACTGCACCAGGCCGCGCAAACGCAACCGCTACAAGAAGCGACCCCGGCCACCTCGCACATGTTTATCATCAACCCACTAAACGGAAGCGCGCTACGGAAAATGTTCTCCACCCACCCGCCGGTGGAAGAACGGATCGCCCGACTGGAAACAATGACCAGCCACTAAAAGACAATTTTCAACGCTATTAATTGACCCAAGACGATAAAGAACAAAAACAACCTATTTCAATAAAAGAAGGACGATGACTATTCAAACCATTCGTGATTTTTTAAAGCTTGAGTCTGCCAGTGGCCTGTTGTTAATCGGCGCGATGGTACTGGCTCTGATCAGCGCCAACACTCCACTGGCGGGTCTTTATGGCGCCTTTTTAGACACCCATGTCGCCGTGCATATCGGCGCATTGGCTCTGGCCAAACCGTTGTTGCTGTGGATCAACGACGGCCTGATGGCGATCTTCTTTCTGCTGGTTGGTCTGGAGGTCAAACGTGAAATTCTAGAAGGAGAACTGTCCAGCCTGCCACAGATCGCGTTGCCCGGCATTGCTGCGGTCGGTGGGATGCTGATCCCAGCGCTGATCTATCTCTGGTTTAACTGGGCCGATCCGCTGGCCTTGAAAGGCTGGGCGATTCCGGCGGCAACCGATATCGCCTTTGCCCTGGGCGTCATGGCGTTACTCGGCAACCGCGTTCCCAACGCCCTTAAGCTGTTTTTGCTGACGCTGGCCATTCTGGATGATTTGGGCGCAATCGTCATTATCGCTCTGTTCTATACCAACCAGCTATCGATAACTTCTTTAATCCTGGCTGCCTTGGCCATAATTACGCTGGTAGCAATGAACCGTTTCGGCGTGACCAGAATCGCCGCTTACATGCTGGTCGGGATTTTTCTCTGGATCTGCGTGCTCAAATCTGGCGTGCATGCGACCTTGGCGGGCGTGGTGCTGGCCTTTGCCATCCCCTTGCGGGCGAAAGACCTGCACGGCAATTCGCCCTTGCGCCACCTTGAACATAATCTGCACCCCTGGGTGGCTTTCGGGATTCTGCCGGTTTTTGCCTTTGCCAACGCGGGAATTTCCTTCGCTGGTATGACCCCTGCCGCGCTACTGGCACCATTGCCATTAGGGATTGCCGCCGGACTTTTTGTCGGCAAACAACTCGGCATTGTCGGCTTTTCCTGGCTCGGCGTTAAGCTGAAGATCGCGCAACTGCCACAGGGAATCGGCTGGCACCAATTCCACGGCATGGCGACCCTCTGCGGCATCGGCTTTACCATGAGCCTGTTTGTTTCAACCCTGGCTCTGGAGGGGATCTCCGATGAGATTGGTGCGGCGGCCAGACTGGGGGTCTTGATGGGTTCACTGCTGTCCGCACTGGCTGGATATTTTCTGCTGCGGCGGACATTGAAGTAATGGATAAAAACGGCCCATTTCACATGCAATGTTGCCTACCCGGAGGACTCTTCTATTTCAGCCCTCTCTCGCAGCACCCAATGCCGATGACAACTCCTCAAGCAATACCGTGAAGTCAGATATGCAACAGGAGCAGACGCTGATGACAGCAATGCGCCTGGAACCGGCATCAGAGAAAAGCTTGGCTTGTCTGGCAACGCAAACTGGCCACACGCCGGCATTAAAGCCCTATTAGGCACATTAACTGCACTTCTTAACCGTTAAATTCTTTTTCAACACAGCTATTCTTGTAATGTCATATAGTTACATGTCTAAGATTAGAGAGATGAGGGCATTTGCCGCGCTATGCTCCGTTAATTAACGGAGCATAGCGTTGAGGCCCCCTACCCATCGGCTTTAACTCGTAGACTCATCGGTAGAGGGGAGTGAAAATGAAAGCGGGGAAAACCTTTTTAAGCATAATGCTCTTGGCCGTTGCAGCAGTGTTTTCCCTGGTTTCTGCGGCGACCGCCGCTGTGACCGGGGATTGCGTTAATTGCCACACCATGCACAACAGCCAGGATGGTCAGGCGATGACTTTCGGGATGTCAAATCCTGACCAGCCCCTTGGTAATTTGCTCAAGTCGGATTGTGTCGGCTGCCATTCATCGAGTGGTTCCGAGACAATTATCACGATTGGCAACTCTCAGGTGCCGATCGTCTACAATAGCACTGGCACGACCAAATCATTGGCCGGAGGGAACTTCTACTGGGTGACGCAGTCGAGTCATGGCGATAACTACGGTCATAACGTCTTCGGCATTGCCGGCCAGGACGCGAATCACCTTCAGGCACCAGGTGCCAACGGCATTGCCCTTGCCTCGGATTGCGCCGGCTGTCACCAAACCTTAGCATCGGATCAGCCGACCAGTGGCTGCCGGGGCTGCCACCTGCCGCTGCATCACAGTTCTGGAAACGGCACGGCAATCGTCGATCAGGAGGATGGCTGGTATCGTTTTCTCGGTTCTGCCATGTTTTACGATTGGAAAATCAGATATCAAGCCTATGAACACCCCGAACTCGAACAGGGTGTAATCGGTATTGAAGACGCTGACTGGGAGTACTCTGCCGATGCGACTGACCACAATGTCTACCAGGGGACGCTATGGGGGTATGAGAAGTCTTATAGACCTGTGAATGGCAGCATCGGATCCTTCTGTTCCGGTTGCCACGGCAATTTCCATAAGTATGATCAGGATGGCACCGGGGCCTGGATCCGTCATCCCTCCGATGTTGCTCTGGACATGTTGACCGCTGGTTCGGAATACGCAGAGTATAGCTATACAACGCTGGCTCCGGTGGCCTACGAGGATGTCACGGATACCACGACTACCCCGTTGGTGACCTGTCTGTCCTGCCATCGCGCCCACGGTTCAGAATACGCCGATATGCTGCGTTGGGATTATGGTAGTTGCCAGACGAATACTGAAGATGCTGCCTGTGGCTGTTTCTCCTGCCATACTGCCAAAGATGGAGCCCTGTAATATAAACAGTGCTCCGCTAAGGAGCGAATAACGGTATTGCAATCTTCGACATAACGTGAAAACAGCCCATCGGCGACGATGATACGCAAGTGCGGATGCCAGCGCCCGGCATCGCCACAGCTCTGGATCGCCATCACTGCGCGGATATCACCTCTTGGCTAATGCAGCGCGGTGCGGAAGAACGATTTCGATCTGCGTTTAGCGCAGTGACAGAACTTGGTGAGCAGTCCCCCCCCAATTTAGCCATGGCTACAGGCCCTGTTGTAGCAGGCAAGTCTCTTGAGTCATCACAACTCCTTAGGAATTGTGGCTGGATGCAAATCCGAGATTGGCTGAAAAACCAAAGCAACCCGAAACGCTAGCAGTGCCAAAAAAAATACCCCATCCCAGTAGGATGGTCCGGGATGGGGCATAAACGTGGGAGAGAGATGAATCCACGCGTAAAGGGTTCTTATTTTTTACTTTTCAGCGCCTCGGCCAGCAGCTCGATAGTGTGCTGCACCCGCACCGAGGAATCATTCTTTTCCAACCCGCCACGGATCTGCATCATGCAGCCGGGACAATCCATCGCCACACAGGTCGCGCCGCTGGCTTTAATATCGGTCAGCTTGTCAGTGAGGATCGCCTTGGCAATATCGGGATGACTAGTCAGCGAGTAGGAGCCGCCGAAACCACAGCAGCGATCAGCGTGGGCCATCTCGACCAGCTCGTGTCCAGCGGTTTCGATCAACTGACGTGGTTCCTGCCAGACCCCGGCGCCGCGCTTGAGATGGCAGGAGTCGTGGTAGGTGACTTTTTCAGCGGCTGCCAACTCGGTAAAGACCTCGGCACCATTGAGATGATTGACGATGAAACCTGCGGCGTCGACAGTTATCGCCGCCAACTTTTCCGCCCTGCCCGCCCAGGCCGGGTTATCCTTGAGATGCTCAACGAAATCACGTTGTAGCGCCATGGTACAGGTCGGGCAAGTCGTCAGGACGAAATCGGGATTTCCTTCGAGCATCGCGTCGATATTCTGCTTGGCCAGTTCAATGGCGGTCTCTTTGTCACCAGAATAGAGCGCCGGCACACCGCAGCAATTCTGCTTTTGTGGGTAGTAGACCTCGACATCAAGAGCGTTCATCACCGTCACCAGATCAAGACCCAACTCCGGAAAGAGGAAATCGTTGGCGCAGCCACCATACAGGGCAACCCGGTAGCGTGGTTTTTCGACCCGCTGCGGCTGTTTCAGAATCAGATCACGTAGCGGCTTGTCCGCCACCGCCGGCAGGGTGCGCCATTCGGTCAAACCGGAGAAGAACAGCGGCAGATGACGAATAGTCCGCTCTCCTCTGGTGACCGGCTTCTGCAGCACACTGGCGGCGCGCAACAAACTGTGGAACAGCTTGCGGTTGCGCATCACCTTGCGGAAGACCAGATTTTTACCAGCGCCGATCCCCTCTTCGTCACCTATGGTTTCGCGCAACGAAAGGATGATCTCTTCCAGATCTATCTTGCTCGGACAGATGGAAACACAGGAACGACAGCCGATGCAGGCGCGAACGATTTCAGCAGCGTTATCAAGGCCGTGATAAAAAGCGGTCAGGATGATACCGATGGCGCCGATATAAACATGACCAAAAACATGACCACCGACAGTTTGATAGACCGGGCAGACGTTGGCACAAGCGCCACAACGGATACAGCGCAGGGCATCCTGACACTGGGGCGATTCCGCCAGCGTGCTGCGACCGTTATCGAGCAACACAATGTGCAGCTCCTTCTCTTCTCCGTCACAGGGAACGGCACCGCGAATCCAGGTGACGTAAGAGGTTAACGCCTGACCTGTGGCATTTTTCGGCAGGATACGGATAACCTTGGCAGCGTCCTCCAGCGTCGGCACCAGTTTCTCGATGCCGACCAAGGCGACATGCACCTTCGGCAGTGTCGAAGCAAGGCGGGCGTTGCCTTCGTTGGTCACCAAGGCAATACCGCCGGTTTCGGCCACAGCAATGTTGGCCCCGGTGATACCGATCTCGGCATCAAAGTACCCCTGGCGCAATTGCTGCCGTGCCACTTCAACCAGATGCTCAATTTCAGCTGCTTCTTGCTGGCCGGTCACCTTGCTGAACAGTTCGGCGACATCTTCTTTGAACATATGAATGGCCGGCATCACCATATGGCTCGGTTTCTGTCCGGCCAGTTGGATAATCCACTCGCCCAGGTCCGTTTCCAAAGCCTTGGTGCCAGCTTTTTCCAGCGCGACATTCAAATGGGTCTCTTCGCTGGCCATACTTTTACTTTTGACCGCCAGCTTGGCGCCTTTGCTTTTTGCCAGTTCGGCAATGTAATTATTGGCATCCTCGGCCGTCTTGGCCAGATAGATGGTCGCACCAGCGGCTTCGGCATTGCGGATAAATTGCTGCAACAGTTCAGCGTGATTTTCGCGCACACCATCCTTCATCTCAGCAATTTCAGTGCGCATTGCCTCGAAATCGTAATTGGCAAAAGCGTTGCCGCGCGACAGCAGGTAAGCATCACCGAATTTATGCAGTGCGTCCTGAAGTTTTGGTGAGGCGATCGCTTGACTGACCCGCTGGCGGTAATCCTTACTGCGTTGTTTATTCATCATATCGCTCCTCACATTTCCAGCAGATCGCTTGAGAGTTTCGGCACCAGCAGGATGTACAATTGCTTGGGACCATGGACTCCAATAGTCAGCACCCGCTCGATATCGGCGGTACGACTGGGACCGGTGATGTAGGCGATGTAGTTGCGGGCATCACGTTGATGCAATTGCCGTAGCGGTCCAACCGCTTCCAGGCCGTCGGCAAGAATCTTCTCTGGATCGAGCAGGGCAATCTGGATTTCCGGCAGGGTGGTTGCTAGACGAATATCCTCGTCGGTGCTTTCAAGCGCCAGGCTACCAGTATCGGCCATCGCGAAATTCACCCCAGTAATTCCGGCTTTTGCAGTGGGAGCATGTTGACGAAAATCCTGCGTAACCAAATTCAACCCGGCGTCCTCCAGCTTGGCGGTTAAACCGGCACGCTCACCACTGGCAAAGCGGGGACAGAGCAACACACCATCGATCTGCTCAGCAGTATAGTCAACCGCCTGCTGCAGATTTTTACACTCAACAATGTGCGCGCCGACCGCCTCGGCAGCAGCAATAAAACCCTTCTTTAATTCAGCCGACTTCTTCATATACCCTCCAAATTGGTCTTACCACTTGGTCAAGTTAACCAAAGTTCGCTTGGACTGTCAAGAAAAAGAACACAACGTTCGTTTCTTCCGACTTTCAACAGATGCAGCAACCAAATAAGCCTAACATATATATTTTCAATAACTATTCCTTTGCGCTCTCAGCAGACCCTCCCAACAAAAACGTCTACGCCACCAGCCCGCTGCTAGCCGCAACCGTGGCACGTCACGCTCACCAAACCGCAGCAGCAACGGAATCCGTATACCCGCAATACGGCCGGTCGACACCTGTACACAGCATACGTAAAACATCTTTTGATTATTTTCTTGACACAATCACTTGGCCAACCATACCCTTAATTGGTCTTACCAGCATATCAGCAATTCCAACATGCCGAATAAATGTTTTCACCAAAAGCGGGTGTCTGACCACATCCAAATTTTCAACACGTAATGCAAAAGGAGAAAAACAATGGGATCATTGAAGCGAATCGTCGGGCTGCTCGTTCTGCTCAGTCTGGTACTGGCGCCAAACGCCTTTGCCGCCAAACGGGAAAAGTTCGGCGTTGACGAACGTCACGTTGCCGTCAAAAAAGAACTGCGCAAGATCAAACCATCAGAGGAAAAATTCCGCTGGAAAATGGTTATGCCGTGGAGTAAAGGGCTGCTCTTCTACGATTTCGCCCAGCACTTTGCCGACTCGGTCAAACTAGCCTCCGGTGGTCGTCTCGATATCAAAGTTTTCTCCGCTGGCGAACTGGTCGGTGCAACCGAAACCTTCGACGCTGTTTCCAAGGGCGCTGCTGAAGTCGGTCACGACTGGCCTGGCTACTGGAAAGGCAAGAACGAAAACTTCGTCTCTTTTGCCTCGGTTCCTTTCGGTCTTGATGCTGAAGGCTACAACATCTGGCTGTACGAACGTGGCGGGCTTGAGCAACTGCAAGAGCTTTACGGTCGCTACAACCTGATCCCCTTCCCAGCCGGTAACGGTGGGCAGGAAATGGGTCTATTCTCCAACAAAAAGGCCGAAACCCTTGCCGATTTCAAAGGCATGCGTCTGCGCACCGTTGGTTGGTTTATGGACATCATGAATCAGTCGGGCGCTTCGGTTTCCCCGCTACCGGGTGGCGAAGTTTATCTCGCCCTGGAGCGCGGTGTTATCGACGCAGCTGAATTTTCCGCTCCGGCGATCAACTTCCCAATGGGCTTTGACGACATCACCAAATACGTCATCGAGCCAGGCATCCACCAGCCTTCGGTACAGTGTACCGTCTTCTTCAATCAGGACGCCTGGAACAAGCTTCCTGCTGACCTGAAGTGGATTGTAAAAATTGCCGCCAAAGAGACTCAGCTCTGGTCAAACGCCTGGATTGAGAACCTCAATGTTCAAGCAATCAACAAGTTCAAAGAAAATGTAGAGTTTGTAAGCATGGACGACAAGACTCTGAGCGCGGTAGCTCAAGTCACCAAAGACTATCTTGAAAAACTCAAAGCAAAGAATCCTGACGTCAAGAAAACTCTCGATTCCCAGGAAGATTTCAAGAAGGAATTCACCACCTGGCGCGAGCAACGCGGTCGCGTGGCACCTTGGCCGATTGATGATTACATCGCCGGAAAACACCAGCAGTAAAATATCGCTGACAGTTTGAAACAGAATTGATTAACGGGTGGAGGTCTGGCAACCGGACCTCCACCCCTGCCAAATAAGAGAGGTTCACAGATGTTCTTGATTGAGAAGAGCATTAACGGGTTAAACGAAAAGGTTGGTTATTTTACTTCCTTTCTCGTTATCCCTTTGGTTCTGGTCGTCGCCTATGAAGTCATCATGCGTTACGCCTTCAACGCTCCGACCGTTTGGGTGTTTGAAGCCACAACGTTGATCTACGGTGTTCACTTCATGCTCGGCATCGCCTACACCCACAAACACAGCGGCCACGTCGCCATCGATGTTTTTGAAGGACGACTGCCGGAAAAACCACGCACCATTTTACGCCTGATCGTCAATCTGCTGCTCTTCATGCCGACCATCGGCATGCTATCGATCTGGGCAGTTATTTACGCTTCCGATTCCTGGGGAAACTGGGAGCGTGCTTCAACCTCCTGGGCACCGCCGCTCTACCCGTTTAAAACCCTGATGGCCATCGGCTTCATCCTGCTTCTGCTGCAAGGAGTCGCCAAGTTGATGGAAGATTTCCGTTCGCTCAAAGAGCAAGGTTAATTATGTAACTGTTCAGCAGGCCCGAATTTTGAGTTCTGAAAAGGCGCGAGCAGCACCGCAACGCAGTCAGAGCACAAAAGTCGGGAGATGCCGAATAGTTAGGAGATAGTTTTTATGACTCCCGAAATCCTCGCAATTTCGATGTTTGTATTTTTGATGGTCAGCATTGCCCTCGGGCACCCGCTCGCCATCACCCTGGCCGGTGTCGCCACGCTGTTCGGCCTGATCGACAACGGCGGCAATGTTCCTGCGCTGCTCGACCTTTTCGTTAACAATTCCTGGGGTCTCTTCCAGAACTACACCCTGGTGGCGGTTCCCCTGTTTATTTTTATGGCGCAGATCCTCGACCGGTCCAAAGTGTCCGAGGCCCTGTTTGACGCCTTATATATTGTCCTGGGAGGATTACGCGGCGGACTGGGGATGGCGGTCATCGTCGTCTCGACGGTGTTTGCCGCAACCACCGGCATCGTTGGTGCCTCAGTCGTCGCCATGGGCCTGATGGCTGGGCCGGCACTGTTGCGCCGCGGCTACGACAAAAGTCTCTCGGCCGGCATCATCTGTTCTTCCGGTACCCTCGGCATCCTGATTCCGCCCTCGATCATGCTGGTGGTTTACGGTGGCCTGACCGGCATGAAGGAAACCAGCGTCGGCAACCTGTTTGCCGGAGCGATCATGCCCGGCCTGCTGCTCTCCGGCATGTACCTGCTTTACGTCGGCGTGCGCTGTTTTCTCAATCCAAAACTTGGCCCGCCGATCCCGGCAGAAGAGCGGACCCACAGTTTTGGGCAGAAATTTAGCATGACGATGAAGAGTTTCGTGCCGCCCTTCGGCCTGATCCTTACTGTCATGGGCACCATTCTCGCCGGCGTTGCCACCCCAACCGAAGCAGCGGCTCTGGGCTGCGTCGGTGCTATGGTGCTGGCGATGTTCAACCGCAAATTCAACTGGGATGTCATCAGCCAGGCATCGGTCGCCACCCTGCGCACCACATCGATGATCATGTTGCTGTTTATCGGCGGCAAGCTGTTCTCGGTGGTCTTCCTCTCGATGGGCGGCGGTGATGCGGTTGCTGATCTGTTGCTCGGCATGGATGTCCACGAATACGTGGTGCTGGCAATCATGATGGCGGTGGTTTTCGTCATGGGCATGTTTATCGACTGGGCGGCGATTCTACTGGTTGTCGTGCCGATCTTCACCCCGATTGCCATGGATCTCGATTTTGACCCCTTGTGGTTCGCCATGCTGATCTGTGTCAACTTGCAGACTTCGTTTCTCACCCCACCGTTTGGCTACTCGCTGTTTTACTTTAAAGGCGTGGCGCCACCGGAGTACACCATGGGGCATATCTACAAAGGGATTCTGCCGTTCGTTGCCATCCAGATCATCGGTCTGGCCACTATGGTATTCTTTCCTCAAGTCATTACGTGGTTACCCAGTATTTTCTTTGGCAACTAGACCCACGAGAGGAGACAACCCATGCTTCCAAAAATCAAAACCATTCTCTACGCCACCGGGATGGGGGCAGGCGCTCCACATGTCTACCGCTATGCCCTGGAAATGGCAAAGCAGCACGATGCCGAAATTATTGCGGTATCGGGCCTCGAGAAACTTTCGTCGTTCGCGCAAAGCCTGGTGAACGTCCACATCGCAAAAGAACAACAAGAGCAAATTCACCGTGATGCGCATGAGCATGCCAAAAGCAAGCTCCAGGAGCGCATTGCGCAACTCTGTACGAAAGAAGGTGGCGAGGATCAACAGTGCGTTCACCGTCTCCGGGAAATCCGGATCGAAGACGGTTCCCCTGCAGAGGTTGTTCTGAAAGTTGCCAAAGAGATCGAAGCCGACCTGATCATCATGGGTTCGCACCGGCACACTGTTCTCGGCGATGCGATGCTCGGCACCACCACCCACAAAGTACTCCACAGCTCAACCACACCGGTTTTGGTCGTTCGCATACCGGATGGTTTTCACGAAGAAGGATTTTAGGGGCAGCCAACAACCGCTGATCCCAATGCTTCCATGGAAGGCAATATGATTTCAACAACAGTCATTCAACAGTTGAGAAACAAACTGGGGACGGAAAACGTCCTCACCGAAGCAGAAGACCTGCTGGTTCTCGGTTATGATTCCACCCCCGGTCTGCACGCTACGCCCGATGTCGTCATCTACCCGACCACCAGCGAGCAGGTGCAGATTGCCATGCAGATCGCCCGCGACAACAAGCTGCCGATCACCCCGCGCGGCAGTGGCACCGGTTTGTCCGGCGGCAGCATCCCAGTTAATGGGGGAATGGTCATCTGCATCAACCGGATGAACAAGATCCTCGAAATCGATGAGGAAAACCTGACCGCGACCTGCCAGGCCGGCGTCGTTACCCTCGACCTGTTCAATGCGGTCGCCGAAAAGGGGCTGTTCTATCCGCCCGATCCCGGCTCGCAGAAGATCTCGACCTTAGCTGGCAACGTGATGGAAGATGCCGGCGGTCTACGCGGTCTGAAATATGGCGTCACGCGCGATTACGTGATGGCCCTCAAGTGCGTCCTGCCGGACGGCAGCCTGCTCACTACCGGCGGCAAAAGCGTCAAAGACGTTGCCGGCTATGCATTTAAAGACCTGTTGGTCGGTAGCGAAGGCACCCTGGCGTTGATCACCGAGATCACCGTCAAACTGATTCCACCACCGCAGGACAAGCGCACTTTTTTGGCCTATTTCGATGATATCCGCGTCGCCGGGGCGGCGGTCAGCAAGATTATTGCCGCCAAAATCATCCCCTCGACCATGGAAATCATGGACAAGGCAACCATCAATTGCGTTGAAGATTACGTCAACATCGGCCTGCCGCGACAAATGGCCGCGCTGCTGCTGATCGAAGTCGACGGTCATCCGGCGATGGTCGCCGAAGAAGCCGAAGGCGTCGAGAGAATCCTCCACGAAGTTGGCGCAGCCGAAGTGCATGCCGCCAAGGATGCCGAAGAAGCGACCAAGCTGGCCGAAGCCCGACGTACCGCTCTTTCCGCACTGGCCAGAGTGTCACCGACGACCCTGTTGGAAGATGCCACCGTGCCCCGTTCAATGCTAGCGGACACCTTTTCTTTGATCGAAAAGCTCACCGAGAAATATCAACTGACAGTTGGTACCTTCGGCCACGCCGGAGACGGCAACCTGCATCCAACGGTCCTCTGCGATGAGCGTGACGAAGATGAAATGAGCCGCGCCCACGCCTTCTACGATGAACTCTACGAGCAGGTTCTCGCCTGGGGCGGGACAGTGTCCGGTGAACATGGCATCGGTATCGCCAAAAAAGAGTATCTGGCCCGGCAGATCGGGCCTGGCGGCGTGGCGGTAATGAAACGGATCAAGCAGGCCTTCGATCCTGAAGGAATCCTGAATCCAGGCAAGATCTTTGCCGACGATCAGGAATAAAGCCATGGCCAACAAAGAAAAACGTGGCAACTTCACCGAACAGGATGCACCTAAATATGAAGACACCCTGCAGTGCATGCGCTGTGGTTTCTGCCTTCCGACCTGCCCGACCTTTGCTCTGACCGGTCGTGAGCGCTCCAGCCCGCGCGGCAGGGTCGCACTGGCTCGGGCGGTGGCCGAAGAGAAGCTGGAATTCACCGACGCGGTCAAAGATGAAGCCTACTTCTGTCTCGATTGTCGCGCCTGCACCACCGCTTGCCCGTCTGGCGTTCGTGCTGGCGAGGTGATGGAGGTCTGTCGCAGTCAGGTTCATCAGCAGAAGCCGCTGCCGAAATGGCAGGCCGGTTTCCGCAATTTCATCCTACAGAAGATGCTGCCGAATCCGGACCTGCTGGAGACCTCGATGCTGCCGGCCCGACTCTACCAGAAGCTCGGCGTGCAGTGGCTTGTACGTCACAGCAAGCTGCTGAAATTGGGACCGAAGTGGATAGATAAAGCTGAAGGGATGATGCCGGAAATGCATCAGCCGTTACGGCAGCGCATTCCAGAGATCACTTTAGCCAAGGGAGAGAAACGCGGCAAAGTAGCCTTCTTCCTTGGCTGCGTGATGACGCTGATGTACGCCGAAGTTTCAAAGCAGACAGTTCGGGTCCTCAACCACCAGGGTTTCGACGTTATCACCCCCAAAGAGCAGAAGTGCTGCGGCGCACCGCACCTGACCGAAGGGGATCGCGAGACGACCCGGCAGATGGCAACCCACAACCTCGATCTGTTTCTTGATCTGGATGTCGATGCCATCGTCACTGATTGCGCCGGTTGTGGCAGTGCCTTAAAGGAATACGAGGAGATCCTTCACGAGCGACAGGATCATGCACGACTTAAATTATTCCATAGTAAGATCAAGGATGTCAGCGAGTTTTTGGTCGAGCAGGGAATTCGCACCGACAACCTGCAACCGGTCAATAAATCGGTCACCTACCATGAGCCTTGTCACCTTTGTCATGCGCAGGGGATCAGCAGACAGCCACGCGAACTGATCAAGGCGATTCCAGGGGTCGAATATCGGGAGATGAAGGAAGCCAGCTGGTGTTGCGGCAGCGCTGCGACCTTCAGCCTTAAGTTTACCGAAGAGAGCCAACAGATCCTTGATCGTAAACTGAATAATGTCAAAGCAACCGAGGCCGACATTCTGGTCACCGCCAACCCCGGCTGTCATCTGCAACTGGCTTGGGGCCTGCGCGAAGCAGGGATGCCTCAACCAGTCATGCATTTGATGGAGCTGCTCGGAGAAGCAACTCCCGAGTAGGGAACACGCCCTGCAATGACTGCAAGTTACCCCAGGCGACCCGAGACTGTCTGGGGAGATGCCCGGCCCTCTACCGCGTAGAGAGTCGGGCATCTTCATTTGCCCCACCCAGAAGGGCCGCTCAAAGCAGTAAGAACCGGCGGGGGGGATTACCCACAGACCTTATTTCGCCCGGCCTTTTTGGCTCGATAAAGGGCTTGATCTGCGGCTTTGATCACGGCATCAGTCGTACTAAGCTGAGAATCCCGATCAGCAGCACCGATACTGATAGTGACCCTTAAAGCGGTCACACTCTTCTTTCTACTGGTTGGTTCCTTTTTCGGTTTTTTCTTCGGCCGGTCATTGCCACGGGGGATAAAACGGGCATCTTCCACGGTCTGACGCAGCACTTCCAAAAACGGCAGGGCTTCCTTTATTGACTTGCGCGGGAAAATAACCGCGAATTCTTCGCCGCCAAAACGGAACACTTTGCCGCCACCGCTGACGGTGGAAAGCTTGGCGGCAACCATTTTAAGCACCTGGTCACCGACATCGTGGCCATGGGTATCATTGAATTTTTTGAAGTGATCGATATCGAGCATTGCCAGGGTATAACGGCTGCCGAGTTTGGCCAACGCTTCGTTGAGGGCGCGACGTCCCGGCAACCCGGTCAGTTCATCACGATAGGCCAGGGAATGGGAGGTTTCCATGATCCCCATAATCAGAATCAGTCCAGCGCTGGCCAGATAGAGTCGCAATGATTGCCCACCCAAGCCGGAGAAACCGACAAAAACCACCAGTTGTGCCCAAAAAAAACTGATTTCGAAAGCTGCCGGTCTACGCAGACATCGGCCGAAAAAAAACAGCAAGACCAAGCCGTTTGCCAGCAGCAGCGGCTGTGACATCGGCAGCATCCGAAGCTGCGGCAGATCGAGTAACCGGTAATTCAACCAGTCTTGCAGCGGGATCGGTCGATAGCGAAACAAACTGCCACAAGCCAGCAACTCGGACAGCACAAACGTCAACCAGAACAGACCGCGCAAATTGAACATGCCCCGCTCACGAAACCAGGACACCAGCAGTAGATTCAGCGGCAACAGCAAGACCACCGACTGGAAAATCAGCGCTGCCCGGTCGGTAGCAGAAAAATAGAGCAAGACCAGATCGACCAGCAACAACAGCACAATGGCATAAATCAGCCGACTCCGATTGAACCGCCAACCGAGCAGTAAACCGATCACCACCACGGCAAACGGCAACACGCGCAAAAACGGTTGCAGCTCGACAGGCAAGGTTTCCTGGGCCAATCCGAACAGAGCCACAACACAGAGCAGACCATTGGGCAAAAGAAAGGGATAGACTATTTTTCGGAGTGTAGCGGTCACAAGGTCGTCGCTCCTGTAGGATCGAATGCAAAACCGCGTCCATTATAAACCTCTAAGAACTTAATTGCTACGACAGTTTGCCGCGAACAATGCTCCTTGACCTAGGCAAAACCTCCTGCGACATAAAAACTGTCGCTAGAAACAGGAGGAATTGAAATCATGCGAGCAATACTGTTTGTTAGCCTGGCAGCACTGTTCTTGCAAGGTTGCAGCTATAAAACCTGGTATACCGGTTTTGTAGAGGGACAAAAGTTCCAAGGCAACAAGCTAACCGGCAACGAACGGCAAAGCTGCCTAGATTCAATTATCGAAGATTACGACCGCTATGAAAGAGAACGGCAGGAAGGGCTCAAGCGAAAGAACTGATCTCCACAGAATTCGCTGCCCTTTGTTCCGGGGTAAAGGCGGCGGACAACTCTCTGGCGAACTAAAAAGCCCGGGACATGATATTCAGCGGATCAGGCAGGTCTGCCTGACAGAAGTTATAAGAAGTGTGAAAACCGCGAGGGGAAACAAAAAGGAAGGTGGCACCGCTATCTATTGGTGCGCGTTTCAATCAGGCATAACAAAGTGCGGACCCTCCGCCGGACAGCCATTGAGCAGAGACAGAGTATCCACCGCAGACAGGGCTTCTCCGTAAAGATACCCCTGCACCTCGCTGCAGCCAAGGTTACGCAGGTAATCGAGCTGGGAGAGATTCTCCACCCCCCCGGCAACCATATGCAGATTAAGCCCCTTGGCCATCATGGCGATCGCATCGACGATACAGGTTTCATTCTGCTCGGCTTCGATTTCACGAACGAACGACCGATCTATCTTCAAGGTGTTGACCGGAAATTTCTGTAGATAACTGAGAGACGAATAGCCCCGCCCAAAATCATCGATGGCGACAGAAACACCAAGGGCACGCAACTGACGCAGTTTTTTGATTATCTCACTTTGCCCTTTCAGGAGCCCCTGCTCGGTCAACTCAAGCTCAAAAACCGACGCATTCACCCCATACTGCTGCAGTGTGCCAATAAAGTTCTGCACAAAATCGTCCTGCTCTAACTGCACTGCTGAGATGTTGATGGAAATCTTCAAATCGGGTATTCCCTGCTGTTTCCAGCGGACCAACTCTTCACAGATAGACTTAAGAACCCAGTCACCGATCGGCACAATCAATTTCGACTCTTCGGCTATCCAGATAAAATCACCGGGGTAAATTAAACCCTTGTCTGGGTGTCGCCAACGCAGCAAAGCTTCCATGCCGACGATAATATGGGTCGATGGGTCAACCTTGGGCTGGAAGAAAACATCAAACTGCCCATGTTCCAACGCCAGATACAGATCACGTTCCACCGAAAGGAAATTTGAATCACTGCCATCCATCGCGTCACTGTAAAAGCAGTAGCCGTCTTTGCCATTCGCCTTGACATGATACATGGCAATATCGGCACTTTGCAGCAGGGCTTCTTTGTCATCACCCGCCAGCGGAAAAAGTGCGATACCGATACTCAAACTCAGGTAAAACTCATGATTATTGACGCGAAATGGTCTTCTGACCGCTTTGAGGATCTTGTCCGCGACGGCGGCAACATCTTTCTTACTGTTGATGTCCGGCAGCAACAAGGAAAACTCATCGCCACCAAAACGGCAGAGCGTATCTTCGGCGCGCAGACAGCCGAGAATCCGTTCGGAAACCTGCTGCAGAACCAAATCGCCCATCGCATGACCGAGGCTGTCGTTGACCTGTTTAAAGCGATCAAGGTCCAGAAACAACAGGGCAAATTTCTGCTCATTGCGACGGGCATGGGCAAACACCTGGCTGATGCGGTCGTTAAACAGGACTCGATTCGGCAGACTGGTGAGTAAATCGTGATAGGCCTGATAACTGATATGCGCCTCTGAACGCTTGCGCGCGGTGATATCACGGGCACAACCGAGCGTTCCGATAAAGGATCGCGTGCCATTTTCATCATTTTCGTACATGCCGATGGCATTCAGTTCGACAATCAACTCGTAATTATCGAGGCATTCAACCCGTTCGCTGGCCTGATTGACCAGCAACCTGATTTCGATGTTACTGGTTGCCCGCTCACCGGCGCGATGTTCGCTGAAATAGGTATAGATATCATCGGCATTGTGCGGGTGGATCAGCTTGGAAAAATGACTGCCGATCAATTCGTTGCGCTTGTAACCGAGCAACTCCTCAACCGTTTCATTGACGTAGGTAAAATCCCCCTGCGCGTCAAGCATGTAGATAAAGTCAGGTGAATTATTGACGATGAAGCGGTGCATCCGCTCTGATTCATGCAGGGTGAGTTGGGTACGAAGCAACTGGCGCGCCTGCCAATAATGTTCCAGGGCATTTTTAACCGTTGTTAGCAGCTCTTCCGGTTCATAAGGCTTGCGGATAAAATCGTAGGCACCGTTACGCAACGCACTCTTAACGGCAAAAAAGGAGGACTCGCCACTGACAACAATGACTTCAACATCTATTTCATGCTGCCGGATAAAGCGTAACACCTCGTGGCCATCCAGCCCCGGCATCTGCAGATCGAGCAGCACCAGGTTATAGCTTTGCTGCTGCAACTTATCGAGCGCCTCAGCACCGCTGGTCGCCATCTCAATCCGATAGCCGCTAATCCGCAACAGCGCCCGCAAACTTTCAAGCAGCGGTAACTGGTCATCCACAATCAGCACATGCGATCGTCCGACAATATCCGGGGGTGGAACCCCGTCGTTAGCTCTTGCTCGCAAAATCCCCCCTAGCCTTGCTCCGCAACCGGAGAAGTACTCTCTCCGCAAGGTAACTGCAAATGAAAACCGGCCCCCGAATCGGCTGAGCTTTGATAGCTGATCCGCCCCCCCAAATCTTCAACCATTCCCTTAACGATACTCAAACCGACACCGGCATGCCCAGCCCCCTTGGTGCTGACGACCGGGCTGAACAGTCTGCTCTGGATCTTCTGGTCGACACCGGGCCCATTGTCCGCAACCACAACCTCAGCGTAACGACCGCCATCAGAACAATAGCTGTCCCGCGTTGTCAAACGAATCAGACCACCGGCAGCAACCGCTTCCGCAGCATTTTTCAGCAGGTTAACCAGGATCTGCTTGACCAGCACCCCATTGGTGGCCAGTGTCTCCAGCTCATCCTTCAAATTGAAGCTGACTTTTATCTCACGGGGCTGCAAATCGGATTCATCCAATGCGGCCACCGCTTCATGGACCAACTGATTGAGATTGACATTCTGGTCCGGGAAGCGCGGCATTTCCTGCTGGTTGAGATAATAGTTCAGGATATCATCAATGCGCCGCACTTCGCGTTTAATCGCTTCTGGCAACTCACGATTATCGTTGTCCGCCAGCAGATGGTTCAAGACTTCGGCGTAATTACTGATAATAGTCAGCGGATTGCTCAACTCGTGGCTGACCCGGCGCAACACAGTGCCCCCTTCTGCCCACCGGTCTTGCCCTCCAGCCGTCAGCAGGGCCAGAGCATCACTGACCACCTGAGCAAACATTTGCAAACGCAAGCTCTGCAGAGATGACAGGGATTGCTCAGACTCGACGCCCAGAACCACTACCCCGAGCATCTGCCCTTCAAGGCGAAAAGGTTGACAGATAATTCCCTGACTAGCGCAGATTCGCAGCAGCAACCGGTCAGTCACCGTCAGCGGCTGTTGCGCGGCAAAACTGTTAACCACCTCGCCCTTGATCAGCGCCTGTGTAACCAGACTGGCTGAGGCATCGAGCGGCACCTTTAATTCGCCGATCAAGCGCGCCTGTCCAGGTGCGACAATTCCGCAGAGTTGGTTGTTTTTATGATCAATCAGTAAAAATACCGCTTCACTCGCGGCGCTGTTTTCCAGATAGAGATCACGGGCATCGCGCACCAGAGTTTCGGGATGACTGCTACTGGCCAGACGGGCCCGTGCACCTTCCTGATCAGCAATGGCAAAAATCAGCTCGATGAGACGATCACGCGCGCTTTTCAGATCAGCGTGTAACTGTTGTGGATCATCCAAGGCCACGATCTGCGACTGATATGACTCTTGCGCCCAGGAAAACAAGTATTCGATTTCACTCTGACGAAACTGAAACAGTCGCTCAGCCAAGGCTTCGGATTCGGAACTCAGCTGCCGCGGGTATTGGCAAAACTGCTGCGCCAAACGTGTAATTTTCAGCAGCTGGCTGCTGTTCTCAATTTGGCTGATATCGATATGTAAAAAGCGGATCGCATCGATTAAAAACGAATCGATCTGCCAGGGTTTGATCAACCCTTCAGCAACCTGCAGATGATCGGTCTGGTACTGTTCCTGTTCCCGCTGACAAAGCTCACTGTTACTCGAGGTTTCTACCGCTAGAGCAGCATAAGCATCGCCATAGGTGGAAAACAGCGCATGCATGCCGAGATTAAGAAACAGACCACTGAGCTGAGCCTCTTCGACATGGGCATAACCAACGGTGGGCGCCAAACAGCGCGCGACCTTCGCGGCAACTTGCGACGAAAACCACAGTCCGTTCAAATAAACCAATGCCGCTGGGGAAAAATCGTGCGCGACAATCTGTTTGGCGGATTGCAGCGCTATCCCGGTAACAACCGGAACACCCAATTGCTGAATAGCGGATGTCACCGGCTCCACAGGATCCAACATGCCGCCATGACTTTTGTCGGCCGCATGGATGACTTTTGCCGAAAGGGCAGCATCCTGCAAGACAATCTCGGCTAAACTTTGCGCACTCTCGCCGGAAAGACAGGCTTCGATCAAGTTCACCAAAATTTGTGGCATGCAAAACAGACGATTGACATCTAGTTCGCAAAATTCAACTTCCGAACAAACCATAACAACCAGAACAATTGAAATACTTCTATCTGGACTCGTTGGCGACAAGCCCCCCAATTACCAGCGTGACATAGCCTATGTCATTATGAACGAAAGCAGCCACACCTTCAACCGGAAAATAGATAATTTCACTTAATATTCAGGCACTTAGGCACATGCCTGGTCAGATCGAAGGACTAATTAAGGAGAGCAAATCATCTCATTAACATCCGACGAAGAATTACCCACGACAAAAGGTCAACCGACCGGAAAAAGGACGATTTTCATAGACACGAGCTTACACAAAACGCATAAGACTCCTCAAACAATTGGTCGAAAAATGGCTTCACCCGCGGGAAGGTTAGAAACTAAACATAAAATTAACGAGAAAAACAATGCGTTTCGCTCAAAAAGAAACACATCCTGCAAGATAAAACATGTCAAGTTTACGACAACAGTTCATCACGATATTCCTTCGTGATCTGAAAAAAAACATCTTCACAGCCAACAAAAGCGGCAACAATTTCCGGATCGAAAAGCTGTCCGGACATGGAAACAATGTATTCGCGAGCCTCTTCATGCGAACTTGTTTCCTTATAATCCCGGTCGCTGACAAGCGCATCATATACGTCCGCCAGAGCCATCAGTCGTCCCGCGAGCGGAATCCCCTGCCCTTCCAGGCCAAAAGGATAACCGGACCCATCCCAACGCTCGTGGTGAGTTTCTGCCATTTGTCGGGCATAGTGAAGATATGCATAATTTTCGGGATCGCCCAAAGCCGCCGCAGTCCGCGCCAGCGCCATCGCTCCGAGTTGCGGGTGTTCACGCATGATCTTAATTTCTTCATCCGTCAACGTTCCCGTTTTCAACAAGATTTTATCGGGGATACCGACCTTGCCGATATCATGTAACGGAGCAGATAAAAACAACATCTCCACATCTTCAGCGGAAATATCAGAACTGTATGCCGACTCCTTATGTAATTGCGTCGCCAAGACATGAACAAAGCGTTGGGTGCGTAAAATATGCGTTCCGGTATTACTGTCTCTGGTTTCCGCCAAGGTCGTCAAGCTGACAATGGTCGCGTCCTGCGCCTGCAGCAGATCACGGTTTCTGTGGCGCAAGT
Source organism: Desulfuromusa ferrireducens (assembly GCF_055389805.1). Taxonomy (NCBI): domain Bacteria; kingdom Pseudomonadati; phylum Thermodesulfobacteriota; class Desulfuromonadia; order Desulfuromonadales; family Geopsychrobacteraceae; genus Desulfuromusa; species Desulfuromusa ferrireducens. Next base: position 320,406 of record NZ_AP042415.1, read on the forward strand.
GATTTGCGGCAACACCATATCTCAGCAATCCCAACAAAGCAGCGTTAGCTAAAAGAACAAGGACCGGCAGCGTCGGCGAGACAAAGTAACGCTCAGCATGAAACAGTCCAACTGAGCCCCAGGAAATACCAACCACGGCAAACAAAATGAGCAGCAAAGGGAAACGTAAATTATAGCAACTCAGCAACCAGGTTGAGAGGCCCCCAAACAGGACAATACTGAAGAGTTCTGCCCCGCGCGCCCAAACGGGGTGAGAATACCACTGCCGATTCAACAAATTAGCAGCAACTACGGCGTGAATTTTCACCCCGGCAAGGTCTCGATCCAGCGGAGCCACATGACGATCACCCAAACCCGCCGCCACGGCACCAATAAACACCACCTGCCCCGCGAGATCGTCAGGGGGCATTGTCCCCAGCAAAAGTTCCGTTGCCGATACATAGCGAAATGGCGCGGTCGAAGAAAAGCCGATCAGCATATTTCCACGACGATCCAAAGGAATCAGGTTGTCGTTCCAAGAAAGAATAGCCTCCTGCGCCAACACATCCAAGCGTGCCCGATCCTCCCCCAGTGCTTTCTGCACCGTCGCCAGCGCCAGGTTCGGATAATAGAGCCCTCGATACTGCTGGATCATTGGCAGCCGCCTTACAACGCCATCGCGATCGGGGGCAGCGTTGGTGAAGGCCGTTTTCGCTGCCGCGCCGGTCAGCAGATCAAGGTTGCTCAAAACTCCGGCAGGTTCAAGCAAAGGGAATTGTCCGGCACGTTCATTGCGCACTACAATTCCAACGTTCGGTCCCAATGAAATCTGCTGCGCAGCGGAACTTTCCGCTGCGGTCAAAAATTTAAAACCGAGCACCACCGGCGCCGAAGCGATGGCGGCAGCCAGAATTTCATCATTGCTGGGCCCTAATTGCCCGCCCCGACCAAGCGATCGTTCTTCATTGAGGTCACGCTGCCTCTCACGCAAGATAACATCCGGGGAGGTCCGATCCTCTTCCGGCATCAACAGGTCAATGCCGATGGCCGAAACTCCCTGCAACCGAAGAGCATCAACAAGCTGCGCCAAGCGGTATCTGGGCCAAGGCCACTGCCCAAAATGAGCAATACTTTGCTCATCAATAGCAACAACAACCGGGCGATGATTGATTTTCTGGGTGGGTGCGCCAGAAAGGAGGAGATCAAAAGTACGATAATCAAAAAAGCGCAATAACTCAGGAGGGTAGAAAAGAAACAGTAGCGCGACAATCGTCGTCAACAAACCACAGCACACCAAGCGAAAGCGACCCTGACGCAATGAGCTTAAACGTTGCACAACCGACTTTTCCCTACGCAAATTCACCGGCGACACCAGCAACTATCGAACAATGACTTCAACCCGGCGGTTCCTGGGCTCAGCAACGCCATCGATGGTCGGCACCAGCGGGTTCCCCTCGCCATGGGACGCTACATCCATAAATTGAGGCTTAACACCATGACCCACAAGCAGATCTCGAATAGCCGCCGCCCGCTGTGCTGAAAGTTGCAAATTATAGGCATCAGATCCGGTTCGGTCACTATGACCATAAATTCCGACGGCGTAAGACTGGCGTTGCTCCATCGCCGTCAGAATCTTCGCTAGCTGCTGCTCAGAAGCAGCAACCAATTGGGTATTTCCCTGCTCAAAATAGAGCAGGAACTTGATCGGCGCTGGAGGTTCGACGGCAAAGACTTCGGCAAAATCCTGCTGGATCTGTTTCTCGCTGAGGACGACCGGGACAGATGGCGCCCGACCAACGCCAGTGACCTTGGTCATTTGCCCGGCTTCGGTCAGTAGAGCCTTGCCTCCTTCGGTGATCACCTCAACCGCACCGACCGAACCATCCGGATCCGGCAGAAGAACAACCTGGCTTTCATTTCCAGAATCAAACAGGATACCGGCGATAAAAATGACTAACAGAACAACAGGAGCACCACTCATGACCCCTCCCCAAAGCAACGGCTAATAAATAAAACGGCATAAATCAAGGTGATACTTTGACCAACAACCGCGTCCCCCTGACAGCAATTGTCGAGTCTGGCGTCTCCAGGCGGATTGACTCGGGAGCCAGCTTGCCGATCACGCCGGACATATAAAGAAAAGTTCCCTTGAACATTTTCAGGACCAAGGAAAAACGATTCTGCTTCGGCTCAAAAATAAAATCCTTAACCAGCAGCTCACTCCCAGGCCCGATCGACAACGTTGTGTCATCCTGCAGAATCAAACCGACACTGCTGTCCTTCATCGTCAGCAAACGATCTTCCACATAGATAGGCATCCCGACGACCACCACAAACGACTGCCCCTGCCGATCGAGCAGCACTTCCCCAGTGAGCATTTTTACCGTCCCGGCGACATCAGCCGAAAAAGCAGCAAAGGGACAGAGCAACAACAGCATCAACAAACACAGAATTCGCATAAACACCCCCATTGGCGCCAATAACAAGCAACTCACTATAATAACAAAAAAAATGAAGTTGTCAGCTCAACAGATTGGAATAGCTTGGAATCTTTGACAGCCCGGTGCGACGTAGATATACTCGCGTGAGTAAAAAATGTACTTACCCACGGAGCAGACATGCCGCAATCAGCAGCACCACAGTTAGAACACCTTCTGGAGAAGATTGATCGCTTCGGCAAGGAAAACCTGGAAGAGATCCTGCACAGCCTGATCGAAGGGATTCAGCTACTGATCCCTGAAGGGGGCTGCCGCATCTACCTGGAGGACCTGACCAAGGGAGCTCTCACCTGCGTTGCGGCTTCCGGAGGCAACGTCGGCCAAGTAGAAGAAAAATCATTCCCGATCAACAATGATACATTCCTAGTCTCGCAGGTTTATCAGCAACAGGACGAACTGGCCATCGCCGACCTGACGACCCACCCGGAGGACATGCCGACCAGCCCCGGAACCAGGCTGACCGGGGCCAGCTACCTGATCCCGCTGACGCATCAAGGACGTCCGATCGGGGTTCTCTGCCTCGACCGCAGCCAGTCTAAGCATTTCCCCACAGATACGGAACTACATCAGTTGCGTCAGCTGCTCTCGACCATCACCCAAACCCTTAATCGGGCACGAAAATATCACCAGCAGTTGCAGTTAGCCAGACGGGTTGATGAAGCCAAAAAACGTGAAGCCGCCCTTTTCATGGTCAAGTCGGCGGCCCGCCTGATCGACCAAGTCGCCCTGGCATCGGTGCTGGTGCCGATTCCGGCAGAAGAGGAAGGGGAACGGACCCTGCAGATCCTGGCCGCCTATTCCAAGGAAAAAGAGGCCGGCAAGCTCTACAAACAGGAGCGACTGATCAACTTAAGCCCGGGGCAATCGCTGGTGTCACGCTTTATCGACCGGGCCGGAGTCATCATCGATGAAAGCTTGCTGTCGCCGCTCTACATCTCTGACTTGGCGACAGAAACCCTGCAGAAACAGTTTCTTACCGAGGATCTGGGGCTCAAGTCACTCTATATGGTGCCCCGTTTCGACAAACAAACGCGACGCGTTGTCTGTCTGGTCAATTACTACACCAAAGAACATCACCAGTTCACCCCCTTCGAACGCGGCCTGCTCGAATCCCACGCCGAAATGGCGCAACGCGTGGTGCAGGAAATTGGTGATGAGCACCTCGAAGTACAGATCCTTTCTGAAATCGGCGACCTGCTACAACAATCCAGTGACGGTCTGCGCCCCTTTTTACGCCGGGTCCTCTCCAAGGCCACGCAATTGATCGGTGCCGATACCGGCAGTATCGCGCTGGTCCGCAAGAATGAGGGGGAACGCTGGCTGCTGGTTGAAGATGCCAACGGCAACCTGGTCGGGGCAAAGAACAAAGACTGGCTGAAAAAAGATATCCCGCCGATTCGCGTCGGCGGCCGGGAGCTACCAGAAGAGCAACGCAGCTTAACCGGCTCGGTGGCGGCCTCGGGAAAACCGGCCATTTTAGCCGATACCCACAATAGCGAAGACTCCGACAAATCGTATCTACAGGTCACCGCGGCAATCCGTAGTGAAATCGCTGTGCCGATCATCTATGATGGGGAAGTGTTAGCGGTAATCTGCCTCGACAGCCTGCGTCCGCATTACTTTACCGGTGAGCATCGCCGCATCCTGCTGATTATCGAACGGATGATTGGCCACCATCTGGCCATTCTGCAAAAAATCGATAAGTTAACCAGTGAAATTGATCGGCTGCGGCAGGATGTCGACTACAAAGATCCGAGCATTTCGTCCTATCGGCTCGGCAACATCATCGGTAATTCGGAAAAGACCCAGTCGATTATCGAAACCATCCAAAAAATCACCCCGCCACTCTGCCAGCGGCTGGCGATGTGGAAGCATCCGGATACGAACGACCTAGGGGAATCTCTCGGCCTGCCGTCGATCCTGATCACCGGCGAAACCGGTGCCGGCAAGGAATTCCTGTTTAACAACCTATTCACCCAACTGAATCGCATCTATAGCGAACTTTTGCCGGGGCATGGCACCTTGTCACTGAAAAAATCCAACATTGCGGCCTACAGCGGCGAACTGACCTACTCGGAGCTATTCGGCCACAAGCGCGGGGCCTTCACCGGTGCCCATACCGACCGCCGCGGTATCCTCGAAGAAGCCCACGGCGGCGTCGTTTTTCTTGATGAAATCGGCGATGCCGACCCCAAAACCCAGGTTCAGCTGTTGCGCTTCCTTGACAGCGGCGAATTCGTCCGCTTGGGGGAAAACATCACCCGCCACTCGCAAGTTTTGCTGGTTGCCGGGACCAACCGCGACTTGCGCCAACTGATTGCCGAAGGGACCTTCCGCGAAGATCTTTATCACCGCCTCTCGGAATTGATTATCGAAGTCCCGTCACTCAATCAACGGCGCGAGGATATCCCCGACCTGGCAGTTCACTTTCTCGGCCGGCTGTTCCAGGTCTACCGCCGCCCGGAACAAAGCACCGACGAAGCGCCGACCCTCAGCCCGCAAGCCAAACAACTTCTGTCACAGCATCACTACACAGGCAACATGCGTGAACTACGCAGCATCCTGTTGCGGGCGATGCTGTTCCGCTCCGGGAAGGTGATTGGCGCTGACGGGATAGAGGGCGCGTTGCAGCCGCACAGCACCAATTTCCCCGGCGACAGCAGGCAAACACTGGAAATACAGATCAGTGAAGGGATCATGCAACAAATTGCCAAGCAAGAGCAGGATTTCTGGCAGGCTGTCTATCAACCCTATTCGCAAAAAGAGATTACTCGAGAGGTGGTGTTAAAGGTCATTGAGGAAGCACGCCGGCAGGGAGCGAACAGCATGCCGAAACTGGCCCGCCTGCTTAATGCCTGCGATCCAGCCGACAGTTCGGCAGAGGGACGCAAAACCTTCTTCCGCTTTAAAAACTTTCTCTATAAAACCATCAGGGTCAGCTGATCAGAAGTCGTTGAGCAGCTGCTCAACGGCCTGCTTGTCGGCCTCGGTCCAAGGGCCGACGGCAACCAGCTTCATGCCGACACGACACAACAGGTCACGCGCAACCTGCTGCAACTGCGCGGCAGTCAATGGCTTAATCTCGGCACAGTCCTGTTCCAGGGTCCGCAGGTAGTCGGCCTGCAATCCCCAACCGTAACGCACTGCCATCGCCTCGGTCTGATCACGGGAAAAATCGAGATCAAACAGATAACTGCGCACGACGGCCTGCAGTTCTTCAGTCGGGACCGGCTGTTCACACAGTTCTTTGAGAACTTTCAATAATTCAGCGACCGCTTGCTGCAGATTTTCCGGTGCCACGGCAATATCGATGGCCAGATATCCGGCATCGGCCATCATTGAACAATTCGCCTCGACGGCGTAGGTCAGGCCCAGTTCTTCCCGCAACCGCAACGGCAAGCGCGCACCGCCCCCCCAAGAAAGCAGTCGCCGCAACAGCCGCAGCGACAACATCCGCGAATCCTGACGACCCGGCAGGCGAAACGCCAGTTGCAGGCTGACCTGTGAATCGGAATCGAACACCCAACAAGACTCCGGTTCGGCAGGCACCACCTCAGGCGCTGCGACAAGCGGCGTGAGAGCCGGCCCTTGCCAATCACCAAACTGCTCGTCGACCAGACGCAGTAACTGCTCTCGATCGACGCGGCCACAACCGGAGATCACCAGGTTCTCCGGAACATACCAGCGGCGATAGTAATCCTTCAGTGTTGCCAGATCAATACGCGCCAGAGTTTCGGGAGTACCGATCAATGATTCGCCCAGCGGGTGTCCCGGCCAGAGCAAACCGACCATCAGATTATCCAGATTGATCTGCACACCCTTTTCATTATAGTCCTCGCGCGCCTCTTCAAGAATGATCCGCCGCTCGAGGTCAATATCATTGAAACGGGGACGACGCAGCATCGAAGCGAACAGTGCGACTCCTTCTGCCAGGTAATCGGGATGCAGGCGAGAATGAAAACAGGTATTCTCAGCATCGGTAGACGCGTTGACCGACCCGCCAATCGCTTCAAAAGCACGTTCCAGCGCGGTACTATTTGCATATTCGTCGGTGCCGCGGAAAACCATGTGCTCCAGAAAATGAGAAATCCCCGACAGTTCCGATGGCTCATTGCGACCACCGACCGCCAGGTAACAGACCAATTCTGCAGCATGCAGGTGCGGCATCGGCACGGTGACGAGGCGCACACCGTTTGCCAGGGTATCGACAGTATATTCGGGCATTAAATCAGCAACCTATTTGTTTGGGGCGATAAATCAGGACAGGCAGGCAAAGTAAAACAGATGGACGCTAAATACCAGCAGAAACGGCGAACAGATGCTTTCAGCGACGGTCACTGACGGAGCAAGGGTTACCATTTCCGGCAAACCTTGCTCCGTGCAAACCTGAGGCACAGGTAACCAGATTATCGCCTAAACAATACTCCCCTTATCCACTGACTACTCTTGTCCATCTCGATAAGAGTCATCAACCAATGGAACCTGCTTCGCTGCGATCAATTGTTCGCGCAATATTTTTATCGATTTCTTCAAACCCGCCATACGCACCTCACGACCGGCCATGAGGTTGAGAGCCCGTTGAATTTCCCGGGTTCGTTCCTGAACAATTTCTTCGAGATTATCGCGATGCCTGGTTAATTCCGCTTCCGCTTTTTTCCGATCAGTCAGATCAATAAAGGTCGCCAAAAACATCTCGTCAAAAGTAATCCCTGATATTTCGACGGTCAGAACTTCTCCGTTTTTACAGGTTACCTGGTACTCGACCGGTTCGATGTCAGTCCCCTCCCTGGCAGCTTTTTCGATTGCAGCGTTCCACGTTTCGAGGACCCAGGAACGATAGGTCGGGTCCGGATAGGCAAGTTGCCACCACTCGGTTAACGTCGGAACATCGGCGTGGCTGTAGCCAAAGAGTTCATTGAAGCGATCATTGAAATAGGTAATGACTCCATCCGGGTCAACGATACAGAGCGGGATGGGGGCCTGCTTGATGAGCTGCTGGAAGCGTTTTTCACTTTGCTCCGCCAGAACTCTTTCTTCTGCGGCCTCTGCCAGAGCCGTATCGATTTTGTGCTGCAAAAAGTTCTGGCGACTGCCAAGAACATAAAACAGCGCCCCCAACAGTAATGACATCACCGCGTTCAAAACACGCAGAATCCACGCCAAACCTTTAGCGTAACCATCTTCATCGACGAGGATCGCAAGCTCCCATTGCCCATCCGGAAGAGTAATCGGTTGCACGTATGAACTTTTTTCGAAGATGCGGGGAGGTCCATAAAAAACCCTCCCCCCCTTCACCCGAAGGGCAAAATCTGCGCTCCCGAGCCCCGAGGAAAGCAAATGCAAATCGGCTAAAATAGGTGCAATCTCAACCACCATGGCCGTCAGCCCCCAGAATACTTGGTCTCGATAAATCGGCAGCCGGGCAATAAGCGCCAAGGTTCCATCTTGCCGAAGCCGGTATGGCCCGCTCAAGCCGATTAAGCCGCTGGCAATCGTTTGCTTAACCTTGTCACGGACATGCGCCCGCTTATCTGTTAACAGGTTGTGTCCGAGGGTTTTGCGGGTTCGTTCGGTAAGAGGGTAGATATATTTGTGAATCGCATCGGGTGAGATAGAAACGGAACGAACATCAGGAATATTTTGATGCATGATTCGCAGGTAGAGACTGGACTCACGGGCAAACTCATCGGGCGCGCTCTCGTACAGGTGGCCGGTGGCATTGACAAAGGCCCGTACCCCATAAAGAAGTGACAACCGGGTATTGATCGCCTGCTCAATCGCATTGGCTTTGTTACGCAACTCATCCACGATAAGCAGATGACGTTCCTTTGCGAGAGACTGCTGATATTTTCCCGCAGCGTACCAACCGACAGCAAAGATGACAATAAAGAGCAGCGTCGAAAAAACCAGTGCGTTTATTTTCAAGTCCCGCTTGTTTTTCAATCAACACCTCGCTATCTACTCAGGTGTTTCACTGGAGCTGAAAGATACCCGGCAGAGCTTACGGGGATGTGCATCGACACGTGTAAACTATACATAAATTCATCGCGGTTTGCTTTTCGTCACAACAAATCCAACGAAAAATAGCCTCCCTGCAGATTCACCCCCCCCCGCAAAAAGAAAAAAGCGTTTTGCCTACAGGCACAAAAAGAGGGGCCGCCTTGCGGCAGCCCCTCTTCTGTACTCATCAATGGCTAAAAACTCAGCCGTTTAGTTGCTGAGCCGCCTCCTTGGCGTGATAGGTGATAATCAAATCGGCACCGGCGCGTTTCATGCCGAGCAGAGTTTCCATCATCACCCGATCGCCATCGATCCAACCCTTTTCGGCGGCGGCCTTAACCATGCTGTATTCGCCGGAAACGTTGTAAGCGACCAACGGCAAATCAAAGTTATCCTTCAGTTCACGGAGAATATCCAGATACGCCAATGCCGGCTTGACCATCAAAAAATCCGCCGCTTCGGCGACGTCCTGATTGGCTTCGCGCAGTGCTTCCATGCGGTTGGCCGGATCCATCTGATAGGAACGGCGATCACCAAACTGCGGAGTCGAATCAGCGGCATCGCGAAACGGACCATAATAAGCACTGGCATATTTGACGGCATAACTCATCACTGGAATATGCTCAAAACCGTTAGCATCGAGCATATCGCGTAGAGCGGCAATCCGACCGTCCATCATGTCAGAGGGCGCAACGATATCGGCGCCAGCCTGGGCATGGGAAAGGGCCTCTTTGGCCAGCAGCTCCAAGGTCGCATCGTTGACCACATCCTCGTTCTCAATGATCCCGCAGTGGCCGTGATCGGTGTACTCACACAAGCAGACATCGGTGATCACCGTTAACTCAGGTACTGCTTCTTTAATCGCGCGAATGGTGTTCTGAATGATGCCGGTATCGCTGTAGGCATCACTGCCAACGGCATCTTTTGCCTCCGGGATACCGAACAGGATCACCGCGGGGATACCCAGTTCATAGACCTCTTTGGCTTCGGCGACGATATTCTCGATCGACTGCTGATAGATCCCCGGCATCGAGACGATCTCTTTTTTGATATTCTCACCGAAGGCGCTGAACATCGGGTAGATCAGGTCTTCGACATGCAGATGGGTTTCACGCACCATACGACGGATATTGGCGTTGCGCCGCATGCGGCGAGGTCGATAGCTGGGGAAATACATGTGCGGTCTCCTTTAGTTACGGATGTAGGGGCGAGGCATAGGTCGCCCCTACGATTGCTAGTTATAATACTCAACCATGGCACTAACCAGATCGTCGAGCGTCCATTTTTCCGGTTCCAACGCCACCTCAAAACCATGCTTGCGGATGGTCTTTGAGGTCAATGGGCCGATGGAGAAAAACTCTGCGCGGCCTTGCAGCTCTGACAACTCGTCACCAAACATCGCCACCAGATTATCAAAGGTAGATGAGGAACTGAAACAGACGGCGTCCAGCTCACCGGCGTCCAGCAGATGGCGAATCATCTCTTCCTTGCCGGTCGGTCGGATGGTCCGATAGGCCACCGGCGCAACCACCTCGGCTCCGGCCTCGCCAAGTTTATCGATAATCAAGGTGCGGGCAATCTCGGCCCGCGGATAAAGAATCCGCCTGCCCTTGACCCCTTGCTCCAGCAGCTCTTCGACCAACCCTTCGGCCTGATAACGGGCTGGGATCAAATCGGGACGCAGCCCACGTTGTTCCAGCGCTTGGGCGGTTTTCGGCCCAACGGCAATCAACTGCACGCCGGCCAGACTGCGCAAGTCCAACTGCTGCGCCGCCAAGCGTTCAAAAAATGCAGCGACGCCATTGACCGAGGTCAGAATCAAACTGTCGAACCCGGACAGCTCCTGCAACGCCTGATCGAGCGGCGCCAGATCTTCCGGCGGAACAATCTCGATAGTCGGAATACAGATCGTCTCGGCGCCCTGCTGCTGCAGAAGCTTGACAAAAGGGGCTGCCTGAACGCGCGGCCGAGTGATCAGAAAACGCTTGCCGAACAGCGGCAGGTTATCGTACCAGCGCAGCTCCTCACGATATTTAACCACCTCACCGATAATAATCACCGCCGGCGGCTCAAGCCCTTCCCGGGCGATATCGTCGACGATGGTTTCCAGCGTCCCCACCAGGGTGCGCTGGCGCGGCAGGGTCGCCCACTGCACCACCGCCACCGGCGTATCAGCGGCACGGCCATGCTTAATCAACTGTTCACTGATCTGCTTAAGGTTGGCCATCCCCATGTAAAATATCAACGTACCGAGGCCGGTCGCCAGTTTTTCCCAATCAAGACTGGACAGCTTGCGCTCCGGTCGCTCATGACCGGTCAACAGCGCCAGGCTGGTGGTGACGTCACGGTGGGTCAGCGGAATCCCGGCGTAAGCGGCGGCGGCAAAACCGGCGGTCACCCCCGGTACCACCTCAAAGGGAATGTCCCGCTCTTTTAAGTAAGCCGCCTCTTCGCCACCACGCCCAAAAATATAGGGGTCGCCGCCCTTCAAACGCACCACCTGCAGACCGGCCGCAGCCTTTTCCGCCAGCAGGGCATTGGTCTGTTCCTGCGGCAGATGATGATTGCCGCGCACCTTACCGACGTAGATCCGCTCGGCGCTCTCTGACGCGTGCCCAAGCAGCAGCGGGTTGGCCAGATAGTCGTAGATGACCACATCGGCCTGCGCCAGACAGTCCCGCCCTTTCAAGGTCAAAAGGCCGGGATCACCCGGCCCTGCACCGACAAGATAAACCTTTCCAGATGTCAAAGGTTTCAGTCCTTATCCGCAAAGGTTTTACAGCCGTAGACCTCGTTGAGAATCGGTCCGGCGCCCTCTGCGAGCAACTGCTTAGCCAAGGCGACGCCAGTTTCCACCGCCTGATCGACGTGACAAGTGACGGCCCGTTTCAGCATCTGCGTACCCAGGACATCAGAGACCAGGCCGGTCAATTCCAGCTGATCTCCAGTGACGGTACCGAAAGCGGCAATCGGCACCTGACAACCTCCTTCGAGGGTCGAGAGCACGGCGCGCTCGGCATTGACCGCACAGGCGGTCGGCGGATGGTTGAAAAAGTCGATCAGGTCATTGGTAACATCGTCATCGAGACGACTCTCCAGCCCCAACGCTCCCTGACCGATCGCCGGCAGACAGGTTTTCGGCTCGAAGTACTCACCGATCTGCTCGCCGAAGCCGAGTCGATGCATCCCGGCAGCGGCCAGGATCACCGCATCCAGATTATCGTCGGTCAGTTTGCTAATGCGGGTCTGCACGTTGCCACGGATATCGATCATCTCCAGATCGGGACGCATGTTCAGCAATTGGGCCTTGCGGCGCAACGAGCTGGTGCCGATGCGGCCGCCCTGGCGGATATCCATAAAGCTCTTGCACCCTTTTTTAAGCACCGCGATATCGCGTGGATCTTCCCGCTCGGTGATACAGCGCAGCCCGGTTCCTTCAGGAAAAAAGGTCGGCACATCTTTCATCGAATGGACAGCGATATCGATTTCATTACGCAGCATCGCCTCCTGAATTTCCTTAACGAACAGCCCCTTACCACCGACCATCGCCAACGGCACATCGAGGATCTTATCCCCTTGGGTCTTAATTTTTGTCAGAGTGACTTGCAGGTCGGGATATTTTTTTTCCAGCTCGGACTTGACCCAGTTGGCCTGCCAAAGGGCGAGTGCGCTAGCACGGGTACCGATACGTAAAATGCGTGTGGCCATGAGAAAACTCCTTTATTTGTCGTCCGCCTCAGCAGCGTCAGGATGCTGCTGGTCGGTATTATCTGGCAGATCGAATAGCGTTCGCACGGCATCAATATAGAGATTGCCGTCACTGCCATTCTGTGATTTTTTCAGGATATTGGTCGGGTGATGAAGTATCTTGTTGACGATGGCATTGGTCATCGCCTCGACCGCCTTGCGTTCCTTGTCTCCCAATCCATTGAGATTGGAGAAGGTCTTTTCCAGTTCCGCCTTACGCACCTGATCGAGCCGCTGGCGCAGGGCAACGATGGTCGGCTTGACCTCGAGGGTCGACATCCACTTCTGGAACTGCTGAATCTCTCCATCGATGATTTTTTCCGCCTTGGCCGCCTCTTTGTTCCGTCCTTTGAGGTTGGCCTGCACCACGCCCTGCAGATCATCAACATCATACAGGTAGATACCATCCAGCTTGTTGGCCAGCGGGTCGATATCGCGCGGTACGGCGATATCGATCAAAAACATCGGCTTATAACGACGCGCCTTGATGACCTCTTTGACCTTCTTTGCATCCAGCACGTAATCGGGGGCGCCGGTGGAAGAAAGGACAATGTCAACCCGGTGCAGCTGCTCACGGAAATTATCGAAGGAGACGGCAACGCCGCAATCAAACTCAGCAGCCAATTTCTCCGCCCGGGCGAAGGTCCGGTTGGTCACCAACACCTTGCTGACGCCGTTATTGATAAAATGCTTTGCCGCCAGTTCGCACATCTCGCCGGCGCCGATCAGCATGACGGTCTTGCCCTCAAGGGTATCAAAGATCTTACGCGCCAGTTCGACCGCGGCAAACGAGACCGAGACCGCATTGCTGGCGATCGCGGTTTCCGTGCGGACCCGTTTGGCGACCGAGAAGGCCTTGTGCAGAAAGCGATTGAGGATCAAGCCGGAGGATTTAAACTCGCGTGCATAACCATAGGCGGTTTTGATCTGGCCGAGAATCTGCGGCTCACCGACGACCATCGAGTCAAGGCTGGCCGCGACCCGCAATACGTGCCGGATGGCATCTTCGCCTTCATAGACATAGAGGTGCTCGCTCAGCTTATCGAGCGGCAACTGGTGAAACTCGGCAAGAAACTTCTTCAACTCAATGACAGCGGCCTCGGGAGTCCGGCTGGCGGCATAGAGTTCGACCCGGTTACAGGTGGAGACAATCACAGCTTCGGCAATCGCCGGCAAAGCCAGCATCTGCTGCAGAGGGGCTTCCATCTCTGTGGGTGGAAAAGCTACTTTTTCGCGTATTTCGACTGGAGCCGTTTTGTGACTCAGTCCCACAACAACAATATTCATGGTCTGTCTGTCAGCTCCGGTTAAAGTTTGGTAAACGCATCAAAGGTATGCTGCCCCCCAAGCAGCAAATTAACCCCGAGAAACGTGAACAAGAGAAAGATAAAACCGATAATCGAGCAGATCGCCGCTTTGCGACCACGCCAACCAGCGGTCAATCGTCCGTGCAGCAGACCGGCATACAAAATCCAGGTAATCAGCGCCCAGGTTTCCTTGGGATCCCAACTCCAGTAGGTCCCCCACACCGTGTTCGCCCAGAAAGCACCACTGATGATCCCCAAGGTCATCAGCGGAAAGCCGATACTCAAGCAGGTGTAATTCACCTTGTCGAGGGTGTCGAGTGATGGCAGTAGCTGATAAATGCCATTAAAACGCTTACTTTTGAGCATCCGGTCCTGAATCAGATACATGACACCGGCGCCAAAAGAGAGGGCAAAGGCAGCATTGCCTAAAAAGGCAAAGGCGATATGCACCGGAAATAGCCAACTTCTGAGCATCGGATTGAGTTGCACCACCATATCCGGACTCATACTGCTAGCGAGCATCAGCAGAAATGCCAGCGGTGCGGCAAAAGCCCCCATCACCGACAAGCGAAAACGCAGATCGAGCAAAAGAAAAAGCAGCACCAAGCACCAGGCGAAAAATGACAGCGATTCGTGCAAAGTCGTTACCGGCAACCCCTCAATGGTCGCATGACGCACCCCAAAACTGGCGGCATGTAAAACAACCCCGGCAACCAGAACCCAGCGTCCGGCCCGCCCGGCCTGAGGGCGTTTGCCAATCATGCCAAGCAGATAAAGAATACTCGCGACCAGATAGATAAGCATGGTCACGTTAAATAACAGGGGATTTATACTCATAAGATCCCTTCCGGTAGTTGCAGCGGCAACCGCTCCAGAGAAAATTCTTCACCAAAAGTTTCTGTCAACAACTGATCAATATCAGCCAAACGGCCCTGCTCGATCAGCGGCAACAATTGCTCTGCCCAAAAACTGCGCAAAACCTGTTGATTATATTTGTCGTCAATCTGTTCCGTCAACCACTTTCGCCGCACGGCCGAAACAATCTCTAATGAAAAGCCCCAACTGTCAGAAACCTGCACGGCCAGACGATCGCGAATCTCTGCGGCCAGAGCCGGACAGCTCCCGCCGGTCGAAACAGCAACGGTCAGCGCCCCCCTGCGCAATACGGCAGGCAGGGAAAAATCTCCCGTCGCCGATTGATCAGCACGACAGCAGAGTATCTGGCGGCGGCGTGCTTCAGTGACAATCTGGACATTAATCAATGCTGAGTCGGTACAGGCAAAAACCAACAGTGCCCCGTTGAGATCATCAGGCTCAAACGCCCGACCGATCGACTCCACCAACGCAGAACGGTGCGGATTATCAGCCAACAGCGGATCAACCAACCGAACCCGCGCAGCAACCCGCAACAGCCCGACCAACTTGCGCTGGCCAACGGTACCGGCCCCCACCAGCACCACCAGTCGGTCACGCAGGTTCAGCATTAAGGGATAATTAAAAAGGTCACCAGTGTCGGTCGGCATGCCTTTAAACTCCGAACAGCTCTGCTTCAACCAGTTCACAGAGCAACTGCCCAGCAAACAGAGTAACTTCCAACTGGCGCGGGGGCAGAGAGGTCCCAATATCGATACAGATGTCGACTCCGTCACGGCACAGGGGATCGGTCAAGCTCTCGGAGGTGAGCAAAGCCACCGGGCGCTCATTGTCCAACAACTCATCACGCAACGCCCGTAAGGAGGCAGAGGCAGACCCGTCATTGAGGATCAACAAAAAGGAGTTCTCGCTACTTAGCGCCCGATAATGACGCACTAAGAACTGGTCCGACTGACCACTATTGGCCATAACCGCCGCCAGTACCGGGTCACTGCCTAGAGCGACTGCGGGCAATACCGGCCGATCAAAACCGAGACGATAGGTGAAATGGCCAGCCAACAGCTGAACAACGGGTTGAAAAGCCGCGCCTCCAGCAATCAGTAACTGGCCACCACTCGAAAAAAGAGCCGCCACCTGCTGAGCCAAGCGGGTCAGCTCGTCCCCCTGTCGCTGACCGAAATTCTCCAATAATTCCTGCAGTTGGCTACAGGATGCAGCTATTTTTTGATTCATTTTTCACCTTTGAACAAGAAGGCCACAAGTAAATATCACCTCAACGGTTCAGGCATGATATGGAGCTGCCCCCGGACTGTCAAGCAACAGGCTTGCCAAACTGATTGCTTCTTGATTTTTTCGACAAGTTCTATATATTTGAATCTTAATTCTTAACGAATTTAGCTTCCCTGAAGCCAACACCGATAAAGGAGAACCTGATGGCTGGTGATAAAGTTGTAGAGTTTACTGACGATAATTTTGATGCTGAAGTCCTAAAATCTTCCGTTCCCGTTCTGGTCGACTTTTGGGCAACCTGGTGTGCCCCCTGCAAAGCAATTGCTCCGGTCGTCGACCAGCTTGCCGAGGATTATGACGGCAAAGTCAAGATCGGCAAGGTCAACGTCGATGAGAACCCGGCCACCCCAGGCCAATACGGTGTTCGCGGCATCCCGACCATTATCCTGTTTAAAGACGGTCAAATCGTCGACCAACTGGTCGGTGCTGTGCCGAAAAACCAGCTTGAAGCGTTGCTGCAAAAAGCACTCTAAAGCCACTGAATCAGTAAAGGGCTCCCGAATGGGGGCCCTTTTTATTCCACATCAATGCCCTCCAGCAAACTTCGCAACTGCTCTTTTTCTCTCCGTGGCAACCTGACATCTTCAAGCTCTTGCAAAAGCTGTTGTTTTTGTTCGCGCACGCGGGCGATGTCAGCATTCGCCTGATTGATAATTTGGCGCGAACGATAGATCTCGTTGCGCCTGGCTTTATGTTTTTTCAAGGTTGCCGTTTGCAGTTCTTTGATTAATTTTTCCACCTGCTGCTGCAAACGAAGAGATTGTCGCTTGGCATTCGCCTGCTCACGCTCGACGGCCCGAACACTCCGATTAAACTCGGCACTCGACTGCGACGATTGAGGACTCCGCGGCACAATATTGAGGCGATCGGCACCGTCCGCCTTAACCTCAGTTTGTTTACCGAGACACACTTCCGGTAAGCCCTGCAGGTTGTCGGAGTAATGCAGTTGCCCACTGCGATCACGACAGGAGTAGATTTTTGCCCAGCCGGAGGAGACAGCGACGCTCGTCAACAGCAGGATAAACAGCAAAATACGCATCAGCGCTCCTTTTGCTAAAAGTGGCGGTGGCTATCGAGCATGATGGTCACCGGACCATCATTGATCAAGTCAACCGCCATATCTGCCCGGAATTTTCCCGTCTGCACTGCACCGCCCAGTTGCCGCAACCGCTCAACAAAATAGTCACACAGCGGCTCGGCGATCTCCGGTGGCGCCGCCTGGCTGAACCCGGGTCGTCGCCCTTTACGACAATCTGCCAGTAGAGTAAACTGCGAGACCACCAGCAAGTCGCCGGCGCAATCAAGCACCGACAGGTTCATTTTACCAGCGTCGTCCTCAAAAATCCGCAACCCGGCAATCTTTTCCGCCAGGTAGTCAGCCGCCTGCTCATCGTCCCCCTGCTCAACGCCGAGCAGAACCAGCAAGCCGCCACTAATTTCGGCAATCCGCTGCTGATCGACGGCCACTCCGGCGCGGCTGACCCGCTGCACAACGGCACGCATCTCAGGCACCTCCTGCTTTCCGGCCCGCTAACGTCCGCAACAGAGCCAAATTGGCCAAGTCCTCACAATGCTCATCCCCCGGTGGGGTTTCCATAATCTTCGGGCAACCAATAAAGCGGTGATCCTGCATCAACGCCTGAAAACCGTCACGCCCAATCAAGCCACGACCGACGTGATCATGCCGGTCCACCCGCGAGCCCAGTCCTTTTTTGCTGTCATTCAGATGAAAGAGCGCCAACCTTTCTGCCCCAATCAAACGATCAAACTCAGCCATCACCGCGGCATAGCTGTCGGCACTGGTCAGATCATAACCGGCGGCAAAGGCATGACAGCTGTCAAAGCAGATCCCCAGATTCCCCTGCGGCAGCCGTTCAAGAATCTCGGCCAATTCTTCAAAATGAGCCCCCAGACAAGTTCCCTGCCCAGCGGTATTTTCCACCAGCACCCGAACGTCGCGCGGTGCCTGAGAAAAAATCCGCTGAAAGCTGTCGGTCAGAGTCGCCACCCCAGAGGCGGCCCCTTCGCCCATGTGCGCTCCGGGATGCATGACCAGAGCTTCGATTCCGAGGAGAGCGCAACGCTCCATTTCGTCGATAAATGCGGCAATTGATTTTTCGCGCAGGGTTTGATCAGGACTGGCCAGATTGATCAGGTAGCTGTCGTGAGCGGCAATATAGGCAATGTCGCTACCCTGCCGAGCGGCGCGAAATGCCGCAATGGCTTCAGGCTGTAGCGGTTTGGCCAGCCAACGACTGGCATTGCGGGTAAAAACCTGGATAGCGCGACAACCGATCGCTTCCCCACGGGCAATCGCCTTTTCGATGCCACCGGCGATCGAGACATGGGTTCCAATCAACAATGGAATCGCTGCAATTGACTCTGTAGCGACCATCAGGGCAGCCCCCCCCAACTTCGCAGCAGGGAACCAATCTCCGCCGGTCGGGCCAGTGTGGCATCGACATAGGAATGCTGCTCATCGACATCTGCCGTGTTAGCGACCAGCACCGTTTTCATGCCGAAATCCTTAGCGGTTTTGAGGTTTTGCGGCTGATCTTCAACCATCACGCACTGCTCCCCGGGAAGTTGCAAGCGCTCTAACACCTGCCTATAGGGATCGGGGTTCGGTTTTGGCTGGTAAGCGGCGATACGAATATCGAAGACATCAACGAACAGGCCATCGAGACCAAGAGCCGTCACCACGCGGTCGACATGACAGCGCGAACCGTTGGTGAAAACGTAGCTGGGCACCGGCAATTGCTCTATCGATTCGCGCAACTCGCTATCCGCCGCAACCCGGCTACCGACATCGACCGCATGCACGTAATCAAGATAATCCTCCGGATTGATGGCGTGATGACGGATCAAGCCCTGCAGGGTCGCTCCATAATCTTTCCAGTAGCGACGGCGTAAAACATCGACTTGCGTCGGATCAATGGCAACGATCTCTTCCATGTAGCGATTAATTCGCACATCAATTAGAGAGAACAGGTCGCACTCTGCCGGATAAAGGGTGTTATCCAGATCAAAAAGAACGGCTTTCATTTATTTCCAGTCTGTTACTTGGGGTCGAAATCACCCGAAAAAACTTCCACTGCCGGTCCGGTCATCAGCACCGGCCCCTCTTCCAACCATTCCATTTGCAAATCGCCGCCGCGCAGATGATTAACAATCTTGCGCTCGGTACGTCCGGTCAACACGCCAGCGACGGTCACCGCCGAAGCGCCGGTGCCACAAGCCAGGGTTTCCCCGGCACCACGCTCCCAAGTCCGCTGAATCACCTCGGTTGGGCTTAACACCTGAACAAACTCGACATTGATCCGCTGCGGAAAACTGGGGTGACATTCAATCTGCGGCCCGATCTGCTCAAGACCACAGGTTGCAACATCCTCAACAAAGATAACGCAGTGCGGATTGCCCATAGAGACGCAGGTCACCTCAATATCCTGACCATCTAACGACAATGGGATGGCGGTCATCGGCTCTTGTGGTGCGCCGGTCATCGGCAGTTCGGCACGGGTCAGTTTGGGGGGTCCCATATTGACCTGCACCCGCTCAATCAAACCCGAGTCACCGGCAAACAGCTGCAGCGGTAGAACCCCATTACCCGTTTCGACCGTGATCTGCAGTCGATCGACCAAACCGTGATCGTGTGCATACTTGGCCACGCAACGAACCCCATTGCCACACATCTCCGCTTCGCTGCCGTCAGCGTTAAACATGCGCATACGCACATCGGCTTGCTGCGAGGGCAGAATCAGGATCAACCCATCGGAGCCGATGGCAAAATTCCGTTTACTCACCTGCTGCGCTAATGTTGCCGGGTCATCGACCTGCTCTTCAAAGCCATTGATATAGACATAATCATTGCCAGCACCATGCATTTTGATGAATTTCATAGCGTCCCCTTCGGGCGGTTGTTGTTGACCTGCCGTCTCTGTTACTATAAACAGCGTCTGAGATGCTAACAACTGAATTTACGGAGATGACATGGCTTTTTACCTAAAAACAAAACTTTGGCAAACGGGTGCCCTCGACTGGTGGGCAATGATTGATAATGAAGATGTCTACTTGGGCAACCGTGAGTTCCCTTTGCCCCCAGAAGAAGGGGATGAGTGGAAGGTACGCTCCTCTGGAGATCGCTTTAAGGTGATTGAAGGCGAAATCCGCCTGATCGCCAAAGAAGACCCGGTTGAACCATGGTGAGATTAGAGATTGTCCAACTGGAAGCCAGCGAGATGGACAACTATTCTTACCTGATTTTTTGCCCGGAAACACGCCAAGGCGCAGCGGTCGACCCATCGATGCGCCCTGAACTGCTGATTGAAGCAGCTGCGGCTCAGGGCGTCACCCTGTCGCTGCTGCTCAACACCCACGGACACCAAGACCACATTGCCGGCAATCCGCAGGTTCTGGCGCAGGGCAATATCAAACTCGCGGCCAGTCCCATCGACATGCCCAACGCGGACATTCCGTTGGCTGAGGGGACAACAATCCCTCTGGGCAATGGCGAGATTGAAGTCCTGCATACCCCTGGCCACACCCCCGGTTCGCTCGTCTTTAAGATTGGCAACCGTATCATCACCGGCGACACTCTGTTTGTCAGTCGCTGCGGCCGTGCTGACCTGCCGGGCAGTCAGGCAGAAGATCTTTATACCAGCCTGCAACGGCTGAAAACCCTGCCGCCCGCAACCCAGGTTTACCCCGGTCATAATTACGGCCCGACACCGACATCAACCATCGGCTGGGAATTGGACAATAATGACTTCCTCAAATGTCCCGATCTTCCCAGCTTTATCAAACTGCGCATCGGCTGAAACAAAACGAGGCCCCCGAAATCGTCATTTCGAGGGCCTCGTCGTCTTTACTGACACTTCAATTCACGCCTCTACGGGCGACCCCTTGAGGGATACCAGCCGGGTCCCGGCCAAGCGATCATTCCAACCACGACGATCTGGACTCGACAGAACGACCAAGTAGCCAAGCCCTCCCGGCAACATCTGCAACAAACCACCGACGCTGCGCAAAAAAGCCTGTGAGAACAGCAGCGGCTCACCATCAATCGTTTCTACCCGCAAGCCAGTTAACATTTTGCCTGGAGTTTGTCCGGCGAGAAAATGGAAGAGGGTGAAATAGCCGAAAGCCAAGGAGAATAACACCAGAAAATACGGCACTGACAGGTCGATCATGGTTTCCATGGAAGGCAGCCAGTTATCGCCACTGGGAGCAATTGCCGCTTCGGCAGCAACCACAAAACTGACACCAACCACGACCAGCAGAAGCAGATCACAACAAAAAGCAGCGACACGGCTGCCGGTGGCTGGCAGGCTATCGGCTTCCGCTACGGACGGTGCTTCGTCCGGCAATCCTTCAAATGCGAGAACCTCAGACAGTGGCTCATCGAGCAAATCGGCAGCAGCGAGCTCTTCGACCGGGGGTTCTGTTATGGGAATATCCGCAGGAACATCTGCTACGAGTTGATTATCAGCAATTATCGCGACGGCTGCTGCCCGCCCTATCTCTTCGGTCAACGCAGCGGGCAACGCTGTCGTTTCAAGCGGCGCTTTTTCTATCACGGCAGCCAGCGGAAGTTCCGCCTCAACTGTAGACTTATCCTCCAGAACTTCTTGCCAAGCAGCAGCTGGCGACGGCAATTCTTCCGCCTCAGCTGCGCAAGGTTCTGCTAAAAACGGCTCCGCTGCGGGCACCTCTGATAGCAACTCACCGTGGGGCGCAACAAACTCTCCAGCCGGTTCATTCGAAGCGTCAACAACGACACCGGGAAGAGCAACCTCTTCATCCAACGGAGGTTCAGCGAGCGGTTCGTCCAGTTGCAGATCAACCTCTTCAACATCAGCGGAATCGGCGACAGTTTCAACAACAAAAAGATCCAGTTTCTGCTCCGGAGCCCCCTCAAGGTGAGAAGACTCCGGTAAGTCAAAAGGGGCTTTAGGGTCCCCCCCGGTCCCAGTATCCTCATCGTCTTCGAATTCTACCGTGTCGCTGTCGAAGGAAAATCCTTCGTCCTTTGCCGGTGGCAATTCAAACGCATCTGCATCCAAATCATCCGCCGGACCACCAGCGACCTCCGTTGCCTCCTTCTCCTCACCGGTTGGGTCAAAACCGAAATCGTCATCCAGATCAGAGATGGCAGCAGCAGCTTCATCGGCGGGCTCGTCATCATCGAGGTCAAAAGAAAATTCTCCCGCGCCACCATCTTCTGCGGCGGCAGGCTCTTCTTCAGGGGCGGTCAAACTCTCATCGACATCCTCATCAGCCGAGGCTTCCTCAAACAACTCGTCGAAAGAAAGATCTTCTTCCTCTTCACTCTCCCCCATGAAATCGAAACCAAAGTCATCGCCCTCACTAGAAGACTCAGAAATTGGCTCTGCTGGAGCTTCAGCGGCTTCACTACTAGCGACCATTGTTGCCGTCGCAGCGGCGACAACGGCTTCCACCGTCGCGCTCTCCTCCTCAGCCTCCTCAGCCACCGCAGCCTCATCGACCGGTTTCATCTGGCCGGGGAAAAGAACACTTACGATCCCGAAACGCTGCTTGTGCTCGATTAAATCCTTGCCACATTTTTTGCAGCTGTCGAGATGGTCAAAACTGTTGTAGCCGCACTTAGGGCACTTCATGACTCATCCTTTCCTTGGGAAGCAGCATCTCTGCCGCACCGGACTTTCGTCAAATCACCATAAAGATATTGTAAAATTGCCATAATCGCAAGTCCGGCAGTCTCCGTTCGCAAAATTCGCGGGCCGATACTGACCGGAAGATAGCCCGCAAGCTGCGCTTTTTCAGCTTCTTGTGGCGTGATGCCCCCTTCGGGGCCAATAATGACAGCGACCCGCCGTGGTCGTTCAGACGGCAAAACCTGGTTGAGCGGCCGACCGCTTTCTTCCCAAAGCAGCAGTTTTAAATCCGCATCAACGGCAGACAGGGATGATTCCAGACTATGGCTGAGCTGCAGTTGCGGCAGATAGGGCTGTCCCGATTGTCTGGCTGCTTCCTGAATGATTTTTTCCCAGCGACCAAGCCGTTTCTGTTCGCGATCGCCCTTCAAGCGGCTGACACTGCGCTCCATCTGCGTGGGCAGAAACTGATTAATCCCCAATTCAGTCCCTTTTTGCAACACCAACTCCAACTTTTCGCCCTTCGGCAACCCCTGGATCAGCGACAACGTACATTCAGGTGCGGGCACCTGAGCAACCGACAAAATGCGCGCTTTTGATTCCTCCAAAAGAAGAGCCCGGGCAACCAATCCTGCACCGTCGAGCAATTCACACTCGGCACCTGGTTGCAACCTGAGGACAGTCCGCAAATGACGCATCACATCCGTTGGCAGGGCAACTGTTTGATCCGGGGCTAATTGAGCTGTCGGTAAAAAAAATCGATGCATTTATTTTTGCCGACGATAAAGGAGACAGACCCAGTCATCCTGCACGCGGGTCGGGAACGCTTCAAGCGGCAAACGGGCAAAACCATCCCGCACTAAGGTCTCTTTTTCCTCCAGGATGCCGGAAAGAACCAACCATCCCCCTGGGCGCAAATGGCGCAGCAGTTCGTCCTTTAAGCGAACATTCTCTTCCGCAAGGATATTGGCCACGACTAAATCGAAGCTCCCCGTCAACTCTTCCAATGGCTGGAGGCTGATCTCGATCTGCTCATTCAAGTTGTTTTTCGCCACATTCTCCCGAGCCACCTCGCAGGCTAGCGGATCGATATCATTGGCCAGAATATTATCACACCCCAGAGCCGCAGCACCAAGCGCCAGAATCCCCGATCCGGTACCGACATCCAACATGTTAGCTGGCGGCTCGCTACCATCCAGCAACTCGGCGATCATCTCCAGGCAGAGCAACGTCGTTCCGTGGGTACCGGTCCCAAAAGCCATGCCAGGGTCAATCTCGATGGCCACTTCATTGTTGTTCGGCTGGTAAGGATCCCAGCTGGGGTGAATAACCAGCCGCGACCCGATATGCATGACGGAAAAGTTCTGTTTCCAATTTTCCGCCCAATCTTCCATTCTCACAACCGCAGGAGCACTGACAGAGAGAGTTTGCCCTGCCAAACCTGGCAGGCGGTGCAATCCTTCATCAATCCACGTGCGAAGCTGTGAAGGATCCGTCGCATCTTCGAAGTAGGCCTTCAAATGATAGATCCGCTCGGGTTCAAGTTCTTCATCCGGCACACTAAAAGTATCCAGGTGCCGGTCCTCTACCACCGTTCCCCCGGCACCGAGATCAGCTAAAACAGCACCAGCTAAATCGACATACCGACCGGGAACAGCAACTTCAATGACAATCCACTCATTTTTCATAACCCCTAATTAACAGAGAGATCGAAAGAAAATCAACAACGAATCTTAAGAAAAAAGTTGACACAACATGAAAAGTCTGGCTGAATTCTAAGCTCAGGCCAATGAATGCGCTGTTTATCACTGAAATCAAGGTCTTATTTAAAAATTTTCGCCTGCGGATAAAATAATTAGAAAATCTTATTATCTCGCTTGCACTGCTGTCCGCTCTCTGATAAAGTTGCCATTAATCTTCATGAGCAGGCACTATAATTATGCCCGTCTCATATCGCAAAACTTTTTAAATGGTAAACGTTACTAAAATTATCAGCCGAACCAAGTTATCACATTCGGCCCGAGATCATATCAATTCAAGAAGAGGCGGGGCTTAAACTCCTCGATACCTTGCAACGAAGGAGACACAAATGCGCATCCTGGTAGTGGAAGACGAAAAGAAGGTTGCCAGCTTTATCAAGCGGGGTCTGGAAGAGGAAGAGTTTGCCGTGGATGTTGCCTATGACGGTGAAGAAGGCGTCTACATGGCGGAAAACACCGAGTACGACCTGATCCTGATGGACGTCATGTTGCCCAAAAAAGATGGGCTGAGCGCCATCAGGGAGATCCGGGAAATGAACATCCCGACCCCGATCCTCTGCCTTACCGCTAAAGACACCGTTGATGATATCGTTTCCGGCCTCGACATCGGCAGTGATGATTACCTGACCAAGCCATTCGCCTTTGCCGAACTGGTTGCTCGCGTCAGAGCACTGATTCGTCGCGGCTCCCAAGATCGTGGCGCCGAATTGTTTTTCGCTGATCTTCGCCTCGACCCGGTCGGTCACAAAGTTTGGCGCAGCAGCAAAGATATCGACCTGACCGCGAAAGAGTACGCGCTGCTTGAGTATTTTATGCGCAATCCGAATCAGGTTCTGACCCGGACCATGATCGCCGAACACGTCTGGGATTACACCTTCGATTCGTTCACCAACATCATCGATGTTTATGTCAACTATCTACGCAAGAAAATTGATCGTGATTTCGATAAAAAACTGATCCACACTGTTCGCGGAGTCGGCTACGTTCTCAAGGAGTCCGATTAATTGCCAGTCGGCAGTAAACTGAGAAACCGCCTCACCATCTGGAGCTTTATCCTGCTAATTATGCTCCTGGGTGCAGGCGGTTTTTTTTGCTATCACGCACAGCAGCAAGAACTTCTGGAAAACCTGGACAAACAGCTGCTGTCCATCGCGCGAAACTTTGCCTGCAGCTATCGCGAAGTTGATGTGTCGAGCTCTACCGACAGTAGCTTCTGTCAGGATTTCAATCGGCTCAGCGTATGGCAAAGTGGTGAACAAGCGGTTGAGCTCTATTCCCTACAAGGAAAAGTCCTCTGCAGCAATAAGCATCCCTTTAACTCATTACTCAGCTTTTCGCCAGCAGCAGAAGCAAATTCTTCAGCGGGAAAGTCCTACTTCGAAAATATCGGGGACAATTCAGAGCAAAAGATTCGCCGGCTGACCACTCCCATTATCGAGAACGGTCAGATCCGCTACCATTTACAACTTGGACACCCCCTTGAGGAAACAGCTCTCAACCTCAGCCATTATCGCCTCAAACTCATAACCGCAGTCCTCATAACCTCTATCTGCCTAACCATCTGCCAATGGTTGTTGCTGGGACTGATGATCAATCCACTGGCAAAACTGTCACGTCAGATGGATCGCACCGGCGAAGAGAATATGCAGCAGAAATTCATGTTCGGCCCATTTCCCGGCAGCGAACTGCAACAACTGGCCGATAGCTACAATGGGCTCACCGAACGCCTTGCCCAGAGCTTACAACGAGCCCGGCAATTCTCGACCGATGTCACCCACGAATTACGCACCCCCCTGACTATTCTGCGGGGAGAAACGGAACTGGCCCTACGGGGCGAGAAAGATGCCGAGGAATTGCGGCGCATCCTCAACTCCAACCTGGAAGAAATCAGCAGGATGGGGCACTTGGTTGAGGATCTGTTACTGCTGTCGAAAAGTGAGTTGGGCGAAATCCCCCTGAAGATGGAAGCCATAAACCTGAACGACCTGTTGGAAGAACTCCATTTTCATGGCAGCATCATCGCCGAACCGAAACAGATCAAGGTCGAACTTCAAGGTCCAGAACAGCAGGTCAGTCTGCTAGCCGATGCCCACCGCATCCGACAGGTATTTCTCAACCTGCTGACCAACGGCATCAAGTACACCCCGGAAGGCGGCACGGTGACCATCGACTGGTCACTAAAAGGCGAAGCGGTACGGATAATTTTCAAAGATACCGGCATCGGCATCGACAGCGAACACCAACAACATATTTTCGATCGTTTTTACCGGATCGATAAAACCAGCAACTGTAACGATGGTGGCTCCGGTCTGGGACTGGCGATCGCCAAATGGTTGGTTGAAGCCCACGGAGGATCGATCATGGTCTGCTCTGTCCCGGGACAGGGCAGCAGCTTCGCCATCGTGCTCCCCCTGACACGCAAAACCGACCCGGCGACTAAACAACAGTAGGATCAAACATGAGCCTAACTTTTTAGTTCACTTTTCCGTCTGGCTGTTATATACATCTGTTTAAGGAAGCCTTTTATTAGGCTTCTGGCCCCGAAGACCTACCCCCCCTCCAGGTCTTCGGGGCATTTTATTTTCTGCTTTTTTTCGTCCGCACCCGCCCACTCTCGAGCAAAAGCAGCAACTTTCATTTCTCATTTCGAGTGCTATGATATTGATATCCTGAACAATTGGAGTCACTATGAGCCGCTCATTTCATCCCCGTCCAGTCTTCCTCGCCGATTCCTTTATGCTTCCAGTCGGCAAATATAACGGTCGCCACCGCCCCAAACTTAGTTTTCTAGAACTGGTTGATGCGTTAAATCCTTTACTGGAAAACGCTCCATTTA
The DNA here is from genome assembly GCF_055389805.1 of Desulfuromusa ferrireducens. Classification (NCBI taxonomy): domain Bacteria; kingdom Pseudomonadati; phylum Thermodesulfobacteriota; class Desulfuromonadia; order Desulfuromonadales; family Geopsychrobacteraceae; genus Desulfuromusa; species Desulfuromusa ferrireducens. Next base: position 347,331 of record NZ_AP042415.1, read on the forward strand.
AAAAAGAACGGATCGGCTGCGTTGTTGTTGGCTGCCAAAACCCCTTTGCCTTTTCCGGCATCGACAATGTTGCCGCCAAAGTCAGCGGACGCCTGGGAATCAGCGGAGCAAAGTCCCTGCTGGTCGATACCGCCTCCTCGTCCGGGGCCAGCGCCTTCGAGGCGGCCTACCTTGAAGTTGCCTCAGGCCAACACGATCATGTTCTGGCGATCGGCATCCAAAAGATGAGTGATGTTTCAACCAGCAGCGCAACAAAAATCGTCGCCGGTGTGATCGACCGGGACGAAGCAGAATACGGCCTGACGATGCCGGCCTGCGGCGCATTAGTGGCCCAATCGCTGATGGCCGAATTTGGGCTGAGCGCCAAACAGTGGACGGAATATTCAGCCCGCTGGACAGAAAGTGCTCACTCTTATGCGGCACAGAACCCCAACGCCCATCTCAATTATGAGATACCGGTAAAACAGTACTTTGAGGATATTGACAAGGGCATCAACTACCTCTATTACGACCCGTTGCGCTTCTACGATTTCTGCCCGATGTCGGACGGCATCGCCGCCTGCCTGCTAACCGCGACCGGCAATCGGGTGCGCATTGCCGGAGTGGGGTCGGGTACCGACATCCCCACCATTGCCGACCGTCTGACCTTTACCAGTTTTCCGGCTACATTGATTGCCCTGCGACAAGCCCTCGGAATGGCCGGGCTCATCGACCTGCAGCAACTCGAGGGGCAACTGCATATCAACATGCACGACCCCTTTAACGGCTTTGGTGCAATTAATCTGGTCGACCTGGGGGTAACGCCACGAGAACGCCTCTTTGATGGACTGCTCGATCCAGACCTGACCGGCCCGAACGGCAGTTTCCCGACCAACCTGACCGGAGGACTAAAAGGTCGCGGTCATCCACTTGGTGCAACCGGCATGGTACAGATTGTTGAAAACCACCAACTGCTCTGTAGCGGAAAATACAATGCCGGCCTGTCTCACTCGATCGGCGGACCGATCAACAACAATGTCGTGGTCCTGCTGGAGACCGACGACCATTACCGGCAGCGCAATGCCGAACCATACCACCCGGATCGAAGACAACCCCTGGGACAACTAAAGCCCACAGGGTTCAGCCTTGAGACAATCCTCGGCAACGACCACAAATGTTCAGCAAAACTTCTGGCAAAAACCTCACGTTTTGACTTCAGAACCGGCAATCCACAGCGCACCCTGCTGCTCATCTCGAGCAAACATGCAGGAGAAAGATATCGCTTTTTGATCGGCGTCGATCCGCAAGCGGCGACCCCTCTCGAAGGGTTGTTCACTGGAGATAAAATCCAACTGCAGCAGGTCGCCGGCGAATTGCGGGTCAATGATGTGCCAATTCGCCGTTTTTATCGAAAAACCATTGGGGGCATGGTCGATCTGGCGGACAATGCGATTCGTCATTTGCGGCGTAAGAAGCGATAATCATTGATCGAAAATGCGCCAACAAGTGTGTATCTGCACAGTGCATTCACCCAACGACCGTGATAGGCTGCGCGGATGCGAATTACCGTCAAACAACAGGTTCTCCTGGCACCGGCAACCGTTCTGCTCCTTTTGCTCCTGCTGCTCGGGTTCATGCACTATACCTACTGGGACCTGTCGACCAAGCGTGAAGAGGCCAAAGCGATCGGCACCACCTTCGTCGCCCTGGCAGAAGCTGACCTGGCCGCCCGCCGGCTGCATGTCATTGTCCGCACCCTGCAACATACCGGCATGGCAACACCTGAAGACATGGCCCTGACCACCGACCTGTATGATCGGCTGATTGGAGCAATCGAACGGATTGTCCCTTTCGGGCCACTCAAAGAAACCCGAGACATTGAACAACTCAGCGTTCTGGCTGCAAAGTTCAATCCTTCGACCACCCTGGAACCGGAACAGACCGCAGAGCTCTTTGCCAGCTTCCGGGCACAGCTGTCAAACCTGTCGAATACCACTCAAGTGCATCGCAACAAGCTACGTCACATGCACAAACAAGATATCAACCAACTGGTTGAACACACCGTACTGGTGTCGATTTCGGTCCTGGCATTAGCCATCCTGCTGTGCCTATTAATCGCAGTCTATTTCAGCCGACGGATTCTCAGTCGCATCCAGACGTTGTCGGACAACGCCGGTCGCATCGCCGATGGCGATCTCGAATTGCCACCAACACCGGCCCACATCGATGACGAGCTCGATGCCCTAACGGTCTCCATCAACCGAATGACCAACCGCCTGATCAACGTCGTCGGCACCGAAAAACTCCTGGAAGGAGCCGAAGAGGAACGCCGCAGGATCGCCATGGATCTACACGACCAGACCCTGGCTGACCTCTCCGCGGTCCTGCGCGGACTCCAGGCTCTGGAAATAAAAGCTCCAGACCAGGAAACCAACCACAGTGCCATCACCCTCGGCCAGGACTTGAACCGAGCGATTTCCAATCTCCGCGATATCATGAATAACCTGCACCCACAAACCCTCGACATACTTGGACTGGGGGCAGCGATTGAAGCCCATCTTGATCGCCACTGTTGCACAGACAATCTTCCCGAGTATCATCTCTATATAGATCCGCGGGTTGGCGAACAAAACCTGAACCGGGCGCAGCAACTGGCTCTGTATCGGATTGCCATTGAAGCGATACAGAACGTGCTTAAGCATGCCGAAGCCAGCCGTTACGAAGTCAACCTGGAACTGCGTGAAAAGGTTCTGGTTTTGTCGATTGAAGACAATGGCAAAGGCTTTGCGCAAGAGATTTACAATGGCAATGGCCGGGGGCTGAACAACATCCGCGAACGCGCCCGAGCAATCGGTGCCGAGGTCGACTGGAAAACGTCACGTTTTTCTACTGGCACCCGCTTTGAATTAGCCCTGCCAACCGCCTGAATCATCACTATTTCTGGAGCAAGTCATGGAAAAGATCGAAATTCTGATCGCTGAGGACAACCCAAAAGACTTCGAATTCCTCGAGCAGCTGCTTTCCAGTTGGGATGAAAAGGTGCAGATTACCCGGGCCCCCAACGGCAAGGTGGCGCTGGAGATGGGGCGAAATCGCAGCAATCCACTGGTGATCAGTGACATTCAGATGCCGGAAATGAACGGCATCGACTTCGCCCGAAACCTCTGGGAAGAACAACCGCAGGCACGGATCGTTTTTTGGAGTCAGTTCAAAGACGAAATGTATGTCCGCGCATTGGTAAAGATTGTCCCCCCAGAGACGGTTTATGGCTATATCCTGAAGTCGAGCCCACGCGAACGGATCTCCTCAGCCATCCGCACGGTCCTGCTGGAAGAGCAATGCTGGATCGCCCCTGAGGTGCGCAAAGTACAAGGGCGTGCTGGCCACAGCCTCACCGCCCTTTCCGATATCGAATACGAGGCATTGCTCGACATTTCCCTCGGCCTGACCGACAACCTGATTGCGCAACGCCGCTACCTCTCCAGGCGCGGAGTGCAAAGCCGGCTCAACTCTCTCTACATCAAATTAGGTCTGGATCAGGATCAATTTCACAGTGACAAAGTTGGTGACTCCTTCAATCTGCGCAACCGAGCCGTTGCAGTCTCCCTCGCACGCGGGCTGGTCAACGCCTTCGAAATGGAACATGAGGAAGTCGAGTTCCAAGCCTGGTTCAAACGTTTCCGGCAAAGCAACAAAGCAACAAAATAGCGATTTCGCCAACTGGTATGACCGATAAATTAACTTTCCCAGAAACACATCCAGGTGAACTTCCCCGGCTCAAACAGATAGGACCATCCCCCTATCAGCAGCGCTCTTCGCTTGTTATTCCCCATAAGCTATGGTAAAAGGTCTTACCAAGAACCAGGAGGATAATATGGCCACAGTGTTCAAACCGATCCGCCCGAAGAAACTCTCCGAGGAGATCGTCAATCAAATCAAGGAACTCATTTCCCGTGGAGATTTGCGCCCCGGACAAAAGATTCCTTCAGAAAGAGAACTTGCCTCGTTTCTGGGGGTCAGTCGGCCTTCGGTCCGTGAGGCGATCATGGTTCTGGAAGCAATGGGTTTTCTTGAGTCACGTCAAGGGGGCGGCACCTATGTTCGTTCGTTGGCGGATGTCTCTATGGCCGACCCATTGGCCAGCATGGTTGAACGCCGTGATCCACGCATGCTACACGCACTAACCGAAGTCCGTATCGGCCTGGAAACCTGGTCAGCATACCTGGCAGCAAAACGAGCCGAGGATTCTGAGATTGCGCATCTGCGTGAACTCTATGCTGTCATGGTTGAGCAATCATCCAGTGGTGGCTGGGATGCTGATATCGATGCCCAATTCCATCTGACCATTACGGCAGCAACGCACAACACCCTGCAGGTCCACGTGCTCGACACCATCCAGTCCCTGTTTCAAACCACGATCATGGTCGCGCTGAGTGAATTCTACAGCAAAGAGGGCTACATCGAACTCTTGCTGAATCACCACCGTGAAATCCTGGAAGCGATCGAGGCCAGAGACCCCGAACGCGCTCGCGACCGGATGATGGAACATCTCACCCTGGTTGAAGAGAAGCTCGCGCTCTTCCTGCAGAAAGAACGCCCCGATACAGCTTGAAAATAAAATGTATTCATAAATAAAAAGCGGCTGCCCCTACTTGGGACAGCCGCTTTCGTTTAACAACCGTTCAACGGCAATACTCAGTTATTTTGCTTCTCGGTATGGGGGCAACCGACCACCATATTCCGCCCGCGACCCTTGGCAAAATAGAGTGATTTATCTGCCTGCTTAACCAATTGCTGACAGCTGGTCATCGAATCAACTAGCATTGACACCCCCAAACTAGCCGTCACGGTCACTTCCTCCTGATTATCATTTTCCTCGGCCGTCACCATGACAAACGTTTCTATTGCAGCGCGTAGCCGTTCCGCCAGGAGCAATGATTTGCCTCCAGCAGTATGCGGTAAAATGACCAGAATTTCTTCGCCACCATAGCGAGCCACAACATCTGCCTCACGCACTGTGGTTATAATCAATGTCGCCAGCCGCTTTAAAATCAGGTCGCCAATCGGGTGCCCCCAACGATCATTGACAAGTTTAAAATGATCGATATCGAGCAGCAGCACAGAGAGAGGAAAACCGTACCGTTTGGAACGGAAAAACTCTTCGTGCAACCGCTTTTCCAGATAGCGACGATTGTAAATTCCCAACAACGGATCGGTGGTGCTTTCATACTCCAAAGTAAAGATCCGCTTAATATCATTGGCCGTTGTCAACGACAGCGTACTGACCAGCAGAACAAAAACCGCACCAAAGAAAAAGATCAGCGGGACAATCAGATCGGTCAGTTGAGCGTGATCGCCCCAAAAAAGGAAGGAGTAGAGGAGGTAGCCACCGATAAAAAAGTAGAGCAAAACCGACAGCAAGCGCCACGAACTACGAATACCACCCGGAGGAAGTTGCAGAATCAGCCGCCAGACCGGCCAAACAGCCGCCAGCAACAACGCGCTACCGAGAATCAATAACAAACCAGCGAAAAGTTCCATAACAAAATCCAAACAGGAAAACCAAACGGAGCCCCCTCCGGACAGAAACTATTTGCACCTCGGAGGGTATTTAAAACAAGCAAGACAGTCAAGCTCACTACGAATCGACTGACAACTTAATTGTAAATTCTCTGATTTCCGCAATATCCCTTTATGTTAAACTTGCCACCGCTATCACTGACTTTAGATTCTTTTTCTACAAGGCCCTCAACTATGCAGATGGAACAGATCTACCAGGCAACTATCGACAAATGGGGCGAAGAGGCCCAATACGATCAGGCGGTTGAAGAATGTGCCGAATTAATTGCGGCGCTGAAGCATTATCGGCGCGGGAAAATCGACAAACAGGCCGTCATCTCAGAACTGGCCGATGTCACACTAATGCTCGGGCAACTCCGCTGGATGTTCGGCCCAGAACAGGTGGATGAGGAAATAAAAACTAAGCTGACAAAACTGGATAAACTGCTGAGCTGCCCGTGAATCAAAATAAGGAGTCTGACCGATGTCGAGCAAAGCTACAGAATCGACCGCTATTTTAAAACTACTTGAATTTCTGCAACCACAAATCGGACAGGAAACGCACCTCGGCCCCTGGTTGGAAATCGACCAGCAGCGGATCGATAAATTTGCCGAAGTGACCGGCGATGTCCAATGGATCCACACCGACCCGCAGCGCGCCAAAAAAGACTCCCCCTACGGTTCAACCATCGCCCACGGTTATCTGACCCTGTCGCTGCTGCCCTTGCTGACCGAAAGCAACCACCCGGACTTCTTTCAGAAAAACTATCCGGGCATGAAATACCGTGTCAATTATGGACTGAACAAAGTCCGCTTCCCGGCACCGGTTAAAGTCGGAGCAAAAGTCCGTGCCCGCACCGAAATTCAATCGGCCGAAGAAGTTAAAAATGGTGTGCAAATCTGCTACCTGATTAAGATTGAAATTGAGGGAGCTAGCAAGCCGGCCTGCGTTGCCGAGTTTCTCGCGAGGGTCTATCCGGATACCGCGCACTGAACAGCCGGCGCAAAACCTCACACCGACTGCGATAAACCATGAGTTTTAGAGGGTTCAGATATCCTCTTCTCCAGTAATAAAGGTCGGTGGAAGATCACAACTATCGGGGATCTGAAAGGGGATCGGATAACGAATTCCAGCCTTATGGGTTGCCTGCAGCGCTTCAGCCGTACGCTCCAGCCAGGTGGCTGGAATTCCGACCAACAGTTCGTGGTCCTGCGCCATGGCGAAGCGGCGGTCACCGAGGCAGGGGATCTCAATGGTCGGCTCACCGCTGATTGCCACCTGCGCCACCCCACGCGAACAGACCCCGGCATCGCCGGATGACTTCATGGTGAACTCGCCACCCTCATGGTAGAGAAAGGCCTGCACCATACGCATCGCCTGCGCCGTATTCATGTAGATCACCACCAGATCCGGTTCCAATCCAGCAATCGGACGACCCAGCGGATAGGTCAACACCGCTGCCATCCCCGAGTCAAGCCGAGGCATCACCTGCTGCATCGCTGCCGCCGCAGACTGATTCTGCTGATAGACTCCGTCATTAACCACTCCATCTACGACCCGTTGCGGTGCGTCGATTAATCCGGTGCAGCCGGCCCCCAAAACACAATGAGCGGTTTCTGCCGTACAACAGGTCGACCAGCCATACATCCGGCTGTAAGCAATCTGCTGGCAAATGGTCAGCCGCTTGCCCTGCAGACGTATTTTCTTCCCCTCCAGCAATGCTTTATCCGCAATCAGGTTCACTCCCACAGGTTGAGTTGCCGGATTGACGGTTTCCCTCAGAACGTTAATAAAATTCTCCACACGACCTCCTGTTTGTTTTAAATAATGACAATGATGTTCACTAGAAATAGATGTTCACCTATGTATAAATTCCTACATTATGAAACACAGCCATAAAACGATCATGGAGCGGTCGCGACCTGGGAAAACTTAGCCAACGCCCCGGCGAGCTTCTTCAACGCCTGCTCTGCACAAGGTTCCAAACCATGCCGCTCTGCCAAATAGTGCGGATCGTTGTAAGTTAACCAGACCTGACCATCGGCATCCTGCCAGATCAACGCTTTTTGCGGCAAATCAATCGCTGCAGATTGCTGACACTGCATCAGCGGAGTGCCAACCTTAGGGTTGCCAAAAATAACCAGCTCAGTCGGTCGTAACTCCAGACCGGCACCCTTTGCTCCAGCGGCATGATCGATCCGAACAAAAACCGTCATTCCCTTATTTAACAGAGCACTCTCTAACCGGTCTGCGGTGGCTCTAACATCGTGAGCGCTTTTTACATGCACAACGCCAACGGTAGCATGGGACAGGGGAATAAAAACAAAGGTAAAACAGATAAGAAAAAACAGTGAACGCATATCAGACCTCCTGGCTACGAATTGGGTTCGTATCAAGCTTACCTGACATTCCTGCCATTTTTCATGGGGAGGGGAATTGTTCAATAAATAGATTGTTCAGACCGGTCGCAAACGACCACCGCAATTGCTATGAAAATACTTTCGGCGCCGATTCAAACGTCTTATCCGCCGGAATTCCGTACCGCAGGTCTGGCAAACGGCGACCAGCTTCAACCGTTGTTGATAGAGCTGATTCAAGGCCTCACTCTTGCCACAACTCTCCGCAGCCGTACCAAGGGCTCTCGCCCAAGCCTGCCATTGCGGACCATGGGCGCGGCGATAGCGGTTACCATATTGATCGCTCAGATGATCACAAGCGTGGGCGATTTCATGCAGCAAGGTCTGTTTAAGCGTCTCCGGCTCCTGGGCAAACTGCAGGCGGATACAGACCGGCAGTCCCTGCCGTGAAACATAACTGCCCAAACTGCGGGTTGCCCGACTGCGCCTGACCGGCAACGCGGCCAATCGAGTCAGCAGCGGCGGTGCCTGATCGCCAGCTGTACGGTAGAGGCAGGTGGTGATTTCAGCCCAGAGCCCAAGCTCCGTGGCAAGTGTTTCGACGGTCATAACAGCCTGCAAGGAAAGGGGTGATTTGCTGTTATTAGCAGTTATCGGATGACCTGACAATCTTCATCTGCCAGAATAGCCGCTATGAGCGATAACCGGATCGACATCGAGCAACTGGAATGGATCGTGATACCAGCGCAACTGACGGATGGGCCAACCTCCCATCCGCTGTCGAAACGCCAGCGTAAAAACTGGGCCCTGGTCCTGCAATCACGTGGCATTCCCTACCGCAACCAGCGACTAACCCACGGTTGGCAGTTGTCGGTGCCGACCACCAGCTACCGGGCTGCCGTCGAAGAACTGCAAAGTTTTGAAAAAGAGAATCGTAACTGGCCACCACCGCCTCCGGCAGAACACCCTCAACAGGAAAACACTGCGGCAACAATATGGGTACTGATTGCCCTCGGGCTGTTTCATATTCTGACGCAGAAACAGATCGCCCTTTTCGGTCACGCCCCAATCAACTGGCACAGCCTCGGTAACGCGCATGCCGGGAAAATTCTCGACGGACAATGGTGGCGCCTGGTCACCGCCCTGACCCTGCACTCCGGTGGCGTCCACCTAATGGGCAATATCGTCGTTGGCGGCATTTTTATCAACCGCCTCTGTCGTGATCTCGGGTCCGGTCTCGGCTGGAGTCTGGTCCTGGCCAGCGGCATCCTCGGCAACCTGGCCAACGCCCTGGTGCAATCCCCCGACCATCGCTCCATCGGCGCATCAACTGCAGTTTTCGGTGCCGTCGGCCTGCTGGCAGCGATCAACACCATGCGCTACCGCGACAATTTACGCCGCCGCTGGCCAATGCCCGTGGCTGCCGCATTGGGATTACTTGCACTACTTGGGGCAGGTGGCGAGAATACCGATATTGGTGCGCACCTGTTTGGCTTTCTGTTCGGCATCGGGCTGGGTGTGCTAGTTGGCTGGATTGCTCAGCAGTCGGGTCAGCTGTCCGCAGCAGTTAATCGCCTTTTCGCCGGCGGAAGTTTGTGTCTGCTTATGCTCAGCTGGTACTTTGCTCTTTATGGAGGCTGAGACTATCGAGAGCTAAGGAAACGGCAACTCCATCTGCAACGGTTCTTCCGCCGGGATATCGGTCGTCAGCCCGGAAATTGTCAGGCCCAACAACCGGACCGAGCGCTGACCGGCTTCGGTTTTCCCCAACAACTCTTCTGCCAGTTGTAACATCTCCGCCGTCTGTTCATTCGGTTCGACGCGGGTGAGCGAGCGAGTGACAATTTGAAAATCACCATATTTGACCTTCAAAGTCAGCGTCAGGCCACTGGTCTCTTTGCTTTGCAACAACGTGGCGACCCGCCCTGCGAGATCGCCGAGGATGGTCAATAGCTGACCTCGGTCGGCGATATCTTCGCTCAACGTTGTTTCTTTGCCGATCGACTTACGCACCCGGTTCGGCACCACCGGACGCAGGTCTATGCCGCGAGCAATGTTGTAGTAATACTCTCCCGCCTTGCCGAAATATTTATCCAGCTCTTCCCGCGAGCAGCGCTTCAAATCCGCGCCAAGCAAAACCCCACGGTTCTGCATCTTAGTTTCCGTAACCCGCCCGACGCCATGAAAGCGACGCACCGGCAGCAGATCAATAAATGCCTGCGCCTGTTCTGGCGTCACCACCGTCAGGCCGTCAGGCTTCTGCACATCGGAAGCGATTTTAGCGAGAAACTTGTTGTAGGAAACACCGGCCGATGCGGTCAACTGGGTCACGCTGCTGATTTCCTGCCTAATCTCCTGCGCCACCCAGGTGGCGGAGACAATACCCGGCTTGTTTTCCGTCACATCAAGGAAGGCTTCATCAAGGGAGAGCGGTTCGACCAGATCGGTGTACTGATGGAAAATTTCGCGAATCTGTAACGACACCGTTCGGTAGGCATCAAAACGGGGACGAACAAACAACGCCTGTGGGCAAAGTCGATAAGCCCGGGCGCAAGACATGGCCGAATGGATACCGAAACGGCGCGCCTCGTAAGAACAGGTCGCCACCACGCCGCGACCTCCAGGATCGCCACCGACGATCACCGGTTTGCCACGCAACGCTGGGTTGTCCCGCTGTTCGACCGAGGCGAAAAAAGCATCCATATCGAGGTGAATTATTTTGCGTTGTTCTGCCATTCCCTGATCAAACACCAGATAAGGACAGAGAAACAACTGGATTTCCACTCTCAAGTTGTTTTCCCACCGCAGCGTCATAGCGAAAAACTTAATGTCAGGTAAGATTTACAGAGTTTCGATTTTTTAACTGCATGCACCCACGAGCAAGCAGCGTTCTTCAGTTACAAGGAGTTGAGGGCTATGAGTCAGCAAAAGCCGAAAGTTACAGGCGACCAGCAGGAAGTAGAAAACAGCGAGTGGCGTGAATCGCTCGATTACGTATTGCAGAATCAGGGGCCGGATCGGGTTCGACAGCTGCTCAGGCTATTGCAAGTACGCGCACAGGAACAGGGGGTCAGCATCCCCTTTACCGCCAACACCCCCTATATCAACAGTATCCCCTACGATCAGCAACCGGTGTTCCCCGGCAACCGCGACATCGAACGCCGCGTCAAGTCGATCATCCGCTGGAACGCCATGGCGATGGTGGTGCGCGCCAATCGCGAATCCCCCGGCATCGGCGGCCACATTTCGACCTACGCCTCAACCGCAACCCTCTGGGAAATGGGCTTCAATCATTTCTGGCGCGGCCGCACCGAAGACTTTATCGGTGACATGGTTTATTTTCAGGGGCACGCGGCACCGGGAGTTTATGCGCGGGCCTTTCTTGAAGGACGCTTGACCGAACAGGATTTGGAACGCTTCCGCAACGAACTGCACCCGGAAGGTGGACTCTCCTCTTACCCGCACCCCTTTTTGATGAAAAACTTCTGGGAGTTCCCAACCGTCTCGATGGGGCTGACCGCCCTGACCGCCATCTACCAGGCACGCTTTAATCATTATCTGGTCGACCGCGGCCTACGCAAATCGAGCGGCCGCAAGGTTTGGGCGATGCTCGGCGACGGCGAAATGGACGAACCGGAATCCCTCGGCGCCATCACCCTGGCGGCCCGCGAGCAGCTCGACAACCTGATTTTTGTCGTCAACTGCAACCTGCAACGCCTCGATGGCCCGGTGCGCGGCAACGGCAAGATCGTTCAAGAGCTGGAAGCCGCTTTTCGCGGCGCCGGCTGGAATGTCATCAAGGTCATCTGGGGCGGCGATTGGGATCGACTCCTCGATCAGGATCAATCCGGGCGCTTGATTGAACGGATGGACGAAGTGCTCGATGGCGAGATGCAACGTTTCACCCTCGGCAGCGGTGCCTATATCCGCGATCATTTCTTCGGCAAATATCCGGAACTGCTGGAGCTGGTGAAAAACTACAGTGATGAACAGCTTGGCGCGCTGACCCGCGGCGGTCACGACCCGGACAAGGTTTATGCGGCGTACAAGACGGCCTATGAACACAAGGGCTCGCCGACGGTGATTCTGGCGCACACCATCAAGGGCTATGGGATGGGCGAAGCGGGCGAAGGGAAGAACATCACCCACTCGCAAAAGAAGCTCAACGAAGAGGAACTGAAGGAATTTCGCACCCGCTTCAACATCCCGATCAGTGATGAGGACATCGCCGCAGCGCCATTTTATAAACCCGCCACCGATAGCCCCGAGTCTCAATACCTGCTGGAACGCCGATCACAGCTAGGCGGTTCCATTCCCAATCGCTATGCCGGCAGCGATCCGATGGCCTGCCAGACCGACGAACTGATCCGCGAATATATGGACGGTTCTGGAGACCGGGAACTGGCCACCACCATGGCCTTTGTCCATCTGCTGGCCAAACTGCTGCGCGATCCCGAACTGGGCAAACTGATCGTCCCTATTGTACCCGACGAGGCCCGCACCTTCGGCATGGAAGCGCTGTTCCGGCAGGCCGGAATCTACAGCCACTCCGGGCAACTGTACGAGCCGATCGACAAGGGCAGCCTGCTGTTCTACAACGAAAAGAAGACAGGAGCCATTCTGGAGGAAGGTCTCAGCGAAGCCGGTTCCATGGCCAGTTTTATCGCCGCCGGCACCGCCCACTCCAATAACGGCGTACAGACCATCCCCTTCTACACCTTCTACTCGATGTTCGGTTTCCAGCGGGTCGGCGATCTGATCTGGCAGGCCTGCGACAGCCGCGCGCGTGGCTTTTTGATCGGCGCCACTTCGGGGCGCACCACTTTGGCCGGTGAAGGGCTGCAACATCAGGACGGTCACAGTCATCTGCTGGCGATGGCACCGACCAAGGTCAAGGCCTACGACCCGGCCTTCGCTTATGAACTGGCGGTGATAGTCCACGAAGGGCTGACGCGCATGTACTGTCATCAGGAAGACTGGATCTACTACCTGACGGTGATGAACGAAACCTATCTGATGCCAGCAATGCCGAAGCGGGCCGATGTACGCGAAGGGATCATCAAGGGGATGTATAAGTATCAAACGGGGAAAAAAGGCAAATTCAAAGCGCAGCTGCTCGGTAGCGGGGCAATTCTCAACGAAGTCATCAAGGCCCAGCAGCTATTGGAAAAATATCAGGTCTCGGCCGATGTCTGGAGTGTCACCAGCTACAAGGAACTCTATACCGACGCCATCGAATGTGAACGCTGGAACCTGCTCAACCCGCAGAAAAAATTCAAAACGCCTTATGTCAGTCAGCTACTGAGCAAAGAAAAAGGTGTTTTCGTCGCCGCTTCCGACTACATGAAAGCCCTGCCGGCTTCGGTCGCACAATGGTTTCCGCGGCCACTGCATTGTTTGGGAACCGATGGCTTCGGCCGCAGTGACAGTCGCGAACTATTGCGCGATTTCTTTGAAGTCGATGCGCGCTATATTGTCGTCGCCACCCTGCGCCAGCTTGCCTTGGCTGGGGAACTCCCGATGAGCAAGGTGACCGAAGCGCTGAACGAATTTGCTATAAATCCAAACAAACTGAACCCCCACGTCGAATAAAGGACCAGCATGCTACACGAAATAATCGTCCCCGAAGTTTCTGACGGCGTTACCGCCGGACTGGTCATCGCCATCAGCGTTGCTGTTGGAGATCAAGTTGATGAGGATCAGACCCTGCTGGAACTAGAAACCGATAAGGCCGTGGTTGCCATCCCCACGCCCGTGGCCGGACAGGTCACCGCAATCAAGGTTGCTGAAGGGGACAAAGTGGCGATCGGCGCGGTGATCATGCTGGTTGAAGCCGCCGCTACCGCGAGTCAGGAAATTACAACTGATGCTCCTGAGCTAGCACCAGCCAAAGCAACACCGGCACCAGAGCCCGTAGTCGAACCCACGCCCAAGCAACCATTACCGCCGCCAGTCTTGCCGCTGCCAGCAGAACCGCCTCTCGACCTAACCAGTATCCGCCGTGATGATCGGGTCGCTCCTGCGGCACCTTCGGTGCGTCGACTGGCCCGAGAACTGGGGGTCGATATCTATCAAGTACAGGGTTCCGGACCCGCTGGCCGCATCAGCGCTGAGGACGTTCGCCTGTTTGTTCGTGACACTATGCAGCGACTCACTGGCGGCGGATCGACACCAATGGCAGTCGGAGAATTTGCTGGCCTGCACGCGCAACGACCGCTGCCCGATTTCAGCAAATGGGGAGAAACCAGCCTTGAACCGCTATCGAAAATTCGCGAACTGACCGCCGATGCCATGGCTTATGCCTGGTCAACTATTCCGATGGTTACCCAGTACGACAAAGCCGACATTGAAGAACTGGAGGGATTTCGCAAAGACTTCAATTATCAAATGACCGCCGAAGCCAAACTGACCATGACCGCCATTCTGGTCAAGGTCTGCGCCGCGGCGTTGAAAGCCTTTCCGCGTTTCAACAGCAGCCTGGATCTGGCGCGCAACGAGCTGATCCTTAAGCATTATCAACATATCGGCGTCGCCGTCGATACAACCAGCGGGCTTTTGGTGCCGGTGCTGCACGATGCCGGAGAAAAAGGCATAGAGCGGCTGGCCGTTGAATTGAACGAACTGGCAGAAAAAACCCGGCAACGCAAAATCAGTCCGGCGGAAATGGAGGGTGGCTGCTTTATTATCAGTAACCTGGGTGGTATCGGTGGCAGCGCTTTTACGCCGATTGTTTATGCGCCACAGGTGGCTATTCTTGGCGTTTCCCAGGCGGAGATGCAACCGGTCTGGAACGGAAGGGAATTTGAACCCCGACTGATGTTGCCGTTGTCGCTGAGTTATGATCATCGGGTGATTGATGGGGCGGATGGGGCGCGGTTTTTGAGGTGGATTTGTGGGGCGTTGGAGAAGCCGATTCATTTGGTGATGAAGGGGTGATTAAGGGGGGAAACCGTCGGGTCTCGGCCCGACAGCCGACTGCATTTTCTTTGAAAGGCTGCAAAGAAAACGAAGCAAAAGAAAGCAGCCTTTTTATTACTGTCGCGAGAGGTCTCGGCGCTGTTAAAAACTATGTGGTCAGATGAATCCAAATAGGTCTTGTCGCTGTTGCTCCTGAAAGCGAAAGGCCCCGGACGAGCGAAAAGCCGCTCGAACGGGTTAAACGGGAAATGCCGTCGGAGCAATGGAAATAACAGCTTGGATCTACCGATGGATCCCAGTTCCAACGGAACCTACAAAGAAACGCCGCTCCCGTTTAGCCCGTGTGAGCCTGCGAGCCGGGGCCTTACCGGGTTCTGCCGAATGGACTTACGGCTTGATTTGATTTGTTTTGCCATTGAAAAGAGTCACCGCAACCATGAGGAAGAAATAAAAAAGCCATTTTTTGCTTACTTTTTTGTTGGCTTGGACAAAAAGTAAGGCGTCTGGCGGGACGCAACCCGCCGGTTTTGACTGAGCCAAAGACATCAACAACGGAAAGGTTGAGTTCCGCATGAACAATATCCCCGAAAAGGCCCAACTAGTCATCATCGGCGCCGGCCCCGGCGGCTACGCCGCAGCCTTCAAAGCCGCCGAACTCGGCCTCAACGTGACCCTGATCGATCCCGAAGCCAACCCCGGCGGCGTCTGTCTGCAGCGCGGCTGCATCCCCTCCAAAGCCCTGCTGCATGTCGCCAAACTACTTGCCGAAAGCGAAGAGTCGGCAGAGATCGGCGTCACCTTCAGCAAACCGAAGATCGATCTCGATCGCGTGCGCGACTGGAAGAACGAAATCATCGAAAAACTGACCGGCGGACTGGGGATGAAAGTAGAAAAACTAAAACTAACCTACGTTCGTGGCAGCGCACAATTCAAGGACAACCAAACCCTGTCAATAACGACAACCGACGGGGCAACCGGAGAGATGACCTTCGAACAAGCCATCATCGCCACCGGTTCACGGCCGATCATGCTGCCGGGTACCAAGCCGGGCAGCACACGGATCATCGACTCGACCGGTGCGCTGGAACTGACCGATGTACCGAAATCTTTGCTGGTGGTCGGCGGCGGCTACATCGGCCTGGAGTTAGGATCAGTTTATGCCGCACTGGGGAGTAAAGTCTCGGTGGTTGAAATGACCAACGGTCTGCTACCCGGTTGCGATCGCGATCTGGTGTCGGTCCTCAAGCGTCGTCTGGATAAAAAGTTTTCCGCCATCATGCTCAGTACGAAGGTGACAGAATTAAAAGAGCAGAAAAATGCTGTACAGGTGATGCTGGAAGATAAGAAGGGAGAGCAACTCAGCAAAACGTTTGACAAGGTTCTGATTGCCATCGGTCGGCGACCGAACAGCGAAAACCTGGGGTTGGAAAATACCGCCATCACCCTCAATGAAAAGGGCTTTGTTGAGGTCGACGGTCAATTATACACAGCAGAGCCACATATTTTTGCCATTGGTGATATTGCCGGGGAACCGATGCTGGCCCACAAAGCCTACGCAGAAGCGAACGTAGCCGCCGATGTCGCAGCTGGCGGCAACGCGGTGTTCGATCCACGGGCAATTCCAGCGGTGGTTTTCACCGACCCGGAAATTGCCTGGTGCGGGTTGACTGAAACGCAGGCGCGGGAACAGAAACTGAAGGTCAAAACCGCCAAAACTCCCTGGCGTGGCAACGGTCGGACCCTGACCCTGGGGCGGGATGACGGGATCACCAAACTGATTGTCGACGCCGAAACGGATCGGGTACTCGGCGTTGCGGTCGCCGGTCCCGGTGCCGGGGAGCTGATCGCCGAAGGGGTGGTCGCTCTGGAGATGGCCGCGGTGAGTGAAGACCTGCGCAAAGCAATCCATCCCCATCCGACCCTGTCCGAGACCATTTACGAGGCCGCGGAGACGCTGTTCAAAAAACCAACTTAAGCCCTAAAAAGAACACCTACATTAACTGAACAGAATAGGCAGATAAAAGGCCCATCTTCAATTCTCGAAGTTGGGCCTTTTAAGTTTTCAACCGTTATATCAGATTCTCGCCGACTAAAGAATCTCGATCAATTCAAGAGCAAAATTGAGGTCTTTACCAGCCATCGGATGGTTGGCATCCATGACAATTTCATCTTCGGTCACAGTTTTAACCGTCAGTAACATCTGGCCACCATCTGGAGACTGGGCCTGAAACTGCTGGCCAACCAGAGGGGCAACACCCTCTTCGAATTGACTGTGGTCAGTGGTGAAAACCATCTCGGGATTATAGGCACCGTAGGCATCCACTTCCGGAATCCGGACCTGCTTCGACTCACCAACTTCCATGCCGGTAATCGCCTGTTCAAAACCGGGGATCACCTGTCCAGCACCGAGTTCAACATCAAGCGGTAGGGTTTCACGCGAGGAATCGAAGACCTCACCATCGTCGAAGGTTCCGGTGTAATGGACTTTAACCTTGTTGCCAGCTTCTGCAGCCATGATATCTCCTAAATGTTCAGCTAAAAAGAGAGGGCAGTGTCATGTATCACTGCCGACGAAATAGTTGATTGGATCAGTCACAGAAGATTTACATTGCTGGCAGGTAAAATCAACCCCTGAAAGTGAAAAAAATTAACAGCGGTAAAGTACAGATATGATTCAACAAATAACATCCAGGCTAAACAACTTCACTTTCGCTAAAACTCCGGCTGAGTATCCCCGGCTATTTATGCTAAACTCGAAGCTCTTAACCATTTTCCAGGGAGGAGTTATCATATGAGTGAAAAAGATGATCGGGGGAAACGGATTGCAATTATGGCGATAAAAGAGAATACTTCCAAAAAATTGGAGCTCGAAATTCTCAACCTTATTTCAAAAGGCTATACTCTGAATGACTTGAGAAAGTCAGGCTACTCTCAATATCTCTCCTAGTATCCACCTGCAGTTAATGCAGGGCATACCAATAGCTAGTAAACTCTAGAGCCACAAGATCTGTCGATCTGCGTGGCTCTGCGTTTTTCTGCCTGCATGGTCGTTTATATCCGCTACGCTTCCCGACACACTTCCTTTCCAGCCTTAATTCATTCGCCGCTCCTGCTATCCCCTCCAATAGCGGAATATCCCTGAGCACTTTTAGGGGACAATTCTCAAAAATAATTTTCAATCTTTAAAATTGACAAACCCCAGATCAATCTTGACCTGGGGCCTGGTTGCGACATTGTGTATAGTTAAAGATGGCGCTCAAAATCCAGAACGACTGGCAAGCAGCCCCACTAATCCTTTTGGGTGTGACAGACAAAGCAGCCGCAGTCGCTATTGGACTGACCGGTCTGGCAGTCATCGTAATTCCAGCGAAGCATGTCTGGATACGGCGACCCGTGCGGACGATGACAGGAGATGCAGGTGACAACATCACTTCCCAGTTGAACAGCTGTGGCATTCTTCATACCAGCTGTCAGGTTCTGCTTGGCGACTGGGGCCAGTGGATTGTATTCAAGGTAGTTTTGATACTCCCCGCGGTCAGGAATGACCACGTCACTGGGGTGACGAATCCAGGCACCCTATTATTCAGTCCCTGACCTTCATTCA
This sequence comes from Desulfuromusa ferrireducens, assembly GCF_055389805.1. Taxonomy (NCBI): domain Bacteria; kingdom Pseudomonadati; phylum Thermodesulfobacteriota; class Desulfuromonadia; order Desulfuromonadales; family Geopsychrobacteraceae; genus Desulfuromusa; species Desulfuromusa ferrireducens. The sequence goes on from NZ_AP042415.1 coordinate 365,749, forward strand.
TCATATGGTGAAAGTTCCCATGGCAACCGTTGCAAAGCTCCCCGATAGAGGAGTTACTCAGATAGGTACCTACCGTTCTAGCATAAACGGTATCGGTACCAGAGTAGGTATTATGGTTATCGGCTGAGGGATTCTGCTCCCAATCCTTGGCTTCAATTCCCGCCACCCAAGGTCTGGAGTTTGGACTATTGTCAGAACCTTCCACAATCGCCCCGAAAAACCTGTCCATGACACCGCCAAGAAAGCGGTAAGATCCACCAATGACATCAACGACCGTAGCTGAGTCATCGGCGTGATGTCGGGGGGTATGACAACCGGTACAACCGCTATCGGCAGTTGCAAGCGTACTATGGCAATGGCAGCCGCTGGCCGCGTTGGACGGATACCCAGGGCCCACAGAAAGGTTCTGGTCAACATTGGAAATTCCGAAGACATTGTGCCCCTTCGAGTCATCCCCCTTGGCAACCCAATAAAAATTGCCCCCGGCCAAAGCAGAACTGCTAGTCCCATCAGGAGGATAGTCAGGAGCACTGCCACTGTTAAATACGATGGGGATTTTCGTCTCGCCGAGAGTCACGATGGTGGACGCACCACCACTGGAATGACAGCCGACACAGTCTGTCGTGGTCAATGACGGCCGCATTAGATTGTCAGCATCAATAGCCCCTTGTCCGTCCTGGCTGCTGTGCATGGTATGGCAGTTGACACATGAGCCTCCGACCATGGCAAACACGGGGCCACAGACAAAGATGGACAAGGTGCAGACAAACAATATCAAGCAGCGCCTGAGAAGCATGTTCCCTCCTGAAGAATATTTCTTACACAATTGAATATACATTTAAATGGCCCCCTCAAATGGAAATCAATACGGCCTTGAATCCAGCATAGCTAGTCATGCCCGTACGCAGGCTTATCCGAAGTTTCGGCATGAGGTATTCCCGAAAAAGCAAATCATTTGGATAACTTGCGCCAAGTAACCGCTGGTAGATATTGAAAAAGTATGATTGAGTCGAGCAAAGCCAGTACCCTAGCTAGCTACGAGGAAATAACGGCTTAAAGGAGGACAGATAATACTGCAGCGAATTTGTTAGAGCAGGGACCTTGTCTGGCTATTTGGCAGGGGGGAGAGGGATTACACGGGATCAGGAGATAAAAAGTGGCGTTGAAAAAAGGAGCGCCCCGAACGGAGCGCTCCCAGAAGATGTTGATTATTTAAACAGAACCAGACCTCCGGCACCATCCCCGATATAAAGACGGCCGTTGGAAATGGTCACATCCGAGGCTTCGGCTGCGGTGTTTTTAATGTCCAATAGCTGCGGACTCGCCGGATCGGTAAAATCAATCTTGACCACACCGGCTGCACCGAAGGCAACGTACAGGTAGAGACGACCACTTTGGGTCGTGTAGTCCATGCGCATCGCCCCGCCGGAAACCTCCTCGTACCCTGGGATCAGCTGTAGCTTGAAACGACCCAGCACCTCGGGACGGTAATCATAACTCACGATCCCCCGATTCGATTTTTTAAACAGGTCGGTGGGATCCGTTCCCTCAGGCAGTGGCGCGATCAGATCGGCCATGCTGTAGCAGACAACGCCAAAACTGTCGTAAGTGAAGTAGGCCTTGTCGCCGATCACCTTAACGTCGCTGGCTTTGCCGTCAGCCGAACCGACATCACCATCCTCGTATTTGATCGGCTCAAAAACCTTGATCGTCCGCATATTATAAACATCGGTGACATCGGCGACACCGATACCGAAGGGACCGGAAGCGACCAGAGCGTAGCGCTTGCCACTGACCGGATCTTGCCAGAGGTCGACCCCATGGGCCGTGCCGAACAACGGCTTGGCCTTGGTTGTGCCCAAATTAGCGACAAAGAAGCCGCTGCCGGGCAGGGTCGGATCCTTGCTGACGTCATAAACAGTCAGACCGTTGGAGCCATCGGCAACAAAGGCCAGATCACCGAGGAATTTAACCCCGTAGGCGTGGTCCTGCTGATTGAGTTCCTCGACATTTAATACTTCGTTGTTGTGCTCATAGATATCGGTGGGCGCCAGTTTAAGCATCAGCGGCGCTCCAACCTGACCGGCTCCCGCCTCAACCTGATCGATAGCGACACGGCGCAGTCCGTTTCTGGCGCACAGGGCCCAAGCGTTCTCGCCGCTCGGATCGATGACGTTACGCACCGTGTGCGAAGGCGGATAAATGGTTTCGCCGTTCACGGTCACCGGATACTCATTTTGCACGGTATTGGCGACCAGATGAACATCGTCGGTCGGATAACCGGCATCGTCGGTGATCTTCCAGGCGGTGACTCCGTGGGGACCGTCGGAAACATACAGGTAATTATCCGATGTCGCGACTCCAGAGGTATGGCCGATGGAGATCGTTTGGGTCGGGCTGCCATCCGGCGCTGCGCCGATCTCATCGGTCGGTGGGAAATAGCCGTTGATCTCGTAGCGATCAGCCATCTCGGTAGCACCCAGATCTTTGAGGTCGACAAAGACAAAACCGCCAGCTCCGGAGCATTCGAGCAGATCAATATTTTCTGCCGCCTCCTCAATGCTATCGAGGAGAGCCAAGTTGTTGCCGTGACCGTTTAACTCGGCGGTGGCAAGCAGACAAGGAGCATTAAAAAAAGCACCCGGCAGAGATTCATTGTCCGCCGGATCAAAAGGCGACATGTCGTAAGAAGAAACATTTTCCCAATCGGGAATATGGTCGCCGGCGATGACATTGTCATCGTTGTTGTAAGGCGTGCTCGCCCCATGCCAGTGCAGATCTGGAGTGGCGGCATTGTCGAGTACCACCAGCCCTGCGAAATGATCACTCAGATAGACCCGGTCGCCGCTGACCCGTACTGCGCGAACACCCGACTCCTTGAGCTTGCCGGCCCCCTCATAGGGGAGCAAGCTGGCTGGCTGTGAGCCGGTTTCATCGGGGCCGTTGGCGGGTACGGCCGGGAAATAGCCAAGATAGCGAGGGTGATAAAAGTCGTTGTCTGTGGCGTGTTCAAAACCACTGATATCGACGGCCACCACCCCGCCCAGAGAATAGGCGATGTAGGCGATGGTGCGGTCTGCCTGTTGGGTGATGTCAACATCGAGGGCCTGATAAAACCAGCGCGCTTCGCGTTCCAGATCGGCCCAAGGGTGCGGGATCTCCACGCTTTTGTTCTTGCCTTTGCTGCCGCTGCGAAGTTCGTAGTTGACCTGCCGATAATCGGGCATGCCGGTAAAGCCGTTCAGGTAGGGTTCGCCAGTCGCAGCGTCGTGGCCGACGTTATCGGCAACAACCATCGTCCCGAAGTAATCCTCGTGCCGGGCGCTGTCGGTGTACAGGTTGTAACCACCGACCTGCTCAAGACTGCTGGGATCAAAAATCCCCAGGCCGAGCACATCGAGCGATACGAACAGCTTTCCGCCGTACAACTGCAACCCTTGAGCACCGCCCCAGGGGCGTTCGCCGGCATACTGAATGGTAGCGATCTCCTGATCGATCACTAAGGTGCCATCGGCTTCACGTAGATTGTTAATCAGGTTGGCGATGGCAGTTTTGTGAATCCCATATTCAGCGTCACCCAAATAAAGGCTTTCCGCATCAGTTTCAACTGCAACGATCGGTGCCTTGTCGCTGGCAATAGTATTGCCATAGAGGATACTCCCGCCCCCCTCGGCAAAGGTGACATCTTCGAGCAGGTAGTTCACCTTGGCAACCGTCACCAGCTTCATGTTAACGGGATCAGTAACATCGACCAGCGCGACTCCAGCACTGCCCAAGGCCGCAATTGCATAGTTGACGCCATTGTAATCGATGACCTTCAGATCCTTGATGAAACCAGGCAGGACAATCTGAGCAACATCACCTTGCGGGATGCTGACCGGCGTCGCCTTTAGCGCGGTGCCGACATTGAACAGACACCACTGCGCGCCATTAACGGTAAAACGCGCCACGGCCGTACTCGACCCGCCGATCTGCACATTTTCACCCGGCACCTGAGTCATATCGGCAGGTTGTACCTGCACGCTGACTTGTCGGGAGACAATCGAGCCATCGACTTCGCTGGTGCTTAACTGAAAGACCAGCTCTGTCTCTGCGGCAACCTCAAGAGTGCTGACATCGGCCGTGGCAGTGGTCGACGAAAGCGCCAATAACGGAACCTTCGGCCCGCTGATCTGACTCCAGGCTGAAACGCTCGGACTGCCGGCAACCTCTGCCGTCAGGGTAATCTCAGTGGCTCCGCGCTCCATAAACGTATTGGGGTTGGCGTCCAGCGAGAGGATCTCTGCCGCGGCAAAGACCGGTGTCGTGCTGAAGCCACAGCAGATCAGCAGCAGTCCTGCGATGGTAAGAATTTTAGCCTTGATATACATTGTTGCTTCGCCTCCTTCCCTCGTTACGAGGGTTCCCAATAAAAAATTGACCTGTAAAGGCCTGTCGTACTCACAAAATGGCAGCTAACAAAAAGAGTGGGAGCGTCCTCCCCGGACGCTCCCGATTGAATCACAATTGCACTTTATTTAAACAGCACCATGCCACCACCGTGGTCGCCAACATAGAGGCGGCCATTGGCAATTTCGACATCAACACATTCGGCCGCCGTATTAACCACTTCGACCAGTTGCGGATTTGCGGTGTCGCTGTAGTCAACTTTGACCACACCGGCTTCACCGAAGGCAACGTACATCATCAGTTTTCCGCCCGCTTCAGTGTAGGCCATCTTGACTGCGCCACCGGACATCTCTTCGTAGCCGGGGACCCATTGCAGCTTGAAACGACCGACAAATTCAGGTCGGTAGTCGTAGATGACCGTTCCGTCGACTTCCTTTTTGAACAGTTCGGTCGGGTCGACACCATCTGGCGCTGGCAGAACGAGATCGGCCATGGCGTAGGCCAGCACGCCGAAGCTGTCGTAGGTGAAGTAAGCATTGTCGCCGATTACTTCGACGTCGATTGCTTGACCATCGGCGCTGCCAATATCGCCATTTTCGTATTTAATCGGCTCAAATACTTTAACGACGTGCATGGCATTGACATCAGTGACATTGACCACCGCGACGCCGTAAGGACCACCGGCGACTACTGCATAGCGGCTGCCGGTCGCTGAGTCGGTCCACAGTTCAACACCCGAAGCGGTGCCGAGCAGCGGGTTGCCGATGTTGTAGCCGATGTTGCCGACAAAGAAGCCACTGCGCGCATTGGTTGAATCTTTGGTGATGTCGTAGATGGTCAGGCCGTTGGTGCCGTCGGCAACATAAGCGTAGTTGCCGAGGAATTCGACATCGTAAGCTTGATCCTGATAGTTGAACTTCTTGATCACGCCCCAGTCGCCATTGTGCTCAAAGCTGTCCTCGATGAACGTTTTGAGCAGGAGTGGTGAGCCGATTTGACCACCGCCCGCTTCCACTTGGCTAATAGGGATTCTGCGCAGACCGTTGCCGACGCAGAGTGCCCAAGTGAATTCGCCGCTTGGGTCGATAACATTACGCACGGTGTGCGATGCCGGGTAGATCAATTCGTCGCCGACCAGTTCTGGATACTCATCCTGCAGAGTATTGGCAACCAGCTTGACATTATCGGTCGGGTAACCGAACTCATCGGTGATCTTCCAGGCACTGACGCCGTGAGGGCCATCAGAGATGTAGATGTAGTCAGGTGTAGATGCAATGCTGTCGGTATGACCCAAAGCGATGGTCTGGGTGGCGCTACCGTCAGCGGCGGCACCAACCTCATCGGTGGTCGGGAAGTAGGTGCTGATGGCAAAACGATCGGTCATCAGCGGAGCAGTGATGTTACTGACATCGACCTGGACGAAACCACCGGCACCGGAGCATTCGAGCACGTCGATCTGACCAGCGTTCGTAACATCGATAGTGTCCATAATCTCAAGGGTGTAGCCGTGGCCATTGAGCTCGCGGGTTGCCAGTTCACAGGGGCCTTGGTAGTAAGCCCAGGGCAGTGACTCGTTATCGGCTGGATCCCACGGGGACATATTGTACGAGGTGATATCTTCATAGGTCGGGACGTTGTTGTTGGGGATGCCGTCGGTATCATTGTTGTAGGGAGGGGCATCACCGTTCCAGTTTTCTGGAGTGGCGGCGTTATCGACAATAACCAGACCGGCAAAATGGTCGGTCATGTAGAGGCGGTCACCCTGAACACGAACACTGGTGACCCCCGCTTCTTTGAGCATGCCAGCCCCTTCATAGGGCAGCAAACTGGACGGCTCGGAGAGGGTTTCGTAAGGGCCATTGGAAGGAACGGCGACAAAGTAGCCGAGATATTGGCCGTTAAAGAAGTTTTGAACCGTTGCTGATTCAAAACCGCTGATATCGACGGCGACCACACCACCCAACGCGTAGGCAATGTAGGCGATGGTGCGAGTGCCTTGCTGAGCGATATCGACGCCGATCGCTTCGTAGTACCACTTGCCGTTGCGATCAAAATCGGCCCACGGGGTCGGATCGTCGGTACCGGTCCCCTTCATGACAACGGTGATTTCAAAGTTGACCTGACGATAGTCAGGCATACCGGTAAAGGCATCGACGAACGGTTCGCCGGTGGCTGAGTCGCTGGCAACCGTTTGACTGACAGACATGGCACCAAAATAATCTTCGGTCTGCGCTTCATCGGTGTAACGATTGTAGCGGCCGACCTGCTGCATAGTGACGGGATCAAAGATGCCCATTCCCTGGGCACCGAGTCCGACAAACAGTTTTCCGCCGTAGAGGCTGATATCCACCGGGCCGCCCCAGGCATGCTCGCCGGCATATTGTACGGTACAAACTTCCTGGTCAATTTTCAGGGTGCCGTCGATTTCACGAACATCACCGAAGACGTTGAGCAAGCTGGTTTTGTGCAGGCCGAACTCGTGGTTGGCGATGTAGAGATCTACGCCGTCAGTTGCCAGGGAAGCGATCGGTGATGCGCTGCTCTGGAAGATATTGTCGTAGAGGATGGCCCCGCCACCTTCAGCGAAGATCACGCCATCAAGGTAGAAATTGACCGGCAGCACGTTTTCAATCGTCATCGTTGCGGGATTAGTTATGTTAACGATGGTGATACCGGCTTCGCCCGTGGCAATCAGTGCATACAATTGGCCGTTGTAGTTAAGGACTTCGATATCGTTAGCAAAGGCCGGAATGGTTAGGTCGTAAGAGATACCTTTAATCGGGGTTACCGGAGTGGCACGCAAGGTGGTACCAAGGTTGAAAAGACACCATTCGGTACCTGCATATTGGAAGCGGGCAACCGCAGTACTCGACCCACCGACCTGGGCATTGGCTTCCGGGTACTGGACCATGTCGGTTGGTAGTGCGACAACGGTCACTTGTGCTGTTGCTGAGTCGGTTCCGTCACTGACAGTCAGCTCGAAGACCAGCTCACACTCTGCGGCAATTTCAAGCAGACTGATATCAGCAGTTGCGCTGGCGGCGGTCGCGTCCAGAGGAACCTTTGGCCCGGCAACCTGAGCCCAGGAATAGGTCAGTGGTGCGCCCTCAACAACAGCTGCAAGAGAAATTGAAGCCGTAGCTGCTTCGAGAAAGCTATCCGGTGTTGCGGTTAAGGAGCTAATGCTGAGACCTGCAGACAGTGCCGAAAGGGCAAAATCGATGACCGTCGTCTGATCAACAATAGCCGTTGCCGGCGAGGTAAGCGCTTGATAGCCGGCTAAGGATGCGGTCAGATCGTAACTGCCAGCAGCGACCTCCAGCAAATATTGCCCTTGATTATCGGTCAGGGCACTATAACCGCCGTGATCTGCGTTAACCAGAGCGCCGATCAGTGGCGAACCGGTCGCAGCATCCAGCACCGAACCCGCAAGCGTGCCGCCGGTTGCGACGACCTCAGACAGGGCAAAGTAGAGCGTTGCTTTCGTCCCGGATTTAACTGTAGCCGAAAAAGTCTGACTGGTATATCCAACAGCAGTGGCCGTGACGGTATATTCACCGGCTGGTGGGGTCAGGATGTAGGTTCCTTTACTATCAGCGGACGCAACATAGGTACCGGTAGCACCGGTCGCGGAGACCGAAGCACCAACAATAGCGGTGCGGGTTCCGGCTATGAGAACTTTTCCGGTCAAGGTTCCGGTTCCGTCTGGTGACGGAGCGGGTTTGGCGGCAAAAGTTAAGGACGTAGTTATGAGTAGGCAGACAAAAAGCACAATTCCAAACAATCCAAGCTTTTTCATTAGGTTCTCCTCTTTAATTTTTGTTGGTATCTTTCCCTCGTTGATTCTTTTTGGAACCCTGGTGTTACTTTGATATCATCAATACCAATTAAACAGGTGGGCTGCTAGATGTTTTATGCGGCTATTGCATTGCAAATGGGTGCTACTAATAAGGGGTTAATTACATACCCCTAACCACGTTTTAAGGCCTCCCTTCCTTTTGCCCGCGGGGTACAAGCAAATATCAGACCGATTTCCTATCTACCCGAGATGAAAGGGGTATCCACCATTAAAACGATTAGATACCATAAATGTAAAGAATTCCGACATAAACTGCTGGGGATATCATGCTATATGCATAACATAATTTAACAGTTAATCAGTTTCGCATTTTGTGGAGAGAGAACGCACTTAATCGGCACCGAAAATAAAGTAAAACGCCGGGACCCATTCGCGTCACCAACCGCTTGAAAATACTTTTAGGTCAGATATTTCTTGCCGTGCATCCCTCTTCGGCGGTATCAATGTTGGCAGCAGCTAACCACGTAGCATTCAGGCCACAGCAGAGGCGCCATGTCCGAGGCAACGGTTGCAACACAACAGACCAATCCACCAGATCCGAACCTGCTTCATCAACAGGAGTACCCCGGCTATCGATTGTCTCTCCGACTTGCGAATGAACAGCTGAAATGCCGGGCCGACCTACAGATTCTTAAAGGGGTCCCGATAGCCATTGAAGCAGAAAACGAAACGACCGAAGCTGAAGAGTCAAGGTCCGAAAATAGCGCTGCGACAAACGCAACCACCCTGGATGTCGCCGCAGACACCACAGCCCTGACGCCCCCCGAACTCATTTCACTCCTGCACAAATACAACATTTCACAGACGATCAATTTTGACGGGCTGTACCGTTTCTGTGCTGCAGCGGCAGAAAAAAGAGCTCAACAGGATGTGCTGCTGGCGGAAGGTTATGGGGCGACAAGCGGAACCGACGGTTGGTTTGAACTGGCGGTGAAAACCAAACCTGAGCAGACAGAATTTGAGGAAGATGCCAACGGCAGAGTTGACCTACGCACCCTGCACACCTTTACCGAGATAGAAGTGGGACAGAAACTGGGCACCGTCCACCCACCGCAAGAGGGTACCCCGGGGATGACCGCCAACGGCTTACCGATTCCAGCCGAAAAAGGCAAGCCCTTCCCCCTGATTGCTGGCCAAGGTGTCATCCTGAAATATGATGACCGCATTGCCTTTGCAGAAAGAGCTGGCCGCGCCCTGCTCGACAAGCAGACCCTTTCCGTCGTCGATGAGCTGATTGTTTCCGGCGACCTCGATTTAAAGGTCGGCAATATAGATTTTCATGGTTATGTCGAAATCAAAGGGGATGTGCCGGATGATTTTTCGGTCAAAGCGAGTAAGGGCATACGGATTTCCGGAGTCATCGGCAACGGCCAGATCGAATCGGGAGGATCGATGGAAATCGGCAGCGTTGCCGGCAAGGAAACGGGAAAGATCATCTGCCATGGCGACTTCAAAGCCAACTACCTCAACCAGGCGATGGTCCTTTGCTATGGCAATGTCTTCGTCAGCAATGAAATCCGCAATTCGCACGTCAAGGCGACGGGACAGATCATTGTCGAGCGCGGTTCAATTATCGGTGGCAGATGCATTGCCCTGGAAGGGATAGAAGCGAAGATCTTGGGGGCCACTTCCGGGCTCCACACGGAGCTTGTTGCTGGAATCTATTTCCCCGATGCCGATCGCTTCGATTACCTGCACGAACGACTGAGCAACATCAACCGGCAATTAAAACTGATCCATGAAGCCCTCGGCCCACTGGAGCGGGTTAAAGAGTTAGGCGAAGCATTCGACAATGCCTCGGAGCTGCGACTGTCAATTTTAAACCTGCAATGGGAAAAGCTGGAGCAGGAAAAAGAACAATCAATTATGGAGCTAGCGGCCTCGCAACCGCAGGTTTTCAGCCACTGCAACCCGAAAGTCAATGCCATCAAAGCAATCAAGGAAGGGGTAAAGGTCCGGCTGGGCCAAGCAGTAACCGAGTTTAAAATCGAGCGGTCCGGCCCGCTGACCTTGATTGAGAACACCCGCGAGGGTGGGTTACGACAGCTCAGCCTGTCACCGCTGAATAAACTGGCCATCGAGATTGAGGAAGAAATCCTTGAAGAAGAATTAAGATCAGACGCCTTAACCGAGCAAAAAAAGAAGCTGCCCGGTCCATTTACCTTGGCTGGCAACAGTCGTCAAGACAGCTTGCGGCCTCCCAGCCTTCCGCCTCAGCAACTCGGCCTCGACAGTGAACGCGAAAAAGACCACCAGAACCCGGCATCGCCAACAACAGAATGACGAGCGCACGTACCGAAATCTAGTGCCTTGTAACTCTTAAAGTGTCGCAAGATTGCGAAGGGATTTGGCGTGCCAATAAGGCGTGATTAAGGGCGCATAGCACCGCTATGCAACTGAAGTCACAACGCAGGTGGCGCGTCAAAGAACAAGCAAGATGCGACGATTTAGGGGGTACAAGGTACTAGAGTCCAACCGGTAAAAAAACCGCTGTCGCAGCACTATGCACAACACGATTAACCGCCCGATCCCACTTCTCTGCAGCTATCTGCGCCATCACATCCTGATACGCGATCAGCTTACCAAAGAGACGTTCAAAGCTTAAATTTCTCGCCTCATCGGCCAGGCTATTGGTCAGTAACAGTGGCCTCCCTTCGGCATCAAGACGATACTTCAAACGCCAAACCAGAATTTCGAGATTACGGGCACTATTGTAAAGCTTCTGCGGATCGAGACTGTCGAGCATAAAAAATTCCGGCTGATCATTATACGAACTGCGCACCATGCTGATCATGCCAACCATCAAAGCAAACGTGCGATCCCCCGCATAATCCGGGTCGAGCGCGAAGAGTATCGCCGGTACACCGCGCAAGTTATTGACTTCAGGAAAAACCAGGGAGCGGTCAGCATTAAAAAGCTGCGCAACACGCTCATCCAACGACGACACTGGTCCTTTCTTCAATTCGCGCGGATTGCGACGATAGAGTTTAGTCGTCAACTCCTTGAGCAGCTCCTCAATCCGATCAAGATGCGCGTCGGCAACCATGTCGATATCAGACTTTAACAAATTTTTAAATTCGGGAGAGGAGCGACTACAACCGCAGAGCAGCAACAACGGAACAAAGAGAAGCAGGAAACAAAGGCGAAGCAAATACATAAAATTTCTTACCACAATAATGGTTGCCAACAACCAACAGAACCAACTCTATTCGATGCAGAGCAACCTGGAAAGTTCAATTCTTTGCCCCTACTTATTACAGTTTTTTATAATTACGAGCAAGCTTTCACTGCTCTTTTGTCCTGTTTAAACGCTATGATTTCTACAAGAATGACAATTCTGACAAATTATCGCTACAATCTAAGGCATGCAGACCACAGCATCCCTATTACCCCGCCGAAACTGGTCCATCGCTCAACGCGTCGCGAAACGGCTATTACAGCTGTTCGGCTGGCGTTTTGCGCAGCAGCCACCCGAGCTGAAAAAAGCGGTCTTCGCTGTTGCCCCACATACGTCCAACTGGGATTTTGTCATCGGCATGGCGGCAGCACTCGCTCTCGATCTGGATGCCGTCTGGTTGGGAAAGAACAGCCTATTCAATGGTCCCGGGGGGAAAGTACTGCGCAAATTGGGTGGCATTCCAGTCGACCGCGCCCATCCGCATGGAGTCCTTGAACACTTGATCGACGACTGCGAACAGCGCCCCCATTTCATCATTGGCATCGCCCCGGAAGGGACCCGCAAAGCGACCAGCCCGTGGAAAATCGGCTGTTACCGGATTGCTCACAGCGCACAGATTCCCCTGGTTCCGGCCGGACTCGACTATCAAAACAAGATCATCTTCTTTTGTTCCCATTGGGTTCCGGGAGCGGATAAAGAACTGGAGATGAAGCGATTGAGTGATTGCTTCCGCGCGGAAATGGCGAAAAAACCGGAGAATTTCCTCCCCCACGGCAAGCGGAACAACGCCTGAATAGCAGCAGAGAAGGGAATTCAGCGGATGACGGCAATAGACATTCTACAAGGGGATATCACGCAGCTACCAGTTGCGGCGATCGTTAACGCAGCAAATACCAGACTCCTTGGAGGCGGTGGTGTTGATGGCGCGATTCACCGCGCCGCCGGGCCGCATTTACTCGAGGCGTGCCGCTTGCTCAATGGTTGCCCGACCGGTGAAGCGAAAATCACCGACGGCTACCAGCTGCTCGCCGAGAAAGTGATTCACACCGTCGGCCCGATCTGGCACGGCGGTCAGCAGGGGGAGGCGCAGCTGCTGGCCAACTGCTACCGTAACAGCCTGCAACTGGCCGCCACCGCAGGCCTGCAGTCGGTCGCCTTCCCCTCGATCAGCACCGGCGTCTATGGTTATCCGATCGGCCAGGCCTGCCACATCGCCATCAGCGAAACCCTGAATTTTCTGCAGCGACCCAGCTCTTTGAGCAAAATCATTTTCTGCTGTTTTTCCAGCGAAGACACCGAACTCTATCGGCAAACGCTGGCAGAACTGAGGTTGCAGAAAAACTAATTCTGGCTATCTATTTCGCTCCACCACAAATCGGTGTTGCGATAATTCTTCAGTTTTTAACCACTGAACACACGGAAGACACTGAACTTGCAAGATCAAGATTTTTCCGTGAGTTCTGTGTTTTCAGTGGACAATATTTTTCAACCATTGCTTCGACGTTAAATCATTCAAGGTTGAGTCAAGGGGTTAACCCGTAAACTAATTAACGCTATTTTGACTCGACAGAGAATTTATTCCGATGGATTTTTTCATCCGCCAACGTCTCACGCGGATGGCCGGCCAACTCTTGATCGGCGTAACCAACAGCAATCACCATCGGCACTTCAAGCCCTTCCGGCAGACCAACCAGTTGGCGCACGTATTCCGAAGCACTGATGTCATCGTCATGCGGCCGCAAACGCAGCTGCGCCCAACAACTTTTCAGCCCCAACTCCTCTGCGGCCAACTGTGCGTCAAACGCAGCAATCGAACTGTCCTCAATCCAGACATCCGACTTCTGCGGATCGGCGGCAACCACGATTGCCAGTGGCGCAGTGGCAAAAAAAGCCGTGCCGTTCGCCTTAGCCGTCGCCAGCTGCTGCAACAGCTTTGGGTCATCAACCAGCACAAACTGGCCGGGTTGGAAATTACGTGAAGTCGGCGAGCGCAGCAGCGCCTCACAGAGCAGTTCAATCTTTTCCGCTTCGACCGGTTGCGATTTAAATTTGCGGATACTGCGGCGCTGACGTAAAAGTTCAAGCATAGATATTCCTCCTGAGTTGATAATTGAACAGACTTTGCCACAGAGCTCTTTGACTTCTCAAAAGAAAACCAATCATTTGTCAAAAAAATAGGCCTGGATAGAGGATTAAGTTGATTTGACAATTCAACTCGCAAGCGCTTGCAAAAATCCTTGGAGATCCCCTCCCTGTGTCACCCATTTAAAGGCACCGGTCAAGGAGCATAAATATGCCCTGTAAGAGAAAAACATTTTTCTCTTAGTTTTGGTTTAAGCGTAATCACCTGCATCGATGCCATTGCCTCAAAGCGACTCTCTCGGAGACATCGTTCAGAAATGAAGAGACGGCATTTTTATGACTGACGTTCCGATTAATCAGTCAGTCCACGATGTTTTAATATCCAGGATGCCGCCGATATTCGCGAAAAAGAGGTCAACAAGGTGTGGGTCGAGAGATTTTCCGGCCTCATCGCGGATAGATTGCTGACATTCTGACTCCTCAAAGGCATTTTTGTAGGCGCGAGTGCTGGAAAGCGCATCGTAGATGTCGGAAAGGCTAACAATGCGGGCTTCGATGGGGATTTCTTCGCCTGTTAGTCCATGGGGATATCCTTTGCCGTCCCAGCGCTCATGGTGGCAGGCGGCGATAATCCGTGCCATGATAAGTAGCTCAGATTCCCGGTCAGATGAAATCATCATTTCTTCGGATGCTCCGGGGGGGTATGATCCTATTTCATCATTCGACGCGGTTTCTAAAATCTTTACCCCAATCTCACAATGCTTCTGCATCTGGCGCCATTCATCGCCATCAAGTTTGCCGGGCTTTAATAGGATACGATCAGGAGTGCCGATCTTTCCAATGTCGTGCATCAGACTTGCCAACTGAATTAATTCGCAGGTTTGATCAGGCAGATCGCATGCCTGCGCCAGAAGCCGTGAGTATTTACTGACGCGGACAACATGTGCGCTCGTGTTATTGTCGCGAAACTCCGCTGCTCGGCCAAGGCTGTGTATGACCTGCACGTAATTCTGTTCCAGTTTGAAATAGGCGGCTTCAAGTTGACGGGTCCGCAGGGAGATCATTTCCTCTAAGCGATTGCGATATTCGCGATTTTCGCGAATCAGACGTGCCCTTTCAAGTTCTTTTTCGACAGCGTGCCGCAGAATAGACAAATCGATGATTGGTTTGAGTAAGTAGCTCCAGGCTCCAAGGTGGACCGCATTAACAACGTCGCTGATGACACCGGTCCCTGAAACCATAATGATCGGGAGGTCAGGATCTTCTTTGCTTACAATTTTGAGTACATCCAACCCGTCAAGTTTTGGCATCCGCATATCAAGCAGAATCAGGTCGGGCCGTTGTGCCCGAAACATCTCGATGCCTGAGATACCATCTGCGGCTTCGATCACCCGGTAATCAAAATCCTCCAAATAGAGTCGAAAACTATCGCGAACCGACGCTTCATCGTCGATAGTCAGGATCAACGGGGAATCATCCATGGGTGCGTAACTCCAGAAAGATTATAAGCTGATACTCTAAGTTATCGCCTAGAATACTGGGGAGTCAAGCCAGTCAATGGCGAAATAAAGTGAGTACTCCGCAGATAGCCCCCCTACTTTTTCTGCAAGCGGCCCATGGCGGCGTTAAGACTCAACCGTAACCGCTCCAGCACATCGGCCAGTTGGCGATCGATTCGAGGTGGGTCTTTTCACTGATGTCGCGCAGGAAGATACAGCGATAACGATTGGCCGTTTTGTAGACCGAACAACCGAGCAGGCGGCCCTGGTAATTCACCTGATGATTGACATGACCGACGTGATCAAAGCGTTTGCCGACCGCATACAACCGAAGAATCGAAGACAGATGAGAAAATCTGGACGGGAAGAATGCCCTAGCAGATTGAACTTACAAGATTAATGTGGGAGAAAAAACCAAGAAACTTAATGAAACCCAGGCTCAAGACCAACAAGCCAACAGGTGGATTTGAAAAACGTTTTAAACTAGAAGTTATAAAGGCAGAGACAAGGGCTGGCAAACGTTAACCGGCAAGCCGCCAGTCAGCTCCTCCAGCTGGACAAAACGGATCGGCACAGCGGAGAAATCGTTGCCGGCAGCGGCATAAACCTGCTCAAACCGCTGCAAGGAGACATCCAGCAAAACCGGCAGTTCGGCCGGAAACAGAAATGGACAAACACCACCGGGGGCATAGCCGGTATGGGACAAGACCTCATCAGCCTGTGGGAATTTAACCTTGCCGGAAAAACCAGAGGCCTGCTTCAGCAGCGAGCTCTTCACTTTCATATCACCACAGGTCACCACCACAACCGGCTGGCCACCAACTAAAAACAGCAACGTCTTTGCGATTTCGGCGACCGAACAGCCAACAGCGGCGGCCGCAGCAGCGGCGGTCGGTGTTGGCTGCTGATATTCCCAGACCTCGATCTGATGAACCGCCAGATACGCGCTGACCTCGGTAATACTTGGCACGCTCAGGCCCCCTGACTGGCCAAGAGCAGGTCGGCTTCTTGCTTCAATTCCGCATCGAGGCGCGGATCATCCACCACCTTATTCAGCAATGCAAGCCCTTCCTTGCGCCAGTTGCGCGCCAGGTAAGTCTGTGCGACCCGCAACTGCCAACGTGGATTTTGCGGATCCTTGCGACAGGCATCATTAAACGTATCCAGAATTCTCGCCAGATCCCTTTCCTGACGGAGCAGAAATTCTGCCAATTGCAGACTGATGCCACCACCACAGCCGCCCCCGGGCAGACGCTGCAAAACCGCTTCCGCTTCTTCCAACTCGCCCGCCTGCTCCAACAGGGAAGCAGCCAACTGCAGAAAGTCCGGTGCCGTAACGCCGACAGCCAAAGCCTGGCGAGCATGGCCGAGAGCGAGCTCAGTCTGCTGCTTCTGCAAGCGGACAATCGTTAACTGGACGTGACAAAAAGCCGGATCCTGCCCGCCCTCCAGCAGCTGCTGCAATAGAGTCAACGCATTATCCGCCTCACCCAGAGAAACCAGCAGGGCGACAAGAGTCTCTGTCGCCGCCGTCATCCGCGGATCAATTTGCAACGCCTTTTCGAGGCTTTTGCGCGCTTTTTTCTCCGCGCCGCACCGAGCCTGAGCAGAACCGAACTCAAACCAGTAGAGCGCATCCTGATCCTCAGGTTTCACCTGTTGCCAGATCGGCAAGGCCTCCTCATCCTGTCCAGAGTTGGACAACAAAAAGGCCTGCAGAAAGGGATCCCCCTTTTGCCGATAAAGATCGGCAATCTGCGGCGGATAAGAGGTCAACAGCAACTCCAGCTGACTGTCGCGATCGGGCAAATCGAATTCATCATTGCTTAGCGGCTCCAACTCCTGCGGTCCGCAACTGCCACAGGAACCACCAGCATGACTTGGCTCCGGTGCCTCGACAATCGGAATCAGCGGTTCTTCGGCGAGCTGCGCAATCTCGCTCCGCAACGTTGCGCTGCAAACCTGCTGCAGCGCTAACTGCAGATGCTCCGCCGCCCGTTCGGCATCTCCCGAACGCTGAAAGCCGAGCCCTTCCTCCAGGTTGAGCCGCGCCAGACCATCGCCGGCAGCGACCTGCAGTTGCTTTGCTTCGGCAACCTCAGCGTCAGCCAAGGGTTGCTCAAGCAATTGTTCCGCCAGCAGCTTGGCATCAGCGAAACGCTTCTGCTCAACCGCTTTGCGCAAGCCTGCGATCGAAGCTCCGCCACCAAATATTTTTTTCAGAAAACCCATGTAATGTAACCTTTTAAAGTAACTGTTTATCCACTTGACTCAACCTTGAATGATTTAACGTCAAAGCATGGTTGAAAAATATTTTCCACAGAAAGCACAGAACTCACGGAAAAATCTTGATCTTAAAAATTCAGTGTCTTCCGTGTTTTCAGTGGACAAAAACTGAAGAATTAACGCAACACCGATTTTTGGTGGAGCAAAGCAGATGACCAGATTAAAGTATTATCTTCAGACCACTTAGAAGAGTGCATCAATCATTTCAAAATCGAGTTCCGTCTCCGCCAATTGCTGGACGAGACCAATCTTTTGAAAATCATCAGCGCGGATCTTGGCGACATCTTCTTGAATCACCGTGTAAACTTCGGCCGAAGGGTTTGTGGTCCGCATGTAGGGGATCTCCGCATCGTCGAGAACCCGCAGGACAATATCAGCAATCGGCGCCACTCCGGTGATAATCAGACCGGCTATTTTGGTTTTAAATTCCGGCAGGTGATAGAGGGTCGCCAGCATAACCAGCACCTCGTCGCGACTGCTGGTGACAATGACCAAGGTGGATTCCAGCAACTTGTCAACCACCCGCTGGGTGGACGCTGCACCGAGCTGGACCTGATGAACAATCTTGCGGCTCTGTTCTTCGTCAGCGTTCAATTTCAGCTTCAACAACGCCGACAGATAGGTCAAGGTCGGATTGGCCAGAATCGGGGAATAGTTGAAGCCACCGACCACCTTGATCCCTGAGTCACGAAACGCCAGACCGATATAGTGCAGGATCATTTCCCGCTTGGAACGCATCAGCTTGTTCGGCAGAATCGCCCGCACTTCGGCGCCCGACTCGCGAAACATCGACAGATTCAGATGAATATCATCGATCACGCTGCCGACCCCGCCGCCGGCAACCATCAACACCGGCGCATTAAGTCGCTTGGCGACATGCGCGTTGCTCAGACCGACCACCGAGCCGACTCCGGAATGTCCGGCGCCCTCGATAATCAGAAAATCGCATTTCTTTTCCAATTCGGCAACCGCCTGCTCGATCCGCTCAAGGTAGTGCCCGGCGTCGATGCGACCGTCGAGGACCTTGCGGGTGGTCTGCGAATGCAGCACCACCGGCGACATCAACTTGAGGTCGTCATCCATACCGTAAACATTGGCCACCAGAGCGGCATCAACATCAACGTCCTGCCCTTTGTAATTGGTCAGTTTCGGACCGAACGGCTTGATAAAGCCGATCCGCTGGTATTTACGCTGCGCCAGGTGCAATAAAGAGATACTGGTTGTAGTTTTCCCGGTATTCTGGCCAGTCGAGGCAACAAAGATTTTTTTGCACATGACAACGAATCCTCAAAAACAGGGGGCAAAACAGAAGATAAACCACAACTGAAACTAACATGGCTTTATCGGCAGCAGCAAGTCCTCTTAAAACCCGTGCCGCACCCTGTCCCGCTAATTACGGCCAGACTTCCAGAGACCACGATTTCTGCAGATTTTTTTTGAGGGAAACACTACGGAGCAAGTGGCGGTTTTCAATCCGGATAGCTCAGGACAGAAACAGGTTGCGCTCTTTGATGAATGCCGGATGGAACTTTTCCAGCAGTTCGTCAATAACGAGTGGATTGGCCTCCAGGGCGATCGCTCCTGGGTTGCGGGTCATATCGACATCCTTATCCGGCTGCAAGCGACCGATACCGTGGTGAAGGCAGAAGTCACTGGCCAGACAAATAATGGCACAGAGGGTAAAGACCTCTTCATCTTCATGACGAAGTTTTTCAAACTCGTGGTGATGAAGGGTGACATTGACGATGGTTTTCGGATAATTCCAGTAATCGAGCAGCGCCGCGCCAACCATTTCATGGGAATAGGCAAACAGACCGCGCTCGACATCGCGCAGCTGGCCCTTGCCAGCATCGACAATCCTGACGACCTCCTTGTACAGATCCTTGTCACGATTGACCATCAAGACCTTGCCGATGTGGTGCTGCAAGCCAGCCAGGTAGGCTTCATTTTTGTCAATCTCGGTCAGGCGGTCAGCGATCATGCGGCTGGCAACCGCGCAACCGATGGACACTTCCCACAGGCGGCGCTCTAAAACACCATAGGTTTTGTGCGCGTTGCGCAGGCTGTATTCCATGGCGAGATTTTTCAACACGTCCTCGCCAACAATGATAATCGCCCGGTCAACCGTGTTGATCTGTTTCTGCTGCTGGTAAAATGCCGAATTGGCCATGCGCATCAAGCGCGCCGCGATGACCGGATCGAGCGATACGGCATTGGCCAGTTCCTTGATTTTCAGATCAGGTTTACGCAACAGTTCAAGCAGCTTGGTCGCGACGATCGGCGATGGCGGCAATTCCCCCATGCACTTGATAATTGAATTAAAATCTCTGAAAGTTCCCATTCTGTTATCCCATCAAAACCAGTTTAATCAGCCGCCTGAAGGTGCGCAGCAATGTTCTGCAGTTCATCGCCAAACATCAGGATATCATCTTCGCAGGTCTGCCACGAGCACATAAAGCGTGCATGACCGGAACCGATAAAGGTGTAGAAATGCCAACCGGCCTCATGCAACGCAGCGATAAGTGCTTCCGGCATCTGCACAAAGACCGCATTGGCCTGCACCGGATGCACCAGTTGCACCCCCGCAATGCGCAGTAGCTGTTCCGCCAGCAGCTTGGCACAGCGGTTGGCATGTACGGCGTTGTTCAACAACGTCCCCTGTTCCAGCATTCCCACCCAAGGGGCCGCCAGGTAACGCATTTTCGAAGCCAACTGTCCGGCCTGTTTGCAGCGGTAGTCAAACTCCTCGGCCAGTTGCCGATCAAAAAAGACCACCGCTTCACCAACCGCCATGCCATTTTTGGTGCCGCCGAAGGTCAAAACGTCGACCCCAGCCTTCCAGGTCAGATCCGCCGCCGGCAGCTCAAGCGAGGCCAGGGCATTGGCAAAACGGGCACCGTCCATATGCAACTTCAGTTGATGCCGTCGAGCCAGCTCACCGAGCACATTTAATTCGTCAATGGAATAGAGCGTCCCCAGCTCGGTCGCCTGGGTAATGCTGAGGACCTTCGGCTTAGGATAGTGGATATCGCTGCGCCGCGCTACGGTATGGGTCACCGCCGCTGGGTCAACTTTGCCCCCCTCGCCCGGCACCAGCAGCACCTTGGTGCCGTTGGAGAAAAACTCGCTGGCACCACATTCGTCGGTCTCGACATGGGCCATCTCGTGACAAATGATGCTGTGATAAGAACGACACAGCGCGGCCAGCGCCAGAGAATTGGCTGCAGTGCCGTTAAAAACGAAAAAAACCTGGCAATCGGTAGCAAAAAAATCGCGCAAACGATCACAGGCCTTGGCCGTCCAGAGGTCGTCGCCATAGGAATTCACGTAGCCACTATTGGCCTCGGCCATCGCTTGCCAGGCTTCCGGACAAACGCCGCTATAATTGTCACTGGCAAACATGTTTTTATTCATTGCCCCAACCTCCATTAAAATAAGATAACAAAGCTATCTGCCAGCGTATAGTAAAAAACTTCGCCATCAACCCCTGTTTGTTTAAACCAAAACAAAACGCCACTCAAAGCAAACTTCTATCTTGACGATTTTTAGCAGATCGGGCAATTTATGACATCCTTGTTATTTTATTTAATATCGACTGTTTTTCTAGCCTAAAACACCGTCAAAAAGGAGTTATGAATGTCTGCCGAGAACAAAATCGGAGTCAAGTTGCGTCAGTTGCGCGAAGCCAAACAAATGAGCGTCGAGCAGTTGGCCGAACAAAGTCAATGTCACGCCGACCAGATCCGGCAGATCGAAGCAGGGGCCCTGGTGCCCTCACTGACCCCGCTGATGGAAATCTCCCGCGCCCTGGGCGAACGCCTCGGTACTTTGCTCGATGACGCTCCGGTCGAGGGTCCGGCGGTGTTCGATAATGCTCAATCTCCCAACGTGCTCCGCTTTTCCGGCAAAGACCCCAAAGCGACCAGCAGCAACCTCGATTTTTATTCGATGGCCGCCAGCAAAAAAGATCGTCACATGGAACCCTTCATGATTGACGTCAAGCCGCTCAGCGGCGAGGCGCCACCACTCTCCGGACACGAAGGCGAGGAGTTCATCTACGTCATCGAAGGTAAAATCCAGATCAATTACGGTAAAACCAGCTACGAACTGGAAGCAGGCCAAAGCATCTATTACGACTCCGTCGTCCCCCACGATGTTCACGCCAAAGGTGACCAAACCGCGAAAATTCTGGCCGTCGTCTACGCACCCTGCTAGTTCGGAGAGCTCCCATGCCATATACAGATAAAACTATCGGTGCCTTTTTCGAGGACCAGGTAGCCCGTCTGCCCGACCACGAATTTGTCGTCTACCCCGACCGTGACCTGCGCTGGACCTTCAGCCAGTTCAACGAGCGGGTCGACCAGCTGGCCAAGGGCCTGCTGGCGATCGGCATCGGTAAGGGTGACAATGTCGGCATCTGGGCGACCAACGTGCCCGACTGGACAACCTTCATGTTCGCCACCGCCAAGATCGGCGCGGTGCTGGTGACCATCAACACCCACTACCGCAGCTTCGAGCTGGAATACCTGGTCAAGCAGGCCGACTTGAAAGCCTTAGCGCTGATCGGTCACTTCCGCGATCACGACTACCTGCAGACGATTAACGAGCTGATTCCGGAGCTGAAATCCTGCCAGCGTGGCCAGTTAAAAAGTGAAAAGTTCCCGGAACTGCGCAGCGTTATTTTCATTGGCCAAGAAAAGCATCGCGGCCTGTTCAACACCCGCGAGCTGATGCTGCTCGGCGACCAATCCGACAATGCCGAACTGGACAGGATCAAAAATTCGCTGAGCGCGCATGATGTCATCAACATGCAGTACACCTCCGGCACCACCGGTTTCCCCAAGGGGGTTATGCTCAGCCACTACAATATTCTCAATAACGGCTACTACATCGGCGACCGGCAGAAGTTCACCGAAGCCGACCGGCTCTGCCTGCCGGTGCCGCTGTTCCACTGCTTCGGCTGCGTACTCGGAGTAATGGCGGCGCTGACCCATGGAACCACTTTGGTGCCACTGGAGCTGTTCGATCCGCTGATGGTTCTGGCGGCGGTGCAGAAAGAGAAGTGTACCGCAGTCTACGGCGTGCCGACCATGTTCATCGCCGAGCTTTCCCACCCGATGTTCGACATGTTCGACATGAGCAGTTTGCGCACCGGCATCATGGCCGGATCACCCTGCCCGGAAGAGACGATGCGCCAGGTGATGGACAAAATGAACTGCACCGACATCACCATCGCTTATGGGCTGACCGAAGCCTCGCCGGTGATCACCCAGACCCGCACCGACGACGCGGTCGCCCAGCGCACCGGCACCGTCGGCGCCGCGCTGCCGGAGATCGAAGTCAAGCTGGTCGATCCCGACAGTGGCAAAGAGGTCGGTATTGGCGAGCGCGGCGAACTCTGCTGCCGCGGCTACAACGTCATGAAGGGCTACTACAACTTGGCGGAGCAGACCGCAGTCGCCATTGACGCCGACGGTTGGCTGCACTCCGGTGATCAGGCCGAGGTCGATGCCGACGGCTACTACAAGATCACCGGCCGGATTAAAGACATGATCATCCGTGGCGGCGAGAACATCTACCCGCGCGAAATCGAGGAATTCCTCTACACCATGGAGGGTGTGCTCGACGTGCAGGTGGTTGGCCTGCCCGACGAAAAATACGGCGAAGTGGTCGGCGCCTTCATCATTCGCAAAGCGGGGGCCGACATCACCGAAGAGGATGTCATCGACTTCACCCGCACCCGCATCGCTCCCTACAAAAAGCCGAAGCATGTCCTCTTCGTCGACAGCTACCCGATGACCGCCAGCGGCAAGATCCAGAAATATAAGCTACGCGAGATGGCCTGTGAGCAACTCGGCATTAAAACCAAAGTATTTGAGTGAGGATAAAGTGACTGAGAAACAGCAAAAAGAACAACCAACGGTGATTATCCACGAAGATCTGTGCAAGGCCTGCGGCCTGTGCATCATCCATTGCCCGAAGGATATCCTTGAGGCCTCGGACAAGATCAACGAGCTGGGCTATCCGACCACCGTGGTCGCCAAAGACGGCTGTATCGGCTGTGCCAACTGCTACCTGGTCTGCCCAGAGCCGGGCGCGGTCACCGTTATTAAACCGTAACTTAAATATTGCGAAACAAAGAACTACAGGAGTCCCTGTTTTGAAAAAATTGGTTAAAGGAAACGAGGCGGTGGTAATCGGTGCCCTCGTGGCCGGTTGCGATGCCTACTACGGCTACCCGATCACCCCGGCGAGCGAGATCGCCCATGCCGCCAGCGAGCACTTTTTACCGCTCGGCAAAGTCTTTGTTCAGGCCGAGTGCGAAGTCGGCGCCATCAACATGGTCTATGGCGCCGCATCCTCGGGACAACGGGTGCTGACCGCCAGCTCCGGCCCCGGCATCAGCCTGAAGATGGAAGGCGTCTCCTACCTGGCTGGTGCGCAGCTGCCCTGCGTTATCGTCGATGTGCAGCGCGTCGGTCCGGGCCTGGGCAACATCGGTCCGGAACAGAGCGATTACTTTCAGGTGGTTAAAGGTGGCGGTCACGGTGATTACCGCGCCATCGTGCTGGCCCCGGCTTCGGTCGAAGAAACCTACCGGATGAGCATCGAAGCCTTCGACCTGGCCGACAAATGGCGCAGCCCGGTCTTTATCCTCACCGACGCAACGCTGGGTCAGATGATGGAGCCGATCGATATCCGCGAGGTGCCAACTCACCGCGCCGAGAAACCCTGGGCGCTGGATACCAAGACGGAGAGTAACGACAATCTGATCACTTCCATCTATCTCGATTTTGATGATATGGAAGCGCACATTAATGGCTTGCATGACAAATATCAGCAGATCACCGACACAGAAGCCAAGGCGGAAGTCTACGGCGCCGATGTGCCGGATATCGTCCTGACCGGCTACGGCATCACCGGTCGGATGTTGCGCAGCGTGGTCGATCAGCTCAACGAATGCGGCATCGACGCGACCCTGATCCGCCCGCAGACCCTCTGGCCGTTCCCGAGTAAAGTTTATCAGGAAATCGTCAAACCGGGCGTGCCGGTGCTGTCGGTCGAGTTGAGTCGCGGCCAATTTGTCGAGGATGTCCGCCTGTCTCTGCCTGGCTATAACGTCAAGCACTACGGTCGGGTCGGCGGCAACCTGCCGGAATTGGGCGAACTGGTCGAGCAAGCCGAAAAGTTGTTGCAGGAGGCGAAAAATGTCTAAAGTTTACGAGAAATCACCGGCCTTCTTCGACACCTTCGAACGCAAGCCGAGTATGCAGAAGACCACCCACTACTGCCCGGGTTGCGGCCACGGCACCCTGAACAAGATCATCGCCGATCAGCTCGCCGAGCTCGGGCTGCAGGACCAGACGATCATTGTCGGTCCGGTCGGCTGCGGCGTCTTTATCTACTACTACTTTGAAAGCGCCAGCGTTTCCGCCGCCCACGGCCGCGCTTCGGCCGTCGCCACCGGCGTCAGCCGCGCCAACCCGGACAGCGTCACCATCTCCTACCAGGGCGACGGCGACCTGGCGGCGATCGGTACCAGTAACGCCATCCACGCCGCCAACCGTGGCGAGAACATGATCGTCTTTTTCGTCAACAACAACATCTACGGCATGACCGGCGGCCAACTGGCGCCAACCACGCTGATCGGTCAGACCTCGACCACCTCACCAACCGGCCGCAGCGTACTCAACGACGGCTACCCGCTGCGCATGGCGGAAATGATGGCCGGGCTGGAAGCGCCAACCCTGGTCGCCCGGGTCGGCGTCAACAACCCGAAAAACATCCGGCAGGCGATCAAGGTGATCAAAAAAGGCCTGGAAGTGCAGCGCGACAAGAAGGGCTATGCCTTTATCGAAGTGCTCTCGCAGTGCCCGACCAACTGGAGAAAAGATCCAAAGGAAGCCTGCGAGTGGATCGACGAGGTGGTCTGCAAGCAGTACCCGCTCGGCGTCTTTAAAGATCTGACCGATGAGCGCCAGGCACAGAATCGTCGCTGCGAACGGGTTGAATTTGCGGCCATCGCCGAACAGCTCGGACTGACCAGTGATGACGAAGATACCAGCCAGAAGATGGAAATGCTGGCCGATGAGCTGCGCTTCAAATTCGCCGGTTTTGGCGGGCAGGGGATTTTATCGCTCGGCATGATGATGGCGCAGATGTCGATGGAACAGAATATGGAGGTCACCTGGCTGCCCTCCTACGGTCCGGAGATGCGCGGCGGTGTTGCCAACTGCTCGGTGGTGGTGGGTAAAAAAGCGATCGGCTCCCCAGCGGTCGAAAACCCGAACGTGCTGGTTGCCCTGAACCGACCATCGCTGGATAAATTCGGCCCACTGGTCCCCGAGGATGGCCTGATCATCTACAACAGCTCGCTGATCGATCAGGTGCCGGACAACCTCAAGGGCCAAGTCTACGCCCTGCCGGCGACAGACCTGGCCGCGGAAGCAGGAACGACTAAAGCGGCCAATGTGGTTGTGCTTGGATTTGTCGCTCGAAAAACCGGTATGTTCGAGCTGGCCGGACTGGAAGCC
This sequence comes from Desulfuromusa ferrireducens, assembly GCF_055389805.1. Classification (NCBI taxonomy): domain Bacteria; kingdom Pseudomonadati; phylum Thermodesulfobacteriota; class Desulfuromonadia; order Desulfuromonadales; family Geopsychrobacteraceae; genus Desulfuromusa; species Desulfuromusa ferrireducens. The sequence goes on from NZ_AP042415.1 coordinate 391,576, forward strand.
TTTTTGGCTGAAACCTTCAAAAAACCGGCGCTGCTGGAAACCAACCTCAAAGCGGTTCAGGCCGGTTGGAATGCCGCCAGCGATAGCTGACGCAGAATAGAAAAACTGAGAAAACAATCAGCCCCCTGACGTTTAAATAACTCAGGGGGCTGATTGTTTTTTATGCCCGGATGACATCTCACCTCAGTCAGGCCGAAATTCCCGCGACCGGCAAATCGATGACAAATTTAGTACCCGCACCAAGCCAGGATTCTACACTCATTTCACCGCCATGATTTTCGGTGACGATAAAGTAGGAAATGCTCAAACCCAGCCCGGTCCCCACCCCGACCGGCTTGGTGGTAAAGAAAGGCTCAAAGACCCGCTTGCAGGTTTTTTCATCCATACCGGGACCGTTATCCTCGATCTCGACACGTACAGAGTTGCGTTGCGGATCGTATGCCGTCCGCAACCGCAAGCATGGCTCCCGCCCGTCAGCGGACGCGACGACATCCCGCATCGCCTCGGCCCCATTGCGGAGGATATTCAACATAACCTGCTGGATAGAACTGCCTTCACAGGGCACCAGCGGCAGATCATCCTGATACTCACGAACAATCTTAATCTGGCGAAAATCGTACTGTTTCTTCAAATCGTAGTCACTGCTGGCCAAATCGACACTGCGGTCGAGGAGCTCGCCGAGATTGTGACTTGAGACGGCAGCACTACTTTTGCGAGCAAAACTCAACATATTGTCGACAATCTCCGCAGCGCGTATACCCGAGGCATGGATCTGATCGATCATTTTGCAAATCCCGCGACTCTCCATAAAACCGTGAATCGCCGCCATTGTCGTTCCAACAGCGGCAGCGGCGCGGTCATTGGCTGGCAGGTCTTTGGACAAGCGGTTTGCCACGACGTTGGCAGTCTGCATCATCCCGGCCAGCGGGTTGTTGATCTCGTGGGCCATGCCGGCAGCCAGTCCGCCAACCGAAAGCATCTTCTCACTTTGAATCATCACCTCTTCCAGTCGAACCCGCTCGGTGACATCATCCACCCGGATCACCACCCCGACCACGCCATTGGCGATCAGCGGGTAGATCGTCACATCCTCAAAGCGGGTGATCCCCTCTTGCGGATAGGGACGCTTGCTGTCGCTCTGTTGCTGGCGCGTCTGCATCGCCTGACGCATCCGCGGCGAATCACTCGCCAAGCGGGGGAAAACCTGACCCAACGGCTGCCCCAGAGCAGCCTCCGTACTTATGCCGGTCGTCCGCCGCGCTTCACTATTCCACTGCGTCACCTTGCCATCAGGGTCGACACCGATCAGCACCGAAGGCATCGAATCGATGATATTGGAAAGATAGTTGCGCAGTTGCCGTAACTCTTCCTCGGCGTGTTGACGCTCGGTAACAAGTCCACGGAAAGATTTTGTCAGCTCAGCCACTTCTGTTGTCGCGTCAGTTAAGCCTGAAGGCGCCTCATCGCCCTGCCCCCGATAAGAATGGATAGCGTCGCAAAGGAGGGTGATTTCCCTTGTCGCACGCAGGGCAATCCGATAAGAGAAGGCAATTCCGATCAACAGAGCGATGCTGCCGACAAAAGCAATCATAGATACAGCAGGATATATTTGCTTATCGATGTTGGCCCTTTTCAGCCCAAGTCGCAAGACCGCGCCGGTCTGCGGCATGGAGAGCGCCAGATCGTAGTAAACTTCCCCATCGGGATCGAGAAACTCCAGATAATATGCTCCCTGCTGCTCGGGAGAGGCCGCGTTGAGCAGGCCAACGGGAACGGAGCCGCCGAAGGAGTCAACGTAGGGTTGGCCATCAAGAACAATAAAAGCGTATTCAATCAGATGATGAATCTCCATTTGTCGTGCCAACGTCTCGCGCACGGCGACGCGGTCATCCCAAAGGATGAGACGTTCGATTTCCCCCGTCACCACACTGGCGACAGCCAGATGAATCCGCTTTGTTTCGATACGATTTTCGCGCAAGGAAAAAAAGATAAGAACTGCAGTGACAACCCCGATCAGGGTCAGCAACAAAAAGGAAGTGCGCTGGAATATTTTTCTTTTCAGCATTACTGACGAGTCCCCCGGACAAAAGAATCCGTCCATTGACGCATCTCACGCACACTGTCATACATCGCATCATCCCCTTCAGTGAAGCGGTCGATCTGGATCTTACGCAACAAAGGAATCGCGTTGGGATCTTCATGCAGAGAGAGAAAGGCTGCCTTTAAGCGGCGTTTCAGTTCAGCGTCCAGATGGGGGTGCACAACAACGGGTGGAATCCCGTAAGGGGGTGACTTTTCAATGATTTTAGTTCGTGCGGTCGCCTCAGGATCGACAGCATTCATAAACTCCCAGATCAAGGAATCGACCGCTGCGCCATCGGCCAAGCCATCGGCAACCGCCTTGATCGAGTTGTCATGGCTGTTGGTATAGAAGGTTTCAGCAAAATATGATTCGGGAGACTCGCCATCCTTAGCAAGCATATAGGTCGGCACCAGGGAGCCAGTATTGGAGTGCGGATCGGTAAAAGCGAAACGTTTGCCGCGCAGATCAGCAAAAGACTGGATTGCGCTGCCACGTCGGGCAAGAATATATGAATGATAAACGGTTTGTCCGTGTGCCACCGGAGTGACCAGCAGCTCCATACCGAAATCATCACGGCCACTGGTATAGGGACCAGCACAGACAAAGGCCAGATCCACCTCATGCGCTTCGACCAGTTCGTTGACTTCTGCGTAGGTACGACGCTGTGAAAAAATCGCCCGGCGACCAACGCGATGGGCTATCAGCTCCATCATTTCCTGATAATACTCACGGGTGATTTCCGGCGAAACCATGGCCCCGACAGCCACTCGTAACGTCGCTTGAGGATCGGCTGGCGTTACCGGCGAGGAGTCTTCTCGATCGGCATTACTGCCGAGATTGACCGTCGGCCGCTCGTCTTGACAGCCGCTCAGGAAAAAAATGATGAGCAAATACAGGAAGGCCCTGCCAGCTCTAAAAACGATTGACCCGTAGGTGGCGGATCGATCGGGAGGACATTCGCAGTTATCTTTCAACATTTCCACCCCCCCCATCCTTGGCTATCGTTAATCTTACCAACATACACCCAACAATACCACCAAGAAATACCGCAGAATCTGATTTAAAGGACGAGGCGCAAGATGAATTCTTTGCAGATGATGGATGCTCTGAGTGAAAATGAGCAAAATATCAGCGCGACATTTGCCAATACGAGCCGATCGACTAGGCTATAAACAGGACGACGAATAGCAATTCCCTGCCTTTGAGCTGCCCCCGAGGGCCAGGAGACAACGCATGACCAACCGGCAATCAATCCTGGTTAAAGCACTGCACAATCCTGACTGTTACGATCACCCGGCGGATCGGGTCAAACTGGTCGAAACCCATATTTCCTGGGTGCTTCTGGCGGGTAACTTTGCCTACAAACTAAAAAAACCGGTCAACTTCGGCTTTCTTGATTTTTCCACCCTGGCCAAGCGACGACACTACTGCAACGAAGAAATCCGCCTCAATCAGCGTTTTGCCCCGCATCTCTACCTCGAAGTCATAGGCATCGGTGGCACGCCCGAAGCCCCCATCCTCAGCGGCACCCCGGCATTTGAATATGCTGTTAAAATGAAACGCTTCCCCCGCTCCGGCGAACTGGATGTAATGCTTGAGCAGCAACGCCTCAAGGCCGAGCAGATCAGAGCCTTTGCCGACTACATCGCGGCAATCCATCAGCAACTCCCACGCAGCGAGCCAAACCAAAGCTTCGGCTCCGCCGCCGCGATCAGTGCGCCGGTACTGGAAAATTTTCACCACTTGCAGGCACTAAAGACCTACAGCCGCAGCGCTGCACAACTGAACGAACTGGAAAGCTGGAGTCGGAGCCGGCTAAAGACTCTCAGCCCGCGGATGGAACAGCGCAAGGCACAGGGTGCCATTCGTGAATGTCACGGCGACATGCATCTGGCCAACATGGTCTGGCAGGACCAGCAACCACTGCTGTTTGACTGCATTGAGTTTAACGAGAATCTGCGCTGGATCGACGTAATCAGCGATATCGCCTTTTTATTGATGGACCTGGATGATCGCGGCGCGTCCCCCCTCGGATGGCTGTTTCTCAACCGCTACCTGCGCCAAAGCGGCGATTATCAGGGACTGCCGCTACTCAACTTCTACAAGACTTATCGCGCCCTGGTGCGGGCCAAAGTCACCTGCCTGCGGCTGTCACAGCCAGGACTGAGCAGCCGCGAACGGACGGTGGATAGCGAGCTGGCGCAAAGCTACCTTGATCTGGCCACCAGCTACACGGTCCCACAGCAACCGCCATTGATCATCAGCCACGGCTTTTCCGGTTCCGGTAAAAGCACCTTCATCGAACAACTCGCCCCGCTATGTGGCGCCATCAGCCTGCATTCTGATATCGAACGTAAACGGCTGCATGGACTGCAGGCGACAGAGACTAGCCACTCAGCGCTCGACAGCGGAATCTACACCGAGCAAGCCAGCCGCCAAACCTACCACCACCTGCAGACGCAGGCCGAAACCATTCTTCTCTCCGACCTGCCAGTCATCGTTGATGCCACCTTCCTCAAACAGGAACAACGCCGACAGATGCAGCAACTGGCGAGCAAACTGCAACGCCCCCTGCTCATCCTCGACTTCCCGCTAAGTAAAGAAGACCTGATACGACGGGTTGAACAGCGCAGCAGCCAACGTAGACAGGTTTCAGAAGCCGACGTCGCGGTCCTGAACACCCAATGGCAGCAGGCAGAGCCGCTGACAGCAGAGGAAACCCAGCGGTACATCAGCGTACATCCGCATAGCACCCCGGAACAGATCGCCGCTCTGATCAAGCAAGGCTGATGACCAAAGCGGGAGAGGTGCCAACATCTAAACGCGGGCAGAAGCGCTAACAGGCCCCTGACAGAAGAACAACGAAAATACTTCGCAGGGCAATCTGCCAACCGAGCGCCACAAAACAACAGCTGATAAGTGAGAATAGTTTGACCGCCGGATGCTGATTCGCTAGTATCTATGCGTTGTTATCATATTTTCATCGGGGGGAAATAAAACGACGACCGCTTTCATGATCGCGCTCCAGCCATCAGAGAAGCGGTTTTTTTGCGTTTTAGGGGGGGGGAATGAAAACCAGAGTCAGCCTGAGACCAGGCGACAAGGGGACCAGGCAGTTGCACGCCCAGTACGGCGATCAATTGGTGTGCGTCCGCTACCGATACGATCCCAAGACAAGGATGCGCTATAAAACCGTCGAACTGATCGTCGATGCCAAACCCTACGTCCCCGAAAATAGCGCCAAATACTTCGCCGAAGTATCCGTCCGGATCGAGTTCCACGAGCAGGAACTGCGCAACCAGGCCAAAAGCCGCGGAGCACGCTGGGACCCAGAGAAGAAAATCTGGAGGATGCGCTTTAAAGATGCCATCGACCTGAACATAGAAGATCGGATAAAACCAGAAAAGAACAGTCTCTAAAAGTTTATAGCAGGCATATCTATAAACCAGCAGATACATTTATAAACCGGGCATCCAGACCTATAAACCATTTATAGATCTATAGAGTCCGTCTAATCCCTGTTATGTGTAGAAATGAATAAGAAGATAAAAACATCAAATATTATCCTTTCAGCACTCACCGTTTTTGCAGCATTCGGTGCGGTAGCCGGTAGTAATGAAGCTACAATTGCTATCCTTAAAGGTACTTCCATAGAACCAATTTTGCATAACTTGCACATTGGGAACGAAGTTATTTTTAACTTATCAATAGGCTATCTCGTCAGCTTATTTTTTTGGTATTTGGTCGTTCAGCAGCCAGAATCAAAAAAACGCAAAATCATAAAAAGGAACCTCGAACGGCAATATAAATACTTCAAAATTGGAACAATTCAAATTTTGCTAATGGCTGCAAATGGAAGTTACAATCATGACGTTCCTGAACAGCTTTGCGACTATCAAAAATTCAAAGAGTATTTCAAGAAAAACGATAGAGAAAAATGGTACGCCGCTTTAAATGCCCTTGAAGACGATAGGAACCTACTAAACGATTTAATCGTTGAACTCTCGCATTTTGCAAATGAAATTTCATATGTATTAAACAACATCACAATTGAAGAAGAAAAAGTGCACAGTTTCTTCAAAAGTCTAACTTCTCATGTTTATACTCTACAGAACTCAAGTGTTCACTATGACGACCACGTTAAATGTTTGGGTAAATTTCTTTATGGAATCCTGGCCCAATTTGACTTTATTGAGGGTCAAAAAGAAGACGACGTAATCCAGTTAATGATCAACGAAATATGAAAACACATAACAAACTAATCAACCGGACGGAAAATGCTTCTGCTCTAAATTGAAAAGCAAAACCAATTGCGGTGGGTCACGCAAGTTCGCGTCGCCGCCGGTTATCATGAACCGTTAGGCCCTAGAATGGATAAACCAAAATTATTAGGCACAGCGGAAGATGTGGACACAAGACTGTCGCAGATTGATCAGCCCCATATCGCGGCTCTCACTGAATTTGTACGGAACCTTCGCATAAAGATGGGACCAGAGGCATCTATCCCGTTTTTTGATCCTTGGGATGGGGGCATTGAGGCAGAAGTTCTGTTTTTGCTTGAAGCACCAGGATCAAAGGCAAGAAACTCTGGTTTTATATCGCGCAACAATCCTGACGAAACAGCTAAAAACTTATTTGAAATAAGCAGAGAGGCTGGAATCGACCGAAAGCGCACCATCACTTGGAATGTCGTACCCTGGTATATTGGATCAGGTAGTCGAATTCGTCCTGCCAACTCGAAAGATATTGATTCGGGCATTGAATCGTTGGCCGAACTGATAGGGCACCTGCCACGCCTTCGCGCGATTGTCCTTGTCGGTGGGAAAGCGCAAAAAGCTGAATGGTATGTGCAACGGGTTGCTCCGAGACTCAAAATCTTCACAAGTCCACACCCAAGCCCGTTGTACATCAATCGGAAGCCTGAAAACAGAGCTCTGCTGTTGGAAAAGTGGCGAACTGTTCAAATATTTTTGGAGTCCCGGTGAAACTGTGGCCTAACAAACCAATCAACCGGACGGAAAATACTTCTGCTTTAAATTGAAAAGCAAAACCAAATTGCGGTGGTGGCCGAAACTTCGCGTCGCCGCCGGTTATCATGAACCGTTAGATCTGGAGAACAATCATGATTAGCGTGAATTTGAAATTCTCTATCTACCTTATTGCCATGCTCTGCCTCTGTAGTTGTGCTGCTGCATTCATTCCAGAAACTGATGACCCAGAAAGCAAACTCGAATGGGCGAATGCTGCAATTTTTTCAGGCAGGCCACTCCCAGCAGAAAAATTGATCAAAGAAGCTATCACGATATTTGAACTGGAGAGTAATACGCTAGGACTCGGCTACGCATATAATGTGTATGGTGGCCTGAGATACAATTTCCCAACAAATGGAATCAATAATGGAATCAATAATGGAATGGAGTCCATTCCTCATTATAAAAAATCGCTAGAGTACCTTGATACTTTCTTTTCCAAAAATGAAAACATGAAAAATATTGATCAATACAAAGAGTATATTCAATATGCAAATAATGGTTACTACACCATTGGTTTTGTAAATCAATACAACAATAATTATGAAGCAGCCTGCAAGAACTATGAAAAAAGTTTAAAGTATTATGAGCTACAAATAGATCATAATAAAAACGTTACTATTAAATCTCCTGGAGCTGATAGTTACATGGACTTACTAAATAAAAACAAAAAATTATCAAACTGCGAATAAACGATCTAACAAACTAATCAACCTGACGGAAAACGCTTCTTCTTTAAATTGAAAAGCAAAACCAATTGCGGTTGGTCACGCAAGTTCGCGTCGCCGCCGGTTATCATGAACCGTTAGAAGCAAGAATTGATAGAATCATGAACTCTAAAATCATTTGGCCAAGTTTACTCATATTGTGCGGCATCGTCCTCGTCGTATGGCCTAATTTACGTAAATTTACATTTGGGGGCGGTGATAAGATCAAGCGTCAAGAAGACCAAAAACAATCAATAAACACCCCAAAAAACAAACTTAATTATCAGGCGAATGTGACCAAGTCAGATATTGTAATTGCAATTATGGTTGTTGCGTCAATGATTATGATTGCATTCATTCTTGAGTAAAAACAGAAAAGCTTCTAACAAACTAATCAACACGGACGGAAAATACTTCTGCTTTAAATTGAAAAGCAAAACCAATTGCGGTGGGTCACGCAAATTCGCGTCGCCGCCGGTTATCATGAACCGTTATATGCAAAAATGAGGAACCATCATGGCCTTTAAATCGTGGGCTGACTTTTATGCCTTTGCAAAAGAGGTGCGATTCAATAATCGGTACGTTCATAGTCCCGAAGCAGTTGAATTCCTCGAAAATTTAAAAAAGACATTGCCGAGCCGTGAAAGAAGTTTCGCTGAAGGCAGCTCCCTTTTCCGCTCTCAAATCGGTTATGAAGAAAGCGAGCAAGAAGGACAGTGCATTTGCGTAGGGTATCCACCCTCCAGAATGAAGCCACTAGAAAGAAAGGCACACGAAGGAAGGGCCAATCCAAAAGGTATTTCATACCTTTATTTATCGAATGACAAAAATACGAGCATGGCAGAACTCCGACCACACGTTGGTCAGAAAATTTCCTGTGCACAGTTCAAGGTCACTAAAAATTTAAGACTTGTAGACTGCTACTCAGTAAATAAACAGTATTCTCATGTTGAATGCTTCTTTTCACCCCCAGAATCTGAGGTAGAAATCTCCGCTGCTATCTGGTCATTCATAAATGACAGTTTTACAAACCCTGTAACAAATGACCATTCAAGCTCAGAGTACGTTCCTACTCAAATTTTAGCTGAATTGTTTAAGCTTGAAGGTTTCGATGGAATCTGTTGTAAAAGCCATTTGGGACCAGGTCATAACTTCATCTTGTTTGATCTTGATCTTGCAAACTTAAAAAGCTGCACAGTCATGGACACTAAATCTGTCACCTTCAGCTTTGAAGAATTCACCAATAGTTACCACGTCAAATAAAAGCATATAACAATCTAATTAACCGGACGGAAAATGCTTCTGCGCTAAATTGAAAAGCAAAACCAAATTGCGGTGGGCCACGCAAGTTCGCGTCGCCGCCGGTTATCATGAACCGTTAGCTTTCGGAAAAAAACCGGAGAAAGCACGAACATGATTGTCACGGAAGTTATCGAGATAAATCAGACAAAAGATGCAGTATGGAAAGCAATAACAGATATTGAAAATTGTGAGCACATAATTACGAGCATCCTTAAAATTAATATCCTAAATAAAACATCCTCCGGTATCGTTGGATTAAAATGGGAAGAAACAAGAGAGATGTTTGGAAAAGAAGCATCAGAAACCATGTGGATAACAGATTCGGAAACAAACGAATATTACTCTACGCGTGCGGAAAGCCACGGATCTGTTTACATAACAAAGTTGAGTTTAACAGCAATTGATGGTGGCACCTTGTTAACGATATCATTCAATGGAATTCCACAATCATTTATTGCAAAGACCCTTTCATTTTCAATGGGTCCACTTATTAGAAACTCGATAAAAAAGGCACTAATACAAGATTTGGCGGATATCAAAGCTTATGTTGAAAAAAGCTAACAACTAAATCAACGCGGACGGAAAATACGTCTGTGCAAATTTGAAAAGCAAAATCTAAAATTGCGGTAGGTCACGCAAGTTCGCGTCGCCGCCGGTTATCATGAACCGTTAGCTGCAAGGAAAGAATAAATCCATGCCCCCAAAAGTTGATCTTGGCGAGATTCAATCTGCCATAAAAGAAAAATACAAAAAGGTCTCCAAGTCTCCGGAAGGCAATTTCCGTTATCCAACGGGTAGAGCTGGGGCAGAAACACTCGGATACGATCAAAACTTAATCAATTCAGCGCCACAGGAATTAAGTACCCTCTTTTGCGGCGTTGGCTGTCCATTCACAGCAGGAAAAATAAAACCAGAAGAGGACATACTCGATATCGGCTGTGGTGGTGGTTTTGACATGTTCTGCTCAAGTAAATTGGTAGGACCAAAAGGAAACGTTTTTGGCCTAGACCTTTCCCTCGAAATGTTAGAAAAAGCGAAGGAAAACCTTGCCCTCGCAGGCATTAGCAATGCAAAAGTCCAATCGGGAAGTTCAGAGCAATTGCCATTTGAAAACAATACATTTGACGTTGTTACCTCAAATGGTGTTTTCAATCTTTCCCCGGAAAAAGAAAAAACATATTCAGAAATATTTCGTGTATTGAAACCGGGTGGGCGTCTTCAGTTTGCAGACATGGTCTTAAAAGAAGAATTGCCACCGGGGGAATTAAGTGCAAAAGCATGGTCACATTGAATTGGCGGTGCGATCCCGGTTCGGGATCAAATCAAGTTAATTCAAAATGCCGGATTCATTGACGCTGAATGCGTGGGCTACACAGAATTCAGCACTTCAAAGTTCACAATTGGCGCATTGTTTTTTGCACGAAAAAGCAGCTAACAAACTAATCAACGCGGACAGAAAATACTTCTGCGCTAAATTGAAAAACAAAACCAAATTACGGTGGATCACGCAAGTTCGCGTCGCCGCCGGTTATCATGAACCGTTAGGCCCTAGAATGGATAAACCAAAATTATTAGGCACAGCGGAAGATGTGGACACAAGACTGTCGCAGATTGATCAGCCCCATATCGCGGCTCTCACTGAATTTGTACGGAACCTTCGCATAAAGATGGGACCAGAGGCATCTATCCCGTTTTTTGATCCTTGGGATGGGGGCATTGAGGCAGAAGTTCTGTTTTTGCTTGAAGCACCAGGATCAAAGGCAAGAAACTCTGGTTTTATATCGCGCAACAATCCTGACGAAACAGCTAAAAACTTATTTGAAATAAGCAGAGAGGCTGGAATCGACCGAAAGCGCACCATCACTTGGAATGTCGTACCCTGGTATATTGGATCAGGTAGTCGAATTCGTCCTGCCAACTCGAAAGATATTGATTCGGGCATTGAATCGTTGGCCGAACTGATAGGGCACCTGCCACGCCTTCGCGCGATTGTCCTTGTCGGTGGGAAAGCGCAAAAAGCTGAATGGTATGTGCAACGGGTTGCTCCGAGACTCAAAATCTTCACAAGTCCACACCCAAGCCCGTTGTACATCAATCGGAAGCCTGAAAACAGAGCTCTGCTGTTGGAAAAGTGGCGAACTGTTCAAATATTTTTGGAGTCCCGGTGAAACTGTGGCCTAACAAACCAATCAACCGGACGGAAAATACTTCTGCTTTAAATTGAAAAGCAAAACCAAATTGCGGTGGTGGCCGAAACTTCGCGTCGCCGCCGGTTATCATGAACCGTTATGTGGCAAGAATGAAATGCAGATTATCCGCGCTACTCAAAAAGTACTGAAGGAGTTGGGCCTCAAAGGAACAATTCCAGAAAAAGAAGTGGTGCCAATTGCCCCACTAGGGCCTTGGTATGCGAACCTCCTTCGATTCAACCGGAGAAAATGCATCTTATTCACCCAAGAGGAAACGCTGTACTCATTCATGGTGCTCGGCGTGAAAAAGAAAGACTTTGAAAATTTACAACTCACCTTCTCAACAGGCCTTGAGACCAACTTGAGAGCAGAGGGGTTTCCACAAGCGATCATCGATAAAATTCAAATGCAAAATGAGACCATCGAAATCACCAAAACGAAAAGCAGAAGTGTGCTTGGCTCAATGACCGATCATGCTTATGGTTACGAGGTCTATATCGAAATGGAAGGTGGCGTAAATAGCTGCAACATTCTTGAAATAAATAAAAAGATCAATAGAACCCCAATGGGTGCCATAGGGTACGGTTATTCAATTAGGAAGCTGTCTGAAAAGTTCAACATAAAAAGCCACATAACCATCTAATCAACCGGACGGAAAACGCTTCTGCTTTAAATTTAAAAACAAAACCTATTGCGGTGGGTCACGAAAGTTTACGTCGCCGCCGGTTATCGTTACCCGTTTGATGCTAAAATTGAGCTTATGGCACCTACAAAATCATCATCATTCGATTTTAAAATTGTGAAATGGATTTTTGTGCCATTACTCATAATTCTACTGGCAGTGTCATTTATAAAGCGTAATTCAAGAAAAAATAAATGTGAATCAGAATGTGATTTTATAGGCTACTCAGAATCAAAATACTATCCGCCATTAAGGGAAATTGAAGAAAAATGCCTATGCATTGATCCAAATGACATTGAAAGAAAGAACAACATAAAGATTGAACTTAAATAAAAAGCATCTATCAATAAAATTAACGCGGCCTACTTCTGCTTTAAATTTGAATAATTCGGTGGGTCGCAAGCAGTTCGTCGCTGCCGGCTATCGTTACCCGTTAGCTGTCGAAATTTATAAAATCAGAGGATTTATTATTAGCCATGTTCTTTCTGAGAATTACACTTTTTTTGATTATTGCGTTGGGGATTCTTGTCTATTTAATCTCAACAAAGATCAGGTCAGAATTCTTAAATACTGGAGGTAAAATCATCCCACTATTTCGGGGTTCCAATGCGGAGTTTAAGGCATTTTGCAAATATCCTCCAACCCAATATGCTTCCAAATTGTTAAAACTAAGAAAGAAACTTTCAATTGTATTAATTATCGCTGTTATTGTTTTTTTACTAGTTATGTTATCCGTAGCCTTGGAACAAATTTAAAAAACAGCTAACAATGGCACGAGCGAACCGACATCATATTCCCGGGCAGGTGGGGCACCTTACCCACCGTTGTCAAAAAAAAAGAATTCCTTCTGAAATTCGCAAAGGATAGACGACGCTGGCATTCCTAGCTCTTTGAAGCAAAAAAACGCTTTGGCTTGCGGGTCCTCAACTACGTGGTGACCTCCAACCACATCCACCTCCTGGTGGTCGACAATGGGCCGGATGTCATCCCCAAGAGTCTTCAGTTGATCGCCGGACGGGTTACCCATGAATTCAATCATCACAAGGAACGTAAAGGCGCATTCTGGGAGGATCGTTACCATGCAACGGCTATTGAATCGAATGAACACCTTCAGCGCTGCCTTGTTTACCTCGATCTGAATATGGTTCGTGCCGGCGTGGTAAATCATCCCTCTGAATGGGCGATGGGCGGCTACAACGAGATTCAGAATCCGCCTGAACGCTACGGCGTGATTGATCAACCTGGGTTGCATCACCTCTGTGGATTTTCTGACCCTGGGCACTTTTGCGAGCAGCACAGGCAGTGGGTTCTAGACGCCATAAACAAAGGTGGGTGCCAGCGAGAAAGTTGCTGGACAGAGAGCATTGCCGTTGGCAGTTCAAGGTTTATCGAAGAGACCAAGGTCAAACTCGGGATCAAGGGAGTCGGCAGAAAGATCGAAAAGCAGGAGGACCGATTTGTTCTGCGAGAAGAACCTTCACCTTACAGCGCTGATTTGCCCAGCCAAAAGGGACTTTTAAGCTCAGAAAACAGTTACTATCTTGGAACTTCCCTTTTGGGATCGATGAGTTAGCTTGGTCCGACCCCGGAACCACCGGCCACCGGAGGGCTTGAGCCGTGTGCGGTGAAAGTCGCATGCACGGTTCTTAGAGAGCCCGGGGCTACTCGGCTATTTAAATAATTTGGAGTTGAAATGGACCCTAAACAAAAAACGGCTTATTGTGGCATCTATTGTCCTGATTGTATTCGTTACAATAACAAATATGACACTTATGCCCGTCAACTTCGAGATGAACTCGAAAATATTGAATTCCACAAATATGCAGAAATAGAAACTCCATTTGGGGCTAATTTCCAAAAATATAATGAATTTACTGAAGTATTAAATGCACTATCGAATACACAATGCGACAAACCCTGTAGAGTCGGCGGTGGATGCTCTGGAACCCCCTGCAAGATAATGGAATGTTGCATTTGCAATAACTATGACGGTTGTTGGGAATGTGCAGAAGTAGACGAATGCGACAAATTTGACATTTTGGAGCCACGGTGTGGGCAAATGCCTAAAAACAATATTAAAAAAGTTGAACAGCATGGAATTCAAAATTGGTCTAAGACAAGAGATAAGTTTTATGTCTGGTCAAAATAGTAATCGTTGCTTCAAAAAAATATAAAACTAAATCAACGCGGGCGAAAATACGTCTGTTTTAAATTGAAAAGCAAAACCAATTGCGGTGGGTCACGCAGGTTCGCGTCGCCGCCGGTTATCATTACCCATTGAGGCTATTATAAATGTCATATCTTTCTTCTACATACGACGATGGAAACATTATCCATATAAAAGAAAATAAGTTTTCTTCGTTATTTCTTTCGTTAGGTTACCTACTGATTGGTTTTATCTTTATAAGCCCAATGGTTTACATGGTAATAGATCAATATTCCATTAAAATTATATTGTATATAATTTCAGCCATTTCATTTTACATATCAGCTGTAAATTTTTTATCCAAAGCCTACGTGAAAATAAACAAAATCGACAAATCAATAAGTATCAAAACACATAAAGATAAATTTACGTTCAAAAAAATAAATCTCAAGCTCAATGAAGTAAATTACATTGAATTTAAACACACCACTCCCGGGAAAAATTTAAACTGTTATGAAATTGGAATTAAACTGCTATGCGGTGAATATATTTTACTTGAGAAAAGTCACAATGACGTTCATGCAGAGAATTTAGCTTCATTACTTTCAAAAACAATTGGCTGTACAATTAACACTAAATCTTAACCGTAAACCTAATAAAACAATGCGGACGAAAAATGGAATATTTTGACAGTTACAATCAAACGTTGGAATTTAAAAATAAGCAATTGAAAGACGAAGAATTTATTAATCTTGAATTTTGGGATTGCAAATTTATCAAATGCAACTTTACCGGAACAATATTCGAAAAATGCCGTTTTGAAGATTGTGTATTTATTGAATGCAATATTAGCCTACTAAAACCTAAATATTGTTCATTTGTTGATGTTGATTTTAGGAATTGCAAGGCAATTGGTATTAATTGGGCAGATTCGGCAACGCCTATCAATATTAACTTTTACTCTTGCACCATTAACTCATCATCTTTTTTCGGCTTAAATATTTCACAGATAATAATAAACGATTGTAGTGCAAAAGAGGTTGATTTCACTGAAGCAAATTTAACTAGAGGTAGCTTTAACGCGACCAATTTCTTGAACAGCCGTTTTTCAAAAACCAATTTAACTCAATCAGATTTTCGAAACTCCACTAATTACGACATTAACCCTGAATCTAATCTATTAAAAAAAACCAGATTTTCTTCTCCTGAAGCTATTTCCTTACTTTCAGGGCTTGATATCATTTTAGACTAACCAAAAATCACTATTGAGCTAAGTATTAGCTCTTTTGGCTCTCCGTAGTTAGCTACCGTACAACAACTTAATCAACGCGGACGGAAAATGCTTCTGCTTTAAATTGAAAAGCAAAACCAAAATTTCGGTGGGTCACGCAAGTTCGCGTCGCCGCCGGGTATCATGAACCGTTAGGCGTAAAAAGAATATGAATCATGTTTTATAAAGAAATTTTGAGTGCTATTGCCATTGTAATTACGCTTGTCGCGTTTTTGCCATATATCCGTTTGATCATTCAGGACAAAATCAAACCACACGTATTTACATGGGTTATTTGGGGAACTACAACAGTTGTGGCTTTCCTTGCACAGCTTGAAGACAACGGTGGGGCTGGTGCTTGGCCAATAGGTGTCTCAGGAATCATCACAATATTTATCGGCCTATTGGCGTATTCAAAACGAGCAGACATTTCCATTACCAACACAGATTGGCTGTTTTTTGTTCTGGCAATGTCGTCTTTGCCATTCTGGTATTTTACATCTGACCCACTGTGGGCGGTCGTCATTCTTACAACTGTAGATGTTTTCGGGTTCGGACCAACGGTCAGGAAGGCATATGCAACACCTCGTTCCGAGTCCGTACTGTTTTTTTCGTTATTGACGGCGCGCAATCTCATCGCGATTGCAGCGCTTGAGAATTACACGGTAACAACAATATTGTTTCCCGCTGGGATTTCAGTTGCGTTCATTTTGTTAATTGCAATGGTTAGTTATCGAAGACGGACAACAATAAAATAAACGCCTAACAATAGAATGAAGCCAATGGAATGTAGTTGGGTGCTTCCCGAAAATCAAAATCTAAAATTTCGGTGGGTCACGCAATCTCGCGCCTGACCTGCTACCCGTTATAAGTCCAACTTGAGAGGGCTAATGATCGCAGACTACACTGGCAGCCAGAGCGAAGTGATAACGCATGCAATTGCCAACGCATCTTCAGTGCTTGATGTTGGTTGCGGAGATGGTGCTAAAACTCATTTCATATCACAACATGTCAAACATTCTGTCGGCTTAGTGAAAAAGTAGATAACTTATAGCAAATCAATGTCCGTTATCTGTCAGAAAATAGATATATTCCGATCACTTAAGTGTCATGCTAATCATCACAAATAAGGATTCCAAAGTGAAACAGAGAGCGTTCCAAGACTGCTATCCGGAAGAACTAAGTCATTGTTATGGATGTGGTAAGAATAATGCGAATGGGCACCAGTTGAAGAGCTACTGGGATGGTGATGAAACAATTGCTCATTTCTCCCCCGAACCATATCATATGGCGACTCCAGACTATGTTTATGGTGGACTCATAGCCTCTTTAATTGACTGTCATGGAACGGCTAGCGCTTCAGCAGCATCTTACCGAACGCCGGCGATAGAACTAGGGACGAAGCCGAACCTTCGATTTGTTACTGGTTCTCTCAAAGTGGACTACCTAGCGCCAACCCCTCTAGGAGTCGAATTAGAGCTCCGCGGAGTTATCATTGAAATTAAAGAACGAAAAGTTACTGTTGGCGTATCCGTATCTGCGGGTGGCAGGGTCTGCGCGAAAGGGCATGTGATTGCTGTTGTGATGCCAGAGAATATGGCACCGAAGAAATAAGGGCTAACTAAACCAGCAAAGAAGTTGCTCAGTTCGAACACTGCCCTTGACTAGAACAGATTATTATCATCGAAATCAGGACAAAGGTATCAATATTTCCTCGGTAATCAATCAGTGGCAATTGATGAACATGCTACATATGATGAAAAATATTTGTCGATTTGGGCTGGCCTAACAGGAAAAAGGACCAACGTGGCTCAAATATGAGCTAAGTTCTTATTTTCAAACGCAACCGAACGATTATTGCTGGAGCATGGTGCTGCTGACCGACAACCGTTCTTACGAAGAAATTCAAACGGGCTCGAGGAATACCCTATGAAGAGGGGTTTTCTACAAGCTCGGTAGAGGCCAAAAAATGATTTGTACAAACTGTAATAAGGAAATAATGATATTAAAAAAAGAAACTGCGGCGCTAATATTACTCGTTTCAATCCCACTGGTCGTTGCAATTTCAGGGTTCAATTCCGCATCGTTGCTGTACTCAGTGATTTTTCTCGTGGTTGGTTTAAAATGGCTAATCCAAAAGCCTTCTCGATCATTTGTCTGTGAAAAGTGTAAAATTGCTCTGGCCTGCGAACAATAAAGCCTCTAACAAACTAACGCGGACGGAAAATACATCTGTGCAAAGTTGAAGAACAAAACCAAACTGCGGTGGGTCACGCAAGTTCGCGTCGCCGCCAGACCTCATGACCCGTTAGCCGCAAGCAGAATAAAGGCATCGAATATCTGTCATGACATTAGAAATTAACGAAGAACTGATTAAACCCAAGGTTTTAGCTATTGGTGCCAGCCCCCGGAAAGGTGGCAACTCCGACATCCTCCTCAAGCACTTTTGTACTGGTGCGAACAAAGCCGGAGTGGAAACAGAAGAAATCCAATTAAGGGATTGTCAATTGACACCGTGCATCGGTTGTGAACTTTGCCGGAAAACCGGAGAATGTTCCCGCTTTGATGACGACATGGTGGGTATCTATAAAAAAATTATTGAATCACGTGGGCTTGTTTTGATTTCCCCTGTGCACAATTACAATGTCACGGCATGGATGAAAGGCTTTATTGATCGGCTCTATTGTTTTTACGATTTTGCTGAACCGCGACCAGGTCATTGGAGCAGTAAGCTTGCAAACCAAGGCCGTAAAGCCATTGTCGCAGCCGTTGCCGAACAGCAGAGCAAGGAAGACATGGGTTTCACTCTGGAAGCCATGCAGATGCCACTTGAGGCCCTTGGCTATGAAATCAATCTAAAATTCCCTGTTTTGGGCATTTTTGATAAAGGCAAAGTCGCCGATCGCCCGGATATAGTCCGCATTGCGGAAATGCACGGTGAAAAATTGGGCAAAGATATTAAGGAACCATTCTAATAGAAACTGTGACGAACGAGACAATCAACGCGGCCGGAAATGATTGCTGCCACAGAATTGATCGCTTAGAATTTACGTTCAATCGAACATTCTGCAAAGCAGGAAGCTACGGAAAGTTCTCCCAGACTTAAACTAATTGTGCCATTATCAAAGTTCATTTAGCAGCGCAGAAAATGGCAGGGCCGCCAAAAACCATTTCCCTGTCCAGCCTGCGGTCCCCTTGTATGGATCGGCCATTGCCGAGACGAGAGAAATCAATGACACCCTGGACATTACTCGATACGGCACAGATCCCCGGAACCGAAAACGAACTCTGTCTCTTCCAGAGCGAGGAGCATTTTTCGATCAGCATCAACAGCGGCGGTCAGTTGATGAATACCATTGAGCATGCGTCGGAAGATGCACTGGCCAAGCTGCCCTGTCGAAAAATCGCCGACCGCCCCCAGCCGCGGGTTTTAATCGGTGGTCTGGGCATGGGGTTTACCCTGGCCGCAGCCCTCAAGCACCTTGGCGATAATGCCGAAGTGGTGGTCGCTGAACTGGTCCCCGCCGTGGTCACTTGGAATCGAGGCCCACTGGGTGCACACTCCGGCGATCCACTGTCAGATGGACGAACCACCGTCCGCGAGGGGGATGTCGCCAAAATCATCCGCGCCGAGCGGCAGGGATTTGATGCGATTCTGCTCGATGTCGACAATGGTCCCGAAGGACTGACGCGCAAGAAAAACAATTGGCTCTACAGTATGGATGGGTTGACTGAATCCTACACGGCACTGCGCCCCGGTGGCATTTTGGCGGTGTGGTCGGCCAGTGCCAACCGGCCTTTCATGGAAACCTTACGCAAGGTTGGATTTACGGTAAAACAGGTCCGGGTACGAGCCGCTGGCAAAAAAGGCGACCTGCATGCCATCTGGCTCGCTGAGCGCGGACCCTAAATAACTTCAGTGGTCACTAAAGCCCAATTCCACCAGCACACAGGTGCCATCGGCTATCAGGTTAATACCTTGTTGCTGACAAAAACTGATCGCGGTGTCACTCTGTGCGCCCGGTTGCATCCAGATATTTTCGATCCCTTTAGCCGCCGCCATCTGCACCACTTTCTCAGTAATCTTCGGCGGGGTAATCACTGAAATACTCTTCACCTCATCCGGCAGGTCGGCAACCGAAGCCACACAGTCCAGCCCCTCGATCTCTTTTTGCGCCGGATGAACCGGGATCGCTCGGTAGCCGTTTTCCAGATAACAGCGCAGCACCTTATTGCCGAACTTGTCACGCTTATTGGACGCACCGACCACACCGATCACCGCTGAGGTCAGAAACTTTTCTACCTGTTCCTTTTTTGCCATCATTGTCTCCGTTATTATTGAGCGCTTTTTTCCCGGACACGCGCCCGTTCAAAGGCGGCCCGCCCACAAATACGTTGTTCGTATGCTTCCAGACTGGGGGTGCTCGGCGACAGCTTTAACGCCCGCGCCCAAAGCAGGGTATGAGCGACAAGAATATCCGCCATGCTAAAGCGCTCGCCAACCAGGTACTCCTTCTCACCGAGCCCCACTGCCAGCACCTTGAGCGCCCGCTCAAATTCCCAGGGGGCGACAGCCAGAATCTCCGGCACCTTTTTATCTTCAGGAAAAACAAAGCGATGCTTGTGGATGGTCCAGAGCGGCTGTTCCATTTCGGCCAGCGCGAAAAAGCACCACTGGTCGTACTTGCCTCGTTCCGTAGTGCCAGGCCGGGGAACCAATCCGGATTCGGGATGCCGATCACCCAGATAGGTACAGATCGCCGCTGATTCAGTCAGAACCAACTCACCATCGACCAACACCGGGAGTTTTCCAAAAGGGTTCAGTTTAAGAAAATCGGGATTCTGCCCCTGCCCTTTCATCAAATCGACCAAGTGATAAGCGTAATCAGCACCGATCTCTTCCAACGCCCAGGTGACGCGCGCCGAACGACTGCGCGGCATTCCGTAAACTTGGTACATGGCAGGGGATCCTTTCTGGCGACTCCCGCTAAGGCAGGACCAGAGCGACAAGGTTCAACAACGGCCCTGGATAAACCCCGAAGGCCAGCACTGCGGCAACACAGCCGCCGAGCAGGATGAACTCCTCGCGGCAACCGGAGCGCAACTGACAGGCGGATCGGTCCTGCATAAACAGGACAATGATCGGCCGCAAATAGTAATAGAGCGAGGCCAGCGAAGCGAGGATGCCAAGCACGGCCAGTTCACTGTAACCGTGACGCAGGGCGGCATGGAAAATCCCGAACTTGCCGAAAAAACCGGCCAGCGGCGGAACCCCGGCGAGAGAGAGAACAAAAACCGCCAGCGCCGAGGAACGGCGCGGATGCAGATAACCGAGCCCGGTGAGATCGCGATAATCCTGGATTTCACCATCCTCCGTTGCCCAGGACGTCAGCACCCCGAAAGCGCCGAAGGTCGCGCAGCAATAAACCACCAGATAGAACAGCAGCGCCCGGCCACCATCTGCGCCGCCAACCAGTAAAGCGACCAGCAGGTAGCCCATGTGCGTGACCGAAGAATAGGCCAGCATCCGCTTCAGGTTGGTTTGCGCCAGGGCGGAAAAGGTGCCAACCAGCATGGTCAGAATCGCTAGCGCCCAGAGCACCTGCTTGATCTCGCCACCGGCGTCACCCAACCCGGCCAAAAGCGGCAAAAATGCGGTCAACACCGCTCCCTTGGCCGCCGTCGCCAACAGACCGCCGACCGGGGCCGGCGCGCCCTGATAAACATCGGGGGTCCAGAAATGGAAAGGGACCAGAGAAATTTTGAAACCGATCGCCACCAGCATCATCGCCCAACCGACCAGCCCGAGCGGACGCAAGCTACCATCAAGCTGCAGGCCGGCCATAGCTTCGGCCATGTGCAGACTGCCGGTCGCGGTATAGATCAAGGCAATACCGAAGGCAAGAAAAGCGGAGGAGACGGCCCCAAAGAGCAGATATTTCAGCCCCGCCTCAGCGCCGCGATTATCGACCCGGTTAAAGGCAATCAAAATATAAAGCACCAGGGTAAAGGCTTCCAGCGCCAGAAACAGCCCGAGCAATGAAGTCGCTGCCGAGAGCAGGCTCATACCGGCGCCGGCAAACAGCAGCAGGGCGCTATATTCACCACCGCCGTAATCGTGCAGGTCAGCATAGCGGCAGGAAATCAACAGCGTGGCGGCAATCAGCAGCGACCAGGCCACGGTACAAAAGCGCGCATATAACGAAGTACTGTACATGCCGGCGATTTCCGGCAACGGTGGCTCCAATAGCCCGGCAGCCAGTGCGGCACAAAGAGCCAGCGCCATCCCGGTCAACAACCAGAGGCGGCGATTGCGCACCCAGGCACCCAGCATCAGTACTACGGTGGCGCCGAGCACCATGATCAATTGTGGCAGCAGGGACTGCAGTTCGAGCAAACTCATGGGGTTCCTCCCTGTTGCAACAGCAAGCGCACCGGTTCCTGCAACGGATCGAGCAGCGGCTGCGGGTAGCAACCAAGCCAGACCACCAGCAGCGCCAACGGAATCAGGATCAACCATTCCCGCGACTGCAGATCGGACTTGTCAAACGGCTCACAACAAGGACCCCAGATAACTGCCTGCACCAACCGCAACATATAGGCGGCGGCCAGCAGCACGCCGATAACGGCGATCGAACCCCACAGTGGATGACTGGCAAAAACGCCGATCAGTATCAAGATTTCACCGGCGAAGTTGGCCAGTCCCGGTAGACCAAGAGAGGCAAAAGCAAAGAACAGAAAGAACGCCGACAGATTCGGTTGACTCTGCCACAACCCGCCCAGGTGACCGATATCGCTGCTGCCAGTGCGCTGGCGAATGATGGAGATCATCACAAACAGGGCGCCTGTAGTCACACCATGATTGACCATCAGCAGGATGCTTCCTTCCCAGGCAGTCTGATTCCAGGCGGCCAGGCCAAGCATCACCAGTCCCAGGTGGGAGATCGACGAATAGGCGATAACCCGCTTCATATCGGTCTGCTGATAGGCGATCGCCGCCGCATAGATAATGCCAACCAATCCGAGCAACGCCAATACCGGGAGGGCTTTTTCTGCCGCCAGCGGAAAGAGCGGAAAGGCAAAACGGATGATGCCGTAAACGCCGGTTTTCAGCAACAGACCGGCAAGATCGACCGAACCGGCCGCCGGGGCCTGCTCGTGAGCGTCGGGCAACCAGGCATGGAAAGGAAACAGCGGCACCTTAACGGCAAAGGCGGACAAAAAGCAGAGAAAGAAGATCATCTCCTGCGCCGGAGACAGTTGCGTCTGCTTCAGCGCTTCCAGGGCAAAGGTATAAACCCCGGTCTGCTCACCGTGGAGCAGATAAAGGCTGATCATCGCCAGCAGCATCAACAGGCTACCGGAGAGGGTAAAGAGCAGAAACTTGACGGCGGCATAGACCCGGCGCTCATGCCCCCAGATGCCGATCAGGGCGAACATCGGGATCAGCACCAACTCCCAGAAGAGATAGAAAAGCACCAGATCCAGAGCCAGAAAAACGCCAATTATCGCCGTGCCCAGCACCAGAATTAAAGCATAGAAAAAGGCCGGATGATGCTCGACCCGCCAGGAGACCAGCACCGCGACCACCTGCAGAAAAGCAGTCAGCAGCACCAGCAGCAACGAGATCCCGTCCAGCCCCAGGGTGTAGCGGATACCGAAGGTTTCGATCCAGCGATAGTCTTCAAAAAGCAGCCAGCCAGTGCTGCCGGTGTCGAGAAAAAACGCCAGTGACAGGCTCAGCACCAGCACCAGCAAGGTCGTCCCCAATGCCAGCCAGCGACAGGCCTGCGCCGATTTCCGGAACACCAGGCACAGCAGGGTGCCAATCATCGGCAACCATAGCAGCAGGCTCAGAAAAGGAAATTGCATGGCTGTCTCAGTCATCATTTATGCCACCGCCCTTAACAAAAACCAGCCGACAATCAACAAAAAACCCCAGGCAAAACCCTGTAAATATCGAGGGATTTTGCCGTCGGAAAATGAGCGCAAGCCTTGCCCGCAACGCAGACAGCCAGCAACCAGAGCATCCAACAACCCGTTGATCAGCCCCATCTCCACTCCCTGCCAGCAGAAACGGCAGAAGAGACGGAACGGACGCAGCAATAAACGCTCATAAAGGGCATCAAAGTACCAGCCGGCGAGCAGAAAAGCGCCAACCGCTCCAGGCTCACTGCTGGAGAACTTGCGATAGCGCAGATGCGCCAGCAGCCAGCCAAGCAGAAACACTCCGCCGGCCATGCCGATCAGCAGATATTCACTCTGCAATGGCAGCTGCAGCAGTTCAGTCTCGCGACCCAACCAGCTGGTCAACCAGGAGTGACCACCGAACAGGTGCGGCAGATTCAGCAGACCACCAGCCAACCCGAGCAACGCCAACGGCGGCAGGGTCCAGAGCATCAGCTTCGGCAGTTCATGGGGTAATTCTTCACCTCGAAACTCTCCGGCAAACACCAGGTAGGCGAGACGGAAGCTGTAAAAAGAGGTGATTGCGGCGGTCAGGATGCCCAGCCCGTAGAGGCCCAGGTGGAAGAGATCACCTTTGGCAAAGGCGCTGGCCAGAATCAGATCCTTGGAGAAAAACCCGCCAGTCAGCGGTGCCCCGGCGAGACAGAACAGCCCGGCCAGAAACAACCAGAAAACCGGTTTGGAGCGCTGGCGCATGCCGCCCATCTGGTAGATATCGTTTTCGTGTCCAGCCAGGTTGATCAAGCAGCCGGCGCCCATGAACAGCAGCGCTTTGAAAAAAGCGTGGGTCAACAGATGGAACATCGCCCCGGAAACGCTGCCGACGCCGACGGCCAGAAACATGTAGCCGACCTGGCTCATGGTCGAATAGGCGAGCACCCGTTTTATCTCGCGCTGCGCCACGGCGCAACTGGCGGCATAGAGTGCGGTCAGGGCACCGACCGTGGCGATCACGCCCATCGCCAGCGGCGACAGGGAGACCAGCGGAAACATCCGGCAGAGCAGGTAGACCCCAGCGGTGACCATGGTTGCGGCGTGAATCAGCGCCGAAACCGGCGTCGGTCCGGCCATGGCATCCGGCAGCCAGGTCATCAGCGGCAACTGCGCGCTCTTGCCGCAGGCACCACCCAAGAGCAATAGCGCCAGAATGGTGAGCGTGCTCGGCTCAAGCTCCAGCACCCGGCTGTTGATCTCCTCGATACCGATGGTGCCAAGCAGGGCAAACAACCAGAGCAGGGCAACGGTGAAAAACAGATCACCGATGCGCGTGGCGATAAAGGCTTTGCGTCCGGCGGCGGCGTTTTCGGTTTTGCGGTACCAGAAACCGATCAGCCCGTAAGAGCAGAAACCGACTCCCTCCCAGCCGAGGAACATCAGCAGCAGGTTGTCGGCGAGGATAATCGTCAACATGGCAAAAACAAACAGGTTGAGCAGGGCGAAAAAGCGGGCCTGATCGCGGTCCTCTGCCATGTAGCCGGCAGCATAAAGATGAATCAGACTGGCGACACCGGTCACCATCAGCGTCATGCAGGCCGCCAGCGGATCGAACAGCAGACCGACTTCGGCACGAAAATCACCACTGTGCAACCAGGTAAAGAGCGTGGTTCGCAGGCCCTCTGCAGCCTCAGGCAGGATCGCCAGACAGGCAAGGAAACTGCCGATGACCGCGCCGCTGGCCAGCATAGCCGGGACCGGGCGCGGCAAACGACTGCCCCAGCAAGCGTTCACAACCCCGCCGCACAGCGGCAGCAATAATGTCAGGATCAGCAGCAGCGCCATCAACCCCTCATTTCGTTAAAGGAACGCACATCGATCGAACCCTTGCGGCGTTGCAGATAGACAACCATGGCCAGGGATATCGCCACCTCGGCCGAGGTCATCGCCATCAGAAATATCACCATCACCTGCCCGTCAAGCTGCTGCCAGAAGGCCGAGGCACCGACCAGCGTCAGGCCGACGGCGTTGAGCATCACCTCGATGCCGATCAGCATCATGATCAGGTTGCGCCGCGCCAGCACACAGCCGAAACCGAGCAGAAAGAGGATGGTCGAAAGAATCAACAGGTGCTCCAATGGAACGATCATTTAGCACCTCCGGGCAGCTTATCTTTGCCTTCCGGCCGACCGATATAAAAAGCCCCGACCGCGGCGAACAGCAACTGAAAGGAGACGATTTCGATCGCCAGGGCGTACTCCTTGAACAGCGCGTAGCCGAATTCACGCGGCGTGGCATGCCAGCGCGGCACACCTTCGCCAGCGACCGGATCAAGGCCGATCAACAACAGGGTACAGGAGACCAACGCCAGCGCCAGCAGCATCACCGGCAGCCACTGGTTTTTACTGACAGCAGGACGGTCGGCGGCGGAATCAGGCGAAAGCTGCAGCATCATGATGATAAATAAAAACAGCACCATAATCGCCCCGGCATAGATAATCAGCTCCCAGGCCGCCAATAAGGGCGCACCGAGCAAGTAAAACAGGATCGCCAGGGCAAAAAAGCTGTTGACCAGATAGATCACCGCGTGCACCGGGTTCTTGCGGGTAATCGCCAGCAGCGTGGCAATAACGGCGATGGCACCGAGCAGATAGAACATCAGGGTCGCGATCATGGCAGCAGGTCCTTGACATCAACCGGGGCCGACTCGCTCGGATTGCCGCCACGGGGAGCGGTCACGCCGATGCCGGCCTGACGGTAAAAGTTATAGTCCGGGTGGCGACCACAGTGATCGACCAGCAGATCCTCTTTTTCATAGACCAGCTTGAGCGGATCGCGCCCCGACAGTTCAAAATCCGCCGTAACCTGAATCGCCAGGGTCGGGCAGGCCTCGGTACAGAGTCCGCAGAAGATACAGCGGGCGAAGTTGATGCGGAACCAGGCAGCATAACGGCGACCGTCCTCCGCTTCGGCTGCCTGCATCGAAATACAATCCACCGGACAGACGCCGCTGCACAGATGACAGGCGACGCAGCGCTCGGCACCATCTGGATCGCGGGTCAGGATCAACCGGGCCCGGTAGCGTTCGGGCAAAACCGCTTTCTGTTCCGGGTACGACACAGTCACCGGTCGGCGGAACATGTTGCTCAGCGTCACCCAGAATGGCTGCAGCGAGCCTTTTATGTCACGAAACAGCGGCATCTTCTATCCTATCCATAACAGCACGGCAGCGCTGACCAGCACATTCAGCAAGGACAGTGGTAGCAGCACCTTCCAACCGAAGTTCATCAATTGATCGTAGCGCAGCCGGGGCATACTGCCGCGCACCCAGATAAAAAAGAAACAGATCGCCAGCACCTTGAGAAGGAACCAGACGACCCCCGGCAGCCAGGGTCCGTGCCAGCCACCGAGAAAGAGGATCGTCAGGATCGAACTCAACACCACCATATTGATGTATTCGCCGACGAAAAACAGCCCGAAACGCATCCCCGAATACTCGGTGTGAAAACCACCGACCAGCTCGTTCTCCGCCTCCGGCAGGTCAAAAGGAATGCGCTTGCTTTCAGCAAATATACAAATCAAGAAGATTAGAAATGCCGGCGGATTGAGCAGCGCAAAGGGGATCTGCTGCTGCGCCATGACGATGTCGGTCAGCGAGAAGGAGCGCGCCATCATCACCACCGGAACTACCGACAGCCCCATCGCCAGTTCATAACTGATCAACTGCGACAGTCCGCGAATGGCACCGATCAACGAATATTTCGAATTGGAGGCCCAGCCACCGAGGGCCAGTCCATAGACGGCGACGGACGACAAGCCGAGAAAATAGAGCAGACCGATATTCAGGTCGCAGACCACCAGCGGCATGGTCTGACCGTAAATCTCCAGGGTCGGACCGAAGGGGATCACGGCAAAGGTCAACAGTGCCGTCAACGCCGACAGGCCCGGTGCAATCAGGAACAACCACCTATCGGCCGTGGCCGGAATAAAATCTTCCTTGGTCAGCAGCTTGATCAGGTCGGCCAGCGGTTGAATCATGCCGAACGGGCCCGCCCGGTTCGGTCCGTAGCGCAGCTGCATGCGGGCGAGAATCTTCCGTTCGGCCAGAACCAGATAGGCGGCCATAAACAGGACTACGCCGAACACCAGCACCAGTTTGACCAGAATCAGGCCAAGAAGGACGAGCTGTTCTGTCATGCTTGGCCTCCCTTAGAAACCTGACAAAAGCTAAGTTTGTCGCCCGGCACCAACTGCGGGAAGGCGGCACTGTTTTCCACCAGCGCGCAACCCGCCGCCATGGTTTCGGCACAGCCCAGCGGCAACGTGAACCTTGCGGCAGCGGTCTGTAAAATGACCGCGTCCCCCTCTTTAAGTCCGCGCACTGTCGCATCATGCGGATGCAACACCAGTTTCGCGGCGGAAAACCGGGGCGTCAATTTATCCGAGTAGCGACTAAGCAGGTCGCTGCCGTAGCGGGCCGGGGTCACCACCAACTGCAACCCATCCTGTAACCCTTCGGGCCGGTCATCCTCGTTGAGACTCCGTTCATCGACAGCAGCGACTCGCCGACTGAGGCCACCGGGCTGCAATGCAGAAAAACCAGCCAGCCGCGGCAAAGCGGCCTGCACCTGCTGGCGAACCTGCTCGAGAGAATCCGAACTGCCGAGTAATTGTTGCAGCAACTGCCAGGCCGGTTGCGGATCGTCGCCGGGGGTCAGAGCAGAAAATTCCCGCGGCGGATTGCTGCCGGCTCCAGTCACAGCGATCGGCAGACCCGGCTCGATCACCGCAGAGAACAGTTGCGGCCGTCCTTCGTTATTGACAAAGCTGCCGGCCGTCTCAAGCGGCGCGGTACTCGGGATAAATAAGCTGGCATGGACACTGAGCGGCGTCGGCAGATAATCGAACACCACCAATTCGTCGAGTTTCGCCAGAGCGTTGCCAAAGCGCTCACCCTCGGGCGCTTCAAGAAGGGGATCGGTTTCCAGACAAACCAGCATTTTGACCCGCCCGCTCTCCAGGCGGGTCAACAGATCATCCTGTTCGGGCAAACTGAGCAAGGCGCTGCCAAAACTGTTCGGCCCACCGAGAATCGGATGAATCTTACAGGGGCGGGTCTGGTTGGAAACCTCTATCGCCAGTTTGCGTAATTGCAATAATCCACCAGCGCCAAGCAGATCACCGCCGGCAACCAGCACCGGCCGTTCCGCCTTAACCAGCAAGTCACGCAGCTGCTCCGAGTCCGGCCCCTTGCCCTGTTCCAGCAGTGCCCGAAGCTGTAATGGCGCAACCGCCTGATGTTCGAATTCGCAAGGCAATTCAACCGGCCGCGGATCATAAACCAGCACCCGGCCGTTGTTGCGCACCGCTTGCCGTAACGCCACCGCCAACATCGGCGCTTCGGCCAATGGATCGACGCCGAGAACCACCACCAGGTCGCTCTGGCGAACCTTTTCCAGCGAAACCAAACGGTCGGCCAGATCAAAGGCAGCGACCTGTGCCGCCTGATGACGCGGAATGTGCGCCGACAACAGTGGTGCCCGGCAATCAAGCTCTTGGCCCCAGCGCTGCAGCAACCAGTTCGCCTCCAGCGAGGCGCGATTCGAACCGAGCAGCAACACCGCTTCCGGCCCATGCTCGGCAATCAACCTCCGCGCCTGGACATCAAGCTGCGCAAGGGCGTCGTCGACGGACAATAACTGCTCCTTGCTGCGCGCCTGACGCGGACGCTGCGGGTGGTTGACATAGCTGCTGCCAAAGCGACCGCGATCGCAGATAAAGAAACCGTTGACCTTCTCGTTAACGCCACTGCGAATCCGCTGCAGTTCGCGGTAACGGCCACCGGGAACCGTCGCACAGCCGAGCGAGCAGTGCGGACAGACCGACGGCGCCTCCTGCAAATCCCAGCTGCGACTCTTAAAACGGAAGGTTTTATCGGTCAACACTCCGGTCGGACAGGCATCGATGATATTGCCGGAAAAATCACTTTCCAGCGGGCCATCGGCAAAGCGACCGAAAAAGACCCGGTTGCGCGAGCCCATCACACCGAAATCGCGCCCGCCACAGTAATCCTGATAGGTCCGCACGCAACGGTAGCAGGTAATACAGCGGTTCATCTCCTGAGCGACAAACGGCCCAAGCTGCTGATTATTGTGGGTGCGTTTTTTCCCCGTATAACGGCGGATGCCATGCCCTGAGGCGATGGTCATCTCCTGCAGCTGGCATTCGCCACCCTCATCGCAGACCGGGCAATCGTGGGGATGATTGAGCATCAACCACTCGCTGACCTGGGCGCGAAACGCCACCGACTGCTCGTCGCTGGTACTGACCACCATCCCCTCTTCGGCCTTGATCAGGCAGGACATCTTCAGCCCCTTGAACAGTCCGTTATGGATGGTTACAGCGCACATGCGACAGGCACCGACAGCACCGAGCGCCTTGTGATAACAGAAGTGGGGAATAATAACCCCCAACTGCTCGGCAGCTTCGAGAACGGTCGCCCCGTCGTTAACGGTCACCTGTTGATTATCGATAGTCAGTGTCGGCATGTGTTTGTTCTGTCTCTTTTGTAGGGGCGACTCATGAGTCGCCCGGCTTTTCTTTCCGTCATCTGCGGGCGACCTGTAGGTCGCCCCTACGAACTACTTCCGCAACGGGCAGCGCCCTTTTTCGATATGGTCGATGATTTCCTGTTCAAAGTGGCTCAGCAGTCCGGCAACCGGACCCATCGCCCCTTCGGCCAGCGCGCAAAAACTGTTGCCGCTGATATTCTGCAACTGCTCTTTGAGCAGCGCTAAATGTTCCTCTGTCCCCTGCCCGCTTTCGATGGTTTCCAAAAGCCACTGCACCATGCTCAGTCCATCGCGGCAGGGACTGCACCAGCCGCAGCTTTCGCGGGCGAAAAAACGGATCAGGTTAAGGGTTGCGGCAACCATGCAGGTCCGGTCATCGAAGACTGTCACCCCGGCGGTCCCATAGCGGCTACCGACCTTCTCCAAACTGTCAAAATCAAGCGCCACGTCCATATGGGCAGCCGTCAGATAGGGCGTCGAAGCACCGCCCGGCAGACAGGCTTTGAACTTGCGTCCCTGCCAAACCCCACCGCCGTAAATTTCAACGATTTCCTGCAGCGAAATTCCAACCGGCAGTTCAAAACATTCGGTGATGTTCAGATGCCCGGACAGACCGTAGAGTTTGGTCCCGGAGCTGCCCGGAGTGATGGCCAACTCGCGAAACCAGTGCGCGCCGCCGGTGACGATATGCGGGATATTGGCGATCGTCTCAACATTGTTCACCGTCGTCGGTCGCCCGAACAGGCCGCGGGTCGCTGGAAACGGCGGCTTCAAACGCGGATTTGGACGTTTGCCCTCCAGGCCGTTGAGTAGCGCTGTCTCTTCACCAAGAATGTAGCGCCCGGCGCTGCCGTGCACGTGCAGTTCAAAATCGAAGCCACTGCCAAGAATATTCTTGCCGATATAGCCGGCCGCCGTCGCTTCGGCGATCGCCCGACGCAGATATTGTGCCTGCTGCTCATAAGCATAGCGGATAAAGATGTAACCGACATCGGTCTGCAGGGCGTAGGCGGAAAGGATCATCCCCTCGACCAACTGATGCGGATCGGCGGCCAGCAGTTCACCATCCTTGTAGGTCCCCGGCTCCATCTCGTCGCAGTTGCAAACCAGATATTTCGGCCCCGGCTTGGCGGCGGGAAAGAAGGTCCACTTGACCCCGGTCGGAAAACCGGCACCGCCTCGACCACGCAGGTTCGAATCCTTGACCAGCAGGCGGATCTCCTCCGGCGTCATGGTTTTCAGGGCCTTTTCCAACCCCTGGTAACCACCGGTGGCCCGATAACCATCGAGGAAAACCGTCTCGCCGGGGCGGCGGTTTTTAAATAGCAGCTGCTCAGTGCTCACGCGGAGGCCTCCCGACGCAATTCAGCAATGATTTCATCAACCTTTGCAGTGGTCAAAAAACAATAAAAGCGCTGGCCGATCATCACCGCCGGAGCCCGTCCACAGGCACCGAGACAGCAGCTCGGCAACAGCGTAAAGAGACCATCGGCGGTCGTCTGCCCGAGAGCGATGCCAAGGGAGCTCTGCAGGTGTGCGGCAATCTCCTCGCCGCCACGCGTCCAGCAGCAGATCGAATCGCAGATATGGATCGGGTAACGACCGACCGGCTGGCGGAAAATCTTATCGTAAAAGGTGGCCAGTTCCTCAACTTCGATCGGCGTCAGACCAAGAATCGTCGCCGTCAACTCAACCCCAGCGTCCGGCACCCAACCATGATTTTTCTGGATCGCACGCAGCACATCGATGATCATCTCACGCGGGTGTTCAAGCTCTCCCGCATGCTGAATGAAGGCCATCAGCTCTTCCTCGTCAAGCAAGCCAATCTGATCTATTTTTTCTTCAAGCGCCATCAAACGTCCTTATTTAAGCCACATAACGTTCACACAAATACATAGTTCACGATTTATAGGTTCTATACTTGATGAACAATCGCCCACAGGTCCGATCAAACGGCACCAGATGCAAGGCTTGCGCAGGGTCGCGACCGCAGGCGTAGCAACGCTACGTCGAGGATCGCGACACCAGCATAACGCAGCAGGTGGAGTCGTTTCATCGGCCCCTCCCACCAAAGCAGATGGGGTTGATTGATCGGCCCCTCCCCCCTACCTGTCGAGATCGGCGAGAATGAAATCTATCGACCCAATATTAGCGATCAGATCCGACAGCAACACCCCCTGGTTAACCCAGGTCATCGCCTGCATATGCGGGAACGATGGCGTACGGATCCGGCAACGGTAGGCATGACTGCCGCCATCGCTGACCAGATAATAGCCGCATTCCCCTTTGCTCGACTCGGTCGCCCGGTAGCATTCACCAACGGGCGCGGCCGGACCGCTGCTGACATTAACGAAGTGGTGAATCAGACTCTCAATGTCGCGCAAGCCATCCTGCCGCTGCGGATAGCAGTAGCGGTAGTCATCGCTCATCCAGCGGCCGCCCGGCAACGAACTGGCTGCCTGCTTGACGATGCGCAACGACTGACGCAATTCTTCCAGCCGGACCCGATAGCGATCGAAACAATCGCCATTGTTCGCCGAGGCGACTTCGAAGTCAAAATTCTCATAGCCACTGTAGGGCATACTGCGGCGCAGATCCCAGTCACTGCCGCAAGCGCGCAAGTTTGGGCCACTGAAACCCCAGTCCAAAGCCTCTTCGAGACTGACAACACCGACCCCCTCGGTGCGAGCGCGAAACACGGTGCCATCGGTCAACATGCTGTCGAGTTCGTCGATCTCCCGGGCGAAACTATCGGTAAAGGCGGCGAGCTGCTGCTGCCAACCTTCGGGCAGATCGAGCGGCAGACCACCGATGCGGAACCAGGCCGGATGCATGCGCCCGCCGGTGACCATTTCGATAAACTCGAAGATCTTTTCCCGCGACTCGAAACAGTAGAAAACCGGCGTCATCGCCCCGACATCGTGGGCGAAGGAGCCGAGCCAGACCAGGTGGTTGGAGATACGGAACAGTTCGCACAGCATAACCCGGATGTACTGAGCCCGCTTGGGCACCTCGACACCGAGCATGGTTTCCAGTGACTGCAGGTAAGAGAGATTATTCTGCACCCCGGAGAGGTAATCGATCCGGTCGGTGTAGGGAATATACTGCGCCCAGTGCTGACGCTCGCCAATCTTTTCCGCGCCGCGATGGTGATAGCCGAGATCGACATCAAGATCGGAAACATCCTCGCCGTGCAACCGCAAAATCAGTCGCAGCACCCCGTGGGTGCCGGGATGATGCGGCCCCATATTCAGCACCATGCTGCCGTCGTCAGCGCCTTCGAGAGGCACCAATTTTTCTCCATCCAGCGGAACGTACTGAGCGGCAGTATCGACGGTAAAGGGAGCCATATCGGTGGCGCGCGATGGATATTCCTTACGTAACGGATGGCCCTCCCAGGTTGGCGGCATCAGGATGCGCCGCAAGTCAGGATGCTCGCTAAAACGGATACCGAACAT
This sequence comes from Desulfuromusa ferrireducens, assembly GCF_055389805.1. Lineage (NCBI taxonomy): Bacteria > Pseudomonadati > Thermodesulfobacteriota > Desulfuromonadia > Desulfuromonadales > Geopsychrobacteraceae > Desulfuromusa > Desulfuromusa ferrireducens. Next base: position 424,917 of record NZ_AP042415.1, read on the forward strand.
ATCGAAGACTTCGCGCTCATACCAGCCGGCCGAAGGCCAGATGCGGGTGATGCTCGGCACTTCCGGAAACTCACCGAAAAGCGGCACCTTGATGCGCAGATAGCCGGGTGTTTCAAAATTAAGCAGATGGTAAACCATGGTGAACTGATGCGCGGGAGCCTGCCGCCGATGCCGTTCATCAATTGCGGTTAAATCTTCCAGACGGCGGTATTTCTGCGGGCTCTCGTGCTTGAGAAATGAGAGCAGGTCACAGAGCAGTTCTGCCGGAACCGTCAGCACCGGCATGTCGGCAGCCAGGGGATCGTGCGTCACCTGGCCGGCAAAGCGTTCCTGCACCTCTCGATACAGCTGCTCGGTGTTATCGGGCAGAACCTGCCGGGGTTGCGGCGGTCGCCAGTTCTGCTTGCTGCGGTCGCCAAAGAAGGCTGGCGCTTGTTGCGAACTGCCGCGGATGGCGCTGTTGCCATAACCGGGGCCGCGCGGGTCGCGACTTTTCGTCTGTCCATCGACCAACACCGGCACGCTGGTGCCCTCGCTGCCGCCCTGCATACCTAAGACCTTACGTGCCGGCTGTTCCTCGTTAACGATCTTCTTTTGCAATTCGATCAAGCCCTGCAAAAAGGCTTCTGGCCGCGGCGGACAGCCGGGCACATAAACATCGACCGGCAGAATCTGGTTGACCCCCTGGATGACGCTGTAAACATCATACATGCCGCCGGAGTTGGCGCAGCTGCCCATCGACATCACCCACTTGGGGTTCGGCATCTGCTCGTAAACGCGCAGGATCGACGCACCCATCTTTTTAAACGGCGTCCCGGAGATGATCATCAGATCCGATTCGCGCGGCGTACCACGCAACACCTCGGCACCAAAGCGCGCCAGATCATGCCGCGAGGTCATACTGGTCATCATCTCGACAAAACAACAGGACAGACCGAAGAACATCGGCCAGAGGCTGTTCTTGCGCCCCCAATTGATCAGATCGTCCAACTTGGTCAGAATAACGCCCTGCGGCAACTCTTCGCTCATCCTCGCCTCCGGGCCATAACTCGTTCGCGCACGCTGGTCGTCCCCCACTCAAGCCCACCCATTTTCCACAGGTAAACCAGACCGAGAAAGAGGATAACGATAAAAAAACTGATTTGCCAAAAACCGGCCCAGCCGAGCAGATCGTAAGCCACCGCCCAGGAAAAGACAAAGACCGCTTCGAGATCGAAAACAATAAAAAAGATGGCGACCAGATAGAAAGGGACCGGTTCCCGCAAACGGGAATCTCCAGTCGGCAACACGGCCGATTCGTAGGGCTGGTCTTTTACTTCGGTGGAAGTTCGCTGGCCAAGATAGCGGGCCAAAAGCATCAAGAACAGGATCAGGCCGGTGGCAATAAGAACGTAGAGTGCCAACGACAGCAAAGCCTCAGGGGTGGGCTGCTGTTGGGAGGTTAGCGCAAGAGTTGAAACGTCGGCAGGCAACAGGGACTCCCTAATACTTGATAGCAATCGGATTCAAAAAAAACAACTGAATGACATCGCAACGGGAGCAGATATTGAATTAAATTACACAGCAGAAAAAAGAATTTAAACGAACATAAACGATATCATAGCCATCGGTAAAAAGCAAAAAATCCAGGCGGAATAATAATCATAACCTGCTGTAATTCTATGGTAAATTTGTCTGACCATCGATGATCGCCGCACGTGCCAACTCATCACAGCGCTCATTTTCAACGTGGCCGTCATGCCCTCGTACCCAAAGCCACTCAAGTTGGTGGATAGCACTTTGTGCGAGCAGACGCTCCCAGAGGTCTCGATTGGCAACTGTTTCTTTTTTTGAATTTTTCCACCCTTTGCGTTGCCACCCCTCAATCCACTCGGTCATACCTTTAACCAAATATTGGGAGTCGGTGGTCATTCGCACCCGACAGGCGCGCTGAAGAGACTCTAGACCGGCGATCGCTCCGAGCAACTCCATTCGGTTGTTGGTCGTATCGGGATCATAACCGGAAAGCTCTTTGACATTGTTCCCAAAACGCAAAATAGTCCCATAGCCACCGGGTCCGGGATTACCTGAGCAGGCGCCATCGGAAAAAATCTCAACAATTGTCTCGGTTTGGGACATAAAAGAACCTCATAGTGACAGCAAGCAGCATAAAACGTGGTGAGTGGAAAAGCAAACAGCCTCTCCCGCAAAACGGAAGAGGCTGTTTTTCTTTGGCGTCCCCAGGGGGATTCGAACCCCCGTCGCCGCCGTGAAAGGGCGGTGTCCTGGGCCAGGCTAGACGATAGGGACTTAAAGTTCTAAGTCCCTGCGGGAAATGTACCCGCAGGACGCTACTTAATGTTCTGTATCTGCACACCACATTACTGCCTTCAGCGTGAAAGCTGAATCAAACTATGCGATAAAATTCGTTAAGTGTGCCCTGCCAGTGTGCAGCAGGAAAAGTTTTCTACCGCAAAAACGGCACAAAGCGCAAGAAAAAAATGTAGCGGTTCGACCAGAAGACAGCGCCACCCACCTTCCGCTACCAATAGACAAGCTCCCCATCATCAAACACCATCCCCGAACGAACTTGACGATGACAGATAAAAATCTTCCGTAGCGGAATTTTGGTATGCTTTGCCAAACAGGCCGCCAAGACCTCAAGCATCATACCGCAGGTCGAAACATCATTATAATTGGGAGTTACAAGCGTGACCAAGAGCGAGTGGAAACCGTCCGGTTGACATTTGGGAGAGACATCGCCCTTGGCAAAATGGCCCGGCTGAAAGTACTCCCAAGTTGAATGGACATGTTCCAACGGGACATCCACCCGGAGCGCAAAGTCCCGGTTGACACGACAAAGAATATCACTGATCGGTTTTGGCTCTTCAAACGGCAGGGACTTGATATGAATATAGGGCATAATCTACCTCCGCGACTGGCACTCCGAACATTATAACAAGAATCGGGTTGGCTGACCGTTTATACGATGCTAGGCTCACTACTCACAATGATGGGAGAAGGGGATGGCAGACCAGGACTACCAGCGGATAGCCGAGGCAATTCATTTTTTGCATCAATCGGCCCTCGATCAACCCTCGCTCGACGAAGCCGCAAGACAGGTCGGTCTGAGCCCCCATCATTTTCAACGGCTCTTCAAACGCTTCGCGGGAGTCAGTCCCAAACGTTTCCTGCAACATCTGACCTGCGAGCATGCCAAAAGCCTACTCCTCCAATCGGCATCAGTACTGGAAACCAGCCTGGCCGTTGGCCTCAGCGGACCGGGGCGCTTACATGACCTGTTAATCAATGCCGAAGCAGTCACCCCTGGTGAATACAAATCAGGCGGAATGGGGATTACTATCCACTACGGACGGCACCCTACCCCCTTTGGTGATTGCCTGATCGGCTTGACAGAAAGAGGGATCTGCCGCCTGGAATTCGTCACCCCCGAGAAGGAAAAAACCATCCCGCAACGGATCCAGCAGGCCTGGCCCAAAGCACAGCTGCAAGTAGAAGCCAGGAAGACCGCCGCTGTTGTTCAGCAGATTTTTTCAGCGCCGGCCGAAGACAAGCCTTCGTTGCCGCTGCTGCTGCTACGTGGTACCAATTTCCAGCTCAAGGTCTGGCAGGCGCTACTGCAGATCCCGCCGGGCACAATCACCTCCTACGGCAACCTGGCCAAACAACTCGGGCAACCAACGGCCAGTCGCGCTGTCGGCACAGCCCTTGGCCAAAATCCGATCGGCTACCTGATCCCCTGCCACCGGGTGCTGCGCGGTGATGGCTCCTTGGGCGGCTATCGCTGGGGAGAAGAACGTAAACTGGCGATATTGGGCCGAGAACTCACCACCCCCAACAACGCATCCATTTCCAAGCCGCGCTAAAAAGACCCTTTAATCAGAGCGTGTCAGATTCATGTCAGACCCACCTGTTATCTTCACCTTAAATCTTTAACGGCGGGGGACACATGAAAAGTTTACTGTTGGGGCTCTGTCTGCTTCTTTTGCTACCAACATTCAGTGTTGGTGACGAAATTGACAGCCAGGCACTTGCAGCAGCATTCAGCTTTGCTTCACTCATAGACGAGCAGAATTTGCCAGCAGCCTACTGGATGGGTTCGCCACTGCTACAACGGGCCAACGCAGAGCAGGAATGGATTGCTCGTGCAGAGCGCTCGCAACGTGTGCTGGGCAAAGTGATGACGCGCAAACTGAACCGCTTGCGCACGAAAACACGTATAGCCTACCTGCCAGACGATGACTATCGAGTTATCATCTTCGAGGTAAAAACGGAACATAAAGCGATTGCGGATGAAACGATGCTCGTTCATCAAGTTAATGGACTTTGGCAGGTCTGTTCCTATTCGATCCACTAGCAGAGCAGAGAAAACCACCGGATAAACAACTCAGTCCGGAGGGGGGGAGGGGCGAGTAACCTATCGGTTGCTCGCCCCTTTTAATAGCGAATAAATTCCGGGTAAGGTCCTCTTGGGTATGTCAACCCATTGCCATTCTCATCGGCAAAAAGTCATGTCCGCGCCGCTGACATTAAGTCAGCACATATTCCGCTTCAAATCCCAGTTCAGCACATCAAATCTATCAATTTGGCTGCCTACAATCATAGAATATTCTAGCAGTGCGTCGGACAAGCCCCCAAAGCCATTTCCCGGAACGGAACCAACAAGGCATCATCAATTGCATCCTACCTGCGTACTACCAGAGACAAGGGTTATTCAGTGTTAAGAACCAACCTAGAGCCAACCCAAGAGCAATTTCGATGTATTTCTGGATGAGTTTTGGCGGGAACGCCGAGAACTGAAAATAGGGTGCGTACTGTCGCCAGGATTCGCCCGATCAAAGGTATATACACATAGTAAAAGTGGTTCTACTTAGATCTGGCAGTCACTGTCCAATCAAGGTGCAAATATTGCGGTACAGTGTTGGGGCGAGCGTGCCGTGTCTGCCCAAAACTTACAATAAACAGGAATGCCTTTAATGCAAGAAGCGTTGTTTTCTATAAAGCCTAAATATGTACATAGATTTTTGTCAGGTGAAAAAAGCAGTTGAAATCAGGCGCCGGAGAGTTAATCTCGCGGTTGGTACAAGGTGTCAATCAGCATGCAAATGTGACCCGCCTGGCGATGAAATAGGCGTCGAAGGTTGACCCTAGCCATTTATAGTTTCTGCTACAAACTGACCTAGGGTTAAGCCGTATTTTCATCTCAGACCTGGGATGCCGATGGTGGGTCAAATTGGAATGCCGATCAACACTGGGGAATGGCAGCGGCTCTTCCATCTACAGAATTCGATGGTAGACCCCATTGGTTTAATTCTGTCATGCATGTTCTGCTTCGGCGATTAGCGTTGGGCGTTGATGCCCTTAATTATATTCTTTCCAAGGGGTTCCCATGGCCTTACACGGAAGCCGAAGCTCCGTCAGGAGGAGAATCTGCCACCCGGAAAAGGTAGCGGCCTGTTTGTCACGGGGGGCAACTTACTGGTTTTCAGACTGTAAAATGTCTACTCGATTGACGGTGATCCATCTTTTCCCAAATTCATTGCCTTACATTTTGGATAGTCCAAATGGCAATCATTGAATAAATGACATGTTCTTTTGCATAGAGACACAAGCATTAGCATCAAAGGGACTTCAATTAAAACACCCACCACGGTGGCTAATGCAGCTCCCGATGATAATCCGAACAGAAGGATCGCCGTTGCTATCGCCACCTCAAAATGATTAGAGGCACCAATCATGGCGGCTGGAGCTGCATCATGGTAGGAAAGTTTCAGCCATCTGGCGAAAACAAAATAACCAATGGAAAAAATAAAGACGGTCTGGATAATAAGGGGAATGGCGATCCACAGAATCGTCAGCGGATTACTGATGATGACTTCCCCCTTGAAGGAGAACAGCAAAACCAAAGTCAGCAGAAGCGCAGTAATACTGATGGGGGTAAGCCAATGGAGAAACTTATCGTTGAACCAGTCCACCCCCTTGGATTTAATGATAAGTTTTCTCGACCAATAACCGGCAACCAAAGGGAGTGCGACATAAATTGAGACTGAGAAAAGCATCGTTTGCCACGGCACTGGCATGGAATTTACGTTCAGCAGTACCCCGCCCAAGGGGCCATAGAGAAAAAGCATCATCAAGGAGTTGATTGCCACCATCACCAAGGTTAAGCCGTCGTTGCCTTTTGCGAGGTATCCCCACATCAGGACCATCGCCGTACAGGGTGCGATCCCAAGCAGGATTGTTCCTGCAATATAGCTGCGCCATAACTCTACTTCTTCACCATTTGCAAGGATTTCTGTGCCAGGCAATAAATCCTTAAACAAATAGCCCAAGAAGAAATAGGCGATTAGAAACATTGTAAAGGGTTTGATCGCCCAATTTATAAATAGAGTTAGGAGCACCGGTTTCGGGGTTTTTGCAGATTTCATCACTTGCGAAAAATCAATTTTAACCATGATGGGATACATCATAAAAAACAGGCAGACCGCAATGGGAATGGATACTTGGTAAATTGAAAAATCGTTGAGCTTTGTGGCAACATCAGGAGCCGCTTTTCCTAAAACAATCCCACCGACGATACAAAAAAACACCCAAATAGTCAGATATCGCTCAAAGATGGATAGCTTTTTCTCAGCCATTTCGTTTGCACCTTTTTTTGTTAATGCTGAGGATCTTCACTACAATCATAGCCGCTCATATCTTCTGAACGCAGTCGAAGAGATAAAATAGCTAGTTAAACTAAATTGTATCAGGTTGAAGGGGCCCCACAGCAATACTGAAAATTATTTCTGACCCTCGATTCCAGAGGCGAATGATCCCTTCATGATCAGAGTCTTGTCCTTAAATTTCAGACTTCCGACGGTGATATGTTTTTCTGATAATATTTGAGTAGGCAGATACCCAAGGCTGATCTGTCAGGGCGGCTCTGCATTACACCAGGACAGCAGAAAAGGGAGGAAGAGATGAGAAGCATTCTATTGGCAACTGACATTGCTGGTGAAACTGATCGCGCATTTGAGAGGGCAGTCAAGCTCTCGTTATCACTAACGACCACGCTTCACATTCTTCATGTTTGTCAGCCTTCGCCGCCTGACAGCAAGGCAAAAGTTGGAAATCCCCCAAATAAAGACGTAAAAGACAGACTGGATAGCTACTTAGCTAGCAACAAAGAGCTGACAAGTGTAGAATACACGGTTACGGTGAAAGAAAACCGTGAACCGTTTGTCGAAATCACCAAACTGGCAGATGAAGTTTATGCTGAACTTATTGTCATGGGGATGCATGGTAAATCAAAATTTCGTGACAAGTTTGTCGGAACAACAATAGAAAAAGTTATCCGCAAGGGAACTCTGCCGGTTTTGATGGTCAAAGACAAGCCCCTGGGAGAGTATAATAACATCCTGGTTGGCACTGACTTTTCTGTTGGATCAAGCCAGGCGCTTCACTTTGCCCTCAAGCTAGCCCCGAAAGGGACCCTTAACCTAGTCCATTTCTACAATATCCCAGATACCTACATCGGGGACAAAATTTCCCAATATGCCGGGGATGTAATTCAAACCTCAGAAAAATCTAAATTAGAAAAATTTGTCAATGATCACAGCGCCGATCTAATAAAAACGGCTAGCGTACAGCCAGACTTTCATTATCGATTAGCCCAAGGAGAAACCTATAATGGCCTCCTTCGTGAAGCGGCAGATGTTAATGCTGAACTGATTTCAATCGGAGCCCACAGTCGACCGAGGCTGATGCCCTATAAACTTGGTGGCACCGCACATGACATTCTGACCAACCCACCCTGTGACGTATTAGTAGCTAACAGCTTATGACTCTTTGTGCTGAAGAAACTGCCACCTAGCTCAAACTGGACAAATCCTACTTTCCAGAGGAGGCTTGAAAAGAGGCTGTGCCAGCAGCATTTGTGGAGATATTCAGGTTCCGGCAACTTGCCAAGCTTATGATATAAGGCGACTTACAGGCATTTTAGGGTTCTGAAGAAGTCTTTTGTTTTGCCTTGAGGTTCATGACATATACCGCATCGCTGGAAATCTTGCCTTTGATCCTGAACCAGCTCAAGACCAAAGGTTTGTGTTTGAGTAACATTGAAATCGGGAGTTATGGCAGGACATATGAAGAAAAAATCAGGGGCGGATTGACCTTCCAAAATCAGGTAAGATTTTTTGAAGAGGGGAAAGCTGAAAATGCCTCAATTCTGCTTAGTTTTGACAGCTGACTGGCTCGCGTGTGTTGAAATACGGGGTGTTAAATAAAAATTTATTATCTTACAGAATAATTTTACTGAATAACCCTGAACAACTTATCAAACAGATTTTCCTCACAGCAACATTCAATGAAAGAATGGATGTGTGAACTCATCGCTTATTCTAGCGTTCGGCGGAATTACTTCAATCCGAGAGAAAAGGCTACCAATCTCACTTTGACACCTTTTTGTCGCTCTCAAATAAAACCAGTCATTTGCTGATCAACCGGAGCAACCGCGTTAGAGTGATATCATTCACAAGTTCGAAACAAAGGAAGGTTGTTGCTCTCAAATTGTGTTTGTTATAGAGAGGAGAACAGTAGTTTGTCAGGCAGAACGAGCCCCGTGTTAACGTGCTGTTTTGTAAAAGGAAAGATGAAATCCCTGCTTGTTTTATTCTCGTTCTGAGTTACTATCTCTTTGTGATTTCTGGTTTGTCCCCTTCTTTTTAAGCGCCGCATAGAGTGTACGTACCAATAGCCTATAAATCCAAATAGCGGGGGGGTACCAATGATGCGATACCAATTCGCAGACACGCTGTTGGCCCAAATTCTGTTTTGGAGAGAGGTGTCAGCAGGGCGTGCAGGCTTACGCGCAATGAGCGATGAAATGTTGAAGGATATCGGTATCAGTCGAACAGAAGCGGTTCGCGAAGCGAATCGACACTTCTGGGATACGGCACCGGTTGAAGGTGGGGCACATCAGGCAACGCCTCGTGTCGAACTGAAACTCAAATATAACTGAAATATCCCAGTAGATGCTCGGATAACATAGAGCGCTTGTTGCCGGGCGAGGAGTCTGCCAACGAGAGCCAACAGAGGGAAGTTCTGACAAGGGATAGATCCAATGTCTGGTCTTGTTGATCTAAATTCCAAAGTGCTGATCGTCGGAGCCGGGCCTGTTGGCCTGAGTATGGCTTGCGAGCTTTACCGTCATGGGATTCCTTGCCGGATTGTTGACCAGAGCAGCGGACCCTCAGGTGAGTCCCGAGCGATTGCGGTGCAGGCGAGAACCCTAGAGCTTTTTGAGGGGATGGGGATTATCAACGAAGTTCTCGCCCTGGGCAGGAAAATTCATCAGGCCAATCTTTATCATGACAATAAACGTCTCGCCCGACTTCTGTTCGATGAACTTGATTCGCCTTACCCATTTATCCTGACTCTACCACAATGTCAGTTGGAGGCCCTGCTGCTCGATCGTCTTGCCCATTTCGGGGGAGAGGTCGAATGGCAGAAAAGCCTGTTACGCTTGCAGCAGGATCAAATGGGGGTTGCCGCAACCCTACAGTATCAGGGGCAGGAAGAGACGATTCTCTCTCCCTGGTTGATTGGCTGCGACGGCATGGACAGTACGGTTGGGCAACTGCTTGATGTCTCCTGCGAAGAAATCACAGGGCATCAGGTTTTTCTGTTGGTCGATATCCGCATGCAGTGGGAGCTGGCCGATGATGAAGTGCATCAGTTCCTCTCTGCGCAGGGCTTGTTAGCCGCGTTTCCTTTACCGGAAACGAGTTATTGGCGGCTGATTATTGAATTTTTCGGTCAAGTTCCGAAAAGACCGCCGCTGGAGTTTGTGCAGCACTTTCTGCAAAAAATGGAGGTGGCCGGTGCGACAATGGGTGAGCCGACTTGGGTATCGTACTATCAGATCAAGCGCCGCTTGGCGCACCAATTTCAGGTTGGCCACTGTTTTCTGGCTGGCGATGCGGCCCATACCTACAGCCCGGTGGGCGGGCAGGGAATGAACATGGGCATCCAGGATGCCTACAATCTGGCTTGGAAACTCGCCCTGGTCATTCAGCGCCAAGCTTGGGAATGGCTGCTGAAATCCTATCACAACGAACGCTACCCTATCGCTGCTGCCACTCTGCGAGGAACAGAGCGGGCCACCAAGGTAGTGATGTTCCGGCACCCCGTTTCTCGACAACTACGCAAACGGGCTGCAGCCCTGCTTGGGCATTTCGAGGTGGTCCAGCAGCGTATCACCCGGCGACTGGTCGAACTTGATCTGAGCTATCAGCAAAGTTCAATCGTTGAGGAATATCACATGCCATTGCTCGGTTCTTGCCTGCATATCACCGATAAACAGATCCCGACAACAGTCGCCTGTCTTGAATTCGGCGCGGCTCCCAAAGCCGGGCAGCGTGCGCCCGACCTTCTCCTCCAAGGGCCGGATGGTGCTTCCGGACGGCGTTTGTTCGAGCTTCTACAGGGGACCAGGCACAAGCTTTTTCTGTTTAGTGGAGCGAACCCCAATACTGATACCGAACGGGCTCTTGCCGCGGTGTGTGAGCTTGTCTGCAAGCAGTATGGGCAGAGCATTGAGGTTTACGTGGTTGTCCCCCGCGGCTCGCACCCTGAGACATTGCCATGGCAGGGTTCACTGCTTCTCGATGCGGACGGTGTCCTGCATCGCCATTATGGAGTTCTTTCTGGTGGTATGTACCTGATCCGGCCAGACGGGCATATCGGTTTTCGCAGTCAACCGATTTTGGAAAAAGTTTTCTCCGCCTACTTACGGCGGATGTTTATTCATGCTGAGCAGAAGGTGACATGAAAGCTGGAGCCTATATTTCTCAACCTATCCCCCATTTGGAAGGAGGAGACCTAATGGAGCAGGAGAGTCATGAATATTCTCCCCCCAAAGATATTTTCGATGACTTTATGATTTTACGAAATAGTGATTATTGGCCATGCCTTATGCCAAAAACGCAGAAAGACATTTTAAGCTTGCTTGATGAACATCGGTGCCTAAATGGTGAAGATAAATAACTTTAGTTTCCATGTGGTAACTAAAGGACTCATCGGCACAGCACACAGTATTGAGAAGAATGAGTGATGACTTGTTAAAGGGTATTTGCCTCAGTCGGGCAGAGGCAAATCCTGAAGCGAATTGACACTTCTGGGATACGTCACCTATTGAAGTTGAATCGCAAGGGGCAAAGCCGCATACAAAATCGTGTCTTACTTAGATATAACTGAAATATTCAAGTACAGCCTAATATTACAGAACGGTTGTTGTCGCTCTGAAGCTGTGAGGAGGGAATGATTCAACCAAATAGTGCCTTGTTGCTTATTATGTCACTTTCCTGTGCGCTGCAGTTTGTCGCGGCATTGATGGCACTCCGACTTATACGTCCGAGCGGTGTTCTTACTGCCTGGCTGCTATTAGCTAGTGCTTTCATCATTCAAGGTGTACGCCGTACATTATCACTACTTGAGGTCCTCAACGGCCGCATGAACGGTGACATGACAGTCGAAATTCTAGGATTTTCTATCTCTCTGTTGATGCTTTTCGGCATCCTTAAATTCAGGCCTTTGTTTGAAAAAATCAGCCATTCTCAGCAGGCACTTATAGACAAACAGGCTAAACTGACAAATGCCAACCGTGAATTGGAAGAAGCCCAAAGAGGCTTACAAGAGGCCAACCTGAAACTGTCTAGATTGGCCCACCTTGATGCTTTGACAGGTACGGGTAATCGGCGATATTTTGATCAGATTTTGACCAGCTTATGGAAAGGAGCCTGGCGCAACAAGAAATCGTTGGCGATTCTGATGATTGATGTTGATCACTTCAAATTCTACAACGATACCTACGGGCACCCGCGAGGAGATGTCTGTTTGTGCAAAATCGCACACACCATTCAACACGCCTGTCTGCGCCCTGAAGACGTTGTAGTTCGTTATGGTGGTGAAGAATTTGTGGCACTACTGCCAGAAACAACTCTCAGTGATGCTCATCATGTCGCAGAGCGTATTCGGACGAGTTTAAAACAACAGAAGATTCTCCACGCGGGATCACCTTCTGGAAAATTTGTAACATTGAGTATTGGCGTGTGCAGTATGCAACCTGATAGCCAGACAAATGAACAGATGTTGATCGATTGTGCCGACCATCGTATGTACCACGCCAAACAATGCGGGAGAGATCAAGTGTGTAGCAGTGACCCAGATTGAATAAAATTCGACTGATTCCAAAAAGGCCTAAGCGTAAATCATATATTTTTTTTGCACACGTACATGCCTTTTTCACCCAGGGGGCAACTATTGTGCAAGGGCAGAACATTCTTCGTCAAAATACGCAACTATTTGTTCCGCAAATCGACAGGCTAAACCACAATCCATAGCCTTGGAGGGAATGATGAGACTGCGATTTCGATAATGCACAAAATCGTCGAATTGATAGGTTTTCAGTTGTCCATTCTTAACAAAATTACTAATCAGAACTAAGGGCAGAAAGGCTATTCCTACCCCAGAGACGAGAGACTGGAGCAACGTATCCAGATCGGAAATCTCTATGAACTGCTTGAAGTTTTCCTTCGTGTAGCCACGCGAATCGAGGTTTCTCTCAAAAATAACCCTGGTACAACATCCGTTGCCACAACTCAAAAAAGAATGTTTGAATAATTCCTCCAGTTGGGGATGCTCACTGGAAAAATCAATATTGCTCGCAGCGGCAAAAACCATATCATCCGCTTGTAACGGTACGGATTCAAATTCACTCAAATCAAAATCGGCGCAGTGTTCTATCACCGCAACCTCAAACAATCCTCGCCTGAGGCTTTCCCTGATTCCTTCCGGCATGTCCTGAAAAAATCTAAGATTGGATATTTCCTCCTCACTCCTGACAAATCTGGACATGATTTGCGGCAAAAAAGCCATTCCGAACGTTGGTGTGCTGATAAAAGAAAGACACCTGTCAATTACGGCAGGTGTCATGTCAAGTTCCAGCTCCTGCTCGATCTTAATAATTTTTGTCGCCTTAGCAAGCAGTCGTTGTCCTTTTTCAGTTTGCTTAAGTAGGGGGCCACTCCTATCTAACAAACTGCATCCATAGTGTTTCTCCATGTATTGGATGCGCCTGGAAACAGCAGATTGAGTAATGCAAAGTTTCTCTGCTGCCTTAGTGAAACTTCCTGTCTGGATAACCTCAACAAAAGTTTTCAAGTAGCTGGATTCCATGACGACAGGCCTCTCTAACAGGATTATGCGGAATACGCATGAGTAGATGAATATTACTCGTTTTCCAAAGTAAACTATTTCGCCTATAAATAAAAGTACATTCTCTAATGTTATTAAAAGCGTACTTATCTGAAATGTATGCAGAAAACCAAAACAGTAGTTTCCGTTAATTAAAGATAGACGGCTTATTTCGGTCGCCAGGATCATTGGTCTTGACGTGACATAATCTCAACCGCCAAGGAGTTAAAAATGAAGAAGTGGTTTTATGCGGTATTGTGCACTCTGACATTGATGGCTATTCAATGTTCAGTTGTTGGCGCGGCAACGCTTTCGGGTAAGGTTCTGGATGTCAATGGGAAAGGCGTATCCGGGGCAACCGTTAGCGTCGAAGGTCAAAGCCAGAAAGCAACAACTTCAAAAAAAGGCGAGTTCAAAATCAAAAAAGTCTCGGCGGGTAATGTTTATCTGCAGGCCGCTGCGCCTTCAGACGCCTACCTAGATAGCGAAACCTTGAAATCGATCAAGGTGGACAAAGATGCAAAAATAAAAAATATTCAAATCACCCTGTCTGGCCGGCCAAGCAACAAAGCAGAGTATGTCGGTATGGATACCTGCAAGTCCTGTCACGCTGATCAATGGCCGGAAATCTTTAAAGCATTTGATGGTAGCCCAAATGCGAGTATTCATTCGCGGATGGTCATCGAAGGTACCAGCCGGATGATCCACCCTGAACTCTGGCCGAAACCAGGCCAGAAATACCTGCCTCTCGATCCAAAAGGCAAGCTGTTGATGGTTCAGGATCCTGCGGACGGTCACGGTCTGGTCAATCTCGCACTCTGTACCGAAGACGGTAAAGACGGTATTGATTATCTGTTCAAGTTCTACCCTGACAATCATGATAAATCCCTCAAAGAAAGCCAGTTGGACTGTTCCCGAAAAACTGAAAATGCGGTTTGGATTCCAGTTGGTGGCACTATTGGCGGTCAAGGCAAATGGGGCGAAGGCTATACCGACCCCAAGCACGTAAAAACTGATCGCTATCATGACTTCGGTGAAGGGAAGCAGCGCTACCTTGCACGAGTTCAGGATGTTCCCTACCTGAAGCAATGGATGGAAGATCATGGCGTTCCGGTTGAGAAAGCCAAGCAGGATTATGTTGCCTACATGCCAGTTTATATTATGCAGGATGGCACCCCGCTCGGTGACGAAGCCTTGGCAAAAGGCGACTATGGTACTCCCAAGTTCTGGCAGAAAGGACCTTCTCACTGGTGTCCGCCAGAGAATACTCTTTCACGGGGTTGTGCCGGCTGTCATGCGACAGGCACAGTGATCGAGACTAAAAATTTCAAAGATGAGCCAAAGCACCCGCGCAAATCTGTGGTCACAGCTTTTGAATACAAAGATTTGAACATTACTTGCGAACGCTGCCACGGACCGGGGTCTGAACATGCTGTAGAGGGAAATAAAAGCAAGTTGATCTCTCCGCAATTCCTGACGGCAAAAGCTAGTAACGAGACCTGCGCCCAGTGCCACGGTTCTCACTCAGGTAAGAGCGAATTCCCTATGGGAGTGCACAAGTACCCGTACAATGCTAAAAACAAAGACTCTCTTGGTAATGGCTACTTCGTTCCTGGCGTTTATGAAATGAAGGATTATTACTTCAATTTCGACAAGCCGAGCGTCAACAACAAGTGGAAGGAAGGGACCTACAACACTTGGCCTGACCAGATTCACGCCCGTGCACACTCAATGCAGAATTCTGAACTCAACCGTTCAGTTCATGCTAACAACGCACTGCAAAAAGTGACCTGCTTTGATTGTCACGACTCCCATTCACTTGATGGCGGCCCAGCCTCTATTAAAGTTGCCGATTATGATTTTACAAACGCAGCTTACAGAAATAATACCCTCTGCCTGACTTGCCATGCCGGCATGGGAGCATTTGCTGACATCGCAATTGATGATGTTGCCGCTCTGCAAGTAGATGCTGGTTTCAAAGTTGCAAAAGCTGGTAAAGGTGTTGCCGCGGATGCCACTACCGCCATCATGGCAAAAGGTCGCGTAGCAAAATCTGTCGCTAAGCACATGCAGGCAAAAGCCGCGATGGGTGGCGCCCTGTACACTCCTGAAGACCGTAACATGCCAGTGGGTAGTTGTACCTCTTGCCACATGGCCAAGATCGGGAAACTGTTCGACCTCAACGATGATCCGCAGTATCACCTGAAGCTTGACAAACAAGGAAAGATTGCTGTCGCTGAAGGTAATTCTGGCAATCATGTATTTGATATTGTGTGGCCTGGGCAGAGTTCAATCCTCAAAAACCCGGACCAATCCAAGGCGCATGATTATGACATCATGCCGAACTCCTGTAGCAATTGTCATGCATTCGCCAGAATGAGCGGTGATGCCGATTAAATAAGAAGGTAAAGCTAGGGGGGATTAATTTGATCCCCCCTAGTTCGTTGCGGGTTGGGGCTTTATTGCAAGTAGCTCGACAATGTAATAATGCCTGAGCAAGGATAAATCGTACAGATTTGCTTTGTCAAAAGTTGGGATTTCACTTTTGGAACGAATATCGAATTGCCCAGCCTTCTTTTGCAAAACTAGCAACAAAATAAATCCCCGGCCATAGCTGATGTTTCTTCATCTCTACGGTGGGTGTCATAAGTTGCACTGCATTGTTTTATGAGCCAGAAATCGGGATGATCGAACTGGTCTAAAAAGTCACCACCTCCAGTAATGACCGTCTGATAAGACACCCTATCCCATTCTCAAGATATCCTGCTCATCCAGACTGAGGGCATGCAATAATGCCTGAAAGTTGCAACGGTCTGGTTGTTTTTTGTAATCTCGCAGCAATGGCAACAAGGCGTCACGCTCGGGCAGGAGCAGAACTCTGCGAATGTCTTGCGCTAAGCGGGTCCCCCAAAACAACCCGGAGACCAGCGAGGTAACATTGTGAGGGTTACGGTTGGTGCTGCTATGGCTGAAGTCGATTAGAGTCAACCGCTCACCGTCAATAAAAGCATGCTCGGCGGCACAGCGCAGGGCACCGTGGTCAATCCCCCCTGCGTCGAGATAGAATCCCTGCCAGAGTAAGCGCTGGAGCACGCTGCGTAATTCAGGTGCGTCTTCTGGGCTCAAATGCTGCAACCAGAGCCCCAAAGGCTGACCGCTCAAACGCTCCATTACCAGAAGATCGCCTTGTTGACAGTGAAGCTGTGGCCCTATGTTGAGAAGATTCACCTGCCGCAGTATGCGCGCCTCCTCATTCAGATTGGCCTGCTGACAGCTGTGGCGGCGCAGCTTGATCGCTACCGCTCGCCCGTGCCAAATTCCGGCAATAACCAGCCCGCAATAACCGACTCCCAGCAGGGGTAACCCGACCAGCCGTACCGGTCCTGCAGCCAGTAAGCATTCGACCCCTAGTTGCTGTAGTTGCTGCCGGTAATACGCTTGCTGCTCAGGATTATTGTCGGGATAACTGAGCAAGCGCTGGTACGGGTGCATAGTCGTGATCGGGATATATTCTTCAGTCATATTATTCATATTAGGTATGCGAGTGTGGATATCTGGACAAAGGGGACCGATCTAATCTGGGTCGAGCGTGAATAGCCATTCTCCACGAGGGTGAATGCCCTCCCCTCACCTTGCTGTTGATCGGCATTCCAATTTGACCCACCATCGGCATCCCGGGTCCGAAAAGAAAATGCGGTTTAACTCTTGGTCTGTTCAGCAAAAACCATAAAAGGCGAGGGTCAACCTTCAACGCCGATTTCATCGCTAGGCGGGTCAAATTTGCTTGCTGATTGACATAGGAACTCCGAGAAATGAGTACAAAGCGTACTTCTGCCTGGCTCCAGGTTCTGGACCCGGAACTCTCAGCGCATCGGCAAGTGATGCTATTTGTTGTTTTCCCTTCGCCATATTCCCAACCGGACAGCAAATGTTTATAGCTATAAATTCCCGGTTCTATCCACAATACAAAGGCTGTGGCTGAGTAACGCCGCCCCAAATGGTTCTTCGTAGCTGGGTGCCGACAGCATGCTCAAGAAGGGCTTCAAACTGCTCCAGCACCGGTTTTGTTTGCATCACGATCTTTGACAATCCGTTTCGCTTCTTTTCCACGGGAACCCGATTGTTCCAGCGGAAGGCGACTTCGCTGAGATAGCGCGGTATGTGCTGGCGACTGACATAATGAAAGACGCCTTGCTTCGCTCTTTCCAGAATCGCATTGAAGGATTCTGCCGTGTTGACATGAGCTTCTCCGCGAGCGTATTCCCTGATGCCATGATTGACGCTTTCATGATCGGAAAACTCCTTCCCGAGCACCATGTAGGCATGCAATTGGTCCGTCATGACCCGCGCAGCAGGTGAAACGACCTGCTTGACGTGTGGTGCCAGAGCCGCGTAGCTATCGCCATGGATCACCCCGACTCGAACCGGGCCTTTTCGGCTGACCGCCACATGAACACAGGTTTTCTTGGTTCCTTTGCCCCTGGGGTGTTTCACGCCGTGTCGAAATCTCGGCTTGCCGCCAAGATACTTTTCGTCCAACTCTACGATGCCGGACAACAACCCGATGGCGTCAGCATGGACAGCCATCATGGTTCGAATCGCATGACCGACCTTCCATGCGGTTTTCTGATTGACGCCGAGCCACTTGCCTAAAAAGACCGATGAAATTCCTTTACTGGAGTTGATGATGAAATACATCGCCAGCAGCCAGGTTTGAAGCGGTAGTTTGGTGCTGTGCAAGGGCGCCTTTGTCGTTACAGTGAACTGCCCTGCGCACCCGCTGCACTCGTAAAGGCCTGGGCGGGCCGAGTCACTTTTGAGCAGCCAAGATTTCAAGCATCCACAGTGCGGACAAACCCGACCCGAGGGCCAAATCACCTTTTCCAGATATTTTCGACAAGCACCTTCATCTGGAAACATGTTGCGAAACTGATTAAGTGTCATGGGCATACCTCCTTGTGGAGCTATGTTCCATCACAATAATGTCAACCTATGTCACATCCACCTTTGTTTGGTGGATAGGACCGTAGATATATGGGGAAAACATTGTTAGCTGAAAACAACAACGAGTGACATAGAACCTTATGTAACCAGCTACAAGGAAGGGTGAAAAACGTCGACAAAGTAAAGATACCGGCACTGGATGCCACCCCACTTTTACAAGCCGAATCTGTCCGGTTAATCCCTAGGACATACCGGATCCCATTATCGGTCAACATATAATAATGCCTCAGCCCGCATAAGCAGGCTGAGGCATATTTTGTTCTGGAAATGGTGATTTATAGTATGTCCCGAATGGCCGTACCGAGGCATGAAATTAGAGAGATACCACATCGGAACCAATATTGTGCTGCAACCCCTTACGCTAGTGCCATTCCACACTGTCCCCGGAACTTCTTCAGGGCAAGGATGGCGGTTTATTCCTTCTGCTCCAGCGTTTTGAGATTGGTCAACTGCAGGCTGGCCGTATGGATCGCCTTTTGTGACGCTTCATGCTGCGGTTGAAACGTGAGGATTTTCCCCCAGATACCAATGGCGGTTTCGAGGTTTCCGGCCCGATAGGCAAGCAGACCGTCTTCCATCAACTGGTCGGCGCAGTTATCGATTTTGGCCTTGATGTTTGCCGCAGAAAGGGGAGCTTTGCTTGCCAGGTCTGCCTCTTGGGGAATGCACTCCAGGGCTGCCTGGAAGTTACTAGCGGCTTCATCAAGGACACCTTCGGCCATCAGCTCTTCCGCCCGCTGAAGAACACCTTGCAGTGCCTGGAGGTATTCGCTGCTCAAAGAGCTTTCAGCTTGTCCATTTTCGACCCGCTGGTGAATCGTTGAGAGAGCCGAGAAGTAGTTCTGCTGTTCCAGCAGCAGGGCGACTTCGTTTTTGTTGGTGATTTTGAAGGCTTCGTCAATCGTCGTGGTCTCTTTACTGACCGCTTCGACGGGCGCGACACTTTGACGGTGAACACTACAGGCGGTGAGGAAAACCAGCAGTAATGTCACCCCAAAAGCATAATTAAAGCGACTTTTCATCCCCCCCCCCAGATAACGACAGATCTTGTTCATATTTATAGTCCACCAGGGCTAGCAGAAACATGTCTACCAGGTGTGGAGCAAACTGGGTCCCTCTGTATCTGCCTATTTCTACCATAGCGGCCTCTTGTGTACAGCCTTTTCGATAGGGCCGTGAGGTGGTCATGGCGTCGAAACTATCGGTGATGGAGACAACCTGGGCAAAGAGGTGAATTTCTTCGGCCTTCAGGGCATTGGGATAACCTCGGCCATTGTACCATTCATGGTGATGCAGGACCACGGGAACGTACTTGTGTAGCGAATCCGCCAGACTGAGGATCTCGGCGCCCTGCACAGGGTGCTTTTTGATGACCGCCATTTCATGCTCATCGAGCGGGGACTGTTTGTTGAGAATCTGGTCCGGTACGTGAATTTTGCCGATATCGTGGAGAAAACAGGCCATTTCAAGGTCTTTGAGCTGGCTTTCGTCAAAGCCAAGTTTACAGCCGAGCAGCCGCGAAAGGCTAGCGACCCGGGATGAATGGCCGAAGGTGTAATTGTCGCGGGCATCAAGGGCCGCAGCCAGGACGCGGACGGTGGCAATGAACGATTCTTCAAGGTCTTTGGCTGACCCTTCAAGACGTTCCTTCTGCTTTTTGATGACCTTGGACATTTCGTTGAAGTTCCGGGTCAGTTGGCTCAGCTCGTCCCTGGAGGTGACAGCGATTTCGACCTGGTAGTCGCCGGACTTGATTCGGGAGACCCCTGTTGCCAAGCGTTTGATCGGATTGGTAATGAAGTTGGAAAGGATACAGATACCGACCAGGCCAACCCCCATGGCCAGGATCGAGATGACGAGGATTTTATTGTGAGCCAATTTTTTCGAAGCCACTAGGTTTTCGGCAGCAATGCCCAAAAGGACTGAACCGACCCGGTTGCTGCTGAAGAAAATCGGCACCTGGAATTCATAGCAGGAACGCCCTTCGTGAGTGATCAGTCTGACCGTATAAGTCTCCCCCTTTTCAATCAGGGAACCATCAGCCCTGTCGACCGTGGTGCCGGTCGCTGCCAGCCGGCTGTGAGCAAGGGCACCATCTTTTTCGTCGAGAATAGCCAGAAAGAGAATGTCATTCTGGGAGCTTTCGATCTGGGCGGCAAGGTTGTCGAGGGCTAGTCGATCGTCGGCAAGAATGCTGTACCCGGCGGGAGTCGCAGTACTCAGACCGATGGACGTGCCCCGTTTGATCAGGGATTGCAGCAGCACCCTGTCCATGATATCGACAATCACCAGGGACGAACCAGTGGTGATCAGGGCCAGTAAACCCAGGGTCACCAAGGAGATCTTGAGCCGGATGCTCAGGCTCAGGCCCAGTGGCCATCGTCGCTGAGGAGGTGTTGCCTGTTCCCCGGGGATTTCGGTGCTCTGCGGGGCAGGAACACTCCTTAGGGATTTTTTCGGATATTTTTCATTTTTCTCGGTCATAAAGTCATAATGCGCCCGAGGATACTCCAGCAGACTCACCACTACCGGCACTACCACCACTACCACTGCGGCACGTAGGTTGTTGGTAGTGCCGGTTAGCGGTTGAGGAAGGTGCGGATTCAGACGCTGAACGTAACATGCCATATCTGCGTAACAATTTCTACAACATCAAGCCTAATGAAATCAAACACATCGTAGTTAAAATCCCGAATTATGAGAATGCCACTGTTGCCGGCAGCGATCAAAATATTGAGTTCTGCGGCTCCAGGTTTGCCAGAGAAAACTCCGTTGATGGTTGCACTTAAACCAATCCCCAACACCCCTTGAAGTTTAGAGTATAATTACAGTGGTTCTTTTCAAGGAGGTATCGCTATGACTATTTGGACAAGTTTCCAGAGAAAGATCGCAAAGCAAGATTCCAGCGAAGTTGGCTTGAAACTCACCTTGCTAGCTGACGTTTTGTCGTCAGGCTCAGGTTCTCTGCAACACCAACACATGCCTTTCTTGCCTCAGCAACCTATCGATTCTAGACAGACCCTGTATGGTGGAGAGAGGTTTGATTCGTGACCAAATCCACCCACCCGTTAAACTCCGCTGAAAGTGTTCGATTAATAGCGCATTGCAGTAAAAACTGTCCGATTTATGCAGCAAAGCAAGAATGGCCCATGATCTGGTAATCATGGGCCATTCGCGTGTTTAAAGAGGTGAGTAATGAAACAAACTGAACATTAGATTTATCTTTTCGCTCGGTCTAGTTAGATCTCATAGCATAATAGAAAACAAATCCTAGGAAAGTAAATCGAGGGCACAATTAACGACCAACTCGACGCCAGGTACGAGACATTTCTCGTCAAAGTCAAAATAGAAATCATGGTGCCCCGCAGCCAGGTCGCTGCCAATCATGAAGTATGTCCCTAGACCACCTTGCTCCTGAACCACTGTCATCATATGCGAGTAGTCCTCACTGCCGCGCATCTCTGCTTTTTCGATGATCTCCTCTGGATTGAAGAAATCGATCTGCTGGGCAACTTTTTTCACGCGTTCCATCAACTCGGGACTGCTCTCGCCACTCTTGGTTTTCCCCATCAGCTGGATATCATAATTGACACCATACATCTGCGCCGCCCCGGAAATGACCTGCTTGGCGCTGGCAAACATAAAATCGTCAATCTCAGAGGTTTCACCACGCGATTCAGCTTTGAGCAGTGCGTTCGGCGGGATGACGTTGCGGCCTTGTCCCGCCTGAATGGTACCGACGGTCATCCGCGAGGCGCCCTGTCCGTGCCGGGTGATGGCGTGCAGGTTGAGTGCGGCACAGGAAGCGGCCAACAGAGCGTTGCGACCTTCTTGTGGAGCACCGCCGGCATGAGCGGGAACCCCGGTGAAGGTCACATCGAACTTGGTGGTCGCAAGAAACTTATCGGTGCTGCAGATAAACTGACCGGTTTTGGTAGCCTGAAAGCCGATGTGTCCGCCGAGGATGTAATCCACCCCTTCCAGAACCCCGGCGTCAACCATCGGGCCCGCGCCGCGGACCCCTTCTTCGCCCGGTTGGAAAATCAACCGGATAGTCCCGTTCAGCTGATCTCTCAGTTCGCTGAGGATTTCAGCCACACCCAAGCCGATTGTGACATGACCATCGTGGCCGCAGGCGTGCATTACCTGCGGATTGATTGAACTGAAATCTTCTCGGAACGGCAGATGCTTCTCGTCCTGCGCTTCGCTGATGTCGTTGGCATCGATATCGAAGCGCATTGCCAGCAGCGGGCCATCTCCACACTTGAGTTCAGCGACGACCCCGGTCAAACCGCCTGCCATCTGTTGGACCAAGGTGGGGTCGGCGCCCTGAGTTATAGCCCGCTCCATCTGGGCTTGCAACTCCTGTTCGGGCGGAACCCCCATCATGCTGGCGCGACAGATAACCTGCTCTCCCAGTTTCACTTCGTAACCGAGATCCAAAAGGGCGGAAGCAATAATCGATGTGGTCCGAAACTCAGTCCAGCCCGATTCAGGATGACGGTGCAAGTCGCGGCGACAAGCAATCAGCTTGTCAGCGCGTTCGGTTGCCAGTTGTTTTACTTTTTTCTGCATCGATTCACTCTTTCGCTAGTTGAAGAGTTGCTTGCAATAGCACATTGGTCCCAGCACAGATGTCTTCCATGGTGCTGAACTCGGCAATGTTGTGGCTGACACCGCCGACACTCGGGATGAAAATCATCCCGGTATCGGTTATACGCGCCATATTCATCGCATCGTGTCCGGCACCGCTCGGCATCATCAGGCTAGGCAATTCAGCCTTTTCCGCTGCCGCTTTCAGGGTCTTGATGACCTTGTCGGACAGGGCGACCGGTTCGTCATTACAGAGCTGTTGATAGGAGATTTTCAGCCCCCGGCGCTCAGCAATTTCGTTCATCAGGGCAATCACCGCTTTTACTGCCTGATCTTTATCTGCCATGCTGACATCGCGAATGTCGATTCCAAGCTCAACTTTCCCTGGCACGACGTTCATTGCACCGGGAGTGACATACAGATAGCCGACGGTGCCGACGGTTTTCTCGCCGGCTTCCTTGTCCGCAATCCGTTCAACCCCAAGAATCAGCTCGCTGGCCCCAGTCAGAGCATCCTTGCGCATCTCCATCGGTGTGTTGCCGGAATGATCAGCGCGACCTTCAATACTGACCTTGAAGCGGGTCGGTGCCGCGATCGAGGTGACGATACCGACCGAGAGTCCCTTCGTTTCAAGAACCGGCCCCTGCTCGATATGCATTTCCAGAAAAGCATGGATTTGGCCTAGTGCTATCGTCGCAGTAGCAATCTGGTCAGCAGCATAACCGCACACCTTGAGCGCTTGGTAAAGAGATATGCCATCTTTGTCGACCAGTCTTTTTAAGGTGCCAAGTTCAAGTTTTCCAGCGAGGGCCTTACTGCCCATGGTTGCCATGCCGAAGCGACTCGATTCTTCAGCCGAAAAGTTGATCACTTCGATCGGCCGCTTGGTTTGCAAGTTGTTGTCATTTAAGGTACGGACCACTTCCAGCCCTGCCAGAACGCCAACAACACCGTCGTAGTTACCACCTTCTGGCACCGTATCGAGATGCGAACCGATCACCACCGGCGGAAGGTCGCTGACTCCTTTTCTGCGGCCACGTATGTTGCCAAAGGCGTCGATACTGACCTCTAGTCCGACCTCCTGCATCGCTTGCTGCAACCATTCCCGCGACGCCATATCCTCGCTGCTGAAAGCGACCCTGGTAAAACCACCATTTTCAAGTGGACCGAACTTTCCTACGGCGGAAAAATCATTTTCCAGACGTTGTTGTTGACACTTCATTTTTAATCGTTCCTTACATTATGAAAAAAGTGACGACAACCGCGACACACATCCCCAGGGCGTTACGTTTAGCAAGTTCCATCGGGTTGACTTTGGCAATTGAGGCACAAACAATGGCCGCTCCTGCCAGAGGAGACATGGTCCGTCCCAAGGCCCCGGCCAAGGCAGCAATGCTACCCATATTAACAACTTCCATACCAAACTGAGCGGCATGCGGAGTAACAGCTTCGTTAAATGCGAATGCGGCAGCATCCCCGGAACCGCTGATCAGGCCAAGGATAAAGGGACCGAAGGTGCCGCCCCATTTGGCGATGCTCGGGGTGGTGGTCAGCATGTCGATAAAGGCAGCGACCAAACCGATCGATTTCATCCCGCCGACGAAAACTGCTGCGGCAATGATAATGCCCATGATATTGCCATAGGCCGAGCCCATACCGTCAAAAAACTTAGTGGTTACCTGAGTCGGTGAGGTCCGGGTAAGAGCCAGGCCGAGCAGACAACCGATGATCATCGCCTGGGCAACGCCCATCTTCAGTACCGGGACTAAACCACTGGCACCAAGCACTAGGATTGTTACCGGAACCAGCGGAACGATGGCGAACAATGGGTTGGATTTTTCGATGGTATCATCCAGTTCCCCGTCTTGCGGGACATAACCTTTGTGCTCTTTCAGGTAAACAGCAACCGCGGTCAGGCAAAGCGCACCGATAACACCGGCGATGATATCCGCCTTGGCATGCGCAGCGATAACATTCATAACATCGACACCGGCAAGCTTGGCGATAAAAGGGTTATGCGAAAGACCTGGATTCATCATGCTACCAAAAGTTCCGGCTAAAACAGCTGTACCCGCCACTGCTGGGTGGATACCGGCAGAAATCAGCAGCGGGATAAAAATCGCGCCGACCGCTGCTGCGGTTCCCGCGGCACTCGGCAGCGCCATATTGATAGCGAAAGTCGCCAGGGTTGCGCCAGGAATAAGGACTAGGCGGATTTTCGACAGTCCCTTGGCGACCAAATGGATTAGGTGCTGGTCACACTTGGTTACCTTCATGACAAAGGCGAAACCCATAACCGAACAAATCGCCTGAATCAGGCTGCCGGTGGTCATCCGCTTAGCAAATCCGTCCAGCACTGCCAGTGGCTCTAAGGCGATACCGGCCATCAACAAACCTGCCGCGATCAGCACCATCCGGGTGTCATACTGCTTCACCAAAAAATAAATGGTGGCCAGTACGATGAGAACTCCCAATACAATGTTCATAATTCGACTCCTTAAGGAAAGACTGCTATCAAGCAGCGATAAATTTCGGATGCATCATGTTTTCCGCCGAGAGAATCTCATCGAGCTTCTCTTTGGAGAGCAGGTTTTTTTCTAGGATTAACTCATAGACGGAACGACCATTTTCCAGCGCTTCCTTCGCCACGGCTGACGCGTTTTCATAGCCGATGCAGGGATTTAATGCCGTGACGATGCCGATGCTATTGGTCACCGTTTGCAGGCAATGTTCCCGGTTGGCGGTAATGCCAACAATGCATTTTTCCGTCAGGGTCAGACAAGCACGATCAAGCAGGTGGATTGACTGGAACAGATTGTAGGCGATAACCGGCTCCATGACATTCAACTGCAGTTGCCCGTTTTCCGAGGCCATGGTGATGGTCAAATCGGCACCAGCAACCTGGTAAGCGATCTGGTTGACCACTTCCGGAATGACCGGGTTGACTTTACCGGGCATAATCGATGAACCGGGTTGCATTTTCGGCAGGTTGATTTCGTTTAAACCGGCCCTCGGGCCAGAAGAGAGCAACCGCAGGTCATTACAGATTTTCGATAATTTAATGGCAAAACGTTTCAAGGTTCCAGAAACCTGCATATAAGCACCGGTATCCCACGTCGCTTCCACCAGATTGGCCGAAGTTACCAGCGAAATACCGGTCAGGTTGCGCAGACATTGAGTCACTATCCGGGTGTAATCAGCAGGAGCATTCAACCCGGTGCCGATAGCTGTGGCACCAAGGTTGATTTCATGGACCAGATTTTGGGTTTCGAGCACCCGAGCGATGTCTTCACTAATGGTTGTCGCATAAGCCGAGAATTCCTGTCCCATGGTCATTGGCACCGCGTCTTGCAACTGGGTACGCCCCATTTTCAGGACATCAGCAAACTCAGTTCCTTTTTCGGCAAAAGCCTTTTGCACGACCAGCATGCTGTCGAGCAGCTTTTTTAATTCAAGGTGCAGAGCGATCCGGAAGGCCGTTGGATAGGCGTCGTTGGTCGATTGCGAACAGTTGACATGGTTGTTCGGATGACAATGACGGTAGTCGCCTTTTTCGTGACCGAGGATTTCCAGAGCTAAGTTGGCGATGACCTCGTTGGCGTTCATGTTCGTTGAGGTTCCGGCTCCACCCTGAAAAACATCGACAACAAATTGGTCATGATGCTGTCCACCGATCAACTGATCACAGGCCTGAGCAATTGCTTTGGCGGTTTTGGTATCCAACAAACCTAGTTCAAGATTGGTTAATGCAGCCGCTTTTTTCACATAGGCGAGGGCGATAACCATTGATGGCGTTGACGAAATGGGTGTCCCGGTTATGGCAAAATTTTCCTTGGCGCGTAGGGTCTGAACGCCGTAATAACAGTCGTTTGAAACTTTGCGCTCTCCGAGCAGGTCGTGTTCCAGTCTGTGCTCTTTAGCCATCTCTCTTGCTCCACATCCAAAGGTTGATAGGTTGTTTGTTGATCAGGTTTCAGCTTGAATCCGATCGGTTCTGCGGATGATATAAAGCAAGGGAAGTGCCAAAATGAAGACAATGCCGTAAGTGACTGATACGTCGGGGGTTACTACGGAATAAGGTCGGTTCCTGTTGAGTTAAAGTGGTATAACCAGTGGGGCGCAGAAACGAAGTTCCGCAGGATTTCTTCATTATTTCAAATAGTTAGTCATAATAGGCAGGTTATAGTGGATCAACAGGTTATAGGGGATTAAGAGCGAGTGGAAAATTCGGCCAGCACGGCAACCGATCGACAAACCAGCACCTCCAATAACTGAACAGGGCTAGTAAATAACCATTTTTTTTAGCCGTTTATTCAAGGCTGGTTGTGAAACCCCAAGCAATCTCGCCGCCAATGACTGATTCCCTTCGGCGCGCTTCATTGCTTCACGAACCAATAGGTCAGCGACCTCACTGAGTTGCGGTAACGGGGTGTCCGCCACAAAAACGCCTTCCATCGAAACTTCCTGAACACTGCTGCCGGTTTCGGGCACCTGCTTATCTATGGCGCGCTTGAATGCATCCATCGATAATATCTTACTCTTATGCATCCCCATCGCATCGAAAACCATCCCTTTTAATTCCCGCACGTTGCCTGGAAAGTTATAGGTGGCCAGTAGCACCGGCAGTTCTTTGGGAATAGCTGGCTTGTTCTTACCGAACTCAGTGGCAGCCTGTTTGAGAAAATGATGGAGCAGCAGTTCAATATCATCTTTACGCTCACGTAACGGCGGTACATGTACGTGATGCCCACAAAGGCGATAGTAGAGGTCTTTACGCATTTTCCCTTCAGCCTGACTGACTGCTAGGTCCTGATGGGTGGCAACGACGACTCGGGCATTGATCCTTTTAGGCAGATCACTACCCAGTGGGAAATACTCCCCTTCCTGGAGCAACCGTAGCAATTTGACCTGCGAGGCGATGCTGAGATCGCCGATTTCATCCAGAAATAAAGTACCGTTGCTGGCCTTTTCAACCATTCCGCTGCGAGTCTTGTCCGCTCCGGTAAAAGCCCCTTTGCCATGCCCGAACAGGGAGTCGGAAAAAACCGAATCATCGAGTCCGGCGACATTGACTGTCAGTAGCGGCCCTTTGCGGCCACTTAAGGCATGAATCGAATTGGCGATTAACTCCTTACCGACGCCACTCTCGCCAGTGATCAATACCGGTTGGGAACTGACTGAAATCGCCTCGATATACTGAAAGATCGAACTCATCGTCTGATCCTGAGTGACAATCTTGTTAAAAGCCTCTGGGCGATCGATTTTTCCGGCTAGAAAACGGCTGCGGATAGCGATATTTTCCCGTTCCAATCCAATGGTCTTAATCGCTCGCTGGATTCCTTTCAGGAGCCGTTCTTTTTCTCCCGTCTTAACATAAAAATCAAAGGCACCATTTTTCATGCAGTTAACGGCAATATCAATCTGATTCATCCCGCTGATGACAATCACTGTGACATCTGGATGCTCAGCGACGATCTGCGGCAGCAGTTCAACTCCAGAGATATGTGGCATGTTTATATCAAGCAAAACAAGACCGACATTTTCCGTTGCCAAAATATTCAATGCCTCGCGACTGTCCTGACAGCGGATGACATTGTCGATCCCACCATCCATCGACAGGGTCATAGCCATGGTGCGAAGCCAGGATTTTTCGTCATCGATCAGCAAAAGGCTGAAGGCAGGATAGAGTGATTCCGTCATAACTTAAGCTTTCTCGTGAATAGGTAGACAGATTGAGACCCTTGTGCCAACTCCCGGTTCGGAGTCGAAAACCAGACGTCCTCGGTGTTCGGCGATGATCCCCGCAGAAACAGAAAGGCCAAGACCGGTTCCACCTTGTTCACGCTTGGTCGTGTAAAAGGGATCGGTCAGTTTGACAATCTGATCGGCGGCGATCCCGACTCCTTCATCGCTGACTTCAAGAATCAGTTCATTACCTTGCGGGTTGACAAAAGTGCGCATGGCGACAATCTGTTCCGGGCTGGTGAGGGCCTGACAGGCATTGATCAGTAAATTGATGATGACCTGCTCGATCCGATGGCTATTGCCGATGAATTCGGGGAGTGTGGCACTATAAGATGTCTCGATGTTGCAAGTGGATTTTTTCAGTGAACCTTTGACCAGTCTTACGGCAGCATCAGCGACCTTGTTCAAGTTGACAAACTCCTCAAGCTCGACACTGTCCTTCCGGGCAAAATCTTTCAGATCATCGACGATTTGTTTAATCCGTGTGGCCCCGTCCTTCAGTTCAGTGAAGACTTCAGCAGACTCTTCCCTGAACATTGAATATTTAAGACCACCGATGAAAAAATCGCCCTCTTCCTGGTAGCGCTGTTCCAGGGTCGCCTCCGCCGTTTGATAGATTTTCTCCAGCACCGGCAGGTTATAGAGGATCAAGCCGGTCGGGTTGTTGATTTCATGAGCAACTCCGGAGACCAGAGTTCCCAAGGAGGCCATTTTGTCCGCTTGCAATAACTGCTGTTGTTGCAGAGCCAACTCCGTGGAACGCCGCTCGACTTCCTTTTTAAGGGAACGATTCCAGAAGACAAACGTGCAGACGGCAAGAATTAGCGGGCTGAAAATTAACTCGCCGATTTGCATCCGGCGCGGGTTTTCAGCGTTGCTTACCGATTGGTCTGAACCGAGCCAACGATCATGGATTTCTCGTTGCAGGCCATTATTATGCAAGGCAAGCAGGCTGTCAGTAAAGCTATCGATCACGCTTTTATTCTTCGTTGTCGCAATATAGCCATAACGCAATACCGGGAGCAGTTCTCCTGCTTGAACGATACTGCCTTTTCCTAATTCATTTTCGAGATATTGGACATGGCGATTCAGATAAAGGTTGGATAAATTGGCCAACAACGCATAGTCGTAATTCCCCAAAGCGACTTGACGGAGCGCTTCTGCATGAGTGTTGACCAGCGCGAGATCGGCAGTAATTTTATTGTGTTGCAAAACCCTGTGCATGATGCCGTCTCTTTTGACGACAATTTTTTTACCCTGTAATTGGTCCAGCGACGATACCTTGGCAAGAGGCTTCCGATGGGAGAAAACCTTTTGTTGCACCTGCGTGTGGGGAGTAAACAGTAACCCGTCCTTATCTGCTTCGGCTTCCATCACACCTTGCAGAATATCGATCCGGCCGGTTATCAAGTCCTCACGGATCTGACCTTGTTCTCCCAACAGAATCTCAACATCAACCCCCATCTCCGTTGCCAACGCTTTCGTCAACGCAACATTATAGCCGGCTGGTTCACTGTTTTCGTCTAGATACTCGTAGGGGGGATCGCTATGATTACCACCAACAACAATGGTCCTATGGGGATTGGACACTTTTCCGCCCTGGGTCAAAAGCCCCGGTAGAAAAATGATTTGCAACAGGAGTAACAGTAGAAAAAATACTGGGATTGGCATCATGAAGCTCAGTCAGCGAAACAAATAAAGATTACCTATCAACTAAGAGAAATACTTAACGCATTATGTCCCCTTTTGTCCAGAATAGGAAAGTTAGAATTAGGGGAAACTATTCTTTGTGGAGGGATTGGAGCATTGTGCTAAGAGAGTCTCCTCAAGAAGAAAGCTCAACCTTCCTCCTCCTGACACTTGGAAAACAACCAAAGGAAATCTGCTTGCAGGCAGAAAGGGAGAGATAGAGTCGACTTATCGGACAGAAAACGCACCGATTTCTGCCTGAAA
This sequence comes from Desulfuromusa ferrireducens, assembly GCF_055389805.1. Classification (NCBI taxonomy): domain Bacteria; kingdom Pseudomonadati; phylum Thermodesulfobacteriota; class Desulfuromonadia; order Desulfuromonadales; family Geopsychrobacteraceae; genus Desulfuromusa; species Desulfuromusa ferrireducens. Next base: position 455,448 of record NZ_AP042415.1, read on the forward strand.
TTCTAGTCCAGCCGAAACCGTTCTGTAAGTTGTACAGTATTATTTTGACAGTCTGGTTGTCTGGAGGGTGTAAAATCTTTTGTGTAAATGCTCCCAGTCGGTTACAACCCGTAACCACTGGAGGAACTGATGACCATACCCGACGACTTGCTCGACTCCCTGATGAAGGATTACAAGAATCCTGAAGATCTTATCGGGGAAACTGGGCTACTGAAACAACTGACCAAACAGCTTCTGGAACGTGCAATGAAAACCGAGCTGACCGAACATCTCGGCTACGAAAAGAATGCTCCGTCAAACAACAAGGCTGGTAACGCCCGCAACGGTAGCTACCAGAAGAAGGTCAAAGGCGAGTTCGGCAATCTTGACATTACCGTTCCCCGTGACCGTGATTCCAGTTTTGAACCGATAATACTGCCTAAAGGGCAAAGCCGCTTCAGCGGTTTTGATGACAAGATCATCGCCCTGTATGCCCGTGGCATGACGACCCGCGATATTCAGGCGCATTTGGAAGAGATGTACGGTGTAGAGATTTCACCGACGCTTGTTTCCCAAGTGACGAAAGCGGTCCAAGAGGAAATCGTTCTTTGGCAGAACCGGCCGCTGGATGATATCTGGCCGATTGTTTATCTCGACGCCATTCGGATCAAAGTACGGCAAGAAAATCGAGTCATTAATAAGGCTGTTTATCTTGCCGTTGGTGTCAACCTTGATGGCCTCAAGGAAGTCCTTGGCATGTGGACCGCCGAAACTGAGGGTGCCAAGTTCTGGTTGCAAGTTGTCACAGAGTTGAAGAACCGGGGCGTAAAGGATATCTTCGTCGCCTGCGTCGATGGCCTGAAAGGCTTTCCTGAAGCGATTGAGACAGTCTTCCCTGATACACAGGTTCAACTCTGTATTGTTCACATGGTGCGGCACAGCTTAAACTACGTTTCCTGGAAACAGCGGAAAGAGGTCGCCAAGGATCTGAAGGCAATTTACTCATCAGCGACTGTCGAAGAGGCCGAGTTTAACTTAGAGCTGTTCGAAGATAGATGGAACGCCAGTCACCCGACAATTGCTAAATCCTGGCGACGCAACTGGGAGCGGATTACGCCACTGTTCTCATATCCGTCCGACATACGCAGAGCGATTTACACGACCAATGCCATCGAATCGGTGAACATGTCACTGCGGAAGGTCACGAAGAACCGGGGATCGTTTCCCAATGACGAATCAATGATCAAGCTGCTCTACTTAGCGTTACAGAATATTTCAAAGAAATGGACAATGCCGATCCACAACTGGCGATCGGCACTGAATCAATTTTCGATTATATTTGAAGGGCGAATGCCGCTACTCTGACCGACTGGCCATTTACACAATCTGCGTTACAGGCCCGTTGTCTGCAAGGTCGGGCATTATTGAAAGTCGCGCATTGCAGTAAAATCTATCTGATAAATGTAGGGCACAGCAAGGATGGCCCATGATTTAGTAATCATGGGCCATCCGCGTGTTTAAAGGGGTCATGGAGAACGCTCTCAGGGGAGGGTTTTTCTACAGCCTCGTTAGGCTTCCCGTATGAACTTAATTTTGTGTAAATAACAAGTCAAATCCTAATAATAACTTGAGCCATCCCAACAATGAGTACAAAGCTTCTCTTTTGGTAAACCTATTGCTTCTACCAAATCGTTAAGGTCTTGATAAATCAATGAATCAATCCCCAGGTCCTCAGCGATAAGTTCAACCATCTTTTTGTATTCCGGGGTGCTTGAATCTGCATATTTCTCAAGATTCTTCTCTTCACCTTCAAGCGCTATGATGGCTTTTCTTGTTGCCAATTCCTTGGTTGATCGTGATTGTGAAAAGTTCAGGTAATCACATGGATAAGTCAGCGGAGGACATGCAATTCGCATGTGTACTTCCTTTATCCCTGCTTTTCTTAAATCAGCCGTATTATCTTTAAGTTGTGTGCCACGAACTATCGAATCGTCAAGGAAAACTGCTTTACTGTCCTTGATAATTGCATTGTTGGGTATAAGTTTCATTTTAGCCACCAACTCTCTTACCTTTTGATTTTGAGGCATAAAGCTTCGTGGCCAGGTTGGGGTGTATTTTGAATAAGCCCTTTTATAAGGGGCACCCTTTTCATTGCTATACCCGTATGCGTGTCCGACACCGGAATCCGGAACTCCACAAACAAAATCGGCCTCAACATCGTCCTTTTTTGCAATGGCAGCTCCGCAACGATAGCGAATCTCTTCAGTATTTATACCTTCGTAGAAAGAAGTCGGATAACCGTAATACACCCACAGGAATGAGCATACCTGCATTTTCTCATTGGCAGCCTTAACGGTTTTATAGGCGTCAGCGGTAATTTCCACGACTTCCCCCGGACCGATATAGTATTCAATTTCGTAACCGGTATTTGGGAATGATGATGTCTCTGAAGCTACTGCGAAAGATCCATCCTTTTTACCAATAACGATTGGCGTTCTGCCCAGTTTGTCTCTGGCTGCGATAATTTTATCGGGAGTTAAGATCAAAAGAGAGCAAGATCCTTTGATTTTATTGTGCACATTCTTAATTCCTTCAACAAAACTATCCTTCTCGCAGATAAGGTTGGCAATAAGTTCGGTAGGATTTACATTTCCATGGAAGTTTTGAGTAAAATGCTTTTTCTTGGCCAGAAATTCTTTTTCCAGCTCATCGATATTTACGATTCTACTTACAGTAACAATGGCAAATCTTCCTAGATATGAGTTGAAAATAATGGGTTGGGGGTCGGTATCACTAATTACACCCATGCCCAGTTTTCCTGAAAAATCTTTTAGTTCTCCTTCAAATTTTGACCTGAAGTATTCACTTTCCAGGCTGTGAATCGATCTTTGGAATCCATCTTCCTCATTACAGAAAACCAATCCACCTCTTTTTGTGCCCATGTGTGAATGATAGTCCGTACCGTAAAAAACATCGTAAATGCATTCCTCTTTTGAAATAGCCCCGTAAAATCCGCTCATAATTATTATCTTTTTTGGTTGAGTTGATGGGAAATTGCTTTTCAGTGATCGCGCCTTTGGCGCTGTGAACCGCCCCACTCTTGACGATCTTCGTATTAAAATCAACATATTTAAGCGATATGCCGCTGTCAATCGAAAACCCCGGCCGACAAGGCAAAAGCTGCCGATTTCAGAACATTCCGCTGATTTTATTTTGCACCATCCCTGTAATCGGAAACTCTGGAAAACAATTCATATCAGTTACTCGCGCCAGGTTTTGGAGAGTTTTTTTTCGGAAGCGGAGGGGGGCAGGCGACGTTCATAAGATTATTAAGTTTCGGACCTATCCACGAAAAAAAGGTGATTCAGCTTCAATGCCCCGAAATCTAAGAGAAAGCCACTTTTCAATCGAAAATGATGGTCAGCAAATTGCGCTACCCAGGAATCCGCTTGTAACGGCGCTTTGCTGAGAACTCTTTAGTTACAACCTTTGTTTGGTGGATAGAACCGTTAAGTTTAACGTTTGGGGCCGGTAAAAGTGAGTTCATTACGATGTTCAAAAAAGCACTCGGATGTACACTTGGGCAATACTTTAAAACTGGGTAAAGATTGACTAAATATAGTAACAAAATAAAGCCCTGGTCCGTTCCGGGGCTTCTTCGTTTTCGCGTCTCGAAAGTAGTAAGTTTTGGCCTATCTTATTCTAACAAGTATCGACTTGTAGAACATGGAACAGAGGTTACTTCACCTCGAAAATACCAACGTGGTCAAGCGTCTCGGAAGTTGCTCCATATCTAATTATGGGTCTGGAGGTCGGCTGGATCGAGCATGTGCTGAATATCGCCACTTCCAGTAAAAATTGTCTGATTAATGCACCAAAGCAAGAATGGCCCATGATTTGGTAATCATGGGCCATTCGCGTGTTTAAAGGAGTGACATTTAGGACACTCCCCCCCGATTACAGAGCCAAACATGAAGATAGTTTCTCTTCGATAATAAGTTGTAATTATCAGCCACTTCGTCACGCCATAATCCGTGCAACTGTCTTCGCAAGTTTATACATGGTGTATGGTTTTTTAATAACCTCCCGAACGCCCAGTTCTGTGAGCGCAGCAATCCTCTCGTCCTGCATGAATCCGGACGCCAGAAGCACTCTTACATCCGGATCTATCCGTTTCATCTCGATGAAGGCATCAATTCCAGATTTCTTCGGCATGATCATATCCATGACAACCGCCTTGATCTCATGGCTGCGCTGACTATAAATCGATACGGCAACTTCACCGTTTTCCGCCAGGATCACTTGATAGCCGCACTCTTCAAGAATTGATTTTGCCGCCTGACATATGGACGGCTCATCATCGACGACCAGAAGCAGCCCATCTCCCATTGGAAGATCCTGAAGACTGTTACCCGTAATCGCCACTGCGTCACCCGAAAATACCGGCAGGTAAATATTAAAGGTCGAACCGATCCCCTCCTCGGAATACACCTCGAGAAAACCATTATGCTGCCGGACGATATTATCGACCATGGCCAAGCCGAGGCCGGTTCCCTTACCCAGTTCCTTGGTTGTAAAAAATGGATCGAATATTTTATCAATGGTTTGGGTATCCATGCCTATGCCGGTGTCTTGCACCGACAACAACCAATATTCCATAGCTTCCGCAGCCTCAGGGTGAGTGGCGCAGAAATGGCGGCCAGCCTGCAGTCTTTCCGTTGCAATACTCAGTTTGCCACCGTGAGTGTCCCCTGCCTCCCTCATGATTGTCATTGCGTGACTGGCGTTGACGCAGAGGTTTAACAGTACCTGCTCGATCTGTCTGGAGTCTGCATGGACCATGATCGGTGTTTCAGGGATGACGGTAGAGATATCTATCGATTTATCAAAGGTATTTTGACAAATATTCATCACATGGCTGATAGTAAATTTAAGATCAACCAGGGCAAGAGATGCCTCCTGTTTTCTCGATATCACCAAAAGCTGTGCCACTATTTCGGCGGCACGGTTGCCAAGGTCGACAACGACTTCCAGTTTTTCGCACAACTTCTCTGGGCTGAATTCCTTGCCTCTGCGAATCTGTCTCTCCAGAATCGTCACTGTTCCAAGGATACCGCAGAGCACATTATTGAAGTCATGTGCCAGACCACCCGCCAGTGTGCCGACCAGTTCCATTTTCTGCATATGGCGGAGTTGCTCCTCTTTTGTCTCGATTTCGGTAATATCGTCAAGGCGAAGGACAATCTCTCTGTCGTTCTCACAGGCATCGGCAGCCAATGGAAAAATTGCAATATTGAAGTAGCGCTTTGTCCTGTCAGTGACCAACTCCCGCATCAGGGTTCTGGGAGCATTGTTTTTCAAAACGTCTTCAAACGTACCCCTGTACTTGGCCAATTCCGGTCTGATCTCCCAGAATATTTTTCCGATGGCCTCAGCAGCCGCAATATCGGTATTGTGTGCGGCGGCGGCATTCCAGTGTGTCACTTCCCCTTTACTGTTCAACGAAAAAAGCATCGACGGCATCGAGTCAATGATATTTAACAGGTAGTTCCGCAGCTTGATAAGCTGCTGTTCGCGCGTCAGGATCATTTGCGCCATGGAGTTGAAAGCTTTTGCCAGTCTGGCCACCTCATCGTCGCCGCGGACGACGGAACGAACCGAATAATCTCCAGCGCCCAGAACGGTTACATCATGAAGCAAATGGCCCAAGGGGCGGACAATGAAGCGGCTCACATAATAGGATGAGAGAGCAGTAAACAACAGCACCAGCAGGGCCAGAGGAATAAAGGTATAGAGCAGTCGATTTGCGGGCGCCTCGATCGCGGAGAAGGGGACGGTGACCCCCACAACCCAGTTAATTGCATTTGTACCGGTCAACGCAGCGATCTTGCGCCCTCCCTGAAACCGGTATTCGGCGGATATGTGTGTGTCGCCGGGACGCACCGCGGCGGCATCCTTGCGCAGCGAAGCCAGTTTAAGCGAGGGCTGGGGAATGTCGGCAAACTGCCTCGTCTCCTTGATGTAGGCGCCCTCCGCCGGGGTCAGGTCGTCGAGCGTGGCATAGCGAAGCGCCGGGTCATAATACGCCAGCAAAACCCCGGTGCTGTTGACGATAAAGACCTGGACGCCGAGCTCATAACTGCGGCGGATTATGGAGTCTATCTCGTCAATTTCAAGTTTGATGGCTAATATGCCGCCAACGTCCTTGCCTGAAACAATGATGGGAGAGGAGAGATAGATGCCTGGCTTTCGGGATGTAATGCCGACCGTCCAGTCGCCGACATAATCCAGTCCCTTGCGAGCCTCCTTGAAATAGGGGCGCATGCCGTAGTTTTTTCCGACAAACGAGGGATTAGTCGAGGCGAGGCATTCCCCTTGCGGATCCATGACAAATACTTCGGCAATGTTCTGCGTAATGCCTGCCCAGTGCGCAAGCCATGAAGAAAGTTCGGCAATTACCGCGGGGTTGTCGGAGCGTTCCAGAAAACTGCGGAGTTCGCTGCTGGCCACGGCGTAGCGGGCGATATTTTTTTTGGAGACGATGAACGAATCGACCTGAACCGCGATCTCTCTTGAGTAGCTGTTGATACGCTGCATCTCTGTATCGATGGCGGCATCGCGGTCACGCTTGTAGAGGTAGGCCGTCATTATGGTGGCGGGTAACAGTATCAGGACGGCGATGGCGAGCGCGAGTCTGGCGACCAGCGGTAAACGAAAGATCTTCATATTAATCTCCAAGGCTACAGCCGCTGGCTACAGCTTGAAGCCGTCATCCAAAACGGTATACAGTTTCCTGAACTGTCCGGCCGCATTACGCATCTTGATCAGATTGGCAATTTAGTCCTTCGGTTTGTCCGGGTAGGTGGAAAAATACTGGACTCTGACTTCGACAATTACGATATGCCCAGTCTCCATGATTCGACGTAGACAGCGTTTTGCTTAGCCATTGCAAACTGTCTTTTCTTAAGCATCTTCCACATTATAGCGTATGAGACAAGCGTTTTCTTGTGGTTCATCAGCTAAGCGATATCAGCCCGGATTATCTGTCGGCTGCGGTCTTTGAATCGCCGGTAACCGGTGTTCGTCAAGCTGGGGTAGGTTGAAAAATATGGCCACCAAAGGGCCAACCTGATTCCAAATGGTTGGGTTATCTTGCTTGTTGTTCCGGAATGGGGCCTTGCTTCATGTTGGCCTGGAGAAAGAAACCGTTTCTATGCTGAGGTCGGTCGTCAATAGTGGACACCAAATGACCTCAAGCTGCATTTAGTTCTCTGTAATAATTTTGTTCAAAGGCCGCAGGCGATAAATAACTCAACCTTTTCTGTCGCCTTTGCCTGTTGTAGAAGATTTCGATGTATTCCGTAATTTCCCGCATCGCCTCTTTTCTGGTGGCGTATCTACGATGGTGAACCAATTCGTTTTTCAATACTCCCCAGAAGCTCTCTATCGGGGCGTTGTCATAGCAATTCCCTCTGCGACTCATTGATGGTCGCATGCCGAACTGTTTCAACAGACGTTGATACTCTTTTGAACAATACTGGCTGCCCCGGTCTGAATGATTGATCAGGTCCGGTGGCGGACGCTTGGCTGATACCGCTCGAAAAAGAGACTGACTGACCAAATTCTTCGTCATTCTCTCGCCCATTGCATATCCAACGACTTCCCCCGTGAAGAGGTCTTTATGGCCAGCAAGGTACAGCCAGCCCTCGGCAGTGGGGATGTATGTAATATCAGTCACCCACGCTTGATTGGGGGCCTCGACGTCAAACTTTTGCTCAAGCAGGTTCTCGGCAACAGGAAGCGAATGGTTAGAGTTTGTCGTGGCCTTGAACTTCTTTTTTTGCTTGCAGCTGAGGCCAAGCTTCTTACGTATTCGCTTGATCCGATGGATACCGACATGAACTCCTTGCTCTGCAAGGTCTTCCTGTAATCGCTCGGGACCATAAGTTTCCCGAGTCCTCTTGTGGGCTGCCTTGATCTCAATTTCGAGTCGCTTCTCCTCTTTTTGGCGAGGTGACTCGGGCTGTTTCAGCCAGGCATAATATCCACTTGGCGATACGCCAAGTGTTCGACAGAGGATCGGAACTGAATAATTGGGCCGCATCTGTTTTATCAGCGCGTACTGGGCAGCGACTCCTTGGCAAAGTACGCGGCGGCTTTTTTTAAAATATCGCGCTCCTGCTTGACCTGAGCCAGTTCTCGCTTAACTCTGGCAAGCTCCAGTTCGACCTCGGTTAAGGGGCGTCGGTGGTCTCCGATATCCCTTAGCTTGCCTTCCTTGAACGCTCTCACCCAATTTTCAAGGGTTGATTTCGGCAAGGAAAGGCGACGTGACACCTCATAGGCGGACACTCCACCTTCAATAACCATTTTCACAGCCTCATCCCGAAACTCCTTCGAGTAGCGGCCGTTTGGACCTCTTTCCATTCTGACACCTCCATTGTGAGAACTACTCTAAACTTTGGTGTCCATATTTTTCAACCTACCTCAGATTCCTTGGGAACGCCTTTTGTCGAGTGTTTTTTTGTCCTAAAGGTCATTTTCTTTAGATTTCGAGACATTGAAATCCCACTTTTTTTTCGTGGATAGCCCCCTCTCCTGGATTGACAACGAAACTATATGAGGCAACATTTAAAAGTGTAGGGCGGAGACTCGGTTCTAGCCCTTGGAGTGTCTAGCGATTCATACCATAGTTATTTGAGGAGGACCCGATGCCTACCTACGAGTATCGCTGTCAGAAATGTCTTGAAATTTTCACGGTTGCCCTGAGCATGGCTGAACATGATCAGGGCCGGGTCGAGTGTCCCAGCTGCCACGGAAAGAAAGTGACCCAGCAGTATACGGCCTTCTTTGCCAAGACCAGTAAAAAGAGCTGAGTGCGCTAACGACAGGAACCATACGCCAGCGGCCTGATGCCGGGGGAGAGGATGGCAGCGTTACGACTTTGTACGCGTTCCCTAGGGGGAAGAGATGAGGTAAAACAGGCTAAGGACGCTACCGTAGAGGGAACAACTGACGACCCGATAGGGATCGCCGGTTTTTGCGGCTTTCACGATCAGAACGACCAGACCGAACAGGCTCAGGATCGCAGCTAGCCCATGTGTCAGACGGTTGGCGAATTCTTCCTCTTTGGAATACGTAACTAAATGGTAGTGTAGCGCCATGCCGAACCTCGCAATGATTCAGGGGACAGTCTCAAGCATAACAGGCGGTCCACTGAATTTATCTGTCAAATCGGTTCATTGATATTTTGAAAGATCTCGTTTGGCTAGAGAGTCGAAAGTCCCTATCAATCAGACACAGAAAAGCCCACCCGGCAATCGGAAGGGCTTTTATCATTTATCGGGGACTGTAGGACTATACCGGTTGCACCGACCGTCAGACCATGGTTTTGGGAGGAGTAAGTTCCGAGACATTTTCATCCGGTAGCAGGTCTTCGGCCAGCGGCCAGTCAAACAAGGCACTGGATTGAAGGGTAAGTAGGAAGCCGGTTCCGATCAACAAAATCTCCCTTTGTTTTTCTGCTCGTCGTGTTGACACTGTAAGATTCCTGATTAAAATTAACTGGGGTGCAAAAAGGGCCCCCTTCATTAAAATGGGACTCCAGGCCGAGGGATGACAGGCGTTTTTATGCCAACCATCGTCATAACAGGGGTCAGTCTGAATCATGAAAATTGCCCAAGTAGCCCCCCTCTACGAGAGCGTTCCGCCAAAATGCTACGGCGGTACCGAACGCATCGTCTCCTATCTGACAGAGGAACTGATTAGGCAGGGGCACGATGTGACCCTTTTTGCCAGCGCAGACTCAATCACTAGAGCACGCCTTATTCCCTGTTCGGATACTGCCTTGAGGCTCTCACCCGACTGCCTAGATCCTCTGGCTCCTCATGTTTCGATGATGGGGAAAGTTGCCAAGAGCGCTGGTGAGTTCGATATTATTCATTATCACATCGACTACTTACACTTTCCCCTCTCACGCTTGAATCCGACTCCCAATCTCACCACCCTCCACGGCAGGCTTGATCTCCCTGAACTCGGCCCCCTCTACCGGGAATTCTCCGAGATGCCTATCGTCTCAATCTCGGAGGCCCAGAGGATGCCAATCCCCCAGGCTAATTGGGCGGGAACCGTCTATCACGGGCTGCCAGAAAATCTCTACAGCGTCCATGTAAAGCCTGAGGGGTATCTTGCCTTTCTCGGCCGCATCTCACCGGAAAAGCAGCCCGATCACGCTATCGAGATCGCCAAGCGTTCTGGGATGAAGCTCAAAATCGCCGCCAAGGTGGATAGGATCGATCGGGAATACTTTGAGCGCGAGATAAATCCGCTGCTCAACGATCCGTTGGTCGAGTTCATCGGGGAGATTGGCGAAGATGAAAAAGACGATTTCCTCGGCAATGCCAGCGCCCTGCTCTTCCCCATCAACTGGCCCGAACCTTTCGGCATGGTGATGATCGAGGCTATGGCCTGCGGAACCCCGGTGATCGCCTACCGCAACGGCTCGGTCTCCGAAGTCATCCAAAACGGGGTTACAGGCTTTATTGTAGAAAACCAGGACGAAGCGGTCTTAGCGGTGGAAAGGGTTTCGGAGCTAGACAGAGAGCTCTGCCGCGAGGTCTTCGAAAGGTGTTACTCGGTAGCGAATATGGCAGAGGGCTATTTGAAGCTCTACAGTGAACTGATTGCCATGGAGAACGAGCTGCTCCTACCGCCGATGTCAGTCGTGAGCCAGTCTCTGTCCGCAGCCACTAGTTTACTGCCAATTCGAAAGTAGCAGATGAAACATTAGTGACACTCAAGGAGTCCGTTGTGGAAGAAATCATCCGCGTTAAGGATCAATATTACATCCTCGCCACCTCCTCCTTGGCCGACGACCGCACGCGGGTTCTCAAGCAGGGCGAAACCTTTGCGGTCTTCGATTGTCGCGGCGACATTCACCCTGTCGGGCTCGGTGAACAGGGGGTTTTCCATGAGGGGACAAGGTTCCTTTCCCACCTCGAACTCTTCTTCGGCGACAAGCGCCCTCTACTTCTCAATTCGACCGTCAACGACCAGAATGAACTCCTCACCGTAGACCTGATGAACCCCGACATCTCCATCGACGGTGAAGTTCACATCCCCAGGGGATCCCTGCATATCTTCCGCTCGAAATTCCTCTCGCAGGAAACCTGCTTCGAGCGCCTCCGGGTTGCGAATTTCGGTCTCACCCCGGTAACAGCCATCCTTTCCCTCGCCTTCGATGCCGACTTCAGGGACATTTTCGAGGTCCGGGGAATGCACAGGGTAAAGAGAGGCCGAAAGCTGGATGCACAGATCGACGATTGCTGCATCGTCCTCCCCTACGAGGGTCTCGACGGAAAGATCAGGCGGACGAGGCTCACCTTTTCGCCGCAACCGGAAGAACTGACCGAGTCGGAGGTGCGCTTCAAGGTTGATCTCGCCCCCCAACAAGAGGCTCTGTTCTTCGTCACCGTCTCCTGCGACAGCAAAGGATGCGAACCGCGCCTCTGCTCCTATCAGTCCGATTTTGATAAAACCGTAAGTGCGTTGCGACAGACCCGGAAAAATGGCTGCGAAATCGAGACCTCCAATGAACAGTTCAACCGGTGGCTGTCCCGCTCCTTTAACGACCTGAGCATGATGATAACCGAGACTCCGCACGGCCCCTACCCCTACGCTGGGGTCCCCTGGTTCAGCACCGCTTTCGGACGCGACGGGATCATCACCGCCCTGGAGATGCTCTGGGTTAACCCCGAGATCGCCAGGGGTGTTCTGACCTATCTCGCCGCGACCCAGTCCACGGAACTGAACCCGGAACAGGACGCCGAACCAGGAAAAATCATCCACGAGACCCGCGAGGGAGAGATGGCCGCCCTGGGGGAGATCCCCTTCGGCCGCTACTACGGAAGCGTCGACGCCACCCCGCTTTTCGTCGTCCTTGCCGGAGCTTATTTCGAGCGTACGGGGGATTTTGACTTGATCCGCTCAATATGGCCCAATATCCGTAAGGCCCTGGAGTGGATCGACACTTACGGCGATGAGGACCGGGACGGTTTCGTGGAATATGTTCGCCACTCCTCCACCGGTCTTGTCACCCAGGGATGGAAGGATTCCTGGGATTCCGTCTTTCACGCCGACGGGTCTTTGGCCGAAGGCCCCGTAGCCCTCTGCGAGGTACAGGGTTATGTCTACGATGCCAAGCTTCGCGCCGCGCAACTTGCTGAGCTTATGGGAGAGATCGAACTCGCAGGAAATCTCAGGGCCGAAGCCAAGACCCTGAAAGATCGTTTCCATCGTGCCTTCTGGTGCGAAAAGATATCCAGCTATGCCCTGGCCCTTGACGGAGAGAACCGTCCCTGTCAAGTGCTTGGCTCTAACGCCGGGCACACCCTCTTTTCCGGTATAACACGAGAAGATTATGCAGCGCGTGTCGCAAAAACCCTTCTGGCGGAAAACTTTTTCAGCGGCTGGGGAATCCGCACCGTCGCTGCCGGCGAAGCCCGATACAACCCCATGTCCTACCACAATGGCTCGATATGGCCCCACGACAACGCCCTTATTGCCCAGGGTTTGGCGCGCTACGGTTACACGGCGGACGCCATGAGGGTGCTTGAGGGCCTTTTCGCCACCGCCCAGCAAATGGACCTGTACCGTCTACCCGAACTCTTCTGTGGCTTCTCCAAGCGCCAGCGTTCGGGGCCGATCGTCTATCCTCTCGCCTGCGCACCCCAGTCCTGGGCGGCCGGCTCCGTCTTCCTGCTACTCCAAGCTTGTCTTGGACTTTCGGTCAGCGCGGAACAAAAACAGATCCGCTTCCACTACCCTGTGCTGCCTGATTTCATCGACGAAATGCATATAAGGAATCTGCAACTGGGCAAGGCAAGCATTGATCTCTCGTTCAAGCGATACGCCCTGGATGTTGGCATCACCGTTGTTCGCCGGGAAGGGGTGGTGGAGATCGTTGTGATTAAATGAATAAGAGGGAAGGGAATCTTGCCTGGCCGCTAAGTATGGGCACAGGCCTGAGCCGATCTGATCGACACACATCAGAAGGGGTCTAAACGTGCGGTGGTGCTGGCTGACGAGGCAATAGGTAAGCGTATCCTAAGGGGAATACCAACTGAATCGACGCTAGGTGAGTAGACATTTATCAGTCTCAAAACTAGTAACTGTTGACCGACTCCCGCCAGCCCCGATTCCTGCAAGTGTCGACTTGTGGAACATCGAGCAGGAGCAACTTCAGCTCGAAAACGTCAACCTGGGGCAAGCGTCTCGGAAGTTGCACCACAACTAATTATGGGTATGGAGGGTGGCTAGATCGTGCATTACTGTAAATCGCCACTTCCAGTAAGTTAATGTTAGATAAGTACCCTATTCAAAGAAACGCCCATGATTTGGTAATCATGGGCGTTTCGCGAGTTTAAAGGGGTGCTTTGCAGTAAAAACTGTCTGATTTATACAGCAAAGCAAGAAAGGCCCATGTTCAGGGAACCATGGGCCTTTCGCGTGCTTTAAGGGGTAACTCAGGCACACGGGCTAATGTTCGTGTGCCCCTGCATTCATAGCTTCTCGCCCTAAAGAGGACAGCTGATACCCTTTAGAACAATATCTTGGTAGCCGATAATACCTAGAACCTGTTCATCTTCAATCACGGGGGCCAGGGTCAGGCCAAAACGATCGAAAAGCCGGGCACAGTAGCGTATATCCATCTTGGGGGATACCGAAATGATGGGCTTGGTCATGATTTCATAGACATTGATCCGGTCTGGGGAGCGGTCTTTGGCCAGCACTTTTTTGGCAATGTCCGCCGGCAAAACAATTCCGTATTCGTCATCATCGCTACGTTTGCGGATTATCAGACACGCTACTTCCTTCTGTCGCATGATTGTCAAGGCTTCCCGCACTGTCAGGCGGCCGTCAACAATACTATATTTTCCATTCATGATTTCACGCACGCAGACTCGCGATTTATTGCTCATCGTATTTCCTCCACAACGGAAGTTAGTTCTTTAATTTGATGGGCAATACCAACGGCATCCTCGACATCGAGCTGAATGGCAATGCCGGTCCCTGGAGCTGTGTCAAATTCCCCCACGTTTCCAATCGTTTCAAGGATTTTCCTGCTGAGGTGCTCCTCAACCAGAAAGATCAGAACATCTCTTTGGGTTTCAAGGGAAAGACCAAAAAAAGTTTTCGATTGTTTGAGACCTTCACCCCTCGCATTGTGGATGACGGTAGCGCCGGTAGCGCCGGATTGTCGGGCCGCATCCATCACCGCTTCGGTTTTGGTATCTTCGACAAAGGCAATAATCAGTTTGAAATGCATATCATCGCTCCTATTGATGCGCCGGTGGCGCGGGATTGTTGTTTTGTGTAGATTCCTCTTCTTTTTGTTGCTTAGACTGGGTACGTCGTGCCCTGTACTGCGCCAGCTGGGCATAACCCATTACCGTTATTATGGGAAACAGGCTGGCAAAAGCAATCAGGCCGAAACCGTCGAGTAGCGGACTGCGCCCAGGGACTGTTTCGGCTAAACCAAGACCTAGAGCGGCAACCAGCGGAACAGTTACGGTTGAAGTGGTCACTCCGCCGGAGTCATAAGCCAGAGGGACAATCATTTTAGGGGCGTAAAATGTTTGTATTACCACCACAATATATCCGCTGATGATGAAATAGTGTAGCGGGATTCCGGTAACAATTCGATATGTACCAAGGGATATTCCGATGGCGACACCGACCGCAACGGCGATGCGAAGCCCCCAGACACTGATGGCACCGCCTGAAACCTCATTGGCTTTAATAGCTACGGCAATTAAAGATGGTTCAGCAACAGTGGTACTCGCCCCAATTGCGAAGGCAAACAAGTATACCCAATAGTAATCCTTCCAGTCAGGAACACTTGTTACGCTCTGTACTCCCGTCAGAATAAAATCGGGATCGGTCAATTGGGTCGCCATCAGACGGCCTATAGGGAAGAGTGCTTTTTCCAATCCAAGAAGAAACAGCGCAAGGCCGATGATCACATAGGTAAATCCGATCAACACCTGTCGCATCTGCGGAATAGGTTTGCGGATGACAAAGAATTGAAAGCCGAAAATAATCGCTACAATTGGTAGTACGTCTCGCAGTGTTGAAAAAAACATTATAAATAAATCGGAAATAATCCCCATCAGATCACCATTCCATAAGCCATGACAAAGATCATCGGTGAGAGGGAGGCAAAGGCGATAAGCCCAAAACCATCGAGCATTGGATTGCGCCCTTTAATGCTGGATGCCAAGCCCACACCCAAAGCCGTTACCAGGGGAACTGTAATGGTCGAAGTTGTGACACCACCAGAGTCGTACGCAATTCCTATTATCTCCTTAGGGGCGAAGATCGTCATAAGCACGACGAGGGAGTAGCCGATGACGATCATCAGGTGGATCGGCCAGCCTTTAAGGATACGCAACACACCGAGTACAATCGCCAAGCCGACAGAGAAAGCAACAACATAGCGTAAGCCGCTCGCGTAGGATTGACGTGCCTCACTGGAATTTTCAATCATTCCGCCACTCGCAGCCACTTCAGCTGCTTCTGCAGAAACCGCGATCAACGCAGGCTCTGCTACAGTGGTGCCAAAGCCAAGAGCAAAGGAAAAGCAAAGCAACCAGAAAACACTGCCTTTTCGAGCGAATGCATTGGCTAAGGATTCTCCGATTGGGAAAAGTCCCATTTCCAAACCGTAGATAAAAAAGGTCAGTCCTAATACAACAAAGATAATGCCAATGCTGAGGTCAAATAGATTTGGTAGTGGTTGCTGCAATACCACTATCTGGAAAAATGCGACGACGAGAATAATAGGAGCAAGGTCACGCAAGCTGCCCGCAGTCGATTTGCCCAGAGCCAATAATGGTCGATTCAAACCGGACTCCTCTTTTAGGTGAAAAGTAGATCATTTAATCAGCTTTTACAGCTGATAAAAGATGACCATCATCCATGAAAGCTAACTCGGCTATTTGGTCATAACGTCTCCTTTTTCTCTTTGAGAACTCGGCTGGGGCTGACAAAGGAACGACCATGACTCCCAACCATTAAGGATTCAATAATGGGAGTATTAACTGCGTTCTCAGCATTCCAGCGAATAATGAAATTAGCTCCGATCCCGGCTTCTTGGTCCTGCTCTGATAGATAGATACGGGCGGTTTCCAGCGGGGCCAGATTGATAGGTTCAGGGTAGAAGTTTTTTAGCAGCAGGCCTTTTGTATCATAGTAGTGCGCAGACAAAACCTTGATTTCATTGTCAATATCGACGTTCCTGATAACCACAATGTTTGTCAGACGAATCGGTGTTTTTTTGGCTGAAATAAAAAGTTCGGAGTAGACAGGAACGTAAACTGTTTGGGTTTTGGCCACAGTCCCCTTGGCAACAGCGAAGGTGTCTTGTGGCGTTACAGCGATTGTCAGCAAAGTGACAATCGCAAAAATCCAGAAATACAGTCTTCTATTTGTCTTCACAGTGGCTCCTTCTCTAGGCATGCCAGCATACTTATTACTCTTTTCCCCAAAAGCTCATACGAATGTCGGCAAAATCAAGACGCCGCAAAATCAAGACGCCGCAAAATTAATTGCCCTCTCACAGGCACGATTGTCCTCAACTGAAAGATCAGTTGCTAGCAAGATGTTTTTCATGCTGCCCCCCCCTCATTCGCCAATTTGTTTTCAATCCTGTGCCGTGTTCTTGGCGTGTCGAAAAGCGGCTATTCTTTAGTTCCTGATTACGGCGTAAAACTCGAAATGCAATATTCAGGTATTTCTGTGGTGTAACGAACGAAAGAAATTGGGTGGTAGGTCTAAGTCAGCAGTACGATCGTTTTAAGGCATGTCAACGTAGAAGATGGGAATTGATAGTGGATAGAGGAATTGCTGCGGTAACATTTAATAGGCAATGGGGTATTAATACGAGATGTAGAAGAGTATTCAAGGACAACTTCGGATGAAACAGACCTTTTCAGTCTGGGGCGAGGTTTTACAGTTCTATAAACTTTCTGGTCGCCAGAATCTCTGGATGCGGAAGCGCTTGCCGTGACGACACTAGAATCTACCGAGGAGCTAGCCGACGGCACAGAATCAGTTTCAAAAGAACAAATCGAGGTGTTGCCCGCAGTTGGGCAAAGACCCGTCAAAAGGAAAAAAAACAGGCTGAATATGATAACTATTTTTTGCGAGGACCTTGATGTCATCTGCATACTTTCCAACCAATAAAGATTTCTTAGATTAGGCCAATCCCAAGTCTTATACAACTCTAATCGACTCAGTTGTACTTTTAAACGCAAAGCAATTGGTTTAGGTGCGGGGGGGGGGGGACCGGCTAAGCTTCCGACTCCTACAGGTGTTCACTTATCGAACATTGAACGAAGGTGTTTTCGGGACAAATTACCTATGTGCCAGGATAGTTGTCACCTCTGTCTCACATGCTCTGAAGTCAAACATGCATGGCAGATCGAACCTCCGCCTTGCCACAATGGAGAAAAAAGCTATACTCAAGGGCTGGGCAAGGTTGAGGACGGGGTAAAAATACTGCTCGCTATTGAATCCTTGATTGGTGTCTCTGAAGAAATATGTCGAACTGCAATTGCAGCAGAAAATAACGTGGCATAATATCGGCCGTGATGGCTTACGGGTGCGCTGAGGTTTTCGGAAAAAAAGGGGGGGGTGAGATGCTTAAAAACAGACCCAAGTTGTTGCTGGTAGATGATCATCCAGAAAACCTGGCAGTTTTGAAGGGGGTGATTGCCGCCAGCGTTCCCATGGCTTTTCTCGAGACAGTCGGGAGTGCCCAGGAGGCCCTTGAGTGGATCGCCGTCCATAAGTTTGACGGTATTATCAGCGATATGCAGATGCCGGAAATGGATGGCCTCGAACTCTGCCGGCGGCTCAGGTCCGCTGCCGCGACCGTCGATGTTCCGATTATCCTGATTACCTCGCACCTTTCAACGTCGAAGCTCCGTGCCGAGGCTTTTGCCGCCGGAGCCATCGATTTTATTTCCCGGCCGATCGACAATGTTGAACTGGTTGCACGAATTCATAGCATGCTGCGAGTCAAGGGGACGGAAGACCGGCTGCGTACCACCAATGCCGATTTAACCCAGCGGGTCGTCAGGCAGAGCGTCTCACTGCGTGAATACCAGAAGGCGGTGGAAAGCTCCCCTGATCTGGTGGCGACGATCAGTGCCAATTACCGCTACCTGATGGTTAATGAGACCTTTGTTCGTTACCATTGTCTCGACAGCGAGCGGATTATCGGTCGGTCCGTATCTGCCTTTTTACCAAAAGAGACCTTCGAGGATCTGGTTCTGCCCCGACTCGATGCCTGTCTGCGGGGCGAGACTGTTGAGTTTGAGACCACGCGTACGTTTCTTGACCTGGGCACGCGGCACCTTTTGACCCGTTATTTCCCCCTAAAGGGGAAAAATGGCCTTATCGAGGGGGTGGTTGCCATCATTCGGGACATCACCGAACATAAGCAGCTGGAGGAACAACTCCAGCAGATGCAGAAGATGCAAGCCCTCGGGACACTGGCTGGAGGCATTGCCCATGATTTCAACAATATTCTGGCTGGCTTGTACGGTAACATCTCACTGGCCAAGGTAAAAATGACAACAGATCACCCAGGGTTCCGGTTCCTCGAAGCGGCCGACAAATCGATGAGCAGGGCAACCCTTCTCACTAATCAGTTGCTGACCTTTGCCAAAGGCGGAGCGCCAATCAAAGAAAGTTTGAGTCTGGGAAGTCTGGTCGAAGAAGTTGTCCATTTCAATCTTGCCGGCAGCAACGTTAAGCCAGTCATTACCGTGGAAGACAACCTGTGGCTGGCCAAGGCAGATCAGGGACAGAGTCAACAGGTGTTCGGAAACCTGACAATCAATGCCAAGCAAGCCATGCCCGACGGCGGCCATTTGTATATCACTATGGGCAATGCAGATATTGCAAAGAACACCGTGCCGGGCCTTGCCGAGGGGAGATATATTCTGATCACTGTGGCCGATGAGGGTACGGGCATCCCCCCCGAACTCCTTGATCGGATATTCGATCCCTATTTCACCACCAAACAGACGGGCAGTGGTCTCGGTCTGGCAACAATCTATTCCATTATCAACAAGCACGGTGGCCACATCAGCGTCGCTTCCCAGCGTGACAAAGGAACGACCTTTACCCTCTTCCTGCCCGCTTCTGAATCACAGGAACTGCCGCAACAGAAAGCTGAAGTCGAGACCTCGGCTCAAGGACAGACCGCCAAAATTCTCGTCATGGATGATGAAGAGATGATCCGCAGCACAATCACCGAAATGCTTGAGGAATTATCCTTTACGGTTGAAACAGCGGCCGATGGTCAGCAGGCCATGGACCTGTATCAACAGGCGTTAGATATCGGTGACCCTTTTGATCTTGTCATTCTAGATTTAACCATCCCCGGAGGGATCGGAGGGCAAGAGACAGCCAAAAATATTCTGCGGATTGATTCAGGAGCGAAAATGCTCGTTTCCAGCGGCTATGCCGATGACCCGGCCATGGCGAATTACACTGAATATGGCTTCAAGGGTGTTGTCACAAAACCGTATAACCTCAATAAGCTGTCAGCCGCAATGTATCAGGCTTTGGGGAAATAGAAGTTGCGGTTTGACAGACTGTTTCGAGCGAGGAGGTGGCTGTTTACTCACTACTTATCGGACGTTGAACAAGGTTGATTTCTCTCAACACTGCTGACCAGCCAAAAACGTCTCGGAAGTTGCTTCATATTGAATTACGGACCTATCCACGAAAAAAAGGTGATTCAGCTTCAATGCCCCGAAATCTAAGAGAAAGCCACTTTTCAATCGAAAATGATGGTCAGCAAATTGCGCTACCCAGGAATCCGCTTGTAACGGCGCTTTGCTGAGAACTCTTTAGTTACAACCTTTGTTTGGTGGATAGAACCGTTGAATTATGGGTCTGGATCTAGCTCCATCCGCCATGTCTTGAATCTCGCGCAAAGCAACACATTGCAATCTGAAATGTGTCTGCAGGGTCCATGAATCTGGTTTTGCCGTGCGGCATTTTTGATGCCTGCGGGGGTGGTTTTTCTGTGGTCTAAAGTTGCAGCTCTGTGGTCTCGAGGTTCCCTGGAGGTTCCGGTGATAAGGTCTGCGCATCGTCGGAAAGCGAGGCAGAGCATCGTGTTGCGCCCCAAGGCGTGTGGATAAGACCGTCATGATGGCTAAGTTGCTGAAAATAAAAGAAATCGCAATTTCTGCCAAGGTGCCTAGATTTGAATATTTCTGTTAAAAGTACTGTGATAACGGTATGATGGATGGAAGTTGGCAAGGCTATGTTTTTTTTGGTAACAAGTTCCTACGGATCAGAAGGCCGGGAGTTCGAATCTCTCGTGGCGCGCCAATAAAATTAACGGGTTAGCTCATTTTTGAGCTAACCCGTTTTTCGTTTTTGTCTCCCTGAGGTTCCCTGGGTGGTCCGGTGATAGAAAGTCGCTATGGCTAGTCTGTCGGCCCGATGCCGCCAGAGCAATACTAGTAGCCACCCTGCACCCGTTAGGGTCGCTAAGGGGCGTTAGCGGGCGTATCTGCTATACCTCCCCTCGTCGGTTCACTGCTCCTAGGATAGGAGCGATCCCTATGTGTCAGCGTAGTTGTCACATAGGGCGGTGGATGTCATTATCGGTCAACTTATAAGAATCCCCCAGCCCGCATAAGCAGGCTGGGGGATTCTTATGATTCGGAAATGGTGACTTACAAGACAGACCACCCGATTCCAGGGTGGGCTTTTCCTGCGCTCATGCAAGCTGAAGCTGCTTGAGCGAAGCACAGACAGCAGACACATTGATGTCTGGAACAATCCTCAATTCAAGTACCGTCACCCCGTTAAGGTCAACCTGATAGTCTTCTACCTCATGGGTCGTGCTTGGTGGACTGAAACTAAACTGCTGGCGCACAATCTCCCGGTAATTCTGCAGCCCATCCACTGACCAGCGCAACACGAACTCTTGCGTGCGGGCCTGATTTTCTTCCTCAAATTCCAGGTGGATTCGCCTGATCCTTAGTGGTTCGGCAAAGAGAAGACGGACCGTCTGCTCCCCAGGGTGCATCGCTCTCCAGCCCGGCCCGGTGCCGGGAATGATGGCTGACTCGATCGGGTGGGCAGCATTTTCGGAAGTGAGCTCGATTTCCGCGAGAGGTTCCAGATCCAACCAACCCTGTTCGGGGGGTGATAATTCCTTCGAACTTTGCTTGATAATCCGCTTGCGCATCAACACACCTCCCTCTGATTCATGCAATGTGAAGCTGTCTACGGGCTCCGGCCAGCTTGCCGGTTCACTCTCACCGGCGTGACGCATCATCCTCTGGATGATAGCCAAGATCTTCCCTTGCGTTGGCAATATCCCAGTGCCCGTCTCTGTTGTTCGATACACCGTAATAGATCCCGAACTTTATATCGGCGACAAGACTCTTCTTCAGCAACTGAATCAGGTCCCTATGGCTGAGCCAGATTTTCCGGCTTCTCGCATTTTTGGCGGGATCGTCATCGCTTCGGACCATACCAATCCTGAGACAGGCCGACTCCAATCCGAAGCGATCGTAATACTCTCTGGCCAATGCTTCCCCGAAGAGCTTGCTTACCCCATAATCGCTGTCGGGCCGCACCGAATCGCGGACGGTGATCAGACGAGAGACATGGTCGCTCTCAGAGCCAGGAGGAAAGCTCTCATAGCCGCCCGTCACATGGTTCGAACTGGCAAAGATGATTCTCTTGGTTCCGTTTACCCTTGCCGTTTCGTAGAGATTATGGGTTGCAACGATGTTGTTCTTCAGCACCGAGGGCCAATCCGCATCCACCCGGGGATCAGCTGCAAGGTGAACTATATAGGGTACGGGAGCAAGCTGCTGCACCACCGCGTGGATCTGTTGGTAGTCCGAAAGGTCGGCGTAAAACGTGCGGCCCCCTGAAATGGCCGACTTATCCACTCCGTATAGTTCAAAGCTGTCGGCCAGTCCCGTCTCTAAAATGGTCCCGATCTTACCCGCTGAGCCGGTAATGAGCAGCTTTGGTAACCTCATCTCAAACCTTTTCGATTAAGGTGTCTAGCGTTTTGAGGACAGTCCAGTATACAGAGCAAGGATGAAAGATGGTGAAGCTATTTGCTGCACAAGACAGTAGTGCTTTCCATTTCATTGGTACAATAAAATTTCTTGTTGCCTTTAGTTAATATCTCAATTTCAATACTTAACCTTTTGTCTATTTCCTTATCTGTTCCCTCTGGTCTGGATTTATCTTCATATCCATAATGTTTCATATAGCTTGAAAGCTTTGAAGAGCCAAAGGGTGTTATGTAATGTTTTGTATTAGGGTGCCGAAAGTAACCAAGTTCATTTTTTACTGGTTCTATTAGTTCATTTGCCAAATCATTGATGTGTGCAATGTCAAACTCATCACTTTGAGCTGCATATATGTTTATTATATATTTATTGTTGTCATAATCATAAACAAGCTGGGCTGTAATAATATTACTATAATGACTATGCGTGTATTCACCATTGACAACTTTATATATTCCCTTTAGGTCGTTGTTCACCTTGTAAACTCCAAAATCATGAAGACTTACGTAGGTGCTCATCGCATAGTTTGTGTATTTGTCTGGAGCAGAAAAACAAACAGAAGGAATCAGGATAAGAATTATAGATAAGATAAATCTTACGCTGTCTCCCCCTTTCAATAGGAGCTTTCCTTCAACGATCCTCGCGGACTCGATTTTCATCGTAGGCACCTCCTTTCCAGACTGACTTCTAACCAAGTCTCTAAATCGGAGCACTCGACAAACGAACCTTCGCGGCCGGTTATGATCCTCCAGTGCAGAAGGCCCACGCTTGACGAGATCAACAGCCAACTCGTTGATCGCTCCTGTAGCGGCAATAATCCTGTCGGGCTCCCGATCCGCTGTTCAATCGAAGACAGCCGCAACTCAATTGCCTGAAGACACGCCAGCTTATTATTGATTTCAAGCAACAGCTCTTCAGTGGTCACGCCACCCAACCCTTCTCTTCCGTCTTGAGTTTTCCCGCCCCTCCTGACAGGCTATCAGAACCACCCAACAACTCAAACCAAAGGAGGATGAATAATGCCTGATAGGAACCCGGGTCTTCCAGCAGATGAACACCAAGCCCTTGTTGACGAATTGCGCCAGATATCCGATCGACTAGGTTCCGTTACCGCCGAAATCGCAGTCGGCTACGGGAAAACAGAACCGATCACCAAAGAGGCCGTCAATACAACAAGAGCGGTTCACAAGCTTATTCACTCACTCGAAGAGATCGATTGAGCGGTCTGCCGCATCTGGGAGCAGGCTCGCTCCACGTTCTACAATGTTGGCCGTCAGGTTTCCGGTACGACACCGGGCCGCCGTGACCCGCGTCTTTTACTGGAAGTGGCCACTTCTCAGTAAAACATGTTCGATTAATGCCCTATTCCAAGAAAAGCCCATGATCAGTTAATCGTGGGCTTTTTGCGTATTTAAAGGGGTGAGTTATGGGAAATAGGTAGTGGGACTGGCTCCTGCCTGAAAGGTGCCTATCCCACTGATAACAAATAGATTACCAATTGTAAGCGTCGCAACCTTCCGGGTACGGCGCTTTTTCTTTATCCCGTTGCCGCTGATATTTCCCGGTCGCCGGACTGATCCGCAGCATGCGAAAACAGTGCCGGACAGGGTTTCAGTGTGCAACCAATGGCCCCGACAACCGACAATTCTTCGGCTATACTTGTGTCGGTAGTTTTTGTCCTGTCGGCCCCGTTGCGGGTGATATTTCGTGGCGAGGTGCAGGCAAGACCGAGGGGAGGCCGTCATGATGGATGCAAGTTCAGTCGGCAGATGGTTGCTGGCCCTGTGCTGCTTGGTGCTGATCAATGGCGGGTCGACCGTTTGTCGGGCCGACAAACCGGCGAATTTTATCAATCTGTACGGCGCGCAGATGACCATCAACAAGTGGCGCGAGTTTTTCACCAACAATGAAATCCACGAACAGGACTCGCACCTGCTGGTCTTTGCTCTGGGACGACGGCTCGGGCGTTATAAGGATCTGCTCAGTTTCGAGGTCGAGGGGCAGACGGCCAAGCATGTCGGCCTGCAAGAGCACTGGGAACTGAACGCCTTGGCGACCGTCCGCTGGGAAGCCTTCTGGTGGGACCGGTTTGTCGACACCAGCATTGCCTACGGCATGGGACCGTCTTATGCGTTCGACAAGCCAAGGATCGAAATTGCCACCGATGGCAATACCGAGCGCCTGCTGCTTTACTGGATGTTGGAACTGGCTTTCGAGCTGCCGACCGAGGCCCCACTGGAAGTGCTGGCCCGTATCCATCATCGCTCCAACGGCTATGGTTATGTCGCCGAATCTGGTGGCTCGAATGCCTTGGCCCTGGGCCTGCGCTACAGTTTTTAGCGTCCTTCATCCGCTCGGGACATATTACCAATTTTCCAACCTATTTTACTAGAGCGGCACAACATACCAGAGGATCGCCAAGTAATGGCAAAGGCTGCCGCCAATGACGAAGAGGTGCCAGATCGCATGATTGAAAGGGATACGGTCGATGGCATAGAAGGCAATCCCAAGGGTGTAGCAAAGCCCCCCGGCTACCAACCAGGCTACGCCATTAGCCGGGACCATGGTTAACAGCTCTTCGAGATCGACCACAATCAGCCAACCAAGAGCGATATAGAATACCGGCGCCAAAAAGACCAATTTGTGTGTCATGAGGGATTTAAAAATGACACCTGCGATTGCCAGCCCCCAGACAATACCGAACAGCATCCAGCCACGTCCCGCTCGTAATGACACCAGCGTAAACGGTGTGTAGGTCCCTGCAATCACGACAAAGATGCCGGCATGATCAAGGATGCGGAAGACATAGCGTGCCTTTGCTTTGCGTAACGAATGGTAGAGGGTGGAGATGAGGTAGAATAGACTGAGGACGCTACCGTAGATGGCGCAACTGACGACCCGATAGGGATCGCCGGTTTTTGCTGCGTTCACGATCAGAACCACCAGACCGGACAGGCTCAGGATCGCAGCCAGTCCATGCGTCAGACGGTTGGCCAGTTCTTCCTCTTTGGAATACGTGACTAAATGGTAGTGTTGCGCCATGCCGAACCTCGCAACGAATCAGGGGGCAGTATCAAGCATAACAGGCGGTCCAATGAATTTATCTGACAAATCGGCTAATTGATACTCTGAAAGATTTTGTTTGCTTAGAGAGTCGAAAGTCCCTATCAGTCACACCAACTTCGCCCCGTTTGCTACATGTCGCTCCGGCATCGCCAGCACCACAGAGCGATCCTGCTGGTAAAAACCGTTGAGCAGAAATTCCGAATGGGGTCTTCCTTTTCGATAAGTCACCCTTTTAAACACGCGAATCGCCCATGATTACCAGATCATAGGCGATTCTTGCTTTGGTGCATATTCAGGACGCTTTAGCACAACGCTCTTGGTAAATTCTATCCCCCTAGACGGGTAAAACTACTGCCCCCCGCATCACAAAAAGGCCCAACCTGATTTCCAGGCGGGCCTTTTGTTTTTTGTATGTATTTGTGACGATTAGTTCACGGCATCTTTGAGCTGCTGGCCAGCTTTAAATTTCGCCGCGTTGGACGCAGGGATAGCAAGCACTTCGCCAGTTTGAGGATTTTTACCAGTCCGAGCTGCACGCGGTGACACACTGAAAGTACCAAACCCGATTAGGGCTACTTTCTCTCCTGTTTTTAGGGCGTCTGTAATCGACTCAAGTGTAGCGGCCAAGGCCTTAGAAGCATCTGCCTTACTCAATTCTGTTTTTTCCGCTATTGCGTCGATCAGTTCTGATTTTGTCATTTTCTACTCCTTTGAGTTTTTTCACTTAGTTATTACTAAAAATCGCGAGTTTACAAGGTTTCTTCCGATGAAACGAGAGTCCAAGAAAGCCTGTATCGAATCAAGCTTGCCATTGTTGGCCCAGGCTAATCGGGAGTATGTGCGATTGTCAACAGCAGATGTAATGATAAAAACTATTCCAATAAGTTGCTTCAGTGTAGTGGTGTAGATTTTCCTGACTCTGCCGAGAACGGTTCATCGGAATAACAATCAGCGCAAGAATCCACATCTATCTCTTCAAATTGACCGTGACACTTTGCACAGTAGATATCTGTTGTCCCGGTTCCGGTGGTGTGGTGTGGTGTGGTGTGGTGATGACAAACCGAGCAATCCCTTGTGACCTCGGTATGCAGCTGATGATTAAACTCGACCGGCTGGTAAAGATTGGACAGAGCATAGATTTCGACGGTTTCCGGGGCATCCATGGCAGAGCAGTTCATGGCAAACGAAACAGCTATCAGTAAAAGAAAAAATCTCTTCATGCGTCAACTCGAAGCAACAAACATAGCGCCCACGTCCCCCTGTATATTTCGGGGTGCCTGTCCGCTTACATGCTATCGACCAAGGCAACCCGACAATATCGAATAGTGTTTCCTGGTACCCCTTGAACGCTAAAGCATTAAAACGCTAATCCTCGTGGTTGATGTAGCGGTAAAACATCGGAAAAATGACAAAGAATGCAACGCAGATCAAGTACTCCACACCTTTGACATAGGAGTAATAATCAACCAGGGTAAAAACCTCGGTGACTTTGCCGATATGTGTGAACAGATCGAACATAGCGTCTCTCCTTTCAGTCGCCCGCTAATCCTTCTTTGAAGTGACATGACTGTACTTGCTGGCAGAGGTCTTTTTTGCTGCATCCTTGGTCATCCCGAACAGGGAGCGGATTGCTGGCAGCAGTTGAGCCACAACCAACAGGGCGCAAATACCGACAAAAGCAAGGACCAGAATACCGCTGGTATAGGTTGTCGTTGTGTCTGCCGCCAACGCCGGGGCAACCGCAATCAGCACAAGGGATAAACTGGTTAAAACTGTTTTTACTCTTCGCATTGCAGCCCCCTTCGATTGAGTCGAACTCGACGCATCCTTCCGTGCTTGATAGGTTCTGAAGGCACAGTGAACCGCCTGGTAGATTTCCTCCCGGCCCTCATCTCCGGCCGGTCTTAAGGCATGATAAAAGATGCCTTCCTTGCGGATTCTCCGCAGCAGATTGAGTGGCATCTCATCTGAAATCAGAATGATCGAAAGATACTGATTGCATTTCTTAAGCAGCGGTACCGTTTTGGCAACGTGTATCTCATCGAAGTTACCTGCCAGAACAACCACCTGAATCGTTTTGTTGAGTATCCCTTCCAGGGCATTGACTACCGAATCCGTCATCGTCACCTGATAATCATCTGCAACAAAGAGCTCGGCTAACTGATCCCGTGATTGACGATCTTCATTTGCGATAAGCAGTCCTTGCATGACCACGCCCTTTCTGAGCACAACAGACGGACCTCTCCGTAACGCCTAACTGAGATGTTTTCCTGACTTGTCATCGTGAACAAACAACCCTTTTAACATCCCGGCAAACAGCACAACCGCGGGAACCAACTGAAAGACGATGATCTGTGCAAAAAACCCGATGAACAGAGTCAGAAGGAAACTTCCCCCTTCCCCACCCGCTTCAGCGGCGGCGTAAGCGGTAGTTGAAAAGCTGGCTAAAATAATCAAACTGTTGCGGATAGCGTTTCTCATGACGACCTCCTTGCTACGATGATTTTGTCTTCCTACTCTCTTAATATGCATCAATCGCACCAAAAAACATTCACAGCAAATAAAATCCACAAGGTGCTGTTTTGACATACATTTGTCTTCAACGAAGTTTTGAGAGTCGGGTGCAAAGGCGGTTGAAATGTATAAAATTGAGATACTCAGGTCGGTCGGTGGGTAAGTTAAATAAAACCAAATTGAAATTCCCAACACGCTAATTTTAATAATATCCATAAGGTGTTGTTTTTAAAATGTATTTGCCTGCGAAGAACATTAGAAAGCCGGGTACAAAGGCGGCTGAAGTGTATAGAATTGACATACCTAGTCCAGTCGGTGGGTAAGTTACCCCCCCAACGCACTGATTTTAAGGTGTTTTTAAAATCAATGTTGAACAAAAAAATGTGCTTTGAATATTTTTTTTATCTCCTTAGAGCGCGCGACATGTTGTTATTTGAATCTCTGCTAGAATTATGGGATCGGCCCTTTGAGCTTGACTCAATTCCTGCAAGTGTCGACTTATCGAACGCTGATCGAGGTTGATTTCCTCACCACGCCGCCGAACACCTAAACCGTCTCGGAAGTTGCTCCACATTGAGTTATGGGTCCGATTCTTGCGTAGATTGAGCATTACTGAAAGTCGCCACTCCCAGTAAAATTTGTCTGATAAATGCAGCAAAGCACGAATGGGCCATGATCTGGTAATCATGGCCCATTCGCGTGTTTAAAGGGGTGATTTATCGGACATTACCGCGGTCAAACCGTTCTTACTTTCAAATATCCTGAGTTTTGAAAATTTTCCGCACAAAACTCTAAAAGTCACAATTTCCCTACAATCAATAATATGGTAGATTTTAAAATTGGCTTGGACCAACTTTTTTACTGTCGGATCTGGGAGATAGGATATTGCTAAAAAATAGGGACACACCACCATCTGATTCACGCAATAGTGCCTCGCTTTCACGCCTTGAAGAGCTACTTTCTCTCGGGACCGCTGTCATTTACGCATGCAAGGCTGGCGAAGACTATGCCGCGACCTATATCAGTGAAAATGTTGAACCCCAATTGGGCTACAGTCCCGGCGACTTTCTGAATGATCCATCGTTCTGGGTCGGCAATATTCATCCCGAAGACAAGAACGCTGTCTTTGCCGCACTTCCATTGATTTTTGAGAAGGGGCGACATGTACATCAATACAGGTTTCGGAACAAGGCTGGCGAGTACCGCTGGATGCGAGATGAATTGCGATTGGTATTGGCAGAAGACGGAAGTCCTGTTGAGATTATCGGCAGTTGGACTGATATCACCGAATGCAAGGAACTGGAACAACGCCTAAGGGAAACACAAGCCCACTTAACGGAAGCGCAGAGAATTGCCCACCTCGGCAGTTGGACTTGGGATGCTAGAAGCGGCGCTGTTCTCTGGTCTGATGAGGTTTACAGTATTTTCAATTTATCACCAGAGACGACCACACCGACCTATGAATTCTTTTTAGCCAGCATCCATCCAGATGATCGCGCAAGTGTCGGAAAAGCGGTTGAGCAGGCACTCACAGAAAAAACTTCTTACAAGGTTGAGCACCGGATCGCACATCAAGATAACTCGATACGTTATGTTCTGGAGCAGGCAGAAGTTAAGGTCAATGAGGCCGGTGAATCAATAGGCATGACGGGAACTGTCCTTGATATTACCGAGCGAAAACAAGCAGAACTTGAGTTAAGGGAGAAAAAGGAGCATCTGAAACACTTGGCACACTACGACTCCCTGACAGATCTTCCGAATCGGATACTACTTCAAGATCGACTTTCTCAAGCACTCAGCAGAGCAAAGCGTAGTAAAAGCCTGGTTGCGCTTCTTTTTATCGACATTGACAACTTTAAGAAAGTCAATGACACCAGCGGTCACCAGACCGGTGACCTGGTGCTGAAAGATGTTGCTAAACGGTTAAGGGCCAAATTACGGGAGGCAGACACTCTCGCCCGACTTTCAGGAGATGAGTTTGTTGTTGTCATTGAAGAGCCAGCCAGTATTGAAAAAATTGCTTCCACTGCGCAGAAGTTACTCGATACTTTTGAGCAACCATTTCTTGACGATGAGCGGCAATTCTTCCTGACTGTCAGCATTGGGATCAGCGTCTACCCCGACAATGCTGATGATGTTGAGGGCTTGTTAAAACGTGCAGATGTTTCAATGTATGCCGCAAAGCGTGGAAGGAATTCCTATCAGTTCTATTCTGCAGAGATGGATGCGAGAGCACACGAACTACTGCTGCTGGAAAACGACCTACGCCAAGCACTGCAGAAAAAGGAACTGGTCCTACATTATCAGCCGCAAGTTGATCTCCGCACCGGGCAACTTCTGAGCATGGAGGCTCTGCTACGATGGC
The DNA here is from genome assembly GCF_055389805.1 of Desulfuromusa ferrireducens. Classification (NCBI taxonomy): domain Bacteria; kingdom Pseudomonadati; phylum Thermodesulfobacteriota; class Desulfuromonadia; order Desulfuromonadales; family Geopsychrobacteraceae; genus Desulfuromusa; species Desulfuromusa ferrireducens. The sequence goes on from NZ_AP042415.1 coordinate 485,502, forward strand.
AGCATCCAGCAAAGGGGTTGATCCCGCCCAACGATTTTATCCCTCTTGCCGAAGAGTCGGGCCTGATCGTGCCTATCGGCACTTGGGTTCTACAAACAGCATGTGCGCAAGTTAGGTCATTTCTGGATGCTGGAGTGCAACCGTTTCGCATGTGCGTCAACATCTCCATGCAACAGTTCAGAAAGCCGGACTTCCCCGAACTGGTTATCCGAACCCTCGAAGAGACAGGACTTGAAGCCGAGTTTCTAGAACTGGAAGTCACCGAAAGCATCGCCATGGAGAACGCCGAGGAAACGATTGCACATCTTTCGTGCTTGCGCAAACAGGGCGTTCGGATTGCCATCGATGATTTCGGCACGGGTCATTCATCGCTGAGCCACCTGAAGCATCTGCCAATTACCACCATTAAAATTGACAAGGGTTTCGTGGCAGATGTCATGACAGATCAATATGACTTTGCGATCATAGAAGCAATTCAGGCCCTCGCCAAAAGCTTGAACCTTGACGTTGTCGCCGAAGGGATTGAAACGGAGGAGCAACAACAGATTCTTAGTCGGTTAGGCTGTCAGGTTGGGCAAGGGTTCCTCTTTTGCCGCCCATTACCAAGTGAAGAATTAATTCCCATCTGCGTATCAGGCGACCCTTCGTCCTGGAGCCCTATGTTTCGATCTCCGTAATAAATTGTGCCCACGGAGTAATCCAACAGATATCAAGCATTCTCAAATGCTTGTAAGTTTTGAACGGTCTGGCTCCTACAGGTATCGACTTATCAGACATCGAAGGGGCCAATTTCTGCCCGAAATCCTCGCCCCGCCGAAAGTGTCCTGTAAGTTATTCAGTATATTTTGACGGTCAGAAATTCGGCCAGATCTAGTATGTTCTGAATATCGCCACTTCCAGTAAGTTAATGTTTGATAAGTACCCTATTCAAAGAAACGCCCATGATTTGGTAATCATGGGCGTTTCACGTTCTATAGTGGGTGACTTATCAGACATCCGGTCCCCCTATCTGTCTGAGTCATGTAAATGCTCCCCATCCTAAGGAGACTTTTTTCGTGACGTTGGGTAGCTCTTACATTTACAGACTTCCTTCGGTGATATATTTTTCTGATAGTATTTGAGGATGGGACAGATACCCATGATTGATCTGTCAGGGCGGTTCTGCATCACACTTGGGAAGCAGAAAAGGGAGGAAAAGATGAGAAGCATTCTGTTGGCGACTGACATTGCTGGCGAAACTGATCGCGCATTTGAGAGGGCAGTTAAGATCGCTTTATCACTAACGGCCACTCTTCACATTCTTCATGTTTGTCTACCATCGTCACTTGACAGCAAGGCAAGTGTGGGGAATTCCCCAAGTCAGGGAATAAAAGACAGATTGAATAGCTACTTAGCCAGCAACAAAGAGCTGTCAAGTGTAGAACACACGATTACTGTGAAAGAAAACCGGGAACCGTTTGCCGAAATCATCAAACTGGCAGATGAGGTCAGTGCTGAGCTTATTGTTATGGGGATGCATGGTAAATCAAAACTTCGTGACATGTTTGTCGGAACAACAATAGAGAAAGTGATCCGCAAGGGAACTCTGCCGGTCTTGATGGTCAAAGACAAGCCCCTTGGAGAGTATAAAAATACCTTGGTTGGTACTGATTTTTCTGCTGGATCAGGCCAGGCGCTTCACCTTGCCCTTAGGCTGGCTCCCAAAGGGACCCTGAGCCTAGTTCACTTCTACAATATTCCAGATACCTCCACCGGGGACAAAATTTCCCAATATGCCGGTGATGTTATTGAAACCTCTGAAAAAGATAAATTAGAAAAGTTTGTCCACGATCACAGCGCGAATCTTAATAAAATGGCTAACACACAGCCAGAATTCCATTATCGATTAGCCCAAGGAGAAGCCTATAACGGCCTTCTTCGTGAAGCGACAGAAATTAATGCTGAACTGATCGCAATCGGAGCCCACAGTCGGCCAAGGCTGATGCCTTATAAACTTGGGGGCAACGCACATGACATTCTGACCAACCCACCATGTGACGTATTAGTAGCTAACAGCTTATGACTTTTTTTGTTGAATGTGAGATCAACCATTGAAACAGAAACTTGGAACGCTTTGGCTGTTTTGCAAAAAATGTATAGATGTGATCGCCCCTGCTCAGTGACTCTTGCAAATGCCGCAAAGCAAGAAAGCCACACTATCTGGTATCAGTGTGGCTTTCGCGTGTTTAAAGCAGTGACTTATGGGACATTCAAAATAGAGAATTACCGTTTCAGGAGTTCAAATAGTTTTTGACCCGCCATTTCTGCATTTTGAAGGAGTTTATGGTCGGCCTTAATACTGCCGGCCTCAAAAAGCTCCAAGCCTGTAACCGATTCGATAACATCCAGTCCTAGGTCCTTAGAAAAATCGGTTAACAGTGACAGGGTGTTTCCCATCATTGATGCTTCAGACTGTTCACAAATCGCCGCAGTAATGCAGATTTTCCCAGCCCCTTGATATTTGGCGATCCATTCCTTTCGACTAACGGGAAACTGGATGAGACTGTAGCAACGATCAATAAAGCGCTTCATATCGGAGGTGACAGAATACCAGTAGGTTGGTGAGGCAAGGACTATCCCATCGGCCTCATCTACCATTTTGACAACCTGGGCGAAATCATCTTTGATGATACATTCCCAAGTGCTGCTACACCCCTCGCATCCAGTACAAGCACCAATATTGTAGTCACCGAGAAAAATCGATTCTATTTGCGCTCCACCTTTTTTGGCAGGAGCCAGTAGTGACTGAATAAGGAATTCTGTATTCCCCTTTTTCCTTCTACTTCCATTAATCGATAGAATCTTCAAAATTTTTCTCCCACCTCAGAAATCAGATAAGTCAGTTACTTGTCAAGCTACAGTAATTGAAGGGCTAGATCAAACAGGAGTTGTCTCAGTCGTTGTTTGGCTGGCCTTGAGAGGCAAGGAGAATGGGCTGATTTGGCCAAAGTGTCAGCCTGCAACCTTATCCGACCAGTTTTACGCTGATCATCTCCTTTATTTTTTTTATGAACCAATCATACCGCTTGGGTAATTCACGATATTTTTTCCTGGCCAGAAACAATTCGTCGCGAATGGGATCATTTAGGGTTGGCACATAAAGCAATGATTGATGTTCGAATTGCCAGACCGCCGTCTGCGGCAGGACAGTAAAGCCCAACCCTTCAGAGACAGGGATCAGAATCTGGCTGAGTTGATTGATATAACCGGTTTTTTTATCTTTCTTAATCCTTGGTACGCTCCCTTGAAGTTGGCGATCAACAAGCGGTCAGCATAGTGTGCCCCATCAGGATGATCGACAAAACCAAGTGCGTTTAGGTCCTCAAAGCTGGGGAACTGGGCGGCATAAATACTGGGTAGCACCAGGCGTAAAGCCTCAAAACCGAGCGTCTCGTATGTCAGATCGGTCGATGGCGCAGGTTGAGTGACGAGTCCTAGATCGATGGTATTTCCCAACAACCCTTCGACAATCCTGTAGTTAGGGGCCGCTTCAATAGAGACCGCGAGTCCGGAATAATCTTTCTGCCGGCTCAATAGGTGTGGATAGAGAAAGGTTGCCATCGCCCCGGAACAGGCAATCCGGCATTCCCCTTTGTGTTCGTCATCAAATTGTAACTCACCGAACAGTTGCTCTTCCTCTTGCCTTCTCTGACAACCGAAGCGGTAGAGCGTTTCCCCCTCCCGGGTCAATTCAAACCGTTTGCCGACTCGATTCAACAAAGCAACACCAACCTGTTCCTCCAGCTTTTTGATCTGCTGGCTGACTCCTGGCTGAGTCATATAGAGCTTTTCAGCAGTCTGGGTGAAGTGGCCGACCTCGACCAAAGTAAGGAAAGTGTGTAGCCATTGTTGGTTAATCATCTGAGTCCCTATCTATAACAAACGGTTATCATATAGATAATATTTGATAATTTTCTATATTCAAGAAACTTCTTTAGACTGACTACAACAAAAACACTTAAAAAAGGAGTTGAGCATGACTAATCCATATCCACGCACCTTTTCTCACATTGGCATTTCAGTACCTGACCTTGAGGCAGCAGTAAAATTTTATACCGAGGTTCTTGGTTGGTACCTGATTATGGAGCCAACCAACGTTGTAGAAGACGCTAGTGCGATCGGTGAAATGTGTACCGACGTCTTTGGTTCTGGTTGGGAACGCTTTCGGATCGCCCACCTGTCAACAGGTGACCGCATTGGTGTCGAGCTGTTTGAATTCAAAAACCAGGTTAACCCTGAGAATAACTTCGAATACTGGAAAACAGGCGTATTCCATTTTTCGGTGCAAGACCCCAACGTCGAGGAATTGGCTGAAAAGATCGTTGCGGCAGGTGGTAAACGTCGCATGAAAGCACCGCGCTACTACTATCCGGGCGAAAAACCTTATCGCATGATCTACATGGAAGACCCGTTTGGCAATATTCTGGAAATCTACAGCCACAGCTATGAACTTCATTATTCGTCTGGCGCGTATCAATAATTGACAGTGACGCTATCTGCAGATCGTCTTTAAGCAGACACAAGCAAATAGCTAAAGGGTCTCTCCAAAAAAACAAACGAAACAGCCGGCAGAAAAGGGTTGGGCTGTTTCGTTTGTCGGTAAGATCGGTGTGCAACTAACAATGAATACTGCTATAAAAGCAAGGTCCTGAGTGTGAGTTCCGACTCAACCTACCCCGATATCCTGATTTAGAAGAGGCATTGCCATGACCTACAGAATCAAAGCTACCCAGAACATCTCGCGGAACTGCATGGTTTGCGGAGTCGAAAATGATTTTGGCCTGAAGGCCCGCTTCCATGAAACTGACAGTAACGAAGTGGTCGCTTTGTTTCACCCACAGGAAATTCACCAAAGTTACCCCAACGTCACGCATGGTGGCATCTCAGCGGCGATTCTTGACGAGACGATCGGTCGGGCAATTATGATATTTTACGACCATAATACCTTCGGAGTGACCATTGAACTGAACGTTAAATACAAGAAACCGGTGCCCTACGGGGTAGAGCTAAAAGCCGTTGGCCGCATCACCCGGGACAGCGGAAGAATTTTCGAAGGAACGGGAGAACTCTACTTGCCGGACGGCACGTTGGCAGCCTCTGCTGAAGGAAAGTACATGAAGCGTCAACTTGGGCAGATCACCGACAAGAGCTTTTCTGAAGATGAGTGGTTTGAGCCAAAAGATTTCCCTGATGAGTTTTCGATTTAACTTCCTTTACCTGTAGATGGCAACATCTGGACTGGAACAGTTCGTCCAAGTATATTATTTCGTTGGCTATTTGTGTATTGTTCCACTGCCAGAAAAAATAATCTTCAGCCTGTTTAGTTAGGCTGCGGGTTTCCAGAAAGGATAAATCGAACATATCGGTATCCTAAAAGTCAGGATTTTACTTTTTGTAACGAAATTCTGAGCATTCTGCCCGATTAACAAAGCTTGTAAGTTTTGACAGTGGGCTCCCAGCTCCTGGATTACTGCAAGTGTCGACTTATTGGACATAGAGATAGGGTGATTTCTGCCCGAAATCCTCGCCCCGCCGAAAGTGTCCTGTAAGTTGTTCAGTATTGTTTTGACGGTCAGAAAGTCGGCCAGATCGAACATGTTCTGAATATCGCCACTTCCAGTAATGCCCATCGGATAAGGACCCTATCCCATGCAAAGCCCTCTCTAGATATCCTGCTCATCCAGACTGAGGGCATGCAATAATGCCTGAAAGTTGCAACGGTCTGGTTGTTTTTTGTAATCTCGCAGCCATGGCAACAAGGCGTCACGCTCGGGCAGGAGCAGAACTCTGCGAATGTCTTGCGCTAAGCGGGTCCCCCAAAACAACCCGGAGACCAGAGAGGTCACATTGTTGGGGTTACGGTTAGTGCTGCTATGGCTGAAGTCGATTATGGTCAGCCTCTCGCCGTCAATAAAAACATGCTCTGCGGCACAGCGCAGGGCACCGTGGTCAACCCCCGCTGCGTCGAGATAAAATCCCTGCCAGAGTAAGCGCTGGAGCACGCGGCATAATTCAGGAGCGTCTTCGGGGCTCACATGCTGCAACCAGCGCCCCAAAGGCTGACCGTTCAAACGCTCCATGACCAGCAGATCATCTTGTTGACAGTGGAGCTGTGGCCCTATGTTGAGAAGATTCACCTGCCGCAGGATGCGCGCTTCCTCATCCAGGTTGGCCTGCCGACAGCTGCGGCGGCGCAGTTTGATGGCGACCGCTCGCCCGTGCCAAATTCCGGCAATCACCAGCCCGCAATAACCGACTCCCAGTAGTGGTAACCCGGCCAGCCGTACTGGTCCTGCAGCCAGTAAGCATTCGACCCCTAGTTGGTGTAGTTGCTGCCGGTAATACGCTTGTTGCTCAGGATTATTGTCGGGATAACTGAGCAAGCGCTGGTACGGGTGCATATTCGTGAGCGAGATATATTCTTCAGTCATAGTGTTCATATTAGATATGCTGGGGTGAATTTCTGGACAAAGGGGACAGATCCAATCTGGGTCAAGCGTGATACCCATTCTCCACGAATGTGAATGCCCTACCCTCACCTTGCCCCTTAATCAGCATTTTGACAAACCTAGAGGATCGATACGTTCCAAACTGAAGAGTTCTGACACGCCCCCCCTCCGCTTGGCTGGACTCTTTTTCTTTCAATCTAGAGTCAATCTAAGAAACCACTAACCAACCTAGAGCCAACCTAAACGAAAAAAAAGCCTCTTCCGATTTCTCAGAAGAGGCTTTTTCCAATGTGGCGTCCCCAGGGGGATTCGAACCCCCGTCGCCGCCGTGAAAGGGCGGTGTCCTGGGCCAGGCTAGACGATAGGGACTTAAAACTGCTAAGTCCCTGCGGGAAATGTACCCGCAGGATGCTACATTTAAATGGTGAGCCGGGGGGGGATCGAACCCACGACCATCTGATTAAAAGTCAGATGCTCTACCAACTGAGCTACCGGCTCGTGCAACGGAGACACTTTATACGTGAATCGATTTTACGGGTCAACCCTTTTCTGATCTTTTTTAGCTTTTTTTCGAAAACGGACTAGTCCGCTGAATTGTTTCATTGCGTCGCGGCCCAACCGAAACCAGAACGACTGGGGTTTCGGTCCAGGCTTCGATCTTATCAACATAATCCCGCGCCTGTTGCGGCAAGTCATCGTAGCTAGTGAGTGAGTTGATATCCTGCTGCCAGCCGGCGACTTCCTCATAGACCGGGGTGCACTCCTTGAGCACATCGTAGTCCTGCGGAAATTCTTCGATCAGCTGCTCACCGTACTTGTAGGCGGTGCAGACCTTGATGGTCTCCAGTTCGTTAAGTACATCGAGCTTGGTCAGGGCAATGCCGGTCAGACCGTTGGTGCGCACAGCTTCGCGCAAAGCGACAACGTCGAGCCAACCACAGCGGCGTGGACGACCGGTGGTGGCACCAAACTCGTGGCCAGTGGCACGCAGCTGTTCACCCATTTCGTCATGTAACTCAGTCGGGAAAGGCCCTTCGCCAACGCGAGTGACATAAGCTTTAGAGATACCGATGACATCGGTGATCAGATGCGGACCGATACCGACGCCGGTACAGGCTCCGCCAGCGACAGTTGAGGAAGAGGTGACGTAGGGGTAGGTGCCGTGATCAATGTCCAGCAGACTGCCCTGTGCGCCTTCAAACAGCACATTTTCCCCGGCCTTGATGGCCTGGTCGACACTGGTCGAAGCACGCCCCAAGTAACAACGCAGCCTGTCGGCGTAGCCCAGATATTCCTCAACGATCTCATCTTCGGAGAATGGCTGCTCTCCCAGGTACTGCTCGAGATAGAAGTTCTTCTCCGGCAGAACCTCGCGCAGTTTGCGCTTGAAGGTTTCCGGCTTAAGCAGGTCGGCAAACCGAATGCCGCGCCGACCAACTTTATCCTCGTAAGTTGGTCCGATACCGCGACCGGTGGTGCCGATCTTCTTGCCGCCCGCCTTTATCTCGCGAGCGATATCGATTTTTTTATGATAGGGCATGATCAGGTTGACGGCACCGTCGACCATCAACTGGCGGTCATCCTTCAGGTAGCCTTTTTTCTTCAGACCTTCGATTTCTTCGAGAAAAACCTTCGGGTCGAGGACTACGCCGTTGCCGATCATGCAACGCTTGCCTTCATGCAAAATCCCCGAAGGGATCAAATGCAGGACGGTCTTCTCATCACCGACCACCAGTGTGTGCCCAGCATTGTTACCACCCTGAAAACGAACCACTGCCTGGGAATTCTCGGTGTAGATATCGACGATTTTCCCTTTGCCCTCGTCACCCCATTGGGCGCCGACGATAATTACGTTGGCCATATTATTTTATAACTCCTGTTTTTCCGGTCTGCAAAATGACCGGTTTCGTATGGATGATTAAAGCTCAAATCCGTCCCGATAGACCTGTTGCCAAGCAACCTGTCGGCTCTGTCCATCGGCCAGACAGATCAACTCGACATTTTCATCTTCGGCGGCAACCACCGCCAGGTATTTAAAATTCATCCGCTTGGCATATTCATGGGCCGCAGCCTGTTCCCGCGGAAGAATATCGCGGGCCACGGAATAACCCTGCTGGCGCAGCTTGTGCGCCAATTGCTGAGCTGGCCGAAGCTGCTCTCCAGCGGCAAAGACCAATAGGTCACTGCCCGGCACAACCCGCTTATCAAGAGACTTATCAAGGGCAAACAACAGCTGCAACAGGTCGAAGGTAAAACCGGTTGCCGGAGCAGAAAAACCGTACTGACCGATCAGATTATTGTAGCGTCCGCCACTGCAAACCGCGTGACCAACCCCGGGGAGAAAGCCCTGAAAGGTAATTCCAGTGTGATAATTAAGACCACGCAGTTCGCCGAGATCGACGGTGACGTGATCGAGCACACCATAGACTTCCAGCACATCCAGCACTTGGGCCAGATTCTCCAGCGCTTTTCGCGAGCGATCATTGCGGACCACTTGCTCGGCACGTTGCAACACTTCACGGCCACCGAACAGCCGCGGCAGAGCGAGAACCTCTTCGCGAGCGGCGTCATCAAGGTCGGCATCTTTAAGTAATGCCTGCAACTCAGAACTGTCTTTGCGCAGGATCGCGTCAGCGACCAGATCCGCCTGCCGCCCTTCAAGGGGCAGTCCGTCCATCACGCCACGGAAAAAATCGACCTGCCCGATATCGATAGTGAACCCTTCGGCGCCCACTGCGGTTAACGCCTCGACCGCCATGGCGATCATTTCGGCATCCGCTTCGGGACCATCAAGACCGATCAACTCGACGCCGGTCTGGAAGATATCGCGATCTTTACCCGCCTGCTGTTCAGTGTGCCGCAACACCCGCCCGCTGTAACTAAGCCGTAACGGTAAGGGACGCTCACGCATGCGGGTCGCGGCAATCCGAGCGATCTGCGGCGTCATGTCGGGAGGAAAAGCAACCAGACGACCGCTCTGGCGATCATCAAAGCGGAAAGCGCGATCACGCAAACCCTCCCCCAGCCCTCTTTCGAGGACATCAAGGAATTCGAGCTGCGGAGTGATCACCGGATGAAAACTCCAGGCGGAAAAAACCTGGCGTAGCTGCTGTTGGAGAAAATCGGCTTTGGCCGCCTTGAGCGGCAGGAAGTCCTTAACCCCCTTCGGCAGATCGGTTTCCAGCGGCAAATCGGAAGAACGCATTATTTTTGACTCCATCCCGTCGCAATTAACTTTCGACGGTGGTCGTTGGTGATTGATCAAGGACCCTTGTGACTTTTTCAGCGCGTAATACAACCCGCCGAACGCCGCAATTTAGCAACAGTTTGACCACGATGTCAAGGGAGCGGAAAGCTCTCGGGAACGAATAGTCCCGGCAAAAAAGCCTGTTCCGATCGAGGTCGTTCCCTTTGATAAATCAAGTCACCACTGCAGAGACAAGCTCCGGCTAAATAGACAACCTTTTCCCATACAAAACAGACCAATTTCTCAACCACAGCACATTTCGCGCTTGATTTTAATGAGCCCGATGATAAACACTTGAGATGGCGCTATAAGTTCCGACTCAAAGGAGGGAATTTAAATGGCAAACTTCGAGGCAGCATTTCAGATCACTCTCGGTCACGAGGGAGGCTACGGCTTCGATCCCGATGACGCTGGCGGCGAAACCTATAAGGGCGTTGCTCGTCGCTACCATCCCAGCTGGTCAGGTTGGAGCAGTATCGACCGAATCAAACAACAGTCCAGCAACCGCCGTCAATTGAACAGCTTACTGGGAAATGACCATAAGCTACAACAGCAGATTCAGGATTTTTACAAACATAATTACTGGGACAGGTTTCAGGGCGATGCGATTGCTTCGCAGGAGCTAGCCGAGGAGCTGTTCGACACCGGCGTCAATATGGGCGTACATCGTGCGGTACGTTTCCTTCAGGAAGGACTGAACCTGCTCAATCGCAATCAAAAAAGCTTTAAAGACATCCTCGAAGACGGTAAACAGGATCGGGAACCTTGGCCGCCCTCAATAAATATCTGGCCAAAGACCCACCTGAGCACCTGCTAAAAATTGTCAACATCCTGCAGGGGATGCACTATGTCGAGTATATGCGCAAGAGCCCAACTCAGGAAAAATACGCCCGGGGCTGGCTGAAGCGGGTCTGCATCGGAAGAGCTTAAATCACACAGCGCGATGAAACGGTCGCCTCACTTTATTTAAGATTGGATTGATTTCGTTGCCGGGTGAAGCAATGCGACACCCGGCAACGAGCCAACCTACTTTGCAGCACCACGCAGATACTCAATCAAAACCCGCACACCGAAACCAGTTCCCCCTTTCGGCCGACCCGCCTTGCCGCTCTCCTCCCACGCCATTCCAGCAATGTCCAAATGTGCCCAAGTATAATCATCGGCAAATTTTTGTAGAAATGCTGCGGCAGTCACGGTTCCTGCACCCCGGCCACCGGTATTTTTCACATCGGCAAAGTCACTCTTGATCTGTCCGGCATATTCCTCCCAGAGCGGTAACTGCCATAGCTTCTCGCCGCTGCGCTCTCCCGCCTTAAGCAACTGGCGGATCAATCCGTCGTGGTTACCAAGAACGGCCGCAGCATGATTGCCAAGAGTAACAATAACCGCTCCGGTCAGGGTCGCCACATCAACAACCACCCGAGGCTGATAACGTTCGACGTAGGTCAAGGCATCGGCCAGAATCAAACGCCCCTCAGCATCGGTATTAAGCACCTCAATCGTTTTGCCGGAAAGCGAGGTCAGGATATCGCCGGGACGGATAGCTGTTCCCGAGGGCATATTTTCAACCGCCGGGACCACCGCCAGCAGGTTGACCGGCAGCTTCAACCGGGCCGCCGCCAGCATGGTGCCAAGGACCGCTGCCGCGCCGCCCATATCCATTTTCATCTCATCCATTTTTTCCGACGGCTTCAATGAAATTCCGCCGGAATCAAACACAACGCCCTTCCCGACCAAGGCGATCGGCTTGGCATCCTCCGTGCCGCCGCGGTACTCAAGAACGATCAGATAAGGTTCCTGTACGCTGCCCTGGGCCACCGCGAGCATGGCTCCAAAGCCTTCCCTTTCCAATTGTTTACGGTCGAGCAATTTGGCCTTTAACCCGTCCCGTTCTGCCATGGCAACCGCCTGCATCGCCATATATCGCGGCGTCTTGAGATTCCCGGGATCATTGACCAGATCACGCGCAAAACAGACCCCAGCGACAATGCCTTCAGCATCATGCCGTGCCGATTCTGCCTCGGCAAGGTTCCCCTTGGCATCAATCAGCAAACCGACTTTATCCAGCAATGCCGGCTTGCCCGGGCGATCTTCAGAAAAGTAGCGATCATACCGATAATCGGCCAACAACGCTCCTTCGGCGACCGCTTGCACCCGCTCGGTCAAACTGCTTTTTTTCACCTCCAGTTGCGGCAGCGCCAGCAGAAAACTCCCCAGCTGTTTCTCCGCTAAAAACCGGGCAGCACTACTGGCTGCCTGTCGCAGACTGTTCAACCCGACCGACCGCTCTTTGCCGAGGCCATAGAGCAGAACCCGCTCCGCCGCTACTTTTTTACCGGTATGCAGCAGCAGCGTCTCCCCCGTACGGCCAGTAAACTCCTTGCTGCGCGTAGCCAAACTAAAAGCACCATCAACGCCGCTGTCAAGCTGTTGCAGCAGAGGGTCCTTTAGCTTGCCTTCAAAAACGCCCACTATCAAACAAGGGGTTTTCTGCTTTAACGCAGCCCCTTTTTTAATCGACAATTCCATGCTGACTTCCTTTCTTTCGACCGTCGAACGATGGGCAAAAACACCCCGCTAACAAGTCGATATCATAGATTCTTTTTTACATTCGGATTAAATAATACCACCCTCTTAGAGTTTTTTTGACAATTACCGTCAAGCAGATAGAATTGGTAAAGTTTCTATCTGCCGATGGCACAAGCAACCACCTTTTATAATACAAGCGATGGAGGACCGATATGCGCTACCTGTTCACCTGCCTGCTCCTTTTTTTGCTCGCAGCCTGCGGGCCGATGGCCAACCAAACCAGTTATGTTGACGGCAATGGACGCAGCGGTTTGACCGGAAAGGTCATCCTGAAAAAAGACGGCCAGCCGCTCAGCGGTGCTTACGTCAATGTCTACCCAAGCCACGCACCCAACTTGCTCGGCCCATCAACCTATATCTCCAGCCCAACCGGTGCTGACGGCAATTACAGTATCGATGTCCCCCCTGGCAACTATTACGTGGTGGCGCGCAAACGAACCTCGGGATTATCCACCGGGCCGATTTCTACCGGTGATTATTTTTCTGAGGATGCGCGGCTACTGACGGAGATCAAAGCCGGCAAGCTGAGTAAAATCGACCTGCCAATGATCAACATGGGGGCACCGATGTTTTTCAAGCAAGGGCTCGGAGCCGCAGTTACTGAAACCGGCATCCGCGGCATTTTGGTCGATGTCGATGGCCAACCGATGTCGGGCAGCTTTGCCATTGCCTACACCAACAGCGACATACAACGGCTGCCCGATTACGCTTCGGGGCTGACCAACGAAAAAGGCGAGTTCACCCTGTATCTGCCGCAAGGCGGCGAATATTATCTGGCAGCGCGGATGCACGCTTGGGACATGCCGCGCTCCGGTGAGCCTTACGGCAAATATGATGGTGAGGTGATTACGCCGATCAAGGTGCCGGACAAGGGGTTTGTTAAGGGAATCACGATGGTGATGAGTCCGTTTACTGGGGTTTACAAGGAGGGGATGAATAAGCGGCCGTTCTGATTTAATTGACAAAAAACAAACGACAGCGGGGATGGAATTTAATTCTGTCCCCGTTTTTTTTCAACCAAACCAAAGCAAAGTCTGGGTCGCGGGGTTGCGCCCCCGCCCGACACCTTACTCTTTTGCTGCGCGGCAAAAGAGTAAGCAGAAAAACGCGCCCCACTGGTTCCGCCCGCTGCGCGGGAACCTCCGTTACACAATCGATTTGGGGCCGCTCACATGCGCTGCGCTTAACCTCGCGGGAAACCTCCCAAATCGATCGCTCCACTGCGGCGAAACCAGAGGGGGGGGGGGGAAGACCAATCAACTTCACTCCCAATTACGCACCTACCCGAGGGCTGATCAAAAGTGCCCAGATGCAAGGCGCGCGCAGATTTCGGAGTGAGGCGTAGCGCAAGCTACGTCGCAGCGACGCAATCAAGAGCAACGCCGCAGATGGGTGCTTTTCATCAGCCCCCGTTAAATCCCGCTGGAGGTGAGCGAGTCGTTGATCGCCTGCTGCTTCATCTTCAAAGCAATCTGGCGGCGAATCCGGGTCGGAATTTCGACGTGCAGACACAGGGCCGGGGAACTTAATTTACACGCCTCAATCCGTTGTTTGGCGTTGGCCCCGGCACTCGGCAGCCAGCGGATATTTTCCGTCGGCAAAAAGCTGCGCTCCTCTCCGGATAGTAGACTGGAGACTTCTTCGCGCGGATCAAAACAGCGACCGATCAACTGCAAGCCACCCAACATGCCAAAATGATAGCCACGATGCGGTGCAGCGCAGAGCTGCAGGTAAATCTCTTCGGAGAGGTCACGAACCATCTGCAAGCCACTGCGCAAGCGACCATTCGGCTGCATGTGCACCACATCGCCCCGCAACTGCGTCTGCCCTAATTCATCCAACTGCGGAAAGGGCGGCAGGCCACCCATGCCGACCAGCACCCGCTCGTCCTCGGCATGGGTTCCGACATAACCGTGGACATCAACAATCAACTCCGGTAGCCGACCATCAAGCTGATGGATGTAACGACACAGCCCCTCCTCATGCTTATAACAATAAGGGTGACCACCAGCATCGACATAAGGATAGATGACATCAATATTACTCGGGTTAAGCGGCACGCCCCACTCTTTAAGCTTCTGCTGGTTACCGTCAGTCAGCGGCTCGCGACCGGAAAAACCGAGGTTAATCATCGCCGCTCGCCCTTTGCCATAGCGCAGAAAATAGAGCGCAACTTCCAGGGTGTGAGGATCGTAGGGACCGTGACTGACGGTTAACAAGGGCAATTTCGGATCGGCCTTATCCCCCTGCAACAACAGGGTTCCGCCAGCCTCATCAGCGAGAAATTTACAGCGGAAATCGGGCAAAAGCTGCGGGCAGGGTTGCCATTCGGTGTCATTTCGCGGCAGTTCGGCGAAAAACTTGTTCAACACTTGTTCGCGCCAAGCGGGGATGAAGCGGATGCAACGATCGGGAAGACGATAATAGACGTGATAGCGAGCGACATCCAGATAAACCCGGATGCCAAGTCGCAGCAGAAGCTGACGGTTATAATTATTCTGCGTGGTATGCAATAACCGTTCGGTCAACTCAATCAGCGGCGTATAGAATTCTGCCCGAGGGGGTGGATCCAGCAGCTCGACCCGTTTCAAGCCGCCGTAATCCTCTCGGGCGATTTCGACCTCAAGACGGTTCAGATGACGCTTAAAGGGCGCGGCATCATCAACCTTAAAGCGGTTGACGAACAACGGCGAGATGCTTGCGGACGCTTTGAACAGATCAGACATCGGATTATCCTCACATATTGTTCAAGGATAACCCCCTGTTGATTCCGGGACAAGGTGGCGGAAAAGAAATACTAGCCGGCGGCCATACGGTCAAGGGCGGCGGCAACCCGTTGCACCCCCGCGGTAAAAGGTTCCAGATCGATCTCAACCCGCTGCGGGGGAAGGGTATGCAGGTAGAGCGGATCGTAGTAGTGAACCATCAATTCATAGACCAGCTTTTCCCATTTCCCCGCATGCAACAAATCGAGCAGTTGGTTAACAACCTGATTGCCGAGCTTTTCCTTAAGCGCGCAGATCGGCCTTTCAAACTGCTCGCGCAAGCCATCAAGAGCGGGATAATCATCGAGGATGATGCGGGTTCGGAATTCCAGCGAAGCCGTCAGCCAGAGACTGGTCTGCACCTGCATCGCCTGATGAAACTTTTTCGGCACCATCAACCGGCCGATATGCAAACTTTCGCCTTCGGTGACCAGATAGGCTGACGATTCGAGCTGCTGCAGGCGATCCCAGAGCAAGGCTTCAAATTTCTTTTGCCCCGGTTGCGGTTGCAGACCGAGCGCGCCAAAGGCACTGCCACGATGGTTAGCCAGCCCCTCCAGATCAATGACCGGATAACTCTGTTCGTCCAGCCGCTGCAACACCTTGGTTTTGCCAACCCCGGTCAAACCGCGCAGAACATAGATCGGCGGCCAATGCTGGGTATCGAAATAGCTACAGACCAAACTGCGGAAGCCCTTATGCCCACCGACCAATTGCCGGGCATGAATACCGGCCAGATTCAAAAAACTGGTCATCGCCAATGAGCGCATCCCGCCACGCCAACAAAAAACGACAACCGGCCCCTTGTGCCCGCACCGGGCGGTTTCGATCTGCTCCAGTAGCGCCGGAATTCGCGGCGCCACCAGTTCGATACCGAGCTTGCGGGCAACCCCTTTCCCTTCTTGCTTATAAAGAGTACCAATCCGGACCCGCTCCTCGTCACTGAAAATCGGTACATTGACAGCACCGGGAATGGTCGCTTCGGCAAACTCAGCCGGGGTGCGCACATCCACCAGCAGTGCGCCAGTGCGGCGCATCTCCAGAGCCCTATCAAGTTCAATCGTCGCTTGAATCAAATCTATATCCTTACCGGTAAATGAGATTGCAGACGATGTTTCTACACCATCATGACCAGCAACACAACCAATCGACAAAATAACTGTTGACCTTCTGATTCTTTTCCGTTAGTGTCCGGCTTCGTTGTCGCGGGATGGAGCAGTCTGGTAGCTCGTCGGGCTCATAACCCGAAGGTCGGAGGTTCAAATCCTTCTCCCGCAACCAATAAAAATCAAAGGAGTTCACTTTTTAAGTGAACTCCTTTTTTTTATTCACTCTCCCTGGCCCATCAATAGAACATCGTCCTACCCGAATACTTCAACACCTAAATAATCAACAGAAAAATTAAAAAAAAGCAATAAACTACTTTACATCATCAGGAAATTAGATTAGATTTTCTAATGATCAAGGATAAATAATCTGTCGTCAGCAATCCACAAACCATAATCAGAGATAATTATTATTGATACCGCGCCGTATTATGGGCGGCTTTTTAATTCCGAAAAAGAGGAAATGCACCAAATGGACAAAGAAAAACCAACATGAACTCCACGTTCCACCAATAAAATCATCCTAGCAATAGGGAGGGATATATGAGCCGAACAGTTGTCGTTGATCCTGTCACCCGCATTGAGGGTCACCAGGAAATCATAACGACGGTTGAGAACAATGTGGTCACCGAGGCAAAGGTACGTGGCACCATGGCGCGCGGTTTTGAGAATTTCCTGGTCGGCCGACGCTGGATGGATGCAACCATCGCCGTATCACGGGTTTGTGGCGTCTGCTGGCATGTCCACGCCGAGACCGCCAACAAGGCTTTTGAAAAAGCCACCTCGATAACACCGACCGCCAACGGACGGTTGATGCGCGAACTGACCGTCGCCACGCACCTGGTGTCCGATCACATCCTGCATACCTACTTCCTGACTGGCCCCGACTGGTTCAATGTTATCAAAGCCGCCGATTACAGCGGCAATAACAAAAAGGTCCAAGGCGTCATCAAGGCGGTCAAGTCGAATACCTTCGGCCTAGTCAACAGTTACCCGGGCGGCAAATACATCGAAGACAGTGCGACCTGCCAGGCCCTGCTGGCGCACTACCTGGACGCTCTGGGTGTTATTCAGAAGGTCCACCGCTCGATTGCCGTTTGCGGCAGCAAGGCCCCCCATCCGCATTCGATTACTCCGGCCGGGGTGACCACGGATATCACCCCGGAGAAACTCAGCCAGCTTGCAGCAACCTTGCAAGAGGCAAGAGCTTTTGTCGAGAACACGCTGCTGGGCGATGCTATCGCCATCGCCAAATTTTTCCCGGAACATTTCGAGTTCGGCAACGGTGGTGACAACTTCATGGCCAATCCAAGCTGTTTCTACCCCGATGGCTCCTCCATGTTTCGTGGTGGTGTGGTCATAAACGGAAAACATCAACAGTTTTCGCAAGCAAAGGTCAGCGAACAGGTCGACAAATCCTACTATGACCACAGTGGCGGTTACGACACCAATAAATCTGGCGCCTACACCTTTGTCAAGGCACCACGTTACGCTGGACAACCGCTGGAAGTTGGCCCGTTAGCCCGACTGATCGTCAACAAAGATCAGCGCTTTGCCGATATCGTCTCCAGCCTCGGCGGCCGACTCGGCTCATCAAACATGTGCCGGCTACTAGCCCGCGGCGTCGAGTGTCTGAACCTGCTGGAGTACAGTGAACAGATTATTGCCCACCTGGCGAAGCACTGCAGTGAACCCTTTATCAAGGCCTGGAATCCCAACGGCGATTTCAGCGGTGAAGGCTGGGGATATGGCCTGGCGGGTCGTGGAGCCCTGATGCACTACTACAAAATCGATAAGGGCGTCATCGTCAAGAGCGACCTGATCGTGCCTTCAACCTGGAACTTCTCCCCTTCGGGAGGGCCGGCTGAAGCGGCAATGAAAGGCTTACCAGCGGCCTATCAGGGAGTAGCAACCAACCTCGAAGTGATGCGGACAACCCACAGTTTCGATCCATGCATGGCATGTTCGATCCATTGACCAGGAGACGGGAATGCTGAACAGAAGAGAGTTTCTAAAAAGAGCAAGTGTACTACTGGCAGCTCTGGCAATCCCTGTCGAACAGGTCGAGGCCTTCCTCAATCTGCCGGCGAGTCAGAAACCGAAAGTCGCCTGGTTACAAAATCAGGATTGTACCGGTTGCAGCACCAGCTTTTTGAATGCCGGTGACCTGCTGCAGTTTATCACTGAACTGGTTAATGTGGTCGCCCATCCAAACCTCTCCTTCGCCTCCGGCGCAGAGTATCATCACATCTGGGAGACGGTAGTAGATGAAGGGGGCCATGTCATCGTCGCCGAAGGTGCAATCCCGCTGGGCAATCTACAAACCTCTCATTCGTTCGGTAAAACCGCTGCCGAATTCGGCAAGCAGGCCTTTGAATCTGCTGGTCTGATCCTCTGCGCCGGGACCTGTGCCAGCTTCGGTGGTATATCTGCTGCCGCCGGAAACAGTACCGGGGCGGTGTCGATTCCAAAATTTTTGAAAGAATACTGCCGCTGGAGCGACGAAAAGATCGCCAGTAAAGTTATCACCCTGCCGGGCTGCTCGGTTCATCCGATTGAGATCGTCGGTACGGTCCTGGATGTCGCCCTGACAGGCAAGGTTCCGGAGCGGAACAAACAGCTTTCACCACTGCGTTTCTATGATCACCTGATTCACGATCTCTGCCCATTACGTGGTTACTATGAGAAAAAGGAGTTTGCCTCCTATCCTGGTGACGAAGGCTGCCTGTTCGAGGTCGGCTGCAAAGGGACGGTCACCCATCGCCAGATCTGTCCAAGTCGCAAGTGGAACGACGGAGCCAACTGGTGCGTCGAGGCGCGTTTCGGCTGCAAGGGATGTGCACACCCTGGCTTCTTTGCCAAGGTCGATGACGCGATGTTCACGGCACCGGAAAATATGCAGTATATCGACTGGCGAACCCTGATGAATAAAGGGGGGCAATCATGAAACATCTCATGCATAAAACCAGTTTCCGGCTCACTGTTTTTGTCATCATTGCCATGCTGATCGCAAGTATTCCAGGCTTTTTCGGCTGGGAATACAGTTCACGCAAGTTGGTCGAACCGGCCATTGAAACCATGCTTGGTGAGCAGACCGGTACCATTGTCCGCAGCCTGGGCGTACCCTTGACAAGCGGCAACATGCGGCTGTTTCAGGATCAGTTGGAAATGGCCGCGGGTGAGATCGTCCGCAAGGTCGAGCTGATTGATGCCGAAGATGGCATAGTCCATTACTCAAGCAGCGGTGAAGAACCCAAGCAGTCGCTTGATAACGACTTGATCCATGACCTGGCCCAACAGCGTACGTCACACTTTGTCCGCTTACAGGGCGATGTCCATGAGGAATTTATCGGTATCCCGGTCGTCTCTTCCTGCCTGCGTTGCCATGATGGGATTGTCGCCAAAGATCATGCGGGCAAGGTTGGCTCAATGGCCGCTTACTTCAAGATTTCCGCCGATTATTCGAGCGTTTTACAGATGCAGCAGAGCAAAATCAACTACCTGCTCTATGCCCTGGTAGCCGTCTGTTTTTTGATCGTACTGGTTATCATTTTTATCCGCTATGCACTCACCAAACCGACCAGTCGCCTACAACAGCGCCTGGGCGAGATCGTCTCGGGCGAAGGTGACCTGACCAAACGACTGCCGGTTAACCAGAGTGAGCTTGGTGAAATCAGTTCGCTGCTGAATCAATTGATGCAGAAAATTGCCGACATCCTCGTGCCAATCAAATCTTTAGCCAGCGATCTGGACGTTTCGGCCAACGATCTTTCGCAGGCTGCAACACAGACAGAACAGACCGTTCATGATCTGAGTGCCGGAGCAGACGGCACTGCCATGGCAGCCGCACAACTCAGCAGCTCCGTGGAATCGGTGGTCGATGCCAACAATCGGGTGGTCTCACAGGCACAAGAAGCGACCCAGTTAGCCGAACAGGGGCTGAGCAGAGTGACTGAGATCGTTAGCGATATGGACGCTATTTACGAAAAAACTCAGATATTTACTGGCCAGATGAGCTCGCTGGAAAGAAGTTCAGCTGAGATCGGTAAAATTCTTAAAACCATTGAGGAGATAGCGTTCCAGACCAACTTGCTGGCATTGAATGCCGCCGTGGAAGCAGCAAGAGCAGGTTCTGCTGGCAAGGGTTTTGCTGTCGTTGCCGAGGAAGTACGTAACCTGGCCGCACGATCGGCTAAAGCAGCAGAAGAGATCGGTGGCATGATCGAATCGGTACAAGCAGATACCAAAAATGCCATCGAACAGTCGTCAGCCAATGCTGAAGGAGTACAGACCGGCGCCATGTCAGTGCAGGAAATCGGCACATCGATGAGTGATATCGTCAGAGCAATATCCGGAGTTTCTACAAATATCAACAGCATTGCCGACACAACCAAGCAACAGTCTACTACTTCTGCGGTGGTCGCAGGCCACGCCGATTCGGTAAAATTGTCGACTGCCGACATTGGCAACACCTCGGTACGTGTGGCAGAGAACTCAAAACTAATTTACCAGCACATTCGCAGTCTGCAGGATTTGCTTGGTCGATTTAAGACGGAAGACTGATCACAAAGAATTATTATCTTATGGCCTAAACGACGGCCCTCCTACAAACGGGAGTCCTGCTGCTCAGCAGGGCTCCCGTTTTCATTTCTCCAGTCGGGACATTTGCACCCCTCGATTAAATCTGTTAAATTGCTTGCCGATTCACCTTAATGAGTAATGAATTCCCTTGAGGAGCCACCATGACGAGTTCAGCCTTTATCGTTGAAGGCCGTTACCGCTTGGCTGCAGAGCAGGGCAAAGCGGACGCCCAATATAATTACGGACGGATGTGCGAGCAAGGCGAAGGCGCCCCTCAGGACTGTAGCGAAGCGGCCGACTGGTATCAGCGCGCTGCCATGCAAGGGCATGTCAATGCGCAGTTGGCGCTCGGCTACCTTTACGAACAGGGAAATGGCGTGGCGCAGGATGATAGCAAAGCAGTCTACTGGTACCGTAAAGCAGCAGAACAGGGTGATGCTAATGCACAATACAATCTGGGGGTGATGCTTGCCTTCGGTCAAGGCATCGAAGCTGATGAAAAAGAGGCCTTGCAATACTGTCACTTAGCGGCAAAACAGAATCATGTTGATGCCCAATACACTCTGGGTTTGATGTACGCCAACGGTGAAGGCACCGAGCAGAACTATGAACAATCGATCCAGTGGTATCGATTGGCGGCCCAGCAGAACTACTCCGATGCACAATACAACTTGGGGGTGATGTACGCCTTCGGCCAGGGGGTCGAGCGCGACAGCTCGCAAGCGTTCAAATGGTGCCGGATGGCCGCCGAGCAGGGACATGTTGATGCCCAACACAATCTCGGCTTTATGTACGCCAAGGGCGAAGGGGTCGAAACCGATTACTATGAGGCTCTCAAATGGTATCGTTTGGCGGCCGAGCAGGGAGATTCTGACGCCCAATACAACTTAGGCAGCTTCTACGTGCACAATGACAACATCCCGCAGGATTATTCGGAGGCTCAGCACTGGTGGACCTTGGCCGCAGAACAGGGAAATGCGGCCGCCCAATATAACCTGGGAGTGATGTATGTTTTCGGCTACGGGGTTGAAAAATGCGACGCCGAAGCTGTCAAATGGTGGAGCAAGGCGGTAGAGCAGGGCTATACTGACGCCCAGTACAACCTTGGCGGCATGTACGCCTTGGGGCGCGGAATCCCCAAAGACTACGTCAAAGCCTCAGTCTGGTTACGCTTGCCAGCGGATAAAGGCCACAGTGACGCACAAAAAGCGCTAAAATCGCTAGAAAACAAAATGACCCCAACCCAGATCGAGCAAGCCCGCCACGACGCCGAAAAGGTCTGCAAACGGTTAGAAAAAAATATCGGCTGATAAAAATACAAAAAAACGCCGGTGCAAAATTCCCACCGGCGCCGTTCATTTTCACGCTTTTTTTGCAAAAATCTAAATTTAGTCTTCTTTTCCCACCGTCCCGGCAATTCCCAGGTGTTCATCCATCATCTGCACTAAGTATGGAATCTGCGGTTTAGTTGCATAGCCATCGGCACCGACCGAATCACACTTAACTGCCATCTGTTCATTAATGAGCGAGGAGAACAGAATCACCTTGACCTCTTTAAGAATCGGATCATCTTTCACCCGTTTACAGAGAGTCAGGCCGTCCATCTTCGGCATCTCAATATCAGTAATCAGCAAATTGAGGTATTCCGAAATACCCTTCCCCTCATCTGCCGCTTGCTGCTTGACCGCCATGATTCGATGATAGCAATCCTCGCCATCAACAAAAACTTCGATGTCGGTATAACCAGCACCCTTTAGAACCCGTTCGATGCCAGCCCGGATCAGCGACGAATCCTCGGCCATCATCAACTTCATTCCCTGCCGCGAGTGCGGCACCTTCTCCTCCATTTGTTCGCTATGCAGCTCCGCTTCGTAATCAAGCGCCGCTTCGGGATCGAATTCGGAGACGATATGCTCAAGATCAACAATCAGTATTTCGCGACCCTCAATATTGATACTACCGGTAAAACGGGGGCGATATTGGTCGATAAAGGTAGCCATCGGCTGAACATCGCTCCAAGAGACCCGGTGGATCATATTGACCCCATCAACCTTAAAACCATTGACGCGATCATTAAATTCGCAGATCAGCACAACCCGACGCACATCACCCTCCAGATCTTTCTCCTTTTGCGCCATATGCGCCTTGAGATCGATCAAAGGAATGGTGCTCCCGCGCAACAGCAAGGTCCCGAGCATTCCGGTATCACTTCCTGGAATCACGGTAACTGCGGCCTCCTCGAAGGGAATAATCTCTTTTAGCTTATGGACATTAATCCCGAAAGACTGGGTTCCAAGATAAAATTCGATAATCTCCATCTCGTTGGTACCGGTTTCGAGGAGGATTTCCTGTTTTATGTGCTCCGCCATGCGACCATCCTTTCAGCTTCACGGAATAAACAATGGCATTTATTTGACCATTTTAACCAAGCAGAGTCAATGAGCAATTACCACTCCCTGTTTTTTCTCTCTGCCAACCGGAGTCCTTCTGGTGTATAGTCCTGGTTTAAACTATATTAAAGATCGTATATTGATATGAAAGTGATAGGATCCAACGAAAGCGCATCGGGAAGGGACAGCAAATGACGGGGATGGTGCAATCCCACTACCGCCTGGGGATGAGCTATTATCAGGGCAAGGGTGTGGAAAAATCATATGCCGAGGCGATGAAGTGGTTTCGACTCGCCGCGCAGGAAAAATACCCACAAGCAATCTTCATGCTTGGGCGCATGTATGCCAGCGGCAAAGGGATTGCGGAAAACCAGTCCGAAGCGGTCAAATATTACCGCCAGGCAGCCGAATTAGGTTATGCCAGAGCACAGAACATGCTCGGTCAAGCCCACATAAAAGGGCATGGTGTGCCGATTGATTTTGATGAAGCACTCAAGTGGTTCCGCTTGGCTGCCGAGCAGAAATTTTCCGACGGTCAATATAATCTTGGCCTGATGTACGCCAAAGGCCACGGCGTTCCAAAAGACTTTCTCGAAGCGCGGCGCTGGTGGGGACTGGCGGCAGAACAGGGAAACCCCAAAGTCCAATTTACCCTTGGCCACATGTACCTGGTCGGTAAAGGGGTGAAAAAAAACTACTCCAAGGCCAGACAATGGCTCAGGCAAGCGGCCGATCAAGGACTACCGACAGCCCAATTTCACTTAGGCCTGATGTACGCCAAGGGGACCGGCGTTCTGCAAAGCTATTCCGAAGCGCGCAAATGGCTGCAAAAGGCCGCTGAACAGAATTATCTGGAAGCAATTTATAGTCTCGGGAAGCTGTTCAGCTCTGGCAACGAGGAGGTTCACGATCCGACTTCGGCCGTTGTGTTGCTCAATCAAGCGGCGACCCGCGGCCACCACCGCGCCCAGGTCTCCCTCGCCCATCATTATGCAAAAGGCAACGGCACACCGCAAGATCTACAACTGGCCTATCACTGGTGGTTTGAGGCCGCCAAATCTGGAAATGCCGATGCCCAGTACAATCTCGGCGTTATGTATCTCAATGGCAAGGGGATCAAACGGGACGCCTTAGAGGGGAAAAAATGGCTGACCAAAGCCGCCGATCAAGGACACACCAAAGCCCAATACTGCCTCGGTATTATGTACTCAACGGGGACCGGGGTCCCGCAGGACATGGATGAGGCGCTACGCTGGAAAGAAGCCGCAGAATTCTGGGAATCGCTCTAATCTCAATTAAATACAGGGCCGACACATGCCGATTATTACCTGTCCGCATTGCGGCGCCAGGCGCAACACTCCCCAGGAAAAGCTACCGCTTCGTCCGACGGAAGCCCGGTGCCCGCAGTGCAGCCAATCCTTTAATTTCGATCCTGCGCCCTACCGGCAGATAACAACCACGGAAAAGCCCCCCCTGCAACAGCGCATTACCTGCCCCCACTGTGGGCTCCCGCGTGAGATCCCCAATAATCGCCGAGCAGATAAACGGGCCAGCGTCAACTGCCGCCGTTGTCGGCGCGCCTTCCGCCTTAAACATGGAGAAACAACTCCGCCTGCCGCGAACGTTGCTACAGTAAGACAACTGACCGGGGTCGGCAAACTGCTGACCGACAGTTGGGAGTCATTCTGCCAGCGGGGCTGGGGCGTGCTGTGTATCTACCTGTTCATCAGTCTGCTGATTCTCACCCCACTGCTGTTCGTTGCACTTTTTTTGCCACAGATGACAATGGACAATCGCTTACTCGCCTGGAGCGCCGTGGCAATTGGCACCGGCTACGCGATCCTCGGCAGCGGCTGGATGACGGCCAGCCTGTTTGCCCACATCTGCAATCAGGATTTCGGCGTCTTTGACTCGCTGCGACAGGGATGCCGCCAGCTGTGGAAATTTACCGGTTTCGCTTTGCTGCTCGGACTGATCGTCGCCGGCGGCTCCCTGCTCCTCATCGTTCCAGGGATCATCTTTAGCGTCTGGTTCTGCTTCAGTCTTTTTATCCTCACCGAAGAAGGGGGCGGTGGTTTACAGGCGTTGGGAAAAAGTCGGCAACTGGTCCGCGGCCATTGG
The DNA here is from genome assembly GCF_055389805.1 of Desulfuromusa ferrireducens. Classification (NCBI taxonomy): domain Bacteria; kingdom Pseudomonadati; phylum Thermodesulfobacteriota; class Desulfuromonadia; order Desulfuromonadales; family Geopsychrobacteraceae; genus Desulfuromusa; species Desulfuromusa ferrireducens. The sequence goes on from NZ_AP042415.1 coordinate 510,789, forward strand.
TGGCAGGTTTTCACCCGGACCCTACTCCTGCTGCTGGGGACCTTGACGATTGCGGCCCTCACTGCCCGACTGCCGGTGATCGGGGCGTCTTTCAATTTTTCCTTTACACTCCTCCTCGTCCCCTTCTGTCTGTTTTACTATTTTCAGCTCTACAGGGATTTGCAGCGCTGCCAGCAGCAAGCCACGCCACCAAAGCCAACGACGCAGTGGCTTCCCTTGAGCACAGCACTGCTCGGCTGGATGCTGATCCCGGCGCTGTTGTTTTTTATCAATAACCAGCCGTTTCTGTCCCCGGCCGCGCTGACAAAACAAAGCTCGGAGATTATTTCCGGCATATTAGGCTCTGACCCGACTCACCTGCTCAACCAAGCAGAACAACCTCTGCCGCAACTCAGGCTGCCGCCCCCCGAGCCCCTGACGCTTACCGACTACGACCGGCTGCTCAGCACACAACAACGAGAAACTCCCCGGCAAGGAGTCAATATCGGTCCGGCAACCCTCTCGGCGGAACATTTCTGGAACGATGATCTAGAGCCGCATCTGTGGCTGAAGTTACATCTCACGGACCTGCCCAACCTGGCCCTGTCGCATCGTCGCTCGACCCGAATTCTGATCGACAACGTGCTGGACGGCGAAGCGCAGAACCGCTACGACAACCAGCACAGCTTCGAAAACTCGGCCTTTCATTGGATTGACATCATTCCCGAGCAAGCGCTTTCAGACGGCTACGGCGGCATTCGCAATGTTTACCTGAAGCAGGGAACCCGGCCGGAGCAGATCAGCAGCATCAGTGGTCAGCTGGTGCTGAACCTGCCGCTCGGCATCAAAACCCTGCACCTCAATCGAGGAGATATCGGCAAGACCCTACAGATCGCAGGCAAGTCCCTGACGCTGAAAACATTATCTGACGGCGGCATCGCCTTGAACTTTCAGGGCAGACTCTCAGAGCTGTTAAGCATCCGCGCCGTCAATCAGCAGGACGAACCGTTGCGCGAAGCGGGAGCCACCTGGCAACAAGAGGGCAACGCCATCAACTTCAAGCAGATGTTCAGTGGCAGCATCGAAACGGTCACCATCCTGGTCGCCAGCGATTCCGTAACCCGCAGCTATCCATTTGAAATTACCCGTTGAAACAATTAAGGACAGATTGGTCGAATGGGTCGGGTGCGCGTGAACAGTCTTGCCAAATAAGGCTTTTACATATCTAAAGGACTTTTGCCGGGTCACTGACGGTCAGATAATCCACCCATTTAATACGCGAAAGGCCCATAATCTGGTCATCATGGGCCTTTCTTGGAAGAGGGAATTTATTGCCCCCCCTGTGTCACCAGCCGATTTATAAAGCGGATTTCGATCCTAAAAAATTACACATTTCCAAAGCAGGAAGGAAGCTGTGTCAAACCGAATTTACGAATCAACACTGCAACCTAACTTTTCCACAGCCCCCCCTTTGACAGCCCTTTTGGAGCATCTATACTCATTAAAGTTTCACTGCAACCTACCGTTGATCGCGCGGGACAAACAAAAAAGGAGCATGTAATGCTAAGTCGAATTTTGATCTGTTGCGTTGTCTTCGTATTTTTCTGCAATCCAATCTGGGCCAAAGAGAGTTTACTGAAGCAGAGTCAAACCATATTTGAGCCGATACCGCAACATCCTCCGGCACTGGAGAACAACCCCTTGACCCCGGAAAAGATCGAGCTGGGAAGAATGCTCTATTTTGACCCTCGCCTCTCATCCTCTCAATTAATCAGCTGCCAGACCTGCCATAATGTCGGACTGGCCGGTGTCGATCTACAGGAGACCTCGGTCGGTCATGGTTGGCAAAAGGGGCCACGCAATGCGCCAACCGTACATAATGCAGTCTTTAACTTGGCGCAATTCTGGGACGGTCGTGCCAAGGACTTAGCGGAACAGGCCAAAGGTCCGGTGCAGGCTTCAGTGGAGATGAACAATACCCCGGAGCAGGTATTGGTGACCCTGAACAGTATTCCCGGTTATGTGACGTTGTTTAAAGCTTCCTTCCCCAACGCGAAAGAGGCTCTCACCTTTGACAACATGGCCAAAGCAATTGAGGCATTTGAGGCCACCTTGATCACCCCAAATTCTACTTTTGATCGTTATCTGCGCGGTGATGAAACGGCGTTGAGTGCTGAGCAGAAGCAGGGACTGGAACTGTACCTTGAAAAGAGTTGTGACAGCTGTCATAGCGGCGTGAATCTAGGTGGCCAGGGCTACTACCCATTCGGGCTGGTGGAGGCTCCGAATAGCGAAGTGCGTCCCGTCGATGATTTTGGTCGATTCCAACTATCCAATACCGCCAGTGACAAATACGTGTTCCGTGCTCCTGCGCTACGTAATCTCGCCTTGACCCAACCCTATTTCCACTCAGGCAAGATCTGGAGTATGGAGTCTGCGGTCAGCATTATGGGCTCATCGCAACTGGGGATTGAACTGACAAGAGAGGAAAGCGAGAAGATTTCGGTCTTTCTTGAAAGTTTGAATGGGGAGATGCCGGAAGTCGTCCATCCGATTCTTCCACCAGGGACAAAAGATACGCCGCGACCGATCCTGACCACCAAGGCGGAAGTTGTCGGCCATTAGCCGCAACCTGTCCAGATAAATTTAGGCCCGGTCTTGAATCTGAAATGATTCAACCGGGCCTTTTTTTACTCAAGCAGGGAGGGGGCTTTCATTTCCCCCTGGGGCCTCTCCGCGAGGACAAGTAGCAAAGGAAACTTTCCCGATTGCTGGAAGATAAAAAGCCCCGGTTCAATAATTAACCGGGGCTTTCCTGAAGTCTTTTTTTTGCACTGCAATACTGGTCTAGATATTAATTACGTGACCACTCAGCCAGAATATTACCCAGCCAGATCAGGTTGGGATATGACTAGTGCTTTTTAGCGCCAGCAGTTTGCATCTTTTTGCTCGAAGCATTCTTGGCTGCCTCTTTCGTCATGCCAAACAGATTCATAACCGCCGGGAGCAGTTGTGCAACAACCAGCAGGGCACAGAAACCGACAAACAACAGAACCAGGATGCCACTGTTATAGACTTTGCTGGTGTCAGCAGCCATGGCTGGAACGGACATAAGAATCAGAGTCAGGGTAGTGAAGATCGATTTTACGTTCAACATAGTATTCTCCTTGGATATAGTTTTGGGCGTATTGATATTCGCCTGATAGGTTTTAAAAGCACAATTTACTGCCTGATGAATCTCTTTTCGGCCCGCTTCTCCTTCAGGGGAGAGCGCATGATAGAAAATCCCCGCTTTACGAATCCGGCGCATAAGAGTGAGCGGGATATCATCGGTCACCAGGATAATCGAAAGATGTCGATTACATTTCTTCAGTAACGGAACCAGCTTTACGATCTGCTGCTCATCATATTCACCTGCGAGCACGATCACCTGAATCGTCTTGTTGAGAACCCCTTCCAGCCCACTAGTGACGGAATCGGTAGAGGTGATGTGATAAGCATCATCACTGAAAATGCCAGCCAACTGATCTCTTTCTTCCTGGTTTTTATTTGCAATCAGTAGCCCTTGCATAACTTCAGCCTTTCTCCGCAACATTTCAGCAATCTGAACGCTAGTAATGAACCTGAGTTTTGCCGCTGAGAAGCCCTTTAACCATACCGATGAACATCAGGGTGGCTGGCACCAACTGACACACTAGAATCAAAGCAAAGAAGCCGATGAACAAGGAGAGCAGCAATCCGCTTTCCGTACTTGCGGTCCCAGCAGCAAAAGCAGATGTTGAAGAAGCGAACAGGGCGATAAGAGCGTTACGTAGACTTTTTTTCATGACGACCTCCATGTTTATCATTGGAAGAACCTGTCTTGGTTTCGTTATTCTTGTCTTTCCTATACAGCAGTGATCGTGCCAAGGTTGAAACAAAACCGAGGAACAGGACCCAAGATACTGAACTTATTAAGATATAAAGATTGACTAAGCTAGATAAGGACTTTTTCAAAGCTGGACATTGTATACGGAAGAAATACACCTCTGGCGATGCAAAGAACCGAACAGAAGCGAACAAGACCCAATAGGTAGTTGATAATATTGAACTATTCTTTGTCTTAATGGGGTGGATAAGAAAAATAATCGTTAGATATAATAATATTATCTGAAAAACTCAGGATGAGTCAGGCTCATACCACAGGCAATCACGCCTGCTAGCGAGGGCGGATGGTGAAAAAGTCGCCTGGACACAGGGGGGCCATTTTCTTGCTTCAAAACTACCAACTACCTCTATGGGGAAATCTACTGACCAGTCGATAGAGAGTCTACAAAAACTAAATTTATTGTTTTGTGAATTGATCTGCCTGACGTCTGCTCTTCTGCACAACCCACCAGTATTCCATATTGCATACTCAATGCATTTGCGCATATAATGCAATATCTTCACTTTCACCCCGGAGAATAGATGGATACAAACAACAATCTCCTGAACGCTCTGCTCGACGCCACTGCGCGCGTCATCATAAGTGTGGATCAGCTAGGGGTAATCACCAATATCAGCAAACAGGCGAAACAACGCCTGAACATTGCTGTCGGCAGCAACCTGGCGACGGAGTTTCCCGATTTCTGGCCGCAGATAGAAAAAATCCTTGCTGCCCAGATCCCGCAACAAACGATCTCTTTACACCTCGCGAACGCAGAATTTCTGGTCGACATCAATCCGCTGCTGATCGAGGGGGAAATCCAGGGGGCCGTCTGCACCCTGGTCGACAGCCAGCAACTGGAATCGATGACCCGCAATCTCACCTCCTTCCAAACCCTCTCCCGCGAGTTGGATACGATCATCGACTCCTCGTCAGACGGACTGTTCGTCTGTGACGCTAACGCCAACGTTATCCGCGTCAATCCCGCCTCGGAACGGATCCACCAGTTGCCCGCCGACCAGCTGGTCGGCCGCAATATGCGGGAGCTGATCAGCGCTGGCTTTATCGACCGGTCTGCGGCCTTGGAGGCCAGCCAGAGTAAAGAACGGGTCAGCTTGCTGCAAAATAAGGATGGCCGCAAACTGATCTCAATAGCGACCCCCGTCCTGGATGATGGCGGGGACCTGATTCGCGTCGTGGTCAGCGAACGGGACATCACCGAAATAGATACGCTGCAGCGTGAACTGGAGGAACAGGCGGCGATCCGCGATCAGTTCCGCGAGCAGATGCTGGCCATGCAACATGCCGAACTGGACGCACAGAAGATTATCGCCCGCAGCCCGGCCATGATGCGCGCCCTGCAGCAGGCGATCCGCGTAGCCAGCGTCGACTCCTCGGTTTTGGTGCTCGGCGAATCGGGGGTCGGTAAGGGGCTGGTTGCTGACCTGATCCATAAAAATTCACGCCGCAAAGCCAGCCCACTGATCAAAATTAACTGCGGTGCCATCCCGGAATCACTGATCGAAGCGGAACTGTTCGGCTACGAAAAGGGCGCCTTCACCGGTGCCCAGACGAACGGGAAACCAGGCCACTTTGAACTGGCCGACGGCGGCACCCTGTTCCTTGACGAAATTGCGGAACTGCCGCTTCCATCACAAGTAAAGCTGCTGCGCTTTTTAGAAGATGGCCGCATCACTCGCCTGGGCAGCACCAGCAGCAAGAATGTCGACGTCCGGGTTCTGGCCGCCACCCACCGTAACCTGGAAGAAATGGTTGAGCAGGGCCTCTTCCGCCTCGATCTCTACTATCGTCTCAACGTGATCCCGATCCAGGTGCCGGCGGTACGCGAACGACACGACTGCATCGTGCCGCTGATCAGGCACTACATCGATCAATTCAGTCATCAAACCGGTATCCCCAAACGTTTGACACGTGCTGCTCTCGATGCCCTGACCGCCTACCCTTATCCAGGCAACGTCCGGGAATTGATGAACATCTGTGAACGGCTGGTCGTCATGAGTGAAACCGAGCTGATTGACCTACCCGACCTGCCTGCCCAGGTCGGCACCCGCAACGACAGTCTCGATTTCAGCAACCTCAACTGGCCAGCAGGGCTGAGCCTGCAGGATGCGCTTGAGCGGGTGGAAAAAAGCATTCTGGAAACCGCCAGGCAGCGCTTTAGCAACCAGACGGAGGTGGCAGCAGCCCTCGGGGTCAACCAGTCAACCATCGCCCGCAAACTGAAACGGCACGGCTTGAGCTAAAGCCCATCCAGAGAACCGCCCAACCGACTACCGACGAACAATAGCCAGCCGTGGCTACTATGCACGAATGCATAAACCCAGAGATCAAAGTCGCCGCACAGTCCCTCCCCTCAGCAGCATTAAAAAAACAATCCGTCTTCGGCTAGCAAGAAAAAAACTCGTAAAATAGCTGCTATAATCGCTAAACAGCAATTCTGCCCAAGCCCGTTCTGTACAATAAAACAGAGTTTGGCACCCTCCTTGCTCTTGGCTGTACCCATACCTTTCCCGACATGCGCGGCTGAATAAATGCCGGGACAAACCAACAGAAAAGAGGACAACCAATGAACCTTCTTAACAACGCTGTCATCAAAGTTCCAGTCCCGGGCAACGAACCGGTTTACTCCTATGCCCCAGGTTCCCCCGAACGGGCCAAGCTAAAAGCAGCCCTTGCTGAGCTCGCGGCAAAAAAGATTGAGATCCCCCTGATCATCGGCGGCAAGGAAGTCCGCACCGGCAAGATCGGCCAGGTGGTGATACCGCATAATCACAGCCACGTGTTAGCCGAATACCATATGGCCGGTGAAGCCGAAATTGAAATGGCGGTTCAGGCGGCCATGGATGCCAAACCGGAATGGGAAGCACTGCGCTGGGAAGAACGGGCGGCCATCTTCCTCAAGGCTGCTGAACTGTTGGCCGGCAAGTATCGCTATCAGATGAACGCCGCCAGCATGCTGAGCACCGGCAAGACCGCCTTCCAGGCCGAGATCGATGCCGCCTGTGAGCTGATCGACTTCTTGCGCTTCAACGTTTACTTCGCCCAACAGATCTACAACGATCAGCCGCCGATCTCACCGACCGGCATCTGGAACTATGTACAACAGCGACCGCTGGAAGGCTTCGTGCTGGCGATTGCTCCGTTTAACTTCACCGCCATTGCCGGCAACCTGCCGACCGCCCCGGCGATCATGGGCAATACTGTGCTGCTGAAGCCCGCTTCGAGTTGCGTCTACACCCCGTACCTGCTGATGCAGATCCTCAAGGAAGCCGGCATGCCGGACGGTGTTATCAACTTTATCCCCGGATCCGGTCGGCAAATCGGAGACATCTGCCTGCCGCACCGCGACCTTGGCGGTGTCCACTTCACCGGCTCAACCGGCGTTTTCCAGAACATGTGGCAGACCATCGGCAAGAATATCGCCGGCTACAAGTCCTACCCACGGCTCGTCGGCGAGACCGGCGGCAAGGACTTCATTGTCGTGCACAAATCGGCCAACCTGCGCAAGGTGGCGACCGGCATCATCCGCGGGGCCTTTGAGTATCAGGGACAGAAATGTTCGGCTGCCTCACGTGCCTACATCCCGGCCGGCATGTGGGATGCCCTGCGCAAGGAGCTGGAAACCGACATCGCTAAAATCAAACCGGGTCCGACCACTGACTTCCGCAACTTCTTTTCTGCCGTCATCGACCGCGCTGCTTTCGATAGCATCACCGAGCACATCGACTACGCCAAAGAGTCGGCTGATGCCGAAGTCATCATCGGTGGCAACTACGACGACAGCGTCGGTTACTTCATCGAGCCGACCGTGATCCTCGCCAAGACCCCCAACTTCCGCACCATGGAAGAGGAGATCTTCGGCCCGGTGATGACCATTTACGTCTACCCGGACGAGGAATTCGAGCAGGTGCTCGATACCTGCGACCAGACCTCGCCGTACGCACTGACCGGCGCGGTCTTCGCTACCGAACGAACGGCGGTCAGCTTGGCGATGGACAAACTGCAGAACGCCGCCGGCAACTTCTACATCAACGACAAGCCGACCGGCGCCGTCGTTGGCCAACAACCTTTCGGCGGGGCCCGTGCCTCGGGAACCAACGACAAGGCCGGCTCACCGCTCAACCTGCTGCGCTGGACCTCGATGCGGACCATCAAGGAAACCTACGACGCAGCGGAGAACTTTGAATACCCGTTCATGGATGAGGAATAAGTCAATTAACTTCAAACCGGCAGGGGGGAACGTCCCCCCTGCCGTCGACTTAGCCCAAAAACAGAAACGGAGCAGCCATGTCCATCTTCAATTTTCTGGTTTCAAAAACCATCATGCACATTCCGGGTCCTATTGTCGGTTTCTTTGCCAAAGGTTATATCGCCGGAGAGCAACTCAGCGACGCGGTTCTGGTCGGTCGCAAACTGAATGAACAGGGGATGATGCTGACCGTCGACATCCTCGGCGAGTTCATCAAAACCAAGGACGAAGCGGAATTCTTCAAAAAACAGTGCCTGGAAATCCTCGAAACCATCCACCGCGAAAACCTCGACGGCAACCTGTCGCTCAAACCGACCCAGATGGGGATGCTGCTCGACGCGGATTTTGCCTACGAGAATATCCGCGAAATCGTTGTCAAAGCAGCAGAGTTGGACAACTTCGTGCGTATCGATATGGAAGATATCGAGTGTACCGACCAGACCCTCGACTTCTACCGCCGCTTACGCGAAGAATTTCCGAAAAACGTCGGCGTCGTGGTTCAGTCTTACTTGCGCCGCACCCCGCAGGACATTGACGATTTAAGCGATGCCCCGATGCACTATCGCCTGTGCAAAGGGATCTACAACGAACCGCGGACCGCCGCCTGGAAAGATCCGGAGACCATCAACCAGAGTTTTGTCGAATGCCTCGAGCGGATGTTCAAACATGGTGCCTACGTCGGTATCGCCACCCATGACGAGAAACTGGTTTTTGAAGCATTGCGCCTGATCGACAAGTACGGACTCAATAAAGATCAGTACGAATTTCAGATGCTGCTCGGCGTCGACCCGGAGCTGCGCCAAATTTTACTTGATGCTGGACATCGTCTGCGTGTCTATCTGCCCTATGGCGAGTCTTGGATGCCCTATTCACGCCGACGGCTAAAGGAAAATCCCAACATTGCCCGCCATGCCCTGATCCAGATGTTGCGTGGCACCGGTTAAGTCAACTATGGGGTTGGCCGAAGACACAGCAAAGCAATCTATTTCGCCAAAACAACGTTTGGTTTGGCTATACTTCTTTTTCGACTTCGCCTCAGGCAGCTTGCTACAGTGAAGTAATTGTATTCCGTACTTCTGTAAGTACGGATCGGTCACCCCTTTACATTGACGGAGGAAAAACAATGAAAATCGGAAAAATGATGCTGGCCCTGGTGGCCATCTCCTTACTTGCCATTCCGGCTTTCGCCGACAGCCATGGTGGAACCCTCAAGGTCGGCGTGCAGGCCCCGATCACTGGCAGCTACGCCAACGAAGGCCAGGGCATTGAAAACGGTGTCCGCCTGCTGGCAGAACAGATCAACGCCAAAGGCGGCGTTATGGGTAAGCAAATCGAAGTTATCGTCTGTGATGACCAGGGCACCGCAATGGCCGCCGCTATCTGCGCCAAAGATCTGGTCAACAAAGAGGTCAAAATGGTTATCGGCTCCTACACTTCGACCTGCGCTCAAGCCGCCCAAAAAACCTACTTTAAGGCTGGCGTCCTGCAGACTTCCGACGGTACCGCCGACAGTTTGACCGAGGGGGGCTACTGGACTTTCCTGCGTAACTCCTTCCCGAACAGCGCAGAAGCAGAATTCGTCGCCAACTATCTGGTCAACGTTAAAAAGTACCAGCGCATCGTCGTTATTTCTGACTTCTCGACCTACGCTGACGGCCTGGCGAATGCCACCGAAGCGGCGATTAAAAAAATGGGCGGCAACGTGGTGTCCCGCGACAAGATCAAGGCTGACTCGCAGAACTTCACCCCGGTGCTGACCAACATCAAATCAAAAAGACCTGATGCAATCTTCTTCGCCGGCTACTACTCCGACGGTGGTTTGCTTCGTTCCCAGCAGATGGCTCTTGCCATCAAAGCAGACTTCTACGGTGGCGACGCCAACGACAACCCGGACTTTGTCAAGTTGGCCGGTTCCGCAGCGACAGGCGCATTCATCGTCAACGTTCCTGAGCCTGCTGCGCTACCAACCCCGATCGCCAAGTCCTTCATTGCTGATTACCAGAAAAAATATGGCGAGATGCCACCTTCGATCTGGGGTCTGATGAACATCGACGGCATGCGTGCCATCATCCACGCCATGGAGCAGACCAAGGGCTTCGACACCAAAAAAGCAGCCGACTACCTGCACAACATGACCGAGCCACTGGAAGGAATCACCGGTTCGATCGCTTTCGCTAAGGACGGCAACCGCAAAGGCGGCGCCTATGTGGTCAAAAAGATTCAGGCTGACGGATCCTATTCCAACGAATACGTTCAGTAAGAACGCCTGATTCGAGCTAAGGGGCGGGGGAGATTGTCATTTCCCCGCCCCTTTTTTCCCCTAAAACGTAAACGCTATCATCCGGGCGAGTCACCGACTCGCCCCTACAGAAATGTTTCAAACCCAGCGTAGGGGCGACCCGCTGGGTCGCCCGAATCGTGTCGCCCGTCCCCTGCCCCTCAGGCGCGAGATGAGGACAGCGTTGTCCTCGCCTGGCTTTTGCTTGGCAGCTTGTTCACCAACCGCTGGAGATAAGTTTTATGGATATTTTTCTGCAACAGTTAGCTAACGGCCTGACCATCGGCAGCATGTTCGCCCTGGTCGCGCTCGGCTACACCATGGTCTATGGCGTCATGCGCCTGATCAACTTTGCCCATGGTGATATGGTCGCGGCCTCAGCTTTCGTCGGTTTGACCATTTATACCCAGGTGCTGGGACAGGCGGTCTCCTTAGGTGCGGTCATCGCCATCTTCCTGCTCTCGGCAATTTGCATGGCAGCGATCGGCGTCATCCTGGAACGGGTTGCTTACCGGCCGCTACGTGAAGCGCCGCGACTATCGGCGGTGGTTTCCGCCCTCGGCGCCTCGCTGGTTATCCAAAACGGGATCATGCTGATCTGGGGTCCGCGGATGCGCATCTTCCCGGAACTGGTGCCGCAAGTCTACTGGGATCTCGGCGGCGTTGTGATCAGCTTGATCCAGGTGATCATCCTGGGACTCTCGCTGGTGCTGATGGTTGCCCTCTACCTGTTTGTCGAAAAGACCCGCATCGGCGCAGCGATCCGCGCGGCCTCTATCGATCAGGATGCGGCCCGACTGATGGGCATCAACGTCAACAACATCATCGCCCTGATCTTTATCATCGGGTCCTCTTTGGGTGCCGTTGGCGGCCTGTTTATTGGTCTTTACTACCGCGGCATCACTTTCAACATGGGTTGGCAGTATGGCCTTTACGCCTTCATCGCCGCAATTCTGGGCGGCATCGGCAACATCCCCGGTGCAATGCTCGGCGGCATGCTGCTCGGTCTATTCAAAGCCTTTATCGAAGGCTATGTTTCCAGCACCTGGGCCGATGCCTTTACCTTTATCCTGTTAATCCTGATTCTTATCGTCCGCCCCACCGGTATCCTCGGTGAGCGGGTTGCGGAGAAAGTCTGATGAAGAAACTAGAACCTTATGCTTATCCGATTTTCTTTGTCGTCATGGCTATCCTGCCGCATGTTCTGGATTCTCGCTGGCAGGCGGTGGCGATCACCTTTCTGGTCTTTACCGTGGTCGCTCTGTCGCAGGATATCATCCTCGGTAAAGCGGGCATGTTCAACATGGGGCAGGCCCTGTTTTTCGGTATGGGTGCCTACATTACTGCTATTCTCAATTCGCAGTATGGCTGGTCGATACTGGCAACCGTGCCGCTGGCGATCCTGATCCCGGCAATCTTCGGCGTTCTGCTGGCAGGACCGATCGTTCACCTGCGTGGCGATTATCTGCTGGTGGTGACCATCGGTTTCAACATCGTCTTCGTCCAGGTGGTGCAGAATAACCTGGGTGGGGTGACAGGCGGTCCGAACGGCATCTTTGGCCTCGATTCCCTGAGCCTGTTCGGTTGGCAACTGGCCAGTCAGGTTTCGGTCTATTACTTCGCTTTTGCCGTACTGTTGATCACGCTCTGGGTCATGCATAACCTGGCAAAGAGCAAAGTCGGACGCGCTTTGCACTATCTGCGTGAAGATCAGTTGGCGGCTGAAAGTATCGGCATTAACACCCGCGTCTATAAAATCTTCGCCTTCGGTCTTGGTGCCGGAATCGCTGGATTGGCCGGTACCGTGTTTGCGACCCAGTATTCGGCGGTCAGCCCGGAAGCGTTTGAATTTATCCAGTCAGTGCTGTTCTTCAGTATCGTTCTGGTCGGTGGCTCATCGGTACCGGGTATTCTGCTCGGGGTGTTTGTGATGTTCGTGCTGCCGGAGATCTTCCGCGAGTTCGCCACCTGGCGTTACTTCATCTTCGGTTTCGCGATGATCGCATCGATGATCCTGCGCCCGCGCGGTATCGTCCCGGCCACCTTCGGTAAAATCCCCAAGTTCTTGATCAAGGAAAACAACCATGGCGCCTAATGAACTGATATTGACCGACGTCACCAAGCGCTTCGGGGGATTGACCGCCGTCGACGCGCTCAGCTTCAAGGTCGAGGATGGCCAGATCTACGGCATCATCGGCCCGAACGGAGCGGGTAAAACCACTGTCTTCAACTGCATCACCGGCATCTACAAATCGGAGGAGGGTTCGGTTCTCTGGCGCGGCGAAGAGATCCGCGGTCTGACCCCCTACCAGATTGTCGATCGTGGCATTGTCCGCACCTTTCAGACCATCCGCCTTTTTTCCCAGATGTCGGTCGCCGAGAACATCATGAGCGGCCGTCACATCAAGAGCAAACAGAAGCTCTGGCATGGCATCATCCCCACCCCGGGAAAGAAACGGGATGAGCTGGAGAACTGGCAGAAGGTTGAAGAACAGCTCGATTTCTTCAAGCTGAGCGAGTTTGCCGCCACCCCGGTCGGCTCACTCCCCTACGGCATCCAGCGGCGGGTCGAGATGGCCCGCGCCATGGCCGTTGAACCGACTCTGCTAATCCTTGACGAACCGGCCGCCGGGCTCAACGACAAGGAGACTCTGGTGCTGCTCGATACGATCTTCAAGATCCGCGACAAGGGGGTCACGGTCCTGCTGATTGAGCACGACATGGATATGGTCATGGAAGTGACCGACTACCTGACGGTCATCAACTTCGGCAAGAAAATCGCCGAGGGCACCCCGGAAGAAATTCAGAAGAATCCGGCGGTCATCGAGGCCTATCTGGGAAGTGAGGATGATGACGATGAGTAATGACGTCTTGTTTGCAATAAAGGATCTGGAAGTCTCCTACGGCAGCATTGCCGCCATCAAGGGGATTTCCCTCGAAGTGCATAAAGGTGAAATCGTCACCATCTTGGGTGCTAACGGGGCCGGCAAAACCACCACCATGCGCACCATCAGCCAACTGCTCAAAGCCAAGTCCGGTTCGATCATGTTCAAGGGGATTGATCTGACCAAGACCCCGGCGCACAAGATCGTCAAGCTGGGCATCAGCCATTCGCCGGAAGGGCGTCGGGTGTTCGGCGTCCTGACCGTTGAAGAGAACCTGATGCTCGGGGCCTTCTCACAGAAAAAAATGGACCACGACGTTCTGGAATGGGTTTACCAACTGTTTCCGCGCCTCAAAGAGCGGCGCAAGCAGTTGGCTGGAACCCTCTCCGGCGGTGAGCAGCAGATGCTGGCGATCGGCCGGGCGCTGATGAGCAAGCCGGAAATGCTGCTGCTCGATGAGCCCTCCCTTGGGATCGCGCCGATCCTGGTCAAAGCGATCTTCAAACAGATCAAGGAGATCGCCAAGAGCGGCGTTACTGTGCTGCTGGTCGAGCAGAACGCCAAGGCGGCGCTGAAACTGGCCGATCGTGGCTATGTGCTCGATGTCGGCAAAATCGCCCTCTCTGGCACCTCGGAAGAACTGCTGGCTTCGGAGAAGGTGCAGGAAGCCTACCTGGGTAAGAAACATTAGATTTTGTAGGGGCGACCCGCTGGGTCGCCCGGGCGAGGCCGTGCCACGCCCCTACAGGAGTAAACAAATGAATCTTAAAGACATTCTGGTCCATATCGACAATCGTTCGACCTGCCAATCGCGACTGAAGGTCGCCATTCAACTGGCCAAACGGCAAGGCTCCCGGCTGACTGGCCTTTACGTTATTCCACACCCCTACTACGCCTCACACCATACGAACCCTCAGCAGCTGGCCGAATCAGCGAAACAGAATTTTGAGCAGGCGATTGCCGCTGCCGGACTGGAAGCAGAATGGATTTGCATAAACAGCGTCGAAACCGGCCTTGACCTGCCACACGCCCTCAATTTACACGCCCACTATCGTGACCTGCTGGTGGTCAGCCAGACCGACTATGAAATCTCTGACCGCACTATCCCCCCCAATCTTCCGGAAACGGCGGTACTCGGCTGCGGCCGTCCGGTGCTGGTGGTTCCCTATGTCGGAGAGTTCAACCATTTTGGCAAGCAGGTGATGCTCGCCTGGCGCGGCGGACCAGAATCATCCCGTGCCTTGCACGATTCAATGCCGCTGTTACGCAAAGCCAAGCATGTTCAAGTGATGACCATCCAGGGGCAACACGGTGATGAAGCCTACGAAGCCCATGATGCCGACATTTGTGCCCACCTGGCCCGCTATGAGCTGCCGCTGTCGTGTGAAAAGCATGTCACCGGGGACTTGAAGATCGGCGACATGCTGCTCAATCGCTGCGCTGATGAAGGGATCGATCTGTTGGTTATGGGAGCCTTCGCCCAATATCGCCGCGGCCACCAAAGCCTCGGCGAAGTCGGCCGCTACCTGCTTGAGTACATGACCGTGCCGGTCTTGATGTCACACTAGCTACGCACAATCGGGCAAAGGTGGAGGCATGAACAGAACCATTCAGGAACTGACCTGGGAACATGATGCCATCATCGATTCCTCGTCCGATGGCCTGTTCGTCTGCGACGGCAAGGGCCGAATCCTGCGCGTCAATCCGGCATCAGAACGGATCAACAATGCCGTGGCCAGCCAGTTGGTCGGCCGCGACTATCTGGAGGCCGCCGAAAAAGGTCTGCTGATCCTCCCGTCGGCTGCGTTGGAAGCGATAAAAAAACGCCAGCTGGTCAGTTTACTCCAAGAGAATCGCCACGGCCGCAAGCTGATCTCCACCGCGACTCCGGTGTTTGATGACGCCGGGGAATTGATCCGGGTGGTGGTCAGCGAACGGGACATTACCGAGATGGATCGTCTGCAACGCCAGCTTGAGGAACAGCAGGCGCTTGGCGACCAGTTCCGCCACCAAGTATTGGAACTACAGCAGGAACAGTTAAAAACCCAACCGATCATCGCCAAAAGCCCCTGCATGGTCAAGGCCCTCAAGCAGGCGCTCAAGGTCAGCGGGGTCGACTCAACGGTGCTGATCCTTGGCGAATCGGGTTCCGGCAAGGGGCTGTTCGCCGATCTGATCCACAAAAATTCGCGCCGGGCCGCACAGCCGATCATCAAAATCAACTGCGGTGCCATCCCCGAAACCCTCATCGAAGCCGAGCTGTTCGGCTACGAAAAGGGCGCTTTCACCGGTGCCGTCGGCAGCAAACCGGGGCACCTGGAAATGGCTGACGGTGGCACCATCTTCCTCGATGAAATCGCCGAACTGCCGCTATCGTCGCAGGTCAAGCTGCTGCGCTTTATGGAAGACGGCCAGATCACCCGGCTGGGCAGCACGCAGAATCGTCACGTTGATGTCAGAATTCTCGCCGCCACCCACCGCGATCTGCCGCAAATGGTCGAATCCGGAAGCTTCCGCCTCGATCTGTACTACCGGCTCAGCGTCATTCCACTGTCGATTCCGGCGCTGCGCGAACGCAAGGAATGCCTGTCGGCGCTGATCCATTCCTATATCGATCACTTTTCTGCCCGCAGTAACTGCAGCAAACGCATGACCCGGGCCGCACTCGACACTCTGGCCAGCTACCCTTTCCCGGGCAATGTGCGTGAATTGATGAATATCTGCGAACGGCTGGTGGTGATGTCGGAGACTGATCTGCTCGATGTGAACGATCTGCCGCAAACCATCGTCAGCGGCGCAGGCGACCAGGAACGCTTGCCGCTCGGCAACTGGCCGCCAGAGATGGATATGGCGCAGATTCTGGAGAGTGTCGAGCGGATCGTGCTGATCGACGCCAGCAAGCGCCACCGGAAACAGCAACTGATTGCCGACGCGCTCGGCATGAGCCAACCGACCGTGGCCCGCAAACTGCAAAAGTACGGCATCAGTAGTCGTTTCAGCCCGGAATAAACCGGGCATTAGTTTGAAAATCCGCTTTTGCCCAAAAAACCTCTAGCTGGGCCATTTCATGTGACTCTCCGAGCGATGATAATTGTTTCAGTGATCACAGAAGTTGATCCCCATCTGCAGGGTTCCGTCGAGGTAATCATTGACCAAACCATCCGACGAAACTGCCGGTGCACCAACCAATACCTGGATGCCCTGCTGAGCGAACAGGGCCTGGGCGCGTTGCCCCATCCCTCCGGCAATAATAATTTTGGCCCCCTGTTTTGCCAGCCAGGGCGGCAACAGCCCCGGTTCATGTGGAGGGGGAATAACCTCTTGCTGTTTGATGATCTTCTTCTCCTCCGGGTCAACATCTACCAGGGCAAAGCGTTCGCAGTGCCCGAAATGCATGGCAAGTTTTCCCTCTGCCAGTGGAATCGCTATCTTCATCCCTCTATCCTCCTGTTAGATCTATTGGTTTTCGGCTTTCACTAATGGCCTCGCGCTCAGTTCTACCAGGGGTAGAACCAGCTCCCGCATAATCTCCGCCGTGGGGGAGTCGGCATAATGACGAACAAATGGCAGACCACTGTCCCCGGCTGCTGCGACCAAAGGATCGATCGGAAGCGAGCCAAGGAAAGGCACCTGCATGTCCGTGGCGATACGTGGCCCGCCTCCGGAAGGGAGAATCTGGGTAATTTCACCGCACTTGGGACAGACAAAACCGTTCATGTTTTCCACCACGCCGAGGATCGGAACTTCAAGCTGCCGACAGAAGGTGATCGATTTACGGACATCGACTGCGGCCACTTTCTGCGGCGTGGTTACAATCACCGCACCGTCCATGCCGCCGATCAGTTGACAGACCGACAACGGCTCGTCGCCAGTACCGGGAGGGGAATCGATGATCAGATAGTCCAGATCGCCCCAGACCACGTCCTTGAGAAACTGTTCTATCACCCCCATCTTCCGCGGCCCGCGCCAGATGACAGCATCATCTTGGCTGCGCAGCAAGAAACCGACCGACATCACCTTCAGGCCATCCAGCTCTATCGGCAGCAGGCCATCGGCACAGGTCTTCAACCGCTGGCCTTCGAGACCAAGCATGGTCGGAACGCTCGGCCCGTGGATATCGACATCGAGCAGTCCGACCCGCTTGCCCAAACTTCTCAGCGCCATCGCCAGGTTGACCGCTACGGTGCTTTTTCCGACCCCGCCCTTACCGGACAACACCGCAACCTTGTGCTGAATCCGACTCATCCGGGACTGGAGTTTCTGCTGTTCATCGATTTTTTCCACCGGTTCAACACTGATGCGATTGGATGAACAGGCTGCCCCCTGCTGCTGTTGGTAATCCTTACAGGCTTTAAGCAAAGTATTGATGGCCAGCGTGGCACAATGTTCCCCTTCCGCCGGTATTTCACCAAGAGCGTTGAGAATATTCAGCGGCTGCAGTGCCTTCACCTCTTTCATCGGTTCACCTTGTGCCAGCATGGTGAGCATGCTGCCGCAGGCGCGTGATGGCTCGCAACCGTTGGTGTCGAAAGTGGCTTTTTTCAGGATGCCATTCTGCACGACCAACCAGAATTCCATGGTTTCGCCACAGGGGCCGGTCACCCGCCCATAGCTGTCGAAGAACTCCAGCGGCCCGCGGTTACGCGGATTGGTCGCGTACTCGCGGGCGATGGCGGAATAACCTTCCAATTCACCTGTTTCCAATTCACCTGTTTCCAATTCACTTGTTTCCATGTCCCTGTTTCCTCCTGTTGATTTATTTAGCTGTGTTCACTGTAGAGTGCCCAGCTGCTTTTCGAGCTGTTGCCAGATATTGCGGATATCCTCTCCGCAGGCAGCGTCGAGCTCAACCACCGCCCGTTCCTGCAACTGGGCCAGAGTCACCGCCCGGTCATAACGAATCCGTCCGACCACCTGAGCCCCAACCCGTTCGGCCAGAGCTTCTATCCGTTCGGTCTGCTCCCGGTTGAGATCCCACTTGTTGACACAGACAGCCACCGGGAGCTTGAAATGGCGCGCCAGAGAAAGTACTCGCTCCAGATCATGTTCACCGGAGAGGGTCGGCTCGGTGACCGCCAGC
This sequence comes from Desulfuromusa ferrireducens, assembly GCF_055389805.1. Lineage (NCBI taxonomy): Bacteria > Pseudomonadati > Thermodesulfobacteriota > Desulfuromonadia > Desulfuromonadales > Geopsychrobacteraceae > Desulfuromusa > Desulfuromusa ferrireducens. The sequence continues at coordinate 529,188 of NZ_AP042415.1, forward strand.
ACCAGCGAAGCGCCGGTCAGTGAAGCGATAACCGGACAGCCGATACCGGGCGGACCGTCGACGATCACCAGCGGCCGCTGCTCTGCCTCTGCGATTCTACGCGCCTCTTCACGGACGGTGGAGACCAGTTTGCCGGAGTTTTCCGCTGCAACACCCAGCCTGGCGTGCACCATAGGCCCAATACGGGTCTGCGAGCGCATCCAGCGACCACAGAGTCGCTCGGGAAATTCGATCGCCTCCTCCGGGCAGAGCCGGACGCAGAGGCCGCAGCCCTCACAGGCTATGGGATCGACGCGGTAAGTGCCCCTTTCCTCGCTCTTTAGCACGGCATCGAACCGGCAGTTTTCCTGACAACAGCCACAGCCGCGGCAAACATCCGGTCGAATAACCGCCTCGTGGCCGCTGCGGAATTCATGTTCTTCTTGCAGTTCGGGAGCAAGCAGCAGATGCAAATCCGCCGCATCGACATCGCAATCGGCAACCACCAGCGACCCAGCCAGGACGGCAAAAGATGCGGTCACGCTGGTTTTTCCTGTTCCTCCTTTGCCACTTATAATGACAAGTTCCTTCATCCGGTCATTTCCTTCTTCACCAGCTGCGGTAGCCCGCTAACAGTGTAAAAGAGCCGCCCGTCAACCAGCACAGTGGTCAATTTTTTCGCTTTAACCAGCGCGGCCAGATGCTTGAGACCTTCCATGCCATGGAAGCCGACGCCATTGGCCACGACCTCCGCAGTACAGGGTCGCCGGCTGAGCAACGCAAGGATGTCAGACTCCCGCACCGGGAACCGGCCTGAAAGCTCCGCAACCTGCGGTTCAGGCTCACTGATGACCTCGGTCAGGCCTTGGAATAAAGCCTTAAAGGTAAGCATTTGAGTTTTTCTGACCGGAAACACAAAGCTTTCCACCGGCGGTCGGTCGACGCTGTTCAGCTGGACCTTGGTCGGCCCAATATTTTTGGCGATTTCGGCAATCTTGCTAACTTCGGCGACCATTCCGGTAACTCCGGCCAAAAGCAGTACTTCCAGCCAGATTTCTCCGCGAAAACCGGAGCTGAAGGCGATCAAGCCATCGACCATCCGTTCGAAGGGAAGATCTTCGTGCGGCCGGTTCACGCAATGGAACAGCCCCGCGGTTCCAGCGTCCAGCGAAGGAACAACCAGATCCGCTAACTGCAGATCATCCTGAACCTCTTTCATCCAGAGCAAAGACCCGTTGGTTAACACTGCCACGGGGATATCGGTGATTTTTTTGATTTTTTCGATCAAGGTGCCGATATCGGCGTTCAGTGTCGGCTCCCCGGAACCCGCTAGGCTGATGTAGTCCGGCCGCTCCGTTGTGGCCAGCTTCCGCTCCAGTTCAGCCAAAATTGTTTCGACCGGTCGATAACTCTTCCGATCAAGGGTCTTGTTGGTGGTCCGTCCCAATTGGCAATAGATGCAGTCGTAGGTACAGGTTTTAAATGGCACCAAGTCGATCCCGAGCGACCGCCCCAGACGCCGTGATGGAACCGGCCCATAGATAGAGAGATAGCCGCTGCTGTTTTTACTCGACATGCTTCACCCTTTCTTCAAATTCGTGGCTTTCTCGATCAACTCCTGGAAAATTTCCCGGTATTCCGGCAAAAAATCGACGATCAGTTTCCCCTGAGAATAGCCTTCGGCAATTCGACGGTCTTCGGGAATTTCCAGCAGAAGGGGAATTTTTACCTGGCGACAGAAAACTTGGACCCGGTCGTCGCCTACCCCCATCCGGTTGACCACCACGCCAAACGGAATTTCGAGTTCCCGCACCATATCCACAGCAAGCTTGAGGTCGTTCAGCCCGAAAGGGGTCGGTTCGGTTACCAGCAGTACAACATCGCTCCCGTGCAGGGTGGAAATAACCGGACAGGAGGTTCCGGGCGGTGCATCGAGAATTACGTGGAGCGCCGGATCCAACCTCTCCTTGACTGCCCGGATCAGCGGCGGAGCCATCGCCACACCAACATCCATCCGCCCCTGGATCAGTTTGATGTTTCCTGAGCGCATGGTTGAGACTGTGCCGATGCGCTGTTCGACCTCGTGAATCGCCTTTTGTGGACAGAGCTTTGTACACCCACCGCAGCCATGGCACATTTCGGGAAAGATAAGCGGCTTGCTGCCAAAGGAAACGATGGCGTGAAATTCACAGAATCGGCCGCATTCACCGCAGCCATTGCAACGCCCTTCGTCCACTTCCGGGACCGGGATATTCACAGCCTCTTCGCCAAGCAGCGCGCCTTCGAGAAACAGGTGGCAGTTCGGCTCTTCGACATCGCAGTCGAGCAGCTGCACCTCGCGACCGAGGGTCCGGGCCAGGTTTAAAGATACTGTTGTTTTGCCGGTTCCTCCCTTGCCTGATGCGACCGCGAGATTCATGGCTGGCAACCTATGTCAGGACTCCCGCTGCGGCTCATACCCAGTGACTCTCGACATCGGCTGATTGGGCCTCACGCAGCTCACCCGCCCAGTAATGTTGGAGCGCTTCGGCGACGGTATTGGCAGCGCTGTTAAAAACCTTGATCCCGGCCGCCTGCAACACCCGGAAGGCTTTCGGCCCACAATGCCCGGTCACCAGTACCTCGGCTCCCGAACGGACAACCGATTCCGCAGACTGGATTCCGGCCCCTTGTGCCGCGTCCCTGTTCTGCCGGTTGTCGATCGCTTCGTAGCTGGCCTGCTCCAGATCATAGATCAAAAATTTCGGCGCCCGTCCAAAGCGACGGTCCAGTGGGGCGGCCAAGCTGGCCCCCGAGGTGGTAAATGCAATCTTCATCGAAATCTCCTCCTTAACCGGACCGCGCTTATTCTGCTTTGTCAGTGCTTTCGAATTCAGCCAGCCGCTGGTTGACCAGCTTCAACTCGGACTCCAGCGCCTCGGCCTGATTCTTAAGGGCCTGCGACTCCTGTTCTGGAGTAGGGCTGCAATCCCAATCGGAGCGCATCCAGCCCGGTTGGCCGGTGGCGTAAAACATGTTGCGCCGCCCGCGACCGCCGCCACCACAGTTACGGCCTCCCCGTATCCCCCAGCCACTCAACGGTTGTGGAGTCGAATCGGCGTAGCCCGCGCCCCGGTTTCCGTTACAATAACCGCTGCCTCGTCCGGTCATCGCTCCTATTCCTTGCGGTCCCGTTCGGTCTCTTCCTGGCATAATTCTGTCCTCCTCTTTCTAAAATTTATTGTTATTGCCGGGCCATGGTCGTGCCGCACTGCGGGCAACTTTTCTGTCCGCAGGGAATTCGCCGTTCGTGCGCTTCACTGTATCCACAGTTGGGACAGAGGCAGTTACCGACGGCACCTGCCATCACCGAACCACCCATGCGCCCTCTACCCGGTCCTCCGCTTGCCTGATTTTGTCCACACCCTTTGCCGGCTCTGCCGCGTCCTTGTCCGTTCATCCTGTCATCCTCTCTTTTTACTCCGGACCGTCCCGGTAAATCGCCCCGTCCCCGGCACCCCGGCATGATAAAAGTTCCCGTTTCCAACCGATTGCCTAACCACGCCTGGATAACCTCATCCAGTTCACCGGCAACGAAAGGCACCACCTCAATTCCGTAGGCCACGATCAAACCGTGCAGCGGCCGGGAAATGGCACCACAGACCAAAGTACCGATCCCAAGATCCTGCAGATGAAGCGCCCTCTGAACCGGAACCACTTCGGCGAGAGTTTTATCTACCCGCCTGACAACCAGTCCGGACTCGGCTTCAATAATCTGGATCTCGCCGGTGGTGTCGAAGACCGGCGCGATCCGGTTGCCCCAATATGAGAATGCTGTCTTCATCGACAATCTCTCCTCCTCTTCCTGCTGAAGATAAAGAGCAAGAGAAGCGCCAACTATTCAAGCTTGCGAAAATGAGTTATAACAATCTGGAATTTATGATTTTTTTAAAACAGGGAAGGATTTCTTGCGAGACCCAGAGTAGCGCATATGCACCCATAGGCCATCACCAGTGGGTGCGTGAGAGCTACTCTTCTGACTTGCGACGGCCGCGGCCGTCCTGCTCTGGAAGGGGGATCCCCAGCTTCTTCATTCTGCGGAAAAGGGTGGTCTTGTGGATACCTAGATCCCGCGCTGCGGCCAGCCGGTTAAAGGCGTTCCGTTCGAGGGCAGCGTGGATCGCTTGCTCGTCAAGCGCTGCGCGGGCAGTGCGCAGATCAGCGTCGCCGACCGGCTTGGCATAACGGGCGGTCAGCTCGGTCGGCAGGTGGGCTATATCGATCAGTCCATCACTGCAGAGAATAAATGCCCGCTCGATCGCATTTTCAAGTTCGCGGATATTTCCCGGCCAGTGGTAGGCGATCAACAGGGAAAAGGCTTCCGGGGCGATTCCCGTAATCGCTTTCTGCTGCAAGTGATTAAAACGGGCGACAAACTGTTCCGCCAGCAGGGGGATATCCTCTTTACGGCGGCGCAGCGGCGGCAGTTCAACGCGCACCACGTTAACCCGGTAGTAGAGATCTTCCCGGAACAGCCCCTGCTTAACCTGTTCGGTCAGGTCTTTATTGGTCGCGACGATAATCCGCACATCTGCAGACTCTGAGCGGGTCGCCCCCAGCGGCTCATAGGTGCGTTCCTGCAACACTCTCAGCAACCGGACCTGCAGAGCGGGGCTGACCTCGCCAATTTCATCGAGAAAGAGGGTCCCCCCCTTGGCCAGGGCAAAGCGTCCCGGCTTATCTTTTTGCGCGCCGGTAAAAGCCCCAGCTTTATGGCCGAACAGCTCCGATTCCAACAGGGTATCGGGTAGCGCCCCACAGTTAACCGCGATGAACGGCCCCTGATTACGCGGACTGAGCGCATGGATGGTCCGCGCTACCAATTCTTTTCCCGTCCCGGTTTCACCGAGAACAAGAACCGTGCTGGGGCTGGCGGCGATTGCGGGCAAGACTTCGAAAACCCGTTGCATCAACGGGCTACGACTGGTCAGGTCGCCGACCCGAGACTTCTCCTCTAACTCCTGGCGTAATGCCTCGACCTCCGACAGGTCACGGAAGGTTTCCGCACCACCGATCACTCGATTATCTGCGTCCCGCAGCACCGCAGTAGAAATACTGGTGGGAATACGGTTGCCTTCCGAGTCAATGATGTAGCCGGAAATGCCAATGGCCGGTTTGCCAGTCTGCAGAGTTTTGTTCAGCGGGCAACCCGCACCGCACATGCTGGAGCGAAAAACTTCCGAACAGAGCTGCCCGATCGCCTCCCGGCGCGAAACCCCGGTAATTTCCTCGGCGGCCCGGTTAAAGGAGGTGATCCGCCATTCCAGATCGACGGTGAATACGCCATCGGAAATACTCTCAAGAATCGATTCGGTCGGCGTATGGACATCTGCTGAGTTGCTTTTTTTACCACTCATTCAATCCGGCTCCTTGAAGCTTCCGTGAACTCGTCTCCAGCAGCGACTGAAAAGGCCACCTTTCACCTGTGTTTTAGACCTTAATCGGCCATTATGCAATGACTTGATGTCGTTTCTCGCCCTCACTTGAATGAGCCGAAACAATCCAAGTTGCGGATGCAGGCAAAGTCAGGCGAAGCCTTAATGGAGATAATTGCTGGATATCCCGAGAGCCAAGCCCCGCAGTAGTCCCAGAGGACAGCTTCAGTTTATTTTGAGCGATCGTTTTCAGCGTGAATTGCAGGGGACAAACTCTTCAATGAATTCATTTCTTATTTATGTCAGAATAACCGCTCTGCGGGCAGAATGATCTGCTCTGTAGCTCAACCGGAAAGTTTCCCACTCAAATGAAAACCGATAAATCAAAACCCTGGCAGCGCCCCGAGTTCTTGCTCCTGTTGATGGCTTTTGCCGTACCGATTAGTTTTGCCGCCTGGCAGGCGCTATTGAACAACTTCGCCATTGAGCAGGCGGCCTTCAGCGGCCGTGAGATGGGAATACTGCAGTCGTTACGCGAAGTCCCCGGATTTTTGGCATTTGGCGTGGTCTTTATGCTGCTGCTGTTTCGTGAGCAAACGCTGGCGTTACTCTCATTACTCCTGCTCGGCCTCGGTACGGCATTGACCGGCCTCTTCCCCTCAATCATCGGCCTGTATCTGACAACCATCTTGATGTCGCTCGGCTTTCATTACTATGAAACCCTGCAGACATCTCTGGCCCAGCAGTGGATTGCCAAAGAGCACGCCGCAGAAACTTTCGGCCGCCTGATTGCCTTCGGCTCTTTCGCGGCGATAATCACCTTCGGCCTGATCTGGCTGGGCACAACCCTGCTGGAGCTTGATTTTTACTGGCTTTATCTGGGTTTTGGTGGCGCAACGGCAATTATCGCCCTGATTGCCTGGCTGGCTTTCCCGCACTTTCCGCAACAGACCGTCCAGCATAAGCACATGGTGCTGCGGCAACGCTATTGGCTGTATTACGCGCTGACCTTCATGTCCGGCGCCCGACGGCAGATTTTCATGGTTTTTGCCGGATTCCTGATGGTTGAGAAATTTTCCTATTCGGTCAGTGACATCGCCCTGCTGTTTTTGCTAAATGCCTCCTTGAACGTTTTGTTTGCGCGAAAAATCGGTCGCTTGATCGCGCGGATCGGTGAACGGAACGCGCTGCTGCTCGAATATGGCGGCTTGATTCTGGTCTTCTGCGGTTATGCCTTGGTGGAAACCGGCTGGATTGCCGCGAGCCTGTATGTTCTCGATCACCTGTTTTTTGCCCTGGCGATCAGCCAGAAAACATATTTTCAAAAGATTGCCGCAGCAGAAGATATCGCCTCAACCGCGGGTGTCAGCTTTACCATCAATCATATCGCCGCCGTCGTCATTCCAGTCGTTTTCGGCCTGCTCTGGCTTAATTCCCATGCCCTGGTTTTCTATCTCGGCGCCGCGATGGCAGTAATATCTTTATTGCTGTCGACCCTAATCCCACGCCATCCAGCCCCGGGCCGGGAAACCCGCTTCGCCATCGACGCGACAAACCTTTGAGTTGCGGTTCTATAACCTACAGCCAAGATAATGACTTGGGTTTGCGACCTTTTTTCGGAAACTTTCGAGGGTTTGTGTCGCAGTCGCTTGATGCTCAGCTTTGCTCCATAATTGATTCAGCACTTGAGAACGTCGTGTATACAGAGAAATCCTTTACAATCCCGCCAGATAAAGTATATTCAGTGCTGCATTTTTAAAGAAAACTCCTAAAGTTTCAGCTTCTTAGCATCGATCGCACCTCACCCTTTTGCCGACAAGGGCACAATGAGAGCTTTCTGCCAATTCGCAGCGTGTTTAGCTATTACCTTGGTCCTGCTAGGGACAACAGGGATGTCATGCTGCGCTGCCTCCCCCGCAGAACCACGCCATGTGCTACTGTTAAATTCCTACCATCAGAATATGACCTGGGTCAGTGACATTACTCAGGCAGTTAAGGATAATTTGACCGCCGACAACAGCAATATTGTGCTGCATGTCGAAAATATGGATTCAAAACGCTTCCACGCCCCGGCATATTTCCAAGCCCTGCGACAGACCTATCAGGTCAAATATCGTACCAGCCATTTTGACCTGATCCTCTCTTCAGACAACAACGCTTTCGACTTTTTACGCCGCTATGGCGACCTGCTTTTCCCTGGCATTCCGGTGGCCTTTTGCGGTGTCAACTACCTGCAACCGGAGGACCTGAGCGGGCATAGTAACTTCACCGGCGTTGAAGAGATTTTTGATGCAGCGGCCACACTGGAAATTGCCCTGCAGAATCATCCCGAGACGCAAAAGGTCTTCATCGTCAACGATTACCTGAAGTCGGGCCGCGCTTCGGAAAGGACTATCCGTGAACAGCTACAGCCCTATAGCACCCGTCTGCAACTCGACTTTTCCGCCAACCTTAGCCTGAGAGAACTGGAAACCCAGATCGCAGCACTTGAACCGGGAACGATCGTTCTGCTCGGTTCTTTCTATTCCGACCGGGAGGGTCTTTACGTCACCTTTGAACAGGTCGGCGCCCTGCTTGCCCGGGCCAGCAATGTTGCGGTCTACTGTCTGTTTGAATTTAATGTTGGCGACGGCGTGGTCGGCGGCAACGTTATCAGCGGCTATTCTCAAGGCAAGGCGGTCGCTAGACTGGGAAACCAGATACTGCAAGGAAAACCTCCCGCGTCGATTCCGATTCTTCGCCAAGGGAGTAACCGAAACATCTTCAACTACCAACAACTGCAGCGCTTTGCGATCAGTGAAGCGGGCTTGCCCGGAGAGCGGTTGATTATCAACCAGACATTCTCATTCTATCGCGAATATCGAACCATTATCTGGCTGACCTCAGGCGTCATTTGTTTCCTCCTGGTGACCATTTTCACCCTGACCATCAACATCCGACTGCGCAGGAAAACCGAGCGACGACTGGAGAGAAGGGGGCAGAAACTGCGGGCAGTCTTCAATCATACGTTTGGGTTTATCGGTCTGCTGGATCTCAACGGCAGGCTCCTCGATGTTAACCTCACGGCATTAAATTACGCAGGCGTTTGCAAAGAAGCGGTCGTCGGCCAGTATTTCTGGGAAACCCTCTGGTGGCAGCATTCAACAGAAGAACAAACCCGGTTGCGTAACGCAATTTCTCTAGCCCAGCAGGGAGAAACCACCCGCTATGAAGCAACCCACCTCGGTGCAGATGGTTGTCATCAATTAGTCGACGTTTCGGTAAAACCGGTACTCGATGAACAGGGCAAGGTGAGCCTGTTGATCATCGAAGGGCGTGATCTCAGCGAAAGAATCGCCATGGAGCAGGCCCTGAGAGAGAGTGAAGATCGCCTGGCGATGGCTCTCGAAGCGGCCAATGATGGCCTCTGGGACTGGCAAGTCAATTCCGATCAGATTTATTTCAACCCGACCTATTACCGGATGCTCGGCTATCGGGAGGGTGAATTCCCAGCGACATTCAGTGCCTTTGTGCAACGCTTGCACCCTGACGACAAAGAGAAGGTCATAAAAGAGATTAATCGACACCTGGAGGACAAAACCTCTGATTACCGGATCGAATTCAGAATGCGCAAAAAGACCGGTGATTGGATCTGGATTATGGCACGCGGAAAAATCACTGAACGGGATAAAGCCGGGAAAGCGTCACGCATGATCGGCATTCATTCCGACATCAGCCAGAGAAAACAATTCGAGAATGAACTGAGGCAGGCGCGCAACTATATCCGCAATATTTTCAATTCCATGCCGTCGGTGTTGATCGGTGTTGATCAACAGGGGCTCGTCACCCAGTGGAATAAAGAAGCGCAGCAGTGGACCGGTACCGCGGCGGCGGATGCCATCGGACGACCGCTGCAAAGGGTTTTCCCACAACTGGAGCCACTACTGGCAAAAATCAGCTCGGCCCTGTTGGAGCGGAAACCGCAGGCAGAAAGTAAAGTAGCCTTTACGACTGGCGCAAAATCGCGGTTTTGCGATCTGACCGTCTATCCGTTGATCGCCGACAGCAACCAGGGGGCGGTTATCCGGATCGACGACACGACAACAAAAGTCCGGATGGAAGAAATGATCATCCAGTCGGATAAAATGCTCTCTGTCGGGGGGCTGGCTGCGGGCATGGCCCATGAAATCAACAATCCCCTGGCCGGCGTCCTGCAAGGTGCCCAGGTGATAAAAAGGCGGCTCGATCCAAGCCTGGAAAAAAATCAGCGGGTCGCCGAAGCGTGCAATGTCAACCTGGATGCACTCACCGACTATCTACAACAAAGAGGCCTGACCAGAATGCTCGGGACGATATTCGATTCCGGCTGCCGCGCGGCCGACATCGTCGAAAACATGCTCAACTTCAGTCGTAAGAGTGAATCGAAAAACGCGCCCCACAGCCTGAGCAATATCCTGGATAAATCTCTGCAACTGGCCTGCAGCGACTACAATATCACCTCGCTGTACGACTTTAAAAACATTGAAATAATTAAAGACTACGCAGTAGACATGCCTGATATCAACTGTGAAGAGACAAAAATCCAGCAGGTTTTCCTCAACCTGCTGAAAAATGGCGCCCACGAAATGTTTGCCACTCAAGAGGATTCCCCTCCTCCACGTTTCACCCTGCGTCTGCGCCACGATGACCGGTATGTGCGGATTGAGATTGAGGATAACGGTCCGGGCATGAGCGCCGATATCTGCAAAAGAGTTTTCGAACCTTTTTTCACCACCAAAGAGGTCGGCGTCGGCACAGGACTCGGGCTGTCGGTCTCATACTTTATTATCACCGAGCACCACAAAGGGACAATGGCTGTCGACTCCCGGTTAGGTCAGGGGAGCAGGTTTATAATTCAACTCCCGCTGGTCGAAGCAACGGATCGTGACTACGTGGGGGAAATTGGCTGGTCCGACATGCCCCCGCAAGAACTAAAACCGCGGATCAACAATCCCGGTTCCACGCCCAACTGAGCGTAGATATCGGTCTGAACAATTTGGCCAGCCAGTTTGACTGCACCCCATACCGCCTGACCCGCTTTTTCAAAAAAGTAGTCGGCCTTTCGCCGCACGCCTACCTGATCCCGTTACGCCTGAAAAAAGCCAAACAGCTGATCAGCGGGGAAGCTCCATCGTTGATGCCGCCCTCGACACCGGCTTTACGGACCAGAGTCATCTGACCCGCCGCTTTAAAAATAAGTTTGGACTGCCACCGGGCAGAAGAGAGAATGGCGGATGGAAGAAAAAGGCCACATACTGGTCGAAATCCTGTCGATTTTCTTTACACCACCCCCAGAAAAATAAAAATCCCTTCGATTTCAGGCAGCTACGCTTTGGCTCACAAATTACTATCAAAACACCAAGGCAAAGCAATTTTCAATTACATGTTATTACGGGCGATACCACCCAAAGCCTGCAGCAGTGGCAAAAGGTGGCTGAGGAAAAGATGAAAAAACAAGTTTTGGGATTAGCGCTTCTGGTGCTGGCTCTGTTTTGTGGTCCGGTTCAAGCGACGCATATTCATTTTGAAGAATATGGAGATACCAACTTTACTGCTGAATCCATCGAAAACGGTACCTTCAGCAGTGATGGCAACATATGGAGTCACACTTTTAAGCTAACCCAGGACATTATGTCATTATGGGATATTGACACGGCTCATCCGCAGGCAAACACTTTATTCGACCCTCAATTGATGTACACGGGTCGATACGACCCGGCAGCTGCTCTGCATTACGTAACCCTGCGAATAGACCCGAACATGATTCCCAACCCTGGTTCTGGTCCTAATTCATCAGGTAACATTCTCGCATCAACAGCGATTAGTCTGGAAGTAAACGGACAGACAATCGCGGGCTGGTTCGACCCCATTCGGCTCTTTGACTGGAAAACCCCAGAGGGTCAACTCGAGGATAATTACTTGATCATTCCTCCAACTTATGAAATTAACGTTGTCCTCACTGGATTAAACGACCTACCGACTACCCATCAACTCTCCAACGTCAACATCGAAGGCTGTTTTGACCAAGCCGCCCCGGTTCCTGAACCTTCGACCCTGCTGCTGCTCGGTGGTGGCCTGATCGGACTGGCCGGCTGGAAACGCCGGCAGTCACAGCGGCGCGACGGATAATTTTTCCACCCTGATAAAGCGAAGCAAAAGACCGTCTCCCTCGGCAACGAGGAGACGGTCTTTTTTTATGCCGCAGCGGTGTTTTCCGGGCGCCTACAGACTGCTTTCGGCTGAACGGCGGAACTAGTATCGATATTTATTCGCTATACTTGTCAGCGGGACTGCAAACTTGCCCCCCTATCGTCTGCTCCGTTTGAATGGAGCACAGGTATAACACAGGGAAAAAAGACTGCTATGCTTATAGACAGTTGCTGAACTTCGGTTGCCAACTGGAGAAGATTCCACAATGGTGAAGAATCCCTGGCACAGATTTCTGCTGATGATGGCGCTGGTTTTTATCGTAAATGGCGTCTATCTAGCTCTCTTTCCCCCACCGGCACAGTCACTGCTGGCGCCAATATCCTACAGTCGCTTCAAAGACGAACTGCGGCAGGGGCATATTACTGATGTCACCTTTCAGGGGGAATTGCTGAGCGGAAATTTCATCAGCGAACAGCCCTTTTATGCCGAAGAACTGAGCAGCGGACAATTTTCCGGCAGCCGCACCTTCAAACGCTTCCAAACCACCCTCCCGCCACTGGAAGATCCGCAATTGCTCGCGCTCTTTGACCAGCATCAGGTTACGCTCACGGCAAAATCGACCGCCAACCAGTCCCTCTGGTCAAGTCTGTTGATCGGCTTGCTGCCCTGGGTTCTGATCATCGGCTTCTGGCTCTACTTTTTCCAACGCATGCGAGAAAAAGGCGGGCTGGGGGGCAATTTCATGAGTCAATTCGGCAAATCGGGCGCGCAACTGTATGCGCCGAAAACCTCACCCGTGACCTTTGCCGATGTCGCCGGGCTGGCCGAAGCCAAACAGGAACTAGAGGAAATCATTGTCTACCTGCAGCGTCCCGATAAATTCACCCGCCTGGGCGGAAGGGTCCCTCGTGGAGTATTGCTGGTCGGCCCGCCGGGAACCGGCAAGACCTTGATGGCCCGCGCCGTAGCCGGCGAAGCACAGGTCCCCTTCTTCAGCATCTCCGCCTCGCAGTTTATCGAAATGTTTGTCGGCGTCGGCGCCAGTCGGGTGCGTGATCTGTTCAACAACGCCAAGAAGAATGCGCCGAGCATTATCTTCGTCGACGAACTGGATGCGGTCGGCCGCGCACGCGGCACCGGTCTCGGTGGCGGCAATGACGAGCGGGAACAGACCCTGAATCAATTGCTCTCCGAACTGGACGGTTTCGACTCGCATGACGAAGTAATCGTAATGGCGGCAACCAACCGCCCGGATGTACTCGACAGCGCCCTGCTAAGACCGGGGCGCTTCGATCGCCAAGTGGTCATTGAGCGACCGGACTGGCGCGACCGGGTTAAGATCCTCGAAGTACACACCCGCAACACCCCCCTGGCTGCCGATGTTGTCCTGGAATCGATTGCCAAGGGAACGCCGGGGATGGTCGGTGCCGATCTGCAAAGTCTGGTCAATGAAGCCGCCCTGATCGCCGCGCGTGAGGACGCTGAACAGGTCGGCAATACACACCTGGAACAGGCCAAGGATCGACAGTTAATGGGCATGGAGCGCAAACTGTTCCTCTCTGACCGGGAAAAACAGATCACCGCCTTCCACGAAGCCGGGCATACCCTGGTGGCCAAATGCCTACCGAACAGCGACCCGATCCACAAAGTGACCATCATCCCGCGCGGCCAGGCGCTGGGGGTAACTCAACAATTACCGGAGGACGACCGCTATCAATATCAGCACAGCTATCTGAGCAGCCGCATGGCCGTTTTGTTGGGCGGAAGAGTGGCGGAAAAACTCTGTTTCGGGGAATACTCAACCGGAGCGCAGAACGATCTCAAGCAGGTGATGGAGTTGGCGGAAAAGATGGTCTGCCTGTGGGGCATGAGTGAACGGCTCGGCCCACTCAGTTTCAATCGTGGAGAGGAACACCCTTTCCTCGGGCGCAAGCTGGCGACGGAAAATAGTTTCAGCGAAAAGACCGCCTGGCTGATCGATCAGGAAATCGAAAAATTGATCCATTCCGCCGAACAATGTACCGAGCAGGTTCTCAAAGACAATCGCGCCATGCTGGAAACGCTAGCGCAATATCTGATCGACGAGGAAACCCTGGACAAAGAGCGGCTGGAAGAAATTCTTCAGGATACTGATTTGCAGTTCCCTGCTGAGCTGTGCCCACAACCCAAGCGGGAGGACGGTTAAGGTGCAGCTCCTTAAGCGGCTACCAAATGCCGACGTCGAGCAGTTTCCTGGCGGTGATGCTGGCGCGCTCTTTCAACCCCTCCTACAGTCGGCTATCCCGCCGCAGGCGCAGAAAAGAGGGAAACTTGGGAATCCCGGATTGATATTTGCCGTAGAACTTGAAGGTGACCAGCGCCCCGAGCGGCGGTGGCGCTTGCCGTTCGGCGTCGCTGAAGCCAGTACCGATTTTGAACCGCGTACCATCCTCAAGTGCCACCAGCAAGGCCCCGAGCCGTCCTGCGTTGCGCCCCTTGCCGGGCAGGTGCGCCACCACTGTCGCCTCGGCGTCCTGATAGTTCTTCACCTTGAGAATCTCGGCGCTGCGTCCGGCGGCGTAGAGGGCGTGCGGCTTGCGGACAATCACCCCCTCGCCACCTAAGGCTTCGATCCGCTGCAGTTCCTGCTGCAAATGAGTGTGATCACGAACCGGAAGTTGCGGGATGACAAAAGCATATGCAGAAGGATGTCCGGCAAACCAAGCGCGAGCTTTCTCAATCCGCGCGGTGAAGCCGCCGGGTGCTTGCGGCACATCGAATACGGCGAACTTGAGTTGCATCCAGCCATCATGGGGCCGCTGTTTCTTGACGATCGCCACGATCTGCTCGAAGCGGTTACGCCCGCCCCAGAGTTCCCCCTCCAGCGCGAAGGGGGGCAGATTCTGGATAAATTCCGCCGGCGGGTAGAAGAGGTTGCCGTTTTTCGACAGCAACTGCCTGCCGTCCCAGTAGCCGCGCACCCCGTCAAGCTTTTCGCTCAGTAGCCAACCGCCGACATCGACCTGCCGAGCATAGACCTGCGGCAGCATCAATTCAGCGGCGCGCGCCGGAGCGGTCAGCAGGAGGCCGCAGCACAGCAACAGCCAGAAAACTTCACCCGGATTTTTAAGTGACGATCCACCTCGCCGACCAAGACTTTCAGAAACCATCTCCCCCCCCCAAAAAAAACGAGCCCCTTCAGCGCCACGACAGCCCGGATAAATATCCGGCAACCCGACAGAGCATAACAGCAGCATCTGAACAGATGCTTACACCGCAGGGTGCACGGCAAAAAAACTGGTCGCGAACCTTTCAATTTTTCGCTTCTGCCCGTATAGGCCGAAAGGCTCCTAACCGAGTGCCAACCAGAGACCGACGCCGAACATCATGCTACCGGCGATGCGATTGAGCAGACGAACATTGTCGCTTTTCTGCAGCAGGTGATTGAGGGTCCGTCCGCCACCGGCGTAGAGGATCAGGCAGGAAAATTCGATGCTGAGGATAATGCCGAGAAGAAGAGCCAACTGCGTCAACAGCGGTTGTTGATCGTCAATAAAAGGCGGCAGCAGGGCGATAAAAAACGCCCAGCCCTTGGGATTGGCGACAGCGGTAACAAAGCCTTGCAACGCCAGCTTTAACGGTGAGATATCAAAGCTCAGTCCGGAGTCGCAAGCGATCGCCATCTTGCCCTTCGACAACCACATCTGCACGCCCAGATAACCCAGATAGAGGCCGCCGAGATATTTGAGCAATAAAAACAGCGCCGGGTATTGCAGCATCACCGCCGCCACCCCGACCACCGAAGCGGCCGCCACCAAACCGACGCCCAGCAGCTCGCCGTACATCATCCAGAAGGTCCGTCGCACACCGATGGTCATACCCATGGTCATCGACAGGGTCATGCACATCCCCGGCGTCAGGGAGACGACAAAGAAGGTGGGGATAAAAACAGCCAACACGGTGCTACTCATAAATTGCTCGAAGATCTTGATTAGAGGGGCGCCAAAGTCACAGTCAGCGAAAACTGTTTAAGATTAACACCGATCACGACAGCAAGACAATCAGCCAAATAATCCGTGTTGGTGAACTAAATTGTTTGGCAAGTTCCCGTCCAGCACCCCTCTGAGAATTTCCTGGATATCTGCGAATACTATTTCGACACCCGCCGTAGCTATTAATTCGAAGACCTTTCACAACTGCTTAAATTTAGACAGAGATTCAAGAGAAGTCGAGATCTGGACGAGACCTGCCGAGGCGGGGTCGTTCAGAGTACCGCAGAGATGAACCTCGCAAAAGAATCACTTAATCAACGGCAGCGCTTCGTCTGAGTGAAACAACGGTTAACAAGTGCTGCAACTTATTTATTTTTTTTCGATCTACGACAGATTCCCCCCTTACTTTTGGTAGAATAATATTCTTTCGTGAGCTGTTCACATTTACAAAATTCAGGGAGGACACAATGAATAGAATTCTAGGCCTGTTGCTGGGGATTTTACTGGTTACCGGAGCCGCTTGGGCTGAAGATGAAAGCTGTGTCGTTTGCCACGGCAAGATAACACCGGGGCAGGTTGCCGACTGGAGAGTCAGTGCCCATGCGGAAAACGACATAAGTTGTTCCGCCTGTCATGGTGAAGAACACAACAGCAAGGAAGATGTCGCCAAGGCGACCTTCCCTGACGAGCAGGTCTGCAAAGAGTGTCACGAGGACCAGTTTTCGCAGTTTTCCAAAGGTAAGCATAACCATGGCTGGTCATCGCTGAACGCGTTGCCGATAACCCATGTTGAACCGGACGAGCTGATGGAAGGTGGTCGCGGTTGTGGCGGTTGCCATAATATGGGGATCAAAACAGAAGAACAAAAGGCCGAACAGCTGGCGAAGGGCTACCGCTACCAGAACAACTCCTGCGACGAATGCCACACCCGCCACAGTTTCTCCAAAAAAGAAGCAAAAGATCCGCGTGCTTGCCAGCAGTGCCACATGGGCTACGATCATCCCCAATGGGAAATGTGGAGCAGTTCCAAGCATGGCAGCCGTTGGTTAGCGAAAAGCAACGGAAACCTGCCGGAAGGTGCGCCAGCACCAACCTGTCAGGACTGTCATATGACCGGTGGAGATCACAATAACCACACAGCCTGGGGCTTCCTTGGGGTGCGTTTACCTCTGCCTGAAGATGCGCAGTGGAAGGCTGACCAGATTACAATCCTAATGGCACTGGGTGTGCTGAACCCGGAAACCGGCGAACCAACGGCTCGGCTCGATGCCGTTAAAGCGGTCGATCTGGCACGGTTGACGAAAGAGGATTTTGATCGCGAACGGGAAAAAATGATCGGCAACTGCAAGAAGTGCCACTCGGAATCCTATGCCCGCTTCCAGTTCAAAATGGGCGATCAGATGATGCAGAAAGCCGATGTATTAATGGCCAAAGCAATCCGTATCGTTGCCGCGCTCTATAAGGACGGAATTATCTCGAAGCCTGAGGACTATGCCTTTGCTTACCCCGATCTGCTCTACTTCATGCGTACCAACGGCGCCAAAATTGATGGTATGTCGTATATCGATCAAGAGTTGTTCGAAATGTACATGAAGCACCGGATGCGGACCTACCAAGGTCAGTTCCACTTTAACCCTGATTATGCATACTGGTACGGCTGGGCGATGATGACCAAGTCGCTTGGCAAGATTGAAGAGCTTAATATGGTGCTACGCGCGACCCACGCAAAAGCACATTAATTAAGAAATGAAATTTGGGGAGTGCAAAAGTCGCCTCCCAACATTCAACTATTCGCAGAAAAAAACGCCCTAACCTGTCGTTCAGGTTGGGGCGTTTTCAATAGTACGAACACCAACAGCTCTTACTTGACCGACCCGATAAACAACCAATCGTTCGCCTGCACGGCCGTGTGGCAGCCGATACAACCGCCAACCCTACCTTCTTTTTGGATAGTGCCATCCGGCGCATATTTGAGCCAGAACCAATCGCCGCCAGCCGGGTTATAACCGGCCTGTTTGTACATCACGGTGACTGCCGCCAATTTCTTTTCCGGACTGTAATTCTCTTTAACGACAAATTCGCCGGAGGGGATCGCGCCCTGCTTGCCTTCAATCGCCTTATAAGCACCCGGACTGACATAGGTGGTCAGAAAGGCGCCGTGGGGCTGAGTCCCTGCATAGAGTTCGGACTTGCCGGGCCATAACTGCCAGCCTTGATAGTTCTGCTGGTTTAAATAATCGATCACCGCCTGGCCGTTTGCTTCCGGTGCCTTTGCTTTGGCCACTTGTGAGGTGCAGGCGGCACCGATGACAGCGACAAGACAACAGAACACGATGGTCAGTTTCAAACGCATGAAGACCTCCTTGAGTTAAACGTTAATGAAGGCTCAATTCAAACAGAGTTGTCCGACCTGTCAAGCCCCCACTCGAGTCATCGCGGGAGAGCGGCGTTCAAGCCCGTATCATTCAAACAATAACAGTGCGGCGAGCGTGAAGTCTTGCGCAGGTCCTCGGCTATTTCGACATCAAAATCTACCACCAACGGCAGGTGATCGGAAAATGGCACCTGTGGCACCTTAAAGTCGCGAACGCTCACTCCTTGACTGTGCAGAATGAAATCCAGATGGCGATGCGGGTTTTTACTCGGGTAGGTCGGCAGACTCTCAATATTGGCATTTTGCAAACCGCTGGCAGCGAGGAATAGATCGATCTCTCGCTCCCCCCAGATGGCGTTGAAGTCGCCAGCGACGATACAAGGTTTCTGGGCTTTTTTAAGCAGCTCGTAAAGGGCGCTGAG
This sequence comes from Desulfuromusa ferrireducens, assembly GCF_055389805.1. Lineage (NCBI taxonomy): Bacteria > Pseudomonadati > Thermodesulfobacteriota > Desulfuromonadia > Desulfuromonadales > Geopsychrobacteraceae > Desulfuromusa > Desulfuromusa ferrireducens. Next base: position 547,516 of record NZ_AP042415.1, read on the forward strand.
CTGATGATGCCGCGCTCGCGAACCGAGCGCCAGGTGCACCAGATAAACCACCACATGGTCCAGCTCCAACTCGATAACCAACCGCTTCATCCCGGTCTGGAAAAAATGGAAGGTTTCATTGCGGATGCGATCACGAGCCAAAAAAGCATTTCCCTGTTTTTTCACCACCGGCACATGCCGCCAGAATGAGTTCTTACCGTACTTAATCGAATGGCTGTGATAATGCCCCAGTGACTCGGCCAGCAGTTCTGCCTGATTCTTCCAGCCACTGCGATAAGAACCATGATCAACTTCGATCAGACCGACCAAGTCCGGCTCCAATTCACGCAGAAACGTCGTAATCCGCTGCAGGTTTTTACCCGAAGCCCAGACGTAGTTGCGGGCTTTCGGTCCGGTCGCATAGCGGATGTTGTAAAGAACAAATCTCATCGGACCTCCTGTAACGATTAAAGCACTATTGCGCTAGAAAACAAGCGATCCAATGGGATGGGAGAACCTATGGCTAAATCGGGAAATCACGGTAAAACAGATGACTATCCCCAAACCACTCAACAGCAAAAACGCGGCAAAGGCTCGAGATAAATAGCTCCAAATCGAGACGCCTAAACCTCAACCAGCCGCCCACATAAACATCTAGGGTGGCTGGTTGTTAAGCATATCCTGCAGTTGACAATCATCTCCCGGGTGAATATCATCTGCCGATGCTCAACCGACTGTTCAAAATCGCAATGCCGCTCATCCTGCTCTTAGCCTTGATCCTATTGACCGGCGCTGTCTCTGCCTCCGCCAGCAGCGCTGCGAACATAGCGGACCTGTGCTGCGATGGCAGCGAGCAACCGCAAACGCCAGCCACCGATGACAACTGCGCCGATCACAGCTGCGGGTGCCACTGCTGCAACGCTTTACTGCTCAACAATATCCCCCTTTTTCCACCAACCCCACGGAATACGTCCATCTCAGGATGGAAGCTGGTCTCGGTCCTGCCTGCCGGCTACATTCGATCGATCGACTACCCCCCAGAAACACTCTGATTTGCACCATTTTAAAAAACAATAATTGCCCTACAGCAGGCGTTGCTGTTGGCTGCAAGGCAATTACATTGATATCTATTGTATAATGCTGACATGAGCTGGTAAAAACCGGGCAGTGGTTTGCACTATTTGCAACCACGCCGTCAAACTAACCACAGGAAACTATTATGAAAAAAGAAACTATTTTACTGATTGTCGTCACTTTGGCGATTGGCATGTTAGGTGGCGTAATTTTCACCAATACAAAAAAAGACCAACCCACCAGCAATCAGTCATCATCGCCCGCGGCCTTGGCCCCTTCGGTGAACTATCAACAGCAGATCCAGACCCTCGAAGGGATCGTTGCCAAAGAGCCGAACAATCGCAATGCCTGGGTCCAACTGGGGCATAACTTTTTCGATTCCAAGCAGCCGATGAAGGCGATTGATGCCTACGATAAAGCGCTGGCGCTGGATGCAAACGATCCCAATGTCTTGACTGATCAGGGGGTCATGTTTCGCCGCGTTGGCTGGACCGATAAAGCGATTACGAATTTCACCAAAGCGAACCAGCTCGATCCCGGTCATTTGCAGTCGCTGTTTAATCTCGGCATTGTTTATCGGGATGATCTCGGGGACCAGCAAAAAACCAAGGAGGTCTGGAATAAATACCTGGAGATTTCACCGAACGGAAAAGGCTCCGACCAGATCAGAACCATGCTGCAGCACATGGAAACTGGCCACCAGTAGCCGAAAGCAAAATTATGCAGCTCAATTCAACGCGGTGCCAACAGAATTGCTGGCGCCGCGTTGTGGTTTAAGTCGACGACAGAGATTGCTCAACGGCCAACTGCCAGAGCCGCTGCACCCGTGGACGCTGTAAGTTGCGCTTAGTAGAACAGAGGCCAACCACATAAGGTTCCAGCCGAGGGGCATTTTCCAGCACCAGCACCTCGTCCCGAAATGGGCTCCGCTCGAGAACCAGCCGCGGCACAATACCGACCCCACAGCCAAGTCTGACCATCGGGATAATCGCCTCGTTGCCGGAAACCTCCGAACTGATGTTCGGCGTGATGCGATTCTTTTTCAGCCATTGATCCAACCGCCGACGCGACAATCCAGACTGTGGCAAAACCAGCGGAGCCAGCGACAGATCGAGCTGCCCATCGGTGGTCGTCGCCACAAAGTCAGCGGGGAGTTGGGGCGCGATAAAAACCAGTGGCGTTGTCGTAATCGGCAGAAACTCAATCTGCGAGCGGTTGCGATCCGGCAGCGCCGCCACCGCCAGATCAATCTCGCCGGTCTGCACCTGGGCCACCGCCTGCTCGGCCGCGCCGGTGCGCAACTCCAGCTGTACCTCGGGATAAGCACTGCGGTACGATTCAAGCAAATGCGGGAGCAAACTGTAGACCGCAGTGATCGAAGCGTAAATCGAGAGAGTCCCGACAACCGCCTGTTCCTCCTTGATTGTTGCCCGCACCTCCTGCCACTCCTGCAACGCCTGACGGGCGTACAGTCTAAACTGCTCGCCAGCGGCGGAAAGGGTCACGGTCCGGTTGTCACGCAAAAACAGCGGCCGCTCAACCTGTTCCTCCAGTCGTTGAATGGTTCGGGTCAGAGCCGACGGGCTGAGATTGCAGACCTGGCTGGCCCGACCAAAATGGAGCAGTTCGGCAACGGTGAGAAAAATTTCCAGTTCACGGACATCCATGCAGAACCTCGCTACTGATTACCAGCTGTTTGCATTGTATATTGCGTCAAGAAGAGCAAAAGAAAATCGTTTAGATTCTGCTATGCTGTTTAACCATTGCCGCGCCAACACCCTCAAGGGAAACGACGAACATTGCGCACAACGCAACACAGTATGCACAACAAATCAATTTACGCAATATCAAGTTTCCGTTATGGTACGCAACATCCACTTTTATCTGCCATCCAGACACTTACATAAATAAGGGAGAAATCACCATGGGTCAGAACTATTTCAATTCTCTGCCATTACGTCGTCAACTTGAAGAACTCGGAACCTGTCATTTCATGGACGACAGCGAATTTAACGGCATTGATTACCTCAAAGGCAAAAAAATCGTCGTCGTCGGTTGCGGCGCTCAAGGTCTTAATCAAGGCCTGAACATGCGTGACAGCGGCCTGGACGTCTCCTATGCCCTGCGCAAGGTTGAGATCGACGAGAAGCACATCTCCTGGGAGAACGCCACCACCAACAACTTTGAATTCGACACCATCGAAAACATGGTTCCCAAAGGCGATCTGGTTCTGAACCTGACCCCAGACAAGTACCACACGCCGATCGTTAGCCATGTTATGCCGCTGATGAAAAAAGGCGCCTGCCTGTCCTATTCTCACGGTTTCAACATCGTTGAAGAAGGCATGCAGATCCGTGAAGACCTGACCGTTATCATGGTCGCCCCCAAGTCCCCCGGCTCCGAAGTTCGCGCCGAGTACCTGCGTGGTTTCGGTGTTCCGACCCTGATCGCTGTTCACGGCGAAAACGATCCTAACGGCGACGGCCTCGATATTGCCAAAGCCTACTGCTGCGGTACCGGCGGTGACAAAGCCGGCGTGCTGCTGTCTTCTTTTGTGGCTGAAGTTAAATCGGACCTGATGGGTGAGCAGACCATCCTCTGCGGCGTGCTACAGACCGGCTCGATCCTCTTTTACAACAAAATGGTCGCCGCAGGAATCGACTCCGGCTATGCCGCCAAGCTGATCCAGTACGGTTGGGAGACCACCACCGAAGCGCTCAAGCACGGTGGCATCACCAACATGATGGATCGTCTTTCCAATCCGGCCAAAATCAAGGCATTCGATCTGGCCGACGAGCTCAAAGAGATCATGACTCCGCTGTTCCAGAAGCATATGGACGACATCATGTCCGGCGAGTTTTCCAAGACCATGATGGCCGACTGGGCCAACAACGATGCAGACCTGCTGCGCTGGCGCGAAGAGACCAACAATGAGCCCTTCGAACAAGCGCAGGCACAGACCGCCGAGATTCCTGAGCAGGAATACTTCGACAATGGCATCCTGATGGTTGCTCTGGTCAAGGCAGGCGTTGAGTTGGCCTTCGATACCATGGTCGAAGCCGGCATCAAGGAAGAATCGGCCTACTACGAGTCACTGCACGAGACTCCGCTGATCGCCAATGTCATCGCCAAGAAAAAACTTTATGAGATGAACAAGGTGATCTCCGATACCGCCGAGTACGGTTGCTACCTGTTCGCTCACGCCTGTGTGCCGCTGTTGAAGGATTTCATGGACACCGTCGATACTGATGTGATCGGCAAGGGGCTCAAACTGAAGGATAACGGCGTCGACAACCAGATGCTGGTGGCAGTCAATGCCGAGATTCGCAATCAACTGCTTGAAGAAGTGGGTGAAGAACTGCGTGAGGCAATGGAAGGCATGGAAGCTATCGTTTCCGCCTGATTTCCAGCCACATAGTTAGACCTGAAAAGACCCCGTCGCGAGGCGGGGTCTTTTTTTATCGATATAGCGATACCAGCAGAGAAGAAAATTTAGCTCTGTCAGTTACCTAAACCTGCTCCCTTCGCCATTGACATCCCGGCAACATCGTCTAGCGTTTTAAAAAGTTCCCGTCAATTACGACGGTAACCAAGGGAGGTCAATTATGGCGCTGGCCGATCTCTCCCAAGCGATCCCGTTTCTGCTTTTTCTGACGCTGTTCGTACTCCTCGGAGTCTATCCAGCTTGGCAGCGTACCGCAGCGCTCATCCGTAAATTTCTTGCCGCCAGCAACAAGGCGGTGATATCTCCTGATGACAGCTATCTGGACCAACCAAACGACTTCATTGCCGAGCAGCTGCCAGCCCTGCAGTTGGATACCGTCGAAACGATCGTTTTTCAACGGCTGATCTTAAACGACGGCAAAAATCCTTCACGCAAACAGTTGAATGCCGACCTGCACCTGGAACCGGCGTTGCTGAAAACCACCCTCGATTCCCTGCGGCACAAAGGCCTGTTGCAAATCACCATGACCGCCCTGCCGATCATCCGTTTTCGATTAACCGAAAAAGGGCGAAAATACGCAGAACAATCGGGTGCAGCAAGTCCCTTTCGCTAGCTTTGTGCGAAAAAAAACCAGCTTCAGCATCTCAGTGTTTGACAACTCGCAGATCAACCACCTCTACCATGTGGAACCACTGTCACTGCGATTCATGTACTTTCCAGCAGTCACTTGTGACAAACAAGCCCGCCGATGATTATCTCTCCGGCGGGCTTGAGAATTTCGTGAGCAAAGGGATGAGCAACCGAAGAAAAACGTCTGTCTCCAGTTGCACTACATGTTTTTTTTGCGTCTGACCGTTACTTGTTAACGACTCTGTTCAACCATGTAATCGACCGCCGCCGTAACCTCTTCATCACTCAAACTTGAAACGCCCCCTTTTGCCGGCATACTACCGATCCCCTTAATGGCGTTGTTGGCCATCTTATCGGCACCGCTGGCAATCAACGCCGTCCAGGCTGCTTTGTCGCCAACTTTGGGAGCACCGATAATCCCCATTTTATGGCAGGACATACAGGCTTGCGTGTAAATAGCCTGGCCTGAACTGAGCGCCGCCTTGCCCTGATCGATTGCAGCTAGGGCCGTATTTTCAACCTGCTTGGCAACCTGAGTTGCATTTTCGGTAACTTGCGTGGCCACCTGCTTGGCTTGTTCGACTGCAGCTGTCGCTGCCGGGGCAACTTTTTCCATTGTTTGCGCGGCCGGCGTGGACGTCGCTACCGGCTCGTCTTTACTGCAGGCAGTCAGGATCAAAACGGCGCAAAAAACCAACAACAGGGGAAAGATCTTCATAACAACCTCCTTCGCTATAATGAGAAAAATAGAACCGACTCAAGCATAGCAGAGGATTTATACGGTACAACCAGGTATAGGGGACAAAAAAAGGACAGACAACTTTGATTTACCAGTTACCTGCCCTTGTTACTATTTTAAATGTGAGACAGCTGTCAGCGGTAACTTTCGAGCCGTTCAATCCGCTCCCGGGTTGCCGGATGGGTCGAGAGATACTCCAGGGCAGACGAGCTTTTCTTTTCTTCAGGGGCAGTTCTACCGGCCGAACTCTGCAACTCTTGCAAAATGGTGGCGAAATGTTGCAGCGAAATCTGCTCCTGCTGCAAATAGTCGATGGCAACATCATCCGCCTCGCGCTCCATGTCACGCGAGAACTTGGCATCAACCAACATGGTCGGCAGGGCGGCCGCCAGAGAACTGGCCGAAAGCAGGTCGCCGGTGAGGGTAGCGATCAACAGCCCGGCGGTGGAATTCTGAATAATCTTCCGCAGCGCATGCCGCTGACGGATATGACCGATCTCGTGCGCCAGCACAGCGATCAATTCTTCATCCTCACCAACCAACTGCATAAAACCATCGGTGACGACTACCGTCCCACCCGGCAAAGCGAGAGCATTTGCTCCCAGAGCCTGCGATTCGCGAAACATCAGTCGATAGTCGCGCTGGTCCTGTTCCAAGCCGGAGAGAACGCGGCGAAACAGAACCCGAGCTTCCTCCTGCCGCCAGTCTGGCAGACCGCTTTCGCTGAAGAACCCCTTATCGAGCATGGCAAAGGCCTCTTCGCCCATGCGGATTTCAGCGGCCGGGGGAATGGCGTACGCCATCCGCTCGGCGAGTACCGGGATTCCGAAACGGATAAAAATCAAAACCACCACAGCGGTCAGGAGCAGCGCCAGAGAAGCCAATTTGAGGCTGGTTTCAAAACGATGCACCTGGCTAAAAAAGCCCCCGCTGCCGAGCTGTTTTTGCAGCGCCAAAGCAAAAGCAGCGTTGCGGATTTCGCACTTGCTGCCATCCGGCAGATAAATCGACCGGTTGACATTGCCAAGCGCATCCGACAGGCGCAGTTCCGTCAGCGGCAGACTCAATTCAAGTTGTTCTCCACTGATGGTCAGCTGCGCCGCAGTCAACCGCAGGTTGACGTGTTGCCGAACGGAACTTTGTCCGTCGAAATAATCACCACGACTTTCCATCAGAGACCGATATCCATGCCGAAAATATCGCCAATTTCTTCTGCCGCGGCGCTGACGTCAGCGCGATTGGCGGTTTCGAACTCTTCGAGGTCACCATGGGCAATCACCGACATATTCTGCAAACGATAACGGGTCAAACGGATGGTCGCCCAGGGTGTCAGCAGGCCGAAGGAAATGATAATAGCCAATCCGCTGGAGAAAAAGATCCAACAGATCTCCAGAACTTTCAGGTTGGAAGTAAAACGATGCTTGCCGAGGCGGGTACTGTTCCAGGTCAGGTTGGTCAAACGCACATAGTAATAGAGCACAACCAGCAGGTAACCACTAATAAAGACAAACGGAATAACAAAGGCCAGCAGCGGCACGGCAGCTCCGGCGTTCGAGCCCAGCCCCTGCAACATCGGCAGCAGCGAACCGAACATGGCAAAGCCACCGATCACCAGCAGCACAACCAAACCGAGACCGCGTAAACAGAGCAGGTAGTAATCTTTGCTGGTAGCAAAAAACTTGAACGGGGTCTTGCCAAAACTGTTGTTGCCAACTAGAAACTGTTTCTGCCGAAAGAGCATATAAGGGGTCAATAATCCGAGAGTCAACGGGGTCAGCAGCGGCAACAGAAGATAGGCGAAATAGGCGCCCTTGTAATCGGGATAAAAGTTGAAACGGATATTCCGGTGCGCCGAATTACGATTATTAAACAGTCGCGAACGGACGATGACCCACGGCATCAGAATAAAAACCAGTGCACCGATGACCATACTGAGAATCGGGCTGAAGTTGGCACCCAAGGAATAGAGCAAAAACAACACCGCACCGAGCAACCAGCCCTTGAGCAGCGCAATCGGGTTGGCCAGGTAGTCGAAGTTCATTCCATCGAGCTGGGTACAACCATAAAAATAGCTGCGCTTGCGAACCTTAGCCCACGGGGTATAGATGCCAAGGGTGACGATTTTCAGCAAGGTATTGACGATCCAGATGCCGAAATATTCCTTGGCGGTGCCATGGAAAACGAAGTTGATCTCGCGCGGTTCAACCGGTGGACGCGGGGGAACGGGCGGACGCGGCTCGACCGGCGGAGGAGGTGAAAGCGGCACTGCAACCGAGGCCGTCAACTCTTCATCGGCAGCGTCGACGATTGGGCTTTTGATGGTTGCTGCAACTTCGTCAGCGGTTAGAATCGGTACGTCAATTTCAGGTTGATTTTCGAGCGGCGAGATGGCAGCGGCCAAATCAAAGGCCTGCTTGCAACGCGGGCATTTGACGCGTTGCGCCGTTGTTGGGATTTTACTTTGATCGAACTCTTTACGATATTCGCAGTGCGGACAACAGATCAGAACCTGTGACATACGCCTCCTTTCAGGAATCGATGTCGATGACACCGAGGTTGTTTTTAATCGATTAGCTTGTTACCTTCACTATATTAACCATTATTCACACTTTCCGATACCAGAACAACCGTAAAGTATAATAAAAGGCCAGACAGCTCATTCAAATAAGCTGCCTGGCCCCTTTATTCAAATCTTCAATTTGGTCTCAATCAGATTTCAAACAGCCTGCTGTCGCTCGAGTTGCGCCGTCCGGTATTGGGCAATATCTTCGATCGTCACCAGCGGCATGTAGTGGGCTTCGGAAAACTTGACCAGCTCCGGCATGCGAGCCATCTCCCCATTGGGCAGGGTCACTTCACATAGCACGCCATAAGGGCTGAGACCGGCCAGTTTCATCAGATCGACCGTCGCCTCGGTGTGCCCGCGCCGTTCCAGCACGCCACCGTTACGGGCACGCAAGGGAAAAACATGACCGGGACAATGCAGATCCTGCGGCCCGGCGCCGTTGGCAATGGCGGCCTTGACGGTCGTTAAGCGATCAGCAGCGGAAACACCGGTGGTCACGCCCTCGGCAGCTTCGATACTCACCGTGAAAGCCGTTCCGTACTGACTGTTGTTCTCTTCCACCATCATCGGCAGCTGCAGCTGGGCAATCTTCTCCTCGGTCAAACAAAGACAGACAATGCCGCTGCATTCGCGAATCAACAGGGCCATTTGCTCTTTGGTCAGCGATTCGGCAGCATAGATGACATCGCCTTCATTTTCGCGATCTTCGTCATCGGTCACCAGCACCCCCTGGCCATTTTGCAGGGCAGCGAGGGCGCGTTCAACGCGTTGTTCTGAGGGGCCAAACAGGTGGTTTAGATTCTGATCCATGGTAAGTCTCCATAAGGCAAACCTGAATCAGGGCGAAACGATAGGCAGGGGCAATCACAAAACGATTGCTGCGCTGTCGTATCCTCTTCCGTCCGGACTATAACCGTCGGCTCTGGTTTCGCACCAGATCTGCTGACCTTTTATCCCGATGATAAAAGCGCTCGCGGGCTCCTCGTATTGAGATACCGCCGGTGGGGAGTTTCACCCCGCCCTGAGAATAGATGCCCGAACATTAGCAGTTGAGGCCCTATTTAGCAAACGGATTTCAGCTGTTTACTGGCAAAAGCCGACAACTGCTAAGTTTTGACAAATCGAGGGGTGTCTAGGATACTGGCCTCTATTCAAAACAAGAGAAAGAGGGAGAGTATGAAAATTTCGCACCGCCTGATCCTGCTGCTTGCCATCGGCCTCTCGTTCGTTGCTTACGTTCACGCGCATGCCGAGCCCATCGACATTCTGACCGAAGCCGAACTGAGTTTAATTTTAGATGCAACTGAACCCAAAATCGAGCTTTCACTGGCTGGGCGCTCGGTTACTGCTGCTTCCGAATGGGATCTGGTTCGACTCGGTGATGAACGCATTCAGTTCAAAAGACATGATTGGTCTAACCGTTATTTTGAACTGAACCTAACGGAAAAGACTCTCTATCGTGTGGGACAAGGTGTCTTTGGTGAGGAAGGCGGCTTTAAGGTCCCGTCGATGGTTCGAAACATCAAACAGGATATTGCCGGGAATTTTCATTTGCAGCTGATCCCCGTTGTTCTCTCCTGCAAGCTTGAGTCGCAACAAGCCACACTCACTTACGAAATGTTGAACTTGGCGGCAAAAGAGAACTTTTCGCTCGCCAAGATCGATGAGCACACCGTCCAGGTCAAGCATAAAGACTGGGGAAACCAGTTTTGGCAAGCGGACAGCAAACAACAAAAAGTATGGGCCACTTCAGGTCTTTTCGGTGTTCGTGGCGAAGAACTAAACTTGGTTAAAGGAGCGATGCCGGTACAAATCATTTACAATTACCCCACGGCGACGACCACACCAGCCCCAGCGAAAAAAAATCTTCATCATCCCGAAGTTGTAAAGACTGAGCCTCCGCAGGCCATTCCAACCGGCTGGCCGATCGATCTGGCTTTAACTGAAGCCACGCAGAAACAGCGGCCGCTTTCTTCGTGGCTAGAAAAGCAAAAGGCGTCATATCGAGAGGTTATTGCTAAGAATCATTATGGGACTTTGCTGGCCCCGGTCCAGGTTAATGGCTATGCCATTGATCGCCCTGGTCGTTCCTTGCTGACCCGCTTCATCCACCAGCGACTTGCTGAGAGTGGCTTCGAATTGCCGAACCCGACATTAATAGCACGTGCCTTGGGGGAGCAAAAAAGAACCTATACGAGCGAAGAGATCATCTCTCTGGGCAAGGAACTAAAGGTGAGTCAGATCCTTATCCCTGCTGTCGGGCATGACGAAAACATGCGCTTAACGTTCAGCATAATGCGGTTGAGCAAGGAGAAAAATGGCCAATTTGAAGCTGCTGAGCCAGCCGCTCAGGTTCACAGTGAGGGGCTGGCGTTTTCCGATAGGCAGCTGCCGTTTATGGTTGCACTGCCGGAAATTGACAATCTGTTAAAGGAGGTCGGGATTGCATTAACAGAGCGGCAAGCTGATCCGCTGGCAAAATCAACCGAACTGCCGAACCTGCCGACAACGCCTTCGGAGCTGTTTGCCGCAAACAAACCATCAGTTCTGGCAAACGCGTATTATCTGCAGCTATTTGGTCTTTTGCACCCAAAACAGACCGTCGCAAAGGAAAACCTGTTCGAGCGTTCGCTCGTTGCGGCCTGGAGTCTTTCAAAGGATCACCCAGAGCGCTCACTGTTGATTGCGCGGGCTCTATTTCATCTCCATCGCCGACCCGCTGCTATCAAATTTCTCGGCCAAGCAAATTCGATTGCTGAAAAAACTTTTCTTGCCCTGCTGAACGGCAACCTGGCTGAAGTTCAGCAACTGCGGGGAAACATCACCACCCCTCTCAAAAAGCTTCTCGCGGATATCGAATACAAGGACCTGCTTTGGAGCTTTACCCAGCGGCCGCTGGATGATACGGCCATCGCCGAAATAATCGGCACCAACCAAGAATGGGGACCACTCCTGAAACGACGGTTGTTGAACAACTGGATTTGGCAGACACAGCCGAATATGGTCATCAAAAATATGCTCGATGAGGCTTTTCCGATTGCCGGCTTTACCGCCGAAAGTCTGCTGACCAGTCAGCTCGTATTGGGCGAATCTCCTCTCCAGGGAGCGACAGTTGAATTGGTCGCCTATGAGCATTACAGGCGGATTTTGACGACCGAGGGATCACAACTCTTCGCAGCGGGGCACGACAGCGCGTTGCGCAAAAGCGACTATCTGGATTTGCTCTATCTCACCAGCGAAGCGAATTTGATCGATTCAGTGGCGAAATCAGTCATTTTGCAGCACCTCGCTGATCGTGGACTGAATAAACTGCGGGACTATTCGGCCAGCTACGAAGGACACCCTTACCTGACTTATCTGAAAAGCGAAGCACTCAGAATTAAAGCGAAAAACAGCCGTAAAGCGGAAAAAGACCAGCTCAACAAGGAGGCAAACCGGCTGCGCGATTTGAGCGGATTCTGGGCACAGGGGCAAACAATAAAACGTAAGCTGGCTGTTTTCCAAAAAGATTTCCCCAAACGTTCTTATTGGGCCATCGGTTCGGAGAGATACGTTGCCCTGGAAAATTCGCTCATCTATACCCACGACAATTTCAAAATCGCACGCGTACTTTACGACTTCTACAATAATCCTGGCAGGGAAGAAAAACGGGCAGCCCTGCTCGATAAATTAGCACGGCGGTTTGTTGGCCACCCGCAACGGCAATCTTTACTGGCTCAAATTAGTGAGCGACAGGGGGATGGCGAGGAAGCTGAGAGATATTATCGTGCAGCAATAACGCTGCAGCCCCGGGAATGGCAAAGCTACCTGGAGTTGGCGGAAATGTTGATCCGTCAAGACCGATTGGATGAAGCAGCTGAACTGATGAGCAACTTTGCTCCATTTGCGGAACCGGACCCTACTGCCAGCGTTGGCCTTTCCAAGGATGCTTATCGTGCCGGAAAGCTCTTTTATCAGCTCGGTCTGGTCGAACCGGCGGCAGGATTTTATCAAGTAGCCCAGGGATTTCAGACCGGGTCCAGCGCGGAAATGTATTCCTCCGCTTTACTCAGTTTGATCGAAGGCGATTTCCAGAGCGCCGCCGAGCAGCTACTCCTTTTAATCCGCCGCTATCAGGCCGGCTTTGCTTATTCCGACTACATCCGGTATTTACACCTGTTCGGTCAGCATCAGCAAGCCTGGGCGGTCTTTGACAACCTGCCGCCAGCAAAAGTTTCTGACGATAGCTGGCGTGCTGCATTATTCGGGCTGAGGATAGAAGGCAAGACAGAGCAACAGATTGACGACTGGTTTGCTCAGCGCAGCGGTCAACCAGATTCTGCAGAATTCGTTTTGCGGCGACTCGTTGATCGCAACGGGCGCTTCGATCAAGGCTATCTGACCGCGGCTCAAGATCGGTATAAGAAAAAATTTATCGACACCTATTTGAGTTGCAAAAACAAGCAGTACGAAGAAAATCATCATTTTTCACGGGTCAGCTCCGGAGAGCATTATCACCGAAGCTTTTTGCCCTACCTGGCGATTCAATACAGCCACTTCGGTCGCCAGGAGCTTTTTGCCAAACAGATTCATGAATTTATAACGAGATTCGGGCTAGGTTACGAAACATTTCTCGCCGAAGGTATTAGTGCCGGGCTGGCAGGGAACTCGGAAGCAGCCTTGGGGTTGATTCGAAAAGCCTGGCTGCACATACCGAGCCTGGAAAAACCATTTCTCCCCCCCTTATATCAATTGGCGGAGATCTGCGAATGGTTATATCAGCAGGGCGGCGCCCCCCTCTATCTTCAGGCGGGCCTTAGGTATGCGGATTTGCTGAACCAGAAGGACCCACTTTGCGCCTGGCCATACGCGATTCAGGCAAAATACGCAAAAGCCAAGCCCGAGCGGATGCGTTTGCTGGGGATCGCTTTATACCTTGATAAAAACTCTGCAAGAGTTGCGGGCTTTAGTACGACAGAACGAGAGCAGGCAAAAAAGAACTTTAACCTGAATGAATTTCTGCGTGGACAAGAGCAATCACCGACTCAAACAGAGATCTAAATTGCTTCGTTAAAAACCAGTCCGTGCCTCAAATAAAGGCCCCAGCGGCGTATTAAATTGAATCCGGGAAGCAAAAACTTGTCGGCCCATTGCAGTTATCGCAAGGGTCACATAGGATGCTATAAATATAACCCTGAGCCTCTTGGTCAGCCATAATCGCAATGAAGACTCCAAACCACAACCTGACCCGCAGCCCGGCGCTAAAATGGTGCCTGCTGAGCTGCGGTGTTCTATGTACGGCACTGGCGGTGCTCGGAATTTTCCTGCCGCTGCTGCCGACCGTGCCACTCCTCCTGCTTGCGGCCGCCTGCTTTGCCCGCAGTTCCGAAAAATGCTACCGCTGGCTGCTGCAACACAATCATCTTGGCCCTATGGTGCGTGGCTATCTTGACGGTTCGGGAATCCCGCGGCGCTCCAGAAGGACCGCGATTTTTCTGCTGTGGCTGTCAATTTCCATTTCGGCTCTGCTTTTCGTGCCGCTACTGTGGGTTAAACTGCTGCTCTTCGCCATTGCTATCGGCGTGACCATCTACCTCTTGAGTCTGCGGACTTCTGACTGACAGACAAAAAACAAAAAAGCCGGCGGCGTAAAGCAACCGGCCCATTAATCTTGCGCTTCTGTCTCCTGTCACGAATCTCCATCCTGAAGATAGCCCAGCGTAGCATTCCAAAACGACAGATCATACTGCGTCTTTTCGTAAAGCTTGGCGTTCATAATGACCACCCCGGCAACCTCGGCGACCGCCGACAGAAAGGCAACGTCCTCCTGATTGTAGGCCCGCTTGTGCGCCGAATAGACCCGCAGGACACCTATTACCCGACGCTGGGCAATAATCGGCAGCGAGAGAATCGAAGCGATCCCTTCGGCGACGGTTTCCACTGGGTATTCGAGGCGCGGGTCGCTGCTCGTATCAGCGATCAACACCGGCACTCCGGAAAGAGTTTCCAGAATACTCCTGTCGGCGTGCGGCGGCCCCTTGGTCAGAAATCGTTCACTGAGACCCCGGCAAGCGAGGAGTTCTAATTCATTGGTCGATTCATTGATAAGTCTCAGGGCAGCGGCCTTGACATGCAGCAGTCCGGTGACCCGCTCAACAATCAGCTTCATCACCTCTTTAGAATCGAGAGTCGAGAGGATCGCGCGGGTAATTTCGTGCAGGGCGCGGAAATATTCGAGGCTGTGCTCTGCCTCCCCCGCATCGGCGGCAAAGGCACCAACCTGCTGTTCAACCTCAACCACTGCAGTTGACAGCTCGACGCCGACATCCCGCAGCAAAGTCGAAAGTTTGACCCCTTCAGCTTCGTAGAGCTTGGCGTTGACAATCGCCAGGCCACCAAGTTCGGCCATCGCCGCAACCAGTTCGATCTCTTCGGCACAGAAGTCCCGGCGTTCGGCACTGTAAAGCCGTAACACACCGATCGCCGTCCCTGAAGCTTCGAGCGGCAGCGACAACATGGTGTTAATCCCCTCGGCACGCAGTTCGTCACGGTACTGAATCCGCGGGTCACTGTAAGCATCCTGAATGCAGACCACCTCCCCGCCGAGCACCGCTGGCACGCTCTGGTCGCTACTGAGCGAGCCCTTGCTGAGGTAGCGCTCGCTCAAGCCACAGGAAGCAACCTGTTCCAGCTGGTGGCTCTGCTCATTGACCAGTCGCAAACTTCCACCTTTTACTTTTAGCGCGGCAACCGAACGCTCGACCAGGGTATCGAGCGTGACCTGCAAAGAGGACGAGGAAAGGATCGTCTGAGCCGTTTCGTAAAACAGCTTAAAATAGGCTATTGACTGCTGGTGCTGCATAGGAAAGATATCTCCATTTTCAGATTTGAGACAATGTTTTATTTTTATTATATCGGTAACGACGGCGAAGGAAAAGCGATTTTTAAGAATAGTTTGTGCAACTTTTCACCTCCGCACTGACAGGGGTTAAATTAATTCCACCGAATGCTGGTAGCGACCGGCTGCGAAATGCCTTATGCTGAGAGAATAAATTAACAACCTTACTCCATTTGGATATGACAATGAATGACCCCCAGCTCGATTCGGAAAATGACCTGCCAAGTACCGACCAGCCAGACTATCAACCACCAGCGCGAAAAAAGGGCCTGCTGCGCAAACTCGGGCCGGTGGGCCTGCTGCTGTTCTACCTGTTCAGCAAGCTTAAATATCTCGGCGTAATCCTGCAGATCGGCAAGTTCAAAACCTTTATCACCATGCTAATCAGCATCTGGGCCTATGCCGTTTTCTGGGGCTGGCCATTTGCGGTCGGTTTTGTTGCCCTGCTGTTTATCCATGAAATGGGGCATGTGTTTGCGTTGCGGATGATGGGGATCAAGGCAACGGCACCAATGTTCATCCCTTTTATGGGTGCCTACATCGGCATGAAACAGATGCCGCAAAATGCTTTTGCCGAAGCGGTGATGGCGTACGGCGGGCCGCTGCTCGGCACTCTGGGGGCGATCGGCTGCGCCGGGGCCGGCTTTGTCACCGGAAACCCGTTCTGGTTCGCTCTGGCAATGTCCGGATTTCTGCTCAATCTGTTTAACCTGCTACCGATCTCTCCGTTGGATGGCGGACGCATCATCGGCGTGATTAGCCCCAAACTCTGGATTGTCGGACTGATCGGCGCGGTCGGACTCTTCTATTACACCTGGTCACCGATTATCGCCCTGGTAATTATCATGGGCAGCTTCCAGGTTTATTCATCATCCAAACGCTCTGCGGCCGAAAAGGCTCGCTACTACGCGGTGAGTCCGGGCAAGCGGGTTGCCATGGGAGCGGCATTTCTCGCCCTACTAGCGGTTACCTCCTTCGGCATGCTGGCGATGCAGGTCCCGCTGGACAATTTCCAGCAGTACGGAATGACCGCCCCGGAACAACAGAACGACAATGATGCACAGATTCGAGTCCGTCATTTCTGATAAAAAAACCCCCTGCTTTTTCAATAATAAAAAGCAGAGGGTTTAAATCGTTGTTAGTCACAGGGTTTATTCAAATAAGCAGCAGCACCTGCTATTGCTGAGCCCCCATCCAGACAAACGCCCCGGTGAGAACTTCCATTTTTTGCAAGCTCTGCAATGCCCGTTCTTGATCTTTCGCCTCGGCTGCCGCAACAACCGCAACAAGGTAACTGCGCAAATCCGTCTGCATCCCTTTGCCTATTCCCTTCGCCATCATGATTTTTGTCGTCACAGTGACGATATTGGCGACTTCTTTCATCTCGTGAACCACCCGTGAAAAATTCTTTTCCTGCGCCGCCTCAACCGCTTCATCGACATACTCTTGAATGACCGTAAAAGCCGGATGGACATGGTAGCGATAAAACGCCATGGTATGAAAAACCACCTTCTGCAGATCGAGTAGCACCGGCGAAAGGGAAGACTTATTCTTAGCTTCGAGCTCCTTTTTCAGGTGCGCTACGGCGGAGCCCAGGGCCTGATATGTATTGTCTCCGGCGGTTTTTCGAACGGATGGTCCAATCGTCATCAACGCCTTTTCAATCTGCGCAACCGATTTGCGAGCCTGCTTCCAGTCTCCGTCATCGACCGCATCTTCGATCTCAACGACCGCAGCGAACAACTTCGCCAATTGTTTTGGCGGTTCCGGATGCTGAGAGTACACGGGAGAAAACGAAACAAGTAACAACGCAACAAGCAAGATGAGAGTCTTCTGCATAGGTTGTATTCCTCATGTGAACGTAATTCTACGATACTTCTAATGTTCAATCATCCCCCACATCAGTAAACCTGTCAAGAATCTTAACAATCCGCCCGACAACTATCCTCAGCTTTTAACGTTTTTTCAAGCTGAACATAATGAGCGGGACATTTCCCTCTCCAACCATGTGCAAAGTCAAGGCTTCCATTGGTATTTCGCTGGTGCCGACTTTTTCCTGCCAGTTCGTGCTAATTAATGCTATCACTTAGATCTCCAACACATTCGCAACACTGCAATCGGCCACTAATACCAGGGAGGGTTCCATGCCCCGAGTTCTTCTTGCGCTACTGCTCATGCTGGGTGTTCCGCTCACCGCCTTTTGTGCGGACAATCTCTGGACGCACAGCTTCTATTTTGAAAATGACCTGTTTATCGGCACCGACAGCGACTACACCAACGGCATGAAATATTCCATCGTTTCTCCCGACCTCGCCCCGCATGCGCCACTGAGTCGAACGGCACACATCCCGCGCAAGGTGTTGGACCTCTTCCACAAAATCCCGCTGATTAAAAACGCCCCCGCAGAAACCGGCCACAAAGTTGAGCTGGCCTTCGGACAGAATATGTACACCCCGCAGGATATCAGTCGCTTTGATTTGATCAGCAATGACCGTCCTTACGCCGGCTACAGCTACCTGTCGACGGCTTATCATCGAAAAAGTGACGCGGGAAAAACCTGGAGCCAGATGGATACGCTGGAAGTACAGTTCGGCATGGTCGGACCGGCCTCTCTGGGCGAAGATGCGCAGAAACTGGTGCATCGGCTGCGCAGTCTGCAGCGACCGAACGGGTGGGACCATCAACTCAAAGATGAACCGGGGCTGACGTTGGCCTTCGAGCGTAAATGGCTCTATCACCCCAGCCACCAGCGGCGCTTTTGTGCGGATGCCATTGTCCACACCGGAGCCGCGGTGGGGAATATCATGACCTATCTTAATGCAGGACTGGAAATCCGCGCTGGCTGGAATATCCCGCGAAGCTTTGCGGTGTCTTTGATTCGGCCGGCCGGAACGACCTGGAGTACCGAAGATTCCGGGTTCAGCATTTACCTGTTTAGCGCAGTAAACGGACGGGCGGTGTTACGGGATATTTTTCTCGACGGCAACAGTTTCCGCAGCAGCCACCATGTCGACAAAGAACCACTGGTCGCCGATCTGTCTTCCGGGGTGACGACACGCTTTCAGCGGCTTTCGCTAAGTTTGGCCTACACCCAGCGAACGCGAGAATTTGAACAGCAACCGAAGCATCACGGCTTCGGCTCATTGTCACTCAGCTACGCGTTCTAAACTTGGGAACAGCAACCACTGCTTGGCTTTTCTGCAGCATGTTTGTTAAGCTTCTCGCCAGCAGCCCACCCCTCGACACAAGGACTTAAGGATGAACAAACAGGATAAAATTCTGCGCAACGGCTTCGCACTGTTCAGCGCCATCACTTCTTTTGTATTCGTTTACTATGCCGTCAGCGTTATCAACAGCGGCAGCGCTTCCGAATGGCTCAAAACCTTTGCCTATGTGGCGGGTGGTTATGGCTTACTGAATATCTATATTTTAAGCTGGGCCTGGCGCAGTCAGGTTGGCTGGACGGTTTCCGCCAATATGGTCATTGCCGTCTGTTTTTTCGGCGTGGTGGTGATGGATGTGATCCGGGATGGCTTGCAAGGCGGATTGCAGCTGGTCGGGATTCTCGGCCTGGCCGGTGTTCTGGCGGTCAACTGGTTTACAGTGAAAACCCTGTGCGCTAACAGGTGAAGCAGCCTAAACTGTTTCACTTTCGCGCATAGAATCGACGGACAGGGGCTCCTGCCGCTGGCTGCTGAACAACCTGACAATATCCTCCAGAATCAGGTAACTGGCCGGCACCAACAGCAGACTGAGAAGGGTGCCAAAGAGGATTCCAAAGCCTAGGGAGACCGCCATCGGGATCAGAAACTGCGCCTGGGTACTGGTTTCCAGAAGCAGTGGCGCCAGACCGACGAAGGTGGTCACCGAGGTCAGCAGGATCGGCCGGAAACGGGCGCCGCCGGCCAGCACTACCGCATCAAGCAGCGGCATCCCTTCCCTTCGCCTGCGGTTGATAAAATCGACCAGCACCAGGCTGTCATTGACCACCACCCCACAGAGCGCCAGAATCCCCAGCAAACTCATGAAACTGAGATTCATGCCCATGATCATATGGCCGACGATCGCCCCACCGACACTGTAAGGGATCACCAGCATGACCATAAAAGGCTGCAGATAAGAGCGAAACGGAATCGCCAGCAGCGCATAGATGGCGAACAGCACAAAGCCGACCCCGTAGAGCAGACTGCCAACCGATTCACGCTGCTCGCGCAATTCCCCTTCGAAGCTGTAGCGGACCCCCGGATGGTCGATCAGCAGCTCATCAAGGAAGACGCGCAGATCGGCAGCAATCCGGTTGACGTCGATTTTTTCTTTTTCCGCATCGGCGGTGACATTGACCGCCCGATGACGATCGACCCGACGGATGGTTGAATAACCGCTGCCGAGCTGAAGATCGGCGACCTGGCTGAAGGGCACCTCAATGCCGGCGGCGGTGCGGATTTTCATTGTTTCCAAACTGGCCAGGTTCTGCCGCTGCGCTTTCGGATAGCGGATCATCACCCGCACATCATCGCGACCACGCTGAATTCGCTGTGCCTCGGCACCGAAGAAGGCAGCGCGCACCTGACGGCCAAGATCGACCGCTTGCAGTCCGAGCAGCTGCGCTTCCGGCTTGAGCCGCAACTGAATTTCCTGTTTGCCCTGATCGAAGCTGTCCTGAATATCAAAGACCCCGGGATATTCTGTCAGACGGATCTTCAAGGCATCGGCAACTTCGGTCAATTGAGCAAAATCAGCACCGGTCAATTGAACATCGAGCGGGTTGCCGCTGCGACCAATTTCGGCGCGGAAGGTCAACTCTTTGGCCCCCGGAATTGCACCAATCCGCTTGCGCCATTCAGCGACAATTTCGCTGGTTGTGACCGTACTGATCCGGTCTTCCGGTGGCACCAGCTCCATGGTTACCTGGCCGATCTCTGGATTGCCACGCAGCCCTGGGCGACCGCCGCCACTCCAGCCGATACTGACCAGAATATTGCGCACCAGCGAACTGGAGCCGTCCGCTTCCAGAAATTCCCCCTGCAACTGGACGGCGATCTCGCCCATCCGCTCGACATGCAGACTGGTCTGCTCGATGGAGGTCCCGGCTGGCATCACCAGCGTGGCCCGGGCGGTTTCGCTCTGGATGCGGGGAAAGAAATTGTAACCATAGCGACCACTAACGACGAAACTGACGATGATCAATACTGCGGTGGTGAAAAGGGCAAAGGTCAGCAGGCGCCGTTCGAGAGCTTTTTTCAACAGCGGCTGGTAGAATTTAGAGATAAAAGCTTCCAGTGCATCAGCGATCCGGGCCTGCAGCCGCAGCAGCGGGCCGGGCTTTTTCTTGTGCAATTTCACATGTCGCAGGTGAGCGGGCAAAATCAGCTTCGATTCGACCCAGGAAAAACAGAGCACCGGGATAATGATCAGCGGAATCTGGGCAAAGATCGGCCCGCGGCGCCCCTCCATGAACAACAGCGGCAAAAAGGCCGCCACCGTGGTCAGCAAACCGAAGGTCACCGGCACCGCCACTTCTTGGGCACCACGAATAACCGAATCGACCGATTCACCTGCTTTTTTCAGGTGGGTATAAATATTTTCGCCGGTGATTATGGCATCATCGACCACCATCCCGAGCACCAGAATAAAGGCAAACAGGCTGACCAGGTTGATGGTCACCCCGAGCACCGGCATCATCGCCAGCGCCCCCATAAAACTGATCGGGATACCGACACAAACCCAGACGGCGATGGAAAAACGCAAAAACAGCGTCAGGGCGAGAAAGATCAGGAGTCCCCCCTGGATGGCGTTATTCATCAGGGTGTTCAGGCGCAGCTTGACAATCTTCGAGCGATCCCGCCAGTAGTCGAGACTGATCCCCGCTGGCAGCTGCTGCTGTTTTTCCAGCACATAATCCCGCACCGCCTTGCCGACATCGAGAGCGTTCTGATCGCCGCTTCGGTAGACTTCGATTAGCACCGCCGGATGGCCGTTGAACAGGGCGAACAGCGGCTCTTCATCAAAGCCGTCGCGAATCAGCGCCAGGTCACCGAGTTTGAGCTGGGTACCGTCGAGGTTACTGCGCAGCGGAATACGGGCAAACTGCTGGGCGTCGTAGGCCTGACCACGGGTACGCAGCAGAATTTCGCCACCGGTAGTTTTGATCGCCCCAGCCGGAAGGTCAACGGAGGAGCCCTGGATGGCCGTAACGATAGCATCCAGACTCAGGTCGTAGGCTTCCAGGGTCTGCTGGTCGACCTCGATCGACATCTCGTAGGGGCGCACCGCCACCAGGTCGGCCTGACTGACATTCGGCAGCGCGGTCAGATCATCACGGACCAGTTCACCGAGACGCCGCAACTCCTGCTCCGGCAAGGCACCGGCGACCACCACCGAAATCACCTCGCGGCGGAATTGAGAAACCTGATAGCTGGGCCGTTCAACATCATCAGGAAAGGTACTGATGCCATCGACCCGGTTCTTGATATCATCGAGCAACTCACGCGGAGCGGTGCCTTTTTCGACATCGATCCGCACCTGTGCGCTCCCCTCACGGGCGCTGGAGACGATCTCCTCAATCCCCTGCAGATCAGCGATCGCCTCTTCGACGCGGATCACCACCGCCTCTTCCACCTCGGCCGGGGTCGCACCACGGTAGCGAACATCGACCGTCACCGTGTCCCGCTCAAACTCCGGGAAAACTTCCAGCGGGATCAGTTCTACTACCGACCAGATCCCCATACTGAGAATCACCACCATCAACAGGTTGGCAGCGACCGAGTTATTGGCAAACCAGGCGATCATCCCTTTCATAATCAGGGCTCCTGCGCAGGTTTAGGGACTGTCTTTTCGACCGGTTCACCGGCAATGCGCACCTTGATGCCATCGGCAGCAAAGGCAAGCGTGGTCAACGACAGCTGGTCACCGGCCTGCAACGGCCCACTGGCGATCAGATTCTGCTGATCACGCCAGAGAATATCGAGAGCCCGGCGTAGCAAGCGTTTTTCGGCATCGATCAGCTGAACGATATTCTCACCGCGCAGGGCCTGACGGGGAATGACAAAAACCTGTTCAAGTTGTTTGCCAAAGATTGTCGCTTGCAGAAACTGGCCGATTTTCAATGGCGAACGATCACCAGACTGCAGATAAGGGTTATCGATACGGGCGACAACAAACAGCTGCCGGCTGCGGACATCAATACTCCCCTCGGTGCGCACCAGATACCCCGGCCAAACATCTGTCCGTGAGCCAATTTGCGCGGTAAATTCGACCTTCGCCTCTGCTTTTCTGCCCTGCGGTTGGTCTTGATAATTTTCTGGTAGCTCGAGGAATTCCTGCTGGTCACTGGTGATCGGCAGTCGCACCTCAACACTGTCGCTGGCGTAAACCTCCGCCAGGGCAATTCCGGGCGAGATGTACTGACCAAAGTCGACCTTCTTTTCCAGAATGCGCCCGGCATAAGGGGTCACTATGCTGGTGCGTTCCAGTTCCAGTTCGGCCTGTCGCAGACGGGCCTCTGCGGCCGCTAACTGCGCCTGGGCAGTTTCCAGTTGGGGTGTCCGCAGCACCAGCGGATTGGGGTCTCCGGACAGCTGTAATTTCCCCCAGTCGTTACGCGCCTGATCGCTACGTGCCTGTTCTTCGGCCAACGCCTGCTTGCGCTGAAACAATTCAGCGCGAGCGATGGTGACGGCATTCTGGTAATCGCGGGGATCGATTTGCAGCAGTGTCTGCCCGGCAGCAAAAAAACCGCCATTGTGGAAGTTGTCAGCGACGGCGACGATCTTCCCGGCCACCTCTGGAACCAGAGTACTGCTGGTCAACGGCGTAACGGTCCCGCGACTGACAACACGCACCTGGTAGTTCTGTGGCACCAGAGTCAGGGCTTCAACCGTCGGTGGCGCAGCCTTCGGTCGCTGCCGCGCGGTTTTCGGCGCGGTGGCAATCAGGCTGGTGGCAATCGCCACTCCTGCCAGCAAAACCAGTAGCGGCAACAGGAAGCGGATCAGACGTTTCATGGGGACTCCATTATCTCGGCAGACTGAGCTGGGTCGGCAAAGGAGCCACCCAGGGCCAGATGCAGGTCAATTCTGTTTTCCAGACGCAAACGGCTGGTGCGCAATTGTGCGATCCGGGCAGTGAAAGCCCGGCGCTGGGTCTCGAGCAAGGTGATAATCCCTTCCAGCCCTTGACGATAGCGCTGCTCGGCCAAAGTCTGCGCCTGCTGAGCTTCATCAACCGAAAGTTGCAGCGCCAGCTCCTGTTGCTGCAGACTATTTTCCGCCGCCAGGGCGACTTCGACTTCAGCAAAAGCGATCTGGGCAGCAACAGCATATTCAGCCAACTGCTGATCGACCTGGGCACGGGCAAGATCCTGTTCAGCGGTCTTACGGCCGCCATCAAACACGGACTGGGTCAGCGATCCGGCCAGACTCCAGAGCAGATAGTCCCAGTCGAGGAGTTGGTAAAGCTTGTCACTGGCCGTTCCGGCAGAAGTGGTTAGCTGAAAAATCGGTAAGCGATTCTGCTGTGCAGCAGAAGAACGATGCCCTGCGGCCCGCAGACGCAAGGCTGCGGCCTGCAGATCGGGACGACGTTCGAGCAGGGTTGAGGGGAGACCGAGCGGAATTTGCTTGCGCAGCGGCAATAAAGAGTCTGCCCCGGCGATCTGACCTGCCGGATAACGGCCGAGCAGTAATTCCAGGTTGCGCCGTTCCTGATCGAGTGAACGCTGCCGTTCGGCCTTGGCGGCCTGGGCATTGGTCAGTGCGGTGCGGGCCAGACGTAAATCGAGGGCACTGGTCAGCCCGCTACGATACTGCTCTTCGATGACTGCTAAACTCTGCTGGTAAGATTCTTCCGTCTCGCTTGTCAATTGCAACTGCAGTTCGGCCTCGGTCAATCGAAACCAGCCACGGGCAATATTGGCCGCCAGCGACAGTTGCGCTGCGTTATGGTCTGCGACCGAGGCTACGGCATCACTGAGTGCTGCTTGTTCGGTTTGACTGAGTCGCCCCCAGAGATCGATCTCCCAACGCAGCGCACCGTTCAGAGCAAAGTTGTTGCCGATTGCGCCACTGCCACTGTTGGACGTTCTGCGGCGAGCGGCACTGAAATCCAGGGCGGCGCTGGGCAAGAGATCAGCACCGGCCAAACGGGCACGAGCCTGAGCGGCGCTTATTCGCGCGGCGGCAACTTTGAGGCTGAAGTTTTGTCCAATCCCTTCGGCAATCAGCAGTTCCAGATGAGGAGCAGAGAAATCAGCCAACCAGCTCAGTGGTTCACTGCTGCCGGTTTCAGCCGCGCTGCTCCACTGCTGCGGCGCCAGTAAAGGCTGCGGAACAACAGCGACAGGGGTCCGCAATGCCTGACAACCGACAAGCAGCAACAGCAACAGGGCAGACAATAGCAGTTGAAGTGCACGGATGCGGGTCATCACTGCCCTGCTCTCACAGTTGGTCAGGGTTGGTCGTTCAAGCATTTACGTTCCTAACATGGGTCCACGAAAGTTGTTTTTTCGATTATCGCAGAAAAGAAAGCGCAGTACGAGAGCAGTTTCCATAGGCCTGGAAGTAAAATCGGCCCACGACCTTGAACTTCAATTGTCAGCTACCACAACCAGTCACTTGTGCGGATTCATTTTCCACATATAATTCATGGTGAGGATTAAAGGAGAATAACTATGATGAAATACATTGCCGCCATCGATCAAGGGACCACCAGTTCGCGCTGTATGATTTTCAACCACGCCGGGGAGCCGGTTTCCAGCTCTCAGCTCGAACACCAGCAAATCTACCCGAAGCCGGGTTGGGTTGAACACGACGCCATCGAAATCTGGTCGCGCACCGAAGATGCCATTCGTGACGCGCTGGAAAAAGCCGGTCTGATTGCGGCCGATATCGCTGCCGTCGGCATCACCAACCAGCGCGAAACAACGCTCGTCTGGGATAAAAATACCGGACAGCCCTACCACAACGCCATCGTCTGGCAGGACACTCGCACCGATGATATTTGCAATGATCTTGCCGCTGAAGGCGGTCAGGATCGCCTGCGAGAACAGACCGGACTGCCGCTGGCAACCTACTTTTCCGGTCCAAAAATAAAGTGGCTGCTCGATAACGTTGCGGGCTTACGCGCTGCCGCCGAGCGTGGCGATGCGCTATTCGGCAACATGGACTCCTGGATTATCTGGCAGCTGACCGGTGGTATTAACGGCGGTGCCCACGTCACCGACGTCACCAACGCGTCACGGACCATGCTGATGAACCTCGAAGGGATCGAGTGGGACAACGAGATCCTCGCACTGATGGACATCCCGAAACAGATGCTGCCGCAGATCCGCCCTTCAAGCGATCCCGGATTTTATGGCCACACTCTAGAAAACGGTCCCTTCGGCGGAAAAATCCCGGTCTGCGGCGATCTCGGCGACCAGCAGGCCGCGACCGTCGGCCAGACCTGCTTCAGCGTCGGCGAAGCCAAGAACACCTACGGCACCGGCTGTTTTATGCTGCTCAATACCGGCACTGAAATCGTCCACTCTAAAAACGGCCTGCTGACCACGCCCTGCTATAAATTCGGCACCGAACCGACCGTCTATGCCCTGGAAGGCTCTATCGCTATCGCTGGGGCAGTGGTTCAGTGGCTGCGCGACCAGATGCGGATGATTAACACTGCCGCTGACGTGGAAAACCTGGCGCGCATGGTCGAGGACAACGGTGGCATGTATTTCGTCCCCGCCTTCTCCGGCCTGTTTGCTCCCTACTGGAGAAGTGATGCCCGCGGAGCCATCGTCGGCATGACCCGCTACCTGACCCGTGGCCACTTCGCCCGCGCCGCCCTGGAGGCAGTCGCCTACCAGACCCGTGAGGTGCTCGACGCCATGGAAGCCGATTCGGGAGTCAAACTAAAAGCGCTCAAAGTCGACGGTGGCATGGTCGCCAATGAACTGCTGATGCAGTATCAGGCTGACGTGCTCGGCGTTCCGGTTATCCGACCCAAGGTTGCCGAGAGTACCGCGCTCGGCGCTGCCTATGCCGCTGGACTGGCCGTTGGTTTCTGGAGGAGTACTGATGAGATGCGTCAGAACTGGGGAGTCGACAAAACCTGGACACCTGCCGAAGACGATACGCCACGAACCAAGAACTACCGCATGTGGAAAAAGGCGGTGACCCGCACCTTTGATTGGGTTGAGTAGCTTTTTCACAACAAAGAACAAAATCGCTCTTTTGATAAGTCACTCCCCCGGCCAAGCCCACTAATTTTGGACGGAGATTTTTGTCACGCCCCTAAACTGAAAAAGTCGTTTCTTCGGGACAAGTCCCACCCCCGAAACCCATTAAATTGGCGGAAACTTCTCAGTCGCCGATCGTCAATATAGCCGGCAAACCAGAAAGTCCTATCCGTGTTAGTATGATTTAGGCTCGCAACCTGGAAAGGATGACGATGAGCAGCTTGACGCGTATGAAGAATCGGGCCTTGGCCCGCTTGGCCACCCGCATCCCGACCCTGGCGCGGCGCTTTGTTGATGCCTACAAGCCGCAGCAGACTGAAGGGGAAATCCCCTGGTCGAGACCGGCCAAGCCATTGCAACAGGCAACACTGGCATTGGTAACCACTTCAGGTATCCACCACCAAAACCAGCCGCCGTTTGACATGACTGACAGCGATGGCGACCCAAGTTATCGGGTTCTTAACGGGGAGGTACTCTTTGATGACTTCCAGATCACCCACGACTATTACGATCACAGTGACGCCCGCAAAGATCCGAACATCATCTTCCCCCTCCAACGACTGCAAGAATTGGTCAGCGAAGGGGTCATCGGCAATTTGTCGCAGTTCCATTATGCCTTTATGGGCCATATTGACGGTCGACATATCGCCACGTTGGTCGAAGAGACTGCCAAAGAAGTCGCCGCGAAGCTCAAGGCCGAACAGGTTGACCTGGTTCTCCTGACCCCGGCCTGAGGCATCTGCAATCAATCCGTGGGATTGATACAAAGAGAAATTGAACGGGCGGGAATTGCCACCATCGGCATTTCTATCGTCAGAGAATACTCGGAGAAGGTCAGGCCACCACGAACGGTCTTTTTACATTGGCCCTTCGGCCATCCGCTCGGCGAACCGAGTAACCGGCAGCAGCAACGCGCGGTGGTGCTGGAGGCGTTACGGGCGCTTTACCAGATTGACGAACCTGGCACCATCATCGATCTGCCGTTTCTCTGGCGACGGGAGAAGTACATCGACTACCAACCACCGCTGGCAGCGGAACTGCAATAGCCGGGTAAAACCGGGCGTATCTCAAGCAGGACGTATATGACTAAGCTCGATGGCGCGAGGAGCCCCCATAAAAAAGAGTGCTCCTCGCGTCGCTTGTATTTTCCCAGCGAGCAAGCATCTATTTGATGATGACAAAAGGTGACCGATGAATTGCACCTGGCAAAACTTACGATTTTTTCAAACGACCTTCTCTGCTAGCACCTTTATCCGGGGACTCTTGGCTCCCATCCTTCGTAACAGAAAGGCGGTCCGTACCGTACAGCAAGTTTTTCATATTCTGCTGCTCTTCATCCTGGTTAAACCGGCGAACCAAACGTTCACGCTCGGCCTGCTCGGAAAAATGAGACTGCCGTTCGACGTGTTCACGAATTTTCCACAGATCGCTCATGGACAATTCCTTTTCATCAGAGAGTGTTGATAGATACAGACAAGGAGAACTCTATCACCGACCCGCCATCAGTCAAGGTATCTTTTACCATTTTTGGTATTAAATTAATTTGTTCTTTGATGCGCTGTAAAACAAAAACGACACACTCTAATTTCGGAGTGGTCCACTCCCCCCGGTTTATTTACGCGTGACTATTTTATTCATTGGCAAATAAAGATCTTGGTTCCACCCTTGCTCCACAACCAAACAAAACAGCTCTTTTTGTAGTAATTTCGATAGATTAGTCAACATGGCAACACCAGCGAATGATTGGTATCCAAATTGCTCAATAGAATAGTGCGGTCCGCAACGGCGACACATCTTGTCTCTACAGCGGCATCCACAGTAAACTTACCGAGTGTTGTTTTTCAGCGCAGGCAATCACACCGCTGGCTGGTTTAAAGTGTAAAGGGAGCAAAATGGAAATCAAACCAAACGCAGAAAACGTTCCGCAGCGTAAAGCCGCCGCCGAAGGCAATTTTTATCCCGACCTGCCAAGCGCCATCGGCCCCGGAACGAACCCACGGATTCAGCGGTTACGTAAACTGAGCGTCGAAACCGCACCGAGCCTGTCGATCGAACGTGCTTTGCACGAAACGGCCTTCTACAAAGAAAACTATGGGAAATATTCCACCCCGGTGCTGCGCGCGCTGAACTTCCTCGATCACTGCCAAAAGAAAACCCTCTATATCGGTGCTGACGAGTTGATCGTCGGCGAACGTGGCCCACGTCCCTGTGCGGTGCCGACCTTCCCGGAACTGACCTGTCACAGCGTTGAAGATTTCCATGTTTTGAACACCCGCGACCAGCAACGCTACACGATCAGCCAGGAAGATATCGACACCTACGCGCGCGAGGTTATCCCCTACTGGCAGGGACGCACAGTGCGCGAGCGGATTTTCGGCCACGTGCCGAGCGAGTGGCAGACCGCCTACGAAGCCGGTCTGTTCACCGAGTTTATGGAACAGCGCGCCCCCGGCCACACGGCTCTCGACGGACAGATCTACCAAAAGGGGATGCTCGATTTCAAAGCGCAGATCGCCAGCGAGATTGCTGCCCTCGATTACCTGAACGACCCGGAAGCGACCGACAAGTTCGAAGAACTCAAAGCGATGGATATCTCCTGCGACGCAGTGATTCTGTTTGCCGAACGCCACGCAGAGCGAGCAGAACAGCTGGCGGCAAAAGAGGACGATCCGCAGCGGGCCGCAGAGCTAAAGAAGATTGCCGAGACCTGCCGCTTTGTACCGGCCAACAAACCACGGACCTTTTACGAGGCGATCCAGATGTACTGGTTCGTTCATCTGGGAACTATCACCGAACTGAACGGTTGGGACGCCATGAACCCCGGCCACTTCGACCAGCACCTGGCGCCTTTTTACAACGCTGAAATCGCCGCCGGCACTTTGAACCGCGCACAAGCCAAAGAGCTGCTCTGCTGCTTCTGGATCAAGGTTAACAACCACCCGGCGCCACCGAAGGTCGGCATCACAGCCCGTGAGAGTGGCACCTACAACGACTTCACCAACCTCAATATCGGCGGCATCACCAGTGACGGCAAGGATGGCGTCAGCGAAGTGTCCTACATCATGCTGGAGATCGTCGAGGAGTTGCACATTCTGCAACCGGGCAACGCCGTGCACGTCAGCAGCAAAACCCCCGATCGTTTCCTCAATGCCGCCTGCAAGGTGATCCGCCAAGGTCACGGCTACCCATCGGTCTTTAATCCTGATGTTTACGTGGTCGAACTGATGCGCCAGGGCAAGTCACTCAAAGACGCCCGCGAAGGCGGCACCAGCGGCTGCATCGAGGTCGGCGCCTTCGGCAAAGAAGCCTTCGTCCTGACCGGCTATTTGAACGTACCGAAACTGATCGAGGTGACCTTGAATAACGGCATCGACCCGCTTACCGGCAAACAGGTCAGTATCAAAACAGGGGATCCGCGTAATTTCACCAGCTATCAAGAGCTGTACGATGCCTTCGTCAAACAGCTCAACTATATCGTCGACCTGAAAGTACGGGTCAGCAATTACATCGACCGGATGTTCGCCAAGTACGCCCCGGCTCCGTTTTTGTCGGTGGTGATCGAAGACTGTATCAGTAAAGGCAGGGATTACTACGATGCCGGTCCGCGCTACAACACCAACTATATCCAGTGCACCGGCCTCGGCACTGTTACCGACAGCTTGGCGACACTGAAAAAACACGTTTTTGAAGAACAGACCTTCAGCATGGCACAGGTTCTCGATGCGGTGGCGAAGAACTTTGAGGGGGAAGAGTTCCTCCGCCAGACGATTCTCAACAAGACGCCGTTTTTCGGTAACGATGACGATTACGCCGATGATATCGCCCTGCAGGTTTATGCCGATCTGCTGGCCGCTATCGATGGCAAACCGAACACCAAGGGCGAAACCTTCCACCTGAATATGCTCTCGACCACCTGCCACATCTACTTCGGCAAGGTGATGGGCGCCACCCCCAACGGGCGCTTTGCCGGCAAATCAATTTCGGATGGCACCTCACCTTCGCACGGTGCTGACACCAAGGGGCCATCGGCGGTGATCCGCTCACTGACCAAGCTCGACCACACCATGAGCGGCGGCACCCTCCTCAACCAGCGCTTTTTACCGAGCTTGTTGAAACGGGATGAGGACATCACCAGGCTGGGGCAGTTGATCCGCAGCTACTTCACCTTGGGCGGTCACCACATCCAGTTTAATGTTGTCGATACAGCAACGCTGAAGGCCGCGCAGGAGTGTCCGGAGGATTACAAGGATCTGCTGGTGCGGATGGCGGGATATAGTGATTATTTCAACGATATGAATCAGGATCTGCAGCAGGAAGTTATTGAGCGGACAGAGAATGAGGCTTTTTGATCAAGCGGGCGCCCCAGCGGGTCGCCCCTACGGTTTCGCCTTTGCCTTTGCCCTTCCCCCCATCTGTTTTCGCCGTAGCGGAATCAAGATTTCGGGGGCTTTGCCGCGAGGTTAAGCGAAGCGCATGGGAGCGGCCCCGAGATCTTGATGTAGCGTAGGTTTCCGCGCAGCGGATGAAAACAGCTTGGGGCGTCTTCTTTTGGTTCGTTTTCTTGGACGAGCAAGAAAATGAACTCGGCTGGCGGGCCGAATCCCGCCGGTCCTGCTTCTGACTGTTTCATCAAAAAATCAAGGTCGCGGGGTTGCGGCCCCGCACACCGCCTTACTCTTTTGTCACGCCACAAAAGAGTAAGCAGAAAAAGGCGCCCGACCTCCTTGCCCTTCGAAATCCCTGCAAAGCAGCGCTACATTCCGGCGGCGTCACACGGGATTTAAGTTCACAAGCAAAAGAAAGCAGCTCATGCAATCTGCACTTACCTTCGACATCAAACGCTACGCCATCAACGATGGCCCCGGCATCCGCCTCTGCATCTTCCTCAAAGGTTGT
This sequence comes from Desulfuromusa ferrireducens, assembly GCF_055389805.1. NCBI lineage: Bacteria > Pseudomonadati > Thermodesulfobacteriota > Desulfuromonadia > Desulfuromonadales > Geopsychrobacteraceae > Desulfuromusa > Desulfuromusa ferrireducens. Next base: position 578,937 of record NZ_AP042415.1, read on the forward strand.
CCGCTGAACTGCCACTGGTGCCACAACCCAGAAAGCATCTCTCCGCTGGTGCAGAAACTGTTCAGTGCCAGCAAGTGCATCGGTTGCGGGGAGTGCGTCAAGGTCTGCCCGGGCGAAGCCTGTAAATTGACCAAAGAGGGAATCATCACCGATCCGCAGCTGTGCAAGCTGTGCGGCCAGTGCGCTGAGGTCTGCCCAACCCTGGCGACAGAGATGTCAGGTCAAACGCAAACGGTTGCTGAGTTGTTGGAAATCATCGAAAAAGAACGCCCCTTCTTCGACCAGTCGGGCGGCGGGGTGACCTTCTCCGGCGGAGAACCGCTGCTCTACCCGGAATTTCTCTACGAAATTCTCGACGCCTGTGGAAAACGCGGCATCCATCGCTGCATCGATACCGCCGGTCTGGCAAAAACCGCAACCCTGCTCGAAATCGCCACACGCACCGATCTGTTTCTTTTTGACCTCAAACATATGGACAGCGAAAAGCACAAACAATGGACCGGGGTCGGCAATGAACTGATTGTGGAAAACCTGCAGGCATTAGCAAGAAGTGGTGCGGCCATCCAGATCCGCATCCCTTTGATCAAGGGGATTAATGCCGACGATGATAATCTCGCTGCGACCGCAGCCTTTATTGCGAAATTAGCTGGAGAAAAAAAATCTGTGGACCTGTTGCCCTACCACAATATCGCCAGTGGCAAAGATCAGAAACTCGGACAGAGCCGCAACCTGGCGGCGATGGCAGAACCGTCCGCCGAAGACTTGCAGCGCTGCTTTGCGATCTTCGCCAACCACGATTTGCTGGCGTTGATCGGCGGCTGAAACAACAATTTCCTATTCAGATATGAATAAACCGCCGCTCCGTTTATGCAAACACACATAGTTGGTTTTTCCGTTGCAGATAAGCCACATTCAAAAATGCTTACCCTCTAACATAAAAACCGTATACGCCCCCGACAAGCCCTGCAACTAGCTGATTTTCTGCTATATTACTCAGACCTTATTTTTAACAAATAAATTACCACATTTGGCACTTCCCTTGCTCAAGCAATAGGGCAGCAAACCAGACGCGCAATAATCCCACTTAAAAGAGGGGGACGAAATGGTCAGCGATACCGAGTGTGATTATCTTGGTGAAGACAAGCGCTTAGCCGTCGGCAAACAGGTCATGGCCTTCTGGTGCAAAGAGGGTTTCTACTATCACGGGGAGGGGATCATCGTAAAGATCGCCCGTGACAATGTGACCGTTCAACTGCAACAGCAAGTAGACAGGAGCGACGAGTTCACTATTGGCCAGACCATTCGCCTGCCACGTATCCGCGACAGCATCCACTGGAGCTCCCGCAACTGCGTCCGCCTGAAGAAAAAAATGGCACTGGCGGTATAGACTTTTTTCCTAAAAAAAACAGATCCCCAGGGAGCGGCCCGATTCGGCCGCTCCCTTTTATTTCAAGCGCCCCGGAAAGAATCCCGCGACATGCCCGAGCAACTCACCTACGGCAAAATCTTTCGCTTCTGGCTGCCGCTGGCGGCAACCTGGCTGATGATGGCGGCGGAAGGTCCGTTTCTCGCAGCGATTATCGCCCGCATGTCTGCGGAAAAACTGAACCTAGCAGCCTACGGCATTGCCTACGCTTTTGGGCTGGTGGCCGAATCGCCCGTCATTATGTTGATGAGTGCCAGCACCTCTCTCTGTAAAGACCGGATCAGCTACCAACGACTACGAACCTTTACCCTCTGGCTCTGCCTGGCAGTCACCCTGTTACTCGGGCTGTTTTTGCTGCCAGCACCGTTTTCCTTTTTTGCCGAAACACTGCTCGGCCTATCTCCCGAAATCGCCTCACTGACCCATCGGGCACTCCTCTGCCTCCTCCCTTGGGCGGCGGCGATCGGCGTACGGCGCTTTTATCAAGGAATCCTGATTGCCAGCCACAAAACCCGCCGGGTAGCCGTGGCAACGATATTGCGCCTGACAACGATGACATCCACGGCGCTGCTGTTTTACTACTTTGGGAACCTAAACGGTGCACAGGTTGGAGCATTGGCTCTGTCTTGCGGGGTGACAGCCGAAGCGCTGTTTACCCGCTATCTTTCCAGTCAGGCGATTGCTGAAATCCTGCAGAAACAACCGGCAGTCGATAGCAAACAGATGAGCTACCGCGACATCTGGAACTACTACTTGCCGCTCGCCCTGACTCCCTTTATCGGCCTGTCGATCCATCCTCTGGTCACCTTCTTTCTTGGCAAAAGTCGCGATGCCCTCGAATCTTTGGCTGTGATGCCAGTCATTTACGGGCTGACCTTCGTTTTTCGTGCGGTCGGGATTTCCTATCAAGAAGTGGCGATTGCTCTAATCGGTGAAGACCGCAGCAACTATCGAAAACTTCGCAACTTTGCCATTGGCCTGGGACTGTTCACCTCAACCTGCCTCAGCCTGATCGCCTTTACTCCGCTGGCCGAACTCTGGTTCCGCGACCTGTCTGGGCTGAGTCAGGAGATGAGTGATTTTGCTACCCCACCGCTGCAATTCATGGCTATTTTCCCAGCACTAACGGTGTTGATCTGCTGGCAACGAGCACTGTTGATTGACGCCCGAGTCACCCGCCCGGTATCGATTGCCACAGCCATCGAGGCCTGTGGGATTTTCGCTATTTTGACCTTGGCGGTGCTATACTTCCCCGTTTCCGGTGCTGTAGCCGCTTCAATCGCTTACCTGCTTGGAAGACTCCTGGCGGTTGCAATTCTGCGGCGGCCGGTCAATAAACAACTGAAGATCAATTTTGTACAAGAACGAGAAACGTAGCAGCGCTAAACTGTCCGCTACTCTAAGCCTAAAGGAACGATACTTTTGTCTCAATCTGATCTAACACAACCAACAGCCAGCAACGGTCACTGGTTCATCCTCGCTGGCGCAGTTCTCTGGGGAACAACCGGAACAGCTCAGGCGTTTGCTCCAGCCGGCTATGATCCGCTGGTGATTGGCACCCTGCGCTTGTTGATTGGTGGGCTGGCTCTCTTGGTGTTAGCTATCTTTCGGCGTGAACTGCGGAATCTAAACAACTTAAAATTCTGGCCCCTGTTACTCGCGGCCATATTTACCGCCGGCTATCAGCTCTGCTTTTTTGCCGCAGTGGCAAAAACCGGCGTTGCCATTGGAACTGTCGTCGGTATCGGCAGCGGTCCGATTTCCGGTGGCTTGTTGGGTTGGATTTTCCATGGCGAAAAGCTGGGTCGTCGCTGGGTTATTGCAACCTTGCTCGCGATCTCCGGCTGCGCGCTCCTCAGCCTATCGGGAGGAGACGTCTCGGTCGACCCTCTGGGGATTCTACTGGCGATCGGTGCCGGCGTTTTTTACGCGGCTTTCACACTGGTACTCAAAGATCTACTACAGGGAAACTCTACGATTGCAGTAACGGCCGTAGTCTTCTGCCTCGGAGCAATTATCCTATCGCCAATCATGTTGCAAGCAGATATTAACTGGTTATTGCAGCCACGCTCGATTGCCGTTGCATTGCATCTTGGAGTGGCCGCGACCGCGCTTGCCTATCTGTTGTTTGGTCATGGCCTAAAAACTGTGCAGGTCAGTACGGCAGTTACCCTAACTCTGGCTGAACCAATGACTGCTGCCATGCTGGGGATCATTGTTCTCGGTGAGCAGTTGAATATCCAAGCATTTGCTGGCATCGCCCTGATTTTCCTCGGCCTTGCATCACTGGTGTTAAAACGCAGACCAGCCTACAGACGAGTAAAAACAGGTTGAGCCGGGAGGTCTCGGCTCAACCCTAAGCACGAAAATCAAATTTTTTATTTCTTATTCGGTGCCTTGCGAATGAAAGAATGCTCCGTAGTTGTTGATCTTGGCTGGATCTTCTTGTGAGAAACACCGGGCTTGGTTACTGGCCCTTTTTTTGAGTCAGCGCCAACTTGCGCAACCATTCCAAACAAAAAAACAAACACTGACACATAAACAATTATCTTTTTCATGATTTCACTCCCCATTTCCATTTAGTTGAAATGCAAGGCACACCTTTCAATATGCCTTACGTCTATAGCCCCTCATTCAAGTTTCTATTTACAGTGACGACGGTACACACTGTGACACTTGGTACAGTTCATCTTGACGACCATGTCATGTCGACCCGTCCATCATCGGCCCGAGCCGATGATGGACGGATTTGTGTTCCAGCCGCAACGCCGGCAGCTCTTTTGCTTTTATCCTTTCAGTTCAGAATCAGTCGCTATCGCCACCGGAGTCGTCGCCAAAGTCACCATCCGAACCGACATCCTCTGCCAAAACCTCAGTCGTTGTTTCAGGAGCTGCTTCATTAACAGAAAACTCCATCGGCGCAATACGGCGGAACCAGATGTCGCTGCCCTCGAAGTGGCCCGGACTTTCAGGATCGACTGGCTCGATTTCCTGCAGCCAGCAGCTGTAGAAACGGGAACCATCCGGGGTCATCCGCAACTGCACCTCGCCCTGCTCGGGATCGCCTTTGCCCAGATAATCCCAACGGGTTACGATCTGTGGGAAGATGTTGCCATCCTCATCGGGAATCTCGGAATAGTTCCCATCACTGTCGGGGTTGACCTCCCACTCCTCTTCAATCATGGTCGTTCCCTTGTTCATTGAGAAGCTGTAGAACAGATCTTCCGGCGCCTTTTCAACGTCCGGCAGGTTGGTGGAGGTTCCGTAGGCCAAGTAGAAGATATTCGGGTTCTGCTTGTCTTCTGCGACTCCCGTCCACACTGCAACCCCTGTTGCAGTGTTTAACGCCTTGATCGTGCCGGGGACAGCGACGATCCGCGGCTCAATCACGCTGATCTTGTTGTTCTGGATCAGCGAAACGTTCTTCGCCGGCTCATACTCATCAGGCTCATAAGAGGTGACAACCTCGTAATGCATGGTCGCTTCGGTGACATCGTCCCCGTCGTCTGACAACTCTGCCCCAGAGATACCTTCTGGATCAATGAAGATATCGGTATGTTCCACCAAAACCGGCGTCCCATCTTCGTTCGCAGTTGGAGCCGGATCAGTAGTCCAGGTTTCGCCACCGTTGAAAGAACGACGGATGTAGAAATCGTACTTGTCATGAGCCATACGCGAAGCAGCCCAATTAGGGGTATAAGAATAGCCCATCACAACGAAGTCGCCACGGATCGCACCACGGTGGGCGCGGGCATCTTCGTAAGGATTCTCGCCCGACTTCAGCAACAGATTTTCTTCCGGCTGTTCCCAACTGCAAACCTTGGTACCATCTCCCTTGGCCGCATCATCACGATCCGGGTTAATCCAGGTATCAATCGGGGTCACGGTGCTGACGTTCTGCACGGCGACCCGGGTATCGGCTTCACTCTGCGGAATGAAGTTCTTTGGCGCCCATGGATTGCCGAGGATGACATTTCCGTCTGGATCTTTAACCACGCAGCGTCGAACCATGATGTCGGACGGCCGACCGGCACCATCTTCACCTTCTTTGTACAGCACGAGCAGCACTGTACCGGAGTTTCCCGTCAAAGCTGCGGTCTTCGACTGCAGGATAAAGCGCGGCCGCCGGGCGTTTTCGTAGGCCAGGATCGGATCACCCTTCCAGTCGTTGACCTGCTGGCCAGCCAGCGGGTTGTCTATCGGAACGTATTCGTCACCGACCAGCTCGGAGCCGCGATATTCAGGTTCAACAACGTTGAGCGGGTTGCCGTCGGCATCCGTCTCCGGCAGGTTGAGGATAGTGCCGGCACTGACCTTATCGGGATTCTGGAAATCGAAGCTATGATAGATAGCGTTCTTGCCCGAATCCGGGAAGGTTTCGTAGGGATCATAACCGGTGCCATCCTCAAGCTGGTCGCCATCTGTTTCGCCCGCATCCTCGTCCGGCCCCAGACCGACACCCTTGGTTTCCTCGTAAGCCATAATCGCCCAAGCGCTCTTGGTTCCGTCAGGCTTAGTGTAGGTCTGCATGAACAGGTTCGGCCGCGCCGCGCCGGTGTTGCCATCGAGCGCCCGGCCATCGTTGGTAACCACCACGGTCTTCAATTCATCCTGCTGGTTGGTGAATTCATAAAGAACACCGCCATCCCCATCGTTCCAATCAACGGCATCACCTTCATGGACCAGAGTGCCATCCCAGTCCCATAAACCTTCCAACATATATCCGTAGCGATGGGCACCGTCGCTGTCAGCATCGGAACTGGTCTCTGTATTGTAGATCGGAGTAAAATTACCATCGTCATCTACCGCTGGTAGCCCTGTGGCTTCATCCAACTCAACCCACATATTCTCAGTGTTAACCACATCGTTGTCAGAAATCCGCACAGGCAGTGACATCGGAACCAAAGCTTTGACCCGCCCGGCAAAATCGATATCGTCATGCTCCGGATCGCCACCCGAAACGAAGTTTTCATCGACCTTGGCGAAATCGGCCCACGTCACGTAGCTGTACCAGATGTCGGTCTTGTGGTTGGTGGTTGCACCGCCCCAACCGGGACCGGGGCCTTTGGCTTCACCCGGACGCAAGCCGCCCGGGTCTTCCTGCCAGGAGATACCGAAACCGGCACCATCGGCAGCGCCCATGAAAATCTGGTTGGCATCGCGGCGTCCCGAGGTCAAACGCTCAGGCTTGAACCAAACAATATCTCCCTCAAAAGCACCAACACCATTGTTGACATCGGTCTGGGTGGCGATGATGCCGCGTGCAGTCCACACAGCGCTGTAGGGCACTTCGCCGACTTCCGGGTAGCCCTGGTCGGTGTAATCAACCGAGAGATGCGGACCACTAACACCCCAGATATCATCCACGACATAGGGATCGTCGTACGTGTACCCATCTCCTTCGTCGGTATCCGTCGTTAATGGATCATCTACCGTAATCGCATAACGCGGCTTGCCACCTTTGGCGAACTTGCTGGTCCAGGAAATCAGAATTTTGTTGCCCTTGACCTGGAAGACCGGCTTTTTACAATGACCATAAAACTCTTCGCCGTTGGCCAGAAGAAATGATGAACGATAGGCCATACGCGAAATATTTTTCCGTTTCCAGGTCTTGCCATCATCGCGGGAAACCGCTGCCCAGACATCATGGGCTCCGGTTTCCGGGTCTTCGTCGGTATAAGTTGCGATCAACGGCTTGGCAACCTCCGCATCACGTATGAAATTACCCTCTTCGTCATAGTATTCGATCGTCACCGGAACCGGGTCGGTGTAAAGTTCCGCGTCGTCTGGATAATCGGAATCGGGAACCTGCGCTGCGTTGGCCTCCAACGCCGGGAACCAGACACCCATAACATTCAACTTGGCTTTTGCGCTGCCGAGCAGCGGTGTCTTGGAAACATTCTTGCGGAACATAACGCTGTCCAGAGTCTTGTCCAGATGATCCAACGCATCCTCGACATTCACGTTGTCCAGCATCAAGCCATCGACTTCAGCCAGTTCGATTGTTTTGGCAATAATATCTTCAATCTGAACACTGTCAGAAAAATCGAAACTGTCATAACCCAATTCCTGCATCGCCGCATCCAGATAGTCATTGACTGCCGGGGTGATGGAGATCCCACTTTGTGGGTCGGCATCGCTATCTAGACTCTGCAGCAGGCTGGCCATATTACCTACTTCCCTATTGGTGGTATCGGCCATTTCAAACAGATCGAGCGGTGAAATTTTGTGGGCGGCAACGGTGGTACCGAGGACATAATTGCCGATCGACAGGGTGACCGATTCGCCGGGGAAAAAATCGAAGGCACCAGCTTCGTCGGTCAAGTTGCTATTGGTCGGGGTGCGAAATGTCAGGCCGCCGACCGGAGAATCGATAAAGTGGCCGCGGCTCGGGTGCGACAGCATGTAACTGAACCACCAGCCCTTACCGACCCCTTCGAATTCCAGTTCGTCCAGCGACTCTTCGTCGATATCGCCGAACTCGGTGTCGGCACCCTCGCCGGTATAGGCCCAGGCCGCTGCGGCGGCGATGATATTGCCGTTGTCATCGAACTGTTCCCCGGTGACATGCACGGCGATATTCTGCACTCGCAGCTCGGAGTAAGGTTCGCCCCAGGAGAAGCCCAGGTCTGCTTCTAGGTCGAGCACCAGAACGCCGCTCCCCTCTGAATCTTGGTAAGGGTCCTTGTACGTAAATCGACCGGGGACCAGGTTCCCTTTTCTGGATGCCGGAACCGGATCGTTACCGACGTAGATATGGGTCGTTTTCAACTTCCAGCCGTCAACGCCGTCGAGCCGAAGCTGAAACTTGTCGCCGGTATTCCAGACACTGACAACACCAATTTTTTCAAGAGTTTGGGTGATGAGTGGTGCCTGAACCAAACCTGGCCCCTCGTTGTGCACTGCATATGCAGTGGAGGAAAAAAGCAATAGTGCGAAAATGATGCAACCCAGCCTTTTCATAATGCCCCCGATAGAAAACTAAAACGCTCACACAGATACTTTTCATTTCGCATAACTACCTCACATTCAAAAAAGTCAGGACTTGGCCATTTCATTTATAGGGTCTGCACCCTCCTCTCCCCTCAACAATTGCCTTAGCGAGGTTACTAAACCAAATATGGATTGGCACTAGGAACAGCCGCTATCAACAACGCACGAGACACGACCTCCGTGCCGATAAAAAAAACCGCCCACAGTTATCCAGAATATATCCAAGCAGAGTTTGCGATGCTGAGCATTGAATTGAATTTGCAGTGGAAGAAAACAAAATGGGGTAGTGCAGGCGATAACGTGCAGGTTTGACTTCTCCCCATAGTGACCATCCCCCTAGCGCAATAAAAACGTTTCAGGGTGTCACTATGGCAAGATCAAGAGAAAAGATGAATCGAGCAAAAGTGTGATTAATTTCTTAATTTGTAAATTTCTACTTGGTACTTTCAGGTGATTCCCTGTCCTTTTAATACGAAGAAAGTACCAACAGAGCTAAAGGTTCTTCGCTGCCCACAGTGCGGCCTGGGTACGAGAGGGAACTCTGATCTTTTTGAAGATATTATAGATATGCGTTTTTACCGTATGGGGACTGATACATAACTCGTCAGCGATACGCTGGTTGCTCGCTCCTGAGGCAATTAATGAAAGGATCGTTTTTTGGCGAGCTGTCAGTTCAGGGAGGGAGTTTTCATGGTTCCGCAGCGGCCTGACAGTAAAGCGTTGTGCCTCCAGAAAGCACTCGGTCATGACCTGACGCGAAACCCAAATTTCACCTTGAAAAATGGAACAGACACCTTTGACGAGATCATAAGCAGGATCGTTTTCGTGGAAAATCCCACGAATGCCACAAGACAAGGCAGTCTTTTCAAATTTCGCCGATTTAGGTGTATTGAAAATGGCAAGAAGATGATGGCGTGTGGTTAACTCAATGACATCAGCACAAAGCTTATTCGTTAGCTGCATATGTTCCTGATTTGCCTCGAGAAGAATAAGGGGATTATCATCATGCTGATCGCTGTCATTCTGTGCTAACTCAGCCAATGAATGAAAACAGGAACAGCGGGCCCCGGTCTGCTCTTCCAGAAAAAAAGCTAATTGTTCACCTGAAAAACGAGTTTTCGCGACAACTTTAACGGCGCGACCATTATGACAGCACCCAGCACAGTTCATCTTCTCTTTGCCGTTCATTGTTCCCCCCTAAAAGATTTAGAACAAAACATATCTGCAACGACAGCGGAGAAAAGCCACCCCACCCAGGCAACCGCTACACGAAGAACAAAATTGTTCTTTCAAATAGTTATGTTCTAGAATCTCGCCCCCCCCAAAAAAGCCAACGAGACAAAGTAAACGCACCTCAAGAAAACCCACCCAACTATGCGCCAATTATAACATATCCACATTGAAAATCAGCTGGTTATAGAATTTCCACCGGATCACGGCTTAAAAAATTACAGCATCAACATTCTCTCTGTGTCCAAGAGGAGACTCAATCCATCGGTAATACAAAAACAAAAAAACAAACATATTAGCTAACAACACACTGCCATGACCTTTCTTCCACAACCAGCGCTTCAGACTAGAAAAAAAGTAGTACCAGAAAGTGAAATCTAGCTTTATCAAGAAGATAATTTGTTGTACTGAAACAGCCATAGTCTATACAGTCAACACAACATAAACCCTTCTAGAAACCGGACATAAACCGATGCCCCCCGAACAACAAGCGACCCTTTACGGACTTAGCGCAGTACTGCTTTGGTCAACCATTGCCACAGCCTTTAAGCTTTCGTTACGACATTTAAGTCCGATTGAACTGCTGCTGTTCGCAGGCGCTTTTTCCACCCTGCTGCTCGGTGCGATTCTTCTTGCACAAGGAAAATTGAGACTTGTTTTTCAGTGTAGCAGGCAGGAGTATCTGCTCTCTGTCGCCCTCGGCCTGCTTAACCCGTTCCTCTACTACCTGGTTCTGCTCAAGGCCTACGAGTTACTTCCGGCGCAACAGGCGCAACCCCTCAACTACACCTGGGCCATCACCCTGTCGTTGCTTTCGGTGCCGCTGCTGAAACAAAAGGTCAGTCGTCAACAATGGCTGGCCCTGCTCATCAGCTACTGCGGTGTGCTGATCATTTCAACAGAGGGAAACCCCTTCAGCCTGCAGTTCACCGATCCTCTCGGGGTCATCTTGGCCCTGGCAAGCACCATCATCTGGGCCCTCTACTGGATCTACAGTACCAAAGACAGCCGCGACCCGGTGGTCGGACTGTTCATCAATTTCCTCTGCAGCTTCCCTTTTGTTTTCGGCTACTATCTACTGACCGCTGATTATCAATGGCCGTCGCTGGCGGGGCTCCTCGGTGCCGCCTACGTTGGTACCTTCGAAATGGGCGCCTGTTTCGTCCTCTGGTTAATGGCGCTGAAAAGTACCGACAACACCGCACGGATCAGCAACCTGATCTTTATCTCACCCTTCCTTTCCCTGGTCTTCATCTACTTCATGGTCGGAGAAACCATCCTCCCCGCAACCTTTGTTGGCTTGCTGCTCATTATTGCTGGATTGTTTTGCCAGCAACTGAAAGGAAGAACCTCGCAGCAGAGAGAATAGCAAACCCTGCCTCACACACAGCCCAGCACCTGAGTATCGCCACAACTCACAAACACTCACAATAAGCACTCACAGCGGTCGACACAACACACCCGCCACACAAACATGCAGACCCTATTCTCGACAGAAGCCCATAATAACGGCCCCCAAGACGGACCTGTCTATTAATTAGTCACATGGCACGCTCTTTGGATAGAGAAACAACCAATACACAGAAAAGAAGACCAAAGCAGATCCTACTTGCTTATTTTTTAGCCACATCCAGCCAAGGAGACACCAGATGACCAAGCTAGACGAAAAAATTGCGCCGATCTACAAAGAAGTTCTCGACCGCAATCCAGGGGAAGTTGAATTCCATCAAGCGGTTCGTGAAGTTGTCGAAACACTCGGTCCGGTCCTGGTAAAACATCCCGAGTTTGCACACTACAAGCTAATCGAACGGATCTGCGAACCGGAGCGGCAAATCATCTTCCGGGTACCATGGGTTGATACCCACGGCCGGGTACAAATCAACCGTGGCTTCCGGGTTGAATTCAACAGCGCCCTTGGCCCCTTCAAGGGCGGCCTGCGCTTCCACCCCTCGGTCTACCTCGGCATCATCAAATTTCTCGGCTTCGAGCAGGTCTTCAAAAACTCCCTGACCGGCATGCCGATCGGCGGCGGCAAAGGCGGCTCCGACTTCGACCCCAAGGGCAAAACCGATGGCGACATCATGCGTTTTTGCCAGAGCTTCATGACCGAACTGTACCGCCACATCGGTGAGCATACTGACGTACCGGCTGGCGATATCGGTGTCGGCGGCCGCGAAATCGGCTTCATGTTCGGCCAGTACAAGCGCATTACCAACCGCTGGGAAGCTGGCGTTCTGACCGGCAAAGGCCTCAACTGGGGTGGTTCCCTGGTCCGCACCGAAGCAACCGGCTACGGTGCGGCCTACTTCGTCGACGAAATGCTCAAGGTGCGCAAGGACTCCTTTGACGGCAAAACCTGCATCGTCTCGGGCTCGGGCAACGTCTCCATCTACACCATCGAAAAGATCAACCAACTCGGCGGTAAAGTTGTCGCTTGTTCCGACTCCAACGGCTACATCTACGACGAAAAAGGGATTGATCTGGAATTGGTTCAGCAGATCAAGGAAATTGAACGCCGCCGGATCAGCGTCTACGCTGAAACCGTCAAGCACGCCAAATATGTGGCCGGTGGCAATATCTGGGAGATCCCCTGCCAGGTCGCCATGCCTTCGGCAACCCAGAACGAGATCAACGGCAAGGATGCCGCCATGCTGGTCAAAAACGGCTGTATCGCCGTCGGTGAGGGCGCCAACATGCCGACCACCCCAGAAGGCGTCAAAGTCTTCCTCGATGCCGGTATCGCCTACGGCCCAGGTAAAGCAGCCAACGCCGGCGGTGTCGCCACCTCGGCCCTGGAGATGCAGCAGAACGCTTGTCGCGACTCCTGGGACTTCGCCTACACCGAAGACCGTCTGCACAAGATCATGCAGAACATTCACAGGGATTGCTACGAGACCTCCGAAGAGTACGGCGTACCCGGCAACTATGTGGTCGGCGCCAACATCGCTGGCTTCGTCAAAGTGGCCCGCGCCATGCTGGCCATGGGTGTTGTCTGATCGACAACCGCAGCACCGTACGATAATAGCCCCCGGCCGCAAGGCTGGGGGCTATCAAGATATTATTTTCAGCATTTATTTATTGCAACTCTGCAGGCTCCCCGTTCGGGGGGCCATTTTTTTTGCTCACATTTGTTCTTAGAGTTGATTTTCGATTAACAATCACCAGGTCCGTTTTTAGTGCTAATGCGTTGCCTGGTCGCCCCAAATACTTTTTAAGCGTTTGTCTCGCCCACAATTCCAGCGATAAGCATTGTAGCGAATTGGGTTATTTTTATAATAATCCTGATGATAACTTTCCTTTCCCATAATCGGATAAAATGTTGCTGCATCCAAGATTGGCGTGACAACTTTTTCACCAGGAAACTGCATTTCAACACGAACCTTGGACTCTTCAGCAATTTTTCTTTCTGCCGCATTCGCTACGAAAATCGCACTAAGATAACTGGGACCCTTATCGCAAAACTGTCCCCTGCTATCAAATGGATCGATGTTGACCCAGTAATGATCCAACAGCTGTTGGTAACTCACCTTATGGGGGTCATAGGTTATCTCTACGGCTTCAAAATGCCCGGCATGATTTCCGTTATAGGTTGGGGTTTTCACTGTTCCGCCGGTAAACCCGGAAACTACAGCCGTGACTCCATCGAGTTTTTCAAAGTCTGACTCCATGCACCAGAAACATCCTCCGGCCAATATTGTTTTATCGGCTGAGGCCGTTGAGGCAAAAGCGAGAAAAACTGCAAACAGGGAAAAGAGTAATTTATTTTTCATAAAACCACCTTAAATTTGTTAGCTGCTGACAAAAAACAAGACCGCGGATAGTCTCTCCTGCCACGAACAGATGGCAAGGAGTGGGGAACGCAAACATCTCCACTAAACCCAAGGGCCCACAATGGCCGATGCGGCAATCACTTGAACAACTTCTGGTATTCCCCGTAGCCTTCTTTTCCCAAATCGGCCCTCGAAATGAAACGCATTGCCGCCGAGTTCATGCAATAACGCAACCCGTTGGGAGCGGGCCCGTCGTTGAAGACATGGCCCAGATGAGAATCTGCGAGCTTGCTACGCACTTCGGTTCGAACCGCGAAGAAGCCACGGTCATCTTTCTCTACGATATTGTTTGGCTCCAACGGCTGCGTGAAACTCGGCCATCCGGTTCCCGATACATATTTATCAGAGGAACTAAAAAGCGGGACGCCGGAGATCACATCGACGTAAATTCCCTGCTCTTTATTGTCCCAATAGGGATTGGCAAACGGTCGCTCGGTGTCATCATTGCGGGTCACGGCATACTGTAGCGGGGTTAACCGGCGACGGAGTTCCGCATCCGCGGGGACCTTGTTGTCGCGTTGTGGAGTCGTGGCCGGCCCCCTCGCCATATCATCCGATTTCATTTTCATATCGTCCGACCGCACCGATTGAGACATCATCATTTCGTTAGTATTTTGTTCCATGCCCTGACTCTCCACCGGGTGAAAGCCGATCAGAACCAGCGGCAGGCTGAGAATGGTCATTACCAGAATCTTCATGTCGTCCTCCATTATTTTTTTTGCTCCGAGCAGTTCGCTACCGAGCTTGTGTTTTCAAGTATTTGAATCATACCCTACCTATTTAACGACTGATTAAAGACAGGATAAAGATCGTGTAAAGATTTCGTGAGGAAACACAAAACGCCCACGATCAGAAAACCGTGGGCGCTAGCGCTCTAGTAGATACGGCCCATCAAGCACACAGAGGTGCCGACAGAGCTTTTTCAAATTTAGCAGTGGTGGCTGCTCGACGACCTGGCCCTTTGAACCCGCCTCACTGCGTGGTTATGGATTCCGGTCAAAGCCCCCCGCCCTACATGGTCCCAAGGGACTAGTGCCTTGTAACTCTTAAAGTGTCGCAAGATTGCGAAGGGATTTGGCGTGCCAATAAGGCGTGATTAAGGGCGCATAGCACCGCTATGCAACTGAAGTCACAACGCAGGTGGCGCGTCAAATAACAAGCAAGATGCGACGATTTAGGGGGTACAAGGTACTAGGTGGTTAGGGGTCCGACAATCGCCAGAGAAATAAAGCCCACAATCACGGCGAGAAACACAATTAATAGCAACGCTCTTGCCGCCAGCTTGGCGACAAATTCTTTCACTGTCGGCGGCTTTTTCTTATCCAAAACAAATGACCACAGCAAAGCCATGACGATGACAACGGGAAGTCCAACTGTATATACGATGCCAAGATCCATCTGCCACTCCAAAAGATATTCGATTGCTATTACAAGACAGGGCACTTTCTAAGACAAAAGCACACCCAAGAGAGCCGAGTTTACTTGCTTTTGCGGCGGCACGCTATCGAAAACCCACCTCTTCTGCCGACAAAAAAAGTTCCCCGCAGCGCAATGCTCCGGGGAACTCCAATCGAGCCTCTACACCGCTGTGCATCCTGAAACTATTTTTCCGTGCAGCAGATCAATTTTTGCGCCACCACATCGGCCATCAGCGACAAGCCAACATCAGAGACGCGGCAAACCTTGACCACCTTTTTGAAATGACTACTGGATGGCAGCAAGCCCTCAAGAATGTTCGGCTGTTTTTCCAGCCAAGCAGTATTGAGGAAGCAGTTTTTATTTTCTGGAAACAGGGCCAGATAGAAGATATCCGCCTCAACCAAATCCTGAAAAAAGTGCGAACCGAAGGACAACTCCGGCATCAGTTCGCCGGCGGTAAAGGCCACTTCGGCCAAGGCGGTCAGATTACTGATTTCAGAGAAGGTGACCGGCACTCCCATCGACGGTGTCGAGGTGCCCCAACGGCCGGGACCGAGCAGCAAGGTCGGACTTTTTTCCTTATCGGCAATCCGCTTATTGAGCCGACCGATCAAACGGGCGATCTCGTACTTATCATTCATCGGCAGCTTTACATACTGCGAGGGATCAACCCAGATAATCCACTTTAGCTGACGTGAAATGTTGCCGCCCATGAAGTTGCCTTCGCTCTTAAAGAAGGTCCGCTCCTCGGGCACCCGCTTGGGCAGTTGCACTTCCTTATCTGCGCCCTTGGTCTGCAGCGGCCGACATTGCACCACATCAATCTGCGGCGTTCCATCACTGGCGAAGTTGACCGTAAACTCGACATCGACCGGATACTCGTAGGCCTTCTCGATGGTCTTGAGCATGCGCTGCATCAGCTCAATAAAGGACGTTTCCTTAAACAGCTGATCAAAGGTCAATAACCAGACATCCAGCCCTTTTTTGCCGCGCTGCTCGAGGAGCTGCATGGTGTCATAATCACGCACGGCATAATTATGCCAGGGGATGTCGATCTTTTCCTCGGTCAGGCTCAGCAAAGAAATGGTGCGCAGCTCGTTGTTCTGGATATCGAGCAGATCGACATCGCGCTGCGAAAACTTGCGCGTGTCGGCAAAGCCCTTGTGCGGGCGCTTCTGCGGCGCATCCAGTGCGACGATACAAGGGTAATCCCCTTCGGCCCGATCGACCGCGCGGGTCCCAAGTCCAAGCACCAAACGCAGCATTCCGGCGCGCGGATCCATCTCCTTATCCCAGACAAAGGTATTGTAGGAGACACCGACCCCGGCCAACTCTGGGAAGTAATAATGATCCCGATAAGCCCCGGAGACCCGCTGCACCAGCAGGGCCATCTGCTCATCCTGCTGATCCAAACCGCGCTGCAGGCGATAAGTGAGGGCGTCCTCGCTCATGGTGCTGGCAAAAATCTTGCGTACCGCATCCTCAAACTGCGCCAAACGCTCTTCCGGCGAGCCCTGATTGACGCAGAAAAAGCTATCGTACTTACCGGCAAAGGCGTTGCCGAAACTGTCCTCGAGCAAAGAACTGGAGCGGACAATAATCGGGTACTGCCCATAGTATTCGAGCATCTTCTGAAAACCTTCACGCAGACTCTGATGAAAGCTGCCCTGCAGGATCTTTTCCTGCAACTCTTTGGCGGCATCAAAATAGCCGGCCTCACTCCTCTGCTGCATGAACAGTCGCCAGAGACCGTTATGCACAATATAGGAATAGTAAACGTTGGAGCCGACATAGAAGGAGTCGTGGGTCTCCAGATGTTTGTCCCAGTCAAATCGGCTGTCACGCCTTAAGATACTGTGCGCCAGGAGCATGCCGACCGCTTTACCGCCGATAAAGCCGGAACCGATGACCCGCGATTTGATACCGAGCAAATCCTGCAGGTTTAAATATTTGTGCGCCAGACCGAGAATGCGCTCTTCGCGACCGATCATATGGCGACAGATATGCTTACTCATCTGCTCTTGTTCAAGTCGGCCCTCGGGATCCTCATTGACCCGCTCGGCATCGAGGAACAAACGGTGCCAGTGATCAATCTGTCGCCGGGCACTATCCTTGTCGCGCTCGGCCAGCGAGCTGAGCAGGCGGGTGGCCTCGAAACTGTTGGTCAGCGGGACAAATTCCTCACCATTTTTACGGTGCGGCAGAAACATGGTCGGCGAATAGCGTTGCCAGACCTTGATCGGCTGGATATGAAAATGCTGCCCGTGGTTAAAAACATCAATCAATACCTGGGTGGTATCGCGAATCCGCTCAATGGTCCGAAATGAATGCCGATCGCGAATCAACGAAAAGTAGGCAACGGTATCAAGCTCAAACAGGTAGGGGCAGGTGACGCGGAAAAAATTACCGACCATATGATCGGTCGCCCAGGCGGTGGCCAGATCGGAAAGACAATCGAAGACATAAAAAGCACCAACGCCCTGCTCGGTCACCACTTCGTGGATACGGCGGGTAAACAGCTCAAAACCCTGGCGCGGATCGAGATCGTATTTTTTTATTTTCGGAGAAGCGCCCAATAAAGGAACATGGTCGCCAAAACAGAAATAGATAATGTTGCGACCATCAGCCAAAGCCTGGTCCACATAGGGGCCGACAAAGTAACGATAATCATCGATCGAATCGACGGTCAGAACAACATTGTCGCCAATCCGCAAACCATCAAGAATATTGTCAAGCCCGGCATAACCGGTTGACACCCGTGCCGCTGAATCCATCTCGAACTCCAAGTGAAAAGGGAGAGTGTAAAGAAGGTCGCACAAAACTACGTTTCTGCACTTTTTTTTAGCACACACTGCTATGGCCGGCAAACCGTTTCTCGGCATTGGATCGATTTGCACGACCGCATGCCCGGCAATGCATAAATTACAAGCATAAATGGCATTAATCGCTATAAACCGCGGTTCAACTCCTCACTAAAATCCGACGCACCGAACCCACCGTCAAAGTCATTATGAGCAGCGGCGACAAAGAACAAGAGGTTTCACAAAATTTTGCCGGCAAAGGCAGCAGCGGTTTCCTGAAAAAACCAGATCAGCTCTCTGCCCTACAGCAAGCCATTCAGAAATTGCCAAGCTGATTTAGTGTTCACCTGTCAAGCGCGCCGCAACGGCGACAAAGTTCTGCAACAGCTGCTTCGAGTGGGCAAAATAATCGTCCTGCCATTGCCGAAAAGTCTCCAACGGTTCCTCGCCCGCTTTCGTCCGCCGGCACCAGTCGGCGACAATCAACTCATCCACTTCGGGGTGAAACTGTATGCCCCAGGCATTGCGACGACGAAAAGCCTGTCCTGGACAAGCAGCCGTCTGCGCCAAATGGACTGACCCGGCGGGCAGATCAAAACTGTCATTGTGCCACTCGAAACTGACAAATGGATCGGGTAAACCACGAAACAACGGATCGGCTTGACCGACAGCAGTCAGGGAGACAGCGGCTATCCCTTTTTCCTGATTCTTATGGCTGTGCACCTCCCCACCTAAAGCGTGAGCCAGCAGTTGCCCGCCCAAACAGATCGCCAAAATCGGACGCCCCGTCTCGACTTCGGCGCCAACCCAGTCGATGGCAGCCTGCAAATATGGGCGGTTCTGACGCTGCTCGACCCCCATGTAGCCGCCGAGCAACAATACCGGTCCGTGATCAGCACTGCCTGGAAACTGTAGCTGATCACAGCGCCAACTGCGCACACCACACTGCTGTTGCTCTAACCAAGGTTGGAAAGTACCCAAACCAACCCGCTCGTCAAACTGCAAAACCTGTATTTCCACAAGCCCCCCCCAAAGCGCAAAGAGATTAAAAATCGTACTACTTTCTGAGCATAGTTCCAAGCACGCCTGCCCCCTGGCCAGCAAACAGAATGGCAATAATCATTCCCAACAAACAATTGATGCGTGTCCCTGGGGCAACGCGCGCTTTTCTTCTTCCAGCCGCCGAGAAGGGGCTGATAATATTGTATACTTTGTTGGCATCTTTGCGTTTATTGCTTAAATCAGGTACCTTCGCGGCCTTACCTGAAAACCTGAAACGCCAATTATTATATGTAACAAAGGATTAGCTTCATGAATCTTGCCGAACGATTTAAAGACAACTGCGGCTTCGGCCTGCTGGCCCATATCCGCAACCAACCCAGTCATCAACTCCTCCTGGATGCAATTCAGGCGTTAAGCCGGATGATGCACCGCGGCGCCGTTTCGGCGGACGGCAAAACCGGTGACGGCAGTGGACTTCTATGCTCGATGCCGGTCACTTTTATGCGTAAAGTCGCCGAAGACGCGGGGATGTCGTTGCCTGAGCAGTTCGCCGTGGCGACCCTATTCCTCAGTGAGGAAGAAAAGCAGCTGACGGTCTTTCGTGAACAGTGCGAAAAAAACGACCTGAGCGTGCTGCTGGTCCGCGATGTGCCGCTCGATACCGACGCCCTCGGCGAATATGCCCTGTCGATGCTGCCGAAAATTGTCCAGGTCTTTGTTGTCCCGGCAGCGCTGATCGCCACCCGCCGTTTCGACTCGCTGGTCTATTTGACCCGCAAAGAGGTCGAGCGACAGCTGCTTGGTGATCCAGACTTCTATATCCCCAGTTTTTCCCGCACGGTCGTCTCTTATAAGGGCCTGGTGATGCCACATTATATCGCCAAATTGTACCCCGACCTGCAGAACGAGGATTTCAAAATTGCCTTCGCCATGTTCCATCAGCGCTTTTCCACCAATACGCTACCAAAATGGAAACTGGCTCAACCGCTGCGCGTGATCGCCCACAACGGCGAGATCAACTCAATTCAGGGCAACCGCTTTAAAAGCCGCAACAAATTTACCGACGCAGAGAGTCCGGTTTTTTCTCGCGAGGAACTTGAGCGCCTGTTGCCGCTCTTGGAAAACGGCGTCAGTGACAGCGCCAACCTCGACAACATGATCGAGTTTCTGCTCGCTAACGGCGTCGATTTTTTTAAAGCGATCCGCTCACTGATCCCCCCGGCGCGGCACAATGTCGCCAACATGCCGGCCAAGCTGCGTGCCTTTTACGAATACAGCTCCGCCGCTTTCGAACCCTGGGATGGCCCAGCTGCCGTCAGTTTGACCAACGGCCGCTACATCGGTTGCGTGCTCGATCGCAACGGTCTGCGCCCGGCCAAATACGTCATCACCACCGACGACCGACTGCTGATCAGCAGTGAATACGGTGTACTCGGCACCCCGCCGGAGAAAATCCGCGAACGCGGGCGCTTGCAAAGCGGCGAGATGATTGCTGCCGACCTGAAACAGGGCAAGGTCTTTTACACCCGTGACATCGACCGTTATCTGATGGAGTCGCAGCCCTATAATCAATGGCTGACCGATCACACCCACTATCTGCAGGAGTTTATCCAGCGCCAGTTCGAAGACCTATCCGATTATCGCTACGAGGATCTGGAAACCCTGCAGCGCTACCACAACATTACCAGTGAAGTGGTTGACCTGGTGATCCGACCGATGATGACCGAGGGCAAAGAGCCGGTCGGTTCGATGGGCGACGATTGCCCACCAGCCGCATTTTCCAGGGTGCAACGCAATTTCTGCGATTTTTTCAAACAGAAATTTGCCCAGGTCACCAACCCGCCGATCGACCCGTTGCGCGAAAAAGCGGTCATGTCGACCACCATCGGCTTTGGCGGCATCGGCAACCCGCTGATCGAAACCAAGGAGCGCGGCAAACGCCTGAAAAGCATTTCGCCGATCCTCTCCAACGACATCTTCCAGGCACTGCTGACCTTCGGCAACCCGGAAATGCCACGCTTCGAGCCCTGCTACAAGCATCGCACCTTCAGCACCTGTTACCAGCAGGGCCTACAGCAATCACTCCAGTCGCTGGGCAAAGAAGTAGTCAGTGCCGTAAGTGACGACGCGGTACGGGTCATCATCCTCGATGACCGAGGCCTTTCGGCCGAACAGAAACCGCTGCCGATGGCGATGGCGGTCGGCTACGTCAATCAGCAGTTGCTCAAAGCCAAACTGCGGCATTTGGTGACCATTGTCGCCAGCACGGCAGAAGTACTTGAACCGCATTCGGCCTGTGTCCTGATCGGCTACGGCGCTGTCGCGATCTATCCCTGGCTGCTGTACGCCAGCGGCCTACAGCTCTGCGAAAAACGGAATGCTGCCGCCAAAGATATCCGCCAGCAGCTGAAAAACCTCTACGATGCCCTGACTAAGGGGATTCTCAAAGTAATGTCGAAGATGGGCATCAGCACCGTCTCCAGTTACCGCAATGCTGCCCTGTTCGATATCATCGGTCTGAGCAAGGAGATGGTCGATAATTGCTTCGACGGTTCACCGGCACTGCTGCCAGGCCTCGGTTATGCAGACATTGAACAACGGATCGACACAATCCACCGCAAGGTGTTTGTCGAAAACTACATGACACCGGTTTATCCCTTGGAGATCGGTGGTTTTTATCGTGACAATCCAGGCTTCGAGTATCACGACTTCAACTCCCAGACGGTCATCCAGATGCACCGTTTTGCGGAACAGCGCAGTCGCGATGAATACCTCAAATTCCGGGCCCTGATCGATAATCGTGGTTTTGCCTTTGTCCGCGACGGCCTCGCTTTCAAGAGTCCAAACCAGCCGGTCAAACTCGCAGACGTCGAACCGATCGAGGCGATTACCCGCCGTTTCGATTCGGCCGCCATGTCCCTCGGTGCCCTCTCTCCCGAAGCGCATGAGGCGTTGGCCGAAGCAATGAATCAGCTTGGCGGTTCGTCAAACTGTGGCGAAGGCGGAGAGGATGCAGCCCGCTTCAAAACCGTCAAAAACAGTAAAATAAAGCAGGTTGCCTCGGGCCGTTTCGGCGTCACCCCCGGCTACCTGCGCAATGCCGCTGAAATCCAGATCAAACTGGCACAAGGCGCAAAACCGGGCGAAGGGGGACAACTCCCCGGCGAAAAAGTCACCCCGCTGATTGCCACCCTGCGCTTCACTGTTCCCGGTGTGACGCTGATTTCACCCCCGCCGCATCATGACATCTACTCGATTGAAGATCTGGCGCAGCTAATTTTCGATCTCAAACAGGTCAATCCCGAGGCGATCATCAGCGTCAAGCTGGTCTCCACCGAAGGCGTCGGCACCATCGCCGCTGGCGTCGCCAAGGCTTACGCTGATAAAATCGTCATTTCCGGTGGGGATGGCGGCACCGGTGCAGCACCGTTTAGCTCGATCAAGGCCGCTGGTAATCCCTGGGAACTGGGACTGAGCGAAGCGCATTTGAGCCTCAAGGCCAACAACCTGCGGGAACTGGTCACACTGCAAACCGACGGGGGCCTTAAAATCGGCCGTGACGTCGTCAAGGCGGCAATGATGGGCGCAGAAGGCTTCGGCTTCGGCACCCCGCTGTTGGTCATCCTCGGCTGTAAAATTCTGCGCGTCTGCCATCTCAATCGTTGTACTGTCGGTATCGCCACCCAGGACGACAATCTCCGTACCCACTACCAAGGCACGGTCGACAAAGTAGTCAGCTACCTACGCAATGTTGCTGAAGATGTCCGCGAGATCCTTGCCGAACTCGGCTTTACCTCGCTGCACGACGTCATCGGCCGCAACGATCTACTGCAACAGCTGGATGATCCACAGATTCGCAAATTCGACTACTCGCAGATTCTGCAGCAGATCGAGGGCTGCAACACCAAACAAAAACCGAATCCACCCTTCGATGACAACGCCTTCGAAAAACAGTTGCTCGAAGAGATCATGCCGGTGATTAAAAATCCGAGCGATGAAATTGTCGTCGAACGGCAGATCGTCAATACCAACCGCAGCTTCGGCACCTTAATCAGTGGGGCCATTGCCCGCTATTACGGCGACAAAGGACTGCCGAAAGAAGCGATTACCATCAAGTTGCAAGGCGTTGCCGGTCAATCGCTCGGCGCCTTTCTCGCTGGCGGCGTCAACATCTTCCTGAGCGGCGTCGCCAATGATTATGCCGGCAAAGGGATGCACGCCGGACGGATCATCATCACCCCGGCCATTTATATGGAAGGGGCTTCCGCGGTCGGCAACACCTGTCTCTACGGCGCCACCGGCGGTAAAATGTTCGTCGCTGGAACTGCCGGTGAGCGTTTTGCGGTCCGTAACTCGGGCGCCCTGTCGGTGGTTGAAGGAACCGGCGATCATGCCTGCGAATACATGACCGGCGGCACCGTGGTGATTCTCGGAGAAACCGGTATCAATTTCGGCGCTGGCATGACCGGCGGCGTTGCCTTCGTTTATGACCGGCAGAAGAAGTTTATCGATCGACTTAATCAGGAACTGGTTATCGCCAGGCGGATTGACGTTGATGATGACAACGAAGGCAAGCTCTACCTGAAGAAGATTTTGACCAGTTTCCACAACCGCACCCGCAGTCCCAAAGCGAAAAGAATCCTCAATGATTTCCGTGAAGAACTGGCTTATTTCTGGATGGTCACACCGAAGGATATGAGTGCGCCGTTAAACCCAAAAGAAGGCGATTAATTGACGAAGTTCAAAAGTCACAAATATACAGACTTTACGAACGAATCATTTTAGTGAACAGGAAGCCTACATTATGCAGAACTTTATAAATACCAGTCGCCGTGACCCGGAAAAAGTTGAAGCCCCCGAGCGACTGAAAAATTTTGCGGAAATCTACCAGTTTTTCGATAATCGCCAGGTTCGCAGGCAAGCCGAACGCTGCGTCCAGTGCGGCGACCCTTTTTGCGCCACCATCGGTTGTCCACTGCAGAACCATATCCCCCAATGGCTGGAAGCGATTGCCGCCCGCGATCTGGAGCGCGCCTTTTACCTGTCGAACGAAAGTTCACCGTTCCCGGAAATTCTTGGTCGCGTTTGCCCGCAGGGTCATCTTTGCGAGGGAGCCTGCACCCTGGATGACGGCCACGGGGCGATTACCATCGGTGCCATCGAAGCCTCGATTACCGACCTGGCTTTTGAGGCCGGCCTGCAACTGCCCTTTCCCGGCATCCGCCATGAGCAGAAGGTTGCCGTGATCGGCTCCGGCCCGGCGGGGATCTCCTGTGCCCACTTTCTGTTGCGCGCCGGAATTGGGGTTGACATGTATGAGCGGGCCGAGCGACCTGGTGGTCTGCTGACCTACGGCATCCCCGGCTTCAAACTCGACAAGGAAATTGTCGCACGCCGCTTTAAGCTGTTACGTAAAGCTGGGCTCACCCTGCATCTGCAACAGGAAGTAGGTACAGACATTGCCCTGAAGGAACTGACCGACCAGTACGCAGCGGTGTTTGTCGGCATCGGTGCCACCAAAGGGAAACGGGGCGGATTGGAAGGAGAGGATCTGCCGGAGGTGGTTCCGGCAATGGAATACCTGACCCTTAAGCAGCACCAGATTTTTGGTAAAGAGATCGACGGCAAATACAACCTGCAAGACAAACGGGTGGTTGTCATTGGTGGCGGCGACACGGCAATGGATTGCCTGCGGACCGCGATGCGCGACGGTGCCGAGAGCGTTTCCTGCCTTTACCGCCGCGACATGGCGAATATGCCCGGCAGCCACAAGGAATATCACAACGCCGTCGAAGAGGGGGTTGATTTCTGCTTCAACATCAGTCCGCGTCGCATCTACCAGCGCGACAACGGCCAGTACTGCGTCGAAGTAGAAAAGACAGGCCTGGGCAAAGCGGGCGAGGATGGCCGCCAGCGGGTCGAAATTATCCCCGACAGCACCCACTGCGTCACAGCGGATGTCATCATCATGGCCCTTGGTTTCGACATGGAGGCACTTCCCGGCTTGATCGACGCCGAGGTGGAGTGCGACAACTGGGGGCAGATACAGATTGAAACGGAAACCAGCGCAACCAGCAATGCAAAGATTTATGCCGGAGGTGACTGTTATCGCGGCGCGGATCTGGTCGTGACCGCAGCCGCCGATGGACGCAGAGCGGCGCTGTCAATAATGAAAAAGCTATTAGGCTAAAACGTCCAGGTTGCAAGAGTGTGTCCCGCTCTTGCAACCTGTCTCATCGCGCTGAAATCATTTCGACAGTATTGCGATCCAAGCCAGATTCTCTGCCAATCGACAGTAGCACTGCACCCGTCGCTGAGCAGGTCACGCCGCCAACGATAAATCCCCGTTATCTAAACAATTCACCGCTTGTCGACTTCATTTATACACGCTAGTCTTAACTCAAACAGTCATCATCATAAAAGAGGGAGATATGGACGAAAGTACACTTTGGCCTGCCGCTGATCTGCCCCTTTCAGAGAGCGAGCATGCCGAGCTGCTGCAACTGCTAAAACCAACCTTTGCCGGACAGCTGGTTCTTAATCAGCTCCCAGTAGAACTGAACAGCGAACTTTCGCGACTCTTTCTGCCGCTGGCCGCTTGGCTGAACCAGCAGCGGCCTGCCAACGGTCCATTGCTGGTCGGCCTCAACGGCTCTCAGGGCAGCGGCAAGTCGACGCTCTGTAATCTGCTGAAATGGATTCTCGAAGCGGCCTTTAGCTGTCGCACCTGCATTGTCTCGATTGATGATCTCTATCTTCCCAAACGGGAACGCCAGCAGTTGGCGCAAAACATCCACCCGCTGTTGACCACCCGCGGAGTCCCGGGGACCCATGATGTTCCACTGGGAATGGAGTTGTTCACTCGGCTGAAAAATAACCCAGCAGAAGGAACCATCGAGATGCCGCGCTTTAGTAAGGCTACCGATGATCGCTTGCCAGCAAATGAATGGGAATCGATCAATGGAGAGATCGACCTGATTCTGTTTGAGGGCTGGTGTGTCGGAGCAACACCCCAGACGGAAGAAGAGCTGCGCCAACCAATCAACCGTCTCGAAACAAAGGAGGACGGCGCTGGACTCTGGCGGCGCTACGTCAATAAACAACTCGACGGCCCCTACCGGCAATTATTCAGCCAACTGGACCTGCTGATGATGCTGAAGATCCCGGACTGGGAGATGGTCTACCACTGGCGCAAACGACAGGAACAACAACTCGCCGCTAAAGACAGTGGTGTCGGGGTGATGGGCGAGGTCGCCTTGCACCGCTTTATCATGCACTACGAACGCCTGACCAAACATCAACTGCAGGAACTTCCGCAACGTGCAGATCTGACCTTATCCCTAAACCCACAACAACGTGTAACAAGCCTGAAATTGCGTTAAACGAGAAACAAAAAAGAGCCGCTGCACAATCCGTGGCAGCGACTCTTTTTGACTAGATGCTTTTTCTACAGCTGTTATTTTACGTGACAGCGATTACAGTTTGCCTTGGCCTCAAAAGCCCGCTGACCATTGTGACAGACTCCACAGAGCTTGCCTGCGTAAATTTGATCCATGGTGATCGAAACCGTTCCCTGCTTCATCTTCGGGAACATCTCTTTGTTGTGACATTCCATACACTTGACCCCGGCATCTTTATGAATCTGCCCGGAGAACGTCACCTTGCCCATCGAGCTGCTGGAGAAATCGAGCGTTTTCCCTGGAGGGACAGCAACAGCAGCGGTTACAGCACAAATAGCCACGACAGCCAATAACAAGAGAATTTTTTTCATCAGACCCACCTATGGTTGTTAGAGGAGTTACAAAATAAATCACTGTAAATGTCACTAAATAAGTTATCTTACCTCGCAAGAGCCGTCAACTCCCAGGAGCGATTAGAAGATTAATTTCTTTTGCAAATAGGCATAATGAGGTATTGTATACTTTCTGCGAAGCAGGGTTTAACCGGCGAATCAAGATATCTTTTGGAGCATCCCCTTGGAACATTTTATTGCCCGTCAACCGATTTTCGACCAAAAAGGGAATGTCTACGCCTACGAACTCCTGTTCCGCTCCGGCCTGCATAATTACTTTGATGCCGCCGACCAAGATCAGGCCGCGGCCAGCGTAATCGCCAACAGTAGCCTGCTATTCGGGCTCAATGAGATGAGTGGCGGGGCTAAGGTTTTTATCAACTGTACCCGCAAGGTTCTGGTTAACGATTTTATGACCGTCCTGCCAAAACATCAGGCAGTGGTCGAGGTCTTGGAAGATGTCATCCCGGATGAGGAAGTCATTGGAGCCTGCCGGCGACTGAAACAACAGGGATACATACTGGCCCTGGATGATTTTGTCTACCACGACAACTACGAGCCACTCCTTGAGATTGCCGACATCATCAAGGTCGATTTTCTCGAAAGCGATGTTGACGAGCAAAGACGGCTGGCCAAGATGATGATCCCGCGCGGCATCCGCATGCTGGCGGAGAAAGTTGAAACCCACGAGGTCTACGAGCAAGCCAAAGAGATGGGCTACCAACTGTTTCAGGGCTACTTCTTTAGTCGACCAGTGATCATTTCACGCAAGGACATCCCAACCAACAAACTGCAGTATTTACGTATTTTAAAAGATATCCACGCTGAAGATATCGAATTCAAAAAATTGGCCAAAACCATTCAGGCTGAAGTTTCCCTCTCCTACAAGCTGTTGAAACTGATCAACTCTGCTGCCTTCGGCTTGCGTCACAAGGTCACCAATATCCTGCAGGCGCTGTCGCTGCTTGGCATCCGCGAAATCCGTTCCTGGATTTCCCTGCTTTCCATCTCGGCCATGGCCGATGACAAGCCAGCCGAACTGGTTGTCAATTCACTGGTACGAGCCAAATTCTGCGAGCATCTGGCGGACCCTTGTGGATTGCCAGGGCGCGGTTCAGACCTTTTCTTGATGGGGCTGTTCTCTCTTTTAGATGTCATCATGTCGCGCCCGATTGATGAAATTCTGCAAGAGATCACTGTAGAAGAAGATATTCAGGAAGCACTGGTCGGCACTGCGGGCACCATGCGTACGATACTGGAGATGATCGTCGCCATCGAAAAAGGTGACTGGGATCAGGTTGCGGCTCTGTCAGAAGAATTGAATATCAACGAAAAACCACTGAATGAAGCCTACATGGATGCCATCAAGTGGGCACATGAAATATACGCCATCTAAACACGGCTAAACGGCACTTTGTTACGTTACGAGCCGCCCCCTATCCAACACGCGCTCACAACCCTCTCCATCGACAATCGAAGCGCCCCCCTTGCCTTTCGTCAGCCACTCTGTGTTAGCATTATCCTCAAGCGTTATAAAAAAAAGACCGCGAAACCTTAGCAGGGTGCTGATCTGATGACCGATAAAGTGTTTTTCTCTGAAGAACAATGGCGCAAGCGACTCAACCAGGAAGAATACCACATAACACGTGAAGCGGGAACCGAGCGCGCCTTCAGTGGCCGCTACTGCGACAACCATAACGCAGGCCGTTATCTATGTGTCTGCTGTGGGCTGGAGCTGTTTCATTCGAACAGCAAATTTGACTCGGGCAGTGGCTGGCCAAGTTTTTCCCAACCGGTTGCCAAGGAAAATATTGCCTGCCTGGAAGATCGAAGTCATTTCATGGCTCGAACCGAGACCGTATGCGCTCGTTGTGACGCCCACCTGGGCCATCTTTTTAACGACGGGCCGCATCCAACCGGGCTGCGCTACTGCATCAATTCAGCTGCGCTGAAATTTATCGGGGAGGACAATCAATCTAGCAGGGAGAGGGTCGGCATCGTGGGTAGCTAACGCAACTCCTTCTCCTTGAAAAGCGGTGCATACTTCATATCGGTTTCCAGAATGTGGCTTTTCAACCAGTCGGAAAGAAACTGAATCACCTCAAACGAGAGGACAAACGCTCCTTCTTGTGTGCGGTTAAAAAACTCTTCAGCTTTTTTGATAAATTTTTCATGCTCACGATGGTGTTGCAACGCCCCCAAATACTCACACTGATGCATATGGGCCTCTTCGGCGGCAAAGTGCATTTTTGCGTAATCGAGCATTTCGTGAATAATGTTGTTCACCAGAGCCTGCCCACGGTCCTGACTCATCGCGAAATAGAGTTCATTGATCATGCTAATAAGCTGCTTATGATGGCCATCTATCTCAGCAACGCCTACACTGAATTCCTTTTCCCAGGTGATTATCGGCATTTAATTGCCCCTTCTTACGGGTTGAAATTTGAAGTTCATTCAAGATAATCGCCTGACCGCGAGAGTACAAGGCTTCATTGAATCTTTTAATCTTTCGGTGATTGACAGTCCAACGCTCACGGGGTAAAAATGCTCCCCTTTCTTCAAGGAGTTTGTATGACCACAAAAGTTCTATCCGCTGGCGACTATATCGCTTCCAAATGCACAAAATGCAAAGACACCACCAATCATACGATTGTGGCAATGGTCGGCGAAAAAGTCGTTAAAGTGCAATGTAACATCTGTGGCAGTACTCACAACTACCGCGCGGAAACCAAGAAAAAAGCGCCTGCTGTGCGAAAAACTGCAGCAGCAAAACCACGCACCGCAACCAAAGCCCAGCGCAGCTGGGAAGAACTGCAGGACAAAGCCCGCCAACAAGAGCCGGTGCCCTACAGCATGAATACGCCGATGAAAATCGACATGCTGATCATGCATCCAAGCTTCGGTCTTGGCCAGGTCGTCAACTGCATCCGACCGAACAAAATGGAAGTCCAATTCGAATCCGACGTCAAAATGCTGCGCTGCAAACTCAAATGACCACTCCTGAAGATTGACAAGTCCCGGCTCTTGCTGTTTAGATGTCTGCGAAGCTTACAACAGACACTCAAACGCTAAGGTCGGACCTACATGTCAAGCCTCAATCTGCCGAAAAACTCGACGGGTTTACTTATCACCCTGGCTGCGCTGGTCATCATCATCGCCGGGGTAAAAACCGCCTCAGCCTTGCTGGTCCCCTTTTTACTGGCAATTTTTATCGCCATCATCTGCGCCGGCCCCTTTCACTGGCTACAACAACGCAAAGTTCCGCCGTCACTGGCCTTGCTGCTGGTTATTGGTACGGTGATGCTGGCCGGCTTGCTGGTCGTCACCCTGATCGGCACCTCGGTTAATGACTTCACCCGAGAGATTCCGGTCTATCAGCAGAAACTGCGCGGTCAAACACTCCAGTTAGTCAGCTATCTCGATAAATTCGGCATTCAGATTTCCAAAGAAATCCTCCTCGACCACTTCGATCCTGGTGCCGTCATGCAGTCTGCGGCCAGCATGCTGGCCAAAGCAGGAGGGGTACTGACCAACTCTTTTCTGATCCTACTGACGGTCATCTTCATCCTCTTCGAGGCGGCCGGAATGCCGGCCAAGCTTCAGGCGGCGTTACCCAACGCCGATTCCTCCCTGGCCTCATTTGAAAAATTCGTCAACGGCGTGCGCCAGTATCTGGCCATCAAAACCCTTGTCAGTCTGGCCACCGGAGCAACGGTCGCCCTCGGCCTGTTCCTGCTCGGACTTGACTACCCACTGCTGTGGGGACTGATCGCCTTTTTGCTAAACTATGTTCCCAATATTGGCTCGATTATCGCCGCGGTTCCAGCCGTGTTGCTGGCCGTGGTCCAACTGGGGCTTGGACAGGCGCTAATCGTCGCCGCAATCTATCTGAGCATCAATGTCGTGATGGGCAATGCTGTCGAGCCGAAACTGATGGGCCGCAAACTGGGGCTTTCGTCACTGGTGGTCTTTCTGTCTTTGGTCTTCTGGGGGTGGGTACTCGGACCGGTCGGGATGCTGCTGTCGGTCCCGCTGACGATGATCGTTAAAATCGCCCTGGAAGTGAATGATTCCACCAACTGGCTGGCGATTCTGCTCGGCTCGGATATCCCGCAGCAGGTCACAACCAAAGATTAAGTACAGCAGTTTGTGCTATCAGCAATGACCGTTCAGATCATCAGGCAGGGTGAAATAAAAACGCGTCCCCGCGCCCGGAACACTCTCGAGCCAGATCCGCCCACCATGCGCTTCAAGAATATTCCTGGTAATGTTCAAGCCAAGTCCCAATCCGCGGACAGCGGTCGATGAATTATCGACCCGATAAAACTTTTCGAACACCTGTGCCACCTGTTCCTCAGTCAACCCAACACCCTGGTCAGCCACACTGATTAACAACTCACCTTCGGTCTTGACTGCACAAACACTGATAACGCCGCCATCCGGAGAGTATTTGATGGCGTTGCTGAGCAGATTATCAAAGACCTGTCCAAGACGGTGGCGATCAGCGATAACGATAAGATGTTCTTCCGGAAGATTGATATTAAAGTGGTGCTGCACTGTTTTCTTCTCGAAAGCAACGACGATCTGCCGAATGCTAGCGGACAAATCATAGGGTGCCACATCTAAAAAGATCTCCCGCCCAGACTCAACCTTGCCAAGATGGAGTAAATCGTCGACAATTTTTTCTAACGCGTGGGATTTTTCGTTAATCAGATTATAGAATTCCAGTAATTCTTCTGCGTCAGTATGCTCGCCACTTAATAAAAGATCGGTATAGCCGATAATAATCGACAAAGGGGTATTCAGCTCGTGGGCCGCAGCAGCGACAAATTCATTCTTTAAGCGCTCAAGTTCTTTTTCGCGCGTCGTATCCTGCAAGGTTGCAATAGCTCCATGGTGCTTGCCATCTTCGGCCAACAACGGTGCCATATAGGCGCGTAAGTGACTCTCCACCGGACCGGATATCGACACATCCACTGGACCAGAGATTTTCCCGGCCAACCCCGCAGTGATTAAATCAGACAACTCGGGGTGTGCAAAACAGACCTGCTCCGCCTGCTGCCGATCAACGACTCCACCGAGTATTCTTTTCGCCGCTGGATTGACAAAAGCAAGCTGATCAGGTTTTTCCACCACAAAAAGACCGTCCGTGGCATTTTCAAAAACCTGACGAAATCTCTTTTCGGCGGCGGCGCGCCTGGTTCGAGAAACAATCAGCAGAAAATAAAGCAGCACGCCAAAGCCAATACTGACCAAAAAGAAACTGAGTTGAAAATAGGCAACGGTATTCTGCCCCTGTTTGAAGAGCTTCCGTTCCATGTCGATGGCCAAATGAAAAGCGGGGGCGCCTTCGATGTCGTGCAGCAGGACCTCTCCGTGGATATTCTCCGTCTCAGCAGCCGTCACTTGAATCGACACCACCTGATCAGCCTCAACCCGCTGTCCGGTCAATGGCTGAAGGCTAAGCTTTAGGGCTGTTTGCTCGGCCAACTGCTCAATCACCGCGGCGTCAAACCAACGTGCCATCACCACAATCCCCCGGGCTGGGCCTTCTCCCAGACTGGTCAGAATGGGTCGAAAGGAGAGCAACAGCGGCCGACCGGAAAAGGTCAACAACCCATCTTGACGGCTAACATTTTTTTGTGGCGGCCAGAACGCTGTTCGCTGCTTGAAATAGGTCAGCAGTTGTGACGGTGGAGGAAGGGGAGTTTCCTCCACAAGATCCATTCCCTTGCCGAACACTAACGTCCCTTGCGCATCAAAAATCAGTAAGGCATTAAGACTTAAATCGACCAGCGTCATATCAACCAGATTTGAGGAGATATAATCCGGACTGATATTTGCTACAAAGGCATAGGTATCATCCCAAGTGCCCCAATCGGCGCACAAGGTCCCGAGGGCCTCAGATTCATTGCGCACGGCATTGGCAACGCGGAGCAGATTTGCCTCAACAGCCTGCCGCTCAATCTGCAGGTAACTGTCAAGCAGTATCAGTCGGCTACCGCCAAGAACAGCTGCATTTAAAATCAGCAGCGATGTCAGGACAACAAGTATCAATCGCCTCTGAAACAACCTTGCCAAGCATGACCTCCTTCGTGCCACAACATGAAATACTGCGGTTTACAGAAACAAACCTCCCCTGCCCAAGTTTTAATTCACATAAAACCAGGGACGATAGCAACACTGAAACAACATCCAGCCAACAAAGCAACAAAATTATCACCTTACGCCGTTCGACAACGCAAAAGGCCGCTACCCATTTGCCGGGTAGCGGCCTTTATTGACTTGCGTATGTAGGGAGATCAGAAGCTGAGAGTCAAGGTCAGCCCTACCATAAATGAGTCATTAATGGCATCGTCAGCGTCGTCACTGATCGGCGTTGAATAAACCATTGCCGGGCTCAGCGTCACCTACTCGATGATCGTGTAATCAATTCCAGCGCTGAACTCGGCATTGTACAGATCGCTGAAGGTTTCATTATCGGAATAACTGGCCAGAGCGCCGAGACTCAGCGACAACCCTTCCTGCAGGTCGAAAGAATGGCCGATTGAAGCAGTGGCAGATATTTCTTTTTCAGCCCTCCAGCTTTACTCAATATAATGTTTTGTTAAAAAAAACTGGCAGCCCCCGATGGGCTGCCAGTCTGTGTGAATCAATCAATTTCAGCTCTGCTTGGCTGGCTGGGTTGCCTTGGCTGCCATTGAGGCAGCACTATAACTAGAGAGTACTCCGCTGCCGCCACCGATGCTGACCGTTTGAAAATCGGGGTAAGCTTCCATCCCAATCTCGCTCATATCACAGCCGATCATTTCTTCTTCTTCGCTAACGCGGATACCGACGGTGTATTTAAGAGCCAACCAGACGATCGAACTGGCGACGACGACGAAGGCACCGGTTGCTGCCACACCGATGAACTGGGTCACAAAGCTGGCGCCATCATCAGTCAAAGGGACTGCCATGGTTCCCCATATACCACAGACCAAATGAACCGATAGCGCACCAACAACGTCATCAATCTTCAGTTTGTCGAAAAGTGGAACAGCGAGAACAACCAACACACCACCGACAGCACCAATCAGGACCGCAGCGCCGAGCGATGGTGTTGCCGGACCGGCAGTAATCGAAACCAAACCAGCCAGTGCGCCGTTGAGGCCCATGGTGACATCAACTTTTTTGTACAGGACCTGAACCATAATCATCGCAGCGATCATTCCGCCACATGCAGCCAGGTTAGTATTTGCAATGACATTGCCCATCTCGATAACCGAAGCGGCATCGCCGAGGGCCAGCACCGAACCACCGTTAAATCCATACCAACCCATCCAGAGGATGAAGGTACCCAAGGTCGCCATCGGGATATTGGACCCTGGGAGCGGATTGACGCGACCGTCTTTACCGTACTTGCCTTTACGTGCGCCGAGGATAATGGCGCCGGTCAGAGCAGCCCAGCCGCCGACCGAATGAACGATGGTCGAGCCGGCGTAATCAGCAAAACCCATTTCCGACAACCAACCGCCGCCCCAGCCCCAGGAGCCCTGGATCGGATAGATGATACCGCAGAGGACCACACAGAAAGCAAGGAACGACCAGAGTTTGATCCGCTCGGCCACACAACCGGAAACCACCGAACAGGCAGCGCCACAAAAGACCATCTGGAAAAACCAGTCGGAACTGGCCGAGTAGCCGGCAGAAAAATCACCCGCCAGAGCAGCCGCATCATCAGCAGCCCAGGGGCCGAAAGAACCGATGAAACCGCCGTCAACCCCGGCATACATCAGATTGTAACCGGTGAGGTAAAAGAGGATACCGGCGATACCGAACAGCGAGATGTTCTTCAGGCAGATGGTGGCCACGTTCTTGCCGCGCACCAGACCAGCTTCGAGCATACCGAAACCGGCAGCCATCCACATAACCAGAATTCCCATCACCAAAAAGGAGAAGGAATTGAGGACGTAGGACAGTTCCGAAATGGGTGCATCTTCAGCCAGCGACAGGGAAGGCAGGCCAAGCAGCAAACCGGCAACGAGGATAGAGGTCAATTTATTCATCGGGTTAATCTCCTTTATTGTCTACTGTTCAATCAGTCGTTGAAGGAATTAGAGGGAATCGTTACCGGTTTCGCCAGTGCGGATCCGGACAGCTTGGTCAACCGGGGTGACAAAAATTTTGCCGTCACCGATGCGACCGGTACAAGCTTCACGTTGCACGGCAGCAACGACCTCATCAACCTGAGCAGCGGATACCACCAACTCAAGCTTAACCTTGGGGATAAAATCGATCTGGTACTCGGCGCCGCGATAGAGCTCGGTGTGGCCCTTTTGCCGACCGAAACCACGAACCTCACTGACGGTCATACCGTTAATGCCCAGATCACACAGGGCCGACTTGACGTCGTCCAACTTGAATGGCTTGATGATGCATTCGATTTTTCTCATTCGCCTGATCTCCTTTGTTAGAGAGATAAAAAATAAAAAGGCGCTCTTAACTCCATATCCTCCGAAGTTAAGAGCGCCATTGCCCTTTAAGCAGTCATCAATGCGAAACAGCGTTGTTTCGTCGACTGATCAATTCAAAATTTTCGTGTCACGCTCAATTTCGTAACACGGATTTCTTTATAGCAGGGCACGTGCCAAGTCTATAACTAGCTGATTTATATAGACCAAAATACAAGAACCGCAAATCGATGCCCTTTTTTTAAGCATCAAATAGGGCAACTGCGCAGCCACTGTGCAGAATAAAATGGCGCAGAATAAAAAATTCCAGAAGCGGTTGACATGCGTTTCAAACGAGTGTTTAAATTAAACCCATAACTCTCGAAGAGGATACGCAATGTCACAAACAGACACCAAAAGTAGAATTTTAAACGCCGCGGAGCAGCTCTTTGCTCGCGATGGCTTCCACATGACCTCACTGCGCGGACTGACGGAACAGGCCAACGTCAACCTGGCGGCCGTCAATTACCATTTCGGTTCCAAAGAAGGTCTGCTGCAAGTCGTCATCAACAGACGGTTACTGCCATTAAACGACATCCGCGAAAAAAAGATTGAGCTGGTCCTTGCCGGTGCGGCGGTCAACGGCGTCCCCCCGGCAGCCGCGGAGCTGTTACGCGCATTTATTGAGCCGACGCTCGATTTTCGTAACTCCGGCCCCGGGGCCAAGGATTTCATTGCCCTGGTCGGCCGCTCACTGAGCGAACCGGACGAAACGGTCCGTAACTACTTCATCAGCCAGGTCGCCTCGCTTTTCAAACAACTTTACGACGCCCTGCAGCTGGCGCTGCCGGAACTACCGACAAACATTTTGATGGCCAGATTGCAGTTCACCATGGGATCGATGAGCCATGTGATGTGTGGTAGTTCGCGCCCCAACGCACTGTTCCCCGGCCTCACAGAACCGTTGACCGACAAGCAACTGGTCGATGAACTCGTCAGCTTTGTCGCCTCCGGGCTGGAGGCACCATGTTAAGTCGTTCTGCCAGCATCATTCTGCTGCTGTTACTCTCGGCCTGCAGTCCCTTTTCCCAGCCGGAAACAGCACCGCCGCAACTGCCGGAAACATATAGTTCCCAGCAGACAGCAGCAGCCATCAAGCTACCGCAACGCTGGTGGGAGTCTTTTGCCCAGCCGCAGCTCAACCAACTGCAGCAACAGATGTTGGCTGACAATCTCGATTTGCGCCAGGCCCTGTACCGATTGGAACAGCTGGATGCGCTGCAACGCAGCAACGGGGCCAGCCTCTGGCCGATGCTGACCTTAAGTGGTTCGCTCAGCCGGGATAAATCCCCCGCCAGTAACAGCTCAACCTACGCATCCACCGAGCGGGCCGCGCTGGCCGCCAGTTACGAGGTCGATCTCTGGAACCGGCTACACGACAAGGCCTCGGCCGCCAAATTACGCAGCACTGCGGGCACTCTGGAAACCCAGGCGCTACTGCTGAGTCTCTCGGCGCAACTGGCGGAACAATATTTCAGTGCCGCTGAGCAACGCGCTCAGTTGCGTCTGGTAGAAGGACAAATCGGCCACTACCAAGAGCTGATCACGACGATCGAAAATCGCTACAAAAGTGGACTCGCAACCGCCCGAGAGCTCTACCAGGCGCGACAAAATCTAGCCCGCGCCGAAGCCCTGCGTCCGCAATATCGCACCGGCGTGGCAAAAGCGGAGAACAGTATCGCCTTACTGTTAGGCCGCTTTCCACAGAAGCAGCTGACAGCGCTTGACAGCTTACCGAAACTGACCTCAGCCGTTGCCGCAGGCTTGCCGGCGAGCTTGCTGACACAGCGGCCGGATGTGACCGCCGCCCTCGCCAACCTGCAGGCGGCGGATAAAGAGCTTGCAGCGGCGCTCGCGGATCGCCTGCCGTCCATCGACTTGAGTGCTACCGCCTATTACTCGGCGAGCCAATTGGCGCGGGGGGACATCGAAGGCACCTTCTGGACATTGGCCCTCGGTTTGACACAGCCGCTCTTTGACGGCGGCCGGCGGCGCGCAGAAAGTGACCGTCAACAAGCGGTCCGCAACGAACAGGTCGCCAAATATCAGCAAACCATCCTGACCGCCGTACAGGAAGTGGAAAGTGCCCTGATTGCCGATCAGAACAGCGCCTTGCGCCAACAATGGCTGCAGGAGCAACTGCAGGCCAGCCAGCAGGAGCGGTTGCACTCCCTCGACAATTATCGCCACGGCCTTATCAACAGTCAGGATCTGCTCTCCAGTGAAATCCGTTATCTGGAGATATCCAGCCAGAACATTTCCGGTCAGCGCCAATGGCTGAGCAATCGCATTACCCTGGCCCGCGCTCTCGGCGGTAGCTGGATGGCAGAAGAATTAGCCCGACAACAACAAGACCTTGAAGAAGCTGGGGATAAATAGATGACCGAAGACAAGAAATCCGGCACCGCTGTTAAAATCATCCTGCCGCTGTTAATCCTGCTGCTCGGCGTCGGCGGATTTGTGGCATTGAACAAAATGAAAAAAGTGCCGCAACGGCAAAAACCGCCACAGCTTGGGGTACTGGTCGATGTGATAGAACTGCGGGCCGAAACCCAGCAGATCAAGGTTCATACCACCGGCACGGTCAATGCCGAACAGGAAATCTCACTGGTGCCAGAGGTCAGCGGCAAGGTGGTCTGGCTTGCACCGCAGTTTGTCAGTGGTGGCCTCTTTCAATCCGGCAACCTCTTACTGAAGGTTGAAGCCAGCGATTATCAATTGGCGGTGGAAAAAGCCCGCGCCGAGATCGCCCGTGCCGAGGTTGCACTGCGTACAGAACAGGAGCGGGCATTGGTCGCGCAGCAGGAGTGGCAGCGGATGGAACTGACCGACAAAGGTGAACCCGGTCCGCTGGTCACCCGTGAAATCCAGCTGCTGCAGGAGCAGGCCAACCTGGCAGCTGCCAATGCCAACCTAAAACAGGCTCAACTGAATCTGCAGCGTACCGAACTTAGCGCCCCCTACAATGGTCGCATCCGCCAGGAGCAGGTCGACCTTGGTCAGTACCTGCGCGCCGGCACCAGCATCGGCACCTTTGCCGGCACCGATCGCGCAGAAATACAAGCGCCCCTGCCGGTAGGCGAACTCGCTTGGCTGAGCATCCCGGCCGGGACAAACAGCGAAGCCGGTTCGACAGCCATCATCAGGATTCCTGACCAAGCAGAGCCGTACTGGCAAGGTCGCGTCACGCGCAGCCTCGGTGAGATCGATGCCAGCAGCCGTATGGCGACGGTGGTGGTGAGCATTGACGATCCGTACCGCCTGCAAAATGGTGAGAAAAAGAGCGCTCTGCTCAACGGACAGTTCGTAGAAGTTGAGTTTTTGGGTGCACAGCTGGAGCAGATTATCCGTATCCCGCGCGATGCACTGCGTTC
Organism: Desulfuromusa ferrireducens; assembly: GCF_055389805.1. Taxonomy (NCBI): domain Bacteria; kingdom Pseudomonadati; phylum Thermodesulfobacteriota; class Desulfuromonadia; order Desulfuromonadales; family Geopsychrobacteraceae; genus Desulfuromusa; species Desulfuromusa ferrireducens. Next base: position 617,296 of record NZ_AP042415.1, read on the forward strand.
TGGAGGGCAGGTTTGGATTGCCGACCAAGACAATCGACTGAGCTTGCGAGCGGTCAACATCCTGCGCCGTGAACAGCAGACGTTGCTGATTGACCGGGGGCTGGCCGCCGGGGATAAACTGATCATGACGACCCTGTCCGGTGCCGCCGACGGTCTGCTGTTACGGCCGATTCTGCAGGAGCAGACCCCATGAACAGCGCCGTCAAATGGATGGCCAGAAACCATGTGGCCGCCAACCTGCTGATGCTGGCACTGATTCTCGGTGGCCTGCTGATGGGGCCGAGTATCAAACAGGAAATTTTCCCCGAGGTCTCTCTCGATCGGATCTCGGTGTCGGTGCCTTACCCCGGAGCCGGGCCGGAGGAAGTGGAAGAAGGCATTATCCTCAAGATAGAGGAAAGCCTGACTGCGGTTGATGGCATCAAGCAGATGAAATCGACCGCCAACGAGGGTTCCGGTTCGGTCATCGCCGAAGTTTACTCCGATGTCGATGAGGTTTTGACCGATATTAAGAGTGAGATCGATCGCATCACCACCTTCCCCGCAGACGCCGAGAAACCGATCGTCAGCAAGCTCTCCAATCGCCGCGAAGTGGTTTCAGTGGTGGTCTACGGCGATGCGACGGAAAAGGTGCTTCGCGATCAGGCAGAGGTGATTCGCGATGAACTGCTGGAGCTGCCGAATATAACCCAGGTCGATCTGAGCGGGGTGCGCCCGCTGGAGATCACCATTGAGGTTCCAGAAGAGAACCTGCGCCGCTACAATCTGACCCTCGAACAAGTTGCCAGTCGCATCCGCGCAGCATCCCTCGATCTGCCGGCTGGTACGATCAAAACCACTGGCGGTGAGATTCTGTTGCGCACCAAAGAGCGCCGTTACTGGGGGCCGGAATACGCCGATATTGCCATCATCAGCCAGGCTGACGGCTCACAGGTGAGACTCGGAGAGATCGCTAACGTCGTCGACGGGTTTGCCGACGGCGAAACCTACGGCCGCTTCGATGGCAAAGCGGCGGCGATGGTCAAGGTATTCCGTATCGGTGAGCAGAAGCCGACCGAAATTTCCGCACAGATTCTCGCCTACGTCGAGGCAAAACAGCAAAACCTTCCCGACAGTCTGCAACTGGCCATCTGGAACGATACCACGGAAATATTTAACAGCCGCATGAGCCTGCTGCAAAAAAACGCCATGCTCGGATTGTTGCTGGTGATCATCATTCTCGGCCTATTTCTGGAACTCCGCTTGGCGGCCTGGGTCATGCTCGGCATTCCGATCTCTTTTTTCGGTACCCTGTTTGTCATGCCCTGGATCGGCGTGTCGATCAATATGATCTCCCTGTTTGCCTTCATCCTCGCCTTGGGGATTCTGGTCGATGATGCGATTGTCGTCGGCGAGAACATTTTTTCCCACCGCCAGCAGGGCAAACCCTATCGCCAGGCAGCGATCGACGGCGCGTTGGAAGTTGCGGTTCCGGTCACCTTTTCGATTCTCACCACGGTTGCGGCTTTTTTGCCGTTGATCTTCGTCAGCGGCATGATGGGCAAATTCATCAGTGTTATCCCGGTCATCGTCATCACCCTGTTGCTGACCTCGCTGCTTGAATCGCTGCTGGTGCTACCCGCCCACTTAAGCGGCGGCAAAGCGCGGCCAACCAACGGCGGTCTGCTCGGCCGGATCGATAACGTTCGCCGCTGGTTCGGCGCGGCCATGGAAAGGTTTATCAACGGTCCCTATCTGCGGATGCTGCACTTTAACCTGCGTTTTCGCTATGCCTCTCTGGCCGTCGGCATCTGCATGCTGCTGCTTTGCTTCGGCGTGGTTAAAAGCGGATTGATCAAATTCAGCTTTATGCCAGAGGTTGACGGCGACCGCATCACCGTGGCGATCCAGATGAACCGCGGCGTCCCGGTCGCAGAGACCGCCCGGGTGACCGAACTGGCCCTGGCAAAGGGCCTGGAAACTGTCGCCGACTATGACGCCAACCGCCCCGCAGGGGACAGTATTCTGCGCAATATGTATTCGGTGGTCGGCGGCAATATCCCCGGCGGTGGCCCTGGCGGCGGACGCAGTGTCACCGCGACCCACCTGAGCAATATCGCCATGTACCTGACCGAAAGCGAACAACGCAATATCCCGGCGACCGAGATTTCCGCCCTCTGGCGAAAAAAAATCGGTGAGATCCCTGGCGTCGACTCCATGACTTTCCGCTCTAACCTGGTTCGCATGGGTGCCAATATCGATGTTCTTTTGGCCCACAAGGATTTCGCCGCACTGGAGCAGGCCTCTGAGCGGATTCGCGCCACCCTGACCGAGTACCAGGGAGTCAGTGATATTGAAGATACCTACGCGCGCGGCAAGCAGGAAATCAAATTTAAACTGAAACCGGCCGCTCGCACGCTCGGCATTACCGAAGCCGACCTGGGTCGGCAGATACGCGCTGCCTATCACGGTGCTGAAGCCTTACGTCTGCAGCGCGGCCGCAACGAAATCAAGGTCATGGTCCGTTACCCCGAAGCCGACCGACGCGAGCTGTGGAACTTGGAAACGATGCGCATCCACACTCCCGGAGGAAAGCAAATTCCGCTGTTGCAGGCGGCCGAGGTAATTGAAGGCTACGGCTTTTCAGAGATAAACCGCACCGACCGCAAACGGGTGATCAACGTCTCAGCGACGGTCGATGCCGAACGCGCCAATGCGCAGGAAATTATCGGGGTGCTGAAACAGGAGCTGCTACCGCAACTGGTGGCTGACTATCCGGGGCTATCCTGGGACATGGAAGGGGAAGAGAAGGAACGTAAAGATTCTCTGGGCAGCATGCTCGGCGGCTTCAAGCTGGCGCTGGTGGCGATCTACATTCTGCTGGCGATCCCCTTCCGCAGCTACAGTCAACCGCTATTGATCATGGCGGCGATCCCTTTCGGCATGATCGGCGCAGTGCTCGGTCATATCATCATGGGCTACAACCTGAGCCTGCTCAGTCTGTTCGGCCTAGTCGCCCTCTCCGGGGTGGTGGTCAACGATTCGCTGCTGTTGATTGATAAAGCCAACCGTAACCGTCGCGACGGAATGCCCATGTACGAATCGATTGTTGCCGCCGGCACGCGCCGTTTTCGACCGATCGTGCTGACCTCACTGACAACTTTTTTCGGTCTGATGCCGATGATTCTGGAAACCAGCGTACAGGCCAAATTCCTTATCCCGATGGCGCTCTCGCTCGGCTTCGGCATACTCTTCGGTACAGGCATCATCCTGCTGTTGATTCCGGCACTGTATCTAATACTGGAAGATATTCGCCGGCTGTTCGGTCTGAAGGAAGAGCATGCCTACCAGCAACCGGAAATTGAGTGAGAACACAGAGCGGAAAAAGGGTCGTCCAAACGGACGGCCCTTTTTCATAACACAGACAACGAACAAAACACGTGCATGGGCTCACTGAGACCTTCACGTGCTAGTAGCGAATTACTTTTTTTCTGCGCTCTCCGTCTTTTTTTTCGCCACCGTGGTGACATCAAAAACAAATAACCACTCGTTGTACATTGTCTTGCCGACAAAATCCTTATTCTCTTCAGCAAAACCATCCTGCTTAAATGGCTCCAGCGGGCTACTGCTGCGCACCCCTTTGATCCGTCCCCCGGGATCTTTGACCAGCACCCAATCCTCTCCGGTCATCGGATCGGAAAAGAGCTTACGCAGATGCCTTAGTGTCGCGACCGAGCGTGGATCCTTGGTCAAACTCTCCAGATCAGAAGGGAGCATCGACTGTGTCCCACCGTGGGCCATTGTATAATAAGATTCTATCGCCTGACGATACTGGTTGCCGCGCCAGAGCAGTTCCTGCTCCCTGGCGCGCTGCATGATGGTTGTCCAACTTGAGCCAGCAATACTGGACATCAGACCAAGGATGACCACGGCGACCAAAACCCCCATCAGGGCGACGCCGCGCTGGTTAGTGAATCGTTTCATCAGTTTATCTCGGCTCAAATACAGGTAGAAGGCAGCAATCGGCTCCACTCCCAGAGTGTCACCACTATCAAAAAGTCAGTTTGCTGCCCTACCGGTCATGAGTCAACAATTTTAACGAGAGCGCCACCTGAACAGCCCAAAACCATTGGGGAATTCTCATCGCCCTGACGCAAACAGCAACGTCCCTGGTCGATCACATTATGCTGTTCTTTCTCCATCATCTTTACCCGAGGGGATAAATCAACAAGCTTTACTAAAATGTCAATTTCTGCTAAAAAAACCTATACGTTGTCTACAGTTGCAGAGGCTATTGTTTTGTCGACTTCGTACTTTGGCCGTGCAGACAAAGCGTGGGTCATTGTTAGCAACGAAACGGGGAGGAAAAACACCATGATCAGCAAACAAAATCACCCAAAGATCGGACTTAAAGAGAGAATTATTGTCGAAGGGGCCGACTGCGTAATCTCGCAAATCTATGGCGGATTCTCTCTTTCTGGAGCATGTGAAGTGGTGACCGACCCAAACCAACCGATAAATCGTGATGTTTTCTGGGATGGTCAGCGGTGGTTCTTCTCGACACAACCCTGCCTTTTCAATGCGACCAGATCCTCAAGATTAAAAGAGTTTGTCGCTATTCTGCAACAGACGAAAGACAACATTGCCGATTACCAGGGAATAACTCCATCACTCTGAGGATTGATCGATCAATCCTTATTGGCATTTCAATCGGTAACTAAAACGTAAAACAGCCTCCCCTTAGTTTCCATTACCCGCGGCTGACAGAATATCTCTGACAGCCGTTTTTCCTGCTCTCTCTTCCATAAACATTGAACAATACTCATTTCACAGATATACTCGTAGGGTGTCGCGGAGGGGTTTCTGGAGAGCATTCATGGGAATACGAACCATTGTGGTGGCAGCCAATGAAGAGCTACGCAACCGCTACCATAAGGAAGTAAAAAAACTCGGCGTGGAGTGCGATTCCGTCACCAGCCTGGGCGAGCTCTTTGACGCACTCAAACAAACGTCCTATAACGGGCTGCTGATCGACATGGCAACGCTGGTTAAAGCCGATCGGACGGAAAAAGCCGCCGCCCATGAATCATTGCATCGCTACCCGGTTCTCCGGCTGAAGTGGGACGAAAACCGCCAAGAGTTGCGCTGCCTGCACTACGGCAGCATCAGCAACACCGGAATGTCACTCAGCCGCTTCATCGAAGACTATTGCCGGCCCTTTCAATCACGAAAATTGCGCAAACACAAACGCTTCCCGCTGCACTTTAACACCCTGATTTCTTACGATGATAAGTTCCAACGCCTTGACGTGGAGCGCTCAACAACGCTGAATATTTCCCTCGGTGGCTGTTCACTGTTGACCACGCAGCAATGGGAACTTGCAACTTATGTCTGGCTGCGATTTATTGAATTTGACGATCAGACACCGATCAAGGTCAAAATTTGCCGCTGGACCTGTTGGGGAACTGCGATGGCGATCCCCTCTATCGGTGTCAGTTTTGAATCGCTAACGGAATCGCAGCGCTTACAGCTTGAACATCCGGGGCAAATTTATAACTCCCTACAGGAGCCTCCCCCCAGTTAAACGCGACCACCCAATAAACCCTTCACCTTAGTGAGATAATCACGGGTCTCCTGTGGCATCTGTGCTAAACCCTTACGATCGACATTCCCCTGCCCCCAGTTGTAAGCCGCCAGGGCCGAATCGATGTCGCCGGCATATTTATCGATCAGCTGTTTCAGATAACGGCTGCCGGCCAACAGATTCTGCTGCGGATCGAAGCTATCGGTCACACCAAGCTCTTCAGCGGTTCCCGGCATCAACTGCATCAAACCTTGAGCACCGGCGGAAGAAACTGCATCTGGCTGAAAATTACTCTCAGTGGCAACCACAGAACGAATCAATTCAGGAGCAAGACTCACCTTCTCAGCGACCTGCTCGATCATGCCTTCAATATCGTTACGATTGCCTTTATCGGTTTCCAGCAGGGTCGGCTGCAAACGAACATAGAGGTTGTCTATATTTTGACCAACCCGCGCAGTAGCAGCAGACTTCGGGTCCAAACCAAGGGATTCAAACAAATCTGATTTATTAGCGGCGTCCTCATCACCAACAAACAGTCCCTGCAGCAACTGCAGCTGGGCCAGTCGAAGCATCTCTGATGCCTGTTGCACCGCCATTGCGGCTTGATCGCCCCGGTTTGTTTCAGCTGTTAATATCTGCGCAAAGTCCTGTCCACCGACAACTGACCGGCGCCCGATTGACGCTCGTCCTGACGGTGGCGAAACGGCTAAATCATTCTTTAGCAAGTCAATACTCATAACCAGCCCCTTACAGTGTCAAAAAAGACGATAAAAACACTTCTTCTCAAAGTAACTGCAATATTCGAACCGGCAAGTAATCCTTACAACTCAAGGGCTTGCATTTACTTGCCAATTCATAATACAACTGCTTCTCGACTTCACTTTGGGAGAAGGACTGGTGGCAAATAAAACTGACAAGCTCTTTCAACGGATCAAAAAATTGACTGGCAAAGCGATTGGCGATTTCAATCTCATTGAAAATGGTGACCGCATCGCCGTCGGCGTTTCCGGCGGCAAATTGTATCCGGTAACTGATTTGTAAAGCACCATTTTCCTGCGCATCCGCCACATGAATAATACCTCATCTCTTCTTACAACCATAAAAAACATACATAACAGAGTGTTGTGGATGACACACTACATGGTGAGTGGCATTATCCCTTCCGCCGCCCCGGTTCGTCCTATTGTGCCTTCTGCGCACGACTACGGCGCGGCGTGCTTTATGCTCAGGCTGAGCAACTCGACTGCAACAAGCTGGCCCTGGGTCATCATCTGGACGACTTTATCGAAACCTCGCTGCTCAATCAGTTTTATGCCGGCACCCTGGCGACAATGACTCCCAAGATATTGGCTGACAATGGGAAACATACCCTGATCAGGCCGCTGGTCTATGTTGAAGAGTCTGATATTATTCAATACAGTCGTCAATGCGACTACCCCATCATCTGCTGCTCTTGTCCGGTTGCTGGGGTTGAAGATCAGAAAAGGCAGAAGATGAAACAGTTGATTGAAACGCTCGCCAAAGAGATTCCGGAAATCCGCAACAGCATGATCAGCTCTCTGGGAAACGTCCACCCGAGCCACCTCCTCGATCAGAGCTTGTCGCGGCGGGAGGAAAACAGCTGAAGGGAACCGTGGGGAAGGCAAGATGAATAAGCCGGGAAAATCGATTATTGAGGAAGAACTCGACCTTGCTTGTCAGGTGCAACAACTGCTTTTTCCGCCCAGTTCACCCGTTTGCAGTTGGTGCTGTACCGGGGTCAAAAACCGTATGGCCCGTAAACTGGGGGGCGATTATTTTGACTTCATCACTATGCCGGATCAATGCCTGAGCATATTTATTGGCGACGTCACGGGACACGGTTTTCATGCGTCTGTCATTATGTCACTCATCTACGGCTATATTCACCGTTCAACACTCGGGGAATGCTCTCCCAATGAAATCGCCGCAGGGGTAAACCGTTTTCTCGCTACCTTCGCGCAGCGCACCAGGAAACTGGATCACTTTTTTTCGACCACCCTGTTCTTCGCCATCATCGACCCCCGAACCCTGCAAATGGACTACGTCAATTGTGGTCATACCCCACCGCTGGCCAAACAAAATGGAGAGCTGAAGACACTCTATACCAGTGGTCCGCCACTCGGGTTCTTCGAAAACCCGGAAATTGAACTTTGCAGCTTCCAACTCAATCCGGGGGACCGGCTATTACTCTGTACTGACGGGATTACCGAGGCCAGAAACCCGGCCGGGGAAATGTTCGGCACACCACGCTTGATTCAGCAGTTTCAAGAGGCGGCCGGGGATCATATCGAAGTTCTCGACGAACTTTTCGGCCAAGTCGATAACTTCTGCGCAAAGCAGGAGAACAGCGACGACATGACCGCCATCCTCCTCGATTTCAACCGACCATTTTCTTCCTATTGACCGTCCCTACAAGCAGGGAACGCAGGGCGGGCAGCCGGCAAGCACCACAACTATCAGCAGGAAAAAGATCCACCGCTGCATGGCACCTCCTAAACGGCCTACTCGTCCTTCTTCATAAACTTTTTCAGCAAGCCCTTTGACTGCGAGGAATGCTCTCGACGGAGATTGATCAGACGTAATTCACGCAACGCTTCGGTGCAATCGGGGTTGGCCTGAACGGCCATTTCGAATGATTTTTCCGATTGCCGATCCTTGCCCTGCAAATGATAGATATGGCCCAGATACAGATGGGTCAAGTCCAGACTGGGGTTCAACTCGCGGGAGGCAAGCAGCACCTCCAGAGAGCGATTCTGCCCCGCGTTTTTTTCCGGCGAAGACTTGAACAACGCCCAAGCAAAATGGGTCAAGTATTCAGGCTCTTCCGGGCTGAGTTCGATGGCCCGCTGCAACGGTTTGAGTGCTGCATTATAACGCCTGATATTGAGCAGGGTCCGCCCTTCCTGATAGGCAGTTTCCGCCTCGATCACCTGATTAATATTGATCGTTTTCTTCGGACCGTTAACCAGCTCATCCAGATAATCAGAGCAAGCCTTGGGCTCGCTGAGCACCGTATAGGCCTGGGTAATATACTGAAACATCTCATTGATTTTGGTGCTCATTTCCCGTGACAAGCCGCTGCCGAGAAAACGGTCGGGGTGATACTCCTTGGCCAACTTATAATAGGCCCGCCGCACTTCCGGGCTGCCACACTGACGAGCGATCCCCAACGCCTCGAAATAGTCGGACTCCATGACCCGCTGATAATCATCCAATATCTTTCGCCGTAACTGCTCATCAATCGGCTGATCTTTGCCTCGCCCCGGCATCTCTGATTCTTCGATTTGCTCAGCGATCTCACTGCTTTGCAGCAGTTCCGAGATCAGAAAAGCCGTCAACACCTGCTGGACCTCGCGACGCGCCAAGGGGTGCTGCTCGAGAAGTTGATCCAACGTCAGACCACCGAGACAGCTGCGAAAAATCTCTTCCCCACGACGGTTCAGGTCAATATCCTGAAAACGATACTTTGGATCCGAAGCCTGTTTCATATAGAGGCTGCGAAACGGCTTCAGGTAGGCGTCCAGTTGCTGCGGCGTCCAGTAACGTTTAATCCCTTGCAGAATCAATGATGCCGGTGAAAGCTTGATCGAAGTGACGTTCTTTTTAAAATCCTTGCCGACCACAAATTGACTGGTACCGTCCTGCCACTTAAATGTCGACAACAGTTTCTCCGTCACCTGACGGGCCAAGGCTTCGTGCAGATCCTGCGGGGTCAACAGACCCATTTCGATCAACACCGTCCCCTGGAGACGACCCGATTCCTTGCTGCGCTCAACCGACGCATCACAGTCCACCTGGGTAATAACACCATCACTGACCAGCATCCGACCGAGACATTCGTTGAGCACATTGGAGCGCACAAAAATAGGATAACCGTCCTTGATATAGACGATTTTCTTTGCTTCGCCACGCTGCAAATGCAGCAGGCCGGTTACCTTTTCACTATAGAGCTCGTGCAACAGCAGCGGCAAACGGCAACCTTCGAGCGACTCTACCTGCTCGTGCCCGGCCGCTTTCTGCTGGCTTCCACCTTCAAGCAGATTATCAAGCAAACGGGACAGATCAGCGGCAGTAAAAGGCTTGAGGAGGAATTCATCGGGCCCGTAATCGCCCTTCGCCTGAGCGATTTGCGCCGGGCTATGAAACATCGAGGTGATCATCACCACCTTCAGATCTTTGGTTTTCTCATGCTTGCGCAGGGCGCTGCAGACCGCGGGGCCGGATATCTCCGGCATATTAATATCGATCAAAACCAGCTGATAATCGTCAGTCAACAGTTTCTGCAGTCCCACCGCACCACGATCGACGGTCTCAACCTGATAACCGGCAGCCGATAACTTCTCTTGCAAATAGGACCGTAAGGCCTGGTCGTCATCAATGACCATTACTTTTTTCAAAATGTCAGACATCCTCACTCACCTCGCCATCCTGCTGCGGATTCAGGTAACGTTCAAACAGGGACCGAATCCCCTCGGTGACCATGCGGTATTCTTCCAGAAATTCCTTTTCCGGCACAACACCTTTTTTTCCGTAGCCGAGACTTCGGGTCATTTTTCTCAAAACTTTGCTCTCCCGGGGAAGATCGTTGATCGACTGGTCGTGCAACAAGCGCAGTTTATTTTCCAGCCGGCGGAGAAATTTATAGCCTTTAATCAGCTGCTTAGCCTCGGCGACTGGCAAAATATCATTGTCCGCCAAAACCCTGAGGATTTCCAGCGTATTCTGTTGCCACAAAGCCTTGACCTGCTGTGCGTAACGCAACTGCAGATATTGGGCAATAAACTCAACATCAACCATGCCGCCGCGACCGGTCTTGATATTAAATTGATCCTCAGTTTCCTTGGCGATTTCCTTTTCCATCCGCCCGCGAAGACGGTAAATCTCAGATTTCAAGTCACCGGACAAGGGTCGATCAAAAGCAAGCTCGGAGACCAACTGCTGCAAACGCTCGGCAAATTCCGCAGGGGCACAAACCACCCGCGCCTTTGTCATCGCCTGCCGTTCCCAGGATTGTGCGGATTCGTGATGATAGCGTTTAAAAGCGCTTAAGCTGGTCACCAACGGGCCTTGATTGCCCGACGGGCGCAGGCGGGTGTCGATCTCGTAAACAACACCTTCGCGGGTCATCAGCGTCAGCGCGGTGATAATGCGCTGCGCCAACTTGGCGAAATACTCGTGGTTACTGATCGACCGAAAACGATTCTGATCGGTTCCAACCGCCGGCCGAGTCTGCCCCTCGCTATCATAAATAAAGATAATATCGAGATCGGAATGGTAGTTCAGCTCCAGCCCACCCAGTTTCCCCATGGCGACAATAGCAAAGGCCGTTTCTTGCGCATCATCACCAGCGTCGGCAGCATAGGGAGCACCGAAACGCGTGACTAACTCGTGCTGCGACATCTGCACCGCCTGCTCCAAACAGACTTCGGCAACCCAGGACAACTGTCTGGCCCCTTGGCCCTGCCTCATCTGCCCATGCAGATCACTTAAGGCGATACGCAAAAACTCTTCGTTGCGGAAACGGCGCAGCCCATCGAGCTGCAATTCATAATCCGTAGCCAATCGCATCTGCTCAGCCAGAGAGTCAGCTAACTGCTGTCGATCCTTATCCTCGACCGCATAGGAGCGGGAAACCAGGGTATCCAGAAGCTCCGGCCGCTGAATGAAAATCCGCGACAACAACTGGCTTGAGCTGAACAGCGCAATCAAAAGCTTAACAATCCCAGGATTTTCGGCCAGCAGGGAAAAATACGAGGTCCGTGCGCGAATCCCACCGATGAAGGTTTCCAGATTATTCAGCGCTCGGTCGGGGTTCGCAGAGTCAAGCAGCTCCCCCAGCAACAGCGGTGCCAGCTTTTCCAGACAGCGCCGCCCGCGCTCGGTCAAGCGCTTGTGCGGATCGCCGCCACGCAGCAGGTTGAGGCTTTGGTACGCCCCGTCCGGGTTGCTGAAACCTTTTTCCTCGAGCAGATCCTTGACCAGATCCGGGTCCGATTCGAGATCGAAGATAAAATTGACCTCCGGCCGCATCTGCTGCAAATCTTCTTCTGTAGAATGAAACAGATCCTTAAAAATATTATTTACGCACTGCCGGTGCCGCTCAAGTTCCGCGCTGAAGGATTCACTGTCGGCAAACCCGCTGCGCCGGGCCAAGGCCAGCAACTCGGCAGGACGAACTGGCAACGAGTGGGTCTGCTGCTCTTGCACAATCTGAATGCGGTGCTCGACGGTGCGCAAAAAACGATAAGCATCGCTGAGCTGCTGCTGTTCCTCCGCTTCGACCAATCCTTCTGCTTGCAACAACTGCAACATCCGCAGCGAATTCCGATATTGCAGTTGCGGACGGGTACCGGCATTAACCAGTTGCAGCGCCTGGATAAAAAACTCGATTTCGCGGATTCCGCCCCGACCGAGCTTCAGGTTGCGCTCACCCTCCTGCTCGCGACTGAGACTGGCGTTGATCTTCTGCTTCATCAACTTGATATCCTCGATCATGCCAAAATCGAGATAGCGTCGATAAATAAAAGGCTTAAGCCGTTGCAACAGTTCCACACCGAGAGAGATAGAGCCGGCGACCGGCCGGGCCTTGATCATCGCCGCGCGCTCCCAACTCTGTCCCCAGGATTCGTAATAGGTCTCGGCAGCAGTGATCGAGATAGCCAGATCGCCGCTATTGCCGTCGGGCCGCAAACGGGTATCCACGCGGAACACAAAGCCGTCTTCGGTGACCTGATTGAGCGCCCGGGAAACCAGCTCGGCCAGCTTGACAAAATAACGGTGCAGGCTAATTTTCTCGCCACGACTGCCGCCGCAGGTTTCACCATTGGTGGAGGAATAACAGTAGATCAGGTCGATATCGGAGGAAAAGTTCAACTCGTTGCCGCCGAACTTCCCCATGCCGAGAATAGTCATTTTGGCCGGTGATTGCTGACCATTCTCCTTGTTTTCCAGCGGCTGCCCGTATTCGGCCTGCAACTGAAAACCGCAGACCTCGTAGGCCCTCTGCAGACAAGCCGCAGCCAACCCGGAGAGTTCAGCCGTCACCTCCTCCAAAGAGGCCAACCCGGCAAGATCACGGCTCCCAATACGTAGAATTTGCTGTGCCTTGTAGCGCCGCAGGCCCGCCTTTAGTTCAAAAAAATCGACCTGCTCTGGAATGGCCTGGCGCAGATCGTTAAGCATCTGGGCTTCGTCACAGGTCTCATCAATCCCGCCAGCGATCAGCAACTGCTCGAGAAAGATCGGCTTACGACACAGGATTCCGGATAAAAAGGGTGAACCGCCGAGAATAATTAGCAGTTGCCGGCGCCGTAGCGGCTCTTGCAAAACGCTGATCAGCAATTTCTGCTCAACGACATCGAACAGCCGCTCGAGAACATTCAAAGCCGTATCCGGATCGGCAACGGAAAACACCTGTTCCAGAATGTCGACCAGCAACACTTGATCACCCAACTGCTCATTGATCAAGCGCAGGTTGGTGATCACCCGTTGGCTGTCGAACAAGGCGAAGCTCTCCAGCCAGTTGCCGAGACCCTGCTCCTCAATGCCGCCCAGTTGGGCAAGTTTGCGCTGTAATTCGTGGCGATTCGGTGTCATCAACAACCCTTAGTTCTTCTCAATCAAGCCGGCCAACCCCTGCTGGTAATTCCCCTCGACCACGCCGAGTTCGGTAACAATTGCCGTAACCAACCGATTCGGGGTGACATCAAAGGCCGGGTTGCGCACGCTAACCCCCTCGGGAGCCAGCTGAACATCTTTGATATGAGTGATCTCGCGACCATCCCGCTCTTCGATCGGAATCAGCGAGCCGTCAGCCAAGCTCAGATCGATGGTCGAAATCGGCGCGGCAACATAAAAGGGAATATTGTGCTCCTTGGCCAGAATCGCCACCGTGTAGGTGCCGATTTTGTTAGCCACATCGCCGTTGGCCGCAATCCGGTCGGCACCAACGATAACGCAGTCGATCTCGCCCTTACTCATCAGGTATCCGGCCATATTGTCGCAAATCAGCGTCACCGGGATATTATCCTTCTGCAGCTCCCAGGCGGTCAAACGGGAGCCCTGCAAAAAAGGTCGGGTCTCATCAGCAATCACCGAAACCTTCTTCCCGGAAGCCACAGCGGCACGAATGACGCCGAGGGCGGTGCCGTAACCAGCGGTTGCCAGTGCTCCGGCGTTGCAGTGGGTTAAGACCCGTGCCCCATCGGGGATCAGGCTCTCACCTTGTTTGCCGAGTTTTTTACACAGCTGCTCGTCTTCCTGAGTGATCGCCAGCGCTTCAAATTCGAGGCCGATTTTCAGTTCCATTACGCTGCGGTCGAGATTGGCGTAAGCAAAATTCTTCATCCGCTCCAACGCCCAGCACAGATTGACCGCCGTCGGCCGGGTCGCAGCCAGCACCGCACACACCTTCTCCAGCTCAGCGTAGAATTCCTCTGCCGACTCGGTTTCGATATCACGCACCCCGAACCAGGCACCGATTGCCGCCGCGACACCGATCGCCGGAGCGCCACGCACCACCATGCTGCGGATCGCTTCGGCCACTCCTTGGTAATCAGTGTAATCGAGCCAGATCTCTTCGGTCGGCAGCAGACGCTGGTCGAGCATCTGGCACTTGCCATTAAAAAAACGGATCGGGCGGATGGTATTGGGATCAATTTGACAACCGGACATATCTATTTCCTTTTAAACGAGCAAACGGTTTCTACGGTATCCGCTACTCTGAAATCTTTTTCTGGATCAGCTGATTCACCATGCCGGGGTTGGCCTTGCCCTTGCTGAGCTTCATCACCTGGCCGACAAAGAACCCGATCAACTTGTCTTTACCGCCCTTAAGTTCTTCGAACTGGCCTTGATTGGCGGCGATCACTTCATCGAGAATCGCTTCGATGGCACCGGTGTCGGTCACCTGTTTAAGGCCCTTGTCCTCGATGACCTGATCGGCACTTTTACCCGTCTGCCAGATCTCCTCAAAAACCGTCTTGGCGATTTTTCCAGAGATGGTGTTGTCAGCGATCCGCGTCAATACCCCGGCCAGCAGTTGCGGCGAAACCGGGCACTCGGCAATGGCGATCTCTTTCTCCTTCAAAGAGCGCAACACCTCGCCCATCACCCAGTTGGAGCAAAGCTTGGCATTATCGTGCAGAGCAACCAACGCCTCGAAATACTCGGCGACGTCCCGTTCGGCAGAGAGCACCCCGGCATCATAATCGGGCAATTCGAACTGTTCCTTATAACGCTGCAGCTTGACAGCTGGCAGTTCCGGCAGTTCACCCCGCACCCGCTCAATCCATTCGTCGGAGACCACCAGCGGCACCAGATCGGGATCGGGAAAGTAGCGGTAATCGTGCGCCTCTTCTTTACCACGCATCGAACGGGAAACACCTTGATCGGCATCGAACAGACGGGTTTCCTGCACCACTTTGCCCCCGTCGTCGATAACATCGATCTGTCGCACCACCTCGTACTCGATCGCCTGCTTGATAAAGCGGAAGGAATTGAGGTTCTTCAGCTCGGCGCGGGTTCCGAGTTCTTTCTGTCCCCAGGGCCGGACCGATACGTTGGCATCACAACGGAAAGACCCTTCCTCCAGGTTGCCGTCGCAAACCCCCAAATACATGACGATCTGATGCAGCTGTTTCAGATAAGCGATTGCTTCTTCGGCGCTGCGCATATCCGGCTCAGAAACAACTTCGAGCAACGGCGTGCAAGCGCGGTTGAGATCGACGAAGCTGCTATCGCCATCGGAATGCAGCAGCTTGCCGGCATCCTCTTCCATGTGAATGCGGGTTATACCGATCCGCTTGGCGCCACCTTCTTCGGTTTCGATATACAACCAACCATGCTCACAGATCGGCAATTCGAACTGGGAAATCTGATAACCCTTCGGCAAGTCGGGATAAAAATAGTTTTTCCGCGCGAAGATCGAACGCGGTGTGATCTGATGATTGGTCGCCAGCCCGGTTTTGATGGCATATTCGACCACCTGTTTGTTCAAAACGGGTAATGCTCCCGGCAGACCCAAACAAACAGGACAAGTCTGACTGTTCGGTTGTTGGCCGAAATCTTTGGAGCAACCGCAAAAAATCTTGGTTTTGGTGGTGAGCTGAACATGTACCTCCAGCCCGATCACAACTTCATATCTGGAATCCATAAATAGAAACCTTTATTTCAAATATTTGTAGGGGCGACCCATGGGCCACCCGGTTTTCACCCAACGCGGGCGACCTGTAGGTCGCCCCTACACGATTCAGATCAGAGCGGTGCCAGCTTACCAGCAAAATCAGTGGCATTTTCGAACGCCCAGGCCGCCTGAAGCAATTCTGCTTCGGCAAAAGGCTTACCGAGCAACTGCAATCCGATCGGCAGCCCCTCGCTACTGCTGCCACAGGGTAGACTGAGCCCACAGGTGCCAGCCAGATTGAGCGGAATGGTAAAGATATCGGACAGGTACATCTGCAATGGGTCGTCGGTCTTCTCGCCGATTTTGAAAGCCGGAGTCGGTGCCACCGGGGTCAGCAGCAGATCCACCTGCTCGAAAGCGTCGAGAAAATCCTGCCGAATCAGGGTGCGGACCTTCTGCGCCTTGATGTAGTAGGCATCGTAGTAACCGGACGACAGTGCATAGGTGCCGAGCATAATTCGGCGTTTAACCTCATCACCAAAACCGGCAGCACGGCTCTGCTGATACATGCCGATCAGCCCTTCGCCATTGTCCTTGCGGACGCCATAACGCACGCCGTCGTAGCGAGCCAGATTACTCGAAGCTTCGGCGGTAGCTATCAGGTAGTAACAGGCCACCGCATAATCGGTGTGCGGCAGGCTGACCTCGACAATCTCGGCACCGAGGCTTTTATAGGTTTCAATCGCCGCTTCGACCGCCTGTTTGACATCAGCATCCAGGCCATCGATGAAATATTCCTTCGGCAGACCGATTTTTTTCCCCTTGACGCCCTCTTTGAGGCTGGCCAGATAATCAGGCACCGGCGTGTCGACCGAAGTCGAATCGGCCGGGTCATAACCGGCTACCGCGCCGAGCATCAAAGCACAATCTTCAACAGTGCGCGCCAGCGGTCCGACCTGATCAAGGGACGAGGCGTAAGCAATCACTCCGTAACGGGAGACCCGCCCATAGGTCGGTTTCAGTCCAACCACTCCGCAGTGCGAAGCGGGTTGACGGATCGAGCCACCGGTATCGGTACCCAAGGTCGCCAACGCCTGTCCGGCGGCCACAGCAGCGGCACTACCACCGGAGGAACCACCCGGCACCCGTTGCAGATCCCAGGGATTTTTAACACTGCCGGCTGCACTGTTTTCGTTGGAGGAGCCCATCGCGAACTCGTCCATGTTCAACTTACCGATAATCACCGCCCCCTGCTCACGCAACTTGGCAACCGCGGTGGCATCATAGGGTGAAATATAATTATCGAGAATCTTTGAGCCGCAGGTGGTGCGCACATCAATCGTATTGAAGATGTCCTTAACCGCCAACGGAATCCCGGTCAAGGGGGCAACATCGCCAGTGGCAATCCGCTGATCAGCAGCTGCAGCTGCGGTCAGTGCTTCCTCTTCGCAAACAGTAATAAAAGCGTTGACCTTATCGTCGGTCGCCTTAATCCGCGCCAGAAACGCCTTGGTCAGGTCGACCGAAGTCGTTTCGCCAGCCAGCAACTTTTCCCGCAGTTGCGAAATTGTCAAACTATTCAATTCCATCCTATTTACTCCAGAATCACTTTCGAACGTCTCTTGCAAACCTACCTTTTGTAGGGCGGTTGAGAAAGGTCCAGATGCAGGGCCTGCGCAGACCTTGGACCGCAGGCGTAGCCTAAGCTACGTCGAGGATCCAAGGTCAAGCATAACGCCGCAGATGGTCTTTTATCGACCGCCCCTCCCACTACTCGATGATTTTGGGCACTTTGAAACACGTCCCATCAGTTGCCGGTGCATTCTGCTGCGCCCGCTCAACGCCGATCGACGCTTTCACGATATCCTCGCGAAAAGCGTTCTCCATCGGCACGGCGTGAGCGGTCGGCTCGATGCCATCGGTATCCAGCTCGTTCAATTTATCGACATAACCGAGGATGGCGTCCATCTGCCCGGTCAGGGCGTCCAGTTCCTCCGGTTGCAGAGCCAAGCGAGCCAAGCGCGCCACGTGCTCTACCTCGTTGCGACTGATTTTCATCACTTCTTCTCCAATGCGGTGATTAAACACTCGAAATTAGCATTCGAAAGCAGAGAAAACAAGCGAAACCCCTGGATCAGGAGCATTCCTCGCCAGTGAATTTCACTACCGCTTGGGCCGCAGCATTGAGTGCTACGCTGCAAGTCGAGTCGGGACAGGAAAGAATATGCGGTTTGCCGGCATCGCCCGCTTCAACCACACGCGGATCGAGCGGTACTTTTGCCAACAGCGGCACACCGACCTTTTCCGCCAGCTGACCACCGCCACCACTTTTAAAAATATCCGATTTTTCATTGCAGTGCGGGCAGATAAAACCACTCATATTTTCAATCAAACCAACCACCGGCAGCTTCAGTTCACGACAAAAGCTCAATGATTTTTCGACATCGACCAGAGCGAGATCCTGCGGCGTGGTGACCACCACGGCAGCCGCACCTTTGCCCAGCAGTTGTACGGCACTTAAAGGTTCGTCGCCGGTTCCCGGAGGGCAATCGAGCAATAGGTAGTCGAGCTCACCCCAGACCACATCGGCCAGCAGCTGCTGAATCGCGCCGTGCTTCATCGGACCGCGCATAATGGTCGCATCACTGGTCGAAGCGAGCAGGAAACCGATCGACATCAACTTAAGGCCTTCGATCTCCAGTGGTTCAATCCCTTCTTCACTCATCTGCGGGCGCTGATTTTCCAATCCGGCCATTTTCGGCACACTCGGCCCATGCAGGTCGATATCAAGCAACCCGACCTTAAAGCCCTGTTTGACCAGCGCCAGAGCCAGGTTTAAAGCGGTGGTACTTTTGCCAACGCCGCCCTTACCGGACATCACCATCACTTTGTGCTTGATACCACACAAACGGATTGCCAGGTTCTGACGGATCTGGGCTTGTTCATCATTGGCCTCTCCAGGCTCTTTCACTGAGCAGGAGCTATCACTACAACTGTCACAATTACTCATGATTTGGTCTCTTTCCTTTTGTTAAGTTTCAATTTTTCAAAGTTCGAGCCGCTGGGGACCCAAGGTGGCCATCATTTCATCAATTTCTTCCAGATCATAATCAGCGTCATGCAACGCCTTACTATAGCTGTCGAGCAGTTGCCGAACAGCCCGTTTATCTTTTTGCTGCTGGAAAATATCCAACAACTGTTGAACCAAAACATCATGCGTCGGATCAATCTGCAAACCGGCCTGCAGCAGGCGAATCGCTTCGTCACTCTCACCGCGCAATAGCAGCAGTCGGGCCAGCCCCTCCAGTTGCTCCAAACGCTGTTGATTAAACTGATCCCGGCAGTAGGGGAGATCGACATCCAGCTCATACCCGGCCAGGAATTCCCCGCCCCAAATACGCTCAGCCTGCCAAAAAGCCAATTCGGCCTGCCAGAAGTGCTGGCGTTGCAGATGCCGCCGCACCGCCTCCAGCTCCTGAGTAAATTCAACCGCATCAATTCGCAGGTTGCGCAACAGCAGCAGGCCCTTTTCCAACACCAGATAATCTACGCGGATTTGCTTGCCAAAGCGAGCTTCCAGAGCCTTGCGCAGTCTCGAAAGAGCGGTATCGAAGCAGCTTCGTGCCTTACTCGGCGGGCTGTCCGGCCACAGGCTCGCCATCAACAGTTCAGTACTCAGGGTGCAATTCGGTGCCACCGACAACATGGCCAGAATCTGTCGTGAAACCAGACCCACCTCGCTGAGATCGAGAAACTGCTCCCCCAGTTGAAAGCGAAATCCGCCAAGGGTCTGCAGCCTGGCCAGCGGGACCAGGCGACCATCCTCCACGACACGACAATCGAGCCAGTGACTAACCAAGCGCTGCAACGGCTCCGCCCACTCAACCCTGCTACTGGCCAACGGCACCAGATTACGCAGCAGTTCGGGGGTCAAGGCAAAGAAAAAATCAATCTTCTGTCGGCGCAACAGCTCAAACATCCGCTCCAGGTGAGGCAATGCCTGCGCCTCTTCCCCTTGCCCGTGATGCGCCAGCGCCAACCAGGCGTGAAAGCCACTACGATAACGCTCTTCTCCCAATGCAACAGAATGGGTCAAACCAAGCTGGAGTTGCTCGGTGGCCTGTGAATAGCGTTGCAGAACAACCAAAGTCGCCCCCGCCAGCAACAGGTTCGGCAAACATTGAAGCCCCTTGCCAACCTGCTGGCGGAGTTCAAGCCCTTGCGCTGAGTCTGCCTGCGCCTCGACCGACCGCCCCGTTTGCGCATTGAGCAAACCACGCAGCTGCAGCAACCAGCTGCGCAAATGTGGCCGTGCGGTTGCCGGGCTTTCGACCAGAGTCACCTCCAGTTGCTCGAGACCGGCAGTCGAATTCCCTTGTGCGATGCGACCAAGAATCGCAAAACAGTTTAACAACGGACCGAGAGCCGACTGTTGCAGCTCCTGCTGCCCCCAAAGCTGGCGAGCAAAGCGCCGTTGCTGATAAAAGGAATCCAGTTCTCCACTGCTGTACAGCAGTTCGCAGGCAACAATCCAGAAGGCCTTGATCGAAAAGGAATCACCTCCAAGTCGGGAGCCAATCAGGCGCCCCTGCTCCATGGCAGCCCGCGCCACCCGGAAGCGCCCCTGGAAAAGGGCCAACAAAACCTGCAACAGTTGAAAATCAAGTTGCTGTTCCAGCAATTTTTCACGCAATGACTCGGACATCCCCCGGGTCAAGATATCTTCACAGCGGGACAGGTCGCCGGCATAGAACAGTTCGGCCAAACCTTGGGTAAAGAGCACCTTGAGGCGGTTGAACGGGTCGAGCAGCGCCAACTGCTCTTTAGCCAGTTGGCGCAAACGGGCTAAGCGCGGCAACCCCAACTCCAGTTGTCCATCGGCGACCAGATACTGAATAATCTGCTGCGACAAGGCCAGCAATTCACCGCGCGGATCGGCACTGGCGACAAACCGGGTGCGTGCCAACTCCAGCCAGCTATCAACATCCAGCGGCTGGGTCCGCATAAAACCAACCCCGGTGAACAACGCCAGCCAACCACATCGCACCGCTTCCTCTTCAGGAACCCCGCCCAGCAGTTGCGCAACCTGCGGCTGGTAATGCTCCGCCAGCAGGTTCAGTCCAGATTGGCTGAGCAGTTGTGAAACTGCCGGATACTGCTCGATCCGCAACAGACAAGCCAAGGCGGCGGGCAGATCGTTTTTCTGCTGATACCAGTCAGCAGCACGCTGATAGACCTGTTGCCGTTCTGCTGCATCCAGGGTCTGATCAATCTGCTCGCGCAATACTTGACGAACCTGGGGTTTGAAGGAGAGTTGTTCCTCCCTGCCAGCATGCGGCAGAAAAACCCGGTCGTGGCGTTGGAGATAATCGAACACCGCTTCGACGTCTCTGATTTCGCTCAGCTTCCTCGCCAAAGAAATGGGAAACATGTCGAGCAGGGCGAGCTTCGCAAAGGTCCGTCGCCACGCCAGCGGGAACTTGCCAGCGAGCTGTTTGGTCAGCAACAGCTCGTCCGTTTCAGCGGGACCAGATAGCTCAGCCGCCAAGTTGCGCAATAATTCCTGATCGGAATCCGCTTGGGGACCATCCCCGGACAACAACAGGCTGCTGAGCCAGCGCAACTGGCTGGCACTCTGCTGATCCGATTTTTGTGGCTGGGGTTTTTCGCGCCGCTGCGACCGTTCCCCCTGGCAAAGACGCAACATCACCTTAATTCGCGCCAGCATTTCGACGTTGCTGATCGGCTGAGAAATAAAATCGTAGGCGCCGACTTCGAGCCCTTCGGCACGCATTTCCGGCGAAGCCAGGTGGGCGGTGATCAAAACCAGCGGCATGCCGGTGGTGCGCGGGTTGGCTTTTAACTCGCGACACATGTCGAGGCCACTCATCTGTGGCATCTGCACATCGATAAAGGCGCCGTCAATCTGCTCCTGCTCGGCCAGTTGCAAACCAGCCAGCGCGTTACTGGCGGTCAACACCCGGACCTGTGGCAGGTCGAGTTCGACAATCTTCGCCAAAAGCGTCAAGTTGGTCGGATTATCATCGACCAACAACAGGGTAAACTGTTCGTTGCTATCTGCCATCCCCACCCCTTGCACCGACCGTTCAGACCGGCATCAATCCAGCAAATTTAAGCAGTAATTTCTTCGAGCCGACCGAGTTAAAATGCACTGTCACCTTCTGTTTGTCGCCATTCCCTTCCAGCCGCCGTACGGTACCGGCCCCAAACTTGATATGCCGCACCTTCATCCCCAGGCGCAACCCGCCCTGCGTTTCGATAACCGGTTCTTCCGCCAGAGGTCGCTGCGCTGGCAAAGTGGCAACCGGTTCAGCCTCGGCAGCCCTGCTCGGCGCAGCCAGATCAAACAGCGAGGCCAAGTTGTGTTCAGCAGCGGCCGCTTTTTTAACCATCACCTCAGGGACCTCACCAGCCAGCAGTTCTGGAGGGATTTCGGCCAGAAAACGACTCGGCGGATTGAACTGATAGGTGCCATAGACCCGCCGCCGCCGGGCATGAGAAAGATAGAGCCGCTGCATCGCTCGAGTCATGCCGACATAACAAAGCCGGCGCTCTTCGGCCAACTCTTCGCCATCATCACCGGAGCGGGAATGGGGAAAGAGCCCCTCTTCCATCCCGGTCATAAAGACCACCGGGAACTCCAGGCCCTTGGCTGAATGCAGGGTCATCAGGGTGACCCGCTGCAGCTCGGTATCGTAACGATCCAGGTCAGTGATCAGCGCCACCTGTTCAAGGTAATCCTGGAGTTCTCCGCCCTTGCCAGACTGTTCCTGCATCCCGGCCAGCAGCTGTTCGAGGTTTTCCAGCCGACCGCTCGCTTCATCGCGGATGTCCTTGGTCAGTCCCTGCTTTGCCTCTTCCTGCAAGGTGGGTCCGTAGCCGCTTTGTTGAATCAGTTCAGCCATCAGTTGCGGATAGGGCAAGCGTTCCAGTTGCGCAGTAAAATCATCGATCAGGTCGACAAATCCGGCCACACGTTTCGCCGCCGCGCCCTTAAGAGCGCTGGCTTCCAGCGCAACCCGGCAAGCGGCGAGAAAGCCTCCTGCATCCTGCTCAAAAACTGCAATTTTATCAACGGTGGTCGCGCCAATGCCGCGTGCCGGAGCATTGATTATCCGTCGGGCCGCCAGCGAATCGGCCGGATTAACCAACAGCCGCAGATACGAGAGGGCGTCCTTAATCTCCTGCCGCGCATAAAACTTAACACCACCGAACATGACGTAAGGGAGCTTGTGCTCAATCAGAGCTTCTTCTAACACCCGCGACTGGGCGTTGGTTCGATAGAAGACGGTGATGTCGCGCAGGTTAAAACCTTCGCCCTGCAAACGACCGATCTCTCTGGCAACAAAACTCGCCTCGTCCCGGTCATCAGGGGCTGCTTCAACCGTCAGAAGGTCGCCGAGGGGATTTTCGGTCCACAGCTCCTTGGCACAACGATCATGGTTATGGCCAACCACCTGCCCCGCGGCCTTGAGAATCGCCTGGGTACTGCGGTAATTCTGCTCCAACCTAACCACCACCGCGCCGGGGAAATCATTTTCGAAGCCGAGAATATTACCCACTTCGGCACCGCGCCAGCGGTAAATCGACTGATCATCGTCGCCGACCACACAGAGGTTCGCTTCGGGACCGAGCAGTTGTTTAATCAGTTGATACTGAACCCGATTGGTATCTTGGAATTCGTCGATCAGCAGATATTTGAAGCGCTCCTGCCAACGGCGGCGCACCTCGGGAAACCTTTCAAACAACAGGGCCGTCAGCAACAACAGGTCGCCAAAATCGACCGCATTAGCCGCTTTCAGCCGCCGCTGATAGAGGGCATAAAGTTCGACCAATTTAACTTCATCGGGACGGCAGTCAGCGAGCATCTCCGGCAGCAGTCCACGGTTTTTGGCGTTGTCGATAAAGGACGCCACCGCCCGCGGCTTGAGTTTTTTTTCGGCGATGCCCTGCTCTTTGAGCAGTTCGCGCAGCAGCCGTTGCTGATCCTGATCATCGTAGATGGTGAAGTCGCGATTGAAACCTAAGTGCTGGATCTCCTGGCGCAGAATCCGCACACAGCTGGCATGAAAGGTCGCCACCCAGGGGGAATCACCGTCGTCGAGCAGCGCCTCCACCCGCTCCCGCATCTCGGCCGCCGCCTTATTGGTAAAGGTGACCGCCATAATCCGCCAGGCCGGCACCCCCCGCTCGCGGATCAGATAGGCGACCCGGTGGGTCAAGGCACGGGTCTTACCCGAACCGGCGCCAGCCAACAGCAGCAGCGGACCGGCATCATGCAGCACCGCTTGACGTTGCGGCTCGTTCAGACCAGAGAGCAGATCAGACATCATCGTCCCCCAAGGTCCGACTCATCAACGCCCGGTTATAGGCGGAGACCATGTCACGACGGGAGATGATACCGTGCAGTTTGCGATTGGTTTCGCGATCGACCACCGGCAACTGTTCGATATTGCGATAACCAATCTTGCGCATCGCCGTGTCCAGATCTTCCTCGGCATGCACCACAATCACGTTGCTGGTGGCCAATTCCTTGACCACCACCAGGTCCATCAGATCACGCTCGAACACCACCCCCATGAAATCCTGCACCGAGATGATCCCGGTCAGATCGCCCGCCTCGTTGACCAGCGGAAAGTTGGTGTGGTGGGTCTGCTCGATAAACCGGGCAAAGTTGCCGAGGGTCATATTTTCCGGTACCGTTTCCACCCCGCGCTGCATCACTTCGCCGACCGACAGGGCCTTCATGATATTGCGCTCTTTGCCCGCTTCCAGATCGATGCCAGCCCGGGTTAGCTCAACCGTCTCCAAGCTGTCCTTCTTCAGATGCCGAGCGATGGCGGTACCGATAACACAGGTCAACATAATCGGCACGATGACCTGATAGCTGTCGGTAATCTCAAACAGCAAAAAGATGGCGGTCATTGGCGAGTGGGTTGCAGCGGCGAGAAAAGCGCCCATGCCGACCAGCGCGTAGGCCCCGGCCGAAAAGCCGGCAGCAGGGAAGGCCAGCTCCACCAGATGACCAAAAGCGCCACCGGCAACCGCGCCTAAAAACAGGCAGGGAGCAAACATGCCACCCGGCAGACCAGAGCCGAGCGTAACCGATGTAGCCACCATCTTGGCGACAATCAGCAAGCCGAGCAGGTACCAGGAATGCTCGCCGAGCATCACCTCGTTCATAAACTCATAACCGTTGCCGAACACCTGCGGCACCCCGAGGCCGATAATCCCGACCGTCAGTCCGCCTAGAACCGGTTTGGCCAATTTGGGCAGCTTGATGGCATCAATACGATCCTTGATGCGGAAGTGAACGTCGATAAAACCAGCCGCCAGGCCACCGATGATGATCCCGAGCAGCAGATAGAGGCCGAGCTCCCAGAAGCTACCCATCTGATAGGTGGGGGCAACCAACTCCGAGGTATTGCCGAGCAATGCCCGAGAGACAACCGTGGCCATCCCACTGGCAATGACAATCGAGGTAAAACTGGCGACCTCAAAAGAAGAGAGCAGCACAATTTCAGTGGCGAAAAAGACCCCGGCGATCGGGGCATTAAAGGTGGCCGCAACCCCCGCAGCGGCCCCACAGGCAACCAGCACCTTGAGACGATCGCCGCTCATTTTGAACATTTTACCGAATTGACTGCCGATGGTTCCGCCGATCACCGCAATCGGCCCTTCCTGCCCGGCACTACCGCCGGTTCCCAGGGTAATGGCGGCGCCGAGACCACGGGTAAAAACCGGCCGAAATGGCAATTTCGCCCCTTTGAGATTGACCTTGACCAGAAAACCGGCAAAGCCACCCTTGAGATCTTTGCCGAAAAAGATCCATAGGGGGATCACCAGCAAACCGCCGATCGCCGGGAACAAAGCCACCAGCAGACGTTCCGGAGACCAGGTCTCCAGAGAAATGTCGAACAGTTCCATACTCTGTTCGACCACGACCCAATGCACCAGTTCGATGGTCTTGCGGAACAGGTAATTGCCTAAGCCACCGAGCATACCGATGATCACCGCAAGAACGATCAGAAAGGTATTTTCGCTGATTTTAAAACGATTCAGCAGCTGCTGGATCAAGCCCTGCAGCTGCTGAGAATATGGAAGTCGGGTAATAACCTTACCCACTGAAGCCTTGTTCAAACCGCACTACCTCGTGTCATTCATTGAGCCTAAAAAACCAAACTTACATACTGCATCGAATTTACGTCCTGATCAAATGAAAAAAGAAGGAATAAAGTTTCATACTCGATGGTGGACACGCCTAAATCAAAATCGGCAGTTATTATGAACTGAAAAGGGATGACAGTCCTAGTAAAGAATCCGTGAAATACGAAAAAGGCGGGACCAACAACAGAGGCGAACTAACCCGGCAGAGCACACTAACCATTCACTCCCTGTTGCAGAGAATCTAGTTAGAGCAAAGTTTTGAAGTCGAGGCGCCCAATCTGGCGTGGCAACTGCCATCAACTATATCCCCACTGCTGATGGCTGGCTGTACCTTGCTGGCCACAAGGACCTCTTCACCGGGGAGGTTGTTGGGTACGCGATGGGCGAGAGAATGACAAAGAACCTAGTTAGCCATTCGCTCTTTCGAGACGTATCAGCAAAGCACCCAACAGCGGGCTTGCTCAACCTTCCGCATTAGTCGCCCTCTCCAAAGACGTAATTTTCAACCATCCCGGCATTAACCTCTACTTTGGCCAAAAGAATTTCACGGAGCATGGAAAACGGAAGATCTGGGTTTTCCTCGGCAGCTCGACCGATGGAAGCCGAGTGTTCAAGTTGGCCCGCCATAGACCGATGCTCTGCGATGGATACTGTTCTTGCAGATTTAGCCAACCCATCATTGATCCTTACTGATTGCGCCATAAATACCTCCTGACGACATACTAATGCAAATCGCAACAAAGCGTCGCATTATCAGCCCCTTAGACAGAGCCAGGGAACAATACATTTGATTTATAAATTGCCGCTGGACGAACATATATTATTCAGGGAACGCAGGTTCAAAGACGACGGATATCAACTCAATACGCGAACAGAGCCAACAAAAAAAGGCTACCGCGAATATCTTCGCAGTAGCCCTCCTTCTTGTGTGGGCGAGTAATAAAGTTCATACTCGCTGGCTAGGTAAGCGGCTGTAATTATATACGGCAAAAATCTGACTAGAAAAATAAAGTGCCCTACTGAGTGCCTTGTACTGGCAAGGCACTCAGACAAACAAGAGAATGAAGATTCATACTCCGTGGGTGTCTGAGAATTAAGTCACAAAATATGAGACTGCTTTTCTGATAGCGGGGTAACTACTGTTCACCCAAGGCGGGGCTAATGATGTCCCCGCCTTTATTTCTACCTGTCGCCGCAACTTTACAGTTTTGAAATACGGTCAGACTTTCTTTAATTCCTTTTTAAAATAAGTTATGCGCAGCCACAAGTGTCTTTTTGTTCCTCAGATGAGGAAGAGAGGAGAACGTTGACTTCTTCATCCCATTTTAGAGCGGCACCTTTTCTAACCCCCCTGCCAATCTGGACTGCGACCCTAATCTCGGCGACTGTAAGGCCGGCGTCACAAGCCTTTGCGAAGTGGTACCGGATACAGGGAATGCAATTAGCGGTTACAGACGCTCCGACTGCGATCATTTCTTTTAATTTCTCGTCCATGAAATGTTTCCTTTCTCTAAAACCTAAACTACTATCCACCGTATATCCAAAACATCAAAGCCCTTCTCTCAGGCTTCTGTCCTTTCCCTCATTTTGCTTTTGCGGGTGCAGCAGCATCCCCTGTAGCAGAAAAGGCAACAAACCAAGAACAGTAAAGGTAGTAGCCACCAGAATTGTGCAATTTCGAATGTGGTCATCAAGATCACCTCCTTTCTGTCTATATAGACGAAGGGAGGCAATAAAAGGATACAGCTTGCGTAAAGAATTTAATCGGTGAGGGACGTGGACTTTTATCAATCACAGCCTTGTTTACGGTCACAGGCAACTTCACTCTGATCATCGAGATAGAATTCGCAGTGACCCTCTAATAGCTCTTTAAGTTTTGCCTTGGCCCGGTGCAAGCGGATTTTGACATTCTCCAGACTGATCTTCAGAATTTCCGCAATCTCGCGATTCTTGAACCCTTCCTCCTCGCTTAGGAGCAACACAACCCTATAGTCTTCAGGGAGCTGTTTGATGTAGCCACGGATGCACGCGATCATCTCTCTCCTGATCGCCCCTTGCTCGACAATCGGAGTTTTCTCGCCGATACCCAGTGTCTCACCTTCTGGGATATCAATATTTTCAGTTGGAATGAGTTGTTCTTTCTGTTGCTGCCTGAAGGCACGACCACGAACATGGTCATGATAGGTATTGGTGGCAATGCGGTAAATCCAGGTTGAAAGATTAGCTTCCTCACGAAAATCTTTGAGACCTCTGGCGACTTTTACAAAAACCTCCTGAGAGAGGTCATCTGCGACATCCTTGCCTGCGAGTCCTGCCAGATATCTGGTGATTCTGGAACGGTAATCTTCATAGATTTGCGGAAAATTGTGACTTTGCAACGGTTCCAGATCCTCCCTGCCAAAACTAGATATAAAAACAATACCAGTCTAACAACGGTTTGCCTTGGGGCGCAGTGTCGCAGATCCTTCCCCGTCACGTTTTTTTCAGACTGCTGTGCGTTCTTCTTTCTCTTGCTGAGAGAAGGGGACGACCTTACAGTCTTCAAAGGATATATTGCCCGGCCATTGAAATCTCATTTTTGCATTCATAAAGCCTGTAACTTCCATACCTTGAATTATTTTACAGGTATCATCTTTGATCAAGTCACGTACCGTTTCATTCGCCGACTCGCAACCCAGAACTATCGCAGAATCATATTCTTCAAGCTGTCGTTTAAGCTTCTTACGGCACCCAGAAGTCCACATACAAAGAAACCATTGATGAACATAATTGCTCTTGAATACCTTTGAGGTTACACCCTTCTCACCTAAACGGGATTGTAGCTTTTTGAGGTATTTCTCAAAGGGAGGGGAAGTCAGAAAGCTGCTGAATAGTTGAATAAAAGGCCTGCCTTCTCTTACGGCCACTGTTACCGCTGGACACATATAGCAGGGAATAATCAAAACAGAGCTTGGTCCTTCAACTTTACCAGCCACGTCCAAGTCATTAAAATGGATTGGCATTTGTCACTCCATAATGCTTTTGAGTTATTCGTTGCTTATGCTGGTTATACTAGCAAACAAGATGGATATTGCAATGCTAAGCGACTGATATATAGACGAATATGTCTAATTTTCTAGTTATTCTTTCCCCTTGGCTAAACAGTTTCTTTTATCGAGGTTTTCAAAACTTAGAAGATGTGGCGTGATGCCTGTCTCAAAAGTATGGGTTTGTGACCGATGTCAGCCTTCTTCACCAGACCCCACGATCCGGCTCTCAAAAGTTATATCAAAAGGGGTCGCATATACCCTTAGAAGTTTCGAGACGGTTCAATTGGCCCTACTTACGAGAAACCAACTCAATTCACACACAGAGCCATAAAAAAAGGCTACCGCGAACATCTTCGCAGTAGCCTTTTTTATCTGTAACCGGTGAACAATAACTTATTCCACGGTGACACTTTTGGCCAAGTTACGTGGTTGATCAACGTCGGTGCCTTTAAGCACGGCAATATGATAGGCCAGCAGTTGCATCGGCACCGAAGTAATTATCGGAAACAGATCTTCGCTGGTTTCCGGCACCTGGATCAGAGCCGCGACCTTGCCTTCCAGTTCGCTCTCCTGGCCGCTGGCAACGGCGATTACCTTGCCGCCACGGGCGCAAACCTCTTCCATGTTTGAGACCACCTTATCGTAGGTGGCATTGCGCGGCACCAGCACGACGACCGGCAGATTCTCGTCGATCAGGGCGATCGGCCCGTGCTTCATCTCTCCGGCCGGATAGCCTTCGGCATGAATGTAGGAGATCTCTTTAAGCTTGAGCGCCCCTTCCAGGGCGATCGGATACTGATTGCCACGACCGAGATAGAGAAAATCCCGGGCATTCATAAACTCGCGGGCGATCACCTCGATCTGCGTGTCCAGCTCCAACGCTTCTTCCAACTTACGCGGCAGGGTTAACAACTCCTCGACCTGTTGGCGACAATCATCCGCGCTCAGGGTTCCACGCACCCGGCCGAGTTTTAATGCCAGCAGGTAGAGGGCAACCAACTGGGTGGTGAAAGCCTTGGTCGAAGCGACACCAATCTCCGGACCGGCGTGGGTATAGATCACACCATCACTTTCCCGCGAGATGGAGGAATCGACCACATTGCAGATACAGACCGCTTTGCTGCCCTTGCTCCGGGCTTCGCGCAGGCCGGCCAGGGTATCGGCGGTCTCGCCACTCTGGCTGATCAGGATGGTCAGGCTCTTGTCATCAACAATCGGATCGCGATAGCGGAACTCGCTGGCGATATCGATCTCGACCTGCAGCCGCGCCAGCTTTTCGATATAGAATTTACCGACCAGCCCGGCGTGCCAGGAAGTCCCGCAGGCGATGATGAAAATTTTCTCCACCCCCTGCAACTGAGCATCGTCCAGCCCAAGATCCTCGAGGTAAATATCCCCCTCGTCACTGCGCAGACGACCGGCAATGGTATCAGCCAGAGCTCGTGGCTGCTCGTAGATCTCTTTGAGCATGAAATGCTTGTAACCACCCTTTTCCGCCATCAGCGGGCTCCAGGTGATGGTCTTGCTCTGCTTCACCAGCGGCTGTCCGGCCAGATCGGTGATGCGCATTTCTTTGGTGGTAAAGACCACCATCTCACCATCTTCGAGAAAGATCATCTCCCGAGTATGGGAGAGCATCGCCGGGATATCGGAAGCAACAAAGTACTCCCCCTGTCCTTGGCCGATAACCAGCGGTGAACCGAGCTTGGCGGCGATCAATTTGTCCGGCTCGTCACTGCAGAGAATCGCCACCGCATAGGCCCCTTCGACCTCACCGAGGGCCAAACGCACGGCGCTCTCAAAATCACCACACTGGCGATAATGTTCTTCAACCAAGTGGGCGATGATTTCGGTATCGGTCTCCGAAGAGAACTGGTGACCGACCGCCTGCAAGCGCTCTTTCAATTTAATATAATTTTCGATGATGCCATTATGCACGACGACAATACCACTGGCCCGGTGCGGGTGGGCATTGATCTCCGAGGGACGACCATGGGTGGCCCAACGGGTATGGCCGATACCACGCGTTCCAACCGCCGGGGTCTGGCGAAGGATATTCTCAAGATTGATCAGTTTCCCCTCGGCCCGATAAATCTGCGGCTCTCCGCTATCAAGGGTACAGATTCCGGCTGAATCATAACCACGGTACTCCAAACGACGCAGGCCATCGATGATGATCGGTGATGCTTGCTGCGAACCTATATATCCGACAATTCCACACATAATCGACCCCTATCAGGATTTCTTCGCTTTTTTGCGCAACGCCCAGCCTTCGACCACCTTCTGCTCGCTGCGCGAAATCGCCAGTGAGTCGGCCGGGACATCCTTGGTGATGGTCGAACCGGCACCGATCACGCTGTTGCGACCGATGCTGACCGGGGCAACAAACTGTACGTCGCTGCCGATAAAAACATCATCCCCTACCGTCGTTTTGTGCTTGTTGACACCGTCATAATTACAGGTGATGGTGCCGCAACCGAAATTGACGTTGCGGCCGACCTCGGCATCGCCGATATAGGTCAAGTGGCTCGACTGTGAACCTTCACCAAACTGCACTTTTTTGGTTTCGACAAAGTTACCGATCTTGTTGTTACCACTGAGCACAGTTCCCGGTCGCAGATGCGCCATCGGGCCAATTTTTGAGTCCGGGCCGACCTGCGCTTCCTCGAGCGCCGAACCGGCTTTAAGATGGACACCATCGGCAATCGTCGAATCGACCACCACGACACCGGTTTCAACCGTACAGTTCGCACCGATCTTGGTGGCACCGCACAAATGCACATTCGGATGTAGGACCGTATCGGCACCGATCACAACGGTGGTGTCGACATAAACCGTGGTCGGATCGATCATCGAGACACCTGACTGCATCAGCTCGGTGTTGACCCGCCAGCGCATCACCGCCTCGGCTTCGGCCAACTGACAGCGATCGTTGATCCCCATCACCTCGGTTGCATCGGGAACACAGACCGAACGGGTTTTCTTGCCGGCAGCAACCGCAGCGGCGACCACATCGGTCAAATAGTATTCCCCTTGGGCATTGTCGGTTTTCAGATTTTTCAGCGCCGCAAAGACGAACTCGGCATCGAACAGGTAGATGCCGGTATTGATCTCGGTGACCTGCTTCTGCTGATCGGTGGCGTCCTTCTCTTCGACAATCTGCAGCACTTGCTCACCACTACGGATCACCCGGCCATAACCTGACGGATTTGCCATCTCGGCAGTCAGCACGGTGACAACCGAACGCTCATGATAATGAAACTTCTGCAGGTACTGTAATGTTTCGGTTTGCAATAAGGGAACATCACCACAGAGCAGTAACAAGGTCCCGGAGAACCCGGCCAAGGCTTCCGCGGCACAAAGCAGGGCATGCCCAGTACCGAGCTGTTCGGTCTGCTCAACCCAGGTGACCTTGTCCGCAGAGAAGGCTTGCTGCACCTTTTCCGCCTGATGACCGACCACCACCGCCAATTGCTCAAATCCGGCCTGTTGCGCCGCCTGCAGCGGATAACGCAACATCGGCTGACCACTGATCGGATGTAGCACCTTCGGCAGTGCCGACTTCATTCGCGTCCCTTTGCCGGCGGCCAGAATAACCGCTGCTTGCCCTGTTTTCATGTGAACTCCCCTGTTGCTTTTTGATAATAAGAAAAAACGCTCAATTATCTCGGACGACCCCACCCAAGTCAAGCGGTTCCAGGCCAAAAGCGGGTTAAATCGGTGAAATATTTACAAGCCCCGACCAGTCACGTATAGTTCTCGGACTGGAGGATCAAGCGAATGGACGAACGACGCGCACTGGGATACGAACTGGATGAAATCCAGCAACAGCTGAAGGAGCTGGAAATTCGCTACGAGCAGTACTTCGCCGGGGTCGAAAAGCGAGAGCCGCAAATGGACCGCAAAAATATGACGCGGCGGCTGCGACAGTACACCAATCGCCGCATCGTCTGGACCGACCTGAAATTCCGCTACCAGGGGCTGATCTCGCGCTTCATGTCCTATTCCCAGTACTGGGACCGGATTCTGCGGCTGATGGATGAAGGGAGATATCATCGCCACACGGCGAAAATAAATGCCCCTTCGGCAGCGGCCACCACCAGTCAGCAAAAAACCGCTTCGCCACCCGACGAGGCACAGCGGCTACAAAACGAACTGGCCAAGGCCAGACAAGCCTGTGGGATAGCCGGCGAGGCACCAGCAGCCGACAAGGTCGCCGCCTTTCTCGATGCCCAGCGGGAGAAAATCCGCCAACGCTACGGCGACCGACCGGTTGCTTTCAGCATCGACACCAGTGGCGACAAGCCCCGGATCAAGGTCAGCCTGAAGAAATAGCCTTTAAAAACATTACTGCAAGATCAGGATTTTATGCATATCTCAATACCAACCCTGCACGTTCGCCAGTCCACGCAGGCCGTCCCCCTCGCCGCCGGCAACCTTAAAGCCTGCCTACCGGCAGAACAGCAACGCCAAACCACGCTGATCGACCTATTCCCCGAACAAAGCAGCGCCGCCATGATGCGGAGCATCATGGCGAATCGGCCACAGCTGGTCGCCTTTTCGCTCTATCTGTGGAATCGGCAACAGGTATTGCAACTCTGTTGCGACCTGCGCCGACAGTACCCCGAGTTGTTCATCATCGCCGGCGGTCCGGAAGCAAGTGCCGATGCGGCAACGGTCATCAAAGAGGGTGAATTGGACGGCGTCATCTGCGGCGAAGGAGAACTGCCTTTTGCTCAGCTGGTAAATCAACTCAACAGCAGCGAACCGCCGGTGGCCATCCCCGGATTTCTCGCCAAGGGGAATGATTCCAGCCACAGCGTTACTCCGGCCATCTGCCCCGATCTGGCACAGTTGCCATCTCCGTGGCTCACGGCAACCTTGCCACTAACAGAGGGCTGCGGGGTCCTCTGGGAAGTGGCCCGCGGTTGTCGCTTTAATTGCGCCTTTTGCTACGACGCTAAGGGCCAGCAGGGCGTACGCCCACTACCTCTGGAGCGGCTGCAGGCAGAACTGCAACTGTTCGTTGAGAAAAATGTGGCGCAGATCTGGATCCTCGATTCTACCTTCAACGCACCACCACAGCGCGGCAAACAGCTGTTGCAACTGTTAATCGAGCAAGCCCCGCAGATCCATTTCCACCTGGAGGCCAAGGCTGACTTCCTCGATCAAGAGACGGCCGAACTACTCGCCCAACTCTCCTGCTCGGTGCAGATCGGACTGCAGTCTGCCGATCCGAAAGTCCTTAAACCGCTGAACCGGACACTCAAACCGGGACAGATGAGTCAGGCATTGCAGCTGCTTTCTAACGTCGGGGTGACTTACGGCCTCGACTTGATCTACGGCCTGCCCGGCGATAATCACAGCGGCTTTGTTAACAGCCTCGATTTTACCCTGCAACAGCAACCGAATCAGGTCGATATCTTTCCGCTGGCCATCCTGCCGGGAACGGAACTGCATCAGCGGCAAAGCGAATTCGGGATCACCGCGAACTCCCAGCCCCCCTATCTGATCGAGAAAAACCGCAGCTATTGCCAGGCAGAGATGGAACAGAGCCAGCGGTTGGCAACCGCGACGGACATCTTTTACAACCGCGGTCGTGCGGTCGGCTTCTTCCCCCAGCTATGTGAAGCCCTCGCCAATCGACCGGCCGAACTGCTGGAGAGCTTCAGTGACTGGCTGAACGCACGCCCGGAATTAAGTGCCGAGCAGAAGGCTTCGGCCGAAGGCTGGCAACCGGCCGAGATCCTCCCCCTACAACAAAACTTTATTGCCGAATCTTTACTCGCCAAGGGGAAGAAAAAACTTTTGCCGCTGGTCGAAGACCTGCTCAACTATCATTTCCGCTGCGCCGAGGTGCTACTCGCCCCGGAGTGCCTGCCCGCAAACCGACCACCGAAAACAAAGCTACTGCGCAAACAACGCTGGCAACTGAACCCAGCGGTACAAATTCAAAGGTTTAATTACGATCTGGATGAACTGGAACAGGTCGGCGGCGAAAAACTCAGCTGGCTGGTAAAGCAATTGAACGCAGAAACATCTTATGGAATTTTTCTTCACCAGCACGGACAGCCGGTGGTTGAATCATTGCAGCCCGACTTTGCCCAGCTGTTGCTCAGTGCCAGCGGTCAGCAGGAAACAGAAAAACTGCTGCATGGAATCGAACGGCAAACGGCAAACGAGTTGCTGCAGTTTGCCGTCGAGCAGGGGATACTGCTGCCTGCTACTTAAGCAGCAGGTCGACAAAGCCCTGATAGGTTTGACGCTTGCGCTCTGACTTACCATACAAAGTGGAAGAAAACAGGGCGGTGGCGGCGTGCTCACCGAGCATGGAGAACAGCTGGTAGTCGATCGACTCCAGCTGCTCTTTCTGGATAAAGAGTCGATAGATGGCCAGAATCCCAATCATCTGTTCGTGAATGATCAGCGGAATGGCGATAATCGGCGAAAGGATATCATCCGAACCGTCACTGACCGAGCCGGTAACAAAGTAGTTTTCACCACTGGCCGCCGTTTCGCCGAGCACTCCTTCCCCGAGCGGAACCTCAGGAAACTCATCCTCATCAAACCCTTCACCGGTCTCAAACAGGAGACGATCGGTGGCTCGATCGAAAAGGAAAACAGCAAACTTTTCCGCACCGACGAAGTTGATGACAACTTCCTTGATAATTTCCAAAGTCTCTTCGCGATCAAGGGTCGAGTGCAGCCGCGACGAGGCGATATAAAGGTTGGTCAGGTTATTGTTGACATCCTCCACCTGCACCAACTGATTGGCAAACTCCAGATTCTCCTGTTCCAGTTCGCCGATCCGGCGCATCGCCTCATCCTGTTCGTTACGCAGCTTTAGACACTCATCTTCAAGGCTTAACATGCGCTGGGCGAGCTGATCATCGACCCCTTCGCGCTGCAACTGTTCCGACTTTTTACTGCGCACCAGCGTCTCAAGCAGCCCTTTGCTCTCCGGATCCGGATGAATAAAGTAAACGCCGCAACCATCCTCGGCTTTTTTGGCGGTCCGCTTGATCTTGCCGAACAGCACCAACGGCTTCTCTTCGCTCAATTCGAGACGGATTTCAATCCCGGTATTTTCCATTAACGGAACAGTGGATTTCAGGTAAACACCACTGGCAGAAAGATCATGCGCACTGGCGACGTGCAGCCGCCCACCCTCACGGATCTGGACCGGCAACTGAACCGGCACCCGCTCGTCGGTGCGCCGCGTCACTTCACCGAGCAGGCGCTGGACTTTCTCGCGCAGCTCCTGCTTATTGACCGGCTTGGTAATATAATCATCGCAGCCGGACTGCAGACAGCGTTGCACCTCTTCCGGCTTCCCGGCGGCGGTGACCATGAGGACCGGCAGGTTCTGCCAGCGTTTATTTTCGCGGATCAGCCGACAGACCTCGTCGCCGTCCATGCCCGGCATATAGAAATCGAGCAACAGAATATCGGGAGCAACCTTATTTAGCCGCTGGAGGGTTTCTTCACCGGAAGAGGCGGTCACCAGGTCGTAACCACAGCCTTCGAGGTAGGATCGTTCCAGCTCAAGAAACAGATCGACATCATCGACCAGCAGGATTTTCGGCATCAAAGTACTCCTCGTAAAAATGATCCTAAATCCTACCTGAGCACCTGAAAAAAGTAAAGGTTCCCGGCCATTAGGGCACGGGAACCTCTTATCTAGACAACACTTCTGCTAATGCGATCAGGCGACGTCGGCGACATCCTTCAGATAGCGCGGACGCTCAACCAAAAAGCTGACAATCTCATCCACATCCGGGACCCGACCGGCAATTCGCAACTGATCGTCGATCAGCAGAGCGGGAACAACATAAATCCGGTTATCAATCATTTTCCGCGAGTCGTTAAACTGATGAACCTCAGCTTCGACTCCCAACCTCTCAAGGGCTTCACGAACATTCGCCGCGGTTCCGCGACAAGCATCTGGCCGATCCGGCTTACAAACGATATCTATGCGCATAATGTCCCCCTTTGAACACAGGTTACTTTTTATACATGACTGATTTTGTCATATTATACGCCCATTCTTTTGATTAGCAAGTACTTTATATTAATCCGCCGGTGATTTCGATTCTTCAGTTTCAACTCTCACCTGCAGTTCGCCGTCTTCAAGAAGCACCCGCAAAACGCCACCCTCCTCAATCTCACCGCCCAGCAACACCCGGCCAATACGGGTTTCCAACTGGTGCTGCAAAAATCGTTTCAGCGGGCGGGCACCGTAAATCGGGTCATAAGCGGTTTCTGCAATGTAATCACAAGCCTCCGCTGATACTTCCAGGGACAGTCGCCGCGCAACCAGACGCTGGCGGATTTCGTCAAGCAGCAGTAAGACAATCTTGCGGATCTCGACGCGCGTTAACGGCTTAAAAATAATGGTATCATCAATCCGGTTGAGAAATTCGGGCCGAAAACTCTGCCGTAGGGCCAACTCGACCTGTTGTCGCACCCGATCGGGAATCTCACCCTCCGTAATCCCCTCGAGCAGTTGCTGTGAAGCGATGTTCGAGGTCATAATGATGACGGTATTCTTGAAGCTGACCGTCCGCCCTTTGGCATCGGTGGCGCGACCATCATCGAGAATCTGCAAAAGCACGTTAAAAACATCCGGATGCGCCTTCTCAATCTCATCGAAAAGGACGACTGCGTATGGCTGCCGACGGACCGCTTCGGTTAACTGACCGCCCTCTTCGTAGCCGACATAACCGGGGGGGGCACCGAGCAAACGGCTGACGGCATGTTTTTCCATATACTCCGACATGTCGATACGGATCAGGTTTTCCTCGCTGTCGAACAACGCCTCGGACAGGGCCCGCGCCAGTTCGGTCTTGCCGACGCCGGTCGGTCCAAGGAAGATAAATGAGCCGATCGGCCGCTTCGGATCTTTGATCCCTGAGCGTGCCCGAATGACGGCATCAGCAACCCGCTGGACGGCCTCGTCCTGACCGATCACCCGCTGATGCAGAACATCATCCAGCTGCAGCAGTTTTTCCCGTTCCCCCTCGACCAGACGGGTCACTGGAATGCCGGTCCAACGGCAGACGATCTCGGCAATTTCCTCTTCGGTCACTTCTTCGCGCAGCATCTTTTCCGCCACATCGGCGGTCTGCAACTGCTCCTCCTGAGCTTTAAGTTGCCGCTCCAACTCCGGCAACTTGCCATGTTTCAATTCTGCGGCACGATTCAGATCGTAAGCGCGCTCCGCCTCGGCGATATCCAGCCGCATCTGTTCGATCTCCTCGCGCAACTGCTGAACGCTACGGATCCCGCCCTTTTCCAATTGCCACTGCGCCGACAGAGAGCCCTGTTGCTCGTGCAGATCGGCCAGCTCCCGCTGCAACACCGCCAACCGCTCGCAACTGGCGGCATCTTTTTCTGTTTTTAGCGCCGCCTCTTCAATCTCCAACTGCATCAAGCGCCGGGTCAGGGCATCCAACTCGGCCGGCATCGAGTCAATCTCGGTGCGGATCGTGGCGCAGGCCTCATCGATCAGGTCAATGGCCTTATCGGGCAGAAAACGATCGGCAATATAGCGATGACTCAGTTCGGCAGCCGCGACCAGAGCATTATCCTGAATCCGCACACCGTGGTAGACCTCATAGCGTTCCTTCAAGCCGCGTAGAATACTGATGGTCACCTCAACATTCGGCTGCTCGACCAGCACCGGCTGAAAGCGCCGCTCCAGCGCCGGATCTTTTTCCAGATACTGGCGGTACTCGTCGAGGGTGGTGGCGCCAATACAGTGCAGCTCCCCTCGGGCCAGCATCGGCTTGAGCATATTGCCAGCGTCGATGGCACCATCGCTCTTACCGGTCCCGACAATGGTGTGCAGCTCATCAATAAACAGCAAAATCCGCCCATCACTGTCGTGGATTTCCTTGAGCACCGCTTTAAGTCGCTCCTCAAATTCGCCACGGTACTTGGCCCCGGCGACCAGGGCGCTCATATCGAGGGAGAAGACGGTCTTGCCCTTCAGCCCTTCGGGGACGTCGCCGCGGACAATCCGATGCGCCAAACCCTCGACAATGGCGGTTTTCCCCACCCCCGGCTCGCCGATCAGCACCGGGTTGTTCTTGGTTTTACGCGACAGGATTCGAATCACCCGGCGGATTTCGTCATCCCGACCGATGACCGGATCAAGCTTGCCTTTTTTCACCTCTTCGACCAGATCCCGGCCGTACTTCAGCAATGCTTCGTAGGTATCTTCCGGATCCTGACTGGTGACCCGCTGGTTGCCACGGATCTCGGTCAGTCCTTGCAGCAGTCGATCCCGATCAATGCCGAGCTTGCGCAGTAAACGACCGGATGCGGTTCGTTCCCCTTCCGCCACGGCCGCCAACAGCAGGTGCTCGACACTGACGTACTCATCCTTGAGCTGCTTGGCTTCCTCGCTGGCCTGCAACAGCAGATTACTCAGCCGGCGACTGGCATAAAGCTGACTACTGTCGGCCCCGGGGCCACTGACCCGCGAGCGCGATTGCAATTCCTGGCGCAACCCTTCAGCAAAACCATCAAGGGGCACCTGCAACTTCTGCAGCAACCTTGCGGTCAGTCCAGACTCCTGCTCACAGAGAGCCAACAACAAGTGTTCGCCATCAATTTCGACGTGACTGAAACGCAGCGCCAAGGCCTGAGCGGCCTGCAACGCTTCCTGGACTTTCTGGGTAGCTCGGTTTAGATCAATCATCGCTAGCTCCTGAAAAAGGGTCGTTCCGTAATTATAGCGCCTTGAATATTTTCAGACGAAAAAAAAGGCCAGGAGCGACAACCCCTGGCCCGGCTCTGCATCAGTGCAGCGTCTTGACGGCAATTTTTTTTGGCTTGCCGGCCTCACTTTTCGGCAAGCGCAGGGTCAACACGCCATCCTTTAAAACGGCCTCTCCGGCATCGGCAGCGATCCGCTCCGAAAGCTTAAATTGCCGATAATAAGCTGTCTTGACGCCCCCCTCAACGGCAGCTGTTTCGGCCTCAATGGTCAGCAAGCCACGTGCAACCTCGATCTGCAAGGCCCGCTCTTCGACTCCCGGCAGGTTCGCCAGCAGCACCAACTCGTCATCGTTTTCATAGATATCGACCGCCGGGGCATGCCGACTAACGGGGGACACCCACACAGTGCTGTCCAGCGTACTCTTTTCATTATCCATCATCTGCTTGTCATTCATGATCCTGCTCCTGTTGCTATTTTTTATAAATTCTGTTGTTAACCTCGAAAACTCAATCAGCTCGTCTTGACCGTAATCTTCTTGGCCATTGCTGACGCCGCCTTGGGCAGATTGATCCGCAGAATGCCATGCTGATATTCGGCTTCGACCTGCTCAGGGTCGACAGTTGCCGGCAGCTGGATGGTTTCTTCGAAGCGACCCGCCTTACGTTCCTGACGGTGCCAGACAACGTGCTCCGGAACCTCCACAGCGGCGATCTCCCCGGACAGGGTCAACCGGCGGCCAAGGATGTTAATGTCCAAGGTATCGCTATCGATCCCGGCAAGAGCAGCCTCCAACAGCAACGCCTCACCGCTATCGTGCAACCGGAACTGCGACTTTTGCCGGCAGTGAGTCGTGCCAGAGTTAAAGCCAAGACCACGGAAAATCTGGTCCATTTCGCGCTGCAGACTGTCCATTTCGTGAATCATCTGTGCTCCAAACATTGTCGTTCTCCTTTTTTGTATAGCTTTCGTCAGTTGTTGTTGCTGACAAAGAGACATTACAAAGGGAGTGCCAACTTTAATCCACAGGTGTTTCCAATGAAATCAGCAAGTTACGGGGATTGACTTTAAACCGAGGAAAAGCTGCGACGCTGCAGGTGTCGCAGCAAATGACAAGTTGAGACAGGTGCGACGTCGCAAGGAAAATTTCAACGATAAAAATCAGGAAAGTTGCTGGCGAGAA
The DNA here is from genome assembly GCF_055389805.1 of Desulfuromusa ferrireducens. NCBI lineage: Bacteria > Pseudomonadati > Thermodesulfobacteriota > Desulfuromonadia > Desulfuromonadales > Geopsychrobacteraceae > Desulfuromusa > Desulfuromusa ferrireducens. The sequence goes on from NZ_AP042415.1 coordinate 658,126, forward strand.
AGATTCAGATGGGATAAATGACGATAAAGAGTGGCGCGATGCACCCCCAGGAGACGGGCGGCGGCGGATAAATTTCCATCTGCGGCACGGTAAGCCTCTCGAATACTAGCTTCATCAAGTTCGGCCCGCACGCCACGGCCCCGTCCCGACCGAACAACGGTGGCATCAACCACCGGTTCGGCAAAGTGAGGCTGAGAATAGGGCACGACAACCGGCAGATTCTGCGGATTTTTCATCAGCGGCGCAGCGACAGACGGGGCAAACTGCTGCCGCTCTTGAATCCATTCGCCAAAGGCTCGCGCACCAATCGCCTCGGTTTCCGCTTCGACCACCACCCGTTCGAGAACATTTCGCAGTTCACGCACGTTCCCCGGCCAGAGGTAGGACTGCAGCAAACGGAGCGCCTCGCTGGTCAAGCGCTGCACCCCTTTGCCATACTTGGCATTGAACTGGCGCAGGAACAGATCGGCCAGCAACGGAATGTCCTCGCCCCGTTCGCGCAACGCCGGCAAGTGGATGCGCAACACCGCCAGACGGTGATAGAGATCGGCCCGGAAACGGTTTTCCGCCACGGCCTGCTCCAACGGCACATTGGTCGCGCCGACAATCCGCACATCAACCTGATGGCTCTTTTCTCCGCCGACCCGCTGAACCCGTCCATCTTCGAGGACCCGCAACAGTTTACTCTGGATATGTAGCGGCATGTCACCAATCTCGTCCAGAAACAGAGTGCCGCCATCGGCGCGTTCAAAATAACCCCGATGTTCGCGGACCGCCCCGGTAAAGGCGCCACGCTCATGTCCGAACAGCTCCGACTCCAGCAGCTGCTCACTAAGCGCGGTACAGTTGATCACGGCAAAGGGGCGTGCATGGCGCGCGCTTTCATCATGCAGCGCCTGCGCAACCAATTCTTTACCAGCACCGGTCTCGCCGGTAATAATGACCGCGGCATCGGAGGCGCCATACAGCTGAATCTTGCGAAACACCTCACGCATCGACGGGCTGCTGCCGATCAAACTGCGGAAACCGATCTCCTGCCGACTGGCGGTCGTCTCGCGGCGCAGGCTAACCCGGACCAACTGGCCTAGATAATCCTCGGTCAAACCGGCAAACTGGATATCGGCTAAAAATTCCGGCAGCGCCGGCAACAAGCGAACCTTGACGTCGACCAGGTCACGGCCCTGCTCAAGAACCTCGGCGGACAGATCAATGATTGACGGGACGACGGCGGAAAACAGGCTGGCGGGAGAACGGCCACGGGCTTGCTGGGGATCGATAGCGGCCCAGTGAGCCAGCCGTTCGGAAAGACTGCGCACCTGCCATTCACCGTGCCCCCAACGGACCAACAGCAGATCAGGGGCGACGGCGGGCAGATATTCTGTTTTTTCAGTTACATCTGTCATCAGCAACACATTTAATTCTAACGCCGCAATTCGGCGACCAACGCCTTAAAGGACTGTTCACCACTTTCAAAGTTGAGCAAACGCACCCCCATCCCCCCTTTATTGGCGACCCTGACTAAATTCGGCGGGACCTTCTTCGCCCAGCAAACACGCCCCCTGACAATCACCTGCTCTTCACTCGGCAAGGTTATCTCGATCAGCAGCATGGAACCGGGCCGTTCCGGTTGCCCGGTAATAACAAACAGTCCTTGATCCGAAATATCTTCAGTAAAAGCGACCCGCTTAGGATAATCGACCCCAAAACGTAACTTGAGCCGCTTTCTCTTGCGTTTAATTATCCGTTTTTCAGCCATCAAAAACCCCAGCACACGCAATGAAACAGCAGATGACTCAACTATGGAAACCGGAGCCAAAACGACAACACCTTGGAATCATAACAAACTACCATGAAATAGACAAAGAAACCCGCAGGGCAGCTGTGATAGCCCGGCGGGTTTCTTCATTTCTCTTCAACTTGTAACAGCGTCCCGTTTTTAAGAAAGCCGAAAATTCAGCCAGGCAAAGAGATCTGCGGCGGGGTATCGGCAACTGATTCCTTCGCCACCCCTTGGCTCCTACCGATATCTTGCGTCGGCCGACCAGTTCCCACCGAAGCAGAAATCAAGATTTTCGCTTTTTTTCAACCCGGACATTATCAAAATTGGTTGATCGCACTTTTTTCGCCGGAGCCTTCGCCTTCTTCTTAAAACCATAATCCTTAAAGGTAAAGTATTTCAATTGAGCCACTTCACTCTTTAACTTCGCTATCGACTCTTTCTTGGCGCGAGCAAAAGCACCATTGATGGACTCACTGGGCAGCGGAATAAAGTAACTATCAACGATATCGGTCGCACTATTTTCACCAGCAGCAGCCTGGGAGCCCTGCTCAACAATTTCAAGGTATTTTTCAATCGTCAAGAGACTGATCGCTTTAGCCAATGCTGTCTTGGTAAAAACAAGCTCTGTCTTCGCCTTTTCAAAATTTGCCTTTGATGCCTCTCCAGCCTTCGTCCCCAAATGAGAATTCACGATCTTGCGAAGGTTGTCGTTATCACGCGTGTGCATGTATTTAATTCCTTAATTTAGTGCTGCAACGATTTTGCTGAGAAAGGCTCAAGCCAACATTCTAAAGACAATATATGAACTTCCCCCTACATGCGGCTAGTGAAATCTGACCACAACAGAGAACTAATATCAAATAGTAATACTGAAAGTAAAAATAAAAAGGGCTTACAGATTTAATAAACTGTGAGCCCTTGAATTGTTTGGCTCCCTTTGCAAGACGGATCGGGGCACTGGAGCCTTATACTTAACATCTAACTTTCGGCTCTACCTTCTCATAAATAACTATATACGAGACGCAGAAACGAAGAAGCCCCAGCAAGGACCGGGGCTTCATTTTGTTACAATATATGAGACTCATTTTTGTACGCTAGAAATGGTGAAGCATGCAACGGACCCTCCACGCTCATAATAAATCTTTTGCTGAAATGAGGGGGTACTAAAAAAATGGAATACTGCCATGGATACCCGCTTCTGGTAGGCCCTCCTGCAAAAGCTGATGAATAAATTCCTGTCCGGTTGCTGGCCTCAAGTAGTGTAGGTATGCCTTGACGGCAAACTCACAAGGCTTCATGAAATAAAACAAGTCAGTTATTTCTGACTTGTCCCTGAATGCAGAAACATGCTGATACTTTGAAAGTATATGTGCAAGAACATCACTCGGCAAAGTTGAGAGCTGTGCTACTGCAGCGATATACTCTGTTGCCGCAAGGTTATGGTCGTCTGCCATGGAATGTCTCTCAGCCATTGCATGCGCAATTTCATGAACTAGGTAACTGCGCCACAAATAGATGCTCATTGGGATACCGAAGGCGGGTGGAACCCTGTGGGAGGCTGCAACTGCTGACTGGTAATCCAATACAACAACGCTATTGCTATCTGGATGATAGCATCCGATAGATACTGAGTCTTCACTCGGTTGGATTTGCTGCTGGAAAGAAACCGTTAATTGATCAGGAAAATCCAAATCCAACGGCCGGAAGAAATTATGCGCATTGTGAGCTGCGACACAGACAGCGTCCCGCTCGTTCATGAGTCCACCGACTATGCAGATATTAAATTCTTCGCATAATAATATATTGCACCCGACAGCGGTGATCGGCGAGACAAGAATCAAGATAGCAGCAAGCATCCATGCAGGTAGCAAAACATGAACCTTGGGGAGCGGGCAATTCACAAGCGCACCTCCCGTCAAATGATACTTATGGGCCAGCAACAGTAAGAGTCTACATACTATCTCGTTGCTCTCCTAACTCATATCATGGCTCAATAAGAGATCAAGCTCTTTGCTGATGTTTTGATTGTCTGTATCCCAAGGCACGGGCTGTAGATTTTACTTATTGTTATAGATGTCTCAAATCTTTGGAAATGATCGACGGCAGATCGGCTGAATCTGTCGATTCTAAAGCCAGATAGAGAGAAATCGCTTCTGAGCCGATGCCATCATAAGGCTACCCTGCCGGAAACAAACAGCTATTCCTATCCAGATTGTCTCGAAAGTCCGTATCAAAAAGTCCCTCCCGCTAAACTGCTGAAATTACAGCAAAGCGAAAGGGCCGATTTTGTGTTCCAAAAGTGGGGCAGTGATAATTAAGTCACTATTTTTGATGAAATGGTCTCCCCCGCTACCGAAATCGGCATCTATGCGCCATGATGGAGAGTAAGAAGCTAACCATCAACGTTGAGCGAGAGGAGACCGTAATGAATATTACCACTGTCGGCTTGGACTTGGCAAAAAGCGTCTTTCATGTTGTCTGTTTCAATGAGCGCAATAAGGAAGTCAAGAAACGTATGCTTCGACGTAATCATGTCCTTCAATTCTTTGCTCAATTACCACCATGTCGTGTCGGTATGGAAGCCTGCGCAACATCACACTACTGGGGTCGGGAATTGCGTGCCATTGGTCATGATGTGAAGTTGGTACCACCCCAGTACGTGAAGCCTTTAGTGCAAGGAAACAAGAACGACTACAACGATGCGCGGGCCATTGCCGAGGCACTTGACAGACCCAGAATTGCGTTCGTCGCTGTTAAAACAGTGGAAGAACATGACATGCAAGCCATCCATCGGATGCGCTCCCAGTGCTTGAGGGATCGCACCGCCTTGAGTAACTCAACACGGGGCTTGCTCGGAGAGTACGGTATCAGCTTCTCGAAAGGATTGACCGTTTTACGCAAAAAGATTCCGGAACTACTGGAAGATGCCGACAACGTGTTGAGCTTTCGGTTCCGCAACCTCCTGGCGCGACGCTATGAGCAGCTCGTCGAGCTTGACGAGCATATTGCGTTTTACACGAAGGAACTGGAGTTATTAAGTCAGCAGGATGATGCCTGCCAGAGATTACAAACAATCCCGGGCTTCGGTCCGATTGTTGCGAGTGCCTTTCGCAGTACGATTGGTGATGGGCGTGCCTATGTTCGCGGTCGACATGCAGCGGCATCCCTTGGCCTGGTTCCACGTCAGCACAGCAGTGGCGGCAAAAATGTTCTTTTGGGGATTAGCAAACGCGGGGATAAATACCTTCGCATGCAATTGATCCATGGCGCTCGTACCGTCGTCCTTCGAGCAGCCAATAGAGATGATCCCTTGAGTCGATGGATCAATCGCATCCGAGAACAAAGAGGGTGGAACAAAGCAGTTGTTGCGTTGGCGAACAAAATGGCGCGGATCGGTTGGGCTATTCTGAAGTACAACACATGTTATGAGCCGAACATAGCGTAACCATCGCATCGATCAAGCATTAACGAAGCGAGGAAAGGAGAACTCCCACCAGAAATTGCGAAGACCCTGTGATCAGTAATGACAAAACAGGTCAGACCGGCGCATTGAAAACCTGAGCGTCTCAACGGTTATTAAAAACCGAACTTTTGATAAGGACGATGCGCGCGTAAATCATTAAGGCCCGGCGGCGTAAAGCCGCTAAAAAGAGGCCGAATATATGGTAGCAACCTTGTCACTGTCATTCATCACAAAGTCCTTGCATGCAGGGGGGAGACCATATATGAGACACAGCTATTCAACGCCGGGTTAACTTGCTGTTTCCGGAGTATCGCGGAAAACAGTCAGGTTGAATAATTTGTTCGGCTTTTTAGCAGTTATATGAAAACTCCGCCAGTACCACCCTATAAGACGGTATAACCAATGTAGTGTACGAGAATCTGGTCACCAAACTCATTATTGTTGGGGAGGTAAGAACACGGCTCCGAGATGTGCACTTGTGTGATTACCCCCTCATTTAAGAGTCCTTCAAGCACGCTCTTGAATTCGCGCTCCACAAACAAATCACTGCGCTGTGTCATAGCAACTACTCCTCCTGATCTGACAACTCGACTGAACTCTCGGAGCGTGCCTACACTGTCCGTTAGATATGTGAGTACGCCCACACAGGCAAGTCCGTCGTAATGGTTATCTGGAATGGGCAAGGGTAACCGTTGCAAGTCCATCGCATTTAAGGTGCTGTACGCACCAGTCAATCCAGCAATCTCCAAGGAACGACATGAAACATCAATCCCGTCGATAGTAGCGAAACCGGCCGTTTGCAACGCCTTGCCACTTAGGCCAGTTCCACATCCCACGTCCAGAATTGATGATTGCGGCGATAGTTTTACCTGAAGCATTGAAGCCACTTGTTCAGGTGCTTCGTAGCGCCAATCGGCAAGGGTTTCATTATAATCGGTGGCCCAGTTGTCATAGTATTCAGCGACGTCATCGCTCTTTTTAGACATTTTGCTGAGACCACTATGTTTAGATTCACTGTCTGATCCCAACTGTTACCTCCCGATTTTATCGTGAATGCTCAAATAGAAAAAAAGAATCGACTATAAATTGCCAGTTTCGAGCAGTGCCGAACGGTTCATGATAACCGGCGACGCGAAGGTTTGGCTACTAACTAAATACGAGATGCCGAAACGAAGAAGCCCCGGCTAGGTCCGGGGCTTACTTTTGTTACAACATGTGAGACGGCCCAACCATTTGGAATCTAGTCGGGCCGTTTTTGTCTTACGGATGGTGGCTTACAAGAAAAACTAATCTCGCTACAAGGCTGTTGTTTAGCGATATTTAATCTTCCCTCCATCATAAAGTGCGATATTCATTCCTGACTTGGCAATAACCTTAGCCTTCCATCTGCGACCAACCGAGCTCCTGTTGCGGCGTTGATTATCTTGGTGTAGCAAGGTTGCGCCCGGAGGCATTTTTGAGAGAAAAGCGCTGTAGCATTTGCCGCATTTGCTCGGCCTGTCCGGAAAGTTCTTCCGAGGCGGCAGCACATTCTTCCGCACTTGCGGTGTTTTGCTGGGTCACCTGGTCAATCTGGGTTACTCCCTGGTTGATCTGGCTTACTCCTTGAGCCTGTTCAGAACTTGCTGCCGCGATTTCGGCAACCAGGTCCGAAGCCTTGCTGATGCCGGTAACAATGTCCTGAAGAGCTTCAGCAGTCTGGTTGGCTATAGCACTGCCATTTTCGGTTTTTTCCACCGAACCCTTAATCAGTTCAGAAGTCTCTTCGGCGGCCTTAGCACTACGTGCTGCCAGGTTACGCACTTCTTCGGCAACTACGGCAAAGCCTTTGCCATGCTGTCCCGCGCGAGCTGCTTCGACGGCGGCATTCAAGGCGAGCAGATTTGTTTGAAAAGCGATTTCGTCAATCGTCTTGATGATTTTTGAAATGTTCTGCCCCGCTTCGTTGATCTCACTCATGGCAGAGACCATCGACTCCATTTGCTCACTGCCTTTCTGCGCGGCAGTGCGGGCTTCTGTAGCCAAACCATTCGCCTGGTTGGCATTCTCTGCGTTGTTTGTGGTCTGCGAGGAGAGTTGATTGAGGGAAGCGGAAATCTCTTCCAGACTGCTGGCCTGTTCGGTCGCTCCCTGCGACAGCGACTGGCTGGAATCAGAAACCTGACAGCTGCCGGAGGCGATCTGCTCACTGGCCACCTGAATCTGACCAAAGATTTCATTCAAATCGCTGCCCAGAGCTTTTATTGCGTTGCGAAGTTCGTCCTGCTCATCCTGAGGAGTGACATCGAAGGTAAGGTCGCCGGCCGCCAGTTTCTGTAGATTGGCGACAACTTCGTTCTGCAGACTATCGGCAAAAGAGTCCATAGAAGCGGCCATCATCCCGATCTCGTCCTTGCGATCGACATTAAGGCGCGTGGTGATATGCCCCTTCTCCATCTCTTCGATCATCTGTACTGTCTGTCCCAATGGAGTAACAATTCCCTTGGCGATAACGAACGCCAGAAAAATGCCAAGCGGCAGAGCGAACAGACTGATCGCGATGATCATTGACCGGGTTGTTGATGCCTCGGAGAGCATCTGGTCATCGGTCATGATGTTCTCTCCGGCTGTGTTAATCAACTTTCCAAGCAAAGACTTAACCATGTCAAGGTTCGGAACCGTTGTGTTTGCATAGATCCCAGCGGCCTTTGCAGCCCCTGCTCGCAGATCAGATTCCGCAGTTATTGCAGCATTAAAATGGCCCTGTACCTCTATCAGGACCGCCTTCATGTCCCCACTTAGAATAGCAACGGCACCTTCAAGATCGAGGTCGGCAATCTTATTTTCGATCTTTACGGCTAATCCATGAAGTTTCTTATGAGGAGCACGGCATGCATCGATAGCTTTCTTAAACTCGGGGAATTCTCCCTCCAGTTCGTGTGTTTTGGGATTGTCCAGATATTTGCCAAAAGCGCATTTAGTGGAGTCTTTCTGTACACTGAAGGCAAAGGGGGTCCCTTTGGCGAATTCTTCGGCACGAGCCAGCAACGCGGCGTTGTTTTCATCAAGGTAGACGCCGGTGGCAACGATCAGGCCCCAGGGCTTATAGAGTTTTCCATAGGATATTTTCGACACCGGTGCGTCACTTCCCGGCTTGGGCCAGACGTAAGTGACAAATCCTGCCCCCTCGGATTTAGCAATGTTGGTCAGCTCGATAAAAAATTTCTTATTATTGGCATCTTTGAAATCGGTTAGGTCTCTGCCTTCCAGTGCTGGCTTGATGGGATGCATCACCATGTGTGCGTCGGTCGCCTGAATCCACAAATAATCCGTTCCCTGTGAACCGTAACGGATTGCCCGCAAGGCTTTGATAGCTGCTGCTCGCCGGGCCCTGGTATCACCCAGAGTGGTATCGCTGGCATAGGCTTCTATGATTGAGGTCGCCTGATCGACGGCATTTTTTACCTGAGTTTGATAGGCATAGAGAGTTCCGGCCTCGACGCTCAATTCTTCTGCAACCTTCGAGACCCAGGAGACGTGCTCCTTCAGACGTGCAGCCAAGGTTTCGGCTAGACCCTGATGCGATTGTTTAAACGCGCTGCCGAGTTCAGCTGCTGACTGATGAAGTTTTTTGTGTGGTTCTTCTATGGCGGCCAGATCAGCTTTCAGGGCAGGAACCAAATGTTCCGCCTGCTTGCGACCGTCACCGTAATACCACTTGCCAAAACCGCACTTGTGGGGATCGGTCTGGACGTTAAGCTCAGTAACAGCATCATCAGTCAGCAGAGCATTAACTTGATTTGCCCAGTTCAGATGATCCAGCTCCTTCTGTAACATTTCGCCTCGAAGCTTGTTGCCTTCAATTACTTCCTCGGCACTACCGGTGATACCGCCGATGCCAATAATGGACCAACCTCCGACAATAACCAGAAGCAACAGGACCAGACCAAAGCCCCAGGCGAATTTCCCAGCCAACCTAACGTCTTTCCATCTCATGTCTAAGCTCCTTATCCGAATTGTTAACGGCAACAGTTACGGTGACACCAGTAGCAGCAAAAGAGGTAGATTGGCTTTTCGTCTATGTTTTTCAGAATCTTAAAGTATATATGAGAAGTTGATAACAGCAATCATCCCACTTTACTATGAGCGACGTGCATGTCGGACTTTTACCGATTTGTGGCACTCCTGACCGTTTTAGGTAATTGTTAAAACTATGGAGTTGATCGACGGCCGATCGTCTAGGTTGGCCAATTTGGAAGCTAGCCAGGGCAAAATCATCACCTGATCTGTCCGTCCAACCTCCTACCAAATTTTAATCACATGGCTATTTTCAACCAGACCGTCTCGTACGTCCGTATCAAAAAGGCCCTTCCGCTAAGCTGCTGAGATTACAACAGGGCGAAAGGGCCGATTTTACTGTTCCAAAAAGGTGAAGTGAGATTTAAGTCACAATTTATGAGACACCCTGTCCAAAAACATAAAAGAAATTCTCTCCATTAACCTCAGATGCGGGGTGAAGGTAACGAGCCGAGACGAAGAAACTGCTCCGATTCGAGCTCTAAGCCCGTTTGCGCACTCATTACGATGAGGCACGGCCGTTCGAAAAGGCCTCTATAAGCGTGTCCATTGCAGAGAATAACAATTCAACGCTGTAACCGGCTAGAAAAGCGAGGGCGAAGGGTGTGAGACTTTCTAGTAGGCCCACTCCACCCTTCGGGTTGGCAAACCAAGCTATCGAAAAACCAGCTAAAGCCCCTAGGACCATTCGTAACTGGAGCAGGGTATTGGAGGCGCCGGTAAAGGTACGCTCCTTAATCTGCTTCGATATCGTTCGTAAGATATAGGCACATGCACCAACAAGTCCATACAGTATCGGCAGCAGGTACTGGGACATGATGTCAAGGGAAATGGTGCCGGCCTGTATTTGCAGGGCATTGCCTGTCCCGAAGATTTTCGTCCAACCTAAGAGCTCATTGTTAGCTTCAAGTTGGTCAGATAGCTGATCAAGTTCCAACTCCCGCCTATAATTTTCAGTTCTTCGTTTTATGCTTTCTTCATCAGGTCCAAGACTGGGCGCAACGGCGGAAAACTTTCCGGCCCTAAGCTCAATGTAGGGCACCTCCCTTAGGACTTTATTCTCGATGATCTTATCGTTTATTCTCTTTGCGTTTTCCACAACATTTGAGAGAAATACCCAGTAGACTTGGAACAACAAAAGGACAAGCATGGAAATAACCGTTATCACTGGGCCTGTAACGCAGATTGTGTAAATGGCCAGTCGGTCAGAGTAGCGGCATTCGCCCTTCAAATATAATCGAAAATTGATTCAGTGCCGATCGCCAGTTGTGGATCGGCATTGTCCATTTCTTTGAAATATTCTGTAACGCTAAGTAGAGCAGCTTGATCATTGATTCGTCATTGGGAAACGATCCCCGGTTCTTCGTGACCTTCCGCAGTGACATGTTCACCGATTCGATGGCATTGGTCGTGTAAATCGCTCTGCGTATGTCGGACGGATATGAGAACAGTGGCGTAATCCGCTCCCAGTTGCGTCGCCAGGATTTAGCAATTGTCGGGTGACTGGCGTTCCATCTATCTTCGAACAGCTCTAAGTTAAACTCGGCCTCTTCGACAGTCGCTGATGAGTAAATTGCCTTCAGATCCTTGGCGACCTCTTTCCGCTGTTTCCAGGAAACGTAGTTTAAGCTGTGCCGCACCATGTGAACAATACAGAGTTGAACCTGTGTATCAGGGAAGACTGTCTCAATCGCTTCAGGAAAGCCTTTCAGGCCATCGACGCAGGCGACGAAGATATCCTTTACGCCCCGGTTCTTCAACTCTGTGACAACTTGCAACCAGAACTTGGCACCCTCAGTTTCGGCGGTCCACATGCCAAGGACTTCCTTGAGGCCATCAAGGTTGACACCAACGGCAAGATAAACAGCCTTATTAATGACTCGATTTTCTTGCCGTACTTTGATCCGAATGGCGTCGAGATAAACAATCGGCCAGATATCATCCAGCGGCCGGTTCTGCCAAAGAACGATTTCCTCTTGGACCGCTTTCGTCACTTGGGAAACAAGCGTCGGTGAAATCTCTACACCGTACATCTCTTCCAAATGCGCCTGAATATCGCGGGTCGTCATGCCACGGGCATACAGGGCGATGATCTTGTCATCAAAACCGCTGAAGCGGCTTTGCCCTTTAGGCAGTATTATCGGTTCAAAACTGGAATCACGGTCACGGGGAACGGTAATGTCAAGATTGCCGAACTCGCCTTTGACCTTCTTCTGGTAGCTACCGTTGCGGGCGTTACCAGCCTTGTTGTTTGACGGAGCATTCTTTTCGTAGCCGAGATGTTCGGTCAGCTCGGTTTTCATTGCACGTTCCAGAAGCTGTTTGGTCAGTTGTTTCAGTAGCCCAGTTTCCCCGATAAGATCTTCAGGATTCTTGTAATCCTTCATCAGGGAGTCGAGCAAGTCGTCGGGTATGGTCATCAGTTCCTCCAGTGGTTACGGGTTGTAACCGACTGGGAGCATTTACACAAAAGATTTTACACCCTCTTATCACTTGATACAGGCTGACAGCTTTGTCAGCCTTAGACTTGGTCCGTACACCATCCCGCGTTTCAAACGCGGTATCCATGAGGCTCTCCCTCGACACCGGCTCTATTGCCAGACGGAGGTTGCGGTAGGCATCCCAAAATTCCGCCTCCTCGATCTCTTCCCGGTTTTGACTATTTAGGTTATTCCTTACCCGAATGATCGTATCAATATGGTCCTTTTCAAAGTCTTTGCCCTGCTCGGCAGCATAAAGTAGCATTAGTTCAGCCGTGTCGACGGCGGAAGCCAACCTATCTTCTTGCGCCAGATCGCATTCCGTTCCGAAGATCGTAGCCATATAATCATCCCAATGTCGCAGCTTTAGGATCGGGTCAGCGAAAAAAGGAGGGGAAACCTAACAGGGGGCAACCATTTCCTCGCACTACAAATCAGATGAAAGCCATATCAATCCATGCCGTGCGTCGCCAGAAGATTTTCCTCCCCCCTATCACACGAACGGACGACCCGCATCAGCGCACCGATATAGTGGCAGCAAACTGACTTTTAAAGTAATGCCAGCGTCGCTAGAGGTGTCTCCTCTATGCCCAAACCGAGCCCGCAAAAAACATCATCCTGTATATAGATACACTTTAATGGTTATCTCCCCCCTGTCAATTTTGTATAGCACTGAAATCTTACTGGTAATCCTAATAAAGCCTCAAAAAAGCATTCTCCTTACTGCAATCTAGAATACTTTGACCGGGGATTTTCAGTCTCAAATCTTTGGAGATGGTCGACAATAAACCGTCCAAAATGTCGGTTTCTGACCCCGGTCGACCCAGATTACCACCTGATCAGTCCAACCAACTTCCTACCAGGCCGCAATCACACAGCTATTTCCACCTGGGCCGTCTCGAAAGTCATTCAAAAATGGCCCCTCCGCTAAACCCCTGAAAGTACAGGAGGGCGAAAGGGCCAATTTTAGTGTTCCAAAATGGAGAAGTGAGATTTAAGTCACAATATTTGAGATTTTCTTTTGCTAAAACAAGAAAACCCCAGTTGATAACAAGTTGGAGTTTTCTTTCGTGCTGGAGATGGTGACTTATCCGACATTTAAACGTCCACTATTAATAATCTGTTACATAAACGTCATGCTTTCTTCGATCCTTTTCTGCGATAGGTGTCTTATGGTCGCGCATTTTATCCCGTTCGACATCAGCCCACCCATCCGACCGCTTAAAAAGCAGTATCTGTTGAGTAGCCAGCAGATACTGTAACTCATCTTTGCTTACTATCTCTTCATTACCACCTTTAAGTACCACCGGTATTAACATAGTCTATCCCCACATCTAAATCGCGATGATTACTCAACGGTAGCGCAAGCAGAGGCTCTGTCAAGGTGCACATTTTTACAGGAGTCCGGATAGTCACATAAAGTGAATTTACAAAGTTTGAGACATCTCTGTCTGGATAGACTGATTGACTTGTGGCGTGCGCAACGGCAGTCAGATAGTGCTATAATGTATACATAGGATGTATTAGGTTCGCTAACCCCAACAAGGAGGTTTGCCTATCGAAACTGCGCCCGATTCAATGATGAGTGCTACACCGCAACCGGCGAGCATTGAGCGCCGGAAGAGCCCGTGATCAGGGAAACTCGCAGAATATTTAGAAGGCCCGCGCGACAAGTGGCGGGCCTTTCACTATTATGGGATGGTGCAAGAAGGGAAATCACGCTTTTTGAGATTTGAAAATATCTGCTTTCTGTTGGCTATTCACCTTGAAGGAATATCTCGCTGCTAATCAATGACTGGATTTGTCTTACAACCTGCGGTATTAAAATGAAGAGTCCTATTCCCAGGTTCCCGAATCGAGATTATCAAAGCGAGAGAATAATGAACCGTCCAATTGCAATACTGCTTATAGTCCTATTAATATTTAGTTTTCTGTTCAGCGCATTCGCACTTTCCCAGGGAAAATTTGGTGAAGCATTTTTCGTATATCCCCTGCTGATCATTGTTTATCTTTTTACCCGACGTGGTAAAAGGTAGTGATGATCGAAATTTCTGGAGTTTAAAAAAAAGCCGCCGAGGCTGCCTCAGCGGCTTTTCATTTAAGTTACTACATTTAAGACGCAGCAACCTTGGCGGATGTTCTATTTATCCTAAGATGAAGCAGTATCCCCTTCTGTCAACATAGGCAGGGACATTCTGGAACTGGCAATAGTCACTTATCGGTGATTATTGCTGCCCTTCAAGCTTGATCAATATCTCCTTGGCCCGTTTCTGGCCTTGCTCTATTTGGGATGGGGATAGCTTTTCTTCAGATCCCACTAATAGCTCACGCACACTTTCATTGCCATTTGCAGCCACAATAAAAAACCAAATGTAAGCTTCTTTGTAGTCTTGAGGAACGCCCTGACCGCTATAGTGTAGTAAGCCGAGCCGAGCCTGGGCCTCAGCATCCCCATGTTCCGCCGCACGACGATACCATTTGATTGCTTCTTTATGGTTCTGGGGAACGCCATGGCCATTATCGTACATCAAACCAAGACTGTGCTGGGATTTAGCATGCCCCTGCTCTGCCGCAAGAAGATACCATTTGACTGCTGCTTTGTAGTCCTTGGGAACGTCATATCCATAATCGTACATCAGGGCAAGGTTGTACTGGCCGTCAGCATCTTCCTGCTCATCCGCAAGGCAATACATATTGACTGCTGCTTTGTTGTTCTGTGGATTTGCATATTCATTATTGGACATCACAGCAAGGTTGTTCTGGACTTTTGCGTCCCTCTGCTTCGGCGCAGCGCAACCTGAACAAATAGTAACTACCAGTATCAAAGCCACAAACCAGCGCATCGGGGCTTCCTTTGTGTCTGATTGATGGTGGGTCATGAGACGAAAAAAACACCTCGCTAGGTAGAGAGGTCAACATTTGCGGGGGAAGGTCCGTGGCGTCTTACAATGGAGACATTGGCTTAGGCGTATCCAGACTGCCCCACCCCCGCTGGATACCCAACCGACTGAGCCAGGATGATTTGCTGCTCGGGTCTCAACTTCATCACCTTTGCCAGGGAGGCTCTGTCAATATCGCCACGCACGCAGGTCACCAACCCTTCGGAGGCGCAGAAGAGATAGACGTTCTGGCTGACAAACCCGGTGTCGGCGGCGGAATATAAGACTTTATCGGACTCTTTCTTGTGATCGAAAAGGGCCAAATCGGCGACAAAAACCAGGTTGACCGGCGCCTCGCTTACAAACCTGCTTCTCCCCGTCAAAATCCGAATATCCTTCTCCAGAACCGGGCAAAGGCCATGGCTCTTTGCATCATACAGATAAAGGCCATCAGCTCTGGAAATAAAAATCTCGATTTCCTGTCGATTTCGTGCCGAGGGGGCGGTACGTTTCCCCTGTTCCGCTCGATTGACCCCCGATGCCGCCCAGAGCAGGTTGGACAGTACCGATGATGGCAAGGGGTGGGGGTCATAACTCCTTGAAGTCCTTCGTTCATTCAGGACCTGCATCAGAGGCCTGCCACCTTTCATATGAGGGGGGGGAAGTGGGAGTGGGGCTAGTTCCTTCTCAGCAACCAGGGATGGAAACGAGAGCAGATAAGGCAGTATCATGCGTCGTACCGTAAAAGAGACCCGGTTCATCAAAGCACCTCCCGAGGAAAGACATTTCAGTATGCCGTCTCGAAAATATACGACATTTCTCCCACTTTTCAACAGGAGAAGATACTAAGGGGACTTCTCTGTTGCTATCGTTCAGACTATCAATTGATCGGGCATGGTGGTGGCGTGTGTCCAATTAATGCCGCAAAGAAGCACACTTATGATCGGAAGAATTTCCGGCTCAAATGTTTGGAGATGATCGACAGTAGAGCGCTCAGATTGACCGATTTTGAAGCCAAATCAACCAAAACGCTGCCGAATCGAAGTAGCCAACTTTCTACATATACGAAATCACACAGCAATTCTGGCCAGATTATCTCGAATGTCCGTATCAAAAAGGCCCATCCGCTAAACTGCTGAATTTACAGCAGTGCGAAAGGGCCGATTTTACGTACCAAATGTCGGGGGCCATGAGATTAAGTCACAATATTTGAAACATACTTTCCCCAGTAAGTCATTACTCGGTTGGAACCGGTTTTCTAGCTATAACATACCCAAAACTGACCCATCGACCTTGGTCAATTTCAAGGGTTTTGGGATCTTCATCAGGCTTTGCCTTACAAAACGGATCGTGTTCGGCATATTCGAGCCACCATTCTCGGGACTCTGGTGCATAGGCTGACTCTATCAACTCGAAACCAGCCTTCCTGACCGACTCAACAGTTGTGTTCAAATTGGAAAAACACTCTTTCCAGGGATACTCGCTTTGAGAAACATATGGTTCAAGATCGGCTGGTATATCGACGTCAAAATGCATCGGTTCGCCTAAACCAAATATGCCGCCAGGCTTTAGAATCCGTCTGATTTCTTTCAGACAGGCAATGTATCCTTCCTCTCCATTCATCACACGGAGCATTTCCAGAGCGGTGGTCGAATAAACGAAGTCAAAAGATGACGATGCAAAACCCGTTTCTGGAACTCCTGTTTTGAGCGCTAAAAAGGAATTAGCAACACCCCAATTATTAGCGTTCTCCTGAGCATGTTCAATCATCGGTCTGCTATCCATACGGTCGTCCCATGGGTCGATTCCGACAATGGATACGTTGTATTCTTTTGCCAGAAAGCAGCTTTGATACCCCCGATTGCAGCCGACATCAAGCAATCGTGAATTTTCACTTAGGCACATTTTGTCAGCAATAAATTCGGCCAATTTGAGCCCTCCTGGGCCACTGCATTGAGCATAAATTGTTTCGAGATCTTTGTACTTAGTTGCTTTTGGAAATTTCTGTTTTGACATCGTATTTTCCTATTTAGTTCAAGTTCAAAGTTTTTGCAGCATCAAGCAGATATAAGAAAACTCTTCCCCATAGAGCTGACCAATACGAATTTCTTTCTGCATATCAGAAAAGGCCTTGCTTGGCCCAGATTGTCTGCTGATCACTTCTAGTTGCTGTTGCATGTCGGCGTAGAAGGCTATCCAGTCTTCACGAGGCAGAAGAAAAAAGTCGACTACCCGATAGCCAAGTTGCTCAGCAAGTTTCTGACGATTTTCCGAGGTTGTCATGTCTGGATAACCGGTCTTCCAAAACTCGACACATTCTGGCGAAGGCTGATCTGTCGTTAGCACGGCGTCACTGAAAAACAGGTAGCCGCCAACAGGCAGAAGCCTTTTCCACTCGCGCAGTGCGTTTTCAACCCCCATGATGTAGGCAGTCCCTTCGGCCCAGAGTAGATCGAAACTTCTGTCGACATATGGCAGTTCCAACATGCTTGCGCTAACGGGTGTGATCCGGTCGCTAAGTCCAAGCTTTTCAATGTTTTGTTTCAGGCTTTGCAAAAACGGCGCGTGGTTGTCGGCGGCAGTTATCCGGGCGTCGCAAACGTCAGCAAGTGTCAGACTGGCAGAACCTTTGCCGCAGCCGATATCGAGAATTCTGTTGATATCGGTTTCACGTGGGATCAACCTGAAAGCTCTCAGGGTTGCATCTTGACTGCCTGGCCCTGGGCGCTCCATCCGCTCATAAACGGAAAAGAACTGCTCCATATATTCCCTGTTCGTTGCCAAGTCGCGGGACACACAACGTATATGGAGTGCCTCTTTTTCACTAAACCCAAGTTTCTGTAACCATTGGATATGCGCCGCAGACGATTGCTTGTCAAATTTGAGGTGCCAATCATGCAATCGCTGGCTGAAAACTTCATTTCCGATCGACCGGCCGGTGACTTTGCCGTAAAGAGCGGATAGAACCTCGCGGGCGCTCTCCATCTCTCGCAGCTCCTGATCAAGGCTGAATATACGACACTCTAAAAGCTCCGCATCAACTTGTCCCGCCAGAAATCGTTTGCACTCTTGTAGACTCAAACCGGCCTTCTGCAGTTGCCGGATCATGATCAACTGATTGAAGTCCTGCTCAGAATAGAGGCGATAACCGTTACTTTCCTCTCTGGATGGTCTAACCAGTCCAATCCGTTCGTAATAGAGAAGTGTTGAACGGGCAAGTCCGATCCTTTTACAGATATCTGAAACTTTGTACATAAATGGATCCTGTTTAAAATCCTCACAAGAGAGTGATAAAGCTTATGGCTCAAGCTAAACTATGAACCTTTAGACAGGTCAAGACTTTTCTACTGTGATTAGAGATGTATTTTCAAATACTGGGGATGACGGCCTGGTTGTCTGGAAAATATGAAGTTGATCGACAGCAGCTCGTCCGGATCTGCTGATTTTGATCCCAATTCGAACCAAACACCACCTGACCGATCTACCCAAATCCCTACCAGGCCAAAAACACTTGGCTATTCCCGCCAAAATCATTTCGAAAGTCCGTATCAAAAAGGCCCTCCCGCTAAACTGCTGAAACTACAGTAAAGCGAAAGGGCCAATTTGGGTGTTTCAAAAAGGAGAAGTGGGATTTAAGTCACAATTTTTGAGACGGTCTCTCTGATGTCATTACATGCAGCTCAGACGTGTCTACTGTCAATCGGCATTGAAAATTGACCCACCACCGGCGTCCAATTTTGACCCACCTCAGGGGGTTAGTTTTGGTCGCAATTTCTGTTTTTGATTCTCCAGCTTTCGTTTCCTGTTTCGATGATTTCACAGTGGTGAGTGACCCGATCAAGTAAGGCAGTGGTCATCTTGCTGTCACTGAAAACCTGAGGCCATTCACCGAAGGTCAGGTTGGTGGTGATCAGTAGTGAGGTCTGCTCGTAGAGCTTTGAGATCAGGTGAAACAAAAGCTGCCCTCCGCTTTTGGAGAATGGCAGATAGCCAAGTTCATCGAGTACCACCAGGTCAAATCGGGCCAGGCTGGTGGCAAGTTTACCGCCGCGACCGGCGAGCTTTTCTTGCTCAAGCTGATTGACTAGATCGACCAGATTGAAGTAGCGGCAACGTTTGCCATTGTGAATCGTCTGACGGGCGATAGCGATGGCAAGGTGGGTCTTGCCAGTTCCTGTGCCACCGACCAGAATGACGTTGCTCTGGGCAGCCAGGAATTGCCCCTCGTAGAGACTGCGCACCTGCATCTCGTTGACCGGTGAGGCGCTAAAGTCGAACTGGTCCAGATCCTTGGCTGTGGGGAATTTGGCTTGTCCCAATCGGTAGCGAATGCTCTTGGCTTTTCGCTCGGCTTGCTCTGCGTTCAGCAGTTCAAGGACGATCCTTTCCGGGGTTGAGCGCTGTCTGGTCCCTGTGACCAGCACCTCATCGAGGACACTTCTCATTCCGTACAGCTTCAGGCTTCCCATCGCATCCAGCAGTTGTTCACGAAGCATGTCCACCTCCGGCCAGCAAACGGTCGTAGCGTTGGCAGTCGGCGGTTGGTAGCAATCTTAATTTGGGCAGGTGGGCTGGTGGCTGACAATTTGTAGCGGGTTCCGGTTCGCTTGCGCGGGATAGGATGTTCAGCACCAGATCGCGACTGATGGTTCTGGCTGACAGAGCCTCTGCGCAGGCATCTGCCACCACCTCTAATCCATGAGTTGGAACTGACGCAAGGATTCCGACGAATTGCCGATCGTCATCGGAACTGGATCCAAGTCGCTCGCGAGCCTTTTTTAGTGGCTCCGGCAGATCCCATTGTTGAAACGGAGCACCGTTACGTAGAGCGCCGGGCTTCTGCTTGAGAACCGCAAGGTAGTGCCAAGGCTCATAGACGGTCTTGTCGCGACTGAACTGACGACGATGCAGGCCGATCAGCTCTCCGTTGTGAACCATCGAGATACGATCGGCATAGGCACGAACGGTGACGGTCTTGCCTATAGCGCTGGCCTGAACGCTATAGCGATTGCGATCAAAGTTGATCAACGCTGTCCGAGAGACCCGCGCTGTACTCTCCTGATAGGCATCAAACAAAACCGGCACCGGAACCAGCGACGCCTGCTCGCGGATCGCAACTTCGGCGACCGTCTGTTCGGAAAATTCAGGATGCTTCTGCGTCGCCGCCATCGTCTGGCACTCATCCCTTAACCACTGGTTCAACTCGTTCAAATCGGCAAATTTGCGGCGCTTGGCGAATAATCGCTGACGCACCACACCGACCTGCCTCTCCACTTGTCCCTTCTCCCAACCTGCCGCCGGAGTGCAGGCGACCGGCTCAAATAGGTAGTGGGATGCCAGAGTCAAAAAACGTCGATTGAAGACCCGTTCTTTGCCCATCAGTACCTTGCTGACCACTGTCTTCAGGTTGTCGTAAATCCCTTTGCTACAAGCTCCGCCGTAGAACGAGAACGCCTGCACATGGGCATCTAGAACCATCTCCAGGGTTTCGCGCACATAGGCCACACAAAACGGTTTACGGCTGTGGCAGAGGCGGAAATGAGCAACCTTGATCTGAACATTTACTCCGGCCAGTTCAACCGGTTCATAGCTCCAATCGAATTGAAATGCTTCGCCGGGAGAAAAAACCAAGGGAACAAACGCTTTGCTTACGCCGGTCTGTTGCCGCGTCCACTTCTGAACGAAACGCCGGACAGCATCGTAGCCACCAGCAAAGCCTTGACGCTGCAGCATCTCAAACAGCAACTGGGCACTGCGGCGCTGCTTCTTCGGCTTATCGTGGTCTTCATCGAGAGCCTGAATCAGTTGCTCTTTATACGGCTCAAGCTTTGGACGGGGCTGGGTCTGGCGTTCGTAATGCTGCTCCGTCACATCGGAACGGATGATCTTGCGAACGGTATTGCGCGACAGGTTCATATCCCGGGCGATCTGGCGTATGGGTTTATGGTCTCGGTGATGGGCAAGACGAATTTTACGGATAGTTTCCACGATCAGCATCTCCTTAAAGAAGCTCCTCTCTCAGGCAAAATCTGAGAGTTTGGAGCAAGTGCTGAGGTGGGTCAATTTTGGACGCCGATTAACCCTGTAAGTGGGTCATTTTTGCATGCCGATTAACACCGTTACTTCCATTGTCGGCATTGCTACCGCATTACCTATTCAAGTCGCTGTGATGGCGCAGTATGTATCGCAGCGGTTCGGGGTGCGGTTTTGGTAGACACAAAAAAAGGCGGAGCCATTAAGACCCCGCCTTTTAGATTTTTATTGTCGGAAAACCTTACGCTTTTTTACGCTTCCGATTGAACCAAGCAAGACCGGCAAGGCCACTGCCGAGCAGGATCATGGTGGAAGGCTCGGGAACTGGAGCAACTGCAACATTATCCAGTTCAAAGGCGTAACTTGTGCTGGTCAAGCGAACCTCATCGAAAGCGGAAAGGTTGAAAAAATTCACATACAGATTTGTATCAGGTGCTTGCTGATCTCCGTTTGCGGTAGAGGGGTTTACTGCCTGTGACCCAGTAATCGCCTCAACTAGGGCACCGTTGTTATAAAATTCAAGAAGATTATAAGAATCGACCGATCCCCACCAAAGACCGAAATAACCGTATTCCCCAGCCCCAAAATCAAAGACTGCTGTTGGAGCGCTAGCATAGTCCTTTGGAACGGTTAGATAGAAGGAGGTATCTGGAACAGTCAACCCATCAGGCGCAGCATATTTCCCAGAGAGTGATCCTTGAACAAGGGCATAATTCCCCGACAAAGCCCACCCGGTAGACAAGGTGCCACCGGAAAAATCCTCTACGATAGCATTAGCGACACTAGTGGTGTAACTGTTACCATCACCCTCAAGAGTGTAATCATAGGTGATTGTATAAGCACCGGCAAAACCACACATCCCTACTAACAGAAAAAAAACACCTACGAGCGCTATTCTTTTTTTCATAGTTTCCTCCACTCTCAAAATTGCTGATTAAATACAAAGCGTTCAAGTTTAGGTAGATATCGGGTCTTTATGCAACTTTGCTGCCAAAAAAATAACTACTTATAAAAACGGGAAGTTAATAAACACAGGACATCCATGTCCCTCAACTGTAAAGTATTTCGACACCTTGCTTGTTCCCTATATTTATTGCGTACAATGTATGGCCCGACAAATGACGGCAACCCATCACAAGAAAACACCTTCACTGCTGTCAGCAATTATAAATGGGAAAACTCCATCCCCTGCGGTAGTCGAAGCAGTTTATGCAAATCAAGGCAGGATCTATTCAACAACAACGACTACCCCTGGAAATTAAAAGTCCGTAAACATTTAAGCGACTAAGTGATGGTGGATATTGGTTGCGAACCACGAAGGTCAAAACAGACAAAAAATAAGGCGCGCAGATCCAAGACAACAAAGAGATATCGTCATGCAGTGGGGACAGAGTGGGGACAAACCAGAAAAACAAAAAGGGCTTACAGATTAAAATCTGTAAGCCCTTGAATTGTATGGCTCCCTTTGCAAGACTCGAACTTGCGACAAGGTGATTAACAGGCGGGATCTGGATCTTTCCTTCCCATTCCTGCATGAACTTTTTCCACTTTACATAACAGATACTTAGGTTATATTATCAGCCTGTACGTTCCCATAAAAACACAACGCTTCATGCAAAAACTTGCTACCTATCTTGCTACCCAAAAAACAAAGTGCAGCAGATAGCTACATTTAAAGAGTTGAAAAAATGAGGTAATGAATATGGCTATTTTTGATGACCTAAATCCGACCGGCAGGAAAGGCGTATTCTACAAAGAGCACTCAACCCGTAAGTGCGGAGTCAAAAAAGATCGCCTCTGGATTCTTCGTTATACGATTAAAGGCAAGACCCGTATCGAGGTTTTCGGCTGGGCGACCGAGGGCTTTTCTGAACTGGATGCCGAACAGAAGATAGCCGCATTCCGTGCCAACGCCAAAAACAGTAGCGGGCCCGTATCGCTGGACCAAGAACGCGAGGCTCGCGACGCGAGAATCAAGACCGAACAAGCAGAACAGGCAGCAGAAAGTCGGAAGAATACAACATTCAGTAAGTTTTTTGATGAGGTTTACCACCCGCAAGCAAAACTGGACAAGGCCGCCGGAACATCGCGTTCCGAAGAACGATTATATCGACTCTGGGTTGAACCGGTCATTGGTAAATTAACCTTTGAGCAAGTCGGTATCGAACACCTGAATAAAATCAAGGCCAACATGGCCGCCGGTAAGCGGGCCAAAATCAAAAGGAACCCCCGTGACAAAAAGAAGGCGGCCAAGGATGCCCAAGAAAGACGCACACCGCCGCGCCCATTGGCACCACGGACCATTAATTACGCCCTGGCGCTTATCCGACAAGTCTGGAACCTGGCCTGTGCTGTCAAGCCCCCACTTGCTTTTGGGGCATGGCCTGGAGCGGTCAAGGCATTCAAAAAACCCAAAGTAAATAACCAGCGCACCCGGTTCTTGACGAAAAATGAAGCTGCCGCCCTACTGGCTGCCCTTAAAGCCAAATCAAAAGATATGCATGACATGGCCCTGCTGGCCCTTCATTGTGGATTGCGTGCAGGTGAAATTTTCAACCTGACCTGGAACAAGGTGAACTTGACCAAGGGTGAACTTTTGCTGGTCGATACCAAAAACGGAGAAAGCCGAACAACCTACCTGACCGACGAAGCCCGTGAAATGCTGCGGCAACGGTCGGTCGATTGCCAACACCCGCGCATTGTTTTTGTCTCAGTCATAAGCAAAGCCGCCAGCAAGCAGTCACAAAAAAAAGAACCGTCTGAAATAACGCTTTGCCCATATAAAAGCGTACCCGCTACCTTTTCAAGAACCGTCACTGAGATTGGCTTAAACGTTGGCGTCAAAGATCCACGCGACAAGGTTGTATTTCATTCTCTGCGCCACACATATGCAAGCTGGCTGGTCGAACATGGAGCATCCCTGCCGATAGTCCGCGACCTCATGGGCCATAAGAACTTGATCATGACCAGCAGATATTCACACGTGTCAGCCGACGCCCAACGCGAAGCAATAGCTGCTTTGAATCGAGCAATCCGGCCCGCTGGAGATAATGTTATTGAACTTAAAAAGGTTAAAAAGTGAGCAGATAGTTTTACCCATTGCCGGACTAGGCTGATCACTGAAAAGGCGGAAACCCTTACCGCCCTGCCCGGATTATTTTTTTGAGGGAAGAGCACGAAAAGGGAGTGCCACCAATGCTGACACCACCCCACGACTTTTCAGGTTATCCTGCACTGCCGATCTATACCATAGCGATTAACTTGCAAGAAGAAAACGACCAACCAATAGGGTACTGGCTGAACCTTATGACAAACAGCATCTGCATTAAAGGTACCCCCCTGCCTAATACTATTGAAAACCCACTGATACTGTGCCCCGATAACACATGGGGGATAGACAAGCCCACAGGAAAAACGATAGACAAATATGCCCCCCAAAAAAGAGATAGAGGCTGGAGTTCTCCCCCTCCCCCCCCAAGGCTTCTATCCTCATCCCCCGTGTTAGAACGGATTCCATGGGAAATTGAAAGCTCCGTCCTCTGGTTGGAACACAGCAAAGAGCCTGATCTTTCTGAACACCTTACGAACAGAACACAATCGAAAATTGAAAAGGAACGCATCAACGTTAAACAGGATTATTTTCGTCCATGGTTCACTGCCGTCGGTTATCCGCTACCGCGCTTTTGGTTTTCTGAAGTCGAGCGACAGCAGGCCATGAGCAGCTGCACGCCAGAAGCCAGCCCAAAACAACAACGTGAGAGGATCGAAAAACAACACCAGCAGCATGCGGCTGAGTATGCTGCGCAACAACGGCAATCCAACACGCCGATGAAAGAGGTTATCGGTTACATTGAAACGAACTATGGTTTCGATGGCCAAGAACTACATGATTTAATCTGGCCTGAACATACAACAAGAAACGCAACCCAAAAACGCAAAGAGCTGCACAAACACCGAGAGAAAAAATAATCGGAACGCCCCGTTCCACACAACAAAAACTAGAATAAACCGCCTAACCCCTTGGACTACAAGGGGTTATTTTTTTATAAAAATCATAATTTTTCCCCTTGACGGAACGCCTCCGTTCCAATGCGATCCTTTGACCGTGCACAAGGCAAATCGGGGACGCCCGACAACACTCACTTGAATACGGGAGACACAAAATCATGAACACTCAAGATCATTTCAGCAAACTGGTCGACCATTGGCCATCCTCCATGGTTGCCCGCCCCGAGGTTGCTCGCTTTTCGGGCGGCATCCTTTCAGGCAAAACCCTCGCGAATTTATCATCTCGTGGAGAGAGAGTACCAACGGCGATTCGTGTCGGTCGCAAAGTCGCTTATGACACCCAAGAACTTGCCAACTGGCTGCGCAATCGCAGCAAAAGGGGAACGCAATGACAAACGACGAAACCTTAATGCAGATAAGCCCAGCGCCCGCTGGCCTGGTCGCAGTGTATCGAACCGATGAGGGCGAAAAGTTTGATCCCATTGTTGCCTTTGGTCTTAGCGGTTGTCGGGCAGGTAATGGTACCGCTGCGATGGTGGTTACTCTCGAGACTGGAGAGTTAAGCCCTGCCGAGGATGATGAAGCTTTTAACCGGCTCGAATGGCAGCAGAGCACCTGCAAATGTTCAGCGAATTAATCGCAGCTATGCAGGCCGCTGGAATCGCTCCTACAAGCGCCCCGATAATTGCTGACGGCCTGCCGAAGCGGTTCTGGATTGAAGGCGACAAGCCACGCACCACTAATGGCTGGATCGTCCTGTACGACAATGGCGACGGAACCCACGGTGCAGCCTTCGGGACATGGAAAAATCCGGGGGAAAGGTTTACCTGGCACAGCAAAAAGGCGCAAACCGCCGCCGAACGTGCCGAGTTTACACAACGAATGAAAGAGGCCCGTCGCAAGCAGGCCGAACAACAACAGAAACGCCACACTGAAGCAGCCGACAAAGCGGTCTGGTTTTGGCGACGCTCGAAGCCGCCGCCAGCAGATCACCCGTATCTGGTTAAAAAACAGGTCAAACCGTTCGGCCTGCGGGAAATGAACGGTTCACTGGTAGTGCCGGTCCGTAACAGCGCCGGGGAATTAACCGGTCTCCAGTTCATTGATGCCTCTGGCGGGAAGCGATTTTTAAAGGGAACAGCGGTTACCGGTTGCTATCACGCCATCGGCAACCCGCCCGACGACGTGTTGCTTTTGGCTGAAGGATTTGCCACCGCTGCCACCTTAACTGAAGCCACCGGACACCCCTGCGCCGTCGCCTTTTTTGCTGGCAACCTTAAGCCTGTCTCTCTGGCGCTGCGGGCAAAGTACCCAGCGATTCAGATCGTGATTTGTGCTGACGCTGACAATGCCGGACGCACCGCCGCCGCGCTATCTGCCGCTGCAGTTAACGGCTTCGTGGTTGAACCAGATTTTGCCGAGAAAGTGAGCATTTAACATGGCTGAGAATACCGACTTTAATGACCTGGCCAAGTCCAAAGGGTTGGCGCCGGTCAAACAGGCAGTCAGCAAGGCGATTGACTCCGCCAAGGGCACACCCTATGGCCGCTTCATCGTTAAGCCTGATGCTGTTTACCTTCAGATTGACACCAAGGATGGCAGCATAGAAGAAATCTATTTTTCAACCCGACTGGCCCCGCTGGGGATCGCGCGTACCTGTGCGGGGAATCAGTATTCCCTGATTCTGGAACTGACAGACCTAGACAGAAAAACCAAGATTTGGACCTTGCCACAGGAATCTGTCTATCGCAGCGGAGGCGATGAGGCCCGCGTTCAGTTCGTCAATCTGGGGGGAGCTTTCGGCCCCGGAACTCGTGAGAGGAGTCAATTTACCGACCTGTTAAAAAGTTTTGTCCGGCATCCGCGCAACCTACCGCGCATCATTCTGGCCGACCGGACCGGCTGGCTCATAAACTAAGGGAGATCAGAAAGCCATGAGCAAATCACAACACCACGCCTTTGTTCTGACGGACGAAACAATCGGACCGTCAAGCAAAGAGCAAGTCATCCTTCCCGACCCCGGAGCCGGTGCACCAGATTACAGCATCAGCGGCACTATTGAGGAATGGCAAGAGCAGATCGGCAAGTATTGCAGCGGTAATAGTCGCCTTGTTTTTGCCTGCAGCCTGTCTTTGGCTGGGCCGCTTTTGCGCCTCTCGGGGGTAGAAGGGGGCGGGTTCAATATTGTTGGCCGTTCTGGCGATGGCAAGACCACCTGTCTCCACGTAGCGGCATCGGTAGCAGGACCACCAGACGGACAAATCAAGACCTGCGACAACACCGCCAACGCTTTTGAGTCGACCGCTGCACAGCACAACGACGCTTGCCTGTTTTTAGATGAGCTGGGTCAAGCCCACCCCGAGCAGATCGGACAGGTTGTTTACAAACTGGCCGGGGGGATTGGCCGAGGCCGTGCGGATCAAAATGGCAACGCCCGCGAACGTCGTCAATGGCGAGTCCTGTTTTTGACCACAGGTGAAACCGACCTTTCAACCATGCTGGCGAGCGCCGGGAAACGCAGCTTCACCGGTCAAGAGCTGCGACTTGCCGACATTGAAGCCGATGCCGGGCAAGGGATGGGCATCTTTGAAACTCTGCACACAGTCGAGTAAAGGGGTACAGCATGACCAACCAACACAACTTTACAAACCCGGCTGATCTTGCCGATCATCTGAAGGCCGCTGCCGGTCACTATCATGGTGCTGTTTATCGTGAATATCTAAAAAAACTGGTCGCAGAAATGAACGACTCCGACCAGCGAGCCGCCCGCCTGCGTTGGCTCAACGACTTCCAAGTCAACTTCATGACCGACGTCCTGCCCCCTGCCGCCGCCGGACAGGTTCACCGCGTCGCAAAGCGTTTCGCTCTGGTCGCTGCCGGGGGGGAACTTGCCACGCATTATGGCCTGACAGGCTGGGAGATCGGAGAGGCCAGTGTCGCAGCACTGAAATGTTTTGACTCATGGCTGGCACGTCGAGGCACTACCGGACAGGGAGAAATCTCACAGCTTTTGGCTCAGGTCGGAGGTTATTTTGAACAATATGGCGAGGCTCGCTTTTCATCGATGGATACAAAAAACCGTCAACCTATACCAAATCGTGTCGGTTTTCGTCGCAGCGTTGTAAACGGCTTAAACCCCGAATACTCCCGAACTGAGTACTTTGTCCTGCCGAAAATGTTTAAAGCCGAGCTGGTCAAAGGTTTTGACTCAACTTGGGCTGCAAAGGTTTTGGTCGAACAGAAGATTATGGTCGCAGGACAGAACGGACGAACACAAATTGTACAAAGACTGCCCGGCCTCGGCCCGACCCGTTGTTATCACTTTGCGGCCAAAGTTGAGGAACAAGAATAAAACTTATATTTCGCTGCGGTTACCCTGGTTACGCGGTAACAGAAGCGAAATCATTTAAGAAAACAGTTACCTCCGGCGTAACCACGTGGTTACGCCGGAGGTAACGAAAAACCTTTGTAATATCTTCAAGGTAACCACGTAACCAGCGTAACCACTTAAAAACATAACATCCACAAACAGAAACACTGACTATGAATGAAGATCACCTACCGATTTCAAGAGGGTATACCAGCTACAACGGCCCCGATTGCTGTCAAATTGCTGTTTATTGCAATTATTGCCACCGCAACCACTTTCACGGCTGGCCAGATCGCACCACAGACCCCGATCAGACAGAACACCGAATAGCCCACTGTCACGTCACCCGGTACCGCCTGCGCAAAGATTCACCCTATGCAGAGCATGGCTATCTTATCGGCATCGACCCGAGCCTCAAAAACCGCCAGCCGCACCCATTACCCCACGCATGAAAGGAATCTTCACCATGAAAACGAAGATCACACCTACCGCCGAAGTTCAGCATGTCTATCTTGCCGGAGCTACCGCCGCCTTTAAGCGAGTGCAAGACCTGGCTGAAGAGATCAACGCCGCTGGAACTGATGTCGGATGGCTTTTAATTTATCTGGATGCTGAACAAAAACGAGTTACTGCCACGATTGCCCGCATTCTTAAAAAGACAGCCGCCGCCGGAATCAAACAATAATGCAAAACGGGTTGAACCGCTCCAACGCATTACGGCCTATGCACTGCCATAGGTTGCAATGCGTTGCCACACATTCACAAAAAGAAGCGGAGAAGTCGACCACGAAAGAAACCTCCCGATTTCAAGTGGATATATCAACGACAACAGTCAAGAATGCTGCCATAGCGTTGTTTATTGCAGTTAACGCCACCGCACTGTCGCGGCTAGCCTGATCGCACCATAGCCCCCGGACACATTGAACACCGATTCTTCACCCGGCACTGCCTGCACGAAGATTCACCCTATTCAGGGCAAAGTGACCTGATCGGCAGCGATCCGACCCGCAAACACCGTCAACTGCACCCGTCAACCCAAGCATGAAATGAATCCTCACCATGCAGGCAAATATCGGTGTTTGTTCTGATTAAACCCGGCGGGGATTCTGATCTAAAGCTGGCCACCTCATTTCAAAAGTCCTTGGATTTGTGAGAACCCCTTTTGACACGATTTCAGAAAATGGTGATTAAGGTGTCGAAGTAGGTTTTTCGGCCCTTGGTAAATTCCATAGCTTTGTGACTCCGTACGGGTTAGGTGACTCTGGCGTAGTGATCAGCGCCGTGGGAAAGGTGCAATTGCCATTAAGAAAACCCTTCTTGACTTCACCCAACCTAGAAATTACTTTCAATATCATTGATCTGAAACTGCCATTTTCTCCGGAGGGTGCTTGATAAAAAAAGCTCTTCTCGCCCTGACCCTATTCGCTGTGGGCGAAAACGGGACAGATTAATTTCCGCCCTAGTGCAGCGCATATAATAATTGCCGATAGCTTGGGACATCAGATGCCAAGGGATTTCCCAGTATCTTAAATGTACTTCGCAACCATAAAATTAAATGGGGGAAGGCCTGCTTCTGTGTTATTTTGGTCAGTGGTTTGTGGGCCTCTTGCCTCTTGGTTGATTTGACATAATGCAACGCAATCAGGGGCATTCTTTTTATTTGAGTGCTTGCCATGGATATCGTTTCTCCTCTCAAGCGTGAATTGAAAAAAGGATGATGATATCTTGTTATCTGGGAATGCGACATAAAGCACTTTTGGCCCTAATTTAACGTAATTAGATCAATACCGGTTGAACTTCTATATTTAAGTAATTTTTGCTTTATAAATTTAGGGAGATGTTTTTTCGATGACCTCAATAGCTCGCCCAACAGTCGTAAGTCTTTTCTCAGGTGCCGGCGGCAAAGATGTCGGATTTGAGAAGGCTGGATTTGATGTTATATGGGCAAACGATATTGATTCTTCGGCTTGCCAAACTTACCGCCATAATTTTAATCGTAGTACAGTCTTTGAGGGTCCAATTGAGGACATCGATACAAATACTATTCCTGATGCGGATGTAATTATAGGAGGATTTCCCTGCCAAGGCTTCTCAGTTGCCCGTTCAATTCGAAAGGAAGATGATCGGCGAAATGCCTTATATCTAGAAATGCTCCGTGTTGTTCAAGCTAAGAAGCCCAAGGTTTTTGTTGCGGAAAATGTTAGAGGCATTCTGAGCCTTGGAGGAGGGCGGGCGATAGAGCGAATTAAAAGCGATTTTGAAGATGCCGGTTACCAAGTAGATGTATTCCTTGTTGATGCCACGGAATTTGGACTTCCTCAAAAACGTGAACGTGTTTTTATTGTGGGAAACCGTGAGAATCGGCCTAATCCTAATCCAAGCTCGCCCTTGCCCCTTAACTCTAGCTTCAGTGGCGACAAAGCCAAGACAGTCAGAGAAACCATAGGAGATATTGTTTCCTTAGGCGGAATCCCTAATCATGAAATCGATGAGAAACTTCTTCGGAAGAGTGACAAAGAGATAATTAAGCATATTGGACCAGGCCAGAAACTTTGCAATAATCGGCATGCTTGGACGTCTGTGCGGACATGGAATATACCTTCGGTATTCGGGGCTACTTCTGATAGAGAGAAAGCGCTTCTCGAAGCAGTTGCGCGAAATCGCCGCCTTTCAAAATACGCTACCTACATAAACGGTAAAAAAAGCAATGATGCCAATCCATTATCAGCCCAACAAGTATCTGAAATTTTACAAATGCAGCATGGTGAGGTCGAAAAGATGATGAAATCCCTTGAACTGCGAGGCTTCCTTGCAGAGAGAGGGAACGGATTTTATGACATATCGAAGGCCAATTATGAGAAGTATCGCAGAGTTCATTGGGACAGCCCTTCCTATACCATACAACCTTCATTCTATTCGCCAAGGTATTACCTGCATCCGAGTGAGCCGCGACAGCTTACCGTGCGAGAGTGTGCGCGACTCCAGACGTTCCCTGATTCATTTGTATTTAAGGGGTCATTTGAGTCTCAGTACCTTCAAGTAGGGAACGCGGTTCCTCCTTTGTTGGCTTATCATGTGGCTTTAACGATCCGCCACGCCTTCTTTGATGTTCAAGAGGATTTTACCTCCGAGGGGGAAATTGTTGAGCCTAGGGCTCATTTTATTGCACAGGAGGATTTGGGCCATGGGTGCCAAAGGAAACAAGCAGCAAACCCTTAAGATTCCTAAGTGTTCAAACAATCCAACATTAGTTGAAAAAGCTAACGCTCTTGCTGATCACCTCAAAAATCCATCAAACAGCCTCTTGGATGCCGTCAATTATGATGAGGAGGTTTATTCGGCAATACTGCCGAGTGCGGTAGCATCTCTAACTGGCAAGTTTAGATCGGATGACGGCAATGCAAGAGAAGCCTTTGTTTGTGCTGTGCTAGATGAACTGAAGAAAAAAGAGTTAATACTGGATTATGAAGACTGTACTGCGGACAGAAGTCGCTATGATTTTTCATTGCTATCCAATTCTCGCCACAAGATAGTAGTTGAATCAAAAGGAGGAGAAGGTAACAGCGTAACTCTAACGCATCGCCCCATTGGTTGCGATGAGCTTGTTATCTGGTGCCAGCTGACCGGCGCAGTTCAGGTTCCTATGCAAAGGCAGGTTCAGTCAATTATTGGTCGATTAGTTAAGGTGATGGTAAATAAGTCGGAGCAATCAAAAAGGTATGACGTTCTTGTTGTCTGGGATCAATTTTGCGGAACCCAATGTCGTAGTTGTCCAGGAGCTCCTGCTGGAGGCATAATACCATGCATTTACCTTTTCCCTCAGGTACAGCCAACTAAAATAAACCCATGTCCAGACCTTCACAATCTCAATACAGTTGAATTCCCAATGTTGTTAGCAAAACATCTTGGGATTTCAAGGGATTTGCTGGAACAACATACATGGGTTATTGGCATAAAGCTTTCCCGGAATGGGCCAGATTGGTATCGGACCTTGATAAAGACCAATCTTGCTACCAATGAAAGTACTGAGGGGAAACCATTCAAGTGCACGCCTCTTGAATCACCAACTCCAACCTAGAAGAGACCTTGAGCGTCTAAAGTTTTGGGACAGTCCTAGGTGGCTGAATTTTGCTTTTTATAGCGACATGAGAAAAGGCTGCTGTTTGGGCCAGGCCAAACAGGGCGGGCGTTTCGAACACTTTGTTTCTGGCTCAACAGCCTGTACAGTAAGCTTTGCTTGGATGCTTAGATGCTTGGAGTGAACCGCAAACCTGCTACCACTGTTTTGGGGGAAACGGGACTGATTTGTTTTCGCTCTCTAACTACACCGCAAGCCAAATAGGCACTTTTGAATCTCAAATATTGTGACTTCATTCTCACTGCCCCACTTTTGGAACCCAAAATCGGCCCTTTCGCTTTGTTGTAATTTCAGCAGTTTAGCGGGAGGGCCTTTTTGATACGGACTTTCGAGACAATCTGGATGGGAATAGTTGATTTTTTTCGGCAGGGTAGGCTTATGGCGGTGTCGCTCCAGAAGCGATTTTGCTCTATCTGGCTCTCAAGTCAACAGATCCACTCGGTCTGCTGTCGATCAATTCCAAAGTTTTGAGAATGGTCTTCAGATTGGATTGAGGGAGGCTGTGAGAGTAAGTAAACTGTTTCCCGGTGAGAAAGGCCGTAACCGGGGCATAACTGATCAGTCATTACCTTGCTTATTCCTTTGCTCAAAAGAATCTTGACTAAATGAACTGGCTTGGCCAGTATCGAACAATGAATTGATATCTATCTGTAGGGGCGGCAGTGTGGACAGCAATTAGTAATTAATAGAAGCCATTTCTTTCAAATGCATATTTGGGGAGATGGTTTTTTTTAGCTATACCTAGGAAACTGTTGGCAATTCATTTATGTCCAGTGGCTTTCAAAATCACTCAGAAATATGGGCAGTGTCCCTTGTTTAATTCCTAGTTTAATTTCGTGGTGCTCCTTTTTTGATTTTGAGCCACTGCTTATGGAGAAATAGATGAAGATTATTGTTGATTACGACAACCTTGTTTCCGATTGGAAAGGTGCCAAGAGGGCGGACATTGAATACATAATTGATCGAATCATAGATAAGATTGATTTTGTAAATATTGCTAATGTTGATGCCTTAGAGTTTAAAATTTATGGCGGATGGTTTTCTGGTAGGAAAATGACAAAAACTGCTCTGGACCTGTCAGCCAAAATCAGATCATCTTTTCCAAAAGCTTTTGAGGTCTTTCTCGGCGAACACGAAAAGAAAAAAATATTGGCTAGGGTAGAGATAACAACTGGGTTGAGCTATAGGGGAGGGCTGGATATATATAATACTAGAAGGAAGAGAGATGTTTCTTTCCTTAAGAGGTCTAAACATCCAAGCTCTATGGGGTGCAGAAAGGATAATTGTGGGCTTGAGATTGTCTGGAAAACTCTAACGTCAGGTGTCTGTCCCAGTGGTAATTGTCCGGCAAAAGTAGATGACATGGTGGGATTAGAAGAACAGAAACAGGTTGATACAATGATGTGCGTTGACTTGTTGGAATTTAGAGGTTCTGATGTTGATTTGGTTGGGATTGTGAGTTCGGACGATGACCTCTTTCCTGCAGTGTTGCGACTTGTTGACAGTGGGGTTTCTGTCCTGCACCTAAGCGGGAAGACAAATAGAAATTGGGATTTTCATGCCCTTGGCCGCTCTGCTGGTAGCTATAGCTACATTAACATATAGAGGTGTATTGTGCAGATAAGTACTTTTAGGCAGTTATTGCGTTTTTTTTCAGACAATCCCGAGGATATTGATTTTTCTGCAGGCAAGTTAATGATGCAGGTCAGGGATGATATAATCGAAGCGGAGTTAACTTATCGCGATTATGATGTTTATGTAGATGATGGTGGTGGGGCGCTTCCAGCTGAAAAGTGGATAGTTGCAAGGTTGGCAAAGCTGCCGATCCTTGCTGATCGATTGATTAGTTCTATAGGTTGTGATGAAAACTATGTAGAGGCAAGTGGGG
This sequence comes from Desulfuromusa ferrireducens, assembly GCF_055389805.1. NCBI lineage: Bacteria > Pseudomonadati > Thermodesulfobacteriota > Desulfuromonadia > Desulfuromonadales > Geopsychrobacteraceae > Desulfuromusa > Desulfuromusa ferrireducens. The sequence goes on from NZ_AP042415.1 coordinate 692,221, forward strand.
ATTACCTTGACAGTGTAAATATTAATCCAAGCAATACCGTAAAGCACATAGATGAAGTCGCGAATTATCTAGTGGAGCGAATTGATTCGCCTATAGTTGCAGCTACCAACGTAATATATGTTACGTCTGATGCTGGCGAAGGTAAAACGACACTAATTAACCACATTGCGCGGTTGCAGGCTGAAAAATTTAAAAATAAAAAGAGTGACTATCTTATTTTGCCAGTATCTCTTGGTGGTCGTCCTTTTGTTAGGTTTGATGATGTTGTCGTTGGTACTTTGACAAATAAGTTTAGATTTCCATATTTGTACTTTGATTCAGTTATTGAGCTTGTAAGGATGGGTGCACTGGTCTTAGCCCTTGATGGATTTGAGGAGATGTTCATCGAGAGTTCATCTGGCAAGGATGCCATATCTGCCCTTGGATCCTTGGTTGGTGAGCTAAAGTCTCAGGGGTCATTAATTATTGCAGCAAGGAAAGCGTATTTCGAATTCAAGGATATAAATAACCAATTTCAATTGTTTGATACGTTTTGTGATAATGATGTTGAATTTTCAAAATTATCTTTAAGTAGGTGGAGCCGTAAGCAGTTTATTGAGTATGGATTAAGTCGTAAGATAGAAAATGTCGATACTTTGTACGATCTTTTAGTTGCAAAACTTAAATCTAATGATCATCCCCTTATCTCTAGGGCTGTTCTTGTTAAGAGACTTTTTACTGTAATAAAAGAGACATCAATTGACAGCATCATAGACAAGCTATCTATAGATACAGAGGATTACTTTAGGCAGTTTATAGATGTTTTGATTGAAAGAGAGGCAATAGAGAAGTGGATAGATAAGACTGGCGATGCGGCTAAACCCTTAATCTCAGTTAGTGACCATTATTTTATCCTATCCTTAATTGCCGAAGAGATGTGGCTTAATTCAACAGATTCTCTTTCGGCTCCTGTCTTTAATATGATATCTGAAATGGCATGTGATGCATTGGGGAAAGATTCTAATATATCAAGGCAGGTTTCAGAGCGAATCATCCAGCATGCCCTGATAGTTAAATCTGACAAGAAGGGGGACTTTGGGTTTGATCATGATGAGTTTAAGTATTTCTTTCTGGGGGACAGGATTGCAAGCCTAATTGCTGAAAATTCTACTGCTGACATTAAGGCTGTTTTCAGAAAGTCCTCGATGCCAGACATGGTCTTTCAGGTGATTGCATTGGCGCTTCAATCTAGAGAAGTTGAACCCTTAAACGCCGTCAAGGATTTGGTGAGGACCGCTACCAGCGAGGGGGGAACATCGTATATAAAAGAAAACTGTAGTTCTCTTATCACCCATTTGCTGAACGGTATTGATGGCAATGGGATTGTTTTAGAGTCCTTATATTATCCATCAGATTCGTTTTCTGGGAAAGTCCTTGATAATATTACATTCAGGAAATGTGTTTTTTACGATATTGATATGTGCAGCTTAACACTTAGAAATATTATATTTGATGATTGTACTATCGACAAGTTCCATATATCTGTAAATTCAATCGTCGATAGTGTTGTGTTTAGAAGCTTGGCACCGAAAAGTATCTTTAATATTGACAGCGAAAAATCATGGTTTAATCCACGTTCAATTGTTGAAAATCTCTGTAGCGTAGGGATTAATGTCGAAATAGATAATGGCTGCCACAATGATATAGAGGTTAGTAATGAAGAGGATGACAGAATAACAATTTGCAAAAAAGCAGTCAGAGCGTTTATGAGGTCAACAACTGTTACAGATGAGGTTTTTAGAATTAGACTAGGCCTTGATGGTGCTCGATTTATGGATGATATCCTTCCTGATTTGTTAAGCTGCAATGTCATCGAAGAGCTACGATATAAAGGCAGCGGGAAAACTAGAATTTATAAAATGTCTATTAAGATGACTGCTTTTCAAAAATCTATGATGTTATCTGTTGGTGAATATGACAAGTTTATTGCTCACTTACATGACCTGAGGTAAGGGCTTCACTACTCGCAAGCGTCACCAGTCACAGCACATGAAATAAGTCCGAATGAATCGCCCTAAGAATATCGGACAGTTTTGAGTTGTAACGTTTGGCATCAGGAAAGCCTCGATTCATCGACTTTAGGCTTTCCTATTTTCAACCACTTATCTGATTCGAGACATTGAGGTCATCCATTCTCAAAACTTGTAAGTTTCAATACGTGGATTCAGGAATTTGTCAGACAGTGACATTAATCTCAATACCTGAACCGTATCAAGATCAATGAATCTGGAGGGGCTATATGCTCCTAACTGAAGAGTCCAGCCTTACATCCCCCTCCGCTTGGCTGGACTCCTTTATTGATGAATTGCGAGAAATTTGTATTGTGCCCTTAGAAAACTTGACCGCACTGTTAACTCACCAAAGGCAAATCCTCCCACCTGGTCGTATAGGCCGGTGAAAGATTCGCTCGCTTCATAAACCAGTCTTCTTTGGGCTGCTGCCCTCCAAACCATACTGTTCCGCGCCCCCCTAGGTTGATTTTGTCGATGACTGACATCAGGCCGTCATCGCTGGCTTGGGTCACTGGGTCGGCAAACAGATCTAATTGAACTTTATTTGGATCGCAGAAATCTCCCAGCATCACCCCGGCTTTGGCGTAGCGGTAGCCTTCTTTCCAAATCGAATCGAACAGGTCGGTTGCGGCTTTTAGAATGGTTCTGGTGTCAGAAGCGGGTGTGGATAGCTTGGCTGTTGCAGCGTTTGAGTAAGATGGCTCATGCGCATTAAACATGCTGGTGCGAATGAACACGTTAACAACGCTGCACACCTGCCCTTCACCTCTCAGACGTTCTGCGGCCCTAGCGGCGAACTCGCAGACGGTTTCTCGCAGCGGATCGTATTCTGTCATCCGTTCAGCAAACGAGCGGGAACACATTAGCTGCTTCTTGGTGGTTGGGCTATCTTCAAGCGAGAACCGTTCGAGGCCGTTTAATTCATCGATGATCTTGACCATGACGATTGAAAAAAGTCTCTGTGCTCTGCTCTTATCCATCTGTGCCAACTGCAGCACGGTCTTTATCCCCAGCTGTTTCAGCTTTTCGGCATTCTTCCGGCCGACACCCCAGACCTCGTCAACCGGAGTGATGCTCATCAACTTCCGTTGTCGGATAGGATCAGTCAGGTCAACGACACCGCCGGTCGCTGCATATTTTTTGGCTGCATGGTTTGCAAGTTTCGTCAGAGTCTTGGTCGGCGCGATACCGACACAGACCTGAACCCCTACGTGCTGGCCGACTGTTTGTCTAATCTTTTGGCCGTATTCTTCCAATGACCCCATCAGCTTAAAACCGCTCAGGTTCAAAAACGCTTCGTCGATGGAGTAAACCTCGATCTGCGGAGCCAGTGATTCGAGGGTTGCCATGACCCGTGATGAGATATCACCGTAGAGAGCGTAATTGGAGGAAAAGACCTTGATGTTGTGCTGCTTGATCTGTTGCTCGATCTTGAACGCCGGGACCGCCATCTTGATTCCCAGAGCTTTGACCTCTGGGCTTCTAGCGACAACACAGCCATCGTTATTGGAGAGAACAATGATCGGGGTGTTTTTTAGCGAGGGCTCGAACAACCGTTCACAACTGGCGTAAAAGTTGTTGCAGTCAACCAGGGCAAAGACTGAGCTCATAGTTTTTTTAGCGAGTGGACGACGGTTGTCGCTACGCCGAATATTTCAATATCTGTTTCTTCAGGGATCTCGACGGGGGAGTATTGGTCGTTCATTGGGACCAAACGTAACTTGGGTTTTGTTCCAGCTTCTTGACCGTCAGCTCACCGTTCAGGGCAGCGATTACGATGTCACCATGCTTGGCGGTGAGGGAACGATCCACAACCAGCACATCACCCGGATAGATCCCTGCATCTATCATAGCGTCGCCTTGCGCACGGACGAAATATGTCGCAGCGGGGTGCTTTACGCAGAGATCGTTTAAATCGAGGCGGGATTCACAGTAATCAGTTGCGGGACTGGGGAAGCCTGCCGCTACCGATTCCGTAAACATTGGCATTTTGGGGCTACTATTTTCGCTGGTGGACTGTTGCTTATCTGTCACTGAAGTTACTCCTATTTTTTCGAGAGTATAACCCAGGACAAGATTAACCGCATTCCGCTATTTGCAGCGTTTGAAATTCGCTGAGCGAAAGTGCCTACCTTTATTACGTACTACGAAAAACGCCCACAACATCGTAATCGTGGGCGCTTGGTGTTCTATAAGGAACGTAATCTAGGAAATCTTATGCGTTGCTGTTCGTTTCCCGAACGGCTCCCCGTGACTGAAGGGTCTGGACACTGGGAAGAAGAGTTGCAAATTTAATAAACAAGCTAAACATTTCCCGAGAGGGATTGGGTTAGCCCTGTGCCCCTTTACGATATTTTGTTTGGAATACAGTTTTCCCCTTGACGACTTCAAGTTCACCAGTTGTAACCATTTTTTGCAAGATATGCTTCATAGCATTTTCAGAACTAACATTGCCAACTTCGCGAGCGTCTCTATTTGCAATAAACTCATGTGTTTCAAGATACTTTAAAATAAGCTCTTGTGGCCTTCCAAGTGATTCATGCCTCAGTATCACCTTAACGTATTGCCCCTGCTGTTCAATGATTGGGTCTTTTAAATTCATATTACGCATTGCGGAAAAAGCAGTATTTAGGCCTTCACCAACATCTTTATTGGGTGGATTTGGAAATTTATTAATAAGCCGCACAATAACACCATTACGTGAAAAACGTTCATCGAGGATATTCTCCGGAGTAATGTGTGCAGGAAGGGTTCCAGGGCTTAGAACTTCAATTCGATTATCAAAAATCCTAATATGGGTGTCATCTGGAATGCTGTAGTCACGATGAATAACAGCATTTGTTAGAATTTCATGTAACGCTTCATTTGGGTATTGGGCAGCTTGAAGGCCCTCTGTTGTCATAATACGCACAGATTCAATTAATTCAGCAGCCTTAGCAACTGCCTCATATATCTGACAATATGCACTTCCTTCGATTGAGATTGGATCAAAGGCAAGCGTTTCTCTTGCACCTTCTGCTTCTTTAGAATTATAGCGGTAGAGTTTGATTCCACATCGTTTCGGCAATATGGCTTGAGGCTCATCAGCAAAAAGGACAATGCCTGCTACCGTAGGGTTGTCGTCTCTGATAAGTTGTTGCTTTTTTAGCCACGGTTTAGCTTCTGAAGAAGGAATAACTTCCATCATAAACTCAGTAATTTGCAGTGAATCAGTAATGACATCTGAATCCACGGCAACTGTTTCTGTTTCGAAAGATGTGAGGCCCTTGCATCTTCGAAGGTGCGCTAGTGCATCTTCAGATTTAACTTGGAGATTTTGTGCTCCACGCCTTATAAAAACTATTTTATTTGAAGCTGATCGAACTTCTCGACTCTTCTCAATGTCAACTTTGAGAACCAACCCTGGCTCGCCTTTCGCCCGAAGAAAAGTATACAAATACCCCTTTCCGAGAGGGAAAAATTCTTCGAATGTTTGAATAAAAGGATTTGCAGCTTCAATATTATTAAAGCCTCGCCAGTTCCGGCCTTGTTCATTCTCATCAATACCGATATAAAGTTCGCCACCTTCTGCATTCGAAAATGCGGATATTGATCTGGTGAGTTTTGCAGGAGCAATTTCAATTGCCTTGAGATCCGCGAAATGGCTTTCTTCTAATGCTAATATTTTTTTAACATCATTATCCTCGATTTTCACGACATCAATGGCACTCATATTCACCTCTTTCACCGCAAAGCCTTGATTCTGCAAACGAGAACGCTCAAAGAATGAATGACTTTAATACGCATTTAAGTTCATCCCCATTGCCGCAACACAGGGGGCTCAAAATACCCTCTTACTAAATCGAAATTATCTGCTTACACTTTGGGTAGGCTGAACACGCCCAAAAATAACTTCCGGCATGCTTCCCTTTTTTCGCCTGCCTCTTAACCATTTTGCTTTCACATGCGGAACAGATCGGGGCAATAGCGTCAGTTACCGGAGTTTCAGTTACCGGAGTTTCAGTCACCGGAGTTTCAGTCACCGGAGTTTCAGTCACCGGAGTTTCAGTCACCGGAGTTTCAGCCACCGGAGTTTCAGCCACCGGAGTTTCAGCCACCGAAGTTTCAGCCACCGAAGTTTCGGTTATTAGCTTCTCCAGTCCGACAGTGGCCGACACAAGCGACTTTATTTCAGAAAGTGAATAGCCTTTTTGGGCTGGCATGCGTAGCAGCGGAACGCCCGCAGCCCTAAACGCCTCATCAACAAAGAAGTCTCTGTCCTGCCGTTTTTTCGCACCGTGCGATTTATCATCCAGTTCAATCGCCGCCAGAATCGAAACGCGGTCAATATCGCAGAGCACAAAATCCACATGCTTTGAATTGATCTTATTTTGAGCAGAAACCCGATCCCGACTTTCCAGCCCCTTCTTCACGGCCAAAAGGTCTGAAATGCGCACCTTGGCAAAGACACGACACGAATCACCAACCACCTGCTCCAGCACGCCAAAAAAGGAGCGCTCGGCAGGGGTCAGAAAAGCATCCTGCGCCTGGTAGGGGAAATCGTCAGAGGCCGATTCTTCAGGAATATGCGACTTGGAAAGCTTGGACTTGAGAAAGAGAATCGCAAGGACAGCGATTCCGAAAAAAAGAAGAATTACAAATAGCGTTGACATTTACTACCCCTCCCAGAGTCAAAATCAACAGACTTAAATTTAACTAGTTGTGAACACTAGCCTTTCTCGTACTCTTCGTCCACAGGAAAAAGAGCATAGCAAGCAGGGGAAACTCGCGAAAGAACTCTGCACAGCTCTGCGTGGTGAACTCGAACTAATTTCAATAAATAAAATTTCCATTTATTCGCGATACAATTCAACCCATGTGCGGACGTATCAGCTTAGGCTCAACATCTGAAGCAATAGCCCAGCATTTTGACTTACTGAAATGCCCCCTTATAGAACCGCGCTACAACATTGCGCCCGGTCAACCCATTCTGGCAATCAGGGGCTCTGACACAGACAAACGAGAAGCGGCGTTACTGCGCTGAGGCCCTATCCCCTCATGGGCGAAAAACAAATCCCATTGGGTACAAAGTCATTGAGCAAGCATATGCGGATCACACCCGCCGCCGGAATTGATACCGGATGGCTATTAAATAACCTGGAGCTTGAACATGAACCAGCTACAGCCACTATTGCACGTACCCCTAAAAAATAAACACCTATGGAATCGAACACTAGAGCAAGGGGGACAGGACCGGCCCACAATCAATAAAGGCATTGCACTCCATGCTCTTCCCTAGGTTGCAATGCTTCACCCCGGCACAACGCCACCTAGCACTTCTTCTGGCTATCGACCTGCCTCTCAGAACGACATCCCCCCCACCCCCGGTGGATCATGAAACATCCGCAGAAAAAACTCTCAACCACGATGATCTTGACCACACCAGCATACCCAGAAAGGGGAGACAGCAGAAAGTCTCAAACAAGCCAAAACGAAAGACTCTACATATTGCTGTTTTCTATTTTCATATGGGCTGGGTCCTTCTGAGGGGTTTCCCCCATAAGGGGCGCACAGCCCCGGGCAGCGTGTGCGGGATTTTTTTTGAATATGGAATGGAAAAATGGAATAGAGCTAAATTTCCCAGCGAAGGGAATTACCGCCGCACCGCTGGTTGACTCCATGTGAAATTTGAAAAAATAACGGAAGAACAGAACAAACCACGTACCTTCAGGGTCATATCAACTTATGCAGCTGTTTTCCGCCAAGAATTGAATTATTAGAAAATGGGGTAACGGGTAACGAAAAAATAGAGTAACGAAAAAAACTTGCTACCTATCTTGCTACCTGGGCAGAAAAACAAAAAGGGCTTACAGATTTTAACGTCTGTAAGCCCTTGGATTGTATGGCTCCCTTTGCAAGACTCGAACTTGCGACAAGGTGATTAACAGTCACCTGCTCTACCAACTGAGCTAAAAGGGAATAGCGTGTTGCGGTGACGGAATATATGGGATTGATTCACCGCTGTCAAGATTTTTTTACAGAGACTTTTCAGCCTCCTTTTTTCAAGTCGGTCAATACTAGCTTGGCGACCGATTTGAGGGTTTCAAAAATCCCCTCCCCGGTCGTTGCGCAGGCCTCCAACTCGGGGACCTTGCGTGGGTTCAGCAAATCACTCAACTCTGCGACGGAAGAAACCTCCGGCAGGTCGCGTTTATTGTACTGAATGACAAAGGGGATCTTTTCGATATCGAAACCCTGCTCTTCAAGGTTATCTTTCAGGTTTTCCAGACTTTCAATATTGGCATCAAGTCGTACCTCTTGAGAGTCGGCCACAAAGACAACGCCATCAACACCCTTGAGGATCAGTTTTCGCGAGGCATCGTAAAAAACCTGCCCAGGAACGGTATAAAGATGAAACCGGGTCTTGAAGCCGCGGATTTCGCCGAGTGCCAAAGGCAAAAAATCGAAGAAAAGCGTCCGCTCAGTCTCCGTCGCCAGGGAGATCATCTTCCCCTTGGCATCGCTTGCCGTCTTTTGGTAAATATATTGAAGATTGCTTGTTTTGCCGCAGAGACCGGGACCGTAATAGACAATCTTACAGTTGATCTCACGCGATGCATAGTTAATGAATGACATCCTGCGAACCTCAATCAGTTGAAAAGATTATCAATATCGTCGTCGGTGATTTCAGCAAAGGGACTGGCCGAACCAGCGGTCGGAGACATTGCAACTTCGGACCTGCGTGCCAAGTCTTCAAACACTGTCGCCAGATCAGCACTTGCTTTTTTAACCCGCAACCGAACCAAGCCAAGGGAACTCCGCTGGTCGAAAATGACGACCAGAATGACCCTGCCACCGACAATGGAGATATGGAGATTATCCTTCTCCCCTTCGTGGAACAGAATGGAGAATTCCTTCTCACCAATGAGTTTGGCCAGACCTCCGGTTGCAGCGATATTGCCTGCGGTCAAAGAAGCCAGGCTGGTGGTATCGAGGTTGGCGGTTTCCCCAGTAGCAGCAATCAGCTGGCCATTTTTATCAACCAGAAAGATAACCTTTGAGTTTGATTCACGAAGAAGTTTTTCCAGCAACACAAGAATACGCTGGTACTCCTCGTCGTACATCACCAGAGAGGACTGGGGACCAAGCATGTAGTGTCTCCTTGCCGTAGTTTAAGCACAAAGTTTTATATATCATTTAAAAAGTCTCATATCAAGGTGTTTCCCGGCATTTTTAAAAAACATTTAATTTACACACGACGAATCAAACCTCCCCGTCATACACATCTGCAGGTTGACTTGACGGGGAAAATCCACTAATTATGCAGTCAGTATTTATTTCTACAAGCAAGACGAACAAAGGGTTGCCCTTGTCAAATTTCCTCAAATTTCCCGCCGGCCTAAAACGCTGGCACGATAAACCGGTTGCTGCCCCCCAGCAGTGCGAAGGGTTTGAAATGGCCTTGCTGGAAGGCTGCGATAATGCCTATCGCTTTACAGCAGCGGTTAATGCCAACAAAGTTGCGCCCATCTTCTGTGATTTTAGCCGCTTTTTGCCGGACGAGGCATTTTTTATCCTCGAGCACTATCCGGAAGAAGCGCTTATTTTACGCCCCAGTGGTTCAGCCGAACGACCGGCACCGGTGGTTCACTATTCACCCTATATGCCGACTCAGGAACTGCTCAAGCTGGTCAGCCCCTATCTCAGCCGAATGGTTCATGATGGCTTTGTCGGCTTTGGTTTGGCCAACAATCGCAAAGGGCTGGAGCTCTTCTATTCGGAAGAAAAAGTGATGACCTTTTTCACCGACAACCACCTGCGCCTGTCCAATTTTCTGCACCAGCACCAGATCCCTCACTCCCAACGACTGACCTTGCCCGCGGACTTCGGCCATGATCACCTGTCCCTACTCGGCTTAACAGAGCAAAACCTGCCGGATGAGTTGCAACACTTCAGCGATAAGGATCTCGATTCAAACCTCTTTTGTGAAGACATGATTGAGTCTCTCGACATGTACCAGGTTGAAGAGGGACTGTCGTTTTTTCTGACTCGCAAAGAGCAGGAACAGATCGCCGAACTGGTCAAGCGTGAAATTCCAGACGACGAACTGGCAGAGATCGAATTTGGCAGCCTGCTGCTTGATTGGAGCGATTTTGTCACCGAGTGTGAAAATGGTTTTGAGGGCGATCTCTGGGAGTACCGTCAGGGGCTGAAAATTCGCGACACCATTCAACTGGTGATCGAAGTGGCTCCCGAGCAACTGGCGGATAAAATCGGTTCGATTGTCTCCGAGCCGGACAAAACTCTGCAGAATGCTCTGATCGATCGCCGTAACCGCCTCGACCACCCTTCGCAGCCAAAACTGCAACAGGAACGTTTCTGGTACCAGGGAATCGTCCGCAACCAAGGAATCGACCTGCGCCGCGATCTGATCCGGCAAGACTGGTTCAAACGCTGATGGTCCCATGCTGCTGATCATTGCCGCCGTCCCGCTGGAAACAGCCCTGCTTCGTCAACAGCTGCAAAACCGCAGCACCGTTCAGCTCGGCTCCTGGCAGCTGTTTTCTGGCAGTCTCTGCGACCAGGAACTCCTTTTGGCCCATAGCGGCGTCGGTCAAAACGCCATGGCGATCCGCCTGACCCGCTTGCTGGAAAATTACTCGCCGTCAGCAGTCCTGCTCTGCGGCTGTGGCGGGAGCTACCCCGGAAGCGGCCTGCAAAACGGCGATCTGGCGTTGGCCAGCGAAGAGATCTGCGGCGACCTCGGCGTAGCGACTGAAGATCGCTTCATCCCCCTTGAACAACTCAACATCCCCCAGCAGCCAGAGCTGATGCTGATTAACCAGCAACGCCATCCCCTGCAATCAGGCCTGACCGACTGGGCACAACAGGTCCTACCAGAGGCCCGCTTCGGCCCCTTCGTCAGCATAAATTGCTGTAGCGGCCACGCCCTCTTGAGTGATGAGCTCCACCAACGAACCGGCGGCATCTGTGAAAACATGGAGGGTGCGGCAGCTGCGCAGGTGTGCACCGAATACCAATTGCCCCTGCTGGAACTGCGCGGCATTTCAAACCCGACCGGCACGCGTGATCCACAACAATGGGATATCGTCCGCGGAGCAGAAGCGGCCCAGCAGGGCCTGCTCAAACTGCTGCAACGCTGGCCGGAGAAACAGGACTGAACATGCAGCACTTAACCCTGGGCTATTCCCCCTGCCCGAACGACACCTTCATTTTTTATGGTTTGGTCCACGGCAAAATCCCCTGTCCCGGAACAAGCTTCAAGGAACGGCTGGAGGATGTCGAAACACTCAACCATCTTGCCCTTGCGGGTGAACTCGACCTGACGAAAATCTCCTATCATGCACTCGGTCATCTGCGGAAAGAATACTGTCTTCTTCGCAGCGGTGGCGCACTGGGTCGAGGTTGTGGCCCGCTGGTGATTTCCAGACAAGCAACCGACATGCAACAGTTGCGCGGCAAGCGGATTGCCATCCCCGGGAAGCTGACAACGGCCAACCTGTTGCTGCAACTTTATGGTGAAGGATACGAGGACCTACTGATTCTGCCATTCCACCAAATTATGGCCGCGATAAGTGAAGGACGGGCCGATGCCGGAGTAATCATCCACGAATCGCGCTTTACCTACCAGCAGCAGGGGCTGCACCAGGTGCTCGATCTCGGCCAATGGTGGGAAGCGGATTCCGGCTGTCCGATACCACTTGGCGGCATCCTGGCAAAACGCTCACTGGGACCGAAGCTGATCAAACAGATTGATCGTGCCTTGCGTGCCAGCGTCGAATATGCCTTTACCAACCCGCAACTGCCGCAGGACTATATCAGGCAGCATGCCCAAGAATTAGAAGACGACGTCATTCGCAACCACATCCAACTCTACGTCAACGACTTTTCCGTCGACCTCGGCGAAGAGGGGCTGCGGGCGATTGAAACCCTTTTTTCCCGGGCAGAGGCGCGCGGCATCATTCCCCGCAGTGAGCAACCGCTGTTCGTTAGCTAAAAACCCTGGCACCACTCCCCAGGCGACCCATGGGTCGCCCCTACAAAACCGGAGCCCCTGCCTTCGAGCAGAGACCATAATAAAAAAGGCGTGCCGCCCAACATCGGGGTGACACGCCTTTTTTATTATGCAGAGCTGAATTTACTACTTGATGTGCACCGAGCGGATAAATGTAGCGCCGATCGCCTCTTTCACCTCGTTGATGGTTGCCTCGTCAGCCGGGGAATCGATGGAGAAAACCACCATCGCCTCTCCCGCTTTCTCGGTCCGACCGAGGCTCATATTGCCGATATTGACGTTGGCGTTGCCGAGAATGGTCCCGATCTTGCCGATGGAACCGGGCCGGTCGGCATAGGACATTACCAACATGTGATCTTCGGGACGGAAGTCGATATCGAAGTTGCGCATCTTGACAATCTTCGGAATGCCCTCGAATAGGGTCCCGGCAATGGTCCGCCTCCCCTGTGAGCTTTCCAGCGTCAAGGTGATCAGGCTAGAGAAAGAGTCGGTCGAGGTCGAGCGTACCGATTCGACATCAATTCCCATCTCCCGCGCAATCAGGTTGGCATTGACCATATTCACCTCCTGGTCGGAACAGTGATTAAGCAACGCAGCCAGACCGCAAACACTTAACGGTGTGCAGTCGAATCGCGCCAATTTACCATTATAGGTGAAAGTGATCTTGTTCGGGTTCGGCGGAGCCAGCTGGGAGACAAAGTCGCCCATAACAGAAATCAGCTTCATGTAGGGCTTCATCTGCTCCATCTGGTCGGGATCGAAACGCGGGATATTGACTGCATTCGACATCGGCCGGCCGTCAACATAATTGACGATCTCCTTACTGACGTCGACGGCGACATTTTTCTGCGCCTCAAAGGTGTTGGCTCCCAGGTGCGGGGTGACCAGCATCTTTGGATGACCAATCAGCTTTTTCAGCGTCTCGGTTTTCGGTGGCTCTTCGCTCCAGACATCAAAAGCCGCGCCGCCGCACTTGCCACTCTCCAAAGCATCGAGTATTGCCTGCTCGTTGATAATGCCGCCACGGGCACAGTTGACGATAAAAACGCCATCCTGCATCCCGGCAAAATGCTCAGCGTTGATCAAATCGTGGGTTTCTTCGTTAAGCGGGGTGTGCACGGTGATGATATCGGAAAAACGGATCACGTCTTCCAGCGAAACCAGTTTGACACCAAAATCTTCGGCGCGCTTTTCTGAGATATAGGGATCATAGGTGATGACATTGGCCTCAAATGCCCGACAGCGCAGCGCAACCCGACCACCGACTTTGCCGAGACCGATGACACCAATGGTTTTATTCTTTAACTCGTGGCCGGTAAAGGGCGCCCGTTGCCACTCGCCAGCTTTAAGACTGGCATTGGCCAGTGCCACATTGCGGCAGTAGGAAAGCATGATCGCCATGGTATGCTCAGCAGCGGAGTTAACATTGCCGTAAGGAGCGTTGACAACGATAATTCCCCGGCTGCTGGCGGCATCGACATCGACATTGTCGATGCCAACCCCGGCCCGGGCGATAACCTTGAGGTTCTCAGCCCGATCCAGTAGGGCCTGATCCACCTGGGTCATACTGCGGGTGATGATTGCCTGATATTCGCCGATCACCTGGTGTAATTCTTCCACCGGCAACCCAACCTTAAAATCGACCTGAATCCGTGGATCATCAAGAATCGGCAGCAAGCCGTTCTTGGAGATTTCGTCCGTCACTAATACTTTCATCATCAACCTTTCTTTTCTTACCCGCGCGGCCAAACCGGTCGCAAAAAAGAGGCGATTTTAGGCCCATCTCCGACCGATGTCAATTGGTATACACACAGCGCGAAAGTTAGTCTCCGTCAGCCATCAGCGGACCAACTCAACCGCATCGAGATAGATGGTGCGTGGCTGCTCCAACTTGCCAACGAACAGGGTCAGTCCGGCAATCTTCGCAAGGTCCATGTTTCGCCCTTTGGGGGCCTGCGCAACCTTGGCCAGCGGGATCTCCAACTCGTTCCAACCTGGCGAAGCGACCAGCGTGGTATTATAACGGTCACTATAGCGATTCCCGGTCTTGCGATGGGCTTGGTCATGGATTCTAAAGTAAAATTGAAATTGGTCGCTGTCGGGATTATAGACACGAAAACGCAGCAGCCGATACTGGCTCCAGTTGGCGGGGAAATTTCTCAAACTGACCCCGGAATAACGTTTGGTGTTCAACTCGACCTGTAACGACGCCGTGCCACTGAAAACATGCTGATACGCCAATTGCCGCCGAGAGTTGCCCCCCCACCGTCCTTGCTCCAGCGGTGTCTCGAACCCGGAAAGGAGCGGAAACTGCTGCCAGGCCACCACCTCATCAAGGGTCACTTTAAGAAAGGGGGAAACAGCCCAGCACACCAAAGCCAGAACCGGCAACCTAACCAACAGGAGCCCCTGGGCCGAAAGTCTGTTTTTTATTGATGAAAAAAAGGCCAGGGCCAGCGCACTGCCGAGCAGATCGTTGCCTAAATCCTGCCAGGTCGCCTCACGCCCGATCTCGGCCTGCAACAACTCGGTCCCCCCACCGAGCAACAACGTCAGGAACAGAACTTCCGTAACGAGTCGCAGCAACGTTTGCGGGCTCCGCCAGTTCAGATAAAGATAGGTCCAAAGCGCAAAGCTAAAGAGATGCCCAAGCCCCCAACCATAGCTGAACGTGCGCGACGAATCGGGGCCGGGACCACCGACAAACATCAGGATCAGACAGAGCACTGCCAAGCCGAGCAGCAGGCCCCATTTATTTATTTGCCTACACTTCATTACACTAACTTCACTGTCAAAAATCCCGACACTGAGAAATTTTCGCTTTTCGAGGATAAATCCTTTGCACTATCTTTAAAGCGAAAGTACCATGAACAACATACACGAAGGTACCGGCAACTACAGGCTAAGCCAGACTTCAGGCTTGCTCGAGACTATAACAGTGGACAACTATGTTCTCCAACACTCTTTGTCAGCCCCCAAAGGCATAGTTCCTGCATTACATGATTATGTGTGCAATGATATTTAATTTAGCGAAGGGCGGATTAATCATGCGAAGGAGCCACTAAATGGAAAGTCGACTCACATACCAGCCAGCTAGAAGCCACCAACGCTTCAAAGCCGTCAACCGGGCCTTAATTCTCATCGACCAGGGCCCGGAATCTCTCCCTTATCACATTATGGATATCAGTGAAGGTGGGCTCTCTTATCGCTACCTCGGGCAGAAATTGAAACGCTCCGAGATCAAAGAAGTTAGCCTGTATCATGATTTTGAACTCATTCTCGATGCCGTTCCCGTGCGCACCGTCTCCGACTATCGCTTACGTGACAATCTGGTTCCGGTCCGGCGCGGCAGCCTCTATTTCAAAGACCTGAGTTCTGAGCAACAGGGTCGGCTGCAAAACTTCATTCGCGAATTTACAGAAGCGCCTCTCCCGATCAGCTGACCTCTGCGTAAATTGTCAGTGATCGTTTTATCAAGCCACCGCGATTCTTTTGAGTTGCAGGTGGCTTTTTCATTCTGCACCTTTTTTACGGGAAAATTAATGCACTTCCATTTGACAGCACAAGGCCACTGTTGTAGAGATGGGATGTCTGTCGATAATCTGTGATGAGATGCATTGGTTCTTCTTCCCCGCTTCCTGAGACGACTAAATGAAACATCCTCTGATTCTCAAATTCTTGACCGGCCGTGAAGAACAAGTCAACCTGCTACGCCCCTTCCATCCACGCGACAAACAATTACTGGTCGAACTGCTGCGCTGCCCGGAAGAGGCCAGCATCCCCCTCGAAGACCTATGCTATATCATGGTTCTCGACGAAAGCGGCTGGCAACTGCCAACCAAAGAGGGAGAACTGGTTGAGCATATCGAAACAACCACCGGCGACAACTTCGACTTACGGGTTCCGACACAAAACTATAAAAGCGGTTTCTACGCTTTTCCCATCGATAAAGATGCATCCTATCGAAATATCTTCTTTACTTCCCAAGGAATCCGGCAACGCCGTGAAGAACGCCCGCTGAGCGACTTTCTCGAAGAGCGCGGCTGGCTGCAGCAAAATATAATCGATGAAGTTCTCAACGAACAAGAGAAGCTGCGATCACGTAAAGTTGGTGAAATCCTCGCTGAAGAGTCCGCAGTAACAACGGAAAAGATCGAGGAACTGGCGCAACAGACTGAATCATCCCCTGCCAACCTGAAGAAGGTCAGAATTGGTGATCTATTGATCCAGGCCGGGCTGATCAGCAGAGAAGAAGTCGAAACAGCCCTCAATACCCAGTCGGAAGGGAAGAAAAAAAGGGTCGGTGAGCTGCTGATAGAAAAGGGGATGATTACCGAAGAACAGTTACTGATGGCGCTGTCCGCCAAGTTTCGCATGACGGTCGTAGACCTGAAGACCGTCGTGCCAAGCCCGGAAGCTCTGGATACCCTGACCAAAAGCATGGTCATGCAATTAAAGGTGCTGCCTTTAAGCCTGGAAAACCGCCTATTGACAGTGGCAACCTCAGATCCCACCGATCCGACCATCGGTGACAACCTGCGCTTTTTCACCAATCTAACCATCGACTTTGTCGCCGCCCCGACCTCGGAGATTCGCGATGCGATCGAAGAACATTATGGTGGCAGTGGTGAAAACGAGGAACAGATTGCCGATCTGATCGGCGAACTGTCCAACGAACAGATCAATGTCGAAGAAGACTCTGATGATACGGTCGATTCATCGATCAGCGAAACTGACTCGCAAATCATCACGCTGGTCAACCAGATCCTGCTTGATGGCTTCCGC
This sequence comes from Desulfuromusa ferrireducens, assembly GCF_055389805.1. Taxonomy (NCBI): domain Bacteria; kingdom Pseudomonadati; phylum Thermodesulfobacteriota; class Desulfuromonadia; order Desulfuromonadales; family Geopsychrobacteraceae; genus Desulfuromusa; species Desulfuromusa ferrireducens. The sequence continues at coordinate 709,072 of NZ_AP042415.1, forward strand.
AAAGGGGCCTCCGACATTCATTTTGAACCTGGCCTGGGAAATCTTCCGCTACAGATCCGCTATCGAATCGATGGAATCTGCGCCGTTGCCCACCAGATTGCTAACACCTATAAACGAGCTATGATTTCGCGGATTAAAATCATCTCCAAGTTGGATATAGCAGAACGGCGCAAACCACAAAGCGGAAAAATCGTCATGCGCTCCGATCGTCGCAAGATTGAATTCCGCGTCGAAACCACTCCGACCGCTGGCGGTCAAGAAGATGCCGTGCTGCGCATTCTTTCCTCGTCACAACCGCTGAGCATCAATGAAATGGGTTTTTCCGAAAGCAACCGGCAGAACTTCATCGAGATCCTCGAAAAACCCTACGGCATTATCCTCTGTGTCGGCCCAACCGGCGCGGGTAAAACAACCACCCTACACTCAGCACTCGGCCACATCAACACCCCGGATCGCAAGATCTGGACTGCCGAAGATCCAGTAGAAATCACCCAGCCGGGTCTGCGTCAGGTCCAAGTTAATGCCAAGATCGGCTTCACCTTCGATCAGGCATTACGTTCGTTTTTACGTGCTGATCCCGACGTCATCATGATCGGCGAGATGCGCGACCCGGAAACTGCCAAGATCGCAATCGAAGCATCACTGACCGGGCATCTGGTTCTCAGCACCCTGCATACCAACAGCGCCGCAGAAACCGTCGTCCGGCTGGTGGAAATGGGGATGGATCCCTTTAATTTTGCCAATGCCCTGCTCGGGGTCCTGGCTCAGCGCCTCGCTCGACACCTCTGCAACCAGTGCCGAGAAGCCTACCAACCAGAGACCTCAGAGCTGGAGCAATTGCAGCATTACTACGGAGCCAGCTACTACGAAGCACATGGTCTACCAACCAACCTCGAACAAATTACCCTCTACCGCGCCAAGGGCTGTGAGAATTGCAACAAAACCGGCTACCGGGGAAGGGTTTCAATCCACGAACTGTTGTCGACCTCAGAGCCTATTCGTCGAGCCATCAAGGAAAGTATCATGCATGAAGACCTGCGTGATCTGGCGATAGAAAATGGCATGCGCACCCTGATGATGGACGGAATCGAAAAAGTTCTGGGCGGACACACGGATCTGGAGCAAGTACTACGTGTCTGCATGTGACACAGAAACCTGCCCGGGCAATATACATTCAAAACCAAGGAAATAAGCTCAGATGTCTAAAGCACCGCCGATCCTGCCAACAAGACTAAAACTAAATCTAAAAATCCTCCTACCAATGAGTTTCGGCATCCTGATTTTGCTAGCCCTCTACATCGGCTCAACCTCCTGGTACCTGGAGCGCGAAATCCAAAACAATTTAAGACAAAAAGTTTCCAACGTCGATTCCAGATTCCACAGCATGCTCACCCAGCGAGCGCAAATCATGCGCGTGCAACTTGAGCAACTGGCCCGCTCGACAGATCTTCAGCAATTGATGATACAAAAAAACCGTAGCGGCATGCTGGCTGAGGTGAAACCGACCTTCCAACTGCTGCTCGACCACTTGCGGATCTCCCATTACTATGTCCACAATCCAGACCAGACGGTCTTTTTGCGGGTGCATAATCCAACCCTTCATAGCGACCGGATTACCCGCCACACGCTGCAACAGGCGGCCCACACGCAACAAGCAACCTACGGTGTTGAGCTAGGGGCACTCGGCACCTTCACCCTGCGAACGGTTCTACCCTGGCACAAAGATGGGAAACTCCTCGGTTATCTGGAGTTGGGAGAAGAGATCGACCTGCTGGTAAGCAACTATTTCAAACACGACAAAACAGCGCTGACCCTGACCATCAATAAACAATTCCTCGACCGCAAGCAGTGGGAAGTCGGGGTTAAAATGTTAGGAAAATCTCCGGCCACCTGGGACCAGTTGGCTGACAAGGTCATCGTCCAGACCTCTATTCCAGAAATGCTACCAGAGATTCTCGCGGTCTTGCAACACAAGCCACTCGATCCAGACAAACGCATCAAACTCACATTTGCTGAGCGCAAATACCAGGGCCTGTTGCAACCGCTGTCCGACTCATCCGGTCGCCAGGTTGGAGATTTTCTGGTTTTGCACGATGTCACCGACACGTTGTCTGACTACTGGGACGCGGTCTTAATTTTTACCTGCTTTTACCTGCTGACCACGGGGGGCTTTCTTCTTTTTACCTCAACCATCCTGCGCAAAACCGAGAAACAACTAAAGACAACCGACCAACAGTTACTTGGTGAAATGACAAAAGTCCACAAAACAAACGTTCAACTGGAAAGCGAAATCGATGAACGAAAAGCTGCCGAGGCAGCACTCAATAAGGTTCACGACGAACTGGAAGAGCGGGTTGCGGAACGAACCGAGCAACTTTGGCTGGCCCTGGAGCAGACCAGCCAGACACGTAAACAGCTGACTGATGTGATCGCGTCAGTGACCGATGCCCTGATCGTTACCGATACCGACGGCAAGCTACAACTGCTCAACACCAGCGCCGAACAACTGTTTCAATGTGAGGCCGAAAACTGCCTCGGCCAGCCGCTGAAAAGTATCATTCGTGATGCGGCTGTGTTTGAACAGATGGATGAAGCGGTGCAACAACAATACGCTGACCTGCGTATCGAGTTCGTACAAATTTCTCAGGATCTGAAAAAACCGCTCTTCCTGCAGGCCAGAACCTACGTCATGACCGGCAAGAACGATGAAGCCGTCGGGATGATTTTTCTTATCCACGACATCTCGCACGAACGCGAAATGGAACGGATGAAAAGTGAATTTATCAGCACAGCGGTACACGAGCTCAGCACGCCATTAACAGCCGTTATGGGTTATTCAGAGCTGCTCCTCTCTGAGCATGAATACCCTGCGGAGGAACAGCATGAGTTCCTGACCATCATCAACGAAAAATCGGAATTTCTCGCCAGGCTGGTCGGAGAAATCCTCGATATCGGTCGCATCGAATCGGGCAAGCCGCTTGCTTTACATAAAGAAGAACATTCGGCGGCAGAATTGTTCGAACGGCCCATTCATCATTTCCGCCATTTCTCCCCCGACCATCCTTTTTCAGTAAAACTAAATGAACCGACATTCCAGCTGCAGGTCGATCGGGAAAAAATCTGGCAGGTGATGGAAAACCTCTGCAGCAATGCGGTTAAATACTCTCCGGCCGGGGGCGAGATAACGGTCACCGGTCAGCCGGACGATAACGGCTACCAAGTGACGGTCAGCGATCAGGGAGTCGGCATGACCCAAGACCAGACCGAGCGGGTTTTCGAAAAATTCTACCGCTGCAACCAGTCAGACACATCGGTCGGTGGCACCGGGCTGGGCATGACCATCGTCAAAAGCATCATCGACGCCCACGACGGCCAGATCTGGCTCGACAGTGACTTGGGCCAGGGGACCAGTGCTCACTTTACCCTGCCCTGCGGCTAAAATTAAACCGCCTGGATTTCAATACACAAACAATCAGCCTCGGCATAAACCTTCTCTTTGCCGTCCCATAGTTTACCGCGAATCAGAATTTTGCGCCCCTCGATGGAAACAACTTCGGTGTCGACCTGTACCACTTGCAGGATCGGCAACAGGCAACGAAAATTTACATTCAGGTTTGCGACAACAATAGCGTGTCCGGCCGCCCAGGCAGCCAAGCCCAAAACTTCATCAAGCACCGCTGCCATGCTGCCACCATGGGCATGTCCCGGCGGGCCTTCGGTCTCCGGGCCAAACCAGATCCGCGCCACCAACGACTGATCGGCCTGCCGATAGTAGCGGGTGCGAAAGCGCTGGCCTTGCGGATCGCCGGAGACAAAACGCAACGAACTGCCGACCAAAGCCGGAGCGTCAAAAAAATCCCAATCGGACTCACCGGTTAGATCAGGCTGATAAACAGTTTCAGCAGTCATAAAACACCTCAAAGACAAAAAGGGCCGAGTATTACTCGGCCCAGAATAAACAGTAGGATCACTTACGGTCACGCTAAGGAAGCTTCACTCAACCGAAAAGGACCTTAAGGACCAATTTCGGCACTCATTTTAGAGACTCGCTGCGTTTTAATCCAGCTCAATCAGCGACGACCGAGCCATTTACGCCGCAAAGCAACCACCAGCAACCCGCTGGCCATCAGTAACCAACTTGACGGCTCGGGAACCGGTTGCGAGTCTTCAGTGACCAGTGGTGCCCCTGCTGTTGTAGGTTTTGGGAAATTTGAATCACCATCAGAAGCATCATCGTCGAGAACCGCAGGAATCTTGGTAAAATCATCCAGCCACTTGCAGACCTATCGGTTTTTTTAACAAAAAAAGGCCGGACACAATCATGTCCGGCCTCTGTTCTGACTAGGGAGAAAATCAGCTGTTATTCTTTTCAAACTCCTGCATAAAGCTGGCAAGTGCCTCAACCCCGGCCATCGGCATTGGGTTGTAAATCGAAGCACGGATACCACCGACATTGCGGTGCCCCTTGAGGGCATACAATCCGACAGCGACAGCCTCTTTAAGGAACTTGGCTTCCAATTTTTCACTCGGCAGATTGAAGGAGACGTTCATGATCGAACGATGCTCCGGGTGAGCCACGCCACGGTAGTAACCAGAAGCGTCAATCACTTGATAGAGCCGGGCAGCTTTTTCTTCGTTGCGCTTTTCAAACGCAGCGACCCCACCTTGCTCCTTGATCCATTCCAGCACCAGCTTGGTGGTGTAGATAGCAAAGGTGTTAGTGGTATTGGTCAGGGAGTTATCGGCAGCAGCCTGGGTGTAGTTGAGCAATACCGGGGTCTCTTTAGCCGCATTGCCAAGCAGGTCTTCGCGGATAATTACCATTGCCATACCAGACGGCCCGAGGTTCTTTTGCATGCCCGCGTAAATCACACCGAACTTGGAATAATCGATCTTCCGCGAAAGGATCTCTGAGGTCATATCAGCGACCAACGGCACATCGCCAGTCTCCGGGAACTGATTCCAACGGGTTCCGTAAATGGTGTTGTTACCGGTGATGTGCACATAGGAAACATCTTCGCTAAAGATTGCCGGGTCGTACTCGGGAATCCGATCGTAGTTGGTTGCCGCGCTGCTGGCAGCAATTTCGACGTTACACAGGTCTTTAGCGTCCGTGGAGGACAGCTTGGCAAAGTTTCCGGTTTCGAAATAAAGACACTTCTTGCCCGGCTTACGCCCGGCCAAGTTGAGCGGCAAGGCCGAAAACTGCATCCGCGCGCCACCATGGATAAAGAGGATTTTGTAGTTATCCGGCAGGCCGGTCAACTCACGAAACAGTGACTGGGCTTCTTCCAGGATGGCGACAAATTCTTTAGACCGGTGGCTGATCTCGATAACCGAAACCCCCATCCCCTGGTAGTTGAGCCACTCCTGTTGAATTTTCTGCATCACCTGTTCCGGCAGCATTGCCGGTCCAGCGCCGAAGTTATAGACCTTGTTCGCCATCTTCTGCTTCCTCCATTAGCGGATAAAAATGATTAAAGGATACGGGCGCTGATCACGCCGTCGATCTCCATGAGCACCGCAACCAGATCTTCCTGCGGTTCGTGCTCGATATCGATCAGATTGTAGGCTATTTCGCCACGACTTTTATTGATCATATCGACAACGTTGTACTCGCGATCGGCCAACACCGAAAGGATCTGCCCAAGCATCTTCGGCACATTTCGGTTGATAATCGCCAGCCGACAAACGCCACTACGTTCCAAAGAGGTATTAGGGAAATTGACCGAATTTTTAATATTGCCGTTCTCAAGAAAATCGATCAGTTGATCGCCAACCATAATTGCGCAATTTTCTTCGGCCTCGGCGGTACTGGCACCCAAATGCGGCATCTGTACGACGTTATCGCGACCGAGCAATTCCGGCATCGGGAAATCACTGATATAGCGGCGCAACTTACCCGAATCGAGGGCCTCAACAATCGCCGGGGTAGCTACCAATTTTTCACGGGAGAAGTTGAGCAGCACCGAACCGGGCTTAAAGCTTGCGGCCAGCTCCTGATTGATCAGATTACGGGTCGCTTCGAGCACCGGCAGATGCAAAGAGACATAATCCGATTTAGAGAGCAGGGTCTGCATGTTCTCGACCTTCTCGACCTCGCGCGACAAACGCCAGGCGGCATCAACCGACAGGGCCGGATCCATACCGAGAACCTTCATCCCGAGCATCAATCCGGTCTCCGCCACCAGCGAACCGATCGCACCCAGGCCGACAACCCCAAGAGTTTTACCGGCCAGTTCGGCGCCACAGTACAGCTTCTTGCCATTTTCAACCAGCTTATGCAGCTCGCCTTCGGTCAGCCCGGGACCTTCCCGCTTAACGTAATTAATGCCGCCGAGAATATCGCGGCCGGACATGAGCAGACCGGCAATCACCAGTTCCTTGACCGCGTTGGCGTTAGCGCCGGGAGCATTAAACACGACGATACCGCGTTCGGTACAATCGGCGACCGGAATATTGTTGACCCCGGCACCGGCCCGCCCGATAGCAGTGACGCTGTCGGCAATCGTTTCCGGGGTCAGATTATGACTGCGCAGCATGATCGCGTCGGGATGAACAATCTCCGAGGCGACCTCGTACTTGTCACGGGAAAACTTGTCCAGACCTTTAACAGAGATTTTGTTGTGTGTCAGGATTTTGTACATAAAAGTTCCTCCTGTAGACGGCAAAATATCATGAAAAAACAAGCTACTAGACGTTTTCACAATGGATCAAATTCGCTGTCAATCACCACCCCGCTATTTCACAATCTTCAACCGCCCCTTCCCAGTGGCCCCGCCACCGGCGGGTTTATCCGGATCGGTCCCCGGTTCTTCGGACTTAAGGGAGGCACCAGGGGGATCACCACCGATCTGCGGCAGTGCGCCGTCATCCAGCATCTGCCCAACCGCCTTGGCGATTGTCAGACATTGCTTCATACAGACCTTGTAGGCCGGGCACATCGTGCAATCAGCCTCGCCGCCAGCGGCTTTGAGGCTGTGAACCAGCAGCTCGACACTGTCGAGCTGCGATAATGGGACAAAATACATAAACGTTCTCAATCCTGTTTTGAATTTATCAGTCGGCCATCTCTCGATCGGCGACGGCAACGAAGGCCCGCAGTTTATCCATCATCACCTGGAAATCTTCTGGTCGCAACGATTGCGGGCCATCACTGGTCGCTTCCTCTGGGCAGGGATGCACTTCAACCAACAGTCCGTCGGCGCCAGCAGCCGCTGCGGCATAACACATCGGGGCGACCAGGTGGGCATGACCGGTGGCGTGGGAAGGATCGATCATCACCGGCAGGTGGGTTTGCTGCTTGAGAACCGGAACAGCCGAGATATCAAGGGTATTGCGGGTTGCCGTCTCAAAGGTGCGGATGCCGCGTTCACAGAGAATCACCCGTCGGTTACCCTCGGAAAGAATATACTCGGCACTCATCAAAAACTCTTGAATGGTCACCGCCATGCCACGCTTGAGCAGGATCGGTTTGTCGAGCTGGCCAAGCATCTTCAACAAGGCGAAGTTCTGTGTATTACGGGCGCCGACCTGCATCACATCGGCATACTTGGCGACCAGTTCAACATCGCGCGGATTGACCACTTCGGTGACAATCGGCAGCCCGGTCCGCTCACGTGCTTCCGCCAGCAGCTTCAGGCCATCCTCTTCCATCCCCTGGAAGGAGTAGGGACTGGTGCGCGGTTTGAAGGCCCCGCCACGCAGCATACGCGCACCGGAACTTTTCACCGCGACCGCAGTGGCGCAAATCTGTTCCAGACTCTCAACCGCGCAGGGACCGGCACCAACGACAAATTCCTTACCACCGATGCTCAGACCGGGGACAATCTCAATCTCACTCGGCTGCGGCTGCACTTCGCGACTGGCCAGTTTATACGGCTTGAGAATTGGCACCACCCGCTCAACGCCAGGCAGGATTTCCAGCGCTTGCAGCTTTTCTTTACCGCGTTCATCGCCGACCGCGCCGATCACATTGCGGGTCTCGCCATGGATCACATGTGGTTGGTAACCGAGGGCCATAATCTTCTTTTCAACTTCCGCCAGTGCTTCCTGTGAAGCGCCTTTTTTCATAACAATGATCATTGGTCTCTCCTTTACCGTCGTTTCGACAGCTAAAGGCAAAAGGCCGCCCGATTCTCCCGGCGGCCTTTAATTTTCAAATCTGCAAAAAAGAAAAACCATGGGAGAACCGAGTTGCCGTTCTGCCATGGTTTTGTGTGATCCGAAGTTGCTAGCTCCTTACAGACCTCTTCCCGCGGCAGACGGCTTAAAAAAACCGAAAAACCAAAAGAAAAAGCTATAAAAGGAGCGGTAAAAAGTCATCTTCGTTCACCCTTTAAGTTAAAATGTTGACGCAGTTTAAACGTGAAATCTCCGCCAATGCAAGGATTTTCTGCAAATGCCATGGCCATGCTCGACAGTGGCCAGTCGGATGCCCGACGTTCAGCAACAGCACAGGGATTATGGACTAATACAGATCGCCTATTTGCGGCTGTAATGCGGCGATAACCTGCTCGACCCAACGATCGACGTTGTTGCGCCGAATTTCGCTGCGTAACTGGCGCATCCGCTGGCGACGTTCCTCGTCTGACATTGAGTAAGCCTGCCAAATAGCATCCGCAGTTCCCTCGATATCAAAAGGATTAACCAGCAGTGCCTGCTGCCCCAATTGGACCGCCGCCCCGGCAAATTCACTGAGAATCAGCACCCCATTCTCCTCAATTGACGCCGCACAGTACTCCTTGGCCACCAGGTTCATGCCATCACGCAAAGGGGAAATCAGGGCGATCTCGCAGCTCCGGTAATGGGCCAGCAACTGGGTTCGGTTCAGGCTGCGATAGAGATAGTGAATCGGCACCCAGCCATGTTCACTGAAACGCGCGTTGATCCGGCCAACCAGGCGATCAAGGGTCTCCTTGAGGGTCAGGTAATCCGGCACCAGAGTCCGGCTCGGTACGACCACCTGAATCAGTGATGTTTGCTGGCGCATGGCCGGATACTTCTCCAAGGCACGCTCAAATGCCAACAACCGCTCGGGAATACCCTTGGTGTAATCGAGCCGGTCAACCCCGAGCAATAACTGCCGCCTCTGATAGTGTTCGTGCAGATACCAGGCGGCTTCCTCAACGTCCTTCTGTCGGGCGCCCTGATCAAACTCATCAAAATCGATGCTGATCGGGAAGTTCCCGACCGTCACCTGCCGCTCGCCAAAATCAAGCACCGTCACCCGCCGGCGGATATCGGCCCTGACATGGGGATACATCTCACGCACGCCAGCAACGAAATTGCGGCGATCACGCAGGGTTTGAAAGCCGAGCTGATCATAACTGAGCAACCCATCCAGTAACTCTTTCTTCCACGGCAGCCGCCGAAACAGATCAAAGGAAGGGAAAGGGATGTGCAGGAAAAAGGCCAGTCGGTTCTTCACCCCCAAGCCGCGCAGCAATCCGCCGACCAGCGTCAATTGATAATCGTGAACCCAGATCAGTTGCCCATCGGTCACCTGCTCGGCAATTGCCAAGGCAAACTTTTTATTGACTTCGCAATAGCGCAGCCAGGTTGACAGCTTAAATTTACAACGCCCCAGCAGGTCATGAAACAACGGCCAAAGAGTTTCGTTGGAAAAACCCTGATAGTAGAGTTCGACATCCTCTTCGGTTAGAGGCACCGCTGCCAAACGGTAGCCGTGCTCAGTGGCAAAACGAGAAAACAGCTCGGCATACGGCACAGAATCCACTACTCCGCCAGGCCAGCCGATCCAAAGACCGTTGACCCGGCGCATAACTGGCTCAAGGGCCGTTACCAAGCCACCGGCAGACGGCTTGATCTGCCAACCACTGTCATCCTGTTCGACAACCAACGGCAAACGATTAGAAACGACGACAAGCTGTTCCTCAAGTTGATTCACCGGGCTGCCCCCTCCTGTTAGCGATCCATTGATGCAAAAACCACAGCAGTTCCTGCGGCGGCCGCAACCAGAGATCGGCTGCCGTAGCGCGACATTCCGTTCGAACCAGAACCTTTAACCCGCGATCAGCCAGTTCCACAAACGCATCCTCGTCAGTCAAATCATCCCCCAGGTAGGCCGCAACAACATCCTCGGCGGATTCCACCAGCAGCTGTTTGACTGCGGTTCCCTTGTCCACCCCGGAACAACGCAGTTCCAAACCACCATCAAAGCTGTGCACCTGAAGCGCTTTTCCTGCGACCAACTGGCGCCATTTCTGACCAATCTGATCACGCAAACAGGCTGTCTTGTCCAGATCAAGCCCGCGCCAATGCAGGGCCAGCGAGACGGGTTTGCGCTCCAACTGCTCGGCAAATCCAGCCGCCTGGACCAAATCGGCGGCCTGCTCCAGCAACCTGCCCACCGACTCCGGCAAGCTCCTTTGTAAACTCCGCCCCTCCGGCAGACAGCGTTGCCAGCCATGACAGCCCCAAAGTTCAGGTGTTAGTTCAAGCCCGAGACAGGGCCTCAAGCTCTCCAGCTCACGCCCACTGATGACAACCAGTCGGTTATCTTCCAACGCCATCAGCTGCTGGAGCAATTCAGCGACCCCGGCATAAGGACGCGCAAGTTCGGGATTAGCGACAAAGGGGGATAATGTCCCATCGAAATCAAGGATCAGCAGCGCTTGCTGTGCCTGTCGCAAGCGCATCCAGAATTGTTCCAAGACTAAAGTTTCGCTCAGTATCTGCATATCAGGCGGCAAACAGATGGTCAGCCATCCCGCGCCGCAGGGCTAACATCAGCGTCAGGTATTCGCGCAAGTGACGGGTGAGCAAAAAATTGTCCTTAACGAACCCCTTAGCGGTGTCACCCATCTGCTTAATCGTCTCTGGCCGCCGCAGCAGTTCGCGCATCCGCAGTGCCGCTCCCTCCGGCGTATTGACCAAAAAACCGGTATGATAGTTGTGCACCTGCAGACGAATGCCACCGACATTACCGCCGATCACCGGCTTGCCCTTCCACATCGCTTCGGTCACGGTCAGTCCAAATCCTTCCTGTAACGACTTCTGCAATACCAGAGTCGACGCGCGTTGCAGGGCATTGATGGTCCGGTGGGCATCACCCGGCAGCAGCAAGATTTGAATCCGCGGATCGCCCTTGGCGGCATCTTCGACCTCTTCGAGCACCGCCGCGCCTTCGGGATCGTCCGTCGCCCCACCACCAGCCAACAGCAATTGCGCATCAACCACCTCGGAAAGCAGTTTGAATGCCTCAATCACGCCGAGCGGATCCTTAAAACGGTCGAAGCGCGACACCTGCGTCAGCAAAGGACGGTCGCTCGGAATCCCGTAACGTTCCAGAGTTGAGGCAATCTCAGTATCGGGAAGCGGGCAATTTTTCTCACTCAGCGGATCGATACTCGGAGCGATCAGAAATTGCGGATGCGGCAGCGGTTGCGCAAATTCCGGCATCGAAAAGATACTGGCATCGTAACCGCGCACCTTGCCTTGCAAATATTTCCAGATTTTCCGATACGGGTGACTGGCATCGATATGACAACGCCAGATCCACTTGCCCTTGCGATTCGGGCAAAGCTCCAATAGGTGCGCCGGTTGCGGATCATGAATAATGACAAAGTCAGCCGCTTCCAAAATCGGCCGCAATCGCTGTGCATTACTGGTCAGCGTCTCTTCGTAGGTTTCGATCATCCGCTGCGTCAATGGCGCGGCCACCCCCTGCAAGCCATTATGAAACGATTTGGTCACGTGGAAAAACGGCTCATTACCTTCGATAACTTCCCAACTGGCATCAATCCCCAGATCGCACATCAGCGGGACCAGCCAGGCCAGGATCTCCGCAACACCGCCACCAACCCGGGTTGAATTGACATGCACCACCGTTGCCCCAGCCAGCTCTTTGGCAAACTGGCGCAGTTGCGAAATCACAATCGAGCCGACCACCTCTTCGTAAGATTGCAACGTTCGACTCATGCCGTCGCCTCCTGCGCCAGACAAAGTTCGACCAGTTCCCGTTTCAATTCGCGCAAGGTGAGAAAATAAAAATCGATGCTCGCCAGCCCAGCCACAAACGCTGTCGCAGCTTCTTTCCTCCCCTGTAACCAAAAACTAAAGTCATCCTGGCCACCAGCGGTACGCCGCCGTGCTTCGACAAAATGATAATAGACGCTGCTCTGGCTCATGGCGGGTAACGCCTGCTGCAACTCCGCCAGCGAACGTAATTCCAGGCCGGTATCGAATATCACCGTCGCCGCGCGCATAAAACGGAAATCCTCGCTTGCCGGATGCCATATTTCATGTGGTAATTCAGCTGCCCGTTCATCGACAATCTCAACCAGTCGCTCGCGCAATTCGTCCAAACTGTTAAAAGCGTAAGGATTAAGAATGCCGAAGCGCTCAGCTAACGCCCGATCGCCCAGAAAACGCGAAGCCCAAACGGCAAAGTCATTGCGAAATTCCGGATCATCAAAAGACGGCCGAATCTGAGTTTCGCAAAAATGATGATAAAGAGACTCCAGCGGGCAGACAGCCAGCCGTTCACGCAGCTCCCTCAAGTTCATCACCGAAGAGATCCCCGCCATCCGCGTAATCAACGCACAATCTTTTACCTGGAAATTATCATCCTGTGATTCCATAGCAGTCTCGTGCATTGCCGCACTCCCTGACAGAACTCTCCTGTAAGATTCCGGCACAAAAGCTAAGTCACTGAAATATAGAATAACGGTCCTATCCACCAAACAAAGGTGGATGTGACATAGGTTGACATTATTGTGATGGAACATAGCTCCACAAGGAGGTATGCCCATGACACTTAATCAGTTTCGCAACATGTTTCCAGATGAAGGTGCTTGTCGAAAATATCTGGAAAAGGTGATTTGGCCCTCGGGTCGGGTTTGTCCGCACTGTGGATGCTTGAAATCTTGGCTGCTCAAAAGTGACTCGGCCCGCCCAGGCCTTTACGAGTGCAGCGGGTGCGCAGGGCAGTTCACTGTAACGACAAAGGCGCCCTTGCACAGCACCAAACTACCGCTTCAAACCTGGCTGCTGGCGATGTATTTCATCATCAACTCCAGTAAAGGAATTTCATCGGTCTTTTTAGGCAAGTGGCTCGGCGTCAATCAGAAAACCGCATGGAAGGTCGGTCATGCGATTCGAACCATGATGGCTGTCCATGCTGACGCCATCGGGTTGTTGTCCGGCATCGTAGAGTTGGACGAAAAGTATCTTGGCGGCAAGCCGAGATTTCGACACGGCGTGAAACACCCCAGGGGCAAAGGAACCAAGAAAACCTGTGTTCATGTGGCGGTCAGCCGAAAAGGCCCGGTTCGAGTCGGGGTGATCCATGGCGATAGCTACGCGGCTCTGGCACCACACGTCAAGCAGGTCGTTTCACCTGCTGCGCGGGTCATGACGGACCAATTGCATGCCTACATGGTGCTCGGGAAGGAGTTTTCCGATCATGAAAGCGTCAATCATGGCATCAGGGAATACGCTCGCGGAGAAGCTCATGTCAACACGGCAGAATCCTTCAATGCGATTCTGGAAAGAGCGAAGCAAGGCGTCTTTCATTATGTCAGTCGCCAGCACATACCGCGCTATCTCAGCGAAGTCGCCTTCCGCTGGAACAATCGGGTTCCCGTGGAAAAGAAGCGAAACGGATTGTCAAAGATCGTGATGCAAACAAAACCGGTGCTGGAGCAGTTTGAAGCCCTTCTTGAGCATGCTGTCGGCACCCAGCTACGAAGAACCATTTGGGGCGGCGTTACTCAGCCACAGCCTTTGTATTGTGGATAGAACCGTAGAATAAAGCATATCAACCTTAAAGAACCGCGCAAGCTAATATCTCATCTAACTAATTTCCCATCTATTTTTCCTTGACAGTATCAGGGCCATTGGTTATAAACGTGTCTCCTTTTGCCCAGATAGCTCAGTCGGTAGAGCAGAGGACTGAAAATCCTCGTGTCGGCAGTTCGATTCTGTCTCTGGGCACCATAAATATCAAGGGGTTACGGCTTATGCTGTAACCCCTTTTTATTTGCCATGTGTAATTCGTGTGTAATGGTGCAGATAGTAGCGTCTTACGCCAGCTCACCGTACCTATCATCAAGTACATCCATTGCCGTTTGAATATGCTGTCCATTCTGGTGGGCATATCGCTCCACCATAATCAGAGTCTTGTGGCCACTGATACGCTTCACTGTTGGAAGGTCAACCCCTGCTTGAACCAAGTGCGTAATGGCGGTGTGACGGAGAGTGTGTCGAACGATCTCATCGGGGTCCATACCAGCCGCCCTTACAACCCGACGGTAAGAATCCCGAATCTCGACACGGTGCCCAGAATTAGAGCTGGGCGACGGAAACAACCACGGAGTGTCAGAAGGCAATGTTTCCAGATACCACAGCAGGAAAGTTACCAACTGCTTCGTGATCGGCTGTTCTCTCATCCCTGCCTTAGCTTCTGGAACAAAGATAGTCCGCCGACTAAGATCAATGTGTTCTTTTCGGATCGACAATACCTCCATCTTACGCATGGCGGTACCTGCTGCAATCATGATGAAAGGGTACATGCGGGGGTCTTGATCGGCCCTTGCTTCTTCCACTAATCGGTGAAGCTGAGAAATCGTGAGGTAGACGATTTTTCCATTATCCTCTTTCAGTCGTTCAATCTTTGCTGGACGACACTTCAACCACCCCCAATCAACCCCCTTGCTGAATAAATGGGATACCACGGCCAACTCCCGATTTACTGTACCCTCCTTAGCTCCTGCATCTTTACGATGCTTCTTGAAGCGGTTAAGGTCGAAGGTAGTAATCTTCGCCAGCGGGGTCTTACCAAAGAAAGGGATCAGATGCTGATTGAGGCGACGCTTCTTGGCCGCCATGTCTTTACCACCCTCCTGCTTCAACCTCTCCATGTAGCTGCCGGCAGCCTCCTCAAAACCCAAAGCCAACTTCCGTCCCCTTGGTAAACTTAACCGATCATGCTTGGCATCCTGCCGAAACTTACCAAGCTGATCTTCCGCCTGTGATCTCGTAGTGCCATCGGACTCATAACCGACAGTTCGGTTGACTCGTATCCCGTCAATCATCGCACAGACACGAAAAACCCCATCACCGCTGGCAAGTCGACTGAACATGATACCGTGTTCAATTATCACTTCGTCTTTGAGTAGTTGCCGCATATTCGTGCGGGTCAGTTTCGAGTATTTAATACCCATCAGGCTCCCCTCCTTAGTCTTTAGATTTTTCGGCAGCAGCAATCTTGATCGCTTCAAAATCCTGCCGTATCGCTTCCATTACAGGCTGTCTGCTCTCCCAGTACTTCTTGGACTCCTTGATTGCCTTCCACTGGAAATCTTCTTGGTAGGTCAGCAGTTTGGGGAAGTGCTGCGCCAGCTTAACAAATCTATCAGCCTCCTCTGGGTCCCAAAGAAAGTCGAGCATGTTCTGAGGAGCGCCCTCTATACACTGGCTCTCCCCTGCTGAGATAGAGAGACGTTCTTCCGCTTCACGCTCTAATGCTCGTTCGATGATCATTGCATGGGTTCTCTTTTCCTTCCTCCCCATCAACTCAAGTGCAAACTTTATGCGAGGTGAAAAACGCACCGAAAACGGTGATCCCTTGGTCCTCTTCTTAAACGTAACCGGCATGTTCATTCCTTAGGTTTAAAGGTTTGTCAAGAAACTCAATAACTTACAGAAAAAAACGGCTTGACACAAACGACAAAGCAACTTATCGTCCTCTCAAGAACTACAGTGTCATATCGCGTACTACATTTGCAAAGGATTTTTTTGATAAAAGGAGAACATTATGGAACAGAGCATCAATCAGGTCAAAGTCACCGTCCTCCCCGACGGCAGAATGGACACCAAAAATGCAGCCCTTTACACCGGCCTCAAAGAAAAGACCATGGCAACGATGCGCAGCAAAGGCAGTGGCCCGAGCTTCACTAAAAGGGGACTGGTCTTCTATTTCAAATCAGACATTGATAAATGGTTGAGCGGTGGGGAGATATGACATGAACAACAACACGCATCTCAAGTCTTATCGGAATGCAGCCAACCAGAAGGCTTAACTCTTATTGTCGCAGTTGCGACACGACAGACTAAAGACAAAACCCACGGCGGCAACCGTGGGTCTGTCAGTACAATTCTTTCACCCCACGACACAATAATGGAGGCACCAATGAGCATAACAATTATCAACCCGGAAAACACGAAGAAAGATTTTCTTAGCAGTGAACTTCAACTTGCTAATACAGCACTTCAAACCTTAGAAAATACAACAGTAAAGAAAGTTGAAGAGCTGGGTTCTGAACAAGAACCTGAACATGTTCGAGACGTGAAAGTCCTGACGAAAACTGAGCTTAGAGAGAAATACCCCAGCACGTACAGCTCACACAAAAACATGAAATCTCGCTGCAAAAAAGGATTAGGTGTACTTGCGCCAAAGCTTGAATCTTTCGACGATTTTCTCTTGCATGTTGGTCCTAGACCAAACGCCAACTACACCCTAGATCGCCTTGACAATGATAACCCCACATATGGTCCCGGATTTGTTGAGTGGCGAGATAAGTATGCCCAGAACTCCAACAAGAGTAATAACGTCTTCCTCACTCATGATGATGGCAGAACCCATACTGTCGCGCAGTGGGCTAAGATCACTTCTCAAAAAAAAGAGAACCTCTATAAACGCAGACAGTTGGGCTGGGCTGACATGGAGATCATCACTGGCGAGAGAGTGAAAGACCTGCCAGACCCACTGGATAGCACCCCTTGGCCCTACAAGACTAGAGAAGACTGGGAGCGGAGGTATCAGACCGCAGAAGCTCGTGGAAACGGAAAAACGCGAATGGAATATCTTTATTTAAGGGCCAAGAAAGACGTTGAGATACTGACGATGCAGGTTGAAGAGATGGAGGCAGGGCACGGCGACAATAAATTGCTAGCATATTGCCATACTGAATACCTTGAAAAGCTACAGAGGCTTTGTCGTGCACAGCAACTCAAGAATGGTGCACAAATGCAATTGGAGTTTGATAGACGCATGAAGGCTTTCATACATCGAACGAGTGCGGTTAATTCAGCTCAAGAGAAAGTTATCTTCCTTCGTGTTAACAAGCGCCCCCTATTCACTATCAACAAGAAGCCAGCTTGATACTATCTGCTGGGGAGTGAGTGTAATGATATGTAGTTTTCAACTTGAACCACTGACACGGAGGTCCTATACAGGATTATAGCCTAATGAAGTCCAAAGGGCCCAAACAATGTCACTTGAATCTACATATCAGAAGCTCACCCCCAAGCAGAAGAATGCTGAGCTATTACTCACCAACGGGATGCCCAGTAAAGATATCGCCTGTGAAATCAATTGCACAGACACGAAGGAAGACGAATAAACATGAATAAACTAACCAGCAAACAGCTCAAAGCCCTCCCCCTGATGGCCCAAGGAATGTCTGGGAAGGACGTTGCAAAAGAAGTATCGGTTACCCCCCAGACAGTCTCTGAGTGGAAGAACTCCCCCGCCTTCATGGCTACCCTAAATATCCTCAGAACGGAGATTCTTGAGAGTGCTAGAAGCCAGCTCCAACAATCGCCAAACAAGGCGATTCAAACTTTGATCGACCTGATGGATAATTCAGAAAACGAGGAGACGAGGCGTAAGGCTGCGCTGGACATATTACGGCTTAATGGTTTTGAACCCGGAAAACATGAGTGTTATGCATGGGGCATCGGCCCCACAGACGTTGAATCAATGACCCACAAAATCAACGGCACTATGGATATAGAGAATATGCTGAAGGGGCTATTGTAAGATCAGTGCAATTGATTGCACAAATGGAAATCCATACTGCAAATGGTTGACTGTAACTCATAGCCCCATAATGACACCTTGGAGTTACTCTATGTCTTTGTGGGGACGCAACCAAACAACCTAGGGTTCTGGGGACTGGGGAAACGGTCTTCTCTGCGGATAGACACCTCATCAGGCAAATACCCTTGGAATATCAGGACGAGGTTGAGAAGGACATCATGAACGCCCTGCGTGACATTCCTGATTCAATCAAAAGCACATTGCGGCCCGAAGAGTGACCTCACTCTCCCTAATGAAAGAGTTGACCCCAAAATGATCGAGCAGTAGAGTACTTGCATTGATTTGCTTGTTATTGGGGGGGATGATCATGCCGAAAAGCTTCATATCACTCTGTACCATTACGTTTCTATTCCTGTCCGCCTCTCTGGCCAGTGCAACAACCCTTGTTGACACCCTGAACAAAAGCTTCAAAAAGATCAGCTATCCCAACGATGAAATCACCGCCACCATTACCCTTCAAACTGAAATTCCTGACATTTCCGGTGACCGAACAACAGACACCGTTCTGCTGGCCTATAAAACCCAAGCCAAGCTTGTCTCTGTGTTTAAACAGAACGGCTGGCAGACTGAAGATGCGTTGCTTGTGGACCCTATCAATGCGGGTCTCATTGAGCTGGAACTGGGTAAGGGAATGAATCTCAAGCTCAAGGAAACACTCCGACTGAAAGCCTATGTCCATCAGTGCGACATGCCAATGCACAAATACCGGGGTGGTAGCCTTGATGAGTTCTTTAAGAAGGATGTTCTGGAAAAAGCAGAACAGTGCTTTACCTACGATGAAAAACTACAGGGTAAGAATTATCCATATTGATTTGATTTTTTAGGAGGGTCTCAGATGTTCAAATTGCTATGCGCCATGTTCGTTCTCGCTACGTTGGTTTCACCCCAAGCTGCTCTTGCTAAAAGCAATATAGACAAGGCTAAAGACTACGCCAAAATAGAAAAAACCTCCGAGGCAAGACAGTTGTTGAATCAAGCCATTCTTGATGATCCACTGGATGCAGATGTCCACTATGAAGCAGGTCTTGTTTACGGTCAGTTGGGTATGTCCAGTGATTTTGATCTGGCGATGAAGAACGCCTGTAAGCTTGAAACCTCTTACTGCCCAAAAGTTGCCCAATCCTATCTAAGTTCAGGAAACAACTCTTTATCCAATCCAAGGAGTGCGGAGAGGTTCTACCAGTTGGCCAGCAAATATGACCAATCGTTGTCCGCTGGAATAGCTACGACACTTCTAAACAGAGGAAAAGCTGCCAGTGCTGACCAAGCGGGGAAGTATTTCAGCGCAGCTTTAGGATTTACAGGTGGGGACAAAGAAACCAAGACATTGATCGGCAATGAATTCCTTAAACTCGCAGCCAAGGCATGGCCCAATTACGACTACAAAGTATTCAAAGCGAAGGCTGTAGAGATTCTCGGAAAAGAACAGGTTTTTCAGGTATTCCCGAAACCTTACGACAAAGTAGTTTTCGAAAATACCGTCACTAACGCTAACCCTAAAAGCGGTGAGTGGACACCTTTGTATGTCTGGGATAGTAGATTCCGAAAAGGTGATCTAATTGAAATATTTACGGACATTCAAAAAGGTGAAGATCCCGTGTGTGTAAACATGGGTAAAGGCTTTAGTCCCGAGTGGATCTCAATTAAAAATAATTATTACCGTAGCACTGTAAAAAACGTGCCACACGGGCGTAATTATTCTGTATATCTTAGCCCTGAGCTAAATGTAACGGCAAGGGTCAAAGTTACGAGAAGAATTAAAAATCCAGAGCCAAACTTAGGCAAGTTAGCAGGGCTTTGAAATGTTATTCATTATGGGGGACCAGATGTTAAAAATAGTATGCACCATGTTCGTTCTCGCTACGGTTATCCTACCTCAACCTGTCTTGGCTAAAAGCAATATTGATAAAGCCAGTGACTACGCCAAAATAGAAAAAACGTCTGAAGCAAGGCAGTTGTTGAATCAAGCCATTCTCGATGATCCATTGGATGCAGATGTTCATTACGAAGCAGGTCTCGTCTATGGTCAGTTGGGTATGTCCAGTGACTTTGACTTGGGGATGAAGAATGCCTGTAAGCTGGACAACTCATACTGCTCAAAAGTAGCTGAACCCTATATCACCAAGGGATTCAACTATCTAAGTCGTGGGAATCAACGATCTGGGGTCTCTTCTCTTGAGAAAGCAATCACCTACAACCCAGCAAAGAAGCAGGAATCGTTAAATAGTCTCTTGCGTTCTGGGAAGAGTCAGCTTGAAAAAGGGCAAATGCTGAATGCTGATATTTATTTGTCAGCACTGAGTCAACTGGACAGTTCGCAGAATCAGACCGTGAGTGACCTCTTCTATCAGTTCGGTCTCAGTTCAAATATTGATGGAATGCTGAAAGCGTTCCGTACTGCAAGTCGATATTCAAAGGGGAACAATGCTGCAATGGGCAGCTTTCTACTGGAAAAGGCAAATTCCAATAAAGATGATGAACGACTACTGGCAAACCTGAAAAAAGAACTACCTCAGTATCTTTCAGCTACAGAAATCACTGCAAAGTTCCCTATTACTCACATCGACCTGCCACCTAACGAGTGGTACGAAACGAAGCCGCTGGCTAAGGGTGAAGTAAGTGATGTTTGGATCAGAGGTCCTCGAGGATATACTACTAAAATAAGGATGGGTTCACATGACGGTAAAAAATACGTCGTCATAATGAAGAATGGAGAGGAAATTAACCTTAAAGAGGGAGATCGTTTACCAAAACGCTCAAACAGTTATTTCAAATTCAAAGCATTGGAAGACAATGCAATATGTGCTGCCAGATATGACAGGTTATAAATTTCCAAGTGGGCACAGCAAAGAGGCTCCCCCACTTTCATAGATTAACTGCCCAGATGTAGGTGGTTTGTTTTGCTCAAATGATTGCTGAGACTTGCATTATGACCTACGAAGAGCTTGAACAGTTCATTTCCACCAAGATGTCCATGAGTCATATCTATCAGCCCCTCCTGATAAGGTCTCTTGTTGAATCTGGTGGGGACAGTCACCACTTGACGATCCATTCAAAGCCCATTACATTATGTGGCAACAGAGAGGGGGCTTGAAGCTCTTACTCTGGAAGAGCCTCCAAGGTGACCCTCCCCAAGGTCCATCAATTTGTTGAGTCTCTTTTTTATTGATCATTTAGTTTAGCCAGTGTCTCCTCTTTGTTTTCCTCCCACCACTGCAGTAATTTTTGCGGATTCAGAACGTCACCGCTCTTATATTCTGTAATTACTTCAAAAGAATTTATACACACCTTTAAAACATCAAGACTCTCATCTCCTTTAATACATTTAACAATAGCTTCTAAAGATACCTTTTCTTTTCTTCCTGAAAGTGTTTTTGCTATCTGGCCCCTTAATTTCCATGCGGCATTAGGATTGACAAGGTTCGCTGCAAACACCTGAGTTTCTATGTCTTTGGGTTCAATTTTTTCACCGTTTTTTTTGTATTCTGTGCCAGCTATTCTACTTCCACCAATGTAAAACGACTTAACTCTTAGAATCTCTGCAATGACAGCAGTTTTCGATACATCTTCATTCACAAGTTCTTGAAGGCTTTCAAGAGAGTTTCTATCTCCAAGTATTGCTTTGTCTGCAAGTGCTACAAGATTGTTTCTTTGGGTAAGAATCTCAAGCTGGGACAAAACATCACCTTTTAGGTTGTTAACTTCAGAGAGAATACTGTTAGTTTGTTCTTTGGCTTGTTTCTCATTTACAGCTATTCTTTGATTCGCTTCTTCCAAGGCGGTATTTATCCGGTCTACGGTTTGGTCCACATCACTTATGACTGTTTCTGAAACACTCTTTGCAAACTCAGAGGCGGCATTCGCATTTTTCAGCACAGTATTTGATTCCTTGATGGCTGCACCCGAGTGTTCTTTAGCAGTTGATAAAACAACTTGGGCTTCCTGTCTGATTTGTCCGGCGTCCTCTTTAGCCGTTTTGAGTACCCTCTTTGCCTCGTCAAGAACCTCCTCTGCTTCCACTCGTTTCTTTTTTGTTTCAGCCATCTGAAAATAGCTCATTACGAACTGACCTCCAGCCAACAAGACCATGACCAAAGCTGTCGCAGTTGCTAAATGCTGCAGTACATTAATTATCTGACTTTGATGCCTTCCACACTGGTGACAAACTTTCGCAGTCAGAGAAATACTTTGAGAACAATGACTACATTCTTTAGTTTTTACTTCTGAACTCTCTTCGGTCATCGCTATCCCCCCATGTGTTTATCGAATGTTTAAGCACCGAGTCTACCAGACGTTGCAACCTCTCGCTAATAGCATTGTGTTCGCCAACACCGACGTCTTGCAATTCGTAATATTATCAGCAACATATACATTGACAAGCCATCTTTACATTGATGCTTTCAGTCTATCTTTTCATTATTTTATCTGCGGAGGGTTCAACCAATGACAGCAACCATCGACAACATGGAACTTGATATTATTGAAGACCATCACCTGATTATGCCGAAGCGACATACGGCTGATTACTTTTCTATGACAGCACAGGAAAAGAAAGACACTGAGACATTGCTGGTCATCCTGAAAAAACGACTGACTGAATCTGACACCACCATCAAAGGATTCAATGTGGGGATGAATTGCGGGGAGGTTGCTGGACAATCAATCCCCCATGCTCATATCCATCTGATCCCACGCAGAGAGGGAGATGTTGCAAATCCCAAGGGCGGGGTTCGGGGGGTTATCCCTGAGAAACAGCTGTACTGAAATCTAGTGCAGTTTACGTGCAGTAACGGAGACAATCCGAAACAATGAAACAGCATACCATACAGCGATGCAATTAATTGCATACAGGAGCCTACCCTGAGGATGTGATACTACTAGTAATCGACAGTGTATTTTATCGTGTGTAATTCCTGTGTAATCATGCTCAGAAAAGCCGAGAAATATAGAGAACTATCAAGGACTAAAGAATGCACCCCCCACACATAAAAACCTGCAATAACGGTGCATTGAGAACAATCGAGAACAAAAATTAACTTGCAATATAAACACTGAAAATCCTCGTGTCGGCAGTTCGATTCTGTCTCTGGGCACCATAAATATCAAAGGGTTACAGCTTTTGCTGTAACCCTTTTTTTGTTTTTGGTACCACATAGGTACCACTGTCTCGATTTGTCAACCAACACCACAATCCAGCCATCCCCCTGAGTTCAAAAAATCAACCGCCCGGTGAGCAGCGAGACCATGAGCTCCACCTCACACACGAAAGGCCACTGCTTCATTTTCGCACCACTACTGCTGCATCTATCAAGAATTATTGCTTTGGTGGTTAGTGGCCAAATTATCATGCCCAACTAGCGTCTCTACCTGACTTGCCTAGCTAGCCCATATCTGTCTTCCTTCGCTAGAAAAGATAGTTAGCTTCAAGTTGAGCCTCCTAGCTAACTTACTAGTTAGTGGCCAAGTTAGTGGCCAAGCTAGTGGCGTAGTTGTTTTCTGCATGCTATACTCCGCTATCATTGACAATAGCTAAGAAAAAAGGAGCTCATTGTGGTCCAAAATGTTCTCTACAACAAAGTTCAACAGATGGAACCAATGTTCCCCTCCGCCAATGGTGAAGAGCTAAATGATCTTGCCGTTGAGGTAATACGTCAGTCTGCGGCATTAGGGGGGAAACTGCACCCGCTGACCCGCAGGGGAGTTGTCGAGCTGGTACGCACAATGAACAGCTACTACTCCAACCTGATTGAAGGACACAATACCCATCCCGCTGACATCGAACGGGCCATGGCCCGCGACTTTTCAGATGAGCCCGCAAAGCGCGCCCTGCAAGTGGAGAGCGTTGCCCACATAGACGTTCAACGACTAATAGAACAAAGGCTCGTTGAAAACCCGGATGAAACCACCTGCTCCCAAACGTTTCTATGTTGGATTCACCAAGAATTTTATGAGCGGATTCCTGATGAATTCAGGAAGATCGAAACCCCAGACGGAGACATAAAAACAGTTATTCCAGGCAAATTGCGCGAAGATGAGGTCGAAATCGGTCGTCATCTTCCTCCTGCCTCAGAAAGCCTGGATTCGTTTATGATGCGCTTTGAGCAATGCTACGGGAATGTCAAACTAGGAGAGGTTCGAAAAGTAATAGCGACAGCAGCTGCACATCATCGTCTAGCTTGGATTCACCCCTTCTTAGATGGCAATGGCAGAGTGACACGCCTCTTCACACATGCCTATCTGGTCAAGGCACGTATTGACGGGCATGGGTTATGGACTGCTTCAAGAGGACTGGCACGAAACCGAACCGCCTATATGGAAGCATTGGCTGGTGCTGACGAACACCGACATGGCGACTTGGATGGGAGGGGGAACCTGTCCAACAAAGGCTTACTTGATTTCTGCACATTCTTTCTAAGGACGGCACTGGACCAAATTTCATTCATGTCAGAACGCTTAGAGCTCGATGGGTTTCTGCGTCGGCTAGAGGGGTATGTTGATCGACAGGTAAGCTTTGGAGAATTGCAGCCGGAAGCGAGTTACTTACTACAGGAAGCTTTTTTTCGTGGAGAAGTCCCAAGGGGAGAAGTTGCACGCATTACTGGCAAACCCGACCGATCGGCACGCCGCATTCTCAAAAATTTACTTGAAAAGAAACTCCTAACTTCAGATTCGGAAAGAGCTCCTGTTCGCTTAGCATTCCCAACCAAAGTCGCTGGATACTATTTTCCGCAACTCTATCCAGAGGGGGTGGAGATGACGGAAGGATAACCCCTGGCGTCACCAGAAACTGATGTACGCCGGGTCCAGCTAAACCGCCACCGACAAGCAACGAAACCGAAGAGCGGCCCCCTTGTCCACGTTGCCAAACCGTTTCACACCGGTCATCACCCTAATCCCCCCGAGCAACACGAGGTCCACCATGACCCAACCGGAAGATCGCTCAAGGCACCGAACCCCGCCGAAAAAACCACCAAAATGACCAACATCAATCGCCAAAAAACATCAATGCTTCGACACAAGACACCATATATGCCTCTTCAGCATTGCCAAAAGTAATTAACACCGGTAAAATCCCGGTCAATCCTCCAACACATTGCGTTAAAACACCCTAGAACAAAACGGAGGGGTTTAGTCCAACAGGCGTCTTTACGGCGGCTTCGCGTCGCAAAAACCCTTAATTCGTTAGCTTTCAATATTTATAAGCGAGAATAATATGAAATTTAAAATTATCTATCATGTAGGAGATAGATTGAGAATTGACACTAAGCTTATACCTGGGAAGCTTTCAATCGACAAAGAGATAATTAGTATTTCAGGTCAAACACCACTAGAGATAAAATTATCAACTTTAAAAAAAATAGAATTATTTAGACTACATGGCCTTGGCAGTATCATAGAAATCAACAATCAAGAAAAACGAATTTTCATAACTATTCCACATTTAAGCATTGCTGGTTTCCACACAAAGTCAAATCTAATAAAAACAGTAAACATATTTAAAACAATAGAGAACTACAATCAACATCAAAAGAAAACCAACCATCTAATCAACGCGGACGAAAAATACTTCTGCAATAAATTTGAATAGTTCGGTGGTGCTCAGGCAGTTCGTCGCCGCCGGTTAACTAAACCGTTGAGCGCTTCATGATGGAGATAAAATGAAAGATATAGAGTCTGAGAAAAAAATAGCTGTTTTGATTGATGCCGAAAATGCACAATATTCAGTATTGGGAGCGGTATTGTCAGAGCTGTCCAAGCATGGACACATCATTACAAAAAGGGCTTATGGTGATTGGAGTAGCAATCATCTTAAAAATTGGAAGCAGCCTTTAAATGAACTTGCTATTAATCCAGTTCAACAATTTTCCTACACTCAGGGAAAAAACTCTTCTGATGCCGCAATGATAATTGATGCAATGGATCTATTGTATTCCGGAAAGTTTGATTCATTTGCACTTGTCTCAAGTGATAGTGATTTCACAAAACTGGCTTCCAGGCTGAAAGAATCCCAGATTTACGTTTTTGGAGTTGGTGAGAAAAAAACCCCTACCGCCTTCAGAAACGCATGTGATGATTTCATCTCTACAGAGGTAATTAAAAACCCGGATTCAGACAAGCAAGATCCACCGAATGGCACGAATACAAGCAAAGGTCAGAAAAAAGAAAAAAATGATCTAAGGGGCGATACAAAACTTGTCAATATTTTAAGAAATGCGATTAGTGAATATGAAAATGACGATGGCTGGGCTCATCTCGCAAGCTGTGGTCAACTTATTAAAAAGCAATTTCCAGATTTCGATCCAAGAAACTATGGCTATCGAACACTTACTTTGTTAATTGAGGAAACTGACTTATTTGAAATTGAACGGCGCAAATCGGGCAGCGGAACGGTTCACGATATTTACGTAAGAGATAAAAGAAAATGACGCTTAACCAGCCAATCATATGTAGACATCCTCGCCGAAGGCACAGAGCTGAAACCGGCTGAGGGTGCGGATGTTCAGACCAGCGAAAGAGCGAACACCATCCCTATTCTCCTTCCATCAGGACAGCTAGCACACCACCATTTAAATCATTGCATCATTTAACAACCAACCCACTTTTTGCAAATCCAGCCAGCCCAGCAACTCCTATCTTTTCCCCTGCCACCAAGAGGGTCGCGCAGAAGAAAGGTACCGACTGCGGCGCATTACCACTCCCCATAACCAGATCAACTTTGACAGACCACCCTTTCGCAGTAAAATTCAATGACAACAAACGTAATTTTTCATCTTGCGAGGCGGATTGCTGGGATTCGTGTAACAAATCGCCCGGTGCAAGCAGACAGGAGCGTAGCAAATCGATGGACGAGACAACTTACAGCGTCAGCTTCGATCAGTTTGCGGCAGTACTTTTTGATCTGGATGGAGTCTTGACGGCTACGTCCAAAATTCACGCCATTTGCTGGAAACAGATGTTTGACGAATATCTGCAGCAGAAATCGCTGCTTTCCGGAGAAGCTTTTCAACCCTTTGACATTGATCAGGACTACCGTCTTTACGTAGATGGCAAATTGCGCCACGAGGGGGTGCAAAGTTTCCTTCAGTCACGGGCTATCGAGATCCCCTACGGGAGCACCGAAGATCTGCCTACGGAAGAGACGGTTTGCGGCCTGGGCAATCGCAAGGACAAACTGGTCGGTGAAATGCTAGCCGGCGGAAATGTCGGTGTTTACGAGGGATCAATTGCTCTGGTGCGCTATCTGCGCAGCAAGGACATCCGCACTGCGGTTGTTTCGGCCAGCAAAAACTGCGAAGCGGTCCTTCATGCCGCCGGGATTGCCGAACTGTTTGAGCTGCGGGTTGACGGCAAAGTGGCCGAATCCCTTGGACTGCCCGGAAAACCAGAACCGGCAACCTACCTCAAGGCTGCCGAACTCCTCGGTATTCCCCCGCAGCAGGCGATTGTGGTCGAAGATGCCATCTCCGGCGTTCAGGCGGGCCGGCGTGGTGGTTTTGGGCTGGTAATCGGCGTCGACCGGCATGGCGATGCCGAGGCACTTAGGGAAAACGGTGCCGACCTGGTGGTCAGCGATTTGGCAGTACTGCTACCGAAAATGCATTCAACATAAATTCCCGGAGTTGGCCCACGAAAGGAAAGGCCCGACAACGATGATTCGACATCAGACCCTCAATCCGCCACTGCATATCTACCCCATCAATCCGTGGAAGATCATCGAAACGACCTTTTATCCGCGCTTTCTGGCCCAAACTGAAACCCTCTTCTCCCTGGGCAATGGCTACCTCGGGCTACGGGGAACCTTTGAGGAGGGCAGCCCATATTTCCAGCGCGGCACCTTCATAAACGGTTTCCATGAAACCTGGCCGATTATTTACGGCGAAGACGCCTTCGGTTTTGCCAAAACAGGCCAGACCATGCTTAACGTCACCGACGCCAAAGCCATCGTTCTCTATATCGATGATGAGCCCTTTTACCTGCCGGCGGCCAGCATGCAGCTCTATCAGCGGACCCTGGACATGCAAGCCGGCACCCTTGATCGGGAGATCCTCTGGGAAACCCCGTCTGGCAAGCGGGTCCTGATTGAATCGCGTCGGCTGGTCTCCTTTCAACACCGACATCTGGCCGCCTTTTCCTTTCAGGTGACCTTGCTCAATGCCGAGGCGCCGGTTGTTATCTCTTCCGAACTGATCGGCGATCAGCCCAACCAGACCGGGGTCAATGATCCCCGCCAGGCAAAAGGCTTCAACAACCAGATTCTCATTCCTCAGCTGCATGACTGCCGGGACTTACGCCTGCTGATGGGACACCAGGCCAGCAGCAGCGGAATGACCCTGGCATGCGGGATCGATCATCAGTTCGAGACTGATTGCCCTTACACTTGGCATAGCGAGTGCGCGGACAATTACGGCAAGGTCTCCTTTCACATCGAAGGAAAACCGGGCAAACCGATTCAGCTGGTTAAGTTCGTTGCCTATCACAGCTCTCACAGCGCACCGGTGGCAAAGCTCTGCACCCGGTCAGAATGGACCCTGGATCGTGCACAAAAAGACGGTTTCAAAACTCTGCTGAAAAGCCAACGCAGCTATCTGGATGATTTCTGGCGCCGCAGTGATATCCAAATCGACGCTGATCCACAGCAGGAGCAGTCGTCGATGGCTGAATTCCAACAAGCCCTGCGCTGGAACCTGTTTCAGATTCTGCAGGCCTCAGGGCGGGTCGAAGGGGCCAGCATTCCGGCCAAGGGCTTAACCGGGCAGACCTACGAAGGTCACTATTTTTGGGACACGGAAATCTACGTCCTGCCCTTTTTGATCTACAGCGCGCCACACATCGCCCGCACGCTGTTACGCTTTCGCCACAGCATGTTAGATCAGGCCAGACAACGGGCGCGCGATATGAACCAGAAAGGGGCGCTGTTCCCATGGCGGACGATCAGCGGCGAAGAAGCCAGTGCCTATTATGCCGCCGGCACCGCTCAATATCACATCAATGCCGATATCATGTACGCATTACGCAAATACGTCGAAATTACCGACGATAAAGCGCTGCTCTACAACGAGGGGGCTGAGATGCTGGTCGAAACCGCCAGACTCTGGTTCGATCTGGGCTTTTTTTCACAACGTAAAGAGGGGCAATTCTGCATCCACAACGTGACCGGCCCCGACGAGTACACCGCCGTGGTCAATAACAACGCCTTCACCAACCTCATGGCCCGGGGAAACCTGCGTTATGCAGCCGAGACGGTTGACCACATGCAAAAAAACCATCCCGAGCCATTTGCCACCCTGGTCCATCGCACCGGACTGGAGCCACATGAGGTCGAACAATGGCAACAGGCCGCCGACCGGATGTACATCCCCTATGATGAGCAATTAGGCATCAACCCTCAGGATGACAGTTTCCTCGACCGTGAGGTTTGGGACCTCAAGGCCACTCCGCGCGACCGTTTTCCGCTGCTGCTCTATCATCATCCGCTGGTTATCTATCGCCACCAGGTGATCAAACAGGCCGACGTAGTACTGGCCACGTTCCTGCTCGGCAATGAATTTTCCCTAGAACAGAAAAAGCGCAACTTCGATTATTATGACCCGCTGACCACCGGTGATTCGTCCCTTTCCGCCGGTATCCAGGCGATTATCGCCGCTGAGATCGGCGACCTGGATCAGGCCCTCAAATACTCCCACTACGCCGTCCTCATGGATCTGGCCGATATTGGCGGCAACGTCAAAGATGGCTGCCACATCGCATCGATGGGTGGAACCTGGATGGTGGTCGTTTACGGCTTTGCCGGAATGCGGGATTACGCCGGACAGTTGAGTTTCGATCCCCACCTGCCCAAACAGATGAATCGCTTACAGTTTCCGCTATCCATCCGCGGGCAGGTATTGGAAGTGACGCTAAAGCAGGAGTCCGCAACCTATCTGCTACGCGAGGGAACGGAACTGGTCATTACGCACCAGCACGAGGAAATTCACCTGAAGCTCGGCAGCCCGATGGAGGTCGCTATCAAACCAGACCGACCATAGCCCGGTCACGGCCAGACTTTCTCAATTTCCCTGGCAGGGTTTAAACCCTTCAGCGTTCTGGCAGACTTTTGCCCTGCTCTTCAGCCAGGTAGCGCAATGACCACTCAGACCATTCACTGCCGAACGCGCTTCCTGGGCCTGGAAAATGGATCTAAATTCAACACTCAAGATTTATCGGGAAAGACTGGTTGTCAGTCATGAGGAAAAGTCCAGGTTAATTGCCAGGACAGACCGGCAACAAAGGACGACCCAGCGCCTCTAAATAGAGGGGTCAGAACAGAATATCTCTGGCAAAAGGACGATGCTTACGACGATCCTCTCCGGTGTAGGGAACACTCCGGTTACGCAATTTATCGCGACCAAGGCGAACCCAACCATCGGATCGCTCAAAAGAAATAATTCTCTTGGTGGTCAGCAAAAACTGCAATTCATCCTTACTGACTGTTCTTTCCGTACCATCTTTCAGGACGACAGGAACTTTCATGATAGAGACCTCCTTAGCCAGCCGGTTTTCGCGACAACCCAAAGCAAAAAAATGGATCAAATAAGAACGAGTAGGGACAAGACAGCAAATATCTACCCAGCGGTCCCACAGCTATTTACGGCCAGACTTACCCCCGCCAAAGCCAGCGCCGCCCCAGCCGTTATGTCTCGGCTCGGGAGGATAATCGGGCAGCGTTACCCCCCTGGCTATCGCCCGCTTCTGCATTTTTTCATGATGTTGGCGCCGAAACTGTTCGCGCTGCTCCAGGGTTTGCATGGAGCGCAGCTGCTCGCGATACTGATAACGCTCCCTTTCTGTCATCAACTGTGAACCATAAACCTTGTCATCATCATTGCTATGCTCCCTTTCGCGCAGCCGATCGCGATCCTGATCAGAAGACTGGTCATAAAGTCGGTCACGATCTCGATCTCGATCCTGGTCACTCGCAACCACACTCCCGGTGAGCAGCAAACAGATCCCAATTTGCCCCCAACTAGCGATACAAGAATAAAAACCTATCACTTAAAACTACCGAATTTTTAAAGCAAATCAAGATATGGATGCAGTTTTACAACCGCACTTTTTGAGTCGTAAGGCGAGCGGAGAATGGTCAGATGGGCGACGCTGATTCAAATCCTTATCCAAAATATCGAAATCAATACCAGGCTTCTTTTTTCAGTACCGCCTGCTGGCGGCGGTCCTCCTGTTTTCGGACTTTCTGCCATTTAAAGATCAAAGCTAGAGGTTCTTTTAAACCGGTGCCATCACGTTCAACTCTCTTCAAAATTTTCACCTGCGTATTCAGTGAGGAGGACGAGAATATCTTCCTGCGTCTTAGACTGCAGGTAGGGCCAATAAACACTCTCGCGCAAGATTCGGACCTCCTCAATAAACTCTTTACGGGAATAGTCCTTGTGCCGCGGTGGTTCCATTACGGGTCCTTTCTTATAATAATGCTGAGACAAAGTTTCCATAATGCTGGACCTCGAATCCTAGCAAAATAGAAAGATTTTTCAATCAGACGATAGTCGCGATAATGCCGCCAAAGGTATTACTGACGGGAAAGAGAGCAAACCAGAAATAGCGAGATCGCCAGGCAATTTCGCCGGTCATCCCAATAAGGAGAAAGCCTTCTCAAGTTAGCGACAATCTCGGGCAGGGTGGCAATGATCCGCTCAATGTCCTTCTCGTCAGGATAACGACTCAGACTGATCCACAACGATCCATGGATGGCTATATTCAGGGCGTTGGGGAGTCGCGCCAAATTGGCGACCGGATTACAGACGGCGGTTTCATTGTTGGCGAGCATGATACTCGCCAACAGGGTATCGTTGCGCAGCGGCTTCATATTGTCACCATGGTGACAATATGAAGCCGCTGTGGATTGACCAGAACGGAGCCGAACAGCACGGTATTATTGCTTTCTGTCGCCGAACCAGGAAACAGAAACTGCTCAGGATCGCCCCCGCCAAGACAGGGAGCGATCGCCGTTCAATGCGGGATAAGTTTTTCCGTTCCCGGTGTAGGAATCGCGGCACTTAATACATCTTCGATCCGGTCGGCGAAAATAATTTCCATTTCAGCCCTCACCTGCTCCGGTAGTGATGGCAGATCCTTGTCGTTCTCACGCGGCATGATCACCCGGAGAATCCCAGCCCTCCGGGCGGCGAGAACCTTTTCCTTAATCCCACCGACCGGCAGCACCAGACCACTTAAGGTAATCTCCCCGGTCATCGCCGTGTCCCCTCTGACCGGCAGCCCCAGATAGAGGGAAGCCAAGGCGGTTGCCATGGTGACTCCGGCCGAGGGGCCGTCTTTCGGGATGGCGCCGGCGGGCACATGCAGATGTACCGCTGCTAAGCTCTTGGCAATACCGAGCTCACGGCCATGAGAAAGAATATAGCTGTTGGCGGCCATGGCCGATTCCTTCATCACCTCGCCAAGATATCCGGTCAGGGTGAGCCTTTCCCCATCGGGAAGCTCGAGCGCTTCGATGTAGAGAACATCGCCACCCGCTTCGGTCCAAGCCAATCCGGTGGCCACCCCGGGGGAAAGCTCCTTGCGCTGTTGCTCAACAAAAAAACGTGCCGGCCCCAGCAGCTCGCACAGGTCGGTCTCGGCAACGCTGACTTGGGCAGCTTCGCCTTCAGCAAAGCGCACCGCCACCTTGCGGGCCAGGCGTCCCAACATGCGCTCCAATTCCCGTACCCCGGCCTCGCGGGTATAGCGGCGAATGATGGTGACCATGGTTTCATCCGCCACGGCAAACTGTTGGTCCGTCAGTCCGGCTTCGCTGCGCTGTCGTGGGAACAGGTAGCGCCGGCCGATCTCCAGCTTTTCCTCATCGCTGTAACCGCTCAGGTGCAGGGTTTCCATGCGATCCAGCAACGGCTTGGGGATATTATCGATGGTATTGGCGGTGGTGATGAAAAAGACCTGCGAAAGGTCAAAGGGCAGATCCAGGTAATTATCGCGGAAAGAATCATTTTGCGCCGGGTCAAGAATTTCCATCAACGCGGCAGCAGGATCACCACGAAAGTCGTGCCCCAGCTTGTCGATTTCATCCAGCATCAGCAGCGGATTTTTCACCCCGGCGCGACGAATCGCCTGCAGAATCCGACCCGGCATGGCACCGACATAGGTGCGCCGATGGCCGCGCAATTCCGCCTCATCATGCATACCGCCGAGGCTGAAGCGATCAAACTTACGCCCCAGGGCCTTGGCAATCGATTGCCCCAGGGAGGTTTTGCCGACCCCCGGTGGTCCCACCAGGCAGAGGATCGGGGCCTTGGCCTGGGGATTGAGTTTCATCACCGCCAGCTGTTCGACGATCCGTTCTTTTACCTCGGTCAGACCATAGTGATCCTGATCAAGCACTTGGCGCGCATTGTTTAAATCGAGATTGTCCGTGGTCAGACCCTGCCAGGGAAGCTCCAGAATCAGCTCCAGATGGGCCGAAGCAACCTGATATTCCGCTGAAGAGGGGGGGATCTGTTCGAGGCGGGCCAACTCTTTTTCGACCTCGTCTTTGACCTTTTCCGGCAGCTCGCATGCTTCGAATTTTTTGCGCAACTCCCGGCTTTCTGCCTCTGGTGAGCCTTCGCCCAGCTCCTGCTGCATCGCCTTGATCTGTTCGCGCAGCAGGTATTTTTTCTGCTCTGTGGTCAATTTATCCTGGGCCTGGTCGGATATTTTTTTGCGGATCTCCAGAACCTGAATTTCATGATTAAGATGGTCGCTAAACAGCTGCATCGCCTCGATATCGGTGTCGGCGGCCAACAAATGCTGCTCTTGCGCCAGTTCAAGCTGCAACAGCTTAGCAACCGGAAAAACCAGCTGCAGGATGTTTTCTTCGAGGGGAACCAAGCCAGGGGAATGCAGCTCCTTGCCCGGGTGAGCCAGGGAAAAATAGAGTTCGGTATGCTCCAACACGTCACGCTGCAGCGCTTCGGTTTCAATATTGTGGGTGATTATCACCGGACAGGGCCGCACTTGCGCCTTAAGAAAGGGCTCCGTGTGGATAAAATGGACAACCCTGATCCGCTCCACCCCATGAGCGATGATCTGCAGCGTCGCGCCGAACCGGGCAATCAGCTGAATGGTCGCTACACTACCCAGGTCATAGAGATCCGCCGGCTGGGGAATCTCTACCTCCGTATTCTTCTTGCCAAAGATGGCAATCATCCGGTTCTCAGTTGCCAGGGCGAGCTCAACCGCCTGCACCGATGCCGGTTTTTGAATTGAGATCGGCATGGCGAGGGTTGGAAAAACCACCGTGTTTTCCAACGGCAATATCGGCAAGGTGTATGTTTGACTTTCTGTCACCATTTTCCACCCCCTGGCAGCAGGATTTAAATCCTCCGCATCAGAAGACAAGTTTACCGTGTTTTTGCGAGCAAACCAGCCGGGAACGACATGAATCCCCCTCAACTGACCCCGCCCGATATTGGCAGCCCAAGGAGATGTCCGGTTGACAGACAATTCCGCAATAACAGATAGTGTTGAAAACGAGATCATACGGGAGGTCAACCGATGGCAGAAAAAATCTACTGGAACTTAAATCCCCTCTATACGGCAGCTGACGATCCGCAGATCGACAAAACCCTGCAGCAACTGACGGGACAAGCCAGCAGCTTTCGACAACGCTATAAGGGGACACTGTTATCCCTGACACCCAAGCAGCTGGCAGCAGCCCTCGACAGCTACGAACAACTGCAGAAACAAGGGTTGCTCCCCTACCTCTACGCGCAACTCCTGTTTTGTGCCGACAGCCGCCCGGATACGCACAAAGCGTTGTTCGCCCGCGTGCGGGAAGAATGGTCACAGATCAGCGAAGAGCTGCTGTTCTTCGAATTGGAGCTGATCCAGCTCGAGGAAGAAAAGTTTTGTGCCCTGCGTGATTCGAAGGAGCTTGCCCCCTATCGGCACTACCTCAATCAGCTGCGCAAGGGAGCACCCTATACCCTGAGCGAAGAGGTGGAACAAGCGCTGAAACGCAAGGACCTCTCTGGAAAAGAGGGCTTTTCGCAACTGTTTGAGGAGCTGACCTCCTCGTTTGAGTTTAAATTCATGCGTCCCGGCGAACAGGTCTCGGCGACGATGACTGGGGATGAACTCCTGGCGCTGCTCTATCATCCCGACGGCGCCGTGCGCGAACAGGCCTTTACCACCTTTCTCGACAAACATCGCGAACATGGTCTGGTGCTGACCGCCTGTTTCAACAACCTGCTGCTCGATCACGAACGCGAAGGCGAACTGCGTAACTATCCCGACCTGATGACGCCGACCCATCTCAGCAGTGAAACCGAAGCTGAGATGGTTGAGCAGATGATGGCGGTCACCGAACAGAACTACGGTCTGGCGCGTGAATACTTTGCCTTAAAGAAACAGCTGCTCGGGCTGGAGCGGATGAAAAATACCGACATCTACGCGCCGCTGCCCGGCAGTGACCGGAAATTCAGCATCGCCGAAGCCAGACAGCTGACCTTCGATTCGTTTCACGATTTCGCCCCGCAGCTGGCCGAGGTTACCGGTAGTTTTTTCACTGACCAGCGCATCGACTGCCACCCGGCCCCCGGCAAGACCGGCGGAGCCTTCTGTATGGGCATGCTGCCCGGCTATCAACCCTACGTACTGCTCAATTTCACCGGCAACCTGCGCGATGTCTCGACCATGGCCCACGAGTTGGGACACGGGGTGCACTTTGCCCTCTCCCAGCAGCAGAACCTCTACCACTTTCAAGCGCCGTTGCCACTTGCCGAAACGGCCAGCGTCTTCGGCGAAATGCTGCTGACCCGACGGATGCTCGATCAGGAGCAAGACAAACAGGTGCGGATTGAACTGCTCTGCGTCAAACTGGAAGAGATCATCGCCACCACCTTCCGCCAGAACGCCCTGACCCGCTTCGAAATTGCCGCGCATAAAAAACGCGCTGAGGGATTACTATCGCCCGACGATTATTGCGAACTGTGGATGCAGGAAAACGCCAAGCTGTTCGGCGACAGTGTCGAGATGATCGAACCTTATCGTTGGGGTTGGTCGTACATCAGCCACTTTATTCACTCCCGATTTTACTGTTACTCGTACGTTTTCGGCGAGCTGTTGGTGCTGGCGCTCTATCAGCAGTATCAGGAACAGGGGGAGGATTTTGTACCGCTCTATCTTGATCTGTTGAAGGCGGGTGGCAGTGCGCCGCCGCAAGAGCTATTGGAGCCGTTTGGGATTGATTTGAGTGATCCGGAGTTTTGGCAAAAAGGGTATGATTTTGTGCGTGGGTTGCTGGATGAGTTGAAGGGGTTGACAGGGACTGTTTGATAAAATCAAGACCGGTAAGACAAGGCAGGATCGGCGGGTTGCGTCCCGCCAGACGCCTTACTTTTTGTCCAAGCCCACAAAAAGTAAGCAAAAAATGGCTTTTTTATTTCTGTCGCGAGGACTCGGTGTTCTTCTGTAATACGGCTTAAATAAATACATTTTGCGCTTCGGTTCAGCAGAAATCGGTAAGGCCCCGGCTCGCAAGCTCACACGGGTTAAACGGTGGTGGCGTTTCTTCGTAGCTTCCGGCAGCAAAGGAATCACTCGGCAGAAGCAAAGCCTTAAACAACAGATCCCAGCAGCGTTTTTGATTGCTCCCACGGCTTCTCCCGTTTAACCCGTTCGAGCGGCCCCTTGCTCGTCCGGGGCCTATCGCTTTCAGTTGCAACAGCGACGCTGCTTTTTTGCATTATCAAACCACCTTCGGTCCAACAACGCTGCAAACCGACGAGACAGTAATAAAAAGGCCTTTCTTTTGCTTCGTTTTCTTTGCGGCCTTCCAAAGAAAATGACGTCGGCTGTCGGGCCGAGACCCGACGGTTCTGATTATAAAAAAAGGGCGGCCCAATCCGGACCACCCTTTTCATCAATCAACAAAAGCAAGCAACCCAACGGATCGCCATTGTAATGATATGTACTAGCCGAGGATTTCCTTCGCCTTAGCAACAAAATTCTCCGCTGTAAAACCAAAGTGCTTCATCAACTCCCCAGCCGGCGCACTCGCCCCAAAACCTTCCATACCGATGATGCAACCACAACGACCAACATAACGCTCCCAACCGAAGGTTGAGGCCGCTTCCATCGACACCCGCTTGGTGCAGGAAGATGGCAACACCTGCTCACGGTAGTCAGCAGTCTGCGCTTCAAACAGCTCCCAACAAGGCAGTGAAACCACCCGAGTACCGATCCCATCTGCTTGCAGGGTTTCACGCGCAGCGACAGCATGCTGCACCTCGGAACCAGTGGCGATCAGGATAACCTGCAGTTCGCCCTCTTCGGCGGCTAACACGTAACCACCTTTTTGCAAACCAGTCGCAACAGCACTGTCAACGCTCGGCAGACCCTGACGGGTCAGCACCAGAGCGGTCGGCCCCTTGCGGTTGCTGATCGCGGCCTTCCAGGCTTCGACGGTTTCGTTGGCATCAGCCGGGCGGATCACAGTCAGGTTCGGCATGGCGCGTAAAGAAGCCAGATGCTCGATCGGCTGGTGGGTCGGACCGTCTTCGCCAAGCCCGATGGAATCGTGGGTCAAGACATAGATCGGCGCCAGGCCCATCAGCGCGGCCATACGGATCGCTGGGCGCATGTAGTCAGCAAAGACGAAGAAGGTGCCAGCAAAGGGGATCATGCCCGGAGTATGACAAAGACCGTTCATGATCGAGCCCATGGCGTGCTCGCGGATACCGTAGTGGATATTGCGGCCACTGCGGCCCGGCAGCCAGGAGTTTTCACCTTTGATTTCGGTATTATTCGATGGCGCCAGGTCGGCGGAACCGCCGATTAAAAACGGCATTTTCGGTGCCAGAGCGTTGATTGCTGCACCACTGGCCTGACGGGTGGCCTTGCTATCACCAACCGCAAAGGTCGGGAGTTCAGCATCCCAACCAGCCGGGAGGTCACCGTTGGAGACTGCCAACCAGCTGGCTACGGCAGGGTTAGATTTTTTGCTCTCGAACTGCTGCTGCCAGGCTTTTTCCAACTCGGTGCCTTTGGCAACACAGGCGCCCATGTGCGCGGCCACTTCAGCCGGGACGACAAAGGTCTGCTGCGGATCGCGACCGAAAGCCTGCTTGGTCAAGGCCAACTCATCGCCACCGAGCGGAGCTCCGTGAGCGTCGTGGGAATCCTGCTTGTTCGGGGCACCAAAGCCGATGTGGGTCCGGGCGATGATCAGCGACGGACGCGGATCGTGCTTGGCGCGCTCCATAGCGGCATCAATTTCAGCCAGGTTCTCGCCTTCAACACGCTGCACGTGCCAGCCACAGGCCAGATAACGCGCACCGACATCTTCGGTGAAGGCCAGTGAGGTATCGCCTTCGATGGTGATCTTGTTATCGAGATAGAGATAATTCAGTTGACCGAGGCTGAGGTGACCGGCCAGGGAGGCTGCTTCAGCAGAAACCCCTTCCATCAGGTCGCCGTCGGAGCAGATAACCCAGGTACGGTAATCGAACAGATCGGCGTCAACATTCTGCGCCAGGTACTGACCGCCCATCGCCATACCAACGGCAACCGCAACACCCTGTCCGAGAGGACCGGTGGTGGTCTCAACGCCCGGCACGTGGCCGAACTCCGGATGGCCGGCGGTCTTGCTGCCGAACTGGCGGAAGTCTTTGATATCGTCGAGCGACAGATCGTACCCGGTCAGATGCAACATACTATAAATCAGGGTCGAAGCATGTCCACAGGAAAGGATAAAACGGTCCCGCCCGGCCCAATCGGGGTTAGCCGGATTATGCCGCAAGTGCTTCATGTAAAGCAGGTAGGCAATCGGTGCTGCTTCCATCGGCGTTCCGGGGTGACCGGACTTGGCTTTTTCCACTGCGTCAGCGGCAAGCAGGCGGATGGTATCGATCGATTCACGGATAACTGGATCGCTAAATTCTTTCGGCTGCATTTATATGACTCCTTGGTCGGATTTTTGAAGGGCACATTGAAACAGGAACCGGACTAAAAAACAAGGGGAAGTCGTGGAAAAATCGATTAAATCTGTTTGCTGAAAAGGGATATGGCCATTCTTAAGCTGAGAATATTTCCAGGCAAACAAAAAAACGGGCCGATAACCTGAGGGAGGCGTTCCCGGTTATCGGCCCTTAAACAAGAAAGGAGGTGTGATTAACCTTCTTTTGATACCAACCGTCCGACTGCCACACCGGACCGTTGATGTTGGTTACAGTACCCACCTGCGGCAAGAAAAAACACGTGCGTTTACGCATTTATTTGCTACGAATAACACAAAAGGCGACTGTACATATGCACAGTCGCCCGACTTACCAGCTAAGGAATCAGTAAAAATTCAGCGTTACGCGTAGTCACAGTGTTCAAAAAGAAGCTCCAGTTTCTGGCGACGATCCCCCTGCCAGCGCGCCAATAAACGCTCGGCCAAGGTCACCCCGCTGGAAACGATCTCCTCCAGCGGCTGCAGAAACTGACTCTCATCGGCGCCGCTGCTGCCACAGCTAAATTGTTTTTTGAGACTTTTACTGGCGGCCGGCAACAGCGCGGCAGCAACATCCTGCAAAGTACCGCCGCGAAAGTTTGCTTTGAGTCCGACCTTCCAGGAATCCTGGTAGAGCTGCTGAAAATCGTCCCGTGGGATACCACTAAAAATGGTTTCGATGGAAGCCAACGCCTCATCACAATAGAGCAAGCCTTTATAAAAGGCGGCGACCGATGCGGTATAGGCTGGCGGCAGACTATCGGCACTGCGGACTTCGACCTGGGGGCGCAAACGGACTTCGGGGAAGATGGTCGACAGGTGCAGATTCCAGTCGGCCAGCGTGGCCCGCTCTTGCTGCCAACCGCTTTCCAGATACTGACGGAAGGTGAAACGACTGCCGGTCATATCGATCAGGCGGTGATCGCGCTGCAGGAAATAGAGCGGCACATCGAGAGCATATTCAACGAAATCACTAAACCCGCTGTCGGCACTAAACAGCTGCTCGATCAGGCCGCAACGGTCAGCATCGGTACGCGACCAGATTTCTCCGCGCAGCGAAAGAAAGCCGCTCGGTCGGTCTTCGAGAATCGGCGAATTGGCAAACAGGGCATAACACAGTGGCGCCAACCACTGAGACACCCGGACTTTACGCGCACAATCGGCCTCATCGGAAAAATCGAGATTGACCTGCGTGCCGGCAGTCTGCTTCATCATCCGCTGGCCCATGTCACCCGTCTTGAGCATGTAAGGACCCATGATGCCATAACGCGGTTTCGGCAGCCAGGAGATATCTTCCACCCGGGTGAAAGGCTGCACCCCCAAACCGAGAAAAGCCAAACCGGTTTCCTTGCCCGCCTCGACGATCTGCTCCCGGTAACGACCCAAGTCACGCCAGCTGCAGTGGATATCACAGCAGAAGCGCCCGGAAAGCTCCAACTGCCCGCCCGGTTCCAGGGTCACCGAAGAACGCTTGCCCTGCAATCCGACCAGATGCTCCCCCTCGTAACTGCCCTGCCAACCACCGACCCCCTCAAGACGTGCCAGCAGATCGCGGATCTGTGCATAGCTGGCCGCTTCGCCGGTCTGCCGATCGATAACCAGCTTCTCCGTTTCCAGCCCGACTCCCCAGTCGCGCCGTGGTCGGGCACCTCGGACCAGAAAATCGCTTAACTGCTGCAGATTTTCTACCGGCTGTTGATTCTCGTAGGTTTCGGCCGTCGACATCGACAGTCCTTTCGCAAAGTGGGGTCGTTCCGTCTTTAGTCTATCAGGATTTCAGATATTTGGTCACCGCATTGGCGATGGTGATAAAAATCTGGGTAAACACCTTCTCATCCAACTCCAGCAAAGTGATCCGGAAACCACGCTCCTCGGTACAAAAAGAAGAGATCGGCACGGTACAGATTCCTGTCGAAGCCAGCATGTAATAGACGAAACGCTTATCGGTCGAAGTCCCCGGCTCATTGACCAACCCCTCAACCAGTTCCTTGACCTCGGCATTGTCAATCGACAAACTCTGCTTATCGTTAAGCAGGTCTTTTTCGAACACCACGCTCATATAAAAAGCGCCGTTAGTGCGGTTGACCTTAAGGCCCGGAACTTCTTTGAGCAGATTATAGGCAATATTTGAGTAGCGCTCATAGCGATTGCGCCGCTCGGCAAGGTACTTGGGGTACTCAGGATGACTCAGCAGTGCCGGGATCGCTTTTTGCGGCAGTGTCGTCGAACAGACTTCAACCATTTTTGAGTTGAGAATACTCTCGATATACTGCGCAAACATTGGGTCCTTGTCCGCATTGTAGACCTCGATCCAACCGCAGCGGGCACCCGGCCAGGGAACTTCCTTGCTGATCCCCTTCATGGCGATCGCCGGCAAATCACCGATCAGATCGGAGATCGGCTTGGTGGACGTGCCGTTGTAGCAGATGTTGTGATAAATCTCATCGCAGATCAAAAACAGATCAAACTCTTTGCAGATCGCAATGATCTCCATCAGTATCCGTTCCGGATAAACAGCTCCGGTGGGGTTATCCGGGTTGATGATCAGAATCCCCGAGATGGCCGGGTTATATTTGACCGAAAGACGCAGATCGTCAATATCTGGATACCAGTGGTTTGAGGGGTCCAGTTTATAAGTGATCGGCTTCTGCCCGGCATGAGCACCTTCCGCCGAGGAGTGCGTCGAATAGGTCGGTGAGGGTCCTATCACCCGGGCTTCACGCTTTAGCTGGCCGTAAACCTTGTGAATAGCATCTCCAAGGCCGTTGAAAAAGATGATATCCTCGGGAGTAATCTGCGTCTTGCCACGCTGGTTGGTGAATTCGGCGAGAAACTCACGCGTCTCCAAAACCCCCTTGGTCGCGCAGTAGCCGTACGAGCAATCCTTCATCGCCAGATCGGAAACAATCTTCTTTATCCAACCGGGGATTTTTTCCCCTTTGGCAACCGGATCACCGATATTTTCCATGTTGGTTTTGATGCCGAGCTTGTTCAGCTTCTCGGCGATCTCGACAATAGCGCGGATCTCATAGGTCAGTTCGCCGGCACCGATGTGAACAATGTTATTACGCATGTTTTTGTCTCTCCAATTCAATAAATAAAAAGGCCATGGACTTTTCTGTCCATGGCCTCGGTGTTTATACAAACTCGTGCAGCTCACCTGAAAAGGTGATGGACAGTTATCAGGCGTTAATCGCCGCCTGAATCGCTCGTGCTGCCGCTGCTGCAGTTCTGTTCATTGTCTCACTCCGTAAAGGAAATTTAGCTGACTGGAGTATCACAATGCGCAAAGCAAGTCAACCTTTTCCCCGCCAACAGGGACATTTCCACCCTAAAGAAGGACCATTAACAGGGTTAAGGTCACCAAACTGGCCAGGGTCGAAACCACCACCACCGAGGTGACAAAGCCCGGCACAATATCGTTTTCCTTGGCAATAATGGCCACCAGAATCGCCGTCGGCATCCCGGCCTGCAGAATTCCGGCAACACTCTCGATCTGGTTCATGCCGAAGGGGATCGCCACCACAAAGGCAATCGCCGGCACCAGCAACAGTCGGATTCCAGAAGCCAGCCAGACATCGCCGACCAAAGAGACGCGGCGCTGCTCGAGCAGTTGCAAGCCGAGAGCGAACAACATCACCGGGATCATCGCCTCAGCCAGCAGGCCGATCATCCTAGAGAGCATCAGTGGCACTGTCACACCACCGGCCGAAACCAGCAGTGCTGGCGGCAGCGCCCACAATGCCGGGGTTTTTAACACCCCCCAGATGGCCCCCTTACTACCGCCATGAGCCCAACCGGCAGCACCAACACAGACGACAAAAGCACTGATGGTGATGGCGACAAAATAGAGGGTTGCCGGAACCGTGGCTTGATCGCCAAGATGAAAGCGGATCATCGCCAGCCCGTAATTACCGACATTACCGAAGGAAGCAATCATCACAAAAGCAGCAATCATCTCTTTCGAACGACCGAGAACCCGGCCGATGCCACCAGCAATTAAGACCGCCAACAGATGGCTCAAAACAATAAAAGAGACCATTTTCAAAGCAACGTCAAACTGAATGTCTGCGCTACTGATCGCCTGAAAAATAAACGCCGGAACAAAAACGTAATAGGCGGTGCGGGTCAGGGTACTGGCCTGCAGTTGCAGCCGCCCACCGAGCAGATAACCGAGTACAACAATGCCGAACACCGGCAGAATCACGTTTAAAAATATCGAAAAAAGTTCTGCCATTCGACACCTACAAAAAAAAAGAGGGGGGGGGGAGGAAGAGCTAAGGCTAGCCTCTTTAGACGCAGAACAGCAAACAAAAAAAGCCCCCGGCACTTTCGCACCGGGGGCTTCCTATCAGCAGCTGAAAAAACTCAGCTTATTTTCCGCAATCGGCCTGCATTTCAGCGAGCTTCTTGTACAGGTCGTAACGCGTTGCCGTTTCCTTAGCCGAAGCGGCCATCAACTCATCGGCGTGCTCAGGGTTGGCCTTCTTCAGAACGCGGAAACGGTTCTGATTATTGGCAAACTCCTCGAAGCTGATGGACGGCTCTTTGCTGTCCATCTGCAGTGGGTTCTTGCCTTCGACAGCCAAGCGTGGGTCGTAGCGGAACAGCGGCCAGTGACCGCAGGCTACGGCTTCCTTACAGTTGTCAACCGCCTTGGTCATGTTGATACCGTGGGCGATGCAGTGGCTGTAAGCGATAATCAAGGACGGACCATCGTAGGCATCAGCCTCAATCATCGCCTTAACCACCTGAGCAGGATTACTCAGCGCGACCCGAGCGACGTAGATGTTGCCATAGGTCATGGCGATCATCGACAGGTCTTTCTTCGGCATCACCTTACCGCCGGCAGCGAACTGAGCAACCGCACCGATCGGAGTCGACTTGGAAGCCTGACCGCCGGTGTTGGAATAAACCTCGGTATCGAGGACCAGCACGTTGACGTTCTCGCCGGAAGCCAGAACGTGGTCAAGACCACCGTAACCGATGTCGTATGCCCAACCGTCGCCACCATGGATCCAGACCGATTTAACAACCAGGTAATCAGCGTCACCCAACAGCGGCTTAGCGGTTTCGTGGGTACAGGCGGCAAGGATCTTCTTCAACTGGGCCACCCGGCCACGTTGTGTTTCGATCTCTGCCTGGGAATCCTGAGCGCTGCCAAGGATATCCTTCTTCAGATCAGCAGTACCTTCACAGGCCTTACAACCACAATCGATATTGCTGGTCAGCAATTCACGCGCATACTCAGCCGTCTTATCGATCGCCAGACGCATACCGAAACCGAACTCGGCGTTGTCTTCGAACAGCGAGTTACTCCATGCTGGTCCGAGACCATCCTTACGCTTGGACCAAGGAGTGGTCGGCAAGTTGCCACCGTAGATCGAGGAACAACCGGTCGCATTAGCGACCATCATCCGGTCAC
Organism: Desulfuromusa ferrireducens; assembly: GCF_055389805.1. Classification (NCBI taxonomy): domain Bacteria; kingdom Pseudomonadati; phylum Thermodesulfobacteriota; class Desulfuromonadia; order Desulfuromonadales; family Geopsychrobacteraceae; genus Desulfuromusa; species Desulfuromusa ferrireducens. Next base: position 753,328 of record NZ_AP042415.1, read on the forward strand.
CAAACAGCTGCGAGCAGAGCTTGACGAACGGAGTCTCGCCACAACCGGCACAAGCACCGGAGAATTCAAACATCGGCGGCAGGAACTGGCTACCTTTGACGGTGGCACGGTTGAACAGTGACTCGTCAGGATCAGGCAGGCCGAGGAAGAAGTCGAAGTTGGCACGTTCGGTTTCACGCAAAGCCGGCTGCGGTGCCATATTGATCGCCTTGACACCTTCGTCGGTCTTGCTCTTGGCCGGGCAGTTGTAAACACAAGCACCACAGCCGGTACAATCTTCAACAGCAACCTGCAGAGTGAACTTTTTGCCGTCGAGATCCTTGCCTTTGGCCGGAACCGACTTGAAGGTTGCCGGAGCACCTTTGAGATCGGCTTCGTCGTAGACCTTCATGCGGATGGTGGCATGTGGGCACATGAAAGAGCAGATACCGCACTGGACGCAAAGGTCCTCTTTCCAAACCGGCGCAGTCACCGCGATGTTCCGCTTTTCGACACAGGCCGTCGCGGTTGGGAAAGTGCCATCTTCAGACATCGCCGACAGTGGCAATTTATGACCAAGACCGTCGATGATCGGGCCGATGGTGTTCTTGACGAGATCGGAGCAACCGTCCCACTTGCCGATTTGCATTTCAATCGCACTGTCGGCAGTAGAAACCGTCACTTCCTGAATATTTTCAAGCGCCGCATCCACCGCTTTGGTGTTCATGCTGACGACTTTTTCTCCAGCTTTACCGTAAGACTTAACGATAGCGCCCTTGATCTCGCTGATCGCCAGATCGAGGGAAATGATGTTGGAGATCTTGAAGAAAGCGGTCTGCATGATGACGTTGATCCGTGCACCGAGACCAAGCTTCTCGCCCAGAGCGATACCATCGATAACAAAGAACTTCATGCCCTTGTCGATGATCTGCTGCTGGACATATTTCGGCAGCTGGCCCCAGATCTCATCCTTACTGAAAGGTGAGTTGAGCAGGAAGGTTGCACCATTTTTGGCGTTTTTGAGCATGTCGTACTTCTCAAGGAAAGAGAAGTTGTGGCAAGCAACAAAATCGGACTCATTCTCAGAGATCAGATAGGTGTTCTTGATCACTTGCTCACCGAAACGCAGATGCGAAGTGGTCAAGCTGCCGGCCTTCTTCGAATCGTAGACGAAGTATGCTTGAACCTGGTTATCGGTACTGTCACCGATGATCTTGATCGAGTTCTTGTTAGCACCAACAGTGCCGTCGGAACCGAGACCGTAGAACATGGCTGCGTACCCGGTGAACGGAACCTTGTAGGTTTCGTCGAACTTGAGGCTCTTGCCGCTGATATCATCCTCGAAACCGACGATGAAGTGATTCATCGGCTTATCCTGCAGCATGTTATCGAAAACGGATTTACACATACCGGCGTTGAACTCGAAAGAACCGAGGCCATAACGACCACCAACGATGGTTGGGTAGCCGGTAAAGCTGGCCAGTCCGTCGCTCATGCCTTCGCCGATCGCGGTACGGATCGACTGATAAAGTGGCTCACCGATGGAACCCGGCTCCTTGGTGCGGTCGAGAACGGTAATTTTCTTGACGCTGGCTGGCATCGCCTTGCAGAACTGCTCGATCGGGAACGGCAGGAACAGGCGAACCTTAAGCATGCCGACCTTCTCGCCCTGAGCAACCAGATGCAGGATCAACTCTTCCATCGCTTCACAACCGGAACCCTGCATGACGACAACGCGCTCGGCATCAGGGGCACCGACGTAATCGACCATGTTGTACTGGCGACCGGTCAGCTTGCCGAACTTGTCCATCTGTGCCTGGACGATCCCTGGAACTTTGTCGTAGTAGGAATTGGCGATTTCACGGCCGTGGAAATAAACATCAGGGTTCTGCGCGGTACCGCGCAGTACTGGATGATCCGGCGACAGGGAACGAGCACGGTGAGCAGCGATCAGCTCGTCATCGATCATCGCCTTCATGTCTTGCATCGTCAGCTCTTCAACCTTCTGCACCTCGTGGGAGGTACGGAAACCGTCGAAGTAGTGCAGGAAGGGAATGCGGGATTCCAAGGTCACCGCCTGAGCGATCAGGGCGAAGTCCATGACTTCTTGTACGTTGTTGGAGCAGAGCATCCCCCAACCGGTCTGGCGACAAGCCATGACGTCGGAGTGATCACCGAAGATCGACAGCGCCTGTGTGGCGACCGCACGAGCCGAAACATGGAAGACGGTCGGGGTCAACTCACCGGCGATCTTGTACATGTTCGGGATCATCAACAACAGCCCCTGGGAAGCGGTAAAGGTGGTAGTCAGCGCGCCACCCTGCAGAGCACCGTGGACAGCACCAGCGGCACCGCCTTCGGACTGCATTTCAACAACTTTGGGAATCGTTCCCCAGATGTTTTTCTCGCCTGCTGCACTCTTGGCGTCAGAGATCTCTCCCATCCCCGACGAAGGGGTAATCGGGTAGATCGCAATGACCTCATTGGTCGCATGAGCGACATGCGCGGCTGCAGAACAACCATCAATACAAACCATTTTCCGAGACATGGAACCTCCTTTTAAGGTTGAAAATGACGATCCAAATTATGAGAATCGTAAACCTGCTAAACAACAAAACGTAAAACGACAGAACCCACCCAAGGCTCCCATCGAAGACAGTTAAGCCCTAACTCTATAGTTCGCGACGTCCGTTAACCGCCTGCTGAACCGTCCCTGCATCGATATATTCCAGATCACTTCCAGAAGGTATCCCATGAGCTAAACGGGTCACCCTCAATCCTTGTTCCTTGCAGAGCGTGGCCAGATACAAAGCGGTGGCCTCACCTTCAACAGTAAAATTGGTTGCCAGCAGAACCTCTTCGATCTGCTCCTGTTGAAGGCGTTGTAACAGTTGTGAGATTTTCAAATCATCCGGGCCGATCCCGTCAAGTGGCGAGAGGGCACCATGCAAAACATGATATAAGCCGCGATAGGCGTGGCTACGTTCTATCGCCAGTAAATCCTGAGGTTCCTGAACAATACACAATCGCTGCGCTTCACGTGCCGAATCACCACAGATCTGGCAAAGATCTCCTTCGGCGATATGATAGCAACGCTGGCAGAAACTGACCTTGCGCTTCATATCCAGCAGGGCTTCAGCCAAAGCTTCAACCTCGCGATCAGATGTCCGTAGCAAATGAAAAGCCAACCGCGCAGCGGTCTTTCCACCAACGCCCGGGAGCTTGCTCAATTCGGCAACAACCCGAGCGAAAGACGGGAGCGACACTAACATGTATTCTCCACCAAATCCAACATTTTAAAATGCTGTTCTATTTTTTTAGTATCACTTAAAAAATAAAATATCCCCAAAGTGTTATAAGCCATTTTCTGGTGCATTGGTCTGACCAAACAGAACTCTACCACAAGAAAAAGGGGGATTTCAATCCTTTATCGTATACCGCATATCGGAAATTACCACCGATCAATAAAAAATCCCCGCAGAAGACATAATTTGACACTGCGGGGATTAAAACAACGATTATTTAGTGGGATTAAAACATCCCTGGAATATTCATTCCACCGGTCACCTTCCCCATCTCTTCCTGAATCATCTGCTGGCTCTGTTTTATCGCTTCGTTAACCGCAGCCATAACCAGATCTTGCAGCATCTCCACATCCTCCGGATCAACCACGTCTTTTTCGATCTGCAGGGCAAGCAACTCCTGCTTGCCGTTGACCTTAGCTGTCACCATGCCGCCACCTGCGGTCGCTTCGATCTCTTTTTTTTCCAGCTCCTGCTGCACACGGGCCATTTTGGCCTGCATCTGCTGAGCTTGTTTCATAATGTTGCCGAGCCCTTTTGCCATTGATTCATTCCTCCACAGAAATATGATCGGCGTTTGCCGGTTATTAATCCGCTATTAAAAGCCCTTATCAGTTGGCTTAATTTCTTCTATCTGGCCGCCAAAAACCTCGATTGCCGACTTGATCATCGGGTGTTCAGCCGCATTTTCACGCAATTTTTTCTGCCGATCGCTTTCCTGCTGGGCCCGTTCTTCGTGCAGCGAAGGCGGGGCATTTTCCTGTGCGTTGACCTGACAGACTTCAACCTTGACCTCAGCGGCATAATATTCCGTCGCCAAGCCATCCATCAACTCCCGCATTTCAGCATCAACCAGACTGTAATAGCACGCCGGCATGCCAATTTTAAGGCGCGGCAATTCCAACAACAACAGGCTTGACTGTTCTAACAATGAAGCAATCCGGGGGCGCCGCCGCTCACGAACAAAATCGACCAGCCCGGCCCAACTCTTATCGCCGACGGAAACAGGTTCAACCTCAGGCTTCCGAGCTGCCGGCTCTGGATCGATCGGCAATGGCGGCACCTCACTCTGCGTGGGCCTCGGCGCCTGAGGCCTGGCTGCAGACGGCTGAGGAGGGGCAAAGACAGGTGACTGAGCGGTGCCCGGCGCTGACAAGCCCCCCGCCGCCAATCGGCGTTCGAGAGCTTCCAATTTTTTAACCAGCGCAGCCACGTCAATTCCCGCCGGCAAACTGGCCAACTTGACCAGCACCATTTCTAGCGTCAAGCGTGGATAGTTAGACACGGCCAAATCGGCCTCGGTGCGGATCAAAGAAGACAACAAGCGCTGCAAATCATCAAGATTGGCAGGAGCAGAGAGGGTGCGCAAATCCTGCAGTTCGCTTTCACTAAAATCAAGAAGACTGCCCGGCTGCTCAGCGACTTTGAGAATCACCAGAGCACGGACCAACTCCACCAACTGCTGACAGAATTGACGAAAGGAGTGCCCGTGTTCATCGACCTTCTGCACCAGCGACAACGCCTGCCGGGCATCGCGCTCCAAAATCGCCTCAATGGTATCGAGCAGGATGCGTCTGCTGACCAGACCGAGTAGGCCCTGCAGGTCATCATCCGCTATCTGTTCGCCGCAAAAAGCAATCACTTGATCGAGAGTCGACTGGGCATCCCGCATACTGCCGCCGCCACTGCGGGCGATCATCGACAGGCCAAGATCACTGATCTGCACATTTTCCTGATCAACGATATAGCGCAACCGACCCTGCACCTGCGGAAGACCGATCTTACGGAAATCAAAACGCTGGCAGCGGGATAAAATGGTAATCGGGATCTTATGCGGTTCGGTGGTGGCGAAGATAAATTTGGCGTGATCCGGTGGCTCCTCGAGCGTTTTCAACAGGGCATTGAAAGCGTTGATCGAGAGCATGTGGACTTCATCGATTATGAATATTTTGTAGCGCGAGCGGGAAGGCAGATAGCGGATATTTTCACGCAGTTCACGGATGTCATCAACGCCGGTATTGGAGGCACCGTCGATCTCGAAAACATCAACCCCTTGACTGGCGGTAATCTCAATACAGGAAGGGCAAACACCGCAAGGTTCGACGATAGGCCCCTCTTGGCAGTTGAGAGCTTTGGCAAAGATACGCGCAGCAGAAGTCTTACCGACGCCACGAGCACCGGTAAAGAGGAAGGCGTGATGAACCCGATCGGCGGAGATAGCATTCTGCAGGGTCTGGCTGACATGCTCCTGGCCGACCAGGTCGCCAAACGATTGAGGGCGCCATTTACGTGCCAGGACCAGATAGGACATGAATTCTCCCTGAAATCGTTACGATAAACCGGCGAGTGCAGAAACAAAAATTGCCGATACAAGTGACAGCCAGGCACCCCCGCGGCACACGTCCAAAACCGCTGCCGCTGCTCCCTTCCGGGCCTGACGGAGTTCACGGAAGTCCGTTGCGCGGGACCTGGCTGTCACTTCTACCGGCAACGTTTACCGATATACTTCATTTGAATTAGCAATATATGTAACTGGGCTGATCAAAAGCGTCTGGATGCTAGGCGTCCGCAGTTTCATGGAATAAGACGTACCGCAAGGTACGTCGTTGACATGAAGAAAGGACAACGCCGCAGACGGGCGTTTTTCATCAGCCAAGTAAAATATGGCGGAGAGGCGGGGATTCGAACCCCGGGTAGCGTTAACTACACCCGCTTTCCAGGCGAGCACCATCGGCCTCTCGGTCACCTCTCCGCAAGCTGGGTACATTACACTAACCAACCAGAAACTGTAAAGTGGATTTTTGCACAATACGTTCTATGCCGCGGGATGATGACGAAAAACGATGAAGATCAGCTATTTGAAGCAGAATAACGACCGTTGATGCGATAGATAAAAGCAAGGATTTCGGCGACCGCCTGAAACAGCTCCGGCGGGATATCCTCTCCGATCGGGATCCGCCCGAGAATTTCCAGCAGATCCGGATCCTCAACGATATCAACCCCGGCCGCCTGTGCCGCCGCAATAATGCGCCGTGCAACCTCTCCCTGCCCAGTGGCAGTGACCTTCGGCGCTGCGCCGGCCTCATGATCATAGCGCAGGGCAACGGCCTGGATCGGTTTACTGGTTTTACTCATCACTAAATCCTGTCATCCAGCATGCCGGGAGAATCAGGCAATAGTCGTTCCAGCAATTGCCGAACCGGCACCTGGGCATCGGCGGAAAAACTGACGCCCTGCAACGGCACCGTCTCGATCGACTCCTTGAGTTCGGGCAAATGGCCCTGCAGATAGGCCATCTTCTCTTCATCCTCACAGGCCATGCGCAGGTGCAGCCCGTCCTTCTCATAGAGCATGTCGACGCGCATATTTCCCAACGCCGAGAGCCGCAACGACAGGGAGAGTTGCAAGGGCTGATCGGCAGCCGACTCCTCATCCGCCTGGCGTTGTTTTTCCATCAACAAGTAACCCTCTTCAAGTTCATTGAAGGGCAACGGTAAAAACTGTATCTGCTCTTCGGCCAGCTTGGCTTTACAAAGCTGCAACATCTCCAGCCGCCGCAGTGGCTCTTCCACCTCGGTACCCAATTCCTTGCTTAACGATAGCAAGCTCAGCTTCAAACTAGCGAGAGCCTCTTTCTTTTTCCCTTGCAACAGCTCCGCTTCAAGATGAAAGCCGAACAGTTGCGAAAGAAACCCCAGCTGCCCACCTTGGGGCGGCTGCGGTCCGCCTTGGACCAGTTGCGACAATTGTGCAGTAATCAGTTCCAGGCCGGGTAGAGCAACCTGCCCCGAACGGGCCGCAGCTGGAAGCTGATGCAGCTTATCCAGTAACCCTTCCAAGCGACCGAGCAATTCAGGTGAAACTTGTGCAGTTTTGCCCTGCATTTGCTGGACCTGAACCAGCAACTTCTCCAAACCGGCGCTGACCTCTTCGGGAATAACCGCTGGCGGCGGGGCAGGTGGTAACGGTGAACTCGGGGCAACCGGTGGCCGATAGATTCCCCCCGACGCAACAAACCCGGCGGCCGGCTGGACAGACGGACCCGGCAAAGGCGGACCTGCGTGAGCCGCTTGTGCCGCTTGTGCCGCTTGTGCCGCTTGTGCTGTCTGTGCTGTCTGTACTGTTTGACCCGCGAGTGCCGCTTGTCCCGATGATGGCGGTTGCGCTGCTTGCCCTGGGGCAAGGGACGCAGGGGATACTGCAGCTGCAGGTGCTGGCGACAGAACAACCGTTGAGCCAGCGACTTTCCCCGCAGCAGGGAGGTCCCGACCGACCTGAACGGTCAACTGCAGAACCAAGCGCTCCAAGCCACTGCTTAATTGTGGTGGCAGGTTCGGTTGCTGACGCATTTGACCCAAAACAGCAAACAGATCAGTCACCTGCGGTAGTGGAATTTGTGCTGGCGACAACCCTTGCTGCAACGGCACAAGTATATTTTGCGTTTGCGTGACCCAAGTCTGTGGCAACGGTCGACCGTCGGCTTGCAACAATTGAGAAAACTGCTGCTGTAAACCCCGAACGAGTTGTTGCAAATTCTGCTGTCCAGCACTATCAGCACGATAAATAACAGCGGACTGCGTCCCTGGAATCGACGATTCGGCGTGACCCTGTCCACTGGCGACAGACACAAACAGTTGCTGTAACTGAACCGGCAATGCTCCCAACTGATGCTCGACAGCGGCCGGCAATTGCCCGTTCGGTTGTAACAACTGCGTAAGTTGCTGATATACCTGTGCTGTATTTTGCGGCAAACGTTGCTGCTGCGGTTGTTGGCGCAACACCTCAAGCAACCGCGTCCAATCATATTGTTGCGTTAATAACGGCAGTAGCTGACTGAGGCGGCCGCCGAGGGGATCATTGATGACGCGAAATTCCAGCGTTGGCTGGGTTTGCAACACCTGCAGGGTCAGTTTCTGCCCCGCCTGCAACTCCACACCACTCTGAGCCCGATAATGACGGCTATTCATTTCCAGCAGCGCCCGATCAAGACCACCTTCGACGACCGTCGCACGCACCATCTGCTCCGGCCGCAGACCAACCTGCCGCTCCTCAGAGTTAGTCACGGGGACAGTTGACGACTGCGCTACCGGAATTGCCGTAGATATCGGATTCAGTATAGTCATAGGCTCCTCATCGACCCTTGTTCCGGGCCTGTAACGCAGATTGTGTAAATGGCCAGTCGGTCAGAGTAGCGGCATTCGCCCTTCAAATATAATCGAAAATTGATTCAGTGCCGATCGCCAGTTGTGGATCGGCATTGTCCATTTCTTTGAAATATTCTGTAACGCTAAGTAGAGCAGCTTGATCATTGATTCGTCATTGGGAAACGATCCCCGGTTCTTCGTGACCTTCCGCAGTGACATGTTCACCGATTCGATGGCATTGGTCGTGTAAATCGCTCTGCGTATGTCGGACGGATATGAGAACAGTGGCGTAATCCGCTCCCAGTTGCGTCGCCAGGATTTAGCAATTGTCGGGTGACTGGCGTTCCATCTATCTTCGAACAGCTCTAAGTTAAACTCGGCCTCTTCGACAGTCGCTGATGAGTAAATTGCCTTCAGATCCTTGGCGACCTCTTTCCGCTGTTTCCAGGAAACGTAGTTTAAGCTGTGCCGCACCATGTGAACAATACAGAGTTGAACCTGTGTATCAGGGAAGACTGTCTCAATCGCTTCAGGAAAGCCTTTCAGGCCATCGACGCAGGCGACGAAGATATCCTTTACGCCCCGGTTCTTCAACTCTGTGACAACTTGCAACCAGAACTTGGCACCCTCAGTTTCGGCGGTCCACATGCCAAGGACTTCCTTGAGGCCATCAAGGTTGACACCAACGGCAAGATAAACAGCCTTATTAATGACTCGATTTTCTTGCCGTACTTTGATCCGAATGGCGTCGAGATAAACAATCGGCCAGATATCATCCAGCGGCCGGTTCTGCCAAAGAACGATTTCCTCTTGGACCGCTTTCGTCACTTGGGAAACAAGCGTCGGTGAAATCTCTACACCGTACATCTCTTCCAAATGCGCCTGAATATCGCGGGTCGTCATGCCACGGGCATACAGGGCGATGATCTTGTCATCAAAACCGCTGAAGCGGCTTTGCCCTTTAGGCAGTATTATCGGTTCAAAACTGGAATCACGGTCACGGGGAACGGTAATGTCAAGATTGCCGAACTCGCCTTTGACCTTCTTCTGGTAGCTACCGTTGCGGGCGTTACCAGCCTTGTTGTTTGACGGAGCATTCTTTTCGTAGCCGAGATGTTCGGTCAGCTCGGTTTTCATTGCACGTTCCAGAAGCTGTTTGGTCAGTTGTTTCAGTAGCCCAGTTTCCCCGATAAGATCTTCAGGATTCTTGTAATCCTTCATCAGGGAGTCGAGCAAGTCGTCGGGTATGGTCATCAGTTCCTCCAGTGGTTACGGGTTGTAACCGACTGGGAGCATTTACACAAAAGATTTTACACCCTCCTTGTTCCGCCTAAGTTTAGCATTGTTACGGCAAAAACCGACAGGCCTAGGAAGAGAGAGTCAAAACTCCGCCCACATTAACAATTACCTTCCTTTCCCAGGCGACAGCACCGTCAAAATAACGTCACAAACCCCTAACCTACTAATTTTATACATTGTTTTTTCTGTGGCACGGAATTCGCTATATCGAAAACAAACCTAAAGACTTCTCAGTTAAATGACGAGAGGTAGACTAACAGTTAATTTGCAATCCAAATATCCGCAAAACGAAAGGATATTAAATGATGAACGCCACAGCCCTGGTCATCGGCTCGGACTCGAACAAAAAGTTGCAGCTGGTTAAACACCTGTCAGCAACCCAGCTCTTTGACCGCGTGAAACCCTTGCAATCGATTGCTGCTTTGTTTCAGCACTTGAAAACCAAATCAGCAGATATCATCTGCTGGGTTATCGATAATGGGGAGTCACAAGCGGACTGGATCAACAAACTTCAGGGGCACGATCAATGGCACGACCTGCCACTGGTCGCCTTTGCCGATAACCAGCAGAGCCTGATCAACGGCTTTAATCTTGGTGCCAGTGACTCACTTAAACTGTCGACCGATCCCAACGAGCTAAATGCCCGGCTGCTCGGCCACCTAAAACGCTGGCAACGCTTACTCGACTTACGCCAAAGCAAAGAGCAGCTGCAAAAAATGGCTTTGACCGATGCCCTGACCGGAGTCGGCAACCGAGCCACCTTTGACTTGAGCATCAAACAGGCGACCGCACGCACCCAACGTTCAGGTACGCCCTTCTCTTTGCTGATGATAGATCTTGACCATTTTAAAATGTTTAACGATTGTTATGGCCATCAGGCTGGGGACAATGTCTTGAAGCACGTCGCCAAAGCAATTAACGATTCGGCTCGCGACGCTGACATCTGCTGTCGATACGGCGGCGAAGAATTCAGTGTCATTCTCCCCGACAGCACCACCGATCATGCCATTATTCTGGCGGAGAGAATCCACCGACAAGTCGCTCTGACTTCGCGGCGACTCCGACAGACGCAGATGCCCATTACTGTCAGTATCGGCATTAGCTGTGCCGACAAAAAGGGCTTTTCTCATACTTCCAGTTTAATTGAAGAAGCTGACCGGGCGCTATACCAAGCCAAAGAGAATGGTCGCAACCGCACGGAAATCTGGCAACCGAACAGCCGACCACAACACGCTCGAATCGACTTTTCCTACGCCCCTGCCCACCAGATGGCGTTTGGCACCTGAACGACAAATCCTAGACATAAAAAGCCCGCGGCAACGATGCTCGCGGGCTTTTTTATTTATAAATCAGCAAAAGAGATCAGTTCCCCAACACCTGGACCTTCAGACGGAGCTGCTTGCGCTGTTCCGCCAGACAATAAGCGACAATAGCGTCCTGATCTTCATCTTCCATGTCGACAAAACTCATCGCAACCTGTTTGCCGGTCGGACCAGTATCATAGGTTCGTACCACCTGCGCAACGCACTCAACAACACGCGGCTCCGGACCATCAATAATAAGCTCCAAACCGATTTCTGCACCATCCTTGAGCGGCTCATCAACCGGTACCCGCAACCCACCACCACTGATATTGACCGGCGTTTGAATCGACTTGGCCGAGGGGCTCCCCTCACTTATCACCCAATAGCTGACCGACAGTTCGGCATCAACCCGAAAATAAGAGCGTTTCTGAACATGGCTGAAAGATTCGACCATTTCCAATTGCAGCTTGGCGTCACTGAGCACACTAATAATCTTGGCTCGTACCGTTTTGGTTGCACCGGCCACATCAAAAGAGATCTGACAAGGTTCTTCCACATTGAGGGCATCAAAATCGAGTTGATCGGGTAGAAAAGTAATTTCAATTTGAGGTGGGGTGGTTGTTTTGGCGACACCATCGACCTGCTGTTGCCCTCCCTCTTGCAAAGGCAGAACAACCCTGACAACCCGATAGTCTTTTAATTGATCTAAAACTGACATGGCAGATCCCTATAAAAGGATCGATAATATGACAACTTGACCGATCCGACTCAGCCGATTCCTCTAATTGATTTTTCACCTCGGGCAAGCTCTGGATGATAACCGGAAACGGCAATCCGCCCCTCTTTCAACTGCGTCAATTCAGCCGCAGTAACGGCCATCATGCCACGGACTCTTGGCAAAAGCAAATTATTCATTTCCACAATTTGATTCGATAGTTGCAGCCGTTGCTGGAACAATGGATGGTCCTGCCAACGGGTAAAATCCGCGGCCATTTCTTCGAGCAATTCCCGATCATACAAACCGGCTTCGGTCTGAAGCGCTTGCAAACGGGCGGTATAAGCTAGTAACTGTTCAGGATCACCCGTGGTGAGCAATTGCTCAAGTTGCTGCGCGTGCTCGATGATAGTGCGATACCGCTGGATCGAAGCTGTCAAGTCGACATCAACCATAACGACACCGAATCAGTAGGCCGCAGCAACGTGCTGCGCGCCGGGATTGGCGGTTTCCTGCACACCTTGAGCATCCTGCCGGCAGATCTCTATTGCGCCGACAAAAGCTTCGCGCAAATCGAGCAGGATCTTCTCCACCGGCCCAAGTTTTTCCGCATCATTCTTAATATTGGCGGTGGTCAACTCACGAATCATGAAATCATACAGACGGCTCAAATCTTCCGCAATCTCACCACCAACTTCCCGGTCAAGGGTATTGGAGAACTCGGCAATAATCGCGACCGCTTTGCTGATCGCTTTAGCCTTCTCTGCTTCCCGACCGTCAGCCAGGGCCCTTTCCGCCTGACGAACAAAACGGATGGCGCCATCGTAAAGCATGATCAGAATCTGCTCTGGACTCGCGGATAAAACCTGGTTGTTCTGATATTGGCTCATATAGGCATTCATTAGTTATTCCCCGTCATCATGTTGCTGAGCATATTCATTTGTTGGGTGAGAAAACTGCTCTGCGCGTTCATACCGCTGATCAAGCTTTCAAGCGCGGTATATTGACTGCGCATGGTTGCTTCCCGCTTAGTAAGGCGCATTTCCATTTGTTCGATGCGATTGTCAATCCGCTTGGTATTTGATGCTGTGCTGTTCTTCGTCCCTGCCAAGACGCCATCGATGGAATCGGTGATATCCTCCAGATAGTTCTGGAATTTGACGGCCACCCCCTCAGAATCGTCCTCGCCGACCAGTAATTTTTCAACGCTGGCCAGGTTATTCTGAATGGCATCAGTCAAGATTCCATCGTCGAGCAACAGGGTTCCATCTATTTGGGTTTTAAGCCCGAGTTGTGACATGGCGCTAAGGCTCCCGCTGTTATCGACAGAAGAGGTCAGCAGATTCTGCAAGCGCCGCTTAACGACATTGACTCCCGAATCCCCATTCAAGACCCCCCCCTCAGAATCGTTGATCGTGGACTGGCTATTGATAAAGCTAGCAACCTCGTTGTAACCCTTTACAAAGGACTGAATCTGCGACTTTATGGCTGCCTCATCAATCCCAACAGAAACACCCGTGTTCACACCCTCTTCGGCCTGGAGTAAATCTAGAGTCAGTCCGGGGATCGCCTCGTCCAGCGTATTGCTGGCGGAATAAATATCGATCGTATCCACTATGACATGCGCCTGGGTTGCCGCCTGAGTTGTTGTCAGGCTAAACGGATCATAATTCCCCCCGGCCAGATTCGTCGTCGTAATCGTTTCACCACCACTTAAGGAGAGCACAAAGTTGTCGCCATCGGCGACGATAGCTGCGGTCACGCCGGTGGTTCCGCTCTCAGCATTGATCGCGTCCATCATATCGGTCAGCGAGTTGGTGGCGTTGCCCAGGGTGATCTGGTGGCCGGTAGACAAATCAAGGGTCCCGCTGCCAAAAACTGTGGCTGACTGATCGGCAAAACCGCCCGCCTGCAACTGTGGACTGATATCTCCGTTAAAGGTCTGCAAGTCTGAGGTCATCGAAAAGTCGGTCGCCACATCAGCGCCGGTCAAGACCAGGCGATAGGGGCTGCCAGTTCCGTCATTGATGATGGCAGCGTTCACCCCCGCATCGGCAGCGTTGATCGCCTGCGCCATCCCCTCGAGGGAATTATTGGTCTCATCGATGGTAATGCTAACGGCTTCGTTGTCGCCAACGGTCAGAGACAGTTCGCCGGTACCGAAACTCTGGGCGGTTTTGTCAACATAACCCTGTGAAACATCCTTTTGTACCTTGGCCAGAGAAACCACTTCGATCTCGTAACTGGCCCCCGGCAAGGCATCGGGCGCGGCGGTAACTGAAAAGTTATCTTCACTGGTCGCAGTAACCGATTTCTTGAGCAGATCGTCGGATGAGCCGAGCTTTTGAATACTCGAAAGAAACCCCCTGAGCTTGTTGTCAAAGGTGGTATAAGCCAGTTGCCGCTTCGAAAACCACGCCTTGTCACTTTCCAGACGGTTAATCGGCAGGCGTTCAATCGCCATCAACTGATCGACAATGGCGTTTGTATCCATACCTGTTGCTAAGCCGCCAAATGTGATGGCCATCCTTGTCTCCTTCCGTCCGAAAAACCTTGCCTGCTCAGGACAAAATCAACTCTTGGTATCTACGATGTTGCCACGCAAACGTTCCAAAGAACTTTTAAGATCCAGCAACTCTTCTGCCGGAACCTGCCGGATTGTCTCATCGGTCTCACGGTCGACAATCTTCACGACCAGGACATCGGATCGGTCATCGTTCTCGAAACGTACGCTGAAGAGACCGTCTTCGGTCAGGCCCTTGATCTGCTGGAGCAGCTCTTCGGGGGCCACCTGGTTTTTATCGACCTGGGGCCCCTGAGCAAGATCGTCCTTCTTCTTGCGCAGATCGTCGACCTTGTCGGCGGCCTTCGGTAACGCCAGTGGTGAACCACCGGCGATATTAATAGCTTCGATTTTCATGATTTTCTCCCCTGCAACCTTTACGTTAACCACCATGCCGCTAAAAAAATGGGAGCCGGACAGGCCGGCCCCCATTCCAGTTAGTCTAAGATTAACCCAACAGTGACAGTGCTAACTGAGGAGCCTGGTTGGCTTGCGACAGGATCGAAACCCCAGCTTGCTGCAGGATGTTGTTCTTGGTCATCGCCGAGGTTTCCTGAGCGATATCCGCATCCAGGATCCGCGAACGCGCGGACGAGAGGTTCTCGGAGACGTTGTTCAGGTTGGCGATGGTTGACTCAAAACGGTTCTGCACCGCACCGAGACCACCACGGATGTTATCAACATCAGAGAGAGCCTGATCGACACTCTTGATCGCGCCCAAGGCAGCGTCACGAGTCCCTACGGAAATACCGTCAACCGTAGTCGTCAGAACTTGGTCAAAGCCACCGTTCATGGAGAGCGACCCGCTAGAGTCCACGGTTACTGCAGACGCACTAGAAACGTCAACATTGACATCGCCCAACTCAGCCGAAATTAAGCCACCAATATTAGTAACGGTGTTAACCGTTGCTGTGGAAGCAAGCGTAATGGTTATCGTACCGCCGCCACCAGCATTAGATACATTACTTGCTGACGCGGTAGCAATAGTGCCTTGCACCACAACCACCTTGAATGCTTCGTTACCGCCACTTCCTTCATTGCCGGTAGAGGCTGAGATCTCAAAACCGTTATATGTGCCCGCAGCGGTTGTCAGGGCGACAGCCTCTACGCCAGCCTGCCCCAGATCGTCAGTCGCTGCGCTCTGAATACCGAAAGAGATGGTCTGGTTGGCACCAGCGTTAGCGCCGACCTGGAACACCGCATTACTCATGGAACCATCGATGACCTTGCGGCCGTTAAATTCGGTGGTTTCGGCAATCCGGTCGAGCTCAGCCTTGAGCTGCCCGATTTCATCGTTAAGAGAAGAGCGATCAGACGCGCTATTGGTGTCGTTGGACGACTGTACGGCCAGCTCACGCATGCGCTGCAGAATGTTGGTGCTCTCCTGCAGGGCGCCTTCAGCGGTCTGCGCTAAGGAGATACCGTCATTGGAGTTCCGGGACGCCTGATTCAGACCACGAATCTGCGCGGTCATGCGGTCAGAGATAGCCAGGCCGGCGGCGTCGTCCTTGGCGCTGTTGATGCGCAGACCGGAAGAGAGGCGCTCCATCGATTTACCAAGAGCGCCTTGTGATTTACCCAGGTTCCGTTGAGCGTTGAGAGCAGCGACGTTAGTGTTAATTGAAATTGCCATGAGTTTTTCCTCCATGAGTGATTGCGGGCGTCCTTGCCCTGTTGTGTTTAAACCTACTGTGTATCTCCGGGAATCGCGTTTGTTTCACAACCTCCTTGTGCGTTAAATTTCCCCGTCAAGTGTCTTCTCGGCGGTGCCTGACGAATAGTTTAGAAAAAACTTATCAAAAAAAGTTTTTTTTACAGCCCGTCCGGCCAATCCATCTCGTCGATCAACTGGGAAAGCTGCGCATAGCCCAGATCGTAAACCTGTTGCCACTCCTCCTCGCTGTTGGTAAAGCAGAGAAACATGTACCAGCAAATCAGCAGTTTGTTGACAGTGCGCATATAGGGGACAATACGCCGATCAAGGTTCAGGGCGATGTTTCTTGGCAGCTGTTTCGCGACGAGCGCTTCAAAATTATCTATTTTTTTTGTAAATTTCAGCCAGTTAAATTTTTTCAGCTTTACTACGCGCAACGCTGCCTTTCTGAACTCTTCTAATTGAACCGCGCCATCCAGCGGCAGCGCTTGCCAATGCACGCCCTCTTCAAGAGGTACAAACATCGACCGGATCAAATCAACGTCCCGCGTTTTGTCATACTCACGTAGCTCAATCTCACTTGTGCGGCAGGGATTCGCCCCGGCGATACGCGCACCGTCAGAACAGTTATAGACCAGAACCTGACCGGCAACCGAAGCGATGGGACGTTGCGCTGCTATGCGCGCTTCACTAAAATAAGACTGCGTATAGACAGGTCCCGTCTCATCAAAGTTTGATTTCACCTGCAAATGGCCCGAGAACACCACCGCCCTGTGCTCTTCCTCGTCACGATACGCTGAACTTTCTGCAACATGGGTCTGCGTAGCCTGGCGATAGCCGAGATCCAACCCAAACAGATAGATATGTTCAGGGCGGCACCAGCAGGCAAAACTCAAGGCCATATTCCCTGTGGTGAAATCAAGAAAGGGCATCGCAAGTTTAAACTTAACCGGATAAACACCATGAAGCTCAGGTAGCATCAGTACTTCGGCAAAGGAAGCAAATTTTTCCGGAAAATCATTTACCAGGGTGACAATCGGAATAGATGGATCAAGCTGCACACGCTCAAACTCCTCCTTTCCCCAACGGTTAATATCGAGACTGAATTGAAAATCCGGGGCAATCCCAGTTTTTTGCAGCGCAGAGACTGCAGAGTGGACCGCAAAAATGACAAACTGATCCTGATTTTGCCTGAGCCAATCCAAATCACTGCTTAACGAGGGTCCCGCAGCTACAACAGCGATGCGGGACCGGGGTGACAATGCTACCGGTTGCGCCAAAATCCGCTGGCCCGCAGCGATATTCCCCTTAACATTACGCAAACCATCCAATTGCCGTTCCGGCGGAAACCAAATATCAAATGGTTTCCGCCATCTGAGACGAAACTGATCTATTATGGTACCAAACTCGCCAGAAGGGTAACCCGGTAGGATACGCGTCCAGACCGCTCCGGTAATATCGGCCTTTTTGAAAAAAAGCTCTTTAGTGTTTTCAGGGAATTCCTTTCCCACATGCAGCAGCAAACCATCGAAACGCTTATCCAAAGCCTGGTAATCAAGAAAATAGCATGACAAAGCAAAACGTGAGGGATCCGGCTCGACAAATGCGACAGTGCGCAATTGGGTGCGGCTTAGAAAATAGTCAACATGCAGCCCATGAAAGACACCCAAGAATACAACCGGATTAGAAAAATGTTTACCGCTGGCCAAGGTTGGTAAATTTATGCTGCGGTCATTCATGCGGGGGGCAAGTCCAGGAAAGCGACTGAGCATTTCCTGTTGAAATCGGGTCATATTCTGCGAATATTTGCCTTGTTCATCATCGCTTTCATAACGCAGCACACGGCCCTCAATCAAATCAATCCATGCATTGTTCGTCCAATCACCAAGGGCTTCAGCAAAACGATCCAACCCCGCCTCAGGATGGCACAACTCTCCGGTTTCAGTGTTGGTGATGGTGAGAAAATCATCTGTAACATTAATATGAAATGGCGCAGTTCCAGTGGAACGCAAAAGGTTTCCAACAGAGGGGTATTTACCCGAGAAGAAAGCTTGGTTTTTCTGAAAAAGACGTTCCAGGCAGTCTGCGCGCTGCTGAGGTAATAAGTTTTTCAATTCTTCAATTTTTGTCATTTCATGCCTCTGCTATGCACTGCTTAATGTGAAGAGACCCCTTATACGTTGACCTCAACAGCCCAGAGAGTAAACCAATTTTGTACCTCGAACTGTCGCACTCAGCTTTGCCGATAGCCCCTGAAACTGGCATCCCGGTTCAGGTAGAGATGTCTGGTTTGCGCTAGCATGGATCGCGATTTTTTCGAGAAATAGTTCTTCAGTAGCGTGCTGTTCGCGTCAAGCAGGCACTGGTGGAACTCAGCATCGGTCAAGTCGGTGAAGTTAACTGAAAGCAGGTCGGAGTTCAGATGGAGGTTTTCGTAGAAATCTTCGCAGTCTTTAATTTTTCCTTGCTGTATTGCCAGATCGTAGAGCGGCGAACCGGGATAGGGGGTGACTGGCCGGATGGTGCGCATCTGGGCGCCGTCATCGTACTTCAGGAGAAACTCAACCCCTCTCTCCAGGCTCTCTTTCGTATCGCCAAGGTTGCCGAAGATAATGTTGTAGCCGGGACTGATCCCGGCTGCCAGGGTCGCTTCGATACCGAGGATAATCTGCTTGGTACTGAGCGCTTTATTCATCTTTTTCAGCACCTCGTCATCCATTGCTTCAATTCCATAGTTGATGAAGACGCAGCCGGAGCGTTTCATCAGTTGCAGGATTTCTGGATGGGCATAATTCAGCCGGCCGTTACAGTCCCACTTGATATTGAGCTCTTCGCGCAGGAAATCCTCACAGAGACTTTGTACCCGCGCCGGTGACGACATCAACAGCTCGTCGGAAAAGGCGATGTAGTTTATTTGATATTTGTGTTTGAGAAATTTTATTTCTTCAATGATCGCGGCGTTGCTCCTCTGACGGAAGCCTTCATCCATTCGGTAGCAGAAAGTACAGGTGAAGGTGCAGCCCCGCCCGGAGAGCAGTGGCATAAGAAAGTCTGAATTGCTGGCGTGAGGCATCCTTAGCAGGCGATAAAATTCCATCGGGAATAGATCGTAAGCTGGAAAGGGGATCGAGTCGATATCGGCGATCAAGGGGCGCCGTACGTTGATTTTGATTTCTTGGCCGTCCCGATAGGCGATACCCTTTACTTCTGACAGATCTCTTTTGTTTGAGATGGCATTCAGCAGTTCGGTGATCGTCTCTTCCCCTTCGCCTATAACAACGGCGTCGGCGGCTGTTTTTTTGATAAAAAATTCAGGTTCCGGGGATGGTCCGTGTCCACCGATGATGTAGAAAGGGCGGTTTTTCGAGCGGTTAATCGCTGCGGAAATCTTCAATGCTTTGCGGTACTGATAGTATCCTGCGACGAAACTCAGACCGATCACGTCGAATCTGTTGTTGTCCAGATATTCGGTGAGATGCTCATCGGGGTAGTGCCATTGGTCCTGGTTGTATATTTCGACCTCACATCCCTGCTGTTGTAAAATCGCGGCAATGTAGCCAAATCCTTGAGGAAACCAACTGATGTAGGAATCGTTGTCGTAAACAACAAGCAGAACTTTCATCTTCAGCGATCTCCCTTGTTAGTGATCTAGATTGGTTTGTGGTCGGGTTTCGAGGTAGCATTCTGCAAGCTTGAAATCAATCAGGTGATCAATATCTATCGAGCGTTCAGCCGGCATTTCATAGGCAAAGGTTCGGGGACCAAAAAAGGACCTTGTCTCTCTGAGAGCTCTGGTTTTTGTGAGGAAAATTGCCCCATTAAGCCTGTAATACATGGGGAACTCTTGTCTGGTTCGATGTTGTGTCTCTGGCCGGAGGAAGCTGTTCATGTTTCCATCGTCAGGCAATGTGTTGCTGAGCCAGGGATGGTGTTCGTTGGGACATACTGAAACGATAGCGTCCGCCTTTTTGCTGTCAGCTAATTCAATGGCGGCATCAATATCAATTGCCGTTCGTAGGGGTGATGTGGGCTGTAAAATCATCACCCATTCATAGACTTCTTTTAAGAAGTCCAGGGTATGCAGGACTACGTCAATACTCGATGCCTTATCGGTGGAGAGTTCAGCTGGCCGCAGGAAGGGAACCTGCGCCCCATAGCTTTTCGATATTTCAGCAATTTCAACGCTATCGGTGGAGACCAAAAAACTGTCAAGATGTTGACTTTCCTGGGCAGCGATGATCGATCTAGCAATTAGCGGCTTACCGTGGAGCGGTCTGATATTTTTCCCCGGAAGCCCCTTGCTGCCACCACGCGCGGTAATAATACCGAGGATTTTCTTCTGTTTATACATCGAAATTCTCTTCATATTCGGTGTTTGCTTGCTCGAAGTCATTGGGCTGCCCAATATCCATCCAATAATCCTTAATCGGAAAAGAGCAGCTTTTCTGGCCCTCCCTGATCAAGGCTTGAAAGAGTTCCGGCATGTCGAAAGATCTGTTTTGGGGGATCAGTTCAAGAACCTCAGGGTTCAAGACATAAATACCGGCGTTGACAAAAAACTTTTGCGTCGGTTTCTCATTGATTTGCTGTATGCATGCCCCCTTGGTTTCTACCACCCCATAGGGAACCTGCAACTGGTATTCGCGCACACACATGGTCGCTTTAGCTTCGGCGAGAAGATGGTAATTAAGAAGATGTTCAAAGTTAACATTCGTTAGCAGATCCCCATTCATGACAATTATTGGCTTATCGGTTGGCTCTGGGAGCAAGCTGAGGGCCCCAGCGGTGCCCAACCGTTGAGTTTCGTTCAAGTAAGTGATATTGACCCCATACTGGCGGCCGTCTTTGAAATAGTTGCGTATTTTCTCGGCTTTGTAATTAACGCTGAAATAGAAGTTGCGGAATCCGTAGCGCGAAAAACTTTCCAGGATGGTTTCAAGAATTGGTTTGGATCCAACCGTCAGCATTGGCTTAGGGATATTTGCGGTAAGAGGCCTCAGCCGTTTACCCTGACCACCTGCCATCAGTACGACTGCATTCGGTTTTTCCGGTCCACGGAGATAATCATCAATGAGTTCGATACCGACAAGGTCGCCCTGATCATCAAGCATTGGCAGTTGCTTGATACCATGGCTGAGTGCTGCCTGAATAATATCTTCCCGTGACTGATTGATTTTCCCAGTGAAGGGATTGGTGTTGAACAATCCCTCAATACTATCTTCCAGGTTTTTGCCCTTAAGAAAACCTCGCCGAACGTCGCCATCGGTAATGGTCCCCAGAAGCTTGTTCCTTTCAACAACCAGAGCAATCTGCATAACTCCCTTATCAATAACTTCAAGCGTGGTACGTATTGATGCCTGTGGGCTTATGCAGATATTCTTTATCTTCCTCATTAGTGTTCTCCACCAGTGCTCTTGCGGGGTTTTATATAGTCATTTTCTTTTGGATCAAGCCTGGGCCAAGGTCCGCGTTTGCAAGAATTTCAGCAATTTTGTTGCCGGAATTCCCAACTCCATAGGGGTTGTGGCAATTGTTGCACTTGGAACGAAAGTCATCGTCATAAAGGGATTTTTTTATGGCAGCCAGGATCTCGCTACAATTGTAGCCAACATCTAATACATTTTCAGCTCGTAATCGACCCTGTTGGCGAGAGCCAATATTGACTGCCGGGCATCCCAGGGCCGGGGTCTCCTTGAGGCCACTGGATGAATTTCCGACACATACACCACGGCCGCGCCCATGACCTGCGAGGTGTAAAACCCCATGATAATTGTAACGGCCAAGACTGGAGTGGATTTGGACATTCTCGATGCCAGCTGCTGACCAATGTTTGATTTGATCGACAATACGTTTTCCCCCGGCATCGTTATTTGGATAGGTCACAATGATCTGAACGCCATCTTGAGCAAGAATTTCAAGGGCTTCAAGTGTGGGGGTGATCTGCGTTTCAGCCGCTTCGAATTCGGTTGTAATTGAATGTTGGGTGAAGAGTACGATCGGTCTATTGATATCCAGGTTGTAGCGTTCAAACAACTCTGCGGGTTTGGCAAAGTTACCGGCAGAGATGATGTCGATCGCTGGCAGGCCGACATTGGTAACCCGCCAGGGCTCTTCCCCCATAGCGATGATACGCTGAGCGGCTTCTTGATTGGTTGCGAAGTGCAGGTGGGCGAGTTTGGTCATCGCGTGGCGGACGTTGTCGTCCAACGCTCCACCTTCAGTAATGTCACCACCTTCAATGTGGGCTGTGGGGATGCCCATCTGGGTTCCGGCGATGACAGCCGCAAGGCTTTCGAAGCGGTCGCCGTAGACGACCAGAATGCTTGGGCGAAGCTCATCCAGCGCCTCGCTTATGCTGATAATGCCGCTGCCGATCGCTTGTGCCATCGCCAGCAGGGTATCGTCCTGCATATCAATGCTAACTTCGCGATCTACTCTGAAGCCATCCTTTTTGATCTCTGTGGTGGAATTGCTGAAATCTTCGTCAAGGTGAGATCCAGAGACGAGGAGGAGGTAGTCGAGACCCGGATGGGCATCGATTGCTTTAATGATCGGGTATTGCAGCCCGTATTCCGCCCTATTTCCGGTAAACAATGCTACTTTTCTCACTGTTGCACTCTCTCTCCAAGGTCGGTTAAGAATAGGCCCAGCCATTTGATTGCTAGGCGCTCAATAACGCTGCGACAACCGCTAGTTGTCTGTTTTTTGACAGTACTAAAGGGCAAAGCAAATACTATGCCGTGGTTGACTCGGATCGCTCATTACTGCTTAAGTCGTACGTAGTCAGAAGGGCAGGGCTACTAAAAAGGGTTACGGCAACAGATTATTTTTCGCCGCCGATATTGTCGAGGAAGATACGCAATCTACCCAACAGAGACGTTGTCAGTTTTTAGCTGATTCCACTCTGCAGGAGATCGTTCGCTAAAACAAGGGCGTTGTTGCTTATTTTGCCGAAAGGCGGCAGTGCCTCCAACCCTGGGATCTCTTTGAGGGTATCGAGTCACTGAAGCTGATGCCGGGTCTGGTTGACGGGTTAGTGATTGTGGCGCCTGGGGTGGAAGGGGGTCTGGGATGAGGATGATTTTTAATGACATCGTCAACATAGATGAAGTCGCCTACCGAGATTGTGTCCATTCCCTTGATCGGCTCCCCGGTACAAATCTGCTTCAGAATTCTGCCCATGGCACTGTTCTCCGGACTGTCCGGACATAGACCTTGACCAGCTTAAGAATTTAACAACGGATTTCCCCTGCAAACCTAGGAAGGAAAGAGTCACTAAACATTTTACTTGCGGCATAGATAGAGGCTGGCCGTAATAGATCTTGCTTGGATACCGGCGTATTGTCTCCCTGGGTAGACACCGGTAGAAGAAGTATTGATAAAGCGGTTGCTGGCATTGAGAGATACTTCGATGGCCAGTTTAACTTCGCGTCAAAGGCTTGCGCCGGGTCGCTGTTGGCTCGTTTTGCATCGTTGGTTGCGGCAAAATTAACGAAGATTGCTTCCCGATTATTGAAGGTGTTTTCTACGGTAAAAGCTTAGCCCTAGTAGCTATATTGGTCAGATTCCCACAACGGCGCCGATTTGGTCTCTTTGCTACCTCCGAGGGTTGTGTGCCTGAGCTACAGCCTTGCGCCGCTACTGCGCGGCTTTTAGTGTCAGTTCGCGGTCAATCAATCCACCCGCACCGCTAATAATGAATAAATTTCTTGCCTTGTCATCATCAGCTGAAATCGTCCGGGTCAACGTGGGTGTCAGCCGGTAGATCTTTCAAGGCTCTTTTACCGAGTATTTTTTCAAAGTTCTCGGCCGGGATTTTCCCAGTTCCTGGGCGTTTTACCCAGATATTGTCGCGAGTGAGCAGTTCCCCTTGTTTAATGTTTTTGATGGTAACGACTGTAGCATAGGCAAAAGCGATAACCGGTTGTTCCTCGGGCAGGATGGTTTTGCTTCCGCCTCTTGCTTGCCAAATCGCATGTGCGCCTTTGACCAGCTCGCTCAGCTCTGTCGGATCGATAGAAACCGGGATGTCGGGTCCTGGCCAATCGTGGCTGATGGTGAAATGTTTTTCCAGGCAACTAGCACCCAGCGCCACAGCCCCAAGGCAGGTATAAATCCCCTTGGAGTGATCACTGAGACCGACGGGGATTGAAAAAATGTCAATCATTTCAGTAATGGCATTGAGTCGGACCTTGTCGTAGGGTGTCGGGTACATCGACGTGCAGTGAGTGAGGGCAAGCGGACAGGAGTGTTTCTGTATTAGCTGTACCGCTTTTTTGATAGCGGGGATATCGTTCATCCCTGTCGAAAGAATAATCGGTTTGCCCATCTGGGCAATGTGCTCAATCAGTGGATAGTTGTTGCATTCACCCGAGCCTATTTTGAATGCAGGGACCCCCATATCGTTTAACCGGTCGGCTGCAGCCCTGGAAAAGGGGGTACTTAGGTAGAGAATCTCTTTTTCCACACAATATGCCTGGACTCGTAACTCTTCTGCCGCGGTCAACTCGCACCGCTTGATAATGTCCCAAAGGCGCTCGTCGGAAATATCCCCCGGCTTCATGTCGGTCGGGACCATTTCTTCTTCCGTGATGTGGCATTGGAACTTGATGCAATCAGCCCCGCTTGCCTTAGCCGCGTCAACCAGTTGCAGCGCTTTTGCGATTTCTCCCTCATGATTGATTCCAGCTTCCATAATAATGAAAGGAGGTTGGTTTTCACCAATTTTACGACCTGCTATTTCTATTTCATTCATTTGAGATACCCCTTGCTACGCAGTCAGTTTCTCAGCTGCTATAAATTTCTGTTCTACCCACCCAGAAAAGGTGGATGTGAACTAGATTGACATTATCGTGACGGAACATAGTTCCGAAAGGAAGTCTGTTCACGAACTTCAATCCGTTTCGCAATATGTTTCCAGATGAGGATACCTATCGAAGATATCTGGAAAAAGCAATCTGGCACTCTGGTCGGCCTTGTCCTCACTGTGAACGCGTGAAGCCGTAGCTGCTTAAAGGTAATTTTCCCGTCCGGGTCTTTAGGAGTGCAGCGGTTGCAATGGGACGTTCACAGTGACAACAAACACGCGCTTGCACAGATCCAAACTGCCGCATCGAACCTGGCTGCTGGCTATGCATGCAGACTCCATCGGACTGGTGTCGCTGAGTCGGACGAAAAGCACCTTGGTGCAAGCCGAGGTTTCAACATGGAATAAAACACACGTGAGGCAAGGGACCAAGAAAATCTGTACCCATGTCGCGGCCAATCGGAAAGGCCCGGTTCGGTCTGGCGTGACATCTAATGACAGTTCTGCGGTTCTGGCACCGCACGTCAAACAGGTTGTTTTCCCCATCGATCGAATCATGACGGACCAGTTACCCCCCATGTGGCGATTAGTAAAATTAGCAATGAGAGCGTCCACCATGGCATCAAGGAATATGCTCATTGAGAGGCTCACATCAACACAACAGAATCCGTCAATGCGATCCTGGAAGGAGCCAAACAAGGGGTCTTTCATTTTGTCAGCCTCCAACACATACCTCTTTGACTCAGTGAGGTTACCGTCCGCTGGAGCAACCGTGAACCAGTGGAAAAGAAGCGAAACGGATTGTCAAAGATGGTGATGCAAGCGAAGCCGGTACTGGAACAATTCGAAAATTTCCTTGAACATACTATCGGCACCCAGCTACGACGAACTAATTTATGGCGGCGCTACTCAACCGCAGCCTTTGTTTGGTGGGTAGAACCGTTTTATTTCTTTCTTATAAACGCCGGTATATGTGAAATGGGGAGTTTTTCAATAAGAATATCCTTGTCTTCGAGGAACTCATCTACAGCCCTAGTCTCCCCGGCTACAGTTCCATAATCATCTAAAACAATCAGGCCGCCAGCAACGACCCTATCATACAAACAATTCAAAATAACCGATGTAGGAGCATAAACATCAACATCAATGTGTAGTAGGGAAATTTTTAATTCTGGATACTTTGTAACATAATCAGGGACCGTACTAACGATATCCCCTTGTATAAGCTCAAAATTTTCAAAGTTTTTGTAAGTAAAGATCCGATTCAATTCATCAGCGGGGATGCCATCCCCAGCAGAACTTTCAAATTTATCCACAAACTCTTTATCTCTGGCATCTCCCTGGTCAGGAAATTTACCAAAAGCGTCAAATCCGATAATTTTCCTGGAATAAGGACTTTCCAGTACCTGCCGAAAAGTACTAAATCTAGCAAGAGAAGCCCCTTTAAAAACCCCACACTCAACGACGTGACCAGGTAAACCGACAATTGATTTGTAAAGCTCATAGTGAGCAAGCATTTTGGGGAGTCGTGTAGGGTGGCTTGTTAAATAAAAACCATTTTCATATTCCCATTCTTTGTCGGTATCAAAACCAAAAAAAACCTCACCCACACTAGCCTCCCTGTTAATTATTTTATGCGCACACGACCTATAAACTAAAAAAAATCTGGGATATAGTCAAAAAAACGCGTAATAACTCGACCAAAAAACGATTTCTTCAGTTAAAGTTTTTTTTGACGTACCAGGAAGCCCCCAATAAGCTCCATGTCTTCTACTATTCAAAGCATCACAAACGATCCACAACACCAGTATTTAATTCACTAAGTCGAAACAGCAACACATCTCGCATCGAGTGCCTAGAACCTGTCAAAACGACCTAGCCACCATGTTGTCATTCCCTGGATTGCAACTTCTTTTCCAAGACATCCAGCTCTTCCATAGTCGGCAGCGATGTCTTGGAGCTGAAGGTTGTTCCTTCCAAAACCACCTGCAATGCACGATTGCTGTCTGGTGCAAACAGAATCGGCGCGGCCAGGTTAAGGGTGATTTTAAGATCCTCCGGCACGGTAACAACAGAGAGAACATGACAATCAGCGTTGTCGTCGATGCCGAGCTTCTGGCGTTCGCGGCCATCTGGAACGATCTTATAATCATAGTAAAAACCGACCGGCTCGGTCAGGACAAAGGCAATCTGGGGATCTTCGACACTCTGAATCCAGAACAACGGGCCATCCTTTTCGTTCGGCATAACGACAAACTTGCGCAGGTCTTCAAAGCCGATCAAGCCTTCGGGAAATTCTAGGGTATTTTCAGAATCATATTTTATTTCGCCAAAGCGTGATTGTATTGTCTTCATGTTTTTTTTCTCCCCGCATCCAAAATACTGCTCAATTCGTTCAGCTTGTCCAAATCCCACTGAGTTGCCTCCCTGTTCTCCTGTTTGATCCGGTCAAAAACTTCCTGGCGATGGATCTTCATCTCACGCGGTGCATCGATGCCGATTCGCACCCCGCCCCCCTTGAGCTCAACAACGGTGATTTTTATATCGTCACCGATGATGATTCCTTCGCCGGTTTTTCGTGTCAGTACCAACATAGCGCCTCCTGGCTGATGGTTCGTGCTACCTCCGAGCACGGTGTTTATTACTTATCGACCGCCTGGCATTTAATCCTTAGACAATTCTAAATATAATCGAGAATGGAAAGCTGCGAGACCCGACCGGTAATACTCATCGCCGCCTCAAAGCTCTGCTCCTGCTGCTGCAGGTTGGTAATGGTTTCAATAATATCTGCATCCTCAAAGCGGGAGCGAAATTCTTCCATCTCAATCTTAATCTGCTCCATGTGGTCACCAGCGGTCTCTAGTCGACGACCGATGTTCCCCTTGAAGCTGCGCTGGCTGCGCACTTGATTAGCGGCCGTCTCCAGCGGATCAATCAACGCCTGGACACCGGCCTGGTCATTGGCGCTCAAGGCTTCTTCCAACTGGGTGACCAAGGCGAACACATCGACTGCGCCGGCATCGGTGATCCCGTCGTTGTCGGCGTCACCAAGCAGCAAGCCGCTACCGGTGATGTTGACGTTGATCAACTCGTTGGGAGCGATTTCAAATTCCACCTTACCTGTATCACCATGGTAGAGAACCGGGGAGTCATGGTAGCTGGTCGTAACGGTTGCCGGTGCAGAAATAACGCCCATGGCATCTTCAATCGTGTAGCTGACAGGAGTTGCCGTGCCATCAAAACCGGGTTCGGGGGTAAAGGTCAGGCCATCGGCAACGTCAACGTCCCAAGTACCCTCACCGGGAACAACCAACTGAGCGACCGGACTCCCACCACCATCCAGCAGCGCGGCCGTATCGGTCGGAACATTCAGCACCGGCACCGGAGTCGGCCCTGGCGTCAAATTAGGGTAGTTGGGATTCAAGGCAAAAGGTGCGGTCTTTTCAGCAAAACCGGAAAACATGTATTTGCCGTCTATCTGGGCATTCCCGGAATCGAGCAGGCTTTCCCGCAGCTGATGGACTTCATCCGCGTAGGTCCGCATGTCCTGATCACTCAAAGAACTGTTAACTGTCGCTATACCGATTTCCTTGAGGCGCACCAAGGTATTTTCAATGCCATCAAGGTAGCCGTCGACTCCATCAATGCGATCCAGTCCCGATTCGATGGTTTCGATATAACGATCGGAGGATTTAATCTGAGTGCGGGCACTGAGAATCGGGCTGATTGCGGTCGGATCATCCGAAGGCCGATTGATTCGCTTGCCGGTCGCCGCCTGCAATTGCAGCGAGGCCAGCTTATCGCTGGTCCGATCCATAAATGACTGCAGGCTGCGGTATGTGGTGGTCTGCGTTGCTCTCATAGTTCACCTACCTTTTCAGCGTCAACAAAGTGTCCATCATCTCGTCGACAGTGGACAGAAATTTGGCCGACGCTTCAAAGCCTTTTTGGTATTGCAACAGGTTGATCATTTCCTCTTCCAGCGAAACGCCATCAATCCCGTCGCGCAAATTCTGTAACTGAATCAAGCTGTCTTCATGGCCTTGCACGGCCTGTCGGTTGCGAGCGGACTCGACGCCGACAGTAGCGACAATCTTGCCGTAGAAGGAAACCAAGGTATCGCTGCCGCCAAGCCCGCCAAGCGATTGCTGCTCGATTTGCAGCAGTGCCAGGGCGTTGGTATTATCGCCAGGTGCGCCACTGGTTCCGGCGGCGATTTCATTGGTGGTGGAGATGTTCATCTCCAGCGATGAGGCCATGTCAGCGTAACCAAAAACCGGTCGCGGATAGCTGCCACCGGAGAGCCCGCTGCTATCGATCAGAACATTCTCACCGCCGACATTGGGCGTGATAATCAGTGAGTTATCGGCCGGATCGACGCTGGCCGTGACATTGGCCCCGGAAGCATTGATCGCAGCAGCCATGCCGTTGACGGAATTATTGGTGCCGTCGATGGTCACTGTGGTTGCGGTACCATTGACATTCAGTTGCAGATCGCCGGTGCCGAAACTGGGTGCGGCTGGATTGGCATAGCCCTGACTGACATGGGCGGCCGGTGGGGCAAAAAACGCCTGCCCGGCAGCGCCGTTCAAATCGGTTCCGGCCTGATGCATGGCATTGACTTCAGTGGCAAAAGAATAGGCCAACTGATCCAGACGGTTGACGACATCGGGAACCGTCACATCGCGGACCTCGTAAAGACCACGGAATTCGCCGCCAAGCGAGGTCCGGCCGAGGGCGACATTGGTGGTGCCCACTTGAAGCTCAAGGTTGACATCGGTCCCGGCGTAGGAAGCGACAATATGGTTGGCAGTAGAGCCCTCGACCAGCGGCATGCCGTTTGGCAGCTGCACCGAAACGGTTCCGGTTGAGCTCTCAAAGCTGGTCGAACCGATCGCTTCGGTGAGACCTTTCAGCAGATAATCGCGGCGGTCGCGGTCGGAGTTGGCATCTTGTCCGGAGGTTTCCAAAGCCGAGATCCTGGTGTTCAACTGGCCAATTTCTTCGAGCTGCAGATTGACGCCATCAATTTTTGAGGTAATGGTGGTGTTGATGTTTTTGACCACCTGCTGGGTTTCGTTGTAAACGCTGCTAAACGAGTTACCGATCAATTCGCCGCGCTGCAACACCATCTGCCGCTCGACCTCGCCGCCGGGGTTGGTTGACAGCTGTCGCCAGGCGTCAAAAAACTGATCGAATTCATCCGACAGGCTGCCGTTGCCGATGCCGATGGTGCGCTCCAGCTCGGCGAGGGTATTGACCATACTGTTTTCCTGGCCGAAATTAGCCGCCATGTCTTTGATCTGACCATCAAGAAAAACGTCGTGGGAGCGCTCTACCGAGCCGACGGTCACCCCGGTGCCGATAAAAAAGTCACCGAAATTAAGGGCCGGATAGGGAGTTAAATTCGGGGTCTGCCGGGAATAGCCTTCGGTATTAACGTTGGCAATATTCAGACCAGTGATTTCAATCGCTTTCTGATTGGTCTGCAGAGAGGTTCTGCCCGAGTTCAATGCTGCGCTGAGTCCCATCTTTTACACCCTTCCTGACAACAGTCGACCGCCCTGAGTCAGAGCGCGTGACTGCCCTCCGCCGCCGTAAACTTCCGGCATTGCTGCCTTGCCGAAAAAGCCCATCAGGTTGCGGACCATATTAAGTCCCGTCCAGAGCAGAAAAGCGTTACGGCGATTTTCCTGATCAATCGTCCGCAGCAGGTCTTCCATCCCTGCGACCTCTTCCGGCTGAGGATTCAAAAGTGCCAGCAGAGCCTCTTTGGCCTGAACCGCCTGCTGCAGTCTAGTCATATCGAGGGCCTTAGCCGCTTCCCGCTCCTCTAGCACTAACTCCAGGAGCGTCTCAAGCGTGGCTTTAAGATCGGAGTTGGCCATCTCAGCTATCCTTCAAGATGAAAGGGAGCAGACTTGACGCGACCTTTTCCAGGTCGGGCTTGTAGGTGCCGCTGTCGATCTGCGCCTTTAGTGCCTGCAGTTTTTCTGCTCTGGCAGATTGCTGGGTGGAACTGGTTGCCTGGGCCTTGCTGGCATTCTGCAAGGCGCTGGAAAAATCAACCCGATCGGTTTTACCGGCTGCAGCTGATTGCTTAGCTGCGCCTGCCTTACCAGAACGATTAACATTCCCTAAAGGACCGAACCCCTTACCACCGATAATTTTGTCGACCATGATAGACTCCTTATTCCCCTGATTCTTCAAACTGGCCAGCAAAGGCGTCCAGCTTTTCCGTAATAGCGTCGTATGTTTGTTGTGATATTTCCGGCAGCGCGCCCCCGAAGGCCTCTTGTGCACCAAGGAAGCCCTGATCGATAGCATCTTTCATCTGCTGCAGTTTTTCTGGATCACGACCAAAGGCGTTAATGGCAAAATCGACAATCCGCTCCGATGTCTGTTCAACACCGAAATAGCCGTCTTCAGCGACCAAAGCCTGGGCGTCTTCCGGGGTCATGGTGTTGAAATCAACCTCCACATCACCGGCCTTGAATTGCAACTCAAGCCCCTGCTCCTGCAAGGTTTTTATAACCAGATTGCGTAGCAGCTCGTCGGGAGTCGCAACCTTAAGTCCGGGACCGTAGGTTTCGTCAACCTGTTCCTGGTCACCCAAGGAGACACGATCCTCAGCGGCAGGCTTAGCTGTTTCACGCTGCTTGCGTTGGATCATTTCATCCTGCTGCACGCTGGCAAAGGGCTTGGCACTGCGGGTCGGATCGATTTGATCGGTCATGATGTTCCTCCGTTGCGAAGAGTTTTTCAGTGCTGTCCTGCGGCACTGCTTCACTCTCTTTGGTACTTTATCGACGCTGGAGGATTTTTTCTTTAGCTTTTTCTGACGAAATAGAGGGGATCATGAGAAGGGCTGGCAGTTGCTGGGATTTTACCGCTGAGTCGATTGTGCGACAGCTTTACCACCAAAGCAACGGCGAACCTGAAGAGAACGAATCATCCGCCAGAAGCCAAACCTGACAAACAATTGGTACACGGATCAAATCGGATAACTTCTGATTGTAAAAACAAAACCTGGTTATCTACTTCGCTCCACCAGAAAATCGGTATTGCAAAAATATTCTAGCTTTTGTCCACGGAAGACACGGAATTTGCTCGATTCTGACTTTTCGGTGAGTTCCGTGTCTTCAGTGGACCAATATTTTTAACCGTGGGTTATCACGAAACAAACCAAGGTTAAGTCAAGTGGATAACCAGGAAGCAGAAATAAGCAGTAAAGGCCTAGCTTCTGCCCCTCTTGAAACTTAAATCCGATTTGATCAGATTTTATCCGTGTCCGATTGCTTATATGGTTTTATGCTCTTTATTGAAGAACTACTTTTGACATGTAAAGCCGTCGTACCAACTATTTTTCACCTTCATCGAGCAACTGCTGGAGCATCAAATCAGCCAGGCCTATGCCGCCACGCTCCGCCATCACTTTGGCCACTTCCGCGTCCTGCATCTGCCCATAGACCTCATCAGCGTTGCCCCGCTCAACCAATCCCCCTTCAGGGATTGTATTGCGCATATCCTTGAACATTTGCTGGATAAATATCGCCTCAAACTGCTGAGCCACCTCTTTGAGCTTTTCCGGATCCCGTCCGGCAGCCTTTTTCGGCGCCTGAGTCAAGGCTTGACTGAGCAGCTGATTTGGATCGATCTTGCTGTCCATACAAACTCCGCTTACAGAATGACCAGATCGGCATAAAGAGCGCCGGCCGCCTTGATCGCCTGGAAGATAGCAATCAAGTCGCGTGGGGTAGCGCCAATGGCATTGAGGGCCGCTGCAACATCACCGATACTGACCCCCTGCTCCAGAACCACCAGGTTGCCCTTGTCTTCGGAGACATCAAGCAAGGTGTCCGGCGACTCAACGGTCCGCCCGCTACCGAGCGCATTAGGCTGAGAAACATCGGTCTTTTCGCTGATCACCAGGCTCAGATTACCGTGAGAAACCGCCACAGTAGAAATCCGCACCCGCTCGCCCATAACAATGGTGCCGGTCTTTTCATTGACCACAATCCGCGCCAGAACATCCGGTATCACATCCAACCGTTCCAGAACAGAGACAAAGTCAACCACGCGATCCTGGTAGTTCGCGGGGATCATCACTTGCATCTGCCCGGCATCCAGAGAACGGGCGACGTTGTCACCAAACTGTTTGTTGACCGCTTCGCTCATGCGCGACACGGTGGTAAAATCTGAGTCCTTGAGCCGGTAATTCAGCTCACGCTGATCGCCGAAAGCGAAAGGTACCTCGCGCTCCACCAGAGCACCGTCAGGAATTCTACCGGCGGTCGGGTGATTCTTCTGCACCTTTGCCGCTTTACCACCAAAAGCCAGCGAACCGACCACCAGTGCTCCTTGCGAAACAGCGTATATTTTTCCGTCAGCCGCTTTGAGCGGCGTCATCATCAAGGTTCCACCGGCCAGATTATTGGCATCGCCAACCGAAGCCACCGAAACATCAATAGTGTTGCCAGCGCGGGAAAATGCCGGCAAATCAGCCGTGACGATAACCGCCGCCACGTTCGCAACCTTGACCTTATCCGGATCAACAGTCACACCGAGCCGCTCCATCATATTGACCAGCGACTGAATGGTGAACTGGGTACTGGCGCTATCACCGGTGCCGTTGAGGCCAACCACCAAACCATAACCGACCAGTTGATTGGAGCGTACCCCTTCAAGCTGAGCCAACTCTTTGATTCGTGAAGCATCAGCGGTCGACAAAAGCACCGTCGCCCAAAGAATCAACAGGATTATGATAATTTTATTCGGTATCTTTTTTAGGATCATGCTCATACTCCTGCCGCCCAAACTAAAACGGCCAGATCTGATCGAGGCCCCGAACCAACCAGCCTTGTTGTTGCTTGTCACTGATCACCCCTTCACCAACATAGGCGATACGGGCGTTGAGAACATTTTTCGAATCAACGATGTTGCGCGGCGAAACATCCGGCTGGCGAACGATGCCGGTCAAGGAGACAATCTGGGTCTCGCTGTTGACCGTGACCGTCTTATTGCCCTGAATGCGCAAGTTGCCGTTCGGCAGCACCTCGACCACCTGGGTGGTTAAAGTAGCAACCAGGTTCTCCTTGCGCGCCGTCTTGCCGCCACCGGAAAAATCGTTGGTGGTTGTAGCATCGACCAGAGCAGAAGGGTCCATTCCGGTAAAGCTGCCGATCTTCCTCTCCAGTCCGAACAGACCGGTAATTCCAGCCGACATGCTGCTGGTGCGATCGGTTTCGGTGGTCGCCTCTTTACTGGCGCTGGCGTTTTCGACAATAACCACGGTAATAATATCGCCGACGGTGCGGCCCTTCATGTCCTGAAACAGGCCTCCGCGGCTTTCTGTCCAGAGCGAACCGGACGTCTGCGGCGGCAACGGTTGCTGCATTATCGGCGCAACCGGCTCGACGTCAGCGAGATTGATATGCCTTGCCGGACCGGCACAACCGGCCAGGAGGAACAACATTACGATCAGCCAAAATACGTTTTTATTCATCTTAAAACTCCACCGACACCGTTCCGGGCGCCACCACTCGGCAAAGAACTTCTTTGCGCGAGCCGAGGTTCATCACCCGAATGGTCTCATCGAGCAAACCATCTTGCTTTGCTTCTCCAGCAGTCGACAACATCAAACCTGAACCCCGCGCTTGAATCACGACTCGCTCGCCACGTTTGATCAACGGCGGAAACTCCACCTGCTTGCGCAGCAGCGGCTGACCGAGCCGTAACGAGCGCTTCAGGCGCTTGCCAAAGACGTCATCGCCATTAAACAGCGGCTGTTTCAGTTTGGAAATATCTTGGGACTGGACACTGATATTTTGCGGGCCAAGCACTTCGCCACGACGTAGGTTATCGGTCGCAACCAAAATTTCAGCCATCGCTTCCAACTCAACGCGAATTGACCGATTGCTGAGGACCTGACCATCCACCCGCGTCAACAACGTGACGCGACGACTACCGATGACTCCCGGTTTGGCCGGAATGACCTGGTATTCGATCGCCCCTTCGGGGACCTTGAACGGTTTCGGCAAGGAGATGGAAGCGAAACGCAGCTCCACCCGCGGCAGGCGCTCGGACTCGGCGGCCAGGTAATCGTTCAGCACCTGCTCTATCTCCTGCGGGCGGATCAATTGTCCAGAAGCTACCTCCGGTCCGGCCTGAGCCAGAAGCGGGGACAGGATCAACAGAGCAAGTATGAGCAACTGTCTTCTCATCGGGTCAGCCTCTTAGCGCACTAAACCGCTGGTCATCTGCAGCATTTCATCGGCCGTCTTGATGACTTTGGAGTTGACCTCGTAAGCGCGTTGCCCGGCAATCATGTTGACCATTTCTTCCATGATGTTGACGTTCGAACCTTCCAGAAAACCTTGCGACAGGGTACCAAAACCGTCCTCACCCGGTGTTCCGTTGATCGGCGCGCCAGTGGTCGGGGTTTCAGCATAGAGGTTGCGGCCTAGGCTCTTTAATCCCGCGGGGTTGCCGAAACGGACCAATTCAATATTCCCCGCGAGGGTTGGGATACTTTCGCCATCGAGGATAACTTCGACGTTGCCACCACTACCGATGGTGATCGAGGTTGAGTTTTCCGGGATAACGATTTCCGGGACCAAAGGCAAACCATCAGAAGTCACCAAGCGGCCGGTGCTGTCTTTTTTCATCGCCCCGGAACGGCTATAAGCTTCTGTTCCATCGGGCAGAGTCACTTGGAAAAAACCGGAACCTTCAACCGCCACATCCAGCTCATTACCGGTCTGCAGGAAATCACCTGAGGTAAAAACCTTCTGTACTGCTGCAACGCGGGACCCAAGACCGACCTGCACGCCAGTAGGCACTTCGTTCCCATCAACGCCGGTTCCGGCGGCTCTACTGGTTTGATAAAGGATATCCTGAAAATCCGCCCGACTCTTCTTAAACCCGGAGCTATTAACGTTGGCCAGGTTGTTGGCAATGACATCCATATTTGTCTGTTGTGCTTGCATTCCGGTCGATGCTGTCCAAAGCGCCCTAATCATCGTTAATCTCCTTCTTTTTTTAAGCTGCAGTTTTGCAGCATTTATTTCTTACTGAACCAGGCCGATTTCGGCGGCCTTCGCGCCCATTTTGCTGTAAATCTGCAATGCCTTCTGCGTCGCTTCAAAGGCCCGTAGATTGGCGGTCATCCGCACCATGGCCTGCATCATGTCGACGTTGGAGCCTTCCAGATTATTCTGCACCAGTTGCGGTTTCGGATGTGGTTCCGGTTGACTGCCATCGGAGGGAAGAAAAAGACTCCCTGGTGCACGTTGCAAAATCGAAGTATCTTCGAACTTGAATACGGCGATCTGTGCGATCGGCTCGGCGTTGTACCAGATGGCCCCATCCGGTGCGATATCGACATCGGGACTCGGCAAGGTAATCGAACCACCACCGGCACTCATCACCGGCCGCCCATCGGTATTGATCAAGGTCCCTTCTGCATCCAGCTTGAAGGTTCCTTTACGGCTGAAAGCGAGACTGCCGTCAGCCTGCTCAACCTGGAAAAAACCGTCTCCGTTGATCCCCACATGCAAGGGTTCGCCGGTATACTCCAGTTGCCCGGGGGTAAAATCGATGGTTTCCTCCGCAACGCGGACAAAATTGACTCCCTTAGTCGCCATCCCGGATTGAGCTTCGGCAAGTTGTGCCTGGAACGTCGGGACACCTTTTTTATAGGCGTAGGTTTTTACCGACGCCAGTTGCTCGCTGATGTTATTCATCATCTGCATCCGGCCGACTAACCCTGCGACTGCTCCATACTTACCATCTGCCATTTAACTCTCTCCCATCCCTTAACTGTTGCCTACTTGTCGACCACCCGGCGAAAATAGTTTAGCGTCTCACTTAGCCGAGGCGGCAGGTCTTAACTTCGCCAGCCGCAGCAGTTGTTCCACCTCGGCAATCGGCAGCTGTAATGCCTCTGCGATCCCCTTGGCATCGAGCCCTTGGGCGGAGAGTGAACCAATATAACGATATTTTTCCGCCGAATTCCGCGGTGGGGTCGCTTGCGTTTCTTGCAGTTGCTGACGCTCGACCGCATCCAGGCTGGTCGAAAAATTGACAGGGCTTTTACTATCGGGCGTCGGGTTACTGACAACTTGGTTGCGCAGCTCGCTCACTTCGCGCCTCAGCTTGCGTACCCCCTGCAGCTGCCAAAGGGCTAGCAACAGTGCAAACAGGGCCAAACAGCCGACCAGCAACAATGAAAGTTGTCCAGAGAGCATCACTTATTCTCCACCACGCAGGGCATTGATGCTGTGCCTCATCTTGCCTTTGAGCTTACCCAGGGCCTGACTATGCAACTGAGAAATCCGTCCTTCGGTCAGCTCTAAAACTTCAGAAATTTCCTTCTGCGACAGCTCTTCGTAGTAGAGCAAGGCAATCACCAGCCGCTCCTTTTCCGAAAGATGCTCCAGATAACCGGCCAGTTCCTTGGTCAGTTCCCCCGCTTCCATCCGCTCCTGAACACTTGCCTGGCGGGTATCTTCGAGGTTATCGATAAAGGACTTGCCACTCTCGTCATTGTCATCGAGTTTTTCGTGCAGGCTGACGGTGCCAAGCTGGCTGACCTGCAGTTTTAATTCGTGAAAACTATCCAGCCCCAAGTCCAGTTCTTCAGCCAGTTCGGCATCTTCTGGCGCCCGCCCAAGCCGTTTTCCGAGGGCGTCGGTCACCTTGGTCAAACGCGACTGCTTTTCCCGCATGGTGCGAGAAAACCAATCCATGCGCCGTACTTCATCAAAAACGGCACCACGGATGCGCCGTTCAGCAAATGTCTTAAACAACACTCCCCGACGCGGATCGAAGCGACTGGCGGCATCCATCAGTCCCATCAGTGCGGCACTGCGAATATCATCCCGGCCGACAAAGGCCGGCACCTGGGTCATCATCCGGTCGACCAGAAAATCGACCAGCGACAGATGTGCCTCGATCATCTTTTCCCGTTCCGCCGGTCCCGGCGGGCCATATCCGTTCGTATATGCCATCAATTCGCCTCCGAATCGACTCCGAGAAACTGCTTCCAGAAAAACTGCAGCGTTCCTTGGGCTTGTTTATTCATCGGCGTATCAATCAGATTCTCCGCCAATTCGACAAACGCCTTGGAGACCTTATGGTCGGGACAGAGGTCGACCATCACCTGCTGCTGGCGTACCGAATCATGCATTTTGCGGTCGAAGGGGATACAACCGAGATAATCGATGGAGATATCAAGATAGCGACCGGAAACCATGGTCAGTTTTTCAAAGACGTCAAGACCTTCATCCGGTTCGTGCACCGAGTTAACTGCCAACAGAAAACTCTTCTGGTGATACTGGGTGGAAAGGAGCTTCATCAATGCGTAGGCATCGGTGATTGCAGTCGGTTCCGGGGTGGTCACCACCAGGATGTCCTGGGCGGCAACGTTGAAATAGGTGACATTGTCGGAGATCCCCGCTTCGGTATCGATCAACACCACGTCGAACTGCTCCTCCATGGCATCCAGGGAATCGATCAGACGCATTTTCAACTGACCATCGAGCCGCGTAAACTGTTGTACGCCAGACCCGGCCGGGAGAATTTTAAGCCCATGCGGTCCTTCAACCATCACCTCCTCAAGGCTGCGTTCGCCATTAAAGAAATGATTGAGATTATAGGGAGGGGACAGACCAAGAACCACGTCAACGTTGGCTAAACCCAGGTCGGCGTCGATGATCAGGACCTTTTTGCCCAGCTTGGCCAGAGACACCGCCACGTTCGAAACAACGGCGGTCTTGCCAACGCCACCCTTCCCGCTAGTGATCGATAACACTCGCGTTGCCGGCATGTTTAATTCAACTGCTGTATTATCGAGCTGGTCCTGCATGTTGCGTAAGGTGCCAGCTTGATCGGTGGCTCCATTCATCATACGGCCATCCTCCGTGATTCCGTCTCAGTGCCCATAACCAGGTTCGCTACCGTTGCCGGTTCGGCCAACAACAGATCTTCTGGCACCTGCTGACCGTTGGTCAAATAGGCCAGCGGCAGATTGCTGCGGGTCGGGAGGTTGATCAACGCACCACAGCGGTCTGTTTCATCCAGCTTGGTAAAGATCAAGCGGGAAATTGGTAATTTACTGAAGGCCTCTAAACTTTTCTGTTGCAAACGTTCGTCGGTCGGTGCGGCCAACACCAGGCAGTTTTCGACCTGTGAGCCTTGACCAAGAAATTCATTCAATTCGGCAATTCTTTCGCCATCGCGGGGACTGCGCCCGGCAGTATCGATGAGGATCAGATCCTTATCACGATGACGGCGAAAAGCGTCCTGCAATTGCTCGGGAGAAAGAACCACCTCAACCGGTAGTCCCATAATCTCGCCGTAAATTTTCAGCTGTTCAACGGCAGCAATGCGGTAGGTATCGATGGTCACCAGGGCGATTCGAGCACCTGCACCAATTGCTTCGGCGGCCAATTTAGCGATGGTGGTGGTCTTGCCAACACCGGTTGGGCCGATCAGGGAAATCCGTTTCTGCGGCTCACCCGCTTGCCACAAAGGACCGGTCGATTGCACCAGATTGGCGATGGTACCGGTCAAAAACTCGCGACAGAGCTGCGGTTCCTGCCGTTGCCGATCACTCATCTGCTGAGCGGAAAAACGGGCGATGGTCGCGGCGGCGTCACTGTCAATGCCCTGCTCAACCAACAGGTCGATCAAATCGGTCAGCTCGGGCACAACAGACTTGACCTGTTGGGAAACCGCAGCCTGACGCCGTGGCAGCAGCGGCTCTACGACCGGGATCGCTTCGGCGGCAACTGCCGGCACTTCTGGCTGTGGAGCAACCGCAACCGCCGGTGATCCTTGCGCATCGACCAGACCTTGCATCAGCCCTTTAAGCTGATCAATCTCAGCCTGCAGGTGACTGACATTCTGTGACTCAAGCTGTGAACGCAAGGTGCGGACTTCATCTTCCAAGGCATGACTGACCGGAGCAGGGACCGCCTTTGGCAAATCGACCAGTTCGTCCTCAAGCGTCGCCATCCGGTTAAGATAAGCGGCGGGGATCGCTTGCGGAGCCGGCTTTTGCGCCGCGGGCTGCACATTTCTATTTGAACTGGTCTTCATTGCCGGCGACTCGATGGCGGCCGTCACTTCTATGACCTGCTTGCCAAGCACGCCCAAACCCTTTTTACGCAAGGTCTTGGTGGAAAGAATCAGCGCATCAGCACCAAGGGTTTCCTTGACCTGCTTGAGGGCACTCGCCATATCATTTGCTTCGAATTTTCTAACTAACATCGACAGTCACCGTTCCTACCGACCGCACCTTGAGGTGGGGTGCGATCTCGTTGTGGGAGATGATAGCCAGGCTTGGCAGGTAGCGCTCGGTCAACCTTTTGACATGGAGTCGGATTGTTGGCGTACAGAGCAGTACCGGAGTTGCCCCGGCCATATTCTGCAGCGTCTGGGTCAGGCTGTTAATCAGCGACTGAGCAAACCCAGGCTCGAGGGCCAGATAAGACCCCTGTTCCGTGGTGTGCAGCGCTTCCTGAATCCTGGTTTCGACATCGCGATCAAAGGTCATCACTTCTAATACCTGCCCATCTTGGCTGTAGCTGTTACTGATCGATCGGGCCAGTACCGCCCGAACATGTTCTGTTAACTGATCAGGATCTTGCACAACTGGTGCCCAATCTGCCAAAGTTTCTAAAATAGTTCTAAGATCACGCACGGAGACGGCTTCCCGCAACAGGTTCTGCAGTACGCGCATCGTCACACCGAGGCTGAGCAGGTTCGGGACCAGCTCCTCCACCAACTTCGGATATTCGTTGGCCAGGTTATCGAGCAGGTTCTGGGTTTCCTGACGACCGAGCAGTTCATGACCATGCTGCTTGATCAGTTCGCTTAAGTGGGTGGCGACGACAGTGGTGTTATCAACCACGGTGTAACCGGAGATCTGCGCCCGCTCTTTTTTGTCCTCAGGAATCCAGATCGCCGGAAGTTTGAAGGCCGGCTCAATCGTCTCTATCCCCTTGATCGTCTCAGTCGCCGTACCGGGATTCATTGCCAGATAATGACCGGGCAGCAGCTCTCCACCGCCGATCTTCACCCCTTTAAGGATGATGGCGTATTCGTTCGGCTTGAGCTGCAGGTTATCCTTGATATGCACCGGCGGGACGATAAAGCCCATGTCGAGGGCAAACTGACGACGGATCGATTTGATGCGCGGCAGCAATTCGCCATTCTGGGTCGCATCGACCAGTGGGATCAGACCGTAGCCGACTTCCATTTCAAGCAGATCGACGGAAAGCATCTGCTCGTAGTTCTCTTCGGTCAATTGTTTCGGTTCTGGGGCCTCGGCGGCCAATTCCTCGACCGAAGCGGCCTGCTCCTTGGTTTTCTGCACCCGGTAAGCAATACCTGCCAGCATGATGGAAATCAGGAAGAAGGGGATGTGCGGCAGGCCGGGAATCAGCGCAAAGACCAGCAGAATACCGGAAACCACCCACAGTGCCCGCGGGTGGACCGAAAACTGACGCTTCATCTCGGTGCCGAAATCCTCGTCGCCGGCGGTTCGGGTCACCATGATACCAGCACCGGTCGAGATGATCAGCGCTGGGATCTGTCCGACCAGACCATCACCAACAGTAAGGATGGTGTAATTGGCAGCCGCCTCGGCCATCGGCATCCCTTTTTGCACGACGCCGATGACAAAGCCGGCACCGATGTTAATCAGGGTGATGATGATGCCGGCGATGGCATCCCCTTTGACGAATTTACTGGCACCATCCATGGCACCGAAAAAATCGGACTCGGCAGCAACCTCGGCCCGTCTTTTCCGTGCATCATTATCGTCGATCAAACCGGCATTGAGATCGGCATCGATGGCCATCTGCTTGCCCGGCATGGCATCCAGAGTAAAACGCGCCGCGACCTCGGCAACCCGACCGGCACCCTTGGTAATAACCATGAAGTTGATCAAAACCAGGATGGCGAAGATAACGATCCCGACCACGTAATTGCCGCCGACCACAAACTGGCCGAAGGACTGAATGACACTACCGGCCGCGCTCGGCCCCTCGTCGCCATGCAATAAGATCAGCCGGGTCGAGGCGACATTGAGGGAGAGTCGAAACAGGGTTGTTATCAGCAGGATACTGGGAAAGACGGCAAAATCGAGCGCCCTGGTGGTGTAGAGGGCGATAACCAGAATCAATAAACCGATGGTAATGTTGAGCGACAAAAAAATGTCGAGCAGCATCGGTGGCACCGGCAAAATCATCAGCATCAGAATCAACACCAGCCCAAGTGCGACCAGCACATCACTGCGCAATACTTTTTCTCGCCAGTTACCAGCGGTTATTCCATCAAAACCTGCCATAGTTACTCCTGGATCCTGAATTCTGACAGCGACCTGTCAAGCTTTTGGCATTCGTTTTCGCCGCGCTATGATCACTGCATTATCTTTGTTATTTCAGTAAATTAACGATTTTTCAAACCATAAACGTAGGCCAGAATCTCGGCCACCGCTTTGAACATTTCCTCGGGTACCTGCGCACCTACTTCCATCTTGTACAAGGCCCGTGCCACCGGCTTATTTTCGACGATCGGCACCTGGTGTTCACGGGCAATTTCACGGATCCGAAAGGCCAGGTGGTCAGCGCCCATAGCCACAATCGTCGGCGCATCCATCTCCTCGCGGTTATAGGTGATCGCCACCGACAAGTGGGTCGGGTTGGTGATGATGACATCGGCCTTCGGTACCTCAGACATCATCCGTTTGCGCGCCATTTCCTGCTGCGTAGAACGAATCCGGGCCTTAAGCTGCGGATCGCCTTCGGTCTCCTTGAACTCCTCTTTGATCTCCTGCTTGGTCATCTTCATTTTCTGCTCCATCTCGTAGCGACTGAAGGTAAAATCGATGATTGCCAGCACGATCAGAATGCCGCAGGATTTGGCCATGACCAGATAGGCGGTTTGGGCAAGAAAGACCACCGTCTGCGACAGGTCAAGGTTGACCAGTATCAAGGCGGTGGAAAACTCGTTACTGACCGTGCTGTAAGCCACGGCACCGATCAACGCCACCTTGGAGAGAGACTTAACCAGCTCCACCGCCGAACGCTTGGAGACGAACTTCGCCATCCCCTTAATGACGTTGAACTTACTCAGGCTCGGTTCGAGTGGTTTCAGGGTGAACAGTGGTCCGACCTGGAGAAATGAAGAGAAGAAGCCGACCACCATGGTCAACAGGAAAATCGGCCAGAGCAGGCCGCCGAGCATAGCCACAACCTTCCAGAGCAGATTAATCGCGCTAAGCGGGGTCGCCTCGAAATGTCCCATCATTCGCAGAAAGGTGCTCATCAAGTCGTTCAGGTCGGACCAGAAGGAACGTGCGTAAAAAAGCCAGAGCAGCAGGGAAAAGGTCATCAAAGCAGCGGTTCCAACCTCTTTACTTTGTGCGACCTGACCTTTTTTACGGAAATCATCGCGACGTTTTCCCGTCGCCTCTTCGGTTTTTTCCTGATCGGAGTCAGCCATAGCTTAACCTCGACAGCCGTTAAACAGCTATCTGCTGCGTTTCCAGCAACCGTGAACCAGCGACCTGAGGTTTCAAGTCAGCAAAACGGTGGCGGAATTTTGGCAGTTATTGGTGAGAAAAATTAGAGCAAACTGAAGAGTTGCAAAAATCGATCCGCAAGTTCAGAAAATTCTTTACTGAGCATTGTGGCGAAGATACCGATGGTCGCACCCATGATAATAAAGGAGACACCGATATTGATCGGGAAGGAGAGCATGAAGACATTGAGCTGCGGAAAAACCCGGGCCATGATGCCGAGGGTCAGATTGGCCATCATCAGCAGAGCGATGACCGGAGCAACCATCTGGATACTGAGCACCAGGGAATGGTTGGCCACCTCCATGATCATCGGGATTGCGCCGCCAGCCAGATTGAGGCTCCCCGGGGGCAACATCTCAAAGGAAGCAACGATAGCGCGGAAAAACAGGTGATGAACATCGAGGGCGAGAAACAGCAAAATGGCAAAGATGCCCTGAAACTGTGAGATTAGAGCGACCTGCCGCTGGGTGGTTGGGTCAAACACGTTGGCGGCGGCGAAGCCCATCTGGTAACCGATCAAGGATCCGGCAAATTCGGCGGACATGAACACCAATTGGGCCAGAAATCCGACCATCAATCCGAGAATGGTTTCCTGGGCCAGCAGCAATGCCAACTCGATCGCACCAAAGCTCTGATCAGGGATAAAGACTGAGACCACCGGATAGATCAGCAGGGTAAAAAGCACGACAATACCGATCCGCATCTGCGATGGAATCTGACCACCGCTAAAAACCGGTATCGAACCGATCATCGAACCGACCCGCGCCAGACAGATCAGAAAGCCCTGAATCAACGGTAAGGTGAATTCGGGTAAATCCATCACCGTTCCCCGCGCTGCTTACTGGCCAACATTTGGCAATTGGTTGAAAATCATGATTAAAAAGGCGGTGAGTTTTTGCATCATCCAGGGAGCAAAGATCAGCAGGGTAACAAAAACCCCAACGATCTTCGGAATAAAGGTCATGGTCTGTTCGTTGATCTGGGTGGCTGCCTGAAAAATGCTGATGATCAGGCCGACGACCAGCGCAACAATCAGCATCGGAGCAGCCACCATCAGTGTCGTTTCAATCGCCTGGCGACCGATATCTATGACAAATTCAGGAGTCATCAGCCAAAACTCTGCACCAGTGAACCGATCACCAGCGTCCAGCCGTCAACCAGCACGAACAATAGAATTTTGAAGGGCAATGAGACAATAATCGGCGGCAGCATCATCATGCCCATCGCCATCAGAATTGAGGCGACGATCATATCAATCATCAAAAAAGGCACGAACAGCAAAAACCCCATCTGAAAGGCGCGCTTGAGTTCGGAAAGCATAAAGGCCGGGATCAGGGTTAACATCGAAATATCGTCCTGGTTTTCCGGCTGCGGGGCCTGGGAGATATCGACCAACAGCTGCAGGTCTTTTTCACCGACCTGGGAAAACATGAAATCGCGCATTGGCGTCAGCGCCTCTTGCAGGGCCTGTTCCTGGTTGATCTGTTGGGCCAGGTAAGGCTGCACGGCGTTATCATTGATCCGTTCGAAAACCGGGGCCATGACGAAAAAGGTCAGGAACAGGGCCAGACCGATAA
This sequence comes from Desulfuromusa ferrireducens, assembly GCF_055389805.1. NCBI lineage: Bacteria > Pseudomonadati > Thermodesulfobacteriota > Desulfuromonadia > Desulfuromonadales > Geopsychrobacteraceae > Desulfuromusa > Desulfuromusa ferrireducens. The sequence continues at coordinate 798,263 of NZ_AP042415.1, forward strand.
CGATTTGGTTCGACGGCGCCTGCTGGGTGCCCATCGCCTGCCGGACAAAAGACAAAACGATGACAATACGGGTAAAACCGGTGGTCATCAACAGGATTGCTGGCGCCACCGAGAGGATCGTCAGAACAATCAACGCCTGCAGAGCGGTGGAGACTTCACCCGGTTCGGTCGCTTCGCCGATACCGAGGGTAATGGTCGGCAGCCCGGCAGCAAAGGCGGCCACCGGCAGCAGCAGCAGCAGGAGGAAAAGAGCGATTTTCAGTTTCACGATGCGTCACCCTCCAGCTCTTCCTGCAGGGCACTGGAAAAATCACTGCGCGGCGGCAGCTTGCTCAAACATTCGATCCGCTCATTGCTCAGTCCCAACAACATGTCTTCGCCCCGCACCGAAACCAGGCAGAGGAATTTCTTACCGCCTAGCGACTTGGTTTCGATGATCTTGATCGCCCCATCACGCGGCTTGGGCAAAAAACCGAAACCTTTGCGACTGGCGGCATAGAAAAGTAACAGCAGACCGACAATCACCGCCAGCGCGGCGATCATTTTCAACGCCGGACCCAGCATGCTGGCATCATCGGCCATATCCGCCGCCAGCGCCAAAGAAGGCGATAACAGCAGAATAATGCTTAAAAGACGCGTTTTCATCCGAGGTTTTCAATCCGCTCTGAGGGACTAACAACATCGGTCAAACGAAGACCAAACTTATCGTTGACCACCACCGCTTCACCACGGGCGATCAACCGGCCATTAACGTAGAGATCGAGCGGTTCTCCGGCCAGTTTGTCGAGCTCGATCAAGGTTCCTTCCTGCATCTGCAGCAGATCGCGAACGAGAATTTTTGACCGGCCGACTTCTACCGAAACCTGCAGCGGAATATCAAGCAGCAGGTCGATACCACGCCCGTCAAGATCACTTTTCCCACCATCAGGCAGTTGCTGTCCACTGTCCTTATTCATGTCATTCATTTACTATCCTCCATTGGGAACGCGTCCCATAATCTGTATTGCTTTTTTTCCGCCCTGAACCCCAGCCATGGCGTAAAACTTTGGGCGCCCCTCAATCAACACCTTTAGAGGCGTATCAGGATTGCAACCAAGTTCGATAACATCACCGACCTGAAAATTGAGGATGTCGCGAACCCGCAGCGTAAGGGTTGAGAGCATCGCTTCAATTTCCACATCCATGTGATCGAGCTCATCACAAACAACCTTGCGCCACTTGCTGTTCTGCACCGCGCTCGACGGAATGGCCTTGTTCTGCTGTTGCCTCTGTAATGGCTCGAGTGCGGAATGTGGAAGAGCCAGCGTAATATCCCCCTCAAGGCTGTCGATGGTCACCCGGAAACGGGCTGCGACAACTCCGGCATCCGGCAACACAAAGTTGAGCAGACGCAGGTTACTGACCACCTTGACCAGTGAGGATTTAACTTCCTGCAGTTGCAGAAAGCCCTTGTTCAAATCGATGCAGGTCGAATCGATGACGTCGCGGATAACATTCAGCTCGATAGCACTCATCGCCCGATTGGGCGCGGCGATCTCGCTTTCGGAGGAACCGCCAAGCACGATCTCGACGAGCGAAAATGAGAGCTGCTCGTCAAAAATCACCAGCCCACCGCCACTGAGCGGTTCAATCTGCAGGATGCCGATCGCCCCGCGGCCGGATAAGCGTTGCAACAAACCGTCGAAACTCATCGACTCCATCGCATCCAGCTTGATGCTGACCGAACGCTGAAAGCGGGTCGACAGCGACATCGCGTAGTTATGTGCAAAACTATCGAGAACCATGTCGAAGTTCGGCAGCTTCCAACCTTCCGGCCCGGCGGCGCTGAACAGGTTGCAGGCCTCGGCCTTAACATCCCGTGCAGCAGCTGGAGCAGCAGCTGGTCTACCCGGCTCTGCCGCGACCTGATCGACGGCGATATCACCGTGGTGTACCGCTGACAGCAGGTCGGAGATTTCTTCTTTACTGAGTATCTTTTCCACGTAAGCTGCCCCTATTGGACGACGAAATCGGTGAAATAGATCCGCTTGACCTTGCCATTTACCAGAATACTGTTGATCCGGTTGAGCAGTTCGGCGCGCAATTGGATTTTCCCCTGCATATCCTGCAGTTCACCGAAGGTCTTGTTGCCGACCAGCAGCAGGATGGAATCCTTAACCTGTGCCATCCGCTCATTGAGCTCCATCACCGTTTCTGGCGTATTCACTTCCATGGTGATGGCAGCCTTTAAGTAACGGCTCTGCTCATCATCGATGATATTGACAATGAATGGGTCGAAGTTGACCATCGGGCCGACCCGCGTGGCCTGTTTCTCCAATTCCGCCTGCTCCTGTTCCGGGGTGAGTTTCTCTTCCTCCTCACCCCCCATGAACATGAAGACACCGGCACCGATACCAATCAGCAGCACCACTGCCGCGACAATGATGATCAACATTTTTTTGGAGCCGCCACCTTTCGGCTGTTCCGCAGCATCTTTTTTGGCCATGATTCATCCTTCCCTTACATCTACAGCGTCAAAATCACGCCAGCAGCAATTTATAACTAGAACGGAGCTTGTTCCCGTGCATCGATCAAGTAGGGCAGGTCCTGATCCGGGTCACCCTGACTTTCGAGGACAAATTCTACCCGGCGGTTCAGTGCCTGCTCCCGCACACTGTTGTTCGGGAACAGCGGTTTCTGCGAACCATAACCGGTCGCGGCCAGGCGATTTAAAGGCACCAGTTGATTGCTGGCCAGGAAGCGTAACACCGAAACCGCGCGGCCGACCGACAGGTCCCAATTGGCCAGTTCATCACCACGATTATCGGTATGCCCTTCAACCTTCAGTTTCAGCGGCAAGGGCCGAACCAGCTCCGCTACCTTGCGTAACACCGGGTAGGCTTCCGGATGCAATGTTTTTTGCCCAGAGGTAAACAGGATCGACTCATCAATCCGCAGGACCACCGCCCCCCGATCCTTGACCAGTTTAATCTTCTTGTTCAGTTTCAGTTCCCGCAGTTTGGTCTTCAAACGTCGGTAAACCTGCGAGGTAAAATCATCATTAACCGGGGTGAAAGAAACCACCTTGGGCGTTGTCACCTCGGTCTTGTCGCTGCTGCCCATCACGCCGAAAGCACCGGCCAAGGAATCGGCGGCCTTCTTAAACTTAACCTGATCCATATTGGCCATCGACAACATCAGCACGAAAAAGGTCAGCAGCAGGGTCACCATATCAGAATAGGTGACAATCCACATCGGGGCGCCGGGCGGTTTCTTTTTCGCTTTTCTCGCCATCAGTCGTCTCTACTTCCCAAAGTTGCTTTCACGATCGACAGGGGCGACAAAGGCATGCAGCCGCTGTTCCATCAACCGTGGGTTTTCCCCTTCGAGGATCGATTTCATTCCTTCGGTGACCAGGGTTTTATTCAACACCTCACTGGCCGAACGCAATTTCAACTTTCCTGCCATCGGCGTTGCCACAATGTTGGCAATGACTGCGCCGTAGAAAGTGGTCAACAAAGCAACCGCCATCGCCGGTCCGATCGAAGAAGGATCACTCATGTTCTGCAGCATCTGCACTAGGCCGATCAGGGTCCCGATCATTCCCATCGCCGGAGAAATCGCAGCAAAGGTCATAAAGATATCGGCGCCCTTCTCGTGCCGCTCCATGACATATTCAATCTCTTTTTCCAGCATCTCCTTCAAAGCATCCGGCTCTTGTCCATCCACCGCCATCTGCAAACCTTTGAGGAAAAAATCATCATCAATCTCGCCCATCACCGACTGCAGCGAAAGAATCCCTTCCTTACGCGCCTTGCCGGCATAATTGATCAACTTGCCGATGGTATCGACCGGAGAGACTGATTTGTGAAAAAAGGCATGGCGTGCGACCTTAAAAGCGCTAATGATATCACCGAAAGGAAAGTTGACCAGCGACGTACCGATAGTACCGCCGATAACGATAATCATCGACGGGACATCGATAAAGATCAGCAGTGATCCCCCCTGCAAGATCGCACTGATCATCAGGCCAAAAGCTGCAACCAAGCCGACTATTGTCGCTAAATCCATGTGTCACCCTCTATATTCTCGTGAATAGAATCACGGCTAAAACTTAGCACCACCTAACGAGTAAGCAATTTTCAAGCCAGCCCAGGCTCCGCCAAATTTTATTTTTTTAGCTATATCTTTCAGCATGTTAGAAACACAAAAAGGGCGCGAAAGACCAGTCTCAAAAAAAATGCCGCCCCCAAACAGGGGCGGCAGATCTTTTTGTCATGATTTTGACCACGAGCGATTAGCGTTTCAGGTTGATAATTTCAGCCAACATTTCGTCGGTGGTGGTGATGGTTTTCGAGTTGGCCGAAAAGCCGCGCTGGGTGGTGATCATTTTGACGAACTCTTGGGCCAGGTCGACATTGGATAATTCCAGAGCGTTGGTGAAAATATTGCCGACACCAGAGCCAACCGTACCAACAACCGGGACACCGGAACCACCACTCTGAGAATACATGTTACTGCCGATTTTAGTCAGGGCATTTGCGTTGGTAAACTTAGCCAAGGCCAAACGCATTAAATTGCGTGGTGTTCCGTTGGAAAAGTTACCAATAACATTTCCAGATTCATCTACACTCAATTTAACCAAAGTACCGGTGCCAAAACCATCCTGCTCCTGCGAAACAACCACCGAGGGACTGGCATATTGGGTCGTCTGCATGTCGATAGCGACCTGCTGGGTCTGAACTGAGCCGTTATTCCAAGTCAGAGCACCATCCCTTGTCGACGCAGTTGGTCGCGGAAAGGTCGGATCGCTGCTGGTATCACCGGCAACCGTATAGAGATCCTGAAGCGATAGCGTGCCAGCACTATCCTCCTGGCCAATCCTGATCAAATCACCACTGGAGTCAAACTCAAGGACACCCGAGCCAACAATTTCCAGCTCGCCAGATGCTCCACCGGTCACCTCACCGCCATCGACCACGGTGTTCCAATCCCAGTTTTGATCCGAGGTCTTGGTAAAATAGGTGGTCATCAGGTGGGTACTGCCAAGGCTGTCGAAAACCTGGATTGAGGTCGCGTAGCTCGACGTCCCGGACGGATCATTGATATCAAAGGCTCCGGTAATGGCAGCGCGCAGATCGGCAACTGCCGCAATCGTCGCTAAGGCGTCCACATCGCCCGGCGCACCGGACAGAACTGAGTTTGCATCATTCTCATCGCTGATAGCCTGAAGCAGAGCAGCATCCTGTAGCAGACCATTGGTCGGATCGGCAGCCAGATTGGTGTACGCAGGATGTGTTGCTCCACCGGCAGTAATAACTGCATTATCCAGGGCCGTCGCACTGGTCGCGGTGTCGGCGACACTGATTGTCACCGAATCAGAATCAATATTGGTATTCAGATTAAGGCTGGAGGTCGGTTGTGCCGGGGTAAAAGACTGGGTGTTGGCAAAAATTGGCGTCAAATCCCCAACCGTATTCCCGTTATCATCCAACGCATAGCCCATGAGGTTAAAGCCCTCAGGGTTGACCAGAAAACCTTCAGCGTCAAAACGAAAGGCCCCGGCACGGGTGAAGTTATTGGATGCATTGCCGGTTGACGGGTCACTGACGATAAAGAAACCGGAACCTTCGACGGCGAGGTCGGTATTGGTTTCGGTATTCTCAAAGGTTCCCTGACTGAAAATATTGTCCACCACCGACAGGCCGACACCGCGGCCAACCTGAGAGCTCCCGCCGGATCCAGAAATCGAGCTGGAAAGCAGGTCGCCAAAAACGGTGCGACTTGCTTTAAAACCAACGGTGTTGGCGTTGGCAATATTGTTACCGATAACACTCATGGCGTTACCGTTGGCGGTCAGACCACTGACACCACTGTACAAAGAACTGGAAATACCCATTTTGTCACTCCTTTAGGTTTGAGCCGCGTCAATCAGTCGGCAGCTCGTGAACCTCCTCGAAGAGGACCGGTTCGGTTAAGCGATAACGGCGCTGTCAATATTGGTGAAGACGTTGTTCTTCAACTGCTGTTTATCGACAACGGTCACGACGGTATCATTTTTGACACTCACTACCAGAGCCGTGTCATCAAGCATGACCAGGGACTCTTTGCCACCCTTGGCCTCCACTTGCGAGACGGCAGTTTCCAGCCGCTGCATCTGGTTGGGGCTGAACTGAATCCCCCGGCTATTCATCCTATCGACCGCGTGCTTGGAGAACTTTACCCCGTCTTGATTAATTTGCTTACGCAGCAATTGATCAAAGCTACCAACACCGTTGGCCGGGATTTGCTGTTTATTCCGGGTGCCCCCTTTTGGCCCAGATGGGGTTATTGGTTGCGGAATGATAGTAATCGGGTCGCTCATAGCGGCACACCCGCTTTTTCCACCTTGCTCATTTTGACAGGGCCGGAACTGGTTTCCAGTAACGAACCGGAAGGGTCCAAATCAACCCCGTAGACGAGCCCCTTGATTAAACTTGCCGAATCGACAACCCTTTCATCCGCATCAACAGCGCGAATCACCAGTTCATAATCGCCGCGTTCCAGCGGCATTCCGGCATCATCGGTGCCGTCCCACTCGATAAAATGCTGACCGGGAGAGCCATCAGGGGCACTTAGAGTCGCCACCGTCGCGCCGGTTTGACTGAGAACATACAACTTGACGTCATCGGCCGGCATTTCAAGATCATAGCCGAGCTCCATGGCCTCGCCACTAAAGCTAAACTCCTCGGTCTGGGCAATCACCACCGTCCCGATCAGGGAGAGCGCCGACATCCGTTCCATCTCATTGCTCATCGTGTTGAGCCCCTGCAGACTTTCATTCATATTAGCCAGCTGCTCAAGCTGGCTGAACTGAGCTAGCTGGGCAGTAAACTCAGTTGCATCCGCCGGGTTCATCGGGTCTTGATTTTCCAGTTGAGCAACCAACAAGGTGAGAAAGTCTTCTTTACCCATGGAAACATCTTTGGCCTGCGTTGAGGTCGCGGGGGCCGTGTTACCAGTATCAATTCCACTAATTGCTGACATCTATCTGATCTCCTTTCTCTAATTTTTTGGTTACACGTGGAGACTGATGCCTCCGCCACCGTTCTGCATCAGGTGGGCTAAAGGAATGATCTGTTCTTCGGCAGCCGAATTCTGTTGCCAGCGCGATTGCGCATGCGAATCTTGCTGCTGTCGCTGTTGTTGTTGCTGAGCGAACTGATCAAATTGATTCTGCTGACCCTGCTCCTGGTTAACATCAACCTTGAACTGATCGATTTTCAGTCCTTGTTCGGCCAGAGCATTACGCAGTTGCGGAAGATTCCGCTCCAGCACTTCCTGGACCTGCTGACTCTGGGCCTGGATATTAGCCGTAATACGATCACCTTCTACCGCCAGCTCAATCCGCAAGGAACCGAGTTCCGCCGGCTGCATGCGCAGAACCATCTTTCCAGAAGCACCGTTAAAGCCACCAGAGAAACGCGCGACCACCTGGTCAAAAATCTGACTTTCGGCCACCTGCTGTCCGCTGGGTAATTGCACCATCGGGGTTTCCGGCATCAGTTTACCGGCCATGCCCTGAGTCTGAGCTGTTGCGTTTGGCTGAACCTGTCCCTGAACTTGCTGAGCCAGGTTATCCATCGCCTGCTTCGGATTGCTGCTCAGCAGTTCGGCGAATTTTCCAGCATCAGTCTGTTCCGGTGTTGCCTCGGCCACCACAGGTGCCGCTTCAGTCGGATTCAACTGGGCTGGGTTCGAGTTGGCGTTGTTGCCCTGCACCTGCGCACGTAAGGATTGCTGCGGGGCGGTGTTGTTTTGGCTGCGCGGCTTGAGCAATCCGGCAAAACGTGGATCGATCTCCTCGGCAGTTTCTTTGCCCAACAACAGTTCCTGACCGCTCACTTTGCTTTCTGCCACAACGTTCTCTTCGGCGACAACACTTCCTTCAGTCACTGCTGATGGAGCCTTTTGCGTGGTCACGGAATCGAGCGCCTTCTGCAGAATCTGCCGAGCCTGCGCCAGGTTCCCCACCAAAATCGGTGCAGCAGCCTGTTGATCGGCCACTGGTAGCATGTTTGCAGCCAGTTCAGCGTTTTCCATCAACCCACCGGCAATCGCCAGCTGTTCTTCTAACTGAGAAATCAGTAGCGTCAATTGCTCCTCGCCACCTTCTTCGCTGACGACTTGTAGCTGCTCAACCAATCCTGACAGATCGATACCAGTCAGAACCTGCTCCCCTTTGAGTTCGGTGCTCTCAAGTTGCTGCACTAGTTGGGTCAGCAGTTCTTCCATCGAGCCGGCCTCTTCGCCACTCTCCAACAGGTCACCATTGGTGATCGCTTTGAGCAGGTCGACAACGGCATGCTGAACTTTCGGCTCCGCCTTGACAGTCGCATCCGCTTTAACCGTCGGCTCCGCCTTCACACTCGCTTCAGCCTGGGTCGAAGTTGTTTCTTCGGCGATCGCCTTATCCGTCTGCTGCTTTTGCACTGGTCGTTCTTCGGGCTTGTTTTGCTTGGCAACAGCCACTTTTTCAGCCGGTTGTTGCTTGGTTTTTGACTCGCTCACATCCGCTTGCTTTTCTTGACGATTCTGAGCACCAAGCACTTTGCCGAAATCCTGCTTTTTCGGCTCTGCCGACTTGACCGGACTAACCGTTTCGGGTGCCTTGGCACCCATGTCGATCATGGACAATGCTTGCATCTGTTTCACCTCCTTCCGTTTGGTTTGTGTTGCTCCGGGCTTAGTAGCCCGATTTATCATTCACCGGTATTTCGGTAAAAGCCTTACTCAGTGCGGTTGCGGTTTTTGCGTCGAGGCTGTCAAGTATCTGACCGGCGGTCTTTTTCTTGATGCCGATCAGTAATTCAACCGCCAGTTGCTGGTCGAGTTGCTTGATCAAACTGGCTGCTTTATTCGGATCCATCTTTTCATAAATCTTACTTAGCTCACCAACCCGCAGGCCTTCTTTTTCCTTCTTGCGATTAAGCAGCTTGACCAGTTCTTCTCTGAGCTCTTGCATCGCCGCGAGTTTCTTATCGACCTCAACTTCGAGGGACTTTAGCTGCAATTCGCGACTATCGAGATCAGACTCGCGCTCGGCCAGTTTTTCGTATTCACTCTCGATCGAAACCAAGATACGCCGTTCTTCCACCGAGTCGATCTGCTGGTCATCAATCAAGCTCTGTGCAGAGGCCGGAAATACCAGTAACAACAGGGCCAGAACAGTAAGGAGCGCGCGACCTTTCATGAACTATCCCCTTTGCAGCGAAGGCTGATTTCGTCCAGAGTTTCCCGCTCTTTGCGGTTTAATTCGTTGCGGCATTCAGCCTCCTGCTTGTCTTTTAACTTTTCCATCACCTGCCGATCACGTGCTGCGCTGAGCAGTTCTTCGCGCTCGCCGACAATCTGTCGTTCCAGGCGATCCAGTTCCTGCTGCAGCTGGGAAATGACCCGGCGGCCATGCTGAATCTGCGTTTCAAACAGGTTCATTTCAGCCACCGTCAACCCTTCCTGCTGGCGTTGTTGCAAATCGGCATCGTAGCGCTGCATAGCGTCCAACTGGCCCTGCAGTTCGACATCCAATTCGATCTTGCGCTGGAGGCTTAAAGTTAAAACCTGTTGCGTCTGGTCCTCGATAATCTGGCGATAGTTCAACACCGACTGCAGTTTGAATTTTTTAGCCATGGTCTGCAGCCGTAGGAAAATAGTGAATCAAGAGTGCAATTATTTGCATAGTTACCTCGGTTCCTGGCGCCGGTCCTGGGCTAAGACCGCCATCTCTTGCAGGGTGGTGTCGAGATCAACCGCATCATTCATCCCTTGGCGCAAAAATTCGGTAATCGCCTCGATGCGTGAAATGGCATAATCGATCTTGCCGTTGCTCCCTTCGACATAGGCACCAATATTGATCAGATCCTCGGCCTCTTTGTGCGTCGCCAGAACCTCACGGACCGTTCCAGCCAGTTGCATATGCTCGGGGCTGACGATGTCGCGCATGACCCGACTGGTGGAACCGAGGATGTCGATAGCCGGAAAATGATTACGCGCCGCCAGATCACGCGAGAGGACAATGTGCCCATCGAGAATCGAGCGCACCGCATCGGCAATCGGCTCGTTCATGTCATCCCCTTCGACCAGCACCGTGTAAAGTCCGGTAATGCTGCCTTTGCCCTTAAAACTACCGGCCCGTTCGAGAAGTTTCGGCAGGGTCGCGAACACCGAAGGGGTATAGCCTTTGGTTGTTGGCGGTTCGCCGATGGCCAACCCGACCTCGCGCATCGCCATGGCAAAACGGGTCGCTGAATCCATCATCAGCAGCACGTTTTTACCCTGGGCGCAGAAATATTCGGCAATCGTGGTGGCGACAAAGGCGCCACGCATCCGTAACAGTGGCGAAACATCGGAGGTGGCGGTAACAACCACCGATCGAGCTAGCCCTTCCGGACCCAGATCGCGTTCGATAAATTCACGCACTTCCCGGCCTCGCTCGCCAATCAGCGCGATGACGTTGACATCGGCCCGGGTGTGTTTGGCCATCATGCCGAGCAGAACACTTTTGCCGACCCCGGACCCAGCCATAATCCCCATCCGCTGCCCGCTACCACAGGTCAGCAGGCTGTTGATCGCCCGCACCCCCAGATCGAGGGGCTGCACAATCGGATTACGCGACATCGGGCTGGCGGGCAAAGCGTAAAGCGGGTACTCCAGTTCGCAAGCAGCCAGCGGCCGCTCATCCAATGGCTGACCGAGGGCATCGATAACCCGACCAAGAAGGTGGTCACCGACCGGCAGAGCAGCACTATCACGCAACACCTCGATTAAACTGCCAGGACCCAAACCGCGCAATTCACCAAGCGGCATCAATAAAGCACGGGAATTTTTGAAACCGACCACTTCGGCCGGAACCGGCGCACCGCCACCGAGGGGAGTTAGCTGACAGAGCGTCCCGACGGTCGCCGACGGACAATAGCCTTCGACCACCAGACCGACAATCTGGGTCACCTTGCCACTGACCTTAAGCGGGTTAACCGCCTGGATGCGTGCAACCAGATCCTGCATCAGCCTTCTTCTATCGCTACGCTAAGAGCACTACGGATGCTCTCCAGCTGGGTTTCGATGGTGGCATCGACATCACCCAATTCCGAATCGACCCGACAACCGCCCTGAGAGATATTTGAGTCGGCCTCGAAGCTAAGATTTTTCATACCACTGATGCTGGCCAGAAAGAGCGGTTTCTGCTTGGTAACCGCCTCTAAATCGTCGGGATTGATGCAGATCCGGTAACTGTCGGCGCGGACTGAAGCCTTCAGGGCATTTTCGATAATTGCCGAAACCACCGCAGGATCGGCCTTGACGGTACACAGGATAACCTGCTCAGCGACCGCCATTACCAAGCGCAACATGTCCTGGCTGCCGGCCTGAGCCAAAGAAGCGCGCACCCGGCTGACATCCTCCAGCGCCTGAGTCAGGGCCCGGGTGGTTGATTCAAGGCGTTGTTCAGCCGACGTCAGACCCTCTTGCCGCCCTCGTGAAAAAGCCTCTTCCAGCTGTTTGGCCATCGGCACTGCTGCTGGGGTCGGCGGCGCCGCCACGGCAGCCTTCGACGCTGTGAAATTGTCTCCCTCCAGAGGAGACTGCGGCTGAGGGTCACCAAATGAATGGAACTGGAATTCTTTCAGATCGCCGACTTCCGCGCCGCGATGCACCTTAGACAAGCTCATCGCCACCTCCGCGTCCTGGAATCACCACACTGCCATCTTCCTCAAGTTTGAGGGCGACCTTAACCACTTCCATCTGCATCGCTTCAACTTCAGACAGTTTGCGCGGCCCCATCGCTTCCAGATCTTCGATGATCATGTCGGCGGCCCGCTGCGAGATATTGGCAAAAATCTTTTCCTTGATGGTATCGGAAGCGGTCTTCAACGCCAGGGTCAGCATATCGGTGCTGACCTCACGCAAGATCGCCTGCATACCGCGCTGATCAATCAGCGCCATATCCTCAAAGGTGAACATCATGCGGCGGATATCTTCGGCCATATCGGGGTCGACGGCTTCGATGCTGGTGAGGATCACCTGGTCGGCACCCTTGTCCATCTTGCCGAGGATTTCCACAACCTTCTCCAGGCCACCAACCTGTTTGCTATCACGGCCGACGACAACACCAACTTCGCGCTGCAGGGCATCTTCAATCTGGTTGATGACTTCGGGGGAAACATTATCCAACTTGGCGATGCGGTACATAATTTCACCACGGGAATCGTCGGGGAGTTCAGCCAATATCCGGCTGGTGTGTTCTTCTTTTTGCGTCGAAAGAATCAGCGCGACTGTCTGTGGATGTTCATTCTCCAGCAGTCCGGCCACCATCCGCGGATGCATCTTCGAAATCGTTTCCAGCGGTCGCCCCTCGATCCCGGCGGAAACCTGGTCGAGCAGATAATGAGCCCGCTCATTGTCCGATCCACCCAAAATCGCGTGCTTGGCAAATTCCTCACCACGGATATAAACCCCGACATCGCTGTTGCGCGACTGCTTGAATTCTTCCAGTACTTCGCGGGCGATAGCGGGATCGACGTGGTCGATTTCCATCATGCAACGGCTGATTTCGCGCACCTCGCCGTCATCCAAGGCCTCGAAAATTTTTGCCGTGGCTTCCTCTCCCAGGCAGAGCAGCAGCAAGGCTGCTTTTTTTGCTCCTTGTAAATGTTTCGCCTTTAACACAAATTACTCCAGCACAAATAAGTCAGGGATATCAGGATTCAGCCGGTTCTTCGCGCAGCCAATTTTTAACCACTTGGACCGGCATCATGTCGCCGCCGAGAACTTCCTGGCGGATCTGTGCCAATGGATCACTGGGCCCACCGAGCAGCGGGGTCCCACTTTCAGCCTGCAGTTCGGCCTCAAGTTCTTCAACGGTTTTCATCGGTGCAGTCATTTCAGAGGCACCGCGCAAGGCTCCCAGTAACGGCCGCAAAAAGAGCAGGTAGGCCATCAACCCGGCAATCCCGAGCAGGGCATACTTGATCAGCGGCATAAAAGGATAGATCTTTTCGATCAGGGATGGTTGCGGCATCGGTTCCGTATCAAAGCCACTTTCAAACGGCATCGAGACAACGGAAATCAGGTCGCCGCGGGTGTCGTTGATGCCAAGAGCAGTGCGCACCATTTTCTCGATTTCTTTGATTTCTTCGGCACTGCGGGGATCGGGGGTCGGTTCGGCACCTTCAGCTCCCGGCGCCAATTTGTCAGCCACCAGCACGGAAACCGACAACGATTTGATGGTTCCCACCGATTGCACGGTTTTGCTGACGATCTTGCTCATTTCGTAGTTGACCACCTCTTCAGTACGACTTGAAGGTGTGGACGTCACGGTGACACCAGCCCCATTCGCTTGCAGATTGGAAACCACACCGGGGACACCACCGGCAAGTTCGGCGCTGCCTTTTTCGGTACTGACATGCTCGCTGACAACCACGGCACCGTTCGGATCGATCGCTTCTTCAACCCGCTCGCGCTGGTCAAAGTCAACATCGGCGTTGACTCGTACCAGTGAATTACCAGCGCCGAGAGCACGGTCAAGCATCGATTGGGCACGGGTTTCCAGGCGACGCTCCATCGTATGCTGATAACCGAGCATACCGGGAGTCATCGGCCCGGCAACTTCGTCGGAACGACTCTTGGACAGAACCTTGCCGCTGGAGTCGACAACGGTGACATTTTCCGCTTCCAGACCTTCGACACTCCCGGAAACCAGATGGATAATTCCCTGCAGTTGCGATTCTTTAAGTGAACGTCCGGAAGAAAGCTTGACGATGACTGCGGCGGTTGCCTGCTGTTGCTGCTCGCGGAACAGGCGTTTTTCCGGCAGCGCCAGGTGGATACGTGCACCTTCGACCGGAGCTAAAGAGGTAATGGTGCGCATCAACTCACCCTGCAGGGCGCGGCGATAATTAACCTTCTGCGCGAAATCGGTCATGCCGAAGCTCTGTTTGTCAAAGATTTCGAAGCCGACACCACCCTCGGACAAACCGGAACCGGCCAGTTCGATGCGCGCTTCGTAAACCTTGTCGGCAGGAATCAGGATATCCTTGCCACCATCTTCCAGACGGTAAGGGATTTTGCGATCTTTTAACCATTCAATCACCGAAGAAGCGTCGCGACTCGGCATATTTGCGAACAGCAGGCTGTAATCTGCCACCTGCGATTGCATGATAATGGTCGAGAACAGCAGAATGCTGACCAGAGTCACGCCGATCAGGCTCAGTTTGCGCGCCAATGACCACTCCTTGAGGACGTCAAGGATGGTTTTCTTTTCGGGCGTTACTTTTTGCAATGCTTCTTCAGCCATCGACATTATCCTCCGGAATCGATTGCGCTTAACTCAAACAACAGGATTCAGTTTTAAACCTGCATCCGCATAATTTCCTGATAGGCTTCAAGCGCCTTGTTGCGAAGCTGAACCATCATCCGCAACGAGATATCAGCTTCTTCGAACTTGATCATCGTTTCGTGCAGATTCTTGGTCTCACCGGCAGCAACCTGTTCGGCAGCGCGGTCGGCGGACACCTGCGCCTGATTGACCTCAGAAAGCGAACCTTTGAGCGCCTCAGCAAACTTGCCACTCATATTCTGGATCGGAGAACTTTTCGGCCCCGAAATCCCCTGCAAGTGCGATTTCAGGGTAATATCAACAACTGAACTCATAAATCACCTCTAGCGTCCTATTTCCAATGCTTTCATTGCCATCCGCTTGGCCGACTTCACGACGGTCACGTTGGCTTCGTAAGCGCGACTGGCAGACATCATGTCGGCCGTTTCCTCAACCAGACTGATGTTCGGCATCGCCACTTGGCCCTTCTCATCCGCATCGGGATGCGAAGGGTCGTAAATCATCCGCGGCGGCGCACTGCTCGCCTGGATGTGAGAAACCTTGACCCCGTGTGCAGCGTCACGCAGTCGAGAATCGAGCGTATCGGCAAACCCCTGGCGGCTGGTTTGAAAAACAACTTCCCGTTTGCGATAGGGACCGCCATCGGGAGAGCGGGTGGTTTCGATGTTGGCCAGATTGGAGCTGATCGTATTCATCCGCACCCGCTGGGCCTTGAGCGCCGAAGCACTGATTTTCATCGTAGTGAAAATATCCATGGAATCTCCTAGCGACCGTCGCTGACAGCATATTTCAGCAGAGTGAGTTTCTTCTTCAGGATCTGGGCACTGGCCTCAAAGAGCAGTTGATTTTCGGCCAGATCGAACATTTCATCATCGAGCGAAACGCTGTTGCCATCACCGATCGGATTCGGATCACGTTGCTTGACGATCCGCCCCTGAACACCGTTAATACCACTGGAGCCGATCGGAAAATGCTTGGCATTGCTGATCCGTCCGGCCGTTTCCGGTGCGGCGATCGCGTTGCGAAGATCAGCTTCGAAGGTCATCTTACGTGCTGCATAACCAGGGGTTTCTGCATTAGCGATGTTGGCCGCGATCACCTGCTGTTTCTGGGCCCGCAAATCCAGGCTCTTCTTTAATACCGACATCGTTTGATCAGCGATTCTGATCTCTGCCATAATGTTTCTCCTGCCCGTTTTCTGACACTTGGCTTAAATTTTTCTACTGCTTTTCTTGAATGAGCAAGTCCTGGGCCAACTGCCCCCAAGAACTGCTACCATCTTCTTCGACCAGTTGCGTCAGAAGGTTAAGTGCGTCCCTGCGCTGCTGCTTGCGCAGCAAGATCTGCGCCCGACGGTAGCTGGCCTGAGTGCTGAATCCGGGATCAGCTCCGAGTTGACGATATATTTTTTCGGCAGCGGAATTCTTCTGCAATTGATAGTAGGCTTCCGCCAGCAGTGCCATTTCTTTGACGTGCAGTTTCCCCGCCCGCTCAAGACTTTTGACCACATCCTTCAGCCGCTGCTGATCCCAATAGATCCATGCGGCGCGAATTTCCAACTCCGGGCTACTGGGTCGATTCTTACGCGCCAGCCAGGCCAGCAACTCTTCGTCACGCCCCTGCTTCTCAAAGGCATCGAGCAACACCCCAAACAGTGCGGCACTGTCGGCTCCACGGGGATATTTCTGCAGATACTTGCTGGCATAACCGCTGGCCTTACTGAACTCGCCGCGCTTAAGAAACGAACGCGCCAGAGGCAGGTAAAGGGGTTTGCGCAAAGCTTCGTCTTCGACTTGGTCAAACAGGTAGAGCAGCACACGGGCCGCCCGCGCATAGAGACCGAGGTTATTAAAGGCCCCGGCCAGATCGTGCAGGAACGCGCGATCAAAACCGCCACGCAGGAGCAGCTTACGATTCTGTTCAACCAGCACCACCGCTTCCAATTCCCGCTCTTGCTTCATCAGGCTGTGAATCACCGTCGGCAGCTGCTCCAAGAGCAGCAGATCGGTTTCGCGACGCAACTTGGAACTGCGGAACTCACGGCGGAACCGCATCAGCTCGTCAACACTCTGTCGGTGATCAGCCAGCAGATAGAGGGCCAGGGCGCGCTTAAATGTGCCCTCCTCCCTGACCTGCCGGCTGCCAGCCAGTTTGCTGATGCGGTCGTAATCGCTGGCCGCTTTGGCCATGTCTAACTCACCACCGGTGATCAGCTGGTGATCGATCAAACGCAGATCGGCCCGCTCGCCACCTTCTATTCCCGGCCAGTCGAGGCTGGCTTTCTGTAACCAGATGACCCCCCATTTTAAATCTCCGGCGGAATAAGCAGAGGCACCGGCGGCAAACTGGACCAAGTCCGGTCCCGGCGATTCCTTTACCAGGTCGCTTAATTTGCGATAAAGCCGATTGGCAAACGCGTAGTCACCGTGTTTATAGGCGCTGAATGCCGCCAGGTTAGCAGAGGACAGATAGCGGTCGAACAAACCCGGCTCTTCGGCCAGCGTCTGATAACTGGCAATGGCCTGCGGCAATTGGTCGAGGCCGGCCTGAGCATCGGCAGTGCGCAAATCGACTACGGCGAGCAGCTCGACAGGCCACACCAACTCGGTGTTCTGCAAGTACTCAAGTGCCAGTTTGGGTTGATTGGCCGCCAGGGCGGTCTCGGCAGCAAGCAGATAGCAAAAGTCTGTCAACTGCTGTCCGGCGGCTAATTTCGGCAGCAGTTCCTGCAAAGTCAATTGGGCGACGAAGGATTGTCCGCTGGCAGCTTGAGCATAAGCTGTCAAATAATCGACACGAGTCTGCTCCGCCCCCGGTTGATCCTGTAACGCGTACAACCGGGCCAAGGCCGCTTCGGTCGCGGCACTGCGAATTTGCGCTTCGGCAACCAGCAGGCTGCGCAGGTAACGCTGTTCCTTGTCCAGACCCTCGATCTGACTCGACTTGCGCAACAAACTCAGCCATTGCCCCTCAGCATAGAATTGCTGCAGGGGCCAAAGCGGACTCTCTTGATTGGTGATCAACGCTGGCAACGGCGGCAGGGTGTAGTGCTGCGGCAGTTCCAGTTTCCAGTAGGTTCGGTAATCGCGAAAGAAATCGTGCCAGCGCCCCGTCCACGGGGACTCTTTTTGAAATGCTGTTGCCTTTTTGCCCGCCTTGCGCACCGGCATATCGGCGATCCGAAAAGCCACCCCATGGCGCGCACTCTGGTCGCCTTCCCAGTAAATGTCCATCACCACCCGGGCCGGATCGTTCTTCGATTCGGTTATCACCTGCTTGGGGGCACGCCGCAGCAGTAAAGACATCAATAGATCGCGGTGCTTCTGCGCCAACAAAATCTTCACCACCGTCTCATCTTCCGGCAGGTTGCGCAGCTTGGCCGAGACCCAGACGTCTTTCAGCAGCAGGTCGACCCGTTGCCCGGAGTGTTCAACTTCGAAATCAGGCAACTCGGTAAAAAGTAAGGTAATCCGGGTGCTGTCGATCTGTTCCTGCTTCTTCATGCCGGTCAAGGTGACCTGCGCCGCCGCTCGCACGGTCAACACGCTGCTGAGAAAGAACAGCAGCAGAAACAGTACAACGGCCAAAATTTTGATGATCTGGGTTGGATAGCTCATCCATGCCTCCGATAGTTAATAAAGTTAGCCGGAGACTCTCTATGGCCAGAAACGTGCCAACCACGGAGACGACATAGGTAAACATCTGTAATCAATCAAGATTATTAGCAAAACAACCTATTCCAAAAACGCCAGACGGAAAATACGCAAACCCGCGAAAAGGAAAACGTCGTCATTTTGACAAAGAAAATCGAGTAAAATCCGAGTCCCTCGTTTCCCTGTCAAACCATGAGATCCCCTATCATTTTTAATCTTCTTTAATGTTGACAAGCTAATACAATTACCTGATAATTCATTCCCAGAGCAAACAAGTCAAGAACGTTTTATTCGAATTATCAAATAAAGTAGATAAGAAAACTTTCTTGTCACAGCCAAATTGTCGCCAATAACAACCAAAGGAGAATCAAAAAGATGAGCAAACAATTAATTAAAATCCTCAGCCTGACGACCTGCCTGCTACTGGTGAGTTCACTGGCCATGGCCGGCACCATCAAAGTTTGGGGTTCGACCACCTGTCAGAAGCGGTTTCTGGAGCCAGGCAACGAGGCTTTTAAAGCGGCCACTGGTGATGACATCAAGGTCTTAGGCGTTGGCACCGGTAAAGGGATGATGGCGCTGATCTCAGGAAAAGCCGTGGTGGCCGCCGCCTCCAGCCCGCTGGAAAGCTCCATCAAGTCGGCGGAAAAAGCCGCCAAGAAAGCCGGCAAAGAGATTACCATTCCTGACAACCTGATCTTCCACGTGATCGCCAAGGATATCATCGTGCCGATCGTGCATAAGGATAATCCGGTCGACGCCCTCACCTTTGAGCAGTTGACCAAATTAAACACCGGTGAAGTCACCAACTGGAAGGACGTCGGCGGCCCGGATATGCCGGTCAAGGTTGTCACCAGCCACGCTGGTAGCGCCACCAAGGCGGTCTTCCAAAAACAGGTCATGAAAAAGGCCGACTATGCTGCCGATGCCACCTTGGTCAAGAGTACCCGACTGGAAATTCAGCACGTCTCGAAAGACAAAGGCGCCATCGGTGCGGTCAGCGAAGGCTTCTATAAGCTGAATCCAGAAAACTCAAAGATCGTCAAAACCGACGACATCAGCCGGCCGCTGGCACTGATCACCGTTGGCGAGCCGACCCCAGAAGTGCAGAAACTGATCGATTTCTTCAAATCCCCAGCCGGTCAGAAGTTCTTTCAGTAAAACCTGAGGACTACATTTAAATAAGCGGCCAGTGGGGGGGGGCTGGCCGCGTTAGCTACAAGGATCAACTATGAACAGCGTCTTCAGCTCCATCAGTCTGCAAAAAAAACTGTTGGGTGCCTTCTCCTTCGTGGCACTGGTTTGCCTGCTGGTCGGTCTGGCCGGCTGGTGGGGAACATCGCAATTAAATGAAAATCTAGCGACCATCAGCCAAGACGATGTGCCTGCCCTGGAAGCGATACTGACCCTCAGTAAATCCCTTGAGGCGATGAAAAGTTCAGAACGCACCCTACTCGATGGCACCCTGTCCCTGCAACAAAGACAGAATGAATACAATCTGATTGAAAAAGCGCGTGACGATGCCGAACAGGCGATCGCCACGGTCGATGCCCTGCAACGAGAAGGTGAAGAGAGACTGCTCTGGCAAACCTTTATCAATGAGTGGAAGTCCTGGACTCCGCAACTGCAGCAATTCATCAGTCTCTCCAAACAATACGATGACGCGCAAATCGACAACCCCGCGCAGCTGGCTTTAGAGGCGCAACAGAAACTTTCGTCCTATCAGAGCTGGGCCATCCAGCTGAGTGAAAACATCATGGATGCGGTTGAAATCTCGGTCGAAAAAGACCCGATGAAAACCGAAATTGGTCAATGGGTACAAAGCCTTAACAGCCAGAACAAGCAGATAACGAAAGCCCAAGAAACATTGCAACAACAACTCGAAGCGGTCGGCAGCTCGATGGGTTCGATCTTCGACTATTTTGAGATCGACGAGCCGGAACTGGCCCAGGAAACCTACACCTTGGAAATTAAACCGAGCGTAATGGGCGTCGAGCAATCGATCCAACATGTCCTCGCTCCGATCGCCGAAGCCCTCGCTATCCAGCGGCAGATGCAGACCCATGCTCTGCAGGTCAGCGCTCCGGTCCTTGACCAGGCCCAACAGGAACTGCAAAAAATTGTCGCTTCAGCCCGCCAATCGATGAACGCAAGTACCGAGCAGGCTGCCAGTACCGCCAGCCAGGTTTCCACCTTTCTCTGGCTGATCATTGTCGGGGGCATTCTCAGCTCCATGATCATGGGCTTGCTCTTTTCCCGAAGCATTACCCGTCCTCTGGCACAGACCGTCTCAATGCTGGCAGAACTGGAGCGGGGCCATTTACAGCGCCGCCTGAACCTGTCGCGTGGCGACGAAATCGGCCAAATGGCCGACGCGATGGATCGCTTTGCCGACAGCTTACAGAATGAAATCGTCCAACCACTGCAACAGCTTGCACAAGGGGATCTGACCTTTGATGCCATTCCGCGAGACGAACAGGATACGCTGCGCAGTTCGCTGCAGCATCTCGGCACCGACCTCAACCAAATGATTGGCCAGATTCAGGTTTCCGGTGAGCAGATCAGTTCCGGGAGCAGTCAGGTTGCCGATTCCAGTCAATCGCTGTCCCAAGGTGCTACCGAGTCAGCCGCATCACTGGAAGAGATCAGCAGCTCGATGAACGAAATCGGCGCACAAACCACCCAAAGCGCTGAAAACGCCCGCCAAGCCAATCGCCTGGCGAGTGAAGCATCCACTGCCGCCACCACTGGCAGTAAACGGATGACCGAAATGATTGCGGCGAT
This sequence comes from Desulfuromusa ferrireducens, assembly GCF_055389805.1. NCBI lineage: Bacteria > Pseudomonadati > Thermodesulfobacteriota > Desulfuromonadia > Desulfuromonadales > Geopsychrobacteraceae > Desulfuromusa > Desulfuromusa ferrireducens. The sequence goes on from NZ_AP042415.1 coordinate 819,050, forward strand.
GGGCGAGATCAATGACGCTGGCCAGAACATCAACAAAATCATCAAGGTGATTGACGAAATCGCCTTTCAGACCAATCTACTGGCGCTCAACGCTGCCGTCGAAGCGGCCCGCGCCGGACAGCACGGTAAAGGCTTTGCCGTGGTTGCCGAAGAGGTCCGCAACCTGGCTGCCCGCAGCGCCAAGGCGGCCAGCGAAACCGCCGCACTGATCGAAGGTTCGGTGGAAAAGGCCAGCAACGGTACTCAGATTGCGCAGCGCACGGCAGAGTCACTGGAAGAGATTGTCGGCGCCATCACCAAGGTCGACGATTTGCTCGGTGAAATTTCAGCCGCCAGCAGCGAGCAGGCCAACGGGGTTTCACAAGTCAATCAGGGCCTCGGCCAGATCGATCAGGTGATTCAGCAGAACACCGCCAGCGCCGAAGAGAGTGCCGCCACCAGTGAACAACTCTCAGGGCAGGCAGCACAACTGCAGGTCATGCTGCAGCGCTTCACCCTCAAACAGGGCAACCACACCCAATCGTTTGCTCCGCCGACACCCACTCGCCAAGCCCCGCAGACCGGGATCGGCTGGGCCAGTGTGCAAGAGCAAACCGATGAGATGATTACTTTGGATTGATTTTTCTCCTTCCACCCAGCAACAGAAAAGGCGCCTCCGATCCGGGGCGCCTTTTCTGTTTCACAGGGGGTATTTTCATCCAGCCTGCAGTATCCGATGAGCGGCTTGCAGCAAGCGATGTTCGCTGTTTCGGTTGAAATCTTTATTTGTTAAGTGGGCAACCCCCGGCAGGATGCTATAGTGAAATAGTCCTTACTCTTGGAGAGAAAAAATGCCGGGTGCAGAAGTAAACCATACAACCTTGTTCAACATGTTACTTAGCAGCAGCCACGATTATGCCGAACGCACCGCCTTTATCTATCGCGCCGCCAACAGCGAATTTGAGGTCAGCTACCAGAAATTATTTGATGATGCACTGATTCTTGCCAAGGCCTTCAAAACTCGGAAAATCGCTAAAGGGAGCAAGGTGATGCTGCTCTCGGACAATCGCTACGGTTGGATCGTCACCGACTTTGCCCTGCTGTCGTTAGGCGCCATCAGCGTGCCGCGCGGCAGCGACACCCCGACCCGGGAACTGAAATTCATCCTCCAGCATGCGCAGTGTGAATTTCTGGTAATCGAGACCGAACAACTGCTCAAAGCCCACGAGGAGATGCTCAAGAGATTAAAAAACCTCAAGGCGATTTTCGTCATTGAGGGGGACAAGACGCACAAGTGGTTCGACAATATCTACAGCTATAACGATATCCTCAAGGATCGGCGCATCACTAAAGCCGACCATGACGAGTTTGTCGGCCGACGTTACGCAATAACCCCAGACGACACCTTTACCCTGATTTACACCTCGGGGACCACCGGCACTCCCAAAGGGGTGGTGTTGAGCCACGCTAATATTATGTATAACGTCCGCACCCTGCCAGAAATGATCGCGTTGGAAGAGAGCGACCGCTGGGTATCGATCCTGCCGAGCTGGCACATCTTTGAACGGGCCGCTGAGTATTTGGCGCTCTCACACGGCTGCTGTACTGTTTATTCAACGGTGAAAACCTTTGCCGCCGATCTGGAAAAATACCAGCCGACCCTGGTTGCCACCGTGCCGCGACTGTGGGAATCGATGCACAGCAAGATCAACCAGACGTTGGAAAAACAGGATCCGCGCAAGGCCCGAATCTTTAAAATACTGGTCAAGGTATCGACCCGCTACCGCTATCACAGCCGGGTGTTGAAAAATCAGCTGCCGCAATTTAAAAAACCTTCATTCTTCGGCTATCACTGGCAGAAACTGCGCTCCACCATCCTGCTGCTGCTGCTCTCGCCCTTCAACAAGCTGGCGGTTAAAAAACTGGCGTTAGTGCAGGAGAAGTTTGGCGGTCGACTGCGCATGGCAATCAGCGGCGGTGGCAGTCTGCCCCCCTATCTGGATGAATGGATCGATGCCATCGGCATCCGCATCGTTAATGCTTATGGGATGACCGAATGCGCCCCGGCGATTGCCGGGCGGGCCCTAAATTGTGAAATTTTCGGCACCCTGGGTCCACCGACCAAGGGCACCGATCTGCGGATTATCGGCGAAGAGGGGCAACTACTGCCAGCGGGACAGGTCGGCGAAATTCAGCTGCGCGGCGAACAGGTTTTTCCCGGCTACTACGACAACGAGGAAGAAAACGCCAAGGCGTTTAGCGAAGACGGCTTTTTCAAAACCGGTGATCTGGGAAAACTGACGCTGAGCGGAGAACTGGTGATTACCGGTCGCTCCAAAGAGATCATCGTCCTAGCCAGCGGCGAAAACATTGACCCGAGCCGCATCGAATCGACCATCACCCAGTTGCCTTTCGTCAGCGATGCGGTGCTGGTCGGCCAGGACAAAAAGGGGCTCGGGGCACTGATCGTCCCCGATTTTGAACAGCTGCGCAATTTTGTCAGCAGCAAGTTCGAGCGCAGCACGGAAACACCCGAGCAGCTGTTAAATAACAAACAGGTGCTCGACCGGGTCAAGGCCGAAATCAACCGCCTGTTACAGCCGAAAAAAGGCTTTAAACCGTTCGAAAAACTGCAGAATATCCATTTTTTGGAGAAGGAATTCAAACCGGGGGAAGAGCTGACCAATACGCTGAAAAAGAAGCGCCACGTGATTGAAACCAAGTACCGTGAAGTGATCGGCAAACTGCTTAAATAAACTGTGGCGGAAAACTTTCCCGGTTTACGATTTATCGACTTTCAGGTGCTCCGAAACGAGACGGCTAACCGCCAGCAGGGCTTTTCTATATCGGAGATATTCGGGCTGCAAATTAACCGCCCGTTCAAACTCCCGTAAAGCGGCAGGATAATCGCCCTTAAATTCATAACTGCTTCCCAACCAATAGGCGGTAGCGGGGTTTTTCGGATCGACTGTCTTTTCGGCCAGGCCAACCGCCAAAGCTTGCTGTAAATACTGCTGCATCTTCGGCACATCATCAATCATTTGATAGGTGCGCACCAATGAGATACGGGCAGCAATGTTGTTCGGATTGTCGACCAACCGCTGCAGATCGGACTCGATTGCGTTATCCAGATGCTGCCGCGCCTCTTCGGGTTGTCCCAATTGTTCATAACAGCGAAACAGGTTCCGGCGCAGCGACGCCCGGTACGGCTCCCGCTGCTGAGCTTCCAAATACAAGCGGGTGGCGGTGTCCCACTGCTCCATCCGCTGATAGCGTCCGGCAAATTTTTCGATGCCGTTATAATAACGATTAGACATCTCCGCCCCTAAGCGCGGCGAGGAGTAACAAGCCAGCGTCGTTACGAGGGCGAGACCGACGGCTCCGACAAACACCAGCAGCGTCTGCCCGGCAAGTCGCTTAGAGTGAGAGCCTCCCCAAGAATTGTGCTCATCCACCGCGAGCTGCTGACGAGCGGATAAACGATAGTTCAGAGTCATCATCGCCAGGGCGAATGGGATCAGAATTTCGGCAATTTCCGCCTCGTTAAAATGGATAAGTCCGAGTTCGAAAATGGCACTGAGAACAAAAAAATGGCTCAGATAAAGAGGTGGGCCGGGCAGGCCCAAACGTTCCAGCCACAAAGCAGCTCGGTTGCGCATTCGAAGCAACCAGGGGTAGAGCAGGCCATAGCCGAGCAACCCGGCGGCAACAATAATTTCAATCCCCTGCTTGGTCAGGGTGCTGATCGGTCCGGTGAGAAAATTATGCAGGTTGGTTTCTCCCTGCAGGTTGTGATCGTTAAAAAATTCTGGGGTCGGAATGTCGAACAGCCGCTGTCCCCAGGAGATCTCTTCGCCGACGACATACAGGCACGCCAGGGCCAGCAGAGCAAAAAACGGCCGAAAGCGGGAGGAACAATAGGCCTGTCGGCCGGCCAGCAGCATAGTGCTGGCAAAAAGAAAAACCTGCGTCCATTCACCGACCAGATCCTCATAGGTGGCGATGATATAAGCATGGGGGAACTTGATCGCCATCAGCAAATATGTGCCGACAATAACGATAAGCAAAATCCAGGCGATCTGCTGATGACTGTTCCGGCGTCCGTTATCCATTGCCATCTAGCTCGCGACCCGATTTATTCTTGAATGTCTCTCAGCCATGCTTCTGCACAACAGCGTCCACTCCCAATCTTTTCAACTTCAAGGCCCCGGCCACAGCAGCTTCACGACTGGGGAATCGACCGGCAGTCAGCAGCGCTGTCGACAATTGAACCGTCGCCTCTTCCAACGTCAGAGGAAAACCGAGCGCGACCAGTCGTTGTTGCTCCTTTAACGCACTGTTGCGACTGAAAAAAGAGCCCGCGTAGAGTCGCAGTCCGGCTTTGCCTAACTTAAGGATAAAGCCGCCGGCGGTGCGCTTGGCTAACTTGCGCAATTCTTTTTGCGCCGCCGCTTGTGTCTCATAGTCACCAACGTTAAGACGAATCACCTGTCTTTTCCGCTTGGACCCCGCCGTCACCGCTGGCACCAGCCCGGCTTTTTTCACTATTTTTTCGGTGTTCACTAGCTCCGAAGAGGCATACTCGCCAATTTTCAGGATGTATACTGCGGTTTCCACGGCGCTTTTAACTTTCTCCGCTAGATTCTCCTGAATCGGAACGGCCCGCTTGGCAAAGACAACCGGATCGGTGGTGATCTTTTTTACGTGGGCTGCTGGAGAAATCCTTGCCGCAGAGACAATGGCATGCTTTTCAACCGCGGTTGCAACCAGTTGCGGCGAATCTTTTTGCGGCAGCGGCAAGGCTGTGGTCGCCGGGAGTCTCGTCACGGTTTGGCCGGCAGCAAGTTGTGCCGGACTAGAGACCGGGTAGGAAATCCTCTCAGTTCCTGCGGTCAGTTTCTCAGGTTTTTGCCCTTCAATATGAACATCCTTGCGCTCAAGCAAAACCCCCGTATCTTTCCAGAGCAGGGCAACGGCATTAGCAAAAGTTTCCAGTGCTTCAGTTTGATTGTTCTGGGCATTGACTAAATCGGTTTCTGCATTCAACAGATCCTGCACCCTGGATTTTTTTTCCAGGAGGCTCTTGCGGTATCCGGCCACCCGCAGCCTGGCACTTGCCACCGCCTTATCGGCCACTTGTTTCTGAATCCGGGCCGATATCAAGGCCCGCATATCGGCTTCAATATAATCACGAAATTTCCATTCAGAGGCCGTCAACTCATTTTTCAATTGCTTGGTCCGCAATTGTTTGCGCCGATAGTCGCTTTTGGCCACGGTGTTCCCCAATGGCATACTGAATCGTAACCCGGCCGACCACCATTGCCCCTTCCCATCGCCGATCTGTTCGGCACTGTCACTGAACTTGTCCTCAATCCCCCGGAAACCAGTGCTAGCGGTGAGGGAAAGATTCGGCAGCTGGCCTCTCTTTGCCACCCGTTCCTCCAACTCACTCGATTTTAAATCCAGACGCAACTGTTTCAGGTCGGAGTTTTGTTCCATAGCCAGAGCAATCGCCTGTTCCGTTGTCTCCAAGGGTTCTTCACTGGAAGGCGGCTCAATGGGAACAAGGCGGGTTCTGCTCTGTTCGCCGATCAGGTAGCGAAGCTTGGCCTCCTGATCCCTGATCTTCCGCTCTGCGTTAACCAGCTCTTTGAGGCGCTGGCTGATAGCGTACTCGGTATTAGCCAGCTCCACATCCTGATTTACGCTCGGTTTTTGCCGCTGTTTGATTTTCTCCAGCAGTTGCCGCGCAGAAGCCAGGGTTTTCTGTTTCGATTCCAGAACCTGTCGCACCGCGTAGAGGCGGTTATACCCTTTAATGACAGCGTAAACGGTATCGCTTACTGATTCTCTAAACTGCTCTAAAGACCCTTGATGATCGATTTCAGCCACGGAGATGTTGAGTTCCGTAGTCTCCTTGCCGAATTTTTTTAACAGCGGCTGGGTAAGGGTAATGCCGACCGAGGAATACCAGAAGGTCGCGTCGACAGCCGACAAATCGGCAACCGGTTTCGAATGAAAAGTTTGCGTGGTCGCCGAAAGGCTGCCACCCGTCGAGAGTTTTTGGGTCAAGGCGAACAAGGTTGAGCTGTCCTTGGTACCATATCTTTCGCCGGCATAGAAAGATTCTCCATGCTCGGCTGACATGCTCAGATTGGGGTCGTAAATGCCCCGACTGCGGTGTAAACCTGCTTCTGTCATTGACGAATCCAAGGCATCAACCCGTAAATCGAGGTTATTGCGGATGGCCAATGCCATTGCCGTCTTAAGCGTCAGCTCGACCTCACCAACAGTACTTTCAGCAAATGCATTTGCCGAAGCAAAGACACATAACAAAACAATGGCAAGTCGCATAATAAACGGCTGCCTCGCTAAATTTTTCATCTTTGTCACCCCAAAAGAGATTGCCCTCCCCGAAGGGAGGGCAACGCAACTAGCTATCTGAACAGACTAAAGGGAGTTAACTGCAGCTTGTTGTTCAGTGGTCAAACTGATGCCCATATGGGTACGTGAAGGGACGTTATCGCCGTATTTGCCCTGGCCATGACAACCGGCACAAATATTATTGTAAACTTGGTTACCGAGGGCAGCTTGCGCAGCAGCGTCAGCGGCGGCTTGCGCAGCAGCGTCGGCGGCAGCTTGTGCAGCAGCGTCAGCGGCAGCTTGTGCAGCAGCGTCAGCGTCAGCTTGTGCAGCTGCAGCGTCGGCAGCAGCTTGTGCAGCAGCGTCAGCGGCGGCTTGGGCAGCAGCGTCGGCGGCCGCTTGGGCAGCAGCGTCAGCGGCCGCTTGTGCAGCAGCGTCAACGGCAGCTTGTGCAGCAGCAGCGTCAGCGTCAGCTTGTGCAGCTGCAGCGTCAGCGGCGGCTTGTGCAGCTGCAGCGTCAGCGGCGGCTTGTGCAGCTGCAGCGTCAGCGGCGGCTTGTGCAGCTGCAGCGTCAGCGGCGGCTTGATCAGTTGTATCGGTATCTGGGACAGGGACAGGGACAGGAACGATTATCTCATCGTCATCGCTATCGCTGTCGCTGTCACCGTAACGATCATCGTCGTCACTATCACTATCACGGTCATGCCTATCGCTATGCCGTTGATACTTACGAATGGAGTCGCCATTTTGAATTTGACGATGTTTTTTGTAGCTATCGCGGCGGTCACTTGCAAAACTGACGGTAAACAGGCAGGACACCAAAAAGGTGACCAGGCCGAAAATAGCTATAATTTTTTTGTACTCACTTAACATTTGTTTTCTCCGTCTTGTTAAAGACTTACGTAAATCTAGAAAGGTCCCGCCAATGAAATCCCATTGATTTCGCCGCGACAGACCTTTCTCTCGCCAAGGATCCGACTTTTTTTGTGTCCGGACACAAAAAAGTCGGAACCGATGACCTTAGGTAGATACTTCGGCAACCCGGCTGTCTCAATGAGACCCAATAGGCTTTCCGCCCCATCCTCGCGGATGGTTTAGTATTTTCGTGTATCGCTGCTAATAAACGGTGAAGGGCACAAAAAAAGCCGGATCACCGAATATCTGCTGATAGTTCGGCATCCCGGCTGTCTCAGTGAGACCCTATGGGCTTTCCGCCCCACCCTTACGAGTGGTTTAGTATTATCGTGTATCGTCAGATTTAACGGTGCAGGCACAAAAAAACCGGCACACCGAATATCTGCTGATAGTTCGGCATCCCGGCTGTCTCAGTGAGACCCTATGGGCTTTCCGCCCCACCCTTACAAGTGGTTTAGTATTATCGATTATCCTTATATGTTTTTCAAAATCCTATTACCAGCAAGAAGCTATGTCAATGCTTTTCTATTGCCCACAATTCCGCTTGGGTACTAACTCTTTAAAAAAACTTAGACAAAAGTCGAAAAAAAACGGCCTAACCAGGTCCATTCGACCCCCAGATAAACTCTTCCTCATCCTCTTCCTGCTCAAACTAATCTGTGTGCGGATAAAATTCCCCTAAACAATTGCCGGACAATAACCTGGCCATCGTCGTCAATGTTCTTCATTCAGCACCAGTAGATAGCCATCAGGATCGTGCAACCAGAGTTCCTGACGCTGATGCTCATCATCCTGCAGCTCATAAGCGACCGGCCACTGGTAACGCTCGATGCATTTCCTAACTGCCGTCAGGTCGGGACAACTCAGCTCCAACTGCAGACCGGCACCGAGCGATTGCCGGGTCAGGTTCTGCAGCAGCGCCGGATGCTGCGCCTCCAGATCGCGCAACGGCCGAAAAACGATGCAGCATTCACCGAAACGTAGCAGAATGAAGTCGGGATTTTTGCCATCAGCCTGACTACGCTGGGGGTTTAATTGCAGAATCTCCCGGTAAAAAGCATCTGTCCGTTGCAGGTCGGCAACGGCCAAAGTTAAACTCAGTTGCATGTATACGTCCTATCAATTTGATTTTGTTTTCTCGTCTGTGCTTTAATCCATCAGGTTATGATAGCAGAAGCAAAGAGTCGAGTATTTCTTGCCCTGGGTGGCAACCTTGGAAATCCGCAACAGGCGTTTAAACACGCCTGCGCAACGCTGCAAGAGCACCCCCGGATTAATCTGTTGACGGCATCGTCCCTCTACCGAACACCACCGGTCGGTGGACCAGCCGGACAACCCGACTATTTAAACGCGGTCGTCGAACTGGCAACCGATCTATCTCCGCAAGAGTTGCTTGACTTTTGTCGTCAGATCGAAAATGCTGCCGGCCGAACCCGTGCCATTCGCTGGGACGCCAGGACTCTCGATATTGACATGCTTCTCTTTGAGCAACTGACCCTCGAAACACCGGAACTGAGTTTGCCGCACCCACGCCTGCATGAGCGACACTTTGTGCTATTCCCGCTGGTGGAGTTAGCGGCAGACGTCAAACACCCACGCTGGCAACAAACGATGTCCGAGTTGCTGGCGGCACTGCCAGAAGCACAGGGAATCACCCGCTTAGAGGATAGATGGATAGACCATGATTAAACTACTGATGCTGATTCTGCTCGGTTTTGTTGGCTACTCGATGATCCAGGGCATCATTCGCCCCAAAGAAGATCGCGGAAAAAAAATGCCGCGCAACCGTACTCGTGACGGTGAACAGATGGTGGAAGATCCGCAGTGTGGAACCTTTCTGCCGATCAGCGATGCGATCAGCGCTCACATCAACGGCAAAGAGCATCACTTCTGTTCGAAAAAATGCCTCAAAACATATAAAAAGGCCCACTAAAGTTTTCTCCCCTTATTGAAAATTAACCCTCGCAAGGAGCCATCGATGAAATTTTTTATCGACACCGCAGAAGTCGCCGAAATCCGCGCCGCCCACGATCTGGGTCTGGTTGACGGTGTCACCACCAACCCCTCGCTGATCGCCAAGAGCGGCCGTGATTTCAAAGAAGTTATCACCGAAATCACCGCCATTGTTGACGGCCCGATTTCAGCCGAAGTCATCGCTCTCGATGCGCCGGGAATGCTCACCGAAGGTCGTGAACTGGCCAAGATCCACGAGAACATCGTCGTTAAGGTGCCAATGACCACCGAGGGCCTTAAAGCCACCAAGCAGTTTACCGCCGACGGCATCAACACCAACGTCACCCTGATCTTCTCTTCGCTGCAAGCGTTGCTGGCCGCTAAAGCTGGAGCCACTTACGTTTCCCCCTTTGTCGGGCGCCTCGACGACATCGGTCACGAAGGAATGGAATGCGTTGAGCAGATCCGCAGCATTTACGACAACTATGGCTACGACACCGAGATCATTGTCGCTTCGGTCCGCAGCCCCATGCATGTCTTAAACGCTGGGCTGATCGGTGCCGACATCTGCACCATCCCTTACGGAGTCATGACCCAGCTGGCCAAGCACCCACTGACCGACATCGGCATCGAAAAATTTCTCGCTGATTGGGAAAAAACCAAATAACTAGACTCCCTGACAACCTTATCTCTTCCGACAGGCCAGAAACCTTTTCTGGCCTGTTTTTTTTGTCCCTGCCCTTGCCCTATCACAACACCACGTTATAGTTTTTTAATTGCCAAAAACGGACCCACACCTCGCAGACTGGTAAGACCACTTGACAGTCTGCCGCAAATTCGTGTATACGCTCAAAGACACTATTTTTTAGCAACAGTAAAGAATTTTTCTTTAGATGGAAACCGAGCAAAAAATCGGAGACATCTTGATTCCGACACTGCAAGGAGGCGGATGACGCGCAGCGCGAAAGTTTAGTCAATCGATGCGGAATACCTGCTGAAAAACTAACCCTATGTTTTTCTCAAAAACAAACGCGAAACCAGACAGAACATGAAAGGTGAGCCATGGATTTACATGAATTTCAAGCTAAAGGGCTGCTCAGGAATTACGGCGTCCCCGTTCCTGATGGCGGAGTTGCCTCCACTGCCAGTGACGCTCTACGTGTCGCCAAAGAACTGAAAGGTGATGCCTGGGTCATTAAGGCCCAGGTCCACGCTGGCGGTCGCGGTAAAGCAGGCGGGGTAAAAATCGTCAATACCTTCAGCGACGTTTATGACGAATCTTCGCAGATGCTGGGGATGAAAATCGTCACCAAGCAAACTGGACCGGAAGGCAAGATTGTCCGCCGGACCCTGATCGAAAAAGCCACCGATATTAAACAAGAGATCTATCTCAGCTTTCTGGTCGATCGCGACTCTGAGCAGCACATGATTATCGCCAGCTCTGAAGGCGGTATGGACATTGAGGAGGTCGCCGACAAAACCCCCGAAGCGATTATCACCGAAAAAATCAACCCAGTTACCGGGATGGGCCTTTTTCTCGGTCGTAAAATCGCCAAAAAGATCGGACTCGATTCCAGCCTGCTGAATAAATTTGCCGATGTCGCCAACAAGCTCTATCAGGTGTTTGCCGATCACGACGGCATGATGCTCGAGATCAACCCGCTGGTCATCACCGGTGAGGGAGAGGTCGTTTGTCTCGATGCCAAAATGAGTGTTGACGACAACGCTCTCTTCCGGCACCCGAAGATCGAAGAGATGAAAGACTACGGCGAGCTTGAGCCGCAGGAAGTCAGAGCCTCTATTTTTGACCTTTCCTATGTCAGCATGGAAGGCAACATCGGCTGTATGGTCAACGGTGCCGGTCTAGCCATGGCGACCATGGATATCATCAATTCCTACGGCGGCGACCCAGCAAACTTCCTCGATGTCGGGGGCGGCGCTGATGTCAACAAGGTGCGTGAAGCCTTCAAGATCATTTTGACCGACCCAAAGGTCAAAGTTATTTTTGTTAATATTTTTGGCGGGATTGTCCGCTGTGACTTGATTGCTCAAGGCGTTCTGACTGCCTCTGACGAGGTGCCAAGCGATCGGCACATTGTGGTCCGACTGGACGGAACCAACGTGACAGAAGGCCGGAAAATCCTCGAAGAAGGGGCGGCGAAGTCGGGACTGAACATTGTCACTGGCACAACCATGGCCGATGCAGCGCAAAAAGCTGTGGAGCTGGCGGCTGGCGACAAGCCGGCTAAAAAGAAAACTTCTGCGAAGTCCTAAGTAAGAGGGAGAAAACAATGAGCATACTTGTTAACAATAGAACCAAAGTCCTCGTACAGGGGCTGACCGGCTCTCAGGGTAAGTTTCACGCCCAGAAAATGAAAGACTACGGAACCAACATCGTCGCCGGTGTGGTTCCCGGTCGGGGCGGCACGGAAGTTGATGGCACCCCGGTCTTCGATACCGTCGAAGAAGCGATCCGCAAAACCGGCGCCAACGCCTCGATCGTCTATGTTCCACCTAGTTTTGCTGCTGACGCGGTGATGGAGTCGATCGACGCCAACCTTGACCTTTGTGTCTGCATCACCGAGGGGATTCCGGTCAAGGACATGATCAAGGTCAAGCGACTGATGTATACCAGCGCGTCCAAAACCATGCTGATCGGCCCGAACTGTCCAGGCGTCATCACTCCCGGTGAATGTAAAATGGGGATCATGCCGGGTGAAATCCACACCCCCGGAACCGTCGGCATTATTTCCAAATCAGGTACCCTGACCTACGAAGCGGTCAAGCAGGTCAGTGACTTCGGCTACGGCCAGTCCACCTGTATCGGCATCGGTGGTGACCCGATCATCGGCCTGAAATATATCGACCTGCTGGAGATGTTCCAGTTTGACGCCCAGACCGAATGTGTTGTGCTGATCGGCGAAATCGGCGGTCAGGCAGAAGTTAAGGCTGGCGAGTGGATCAAAGCCAACTTCAACAAACCGGTAGTCAGCTTCATTGCCGGACAAACCGCCCCCAAGGGTAAGCGAATGGGCCACGCCGGAGCGATTATCTCCGGCGGCGACGACACAGCTGCAGCCAAAATGGCAGCACTGGAAAAGTGCGGCGTACACGTGGTTCAGTCGCCAGCAGATATCGGCAAGAAAGTCGCTGAAGTCTTAGGCAAATAATTTCTTGCGTAAAACCTGATGAAATACAGCTCAAAAGATGTGTGAATGGAAAGGACCGGTGCTGTTAAGGCCGGTCCTTTTTCTGCAAGCGTGGCTGAGCCTACCCTCTTGATTCCGCTTAGCGCTCAATCGGAGGAAACCAATGCGCTATGGCTTTAAGATTTTCCGTGCTGCCAGCGCGGCCTCACACATGGCCCGTGGCGAAGACTTTCCTCGCCCAGAGGCGATAACGTCCCCGGTTTGGGGATGAAGAACCAGGTACTCAAAAAGTCCATCAGCAGACTTACCAGCAAAACGATAGGGGGCTCCCAGGCGAGATAAAACCTGCCAGGCATCGGAGCAGTTCTGTTCGTTCACTGGCCCATCAGCCTGAGACCAAAGCCGTGCATCAATCAAACGCTTTTCCATAGAGACCTCCCAACCAATGCGACAATTGCGACTTAAGGTATTTTATCACCATAATGTAAGAGCATACACCGTTTTCATTCTTCTGCAAGATTTTTCCCACGAATATTCTTCACACCGTCATTGGTTTTAAGTCCTGACTAGCAATTGCTCATTCGCCGATTTAAAGGTACCCTGTCGAAATGATTCCAAATAGAGGTGCCGATGACTGAACAGTTCAGCAACATCCTGATTATCGACGATGAAGCATCAATGCGGCATATGCTGCGCCTGGTGCTCGAGCCGCACAACTATCGGGTCAGTGAAGCCAAAAGCGGCGTCGATGCCCTCGAATTGATCCGCAAAGAAAAGTTCGACGTGATCCTCTCCGATATCCGTATGCCGGACATGGATGGCCTTGATTTCCTCGCACAGCCCGAGGTTCGACAGCTGGAGATCACGATTATCATGATGAGCGCCTACGGCAGTATCGATACGGCACTGGAGTGCATGAAACTTGGCGCCTATGATTATATTTCCAAGCCATTCAAGCCGGACGAAGTGCTGCTGACCCTGCGTAAAGCCGAAGAACGGCAGCAGTTGCGACAGGAAAATCTGCAGCTGAAAAGTGCCCTGTCGAAACAAGAAAAAAGTTTCTCCATCGAGCGGATCATCCATTCCAGTAAAGGCATGCAGAAAGTCTTGCAGATTGTCAAAGCGGCGGCCAGCGCCGACTCCCCGGTCTTGATCAGTGGCGAAACCGGCACCGGCAAAGAACTGATTGCCCGAGCCCTGCACAGCGAAAGCGGGCGCAAGGGGCAGTTTTTGGCGATCAACTGCAGCGCGATAACTTCAGGGTTATTGGAGAGCGAACTCTTCGGCCACGTCAAAGGGGCCTTTACCGGTGCCGACCGGGAAAAACAGGGGCTCTTTTCCATCGCCAATGACGGTACCCTGTTTCTCGATGAAATTGCCGAGCTGCCTCTGGAGTTGCAGCCGAAACTGTTGCGCGTTTTGCAAGAAGGGGAGCTAAGAAAGGTCGGTGCGACCCGCACCGAAAAGATCCACACCCGAGTTGTCGGGGCCGCCGGCAGGGATCTGCACGACGCGGTACAAAACAAACTGTTCCGCAGCGACCTCTACTACCGGTTGGCGGTGGTTGACATCGCCCTGCCGCCGCTACGTGAGCGTCCCGATGATATCGTCACCCTGGCGGAGTATTTTCTCACCACTCTCTGTGAGCAGGAAGGGCGGCAGCGACCACAACTCTCGACCGAGGACAAAAAACAACTCAACAGCTACCTGTGGCCGGGAAATGTCCGCGAGTTGCAGAACTATTTGGAGAAAGCGCTGATCTTCAGCCACGGCGAAACCCTAGAACTGCCACCACTGCGGATCCGACAATCCACGCCGAACAGCAGCAATCCCGAAGAATACTCCTTAAAAATCGCTTCGCAGCGGCTGGAAAAGGAATACATCCGTAAAACCCTGGCCAAAACCGACGGCAACCGCACCCAGGCGGCGCAATTACTGGAAATCAGCCTGCGTTCGTTGATGTACAAGATCAAGGAATACCGGATTGATTAAGATTGATGGCAACGAACAACTCACAACAGCCCCCGATCCGCCAGACTGACATAGTCCCCTTTGCCAATAATGATGTGGTCGAGCACCCGAACGCCCATCAGATCACCGACCTGTTTCAATCGCGTGGTGATTTCAATATCTTCGCGGCTGGGGGTCGGGTCACCGGAGGGATGATTGTGGACAAACAGGATTGCGGCAGCCGATTCGCGCAGGACCGGGGCAAAAACCTCGCGGGGATGAACGATGCTGGCGGTGAGGCTGCCTTCGGAGATCTGGACTTCGCGGATCAGACGATTTTTGCTGTCGAGCAGCAAGGCGATAAAAACCTCTTTACGATAGTCACAGAGCCGTTCGTGAAAATGGGCAAAGGCGTCTGTTGAACTGCGATAGGCTTGTCCCGGTTGCAAACGGCTATCGCTAAAGCGGCGAGCAATCTGAAACAGCGCCTGAATTTCGGCGGCTTTCGCCGGTCCGATCCCTGGCTGTTGGCAGAGTTCCCCGATGCTGGCGCTGGAGAGCTGACGCAAGGCGCCGAAACGTTTCAACAAGCCACGCGCCAAATCGACGGCACTGCATTTACTACTGGAATCTCCGGTGCGGATAATCAGCGCCAGAAGCTCGGCATCGGTGAGCTTGTCCGCTCCCTGGGCAAGCAATTTCTCACGCGGTCGTTCGTCGGCCGGCCAATCCTTAATCGAACGCATCTCCCCCCCCGGCAATGCTTGATTTAATAAAAAACGCCGCTGAAAAATTTCCAGCGGCGCGGATAAAGACTATTCCGGTGTAACCTTCAGCGGGTTCCCCCAGAAGGTGCCAAGCACATTTTTGTCCGCCTCGGTAACAATCGCACCGCGCTGGCGCATCATCTCAATCAGGTCAGCAATGGAACGGTCTTGCAGCATCGCTTCTTCAACCCGATCCAGAGTGTGACAACCGGTGCAACGACTGTCCAATACCGCCCGAAACTCACCGAGCGGATCTTTGCTAACGGTTCGTCCGCTCGATTGCAGGGCAGGCCCTGGGTCCTCTTGCGCCTCTTGCGTTTGCCAAAAAACCCCCAGAACCTGTCTTTCCTGAGCGGAAATTTTGGCACCGAAACGGATCATCTTCTGAATCGTTTCATCGTAATTGACACCACCGCGCATCGCCGCTTCGATCCGCTCTCGCGTGTGACATTGGCTGCAGTTTGTATCGAGAATCTGCTGAAACTGGGAGATGTTTCCCTCACTGGCAAAAACCGTCCAACTCAGGCAAAGGGGCAATAGCAGCCCCAACAACATCTTTTTCATAAAAGCCCTATTCTCTGACAAAGGTATCGATATCTGTTTCATGCGGCATGCCCATTGTCCGGGCATATTCCGACTCAATGATCTGGTAATGATTGCGGCTTTTCTTCGCCATCTCCTCAAAAATGGTCCGTACCCCGGGATCGATAATGTTCTTCGCTTTACCGAGTAGGATCTTTTCCAGATGTTGTTCTTTTTCCATGGCGATTTCGCGCGCGCGGCGCTCCTTCACCTCGACATCCCCGAGGCTGTTTAACTCCTGCATCGCGGCCGCATTCAAGGTGCAGGGCTGATTGACAAACTCATCCAGAGTGCCGAAATCGGTGCCCCGATAATAGCGGAAAAACTGCCCGGCATTCTCTTCTTTGTCCATCGCCAAACGCGCAAAGATTCTTTTGGCCCCCTCGTCTCTCACCAGTTCAGACGCCCGGCGATAAAAACAGATCAGGCCTTTTTCGGTCTCGACGGCAATTTTCAGCGCTTCTTGATGTTTCATTTCCTGTGGCATCGGCACCTCCTCTTGAGCGGGGTTGGTACTCATCAAGCTACCGTTTAAAGATAGCCGAGAGGCGCCTTTTGTCAAATTGTCGACAGTATCCCTAAAGAAAAGCTCCCAGCTTGCTCAGACGCTCGGCCACCGCTTCGGCAAACTTGCGATAACCGGCTGCATTGGGATGAATGCGATCACTTTTATACTGATTGTCTTTGAGCAGGTCGGTCAGAATATCTTCCACCAGCGGGATTTGTAGCTCAGTAGCCAGTTCCTGATAAAGATCAGCATCATCGATCAGCAATCCAGGTTGCGGAACGGCAATCAGGACCACCGGGATGCCACGTTGATTGGCCGCCTCGTACATCCGCCGCAGGTTGTCGCGCAACTGCTGCCGATCAAGCTTGCGTAACAGATCGTTACCACCATGACAAAGCAGCAGCAGATCGGGCTGGTACTCGTCAAGTAGAGCCGGCAGGCGCCGCGCACCTTCGGCACTGACTTCGCCCGGCACCCCGGCATTGACCACCGTGGCAGAAATCAGCCGCTCCAGCTGGGCCGGATAGCTCAACTCTGACTCAGCCCCGGTGCCGGAAGTGAGACTGTCACCAAAAGCAAGAATGGTTGAATTGGGCCGCAGTGGCGGCACACTCTGTCCACTATCGCAGGCAACCAGGAGCAAAAGAATCAAAAGACCATAAACAAAATTTCGCTGCTTGTTCATTTTGACCACCTTTTTATTGTTCAGAAAAAAACTGCCCGATTTCGGCAAAAACCTGTTCACTATTGCCCTTTACCACCCGCGCTGGTGGCAAGGAACGCAGAAACATTCGTCCGTAGCCACGCCGCACCACCCGGGTATCAAGGATCAAGACCACCCCGCGATCATTGCGATGGCGAATCAAGCGGCCAAAGCCCTGCTTAAAACGGATCACCGCCTGCGGCACCGTGTATTCCATAAAGGCATCACCGCCGCGCTGTTCAATCGCCTGGGCGCGCGCCTCTAGTACCGGTTCGGTCGGCACCTTAAATGGCAGACGGGCAATAATCACCTGCTCCAACGAACGGCCCGGCACATCGACCCCTTCCCAGAAAGAATCGGTGCCAAAGAGAATACTGCTTTCATCCTCGGCAAAACGCTTGAGCAGGCGATGTCGATTCTCTTGCCCCTGTTTCAAACAGCGCAGGCGCTGCGCTTCAAGCACCGGAGAGAGCTCCGCGTGGACCTGTTGCAGCAAGGCATAGGAGGTAAAGAGGACAAAACTGCGACCGCCACTGCAAAGCACCGCCTTCTCCACGGCATCGCGCACCGCTTCGCTAAAGCCGGGCTTGCCCGGTTCCGGCAGATCGGTCGGCACCGCAACCAACGCCTGGTTCTGATAATCGAACGGCGACTCGAGGCTCAGCTCAAACAAACGTCCCGGCTCAACCCGATCGAGCCCAACCCGCGAGTGAAAGTAGCCGAACGCACCGGCCACGGTCAAAGTAGCGCTGGTCATCACCAGCGTGCGAAACCGTTGATAGAGCGCTTTATTGAGACTGTCGGCCACCTCCAGCGGTGCTTGGCAGAGACTGGTGATCAAGCCCTTGCCACGACCGATTCGGCCCTCCCGGATTTCCAGCCAGACACAGCTGCCAGCGGCGACGGCCTGAAAGGAGCCCAAATCGGCAGAGATCCCCTCTAAGCGTCCGGCGAGACCGCGCAAGTCAACCAGTGCCGAATTCAATTTATCGGCCACCGTTTCCGGCAGAGCATCGGCAGCGCGCAACAAATCGAGTAAACCATTGGCCAGTTCATGACTGCCGACCCGCAAGCGCTCACTGCGACTGCAAATCTGCTGCCATTCGGCGGTCTGCAGAAAAGCCGGCAAGACCCGATGCTTCACATCGCTGAACGCCGTCACCTTTTTCCCCAGCGCCGCCGGCAGCTCTTCGCCGATACACTGTAATTCCTCCACCGCCATATCGAGCAGCTGTTGACGTCTGCCGACCAGACTTTCAATCTGCCCGTGCAACGCCCGATAGAGGGTATCCTCGCTGTCCGGTAATTCGCGGGAGAGTTGATCAAGCAGTCGCGGCAGCAAACCCTGGTTCGGCTTGCGCGGATGCCGCAAGCGACCGAGCACGCGGCCAAAAGTAAAGCGGGTGATCTGCGCCGAGAAGTAACTGGTGGCGACATCCTCGAGATGATGGGCCTCATCGAGAATCACCCGCTCAAAAGGGGGCAGCACCGCCGTTGCCGAATAGTTATCGGTCTGCTGCCGCAGGGCCAGATCGGAGAGCAGCAGGGCGTGGTTGACCACCAGAATATCGGCACGTGCCGCCTGACGACGGGCTTTATGGAAAAAGCAGCGGCTGTAGTACTGGCAGCGAACCTTGGCACACTGGTCCGCCTCACAGCAGACCTCTTCCCAGGCCTGGTAACTGGGGATAAAAGACAGCTCCTCTTTTGAGCCATCGGCGGTATTGTCCGCCCAGGCAAGAATTTGCTGAATCTCGTCGACCTGTTCTTGGTCGAACAAGCCCAGTTCTCGCCCGGCATTTTCGCTGCGCCGCCAGCAGAGATAATTACTGCGCCCTTTGACCAGCACTGCATAAATTTCCAGGCCGGTGGCGCGGCGCAAAAAAGGCAGATCCTTACGGATCAACTGCTCCTGCAGGTTGATGGTCCGGGTGGAAACGACCACCCGTTCTTGATTGGTCTTGGCCCAAAGCACCGCCGGCACCAGGTAGGCGAGACTTTTCCCGGTCCCGGTCCCCGCTTCGATCACCGCCAGCTGCCCTTTGTTGAACGCCTCAGAAACCGCAAACGCCATCCGCAACTGGTCAGGCCGATCCTCGTAATCGGGCAACTTTCCCGCGATCACACCCTCGGGACCGAGCAGCTCGGAAATCGTCTCCGGCGCGAGCTGCTGTTCATCCTTGGCGACAAAAGCTTCCACAACCCGATACAGCTTATCCACAGTGTTATCTACAATGTAGAAACCGACTCCAAGTGAGCCGAATTGTGAGGCAACTTCGATGTCTGCGGCGGAGGGCCGAAGATCACCGGAGGGATGGTTGTGGATAACCACATCGCCGTATCCACAGGTCTGCAGGATAGCCGGAACCGCAGCTTCCGAGCCGCGTGCCAACACCTCAATCTGGACGATACGTTGCTCGGCATCGGTCTGGGCGAGAACAAAAACTTCGTTGCCGCCGGCGTCATTTATGGCGTAACGAAGCTGGGCAATACTGTCGGGGGAAAAGTAATCAAGCATGGGCAGGGATTATAGAGGAATGGCAAAAAGAATGGTGAATAAAAGATGGTGACCATCCCCCCCTTGTTCCCACCGAAGAGGAGCATTTTTTTCAGGAGATTTGCCGCGAGGTTAAGCGCAGCGCATGTGAGCGGCCCTGAAAAAACTGTGGAGCGGAGGTTCCCGCGAAGCGGGTGGGGACATTGGGGTCGTTTTCTTTTGCTTGCGTTTTCTTTGTCGACACAAAGAAAATGAAGTCGGCTGGCGGGCCGAGACCCGCCGGTTTTTCTTTTGCATTGTGGGAGAGGTGAAAATCAAGACCGCGGGGTAGCGCCCCCGCTCGTCGCCTTACTCTTTTGTCACGCCAAAAAAGAGTAAGCAGAAAAAGGCGCCCGACCTCCTTGCCCTTCGGGTTCCCTGCACTCCATTCGCAGTTTGCGGGTCGGCAAAAACTCGCTTCGCTCAAACATTTGCCGCCCTCTTCGCAAAAGGCGAATTCTGCTTCGGCTGCGTCACACGGGAGGGGGGGCAAAAGCTATAATCAAAACCTTTTTGTTTCCGGCCAGATCGCTTTCCAAACAAACCAGTAGACGGTCATCTGCTCGACAGTGTTGCCGTCGCTATCGACAACGGTCAGACTGTCGGTCGATTTTTCGAAACTAAGCGTTAACTCAATGCCAGCCAGTGTATCTTTAAGATTTCCAGCCCTTTTAATGCTGCGCAACGGGTACGCCTTGGCCTGCCCATCAAGAACAATCCCGACCACCAATTCCTTCTCTTTTTCGCCTGGACCAAGTTTGAAAAACGACCAAAAGCCGCTCTGCTGCTGATAATAATCGCGATAGGGGTCAGAAGCGTAATTGCGGCTGTAACCGGTATCAAACGACAGCACCTGGGTGTCAGGGTACTTCTTCCGCCATTTCTTCCAGCTGGTCAGCGTCGACGGCAGCACTTCGAATTCTGTGCCAGTCAGCGGTCCGATCAACGCCTCGCCTTTTATCTGCGACCAGAGCGATTCGCTACTCTTGTCGTACATCAACACATTACTGCGATAAAGCAGCCCCGAGACACCGAAAAAACGCTCTTTCTCTTTAATTTGTCTGGAGTACACGACCCCGGCAAAAGCCAGCGGTCACCAGCTGACCAGAACCGGCAGATCGCGATAGTAGTCATTAACCAGTTCGTGCCAGGAAAGAATCCGGGTCGGATAGGCCTTGGCAACGCCGTTAAGGTAAACGCCCAGCACCTGTTCTTCATCGCGCAGCATGGTCGCCTGTCCGGCCGGAATATACTTTGGCGTCGTCAGCGCCGGGATTCCATCGCGGGGCGGACCGCCCGATTGAATCTCATCGAGCGGAATTGACCTCTTGCTGTAATCCCAGTCCGCCGTCGCCAACAGGGGCAGACAAACCAGCAACAACGTCAACAGCAGAGTGTTCAGCCGTGGATTGCGTGTGCTTTTCATTGTTTCAGAATACCGCAACTGCTACTTGCCATGCTATGCTGCCGGGAATTTTCTGGGAGTGAGGACTTTGATGTCAGAGCTGATGAAGATCTATCAACGCCTGCTTGATCGCTACGGGAAGCGCCATTGGTGGCCGGCTGACAGTCCATTGGAAATGGCCATCGGCGCGATTCTGACCCAGAACACCAATTGGAACAACGTCGAGAAGGCGATTGTCAACCTGCGCAACGCCAACGCCCTGAGCTGCGAAGTGATCTGCGCCCTGTCGCCCGATAGGCTGGAAGAACTGATCCGCCCTTCCGGTTTTTTCCGCCAAAAGGCCGAGCGGCTGCAATTGTTTGCCTGCTATCTGCGCGATAATTATCACAGTCGCCTGGAAAGCATGCTGCAACACCCCTTGCTGCCACTGCGCGAAGAGTTATTGGGCTTAAAAGGTATCGGCCCGGAAACCGCCGACTCGATTCTACTTTACGCCGGAGAACATCTGTCCTTCGTCATCGATGCCTATACCAATCGCCTGTTCAGCCGCCTCGGGATACTGCAGGGCACAGAAAAATATACGCAAATCCGCAACTTTTTCATGGTTCACCTGACGCCAGACGTCGCCCTTTACAACGAGTATCACGCCCTGATCGTCATCCAGTGCAAGGACCATTGTCGCAAGCGACCGCTCTGTCCCGGCTGTCCGCTGGAAACTCTCTGTCATTATCGGCAACAGAATCCTTGATCGATCGACGCCGCTGCGGTATTTTCGGCGGAACAACCCAATTTGCAATGAAAGAATATGATATGAGCGATTCTTCTGAGACCAAACCTGAAAACACTCCGCCAACCGATCCTGAACTGACGCCCCCCCAAACCGACCCGGCAGAAGGCGCGCAGTCAGACCTGGAGTCGACAACCAAATCCGATCCAGTCATTGATGCTGTCTATCTTGATGAGCCCGAATTGAACGCAGCGACGCAAAGCGAGCCGGGCGAGTCACCAGCACCGGACGTGCAGGCGGAATCCACGGCAACAGCCAGCCCGGATGACGCTGAGGGTGATGAAGTCATCGACGCGGAACTGGACGATAGTGAAGTGGAAGAGGAGCAAGCGGAAAATCCGCAAGCGACCGCGTCCGAGGAGGCAACCAAACCGCCAAAACCGGCCAACCTCCGCTGGGACTCGATGTTTTTTCTGCTGCTGACCTGCGTGACCTTGATCCGACTCGGCTACCTCTATATCGTTCCGCTCGACTTGGGGCCGGATGAAAGTTACTACTGGGACTGGTCGCGGCGACTCGATCTCGGCTATTACAGCAAACCGCCGATGATCGCCTGGATCAATGCCCTGTCTACCGGCCTGCTCGGCATCAGCGCGCAAGCGGTACGTATGCCAGCGGTGCTGTTCGGCAGCATCGGACTGTTCGGTATGTATCTCTGCGGACGGCGAATGTTTAACGCCGAGGTCGCCTTCTGGGGCGTTGCCGCCTGGCTGGCAACGCCGGGAACTGCCGCTCTGGGCATGATCATGGCAACCGACGTGTTGCTGGTCTGCTTTTGGAGCTTGGCCCTCTACTGCCTGTGGCGGACTCTGGAAGCGCCCAAGGGCAAACTGTTCTGGTGGCTGCTGACCCTGCTGCTGGTCGGGCTCGGTTCACTGAGCAAGCAGATGATGATGGTCTTTCCGCTGCTGATGTTCCTCTACCTGCTGTTTTCCGGAGCCGACCGCAAACACCTGAAACAACGTTGGCCCTGGCTGCTGTGGTTCGGGTCCCTGCTGTTTTTGCTGCCGCCGCTGTGGTGGAACTCCCGCCACGACTGGATCACCTTCAAGCATACCGCTCACCATATTGAGTTGACCGGAACCAGCCTGCTCGATCACTTCAAAACCTTCGGTGAATTTGTCGGCGGCCAGATGGGCCTACTGACGCCGATCACCTGGCTACTGTTAGTGCTGCTCAGTCTCGCCCTTTTGCCCCGCATGCTGCGCTGGTCACGGCAAACCAAGTTCCTGTTTATCTTCGGCGCTATCGGTTTACTCGCCTTTGTCGGCTTCAGCTTCAAACAAAGCAGCAACCCCAACTGGCCGGCGACCTTTTACCCGGCGGGTTTGCTGTTATTGGCAGCCTGGGCGCGGGGGCAGGTTTCTGCGGGATTTTTCGACAAGCTCCGTGGCTGGTTCCTTCCCGGCCTGAAACTCGGCTTCGCCCTGACCCTGATCGCTTATCTCCTGCCGTTTGTTATGCAGCTGGACTTTATCCCGCTGGGCAAAAAAGATCCGACCGCGCGCATCAAAGGCTGGCAGGAATTAGGCCTGCAGATCGGCGAAACCCTGCAGCAGCAACCGAGGCCGGACGAAACCTTTATCGTCTCGCCACTGCGAAAGTATCCGGCGGCAGTGGCCTTTTATGCCCCTGCACACCCAATCACCTACAAATGGCCCGGCAACCCTCCCCGAGTCAGTAGCCAGTATGAACTCTGGGCCGGACCGGTCGATAAAATCGGCTGGGACGCACTGATCCTGCACAATGCAGACACGCCGCTGCCGGCCGAGCTGATTGCCTCATTCGAAAATGTTGTTGAACTCGGGCAGCAGAGCATTCCGATCGGCGCCGGTGGACAGCGCAAATACAACCTGTGGCGCGGCGAAAACCTGCTTACCTGGCCGGAGTGGAATTAATGGAAAACCTGGACAACTACCTGTTTCTGTTGAAAAAGTTCCTCGGCGGCCTATTGATGCCCCTGCCGATTCTCTTGCTTCTGCTGTTCTGGGCACTGTTGTTCATGTTGCGCCGTAAAACCCGCTGGCTCGGCTTCCTGTTTGTGGCCGCGGCAACAGCGCTGCTGTTCGTCGCCAGCTATCCACCATTAAGCACAAAGATCACCGGACCGCTGGAACAGCAATATGCCAGCTATCAGCAAACCGATAATATGGTTGACTACGTTGCCGTGCTCGGCAGTGGCCATGTTTCCGCGGAAGGTCAACCACTCACCAGCGAGCTGAGTCCGACCGCCGTGGTTCGGCTGGTCGAAGGCATCCGCATCTACCGCCTTAACCCTGGCAGTAAACTGATTTTTACCGGCTACAATGGTCGCCAGCCAGAATCCTTTGCTGATAAGATCAAACAGCTGGCGCTGGCACTGGGGGTTCCGAAAGAGGACATTCTCAGCTTTACCGGCCCCAAGGATACCGCTGAAGAGGCCGCCCTGATTGCCGAAAAGTTTAATGACAACAGTTTAGTCCTGGTGACCACCGCCCTGCATATGCCGCGGGCAATGGACCTGTTTCATCAGGTTGGCCTTGAGCCGACCCCGGCGCCAACCAATCATCTGAGCAAACCGGTGCGCAGTAAATGGATTTTCCCCAATGCCAAAACCTTGATGAAAACCCAATACTGGCTGCACGAACAACTCGGCCTGCTGTGGGCCGAGCTGACCAAGAAAACCAACGCACTGCCGGCACAGACCATCCCCGTTACGCCACCACCGGTTTCGGCCCCGGCAATAGCACCAGCAACCGAGCAACTGCCACTGCCCGCAGTGGAAAACACCGAAAAATAGCTCTTTTTACGTCATTTTTTTACTGACTCGAACCACACCGCATGATATGAATTGCGATTTGTCGTCAGTAATAAAATCCGTATCCACGGGAGCAAGAACGCAATGCCAAAAATCAGCTTCGTTGTACCTATCTACAATGAGGAAGAAAATATTCCCAAACTGGTCGAAGAGATTCAAGCCGTCGCCCCGGACCTCTCCGATAATTACGAAATCCTGCTGGTCGATGACTGCAGCTCCGACCGCAGCCTGCAGATCATTCGTGAGCTGGCAGCTCAGGATAAAACCATCCGCCCTCTGGCGCTGCTGCGCAACAGCGGTCAGTCAGCCGCCCTCTACGCCGGCTTCCAAGCCGCCAACGGCGATGCCATCGTCACCATGGACGCCGACCTGCAGAACGATCCAGCCGACCTGCGACAAATGATCAAACATTACGGCGACTTCGACATGGTCAACGGTTGGCGCTTTAATCGCCAGGATACTCTGTCGAAAAAGATCGCCAGCAAAATCGGCAACGGCTTTCGCAACTGGCTGACCAAAGAAACCATCCACGACACCGGCTGTTCACTTAAAATCATGAACGCGGCCATGCTCAAGCGGGTCCGCATCTACAAGGGCTTGCATCGCTTTTTGCCGACCCTGATGCGCATGGAAGGCGCCAAGGTTATCGAGGTCAAGGTCAACCATCGCCATCGACTGTACGGTGAATCCAAGTACACCAACCTGCGCCGCGGCATCGAAGGTTTTTACGACGTAATCGCGGTGCGCTGGATGCAGAGCCGTCACCTGTCGATTGAGGTAAAAGAAGAAAAATGATGGATTTAACCCGGACCGAAATTATTATCCTGGTGATCGGTTTTGCCGGCCAGGCGATGTTTTTCATGCGCTTTTTTGTCCAATGGCTCTATTCGGAAAAACATAAGCGTAGCCTGATCCCAACCGCATTCTGGTACTTCAGTCTCGGTGGCAGCTGCCTGCTGCTGACCTACGCAATTCTCAAGAAAGACCCGGTCTTCATTGTCGGCCAGTCAACCGGATTTATTATCTACACCCGCAACCTGGCCCTGATCAGGCGTGAACAAAAAGAAAAAGCCGCACTCGCGGAAACCACCTCCAGCGACAAAGATTAAGCCACAATTAGCTGTATACTTTTGTCCGTGTATACAGCTAATTGTGACAAAATGACCAATGAGGCATTGTCTCATTATGGCCATTTTTGTTTCAGTATACGCCCAACTATCTGATTTAACAGCTACCACAAAGATTTCCTAGCATTTCCCTCAAAACTGGCAATCCCTTTGCACACTTCCCCAGCATGATTCGTCGGGCAGACTTGCCCACACCAGTTTTTTTTGATTTTGAAAGGAGCCACACCATGGGCCGCAGAGCAATTAACGCAAAGAAATTTATCGTATCCTGTCGTGTCAACAATGAAGAAATGGACCTGCTGCAGAGCATCGCCAAAGAGTCGGACAGCAGTATCTCCGACCTGTTGCGCAAATCCCTGTTGACACTTCAAGGCAACGACAATCAACAGCGCATGAGCGCCTAAAACCGGCCAACCAACAACCTGGCGGTTGCCGGTTTAGATGAAATCAGATCGTGAACGTTTGGAGGGGACGTTCACAGCTGACCTGACCCATCGCAAAACACGCAAAAACTACCGTAAATCACAGCCTTTCCCCTTGAACTTGTCTGCTGCTTTTGTTAGCCTGCCTGACTAATCTTTTCATGATGACACGACCTCCAAATCCGCAGCAAATTAGCGGCTTCGGGCGACCATAAGAAAGAGGCACAGGCATGGATTACAAAGACACCCTGAATCTACCGAAAACCGATTTTCCAATGCGCGCCAATCTCCCCAATCGCGAACCGCAAATCCTCAAACGCTGGGAAGAGATCGGCCTCAACGACAAACTGGAAAATGCCAACCAGGGTGGTAAAAGTTTCATCCTGCACGACGGCCCTCCCTATGCCAACGGCCACCTGCATATGGGCCATGCGCTGAATAAAACCCTCAAAGACATCATCATCAAAAGCAAGCGGATGCAGGGCTTCTACTCCCCCTACGTTCCGGGCTGGGACTGCCACGGTCTGCCGATCGAGCTGATGGTCGACAAGAAACTCGGCAAGAAGAAACGCGAGATGAGCAAGGCCGATGTGCGCCGCGAGTGTCGCTCCTACGCTGCCGATTGGGTCAAAATCCAGAGTGAAGAGTTTCAGCGTCTCGGCATCTTCGGCAACTGGCAGGACCCCTACCTGACCATGACGCCGCACTACGAAGCGCAGACCGCCCGCGAACTGGCCAAATTGGCCGAGCGCGGTTCGCTGTTCAAGGGCAAGAAACCGATCCACTGGTGTTCTTCTTGCGTTACCGCCCTGGCCGAGGCCGAGGTTGAGTACGCCGACCACACGTCACCGTCGATCTTCGTCAAATTCCCCTATGTTGACGAGCTGCCGGAATCACTGACACAGTTTACCGGTAAGACGTTGAATTTCGTCATCTGGACGACCACCCCCTGGACCATTCCCGCCAACCTGGGGATCTGCCTCAACCCGGAGCTGCCCTACGTTATCGTCGAAGCAAACGGCGAACTGCTGGTACTGGCCGAAGGATTGACCGAACAGGTGATGAAAACCCTCGCCATCGAAGAGTTTTCGATCGTCGCCACCTTTGATGCTGAAATTTTCGAAAAGAAAAACTGCCAGCACCCGTTCTACGAGCGCAACTCGCTGATCGTGCTCGGCGACCACGTCACATTGGAAGCCGGTACCGGCTGCGTCCACACCGCCCCCGGTCACGGTCAGGATGACTACGTCGTCGGCCTCAAATACGGCCTGGAGATCTACAACCCGGTCGATGATTACGGTCGCTACCGCGAAGAGCTGGAACTGTTCGGCAAGATGAAACTCAAAGACGCCAACCCGGCGGTCAACGCAAAGCTCGAAGAAGTCGGTGCGCTGCTTTATCAAAGCGAGATCAGCCACAGCTACCCGCACTGCTGGCGCTGTAAAAAACCAATCATCTTCCGTGCCACCGAGCAGTGGTTCGTCGGCATGGAACAGAACGATCTGCGCAAAAAAGCCCTGCAGGAAATTGACAAGGTTGAATGGATTCCCGCTTGGGGTCGCGACCGGATCTACAACATGGTCGAAGCGCGCCCCGACTGGTGCATCAGTCGCCAGCGCAGCTGGGGTGTCCCGATCACCGTTGTCTACTGTGAAAAATGCGGTGACGATCTGTGCGATGGCAAAATCATGCACCATATTGCCGACCAGTTCGAAGCGACCGGCAGTGATATCTGGTTCGAAAAAGAGGCCAGCGAACTACTGCCGGAAGGTACCACCTGCCCCTCTTGCGGCCACGACAAGTTCACTAAGGAAACCGACATCCTCGATGTCTGGTTCGACTCCGGCGTCTCCCACGCTGCCGTCTGCGAACACCGCGACTACCTGAGCAGCCCGGTCGATCTCTACCTGGAAGGCTCTGACCAGCATCGCGGCTGGTTCCATTCAAGTCTGCTCGAGTCGGTCGGTACCCGCGATCGCGCACCCTACAAAGCGGTTTTGACGCACGGATTCGTTTTGGATAAAGACGGCCGACCGATGTCTAAATCGGTGGGTAACATTATCAAGCCGGAAGAGATCATCAATAAGTACGGTGCTGAAATTCTGCGTATGTGGGTAGCAGCGACCGATTATCGTGACGATATCCGCCTCGGCAACGAGACCCTGCAGCGCCTCTCCGACGCATACCGCCGGATCCGCAACACCGCCCGCTACCTGCTCGGCAACCTAGCCGGGTTCGACCCGGCAACCGACATGGTCGCCGACGACGATTTGCTCGAGCTCGACCGCTGGGCGCTCTCGCGCCTCTCCGGGCTGGTCAGCAAGGTCGAAAATGCTTACGAAAAATATGAGTTTCACAGCATCTACCATGCGGTGCACAACTTCTGCGCCATCGACCTCTCGGCCTTTTATCTCGATATCCTCAAGGATCGGATTTACACCAGCCCCAAAGGGAGCGTCGAATATCGCAGTGCCCGCACCAGCATGTACCTGCTGCTCGACAGTATCACCCGCTTAATCGCCCCGATAATGACCTTCACCGCCGACGAAATCTGGACCCAGTTGCCGGGCGAGCGCGAAGAGAGCGTCCACTTGGCCAGTTTCCCGAAACTGATGGAACAGCGCTTCGACGCCGAACTGGAAGCACGCTACGAGCAGTTGCAAAAGGTGCGCTCCGAGGTATCCAAAGTGCTGGAAAAAGCCCGTGCCGAAAAACAGCTCGGCCAGTCACTGGAAGCCAAGGTTTGCCTGCAGGTACCAGCGGAGCTGCTGCCACTGTTGCAACAGTACCAGACTCAGCTAGCCAGCTACTTTATCGTCTCACAGGTCGACCTGGTCGATGAGTTAAGCGCAGGGGTTGAAGCCGAACAACTACCCGGCCTGAAGTTGCAAGTCCTGCCCGCGGAAGGCGAAAAGTGCGAGCGTTGCTGGAACTTTGTCACCAACGTCGGCGCCAACGACCAACACCCAGGCATCTGCCAACGCTGTGCAGATGCCTTGATTGCGGAGTAACATGGGCACCTACAGGGTCTTCATATTGACGGCCGGCATCTGCCTGCTGCTTGATCAACTGACGAAGGTCTATATCGACAGTACTTTTGCGCTTTATGAATCGATCACGGTGATTGAGAATTTTTTTCATATCACCTACGTGCGCAATCCCGGTGCCGCCTTCGGTATCCTCGCCGACAGCGTCATCCGGATTCCGTTTTTTATCGCGGTATCGGTATTCGCCGGTATCGGCATTATGTGGTACCTGCGCAAGGTTGACTTCACTGACCGCTGGCAACATTTCGCCCTCGGGCTGATCTTCAGCGGCGCCGTTGGCAACCTGATTGACCGGATTCGCCTCGGCGAGGTGATCGATTTCCTTGACGCCCACTGGTACCAACACCACTGGCCGGCCTTTAACGTGGCCGACAGCGCTATCTGTATCGGCGTGGTCGTCATGTTCCTCTGTTCCTGGCGGGACGAGCGACAGAAAAAATTGGCCAACCGTTAAATCCCGTCCCCTTCGGCACCAAGCAGAAGGGGATTTTTCTTGTGAATTCATAGTTATGAGTCAAACCCGCTACCCCATTCCGACCGGATTTCAGCGCAGCGAAATCGAAGTTGAGCGCAGCCGTTTTATCACCAGCATCGAACCGGCCGCAACAGCAGAGGACGGACTGGCTTTTGTCGCCCTCCTTAAGCAGGAATTCCCGGATGCCAATCACAACTGCTGGGCCTACCTGATCGGACCGCCCGGCAGCAGTGACAAAATCGGTTTGAGTGACGACGGCGAGCCCCACGGCGCCGCAGGAAAGCCGATGCTGACCGTCCTGCAACACGCCGGTATCGGCGATATTGCCGTGGTCGTCACCCGCTACTTCGGTGGCATCAAGCTCGGCAAGGGGGGAATGGTCAAGGCCTACACCCGCGCAGTTCAGACCGCCTTGGAACAGCTGACACTGACAGAAAAGATCGACTGGCTGGAAGTTGTTGTCACTTTTGAATACGCGCAACTCAGCGGCATCGAACGTTTACTGCCAGAGCTTGAAGCAGAAATTGTTGACCGGGAATTTTCCGCACAGATCAAGCTTCGGCTGAAACTTCCCGCCGAGCAAGCAGATCCGTTGCAAAGGCAACTGACCAACCTGACCGCTGGCAATATTTCGTTCCAGTCATCAGAGTAAGCATTGATATCATTAAGTAAGCATCGACTTCAATCAACACCGCTGCTATGATGCTTGGGTCTAAATTGATCCTGACAAGGAGGAAATATCCATGATCCGCAAATTCCTGATCCTGATCCTGCTTTCGACCCTGTTCCTCTCCGGTTGTGAATGCATCAGTGGATTCGGTCGCGACCTGCAAAAAGCCGGGAGCTGGCTGGAACGCCGCAGCAGCTGAGCACGCTACATATTCCAACAAATCCAAAGCCCCACCAGCGATGATACCTGGTGGGGCTTTTAGTTTATCGGTGTGAGTGAATCAGGCTGATGACTGCAAAACCGATCAATGATCGGCAGGTGCCGGGGGTAACAAAACTTACAATACTTGAGATCCGAAAGTGCCTACTTGTTTAGGGGCAATTCAACATCATTTAAGAGGGCCAAACTGATTGGGGTCAAGTTGGACCGCCCTATCTTACAGATGGTTTATTGCCAGATAGCCATTCTGCGTCTCTGTACAACAGCAAAGCGCGAGATAATCCGATCAGAGTCGTAGTTGTTGCTGATTCCGAGCAAATCATAAATCCCCCCATAGCGTACATCTCCACCGGCTAGTGCCTGGCGGTTTCCGTCAGCCAAGATCATGTACCCGTCGAAATGAGTCCAGATTTGCTGCTGCCCCCATCCGCGCTCCAACCCGATCCGCAAATGCAGATCAGGTGGAATACAGATAAGTTTGAATTCTCTAGGGTCGAGGCCAAGCTCATCACGGACAACCTCACTGCCCTTTTCCAACAGTACTGTTTCAATCTGTTGCCGGGTGAGCTGATTACGCTGCCTTAAACCCAGAGCTTCCATTAACCCAGACGAGGGGAGCTCTGATCCAGCTTCAGGTTCGGCAAAATTCTCAACCAGTACGTCCTCAGCAACCATGCTCGGCAAAAAACGAACGCCACCAGAATTAACAAAGGGATGAAAGGCGA
This sequence comes from Desulfuromusa ferrireducens, assembly GCF_055389805.1. NCBI lineage: Bacteria > Pseudomonadati > Thermodesulfobacteriota > Desulfuromonadia > Desulfuromonadales > Geopsychrobacteraceae > Desulfuromusa > Desulfuromusa ferrireducens. Next base: position 850,129 of record NZ_AP042415.1, read on the forward strand.
AAAGTTGGATGCGAGCTTTTAAAGCTTCTGGTAAGTCTGCTGGGAGGGGAAGCTCTGGCACCCTCAGCACGCTCTTATGCTCCCCCTGAAGATCTGAATAGGTCGGATGCCAAGCAAAACGTAAAAAAGGGGCATATTCTTCTCTGCGCGAAGGGACAGAAAAAAGGTCAAGTCCAAGCAATTGAGCTTTTTTGAGAGTATCTTTCGAAAACTCGAAAAAATAATCGTCCGGGGGTTTGTGCGCCCCCTCTAATAGCTCGGCGGGTGTAGTGGCTTTGTCCGGATTGCGTGGAATCTGTAAAAGTTTTTCTGCCAGTATCTCCAAACGGGCCATGTTGCCAGCCTGTAGTGCCTGAGCAGCTTCTTCTTCAAGAACACTTGCCGATGCCGGTTGAGTCGATTTTTCCAAGCCATTTGTGTTAATGGTCAATGCAGTGAAAACAGTTAAGCGTTGGGTATAAAACTCTAACCACTTTTTATCCGCTTGAGACAGTTCCTTAAGGCTGCAGATAATTTCATCGCGTAAACCAGCAAGCTGGTTTGATGAATAACCAGCTATTTTATGCATTCCGGGTGAGAAAGGATCGATAGGGATATCTTGGTTATCGTAAATCTTCCGAGCTAAATCCTGTAGCGTTCTTTTGCTCTCAAGTTCATCCTGAAACCGTTTATACTGTCCGCTTAAGTCATGTACCTGCTGCCAATCATTGTGAGTCATGGCATTACGGATCTGATTGGGCAAACCTGCCTCTTTGACCTGCATCCGCCTTAGCTCCATATAGCCCTGGTGCGAGAGATCTAGCTCAAGATAATCGCGCGACCGGAGCAGGTAGACATCACGGTACAGGGTATCAGCCCGCCCAAGTTTGATGAGATTGGAAATGATGGTCTGCCGAAAAGCAGTATTCCGTTTATCATTTTTCATCGTGACATCCTATTCTACTAAGATAGGGGGGCCGATGCTCGAATCGCCCATGGCGCATCTAATCCATAAATTCTGCGATTGAACTATGCTTCTGTTTGATCTTCCGGATCAAACGGTCATGACGCTGGATACGGAGAATCGAGTGAACTATGAGGTAGAATCCAAGCAGAATCAGAATCGTGCACATGACCAACAAGGGGGCGAGTAAATGCATGACCTGTGTGATCTCGTAGAATTTTGAGGTGGCAACCAGCACGCTCAAAACAGAAAGCGGCAGGACAAAGACTGCGATGCCGGTGCGCAATGCCGACAAAGCAGTACGTTTCTCAGCCAGAATCAACTGGACCTCGTTAAAAACGTGGCTTTGGGTCTCAGGGAACTCTGTATGTTGCTCGAATCTCTCAACCAATCCCCGCCTCCGCCCCTCAGGCACGTTCTGATTTAAGCCAATACAAAGCGGCGTCTTTCTCATCCAAAGCAAAATGTCGGATCTCCGCCTGAACAAAATGGCTAGCGACACGCGGCATAGTTGACAGGAACCCGCTATCGGTGACATCCGCAACTTTTTGTATCTTCTGATGATGTTCTGTTGTGAATTTTACATGTGAAAGAAATGCTGCAAAGTTGTCCCAACCAGAAAATAATTCCGTGTAGATCATCAAACCTTGCAGCTTTTCGACTTCTTCGAGATAGGGATTAATGGCGCGATTTAGTTCGGCAAAATCATTGGTTTCCAATGGGACTTCTGGGTTGACAATGAGAATACTTTCGTCTAGCAGCAGCTTGTATTTCAACATCACGTCCTCCCCATTTACCTGAGGTTAGACCTGCAATCACTCATCTTTGAATGGTATCTCAACGCACCCGAAAGACAAGCGGGGGCACAAACCTAAATCCTCACAGATCTTCAAGCAGTCGGTAGTACTCTTCGAGAATGTGAATCGATTCCATGGTGGCTTTAAACAGGACCCAACTTAGAGCCAAGGTCACTATTGTCAGACTGATTTTCCATGCCATCGATATTTGCGGACGCCACCAAATCAGCGGTAGCGCGAGTGGTCCAACACAAAGAAAGGCAAAAACAATAAAGGATTTTCCGAAATACCAAGGAGTCCTTTTTTCTGCATGGGGAGAGCCCGGTGCATCCAGGAACTCACCACAATGCTTACACTTAATGGCGTCTTTTTGAATCTCTTCTGCGCAGAAGGAGCATTTTCCCATTGTCATCTCTCTTGTTACCGGGAAGCAGAAGCCACTTCCCCTTATCCATTTGACTCTCTAAGGCCCCATATTTTAGTCGATGTGCAGTTGTCCTCTATACAAAAGATTATCACCATTACCCCCAAATAGATTGATTGTTTTCTCTTGGCAGAGCAATGACAAAGAGTCTTATTCGGCCACAACATTCGTTATTGATGGAATATTTTCCTCTTTTTCTTGATTGAGTTTGAACTTCTCAACCCAAGGCTGGTCGACGCGCCTTCGGCAACCCTTTGACGACTAAATCGTAGGATTCATCGATCATCTGCCGAATTTCAGCTTCGTCAATCGAACCATCCAATACGACCGTATTCCAGTGACGTTTATTCATATGGTAGCCAGGGAGTACCGCCGGATATTGCTGCCGCAGAAGTTCCGCTTTGAGCGGATCACATTTCAAGTCCACCCGCAACGGCTGCTCATTGATCCCCAGCAGGGCAAACATTTTGCCGCCGACTTTCAGGAGCAAAGTCGTGCGGTCGAAGGGAAAATCCTCCTCCACCTCGGGCTTGGCCAACAAATAACCACGTAAAACTGCAAAATCCATCAACGCCCCCTTTGACTATTGGCCACAGGTCTTTCAGTTTAGCACCGTAGCAGAAAAATTTAGACAATTGGTGATGGGCCGCCCATAACAGATTGGCAAATGCAACAAAGCAGCTAAACTAAACAAAGCCATTTAGAAGGAGAGAGCATGGACGAACTCCGCGCTTTTCTGGTCGCAATAGTCGAATCCTCGGATGACGCCATCATCGGCCTGAACCTGCAAGGCCAGATTTATAGCTGGAACCGTGGCGCCCAGCAGATCTACGGATACGGCCTAAAAGAGGTGGAAAGACAATCAATCGCCCTTTTGTCGCTACCGGAACGGCGTACAGAAATTCTGGATATGCTGCAAAGCCTGCGGAGCAACAACCCGGTCCACCGTCTGCAGACGATCCACCTGCAGAAAAGCGGCCGGAGCCTCTTCGTCTCGCTTTCCGTTTCACCGGTCATCGATAACTTCGGGCAGATCCTCGGTGCCTCGCTAATCGTTCGTGATATCACCCGGCGGATGGAAGCCGAAGAGGCGTTACGCGAAACCGAAGAAAAGTACCGACAGCTGTTCCGCGCCGAGCAGGATGCCATTATTCTCTTTGAGCAGCAAAGTGGAACAATTCGCGAAGCCAACAACGCCGCACTGCGTCTCTACGGTTACACGGAAAAAGAACTGCTACAGAGCAAGGTTTTCGCCTTGATCAGCGCCACCGAACCGGAGTGGCAAAGCGCACAACAGAGCATGGCTCGTCATTGTCGTAAGGATGGTCATTGCTTTGCTGCCGAAATCTCCCTGGGCCGCTTCACCCTCAAGGGCTGCCACCTGCAAGTCATGATTGTTCGCGATGTAAGTGAACGGCTGCAAAACGCACAACTACGCCAAAACCTGGCCTTGGCCAAAGAATTTCAACAGCGGCTGCTGCCCGCCGAAATTCCACAATTGCCCGGCTACGACATCTATGTGCAAACCTGCTACTGTCAGGAAACCGGCGGCGATTATTACGACTTCTTTATCCCTCCTGCTGAAATCGGCGACGGGCTGGCTTTTGCCATCGGCGACGTCTCCGGCCACGATATCGGCGCCGCCCTGCTGATGGCCCTGACCAAGGGGATCCTGCAGAACGAAGCTGAGCATAGCTTGATGGAACAAGATCGCCTGCTGCGAACCCTCAACCGACAACTTATCAGCAGCGCCACCGACAGCAGCTTTCTGACGCTGTTTTTAGGCCGACTTGCTCCCCGCCAGCGACTGCTCTACTGGAACAGCGCTGGCCACGGGCCGGTCTTCTGCTATCGTCCGCAGCAGGGCCGTATCATCGAGCTGCCCCCAAGTGACATTCCGTTGGGCATCGACCCACGGGCAAGGTACCCAAATCCTGAACCACTGCTCCTGGAATGCGGGGATATTCTGTTGATCGGCACCGATGGGCTGTGGGAAGCACGCAATCCACAAGGGGAGATGTTCCGTAGCGAGCGACTGCGACAGATTATCGCTTCGCATCGGGAGAAAAGTGCCCGCTCAATCTACCAGCTGATCATGCGGAAAATCCGCGACTTCTGTCAGGATCAACCGGCAGAGGATGATATGACGCTGATGGTGATTAAGGTCACAGATTAACCCTCGTAGCAAAACGGGCCAGCAAATCGTTCTGCAGTCTGAATAGCGCACAGCTCATCAAGAATATCTCCAACCCTTAAAAAAACTCCGTGCGGCTTGCCCATCCCCCGACAAACGGCGAAACAACGGTGCAACTTAAAGTCCCTTGTCATTCCATTGACTTACTCACTTTTAGCGCCGTAACAAGACCGCGCCAGCGCTCCAACCCTCGTGGCACACAGACACATGGACTAAGTATTTTATCTATGCTTTCAGCAGCTTAGCTAGATAAGATCGGGAAATAGAGCTGCTTTTCTTATTAACTTGACAGCAAACACCGTTGTATTATTAAATGCCTCAAATAAGATTTCATTTAATAATGTCCCTTAGCCAAAAACCATATTTGTTTATCTAGCTGTCGCTACGATGTCTCAAACAGATTCGGCCCATTTTTATAACTTCGGAGATATTTGACTGTTGCTTTTAATCCTATCTCCGCACGGGGAGCGTTTTTAACCAATGTCGATCGGTGAACCGTTTAGAAAAATAGGTGACCAGAGTCTTTTTTTCTTTGAGACTGTCGGCCGGGCCGGGGTTTTTCTGGTGGTATGCCTGATCAGCGTGATCACTCCACCCTATAAGCTCCACCCGATCATCCGCCAACTGTACTTTATCGGCTCCCGCTCGGGGTTCGTCATTCTCTTCACCGGCCTGTTTACCGGCATGGTCCTGGGCCTGCAGGGCTATTACACCCTGGCCAAATTCGGTTCCGAAGGGCTGCTCGGCTCAGCTGTTGCGTTGAGTCTGATTCGCGAACTGGGCCCCGTGCTCACGGCATTGATGGTCATCGGTCGCGCCGGTTCGGCAATTTGTGCCGGAATCGGCATCATGCGCAATTCGGAGCAGATCGACGCCCTGGAGTGCATGGCCATCGATCCGATCAGATATCTGCTCGCCCCCAAGTTTGTCGCCAGCATCATCTCTTTGCCGCTGCTGACCTTCCTCTTTGACATTATTGGCATTATTGGCGGTTTTATCGTTGGCGTGGCGATGTTCGGCGTCAACGAGGGGACCTACTTTCAGGGGATGTATTCGAGCGTGCAGTGGCTGGATATTGAAATGGGCATCGTTAAATCTTTGGTTTTCGGCCTGTTGATCGTCTGGATCACCTCCGCCAAGGGATATTTCTTACACCTCGAACGGGGCGGCGGATTCGGTGCTGAAGGGGTCAGTCGAACCACCACCGATGCGGTGGTTATCTCTTCCGTTTCGATTCTGATCTGGGATTACCTGATCACCGCGCTGATGATTTAACTGGAGGCCCTGTTGAACAACGAAAAGCACCCACTGGCCATAGAACTGGTCAACGTCGAAAAAACCTTCGGTCAGCAGAAAGTCCTCAATCGGGTCAATCTGCAGGTGGCCAAAGGAAAAACGACGGTTATTGTCGGCGGCAGCGGTCAAGGCAAGAGCGTCATCCTCAAGCACATGCTCGGATTGATGAAGCCGGACAAAGGCGAAGTCCAGGTTTTTGGTCGCGATCTCGCCAGAATGAAAAAACAGGAACTCTACCAAGTGCGCACCGATTACGGCGTACTGTTTCAGAATGTCGCACTATTTGATTCGATGACGGTTTTTGACAATGTGGCCCTGCCTCTGCGGGAAAGAACCAAATTGTCCGAAGCGGAAATCCGCGCCGTCGTTGAAGATAAGTTAGCCATGATGGACCTGGCAGGAGCGGCCGACAAATTTCCGGCCCAGATCAGCGGCGGCATGCAAAAACGGGTCGGCCTGGGCCGAGCTCTGGCCCTCAACCCGAAAATTGTTTTTTTTGATGAGCCGACGACCGGCCTGGATGTCCACAAGAGCAACGAAATCTATCGGCTCTTTCATGCCACCCAGCAGCGCCTCAAGTACACAGCGGTCATCGTCAGTCATGATGTGCCAAAAATTTTCAAACTGGCCGACTATGTCGCCCTGATGGCAGGCGGTGAAATACAGGACTGCATGCCCCCGGAAGATTTTCAACGCTCGGACAACCCCTTGATACGACAGTTTGTCGAAGTCACCATGGGACCCATCTATTCAAGTGAAACAGAGGAGGCCGTGTATCGTGAAACGGTTTAATTTCGAAACGTCGGTCGGTGTTTTTATGGTGGTCGGATTTATCTGCTTTGCTTGGCTTTCCATTATGCTCGGCGATGTCGATCTTTTTGGCAGTGAATCACGGACCGTCGTCGCCCGCTTCATCTCGGTCAGCGGCCTTAAGTCCGGCGCGTCGGTAGAAATCGCCGGAGTCCAGGTCGGCAAGGTCACCGACATCAGACTCGATAAAGAGGACTTTGAAGCCGAAGTCAGCATGGAAATAGATCGCGCCGTCGAACTGCAAACCGACAGCATTGCCGCAATCCGCACAGCGGGCATCATCGGTGATCGCTATGTAAAAATTTCGCCGGGAGGCAGTGACGATTTAATCGAACCGGGTGGTGAAATCATCGAAACCGAGGCGGCCATTAACCTTGAAGAGCTGATCAGTAAATATATTTTTGAAAAAGAATAGGGAACCTTGCGATGAAAAAACTGTTGTTGCCGATTTTTTTGCTGCTGTTGCTCACTTTAGCGGCGAATTCTCTGCTGGCTGCGCAGCCAGCACTTGACTCAGAAACGGCAATCGCTGACGAGCAACTGCTTGACGACCCGTTCGCCGACGAGACGCAGCAGCTGCAAATTTACGATCCGATCGAAACCGTCAACCGCGGCGTTTTCTGGTTCAACGACAAGCTCTATTTCTATCTTTTCAAACCGGTCGCCAAAGGTTTTCGCGTCGTTCCCGAGCCTGCCAGGATATCGCTCAGCAACTTTTTTTCTAACCTGTCCACCCCGGTGCGCCTGGTCAACTCCCTGCTGCAGTTCAAAATCAAGGCTGCCGGCAACGAACTAGGCCGCTTCGTCGTCAACAGCACCATCGGTCTGGCCGGACTTTTTGACCCCGCCTCCGACAATGGGCTACCGAAAAAAGATGAGGATCTGGGACAAACCTTCGGCCATTACGGCGTCGGCTCGGGTCCCTATCTGATGCTGCCGATTATCGGTCCCTGCAATCTGCGCGACGGCGTCGGACGCATCGGCGATGTGTTTCTGAATCCCCTGCCCTATTACCTCAGCAACGAAGAAGTCCTGATTGCCAGGACCGTTGAAGGCGTAAATGAGCTGTCTCTCGATAAAGACACCTTCGAGGGCATTAAAAAGCATGAAATCGACCCCTACCTGTTCCTGCGCAGCGCCTACGAGCAAAACCGCGCGGCAAAAATTGAAAAGTAAAGAATCGAGGTCCACTTATGTTTAAAACCACTCGTTATTGTTTCCTTATTGCAGTCGTTACCCTTCTGTTGACAACCTCTGCTTTTGCCACCACAGAACCGATGGAGAAAGTAAAATTAACCGTCAACCGGGTCATGGAAATCTTGACAACCCCGGATCTCGATCAAGCGCTAAAAAGGCAACAACTGTCCTCAACCATCCGCAACGCCTTCGACTTTCATTCCATGGCGCAGCGCATTCTGGCCCGCAAGTGGAAAAAGACCTCAGTGCAGGAACGTGAACGGTTTACCCAGCTCCTGGCGCAATTACTGGAGAAAAACTATCTCAATAACATAGAAAATTACACCGATGAAAAGGTCGAGTTCGTCAAGCAGAGGATCAAGAACAATAGTGCCGCCATCGACACCTTGATTCTGACAAAAAACAAAGAGATCCCCGTTTCATACCGCCTGATTCAAAACGGTGAAGAATGGAAGGTATACGATGTGGTCATCGAATCGGTCAGCTTCGTCAACAACTACCGCAGCAGCTACGGACAGATTATAAAAAAGAGTGGCATTACCGGACTGCTGGCAAAAATGGAAGAGAAGCTGGCTCAGTTACAGCAGGAAAACCAGGAGCAATGAGCAACATGCAGACGAATGATGCCGAAGTCGATGCCAAGCTCCTGGCAGAACTGGTCGCGCTCCGCTTGCTGCCTGACAACGAGGCCAAAACCCTGCTGGCCTACCTAGAAGTCAGCGAAGTTCCCCGCGGAGAACCGCTCTGGATGGAGGGAGATGAAAGTGCCTTCGCCGCCTTTATTCTCTCTGGACGCTTCGAGGAAAAGAAGGCGACCGAATTCGCCGACAAGCAGATCGTTGTTGGAGTCTACGGCAAGGGTTCGATGATCGGTGAAAGTAGCCTGCTCGACAACCTCCCCCGCCCGCTAACCGCAGTCTGTCTGGACAACGCCAGACTGCTCAGCCTCACGCAAGCCCGTTTTGAAGACCTGCAAGAGGAAAACCCACCAATCGCCATGCAGGTACTGAAACGAGCAAATTTAACCCTCGCGATGCGGCTGCGGAAATCCTTCGAGCGACTGGCGGCAATCTTCTAACCGACGGTAGGTTTTCACTCTCGTTTATTTCATGCAATGATCGATCGATTATCTTTTGCATTCCCGCTCCGGCAACCCCCATCACAACGTGCATAGCTCATCAAAATCACTTGATTTTAGCAATTGAGAGTGCTAAAAATAGTCGCCGTACTTCGGGAAAAGATGATGTCGGGGCGTAGCGCAGTCTGGTAGCGCACCTGCTTCGGGAGTAGGGGGTCGGAGGTTCAAATCCTCTCGCCCCGACCATCCCCCGAGTTTAAAAAAAGCGGCCTTTTGAGGTCGCTTTTTCTGTTTCAACCTCCCAATATACGCTGGGATATTTTTGCCTTGTCGATTCGATTTGCTATACAATGATAAGGTAATCTCATCTAGGTCGCTTTAGAGCTAGTTGTTTACATTTCGTTATACACACTATTCAAACAGGAGGGGAAGCCATGGTCTATCGATTAATCCTTAAAAGCATCTTGGGTTTACTGGTGTTTTCAGTGCTGTCTTCAGTAGCTTTTGCTAGCAGCGCTGATGGACCATCATACGCAAAAGAGGTGTTTGCCCCAGAAGGCTACCTAGAGGAATCATCTTATAAATTAGTGCGGGGCATCAGTAATGCTGTAACTAGCCCGGCCGAAATCGTAAAGCAGACCATAGTAACTATCCGCGACCGTGGTCCTATGGGGTATTTATTAGGGCCTCTCAAAGGGATCGGGATGACGTTTTTTCGTGGAGTGACCGGAGTATGGGAAACGGCTACATTCCTCTTCCCAAATTCCTTCGACGGCGACTTCTCATCGATCATAAATCCGGAATTCGTCTGGACTCCCTCAGGGTCGGTTTATCAGTAACGACACTTCGGGGACGTATCTGCCAGGTGTGCACGAATTTGCGAAGAGCGCAGCAATCTGCTTCGGGATAATGGGCTCTATAGCCTAAAAAACATGTTCGCTATGGACCTTCTTGCTATCGGCCCCTGAAGAATGGTAAAAAGCTCTCTGCCGCTGGTCATCGGGAATGGTCTCTCGGGAAGGTCCTCTGTCTGCTGGGTACGCACGAATTTGCGGAGCGGCAGCGCAGCAATCTGCTTCGGGAGTAGGGGGTCGGAGGTTCAAATCCTCTCGCCCCGATCCATCCCCCGAGTTTAAAAAAAGCGGCCTTTTGTGGTCGCTTTTTCTGTTTGAAGGGAATGAATATGACTCTTTTTCTGCTGCTAATCGCCGCCTACCTTATCGGCGCCATTCCAACCGGGGTTGTTATAACCAAATTCACCGGTGGGGAAGATATCCGTAAAGTCGGTAGTGGCAATATTGGCGCCACCAACGTTTACCGTACAGCGGGTCGTAAAATGGGCATTATTACCCTGGTTGGCGACTGCATGAAAGCGGTCATCCCGCTGTTGATTGCCAGCCTGCTGCTGCACATTCAAGGTGCGGAGCTGGCACTGGTGGGATTGGCAGCCCTTATCGGCCATTGCTATCCAGTTTATCTCGGTTTTAAGGGGGGCAAAGGCGTCGCCACGGCCCTAGGTGCGTTCCTGGTTATCTCTCCCTTGGCTGTGCTCTGTGCATTAGCTGTCTTTGCTATGGTCCTGACGCGGTGGCGCTATATCTCTCTCGCCTCGATCGTTACAGCAATCGTTATTCCTTATCTGGTTCTGTTCTTTGATCGATCAATGATGGTCTTTCCGATTGTATTTAGTATTTCTGGACTGATTGTCTGGCGCCACAAAGAGAATATCGATCGATTGCTCGCTGGCACCGAAAACAAGTTTAACTTTTAAAGAGAGACTTGATGCGAAAGCAACTGCTCGGCCTGCTTCTGCTATTTTTGCTCCTGTTGGCGATCTTCTGCATTTTTATCGACCAACAGCTGCTAGCGCCACTAGCGCCGCAGCAACAGATTCATTATCAGGTCAAACCGGGGGCCAGCCTTTCCCAAGTTGCCGATGATCTTCAAGCGGTTGGCGTATTACGCAACGCTGTCGCGCTGAAATTGTTTGCCCGGCTCAATGATCAAGCGGGACAAATTCAAAGCGGGACCTACCTGTTCAGCAAGCTGGCGACTCCTGAACAAGTCCTGCAACGCTTGGTCAGCGGCGATGTCGAAAAGGTCAGCCTGACCATCCCAGAAGGCTATACGCAAGAACAGATCTTCGCCCGGATTGCCGCCAACGGCTACGCCGACCAGAAAAAATTACGCCGCTTGGCCACCGACCCCGATTTCATTGCAACACTGCAACTGACCGCAACCAGCCTTGAGGGTTACCTGTTTCCAGAAACCTACCTGTTCACCCCTGGCATCAGTGAAGCAGAAATCCTCAAAATGATGGTCGATCAGTTCCGTGCCCAATTGGACGTAACCTTGCTGAAAAAAGCCAAACAACGCAAGATGACACTACATCAAATGGTGACCTTGGCCTCAATCATCGAAAAAGAGACCGGCAAGGTCGAAGAGATGCCACTGATCTCTGCCGTTTTCCACAATCGCTTGCGGCGTGGGATTCAATTGCAAACCGATCCGACCGTGATCTACGGAATCAAGAATTTCGACGGCAATCTAACCCGCAAGCACCTGAAAACACCAACCGCATACAACACCTACATGATACGCGGCCTACCACCGGGACCGATTGCCAGCCCAGGCCTTTCTGCACTCCGGGCAGCCGTCACTCCGGCTGACTCGAATTTCCTCTATTTTGTTTCGCGCGGCGATGGCAGCCACCAGTTTTCCGAAACTCTCAAAGAACACAATCAGGCGGTTCGACAATATCAGTTAAAACGGCGCCGCTAGTTACCATCTTTGCTCATATTTGTTATTCTGAAATCCTGAATTTCTTTAGGAGGATTAGGATGAGCGACTATTATGAACGCGAGGATCTGAAAAGATTTGCCGAAATAGGCAAGGATGCTCCCGAACTGGCCAATAAGTTTTTCGACTACTACAGTAGCGTCTTTGCCGAAGGTGAACTGACTGAGCGAGAAAAGGCATTGATCGCGCTGGGGGTCGCCCATGCTGTCCAATGCCCGTATTGCATCGAAGCCTACACCACTGGTTGCCTGGAAAAGGGCTCAAATCTAGGAGAGATGACAGAGGCGGTTCACGTCGCCAATGCTATCCGTGGCGGTGCTTCGCTGGTGCATGGCATCCAGATGCGTAAGCTGGCAGAAAAGGTGTCTCTATAGATGACTGTCCAACCGGTTAAATTCCCGGAGATTCCAGGGATAGACCATTTTAACGAGCAACTCAAGAAACACCACCTTGAGTTACGACGCGAGCAAACGACTACCCTGCAGATCAACACCGGTCTGCTCTGCGACCTCTGCTGTCGCCATTGCCATCTTGAGGCAGGGCCAAAGCGGACCGAGATCATGCAGCGGGAAACCATGGAGCAAGTGATTGCCCATGCCCGCCAGTGCACCTATTCAACTATCGACATTACCGGCGGTGCCCCTGAGCTCGTTCCTGCCCTTCCTTATCTTGTCGAACAACTGGCACCATTGACCGGACGTCTGATGCTTCGAACCAACTTGACTGCCTTAAATACGGAAAGCAATGTTCGACTTATCGAACTGTTCAAAGAACATGAAGTAGTTTTGGTGGCATCCTTCCCGGCGACCAACGCCGGACAGCTTGAAGCACAGCGTGGTGAAGGGGTGATGGATATCTCTCTACAAATGCTGAAAAGATTAAACCAAGCGGGTTACGGCATGCCCGGAAGCGGCCTGCAGCTCGATCTGGTCGCCAATCCCTCGGGAGCTTTCTTGCCGACCGGGCAGGAGCAGGCGGAAAAAAAGTTCAAGCGCGATCTCGCTCGCAAGTGGGGCTTGGAATTTAACCAGTTGTTCATTTTTGCCAACATGCCCCTGGGTCGTTTTCTGCACTGGTTGCAGCATTCGGAAAATCTGCAAGCCTACATGGAGAAATTAGCCAGCGGCTTTAATCCCTGTACCACAGAGGGACTGATGTGCCGTTCTTTGCTTTCGGTAAACTGGGATGGCTACCTGTTTGATTGTGATTTCAATCTGGCGGCCGGCATTCCACTTGGCGGCACTGCCACCCATATCAGCGAACTGCATGACTATCCAGCAAAGGGGACAGCCATTGCTGTCGGTGAGCATTGTTATGCCTGCACCGCCGGTTCCGGCTTTACCTGAGGTGGTGAGATTGCAACCTAGTTAGGTTGCCGGACACAAAAATGGTCAACCAGAAACTCTGGTTGACCCAGACTGCTGACAAAGTCCTCGCCTTCGGGCGGGGATTTTTTGGTTTTGCAGGGTGAAATCCTGTAAAATATCCGCATGTTAAGAGAACACGACAACAAGCAAATCGGCATGAAATTCGTCTGCATCGAAGAACTGGTGCCCAAGGATCATCTGCTGCGCAAAATTGACCGCGTGATTGATTTCGACTTTATCCGCGACAAGGTCAAAGACCTGTACTGCGCTGACAATGGTCGTCCGGCAATCGATCCGGTGGTGCTCTTCAAGATGCTCTTTCTCGGTTACCTGTTCGGCATCCGCTCCGAACGTCAACTGGTGCGAGAGATTCAGGTCAATGTCGCCTATCGTTGGTTTATCGGTTTCGGTCTGACGGACAAGATCCCCGAAGCCTCGACCTTCAGCCAGAACCGGCGCAGACGTTTTACCCAAAGCACCATCTACCAGGAGATCTTTGACGAGATCGTCCTGCAGGCGATGCGTAAGAGATTGATCAATGGTCGGGTGCTCTATACCGACTCCACCCACCTCAAGGCCAGCGCGAACAAGAATAAGTTCAAAAAGAAACAGGTAGAGAAGGCAACTCGCAGCTACCTGGCGGACCTGGAAGAATCAATCACTGCCGATCGCAAAGCACATGGCAAGAAACCTCGAGGGTGTAAAATCTTTTGTGTAAATGCTCCCAGTCGGTTACAACCCGTAACCACTGGAGGAACTGATGACCATACCCGACGACTTGCTCGACTCCCTGATGAAGGATTACAAGAATCCTGAAGATCTTATCGGGGAAACTGGGCTACTGAAACAACTGACCAAACAGCTTCTGGAACGTGCAATGAAAACCGAGCTGACCGAACATCTCGGCTACGAAAAGAATGCTCCGTCAAACAACAAGGCTGGTAACGCCCGCAACGGTAGCTACCAGAAGAAGGTCAAAGGCGAGTTCGGCAATCTTGACATTACCGTTCCCCGTGACCGTGATTCCAGTTTTGAACCGATAATACTGCCTAAAGGGCAAAGCCGCTTCAGCGGTTTTGATGACAAGATCATCGCCCTGTATGCCCGTGGCATGACGACCCGCGATATTCAGGCGCATTTGGAAGAGATGTACGGTGTAGAGATTTCACCGACGCTTGTTTCCCAAGTGACGAAAGCGGCCCAAGAGGAAATCGTTCTTTGGCAGAACCGGCCGCTGGATGATATCTGGCCGATTGTTTATCTCGACGCCATTCGGATCAAAGTACGGCAAGAAAATCGAGTCATTAATAAGGCTGTTTATCTTGCCGTTGGTGTCAACCTTGATGGCCTCAAGGAAGTCCTTGGCATGTGGACCGCCGAAACTGAGGGTGCCAAGTTCTGGTTGCAAGTTGTCACAGAGTTGAAGAACCGGGGCGTAAAGGATATCTTCGTCGCCTGCGTCGATGGCCTGAAAGGCTTTCCTGAAGCGATTGAGACAGTCTTCCCTGATACACAGGTTCAACTCTGTATTGTTCACATGGTGCGGCACAGCTTAAACTACGTTTCCTGGAAACAGCGGAAAGAGGTCGCCAAGGATCTGAAGGCAATTTACTCATCAGCGACTGTCGAAGAGGCCGAGTTTAACTTAGAGCTGTTCGAAGATAGATGGAACGCCAGTCACCCGACAATTGCTAAATCCTGGCGACGCAACTGGGAGCGGATTACGCCACTGTTCTCATATCCGTCCGACATACGCAGAGCGATTTACACGACCAATGCCATCGAATCGGTGAACATGTCACTGCGGAAGGTCACGAAGAACCGGGGATCGTTTCCCAATGACGAATCAATGATCAAGCTGCTCTACTTAGCGTTACAGAATATTTCAAAGAAATGGACAATGCCGATCCACAACTGGCGATCGGCACTGAATCAATTTTCGATTATATTTGAAGGGCGAATGCCGCTACTCTGACCGACTGGCCATTTACACAATCTGCGTTACAGGCCCGAAACCTCTAAAAGCCAAAGAGCAGGAGACAGAAACCCGAGAGGTCAAAGCGAGTCCCGTTGATCCCGATAGTGGCTACATGGTGCGCGAAGGCAAGCCGAAAGGCTTTTTCTATCTTGATCACCGGACCACCTGCGGCAAGCATAATCTGATTACCGACACCCATGTGACCGCCGCCAACATCCACGACAGCATTCCTTATCTGGAGCGTCTCGACCGACAGCGGCAACGTTTCAATTTTCCAACCGAAGCAGTCGGTCTTGATGCCGGCTACATGTCAGCGCCGATCTGCAAGGGTTTGGAGGATCGCAACCTCTACGGCGTTATCGGCTACCGTCGCCCAACCCATATCAAAGGCCGACTCTACAAGCGCGAATATGTTTATGATCCTCAAGAGGATGGCTACCGCTGTCCAAACGGCCAACTCTTGACCTACCGCACCACCAACCGGGAAGGCTATCGCGCATACCGCTCCAACCCAAAGCTCTGTCAACATTGCCCTTTGTTGGGACAATGTACCAGTTACGCTCAATACGTGAAAACCGTCACTCGTCATGTCTGGGAAGAGTATCGAGAGAAAGTCGATTCCCACCGTTTGACCAAGACCGGCAAATCCCTCTACAAGCGACGCAAAGAAACCATCGAACGCAGCTTTGCCGATGCAAAACAGCTCCATGGGCACCGCTATATCCGGATGCGTGGATTGCTGCGTGCGCAAGAGCAGTGTTTATTGTCAGCCGCCTGTCAGAATATAAAAAAGATGGCGTTGATGCTGGGCAATTCAGGAGGGAAGAGCAAAAAAGGCTCTGTACGAGCATTTTTGATGCTATTGGCCCGCAGTATTAAGCTTATGGGGCCGGGACAACAATACGCTTGGGCATGAAGTTCTGAATCTTCAAGTTTTTCCGCAAAAACAGCAAAACAAAACCCCGCATTCGAAAATGTGGGGTTTGTCAGTGATCTGGGTCAACCAGAAACTCTGGTTGACCATTTTTATTTTATTGCTCGCGAGAACCCCACTCAGCCAGCGGAGACACTCAGAAAAACCAAGCCGTCACTGCCAGTATTTTTAACCCCGTGTGAATCTCCGGCCGGAGCCAGCAAAATCATCCCCGGTGTAATAGCAACCGGCGCAAGCCCTTCCTGCAGAAACTGACCAGACCCTTCGAGAACCATCCAGAGATGGTCACCGGCATGCACATGCGGGTGAATATGCTGTTCGGGGAGCAGACACCAGAGTGTTGCACGACTGAGATCGGTCGTACAGAGCTCGACCTTATTTGCCTTATCTTGACTATAGGCAATCTTCTCCTGATAATTCCAAAACTCACTGGCCATCGACTACTCCTTACCTGCTCGGGGGCTAAAAACAGCAACGCCCCGGAAACCGAGGCGTTACAATCACACTATAATAGCAAGTTTAGGCCTTGGCAACCGTAACCGCCGTCAGATTACTTCCATCTGGCAGCAATTGCTGAATCCCTAGCTCGGTAAAGTTGTACGGAGCAAATAACAATCCCTGCGGAACTGCGTCGGTCACCTTGATCTTACCGATGGTCGATCCAGAAGCACTGCTCAGCTTAAGAGCATCGCCATCCTTGACTCCGGCCGCTACTGCGTCCACCGCATTAATCTGAATCAGGCCCTCAGGCTCAACCTCCATCGGCGCAGCGGCCCAAGTCGAGGTCGTCCCGAAGTGACTCACCGATTTACCGCTCAACAACTGCATGCCGTCGGAACCATCACTGACAGAAACCAGCTGATAATTAAGACTCTTGTCAGCAGGGTTGAAAGGCTGCTTCAAACAGGGACGATGCCGCTCATCACCAGTAAAACAAACATCGCCATACAGGGACGTTAAAGTACTCAGTTCGGTAAGGGTGCTGGCGCGACTGAACGTCACCGGAGTTTTACTTAAGCGCCCATAAAGTTCGGCGAAAATCGACCAATCTTCACGCGAATTACCGACCGGTCGGATAGCAGGTTCAAGCTCCCGAACCCGTTGATCAAGTGAGGTGACACTGCCTGATTTTTCGGCAAAAGAGACCCCCGGCAAGACAATGTTTGCCAATTTGGTGATAGCTGTCGGCAGGATATCCTGCACCACCAGAACCTCAACCTTTTCCAGTGCCTTCATCCAACGGCTGCTGTTCGGAAAGCTTTGCGGGTTGGTTGCCGCCAGGTAGAGGAATTTGATTTTTCCGTCCTCAATTCCTTGCAGAATCCCCTCAGCGTCCAAACCACCGCTCGGCAGGGTAGAGCCCCACGCGCGCGAAAATTTCTCTTTACTCTCTTCGTACGACTGGTAGCCCGGCAGAGATTCGGGATAAACACCCATATCGAGCAGGCCCTGCATGTTGCCTTTTTCATCTAGAGGGAAAAGCCCCCCCTGATTGCGCAAGGCGCCACTGAGGATCGCCAGATTGGCAATTGCAGCGGCCTTAGCCGTGCCAAGCTCCGACTTGGTAATGTCACCACCGAAGACAATCACAACGTTATCCGCTTTGCCGATGATATCGGCAGCAGCTTCGAGAGCTTCGCGAGTCAAACCACATGCGGCCGCAGCTTTATCGACATCGACAGCAGCGAGCTGCTCTTTGAGCTCATCGAGATTGGCAACCATTTTGTTGAGATAATCTTCATCGATCAAACCGCGATCGACCAGCAAACGACCAAGTCCGTTTACCAGGGCAATTTCACTGCCTGGCTTATAGGTCAGTTGACTGTTGGCATATTTGGTCAACGGGATCTGCCGCATATTGGCAATGACCAGTTGACCTTCCTTATTTCTGGTGGCCTGCTGAATCTGCCAGTCGACGACCGGTGCTTCAGCGGAAGGATCAGCGCCGATCACCAGAACCGCATCGGCATTGCCTACGGCGGAAAGCAGGGTGCTGGCGCCGTGCAGTCCAAGTCCCTTTTCGAGGGCACGCAGCGATCTCACCGCCCCAAAGCGGGCCTCGGAATCGATATTATTGCACCCGATCACGGCCCGGAACAGTTTCTGGAACAGGTAGTTTTCTTCATTGGTCAAACGTGGCGAAGAAAGTCCGGCGATAGCCTCTGCGCCATCAGCTTCCTTGATCCGCTCAATTTCTCCAACCAAGGTTTCCATCGCCCGATCCCAAGAGACCGGCAGGGTACCCACCGTAGGTTCAGTCAAGCGTTCCTTACTGTTGACATAACCAGTACCGAAGAAGCCACCGATACAGAGATTCCCGTTATTCGTCGTTCCCTCATCGTCCGAGGTGATACGGAAAATTTCATTGCCCTGCACATTGATATCGATCTGACACTGGCTGGAACAATAGGTACAGACAGATGGCACCTTGCGCAGCGCCCAAGGGCGAGCCTTAAACTTGAACGGCTTGGAGATCATGGTTCCTGTCGGGCAGACCGAAACACAATTGCCGCAGAAAATGCATTTTTCAAGATCCTTGTCGATAAACGCTTTATCACCCTTGTCGTTAATCAACAACGAGTTGGCACCGACAACTTCGTGACAAACCTTGACACATTTTTCGCACATTACGCAGCGCGACGGGACCTGCTGAATCAGCGGCCAGCCATCGATGGTCTCAGGATTGACATCCTCAGCCGCGAAGGACTGGCGATTAACCTCAAGTTCGTAGCAGGTATTCTGCAGATCGCACTCGCCACCGGCATCGCAAACGGGACAATCGAGTGGATGATTGAGCAGAATCAATTCCATGATCTGCTTGCGGGTTTTCGTCAAAGCCTCTGACTGGGTCGTGACTTTGATCCCTTCTTTAACCTGGGTATTGCAGGCCGTCATGTTCCGGTCGACGCCCTCAATCTCCACGGCACAGATTCGACAGGCGCCAGTCGGCGAAACTTTCTGCAACCAGCAGAGAGTCGGGATATGGATTTCCAGTTGTCGCGCTGCCTCAAGGATAGTTTTTTCCTTGGGCACACTTACCGACTTACCGTCAATTGTCAGACTGACCATATTATATTCACCTCGAATGCCGGCTGCGTTAGTTCAACGTACCAACCACGCAGCCTTTATGTTCATATGTTTAGCGGTTAAACAGCGATCATCGACACACGGTAACAACGCAGGCAGCGTTCTGCCTCCTTGACCGCTTCTGTATCGCTGAAACCGAGCTCAACCTCGTTGTAATTCCCCTCGCTTGCCCGCGCCGCACCATGAATCTCATGCTGATTGAAGCGCTGGACGGCATCAAGCCAAGGAACTTCCTCGTTTTTATCGTAGACTCCCAAGTTACTGAGGAGGTCTTCATGGAAGTCCTCATCGGTAAGGTAAGGCTGACCCTCTTCCAGGTAGCGCTGGATAACCTTAGCGGCACGGTGGGCGTTACCAACACAGGCAACCACCGTCAGCGGACCGATCTCGGCATCACCGGAGGCAAATACACCATCCATATCGGTCACCAGAATCCGTGACAGCGGGTTCCCCATATCGTCATTCAGATCACGACCGGCGTGGCTCTTCAGCGGCACATACTTGGTCACCACGGTGTTCCAGCGGGTGATGGCGATCCCGGTATCCTCGGTAATGAAGGACAGGTCTGGATCCTGACCGATGGCCGGAATCAGCGTGTCGCACTCGACGATAAACTCGCTGCCTTCAACCGGCGCAGGACGACGGCGACCGTCTTCGCCCGCCTCACCCAGTTCCATGCGTACACACTCGACACCGGTGACTTGACGCTTATCATCAACGATAATCCTTTTCGGCAGCACCAGGAATTCAAACTGTACGCCTTCTTCATCAGCGCCGTCGACTTCCCAGGAATCGGCTGGCATTTCTTTACGCGTCCGGCGATAGAGCAGGATCGAATCCTTAGCACCTTCACGCAGTGCGACGCGGACACAGTCGATCGCGGTATTACCACCACCAATAACACAAACCTTTTTACCCATTCCGGTCGGCTTGCCCATATAGGCTTCGCGCAGAAACTCGATACCTCCGGCGAGGAAGCCATTATAGCCTTCGTCCTCACCCTCGATGCCTGCCGGTTTCGACTTATGAGCACCCGGCGCCATCAGCACGGCAGCGAACTTCTCTTTCAGTTCCATCAGGCTGATATCGGTTCCGATCTTGGTGTCGTAGATGATCTCAACACCCATCGAAGCGATGATATCGATATCGCGCTGCAGGACATGACGCGGCATCCGGTAGGCGGGGATACCAACAGCGATCATGCCGCCGCCGAACCCTTCCGGCAGTGATTCGTAGATAGTGCAGGGATAACCTTCAAGGGCAAGATAATAAGCAGCTGCGAGACCAGCAGGACCGGCACCGACAATAGCTATCTTTTTGTCTTTCATCGGCTTCTGATTCACTGGATGCTGATGATTATGCTTCCACTCATAATCAGAAGCGGTCCGCTTGAGCACCATGATATTGACTGATTCGTCGACATTGGCGCGGCGACAGGCAGTCTCGCAGGGGTGCGGACAGACCCGACCGCAAACCGCCGGCAGCGGCATGCTTTCGCGGATAATCTCAAGCGACTCGTCGAAACGGCGCTCTTTGATCGCTTCAATATATGATGGTATATCGATATGGGCTGGACACTTATCCTGACAAGGTGCGGTCATTTTCACCTTATAGTCGACCGCTTTCTTATCTTTTTTCTGCCCATCAATATAAGCGAGATAGTCATCGCGGAAATGCTTGACGGTATCAGCAACCGGGATAGCCGAAGTTTGGCAGAGGGTGCATTTGCAGTTCTGCAGCAGATCGGCAATGTTTAGCAGCGTATCGAGATCTTGCTCCGCGCCATTCCCGTCGATAATCCGCGCCAGAGTGTCCTGCATGACCCGTGTACCCTTTTTGCCTGGGGAACACTTGGCACAGCAGAAATCTTCCTGCACTCGCTTGGCGTACTCAGCAGCCATCGCCACGACGTCAACATTAGGATCGTTCAGGATCAACCCGTCCCAACCCATAAAAGCGGCGATCTCTTTTTCCCCACCAAAAGCAACCGGCAGTTTCTTCTTGGCGACGTCAACTTCAGCATCGCCACCCTGCCGATTATCGATAACCTGTCTTCCCCAACTGGAAAAAGCAACCTGTGACAAACCGTCCTCCTATGACCTGCGTCGACCTTCCCCAAGAGGAAGGCCGTAAGCCCCGAAAACGGGGAGAATCATTCGATGTTCTGACTATTTCTTTAGCTTCAAATCGTATACAGTATGCAGGTTGATACCACAAACTGCGGTCGTAAATCAAGGCTATTTTTTCAACTTTAGCTTGTTGACATTTAGGTTTAAATTCGAGGAAAAACAATTTGTTAGCCTTAAATACCCCGGATTGAACCGTTGATTTCAAGGAAGAGGAGGAGGGGAATTAACGATCTTCCAGGTCCCAGATTTCAGCGACTTTTGCCGATAAAATTGCCACTGTTGAGTCCACTGCCATTTTTTCACCCGAGTCGAGGGCAGGCGATAAAATTCCAGCTGATAGACAGCCTCGGCAGAGCCTGTTTCCGGCCGTAGCTCAATACTGGCGAGCCGACTTTCAACCACATGCAGATCTTCTTCGGCTTGAAACTGATCCACAAAGTCAGCACGAACATCCTGCTGTAAATGCCGTCCCGCGCCGACATAATCCTGCCAACGCATCGCTTCTCTAAACTGACCGCCAATAACATCCAAGCCGGGACCAACATCAAGTGCTCCGGCACATGCAGATAAAAAAAGCA
The DNA here is from genome assembly GCF_055389805.1 of Desulfuromusa ferrireducens. Taxonomy (NCBI): domain Bacteria; kingdom Pseudomonadati; phylum Thermodesulfobacteriota; class Desulfuromonadia; order Desulfuromonadales; family Geopsychrobacteraceae; genus Desulfuromusa; species Desulfuromusa ferrireducens. The sequence goes on from NZ_AP042415.1 coordinate 871,740, forward strand.
GCGACAGACTAAAAAAACATGCAATAAAGCGCACTTCCAAACCTCCAATTAAACCACCCAACCAGGGCGGCTAGCGGGCAGCAAAAAAACTATTTAATTCGTGTTAAAAGGGCTTGCACGAGGAAAGTTATCCGCTAAACTGTCTTTCCTTCGACCGCTGGTTCCGTGTCGATATTAATATTTGTGGGAGCAGCACCAAATGCATAAAATCAAAGTTTACAGCAAAAGCTACTGCCTCTTCTGCCAGCGCGCGATTGAGCTTCTCAACATCAAGGCTGTGCCCTACAAAAACATCGACGTCACCGACAACAACGCTCTTGAGGAAGAAATGCAGCAACGTTCTGGACGAACGACTGTGCCGCAGATATTCATCGGCACGCTACACGTCGGTGGCTGCGACGACCTGTTTGCCCTGGACGAATTGGGCGAACTGGATCCCCTTTTAGCCTTAACGCAGAGCTGATCACGCCCGCTTTTCGACCTTTCCCCCCAAATTATCGCGGGGGGAAAAGGGGCTCAATCCTGACCAACAACTGCTTGAGAATCGCGGCCGTCATGCCCCAGATATGGTGCCCGTCAAGCTGGTAAAAATCGACCGGCAGAGTGCGCCCTTTGTGTTGCCAGTCTTCCTGATGGTAAATCTGCGGATCGCGCAGGCGCGCCAAGGGCAACTCAATAACCTCAGCAATTTCATTCTCCTCGATCCGATAAGGATAAGGATCGATGTAGCTACCGACGCAGACCTTCACCCGATAACCATAGATCGAGTGAAAATCGTCCAGTTGCCCGATGCGACTGACATCGGCAGTGGAAATCCCCATTTCCTCCTCAGTTTCCCGCAACGCTGTCTGCCAGAAATCGACATCCTGCGCTTCGGCGCCACCACCGGGAAATGAGATTTCACCGCCATGATTTTTTAGCTGTTCGGTCCGCCGGGTAAACAACATCCAAGGTTGGTCATCGCGCAGAAACAGCGGTACCAGAACTGCGGCGGCACGCAAATCTCCACGCGCCATCGGCTTAGCCGGATAGTTGGAGAGCTGCAGAGAAATTTGCTTAAACGTCGACATCAGCCCTGCCCGCGACGACCATTCTCTTTTAGCAGAGCGATGGTCGCCTGATAATCATCAGCTCCAAATACGGCACTTCCCGCGACAAACACGTCAGCCCCGGCAGCTGCGATCCGCTCGATATTAGCGGCCTTAACTCCGCCATCGACCTGAAGCTCGATCGGTCGTCCCAACGCGCTAATCATCCGCCGCAGTTCGGCAATTTTCGGCAAACAGTTTTCAATAAACGATTGGCCACCAAAACCGGGATTGACGGTCATCAACAGCGCCAGATCGAGATCAGGTAGCACCATTTCCAAGGCCGAGAGAGGCGTTGCCGGATTAAGGGAAACACCGGCTTTTTTGCCCAGCGACTTGATCAACTGCACGGAGCGATGCAAGTGCATAGATGCCTCGGCGTGGACAACGATGATATCGGCACCCGCTTCGGCAAAAGCGGGAATGTACTGATCGGGGTTTTCAATCATCAGATGCACATCGAGCGGCAAGGTGGTCACCGGGCGGATGGCATCGACGATCAGTGGGCCGATAGTGATATTCGGCACGAAATGTCCGTCCATCACATCAACATGCACGTAATCGGCACCAGCGGCATCGATGGCTTGAATCTCGGCACCAAGCTTGGCGAAATCAGCAGAAAGGATCGAGGGGGCGATTTTAATCATGGGGATACTCCAAAACATCGGGCGACCTGTAGGTCGCCCCTAGATGGGAACGAATCTATGACATAAACAACGTAGGGGCGACCCATGGGTCGCCAACCTTTCGCGATCAAGAAAATCAGTCCAGCCGCCTAAAGCGGGCAGCAAAAAAGGCATCCATGCCATCGTGCCGATGCGGATAACTGCGCAGGGTACCTTGGTCAGTGAACAGATCGTCCCACTCCGGCGGGGTATGCTCACGCAGATCCTCAAGCACAAACTGTGAATGGGCAGCAAGGAAATCCTTAACCGCCTCATCGGTTTCCAGTACTGAAAAACTGCAGACCGAATAGAGTAATTTTCCGCCCGGCTTGACCAGCGGCGCGACATTAAACAGGATTTCCTGTTGCAACTCAGCCAGCTCACGGATATTGACCGCCGACTTGTTCCAGCGACTTTCCGGGTTGCGCCGCAGCACCCCCAGGCCACTGCAGGGTGCATCGAGCAGCACCCGATCGTAGCGCTGATCTTCGTCCGCATCGGGACGTTCGGTCAAATCCCATTGATGGGCGTAGATCTCGCTGCAACCGAGGCGTTTCGCCCCCTGCTCAACCAGCTCAACCCGTTGTGGGTGCTTATCCAGGGCAACAATCTCCGCTTGATTCTCGGTCAAGGCCGCCAGGTGAGTGGTTTTGCCGCCCGGAGCAGCACAACCATCGAGAATTTTCTGCCCCGGCTTGGCGTCAAGCAGATGGGCGATCAGCATACTCGCCTCATCCTGCACCTGATACCAGCCCTCGGCATCGCCCGGCAAGCGCCCTTCACCGCGTTTCTCGATGATGACCCCTTCTGGGGCGTATGTGCAGGCACGCGCCTGATGACCCGCCTCTTCCAGCGCGAAAAGGACCTGTTCTCGATCGGCCTTCAGCGTGTTGACCCGCAAACTAAACGGAGCAGCAGTGGCCAATGCTTCACCGAGCGCCTGTGCTTCGGCGTTCGGCAGCAAACGCATCACCTCTTTGCTCAACCAGACCGGCATACTGCAAACATGCTGCAGGTAGCGACGGATATTATCCGGTTGTGGCCAATCGATATCCGCCTTGCCTCGCTCCAGCGAACGAAGAATGGCGTTGATAAAACCAGCAGACTGGTCCTGTCCCAGTTCGCGGGCCAGCTCCACACTCGAATTGACCGCTGCGTGGGCCGGTATCCGGTCCAGTTCCAGCAGCTGATAAGCACCCAATCGCAGGATCCGCACCACATCGTTCTGGATTTTCCGCAACGGTCGGTCGCAAAATTGCACCAAGGCAAAGTCGATCCGCATCCGCAGGCGCAAGACACCGTAGACCAATTCGGTCACCAGGCCTCGGTCGCGGCCATCGAGGTTCGAGCGATTCAGGGTAGAATCGAGCACCAGGTCGGCAAAGGCACCCTCGTCAACCCGCAATAAAACTTCATAAGCAGCCCTGCGTGGGCTGTCGTCCGGTCGTGAAGCCAATTAAATCTGCATCCCTTCAAGGCGACGAATCCGTTCTTCCATCGGTGGGTGGGTAGAGAAAAGCTTACGCAGACCTCCAGCTTTAAGCGGATTGACGATAAACATGTGCGCGGTCGCCTCGTTGGCCTTCTCCATCGGCATCTGCCGATTTGAGGACTCCAGTTTACGCAGCGCGTTGGCCAGCGAGTGTGGATTACCGCACAGTTGGGCACCTTTTTGATCGGCAACATACTCACGGGAGCGGGAGATCGCCATCTGCACCAGCATGGCGGCGATCGGTGCCAGAATCATCATCGCAATCATCGCCACCGGATTACTGTCTTCATCATCACGGCCACCGAAAATCATCGCCCATTGCGCCATATGTGCCATATAGCTGATGGCGCCAGCGATGGTTGCAGCGATCGAGCCGATCAAAATATCACGGTTCTGCACGTGCGCCAGCTCATGCGCCATGACCCCTTTGAGCTCCTCGCGCGAAAGAACCTGCAGAATCCCCTGGGTCGCGGCGACCACGGCATGCTGCGGATTACGGCCGGTGGCAAAAGCGTTGGGAGTCGGCTGCGGCAACATGTAAACCTTCGGCATCGGCAAACTGTTGCGCTGACAAAGCTCGGCGACAACCTCAAACAGGGCTCCGCTTTGCACCTCTTCACCTTTGTACATTTTGACGACGATCTTATCGGAAAACCAGTAGCTTCCAAGGTTCATCACGGCAGCCATGATTAAGGCAAAAAGAGCCCCACCTTGGCCACCGAGAGCACCACCGGCACCGACCAGAACCAAAGTCAAAAGGGTCATCAACATGACGGTTCGCATCGTATTCATTTCACACTGTCCTTTTTCCGTTTTTTCCTTGGTTACTTATTACTATTCAGCTTAACCGGGTGCCCACAAACAGCGGCCGACCACTAAGGAAGTTGACCGCGGCAAGGCGTTTTTTGCCCGGCAGTTGCAGCTCACCGATCACCAGCCCACCGTCCCCACAGGCCACCCTGACGCCGGTCTTATCCGCCGCAAGGATCTCACCCGGCGCACCGGAGAGTTCGGGGTCAACACTGGTTGCGGCAATTTTCAGTACATCGTCATCCAGGTGGGTGTAAGCTCCCGGCCAGGGATCAAGTCCACGCACCAGGTTGTGGATGGTCATCGCCGGTTGGTTCCAGTCGATCAAACCATCCTCTTTTTTCATCATCGGCGCGTAACAGGTCAATTCATCATCCTGCTTTTCGGCGACCAGAGTGCCGGCACAAATCCGCTTGAGGGTCTCTTCCATCGCCTCGCGACCGAGCAGCGCTAAACGATCATGCACCTGACCGGCGGTTTCGGTGTCACCAATGGCCAGAGACCGCTTAACCAGCATGTCCCCGGTATCAAGACCGACATCCATATACATGGTGGTGACGCCGGTTTCGCTTTCACCATCGACAATCGACTTATTAATCGGCGCAGCACCGCGATATTTCGGCAGCAACGAGGCATGCACGTTAATGCAGCCGTGCTGCGGGATATCGAGGACCGATTTTGGCAGGATCTGCCCGTAGGCAACCACCACGATCAAGTCGGGCTGCAACTCTTTGAGCTGTTCGACGACCGCCGGATCGCGCAATTTCTGCGGCTGGAAAACCGGAATTTGGTGCTGCAACGCCAACTCTTTGACCGGTGGCGCCGCCAGTTTTTTGCCGCGCCCCTTGGGCCGGTCAGGCTGAGTATAAACTCCGACCAGATTCAGACCGAAGTCGATCAGACCTTCCAGGGTTGCCAGGGCAAACTCGGGCGTCCCCATAAAGACAGTACGGATGGTTTCAGGCTTCATGTTCTTGCTCCCGCTCCTTCAACATTTTTAGATATTTTTTGCGGAACAATGATCGCTTCAGCGGCGAGAGCCGGTCGACGAACAAAAGCCCCTCCAGATGGTCGATTTCATGCTGAAAACAAATTCCCAACAGACCATCAGCAGTACGCTCATGGGTGTCACCGTTGACATCCTGGTAACGCATGGTGACGGTTTCAAAACGTTTTACGTTGGCCCAGAAACCGGGCACCGACAGGCAGCCCTCCTCTTCCAATGAATCACCCTCGCCGGCGATAATTTCCGGGTTGGCGGCAAAGATCAGATCGGGAGGTTCTTCACTGGGCGAACAGTCGAGGACGATGAAGCGCTTAAGCACTCCGACCTGCGGGGCAGCCAGACCGACCCCCGGCGCATCGTACATGGTTTCAGCCATATTTTCAGCCAGCTGCCGCAGCTCGTCATCAAATTCGGTCACTGGTACCGACTTCTGCTTCAACAGTGGTTCCGGGTAGTGCAATATTTTCAGTAAAGCCATCTGTCTCTTCCCGACGGCAGTTGCCGTCTTTTCATCGGTTCAACATAGAAAAAACCCTCACACGGAAGGTTTACCTTTCATGATACGTGCTGCTTCAGCAGCAGTCAACAGCATCCGAACCAGCACTGGGGTCAGGATACGGTTCAAGGGAAAAACAGCAGCTTCATGGCAAACACCAGAACCGTCAGACTGACCACCTTCTTGATCCACTCGTGCCCTTTATCCACCGCCAGTTTCGGGCCGAGCATACCGCCGATGGAATTGCCGGCCGCCAGGGCGAAACCAAGCATATAATTGACCTGATCGTGGTAGACAAACACCCCAAGGGCGATAAATGTGTAGGCGAAAATGACGAACACCTTGATGGCATTGATCCGAACCAAATCGAGTCCGTGGACCAACAGGGCAGTAATCACCAAAAAACCGACCCCGGCCTGCACAAAGCCACCGTAAACGCCGACAGCAAAAAAGGAAATGACCAATATAACCTTACGCCAAGCGCCAAAAGTGACATTCTCCTGGCGAAAGCGCTTCATCGGGTCAACGGCGGTAAAGATAAGCACGCCGAGCATAATCAGCGCCAGCAGCCGGTTAAACATTTGATCATCGAGAGTGATAGCCAGGTTGGCGCCGACCCAACTACCGAGCAAAGCTGGCGGCGTACAAAGTAACGCCAACTCCATCGGCATCACGCCGCGCTTGCGAAAACCCCGAATGGCAAAAATATTCTGACAGAAAATGGCGATGCGATTGGTGCCGTTGGCGACCGCCGACGGCAAGCCCATAAAGATCAGCAGCGGCAGGGTCAGCAAGGAACCGCCGCCAGCCAGCACATTGAGAATGCCGGCGACAATGCCGACCACAAACAACAGCGGAAGTTGCCAGAAATAGGCGTCCATCAATCGATCTCCCCGAGCATGGAACGGATCACTTCACCGGCCATGGTCAGACCGAACAATGGCGGAATATAAGAGGAGCTGCCGAGGACCACCCTCCGGTCGTCGCAACTCCACTGCTGCTCTTCTTTGTTCGGACAGACGCAGTTTTCAGCGCAGACCGCCGTCTCATCGCTTAAGGGACGGAATTCTTCGGTCGAATAAACCACCTTGATGCCCTTCTCGATGCCCCGCTTGCGCAGTTCCTTGCGGATGATCCGCGCCAGACGACACTTCTTGGTCTTGGCGATATCGGCCACCTCAAGCTGGGTCGGATCAAGCTTATTGGCCGCGCCCATCGAAGCGATGATCGGCAGGCCCTGTTGATGACAGCTTTGCAGCAAGTGCAACTTGGCAGTGATGTGATCGATACAATCGAGGACATAATCGTAACCGGAGGCCAGCAGTTCCTCGCTGGCTTGCGCGTCATAAAATTTGTGGATCGGCACAACCTCCGCCTGCGGATTGATCGCCCGGCAGCGCTCGGCCATTGCTTCGACCTTGGACCGACCAATGGTGCCATCGAGGGCGTGAATCTGCCGATTGACGTTGGTGACGCAAATCTCGTCAAAGTCGACCAGGGTTAATTTACCGATTCCGGCCCGCGCCAATGCTTCGGCGGCATAACTACCGACCCCACCGATGCCAAAAATCGCCACCGAGGCAGTTTTCAGCTTGTTCATCTGCTCCGCGCCGACCAGCAGCTGCATCCGGGAAAAGCGATGTTCCGACATATAAATTACCTGCTTCTTTATTACCGTAGGGGCGACCTCCAGGTCGCCCCTACAAGGATTAATTCATCTTGGCAAACAGCCCACGAGCATTGTTCGTAGTAGACCGGGCGACCTCAGCCAACGAACAGCCGCGCAGTTCGGCAACCTTCTGCGCAACAGCGACCAAGGCATCCGGCCGACTTGCCATATCGGGCAGATCGGTTTCCAGCACCAGCGCCGCAGCGGGAAGTTCTAAAACCGCCTGCGGTAATTTACGGGCAGATGCTCGCAGCAGAATCGGCCCAACGCCGATCTTGAAACCGAGCGCGACCAGCTGCTGCGCGACCTGCAAACTACCGGAAAAACCATGCCAGATACCACCGACCTGCGGACCGATATCCAGTTCCCGGAGGATCTCCAACAGTCGTCCGGTCGCCTGTCGGGCATGGAGAAGAACCGGCAGCTTTGCCTCCAGGGCAATCTGCAGCTGCTCGCGCAACACCTGTTCCTGCAGCGACAGTGAAGGACCGACCGCACCATCAAGGCCGATTTCACCCAGGGCAATCACCTTGCAATGGATCGACAGTGCGCGTAACTGCTGAGCGGCCGCTTCCGACCATTGCTCGGCATAAACAGGGTGTAAACCGGGCGCCGCGTAGACGTCATCTTCCTTTGCCGCCAATTCGACCAAACCCTGCCAGCCGCTGACCCGCACGCCGGGAACGATAAAAGTATCAATCCCCTGTCGCCGCGCTTCTGGCAACAGGTGGACCCCACTACCACGCAACTCCGGAGCATCAAGATGAATATGGCTATCAACCAGTGGAATCATTGCGGCATGGTAGCAAAGAGCCACCCATCAGGATAGATAAATAGCAGAAAAAGGAAGACCTATTCAGCGGTCACTGAATAGCTGCTGGATCCGGTCGACATCCGCGATCTGGCCCCGCAACGCCGCAACACAACTGCCATCAATCCGATTTTTACCGACCAACGTTTCCAGCTCGACAAAGGCGGCCTGATTGGACCAGGCTTCCTTATAGGGTCGTTCTGAGGTCAAAGCATCGAAGATATCGCTGACACTGATAATCCGTGCGGCAAACGGCACCTGCTCTCCGCTGAGTCCGTGCGGATAGCCGCTGCCATCAATCTTCTCATGATGGAGTTCGGCAATATGCCGCAGGGTTTCGATATCGGGCAAGGAGGAAAAATCAAAGTCTTTGATTAACTGGTCGACAATCATCCGGCCGATTCCGGAGTGAGTTTTCATCACTGACCATTCCTGCCCATCGAGCTGCCCTGGCTTGAGCAGAATCCCATCAGGAATACCCACCTTGCCAATATCGTGCAAAGGGGCATAACGATAGAGATGATCGATGCCTTCATCGTCGAGAACAATCTGCTGCTGGGCAACCATTTCCTCGGCAATCAGCTGGGAAAAACGCGCCATCCGTTCCAGGTGGTTACCCGTTTCCGGATCTTTGTAATGCATCATTTTGCTGGTAATCCGCAAAGCGGCGACCAAGGTTCGTAGCGTGGCCTGATGAGTGAGCACCATCTGCATCAGAAAATGGGCAAACAGCGAAACCTGCCCGAGGATATTCGGCCCGAAATAATCTTTCTGCCGGGAGTTCAGAAAAACAAACCCACATAAAACCCCCTGCTCAAATATCGGCAAGGTATAGCTGGCACGCATACCAAGGTCCCATATTTTCTTGGTATGTTCCTGCTTCCCTTCGGCAAAAAGTTGCAAATCATTGACGATCCGTGCCTGTCCGGGGACCGCTGCGGAAGCCAGGGATCCCGCTTCAACGAGTGGCAGGCGATAGTTTATCAATGAATTTTCAACCGCCGGACTGGCGAGAAAGGTCTTCACTTGTTGGGTTGAATCATCAAAGAGAGCAATACCGATCCGGTCAAGCCCCGGATACTGAGAGGAAAACATTTGGTGAGCGTTGGCCAACCGGTCCTGCAGACGCCCACCGCGATGAATTTCGGCAAAGAAATCTTGTTGCAGCAAAGATTCGGACATGCCACCCCCTCGATTGAAAGTAAAACAACCACAGTTCCATAGTCGACAATTTTACCGTTGTTCTGCCCGCTGGCAATCGCTGCGAGGATAAAAAAAACGACCGGGGAGCACCCGGTCGTTTTTTTCAGCAATTTTCAAACAGTTTCAGCTCTCGAGCAAATTCACCAGCGCCCGCCGCTTAAGACCGCCCTTGAGCATTGCCTGGATCTTTTCTTCCAAACCGTCGAGGGTCACTTCATCGACCATCGATTCCAGAGTATCCAGCTTCCAGCCAGAGGCCAAACGTTGCCAAACTTTGAGGCGTGGTTCCATTGGGCATTCGGCGGAATCGATACCGATCAGGCGCACACCGCGCAGAATAAAGGGAAAGACATTGACCGGCAACTCGGGAGAGCCAACCAGCCCGCAGCAGGTGACCGTCCCCAGCGGCAGGGTCGATTTGATCGCGCAAGCCAGCATCTCGCCACCGACACAGTCGACAACACCCGCCCAGGTGGGTTTCAGCATCGGCCGATCACTCCCCTTCATGAGGGTTTCACGACTGATGACCCGCTCTGCACCTAGGCTCTTCAGGTAATCTTCCTGATCCATCTTACCGGTGACCGCCGTCACCTGATAACCGGCCTTGGCGAGCATCGCTACCGCCAAACTGCCGACGCCACCGGTCGCCCCGGTGACCAGAATCGGACCGGATTCTGGAACCACACCGTTATCGACAATTTCCTGCACCGACAGAGCAGCCGTCAAGCCGGCGGTGCCGAGCATCATGCTCTCTTTCAGACTCAAACCTTCCGGCAATTTCAGCGCCCACTTACTCGGCACGCGGATCATCTGGCCGAAACCGCCGGAAGTTCCCATCCCCAGGTCATAACTGGTGACGATCACCTTATCGCCCGGCACAAAAGAAGCGTCGCTACACTCCACCACCTCACCAGCAGCATCGATCCCCGGTGTATGCGGAAAATTACGTGAAACTCCGGGGTTGCCAACGGCGGAGAGGGCATCCTTGAAATTGAGCGAGGAGTAATGCACCTTAACGACCAGTTCACCGTCCGGAAGATCGGCAACCTTGCGAGTGATAATATTACGGGTAAAAACCTTTTTCTCCGGCTGCTCAACCAGCAGTGCCTTGAATTCCTGAGACATGTACGCTCTCCTTCGGTTGGGATGGGAATGATTTGCTTTATTTACTAGGTTGCTATAAAACTAACTGGTACCACCAGCAAACACAAGTACCCACTTTTTTGTACTGTAGTACCCAAAAAGAAACTATTGCATGATTTGGATAAGTTATGAACCAGAATGACAATTACCGCTGCACCGTTTCTGTCACCCTGGAGATCATCGGCGGCAAATGGAAATCGCTGATCCTCTGGCATTTAAGCTTTAAAACCCTGCGTTTTAGCCAATTACAACGACGCATTGCCAAAGTGACACAGAAGATGCTCACCCAGCAATTGCGCGAACTTGAAGCCGATGGTCTGATCCATCGCCAAGTTTACGCCGAAGTGCCACCACGGGTCGAATATTCGCTGACCGAACGGGGCCAGAGCGTGGTGCCGATTCTGCAGCAGATGTACCAGTGGGGAAAAGATTATCTCGAAATGACCGAAGGGCAAGCGCCGATCGATTGTCAGGTCGGCTGATACCTTAATCCTCCGGTAGAATCTGACGATTGACATGCGCAACCGATTGCAATAGGGTGCGGTGATTGTCACGTTATTCAGGGGGCAATCGTGGACAGCAAGAACGAATTAGAATAATGGACGCTTGACGGTTGCAAACCGGCAGGCGTTTTTTCGTTTGTTCAACTTAGCGTGGTTCCCAATTGCTGAATTTTTCGAAGGAGGAGAGGCATGAACAAGGTCTATGCAGAGACGTTTCAGGGACACAAACCGAGCCGGACAACGATTGCCGTCAAACAAAACCCATTGGACGCGCTGGTAGAAATTGAGTGCATAGCCGAATTGCCAACTTAAATCGCAGCGCCAAACCACAAGTCCTAATGCAGTGCTATTCTCTGGAGAACGAAAGGAGAATCACCATGAAAATCCTCATGCTGCTGACGTCACACGATCAACTCGGAAACACGGGAGCCAAAACCGGTTTTTGGCTGGAAGAATTCGCCAGCCCCTACTACGTCTTTAAAGATGACGGTGCCGAAATCACCCTGGCGTCCCCCGCTGGTGGCCAGCCACCGCTCGATCCGAAGAGCGCTGAGCCAGATTTTCAAACCGCCGCTACGGAACGTTTTAACGGCGACATCGAAGCGCAGGCGGCTTTGGCCAAGACACTGAAACTGAGCGGGGTTTCAACCGACGATTACGATGCGATTTTTTATCCCGGTGGTCACGGTCCCTTGTGGGATTTGGTCGAAAATCCAGATTCGATCGCCTTGATTGAAAGCATGCATGCCGCGGGAAAACCGGTGGCGGCAGTTTGTCACGCCCCTGCCGTGCTGAAAAACAGCAAAAATCAAGATGGCAGCCCGCTGGTCAAGGGGAAGTCGGTCACGGGATTCAGCAACTCGGAAGAAGCCGCCGTGCAACTGACCGAGGTGGTCCCTTTTCTGCTGGAAGATGAGTTAAAAGCCAAAGGTGCAAACTACTCAAAATCCGATGATTGGTCTCCCTATACAACCACCGACGGCAATCTGATAACCGGGCAGAATCCCGCATCCTCCGAAGCAGCGGCCCTGGCGGTGCTGGCAATGCTGAAGGAATAAACGCGAAAACGCGAGGGAAAGCCGCTCATGCAGCCAGCCAAACCACATGCCGTCAGTGCCCCGATCAGCTTTTCGGCACCAATATCTGCAGATACGACACGACCGATCAATGGCACACTGACCGGTCGTGGGACAAAAGCGATTATCCTCTCCAACATGGACACCAATTGCCAAAAAGAGTGGCAGCCGCTGGTGGCCACCTTCGCGGCCAATAACTACATGATCCTTCGTTATGATTATTTACAGCTGGGCGACGACCAGACCCCTCTACTTGAAGCTGCGATAAGGTTTCTCCGTAGCCAGGGGGCCGAACAGATCATTTTGCTCGGTGCCAGCCGCGGCGGTGTCTCCTCGATAAAAGTTGCCGCCAATCCCGACAAAGATCAATCGCTGGTCGGGGTCGTGGCGATTTCCGCGCCGATCGAATATGAAGGCACGACCTTTTACAGTACTGCGGAACTGGCCGGCATCAACATCCCGAAGCTGTTGATAAACTCAGCCGATGACGATTGTGCCGCCGATACCCGCAGGATGTATCAGCTGTTGAGCGCGCCGAAAGTGCTGAAGATCTACTCCGGGGATGCGCATGGGACAGAAATTTTTCAACACCACCGCAGCGAACTGGTACAACTCTTAAGCGATTTCTGCCGCACGGTGTTTGCTGACTGATCAACAAAAAGGACACGGCCATGAACGAGCACGAAAAACTAAATTATGTCGAATTCCCCGCCCGGGATTTACGCGCGACAAAAGCTTTCTTTGAGCAAGTCTTTGGCTGGTCATTCGAAGATTTCGGTCCCGAATACTGTGCCTTTTCCAATCAAGGAATCAACGGCGGCTTTTACCTGTCCGACTTGGTCGCAACCACCGCAAAGGGCAGTGCCCTGCTGGTATTCTACAGTCAGGAACTAGAGACAACTCTGGCAAAGATTGAAAGTGCCGACGGCAAGGTGAGCAAACCAATATTTGCTTTTCCGGGTGGGCGACGTTTCCACTTTACAGAACCAAGCGGCAATGAGTTTGCTGTATGGTCGGACATCAAGACTTAAGCTGCGGCCATAGACGAAAAACAAGGAGTGGCATTATGGATATCCCGACGCTGACAGCCTTCTTCGGCTGGTGCACAGTTATCAACGCTGGCATTCTGACCCTGTGGACAGTGTTCTGCATGTTTACCCCCGATCTGGTCTACCGCCTGCAAAACAGATTTTTCCCGCTGCCGCGCGAAACCTTCAACGCCATCATTTATTCGTTTCTCGGTCTGTTCAAAATCGTCTTTCTGGTCTTCAATGTCGCGCCCTACCTCGCATTGCTGATTATTGGCTGACCGGAAAAGTAAAAACCTTATCTGACCCTGCGGCTTACGCCAGAAACAAATCGTAGCTGCACTTCAGCATCAACAGCAGCAAGACAAAACGGAACACCGGCACCACGACCTTGTCAGCATTGCGGATCACCAGCCCGCTGCCGAGCCAGTTGCCGCAGATCGAACCGACAATCGCCACCAGGGCAACCGGCCAGTAAATTCGCCCCTGAATCAAAAAGTAGATAAAGGCCGAAACGTTCGAGGCGTAGTTGACGATGCGGGCGTTGGCACTGGCTTCACGAGTGCTCATCTGCAGAAAAATCATGAATGCCAGCAACAGAAAAGTGCCGGTACCGGGACCGAAGATACCGTCATAACCGCCGATAAAAAAACCGGCGAGAATGGCACGAGAGATCACCTGCCGTCGCGTCAGATCGAATTTGACCCGCTCCGCCTGCAGGTGTCTGGCCTGGAGATAAAACAGGATCGGGATCACCGCCAGCAGCAGGGCAAAAATCAGGCTACGCGACAGGTAGGACGCAAGAGAGGCACCGATTGCCGAGCCGATCAGGGCAGCAACAATCGCATAAATAACGGTCGGCCAGATGATGGTGCCACTGCGAATATAGCGGAATACGGCGAACGAAGTGCCGGTTGAACTGACCGACTTATTGGTGCCGAGAATAAAGTCGGCTGGCATCCCCAACGCAAGATAGGTCGGCACCGAAATCAATCCGCCCCCGCCGGCGATCGAATCGATAAAGCCGGAAAAACCGATCAGCAAAAAAACTGTAAAATACTGCCATATCTCGATTTCCACGACCAACAACCTTTCAGCAGGCTAAAAAAGACATCCATATGCCAGCAATGATAGAGGGATAACGATAAGCTGTAAATAGCTGGAAACGGTGACGCTGCTCCCCACCAAGGAACGCCATGCGCATCTGGGATATAGATCCGGGCTATTTGAACCGGCAGAGTCTACTCGGCGAACACCGTGAACTGCACGGTATTGTCTCGATTCTGACCAAGGGGAAAAAAGGCTATGCCAGACACCCCGAGACGCTGCGCTGGGTCGGTTATGGCTGGGCACTGCGGCAACGCCACCAATTGCTGGCCGCCGAAATGGCGCTGCGCGGCTATTGCGATAAAACTCCGGTGACCACCTGCGAGCGCAAAGACCAGTGGCCGAAAAGCTATATCGATCAGCCCGGCCGGCAGGTAAAAATCCTCGCGGATAAATATCGGCAGAAAGAACAGGGCCGCATCCCCTTACCAAAAACCGCTCAACAGCTCTGGAGTCAGCATAAATATTCGCTGCTGGCTCGCGATGTCAATCTGTACAAAAAATTGGGTCCGGAAATTGCCAAAATGAAGCCAGACGATGATTTTTCGGCGCTGGTAAAACTGTTTACGGAACAGTTGCGGAACTGCCCGAGCGCGGGTGGGCTGCGCAATGCGCTGCAACATATGTGGGGCTACGTTTCGGAACTTCCTGCGGTAAACAAAGGTGCCGTTGAAACCTGGTCGCTCAGCAGACTGCTGCAGGAAATCCAACAACGCACCTTACGGCAACAACAACCCTACCTGCTGGCGTCAACAGCACTGAGCGAACTCAGGGTGTGGCTTTTAGAACCAGCGCCTGACATTCGCCCTCCCGGCAAAGAACAATGAGCTTTTTCCCGGCAACCACTCCCCTTTTGCTGTATATTTACCCCGCAGAAACTCGGTAATCCTGTCCACTCTCAAACAGGCAGACGGTTTTATGAAAACACTCTCCAATGCATTTCTGATTATCTTCGTCAACGCCGCCGGTCTTGGCATCGCCGATGCGCTGCTCTACCGCCTGTTCGGCATGACCACCCTGCATTCGCTGCCGAGCTTCGCCACTGGTCTGGCGATCTTTCTCGGCCTGCTGCTCTCTCCCGGCTTTGCTTTTAACAAGCACCTGCCAAAACTGGTTTTGGTGCCACCGCTGGTGTACCTGCTCTGGGGAATGCTCGATTTCTGGCCGCTGGAACATGTCGTCGGTGATGATTACCGCTTTTACGCCGCCATTGGCCAGTTGCTCCTCGGCGTACTGGTTCTGCAGCTTAATCTGACGATCAATAAAAAAAGTCGCCTGTTGGTCAACAGCCAATTCGCCGGGCCCTGTTTCAGCGGACGCAACCTGCTGGGCTTTACCCTGATCAGCATCCCGTTGCTGCCGCTGGTCATCGTGCTGCTATGCTTCGCAACCGCCAGTAACGTGATCGAAGAGAGCACGGCTAATTTCATCCGGCTCAAACCGAACGGCCTGTACATGGTCGAAAAAAACTACCATAAACATGATAAAACCATCCGTCTGACCAGCATGATTCATCTCGGTCAACAGGCCTATTACGACCAGTTAACCACTTCGCTGCAAGGGCAGCAGGCGATTCTGCTGGCCGAGGGAGTCAGTGACAAAACCGGGCGGTTGGAGGGGGACTTCAGCTACCAGAAAATTGCCGACCTGCTGGGCTTGGCCTCACAGGAGCAGATGCCATTTGATGGCCGGGTGATCAGCGCGGACAGCCTCGATCAATTGGATGACCGGGTCACAGCAACAACCGATATCCTCCCGGCCGATATCGATCTGCAAGAGTTTGACGCCCAAACCATTGCCATCCTCAACGCCCTGGCCAAATACATCCTCAACAGCGACTCCCTGGCCGAAGGCTTTCGCGACTTCAATCTGTGGAGCGAAAAAAACGCCACCGCCGAAACCAATCGCATTGTGATGGACGATCTGGTGAAAAAACGCAACGCGGCGCTGCTGCGCTATCTGCCAAAAGCCTTGTTCAAATACGATACCATCGTCATCCCCTGGGGAGCACTGCACATGCCAGGGATCGAGCAGGCGATTCTCGCCAAAGGCTTTACCCTGCGGGAGAAGCAGCAACGCCTGAGTATCGATTTTCTGCTGTTGCCGTATGAACAGTTGTGGAACAATTTGAGTGGCGATAGTGAATAGGGACGCGGAAAAAACAGCTGATGGCACCATCCCGTGTGACGCCGCCGCAGTGCAGTGCAGCTGTGCAGGGTTTCGAAGAAAAACTGTTTGAGCCGCTAGGCGAGTTTTTTTCTGCGCTGCACAGTGGAACGCAACGCAGGGAACCCGCTGCAAGCGGGCAAGGAGGTCGGGCGCATTTCTTTGCTTCGTTTCTTTGGGCGCACAAAGAAATGAAGGCGCCGGGCGGGGGCGCAACCCCGCGACCTTGATTTTGACTGTATTTTGGCAAAAACAACACCGGCAGGTCTCGCCCTGCCAGCCGACTTCATTTTCTTTGTATCGATAAAGAAAACAGAAGCAAAAGAAAACGACCCCAATGCCTCTGCCCGCGTTGCGGGAACCTCCGCTCCATAGATATTGGGGGGCCGCTCCAATGCGCTGCGCTTAACCTCGCGGCAAATCTCCCCAAATACCTATTCCGCTCCGGCAGCGACAAAGGGGAGTGGAAATCTAATCCCCGCTGATTCCGCCACCCCGCGACCTTGATTCAATTATTCATTAATCCGCACCGTCGCCGGATCAATCCCATAAACCGAGGCCAGATAACGCAAATAGTCAAGATCCTCACACATACTCTTGCCCGGCTCATCGGAGATTTTCGCCACCGGTTTGCCGCCAGCGGCAACCATCTTGATCACAATATCGAGCGGCAGATTACCGACATCGTTCATCAGATTGGTGCCGATCCCAAAGGAGATCTTCGCCCGCCCTTTAAACAGCTTATAGATCTCGATCATGCGCGGAAAATTGAGGCTGTCGCTAAAAACCAGGGTTTTGCTCGCCGCATCTATCCCCATGTCACGGTACATGGCAATCGCCTTTTCCCCCCACTGCAGCGGACAGCCGCTGTCGTGGCGCAAACCGTCGTAGAGCTTGCCGAAATAGGGGTCAGAAAAATCACGCATGAAGGAATCCATCGAATAGCAATCGGTCAGGGCGATGCCAAGCCGGCCACGATACTCGCGCACCCAACCTTCCAAGGCCGCTTTCTGCGCATCGGATAAGCGCGTTACCGCCTGCCAACTTTGCAGCCATTCATGCGCCATGGTGCCGATCGGTCGCAGGTCGAGGCTGCAGGCGAAATGCAAACTGCTGGTCCCGGAAAAATACTGCGGCAGCTGACGGTTAAGGGTCAGCAACACCTCTGCCTGCCAAGCCTTGCTGGCCCGCCGCCGGGTGCCGAAATCGGCAAAGGTAAAACCGGGCATTTCGCCTTGTGCCCGCAGCAGGTCAATTTTCTGCGCCAACTTCTCCCGCGCCACCGCCAGATCGATGCCAGCGCAATGAACCTCGGTGTGCAGCTCACTGATAATCGCCAGGGTATAGATTTCAAACAGCGTGACATGAATCAGCGGCCCACGGAAACGCAGGTCGAGATCCTCTCCCTTCGGCTGCAGATGGACAAAACGCATATCGAGATGAAAGATGCGCAGAAATTCAATGAAGTCCGGTTTGATAAAGGGGAATGTCGTCAGGTATTCGAGCTCTGCGTCACGGAAGCGCAAGGTGCAGACATGTTTCAACTGGCGGAGGATTTCCGGAATCAGCGCCGCCAGATCGAAGCCGTTGGTATTGCGGCAGGCAAACTTCCATTCGACATCGACAGTGCGAAACTCCGGGGCATGGTAATAGGCCTGCAGCATGGTGATCTTGTAGAGATCGGTATCGAGCAGACTGTCGATCAGCCAGCGGTCCAACTTAACAGGATTCATATCGCCGCCAGTTCGCGGCTGTCGCTGATCAACTCCGCACCGGCGGCGCCCATCTCGGCAATGGCGGTGGCGCTGCTCTCCAGAGCGACCCCACGGCAGGCGGCCAGATTGACAATCACCCGAAAGCCGGCCCGGCAGAGCTGCAGGACTGTCGTTTTGACGCAATAATCGGTGGCTAATCCGCCGACGATCACACTGTCAATCGAACGCTTTTGTAACCACTCAATCGCACCGGTCGTTTCTGTTTCCGCCAGATCCTGATAACAGGCGCCGTAGGGATGTTTAAGCGGATCCTGACCTTTTTCAATCAATAGATCGTAGTTGCTCTCCTCCGGCAGGCCGGGGATCAAACGATTCCCTTCGGTCCCGACCACGCAGTGCGGCGGCCACTTGATATCCAGACCGGGAAATTCGTCGCCAACCGGCGTCATGATCTCATTCGGGGATTTGGCGACCCAAGGCGCGGCGGCAGGATGACAGTCTTTACTGACCAGACGAACGACGGCAAAAGCCGCCTGCGCGTTGAGCTCGGCGGAAATCTGGTCGCCTTCGGCCACCGGCAGTTCGTTGGGGCAGAAGGGCGTGAATCCACGCTGCGGATCGACATCAAAACTGGCGGTGCGGTTCTTTTTAACGGTGATCATTCTGACCTCCTTTTTAGTGGAAGTTGAGGACAGAGGAAAGTTTCATAGCATGACATAAAGTTTAAAGGGGCAGCCTGACAAGTTTCAGCAAAAGCTTACTCCTTTGCCCCCTCTTCCAACCGGTAGACAATCGTCACTGCGGCTGCTACTTCAACCTGCCCAGCCGCAACCGGAACCGGTTCGGCACCAGCCATCCGCGCTTCGGCCATCATCAGTCGCGGCTGCGGAGCCCCGCCGGTCGAACCGAGGCTGAGCGACTGTACCGCTCCCAATTTAACACCGGCGGCCAAAGCCATCGTCTCGGCTTTACGCATCGCCCGCTCGATGGCTTTTTCAATCGCCCGTTGGCGATGTTCGCTCGGATCGGCCAGGCTAAATTGCAGGCCACCGATCTGATTGGCTCCTGCCCGCTGCGCCAGGCCGAGCAGCTGACCGGCCAGCGCGACCTGGGTGGTGGAGATCAACAACTCATTACTCACCTGGTAGCCGACAATCTGTCGTTGCCAGTCGGCGGGGGTCGGTCGCGGCGGACGGCTCCATTCAGGGCGAATCTGAAACTGTCCGGTGGCCATATCCGCATCGCCGATACCGATTTCTCTCAGCATCGCCATCACCGCAGCCATCCGCTGATTGTTGTTATCCACCGCCGTCCCGGCCTGCGCTCCTTCAGTAACAACCCCTAGCCGCATCTGCAGTAAATCGGGGGTCGCCTTGACGCTCCCTTCGGCCTGCACGACCAGTTGCGGCAACGCCGTTGGCAAGGCACCATAGTTAAAAGTTTTCGGGCCACAGCCCACCAGTAACAACAGAACCAGCAGAAAGGCTTTATTCATTTGTTCATCCCCTTTTGACTAAAGTGAAAAGACCTCATCACCATACTCGTTCAAGGCTTACTCCGCAATCCACATGCCATTGACGGAACAACTAAAGCGACTAGACTTGAAGAACAGACCGAACATGGCAAAAAACCTGCTTTTCCCCCCAGGAAAACCGCTGTTTGCGAGGAAAAGATGAAAAATAAACAGCAGACCGTCTCGCTGGTATTGGGTAGCGGTGGTGCCCGCGGGCTGGCCCATATCGGTGTGATTGAGGTGCTCGAAGAGCAGGGCTTCAAGATCGAATCGATCTCGGGATCATCTATGGGGGCACTCGTCGGAGGTATCTATGCAACCGGCGAGCTGGATAACTACCGCAACTGGGTCTGTGCGCTGGAAACCATCGATATGCTGCGCCTGCTTGATGTTTCCTTCAGCGGTTCGGCGGTCTTCAAAGGGCAAAAGATCATCAACACCCTGCGGGAGTTGATTGGTGCCCGCAACATCGAGGACTTGCCGATCTCCTTCACCGCCGTCGCCACCGAACTGGAACGGGGCAAGGAGCTCTGGTTTTCCAAGGGACCACTGTTCGATGCCATCCGCGCCTCCATCGCCTTCCCGACGATCTTTTCTGCGGTTGATTACCGGGGGCGCAAACTGGTCGACGGCGGACTGATGAACCCAATCCCGATCGCCCCGACTCTGCACGACATTACCGACCTGACCATCGCCGTCAGTTTAAGCGGCAAAGGCGATGAACCGCTTGCGCAGCCAGTGCCGGTGGCGATTCCAGTAGCGACGCGCAACAAATATCATCAGATGGTGATCGAGTTTATCAATGGCTTCCAGAACAACCACAAGCAGGAGGACGCTGGCTTTTTCGAGATCATCTCGCAAAGTATCGATGTCATGCAAAACAGCATCGCTCGCTTTATGCTGGCCGCCTACAGCCCGGACATCCTCATCGAGATTCCCAAAGACTGCTGCACCATGTACGAATTCGACCGGGCAGCCGAACTGATTGAAATTGGTCGCTATCAGGCAGAAAAAGCGATTCACCTCTTCTCCGAAACGCAAACCAAGCAGCGCTAAGCTTCTTCAGCGCTGCAGAATACTAAACCGGCAGGCCTGCCCGGCATCAACCAGCTCTTCAGAGTGCACCAGCTGATACTGGTCGGCCGGCAGCAACGGGAAATGGCTGTCGCCAGCGACCTCTTGCAGCAGTTCCGTCAGATAAATTTTTGCGACCAGCGGCAACGCCTGACGATAGATATCTTCGCCACCGCAGATAAATAGTCGCTCGGTTTTGACCGCCGCCAGAGCCGCCGAAAGTGAAGACACCACCTGGCAGCCGGCAGCGCGAAAATCGCTATTATGACTGAGCACGATCATCTCTCGCCCCGGTAATGGTCGGCCGATCGACTGATAGGTCTTGCGCCCCAGCAGCAAACTCTGCCCCATGGTAATCTGCTTGAACCGCTGCAGATCGCCCGGCAAATGCCAGGGCAGTTTGCCATTGGCACCAATAGTCCGGTTCTGCGCCATAGCGACGATCAGCGATATCAACAACAGTTCACCTCATTCGAGCCGGGTTTGTCGGCGATAGTGCGCCGCACCAGATAACGCTCAAAAACAGACTGCGGCAACCGTTTGATCAACAGACCGAGGAGAAAGGTCACCAGCAGCGAGAACAGCAAACGCCCCCAAAAGACTCCCGAAAGGTGCCCGCCGAGCAGCAGCATCACCAAGGTATCCTCAATCAAACTATGACAGAGGCCCAGCATCGCCAACGAAGCAAAAACATCCTGCTTGCTCAACCCTCCGCTTTGGGCTTCGCGGATGAGCAGCGCGCCACCGTAGCCAATGCCAAGTGTCATACCGATAATAGTCAGCGGCGCCGCCGCCCGCCCCATGCCGAGCAAGGCCAGCAGCGGTTCGAGCAATCGGGTCATCAGGTCGGTGATGCCGATTTTTTTCAGCAGCCGCAGCAAGGCCATCAGACTGAGAATAATCAAAAAGATCGACAGCATGTTACGCAGCTCGGCAAACAGCCACGCGCTCCAGGCTGGATCGACCGCCGGTGGATTCCAGATCGCCTGATTGGCCTGCTGCAAGGTCCCCGTCAACTGATAAACAAAATGCAGCAACCAACCGAGCAGCAAGGCACCACCGACCCGCAGCAGGGCCATAGCACGAAAGCGGGTCCCCGCTTTTTGGGCGATGCGCAGTTCCACCGGCAGCGCGTGTGCGACCAGCATCATCGTTGTCAGCACCGTCACCTGAGCAACGGTCAAATCCAAACCGGGCGCAACCGAGGCAAATACCACCATGCCGCCATAAAGGTTGGTAAGCATTGCCGTCGCCCAGACCAGACCGATTTGCCCCGGCAAGCCAACCAGCTCCATCACCGGACCAAGCAATACCCCGAGTTGATCGACCAAACCCCACTGTTGCAAAAAGCGGGTAATAATGCTGATCGGCACGATGATTTTGAACAGTTCACCACTGGTGCACAGGGCGTCGTACAGCAGTTCCCGCATAACCGCCGAGTAGCGCGCTAGAAAACTGCGCCGATCGGTCTGCTCAGTCATCCGAACCTTTGGCACTCAACGCTTCGATCTCCAGTTTAAACAGCAATGTCCGCTTGACCATCGCCTCCGTGTAGCTGAATTCTCCGGGAGCATACTGGGCCATGATCTGATCCAGCGCTAAGCGTTTTTCCTCTGTCTCTTCAATAAAAGTGACCTTGCCATAACCTATGACACTGCGATAGTTAACGCTCCATTCACAGCCCTGCCCGCCGCCGACAACATCACCCAAATCGAGGCTGATCTCGAAACCGACTTGTGGGTTGGCGCGCATCAGATCAACCTTGCGGCCAACTCTGGCGGCGTGAAAGTACAGAACCCGATCCCGATAGCCAAAACTCAGCGGGACAACATAGGGGGCGGGGAGATCGTGCAGCGCCAGATGGCAAACACGGGCCTGCGCAATAATCGCTTCAATCTTTGCCGGATCGCTTATCTGGCGCTCTTTTTTTCGCAATGGAAAGCCTCTATTTCTTGAACAGCCACATAATCAACGAAATCAAACCACTGACCAGCAGCATACTGCTAATCGGAAAAAACAGTTTAAACCCGGGCTTATCGACAATAATGTCCCCCGGCAACCGACCAAAGGGGATTTTGCTCAACCAAGGCCAAAACAGTCCGGCAAGAACAATGGTGATGCCCAAAATTATCAGGGTTTTCTGCATGGCACGGCGTTCCTCGAATGAGAAGGACTACAGCGGCAACTATAGCGCTGCTGCAAACGAAGAACAAGCAGCCTTGCGGAACAACCACGCAATAAAATTGCTCTCAGATTTAAGGGGGAATTTAACCTTTTTTGGCGTGTGAAAAAACAAAGGGCTATGGAATCATTAAGACTGTGGCCAGAGTGACCGATTTCGGGTAAGGTTTTGTTCAATTGTTAATCGTAAAAAGCAAAGCGAAAATGTCCTCCTCCAATCGATTGACATATTCAACGCGAACAGTTCGCTCCCCACGTATTTTAACCATTAGTGCTCTAAAATATTAAAACCATGAAATACATAACTAAAAAGAGAATATGGTCGGTTTTGTTGATTGCCGCTGGTCTTTACATTCTTCCTGCCGATTTCAACAGCTATGACAATTTAGAGCCCACCATACGAACGGTTTTATCGACCTTTTTGATCTTTGCTGGCGTCGCAAGTTTGACAAACAGCCGTTAATTTCCTGCGACAACCTGACAATAAAAACCGTCCGTACCAACGCCAATCCGAGCAATAGCATCACCCCGCTCTTCATCCTTGCCCGACTGAGCGGGGAAGTCAACTCGTAGACTTTTGGCATCAACGTCTTTTTGAGCCGCGTAAATCAACCCGTCTGATCTGATTTCGGCGACCGTAAATCCTCACACTCATCGAATTCCCAACGACGAAATTGCCGCTCCGGGGTCTGAATCAACATCACACCACCACGCAGGTCACACCCGGTGATTACGCCTTCTTCGCTGCTTTGCTGGTGACGAACAATAGCGTCGTGACCGGTTTCCGTTTCCAGACAAAGTCGCTCAAATCTGTCTTTTTCCATAACCTACTCCCATCCGCAAGCCTAGCTCCATTCTATACCACCTTGAGTGTCCAAGTCAGGGGGGAGCAGGAACTTTTTTACAGCACCAGGACCGTCCAAAGGATACCGGCGCCGATCGCCGAACCGATAACCCCGGCAACGTTTGGCGCCATAGCATGCATCAATAAAAAGTTGGTCGGATCTTCCTTCAGGCCGACGGTGTGAACCACCCGCGCCGAGTCAGGAACCGCCGAAACTCCGGCAGCACCGATCAGTGGATTGATCTTGTCCTTGAGAAACAGGTTCATAAATTTGGCACAGAGAACCCCACCAGCGGTTGCAATACAGAAAGACAGCGCTCCAAGACCAAAAATCAGCAACGATTGCGAAGTCAGAAAATACTTGGCGGCAGTACTGGCTCCGACCGAGAAACCGAGCAGGATGGTGACGATATCGATCATGCCGTTGCGCGCCGTATTGGCCAACCGGTCAGTCACCAGACTCTCTTTGAGCAGGTTGCCGAAAAACAGCATACCGATCAGCACCATCGAACCGGGAGCGATCAGGGCGCAGATCAAAAATGCACCGATGGGGAAAATAATCTTTTCCTTGCGGCTGACCTGACGCGGGGTGGTCATGCGGATCAGGCGTTCTTCTCTGGTGGTCAGCAACTTCATGATCGGCGGTTGGATAACCGGGACCAGCGCCATGTACGAATAGGCGGCGATGGCGATGGAACCAAGGAGATGCGGTGCCAATTTGGATGAGAGAAAGATTGCCGTCGGTCCATCAGCACCACCGATAATACCGATGGCTCCGGCTTCAGCCGGCGTAAAGCCGAGAAACATGGCGCCGATCAAAGTCAGAAAAATACCAATCTGGGCAGCGGCACCGAGCAACACCAATTTCGGGTTACTGAGCATAGTGGAAAAATCGGTCATCGCGCCGATACCGAGAAAGATCAGCGGCGGAAAGATTCCATGGCTGACACCGAAGTAGATGTACTGCAGCACGCTGCCGTCGTCATAAACGCTCAGCGCCATGCCAGCCACCGGCGGGATATTACCGACCACCACGCCGAAGCCGATCGGCACCAGCAGCAGCGGTTCGTAATCCTTGGTGATCGCCAGGGTGATAAAGATGATGCCGATGACAATCATCATGAAATTGCCCCAGGTCATGGCGGCAAATCCGGTATTCTGTAAAAAATCGTAAAGCATGCCCATTCCAGGTCTCCGCTACGCTTAAAGCTCAAGAAGGTATCGATAAATGAGAGAAGGTCTGCTCCCTAGGGCGTGATCACCAGCAGCTCGTCCCCTTGATTAACGGTATCGCCAGCGCTGATGCTGACCACCGAAATCGTGCCGTCAAGGCGGGCGTTGATCTCGTTCTCCATCTTCATCGCTTCCATTTTAAACAGCGGCTGACCGGCCTTGATCTTATCGCCGACCTGCACATAGACCTCCATGATCGAACCGGGAATCGGAGCCAGAACGCTGCCCTCTCCTCCGCCACCGCTTTTACTTTTAGCCACCGAGACCGGCGCTGCCACCGGAGACGGGCCGATGTTCGGCAGCCCCCCTTCGGGGATCACTTCGGAAACCGAGGTAATCGCCACCTGGTATTCCTTGCCGTTGATTTCCAGCGTCGCTTCATCGGCGCTTATGCTGCGCAGGCGGACGGTAAAATCCTTATCGTTCAGTTTTAATTGATATTTACGCATGTGATCCACCTTCGGAGAGGGAGCGCATTTTACCGGCAGAAGCCCAGATCGAGCCCTGGCGCTGTTGTCGGGAAATGGTCAGATGGGAATCTTCGCCAAGGCTGTGTTGCAATTCCAGGTGCAGCACCAGCGAGAGCGCCGCCATAATTTCCGCCTCGGTCGGATCGCTCGCTGCGGCCACCGCAGGTGTCTTTGCCGAGGCGTCCTTGCCGGCGCGAAGTTGAGTCCCCCAAGTAATGGTTCGCGGCAGGGCGGCAATAAAGAGACTGATCAGCGCCAAGCCGGAGAAAACAATCAGCATCCCGGTCAGGGTAATGCCGATGGCGTTACCATCGATGACATTTTGCCAGCTGTAATTCATGATCGTCTGTTCCGTTTCTTGTTAGTTTTCATCTTCTGCTCAAAGCGGAATGTTGCCATGCTTTTTGCGCGGATTACTGTCCTGTTTACCTTCCAGCATCACCAGTGCGTTGCAGATGCGGAAGCGGGTGCGCTGTGGCAAAATCACCGCATCGATGTAGCCCCGCTTGGCCGCCTCGTAGGGATTGGCGAACTTGTCCGAATAGTCTTCCCCATGTGCGGCCAAAATTTCCTGCGCACGCTCGGGATCTTTGTTGGCCTCCTTGGCAAAAAGGATTTCCGCCGCGCCCTTGGCACCCATCACGGCAATTTCCGCTGTCGGCCAGGCATAGTTGATATCGCCACGCAGATGTTTGGAGCTCATCACGCAGTAGGCCCCGCCGTAAGCCTTGCGGGTGGTGATGGTGATTTTGGGGACGGTCGCTTCGGCATAAGCATAGAGCAGTTTGGCGCCGTTGCGGATAATACCGCCATATTCCTGGATGGTACCGGGCAGGAAGCCGGGCACATCAACAAAGGTGACGATGGGGATATTAAAGGCATCGCAAAAACGGACAAAGCGCGCGCCCTTGATCGAAGAATCGTTATCCAGCACCCCGGCCAGATGCAGCGGCTGATTGGCGACGATGCCGACCGACTGGCCACCGTAATGACCAAAGGCGATCACCAGGTTGGGGGCAAAGTCAGGCTGAATCTCGAAGAAGTGGCCATCGTCAACGGTCGCGGCAATAACCTGCTTGATATCGTACGCCTGATTTGAGTTGTCGGGGATCAAGCGGCAGAGACCATCATCCTCGCGAGCGACCGGATCTTCGGTCTCACGCCGTGGAGCTGGCTCCATATTGTTCTGCGGGATAAAGGAGAACAGCTCGCGCAAATAGGCGATGGCCTGTTCCTCACTATCGGCCGCCAAATGGGCAACACCGCTTTTGGTGGTGTGGACGCTGGCGCCGCCTAAGGTTTCGACATCGACATCCTCGTGGGTAACCGCCTTAACCACCTTGGGACCGGTCAAAAACATGTAGCTATTGTTGCGCACCATAACGGTAAAATCGGTCAATGCCGGGGAGTAGACCGAACCGCCAGCGCAGGGGCCGAAAATTCCCGACAACTGCGGGACCACGCCAGAGCTGGTGACATTACGCAGGAAGATATCGGTATACCCGGCCAGGCTTTCGATGCCCTCCTGAATCCGCGCGCCGCCGGAATCGTTGAGGCCGATGATCGGTGCGCCGTTTTTGACCGCCATGTCCATCACTTTGCAGATCTTTTCGGCAAAGGTTTCTGACAGCGAACCACCGAGCACGGTGAAATCCATCGAGAACAGATAGACCAGCCGGCCGTCGATGGTTCCGTAGCCGGTGACCACGCCGTCGCCATAAACCTGATTCTCTTCCATGCCAAAGTGGTGACAACGGTGAGTCTTAAACATGTCGAATTCTTCGAAACTGCCGTCATCAACCAGTAGTTCAATCCTCTCCCGCGCGGACAGCAGCCCCTTGGCATGGCGCTTTTTGATTTTTTCCGCACCGCCGCCCTCAAGAGCCTTTTGCTGCATTTCCAGAAGTTGATTGATCTTAGCTTCCATCATCAGTTCTGTCCTTTATTTGGTTGATTAACCGTTGTAATAGACCGAATACATGGTTTCCGAGCCGGTAATCTGGTCGACCCGGTTCTGCAAATTGCGGCGCTGCTCATCGCGCAGCCAGACGTTCCAGTCCTCCAGGGTCTTCCAAGTGCTGATAACCAGGTGCTCGCTGGGGTCGTCATAATTGACCAGCGTCTCACCGGAGATGTAACCCGACTGGGCATTGGCCAGCGAACGCATCTGTAAAAGCAGGGGCCGAAGCTCGACCGCTTTTTCCTTGGGGACATGACGAACGATGATAATTCTGACCGACATAAAACACCCTCCTTAGACTGATTTTTGTGCCCGCTACGACGACGCCTAAACATCACTATTTGGTATAAAATACCCCATCCATGGGAATTGCAAGAAGAATAGTAAATTGTCATTAAAAAAAACTGTGTTTTATAAATACTCGTAATACATAGTTTTTTTCCTATACAGCTTAGAAAAACGTTCTATTTTTGAACGATTAATCGACAGACTTGGTGAAGCACAACAATCGGAATTAGAGGAACCTAAAGAATTATTTATTGAACAAGATATGGAAAGAAAAAGATCATCGAAGTGGGCTGGCAACCAGACCTAGACAGAAGGATCAACTCAGTAGGAGGGGAGCAATAAATTTAGCCATTGCGCCCCTCCTGCCAAGGGCTAAAAAGTCAGTTTAATCCGGGGGTACTCATCACTATTTTCCCGCAGACAACGCTCGCCAGTGGTGACCAAAGAGGTAATATCAATCCCGAGATAACCCCCTTCGACGAGGGACAGCTTGGCGACGCTGCTTTCGGTCAAGACTTGTGCTCCCCGAGGTTGGCCCATAAAACGCTTCAGTTGCGCCGCCGCTAATTGAATTAAACCCTGCACAAAATTACCGGTCAGTGTCTCCTGCCCGGCGGCCAGCCAGACCGTCTCCAGCGCTTCATGCGCCTCCCACCAATAGCGGTCGTTGAACAGGTCGATGCCGTACAAATAAGGCTGGCAACCACGCCACTCGGCGGCGCTAAAGCTGGGCAAATAAACCTCATCACGGCCGTAGGAATGACCGTCCGGGTCACGGATCGGGTGCGGCATGCCGGGTGTAAAAGGCAGATAACGATAAGCCGGGAACGATTGCTGGGTGTAGCGCGGCACGTCGGGATCGGTCCCGGTCGGTTGCATAGTTCAGTCCTGTCCATAGCTGGGGAAGAATTTCAGCATAACAAAAAACCGAAATCGCTGCTTCTTTGCTAGAATAGTAGACAGGCCCACGCAATTTTTAAGGAGCAAAAGCCATGGTCAATAAAGATTACGTCCTCAGCGTGCTCGAACAGACCGAAGAGAAAGAGCAGCGCTTTTTTACCGCGTGGAAGTTGGGGGTAGAACTGGTTGGAAGCGAGCTGTTCGGCCCCAAAACTCCAGACAGCGCCAAAAACAGGGATGACCTGCAACCAAACCCGGAACGGGTGTCCGACGAGCTGGCCAAAGAGAGTTGTGGCGAAGAGCAGTTTCTCACCGCGATGGTCAGTTTCTTCGATCCCGCCTGGGGCGAGGAGCTGGTGGATCTGATCGACAGCCACAAATCGTTCTGCGGACTGACGTACAATCTAGATCACGCGCAGATCGAGATTCTCTGTGAACTGCTGCGCAACTATCAGGGCTGGTCGCTGCCCCCGAGCAACTAAAAACACAACTGATAACTTTTTCACCATGACCGAGGCACCTTGAAATACCCACCCCTTGCCAGCGACACTGATCCACCATCGAAGCGTTTATTCGACGTCTTCCGTTACAGCCGCCGCGCCCTGGAACTGGTCTGGACGACCAGCAAACGCCTGGCGCTGATCTTCGCCGCGTTGACCCTGATCGCTGGAGTCCTGCCGGCGGCAGTCGCCTGGATCGGTCAATTGATCGTCGATGGCGTGGTCGCAGCGATGGGTCAACAGCAGCAGACCGGCAACGCCGATACCACTTTCGTGCTGCTGTTTGTCGCTGCCGAAGCCGGGATCGTGGCGCTGATCGCCGGGGCGCAACGCGGCATCTCCACCTGTCAGGCGCTGCTGCGAGCACTGATGGGGCAACGGATCAATATGCTGATCCTGGAAAAAGCCCTGACTCTGAAGCTGGCCCATTTCGAAGATTCGGAATTCTACGACAAGCTGACCCGCGCCCGCCGCGAGGCGTCGACCCGCCCTTTGAGTCTGGTCACCCGCACCTTCGGCCTGGTACAAAATGGCATCTCGCTGCTCAGCTACGCGGTGCTGCTGGTACAGTTTTCCCCCTGGGCAGTGCTGATCCTGATTATCGGCGGTATCCCGGAATTTATCGCCGAGGCGAAATTCTCCGGCGACAAGTTCCGCCTGTTCCGCTGGCGCTCGCCGGAAACACGGATGCAGATGTATCTGGAAACGGTGCTGGCGCGCGAGGATTACGCCAAAGAAGTCAAACTGTTCCGACTCGGACCAAAGCTGCTGCAACGCTACCGGAGCATCTTTGAAAAACTGTTCGCCGAAGATCGCAAGCTAACCTTGCGCCGGGACTCCTGGGGATTTTTACTCGGGCTGATCGGCACCGCCGCCTTTTATGGCGCCTACGCCTGGATCGCCCTGTCGGCGATCAAAGGCAGTATCAGCCTGGGGCAGATGACCATGTACCTGCTGCTCTTCAAGCAGGGGCAGTCGGCGGTCTCGGCCAGTCTCTCGGCGATCAGCGGTATGTACGAGGATAACCTCTACCTCTCCAACCTCTACGAATACCTGGAGCAGGAGGTCCCGCAGCAAAGCGGACAATTACAACAGGGCCCACAACCGGGCGACGGAGTGCGCTTCGAGAAGGTCAGCTTCAGCTATCCAGACGCCGATGAGGCGGCGCTGCTGGAAGTTGATCTGCATCTCAAACCGGGCGATAGTTTGGCCTTGGTCGGTGAAAACGGCGCCGGCAAAACCACCCTGATCAAACTGCTGACCCGCCTTTACCAACCGGACAACGGCCGCATCCTGCTCGATGGCCTCGATCTGCAGCAGTGGGATTCTGAGGCTCTGCGGCAAAGGATCGGCGTTATTTTTCAGGATTTCGGCCGTTATCAGTTTCTGGTCGGAGAGAATATCGGGGCTGGTGATGTGACCCATTTCGAGGACCGCCAGCGCTGGCAACAGGCGGCCGAGAAGGGCATGGCGCAACCGTTTATCGACAAACTGCCGCAGCAGTACGACACCCAGCTCGGGAAATGGTTCAAAGGCGGCCGCGAGCTGTCCGGTGGCCAGTGGCAGAAGATCGCCCTGGCCCGCGCCTTCATGCGCACCGATGCCGACCTGCTGGTGCTCGACGAGCCGACCGCGACCATGGACGCCGCCGCCGAAGCGACCATCTTCGAGCACTTTCGCGACTTAAGTCGTGGCAAGATGACCATCCTGATTTCGCACCGCTTTTCTACCGTGCGGATGGCCGATCAGATCGTCGTCATCGATAAAGGACGGATCGTCGAACGCGGCAGTCACGAACAATTGATGGAACATGACGGCCAGTATGCCTACCTCTTTTCGCTACAAGCGGAGGGCTATCGATGAAACTGACGACTCTGCCCTTACTACTTAGCACCTTGCTGCTGCCATCACCGGTCTGTGCCGCGCTGGAACATATGTTCCTCTTTTTTCCTGACAGCGAAATAATCATGACCCCGGCGACCATGCGGCTAGAATTTGAGGACGTTTTTTTTAGCGCAGCAGACGGCACCAGACTGCACGGTTGGTACCTGCCGGGTGAAGCGGGGCAACCGCTCGTCGTTTTCTGCCACGGCAACGCTGGTAACATCTCTCACCGAGTCGACAACCTACGCCTGTTGCGCGAGCTGGGCCTTGCAGTATTTATTTTCGATTACCGCGGTTATGGCCAAAGCGAAGGCAAGACTAGCGAGAAAGGGACCTACAGCGATATGCGCGGTGCCATCGAATGGTTGCAAAAAAAAGGCTGGAAAACTGAGCAGTTGATCTACTTCGGCCGCTCGGTCGGCGCCAGCGTTGCCCTGCAACTGGCACTTGAAAAACCACCGGGGGGGCTGGTGCTGGAATCCCCCTTCACCTCAATCAAGAAAATGGGACAGCACCACTACCCGTTGCTCTGGATGTTGGCCGGCTGGGCACTAGAAGCTCGCTACGACAACCTGGCAAAAATTGCCCAAATCCAAGTACCGCTGCTGCTTTTCCACGGCGACCGGGATGATATCATCCCGCAACAGATGGGATTGGAGCTGTTCGAACAGGCGCCAGCGCCGAAAACCTTCTACTCGATACCGCGAGCCGGACACAACGATACTTATGATGTCGGTGGTCAAAGCTATTGGCGGCAATGGCAGAGGTTTATTCAGGCGACCTTCTAATAGCTTATAGACAACGATAAACTCTTCCCGCTCCAATCCGACGGCCGATTCAGCAAATGAATCGGCCGTTTTTTTTGCCGACAACCCTGGGCAGATCGTTCCCACGATTCAAGAATTTTCCTGCCAGACAAGAATTTTCCTGTTCGATGAAGTACAGTCGAATCCGGTGCAAAAACCCTAACCTACCGGATACTAACGATTTTATAATTTATTGAAAATTGGCACGAGTCCTGCGATAGACAAGATATCAACGAGAACATAAATCTTAAAGGTGGAGACAATCGATGAGTGGATATCTGAAAGCAAAAACCAGTCGCAGCTCCAAACAATCAACCGAAACCGGATCACAGGTGTGGGAACGAACCGATCAACGCTACACCCGGTCACGGCGTAATTTGTGGAGCCTGCTGCTGTTTATGTTGATCAGTATCGATGCTTACGGTTTTAGAGATTTCAATCTGTTCGAGTCTGCTTCCGAACCTGTCCGCCAACTGCTCGGCTATCCACCCCCGGCGTTTCTGATCAGCGTTGCGCTGGCAGTTTACTGCCTGTCCTGTGTGATCATTACCTTAACCTCGATGGCCAGCGATGTCCGGCCACCTTCCACCTGGAAACATCTCGGTTATCGGAGCGCTTTTTATCTGTTTTACAGCTTCTCCGGCGCAATCGCCACACACTTCATTCCAGTACTGTTGATCGGCTTATTCCTCTACGCCCTGGACCAATGTCACATCTGGCTGTACAACTCTAAAGCGGTCCAGCAGCAAAACGAATTATTGGGGAAATTCTGATCAAGCAGATTGAAAATTTAAACAATAGATAAAAAAACGGGCCGCTCAAAAGAGCAGCCCGTTTTTTTTGTCAATATTCCAAAGGACAGTTTAACCGAGGATCTGCTTGAGATCCGCTTCAGCGGTGGTAATCGGGCCGATATTGTAATTCTCGACCAGGAAGTTGAGCACGTTCGGGGTGATAAAGGCCGGCAAGGTCGGCCCGATCTTGATGTTCTTGATTCCCAAATGGAGCAAGGTCAGCAGGATCGCCACCGCCTTCTGCTCATACCAGGAGAGGACCATCGACAGTGGCAGGTCATTCACCTCGCACTCGAAGGCACCTGCCAGGGCAATGGCAACCTGAATTGCGCTGTAGGCATCGTTACACTGACCAACATCGAGCAGACGTGGAATGCCGCCGATATCACCCAACTCCATTTTATTGAAGCGGAACTTGCCACAAGCCAGCGTCAGAATGACGGTGTCCTTTGGTGCTTGCTCGGCGAACTCGGTGTAATAGTTCCGGCCCGATTTGGCACCATCGCAACCACCAACGAGGAAGAAGTGCTTGATGTCGCCGCCTTTGACCGCTTCGATGATCTTGTCGGCAACGCCGAGGATGGCGTTGTGACCGAAACCGGTGAGAATTTCCTGGCCCGGAGCATCTTCGAAACCATCACATTCCTGCGCTTTTTTGATCACAGCGGAAAAGTCCCAGCCTTCGACGTGCTTGACGCCCGGCCACTGAACCAGTCCCCAGGTGAAGAGACGGTCGATGTAATTTTCGGCCGGTTTCTGAATACAGTTGGTGTTAAAGATGATCGCGCCGGGGAACTGGGCGAATTCTTTGTGCTGGTCCTGCCAGGCGCCTCCGAAGTTGGCCACAAGATGGTCGTATTTCTTCAGGCCCGGGTAGCCGTGGGCGGGAAGCATCTCACCGTGGGTGTAAATGTTAACGCCGGTGCCTTCGGTCTGCTTGAGCAGTTCCTCGAGGAACTTGAGATCGTGACCGGAAACCAGAATGCCCTTGCCCGCCTTGGTGCCGAGTTGCACCGGAGTCGGCTCCGGGTGACCGTAGGCTTCAACGTGAGCCTGATTGAGCAGTTCCATGGTCACATAGTTAATGCGCCCAGCTTCCATCGCCAGACCAACATTGGCCATCAGATCGAGGCTGTCATCGAGCATTGCGGCCAGCGCTTTATGGGTAAAAGCGTAAATATCATCCGATTCCTTGCCAAGAATCCGGGCGTGGTCAGCATAAGCGGCGTACCCCTTGATGCCGTACATGGTCATCTCGCGAACGGAATGGATATCGGCGTCAACGGTAAAACTCTTGACCCCATGCAGTTGACCTAGAGCGACCTGCTCTTCGCGTGAAGCTGGTAGGGCCCAGCTTTGCGCGGCATGTGGGACAGCACCATCATAAGCACCACAAAGTTGCTTGGCCTTGTCACGCAGAGCAACAGCGGTAACAACCAGCTTGACGATCTCTTCAGCGTCAAAGTCGACGTTGGTCACTGTGGCAAAAAGCCCGTCGATCATAAAACGATCGACTTCCGGGTCCTTGGCTCCATTGGCGCGGGCTTTATCGGCCCAAAAGGCGATCCCCTTTAGCGCATGAACCAGTAAATCCTGCAGGGCGGCTACATCCGGCTGCTTGCCACAGACACCAACGACGGAACAGCCACCATTTGCGGCCTGCTCGCACTGATAACAGAACATCGACATATCATTTGTCTCCTTTGTTTGAGGGGCTGCTGCCGCCTGTTTCTTGCCTAAACCGAGAATATCGAGAATACCCATGCTGTTTATTCCTTTTCGTAAAGAGTCTTTTCGTTCAACTGCTGCGTCAAGACTTGAAGATATTGCGTTTATCGTTCCCAATTGCTGGCGCGAGCATATTCGAGAATGAAAGTGAAAAATATGACCTGAGTCAAAAAACCGTTATTGTTCGTATTTTATGACCAGTTGGCGATATTTGTCTTCCAACTTGGGCATCTTAGCTTCGGCCTGCTGGTAGGCCTGCAACATCCCGGCGCGCACCTCTTGCGGCAACACCCGTTCAGCCAGTGGATAAAGGATATTATCTTCCTTGTCGATATGACCACGCAGCAGCTCGGCGTAGCCCTTGGCATTTTCGGCAATCAGCGACATCTGCCCCGTCTCACCGGCCAGGGCCTTTTCCGCGGCAGTTTCTACCGCACGGACAAAAGCGCGACCCTGATCATGCTCCATCTGCATCGCTTCGATCGGCGACTGTTTTTCCGGCATGCCGTTTTTTACCAACTCAATGAAAAGGACATCTTCCTCTTTGGCATGGTGAAAGCGATCAGCGTAGTTGCGAATAAAATCAACCGCGTCGAGAAAAAACTGCCAGTTGCGAAACTTGCCCTGCTCCAGCAACGCGGTATTCTTTTCCACCAGCGCGATCATCCGCAGGATCAGTTGATGCTCATCGCTCATCACCTGGGTGACGTTGGTTTTCATCAGTCTCTCCTTTGTCCGTCAACGCCGATAACCACAATCTCCAGCGGCACATCCTTGCCCGACTGCTCGATCGCCTGCTTGGCGAACATGCCCAAGCCACGGCAGCAGGGAACTTCCATAATGGTTACGGTAACCGACTGGATATCGTTCTGCGCAATCATCTCCGCCAATTTATCCACATAAGGGCTGGTATCGTCCAACTTCGGACAGGCGTTAACCAGCACCCGCCCCTTGATAAAATCACGGTGAAATTCTGCGTAGGCAAAAGGTGCACAGTCGGCGGCAATCAGCAGGTGGGCGTTCTGTAGATATGGCGCAGAAGGAGGCACCAGGTGTAGTTGAGTTGGCCACTGCCGCAGTTCCGAGTCCACCCGACCGGCTGCAGCATTTTCAGCGTTTTCTTTCTTTTCCACCGTCCGGACCTGAGAACCAGGGCAACCGCAAGCTAGTTTGGTCATGATTTTATGCTCCTTTATTGTTCAAATAGTCGGTAATTTCTTGTTCAATTTTAGCTTCGATTTCGTCGCCGAGAGAGTGGATACTGACCACATCATTCATCAGACAGATGCCGACGCCACAGGTCACACAACCGATCTCGTACTTTTCCAACACCTCACCAATAAAGGGATGCTGCTCGATGGTTTTATTGATCGGCTGATCGCCGATACCTTCAGGAAGTTTCATTGTGTCGCTCCTTTTATTGTCTCTTGATGACCTGACTATAAGCGAGAAGAACAGAGTAAAACATGACCTGGGTCAAATTCTAACCAATTTTGTCATATATCCTATTCAGAGACTACCCCAAAGGCTCAGTTAGCAAACCAAAACACTCCCACTGAGCTGCAAAACTATTGCCCACCGATTTGCATCTTCAGCATTTCGCGGCACTATATAAGGAGACCGTTGTCGTTTCCCTCCTTTGGCCGAAAAGGGGATTGTTATGAAAAAACTGACTGCTCTGATTTTATTCGTCCTGCTGTTATCCATGTTGAGCGCCTGTACCAGCTTCCGTAAAGAAAACCCGCTCAACCTCAAGTGTCCGTCCTGTGGCTACATCTGGGATCGCACCCCGTCAGAGAGCGGCTTGTCCCGATAAATAAAATAGCTATTTACTTGCCGTTCCAACACCTGCAAGACTGGAAATCCATCATTCGAGGGAGAGCTTTGGCAACAACAAACGGGGCGCAAAATAATTCCTGGATATGCTAAACTTCAGAATTATGTCAGTCATTTAAATCTCCCTTGGAGTCTGCGATGCCACGCTGGAAAAAATATTCCCTGATTACCGTTGCCGTCATTCTTGGCTTAATGCTGTTGTCAATGCTGGTTGTTCCCTGGCAGATAAAAAAACAGGGCAGCAATTGGGTCGCTGAAAACACCACCCGGACCCTCCAGATAGAAAAAGCCTTTTTTAACCCCTTTGTCTTAACGGTCGAAGTCGAGGGGGTGGTGCTGAGCGAACAGCAAAGCACGACACCTTTTGTCTCTTTCAAGCGCCTGATGCTGTCCGCCAGCGTCCGCTCCATTATCGACCGGGCGCTGATCCTCGACCGGGTTGAGCTGAACGAGCCTGCAGTGGCGATCGAACTACTCGGCAAGCAGGAATTCAACTTTTCCGATTTCACCCGTTTGGGCGGGGAGACACCACAACCGGCCAGTGATGAACCGGATAAACCGTTCCTGTTTTCCTTTAACAACATTATTATCACCGGTGGAAAAGTCGACTTTACCGACCAAACCTCGGCAAAAAAATCGAAGCACCAGATCACGGAGTTGGCATTATCGGTGCCATTTATCGGCAATGTCCCCTACCTGACCGATGATTATGTCGAACCGCAGCTGCGCCTGTTGCTGAACGGTTCGGAAATCAGCGCTGCCGGTCAGCTCAAACCCTTCCATGAATCACTGGAAACCTCACTGTCGTTAGTGCTCAACGAAATCGACCTGGCCTTTTATGCCTACCATTCACCGATCCCATTACCGCTTGAGGTCACATCGGGAACCCTCGACACCCAGATCGATCTGACCTATCGAATTTCTTCCTCCGAACAACCCAAACTGCTCCTCGGCGGCGAACTGGCACTTTCCGATATCTATATCCGCGAGCTGAACGGTGCCGACCTGTTCCGCATGCCGACCCTGATTCTCGACCTCGATTGGGCCGACCTGATGCAGCAGGATTTCAATCTGAGCAGCCTCGATGTTTACGAGCCTCAACTGTTCGTCAATCGCAACAACGAAGGAGTGTGGAATTTCCAGACGTTGGCAACGACGCAGGCTGAAACAGGCACAGATGTCACTGCAGAAAAAGAGCAGAAAACAACCCTACCGCTGCTGAAAATTGAAGAGCTGGCCTTGTTTGACGGTAAAGTTCATTTTCAGGATCAATTCCCGACGGGC
This sequence comes from Desulfuromusa ferrireducens, assembly GCF_055389805.1. Lineage (NCBI taxonomy): Bacteria > Pseudomonadati > Thermodesulfobacteriota > Desulfuromonadia > Desulfuromonadales > Geopsychrobacteraceae > Desulfuromusa > Desulfuromusa ferrireducens. The sequence goes on from NZ_AP042415.1 coordinate 909,013, forward strand.
GAAGTCAATGAAGAACTGCACGGCATCAATCTGCGCCTGAATCAATTATCCACCCTGTTCGATCAGAAAACCGCGCTGGAGTTCTGGTTTGCAACCGACCGGAAGCTAACCACCAAAATCGATGGCGAGGTGGGCATCGATCCGCCAACCGCAGCCGTTGATCTGGTTATCAACGGCGTTCCACTGAAACCCTACTATCCTTATCTGGCTGAATTTATCACCGCTCCCATTGCCGGCAAACTGAATCTGGCTGGCAGCGTCAATTACGATGACACGGGAAATCTACAACTACAGCATGCCCAACTAGCGCTGCATAAACTGCACGTCCCTTTCAGCGGCAAAGATGGTTTCAGCCTGGATGATCTGCTGATCACCGGCGGCAGTTTCGATCTGCAGCAGCAGCAGGCGGCGCTGGCAACTGTGACCTTGAGCGGCGGCGATCTACGCGCCACTCGCCTGGCCGATGGCAGCTTGTCGCCCCTAAAACTGCTGCGCCCACAGCCAGAGCAAACCAGGACACAGTCAACGGACACAAAAGAGTCCGCACCGCCCCTTTCTGCCCAAATCGGGCAGGTGGAGCTGAATAATTTCAACCTTCTGCTAAGCGACGCCAGTCTGGCAAAAAAACCGCAGTTAAAAGTCGATCAACTGAATATCAGCCTGGCTAATCTGGCCTATCCGAAATCGCAACAGAGTCCCTTCAAAGTAAAGGCCAGCATCGGCAAGAAAGGCAAAATTGCGCTCTCTGGAAGTCTGGCTCACAGCCCGCTGCGGGTACAAGCACAAACCCAGATCAAGGCACTGCCACTGGCCGACTTCAACGATTTTCTCCCAGAGAATATCAACGTCAGCCTCAATGACGGTAAGCTGCACACCAACCTGGCGGTGAATTTACGCGAACAACCAGAGGCCATGACCGGCAGTTTCGCTGGACGGATCACGGTCAGCGATTTCAATCTGCGTGATCCGCTTGACGCCGGCGAACTGCTGACGTGGGAGAGTCTCAACCTGGAAGGGATCAAAGGTGAAATCACCCCATTTAAACTGGCCATTAAGGAAGTTGCCCTGAGCAATTATCTGGCAAAAATCCAGATAGATCCCGAAGGGCGGGTCAATCTGAACAACGTTGCCGCACCCGAGGCGACCGCAGAGCAGCAGCCGACCGGAGAGGATTCTGCACCGCAACCGGAGGTGGTTGCCACGGCGGAAGAACCGGTCGACACAGAGCCACCGGCCGATATCCGCATTGATGCCGTCACCCTGCAGGGTGGTACGGTCAGTTTTACCGACCGCCATCTGCCGAGCACCTTTAGTGCCACCATGTATAAGTTAGGCGGACGGATCACCGGCCTGTCCGCCGAAGAACAGATGCAGGCAGATGTTGATCTGCGTGGAGAGCTGGAAAACCATTCACCGTTGACGATTGTCGGCAAACTTAATCCGTTGAGCAAAGACCTTTTCGCTGATTTGACCATCAGCTTCAAGGATATCGATCTGGCACCGATGACACCTTATTCCGGAACCTATCTTGGCTATGTCATCGACAAGGGGAAGCTCTACCTCGACCTCAGCTACCATATCGAGCATCAGAAAATAACCGCCGCCAACAAGGTGATGATCGACCAGTTTACCTTTGGCGACTCGGTTAAAAGCGACCAGGCCACCTCCCTACCAGTCGGGCTGGCGATCGCCCTGCTGAAAGACAGCAATGGCGAAATCAATCTTGATTTACCGATCTCCGGGGATCTCAATGACCCCAGTTTCAGCATTATGGGCACGGTCTTTACCATCCTCAAAAATCTGCTGGTCAAAGCCGCCACCTCGCCCTTTTCGCTGCTGGCCTCGATGCTCGGAGGAGAAGAGGACTTCTCCAGTCTGTCCTTTGTCAGCGGCAGAGCCCGGCTTGACGACCAGCAGCAGGAGATGCTCGGTAAGCTGGCCGAAATGCTGAAAAAGCGCCCCTCGTTAATCCTCGAAATCAGCGCCTTTGCCGATCAGGAAAAGGATCCGGAAGGCTATCGGCAGGAGAGGTTAAAGCAACAGATGATCGACGCCATGTGGCGCGACCTGAAGGAACAAGACCAAGCACCAGCAAGCCGTGAGCAGCTTGTCATCAGCGATGAAAACTACTCAAAATACCTGCTGACGGCTTACAAAGAAGCCGAGTTTCCCCGACCACGTAATTTTGTCGGTTTGCTGAAAAAATTACCGGAAAGTGAGATGAAAAAACTGTTGTTAGCCAATATCCAAGCCGGAAATGAAGAATTGCAGAGCTTGGCCCAGACCCGCGCCCTGCTGGTTCGTGATCTGTTGCTGGCCGACAACGAAGCGATTAAACAGCAAGTTTTTCTAAAAGCCGTCGATATCTATCAAGCGCCGGAAAAGGGACCTGCCAGTCGGGTTGAGTTCAATATCAAAACCAAATGAGTCGCAGCGGATTTTACATAGTGATGTTGGTCCTGTTTCTTTGTCCGGTTGTCAGCCAAGCGGAACTGGCCCTTACCGGGTCATTGATCCAAGGTGGCCTGGTCCGTGGACAGACCTCCCCTGGCAGTCGTGTTTATTGGGGCGAAACACCCCTGAAAGTGACGCCGACCGGACAGTTCATTCTCGGTTTTGGCCGGGATGCAACCGACAAATACAGCCTTACGCTGATCGATCCCTCCGGAACGGTCTCGGTTGAAAAGCTCACCATCGCCAAACGGGACTATCGGATTCAACGGATTGATGGCATCAGCAAACGGATGATGGCACCAAGTGCAGAAGATCTGAAACGGATAAAGCGCGAAGCGGCACAAGCCCGACGGGCACGGCAGATCGACAGCGACCTCCCCCACTTTGCGGACAGCTTTATCTGGCCGGTCAGCGGCCGGATCAGCGGAGTGTACGGCAGCCAGCGGATTCTCAACGGCGAACCACGCCGACCGCATTTCGGCGTCGATATCGCGGCACCAACCGGCACCCCGGTTAAAGCCCCGCTCGCAGGACTAGTCACACTGGCGCACCAGGGAATGTTTTTCTCCGGGGCCACCCTGATCATCGACCACGGTCACGGCCTTTCCTCCAGCTATCTGCACCTGAAAAAAATTCTGGTAAAAAAAGGGCAGCGGGTAAAACAGGGCGAGACGATTGCGCTGGTCGGTGCCAGCGGCCGGGTGACCGGTCCACATCTCGACTGGCGGATCAATTGGTTTGCCGAGCGCCTCGATCCAGCCCTGCTGGTTCCGGCAATGCCTACCCAATAATCCCGCACCCCAACGGCGCAATTTTCTGTGCAAACCGTATACTAACCACGGCAACCCATTAGAAAATTGAAATCTTTTGCCGACTAGGCTATAACTTTGTTAGCAAATGTGAAATGCGTCCGCAACGCTCGAAGAATTGTTCTCAACCGGGGGGTTGATGTCTGATTTTTTCCATGTCTTACTAAATTTCATGTCCCAATTTTCCGGTGGCAGTGGTGGCATTGACCACAACGTGGTCCAATTCGGCCTGGCGGCAATACTGTGGGGAACGCTGCTGGTTTATGCCCGTGAACGGCAGCATGAAAATAACTCCGGACGCGAACGGCTTCTGATCCTCGGCTTCACCCTCGGCCTGGCGCGCGAACTGTTTATGTTGGGGCTGGCCTTCGGCCTCGCTCTGGGCCTCGTTGACCACCAACTGCTACACGTGGTTTTTCCTCCCTTGGAACATGCCCTGGCCAACGCAGCCATGTTTGTCGTCTCCGGCGCTTTTCTGCTTTTCCTGCGGCATGATCGGAATCTGGCGCGGCGTTATTTGCGCTGCAGCCTGATCAGCTTGGCGTTCTGTTATCTGGCGACTTTCTGGTGGTGGGGCACATACATTCTTGCCAACCCGGCATCAAAGTTTGGACAGACCTGGTGTGACTGGTTGTTCCGCGGCAATGCTTCGCTATGGCTGGGCATTGCTCTGGTTGTCGTTCTACGCAGTCGCAAAAGTACCCTGCGACAGTTGATTTCTCTAGCACTGCTGCTCTTCTTTTTGACCGAATTCCTAAAGATACCCGATCTGGCCCTCAATGAGGTTTACGAAGCCAACTTCACCCCCATCCGCCACAGTTGCTATCTGCTCGGCATCTTTGTGCTCGCCTTTGTCTATCTGCGTGAGCAGGCGCTGGAGCGCAAAAAAGCAAAGGAACAGATCAGCAAACTTGCCTACTACGATACCCTTACCGGCCTGCCCAACCGATCCTTGTTTCACGACCGCCTGCTACAAACAATGGCCCTCGCGGCACGTTCCGACAATCGTTTTGCCCTGCTGTTTCTCGATCTGGATCGTTTTAAGGCGATTAACGACAGCCACGGTCATGCCTGTGGCGACTCGCTGCTGGCTGCAGTTGCCGAGCGGCTGAATAAATGCCTGCGCTTAGGCGATACCCTGGCCCGGCTAGGTGGGGATGAATTCGTCATCCTGCTACCCAATATCGTCAATACCAACGCTGCGGTGGCTGTTGCCGATAAGGTTCTGGAACAGATGCAGCGAGAGTTCCGAATCAACAACCTGCAGATCTTTTCCTCCACCAGTATCGGTCTGGCTTTCTATCCCGAAAACGGTGATGACGCCGAAACCTTGCTCAAACATGCCGACATGGCTATGTACGCGGCTAAGGATGAAGGGCGATCCCGCTACCATCTTTTTTCGGCCAACATGCATCAGGAGATCGTACAAAAACACAAAATAGCGGAGGAACTGCGCGTGGCGATTCAACGCCAGGACTTCGAGCTCCACTTTCAACCGCAAGTCGACGTTGCTACCGAAAAAATCATTGGCGCTGAAGCTCTGATCCGTTGGAGACATCCGCAGCGTGGCCTGATCATGCCGAATGATTTTATTCCGATAGCCGAAGAGACCGGGCTGATTCAACCGCTTGGCGAGTGGGTCTTTCGCACCGCATGTGAGCAATTGAAAATCTGGAGTGGACAGGGCCTGGACGATTTCAAGTTGGCGATCAATCTTTCTGCGCACCGCTTGGAACAGGTCGACTTTATCGAGCAGGTGGAAGAAATTTTACGCGAAACTGGGGTAAATCCGCACCAGTTGGAATTAGAATTAACGGAAAGCACGATGCTAGCCGATATCGAGAAAACTGCCGCTTTACTCAAGCAACTCAAGCTACGTGGCTTCACTCTGGCGATGGATGATTTCGGCACCGGTTATTCATCGCTCAGTTACTTAAAACGCTTCCCTTTTGACCAAGTCAAAATAGACCAGTCTTTTATCAAGGGGATCAAGATCAACAATGACGATACGCTGCTGGTAAAAACCATCCTCTCCATGGCCGACCACCTCAACCTGACGGTCGTTGCCGAAGGCGTGGAAACCTACGAACAGTTCGCCTACCTTAAAGAACTCGGCTGCGACCGGGCGCAAGGCTTCTTTTTTAGCCGACCGGTGCCACCGGACGAGTTTGCCGAACGGCTGTTCGCCTCGCAATTTAACAGCGAACTGAATTCAGCTTAAGATTCCCCCCCATTAAAACAAGCCCAACAACAGGCTTTCTTGAGACCAAGATCTCGGGTGGCTTGAGAAAATCACCATCAGTATAATTAATCCATGTTCGTTATAAACCAGCGCATACAAAAAGATAACCTCTCAATTATATTGAACCCCACAAGGAACAGCAGCAACAAACACCTTCGTTCTTGATTTCCATTTTAAAACTGATAGCATTAACTATTCTTCAACCAGAAGGAGGGGGAAACTAGATGGCTGACAAGCCCTCGGAAGAATTGTTCCAAGGGCTGCTGCTGCGTTCAAAAAACGGGGAGACTGAACTCCCCCGGACTAAATCGCTCACCGCTCACCAGCAACAGCCGCCCACCCGAACAAAGCAACACAATGGCATCAACAACTCACAGCTGCTTCAGGCATTTGAACAGATCAATCAACTGCTCCGCTCTGCCGCTGATTTTGAGATGCTCTGTACGGACTTTCTCGATCTTTGTCTGAACGTTTTTGCCTGTGATCAGGCCTGGCTACTCCCTTTCCCACAGAGCGAAACGGAACCTTGGCGCGCTGCCTTTTGCAAACAAGAAAGCAGCGATACATGCAAAAAAGCCTCATCTAAAAGCCAGGAGCTAGACGAACTGTACGATTTTTTCGCAGCGGCCGTTACGCTAACGAAACCAACCTGTTTGCGCACTGCTGATAAAAAAAACTGCCCGCCCCTGCTTTGCGAGCGCTTCGACTGTGATTCGATCCTGCTGATAGCGGTCACGCCTGCCCATGAAACCACACTCCTGCTCGGTTTGAACCAAGGTCGTAGCAGCCATTTTTGGCCCAGCGACGAAATTGATTTGTTCACCGAATTCAGTCGACGACTGGGAGATGGCTTAGCCCATTTGGACGAGCAGCAAAATGCCACGCACAACAAAAAACAGCTGCAAATCAGATTGCAGAACACCATCGATACAATGCCATCGATAATGATCGGCATCACCCACTGTGGACGGATCAGCCTATGGAACCAGCAAGCGGAAAAAATGTTCAAAGTTCCAGCTGAAATCGCGCTTGACCAGGAGCTATATCAGCTGCTACCAGGTTTCCCGTTGTCCAATAAACAGCTAGAAAAGGCCTTCGCTCCCCGCTCCACTGATGATCAGCAGCGACTCAACTGGGAAATAGACGGCCACATCAAACAACTGGAAATCTCGATCTCTCCGATTGCCGACCATGACCCTGCCGAAGCGGTTATCAGGATCGACGATGTCACCGAACAAAGGCGCATGGAAGAGCTTTTCGTCCAACACGAGAAGATGCTTTCCATCGGCAACCTTGCCACCGGCATCGCCCATGAAATCAACAATCCCCTCGCTGGTGTTTTGCAAAATCTACAGGTGGTAAAAAATCGGCTCAGCCCAGTGCTGCCGAAAAACATCGCTCAAGCCAAAGCCTCAGGCTTCCAGATAGAAGCGCTGCACCACTACGTGCACAAGCGTGGCATTCTCGCGACCATCGACACGATCATGTCCTCGGCAATCAGGGCGGTGGATATCGTCCAGAACATGCTCGATTTCAGTCGCAAAAACGAGGACACCTTTCAGCTTCACGACCTGAGGGTCCTGCTGGACAAAACTGTCGACCTGGCCTCTAGCAACTACAATCTGCTGGACAAATATGACTTTCGTGACATAAATATCGTCCGCAGCTATGCAGAAGACCTCCCGCTGGTCTATTGCAACCCGGCGCAGATACAACAGGTTTTTCTCAACTTGCTGAACAACGGCACCTATGCGATGACCCACCGACTAGTGGACCGGGAAGGCGGACTAAACACACGACCTCAGCAGGACAAGCCCCGCTTCACCCTACGCCTACAGCATCAACAAGGTTCAATAATTTGTGAAATTGAAGACAATGGTTGCGGTATGAGTGAAGAAGTCTGCAACAGGATTTTTGAACCTTTTTACACGACGAAAAAAATGGGCGAAGGAATCGGCCTCGGCATGTCGATTTGCTATTTCATCATCACCAAAAATCACAACGGCCGGATGCGTGTCGAATCGGCACCGGATCACGGCAGCCGTTTTATTATCGAACTCCCTCTCGCGCAAAACTGAATCGACTCCCCACTTTACAGCCGCCCCCTGCTTCAGGTTATGCTAGTTTCTGTTAAAAGTGACTCGTCAAGAAAGCAGAAATCAGATGGCCCGATTTGAACTGATATCCGAATACCAGCCGTGCGGCGATCAACCACAGGCAATTAAGGAACTGGTCGAAGGGCTGGAGCGGGGCGACCAGCATCAAGTGCTGCTCGGCGTCACCGGTTCGGGAAAAACCTTCACCATGGCCAATGTGGTTAACCAGTTGCAACGACCGACGCTGGTGCTGGCCCACAACAAGACCCTGGCGGCACAGCTCTATGGCGAATTCAAAGAGCTGTTCCCAAACAACGCCGTCGAATATTTTGTCAGTTATTACGATTACTACCAGCCGGAAGCCTACGTCCCCTCAACCGACACTTTTATCGATAAAGACAGCTCGATCAACGAAGAAATCGACAAGCTACGCCACAGTGCCACCCGCAGCCTTCTGACCCGCCGCGACGTGCTGATCGTCGCCTCGGTCAGCTGTATCTACGGCCTCGGCTCGCCAGAAGCCTACTACGGCATGCTGGTCAATCTGCATGTCGGTCAAGAACTGGATCGTAACCAGTTTCTGCACCATCTGGTCGATATCCAGTACCAGCGCAACGACATCGACTTTCATCGCGGCACCTTTCGAGTTCGGGGCGACTGCGTCGAAGTTTTCCCCGCCTACGAAGAGAAACGCGCCCTACGGATTGAATTCTTTGGCGACGAGATCGATGCCATCAGCGAAATCGACCCGCTGCGCGGTCAGGTGATCGACCGCCTCGAGCGCACCGGCATCTTCCCGGCCAGCCACTACGTCGCCACCAAACCGACCCTGAAGCGGGCGATCAAACAGATTCAGGACGAACTGCAGGAGCGGATTCAATATTTTAAAGAGCGCAACATGCTGGTCGAAGCACAACGGATCGAGCAGCGGACCATGTTCGATATCGAGATGATAGAGGAGATGGGATACTGCCAGGGGATCGAGAACTACTCCCGTTTTCTGGATGGGCGCAACGTCGGTGAAGCACCGGCAACCCTGCTTTCCTATCTGCCGGACGATGCGCTGATGTTCATCGACGAAAGCCACGTCAGTGTCAGCCAGGTCGGTGCCATGTACCGTGGTGACCGTTCGCGCAAAGAAACCCTGACCAACTACGGCTTTCGCATGCCTTCGGCTCTGGACAATCGGCCGCTGATGTTCGAAGAGTTTGTCGAACGTCAACCGAAAACGGTTTATGTCTCCGCCACCCCCGCCGATTACGAAATGGAAAAAGCTCACGGCGTCTTTGTTGAACAGGTGATCCGGCCAACCGGGCTGGTCGATCCGCCGATCGAAATCCGCCCGGCAACAGAGCAGGTCGATGATCTGATAGAAGAAATCCGCATCACCACCGCCAAAGGCGAGCGGGTGCTGGTCACCACGCTGACCAAGCGGATGGCCGAAGACCTGACCGGCTACCTGCAGGAACTCGGCATCCGCGTTAACTACATGCATTCCGACATCGACACCATGGAACGGATGCAGATTATCCGTAGTTTACGCGCCGGAGAGATCGACGTGCTGGTCGGCATCAACCTGCTTCGCGAAGGGCTCGATATCCCCGAGGTTTCGCTGGTAACGATCCTCGATGCCGACAAAGAAGGCTTTTTACGCTCGGCACGATCGCTGATCCAGACCTGTGGTCGCGCCGCGCGCAACGTTAACGGCCGAGTAATCTTGTACGCCGACAAAATCACCAAATCGATGCAGACCTGCCTGGATGAAACCGAACGCCGCCGCGAAAGGCAGTTGGCTCACAACAAAGAACATGGCATCATTCCACAAACGATTAAAAAGTCGTTCCGCTCGATCTTCGAGGAACTTTCTGGCAGCGAGGAGTTCGACCAGTTACTGATCGCTGAGGAGCTGGCCGAATATGGCAATCCAGATCAACTGAAGAAAAAAATTGTCGAATTAAAGACACAGATGCTTGAAGCAGCGGCGGATCTGGACTTTGAAAAAGCGGCAAATTTACGCGATCAGATGCTGGCGCTGGAGAAACGGGAATTGCTGTTGCGTGGATAAAGGCTATGGGCAGCAGGTTTGCGTCTGCTACATATTTCAATCGTCCCACTTGTCGGGAAGGAACGACAACGCTCGTTCAACAGAAGCGGATACCGGCCCGGCAGAGCCGGTCAGCACGCCAGTCACTCCAGGCAACGACACCAGATCTACCTACGCTGGAATCGATAAACTTGACTGACTGCGACATTTTTAGCGGGTGCTTGGTCTCCAACCCCAACCCGCCGGCAGAGAGATCCGTCAGGGTCGCGTTAACCATCTTGCTTTCCCGCTTAACGCTATCAAAAACATCGAGTAAAAATTGAATATTCTGCTCAATCGAGCTACGGGTGTGGTCTCTTTTATTTGCACCGTCCGCGCCCTTATGGTGAAAGACCGTCTCCCGCTCAAGCTCGCAGAGGCTCTTATCAATCAGGATGGTGAGGACATCAAGGTTGGACGGTTTCTTCAGCAGTTGCCAACGAGGGTGTTTTTTCAGCAACTTAATCCGCTTATTCAGTTTACAATATTCGCCGGAATTTTTGGCCAGCAAGACAACCGGCCCCCCCGGAAACCGTTCTTCAATAATTGTCAGTAACTGCAAGCTATTTGGATCTTGCAGATCGAGAGCCAACAGAAAAAGATCAATAGCGAAGATCTCCATTTTATTGAGCGCTTCACCAGCACTCGAAGCGGTAATGAAGTAAGGCCCCGAATCCCGATAAGATTGGGCTACCGCCAATTGGATCAGCATTTCTTTGTCGAGCAGAAGAACTTTACGGGGAGTTATTTTCATTTAAAAACTCCTGAAAATTGGGTATGCAGCAATAGCAAACGAAAAAAAGGTTCAGCAAAAGCCATTCCAACCACATCAGGAAATTTAAGTACATTGAGTAGTTTAGCAGATAGATTTTCATTGTCAGGCCAAAAGCGCGGAATGCTCAAGGAGCAGGAAAAGGAAAGTCTCCAGCCATTAAGTAAAAATCCAAAACCTTCGTGGCAGCCTGCGAACGTTGCATTTCAGTGTATCATTCAAGAACAACTCAAAAAGGAGGAGCTAAAAAATGAAAATCATCATTTTTATTCTGGCTGTTTGTGGACTGTTATTTGGCAACCTTGCCTTTGCGGAAAAACCCGCCTGGGCGGGCAAGGGCAAACCGAGCATGGAGCAGAGACAAGAACATAAAGCCACCATGAATGCCAAAGGCGACGACAATCAGCAACGTGAAAATCCTGATTGGGACCTTGATGACGAGAAAAAAAAGCAGAACAAAGCACTAAAAAAACAACAGAAGAAAGAAACCAAGCAGCTTCGCGAAAAGAAAAATACCGAACAGATGGAAAAACTGCGTGAGCAGAAATCGGTCCAGGAACAAAAAGAATTGGGAAAAGGCTCAGAAGAAGGACAGAAATCGCGCGAAACCCGTAAAAAATGGTGGCATTTCGGCCTTTAACCGGTTAAATTGCTTCGCTTGTCTCAAGGGGGATGCGCCCACTTTTGCATCCCCCGGAACACGACCTTTACTTCCGACAACAACGGTAGCAAAATGAACATCCATCGCAGCCGCATGGGGCTGGTCACCGTCGCCGGTCTGATTATTATTATCGGCTTTTTGATCACCAGCATCACCAGCTATGTGGTCTCGACCTCTTCAGCCAAACGGGCCATCCTGACCAACGAACTGCCGTTGACCAGCGACAATATTTACTCCGAGATTCAGCGTGACATGCTCCGTCCAATCTTCGTCTCATCACTGATGGCGACGGATACCTTCTTGCGCGATTGGGTGCTAAACGGCGAACAGGATGAAGCGCAAATTCGCAAATACTTGAACGCAATCCGCGAAGAATACCACGCCGTGACCAGCTTTTTTGTCTCGGAAAGCAGCAGAAACTACTACCACGCCGACGGGATACTCAAACAGGTTTCCTCGGACGAGCCGAAGGATGCCTGGTATTTTCGCGTCCGGCAGATGAAAACTGATTACGAAATCAATGTCGATCCCGACATGGCCAACGCCGATACCATGACCATCTTTATTAATTACAAGGCGTTCGATTACCAGGGCAACTACATCGGCGCGACCGGTGTCGGATTGACCGTCAGCGCAGTTAAAACGCTGATCGATCAGTATCAGGAACGCTTTAGCCGCACCGTCTACTTTGTTGATGCTGCTGGTGACATTGTTCTGCACGGCCCGCAGTATGCGGGTCCGATGAACCTGCAGAAACGTCCGGGTCTGAGTGAACTGCTTCCCGACCTGTTACAAGCAAAACAGGTCGTCGAATTTACCAGCAAGGGAGAGACCATCCTTTTCAGTTCACGCTTTATTCCCGAACTCAATTGGATACTGGTTGTCGAGCAATCCGCACGCGACGTACTGGCCGAATTCCGCTCGACCCTGCAGATCAATCTGGTCATCTGTGCCATTGTCACCCTGATGGTAGTGCTGCTGCATCGCCGCACGGTTCACTATTTTCATGACAAATTGGCCGACCTGGCCATGCAGGATGGGTTGACCGAAATCGGCAACCGCCGTGCCTTCAGTTTCAGCTTTGAGCAAATGTCAGCTCAGGCAAAACGTCACCAGGAGCCTCTTGGTGTCCTGTTGATCGATATTGATCACTTTAAGTCGGTCAACGACCGGTTCGGGCATATGGTCGGAGATCAGGTTATCAAGATGACGGTGCAAAAAATCCAGGAACGATTGCGCGGCGAAGATGCCCTCTGTCGTTGGGGCGGAGAGGAATTTATTGTTCTGCTTAAAGGCGCAAACCTGGTTGCCGCTGCGCAGGTAGCGGAAAAGATCCGCGCGACAATCGCCGAGAGTCACTTCAGCAACCCGAAGGGAGAATCCAGCTTTACTGCAAGTTTGGGAGTTGCCGAGTACCGATCGAACGACAGCGAATCACTGCTGGTGGCACGAGTTGACCAGGCTCTCTATGAAGCAAAAAGACAGGGTCGCAACCGGGTAATTCTGGAAACTGACCTCTCGACCAATTCCTCGCCCCGCACCGAGCAGGGATAAGAGCTGGCCTTAGCGCAACCTTCTGAGTTATCCTCGCAAGAACCACAGGGAATCTCCCGGTGGTTTTCTTTTTTACTGGAGTTGAACCCATGAACATCGACTGGTATCCCGGTCACATGAAAAAGGCCAGGGCGCAAATTATTGAGGTCCTGCCGACTATCGACCTGATTATCGAAGTCCTCGATGCCCGCCTGCCCGCCAGCAGCGCCAATCCTTTGCTGGAGAAACTGCGCGGCGACAAGCCCTGTATCAAGGTGCTGAATAAAAATGACCTGGCCGATCCGACCGTGACCAAGGCCTGGGTCAGCTTTCTGGAAAAGCAGCAGGGGGTCAAAGCGATCCCACTGGAAGCAAAGGACCGCCGCGATGCCGGTTTGCTGCCGAAACTTTGTCGCAAGCTGATGCCGAACAAAGGCGGCAAGGGACAAAAACCGCTGCGGGTCATGGTGGTCGGCATTCCCAACGTCGGCAAATCGACCCTGATCAACACCCTCGCCGGGAAAAAAATGGCCCGAGTCGGTGACAAACCAGCCATCACCACCTGTCCGCAACAGATTGATCTGCGCAACGGCATCCTGCTCTCCGACACCCCGGGCCTGCTCTGGCCGGTGATGGATGACGCCAACGGTGCCTGCCGCCTGGCCGCCAGTGGCGCCATCGGAGACAACGCCTTCGATACCACTGAGGTTTCTCTGGCTACCACCGCATACCTCAGCGGCAAGTACCCAGCGCTGTTGCTGAAACGCTACAAGCTCGCGGAGATGCCGGAAACGCCGACCTTGGTTCTGGAAGAGATCGGCCGCCGCCGCGGCTGCTTGGTCAGTGGCGGCGATGTTGACCTGCACCGTGCGGCAGAGCTCCTGTTGCGCGAGCTGCGTGGCGGGAAATTGGGGCGCATCAGCCTGGAACGACCTGGGGAACGTTCATCAAACAGCGCCAGCAGCGAAGCGCACGCAGATGAACCCGAAGTTTAACTGCCACTGCTGCGGCCATTGCTGCCTCAAACTGGTCGATGCCTATAACGGCTGCGTCAGCGATGCCGACCTGCAGCGCTGGCGAGAACTGGGACGGGATGATCTGCTCGCCGGAGTGGAAACTCTCGACCTTGGCCCGGGTAATCAGCTACACACCGCCTGGATCGACCCGGAAACGGGTGACGATGTCGAGCGCTGCCCCTGGCTGCTCAGCAAAATCGACCACAGTGGCTATCTGTGCGGCATCGACGCTATCAAACCGGACCACTGCCGGGCTTACCCGGAGCACCAGCAACATGCCGCAACAACCGGCTGTCAAGGCTATAAAGAATACACAGTACCGACACCTGAAAGTTTAGAGGAAGGCAAACAGAATGAAAAATAAAACCAAGGGCAAAGATATCTACGTGACCGATATCTCCTTCGATGCCAGCGAAGAGGACCTGATAAAATTGTTCTCAGTCTGCGGCACGGTCCGCTCCGTCCACTTGCTCACCGACACACGGACAGGAAATTTCAATGGCCGGGCCTTTGTCTGCATGTCAAACGATGCCGAAACCAAAGAAGCAATCAACATGCTCGACGGCACCCGCTTGATTAATCGCTGCATCAGCGTTTGTGCAACCCGCGAAAAGGGCGAGGGGGAACCGCCAGTAGAAGAAGCCAAGGAAGAGAAAACCCGGCGGCGCAGACAACCGAAGGGATTGGCAAAAGGAACAAGCAAAGGACAACCGAAGGGGCGACGCAAATAGCACGATCCTGCCCTTAATTCTCTAGGAAAGAGCAGAACCGGTTGAAAAGGTTCTGCTCTTTTATGTTTTTGGCTCTATCACCAACCTTTGCTCTGCCTTTTTTGCCGAACGCCGAACCCTCCCGAACTATTGATCCAGTTTGACAAAGGTCAACGCCGCCGAATTAAGACAATGCCGCTTGCCGGTCGGGGCCGGACCATCATCAAACACATGCCCGAGATGCGAGCCACAGCGGGCACAGACCAGTTCGTTGCGCACCATAAAAAACTTCCGGTCGTCGCGGCTGGTCACATTTTCAGCCGCAACCGGCCGATAAAAGCTCGGCCAGCCGGTCCCCGATTCGTACTTCGTCTCCGAGAGATACAGGTCGAGCCCACAACCGGCACAGCGATAGACACCATGCTCGTGGTTCTTCAGCAACTGCCCACTAAAGGCGCGCTCGGTCCCTTCTTTCCGTAAAACATGGTACTGCTCGGCAGTCAGCAGCTGCTTCCATTCGGCCTCGCTTTTCACCACTTTATCGCTGAAAATAAAGGACCTTTTTTCGACCGAATAAACGCTCACCTTGTCTACATCGACCATCATCTTTTCGTCATCTGTCGCCAACCCGGTTGATGCCATCCAGAAAAATCCGAAAGCTGCCAACATCAGAGTCAGAAGTTGAAATACTCTCATTGCTCGACTCCTTTTTACCAAGTTATCTATTGCCAACGTTGTAACATTTGTTGTTGAAGACCCACCACCATAGAGCTGCCGAAAGCGCATCATCGGTGCTGTTGATAGACAGTCTAGCAAAGTCAGGTAAAGGGGAGATAAAGCCTATTTAAAGATTGGGTAAAGATCGGTGCGAGGGCTTAAAAATCAAGCGTCGCCCGGCAAATGTAGCCAGATACGGGTCTGCCCGGCGCCACTTTCGGCACCGACGGTACCGCCATGTGCTTCGATCAACTGCTTGACGATTGCCAAACCGATGCCAGCACCGCCGTACTCACGTGAACGGGACCGGTCGGCGCGGAAAAAGCGTTCGAAAATAAACGGCAAATCCGTCGCAGAAATCCCTTCCCCGCTATTGCTGATAGCAATTTCAACAGTTCCTGCCAAACGGCGACCGCTGATCGTCACTGAGCCCCCCTCGGGGCTGTAGCGCCAGGCGTTTTCTAACAGGTTGCGCAGCGCTTGCAATAACTTGTCGAGATCGGCGGTGACCGTCAAATCAACCGGCTCAATGTTCATTTCCAGACTGATCCGTTTACTCTGGAAACGTCGATCAAACAAAACATGCAGTTGCTCAATCAGGGTGGCAACCGACAGCTCGCGGCGCTGTAGAAATGCCTGTGCCGCTTCAGCTTTGGTCAGCTGTTGCAGATCATCCACCAAGTGCACCAGCCGCAGTATTTCATTCTCGAGCATGCGGAAGGTCTCGCGTGACGGCGGCACCACCTCGTCACTCAAACCTTCCAGGTAGCCACGCAGATTGGTCAGCGGCGTGCGCAATTCATGGGCGACGTCGGTGACCATGCTCTTGCGTAACTGCTCAAGCCGCTCAAGGCTGTCGGCCATCCGGTTAAAGGAGTGGCCCAGCTGGCCGACCTCATCGGCAGTAACAACTTCGACCCGATCTTTAAAATTTCCAGCGGCAAATTCCTGCGAGATTTGCGTCATCTGCGAGAGCGGTCGCAGCACCCGCTTGGTCATCAGAAAACTGAGCAGCAGAGCCAAACCAAAAGCCGCCAGCGCCGCCCAAAGCAGGTAACGGTGGACCGCCTCGATAAACATCTGATGACTATCGTGCGGGGCGATGGAATAGTTTTCCATCAGGCGCATGAAATAGGTCGCCGCCAGATTATCGATCGCCAGCCAGACCACCAAAATGGTGATGCCGATGACCGGCACGATATTCAACAGCAGTTTCCAGAGCAGACGTTTTTTCATCTAAGCGTCCGTCTCTGCAA
The DNA here is from genome assembly GCF_055389805.1 of Desulfuromusa ferrireducens. Classification (NCBI taxonomy): domain Bacteria; kingdom Pseudomonadati; phylum Thermodesulfobacteriota; class Desulfuromonadia; order Desulfuromonadales; family Geopsychrobacteraceae; genus Desulfuromusa; species Desulfuromusa ferrireducens. The sequence goes on from NZ_AP042415.1 coordinate 925,362, forward strand.
AGCGGTAACCAAAACCACGTACGGTTTCGATATATAGCGGCCGACTCGGATCGTCCTCAATTTTCTGCCGCAACTTGTTGATATGCACATCGATCACGCGATCGACCACCGCCTCTTCATGATCGTAGAAATGCCGCAGCAGTTCCCCACGGCTGAATACCCTGCCGGGCGAGGCCAGTAGCGTGTAGAGCAGTTTGTATTCGGATGAGGTCAGGTTGACCGCTTGTCCGGCGCGCGTCACCTTATGCTTTTCCGGATCGAGCTGCAGGCCGCCATGCCGCAAAATCGTAGCGGAAGAAACCGGCTCTGACTGGACCCGACGTAAAATCGCTTTGACCCGCTCGACCAGCTCGCGCGGACTAAACGGCTTGACCACGTAATCATCGGCCCCAAGGGAAAAACCGAGCACCCGATCGATCTCCTCTTCACGCGCAGTCAGCATCAGGATCGGTACTTGCGATTCAGCCCGCAAGCGACGGCAGATTTCCAGACCATCGATATTCGGCAGCATCAGATCGAGAATCAACAGATCCGGCTGCAATGCTTTGGCTGCCTGCAAACCCAGCTGCCCATCGTTCTCGATCAGTGTGGCAAAGCCTTCCCGCTGCAGGTAGGTGGCCACCAGATTGGCCGTGTTGGGATCATCTTCGACAATCAAAACGGTCCGTTGAACTTCGCTCATGGTTACTCCACAACAATAAAAGTGAATCTTTTTGAAATCTTAGCAGGTGATAGATAATCCTGCCGAGGGCTATGAAATTTTCGAGCACTGCGTAGGGACTGAAAAGGCAGGCAACAGCGCTGGCAACGCGGCGAAAAGCTGCTACCCTCAAAGAATCCAGCCCCCATTAAAAGGAGAAGATTATGAACTTAAAATGGAAAGTTATCGTCAGCAGTCTCGTCCTTCTGCTTTCCGCCAACCTGAGCTTGGCCGATGAACTGGTCCTGTTCAAAGGCGGCTATCAACTGCTCAGCCCGAGCGGCAGCATCGCCGGAACAATCAATGGCATCGGCCAGAAAGTCGATGTTGAACGCGACCTCAACCTGGATGACAGCGAAAATGCCACTGCCGAAATCGCCCTGCAGTGGGGCAATTCCCGGCTTAGCTTCAACTACCTGCCGATTGAATTTTCCGGCACAGGGACACTGACAATTACCGGCTCCTTCAACGGACAAGACTTCAGTATCAACGATACGGTAAACAGCAAGATCGCCATCGATCTCTACGATTTCGGCTACACCTACTATTTTATCAACTTGGATGATCTGCCAAGCCGCTTTCAACTCGGGCTGGAACTGGCGGTAAAGGTGGCCGATGCTGAGGTCACCTTCAATGACCTGACACGAAACTTCACCGAGAGTGAGTCGGTGACAGCGCCGATTCCGACCATCGGTGCGCGCGCCCGGATCGCCTTGGCCGATTTCCTCGGCGCAACCGGCCGCATCGGTTATCTGGAATATGACGGCAATCGCCTCGTTGATGGCGAGGTGCAGCTCGAATTCTCGCCCCTGCCGACGGTCGGAATTTACGCCGGGTACCGCTATTTTGATCTAAAGATCGACGACGACGACCTGTTCGTCGAAACCGATTTCTCCGGTCCCTTTGCCGGCGCCTTGATCCGCTTCTAGCTCGTACCCCGAAAACTAGGCATAAATTGGCGGGCTGCTGCGCTTGGCAGTCCGCCAACATGAAGCAGAATAACATCCCTATCTTGGCAATTGACAACCATTTAAGTTATCATTGGTCGTGTGATTCACTTTTACTGCTCTCTCGCAAGAAAGGCTGCAGATGGCCAAAGTTATCCCTTTTCCGCAACATCGTAACCAGCCTGCACAACTGGTTGATGAGATTATCGATTTACGTATGGGGCACAAACATCCGGCGATTCTGGAATGTCTCAAAAAGGAGATGAAAATACTGCTGAATAAATATTACTCGACTGAAGAAGCGACCGCTTCGCTGATTCTGCCAGTGGACCTGACCGAGGAACAGTTCCAGTTCATCGAACAGAACTTGCAGAAGATCTTTAAAGAGCAGAATAATCGCACCGCGAAACGAGCCAACGATCTGTTTCTCGATCTGTGCCTATCGCGGATGACGATTTGTGAACTGCGCCATCAACAACAGAAAGACCCCTGAATTCTTCAGCATTTCATGGAATCTGCTATGCTTTAATCCCAGCGCGATAATTTCTTCCCAATCCCAGCGGAGTCATTCATGCCCCAGCAGTACGACATCATTATTTTAGGCGCCGGGACCACGGCATTTGCGGCCGGAAGAATCGCTGCGGCACAGGGTAAAAAAGTATTGATGATCGAGCAATCGCAGGTCGGCGGAACCTGTATCAACTGGGGCTGCGTCCCGAGCAAAACCTTAATCCATAAAGCCGAGATGTATCACGCTGCACGTAAGGGAGAGAGCTGGGGGCTGAATCTGAGCGCCGGTCGACCCGACTGCGCAACCCTGATGGACTTAAAACGGACCGCCGTCGAAACGCTGCGCGACAGCCACTACCTGTTCGAAGTCGAGCATACCGACAATCTCGATGTGCATTACGGCCGTGGGCATTTCGTCTCGGCGAAGGTTATTGCCACCGACAAACAAAGCTTTAGCGCACCGGACATCCTCGTTGCCAGTGGTGGAGAAGCCCGCGTCGTCCAAATTCCAGGACTTGAGACGGTCAAGTACCTGACCTACCACAGCGCTCTGCATCTCCCCTGTTACCCAAAATCGTTGATTATCCTTGGCGGCGGCGTCATCTCTCTGGAGATGGGGCAGATGTTTGCCCGCTTCGGCACCCAAGTGACCATTCTTGAACGGGGTCCGAAATTACTGGCAGAATTCGACCCACGCCTGACCGAACAATTTCGCGCCATGTTGGAAAAGGATGGGGTAAAGATTTTCTTTAACGCCGAAACGGATCGTATCGAACAGCATACCGACGATGTCTGTCTTTACGCACGCGTTGCTGGAGCAGAGGTCGGCCTCACTGCAGAGCGCTTCATGTTCGCCGTCGGCACCCAACCGACCACCCAGGGATTAGGCTTGGAAGAGGTCGGTGTGGAAATGGATGCGGCCGGCTTTATCAAAGTCGACAACCAACTACGCACCAGCGTCCCCGGAATCTGGGCGGCCGGGGATGTGACCGGCAACCCGATGATCGCGCCGGCCGGAGCTCGCGAAGCTCAGATCGCCGCTAAAAACATACTTGACCCGAGTGCCGCTCACACCATCGATCACCGCTTTTCGCCAATGGCGGTGTTTGTCGATCCTGAGTTCGCCACCGTCGGACTGAATCGTGAACAGGCACAACAGCAAGGCTATCAGGTCGTCACTACCTATCTGGGGCTTGACCGCGTACCGAAAGCCCATGTCATGGGAGAAATGCTTGGCGGTGTATTGCTCAATGCCGAACAAGGAACCGGCAAGATTCTCGGCGTACAGATCCTCTGCCCACGCGCGGCCGATATCATCCACGAAGCTACTCTGGCAGTGCGTTTCGGCCTGACTGTCGTCGATTTAACGACAACCGTCCACGTTTATCCCAGCATCAGCGATGGATTGCGTCAAGCCGCCCGAGAAAATGCCTTTACTCAGGGACTTCTGTAGGGCATAAATAATTAATTTAAACCTCTGTTTGATCCGCCGCGCCTTTATTAATTTTATCGACCCATCGTGTTGTGTATACTACATACCACAAAATTTAAATTTCCCCTTTTATGGCCGGTCATTATGAGTCGTTACCTGTTCGCACTTTTCAAAAAAATGAAAATCCGCTGGAAAATGCTGGTGGTGATTCTACCGCTGGTTGTCGGACCGATTTTTGTTCTCGGCGCCACCATCGGCTACATTGCAACAGAACAGGCTTATGACGGACTGACTGCGACCAGTAAAGCCGACCTGGATCATATGGCCAGCTTTACCCTTGACCTACTCGATGGCCACTATCGCCAGTTCGAGGTCTACCGCAAAGACAAGAAAAAGATCGTTCAGGAAGAAATGAAATCGTTGGTCAACCTGGCGCACACCGTCATCAATGAACAACAGCGTCAGCTAAAGTCCGGAAAAATTGATCTCCAAACCGCTCAGCAAGCGGCGCGCAACAGCTTTAAAAAAGTCAGCATCGGCAGTAGTGGATATCTGTTTGCCATCAACACAGATGGCCTGCTGGCGGTTCATCCGGCCCGCGAAGGGGAAATTGTCTTTGACGCACAGGATGAAAAGGGCCGCTTTTTTATTCGTGAGCTGATAGAACAAGCCCTTGATTCCGACCCGGATGAAGTCAGTTACGCGATTTATCCCTGGCGCAACGAAGCTCTGGGAGATACGCAGCCGCGCGAAAAAATTGTCGCCTTCCGCTACTGCCCCCAGTGGGACTGGATTATCGCTGCCGGCGGCTACCTGGACGAAACCTACAAAGATCCGGAGTTTGAGCGCAACGCACTAAAAACCCTGGGAGATCAGATCAAGAGTAAAAAGGTCGGCCAAACCGGCTACATATTTTGCATGGACGGTAGCGGCACCCTCAAAGTCCATCCCGATGCCGAGGGCCGCAATATCAGTTCTGCTCGCGATTCCGATTATCGCCCCTTCATCGCCGAAATGCTGCAAAACAAAAATGGCTGGGTCCGTTATCCCTGGCGGAATAAAGGCGAGGACAGAGAACGGATGAAGATCGTCCGTTATCGTTATTTCAAACCATGGGACTGGATCATTGCTGTCGGCAGCTATGAGGATGAATTTTACAGTACGGCCAATAAACTCAAATGGCGGATTGCCGCCCACGTGCTGCTGTTACCGCTGGTCATCGGCTTGATAGCCGCCATTCTGGTTTTTCTCGCATCGAAAGTGCTCACTGATCCGATTCACCAGATGATTACCGTTATTCGCCGGGTCAAGCAGGGACGTCTCGACGAGCAGGTTCCGGTCGAAAGTCATGATGAACTGGGGGAACTGGCGATTGCCTTTAATCGCATGACGCGGATGATTAGAAAAAACAAGGAGATGGAAGCGGCACTCGCCCAACAGGGCAAAATGGCTTCCCTTGGCGTGCTTTCCTCCGGTGTCGCTCACGAAATCAATAACCCACTCGGGGTTATTCTCGGCTATGCCGGCTACCTGGAGAAAAAGATTCCTGAGACCGATCCCAACTATAATTTCATTCGTGAAATCAAACGGGAAAGTAAACGTTGTAAAAAAATTGTCCAGGATCTGCTCAGCTATGCCCGCACGCCGAAACCGGTGCTGGAGTCGACCGACTTAAACCGCCTGCTGCGGCAAATTATTGATTTTGCCGGTAACCACACCGATCTTTATCATACGACGATCTTGCAGGACCTCGCTGAGCATCTACCAATGCTACCGGCGGATGCGGATCAACTCCGCCAGGTGGCAATCAACCTGCTGCTCAATGCGGGCTCGGCAATGCCGGAGGAAGGAGAAATCTCCGTCAGCACCGTTCTCGACGAGGATCATTACATCCGTCTCGAGTTTGCCGACAATGGTGAAGGGATCTCCGAGGAAAATCTGGAAAAAATTTTCGAGCCGTTTTTCACCACCAAGGCTCGCGGAACAGGTCTTGGCCTGGCAATCACCAAACAGATTATCGATATGCATCAAGGTGAAATTTTTATAGACTCGGAATTAGGTCGAGGAACCACGGTGGTGATCCGTCTGCCCTTGGTGCGAGAAGAGTACTAAACACCACGACTATCCACGAATTGTTGCTTCTAAAGTTAAAACCATAGACAGGACCAAGCCCATGTCAGCAAAAAAAATAATGATCGTTGATAACGAAGAAGGCCTCTGCCGGATGATGGAAGCAGTGCTGATGGATGACGGTCACGCGGTCCGCTCCTTCAACAACCCCTTAGAGGCGGTCGAAGTCTTCCGCCCCGGCATCTGGGACCTGGTCATCAGCGACATTAAAATGCCAGGCATTGATGGTCTCGAAGTATTGCAACGGATCAAAAAAGTGGAACCGGAGATCCCGGTGATCATGATCACAGCCTTTGCCACGGTTGAAATGTCGATACAGGCCCTGCGCAAAGGCGCTTACGACATGCTGACCAAGCCATTCGAGCCGGATGAGTTGCTGTTTCGGGTACGCAATGCCTTAAATCACAATCAGTTGCTCAGCGAAAACCTACATCTGCGCGAAGAGCTGGCTGGAAAATTCAATTTCGACAAGATTATCGGTGCTTCCAGTGCTCTGCAAAAACTGCTCGACAAAGTGGAAAAGGTTGCGGTACGTGACACCTCTGTTCTGATCACCGGCGAGTCTGGGACCGGCAAAGAATTGATAGCCCAGGCTATCCACTACAACTCGCTACGCAAAGATCAATCATTTATCGCCATTAACTGCGGAGCGATTCCCGATTCCGTATTGGAAAGCGAGCTGTTTGGCCATAAAAAGGGCTCGTTCACCGGCGCGGATAACGACAAAGAGGGGCTGATCAAGGCCGCCGATGGTGGGACCCTGTTCCTCGATGAAATCGGCAACCTGCCGCTTAACGTGCAAAAAACCATGCTGCGCTTTCTACAAGAGCAGGAATTTCGCCGGATCGGTGACACCGAGTCAACCAAGGTTGATGTGCGGCTGATTTCGGCCACCAACTCTGACCTTAGCAGTGAAGTCGAACAGGGCATATTTCGCGAAGATCTCTTCTATCGCCTTAACGTCATTAATTTACACTTACCCCCTCTGCGTGAGCGCCGTGCCGACATTCCTCTGCTCGCGGCCCATTTTATCGGCATCCAGAATGAGAAATTCAACATCGACATAAAGGGGCTCTCGGCTGAAGCTCAGCGAGCCGCCTGTGAATTCAGCTGGCCCGGAAATATCCGCCAACTTAAAAATGTTATCGAAGCGTGCATGACGATTGAGTCTGAAGAGCAGGTTGAGTTAACAACGCTCGCCCAGTTCATAGAAACCGACGACACACCGACAGAAGATGCCGATTATAATCAGGCACTTGGCCGTTTTGAAATCGACTATCTCCATCATTTATTGCGTGCTGCCGATGGTAATATCGAGGAAGCTGCCCGCCAGGCGGGGATGAACATGGCAACCATATATCGTAAACTGAAAAAATACGGCCTGCGCAAAGAGGATGTCCTCGACTAAACTTCTGAAAGAATACGAAATTTCTTCGCAAAACCGCGAATCAACGGTAAATTGCTCATAAATCGCCGAACTAAGGAACTTTATTCACCCACTAACAGCAGAGCCATCAACAATCCAGCCCCTACTTTTTGCACATCTGCAAAAAAACGGCTTCAACCAACCAATCCCAACAGTCCAACAAATTGCCAACAGCCGTGTTTCAGGCCTTTTACAAGTTTTTTAAAAAGTTGGTATAGCACTTGCTATAACCTTAAAGCATAGAAAAACCTCTTTTCGGGGGGCGGAAGGGAAAGCCCGACCACCCCCCATTTTTTTTTCGGAGGTCAATCATGTCGACAAATATCCCTACCCTAGAAAATAAGATTCCCAGCCTCGGCCTACTAGCACTGGCCCTAAGTATCAGCACCTATGCATTCAGCCAGACCGGCTTAACCAATACCCCGGCAACGACCCTGGGTACGGTTTTACTTTTAGGCGGCGGCATGCAAATCATTGCAGCGGTGCGATCCAGACAGTGCGGAAGTCAGGCCGCCACAGCAACCATGCTACCACTTGGCATGTTCTGGCTATCCCTGATCGGCTTTGAAGTCTTCCCTCAACTCGGCTTCGGCCAAACGCCCAGTGCTGTCACGATGGTTGCCTACCTCAGTATGTGGGGCCTATTTGCCGCGATCCTTTTTCTTGGAAGTTTTCAACAGAGCCGCGCGCTGCAATTGGTCTTTGCCGCGCTGATGTTCTGTCTGATTTTTTTGGCCATGGGCAAGTTGCGTGATAACCCGGTATTTCTGGTTGTTGGTGGGATCTCCGGCATTATCTCCGGCTTGGCAGCTGGCTACACCGGCTTAGCACAACTGTTCAACCAGTGGATGGGACGCTCGATTTTTCCCATCGGCATCTGGCAGGGACACCTGGAAACCGACATCGAAAAACAGCTCTCTCCTTGAAAAAAGAACCCATTCAAGGTAACTTGTAAGAATTGATACAAGTTTGGCAGCTATTTTTTGTAAGGTTTTAGTGTGAACTCGAATCTAAGTCAGCAAATGACCCTGCTGGGGTTGGCGGCCGTGGCCTTTTATGCCGTGATGCTTGGAACTGGTGTTGTCGGCTTCGATGTCATGCCGCAGTTCATGATCTCAGCAGTGATTTTCCTTTCCTCCGGCCGCTTAATGCGCATGGCAGCCCGCAATCTACCAGCCAAAGAAGTTGACGAGGAAAAAGAAAAGAAAAAAGAAAAACGTCCCCGCAAAGAGCTTGATTGGGCCTGGCTGAGTCAATTTCTCAATTGGGCAATGGCGCTGATAATCATTGGCGTCCTGGCCCTCTGGGTCATGAAGCCGATCGGCGTATCGATGGTCGATGCAATCAAGCAACATACCCCCGAATCCCAACCGTACTTTTCAGATTTTATTCCTTAGCCTCAGCGTCTAAAAATCCAACCTTTAGATATCTTTGAGTTCACCGACTTCAATTTAAGCACAGACTTTCCTCCGATAAAGTGATTCGATTTTCCAAACGGCGAAAAATTCTCAACATCGTTATGACCCTGTTCTCCACAGCGGATGTCAGTGCAGCGTAAAATTTTGAAATCACTCGGTTATACCAAAAAACCAACCTTAGACATCTTTAAGCTTGACACTTTCTTCCTGTTTTCCGTATACTTACGAACACTAAGTAAACGCTAATGTCATTCAGGCGAAAGCACTACAGTCATAGACGATGTTCGGTCCAAGGTTTTCTCGATAGTCCCTCCCTTCCTCTGCCATCAGACTTTTGAGAAAAGCGTTTTACCAACAAATCAACGGCAATGACAGACTTCTGCTCGGAAGACCAACCCCGTAAAAGCAACTGAGGGACTAATCGCTTTGATAAGAATTTTTACCAGCCTAATGCTCCTTGCCTTGCTATCAACCCCAGTGCTGTCAAGCATGGGCGACGATGCCATTGAGATCATATTTTCCCAGGAAATTGTCGCCATAGATTCTTCCGGGACTCCTTACGAACCGACAATCATCGATCCAGAATTAATACCGGGAATAAGCAGCTATGATTTCAACTTAGAAGATGGACGGAACTTTCGGATAGTGACCAACCTGCCAGACGCACAAAAAAATGAATTTCTGCAAATCGCCGAAACGGTCAAACGCAGCTACGATTTTGTCGAAAAAACAACGGGAGGGATTCTAAACAAGGGGGTCCTTCTCTATCTGTTCGAGTTTGACGTTCTGCCGATTGCTTACCGGTTCGAGGCAACTTACAGTGCCGATGCTCCATGGCAAGAAGTGAGAGTGGTCCTTCTCAACCGTGGCGAATCATTGCTGGGACCCACTGGCTCAACAGAACTCTCTGAGCTGCTCTACGATACCCTGCCGCATGAACTTGGCCATGATGTCTTGGCCGATATCTCACCACTGCTCCATGACATTGATGGCGCACCCTCCCACCACACCCGTTGGTTTATAGAGGGCGTCTGTGAATTTATTGCCAAAGAATTTGCCCAGCGGGAAGCCCCCGAAGCAGTTAACCGCTTTCTGGCAATGCGCAATGTCGACGCAGTTCTCAACGACGATTTAGTCCGCAACAGCTTGTTCAATTGGTCTCAGCAGAACAACAACGGCATGGCGCTGGAGTCGAACCTCTATGGAGCCTCCATGCTGCTGATGATGGCCTGGACCGAAACTATCGAGTTGAATAATCTGTTGGCAAGGCTCAATCAATGTTCTAGCCCACAATGCGGTCTCGACCTGGAACAACTGATGGAGGCCACCACCGGCCTGAGCCGTCTGGAGATCATAAATCGTGCTCACCGGATAGGTGAAATGTTCGCTCAACCAAGCTACCTGGCCAAACGGATTGCGGCGATTAAGCTAAAAGGCTAATAACTTAGCTTACCCATTGACAATTTATCCTTAAACAGAGCCCCGCAATTCACATTGATGGGGCTCTGACTGTTCAAAGCCAAAAAAAAGCCCCTGAAAAGGGGCTTAATTAGTTAACACACGAAAGTTTTGAGTCGCCGCTATCAGCGCGGGGTAACTCCAAGAGCCTTGATCGTAGCCACATTCAGATACTTATCGGTCGGCAGGTTATTCTTTTCCTGAAAACTATTCACCGCTGCCATGGTCCGCCAACCGACGACACCATCAATCGGCCCAGGGCTGAATCCTTTGTCCTGTAAGGCACTCTGAATATCGCTGATCCGGTCCTGGGTCATATTCGTCTGACAGAGAATTTCCCGCCACTCCATCTGCCCCTCAGACGTCCTGACCTGCTTGCTGACCGTCTGATAGGTAGCGGGAATCATAATCTTCTTTTCATGAGCCGGAGTCACCAGTTTGGTCACCGAGACGGTCTTGTATTTGGCAGGAATCGCAACGACCTTGGTGCTTGGCGCCTGCGTCATGACACGTTTTTGTACCGTTTTGTAGATAGCTGGCTCGCGCATGACCTTAGTTGATGCCGGTGCTTGCAGCACCATTTTTGACACCGTCCGGTATTCGGCGGGGATATCGACCAGGCACATAATCTCGCCAGTTGCTTCATCAACCCGCTGGATCGGTCCAATCCCCTTTTTCCACACTTGGTGGGCAGGTTTTACCAACACCTTTTCTGATGTTTTAGCGTAGCGAGCGGGTACATTGGTCAAACTGGAAGTAGCCGGCTTAACCAGTACCTTTTCATCAACCATAGCGTATTGCGCCGGGATGGTTTCCAACCGCTCTGAGGCTTCTTCGCTGATGATCCGTTGTGTCACCGTCTCGTACGTAGCCGGGATAATTTCGATCCGCTCACTGGCCTCATGCTTCAACATCTTCTGAGTGACAGTCTCGTAGGTCGGAGGCACAAAGACTCTGGCGAAACACTCACCTGGGCTCGCCTTTGGCGGCAGCAAGGATTGCTCCATCGGCGCAACCGCTGGCGCAGAGTAGGCTGCCCGAGCAGTGGCTTCCGCAGTTCTGGCCGTCTGCAAACGCTGATCGACCTGGTGTTGCTGCTGATCCAGTTGAGCTGCGCGACTGTCAAGCTGTGATGCTTGCATGGCAAGAGCGGCCTCACGCTCTTCAATTTGAGCGAGGCGACTATCAGGTTCCTCCATTTGAGCTGTCTGCATACTGGTCGGACTGCACGCAACAAGCGCCAAGGTAGCCAGAACAATAGCCAACCTAGAAAATTTTAAAATACATTTCATTTTTACCTCCTCTGCGTTTAGCGCCGTTAAAGTAGGGACTGTTTGATGCGCATCTAGCAATTTTGCAGGACTCTAAAGATCCCTTGGACCATAGAAGTTCCCTCTTCGCTATACCCATCATTAAAGCCCTTTCCGGCCGATTGTCAAGCGGCTACCAAGAAGTATTTCTGCTATATTTCAGGCACTTAAACAACACCGCCAGACATTGCAACAGGAACTGGAAGATCCTCATTAATTTAAACAACTTAGAAGTTAACACCAGATCGGGAAATAAATAATTCTCAGCGCAGAAATAATTCACCAGGACTAATCAGGCGTAAAAAAAGACCTCTTCTATCTCAGAAAGAGGTCTTTTAAAAGCTGATTTACGCAGTTGTTAAAATAGAAATGAACGAACTGAACTCAAAATAAACCGTTAAGGTCCGGAAACGTTAACGGTCACTATGGTGAGACAGTGGGATTTCCCTTGTCTATCCAACTGCGAATGCCGCTGGTCACATTATAGATCGTCCCATAACCAACCTGCTCGTCCATAAACTTACTGATGATCCCGGTACGACGACCGGTGCGACAAATAAGAATGACTGGGTCTTCTTTACCAGCAATCGGTGCCAGTTGCGCCAGCCAGGAGCGGGCATCGTAATTGCCCTGGGCATCAAAAAAGGTCAGCATATGACTCCCTTCGACAATCCCTGTTTCGGTCCATTCCGGAGCGGTCCGAATATCAATCAGAGGAACCTGCTTCGCCAGCAATTCTTGTAATTGCTTATTGTCGATGTTAACAATCTCGGCCTGAATGACCGCAGGAAAAAGAGCTACGAGCATAAACAACAAAAATCTGAATTTCATCTTTAGTCCTTTTGAAATAATTATTTATCTCTACACTACAGTACCTGGGAGCATTAATTCAAGATCGAACATATGGTTCGGATTCTATACTCAAAAAACCAAAAAGGGCCCCGCCATTGGCGGAGCCCTTTTTAATCGAACGATGTTACTGCTCAGTCTTAATCACGAACTTTCTGCAGAACCAAATCTTCTTCTTCCACGGTTGCAGTTTCTGGAACCTCGACAGCAACTTTTTTCGGACGCAGGGTCAGGGCCATCACTGCGCCGACCAGCAGCATCACGCCAGCGACGGTGAAGGAAGTACTCATACCACCAAACTTAGCGGTCAGGAAGGCGGAGAGCTTGACCAGAACGAAGGCGCCAACACCCCAAGCGGAGAACAGGATACCGTAGTTCATGCCGTAGTTCTTAGCACCCCAGTAGTCCTTGGCGAAGGATGGAAACAGGGCCAGATTGGTCCCGTAGTTGAAACCGATGAAGGAAGCGAGCAGGGTGACCAGGATGGCGTTAGAGTTACCACCAGTAACGACCGGGATAGCTGCGAACATCAGGCACGCTTGGAAGACCAGCATGATCGTCAGAGTCGCGGCACGACCGATTTTGTCAGAAAGGACACCAGCGACAACCCGACCAGCAGCGTTACCGACCGACATGACACAGACAGCGATGAAAGCCATCTCGCCCATGCTCTGCTTGGCGATACCAGCGATGCTACCAATAACCATCAGACCAGCACCGGCACCGATGAAGTAAGTCAACCAGCAAGTGTAGAAACGGCCATCCTTGAGCATTTGAGACGGAGTCTTGTCTTCAACAGCAACTTTCTTAGCGGCGGTAGCACCTTTGGCGGGAGCGGCTTCGGCCGGAACATAACCTTCAGGCGGATTGGTGACAAACATAGCCATACCGCAAACGACTACAACAAAAGCAAGACCGAGGAACATCATGGTTTGGTGTAGGCCGTAGGAAGCGAGCAGGCCTTTAGCGATCGGAGCCAGGTAAACCGGAGCGATACCGAAACCAGCGACAACGATACCAGCGATCAAGCCGGTTTTAGCCGACGAGAACCACTTGAGTGCAGGTGGGGTCGCGGCCGAATAACCGAAACCGAAGCCGGCACCAGCCAAGACACCGAAACCGAGGATCCAACCCCAGTAACTGGAGGTCTGGGAGCAAACAAGAAAACCAGCACCGACCAGCAGGCCACCAAGCATTGCGGTCAACCGCGGACCTACTTTATCTTGCATCTTGCCGCCGAGGATCATCGACAAGGCGAAAACGAGGCATGCAGTCGCATAGGGATCGCCAGCACCTTCAAACAATTGACCGATTTCACCTTTAAGCATACTGTAGGCATACAGAACACCTAGGGCCAGATTGATACCGGTACCAGCTATAACGACTTGCCAACCCCGATTTTTGATAGTTTTACTCATAACAACTTTCTCCTCTCTGTGCGGTTCGATTGAATGATTATTGGCACTTAAATAACGAAGACGATAAGGCAACGGCCATTTGTTACGAAAAGCGATGTGAACCTGGGCGGTTTTTCTCGGCCGTTCAATGGTGGTTGCGGTATTTCTTACGCGGGCGGCTACCGGTTTGCGCTGCAACCCTTCCGGGTAGCGTTCCACTAATTCTTGAAACTTGCTGCATTCACTGTAACGGCAGGAACAAAAATGAGAAATCGCTTCAACATCGTGCGGGGAGATATAATCCGCGCCGACATCACAGAATTCTTCACCTTGACCGAAATAGGGACAAACAGACATCATTGTCCTCCGCAGCGAAAATTGATCGACGACCCATTCGTCACTGATTCCTTAACGCAACCTGCATACCAAAATTAATAAAATAATTAACTCTATGCTTTCGGATACTTGTAGATATTTTCACAAATCTGCGAATCAGCTAAAAAGCGCCTTTTTTTGCACGACTGCAAAAGCATGAAGAGCTAAAAGCCAAATGGAAGATCAACCGGCATGGGAAACTGTTTCAGCAGTAAAAGCCCGTAAAGAGAGGGTTCAAAGCTCGAGATGAAAGCGAATTCGGTATACGCAAAACAGGGTTTTGCATTCGCGCGAAGGGGCAGTCGGCCCTTTTTGCAGTGATGCAAAAAATGAAGGCTTCGAGCCAGCCAACTGTTGTTTCATTCTTGGCAAAGCAGCCGCAGTTCCGTTAAGCTCAAATTTCTTGCATACATTTCAAAAGAGAAGGAGAGGCGGCCCATGCCAAAGCTTGACAAAATCATGACCCGCGGTGGCGACAGAGGAGAGACCAGCTTGGTTGACGGGAGTCGCGTGGCAAAATGCTCACAACGGGTGATAGCCTACGGGACAGTTGACGAGTTGAACTCGGTACTCGGGATGGTCCGTTGTGAAAAACTACCGGAGGGGCTGAACGAAAAGCTGTTGCAACTGCAGAATGAACTCTTTGACCTCGGTTGTGAGCTGGCCACCCCGGTCGACAGCGAACTGGCCGGGCAGATCCCTAACGTCCGACAGTTTCAGATCGACCTGTTGGAGAGCTGGCTAAACGAAACCAACCAGCAACTGGAACCGGCACAAAATTTCGTCTTGCCCGGCGGCAGTCGCGCTGCGGCCACGCTGCATTTGGCGCGCACCGTCACCCGCCGCTGCGAACGAGAGTTGGTGGCCTTGATCGAATCCGGCGCAACAATCAATCCCTGTTGCCTCAAATTTATCAATCGGCTCTCCGACCTCTGCTTTGTCTGGGCGCGACTCTGCAACGATTACGGCAAAGCCGATATCCGCTGGCAACCGGGACCACATCGCTAAACCGAAATACCGCAGAGAAAACGTTCTATTCATAACTGATCAGCGCAGCACTTCCGGTCGATAGCCTTCTTCTTCGAGAATCAGCAAAACTTCCTGAATATGCGCCGGGCCGCGAGTTTCCAGTTCGAGAATCACCTCCGCCTCACCAAGCGGCAAGGAGGAGTTACGCCGATCATGGCTGACCTGAAAAATATTGGCCCCGATCCGACTGAGCACCCCGGTTAACTGGGCCAGGGCACCCGGCATATCGATCATCTCCAAGCGCAGTTTAAGATAGCGACCTTCAGCAAGCATCCCCCGCTCAACCACCCGTGACATGGTCTGCACATCCAGATTTCCACCGGAGAGCAGACAAACCGTCGGTCCTTTATGGATCGACTTAAGCCCATAGAGCAGCGCCGCTAACCCGACAGCGCCGGCACCTTCAACCACCAGTTTGCCCCGCTCCATCAGGCTGACAATGGCCATCGCTATCGCCTCTTCCTCAACGGTCACAATCTCCTCGACGTAGCGTTCCATCACTGGAAAGGTCAACTCACCGACCTGCTTGACCGCAATCCCATCAGCCAGCGAGTGGCAACGGGTCACCACCTTTTCCGGCTGCCCCTTGCGCCGAGCCAACTGGGCACTGGCAACGCTGGCAGCCTCAACACCGATCACTCGAACATCCGGTTTTACTTCGCAAATCGCCGTCGCGATCCCGGCGATCAGCCCACCGCCGCCGATCGGAACAACCAAGGTTTCCAAGCCCGGCAGGTCTTGTAAAATTTCCAGACCGATCGTCCCCTGTCCAGCCATGATCAGCTCATGATCAAAAGCCGGGACGTATAACAGGTCCTGCTCTGCCGCCAGCACCCTGGCTCTACTCGCGGCATCATCAAAACTGCTGCCGTACAACTCAACTTCAGCCCCATATTCCAGCGTTGCCAGCTCTTTAGCCAAAGGGGTCCCTTCCGGCATCACCACCCGACAAGGACAATCGAGCAGTTGCGCCGCACAAGCCAATCCCTGCGCATGGTTACCGGCCGATGCGGTGATCACTCCAGCAGCCAGTTGTTGAGGCGATTGGTGCGAAAGAAAATGATAGGCCCCACGGATCTTAAAAGAACCGGTATGCTGCAGGTTTTCACACTTAAAATAAAGGGGGACGCCGATAATGCTGGAATAACAGGGGGAATGGATCAGTTCGGTGTGCCGGATCTGCCCTTTGAGATTCTCGGCCGCGGACTCAATCTGCTGACGTGTCAGCATATTTTCACCTCCAAGTGCCTGTTTATAGAAACTAATAGCTTAGCATAGGTTTTTTTTCCCGCTTGTTTAATCGCCCCGCAGAGCAAGACCGCCCCCTTGATGTCAGGCATTTCCATGATAAAGTCGTCGATAAGGGGCAGTGGCAAAAGAAGGG
This sequence comes from Desulfuromusa ferrireducens, assembly GCF_055389805.1. NCBI lineage: Bacteria > Pseudomonadati > Thermodesulfobacteriota > Desulfuromonadia > Desulfuromonadales > Geopsychrobacteraceae > Desulfuromusa > Desulfuromusa ferrireducens. Next base: position 941,727 of record NZ_AP042415.1, read on the forward strand.
AGGGGTATTTATATGAAAGGCATTGTCTGGGGCTTAACATCGATTCTCTTACTAACACTAACCGCATGCGCCAAAAACCCGGCAAGCCTCGAGATGGAGGCGATCTACAACAAATATGAAACTCATTGCCGTGAGCATGCTCGTGACACGACTGGCGAAGTGGACCAACAAGGGCGCTACGAAGAATGCATGGCTTACTTTGTCAATACCGATCCAGATTGCCCGCTAGATGAAATCGACCCGCACCTGAGCAAAAGCAAGTAAATAAACGCAACACACAGCCCTTGCCCCTTTATACCGTTTTAAATAAATATCGAGCATATCAGCGACCACACCAAACAGTTCTATTTCCGCTCCTTCAGTGACCTCTTGTCAATCGGGAAAAACTTTACGATGCCTACCTGCACGAAATTTACTACCTACTGCAAACATTGCCTGACGCGCAAGTACGCTCTGAACCGTAACGGCCTCTGGGCGCTGCTGTTCGGCCTGATGGGGGCGACCATTTCGGCGCTCGTTCATCGGGTGCCACTTTGAGCGAGCCAGAGACACGTCGGAGCGACGTTTTATCATGCGGCAGGTTGCAGCCAACAAACAGCGAATAGGCCATAGCAGACCGCACCGGTAAAGGTTCCCGACAGACAACCACACCAGACTACGTTGTTTCGACAAGACCGTCCTCGTAACAGTTTCCGCTTCCGCTGCCGGAGCAAACTGGCTAGACTGCGCAGCATGAATTTGATCCTGCTGGAAAAATCTGATTTTTTCTCTGCTGACCGCGTCCGCCTGACGGGCAGACGGCTGCAACATATTCTCACAGTCCATCGGGCAGAAATCGGTGAGCAATTGCGGGTCGGACTGCTGGGTGGCAAAATGGGCAGCGGCCGGATTTGCCAGATCGATGCCGAGGCGGTGGAACTACAAGTGGAATTGTCGCAGCCACCACCTCCACCACTTCCGGTCACCCTGCTGCTGGCGCTGCCGCGACCGAAAATGCTAAAACGAGTTCTGCAAACGGTCAGCTCCCTCGGCGTCAAACAGATCTATCTGATCAACAGCTATCGGGTGGAGAAAAGTTTTTGGGGCAGCCCGCTGCTGGAAACTGAAAAGCTACGCGAACAGCTGCTGCTCGGACTGGAACAGGCACGGGATACGATCCTTCCTCAGATTCACCTGCGACAGCGGTTCAAACCGTTTGTCGAGGATGAACTGCCGGAACTGTGCCGGGGAACAACGGCATTGGTTGCCCATCCGGTCGCCGCGCAGAGTGACCCTTTTTTCCCCAACCAAGCAGTCACCTTGGCGATCGGCCCAGAGGGTGGTTTTATTCCGTATGAAATTGAAAAACTGGAAGAAGCCGGCTTTAGCGCATTCTCCCTTGGTGAAAGAATTTTACGGGTGGAAACCGCCGTGCCAGTGCTGCTCGCGCGGTTGATGCCCCGTTGAGAAGAGCATGACGACAGAGACAAAACGTTGGGCGTACCTGCTGCTGATTTTACCACCGCTGTTCTGGGCAGGAAATACGGTCCTGGCGCGCGGAGTGGCCGACCTGATCCCACCGGTCGCCATGTCATTCTACCGCTGGGCCATTGCCCTGACTATCCTGCTGCCCTTGACTTGGCGACAGATACGCAAAGACTGGTCAAACATCTGCCGTAGCTGGAAAATTATCCTGCTGATCAGCCTGCTCGGCATCTCCTCTTTCAATACCCTGCTCTACACCGCTGCCCATACCACAACGGCTCTCAATATCGCCCTGATGCAGTCCGTGATGCCGGCGGTAATCGTCCTGCTGAGCTTTGCCTTATTTGCTGAGCGGGTCAGTCGACTCCAGTTATTTGCCGTGCTGCTCTGTATGCTCGGGGCCGGCTTTATTGTTTTGCACGGCGACTGGCAACGTCTGCGAGAGCTCAGCTTTGTCAGCGGCGATTTAATCATGCTGCTGGCCATCTGTCTCTACGCACTCTATTCGGTGCTGTTGCGCAAACGGCCGGAAATTCACCCGTTAAGTTTTCTCACCGCCACCTTTGCCGTCGGTGCTATCTCTTTGTTACCGCTCTATTTCTGGGAAATTGCCCATAGCCCGCCACTGCAGTTAAGCCAAACGGTCATCCTCAGCCTGCTCTATGTCGGTATCTGTCCATCGATTTTTGCCTACCTCTGCTGGAACCGCGGCATCGAACAGATCGGTGCCAACCGGGCGGGGCTCTATATCAATCTGATTCCACTGTTCGCCTCGTTCATGGCCGTGCTGTTTCTCGACGAAACATTTCAGGACTACCATCTCCACGGCATGCTGTTTATCTTTGCCGGCCTGATTCTGTTCAACTGGCCGCGGCGCACAACTCCTGCAGCTTGACAAGCAGGCCGTAGCAAAGCAGGATATGCGATGTCAGATCAACAGTTCCCCTTAGCGGATTTACCGGATCATCATTCATGCGCCTGACCCTAAAAATTACCTTAGCCGTCCTGCTTGGGATGGCCTTGATCTTCTCGATCTACAGCTATTTTTCCATTCAACGCGAGCGGGAACAGCTGAAGAAAAGCCTCAGCCGGGAATCTCGTCACCTGGGCGAGAGCCTGCGGGTTATGGTCACCGAAATCTGGCAGCAGCGAGGAGAGCTCGAAGCGATTAGTTTTCTCACCCGGGCCAACGAAGTTCACAGTGAGGTTCTGGTCCGCTGGGTCTGGATTGAAAATGACGCGGCGGAAAAGCATCAACCACGGGTCCCGATCGATCAGCTTGATGAGCTGTTTGAAGAAGAGACGGTCGCGCTGCTGGCCGGATCTGAAGATGGTCACGATTTCCTCCTGACCTACCTGCCACTGCTCATCGACGGCGAACGGATTGGCGCCATCGAACTGAGTGAATCGATGAGCGAGATGCATGACTATGTTGAAGAGAGTCTGCGCCGCTCGGCGATTGTCGTTGGAACGATGATCATTTCCAGCCTGCTGTTCGTCGGCGTGCTCGGCAGCTTCTGGATCAACCAGCCGATGCGCCGCCTGCGCGCTCAAGCCGAACGGATCGGCACCGGCGATTTCAGCACCAGCCTCAACCTCTCCGGCAGTGATGAACTGGCCGATCTGGCCGGAACCATCGAACGGATGCGCGGCCAGTTAGCCGAAGCTCGCGAAGCGGAACAGGCCGCCAACCAGGAAAAGTTCGCGGCACTCGACAAGCTGCGCCACACCGAACGACTGGCCACCTTGGGTAAACTGTCAGCCGGAATGGCGCACGAACTTGGCACCCCCCTGAATGTCATCTCCGGGCGGGCAAAACTGATCTGCAGCGCCGATCTTTCCGCAGAAGACACCTCCCGCTCGGCGAAAATAATCGGTGAACAGGCCGAACGCATGACCGGCATCATGCGTCAATTACTCAGCTTTGCCCGGCGCGGCGAAGCACGCAAACAAGAGGTTGATTTGAACACAGTGCTGCAAAGCGTTTTACCGCTGCTCGAGCCGAGCGCCCGCGAGCAACAGATCAGCCTGCAGCCAAGCGAAGCACTGCAACCACTGCCGGTCAATGCCGACCCCGCCCAATTACAGCAGGTGCTGCTCAACCTCGCGCTTAATGGCATCCAGGCGATGGATCAAGGCGGCACCATCCAATTGAACTGTTTTGCTGCGAGCGGCGTCAAAGTCCCGGAAAATGTAACCAGCTCGGCCAACGGCTGGTGCTGCTTGCAAAGCTGCGATCAGGGCAGCGGCATTGAAGCGGAACACTTAAGCCACATCTTCGACCCCTTTTTCACCACCAAAGAGGTCGGCCAGGGAACCGGGCTCGGCCTGTCGATTGCTTACGGGATAATTGAGGAACATGGCGGCTGGATCGATGTTGACAGCACCCCCGGACAAGGGAGTTGTTTTAGTGTTTATCTGCCGCTTGACGGCACAGGAACAGCGACATGACCGAAACCAAACTACCGGGCCGGATTCTGATTATCGACGATGACCGCGCCCTCTGTGAATTACTGGAAGAAGATCTCACCCGCCGTGGCCACACCACCTGGAGTGCATTGCGGGTCGATCAGGCGCGTGAACTGCTGCATCAGCAAGAGATCGACGTGGTGCTCAGCGACCTGAACATGCCCGGCACCAGTGGCATCGACTTCTGTGCCGAGCTGCACGACAATCGCCCCGATCTGCCGGTGGTGATCATGACCGCCTTCGGCAGCCTGGAAACGGCGATCTCCGCATTACGCGCCGGGGCCTATGATTTTGTCACCAAACCGGTCGATCTCGATCTGCTCAGTATCACCCTGGGTCGTGCCTTGCAGCATCGGCATCTGCAGGAAAAAGTCCGCCTGCTCAAGGACCAGGTCCGTCGGCAACAACCGGACGATGAACTGCTTGGCGAAAGTGCCGGGCTGCTCAAAATCAAGCAGCAGATCAGCCGCATCGCCGATCTCGACAGTTCGGTGATGATCAGCGGCGAAAGCGGCACCGGCAAAGAGTTGGTCGCCCGCGCCCTGCACCGCCAGAGTAAACGAAGCGAAGGCCCTTTTGTCGCCATCAACTGCGCCGCGCTGCCAGAAAACCTACTGGAAAGTGAGCTGTTCGGTCACGTCCGTGGCGCCTTCACCGACGCCCGAGAAAATCGCAAAGGCCTGTTTCTCGAAGCCAGCGGCGGTACGCTATTCTTGGATGAAATCGCCGAGATGCCGCTCTCCCTGCAACCGAAACTGCTGCGGGTTCTGGAGGATCACAAGGTCCGTCCCTTGGGTGGCAGCCAGGAGATCGACTGTGATGTTCGTATTCTCGCCGCCAGCCATCGTGATCTGAACGAGGCCGTTAGTAACAAAACATTTCGTAGTGACCTGTTCTACCGCCTCAATGTCATTCAACTCGACTTGCCACCGCTGCGGGATCGGGGCAACGATATCCTGCTGCTGGCGCTGGAATTTACCCGCCAACTCAGTCAGCGCTTCGGCAAATCGGTTACCGGCCTGGCCCAACCCGCCGCAGCTTGCCTGCTGGCCTACCACTGGCCGGGCAACGTACGGGAACTGCACAACGTCATCGAACGCGCCCTGGCTCTGAGCTGTCATGATTTACTGACCGTGGAAGATTTCCCCGAGCAGGTCCGTCATCCTGCTGGCGAGGCGCCGCTACCGGCAAGTCTGGTCGATCCCGGCAGTATCCTGCCGTTAGAGGAAATGGAACGACGCTATATTCACCAAGCGCTCAAACAGCTCAATGGCAACCGCACTCTTGCTGCCAAGCTGCTCGGTGTCGACCGCAAGACTCTCTATCGCAAACTCAAAGAAGACTAAACGGGGCATTTTACCCCACAGGGGAACAATGCCCCGCCTTTCCAACCAACAAGCGCCCTGTTTATCGCACTTCAACCTTGGCATACAGCTTGCTAAATAAAAGGGAAAGCTCAATCTGCAGCAACCGTACTGCTCACGGTAATCGCAGATTCTATAGAGTGGGCGTTGCCTCCTACGTCCGAAACCGGGGAATCAGCAGGGTTCCCCGGTTTTTTTTTGCCCTCCATTCAACACCCGCATAAGCCCTAATAACCACGTTCCGCTGGGTGCCAGCAGGCTCTGCATCTCAAAAAACACCCACTTCCTTACTTACACCACAACGGAATACCAAACTCTCACTGCAGAGATACTCCCGGCCAACGTGCGGGGCATATTGCCCCGGCGGGGAACAATGCCCCGCAGAGAATTTGCCTAACATACCGTTTTCTCTACACCTTCGCTTGGCACACTGGTTGCGTTACAAGATTGTCTAAACCATTAATTTGTATGGAGGCGTTTATGCAAGCTGTCTGTCTTGACACTCATCCACATATTTTACTCGCAGAAGATGACAAAGACCTGCTTGAGTTATTAGACTTTGCGTTAACCCGCGCGGGATACTTGGTCAGTTGCTGCACAAACGGTCTCGATCTGCTGGAAAGACTGGACGAAGGCGATGCTTTTGATCTGATTATCAGCGATGTACGGATGCCAGCCTTAACCGGGCTGGAAGTCCTTGAAAGTCAGCTTGACAACCCGCAGCGCCCGCCTTTTATCTGCATGACGGCTTTTGGTGATCGGCAAACCCACGAGATTGCTCAGCGCTTCGGCGCCAGCGTCACCATCGACAAACCGTTTGACCTGGATGAGATGATCAAACTGGTCCATGCGACCAGCCTCCGCAATCCCATCAAAAACTGACCTCAAGGAGTCGATCCCATGGCAAAGCGTCTACTTTTAGTTGCTACATTATTGGTTGCCGGACTGGCAGCAATGGCCCAATTCAGTCCGGCCATGGCCCAGGATGCCGGACTGGAAAGTCTGCGCGAATCAGGCAAGGCCTTTCGCAGTGTCGCCAAGCAAGTTTCACCGGCAGTGGTCTTTATTCAGGTGGAAAAGGCCGTCGAACAGCCAAGCATGGGCAGCAACCCTTTCGGCGAACATCCGTTTAGTGACGAATTTTTCAAGCGCTTCTTCGGTCAACCGAATAGTAAACAAGCACCGCAGAGAAAGCAGAAACGCCAATCGATGGGCCAGGGTTCCGGCTTTATCATCTCGGCCGATGGCTACATTATGACCAATAATCATGTCGTCGGTGATGCCGACAAGGTGACCGTCCGGCTACTCGACGGCCGCGAATTTGTCGCCACGACCATCGGCACCGATCCACCGACCGATGTCGCGCTGATCAAGATTGATGCCGATGGGCAACTGCCGTTTCTCAAGCTGGGCAACTCGGACAAGATGGAAGTCGGCGATTGGGTGCTGGCCTTCGGTAACCCCTTCGGTCTTTCCCATAGCCTGACCGCTGGCATCGTCAGCGCCAAAGGACGTAGCGGCATCGGCCTGACCGACTATGAAAATTTCATTCAGACCGACGCGGCGATCAACCCGGGCAACTCCGGCGGTCCGCTGGTGAATCTGGATAGCGAAGTGATCGGCATGAACACTGCCATCTTCAGCCGCAGCGGCGGCTACATGGGAATCGGCTTCGCCATTCCGATCAATATGGTAAAAAACATCCGTGAGCAGTTGGTCGAACATGGCCGTGTGACCCGCGGCCGGCTCGGTGTCTACATTCAGGAGTTGACGCAAGACCTAGCGGAATCCTTCGACATCAAACAGACCAAGGGAATTCTCGTCGCCCAGGTGATCGAAGATTCTCCTGCGGAAAAAGCCGGTCTCAAGCAGGGTGATGTCATTCTCAAGCTCAATGGCAAAAGGGTCGACAAGGTCGCAAAATTCCGCAATACCGTTGCCTTGACCCGCCCCGGCAGTGAAATTGAACTGACGGTGCTCCGCAACGGCAAGAAAAAAGAAGTTAAAGCAACCATCGGCTCTCTGGAAACTGACGACCAAGGCAAACCGATCAGCGTTGACAAACTGCCGAAACTCGGCATGAGCCTGCAGAAGCTGAGCGAGGAACTCGCCGAGCAGTTCGGCTACCAAGAGGCCAAAGGGGTTCTGGTCACCGGCGTTGAGGCCGATTCTATCGCTGAGCGAGCCGGAATCAAACGCGGCGACCTGATCGAAGAAGTCAACCGCACCGAGGTCAGCGAACCGACTCAGGTGAAAAAACTGATCAAAGAAAGTGACAAAAAAAGAATCCTGTTGCTGGTGCGACAGGGGGACGCGAGTCGCTACCTGTCACTGAAGCTAGATGATTGATCCACTCGACCGGTCGCTGCGCTGCTCAACAGCGGCCGGTCGTTACCGCATATTATGAACGTAGCCTCCTTACGTTCACTCTTGGGGAATCAGCAGGGTTCCCCATTTTTTTATCTTTTTTCTGCCCGACAGTAGATTCTCTCACAAAACAGTTCAGAAAAACCTGATTCTATTCCCAGATCAACCAAGCCAATCAGTACTTGCCTCCGACCAACCTAAAGCGAGCTGACAGGCGCCATATTTGACAGCAACCGCCGTTCTGACGTATACAATCCGTTCGCTGAAACGAGCATGACAGTTCAAGGCAAGTCCCGCCAGTTTGCGTAGAGACTCCCTTTTGCAGAATTTGTCCAAATCAGCTTCCCGGCTTTTCGCCGGTTGCCATATTTAATTGTTACGAAAGAGAGAACCAGAAAATGATGAACCTTAAACCTGAAGTTGTCGCCCAGTTAGAACGGGTCCTCGGCTCGGTCGAAATGCTGCTGCCGAAAGCGACCAACCCGGTCGACTGGAGCACCTGTCACGCCGCCAACTGGCGGCGACACTCTTTTTCCGGCTGCCTCGAGCCGGTCAAGGTGACCGATACCACCCGTCTTGACGAACTGCTCGGCGTCGACGAACAGAAAACCACCATGATTAACAATACCCGCCAGTTCTTACAGGGGTTACCGGCCAACAATGCTCTGCTGTGGGGCTCGCGCGGCACCGGTAAATCGTCGATCGTCAAGGCCTTGCTCAACGAGTACGGCGAGCAGGGGCTGCGCGTCATCCAGGTGGAAAAGGAAGACCTTATTTATCTGTCGGAAATATTCTCTGCCGTCGAAGATCAGCCCTACCGCTTTATCATGCTCTGCGACGATCTGACCTTTGAAACCGGCGAACTGGCCTACAAGATGCTCAAGAGCGCCCTCGACGGCTCGGTCTATTCGGCACCGGAAAATGTGCTGATCTACGTCACCTCTAACCGCCGCTACCTGCTGCCCGAATACGATGGCGATCACCTCGGCGGTAAATACGTCAAAGGCGAATTACAGCAGAGCGAAATCCAGGAGGAAAAAAGCTCCCTTTCCGACCGCTTCGGTCTCTGGGTCCCATTCCACGTTTTCTCTCAAGACCGCTTTCTTGAAGCGGTCAAGCTCTGCATGGACCGCTGGAGCAAGCAGTTTGGCCAGGATATCCCATGGACCAAGGAGCTGGAGCAGGCAGCGATCAAGTGGACCCACGACAAAACCAAGCGCTGCGGCCGTACCGCTTATCAGTTTTCTAAAAACTGGGTCGGTAAATATCTGCTGAAATAGTCGCCAACATAACGCGAAGCACAAGAGGGCGGGGAGAAATCCCTGCCCTCTTGTGCGTTGAACGGTAAATTGATCAATTTGAGCGAACAAAAGATTCTTGTGCTAAAAATAGAGAAGAGACAATCAACCGACATCACCACGTTCATACTCCAGTGTCGTGAGGGAGAACTCAGATGCTCGAATCCTTTTTACAGCTCAACCCTGTCGTTCAGGCACTAATCGCAACGCTTTTCACATGGGCCCTTACCGCGGTGGGAGCGGCGGCGGTTTTCGTAAAGAATGAGATCAACCCCAAACATCTCGATGCCACCCTCGGCTTTGCTGCCGGCGTAATGATCGCCGCTAGTTTCTGGTCATTACTCAATCCCGGCATCGAAATGGCCGAACAGATGGGCCAGACTCCTTGGCTAACAGCAGTGATCGGTTTTATGGGCGGCGGTATCTTTATGCGCCTGACCGATAAGATCATGCCTCACCTCCATCCCGGCCTGAAAATGGACCAGAGAGAGGGAATCAAAACCTCCTGGCAACGTAGCACCCTGTTGGTACTGGCCATCACCCTGCACAATATCCCCGAGGGTCTGGCGGTCGGCGTTGCCTTCGGAGCCGTTGCTGCGGGCCTGCCTTCGGCCACCATCGGTGGCGCCATCGCCTTGGCGATCGGCATCGGTATTCAAAACTTTCCCGAAGGCACAGCCGTGTCAATGCCACTGAGAAGGGAAGGGATGAGCCGCGGGAAAAGTTTTATGATGGGACAAGCATCGGGAATGGTCGAACCGGTGGCCGGGGTTATAGGGGCGTTTTTCGTTCTGATGATGCAACCGATTCTGCCTTACGCGCTCTGCTTCGCTGCCGGAGCAATGATTTTCGTCGTCGTCGAAGAACTGATCCCGGAATCGCAACGGGTGACAGCGAATATCGACCTAGTCACCATGTCCACCATGGCTGGCTTTTCGGTGATGATGATTCTCGATGTTGCTTTGGGGTAATGGCTATCTCAAAAACGTCCGGCGCCGACCAGATGTTTGCGCCAGTAAGGATTGTCCAGCGAGGCATAGCGGACCTGCTTGCCTGACGAAGGGGCATGGATAAAACGGCCGGAACGGTCATAAATCGCCACGTGGGAAACCTTGGGCGGACTGAGGCGGAAAAACAGCAGGTCGCCGGCTTGCAGGTTTTGCAGCGAGACCGTTCGCGCTTGACGGAACTGCTCGCCAGAGGTGCGCGGTACCCTGATCCCAACGCTGCGATAGGCATAGCTGACCAAACCGCTGCAATCAAAACCAGTGGGACTGGCACCGCCATAGCGATAAGGAACGCCCAACATCTCTCTGGCAGTCGTCAGCACCGAAACCGGAAGTAGTTCGCCAGGTTTTTTTGCTGACAGAGATGCCGGTGAGACAGACGTCATCGGCGGTTCACTTGCCAGCCGTTGTCCGGCGCAAGCCGTCAGCAAAAAAACAACGGAAAATATGAGCAAGCATCTAACAGATGGCATAATGTCACCTCCAGTCGAACTAGCCCCCCCTTTGTTAGTAAAAGCAAATTCCATTCCGAAACGTAAAAAACGACAGCAGACAAAATGATTTCAACCCCTTACCGAAGCACAACAAATCCGCTAGGATAATTTAAAGCGGTAACGTGCCGCATAACGACGGCAAATTGACAAAAATCGGCAGTGGGGTAACATGCGCATCGGTATCGATCTGGGTGGAACGAAAACGGAAATCATTGTTCTGGACCAACAGGGCGAGCAACGCTTACGACGACGAGTGCCGACAGTTCGTAACGATTATGCTGCAACCCTGCGCAACCTGCATGAGCTGATCAGCAGCGCCGAAAACGAAGTCGCTTGCAAGTGCAGCGTCGGAGTCGGCATCCCGGGTACGACATCTCCCGCGACCGGACTGATCAAAAACGCCAACTCCACCTGGCTGATCGGTCGGCCGCTGGAAACCGACCTACAAAAGCTGTTGCAGCGACCGATTCGGCTGGCCAATGATGCCAACTGCTTCGCCCTCTCCGAAGCGACTGATGGCGCGGCCGCCGGAGCAACTGTCGTCTTCGGCGTCATCCTCGGTACCGGTGTCGGCGGCGGGATCGTCATCAACGGCCAGGTTCTCAGTGGGGCCAACGCTATCGCCGGTGAATGGGGACATAACCCTTTACCCTGGCCGCAAACCGATGAAATGCCAGGGCCGCGCTGTTACTGCGGCCGACAGGGTTGTATCGAAACCTTCCTGTCCGGCCCTGGGCTGTCGGCCGACCACCACCGGCTCACCGGTCAACGGTTGAGCGGCGAAAAGATTGTTTTCTGCGGCGCCGGAATTCACACCCTGCAACGCCATGCAGATCGTCTGGCCAGAGCGCTGGCCGGCGTTATCAATCTCCTCGACCCCGAGTTCATCGTCCTAGGTGGTGGACTGTCGAACATCGCGTCACTCTATACAGAGGTACCTAAGCTCTGGCTGCCGTACGTCTTTTCCGATCAGTTATCCACCCGGCTGGTGCCAAACCGACATGGAGATTCGAGTGGGGTCCGCGGCGCGGCCTGGCTCTGGCCGACAAATCAACAATTGTCCTGATGACTGTTATTCTTACTGCTGATTGTTTTCGCAGTTAAAAAAGGAGTGCCCAAATGAGCAAAACAATTCTGATCACCGGGGCAACCTCCGGCTTTGGTGCTGCCAGCGCACGACGTTTTGCCGCCGAAGGTTGGCGGGTCATTCTTACCGGTCGCCGCGTCAACCGACTGGAACAGATGCAGGCAGAGCTGGGCACTGCAGTTCGACAAATTATCCCCCTCGATATCCGTGATAGGGAACAGGTTTTCTCCAAGCTGTCACCACTGGATAATATCGATCTACTGTTCAACAATGCCGGCCTGGCCCTGGGACTGGAACCAGCCTGGGAAGTCAATATCGATGACTGGGAAACCATGGTCGACACCAACATCAAGGGACTGATGTACTGCACACGCGCGTTGCTGCCAAAAATGGTCGCGCGCAACAGTGGCCAAATTATCAATATCGGCTCCACAGCCGGCAGTTGGCCCTATCCCGGCGGGAACGTCTACGGCGGCACCAAGGCCTTTGTTGAACAATTTTCCCGTAACCTCCGCGCCGATCTGCTAGGGAAAAAAATTCGCATCACCAACATTGCCCCGGGGATGGCCGAAAGCGAGTTTTCCAATGTCCGCTTCAAGGGAGATGACGTGTCGGCAGCCAAGGTTTATCGTGGCACCGAGCCGTTGCGGCCGGAGGATATTGCGGAAATGGTCTGGTGGGTCGCGAATCTGCCAGCGCATGTCAATATCAACAGCATGGAAGCGATGTGCATTGATCAGTCGTGGGGCCCCTTGGCGGTGCAGCGGGACAACTGAGTTCTTGGATAAATTTCGCTGGCAGTGTAAATTCAGCCTGATCTAATTATTCGGTCACCAGATTTTTAACTAAAGGACCTGTTATGAATATTGTCGATTTCTGCTCTGAGCTCGATCTGCAACTCGGGCTTAGCTCCCCGGCCGAACGACTGTCATTGGCCAGCAAAATGCTCTGTAAGGCTTACAAGGTTACGCCCGACGATATCGCCATCTTCAGCTTTGATGCAGAACGTGAGGAACTGAAGTTCAGTTGGCCGGAAAAACTGAAAACCTCCGGATCAATTCCGCTCAACGCAAATAATTCGCTGGTGGCAAAAACCCTGCGCGAAAAGAAAGGTTACTTGGATAATCATTTTTCCAAGTCTGCTCACGGGGTCATTTTCGAGGCCTTTTCTGGTGGCAAACCGATTCAGAAAATTATCAGCGTACCCCTGCTGGACAAGGGGGCAGAAAAGGGTGTTATCCAAATTTCGCGCAAAGGGACAGAAGCCAAAGATTCCGGAGCGAATTTTAACCAGGGAGAGCTGAACGCGCTGCAAAAGATGGCCGAGGTGATTGCCCGACACATTTGAGTCGCGGCCTGCAAATCATTTTTTGTGATGGGTAAAACATCCATCCCAACCAGTCACCGGGGGTTCGATGAGAAAGCTTTCAATCCGCTGCAGATAAAGTTGGTAGAGCGGTTGGGGGGATTTCCGATTGAGAATCGCAATTTCTTTCTTTGCTTCAGCAAAGCGCTGCTGACGATAAAAAGCTAACGCCTGCTGCCACTGTTCAAGTTCTGGATCAATATCATTCCCAAGCCGCAGCGGTTCGAAAATCTCAACAGGCTGTTGCTTGCCTTTTACCCGCACCAGATCAATCGGCCGACAGAGAATCTGACCTTTCAATTGATCCCGGGTTTGCGCCGAAATCAGAATTCCCGTGCCATAAACCTTATTCAAGCCTTCCAACCGCGAGGCCAGATTGACCTGGTCGCCAATCACCGTATAGTCGAAAAGCTGTTCACTGCCAAAGTTGCCTACCCGCATCGGCCCACTGTTGAGACCAATACCAATGTTAATCTCCGGGAGCCCTTCAAAGACCCACTTTTCTTTAAGCTCTGTGGTTTTCTCCTGCATATACAATGCTGACTTGACCGCCTGCAGCGCATGCTCATCATCATCCAGCGGAGCCCCCCAAATCGCCATAATGGCATCACCGATAAACTTATCAATCATCCCTCGACCATCGGTGATCAGCTGACTCATCTCGGTCAGGTAGCGATTCATAAAGTCGGCCAGGGCGACCGAATCCATCTGTTCTGAGATGCTGGTAAAATTGCGAATGTCGCTAAACATCACCGTCAACACTTTTTCCTGACCGGTCAACGACAACTGCGTTGGATTCTGCAGCAATTGTTCAACCACCTGCGGTGCCAGGTAATGACGAAAGGCCCCCTGCACGAACAGCTTCTGCCGTTCGACGAGAAAATAGTTGGCCAGCGTCACCAGCAACCAGATCAGTACTATGGTCAGCAGCGGATAGGTTAAGCCGACGATGTTGCCGTTTTTGAACAACAACAGATAATTGCCGCTGATCGCCGCCAGTAAAATGCCCAGCGCTCCCAATGCCCCTTTTAATGGACCACTTCGAGCCAACAACAGGCTGAGCAGAATACCACCAACCATAATCAACGAGATGGTGATACCAATTTCGGTCAGGATATCGTGCCTCAGCGGATCTCCAGCCAGCAGGTTATCGACGATGTTAGCGTGAATCTCGACACCGGGAATAATCCGCGACAAGGGAGTGGTCTGCAGGTCGAGAAGTCCAGCAGCCGACGTACCGATCAACACCACCGCCCCCTGCAGTTCCGGATGGTTCGATTCAAGTAAATCACTGACAGAAAGATAAGCAAAAGACTTCCAGGGACCACGGAAATTGACACTCATTTGCCCCAAATCATCGGTCGGAACAAAACGCTCACCGATCGAAACTCCCAACAGATTATGCCTTTTCCCGTTAGCCGGTGCCGGGTGAATCGTCAAGTTCTGCTCGCCAAGAGCAATGCGTGCCACCTCCAAGGCCAATGAGGGGTAGGGGATTCCATCGAGACTAATCAGCAGTGGAACCTTGTGGACAGCACCGGAGGATTCGGGAAAGAAGTTAAGAAAACCCTCGCTCAATGCCTGGGCCACAGCCGGGTGGTTGGCGGTCGCGCGATAGGCTGATAGCAAGCTCAACTGATCAAAGCCGATACCTTCGGCCGCCACCTGCAGATTGGCCGAAGGAAAGGGGAGTGCGGCCGGATCTTTCAAGCCATCATTCTGGGTCAACATGGCATAACCGAGCACCGAATCGCTCTGCGCCAAGGCATCACCCAACTGTTGATCATGATCGAAACTGGGCAGAATTCTTGCCAGTCCGGTACCGATCTGCGGATAACGCTGGAACAGGTTCTTCGGCGAGGTCCGGTCAGCCTCGATAAACATCATATCGAGACCGATGACCTTGGCGCCCTGTTGATCGATCCGCTCAACCAGCTGCGCCACAAGATCCCGCGGCCAAGGCCATTGTCCAAGCTGCGCCAGACTCTTTTCGTCGATATCGACAATGATGATTGAATGGTGAGGGGTCTCACGGCCCCGCAGTTGAAACATGCTGCTGGTCAGCTGGTTGTCAAGGGCCTGTAGCAGAGCAGGCTTTTCTGCTCCGAAAGACAGATAAAAAACGCTGGCCAGCAGAACGCAAAGCAGACCTGCTTTAAACGGGGTCGGTTGCAGCAGACGTTTGAACGATCTACTCAACGATCCCCCCCGAAGATGCCTATGATCCGTGCCGACGGAGTGGTAAGCTGGGCTTCGAAATTCCCCGCTACAGAATCAGCCGCGGGGCCATAAAAGGCACCGTTGATCGTTCCGCCGGGCGTCACTAAGGGAGCGGTGAACTGCCCGGTCGCCACCGTTACCGACGGGATATTCAGGTTGATCGCCGGATTGATCGTTCCTGCCGGGAAACTGAGGGTTCCTGAGGTCAGCATATCTGCGTCAAAGTCGACATTCAGGGTCACGGTGCCGCTCGGCAGAGCATCAAAGGGACCGGAGATCGGCACATAAACCCCCTCTGCACGGCAATTGTAGGTCGCCGTTCCGCTGACTGTGACCAGATCGGTCGAACTGGTCATTTCACCAGCAACCCAATAGGTACTCGGGACATGCACATGATAATCGTCGCCCGTATTTGGATCGGCGTAAGCGATCTCCCAGGATCCCCAGGAAGCATAGGTGGCAATGGGTGGTTTGGACGGATCTTCCGTCAGCAGAAAGTTCCCCTGTGCCTTTAATCCTCCACTGCTGGCACCATTCCAGATCGTCCCTCCCCCGACGATGGCGGCAAAGATGTCGTCGCTAATATATACGGAACCGTTGGTTCCGCCAACCGTCAGACTGCTGATCGAAACGGACGGATCGACCAGATCGAAAGCGGTCAAACTGCCGTTGATGGTTCCCGTATTACGATTCACACTCAGAGAAAATTCTGTGGGAGAATTGTTCATAAACAGGCGCCGATTCACATCGATCATCGCCATATTCTCGCCAACCCCAACCGCATAGCCATCAAATAGAGCCGTTCCGGCTGGGGCAGCAGCCAGTCCTGCATCGCGGAAACCGGCGGCAACCAGTTGCCAATTTTCTTGCAGATTCTGAGCTGCATCAACCAGATAAGTATTGCCAGCGGCAACCAACCCAAAACCGGAAGCTTGATTACCATAGAACTGACCAAAGCTGCTGCTTCCATCGATAGCCAGAATCGACCCTGGCCCCACATCATTTACAATGTCGTTGCCGAAAAAGTGCGTCACGTTGAAACCGGTGCCGATAATATTGCCGAAATAAAATCCTACCCCTGCATTCGGACCGGTCGCCTGAACCACGCCGAATATTTTGCCGTTTGCCCAGTTGACCACCATATCGGTCAGATTGCCAAAACCTTCAAAATCAGAGTTAGAAACATTATCGAGTGTTCCGGCCAGCGGTCCGGTGAACCAATTGATACCGCTGGTCGGCAAAGCCAGGGTCGGGGTTCCCAGGAAGCCAATTTCATAAAAGTTCTGGGTCGGGCTGTTGAAACTCCCTGCCAGATTGAGAACACTGAACTCCCCGGTGTTGTCATTAATGATCTCGGCACTGAAGCTGGTTGGAGCACCGAGCAGGGTCACAACTCGGCTGACCGGATGCTTGACAACCCCCGTATAGCTGAGGTTCGGAATATAACCAGTCACCGTATAAGGACCGATGCTCGGCGTAGGTGAGTTACTTGCTGTCCCGGTTAACTGATCAGCCGAAGTCAGACCACTGAGACTGCCGACCCAGCTCTGATTCGTGCCGCTGGAAGGGTTCAGATCCTCTTGCAGCACCGCTAAATATTGTCCGCTGAGGGTTGCAGTTCCACCGCTCCCGGCAGCGATGGTCGTATCTGCCAAGACCGTATCGGTCAAAACTGTCTGAGCCGGTGGTTCAATCTCAACCGGGAGCTCTGTCACAATCGGTTCAGCCGCCACTGGTGCCGGTTCGCTCCCGCCGGCCGCAGGTTCTGAAGAAATTAGTTCATTTTCCCCAGCCGTATCGGCAATCTCCCCTGATGCGGGGAGATCCTCGGCTGGGCTTTCATCCGACAATGGTGGCGCTGCAGCAACCGTTGGATCAAGTTGCTCCACCTCTTCCGGTGTAAACTGATATGGCTCCTGCGGAGCCTGTCCCGGTGATTCCAGCTTGGTCCCATAACCCGGGATCGACAGCTCGACACTGCCAAGGGGATTGCGAACATAAATCCCTTTCCCACCCTGAAACACCACCGCTAACTTCCCATCTCGCACCTGTCCAGCGTACATTGAGCCGCGGATACCGATGGTGGCACTGGGGGTTTCGGTGGTGAAATTTTGCGGCGAGCTTTTAGTGATCGACCCGCCCAAGACCCGAAACACCCCTTCATTGACTCGGGAAGTCATTTTCCCTTTTTGGGTTTGCTCATTCCACGCGTATTCTTTAACAACGAATTCACTGACCGGACCGAGACTCACAATGGTGCTATCGGCAAACATTATCTGCATCCGGCAACGACGGCCGGTGTTGATGACATCAGCGATTGAAATTTCACTCCCAATTGCCACCTGGCGGCTAGCATTCACCTCAGTAGTGACAACCGCTTGGCCGCGCAGAGCAATAACTTTCCCGATACGCTGAGTCTCTTCGGCCGCTACCGAAACGGAAAACAGGTTGCAGAAAAGAATAACGAACAGCAAGAATAAATCGGGTCTGTACATTTTTTTCGCCAGCATAATCAGACCTCTTAAAACAGATAACTCAGGGAAAAACTGATGACCTGTTTATCATATTCGTACAGATCAATATTGGAACTGGTCTTGTTCAAGATACCAAGCAGTTGTGCCACGACTTGACCGCCTTCATTCGATCCTTTCCAAACTGGACGACTCAATCCCACGGTCAGTTCTCGCAGCCGATCCCGCCGGGATTTACCAAACAACAGCACATTAGCATCGTAATCACTAGCCTGCAGTCGAGCACCGAGAGAACCGGTCAATTGCCAAGGCAATGGTCGCTGGTAACGCAGCGAAATCAATTTGCGTTGATACCTGTATTCATCAAGTTTAGCTTGATTATTTTCGAGACCAATAGCTGCGAGCAAAGATCCATGCTGCAACTGCCAGGCATGTCTATACTCCAACCGGTACTGATCTGCATCACGACTATCGGCAGCGTAATTGAGCCTGGAAAACTGTCCGGAGATAGTTGCATTCATCATCTTACTTAATTGCCAGGAATGCTCGGCGGAGAGGCTCATAATCGTTAAATAACGTTCTTCGTCCAAGGTGAGATGATTGACTTTAACCTGCACTTTCGTCAGCTTCTTCCCCTGCTGCCAAAGCGGTCCGGTGTTTAAACCAATCAGGTTTAAATTGAGATCCTCTTCAGAAGAGTAAAGGGCATTGTATAGTAGCAGTGACGACAGCCAGCCGACTCTCTTCGGGTGACTTCGGTAGAGGTGATTCAGCTGGAAACTATTTTGACTGATCAGATCTTCTTGCGGCGTTGCACTGGCACCATTGAGGGTAATAGTCCCAAGCAGTTGAGTCTCTATCTGTTCGTCAACCGGCGAAGCATAGACATTGTCATCGTAACTAATCCCCACTGTCAGACTGCCGCTAAAATTGTGCTGCTGGGCAGCTTTGCTGATCCGTTGCAGGTAGCGTTCAACATTCTGCTGCACCGTGTCCGGTGGTCGCTTGGCAAGTACCCGGTTAAAATTGCTGCGCGCCGCTTCTAAATCGCCGATTTCAAAATTACTGCGGGCCAGTTCCAGCCGCGCCCGATCGGCTTCCGGTTGTGCAATCAACACCCGCTCAAAAGAAAAAATAGCGGTCTCAAAATCACCAATTTCATAAGCACTACGACCAAGCAGAAAATCGGTTTCCGGATCACCCGGCTGTTGCTGGACTAAAGTATGAAATATTTTAAAAGCAGCGGCAAAATCGCCTTTATCAAAGGCTGCTTTGCCGGTTTGGAAACGAAATTGTTCTGCGGAGGCAGGGGAATTGAAAACCAGAGTGAGGGCAAACAGAAGCAAGCTGCACCGCAGAAATAACCGGATTGATTTAACCATCAGCAGCATGCATCCTCCAAAGATGCTTTCAAATCATCATTTAAGCACTCTTAATACCATCACGGGTGCTGCGTTTCACCTCGTACATCGCCTCGTCGGACAGCTTAACCAGCTCCTGAAGGCAATAGGCATTGGTCGGGTAGGTGGCAACACCGATACTGGCGGTAATCCGCATCGGCTGCTCGCAATCGGAGATAAACTCCGTTTCACGTAATTTATCCAGCAGATTAGCGGCCATCGCCATCGCACCTTTTTTGCTGGTTGATGGCAATAAAAAGACAAACTCATCGCCACCGTAGCGGGCCGCATAATCGACGACTCGAACCTCCTGCTTGAAAAGGTGGCCGACCTCTTTAAGCAAACGACTCCCGGTCAGATGTCCATAGGTATCATTGACCTGTTTGAAATGATCGAGGTCAAGAAAGACCATCGACAGCTCATTACCATAACGGCTGGCGCGCTCCATCTCGTATTCGCACAAAGTCTGAAAATGGCGGGTGTTGTAGAGACCGGTCAGATCATCGGTGATGGTCAGATCCCTGACCCGCTGATGGAGGCGGGAATTTTCGATGGCGATGGCGGTAAAGTCGGCAATGGTCGACAGAATGCGCTGATCCTGTTCGATAAACTGCCCCTGCCCGACGCCATTGAGAAGCTGAATAACACCGATAATACGGTCATTGGAAATCATCGGCACGCAGACGATTGAATGGGTGACAAAGCCGATCTTTTTATCGATCCGGCTGGCGAAACGGGGCTCTTTACTTACATCCGGAATCAGCAAAGAAACGCCATATTCAGCAACCCAACCCGCGACACCCTCACCTGGTTGCAAACGGCTGCCGGCCAAGAGCTCCGCCGATGGGGACACAACGATTTCAAAGCACAGCTCTCTGCTTTCCTCATCGACGATCAACAGCGACCAAGCTTGCGGACGCAACAAATTGCCGACCTTTTCCATCACCACCTTGTAAACATCCTCGAGCGTCAGGTGGGAGGTCAAAGCCTTGCCTATATCGACCAGGGTTTCCAGTTCATCCGATAAACGCCCTGTTTCGACCAGCTCTACTTTTTCAATCGCCATAACTTTTCCATTGAAATGTGGCCACATTTAATCCTATTAATTTAAGCGCTCAAGTAGGATAAGTCAATCATCTCAAAGAAAATTGCTTGATTCATTAAAGATAATCGTTAAAACTGCCGATATATAAGGAGAAAGGTTTAAATCCCAGAGACGGGAGAAGAGAAAGATCCACGGAGGGAACCATGTTAGAGGACAAAATCAAAGTAGGCAGCCTAAAAGCCACCGATCTCTACCGAGAGGTCGAACCGGTCAGCCCCTATCCACGAATTAACCCGCAACAACAGCGGCCCGAAGGTTATGTGCGGCCAGTAGTGGAAAGAAAACCGGACAAGGCAGATCAGGCACGGCGGCGCTTTACGGCGATGCGTGAGTTGATTGAGAAACTTAAAGAGTTTGCACCGATAGTTCGGGTCGATTTCAATACCGCCCACCAGGAAGTCTGCGATAAAGGTCTGGCGATCGCTGAAGAGGAGCTGATTTCCCAACTGTTACAGCTGAAGGTGTCACTGGGAAGTATTGATGAACTCGTCCAACAACTACAGCAGAAAAGTTCGGGACTGACACCCGTCAGCGGCCGCATCATCACCACGAGCTCGAAACTTTTCCCGGTTTATGTCGAAGGACTTTCCGAATACATCCTCCGTTTTGATGATCTGCAGGTCAAAATTGGCGAACATCAGCGTGGCATTTTAGAAGAGATCAACAATAATGGCCGTTTCGTGGTTGAGCATAATCGGCTCCGGCTGACCTTCAGACATGTCAGCTCAATCCCCACCGCCGTCGGAGCCCCCTTAAGCCTGAATATCAGTATTCAGGTCGGGGCCATCGAAGTCAACGAGACCGGTCGCCGGGCAATTCTCTATCAGCGCCCAAATAGCAGCTACGCCCTTTACTCCGACAAATCGATTAACTTGTCGATCTAGTGATGTGCGACAAGGACGACTAAAGATTAAAGGGGTTGCCATTCAAACTGCCCTGCCCCTGATCGACGGATAATTCGAGCCGGTAGCCCCCGTCACGCCTGACGAGCATCCCTTTTTGCATTAAACCACCCGCCAACTGTTCGGCCTGTTCATCCAGAACGGCTGGATTTAGTGCCGTACGCCCTTTGCGCTGCAGATTGGCGAACAGGCGAAAACCGGCATTAAAAACCGCACGATCAATATCGAGTTGAAATTGCCCTTTCAGTTTGTCGAATGCGACCGGACTGGAAACGGCAATATCACTCTCCTGCAATTCCAGACGACCTTGCCCCTGCAAAATTCCTTCGTCGGCACGCAGCGCCAAACGCTCCAGAGTCAGTGTCAGCCCCTCTTTAAAAAATTGAGAATAGAGACCCAACAGCTGCAACTGCAGAATCAGCGGATCGACCTTCTGACTGATCAGTTCCGCCTGCAACTGCTTGGCGCTTTCCTGTAATTCCCGTACTGCTGCGACATCGATGCCCGCCACCTTAAGTTGCAGCTGACCATCGGTAAAGGTTTCTCCGCCAAGTGACAGCTCGGCAAGGGTCAAATCGAGTTCGCTGGCGAGTTGTCCTGCGTTCATCAAGGTACTGGCTCGATAGGCCAGTCCGGTGAGTTCGAGTGCAACCTGCTCTTGCTGTTCAATCAGCAACCGGTCGAGCTTGAATTCCCCACCACCGAGAAGCAGACCCTGTTGTTCGGCAAAATCACTATCCAGGTCAACCCCCGAGAGAATGACCTTTTGCTGGCCGGTCGCTTGCAGTTCCAGAGTATCCAAGCGGAACTGCAGATTACCGCTACTGAGGTGGCCATCCAAATTACAATCCAGCATAACCTCATTGATCAGCACCTCTCCTGTGCCATCGCTGAAACGCAATTGATCCAGAGCAAAATGCGTCTTCGATGCGCCATTCAAGCCGACATCGGTTTGCAGCTGCAATTGTTCCACCGACAGCAACTCGGCCAGTTCCGCAGCCAGCGGTGACTGCTCCGCCAGCCGGGTGATTACTCTGACCCCCCATGGAAAATGGCGGATCTGGTGTTGCAATGCCAGCGAGTCCCGATCCTTCATGGATATACTGGTCTGCACCTCAGAAACCAGCAGGCCGCGCTGATAATCGCGCAATTCAACCTGCAGCAGCCCCGGATAGCTTCGATTGACCTGCGAGACCTGGGCCTTGAACGCCTCTTCTGTCTTACTACTGCAATAATAAGTAAAGCCAAACAGGGCCAATAGAATCAGCAACAGCACACTGGAAAATATCTTTCTCATCATCAACTCCGGGCAACACACATCATTATTATCTATTCTGGTTATCTACTTTGCTCCACCAAAAATCGGTGTTGCGTCAATTCTTCAGTTTTTGTCCACTGAAAACACGGAAGACACTGAATTTATTAGATCAAGGTTTTTCCGTGAGTTCTGTGTTTTCAGTGGAACATATTTTTCACAATGCTTTGACGTTAAATCATTCAAGATTGAGCCAAGTGGATAACCAGTTTATCTATTTAAACGCACACGCTAGCGGCACCGGATGATCCTGTCAACAAAGGATCGGTTGGTCAACTCTCCATGGGGTGAGATTATTCATTGCGCAGATAGCCCGCCGGCTTCTGCCCCAACGCCTTCCAGGTGCCGAGCAACCCGAGCAGCAGGGTCACGCCAACCCCAGCCGCCAGGGTCAGTAAAATGACCTCGGGATGCAAATTGAAAGGAGCATCAAGAGGACCTTTGAGGATAGCAAATGCCGCCAGCGCTCCGGTTAAAGCACTGATGCTTCCAGCGGCCAAGCCGAGCAGGACAAACTCAGCAGCGAAGGTCAAGAGAATATCGCGCCGCGTGGCGCCGCAAACCTTGAAAATCACCGCGTCGTGAATGCGGCGGTGTTGATCGGCGGAAACCGCTCCGGCGAGGACCAGAAAACCGGTCAGCAATGCAATCCCGGCCATGGCCTGAAAGGCGGCACCGATCCGCCTGAGGGTGCGGGCCACGTTGCCCAGCACTTCGCGGGTGCTGATGGCGGAAACATTCGGGAAACGACCCGTCACCGCCCGATAAACAGTTTCCTCAAGCGGTTGCGGCAGATGCACCGCGGCGAGGTGGGTCTGAGGAGCATTTTCCAGCACCCCGGGGGCAAACAACAGAGCGAAATTGAGGCGCAACGAACTCCAGTCAACCAAGCGCAGATTGACAATTTCAGCGCTGATCTCACGGCCGAGAATGTTGACCGTAATGCTGTCGCCGATACCGACACCGAAACCCTCGGCCAGGTCAGCGGTCAACGACAGTTGCGGCGGTCCGCTGTAATCGCTCGGCCACCAGTGACCGGCGCTCAACTCGGT
Source organism: Desulfuromusa ferrireducens (assembly GCF_055389805.1). Lineage (NCBI taxonomy): Bacteria > Pseudomonadati > Thermodesulfobacteriota > Desulfuromonadia > Desulfuromonadales > Geopsychrobacteraceae > Desulfuromusa > Desulfuromusa ferrireducens. Next base: position 965,108 of record NZ_AP042415.1, read on the forward strand.
GCCGACCGGCATAGTCCCGCTATAACTGAGGTAACGATCGCCACGCACCGCCCAACGGACCGCCGAGGCAATTTGCGCCTCTTCCACCGGCACCCCGGCAATGGCCACAATCCGACCGCGCAGGGTTGGCGAACGATCAACCTGCAACTGCGGGTACTCCGCCAGCAGATCGACAAAAGGTGCGACTTGGTCCGGTTGGATATCGAGAAAGAAGAAGGCCGGGGCCTGATTGGGAATGGTCTCGCTGACCATATCGTTGAGATTGGTCTGCACCAGAGCAATCATCACCAACGCCGTCAAACCCAAGCCGAGAGAGAAAATCACACTGCCCGCGGGCCCACCGGGACGGTTGATATTAGCCAGCCCAAGCCGCAAGCGGGGGTTTGCCGGTCGCGGCAGATGACGAACCAAACGGATGACCGCCGCCGCCAGCAGGCGAAAAAGGAAAAAACAGAGCCCGGCGCCAGCAATGAACCAGAACGCCAAACGCTGATCACGACTGCTCAACAGCGCGACCAAAGCCAACAGCAGCGCGGTGACGCTAATCGCCAACCAGATTTTCTTCCCCGGCCCCTGCCGGCTGCTTTCGACATAACCGCGAAACAGGACAGCCGGAGCCACTCGCCGGGCAATACCCAACTCCTTAAGGGAGAAGAGCAGGGCGATCAGCAGACCGAACAGGCTGGCGATCAACAGTACCCCGGGGTAAATCCCTGGCCGCAGGGGAATCGGCAAATTACCGCCGCTAAAAAGCACAATCAGCCACGGGGTCAAAGCGCCGAGCAGCAACCCCGCCCCGGCCCCCACCGCACCGAGCAGCAAAACCTGCAACAAATAGGCGACGAAGATCACCCGACTTGAGGCTCCCAAACACTTCATAGCCGCAATGTGCAGAATCTTGCCGTTGAGATAGCCGCGCACCGCACCGGAGACCCCCAACCCACCGACCAGCAACGAACAGAGCCCGAGCAAGGTGAGATTGGTCCCCATTCGGTCAAGAAAATAACGCACCCGCGGCGCCGCCTGCCGCCAGGTCCGCAGCCGCCAACCGGCATCGGGAAAACGCTGCTGCAGCTGCTCTTTTAAATTTTCCGCCTGCTCACGATCGGCCAACTTCAGCCGGTAGCGATAAGTGACCAGACTGCCCGGCTGCAGCAGTTCGGTTGCCGCCAATCCAGCCCGGCTGACCAACAACCGCGGCCCCAGGTTAAATGCACGGATGGTGCGATCCGGTTCGACCTGCAGAACGCCACGCACAGTAAACAGCACCTTGCCGACCCGAACTTTGTCTCCCACCTCGATAGCGAATCGTTGCAGAAAAGCCTGTTCCACCAGAGCACCAAAATTGAAACCGGCACCGCCCAGCGCAACATCCAGCGACTGTGGCGGCTCGATCGACAGCTGTCCATAAAGGGGATAAACGGCATCGACCGCTTTTAGTTCGATCAGTGCTCGCTGGTCAGTCGTTTGGCTGGCGGCCATGGTGCGCAACTCCAGAACTTCGGAGAGCAACCCCTGACGATTGAGAAAGTCACGCTGTTCTGCTGTGACCGGCCGGTGCGCCAGGCGGGCTTCAAGATCGCCACCGAGCAAGCCGCTGGCGTCGGCCAGCAAACCGGAACGGGCGGCGGCACTGAAGCTGCCGATGGCACTGATGGAAAAAACACCGAGGAACAAACAAGCAAGAAAAACCCCGAAGCCGCGCAGGCCGCTGCGCAGTTCGCGGCGCACCAATCGCAACGCCTGACGCAAAACCGGCGGCTGGGTCACGCCACCGCTCCGGACAACACCTGAAACTGTCCGTCAGCCATCCGGACCGTACGTTGGCAGCGCGCGGCGAGTAACGAATCGTGGGTCACCAGAATCAACGTGGTCCCATACTCCTGCTGTAAGCCGAACAGCAGTGCCATCACCTTTTCACCGGTTTCCTGATCGAGGTTGCCGGTCGGCTCGTCAGCCAGGATCAGTTTTGGCTTGGCGACAAAAGCCCGCGCTAAAGCCACCCGCTGCTGCTCGCCACCGGAAAGTTGCCCCGGGAAATGGGCTTGTCGCGAAGCCAGACCAGTCGCTGCCAGGGCTATTGCGGCCTGTTCAAGGGCATCATCGACGCCAGCGAACTCCAACGGCAGGGCGACATTTTCCAGCGCGGTCATGTTAGGCACCAGGTGGAATGATTGGAAAACGATCCCGACCTGCAAACGGCGAAAACGCGCCAGACCATCCTCGTCCAACTGGCCCAGCTCGGCACCGGCCACCCGGACCAACCCGGAATCGGCCTGTTCCAGACCCGACAGCGCCATCAGCAGCGTAGTTTTACCGGCCCCCGAAGGACCAACAATGCTGAGAGTCTCCCCTGCATCGACGCGCAGATCGACGCCGCGCAAAATATTGACCCGACCGGCGCCACCCACTAGACTTAAATGCAAGTCCTCTATTTCAACGATCGGATCAGCCATGAAAAGCCCCTTTACCTCTCTGTTAATGTCATTGCTATTGCTCGCTAGCAGCTCCGGCTGGGCGACGCCAGCGACAGAACAATTGCGCATCGTGGTGCTCGGCGACAGCTTGTCCGCCGGATACGGCCTGTCACAACAAACCGCCTTTCCGGCCCGTCTGGAAGCGGCCCTGCAACGTAAGGGTTACCCGGTTCGTGTCATCAACTCCGGGGTTTCCGGCGATACCAGCACGGGTGGTTTGGCCCGCTTGGATTGGGCGCTGTCCGACCGTCCCGACCTGATGATCATCGAGCTGGGCGCCAACGATGCGTTGCGCGGGCTCGATCCGCAGCAGACCAAACAGAACCTGAATAGCATCCTTTATCGTCTGCGGGAACAGCATGTCCAGGCCTTATTGACCGGCATGAAAGCGCCACGCAATCTGGGTGAGGAATATTATAACAAGTTTGACCGCCTTTATCCCGAGCTGGCGCGACAGCACAATGTCCCCTTTTACCCCTTTTTTCTTCAGCGTGTGGCGGGGGTAATTGGGCTCAATCAGGCCGATGGTATCCACCCGACCGCCGCGGGAGTAGAGGTGATTGTGCGGGAGATATTACCGCTGGTGGAAGAGGTACTGGATGATTTATTGAAAAACCGGAGAAATCGGCGCAACGCAGCAACAGACGTTGCTGATTGAAAATGCAAGAGCGAGGAGCGACCTCGCCCTGTTAATAACGGAATAAATTACGTCGGCAAAATCAGAGAGTAATCCCAACCAGCGGCAGAAATTTCGCTAAATCATCCGGCAACGGTGATTGAATATCGATCGGCGTATCGCTGAAGGGATCGACAAAGGCAAGGCGACAGCAGTGCAAAAACAGCCGCGGCAGCTCAGGCGGACAGGGTCCACGATAACGGCTGTCACCGAAGAGGGGATGACCGCGCTCGGTCAGTTGCTGGCGGATCTGATGCTGACGACCGGTGTGCAGCTGCAGTTCCAATAGTGAGGCCTGATCGTTACGAGCTAAAGCACGATAATCGGTACGCGCCGATTTTATTTTCCCCTTGGCACTCAGTTCCGATTCCAAGCGCCCGCTGCCCGGGGTTTTACCAACTACCAGCGCCTGATAAAACTTTTCCACCTCTTGACGCATAAAGACTTGCCCCAACCGACCGCACGCCTGCTTACCCTTACCAAACAGGATCGGCCCGGAGGTTTCCAGATCAAGGCGATGGACCGGCGCCACCTGTACCCTCAGTCCACGCTCGGCCAAAAGGGCCGTAACCCGCTGGGTCAAGTTATCGGCTTCATGCCCCTGACTGCTGTGAACGGCCAAACCGGCAGGTTTATCGATGATCAGGATTTCACGCGACTCATAAAGAATTGTCAGCGGCAAAGTACAGCTAACTGGTGTTGCCATCAGTTCGCGCACCCGGCCACTATCGGGCAGCAGGATGGAGTCACCGATCTGCAAACACTCTTTTCCGCTTAAAACTCCGCCGGGCCCACGGACCTTCCCCTTCTTCAGCAATTGCTTCAGATAGGCAGCGGGGGCAGCGGGGATCCGGCAACGTAAAAAATCTTCCGTACAGAGGCTGGCTTCACTCTCTTCTACTATAAATTCAGGCATGCGCAGAGCATAGTTCGGAGTCGCTCAGAAGTGCAATCGATAAAAGCATATTTGGCAAATGCCGCTATTGCGACTATGATATGAGCGCATTTCAGTCAACCGAACTCCCCCCATTGAGGAAGAGGTTTGACGGGTTGACTGTTGCCACTGCACGCCTGCGATCTTATCGAGAAAAAGGAGGGAGAATATCAATGTACGATTTCAGTCATTGCAAACTCTGCGGCGAAAACTCTGCCACGGCAAAATATAAATTAAAGCAGATGACTCTGTACGCCTGCCCAAACTGTGATTTTCACTACATTAATGCGCTTGATGACTTTCCCGCAGAGCAACCAGACACCTCTTTACTGACGGAAAAAGCACGCAAATTCATCGAGAGCAAGCTACCGCAAAACAGGGTTCAGTTGCAGAAGGAGCTGCAGTTTGTCCAAACCTATGTCCCCCTGCCAGAAGCGACTTGCCTCGATATCGGTTGCGGCGCAGGGGTCTTTCCGGCGCTGCTCAAAGAAGCGGGAGCGATAGCACACGGGATTGAACCGCAGCAGATTTTTCGTCAGTTCTCAGAGGAAAAATTTCAACTCACGATCAAGCGTGAACAGGTCGATGATCCCAGTTGGCAGAACAACTATGCTGATTACTTTGATGTGGTAACACTCTGGGACACGCTCGAGCATGTCAACTTCCCGGTCGAAACCCTCAGGGCAGCCCACAAGCTGATCAAACCAGGGGGATACCTTTTTCTCGACACGCCGTCGCGTGATTGTTTTTTTTACCGCTTCAGTGAATGGTCGTATCATTTTAGCCTAGGGACCAAACCGCTACTGCTCGGCAGGCATTTCTCGCCAAAGCCATATCGCCATAAACAAATATTTACCACCGTTCAATTAACCCGACTGCTGGAAACTAGTGGCTTTGCAATTGTCGGCCATTCTGCGCTGCATCGCTCCAAAAAAAAATTGGTTGTCGCCTGTCAAAAAAGCAGCACATAAGGCAACCCACCTGCCGTGCCAGCAGCTGGCGCCGACATTTTCACTGATAAAATATAAAAAGTCGGTTAACGGGTTGAATATTTGCTCATAAACCAGCCCGTTAGCTGATCTTATGTTCTGAAAATAACAATCCCATATTTTGCGAAAAAAAAGATTCCGCAGGCAGCGGTTCACCGCAAAAAACCACTTCCCGTTTACAAACTACCGATTTACTGAATAAAACCGAGAAACCCAATACTTTAAGGATGTTGCATAAAAGCATAGGACTGCAAGATTAAAAAGTTGTAGCATTTCAAACCAGCGGTCTACACAGCAAAACGCAGAAATTCGTAACATACTGTTTTACCGCAGCTTTCTTCTATTTTTCACTTGCAACAGATAATAACAGGGGTATACTTTCGCTAACAGTAACCAATGGTTGTGATTTTAAATCACATCTAATATAGGAGCCCCGCCATGAAGTGTCCCGTTTGTAACAATCACGAACCTCAGGAAATCAACCTGCAATCCGAACAATTTAACGAAGGAATCATTGAGTGCAGCTTCTGTGGCACCAGTTGGGCCGTCAATCATGGCCTGTCGGAAGTCATCAAAGATCCAAATGAAAAATCCTTCCTCTCCGCCACTTCAGAAACGGTTGAAGGCGATGACTACTGCTGGGCCTGCTAAAACTCGGTCAAGTCGATAAAATGAAAAACGCCTGTCAAACTGATATTGACAGGCGTTTTTTTGTTTTTAACTCTATTGAGCGCGGCTATGCACCCTCAGCCTTAGCTGAAGACGATTTCCAGCCTCCCCCCAATGCCTTGATCAATAATACACTGGTGCTCATCTGTTCACCGCGTAACTGGGTCAGAGCACGCTCGGCCTGCAGAGCACTGCGCTGTGTATCGACAACTTCCAAATAGCTAACCAGTCCGGCCCGGTAACGCTTTTCCGAAAGTTTTAACGCCTGTTCAGCCGCAGTCACCGCCCGTTGCAACGATTGCCCTTGTAAATCCAAAATCTGTAGACCATTGAGCCCGTCCTCAACTTCCTGAAAAGCAACCAACACCTGTTGGCGATAGTTGGCGATGGACTCTTCATAAATCGCTCTGGATCTGTCTAAATTGGCACTATTCCGGCCGGCATCAAAAATCGGCAGGGAGATTGCTGGACCGATACCCCAGGTTCGGTTGTTCCAATCAAACACTGAATCAGCCTGATTACTGCCATATCCGCCACTACCGGTTAAGCTTATGGCCGGGAAAAAGGCTGTTTTTGCCACCCCGATCCTTGCCGAGGCGGCAGCCATCTGTCGTTCGGCAGCGGCCACATCAGGGCGCCGCTCCAACAACTGTGATGGCAATCCCGATGTGATTTTGGGCGGACCCTGATCGAGCGGTACCGTTACTAATGCGAAGCTTGACGGCGACAAACCGATCAACACGGCAATTCCGTTTTCTAACTCGCCGCGCTGTTTCTGCAGGCCGACCGCTTCAGCCTCGGTGCTGGCCAGTACGGTCTCTGCACGGAAGAGATCGAGCTGACCGACCTGTCCGTTGTTGAATTTACTCTTGACTAAATCACGGGTCGCACGGCGCAACTCGATGGTCTGTTCCAGCAAACCGATCTCGGCATCGACTGACCGCAGTGCAAAGTAACTGCGTGCCAGCTCAGCCTGCAACGAAAGCAGCAGCGTCCGATAATCGGCAACAGCGCTTTCAGTATCTGCCTCGGCCGCTTCAATGGAGCGCTTAACCCGCCCCCAGAGATCAATCTCGTAACTAAGGACCATCGGCAGACTAAACTGATTGTCTATTCGACTGCGCCCGGTTGCCGAAAGGTCGGCTGCAGTCCGTTGCCGGCTGGCACTGCCGTTTAAGTCGAGACGCGGGATTCTGTCAGCCTGACTGATACCGAGGCTCGCCTGCGCTTGACTCAAACGGGAGTAGGCTGCCTGCAAAGTCTGGTTGGCCGCCGCGGCCTGCTCCTCGAGTTTATTAAGAACAGGATCCTGATAGAGTTCCCACCAGTTGCCTTTCGGCTGAGCATCGTTCGGTGTCGCTTCCTTCCAGGGAGCGTCATTTTTAAACTGGATCGGCACCAATGCTTGCGGTCGCTGATAATCGAGCCCCATGGTACAAGCGGACAAAAGCAAAACCAACAGGCCGTGCATGACAATTCTCGGCACAATTATTTTACTTTTCACGCCGCCACCTCCTTGACATTCTCGACAATTTGTTCAGTTCCACTCTCTACTTCATGCAGTACTGGCTGACGTTTTTTTGCCAACAGCAAGTAAACCGCAGGGATGACAAACAAGGTCAGGACGGTTCCCAAGCTCAGGCCACCAACGATAACCCAACCGATCTGCGAACGGCTTTCGGCTCCGGCGCCGCTGGCCAAGGCCAAAGGAACAGTTCCCAGCACCATTGCGCCGGTGGTCATCAGGATTGGCCGTAGGCGCAGGGTAGCGGCATCGAGCACAGCTTCGAGCTTACTCTTTCCCTGTTCCTGCAATTGATTGGCGAACTCGACGATCAAGATGCCGTGCTTGGTAATCAGCCCAACCAGGGTGATTAATCCAACCTGACTGTAGATGCTCAGGGTGTTGCCGGTGTAATAAAGTGCCAGCAAAGCACCGACCATCGACAAGGGCACGGTAAAGAGGATAATCAGCGGATCGACGAACGATTCGAACTGGGCGGCCATCATCAGGTAGATCATGATTAATGCCAGGGCGAAGGTCACCAACAGACCAGCGCTGCTGTCCATGAATTCAAGCGACTGGCCTTTGTAGTCGATCCGCGCCGTTTCCGGCAGAATCCGTTTTGCTGCAGCGTTGAGAAATTCAAGTGCCTCGCCCTGCGAATAGCCGGGGGCCAGGTTGGCGCTGATGACCGCGGCGCGACTGCGGTTGAAGTGATTGAGCGACTGCGCAGTCACCCCTTCCTCGATCGTCACCAGGTTGGACAGCGGTATCATTTCACCAGCGGCACTGCGCACATTAATCTGATTGAGGTCATCCGGGGTAATGCGCAGCTCGTCTTCAATCTTGACGATGACGTCGTACTGCTCGCCATCCATTTTAAAACGGGTTACGTCACGACCGCCCATCATGGTTTCGATAGTCCGACCGATGGTCGCCACCGCGACCCCCAGATCCGCCGCCTTATCACGATCGACCTGCAGCCGCAGCTCCGGCGAATTCAGTTTCAAGTCGGTGCGGGCGGCAAGAATTTGCGGATTTTTGCGCACTTCGCCCATCAATTGATTAATCTGCTTGCTCAGCTCTGGATAACTGTCGGTGGTCTTAACCACGAACTGCACCGGCTGGTCCATAAACGGTTGGCCGAGCGAAGGTGGCGTGATCGGGAACCCGAGCACCCCGGGGATGCCGAACAACTGCGGCCCCAGTTCGCCAGCGATCTGTAGCGAAGAACGCTCCCGCTGCTCCCAGTCCTTCAGCTCGACGAAACTTAGCCCTTCCGTCACCTTGCCACCCATCCCGGCCACCGAGAACACCCCGGCACTCTCCGGAATCGGCTGCAGCAGCGCTTCAGCTTGCTTCAGGTAGTGATCGAGATATTGGATGTTGGAACCGTCCGGCGCGATGAGAAAGGTCATGAATACGCCACGGTCTTCCAGCGGCGACATTTCCGACGGCAGCTGGCCGAACAGGTACAAAGTACCAGCCCCGGCCAACACAGCGATGGACAGACCGATCAGCACCGTTTTCAACGACCAGCCAAGCAGGCGGCGGTAACCGTTTTCGAGAGCGATGAAGAGATTCTCCATCAGGGTGAACAGCTTGTTGTGGCTTTCCTGATGGCGCAACATCTTGGCGCACATCATCGGCGTCAGAGTCAGGGCAACAAACCCGGAAACGATAACTGCTCCGGCCAGAGTCAGGGCAAACTCGGTGAATAACTTACCGGTCCGTCCTTCCATCATCGCCACCGGCACATAAACCGCGGCCAGGGTCATGGTCATCAGGATGACGGCAAAACCGATCTCCTGCATCCCCTTAATGGCGGCTTTGGCTGGTTTAAGTCCACTTTCGACATGACGATGCACGTTCTCCAGCACGACGATCGCGTCATCGACCACCAATCCGACCGCCAGAACCATCGCCAGCAAAGTCAGGGTGTTGATGGAAAAACCGAGCGCCCACATCAAGGTAAAAGTACCGACCAGCGACACCGGGATGGTGACCAGCGGAATCAGAGTTGAACGGACCGAGCGCAGGAAGATGAAGATAATCAGCAGCACCAGCCCGACCGCTTCGAAGATCGAGGTGAAGACATTCTCGATGGAACGCTCGATAAAAATCGAGGAATCGTAAACAATTGTGGCCTTCATCCCTTGCGGAAATGATTCCCGTAGTTCGGGCAGCATCTTTTGCAACGCGGCAGAGATATCGAGCGGGTTGGCCACCGACTGCTTGACCAGACCGACGGCAACCGCCTGTCCACCGTTGTAGCGCAGATTTTCACGCACCGACTCGGGACCGATCTCGGCCCGGCCGACATCCTTCAGGCGTACCAGAGCATTACCCGACTTTCGGATAATAATGTCCTCAAACTGCTCCGGCGAGTTGAGGCTGGTGTCGGAAAGCACGGTAAACTCGCGGGCACTACTCTCCAAACGACCGCCAGGAACCTCGATGTTCTGCGCGCGGATCGCATCTTCGACATCCTGCGGAGTCACACCCCGCGCGGTCAACTGCGCTGGATCGAGCCAGATGCGCATCGAGTATTTACGGCCACCGAGGATCTGAGCTTCGGCAACGCCGTCGATCATCTCCAACTGGTCAGTCACATAACGGTCAACGTAATCGGTTATCTCCTCGGGACTGTGCTTATCACTGGAGAAGGACATATAGAGGATCGGTGAAGCGTCCGCCTCGACCTTGGCAATAACCGGCTCCTCGATATCATAGGGCAGATCGGCACGTACTCGGCCGACCCGGTCACGGACCTCGGCCGCAGCATCATCAGCGTTGCGCTCCATCTTGAAAACGATGCTGATCTGACTCTGTTCCTGCCGACTCTCCGAGGTGATGGTCTTGATTCCTTCGATTCCCGAAAGGCTATCCTCGATAATCGTGGTTACCTCGGTTTCAATAATTTCGGGACTAGCGCCCTGATAGACCGTGACCACCGAGACGGTCGGTTCATCGATATTCGGGTACTCGCGAACCGTTAGTCGGTCGTAAGCGACCAGGCCGATCAGTACGATCAGCAAGCTCATCACCGTCGCCAGCACCGGACGTTTAACGCTTGTTTCTGAGATTTTCATGATTCACATCCTATAGTTTCACCCGTGTCCCACCCCTCTTCTCTGGCAAGTCGAGAGAAGGGGGGCTCTTCTTACTTCGGAAGAGGGCCGGGACACGAGACTTAAATTTTTGCGAATAAGGCCGGATCTGCGGGCAGGGCATGCACTGGGCTTCCGGGGCCGATTTTCTGGTGACCTCCAGTGACAACCACATCACCTGCGACGAGACCGCTGGTGATTTCTACCCAGCCTTTTAAGCGGGTGCCGGTTTCGACCGCAACCATCTGCGCCTTGCCATCGACAACCTTGAAAACCAGCTTGGTTTTCGGTTGCGGAATCAGCGCCTGTTCAGGAATAAACAAGGCATTGGCTCTGGTCGCAACACTCAGTTGCACCTTGACGAACTGACCGGGAAAAAGCTGGTGACCAGCGTTATCGAGCAGACCGCGCACCACCAGACTGCGGCTTCGCTCATCGACCTGCGGATTTATAGCGTAGACCTTGGCTGCAAAGATGCGTTGCGGATAGGCATCTGACTTCAGTTCAACCTTCTGGCCAGTTTTGACCTCGGCGAGATATTTTTCCGGAATGGAAAACTCAACCTTCAACTGCTCGACCGCTTCCAGATTGACCAACGGTTGACCCGGCTGGATGTAATCCCCCAAGCTGATCTGTCGCAGCCCAAGGGTGCCGGCAAAAGGTGCCTCGATGCTGGTTTTCGCCAACTGGGCTTGAGCCAGCCGGACACCCGCTTCATCCAGCTGCCACTTAGCATAGGCTTCGTCCCGCTCCTGCCTGGAGACAGCGTGGTCTTTCAGCAGGTTTTCGGCGCGCTGGTAATTGGACTTGCTAAGATTGCGACTGGCGATCGTCCGGTCCAGTTCGGCCTGCAGCACGGCACTGTCGAGTTTGATCAGCAGCTTGCCTTGCTTGACTTGCTCGCCTTCGGCAAAACCGATCTTTACGATCCGCCCGGCGATTTCAGCGGCGATCACCACCGATTCTTCCGAACGCAGACTGCCAACTGCCGACAGCAGCTTGTCACTGTCTGCGACTCGCACCTCGGCTGTTTCGACCGGCATTGGCGGCATCGCCGCTGGCGCGGTTTGTTTTTCCGGCTCCGAGGCCAGCAGCTGTGGACCGTACAGCAAACCGACCCCAACGGATACGACCAGCAGACCGGCAAAGATCAACGCCAGCAAAGCGGTTCTGGGTCGACGCCGGATCGCCGGCGTTAGTTCTTCAGTGAGCTCTTGCTCGCTTAACTCGTGTTGTTCCTCAGTCATGATATCCCCTTCTGCGTTTTTTCAGGAGTGAGTGCTCACTCCGCTATTTGGTGAAAAAAGATGGAAACTTAGTAGAAACGTTTCCTATGTACTAAATGGAGTGAATGCTCGCTCCGTGTTCATGGTCAAAAAAATCACGCCTTTGTCGTCAGTTTTAGTCCGACAATGCCCGTGACGATAAGTAATACACAGAGAATCCGCGCCACCTCCCGCGGCTCACCGAGAAAGATCATTCCCAATAGTGCCGTGCCGACGGCGCCGATCCCAGTCCAGACCGCGTAAGCGGTACCAATCGGCAGGGTCTTCAGTGAGTAGGAAAGTAAGCCGAAGCTGATCGTCATTGCAGCCAAAGTCAAAACCGAAGGAACCAACCGGCTGAAACCTTCGGTATATTTAAGTCCGATTGCCCAGCCGATTTCGAACACTCCGGCAATGATCAGATAAACCCATGCCATCAGCTACTCCTTTAGCGTTTAATCGAGGCCCAGGTCGCTTCGACAACAGCAGTGACCATTGCCTCGTTTAGATCAACGAAGCCATTCTGATGATCTCTGACCAAAAACAGTAACGGCCCGAGCGACAAACCAAACAGGATCTCAAAGGGGAGATCCTTAATAATCTGCTGTTGCTGACCTTGCGCGAAAAAAGCGATTAACGGTTTATCACACTCAAATTCATCGGCGCGTTTCTTGGCGACACCGTAGGGTGAGTTATAATACTGCTCCATGAACTTGGTGCCGAATGGGTTGGCGAGAAAAAGCTGCGTGAGTACGGTGAATATCCGTAAATAATTCTCCCGTACCGGCGATTGCGGATCATAGGACTCAGCAAAGCAGTTAATAAAGAGGCCATGAACCTGCTCATGGATCGCCTCAATCAGCTCATCCTTGTCCTTGAAGTAGCGATAAATGGTGCCAACCCCAGTGCCCGCTTTTTGGGCGATCTGCGAGGTCGGAGTACCATGGAAGCCCTGTTCGGCGATCAGTTCCATGGCTGCCTGCATGATGGCGCTACGTTTATCGGTCGGTTTATTGGTCATCTGCGTACGTCCTCAGTGCGGAGTGATCGTTCAGTCCTCTTATGTATATTCCTCTGCCGAGTTGCTGTCAACAGGGTATTGATACTTTTTTTTATCGATTCCTTGCTGAGTTGGCGAACTTTTTGAGTTTACTTACTTGGAGGTGAACAACGGCAGGATACCGTAGATATGGCATTAAGAAACAAAATGGCTCGAACTGCTATTAACTGGAAGGTAGCAGCAGAGCAAAGTAACCAGAGAGTGACTACTTCGGCTCAAAAGCAAACTTAATCACACAGCGTTCGTCGCCCGCGATCAGACTTTCTTCAATTGAATGGTGCGGCTTCAAGCGCAAGGCTTTCATCACCCCGTTGCGGATCGACTGACAGCCGCAAGCGTAACCTTTGGCCATCTTCGCTGCCTTGAGAGAATCGAAAGCGTGGCAACTGGTACCGGTCCAGATAGCAGTATTGCCTTCGACCGTGATCGGCTCATTGAGATACATCCCATCAGGAAAGCAGCTCGCCCAGACGGTACGGAAAATCTCGATCAGCTCTTCGATCGATTCGGGCCGTTTGATTTCGCCTGATTTGAGCAGCACTAGGGTGTACTTGCGGAAAAACCGCTCGGCCGCTTCCAGGTTCAGTTGATTGGCCTTTTCTTCGCCGAACTCGCGGACCATGGTCGCGTGCCAGTAGGAATCGTGCAGCCACCAGAGTTTTTTGACCTTATCAATACTGGTCATGTTATTCCCCCTCAAGCTTCTGAAATCACATCTTTTAATGGTTCGGCAGATTCTTTGCTGCGCTTCTTCAACATCGCCAGATAGTTACCGGCCAAAATCAGCAGCATCCCGACCACCGCCGGAGTCGTCCATTGATAATCTTCCCAAATGGTCGACAGCACCAAAGCCACCAGCGGAAACAGCAACGTGGCGTAAGCGGCGCGTCCAGGGCCGATTCGGCCAATCAAGCTAAGAAAACAACCAAAGGCGATCACCGAGCCGAACAACGACAGGTAAAACAGCGATCCCAGATAAGCAAAGGTCGGCTCGATGATCAGCGGTGCACCGCTGCAGAAGGAGATCAGCAACATCAGCAATGCACCGTAAGCCATACCGAAGGCGTTAGTCTGGATGATCGGCAGCCCCTTTTTCTGATTACGGGCAGAGAGAATATTACCGAGGGAGGCCAGGTAGGTGGCGAGGAAACAGTAGCCGAGGGCCAAAAGCGCGCTGCCTGCAGCCTCAAACTGGGCGACTTCCGACCAGAACATCAACACTAATCCGAGCAGACCGAGCAGGCCACCGAGCAAAACCTTCAGTTCAACCGGAGTCCCGAGGAACAGGCGGCCATTGAGCAGGTTCATAATAACGATGGTGGAAAAGACCACCGCTGCCAGTCCGCTAGTCAACTCCAGTTCGGCGAGATAGAAAAACAGGTAGTTCAGCGCAAACAGTTGGCTGCCCTGCAAGGGCATGAAAAGTTGCTCGTTACGGCTGAACTTGAGCGAGCGGCGGGTCACCAGGCACCAGAGAAACAACATCAGCGCCGCCAACGCAAAGCGGTAAGTAATGGAGACCGACGGCGCAACAGCGCCAAGCTGAAACTTGATCGCCAGCCAGGTGGAGCCCCAGATCAACACGGTCAGGGTATAAAAAAGGAAATTTGCCATCGCCGCGGTAGCTTACGCTGTTTGCTGCTCGGCTTTCAACAGATTTGCAAAATCATCGGACGGGAGTGGCCGGCTGAAGTAAAAGCCCTGCATTTCGTCGCATCCTTCACGTTGCAGAAACTGCTGCTGCTCAAGGGTTTCGACGCCCTCGGCAATCACCTTGTGCTTCAAGGCCCGGCCGATACCGATGATGGCCTGAGTAATCGCCTCGTCCTCGCTATCAAAAGTCAAATCTTTGATAAAGGATCGATCGATTTTTAATTTATCGATGGGAAAACGCTTGAGGTAACTGAGACTGGAATAACCGGTACCAAAATCATCAATTGCCAGCATCACCCCCAGCGATTTGAGCTGCTGCAACAGCACCTGCGCAAGATCACTGCTCTCCATGATAGCGCTTTCTGTCAATTCCAATTCCAGCTGCTCCGGCGGCAGGCCGGTTTTTTTCAGTACCGCAACCAGCTTGTCGCAAAAATTCGCCTGCTGCATTTGCAGGGCGGAAATATTGACTGCCATATTAATTTTCGGTAGCCCCTGTTGCTGCCATTGCATACTCTGGCGGCAGGCCGTTTCCAGAACCCAGTCACCAATCGGCACGATCAGGCCTCGTTCTTCGGCAATCGGAATAAAGACTGCCGGCGAAATACTGCCAAGCTGTGGATGCTGCCAACGCAATAATGCCTCAACGCCAATGATGCAACCGCTCGACAAATCGATCTGCGGCTGATAATGCAGGCTGAATTCGTTGTTAACCAAGGCCTGTTGGAGATCGTTCTCCATATTGAGCGCCTCGAGGGTTCGGGCGTTCATATCTTCGGTATAAAAATAGTGGGTATCGCGACCGGAATTTTTTGCGTGATACATGGCGGCATCAGCATTTTTCAGCAGTGTCTCGATATCTTCACCATCATCCGGGTAAATACTGATACCGGTGCTGATGGTCAGGCGAAATTGCTGCCCCTCAACGTGATACGGCTTGGTGCCCATTTTCCCAATTTTACCGGCAATCTTGGCCGCGACGGTGATGTCGTCCAGATCAGAAAGAACGACGATAAATTCGTCACCGCCGACCCGGGCGACAGTATCCCCTTTACGCAGGCAAGCTTGCAATCGCTTGGCAACCTCTTTAAGGACACCATCACCAACCGAATGTCCAAGCGAATCATTGATATTCTTAAAGCGATCAAAATCGAGAAACAAGATAGCGCTTTTACTGTGATTGCGCTGGGCCCGCGCCAAATTCTGGTTCAAGCGGTCCTGCAGGAGATTGCGGTTGGGCAAGCCGGTCAAAGAATCATGATGGGCCAGAAACTGGATCTGCTGTTCGGCTTTTTTCCGCTCGGAAACATCCCGCAAAATACCCTGAAAATAAGTTTGTCCATTGAGTTCAATCAGGCGGGCGCTCACTTCTGCCGGAAAGGTCCCCCTATCCCGCTTGAGAAAAGTCGTCTCGAACAGCAGCGAGCCCTCTGCGTTGAGTTGCTCTCGCTGAGCAGCAGACAGGTCCTTGTCCTCTTCGGTGCGCAGATCACTGATCAGCAATTCAAGCAACTGCTGGCGAGAATAACCGAAAATTTCGACGGCGCGATCATTCACTTCTACGATTCGGCCCTCTTGATCGACCAACAAAATGCTGTCATTGGCATATTTTGACAGTGCATTGTAGCGCTGCTCCAGCATTTGCCGATCCAGTTCAGACTGATAACGGGAAGCCTGAAAGGTGGCGCGCAGCTGTCGCCACCAGGAGAAGACCGTCAGCCCGGAAAAAAAGATGAAGGCAAGCACCAACAGCGTTATCTGATGCGCCAGACTGTGGATTGGTGCAAAGATTTCCGCTTTGTCAATTTTGGCGATCAAATACCAGGGAGAACCATCGACATGCCTGACAAAAGACAGAACCGGCACGTTTCGATAATCGAGGTGCTCAATAAAGCCCTCTTTCCGCTCATGAACCATGTTCGGCGGGTTCATTCGATCGGCCGGCAGCGTTATCTCCCGGGAAACAGTCTCTTTTAGATGCCGGCGGCCACTCAAACGAACAACTCCGTCCACCGTCGGTTTGAGCAGCACTGTTTCTGCCGTTTCACTCGGAGTCGGCCAAGTCTCTAACAGGGGGAAAATAGCTGTCTTCGGTTCGAGCCGAATAACTAAAATCCCGACCGCGCGCTGCCGACCTTCCGCACTGACCAACAGCGGCACCATCAAATCAAGGTGGAGGTGCGATTTTTCGTCCTGATGCTGGGTATAAATATCGGCAAATAAACTTTGTCCCGTCCGCAAGGCCTGCAGGGCTATTTCCTGATTATGTGCATCCAGCCCCAGCTGCTCTCCAACACTCAATAATGGCTTTGCTGCCGCATCCAGCAGTAGCACCGCATGATAGTTGTAGACCCGCAACAGATCCGCCATGCGCGTCGTTAGTTTGTCATGGATTGCATCGCGTGGAGAGCCAGCCTGAACCCAGTCGTCAAGCTGCGTTGCGAGGATCCGATTACTGCGCATCATTTCAGCATCAATCAGTGTTTCCTTGCGCCATTCCGCAATCTGCTGAGCCTTCAAGGTCGCGATTGCGGACAGCTCATACTGACGTTCGACACGAATGATTTTTTTCTGGTGCTCAAATAGCCACCAGCCGGTCACAATGATGGCGACGGCCAAAAAACCAAATCCGCATATAGCTACCCAGTGCGAAGACTTGGAATTCTCCCAGCGACGCCCCATAAGGACATCAGTGAGAGCATCTAGGGAAGATTTATTACGACTGGGGTGTGAAGGAGACATGCTGGTAGCGACCAAACCGTGCAAGTGTAAATAGGAAAAAGAGAGTAGAAGATATTGTTTAAATTACTCTAATTGTAAATTATGGGCAAGCTTTTATCGCGGTCGCCCTTTAGACTGCAGAAGTGATGATTTTTAACCGCAAGAAATAACCGCTGGATTGCCCGTTAGCGGTGCGGCAACAACTCTTTGGCCAGCCGACCGAGGGTTTCAATCGCCGCTTCAACACAAGGGTTCCAACAGGCGGCGTTCAGGCGGATATAATTATGAAACTTCCCTTCGATGGAAAAAATATGCCCGGGGGCAATCGTTATCCCAACCAGTTTTGCACACTCGTAGAGTTTCAACGAATCGACCTGCTCCGGCAGTTCGACCCAGAGGACATAGCCTCCTTTGGGACGCGACACGCGTGTGCCGGACGGAAAGAAACGTCCGATAGCATCGCTCATCTGCGCTGATTGGCGGGCGTAGACGCGGCGGATCGAACGCAGATGATGGTCATAGCCACCGTTGGCAAGAAATTCGGCGATCGCCAATTGAGTCGGGCTGGGGGTGGCAACGCTGGAGATCATCTTGCCGCGTTCAATCTGTTCCTGATAACGGCCGGCGGCAATCCAGCCGACCCGATAACCCGGGGCCAGGGTCTTGCTGAAAGAGGAACAGAGCAGCACGTTGCCGGTTTTATCGAAGGACTTGGCCACCGACGGGCGCTCATCGTTGTAGCAGAGGTCACCATAGATATCGTCCTCAATCAACGGCACCTGATAGCTCTCCAACATCGACACCAACTTGCGCTTGCCCTCGTCCGACATCAAGCCACCGAGAGGATTATTGAAGTTGGAGATGACGATGCAGGCCTTGACCTCGCCACGGTTGCGGTCGAGGGCATATTCAAGGGCCTCGAGACTGATACCGCCGCGTGGTGAGGCCGGAATTTCCAGCGCCTTAAGTCCGAGTTCTTCGATCAACTGCAGAAAATTGAAATAAACCGGGGTCTCAATTGCCACCGCGTCGCCCGGCTTGCACAGCACCCGCAGTGCCAGCACCACCGCTTCGACACAACCGGACGTGGTCACAATCTGGTCCGGTCCCAAGGTGCAACCGGAGAGCAGTAGACGCTGGGCGATCTGTTTGCGCAGTCGTAAATTGCCCGGCGGCAAGTCGTAGGAAACCGACTGGGTCGGGTAGCGGCGGGTTTCACGCGCCAGCATCCGATTGAGCTTTTCGATCGGCAGCAGTTCGGGGTTGGGGATGGCAATGCCCAATTGCAGCAGGTCAGGCTGCAACAGATCACGCATGACAATCTGGTAAACTTTGTCCAGACTGACTTCGGAAGGATTAAGGGTCGGGCGGTCAACCACCGGTTCGGCCGGTAATTCGGGCAGCCGCGCCCGCACATAATAACCCGATTGCGGACGAGCTTCGATCAGGCGCCGGTCTTCCAACTGGCTGTAAGCTTCCTTGACGGTATTGATGCTGACTTGCAGCTGTTTGCTCAGGCTGCGAATCGAAGGGACCCGATCACCGGGCCGCAGGGTGCCCTGCTCAATCAAAAAACTGATCCGACCGGCCACTTCTTCGTACAATGGCAACTTTACTTCAGGATACAGACTGTTCTCCAGCATGCTGACCTCCGCTTAAATCATCAACTTAAGCAACTTAACCATTTAAAACTTTGATAGTCCGGAGTCAGTCTTAGCACTTTGCCCAGAGCTCAACCAGATACAGTTCCCCGCTACATCGACAGACACAGTTGCAAAACACTCTATCTGTGATGGTCACAATAGTAAAGCTCTGTATCTTGTGGGGAAATCAAAATTGCGGTGAAATGGAGCCATCAAATCGGCAGAGATAACGGGAGGCAGACATGGAAATACTATTAAACAAATATGAGTTGCTCGACCTCGGCGCAAACCCGCGCGGACTCAGTCTGACCTGTCAGGCGGGAACCTGCTGGCTGACGCAAACCGGCGACGACCGCGACCATATTCTGCGCGCCGGCGAGCAGTTCAAAGCGTGCGAACACCGCCATCTGATTGTGACCGCCACCGAAGACTGTCGACTGATACTGACTACCGCCCCGTCCAAAAACAACCACGGGGTTCGCTGGCAACAGCTCGCCTGCAACAACTGACAGGGCAGGGACTCAAATTCAGTGAACCCGCCCTGCTTCATTACCGCTAATCGAGATGCGTATCGAACTCGTGCGGGTGCTTTAGCACTTCCGCGTAATCAACCTTGTAGCCATGGGTCATTTCGATACAAACATCAATGTTCCAGCGTTCACAGTGCTTATCGACCTCAACCTCAAGCATATCCGGCTCAAATCCGACCACCCGCCCCTTGGCGTGATTCATCTGATTTTCGACCCAGATCATATTGCCATCGTCAAACAACTGCCGCATCCCTTTATAATCAGTCCTGTTCATAACGTTCTCCTTTCTGCGGACAACGTAACTTCAGGGCCTGAGATGTAAAGTAGCAGAACCTGAAGCACCGTCCCGCATCAACGTAACTACGCCCTCATTATAACCTAGTTCCGACAAAAAATTATAGTCGCCCGCTTCAATTAGCAGTTCGCCCAGCAACCGGCTATACTGCAACCTTATCCAGCAATCTATTCAATGAAGGAGCTTTGCCATGAAGGTAATTGTCGATCTCTGTGTGGTCCCCTTGGGCGTCGGGGTCTCGGTTTCAAAATATGTCGCACTCTGTCAGAAAATCCTCGAGGCGGCCGGACTGAAAATCAGCATGCACGCCTACGGGACCAATATCGAAGGGGAATACGATCAAGTCTTCGCTGCGATTCGCGCCTGCCATGAGCAGATCCATGCCGCCGGAGCGCCGCGGATCAGCACCACCATCAAATTGGGCAGTCGCGTTGATCGCGAGCAAACGATGGAAGACAAGCTGCGCAGTGTTGCTGATAAATTGAATTGATTTTTACTGGCAAAAAGAAAGGGATCTCAATCGAAATTAAGATGCCCCTGCGGTGAAGAGGCAAACTGGTAATTGGCTTTACCCTTACCCTTAGCCTGATACATCGCCTGATCGGCTTTGCGCATCAATTCCTGACCGTTGGTACCATCTTCAGGATAAATACTGATGCCGATGCTGGCACTGACCCGCTGATGATAGTTATCGCGGGTCAGCTCATGAGTCAGCGCGCTGCAGATCCGTTCTGCCATCGCCTCGACCATCTCGATCGAATCGATTTCCTCCAGCAGCACCAGAAATTCGTCACCGCCAAGCCGCGCCACGGTATCACCCTCACGCACGCAACTGCTTAACCGATTTGCCACATCGATCAACAAATAATCCCCATAGTCATGACCGAGGTTGTCATTGACGTCCTTGAAATGATCTAGGTCGAGAAAAAACAGCGCCACCTGTTTTCTGCTCCGTGGTGCCTTGCTCAAGGCGTGCTTGAGACGATCCTCAAACAGCAAGCGATTCGGCAGATCGGTCAGCGGATCGTGATGGGCCAGATGATGCAGGCGTTTTTCATTTTCGCTCAATAGATCTTCAACCTGCTGCCGCTCGGTGATATCCCGAGCGACTTCAATCACCGCATAAAAGCTGCCATCGGCGTTGTAAAGCGGTGAGGCGTTCAACTCGACGAGCCGCATCTTCTGATTGTGGATGTGGTTATGGATGACTGTCACCGCCTGACCGGTTTCCTTAACCTGCCTGATTGGGCAGGGATGGCTTTCCCCATCGCAAGGGACCAGCGAAGCATGGGACACCTGATGGCAGGTCAGTCCTTCTTGTGCCGCAAGATGTGGTTCCAACTGTTCGCGGGCGGCCGCGTTCATCTGCAGAACCTGGTAGTCAAAATCAATGACCAGCAGCGGGTCAGTGACCCCATCGATGACCGATTGAAGAAAAACATTCCGTTCTTCAATCTCTCGTTCGGCAATTTTTCGTTGGCTGATATCGCGGACAATGGAGCAGATCAGCGAACGACCGGCAACAACAATCGGACTGCTCTGGACCTCGACAACCCGTTTTTCACCGTTGCCCAGCCAGTGTTCCAATTCAAACTGTTGCAGCTGGCGCGCTTCGACCTCCGTGGCCTTCTGTTTAATTAAATCACAACTCAAGCCATTGAGCTGCGCAACTTTCATCCCCCGTAACCTGTCCCTGGGATACTGATAAAAAGAACAGGCTGCCGGGTTGGCATCAACTATCTCGACCGTTTTCGGATCGATCAGCAGCATGATCGCCTGGGTCTCTTCAAACAACACCCGATACTGCTGTTGCCGTTCTCGCAACTCAACTTCGACCAATTTCCGCTCGATCAGCTCATTTTCCAGCTGTCGATTCTTCTCTGCCAATAGACCCGTCTTGATTCCAACCTGGCGGCGCGCCCAATAGGTCATCAGGAACATCACGCAAAGGATTGCCGCCAGCAGCGTGAAAAGCCCTTTGATCCAGACAGGAACGGTTGCTGCTGAGGTGTCACCCAACCACTTATCAATCAGCTGAAAATAAACCGAACCGGTGGTTTTCTTCCATTGTCCGAGCAGCTGATCAAATTCAGTCGCCAGTGCGGGGGAGCTGCTGTGGGAAAACGCCGGACGGACCTGGATCGGCTGGAAGATGATCGGTGTCGGCAAGAGATCGAACTGTTGTTGCGCCCTAAGACCGTAAATACGGCCGACCAAAGCCATATCTACTTCACCGCTGGCCAGCAGATGGAACGCTTGCTGATAGCTGGAAACCTCGACAAACTCAATATCGATGCCAAAGTTTTCGGCAACCTGTCGCACCCCCTGCTCAGCGAGGTAATAGACGTCTTTTTTTAAAACCGCCAGGCGCCGACCGGAAAGTTGGAGAATGGAATCATACTTGTCGCCGGGACGTTGGTAGACCTGCCCCCAGTTGGTGACCACCGTTTCATCGATAAAACGGTACTTTTCCGCGCGTTTTTCGGTATAAGCGATAACCGGCAGCAGATCGATTTCACCCGTTTCCAGCTGGTCAAGACACTGCTGCCACAAACAGGGGACAAAGGTGAGCTGCCAACCCTGCTTGCGCGCAACCTGCTCAAGCAGCTCAGGAACCAGTCCATCGCCCTGACCACTGTCATCGACAAACGCCAAGGGCGGGTTATTGTCGATACCAACGCGTACTTCAGCCGCAGCGACCAGAGAAGGCTGGTACAGGAATAATCCGAGAAAGATAAAAGCAGTCCAGCGCAACAAGCCCCCCGAAGTGATGGCATGACTATTTTCAAAAAAAGTACATATATTGATTGGATATCTTACAGAAACGGTTAGTAATTATGCCGTATTCAGTGGATAAAATCAACGTCGGCGCTGCAGATTGGACAACTCTTCTTTGAGCTTGTGGTAACTCTCCAAGCGCAGCGCACTCAATTCCCCCCGTTCGACCGCCGCCAAAACAACGCAGTCAGGTTCAGCCTTGTGGGCACAATCGCTGAAGCGACAGCCCCTAGCCAGGGTCTCGATTTCGGTAAACGACTCGTTCAAATCTTCTTCATCACCCCAGAGGTGCAACTCACGCATGCCGGGATTATCCATCAAAATACCACCCTCCGGCATCAGGAACAGTTCCCGGTGGGTCGTGGTGTGCCGTCCCCGGCCGATGGTTTCGTTGATCTCGCCAACCTTCTGCCGCTCTTCGCCGAGCAGACCGTTTAAAATCGTCGATTTGCCGACCCCGGAGGAACCGAGCATCGCCAAGGTCCGGCCGCAAGACAGATAGTCGAAGAGAAACTGTAATTGATCGGGCTCAACAGCGGTACAAATATGCACCGGGGCGCCCGAGGCGATTTCCTCAACCTGTTGCAAGCAGAGTTGTGGATCGGGGCAAAGATCGGCCTTGTTCAATAGCACGACCGCCTCGGCCCCACTACCGCCGACCAGGGTCAGGTAACGCTCGATGCGGCGCAGGTTGAAATCGCGTTCGAGACCGCTGACAATCAGCACCAGATCGACATTGGCGGCGATGACCTGCTGCTCAATCCGCTCCTGCCCCTTGCCTTTACGGCGGCCCGGAAGATTGCGAGCGAAGGAGCTTTTGCGTTCCAGCAGGGCATGGATCAGGCCACGTTGACCCGGTTGCGGCTCGACCGCCACCCAGTCACCAACGACTGGCAGATCAGCGCGGCCGCCAGCACTGTGGCGCATCTTCCCGGCGAAACGCACGGTCAACTCACCGGTCGCCGTCCAGACGCGATAGTAATTCTTCTCACCCCGGATCACCCGCGCTGGCAGGTAGCCGTGCTTGGCCCAAGGAACAAATTTTTCAGCAAATCGCGGGGTCCAGCCCCAATCATCAAGAGTCATGCCGGCAAGATTAGCATGAAAACTGCTCCGCTCATACCAGCCAGAGCAGAAAAACTCCTAAAGTCAGTAGCAACAGCCGCGCTGACATCCATCCACCGGCCGAGCCCGGCTGCTGCTGCAGTAACCGCTGCAACAAAAACCAGGAAAAACCGAGACCGACCAGTAGCAGCAGCGGCATCAAAATATTCAGCGTGCCAAGATTGAGCTGGCCGGCGGGCAGATGTTCTTGAGCCCAGCCAGTGCCGAACAGCATCGCCAGCAGCACAGGGCCCTGCTCCAGCAATTCGCGAAAAAACAAGCCGAATAATCCGGGCGACCAACTCTTTCCAGGTGCCCCGCTCCCCCTGCACCAGCACATGCTGCTGATCCTTGGCGAGTTGCGAGATCGGCTGATTCAATTCACGCGCCCACTGACTGACGCCGGGAAAGCTGTCAAATTCAGGCAATACCTGCCAGCCGACCAAATTGGTCAGTAGTTCGCGCGCCTCTTTTTCATCCTGTTGCTGGCGTATGCTCCAATTGCCCAGCTGATGCGCCAGCCGCCGACAGAGGTTGTCGTACAACTGTGATACTGCTGCATCAGCGCACGCAAAGCCGGCCAGGGCAGTCTGGCAACCCGCACCTCGCCAGCGGCGATGACATCGGCCGAGCGCCGATCTTCCATCAGCAGTGCCCGTTCACCAAAGATTTCGCCCTGACCAAGGGTCACAATCCGATGCTCAAAACCTTCCGCATCGGTCTGCACCACCTCCACCTCACCTTCAAGGAGCAGATAAAGAAAGTTCGCCTCTCCCCCTTGTGCCGAAATAATTTCTCCAGCAGCAAAGCGGCACTCTTGCGCAAACTGACGAAGCTGTGCCAGCACTTGTACCGGCACCTCACGCAGGAAATCAACCTGCTCCAAACCGTTAAACTGTTTCACAAAAACTCCTTCAACCGATCAAGGTCGGTTGAAGGAGCAATAAAGGTGCCTGTTTTAGGCGGAATTCCGTATACCGGGGAAGGGTCGCGATCTCTGCAGCTTAGCTCGATCCGTAGCCAATGGTTGGCGATATCCGTCGCTGCCGTTGGGCCAGAATGACCGTCATGTGGTCATTCTGGCTAGGCCGCGGGGGAGTGACGGAACACCCTCAGGGTGCCGCTGGACGACAAAAACCCCGCCAGGAGGGATGTCCCTGATCCGGGTCGCTCAGTTCGGTACGATTTTCAATCCGATAGCTGGTCAACAAGCTGGCAATTTCCTGTTGCAGATCGGTCAGACAGCCAGCAATAAGCTCCGGGCTGAAGCCCCTGTCACCGAGGGTCAAAACCATCTCCAGCACCACAATGCGACTGACCACTTGCCCCAAGGTCGTCAGCTTACGTTGCGGCAGCTGAACATCCAGCTCAAAACTAAGCCGCCCTTTCAGAAGCTCACAGGCACGCTGGGTCAGCTCAAAACGCTGCAAATAACGAAACAACTGCTTTTCCTTGGCCAGCTTCATCTGCTTGAGCAGCGTTTCGGCGATCTGGATGTAGAGGATATCGTTGGAACCCTCGAAGATCTGAAACGGTCGATTGTCGACGGTCGCCCGGCCGGCAAAATGATCGATCCGGTAGCCCTTGGCGCCGACCAGTTGCAGCAGCGACTGCGACGCCTCCTGCATCAGATCGGTGATACAGGTCTTGACCGCATTCGCCTCCAGACCCTGCGCAGCCAGATTGTTCTCCAGCCCGGCGCGCTCACAGGTGTTGATACACATGGCCGAACAGATGGTCACCGCCGACTGCAGCTTCGCCAGCCGTGCTTGGACCTGATCGTAACCGAACAAACTTTTGCCGCCGACCTGTCGCTGCCGACAATGGCGGGTCGCCTCATCCAGAATTCGGGAGAGAAAGCCCATCGCCATCGCCGGGAACTGCATGCGGCTGCGGTGCAGCAAATCGAGCATCATCTTGATCCCGGTGCTGTGCGGCTGCAAACGCTGCGTCGCCGGAAGCGAAACATCGATCCGATTGCGACCGTAGGGAATCATGTACAGGCCGAGGTTATTGAATTTTTCCTCGACCACCACCCGCTGCTGCGGAGCGTTGGCATCGCAGATAAAAAAGTCGATATCGCGGGCGAGCCCTTTTTTTTCGTTGCGCCGCCGCGCGGTCAGCAGCCAGTAATCGGCCCAACCGGTCAACCCCGCCCAATGCTTGGTCCCCTGCAGACGGCAATGATCGCCCTGCTGCGTCCAGGAGCTCTGCATATGCAGCGCGTCACTGCCATAATCCGGCTCGGTGATCATCAGCCCGCCCATCTTGCGGTGCTGAACAAAATCGCTCAACACGGCATCACGAGCTGCGGGCTGGCCATACTTGCTCACCGGCTGAATAAACAGCGCCCAGTTGATACCGAAGACCAGCGCCAGCGCCAGCGATTCGTAAGAGGCCGCTTCGACCAGCGCGACCCCTTCATGCAGATGGCCGCCGCGACCGCCCTGTGTCTGCGGAATAAAGGTCGAAAAAGGGCTACTGGCCATAATCTCCCGCAACACATAGGGCGGCAGGCCGCGGCTGATACTGAGCTGATCGAGATCTTCACGCTGGTGAAAGACATTTTTCAGACTCGCCTTGAAGGTCGCTAGAAACTCTGGAAAAGGAGTGGAACTATCGACCTGTTCCGATTTTAGCGGTGTGTTGCGCTCATCAGATGAATTCATTGCGTGTGCCTCGGAAAGAAAAAGTGACGATCACCGGCAAGTTCCAATTGTAGCGCTGATTACTTGATCATCAAGACCTGCCCGGCAACAACAATCTCAGCTTGTTCTGCAGATTCGATGATGGCATAGTACGCGGAAGATAAAAGTAGTGATTTTTTCATTTTAGAGGAAAGGTACCAAGCGATGGTTCCCACATCAGTCATTCAAGCCTGGGAAGGGCTTGCGGAAAACAAAAAGGCCGCAGTTTGTCGCTCATGCGCCAAAAAACAACCATTCATTTTCTCCCGCTGGGTTGAAGCTGCCGGCCTGAAAAATTTTCGCCAAGAATCCCTAGTTAATCGTAAAGCGGGATCAGGTTCGCGCTTCGACGCCGTACTGTTTAAAGCCGAAGACGGCCACTTGGCGATGGACCTGCTGGGAGCTTATTTTACCGAACTGGCACCAGAGATTAATGACCAGTATCTCGAACTGCTGGAGGCGGCCGGCAACGAAGAGCCGCAGACCAAGCTGAATATTTACGCGCAACTGGCAAACAGCTTTCAGGATTCGCCCTTTATCAGGCTCTACCTGACAACGGCACTGTGGGTCGAGGAATTTGCCGAAGAGGATATCAAGGTCGTCGAAACGCTGGCGGCAGAGCTTGCTTCGTAGGTTGGCTTCTGCTCTTTACATTAACGCAAAATGGCGGCCAGTGGCCGCCATTTTTGTTTAGTGCTTTCGAACCCGTAGTCTGCGACGGGAAACGTTAAACCTAACCACCGGTTCCGATTTTGTGCCCGGGAACAGGTCATCGTTATGCAAACCCCAGCCTGCCGCGCTCTTCTTCATTTCATGAAGAACCACAGTCCGGATTAAGTTTTTGGCCTTTTTTGCAACGAACAAAGTTGCTGCGGATAAAGAAATCATGCCGTCACCTCTTCACAGTGATGTGAGTAATTTATATTTAAGGTAAGTTGTTGATGGTTTTCCTGTCAAGAGGCTAAAATCCGTAAAACCCTGTTTTTAAAACGAAATTCAACTTAACTATTGGTAATAACATCGTAGACGCTTCCCATGAGAGCCAATAATAATTGTAAAAAAATCTTCGGGTGTGGTTTTGGAACAGTGTCATGGGTGTTTTCTGTAAAAATAGCCAGTAAAATGGCGCGTTATGCACTGGAGACACGCATCAGCCGGTCGCAACAGTGCTCGATTCTTGACTTGCATCGGTCGGCCACGTAAGTTACTGAGAATTGATTCACATTTCAGGGGGAAGGTGATGATTTTTGACTATCTGAGAACTGCCCGTAAACCACTTGACCGGCTGTGCCCGCTTGAGTGGTTTTTTATTTGAGGATTACCGCCCCAACCGTTAAGGACGCTGCATGCGCTTAATCCGCTTACTGAAACGTGACCTCGCCAGAGAAGCAGCTGAATGGGTCGATGAAGAACTCATCTCGGAGGCGCAGGCCGAGCAAATCTGTCACCGCTACGACATCGATTATCAGCAAACCAAGAATCGCTCCCTGACCTACGCCATTCTAGTCGGTCTGGCGGCGCTGTTCATCGGCCTGTCGCTTATCACCCTGATCGGTGGCAATTGGGACGCTATTCCACGCGCGGTGCGTATGTGGGGGCTGATTCTTTTAACCATGACGACGCAAGGCGTTGCCTTGCGCAAATATCTGAGCGGTCAGCAACACGCGGCCGGCGGAATATTCCTGCTCGGCAACCTGTTTTTCGGCGCCTCGATAATTCTCATCGCCCAGATCTACCACCTCGGTGAACACATGCCGGACGGCGTTTTCTGGTGGGCCTTGGGCTGTCTGCCGATCGGCGTGCTGCTGCGCAGTCCCTGGCTGACGCTGCAGAGTTCGGTGTTGGCGCTGATCTGGTTTTTCCTCGAACTGGAGATGGGTTTCTACCCGGCGCTCTTTCCGCTGTTTATCCTCGCTGCGTTGCTGGTGCTTTATCGCGGCCCGCAGAGCATCCTGCTGTTTTTAACCACCGTTGCCAGTATCGGCTGCTGGATCGAATACAGTTTGGCCGAACTCTGGCGTGCCGGCCGTCACTTCGACTTTCATGCCGAGCATCTTGCCGTCAGTACCGCCATGTTCATCACCGCCTATGTCTTCAGTCACTGGTTGGCGCAACGGCCGTCTGCAGTCGCCAAGGACTATGGCGCCGTACTGGCGGTCTGGAGTCTGCGCTTCGGCTTGATCTTCATGCTGGTGATGAGTTTCGAAGACCCGTGGCGAGAACTGATCAAGGCAAACTGGGATCAACAACTGTCGATGCTGGTTATCGTCACCCTCTTTTCTATCATCTCGTTATCCCTGGCCTACCGGGTGCAGAAGCTCAAGATCCTGCTCTGCCTGCTGCCCTTTTATCTGTCGACCCTGATCGCGGTGCTGTTTTCCGGTGATGGCGGGCACGCCGTCTATTTTCAGATCACCTACAATCTGGTGCTGATCGCCGTCGGCATCGGGTTGATTATCCGGGGCATCCACAGCGGCATCTCCCACTACTTTTTCCTCGGCGTCACCGCGATCCTGCTGACGGCCTTTATGCGTTATGTCGATCTGATCGGTGATTACCTCGGCGGCGCGCTGCTGTTTATGGTCTTCGCCGTCTTGCTGCTCGGCGCGGCCAAGTACTGGCAGCGCTGTCAGGTACCAGGGGGGACGGTATGAACAAAAAAATTGTAGCGGCCCTGATTGCGGCGATTGTCTTTCAGTTTCTGGTGCTAACCGGCATGTATGTCAGTGCCGCGCTACCAATCTGGACCGGCACGGAAATCAAAATAAAAACCATCCCGGTCGATCCCCGCTCTCTGTTTCGCGGCAACTACGCGCGGCTGCGTTATGATATTTCGCAGCTGGAAACGGCTAAATTTGCCGATAGCAAGGAGTTACGTAACGGCGAAGTGGTGTTCGTCATTCTCCACCCGGGAGAGGATGGCCTTTTCCAGTATGCCGACGTCACGCTGGAGCAACCGGACAGCGGCATTTTTTTGCGCGGCCGGATAGAAAATCGTCGCTACGAAGAAAACGTCAGCTATTTCCGCATCAAGTACGGTATAGAAGCTTTTTTTGCCGCGAAGGAAAAAGCTTTGCAGCTAGAGAGCGATTTAAGAGATGGCGGCGTTGCGGTGCTGATGGTTTCGAGTGGCGGCAAGGCGCGGCTTAAGGATGTGGTTGGAGAATGAGCGTAATTGAAGGCCGCGGTCGGAGCCTTTTCGCCTTTTTGATATGCTCCTCGGGCTTCAGTTGCTTGTGCGGCTTGCCGGGGAGAAAAAAGGCCGGTCCCCCGAAAAGGGCTCGGCCGTGACTCACCAAAGACGACAAAGAAACCTGTCGTCTGAATTTAGTTCTTTGTCGTGTGGCAGATGAAGCAACCGACATTGCCGGCACCACTGCCGGCCTTCATCAGGGAGTCGCTCGTATTGTAGGCCCAGCGCATCAGGTCGTCGTTCTCGGAGCCGTGGGCGCGGTGGCAGGAGACGCAGGTGACGATGGCATCGCCGTCGCTGACGAACACGGTCGATTTTATGGCCGTTACGTCGGTGCTGGCCACGGGGGCGACGACGCTATAAGGGTTGGCCGCACCTGTACCACCGTTATAGAACTGGTATTCACCGGGAAGGCCGTTCATGTCGATGTCGGTCGGATGGCGCAGCCAGGGGGAGCTACCGGTCTCGTTAAGATCAGAGGCGGTGTGAAATTTACCATGGCACTCGGCACAAAGGTAGCTGATGGTGGTCTTGTCCTCCTGGTTTCCAAAAGACCCCTTGTACTGGTTGTGGTCAGTGTCATCCTTGGTCCATTCCCAATCGTCATCCGCAAAGCCCTCGATGCCGTTGAGCATGCGATAACCGAGCAGAGCGTCGTCGTGGTGACCGCCTCTGATGGCGGCGAATTGATCGTCTATGGCGACGCCATTTTCCTCGTGGTTACCGTGGCAGCCGACGCTGCCGGCGCAGGTCAGCTGGCTGGTCCAGATGTTCTGCCCAGCAGCGATCTGGGCGTTGTCGGGGTCGGTGAAGTTCGGGTCCCACCCTGGAGGGGTAAGGCCGAAGGCCGCCAGGTCCTGGTCTGCCAGGCCGACTACGTTATGTCCCTTGGCGTCCTCGCCGTTCATCACCCAGTAGAAAGAACCACCGGCCAGTTCCCGACCGGGGAGGGCGTCGACCTGGGGGGATCGGAAATCTACAGTCCAGTTGCCGTTGCTGACCGTGCTGTCTCCGTGGCAACCGAGGCAGCTGCTGGCGCGGAGCAAGGCACTGTTCGGCGTCAAGCTGTCGCTGTCGCGCAACATGTCGACGCCGTCCTGACTGTTATGCATGGTGTGGCAGCTGACGCAGGAACCGCCTACCTCGGCGAACACGCTATTGCTAGAGGACATTGCCAGCACGAAAATTGCCAGAAGGATAATGGGAGCGACTTTTCCTCCGTTTTTCATCCTGAAACCCCTTTCGGATCTGGTTGGGCCAAAAACAACAAAAGGCCGAGCATGCCATAAGGATTATTTATCCTTCGGCAGCTCGGCCATCTTTGTCACAAAGACCCGTTGCTTTCCGTCCCTTCCTCGCAGAAGGGTAGGCTTTGTCGGGATTAACATGCTCACTTTAATTTATACCACTCGCCGCCGACCTATCAAGTCATGGGTCGGGGGATTATCCCAATGTCATCATCTGGGAGCAATTAGTTAGCCTTCCCCATATGGTTAAAACCGACAGTGAAACTCTATATACCTGAAATAGAACCACAATCTTATTGCAGCCACCCCCCGATCAATGATACAACCTCAGCGCACCCCAACCACAGGGACCACCCTTGTGGTTTTTCTTTGTTTAAAAGGAAGTTACAACCATGATCAGCGCACACAATGTGGCCCTTGCTTACGGCAAGCGCGTCATCTTTAAAGACGTCAATATAAAGTTCGTCCCCGGTAACTGCTACGGTCTGATCGGCGCCAACGGCTCCGGCAAATCAACCTTTCTGAAAATTCTCGCCAGTGAAATAGAAGCCGACAAAGGTACCGTTTCGGTTGCTGCCGGTGAGCGGATCGCCATGTTGCGGCAGGATCACTTCGCTTTTGACGAAGAGACGGTTTTCAACACGGTGGTGATGGGTCACGAACGCCTCTTCAAAGTGATGGCCGAACGTGAAGCGATCTACGCAAAAGAGCATTTTACCGATGAAGACGGTGTCCGTTCCGGCGAGCTAGAAGCCGAATTCGCCGAAATGAATGGCTACGAAGTCGAGTCGGAAGCAGCGGTGCTGCTCAATGGTCTCGGCATTCCCGAAGAGTTGCGGCAGAAGAAAATGAAAGAGCTCGAAGGCGGCGAAAAGGTGCGGGTGCTGCTGGCTCAGGCGCTGTTCGGCAATCCCGAAATCCTGTTGCTTGATGAGCCGACCAACCACCTGGATCTGAAATCGATCGCCTGGCTGGAAGATTTTCTCGACCGCTTTACCAATACCGTCATTGTCGTCTCTCACGACCGGCACTTTCTCAACCAAGTCTGTACCCACGTCGCCGATATCGACTTCGGCAAGATTACCGTCTATGTCGGTAACTACGATTTCTGGTACGAGGCCAGCCAACTATCCCTGCATCAAAAGCAGGAAGAGAACCGCAAGGTCACCGACAAGGCCAATGATCTCAAAGCATTTATCCAGCGTTTTTCCTCCAACGCCTCCAAGGCCAAGCAGGCAACCTCGCGGAAAAAGCTGCTCGACAAACTGACCATCGAAGACATGCCGACTTCATCGCGAAAATACCCCTTTGTGGTGTTTAAGCCGGAGCGGGTCTGCGGTGACGTCATTCTTGAAATCAAAGATATGAGCAAAACTATCGACGGCGTCAAAGTACTGGACAACTTCAGCCTGACCGTCAATAAAGGGGACAAGATCGCCTTTATCGGTGGCGACAGTCTGACCAAAACCACCCTGTTTCAAATTCTCGAAGGCGATCTTAAGCCAGACAGCGGTAGCTTCCGCTGGGGCGTAACCATCACCCCGGCCTATTTTCCCATCGACAATAGTCGCTACTTCAAAAATGACATGAATCTGGTCGACTGGCTGTTGCAATACGCGCCCAGTGAAGGAGAAAGCTTTGCCCGGGGCTTTTTAGGCCGCATGCTATTTTCCGGCGAAGAGGCGAAAAAGCAATCGAGTGTTCTCTCCGGGGGCGAGAAGGTGCGCTGCATGCTGTCAAAAATGATGCTCACCGAAGCCAATGCGCTGGTCTTTGACGAGCCGACCAACCACCTTGATCTGGAGTCGATCACCGCGCTCAATAACGGTCTGATCGCCTATTCGGAAGTCATTCTGTTTACCAGCCACGATCATAAGTTCCTCTCCACGGTGGCCAACCGGATCGTCGAATTCACCCCATCAGGCTATATCGACCGGATGTTTACCTTCGATGAATATCTGGAAAGCAGCGAAGTTGCGAAGATGCGCGCTGACCACTTTAAGGGTGAAGCTGCCCTGAAACTGTAAGCAGGGTACTGGAGACAAGTCATGGCACTGCCCTGGGAAGTCCTCGACCGCTTTGAGACCGAGGATGAAGGAACACTGGAGCTGCGAAAGCGCGGGCAAGGCGATTTTCTGATCACCGTCGGTTCGCAGGTGCTGATGAACAGCAAGGCACAGCGCTCGGAAATGGCGCTCGGGGTGCTCGGCTGCCGCAAGCTGAAAACCCACCCGCAGCCACGGGTGCTGGTGGGCGGTCTGGGGATGGCCATTACCCTGCGCGCGGTCCTCGATGAACTGCCGAAAACGGCAGAAGTGGTGGTCGCCGAGTTGAATCCGCGCATCAAAGAGTGGTGCCTCGGCCCGTTGGCCGAACTGACTGAGGGCGCAACCGGTGATCCACGGGTTAGGGTCGAAATCGGTGATGTTGCCGAACTGATCAAGCAAACGCCCGCAGAAAGCTTCGATGCCATCATCTTCGATCTCTATCGCGGCCCGCATCCCAAAACCGACCGCCGCGACGATCCGCTCTACGGCAGTCGCGCCATTGAACGCAGTCGCAAAGCGCTGAAAAAAGACGGCGTGTTTGCCATTTGGGGCGAAAACCCCGATGCGAACTTCGAAAAACGTCTGCTTTCCGCTGGCTTTGCGGTCCGTTGCGAACGGCCCGGAAAAGGCGGTTATCGCCACGCGGTATGGGTAGCGGAAAAGAAAACAGCTGTGAAAAGTCAGCGGGCGACCCATCGGGTCGCCCCTACACGAAACAAAGAATTACGGTAGGGGCGACTCGCTGAGTCGCCCGCACTGTACTTGCATCTATAAAAGGGAAAAACTAACAATGGAAGAATTTGATCTGAACGGGCGTGAATTTGTCGCTCTTTGCGATTTGATGAAGCTGGTCGGCATGGCCCCCAGCGGTGGCAGCGCCAAAATGTTGATCGCCGATGGTAACGTCAGCGTCGATGGACAGGTCGAGCTGCGCAAACGCTGTAAAATCCGCCCCGGACAAATCGCAGCGTACGAGGGTCGTCAAGTCAAAGTGATCTGATCCTTAACTCGAAACGGATCAGGCAACAGCTCAATCCAAACCGCGCAACCAGCGCCCCGGCAACAAAAACCCGAGCAGGAACAGCAGGCAGGCGGCGACCACGATCGAGGGTCCAGCCGGGGTATCCCACTGATAGGATCCGTACAGGCCACCGAACACCGCCAGACAGCCGAGCACACTGGCCAGTACGGCCATCATTTCCGGATTACTGGCAAAACGCCGCGCGGTGGCCGCCGGGATAATCAGCAACGACGTCACCAGCAACAAACCAACCACCTTCATCATCACCGCCACCGTCAGCGCCACCAGAGCGAGAAAAACCCAATTGATCCGGTCGACCGCCACCCCTTCGACCCGCGCCAGATCTTCGTGAATGGTGATCGCCAGCAAGGGTTTCCACAGCCAGAGTAGCCCGGCCAAGGCGACACCACCGCCACAATAAATCCACGCCAGATCTGCCGACCCGATAGAAAGAATATCGCCGAACAGGTAGGCCAGCAGATCGACCCGCACATCTTCCATAAAAGCCAGCACCACTAACCCGAGCGACAGCGCGCCGTGAGAAAAGATTCCCAGCAGGGTGTCGCTGGACAACTGTTTTTGCCGCTGGCCAAAAAACAGCAACACTGCCAAGAGTTGACAGATGACCATGATCCCCAAGGTCAGATTGATCTGCAGCAGAAAGCCGAAGGCCACACCGAGCAGCGCCGAGTGGGAAAGGGTATCGCCAAAATAGGCCAGCCGCCGCCAGACGACAAAGGAGCCGAAGGGACCGGCAACAACCGCCACCCCGAGGCCACCGAGCAGGGCGCGCAACAGAAAATCATCCAACATGTTCACGCTCCTTGCAGCAACCGTCGGCGCAGGCATCGTGACGATGGCTGCGGTCATGGGTATAAACCGCCAGATGTTGCACCGCCTGCGGCCCGAACAGTTCCAGATAGGCGGGATCGTTGGTGACGACTTCCGGGGTGCCGCTACAGCAGATATGACGGTTGAGGCAGAGCACCCGGTCGGTGGCAGCCATCACCAGATGCAGATCGTGGGAGACCATCAAAATAGCGCAGTTGCGCTGGTCACGGATATTGGCGATCAACTGATAGAGCTCCATCTGCCCGTGGACATCAACCCCCTGCACCGGCTCATCGAGCACCAGCAGATCGGGATTACGCATCAGCGCCCGGGCCAGCAGCACCCGCTGCATCTCGCCGCCG
Organism: Desulfuromusa ferrireducens; assembly: GCF_055389805.1. NCBI lineage: Bacteria > Pseudomonadati > Thermodesulfobacteriota > Desulfuromonadia > Desulfuromonadales > Geopsychrobacteraceae > Desulfuromusa > Desulfuromusa ferrireducens. Next base: position 999,905 of record NZ_AP042415.1, read on the forward strand.
GAGAGGTTACGCAAGGGCGAATCAAGCACCTGCCCCGCCCCCACCTCTTCGAGCAATACCAAAACCTTACTGCGCTGTTTTTTTCCGGTCATCGCCAGAAAGCGCTTTACCGTCAACGGGAAGGTCGGGTCGATATGCAGCTGCTGCGGCATGTAGCCGACGCTGATTCCGGGCTGCTGTTGCACCTGCCCGGAGGTCGGTTTCATCAGGCCCAAGGCAACCCGGACCAGAGTCGTTTTGCCGGCACCGTTGGGACCGATGATGGTCAAAATTTCGCCGCGGTTCAGTTGCAGGCTGATGTGCTCCAACAGTCGCCGTGGTCCACGGATCAGATCGACATCCTTGAATTCAAGTAGGCTGGCAGATTCGCTCACGAGCTCTTCCTTTTTCGACAATTGGGGCAAAGTCCCATAATCTCAACGGTTTGCCGGCGGGTTTCGAAACCGGAATCGAGAGCGCTCTGGGCAATGGCACGGTTGATTTCCGGCACATCCAGTTCGGCCAGCGCTTTACAGGATTCACAGATCAAAAACTGTCCGTCGTGCGGCTCGCCCGGATGGGCGCAACCAATATAGGCGTTAAGCGACGCGATCCGATGCACCAGCCCCAACTGCTGGAGAAAATCGAGAGCCCGGTAAACCGTAGGCGGCGCAGTGCGACCATCCTGCTGGAGAATTTCCAGAACCTGATATGCGCCAATCGGTTTATGCTGCTGCCAGACCAGTTCCAGTACCCGACGGCGAATGGCAGTGAAGCGTTGCTTGCGCTGCTGACACAGGACCTCGGCTGTGGCTATGGCTGTGTCGATACAGTTTTGATGATCCTGAGCGTTGCAACTAAACGGTCGCGGTGACGAATCGGGCATAAATTTTCTCCAGCGGGACTTGATTTTAACAATGTTACATTATAACGTTTCAAATAGGTTCGTCAATTCAAGCGTCGGAGTCATCACCAATGAAAACAAGAGTCCTGGTTTTTATCCTGTTGGCCTGCAGCACAATGCTGGCCGCTCCCGTCTGGAGTGCCCAGCAAAGCGCACCACAGGTGGTCGTCAGTATTAAACCGATTCATTCCCTGGTTGCCGGAGTGATGCAAGGAGTCGCCCAGCCGCAACTGCTGATCAAGGGCGGCGGTTCACCGCACGGCTACGTGCTGCGCCCCTCGGAAGCACGCGCCCTGTCGCAAGCCGATCTGATCATCTGGGTCGGCCACTCGCTGGAAAGTTTTTTGCAAAAGCCGCTATCAACGCTGGGACAGAAGGCCCGCAAACTAGAGCTGGTTGACGCCTTTGAGCCACAGCTCCTATCGCTCCGCGAGGGGGGCCACTGGGAAACCCATCAATCACACCCGGAGCCGGCCGGACACGTTGAACATGTTGAGCGTGGTGAACTGAATCCCCACCTCTGGCTCGATCCCTTGCTGGCGAAGCAGATCGTTGCCACGATAGCGACGACCCTGACCGAACTTGACCCCGACCATCAGCAGCAATATCAACGCAACGCGGCACAACTACAGCTGCGCCTTGACCGTCTGCATACACAGCTGCAAAACAAACTTGCAGCTGTGAAAAGGACCCCCTATATCGTCTTTCACGATGCCTATCAGTATTTTGAAACCGCCTATCAACTCAACGCCATCGGTTCAATCACCGTCGACCCGGAACGCAAACCGGGCGCCAAACGGATTCGCCAGATGCGCGAAAAGATCAAGCAATTACAGGCCCGCTGCGTGTTCAGCGAACCGCAGTTCAAACCTCGGCTGTTGGCAACCATCATTGAAGGGTCCGGGGCAAAAACCGGCATTCTCGACCCACTCGGCGCGGAGCTGACACCGGGGCTGGAAAGCTATTTTCAGCTGTTGAATGATTTGGCGGACAATCTGCGGGAAGGCCTGCAATAAAAATCCCGCTCTTGCCGACAGCATAAGCGGGATGGGGGGCACTAAGTGACGATCGATGTTCTCCGACCGGCAATTCAAGCAAAGCTTTTATCTGGGTATCTACTTCGCTCCACCAAAATTCGGTGTTGCGTTAATTCTTCTGTTTTTGTCCACTGAAAACACGGAAGACACTGAATTTCTAAGATCAAGATTTTTCCGTGCGTTCTGTGCTTTCAGTGGATAACCAGTAGCTTTTATTTAGCCGTCAGCGGCATGCCGGCCTTTTTCCACGCGGCCAAACCACCTTTTAACGGATATACCTGCTGATAACCGGCTTTAATCATCGCACGCGCCAGACTGGCGCTGGTCTCTTCGTTCGGTCATGTACAGTAAGGAACAATATAACTTTCCATCGGCAACGTTTTCAGAAGTTTCCCTAATTGCTGACTGGTGCCGACGTGAATGGACCCGGCAATAACGGTATCAGCGTATGTCCAGCTATTGCCATGACGCGCATCGATATAGACAATCTGTCCCCCTTGGGCGAGACGTTCCTGAACCTGCGCAACAGTAACCCGGGTCGGATTCTCCGGAGCAGCCACCTGCGGAGCCTGTTCCGGCGGGCTGGCCAATCCTGAGAGCGCAAAAGCGAAAACAAAGCAGAACAAAAAACCAATTATTTTAAGATGTTTCATTTATTACTCCCCTTAAGTAGCGCTAAAAATAGTAGCGAAAAAGCAATCCAAAACCGGACCTTATTGATAAGTTACCAGCTGTGCAGCGCTACCACTAGGGGGGCAAGCGTATTTATGAGTGTTTTAGTTATATTTATTTCTGAACTGGCTCAATGGGGGCGGGAGCGCCAAGGAGAGAGCAAGAGAGCTTTCGGCCCGACTCTGGCTGCGATTTACCAGTCAGAAGACCGGCAGACTTAGGGTAAAGACGCTCCCCACTCCGGGAGTACTGTGGGCGGTCACGCTGCCATTGTGGACGTGAGCAATGTGCTTAACGATGGCCAGCCCCAACCCTGTTCCGCCAACCGCCCGACTGCGAGCAGCATCGACGCGATAGAAGCGCTCGAAAAGTCTCGGCAGATGTTCCTTGGCGATGCCCTGACCACGATCCTGCACCTTGATTTTAACCTGACCACCGTCCTGCCAGCCTTCGACGGTAACCGCTCCTTCGGCACCGCTGTACTTGATGGCGTTGTCGACCAGGTTGATCACCGCCTGCTCCAAAAGCGGAGCACTGACCCGAGCCACCAGCTGATCGGAGCAAAACAGCTTAACCTGCACGTTTCTGCTGGCGGCAATCGAGTCACAGGTTTGCAGTGCGGATTCGAGAATCGGCCGCAGGACCTCCTGCTGACGGACAATCTCAGCCGATTCGGCGTCCCGCTCCAACCGCGAGAGGGTCAACAGATCTTCGATGATCGCATTGAGACGATCGGTCTGCCGCGCGGCGATATCGAGAAATTGCTCGGCACTCTCGGCATCGTCCAACGCGCCATCGCGCAGCGTTTCGACCGAGCTTTTGATTGCCGTAATCGGTGTTTTCAGTTCGTGGGAGACGTTGGCGACAAAGTCCCGGCGCAGGTTTTCCAAGCGCCGCAACCGGGTCACATCGTGGACCACCACCAGAGCGCCGATTTTCAATCCATCGGCACCGCGCAACGGACTGCCATGGGCGCGCAGAAAACGCTCCTGGCCCTGCTGAAAAAGGAACATATCGGTCTCGATTTTTTCCTCGCTGGCCAAGGCTTCGGCAATAAATTCCTGCAACTCCGGCTTGCGCACCACCTCTTGAATACTGCGACCGATGGTTTTGTCGATATCAATTTTAAGCAGGTTGGCGGCCGCCTGGTTGATGCGGATAATCCGCTCGGCATCATCGACGGCAAACACCCCCTCGATCATGCTCGCCAGCACCGCTTCTTGTTCGTTGCGCTGCCGCACCACGGTGCGGATGCGGTCATCCAGTTGTGCCGCCATCTGATTCATGGCAGCGGCCAGACCGCCCAATTCTTCACCGCTATAGTCGGGTAAACGCCGATCCAGTTCACCGCGCGCAAAACACTCGGCCTCGCGCTTCATTTCCTCGAGGGGACGACTGATGCGGCGCGACATCCAGAGACTGATCAGGCCAGCAATAAGCGCGATCAACAAGCCACTGCTGACCACCTGAAAAAGAACCTTTTCCAATGATTTGTCGATTCTGGCGATCGGCAGAGCCGTCCTGATGCAACCGATCACCCGATCGAGAGCGTAAATCGGCTGAGCGACGTACATCATCTCCTGCTGCAGGGTGTGGCTATAGCGGGTCGCACTGCCGATGCGACCGTCCAAGGCAACGCGAATCTCCGGCCGATCACCATGGTTATCCATGCGTAGCAGAATTTCTTCGGAATCAGCAACCACCCGCCCATCCGGCAGAATGATGGTCAAGCGGGTCCCGGCTTGTTCGCCAAGACTTTTACTCAGGGAATCGAGCGCCTGGGTGCCCCCAGAAGCCAAAACATTCCTGATCTGGCCAGCAACCAGTTTACCTTGCGCCTCAAGGCCGCGACGGGTCTCCTGGCGATAGAAGCTATCCAGGGTGTTGGTAAAAATCCAGGTGACCGCCACCAGGGCAATCAGGATGATCAGCAAAAATGGGGGGAAAATTTGCCAGATGAGGCGTCTGCGGCGCAGCGAAAACCAGCTCACTCCTTGAACCGATAGCCGACACCACGGACCGTCTCGATATATTCTCCGCAGACTCCAAGCTTCTTGCGCAGCCCAACGATCTGCACATCAATCGCCCGATCGGTGACGGCGTACCCTTCACCGTGGACCGCATCGATCAACTGCGAACGGGTGAAAACCCAACCGGTTCGGGACGCCAACTTATTCAACAGCTTGAACTCGGAAACCGTCAACTGCACGTCTTTATTGGCCGCAACAACCCGGTTGCGCCCCTGATCGATGCTCAAGTCACGAACCACCAGCGTCTCTTCGCTCTGCTGCTGGGTTGCTGCTTGCTTACGGCGCAACACCGCTTTTATCCGTGCCAGCAGCACCTGCGAACTAAAAGGTTTGGTCAGGTAATCATCGGCACCAAGCTCCAGGCCGGCGACGATATCCTCTTCCTCCCCCTTAGCGGTCATCATGACAATGGCAACCTCGGACATCTCGGCGTCGGCGCGCAACCGTCGGCAGACCTCAAAGCCGTCGATATTGGGCAGCATCAGATCGAGCACGATCAGATCCGGCTTTCCCTGCAGTGCCTTCTGCAGCGCTTCTTCACCACTGGTTGCCGTCGCCACGGGGTAGCCAGCCTTGACCAGGTTATAATGCACCAGCGCAAGGATATCCTCCTCGTCTTCGACAACCAAGATTTTGCAGCTATTCATAGTTCCCACCCAATTCGTTGGCCATAATCCCGGAGAATAGCGGGAGGTTGTTAGGATTTGGTTAGCGTGCTGAGCAAAACAATATAATTCTGTCCCGAGACCTGCATAGCATTAGACAAGAAAATAGCAGAGATTTCACCTCACTGTTAACCGAGAAGACGCAGGACATTTGAAACCACAGTCCAAACAATAAAACAACTGGCGTGACGCAACAGTAAAAAGTGATAATTTTATAATGTCCTGACCTGCTTATCTGATAGAATCATGACCAGGCAATTGATGAACGTTGCTCCACGCAGACCGTTTCTCTATTCACGACCAAGAGCACAACAATACATGCAAAAATCAGCGGCAAAGTACAAATCCCCCCCTTTGGTTGCCGGCATCTTTGCCAGTGTGATCATCGCTCTGCTGTTCCTTATGTTCGAACATATCGAGGAGCAACGCTACCAGCAGGAACTGCGCTCGACGACGCTTGGCCATCTGAGTCAGCTCCGGGCTGAGCTCGAGGCGAGAATAAATGCAAACTTCTACCTGACCCGCGGGCTGATAGCCTATATCGAAACCCAGCCCGATCTGGACCAAGACACGTTTCATCAACTTTCAGCAAATTTGCTCCGCCATCGCAACTCAATTATTAATATCGGCCTGGCACCGGACAACATCCTCTCCTTTATCCATCCGCTCAAAGGCAATGAACAAGCCATTGGCCTAAACTATAAAACAAATGAAAACCAGTGGCCAGCAGTCAAAAAAGCGATCGCGTCAAAGAAAACCGTGGTCGCCGGACCGGTCTCCCTCATTCAAGGCGGCTCGGCATTTATCAGCCGGACGCCGGTTTTTATTGACCCTGCGGCTGCGGGGCAGGAAAAACGCTATTGGGGACTGGCAAGCATTGTCATCGACAAGGAGCACCTATTCAAAACAGCGGGGTTTTACCGTCCACATGCGGATATCCGGGTTGCCATCAGAGGCATCGATGGTCTCGGCGAAGAGGGTGACTTTATCGATGGTGAGCAAACTGTTTTTGAACAAAACCCTGTCCTTCTGGATGTGCTTCTGCCCGAGGGGCGCTGGCAACTGGCAGCCGTACCACAAGCCGGTTGGGAGGGAACGTCACCTTTCCAGAGATGGATTCGCACCGCAGGATTGCTCCTTACGGTACTGACCGGTCTCGGAATTTTCACTTGGCTGCGCCGACTGACCCAGACCCAGTTCAAAATTGAACACGCACGGGAGAGGGCCGAACAGGCGAGTAAGGCGCTGCAGGAAAACGAAAACTTCCTCAATACCATCATCGATAACATTCCCAATATGATTTTTGTCAAGGACGCCAAAGAACTTCGTTTTGTCCGTTTCAATAGAGCGGGAGAGGAGCTGACCGGTTATTCCAGCAAAGAAATAATCGGCAAAAATGATTACGACCTGTTCCCGGCGCAGAATGCCGCTTTTTTTACCGAGAAGGATCGCGAAGTTCTCGCCAACAGGAAATTTTTGGATATCCCGGCGGAATCGATAAACACCCGCCACCAAGGCAACAGAATACTTCACACCCGCAAAATCCCGATTGTAAATGCCCACGGCAGGGCAGAATACCTGCTGGGGATTTCAGAGGACATCACCGCGCAGATACGTGCGGAAAAAGAGAAACAAGCGCTGGAAAAACAGCTGCAGCAGGCGCAGAAAATGGAAGCGATCGGCTTGATGGCCGGTGGCGTCGCACATGATTTGAACAATATCCTGGCTGCAATCACCGGCTATCCAGAACTGCTGTTGCGCAACCTGCCAACCGACAGTGAGATTCGCAAACCGCTGCAGGTCATTCTCGACTCAGGTAGACGGGCGGTGGCGATTGTCGCCGATTTACTGACGGTCGCCAAGGGCGTCGCCAGCATGCGCGAGGTTTTAAATCTCAACGTCTTGATCGCTGAGTATTTGGATTCCCCGGAATGTAGGAAATTGAAATCCTCCTTCCCTGAGATCATCATTCAGACTGAATTGGCTGCCAACCTGCAGCCGGTTGCAGCATCATCGGTGCACATCAAAAAGTGCCTGATGAATCTGGTTAACAACGCCGTTGAGGCAATTCACGAGCGCGGCAATATTACCCTCAACACCTGGAATGAAAGCGTCAGTGAGCAGACCAGGGATGGACATCCGATCGAACCGGGCGACTATGTTGCCTTTTGTGTTCGGGACTCGGGTTCAGGCATTTCAAAAACCGATATCGAACACATTTTCGACCCCTTCTACACCAAGAAAGCCATGGGCAAAAGCGGCACCGGGCTTGGTCTTGCGGTGGTTTGGAATACCGTTAAAGATCACGCCGGGAAAATATTTGTCAAAAGCGCTGCCGGCGGCACCAGCTTTTTCCTCTATTTCCCGGCAAGCGAAGCAAAGGAGGTCGCTTGCAGCGAGGTCGGTGAGTCCGAAAATCTTGACAGCAATGGTGAATGTATTCTGATTGTGGATGACGAACCGAATATGCGCGATATTGCCCGACAGATGCTGGAAGCCAAGGGCTATAAGATCGACACTGTCGCTAGCGGTGAAGCAGCACTTGCTTTTGTCGCTGAAACCCCGGTGGACTTAATCGTGATAGACATGCTCATGGAACCTGGAATGAATGGGCGGCAGACCTACGAAGAAATCATAAAGCTGTATCCCGCACAAAAAGCAATCGTGGTCAGCGGCTATTCAGAAAACAATGATGTCAAAATGACGCTGCAGCTTGGTGCTGGAGGCTTCATCAACAAGCCCTACTCAATGGAACAACTTTGTCGGGCGGTTAAAGATGTTTTGAATGGATAGAGCGCAAAAACAAAAGGCTCGCCGCTAACCGACAAGCCTTTTGTTTTTATGAAAGCGAACGACGCATCTCAAGTTCAGGGTGACGAGTCATCCACATCCTCTTGGTCATCGTCATCATCCTCTTCTTCAGCAACAACCTTCTTCTTGCCGAACAGACGGGCAACAATAATTCCAACTTCGTAGAGGATAATAAACGGCAGCGCAATCGAGGTCTGGGAAAAGAGATCCGGAGGCGTCAGCACCGCACCGAGGACAAAAGCCATCAGCAGGGCAAACTTACGATTTTTCGCCAGCCATTTATGATCGACAATTCCCATGCGGGCGAGAAAGAAAATCACGATCGGCAGTTCAAAAACCAGTCCAAAAGCGATTAACAGACGACTGGACAGGGTCAGATAGGCGCCCATCGAGAGCATCGCATTGACGCCACCAATCTCGGTCCCGTAGGCAACCAGAAAAGAGAAGACCATCGGGAAAACGAAGGTAAAGCCGAAGTAGGTACCGCAACCGAAACAGAGGCTGCTGAAAAAAACAAACGGAAACACCAACCGCTTTTCATTGGCGTACAGACCGGGAGCGACAAAGCCCCAAAGCTGCCAGACAATTATGGGGAAAGCCAACACCACCCCGGCCAGCGCTGACACCTTGAGCAGGGTAAAAAAGGGTTCGGTGGCACTGATAAAAACCAGCGAACTGCCTTCCGGCAGGGCCTGCCGGACCGGTTCGGAAATCCGCTCGAACAGCTGTTCGGCAATACTGTAACAACCGAGAAAAGCCACCAGCCAGGAACCGGCAGCAATCATCAAGCGCTTGCGCAACTCTTCTAGGTGGTTGCCCAAAGGCATGGCGTTAGCGGTTTCAGTCATTCTTTTTCGGCTCCTGCTCCGGTCTCTCGAAAGCAGCCGCTTCGACGCCTTCCTCCTGCTCGAGCTGTCGCTCGATCTCGGCATCTTCCTCGGCATACTGAGCCTGGGCCAGTTTGGCCTCACGGATCTTATCCGGGATACCCTCTGGTTCCGGCGTACCCAGGTCATCCTCAGTAGGCAGTGCCTGCGGTGGGGTCAGCTTGCCGTCTTTTTCGAGCTTTTCCCGAGCATGCCGCACCTCGTCGGCGCGGGTTTCTACTTCAATGGTATTCTTTAACTCATTGGTCGCGCGCTTAAACTCGGCAAAACCCTTGCCCAACGACTTGGCCAGTTCGGGGAGTTTTTTTGGCCCCAGCACAATTAGCGCCAGTCCGGCGATCAACAGCATTTCAGTCATTCCGATTCCGAACATCTATAATACCCTCTTCCCAGGTGATTATTTCATGACTCTGCGGCTGCACAAATCAGCCTGTCAATCCGGCGAGAATAGCCGCTTCGCCTGCCACTGTCAAGCGCTCGCAATGGGCGAAAAGATTGACATATTAGGGGGTTTTGTCTAGTATGCAGGCTTCGTTTCGTATACATCTGATTTTGCAGGAAAGAGCGATGGATCAAGATCAATTAAAACAACAAATTAAGCAACTGGCCGCCGAACGCAACGCCCTGTTACTGGCGCATAATTATCAACGTGACGAGGTTCAGGAAATCGCTGAAATTACCGGCGACTCCCTGGCTCTGTCGATAGAAGCAGCGAAAACCGACAAAGCGGTCATCGTCTTCTGCGGCGTCCACTTCATGGCGGAAAGTGCCGCGATCCTGGCCCCGGAAAAAACCGTGCTGCTGCCACGCGCCGATGCCGGTTGTCCGATGGCCGACATGGTCACCGCCGAGCAGTTGCGCGAATTTAAGGCGGAGCATCCCGGCGCCACCGTGGTCACCTACGTCAATTCCAGTGCTGCGGTAAAAGCTGAGAGCGATATCTGCTGTACCAGTTCCAACGCCGTCAACGTCGCCCGCTCGCTGGAGGCCAAGACGCTGCTGATGGTGCCGGACCGCAACCTCGGTCGCTACATCGCCAAACACGTGCCGGAAAAAGAGTGTATCTGCTGGGAAGGTTACTGCCCGACCCACGACCGCCTGACCGTCGCAGAGGTCAAGCAGGCCAAGCTTGATCATCCGGGCGCACCCTTTATGGCCCACCCGGAATGTACTCCGGAAATCCTTGAGCACGCCGACCACATCTGCTCGACCAGCGGCATGTACGAATTCGCCAAACAGAATCCGGCGCAGAAATTTATCGTCGGCACCGAACAGGGCATTCTCTGGCGGCTGAAAAAAGAAAGTCCGGAGAAGGAATTTATCCTGCCGAGCCGGGCGCTGATCTGCCCGAACATGAAGCTGACCTCGCTGGAAGACATTCTTGAATGTTTGCAGAACATGGAACCACGCATTAGCGTCGCCGAGGATGTGCGGGAAAAAGCCAAACTGACCCTCGACCGGATGTTGGCGGTCCCACGGGATTGAGCTTTTTAGACAATTTGAACTATCATGTTGAGGGCGTGCAATCTGCACGCCCTTTACTTTTTTGAAATCAGCGTAGGGGCGATCCATCGGATCGCCCCTACAATGGAATTTATGGAACTCGACGCCCAAGACATTCGCCACGCCACGATTAAAAGCTTTACCGATGGCGTCACCTCAGGCCGCCAGACCTGTGAAGTCCTCGGCCTGCATGGCTCGGCCGATGCCTTCCTGCTGGCCCGACTGCTAACAGAACACAGCGGGCTGCTGGTGCTGCTGACCGCGGATCTGCAACAAGCGCGACAACTGACCGCCGACCTGCAGTTTTTCCACCACCGACCGCAACAAATCGCCCTGCTGCCAAACTGGGAACTGAACCCCTACGATCCGCTGACCCCACACCCGGAACTGGAAGCGATCCGCCTGACCACCCTGGCGGCCCTCAGTCGCGGTGACCTCAAGGCCCTGGTGCTGCCGGTGCGCGCGCTGATGCAGAAGCTGATCCCACGTCAGGTGCTGGCGAATATCGCTCTGGAATTGATCGCCGAAGAAGAATATCCACACCGTGAATTGACCGAGACCCTGCTACAGCTTGGCTATCAACCGGTGCCGCTGGTCGAAGAACGGGGCAGCTTTGCCGTGCGCGGCGACATCATCGACCTGTTTCCCCCCGATGCCGAGCAGCCGGTGCGTCTCGATTTCTACGGCGACTTCATTGAAAAGATGCGTAGCTTCGACCCAACCAGTCAGCGCTCTGGTGAGCAGAGTATCGAACGCTTGAAGCTGATCCCGTCGAAAGAGATGATCCTCCACGGCCCCTTCCTCGAAACCTTTGCCCAGCGCCTCAAAGAGCGTTGTGACGAATTGTCGCTACCACGGACCGAGCGGGAGACGATCATGGATGAGGCCCGCGAAGGGATTCTCGCCCCCGGTCGCCATTTTCTGCTGCCCTTTAACTACCCGGCCCTCGACCCGCTAACCGCGTACCTAGAAAAGGAACGCTGGGTCCTGCTCGATCCACCAGCGATAGAACAGGAAATCGACCAGTTCCATCGCGATGTCCGCGACGGCGAAAAACGGATGCTCGAACAAAGTTTACCGCACGTCGCCCGCCGTGAACTGTTCCTCGATCCGAGTGAAGTCCAGCCGCTGCTGAGCAGTGTCGGTCGGATCGAATTCTCGCGACTGCGGGTTTTTCAGTTGGACGATGAGCGGGAACGTTTTCATTTCAACTGTAGTGGCAATGCCGACCTGCACGCCCAGCCAAATCAGCAGCACGATGGACTTGAACCGCTGATCAAGCGGTTGCAGCAGAGTGAGAAGAACAATTGGCGGGTGCTGTTGGTTTGCCATCAGCGCAGCCATGCTGAACGGCTGCAGGAACTGCTTGCGGCGCACGACATCGATCTGCCGATCAATCCGAGATTGCGACTGAACAACCTGCAGCCCAGCCACCCACAATTGACCGTCGGCGAACTTTCCGCCGGCTTCTGCCTGGCAGAAGAGAAGCTGCTGCTGATCAGCGAAGAAGAAATCTTCGGCAAACGCAGCCACCGACAAAAGAAAACCGGCCAGCAACGCGCTCGCAAGCTGATGAGCAGTCTAGCCGAGCTCAAAGATGGCGACTATATCGTCCACACCGATCACGGTATCGGCAAGTATCTCGGCCTGACCCACCTGCAGACCGGACCGGTCGAAGGGGATTTCCTGCATCTGCAATACGCCGGCGGCGACAAGCTGTACCTGCCGATCGACCGGATCGAGAAGATACAGAAATATGCCGGTGGCGAAGGGCATGCGCCGAAACTGGACAAGATGGGCGGCCAGGGCTGGGAGAAGGCGCGCCTCAAAGCTCGCGCCGCGGTCGAAGAACTGGCCCGCCAGCTGCTCGAACTCTACGCCAAGCGGGAACTGCGCCAAGGATTTGCCTATTCCCCGCCCGACCAACTCTACCGGGAATTTGAAGCGACTTTCCCGCACGAAGAGACCGACGATCAGCTGCAGGCCATCGATGATACGCTAAACGACATGCAATCGACCAAACCGATGGACCGGCTGGTCTGCGGTGATGTTGGTTACGGAAAAACCGAGGTTGCCCTGCGCGCTGCGGTCAAGGCGGTCCTCGACAGCAAGCAGGTGGCGGTGCTGGTGCCAACCACAGTGCTGGCGCGGCAACACTGGGAAGGCTTCAAAAAACGGCTCGAAGAATTCCCGGTGCGGGTCGAAATGGTGTCGCGCTTCCGGACCCCGGCTGAGAACAAAAAGACCCTTGAGGCGGCCGCCGAGGGAAAAATTGACATCCTGGTCGGTACCCACCGGCTGCTGCAACGGGATGTGCGCTTTAAAGATTTGGGCCTGGTGGTGGTCGATGAAGAGCAACGCTTCGGCGTCAGCCACAAGGAAAGGTTGAAACAGCTGCGCGCTGAGGTCGACATCCTGACTCTGACCGCCACGCCGATCCCCCGCACCCTGCACATGAGCATGGCCGGGATGCGCGACCTGTCGGTGATAGAAACCGCGCCGGTCGACCGGCTGGCGATCCGCACCTACGTGACCCGCTTTGACGACGAACTGATCCGCCAGGCTATCCTGCGCGAACTGCGCCGGGGCGGCCAGGTCTACTTTGTCCACAATCGGGTCCAGACCATCGATGCCATGGCCGAACAGCTCAAACAGTTGGTGCCGGAAGCGAACATCGCGGTCGGTCACGGCCAGATGCCGGAAAAACAACTGGAGCAGGTCATGCTCGACTTTATCGAGGGGAAAAGCAACCTGCTGCTCGCCTCGACGATCATCGAGAACGGCCTCGATATCCCGCGCGCCAACACCATTATCGTCAATCGCGCCGACTGTTTCGGCCTCTCACAGCTCTACCAGCTGCGCGGTCGGGTCGGCCGCTCCGACCGGCGCGCCTACGCCTACCTGTTGATTCCCGGTGAGGCCAGCCTGACCAAAGAGGCACGCGAACGACTGAAGGTATTGCAGGAACTGACCGAACTGGGCGCCGGCTTCCGCATCGCCAGCCACGACCTGGAATTACGCGGCGCCGGTGACCTGCTCGGAGGTAAACAGTCGGGTCCGATCGCGGCGATCGGCTTCGAGCTCTACACCGAGCTACTCGAAGAAACCATCGCCAAGCTGCGCGGCAAGGAACACGAAGAACGGATCGACCCGGAAATCCGCCTCGGCCTGTCAGCATTTTTAGCAGAAAACTATCTTCCCGATCCGAACCAACGGCTGCAATTCTATCAGCGCATGGCAGCGGCAGACAACGACACGGAGCTGTTCGATCTGGTCGAAGAATTGCGCGATCGCTACGGCGAACTGCCGAGCGCCGGAGAAACCTTGATCGGCACCATGCGACTGCGTATCCTGCTGAAACAGTTGCGTCTCGAACTGCTCGAGTTCGATGGGCGGCGCTTACACCTGACCTTTCACGCCAGCACCAAGGTTGCGCCGGATTTGATCCGCAGCTTGCTCACCGAGCAGCCAGAACGTTACCGGCTGGGGGCCGATTTTAAGCTGAGTATCGAGCTGGGCCGCCTCAAAGAGGCAGAGCTGCTGCTGGCGGTGAGAAAAGAATTGCAACTGTTTTTCTGACTATGCTAGCGTGACTTCCCGGTTTTCTCTTTTATCGAGGGTGCTTTTTTGCCGTACCGTAGCCTGCGAAAATGGTTCATTCTACTGGTTTGCTTGAGCGGCCTGATCGGTTGCCAGCAACCTGAACCACAACCACCACTGATAAAGGTCGGGCAGAGACAACTGTCCCTGCAACAGTTTGAAAACGAACTGCTGCTCAGCTATCCCGACCTGGATGAGCTGGCGGAAACCGAACAGTTTATTCTCAAAACCCAGCTGTTAAACCGTTTGATCGAGCGGGAACTGATCCTCGCAGAGGCAGAACGGATCGATGTCCAGATAACTCCCGACGAGTTGGATGCCGCGATGATTGAACTGCGTGGCAATTATACGGCCGAAGAGTACCGTCAGATTCTGCAGGATGCCGGGCAAAGCGAACAAAGCTGGAAAGCGGCTTTGATGCTGCGACTGATCACCATAAAGGTGAGTCGTGCCGCCTTCGCCGCGCAAACGCAGGTCGTTGACAGCGACGCTGAAAAATACTACCTGGCACACCGTGATGAATTCCGCCGACCGGCCGAACTGCGCGCCCGGCAGATGCTCTTTAATAATAGTGAAGATGCCAAGCAGGTCCTCAAGGAACTGAAGGCGGGGGGCAATTTTGCCGATCTGGCGCGGGAGCACTCTCTCTCCCCCGACCGGGAGGATGGTGGCAATCTTGGCTATTTCTCGCAAGGGCAGTTACCGCCTGAATTTGACCAGGCCCTGTTCAACCTGCCGGTCGGTCAGGTCAGTGATCCGGTGGAGAGCCCCTACGGGGTGCATCTGTTCCTGGTTGAAAGGCGCCGGCGGGCCGGGTTGCGACCGTTTGCCGCGGTTGCCGAAGAAATCATGAACAAGTTATCGCAACAACGCGAGGAAGAGGCCTTTCAGCAATGGCTGGAAAATCTACATCACTCCACCCCAGTCTCCGTTACCTGGGAACTATTAACGAAAAAATCAGCCCCATAATATAAAGGACTACTAACATGAAACGATCGATCCTGCTGCTGCTGGTTGCAATCCTACTGCCGGTCAGTTCCATTAATGCAAAAACTCTGACCAAGGTTGCCGCTGTGGTCAACAATGACATCATCAGCACATATCAACTGGATAAGGCCGTCCTCGACGCCCTGGCGAAAAATGCCAAAGGGAACCAGTTGACCAGCAAGCAGTTTGATGAGTTGAAATCTCAGGTTCTGGAACAACAGATCAACGAGAAACTGGTCGAGCAACGAATTAAGGAGCTGGGACTGACGGTCCCTGACCCGGAACTGAACGCCGCGATTACCGATGTGCAGCGAAAAAACAACCTGACGGAGAAAGCACTAAAACAAGCCGTCGAGGCTCAGGGGATGTCTTTCAAAGCCTACCGTGAACAATTGAAGCAGGAAATCTTACGTTACAAATTGCTTGGTCGCGAAGTGAACTATAAGGTTCAGGTGACCAGCGGCGAGGTGCGTGAATACTTCCGTGATCATATCGATGAGTACCGCAGCAAGCCGAAAGTACGTGTCAGCAGTATCAGCTACGAAATACCGGCCGATATCGATACCACCACAATGGATGAGATTCGCAAACAGGTGCTGGTGACTCGCGACCTGCTGTCAAATGGCGAGCCGTTTGACAAGGTTCTCGAATCCCAAGGAGAGCGCGTTTTCGGTGGAGATATGGGTAATTTGATCGAGGAAGACCTGACCGAACAACTGAAACAAGCACTGGCTGGGCTCGACGTTGGCCAAGTCAGCCAACCGGTAGAGATGAACGGCCAGTTGCACCTGTTCCTGGTCACCGCCAAAAACCCCGGAGATGTTAACCTGTTCGACCGCGTCAAAGGCGACATCGAGGAAATCCTCGAAAAACAGAAAACCGACCTGCGCTTCAAAGAATGGGCCCAGGAACTACGCGATCGCGGCCATATTGATATTCGCATCTAAGCAACCTCAAAGCTAAAAGCTAAAGGCCCTCCAGCAATAGCCGGGGGGCCTTTTTTATATAAAAAGTGAAAGCTATCGTGCAATTAGCATCTGCTCATTGGTTTTTCTTGCTTTTAAAATCAGTTCTGTTATCCTTAGCGCAATTTACTGGATATTGTATCGCCAAACTGTGGGGAGATCCCCATTAAAGGAGGGGACAAATGACGAAATCGGCCGTTATTGTTGCAGAAGCAGCGGAAGAGCGTCGCTCGATCGCCCAGTTGATTAAACCAACCGATATTTTTTCCCAAATTCATTTCTGCAGCAGCCCTCAAGAAGCCAATTTCCTCTTTAAGAACACCTCGGTTGATATCCTGCTCTGCTCGGTTTATTCTCCCGGTAAAGAGGCGCTTCGCTCCACTGCCGAGCTGTCGAGTCTGGCCCGCGAACACGAAATCCAGCTGGTCTTCTGTTCCGCTCTGGATCCGGTTGAATTATCGCTATTAGGGATTATTCCGGCTGGCAGCCACTGCCTGAGCTACGATTCATCCTCATCCATGGCGAAGGATTTATTTAATCGGTTATTGGGCAACCATTCCGCCAGCGACCGAAGAAAATCATTTCCACCGGCCGATAAACTGATCGATCAGAACTCCGGAATCTACAACCGGTTTTATTTCGATGCCTTTCTCGACCAGGAACTCTCCCGCTCCAAACTGACCGGACGACCCTTTTCACTGCTGTTGATCGAGCCGCAAGCCGACAAGAATAACGAAACTAGTGGTTGGAGCAATTTATTACCCTCGGTTGCCCTGAGCATTAAAACCCAGATCAGAACCTCGGACCTGCTCTGTCGGATTGAGAAAAAACGCCTCGCCTTACTGCTGCCGGAAACCAGTAACAGCAATGCAAAACAGGTCATGCAGCGGATTCAGAATAAGGCCCAGGAATTAGCCAAGGAAATCCCCATCGACTTGAAAATCGGCCTGGCATCACCGAATCTCACCAATCAATTCAATCGGCACGGCTTATTACGCGCAGCCGAAGCCACTTTTTAGTCCCAAGGAGCCGCTGCAGCGGCAAAAAGCCACCTGCAGCGGCTCCTTTCTTACATGTCTCAACCTGCAATATTTATTCATTTCTCTAAATCCCAATCACACCAGCTATTGTGATAAAGCAAGTGAATCGGTTATGCTGACTCTTTTGTGAAAAAACTGCGAAAGGACCTGCGTGAAACCGCTATTGCTGACAATGGGCGACCCGACCGGTATCGGCCCGGAATTGATTATCAAGGCCTTGCTTAATGGCGACTTCGATCGGTTACGGCAACCGCTGCTGGTGGTTGGCGATGCGCATGTACTGCTCCGCGCCGGACAGATCTTCGGCCAGTCGGGCAAGCTGACCAAGCTCGATCAGAGGCGCCAGAATTTGCGCTTCGGCCAGCGTCACCTCCAGGTGGAATCGCGGTCACATTTGGCGGCCGACACATTAACCTACGGCCGTCCAGATCTTAGCTGCGGTCGGGCAATGGCCGATTATGTCGAATGGGCGGTCGAGCACTGTCTGAATAAGGCCGCGGTCGGGATGGTCACCTGCCCGATCAGCAAGGCGGCCATCAACGCGGCCGGCTGCCACTTCCCCGGCCATACCGAGCTGCTCGCCGAGCGTTGCGGGATTGACAAAGTGGTGATGATGCTGGCTGGCGAGCGCTTAAAAGTCTGCCTGGTCACCACTCACCTGGCCTACCGGGATGTTCCGCAGGCATTGACCACGGCAGAAATACTCGAGACGATTCGCATTACCGATCGCAGCTTCCGGCAACAGTTTGCTCTGGAAAATCCGAAACTGGCGGTCCTCTCTCTCAACCCCCATGCCGGAGAAAACGGCCTGTTCGGCGACGAAGAGAGTCGGCTGATAATCCCGGCCATTGAGGCCGCTCAGGCCGCAGGAATTAACGCCGACGGGCCACACAGCGCCGACACCCTGTTCCACTTCGCCGCCAGGGGAAGTCATGACGCGGTCATCTGCATGTACCATGATCAGGGGCTGATTCCACTGAAGCTGCTGCACTTCGATGACGGTGTCAACGTCACCCTGGGACTGCCGATTGTCCGTACCAGCGTCGACCACGGGACCGCCTACGACCTGGCCGGAACGGGTAAGGCCAGCACCGAAAGCCTGATTGCCGCCATCAACATGGCGCAGCAGATGATTCAACAATAATTCGGTAGGGGCGACCTGTAGGTCGCCCGGAAACGTGTACGAACATAAACGCGTGCGCCCCATGGGTCGCCCCTTCAGAAATAAGAACTCAATGATCGATAAAATAAAAATCCGTGGCGCCCGCGAACACAACCTGAAGAATATTGATATCGATATCCCGCGTGATCAGCTGGTGATTATCACCGGCGTTTCCGGATCGGGGAAAAGTACCTTGGCCTTCGACACCATTTATGCTGAAGGCCAGCGTCGCTACGTCGAAAGCCTTTCCGCCTACGCCCGGCAGTTTCTCGAGCAGATGGAAAAACCGGATGTCGATCAGATCGATGGCCTCTCCCCGGCGATCTCCATCGAGCAGAAGACCACCTCGAAGAATCCGCGCTCTACCGTCGGTACGGTCACGGAAATCTACGACTACCTGCGGCTTTTGTATGCCCGGATCGGAGAAATCCTCTGTCACCGCTGCGGGCAGACGATCAGTTCGCAAACCGTCGAGCAGATGGTCGACCGGGTGATGAAATTCCCAGAGAAAAGCAAGCTGCTGGTGATGGCTCCGATCGTCCGCGAACGCAAAGGTGAGTACCGCAAGGAAATGGCTCAGCTGCAGGCGGACGGTTTTGTGCGCATCCGCATCGATGGTGAGATGTATGAGCTGGGCGATACTATCGAGCTGGATAAAAAGAAGAAACACAGCCTCGAAGTGGTCATTGACCGGTTGGTGATTAAGGAAGGCATCGAGACGCGGCTGGCCGATTCGATTGAGACCGCCCTGCGGCTGGCCGATGGTCTGGTGCGGGTTGAAATTCCCGACGGCGAAAGCAAGCTATTTTCGTCCAAACACGCCTGCATCGATTGCGGCCTGTCCTACCCCGATATCGAACCACGGATGTTCTCCTTCAACAATCCCCACGGTGCCTGCCCCGATTGCAGCGGGCTGGGAACACGCAATTATTTTGATGCCGAACAGGTGGTGCCGAACCCGGAGCTGTGCCTGCGCGATGGCGCCATCGTCCCCTGGGACAGCCGCACCGGCTACTACTACCAAGCGCTGCTCGAAGCACTCGCGATGCATTACGAATTCGACATCCGCAAACCGTTCAAGCAATTGTCGGAAGAGCTGCAAAAGATTATCCTCTACGGTTCGGGCGAAGAAAACGTGCGTTTTTTCTACGACCAGGGCGAGCGGCGCCACTTCTACGAAAAACCGTTCGAAGGGGTGATTACCAACCTGGAGCGACGCTACCGGGAAACCGATTCTGATGGTGTGCGTGACAACCTGGAGCGCTTTATGAGCGTGATTCCCTGCCCGACCTGCGATGGCGCGCGACTGCGACCGGAATCGCTGCATGTTAAAGTGGCGGACCAGAATATCTGTGATATCTGTGCCATGTCGATAGCCGATGCCGAAAGCTTTTTCTCCAGCCTGGAATTACCGCCCAAGCAAGCGGAAATCGCCCGGAGGATTCTCAAGGAAATCCGCGAACGGCTCTCTTTTTTGTCCCACGTTGGCCTCGACTACCTGTCTCTCGACCGCAGAGCCGGAACCTTAAGTGGCGGCGAAGGACAACGGATCCGCTTGGCCACCCAGATCGGTTCCTCGCTGATGGGCGTGCTCTATATCCTCGACGAACCCTCCATCGGCCTGCACCAGCGGGACAATCAGCGCCTGCTGGTCACCCTCAAGCGCCTGCGCGATCTCGGTAATTCGGTGCTGGTGGTCGAACATGACGAGGAAACCATCATGGCGGCTGATTATGTCATCGACATGGGGCCGGCCGCCGGGGTGCACGGTGGCGAGGTGGTTGCCAAGGGAACTCCCGCGCAGGTGATGGCCGAAGAGAAGTCACTGACCGGGCAGTATCTATCCGGCAAGCGCCAGATCATGATCCCGAGCGAACGGCGCAAAAGCGATCGCTGGCTGGAAGTCCTCGGCGCACGCGCCAACAACCTGCAGAATGTCGACATAAAAATCCCCCTCGGTGTGCTGACCTGCTTTACCGGCGTCTCCGGATCGGGAAAATCTTCGCTGGTGATTGAGACCCTCTACAAGGCCCTCGCGCAGCGCTTGCACCGGGCGCGCGATAAAGCCGGCCCGACACGCGAGTTGCGCGGCCTGGAACTACTCGACAAGGTCATCGATATCGATCAGTCGCCGATTGGCCGCACGCCACGCTCCAATCCCGCCACCTACACGGGCGTCTTCACCGACATCCGCGAACTGTTCGCGCAACTGCCAGAGGCGAAGATCCGCGGCTACAAACCGGGGCGCTTCTCCTTCAACGTCAAAGGCGGGCGCTGCGAAGCCTGTAGCGGCGACGGCATCATCAAAATCGAAATGCACTTTTTGCCCGATGTCTACGTCCAGTGCGAGATCTGCAAGGGGGCACGCTACAATCGCGAAACCCTGGAGGTAAAATACAAAGGCAAAAGCATCGCCGATCTGCTCGACATGACCGTCAACCAGGCGAGCCAATTCCTCGAAAACATCCCACGGATCAGCGGCAAGCTGCAAACGGTCCGTGATGTCGGGCTCGGCTACATCAAGCTGGGACAGAGCGCCACGACCCTCTCCGGCGGCGAAGCGCAACGCGTCAAACTGGCCAAGGAACTGGGAAAACGCGCGACCGGCAAAACCATCTATATCCTCGACGAACCGACCACCGGACTGCATTTTGCCGATATCCACAAACTACTCGAAGTGCTGAATCGGCTGGTTGAAACCGGCAACACGGTGGTCGTCATCGAGCACAACCTGGATGTCATCAAAACCGCTGACTACGTCATCGATCTGGGGCCGGAAGGCGGCAGTCGCGGCGGCGAGGTGATCGCCTTCGGAACTCCGGAAGAGGTGGCGCAGGAAAGCCGTTCCTACACCGGCCAATTTCTACGCAGCTACCTCAGTGAGTCCGCCGAACCGGGCAATCGACCCCTGCAAAAATGACGGAGAACTGACGCAAAAACTGCACAGACTGTCAAAAACTGTCGCAAAAATAACTCCTTAAGTTTTTCCAAGAAACTGCCGATAAGTTAGCCGGAGCCGATGAAGAAATTTTATCCTCCCGTTTTGACAGCACTTAATCGCGCCCGGTTAAAACTGTGCCCTTATTTGCTCGGTACCCTCGCAGGCGGCATAGGCATTGCAACGTATAAAAGGTTGCCGGCAGATCGGTTCAGCAAAGGAGAACCCAAATGAAA
This sequence comes from Desulfuromusa ferrireducens, assembly GCF_055389805.1. Classification (NCBI taxonomy): domain Bacteria; kingdom Pseudomonadati; phylum Thermodesulfobacteriota; class Desulfuromonadia; order Desulfuromonadales; family Geopsychrobacteraceae; genus Desulfuromusa; species Desulfuromusa ferrireducens. The sequence continues at coordinate 1,021,321 of NZ_AP042415.1, forward strand.
AGTAAACTGATAACCCTTATCGTACTGGCCGCGTTTCTCAGCGCCTGTGCCCCCCATCAGGCACTCATTCAATCCGAACCGCCAGGAGCAATTGTCACCATTGATGGCAAGCAGATCGGCGAAACACCGATCCGTTATGATTACGCTCTGAGCACTGGCAGTCAGCACCAGGTTAATATCGCCCAGCAAGGCTATGAGCCGGTCGATTTAACTATCAAGGCTGACAAAACTGATTCCGGCGCGATGAAGCGCTGGTTGATGGCTGGAGTCGTCTGGAGCCCGCTGTGGCTTGGAACCTTCTTCACCAAAAAGCTCAAAGAAAGCTATCTGTTCGTTATGAAACGCAATAACCCGCAGATGACAGCGAAGTTGGAAAAAAAGCAATAATTCTTCGCTGCACTCTGTAAGATTCGCCGGCAAAAAGAAGGCCAGCCCGATAGGGACTGGCCTTCACCTTTTTACACCGAGCAAAATCTCATCTTGCGTGCTATTCAATCGGGCACTTACTTAATCAATCAACACCACATCACGAATCAGGCTACGATTGACCAGATAGGCATGCTCTCCGGAGAAGAGCGGGAAAAACTCGTTGCCACCGTTAATGTAATCGGTTAAGCGGGCGGAATGCGCCGGCAGATCCATCTTCACCGTTCCCTGCAAAACCTCGCCGCCGGGAAAACTTATTTTCACCTGCCGCTCGACATATTCCAGCCCTTCTTCCAAAACCACGGCACAGCGGATATGTCCAATCATCCCCTTGCGAACCAAATGAAACTCACCGCTGGACGCCTTTGCCGGTAAAAAGGGATCGTCTTCCAACAGCAGATCGAGAACGTGCTGCTCGCCGGAATGATACATGGCGTACTGCGCGAGAAATACCGTCGCTTCTAAAACCAGCCCATCGGCCATAAACAAACCGACCTGTTCCGGTCGTTTTTCCACCCGTAAATCGTTTGCCATAGATGTGACTCCCAGCACCCGCAAAAGAAATTAAAGACAACTAAAGAATCATAGCAGCAACCTTCGGCGTAAACAAGTCCAGACTCTTCTCCTTGGCAATCGGTCCCTGGTCGACTATGCTTAGTTCTGTCGTCACCAAGTGCCGACATCAAAAACATTGACGGAGCGAAAAGATGACTAAAAAGTGCCCCAGTTGCAGCGAACCACTCAAGGGTGATTATTGGTGCAGCCACTGCAAAACCGTTTTTAAATGCCCGATTCCAGGTTGCGAAGCAACTATTCACAAGCCGGGAAGCAGCGAATGTCCCCGCTGTGGTCTGTTTTTTGAAGATTATCTGAGTAATCGAAAAATGTATCGGCGCTGCCCGAAATGTAAAAAGAAGCAAGGCCTCTCGGAGCAGCAGTGCCGCTTCTGCCGCCACTGGTTTAACTGCCCAACCTGCGGTGATAAAATTTCGACTAACACCGTTCTTACCTGTGCCCGTTGCGGCACCTCGCTGCGTTAAACTGACAACGTGCTGCGCCGTCTAAATATGGCGGCGCAGTTACATTTTGATAGTTTTCACTCGATTTCTGGACTTCCCCGTTACCATCTGCTAACCTCTTGAAAACGTTCAATTCTTTTCCTCTTTTTCGGGGGATCCATGTTGACCTTGGCACTGGTCATTCTCTGGTCGCTATCGCTGTTTTCTGCCGGGCACGCCCTGTTGACCAAGCGTGATCCACGCGCGGCGCTCGGCTGGATCGTCACCTGCTTGGCCCTACCGGGCTTGGGAGCCCTGTTTTATTGGCTATTCGGGGTTAATCGGATTCGGACCCGAGCGCGTGAACTGCAGAAGCAGGGGCAGGGCATGCACTGGCTGAACGTCGATGTTCCACCGAGCAGCAACGATGTCCAGGAGTTTCCCAGCAGTGCCACCAGCCAGGGACTGATCAATCTCTCCGATGCCGTCACCCGCCGACCGCTGATCTGCGGTAACGCAATCAAGGTGCTCTACAACGGGGAGCAGGCCTACCCAGCCATGCTCGAAGCGATCCGCACAGCCAAACAGACCGTACTTCTGAGCAGCTACATTTTCAAAGCCGATCGCACCGGAAAACTGTTCGTCAAGGAACTGACCGCCGCAACGGAGCGCGGGGTTGATGTTCGGGTGATGATTGACGCCTTCGGCCAATATTACGCCCTCGCCAAAATTCGCAACCTGCTCAAACAAAGCAAAATCGAGCTGGCCACTTTCATGCCGCCGAGCCTGGCACGCAGCTTCTATCTCAACATGCGCAACCACCGTAAACTGCTAGTGGTCGACAACTCTATCGGTTTTACCGGTGGAATGAACATCTGTGACAAACATCTGGCGATGATCAAAAATAATTCCCGCCGCGCCATCGATATCCATTTCCGCTTCGAAGGTCCGATCTGCAATCAGCTGCGTGACGCTTTTTTGGAAGACTGGCACTTTGCCACCAATGAACAGCGCCAGGAACGCGACTGGCCAATACCACCGATCGTCGGAACCGCCTGCTGCCGCGGGATCAGCGCCGGGCCCAATGAACCACACGAAAAGCTCAACTGGATTTTGATCGGTGCACTGGCTTGCGCCAAATCACACATTAGAATCATGACCCCATACTTTATCCCGACCCGGGCACAGTTGGCGGCCATCAACGCCGCCTCCCTGCGCGGCGTCAAGGTCGAGATCCTGCTGCCGGAGCAGAATAACCTGCCCTATATGGCCTGGGCGACCAACGCTTATCTTTTTGAACTGCTTGAGCATAATGTCCGCATCTACCACCAGCCACCGCCATTCGTGCACAGCAAGCTGCTGCTGATTGATGAGGAATACGCGCTGGTCGGCTCAGCCAACATCGACCCGCGCAGCCTGCGGCTCAACTTTGAGTTCAATGTCGAGATTTTTGCTGATGACATTGTTTCTGAACTGGCTGGCCATTTCGATCAAAGTCGCGAACAGTCGCGGGAAATCAGTCTCCACGAAATGGACCATCGCTCCCTGCCATTACGGCTACGCGACTCCTTCTGCAAGCTCTTCTCCCCCTACCTGTAACGCAACAGATAAAAAAAGCAGGGCCGCTTTGCACAACCCTGCTTTTCTAACAATGACTATTGGTCGGCAGTCTTCTTCGACTGCCCCTTCTTGCTTCCGTCACGCGGAAGCTCGCAACTGCCTGACAGTCAGGTCTGGACTCCCAAACGGGGCAGAACCCACTTGTTAACGATGTACCAGACGGCGACAATGCCGATAAGATAAAGAAAATCCATATGGCCTCCCTTAATTGAGCACTTTATTCGGATATAAGAATAGACCTATTCTGAGATTAAGGCAAGTGAATCTCGACAGCAAGTCCGCCCGCATCCCGATTTTTCGCTTTGATCGTACCGCCATGCAACTTGACTGCACGCTCGGCAATCGCCAGACCGATACCGGTCCCGCCGCTTTGTCGATCACGGGCATCAGCCACGCGATAAAAAGGCTCAAACAGCTTATCCAGCGCTTCTTCCGGCACCCCGGGTCCTTGATCCAAAATTCGAATGTCGATTCCCTGCTCAGCGGTCAATTCGACGGCCACCGAACTGTTATCATCGGTATATTTAACGGCATTACGAATCACGTTCTCCAGCGCCCGCGCCAGCAACTCCTCCGAACCGGTCATAAGCAGTGGTCCATTACCGACTAAAGCCACCTGACAATCACGATTTTTAGCTTCATAATTGGCGTCAGCAACCAAATGGATTAACAATTCAGCCAGGTCAAATTCCTGCCGCGGCAGCTCGTTGGCGCCACTTTCCAGCCGGGTCAGGCTGAGCAGTTGACCGATCATTTCATTCATCCGCTCCGCTTCCAGCTCAATCCGTTGCAGTGCTTTTTGCCGAACTTCAGGGTTGCCTTCCTGGCGCGCCAGTTCCAGCGCCACCCCCAGTCGGGCCAGCGGCGAACGCAGCTCATGGGAGATATCGCGCAATAGCCGCTGCTGGGCGCCGACCAGATCTTCGATCCGCTCCGCCATATGGTCAAAATCGCGCGCCAGGCCGCCAATTTCATTCTTCCCTCTGACCTGGTCACCGACTCGGATCGACAGATCTCCGCTGGCAAACTGCCGGGTTGCCTGACGCAAACGACCGATCGGCGCGGCAAAGGAGCGGGCCAACCAATAGCAAACCACCGCAGAGACGCCCAATAGGACCAGCAACCGCCAACCGAGCAGGCCGTGGCTCAAGCCCTTGACAATATGGCGGGGCGGCGGCTTTTGCGGCAAACCAATAGCAACAATATAGGTCTGTCCCGATTCACTTTCAAGCTTACTGGCCAGCAAGTTGCGTTCTCCCCTCATCGGAAAAACCACTTCGCCGGTTTCCAGGGCCCTTCTGGCCATGCGCAACATCCGTCGCTGCACCCGCTGCTTGTTGGTCAGCGGTCGTCCGTCGCGGTTGAACAGCACGATCCGGCTGCCGACTTCCGCAAACAGTTGATCGGAGTAGTGGTCAAGAGCTGTAATCCCCTCTTTTTCATAAACCCGGATTGCGCCACGACCGTATTCGGCCAACGCTTGACGAGCAAAATGCTGGCTGGCAAGCGGTGGGAATTCCTGATCGCGCAGATAGGTCAGGGTGATGCCGATGGTGACAATCAGAACATTAATCAGCAGAAAACTGAGGAAGAACTTGAAGAACAGGCTACGCATCAGGAATTGCTTTCCGACAGGGTGTAGAGATAACCAACGCCACGGATGGTTTTGATCCGTTCCGCAGCGCCGTGTTGGTGGCCAAGCTTTTTGCGCAGCGCACTGACATGCACATCGATACTGCGATCGTAGGCTGACAGACGCCGACCGAGGGTCTTTTCAACCAGCTCCTCGCGACTGATCACCTCGCCGGCCCGACCAAGCAGGATTTCGAGCAGCGAGAATTCGACCGAGGTCAACTCAACCAGCTCACCGCCCTGTTTGACACTGCGATTCGCCGGACAAAGGACAATATCGCCAACCTGCAGTCCGCCTGCTTTCTGCTGGGAGGCGGAAACATTTACACTCGCCTCACTACGCCGCTGAATCGCCCGGATCCGGGCCACAAGTTCACGCGGATTGAACGGCTTCGGCAGATAATCATCGGCACCCAATTCCAGACCGACGATCCGGTCGATATCATCGCCCCGGGCGGTCAGCATAATCACCGGCACCTTGCTTTGTTCACGGATCTTGCGCAGCACGTCAAAACCGTTTAGACCCGGCAGCATAACATCGAGGACAATCAACGAGTATTCCTCGGCCAGCGCCTGCTGAGCGCCCTGATCACCCCGATTGACCGATTGCACAACAAAATCTTCCGCGCTCAGGTAATCGGTCAATAATTCACAGAGTTCGATATCGTCATCGATGACCAAAATTCGATTCATAGCAGTTCTCCTCTAGGGGCCATCATAACCGAAAGCAATTGTGCCTGTTGTAAAGATTTTTAAAGATTGCCACTGCCCCGGTTTACAAAACTTAAGATAAATAGCATCAGACTTAACACGCAAATCAGCAGGTAGAGCGTATCCTCGCCACAGATTCAAACGACTGTTTCAACGCGAGGTAAAAATGATATTTTCTCAGCAAAAACTGCCCCTGCTGCTGTTACTGGCACTGTTGAGCCTGACCGGCTGCAGTCCGTTCAGCTCCAAGCTGCAACCGGCAGAGTTAACCCAACTGCCCCAAAGCTACTCCCTGTACGGGGAAACGGCAGCCATTCCAGAACAGTGGTGGCAAAGCTTTGCCGCAGGCGATTTGAACCGTCTGATTGACGAAGCCCTGAGCGACAACCTGTCCCTGCGCCAAGCCTGGGCACGACTGAAACAAGCGCAATCGCTGAGCCGACAGAGCAGTAGCGAACGCTATCCTGACTTGAGCCTCAGCGCCGATCGCTCCAGCAGCCAACAACGCAGTGGCGGTCAGAGCAGCGATTTCGAGAACAACGCCATCGGCCTGAGCAGCAACTATGAGCTCGATCTTTGGGGTCGGGTCGCCGCAAATATCAACAGCCAACAGCAGCAACAGCAAGCCACGCGGGAAGACTTGAATGCTGCCGCCACCAGTTTGGCGGCCGAGATCAGCGACCGCTGGCTACAGCTGCTCGGGCAACGCCAACAGCAAGAGCTGCTCTCTGAGCAGCTGCAAACAGCGCAAAGCTACCTTGACCTGATAGAACTACGCTTTCGCAAGGCACAGGCGACCGCTCTCGACCTGTTGCAACAAAAAGAGGCGCTGGCCGCGCTACGCACCCGGCTGCCAGCGCTGGAAGCCGAAGAACAACGGCTGCGCCATGAGCTGGCGGTGCTACTGGGGAACAATCCACAACAAGCGCTGCAGCTGACCGATTATGAACTGCCGCAGCTTACCCCCCTGCCAGCGTTGGGGCTGCCGGCTGAACTGTTGCAGCAACGCCCTGATATTCGCGCCGCCGGTCTGCGGCTGCAAGCAGCAGACTGGCAATTGGCCGCCGCCAAAGCCGAGCGTTTGCCGGCCCTGCGCTTGACGGCAACTGCCAGCAGCGATGCGACAAACATTTCCGACCTGTTCGACAATTGGTTGCTCAATCTGGCCAGCAATCTGACCGCTCCACTGCTTGACGGTGGTCAGCGTTCGGCAGAAGTCGAGCGGCATAAAGCGCTGATCAGTGAACAGCTGGCCGCTTACCAGCAGACCGTACTGACCGCCATCCGCGAAGTGGAAGATGCACTGATCAGCGAGCAGAAACTGCTTGAACAACAAACGGCCATCCAGACTCAGCTCGACCTTGCGGAACAGGCGCTGCGGACCGCCAAAAACCGCTACCAAAAAGGTCTCAACGATTACCTGCCGGTCCTGACCGAACTGAAAAACGTCGAACAACTGCAACAGGACTTACTCAATCAACAGCTCAACTTACTGACCAACCGGGTCGCCCTGCATCGGGCGCTCGGTGGCAGTTGGACCGAGCAACTGCAAGCGCAACAACTTGAGGTACAATTATGAACCGAGCTGAGCCAGCAACAGAAAACTCCGTGATCACTAAAAACGGCCGCAAATCGACCCTGCTGACGCTGTTGGCAATTCTCCTGATTCTGGCCACCGCCATCGCGGCCGGTGCCTATTTAATCAAGAGCACCCCCAAGGCCAATCGGCAAAAGCCGCTCAAGTTGGCACCGCTGGTGACTACCAAACCGATCGAGAGTCAGCTGCAACAGGTTCGGATCAGCGCCATGGGGACCGTCATTCCGGCCAGTGAATTGAATTTAAGAAGCGAAGTCAGCGGCCGGATCATTGCCATCAATAAAGGCTTTGCCCTCGGTGGCCGGGTCAACAGTGGCGATCAACTGCTGATGCTGGAACCCGCCGATTACCAGTTGGCGGTAGCGCAGGCGCAGAGCACCGTCGCCACCGCCGCCTACGCCCTGGCGATCGAAGAAGGTAATCAGGAGATTGCCCGTCAGGAATGGCAACTGTACGACGGCAAAGAGACGGCCAGTGACCAGGACCGTAATCTGGCCCTGCGCATGCCACACCTGCTCAAAGCTCAAGCCGAGCTCCATGCCGCCCAGGCTGGACAAGCGCAAGCGGAGATCAACCTGAAACGGACCGTCATTTACGCCTCCTTTAATGCAAATATCGTCAGAAAATCGGCTGAACCGGGCGGCTACCTGACCGCCCAGGATAGCATCGCCACCCTGGTCAGCACCGATCACTACTGGGTGCAGGTCTCGATTCCGGTTGATCGATTAGTCTGGCTAGATATTCCACAACAGCAGGGCGAGCAGGGCTCAATGGTGGAGATTACCACCAGCGGCGGCAAACGAAAGCTCGGCAGCGTCGATAAACTGCTGGCCGATCTGGAGGAAAATGGCCGCATGGCCCGCCTGCTGGTTAAGGTGAATGATCCCCTCGACCTCAACAATCCGGCGGAACAACGGCAACCGCTACTGCTCGGCGAATATGTACGGGTCGAAATCGATGGTCAACTGCTCTCCGATGTCATCAGCATTCCTCGCTCGGCGCTGCATGATGGCAATAACGTCTGGTTAGCCGATAACCAGCAGCGCTTGCAGGTCACCGCCGCCGAGGTTGTCTGGCGCGACAGTGAAACCGTTTATCTAAAAAACAACCTCCCCGCCGCTGGGCAACTGGTTCTCAGCAATCTGAGCACGGCCGCTGATGGCATGCAACTGCGCGTCGAAGAACCGCGCCTGGCATTACAAGAGCAGGCGCAACCGCAGGAGATCAGCCATGACTGAGCAGAGCAACACCACGAAAGGTCCCATTGCCTGGATGGCCGGAAACTCAGTCGCTTCCAACCTGCTGATGGTTCTGCTCCTGATCGGCGGTCTGTTTTTCATGACCCAGATCAAACAAGAGGTTTTCCCGGAGTTCGATAACGATCAGGTCTCGGTCAGCGTAGCCTACAGTGGCGCGAGTCCTGCCGAGGTCGAGCAGGGGATCATCCTCGCTATCGAAGAAGCGGTCCTAGGCCTGGATGGGGTTGATGAGGTCAGCTCCAGTGCCAACGAAGGGCGTGGAACAGTCAACGTCTCCCTGCTGACGGGTGGTGATCTACAGAAGTTGGGACAGGATGTGCAGAACGAGGTCGACCGCATCACCACCTTCCCGGAAGAGGCCGAACAGCCGCAGGTCGAGATCGTCAGCCGCAAGCGGGATGTTCTCTCGTTGGTTCTGTACGGCGACCAAAGCGAACAGGTTTTATACGGCCTGGCCGATGATTTTCGCACCACCCTGTTACAGAATCCGGCTATCACCCAGGTGGAACTGGCCGGTACCCGGCCGCTGGAAATTTCCATCGAAATTCCAGAGGAAAAACTGCGGGCTTACAATTTAACCCTCGAGCAGGTTGCCCAGACCTTAAGTGCCGGGGCGATCGAACTTCCCGGCGGCGGGATTAAAACCAGTGGGGGCGAAATTCTGCTGCGGATGCAGGAACGCCGCGATTACGGCAACGATTTCGCCAAGCTGCCGGTGCTGACCGCTAACAACGGCAGCCAACTGCTGCTGGAAGATATCGCCGTCATCAAAGACGGTTTCGAGGAGACCGACCGCTATGCCGAATACAACGGCAAGCGGGCGATGATGCTGGATATTTATCGGGTCGGTGAACAGACCCCGATCGAGGTTGCCGATGCCGCTCTGGCGGAAATGGAACTATTGCAGCAACAATTGCCACCAGGGGTAGAAGTGGCCGCGCTGAACGACCAGTCGGAAGTTTTCCGCCAGCGGCTCGACCTGCTGCTCAATAACGCCTACCTCGGCCTCGCCCTGGTGCTGGTGCTGCTCGGTCTGTTCCTCGAAACGCGGCTCGCCTTCTGGGTCACCATGGGCATTCCGATCTCGTTTCTCGGTGCCTTTCTGGTTCTGCCATTGCTCGGGGTGAGCATCAATATGATCTCGATGTTTGCCTTTATCATCGCGCTGGGGATTGTCGTCGATGATGCCATTGTCGTCGGCGAGAACGTCTATAAGTTTCGCCAGCAGGGGCTGTCACCGCTTAAGGCAGCGATTGCCGGAGCGCGAGAAGTGGCAATGCCGGTCACTTTCAGCATTTTGACCAACGTGGTCGCCTTTATGCCACTCTATTTCGTGCCCGGCACCATGGGCAAAGTTTTCCAGGTGATTCCGATCGTTGTCATTACCGTTTTCCTGGTTTCACTACTCGAGTCGCTGTTTGTGCTACCGGCCCACCTGGCCCACCTGAAACAAAATCGGCGCGGCGGCATTCTGGGGGCGCTACATCTTTTTCAGCAGCGTTTCAGTACCGGCGTCAGCCGCTGGATCAAGCAGCGCTACGCACCTTTTTTACAGCTGCTGCTGCGCAACCGCTACTTGACCCTGGCAGTCGCTTCTGCAGTGTTGATCCTGACCGTCTCGCTGGTGCTCAGCGGCAGGATGGGGATGACCCTGTTCCCGCGCGTTGAGTCCGATTTTGCCAAGGTGACCGTCGAACTCCCGTACGGCTCGGCGATTGAACAGACCGAAATGGTCCGCGATCGCTTGCTGGCCAGCGCCGCACAGGTGGCGGAGCAGTCTGGCGAGCAACAACTGGTGATCGGCACTTTTGCCGATCTCGGCAAAGCGGTGAACGGACTCTCCGGCAGTCACACCCTGGACATCAAGGTTTATCTGGTCGATCCGCAGCAGCGGGCCATCTCGACCGAACAATTCACCAATCTGTGGCGCCAGTCCGCGGGTGAAATCAGCGGTCTCGAATCGTTGATGTTTCAGTCCGACTCCGGTGGCCCCGGCTCCGGCAAAGCGCTCACCGTAGAATTGAGTCACACCAATCTCGCAACCTTGGAGCGCGCTGGGCAGGATTTGGCAGAAGTGATCGCCAGCTACGCGATGACCAAAGATATCGATGATGGCTTTGCGCCGGGCAAACAGCAGCTCGACTTCAGCATGCGCCCGGAGGGTTTGAGCCTCGGCTTGAGCGCCCAAGATGTCGCCCGTCAGGTGCGTAACGCTTATGACGGCACCGAAGTTCTGCGTCAACAGCGTGGCCGCAATGAAGTGACCGTGACGGTACGGCGCCCGAAAAGTGAACGGATCTCCGAATACAACCTCGAAGAGATGATTCTGCGCAACGCCAGCGGTATTGAAATTCCGCTGCGCGAGGCGGTCGATGTTGAACGCGGCCGGGCCTACACCAGCATCGATCGCCGCGACGGGCGACGGGTCATCAGTGTCAGTGCTGATGTTAGTCCGGCGGAACAGGCCGGACAAATCCGCAGCGCTCTGCAAGCGGAAGCCCTTCCTCAGTTGGCCGACCGCTATCCCGGTCTCGCTTTTAGCTTCGAAGGCAAACAGGCCGATATGGCGGAGAGCATGTCGAGCCTATTTCTCGGCCTGGGGCTGGCGATGTTACTGATCTACGGCCTGCTGGCGATCCCTTTTCGCAGCTATCTGCAACCGGCGATCATCATCACCAGTATCCCCTTCGGTATTGTCGGCGCGGTGCTCGGTCATCTGCTACTCGGTTACAGTCTGAGTGTCATGAGTATGTTCGGCGTAGTGGCGCTCTCCGGGGTGGTGGTCAACGATTCGCTGGTGCTGATCGACTTTGCCAACCGGCAGCGGAAAAATGGCGCTTCGCCAGTTGCTGCCGTAGTCGAAGCGGGTGTTTTACGCTTCCGGCCGATCCTGCTGACCACCTTGACGACCTTTTGCGGGCTGATGCCGATGATCTTCGAAACCTCACGTCAGGCGCGTTTTCTGATCCCGATGGCGATCTCGCTGGCCTTCGGCATCCTCTTCGCCACCCTGATCGCGCTGCTGCTGGTGCCCTGCCTGTATCTGATCGTCGAGGATCTGCGCCAATGGCTAAAGAGAACAGCAACAATGCAGACAACCGAACAACCATTTGCGCCAGAGCTCAGCACACAGAAAGCACTGCGACAAGACTGAGAATGCAGAAGTTTTTTTTGCTGTTAAAATTAAGTTTGTCAACCGAAGGGCGAGCACTGCGTTACGGACAGTATAGAGGTGCAATAAGACTCAATTAAATGATCTTTTATAGAGTCCCGACAAGTGCAACCGGGGAGGGTTGATAAACATGTTAAATATCTGCGAGACGGAAAAAGCGGATCAGGTTGGCGGAAATCGACTGGTGATCAGCGGCGATCCGCGCGAAAACTGGTATATCGGCTGGTCGCCAACCAATGAAAAGCTTTCCGCCGAAGGCTCCTGGGAGGAATGGGTGCAACTGGCCGAAGCCATTCTAAACGAAGACCAGAAACGCCGGCCGGGACTGTCAAAACAGAAAATAACCGTCACTAAAGGTTTTTAACCACCAACGCCCCGCGACAACGGGGCGTTTCTCATCAAAAGCCCCCCCGCCTTACTCTGCAACACAGAACAAAAACATCAAGTCAACGCTGCGGATAAGGATTGCGCGGGTCGGCTTTAAGGCGCATATCGAGGGTTTCCATCAACTCCGCGGCAGCGTCTTTAGGCGACAACACGAGCAGCTTACGCTGTAATTCATGCAACCCACCGGGAATATCGCTGGTTAAATAGGTAAAGGCTTCGGCCGGATCCTGATACTGCAGGCGCAACAACTCCTGTGCGGTCCGCCGATGAGTCGGTGTGACGCCATTGACCAGCCCCCAGAGCATCAACTGGAATGCCGGCAAGCTGTCGGTGGCAACATTCTCGCCCGCCTCCTTGAGTTTGAGAGCGGCGATCTGATTGAGGGGCAGTAAACGCCAACGTTCAAAGGGGTTTTCCGGCAACATCGCTTTTCTCCTTTTTTTGATCCTACAGTTTACAAAACTTTACACAAGCCGCACAGCTCTTAACCCACTCTTTAGATTCTTTTCTCTATAGTTGAATCATCGAAAAGCAACACAGAGATGCAACTCACGACAGATAAAAGGAGAAATGCCATGAAAAAACAAATCATTATTCCGGCCCTCTTGATTGGAGCCCTGGTCACCGGCGGCGCAACTTTGGCGACAGCGAAATCCTGGGGTGATGGCCCCGGCAACTGTGGCGGTAAAAAGCAGGCGATGTCCGCTGAGCAGCATGAAGAACGGATGGAACACCGCCTCGATATGATGAGTGAAGTGCTCGACCTGAGCGACGACCAGCAGCAGCAGATCGAAGCCTTGTATCAGACGCAGTACGAGCAGAACTCGGCCACGCGTGAGCAGATGCGCGCCGGGCAACAGGAGTTGCGAGACAAAATGCGTGCTGACGATTTCAACGAAGCAGAATTTCGTAGCCTGGCAGAAAAACAGGCCCAGCTGAAAACTGACCGGATGGTCGAGAAGGCCAAAATCAAGCAACAGATTTTCGCCATTCTGACCCCCGAACAACAGGAAAAAGCCAACAAACTGATGTCGCTGCGCGGAGAAGGTAAAGGTCGTCACGGAGGCCGGCACGGCGGACAAGGTTTTAATTTCTAAAACACAGAAAGCTCAGTCGTCATTTAAAAAAGCGAGCCCTCAAAATGAGAGGCTCGCTTTTTTAGCTTACTAACCACCAAAGTCGCCAGGCCGGTGGAGAAATGTTCAACTGCAAGGCCTGCGATCCCGCAGCCGTGAGGCGTAGCAGCGCTACGTCGAGCGGCGAGGATTGAGCATAACGCCGCAGATGAGCGTTTATCCGCCGGCCCTAAAACAATAAAACGGGGCACTGGACGTTGTGCAGGACATAGTTCGCCACCGAGCCGAACAGCACGTCGCGAATCTCGCCACTTCCGGCATGCCGACCGATGACCAGCAACTGAAATCCCTCATCATTGGCAATCCGTGGAATCACCCGCCGCGGCGCGCCAAATTCGAGCCGTAATTCGGTTTCAAATCCGGCTGATTGCAACTGTTCCGCCATCTTTTCCAGTTGCAACTGGCCGGCCTTGCCAGCATTCTCGCGCACCATATCGACCTGGAAATCGGGAATCATTCGGTAGGCCAGTTGATCGTTGACCACGTGCAACAGGGTCAGCTTCTGCGGAAAGCGCTGTTTCTGCTCGATGACTGACTCGATGGTCTTCTGCGAGGTAGCGGAATCGTCAATCGGTATCAGAATTTTCGGGTTCATAACATTTCTCCGTGATGAAACGGGGACGACTCATCGGTGCGGCCCGACAAAGATGATTCCCCCGATGAATCTGTTTGCGCCGCTGTTAACCGTAAACCCAGCGTGGTAACAGCAGAACGAGATCCGGCCAGAAGGTCAATACCAACAGTATAGCAATCTGAATCAACAAAAACGGCGTCACCGCCCGCGACACATAGAGCAGGCCCCGATTTGCCACCGCCCCGGAGATGTAGAGACTGACCCCCAGGGGCGGAGTGCAGTAGCCGATCCCCAGATTGATGGTCATCAGCAGGCCGAAGTGCATGGTGTCGATGCCGAACTTGGACAACAGTGGCAGAAAAATCGGCGTCAGGATCAGGGTCGCCGAGATGATGTCCATGAACATGCCGATGATCAACAGCAGAACATTGACCGAAAGCAGAAACACCCACGGGGAGGAGATACTGTCGACCACCGCGTTGGCGATCTTGGCCGGAATCTGCTCGAAGGTCAGATACTCGCCAAAGACCGAAGCACCGGCGACGATAATCAGCAGCGTAGCCGAAGTGACCGCCGAAGAGACCACCACCTTCTTGATCTGCTGCAGCTTCATATCGCGGTGAATGCAGATTTCGACAAAAAAGGCGTAGAAACAGGCGACCACGGCCGCTTCATTGGCGGTGAACATCCCTGAGTAGATGCCACCAAAGATCAGCACCGGCAGAAAAAGGGCCCAGGCGCTTTCCTTGATGACCGCAAAGGCTTCCTTGCCGGTCGGCCGTTTCATGGTTTTTATGCCCTGCTTTTTACACACGAAGTAGGCATAGAGGCTCATGGCGACCATGATCATGGCACCGGGAATAAAGCCGGTCAAGAATAGCGCTTCGAGGGGATCGTTGCTGACCATGGCGTAAAGGATCATGGCAATCGACGGTGGAATAATGACGCCAAGGATCGGCGCGGTGGTCATAATGCCGACCGAGAAACGCTCTTCGTAGCCGTTTTCGATCAGGGCCGGAATCATGAAGCCACCGATAGCGACGACGGTAGCAACGGTTGATCCGGAGATGGCACCAAAGAAACCACAGGCCAGGATTCCGGCCATCGCCAGGCCACCGGGGAGGCATCCAACCAACACATTGGCCGCCTTGATCAGCTTTTCGACGATCGAGCCGGTCGTCATAATATTGCCGCAAAGGACAAAGAACATCACAACAATCAGAGCGAATTTATCCATGCTCCGATAAAGGACCTCGATGACGATCTGTGGATCGATGCCGAGCAGGTAAACCAGGCCAAAGGTACCGGTGAAAAACAACGCCATAAAAACCGGGACGGTGCTTGCCAGGCAACCAAGCAGGATGGCGAGAATCAGCAGGTAACTGCTTTCCATCTTAATTGCCCCCCGTGATGTCTTGCTTGCCGCGCCAATCCTCGACCATGACGATCAGCGTGCGGATAAACATCATCCCACCCATGATCGGCAGGACGGCGTAGAAGTACCATTCCGGAATCTGCAGGGTCGTGGTTTTGGCGTATTCGTCCTCGAACATCATCATCGTCATCTGCCAGCCGAGATTAATCATAATGCCGGAAAAAACCAATACCGCCAGATGAGAAAAGAGCGTCAACGGTTTTTTCAGCACCGGAAAGATCTGCGGTAGAGCATCGATCCTGATCAGTGCACGACTGCGCACGGCAGCCACGCAACCGATATAAGTGGAAAAGAAGATCACCTTGCGAACCACCTCGTCCGACCAGTAAAGACTGACGTTATCGGTTGCTTTACGCAGCACTACATTGGCCATTGCCGTGATCAGCGCGACGCAGACAGCAATAAATAGCGACCAATCCTCAACAAAGAGGAAACCACGGTCGATCGATTTGAAGGTTTTTTTTAGCATGCTTACTTCTCTTCCAGTCCGGCAAAAAACAAAAACGGGACCGAGGAGTTCTCCCCAGCCCCGTAGAAAACGGACCGATTATACAGCTTTAGCGATCAGCTGCCAAGCTTTGCCCGAACCTTGGCCAGATAATCAGCACCGATCTTTGGACTCCAGTCTTGCAGCACCGGCTCAGCCTGCTTTTTCAGCGTGGCAAGCTCATCGGCGGAAAGCTGAATAAACTCGACTCCGGCCTCCTTCGCCTTAGCCACTTGAACGTCATGCTGGACACGGGTGGCGACGCGAGTGGCAGCACTCTCTTCGGCAATCACCGCCAGGAAGGTGGCACGCAGATCTTCCGGCAACTTGTCCAGCCAGCGCTTGTTAACCAGATGCACGAACAAGCCCTGCGCATAGTTCAATTCGGTAAAAGATTTGGCGATGGTGAATTTCTTGGTGATGTTACATACAATCGCAGTGTGATCGAGACCGGAAATAACCCCGGTCTGCAACGCTTGGGGGACATCCGGCCAAGGCATAACGGTGAATTTCAGACCCCAGGCCTTGTACGAATCGGTGTTAACCGGTGCCTGAGCGATGCGGAAATTGATCCCTTTGGCGTCGGCAAGGGTCTTAACCGGTGAGGTGGTCGCCCAGCCATAAGGACCGTAACCGGTCACGTCAGCAACCAGAATCCCTTTGGAGAGACCGCCTTCGGCAAACGGCGTCCAGAGCTCCGGGTCGTTGCGGAAGGTATCGAGTTTATCGAAGGTATCGACAATATAGGGCAGGTTGACGATACCAAGACGATCGGCCACATTGGCAGCGGCGACCGAAGAACTCATCATGCCCTGAATGGCACCGAGCTTCAGCTTACTGATCACGTCTTTTTCGCCACCTAGTTGGCTTAAGGGGCGAAAGTCGACATAAATCTGCCCATTGGTCTCTTTCCACACCTTGTCACGAATCCGATAACCGGCGGCGACACCTTCAATAACCGGGTGGGAGACATTGGATAGAATATAGGTGTATTTGGCACTACTCGGATCGAACTGCGTCTTCCAGGCCGCCAGTGGATCTTTCTTCTTTTCTGCAGCCACAACAGCAGCGGGCAGACTCAGCGCCAGCAACAAAACAATAACCAGTAATTTCTTCATCGAAAGACCTCCAAAGAGCGGTATGAACAAACGTCGTTTGGTTTACACAAACAAAAGTTAATTATACGCAAAATCAGCAACTTAGACATTGAAGATAGCGCTACCTGTCGATTCTGGTCAAGCACAAAGAAATGACGGCAAAACAAAACGAGCCGCAGTGAATTAACACTCCGGCTCGTCATCAGCTTAAAAGGATTGCAGAGAAATGATCAGTTTTTCAACGCCATCCGAACCTTGGCCAAATAATCAAGACCGATCTTCTCTCCCCACTTCTGTACCACCGGCTCGGCCAAATCAACCAGACGGGCTTTTTCTGCCGCCGACAGGTCATTGAAAACGACGCCGTTGGTCTTGGCTATTGCAATCTGATCAAATTGCTGCTTTTCCGTCAAAGCTCGAACCTTGGCACTCTCTTCGCTGATCGCGGTGCTTAAGATTAGCTGCAGATCCTCAGGCAAACCGTTGAACCAACGCTTGTTCATCAGGTGGACATAGAGCCCTTGAGCATAATCAAGACTGGTGAAAGCCTTGGCAACGGTAAATTTCTTGGTGATATTGCACACAATCGGCGTGTGATCAAGACCGCTGATGACGCCAGTCGACAGTGCCTGGGGAACATCCGGCCAAGGCATGACGGTAAATTGAACACCCCAGGCCTTATACAGATCAACATTGACCGGTGCCTGGGCAATGCGAAACACCTGACCTTTGGCTTCTTCGAGGGTCGTCACCGGGGTTTTAGTCGCCCAACCATAGCTGCCATAACCGGTAAAATCGGAAACCATAATGCCTTTTTTATCGGCATCGAGGCCAAACTCGCGAAACAGCTCCGCATTGTTACGAAACTTTTCCAGCTTGGCGAAACTATCGATCAAAAACGGCAGATTGACGATTCCCAAACGCGGCGAGACATTCGGCGCCAAGACCGAAGAACAGAGCATTCCCTGTACTGCGCCCATCTGCAGTTTGCGCAACACGTCCTTTTCACCACCAAGCTGGGAGATTGGTCGATAGTCGACAAACAGGCGGCCGTTCGACTCTTTCCAGACCCGGTCGCGGATGCGGTAACCAACGGTTCCACCCTCAATGGCCGGGTGAGCGACAGTGGAAAGCAAGTAGGTAAATTCGGCACCACTGGGGTCAAATCCCGGCTGCCAAGCCGCCAAAGGGTCGGCGGAAAAGGCTGTCAGCGGCAACAGCAGCAACATCCCCAGCAGCAAAGAAGATAACAATCGACTCATAGTATTTGTTCCTCCACAGTTAAAGAAAATATGGTATCACCAAAACACAGCCGGCATTCTCTCATAAAAGGCTGGACTATGGAACTGGTTATGGTAATTAATTGAAGGGGTGTCTGATTCCCCTTGACTGCATTTCTGATTCATATATATTGCTTTTGATATGTATCTTTGGAGGACACGTCCCATGAAGCTCTGGCTCTCAAACTTCAGTATCCGCTTTCCACGCCTGATACTGCTGCTTACCCTGATCATCACCGCTCTGTTTGCCAGCCAGTTCTCCAAGGTTCATTTTGACAACGACCCGGAAAATATGCTGGCCGCCGACGAACCGGTGCGCCTCTTCCATCATCAGGTCAAAGAAACTTTCGCCCTCTACGACTTTGTCATCGTTGGTGTGATCAACGAACAACATGCCGATGGGGTTTTCAATGTTGCTACATTGCAGCGGTTGCACCAACTGAGTCAACAGCTCTACTCACTGCAGCAGGCTGATAACGGTCTGCCGCAGGTGGTCAGCGGCGACAAACTGAGCGACCCGCTGCGAACCCTCGATCTCAACCCGGAATCGGCCGTCCGGCGGGGACTGAATGTCGCCTTCCAGCATGATCCGAACCGACTGTTTGATGAACAGGGGCAAAGCGCCATCATCGCCCAGGAGATCATCAGTCCCAGTCTGGTCGACAGCCTGCAACAAGCGGAACAGGGCGCGCTGCGCCTCGAATACCTGATGGAGCAAGCCCCGATCTCCACCGCCGAAGCGCATAAAGTTCGCGACCTGGCGCTGAACAATCCCCTCTACCGCGGCACCCTGGCGGCTGAAGACGGCAAGGCGATCGCCCTCTATCTGCCGATCCGCGATAAAACCTACAGCCACAATGTCGCTTCACTGGTCACCGCACTGACCGCCGACTGGCCCGCCGAAGATCAGGTGCATATCACCGGGCTGCCGGTCGCTGAAGACACCTTCGGCGTTGAGATGCTGGTGCAAATGGCCACTTCGGCACCGATGGCGATGTTGGCTATTTTCGTCTTGCTGATGTTCTTTTTCCGTCGCTTTTCACTCATCGTCGCGCCGCTACTGGTGGCGATGGGCAGCGTAATCTGCACCATGGGAATGCTGATCGGACTCGGCTACGATGTGCACATCATGAGCTCGATGATCGCCATTTTCCTGATGCCGATCGCGGTGGCTGACGCGGTGCATATTCTCAGCGAATTCCACGACAGTTATCCCAAGTACAAGGAACGGGTCGCCACCCTGCGCCATGTCATCGGCCACCTGTTTCTGCCGATGCTCTATACCACCCTGACCACCATGGCCGGCTTCGCTTCACTGGCCTTCACGCCGATTCCGCCAGTGAAAGTGTTCGGTCTGCATGTCGCCTTCGGCGTTTTTCTCGCCTGGCTGCTGACCATGACGCTGGTCCCGGCGTACATCATGATTTTCGTCCCCCAGCGTACTCTCGACAAGGTGGCGGAAGCCGGGCACATTGAGCACTCCGGATCGAAACTGGTGCAGGCCTTAAGTCGCCTCGGCAATTTCAGTCACCGCCGCTGGAAAGCGATCCTGCTGACCAGCATGCTGCTGCTGATTCTGGCAATTGTCGGCATCACCCGCATCACCGTTAATGATAATCCCGTCAAGTGGTTTGGAGAAAAGCACCAGATCCGCATCGCCGACAAGCTACTGAACAAACACTTCGGCGGCACCTACACCGCCTACCTGTCGCTGCAAGCGGAAACGCCCCAAGTTGACAGCCAAAGCCTGATCTCAGCGGTTGCCAACCGTCTGAGCAACCGTGAAGACACCGGCTTTTCTGCCACCAACCTGCTGTTTCTCGAAGCGCTGCGACAGCTGAGCCCCACAGCAGCCGCTGAAGAAACCTTACAACAATTACAGCAACTGGCGACCGAATACGATCGCAACAGCAACAGCGGCTGGATGACACTGGCCGATGAACTCGCCTATCTCGATCCCGCGGGGCTCAACAGTAACAAGCTGCGCACGACCCTGGATGCCATTGACGGCATCAACTGGCAACTGGTTGACGACCTGCTGCAACAACTGCCTGCCGAGCTGCAAGGCGATAATCTTCTCGACCAGGCCTTGCTAATTGCTGATCAGCAGGCAGCCCTAAGTTTCGTCCAACTGGTTGAGTCCAGCCAGGCAGAGCTGTCGGCAGCGGCCTTTAAAAATCCGGCCCTGCTCAACTGGCTGGCTGACTTCCAAATCGCCCTGCTCGATAACCCGGTGATCGGCAAAAGCTCCAGCCTGGTTGATGCCCTGCAGAAAGCCAGCTATGAGCTGCAATACAACGCCAGTGCCACAGCAGCACAAAACCAGCAAAACTTTTCGGTGCCAACTACTGCCGCTGGCGTCGGCCAGGTATTTACCCAGCTGGAAGGGATGAAGAAAAAAGACAGCCTCTTCCATCTGGTGACGCGCGATTACCAGCATGCCAATCTCTGGGTGCAATTGACCAGCGGCGACAATCGCGACATGGAACAGGTAGTGACACTGGTCGAAAAATACCTGACGGACAATCCGCCACCACTGGAGTTACAAGCCAAATGGGCGGGACTCACCTACATCAACGTCGTCTGGCAGGAGAAGATGGTCAGCGGCATGCTCGCCTCCCTGATCAGCAGCTTTGCCGTCGTGCTATTGATGATGATCGTCCTGTTTCGCTCCTTCTGGTTCGGCGTGCTGGCGATGGTGCCACTCTCTTTCACCATCACCCTGATCTACGGGCTGATCGGCTGGGTCGGCAAAGACTACGACATGCCGGTGGCGATTCTCTCGGCCCTGACCCTCGGCCTGAGCGTCGACTTCGCGATCCACTTCCTGCAGCGCTCGCGTGAGCTGAGCCGTACCTTGGGTAGCTGGAAAGCGGCCAGCAGTGAAATGTTCAAGGAACCGGCCCTGGCCATCAGCCGCAACGCCATCATTATCTCGGTCGGCTTCACCCCGCTGCTGCTGGCACCGCTGGTGCCTTACAACACGGTCGGTTTCTTCCTCGCCACCATCATGGCGATCAGCTGGCTGGCGACACTGTTTATTCTCTCTGCCCTGCTGACCCCGCTGGCGCAGCGACTACTGGAAAATAAGCTCCATAAGGAGATTAAAAAATGAAGAAACTACTGCTATCAATATTCATCCTGCTGCCCGCCCTGGTCATGGCCGCGCCAAGTGCCGAGGAAATTGTGGCACGCGCTAATCAGGCCTCCTATTACGCCGGAAAAGACGGTCGAGCCGACATCACCATGACCATCAGCGCCCCCAACGGCAGCACCCGCAGCCGCCAGTTCACCATGCTGCGGTTGACTGACCAGGGGGACGACCAAAAATTCTATGTCTACTTCAAAGCCCCGGCGGATGTGCGCAAGATGGCTTTTCTGGTGTGGAAAAACAGCAGCCGCGATGATGACCGCTGGCTCTGGCTGCCGGCCTTAAATCTGAAAAAACGGATCGCACCCGGCGACAAACGGACCAGTTTTGTCGGCTCCGACTTTTTCTACGAGGATGTTTCCGGTCGCGGCACCGAAGAAGACAATCATCAACTGATCGAAGAAACCGACAGCGCCTATGTGCTGCGCAGCGAACCAAAAGACGTCGATTCCGTTGAATTTGCCTGGTATCAGGTGTGGATCGACAAACAGAATTATCTACCCCTCAAGGCGATTTACTACGATCGGCAAGGACAAGCCTACCGACAGGTGGAAGCGTTGCAAGTGGAAGTCGTCGATGGCCATCCGACCGTGGTCGAGGCCAAGGCCAGTGATCTGCGCGCCGGCACCAGCACCCTCAATCAGTTCACCAATATCAGCTACGACAACGGCCTCAACCCGCGCATCTTTACCGAACGTTTCCTGCGCCGACCACCGCGCGAAGTCGGTAAGTAGGGGACGCCGATGTTTTTCCGCCTGCTGCTTTTCAGCCTGCTGCTGCTCCCGACTCAGGGCTTTTGCTTCGATTTCCTCGAAACAACCGAGCTGCACGGTTTTCTCGACCTGCGCGGCGGCAGCCGCTTGCAGGAAGATCCGACCCAGCGTGACAGCAGCCTGCTCGAAGGCCGCCTGCAGCTCGATTACGGCCACCAGTTCGAGGCCGTCAACCTACAACTGCGCGGCGATCTGATCGCTGATGAGATTACCGCCGGCGAAGCTATCGATCTGGAAACCGGCGCGGGGATTTTCGACCTGCGCGAGGCCAACCTGGTCTTCTCGCCAAGCTACAGCATGGATGTCAAAATCGGCCGCCAGATTCTCACCTGGGGGACCGGAGACCTGCTGTTTATCAACGACCTGTTCCCGAAAGACTGGCAAGCCTTTTTTATCGGCCGCGATGAAGAGTATTTAAAGGCACCCTCCGATGCACTGTTGGTCAGTCTGTTTCCCGAATGGGCGACGATCGACCTGGCATTGACGCCACGCTTTGACGCTGATCGCTACTTAAGCGGTCAGCGAATTTCCTACTGGAATCCGCAGCTCGGGCGGATTGCTGGTCGCGATGCAGTGATCGATGCCGATCAACCGGACCAGTGGTTTGAGGATTATGAACTGGCCCTGCGCCTGTCGAAAAATATCGAGGGCATAGAGCTGGCGCTGTACGGCTATCGTGGTTTCTGGAAAAGTCCGCTCGGCTTTAACGCAACCAGTGGTCGTGCCGCGTCAACCCGGCTGAACAGCTATGGCGGCAGTCTGCGCGGTTCGCTTAAGGGAGGGATCGCCAATCTGGAAGTCGGCCATTACGATTCTCGAGCCGATCGCGACGGCGACGACCCGCAGCAAGCAAACAGTGAAATGCGTTACCTGCTCGGCTACGAACGAGAACTGGCCAAGGAATTGACCGCCAGTGGTCAATTTTACCTGGAACAACTGCTCGACTACGAGAACTATCTCTCCACCCTGCCGGGCGGCCAAGCGGCCCGCGACGAATATCGTCAGGTGCTGACGCTGCGCTTGACCAAACTGTTGCGCCAACAAACCCTGACCTTGAGCTTATTCAGCTACTGGTCCCCGACAGATGAGGACTACTATCTGCGCCCGAATCTGAAATATAAACTGAACGACAACTGGCTATTAACCGCTGGCTGTAACCTCTTCGGCGGAGTTCAACCACACACCTTTTTCAGCCAGTTGGCAGACAACAGCAATCTTTACGCCGGACTCAGATACAGCTTCTGAGCCGAGAGGATAGAGAAGGAGAAAACTTATGACGGTTAATCGCTATTTACGTCTGGTCGCCGGATTTTTTGTCATGCTCAGCGTCATTCTGTCACAGGTGCATTCCCCCTACTGGCTGTATTTTACCGCCTTTGTCGGGCTCAATCTGTTCCAGAGTGCGTTTACCAATTGGTGCCCACTGATTACCATTTTGCAAAAAATGGGTGTTAAAGAGGGTTGACTCAAGAGCCACGATTGTGCCCCCGGAAGCCAGCCCTGTTTTCGCAACCGCCTCCTGCGAATTGAGTTGTCGGCCGGGTGGTACATCCTCAGCGGTGTATGCTGGGGATGAAAATAAAAAAAGGGGAGAAGCTGTCGGCTTCTCCCCTTTTTTCCGTCTGTGTTTAAAGCGTCAGCTATCCACTTTTCCGATTTGGGCAACGTATTTTTGCCCCAGCTGGCGCAACTTGTCGGTAAGGTTCTCCAATTGGTCAATCTCAGCAAAAATTGTCGAAGTTTTTTCGACATTTTTATGCAGGCGGGTTTCGGCTTTTTCAAAATGCTCGGTAATCCGCACCGAAGCCTGCTGCTGAAAATTATTCGCTTCGATAACCGCACAGATCTGTTCATCTTGCGAAGATAAGCCCCGATCAAGTTCGCGGGTGGCGCGCAACTGCTCATCCATCCCCCTGGCAATCTGGTCGGCAGCCGACTTCATTTCACTGACGCCATCCTGAATCCTGCTGACCCCGGTGCGTTGCTCTTTCATCGCCCGAGCGACAGCCCGTACCGAGCGCAAACTTTGTCCGGCGTCGTTCAGCATCAAGCGGGCACGCTCCCCCTGGACACTGGTCAACTGACTGATCTCGTCGGTTGCAGCAGAAGCCAAGCCGACCGAGTGGACAATCTGGTTAAGGGCATCACCGGTGCGCAATGAATTTTCCTTGCCTTGATTGACCCGTTGCGCCGTTGCTGCAACCGCCGACAAAGCCTCCTCGGTATCCTTACTGATCGCCTGAATAATCCGCTGAATATCTTGCGCACTGTCGGTGGTCCGATCAGCCAAATCCTTGATTTCATCGGCCACCACAGCAAAGCCCTTCCCTTCGTCACCCGCCTTGGCAGCAATAATCGCCGCATTAAAAGCGAGCAACTCGGTATCACCGACCAGCTCCTTGATAACACCGATAATTTTACCGACCTGTTTGGCCTGATGGGCAAGGCGCTCCATGGCCGACATCGCCTGCTGACTTTCACGCGCCATCAGATCGATCTCAGCGAGGGTCTGGGTCATCATCTGCAGGCCCTCTTCGGCATCCAACTTAACCTTCTGCACCGCTTCATTGCCGGAGGCAGATCCGGTCTTAATCCGCTCGAAGGAGTCGCCGATGGTATCCATCTGCTGCGCGGTATCCTCAACCGAGCGGGCGATATCTTCGGCCTGATTGGCCACTTCGCGGACACTGGCGGTGATCTCCTCAACCGCAGTGGTGGTTTCGATAAATTTGGCCGTCGAATGGTCCATCGCCCGCGCCATCTCTTCCAGCGACTGGGACAGTTCCCGTGACAGAGCAGCTTCATCCTGCGACTGATTCAACAGGGCGTTCACCAGGGCAATCACGTCCTGCTGTTTGGTCTCCATGACCTCGACGTCTTTACTGATGACCTTGGAAGCCGCCAAACCCTCATTGGCTCGATCAGACAGAAACAGTGCCGCCTGGCTCAAAGAACGGTAATAAGGGATCAGTCGGTCCGAGGTCGACATCACCGCAGCGAGCAGCTGTTGCACCTGCTCGACACCTCCTTCCATTGCAACGCCCATATTTTCTATTGTTTCACCACCGGTAGCTATTTTGCCGGTCAACGGTTCAAGCATGTCCAGTTGGGTGCGTAGCTGTGTTTTTAAGGTGGCACGGATAAAGAAAAAGGAAGAGACTGCCACCCCATAACCGAACAACAAGGACATCATGATAAGGCCAGGCTGAAAAGCAAGGTCACCGATGTTCGGCCAGACAGCAAAAGGGAACAGAGCTCCTGCGGACAAGCCCATAAGATGGGTAAAATAGAAAACTTTCTTCATATAGCTAAGGCTCGTACTCTGTCCTTGAGTCATAACAGCTCCCATTGCTGATCTCTTTTACATATCGCGGGAAAAAACCAGTTTGCTGGTTGCTAGATGAAGATCACACGAACCTAGCATCGCCGCTGAGCAAATCCATTAATTATCACAAATCTACCTGCTCAGCAAGCAAATGCCCTTCTTTCTTCTCTTTTACCGAACGCTCAGCTGGGGTATGATCAGAACTTATGAAAAAGGTCCCTTCCCGATAGGAGTAAAAAGAATGGCCCGACTCGTTTTATCCTTGCTGACACTGGTCCTCTGTTGTCCGTTGCTTGCCTGTGCCGCATCACCACAGGAAGAGCAGTTGAAATCGATCGCTGCGTCGCTGAAGATGAGCTTCCCTTCGATCCCCCTTAAACAGATCAGCAGCACACCGGTCGAAGGGGTCTACGAAATCGTCACCAAAAAGGACGAATACCTCTACTATGCCCCGCAAAGCAGCCATATCTTTGTCGGTGAACTGTGGAATAGCGGCGGCAAGAATCTGACCCGCGAAAGTAAGGCCCGCATGATGACCGACAAACTGGGCATGTTCCCTCTGGATAAAGCAATCAAGATCGGTGACGGTCCCAATCAGGTGGTCGAAGTTTCCGATCCAGACTGCCCCTTTTGCCGCGACGGGTCAGCGTTTTTCTCCGCCCGTGACGACGTTACCCGTTATATTTTCCTCTACCCACTCGACCGGATCCATCCGCAGGCCGAGGCGAAATCGAGCTTTATCCTTTCCGCCGAGGACCAGGAAAGCGCCTACGAAGATGTTTTCAGCGGGGCATACGATAAGCAACCGCTACCGGAGTTCAAGGATAATGGCTTGCTCGAAGAACACCGAAAAATCGCCCGCGAGGTCGGCATTAACAGCACTCCTCGCTACTGGATCAACGGCAAGTATATCTCCGGCACCAATCTGACCGAGTTTGCCAAGCTGCTCGACGCGAATAAAGACTGATTTAAATGACTGATAAAAAACTGATCCAACGCCCCGAACTGCTCGCTCCGGCGGGTAGTTTCGAGGCTTTTTTTGCTGCCATGGAAGCCGGGGCCGATGCCGTCTATACCGGACTGAAGGATTTTTCCGCCCGCGCCAAGGCGAGGAACTTCACCCTCGGCGATATTGAAAAACTGACCCACTATGTGCAGCGCGAAGACAAACGGCTCTACGTCACCCTTAACACCCTGGTTAAAGAAGCTGAACTGCCGCAACTGATCGACACCCTCGGTTCTTTGGAGCAGATCGGTGTCGATGCGGTGATTATCCAGGATCTGGCCATCTGGCAACTGGCCCGCGAGCATTTCCCCGGTTTGGAGCTGCACTCCTCGACACAGATGACCGTGCACAATGCCGCCGGCGTCAAGATGCTGGAGCGGATGGGTTTTACCCGCGGCGTGCTGGCTCGCGAGTTGAGTCTGGCTGAAATCGCTGAAATCAAGCGACAAACGACGCTGGAACTGGAACATTTTGTCCACGGAGCGCTTTGTTTCTCTTTTTCCGGGCAGTGCTATTTTTCTTCTTTTCTCGGCGGCAAAAGCGGCAATCGTGGCCGCTGTGCGCAACCCTGCCGACGGCGCCACAGTTATCGTCAGCAGCAGGGCTACTACTTTTCCACCAACGATCTCTCGGCCATCGACCTGCTCCCCGAATTGGAACAGGCCGGGATCTGCAGCCTGAAAATTGAAGGGCGAATGAAGAGCGCCGAGTACGTTTACAAGGTGGTCAGTGCCTATCGACGAGTGATGGATGCTGCGGCCGGACAGCGCAAAACGGTGATCAAAGAGGCCAAACTGCTGCTCAAAGAGAGTTTCGGCCGCCAACCAACCCAAGGCTTTCTGCCCGGCGGACAGCCGAGCGACATCGCCATCCCCTCGGTCAAAGGGGCCACCGGCCGCTATCTCGGCGAAGTGGCTCGGGTTCGCGGCGGTGAAATCAGCTTTAAATCCAGAGACGGCCTGCACCTTGGTGACCGGATCCGCATCCAACCGGCCAGCGACAAGGCCGGCACCGCCTTCACCATCCGTCAGTTGCAACTCGGCAAGCGCAGCGTCAAACAGTCCCCGGCCGACAGCTTCGTCAGCGTGCCCTCGACCTTTAACAATCAGTTCAAGGTCGGCGACACGGTTTTCATGGTCTCCTCAAGCAGCGCCTTCACCATGAGCGATGCCGCTTGTCGGCGCAAGCTCAGCCAGATCAAGCCCCCGGCAGAAAAGGTCACTCTGCGAATTACGGCGACTGAACAACAACTGCAGATCAATGCCCACGTCGCTGGACAGGAACAGCAATTTCAGTTTGCCATCGACAGCTACCCGGTCGGGTCGCACGGCCTCGATGAGGCGACCCTGCAGCAGGTTTTCGCCGTCACCGCTGATGAGCCGTTCCGCCTCGGCAAACTGAGCTGCGGCGAATTACCCAAGATCGGTATCCCGCCGAAACAGCTTAAACAGATCCGGCGGGAGCTCTACGCCGGCCTGAGCAGGTTGCGTAAACCACAGAAACAGCAAGTCAAGGCTGCCCACTTGCAAAGTGCCCACAATGCACTGTTGCCGATCGGGATAACCCCGCCCAGCAAACGACAAACCCGCGTGCAATTACGCGATGCCCGCGATCAACGCTTGCTGCAAGACCAGCTGGTCGATCGCATCCTGCTCTCCCTGACCGGACAGAATCTGCAGAATGCCGGCAAGCTAAGCAAACGGGCGGATCAGATTATCTGGGATATTCCCTTTATTATTTTCGACCGCGACTGGAAAGACACACGCAACGCCATCCGCCAGTTGATTCAGGTTGGGTTCCGCAACTTCCGGCTCAATAATCTCGGCCATTTCCCGCTGTTCGACGGTCAACAGAACCTCAAGCTGTTCAGCAGCTTCCGCCTGTTCTCCCTCAACAGCCAGGCGGTCGCCGCTTGGGCCGAGCTGGGGATTACCGAAGCGGAGCTGTATATCGAAGATGACCGCGCTAACCTCGCCGATCTGCTGCGCCACGAACTGCCGATACCGACGGCGATGACGGTTTACGCCAGTGTGCCGCTGATAACCTCGCGGATCGCGATTAAAAATGTCCGTTCCGACCACCCGGTCCTCTCTGACCGCGATGATGCCTACCGAGTTCAGCAACGCCAGG
Organism: Desulfuromusa ferrireducens; assembly: GCF_055389805.1. NCBI lineage: Bacteria > Pseudomonadati > Thermodesulfobacteriota > Desulfuromonadia > Desulfuromonadales > Geopsychrobacteraceae > Desulfuromusa > Desulfuromusa ferrireducens. The sequence continues at coordinate 1,049,517 of NZ_AP042415.1, forward strand.
GTCTGACTTGGCTAAACAGTGAAACGGACTTCTCCTTTATTGCCAACATGAATGAACTGGAAAGTTTCGGCTGCCATAACTTTATCGTCGACCTCTCGCACCTTGGCCCATTCAGCCAACGCGGCAAGCAGGTGCTCGAGGCGGTTCGTCGTGGCGCCGATCCGGCCGATTGCAGCAAATTCAATTATCAGATGGGGATGGAATAAGGACCAAGAATGTCGATGTGGGATGAGCGCTACAATACGCAGGAATATCAGTACGGGACCGCAGCCAATGATTTTTTGGCCAGTGTTGCACAGCAACTGCCGCTCGGCAACTGTCTCTGCCTGGCCGAGGGGGAAGGGCGCAATGCACAAAAAGGTTGTTAGCGGACTACGCCCGGGCGGCAAACTGATTTTGGAAGCCTACCGCCCCGAACAACTGGCCTACGCCAGCGGCGGACCACCGACAGAAGAGCTGCTGATGAGCCTTGAACTGCTGTGCAAAGAACTCTCCGGACTCGATTTCATCAACGCCGAAGAATTGGTACGAGAGGTTGCTGAGGGGAAACTGCACACCGGCAAAGCGGCGGTTGTTCAGATTGTCGCAACCAAGCCCTGACTCTTCGTCCGCTCGAACCAAACAACAACATACTTTTGACAAGTTCGCGCCATCCAGCGCCGCTAAGGAGCGTCTGCAAATGATTAGCGCCATCGTTCAATTCAGCTTGCCTGAACCTGTTTCGCTGGAGAAAGCACAAGAGCTCTTTTCCGGCTCGGCACCGAAATACCGTGGAGTCGCCGGACTGATCCGCAAATATTATCTGCTCTCGGAGGATGGCTGCACGGCTGGTGGGGTCTATTTATGGGAAAACAGGGCCGTCGCCGAACAGTTCTATAGCGATCAATGGAAAAACTTTATCCGCGAGCGCTACGACTGCGAACCCTCGATCAGTTATTTTGCCAGCCCGGTTATCGTCGACAATCAACTGGGGCAAATTCTTCGCAGCTAAGAACTAGACACTGTCACCCTCGCTCGCGACATATTGCCCTGTCCGACGATCCCGCGTATAGTAGCAGTCTATTATAATTGTTATCCATTTTGGGAGGTTGCTGTGTTTTCACGCAAATATCGTATCCACGCCATTTTAATTCTGTCTGTTCTGGCAATCATCATTGTCCCGCAAATTACCAATAAACCGGATCAGCTCAAAACCGATGCCGCAATTTTCGCCGCAACAGAATTTTTACAGCTGGTTGATGCCGGTCGCTACGCTGACAGCTGGAAGATCTCCGCAGCGTTTCTGCAGGAAAAAGTGATCCTTAAAGACTGGGAAGAAAAACTGACCAAGATTCGCACGACCTTCGGCCCGCTGGTGCAGCGCGATCTCGAAGATGTCAGTTTCACCGCACCCGCCGAAGAACTTCCCGAGCAAGAATTTATCCTGCTCGAATACAGTTCCAAGTTTAATCTCAAGCAGATGAATGAACTGGTAACCGTTGTCCAGGATACCGATAACAGTTGGCGCGTGGTCGGTTACTTCATTCAATAACAGCGGAAGGAAGCGCGAAGTCTCAACCGCAGAGACTGGACGCAAACAACAGCGGATGTTCATGAAAAAAGAGTATGCATATTTGACAAAGATTAAAAGCTACTATAGTTTTAGTCACGATCAGACAGCGTAAACAACCCAAGCCGGTGCCCCTATGTCACAGCCCGAAGTCACAGAACAAACTACAGCAGTCGACCTGACACAGGATCTTCGCGGCGCCGACCTGATCGGGGCCGACCTGCGTGGAATCGATCTGGCTGGCCGTGATTTGTCGAACGCCCGCCTGTTTAAAGCCGACCTGCGCGGCGCCAATCTGCAGGAAGCCAATCTGGAAGGAGCGGAATTTTCGGCCGCCAATCTGGAAGGGGCGATCCTCGATGGCGCGCACTGCAAACGCGCCGGTTTTGGACACGCCAGACTGGCCGGCGCCAGCCTCTTCCGCGCCGATCTAGAAGAAGCCTCCCTGACCCAGGCCGATATGCAAGGTGCTAACCTGCACTGCGTCAACCTCAGCCATGCCCGTCTGCGCGAGGCAAACCTCTCTGGTGCAGACCTTTCGGAAGCGGATTTGCGTTATGCCGATTTGTCCTTGTCAATTGTTCGTAAAACTAATTTCAGTAACTCCGACCTGCGCCACGCGCGGCTGAGAATGATGCGCCATTTCAAAAATGCCACCTGGCTCGGAGTGGATATCCGCGATATCAATTTTGCCGGTGCCTACCTGATGCGCCGGGAAATCATCGATCAAAACTTCATCAAGGAATTTCGTTCTTACAATAGTATCTCGAAAACCCTCTACTACCCCTGGATGCTCTCCTGTGACTGTGGCCGCAGCATGTTCCGCTGGTGCTGCTGCATCGGCGTGCTGTTAAGCATATTCGCCTATTTTTACACCCTGGTCGGGATCGATTATGGCGACTACGTCACGGCCCTTTCGCCGCTCTATTTCAGCGTTGTCACCATGACCACGCTCGGATTCGGTGATGCGGTACCTAAAACCCTCGGTGGTCAGATCGTCACCATGCTTGAGGTATCGACCGGCTACATCATGCTCGGCGGGCTGCTATCGATTTTTTCCAATAAACTGGCTCGCCGCGGCGACTGACAGGAACAATACGATGCTTGGCTTCGGTAAAAAGAAAAAAAGCTCAGTCCCAGAAGACTTCGAGGTTCCCAGTTTCCCTGCGACAGTCCTCAACCTGCTGTCGAAATTACGCGATCCGGATATTTCCACCGACGAGTTGGCCAGTGATCTGGAAATCGACCCCGGCCTGCATGTCCGGGTTCTTAAAACAGTCAATTCAGCCGCCTTCGGCCTGTCGCATAAGGTCAGCAATATCCACCATGCGGTCAACCTGCTCGGTCGCGGACGCCTTGAGTCGCTGGTTCTTTCGGTGGCGACCAAGGATGGCCTATCCAAGAACAACAAAGCACCCTGGCTGAACATGTCGATATTCTGGGCGACGTCCGCGCGGCGGGCGGCGATTGCCCGTGGACTGGCCGCCGAACTGCATCCCAACGTGCAGGGCGATGTCTTTACCATCGGCCTGTTGCAGGATATCGGCGTGCCGATACTGGCCAATCGTGAAGGCAACCACTATCGGGATATCTACCTCGCCTGGCAGGATGATGATGAATTTGACCTGATCGAACAGGAAAAGCGTCACTTTGGTATTGATCATGCCACCCTCGGTGCACAAATGGCCAGGTTCTGGGGATTCCCCGATTCCCTGGTTGACGCTATCGGCCAACATCATCTGCAAGAGGATTCGGAACTCCCCCTGTCGGTAAAAATTGCTGCCCTGGTCAAGGGCCCGTCCAATGCTGATGACAGTAAAGTTCTGGTTGAAAAAGCCCAACGCCTGTTCGATGTCGATTCCCGCCTGACCGTCGAACTGATTGAGAACGTGCTGCACGAAAGCCAGGAATTAGCCGCCGCATTAAGCTGACCAAGCACTGCTGCGGTGCTCGTCAAAGGGGCTAAAGCAACCACTTCACTGCCCCTGCCTGCCTTACGGAAAATTGAGACTTGCGCTGACGATCTGTGTATAATTGCACGGATAAATTCTTCAAACACAGTGCACAATCAGGCCATTGGATCGATGACAGCAGACTCAACTCCCACAGCCAAAGAAGCATCCAACAGCCAGCCCGAATGTCCTGTCGGCAAAGACGATTGCGGCATCGTTGCTGAAATAGTCGAACTGCGCCAATCATTGGCAGAACTCTCCGAACTGGTACGTACCGACCCCCTGACCGGACTGGCCAACTTCCGCTACTTTAGTGCCGCACTGGGACAAGAGATTGAACGGACCCAGCGTAGCGGGCAACCAACCACCCTGATCATGCTCGATATCGACTTTTTCAAAAAGGTCAACGACCAGTGGGGCCACGAAATCGGCAACCAGGCACTGATCCATATCGCTAAGCTGATGCGCCAGACGGTCCGCAAGCTGGATATTCCCTGCCGTTATGGCGGCGAAGAGTTCGCCATGATTTTGCCAAACACCGACCTGCCAGCCAGTATTCCGGTTGCCGAACGATTGCGCCAAACGATTGCCGAAACACCGCTAGCGGTCGGTGCAGAGCAACTGCGCTTAACCGCCAGTCTGGGGATCGACACCTACCGGCTCGGCGAACAGGCAACGGCCGAAGAATTGGTGCAACGGGCTGATCATTATCTATACCTAGCCAAGCAAGAAGGTCGCAATCAGGTTCGTCACGCCACCCTGCCATCGGTCGAGCTGGTCAGCCGCGACGAAAAAGAAACCCTCTTCAACCTGTTCGGCAGCGGCGCCAGGAAAATCAAGAACGAGAAAGGAGCCGCCGAATGAGACAGCTGGTCACCATCTGCCTGCTGCTTTTTTGTTCGTTGCTTACGACAACCAGCGTTGCTGACCAGCAACGCTGACCAGCAACAGCCAGAAAGCAAACTAGCGATACTGACAGCGCTTGATTTTCTCGAACGGTGCGACGAGGAAAAGTACCCCGCCGGCTGGGAATTGACGGCCGAGGTATTTCGCCAACAAACAGACCAACAGGATTGGCAACAACAGATCGGTCATTTGCGCGGTCAATATGGAAAAATCCTCGGTCGCACCCTGGAACTTTCCAAGCCGATTGAAGACCAGCAAAACGAAGGGCAGGAGATGCTGTTTTTGATCTTCCGTTCCCGTTTTGAAAAAAGGTCGGCAGCTGAGCTACTGACCATGAGCAAAGAAAAAGCTCATCAGTGGCGGGTGGCCGGGTATTCCATTCAGTAACAGTCTCTATCAGGAGCCAGACATGCATATCGTTGTCCTTGATGGCCACACTCTCAATCCGGGCGATCTCGACTGGACCGTACTAAAAGAGTTAGGTACCTACAGCGTCCACCCCCGTACCAGCCAGGAAGAACTGCTCGAGCGCGCTGCCGGAGCCGAGATTATACTCACCAACAAGGTGTTGATTGATGCGGATACCATCAGCTCGCTAGCAGATCTGAAATACATCGGCGTCCTCGCCACCGGCTACAACGTCGTTGATCTCGAAGCCGCCCGACAGCGTGGCATTGTTGTCGCCAATATCCCCGGCTACAGCAGCGCTTCGGTCTGCCAGATGGTTTTCGCCCTGCTACTGGAAATGACGCAACAGGTCGGACACCACGACAAGATGGTGCATAAAGGGGCCTGGAGCGACTGTGTCGATTTCAGTTTCTTCGATCGCCCACTGCTGGAACTGGCCGGTAAAACCTTCGGCCTGGTTGGTTACGGGCAGATTGGCCAGCAGGTCGCTCGCGTCGCAGCCGCATTCGGCATGCAGGTGCTGGCGCACACGGCCAACCCGGATAAGTACAAGGATGATAAAGGGGTCCGCTTTGTTGATGTCGACACGCTTTTTTCCGATTGCGACATTATCAGCCTGAATTGCCCGCTGACGCCGGAAACCCGGCACCTGGTCAACACCGCCAGACTGGCCCGGATCAAACAAGGGGCTCTGCTGATCAACACCGGTCGCGGCGACCTGGTCGACGAAACCGCCGTCGCCGAAGCCCTGGCTGAAGATTACCTGGGCGGATTTGCCACCGATGTCCTTTCGACTGAACCGCCAAAAGCAGATAATCCGCTATTGAGTGCGCCGAACTGTTTTATCACCCCACACAATGCCTGGGCGACCAGTGAGGCACGCCAGCGGTTGCTGGATATCGCGCTGGCCAACATCGAAGCCTTTCAGAGTGGAACGCCGCAAAATCGGGTCGATTGATGGACTGGCAGGAACTTTTTGCCGACTTGAGCAAAAGCCGACAGCAGCTGGACCAACAGACAGAGAAGTTCTGTCGCGCGACAGAGCAGAACCGGGTCAATTGTTTCTGTGAAAAAGGTTGCTGTAACTGCTGCACCCTAGCGGTTAATTGTAGCTTTACCGAAGCGCTGGCTATCGCCAAAAGCTTGACCAACAAGCAACGCCAAACGCTGGAAGAAAACCTGCCGCTGCTGCGGAAAATCAGCCTGCAGGCCGAAGGGCTAAAACAGTTCCTGCGCCGGTTTCGTGACCAATTCGGCGGTTGTCCATTTCTCGCCAGCGAAGACGGTCATTGCGGTATCTACCCACAGCGCCCCTTCTCCTGTCGCGCCTTGATTTCCACCCGCAACAGCAGTTGGTGTGCGGTCGATTTTGCCAAACTGCACCCGCTGGAAAAAGAAGCCTTTCTCAGCAGCCTCGACCCCGAGGTGGTTGCCTTTCCCACCCACTATCTGGCCGCACCGCAAGAACTCGGTCTGGAGCTGGAATCCTTCGCTCTGGTGGCCATGCGCGAGACCTTCGGCGTTGCCTTGAGTGGCAATCTTATTTACTTGGCTTGGCTGGAACGGGAGCATCAACTCAGTGAGATAATTCCGCAGGGGTTTACCGCGACACGGGAATTCCTAGAGAGGAAACAGTTGGACCTACCTTTTTTGCTACAGTTGCAGGGAAGCTAAAGTCCAAGTCGCGGGGTTGCGCCCCCGCACGGCCCCTTCATTTCTTTGAGCGCCCAAAGAAACGAAGCAAAGAAAGGCGCCCGACCTCCTAGCCCGCCAAAAACCATGGCGGGTTCCCTTCGTTCCGTTGCGTTGTGCAGCTCAGAAAAAAACTCGCCTGGCGGCTCAGACAGTTTTTCTTCGAAACCCTGCACCGCTTCACTGCTCTGCGGCGGCGTCACACGGGGGTAATTGATTCTTCGGCCTGTGAACTATGCTGCCGCAAATATTCATACATCACCACCGACGACGCGACACTCACATTCAAACTCTGCACGCTGCCATATTGCGGAATACTCAAAGAACGGATCGCAGGATATTCGGCCGGGTCAAAACTGCAGCCGAACTCTTCGTGACCGAGGATAAAGGCGCTCTTTGCCGGCAGGTCACAATTGCAGAGACTCTCCTCGGCGTCCGGAGATAAACGATACAGCTGGTAGCCCTCGTCACTCAGCTGCTGGTGGCAGGCGGCAAAATCCCCATGGAAGAAGGCCGGCACTTTTCGGAACGAACCCTTGGCGGGAGAGGGATCAAAGGGGCCGATTGCGACAAGGTGCACTGCTGCAGCGCCAAAGGCCTCGGCGCTGCGGAAGATCTTGGGCACGTTAAAGCCGGGCTTGAGGTGATCGAGAACCAGCACAAACGGGTGCTCCCCCGGTTTAGCGAGAATGTTTTTCTGGCGTTCTTTCTGGTAACGAAGCAGCGTGTTGCGGGTACGTGAGCCAGCCATGATGATCTCCTGGAAAAGCAGGCGACAACCATAGCCGGTTGCCTGACTGTCGGCAAGGTTTTGCTTATCTTCTGGAATACGGCACAAAAAGGTGTAGATTGTTCTGGTGCGGATTTGCTGAAGGGGGAAAGGCAAGTTTCGGTAACGCCCTTTCTGACAGAAACTCTCCCAAGGTTCAATCTGTACGACCAACAAAATACTTTGCACCAATAGGCCTACAACAAATTAAGCGAACAAAACCGCGGCGGGAAAATATATCGACGAAATTGCGGCAGGTTGCGCCAGCGCCGGTTAACATGAATCGCAGGATCAATTTCATCAAAAAGCTAAAAACTTGATGGGGGACAAGGAATGAAAATCGTCGAAAATCACTGCCTAGGATGCAACAAACAAATATACAAAGCCTTTATCCAGAAAGACGAAAGCGTGTGGGTAGAAAAAGGCATGTTTAATAAAATCAGGCGCGTTTCCAGCGATAGATATTCTATCGTCTGCCCGCATTGCCTCGTCGAGCACGAAGCCGAATATGCCAAAGCTGAAGAGGATGGTACCAATTTAACCTTCAAAACCTGCTAACAGAAAACCTTTCCCGTAAGGCAAACGGACGATTAGCCTCAGTGCCCCCGTGCTACACGGCAGATACGCGCTAGAATGTAAGGGTGAATAACTTCTCCGGCAAAAGGAGAACACCGATGAGCGATCTAAGCAGCAAACCCTGCGAAGTCTGTCGCCACGGCGCCAGTCCGGCAACGGCAGACGAAATCAAGCAATTCATGTCACAGCTCCCGGACTGGGATATCATCGATATCGAGGGTGTGCCACGTTTAATCCGCAGCATCACCTTTAAATCCTTCAAACAAGCGCTGACCTTTACCAACCAGGTCGGCACCATCGCCGAGGCTGAACAGCACCATCCCGCCATCCTTACCGAATGGGGCAAGGTGACAATCAGTTGGTGGACGCACAAAATCGGTGGCCTGCACCGTAACGACTTCATCATGGCTGCGAAAACCGATAGGCTGCTGGCCGAGGGGTAACCGAGCATGTTGCCCCTTTTGGCCGCCGAGCTAATTGTTTTGTTCCACTTCACCTTTATCCTCTTTGTGCTGTGTGGAGGCTTGCTGGTGCTGCGCTGGCGGGGATGTCTCTGGCTGCACCTGCCGGCGTTCTTTTGGGGAGCACTGGTCGAATTCAGCGGCCGGATCTGCATACTGACACCACTGGAAAACCGGCTGCGCATTTTGGCCGGAGAAAACGGTTACAGTGGTGGTTTTATCGAGCACTACCTGCTGCCAATTATCTATCCGGTGGAATTAACTGCAGAGATGCGGTTCGTCTTTGGAACAGTGGTGATTATGGTTAATCTGATTTTGTACGCGATCATTTTCGTCCGCCGAAAAAAAATAGCACCCTGACCAAGCTTGCATCCTCTCTTCCCCTTTCTATACTTAACAGACTGAAACCTTTTAGCATTTACTCAATTTTATGGGCCCTAAACATTGATGCCAGCAATGCCAACCCGTTCCATTTCGCAACGCATCCTACAGATGCTCGGTGTTGCTGCGGCCTACTTCCTGTTAACCCACCTGCTGCAGCCATTAAGTGTCCCACCGGGCTTGGCCAGCATCGTCAATCCTGCTGCCGGGATCGCCCTGTGCAGCCTGCTGTTGTTCGGCAGCAGGGTCTGGCCGGGGATCTTCATTGGTGCCTTTGTCGCCACCGGCTGGACGCTCTTTTCCGGCACGCTGGAAATTTCTCCCGCTGCGGCATTGCTGCTCTGTTGTGGCATCGCGACTGGAGCCTGTCTGCAAGCGCAGTTTGGTGCTGTTTTGATCCGCAAGAACATCGGCTTCCCGACCCCGCCAGAACGGATTGATGACGTCACCAAATCGATGCTCATCGGTGGCCCGCTGAGCTGTCTGCACAACGCCAGTATTGGCCTGCTCTGCCTGAAACTGACCAGCCTGCTGCCAGCCGGGCAGGAGGTCAGCAGCTGGCTCAATTGGTGGGTCGGCGACAGTCTCGGTGTCCTGCTGATCTTTCCACTGGTTGCTGTCTGGCAAATTGATTCGCCGAAAAATCCGTTGCGCATCCGGCTGAGCGTTATCCTGCCGATGTTCATCATCATTTTAATCAGCGGGCTGGTCTTCTTTCAGATCCACGCCGACCAGCGGCAACGCAGTCAACTTCAATTTGAAAGTCGCACCGATCACCTCAGCCTGGCACTCAATGAAGCCAAGCAGACTTTCCTCGATGACCTTTACGCCATCGAAGGATTGTTTATGGCCAGTCAGCAGGTTGATCGCAACGAGTTTCGGCAGTTTGTCAGCGGCAGCTTTCCACGCCATCCGGGAGTTCAAGCCCTCGAATGGATTCCCCGCGTAGCGGCGGCGGAAAAGGAACGCTATCAGCAACAGGCTCGCGCCGACGGCTTTGCCAACTTCCAGATTTTCGAAAAAGACGCCAGCGGCCAGAGTATCCCAGTGGCGCAGCGCAGTGAATATTTTCCGGTCTATTACCTCGAGCCTTATCAGGGCAACCAAGCCGCCCTGGGTTTCGATCTGGGATCGAACGAGGCGCGCCGGCATCCCCTTGAACTGGCGCGGGACAACGGGTACCCAGTCGCCAGCCCTCGCATCAAACTGGTTCAGGAGGCTGACGAAAGCTTCGGCGTGTTGATTTTCCTGCCGGTTTATCAGCAGGGACAAACCATCTCCTCGGTCGTGCAACGCCAGCAACATCTTAAGGGCTACGCCTTGGGGGTGTTTCGCATCGAGACCATGGTGACGACCGCTTGGCAGAACTTCGATCTGCGGGATGTCCATTTTCGGCTGCTCGATATCTCTGCCCCCGCAGAATCTCAGCTGCTGTTCAGCAATATTCCGGACGCTAACAGCGCTGCGATAGGGCTCAGCAATACAACCAGGGGCCTCGCTACGACAATCAGCGCCAAGGCTAATCTCGATTTTGCCGGCCGCCATTGGCGACTTGAATTTACTCCAACCGACAAATTCTTGCGCGGCATCGACTATTGGGAAGCCCGAAGACCGCTGCTCGGGGGACTGCTGATTGCCAGTATTCTCGGTGCCTTTATCCTGATTATCGTCGGCCGCTCGGCGATGATCACCCAGATCGTCAAAGAGCGTACCGAAGATCTGACCGCGGCAAACAGCGAATTGGCCAAATGGGTTGAAGAGCGGCGCAAAATGGTCGACGCACTGCAGGAGAGTGAAGCCAAGGCCCGCACCATTGTTGAAACGGCCGTCGATGCCATTATCTGCATCGATGAACGTGGCCTGGTGCAATCCTTCAACAGCGCGGCGGAACGGATTTTCGGTTACAGCGCCGCCGAGGTGATCGGCCAAAACATCAACCTGCTGCAACCGGAGCCCTTCCACAGCGAGCATGACGGCTATCTGCGCCACTATCTTGAATCAGGACAAAAAAAAATTATAGGTAAAGGGCGTGAGGTGACCGGTCGCCGCAAGGATGGCAGTCAGTTTCCTATCGATCTGGCCGTCAGCGAGGTGCACCTCGAAAGCAAACGGCTGTTTACTGGTATCATTCGCGATATTACCGACCGCAAACTGGTCGAACAGGAGCTGCTTACGGCTAAAGATCAAGCCGAGGCCGCCAGCCAGGCCAAGAGTGACTTTCTGGCCAGTATGAGCCACGAAATACGCACGCCGATGAATGCCATCATCGGCATGGCGGAGCTGCTTGACGAGACCCAACTGACCGTCGAACAACGTGAATATGTGCAGGTTTTTCAATCGGCGGGAGAAAATTTGCTCAGCCTGATAAACGACATTCTCGACATCAGTAAGCTGGAAGCGGGGCACCTGGAGCTGGAGATGATCGACTTCGACCTGCGCGAGGTGATGGAGAAAACCTGCGAAATCCTCGCCTTGCGGGCGCATAAAAAAGGCTTGGAGCTGGCCTGTCACTTGCCTCCAGGAACCCCCGAGCGACTGCAGGGCGATCCGCTGCGCTTGCGCCAGGTGCTGGTTAACCTGATCGGTAACGCGATCAAATTTACCGATCAGGGGGATGTCACCCTTGAGGTCCGCGCGGTGCAACCAACGACGCTGGAACAACCACTTAAACTGCTGTTCAGCGTCAGTGACACCGGCATCGGCATTCCAGCCGACCAACAACAAGCAATTTTCGAACGTTTTACCCAGGTCGACGCCTCGACCACCCGGCAGTATGGCGGCACGGGTCTGGGGCTGAATATCTCCAAACGGATTGTCGAAGCGTTCGGCGGTAAACTTTGGGTCGAAAGCCAGCCGGGACAGGGCAGTACTTTCTTTTTCAGCTGTCACTTTGATTTAGCCCAGACTGACGCGCTACCAGAAGTTGGTGTTGATCTTAGCGATCTGCGTGTGTTGCTGATCGATGACTGTGCCACCAATCGGCTGGTGCTGCGCGAAACCCTGTCAAGTTGGGGGGCGCTGGTCGCCGAGGCGGAAAATGGCCCCCTTGGCCTGGAGCAAATGCTACAGGCCAAAACCGAGCAAAAACCCTTTGAATTGGTGCTGCTCGATTGCCGCATGCCAAAAATGGACGGTTTCGAAGTCGCCGAAAAAATCCAGCAAAGCAGCACTCTTGCCGGAACGACCCTGATGATGCTGACCTCGGACAACCGGGCCGGAGATATCGCTCACGCCAAACAGCTGGGGTTGGCCGACTATATGGTCAAACCGATCAAACGCAAAGACCTGCAGCAGGCCATCACCCGCGCGCTGCAGCCGAGCCAACCAGTTGCACAAACAACTGCAGTCCCTGCGGAGGCGACCAGCGCTCACCGCTCGTTGAAAATTCTATTGGTCGATGATTCCGAAGACAACCGACTGCTGGTGACCTCCTTTCTGAAAAAGCTTCCCTATCAGATTGAGTTGGCGGAAAATGGCGAAATCGCCGTAAACAAGTTTCGCGCTGGAGGCTATGATCTGGTGTTGATGGACATGCAGATGCCGATCAAGGATGGTTACACTGCCAGTCGCGAGATCCGCCTCTGGGAACAACAACAAGGCCGCGCCGAAACCCCGATCATCGCCCTGACTGCTTTTGCCCAGCAGGCCGATACGCAAAAAAGTCTCGATGCCGGTTGTCATGCTCACCTGACCAAACCGATAAAAAAAGCCGTGTTGTTGGAGGTGATTGACCGTTTCAGTCGCAAACCGTGAAAATCCCCCCAAAGAAGAGGCAAGAACATGGAACAACACCCGGCACAGACAAATAAAATTATCATCCAGGTCGATGCCGACCTGGAAGACTTGATCCCCGGCTTTCTAGAGCGCCGCCAGCAGGATCTGCTGACCCTTGGCGCGGCGCTGGAAAACAACGATTTTGTCCAGATCAGCCAGTTGGCCCATACCCTGAAGGGGGTCGGCGGCGGCTATGGTTTTGACGCCATCACCTGCATCAGCCAGCAGCTGCAGCAGGCGGCCGAAAAGCGAGCGGCAAAAGAGATTGAAAGCAAACTGGAAGAGCTGTCCGATTATCTGGAGCGGATTGAAGTGGTCTACGTTGCAACCTAACGACCGAAGGATCATGACGACGTGCGCATACTGATTGCAGAAGACGATCTCGATTCCCGACTGCTGCTGCAGCGGATCCTGGAAAAGGACAACTTCCAGGTGACCTGTGCCGAAGACGGCGAGCAGGCCTGGGAAATTTTCCAGCAGCAGGAATTCTGTCTGGTGCTCACCGACTGGCAGATGCCGAACATGGGCGGGCTGGAACTGATCGAAAAAATCTGTGCCACCGTCAAGGGGCGTTACGTCTATCTGATTCTGGTCACCGCGCGGGATGCCAAGGCCGATCTGGTCCAAGCGATGGATGCCGGGGCCAACGATTATGTCACCAAACCGTATGACAAAAATGAATTGTTGGCGCGAGTTCGCGCTGGCATGCGGATTATCGAGCTGGAGCAGAGCCTGCAGGAAAAAAACCAGCTGCTGCGCAGTGAGCAGGAGAACTCCGAACGCTTACTGCTGAGCATCTTCCCCCAAGCGATTGCCGACCAACTGAAAAAATCACCCGGGGTGATCGCCGACAGCTTTGCCGATGCCTCGGTGCTGTTTGCCGACATCAACAACTTTGCCAGCCTGGCCGCGAGGATGTCCCCGATTGAAATCGTTGAACTTCTCAATCAGCTGTTCTGTCGCTTTGACCGTCTGGCCGATAGCTTCGGCCTGGAAAAGATCAAAACCATTGGCGATTCGTATATGGTCGCCGGCGGAATCCTCGAACCACGCCCGGACCACGCCGCCGCCGTCGCCTCCATGGCGTTGGCGATGCAACAGGAGATCGTCGACCTCTACCGACACGCCAATGAGCCGTTGCAACTGCGAATCGGTATCGACAGCGGTCCGGTGATTGCCGGAGTAATCGGCAGCGCTCGCTTGGCCTATGATCTTTGGGGAGAAACGGTACAGAATGCCGAGCAATTGAAAAACTTCGGCCTGCCCGGTTCAATCCAGACCAGCGCCGCCAGCTTTGCCCTGCTGCGGGACAGCTTTATCCTTGAAGAGCGGGGGGCATTCTATCTGCCGGGCAGTGGCGAAATCACCACCTATCTGCTGACCGGAACTCAGGAGTCGCCATGAACAGGGTCGCCAGCTGGGGAAACAGCACCCTGACGATCTGGTACGAACTGCGCTACCTCGCGGCCATGCTCTGGGCGATTTTTTCGGTCTCGTCCCGCCGCCAAACCTGGGTACGGACAGTCCGCGCCGAACTGGTCCAGCAAATCTATTCCACCGGGGTACAGGCGACCCGCTTCGTGCTCTACGTTTCTATCGCCGTCGGCGTCTCAGTGGTCGCGCAATCGCTGGTCTGGATGCATAAAATCGGCCAGCCCAAGCTGCTCGGGCCGCTGCTGGTCACGATCCTGATTCGTGAGGCGGTCCCGGTGCTGACCAACTTGCTGGCGATCGGCCGCAACGGTACGACAATGACTGCCGAGCTGGGACAAATGACCATCTCAGGCGAAGTCAGGGTCCTCGACTCTCAGGGGCTCGACCCCTTTGTTTATCTGGTTTTGCCACGGGTTCTGGGACTTTGCGTTGCGGTCTTTTGTCTCAACCTGTTTTTTCTCGCCGGTTCTTTTACCAGTGGGTACCTGTTCAGTACCCTGTTAACGCCGAACATCAGCGATCCGGCCACCTTTATCCAAAGCATTCATGACTCGATCGACGCTCTCGATCTGGTCAATTTTCTGGTCAAAAGTCTGCTGCCGGCCCTGTTCACCGGGATTATCTGCTGTAGCGAAGGGCTAAGAATCAGCGGTTCGACAGCCAATATCCCTGCCGCGACTAAACGCGCCCTGGCCAACTCGGTACGCGCGTTGTTTTTGACCTCTTCACTAGTCTCTTTGCTAACCTATATTTAAACAAGGATTTCGGATGACGACTGCAACCCAGCGCAGAGAGACCTTCATGCCGATGCCGCAACAACCGCCAAGGCTGAGCCTGCACGCTGTTTCGACCGATCCGGATCCCAACTACGACGTCCCGCTCTGGGGAATCAATTTCAGCCTGCAGCCGGGAGAACTCCTGCTGCTCCGCTTGGAACGCGGCCACCTGCACACGCCACTGGCCGATCTGCTGCTGGGCTTAATCGATCCCCGCCACGGACAGGTTTGCTTCAATGGCCAAGACTGGCGGCAGCGTTCTGCAGCGCAGGCGGCAAGCCAACGCGGTCGCTGTGGTCGGGTCTTTGCCGGACAGAACTGGTATTCCGCCCTTTCCGTCAGTGCCAACATCTGCCTGGCGCAGCAACATCACAGCCTGCGCTCGCTTAACGAGATTGAAGCTGAGGCGGCGGCACTGGCGCTTTTTTTCGGTCTGCCTGGATTGCCCCTCGGCTCGCCGAGCAAAACCCGCAGCGAGGATCTTGACCGCGCCGCGCTGATCCGAGCCTTTTGCGGCCAGCCGGAGCTGATGATTCTGGAACAACCGACGCAAAACCTTTATCCAGAAATCATGCCGCCACTGCTCAATGCGCTGCGCAGCGCGCGCAAAAAAGGAACGACGATTATCTGGACCACCGGTGCGGCAGAAATTTGGAATGAGCCGGCGATTAACGCCAGTCAGCGCGGCACGATGTTCGGCTCGCGCATGCAATTAAGTCGCAAGGAGGGCTGATGTACAGAGGTCGAAAACTGCGCTACGTCAATGAAATAACAGGCAGTTTTGTCATCGTCAGCCTGTTGCTGGCATTGACGGGACTGTTCTTTATCGCCGGGGCCCAACGTTGGTTTTCCCCGGAAAAGAAATTGCTGATTTTACTGCCAACAGAAGGAGCGCACGGCTTACGCGAGGAGGCCGATGTCGAAATCCTCGGTACCATTGCCGGGCAGGTGCAGCAAATCTACATCAACCCGGAAAGACGGATGATTGCCGAACTGCGCCTCGACCCCGATTTTTATCCCTTTGTCCGCAGTGACTCGAAGGTGGTTATCCGCCACTCAATCAGTTTGGTCGGTGGTCAATTTATCGAGATCAGTCGCGGCAAGGGCACGGAACTACCGATCGACACACCGGTCCTTATCGCCAGCGCCGAAAAAGATCTGAAAACCGTGGTGACCGAAATTCTCGCCAGCGTCGAAAGTGCCACCCTGCCAACCCTGCAGGAGTACACCAAGCTCGCCGCCGAATTACGGGATCCAGCAGGGTCGGTACAAACCCTGCTGGCCAAAGCGAACCGCATTGCCAGCAACCTGGAACAGGGCAGCGGGACCCTGCCAATGTTGCTCAACGATCAAACCTTGGCCAAGGAGATCCTCGGCACTGTGGCCAGACTTGATGCTGCGCTGGATCAATTACAGAACGTTCTACAAACGGCAAATGTGACCGGCGATAAACTGGGCAAGGCGGCTGATGATTTGGGCGAACACCTGCAACCATTGCCAGAGTTGATGGAACAGACCGGTTCGATATTGAGTGACCTGCAGCAAGCCAGCAGTCAGTTACCGGCAATAGCTCAGGAGGTCGGTGACGAACTGACGGCCCTGCCGGGACTTTTGCTGCAGACAAAAAACACCCTGAGCGAGATCGAACGGCTGACTCTTGGCCTGCAACGACATTGGCTGGTGCGTGATTATGTAGAACCGCAGCAGCGCCCCGGTAAAATCCCCAGCGCACAGATCGGCGCAGAAAGACCGCAGCCATGAACCGGCAATTGCAATTATTCCTCTTCTGCTGTTGTACCCTGCTGCTTAGCCTGTTGCTCAGCGCTTGCGCTGGAACACCCATCACTGAACCACTAAGCAAAAAAAACGACCAGCAATGGCTCGACAATATGCAATCCGGACGCGATGCTTTTGATCTTGGCCAATTCCGCCTGGCCAGCAGTTTGTTCGCCCGCGCCCTGGAACGGGGTCGACTGATGGATCGGACTGAAGATATCTCCGATGCGGCCTTCAATCTGGCCGCCACGCAGATGCAACTGGACGATTTTACCGCAGCCGACCGCTCGCTGCAGGAAGCCAAGAACGAAAACCGCCGTTCGGGGGGAAGTCTGGATGAAATCCTGCTGCTGGAGGCCAGGCTTGCCTGGCTGCAAAACGATATAACCCGCGCGCGCAGCATCACGAGCCAACTGCTCCAGTCTTCAACCACCGGGCAACAGCTGCGTCGACAAATCCAACTATTGAACGGGCTACTCGCCTGTGAAGCGGGGGATCTGTTGCTAGCAGAGCAGGAACTGGCCAAGACCGCTTCGCTGTCTACCAGCGACAGTCAGCCCGCCATTGCCGCCAGCCGAGCAGGGCTGCAGGGCTGCATCGCTCTGTTGCAGGAGCAACCGCTTGAAGCCGCCGCTGCCTTCGATCAACAAAGTTTATTGCAGCAACAGGCGCATCAATATCGGCAGATGGTTGCTGCTCTGCACAAGGCTGGGACAGCCTATCTGGCGGCAGAAAATCAGCAAATGGCTGCCGATCGGTTGTTCCGGGCTGCGCGGAGTGCTTTTAGTCAGAAACGGTTGGTCATGGGAAAAATGCTGTTGGAAAAAGCGGATTCTGCAGCAAACAGTGCTAACGACCAACTGTTGCTGGAGAGTATTGAGCGGTTGCGCCTGTCTCTTGGTGATATTTAGCGATTTCAATCAACGTCAAGGTCGCGGGGTTGCGGCCCCGCTCGACGCCTTCATTTCTTTGTACGCTCAAAGAAACGAAGCAAAGAAATGCGCCCGAACTCCTTGCCCGCCAAAAACATGGCGGGTTCCCTCCGTTTCGCTGCGCTGTGCAGCTCAGAAAAAAACTCGCCTGACGGCTCAAACAGTTTTTCTTCGAAACCCTGCACCGCTTCACTGCTCTTCGGCGGCGTCATACGGGGTGGTGGGGTCAGCGGATTGCTAAATTTTTCTTTTCCTCCCCTTTGCTTCCGCCGGAGTGGAGCAGATTTTTCAGGAGGTTTGCCGCGAGGTTAAGCGCAGCGCATGGGAGCGGCCCTGAAATATCTGCGGAACGCAGGTTCCCGCGCAGCGGGCGGAAACAATGGGGTCGTTTTCTTTTGGTTCTGTTTTCTTTGTCGACACAAAGAAAATGAACCCGGCTGGCGGGCCGGGACCCGCCGGTTTTCGCCTTTAACTCCAACAAAAAAAGGCCCCCCATCTGGAAGGCCTTTTCAATTTATCGATAAAAACTATTACTCGCCGAAATAACGCTTCAGCATCCCGGCAAAAGCCGAACCATGACGGGCTTCGTCTTTACACATTTCATGAACGGTATCATGAATAGCATCGAGATTAAGCTGCTTAGCCTTGGTGGCCAGATCCTTCTTTCCCTGACAAGCACCATGCTCAGCGGCAATCCGCGCCTTGAGGTTTTCCTTGGTATCGGCAACCAGCACATCACCGAGCAGTTCAGCGAACTTGGCAGCATGCTCAGCTTCTTCCCAAGCGATCCGCTTGTAGGCTTCGCCGATCTCCGGGTAACCTTCGCGCTCAGCCTGACGGCTCATAGCCAGGTACATACCGACTTCGGTGCACTCGCCGGTGAAATTCATCTTTAGACCTTCGATGATCTCTGGATCAATGTCCTTGGCAACACCAATGCGGTGCTCATCAGCCCACTGCAGACCGGCAGAAGCATCCTGCTCAACAAACTTGGCGGCTGGCGCCTTACACTGTGGGCAGAACTCCGGTGCGCAATCTCCCTCGTGAACATAGCCACAAATAGTACAAACAAATTTTTTCATTGGTTCCTCTCCTTGGTTTATCAGTTTATTTGTTACCAAATCGGTAAAGATTATACAGAACTGGTTTGCCCTGTCAAGTCAACATTTTGATCTGGATCATTGTGTACAGTTTGCATTCACAGTAGGATACTGCACAAACGCTCAATCAACAACTTTGCAGGTCAATTTTTATGTTCTCTGTTGGACTCATTTATCTGCTGCTGATCGGCAGTTGCTACCTGGTTTTATTCAGCCTCGATCGGCAGAAAAGTCAGCAATCGCTCAAGATTGGCGGGCAGTCGCTACTAAAACTATTGCCCTTGCTGGTCGCTGTTTTCGGTCTGGTCGGCCTGTTTCAGGAATTTTTGCCGCCGCAACTGGTCAGTCGCTGGCTGGGTGAATCGAGCGGCATACAGGCGCTGCTGATCGCTACCGCAGCCGGGGCGGTCGCCATCGGTCCACCGCTGGCTGCCTATCCTCTGGCTGGCTCACTGCTGGACGCCGGTGCCTGGCCACCGGCGATTGCCGCCTTTATCCTCAGTTGGATCTCCGTCGGCATCATCACCCTGCCGTTCGAAGCCCAAACCTTCGGCATTCGTTTTGCGCTGCTGCGTAACGGCACTGGCTTTCTCGCCGCCATGCTCTGCGGCCTGCTGCTCGGGGTGCTGCTATGATCCGCACCCTGCTGCGCAGCCAATGGTTGTTACTGCTGACCATCGCTCTTTATCTTTGGGCCTTCGTCGTTGCCCCGGAGCGCGCTGCAAATGCCTTCTCTATAGGGGCCAATACCTTTGTCTCGGTGCTGTTGCTGATCACTGCCGTCTTCGGCCTGGTCGGCCTGCTGCAGGTCTGGATAAGTCGCGAACTTATCGTCCGCCTGCTCGGTCGCGAAGGAGGCGTCAAGGGGCTGTTGATCGCGGCGCTCTGCGGAACGGTACTGATCGGACCGGCCTACATTATCTTTCCGCTGTTGATGAGCATCCAGAAACAGGGCGCACGCTGGGCAGTGGTCACCATCGTCCTGACCAGTTACGCGGTCAAACTGCAGATGATCCCCATCGAAGTCGGCTTTCTTGGCTGGCCCTTCTCCCTCGGTCGCGCGGCGGTCACCATTGCGCTGGCGGTTCCGACCGGTCTCCTGGTTGAGGCGCTGATGGAAGGTAGAGGGGGAAAACTCTGAGCAAAGATTGTTGTTTCGAACAAGGTGGCATGATGGATTTTACTTCTTCGTTTCCAGCCGCCCTCTGCCTAAACGAATTACCCGCACACTCTGCATTGAGGCCGACAAAAGAGCTCACCGATTCGGTTCAATGTGGCGCGCTAAAGATCTTCCGCTGGACTTGACTTCCGGCCGTTTCACAGTACTAATTTAAGACCCACCCACAAGCTGCAATTCACTGTTTATTCCCCTGCCACTTTCACCAGACGGCCTTTGGGATAATGCTGTCAGGGACAAGTTCCGATAAAGGAGAATATCCATGGAATTACTACAGGAAATCGTCAAACAGTTAGGAGTTTCGGAAGAGCAGGCCAAAGGTGGTGCCGGGATGATTTTTAATCTCGCCAAGGATAAACTTGGTCCTGATGAATTCGGCCGGGTTGCTGAATTGATTCCGGAAATGGATGACGTGCTGTCCGCGGCACCGAAGCCGGGCGGAGTGGCCAGCGCGATCGGCGGCATTGCCTCCGCATTTGGTCACAAGGCCGGTCATTTGGGAGACATGGCCGGGTTGATCAGTGGCTTCAAATCTCTCGACCTTGATTCTGGCATGGCGGCTAAATTCATTCCCATCGTCCTTTCCTTTGTCAAAGGCAAGGGCGGGGATGGTCTCGGCACCTTGCTGGAAGACGTCCTGAAATAAAGACTTCAGGGTCGGGATTCCCGTTAGCGACGGAAAATCCCGACCCTGAGCGAACATTTCCCTAAAGATTACAGCAATTTTTCCGCTGCTGGCTTTGCAGACTGCGCTAATTCAGCTAGAATGCCGGTTTACTTCTCTCGTGCGGATAATTCATGGATCAGACAGCAGCGACACAGACCTCTCTCTATGCCCCTCGTCCCTGCCGCTTACTGGCAGTCAGCGCGCTGACTCCACAGGAAAAGCTGTTCAGCTTACAGCTGAGTGATGGCAGCAAGCTGAATCATCAACCTGGCCAGTTTGTTCAGGTCTCGATTGCGGGGCTAACTGAAGCGCCGATCTCGCTTGCTAGTGCACCCAGCGGCGCTGGCGAGTTCGAACTGGGGGTGCGTAAGGCCGGGACTCTGACCAGCGCCTTGCACCAACTGCAGCCGGGCGCGCAAATCGGTATCCGCGGCCCCTTCGGCCGACCGTTCCAACTTGACGCCCTGTCTGGCAAACAGTTGCTGCTGATCGCCGGTGGTTGCGGTCTGGCGCCGCTGCGTTCGTTGATCCAGCATTGTTATCGCCAGCGTGACGATTTCGATTCCGTGCATATCCTTTACGGTGCCCGCTCTCCGCAAGACCTGATGTTTCGCGACGAACTGCCTGGCTGGCACCTGAGTGACCAATTCAGTTGTCGCTATACGGTTGATAACAATCCGGCAGACTCCTGCTTCGACGGTGAAACCGGGCTGATCACCAACCTGCTGAGCGACATTCAAATCGAGGCGAATAACTGTTGCGCCGTGGTGGTCGGGCCGCCTGCAATGTACCGACCGGTGATCGGGCAGCTGCGAAAAATGGGATTGTCCGGTCCGCAACAGATTATGTTGTCGCTGGAACGACAGATGCGCTGCGGCGTTGGCAAGTGCGGCCATTGCAGTATCGAGCACCTGACCTGCTGCTGCGATGGACCGATCTTCTGGCTGGAAGAGATCGAACATTTACGCGGGGCGTTATGACAGCGACCCTGACCACCTGCCCCTACTGCGGCACCGGCTGTAATTTTTACTTGCTCAGTGATGGCAAGGGACGGCTAACCGGAGTCGAGCCGGCCGGCAATCACCCGACCAGTCGCGGGCAACTCTGCATCAAAGGCTGGAACGCCCATGCGTTTGTTAATCACCCCGACCGCCTGCAAACGCCACAGATCCAGAAAGACGGGGCCATGCAGTCAAGCGACTGGCAGACGGCTCTTGACCTGGTGCATGATAATTTGCGCGGGATTGCTGATAAGTATGGTCCTAACAGCTTGATGTTCCTCTCTTCGGCCAAGGTCAGCAACGAAGAAAATTACCTGTTGATGAAACTGGCGCGTGCCGGCTACGGCACCAATAACATCGACCATTGCGCGCGCCTCTGCCATTCTTCGACCGTGACCGGACTAGTCGAAACCCTTGGCTCGGGGGCGATGACCAACAGCTTGAGTTGCTTTAACGAAACCGAGCTGATCTTCGTCATCGGCTCCAATACCACCGAGCAGCACCCCCTGATCGGCAGCCGGATTCTGCAGGCGGTACAACGTGGCGCCAAATTGATCGTCGCCGATAGTCGTAAAATCCGCCTCTCTCGCCACGCCGACTTGCACCTGCGCCAGCAAAACGGCAGTGACGTGGCGCTCCTGAATGGAATGATGCGGCAAATCCTCCAGGACGGCTTGGAGGATAGCGCCTTTATCGCCGAACGAACGGAAAATTTTGCCGACCTGCAACAATCGCTGCAGCCGTTCGCCCCTGACCATGTGTCGAAAATAACCGGTTTGCTGCCAAATCAGATCGTCGAAGCGGCACGATTGTTCGCCAAAGCGGAAAAAGCGATGATCGTCTACGCGATGGGCATCACCCAGCACAGCCACGGTGTCGATAACGTGCGGGCGGTGTCCAATCTGGCGCTGCTGACGGGCAATCTCGGTCTCCCCGGCACCGGCGTCAATCCGCTGCGCGGGCAAAACAATGTCCAAGGGGCATGTGATATGGGAGCATTGCCAGATGTCTACACCGGCTACCAGAAGGTGGCGGACCCGACGGCCCGGCAGAAATTCTCCGCTGCCTGGGGGGTGGCGTTACCGGAAACAGCGGGGCTGATGTCGACCCATGCGATTGAAGCGGCAGCCGAAGGCAAAATACGCGGTATGCTGATCCTCGGTGAAAACCCGATGCTCTCCGACGCCAACCAGACACTGGTCAAAAAAGCCTTGCAGCAGCTCGACTTCCTCGCCGTGATCGATATTTTTTCGACCGAAACCGCACAGTTGGCCGATGTGATTCTACCGGCAGCCTGTTACGCCGAACGCAATGGCAGCTTCACCTCAACAGAAAGACGGGTGCAACGCGGCCGCAAAGCGGTTGAGCCGCCAGCCGAAGCGAGAGCCGACTGGCAGATTCTTGCAGCGTTGTCGCAACGCTGCGGGTTAAAAAGCGACTATTCCAGCCCGGACCAGATCATGACCGAAATCGCCGCTCTCACCCCCAGCTACGGCGGCATCAGTTATGAGCGCTTGGAAGGGAACGGTTTGCAATGGCCCTGTCCGGATAACGAGCACCCCGGCACCCCGATCCTCCATCGCCAGCAATGCACCCGGGGCAAAGGGCGCTTCAGCCCGGTCGACTATCGACCCTCAATGGAACTGCCTGATGCCGAATATCCCTTTTTTCTCAATACTGGTCGCAGCTATTTTCACTGGCACACCGGCAGTATGACCCGCCGCAGCCACCTGCTAGATCGGGAAGAGCGCGGCGCTTATGTCGAAATCAACCCTGAAGATGCGATAAAGCACCATATTTCTGGTCGACAGCAGATCAGTATCAGTAGCCGCCGCGGAACGATCAGCTGTGCCGCTCAATTAACCAGCAAGGTTCCGCCGGGACAGGTCTTCATCCCCTTCCATTTTGCCGAAGGGGCGGCCAACGCCTTAACCAACAACACCCTTGATCCTGAATCGGGAATCCCCGAATTCAAGGTTTGTGCGGTTAGGATTGAGCCGTGCTGAAACGCTTGAAGCAAATCGATCTGAAAAAGCTGCTGGAAGAGATCGCCGCAGAATTTCGGCTCCAAGTCCCGCAACTCCTCCCTGACGGTAGCCGGCAGTTAGCTGCCTACGGCAGTGGACAGCTGTCCCTTTGCGGGGCACGGATTCAGCGCAAACCAACGGCGTTCTTTTTCCCCCAAACCGAGCCGCTGTTAACCATTTCCGCCAATGGCTCGTGTCAACTGCCAACGGCTGCGGACAGCCCCTTGGCGCTGTTCGGACTGGACCGGGCCGATCTGGCCGGGATTGCTTTTCTCGATCGCTTTTTTTCCACAGCACCGGCCGACGACGTCTATCTGCGCCGGCGCAACGATGCGCTGCTAATCGGCCTGACCGGTGCGGCCGGTGAAAACCATAATTATCTGCCGTTGGCTGATGGACACTGCGATTTCGAACTGGTCGCTGAAAAAGACGGCTGGCTGGCTGTCGGCTATTCACCGCAAGGGAAAAGGCTGCTGGACAATCTCCCTGCGGCAGACAGCGCGCAACTTGTTACCTTGCGTAAGTTGTGTGAAGGTGGCAGCGGAACGACAGAACTCCTGCAACAGGCCAGTCGGCTGTTACGTGACGATTTGGTGCCTGATGAATTCTGGAAGGAAATCGCTGACCGCTGCATCCTCTGCAGTGGCTGCAATCTCGTCTGTCCGACCTGCAGCTGCTTTTGTGTCCAGGACCGTCAATCCGATGGAATAACCGAACGCAGCCGGGTCTGGGATTCCTGCCAGCTGGATGCCTTTATGCGGGAAGCCAGCGGCCATAATCCCCTCGGCACCGAAGCCCTGCGCACCCGGCGGCGGATTCATCACAAACTTGCGGCGGATGTTGAACGCTGGGGAGAACTCGGCTGTGTTGCCTGTGGCCGCTGTGATCGAGCCTGTCCGACCGGGATCGGGATATTTGCCATCGCTGAGGAAATAGTAAAACGTTTTTCGCAGACAACCTGATCGCAGGGCGCAGGGTGGCAAACGTTAACGGTTTTGATCTGTTTAAAAAGCGGGAGCACTTTTTCAGGAAAAATCTTTTTTAGGTGACCCTTGCATTATATATGACTGAATGCGACTACCTATTATGAAACAAAACTGCCACCCCAAATTATGGAGGTGGCGGTTAATCAAGAAACTCACAAGTTTTGAGACGAACTTTCTGCCGAAGGATGTGCTTTAAGTCCTTGGCTGAAGCAGGCCTCATCAAAATTCCGATCGATATATGACAACCCCTTTTGACCGGATATTTACGAAGGGGCTTACTGGTTACGCCGGTCGCCTGGCACAACTTCTAAGTGAACAACCCTAAGCAACTTAGCTTACAAATTCTTTCCTCAGTAATATTAAGAGTTGATGTGTTTTTGAACGAGTCAAATTTTTTTTAGCGAAGGGTAATTTCTTTCACCTGCTTTAGAGCGGTAAAGATTTCCTCTCGGCTACCCTGGTTTTCTATCGCCGTCTTGAAGCCGGGATCGCGCATGGCAAAACTGAGCTTTGAAAGCAGATGCAGGTGGGCCCGCAATGTCGGTGAAATCAGACAGAACAGCGTATGGATCGGTTTTCCGTCCAGGGCGAGAAAATCAACAGGATCTTCCAGAAATGCCAAGGAAATGCTCGGCTTGGTGATATGTAGCAGCACCGGGTTGCGGGGGTGGGGAATGGCAATGCCGTTGCCGACTCCTGTTGACGCCAGCTCTTCCCGAGCGTTCAGTACCTTGAGCAGATAATCCCGATCAACCTCTTCCGGTAAACGCAACTCGTCAACCAAGTTGGACATAACCCCTTCGCGGGTCTCTCCACCAAGGCGGTAGATAATTCCCCCGGTTTCCAGCGATGCGACCAGTTTAGGCAAGGGTGTCCCAACAGCTTCCGGTTCGTGGAACGCATCTGGAGAAATTCCCATTCGCCGCGAGGTGGCCCATTCGAGTAGTTCCGATCGGTTGAAACGGTATTGTTCGTTAACCCGGTAGACAGGGACAATCTCCTGTTTAATCCAGCGATAAATCGTTTTTTCTGAAACGCTCAAGAGATTGGCGGCGTCTTTGACCGAAGTATTCATTACTGTCCTTTGAGGCGGATATTTCTAAATAATTGGATTCAGCCGGAGATTACCAAGTCGAATGTTTGCCTGTCAACCGCCGCAAGGATCTGTTTGACGACGCTCGGAGAGTAACGAGTCGAAACAAATTCTCTCTTGACAATAGTCTCGTTGAAATCAATAGTGTCCACAGATGTCCCATTGAAGTGACTCTTGTCACATAAAGAGGATAAATGAACATATCTGTCAGAGATGCGGCGGCCTTGCTCTCGGTCTCGGAAAAAACCATTTACCGTTGGATCAAGCAAGAAATCCTGCCGGCCTACAAGGTCCATGAAAACTATCGTTTTAACCGGGCCGAGCTGCTCGAATGGGCGACCTCCCAGCGGAAGGGAGTTGCGGTTGAAGCGTTCAGTGAGCCTGAGTCGGAGGACGAAGCGTTACCAACTCTCTACCAGGCACTGGAGGCTGGTGGAGTCTTCTATCGGATTGAAGGGAAAAGTCGGGAGGACGCCCTTTCCGCGGCGATCATGCACTTGCGCCTGCCGGAAGAGACTGATCGCCACTATCTGGAACAGCTGCTGATTACCCGGGAAAAACTTGCGTCAACAGCGATTAATAACGGTATCGCCATTCCCCACCCCCGCAGCCCCGGGCTGATAAATGTCCTGCGGCCGACGGTAACGCTCTGTTTTCTTGAACAACCGGTCGATTTTAAAGCGCTAGACGGACAGCTGGTTTCAATCCTGTTGCCGATCATCGCCCCGAGCCTCCGCTCTCACTTGCATCTGCTCTCCCGAGTTGCGTTTGTCCTTCGGGATCCAGCGTTTGTCCAGGTGCTGAACAGCGAAGCCAGCAGAGAAAAGATTTTTGCGGCTCTGGCAAAAGTAGAAGGAAAGATCAAAGGCTGATAGAGAAGTTGAAGAGTGAGATTCGCGTGGAGTCTGAGTCGAAACAATGAACCTGTTTTATTTTGCACTAGCCATTCTTTTAGGCGGCAGCCTGGTTGCTTTGCCGGTCCGTCGTTCTCCGCTTGCCTCGCTGCTGGGCACTGGTAGCGCACTGCTTGCCGTCTGCCTGTCCGGGTTGGTGGCACTCAAGGTTCTGTTGAGCGGTGAAACCCTTGCGCAAAGTTTGCCCTGGCCGGTCCCCGGTGGGGAATTCACGTTGCTGATCGACCCGCTGGCGGCATTTTTTATCCTGCCGATCTCTGTTTTGTCATTCTTCTGTACCCTCTACGCCGGTCCTTACCTGCGCCATGACGGCGAGAGCCGGCCACTGGGCCCACATTGGTTTTTCTTCAACATCATGATAGCTGCCATGCTGCTGGTAGTGACCGCCGCCAATGTCGTCCTGTTCCTGGCCGCCTGGGAAATCATGACCATCAGCTCCTTCTTCCTGGTTGCTTGGAACCACCGCCAGCAAGAGGTGCGCAAGGCGGCGTGGCTTTACCTGTTGGCCGCACATCTCGGCATGATGCTGTTACTGGCACTGTTTATTCTTGCTGGTAGCTGGTGCGACAGCCTTAACTTCAGCGATTTTGGCCCACTGGCGCAGTTGCCGCTATCCAGTGCTGCGCTGCTTTACCTGTTGGCGCTGTTCGGTTTTGGCGTCAAGGCCGGGCTGTTCCCGATCCATATCTGGTTGCCGGATGCACACCCGGCCGCCCCCAGCCATGTTTCCGCGTTGATGTCCGGCGTGCTGATCAAAACCGGTATCTACGGTATTTTACGGATGCTCAGCCTGCTGCCGCCAGCACCTTCTTGGTGGGGCTGGCTGCTCGCCTCGCTCGGTGCCACCGGAGCGCTTTACGGGATCTCTCTGGCCGCGCAACAAAGCGACATCAAGCGTTGCCTAGCTTATTCGACCGTGGAAAATGTCGGCATCATCCTGCTCGGTCTCGGTTTCGGCATGGTCGCCACGGCCGAAGGTCATCCAACGATTGCGTTGCTGGCTTATGCCGGAGGGCTGTTGCATCTCTGGAATCACGCGCTCTTTAAAGGGGTCATGTTCCTCGGTGCTGGCGCCCTGATGCACGCAACCGGAACGCGGGATATGAACCGTATGGGCGGACTGCTACGGCGGATGCCGCTGACCGGTCTGCTCTGGATCGGTGGCAGCCTGGCGATCGCTGCGCTGCCGCCATTTAATGGTCTGGTCAGCGAATGGTTCATCTACCTTGGTTTGGCTGCTGCCGGTGCTTCCCACGTCGGCTTTGGTGCTCTGCTGCCGCTGCTGCTGTTCGGTCTGCTCGGCGTGGTCGGGGCTCTTGCCCTGGTCACCTTTTCGCGGTTGATCGGCATCTGTCTGCTTGGCGAACCACGAACCGCGGCGTCTGAACAGGCCCACGAAACTCCCTTGCTGATGCTGATCAGTATGGCCTTACCTCTGCTCGGCTGTCTGCTGATCGGGCTCTATCCGCAAGGGGCGCTGACCTTGCTGTCTCGTCCGTTATCCCAAGTGAGCGGCCTCAATCTAGAGGTTGTTGCCTCTCTCAAGCAGCAGGTTGAGCCCTTGGGCTATGGCGCCCTGCTATTGGTGGGCGCGCTACTGCTACTGGCCCTGCTGCTGTTTTTTCTGCGCCGCTTCCGACCACAGGCGCAGGCTGCGACTTGGGGCTGCGGGTATCAGTTTCCAAGCCCGCGTATTGCTTATACCGGCGAAGCCTACTCCGAGTTAGCCTTTCGCCACTTGTTACCGAAGTTCATGCGCCCGGCCGTCAGTGGCGGCGCTGTCAAAGGGCACTTTCCTGTTTCCGTTGAACTAAGCCAGCGATCGAGTGATCCGGTGCTGGTTCGGATTCTACAACCCCTGTTTCTGGGGGTCGCTGAGCGGTGCCATCAGTTGCGCTGGCTGCAACAGGGAAAACTGTCGATCTATCTGCTCTATATATTTATCGCCAGCGTTGTATTGATGGCTTGGAGCCTCTGGGCTGGGGGACACATAAATGGGTGAAATGGGCTTGTTTGTGACAGGGACCCTGCTGATCAGTCTGGCCGGTGTGCCAGGCGTGTTCAGCCGCAAAGAGGGCCGGGCCGGTGAACGCCTCGCCTGTCTGCTGACCATCGCCGGCGCCGTCTGTGGCACGATTGCGGTTCTTGTCTCTCTGAGTCAGGGCGTGGTGCCGCACTTGAACATCGACTGGGCTTTGCCCGGTGGAGCTTTCGCCCTGCGACTCGATCCGATTACCGCTGCGTTTCTGTTACCCCTGTTTCTGGTCGTTGCTTGCGGCTCAGTCTACGGGCTGCGCTACTGGCCGCAGTCTGAACACCCTGGTAATGGGCGCAAGCTGCGCCTGTTTTACGGCGTGATCAGCGGGGCGATGATTCTGCTGCTATCTGCACATAACAGCATCCTGTTTCTGATGGGTTGGGAGTTGATGGCTCTGGCCGGTTTTTTCCTGATTACCACCGAAGATCATAAAGAAGAAGGCCGCCGGGCCGGTTTCATCTACCTGATCGCCACCCACACCGGCACCTTGGCGCTGTTTGCCATGTTCGCCCTGCTGGGTGAGGCATCAGGTTCGCTGATGTTTCCAGGTGCAGGTAGCCTGCCGGTCGCAGGGAGCGGAATAATTTTTCTGCTCGGACTGTTCGGCTTCGGCATGAAAGCCGGTCTGATGCCACTGCATATCTGGTTGCCCGGAGCCCATGCCGCCGCTCCCAGCCACGTCTCGGCGCTGCTCTCCGGGGTGATGATCAAGATGGGCATCTATGGTCTGATACGGATCACCTCGATGTTTGCTGATATCCCCGTCTGGTGGGGCTGGAGCGTGCTGCTGCTGGGGATGGTTTCCGGCATCATGGGGGTGGCGCTGGCGCTGGCGCAGCACGACATCAAGCGCTTGCTGGCTTACCACAGTGTTGAGAACATCGGCATCATCGCCCTCGGTCTGGGGCTGGCCCTGCTCGGACAGAGTTATCAGATGCCGGAACTGACCGCCCTCGGTCTGGCCGGCTGTCTGTTGCACGTTGCCAATCACGGTTTATTCAAGTCTTTGCTGTTTTTGACGGCCGGCTCAGTGATTCATACGGTTGGCAGTCGGGAAATCGATCATTACGGTGGGCTGCTCAAGCGTCAGCCCTGGACCGGTGCTCTGTTTCTTGGCGGCGCGGTGGCGATCAGCGGCTTGCCACCCTTTAACGGTTTTATCAGCGAGTGGCTGATTTATTTGGGCGCGTTTCAACCATTGCAACAAACCTCTTCCGTCCTCGGCTTTGCGGTTCTGGCTGCCCCGGCGCTTGCCCTGATCGGTGGCCTGGCGCTGGCCTGCTTCGTCAAAGTATTCGGCATCGCGTTTCTCGGTGAACCACGTAGCCAAGCAGCGGCTCAGGCCGACGAATCCTCGCCGACGATGATCGGGCCGATGCTGCTGCTGTTTTTAGCCTGCTCCGGGATCGGTCTGCTACCAACCACTTTGACTCCACTGTTGCGCGCAGCGGTGGCCTGTTGGACCGGTTCTGATGCCGCCATCTTGCCAGCGAGCCTGTTTGCCCCCCTTAAGTGGATCGGTCTCTGTGGTTGGTTGTTGCTGCTGTTGCTGGCTGTTTTGGGACTCTGGTTGCATTTACGCAGTCGGCGGGCTCCGCGACAGATCGGAACCTGGGGCTGTGGTTACCAGTTTCCGACGCCGCGCATGCAATACACCGCCAGTTCTTTTGCCGATTCCCTGGTGCGCCTGTTCAATTTCGGGCTCTGGAGTGAACGTCATGGCGGGCGGGTGGAGAAACTTTTCCCGGTACAGAGCGAGTTTGTCAGTCATACCCCCGATGCGGTTTTAGACCGGCTGTTGAGCCCCCTGTTTCTAACCATCGGGCAGCTGTTCCGCCGAGCGCGCGCCGCTGTCCAGAATGGGGTTCTGGCTATTTACCTGCTCTACGTGGCACTGACCGTTATGACGCTGCTGGCGTTATTTACCTTTTGAAAGGGACCCTTGTCATGATCAGTAGCCTGGCTCTACATTTTGCCCTGTTACTCCTGTTCGCGCCATTGCAACTGGGAATCATCACCAAGACCAAGGCTTGGTTCGCAGGCCGGGTCGGTGCCCCCTTGCTGCAGCCTTATTACGATCTGGCCCGGCTCTGGCGCAAAGGGTTTGTCATCAGTCACACGACCACCTGGGTTTTTCTGCTCGGTCCAGTGGTTGGCCTGGCGGTTCCTTTGCTGGCCTCGCTATTACTTCCCTTTGGCGGCTTGCCTGCCCCGATCTCCTTTGAGGGGGATCTGATTCTGTTTGTCTACCTGTTCGGCCTGGCGCGGTTTTTTACGGCAGCGGCTGCGCTCGATACTGGTTCCAGTTTTGAGGGGATGGGAGCTGCCCGCGAAGTGACTTTCTCCTGTCTGGCTGAACCGACCATGCTGTTCGCGCTGTTGGTGTTGGCCCGCCTCTCTGGCGGTCTCTCGCTTAACCAATTGTTCGGTGACCATCTGTTGACCTCCTGGCACAGCGAAGCCGGAGCGTCCCTCGGTCTGATTCTGGTCTGCCTGTTTGTCGTGCTGCTGGTTGAAAACTCGCGTATTCCCTTCGATGATCCCACCACCCACCTGGAGTTGACGATGGTTCACGAGGTGATGGTCCTCGACCACAGTGGCCCGGCCTTCGGCATGATTCTCTACGGGGCAGCACTGAAGATGATGGTTCTCGGAGCCATGCTGGTGCGGGTGGCGATCCCCTGGCAGACCGGCTGGTGGCTGAGCGATGCCGCTCTGTTTCTCGGTGGTATTGCTGGGCTGGCGATCCTGATCGGGGTGATTGAGTCGATCATGGCTCGGTTAAAGTTGCCGCGGATTCCCCAGGTTCTGATCGGCACCTCGCTATTGTCAGTCTTTGCCCTGGTGCTGGTGTTGCGTTGAAAAGGAACTGATCGTGAGATTATTTGATTGCTGGAGAAATAAATCATGATGGAATTTACTAACCCGTTGCTGCTGACCGTGATCCTGATCAACTTTTTCACCCTCGGCAGTGCTCGCCTGGTTGCCTGTATCCGGGTGGTGGCGCTACAGGGGGCGCTGCTGGCGCTGTTGCCGCTGACAACGCACGGACTGTCAGGTCATACGCTGCTATTGGCAATCGGTGCCTTAATTTTTAAAGGGATCTTTATCCCACTGCTGTTGCTGCGGGCGATTCGTGAAGTGCGGATCCGGCGCGAGATGGAACCAATTATCGGCTTCGTCCCGACCCTGATGCTCGGTGCTCTGACCACGGCCGGGGCGTTTTTGTTCGCCGACTTTTTGCCGCTAATCCCGGAACATCATGGGAGTCTGTTTGTGCCGACGGCACTGGCGACCATGTTCGCTGGTTTCCTCCTGCTGATCACCCGGCGCAAAGCGATCACCCAGGTGCTCGGCTATCTGATGCTGGAAAATGGCATTTTTATCATCGGCGTGCTGCTCAGCTCAGCGCTGCCGATGATGGTCGAAGCAGGGGTGTTGCTTGACTTGTTGGTCGGAATTTTTGTCATGGGGATCGTCATGAATCAGATCAGTCGCGAGTTTTCCACCCTCAACACCGAACGTCTCTCAGCCTTGAAGGAATAGGATGATGCTTGAACTGCTGATCGTTATCCCGCTGATTGCCGCTGCTCTTAGTCTGATCATCCCCTGGTACCAGCTGCGTTCCTGGCTGCTGCCGATCAGTAGCGGCTTGCACCTGCTGTTGGCGGTGTTACTGGTGCTCGATTATTTCCCGGTTACTGGGCAATGGATCGGTCTGGATGCACTCTCGAAGCTGGTCCTGGTTGTCACCAGTCTGCTCTTTTTCGGCTGTGCCATCTATGCTGTGGGTTATCTGGATATTCGCCGCGACCGCGGCAACAAAACCATGGTCCCCTGTTTGCTGATTTTTCTCAGCGCCATGAGCTTGGCGATTATCGCCCGGCACTTTGGTCTGATGTGGATGGCGGTTGAAGCGACCACTATCGCCAGCGCACCGCTGATCTATTTCAATCGTAATCGACTGTCGATCGAAGCGACCTGGAAGTACCTGATGATCTGTTCGGTGGGAATTGCGCTGGCGATGCTCGGCATGCTGTTTATTGCTTATGCCGCCCTC
The DNA here is from genome assembly GCF_055389805.1 of Desulfuromusa ferrireducens. Lineage (NCBI taxonomy): Bacteria > Pseudomonadati > Thermodesulfobacteriota > Desulfuromonadia > Desulfuromonadales > Geopsychrobacteraceae > Desulfuromusa > Desulfuromusa ferrireducens. The sequence goes on from NZ_AP042415.1 coordinate 1,081,966, forward strand.
GGCAGCGGGTCACCGGTCAGTCTGCACTTCGATATCTTGATGGGTGAGGCGCAACTGTTGAGCAAGCCTTGGCTGCATGCCGGTTTCGTCTTTCTGTTGGTCGGTTTCGGCACCAAAATGGGGCTGGCTCCCTTGCACAGCTGGAAGCCTGATGCCTACGGGGAAGCGCCAGGGCTGGTCGGAGCACTGCTCGCTGGGGGGCTGACCAGTGTCGCTTTTCTTGCCATCCTGCGCGGAGTGCAGTTGATGACAATCGCCGGCGACGGTGCGATGGCTCGTCAAGCGATGCTCGGCATGGGACTGTTCTCGCTGCTGCTGGCAGCTATTTTCATGGTTCGTCAGCCCGATATCAAGCGACTGCTGGCGTATTCCTCGGTTGAACACATGGGGATTCTGGCGATCGGCGTCGGCATCGGTGGCCTGGCAACCTTCGGAGCCATGTTGCACCTGATTAATAATGCTTTGGCCAAAGGAGGACTATTTCTAGCGGCCGGTAATATTCAGCGGGCCTATGATAGTAAACAGCTTTCCGAAGTGCGTGGTGCAATCGTTACACTGCCGATCTCCGGCACCCTGTTTCTGGCCGGATTTCTGGCAATTACCGGGTCTCCACCGTTTGGCCCATTTCTGAGTGAATTTACAATTTTACGCGGAATTTTTGCTAGCGACCGGCTGGTGATCGGCTTATTGGTGTTGCTGTCTTTAGCCACAGTTTTCATTGGTATGGGCGCGACGGTGCTCTCGGCAACTCAGGGGGAATCTCCTGTCAGGGCGAACGGTTTTACCGACCGTCCGTTGCTCTACCTGTCGCCGCTCTGTTTTATGCTGCTGGTGCTGATACTTGGTGTCTACCTTCCAGAACCGCTGCAGCATGCGTTGCAGCAAGCGGCTGACCTGTTGGAGGTGCAGCCATGAGTCAGTCAAAACTGATCCGTTTTCGTCACGGAGCCTCGGTCCCGTTGGCCGATCTGCCGCGTCTCGATTTTTCCGAGTTTCGGCAATCACTTCTGCAAGAAGTGGCTGCTGATGCCCGGGTCGCAAGTTTTTTCGGCCAACCATCCGCAGCCGGCTTGGAACTGTTCGCGATTCTCAGCCACGATTGGTTGGGGGAGATTGCTCTGTTGCGCACCTGTGTCAGTAACAGCTACCCGGCGCTGACCCCGGATTGCCCGCAACTGCACCTGTTTGAACGGGAGCTGGCCGAGCAATACGGCGTACGACCGGAGGGGCACCCCTGGTTGAAACCGGTCCGCTTTCACAACAGCTGGGTCGATTCAGCCGATATCTGGGACCGAGATCCGCGCCAGCACCCGATCCCCGGAGATATGGATTTTTACCGGGTGGAAGGCGAAGAGGTGCATGAGGTAGCGGTTGGTCCGGTCCACGCCGGGGTGATCGAGCCGGGCCATTTCCGTTTTCAGTGCCACGGTGAAGAGGTCATGAGTCTGGAGATCTCCCTCGGGTTCCAGCATCGCGACATCGAACAGCGGCTGATCGGCGGCCCACATCCAGCCAGCATCTATCAACTTGAAGCCGTCGCCGGGGATACCAGTATCGGTCACGCAACCGCTTACAGTCAGGTGCTTGAGAGCCTTGCCGGGCAGGACGTTTCGCCACGTGCTTACGCGATCCGGGCCATTGCTCTGGAGCTGGAGCGGCTCGCCAACCATGTCGGCGATGTCGGGGCCATGGCCGGTGATGTCGGGTTTTTGCCGACCGCTTCGTTCTGCGGGCGTTTGCGCGGAGACTACCTGAACCTGATGGCGGACCTGTGTGGCAGTCGCTTCGGCCGCGGCTTGGTCCGTCCCGGTGGGGTAGGGTTCGATCTCGACGTCGAGATGGTCAAACATCTCCTCGAACGCCTGAAAATTCTTGAGCCTGAGACTCGTGGGGCCATCGAACTCTGCTTCGATAGCCCTTCGGTGCTGGCCCGTTTTGAGGGGACCGGCCCACTGGCGACCGATGATGCCGAGGAGCTGGGTCTGGTCGGGGTCGCTGCCCGGGCCTGCGGGCTGGTGCGTGATGCGCGTCTGCACCACCCCTTCGGTAGCGGGGTGGTCAGCTTCGATACCCCGGTGATCGAAACCGAAGGCGATGTGTTCGCCCGGGGCAATGTCCGGCGGCGGGAAATTTACGCATCTCATCAATTGCTGGACGACACCCTCAAGCTTTTGCCGCAGGGGGAGGGGATGCAGCAGTTGGGTCCTTTGGCCCCCAATTGCCTCGCCGTCTCGTTGTGTGAGGGTTGGCGCGGTGAAATCGTCCATGTGGGGATGACCGACGCTCAGGGCCAGCTGGCTCGCTACAAAATCGTCGATCCATCGTTTCACAACTGGAGCGGTCTGGCCATGGTCTTGCGCGGGGAGCAGATTTCTGACTTTCCGCTTTGCAACAAAAGTTTCAACCTGTCGTATTGCGGCTTTGACCTTTAGGGAGTGCGCTTATGTTATCGATTATCCGTGAACGACTTCGGCAGGGGCACCGTACCGGTAAATTCCCCAAGGTCGAACCTAACCTCCCTGAGCGGTTTCGCGGTCTGCCGACCGTCAGTCAAGAGCTGGCGCCCGCAGTTCGCGCCGAGGCCGTAGCCGGCTGCCCGTTTGGTGCATTGCAAGAGCGGACCGGGACCTTGCAGATCGACCTCGGGCGCTGTCTGTTTTGCGCTGACTGTTCCGCGGTCAAACTGGGAGCCGTAAGCTTCAGTAACGATTATCGCTTGGCGACGCGCAAGCGCGAGGATCTGTTTTTGGAAGATGAGGTGCACCGCTTGGCGGAGAAATTAAACAAGCGGATGCTGAAACTGTTCGGTCGTTCTCTCAAGCTACGGCAAGTGTCGGCTGGTGGATGTAATGCCTGTGAAGCGGACTTGAATGTGCTCGGCACCCTGGTTTTCGATCTGGGCCGCTTCGGTATCCAGTTCGTCGCTTCGCCACGGCATGCCGACGGCATGATGGTCACCGGCCCAGTGACCGAAAACATGCGGAGCGCATTGCTCGACACCTACGCCGCGATCCCCGAACCGAAGCTGGTTATCGCCTCGGGAGCCTGCGCTATTGGGGGCGGGCCATTCCAAGGCAGTCCTGAAGTCAACAACGGCATCGGTGATTTGCTGCCGGTCGACCTCTATATCCCCGGCTGCCCTCCCCATCCTTACACCGCTTTGGATGGTTTATTGCGGCTTCTCGGCCGACGGTGAACTGGATCGATAGATACATTTTTTCGATCGAGAAATGAAATTGAAAATGAAGTGGATTCTGTCATTTAAAAAATGGTTTGCCCATGCCCCTCAAAAGGGACCTCTTGCTCCATACGAGCTTGAATACCTGTTGGAGGTGCAGAATTAAGCAAGGTAAGGTTGATGGAACTGCGGATTCTTTAAGAAAGCTCGGTCGACGACTTTTCTGCCAGAGAGAAACCTTCTGATTAATAAATGTATAGACACCGGACAGTTTGATTACGCTTTCGTTTTAACCCGTGAATTGGCGGTGGCGATAGAAACAAAAAAACTACTGGAAATAATAGTAAGAGCTGCCGATACTGCTGGGGATTTTGGAACTGCAAGGCCCGCATCGCTCGTTTTGAACAGATGAAGTGGTAGCGAGGCATTGTTCCTACTGAATCGCCTCCAGTAGAGTAGACATCTCCCCGGCTCAAAACTAGTAAGTTTTTTGCCCAATCTGCCGACCAGCCGAAATCGTCTTATATATGGAGTTTGTAACAGGCAGGATCCTACCTCTAATACCACCAATCGCCTTCTCTGATATCATTTAAAAATAGATCGCAAAAGTCTTTAGGATATTCTGACAGGGTGACGGGTTTCACCATAAATGGCAGGATCTCGTACCATGTTTCGGAAAAATCGCGGGCTTTTTAGCGCCAAAGTAAGTTAACCCTTTGGAACAACCAAGGGGACTTCTTGTTCCCGAAAGCACGAAAGCACGAAAGCCGCCTCCAGATTCAGGAGACGGCTTTCAACACGTTAAGTAAATGCCTCGCTTTTGCAGCCCCGCTCTTTATTCAACCTCTCAATGCTTCAATCAAGCGCCTTCGGTGCACAAACATTCTCCGCTTTACTCACTTTGGCTCCACAATTTGTACAAGCAAAGTGTGCTGGCGCTTCAAACAACCGCCTGACCTCTTCATTGAGCTCTTTGGCTTTCAGTTCACAAATATGCAGATGGTGGCTACCGGAATCTACGCAACTGTTATCACTCATAATATTTCTCCCCGACAAGGATCAAGACCATTATGGTTACAATTTAGCCTGTTCCCCACAAAAGTCAACTCGTTAGAGATCGATCAAGTCACCATCGCTGACGATATCTAACTGTAACTCTGCCTGGCGGGCGAGCATTTCCGTCCCTAAATGGGTTAACACCAACCGCTTGCTTGTAAGCTTATCGCGTTTCTTCATCAGGGTTTGATAATCCAGATGCGAGGGTGTCGGCGTATCGTAGGCGAAGCATTCAGCGATCAACAGATCGCTGCCAGCAGCTAGCGGGATGAGATTATCTGTCCACTCGGTATCACCGGTGTAAGAAATGACTTTCCCGGCAACTTCAACCCGCAGCCCATACACCTGCTGGCTATTGCCATGCTTAACCTGACAACAACCGATCATAAAAGCTCCCTGTTCGAGGAAGCTATCCGTATCGAGCTGACGATAAACAAGCGGGAACCCGAGCTTTTTTCCGATCGCACCAGGATAAAGGGCCTCCTGCGCGGCCTCCACCTGCTGCTGCAAACTTGGGGGACCGATCAGGGTTAAAGGGCGCTTGCGTTGACTGACAAAGGTCCCTTCCAACAACAAAAATGGGATGCCGCCAAAATGATCACCATGCAGGTGGCTAATGACGACCGTATCGATGTCCGCAGGATTGATGCCACAGCGCTGCAGCCCGATCAGGCTGGAACAACCGCAATCGAGCAGCAGTTGCTCTTTTTCTGTCGCCACGTGGTAGCAGCTGTTTAGCCGCCCACCGCTGCCAAAGGCGTCACCGGTGCCGACACAATGGACTCGGACCACAGTAGACATTATTTGGCTTTTTCAGCCGCGGTCAACTTTGCCAGTTCTTCGGTAATTAACTGGTCAAAGGCCGCCCGGCTACGCTGCGGCAGGCGGCGCCCATTGATAAAAATGGTCGGCGTTCCGCGAACTCCGATCTGCTGCCCTTCCTGCATATCGGCATTAAGTTGCTGTTCCAATTTGGCGTTACTGCGATCAACCTTAAAGCGGATCATGTCAAGGCCGGCCTGCTCTGCTAACTGTTCGATTTTTGCCGGATTTAACTTGTTGTAGTTAGCAAACAAAAGATCATGCAACGGCCAGAACTTGCCCTGCTGTTCGGCGGCTAAACTGGCGATCGCCGCAGCGCGGGCATTTTTATGCATGCCGAGAGGGAATTGCTTGAAAACTAGTTTGACCTGATCCGAGTAGGCACTCACAACGCCCTTGACCAGCGGAACCGCCTTAGCGCAATAAGGACATTCGAAATCATCAAAAATGACAATCGTTACCGGGGCATCATCCGGTCCCATCGACGGGGCACCGACAGTCGAAATCTGGACCACCGGCTCCAACGCAATCAACAGCAGCTGCTGCTTCTGGCCCATCGCTAAAACCAGCCGATTACTCCCCTGTGGAGTGATACCCGTCACATCCGGGCCGGCATCAAAAATGCCAACCAGGTCACCATTAGCGGAGAAAAGCTGGATCTCCCCTTTGTCGGTCAAGGCATAAATCCGCTGACCATCGGCCGTAGCGACCACTTGCACTGGATTGGCATTGAGGCTGACCGTACGGAGCATGCGCACATCGACCCTGCTGGCAGCGAACAGCGATGTCGTGCTGAGAAAAAGAAAGAGAATCATCAGAAGCGATTTTCGCATGAGCACGGGCTCCTTTTAAAAAAACAGGTTATTGTTTCGGGAAATAAATTATTTCACATTTTCATGCCGTGTGCCATGTCCAATATAAAAAAGCCGCCCAAAAATAAGGACGGCTTTTTAACGATTATCCGTGACTTCGACTCAACTGCGCATTTTCTGAATCAAAACCAAATCAGCAAGAACCAGTGCCGCCATGGTTTCGACAATCGGCACCGCCCGCGGCACAACACAGGGATCGTGCCGACCCTTGGCCGCCAATACGGTCTGTTTGCCGTCATAATCGGCAGTCTGCTGTTCTTGACCGATCGTTGCTGGTGGCTTGAACGCCACCCTAAAATAGACCGGTTCACCATTGGAAATCCCCCCTTGCACTCCGCCACTACGATTAGTAGATGTGCCAAGTCGATCACCTTTTTGTACATAGGGATCGTTGTGCAACGAACCGCGCATCTTCGCCCCGGCAAAGCCGGAACCGATTTCAAAACCTTTAGTGGCCGGGATAGAGAGCATGGCATGGGCCAAATTGGCTTCCAGTCGATCAAAGACCGGTTCGCCTAATCCAGCCGGCAGATTACGACAAACGCAAGTGACCACCCCACCGATCGAGTCTTTGGCTGCCCGGGCAGCAACAATTTCGGCCGTCATCTTGGCTGCCGCCTGCGCATCGGGACAGCGGATATCATCGGCATCAACCTGTTCACGAGTAATGCTGTCCATGTCGATCTCAGCGGCATCATGGTCGCCAACCGAACTGACCCAGGCAACTATCTCGATGCCATATTCTTCAAGCAGAAACTTCTCGGCGATAGCCCCGGCAGCGACCCGACCGATGGTTTCGCGGGCACTGGAACGACCGCCGCCACTGGAAGCGTGGATGCCATATTTGGCGCGGTAGGTGTAATCGGCGTGGGAAGGGCGTGGGATCTGACTCATTGAACCATAATCACCAGGACGCTGATCTTTATTGTTGACCAACATGCCGATCGGGCTGCCGAGGGTCAAACCATTTTCAATCCCGGAGAGGATTTTTACCTGATCCGCTTCGTCACGCTCGGTGCCGAGTTTGTTGCCACCGGGCCGACGACGATCGAGTTGCACCTGGATATCGGCTGCGCTCAGGGACATACGTGGCGGCACCCCATCAACCACAACGCCGACTGCTGCGCAATGAGATTCTCCGAAAGTAGAAAGTTTAAAAAGGGTTCCAAAGCTGCTCGACATTGCTTCCTCACATCCGTTCAGGGTTCGACTAACGCGATTTATATTCAGGTCATGCAAGGCGGCATCATAACAGAAAGCGATCCACTGTGTCATATGCAAACCCAACCCGCAGAGGAGTACTGGTGTTAATTCACATAAAAACGATATTTTACCAGAAGTAAATTTCTTTACTTTTGTTAAATTTTTTTCTTGACCTCTTTACTCCGCTAAAGGTATATATCTTCTCGGTGATGCAAAGAATAACCTTCTTTGTGCTTCACTTTATGTCTCTCCAATTTGCGCCCTGTTGCCCGATAGGGCGCCATTTTTTTATTCTCCCCGAAAACAGCCTACTCAATTCAGCTTACTAAAAGCTTCTGTCTTCACTTCAGGCTGCAGATCGCCCATCGGATTTTTGCGATTGAGAACCTTGTTTATGCATCTAAACGATAAATGACACCTTCCATCTGCGAGGATTCGGACAGCTTTGGCAACTCCCGGGACGGGATTTCCGGTTCGTCGAACGCTTGCGGTACCACGCCCATTCTCCGGGATGCTCACCACTCCAGCAGTTCGGAGCGAATAAAGCAGCAGCATGCAGCGGGGAATTGAACCCGCAAAGAATTAAAACGATGCTGCGGTAGGCAGGAATGCTCAACAGCTGAATCCAGGGAGAAATGGTCTTCTCCGAAACGCTTAACAGCGCAGCAGCTTGTTTAACCGAAAGATTCATCTGCCCTCCAACCTTGACATTTATAGACACGGGGATCTTTTGTCTATAAATGTCAAGACGAAAAGGGGCTAAATACTTTAGTAAAATGATTTATTTATGCTAAAATTCGACGGCGAAAGTGGAGGTAAATATATGGCAGATGTAACAAAATTTCTGGCGGGCATCGCAAACTTTCAACAACAGCATTTCGGTGAGAATGCCGAACTGGCCAGCGATCTGATGACGGGGCAGAAGCCCCAGGCACTCCTGATCGGCTGTTGCGACTCAAGGGTGGATCCGGCACTGTTAACGGACAGCGCCCCCGGTGATCTGTTTATCCTGCGCAATATCGCCAATCTGGTCCCGCCCTACACTAAAAGCGATGATTTCCACGGCGTCAGTTCATCGATTGAATATGCCGTCTGTATCCTTGAAGTCTCCGATATCATCGTCCTTGGCCATTCCAACTGTGGTGGCATCAACGCGTTGATGAATGCAGCAGATGGGCAGGAAGCGGGTGAGTTTATCGGCAAATGGGTTAACATCGCCGAATCCGCTCGCGACAAGGTTTTAAAGGAAATGCCTAAGGCCACACTGGAAAAGCAAACCAGCGCCTGCGAAAAAGAAGCTATTTTAATTTCCCTGAAAAACCTGATGAGCTTTCCCTGGGTTAAGGAACGGGTGTCCAAAGGACAATTAAGCCTGCATGGCTGGTACTACAATATGGGGACAGGACAGCTGAAATACTATAATCAGCTCTCTGGAGAATATGAGATTCTGGTAGAACGTTATTCTTCAACCGCTGACAATGCTGCGGAACAGCCCGCGGAATAGGTCGACTCGTAGCGAGCAATCTGACGCAAAAAGCCCCCGTCAATAAAGACAGGGGCTTTTTGCGTTTCTACTCGCGTGTGCTTATTTTATTGCAGTTCGACTATTTTTCCCCGCTTGACCTGCAATAGATAGGGCTGCTTGATCGCCTCACCCAGGGCGTCGAAACCGATGGTTCCGGCGACCCCACGAAAACCGCGCAATCCGGCCAACTGCTGACGCAGATCATCGCGATTTCGCACCCGTGGGTCGTCCATCACCTGCAACAGCATACTGGCGGCATCAAAGGCCTGAGCGCTAAGAATGGTCGGCTGTTCCTGGTAATCCTGGCGGTAAAGTTCGACGAAACGCTGGACCTCGGGGTGCTTACTGTTAGTGAAAAAACCGTCGACAAAAACCGCCTGACCAAGGAATCGTCCGGCCCGCTGAACCAACTCAGGAGAATTCCAACCATTAATCCCGAGCAGGGTCACATCCTTAATCCCATAAAACATCAATTGTGGCGCCAACAAACCGATCCGCTCGACATAATCGGGCAGGAACAGGGCGTGAAAAGGAGCCAGTGGGTACTCCAGTTCAAGCGGTTCTTTTTCGGGCTCTGCGGCGATCTCCGCCGCCCCTTCCACCTCGGGCGCAACAGGCTTCGGCAGCGGCTCAACGACATGATCTTCCCACAGCAGCGTCTGGATCTGTTGACGGAAGTCAGTGGCTCCCTCGGGATAACTGACGACATCAATAATCTCACCGCCAAACTGGCGAACTTCATCGATAAACAGTCGCGTCATCTCCTCGCCCAAGCGATTTTCCGGATAGAGAATCGAGTAAGAAATATGCTGACTGTCGGTCGCATAACGAACCAGGCTCTGGACCTGCTGTTCGGCGGTCAAAGAATCGCGAAAAATGTAATTTCCCCGCTGCGGCAAACCGGCACGTTGCGACAGCGTCAGCAGCGGCACCATCTCCAGTTGAGCACGAGCAACGGCTTCCTCGGCAGTTTCACCCCGCAACGGTCCGATAATCGCCATCACCTTATCATCATCGGTCAAGCTGCTAACCAACTGACTGGTACTCACCCCTTCAAGGGCGGTGTCACGAAAAATCAGGCGGACCGGCAACCGGGTGCGGTTATGTTCCTGCACCGCCAGTTCGAGCCCTTTTTTGACCAGCTCCCCATAGGAAGCATAGCGGCCGCTGAGCGGCAACAGGACTCCGATGCTGTCACGGTTGAACCAGCTGTCAACACCGGTCCGTTGCAACAGTAATTCAGCTTCTTGCCAATAGGGGAAGGGGACCGGTGAGGCGAGCACCATCTGCAGTAACTGTCGGGCCTTCTCTTGCTGCTGCTGTCCCAATGCCCGACGTGCCAGTTGCAGTCGGGCATCCTGACCGATGGCGGTCCCCTGCCACATAAACGCCGCCTCTTCCAGCTCAACAGGATTCAGACGATTCTGCAGCAGACGGTGGGCTCGCTCAAGCAGGCTGGCCGGGTTATTTACCAGCGGCAGAGCGCGCTGCAGAAAAAACAGCGCTTCGAGCGGTTGCTGTAAATTGAGTGCGCTATCGGCCAGAGCCAATAACAGCAATTGCGCATCCTCCGAAGCGTAAGGTTGCTCCAGTAAAGGCAGCAGTTGTGCCTGCCCGGCCGTATAGGCGCCGGTCTGGACCAAACCGTTCCCGCGCAGCAATTCGGCCTCGGGGCTGCGCATGATAACGGGTATCCGCTCGAGATAGAGCAGCGCATCGGAGTAGCGTTTTTGATTGGAGAAAATCCGCCCGATCAGGGCATAGGCTTGCGCGGATAGCTGGTGCTCGGGATAACGCTGCACAAAGGTGCGCAGAACTGAAAGCGCCCGGTCTTGGTTCCCGGACTGAAAAAGCTGCTGGCCACGCTCAAACTCGAGCGTGACAGCAGCAGCCGATTCTTCAGCGATTGCGAAACAGGGGAGACTCATCGACACAGTCGTCGATAAAACACACATCAGAACCAGGCAGACGATCCGCTTCATTCGCAATCCATTCGTTTAGCTGGCAGGGGGAAAAGGTCAGTCGAACAGTTCCTTCATCTTATCAAAGAAACCCCGCCCTTGGGGATGAATATCTTCACCGCCCTCGCGAGCAAATTCCTCAAGCAGTTCCCGCTGCCGGGCATTGAGCTTGGTCGGCACCTCGACACGCAGCACCACCAACTGATCGCCACGACCGTAGCCCTGCAGGGAAACGATCCCCTTACCGGAAAGCTTGAAGATCTTTCCGGTCTGGGTTCCCGCTGGAACCTTGAGGGTCAGTTTCCCCTCCAGGGTCGGTACGACCAGTTCGCAACCGAGGGTTGCCTGAACAAAGGAGATCGGTATTTCGCAGATGACATCCTGCCCATCGCGCTGGAAGATCGAATGTTCCTCGACGCTGATGACAACGTAAAGGTCACCCGCCGGTCCACCATGGGAACCGGTTTCACCTTCACCGGTCAGCTTCAAGCGGCTGCCGGATTCAACCCCGGCCGGAACCTTGAGTGACAGGGAACGCTTTTGCTTGACCAGGCCGGAACCACGGCACTCAGGACAAGGATCGGCAATAATTTTCCCTTCGCCGCGGCAATCGGGACAGGGCCGGGTCATGGTGAAAAAACCCTGCTGATAACGCACCTGACCGGCACCGCGACAGGTGCCGCAGGTTTGCGCTTCGGTTCCGGCGCGGGCGCCAGAGCCGGAGCATGGCTCACAACGCTGACTGCGCGGTAGCTGCAACTTTTTTTCGGCACCGAAGGCGGCTTCTTCAAAGTTAATGGTCAGATTGTAACGCAGGTCATCTCCGCGCTGACCACGGCTGCCGCGACGCGATCCGCCACCAAAGATATCGCCAAAGATATCGCCGAAGATGTCCTCGAACGGGGTACCGCCGAAATCGAAACCACCGCCGGAGAAACCACCGCCGCCATTCATTCCGGCGTGCCCAAACTGGTCGTAGGTGGCGCGCTTCTGCGGGTCGGAAAGAACCGCATAGGCCTCTGAAAGTTCCTTGAACTTACTCTCGGCCTCTTTATCCCCGGGATTTTTATCGGGATGAAACTGGATGGCCAAGCGCCGATAGGCCTTTTTCATCTCTGTTTCGCTGGCGTTCTTATTAACCCCAAGAATCTCGTAGTAATCGCGTTTTGACAAAATAATTATCCTGCAAATAAAAAGCGTCGCCGACCTCAGCGAGGTGAAGTCGGCGACGTATTGGTCTTAAACTATTACTTCTTTTCCTTGTCGTCGACGTCCTCAAACTCGGCGTCAACCACGTTGTCATCCGCGGCACCAGCCGCAGCATCAGCATCAGCCTCGCCACCGGCGGCATCACCTTCTTGCTGGGCCTGTGCGTACATCGTTTCCGCGAGCTTGTGCGAGGCTTGCGCCAGAGCTTCGCTCTTGGACTTGATTTCTTCTGGATTGTCCCCTTCCATCGCAGTTTTCAGTGCGGCCAGGGCTTCCTCAATCTGGGTCTTGGTTGCGCTGTCGAGCTTCTCGCTGTGCTCGGAAAGCGATTTTTCAGTGGTGTAGGCCAGACCGTCGGCCTGATTGCGGGCCTCGATCAACTCGCGCTTGGCCTTATCGTCACCAGCATGGGTCTCGGCTTCCTTGACCATCCGCTCGATCTCATCATCGGAGAGACCACTCGAGGCACTGATCTGGATCGACTGCTCTTTCCCGGTCCCCAGGTCCTTGGCCGAAACGTGCAGGATGCCGTTGGCATCGATATCGAAAGTAACTTCGATCTGCGGTACCCCGCGCGGAGCGGTCGGAATACCGACCAGTTCAAAGTTACCGATGGTCTTGTTATCGGTGGCAATTTCCCGCTCACCTTGCAGAACGTGCACCGAAACTGCCGGCTGGTTATCAGCGGCAGTCGAGAACACCTGGCTTTTCTTGCACGGCACAGTGGTGTTTTTTTCGATCAACTTGGTCATGATGCCACCAAGGGTCTCGATCCCAAGCGAGAGCGGGCTGACGTCGAGCAACAGCACGTCCTTGACATCGCCGGTCAAAACGCCACCCTGGATGGCTGCGCCGATAGCGACAACCTCATCCGGGTTAACCCCTTTACTCGGCTCCTTACCGAAAATCTCTTTGACTTTCGCCTGCACGGCTGGCATACGGATCATGCCACCGACCAGCACAATCTCGTCGATTTCACTGGCAGCTAAACCGGCATCCTTAAGAGCAGTCTTGCAAGGGGCAACCAGACGGTTGATCAGCTCGGAACAGATACTTTCCAACTTAGCGCGGGAAAGCTTGATGTTGAGGTGCTTGGGCCCGGACTGGTCGGCTGTGATAAAGGGCAGGTTGACATCGGTTTCCATTGACGAGGAAAGCTCGCATTTGGCTTTTTCTGCTGCTTCCTTAAGCCGCTGCAGCGCCATCTTGTCACCGCGCAGATCGATGCCCTGATCTTTTTTGAATTCGTCGGCAACATAATCGATGATCTTCTGATCGAAGTCTTCACCACCTAAGAAGGTGTCACCGTTGGTCGACTTGACCTCAAAGACGCCATCACCCAGATCGAGGATCGAAACGTCGAAGGTACCGCCACCCAGGTCAAAAACAGCGATGGTCATTTCTTCTTTTCTGTCGAGACCATAAGCCAGCGAGGCAGCGGTCGGCTCGTTGATGATCCGCAGCACGTTCAAACCGGAGATTTTGCCGGCATCCTTGGTTGCCTGGCGCTGGGAATCGTTAAAGTAGGCCGGAACGGTAACAACGGCATCGGTGACCGTCTCACCGAGGTAGTCTTCGGCAGTCTGCTTCATCTTCTGCAGAATCATCGCCGAGATTTCCGGCGAGCTGTACTGCTTGTCACGCGCCTCAACCCAGGCATCACCGTTATCGGCCTCAATAATCTTGAAGGGGCTGATTTCAATGTCCTTCTTCACCGCTGCGGAATTAAATTTACGGCCGATCAAACGCTTGATGGCAAACAGGGTGTTTTCCGGGTTGGTGACCGCCTGGCGCTTGGCTTGCTGGCCGACCAATCGCTCGCCATTTTCAGCAAAAGCAACCATTGACGGCGTGGTGCGGGAGCCTTCCGAGTTAGCAATAACAACGGGCTCACCACCCTCCATAACAGCGACGCAGGAGTTCGTGGTTCCCAAATCAATTCCGATAACCTTACCCATATCTCATATCCTCCTATTGGATCTTTATTTTGCAGACTAAATTAATTTTCGTCTGTTTCAGTTGGTGTATTATTGGCTTCATCTGCTTGCGGGGCCACCGGTGCTTTGGCAACCATGACCATGGCTGGCCGCAATAAACGCTCATTGAGCTGATAACCTTTTTGCATCTGCATGGCCACAGCATTAGCCGGGAATTCGTCGCTCTCCTGCTGGCCGACAGCCTGGTGCATGGCCGGGTCGAACGGCTCACCGAGGGATTCAAACGGCACCACCCCAAAACGGGTCAATACCTGGCTGAACTGGTCAAGAGTCATCTGCACCCCTTCCAGGAGCCCCTCGTTACTGTGCGCCTGCTCAGCATGCTCGACAGCGCGCTCCAAGTTATCGATGACCGGCAGAATATCGCGCAAAATATTTTCGTTGGCAAACTTGCCCAAGTCTTCTTTTTCACGCTGGGTCCGCTTGCGCAGGTTTTCCATATCGGCCAAGGTCCGCAGATATTGATCCTGCGCTGTCTTGACCTCGTTTTGAGCTACTTCAAGCTCGGCCCGCAACTGCTCTTCGAGAGAAAGTTCTTCTTCCGCGGTTGCTTCCTGTTCGAGGTTGTCTGCCACTTCCGGTTGCTTTTCTGGTGCCTTTTTACCCACCTTAACTACTCCTTCTTCATTCGTATTGTGCTTCCCGCTCCAGAATCCGACTGACCAACTGGGCGGTAAAATCTACGATCGGGATGACCTGGGAATAGGACATCCGCACCGGGCCGATGACACCGAGTGTGCCGATGGCCCCCTTCTTATTGGAAAAATTCGAGGTCACCAAGCTGCAACCCTCGAGTTCAGTATGCTGACTTTGGCTACCGATAAAAATTTGCACCCCTTGCGCCAGTTGGCCGCGATCGAGCAGTTCGATCAAGGTTTTTTTACTTTCCAGGGTGCGGATGATCTGCTTCATCCGGTCCGGAGTGGAAAACTCCGGTTGTTCCAACATCAGCGAGGTCCCGGAGACAAAGATCAAGTCCTCCGCCTCGTCCTGCAACGCCGCCTGCGACAAGTTTAAAGCCTGCTTCTGCAGTTGATCGTAGCGACTGCGCTCGGTTTGCAGTTCCGTGGCAATTTTTTCCCGCACTTCCTGAATACTCATGCCGTTAAGCTCATGATTCAGATAGTTGCTGATCTGTTCCAGGTCTCGCGGGCCGAGGTTCGGATCGGCCTCAATCACCTTATTCTGTACCAGGCCGGTTTCGGAGACATAAACCACCAACAGGCGACCATGCGAGAGGCGAATAAATTCAATCTGCCGAAACACCGTCGAGGCGAATTTGGGTGCCATCACCAAACCGGTATAGTTGGAAAGCCCCGACATAACCCGCCCCACTTCTTGCATGATGTCTTCCATCTTCATGCCTTTGAAGCGGTAATTCTTACGCAGCTCGGACTCCTCCGCCTTGCTCAGATCACGGACTTGCAGAAGCGTATCGATGTAATAGTGAAATCCTTTTTCGGTCGGAATCCGTCCGGCCGAGGTATGCGGCGAACAAAGAAAACCCATCTCCTCCAGATCGGACATAACATTGCGAACCGATGCTGGTGACAGATTAAAACTGTGTCGACGGGTGATCGCACGGCTACCGACAGGCTCGGCAGAGGCGATATAATCCTCGACAATCGCTTCAAGGATATTTTGGCTGCGCTCATTCAGCTCTTCAGCCATAGGAAATTCACTCCGTAAAAAAAGCCCTGCAAAGGCTGGCCGCTACGTGCTTGTTAGCACTCGCCTCGACAGAGTGCTAACGCAACACACTATCAATGGCCCGCTGCTTTGTCAAGCCGAATAGCGGTTAAAACTAGGGGTGTTAGAGGGGAATGAACGTGACGCCCTGGAGACTCTAAGGAAAACCTAAACTAGAGAAAAGAACTGATCAAATGGTCATACAATAACCAACCCTGCAGATCGAAGCGCCAGCAATCGTCAACCCGCTTTAAATACGCCGCATGCCGGCGAAAAGCTGCAGAGAATTCATCTTCCGGAAACACTCCGAAGCGCTGCTTAAATTGGGAACGCGATAAACCATCGGCAGTCCGCATCGCCAGATAGATCGTCTCGGCCATGGCGGCCTGTCGATCGAAAGTTTCTAACAGTTCAAGCGCCGCATTACCAGCCTGCAGCCTTTGTCGATACACCGACAAATCGGACGGCACATGCCAGCGCTCTCCCCAGCCAGCGGCGACAAAACCATGGGCGCCACACCCCAAGGCCAAACAGCTGCGACGCTGCCAATAGACCTGATTGTGCTGACAACGATAACCGGGACGGGCGAAATTGGAAATTTCATAATGCTCGAAACCGGCAGCCACCAGCAATCGGTTGATCAACAGGTAGCTATCAACATAATCCTGCTCAGCAACCTCAACAAGCTCACCGCGCTGCAACTGCCCATCCAGAGCCGTTCCAGGCTCAAAGGTCAAGCCATAGAGGGACAGGTGCTGCGGCTGCAACGCCAGGAGACCCGCGACATCCCCAGCCAACTGATCAAGGGTCTGTCCCGGCAGAGCAAAAATCAGATCTAGACTTATGTTATCGAAGCCGGCATCCCGAGCCTGACCAACCGTTTGTCGCGCTTCTGCCGCCGAATGGATGCGGCCAAGCAGCTGCAAGCGCTGGTCATCCAGGGTCTGGACGCCAAGCGAAAGCCGATTAACGCCCGCCTGCCGATAGCCGCTGAGCTTGGTCTGATCGAGGGTTCCGGGGTTTGCCTCGAGGGTGATTTCACAATCGGCGCAAAAACCAAAAGCCTTTTCCAGTTTTCGCAACAGTTGTTCAAGCTGAGCAACACTCAGCAGCGAGGGCGTGCCGCCACCGAAGAACAGGGTCCGCAACGGACCTGTCTGGGGATATTCCTTTACCAACTGCTGCAATTCCAAGCCGAGCAGCTCGACATACTCGTCCAGATCGGATGAGGAAAAGGAGTCCAGCGAAAAAAAGTCACAGTAGTGGCATTTGCGCTGACAAAAGGGGATATGGATATAAAGGCTACTCATAAGGAAACAAAAAAGGCGGGGATTCGCTCCCCGCCTTTTCCAACCGACTCCAAGTTACGTTTTAGTGAAAATAACTGGCGTTGATATAGAGGTGCGCGACGATACTTGCTGCGTAGCCCAGAGCAATCGCCCAGCTCCACTTGAGGTGATTACCAAAGGTATAAACCCCGCGAGCAGTGCCCATCAGGGCGACTCCGGCAGCGGAACCGATCGACAGCATACTGCCGCCAACCCCGGCGGTCAGGGTGACTAGCAACCACTGGCCATGCGACATAGTCGGGTCCATGGTCAGCACCGCGAACATGACCGGGATATTGTCGACAATGGCGGAAAGGAAACCGACCAAAACATTGGCCCAAGTATGACCGAGGCCGACATACATGGCATTGGAGGCCATCGCCAGATAACCAAACTGACCGAGACCACCGACGCAGAGGATAACGCCGTAGAAAAAAAGCAGCGTATCCCACTCGGCCCGGGCAATCTTACGGAACAGATCGAAACCGACACCGTTGCCATGGCCATGGGCGCCTGGAGGTTCACAATGTTGGTCCGGGTTGTGGCCGGTCATATCGAGCGGCTGATCGCCAGTGCCCAGCCGGTGCTCGGCCTTCTTCAGCCAATAGCCGAAAAAGCCGAGGTAACCGAGGCCGAGCATCATCCCGGTGGCTGGTGGCAGATGCAGAAAGTTATGAAAGGAGACGGCGGTGATGATGGTGCAGAGGAACAGGAAGATGATCCGTTTGGCGCCCAGCTTCATGCTAATCGCTTCATCCATCGCTTCCGGACGTTCCTTGCTGACGGTAAAGCTCATGATGAGCGCCGGAATAATCCAGTTAATCACCGAAGGGATGAAGATGGCGAAGAATTCGGCAAACTGCACCTTGCCCTTTTGCCAGACCATCAAGGTGGTAATATCGCCAAAGGGGGAGAAAGCGCCGCCAGCATTGGCCGCAACCACAATATTGATACAGGCGACAATCAGGAACTTTTTATTGTCACCACCAACCGCCATCGCCACGGCGCCCATCAGTAGCGCAGTGGTCAGGTTGTCCGCCAATGGCGAAATAAAGAAGGACAACACACCAGTAACCCAAAAAACGGTGCGCAGGGTAAAACCACGGCTAACCAGCCAGGACCGCAGCGCCTGAAAGACGTTTCGCTCATCCATGGCATTGATGTAGGTCATCGCCGCCAGCAGAAACAGGAACAGTTCGGCGTATTCAATCAGGTTGTGCTTGATCGCCGCATGGGCAGTATGGGTATCCCCCATGCCGATATAGGCGATTGCGACCAGAACCCAGATGATCCCGGCAGCGAGCACCACCGGTTTACTTTTGCGTAAATGCAGCTGCTCTTCAAAGATCACCAGACTATAGGCAGCCACAAACAGCACCAGGGCAAAGATCCCCAGGGCGGTGCCAGTCATATCCACCACCGCACCACCACTGGCAAAAACGGGAGTCGCTCCCAAAAGTAACAAGAGGGTACAAAGTAGATTCTTCAACAGCTCACCTTCTCTTCCAAAAATAAGTTTAGGCCGACAGGCTTGATTGACAGCCTGGGAAAAGGCCGCTAAATTGCATCATAAAGTTAAAACGCCATGATTTTTACCATTGCCGTTAAGCGAGTGTCAAGAGAAACAGGACAGTAGATACAGCCACAGCAAAACAAAGAACCCCCTATAATCTAAAGTTTTTTAGCATATTCGATGGACTAAACAAGAGAGATTAAGAACGCTGTTTTAATCCGAGGGACAAATATGAGCAAATTACTTCGCGCTGCGGCCATTCAGTTCAATGTAAATCTCGGCTATATCGACGCCAACCTGGATACGGCAACCACCGCCCTGCGACAGGTCGCCAAACAAGGAGCGAAACTGGCCGTATTGCCGGAAATGTGGAGCTGCGGCTATGACTATCGGAATTTAGCCGAGCTGGCCGAAGAGACCCCACGGGTCCTCGCTGCGATCCAAAAAGAGTGCCGAAACCTTAAACTGGTCTGCGTCGGCAGCCTGCCAGAGCTGGACAACGGAAAGATCTACAACACGGCCTATGTCATCGACAACGGTGAGTTGGTCGGCAGCTACCGTAAACTGCACCTGTTTTCCACCATGCGCGAAGATCAGTATCTTGCCGCCGGGAATCAATCCCTGGTGATCGACACCTCGGTGGGCAAACTGGGGGTCGCCATCTGCTACGACCTGCGCTTCCCCGAACTGTTCCGCAAACTGGCGCTGGAGGGGGCTGAAATCATCTGCATCCCGGCCGAGTGGCCGAAACCGCGTCAGGAACATTGGAAAACCCTGCTGCGCGCCCGGGCGATCGAAAACCAGCTGTTCATTATCGCCGCCAATTGCTGTGGTGTGCAGGGGAAACTCGACTTTTTCGGACTCAGCCAATTAATTTCACCGTTGGGCAATGTTCTGCAGATGGCTCAAGAGAAGAACGCCGAGCTGATTGCCGATTTCGACTTTGCGGAAATGGAAAAATACCGCGCCCAAATCGATACCCTGGCTGATCGGCGTGACGATATTTACGGCACCCCCTAAACCTCATCGAGCATCCGCTCGGCTTCCGGGAGTCGCTGGCAGGCACGGATGCCAGCAAGCAGGACGAAACAGACAACCACCAGCATTGCCGTTGCCCCCAGCCACTGGGCGACTAGGCCGGCCACCCCGCTAAGCACGGCAATAATGCCGATCAGGCTGTTGCTGAACGCTGTGTAGGTTGCCCTTTCCTGCGCGGGGACAGCATCGACCAGATAGGTTTTTCGCCCCAACCGGGCACCCGCCTCGGCCAGGCCGATCAACATAAAGACCAGCAGATAACCTAGGTACTGCAGGGAATAAAACGGCAGGGCCGTCAACACCACCGCCAACAGCGTTGCCCCGGCGGCAATTTGCACACTGCGTCTCATGACCTGCGCGCTGGTACTATCGGCCATCCGCCCCCAAAATGGACTGCTGATAATATGTGACAAGCCAATGGCGGCCATCAGCAAGCCGATATCCCGAACATTCAACTGCAACAGCTGGCTGGCATGCAGAACAAAAAACGGCGTCGCCATTTCAACCGCAAGCAACAGCCCACGGACGGTTAAAAAACGCCTAAAACCGGGATAGCGGCGATAATACTCAAAACCGGAACGGACTTCGGACAGGGCATTACGGCCACCCTGAACCGCCCCAGGGAGTTCGCGGATCAAGCCAAAAAAAAGTGCCGCTAACGCCCACAGCAGGGCGGCGACGAACAACAGGAACAAAACCGGCGTTAACGCCTGTTGACTGACGTCCAATCGATTGAGCAGCAGCCCCGCCAGCATCGTCAAAATGCCGCCGACAAAGGCTCGGCGAGCCAACAATTTACCCCGACTCCCCTTATCGACAGTTTTGCCCAGCACATCCTGAAAAGCCACCGAGGCGGTGCCACTGGCGACACTGAAGACCAACAACAGTCCTAGCAGACTCAATCCAGCGGCAACCGGGCTTAGCCACAGTGCAACCGGAATCATCAACAGCAGACAACCCATCTGTAACAGACCGGAACAGACCCAAACCCATTTCCGCAGCGCCAGCCGTCGGATCTGACCGGCTACCAACATCTGTGGCAACAAAGAAAAGCTCTGCTTGATCGGCAGCAGAAAACCGAACATCCAGACCGGCGTACCGAGCAGTTGAAACAGCCAGGGGAGGATCAGGTTGGGACCGGCAATCTGTTCCGCCAGTTTGGAGGCAGCACCATTGGCGATATTGCAGCGCTGATTCCAAGAGGTTTGATGACAGGCGTCCTGCGGGATTTCCTGACAGGCCCGATCAAGAGCATCGTCCTCGGCAAGAACACCCAAAAGGTGTTTTTTCAGCGCTTTGATCATCGTTGTTATTCTGCTAAGGGTTTAGCAATTCTTTGATAACGCAGCGGAACCTGTTCAAGGCTATCGGCAAACTGCAAATCGCCGGAACCATCGACATAGAGATAGCGTTGTGGCGGAATACTTTTTTCTATCGGCCCCTTTTGACTGGCCTCGATCACCGCTTCGATCGATTTCTGCCCGGCCTCGGGAGTCGGATCGATGCCAATCAGATCGAGCAGTCGGCTGCGAAAATCAACATAAAACGTCTGCACTTGCGTCGCACCCGGAACATCCAACGGCACACGCAGCAGAAACTGGTCAACGCCGATCAACAACAACAGTGCAACAACCAGCCAACCGAGTAATTTAAGTAGCTTAAACATCGAATAAAGACTCTCCCACGCTAGACGGACCCGCCAAGTGTACCCTTGCGTTGCGACAAACTCAACCATCGCCTGAAGGTTGCTATTTCGCCCAACCTTGTGCCAAGATATGCGGGTTTGAATTAATGAACAACCAAGGAGCTCAAAGATGAGTGATTCAACATACGACGTGATAATTATCGGCGGTGGACCGGCCGGCATGACCGCAGGGCTTTACGCCTCGCGTGCCCGGTTGAAAACCCTGATGCTGGAAAAAATGATGATGGGTGGGCAGATGATGATGACCACCAAAGTGGAAAACTGGCCCGGCTATCCCGGCGGTATCGACGGCCCGGAACTGATGATGAAGTTTCAGGAGCACTGTGTCGAATTCGGTTTGGAGACCGGCTACGGCTCGGTGGAAAAGATCATCGACAATGGCGCGAGCAAGACCCTGATCGTCGACGGCAAGGAACTGACCTGTTCTGCGGTGATTATCACCACCGGTGTAATCCCGCGCAAAATCGGCCTCGAAGGCGAAGAAGGACTGGTCGGCCGCGGCGTTTCCTACTGCGCCACCTGCGATGGCGCCTTCTTCCGTGATGTTCCGATTGCGGTGATCGGCGGCGGCGATACGGCTGCCGAAGAAGCCCTGTTTCTGACCCGTTTTGCCAGCAAAGTCATCATGGTACATCGCCGTGACGAACTGCGCGCGACCAAGATTCTGCGCGAGCGGATCGCTAAAAACGAAAAAATCGAAATGGCCTGGAACTCGGTGGTTGACAGTTTCGAATCAGACAACAGCGGCCTCACCGGTGCGATTCTGCGCGACACCAAAACCGGAGCAACGCGGCAGATCGACGTCCAGGGGATGTTCGTCGCCGTCGGTGTCACTCCAACCACCAGCTTTGTCGAGGGAATGCTCGAACTGTCCGAGGATGGCTACATCAAAGCGGGCGAAGATACCCACACCAACGTTCCCGGAGTCTTTGCTGCCGGCGACTGCCGAACCAATATTCTCAAACAAGTCTCGACCGCCGTTGGCGATGGTGCCGTTGCCGCGGTCATGGCGGAAAAATATGTCGAAGACTTGGCACACGCTTAAATTAAGGAATCGTTAAAATAGAGGCAAGGGTTCGACACCGACCCCCTGCCGTACTCAGGAGGGGGTCCTGTGTTAGCTAGAGTTACGTCCGGTGCCTTAATCGGTATCGACGCCTATCCAGTTGAAGTCGAAGTCGATATCGCCCAAGGCCTGCCGCAATTTTCCACCGTTGGTCTGCCCGAAGGTGCGGTCAAAGAAAGCAAAGATCGCGTTAAATCGGCGATCAAAAATTCCGGTTACGATTTCCCCGCCCGCAGAATCACCATCAACCTGGCTCCGGCCGATATCCGCAAAGACGGAGCCGCCTTCGATCTGCCGATTGCCATTGGTCTGCTCTGCGCCACCGGCGTGGTCGCCGAAGAACAGCTGAAAAACTTTATCCTGCTCGGCGAACTTTCCCTCGACGGTCGGGTCAAACCGGTCCGTGGCGTCTTGCCGATTGCCGTGTCGGCCCGCGACTGGGGCGACCAGGCGCTGATCCTGCCGACGGAGAATGCCGCCGAAGGAGCGGTGGTCGCCGGGCCACAGGTCTATGCGGTGCGCGACCTGGGAGAAGTGGTGGCACTGATCAACGGCGAACAGCAGTTCACCCCTTACCGCTGCGAACCAAGCAGCACGGAACCATCGACAGACGGCGAAGATTTCGCCGAGGTGCGCGGCCAGGAACATGTCAAACGGGCCCTGGAAGTGGCGGCTGCCGGAGCGCATAATGTTCTGCTCAGCGGCCCTCCCGGGTGCGGCAAAACTATGCTCGCCCGGCGCTTGCCGTCAATCCTGCCGGAACTCTCTTTTGAAGAAGCACTGGAAACGACCAAAATCCACTCGATCGCCGGGCTGCTCGGTCGCAGTCACGGTTTGGTCACACAGCGACCGTTCCGCTCCCCGCACCACACCATCTCCGACGCCGGCTTGATCGGTGGCGGCAGTTATCCGCGACCGGGTGAGGTCTCTCTGGCCAGCAACGGTATTCTGTTTCTCGATGAGTTCCCGGAGTTTAAAAAGAATGTTCTCGAGATGCTGCGCCAACCGCTCGAAGACGCCCAAGTCAGCATCAGTCGGGCGGCCTTAAGCCTGACCTTTCCGGCCAACTTCATGCTGGTGGCGGCGATGAACCCTTGCCCCTGCGGCTTTCTCGGCGACCCGCACCAGCAGAACCCCTGCACCTGCACCCCACCGATGATTCAGCGCTATCGCAGCCGCCTCTCTGGACCACTGCTCGACCGTATTGATCTGCACATCGAGGTACCGAGGGTCCCGCACAAAGATCTGGCCGCGACCGGGCCGACCGAAAGCAGTGCCATCATCCGCGAACGGGTCAACCGGGTCCGGCAGGTACAACGCGAGCGGCTTATCGACTTCGGGTTGCACACCAATGCCCAGATGCAAACCCGCCACATCGGCCGGTTCTGCAAGTTGGACCCTGCCGGAGAGTCGCTCCTCGAACAGGTCACCGGCCGCCTCGGGCTTTCGGCGCGCAGCTACACCCGCATCCTCAAACTGGCACGCACCATTGCTGATCTGACGGGAGCAGAAAAGATCGACCGCCAACATTTGGCTGAGGCAATTCAGTATCGGGGGCTGGATCGCAAAATATCCTGAGGCCTTAAATCGTCTTAAAGATGGAATTATTTACTGCTGAAACGGGGATTTGAATAAAAGGAGGGACATTCTGACAAACCGCAACGGCCGGCGGATGAATTCCACCGGCCGTTGCGAGCAACGCTAAATCCTACATTGCTGCGTTACGGGCTGCTTCTAGCCAGCCGTCCCACTGCACTCGGTTCTTTTCAATCCATTCCTTGGCGTGGCGGTCAATATGCTTTTGTGACTTTTCACCATCCTGCATTTTGGTGTTCTGCTCATTAATATCAGGTAGCGGCAGAACGAAGAGCTCAAAGAACTTTCTCGCCGCCGGATTCTCGCCAAGGAATTTTTTATTGGCAACAATCCGAATATCAGACACCACGAAACCAAGCTTAACCGGATTGCTAACCGCACCGGCAACGTCACTGACCGTCATGCGTTCTTCCGCGTTCTGCTGCGAGGTAAAAGGCTTGATTTCAGGCACATTGATCCAGGTCACATCGGCACCTGGCTTGAACTTGAAGATGGTCCAGTTCGGCGCCCAGGTGTAGAAGAACACCGGACCACCTGACTGGTAACGAGCCAGGGCATCGGCCATGCTCGCCGAATAGGCCGCCTTGACCGGGTTGATGTGCTCATCCAGGCCATAAACATCGAAATGGTGAGTGATGATTTTTTCACACTGCCAGCCGGCAGGACAGGCAGTCAGATCAGCTTTGCCATCGCCATCGGCGTCAAAAGCCTTTTTAACTTCGGGGCGCTTGAAATCATCGAGAGAGGTGATGCCAAATTTATCAACTTCTGCCTTCGACACCAAGTAGCCCTGCAAGCCACCAGCTCTAACGACATGACCGATTTTTTCGGCCTTGTCATAAAAACCATCCGGCACCTGGCCGTCATGCATCGGGAACCAGCCGTTGGTCCAGTAATCAAGATCACCCAAAACCAGACCTTGGTAAAAGATCGGATTGGCCAATTCTTTCGGCTTCTTCACATTGTAGCCGAGCTCTTTGAGTCCGGCACGGACAATGGCTTCCTGGAAAAATCCGGTATTCCAGGTGGCACGGGCCGGCCGGACCTTAACGCCCTTACCCGGTTTTTCGCGATCGGCCAATACCGGCACCGCCAGTGACAGCAGTAGCAAAACCATCAGAATTTTTTTCATACTCGTTCTCCTTTTGAATGACATGAGTGAACAGAATAAATAAACTATTTTTGCGCCATGCCCTGGGTGATCCGATCCAACACCATCGCCAGCAGCACAATAGACAGACCACCGATACTGGCCAGACCGATTTCCAGAGTGTTCAGTCCCTGGACGACCGGGTTGCCGAGACCGCCCGCGCCGATCAAGGCGGCAATAACCACCATCGACAGGGCCATCATGATGGTCTGGTTGAGTCCAGCCATAACCGATGCCATCGCCAGCGGTAACTGAACCTTACGGAGCACCTGCCAAGGGGTGGCGCCAAAGGCGATGGCCGCTTCAATCAGCTCTGGGTGGACCTGGCGGATACCGAGGCTGGTCAGACGAATGAGCGGGGGCAGGGCAAAGACGATGGTCGCCAAAATTCCGGAAACGGTGCCGATGCTGAATAACATGACCACCGGCACCAGGTAGACAAACGCCGGCGTGGTCTGCATCGCATCGAGGAAGGGGCGCAGGATCATCTCGAAACGATCGCTGCGGCCGGCCATGATGCCTAAGGGAATCCCGACAATGGCGCAAAAAACCACCGAGCAGATCACCATGGCCAGCGTGGTCATGGTGTCTTCCCAGAGGCCGAGGTAGCCGATCAGAAGAAACGTCAGCAGGGTGAAAATTGTCACCCGCTTGCCAGCATAACGCCAGGCCGTGAAAGCAAACAACAGTATCAGCACAAACGGCGGGAGGGTGGCGAACAACCATTCCAAACCTTCCAGACAAATCTCGACCGGCACCTTGATGACTTGGAAAAAATCACGGTAGTTAAGCACCAGCCAATCAACAGCGGTCTGCACCCATTCATCAAGCGGAATCAGTTGTTCGGAAAAATCAAATATGCGCATCAGTTCTCTATCGCTCCATCGGTTTCTACTGCAGTTGTCACGGCCTGATCCTCATCCGGATTGCGCTGCAGGGTGCGCAAAAACAGGTTTTTCGATACGGCACCGAGATATTTATCGGTCTCGTCAATGATCGGCAGAGGCCAAGGGTGACTCGCAACTTCAGGCAAAATATCCTGCATAGACGCACTGGCCGGAGCTGCTGCGATGTCAGGCAGATAGGCATTGGTAATCTGTTGTGGATATTCCGGCCGGTCGATCAGTTCGCGCAAGGAATCGGTTGAGACAATCCCCTGAAACTTGCGATTACTGTCAATAACAAAGCCGTAGTTACGATCATTTTTGATCAAGCGTTGCAACGCGACACGGGGGCTTTTGCCATCGGTAACAATGATCGTCACCTGGGTATCGACGGCAATATCACCGGCGGTGAGGATGTTGGTTGGATCGACGCCCCGGAAGAAGGCGCGGACGTAATCGTCAGCCGGATTCTGCAGAATCTCCTCCGGCGTGCCGACCTGCACCACACTGCCACCTTCCATGATGGCAATCCGATCGCCGATACGCATCGCTTCATCGAGATCGTGGGAAATAAAGACAATGGTTCGCTTCGCCTTGGCTTGCAGTTTCAGCAGCTCGTCCTGCATTTCAGCCCGGATCAATGGATCGAGCGCTGAGAAGGCTTCATCCATCAATAAAATATCGGGGTCAACCGCCAGTCCACGGGCCAGACCGACCCGCTGCTGCATGCCGCCAGACAGTTCATCCGGCATGCTTGCCGCCCAAGCCTCGAGCCCGACCTGCTCCAGTGCCTCGAGTGCGCGAGCTTCGCGGGTCGGTTTGTCGACGCCGTCCATCTCCAAGCCGAATGCGGCATTCTGCAAGACCGTCAAGTGCGGCATCAGGGCAAATGATTGGAAAACCATGCTCATTTTCTGGCGGCGCATTTTGACTAACTGAGTGTTGTCCATGCTGACAATGTCTTCGCCATCGATCAGCACCCGGCCTACCGTGGGCTCGATCAAGCGATTGAGCATCCGTACCATGGTTGACTTTCCTGAACCGGAGAGCCCCATGATGACGAAAATCTCACCGGCATAGATTTCGAAACTGGCATCCTGCACACCGACGGTTGTTTCGGTTTTTTCAAAAATTTCTTCTTTATCCAAACCCTGCTCAAGCAAAGCCAGCGCCTTTTTCGGATGCGGCCCGAAAATTTTATACAGATTTTTAACTTCAAGCTTAACTTTTTGTGACATTTTTTCTCCCGGTTATCAGCCTCTTAGTTAGCAATACACTGATTAGAGTCCTGAAACGGTTGGCCGCACAACGGCAAATACACCAATGGCCGGAGCCGAAAGCGAAGAGAAGTTAAGGATGATCGTCTGCAACCAGCAGCGTCCCAGGATTCGTGTTTATTTGATTGTTAATTGGACAGAGCGACCCGCGACTCGATCTGCAGAAACTGCGAGAACCAAGCGCTACTCTGAGTGGAAAGAAGATCTGTGAAGCGTCACACGGGGCGACGTTCTTGACGATCTCCTTGCGGGGCAAGGACGGAACACCCTGGCAGGGTGTCGCCTAGACTTGACATCATAGTACAAAGATTAGGGGCTGAGGTCAAATACCTCAGCGCAAACAGGGCAACGGCATGGATAATTAATGCTCCGAAATGAACTTTTCCCGGAAACCAAACCATCAACAGAACGATATTACCTGTTACCATTCTCCCATCCACATCTGCCCAAGGTTGCGATTTTTTTCCTGCCGTTGCTATACTTGGCAATCATACCCTTGCTTATATAAATAATTACATGTTGTTTGTTTCATACCACAGTCCACATTCCTCCAGTTAAAGGTCGTAACATGAAAAAAACTCTCTCTCTCGCACTCCTGTTCCTACTGCTGCTGTGCCCACAACTCTTTGCCGCCGAGCATGCAGATCAACTTCAACATGCCTCCTGTGACTACTGCGGGATGAACCGGGTCAAGTTTGCTCACAGTCGCATGCAGATCGATTTCGAGGATAAAAATCCTGTCGCCACTTGTAGTTTACATTGCGCCGCCGTTGAATTTGCCCTTAGTATTGACCGGACGCCAACAGCCATCAAAGTTGCCGACTATAATTCCAAGCAACTGATCGATGCCGAACAGGCCGTCTGGGTTTTAGGTAGCGACAAAGCTGGGGTCATGACGATGCGCGGCAAATGGGCCTTTGCCGACAAAACTGCTGCCGAACAGTTCGTCAGCAACAGCGGCGGCATTATTATCGGCTTCGACCAGGCAATGAAAGCCGCCTACGAAGATATGTACAAAGACACCTTGATGATCCGCAAAAAACGCCAGATGAAAAAGATGAAAAAGATGAAAATGCAGCAACACCATATGGATGAAAAATAACTCTGCCTATGCGTAAATTTTGCCTTATTCTGATTATTGCGCTGTTCGGTCTTTCCGCTGTCAGTCTGGCGGAGGTGCCGAAAAAACCCGAAAAAAAGGATCGCTGCCCGGTCTGCGGAATGTTTGTCGCTCCCTATCCGGACTGGCTCTCGACTCTGGTTTTTAAGGACGGATCACAGCTGTTTTTCGACGGCAGCAAGGACCTGTTCCGCTATTACTTCTCCCTGCCGAACGACAATGATGCCCGCACCCGGCAAGAGATTACGGGCATTTACCTCACCGACTACTACAGTACTCGGCTGCTGCCGGTCGAAGAGGTATTTCTGATTCTCGGCAGCGATGTTTTCGGACCGATGGGCAAAGAGTTGATTCCGGTCGCCGGTGAGGCGGCCGCCAAAACCTTCGCCCGTGATCATAATGGTGAACAGATCATCCGTTTCGAACAACTCACCCCGCAACACCTGCCGACCGACTGATGCGCCGGACACTGTTTTTCAGCTGTTTTTTACTGGCCAGCGCGCTGCTGCTGGCCATTTTACTGCTAAACGGCTATGATGTCGCGGTTGCCGCTCAACTCCAGAAGATTCCCGCCAAGCAACAGCTGGTCAAACGGCTCGGCCTGACCGACCTGGCCATCTGGAGCGAAGCCCGCTATACCCGGCATCCGTCGCAGGCCGATCTATTTACCGCGTTTCAGGACTATCCCGGCGCCTTCGATCACTTTCCGGCTGGCTCAATCATCGCGCCGGGGACTCCGCACAGAAGTACCAGTCTCAAATTCAAGCAAAAAGGGCAGCCCTGATGGCTCGAACACTGAAAATCCTCGAGCATGCCCTGTCTTCGCTGAGCAGGCGAAAGAACAAAAACCTCGCCATTATCGCCGTCTACACCTTGACCGTTGCCACCCTCGCCTCAATCCTGTTTTTGACCCAGTCGCTACGAACTGAAGCCACCAATGTCCTGACCGGCGCTCCGGATCTGGTCGTCCAACGTCTGTCAGCCGGTCGCCACGACCTGATCCCTAATCATTACGCCGAGATTATCCGCAAGTTGCCAGGGGTCGGCGAGGTCACCCCGCGCGTCTGGGGTTACTATTACGACAGCCTGAAGAAGGTCAACTTCACCCTGCTCGGCATTAGTGGGGAGAAAAAAGATCTACAGCTGTTCGAGGGAGAGTTCCCGCAAACCGACCGTCAGTGCGCGATCGGCCGGGGAATTGCCGAGGCCTACGGCGTTGTCCTTGGCGACAGCTTAATCCTGGTCGATTCCCAGAACGAAACCCTGCTGTATGAAATCAGCGGCCTGTTCAGCAGTGAATCTAACCTGCTGACCAACGACCTGATTCTGCTGCGCGAAACAGAGCTGCGCCGCTTTTTCAACTTCCCGACTGACAAAGCCACTGACTTCGCGGTCACCGTCTACAACCAGCGGGAAATTGCCACGCTGGCAAAAAAGATAAAGTTCGAGCTGCCCGACACCCGCCCGATCGCCAAGAGTGAAATTCTGCATACCTACGATACAGTCTTTAACTGGCGCAGCGGCATCATGCTGACTGTCTTCCTTTCGGCACTGATGGCATTTTGCATCCTCGCCTGGGACAAGGCGACCGGCATCAGCGCCGGGGAAAAGCGGGAAATCGGCATCCTTAAAGCGATCGGCTGGGATACCAGCGACGTACTGATGCTGAAATTCTGGGAAGGACTGGCAATCTCCCTAAGTTCCTTCTTGCTCGGCACGATCATCGCCTATCTGCATATTTTCTTTTACGGCGCCAGCGCGTTAACTCCGGTCATTCAAGGCTGGTCAGTGCTGTTTCCGGCTTTCCAGTTAACCCCGGCGATCGACCTTTACCAGATTTTCGTTCTGGCGATTCTGACCGTTGTCCCCTACATCGCCTGTACGGTGATTCCGTCGTGGAAAAGTGCCGTCACCGACCCCGATAGCGTGATGAGGAGTTAACCGCGATGGCAGCGTTGCTTGAAACCAGAGCGGTCAGCAAGATCTATAACCGCCACCGGCCCGACGAATTTAAGGCCCTGCACGAGATTTCCTTTTCGATAGAAAAGGGCCAGGTCGCGGTTTTAAAAGGCCCGAGTGGTTCCGGGAAAACTTCGCTGTTGAGCCTGATCGGCTGCATGGCCCGTCCGACCTCCGGCAGCATCCTGCTGGCAGATAAAGATGTCGCCAAGCTTCCGGAGCGCTACCTCGCCGAAATTCGCCGCCAGACGTTCGGCTTCGTTTTTCAACAATTCAACCTGCTGCGCGACCTGAGTGTCTTCGACAATATCCTGCTGCCGCTCTATCCAACCGAGATCAAGATTGCCCAGATGAAAAGTCGCGCCGAAGAGATTCTCGAGCAGCTGGATATTGCCGACAAGCGACAAATGAAGGTTCGCCAGCTCTCCGGTGGTGAACAACAGCGGGTCGCCATTGCCCGGGCACTGATCAACCAGCCGGAGATCATCATCGCCGACGAGCCGACCGCCCATCTCGACAGTCAACTGGGCGAAGAACTGCTCGCCATTCTGGCCCGGCAGAAAGAGGCCGGCAAAACCATCATAATCGCCACCCACGATCCCAATGTTTACCAGCACCCGCTGGTCGATCGTTCCTTTGCCATGCACGACGGTTCGCTCCGCGAGGTCGCCCAACCGTGATCCTCAATCCGGGCATCCTCGCACTGCTGTTCGGCTCCACAATTGCCTTCGTCATGCTGCTCTATGCTTCCATTTTAGGACTGAAAATTCTCTCCGCCTGGGATCCACAGAGCAGTTCCGAGGAGCAGTTGCTGCTGGAGCGCAAAACCTATCTGGTTTCTAGCATCGTCAATTACGCCTTCGGTTTCCAGATCATTTCCGCGCTGCTATTCGTTTACACCGTCGAGGATATCCACCGGCTATTTGTCGGCGCCATGTGCGCCACCGGGGCGCTCAATGCCAACCAGATCGGCTGGCTGGCGCTGCTGATTAAGATCATCCTGTTTTTTGCCGCCGCCCTCTGGGTGCATTTCAATCGACTCGATCAGCGCACCGAAGACACCCCGCTGGTGCGGCCGAAATACCTGGCACTGCTGCTGTTAACGCCACTGGTCGGTCTCGATCTGTATCTGCAATACAGCTACTTTAGCGGCCTGCAGCCAGAGATCATCACCTCGTGCTGTGGCTCGCTGTTCAGCCTCGGCAATGAAAGCGTCGCCAGTGAACTGGCCGGTCTACCGGCCGCATCAACCATGCTGTTGTTTTTCCTCATCGCCGGTGCCTACCTGATGTCGCTAATCCTCTGTTTCGGCTCGCAGGCGGCCATCTTCCGCCACCTGCTGTTCATCGCCACCCTGGGGCTGTTCTTTATTTCCCTGGCGGCGATTATCTCCTTTATCTCGCTCTATATTTACCAACTGCCGACCCATCACTGCCCCTTCGACATGCTACAGAAAAACTACAACTATATCGGTTACCCCCTTTATCTCGGCCTGTTCCTCGGCACCCTGTTCGGCCTGCTGCCCGGTCTCTGTCAACCATTAAAGAAAATCGCCAGCCTGAAGAAAGAGATCGAGCGACGGGAACGCCGCTGGCTGTTCTGCTCGTTTTTCGCTATGATGACTTTTTTGCTGATTGTCGCCTGGCCGATTCTGTTCGGCCCTTTTATCCTGCTGAATTACTGAAAACACCAAACCATGAAGAACAAATCTTTTTTCACCTTGATCGCTCTTCTCGCCCTGGCAGCGGCGATTTATTTTCTAACCCTCGAAAATAAACGCTATCAACGCACAACTGTCAGTTATCAAATTCCAGCTGTCACCCTGCTCAATCAGCATGGACAACCGGTACCACTGCGCAGCTACCTAAACACCGACAAACCACTCCTGCTCGAATTTATCTTCACCTCCTGCACCACGCTTTGCCCGAATCAGGCGATCAAGTTTTCCAATTTTCAAAAGAAACTGGGCCAAGACACCGAACAGGTGCGCCTGGTTTCGATCTCTGTTGACCCGGAAACCGACACCCCCGAGATCATCCGTCACTACCTGCAGCAATACCAGGCACGGCCAGGCTGGGATTTTTTGACCGGCAGTAAAAACAACATCAAACAGGTGATGGCCGCCTTCGACATCAAACCCTCCGATATGATCAGCCTCGACTCCTCATTGCTGCTGCGCTCACCAAAAACCGCGCAATGGACCCGGGTTGACGGCCAACTCAACGGGCAGGATTTCATGCAGGAATACCAGCGGCTGGAAAAATAAAGGCCGCTATTCCCATACAAGGCTATGATCCTTTCCCGCTAAAAACATTCTTTATTCTTCTGCTAAAGATTGACACCTGCCGGCAAATGCGTAAAAGTTTTCTAAGCCTTTTCGCTTTGCGCTCAGGAGCTCTCTAATATGCCAGAAGAAAGCACCTTCTTTCTGCCGGTCAAAGATTACTGTCATCGCGGCTTGATCACCTGCCACGTTGAAGACACAATCATCGCGGCAACCATCATTATGCACGACAGGAGTATCTCCAGCATCATCGCCTGCGATGATAAAGGCGAACCGATCGGCATCATGACCGACCGCGACCTACGCAGCAAGGTGGTCGCTGCCGGAATTGATCCAACCAAATCAGTGGTCCGTGACGTGATGAATGCACCGGTGATCGCGGTCGATGAAGAAGACACCCTATTCGAAGTGCTCTACCAGATGTCCCGCCACCGGATTCACCGGGTCGGCGTGGTCGACAAACAAAAACGTCTGGTTGGCATTATCAACGAGTCGGATATCATCCGCCTGCAGAACCGTTCACCGCAAAAGCTGCTACGCTCCATCGATGAAGCCACAAGCATTGATGATCTGAAAACCATCCATGACCACATGGAAGAACTGATCGTTTTTCTGCGCGGCAATGGCGTGCGCACCAAGGATTTGGTGCGATTGATTTCTCTGCTGAACGACCAGATCACCCTGCGACTGATCGAAAACCTGCAACGCGACAGCTTCCCCAACCTGCCGCAAGGCTTTTCCTATCTGGTGCTCGGCAGTGAGGGCCGCCGCGAGCAGACCCTGAAAACCGATCAGGACAACGCCATCATTTATGCCGACCATCTGAGCGAGGCAGAGATCGAAACAATCGCCGCCTTCTCGCAAGCGCTGATCGATGCCCTGATCGAAATCGGCGTCCCCGAATGCCCCGGTGGGATCATGGCCAAAAATGAGTTCTGGCGCCGCAGCATCACCGCTTGGAAGGACGCCATCGACAGCTGGATATCGATACCGAGCGGCGCAAACATCCTCAACTTCAGTATGTTCTCCGACATGCGCACCCTTTGGGGCGATCCGTCACTGGAAAAAGCGCTGCAGCAGCACGTCATCCAGCGCGCCCAGGAAAACGGCATCTTCCTCGCCCACATGGCGGCCAATGTCTGCCGCTTCCCGCCACCGCTTGGTTTTTTTGGTCGAATTAAAACTGAAAAACAGGGCGAATATGCCGGCAAGGTCGATCTGAAAAAAGGCGGAATTTTTGCCATCACCGAGGGGATCAAAACCCTGGCGCTGGAAATCGGCGTCCTCGACGGCAGCACCCATGACAAGGTCCAGGTGCTGCTGGAGCGGGAGGTTCTCAACAGTAAACAGGTCGAAGATCTGGAGGCGGCTTTTAACCTGCTGACCTTTTTCCGCCTGCGCGGCCAAGTCGCATCCTCGGTCGCTGGCCGCGATCCGGATAATTATATCTCCCCCAGTTCACTCAACCGGGTTGAAAGAGGGCGCTTGAAAATTTCTCTGGATGTGGTGGAATCCTTTCAGGGGACCCTGACTTCTCACTTTCAGCTGAATATGTTGCGTCGTTAAACAACCGATCACTCCTCAATTCATTTTCCGGGGAGCCGCAGAAGAAAAAATTGGTAACCGTAACTGTCACCGTAACGATCATACATCTGGGCCTCTTCTTCCGTCAGAGCAAAAACCTTTTCGGCCGTTTCATTCCAAGCCAGTTCTTCACGCATCCGCTCGATTTGCTTGAGTAGCGGTTGGTAATACCCTTCACGCCAGGCTGCTTTGGATAGGGTAAAACAATCAATCAGTTGATAGTCTGCCGCAGCCGCCTCCGCTAACCGTTGAGCAATGCTGGTCATATTCGGATTGTTGGCCTGCCAGTACTCGACAACCTCGACCGGAGGATTTTCCTGCAACCAGACCATATCGGTCAAGACCAGGGACCCTCCAGGGTTGAGCAACGGTTTCCAACGTTTGAGCCCCTCAGCAAAACCGACGATATAGATTGCCCCTTCCGACCAGATCAGGTCGAAACTCCGCTCGACGAAAGGCAGATCAAACATCGACGCCAACTGCGGCAACAGCTCGCTTTGCAGTACTCTTTTTTCCGCCGCCCTAACTAAGTTATCGAGAAACGGCTGGTGATTATCAATCGCCACAATCTGCCCGGTCAATTGCTCGGCCAGCACCAGGGTTTGCGCCCCACAACCACAGCCGACATCGAGAACGCGCGGATTCTCCGGCAATTTCGGTAACAGCTTCAATGCGCGGCATGTCTCGCTATCGGAGCTAGGTGCCAGCCGATCCACCCCCTCGTAAAGGCGATAAAAGTAATCCATCTCCATGCTATTGGTCTCCATATTGGCCGACAGCTTGCGGATCTGAATTGCCTCCTTTTCGCTGATATCCAGCGCCAGCAAAAAAGCGTGATGATCCTCCGGGGCCCGCTGTTCAAACTCGCGGTGCCAGCGGCGCATCGCCGTTTCATCCATGCCAGCGGCACGAAACATCTCGACCCACAACTGCTTGCCGGTCGCCGCAAAGGGGGGCCCGCTTGCTTTGATTCTCAGCATCCCGGCCAACACCTGCTGTTGCTGTTGCAATACCTGGATATTCTGGCCGATCTCCAACATCCGCCGCTCCAGAACGTCCCGCTGCGAAACAGCGAGATTATCGATGATGGTGCCAATCTCCTCCAGGCTCAGGCCGGCATCACGGTAAGCGCAGATCGACTGCAAGCGCTCGACATCGTCTGGCGAATAGAGCCGGTATCCAGCTTCACTGCGCGCGGAGGGGCGCAGCAGCCCGATCCGATCGTAATAGAGCAGGCTGCTGCGCGAGAGAGCGAACTTTTTTGCCAGTTGGCCAACTTTGTACATCAGATCATTCATCCTGTCGCTTAACTAAAACGCTTCCGAATAGCGGCAATCTCCTCGGCAGGCAGCTTCAGCCATTCGAGAAAATTTTGATGCGCTTGCGGGTGGCTGGCCTCGAACAACCGGTGCCACTTCTCCATCATCTCTTCACTCAACCCGGTCTTGCGAAAAAGCTCGACCCATTGATCTTTCCCAAATTTTTGACTCATTACCAGAACCCTTGCTTGGTTTAGGTTGTCAGAAACAAAGGCCAGCCTAAAGTGTGAAGCTGTAAACGGGTCAAGAAATATCTAACAAGTTTTTCAGCCCCTCTGATCAAAGGCTGAATATAATTGATTATCACCTATAATAAGGGCTCGGCCAGCCAACATTGGAAAACAATAGCAAGGAATCTGTCTAAATGGAGCAACTGAAAAAACAACTCGATTCATTTCTCAAGCAAGAATCGACAGCCGGTATTCTGCTGATGATCTCTGCCTTGTTCGCCATCTTGCTGGCGAACTCGCCTCTTGCCCGGATCTACGACCTACTGATCCAAACCCCGGTAGCAGTGCAGATCGGCGGCCTGCAGATCGCCAAGCCGCTACTATTGTGGATCAATGACGGATTGATGGCGGTCTTCTTTCTGCTGGTCGGGCTGGAGTTGAAGCGGGAGGTGCTGGAAGGGGAACTTTCGCAGCTGAGTAACTTTATCCTCCCGGGGCTTGGCGCCATCGGCGGCATGCTGGTTCCAGCGCTCTTTTATCTGTTCTTTAATTACCAGGATGCTGTCGCTGCGCAAGGTTGGGCGATCCCAGCGGCCACCGATATCGCCTTCGCCCTCGGGGTTCTGTCGCTGCTCGGCTCACGAGTCCCGATCAGCATTAAAATATTTCTCACCTCGCTGGCGATCTTCGATGATATCGGTGCCATTGTCATCATTGCCCTTTTTTATACCGCCAATATTTCAACAGAGGCGCTGCTTGTCGCCGCCTGTTGTTTGATCGCTCTGCTGATTACCAACCGACTGGGCAGTCAACGCCGCGCGCCCTATTTTATCTTCGGGCTGATCATGTGGGTCGCGCTACTCAAATCTGGGGTTCATGCGACCCTGGCCGGGGTGTTACTGGCCCTCTTTATTCCACTAAAACCGGCAGAAACCGGGCCTTCGATGTTGCACGAACTGGAGCACGAACTACATCCACTGGTGGCTTTTGCCATTTTACCGCTGTTTGCCTTTGTCAATTCGGGAATCAATCTGACCGCTGTCAGCCTCGATTTTCTACTGCACGATGTTCCGGTCGGAATTGTCTGCGGTCTCTTTTTCGGTAAACAGATTGGTATTTTCCTGTTCTGTTGGCTGGGAATCAAACTGAATCTGACCCGCCTGCCGGTCGGGATGAACAAGGGTTCCCTCTATGGGACCAGTATTCTTTGCGGCATCGGTTTTACCATGAGTCTGTTCATCGGCTCTCTCGCCTTCGAAGAAACCGGCGCCAACCTGTTGTTCGACGAACGACTCGGCATCATCATCGGCTCGCTGTTGTCAGGAGTTTTCGGCTACCTAGTCCTGAGGCGAACACTGCCGGAAAAATAATTCCTGTTTTCCTCCAGAGGACCTTTTCAATGTTGAAAACTTTTTG
This sequence comes from Desulfuromusa ferrireducens, assembly GCF_055389805.1. Lineage (NCBI taxonomy): Bacteria > Pseudomonadati > Thermodesulfobacteriota > Desulfuromonadia > Desulfuromonadales > Geopsychrobacteraceae > Desulfuromusa > Desulfuromusa ferrireducens. Next base: position 1,118,887 of record NZ_AP042415.1, read on the forward strand.
GCTCACCACCTTCTTCGCCACCCTGCTCTGGTCGGCCATCGGCCCGAAAGACTATTTCACCTGGTTTCTCGAGGTGCTGCCGGCGATGATCGGTCTGATCATTTTAGCGCTCAGCCGCAGACGCTTTCCGCTGACGCCGCTCTGCTATTGGCTGATCCTGCTGCACTGTCTGATTTTGATGGTCGGCGGCCACTATACCTACGCCGAGGTACCGCTGTTCGACTGGCTACGCGATAGCTTTGAGTTGCAGCGCAACAATTACGACAAGGTCGGCCACTTCGCTCAAGGCTTTATCCCGGCATTGGTAGCGCGGGAAATTCTGTTGCGCAAACAGGTGATCAACTTTACCGCCTGGCGAAATTTTTTCATCGTCTGTTTCTGTCTCGCCTTCAGTGCTTTTTACGAACTGATAGAATGGTGGGTGGCGGTCTTAAGCGGGGAGGGGGCGGAGGCCTTTCTCGGCACCCAGGGTTATCTCTGGGACACCCAGTCGGATATGTTGCTGGCGCTGATCGGAGCGATTTGCGCCCTGATCCTGCTCGGCAGATGGCATGATCGCCAGCTGCAACAGTTCGGCGGGAGCAACGCTAACCCTTGATGTTGATCAGCGGCCATATCCGGTGGAGCACCATAACCAGGTCCGCTTGTAAGCGCATTACCTCATCGATATCCTTATAGGCAAAGGGAGCTTCATCGAGAGTATGACGGTCAACCTTGGCGACGATACCGGACATGCTGACGACGAACTGCTTCAAATCAAGATTGCGCTGCGCCGCCTTACGACCCATCAATCGCCCGGCACCGTGAGAGCTGGAGCATAGCGCCTCGGCATTGCCTTTGCCGACAACAATAAAAGATCCGTCGCGCATGTTGCCGGGAATTACACCGAGCATCCCCTCCTCAGCATGAGTTGCCCCTTTGCGGTGAATCCATAGGCCATCTTTTTCTTCGGCGTGATTATGATTGCGGTTGATCAACTGCGACCAGTTGGCCTCGCCTGCACAATAACGCTGAACCTCGCGCACCACCCGAGCGATCATTTCAAAACGGTTGGCCAGGGCAAACTCCAGACAGAAAGCCAGGTCCTGGATATAATCGCGTCCCTCCGGGCTACGCACGGCAAAACCGAGATGCCCCTCGCGTGCCTTACCTCCGCCTGCCAGCTTCATATAGTGGCTGGCGACACTATGACCGATATTCCGTGAACCGGAATGGATGATTATCCAGATCCGCTGTTCTTCATCAGCGCCGATCTCGATAAAATGATTGCCGCTGCCGAGAGAACCGAGCTGCTTGAGGCCGTTCTTATTGAAGATTCCGGCCAGGGTTTTGCTGCGCGACAGCCGGTCGGAATCCCAACGACTGTTCGTTTTGTTGTGCTTAAAACCGACCGGAATGGCGCGATAGATGCTGTTGAAAATACCTTCGCCATGCCGTTCTATATCCTCTTTGGCAAAGCTGGTCGGCACCGCACACATGCCACAACCGATATCGTACCCGACCCAGGCGGGCAAGATCACGCCATCGGTCGCCACGACCGCGCCGATCGGCAGCGAATAACCGCTATGCGCATCCGGCATCAATGCCCCGCAGACGGCAAAATCCTGATTTAATGCACTGTAGAATTGCTCCAGGGCGGAATTCTCGATATCCTGAGCAAAGATCTTATGCGGTTTCATAGGCAAGTTCCTGATGATCGGATGATTCATGCAAACAACAACCCGTTCCCCCTACCAGATCCCCAACGTTCGGCTGTTCATTCTCTTTCGAGTATTGTTCAATGCCCGTTTCTATTACCCGGTCTTTTCCATTCTGTTTCTCGATTTCGGCCTCAGCCTTTCACAGTTTGCCATATTAAATGCTGTCTGGGCAGCGACAATCGTCATTTGCGAAGTTCCCTCCGGCGCCTTGGCCGATATTCTCGGCCGGCGCAACCTGCTGGTCTTCGCCGGTTTTTTGATGGTCATCGAGATCGCCCTCTGGGCCTTTGCTCCCCTCGGTAATCTAAACCTGCTGTTCTGGATCTTTGTCCTCAACCGGATTCTCAGCGGTATGGCAGAAGCAGCGGCCAGCGGCGCCGACGAGGCGCTGGCTTACGATAGCTTGCAGCAGGCAGGACTGGACAAAGAGTGGGGCCGGGTCCTGGAACGCCAGGGGCAATTTCAAGCGACCGGCTTTGTTATTGCTATGACCTTGGGCGGGGTGCTGTACGATCCGCAACTGTTGCAGGTAATCACCGGTTTTGTCGGGCTGGAGTGGGAAATAACCCGCGCGACCACCTTGCGCCTGCCGATCTATCTGACCCTGGTGACAGCCATCCTGACCCTGGTGACTACCCTGCGGATGCGCGAAGTCGCCAGTGGCGACAAAGCCAGCCTACCAGCTAACGGATCGACGATCAGCACCGCCTTTCGACTAGTCTGGCAGGCAGGCCGCTGGATTTTCCGCACCCCCTTTGTACTTGGACTGATGCTGTTCGGCCTGCTCTACGACAGTGTCGTCCGCATGGTCCTGACCATGACCAGCCAGTACTACCGAATCATCGAAATCCCGGAAGCCGCTTTCGGCCTGCTCGGCTCGGCGCTGGCACTGTTCGGTTTTGTCATTCCGGGGCTGGCGCGCCGTTTGAGCGAATCCCGTTCGCCGCTGTTCAACCTGCTGCTGACCTCTGGGGGAATCCTGCTCGGATTGGTCGGTATGTGCTTTGTCTGGCCGTGGTTCGGTATCCTTCCGGCGCTGCTGCTGTTTAGCAACATGTTCTTTATCGGATTTTTTCTCAGCCACTATCTCAACCAAGCCACCAACTCCGAACAACGAGCCACCGTACTCAGCTTTAAAGGCCTGTTTCTCAACCTCGGCTACGGTGGTATCGGCATCCTCTATGCGCTGTTGCTCGCATTTCTGCGGCGCAGTCACGAGTTAAGCCAGATTTCAATCGCAGAAGAAGCGCTGAAAAATCTGGTCTTCATCGACTCACTGCTTTGGTTTGTCGGCTATTTTGCTCTTTGCCTGGGCCTGCTTCTGGCGATCTTTCACCGTTATCTGCGCCAGAACAGAGAACAAGCAGAATAAATTGGCGCTAATGGCACTTCATTTTCTGTTATGCTGGCGACCATGACCTGTCGCAAACTAATCATCTTCGCCTATCTCCTGCTGATCTGTTCCTGTAGCACCGCGCACAAATCCCCTGCGCCAGAGCCGCAAAGCACAGCAGTCGACCCGATTGCCGCCCTGCTCGAAGAAGCCCCACCTCTGCAACCAGAGAAAATCGCCCCATTAAAAAAGATGGGATTTTCCGTCCAGGTTGGCGCTTTTTCAAAGCTGGATAACGCTGTCAGGCTAGAGCAATCGCTTGAAAGCCGCGGGATCGATGCCTACCACTTTCGTCATGAATCGGGGCTCTACAAGGTCCGCTTTGGCAACCACCCCCAGTATGCACAAGCTCGCGGCGAAGCCGTCCGACTACAAGGGCAGGGGCTAATCGGCAACTTTTTCATCGTTCTTCCGGAAAACTACGCCGCGGCGCGGATTGAAAAAAGCGGCTCCGGGGACCTGCGCGGCGAACTGGTCACAACCGTGCGGCGTTTCATCGGCGTTCCCTACCGCTGGGGTGGCGAAGATCGCAAAAATGGCTTCGATTGCAGCGGTCTGACGATGGTCAGCTACCGTCTCAACGGCCTCAACCTGCCACGCAACTCGCGGATGCAGTTCAAAGCCGGGCGTTACGTCAACAAGCAAAATCTGCAAAAAGGCGATCTGGTTTTCTTCGCCACCAAAGGCGGCAAACGCGTCACTCACGTCGGCATGTACGTTGGCAACGGCAAGTTTATCCACGCTCCCCGTACCGGCAAAACCGTTCGTGTGGCCAATCTGGCGAGCAACTTCTGGAAAAAAACCTACGTTGGTGGGAGGGCTTACCTGTAGTAACGCGATGAAAAATAAGCATTAAGCAGAACCGTAAAGGGGGTCCTTGCTGCATACATCGCCGGATCGATATATTTATATTTTCCTTTTTCTGTTTTTCCGCTATTATTCCTACTGATTGACAGCCATATTTTTTCACAAAACCCTTTTTGTAGGGTTTTTTCAGGATCTTCGCTATGCAGATTTCGCACATCGGACCAAAATCGGACCAGTACCCGGATGTCACCGGGGTCCTGCTGGCTGGCGGCAAAAGTCGGCGCATGGGTCAGGACAAGGCCAACTTGCAGCTCAACGGCGAAAGCCTGTTCGAGCGCTCGCTAAAACTGCTGCAACAGTTTTTCAACCGCATCATCATCGCCGGCGATCGTCCCGACCTGGTGCTGCCCGGCATCCCCGCCTTTGCTGATATTTACCCCGGCAGCGCTTTGGGCGGCCTGCACACCGGCCTGAAAAAAGCCACCACCGACTGGATTTTTGTCGCCCCCTGTGACATGCCCTATCCCGATCCGTGCATTGTCCAGACCCTGCTCGATAACCGCGCCGGCGCCATCGCTGTGGTACCACGCAGCAAGGAGGGCTACGAACCGGTCTTCGCTCTTTATCACAAGGACTGCCTGCCGCACATGGAGCAGATGCTGCAACATCAACAGTACCGGATCTACGATTTTTACCAGCGGATCAATATCCGCTATCTCGATCCCGAACAATTGCCCAGCGGTTGGCAACGCTCACTGATCAACATCAATACCCCGGAAGAACTGGCCCGGCTTAAGGAGAAGCGCTCATGACCCCACCGATTGTTTCTATTGTTGCCAAAAGCGGCACCGGCAAAACCACTTTGCTGGAAAAACTGATTACCGAACTAAAGTCGCGCAACTACCGCGTCGGCGCGGTCAAACATGACGCCCACAGCTTCAGCATCGATCACGAAGGAAAGGATTCCTGGCGCCTGACCCAAGCCGGGGCCGATACCACGCTGATCACCTCCCCGGCGAAAGTTGCCATGGTCAAGCAGAACCCTCAGGATCAGGAACCGGCGGTGTTGGAGACCATCGCCAACTACTGTGCCGATCTCGATATCGTCCTCACCGAAGGCTTCAAGCGCAGCAGCATGCCGAAGATTGAGGTGCATCGCCGCGAGCGCAGCGAACGACTGCTCTGCCGTGATGAAGAACAGGACCCGACCCTGTTCGCTGTCGCCTCCGACAGCCCACTCGAGCTTGATGTCCCGGTCTTTGATATCAACGATGCGGTTGGCCTCTGCGACCTGATCGTCAAGCGATTTCTGACATGAGCAGGTTCCGCATCCGCTCCAAGGTCTGGCTCGAATTCGACGGCCAGCCATTTCTTGGCGACGGCCGTTACCGGCTGCTGGCCGAAGTCGAGCGCAGCGGCTCGATCAACGCTGCGGCCAAAGCCCTCGGCATCTCCTACCGCAAGGCCTGGTCACAGTTGGATTCGATGGAAAGTCACGCGCCTTTTCCGCTACTGGAGCGGCGCATCGGTGGTAAAGGCGGCGGGGCGACCCGACTGACCGCAGCGGCCCAGGAGTTGCTGGAAAATTTCCAGGAATTGCGCGGCCAGGTGAACGCCGCCGCCGATAACTGCTTCGAAACTATTTATCCGTCATGACCCTGCTGCGCGCCCTGCTGATATCGATCCTGCTGCTGAGCTGCACCACCATTGCCTGTGGAGCAGAAATATCGGTCTTTGCCGCCTCATCTCTTTCTGAGTCTTTGCGGGCCATCGTCGACGATTACCAACGACAGCACCCGACAATCGACATCACTTTGAACTTTGCCGGCAGTCAGACACTGGCGACCCAGATTGAGCAGGGTGCTCCGGCGGATCTGTTTATTTCTGCCGACTGGCGGGTGATGGCCAGGCTGCAAGGCGAAGGACTGGTCGAAAACCCGCAAGCGCTACTGCACAATCGTTTGGTTCTTGCGGTGCGCAACGATCTAAAACCACCGCTGACGACACTGGCCGATCTCGCGCGGCCTGGCCTGCTGCTGGCCATCGGTAACCGGCAGGTACCGATCGGAAGCTATACCCAGAAGTTGTTTACCAACCTCGCCGCCGATCCAGCCTACGGCCTGACATTGCTGAGCAAAATCGAGCAGAATATTGTCAGCGAAGAAGGCCGGGTCAAGGCGATCGTCGCCAAGTTACTGCTCGACGAGGTTGACGCCGGCATCATCTACCAGAGCGATCTGAGCGCCGCGAACGCCGACCAACTGACCGCTATTTCTCTGCCGGAGGCGCACAACCCGCGGGCGCTTTACCCGCTGGCAAAGGTCGCCGGGGCAAACAAACACAGCGCGGACTTCAGCGCCTTTTTGCGCAATGATACTGCTCAGCAGATCTTCGTTCAACATGGCTTTATCCGGGGGCAAGGGAAATGAAGCGACCCCGCCTCTTTTCCCTGTTGCTGATCGGCAGCGGTCTGCTGTTGGGTGCACTGATTCTGTTGCCGATTATCGCCCTGCTGCTGGCCACCAATCCCGCCGAACTGGTCAAACTGCTGGCAAACCCCGGGGTACTGCGGGCGCTGTGGATCACTCTTTTGTCGTCATTGCTGGCCCTGCCGTTGATCTTTCTCCTCGGCCTGCCAGCCGCTTATGGCCTGTCTCGCTGTAGCGGGCCGCTGCGCCGCCTGCTGGAAATCCTCCTCGAACTGCCGATGGTGATGCCACCGGTGGTCGCCGGTCTGGCGTTACTGCTCGCCTTCGGCCGACGTGGCCTGTTCGGCGAAGTCCTGGCCACCTTCGGGGTGCGCATCCCCTTTACCCTGACGGCGGTGGTACTCGCCATCCTGTTCGTCGTCACGCCATTTTTTGTCCGCCGCTGTGTGGTCCTCTTCGATGGCATCGAACAGAAACTGGAAGAGGCCGCACTCCTGCTCGGGGCAACTCCCAGCCAGGTTTTCTGGCATGTCACCCTGCCGGTCGTGAAACGCGGCATCTTCGCTGAAGGGATCATGGCCCTGGCCCAGGGAATCGGCCTGTTCGGCGTCATCATCCTCTTTGCTGGCAACCTGCCGGGGCGCACGCAAACCTTGTCGCTGGCTATTTACAGCGCCTTTGAGAGCGATCCCCAGCAGGCTTTCAGTCTCGGCGCGCTGCTACTGCTAATCTCATTACTACTCCTTGCGGTGGTGCACATGCTGGCCCCCCGGGAGGAGCGCGCATGAGCGAACTGACCTGCCAACTGCACTGCCCCCTGGGCGATTTCGAATTGAATATTGAGCTGTCGCTGACCCCCGGGATCACCATGTTGCTCGGCCCCAACGGGGCCGGCAAAAGCAGCCTGCTGCGTCTGCTGGCCGGACTCAAGCAACCCGATTCAGGGCAAATCATGCTCGGCGCGCGCTGCCTGTACGATTCCGCGCAAAAGATTGACTTGCCGCCGGACCGTCGCCAGATCGGCATGGTCTTTCAGGATCTGGCTCTGTTTCCGCATCTCGATGTCAGCGACAACATCGGTTTCAGCCCCAAGCTCCGCGGCATCGGTCGCAGGGAACGGCAACTGCGCACCGGCGAGCTGCTGGAAAAGCTCGGCATCGCTCATCTGGCTGCGCGCAACGTTACCACCCTTTCCGGCGGCGAACGACAGAAGGTCGCCTTGGCCCGAACGCTGGCGAGTCAACCAGAACTGCTGCTGCTCGATGAACCGACGGCCGCCCTTGATCCCTCGGCCCGCGGAGAAATCCGCCGCTGGCTGCACCGGGTGTTGACGGAACTCAAAATTCCGACCCTGCTGGTCACCCACGATGCCGAAGAGGTCGCCTATTTTCGCAAGCGGGTCGCGGTGATGGAAGGCGGAAAAATTGTCCAACGTGGCAGTTTCCATCAGCTGTTGCGGGAGCCGGCCAGTGAATTTGTCGCCCGTTTCGTCGGCGTCAATTATATTCCCGGAGAAGTGCAGGGCGCTGCAGGAAAATTTATTTTCCACAGCCTAGGCGGATCTTCCTTTCTAGCCCCCTTCGAACAGGTAACGCCCGGTCCAGCCATTCTGACCGTTTATCCATGGGATATCGCTTTGTACCAAAAGAAACCCGAGGGCAGCCCGCGCAACCAGCTCTTCGGCGAGGTTCTGGATGTGGTCATTCTCGGCGACCGGGTCCGGATCACCCTGGAAGAAAAGGACAAACTGGTCGCCGAAATCAGCACCCGTGGCTATCAGGCCCTGGGGGAGGTCCAACCGGGAGACCGTATCTGGGCAATCTTTAAAGCTCGTGAAGCACGCATTGAAAACTGTGAGGAACTAACATGTTGAACTACGATCAGGCCCTGCAGCAAGTCCTGGAAACTGTGAACCTGCTACCATCCCAATCCCTGCCCTTAAAAACAGCGATCGGGCTGGTATTGGCCGCCCCGACAAAAGCTCGTTGGGATATGCCCAGTTGGGATAATTCGGCGATGGATGGCTTCGCCTTTGCTGCGGACTCCGTTGCAAGCTCATCTTCGTTGCAGATTGTCGGAAATTCTTTTGCCGGCCACCCTTTCGATGGCGAGCTACAAGCAGGGCAAGCGATCCAGATCACCACCGGCGCTCCGATTCCTGCCGGGGCTGACAGCGTGGTGCCGGTCGAAGAGACCAGCACCGAAGGGACACAGCTACTTCTGCAGAAAGCAATCCGTAAAGGGCAACATGTGCGCTATCGGGGCGAGGAATACCGAGCTGACGAGGTCCTGCTTGAAGCGGGCACGCAACTGCAAGCTGGGGCCGTCGGCATGTTAGCCAGCGCCGGAGTCGATCAGGTCGCTATTATTCCACGCCCCAAGGTCGCTATTTTCTCTACCGGCGATGAACTGGTCGAACTGGGAGAAGAACCGGGCCCAGGGCAGATCGTTAACTCTAACCTGCAATATCTTATCGCCCGACTGCACGAGTGCGGCTGCATCCCTGTTCCCCTGGGTATTGGAGAGGACCGTCAGGAAGATCTCACCCGAATTCTCGACGAGGCGCAAGAAGCAGACCTGATTATCTCGACCGGCGGGGTTTCGGTCGGCGAAAAGGATCTGGTGCAAGAAACGCTGCTGCAACACGGCTTTAAGCGGAAATTCTGGAAGGTCGCCATCAAACCGGGCAAGCCGGTACTGTTCGGCACCCTGGGAGGAAAACCCTGCTTCGGTCTGCCCGGCAATCCGGCCGCCACTGCCGCAACCTTTGAAATCTTTGCGCGCCCGGCGCTGCGCAAACTGGCAGGATTTCCCGACCCACTTCCGCCGCGGATCAAGGTCCGTCTGGCAGAGGCGGTCAAGGGTGGTGGCAAGCGACAGAACTTCCTCTGGGGACAAATCCAGATCGAATCAGGACAGCTCGTCTTCGACCCCTCGCAGCGGCAGGGATCAGGGCAAAATCGCAGCCTGCAACAAGCTCAGGCCCTGTTGCCGATCGCCATCGACAGTCCCGATCTCCAAGCGGGCAATGAGGTGGAAATCTTGCTGCTACAAATGCCGCAGGGGCAGGTCTTTATCTAAGGGGATAAAACGAGCACGGCCCGTTCCTGTGTAGAAACGGGCCGTGCTGCTAATTTGGCGGAGGTAGATGAGATACTTTCGCCAAATCATTGTAGTGTTAACTAGTTGACTTTACTATGGCCAGACCCGGCTGAATGAACATTCTGTGCGACAAATTGTGCTACAGGTAGCCTTACCTGTCAACTGACCCTTATCTCTCGTCTTCTGCACCAACAAAGGGGTATGGAGCTGTCCCTGTCGTCACTAGATTCAGCATATTATTGATATAGGACCCATTTCAACGAGTTTCAGAAAGGAGTTACTTTTAACCATTTTGCTGTATGCCAAAGCAGCTTATCGGGTATTCTACATCCTTGACGGCTAGCACTGTTTGGGCTAGCTTAGCGGTAACACATCTAAATGTTCACTGGAGGGGCTTTTGGCAAACACAAGGAAAAGGAAGGGAACAATGGTAGTTAAGAAGAAAACAGCAGGAGTTCCCAACGAAATTACCTTTAAATATATTTTTGAAAAAGGCTACCATCCAGACTATGTTTCTGGGGCAGTCGGCGGCGCTACTCCTCGTGGGGATATTGTTTTAAATTTCTACTTTGAAAGAAACCCTCTTCCAGATAAGCAGACGTATAAGGTCAGCAGTGACGGTACCATTGACGGCTCTCAGCCTCCTGACTCATTTGAGCCGAGAGACTTGGATAAAAGCATCGTACGTCAAATCCAAAGTGGTGTTATAATTGACACCGAGACTGCTGAGGATATTATTACCTTTCTTCAGAAGCACATTGCCGCAGTAAACGAAAGAACGACAATTGCCGAAGAGGGGGAAGAATAATGTATGCGACTTGCTATAGTGAGCTAACTACATCGGCTCCAAGCTCTAGCTTGGCGAGATCCGTAAAAAAACAAACCAAGAAACCTGCACGGCTTTATGTTGTCCAGCGTGGCGTGGAAACTACAGGTGGATCTGTGCGTATGCTGAAGGATACTCAGGAGGATGTTGGTGTGCGGCTTGGCAGGTATTGCCAGCAGGCAAGCTATATTAAAATCCAGAATATCCTTGTTGAAGACGAAACTAATTCATTTCGCTCAATGGGAATGGCTTATGATTTCATTGACGACCTTCTTGTCCTCAACCAGTTTCATCAAGTAAACGATATCCTTAATATGTTCCCTCTGGAAAGTTGCTCTAGTTCTTTACTGGTTGCAATCTTGACTTCCACTAAAAAAGCAAAAGATAAAATCCCCTCTCGCAGAAGCTTTTTTAACAGAGCTAAGCAGTCTTTGGAGCAATCGAAAAAACTCACAGATGGACTATTGACTGGTCTGGAGTAGTTAATGCCTCAGATGCTCAACCCCGTTGATACACCACCGCAGGAGCATGATTTTTATGCTGCGTTGGCTATAAATCGTTTTGACTTGGCCAACGTCGAAGGGTATCACATTACCCTCTATTATCGTACTCCAGATGACAACACCGTCAGATCTCTAAACCTCAGGTGGCATCACAAAATCGCTCGAATGAAACCAACACCTGGGGAACTCTGGTGCGAGTTCAACTTGCCTGAAGAACGTACACAGATGATTGCTCTTGCGTGCGCGAGGATCTGGAAAAAGCACAAGAAACTTAAGCGTGTCCCCTATGGTTTCAGCCTTCCAGATGGTTTTTTTGACCCTGAAACCAGCGAGATCCTTAGCGGAGAAGGTCGCATCGGACTCACGTGTGCGACCTTTATTCTTGCTGTACTGGATGCCGCTGAACTACATCCGATTGACTATGACTTATGGGAAGATCGACCTGAAGACCTCCAGTGGCAGACTTTTGTTGTTTCTCAGCTTGAAAAACTTCTCGAAAAAGATGAAATAACACAACAACATTTCGAACTTGTAAGTGCTGACATTGGCGCGTTCAGGATAAAGCCTTCTGAAATCATAGCAAGTTCTACAAACCCATTAGTCAGGAACTCAATGCATACTCTTGCACCCATAGGCAAGAGAATAGAGACTGAAGCAACCGCATGGGTAGGTGCTTCGGTGTAAAAGTTGAGTGAGCGACAGTGTGTGGACGTAGCACCTAGAAACAAAAAATCCTGGCTCACTCATCTGCTGAGTTAAGCCTCTCAAGCATCAACAACTGGCCTGACAGGCTTTCATGTCGGGCCTTTCTTATTTGTTGACTCAGAATTCAATCTCACACCCGATCAATCATTTTTTAGGTGCTTAGAACTCTACCTGCGGAACTGCTCTCCTAACATAAGTCAGACAAGATTTCGCTCCTGATTTGCTCCCCACTCAATGATTTACAGTAATCCCTATACCTACCCACGCTAGGCACATTGTGACCAGCAAGAGCTGCCTTGCGCGACCACCTGTTGTTGTCGCGACCCTACTTTCGGCACACCCACCCAGCATTTACATCGTAATTATTATTTTCTTTAGTTTCAGATAGTTAGGGAAACTAGGGACAATAAGCTGAAAAAAGTTCGTCACGAGCTTAATAATTTTGGGCCTAACGGGCCATATAAACATCATAGAGGGGATAACTCATAACGAAGGGCAACCAATGACACCAACGCGAACATTACCTACCACCGACCCAGATGCAATTGAACTCAACAGACGCTGCAACCAAGTAGCTCACCGTATTGAAGCAGGTCACTATTTGATCCAGCTCCTAAAGGAGAGATTCGACAACAACATTCGCGATTTTAGGCGTTGGCTTAAGGCTAACTCCGATGCTAGCGAAAAGAGTATTGCTAGGTTCATTCAACTAGCTAGTAATGCAGAGAAAATCGAGTCAGCTAAGCTTATCCGGCTGGTAGATGCGTATAGCCTGCTGAACTTAGAGTTGAATAACGTAGAACTAAGAATACCTACTATCCACTGAACCACAAACCAGCAACACAACTGATGTTCCGCGCGAATCGAAGTGCTATGGCGGCCGATAGATGCTCTTGCGAATGATCGGAACAATCAGAGGCCAAAAATAAAACCGTTACATTACCGATACTTAGCGTGTTGATGACGCTACAGCTTTACCCTATAAGGAAACCTAGTCGTGCAAGATACCTATAACCCCGACATTACCAACTGGACATCGCTACTTACAGTTCGCTGTCCTGACCTATCAGACTTTCGTCAAGTTCAGCAAGCAATCCAGTCAGAGATAATCAGGCCACTATCGAGCTTACTCAGTAACGAGGTCGGTGGTTGCAAGCTCTGCGGTATTGGCGTAGCCACGAGCTACGATGCAAACAACCGTAGAGCCAACACGCACGTCCATATACTGATCAGTTCAAGTAAGCCACTGCCTGTTATCAGTAGCAGGCAAGACCCGCTTGAGTATGCTAGGTGGCGTCGCCAGCTGATCAACTGTCACAGCCGGAAAGCCTGCATGTTACCGACCGGTAAGAACGTTATTGAGTTAACGCCGGTAATCGATCAATTGGCCGTTCAGCAGTACGTGGATGACCACTACAGTCGATCAGATGCGCAGCAGCTTACGTTTAGCTTGCGTGGCTTGACGCGGTTGTTCTACCAGCAGCGAGAAGCAGCCTGATCGGTATAAATCCAACTTGGAAAAGCTGTGCCGCCATGCTTTACATTTCATAAACGGTCGTTTATAGTATGTAAACTATCAACAAGGAGGGCTGACTATGGGTTACGTGGCGTATTATCGGGTATCAACCAAGGCGCAAGGGGAGAGTCGATTAGGCCTGGAGGGTCAGCAGGCCATCGTCGAGCATTTCGCCCAGGACGGCGAGATAGTCGCTGAGTTTACAGACGTTGCATCCGGTTCCACCACCAACGGACGAAAGGAACTGGCCAAGGCCATTGCGCTGTGCCAGCAGAAAGGACACACGCTGATCGTAGGAAAGGCGGACCGATTGAGCCGCAGCGTTAAAGATGCCCTGACGATCCTTGACGACCTAAAGGGCAGGTTAACCTGTTGCGATTGTCCAAACACTGACAAATTCACCCTGACACTGATCTTCGCTGTTGCCGAGCGGGAACGGGAGTTGATCAGCATCAGAACTAAAGCGGCCCTAGATGCCAAGCGTCGACGGGAGGGACGACAGAAAATTAATGGCAGTCCGCAGAACCTAACCGACGAAGCTCGGGAAAAGGGGCGGACTATCCGTACCGAGTTGGCCCAGGAGCGGAACCATCAGGCCAGGACGATGGCCATGGAGATGCGCAGCGGCGGCAGGAGCTTGACCTACATCGCCGACATGCTTAATCACTCCGGCATGACAACCAACCGTGGCTGTCAGTTCCAGGCCACCAGCGTGGCCAGACTTATCAAATAGGAGGTCCCCTACAGAGGGTCTGCGATGGATCGTCACTTACACGGCCGCACAGGGCCTCGCTTCCGATGTAGGGGCGGGGAAAATTGTCAGATCAGCCACTAGTTCAATAAACCCAAGCTTCTCCCCGTGAAGCAGACAGCCAGACAATATATATTCCTTTAGTGCGTATTATGATGAAACTGATCACTTGGTCTAAAATATTCTGAGGACCTTTGCGACCCAATTTGAAACAACATATGAGGTGGGGGTCGCGCAGTGTTTGCGGAAGATTGCCCCTTGGTCGAATCTCCATAGTTTTGAGAAAGATATTCCGTTATATCCGCTATGGTTTGACAAAGTCGTGAGTGTCCCAGATACTGGTGATGATTAGAACCTTTGTACTGGAAGTTAAAACCGAAAAGCGCAAAATAACGCAAACCTTAGAATAATTGACCTGATGAGGAACTGGAATGTCGATACATAAAACACTGGGTGAATTCATCATAGAAAAACAATCTGACTTTCCCCACGCAAAAGGTGAATTAAGCGCACTATTAAGTGCGATCAAGCTTGCTTCAAAGATTGTTAACCGCGAAATCAACAAGGCTGGTCTAGTTGATATTACTGGTGCCAGTGGTGTGGAAAATATTCAAGGTGAACAGCAGCAAAAACTCGATATGTATGCGAATGAGATATTTAAAAACGCATTAATCGCTCGTGGTGAAGTGTGTGGCATCGCATCTGAAGAAGAAGATGATTACGTTTTTTTTGACAACCAAAATAGTCGCAATGGCAACTATGTTGTTCTTATGGATCCGCTAGACGGCTCATCAAACATTGATGTGAATGTGTCTGTTGGTACAATCTTCTCGATCTACCGCCGAGTATCCGCGGCTGATGGTCCCGTAGTGATTGAAGATTTCTTACAGGTAGGGCGAAAACAAGTAGCAGCAGGTTACGTAATCTATGGTTCTTCAACCATGCTTGTTTTCACTACGGGTAATGGTGTTCATGGTTTCACGTATGACCCATCGATTGGAGTGTTCTGCCTTTCCCATGAATCTCTCACAATCCCGAAAGCCGGTAAGATTTATTCAATCAATGAAGGTAATTACATCAAATTCCCATTAGGGGTAAAAAAATACCTGAAATATTGCCAAGAAGATGATGAATCAACAAACCGACCTTATACTTCACGCTACATTGGCTCCTTAGTTGCTGATTTTCACCGTAACTTACTGAAAGGGGGGATCTATATTTACCCTCAGACGGCACAGGCACCATCAGGTAAATTACGCTTATTGTATGAATGTAATCCCATTGCCTTTTTAGCAGAACAAGCTGGTGCGCTAGCTACTGATGGTTACAAACCAATTCTTGATTTGAAACCAGCTGAGTTACATCAACGCGTTCCTTTCTTTACTGGATCACCAGAGATGATGGATACAGCACACCATTTTATGGCAAAGTTTATGGAAGGCTAATTGACACCAGTAGCATATTAAGTGTCTGACCAAGGTTTCTACATGCCTGAGTCTCGAAAGTAGTGATTTAATCTCATGGCCCCCGACATTTGGAACACGAAATCGGCCCTTTCGCTTTGCTGCATTTTCAGCAGCTTAGCGGAAGGGCCATTTTTGATATGACTTGTGAGAAGTTCTTGCAGGGAAATGCTGATTGTTTCTAGTCAGCTAGGGGAATGGCAGCATCGGCCCGGAAGTACTTTTAGTTTGTCTGGCTTTAAAATCGGCCGATCTGTGCACTCTGCTGTCGATCATCTCCAAAGTTTTGAGATGAAATTTTTTGGGGGGGGGGATAGCATAGCGGGATTCCTAGGGAAACACAGATTTTCATCTGACCAGCCAGTCAAAAATGGATAGCTCGACATATCAGATCGGTTGGGCTAGCAACCCCAAAGGAAACCTATTCTATGCTCTAAAATGCAGGGATTGGCAAGCACCAGTCATTTGATATTTCCGGTCCCATTTAGTTCCGGCGATGTGTCGCAGCTTGGCTGCGCATAGGATCAACGCTGGGTGTGCAACGGTTAGACGGGCGGGCAACTAACATGATAGAAAAAGGCGCTCCAGCACAGAGCGCCTTTGAAATGTAAATGGGTAAAGCTTTTTTCAGACCAAAAGTTCCGCGGAGCGGGACTGTACCATTAAACTAGATATAAGCGCCATGGTTTCAGGCGAGGAGAGAATACGCCCCAGATTTTCTTCAAATTCTTCCTGGTTATTACTGTTAGATTGGTTGCTTTCCAACGCATCGTGCAAGATCGCAGGATAAAGTTTGATGTCGTGAGACATGCGCAGCAGACGTTCCTTGAATTTCATCGATGGGAGGGCAATGAAAATATCGTAGCCGAATACGGTATTGCTCTGCTTACGTTCAATCTTGATTTCCAATAACCCATTGGTCATTTCTTCGAGGAATTTCCCCTGTTCTAACATGATTTCATGAGGTGTTCGTATCTCCGTAAGATCAGTGATATCTCCCCACATACTTTTGTCTTCCATAATAATCTAACCTTTTCTTAATATGTTTGTCGCGCTTACGGTTAGGCTTTTATCATTTAGGTGCACTAACAGTAGGCGAAGATTTTGATTTAATCAAGGGGAAAAAGTGGATGATATGTAATTTATCAATCGACGATGCAAATTGGGACGTTATCGGCGTAATCAATCTGAATCTCCAGAAAAACCTTCTATGCAGTCAATGGAAAGAAACGATGGAAAGTTGATAATCCGAGCGCCTTTAAAGAGCCAATAATAAACCTACGTACACTTAAGGGTATGTTGACTTTCCAGCCCCTTTTTTATTGGGTCGGAAAGTTGTCTTCAATGCGCAAACTGGATTAAGGCTGGCCAATAAGCGCAACCTGTTTTTAGGTAGTTAGCAGTTTTGAAGCTTAGTCGCTGCGATTCGCAAAAGTAGTGATTTAATCTCATGGCCCCCGACATTTGGAACACGAAATCGGCCCTTTCGCTTTGCTGCATTTTCAGCAGCTTAGCGGAAGGGCCATTTTTGATATGACTTGTGAGAAGTTCTTGCAGGGAAATGCTGATTGTTTCTAGTCAGCTAGGGGAATGGCAGCATCGGCCCGGAAGTACTTTTAGTTTGTCTGGCTTTAAAATCGGCCGATCTGTGCACTCTGCTGTCGATCATCTCCATATATTTGAGACAGCCCCCCCGTCATAATTTCTACGCTTTGACAATCGATCGCACAGCGCAGGTTGGATCGAATAGAAATCTCGCCATTTTTGTCGGTTTATGATTTGGGATGACGCAACATGCAATATAGATTTAAGTTGAAATATTCTGAACGATTTGCGATACGAGGAGAATGTTATTTTTAAGTCTTCATAAGAGGGTGGTTTCGTTTGCCTGTCTCGCCTTGTTAGTTCCTCTTATAACCAGCTGTTCAGTCTCCCAGAACAATTCCGATCTAGTTCACTTGCGCACATTGAAAGACCAAGCTTATTCTGGCGATCCCGTAAGTCAGTATCAACTCGGCATTCACTATACAACCAGTGAGAAATGGAGATGGGATAAAGCTCGGGGCTACGGTTGGTTTTTTAAAGCTGCAGAGGCAGGGCATGCTGATGCACAGTATATGACCGGTATGAGTCTTCTTCTTGGCCAGGGAGTATCTCAAGATGAAAAAGCAGCCGAGGTTTGGTTGGCCCTTGCAGCTGAACAGGGACATCGGCGGAGTCAGTATCAATTGGGGCTGCATTGTCTGGGGGGGAAAGAAAGTGATTCTATCTGGGGGCGGTATTGGCTGGAGCAGTCAGCCTGGGCCGATTATTCAGAAGCACAATTTTTGCTGGCAGCGTTATTTAAAAAAGGTCTTGGAGGACAAAAAAATCTCTCTGAGGCCTGGGCCTGGTTGAAACGAGCAGTACAGAATAAGAACAAAGATGCTGACACTGCCTTGAAAAAAATAACGCCGACCCTGACTCAAACAGAAACACAACGTGGCATCAAACTCTTGAAGGTTGCAGAAAAGAAGGGTCCAAAAGGATTGTATCTGAAACCCCAAATCCGCTATTTACAGACAATGTTAAACCGTATGGGGTTTGCTGCTGGGCCAGAAGACGGTGAAAGTGGCCAACAGACACAAAAGGCTATTCGGCTGTATCTGCAGAAAAAAGAGCTGCCACGCGATACCTCGATAGATCAATTGATCGGGTATCTACGTGGCAAAAGTTGACGGACCCTAAATACCTACAACGTCCGAAGGCTCATCAGTGGTGTCTTCCTGGTCCTGATTCTTTGTTTCAATGCCCAGCAATTCATTGACCGCCTGAGCGACTTCCTTATCAATACTTTTGTTAGCTGCAGCGGCAAGGGTTTCTACCTCTACTTGCACTGCTTCCTCGACGGCAGCTTGCGCAGCAGTTATTTCCTCCGTAGGCGCATTGGCTTCGATAAGGGCCTCTAGGTGTGCCTGCACATCCTGCCTTTCATTGACCGCTGACTCATAGGAAGCGATACGGCCGACAGCAGAATGGGGCGCAGCATTGGCACGTGCTGTTGCCGAAGCATGGGCTGCATTTAACCGTCCAAGCTTGCTAGCAATGGATCCCCTTGACTTTGCTTTGTCTTGCGCTTGTTTGTCCAGGCCAAGTCCCAGACCATTGCTATGCGCTTGAGAATGATCATGAGAGTGTCCATGGGCATTACCGGAAGACGTTTCTGAATCCGAGTTTCCGTTACTATTCCCATGTCCTCCACCATTGCCGTTCCCGCCGCCGTTCCCGCCGCCGTTCCCGCCGCCGTTCCCGCCGCCGTTCCCGTCGCCGTTCCCGCCGCCGTTCCCGCCGTCTTTCGCAAGGGCTGTCGAAACTGAAAGCTGTCCCGAGGGTAGATCAAAAGAATAGGGAGCCATAATAAAAAGTAATGAGAACAAAAGTACCCATGATTTTTTCGTATAATTTTTCATGTTGCCACCTCCTTGAACTATTAATTAAACCATAATTCAGCCTGGCTGAATTATTTTATTCTGCAATTTTTTTATATCGGTCGAATTTAGTAATCTGAATCGCAGCTGTACAGGTAGACAGTTTACAGTCCCATAAATAGTAAATTTCCATTTTGATACGATCCCGCTGAACCGGCCTACTTAATCCATATCCACCCTTAATTTATACCCTCACCGTGACAGCTTGCTTTCCGGATCACCTCTGCCATACTGAGCAACATCTAAAACAGTTGATGCGAGATTTCAGTTGCCATCTAATTTGATGGGTCGCCAGCCAGGTCCAAAAACCACAGACCATCGTGGAGCTATGTGGTTTTTTGGGAAACGCTTGGACTTGCACAACAAAAAGGTTCTCCCTGAAAGGGGGGAAAAGGAGCTAAGGAAATGGCAGAAGGTACAGTTAAGTGGTTTAACGATTCAAAAGGTTTTGGTTTTATCGAGCAGGAGAGTGGAGATGATGTGTTCGTCCATCATTCCGAAATCCAGGGCGAGGGGTTTAAATCTCTGGCCGAGGGAGACCGTGTGAGTTTTGATGTCACCCAGGGCCAAAAAGGTCCTCAAGCATCTAATGTGCGAAAATTATAGTAAAAGTTTCTACAACCGATCACATCCTAAAAAGAGCCCTACGGCCAATCCGTGGGGCTCTTTTGCGTTAATTTCAATGGCTCAATCATGACAGCGAAGGTATTGAGGTGGGATCACATCTCAACTGTCAAAAAGCTGAGATGTCCCCTTTCATTTTCTCTAGATAGCAGAAGAGTCTCATATATGGTCTCCCCCCCGTATGCAAGGACTTTGTGATGAATGACAGGGACAAGTTTGCTACCATATATCCGGCCTCTTTTTAGGGGCTTTACGCCTCCGGGCCTTAATGATTTACGCGCGCATCGTCCTTATCAAATGTTCGGTTTTTAATAACCGTTGAGACTCTCAGGTTTTCAATGCGCCGGTCTGACCTGTTTTGTCATTACTGATCACAGGGTCTTCGCAATTTCTGGTGGGAGTTCCCCTTTCTTCGCTTCGTTAATGCTTGATCGATGTGATGGTTAAGCTATGTTCGGCTCATAGCATGTGTTGTACCTCAGAATAGCCCAACCGATCCGCGCCATTTTGTTCGCCAACGCAACAACGGCTTTGTTCCATCCTCTTTTTTCTCGGATGCGATTGATCCATCGGCTCAAGGGGTCATCTCTATTGGCTGCTCGAAGGACGACGGTACGGGCGCCATGAATCAATTGCATGCGAAGGTATCTATCCCCACGTTTGCTAATGCCCAAAAGAACATTTTTACCGCCACTGCTGTGTTGACGTGGAACCAGGCCAAGAGATGCCGCTGCATTCCGGCCGCGAACATAGGCACGGCCATCACCAATCGTACTGCGGAAGGCACTCGCAACGATCGGACCGAAGCCTGGGATTGTCTGTAATCTCTGACAGGCATCATCCTGCTGACTTAATAACTCTAGTTCCTTCGTGTAAAACGCAATATGCTCATCAAGCTCGACGAGTTGTTCATAGCGTCGCGCCAGGAGGTTGCGGAACCGAAAGCTCAACCCGTTGTCGGCATCTTCCAGCAGTTCCGGGATCTTTCTGCGCAAAACGGTCAGCCCTTTCGGGAAGCTGATACCGTACTCACCGAGCAAGCCTCTTGTTGAGTTGCTCAAGGCGGTGCGATCTCTCAAGCACTGGGAGCGCATCCGGTGGATGGCTTGCATGTCATGTTCTTCCACTGTTTTAACAGCGACGAACGCAATTCTGGGTCTATCAAGTGACTCGGCAATGGCCCGCGCATCGTTGTAATCGTTCTTGTTCCCTTGCACTAAAGGCTTCACGTACTGGGGCGGTACCAACTTCACATCATGACCAAGGGCACGCAATTCCCGTCCCCAGTAGTGGGATGTTGCACAGGCCTCCATGCCGACACGACAAGGTGGTAATTGAGCAAAGAATTGAAGTACTTGATTACGTCGAAGCATACGTTTCTTGACTTCCTTATTGCGCTCATTGAAACAGACTACATGAAAGACGCTTTTCGCCAAGTCCAAGCCGACAGTGGTAATATTCATTTCGGTCTCCTCTCGCTCTACGTTGATGGTTAGCTACTTACTCTCCATCATGGCGCATAGACGCCGATTTGGTAGCGGGGGGAGACCATTTCATCAAATATTGTAAATATTGCTACCTGGAAGCAGTCTGTCGGATAATGCCTAAATTCAACCTGCTATAATCATTGGAATGTAGAATTGATATACCGGTTGGAGCTTAAACGTAAACTAAAAATAAGGAGATCATCAATGGGGATTTTATCTTGGATCGTAATGGGGTTAATCGTAGGGGTGCTCGCAAAATTCATCATGCCAGGTAAAGACCCTGGAGGAATTATCATTACCATCTTGATAGGAATAGCGGGTTCTTTTGTAGGTGGATTCATAGGGTCTTTTATGGGATTTGGACCAGTTACTGGATTTAATATAGGGAGCCTCTTGCTGGCTATCGGTGGTGCTGTGCTCTTATTGATTCTGTATCGCTTTGTGAAAAAATAGCCACCTGTTGCTGTTTAACATCGACTTCACCAGATCGCTACTGACCCACTATGCACAGAAAGTGCGGAGATTCCCCTAGAGAGCGCAGAAGATTAAGGCCTCTCGTGCCTAACAACTGCATCAAATTGGACTGGCAGTTCCGTTGCGCTCCACAGCCAGGCGGTTATGCTCGACGTTAGGCTTCAGAATGCTTTTTCTTCAAATAGAGTGGATCAACAATCACATATGTGAGAAAAGGAAAAAATGATCGGCGCTATCCTCTTGGCTGTAGGTATTGGTCTCGCAATTTGAGGCTACCAACTTTCTGGCTCTGTCGGCTCACAATTAACAAAAGTAGTTTCAGGCTCTCACTCTGACAAAGTCATGTTTATGTATATTGGCGGAGCGGTTTCTGTGATTGCAGGGCTATTCATGCTTGCGAAAAAATAAGCCTAACAATCAACGTGGCCGGAAAATACGTCTGCGCTAACGTGAATACCTCGGTGGGGCACAAGCAGTTCGTCGCCGCCGGTTATCGTTACCCGTCAGGAAATAGCCCATGAATAGATTGCTGTCTTTTTATCTCTGTTCTTTATTGTGCATTCTGCCTGCTTGTCAGAGTCAGCCTATTCAAACCGAAACAACTGAATTATGTACTGATTCTTGGTATCGTTCTGTGGAGTCGGCTATCCCTTCTGGGGATGGTATGGGTCACGGACCAGATGTTGGCTCCGGGGAATGGAAGTCTGTTATAGAGTTCAAACTCGGCATCCGGGGCAATCCGAACATCCCAGATCGTAATAGTCCAGAATGGTGCAACTATATCAATGCTTCCATTAAACGTAGATGATCCTAACCAACCACTGAAGCGGACTGCCTGATGCTGTAGTGGGTCGGTAGAAGGTTTCTACTCAATTGAAAGTGTTCGGGCAGCCGCTTAGCTCGGGCCGTTGAAAAGTCCTGTCTCATATATGGTCTCCCCCCTGCATGCAAGGACTTTGTGATGAATGACAGTGACAAGGTTGCTACCATATATTCGGCCTCTTTTTAGCGGCTTTACGCCGCCGGGCCTTAATGATTTACGCGCGCATCGTCCTTATCAAAAGTTCGGTTTTTAATAACCGTTGAGACGCTCAGGTTTTCAATGCGCCGGTCTGACCTGTTTTGTCATTACTGATCACAGGGTCTTCGCAATTTCTGGTGGGAGTTCTCCTTTCCTCGCTTCGTTAATGCTTGATCGATGCGATGGTTACGCTATGTTCGGCTCATAACATGTGTTGTACTTCAGAATAGCCCAACCGATCCGCGCCATTTTGTTCGCCAACGCAACAACTGCTTTGTTCCACCCTCTTTGTTCTCGGATGCGATTGATCCATCGACTCAAGGGATCATCTCTATTGGCTGCTCGAAGGACGACGGTACGAGCGCCATGGATCAATTGCATGCGAAGGTATTTATCCCCGCGTTTGCTAATCCCCAAAAGAACATTTTTGCCGCCACTGCTGTGCTGACGTGGAACCAGGCCAAGGGATGCCGCTGCATGTCGACCGCGAACATAGGCACGCCCATCACCAATCGTACTGCGAAAGGCACTCGCAACAATCGGACCGAAGCCCGGGATTGTTTGTAATCTCTGGCAGGCATCATCCTGCTGACTTAATAACTCCAGTTCCTTCGTGTAAAACGCAATATGCTCGTCAAGCTCGACGAGCTGCTCATAGCGTCGCGCCAGGAGGTTGCGGAACCGAAAGCTCAACACGTTGTCGGCATCTTCCAGTAGTTCCGGAATCTTTTTGCGTAAAACGGTCAATCCTTTCGAGAAGCTGATACCGTACTCTCCGAGCAAGCCCCGTGTTGAGTTACTCAAGGCGGTGCGATCCCTCAAGCACTGGGAGCGCATCCGATGGATGGCTTGCATGTCATGTTCTTCCACTGTTTTAACAGCGACGAACGCAATTCTGGGTCTGTCAAGTGCCTCGGCAATGGCCCGCGCATCGTTGTAGTCGTTCTTGTTTCCTTGCACTAAAGGCTTCACGTACTGGGGTGGTACCAACTTCACATCATGACCAATGGCACGCAATTCCCGACCCCAGTAGTGTGATGTTGCGCAGGCTTCCATACCGACACGACATGGTGGTAATTGAGCAAAGAATTGAAGGACATGATTACGTCGAAGCATACGTTTCTTGACTTCCTTATTGCGCTCATTGAAACAGACAACATGAAAGACGCTTTTTGCCAAGTCCAAGCCGACAGTGGTAATATTCATTACGGTCTCCTCTCGCTCAACGTTGATGGTTAGCTTCTTACTCTCCATCATGGCGCATAGATGCCGATTTCGGTAGCGGGGGAGACCATTTCATCAAAAGTAGTGAGTATTTTGATTATCCGCCACCTCTTTAAATTGGGGTGGCGGGTTTCACATAATAATCGGTGGCCGCATTCAATCATAATATGCATTTACTTGCCCTGCGGTTCCCATCGACCAAGTAACTCAACAAAATCGATACCATAATCCAGCCGTTGGATGTAATCATTCATCAGCGCAATCTTTGGTCGACCGGCATACAGAGCGGGCATTTTAAGTTGTGGAGCGTGACCGGTCAGGTACTGCGACTGCTCCATAAGGACGCCATTACGGTCACGTAGTGTGTTGATAAATGACGAGCGGAAACCATGAAAGACTTTGGCCTGTTCGGGGTCGTCCCACTCCATCACCCGTTTGATGTGTTTCCCAAACCGTTTGGAGAACCCGTTCGACCAATTATCCACCGTGGCATAGTAGGTCAGGTTCGGGAACAGTCTGTCGTGTCCCTGGGCAATAAATTCGCGGTAGTTCAAAAGCCCTAACTCGATCAGAGTTTGATGCACAGGCACCCTCCGTACCGACCCTTCAGTCTTGCCCCCCTGCCGGCGTTCCCCATCGATGACAATCCGGAAGAACCAGCAATCAGCCTTGTCGTCATACCGAATATCATCGCAATACAACTGACACAGTTCACTCTGTCGGCAGCCAGAAAGTATGGCAATAATCGGCAACCAGTAGTTTTCGGCGTTCTTATAACAGTGCTTCGCCTTGGTAAAATAGGACGTCTGGAGTAAGCGTAAGATCTCGTCAATACTCCAAGGCAGATAACGATCCTGACTTTCCAGTTCCCCCTCTTCGTTGACCTCCTGGCTGACCTTAAACTTCCAAGTAGGGCAGGGGTTTCGATCGATCCAGCCTTTTTTTGCAGCTTTTTTGAAAATGCTGTTTAACCCGGTTAGGCGGTACTTGATGGAATTCATCTTGATCGGCTCGCCCAAATCGGTACGGTTGACGATCGCTTCCGCCGACATGTGGTCAAGGTCTCTTCTTGAAGAAGCCCCCTTCGGCCATTTACGGATGATCTCACCGGCCTTGAGGATTTCCTGTTCATCGTAATCGCGGATCGGTTTGTCAACCAGCACCCGGAGCAGCGCCTTATGGTTTTGCTGCACCTTGATCAGGGAGGTCTTCTTATTGTTCTGCGCTTGTTCGGCCTCGATCAGTGCACAAACCTCTGACAGCAATTTGTTGGGTCGATCCATTTTACGGCGCAGTTCCCGGTCATACTCAGTATCATTGCAGCGCAGGCGCTCGACCTCTATTTCGAGAATATCAATCTCGGTCCGCACCATTGCCTGGACAAGGCGGTAAAAGTCGGTCGGAGGATCTTTGTTGTATGCTTCTTCGTTAGGATTCAGGTAGTCCTTGGGAGGAAGGTCGATATCCTGCCCGCTTTGTTCAGCCAGAGAATAGGCCGAAATACGAGTGATGTCATCGAAATGGCCATAGCGCCGCAATTCTTTGCGCGCCTTGATGCCGGCCTGATAGTGTTCGAGGAGGGCAGCGTAATCTTCTTCAGTACGGTCTTCGGCAAACTGCCGGTACAACAGCAGGTCATCTTGCCCCTGATTGAGGGAGCGAATATCCCCGGACATGGCAGCCTGGCACATGTCGCTTCCGTGCTCACGCTGCCGTTCATAGCCAGCAAGCACCCTGTCTTTATAGCGTTGCACTAACTGTGCGATCTGTTCGTCACTTAGCATATCCATCCTGATCGTGGTAAATAGTTCTTCGGTCTTATAAACAAGTACCCGCAGCCGGCGCTTTGCCTGTTTGTAGTTTCGAGTCCGAAGCGATACGGTAATGAATTTCTGCTGCAAAAAAGAAAAAAGGTCAGCAGGCACTCTCATACGAAAGTAATACTGCTGACCTCTTTTAGTTAAGTAGCTGCACCCCATAGGAGGCCTCCAGTGTGTTACAACGCGTGTCATAGCACCAGAGTCCTGGTTGTCAGCCCGAATAATTTCAGCTACTTATATGTATTTGGCGGAGGTAGATGAGAATCGAACTCACCCGGGAAGGGATACTCCCCACATCGGTTTTGAAGACCGTGAGCGTCACCAGACCGCTAACTACCTCCGTAACTTTTTGAATGTCACAGTTTTAACTTTTCAAACCCAGCTTTTCAACAACAAAATCGGCCACGGCCGAGGGATTGTTCAGATCAAGTTGCGGCACGTCAACCTGCAGCTCGGTATCGGTCGCTACCGCCACCAGGGTGGGATCCTGTCGTTCCCCCCGCGTAATCAGCCCTTCACCATGCGCCTGACGATAGAGCTCGATCTTCGGCAAGCCACTCTGTTTGAAACCTTCGACCAGAACCAGATCGACATCGGGAAAATAATCGCCGATCAACTCCTCTATTTCCGGTGATTGCTGATGCTGCTTAACCAGCGCCAACTTGCTTGACGAGCAGATCAGCATGCTGTCCGCTCCAGCCTCGGTAAAGCGGTGGCTGTCTTTACCGGGATGATCAATCTCGAACTTATGTGCGTCGTGCTTGATCGCCCCAACCTTGTAACCGCGTGCTTTGAGCTCGCTGATCACGGTGGTCAGCAGGGTGGTTTTACCGGTCCCGGAACGGGCGATAAATGAGATAGCCGGTGGCTGTTTTCTGTCCATACTAATACCCCAACGCCGTGGACGCCCCAAGCAGGTGCACATCCAGTTTATCCCCTGCTGCGTAATAATCTCTGTCGGGAGCCAAAAGAGCAATCCCCTGAGCGTAGATCATGGTGCGCAGGATACCGGTATTCTGATCCCCAGCGCTGACGATGACCATTTCTCCCTGTTCATTCAACTCAACCGCCACCCGCATCAACTGGAGACGGTCATACTTCTTTTTCACCGGTTCCTGGAGTTTGGCTTTGAACAGCGGCTTGAGCAGGGTGCGGTGACCCATCATCTTTAGCAAGGCCGGACGGACAAACTCTTCAAAAGTAATCATCGTTGAAACCGGATTGCCGGGCAGGGAAAAAACAGGAGTTTTACCCTGCATGCCGAACGCGGTCGGTTTACCTGGCTTGATGTTGATTTTCCAGAACAGTTGCTTTACGCCCAGTTCTTCGAGGACCTCGCGGACGTAATCACGATCACCGGCGGACACTCCAGCCGAAGTAATCAACACGTCGGCCTGCAATCCATCACTGAGCTTTTCCCGCAAACTCTCCAGGTTGTCGCGGGCGATGCCGAGCATCAACGGTTCGGCGCCAATCTCGCGGATCGCCGCCGCCAGGGCCCAGGAGTTGCTATTGATAACGCCTCCTTCGAAACGCAGTTCATCCAGTTCCTGCAGCTCATCGCCGGTGGAAAGGATCGCCACTCGGACCCGACGGCGCACCTTGACCATCGACATGCCGAAAGAGGCGAGCAGGCTGATTTCGGCGGGTCGCAACACGGTTCCGGCCTCGATAACCCGATCTCCCGGTTTGATATCTTCGCCCTGCCAGCGGATATGCTCGCCCTTTTTGACCGGCCCGAGAATAGTCACCTGACCAGGGGCTTCAACGGTCTCCTCAAAGGGCACAATCGCATCGGCACCTTGCGGAATCGGCGCCCCGGTCATGATCTTGACCGCCGTCTGCGCCTTGACCGTGCAATTCAACCGGCCTCCGGCAGGCAGATAGCCGACTAACGGCAGGATCGCTCCGGTGGAACAATCCTCAGCACGCACCGCGTAGCCATCCATCGCTGAATTATCGAACAACGGTAACGGTTGGTTGGCAATGACATCCTCGGCGACCGCCCGACCGGCAGCGTCGAGCAAGGAAACTTTTTCTATCGCCAACGGTTCGACAGCATCAATAATCTGCTGGCGCGCCTGATAAAATGAAATCGGCATCTTTTCTCCTCATCGTTAAACTTTATTTTTAGCGTTGCTGAAGCAGATTTAATCCCAAATTAACCAGCAGCGCCACCCCCATCAACACCAATCCGAGAGCCAGTCCAAAAGCAAACTCCCCCTTACTTGTTTCCAGGGCAATGGCAGTCGTCATGGTGCGGGTGGTGCCGCGGATATTGCCACCGAGCATCATCGCCACGCCGACTTCGGCAATCACGCGGCCGAAACCAGCGATCACCGCCGCCATCACGCCGAAACGAATCTCGCGCAGCAGTTGCACCGCCGCCTGCAAACGGGAGGCGCCGAGGGTCAGGGCAGTGTTGATAATCCGCTCGTCGGACCCGCTGACTGCCGCCAACACCAGGTTGGCAACGATTGGTGTGGCCAACACCGTTTGCCCGGCAATCATCGCCAGCGGTGTAAACAGCAATCCGAGATCCCCGAGTGGCCCCTGTCGACTGAACAAACCGAACAGTAGCAGGCCAACCACTACAGTCGGCAGAGCCATCAAGGTATTCAGCAGGGTGATCATCAACCGCCGGCCGCGAAACCGGCTGATCCCCAGCCAGAGACCGATCGGCACCCCAACCAGCGCGGCCATCAGGATGGCGCAACTGGAGGTGTACAGGGATGTCCAGACGGTCATCTGGACATCCCGATCGAAACTGATGATCAGCTCAACGGCTGCAAGCAGGGATTCACCTAAAAAGCCCAAAGAGTTTCCTTACTCGGCAACGTAAAAAAGTTGCTCGCCACCTTTACGGAAACTGGTGATCAGGGCCCGGGCTGGAGGAGAAACCAGATAGTCGAGGAATTTTTTCGCGTGCTCGACCTTTACATGGTCGTGTTTGGCCGGATTTACCATGATCACGCCATAAGGGTTAAACAGGCCGTTATCTCCTTCGACGGCAATTCGCAGCTCGGTCTTGGTTTTGAATGCCAAGTAGGTGCCGCGGTCGGTCAAGGTATAACCCTGACGCTCGCCAGCCATGACGATTACCTCGCCCATGCCGCGGCCAGCTTCCAGGTACCAGTCTCCAGCCGGTGCAACAGCAGCCTTTTTCCACAACTGCTTTTCGCGCGAGTGGGTGCCGGAATCGTCGCCACGCGAGACAAAGGTACTACCGGTGGCAGCAATCTTGGCCATAGCGGCGGTCGCGTCTTTACTGCCTTTAATCCCTGCGGGGTCACTGGCCGGGCCGATGATGATGAAGTCATTGTACATGACATCGCGGCGATCAACGCCGAAACCGGCGGCGACAAATTTATCTTCCTTGCTGCGCGCATGCACCAACACCACATCGACATCGCCGTTTTCGCCCAACTTGATCGCTTTGCCGGTGCCGACGGCAATGACGTCAACCTTGCAATCGTTGGCCTGCTCAAACGGCGGCAGCAACTCGGCCAGCAGACCGGAATTTTCCGTTGAGGTGGTCGTCGCGAGACGCAAATGCTCGCTGGCCAATGCACTTCCGGCTAGCACCAACAGGCAACTTAGCAGAACCAAAATACGCTGTACTTTCATTTTCCTCTATCCTCCATCTTGCAAACAAAAAACGCCTTTCAGATGAAAGGCGTAAACAGCCGCACCCATTTAGTGCAACTGTACGTCTCCTTTCCAAATACGGGAGGTCCGGTCGTTTCCCACCGAACCCAACGGCTTTAGCGCCACGGCAAATACCGACAGGCAAAAAAAGCTCGGAGAATGACAATCATGTTGTGCATGTTCCAGACGGCCCAGTGGGTCGCCCGATTTGCTTATCCCTTCACCTGCCGCAGCAGGGGTTGATAGTTCTCGTTTGGGTGAACCGCTGGCGTTTGCTGCAGCTGACCATCGGCCAAGGAGAGGATCTCACCGCCCAGCCGCTGCGGCTGTTGCGCATCATGGCTGGCGATCACCACCGTCATCCCTTGCAGTGGGAGACCGACCAGGAAACGCTCCAAAGCAGCCAATTGTCCGACATCGAGATTGGCGGTCGACTCATCGAGCAGTAACAGCTGCGGCCGCAAGCAGAGGGCTCGCGCCAGCGCAACCCGCCGGGTTTCACCGCCGGATAATTGTTCTGCCGAGCGCTGCTGAAAACCGTCCAAGCCGACAACCTGCAGCGCCTGATCGATCCGGCTTTGTAACTCCTGTCCTTTTAAGCCACGCAGTTTCAAACCGAAAGCGAGATTCTTCTCAACACTGCCGACAAACAGCAGCGGATTCTGTTCGAGCAGGGTGATCTGTTGCCGCAGCCGTTGCAGACTGGACCCGGTCCATAACACCGGCTGCCCGGCAAAACTCAGCTGCCCACTTTGTGGCTGTTGCAAAAGGGCCAACAGTCGCAGCAGGGTACTTTTCCCAGCGCCGTTTTCCCCTTTCAGAACATAGAGACGTCCTGTTTGCAGATTGAGCCTCGGCACCTGCAGGGAAAAATCCCCTTGTTGCAAGCTGATATTGTTTAGTTCGAGCAGCGTCGTCATCATGCCGATCCCACAAAAAAAGCTCCTTCCGCATGGAAGAAGCCCTTAAAAGACCATAGGAGACAGATAAGCTGCACCAGTAGCCTTTTTCAGGATCCCCTTTCCAAACGGGAGGCCCGGCCGTTTCCAGCCGCACCCATCGACCGACCGCCATCAGGAAAACCCTCTAAGGCGGGACGGTTCGGAGAACCAATATTTAGTTTTTAGTTGCTGTTGCCTTCGAGCAACGGCACGGAACTTAACTCCTCATTGCTAACCAGAGTACCACGCAGTCGGAAATAATCCTCCGGCGTGTTGATATTCTGAAAGCTTTTCTCGCCAGGATCAAGCTCTTTTATCTTTTTGCTGGAAATTTCTACTACTTTGACCTGATCGAAGAACAGCATGATCCGCCGCTGTCCGCCGTCCAGCACCTGCTCCATGGCCGACAAACAACTCTTGTCGTAGAGGGCATGCAACGGCTCGTGGCCACCACTGCTGTTCGGAATAACCAGATCGCCACGACTGGCCTGAGCACAAATATGCCGGACCACACGAGCGGAGATAAACGGCATATCACAGCCGACGACAAAAATCTGCTCGTTGCCGGCGTGGGCCAGCCCGGAATGAACCCCGGCCAGCGCCCCCTGCGCATAGTAGAGATCGGGGACCTTGCGACAATCGATTTCGCTGTACAGTTCCGGCGAATTGGTAACGATCACCACCTCATCGAACAAGGCCGCCATGCGGCTATAAACATGATCGATGAAGCGCGCGCCCTGAATCGGTAGCAACGACTTATCGCTGCCCATGCGCCGACTTTCGCCACCAGCGAGGATCACCCCAGTGATGCCGGGGATCCGCTTAGCGGCACCAGAAATCTGCAGTTGCTGGGCATGGCTGTAAATTTCCAGACCGCTGCCACGCAGGTAACCGACCAAGGTAATTCCGGCCTGCTGACAGAGCTCGATGGCCTTGTCGGTCGGCGAGGTCCGGGAGGCGATCAGGCCGATGCCAAGCCGCGCGGCCTTGGCAACCATCTCGGTAGAAATCCGGCCCGATGTCACCAGCATCTTATCTTGCAAGTTGAGTTGCTTGAAGAGCGCCTCTCCGGCGAGCCGGTCAAGGGTATTGTGGCGGCCGATATCCTCGGCATAGAGCAGCAGACCATCTTCATCGCCGATCGCCGCCGAGTGGATGCCGCCGTGGCTGCGATATTGCTCGGTCCGCTCGTTCAACTCTTTCATCAGCTGAAAGAGGCGGTCACTGCTGTAGCGGCGCTGTTTTTGCCGTGAATCAGCGAGCAAACGCTCGGGCAGATTATAGGCGATACCGGTTCCACAACCGGAGGTCAGGGTCGGTTGCAGTAGCTCCGGCAGATCGCCCCGCAGACGCACTTCGGCCAAGCCGAAATCGTCACAGACGCCGAGAGAAAGAATATCATCGAGCGAATCGATGAAGCCCTGCAGGCGAAAAAAACCAGCCAGCAGAAAATTGAGTTTGTGCGGCGAACTGACCAGGGTCGCCAGTTCGCGGCCATTGACGCGCAAACGTAGCGGATATTCTTCAACCACCGCCCGCCGGGCGCTTTCACTGCGCCCTTTGGTCAGGCGAATAATTTTATGTTCAGATGGCTTTTCCATAGATCTCAAACCTCAACTCAAATCACGAAGATTTGGAGTGATTTAGTAGCAAATACAGATTAGCGTCTCTCCAGCGCCACGACAATCGCTTTTCCGGCGCAGGAGAAGAACCTCCTGCGACAACGCCGCAGGAGGTCAACAATGAGCGCTTAATTCACGCCGGAAACAGCTTTGCCTTTCGGCAATTTAGCGGTTGCTGGTTGCTGTTCGTCTCCACCAATCTTATGGAAGGAATCGGGCAACGAGTAATCGACCGTTTCCGGGTGATGTTCAAAGATCGGGAAATACTTGGCGATCAAGACGAAGAACAGGATATGCCCGGCGATGATACCGATAGTCACCAGCGATTCAACAATCGAAGGATAATAGATCTGGTCTGGATTCATCATTCCGAACATCGAAACGTTAAAGCGATTCAGCACCAGACCAAAAACCACCAGACATGCAGCGATCGCCCGACGGCGATCATCATTACGCACCGACTTCTGGGTAAACATGAAGAAGGGCAGAATAAATCCAATCACCAGCTCAACAACAAACAGCAGCGTCAGCACCGGACGATCGAAAAAGGGGCCATTCGACAAAGCCAGCAGACTGTAGCCCCGCACAGCGAGATACAGGCCGAGCGTCCAAGGTAGAATCTTCGCCAGGGTCTGCAAAAACACCCCTTCGTTCGCCTGTCCCATCCATTTGTGACAAGCGGTCGCCTCAATAATGATGATGCACATACCGGAACAGATGGCGCTGATC
The DNA here is from genome assembly GCF_055389805.1 of Desulfuromusa ferrireducens. Lineage (NCBI taxonomy): Bacteria > Pseudomonadati > Thermodesulfobacteriota > Desulfuromonadia > Desulfuromonadales > Geopsychrobacteraceae > Desulfuromusa > Desulfuromusa ferrireducens. The sequence goes on from NZ_AP042415.1 coordinate 1,151,139, forward strand.
CAAAACAGCAACGGCAGCAGCGGGTTGTACCAGAGGTTGTGCAGCTTGTCGACAGCGATCAGAAAGAAGGTACCGAGCGACGATTGGTGCAGGGTCGAGATCGCTGCGGCCAGAATAACCAGCGGCATTTCCAGCCAACGCAGCACCCGCAAAGACAAGTGCCAACCGAACTTTTCCGCCACCGGCGAAAGAAATTCGAGAAACAGCACCGTGGTGTAGGCCATAACGCACATGGAAACTTCAAACATCGGTGAATGGACGTTCCAGTAACGCAGGACGTGCCAGCCTTTATGAGGTTGCCCAAGGTCAAGGATCAGACCGATACAGACCAGCGAGTAACCCAAGAAGCCGGTCACAATCGCCGGGCGTACCAGCGGCTCGAGCTTTTTAATATGGAAACAATGGACAATGGCTCCCAAAGTGAAAGCCCCAGCGGCCAACGGCACCGCCGTCACCACATCGAAGGAGATCCACAATCCCCAGGGGTAGGTGTCATTCATGTTGGTGGTCGCACCCAGGCCAAAAACAAAGCGCACCATAGACGCTAGCGCAGCGACGACGACCAGAAAGATCAGAAACTTAATAAAGCTGTGGTAGCCTTTGACTTCATTGACAACATATTTAGCTGCAGTCATCGTTAATCCTCCTTCTCTGGCGCAGGATTATCGGCCTGCTCGGCTTCTCTCTCGTTCTTCAGTCGATCGCGACGATGGGTAACCCAAGACAGGGCGGATAATCCACCCCCGACGGTAATAAAGGCCGCTGGAACCAACCGCAGCGCCTGCCAGGTGTAGCCAGGCAGAGCCCGCAGGGTGACCGGTTTGAAGCCGAGTTCATCGAAGGGCAGCGAGGTCAGGTAGATGACCGAAGTTCCGCCAGCTTCTTCTTTGCCGTAAACCTTGTGGATGTACTTATCCGGATGCTTGGCCAGACGCTCTTCAGCGATCTTGATCATTTCATCCCGCGGACCATAAGTAATCGCGGTCGGGCAGGCGGTGGCACAAGCGGGCTTCATTCCCTCTTTGAGGCGGCTGTAGCAACCGGTACATTTCTTGACCAGCGGCAGGCCTTTGCTCCACTCGTATTTAGGCACGCCAAAGGGGCAGGCGATCATGCAGAAACGGCAGCCGATGCAGCGATCGGCCTTGTAGATGACCGGACCCTCTGCGGTTTTCTCGAAGGCACCGACCGGACAGACCGAGGCGCAGGCCGGATCGTTACAGTGCATGCACATCTCTTTGTAGAAGGCGAACTCGTTCTGGCCGTTTTTCTGGTAGTCGCGGAATTTGATGCGGGTAAACGTATATTCCGACATCGCCGGCGGATTCTGATAGCCCTCGCCGCTGAAGAACTCCGTCTCTTCCGCCTCAAGCTGGTTCCACTGCTTACAGGCGACCTGACAACCACGGCAGCCGGTACATTTGGTCATATCGATCAGAAAGGCGTTGTTTTTCGAGAGGTTACTCTTGCTCATGATTTAATGCCTCCTTTCTCGATATTACAGAGGAACGCTTTGTATTCTGGAATAGTGGTATTGGCATCGCCAACCGCGGCGGTCAGCATGTTAGCGCTACCACCGGTGGCCAGACCGTTGAAGCCGAAGTGCCACGGCAGGCCAACCTGCTCAACCATCTTGCCACTGACGCGCAGCGGTTTGATCCGCGAAGTCACCAGCGCTTTGGCTTCAATCGCGCCACGGGCCGAAGAAATCGTCACCATGTCGCCATTTTTCAGGCCCTTCCACTCGGCCAATTCTTCACCGATCTCGACAAACATGTCGGGAACCAGCTCGACCAACCATGGCAGGTTGCGGGTCATGGCCCCGGCTTGCCAGTGCTCGGAAACCCGATAGGTGGTGCCGATGTAGGGGTACTTGCCAGTGTTATCGATCTTGCCGGGGGTCGACACCGCAGGATTGCTCTGCTGCGAGGTCATGGCGTTGGCGACCGGGCTCTCCATCGGCTCGTAGTGCTCCGGCAACGGACCATCGGCCAGACCGGCAGCGAACAAACGACCATAGCCTTCGGCGATCATGATAAACGGCGACTTGGTGCCATCTTCGCTCATCGGTACCCAACCACCGTCAGGAACATCGCCTTCCCATTTACGGGTCACTTTGTTCCAGGCGATAACCGGTTTTTTCGGGTTCCACGGCTTGCCGTCCAGATCGACCGAGGCGCGGTTATACAGAACCCGCCGGTTGACCGGCCAGCACCAGGACCAGTTGTGATAGAAACCCATGCCGCTGGGGTCTTCCAGACCGCGACGCTGCATCAGGTTGCCGGCTTCGGTATAGGAATTACAGTACAGCCAGTTGCCGCTGGTGGTTGAGCCGTCGGCCTGCAAGAAGGCAAAGCTCGGCACCTGCTGTCCTTTTTTGTACTGCTTGCCCTTGATGACAATATCGCGGGTGAACTGACCGTTACACTCACGGGCGACCATATCGATGCTCGGCTCGTGACCGTCACCGTAGTTCCAGTCGAGATCGGTGATCGGACCGGGAAAGACGCCGTCTTTTTTGTAGAGGGCTTTGAGGTTCTTGACCCACTGATCGACGATAAAGGCATCACTCTCGGCGTGGCCGGGAGGGTTGACCGCTTTGTAGCGCCACTGTGCCCAGCGCCCGGAGTTGGAAATGGAGCCTTCCTTTTCCACCGACGAAGCGGCCGGCAGCAGGAACACCTCGGTATCGATAGTTTTCGGATCGACGCCGGGGCGCCGCCAGAAGACCGAGGTCTCGGTTTCCCAGAGATCGGCGGCAACCATCCACTTGAGGCTATCCAGACCGTTAGCGATGGAACCGGCATCCGGGCCACCGACGATCGGATTGGTGCCCATACAGACCAGGCCTTCGAAACCACCGCCCTGCAAACGCTCCATCAGTTTGATGAAGGAGTAGTTGCCGCTGCGTTTCGGCAGGTAGTCGTAACAGAAATCGTTCTGCTCGGTTGCGGCATCTCCCCAATAAGCCTTGAGCAGACTGGTCATGTACTTCGGTGTGTTAGCCCACCAGTTGGCGCTCTGCTTGTCGTTGGTCTTCGGCGTCCACTTGGCGTTGTAGGTCGACAGGTCTTTGTTGTCGTAGGTCGGAACCTTCAGGTAGCCAGGCAGGATGTGGTAGAGGATCGCGTAATCGGTCGAGCCCTGCACGTTCGACTCGCCGCGCAGCGCGTTGATACCGCCACCGGCCAGGCCGATGTTGCCGAGCAACAGTTGTAGCATGGCGTAAGAACGGACATTCTGGGTGCCGTGGGTGTGCTGGGTGGTGCCCATGGCGTACATGATGGTCGCGACCTTGCCGACCTTGCTGGTGGCGCAGAAGGTGCGCACCACTTCCATGTAATCCTGAATGGCGGTGCCGGTGATCTCACAGACCTTCTCCGGGGTGTAACGGGAGTAGTGCTGCTTCATCAACTGATAGACGGAGCGGGGATTTTCCAGGCTGTCGTCACGCATCGGTAGACCGTCGGTGCCGACCTGGTAGGCCCAGCTCTCTTTGTCGTAGCTGAAGTTTTCGCCGTCGTAGCCGGTGAACAGGCCGTCGTTGAAATCGAAATCTTCGCTGACCAGAAAGGCGGCGTTGGTGTAGTTCACCACGTACTCTTTGTGGATTTCGTTATTGTTCAGCGCATAGTTGATCATGCCGCCGATAAAGGCGATATCGGTACCGGGACGCAGCTGGGCGTAGGTATCCGCCTTGGATGAAGTTCTGGTGTAGCGCGGATCGACGGAGATCAGCTTGGCGCCGTCATCCATCGCCTTTTCCACGTATTTAAAGGAAATCGGGTGGTTCTCTGCTGGGTTCGAACCGATACACATGATGACATCGGCATGCTGGATATCAATCCAATGGTTAGTCATTGCTCCGCGACCGAACGAGGCTGCCAGACCGGCAACCGTTGCAGAGTGTCATATTCGGGCTTGGTGTTCTAAATAACCCACCCCCATGGCGCGGGCAAACTTTCCGAGCAGGTAGCACTCTTCGTTATCCAGGGCAGCGGCACCGATCATCGCAAAGCCTTCGTTGCGATTGACGGTGAACATTTCGCCGTTGATCTTCTCTTCTTTAACAAAGTTGCGATCGCGGGTCTCCTTCATATTCTTGGCAATCCGCTCCATTGCCCAGTCCCAGGATTTATCTTCCCACTTGTCACTCTTCGGCGCCCGATATTTGACGGTGGTCAGGCGACGTTCGTTGTTGGCCACCTGAAACAGGGCGCTGCCTTTGGAGCAGAGCGAGCCCTGGTTGATCGGATGTTCCGGATCGCCCTCAATGTTAACCACCTTGCCATCTTTGGTGTGCACGATCATGCCGCAACCGACCGCACAATAAGGACAGATGGTGGTGCTCGACTGCAACCCTTTGGTGCGCATTACCGGCGAATCAACACTGGCCTGCACCGGTTTTCCGGTTAAGGCGACGGTGCCGGCCGCCAGACCGCCACCTTTGAGAAAATTCCGTCTCGAAACTGTCATTCTATTCTCTCCTTGCTAATAATTTTGCCATCAGATGGGCAGAAAGCCGCTTCTCCTTTGCGCAAGGGTTGTACCAATCCGTTTACGTTATTTTCTAATTAGCTGAAAAGTTTAGTAAAACTCGGTTTCTAATCGTAAAAAGGAAGAAACGGATATGCTTTTCAGGGGGACGGATTCGGGTCATTCTGTCCCGACCTGGGTCGCCATGACCCAGGTCGGGTGACCACAATCTCTGGAACGCGAAATAATAACTGACACCAAGTATCGAAATTTCAGCTGCTTAACGGGAAAAATAGAGAAGTTGCTTTGTATGGGTTGAATATTGCGTGTACCATATCTTTTTAACTCGACACTTTTCCTCGCCAATAGCGCTACCGCGAACAACCGAGCAGCGCATAAGCAGCAAACCTCAAATAAAAGAGCCTTATGAACACCAGAATTCTCATATGTGACGACGAAGAAGGGATGCGCCGCTATCTCTCTAAAATGCTGCAGAACTGGGGCTATCAGACCGAAGCCTTCGCCAGTCCGCTGTTACTGCTGAAAAGCCTGAAAGATACCGAAACTACTGCTGAACTGCTGTTGCTTGACGTCAAAATGCCGGAGATGGATGGCATCGAGGTGCTGAAGCAGCTGAAAACCCTGCAACCACAGCTGCCGGTCATCATCATGACCGGTCACGGGACGATCGATTCTGCGGTGGAAGCGATGAAGATCGGTGCCTACGACTATCTGACCAAACCCTTCCCGCAGGAAAAACTGTTCGCCCTGGTCAAACACACCCTGGAACAACAGCAGCTAAGAGCAGAGAACGTCTCGCTGAAAAAAGAACTGCAAACGCAGAAGGTTCCGGCCACTCCGATTTTTCGCAGCGACAAATTCAAACAGGCCTACGAACTGGCCCTGACGGTCGCCGACAGCGATTCAAGCATCCTGGTTTTGGGCGAAAGCGGTACCGGCAAAGAACTGATTGCCGCAGCTATCCACTACGCCAGTCCCCGCCAACAGAATCGCTTTTTGGCGGTCAACTGCGCCGCCTTCTCGGAAACCCTGTTGGAAAGCCAGCTGTTCGGCCACATCAAGGGGGCCTTTACCGGTGCCATCCAGGCGCAAAAGGGTCTGCTGGAGGAAACCGACCAAGGGACCCTGTTTCTCGATGAAGTCGGGGAATTGAGCCCTGCCCTGCAAGCCAAGCTGTTGCGGGTGCTGCAGGAAGGGGAATTCATTCCGGTCGGCGCCACCAAAATCAGAAAGGTTGACGTGCGTTTCATCGCCGCGACCAACAAGAACCTGGCGCAGGAAATCAGCGCCGGTCGCTTTCGCGAGGACCTCTACTATCGGCTCAATGTCATCAGTGTCGAGTTGCCGCCGTTGCGCGAGCGCCCCGAGGACATTGAACCTCTGGCAGAACATTTTCTGCAGAAGATCGCCGCCAAAAGCCGCCGTCAGGTCAAAGGGATTGGGGGCGAAGCATTACTCGCGCTGCAAAGTTATCACTGGCCGGGCAATGTACGTGAACTGGAAAATGTTATGGAACGCTGCAGTATTCTGGCCCGCGGAGGGATGATTACTGCCGAATTGCTACCGTTTAAATTAAATGCTGCCCAGCAAAGCGAGTCCGCCAAGCTGCCACTTAACCTGCGTGACTCGGAACGACTGCAAGTGATCCGCGCCCTGCGCCAGACCAAGTGGAATAAAAGCCGCGCAGCACAACTGCTCGGCGTGACCCGTAAAACCATTGATCGTAAAATTAAGGAATTTGATCTCAACCAAGCCGAGCTGCTCGACCAATGATTGCTCCGCAACGCTTCAGCTACCGTTCGATCCGCGGCAAACTGACTCTGGCGGCGGTGACTCCACTGATTGTCATCCTGCTGCTGGTTGCCCTTGCAGCGTCCTACCTGATCAACGCTTCGATCGTTAACCAGACCCAGAAACAGATCCGCAATGACCTCAATACCGCCCACGCGGTTCTCAACCAGGAGCAACAAAGGGTCCGCGAACTGGTCCGCTTCACCGCACAGTCGGCGCCCCTGTCCAAAGCCGTCACCGATTCCGACCACCGCGTACTCACTGCTGCCCTTGCCGAGATCCGGCTGCGCGAACAACTCGATATCCTCAACCTGACCGATCTACAAGGCAAGCCACTGATCACCGTTCGAGCGTCCGACCAGTTGCCGATCACCGCACTTTCTTTTATCCAGAGCGCGCGGGGAAAAGAGCACTACAGCGGAACAGTCCTGCTCAGTGAATATGAATTACGCCAGGAACGTCCCGAGCTGGCAGAGCAAGCCTGGATTCACAGCCCGGAGCAGCCAAACATTCCGCTGGAGCGGCGGGGGATGTTTCTCATCGCAGCAACCCGTCTGCATGACCAGCAAGGAACACCGATCGGCTACCTCTACGGCGGGGTCATGCTCAACAACAACCTGCCGCTGATCGATCGAATCAGTGAATTGATTTACGGGCAGGACAGTTTTGAAGGAATCAACGTCGGCAGCGCGACCATTTTTCTCGACAAATTACGGATCGCCACCACTGTACGTCTGAAAAATGGACAACGCGCCCTCGGTACCGCCGTTTCCCGCGAGGTCGCCGAAGCGGTCCTGCAGCGCGAGGAAGCCTGGCTAGCACGCGCGCTGGTCGTCAACGAATGGTATCTGACAGCCTATGAACCGATTTTTGATGACAACGCCAGCACCGTTGGCGCTCTTTACGTCGGCATGCTGGAAAAACCATTGACGGCCTTAAAAATCCGTTCTTTTTTGCTCCTCTTCGGGCTGTTGGTTCTCGGCTGCCTGCTCGGTAGCTTGCTGGCCGCAATGCTGGCCCGCAGAATTTCGCGCCCGGTGCTGGAACTGGCCAGTTCAGCGGGAAAAATAGCCAATGGCGAACGGGAAGTGACGTTACCAAGTGCCGGGCAGGATGAAATCGGCCACCTCACCAAGGCTTTTGCCGAGATGGCCGACGCTCTTAAAAAGAGCGATGAAGATCTGCAAAAGTTAAATCGCCAACTTGAAGAAAAGGTTGCCGAACGGACCGAGCAACTCGAAGAAAAGAGCCTGCAGCTGATCAAAACTCAGGAACAATTGCTGCGCAGCGAAAAACTGGCCGCTATCGGCTCACTGGCAGCAGGGGTCGCCCATGAGATCAACAATCCGGCGGCGATTATTCGCGGTAACGTTGAAATCCTGCAGATGAGTCTTCCCGAAGATGCCGCAGAACGGGAAGAAACGCGCGAAATCATGAAACAGGTGGAACGGGTCTCGCTGATCACCCAGAACCTGCTGAGTTTTGCCGGACGCCAGGACCTCAGCCCTGAACAGGTTAAAATCAACCTGCTGCTCGATGACATCCTCAGTCAGATCAGTCATCAGCAACCGCTTGATCAGGTCGAGCTGATCCGCGACTTTGCCGAACTGCCCGCGATCCCCGGCGACCAGGAGCGCCTAAGGCAGGTCTTTACTAACATTATCCTCAACGCCCTGCAGGCGATGGACGGCTCCGGGACCCTCAGGTTGTCAACCACCGCTGAGACAACCTTGGTCACGGTGACCATCAGTGACAATGGACCAGGAATCCCTCAAGCCGTTCAGGGGAAAATTTTCAATCCTTTTTTCACCACCAAACGCCAGGGAACCGGCTTGGGACTTTCCATCTCCTATGGAATAATCCAGTCTCACGCGGGAGCACTGGAGTTGCTGGCTGATCGATCACCAGGAGCCACGTTTAAGGTTTCACTGCCCTGTTAATTTTCCCTACGACAGCAAAGACTCAATCCGACCCTGACAACTCAAAAATAAAGAGCGCTTTGTTCCTGTTGCGACTTTTTACGCCCCTCAAAACACACCGGCACTAGCACGCATTAATTAGGAATTAAAACACAACATACCGAACTATCGGCAAAAAAATTACACCCCAAGAAACGAAGCTAAAACTCTCCATGATGTCGACTTATCCAGTCAAAAAGTCAACAATAGCGTGATTTTCAGCACAATGGCAGACAAACAAAAGCAATTGCTATTCCAGCTAGTTGCATCACTATTGGCGGCAACAAACTAAAGAATGCGTCCTCTCATATAGATATTTATTCGAAATATTGCATTAAATGTCTTGCAATCAATTTACGAGGGTGATATTCACAATAATTGCGAGATAGTGGGCACCAGGCCTAATTAACATTAGTGAATAATTTATGGTGAAAACGTATTAGTAATTCAACTAAACAAAATATCGATCGCCAAAGAAAGGTTCTGCTGGTGAATCAAGTCCTGAACAGCACAGACAGAAAAAACTGCTACCAGATCCTGGCAGCCCTGTTCAATTACCCCGAACAGGAGTTACTGGAAAACCTGTCACCGTGCCTCGACGAACTCTCGACACTCCTGGAACTACCGATCACCCCTGAGTTGAACAAAGATATCTCGTTAACCGACCTGGAAGTTGCCTACACCGGTCTGTTTATCAATCGCCTCGGTGGCGCTCCTGCTCCACCGTACGGATCGATCTACCTAGAAGCCGAAGGCCAACTGATGGGCGCAAGCTGCTTACGGGTCGCCGAATACTACCAGGGCGAAGGGCTCAACATGGACGGCAGCGACGAGCCAGCCGATTTTCTGCCAACAGAACTGGAATTCCTCTACTACCTGGCTGCGGAAGAAGAGGCCGCAGAAGACCGGCAGGAGGAACTTGCCGCGTCCAACCTGCGTCAGAAACAGGTCACCTTTGGCCAGGAACTGTTGCACCCCTGGCTAACGATCTTCTGTAAGCGGATTAAAAAGAGCGATGATGGTCATCCTCTCTACACCTGGGCCGCCGATGCGCTCAATCGTTTTAGCGCCCTAGAGCTAAACCAAGCGAAGCAACCAGACTAAGAACATGTTGCTCTTAGTCAGACCAACCTGGTGACCAGCCAAACTGGCCAGGTCATACAAAGTAAATAGCCGGTCTTGCAAAAGGCCGAACAAAACTCACAAAGGAGAAGAAACAATGAAAACCCTCAAGCAGATCACAATCACCCTGTTGCTCATCACCTTCTGTGCATCCACAGTCATGGCGGTAGAAGACGGTAATTCCCGCAAAGGTAAATACCTTTACAAGAAAAATTGCAAAACCTGCCACACCGATGGCGCTGAGGGTGGTGTCGTCACTCCGCTGTCAAAAACGATGAGCCAGTGGGACAAATTCTTTAGTAAAAACAAGCACCCAGAAGGCAAATGGGATGGTTTCAGCGAGCAGGACCTGCTCGACATCAACCAGTTCCTGTTTGACCATGCTGTCGATTCTGACCAGCCGGAAACCTGCGGCTAAGCACTAAATCTCGTAGGTCCTCGGTGATGAGCAGAAAGATTCACCGGGGACTTAATTCATAGAAACACATCACCATCGGAGGCAACACCAAATGAATAAATTTCTTTTAATGCTGCTGGCGGGCCTGCTGCTCGTCCCAAGCTCGGTCTTGGCAGCACCAACCATCGAAGAACTGCAGAAACAGATTGCAGAAATCGCTGAACAGCTCGATGAGATGGACGACCGGGTTGGCAAAACCGAAATCCACACCGCGACCGACCGGATCAGCTGGTACGGCGACATGCGCACCAAGGCTGACTCGACACGTCAAAAGGTGCTTTTCAACACCGGTGCGTTTAAAGGTGCATCGACCGATGACAATGCGATCCTTTACACCACCCGCTTGCGCCTGGGGATGAAGGCCAAAGTAGCCAAAAACATCAAATTCAGCGGTCGCTTGAACATGTACAAGAACTGGGGCGATTCTACTGGCGTCCAGGTATTAGACAACTTCGGCAACGTCACCATGGACGGCACCAACGGTGGCCACACCACCGGAGATACCGTACACGTGGAACGAGCCTATTTTGTCTGGAGTGACCTTGTTGACGGTAACGCTTATCTGTCGATCGGTCGTCGCCCTTCGACCTACGGCGCACCGACCAACTACCGTGAAAATGAAGCCCGCGGCGGCACCCCGTCCGGTCACCTGGTCAACTTCGACTTCGACGGCATCACCCTCGGTTACAAACTCGGCAAACTCACTGATACCGAAGGCCAGACCCTACGCTTCTGCTATGGCCAAGGCTACGAGTCGGACTTGGGTAACGGCACCCTCGGCCAGCAAACTGAAATCGAGGACACCCACCTCGGAGGTTTCAACTTCGACGCCTGGTCGGATGATGATTCCTGGCTGCAATTCACCCTGTTCGGCGCCAAGGATGTCACCGACGGCTTCAAAGGCCTCGCGGTACTTCCGGCGGGGATGTTTGGTTCTAATGGCATGACGGTCAGCAGAATGGCCGCATCGAAAAACATCGGTGATCTGCTGCTCGGCGGCGTTGGCTATGGCCGCACCCTGGAGAACGGCACCGTCCTCTTTGCCTCCGGCGGTTGGACCCGCTCCCTGCCAAATGGCAACGTTAGCGATTTTGGCTTCGGCGGCATGCTCTCCAATACTCCTGGCGATGAAACCGAGCGCGATGGTTACTCCATCTATGTCGGCACCCAGATCCCGGCGCCGATGGGTAAGGTCGGTTTCGAGTACAACTACGGTTCCCAGTACTGGGCCCCCTTCACCCAAGCTCAGGATGACATCCTCGGTAGCAAGCTGGCCACCCGCGGTCACGCTGCTGAGGCTTACTACATCTTTGATATCAATCCAAAGGCCTTCATCAAAATCGGCGCCATCTACTACGACTACGAGTACACCAATAGTGGCGTAATTGTCGGCAAACCCGAAAAAGTCAGTGACATAGAAGCTGGTACCGCATTCTCAGGATTTGGTGTTGTTGATACCGCCCTGGATGCTTATGCCTCCATGACAATTAAGTTCTAATTTAACCTGCCCAACCTGTTGGAGAGAGGGCAACCCCCTCTCTCCAACTTTTTTCAAATGAAAACCGTAACATCGGTATATAACAATCAAACAAAACTCTAGCAATATAGGAGCCTAACGTGTCTTCCCCGAGAACTAAAAGTTTAAGCCGTAGGCGCTTTTTGGGGCTTTCTACCTGCGCACTGACCACAGCCGTGGTCGGTTCTCAGGTGACCGTTTTGAAAGCCCTGGCCAAAGATGGCCATGTCAGTCAAACAGCGACCCTACCGACCCAGGATATTTTTACCAGTTGCGGCATGTGCGTCAATAAGTGTGGCGTGATTGCCCGTGTGCGGGATGGTGTCATCCACAAGCTTGACCCGAACCCGAATTTCTTCCCCAAAAGCCGCGCCATGCTTTGTGCTCGCGGCAATGCCGGCACCAAGGTGGTATACGATCCCGATCGGCTCAAGTACCCGCTGATCCGCGTCGGAGAGCGTGGCGAAGGTAAATGGCGGCGCGCCAGTTGGGACGAAGCTCTCGACATGGTCGCCAAAGGCATGAATGACGTTGCCGAAAAATACAATCGCGCCTCGATGATGTTCGCCTCCACCGAGGGCACTCTTACGGAGCACTTCTTTCTCCAGCTGGCAGAGACCTACGGCTCGCCGAACACCCTCCGCCATCCGACCCTCTGCCTGTCATCCAACATCCAGGGCTTCGGCGCCACCTATGGCACCAATCCGACCCCCGATGTGCTGAATGCTGATTACATCATCATGAGCGGTGCAAACCGTGCCGAAGCACTGATGACCCCCGATTCCATCGACATGCTCACCGGTGAAGGCGGCCGGCGTAAACTGATCTATCTTGATCCACGCTTTACCAAAACCGCGGCCAAAGCGGACGAATGGTACCCGATTAAACCGGGCACCGACATGGCCTTCATTCTGGCCTTGATTAATGTGATTATTACCGAGGGTCTCTACGACGATGACTTCATCGAAGAGAAGACCGTCGGCTTTGATATGCTGAAGCCACACATCCAGCAGTACACCCCCGAATGGGCAGAAACAGAAACAGAGATCCCGGCCAAGCACATCCGCCGGATTGCCCACGAGTTTGCCAAAGCCTCCCCTAGTGCGGTCTATTACCAAGGGCGACGCTCATCCTTCTTCTCCAACGATACCCAGATGCGCCGCGCCATGGCGATCCTTAATGCCATCGTCGGTGGCTGGGATACCAAGGGCGGACTACTACCGAACGACTGCATCAAGCTGACCAAACATGATTTCCTTGCCCCTTGGTACGATGATGTCCACGAACGCCTCGATAAGGGCGGCGCAGCCTACCTGTCGGAAAAGGACGGTTCCTGGCCGATCTTCCGTGAGCGCGCCCTGGCCGCCGACCCCTATCCGATCAAAGGGATGATGGTCTACAAACAGAACGTGCTGGCATCGGTTCCTGACCGGGCCAAGTCGTTGCGCCTGATGCAGCAGATGGACTTTATCTGCACCATTGACATCGCCATGAGCGACACGGCTTGGTACTCCGATGTTGTGTTGCCTGAGGCAACCTACCTGGAGCGACTCGATCCACCTGAATGTCTCGGCGGACCGGTACCGGTGGTGACCTTCCGTCAGCCTTGTGTCGAAGCGATGTTCGAAAGCAAGCCGAACCTGTGGATCATGCAACAGATTGCCAAGCGTCTCGGCAGCGAAGTCTATGAGACCTTTGACTTCACCATGGAGGAGCATATCCACCACTTGGTAAGCAAGAAGCCGCAGATTTACGAAGACCTGAAAAGCAAGGGTGTTTATTTCGAAAAGACCACACCGACTTATGGTCGCTTCAACGGCAAGCGCCTGAAAACCAGGTCGGGTAAAATCGAACTTTATTCGGAGAAGTACGCCAAGAAGGGTCTCGACCCATTGCCGGTTTACCGATCTCCAGAAAAAGTCCCGAGCAGCAAGTATCGTCTGCTGGTCGGCCGTCACGCCTACTTTACCCACGGCACCACCGCCAACAACGCCTATCTGCACGATATCATGCCAGAAAACACCCTCTGGCTGAATCCGGATGAAGCCAAAAAGCTGAATCTGCGCAACGGTCAGATGGTCAAGGTCAAGAGCCCGGTCGGTGAAGAGCAGCTGAAGCTTGAGGTCACCGAAAAGATCCGTCCCGACAGTGTCTACATGGCGCATGGCTTTGGGGTGCTGTCCAAGGGCTTAACGAACATCCATGGCAAGGGTGGCTGTGATGCCGCGCTGATCGAAAGCAAGTACTGTCCGATTTCGGGCAATGCCGCCATGCATGAGACTTTCGTGGAAATTTCTCCCGCCTGAGGCAGGACACAGAGTTTAAGGAGTTAGAACGATGAAAAATAAACGCTTCGCCATCGTCCTCGATACTGAACGCTGTATCGACTGCAAGGCCTGCACCGTGGCCTGCAAGGCGGAAAATAATGTCCCCACAGGGCCAGATAACTATCGTAACTGGGTGGTCACCAGTAAGCTGCGTGGCACCTATCCAAATCTGGGGCAGTCCTTTATCCCCAGCCAGTGTCAGCATTGCAGCAATGCTCCCTGTGAGCATGTTTGCCCGACCCGTGCAACCTTCACCAATCAGGATGGCATTGTAGATGTAAATGACGACAAGTGTATCGGGTGCAAATACTGTCAGACCGCTTGCCCCTATAATGCTCGTTACTACAATGAAGAGACCGGGGCGATTGATAAGTGCACCTTCTGCGCCCAGCGAATCTACGCTGTTCCGCCGCAGTTGCCCGCTTGCGTGGAGACCTGCCCGACCAAGGTTCGGGCGTTCGGTGATCTGAACGACCCGAACTCCGAGGTGTCTCTGCTGTTGGCCAGGAATCCATCAAAGGTCTTAAAACCAGCGATGGGGACCAACCCGCATTTATTTTATCTGGATTAAGAGGAGAGACTGATGTCAGCCTTTAAAAATCGTCCAAAGTTATACGTCTGGATAGCCATCCTAGTATTGGGGATGGCAGCCGGAGCCGCCGGGGTCATTAATGTCCTGATCGTCGGTCATGCTCAGGCCTATAATGTCACCCGTGAAATCCCCTGGGGACTTCTGATTGCTACCTACGTTTTTCTGGTTGTATCCAGTACCGGCCTCTGTTTGATTTCGAGTCTCGGCCATGTCTTCGGCATGAAACAGTTCGAGTTTATCGGCAAACGGGCCATTATTCTCGCGATATTAACCTTGCTCTGTGGTTTCGGGGCAATCGGTATGGAAATAAACCACCCGATTCGGATGGGTATTTATACCATTCTCAGCCCCAATTTCAGTTCCGCCATCTGGTGGATGGGTACCCTTTACGGGGTTTACTTAATGTTTCTCTGTGCCGAGTTCTACTTTCTTATGAAAGGGATGCACAAAGGAGCCTTTACCATGGGTGTGCTCGGCTTTACCGCCGCGGTCTCCGCCCACTCAAACCTGGGCGCGGTATTCGGTCTGCTGGAAGCCCGGCCCTTCTGGCACGGCTCTTTCCTGCCGATCTATTTCATTGTCTCGGCCTTGGTTTCCGGTTGCGCCCTAGTCGGTATGATTGTTTATTTTAATCATAAAAAATCGGGTGCGCCGATGCCGTTAAAGTATGTCGATTTTATGGACAGCCTCGGTCGCTTGCAGATCCTCACCTTGATGACCCTGGTTTTCTTTGTTGTCTGGAAAATCATTCCCGGCATCTATGGTCATCCCCCGGGAAAATATGAAGCGACCATGGCGATGATCAGTGGACCTTTCGCCTTTAATTTCTGGTTCTTTGAGGTGCTGATGGGGCTGGTTATTCCGCTTTGCATCCTCTTTCCGAAGACCACCCGCACACCGGCCGGGGTCATGTTTGCCGGTCTGTCCTCGACCATCGGCATCTTCTTCATGCGTTACGATCTGGTCATCATTGGCCAGTTGGTCTCGATGCGTGAGGACACTGCCAACCTGGTTAACGGCCTGTTGCATTATTCTCCGTCGTTGTCTGAACTCGGCATTACCATTGGGGCCATCTGTACCTGTCTGTTCCTCTATACTGTGGCTGAACGACTGCTGCCACTGGACCCGGATGAGCTGTAAACCCGCAAAAATAAATACCCCCCCAAGATAACAACCACAGAAAAAAAGGGAGAGAGACATGACGTCTCTCTCCCTTTTTTTTGCCCGCCTTTTCATATTTGCGGTACATTAGGTATTCTCAAAAGTCAATTATCAGCATTACCACAACCTAACAGGTGACCATGAACAGTGATTTTTTTCAGATAACTGTTGCCCTTGCAGTGATCTTAATCAGCGCCCTGATCGGCGGCCGCCTGGCGATGCTCTGCCGAATCCCGCGGGTCACCGGTTACCTGCTGGCAGGACTGCTGGTCGGGCCCTCATTTGCCGGACTGTTCGACCTCCCGCATCTGGTTTCCCATTATGCCCTCGGCGAACTGCAGATCATTTCTGATATCGCTCTGGCATTGATCCTGATGAACATCGGCGGTCAGTTGCGCACCGAAAATTTGCGCCGCTGGAAACATCGCATCTTCCTTTTTTCCTGTACCGAAGCCCTAACCACCGGCCTGCTGGTTGGCCTGTCGGTTTTTATGGTCAATTTATTCATTCTGCAGGCAACTGTTTCACCATTGACCCTGTTACAAACCTCGACCTTTTTTGCCGTTTTTACCGGCATCATTGGCATTGCCACCGCCCCTGCAGCAACGCTGATGGTGATCCGCGAATATGAGTCTGAAGGCCCGGTCACCAGTGCGCTATTAACGCTGGTCGGTCTCAACAATCTGTTCTCCGCCTTCGCTTTTGCGATTGCCGCACAGCTGTTGATTTCCCCCGATGGCAACCTGGCGACCCTCGGCTATCAGATATCCATGCCGCTGATTGTCGGTGGTGCCTTCGGTTTCGGCGCCTCGGTCTGGGCCCAGCGGCTGGAACTCTCCAGCGAACACAAAATCCTGCTACTCGGGAGTGTCACAACGGTTGTTGCTTTTAGTCGGGCACTGGAACTCGAACCACTGCTTTCCTGCATTGCCATGGGCATGGTGCTGGCTAACAGTTCCCCGCGTTGGCATCGGCTGGTAAAATCGCTGAACGAAATCGATTATCCCCTGTATGTGGTTTTTTTCGTTCTGGCCGGAGCCAACCTGCACATTGAAACCCTCAGCCACATCGGTCTGCTCGGGATTGCTTACGTCGCGGCTCGGACCATCGGCAAGTTGGCCGGTGGGTGGCTCGGGGCAAAACTGGGCCGTTTTGGGCGGCGGGAACGAACCTGGATCGGCATGACCCTGTTGGCCCAAGCCGGTATGGCGATCGGTTTGGCGGCGACACTGAACAACATCTGGCCGGAAGGCGGGGCGCTGATTCAGACCGTGGTGCTCGGTTCGGTGGTCATCTTTGAATTGATTGGCCCGCTGGCCGTCCGCCATGGGCTGGTCAAGGCCGGCGAAGTGCCGATCCTTTCGGTGTTGCGCAAAAGAGCTCCGCAAGGAGCGATGGAAGGGTTGCACAGCGTTGCCCACCATTTCCGCACCAATTTAGGTTTGCCGGCCGGCCACAACGTCGAATCCCCCGGCGACATCCTGGTGCGACACGTCATGCGCCACAACGTCGAAACCATTCACCACGGGACCAATTTCCAAGAACTGTTGCGGGTGATCGCCCACAGCCGCTACGATCGCTTTCCGGTAACCGATGATGCGCGCAACTTCGTCGGCATCATCAATTACACCGAGATCCGCAACCTGCTGTTCGATCCGTCCCTCTCCGACCTGTTGGTGGCAAAAGATCTGGTTTCTTCCGCACACCATTCCATCCCCCCCGACACCCCCCTGCGAGAGGCGTTAAAAACCTTTCGCAAGAAGCGCAACATCAGCTACTTTCCGGTTATTGATCCAGAGAACCCGAAGAAACTACTCGGCATCCTCAGCCAGAACGACGTGCTGTCAGCCTTCCGCCGGCTTAATCTTGACAGTTAGGTCAGCTTTTCTCGCATGCTCTTCAAGCTGTTCGTTTCGGTACAAAAAAAGGGCGCCCACAATGGGGCACCCTTTTTTTACCTACGGTTTCAAGCTGTCTAGTTAGCGAGGAATTTCTTCGCTGATGTCACTTGCGGTGAGTCAGGATAATCGTCAATCAGCTTTTGCATCGTCGTACGGGCATTATCGCCATCACCGAGGGCATTGAAAGCCAGGGCCTGCTTCAGCATCGCCGCTGCAGCCTTGGGGTGGTTGCTGTACTTGCTGATGACGTCCTGCAGCTGCAGGATCGACAGTTCATATTTACTTTCCCCGTAGAGCGCTTCTCCACTCCAATACAGAGCGTTGACGTACAGGTCATGCTGTGGATATTTTGTGACAAAGTCGTCCAGCAACTGGCGACCCGCGGCGAACCTTTGCTCCTTGCGGATCATATCGAGCGCCCGCTGGTACAGTTGCTCTGCTGTTTCCTGCGGCGGCTTAATCACCGCAGGTTTGGCTGACCGAGCCAGCGGTGCCGGAACCAGCGGACGTTGTTCCAGCTCTGCAACCCTGGTTGCCAGGGAATTAAACTGCAGCCCCATATCGTCCTTAACCAATTGCAGTTCGTCGATCAACTGCTGATTGTCGCGACTGAGATCATCGAGCCGACCATTGACCGACTGAAATTCCACACGCAAATTATCGAGTCCAGCCTGAACCTCGGCCACTTGCCGATGTAACGCATCGCCGTCGGCAACGCCACTGCTGGTCGCCTCTTCCTTACCAACTTCCAACTGCTGGAGATGTCGCTTCATCACCTCCAGATCCTTTTCCATCCGCAGTTGACTCTCGGATGGGACACACCCCGTGAATAGCAGCAAACCGAGCAATGTTATTATCCAGCGCATCTGTTGGCCTCCTGAAACAAAAAGGGCCGCACATCTGCATGCGCGGCCCTAAGAGATTACGATATCCGTTTAACGACGGGCTTTGAACTCTGCGCGGCGGTTTTTAGCCCAGGCAGCTTCAGTACTTGCTGGGTCAAGCGCAACTTCTTCACCGTAAGAGATAACGCTCATGCGGTCAGCAGCGACGCCGAGGGACACCAGGTAATTCTTGGTCGCCAAAGCACGTTTTTCGCCAAGTGCCAAGTTGTACTCATCGGAACCGCGCTCATCACAGTGACCTTCAATTTGCACTTTGACGCTCGGAGCGGCTTTGAGCAGATCGGCGTTACGCCCCAACTGTTGCTTGGCAGCACCATTCAGAACATACTGATCAAAATCAAAATAGACCCGGCTCAAACCACTGGCAGCACGAGCGGCGGCAGCTTCAGCGGCAGCGCGAGCAGCGCGGGCAGCGGCGGCCTCATCAACCTGCTGCTCAACGATAGCGGCTGGTTGTTCTTCAATCACAGCCACTTCCGTCGGTTCTTCGATAGCAGGCTCAGTCACCGGCTTTTTGGCACAGCCTACCGCCAACAAAGTCACAACGGCAAACATCACCAGCAGGCGGGCAAGTTTGAACTTATCCATAACAACCACTCCTTTCGCATACGCGATATAAATGTTCAATTTGATGTCAGAATCACAAACTGGGGTTAAAACACCCGCTCATTATACAGAAGCGCCGCACAAAAACAACTCCCCATTACAGGCTTTTAGCGTATCGTTCCGCGATTTACCAGCGTCCCGACCAGGCCGGATGACTATCACTGCCACCGGCAGCTGACACCCGTCGCGCTCCGGTGCCATCGGCACGCATCATCCAGATCGATTTTTCATTACCCTTATCCAACGAATAGACAAGAAAGCGCCCATCCGGACTCCAGCGGGGATGTTCTTTGCTGCCCGGACCGAACGTCAACTGCCGTTCGTCAGTTCCGTCCGGACGGATGGAAAAGAGATTAAACTGCCTGTCTTCCAGGCGCGCAAAGGCAATCCGCTCCCCCTTAGGACCCCAGGCCGGTGTGGCATTGTATTTCCCCTCGTAGGTCAGACGCTTCACTTCCAGGGTGTGCACATCGACGATAAAGACATTCGGGTTGCCGCGCCGGTCAGAGACAAAAGCAATCTGATGGCCGTCAGGGCTCCAGGAGGGATCGACGTCAATACTGTAGTGGTTGGTCAGGCGCTTGTGGATGGTGCCATCGGTGCCGAGCAGATAAATCTCCGAGTTTTTATCCTTCGACAAGGTCAGCGCAACCTCGCGACCATCTGGGCTGTAGCGACCGCCAATATTCAAACCCTGCTTCAGCGACAGCCGCGATTCCCGCCCGGTGTAGATCTCTTTGCGGTAGAGATCTGGATTCCCATTTTTATAGGAGGTAAAGATCAACTCCTTGCGCTTTGGCGCAAAATCGGGGTTGAGAACGATAGAGCGATGATCGGTCAGCCGCAGTGGCTTATTTCCGTCGACATCCATCAGGTACAGCTCTTTGCGACCGGTGCGTTTGGAAATATAGGCGATACGGCTATTAAATGATCCGATCTCACCGGTCAGGCTTTGCATCACCTGATCGGCAAAGGTATGAGCGATACGGCGTACGTCGCCGCGCTTGCCAAAATAGCGCCGCCCGGTCAGTAAGCGACGGGAGACCACATCAAAGAGGCGCAACTCAATGGTCAGCTTCTCCCCCTCAAGCTGATAGCCCCCCTTGATCAGCGAATCAGCTCCGAGCATCCGCCACTGGGCAAAATCAACTTCGGTACTGTGTAGGGTCAGCTTCTGCGCATCGCCTAAAAATGACTGCGGATCGACCAGGTCGAAGAGACCGGAAAAATCCAGATCGTTGGCCAGAACTTCTTGGAATTCTTCGGCAATTCCTGCCGGCACCGGCCCCATCGGCAACAACGAGGTGATCGCCAGTGGGATGGTCTGCTCACCGGGAGCACTGATTTCGATCCTGACTGCCAACGCGGGGGCGGCGAACAGCGTACAGATCAGAAAGGTGAAAACAACTGCGCGGTGTATTTTCATGGCCTGTCCAACATATCCTTGAGGTTGAAAACAACGTTAAATTCAGTTTGTTCCTGTAATGGTTGACCAAGATCCTTCGATTTCAAAATCGCCCGCAATAAGGAACTGTCGAACAGTTCGTTGCCCGACTTCCGCACAAAGCGGTAATGTTGCATTGTCCCGGCAGCGGTATAAACCAGCACCACCTCGGCCTCGAGTCGCCGGGAGTCGAGCTGATATTGAGAGAGTCGCCACTGCTGGGTAATAAACTCACGCACGTAGTCCCGCTCGTCAACCCCGACCTGATCGCCCTTGCCGGTCACCGAACCGACCGGCGCATCCTTAACCGGCGATTCGCTCTGCTGGCTCTCAACTGCAACGGCAGCCCGCAGAGCGTCGAGCCTTTCCTGCCGCTCCTGTTCCGCCTTTTGCCTCTCAAGTTTCGCCCGCAACTCCGCCATCGCATCCAGACGTGCACTTTCCTGGGACTTACTAACGCTCGGCTTGGGCTCTGGTTTCGATTCCGGCTTAATCACCGGCTTCGGGGTCGCTTTTGGCTTAGGCTTCTCCACGACCGGCTTAGGCTTCACCGGTACAGGTTTCGGTTTCGCTGGAATCGGCTTCGGTTTGGCCTTCGGCTTCGCCTTGGGCTTTTGCTTTTTGACCACTGCCTCTGGACGACCGGCCTGCGGATTCTTGACCGGCTTGTTGACCAGGTTGACACGGTAGACCGGGGGTTTGAGGGGATCTTTTTTCGGGAACCAAGGGGTATGATAAAGGACCGGCAGGAGCAGGTGGACCAACAAAGAGACCAGGAGCATACGCCGGAAACCGGGCTCAAACACTGACTGCAGCTGCTTCCAACGCTGCTTACGGGACGTTTCCATGGGGCTCTGGCTACTCATCCGGGAGGCGGGTCACCATCCCCATTTTTTCCACCCCGGCACGTTTGACCGCCGCCATCACCTGCACCACCCGGCCATAAGGCACCTTGCTATCGGCCTCCAGAAAAACCTCGCGGTCCGGCTTGCCCTTGAGCGCCTGTTTCAACACCGACCCGAGCTTGCTGATCTGCTTGATCTCGGCCTTGCCGATAAAGATCTGGCCGTTACGCTTCATGGTGACAACCAACGGTTCCTGCTGCGCGGGCAGGCCGGGAGATTCGGCGACCTCCGGCAGATCAACCTGTACGCCCTGATCGAGCATCGGTGCGGTGACCATAAAGATGATCAGCAGCACCAACATAACATCGACGAAAGGCGTCACGTTGATCTGCGCCATGCTGCTGCGCCGACCGCGTGATGAAGTGCCGATTTCCATCTAGTTACTCCGCTCCATGCGCTCGACGATATTCAGAAATTCCTGACTGAAGTTATCCATCTCACCAATCAGCACGTTGACCTTATTGAGAAAGTGATTGTAACCCATAACCGCAGGGATCGCTGCCGCCAGGCCGATAGCCGTGGCTATCAGGGCCTCGGAAATTCCCGGAGCAACAACCGCCAGCGAAGCACTACCGGTCTGACCGATGCCGTGAAAGGCGTCCATGATCCCCCAGACGGTACCGAACAGTCCGATAAAGGGCGCCGTGGAACCGGTGGTGGCGAGGAAGGTCAGATATTTTTCCAGCCGGTGGGTCTCCTGGGTGGTGGCCCGCCGCAGGGCACGCCCGACAATCTCAGTGGTATCCATTTTGATCGAAAAATCGCCGCTATCGGCCGGATCGACCGACTTTTTCTTCAATTGCAGCATCTCGTGGTAACCCTCACGAAACAGGGTTGCCAACGGCGAATTGGAATAGTCCTTGATCCCCTGGCCGACGACATCGAAACGCTTCTTGCTCCAGAAAAAATCGAGGAAACGCTCCGATTCCTTGATGGCCTTTTGCACGACGGTAAATTTGTAAAAGATAATCGCCCAGGAAACCAGCGAGAAGTAGACCAGAATGGCCAAAACCAGCTTAACCACCGGACCGGCCTGAAGTACCAAATCGAACAAGAGCTGTCTCCTTTTTTGCAAGAAAACGAACAGGTCCGTCTCCCTATGAAAGTAAATTTGATAGCCGTCAGATTATCGGGCAGCTGAAGTGGCAAGTCAAGCCAGCGGATCGTTTATTCGCCTGCCGGAAAATACCCTGCCAATTGTTGGCGCAGATGCTCGGCAGTGCGGGTTTTTGGCGACCGCGTCAAAAACTTGCGCAGACTCGGCAGGTCATCCAGATCTTCCCAACAACTAAGTTGAACGGCCTTGATTGAATACTGTTCAATCCGCCGTAGAGTCTCCGCCAGCACCTCACCGGTACTCCACTGGATGGCGTCAAACAGTTCCGGCCGGTGAACAGATTCACCGATCAACACATAACCGCCATCGATCGCCGGAGCCAGCACGACCTCCGCCTGCTGCAAGGCGCTAAAAGCCTGCTCGACCAATTCGATCGGCAGGTCGGGGGCATCGCTCCCGATCAGGGCCGCTTGCCGATAGCCCTGACGCAGAAACCCGGCTAGGGAGTCGGCCATCCGCGCGCCCAAATCGTCTCCACGTTGCGGCATCAGCCGCACCCCGGGAAAAGCTTGTTCGAACCAGCTGCGCTCACCGATGTAACAGATCGCCAGATCGTATCCGCAGCCGGCGTGCATTCTGCTGACCGTTTCCAACAATGAACAACGATACAGCTGCGCCGCTTGCTCCTGAGTCAGGGGCGGACAGAGGCGGGTTTTACACTTTCCGGGCAGCGGCTGTTTGGCGTATATCCCCAAAATCGCACTTTTAGCGCTTTTCCGCGTTGGGTTATCCACATCTTCCACAGGCTTATCCACAGACTCCGGTTTTTTGCTCTTCAACCATCGCGTACGCCGAGTGGTTATGGATCGACTCAAAGTTCTCGCACTGAATCTTGAACCAGTTGACGGACGGCACGGCGCGCAGCTTTTCGGTGACCGCGCGAACCATATCTTCGACGAACATCGGGTTATCGTAGGCCTGTTCGGTGACCGCCTTTTCATCCTCGCGCTTGAGCAGCGAATAGACCTGGCAACTGGCACACTCCTCGACCCAGGCGATCAGATCTTCGAGCCAAATATGTTCGCTATAGCGGATCTGCACCGTGACGATACTGCGCTGATTGTGCGCACCGCGCTCGCTGATCTCTTTGGAGCAAGGGCACAGCGAGGTGACCGGAATACTCGCTTCTAGAACGAAATCGAATTGGTCATCAAGGGTCCCGATCATCCGGCACTGATATTCAAGCAGACTGCGGGCAGCAGAAACCGGTGCGGTTTTTTCGATGAAATAGGGAAAATCGAGTTCCAGATGCGCCCGGTCCGCCTCCAAACGCTGCTTCATCTCGATGAGGATATTTTCCAGATTTTCGACGCTGATCGCACCGTGGTAGAGATTGAGCACCTCGATAAAGCGGCTCATGTGCGTCCCTTTAAACTGCTCCGGCAGATCGACGAACATGTTGACCCGCGCCACGGTGTGCTGCTGCTCGCGTTGTTTATCCTGCACCACGATTGGATAGCGGATATCCTTGACCCCGACCTTGTCGATGGCGATGTTGCGGGTATCAAGGCTTTTTTGCATATCTGGCATTTTAGACATGGGCGATCTCCCTATCCTCGATCAACATAAGCAACCGGATCTTCGCAACCGGCGTCGGCAAACCCTTTGAGCCGTAGCAGACAGGAATCGCAGTGCCCACAGGAAATCCCCTCGGCAGTCGGATCGTAACAGGAGTGAGTCAGGGCATAATCGACACCCAGATCCAATCCCTGTTGGATAATCTGCGCTTTGGTCCAATCGATGAGCGGCGCCTGAATCTGGTAGGGGTTGCCTTCCACTCCAGCTTTTGTCGCTAGATTGGCCATTTGCTGAAAGGCGGTCACAAATTCGGGTCGACAGTCGGGATAGCCGGAATAATCAAGGGCGTTGACGCCGATGAAGATATCGGACGCGCCCAGCACCTCGGCCCAACCAAGGGCGAAGGAGAGAAAGATGGTGTTGCGCGCCGGCACATAAGTAACCGGGATTTCTTCATCACTGGCACCATCCTTGGGCACATCGATATCTGCAGTCAGGGCGCTGCCGCCCATCTGCCGCAGGTTGATATCGATGACCATATGCTGCTTGGCACCGATCAGCGGCGCGTATTCGCGCGCCTTATCCAGCTCAACGGTATGCCGCTGACCATAATTAAAGCTCAGCGCGTAGGCTTCATAGCCCTGCTCCCGGGCAATCGCCATGCACGTGGTTGAATCAAGTCCACCACTGTAAAGAACCACGGCTTTTTTCATAGATTGATCCTTTTCTCTATTGAACAAACTCGGGCGAGACATGTCTCGCTCCTCCTTGCTGTTTCTGTTCCACGATATTGTAGGGGCGACCCATGGGTCGCCCGCGTGCAAATCGAGATTAGGCCGATTAGCTTTGTGCGTCAAGCACCCGGCTTGTGGACTTCGTAGAAATCACCAGTGCCAAGGCGGTGGACCTTGAGCAGATTGGTGGTTCCGGGGGCCGACACCGGACTGCCCATGGTAATCACCACCACATCACCACGCTGCAACAGGCCCGATTCGAGAACCGCCTTTTCCACCGAGGTGATCTGCGTTTCGGTCGTCCCCTGAATATCGACGCGCAGCGAACGCACCCCACCGTAAAGAGCCAAGCGTCGTCGCACCTGCTTCGATGGGGTGACCGCCAAAATCGGCAGGCCCGGCCGGTGCTTGGCGACCAGGGCGACGGTACTGCCGGTCTGGGTAAAGGCAAGAATCGCCGCCGCGCCAACATTCTTCGCCACCTGGCAGGCGGCTTGGCCGATCGCTTCGGGCAGATTATGGTAGCCATCGACAATCCGCTGCATCTCGAACAATTTGGCGCGTAACTGCGGATCAGCTTCGACATCACGGGCGATGCGATCCATCACCTCGACCGCAGCGACCGGATAGAGACCTGCGGCCGTTTCGCCGGAGAGCATCACCGCGTCGGTGCCATCGAGGATAGCGTTTGCCACATCGGAGGTTTCAGCGCGGGTTGGACGCGGGTTGCCAATCATACTCTCCAACATCTGGGTAGCGGTAATCACCGGTTTTCCCAGCTGGTTGCATTTACGAATAATCATTTTCTGAATCAGCGGCACATGCTCTGATGGCACCTCAACCCCCAGGTCCCCCCGCGCCACCATCACGCCATCGGTCACTTCAAGGATGGCGTCAAAATTATCCACCGCTTCCGGCTTTTCGATTTTAGAGATGACTTTCATCGACGAATTCTGCTGATAGATGATCTGCTTCAACTGCTTCACCTCGGCAGCGGTGCGAACAAAGGACAGCGCGACCCAATCGAGCTCCTGCTCGATACAGAACTGCAGATCGAGCAGATCTTTCTCGGTCATCGCTGGCGCCGAAACCTTGACCCCCGGCAGGTTGATCCCTTTGCGATCCTTCAAGACACCACCGACCACCACTTGGCAATAGACCTGTTGCTCCTCGATCCGCAGCACCTTAAGCTCGAGCAGTCCGTCGTCGAGAAGAATCTGGTTGCCGGGCACCACATCCTGCGGCAGCGCCTGATAAATAGTCGGGATCAGCCCATCGGCACCCGCAACGTTGGAGGTGGTAATCACCACCTCCTGCCCTTCAGTCAATAATTGGCGCCCGTCCTTCATCAGTCCGGTACGGATTTTCGGCCCCTGCAGATCACCAAGAATCGAAACCGCCCGCTGCTGCTGGCGGGAGAGATCGCGGATCAGCGCGATCCACTGTTCCTTCTGCTGCAATTCGCCGTGTGAAAAGTTGAGTCGAAACACATCAACTCCTGCCTTAAGCAGACTCTCCAGTTGCGCTCTTTCCGCACAGGAAGGACCGACGGTGGCGACGATTTTAGTGCCTCGATACATAGGATTTTTCTCCATAATTAAGCAGCTAATGGGTGAATAGCGCGGCAGAGTAAAGCAAATCGGCAGAAGTTTCCAGCGATATTACTCGTCCTCCCCTTGTATAGAATAGCAAGCGGTTGCTCCGTTTCAGGCTGACGTGCTATAAAAATCAATTACTTTTGTTAGTCTATGGTGAGCTTCGCAAGAGTAACCTCACGGGGATTGCTCCTTTTTATTGGACAACGCAACATGAAACCATATATCAAATATACCCTGCTGGGGCTGCTCTGCATGCCGCTGCTCGGCGCTGCCCTGTTGGTCGGCGCCTATTTCTACGTTTCAGCCACTCTGCCAAAGGTGGAAACCCTCGCCGATTACCAGCCGCCGCTGATCACCCGTATCTACGCCGATGACGGCAATATTATTGCAGAATACTCGCGTGAACGGCGGATTCTGGTGCCCTATGATAAAATCCCCAAAACCTTAGTACAGGCCTTTGTAGCTTCCGAGGATGCCAGCTTTTTCAAACATCAGGGGATCGATTTCATTTCAATCCTGCGCGCGGCGCTAAAAAATGTCAAAGCCGGCGGCATCGCCCAGGGCGGCAGCACCATCACCCAGCAGGTGGCGAAAAAACTGCTCCTGACCTCAGAGCGGACCTTTACACGCAAATTCAAAGAGGCGATCCTGGCCTGGCGGATGGAAAAAGCGCTGACCAAACAGGAGATCCTCTATCTGTATCTGAACCAGATCTATCTCGGACACCGCGCTTATGGCGTCGAAGCGGCGGCTGAGAACTACTTTGATAAAAACGTCGAACAGCTGACCCTAGCTGAAAGTGCCATTCTTGCCGGGCTACCACAAGCCCCCAGCCGCTACTCCCCCTATCGGCACTATCAACGCGCCATGAAACGGCAGAAGTATGTGTTAGGGCGGATGGTCAAAGAGGGCTTCGTCACCCAAGCAGAAGCCGATACGGCCGCCGTCGAAGAGGTCGCCATCAAACCGCGACTGAACAATCTGCTCGACGTCACCGCCTATTTCAACGAACAGGTCCGCCGCTACCTCGAAGAACGCTTCGGCAGCAACCTGCTCTACACCGGCGGCCTGCAGGTGGAAACCAGCATCAACCTCGCGATGCAGCAGGTTGCCCAGGAGTCGGTGAAGAATAATCTCCGCAACCACGACAAGCGGCAGGGATTCCGGCCGGTTGAGAAGGTTCTTGATGATGATGCGCAGCAACAATTCCTCGAGCAACAGTTAAAAGCCCAAAACGAAGAGCCGCTGGACAGCGGCAGTTTCAGCCAGGCCCTGGTTATCGGCCAGCAGAAAAATCAGATCCTCTGCCGGATCGGTACCGCCAACGGGGTCATTTCCATCAAAGAATCCAAGTGGGCATCGCCATTGCGGGTGGTTGCC
The DNA here is from genome assembly GCF_055389805.1 of Desulfuromusa ferrireducens. Classification (NCBI taxonomy): domain Bacteria; kingdom Pseudomonadati; phylum Thermodesulfobacteriota; class Desulfuromonadia; order Desulfuromonadales; family Geopsychrobacteraceae; genus Desulfuromusa; species Desulfuromusa ferrireducens. Next base: position 1,178,668 of record NZ_AP042415.1, read on the forward strand.
GCGGATATCTTACCAGCCGGCAACAAAGGTGATGAAAAAGAGACCCGCCTGCCGCTCGGTGCGGTGATCGAGGTCAGTATTGTCGATAACAGCAGCGAACCATGGCAACTCAAATTGGAACAACGTCCGCTGGCCCAGGGCGCGCTGATCGCCATCGACCCCTTTACCGGTCAAATCAAAGCGATGGTCGGTGGCTACGATTTCAGTGAAAGTCAGTTCAACCGCGCCACCCAGGCCAAGCGTCTGCCCGGTTCGGCGATCAAACCGATCATTTACGCGGCCGCCCTCGACAAGGGCTACACGCCAGGCAGCGTCATTCTCGATACGCCATTGATCTACGAAAACGAAAGGCTTGAAACCGGGGAACTGGAAGAATGGAAACCACGCAACTACGAGGAAAAATTCTACGGCCCAACCAGCTTCCGGCAAGCCTTGGCCCACTCCCGCAATGTGGTGACGATCAAGATTCTTGAGGATATCGGCCTGAACTACGCGGCCAATTATGCCACTAAACTCGGCATCGAAACACCCATGCAGCGCGACCTGACCATGGGCCTCGGCTCAACCGCCGTGACACCACTGGAGATGTTGACCGCCTACACCGTTTTCGCCAACGGCGGCATCCTGATACCGCCAACCTATATCACCCGCATCAAGGACCGCAACGGCCGCATTCTCGAGTCGATCGACCCGGCTGATTTTGCTACCGGCATGGCCGAAGATCAGCGCCTGATCCGCAAACCGCCACGGCGGGTCATCTCTCCGGAAACCGCCTACCTGATCACCAACGTGATGGAAAGTGTCGTTCGCGAGGGCAGTGGCTGGCGGGCCAAGGCTATCGGTCGCCCATCGGCGGGCAAAACCGGGACCACCAACGATCTTAAGGATGCCTGGTATATCGGTTATATTCCACAACTGGCCTGCGCTTCCTGGGTCGGCTACGACCAGGAACGTCCCTTGGGTAAAAGTGAAACCGGCTCTCGGGCTGCCGCCCCGGCCTGGGTTAATTTTATGCAGGAGGCGATCAAGCAATATCCGGTTGCCCACTTTCGCGTCCCTGACAGTATAGAATTTCACCCGATCGATCCGAAAAACGGGCTGCTGCTGGCCGAAGATAACGAGCAAGCCCACTTTGAGGCCTTTGCCCCAGGAACAGCCCCAACCCGACAGAGCGAAGACACCCAACTCAAGGCCCGTGATTTCTTCCGCCTTGACCTTGAAGGAACCCTCTAACGACCTGCATAAAAAAAGGAGCCGTCAATAATCGACAGCTCCTTTTCGCCTCCTGCTAATTCTTTTCAACCCAGCTTCTCAGCCGGCCGCCTCCCGCACCGGGTGCGCTTGACCGCCGCGCTGCACCCTGGCTTTAAACATATGGTTGAGCACAATATCGATCTGCTCCGGGGTCATCCAGCCACGGGAAAAACAGATAGCGCCGATGATCCGGTGCGGACGATTGGACAAGTCATCCTCAACCTGTTCATCGAGGGCCAACTTCAACTGCTCAATATTGATAAATTCGAACTCCACGGCAATCGTTCCAAAACGCGAACAGTAAGGTCCGGTATGCTTTCTGCCCCGACTCATCATCTCGACTCTCTTTTCTCCACCTAACGAGTGGACCGATCGGTTTACTTGTTGACAAACTAACGGCGCTATGACGATTTGACCGTGAAAAGGCGGCCATTATTTGCGCGCAAAATGCTCTGGAAAATCAGTGAAAATGCCAGCCACGCCCCAGTCCCGTAAACACTCTGCTTGCTGGAGATCATTGACCGTATAAGCGAGCAACTTTCGCTGCTGAACTTTCGCTTCGGCCACCAACGGCTGATCAATTGCGCCTTTTTCCAGGTGTAAAGACCAAACATCCAGTTCCGCTGCTAACTGCCATAGCTGCTGATTCGCACTTTCTGCGACCAGCGCTAAAGGCACCTGCGGCGAGTGATACGCCAGAGACCTTAACTCTTTCTCATTCAATGATGATGCCAAGATTTCCGTCGGCTGCGAACAAGCCGCGACAAAGCGTTGCTGCAACAGTCGCGCGACCGGCTCACCGGTGCCGACTCCTTTGAGTTCGATATTGACCGTTGCTTTGCCGGCGGCCAGATTGAGTACCTCCGCCAGAAGTGGAATTTCCTCCCCACAACCGGCGTCAAGGCGGCGTAATTGTTCGAAAGAATACTGACCCACCAAACCAAAACCGTTGCTGGTCCGCTCAAGAGAATCATCGTGAATCACCACCAGCTGGCCATCAGCGCTCAAATGAACATCTAATTCCAACCAGCTGGCACCAGCCTCCAGGGCCCTGCGAAAAGCTAACAGGGTATTCTCCGGCCAACGTCCACTGGCGCCGCGATGGGCAATACAGATGAATTCTTGCATCTAGTCCTCCACAAACAGAACAAAGCCAGCCGAGATCGGTAGTTTGTTAAACTTTCGCTCACCTCACGAAGGTCAGTATATCATTTGGGAGGGCTACAGACAGGCCCGTTTAAGTAGTTTGGATCTTCAAGATAGCTCATCTCCTTAAATAATTTTCGTCAATTGATGGACGGAAAGATGAACCTGTTTTGTTAGGGTTGCGTTAGCGAGGAATGGGGAGTTTGTATATTGGCAAACTGCTGAAATTAGAGCAGCAACCTGGTGTGGCTAAAGAGGCGGGAGAAAACAAAGAGCGGGGGCAACATCGCCCCCGCTCTTAAATTATACAGTTGTTACCGGTGTTACTGTTAATTACTCCACAGCACCACAGGCGACTTCGACCCGACGATTCTCAAAACGTCCTTCTTTGGTCTTATTGTCGGCTATCGGCTGACTTTCACCAAAACCGCGAGCGGTCAGACGCGGGGCCGGAATATCGAATTTATCAATCAACGCCTCCACTACTGCTCCAGCACGGCGCTCAGAGAGACCCTGGTTATAATCAGCAGCGCCCTGGCTGTCGGTATGTCCGTCAATAAAGACGACGTTGCCGGGGAATTCGTTGACACACTTGGCCGCCTTGGCGATTTCAGCCAGATACTGCTCACCGATAACATTGCTATCGGGACGGAAATTGATCCGCAAGGTCAGTTTTGTCGGGCAGCCCTTGCTATCCACCGAAACGCCCTTCGGGGTGTTCGGACAATTGTCGCGATAGTCATAAACACCATCGCCGTCACTGTCGAGCGGGCAACCAACGCTGTTCACCGGTGCTCCCCGCGGAGTACTCGGGCACTGGTCTTTATCATCGGTGACACCATCGCCATCGCTGTCTTTCGGTGCCACCACTATCGGCGCCGGTTTGGGCATCGCTTTTGGGGTCGTGAGAAAAACATCGTCAATAAAAGCGGCCATTTTTGCATCGCTGGCTAAAGCCGCGTCAGTAGTCGCAAAACCGCAGCCACCTGCATCGGCAATCTTCTGCAGCATGTCCAGACCGGAACCATTTCTTTCATTGCCGACGGCGATGGTATAGATACAGAGCTTATCGCCGAGCATCCCTTTGATCTTTAGCGCTGCCGCTGGAGCTGCAGCCATATCCAGACCGTCACTGACGATAATCAGGGCAGAGTTGCCCGTGGCCTGCAGATCGGCTCCTGCAGCAGTCAAGGCCTCCGCCATCGGGGTAACGCCACCGATATACTTGATTTTACCTAGCCCGGCATGGAAACCGGCCTGCTTGTAACTGGTCATGCCGTAGAGAAGGTCGGTCGGACTCATCGACTGACTGCTATTGTGACCAATACTGCGCAGGCCACCGTTGTAGCTCAAGTCGGTCGGAATGCCCCGATTAATCCGGCTGACCAGATGCCGCGCGACCAGAAAATCATTTTTCCCACCTTCATCCATACTTAAGGAGGCATCCAGGATGACCTGGAAATTAGCCACCTTGGGGACATACTTGCCACCCGCCGTCTTTGCTGAACCACTGTCCAGCGCCTTCATCGGTGGCTGCATAACTGGTGCGCAACTGGCAATCATGGCAATCATGGCAATCATGGCAATCGAAAATAAGATTTTTTGCAGATGTTTCATCAGGTAGCTCCCTTCCACATGAAATCAATTGATTTTTTACCAAACATTTCAATACTTTTACCATTGAAAGGCGACAAGTCAAGCTGGCCCCTCGCCTTTTTAATGAGGTGACAAAGGAGTGCTATGCACCGCGCAGATGCTACCAACCCAAAGCTCCACGCAAGATATACTGTAAAAAAACAGCCCTAAGGAATGACGTAGAAAAGAATGGCAAAAAAGTGACAAAAGCTACCAGCCAACACAAACAGGTGCCATATGGCATGATTAAAGGGCAAGCGCTGCCAAGCATAAAAAATAACCCCGGCACTGTAGGCCAGCCCGCCGAGCAGTAACAACACCAGCCCCCCCGTTGCCACCGATGCCAGCAACGGCTTGATGGCCACTACCACAATCCAGCCCATCGCCAGATAAATGGCGGTGGACATTCCGGCAATTTTGCCCAGCATGGTCGCTTTAAGGATAACACCGAGCAACGCCAGACCCCAGACGGTGCTGAACAACGACCACCCCCAAGGACCGCGCAGATTGACCAAGGTAAAGGGGGTGTAGGTCCCGGCGATCAGCAAGTAAATGGCCGCATGGTCGATAACCTTTAGAATCCGTTTCGCCCCCGGCAGCGGAATGCTGTGATAGAGGGTTGAGGACGCGTAGGAGAGAATCAGGGTGACGCCAAAAATACTGCAGGTGGTGATATGCCAGGCATTGCCATGCACACTGGCAAAACCAACCAGGACCGCCAGCCCGCCGATCGACAGCAACATGCCAAAACCGTGAGTGATGCTATTAGCGATCTCCTCGGCAGAGCTATATTCAGCCTGCTGACGTGAATTGTTCATCTGCTTGCTCCGTTCTGACATGAAAAGGCAAAAACATGTCTAAAAAATGCTAGCACGATGAAGGGCTTGAATGAGGGGAAGGGCGCTACTTTTACCAATCTTTTACCTGCCGGTCCGTTCCCACACAGCTTACGGGTTTTTCTTTAATGCTACCGGACATTCATGATATAGCTGGGAAAATTGATAAGGAGTCAAAAAATGAACGACCTGATTGTCAGCAGCTGGGCTCAGCTACAGGAAGAACTGTTTGCCGATTCCTGGAACGAAGAACTGGGGCGTTTCCGTTCACGCTACGCCTTTCGCGGTCTGTCTGATGCCGAATACCGGCTGGAAACCACCCTGACCCGGCTCGGCGGTGATTTTTCTTCCCTAGAACCACACCTGCTGCGCAACTTCAAAAAATACGCCCGCCGCAATGTCGTTGAGCAGGATTCGATCTGGCACTGGCTTTCGGTCGCTCAGCACTACGGCTTGCCGACCCGGCTGCTGGACTGGACCTATTCCCCTTACGTGGCGCTGCACTTCGCCACCGCCAACTTGGAAAAATTCCAGCTCGACGGCGTCATCTGGGCGGTTGACTACTCGAAAACCCATCAACAGTTGCCGCAGCAATTGCAGAGCCAACTGGCAGAAGAGGGTGCCAACGTTTTCACTGTCCGGATGTTGAGTGAAAGCCTGCCGAGCCTGTCGGAGTTTTGTCAACTCAATGGCGGCGATTATCCGGTGTTCTTTGAGCCACCCTCCATCGACGACCGCATCAGCAACCAGTTTGCCCTCTTCTCGGTCATGCCCACAGCCAGCGGGGTTCTGAGTCACTGGCTGCAGCAGCACACGGAAATCTGGCGACGGATCATCATTCCGGCCAAATTGAAATGGGAGATTCGTGACAAACTCGATCAGGCCAATATCACCGAACGGGTCCTGTTTCCCGGACTCGACGGCCTCAGCTGCTGGCTGAAGCGGCAATACAGCCCGAAGGCCTGAAATGACGCTAGCCGAAGCGGAAGGTTGTTAGATGACGGAAGAGACAAAGTAGACCGGCGGGACTAACCGGCCGACCTTGGTAACCGCAGGCGAAAACAGGCACCACCACTTGGCGCGGTATCGACCGACAGATCACCATGATGGGTTTCGGTAATAATAAAATAAGAAACCGATAAGCCTAGGCCGGTCCCCTGGCCGGGATCCTTGGTGGTAAAAAAGGGCTCAAAGATCCGCTGGCGATCCTCTTCGCTAATCCCGGGACCATTGTCTGAGATCTCCAATAAAACCTGATCTCCCTCGCAACGCCCCAGAATGGTGATCAGCGGTTTGCTAGCCATCTGCTCCCAGTCGGACATGGCCTGAGCACTGTTGGTCAACAAGTTGAAAAAAACCTGTTGCAGCTGATTGTCGATCCCCAGAACCGGCGGGAGATCGGGTGGGATCTGCAGTTCGATAGGGATATTGCGAAAATCAAATTTATCCCGCAAGTTGAAATCACTCTTGGCCAAATCAACCGCCTGTTCAACGAGGTCAACCACGCAGCAAGGACGCAGCGGCCCGGATTCCTTGCGACTGAAACTGAGCATGTTCTGGATAATCCCCGCAGCGCGCTGCCCGGCCTTAGCAATCATGTCGAGAATTTCCGGGACCCGCCGTTGCTGTAAATAACTGCTCAGCTGCGTCAATTCAATCCCAGCCTTCTCCGCGGCCTTTTGATTGGGCAGGGTCTCCTGCAACATGCGAAAGTTGAGCAACTGCAGGTTTTGCAAGACAGCCGCCAGGGGATTGTTGATTTCGTGTGCCATCCCTGCTGCCAGACCGCCGAGAGAAAGCATTTTTTCCGACTGGACCAGAGTCTCTTCCATCCGCACGACATCGGTCACATTGTCGATCCGCACAACCGCACCAGCTAAGCCACCGGTCACCAGCGGGTAGATCGTGATATCAAAGTAATAGGTCTGCCCCCTGTGGGTGCGGGCCGCTTTAAAGATCTTTTGCGCTTCTCCGCTGGCAAGCGCCAGTTCAATTTTTTTAAAATCATCCTCAAACCCAAGCAGAACCTCCTTGAGCGGCCGGCCCAATACGTCTTTTGCCGGCAAGGAAAAAAACTTTTCCGACTGCAGGTTCCACAGGGTAATGAGCCCGGCAATATCGACGGTAATCAGCAGCGAAGGCATTGAGTCGACAATGCTGCGCAACAGGGTGCGCAACTGCAACATCTCTGTTTCGGCACCACGGATTTCGCTGATATCGGTCATCACGCCGACCAAGCCCAACACCTCACCACCCGCCTCGCCAATCGTCGCCTTGTTAAAGAGGATGTCGTGATCGGAACCGTCGGCGTAACGGACCTGCGCTTCATAAGTCTGACCACCCTGTTGCGCCATTAGCTCCTGATCGGCCTGATGGTAAACCTCGGCCAGCTTAGGAGGGGCAATTTCATGAACGCTACGACCAATAATCCGCTCCCGGCGCATCCCGAGATAATCACAGAAAGCCTGATTGCAACCGGTGTAGATACCTGCGCGGTTTTTGTAAAAGATAGGACTGGGAAGGGTCTCAAGAACAGCAGAGAGAATACTCTCACTCTCTATTTGCACCCCTTGTTGCCCATTCTTCTCATTACTCAAGAGCAAGTATTGTTGCTGCAACTTCAAGCGTTCCTGCTGCTCTTGCCGATGCATAATCTCCGCTGCGGTCAGGTTGGCAAAAAGCTGCAAGGTTGTTTCGGCAAAGGTGGGATCGACTATGGCTTGTCGATAAAGGGCGACGATAATTCCAAGCGGTTGGTTCTTCTTGTCGTAGAGAGGGACTCCGACATAACCCTCTATCCCCATCTCGACAAGCAGTTGATCTTTGGGAAACAGCTTGGCGACATCTTTGCGATGCGTGCAGAGACGATCATCGAGGACTTTTTCACACGGAGTGTGGGCTAAGTCGTATTCCAAGTTCTTGGCCAGACTGCCAGCGGCACACAGCGCCAAACTTCTGATGCGATTCCGCTCCGGACTCCGCAACTCACCGATAAAGGTAAAATCTGCCCCCAACGCTTGCGCGAGTTCAACGACCATCTGATCGAAATACTCTTGTCCGGAGCAGGTAGCAGCACCGGTCATAATTTTATGCCGCAACCGCTCCGCCCGCTGATAACGGGAAAGTTGCTCTTCCAAGGCAGCAATTTTCTGTGCCGCCGAACGTTCTTTTTTGCTGTGGCTGGTCATTTGAATACTCACCAAAACGGGAATGCTTATTGTTCTAACAGGAACTCGCTCAAGTTTAGCAGACTCCCCTCAAAAAACATCCCGCGAAAACACCTTTCACCGCCGACCTAAACACGGACGTCGAGAAGGCTGGCTGCAACTTTTTTGCTGGCGTATGAAACTAAAGCAGCTTATCTTTACCAGCGCTTTGCGCACAACCTAGCCGGGAGAACCCTGTGACCGAAAAAACCCGCCGCCTGCTTCCTATCCTGAGCCTGATCCTGGCGATGCTACTCTGGGCCAGCTCTTTCGTCGCCCTGAAAATTGCCTTTCGTGGCTACCACCCAATGCAGGTGATCTTTGGCCGGATGTTCATTGCCGGGCTCTGTTTTTTACCGTTCATTCCCGCCTTTAGAAAACTCAACTGGCGACGCCGCGACATAAAATATCTGTTGATTATGGCGATCTGCGAACCCTGCTTCTACTTTCTGTTTGAAGCCAAGGCACTGCAGCTGACCAGCGCCTCACAGGCCGGGATGATCACCGCCATGCTGCCGCTACTGGTGGCAATCCTGGCCTGGGCTTGGCTCAAAGAACGGGTCAGCCGACAAACCCTGAGTGGTTTTTTATTGGCCATCGTCGGCGCCATCTGGCTGAGTTTGGCCAGTAGCACCAGCGTCAATGCTCCCGACCCGCTATTAGGCAATTTCTGTGAGTTTCTCTCCATGGTTTGTGCCGCGGGCTACACCGTGTCACTGAAACACCTGACCAGCAACTACCCACCGCTGTTTCTGACCGCCTTTCAGGCCTTTATCGGCAGCCTGTTTTTTTTCCCCTTTCTGCTGCTCCCGGAGGTTGGCATTCCGACCCATTGGCAAGCAAGTCCGGCGCTGGCCGTGATCTACCTGGGTACCCTCATCACCTTTGGCGCCTACGGTTGCTTTAATTACAGTGTCAGCCGGATCCCGGCCAGTCAGGCGGCCGGTTACGCCAATCTGGTTCCGGTATTTGGGGTAATTCTCGGCATGTTGATTCTCGGCGACAGCCTCAATTTCTGGCAATGGGTCGCCTGTGGACTGGTATTTTGCGGTGTTTGGTTGAGCAGTTACGGGCATCAAACCCCACTCTGCCAACCGTCGACCTGAGAAGGAAAGAAGATGAGTTACAGCATCGAACCGATTGCAACCATCCACACCCCCTACAAAGAAAAGTTCGCCGCTCCGCGCCAACCTGGCTTGGCGCCAACGGTACGCGGGCAAGTTGAGTTACACCCGGACTTTGCCAGTCCGGAAGCGGTGCGCGGCCTGGAAGGCTTCAGTCATATTTGGCTGATCTTCCTGTTTCACCAGACCTATCAACAGGGCTGGAAACCGACCGTGCGTCCGCCCCGCTTGGGCGGCAATAAACGGGTCGGAGTGTTTGCCTGCCGTTCGCCGTTTCGCCCCAATCCGATCGGCCTTTCGGCGGTTAAGCTGTTGTCTATCGACTGCAACGCGGGCAAGGTGATACTCGAAGTCCAGGGTGCCGACCTGATTGATGGCACACCGATCCTCGACATCAAACCCTACCTGCCTTATACCGACGGCATTGAAGCGGCCAGCGGCGGTTTCGCCAACCGGGCTCCAGTCGCAGCGCTAGAGGTGGAGTTCTCCGCCTCAGCACAACAACGCTTAGCCCGATACGTTGCCCAAACCCCAGAGCTGGAAACCCTGATCGACGAAACCTTGGCACTTGACCCGCGTCCGGCCTATAAGCACAGCAATGATGACGGACGGGAATATGGGGTGTTGCTGGATCGCTATAATGTGCGCTGGAAGGTGGAAGGGGGCCGGGTGGTGGTTTTAAATATTATGTTGGCTGATTAGATTAAGTAGGGATTAAAACGACGCCAGCCGCTTCCCCTTGAGAAAACGGCCGGCCAAAATACCTGTCACCAAACTAGCAACTAATCACAATCCTCACGCCAAAGACACTCATCCTGCGCACACTCCGGCGAGAAGTTGGTATTGAAACACTGCGGATTTTTTTCTACTAACTGAATCTCTCGAATCAGCTCCTCTTTCTTCATCCGCCCCGGCTTCACACCACGCTCCTTTGCAACTGACCTGACTTTCGGCATCTTCATAGCCCGCTCCCCTTATTGTTGTCGACCGATTTTTAATCGGCCATCAGTTTGAGTAAAACATGGTTGAGTATACCGCCACTCTGTAAGTATGCAACTTCCTCATCGGTGTCGATTCGACAGAGGACTTCGAGCCTCTCGCACCGACCATCGGTCCGCTCAATCTGCAGGGTTAACGTCTTTTTTGCCTGCAAGGCACCGGAATGACTAAGGGAAAGTTGTTCACTGCCATCCAACTGCAAAGCGCCGGCGGAATCTCCGGCTTTGAACTGCAGTGGCAGCACACCCATACCGACCAGATTGGAGCGATGGATGCGCTCATAGCTTTCCGTCAGCACTGCTTTGACGCCAAGCAATTGCGTCCCCTTGGCAGCCCAGTCACGGCTGGAGCCGGTGCCATACTCTTTGCCAGCAATAATCATCAATGGCAGCGACTCTTTTGCATAGCTAAGCGCGGCATCAAAGATACTCATCGCTTCGCCAGTTGGCAGGTGCTTGGTAAAACCACCCTCGGTTTCCGGAACCATTTTGTTACGCAAACGAATATTGGCGAAGGTGCCACGCATCATCACTTCATGATTGCCGCGCCGCGAACCATAAGAATTGAAGTTCTGCTCTTCCACGCCGTGTTCGACCAGATAACGGCCAGCCGGGCTGGCGGCCTTAAAGGCGCCGGCCGGGGAGATATGATCGGTGGTGATAGTATCACCCAGCAGGGCCAGCACCCGGGCAGCCCTGAATCCGCTATAGTCAACCGACGACTGCAAGGTATCGAAGAATGACGGCCGGCGGATATAGGTAGAGTCCGCTTGCCATTGATAGGTCTGGCCCTCCGGAACCTGCAACCCTTGCCAGCTGGCATCGCCGCTGAACACTTCGGCGTATTCCTTGTGAAACATCTCCGCGTTGACCAGAGCAACCATTTCGGCCACTTCAGCGTTGCTCGGCCAAAGATCCTTCAGGTAAACCGGTTGTCCATCCTTGCCAGTGCCGAGAGGTTCGCTGCTCAGGTCGATGCGCGTCGTTCCTGCCAGCGCAAAGGCGACCACCAACGGCGGTGAAGCGAGCCAGTTGGCTTTGGTCTGGGCATGAATACGCCCCTCGAAATTGCGATTACCGGAGAGCACCGAGCAAACGGTCAGATTGCCAGCGTCGATGGCGGCAGCTATCGGCCCGGTTAGCGGTCCCGAATTGCCAATACAGGTGGTACAACCATAGCCGACCAGATTGAATCCAATCTGATCGAGATAAGATTGCAGGCCAGCCTTGGCCAGATAATCGGTAACCACCTTTGAGCCGGGAGCAAGCGAAGTTTTAACCCAGGACTTTTGTTGCAAGCCCTTTTCGACTGCCTTTTTTGCCACCAATCCCGCCGCCATCATCACTGCCGGGTTGGAGGTGTTGGTGCAGGAGGTGATCGCGGCGATCACCACATCACCATTGTTCAACAGATCAGCGCTGTCGGCAATCGGCACGCCTTGTTCCCGGCCAACCTCCGGCAACACCTGCTCAGTTGCGGTGCGCATATCACCCAGCAGGACCCGATCCTGCGGACGCTTAGGACCGGCTAAACTGGGCCGCACGCTGTCCAGATCGAGTTCCAAGACCGCGCTGAATTGCGGATCGGTCAATTCATCACTACGCCACAGGCCTTGTTCCTTGGCATAGTTCTCGACCAATGCAAGCGTCTCGGCACTCCGACCGGTCATCTGCAGATAATTGAGGGTTATTTGATCGATGGGGAAGAAACCGCAGGTCGCACCGTATTCCGGGGCCATATTGGCAATCGTCGCCCGGTCGGCCAGTGGCAGTTGCGAAAGTCCGGCGCCAAAGAACTCGACAAACTTTCCAACCACGCCGAATTGACGCAACATCTGGGTGACGGTCAAAACCAAGTCGGTCGCCGTCACCCCTTCGCCAAGCTTGCCGGTCAAGCGGAAACCGACCACTTCCGGGATCAACATCGAAATCGGTTGGCCCAGCATCGCCGCCTCCGCCTCGATACCACCGACGCCCCAGCCAAGCACGCCAAGACCATTTATCATCGTCGTGTGACTATCAGTGCCCACCAAGGTATCAGGATAAACCCAGGTTTCTGCGCCACGCTGCTCGCTCCAGACCGCCTGCGCCAAGTATTCCAGATTGACCTGATGGCAAATACCGGTGCCGGGTGGCACAACGCGAAAATTGTCAAAGGCAGTCTGCCCCCAGCGCAAAAAGGCGTAACGCTCGCGATTGCGTTCCATCTCCTTGTCAACATTGGCGGCAAAAGCCGCTGAAGTTCCGTACTGGTCGACCATCACCGAATGATCGATCACCAGATCAACCGGGATCTGTGGATTTATTTTCGCCGGATCTCCACCCCGCTCTGCCACCGCATCGCGCATCGCCGCCAGGTCGACAATCGCCGGCACTCCGGTAAAGTCCTGCATCAACACCCGTGCTGGGCGAAAAGAAATTTCGCTCTGTTGCTGCTGAACGGGCTGCCAACCAGCGACCGCTTCGATATCACTACGACTAACCGATTCGCCATCCTCGTTGCGCAGCAAGTTTTCCAATAAAACCTTAATGGTAAATGGCAAACGGGAAATATCCCCCAAACCATTTTTTGCCGCGACCGGAAGACTGCAATATCGGTATGCTCGCCCGGCGAGTTGCAGGGTCCGGGTGCTTTGGAAACTCTCATTTTTCATCTATCGCGCTCCTTGATAGCAATCGGTTTAAACAGGGCCAGCGCCACTGTGAGCTGAAATTGTCTCCCTACATTCTAACCTGACTTTTACTGCTGACAAAAGGGGGGCGAAATTTTCCGCGCAAACGGATAATTTTTTTGTCTTTTATCTGGATTTAGTTCATTTTATTTTCAGAAATATTCACACTAAAGACCGAATGTTCACAGCCCTCGGTATGCACAATTCACCCATTTCTTGTCGGTAAATATTATTATCATTAAGATAATTCCGTTGTTTTTGAACTGACCCTGTGTTAGAAGCGAAATTGTCCCAATCTGGTTGCCCTCGTAATACAAGGAGTGGAAGCATGACTGAAGGTACTGTTAAGTGGTTCAACGATTCAAAAGGTTTCGGTTTCATCGAGCAGGAAAATGGCCCGGATGTTTTTGTTCATTTTTCAGCAATCCAAGCAGAAGGTTTCAAATCCCTGGCTGAAGGCGATCGGGTTGCTTTTGACGTGATTCAGGGAGACAAGGGTCCTCAATCATCGAACGTGACTAAGGTTTAGACAGATCAAATTGTGCTGGTTGCACTGCAAGTGTGATCGGTTTGATTTCTAAGAGGGCACATCCACAAAAAAGCTCCGCAGATAACCGCGGAGCTTTTTTGTGTTTATTCAGCCACCGACAATATCGGAATGACCGATCATGCCCAAAGAGCGTTCCATGAGGATCCGCCACTGGCCATCCTCTTTTATCAGGTTGATCGATTTAAGAATTTCATCCTGATAAAAATCGGAGCGATAACTCTGCTTCAACTTCACCTGCATGCGATCTTCGCCAATTTTACGCACCTGGATATCATCGATATCCAGCTCAATCCACTGCGGACGATTTAGTCGAGAGCTGCGCATTTCGCGCCATTCATGCAGACTGCGTCCCAATTCCGGTCGATAGCTGTCGCTATAAAAGGAGAAATAATTGGAGAGATCCTGTTTAGCCCAGGAATCCGCCCAACTGCGAACCGTCGTCAGAACCTCACGGCGCAACACTTCCGGCAGGTCCTTTTGCAAAACTTTGCCCTCTATCCCCAGTGCCGCCTTGATCTGTTCAATCGGAATGGCGGCAGTTACGGAAAATTCGTTGCCCGCCGGCCACCAAAGCTTGGGCTCTTCAACAACCGGTCGCAACAGACCAGCCACAAGCTTCTGGTCCGGATCGGCTTCTGTAGCAGCGATAGGCGTGGTGGTCGCTTGTGCAACGTCTTCTACTTCATTTGCCACACTGCCTTTCGCCACAAGCGGGCTCGCCGCGGTCGGTTGTGCAGCGGTTACAATCGGCTCCTGTTTGATCGATTGCTCTGCTGGCCGCCATGCTGCCGACTTAATAAGCTCTTCGTTGGCCTGTAATTTGGCCAGCAGTTCATCGCGGGTCTGCTCACTGTAATAATACCCGTAACTGCCGGAGAGCAAGAAACCGATGACAAAACCACCAACCGCCCAAGTTGCCGGCCGCCAGCGATCATATTTCTGCCCGGCGACCAACTCCCAAGCAACGTCGGCTTCTTCTCTGGCCTTGACTATCTCCTCTTTGGCCTGCACCAAACGGCGCTCGCCTTCCACCTGTTTATTCCCGGCAACATTTCGCTCATAAAGCGCTTTGTCGAGCTCCTGTTGCAAATTATTCTTTTCCGCCACCAAACGACGAACTTCTGTGACCATTTTATCGGATTGCTCTTCAGCTGTGTCGTTCTTTTCGGCTTGAGCATGCGACTCATCTATCCTGGCAGGTTCGTCGACACTCAGAAGATCGGCGATCTCGTTAAAACAAACAAGCTCTTCCAATAACTCCGCAAACGAGGAAAAACGCCATTCTCCGGGCAGCAAAAAGCGCCCGACCAAGCGGCGAATTTTGCTATTGTCAATTTTGGCGACTTGATCGTCAATCCGCTCGGCATTGTTGTAGTCAGGTCCGAGCAACATGTGCAGGAGGAGATCTCCGATACTGTGCAGGGTTTCGGCAACACTTCCGGAGAATCCCTGTTGATCCAGATCGGCTGCGGTTTGGTGACCGGAAGTGTGAATCTGCTTGATGCCAAGGTCGATACCAAAGTCAGCCATAACGGCCCTGCCGTCAGAGTCGAAAAAAATCTTCTCGGCGTTCAGCTCGCCTTGACCAAGTTGCTGACCGAGGGCGTAATCAAGTGCCTTGCTCAGCTCCGCAGCAACCCTCAATGCCTGTTCTTCTGGCATCGGCGCGGCCAGAACTTGAGCTAAAGTTTTTCCGCGGTAGCAACTCGAGGTGTAATAGAAATAACCCTCCTCGAGGCCGGAGTCATAAATCGGCGTAATCGACGGATGGTCCAAGACCGACAACCGCTCAAGCAAGCTTTCGAGCTGCTCAAGCCGATCTCCCTCGAGAAACTGCTCTTCGGAATAAATTTTAAGGGCTACTTCGCGGTTAAAGAAGGGATCTTCCGCACAACAACAGGTTTCAGTGCTACTGGCACTGACCACATCCTTGATGACATACAACCCAAACTGCTGGCCTGATTCTATCATTGGAACTCCCGCCATAAATGAAACAAAGGGGCTGTTAAACTTTTCATTTTAGTCAGTGAAGGAACCGGAAGAAGCAAAAACAAAGCCCCCACCCAGCACAACATTATAATCTTATAACACAAACCGGGAAATATCCAGCTTTGTTGTGAATTTCAAATCTATTTAGCACGGTTAACGCCGACCCTCGGGCAAAGGTCAACAATCGGACACCGACTACAAAAGGGGGTTGGTGCCTTACAACAGGCGCGACCATGGGCAATCAGCGTATGTCCTGCCTGGGTCCAAACGGAAGCAGGCAACAAGCCGCCAAGTTCTTTCTCGATCAGTACCGGATTGTCCGATTTGGTCCAATCAAAACGCCGCGCAAGCCGTTTAACATGGGTGTCGACAACCATTCCAGGTATATCAAAGGCGTTACCCAAAACAACATTTGCCGTTTTACGCCCAACCCCCGCGAGGCCGACCAGCTCTTCAATACTTGCCGGTACTTGCCCCTGATGTCGGGTCAGCACTTGTTCGGCGCAAAGAAGTAAGTTCTTGGCCTTATTACGGAAAAACCCGGTGGAGTGGATCAACTCTTCTACCTGCTGTTGGTTGCCCTCTGCCATCTCTTGCGGGCCGGGAAAGGCCTTAAAAAGGGCGATAGTAACCTGATTGACGCGCTTGTCCGTGCACTGCGCAGAGAGAATGGTTGCCACCAATAATTGCCAGGCGTTCTGATAATTGAGAGCACAGACGGCATTCGGGTACGCTTTGTCGAGTTGCTGAAAAAGGTGCAATGCAGCGGTGTATGTATTCATCGATGAGTAATTTTTCGACTGGGGTGGAAACGACTTATCAACAGCATCAACAGAGTTACCCACAGACAGGGTCAGCATGTTTTCGAAATCGCAGCCGCCCCCTGAGTTTAATAAACTGCCTGCTATCGCAGGACTCGACAGTCAACACCAGAGGCAAGTGCGGGGAGGCCTTTCGCGCCTCTGCGGTCGCGAGGATAGTCCCGGCCAAGGCCCTGATCGGGCCGCGAAAATAGATCCGATCCCGCCCCCAGAGTGGGAAGTTAGCGGGATAATTAGCGCGCCAGAGCGGGAACCGGGCACGCCGCAAGTGCTCGCTGATGCGGATTTGCCCATAGCCCCACAACGGCAGGGTAAAATCGCCACAAACGATTGTTGCACAAGGAAGGGAGCGCTGATTCAACAGCTGATCGCTTAGCAAGGCTCGGATTTGATCTCGACGCTGCCAAGGATCAAAGGAGAGACAAAGGTTAAATAGATGCAGTCTTTCGTTATCAATATCAAGGTCGGCGCGCACGCAGCGACCGCCATGGCCGAGGGAAAATTCCTGAATATTTGATAGGGGGTAACGGGAGAGAAAAGCACAGGCGCCTTCTTCGTCCGAGCCATAGGCAGTCAGGCCGACCTGATCGGCAAAATCCCGTAATGAGCCACTAACAATCGGCGAGCCCAGCTCTTGCAACATAACCAGATCAGGCCGTTGCGAACAGATGACCCGGGCACTAAGATTGGTATCCGTCTCGCCGCTGGCGCTGCGAAAACCGTTGATGTGATAACTCATAATCCGGAAAGTCGCCATCCCTCATCCTTTCGGGCCTAAGCTATCAATTATAATCCCAGGAACAATAAAGACCAGTTATTCCGTACTAAAACAGAAAAGAGGCCTCTCGGCCTCTTTTCCACAATCCCTGCGATAATCTAAAAACTAGTCTTCAACCCGCCGAACCGACTCGATGACGACTTGTGGTTCCGGGTAGTTTTGGAAAAGTTGATTTTTGGCTATGGTGCGCACCGTACCGATCTTCTCCACGACCTCTAAGCCCTCTACCACTTGACCAAAAACAGCATATCCATAGGTATTTCCAGTTTTGCCTCGGTGGTTAAGAAACTTGTTGTCGCTCAAATTGATAAAAAACTGGCTGGTCGCGCTGTCAACAACACCAGTCCGGGCCATGGCTATGGTTCCCTTGTTATTCGGCAGCCCGTTGTCCGCTTCATTTTTGATCGCCGGCTTGACTTCTTTGCGCTTCGAACTTTTGTCAAATCCGCCACCCTGAATCATAAAATTGCCGATGACGCGATGAAAAATGGTTCCGTCATAAAATGCCCCATCAACATAATCGAGGAAGTTTTTTACCGTGAGCGGCGCTTTTTCATCGTTCAGCTCCAATTTGATCGTTCCCATGCTGGTTTTCATTTCCACCAGTGTTCCGGCGTAAGCTGTTGATAAGCTAAAAACCAACAAAGCAGTTATAACGAGTATCCGTTTCATAATGTCTCCATCTATTCGTTTTAAGTAGCAAACAACAACTAATTACGAACCGCTTCCGCTTTTAAATCGCGGAGCATCAGATCAGCAACCGCCTGTCGGGGATCTTTCCTCTGGTAAAGGATCAGGTACATCTGCTCAATAATCGGCACCTCAACAGCCAGTTTTTTCGCCAACTGGTACGCTGATAGGGTTGTTTTAACCCCCTCTGCTACCATTTGCATGCCATCAAGAATTTCGTCAAGCGAACGTCCTTTACCCAACTCAATCCCAACGGTCCGGTTACGAGACAGGTCTCCAGTACAAGTCAGCACCAGATCTCCCATCCCGGCAAGACCGGCAAAGGTTTCTGCGCAGCCTCCCAATTTAAGACCTAGTCGGGTCATCTCTGCCAAACCGCGGGTAATCAAAGCCGCCCTGGTATTGTGCCCAAAGCCAAGGCCATCGGCCACACCGGCAGCCAGAGCAATGACGTTTTTCATCGCCCCACCTAATTCTACCCCGATAATATCATCATGGGTATAAACACGAAAATTATCGGTGCTGAAAATATCCTGAATCCGCTCGGCACAACTTAGGTCGCGAGCTGCCACAACCACGGCCGTCGGCATCCCCTGGACAACCTCTTTGGCAAAAGAAGGCCCCGACAAAAACCCGAGCTGACTGTGCATCGCTGTCGGGAATAGTTCTTCAAAAACCTGCGACATCAGCATCAGGCTCTCGTTTTCAATCCCCTTAGATGCACAAACAACCAGCGCTCGTGGGTCAATCTGCGGGAGTGCTTGTTTAAGCACCTGGCGAGTGACCTGCGAAGGGGAGACAAATAACAACAAATGCTTATCGCTGACGGCCTGTTGCAGATCCGCAGTGAAGGCCAGATTTTCAGACAGGTGAAACCCGGGCAGGTAGGTGTCATTAATGCGGACAGCCTGCATCCGCTCAACCAAATCGGTTTCATAGGCCCAAAGAGTGACTGGGTAACCCTTTTCTGCCAACAGATTGGCCAGGGTTGTCCCCCAACTGCCTGCACCGATAACGGCTAACTTTTTCTGTGCCTGTTCTTTTTGCATCAAATTGCCTTCTTTTTCGCCGCAATCCGCTGCTCCAAATGCTTTATTTTTTCACGCAATAGAGCGGGCTGGGGAAAGTCCTGCAACTGCTGGTAGAGTTCCAAGGCATCCAACAAGCGATCGTCCTCTTCCAGAAGTTTGGCCAAATTAAAGCGCGCTTCAATAGTATAGCGACTATTTGAAAACTGATCGATCAATCGTTGCCAGAAAGCCTTGGCAGTCTGCGGTTTGTTTTCCAACAAAGCTAGGCCACCGAGTCGATACAACACATCTGGCAGTAACCTACTTTGCGGATGTAGCTCAAGCAGGGTTTGCAGCTCAATCCCGGCTTGGCTGTAATTATCGAGACGGAAATAACAATCGGCTATCTCATAAAGATACTGATCCCTATTACCAACCGTCCGTTCCAGTAATCGCTGATAAAAACCGATTGCCCGAGAATAATCCCGGAGTGAGTATTTGATAATATGAGCCGCTGAAGCCTGGGCTGTTTGCACCAGCGGATGACTGGAAAAATCATGCTCTAGCTGTAAATAGCTGAGCAATGCCTGCTGATCCTGCTGGCGATCATACTGCCAGATTTTTCCAATTTGCAGTAAAGCCTCTGCTGCCAGTTCCGACTGTGGATAATCCTTATAAAGCTGTTGATAAAGCTGCTGCGCCGCGACAATCTTCCCCAGGCTCTCCTGCTTGGCTGCTTCGTTGAACAGCCGTTGCGGAGCTGTCTCCTGTTGCCAACGATAAAGCGGCAACAGGGACACCCCGATAAGCACTAAAGATAAGAGTAACCAGAACCAGCGGCGGCTTTTATTCCTGCTCGTCTTCCGTTCCTGTTGTTTCAGTCGTTTCTTCAACTGACTCAAATTCATCGGTCTCTTCCTTCTCCGCCAGTTTGGCGACCGACACGATCAATTCTTCATCTTCGAGAACCATCATCCGAACACCTTGGGTGTTACGGCCAATGCTGCGGATATTACTCACCTTGGTGCGCAACAACTTGCCGCGGTCGGTGATAAACATCAGGTCCGACTCATCATCAACCATCTTGATAGCAACAACTTTACCATTTCGGTCGCTGGTTTTAATAGTGATGATTCCTTTGCCGCCGCGACTCTGTACCCGGTATTCGCCGATATCGGTGCGTTTACCATAGCCATTCTCGGTGATAGTCACTAGCGCCAGGGCAGTATTATCGGTTACCGATTGCAAGCCAATAATCACATCATCCTTCTCAAGGTTCATGCCGCGAACGCCGCGAGCCGGGCGACCCATGGAGCGTACATCGCTCTCAGGGAAGCGAATCGATTTTCCGTTGCGCGTTGCCAGGAGGATATCCATCGAACCATCGGTCAGGCGCGCCTCAATCAGGCTATCCCCTTCATCAATGGTCAAAGCGATGATGCCACCGGCACGTGGGTTTGAATAGGCCATCAACGCAGTTTTCTTGATGGTGCCACGTGCGGTCGCGGTGACAATAAACTTGTCCTCTTCGAACTCCTTAACCGGCAGAATCGTGGTTACTTTCTCGTCCGGGGCCAGGGATAGCAGGTTGACAATCGCCTTGCCGCGCGATGCTCGTCCACCCTGCGGAATCTCATGTACCTTGAGCCAATAAACCTTGCCCAGAGTGGTGAAAATCAAAACATAGGAATGGGTCGAGGCAATAAACAGGTTCTCGACGAAATCCTCTTCCTTGGGCCGCATCCCGGTCTTGCCCTTGCCGCCACGGCGCTGGGCGCGGTAAAGAGAAACAGCATTGCGTTTAACGTAGCCACCGTGAGAAACGGTCACCACCATGTCCTCTTCGACGATCATATCCTCAAGGGTCAGATCAGCGGTACGATCAAGAATTTCTGTCCGCCGTGGGTTGGCAAACCGCTCCTTTATATCGAGCAGTTCTGCTTTGATGATCTTGAGAATTTCGACTTCGCTGGCAAGGATCTCCTTCAGGCGCGTGATGACGGCCATGATCTGCTCAAGTTCCTCGACGATTTTACTCTGCTCAAGACCGGTTAACCGGTGCAAGCGCATTTCGAGAATTGCCTGGGCTTGGATATCGGAAAATGAAAAGCGTTCGATCAGTTTTTGTTTCGCTTCAGCCGGTGTTGCACTGGATTTTATCAGCTGAATAACCTCATCGAGATTTTCCAGGGCCAGCTTCAAGCCTTGCAGGATATGGGCGCGGGCTTCAGCTTTTTTCAGTTCGAAAATACAGCGACGAGTAACTATTTCGCGGCGATGATCAATAAAGCAATCTAGCACCTCACGCAGGGTCAAAACTTTCGGCTGCCCAGAGACAATCGCCAGCATGATGATGCCGAAAGAGGACTGCATGGCGGTCATTTTGTAGAGCTGATTGAGAATAACGCCGGGAACCATATCCCTTTTCAGTTCAATGGAGATCCGCATGCCATCACGATCCGACTCATCGCGAAGATCGGCAATGCCTTCAATCTTCTTGGTTTTGACCAGTTCGGCTATCTTTTCAATCAATCTCGCCTTGTTCACCTGGTAGGGGATCTCGGTAACGATTAGCGCTTCGCGACCACTGCGCTTATCAACTTCGACCAGCGCACGGGCGCGCATCTGGACGATACCGCGACCCTTATTATAGGCCTCGTGGATCCCTTCTCGCCCGTTAATAAAACCGGCGGTCGGGAAATCTGGTCCAGGAATTTTCTCGATCAGATCCTCAATCGTCAGACGCGGATCGTCAATCAGTGCAACCAGCCCGTCGATGACCTCGCCGAGATTGTGCGGCGGGATTTTGGTCGCCATGCCGACAGCGATACCTTCGGAACCGTTAACCAGCAGGTTGGGGTACTTACAGGGCAGAACCAATGGTTCCTGCAATGAATCGTCGTAGTTTGGACCGTGATCAACAGTCTCTTTATCTATATCGGCCAGCAGTTCATGAGAGAGCTTGTCCATGCGGATCTCGGTGTAACGCATGGCGGCTGCCGAGTCACCATCAACGGAACCGAAATTACCCTGGCCGTCAACCAACGGGTGGCGCATTGAAAAATCCTGCGCCATTCGAACGATAGTGTCATAGACTGCGGTATCACCGTGCGGGTGATATTTACCAATAACATCACCGACCACCCGGGCCGATTTTTTATAAGGTTTATTGTATTCATTACCGAGATCATGCATCGCGAAAAGCACCCGCCGGTGAACCGGCTTGAGACCATCGCGAACATCGGGAAGTGCCCGACCGACGATAACGCTCATTGCATATTCCATATAGGATTTGCGCATTTCGTCTACAATATTGACGGTGACTTTATTCTGTTCTGTCAGCATCTATGTCCTCCGAAACTTCCTTTTGAGGGGAAGTGGGGTTTAATTTATTCAGCGATAAACTGCTATACGTCCAGGTTGGCAACGTTTAGTGCATTTTGTTCGATAAATTCACGTCGCGGTTCAACTTGATCACCCATCAGCACGGTAAATATCTCATCTGCACGGACAGCATCTTCAATCGCCACCTGCAGTAGAACCCGCTTTTCCGCGTCCATCGTAGTTTCCCACAACTGATCGGGATTCATCTCGCCAAGACCTTTATAACGCTGAATATATTGACCTTTTTTAGCGCGAGCGAGGAAGGTTTCGAGCAGTTCCTTACGATCCTCGATCACCACATCTGGCTTGCCTTCACTGGTGAGGACAGCTGAACTCTTCTGGCAAATATCCTCTACCAGCTTATAGGAGTTCAACAACAGTTTATATTCGTGGGAAGAAAGGGTTTCCACGGTGTTGCGATCAATACGAGCATGCAGGTTACCGAAGGTCACCAGGATACGATCCGGATTATCCATCACCCTAAATTGTGCCTTCGGTTCGATCTGGCGTAATATTTCGGCGAGGGGCTCTAGATCGGCCTTATCAGCAAAACCGTTGCGAACCTTGCCGCGGAGGAACATGCGTAAAACATCACTCGGCACACCTCGATTGACGATTTTGTCGAAGTGTTGATTAAAGCCGATAATATTGCGCAGCGTCGGGATTATCTGTTTGCCGCGTAAGACCTTGGTACCTTCATCCATCTCCAGGGCGACGCCATCAGTTCCGGTATCGAGCAGGTAATCGAGCAGCGCATCGTCATCCTTGAGGTAAATTTCCTTTTTTCCGCGCTTAACTTTATAGAGCGGAGGCTGGGCGATGTAGAGATGACCACGCTCAATTATCTCCGGCATCTGGCGGAAGAAAAAGGTCAACATCAGGGTGCGTATATGTGAACCGTCAACGTCAGCATCGGTCATAATTATAATGCGGTGGTAGCGGAGCTTTGCGATGTCGAAATCATCTTTACCGATACTGGTTCCCATGGCGGTAATAAGCGTACGGATTTCGTTAGACGTCAGTAGTTTGTCAAAGCGCGCCTTCTCGACGTTAAGAATTTTACCTTTGAGCGGCAAAATAGCTTGGTAACGACGATCGCGGCCTTGTTTGGCGCTGCCACCGGCAGAGTCACCTTCGACGAGGTATATTTCGCAAAGTGCCGGATCTTTTTCCTGACAATCTGCCAGCTTCCCTGGCAATGACAAACCATCCAGCGCACCTTTTCTACGCGTCAGATCACGGGCTTTCCGCGCAGCTTCGCGAGCACGTGCGGCTTCTATTCCTTTTTCAAGGATTTTTTTGGCAACCTGAGGGTTTTCTTCCAAAAAGCTCGCCAATTTTTCGTTCATCAAGGTTTCAACGTAACCCTTAACTTCCGAGTTTCCTAATTTGGTTTTGGTCTGCCCTTCAAACTGCGGATTTGACAATTTAACCGAAATAACAGCGGCAATGCCTTCACGCAAGTCATCTCCAGAGATCGAAACTTTAACATTTTTCAGCAGATTATTAGCCGTAGCATAGGCGTTCATGGTCCGCGTTAAAGCACCCTTAAAACCGCTCATATGGGTGCCGCCTTCATGGGTATTAATGTTGTTGGCGAAGGAGAAAACCTTTTCGTCGTAACCATCGTTGTACTGTATGGCGACCTCAACCTCGACCCCCACCTTGACCCCATGAAAGTAGATAGGATCCTTGTGCACTGCGCTTTTTGCCCGATTCAAATATTCGACAAAAGAGCGAATACCGCCCTCATAGAAAAAATCATGCTTTTTTTCGGTACGGTCATCACTGATTATAATTCTGACGCCAGCATTCAAAAAAGCGAGTTCGCGAAGTCGTTGGGCCAGGGTATCAAACGAAAATTCTATAGTATCGAAGACATCAGGATCGGGCCAGAAGGTTATTTTTGTCCCGCGTTTAATAGTATCGCCTTCAACTGCGAGAGGAGCCGTTGGAACACCCCTTTCATAGGTCTGACGATGAACTTTGCCATCACGCCGGATTTCAAGGTCAAGTTTACAGGAAAGGGCGTTAACAACCGAAACTCCGACCCCGTGCAAACCACCAGAAACCTTATAAGCACCTTCTCCTTCATCATCAAATTTACCACCGGCGTGTAGCACCGTCATAACGACTTCAGCAGCAGACTTATTTTGCGTAGCATGCATATCGACTGGTATACCGCGACCGTTATCCTGAACGGTGACCGAATTATCCTCATGGATGGTAACGTTTATAGCGTCACAATGCTTAGCCAATGCCTCGTCAATTGAGTTGTCGACGACTTCGTAAACCAAGTGATGAAGGCCGTTTACCGAGGTAGAGCCGATATACATAGATGGACGTTTACGAACCGCTTCTAGACCTTCGAGGACTTGGATACTCTCCGCGCCGTAATTTTTTTCTTCCGCCATACTGCTCCTCTTACGTTAATCAGCGCTGCTGATCTCACCATTGTTGACTCTGAACCTTTTGCTCTGTTCAGAAATTTTGTTCTTTTTGAAATCTGTAGAGGTGATAAATACCTGTCCAGAATTATTCAGAAGATTTTCAAGTAGAATGTTTTTTCTATTGCTATCCAACTCACTCGTCATATCGTCCAAGAGCAACACTGGATAATGCCCCCGAATAGCTTTGTAGTCAAGAATCTGTGCTGTTTTGTACGAAATGAGTAGAGATCTTTTCTGCCCTTGGGAGGCAAAAATTTCTGCCGGCTTACCGTTGAGGTAGAATTGAAGATCATCCCTATGCGGGCCAGCCAATGTATAACCGAGAATCCGTTCTCGTTCCCTCTTTCTTTCAAATTCCTCTTTCAAGTTTTCTTCAATTAAATGAAAATCAGGATATTTTTTAGAATAAGAAAGTGAATATTCTTCTTTATTATTTTGATTTTTTAAATTTATTAAAAAATAGTTATTTATTTTATTAATATATTCAAGTCTCTTCCTTATAATTTCTGAACCATAAATTACAAGTTGGTCTTCCCAACAATCTAAATCTGAACTGTTGGATTTAATAAAAGTATTTCTTTGTTTTAGACAGCGGGCGTAATTTTTAAAGGTATTAATATATTCAAAATCTGTAAAAAAAATAGATCTATCTATTAAATTTCTCCTGAAGTGGGGATAACTGGTTATATAATTGACTTCATCTGGATGAAATAAAATAATATTTAAATATTTAAATAAATCTTTCTTTTCAGGTTTTTTTTTATTTATATTTATTTCTTTGTTTTTCTTACCAAATTTTATTTGTAATAAATTATCAACTCCCCCATTCAAAACATTGCATTTTAAATTAGCGGTGCTTTTATATTCTTTCAGTAGATCGTTATTTTTCTGTGTACGAAAACTTTTCAGAAAAGCAACGTAATATAAAGCCTCTATTAAATTAGTTTTCCCCTGAGCATTAGATCCAATAATTAAGTTTATATTTTCACCAAAAGTTATATTCGAATACTCAATATTCCTAAAGTTTTCTATAACTATATTTTCAATTTGCATATGAAACTAAAGTCTCATAGGCATGACAACAGCCAAATAACCTTCATCATTTTCAGGTTGAATAAGGCCTGGTGAAATATTATCCTTTAAATAAAAAATAATATTTTCCTTATCGATGTTTTGAAGTATGTCAATTATGTATTTTGCATTAAATCCTATGGATATTTCTGAACCAACATAAACAACATCAATTTCTTCTTTGGCATCACCAATATCGGGATTTGAAGAATATAGGGTCAAATTATCGTTTGATAAATTAACTTTTACACCTTTTGATTTTTCGCTTGATAAGACAGATATTCTTTTTAAAGAATGTAAAAATAATTCTCTATTTATAATTGCTGAGTTTTCAGTTTTTTCCGGTATGACTCTTTTATAGTCTGGAAAATCGCCATCGACCATCCGCATTATTAGTTTAGATGTGTCAGTACTTACTGAAAAATTATTATCTGAGATACCAATATCAACCGTAGGACCAGAGTTTTCTATTATTTTCCTTAATTCATTTATTCCTTTTTTAGGAAGAATAAATCCATCTTTAAATTTATCATCTATATCATTAGACATAGTTCTTTGGATCATGGATAACCTATGTCCATCAGTTGATACAAAAGCTATATTATTAGTTAAATCGTTAATACCTGATTTTATATATATCCCGGTTAAATTGAACTTTGTTTCATCGTTTGATACAGAAAAAATTGTTTTATCAATCATTTCACTTAGAATTGTCGTTTCAACTTGATTAGAATTACTACTAATATCAGGAAATTTTGGAAATTCATCTGGTGATAATCCAACGAGATTAAATATGGATTTTCCGCAGGTTATCTCAACCCAGAAATTACTTTTTGAGCCAAACTTAATTGTTTTATTTGGTAATTCTTTAATTATTTCAAAAAGTTTTTTAGCTGAAACAGTAATTTTTCCTTCAGTTATGACATCCGATGGATAGCTAGATTTTATTCCCACCTCTAAATCTGTTGCTGTAATAATAATTTCATTATTTTTAGCTTCTATTAAAACATTGGCCAAAATAGGAATGGTATGTCTTTTTTCTATAATTCCTTGGACCTTAGTTAAACCCTTAAGAAAAACATCTTTGCTGATGTTGAATTGCATGATTTTCCTCCGTTCACAGAGAACTATTATTATAAGTTTTTAGTTTTATTTAGTAGTATATATATAGTGCCTGTTATTTCGTTGATACAGCTATATATATCTAATTATTAATAGAAAAGCACATAAGAGCAACTGTTTATAACTTGTTTAAAAAATACTAAAAATGTGGATAAAAACCACATTTCATAAATTTGCACAGTTTTTAAACTTTTTATTCAACAGTTTATGGCCTTATGCCACTCATCAATTTTTCAATGGTTGATCTGAGTTGTAAATCATCTTCTGTTATTCTATCAATTTTTTTAATCGCATGGATTATTGTTGAATGATCTTTTCCCCCAAATTTTGTACCAATTTCAGGGTAGGAGGCAGAGGTCAATTTTCGACTAATATACATTGCTATTTGTCTTGGTAAAACCAGAGTTTTCAATCTTTTAGCTGATTTTAAATCTGATGTTTTTATTTGATAATGATTGGCTACTATTTTCTGAATGTTTTCTATAGTGACCTCTTTACTTTGTTCTACTATTATATCCTTTAATATGTTTTTAGTCATATCTAGGTTTATCTGCGTTGAGGTCAAGCTAGCGAAGGCCCCTATCCTAATTAAATAGCCTTCTAACTCTCTTACATTACTGATAACTGAATTAGCCAGAAAGAAAGAGACATCCTCTGGTAAAATTATATTATTTTGATCAGCTTTCATCTTTAATATTGCTTGTTTAGTCTCTATATCTGGAGCTTGAATATCTGCGATTAAACCCCATTCAAACCTGGAACGTAGTCTTTCTTCTAAATCTGGTATTTCTTTTGGAAATTTATCAGAAGTGACAACTATCTGTTTATGTGACTCATATAAAGCATTAAAGGTATGAAAAAATTCCTCCTGGGTACTTTTTTTTCCAGCTATAAATTGTATGTCATCAATGAGAAGTACATCAATGGTTCTAAATTTATTTCTAAATTCGTCCATTTTTGCATGTCTTAGAGAATTAATTAATTCATTAGTGAATTTTTCAGAGGAATAATAACAAAGTTTTAAGTTACTATTGTTATTTAAAATTTCATTTCCTATGGCATGAACAATATGTGTCTTACCTAAACCTACTCCACCATAAATAAATAGTGGATTATATGTAGTGGCAGGATTGTTTGCTACCGCCATTGCAGCAGCGTGAGCAAATTGATTAGATTGTCCTGAAACAAAACTGTTAAAGGTATATTTTGGATTAATATTAGTAAATTGATTTAAATTTTCTTCTCTTTCTTCTCTTTTTATCTTTTCAATTTTAATATTGTCTTCATTTTTATTTTCTATAATTTCTCTTTTTTTACTGCTGTTTACCTTTATATTTATTTTGTAGTTTACAGTTCCTAAATCAGACATAATTTTTTCTATCTTTTTTACGTAATTATCTCTCAACCAATCTTTAATAAAACGATTTGGGACCTCTAAACTGACCCTATTATCAATAATATTAATAAAATTAAGTGGCTTTATCCAAGTCGAAAAGTTTTGTGGACTCACTTCTTTTTCAATTTTATTAATTGTTTCTTGCCAAATTGTATTCATTTTTTGATTTGCCCACACTTTATTAACAGCTGTGTATAAACCTATTAATTTATATATTTCGGTAGTTTCGAAGCCTATAAGGCTAACAGAATGTTTTTTTTATAGCAAGAATATCTCCAGTACATTTTTTCTACCTCAACTTATGCTGTTTTACTACCATATTTCTGCTTAGCTTTGAAATGCTTTATAAAAACGACCCACTTTATATAAAAAATTCTAATTTATTCAAATATAACTTGTTTACCCAATTGGGGACAGATGTTCATATCTGCCAGAAAATCCGGTTTATAAACAATTTGCTTATCATATAAACAATATATAGACAATCAAGATAACACTCTATTACTTTTAAATTTCAGCTATATAGACTGTTATACCGTTACCAACAGCTACTATATATATACTACTAAATTAAAAACTAAAAAGACTATAAGCAGTTACCTGTTTATTAAAAAATTGCGGATACCCTTTGCTTTGGTGGTTAGTCTCTAAAGAGATATCAGAAAAGTGCTATTTCAAACGGATTCCAAGAAAATTATGTTGCCAATCATCACTTTCTGTTAAAAGGTGAAATTATCTTTTATTTCAGAATATAAAGGCCGATCACCTTTTTTTGTTTGACTTGATGTTTTCTTCTGTGCTTTATGGACTACTTTGTCAGCACAAAGATTGGAGGATAGAATTATGTCTAAGCGTACATACCAACCGAGTCGTATTAAACGTAAGCGCACCCACGGTTTCCGTAAACGGATGCAAACGAAAAATGGTCGTTCGGTTATTAACCGCCGACGTGGTCGTGGTCGTAAATCACTATCGGCAACCACACCACAGAAATAGTTTTACATGCTATACGACTTTCCCAAGGTTTATCATTTACGTAAAAACTGGGAATATCAAAGAGTTTGGAAAATGGGGTGTAAATTACATACACCCCATTTTATCCTTTTGCTGGCAGATAATACCGCTGGCAATTCGAGGCTCGGCCTAACTGTAAGTAAAAAAGTGGGCAATGCGGTCATACGTAATAGGATAAAACGTTTTATCCGCGAGTTTTTTCGACAGCAAAAGATAAATTTCCTATCTGATGTAGATTTTTCTGTTGTCGCCAAAAAGGGTGCTGCAAATTTAACTATTTCTGAAGTACATACCGAATTAAGACGAGTTTTTGATTCTAGGTAAAATTAAATGGTTGAAAAACCTTTTTTATTGATCATCGATTTTTATCGCTATACCATTTCACCTCTTTTGCCACAATCTTGTCGATTTTATCCAACATGTTCAGCTTATGCACGAGAAGCAATTATTAAACATGGATTATTGCGCGGAATTTTTTTTACTATAATAAGACTATTAAAGTGTCATCCATTTCATCAGGGCGGTTTTGATCCCGTACCTGCTTTAAATAAACAGGATAAATAATAATGGAAAATAACCGCACTATATTAGCTGTTGCCTTAATCATTCTTCTTTGGTCTGGCTATAGTATTTTTTTCCCATCTCAGCAGCCAATTCCGACTCCCGTAGAACCAGTAGTAGAAGAACAACAAATTCAACAGCAAAATAATAAACTGGTTACTTCTCAAATTGAAACATCACAGATTGAAAATTTAACTGTAAATATAAAGCACGAAGAAAAAATAATAAATGTAGTTTCAGATAATTACGATATAAAATTATCGACTATTGGTGCAACCTTACGGTCAGTTAAACTTAATAAATTTAAAAAATCTAAACAGGAAAATTCTGAATCATATGAATTGATTACTTTTAGTCCAACTAATTTGGCAAATTTTAAAACGAGTGGAAGTGAAGGAATATCTATTCCTTCAGATTTGCCTTTTCAACTCGTGGGTGAGCAGAGCGATAAAATAAAGATTGATTCTTCAAATAGGACTATTAGTTTTTCTGCAGTAACATCTTCTGGTTTAAAAATTATAAAAAACTACACGTTCTCGGCTGATAATTATCAAATTGGAGTGAGTGTTCAACTTGTAAATGGTTCAGCAGCACCAATAAATGGATATTTAAATTTATCTTTAATTTCTGTTCTGGAAGAACCGGAAGAAGAAGGTATGCAGGATATGTATACCTTCATTGGCCCTCTTTCTTTCGATGGTGAAGAACTTCTTGAAGAAGATTTGGAAGATTTAGATACCTCTGCCAAAATTTACGGTGATGGTATAGTTTGGTCAGGATTTGTTACTAAATATTTTTTAACTATTTTAAGTCCTGGAGATTCAGCCAAACAGGTTCAGATTGAAAAAAAGGAGGGATATGTACAAAACAAATTTGTATCTCCCTACCTTTCCTTAGATCGAGGTCAAACAGTTTCACTTGAATATGATTCTTACTTTGGTCCCCTAGACTATGATTTGCTCTTGGCTGCCGGTCACCAATTTGAGGAAGCTAAGGATTATGGTTTCTTCAGTGTCTTAGCCAAACCGCTCATGCATGTGTTGAAATTCTTTTATAAATTTCTGGGTAATTATGGTTTTTCAATTATTCTTCTGACTGTTTGTATTAAATTGATTTTCTGGCCTTTGACGCAGAAAAGTTACAAGTCAATGAAGGGCATGCAAACCCTTCAGCCTGAAATGCAAAAATTGCGCGAAAAATACGGCAGTGATAAGCAGCGGCTCAATCAGGAGATGATGTCTTTCTATAAAGACAACAAGGTAAATCCCATGGGTGGGTGTTTGCCAATGCTGATTCAGATTCCGGTTTTCTTTGCCCTTTACCAGGTGCTCCTTGGCGCCATTGAACTGCGGCATGCCCCTTTTATTTTCTGGTTAACTGACTTGTCGGTTAAAGATCCTTATTACATCACTCCCTTAATAATGGGAGCAACGATGTTTATTCAACAAAAAATGACACCGACAAATATGGATCCAAATCAGGCCAAAATCATGTTGATGATGCCTGTTGTTTTTACTTTTTTATTCTTGAATTTTCCTTCCGGGTTGGTTGTTTACTGGATGGTCAACAATCTGCTGACAATTTTACAGCAGTATTTGATTCGTCGCCAACCCGCCTGAAGTTAACAGCGGGTCGACAATGAATACGAATGACACCATAATAGCGCCTGCTACTGCTGTTGGTGAAGGTGGTATCGCCGTGGTCCGGATTTCCGGACCACGGTCTTTAATTGCCCTGAAGTCTTTTTTCAAATCCTCATCTAATACCCAATCTTTTAAATCTCACCATCTTTACCACGGCATACTCGTCGACAGTGCAAAGGAACATATCGATGAGGTTATGGCCGTTTATATGGCTTCTCCACATACCTATACCCGCGATGAGGTTGTTGAGATACACTGTCATGGGAGTCAACAGGTTGTTAAGTCTATCATCGGCCTTTACTTGTCTTTTGGACTAAGATTGGCTGAGGCTGGAGAGTTCACTTATCGTGCTTTTATAAATGGGCGTCTTGATCTTAGCCAAGCTGAAGCAGTTTCTCGCCTAATTCATTCCAAAACCAACTCTTCTCGGAAGATAGCTTTATCTCAAGTAGAGGGGCAGTTGAGTCAGTCTATTCATCAATTTACTGAACAACTGCGAAATATTCAGATTTTTATTGAAGCGTGGATAGATTTTCCCGAGGAAGATCTGCCCCTGCAAGACATAGAAAATATTCAGCATAAAGTATCACAAATAATTGTTGGTATATCTGATATTACAGATACCTACAATACCGGAAAAGTGCTTTCTGAGGGTGCTTCTATTCTTCTCGTAGGCAGGCCTAATGCTGGAAAGAGTTCCTTATTAAACTTTCTTTTAGGTGAAAATAGAGCTATCGTTTCAGATGTTCCAGGGACAACCAGGGATATAATAGAAGAGGGAATGGTTATCGCTGGGGTCCCCATTCGCTTATTCGATACCGCTGGATTGCGACAGTCTCTTGATCCTGTGGAAATGGAAGGTGTAAGGCGAGCCAAGCAGAAAATTGAGCAAGCTGACCTTGTTCTTTTTTTGATTGATGGTTCTGTCCCTATCGATGAACAAGATCTTTACGCTTATAGGCAATGTCTTGGTTCTCACTTTTTCTTGATCTGTACCAAGTCAGACCTGGATTCCTTGGCAGACACTTCTTTTTGCGACAGTCCTACTTTTCCTCTTTCAGTTAAAGAAGGACTGGGTGTCGACGCCCTCAAAGCCGCAATTTCTGCTTTTTTGCTTGGTGATCACATTCCAAATGCAAGCACGGTGATGCTTTCCGAGCAAAGACATTATGACGCTTTAATTGCCGCAAAGCGTTTTTTGCTCTCTGTGCAATCAGCCCTTTCTAATAATGCTTCTTTAGAATTTATAGCTATAGATATTCGTGATTCACTACAATATCTTGGGTTAATTTCTGGGACAACCACTACTGATAGTGTTTTGGCTGGGATTTTCTCACAATTCTGTATAGGTAAATAGAATGTTCCACGTGGAACATTCTATTTAGGATTTAAGTATATATGTCGAGCTACGGAAAAAATTACGGTGTCATTGTTGTGGGTGCTGGTCACGCAGGTTGTGAGGCGGCCCTGGCTTCTGCGCGAATAGGTTGTGAAACCTTATTGTTGACTATTGGTTTGGACACGGTTGCACAGATGTCGTGTAATCCTGCAATAGGTGGTCTGGCTAAGGGGCATCTGGTCCATGAGGTTGATGCTTTGGGTGGCGAGATGGGCCTCAATATTGATGCAACCGGAATCCAGTTCCGGCGACTAAACATGAAAAAGGGTCCTGCCGTTCGCGCCGCGCGAGCACAGGCAGACAGGATGGCCTATAGTGCGCGCATGAAAAAGGTAATTGAGTCTCAGGTTTGCCTGGATCTTAAGCAGGGGGTCGTTGTTGATCTTTTGGTTGAGGGTAATTCTGTTGTTGGGGTTAAGACGAGGGAGGGCCTTTCTTTTTATGGGCGCTCTGTTGTTTTGACAACCGGTACCTTTATGCGCGGTTTAATTCACATCGGTTTGAATAATTACCCGGGCGGACGAGCGGGGGAGCCTTCATCGGAGGGTTTGTCTGAGCGATTGCGCGAGTTAGGCTTGACCGTAGGGCGTTTGAAAACAGGAACGCCAGCACGACTTTCAGCGCGATCAATAGATTTTAGCCGCTTGGAGAAACAGGCCGGCGACGAAAAAATAAAGCCTTTTTCTTTTATGACCGATTCAATTAAAAGAAAACAGGTGGATTGTTTTATTGCGAATACAAACGCCGAGACTCATCGGATAATCCGCGAAAACATCCACCAGTCTGCACTCTTTGCTGGCGTTATTGAAGGGATAGGGCCACGGTACTGCCCATCCATTGAAGACAAGGTTATGCGTTTCCCGGATAGGGATTCACACCAGTCTTTTCTCGAACCCGAAGGTCAACATAGTAGTGAGATGTATCCCAGCGGGTTGTCAACCTCTTTACCACCTGATGTGCAGTTGCAATATTTCCGTACAATGGTCGGTTTTGAAGCTGTTGAAATAATGCGCCCCGGTTATGCTATTGAATATGATTTTGTAGAACCAAACCAGTTGCGGCCGACACTCGAGACTAAAAAAATAACAGGCCTTTATCATGCCGGGCAAATTAATGGAACTTCTGGTTATGAGGAAGCGGCGGCTCAGGGTTTGCTGGCTGGTTTAAATGCCGCACTTGCCAGTCAAGACCGTGAGCCTATTTCTATTGGTCGGGATCAGGGTTATTTGGGTGTTATGGTTGACGATCTGATAACACAACCGACATTGGAACCATATCGGATGTTTACCTCGCGCTCAGAGTATAGACTGTTGTTGCGCGAGGATAATGCAGACCTTCGTTTGACTCCTATCGGCAGAGAGCTTGGTTTGGTTTCAGACGATCGTTGGGAGCGTTACGAGAAAAAACGAGAACAGATTGCTCGGGGGCGAGAATTGCTCGGACAGCACATGGTCAGGCCGAGTAATAAAGCGGCTGTTGCAAAATTGTCTCTGGAATCTTTAAAGAATGGCGCGAGTCTTGAGTTGTTGCTTCGACGACCTGAAATTGAAATAACACAGTTTCTCGAACTTTGTCCGGAGTTGGGCCTGCTGGCTGGGCAGGCTTTAGAGCAGTTGGAAATTTCAATTAAGTATGAAGGGTATATTCAGCGTCAATTAGAACAGGTTGCACGATTTAAAGAATATGAGCTGATAAAAATTCCGGCAGGTGTGGACTTTACCTTAATAGAAAGTCTATCAACCGAAGTTAAAGAAAAACTCGCAAGTATCAGGCCGGAAACCCTCGGGCAGGCTGGAAGAATACAGGGGATTACCCCTGCCGCAATAGCAGTTCTACATATCTATTTGCGCAAATACCGCCATGGTTGATAGTTCTTTTTCTGTCGGTTTAAAAAAAGCAGGGATAGTTTTATCCGCTGATATTCTTTTGCAAGAAGAATCCTTTCTCGATGAACTTTTGCATTGGAATAAAAAGGTAAACCTGACTTCTATTTGTGATCGAGGTCGTGCGGTAGAAAAGCACTTAATTGACTCCCTTCTGCTCCTGCCCTACATTTCCACATCAACTCGCCTTCTCGATATGGGGTCTGGGGGCGGTTTGCCTGGGATTCCTCTTGCCATTGCACTTTCAGGTTTGCACGTTGTTTCTATTGACGGTGTTGGAAAAAAGATAAATTTTCAAAAACATGTAAGTCGAAAGCTCGGATTGAAAAATTTGCAACCGATACATACTCGCCTTGAAGATTTAGCAGAACATATTGATAGGGAACCTCTTTTTGATTTGGTCACTGCGCGGGCTTTCTCTTCTTTTGATGTTATTCTCGGGTTTGCTGCCCAATGGTTGAGCGTTGGCGGGCGGCTTTTAGCAATGAAAGGGCCAGATGGCCAAAAAGAGTGGCAAGCAGCCGAGAGTCTGGCTAAGTCAAAGGGTTTCAGTTTTGTTGAGTTGATTAAATATCGCTTGCCAATCAGTGGTTCAGAGCGCCAATTGGTGGTTTTGAAAAAAACTGCCGAGTCGGAGTAGAAATCCTTGTTTTACGAACTTTGATTCAGAATAAATGGTGCTGAATTTACTCCCCGTCTATGATAATGTCTGATGTTCATCTGCCAATAAGGAGTATCGAGAATGGCAACTATTATCGCCGTAGCCAACCAGAAGGGCGGGGTTGGTAAAACAACAACAGCTGTTAACCTCTCGGCATCCCTTGCGGCTGCAGAGAAGAAAACATTGTTGGTCGATATGGACCCACAGGCTAATGCTTGTAGTGGTCTAGGAATCGATAAAACAGAAGTTATATCAACAGTTTATAATGTTTTGCTCGGGGAGATAGATGCTGCGGACATTATTCATGGCAGTGATCTTGAGTACCTGAATGTCATGCCGTCCAATACCGATCTCATTGGTGCAGAGATAGAACTGATAGAGGCGCCCGATCGCAATAATCGGTTGAAGCAAGCCTTAAGTGAAATAGCCGATCAATATCAATATATTATTATCGACTGTCCACCTTCCCTCAGCTTATTAACCGTTAATGCTCTTTGTGCTGCCGATTCTGTTTTGGTGCCCTTGCAGTGTGAATTTTATGCCATGGAGGGTTTGGGGCAGTTAATGCAGACTATCCGTCTCGTCCAGCAGGAGTTGAATCCTGAGTTGGTCGTCAGTGGTATTCTTCTGACGATGTTTGATGGTCGAAATAATCTTTGTCATCAGGTCAGCGGCGAAATAAGGACTCACTTTGGGGATAAGGTTTTTAACTCTGTCATTCCGCGCAATGTTCGGCTTTCCGAAGCCCCATCTTATGGCCAACCGGCTTTGATGTATGATATTGCCTCTCGTGGTGCCCAGGCTTATATGGCTCTGGCTCAGGAAGTATTAGCAGGAGGGGCCCATGGTTAAGCCCAAAAGACCCGCCTTGGGAAAAGGTATCGGCGCACTATTAAGCTCCGCTGCACAGGAGGGTGGAAAAAAATATTTTTCTTGTCCGATTGAAGAATTAAAACCACACAGTCAGCAACCTCGGAAAACTTTTGATGATAGCAAAATGGCCGAATTGGTTGCTTCGATCAAAGAGAAGGGCGTTATCCAGCCGTTAATTATTCGGCAAATGGGCGATCATTACCAAATTATTGCTGGTGAGCGGCGTTGGCGGGCAGCACAAAAAGCAGGCCTAGAACGTGTCCCCGTCGTTATTCAGGATGTAACAGAGGATTGGGCTCTAGAAATTGCATTGATTGAAAATATCCAGCGTGAAGATCTTAATCCGCTGGAAGAGGCAACGGCCTATCGTCATCTGATGGATAATTTTGATCTGTCTCAGGAGGAGGTCGCTAAACGGGTCGGCAAGGAACGCTCTACCGTTGCTAATGCCTTGCGACTGCTGCGTTTACCTAATAAGGTGAAGGATGACTTGTTGGCCAGTCGTTTGTCTATGGGACATGCCCGTGCCCTTTTATCACTGGAAACGGATGATGATATAGCCGAAGCCAGTGAAGAGGTCATTCGTAAAAAACTGTCGGTTCGTGAAACGGAAAAACTGGTAAAGAAAATAAAAAACTTTACCGCTGTTAAAAAAACTGTGCCACCTGTCGTTAAAGAGGTCGATCCTAATTTGCTCGAACTTGAGTCGTCACTCAAACAAACCTTGGGGGCTCAGGTCAAATTGACAACCAAGGGGCAGGGTGGACGAATAGAAATCAACTACCATGACCAGGTCGAACTGGAGCGCTTGTTGGAGCTTTTTGGGGTGACGGTCTGATCCTTTTACTTATTAAAATGGTGAGCTGATGTTTGGTGGGAAAAAAAAGGAGCAAACACAGATGAAGAAGCCCGTTGCAATAGATAAGGCTGATATTAAAGCCTTTCTCGGTCCGGGAAGCCGCTTCGAAGGGAAGTTAAGCTTCGATGAAATGGTGCGGTTGGACGGTAGTTTTTCGGGAGAAATAAAATCGAGTGACACCCTGATCGTTGGCGAAACAGCGGTGGTTGATGGTGATATTCAGGTTGGAGCTTTGGTCCTCAGTGGTCAGTTTACGGGGAAAATTACCGCATCCACCATGGTTGAACTTCGGGCCCCGGCGCAGGTTGAAGGGTCTATTGAAAGTCCAATCGTGAAAATAGAAGAAAAAGTCGTTTTTAATGGTGATATTAAGATGACAACGAAGGGTGCTGGTCAAGCAGAAGTAAAAAAGTTGGTGAAATAGACCTGGAAAGAAAACGAGGATAAGAATAAAAAAACAACTCGTTTAGCAGGTTAGAATTGGAACGCTGTTGTATTGCTGTGTCAATGATGCTTGACACAAATATGTCGCTGTGGTATCAATGCTGCGCTTTAGCCCTGGAGCCGAGCTATAAAGGCTTCAATTCTTGTATGTAGATATCCCTACTTAGTGCTAACCAATACGTAAGAGGTGTTTTAGGTGATCAGTGTTAACTGGACTCTCGGTCTGCAGTTTGTAAATTTTATTATCCTGCTGATAATCCTCAATAAAATACTCTATCGCCCGTTGATGGCAATCGTCGCTGAACGACGTCAAGCAATAGAGGGTTCCCACGATCGAGCCAAGGGTCTCGAAGCGGACATTGAAGATAAAATGCAGCGTTACCAGCAACAGTTGAAAGATGCTAAGGCTGTCGCTAATGATGAGCGCAATAAGTTGAAGAAAGCCGCAGCAGCAGAGGAAGCGGTTCTTCTTGGCGAAGCTCAAGGGAATGCGGCAAAACGTCTGCAGGTCATTAAGGCTCAGGTTGCCGGTGAGGCAGCTGAGGCGAGCAAGACACTTAAGAGCGAAGCTAATTCTTTAGCTGGACAGATTGCGACTAAGATTCTCGGTCGTGAGTTGGCATAGATCGATCAGGAAGGGTTGAAATTTATTATGTACAAGTCTAAGACAACTATTCTGCTGACATCTCTGCTGGTTTTGTTGTTAACCAGCGTGGCGTTTGCCTCCGGCGATGGTCATGCGGATAGTGGCGTTTTGCTGAAAGATTTCCTCTACCGGACTTTGAACTTTGGTCTGGTTGTGGCTGTTTTGGTTTACTTTCTGCGCAAGCCACTGAAAAAAGGACTTGCTGGCAGAAGCGAAGAAATCGAAAAAGCGCTAGCTGAAGCAAGACAAGCTAAAGAAGACGCGGAAGCAAAGTTTGCCGAGTATGATCGTAAACTTACCCAGGCGACTGATGAAATTGCTGAGATCAGCGATGCTATCCGTCGCGAAGGTGAGCTGGAAAAACAGAAGATCATTGAAAACGCCAAGCAGATGGCGATCAAGATCGAGCAGGATGCAGAAAAAGCTGCTGAAATGGAAGTAGCCAAGGCTCGCAGGGAGCTCCAGCAAGAAGCGGCTCAATTAGCCGTTGACTTGGCCGAGGACCTGCTGAAGAAAAACTTCACCAAGGACGATGATGCCCGTCTGATCGACGAGTATATGCAGAAGGTGGGAGAGTTAAATTGAGAAGCAGTGCGATTTCGATAAGGTACGCCAAGGCGCTGCTCAACATTGCTTCAGAACAGGAGCAGGTTGAGCCCTATGCCCAGCAATTGGCGAATGTTGCGTCGGTTTTGAAGAGCGAAGATATGCTCCGATTGTTGCTCGATAGCCCGACCTTTCCGCTGAGCAAAAAACAAGCGATTATGAGTGACCTCAGTGGTCTTCTTGAGTTGAGCGACGGGATGAGAAACTTCCTCAGTCTGCTCCTTGAAAAGGACCGGGTCGCTTATATCCCGCAGATTGATCAGAATTACCGTAAGTTTGCCGATGACCTGTCGGGTGTAGTTCGGGCGCAGATAACCTCGGCCAGCAAGTTGACCAAGGCGCGGTCCGAGGCTCTGAAAAAGGGTCTGGAACAACAGACCGGCAAGCAGGTAGTGCTGAGCTTAAAAACGGATAAGTCGCTGATCGGTGGCCTGCAGGCAGAGATGGGCGGTAAACTTTTTGACGGCAGTGTGAAAACCCAGCTGAAACGGATTACAGATACCTTAGCAAAGGGGTGATAGGAATATCATGGAAATCAGAGCAGAAGAAATCAGTGCGATCATCAAGAAGCAGATAGAAGACTTCGGTCGCGAAGTAGAAGTCAGCGAAACTGGGACCATCATTTCGGTTGGTGACGGTATTGCACGTATCCACGGCCTTGACAAAGCAATGTCTGGCGAGCTCCTCGAATTTCCCGGTGGTACCATGGGAATGGTTCTCAACCTCGAGGAAGACAACGTTGGTGCCGCTATCCTTGGTGACTCCGAGCACATCAAAGAAGGCGACCTGGTTAAGCGGACTGAACAGATTGTTCGGGTTCCGGTTGGCGATGCCCTGGTTGGCCGTGTTGTCAACGGTATCGGCATTCCGATCGACGGTAAGGGTGACATTCAAACTGACACCTACAGCCAAGTTGAGCTCAAGGCTCCTGGTATTGTTGATCGTAAGTCGGTTCACGAGCCGATGCAAACCGGCTTGAAAGCCATCGATGCCATGGTTCCAATCGGCCGTGGCCAGCGGGAGCTGATCATTGGTGACCGTCAGACCGGTAAGACCGCGGTCGCTACCGATACCATCATCAATCAAAAGGGTAACGGCGTTGTTTGTATCTACGTCGCTATCGGTCAAAAGCGTTCGACTGTTGCCCAGGTTGTTGCGAAGCTGCGTCAGCACGGTGCCATGGATTACACCATCGTCGTTGCGGCCACCGCCTCCGACCCGGCTCCGCTGCAGTTTATCTCACCCTATACCGGCGTCACTATGGGCGAGTTCTTCCGTGATAACGGCAAGCACGCGCTGATTATTTATGATGATCTCTCCAAGCAGTCGGTCGCTTACCGTCAGCTCTCACTGTTGCTGCGTCGTCCGCCAGGCCGCGAAGCGTTCCCTGGTGATGTTTTCTACCTGCACAGCCGTTTGCTCGAGCGGGCTTGTAAGCTCAGTGATGCCAAGGGCGCTGGTTCTTTGACCGCTCTGCCGATCATTGAAACCCAGGCTGGTGACGTTTCGGCTTACATTCCGACCAACGTTATCTCGATCACCGATGGTCAGATCTTCCTTGAGACCGATCTGTTCTACTCCGGTGTGCGCCCAGCTATCAACGTCGGTCTGTCGGTTTCCCGGGTTGGTGGTTCTGCCCAGGTTAAAGCGATGAAACAGGTTGCCGGTACCCTGCGTCTGGCTCTTGCCCAGTATCGCGAGATGGCCGCATTTGCCCAGTTCGGTTCCGACCTCGATGCCGCCACCCAGGCACAGCTTAACCGCGGTGCCCGTCTGGTTGAGATTCTCAAGCAGGGGCAGTACAAGCCGCTACCAGTCGCAATCCAGGTTCTAGCCATCTACGCAGCCAACAACGGCTTCTGTGATGACTTCCCGGCTACCGATGTGCAGCGCTATGAGAGTGAAATGATCACTTTCATGGAAGCCCAACATGCCGACGTCATCAAGGATCTGGCCGCGAAGAACAAGATCGATGACGATCTTGAAGGTCGCATCAAGTCGGCTCTGGATGAGTTCAAAGGTCAGTTTGTAGCCTGATTCGATAAAGGTTTGGACAGATGGCAAGTCTGAAGGACATAAAAAAAAGGATCGGCTCGGTAAAAAATACCCAGCAGATCACCAAAGCGATGAAGATGGTCGCTGCGGCTAAGTTACGCCGGGCTCAAGAGGCCGCCGTTTCTGCTCGACCCTATGCCGAAAAGCTGCAGTCAGTGATGTCAAACCTGGCTCAACGCGAAGAGGGCGATGGCCATGCACTGCTAAATCAGCGGAGCACCGGACGCGCTTTGATCGTACTGATGACCGCTGATCGTGGGCTTTGTGGCGGTTTTAACGCCAACGTTTCGAAAGAGGCCGAGCGCATCATCCGCAGCAACGAAAAGGGTTTTGATGACATCGACTTGATGATCATCGGTCGTAAAGGGCGTGATTTTCTCAAAAACCGTGTTGGTAAGCATATCACTAAGGTTCACGAGGATATTACCAGCGATGCGACCTACAAAACGGCTCAGTTGATCGGGCAGGAAGTAGTCGATGATTACAGTGAAGAGAAGTACGACGCTGTTTATGTCATCTATAACGCTTTCAAGAGTGCCATCGAGCAGATTGTGACCGTTGAGCAGGTGTTGCCGATTCAGCCGCAAGAGACAGCAGATGTTCAGCAAGACAGCATCGACTACATCTACGAGCCGAGCCGCGGAGAAGTGCTTTCTCAGTTGTTGCCGAAGATGGTTGAAGTGCAGCTGTTTCGGGCAATGCTTGAGTCGAATGCTTCGGAGCAGGGTGCGCGGATGTCGTCCATGGACAGCGCCAGCCGAAATGCTGCAGATATGATCAGTAAGCTGACTCTGCAGTACAACCGGGCGCGGCAGGCGGCGATCACCAAAGAGTTGATGGAAATCATCTCTGGTTCCGAATCTATTAAATAATCACAAGATTTTTGACATACAAAGAGCTTATTCCGTCGGAATGAGAAGGAAAGGTTGCGTTATGAACAAGGGAAAGATCACACAGGTTATTGGTCCTGTCGTTGACGTGCAGTTCGAGCCGGGTAAGTTGCCGGAGATCTTCTTCGCGGTTAAGATCACCAACCCCTCACTGGGCGAGGGCGAGTGGAACCTGGTTTGCGAGGTTGCACAGCACCTCGGTGAGAACACCGTTCGTACCATTGCTATGGATTCCACCGATGGCTTGGTTCGTGGTCAGGACGTCCTCGATACCGGTGATCAGATTCTGATGCCGGTGGGCCCCAAGACACTCGGTCGCATCATGAATGTTGTTGGTGAGCCGGTCGATGAAGCTGGTCCTATTGAGAATAAAAAGGCTTGGGCGATTCACCGTCCAGCTCCTGATTTCGTTAGCCAGTCGACCAAGGTAGAGTCTTTCGAGACCGGAATCAAGGTTGTTGACTTACTTGCTCCGTACTCCCGGGGCGGTAAGATCGGTTTGTTCGGCGGCGCCGGTGTTGGCAAGACCGTTCTGATCATGGAACTGATCAACAACATTGCCCAGCAACACGGTGGTTTCTCGGTTTTTGCCGGTGTTGGTGAGCGGACTCGTGAGGGTAACGATCTCTGGGAAGAGATGAAAGAGTCAGGCGTTCTGGAAAAGACTGCTCTGGTCTATGGGCAGATGAATGAGCCTCCAGGTGCTCGTGCTCGTGTTGCTCTGTCGGCCCTGACTGTTGCTGAATATTTCCGTGACGAAGAAGGGCAGGACGTGCTGCTGTTCGTTGATAATATTTTCCGCTTTACCCAGGCTGGTTCTGAGGTTTCAGCGCTGCTCGGTCGGATTCCTTCGGCCGTTGGTTACCAGCCGACCCTCTCCACCGAGATGGGTGAGCTGCAGGAGCGGATCACCACCACCGATAAGGGTTCCATCACCTCGGTACAGGCGATTTATGTCCCTGCTGATGACTTGACTGACCCGGCACCGGCGACTGCATTTGCTCACTTGGATGCGACCACCGTTCTCTCGCGTCAGATTGCCGAACTCGGCATCTACCCTGCGGTTGACCCGCTCGACTCCACCAGCCGGATCCTCGATCCTCAGGTTATCGGCGATGAGCACTATGGCGTTGCTCGTGAGGTTCAGTTTGTTCTCCAGCGTTACAAAGACCTGCAGGACATCATTGCCATTCTCGGCATGGATGAGCTATCCGAGGAAGACAGGCTGGTTGTTGCGCGTGCCCGTAAAATCCAAAAATTCCTCTCGCAGCCGTTCCACGTTGCCGAGGTCTTTACCGGTGCCCCGGGTAAGTACGTTGAGCTTAAGGACACCATCAAGGGCTTCCAGGAGATCCTCGCTGGTAAGCATGATGATCTGCCTGAGCAGGCTTTCTACCTCGTCGGGACTATTGAAGAGGCAATTGAAAAAGCCAAAAGCATGGCGGCCTAATCGGTCTGAAGCTTTAGATTCAAACGTAAAGGACAGTCGCGATGGCTGAAAAACTGAAACTTGAAATGGTCACCCCGTATAAACGGGTCCTCGCTGAGGATGTCGACGAGATCACTGCACCCGGTTTTGTCGGTGAACTTGGTCTGCTGCCGGGCCACACCCCACTGTTAACCACTCTTAAAGTTGGTGAACTGACCTATAAAGTGGGGAATAAGATCTTTCACGTGGCGGTCAACTGGGGTTATCTAGAAGTTCAAGATGACACCGTAACCGTGTTGGTCGATACCGCAGAGAAGGCCGACGAGATTGATCTAGCAAGGGCGCAAGCTGCCCTAGGTCGGGCCGAAGATGCGTTGCGGAACTTGTCACAAGAAGACAAGAGCTTTGCGACTATGAACGCAGCACTTACCCGCGCTCTGGTTCGTATTCAGGTTGCTGGCAGTAAATAGCTTCTGTATTTTTTAATAAAAAAGGCGTCTCGTTATGAGGCGCCTTTTTTTTGTTAAATAACTCCATAATCTGCCCTTTTATCTAACGAGATCGCGCGGAAGTTCATTAAGTTATGTTTGAAATTGGCGTAAATTTAAGGCGATACTAATGTTGAGTTGTGTGAAAGTGCTTTGCCGCTGTATATGGTGTTGACATGGACGCTCTTCTGTTATTAAGTAACAGATTAAGTAGTTATTCGTCAGTATATATATTACTGTAATTGCTAAATAAATCATCCTTGTTGGTCTGTTGTTAACTTTAGTTATTTGATGGTATCCTGATAAATTACTAAAAGAATGTTTTGATTTAGTTTGTAATGGATTTTTTCTATCGGGTTTGCATTAGTCATTTGTTCTGAAGGCTTTAAATGGTTGCTCCCAAAACACCCGAAAAATTGACCTGCTATACAATAGCAATTTCCTACGCCTCACTCGGCGGGATGTGGACCTTTTTCTCCGACAGCCTGTTCGCCGTTCTTCTCAATCAGCCTGAAACCTCACACAAATCGGTCGCTCTAAGTCATTGGCTTTTCATCGCCTTTTCCGCCATCTTGCTCTATTGGCTGTTGCGTTTCTGGGATGTTGCTATCAGCTA
Source organism: Desulfuromusa ferrireducens (assembly GCF_055389805.1). NCBI lineage: Bacteria > Pseudomonadati > Thermodesulfobacteriota > Desulfuromonadia > Desulfuromonadales > Geopsychrobacteraceae > Desulfuromusa > Desulfuromusa ferrireducens. The sequence goes on from NZ_AP042415.1 coordinate 1,222,867, forward strand.
CTCACAGGATTCTTTACGAGAAGTTAACCGAGCACTACGAGGATTTAGCGAATGTACTAAAGCTATTACCCGGATCACTGACGAGCAGGAGTTGATGCAGGAGATCTGTCGTATTTTTGTCAGCGTCGGAGGTTATCGGTTTGCTTGGGTCGGGTTTGCTGAACAGGATCATGAAAAGACACTTCGACCCGTCGCTCAGTGGGGATACGAAGATAACTTTATCGATTCCATGCAGGCTTCTTGGGCTGATTGTGAAAGAGGCCGTGGCCCGGCGGGAACAACCATAAGAACGGGAAAAACAACCGTATTTCAAGATTTTAAAACCAATCCGGATTATCTTCCCTGGCGGGATAGGGCGATTCGCTGCGGTTATGCATCTGGGATTTCTTTAGCTCTGCGGGACGCAGGGCAGCCTTTTGGGGCTCTCGTCATCTTCTCTGAAGATACAAATGTTTTTGATGCTGATGAAATTACCCGGATGGAAGAATTGGCTGCGGATCTATCCTACGGAATAAAGACGATCCGTATGAACACGGAGCGGGAACGGGCATTAGAAGAGCGGATGTTGCTCGCAGCTGTGGTCGAACAGGCATCCAATGGCATTCTTACTTTCGATCCCGACGGTATCATTCATTACATGAATTCATCATTTGAAGAAATTTGCGGGTCAAATGCCGATAAATCTATCGGTCAGAGTATCCATGATTTCGACTGTTGTATTCGTAATGAGCGGTTTTATCGTGAAATTATAAAAACGGTCAATACCGGTGAGGTGCATAGTGGCCACTTTATCAATACCCATAGTGATGACAGCCGTTATGAGATAAATGCGCGAATTTCTCCTGTTTGGAGCAGCCCAGATGTGGTCACTCGATATGCAGTTATCGTCCGCGATGTAACCCATGAGGTTCAGCTCGAAAGACAACTGCGCCAGGCACAAAAATTGGAAGCAATTGCGACCTTGTCTGGTGGTATTGCTCATGATTTTAATAACATTCTGGCAGTTATTGTGACCAATACGGAAATGACCCTGGAAGATGTCATGGATGATGATCCGCTTAAAAAGCACCTTGAGATCATCCTAAAGGCAGGCTTTCGCGGTAAAGATTTGGTTAAACAGATTTTAACGCTAAGTCGTCGAACGGAGCAGGAGCGGCAGCCTGTGCGTATCGATGCGATTGTTGCGGAATGTTTTGATTTGTTGCGAGCTTCGATACCAACAACAATTGAGGTCAAGCAGCGCTTAATGGATGATTTGGGAATGATCGCTGCGGATCCGACGCAAATTCACCAGGTTGTGATGAATCTCTGTACCAACGCTGCCGACGCAATGCGAGACGATGGTGGAATTTTGGATGTTGTTCTTGATGAAGTCGAATTGGATGCTCATTCAAGTAAAATATATCCAGGTTTGTTGCCAGGGAGATATATTGAACTGCAGGTCTCGGATTCTGGTCACGGAATGGATCGTGAAACTATGGAGCGGATATTCGATCCATTTTACACAACCAAAACACAGGGCAAAGGAACAGGTTTAGGCCTTTCAGTTGTTCATGGGATCGTAAAAAGCCATGGAGGGGTAATTACTGTGGATAGTGTTCCTGGCCGGGGAACAATCTTTTCTGCACTGTTTCCCCGGATAGAAAACCAAGAAGAGGTAAAAGAGGAGCAGGTTGTGGCTCTGCAGGGGAATAGGTCAGAGCGGATTCTGCTTGTCGATGACGAAGAAGATTATGTTGTCGGTATTGCTATGATGCTTGAGCGCATGGGCTATAAGGTTGTTGCTCAAACGGATAGCCGAAAAACGTTGGAATTGTTTAGCGCGGCACCCGATGACTTCGATTTAGTCATAACCGACCAGACCATGCCACAGCTAACAGGCGATATGTTAGCTAGAGAAATGCTCGCAGTCCGTCCTGATATCCCGATAATCCTCTGTTCAGGGTCTTCTCCGGAGACAAATTCTGCCCTTACTCCTGAGAAAGCCCGTGGTATAGGAATCCGTGAAGTGTTACTTAAGCCGGTCGATAAGCAGCAGATGAACCAGGCGATACGCCGCCAACTGCATGACAATGAAATCAAAAAGCCCCGGAGGGAGTATGCCGAATATTCTTATCATTGATGACGATGACATGATGTGTACAACGTTGTCGACATTGGTTGAGCGTAAAGGGCATTGTGCTGTCAGCTGTATGACCTTGCAAGAAGGGATTGCAACGGCTGTTGAGCAGGATTTTGATGTCGTTTTTCTGGACGTTAAGATGCCGGACGGCAATGGTCTCGACGCACTGCCAAAAATTGAAGCCAGCCCGTCTTCTCCAGAAGTTATTATCATGACTGGTTACGGTGACCCCAACGGAGCCGAACTGGCAATTAAAAGTGGCGCCTGGGATTACATCGAAAAAGGGTTTTCCATCAAGGAAATAACCCTCTCTCTCGAACGTGCATTGCAATACCGCAAAGAAAAAAAAGAAGTCCATCAGGCCAGAAAAGCAGCGACGTTAATACGAACCGATATTATCGGGAACAGTTCCAGCCTCAAAGGGTGTCTTGATCTGATCGCGCAGTCGGCAGAAAGCGATGCCAATGTTTTTATTACCGGAGAAACAGGAACAGGCAAAGAACTTTTTGCCCGGGCAGTGCATCAGAACAGTCGGCGCAGTAAGGAAAACTTTGTCGTTGTTGACTGCACCTCTCTGCCGGAAACCTTGGTAGAAAGCCTGCTGTTCGGGCACGAAAAAGGCTCGTTTACCGGTGCCGAAAAGGCCCAGGACGGTTTGGTCCGGCAAGCACACAAGGGAACTCTGTTTCTCGATGAAGTCGGTGAACTGCCGCTGGTGTTACAGAAAGCGTTTTTGCGTGTGTTGCAGGAGCACCGTTTCCGTCCGCTTGGCTGTAATCGCGAAGTGGAGAGCGATTTCCGGCTAGTCGCCGCGACCAATCGCGATCTTGATGAAATGGTCAAACAGGGTAAGTTCCGCAGTGATCTGTTGTTTCGCCTTCGTTCTTTCATTATCGAGCTTCCACCGTTGAGAGAGCGACGCGAGGACATCAAAGAGCTGACGCGGTTTCATATTGACAAGTTTTGTGAACGCTACGGGTTGCCCTTCAAGGGGTTTTCGCCTGAATTTCTTGATACTTTGAGCAGCTATTCATGGCCAGGCAATGTTCGTGAATTTGTCAATACCCTCGATCGTACCTTGGCCTCAGCTCGTTTTGAACAGACCTTGTTCCCAAAGCACCTCCCGAGTCAGATTCGTGTCCAGGTTGCCCAGTCCTCCCTGGAAAATGCTCCCCAGGACCCTACTTCTGGCAGCGCAAAGGTGCAGCAATTACCGAAGCTTCAGGAGTTCCGAGACAGCGTTTATGCTCAGGCGGAAAAACAATACCTGCTGGATCTGATGGAAATCTCCGCCAAGGATATTCCGGAGGCCTGTCGTATCTCCGGTTTGTCCCAATCCCGTCTGTATGCGTTATTGAAAAAATATTCGATTTCCCGTCAAGCATAACCCTCCCCAGACTTCCAGCCCGGCAGGAAAATTCCTATACAATAGGAAAGTTCCTGCCGTATAAGGCTGGACAAAGTTAACCATAGACTTGCAGTTCCCCGAAAACACACATCATTTATAAAAACAACCTGCTTGGCACGAGAGATGCTTCTGTGTTGTAGAAACAGACTAATGGAACAATCGAAAGGTGATTGTGACATGGAATTAAAGCATCTCTTACCTACGGAAAAAGCAAACCAAATGGCAGGTGTTAGAGACAAGTATAAATTGAGATTGAAGGAGCCTCTCGGCGCAAATCTCTTACGTAATCTGGTCGTCTGGGTGCAACTTCCTGGTGTTGGCGATCAGGAGTTGGATGTCAGTCTGGCCGGTAATGTATTGACGATCAAAGAGGCAGAAACGCTGCCCTTAGATATATCGTCACTAGTGCGGCCGGAGATTGTCGGTCCAAGTTGTGGGCTTAATGCCTGCTTGAACGCCGTTGTCACCGCTGCGAGGAGCGATGAGTGTGTCCTTATTTGTGGTGAAACGGGAACAGGCAAAGAGCTATTTGCACGAGCAATTCATCAAAACAGTCGACGTGCAGATGAAAGGTTTGTCGTTGTTGACTGTCGTTCCATACCAGAATCTATAGCAGAAAAATTACTCTTCGGGCAGCAGCAAGCCATCTCCAGCGCGCCTGCTGGTTTAGTTCCTCAGGCTGAATACGGAACCCTGTTTCTGGACGAAGTCGGTGACCTTCCCCCAGCAACGCAAAAATTGTTTCAAAAGCTCCTAAAGAATAAAACCTATAAACCTGTGGGCAGCGTGGATGATGTTGCTATTACGTTTCGTTTGATTGTCGCGACCAACCGGGATTTGGATAAATTGGTTACGCAGGGGAAGTTCAGCCGCGATCTGTTGTCACTGTTGCAGCCACTGCTGGTCGAGGTTCCTCCGTTACGTGAGCGTTTGGAAGATATCGATCCATTAACTGATTTTTTCATGCAACGCTACTGTCGCTCGAAAAAAATGGAGAATAAAGACCGGTCCCCCGAATTTATGGATTTATTGGAAAAATATCCTTGGCCGGGGAATGTTCGTGAGTTGGAAAATAGTTTAGAGCAGGCGTTGCTTGCCGCTAAAAACAAGAAAACCCTCTTTCCAAAGGACTTGCCTGCACATATCCGCGTCCAGGTTATGAAATCTGCCTTTGATAAAAAGAAAAGATTACACGAAGAAGAACCGCGAGAAACGTTCTTTGGTGGCCTGTTCGTAGCGGACAATCCTCTCTAGAAAAACAAAATCATCCCCTTCGCAATCATTGGTTGTCGTCGCAGAGTTCTGTCTGCTGGTTTTGTTGAGTCTTCCGCAGACATGGACCTTGATAAATATCCATTCTCGCGCGACAGGAAGTTTCTTGTCGCGCAGGAAGTTTCTTGTTTCGCAGGAGCGTAAGGGCGGGGTCTTACTTAGGCGTATATAGACAAGCTACTGAAAATACGGCGATAAAAACTTATTTTGCAATAAATGCACAGGTTGGTACACAGGTTGCTCTATAAGGATGTCATAGCCACAACATTACGAAATGAAAGGAGTTCGATATGAAAAGAAAAGTCGTTTATACCCTACTCGCGGTTCTGGGAGCGGCAGGAGCAATGGCTGCGTTACTGGCCTGGGACCTTGGTCAGGGAACGACTCCGATGGCTAAATTCTTTCTGGTCTTTTTCGGTGCCATCATCGTATTGCAGATTATACCAGCCCTGTTGTTGTTCGGTTGCATGATCAAGGAACTTTTGTTCGGTTCGAGCAGAAAAACAGCATTGGCTAAAAGCCAGGGCGATAACAGCACTCAGCTATAGCAGATTAGGATAAGACTATGTTGGCACGGAAAATACTCATTGTAGATAAGGATCCAGCCGCACGGCAGAAGCTGGCCGATTTTTTTCAGGAATCAAACTATCAGGTTGAAACTACCGGTTCTGCAGCCTATGTCGTTGCACGCATCATTCAGAAGAATGAACCGATTGTTTTGTTGGGGAGCCAGTTTGAAGAAAAAATTAGTACGGCCGATGTCATCTCGCTGCTACGTGAATGCAACAAGGGCTTGCGTATCATCCTGATCTCTGATGAGAACTCTCCGGAAATGTTGCGTCGCATCAGAGAAGAAGGAATTTTCTATCATGCTTTGAAGCCTCACAACCGCGAAGACAATGAGGAACTGCGATCTGTCGTGGAATGTGCGGTGGGCGGCTTAGACGCGCTGCTGACCTGATAATAACGAAACTTTAACGATCTAAACAAAACAAGGAGTAAATCATGAAAATTACAGCAAGGTTATTGTCCGCGATCGGTACCATGGTGTTGCTCAGTTCACCAGTTCTTGCTGCCGCAGGTGGCAGAGAAGACAGCAGTAACGTTCTGGTTTGGGCTTTTTTGGGGATTTGTGGCTTGATAATTTTCCTCCAGTTGGTCCCAGTTCTTTCTCTGACCTATGGTTTGGTTAAGGGAATCACCGGTGGCAAGAAGGAAGATCTGGACAAAGACCTGGAAGCCGTGACCAGTAAGTACCGGTAAATAATAGTGGGCTCGAGTGAGCTAAACCTGATGTAGAAGTTATTAATTTGTAGCGATATTTATCAGGCGAGCGAGGCAAGAATGAAACAGGTAATTTTAAAATTAACGATTTTGGCACTCTATATCTCAACTTTGCTGATGGTGTTTACCCTCTCCGATCTGCTAGGTGGTTTTATCCTGCCGGTTGTACTGTTTGTTCTTGCCTATTGCGGCATCATTGTTCTGGCACATCTGATTTCGACATTGAATACTTTGTGTCATTGGTGTGTGGCGGCAAGTCGGGAAAGAAGGACGCAAAACTTCACCGCCCCCCCTGTTGCTTTTGAAACAGAAACTGAAGCCACCTGACCCTCATGCCAAAGGATAGGAAAATGAAAACTACGTATCAATCAAGATCAATGTGGCTTTGTCTTCTGCTGATAATGCTACTTCCTCTGGGCGTTTTCGCTATGGAGAGCGAAGATTGCCAGGGCTGTCACGGCGATATGGATACCGTTGGAGAAGAGCTGTTTATCAATGCCGACGAATATGACCATACGGCACATTCCGAAATGGGTTGCGCCTCTTGTCACCTGTCGGTCAGCGAAGATCATCCCGATGATGGTGAGGCGATCAGCAGAGCTGCTTGCCTGGACTGTCATGAAGAGGTCGAAGAAGAGTACATGGGCAGCGCCCATGCCGAAAATGCTGTTTGTGGTGACTGTCATAATCCGCACGGAGCTTATGGCTTGAACGAGGTTTCCGGACTCGACATGAACCAGCAGTGTGCCAATTGCCACGACGGTGCTGAAGTCGTGACCAGCCACACCGAGTGGTTGCCACAGGCTGATCTGCACATCGCGAAATTACCCTGTATCTCCTGTCACACTGCATCCGAAGATTACGTCATCATCCTCTATATGACACCACGGGAACGTGAACGCATTACATCCTTCGGTGCTTCTGGGTTCTCAAGTCATGAGGACGTCAAGGCCCTGGCCGGTGATAAAGAAATTCAGAACATAATCGACCTGAACAACGACGATTTTGTTTCCCTGGCTGAATTGCGGACCTTCAATCGTAATCCGGCCTATGCCTCGATGCGCCTGCAGGGAACATTTACACCGAAAGAGGCCAGTCACTCGGTAGAAACGCTTGACAACCGTTGGGATTGTAGCTTCTGTCACACTTCCGGTACCGAAAACATGCAAACCAGCTTTATTGCTCTGCCGAACAACGAAGGCACCTTTACCAGGATCGAAGTGGAACGCGGAGCGATTCTCAAGGCCCTCAACGGCACACCTGATTTTTACATGATGGGCACCACCCGCAGCGCTTCGTTGAATATCATCGGCCTGCTGATTATCTTCGGCGGCACCCTGATGCCGATCGGACACGGAACCCTGCGCTTCTTGACCCGTAAAAACCGACTTGGAAAAGGGGAATAATCATGGCTGATAAAAAAATGATCTATCTGCAACCGAAGCCCGTTCGTATCTGGCACTGGCTGAATGCCCTGGGGATCGTCACCCTGTGTGTCACCGGCGCGCAGATCCGCTTCCCCGAATATGTCAGCCTGTTCAGCGAGTATAAATCTGCGATCCTGCTGCACAACACCGCCGGGTTCGTGGTCGCTATCTCCTTCTCGATCTGGTTCTTCTACTATGCCTTCGTTGCTCGGAGCATGGGTAAGCTCTACGTACCGAAAGTAGATGATATCAAGGTTGGTCTGCTGCGCCAGACAAAGTTCTACTTCTTGACCTACTTCCTTGGTTGGGACAACCCTCACCACCCGACTCCGGATGACAAGTTTAACCCGCTGCAGAAATCGGCCTACCTGGCAATCATGTTTGTCCTCGTACCTTTGGTCAGCCTGTCCGGGATTCTGCTTACCAACGTAGATCCTCTGCGCGGCCTGATTATCATGATCGGCGGACTGAAAATTCTGATGGCCATGCACTTTTTGCTCGCATGTTCCCTGTGTGCCTTCCTCTTTACCCATATTTACCTGGCAACCTTGGGACACACTCCATTCGCTCACTTCAAGCCGATGTGGACCGGTTGGGAAGAAGAGGAAGATCATTCAGAATCGCATGCTACACATTGATTAACCTTAAGTCCGGGTGAACAATCACCCGGACTTTTGAACAACAGAATTAAGCAGAGCCTCTTATCCTTAAATGAAAGCATGGAGGTGATCATGATTGGACAGATCAAACAGGAGACGGAAATAAGTCGCCAAAGAGCATTGGGAAAAAAGCGGCAAAAGAAGGTTCAGGATCTTCTTGGTTTATCGCGCCGCAGTCTTTGGGAAATCCTGCTGTTTGTTCTGCTCAGTATCGGGGCGTTTTCCTTAAGGGAGTTCAACCTGCTTGGTTCTGTCTCCGAGAATGTCAGGGAGTTCCTCGGTTCTCCGCCGCCAGCGTATCTTGTTAGTATCGCCTTGGCAGCTTACTGCTTTTCGGTGTTAACCATTATCCTGACCCAGATGGCCAACGATGACGAGCCGACCCTTAAGTGGTCGCACCTCGGTTATCGGGCATTTTTTTATCTCTTTTATGCCCTTTCCGGGGCGTTGGTGAACCACTTCATGGCAGTTTTCTTTATCGGAATCTTTCTCTATGGGGTAGAGCAGGTTCATATCTGGACCTACTGCAACCGAGTTGCACATCAGGATAAGGAGCTTTTGGGCGAGCGTTAAGTTGAGCTCAAAGCTTCGTAAAAAGGGTCTATCCTTGGGAGAGGGGATGGACCCTTTTTTTATGCGGCAAACAAAAGATAAAGCCCTTCAGGTCTGTTCCATATTCTTCCTCAGCAAAGCCATTCAACCTGTCAACCAATACTGATATCCCTCGTTTGTTACTAATAGGTGCGCAAAAATTTCAGACGCAGATAAAGGAGGTGGGCAGTTTTACCTTGTGCAGTTGATTCGGCTTCTCCTTCCGTTGTTGTTGAGTCTTTGCGGAAGGTTTTTCAAACAGGAACAGGGAAGAAAAGGGGGACAAAATGAAGAAGAGTTTAAGTCTGACAATCTTGTTACTGGTTTGCGTAACAGCGCTGGTCTTCGCTCACCATCCGGCGGAAGATATGATTGATGAGGATCTTTATGCAGAAATTGACCTGATGCTTCAAGACACACCCCACGTCACGATAATTGATGATATGACGACTGAACTGACGACTGAGCTGACCTTCGTGACAGATGACACGGCAACTGCAGACGACCTGCTGGATGACGGTCTTTTGGATGATGTTTCGTTACTCGACGGTGATGTCACCGTGACGATCACCTTCCCCGATGAAGTGGAGGTTGCAGGGTCTTCGGTTTTGAAGAGTGTGGAAGAACTGTCGGGCGAAAAGAACGGACCATCTGCGAACTTTGATAAGAAATGGAGTGAGTGGGGAGGGCCGGTAAGAATACAGATTATGGTAATAAGAGAAGAATAAATCCCATCCTCGAATTGAAAACGTCGCCAGTAAATTGTTACTGGCGACGTTTTCAATTCGAGCCCGTATATTGCTGTAAATCCATGAGGCCATCGTGGTCCTCATCTCGTAAGAATGATGTTGCGAAGCATTAACCCAAATGAGAAAAGGAAAACCACGATGACGGATTCTGAGATTAATCCCCCAATTCAGACTTTGTGTATAATTCGATTCAAGTTTTTTAGTGATATTTCCAGGTCCTCAAGTTTATGTGCTTCGAGGGTCATGCTCGGGGCCGAAGGAAGCTTTTTTACCTGGTTGAAATACACGGGGAAGTTGATTTCGCCGCTATTAATTGGCAGGTGTTGATCGCTTTGGCCGTCATTGTCATGCAGGTGCAGGTGTTTTATCTGCGGCCCCAGCTGCTTGAACCAATGTTCTACACTCTGCTCGGCAAAAATATTCCAGTGGCCGACATCAAAACAGTGGCCGAATGATTCTGAGCCCAACTCAGCAAACAGTCGTTGGAAAATCTCAGGGGAACTTTCATAGATATTTTCGATGGTTATGACTATCCCCATGGTTTTGGCCTGCTCAATGTAATTCGGCCAGAAATCGAGACAGTTGTGCAGCCAGCTATCCACAACCTTAGGAGAGGCTTGATAGGGAATTCCCGGATGGAACACAATACAGCGGGCACTTAGCGCCTCTGCGAGTAGCAACGATTGCTGGCACATCCGGTGGGCTGTTTTACGCAGCCGTTTTTTTGTGCTGCCCGGGTTAAAGTCATTAAAGGGGGCGTGTACGGTTGTTGATAGCTGCGCCGCGGCAAGTTGTTCGGCGCAGCTTTTCATCAAACCCAAATCGAGCTGCTCGACGCTGACTTCCTGGCAGGCGACCTCTGGTTGCAGGCGGCGATTGAGCAAAAAAGGCATGCGGCCGGCAAGTAATTGTGCCGGCGTGTGAACGAAAAGACGATTGGTCATGATTTCACCTTGCACCGGAAGCGACCTTTTCAAGGTTTTTGATGGCCGGCGATTCTCCGAGGGAAATAAGGATATCTTCTGCACAGATGACGGTGCTTGGGTCAGGGTTGAATTTCATATGGGCATCTTTTTTGATGCCGACGATGATCAGACCGAAATCCTTGCGGATGTCCGAGGATATTAATGTTTTTCCAACAAGCCGGGATTGCGGAGAAACGAGGATCTCTTCGAGTTGCAGTTCAATGTTTTCCGTCCCGGTGGCGATATCGATAAAATCAACCACCGAGGGACGCAGGATCGCCTGGGCAATACGCGATGCGCCGATGGTATAGGGTGAAACCACTTTATTGGCGCCAGCACGCATCAGTTTGATTTTGGCCCCATCCTCGCTGGCGCGGGCGAGGATAAACAGGTCGGCATTGATGCCGCGAGCCGTCAGGGTAATAAAGACGTTGGCTGAGTCGGACGTGACGACGGTAATCAGTCCTTTGGCCTGGCGGATGCCGGCTCTTTCCAGCACATCATCGTGGGTTGCATCCCCATGAACGAATAGGTGGCCAGCATCTTCGATTTGCTCGCAGCGCTGCGGATCCTGCTCAACGACGATAAAAGGGAGCGGCTTGGCGGCAAATTCGCGACTGACCAGGTGACCAATGCGACCGTAACCGCAGATGATATAGTGGCCTTTGAGCTTACTGATTTTTTTCTGCAATTTTTTCCTCCCCAACAGCTTACGCAGCTGCCCTTCAACCATAAACTGAATCATTGAACCGATTGCGTAGGCAATGTTTCCGGTGCCGAAAACAATCAGAATAATGGTGAAAATTTTTCCTTCGTAGGAGAGCTCGTGAACCTCCTTGTAGCCGACGGTCGACAGGGTGATGATTGTCATGTAGAGCGATTCGAAGGCAGGCCAGCCTTCAATCAGGGCGTAACCGGCAGTACCGCCACCGATTAACATAACAAGGGTTGAGAGCGAAAACAGGACTTTGCGTAGAGGATCCATCCGTACTCCAGAAGTAAAGAGGGAACATGATAGCTATCCGGCGGGGAAAAAACAAGAAATCGAGACGAAAGAATCGAAAAGCTGCAATCCTTAGAAAAGGATTGACATGTACTGTATACTGTATACAATTTAAAAAATTATAAATAGGAGAAATTTCTGTGAAAAGCAAACCGATAGAACGACACCAGACGTTGCGGGAGAAAATTCTCGAAACGATCCGTGAGGCAATCCTCAAGGGGCACTTAAAGCCTGGGGAAAAAGTCGCCGAGCCGGAACTGGCTGAACGTTTTGGTATCAGTCGGACACCGATTCGCGAAGCTTTCCGGCAGTTGGAATCCGAAGGTTACCTGACCGTTATCCCGCGTAAGGGGGCTGTGGTTGCGGCATTGTCCGAACAGGATGTGCAGGAATACTATGCGATTAAAAGTATCCTGGAAGGTTACGCTGCTGAACTGGCCGCTGTCCGGCTTTCGGTCAAAGAGCTGACAAAGCTTGAAACGATCAATGTTCGCTTGGAGAAGTTGGCTGATGATGGCGATGTGAAGGCTTTTTACCGCGTTCACAACGAATTTCATGACCTGTTTCTCAAGGCGGCGGGTAACAGCAAGTTGTATGAGTTGATCCAGTCGCTCGGCATGAAGTTTAATCGTTTGCGGATGGCATCGCTTTCGGTTGAAGGACGGATGAAGATCTCGGTCGCAGAGCACGATAAGCTGCTTGATGCGTTCCGAAAGCATGATGGGATTCTGGCCGAGAGCCTGGTAAAAAAGACCGCCGCCATTGGCGGAAAACTACTCCTTGAAAGTATGACTCAGGCAGAAGGAGGTAATGGCAAGAAATCAATTTTGCAGCAACAGATTGACGTTTAACCCAACTTTGAATGTTCGCGACATGATCGCTTCTATATAGATGTATCAGCAAAGGCCTCTGGAGAAATTCAGAGGCCTTTGCTGTTTGCTGAGTAGTAAGGGCTAGTTGAGATATTCGGCAATGCCGCTGGCAAAATCTTGTAACTTCAAATCAAAAGCGTTGCGCCACGGGTCGGGATCACAGCAGTTTCCTTCGAGCAGCATTTGCAATTGATCACTGGTCATTGGGAATTGCGGAATCGATTGCAGCAGGGTCACGACCGGGTTCATCAGCAGCAGGGGGTGGTGTAGTTTGCAAGGCGGCGATTTTTTTCCTAGCGCGACGGCGATTAAGTCGAGCAGTTCATCGTAGCTGTAATCCTGTGGGCCACCGCAGTGGTAGGTCTGTCCGATGCTCTCCTTTTTTTCCAAGGCCCTGACGAATCCTTCGGCCACATTGATGACACTGACTGGTTGTATGCGGTACTTGCCATCCCCCATAACCGGAACCACCGGGAGGGCGCGGATCATTCCTGCCAGCATGTTGACGAACTGGTCTTGGGGGCCAAATATCAGCGATGGCCGGAAAATTGTCCAGTCCAGTCCCGATTGGCGAACCAGTTCCTCGGCCGCCCACTTGGTTTTGTGGTAGCTGGTTCTGGCATCGATACGGCTTCCATTGGCGCTCATCTGCAAAAAACGTGAAACGCCCTGTTCTTTTGCGGCCCGTAGTATGTTTCTGGTCGCATCGGTATGGAGGCGCGTAAAGGTGATGTTGTGGCGCGGACGCTCACGGATAATGCCGACCAGATTGATCACCGCATCGCAACCCTCCAGTAATCCCCGCAAGCTCTCTGGCTTGGTTGAGTCTCCGGTAACGGTTTCTATCTGCGGATAATTATTAAAGGATTTTTGATCCCTGCAGAGGGCACGAACGCCATGGCTGTTGTCCAGTAGGTGCTGCGCAATTACCCGTCCGACAAACCCGCTCACGCCAGTGAGAAAAACTTTCATCGCAACTCCTTTCAATCATGCAATATCGTCCTAAAATGTAAGGGTAAAACGCCATTTCTATTAACATGTTCTGTTTGCTAGTATTGAAAAGCGTCCAATAAATAACAGTTAACCGTTGTTTATGTCGTACATACTATGTGCCTAGATTTACTTGGCTTTACTTTTTTCGCTACAGAATAACACCGTTATGCTCCTGCGGTGGCTCGTCGTACCATTGTCGCATCACCACTGTTTACCATTTTAGCAGTTGTGCTGGAGAGGTGATAGTGGTGATCACGAAAGGAGGAGGTATGCAAGATTCAGAAGGCATGCTGCACGAGAGTGGCGTTGCGGAAAATATTTTAAAAAATTGGGAGAAGCGGGGGGGTAATCGCCGAGATTTTCTCAAATTCTGTTCGCTGATGACCGCGAGTCTGGCGTTGCCAGCGACCTTTGTCGGGCAGATTGCCGAGGCGATGGAGGCGGATAACCGCCCACCGGTTATCTGGATGGAGTTTCAAGGCTGCACCGGGGATTCGGAAGCCTTTTTGCGCTCCAATCAGCCGACGGCTGCCGAGGTGATTCTTGATTACCTGTCGATCGATTACCATGAGACCATTATGGCTGCGGCCGGTCACCAAGCTGAAGCAGCCAAGCATGCGACCATGGAAAAATATAAAGGCAAATATATCGCCATTGTCGAGGGCTCGATTCCGATGGCAGAAAATGGCGTCTATTGCACCATTGCGGGAGACTCGGCACTGAATATTGCCCGCAAGGTTTGTGGTAATGCCGCAGCAACGATTGCGGTCGGTTCCTGTTCCTCCTATGGTGGCCTGCCGGCCGCTGCGCCGAATCCTACCGGTGCGGCCTCGGTTTCAGAAGCCGTACCTGGTGCAACAGTTTTAAATATGCCCGGTTGCCCGCTCAATGCAGACAACCTGACGGCTGCTATTGTCCATTTACTGACCTTTGGCCGCTTGCCAGCGACCGATAATTTCGGCCGACCGAGGTTTGCTTACGGTAAGCGTATTCATGACAATTGTGAGCGCCGCAGTCACTTTGATGCCGGCCAGTATGCCGAAAAGTTCGGTGATGCTGGCCATCGCCAGGGCTGGTGTCTGTACAAGCTTGGCTGCAAGGGGCCGGAAACTTTTCATAATTGTCCGACGATTCGTTACAACGAGGGAAGCAGTTGGCCGATTCAGGCCGGACACGGTTGCCTCGGTTGCAGTGAACCGCAGTTCTGGGACAGCATGACCCCCTTCTATCGGCGCCTGCCACAGGTGCCCGGCTTTGGTGTTGAAGCCACGGCAGATAAAATCGGCCTCGGTCTGGCTGCTGCCACGGCGGTTGCTTTTGGTGCTCATGGTGTCGCGAGTGCCCTGCGCAAAGGTGATGGTGAGACACCGGAAGAGAAGGAGGACTAGACAATGGCCAGAAAAATAGCAGTCGATCCGATCACCCGGATTGAGGGACATCTGCGGATTGAAGCGCAGATCGAGGCGGGTAAAATTCAGAACGCCTGGAGTTCTTCGACCGCCTTTCGTGGCATCGAAACGATCCTCAAGGGGCGCGATCCACGTGATGCCCATCACTTTACGCAACGCTTTTGCGGGGTTTGCACTACGGTCCATTCGATGGCCAGCATCCGCGCGGTTGAAGATGCCTTGAAGATTCAGATTCCTGACAATGCCCGCTTGATTCGCAATATCATCATGGGGATTCAAAATGTTCAGGATCATGTGATCCATTTCTATCATCTGCACGCCCTAGACTGGGTCGATATTGTCAGCGCCCTGTCGGCCGATCCCAAAAAGACCGCCGCTCTGGCACAGTCGGTCTCCAACTGGCCGATGTCCAGCGCAACCTATTTTAAAGGGGTGCAGGATCGGGTCAAAGCGTTTGTCGGCACCGGTCGTCTCGGTCCCTTCGGCAACGCCTACTGGGGGCATAGCGCCTACAAGCTGCCAGCCGAAGCGAATCTGATGGAGGTGGCTCACTACCTGGAAGCCCTCGAGTGGCAGAAAGACGTCATCAAGATTCACGCCATTCTCGGCTCGAAAAACCCGCACCCGCAGACCTTTCTGGTCGGTGGCATGTCGATCCCGGTTGATCCGGACAGCCAGAATGCCATCAACGCCGATAAAATTGCCCTGATCGGCAAGTTGTTGAAGAAGGCGCGTATCTTTGTCGAACAAGTCTATATCCCGGATTTGCTGGCCGTGGCGTCTTTCTATAAGGACTGGGCCGGAATCGGTGAAGGGGTTGGTAATTATCTCAGCTATGGCGATTTCCCGATGGATAACGACGGTGGGATCGACAACCTCTACTTCCCGCGCGGCATTATCATGAGCAAGGACCTTTCTAACCTGATGGAGGTGGATGAGCGCAAGATCACCGAAGAGGTGACCCACAGTTGGTATGAATACAGCAGCGGCGGCGATGCCGGCCGTCATCCCTATGATGGAGAAACCACCCCGAAGTACACCGGGCCGCAACCACCCTATGATTTTCTTGATACCGAAGGGAAATACAGCTGGGTCAAGTCGCCGCGCTACAACGGTGAGCCGATGGAGGTTGGGCCGTTGGCGCGGGTGCTGGTCGCTTATGTCGCGGGCAACCCCGATGCCAGGGGCGCCGTCGACTTTGTGTTGAAGACCCTCGGGGTTGGGGCGACTGCGCTCTTTTCGACACTGGGCCGTACCGCAGCTCGCGGGGTCGATTGTCTGATGCTGGCGCAAAAGACCGAGCTGTGGCTGCAACAACTGGCCGACAATATGGGGCGTGGGATCCTCGAAGTCCACAACAGTGAAAAATGGGAACCTGCGACCTGGCCGAAAGAGGCCCAGGGGTTTGGTTATCACGAAGCGCCGCGCGGGGCGTTGGGGCACTGGATTCGGATTGAGAATGGCGCGATCAAAAATTATCAGGCGGTGGTGCCGTCGACCTGGAATGCCGGGCCGCGCGATGCCTCCGGAAAGCTGGGTCCTTACGAGTCAGCGCTGATCGGGACGCCGATCGCTGACGAGCTGCAGCCGCTGGAGATTCTGCGCACCATTCATTCCTTCGACCCCTGTCTGGCTTGCGCGGTCCATCTGCTTGACGGACGGGGTAACGAAATAATCAAGGTCAAGGCTCTTTAGCTTGGAAGGAGGACGTACCATGAGCACGCTCGAAATACGTTACGTCTGGGAGTGGCCGGTGCGCTTGACCCACTGGATCAATGTCATATCGATTTTGGTTCTTTCGGTTACCGGGTTTTACATCGGCAGCCCCTTTATTGCGGTCCCGAACCCCGAAGCCTATGTGATGGGCTGGATGCGTTACCTGCATTTTGTTTTTGGCTACATGTTCGCCATTTCCATTGTGGTCAGAATCCTCTGGATGTTTTTCGGCAATCAGTACGCCCGCTTCAAGGCCTTTGCTCCCTGGGCCTCCGCCGAAGGCTGGAAAAATATGCTCGGTACCTTTGGCTATTACACCTTTGTCAAAAGAAAGCCCCCGTTCTGCGTTGGTCATAACGCCTTGGCGGTGGTGGCATACTCGGGGGTTTTTGTCCTGTTTGTTGTTCAAATACTGTCCGGATTGGCACTTTATGGGCAGTTTTCGCCGGGGGGCTTTTGGGACAGCACCCTCGGATCGTTACTGGTATTATTCGGCAGCCAAGGCTTGCGCCTGACCCATCACCTGATCATGTGGTTGTTGATCGGTTTTGCCATCCAGCATGTCTACAGTAGCTGGATGATGGAAATCAAAGAGAAGAACGGCACCATGGCTTCTATCTTCAGTGGTTACAAATTTATCGACACGGATGAGGAGTGCTGATGTCGGTATTGGTGTTGGGACTTGGAAATTTGGTCATGACCGATGAAGCGCTCGGTAGCCGGACCATTCTGGAATTGGAAAGGCGTTACCAGTTTCCGCCACAGGTCAGCCTGGTTGATGGCGGGACTCTCGGCCTCGATCTGTTGCCACGCTTGGAGGGGATCGAAAAGCTGCTGGTGATCGATGCGTTGCAGATGGGGGCAGAGCCGGGAGAGGTTTCCGCCTGCAGGGAGCAGAGGTTCCGCGCGCCTTTGCCAACAAGCTTTCGGTTCACCAGATGGGCTTGCAGGATCTGTTGGCGGTGGCAGAATTACAGGGGCACCTTCCGCCCCAGCTGGTTGTCTGGGGTGCCCAGTCCGGTTCGATAGAAATGGGGCTGGAGATGACAGTGGCGGTGACTGCTGCCATGGAACGAGTGATCGTCGCGGTGGTTGAAGAGTTGTGCCGCTGGGGGGAAGTTCCAGCCCTGGTTGCTTGAACGGCAGGAAAAAGGGAAACGATAAAAGCAAGAGCAATCCTCGGGAGGCTCTTGCTTTTTTTTTAGGGGGTGCTAAAAGGAATAGCTTGGTTCGGACTTTTCGTGGATATCGCGCGTGGCGAATGCTTTGTATGTACGCGAGCAGGAGACCGCGCGGCGAAAAAACAACCAGCGAGGAAATTCCGTACAAAAAGACCGCTAATTTTTTTAGTTAAACTAAAAAAAGAGCGGTTTTAGAGGGAAATTTTCTCTTAGCTGAAAATCTGTCTGGTGCCACAAAAAAAGCAAATTTAGCCAATAAACTGAGTATTTGGGCTTGTCAGCACCGCTTAAATTGAGCTATAGTCCGGCCGGTTGATCGGCCGGTTAATTTAGGAGGTGACCCCTCCGAATTAGCGGCAGGCTAAAAATAACAGAATCTGAGCGAAGAAGCATCTCCCAGGGAGGAATTGATGAGTGAGCTGACGGCAGACGTGCTGGGTCTCAAAAGTGTGGGTAAGGTTTATCGCAACCTCAGCTATGAGGAATTGTTTTCCCATGAAAACGACAACGCTGAGGGTAAGGTTTCGGCCAACGGGACCATGATGGTCGACACCGGAAAATTTACCGGCCGTTCCCCGAAGGACAAGTACTTTGTCAAGCAGTCCCCCTCTCAGGAGAATATAGCTTGGGGCAACATCAATAAGCCGGTCTCAGCAGAAATCTTTGACGAGCTTTACGCTGACGTCATCGACTATCTGTCCGGTAAGGATGTTTATGTCACCGACGGTTATTGCGGTGCCAACCCAGATACCCGCAAGGATGTCCGTTTTATCACGGAGATCGCCTGGCAATCTCATTTTGTCAAAAACATGTTTATCCGTCCGGATGCCGCCGACCTGCCGAACTTCGCTCCTGGCTTCCGCGTCTATAACGCCGCCGGTATGACTAATCCGAAGTGGCAGGAACATGGCCTGAATTCAGAAGTCTTTGTCGTTTTTAACGTCGAAAAAAATATCGCTATTATTGGCGGTACCTGGTACGGCGGTGAGATGAAAAAAGGCATCTTCACCATGATGAACTACTGGCTGCCGCTGGAGAATATTCTCTCTATGCATTGTTCGGCCAACGTCGGTAAGGACGGCGATGTCTGCCTTTTCTTCGGCCTCTCCGGAACCGGCAAAACCACCCTCTCAACCGACGCCGCGCGTAAGCTGATCGGTGACGACGAGCATGGTTGGGATGCTGACGGCATATTTAACTTCGAGGGTGGTTGCTACGCTAAAACCATCGATCTGTCTGCCGACAGTGAGCCGGAAATTTTTGGTGCCATCAAGTGCAATGCGCTGCTGGAAAATGTCGTCGCTGATGACGCTGGCAACATCGATTACACCGATGGTTCCAAGACTGAAAATACCCGGGTGTCCTACCCGATTGAGCATATCGACAATCACGAGCCGACCCTCAAGGCCGGCCAGCCGCAGAACATCATCTTCCTGACCTGTGATGCCTTTGGTGTTTTACCGCCGGTTTCCAAGCTGTCCAAAGAGGAGGCGATGTACTACTTCCTTTCTGGCTACACTGCCAAGGTCGCAGGGACCGAGCGTGGTATCACCGAGCCGCAGGCGACCTTTTCGGCCTGTTTCGGCGAGGCCTTTTTGCCACTGCACCCGACCGCCTATGCGAAGCTGCTCGGCGAGAAAATGGAAAAGCATGGCGTCAACGCTTATCTGGTCAATACCGGCTGGGCCGGTGGAGGCTACGGGGTTGGCAAGCGGATGAGCATCAAGGCAACTCGCGCCTGCATCAATGCAATCCTCGATGGCAGTATCAATAATGTTGAGTTTGAGAGGACCCGTTTTTTCAAGCTGAATATTCCTAAGGAACTGTCTGGGGTTGAAACGTCCCTGCTCAATCCGCGCAATGCTTGGCCGGACAAGGACAGCTTCGATCAGACCGCCAATAAATTGGCCGGGATGTTCGTCAACAACTTCAAAAAATACATCACTGACAATGATGATTTTGACTTCACGCAGGCTGGTCCACAGATCTAACTGCAGCGGTTTTAGCGTTATCAGGCGACCAGCATATGCTGGTCGCCTTTTTTTTGGCCTAGACTTGACAGATCGTGAAAGAAAAATAATAATTAAAGACTAAAAATTAAATGTGAGTATAATTCTGATGATGACAGAAAAGTTGAAAGATATAGGGGAATTCGGCCTGATCCGCAAGATTCAACAACGGGCCGGAGTGGCTGAGCATCTGGTTTTGGGGATTGGCGACGATTGTGCCATCCAGCGCCAGGACTCAGGGCAGGAACTGTTGACCAGTACCGATCTGTTGATCGAGGGTGTCCATTTTGATCGCCGCTGGACCAGTATGGAGCAGCTCGGGCGCAAATCGGTTGCCGTTAATATCAGTGATATTGCCGCGATGGGCGGTTTACCGAAAAGCTTGTTACTTGGCGTTGCCTGTCCGTCGTCCATTTCTGTTGCCGAACTGGAACAGTTTACCAGCGGATTTTTGGCTGAAGCAAAAAATTACGGCGCGGTTTTAGCTGGTGGTGATACCTGTGCTTCTTCTGGACCGCTGATGATTTCAGTCACCGTTCAGGGCGAGGTTGCGGCGGGTCAAGCGATCCGGCGTGATGGCGCCCAGCTCGGCGATGCCATCTATGTTTCGGGCAGCTTGGGAGACAGCGCGTTGGCCTTGACATTGTTGCAACGCGACAAAGAAGCTGATCCGCTGCTGTTGCAGCGCCACCATACCCCGGAAGCGCGGGTCGGCCTTGGGCTGCGACTGTCCAAACAGCAATTGGCGACCGCCATGCTTGATGTCTCAGATGGTATTTTATCTGATTTGCAACATATTCTCGATGCCTCTGGCGTCGGGGCGGAGCTGCAATTGTCAGCCATTCCTCTTTCTACGCCGTTTCGCAAAGGCCTGCAAGAGGACGCGACGCTGATCGATCTAGCGCTGGGCGGGGGAGAGGACTACGAACTGCTGTTTACCTCATCTGATCATACTTTGGCGAACATCACCGAATTTTCCCCATTAGTGTCGAAAATCGGCAGTATCTGTCAGGAAAAATGGCTCCGTATCCGCTGTAGTGATAACAGCCTTTACCAATGTTCCCGAGGTGGTTTTGATCATTTCTCCTGAAGAGAAGAGCGCGCGTGCCAACGCCCCTGAGCAGCCGTCTGAAGAGTTTCCAGCGATCCCTTTTGTCGGCGGCGATATTCCTGAACCGGTCTATCAGCAGATTAGCGAAATTCTCTTCCGCCAGCAGAAGTTTTCCCTTGATGGCTACAAGGACCTTTGTATCAAGCGGCGTATCGCAGCGCGGATTAGGGCGGTCGGAATGCATGATCCTGAGCCCTATGTTGAACTGTTGGCGGACAATGCCGCTGAACAGAAAAAATTACTCGCCGCTCTCAGCATCCATGTTTCCCATTTTTTCCGTAATCCTTCGACCTTTGCGGTTTTAGAAGAGACGGTTTTACCCGAATTGTTGCAACGCTCCAGAGAAACCCGCAGCAAACTGAGGATCTGGAGCGTCGGTTGTTCCAACGGTGAAGAGCCCTACTCATTGGCGCTGCTCTGCCAGCAGCTGTTGCGGGCTGACGATCTGTTTTCGATTATCGGCACCGATTTAAGCCCCGATGCCCTGCAGCGCGCCAAACGGGGCTGCTACGCCCTCAGTCGACTGGGCGAGGTTCCGGCAGCTATTCTCGAGGAGCATTTTTCCCGGCAGGACGAGCAGTATCATCTGACCGAGCGGATCAAGCAGACGGTACGCTTTTTTCGCCACGATATTTTAAGTGATCAGCCTTTCTATCGTGCGGATCTGATTCTGTGCCGAAATGTGCTGATCTATTTTTCCCGTGAGCAGCAACAACGAATTCTACAGATTCTCGCCGCCGCGTTGCCGCCGGGAGGATTTCTGGTCTTGGGGCGCGCCGAAACGCTGGTTGCCTGCTGCCGGAAACTTTTCCGTTGCATCGATCCTGCTGAACGGGTCTACCAGCGGTTGGAGGTTGACGAGCAATTGCTGCCAACAACCTTTGTCCAGCGGTTGCAGGACTTTTAGATATACTCATAAAACTGGACCAGACCCTGCTCGAGAGCATTTAAATGGATCAGGCTGTCGCCCTGAAGGAGATGAATAATGCGTGTTGAGATCAGCTATAAGTTTGTCATCGGGTTTATTGTCGTGGTGGCATCGGTGGTGTTGTTGAACATCCTGGTGCCGCAGATGCAAATTCCCGAGTGGACCCATCAATGGATCACGATTATCGGTGCTCTGCTGGTTGGCCTGATTTTCGGTTGGTTTTTTTCCAAGGCCTTTACCGCCAATATTGGGATTCTGACCGAAGGCGCAGAGCGCTTGAGTGATGGCGATCTCAGTCGCAAGTTGCGTTTGCGCAAAGTCCTGTTCTCCGATGAAACCGAGGATCTCTCCACCTCGCTGAATCTGGTGGTTGACAGCCTGCGGAATCTGGTCGGACAGATCCGTAACAGCTCGGTCAACGTCAATGAATCCTCGCTGGCCCTGGCGGCGACCGCAGAAGAGATGACCGCGACCTCGCACGAGGTGGCCGGATCGATCGAACAGATCAGCCGCGGTGCCGAAACCCAGGCTGAGATGGTCGAGCGGGTCTCGAAGGTTATCAAGGAGATGGCAACTGAGCTTGAGTTGATTACTTCCTCCGCCGGTAACCTCTCCTCTTCGGCGGAAGAGACCACCATGACGGCCCGGCAGGGGGAAAAGATGGCGATTACCGCGCTGGACAACATGAAGCGGGTGCTGGCGCAGGTGGGAGAGAATGGTCAGTTGATCGTATCTTTTAGTGAACAGGTGCAGAAAATCGGCTCAATTACCGATGTCATCACCAATATTGCGCAGAAAACCAACCTGTTGGCCCTTAACGCAACCATCGAAGCGGCGCGTGCCGGTGAGTACGGTCACGGTTTTGCCGTGGTTGCCGAGGAGGTCAGCAAGCTGGCCGACAGCACCAGCGAATCGGCCGGTGAAATTACCCGCCTGATTGAAGCAACTCGTGAACAGAGTCAGAAGGTACACTTGTCAATGGCTGATAGTGTCAAGTCGATCGATGCCGGCCGGGAGGCGGTCGATATCGCCAGCAATTCTTTTACCGCGATCATCGATAAGGCCGAGACGGCGCAGATCAAGGCCGCTGAAATTACCGAGCTGACCGGGAAGCAGAATGTCGGCGCCCTGTCGATTGTTGAGGCGATCGAAGCAATTGCCCGTGTCGCGGAAGATAATGCCGCCTCGACCGAAGAGGTTTCGGCCGCAACGGAAGAGCAGTCGGCTTCGATGGAGGAAATGACCTTCGCTTCGCAGCGCCTGTCAAAATTGGCCGATGAATTGCTGACCTCGGTCAGTCGCTTCAATCTCGGTGCAGATCAGGCGACAGGGCCGCAATGAGCCAGTTGCTGCCTTTTAATCTCGGCGCTGAAATTTACGCCCTGGAACTGACCGATGTTCAGGAGGTGGTGGAGAATCAGACCGTCCACGCTTTGCCCGGGGGCCCTGATGCCTTTGTCGGGGCGATCAGTTTTCACGGGCGGATAGTGCCGGCAGTCGATTTGCCCCAGTTGCTCGGCTTTCCCGAAAGCACGCGTTTCGGGCGCATGATCGTCATGACCGATGAGCATGGGCCGATAGCGTTGATGGTTGATAAAATGCAGCGGGTTATCAGTATTGATCTGGCTCATAGCACCTTATCGCAGAGTGATTCCGAAGAAGATTGTATCCGTGGCGTTCTTAATCGGGATGGCGAGATGATTAGTCTGCTTGATTTAGATCAGCTGCACCGGGTGCTTGAACACTTATGTACTGACAGTGGAGGCTGAGTTGGCAAAACAAGTTCTGATTGTTGATGATGCGCTTTTTATGCGCAACCTGTTACGCGATATCTTTGAGGAGGCCGGCTGGGAAGTGGTTGCCGAAGCGGAAAACGGTTTGCAGGCGATTGAGCAGTTTATTGCCCATCAGCCGGACCTGGTGACCATGGATATCGTCATGCCGGAAATGGGGGGCATCGACGCGATGAAAAAAATCCTTAGCGACCAGCCTGCGGCTTGTATCGTTATGTGCAGTGCTTTGGGGCAGGAGAGTATGGTCATGGAGGCGATTAATGCCGGGGCCAAAGACTTTATTATCAAGCCGTTTCAGGACCGTCAGGTGCTGGAAATCGTTGCACGGGTTTGTGCCGGATAAAAACAAAGGAACCAGGCAGGATCGTTGATGGATATCGCTAAATTTCGCAAGATGTATATAACCGAAGCGGCCGAGCATCTGCAGAATATGGCTGATCAGTTGGTTGCTGTCGAGTCCGACCCGGAGAACCGGGAGGGGATTGATGCGCTGTTCCGCGAAGCACATTCAATCAAGGGCATGGCGGCAACGATGAGCTTTGACGCGACGGCTCGTTTGGCTCACCATCTTGAGGATAAATTGTCCGATTGCCGCGAGCAGGGGAAGATTCCCTGCGAGATGATCGATCGATTGCTTGCTGCTGTCGATCTGCTCGAAGGCTTGTTGGACGATGTTCGTAACGAGCGACCGGAGCGGGAGGTTGACGCCTTTATCGACAATGAGTCGGCTGGTCCGGAACTGGAACTTATTCTCCCGGATACGGACAGCGCCAGTGTCGAGAGGCCCGAGAGTTGCGGCGAAGGGTTTCTGGTCCGCCTACGCTTAGCGGACACCGTTGTTGCCCCAGGACCCCGCCTGTTGGTGTTGCTCAAACGGTTGGCTGAATTCGGCACGATTGTTGAGTCGACTCCTAGTGAAGAGCAGATTCTGCAAGGTGAAATCAGCCGTTCGCTGTTGGTGCATTTGGCCGCCGGGGTATCGCAGGAGCAGCTTTGCCAATCGCTGCAGAGCCATAGTGAATTGACGGAAATTTCCTTTCCACTTGCAGCGGCAGAAGAACAGAACCGCAAGCGGTCCCCTTCGGTAGCAACGACGGTACGGGTTGATACCGATCTGCTCGATCGGTTTATTAATCTCACCGGTGAGTTGATTACCAATCGTTACATGTTGCAGGGCGCCGCCAGCGAGAAAAACTGGTCGGAGCTGAACGAAGGCTTGGGGCAGTTGGCGCGCTTGGTGAAAAACCTCCATCATCAGGTGTTGCAGGTGCGGATGATGCCTCTGGCGACGGTCACCGGGCGTTTGCCACGTGCGGTTCGCGATCTTTGCCGCAGCAGCGGAAAAGAGGTCCAGTTTGATATCGAAGGGGCGGAAATAGAGCTGGATCGAACGATTCTCGAAGCTCTGGCCGATCCGCTGATCCATATGATCCGTAATGCCATTGATCACGGGATAGAGCAGCGCGGCAGCGTGCGGGTTAAGGCTTGGCGTGAGCGCGATCAGGTGCTGATTCAGGTGGCTGACGATGGATGCGGCATCGATCCGGAGAAAATACGCCAGCGGGCGTTAAAAAAAGACCTGATAAGTCCGGCTCAAAGCCAGACGCTGCGTGATTATGACATTTTTCAATTGATCTGCCAGCCCGGCTTTTCGACTGCCGAACAGGTGACCGAAACCTCCGGCCGGGGGGTCGGGATGGATGTCGTCAAGACGGCCGTTGAGCGACTTGGCGGTGTGCTGCTCATCGATTCGACGCCGGGGCAGGGTTCGCGGATGACCATGAAGCTGCCGTTATCGGTGGCCATCATCCGGGTGCTGATGATTGAGTGCGCCGGAAGTTTATTGGGCATGCCGATCACCCGGGTGCTGCAGACGGTAGAGATTGCGCCGCAAGATGTTCAGACCAGCGGCAAGCAACTGGTGATCTCCTTAAATGGAGAGCTGCTGCCAATGTTGTCGCTGCGGAAGATCCTCCGGCAGCCGAAAGGGCCTGCTCCGACCTCGTTGCCACTGGTCATTACCGAGGTCTTCGGTCGCAAGGTTGGACTGGTTGTTGATCGACTGGTAGGGCAGCAAGAAGTTTTTGTCCAGACCCTGCCAAGCCCCTTTGATCGCCTGCGGGGGAACAACGGTGGGGCCATCTTGGGGGATGGACGGATCATGTTTTTGCTTGATCTGCAGTCGTTGTTGGAAAAACGACGGACTAAAGGAACCGCGCATGACTCTAGATAAGGTTGCCTTGCAGTATCGTGATGAGCTGTGTCGGATTTCCCAACAAGGGATGATCCAGGCGGCGGAGATGTTATCCCGTTTGCTGCGTCAACCGGTCAGTGTTGAGGTGGCCGATGCCTGGATGTCCGATCGGGTGCCGCCGGAACCGTTGACCGGCGACCCCAGTCTCGGTATTTATATGGGGGTGAGTGGCGATATTAACGGTGGTCTGTTGCTCGTGCTCTCCGATGCCTGTGGACAGTGGTTGAGCGAGCAGCTGCTGAGGACAACGGTCATCGCAGATCTGCTGGTGGAACCGGCCAGTTCGACCCTCAAAGAGGTCGGAAATATTATGGCATCATCTTTTTTGGCCAGCCTGGATACTCAGCTTGGCTTGCGTGCTTTGCCTGCTCCGCCGCTGCTTTGTCGGGCTCCTCTTGACGAACTGTTGGAGCGTTTTCCCGCCAGTTGTGACGATGCCTGCCTGATTGTCCGGACCCGTCTCAAAGGAGCGGGCGATGCGGCAGGCAATCTGCAAGGCGCGATTTATCTGTTTCCCGAGGCTGCGGCACTGGAAAGTCTGCTTGCCCGAATCAAGCCCGTTTAAAGAGTGCGCTATCCCAGCCAGCAAAAAACTGTTAAAATCAGCTTTTTAAAACGATCCTATTTTGGGAGTTTCTGTCATGCGATCAAGATTTCTGCTTTTGTTTCTATTCTGTTTGCTGCCAAGCTTGTCGTTCGCGGCGACTATCGGCTTAAACGATGTTATCAATACGTTGGAAATTCCCTTCAAGTCAACGGCAACCAAGGACCGTGGGACTGCGACCTCGGGGATTTACGATTTTCAGGCTGACTTTTTTCAGGAGTCGGAGATTGCTTCTATCGATCGGATCCAGCGCGGCCGCGGTGAAGTGAGCTTTAAATTTCAACGGGTGCGTATTGCCGATACCCCACTGGCCATGTTCCGCTGGGAATACCGGGAGCCGACCATCCAGGAAATTGTTTCCGATGGCAGCACCATGTGGGTTTATCTGCCGGAAAACCGGCAGGTGATCGAAAGTGATATCAGTCAGGTCAGCCGTCAGCAAAGTGACAATCCGGTTACATTTTTGAGCGGTCTCGGCAATTTGTCCCGTGATTTCAATATCCGCTGGGCCAATCCCAACAACGATCGACAGGGGAATTATGTTCTCGAACTACAGCCGCGGCGGATTTCACAGATGATCCACACGCTGCAAATCGTTGTCGACCGTGATGCGGTCCGCGACTACGTGGAAAACAACCGCACTGGCGATATCTTTCCGATTCTGGCCACCACGGTCAACGATCCAAACGGAAACCGGACGACCATCGAGTTTCAGGACATTCGCGTCAATCGAAATATCTCCGAACGTTTTTTCCACTTCAACCGTCCAGCCGGAGTTGAAGTGGTGCGCCCGACAGGCGAAGCGATGGGTTTTTAAGCATTCAGACCCGAAGCCTGATTGCAACAACAGATTATACCGTTCCGGTGCTTTGATGCCGGAGCGGTTTTGTGTTATAAGGCTTTGATTCTCTGAGGATTCTCACGCCAATTAGATTGTTGATAAGGAGTTGTAAGATGCCCAGTTTTGATATTGTTTCCAAGGTTGATATGCAGGAAGTCGACAATGCCGTTAATCAGGCGATCAAAGAGGTTGATCAGCGCTACGATTTCAAAGGGACCGAAAACGAGGTGAAGCTGGAAAATGACGCCTTGTCGATCCTTGCCGCTGATGATTACAAGCTGCAGGCGATCAAAGATATTCTGATTGCCAAGTTGGTGCGGCGCAATGTCTCGCCCAAGTGCTTCGTTTATGGCAAAGAAGAACCAGCCTCCGGTGGTGCCGTCAGGGTCAAGGCAGCGATCATGCAGGGGATCAGCAAGGAAAAGGGCAAAGAGGTCGTCAAGGCGATCAAGGAAACCAAATTGAAGGTCCAAGCGCAGATCATGGAAGATCAGGTGCGGGTGACCGGCAAGAAAATTGATGATCTGCAGGAAGTGATGCAGACTCTTAAAGGGAAAGATTTGGATATCGAATTACAATTCGAAAACATGAGGTCTTAGGCAGCGGCCCTTTTTCACGAGCTCGGCGTTAAACTGCGAATCTGCTTTGTGCGGCATACTGATGTATGCCTCCGCTGCCGATTCTTGTTTTCCTTGATCTCGTAAAAAATGGCTCGCTCCTCGAAGCTGTTGGCGTAAACAGAATTCTTTATATCAGGAAAACAATTCGTGGATAAATTTAAAGTCAGTCTGGTCAGCCTCGGCTGTCCGAAAAACCTGGTCGATGCTGAAGTCATGCTCGGTCATCTGCCCCTCGATCGTTATGAAATCACCACCGACGAAAGTCAGGCCGATATCATCGTGGTCAATACCTGTTCCTTTATCAATGACGCCAAGGAAGAGTCGATCGATACCATCCTTGAGGTCGCCGATTACAAGCAGAACGGCAACTGTCAACTGCTGGTGGTCACCGGTTGTTTGCCACAACGATATAAAGAAAAGTTGGCTGAGCAGTTGCCGGAGGTTGACCTGTTTATGGGCACCGCCGAGGCGCCGCGGATTGTTGAACTGATTGAGCGACAATTACAACTCGATACTCCCAGTCACGAGATCGGTGAGCCTGACTACCTTTATGATCACGACACGCCACGGGTTAATTCCTCCCCCTTTTATAGCAGCTATATCAAGATTGCCGATGGCTGTGCCAACCACTGTTCATACTGCATTATCCCGCAGTTACGTGGCACGCTGCGTTCACGCAGTATCGACTCGGTGGTGGAAGAAGCGCGGATCTTGGCTGGCAAGGGGGTGAAGGAAATCAATCTGATTGCCCAGGATATCACCGCCTATGGGATGGATCGAGCTGATGGCGCGACGATCGAGAAATTGCTGAAGGAGCTGGTTAAGGTCGATGAGATCGACTGGATCCGCCTGCTTTATGCTTATCCCGACGGAGTTTCCGATGAGCTGATCGATTTGATCGCCACCGAAGAGAAAATCTGCAACTACCTGGATATCCCGTTACAGCATATCGATGACCAGATTCTGGCTGAAATGAATCGTCGGGTTGGTGAACAGAAGATCCGGGCGCTGATCAAAAAACTACGAGAAAAAATTCCCGATCTGACCCTGCGCACCTCTTTTATCGTCGGCTTTCCCGGCGAGACACGCGAGCAATACGATAAGCTGCTCGATTTTGTCAAAGAAGGGCATTTCGAACGGGTCGGGGTGTTTCGTTATTCGCGTGAAGAGGGAACTGGAGCGGCTAAGCTGCCAAATCAGGTGCCGGGGCAGAGCAAAAAGGGTCGTCTTAATCGGTTGATGAAAGCGCAAGCGATTGTCTCTTTTAACAAGAATCGCGCTCTGATCGGTCGTGTCGAAACGGTATTGGTTGAAGGTTACAGCGAAGAGACTGACCTGTTGTTAAAAGGGCGCAGTGCCCGTCAAGCTCCGGATGTTGATGGGCATTATCTCATTACCGATGGGCAGGCTGATGTCGGACAGCTGGTGCAGTTGAAGATTACCGATTCTTCCGAGTACGATTTGATCGGCGAAATCGTCGAGGAGTAACAGATGCTTGGGCGGCCGCAATGGGTTGTTCTGCTTTTGCTGTTGGTTGCGGCGCTGGTCTGGTGGCGTCTGCCGACCGGTGAGCAGCAGTTTTCCCGCACCGCACTGGTGATGGGAACCCTGGTCGAAATCAAGGCCCTCGGTGCTGACCAGAAGCAGCTAGAAATAGCTGTCAACGACGCCTTTGCCGAGATGTCCCGCCTGGAACGGCTGCTCTCCCGGCATCTGCCGCAGAGTGAAGTCTCACACCTTTCGGCGGCGGCGACCGCCCTCAACGTCAGCACTGAAACGGCAGAGTTACTGACGCTCGGGCAGCAGATTGCGCGCCAGAGTGACGGTGCTTTTGATCTGACTCTTGGGGGGGTGAAAAGGCTCTGGGCGATCGAAAGCGATACTCCACAGATTCCTACGGCCGGGCAGTTGCAGGTTGCGCTTGAAGGCGTCGGCCCCGAGTCCTTGCAAATCAATGGTCTGCGGGTGCGAAAAAGCATCCCGGCGCTAGAGGTCGATCTTGGTGGTATTGCCAAGGGCTACGCAGTAGATCGGGCGGTGGAGGTTTTGCGCCTGGGCGGAATTACTTCGGCGGCGGTCAATGCCGGTGGTGACATTGTCCTGCTGGGCGACCGGCAGGGGCAGCCGTGGCGCATCGGTATTCAACATCCCCGGCAAAAGGATGAACTGTTGACCACCCTGCCGGTGGTTAACCGAGCAGTGGTCACTTCTGGAGATTATGAGCGCTTTTTCGAACAGGGTGGCAGACGTTACCACCATATTTTCGATCCGCGAAGCGGTCAACCGGCGCGCTTGAGTCAGAGTGTTACCGTGGTGGCAAAAGATGCCGCCAGTGCCGATGCGTTGGCGACGGCCGCTTTTGTGCTTGGTCCGCAGGCCGGTTTGGCGTTTCTTGAACGCCTGGCGGATGTCGAGGGCCTGATCGTCGGCATCGATGGCACCCTGCATCGGACCAGCGGTCTGCAGGGGAGCGAGTGATGAAGCCGGGTCACTGGTTGCAGCGTTTGACCCCTTTCGACCGCAGGTTGGTCGTCATTCTGACGCTGGTTGTTTTACTCTCTTTTTTATTGCCGCTGCGCCAGGGGATGGGGGCGCGGGTGTTGGTTTCCTCGGGTGAAAAAACGGTTTTTGTCGCCGCTCTCAATCAGGACCAACAGGTTGAGTTAAGTGGCCCGCTGGGGACGACCGTTTTGCAGATTGCCGATGGTGCTGCTCAGGTGCTCAGTTCGCCGTGTCGGCAGAAGATCTGTATCGGTCTGGGGAAGGCGCGCCACCGTGGCGACTTGCTGGCCTGTGTGCCGAACCGTCTGGTGATCAGAATCGATGGGGATGGCGTGGACAAGGAGCGCGACTATGACCTCATCAGTCGTTAACCCGGCCGAGTTAGAGGTGGTCCGGCAACGCGTTTTTCTCGCGTTGTTTATCGCTCTGGCGGTTGCCCTGCATACCTTTGAGGCGTTTCTGCCGAATCCTTTGCCCTGGTTTCGTCTCGGCCTAGCCAATATTCTGGCTCTGACAGCGCTGTTTATCTACGGAATTCGCGCCCTGTGGATTGTCAGCCTAGCGCGGATTCTGGTCGGCAGCTTGCTGCTTGGTAATCTGTTTTCACCGGCTTTTTTGCTTTCCCTTTCGGGCGGGCTGTTGGCGACCTTATTGATGAGCGTCGCTTATCGTCTTTGGTGGCCCAAAATTGGGCCGGTTGGGGTTTCGCTGCTCGGTGCCATCGGTCACGCCGGAGGGCAGTTGTTAGTCGCCTGGCTGCTGATTGTCCGGCATCCAGCGATCTGGATGATGTTGCCGTTCTTTCTGCTCTTTTCCCTGATCAGTGGTATGGTTAACGGATTAGCCGCCGATTATTTAATCGAATCATTGCTCAAACATCCGGCGTTTTCTCGTTTACGTAGCATGCTTGGCAAAGAGGCGTTATGAAGAGAGTTCTGAGCTTATGGTTTCTCCTGTTGCTGGCGTCTTGCGCGCCGGCAAGCCGTCCGCAGCCCGCCACCTTCGACCTTGGCTCCTTGCCCGCACAACTTGCCTCGCTGCCTGGTGCCGTGGTGGACGAGGAGGGCGGGATCAAGTTCAGTTATCCTGATCAGTCGATGTTCGGCGAAGGTGCCGTTTTGCCGCTGCCGGGGGGGATTAAGTTACTTGACCCCTTGGCGGACTTCTTTTTGCGCAGTCCCGGCCTGGTCTGGAAAATTGATGTTCAGACGCACACCGAGTACGGTCCTGATTACGATCAGACGCTGGCGGAAAAGCGGAGTGAACTGCTTGCCACCTATCTGCTGAGTAAAGAGGTCGATTTGAGAGGTTTACAGTTCCACCCGCTGGCAGCAGCAGGGGACGCGCTGGTTTTTACCCTCAATCAGCCGCAACAAGCGGCGCAGCAATAGCCTTTAAAACGGAGCTAAAAATGAAAGTTATCCTACCTGTTGCCGGCAAAGGGACCAGACTACGTCCGCACACCCATACCAAAGCCAAGTCGTTGGTAAATGTCGCTGGCAAGACGGTGTTGGAACACATTATCCAACGCCTGCAGGGGATTGAGGTCGAAGAGTATATCTTTATTACCGATGATAACGGCAAGCAGATTGCCGATTTCATGGATCTTAAATTTCCGCAGCTAAAATGCACTTACCTGGTGCAGCGAGAGCGGCTTGGTCCGGCCCACGCTGTGGGGCTGGCGGCAACGCAGATTGAGGACGGCGATGATCTGCTGGTGGTATTTAACGACACCATTTTCGTCACCGACCTGGGCAAAATTCCAGAACTCTGTGCCGATGCTGATGGCCTGATTTATTCGAAAGAGGTTGAGGATTACCAGCGTTTCGGCGTCAACGTGATGCGTGATAATTATATTGTCGACATGGTGGAAAAGCCGGATACGCCCATTTCCCGGCTGGCGCAGGTTGGGCTTTATTATCTTAAGGATGGCGCCGGTTTTCTGCGCGCTATCGAAAAGACCATTGAGGCGGGAGAAACGGTCAAGGGCGAATATTATCTGCCTTCCGTGTTTATGCGCATGATCGCTGAAGGCTTCAAATTGAAGGCACCGGAAATTGATGCCTGGCTTGATTGTGGCAAGCCGGAGACCCTGCTTGAAACCAACCGTTACCTGTTAAAGGGGCGGCATCATAGTCACGGTGAAGTGGTCGATTGCGTGTTGATCGAGCCGGTTCATGTCGGCCGTGGCGCGAGCGTTAAAAATTCGATTATCGGCCCCTATGTTTCGATTGCTGCCGGCAGTGTTATCGAAAATAGTGTGATCCGTAATTCGATCATCAATGCCGATAATAAGGTCAGCAATCAGATCCTCGATCATTCCCTGCTCGGCGATTCGGTGACCCTGGCTGGTTCGCCGCGGCGGATGAATATAGGTGATCATTCCCTCATCGAAATGGATCAGTAGGGGGGCGGCTGAAAAGCCTCCATCTACTTCGTTCCCCTCAATTTTTGTCGCTGCGACGCAGCTTTGCTACGCCTCGCGGCAAAACTTTCGGGCGCCTCGTATCTGCAGGCTTTTGAGCCGCCCCAGTAACTTTGGTTTTATAAGTGAAAAGTTTTTTTATGGACTATGCGCACTACCTCCCATATTTGATTCCGCCGCTGCTCGGTGCGGTGATCGGCTATGTGACCAATTACATCGCCATCCGCATGTTGTTTCGACCGCTACGCGCCTGGCGCTTACTCGGCTTGCGCATCCCGCTGACGCCGGGGATTATCCCTTCCAAGCGGGATGAGCTGGCGAGAAAAATGGGCGAGATGGTCGGTGAACATCTGCTGACCGTCGACGATGTCGGTCGTGCCTTCGGTAAGGATTCGATCCAGCGCGAACTGCGTTTGGCGGTCACCGATAAACTCGGCTATTTTCTTGATCGGCAACTAGGACCTCTGGAAAGTTTGGTGCCGGAACGCTTTCGCCCGCGCTTTCGTGAGTTGGTCGATCTGTTGCGTGGCAAGTCGGTTACGCTGGTGTTTGATTACCTGCACAGTGAGGCGTTTGCCGTTAAGCTTCGCGAATACCTGCAGCGACAGGGGGATCAGCTGCTGGCTCGTGATTTATCGAGCTTCCTGACTCCGGAACGCTATCGTGATCTGCAACTGCATCTGGATGGCAAATACGCTGAATTTTTCAGCTCGCCCAAGGTTGCGGCGGCGATCGGTGGTTACGTCGATCAGAAAACTGACAAGTTGTTCGCCAGTCAACGACCGTTGCGCGAACTGTTGCCGGCCGATATGGTCGAAATGCTGCTGTCGCAACTGGAAAAAGAGCTGCCACCATTGGTGGAAAAGTTCGGCGGTATGCTTTATGATCCCCAATTCCGCAAGCGACTGGTGTCCAAGGGTAAGAAGGCGATCGACTCCTTCCTCGATTCGCTCGGTGGCCTGACCGGTCTGCTGAGCGGTTTTATAGATCTGAACAAGATTTACGACAAGATCCCCGATTTTCTCGATAAGGCCGGCGACGAGATCGCTGGCTGGCTGAAGGAAGAGAAGACCCAGCAGCAGTTGGCCAAAATGTTGCGTGAGCGGGTCGATGGTCTGCTCGATCGTTCCCTGTCCAGTTACCTGGAAAAGATGCCCTACGAAAAGGTTACAGGGGTGCGCCAGTTTGTCCGCAATCAGGTGGTTGAAACCATCCAGTCTCGCCGCACCATCGATACGGCACTGATTCTGACCGAGAGTGCCATCGACCGGATCAAGGATCGCTCTTTTGACAATCTGCTGCGCACCGTGCTGCCAGAGGATGGCTTAGAGCGCAGCCGTAACCAATTGGCTGACAAGTTGCTGGAAGTGATCCGCTCGCCTGAGGCTCGCAAGGCTTTGGAAACAATTTTGACAGAGCAGAGCGAAAACTGGATCTACCGTAAGCCGCTCGGCCTGCTCTCGGCCAAACTGCCGGGTGATCTGCGTCAGGAATTGGAGGGCGCCATCTGTCAGCTGGTCGAAGAGATGTTGAAGAAGGAAGCGCCGCGGCTGGTGGAAACCCTGAATGTGCGCAAGATGGTTGAGGAGAAGGTCAACAGTCTCGATATCCTGCAGGTCGAAGGGTTGCTGATGGGCATCATGCAGGAGCAATTTAAGTACATCAACCTGTTCGGTGCCTTGCTCGGTTTTCTGATCGGGTTTATCAATCTGCTGGCGCTGCGTGTCATGTAATCTTTCGTGGAGGGAGGGCCATCATGTTGAACGACGAAGATCTCAAGGGGCAGTTACGGCGGGTTCTGGCTTCGGTGGAACAGCTGTTGCCAAAAGCAATCGGCACGGTTGATTGGAGTCAAACCATCGCGGCTAACTGGCGGCGGCATTCTTTTGCCGGCTATCTGGAACCGGTCGACGAACTCGATCCGGTGCAAATGGAAGATCTGCTTGGCATTGATCAACAAAAACAGATTCTCGATGAAAATACCCGCCAGTTTGTCGCTGGTTATCCGTCCAACAACGTGCTGCTCTGGGGAACCCGCGGCACCGGCAAGTCGACCCTGGTGCGGGCGTTGCTCAATACCTATGCCCCGCAGGGCTTACGGGTGGTGCAGGTCGATAAAGACGACCTGATCAACCTGCCCGATATTTTTTCTGCCATCAAGGGACAGCCCTACCGCTTTATTTTTCTCTGTGACGATCTTTCTTTTGAACCGGGTGAGTCGAGTTATAAGATGCTCAAAAGTGCCCTCGATGGATCGGTCTATGCGGCCCCGGAAGCGGTGCGCTTTTATGTTACGTCTAATCGTCGCCATCTGCTTCCCGAGTACGAAACCGACAATCTTGGCTTCAAGATGGTTAAGAACGAGCTGCATGTCGGCGAAGGAGTTGAAGAGAAGAGCTCGCTCTCCGATCGCTTTGGCCTTTGGGTGCCTTTTCATCTGTTTAGTCAGGATCAGTATTTGGAATTGGTGCGTCAGATTGTGGCCCGCCTTTCTGCCGAGAGCAAAATTACACTAGAATGGGACGGGGAGTTACACAAAGCGGCTCTTAAGTGGGCGCATGATAAGAGTAAGCGTTGCGGCCGAACCGCGCTGCAGTTCTCGCGTTACTGGGTCGGTCAGCAGTTGTTGAAACGGAGCTAGGTTATGGAGAAGGCGACTTTTGCGGCGGGCTGTTTCTGGGGAATCGAAGAGGCCTTCCGGCTTTTGGATGGTGTGTTACAAACAAGCGTCGGTTATATGGGTGGTGCTACGGCCGATCCGACCTATCAGCAGGTTTGCAGTGGGGAGACCGGGCATGCCGAAGTGGTCGAGGTGCAGTTTGATCCGCAACGAATCAGTTATCGGCAGCTGTTGGAGGTCTTTTGGCGCAAACACAACCCGACTACGCTGAACCGTCAGGGTTGGGATATCGGCAGCCAATATCGCAGTGCAATTTTTTATCATAACGATGAGCAGCGGCAGCAGGCCGAACAATCAAAGGCAGCGCTTGCTGTAAGTAGACAATTTGAAGACCCCATTGTGACTGAAATCACACTTAAAGAGTCATTCTGGCGGGCTGAAGAGCACCATCAACAGTACGTGCTGAAAAACAAACCGGCTTGCCGCGGGCTTTAAAGGAGTAGAGCGATCCGCCTATTACCATCGCTACAAAAACCACGCCTGGCCGATCTGCTGCAGATTCTGGCCTTCTTGTTGGTGGTCGGCGGCTGTTGTTGGGGCTTACTGCAGGGAGCGGAAAATCTCGGCTATAACTGGCAGTGGAACCGGGTACCGCGTTACCTGATCCAGAGCACGGAAAGTGGCTGGCAAGCGGGGCCGCTGTTGCAGGGCCTGTGGTTGACGCTGGAGATCACCTTGGTCAGCCTGTTGCTCTCGATGCTGATCGGTCTGTTGAGTGCCCTGATGCGCTTGTCGAGCAGCCCGATGGCGTGTGGTCTTGCGCGCTTTTACCTGGAAGCGATTCGCAATACGCCACTGTTGATCCAGATTTTTATCATTTACTTTGTCTTTGCTCCGATCCTCGATATTGGCCGTTTCAGCTCTGCTGTTTTGGCTTTGAGTCTGTTTGAAGGGGCCTATGCTTCGGAGATCATTCGCGCCGGTATTCTGGCGGTTCCGATGGGCCAGTGGGAGGCCTCGGCTTCCCTTGGCTTGAGAAAATCGCAGGGCTATCGCCATATTATTCTGCCGCAGGCGCTCCACCAAATGATTCCGCCGTTGACCAGCCAGGGCATTTCGTTGATAAAAGATTCGGCGCTGGTTTCGACCATCGCCATCTATGACTTGACCATGCGGGGACAAGAGATTATCGCCGAGACCTTTTTGACCTTCGAAATCTGGTTTACCATTGCCGCCATTTATCTGGTCGTCACCATATCCCTATCGTTTCTGGTAAAATTTCTGGAACTTTCGCTCTCGACTGATTAATCTGTTATCTAATGATAAAAGGAGACTTTATGAAATTGCGGATCGGACTTTCCCTGTTGCTGGTCGTTGCCCTTTTCGTTTCGCCTTTGTGGGCGAGTGATGTTCGCCGGGAGCTTGTTCAACAGAGCACTCTGGAACAAGTGATCGATAAAAATAAATTACGGGTCGGTTTTTCCACTTTCGTACCTTGGGCGATGAAAGACAAAAAGGGCGGTTACACCGGTTTTGAAATTGATGTCGCAACAAAGCTTGCAGCAGATATGGGGGTGGATATTCAGTTTGTGCCGACCAAGTGGTCGGGAATTATCCCGGCACTGCTGACTGGGAAATTTGACATTATTATCGGTGGGATGGGCATTACACCGGCGCGTAATCTCAAGGTTAATTTTAGCGACCCCTATGAATTTACCGGTATGTCGATCGTTGCCAATAGTAAACTGGCCGCAGGTAAGTCGACGCTGGAAGCGTTTAATGATCCTGCAGTTACCGTGGTCGCGCGGATTGGCACCACCGCTGCTGCCGCCGCGAAAAACTTTCTGCCGCAAGCCCAGGTTCGACTGTTTGATGATGAAGGGCAGGCATTACAGGAACTTCTCAATAATCGCGCCGCGGCAATGGTCTCTTCTCAGCCCTTTCCCAAGGTTCAGGCACAGAAATACCCGCAAAAGTTATTCTTGCCCTTAAGTGGCAAAACCTTTACCAAGGAACCAATCGGTTTCGCCTTGCGCAAAGGGGATGCCGATTTTCTTAATTTTTTGAACAATTGGATTCGGGTGCGTAACGCCGATGGTTGGTTACAGGCTCGTTATAATTATTGGTTTACGACTGAGGAGTGGAAGAGCCAGGTCGAATAGGAGTTTTACCGTTGATCATGGAGCGGCGCACGCGCTGGGGGCGACTCGATAGTCTGTTGCTGTTGCTGGTTATTGCTGCGGTCGGTTTTCTCGCTTACCGGGTCGAATCCGGTCTTGAGTATCGCTGGAATTGGCAGGTCATTCCTCAATACTTACTCCGTTTTGATGAGAATGCCGGTTGGGTGCCGAATCTACTCTTGCGGGGGCTGTTCACTACCATTCGCTTAAGTTTCTGGAGCCTCCTTCTAGCGTTGCCGATTGGCTTGCTGGCTGGGCTGTTGCGTACCAGCGTGCACCTGTTAAATCGTCTGCTTGGTAGCAGTTACGTTGCCCTGTTGCGCAATCTGCCGCCCTTGGTTTTGGTGCTGATTTTCTATTTTTTCATCAGTGACCAGATTTTACCCT
The DNA here is from genome assembly GCF_055389805.1 of Desulfuromusa ferrireducens. Taxonomy (NCBI): domain Bacteria; kingdom Pseudomonadati; phylum Thermodesulfobacteriota; class Desulfuromonadia; order Desulfuromonadales; family Geopsychrobacteraceae; genus Desulfuromusa; species Desulfuromusa ferrireducens. Next base: position 1,260,792 of record NZ_AP042415.1, read on the forward strand.
TACTGAAGATCCCCCAACTGTTGGCTTTTCTGCCAGAAACGGTACGGGGGCTGGTTTTTTGGAGTTTGGCTGCGCCCGATCAGCTAGAAGCTTTTATCGCCGCCGTCATCACCCTGGCTCTGTTTGAAGGCGCTTACATTGGCGAAATTGTCCGCGCCGGGATCAACTCTATCGAATCGGGCCAATGGGAAGCCGCTCGGGCGTTGGGCATGCGGCGCTGGCAATTGTTGCAACATATTGTTCTGCCACAAGCGTTTGCGCGGATGATTCCGCCGCTGACCGGACAGGCGATTTCAACGATCAAAGATTCGGCGATCGTTTCGGTGATCTCGATTCAGGAGCTGACTTTTCAGGGCATGGAGCTGATGGCCGCTACCTATCTGACTTTTGAGGTCTGGATTGTTGTGACTCTGCTCTATTTTATCCTCACCTATAGCTGTTCGTGGCTGGCCAGTCGCTTGGAGCTAAGGCTGCGGAGAGCCACCATTTATTAACTGTAAAAGGGTTGTTGATGCAGACATTTACCAGGTATATTTTGTTGGCTTTGTTGCTCTTTTTACTGCCGAGCTGTGCGACCTTGAGTCCCGATTTTGAGTCGCCAAGTGTCACTGTCACCAGCTTTCGGGTTTTGCCGTCGAATAGTGTCGTGCCAAAATTTGAGATTGGTTTGCATGTGATTAATCCCAACCGAACGCCGTTGAAATTGCTTGGCATGGCTTACAGCGTCGAATTGGAGGGCCATCGCATCCTTAGCGGTGTTGCCAGTGAGCTGCCGTTGATTGGAGCCTACGGGGAGGGGGATGTGTTGTTGCAAGCCTCTCCCGATTTGTTCAGCACCATTACGCTGTTTACTGATCTGCTGAATCAACCGCGGGAAAAATTTCAATATAATTTCGCTGCCCGTTTGGATGTGGGTAGGTTCATCCCCAAAATCACCGTCAAGAAATCAGGTGAAATCAGCCTGACTGCTAAGAGTCGCTAAAATTATGCTATTTCAGCCAAGTAAATGTCCTTGCCAGAGTGGCAAAGAGTACGAAAATTGTTGTGCCCCGCTACACGCAGGGAAAGCCAGCGCCGAAACCGCCGAACAACTGATGCGTTCGCGCTATACCGCTTATTTCCTGAAGTTGATCGATTATCTCTATGCCACCACCCATCCCGATAAACAGACCTTTGATCTTAAAGAACAGATGTCCGCCTGGGCGCAGCGGGCGGAATTCGTCAAGCTGGAAGTCCTTGGCTGCCGTCAGGGGCAGTCTAATGATAAGCTCGGCAAGGTAGAATTTATTGCCTATTATCGTCAATACGGAGAAATAAAGCAGATGCGTGAACTATCACGCTTCCGCCGTTTTGATGGCCGCTGGCATTATTTTGATGGTGAAATTGACTGCAGTTAAATACTGAGGGAGCTATGGCCGTAGAGATAGAGCGAAAATATTTGTTGCGCAATAATACCTGGCGCAATAATGCCGTTGGTACCCAGTTCCGGCAGGGCTATTTGAGCACCGAACCGCAGCGGACGGTGCGGGTGCGCCTGGAAGGAGAGATCGGCAAGTTGACCATCAAAGGGCAGACGGAAGGGATCAGCCGCAGCGAATATGAATATGAAATTCCACAGCATGAAGCACTAGAGCTGCTCGATAGCCTCTGCTTGAAGCCTTTGATTGAGAAGACCCGTTATCGGCTTGAATATGCCGGCCAGCTCTGGGAGGTTGATGAATTTCACGGCGACAACGAAGGACTGCTGGTGGCCGAAATTGAGTTAACTGCGGAGGATCAAAAAGTGACGCTACCTGATTGGGTCGGTACTGAGGTCTCGGATCAGCGGCGTTATTACAATGCCAGTCTGGTGAAACACCCGTTCAAGGACTGGTGATCAAGGCATTCCCAGCAGCATGTCGTACTGAGTAAACGCCATGATCGCACCGAGCAGCACGACAATGATCAGAATAAGGAAGATTTGTCCTTTAGTCATTGAGAACCCTTTTCGTTTGGTTGACGATAGACTGAACCTCGGCGAGACAGCATCTGCCCTCGGGATGTGTCGTTGAACATCGGCAGGCCTTCTGCTGCTTTTTCAGTACAATCTTTTCCAGAATCAGGGAACGGCCGTTGTTCTGCCGCACATCATTTTTAATCTCGTCTTCAGTGTGACTATAGCAGTAGCAGATTAATCGACTCATCTGGCGAATCCCCCCTTGCCCCAAGAGTACTCTAATCATGGGTACGTTCAGCAAGAAAAAAGGGCCCTTCCGTTGGGAAAGGCCCTTTTTCGTCCTGATTTTGTAGACAATGTTACTCGGCGAGGATGAACTTGCCGTCTTTGACCTGAACAATGACCATCGAATCGACGTCCAAACCATTGTGATCCTCAGCAGTGAGGTTGTAGGTGCCAGAGATGCCGACGTAGTTTTTGGTGTTTTCGATCTCGCTGCGCAGCGCCTGCGGATCGGTGCCGACCTTCTTGATGGCGTTGGCAACGATCATGATCGCATCCCAGGCGTAGCCGGAGTGGGTGTTGATCGGAAACTGTTTGTCGTAACCCTTCTCCTTGTAGAGCTTGATGAACTCACCAATCACCGCTTTCTGCGGATCACTGTCGGGCAGGGCGTCGGCGACCATCAGCTTGGTGGACGGCATGCGGTCACCCTCGCTGGCTTTACCGGCCAGTTCGATATACTTGGGATCAGGCAGACCGTGGCACTGAAACAGTGGCAGGTCGATCCCGAGCTGGGCTTTGTTTTTGGCGACGATGGCGCCGGCCGGTCCGATCGTCCAAGTGATCAGCGCTTGCGGTTTGGCGTTTCTCACCTTGGTCAGCTGGGCGGTCATGTCGGTATCGCGGGTGCCGAAGGATTCCTCAGCAACCAGTTCGATACCGTACTCGGGGGCCAGTTTCTTCATCCAGCGGGCGCCGTCTTTGCCGAAGCCGTCCGCCGCCGAGAGCAGCGCCACCTTGGTCAGCCCTTTTTCCTGCAGGTAGCCAAACAGGCGCTTGACGGCGATACTGGAGCGTTGCGGTGATTTGAACACCCATTCGAAGGGACCGAACTTGCCGCCCATGATCACCGGGTCACCACCGACGGTCATAAAGATCGGCGTCTTGCCCTGATCGGCAATCTTTTTCACGTTCATGCCGGTGTCGGTCAGGGTTGGTCCGATAATCGCCACCACCTTTTCCTTGTAAATGAATTTTTTCGCAATCGAAGCGGCCTTGGCCGGGTTGGCCTCGGTATCGCCGATCACCAACTCAATCATCTGGCCGTTAATGCCGCCTTCACTGTTGATTTTATCGACCACCATCTCGGCGACCAGCTTGGTCGGTGTGCCGATAAAAGCGGCGCGACCGGAGAGGTCAAAAAAAGCGCCTAGCTTGATGGTATCCGCTGCCAGCAGCGGGCTGGCAAGCAACAGCAAGCAGGTTAGAAGTCCGAAAATCCTCCGCATTTTATACTCCTTTTTAAAGGCATTAAGAACCACAGTGTCATTGCGACGCCGCTAAAAGTATCGATAACCGTAAAAGTCTAAGAGAAACTGTTGTTTATTAACAGATAATTCTCTCTGTTCCGGCAGCGATAGTTAAACGCATTCGTCTTGAATGCGACTATCGAAAACCCGCTGACTTTTGCGCTCCGAGCGCGGCAGACTGCTGTAATCGACCAACTCCAGCTCGGCCGAAACCATCAATTGTTTCTTGATCTGGTGGCCCGCCTCGTGGATCAGTTCCGGGCCGCGTTTGGCATCAACCCCCTCGGCCCGCTCGACCACCAGTTTCATGCTGTCGCGACCGGCGTCATCACGGGTCAGGTGGATCTGGTATTCGGAGCCGAGGCCAGGTACCGCCGAAAGGATGGTATCGATATTGCTCGGATAGATATTGACCCCGCGGAACTTGATGGCGTCGTCCGAACGTCCTTTGATCCGCGAATGGCGCGGTAGCGGGCTGCCGCAGCTGCAGCGGCCGGGAATGATCCGGGTGATGTCGCGGGTTCGGTAGCGGATCAGCGGTGCGCCTTCTTTGCGCAGACTGGTGACCACCATCTCGCCCCATTCCCCCTCTGCGACCGGCTCCAGGGTGTCCGGATCGAGAATTTCGAGGATGTAGTAGTCGCCCCAGTAATGAATACAATCGTGCGCGGAACATTCGATGCCGGTGCCGGGGCCGTACAATTCGGTTAGTCCGGTAATATCGAACAGCTCAGCGCCACCGAACAGCTCCGAGGTCTTCTGCCGCATCGAGCGGCTAGAGCGTTCCGAACCGTAGATGATTTTTTTGACCGCGATTTTGTCGGCGATACCGCGCTTGTGGATCTCCTCGGCCATCAGCAGCGCCATTGAGGCGGTTGAGCAGAAAACCGTCGATTGGAAATCGAGCAGAAACTGGATCTGCATGTCGATATTGCCTGGTCCGACCGGCACCGCCAGCGCGCCGACTTTCTCGCAGCCGAGTTGAAAGCCCATGCCGGCGGTCCAGATGCCATAACCGACCGCGATCTGTACCCGATCCAGCGGGGTGACTCCTGCCATCAGGTAGCAGCGGGCAAAGAAATCGCTCCAGTCGTTGAGGTCTTTCTGCGTGTAAGCCAGCACCTTGCGTTTGCCGGTGGTTCCAGAGGAGGCATGCACGCGCACGATCTGCTCGAAAGGGACCGAGCGCAGCGGAAAGGGGTAGCCTTGGCGCAGGTCCTCGGCGGTAGTAAAGGGCAGCCTCTGCAGGTCATCAAGGGATTTTATGCTTTCCGGTGTGATCCCCAACTCGTCGAAGCGTTGGCGGTATTCTGTCGACCCCTCAAAGGTGTGGCGGACCGTCCAGCGCAGGCCGGCCAGTTGTAGTCGTTGCAATTCCTCATCGGTTTGAAAATTAGGCAAAAATTTCTGCAGTCGCATATCAGGTTTCTCCAAGCGAATATTGGTCAGTCCGGCCGCGCCGAGACGGCTGGCGGCTGGGTTGTCTTGACTGGCGGCGCCGAGAAAGGCGGCGCGCAGGGCGGGGTCATTGAGCAGGTCGCTGCTCCGGCCATGCTCGACGATATTACCGTTGGCCAGCAGGTAAGCCTTATCCGAACCGGACAGGGCGCGGGCGGCATTCTGTTCGACCAGCAGGATGGTGGTGCCGGAACGGGCCAACTGGTGGATGATGGCAAATATTTCATCGGTAATCACGGGCGCCAGACCCAAACTCGGTTCGTCGAGCAGCAACAGCCGTGGTTTGGCCATCAGCGCCCGGCCCATGGCCAGCATCTGCTGTTCGCCACCAGAGAGGGTACCGGCGAGTTGTTGGTGGCGCTCCTGCAGTTTTGGGAAGCGTTCGAAAACCTCATCCATCCGTGAGGCTTGTTCCCCTTTGGCGAGTCGTAGCGGAATCGCGCCAAGTTGCAGGTTTTCGCGTACCGAGAGTTCAGCGAAGACTTCTCGACCTTCCGGAGAGAGGGCCAGCCCAAAGCGGACCATCTGTGCCGGACTGCGGCCAGTGACTGGCTTGCCGTCAAGCAGGATTTCGCCAGTGCTCGGCTTGACCAGTCCCATCAGGCATTTCAGCAGGGTGCTTTTGCCAGCACCGTTGGCACCGACCAGCGCTACTGTTTCGCTTTTGCCGACTTCGAGATCGATGCCGAACAGGGCTTGGGCGGCGCCGTAGTGGGCGGTTAAATTATTAATTTTCAGCATCGTTAATTCCAAAACCTGCTAGTTCAACCACTCTTGCCTTTGACTTCCCATTCCCGTGTGACGCAGCCGGAATGCAGCGCTGCTTTGCAGGATTTTCGAAGAAAAATGTCTGAGGCGTTAGCCGAGTTTTTTTCTTCGCTGCAAAGCGGAGCGAAATGCAGGGAACCCGAAGGGCAAGGAGTTCGGGCGCCTTTTTCTGCTTACTCTTTAGTGGCGTGACAAAAGAGTAAGGCGTCTGGCGGGACGCGACCCGCCGGTTTTCTTGTTTTTCGTATGTTATGATTTCAGTCAAGATCGCCGGGACTCGCCCCGGCAGGCGAGTTACTTTTCTGGCGCGGCCCAGAAAAGTAACCAAAAGAAGCCGCCCCGCTGTTTCCGCCCGCTACGCGGGAACCTCCGTTCTATAATCGCTTCAGGGCCACTCCCATTCGCTTTGCTCAACCTCGCGGCAAAACTCCTGAAACAATTATTCCACTCCGGCGAAAGCCAGAGGGAATCCTCACTAAGCAGTTGCATCCATCCGTCCCAGATAAGCCTCCAGCACCAGCGGGTTGCAGCGTACCTCATCCGGCGAGCCGGTGGCGATACATTTGCCGCTGTCGAGAACCACTACCTGATCGGCGATATCCATCACCAGTTCCATGTCGTGTTCGACCAGCAGCAGGGTGTGTCCGGCGCGGCGCAGCAGTCGCAGTTGCTCGGCAACAGCGGCAGTCTCTTCGCCATTCAGGCCGGCGACCGGTTCGTCGAGCAGGATCAGTTGCGGGTTGCCGACGGTGGCCCGGGCCAGTTCAACGCGTTTCTTGTCGCCGTAAGCCAGCACCCCGGCTGGCCAGTCAGCTTTGTCACTTAAATCGAAACGATCAAGCGCTTCCAAGGCGCGCAAGCGCAATTGCCGTTCCCGGTGGCGCAAGTAGGGCAGGCGCAACATCGCCATCAGCATCGAATTGCCACCCTCGCAGGTCAGTCCGGTCAGCACGTTATCCAGCACCGTTAATCGTGGAAACAGCTTCAGGTTTTGAAAGGTACGGGCAATGCCGAGTTTGGTGATCTGGTGCGACGGCAGCGCAGTAATGGTTTTATCCAGAAACGAAACAGTACCGCTGCTCGGTTGTAAAACTCCGGTGATACAGTTGATCAGGGTGCTTTTGCCGGCGCCGTTGGGACCGATCAGTGCGGTCAACTGTCCCTGTGGAACTTCAAACGAGACGTTACTTAAGGCCGGCAGACCACCGAAGTTTTTACAGATCTGATCAAGTCGCAGCATCTTTTTGCCTCCGCAACGCCAATCTGGTTTTAGCAATATCGAGCAGTCCGGTGATCAGTCCCTGCGGTAGGAACATCAGCACCAGCACCAGAATGCCGCCGTGGACGAAATCCTTGTAGGTTTCGAAGATATCCATCCATTCCGGCAGCAGGGTAATCAGCGCGGCGCCGAATAGCGAACCCCAGATTGAGCCCATGCCGCCGATGACTACCATAATCACCAGGTCGGTCGAGGTGAAGATGCCGAAGGAATCGGGGCTGACAAAGCTGTAGGTGTGGGCAAACAGACTGCCGGCCACTGACGCCAGCACCGCTGAAAGGACGAAAACCTTGATCTTGGCGTTGCGGGTATTGACACCGAGCGCCGCTGCTGCGGTTTCATCGCCAGCCAACGCCGCCAGGCCGCGACCGACGCCGCTGCGCACCAGGTTGAGGCAGAGGAGTAGCGCTAGCAGGGCAAAGCCCCAGAGCAGATAGTGCAGGCGCAGTTCATCGTAAAACTCAAACTCACCGATCGCAAGATAAGGGATGCCGGAAAAGCCGCTCGGCCCGCCGGTCACTTCATCCCACTGCCGCAGGATGGTATGGACGACAAAGTTCAAACCAAGGGTTGCCATGGCCAGATAGTGGCCCGACAGCCGCAACACCGGAATGCCGATCAGCAGCGCAACCAGAGCGACAATCACTGCCACCAGCAGCATCGCCGGCCAGGGGGAGATTTCGAAAGTGACGGTGGTGATGGCGGATCCATAAGCACCTAGACCAAAAAAGGCGGCATGGCCGAGGGAGATCTGTCCGGCGTAGCCGATGAACAGATTCAGGCCGAGCACAACGATGGCATAGATGGCGATCAAGTTGGTCAGACCGAGGGTGTAGGGGTTGTTTTCGACCAGCGGAAACAGCAGCAGGGCAAGCGCCAGGGTTGTTACCCAGAGGCCGGTGCGGTGCAGGTTGATGAAGTAGATGATTTTCTGTTTGCTGGTCATTGCTTGATTGTCCGTTTGTCTTTCGATCGGTTTTGATGTTCATTCCCGTGTGACGCAGCCGGAATGCAGCGCAGCATTGCAGGGCTTTCGAAGAAAAATGTCTGAGGCGTTAGCCGAGTTTTTTTCTTCGCTGCAAAGCGGAGCGAAATGTAGGGCACCCGTAGGGCAAGGAGGTCGGGCGCCTTTTTCTGCCTACTCTTTTGTGGCGTGACAAAAGAGTAGGGCGACGTGCGGGGGTGCCACCCCGCGGTCTTGTTCTCTCTGCACGATAAAATCTCAAATCGCCGGGATTCGCCCCGGCAGGCGAGTTACTTTTCTGGCGCGGCCCAGAATAAGTAACCAAAAGAAGCCGCCCCACTGTTTCCGCCCGCTGCGCGGGAACCTCCGTTCCATAATCGATTTAGGGACCGCTCCCATTCGCTGCGCTCAACCTCTCGGAAAAACTCATGAAACGATTATTCCACTCCGGCGGAATCCAGAGGGGGAGTTAACTATTCAAACCCTTTTGAAAGGCTTCCAGGTTCTGCTCAACAAACTTCTTTGGCGCTAACTGCTTGATAGCCGTTTCGCAATCATCAGCACTACAGAACAGCGCCTGTTGTTTAACCGCCAAACCGAGCAGCACCAGATTCGACAGGACAGCGTTACCCAGCTCGCGGGCAATTTTAGCAGCGTCGATTCGCTCACCTTCGCCATCTTTATCGGCACTGATCAGCAGGTTACCGTCTTCTTTGAGCAGCGAACGGTGCACCGGCAGATTGGCTTCCCAGAGCAGCAGGCCGAGATCGGCTTGGCCGGTGCGGATCAGGGGGCTGGCGAAGTCGCCGATCTTGATGGTGGAAAGAACCGTTCCGCCTCGCTGTGCCATGCCGTGGGTTTCCGAGGTCAGGACGGGCAGTTGCCGGTTAACCGCCACCTGGGCGATCACCCGGGTGAGAAACAGCACCCCTTGGCCGCCGAGACCACTGACGATGATCTGCTGTTTCATCACTTCTCCTCCTTGATAATCGCATCGACCGGGCAAACCGGAATGCAGGTACCGCAGCCGATACAGCGGTCCTGATCGATCACCGCCATATTGCTTTCGCCATCCATCATCAGCGCTGGGCATTCGAAGGCATCGACGCATTTGCGGCAGCCGACGCATTTGTCGTTGATTTTGATGATTGCCGTGTCCTGCGCCTTGCGCACGCTCGGGTCCATGATGCAACCGTGACGCGAGATAAGCACCGCCACGCCGCCGTCAGCACTGCGGGTGTAGTCATCGGCCTGCATGAGCAGAGTTTCAAAAGCGTCCGCATCATAGGGGTCGCAGGTCTGCAGAAACTCGACGCCACTGGCTTTGACCAGCGGTTCGATGGCGATCGCCTTGGTCGCTTTGCCGCTAGCCGCCAGTCCCATGTGCGGCACCGGTTGGCCGCCGGTCATGGCGGTGGTGGCGTTATCGAGAATGACGATGATGATCCGTGCCTGCTGGATGACGGCATTGATCAGCGCTGGAATACCGGCGTGGAAGAAGGTCGAGTCGCCAATGGTAACGACGATCGTTGGTACTTCGCCATCCTGCTGGTAGGCCTGATAAAAACCGGCTCCCTGGCTGATACAGGCACCCATGCAGTGCACGGTGTTGACTGCGCCAAGATTCATACCGAGGGTGTAGCAGCCAATATCGGAGGGGAAGATCCCCTTCGGGAAGCATTTCTTGATGCTGTAAAAAGCTGCGCGGTGTGGACAACCGGGACAGAGTGACGGCCGCTGGCCACGGCGTTCGGCGGCCGGTTCTTCTGGTTGCTCCAGCTCAAGAAAATCGGCCAGCACCTGGTGAATGACATCCGGGGTCAGCTCGCCTTCGCGTGGTACGGTCCCATCCTGTTTGCCGACCACGCCGGGGTGGGCCATCTGTAGTTCAATCACCGGATAGGTTTCTTCCAATACCAAAACCCGGTCGTAGTCGTTGCGCAGCTGCTTGGCAAAGTCCGGATTGAGCGGGTAGGGCATCAGCACCTGATAAAGATCGATTTGACCGTTTAGTCCCAGCTCTTCGAGCAGGTCGACCAGATGACCGTAGACGATGCCTGAGGCAACCAGCGCGGTGCGCGGTCTGCTGTTGTCCCCTTTATTCAGGCGCGGTTGCCAGGCCGGTTCGGTGGCGATCTTTTCCAGATTGGCGTTGAGCTTGCGGTGCAGCGCCGGCAAAAAGGCCGGGGTTGCCGCCCAGCGGGTTGGGTTTTTCTGGAAATCGGCGCTGCGCTCCAGTTTGACCGGTTCGCCCAAGGGCACGTTCTGCCGTGAATGACAGATGCGGGTAGTTGGCCGCAGGACGATGTTCAGTTCATATTTCTCTGACAGCTCAAAGGCCGCCGGAATCAGCTGTTTGGCTTCGGCCGGACTGGCCGGATCGATGACTGGTACCCGTGCCTGCAAGCAGAACAGGCGGGTGTCCTGCTCGTTCTGCGAGCTGTGCGGACCCGGATCGTCAGCGACGATGGTCAGCATGCCGCCTTTGACGCCGATATAGGCGGTGCGCATGAAGGGATCGGCGGCGACGTTCAGGCCGACCTGCTTCATCACCGCCACTGAGCGCTTACCGGTGTAGCTGGCAGCCAGAGCGACTTCGAAGGCGATTTTTTCGTTGACCGACCATTCGATATGCAACGGTTCGACCGCGCGCTGCTGGTGATCGATGACCGCCTGCAGGATCTCTGTTGAGGGGGTGCCGGGGTAAGCGGTGGCAATCTGGCATCCGGCTTCGATCAGTCCCTGACCGATCGCTTCGTTACCCATGAGGAGTTTGATGTTATCGTTCATATATTTCCTTGCGCAATTCACATGTAGGGGCGAGGCGGTGCCTCGCCCGAGGCGACCCAGCGGGTCGCCCCTACAATTTCCTCTATTTTCCTAAAAGCCCTTTCGGGCGGACAAACAAAACCAGTAGCAACACGACAAAAGCGACCACATCTTTATAGGCACTGGAGATATAGCCAGCCGAGAGTGATTCGAGCAGACCGAGGCCAAGACCACCGAGGATTGCACCGGGAAAGGAACCAAAACCGCCAAGAATAGCAGCGGCGAAGCCTTTCAGGCCGAGCAGTACACCGACATCGTAATTCAGCGTGGTGATCGGTGTAACCAAGACTCCGGCCAGACCACCGAGAGCGCCGGCGATGGCGTAGCTGGTCAGACGTACCCGTCCGGCCGGGATGCCGACTATCGCCGCTGCTGTCGGATTACTGGCGACGGCGCGCATCGACAGGCCCAAGGAGGTGCGGTAGAAGAACCACATCAGCAGGGCGATGGCAATGATCGTTAGCAGTAGAATCCACAGCGCCTGCGGCAGGACCGTGGCACCGAGAATATGGACCGGCTCATCCGCGGTCAACGGCGGCAGTGCCATGCGGTTAGTACCCCAGATCAACTTGATGAACCCGCGCAGGATGATCGAAAGGCCGACGGTGAGAAAAATCAGTACCAGATGATTATTGGAGCGGGCCGGGCGCAGACCGAAACGCTCGACCAGCATAGCCACCAGGGCGACCCCGGCGACCGCCAGCAGCAGGCCTGGAATCATCGGCAGGCCGGCGGCGAACAGGGCGGAAAACATCAGCATACCGCCGAGGGAAACAAAGTCGACCTGAACGAAATTGACGATCCCCATGGTGTTGTTGACGACGCAGAAACCGAGGGCAATCAGGGCATAGATGGCACCACTGGTCAGGCCAGAAAAGCTGAATTGGAGAAAGTCGGTCAGGTTTAACAAAAGGGAACTCCCGAATGGCGATAATTTAAAGCGTTCACAGGGTAGGCAAGTTGACGGAAGATTTCAAGAAAACAGCAGTCGTACGGGCTGAATAATCTAAGAACTCAGAATGGGTTTGTCTTAAATGACACTTTAGATGCCGTAGCGGGCGAGACTATTTGAGTTGCCAACCTATTTTTTCGATTTTGACAAAATTAGGGAAGCATTTGCGCAGGTAAGCAGTATTGCCTTGCAGGCCGAGGCGTGGATTCAGATCGGTTATTAATCTGCTGCGATAGCCTGGATTACTGCTGTTGCCGGTTTTGTTTTCCAGGGAGAAAGAGAATTTAACCCCGGTCTCTTTATTGATCCAGCTGTGCTGGCTGAAGTAACTCGATGTTTGGCTTTGTCGCAGCATCTGGAAGACCTTTTGGCGGTCGCTTTTCTGCATGATCTGGCGCAAGACATAACTCGGCTTATGGTAGTTTTCGATCCAGTCGTGCATTGGCCGGCGGCGCTGTTGATCGACGGCCAGCCAAGCCTCAATTTCCTGCAAGCGGCGTTGGAGTTGAATCAGTTCTTGTCCTGCAATATTTTTTACCGATGTGACGTTGCGGTTTTTGTCGCCAGGAGTGACACGCCTGTTCTGCAAGCTGTTTTGCGATGCCTGCGGGGTCTGGGCAAAGGTGGCCAGCTCGCGTAGCCGTGGCAGGTGCTGGCGGAGATCCTCCGGTATTGCTGCCCGGTCGAAAGCGGGCAGATACTCGCGCAGAATCAGGCGAAAGTGATCATTCACAGTAGCGGCTGTTATGCCGACCATACCCTCACGTAACGGCTCTGCTGTGGTTAGCAATTGTTTCCAACTTTGCGGTTTGAGCGGCGGTAGGATAACTTTGCGCAGCAAGGGCGGGGCTGTTTTTGCGCTGGCGGAAGCTAAATAGTAGGCGGGGTGCAGAGCCAGGGCAGTGACCTTATTAAAGAGCCGTGGCAAAGTTCCCAGCACGGTTAGATTCTCTGTCTGGCCGGACTGAAGAAAAGAGATGCCGATGGTGTCGTGCTGGCTGCCGCGCAGTCCAGAGTTGACGAGATCGGTTTTGATCATGATGTAGTGATCGGGATCCAGATCGCCAGCGACGGAGATCTGCACTCCTGCATAGACTGGCAGTCCCAAGGTTGAAAGTACGAGGGCTGCGATGAAGCAGCGAGAGATCCATTTCATCCTCCCATTATAGGTGGATATCATGCAAATGCCAGATCCTCACGCTCTCGAGCTTGTTTATGCATGTCCGCCAGCTAGAGCTAGATTTTACTCCTATCGAAAAAACTAATCTATGTCATCGTAAATATCGAAATTATCCATTTGCGCAAGCGCTCTAAAAAGCGGAAACTCCGTCGGGGAATTTCCTCGCGAAGGAGTGTGTATTTGTGGTCAGCTGCTGGCGACATCTTTCTGGTGATTTTGTCCTGCGGACGAAAATGGCTGCCTGGTTGTATCTGTTCGGCCGTTTTGGCTTGGCGGCAGTTTTTATCTGGTCGGGCCTCACCAAGACGATCAATCCGGACTTTTTTGCCGAGACAATTGGCGCATTCGGGTTGCTTCCCGGTCCGTTACTTTATCCCGTGGCCATCCTGTTGATTGTTGCAGAGCTTATCGCCGGGGTCGGGTTGCTGTTCGAAAAAAGAGGTTCCTTGCTGATCATCACTTTGCTGTTGCTGCTGTTTATGGCGGTGCTTGCTTATGGCGTATCTCTCGGTTTGGACGTCGATTGCGGTTGCTTCGGACCGAATGACCCAGAGGCACGGGCGTTTCATGACCTTCGCGGCTCATTGATTCGCGATCTGTTTTTATTGGCAGTCATTGTTTATCAGTATCTCTGGCGTTTTTTTAATCGATTGACTTATCCACGGACAAAGCCATGGATAAGTCAATTGCCCACTTAAGGAGGTTTAAGGAATGTTGAATCGTTACTCCAGCCGATTGATTCTGCTCGTTGCACTGGTGTTCAGCGCCAGCCCGGCATTCAGTTGGGACAACAAGTTCGAGGCAGAAGTAAAGATTGAAAAACAAGCGGTTAAGCTGGCCCGCGAGGTTCAGCGCGGTGGCTATGATTTGGTGACCACCGAGGAGCTTAAAAAGTGGCAGGATGATGGCAAGCAATTGCTGATTGTTGACACCATGCCGTACGAAGATAGCTACAAAAAAGCCCATATTCCTGGCGCAAAACAATTCCTATTTCCGATTCCCGATATGGATAACTGGGATGCCAATGAGACGGCGGGAAAATCGTTGCAGGATTTTGCACAATTACTCGGAGCGGATAAAGAGCGGGTTATTGTTGTTTACTGCGGGTTTGTAAAGTGTACCCGCAGCCACAATGGAGCCCTCTGGGCCAAGACGCTCGGCTATAAAAACGTTTATCGCTATTCGGGTGGAATCTTTGCCTGGAAAGGCGCTGACTACCCGGTTGCGCTGCTCGATTGATTTTTGACCAGCTATTGGCAGCCGATCAGCACGGTTTTCGATAGCTGGTTTCTTTAGTTTTGTTCCGATTCGTTGTGTGAGTAGAGGATGACTCTCCCCTTCAGGTCCCTGCTATATTTCTTTTGTGCCGTATTTTTATCGATTAGCCCTCTATGCGTTATCGATGCGGCGGCGGTTTCCCCGATTCGACTGCTTACGCCGCAAGCGCTGGCAACGCTTACACCGGTGCCGATCATTATTGACGCGCGTCCTCTTTCGGAGTGGCAACGGGGCCATATCCCGCAATCAGTGCCGCTGTATTGGGATGACTTCCCTGCCGTTGAGGTTAAGGGGTTTACTCTCGAGATTATCGCCAACCGCTTGGGTCGGATTGGTATCAGCGAGCAAGCTACGGTTGTGGTTTATGGCGACGCCGGGTCCAGTCTGGGAGGTGAGGGCTGGGTCTGTTGGCTGTTGAAGGCTCTTGGACATAAGGGGCAGATATTTCTTCTCGAAGGTGGGGTACAGGCCTGGAGTAAAAACCATCTTCCTCTTGCGACGCAACCGCCCACTCAGGTCGCTAGCCCCGTCGACTATCATCCGTCTTTAACGCCAGCAGCCGGGATGGCCACTGAGGAGCTTGTTGCGGCGCAGGGGCGGGTACAAATTATCGACACCCGTTCATTTTTCGAAAGAATGTTTTTTGCAATTCCTGGATCTGTTCACATCAATTGGACAAACTTTTACCAAGGTCAGGATCGTATCCCCATTTCGAAGAGTCAGCTGGTCAGGTTGTTGAAACAGCATCGGATTGATCCGCAAAAAACGGTGGTCTATTACTGCACCGGTGGGATCCGTTCTGCGTACGCCTGGACTGTACATGAGTTGTCCGGCTTGCCTCCTGCAATCAATTATGCAGGCGGCACAGCGGCTTGGCAGGATTTCTCCGCTATTTAATTAAGTCCCCTTGCCACTCGGCAAACCAAATCCCTGAGTTTTTAAAGCACACAACTCAACCCCTCTATCGCGTGCTGCGCGGGCGGTTGCGGGCATTGGCCTATTTCAGTGACGAGATGAAAAGATGCATGTTGATGCGATAATAGTCATGTGGATCGTTGGGTTATATTTTTACGAGAGGCTTTATCGATTGAAAATGATGATAATTGTGACTATAATCGCATGAAAATGTCGAAAGGATAATAAATGCTTAAAATCGCCATGATGGCTTACGATAATTGCCTGTTGTCTGGAATCGCTGCTCAGCTTGATTTGTTCACCATTGCCAACTGGGAGCATCGACGTCTGCAGTCGCAGACAAAAGAACCTTTTTGCCAGTTTGAAATAGTGACTGCGGGCGGGGGTCCGGTGACCAGTTTCAACCGGATGCCAGTGATACCCAAACGCGCGTTGAGTGATTGTCAGGATGCGGATCTGATTGTGGTTCCGGGGATCATGGGGCGGCCGGATCGATTGCTGGAGCAACCGGTGCTCATCGACTGGTTACGGCAGCAGGCCCAGCGCGGGGCCATTATTGCCAGTGCCTGCTCTGGGGCGTTTTTGCTTGCCGAAGCGGGCTTGCTTGATGGCCATCCGGCGACCACCCATTGGCAGCTGGCGGAACGCTTCCGGCAACGCTACCCTCGGGTTGATTTGCAGATTGATCGGTTGCTTATCGATGGGGACAGTTATCTGTGTGCCGGTGGTACCAGCGCCCATCAGGATCTGGCCCTGTATCTGGTGGAAAAATTCGGCTCGCTTCCGTTGGCCAAAGCCTGCGCGCGGATGATGTTGATCGACAACAGCCGCCGAGAACAAGCCCCTTTTGTCAATTTCCGTGGGCGTAAAAATCACGGCGATAGCCCAATTCTCAAGGTCCAGCAATGGCTCGATAGTCATTATCGCGGCAAGGTTGTGATTAAGGAATTAGCGGTTCTTTCCGGCTTGAATGAAAGAACTTTTTTGCGCCGCTTCCGTAAAGCAACTGGTGACGCCCCACTGGAATACTTGCAACGGCAGCGCATCGAGCAAGCAAAACGACAGTTAGCTGGCAGCAAGCAGACGCTGGAAGTGATTACTCAGGCAGTTGGCTATGCTGATGTCAGTTCTTTCCGGCGCTTGTTTAAACAGATTGTCGGTGTTTCACCGACCGTTTATCGACAGCGTTTTTCAAGCCCTTGAACTGCCTTGAAGACTACTTAATGGTTTTTGTCTGCGAGAACCTGCCGCGTCGCCTGCATGCTGAGCAGAGTGTGGCAGGTCAGGGTGCCGAGGATCAATAATCCGGCAATCAAAGTCGTCGGGTGAGGAACTTCTGCCAGTATCAACCAGACCCAGACCGGGCCGAGAACCGTTTCGACCAACAGGATCAGGCTCACTTCCGGGGCCGGTAGATAACGTGGCCCGAGGGTGATCATGGCAAAGGCCACCGGCAGGACCAGTCCGCCGAGCAGCAGCAGGTAGCCGGCGTCGGAACTTGTGACCTGCAGAGGTTGGGCTCCGAGAAACAGGGCTGCGGGGACGACCAGCAGGTTGCCAATAACGTTCGCTGGGATCATGTTGACGGCCCGCCCGTGTCGCAGGATAACCAGATTACAGGCCCACATGCAGGTAGCGCCGAGAGCTAGCAGGTCCCCTGTCAGTAACCCGCTTTGCAAACTTCCGGAAAAGATCAGGAGTATCCCGCCGAAGCAGGTCGAGATTGCCAGCCAGGTCCGCCGGGGAATTTTCTCGCGCAGCAACAGCCAACTGAGGAGGCTGCTGAAAATCGGCGTGGCGGCGAGGATAACCAGGGTGTTGGCCGCTGCGGTCTGCTTTAATGAGGTGACGAAAAAGAATGAGCCGCAACAGAGCACCAGTGCTGAAAGCAGCCCGGTTCGACCGACCGCGCGAAAACTCTGAAAGAAGCCTTGGCGATAACGAATCAGTAGAATGAGTGTCATCATCAGGCTGGTGAGCAGGCAGCGCCAAAACAGCAGGGTCCAGATGTCGCATTGGATCAGACGGACGAGGAGCGCATCCGGGCTGAGAATCAGCACGGCCGTGAAGGTGAGTAATAATCCTTTACGATGTTCAGAACGGTCCATAGCGGCGATTGATCGCACAGGGTACCGGGGAATGCAAGTCGCTTATGCGTGCTTTTGTTGAAAGAAAAGCTAAATAACTTTTTCTCGGGAGGGCTGTCGGATGGCCTTTAGTGGAAGTCCTAAAAAATTAGCTCAAGATGTCGCCGCTGGTTACCAGAGTATTTCTCCTCCGGGATTAAAAAAATACACGCCCGCCGACTTAAAGGTACTCCTGTCTAATCTGGGTATTGTGCAACGCGAGGTTCGAGCGACTCAGGTGCCGAATGATGATGCAGGACTGAATAAGGAAAAAAACATGCAATTGTCACGGCTGAATCAGGCCGCGATGGTGTTGCGCAGTTATTGCCGAAAGCAGCGGATACCGATCTGATCAACCCTGTTTTAGCCAGTGGTGAAACTCCCGGTCGACTTCTTCGCCATTGCCGAAGTTAAGTTCCAGCAATCGGCGCAAGTGACTCATCGTCATCGCGTCTTCAGAGACAAAGATGAAACCGAAAAAATGACCGCGCTTGTGGATTAATTCACCGGTGAATTTCATGGTCAGGTCTGAGGAAGGGAGCACGATCGTCACCGGACAGCGATTCCCGATATCCAGAGGGATGTCCTGCTCCGAGCGGAATAAAGCGCCCTGTAGAGCCAAATCGATAAGTTCACAGTGGTAGGAAGTGTCTTCGACATTGACTGTCGCTTCCGTATGGAAAGGTATCCGTCGATAAATCCTCTGTTCATTCATACTGAATCTCCTTCGAGAGGCATTTGCTCCGGTGCCGGTGGTTGGGGTGCTGGTTTGCCATTCTTCCAGCTCGTTCATTTTACCCTCCAAGAATAACGCCAGACTGCCCGCGATCGGTCTGGCCAAGTTTGACAACTGATTTCCAGTTTAGCAGGAATTCTCCTGATTGCTGAGATGCGCAACTCCCGATTGTGGAATTCCCCCTTGCGGTCTACGCTTGGTCGGAAGTAAACTGTCTTAAATAATTCTAAGTCTTGTTTTTGGAAACGCAATGCCTTTAATAAAAATTATCGCCGCGTCGATTCTTATTTTTTGTTTGTTGGGCTGCGTTCGATCGAACGCAGACTTGATACGCCCTGCTTATGAGCAACCGGAAACCGGTGTTTATGGCCGGGTTGCCGGCGCCGCAGCAGGCGCTGTCTGGGTGTATGCTTATCGCACCCGGCAGGACGGCTTTCGCGGCCCTGCCGATTTTGCTGCCAGGGTTGATGGTGGCGGTCATTACCTCCTTGATTTGTTACCGGGCCGCTGGTTTCTGGTTGCGCGATCACGCTTGCAGGATGCTCTTGCCGGGCCACCACAGGCAGGTGATAGGTGGGCGGTTTATCCGGACAATCCGGTAGTTTTACAGCAACGCGAGGTGCGACAAATCGATCTGCGCTTGCAGCCGGTGGCAGCGACGATGTTGTTGCGCGGCGCTTCTTTGGGCCGAGAGGACACCGGGTTTCATGGCCGGCTGGTTGGTCCAGACAAGACTCCGGTCGTGGGTGCGGTTGCTTTGGCCTATCGCGATCAAGATTATCGGCGCATGCCAGAGCATAGTTCGGCAGCTGTTTCCGACAGCGGCTCCTTTACCCTGCTGGTAGCTGAGGCGGGGCGTTATTGCCTGGTCGCCCGGCAAGGGAAACGGGGCCAGCCGGTTCAGGGAGAGCTTTATGGACTGCTTGGCATCGGTGCGGCGGGCTGCCGTGAAGTTGGGCTGAGGGAAATAATTGATGTCGGCGAGATTCACCTGACGCCGTATTTGCGTTAAACTGCACAGATGAACAAGACGCGTGCCCAATCTGGGTGCGATTTTACTGGGTAACTTAATCCCGAAAGATTTTGGGGAGCATATGCGTATTACGAAATCGATTCTGTTATCAGCTCTACTGTTGTTTATTTTGTTGCCGACGGCGAGCTGGGCGAAGGAAGCGGAAAGCTTTGATAATAACCGGGCGCGCTTGCTCGGCCACATGATCCAGCAACAACTCAGTCGCAACCATTACAGCCAGAAGCCGACCGATGACAAATTGTCGCACGCGGCTTTCGATCTGTACCTGAAGCAGCTCGATTTTCAGAAGCGTTTTCTGCTGCTGGAAGATGTCGCTCAGCTTAAGGCCTTTCAGGATCAGATTGACGATTCGATTCGGCGTGGTCAGCTGACTCTTCCGGAAACCGGGCGTAATCTGCTCAACCAGCGGATTGGTCAAGTGGAGGAAATGTCGGCAACGATCTTTGATAAAAAAATGGATTATCAGGTCGATGAGGCCTTCGAGACCGACCCGGAAAAGGTTAAATTTGTCAGCTCTGTTGCGCAGTTAAAGCAGCGCTGGGAAAAAATTATCAAATTCCAGATCCTCTCCCGCTATATCAACCTGCGTGAAGACGAGGTTGGCGTTGATGATGAGGGAGAGCTCTTGCCGGTCAACAGCGAAAAAGAGCAGGAGCTGTTGCAGACTGCGCGGGAAAAGGTCGCCAAAAGCAATAGCAGCCTTTTTGCGCGGATGCTCGAAGAGAGCCAACAGGATCATTATGATCGTTACCTGAATGCCATTTCACGGGCCTTTGATCCTCATACCAGTTATTTGCCGCCGACCTCTAAGGAAGACTTCGACATCCAGATGAGTGGCTCCCTGGAGGGGATCGGCGCAACGCTACGTGAAGAGGATGGCTATATCAAAGTGGTTAAAATCATCCCCGGCAGTGCTGCTTACCGACAGGGGCAATTGGCTGCGGACGATATCATCCTCATGGTTGCACAGGGCGCGGATGAGCCGGAAGAGATCACCGATACCCGCATCCGTGATGCTGTGGCGTTGATCCGTGGCAAAAAAGGCACCGAGGTGCGGTTGACGGTGAAAAAGCCGGATGGCCGCCGCTTGGTAATCCCGATCGTTCGTGATGTCGTGGAGATTGCGGAAACCTTTGTCAAGGGAACGACGGTTAAAGATAAAAACAGCGATCAAACCTTCGGTTACGTCAAGATTCCTTCTTTCTACCGGGACTATAGCGGGAAGACCAAGCGCAACTGTACCGATGACCTGCGCAATGAATTAAAGCGGCTGAAAAAAGAGAATATCTCCGGTTTGATCCTTGACCTGCGCAACAATGGCGGTGGCTCTTTGGGTGATGCGGTAAGCGTTACCGGCCTGTTTATTAAGACTGGGCCGGTGGTACAGGTGCGTAACGGCGATGGCAAGATTCGGGTGATGCGCGACGATGATCGCGAGCTCGAATATGAAGGGCCGATGATCGTACTGGTCAACCGTTTCAGTGCCTCGGCTTCGGAAATTCTTGCCGGCGCGCTACAGGATTACGGTCGGGCGTTGATCGTCGGTGATGAACACACCCACGGCAAAGGGACGGTGCAGGCGCTGCTCGATCTGGATCGTTACATCAATCTGCGTGGCATGGAAAAGTATCTGCCGCTCGGTGCAGTCAAGGTGACGATTCAGAAGTTTTATCGTATCAGCGGCGAGTCTACCCAGGAAAAAGGGGTGACTCCTGATGTGGTGCTGCCGTCACGGCTCGATGGCTTGGAGAGCGGTGAAAAATATCTCGATAACGCGCTGACCTGGGATCATATCAAGTCGGCTGATTATAAGCGTTGGGATAAATCACCGAAAAATGTCGCCGAATTGCGTAAGCTCAGCTTGGCTCGGGTCGATCAGGATGAGGATTTCAGCGAGATTGTTGCCGAGGCCGAAGAGGCCAGCTTGCGACGTAAGCAGACGAAACAGTCGCTGCTGTTAAGCAGCATGTTGCAGGAGCGCAAGAAGTTGCGTGACAGCAGTGATGTTCTTTCTCCCCATGGTGCTGGCATGGCCGGGAAGAAAAAAGGCGAAGAGGAAACACCTCTGACCCTGCAGGAAGAGATTGATGACGATCCCTATGTTGATGAAGGGGTGACCCTGTTGCTTAATCTGCTTGCCCTGCAGCATTAAAGCTTAAAGCCCGCCTCCTGAACGGAGGCGGGCGTTTTGTGCAAATATCCTTGTTTTGAGCATCTGTCCTGAACAGAAGAATATTCTCTAGTTTTCCCCCAGCTCCAGCAAGGTTCGCAGCATTTTTATCCGCGGCATTTCGATCCCTGCCGCTGCGGCCAGATGCAGCGGTGCGGCGTAGATCGCTTCCAGCTCCAGCGGTCGTCCTTGCTGTCGATCGATCATCATACTTGGCTGATAGTGATCCATCTGCTCGGTTAAAAACAGCATCCGCTTGATGAAGGCTGGTCCGTCAATCGGTTCCTGCAACCGCTGGGCATTGGCCCCGGCAATCACCTCCTGCATTATTTTTATGACCAATCCCCGGCCATTTTTGTTTGCCAGCAGTTGGGTGGTGTCCTGACCAAGGAGGGCGCAGAGGCCGTTAAACGGAATGTTCCAGACCAGTTTCTCCCAGCGGGCGCGGTGCAGATCGGCCACTGCTTCGCAAGGCACAGCGGCCTCTTCGAACATTGTCGCCAGTTGTTTACTGCGCGCACTGAGGGCGCCGCTAAATTCGCCGAGGCGGATTTTGCCTTCACCGAGATGCTGGACGACCCCCGGTTCGCCCCGATTGCTGCACAAAAAGGCCACCCCACCGAGGATCCGTTCGGCGCCGAAAGATTTGGCTAATAACTCTTCATTGCCGAGACCATTCTGCAGCGTAAGGATGGCGGTTTCTGCTCCGAGCAGCGGCCGAACCAGTTCTGCCAGGTGCTGGTTGGCAAAGGTTTTCAGGCCGACGATAACGAGATCGACGCTGCCGATCTGTGCGGCGTTGTTAAAACACTGCACCTCTGGTAGGTGGAAGTCGCCATTGACCGAAAAGATCTGCAGTCCGTTGTTGGTAATGGCTTGAAAATCTCGCCGCAGTAAAAAACAAACAGTGTGGCCGCTACGTTGCAGCATGGCGCCGTAGTAGAGACCGAGGGCGCCCGCCCCGACGATGCCGATCCGTAATTTTGTGCTCTTGGTGATCATCAAAATCTAACCTTCGCTTGCAGCCAGGGGGCCTGATTGCGGATACCGAGTGATAGCCCGCCGCGCTGGCGGAGTTTTTGTTTGAGGGTTTCTTCGCGGTCACGATTTATTTTGTGCGCGTTATTCATGGCGTTATAGGATGTTGCCGCCGTACCAGCCGATTTCAAAGAGGGAAAGAATGCCGGCAACCGCGTAGTTCTCATTGTTCCAGGCTTCGATCGCTCCGTAAATAAAAGCGGCGTTAAGGGCAAAGGCAACCGCCGCTTGCTGCGGTCGCTCAGTGTAGAGTTGTCCGGAGCCTGGGAGGATGGCCGACAGGGTTCCTGCCAGTTGCGGAGATTTGCGCGGCAACTGATGATAGCTTGCCAGCGCAGTATGCAGCTCTTCGGCATCCTTTTCCGGCAATTGGGTGACGCTTAGCTCCGCCTCTTTTAGGCGCCCTTCCTCCAGATAGCTTAAGCCGATGTGGAAATCGTTGCGGCTATTAGCCTGGAGCGCCGATTTTTTCAACTGCTGGTAGCGTTCTCTGGCCGTTGGGTAGTCTTCGCGTGTAAAAGCCGAGTCGGCGTACAGCTGGTGGGCCTGCCGGGCAGCTGGGCTGTTTGGGTAGTTCTGCCAGACCTTTTCCAGCGCCCGGTCGCTCGACTGCCAGCGCTGGCCGACCATTAAGCTGCGGGCAATTGCCAGTTGCGCCTGTGGGGCACGTGGATCTTGTGGCTGATAGTGTAGAAAACGCTTGTATTCGGTGATAGCACGGTAGTGGTCCGCTTCTGCCGCTAAGCTTGCCGCGAAGCTGAATAGGTCCGGTGGTTGCGCAAAAAGGAGTGTGGGGCAGAGCAGCAGGAGGATCAAAAGAACAGGCATGCCGCGAATTTCCTTGATTGAGGGCTAATGTGAACGTGGTAAAGAGCGATATTAGCATAGGGAAGTTAGCGCTTCCATCGAAAGGCTTTTTTCTTTTTTGGATCAATCATTTATGGCGACTTAGGATTTGACTGGGATATCTGTTTTGTGCTACTCTGCAATATTCGAGCAAAGGAGCGTCATTTTGTTTAAAGTTGGAGATTTAGCGGTTTACCCGACCCAGGGGGTCGGTGTCATTGAGGAAATCGAGTCACGTGAGTATTCCGGGCATAGCCAGCAGTTTTATGTTCTGCGGATTGTCGACAGTGACATGAGGATCATGATTCCGGTCGGCAATGTCACTAATGTCGGCATGCGTCGCTTGATTGATCAAAAACATATCACCAATATTTTCGATGCTCTGGCAGAGCCGAATGATCCCGGTAAAATTGCCTCTTGGAGCCGTCGTCAGCGGGAATATAACGACAAGCTGAAGACTGGTGATCTGCTGGAAGTCGCCGGAGTGCTGCGCGATCTTTACCAGATCAGCGCCGGCAAGGAGCTTTCCTACGGCGAAAAGAAGGTTCTCGAGCAGGCCCGCAAGCTGTTGGTCACCGAAGTGGCTCTGGCTGAAGGGGAAAAAGAAGATCAAGTGACGAAACGGTTGGAGAATATCTTTCACTAATCGCTAGTAACATGGCAGAATATCGGACCAGGTGCAGATTGCACCTGGTCTTTTCTGTTTTTGGGCGGTAATTTCTTCTGTTTTTTGCTTTATAAGGTCTGCTGATGAAAGCAACGGTTCTGATTCCGGCTGCGGGAATGGGGCGCCGCATGGGCACTTCGGTCAATAAGCAGTACCTTGATCTAGCTGGTAAGCCGATTCTGGCACATACTCTGGCCCGGTTTGATGCACATCCGCAGATCGAACATATCTATCTGATGCTGCCAGCCGATGAAATAGACTATTGTCGGCAGCAGATTATTGCGCAGCATGGTTTTACCAAGGTCCGCCGGTTGGTTGCCGGTGGAGCCGAGCGGCAGGATTCGGTGCGCAATGGGCTTTTAGCCTTAGCTGAAGACGGTTTGGCTCAACCGGAGCGGATCGTGCTGGTGCACGACGGTGCGCGGCCCTTGTTTAATGTCCAATTGCTGCCACAATTGCTCGATAGGATCGCTCAGCAGGGCGCCTGTATCATCGCCGTTCCGGTGAAAGATACGATCAAGCAGGTTGATGGTGGTCTGATCAGTTCGACACCCGAGCGGAAACGGCTCTGGCAGGCACAGACCCCGCAGGGCTTTCGCTACCAACTGCTTGCCGATGCTTTTCGTCAAGCCGATGCCGAGCAGTTTCTCGGCACCGACGACGCCTCGCTGTTGGAGCGCTATGGCGTACCGGTGGCGGTACTCCCGGGCGACTACCGCAATATCAAGGTGACAACCCCGGAAGATTTACCGGTTGCCGCCGCTTTTCTTGACATGCAGCAGGAGGAATCGGCATGATGCGCATCGGCCACGGCTATGATGTTCACCGGCTGGTCAGTGATCGCGAGCTGATCCTTGGCGGTGTTAAAATCGACTACCATTACGGCCTGCTCGGTCATTCCGATGCCGATGTCTTGCTGCACGCTATCTGTGACGCTATCCTCGGTGCCCTAGGTTTGGGCGATATCGGCAAGCATTTTCCCGACAGCTCGGCAGAGTTTGCCGGCATCGACAGTCGCAAGCTGCTGCGTGATGTTATTGGCAAAGCACAGGCTGGCGGCTACGTGATCGGTAATCTGGATAGCACCATTATCTGTCAGCAGCCGAAGTTGGCAGCGCATATTCCGCTGATGGCCCAGCGGATAGCGGAAGATTGTCAGGTAGGGATCGAACGGATCAACGTGAAAGCGACCACCACCGAAAACCTCGGTTTTGCCGGGCGCAGCGAAGGGATTGCCGCTGAGGCGGTGGTTTTGCTGCAAGCAAAGAAACAGATTCAGGCAGTCAACGCTGCCGTTATTTCATAGCTCAGGAAGAGGACAACCCCATGAGTACAGCGGAAACCGCCAGTAGTTCCAATTTCATCCGCACCATCATCAATGAAGATCTCGAATCCGGCAAGCGCGATCAGGTGATCACCCGCTTTCCGCCGGAACCGAATGGTTATTTGCACATCGGTCATGCCAAGAGCATTTGTTTGAATTTCGGACTGGCCGCAGAATATAAGGGGCGCTGCAACCTGCGCTTCGACGATACCAATCCGACCAAGGAAGAGGATGAGTATGTCGAGGCGATCAAAGCGGATGTCGCTTGGCTCGGGTTCGATTGGGGCGCGCAGCCGCTGTTTGCCTCCGATTATTTCGAGCAACTTTACCAGTGGGCCATCAAGCTGATCGAAAAGGGTAAAGCCTACGTTGACAGCCAGAACGCCGAAGAGATGCGCGTCAATCGTGGCACTTTGACCCAGCCAGGAACCGATAGTCCCTATCGCCAGCGCAGTGTCGAGGAAAACCTCGAACTGTTTGAAAAGATGAAAAATGGTGACTTTCCTGACGGATCACACATTCTGCGGGCGAAAATAGACATGGCGGCGCCGAATATGAACCTGCGTGACCCGGCCATGTACCGCATCCTGCACGCTGATCATCATCGTACCGGTGACGCTTGGAAAATCTATCCGATGTACGATTTCGCCCACGGTCAGGAAGATTCCATCGAGGGCGTGACTCATTCGATCTGCACCCTCGAATTTGAGGATCACCGCCCTCTTTACGAATGGTACCTCAAGGAGCTGGAAATCTTTGCCCCGCAGCAGATCGAGTTCGCCCGCCTGAATCTCAGCTACACGGTGATGAGCAAGCGAAAACTGTTGCAACTGGTCAACGATAAACATGTTGAAGGCTGGGACGATCCGCGCATGCCGACGGTCTCCGCAATGCGCCGCCGTGGTTACCCGGCCGCTGCCATCCGCAGTTTCTGCGAACGGATCGGCGTAGGCCGCAACGCCAGCTGGATCGATCTGTCGGTGCTCGAAGGCTGCGTCCGCGAGCAGCTCAACGAAAGTGCGTTCCGGCGTCAGGCGGTGCTTAATCCGCTCAAGGTGACGATCACCAATTATCCGGCCGATCAGGTCGAAGAGTTCCAAGCGCCGAACCACCCGCAGCAGCCAGAACAGGGCAACCGGGTGTTGCCGTTTTCCAACGAACTGTGGATCGATCGCGATGATTTTATGGAGAATCCACCGTCGCCGAAAAAATACTTCCGTCTTGGCCCTGATCGCGAAGTGCGGCTGCGCAACGGTTATATCATCAAGTGTGATGAATTCATCAAAGATCCCAATGGCGAGGTGATCGAGCTGAAATGCTCCGCCGATCTCGACAC
Organism: Desulfuromusa ferrireducens; assembly: GCF_055389805.1. Lineage (NCBI taxonomy): Bacteria > Pseudomonadati > Thermodesulfobacteriota > Desulfuromonadia > Desulfuromonadales > Geopsychrobacteraceae > Desulfuromusa > Desulfuromusa ferrireducens. The sequence continues at coordinate 1,287,159 of NZ_AP042415.1, forward strand.
CCTCGGTAAAAATCCAGAAGGACGCAAGGTCAAGGGGATCATCCACTGGGTCTCGGCTCGTCATGCGGTGAAGGTCCCGGTGCGGATTTACGACCGCTTGTTCAATCAGGAAAATCCAGACAAGGCGGAAAACTACCTCTCGGCCCTCAATCCCGAATCGTTGCAGGTCACCGAAGCGTTGGCCGAACCGAGTCTGCTGGAAGCCAAAGCGGGCGAGACCTTCCAGTTTGAGCGGGTCGGTTACTTTACCGTCGACAGTAAGGATTCATCTGCGGGACAGCCGGTTTTCAATCGCGCTGTGACGTTGCGCGATACTTGGGCGAAAATGAAATAGTAGGGGCGACCCATGGGTCGCCCGCCTATAAATTCGTACAAAGAAAATCGGGCGACTCATGAATCGCCCCTACACAATATTCAACATCCGTTACGGAGAAAATAATATGAGTTTGCGCGTTTACAACACCCTCAGTGGCAAAAAAGAAGACTTTCAGCCGCTGGTTCCTGGCAAGGTCGGCATGTACGTTTGCGGCGTCACCGTTTACGATTACTGCCACATCGGCCACGCCCGCGCCAATATCGTTTTCGATATCATCTTCCGCTATCTGCAGTTCGCCGGGTTTGAGACCACCTACGTGCGCAACTATACCGATGTCGATGACAAGATCATCAAGCGCGCCAACGAGCGGGGCATCGATAGCAAAGAGCTGGCCGAGGAATTCATCACCGCTTTTGATGAGGATATGGCTGCGCTGGGGCTGGCCATCCCGACCCATCAGCCCCGCGCCACCGAATACATCGACAAAATCATCGAAATCTGCCAGACCCTGATTGATAAAGGGATGGCTTATGCCTCAGGCGGCGATGTTTATTATCGGGTTGATAAGTTTGACAGCTACCTGAAACTCTCCAAGCGCAACATGGATGAAATGCAGGCGGGAGCGCGGATTGCCCCGGGGGAGCTAAAAGAAAATCCGATGGATTTTGCCCTTTGGAAAGCCGCCAAACCAGCTGAACCAAGTTGGGAATCGCCGTGGGGGGCCGGTCGTCCCGGTTGGCACATCGAGTGTTCGGCAATGAGTTCTTCGCTGCTCGGTGACAGCTTTGATATTCACGGCGGTGGTCGCGACCTGATCTTCCCGCATCACGAAAACGAGATTGCCCAGTCTGAGGCCGCCACCGGCAAGCCGTTTGCCAAGTATTGGGTGCACAACGGTTTTGTCAATGTCAATCAGGAGAAGATGAGCAAGTCGCTCGGCAACTTCTTTACCATCCGCGACATTCTGCAAACCTACGACCCGGAAGTGGTGCGTTTCTTTATTCTGACGTCCCACTATCGTTCGCCGATCGATTTTTCCGATCAGAACCTGATTGAATCGCAAGCAGGGTTACGTCGTTTCTACGAAGCGCTGCTGACCGCCGATCAGGCGATTGATGGTGTCCCCGAAGCGGAGGTTGAAAGTAGTGCCGGCGCCGAACTGGAAGCCAAGTTCCGTGAAGCGATGGACGATGACTTTAACAGTGCCTTGGCGATTGCCCACCTGTTCGAAGGGGTGCGCAACATGAACCGCTTGGTGGCAACCAAGAAATTCCGCAAAAAGGCCGATCTGGTCTCTCAGGTGCGGGATCTACGGACCACGGTCCTTAAGCTTGGCGAGGTGCTCGGTATCTACAATTCTGCTCCGGCTGCCTGGCTGGAGAAGGTTAAGTTGGCCGGACTGGCCAAGCTCGATATCACTTTAGAGTCGATCGAAGCGCAGATCGAACAGCGCTTGCAGGCGCGGGCGGATAAGGATTTTGCCCGCAGTGATGAGATTCGTGATGCGCTGGAAGCGCAGGGGATTGAGCTGCTTGATAGTCGTGAAGGGACGAGCTGGAATTTGAAATAGTCTGGCTTGTTGGTGGTTTATTTTGTGGAAAGGGCTGCCTGTTTGGGTGGTCCTTTTTGCGTTGAGGTGGGTGGATTGTATCGGTGTTAAGTCAACGTCGTCGGGTCTCGGCCCGACAGCCGACTTCATTTTCTTTGGAAGGCTGCAAAGAAAACGAAGCAAAAGAAAGCAGCCTTTATATTGCTGTCGCGAGGTTTTGGGGCGCTGTTGTGAAGAGCGTGGTTCGGTACTGCAAATAGTTTTTGTCCTTGTAGCAGCTGAGGGCGAAAGGCCCCGACGAGCAAAAAGCCGCTCGAACGGGTTAAACGGTAGAAGCCGTGGGGGCAATGGAAAAGCTGGCTGGGAGGTATCGGTTGTAAAAAGCGAGCCCAAAAGGATTCATCCGCGTAGTACCGGAACAATAGAGACAACCGCCGCTTCCGTTTAACCCGTGTGAGCTTGCGAGCCGGGGCCTTACCGATTTCTGCTGAATCGAAGTCGTAACCGGATTGCTTTGCTGTGCCGGCGAAAAAACCTACCGCAACCATGCAACAGAAATAAAAAAGCCATTTTTTGCTTACTTTTTGTTGGCTTGAACAAAAAGTAAGGCGGCTGGCGGGACGCAACCCGCCGGTATTAAGGTTTTGACCTTTTCAATAAACTACAAACTCAACGGCGGTTCCTGCAACACCGACATCTGCTCGCGCAATTCCAAAATATGCTCCCCCCAGTATTGCAAACTGTTAAACCAGGGAAAGGTACGGGGAAAAGCCGGATCATCCCAGCGCTTGGCCAACCAGGCACTGTAATGGAGCATCCGCAGCGTGCGCAGCGGTTCGATCAGCTGCAGTTCCTGAAAGTTGAAATCGTTAAATTGATGATAGCCTTCGAGGATCTTATCCATCTGCCGCCGTTGCTGATCCTGTTCCCCGGAGAGCAGCATCCACAAATCCTGGATGGCCGGCGCCATCCGAGAATCGTCGAAATCGACAAAATGGGGGGCTTGGTCACGCCACAGCATGTTGCCGCTATGGCAGTCACCGTGGGTGCGGATATTGCGGATCGAACCGAGCTGGGCGAAGCGCTCATCAATATGCTGTAGCAGGTCACGGGTCAGACTCTGATAGGATTCGCGGTATTCGATCGGAATGAACTTCTCGCTGATCAGTGCGACACATTCGTGCCCATAGCTCTGGCTGTCGAGTTTAGGTCGTAGGTTAAAAGGGCGACAGCTGCCGACCAGGTGGATCCGTCCGAGCAGCAGGCCGAGCGTTTTTAACTGTTCCAAATTGTCCAGCTCCGGGGCATGGCCCCCTTTGCGTGGATATAGGCTGAAGCGGAAGCCCTGATAATCATGCAGCACCTTGCCGGCCTGATCAACCAGTGGAGCGACGACCGGCAATTCGTGCCCGGCCAGTTCGGCGGTGAACTGATGCTCTTCAAGAATCTGTTCGTTTGACCAGCGCTGCGGGCGGTAGAATTTAACAATCAGCGGTTCTGCATCCTCGATACCGACCTGGTAGACCCGGTTTTCATAACTATTGAGGGTCAGTATCCGGCAGTCGCAGCGATAGCCGAGCGATTCGATGGCATCCATGATGAAATCGGGAGTCAAAGCGTCAAACGGGTGCTGGTTTGTTTCCTGTTGCATGGTATCCTCGCCGTGGTGATTATTCAGTAAGGAAGTGTACCCTTGGGATCGCGCCAATGTAAAGGATCCGCGGGGTTCTTCTTCACTAAATATTGGCTGGACCTTTCCCCCCTGTGGCGCCAACAGGTTACAGTTGCTTCTGTGTTAAGGAGGAACAAATGTCAGCGCAGCGACCAACCCCACTTTATCAACGCATCTACGCTTTGGTTCGGCAGATTCCAGCCGGTTACGTCTCCACTTACGGGCGGATCGGCGGACTGATTGGCTGTTCGGCGCGTACCGTCGGCTTCGCCATGGCTGCCTTGCCGGCTGGCAACGATGTTCCTTGGCAGCGGGTCATCAATAGCCAGGGCAAGGTCAGCGCGCGCACCGATGGTGAAGGGAATATCCTCCAGCAAGACCTGCTGGTCGCGGAAGGGCTTTGTTTCGATAGCACTGGACGCCTGGATTTGCACCGCTATGTTTGGGATTTTTCAGCTGCGGATGGGGGGCTGCTGGCTTAGAGCAGCGCTTGTAGCTTTGGCCAGAGCAGGGTAGCGGCGATGCCCCACATGGTCAGACAGACGAAGCCATCGAGACAGCGCCAGGCAAGCGGTTTGCGAAACAGCGGGGCGAGCAGACTGGCACCGAAGCTGAGGCTGAAAAACCAGAGAATCGAGGCGCTGACTGCTCCCGCACCGAACAGGTAGCGCTCGGTTTGGGCCAGCTGGCCGCTGATGCTGCCGACCAGGACAATGGTATCGAGATAGACATGTGGATTGAGGAAGGTCAGCGCCAGGGTTGCCCAGAGTAACTTGCGGCGTGAACCGATCCGCTCGGTCGTGGTGGTCAGGCTGCCACCATGCAGCGCAGCGCGGAAGGAGCGTCCACCGTACCAGAGCAGGAACAGCGCACCGAACCAGGTCGCCAGATTTGCTAATTGCGGACTGCTGGCAACCAGGCTGCCGACGCCGCTGATGCCGACAATAATCAGTGCGGCGTCACAGAAACTGCAGACGACAGCGGTCTGCAGTGGAAAGTTGCGCCGGACCCCCTGCGAAAGAACAAAAGCATTTTGTGCGCCGATGGCAATGATCAAGCCGCCGCCAACACCCATCCCCTGAAAAAACGAAAACATTTGGTCCTCCTGATAACAAGCTCTTGGCAGGGAAATTAGGCCGTCTGCTGTTAAAAGTAAAATTAATAGTTTTTAGATGTCATTAGCTCTGCTAATATCAAGGCATGCTTGATTACAAATTGATTGAAGCGTTCGCTAAGGTTGTTGCCGAAGGTGGGTTCGAGCGTGCGGCACGGGTGTTGTTTATTACCCAGTCCGCGGTATCGCAACGGGTTCGACAGCTCGAAGATCAGAGCGGGCAGATTCTGCTTTCGCGGACCACACCGCCGCAGCCAACGCTGGCTGGCCGATCCCTGTTGAAACATTATCAGCAGGTTAAATTGCTCGAAGCTGGATTAGCCGCAGAGTTGACAGCGGAGGCGGAACAGGGCCCGACGACTTTGGCGATCGGCATCAATGCCGACAGTCTCGCCAGTTGGTTTTTGCAATCGATCCGGCCTTTGCTGCAGCAATTCGATGTTCTTATCGACCTGCGGGTCGACGATCAGGAGCAGACCCACGCCTTTTTGCGCGAAGGGGAGGTGGTCGGCTGCATCAGCAATGAGGCAAAAGCGATCCAGGGTTGTCGAGTCGAATTCCTCGGTAAAATGAACTATCGCTTGCTGGCGACGCCCGCCTTTATTGGCCGCTGGTTTCCTGCTGGCTTGTCGTTGGCTGCTGCCGAGCAGGCGCCAGCGGTTATTTTTAATCGTAAAGATCGCCTTCACCACCGTTTTCTTGAGCGTCACCTCGGGGCTTTGCCATCGCGGTTGCCGTGCCATAATATCCCTGCTCCCGAGCAATTTCTGCAGGGGATTGCCGATGGCTACAGTTACGGCATGGTGCCCGACTGGCAGAGCGCAGCACTGCTGAATTGTGGACAATTAGAGGAATTGCTGCCAGGGGCGGCCTTTCCGGTCGACCTCTATTGGCACTGCTGGAATCTGGCGTCGCCACCCTTAGATACCTTTTCCGCGCAACTGGTTAGTGGTGCTCAGCGCTTATTAACCTGTTGAGGTGAGTTGAGACATTGCTGATTCGGGGTAGAATGTGTTTATGGAAGATCTGTCTTGCATCAAAAAAAGGAGCATAAGATGAAGCTTTATCTCAGCAAGGTAGAAGAACGGGTCCTGGCGGATACCCTTGAATCGAGCCTCAATCGGTTGATGAGTGAAATCCCCCACACGGCTGCGCACGATTCATATGAATTACTCAAGCAACGTAAGGAAATTCTTCTTAAATTACGGGGGAAACTGCACTAAGCTCCGTTGAGCGCAAACAATTTAAATTCACACCAAAGACATTTCCCCCCTGGATCTCCTCCCTCTTTAGCCGTGGTTTCCGCTTTTTATACGATTTGTACGTCGATTTTCCTGCCGATGCGGTTAAATTTCTTGAATTTATATATTAAATAGTTCTAAATAATAAATTCTTAGTTGCCGATAAGAAAAAGTGATCTGTGCGCTCATGGTTTGACCTTGGGTGTTGCGTTGTCGTTTTTTGTATTTTTCAGTTTTCAGGAGTGGTCCGTACCAGCAACATAAAGGATTGGACTATGAAAATCGGGCCTTGGTTACTTCTCTGTATCACGCTGTTCCTGCCTTTTAGCGCTGGGGCTGACATGGCACCAGTTTTCGGTTCTGTCAGTGATGCCGTGACCGGTGATCTGATTTCTGGGGTTGAATTACGGACTCTTGACAATCAGGCTTTCAGTGACGACGGTGGCCGTTTTGAGCTGACCACTTCGGCTGAGCGAATGATTGCCCGCTTCCCAGGTTATCGGCCGCTTGAAGTTGCTGTCGAAGCAAACCTGCACATCGCCCTGCAACCCTTTACCCCCAAGGCCCTTTATCTGTCCTTCTGGGGGGCCGACCTGCAATCCAAACGACAGCAGATCCGTAATTTGATCGCAACTGCGCAGCTCAATGCACTGGTTATCGATATCAAATCCTCACGTGGGCACATCGCCTATCGCAGCAAGATTCCTCTTGCCAAAGAAATTGGCGCCCAACGGGTTCGACCGCTGAAGGATCTGCCGGAATTTCTGGCGGAACTAAAAGCGCAAGGCATCTACACCATCGCCCGAATGGTGGTGTTCAAGGACGACCTGCTGGCCAAGCAGCGCCCGGAATTAGCCGTTCGCCGTCAGGACGGTCAGGTTTGGCAGGACCGCGATAAACTCAGTTGGAGCGATCCTTTCAATCAGCGGGTGCGGGACTATAACCTCGCGGTTGCCGAAGAGGCCGCCCAGCTTGGCTTCGACGAAATTCAGTTTGATTACATCCGTTTTCCGTCCAAATCTGACTTGGTTTTTTCGCAGCAAACCAGCGACGATAGTCGGGTGACCGCGATCAATAGTTTTCTCAGTCAAGCCAAGCGGCGACTTTCTGCCTACCCGGTGTTGACCTCCGCGAACATCTTTGGCTACATCTGCTGGAAACATAAGGATGGCAAGATTGGTCAGCGTTTGGTCGATCTGGGAGAGCGGGTTGATTACCTCTCGCCGATGCTCTATCCCTCCGGCTTTCCGCGCGGTATTCCCGGCTATGGCAATCCGATGAGCCACCCCTACGAAGTGATTGCCGTTTCGTTGCAGAAGGCGCAACAACTTAGCGGGCTGGCGCCGGTGCGGTTTCGTCCGTGGTTACAGGCGTTTCGTGACTATGCCTTCGACAAGCGTCAATTTAGAGCGGATGAAGTCCATGCACAGATCAACGCCAGTGATGCCGCTGGCAGTAATGGCTGGATGCTGTGGAACGCTGCCAGCCGCTTCAGCCTGGCTGGTTTGCAGCAAGAAATTCCACTTGGCGAGTTAAAGCTTGTCGATGTTGCCCCCAAGGCAGTCGAGCCAACCATGTTGACGCAGGTTGAGTTTGTCGGTCCATTGCTGCCATCGATCGGCACGGTCAATTAAACAGCAAAAACGCCAGCAGGGTGACAGTGGCACCGAGAGCTGCACCGAGCCAGACCTCTTTTCGGCTGTGGATTTTCATCAACAGGCGACTGCGGCTAACCAGGGTCGCGAGCAGTAGCACCATCACACTGAGCAACAGGCCGCTGCCGGAAAGTAACACCGAAGTGGCGATGGAGAAGGCGATCGCCGCATGGCCACTCGGCATGCCGCCGTGCAACGGTGTGCCACGATTGAAGTGGGCCTTGAGTAACACCACTAGGATCACGACCATTAAAAGTGCGCCGATCTGCACGGTTCCATGCGGCTCACGAACCAGAGTCGGTTCACTGTCGAACAGCGGAAAAATATAGCCGGACAGGACCAAGTATCCTAGAATCGCCGCGCCAATACTGGTGACCAAAACAGCTCCGGCAGCGATATCCTTAGCGCGCTTGGCCAGTTCGTGATACTCGTCGGTGACCAGATCGACCACGGTTTCAATAGCGGTGTTGATCAGTTCGGCGAAGATCACCAGTAGCGCCGCCAAGACCAGCAAAAAAAACTCCAGCGCCGTGACGCGGAAAAACAGCGCCAGCAGCAACACTGCTAAGGCGGTAACAAAATGATAGCGAAGATGGCGTTCGCTTTTGACCGCCCACAAAATCCCCTCAATGGCACAATTCAGGCTTTCCACCCAGTTTTTCGGCTTCATCCCAGACCTTTCAGAATATCCGATAGTTAGACATACCCACGCTCTACAAAGATATCAGCCTCGGACAAAAGCACAATTGCATCTGACCGGTTTACTCCGGCGGCAAAAGCGGCTAATCTCTTATCTTTCGAATGACAATCAACCAAAGGATAATGGTCATGAGTGATGAGCATTTTGATGATGAAGAGATGAATGAAGATGATGGCGATTTTGCCGCGCTGTTCGAGGCGAGTATCGCCGAGGTCGCCCAACCGTTGCAGCGGGGTAAGAAAATCGAGGCGACGATTCTGCAGATCGGCAGCGAATGGAGCTTTCTCGACGTCGGTCAAAAAGGCGAAGGGTTGCTCTTGACCAGCGAGTTGATCAATGCCGACGGCGAATTTCTCTTTGCTGCCGGCGATAAGATCGGTGCCTATTTCCTTTCGCGCGATGGCGGGGAGCTGCGCTTTACCACCAAAATTGGCGGCGGCGGCTCCGGGACTGAGCAATTGGAAGATGCCTATCAGGGGGGCATCCCCGTGGAAGGGCGGATCGAAAAAGAGATCAAGGGTGGGTTTGAGGTCAAACTGCCTGGCAATGTGCGTGCCTTCTGCCCCTTTTCGCAGACCGGATTGCGCCAAGCCGAACCGGCCGAGTTGATCGGTCAGAGCCTCTCGTTCAAGATCAGTCAGTTCTCCGAGAACGGCCGCAACATCGTCGTTTCCCACCGGGCAATTCTGGATGAAGAGCGGGAAGTGCTGCGCGTCAGTCTGCGTGAAACCCTCAAAGAGGGGATGGTGGTAAAAGGAAGCGTCACCAATATCCGCGAGTTTGGTGCCTTTGTTGATATTGGCGGCATCGAAGGCTTGTTGCCGATCTCCGAGATCAGTTACAGCCGGATAGAGGACGTCAATGAGGTCCTCAGTCTCGGCCAGGAACTGGAGGTGGCGGTCAAGAAGATCGATTGGGACAACAACAAGTTCTCCTTCAGTTTGCGCGACACCCTGGCTGATCCCTGGGGCAAGGTTGGGACGATCTACAAGGCTGGCGGCAAGCACAGCGGCAAGGTCAGTCGTCTGGCCCAATTCGGCGCCTTTGTCACCCTTGAAGATGGCATCGACGGGCTGCTGCACATTTCCAAGTTGGGGCAGGGACAGCGCATCCGCCATCCCCAGGACGTGCTTAAAGTTGGGCAGAGTTTGCAGGTGATGATCGAAAAGGTGGAGCCGGACGAGCGGCGCATTTCGCTGGCCTTGGTCGGGCAAGATGATGAGGGCGGTGAAACCAGCTACAGCGATGCTCCCGCTGAGTCTTCTTCCAGCTTCGGCAGCCTCGGCGATCTCCTCAAAGCCGGTCAGCAGAAAAAGGAAGGCAAGAGTAAAAAACGCCGATGAGCCAAGCTTCCTCCCGCTCTGCGACCCTGTTCGCCGTCTGCATGGCACATTTTCTGATGCCATTTATGATGTCGGCGGTCGGGGTCGCGCTGCCCGATATGGGCCGTGAATTCTCCGCCAGCGCCATGCAGTTGGGGCTGGTGGAGACCACTTACGTGCTCTCGGCGTCGATCTTTCTGTTGGCGATGGGGCGGATGGGTGATATCCACGGCCGACGCAAGGTGTTTCAGCTCGGTATTCTCGCCTTTACCCTGACCGGCGGGATTATCTCCCAGGCCTGGTCGATTGAAGCGGTCATCGGGTTGCGCTTTCTGCAGGGCATGGGCGGGGCGATGGTGATGGCAACCACCATGGCAATTGTCGTTTCTGCCTTTCCTCCGGCTGAACGGGGCAAGGCACTGGGAATCGCCATTGCCAGCGTTTATGCCGGGATTTCCTGCGGGCCCTTTTTCGGCGGGATGCTGGTGGCTTCCTTCGGCTGGCGCTCGCTGTTCTATCTGGTGATTCCTCTGGGCATCATCACCTACATCACCGTTCGCCTGAAAATGCGCGAGGAGTGGGCGGAAGCCAAAGGTGAGCCGTTTGACTGGGTCGGGTTGCTGATTTATGGCCCCTCAATTTTGTTGCTGATGATTGGTGTCTCCAATCTGAGCAAGGGGAGCTGGGCATGGGCGCTGTTTATCACTGCCAACCTCGGTTTGGCGCTGTTTGTCTGGTGGGAGTCGCGCAGCCGCTATCCGATTCTGAATATTAGCCTGCTGCGCAATAATCGCGTTTTTGCCCTCAGTAATCTGGCGGCGCTGTTTAATTATGCGGCCACTTTTGGGGTGACCTTTTTCTTGAGCCTTTATCTGCAATACGTCAAAGGGATGGGGCCACAGCAGGCCGGGACGGTGTTAATTACCCAACCGATTGTGCAGACCCTGCTTTCTCCTTTTTGTGGCAAGTTGTCTGATCGGGTGCCGGCGAGTTTTGTCGCTACCAGCGGCATGGCCCTGTGTGCCATTGGTTTGGCGGTCGCGGCCACCCTCTCAAGAGACTCTTCGTTGTTGACCGTGGTTGTGCTGCTGGTGTTTCTTGGCGCTGGCTTTGCGCTGTTTTCTTCGCCCAACGTTAATATCATTATGGGCAGTGTCGAACCGCGCTATCTCGGCATCGCATCGGGATTGAATTCAAGCGTCCGCACCTTGGGGATGATGACCAGCATGATGATCATCACCCTGATCTTTTCCTATTTGATGCACGGCCAACCGGTTACCGCAGAAACTCAACCGGCCTTTTTGGCCAGTATGCGTTGGGCATTGTGGATTTTCTGCGGGCTCTGTGTCGTCGGGATCGGTTGTTCCTTCGGCCGGGTGGAAAAGAAAGCAGGAGAAGAGGACCCTCTATGAATTACTGGCTGATGAAATCGGAACCGAACGCTTTTAGCATTGATGATCTGCAGCAGCTGCCGCTACAGACCGAACATTGGGACGGAGTGCGCAACTATCAGGCGCGGAACATGATGCGCGATGACATGAAGGTTGGTGATCAGGTGTTTTTTTATCACTCCAATTGTGCAACCCCGGGGATTGTCGGTCTGATGGAGGTGGTGCGCGAAAGTTATCCCGATCACACCGCTTTCGATCCGCAAAGCAAATACTTCGATCCGAAAAGTGCACCGGAGCAACCGCGCTGGTTTATGGTCGATATCAAGTACCTTCGTCACACCAAACGGGTCCTTTCGCTGGCCGAGCTGAAGGATCATGAGCTTCTGGAGAATATGCCGCTGGTGCGCAAAGGCAACCGCCTGTCGATTATGCCGCTGGCCGCAGCGGAGTGGAACTATATCTTGCGCTTGGAGGATCAGCAAACATGCTGAAATTCGTCTGGTCTATTTTATTGCTGACGTTGCTGCTGCTCAACGGTTGTTCAACCCGTGGGTTGGATGATCGCTATGCCAGCGTGACCGAACAGCGCTTGGTGACGCAGAGTTTGGACAAGCTGATCAGGGCGTTGCCGGAACAGGATTTTCAACAATTGCAGGCGCAGAAGGTTTATCTGCGGGCCTATTTTATCGAGCAACCGAGCTATCCGGAAGCGCACTTGGTGGAACAGTCCTCGCTGTTGGCTTTTGCCCAGCAGCGGTTCGGTCTGGAGCTACTGGAAAAGTATGCCTGTCGACTGGTGGATAACCCGGAGCAGGCCGACTATCAAATTCACTTTTTTTTCAATGCCATCGGTACCGATCAGGATAAGCTCGGCATCACCACCCCAGAACTGTTTTTGCCCGGCGTGGCGGGGGTGCAGATCGATTTTTTTGCCGTGGAAATGTTTCATGGTGTCAGCGAAGGGTATTATTTTATTGTCGACAGCCAGCAAGCCAAGACCTTCCGTGGTTCCTTACAGCAGGCGCGAGTGCGGACCGATCGGTTGAATCTGCCTTTCTTTTCTATTCCGCTAAACACGCTTGATTGATCCTCTGCTGCCCTGATTTTTTAGGGCATTTCCGCAAAATCCACTCAAAAACAGTCCTCGAGCGACCCCCTTTTTTGATCCTGCAAGTAGCTGTAAATACATAAAATTGACCCGACATCAGGGTGAATTTACCTCGATGTCGAATGAAACAACCGTTTGAATCCCTTAGAGTGAAGTCATCAGCAAGACAAGGATGCGAGACAGTCACTCAAAAGGAGGACAGGATGAAAACGCTATTGGCATTACTGATTTCAGCTCTGTTTTTATTAACAACCCCGCTGTTGGCTGTTGCCCATGGTGGTGATCGGCACGATGGTGGCAATAAACACAATAAGAGTTGGGTTAAAGATCGACATGATTATGGTCATTATCGGCAAAATCAAGATGACCGCTGGGAGCGGCGGGCCAAGAAGAATTTCAAGCGGCACCTGCGTGAGAAGCGCCGCGACCAGCGCCGTGTGGTGTGCTCTCCACCACAGCGCTATAATCGCCCCCATTACGTAAATCCGGAGGTTGTTTTCGGCTTTCCGCGGATCGTTTTTCGGATTGATTTATAGCAAACCACCAGCATTTCCATCATCACAGCGTCGCTGTTGATGGGTCTCCAGTCACGACTGTTACGGTGGATTTTCTGTTTTTTGGGGCTGCCTGAGTGTAAGGTGGCCCCTTTTGCTTTGTTACGAACCTAGAAGGTGATTATCTCATAACCTTGCTCGATGTAGTGTGCCAAGCTGGGATGTCCAAGCATCTCACCTGCCAGTGGCAGACCCTGTGCTTCAACCCCCTCCAATGCTCCCATTTTTGCTGCACAGGCTTTGCAGACCGCATCGATTAAGCCTTTTTTCTGAACCTTTGAATATAGTTTTGCAAATGGATTTTCCGCATTGGTCAACTCATTGACGAGTTTGGTCGCACTGCCTTCAATGACGATCTTAACGGCGTAATTTTTTTCGTCCATATCCAGTGCATTCAGCAGGACGTGCACAAAGCACATCGGCTCACCATTAAATGCGACTAAGGCGACTCGCTTTTTCATAACTCCTCCGCTTGAGTTTTCTGACAGAATGATCAGTTCCGGGAAGGGGACAGCGAACACTGTCCGCGTTCGAGGTTCGGTTCAACGATCTCGTCAATGTGGGTTTGCAGTTGATCGGCGCCGCCGATGTAGCGACCGTCGAGCCAGATTTGTGGCACGGTCATCGGGGTTTTGGGGCCGACGATCGGCTTGACGCGGGCGAGCATTTCGTAAAGGGCACGTGGACTGTCAACGACATCGTGGTAGCTGAAATCGATGTCGGCATGGGTCAGGTAGTCTTTGGCTCGCTGACAGTGCGGACAGCTTTGTTTGCCGAACAGGTGATTGCCGTTGACGGGAGTGTGAACGGCGTGTGCAGCAACTACCGCTTGGGTTAGCAGGCCGCGATTAAGGGCCTGTCCCTGGCTGATCAGCGTATCTTCCACCATGACGATCGGTGCATGCCAGCCGCCTTTTTTGAGCGGCTCCCACCAGAAACTCAGCCAATCCTTGATTTCCAACTCGACCGAAATTCCCTGGAGTTCTTTCTCAAAGGTGTCTTTGAGCACATCGCGGGTGAGAGAACATTCGCCGCAAGGCATTTTGATGCTGAACGGACCCCATGTTCCAGCCCAGCGATAGAGGTGGATTTTTATCGGTGGCATAAAACTGACCTCCTTCGACGGTAGATTAAATCAGTATAGCAACTAAATATGGCGGCCGTTGCGAGGGGGGGGAACTAAGGGGGGAAGGGCGGGCCTTTAGGGGGCGGGACGAATTATCGGTGACGTCGATTCGAGAGCTATAGCGGTAAAAATTACAAAATCTTTATCAAAATACACGGGCGTATACGGAAAAATAAAAAATACCCGTTATAATTTGTAAGCAGCTCGAAAGATTCAGAAAATTACCCACAGGAGGGTTGACACATGGCACAGGCGAAGACCTTAAAAGCAGATTTATCACTCAAAGCACACCTGTTAGCGGTCAAGCAGGGGAAGCGCTGTTTTGAAAACGCCTTTCAGGGCGTGGCACGGATGATTTTGGCGCAACCGATCAGCAAAGTGGTGGTCAACGGGCGATCGACCTACGATTTTGAAATTTTCCGGACTGGCGGCAAACACGCTATCGGCATGTACGACGAAATCAACAGTTTCGTCTCGTTTGTCAAAGATGCCGCCGAAGGAGGCTCCTCCAAGGAGATGGCCTATGTGTTGGTCGGCGAACCGGGCAACGGCAAGACCTTTTTTGTTGAGTACCTCTGTGCCAAGTACCGTGATTTTCTGACGGTCGCGGAAAATCGCAAGTACACCTTCCGTTATGTCGGCATGGACCAGCTTGGCAGCTACGGGAAGATTTCGACCATCGAATCGCAAACCTATGAAGATCCGATGATTCTGGCGATGAATCTGGGTGAAACCCGTTCTCAAAGTATGGAATTACTGGCCAAAAACTACGGTTTTAAGGATGCGCAGGTAGAGGAGTTTTACCAGAACTACCGGCCACTGGGTGCTTGCAGCGCCTATATGCTTGACGAACTGCGTGGTTTTACCGGCGGCAAGTTGGAAGATGTCTTCAAGCACATTGAGATTATTCCGGTTCCATTGACCGAATCGTTGGGGACGGTGACCGGCAAGTACGCGGCCAAGGATAAGATCACCTCAAGTGCTGTCGATCTGCTCGGCGAGGAGTCGATCCAGCGGCTGTTGCATATCTCCGATACCAATAACCCTTATCGTTTTGATCTGCGTCGTGGTGCCCTGGCTCGGGTGGCCGGCGGTGGCATCCACTTTTCCGATGAGATTTACAAGAACAAAAAAGACCTGGTGCAGGTTTATCTGGGGGTAATCCAGAATCGGCTGATCGAGATGGACGGCTACAAGTGGCCGATTGACACCCTGATTATCGCTACCAGTAACAACGCAGAATTCAACCGTTTCCTGGCGGAAAAAGAGGAAGCACCAATTATTGACCGCTGTAGGATCTGCTATTTTTCGCACAACACCAACTACCTGATGCAGAAGGATTTGACCAATTACGCCATCGGCAGTGAAACCAAAACCACGTTGACCGGGCAGGATCTGCATCAGGATCCAAACCTCAATTATGCCGCCAGTGTTGCCGTGGTGCTGAGCCGGCTGCCGCGTAGCGAGAAACTGACACCGATCGAGACGATGAAGTTGGCTGCCGGCGAAGTGGCCGGGGAGAAGAGTATTAAGACCTTGGCAGAGGTGATCGATATCCTCAACCAGGAGCCGGATATCACCAAGCGTTTCGGGCAAAAGGGACTCGGTCATCGTAACCTGGGGCGGGCGCTGCAACTGTTGGTCGAAGGGACAGAAACCAACGAGGGGCAGTGCATGTTCGCCTACGACATCTTCCGGGCGGTGGAACGGATCATCCTTGATTATGTTTCCGATAATAATGATCGCGCCAAGTATCTCGACGATTTGAAAATGGGCAAGGGGCTCTATCGTGAGCGGATCATGACCGAGATGTTTAACGCCTACATGGATGAGCCGCAGGCGATCCGTAAGGACGTGATGAACTACGTCAACATGATCATCGGTATTGATGCCGAAAATCTCGGCCCGGACAAAATGTGGAAATATCGTGATCCGCAGAACGGCGAGTTGAAGGCATTGAAGATCGATCAGCGTCTCATTCAGAGCGTCGAAGAACGTCTGGGGCTGAAAACCGAGGAACAGCGGGAAACCTTCCGCACCACAATCCGTAAGATTTACGGGCAGAAAATCTCCGTCGACGCCGGTTACGATTTTATGGACAACTTGGAGTTGGTTAAGGCTGTTACCGACGTGCGCCTTAAGTCGGACATCGCTGGAGCCGGGTCGTTGGTCGGCGCATTGGCGAACCGCACCAACGAGGAAAATCAGAAACTCTACGACCGGATGATCGACACCATGTTGAATCAACTCGGTTATTGCCGGACCTGCGCGCAGAAAACGATTGAATATTTCTGCACCCAGGAAGATGAAGGCTGATTCTATTTATGAGCCGTAAGGACCGACAAGCATATTATCAGCTGCTCAAACAAGAGGGGCGGCTGGCCGTTGAGGACGAGGCGATCCAGTTGGAACTGGAGGATGAGCGCCTGCACCTGATCGGTGACCCACGAGACGACCGTCATTTACCGCTGCTGGCTGATCTGTATAGCAGTAACGATTTTGCCATGTTGCATGATATGGACCCGAGTGAAGGTCCGCTGGTCAGCAATATTCGCAGCATTGACGATCTGCTTGAGCGTGACAGGATTCGCGAAGCGGATGGTTTCCCGCGCAAAATCAAGGTGGGCAAACTGGTCAAACCGGGGCGTGGCACCGATGAAAAAGTGGTGGTGGTGCCGACGACTGTGGAGGAGAAGTTTATCCACGATACCCGCGTCAACGATCCCGAAGAAGGAGGTGGCGGTGGAGGAGGAGGCCACGGCGAGGGAGAAGAGGGTGAGGTTATCGGCGAACAACCGGTCCGCGAAGGAGGCGACGGTGAAGGCAGCGGTGCCGGTAAAGGCAAGGGTGGTGCCCATGATATGGACGCCAACGCTTATGACCTGGGGCGCATTCTGACCGAAAAGTTTCAGCTGCCAAACTTGAAAGAGAAGGGCAAAAAGCGTTCTCTGACCCGTTATACCTATGATTTGACCGATAAAAATCGTGGTTTCGGCCAGGTGCTGGACAAAAAAGCGACCCTGCGGCAGATCCTGGAAACCAACATTGCCCTGGATAATTTGCCGGATATCGGCGAGATCGATCCGACCAAGTTTCTGATCGCCCCGCGCGACAAAATCTACCGGATACTGTCGCGCGAGAAGGATTATGAATCGCAGGCGCTGGTCTTTTTTATCCGTGATTATTCCGGTTCGATGGCTGGCCAGGCGACCGAACTGGTGGCAACACAACATATCCTTATCTACAGTTGGTTGCTTTACCAATATGGTGGTCAGGTCGAGACCCGTTTTATTTTACATGACACCGAAGCGACTGAGGTTGAAGATTTCTATACCTACTATAACTCGCGGGTCGCAGGTGGTACCCAGGTGTCGGCCGGTTATCGGCTGATCAATAAAATCGTTCAGGAAGAGAGTCTGGCCAGCGATTACAATATCTATATTTTCCACGGGACCGATGGCGACGATTGGGACCGTGAAGGGCGCGAGACAGTCCCGGAGCTCAAGAAGATGCTGACTTACGCCAGCCGTATAGGCATTACCATTGCCGAGCACCGTTACACCAGTCCCGGTGGTACCGAGGTAGAAGTTTATCTCAAGCGCTCCGGGCTGCTTGAGCAAGCCGCCGATCTCTTACGTCTCGATAGCATGAAAGAAGATTCCCCGGAGGATCGGGTGATTGATGGGATTCGTAAGTTGGTTTCCGAATAATTGCGACAGTTGATTGTGTCGCTGTGAGAATTATACAGGCGAATTATGCAACTGATTGATCAGAAAACGAAACGGATCATGGAGGGCTGCAAGGAGCGGGCGCGGGATATGGGCCTGTCTTTCGAGGATGAAAGCCTCGAGTACGTGGTCAGTAACCGCGATATGATCGAGTTGATGCCAAAGAACATGATCCCGACCCTCTACGATTACTGGGTCCATGATGTTGAGGTCTTGCGTGAACAGGGAAAGTATGACCTCTATCCTTCGAATCCGTATGAGACGGTAATCAACACCCGGCCGGCGATCTCATTCTACAATGACAACAATCCTGACTGGCTTAACGTGATGATTTTTTATCACGTTATCGGGCATATCGATTTTTTTCAGAACAATCTCTATTTTCGCCATACCTGGGAATATGATTTAACCGGCCAAGCCCTGGCTGACAAACGGTTGATAGCCCGATTGCGTTCTGAGTATGGTCGCCGGGTTGACTATGTCATCGAGTTTGCGCGTGGAATCGATAATTTGGTCGGCTATCATGCCGAACTGGCCAAGTTTAATCGCACCGACACTGGCTGCTCGAAGCGGATCGACTATTACTTTGACTACTTTCTGCAGACCGTTAAACAGATCAATACCAGCGATTATGTCAAACAGATAGAGTCGTTCAACGAACATGTCAGGCAGCATGGCAAGCTTGGGGAAAAAGCATTTTTTGCTGAGGTGCTGACAAAACATCCAGAGTTTGATGCGTCCTTCGAGAAATATAAAAAAAATTATCAGCCGGAAAGTCCTGATTTGTTGCAGTTTCTCATCGACCATTCGCCGTTTCTTAACAAGGACGAAAACAAGTGGATGCAGTCAGTACTGCAGATTGTCCGCAGTACCTCGGTTTATTTTCAGCCACAGATTCGGACCAAAATCATGAACGAGGGCTGGGCCAGTTATTGGCACGAGACTTTGTTTCTGCAGGATGATCGGATCAAGGGACACGAAGTTGATTTTGCCCGAGTCAATGCCGCGGTTACGGCGATGCCGAGGGTTGGCCTGAACCCATATGCCCTGGGCATGCGATTGTTCTATAACCTTGAGGAAATGGCTGATCGCGGTTGCTACAGTTATGATTTTCGGCGTCTGCAGAATGCAGAAGAACGTAAGCAGTTCGACCGACAAACCGGGAAGGGCCGCGACTTTATTTTTAAGGTACGAGAAAATTTTTGCGACTTTACCTTTATTAATAGTTTTGTCGATCAGGATTTTATCGATAGCAACAAGTTGTTTGTTGCCGGACAGCGGCTCAATAAAGAGCGGATGGTTTGGGAATATTATGTCCGCAGTCGGAAGTCGGAAGATTATCGACAGATGCTGTTTGCTTCCCTTTATCATCCACCGGTTATCGAGATCGATCATGAAAAGTCGATCGACGGTGTCCTCTATTTAAGACATCGCCTCGAAGGCAAACCGCTGGTCCAGGAATATGTCGCCAACACCATGCTGGGGATAGAATATTTATGGGGGAATCCGGTTAAACTGGAAACCAGCGAAGCAGAAGCCAAGGCTGTCAGTGAAACGGGAGACGGGAGCGCTGGACCACAGATTTCCTGGACGCGAATGCTTTATACGATGAAGGATCGCCGGTTCAGCAAGGAGGTTTTTAAAGCTGATGGCTAAGAGCATAAAAACACCGATCGTGCAGGATTCGAATATCGATAAAGCGATGCAACGCTTCGTGCATGTGCAGCAGGATAGTGATACGGGCGGGCCGATCAGCTTCGATAGCTACCTTGAACGGGCTATCGCCAATCCGACCAGTGCTGTGCGCAACGTTTTTCAGGCTTTTCACGATCTGATTGAGGATTATGTCGAAAAAGAGGTCGATGAGAACCCGAATGATCCAGAATCGATCAATTTTGCGCATTACGATACCAGCCGACTGTTTGTTGATGATTCCGACAATCCTTTTTTTGCGGATCGATTATTTACCAATCGGCTGGTTAGTTTGGCAGAAAATTTCCGCCATGGCACCCAACAGAACAAAATCTATATATTCAAGGGCCCTCACGGCTGCGGCAAGAGTACCTTTCTTGACAATCTTTTGCGTAAGTTTGAGCAATATGTCAACAGTCCGGATGGCTGTACTTACGAAGCCGTCTGGCGTCTCGATCGCAATCTGCTCGGGAACCTTAACGAAAAGGAGACCGATCGCTTTCTCGGCAAACTTTCCAATCTGCTCGATGAATACGAACTGCGCCAGAGTGATTTGATCGAGGCCCAGCAGTTCGCCAACCAGGGGGAGGCCTACGTCGAGGTCCCCTGTCCGAGTCATGACAGCCCGATTCTGATGATTCCTCGGGAGTATCGGCGTTCTTTCTTCGATGATCTGTTTAAGAACGACGAAACCAAATGGAAACTGTTTACCGAAAAACAGTACGAATGGGTGTTCCGTGATACTGCCTGCACCATCTGCACCTCGATTTACGAGGCCTTGCTCAGCCGCTTGAAGGATCCTCTGAAGGTGTTGCAGATGCTTTACGCGCGTCACTATCGTTTTAACCGGCGCCTTGGTGAAGGAATCAGCGTCTATAATCCCGGCGACCGGAGTATCAAGCAGAACGTGCTTGGCAATGAAATGCTGCAGGGGCGGATCAACGGACTGTTACGTGACAGCAACCAAGTGCAGTATGTCTTCTCCAACTTTGCCAAGACCAACAACGGCATCTATTCGCTGATGGATATCAAGGGCTACAATGTTGAGCGCCTGCTTGAACTGCACAATATCATCAGTGAAGGGGTGCATAAGGTTGAGTATATTGAGGAAAAGGTCAACTCTCTGTTTTTGGCGCTGATGAATCCAGAAGACGCCGAGAGTATCAAGGACCTGCCGTCATTATCGGACCGCATCGAATATATCAAAATCCCCTATGTTCTCGACTTGCGCACCGAGGTGGAAATCTATCGCAACACTTTCGGTCGGCATATCGATAATCGTTTTTTACCGCGCGTGCTGCATAACTTTGCGCGCATCATCATCGCGACCCGCTTGAGTAAGAATTCTTCGGCAATGACCGAATGGATCGGACATCCGTCCCGCTACAGCAGTTATTGTGATGAAAACCTGCAACTGTTGAAAATGGAAATTTATACCGGCAATATTCCTGAGTGGCTGCAACTCAGCGATCGAAAAGGTTTATCGGCCCGGCGGCGGCGGCGGATTATTGCCGAGTCAGAACATGAAGGGGTGGTTGGCTTTTCCGGCCGCGACTCAATCCGCATTTTCAGTGAGCTCTACTCGGCACACGCCAAAGAGGGTGCGATGATCGACATGGCGACCCTTTACAGCTTTTTCAGCAAACACGAAGAATGGATGAAACTGATCCCCGATGGTTTTCTCGATTCACTGCTGCACATGTATAACTACACGATCATGCAGGAGATCAAGGAATCCCTCTATTACTACAACGAGGAACAGATCGCCCACGATCTGAAGAACTATATCTTTGCTGTCAACTTCGAGAAAGATATGGTCGTTGATTGCATTTTTACTGGAGATCGGTTGAAAATCAGCGAAGATTTTTTTGCTCCAATTGAGGCACGTCTGGTCTCTGACATTACCGACCGGGAGAGATTGCTGATTTTCCGCAAAGGGATTCAAAAAGAATACACCAGCAGGACCTTGACCCAGGAAATACGTCTGGAGGGCAAAGAGATCAGCGAAACCAAGCTGTACGAAAACCTTTACGAGCGCTATGTTCACCACCTCAAAGAGAAGGTTCTCGAACCTTTCCTCGACAATGAGAATTTCCGCCGGGCGATCAAGGATTTTGACAGCGAGGATTTCAAGACCTACGATGATCGCATCCGCAACGACGTCACTTTCTTGATGGATAACCTCTGCGAAAAATTTAATTATTCCAAACTGGGGGCCAAAGAAGTCTGCATTTACCTGATCGACAATGAGTTGGCGCAGAGCTTCGCCAAGAAAAAATAGCGCGAAGAAGGTGAATTTGTATGGTTAATGTAGCGCGTCCAGTCTTTAACCTGTTTTTTCGCCAGATGGCGCTGGCGCTGGCGATCTGGCTGTCAACGGCCGCCGCTGTTTCAGCCGAGCCGCTGACCTTTTCCTATTTTGATCGGCCGCCCTATTACTACACCAGCGAAAGCGGTGACCCAGGCGGTTTTTTGTTTGAGCGGACCCGCAATATCCTCCAGGAGGCAGGGGGCGAGTTAAACTTCATCGCATCGACACCCTACCGAATCCTCTATGTTTTACGCCATGCAACGGTTCCGCACTGCTCGATCGGTTGGTTCAAAACCGCCGAACGGGAGCTGTTTGCCAAGTTCAGCGAACCGATATATCGCAATCAGGCCTTGCTGTTGTTGACCAGCAAAACCCTGCAGCATAAGTTTCCTGCGCGCACTAAATTGCGTGATATTTTTTCTGACCAGCAGCTGACGATAGCGCGGATGGGGGAATTTACCTATGGCCGTTTTGTTGATGATCTGCTTGGGGAGTTGACGCCGAAAAGTGTCTTTTTTACCGGGAATCAGAGTGCCCTGTTGCAGGCAGTTGCCGATCAGCGGGCGGATTATATGCTGGTCGCACCGGAAGAGATCGAAATGTTAGCCCGCTCGGTTGGCCTGCCGATTGAAGAGCTGGTGACCATTAAATTAGCGGATATTCCGGTCGGGAATTTACGCTATCTGATGTGCAGTCAAGCGGTGAGCGACGAAACGATAACGCAGCTCAACGCCGCGATCAACAAACTCTATCCGCTTTCCAGCAAAGAGCAATGAAGTAGGAGAGCCCGTTAGCCTTTTCCCGCCTCAAGTTTATTCATCAACGCCAGCAGCAGCCCCAGCGAGATAAAGGCTCCCGGCGGCAGGATCATCAGTAGCATCGGCTGATAACCGGCTCCGAACAGACTGAAGCCGAGCAGTGCGCCACTACCAAAGATTTCCCGGACCGCACCGAGGATAAACAGTGCCAGGGTAAAACCAAGTCCCATCCCCAGGCCGTCGACGGCGGCATCAAGCACCGGTCGTTTCGAGGCGAAGGCTTCGGCGCGTCCCAGAATCAGGCAGTTGACGACGATCAGCGGAATAAAGATCCCCAGACTTTGATAGAGGCCGTAAACCCAGGCTTCCATACAGAGCTGGACGATCGTAACAAAGGTCGCAATGATAATGATGAAGGCCGGGATCCGTACCTTTGACGGAATCAACTTGCGCAGAATAGCGACGACGATGTTTGAGCAGACCAGCACGAAGGTCGAGGCCGCACCCATCCCCAGGCCGTTTTCTGCGCTGGTGGTGACCGCCAACAGCGGACACATGCCGAGCAGCAGCTTGAAGACTGCGTTCTCTTTCCAGATCCCCTTGGTAAAGGTTTTCAGCAGACTCATGACTGACCCCCCTCGGTCAAGATTTTCACTTTATGCTCGCGGAAGAACTCCAGCCCCTTCTTCACCGCGCCGACCACCGCCCGTGGCGAGATGGTCGCGCCGCTGAACTGGTCGAATTCACCACCGTCCTTTTTCACCCGCCAGTCGGCGTTATCGAGGTTCTTGTCCTTAAACAGATCCTTGAACCCGCTGAAGGTGATCTTATCTCCCAATCCCGGGGTTTCGGCGTGGGTGAGAATTTCGATGGCGTTGACCACCTCATCCGGTCGCACCCCGATCATCACCTCGATGTTGCCGGTGTAGCCGTCGGCAGCGATCACTTTAAAGGCCGTGCCGACCAGTTCTCCCCCCTTACGGGCGCGGTAGAAAATCACCGGCACCGGGTTGCCCTTTTTATCGACGCCATTCTGCAGCGTGACAATATCGGTGTCGGGGGTATTGTCAAACTCCGGCAGCACTGCACCCAAGGCTTTGAGCATCTGCAAACGGCGCTGCTCCTTGATCGGTTCACGGGTGGCGCTTTCGACCAGCGACAGTAAAAACCCCGCTGTAGCGGCGATCAGCGTCAGGGTGATCAGCAGGCGGCTCATATCTTTCAACATAATTCTCTCCGCCTTCAGGATTTTGGTTCGACCTGCCCATAAATCTTCGGGCGGCAGGTGCGATCAATAAGTGGCGTGGCAGCGTTCATCAACAAAATGGCAAAGGAGACCCCTTCCGGGTAGCCGCCGAACAGGCGGATCAGCACCGTCAGCAGGCCGCAACCAAAACCGAAGATCAGCATCCCTTTATAGGTGACCGGGGAGGTGACCATGTCGGTGGCCATAAAAAAAGCACCGAGCAGCAGGCCGCCGGTCAGTAGATGAAACAGCGGATTCGGGTACTTGCTGGCGTCGACCAGCCAGAACAGCCCACCAACAATCAGCACTGTGCCGATAAAGCTAAGCGGGATATGCCAGGTAATCACTTTTTTATAGAGCAGGAACAGTCCGCCTGCCAGCAGGGCGATGGCCGAAACCTCGCCGAGACAGCCGGCCATGTTGCCGGTGAAGTAGTTGCTAAACCCGCTGGTGGCCAATTCCGGCAGCTTGCCGGTCAGCATCACCGCGTTCTTCATTTCACCCAGCGGAGTGGCGGCGGTGACCGCGTCAACCGTCGTGCCAAAGGGGATCGGCGCGGTCCAGCTGGTCATCTGCACCGGGAAGGAGATCAACAGCACGACTCGCGCCACCAAGGCTGGATTAAATGGATTGTAACCGAGGCCGCCGTAGATCATCTTGCCGATAAAAATGGCAATCGCCGCACCCAATAGTGAAATCCACCAAGGCGTCGACGGTGGTAGATTGAGCGCCAACAAGATACCGGTCAAAGCGCCCGAGCCATCTTTGATACTCAGCGGCATCTTCATCAGCTTGCAGGCCAGCGCCTCAAACGCCACGCAACCGAGGGTACAGATCAACAGCACGCTGATCGCCGGTAGGCCGAAGAAGTAGATCGACAGTGCGGTCGCTGGCAGCAGCGCGTAAATCACCAGCCGCATCACTTTTTCGGTGGTGTCGCCGCTGTGAATATGGGGAGACGATGACAGATAAAGTTGATTGTCCACGTCAGATCTTCCTTCTCTTGGCCATGATGCCGCCCTTAATGTGGCGGATCGACTGCACCAGTGGCAGCGTTGCCGGGCAGATGTAGGTACAGCAACCGCACTCGATACAGCCGAGGGTGTTATAGTTCTCCGCTTCGTCGACCATGTCGAGGCGTGCATAAGCGGCGATGGTGGTCGGTTGCAGGTGGATCGGACAGACACTGATGCAGCGGCCGCAGCGGATACAGGGACCGGAGTTTTTGCGCGGCAGGTCCTCTTCGCGGAAAATCAGCAGCCCGGAGGTGCCGCGAATCGCCGGGACTTCCAGCGACAGCTGGGTTTGACCCATCATCGGCCCGCCCATGATGATCTTGGCCGGTTTGCCATCCAGTCCGCCGCACTGGTCGAGCAGATGTTGCAGCGGCGTGCCGATGGCGATCTTCAGGTTCTTCGGTTCGACCACGCCCGGGCCGGTGATGGTGGCAATCCGCTCAACCAGCGGGTGTCCCAGGCGGATGGCATCGCTGATCGCCGCGCAGGTGCCGACATTCTGCACCACCACGCCGCAGTCCATCGGCAGTCCGCCCGAAGGAACCTGACGGCCGGTACAGGCATCGATCAACTGTTTTTCCGCCCCTTGCGGGTACTGCACCTTGAGCGCCTGCACGGCAATGTTGTGCGGCGCGCACTTCTGGCTTAACAGTTCGATGGCATTCGGCTTGTTGGCTTCGATGCCGATGATGGCGCTATCGACGCCGAGCACCTTGCGCAGGATGTTAATGCCGTCGATCAATCGTTCTGATTCTTCCAACATCAGTCGATGGTCGGCGGTTAAAAAGGGTTCGCACTCGACACCGTTGAGGATCAGGGTGTCGATGGTTTTGCCTTCCGGTGGCGATAGCTTGACGTGGGCAGGGAAGGTCGCTCCGCCGAGGCCGACGATGCCGGCATCGCGGATCAGGTTCTTCAGCGTTGCGGCGTCGAGTTGCTCCGGGTCATGAGCTTGCAGGCTCTCGTCCCACTGATCGAGACCGTCCGGTTTGATCACCACTGCCGGCAGTGGTCGGCCCATCGGATGCAGGCGTGGTTCGACGGCGATCACTTCCCCCGAACTCGAGGCGTGGATCGGCACCGAGACAAAGCCCTTGGCCTCTGCGATCACCTGACCTTTTTTGACCAAGTCGCCGACCGCCACGCAGATTTCCGCCGGCGCGCCGATATGCTGTGCGGCCGGGATGATCAGCTCCGCCGGCAGCGGGCAGGGCTCAATCGCCTTGGCGGCGGAATACTGTTTGCTGTCTGGTGGATGCAGGCCACCGACGAAGGTTTTTAGATTCATCTAGCGTAAATCCTCTCAGGCGACGGCGTCACGCGACTTGGCAACAGTCGGCGCGACGGTTGACGGGGCAAAACTGCTGCCGTCTGGATAGCCGCTACTGAAATCACGGATACAGTGGGTCGGACATTTGTCGATCGCCGCCCCGGCCTCGGCGATATTTTCGTAGTTAGCGTGGGCGAGGAAATTTTCAATGATGTAGGTGCCGGGCACGGTTTTATTGCAGATGTGGCAACCGATACAGCCGATCTGGCAGTATTTGCGGATCAATGCGCCCTTGTCGTGACTGTTGCACAGCACATGGACCGTCGCCTTGAGTGGTACCATGCTGATCACCTGGCGTGGACAGACGGCGACGCACTTTTCGCAGCCGGTGCACTTTTTACGACTGATCACCGCCAGGTTTTCAGCAGTCATTTCGATGGCGTCAAACGGGCAGGCGCGTTCGCAGGAACCGAGACCGAGGCAGCCACTCGGGCAGTTTTTCGGGCCATCAGCCAGCTTCTGTGCGGCGTTGCAATCATGCAGGCCGAGGTAGCGGTACTTGTTGGTCGCCTTGATGTTATCGCCCTGACAGGTGACCAGTGCCACCTGCGGTTCAACGGTGACCGCTTCGATACCGAGGATGTTGGCAATCGCTTCGATGGTTTCGCTGCCACCGGGGGTACAGAGGTGCGGGGCGATGGTTCCTTGCGCCACCCCTTTGGCAAAGCCGGAGCAGCCGGGCGCACCGCAGGCACCGCAGTTGACACCGGGCAGCACGTCGAGAATCGCCAGCTCGCGCGGGTCGACTTCAACGGCGAACTTTTTAGCCGCAACGCCCAAGGCCGCAGCTGCAACCAGGCCGATGCCGCCGATACTTAAAACTGCAGCGAGCATTAGTTATTATCTCCACAAGAGAGCGCGGCAAAACGATCCCGAAAAACTTGAATCATCAACCCTTAACCAGTCCGGCAAAGCCCATAAAGGCCAGCGACAACAGACCGGCAGTTACCAGCGCTAACGCGGTACCCTGAAAACTCTTCGGTACCGGGCACAGATCGGTGCGCTCCCGCAAACCGGCGAACAGCACCATCGCCAGAGTAAAACCGAGGCCGGCGCCCATGGCAAAAACCACCGATTCGAGGAAGCTGTAGTCTTTTTGGATATTCAGCACCGCCACGCCGAGCACGGCGCAGTTGGTGGTGATCAGCGGCAGGAAAATACCGAGGGACTGGTAAAGCACCGGGCTGGTTTTTTGGATGACCATCTCCACCAGCTGCACCAGCGAAGCGATGACCAGAATAAAGGCGATGGTTTGCAGATATTCGATGCCGAAAGGGATCAAAATCAGATACTGAATAAACCAGGTCACCACCGAGGCAACGGTCATGACAAAGATAACCGCCATCCCCATGCCGAGCGCCGTTTCGACTTTTTTCGACACCCCCAGAAAAGGGCAGATGCCGAGAAAACGCGCTAAAACAAAGTTGTTGACGAACACAGCACTGATCAGTATCAGTATCAGCTCAACCATGAAGTACTCCCGAGACGTATACAAATGGTAAGACCACTTGTTTTAATGGAGCGGGGTGTTTTTGTCAAATGTTTTATTTTTCAGCGAGATAGGTAGTTATTTAATGAGTACGATCTCCCCGATAGGGTAAAGGGCCGACCAGAAAAGGTCGGCCAGGTTAACGAAAAAAAGATAAATATCGAAAAAAGCACAAGCTGCAAGCGCCGCTCAAAGAGTATTTAGCTTTTCCGTCAGGATCGGCACCAATTGTTTTAGATCTGCGACCACCAGCACGTCGGCGACTTCACCGATCGGGGCGTCTTTATCGGTGTTGATGGCGATGATGAATTCTGATTTCTTCATTCCGGCCAAGTGTTGAATGGCCCCGGAAATCCCGCAGGCAAGATAAAGTTTGGGGGCGACGGTTTGCCCGGTGGTGCCGACCTGCCGGCTGTGTTCGGCCCATTCGGCATCGACCACCGGTCGACTGGCGCCGTATTCCCCTTTTAGGGCTTTGGCCAGTGCCTCGATCATTTGCAGATTTTCCGCTTTACCGATCCCGCGTCCGGCACTGACGATGATCTCTGCCTTGGACAGATCGACCGCTGCGGCCGCCGCAGCCTCGTAGCCAAGAAACTGAACGCTGCCGTTTTCGCTTGTCGTCAGCTTGATGACCTCGGGTTTGCCGCTCGGCTCATCGCTTGGAGTGAAGGCTCCGGCCTGCAGAGTGACGACGGTTGTTTCCGTCATTGCGTTAAGGGTTCGCCGCAACTTGGCATTGCAGGCCGGTACGACCATCTGGCCTGCCTTGATTTCGACCACTTCGGAAATCTGCGCCGCTTGAAGTGCTATTGCCAGTCGCGGTGCCAGATCCCAGCCGTAACTGGAGTGGGGCAGGGCAATCAGTTGTGGCTGTTCCTGTGCAACCACCTCCAGCAGCAGCTGTTTGTGGCCGTCGGGGTTAAATTCACCCACTTGTCCCGCGTCGGCCAGATAGAGTTTGCCACTGAAATTCGGCAGAGTGGCTTCGTTGCCGACCAGGAACATGGCCACTTCTCCGTCCAGTTGTCGGGCGAAATTGACCAGTTCACTGGCGCTGCCCAGCAGCTTGCCATCCCGGTATTCTGCAACCAGCAAGGTTTTCATGCGGCACCTCCTAGTTTAATATGGTGGTTTTTTCTTTGAGTAGCTGTATCAGCTGATCGGCCAGTTCTGCCGGGTCCCCTTCGAGGATCAGGCCGCTGCCTTTTTTTTCCGGCAGTGCCATGTTCAGGGTTTGCAACTGCGGCGCCGGTGGATTGAGGTCAGCAACCGGAATCAAAAGCAACTCCTTTTTCTTGGCCTTCATAATATTCGGCAGGGTCGGATAGCGCGGTGTGTTGAGGCCCAGTTGACAACTGACCAGCGCTGGTGTGGCGCAGCTGACTTTGGCGCGCGAACCACCCTCCAGTTCCCGTTTGCCGGTAACGCTGCCGTCGGCATAACTGAACCCGACCAGGGTGGTCAGGCTCGGTATGCCGAGTAGCTCGGCAAGCATCACTCCGACCTGTGCCGAACCACGATCCTGCGATTGCAGGCCGGTAAAGATCAGGTCGAAGGCTTGCTCTTTGGCAACAGCGGCAATCAGCGAAGCGATGGCAAAGGGGTCCTTCTGGTGACTTGCCGGGTCGAGGATATGCACAGCGCGGTCGGCTCCCATCGCCAGTGCTTTTTTGATCGTCTCTTTGACCCGTTCCGGGCCGATGCAGAGAACTGTCAGGTCGGTATCACCGAGCTGCTCTTTTAGCTGCACCGCCTGCTCGACGGCGTATTCGTCGTATTCATTCATCCGCCAGGCCAGATCGGTCTCTTCGTACCAGTCGCTCGCGGCGTTGACTTTGAAGCGCGATTCCATATCCGGAACCTGTTTGATGCAGACAAGAAGTTTCATCCTCAACTCCTTTCGCGGTCTATTGCTGTAGCCTTTCCAGCAGAATCTCCGCCAGATCTTTTGGTTGCAGTTGATCTTCCAGTTCCGCCCCCTTGATTCCGTCCTCGAACATTGTCAGACAGAAGGGACAGTTGGACACCAAGGTCGAAGCGCCGGTTTCGGCTGCCATCTGTGAGCGTTTAATACTGATGCGGCTGCCGATGGTTTCTTCGGCCATGATGCGGCCGCCACCGGCACTGCAGCAGAACGATTCGCTGCCATGCTTGGTCATCTCGGTCAGGTTGATTCCGGCCGCAGTCAACAGCTTGCGCGGTGCCGCGTAAATGCCATTGTGGCGGCCGAGATAGCAGGAATCGTGATAGGTGCAGTGTTCGGTGGTTGGGTTGAATTTAAGCAGGCCGCTGTCGAGCAGTTCTTCCAAAAACAGAGTGTAAGACTGTACCTCGACAGCAAAATCAAGATCCCGGTAATCCTTGCTCAGGGTGTTGTAACAGTGCGGACAACTGGTGACGATTTTTTTCACCCCATAGCCCTTGATCAGTTCGATGTTTTCATTCGCCTGCATCTGGTAGAGATATTCATTGCCCATTTTACGCATCGGTTCGCCGCAGCATTTCTCTTCTTTTCCGAGGATGCCGACTTTGATGTCGGCGGCGGCACACAGCATGATGAAGGCGCTGGCGACCGCTTGATTGCGTTTGTCGAAGGAGGCGTAGCAGCCGACGAAATAGAGGATGTCGACATCAGCATCTTCGGCTAGGGTGACCACCGGCAACCCCTCTGTCCAGTCGCCGCGGCTGGCAAAATTGATCCCCAGCGGATTGCCGTTGACTTCGGTGTTTTCCATCGCCTTCATCACTTCGTCGCCAGGAAATTCTCCCTCCATCAGCACCAGATTACGGCGCATTTCGACGATTTTGCTGACCTGCTCGATCGCGGCTGGGCAGATTTCCTGGCAGGCGAAGCAGGTGGTGCAGGACCAGATGGCATCCTTGTCGCACATCTCGATCAGGCTGGTGTCCGGTTGATAATGTGCGACCTTTCCGATCTGTTTGACGATGGTCATCGGTGAGAGTGGTTTGTCCGTCGCCCAGGCCGGACAGCGATCCTGACAGCGTTTACACTGGGTGCAGGCATCGCTGTCGAAGATATCTTTCCAGGTCAGCTCTTGAACCTTGCCGGCACCGAAGCTTTCGGCCGCTTCATCTTCGAGGTCGATGGTGGTCAGTTTGCCGGTTGGGCCGCGATCGGCAAACAGGTAATTGGTCCCGGTGGTGAAAATATGCCGCAGTTTGGTGAACGGGATGCTGACGATGAAGCCGAGCACCAGAAACAGGTGCAGCCACCAGAGGTTACTGTGCAGGCTGCGCAGCGTCGCTTCTTCCATGCCAGCGAAACCTTTGGCGACCAGCAGGCCGAGTGGCGACCAGTAAGAGAGCGAGCTGCCCATTTCGGTGACAGCCATCCGCGCACCCTCGATAAAAAAACCGCTGACCAGTATGGTTAATAACAGACCGTGAGCGAGATAATCTTCAATTTTATTGTCCAGTCCCTCTGGACGGAGGATGAAGCGGCGTACGGCAAAACCGAGCAGGCAGATGATTGCCACCAGTCCGGCCAGATCAAGGAGTAGCGAAAAAACCAGGTAGAAGGGGCCGGTGAGGAACTTAACGCCGAACAGTGGGTCGGTCAGGTCGGCCTGGATGAAAACCAGCGTGGTGCCGATGGTCAGCAGCAGAAATCCCCAGAAAAAAAGCGCGTGAGCACTGCCGGGAGATGTGACCCGCAGCACCTGACGTTGTTGGAAAATATCGCGCAGCATGTTGAATAGCCGGCTTTTTAACTGGTCGCTCCGGTCGAGCGGTTGGCCTTGTCGGTAAACTTTGCTGCGCTGCATAAAGCCATTGATCAGCGCCGCCACGGCGGCAAAGCTGAGCAGATACATCGGCAGCAGCACCGCCAGGTTGTGGCCAACGTTCCAGTAGATTTCCCGGGTATATTCCATAACAGTTCCACGTCCGTTATTGAGGTAAGAACAGCCGCCGATTGCGAACCGAAGCAGGATTTGCAGATAAATCATACCTGACTTTTCTGCCCCTGCAAAAATTCTTCCTTGCTCTTGTTTACGTTAACGTTAATATTAGTATAGCAGTTGTTGTCTGCTCTGCGACTTGAGTCGCTGAAATTGTGAGATCGACAGCAAAGGGCGCGGTGGATGTTTGTCGCTTGGTGAACGTTGCAAGTTTTACGTAAAGGTGAGCTTTATGGCTGTGAACACAGAGATTGCAATTCAGATCGGTGAACTGGCGAAGCAGTTGGGCATTACCACCCGTACCATCCGTTATTACGAAGAGATCGGTCTGATGGGGCCTTCGCAACGGCTCAGTGGTGGCGCACGTTGTTATCAGCGTGAAGACGTGTTGCGGCTTAAATTCATCCTTAAGATGAAGGATCTCGGCATTTCTTTAAAAGAGATGCAGGAACTGGCCGAACATTTTGATATCAATCAGCAGGATTTTGACACCATCACGCCAAAACTGCTGGAGCTGCTTGATCAGCATATCGGCAATGTTGATCAGAAGATTGCCAGTCTTTCATCCTTCCGTAAAGAGATCGTCGATTATCGGACCCGGATTGTCGAAATTCTGCAAGGTAATCAACCGTTGGTGAAATAGTTAGTGCTGCAGGTGCGCTTGGTCGCCTTTGGTTCTTCTTCCAAAAGAAAAAACGCCCCGAATCTCTTCGGGGCGTTTCGTCTTCTGTTACTATTCTGTGAGGATTCCCGTCGTGGGATCCTGTATTGGCTCACCAGACTTCGGTGACCCAAGCGTTATCGGTTTTTAGTTTGATGAGAAAACCCCTAACTGGCCTGGCGGATCAGAGACTGACATATCTTCTTCCTCCTTTGCGTTTAAGGTTCTTACATCATACCACAAAATCGCAATCAGCAAGTCATTGACCCGGTAAATAGATTCCTCAGCCGAGAAAGTTTTTCAGGCCGGTGAAAAAAATCTGCGCGGCGATGGCCGAGACGAACAGACCGGTCAATTTGGTCAGGATGATCAAGCCCTGTTGGCCAAGAATTTTTTCGAAGCGACCAGCGGCGAGCAGCAATCCGCCGACAGAGAGAACGGCGCATAACAGCGCAAGACAGGCGGTGATCTTTTCGGGTGCGGTTTTCAGGCCGGCGCCCATGACCAGCAGCGCGCCGATGGTGCCAGGACCTACGGTGATCGGAATCGCCAGGGGCACCACCGCAACATCTTCCTTGGCGCTTTGCGGCGAAACAGTGGTTTTCCCCTGGATCATGGCGACTGCTGAGAGGAACAGCACCGCTCCGGCGCCGATGCGAAAAGCATCGAGGGTGATGCCGAACAGAGCAAAAATATAGGTGCCGAACAAAAATAAGGCAAAACAGGTCAGGGCAACCGCCAGGGTGACCTTGAGAGCAATCTTTTGGCGTTCGGCAGGGGAGTCATCCTTGGTCAGCGAGAGGAAGGCTGAGATGACGAAAAACGGGGTGAAGATCATGAAGATCTTGAGAAAGATATTAACAAACAGGGTGAGCATTGTTGCCTTCTCCAAACCGTTGTCAGCCGATCAATAAAAGTTGTGAGGATGGAAAAAATCAGGGCGACACAGCTGTCGCCCTGACGTTTGTAGCCTATCTGCAGTGAAAAACAAGCCTAACCGTTTAGGGTAGCACTTTTTTCCACGGCTGAATGCTCACCGTGTCGAACAGCCCGGCGTTGGTGTAAGGATCGTTGGCGGCAAAGTCTTGTGCTGCTGCGAGCGTTTCCAGTTCGAGGATCACCACGGAGCCGTTCATGTTTTCATCGGCGTCGAGGGTTGGACCGGCGGCGTGCAATTTGTCGCCGAAGCTTTTCAGGTATTCAACGTGGCTCGGGCGGTTGTCCATGCGGATCTGCAGGCTGTCTTTTTTGTCGAAACAATGAATCACGTAAAGCATTTCAGTCTCCTTTTTAACGGTCGGTAGGAATTACAAAGCGTAGTTTTTCATCTTTTCCCAGAGGTTTTTACGGCTGATACCCAAGATGGCAGCGGCCTCGGTTTTGTTGTCGCCGGTCTTTGTCAATGCCTGCAGAATACATTGCTTTTCGGCCGTAGCGACCGCTTCAGCAAGATTGTCAGCCATTTGAATCGTCTGCTTAGCTTCGCTGGTTGCGCCACGAATTTCAAGCGGCAGCTCCCAAAGCTGAATTTTTGCAGTCGGTGCGAGGACCGAAACCCGCTCCAGCAGATTGCGCAGCTCGCGAACGTTGCCGGGGAAACGATGCGTTTCCAGCGCCTGCCGAGCCTCAGTGGAGAGTTCGAACTGCAGACCCCGTTCGCGGCCGAACTCCTGCAGGAAGAAGTCGGCCAGTTCGCCAATATCGCCGTTGCGCTCCCGCAGCGGCGGCAGTTCAATGGGGATGACCTGCAGACGGTAGAAGAGATCCTGGCGGAAGTTGCCCTTTTCGACCTCCGCGGCCAGATTTTTGGCAGTTGCACAGATCACCCGCACATCGACCGGGATCGCCCGTTTGCCGCCAACCCGTTCGATCTCCCGTTCCTGCAACACCCGCAGCAGCTTAACCTGCAGCTCAAGCGGCATATCACCGATCTCGTCGAGCAGGATGGTGCCCTGATCGGCCAGTTCGAACTTGCCGACGCTGGTTTTATCGGCTCCGGTAAAGGCACCTTTTTCGTGGCCGAAGAATTCCGATTCCATCAGTCCGGCGGGAATGGCGGCGCAGTTGATCCGTACGTACGGTTTTTCCGCCCGGCGGCTTTCGAAGTGTACGGCGGCGGCGACCAGTTCCTTGCCGGTGCCGCTTTCGCCTTGAATCAGAATAGATGAATCGGTTCCGGCGACCTGACCGACTAGGCTCAGCACCTTTTGCATCGGCGCACTGCTGCCGATGATTGGTTGTCGCTGGCCACTGCAATGTTCCAGCGAAACACAGCGCGCCTTGATCGCCTGCATTTCCAGAATACGGTTGATGCGGAAGCTTAAATCATCAAGATCGAACGGCTTCTGGATGTAGTCGGCGGCGCCGTTCTTCAGGCAGTTGACGGCGGTATCAGTACTGCCGTGAGCGGTCATCATCACTACCTCGGTGTGTGGCGTCAGCATTTTTACTTCGCACAGCAGCGCTTCACCGTCTAGCCCCGGCATGCGGATATCGGAGAGCAACAACTGGTAGCGGTTCTGTTTGATCAGCTCCAAGGCCCGCGTGCCGGTTTTGGCTTCGTCGACCTGCCAACCGTGACTGCGCAGATGGTCGACGACGGTGATGCGCATGATCTCTTCATCTTCGGCAACCAGAATTTTCGTTGTCATAAATTAAGCCTCTGCTTCGGTGGCGTTGTGCAGCGGAACGCTGATGGTAAAGATTGCTCCGCCGTCCGGTTTGTTGCAGACGCTGAGATTGCCGTCCATCTGTTTGATCAGCGAGTAGGAGACCGAAAGGCCGAGTCCGGTCCCTTCGCCGACTTCCTTGGTGGTGAAAAACGGTTCGAAGATCTTATCCAGATTTTCCGCCGTAATGCCGGGACCGTTGTCGGCAATGCTGATGGTCAATTGCTGATCTTCCAAATCGCTGCTCACCTGCAGTATGCCGCCCGCCTCGCCCATCGCTTGCACGGCGTTGCCAGCCAGATTGATCACCACCTGGCGCAGTGCTTCCATGCCGACAGTCAGCGGTTTGCCGATCTGTAGCTGCATGTCCAGCTCAATGTTGCGGCGGCCGATGCAGGTCAACTCCAGGCAGTCGCAGAGCATCGCATCAACATTGCCCTGTTGCAGCTCCAGCGGTTCCTTGCGGCCGATATTGAGCAGTTGCTGCACCGTACTTTTGATCCGTCCGACCCCTTGGCCGAGCAGTTCCAGGTAGCGAGTCAGCAAATCCGGCTGGTCCATGCTGCGCTTCATGGTTTGAATACAGTTCTGCATGCCACCGAGCGGATTGTTGATTTCATGGGCGACACCGGCCACCAGTCGGCCCAGGGCGGCTTGTTTTTCGCCTTGAAAAACCTGTTCGCGGGAGGCGTCGAGTTCCTGCTGGGAATCTTCCAGGCGGTGACAGAGTTTGCGGAAGTGGCTGGCCAGGTTGCCGATTTCGTCGTCCGGCTCTCTTTCGTTTGAATCACTGGCCAGGCGGCGTTGTGGGTATAGGTCCATCGTTTTGCCGAGCTCTTTGAGCCGCTTGGCAACCAGAATGTCGAAGAGGAAAAAGATCGTCAGCGAAACGATAATAATGGTGGCAACGGCGATATTCAGCAGCAGTCGGTTGTTCTCTTTTATTTCGGCGTAAGCCCAGTCGATCGGGATCGAAACACTCATGCCGCCGCGGATATCGCCGACGTCGTAGCCCTGGCCGGTGTGGCATTCGAGGCAATGGGAATCGACTTTCAGTGGTGCCATGTAGCGCAAACGGTGCTTGTCGTCAGCCCTTTCGATGCTGACCGCTGCGTCGAGGCCTTGAGCAAACTTTTCCAAACTGCTGCGTTCGAAGTCATCGGGGATATTGTTCGGGTTCATTGGGTTCAGGCTGGTGACGTTGAACTGCCCCATCCCTTCTTTGTTCGCGTATGCGGACAGCTCACGGGTTACCATCGCGGGATTACGCTTAACCAGCCAGTTGCCTTTATTATCCTGAATCTGTCCCTCGGCCAGAAAGGAATTTTCCTCTACACCGGGGCCTTTAACCAGAAACAGGCCGTTATGATCGGCGACCCACTGGCGGGTGATGCGGATCTGGTCAAAGAGCATTTTTGCCTGGTGAGTGGCCTGTTCGACGACCAGCTCTTCCTGGAAGCTGGAGGTACGGTAAAAGGTGACTCCGTAAGAACCGCAGGTGACCAGAGCAATCAGAATAATGAATTTTGTTTTGAGTTGCATATCGGCCTCGATGCCGTATTGAAGTTGGAACGCTACCAAACGGTAACATAAGAAAAGTTGAAATAGCTACTGGTTGGTAACGAATAGAACATTCAGGGAAGCGCATGTGTTTGAAATTAAACACTTATTTTCTGGCACAAGCGTTGCTAATTGATAGAAGTACGATAAAAGAAAAATATCCGTTCACAAATAGAAAAAGGAGGCGACATGCTCATTGGTCAAAACAGGGGGAAGATACCAACAACTCTTCCTAAAGCGCACAACATTTCAAGCAGTGGCCCGGGCCATGAGGAGGCGCTATGAAACTTGTGGCAATCTGTTCTGTTGTGGCGGTCATCGGCATGTTTGTCTTCCTCGTCAATGAATCGAAGATGCTCTCTTACCTGTCGAGCGACCCGGAGGTGTGCATCACCTGCCACACCATGAACACCCATTACGCAACCTGGCAGCATAGTTCGCATCGGGGTCGAGCCACCTGTGTGGACTGTCATCTGCCGCGTGATTCTTTCGTTAATAAGTATCTGGCCAAAGCGCGCGACGGCTATAACCATTCCGTTGCCATGACTTTTAAGACCTACGGTTACAACTTGCGCATCACTGATAACGCCGCGACGCGGATTCAGGATAATTGCATCTCCTGCCACGATGGTATCGTTTCGCAGATGCTGGACAATGCCAAACTGTACAGCAAAAACGACAGTCATGTGCAGATGGGGCGCAAGTGCTGGGACTGCCACCGTGAAGTACCGCATGGCGTGACTCGCAACCTGACAACGACGCAAACCAATCTTGATTTTAAGAAATTATAGAAACATCTTCCTGGAGGAATAAACTTATGAAGAGATCAACCCTGATAACAATTTTGTGCATAACCGTCATGGTGCCGATGCTGCTGCTGGCGGTATCGATCAAGGAGAACAAAGCTGAGCAGCAGGCGATCAATGCCACGCCGCAGATCAAAAAGCTGGAACCCAGAAGTGCTGAGTGGGGCAAGTATTATCCGCGTCAGTTCGATTCTTACATGGCGACCAAAAAAAGTGATGAGATCACCGACGTTCTCAAGGGCGATCCGGCGTTGGTGGTGATGTGGGCCGGTTACGGCTTTTCCAAGGATTACAACAAGCCGCGCGGTCATTACTACATTCTCGAAGACAACTTGAACACATTGCGCACCGGCGCACCGGTCGATAAGAAAACCGGCCCGATGCCGACCGCTTGCTGGACCTGTAAATCCCCCGACGTGCCACGTCTGATCGATCAGATGGGCGAGAACGATTTTTACACCGGCAAGTGGGCCCGCCACGGTGGCGAAATTGTCAATCCGGTCGGTTGTGCCGATTGCCACGATAATGAAACCATGAAGCTGACCGTCACCCGCGATTACCTCAAACGTGGCCTCGATGCTGAAGGCAGCAAGCCGTTCGCCGATGCCAGTCATCAAGATATGCGCACCCTGGTCTGTGTCCAGTGTCACTCCGAGTACTACTT
Organism: Desulfuromusa ferrireducens; assembly: GCF_055389805.1. NCBI lineage: Bacteria > Pseudomonadati > Thermodesulfobacteriota > Desulfuromonadia > Desulfuromonadales > Geopsychrobacteraceae > Desulfuromusa > Desulfuromusa ferrireducens. The sequence continues at coordinate 1,324,760 of NZ_AP042415.1, forward strand.
CAAAGCCACCAAGTGGACCGACAAGAACGGTGAAGAGCAGACCGCTAAAGTGGTCACCTTCCCCTGGAACAACGGTTTTGCCGCCGAAGATATCGAGCAGTACTACGATGAAAGAAACTTCGTTGACTGGACGCACAAGTTGAGCAAGACCCCAATGCTCAAGGCCCAGCACCCTGGCTACGAAACCTTTATCACTGGCGTTCACGGTAAAGAGGGTCTGGCTTGTGCCGACTGTCACATGCCTTATGTCCGTGAAGGTGGCGTCAAGTACTCCAGCCACAAAGTCGGCAGCCCGCTGGATGATATCGCCAACACCTGTCTGAATTGCCACAGCGGCACCGAAAAAGAATTCAAGGCGACCATCGACCGCAAGCTCGAGCGTAAAGAAGAACTCTCCAAGACCGCCATGGACGTTCTCGGCAAAGCTCATTTAGAAGCGGCCAAAGCCTGGGAATTGGGCGCAACCAAGGAAGAAATGGCCCCGGCCCTGCAGGACATCCGTCACGGCCAATGGCGTTGGGACTTCTCGATCGCCGCTCACGGTTCCTTCTTTCACGCTCCTGAAGAGACCCTGCGGGTGCTCGGTAGTGCCATCAACAAAGGGCAGGAGGCACGTCTGAAGCTGCGCATCATTCTGGCGAAATACGACGCTGCGACTTACGAAGCCCCTGATTTCTCGACCAAGGAAAAAGCCCAAGCAGTTATCGGCCTGCCGTTCGACAAGATTGTTGGTGACAAGAACAGCTTCCTCAAAGGTCTGAAGGAAGACTGGTTCAAGGATGGGGAAAAAGCCGGCATCCATGATCCGAAGTCCCGCGAAGGAATGATTCTGAAGACCTCTTACCCGAACTGATCGTTACTAAAAAGCAATTGAAATAGCCTTTTCCCGGCCCTGTTCACCACTGGTGAGCAGGGCCGGTGTGCGTTGTGGCAGCAAAATCCTCCACCGCTGCGTGCCTGATCTGAACCGCTTCGTAATCCCCCTTGCCCTGACGCAATTTGTTTCCGCTATCGCATCCTCTGAAATTACGCTAAAATTTGTTTATCAGTCTGGATTTGCATTAGTTTTTACAACAGGTTCGGCACCTTTCGCGTGCCGCTGCTGTTATTCAAATAAGGGTCAGCGATGAGCTATGTGTATTTAAACGGGGAATTCGTCAAAAGTGATGAGGCGATGATCTCAGTTTTCGATCAGGGCTTTTTGTACGGTGATGGCATCTTTGAAAGCTTCCGCTCCATCGGTAAGCGACTCTATCAGTTCCCGCAGCACTTTAAACGCCTGTTGCAATCGGCCGAGGCACTTAGTTATCCGCTGCCCTACAGGCAGCAGGATCTGGAAAAAATCCTGCTGGAACTGCGGGAAAAAAACGGCCTGCAGGATGCCTATTATCGCATTACCATTACCCGCGGCAAGGGGCAGATCGGCTTTCAGCGCGAGATGGACAATGATCTGACCTGCCTGGTGGTCGGCAAGGAGTTTCAGGGCTTCGATAATGACTTCTATCAGCAAGGCATCCAGTTGCAGGTCGCGCAGACGCGGCGTAACGCTCCGGAAGCAATCAACCCGAAAATCAAGTCGATCAGTAACCTCAACAGTTTGCTGGGAAAGCTCGAAGCCAAGGCCTCTGGCGCATTCGAAGTGATTATGCTCAACAACAAGGCACAGATCTGCGAGGGTGCCTCATCGAATATTTTCTGGACCCGCGACCAGTGGGTCTTCACCCCGGCGGCTTCGACCGGGATGTTGGAGGGGGTGACCCGCTCGACTATCATGCGGCTGTGCGAAGAGAAGCTCAATCTGCGTGTTATCAGCGGTGAATTCAAACTGCAGGACCTCAAGTTTTCCGATGAGGTCTTTATCACCTCTACTTCGCTGGAAGTGATGCCGGTGGTCAAGGTCGATGATTTTACCATCAACCAGGGTCAGGTTGGTCGTATTGCCCATCACCTGCGACAAGAGCTGCATCGGGATATGGGCAAGAATCCTTGAGAAACTCCCATCCTCTTTGGCCGCTACAAGTCGGTACTTTTTTCAAAAGCGTTTTTTACGAAAGTCTTCCCGTCTGTACTTCGATCCGGTAAATCTCCAATTGAAAAGACCCCGCCTGACCATCGGCGACAATAAAGCCGAGGCTTCTTATCTCTGCTGGATCCAGAGCCGGTGCCGAGGCAAGAACCCGGCCGTGGTAACTGGGAATAAAAACATCCCAGCTAAAAGGAATCGTCTGTACGGTTGCGTTGCTGGTCGGGAAGGTGACCTGGTAAGAGATGCCATCGAAGTCGGCGGCGCAGCGTAATGATACTTTGTAGCGCCGGCCATCGCCTTTTAACCTGAGCATCAGCCCCGCATATTGGCTGAGATCAAAATGGTGGGTGTTTGATCTGATTGAAGCGAAGCCGCTGCCTTCATCATTGCAGAGTGTTCCGGCAAAAACGATCCCGCCCGTCGCACCTAAAGACAATCGACTGCGTGACTTTCCGCCCATGACCAGATCGTCAACGCTTTGCCACTGATCGATATCATTGAGGATCGATAAATCGTAGCGTTCATTATCGGTCATTGGGGCTCCTGAGTTAAATTCAACAATCCTGCTCGTCCTGAACGGTCAAGTTTAGCATACTGGTCGTGGATGTAAGACCCGACAGGGCAAGAGCAAGAAACGGGTGGGCATCCGCCACGGTGGTTGCTATGTTGCCTCTGCAAAATGGATGAATAAATATTCTAAATAACGATCACGGCCAACATGACGAATGTAAAGAGGCAGATGCTATGAATAAGGTTTTCGCCCCAGGCTGCGCCCTGTTGATTTATAAACCGGAGCTGGCAGAGAAGATGCTTGATCTGCTGCAGCAAGAGTTTTCTGGGATTCAGCAACACACCACCTGTTGTCGACACCAACCGAACCTGCCGGTCGGGACCTGTGTGGTTAATACCTGTGCCGGGTGCGATAAACGTTATCGAGAGCTGTATGCCGGGGTTTCGACGGTTTCGTTCTGGGAGCTGCTGGCCGCAAGCAAGGGCTTTCCGTTTCCTGATTATCGGCAGCGTAAAATGACGATTCTCGATGCTTGCCCGACACGCGACCAAGAGCGGGTCCAGGCGGCGGTTCGTACCCTGCTGCAACGAATGAATATCGATCTGATCGAAGCGGAGAAAAGCGGTCCGCGGGCGACCTGTTGCGGTGACAGTTCTTACGGCGCACTGCCGGTGGCACAGGTCAAGCAGCAGATGACAAAGCGCGCTGCGGAGATGCCCGCTGACGATGTGGTGGTCTACTGTGTCTCCTGTATCAAGGCGATGCACATCGGCGGCAAGCAGCCGCGCTACCTGGTTGATCTATTGTTTGCTGAAGGGACGCATCCCGGGATCTTCGAGCCGGAGCAGTGGCATACCGAGTTGGATGCTTTTATTGAAGATCATTAGTTGTTTTGTCGAGGGCTAACGCTCGATATGGGGATGTTTTGCTTGCCCCTTTGTCGCTTCTGCTGATTGAAAATATAAGCCCAAGGTTACGGCACCTTAAAGCCCTTGCCTTTTTTCCCCGACATCAGTCTGCGCAGGTCTTTCTTCATCCCGCTGACGATAAACGGCGTTGCCCGTCCCCGTTCAAAGAGGCGGTTTTTCATCATGTCGATGCGCGTGCGCGGTGGCGTCTGTTTTTCCGGCCGTTCACTCAAGCTCAATGCATCCTGTTTGCAAGCCGACAGGCAGGCTCCGCAGCCGAGGCAGACCTGTTCCTGTAGTTGCACCGGTTGTTGTTCTCCGCCACTGATCAGTGCGCCGACATTACAGGTTGTCAGGCAGAGGCCGCAGCTGCTGCAGCATTCAGCGTCCACTTCGGCAATAAAAGGTGCCTTGGCGATCCCCTGGTGGTAACCCATCTGTACGCCGGCCATCAGTTCACAGCAGCAGGAACAACAATTACAGATAAAGGCTGGTTTATGGCGGATGTTGTCGGTGATGTGGGTTAGGCCGAGCTTTCGGGCTTGATCGAGAATCGCCAGCAGCTGTTCGGTGGTCTGTTGTTTGGCGAAGCCGCGCCGGACCAGAAAACGGGCGCCGGTGCCGAGGGAAATGCAGATGTCTTCCATCGGGGCACCTTTATCGCAGGACTGCTGCAGGTGCTGTTTTTTGTGGCGGCAGTAGCAGAGGCCGACGGCGCCGAAACTGGCCTGCTCAATAATCTGCCGGGCGTTTTCATAGCTGGTCACTTCCGAGCCGACCGGGATTTGATCGTCATAGACTAGCGAGCGGGTCAGCGGGGTTTTGCTGTCGAAGAATTCTTTGGCCATCCCGCCGTGTGGGTTGTCGTGCAGGTAGTCGTGCATCAACTGGGCAACTTCGGTCTGTGGAATGTCGTCGCGCAGCTTCATAAAGCTGAATTCGAAAAAACCGATCAAGCCGGGCATCAACAGGTAATAAGTTTCGCCGTGATAGGGCAGGTCCATAATCAGCCCTTTTTCCGCCATCTGCTCCAGTTGAGGGGCCAGCACCTCGGTGTCGATTTTTGTCGCTTGGGAGATTTCTGCCAGGGTTGCTTCTTCGAGGGGAAAGCGCGAGGCGATATAGGCCTCGCGTTCGTCAAACAGCAGGCTGAGGATTTCGCGTAACTTGTCGCTGTCGGGCAGTCCGACCGGGTATTTGTTGAGACGGTCAATCAGTGGAACAATACTGCTTTTACTCCCGACTTGATGCCCCACTATCTCCTCCTGTTGCCAGTAGGAAGGGTTCGGCCAGTTGTTGGAACAGGCCGATCGCTTCCAAAGAATTTTTCAGCCGTTGTGGATCGGCAAGGAAATCGCGAATAAAGACAATTTCCGATGCTTTCAGGTATTTAAGGAATGGCTCTTTGACCGCATCGCCGAACAGTTTTTCTACCACTTCAGGCGCGCTCATTTGCGGAGAGAACTTTTTGCTGCGGCTGGCGCGTTCGAGCAGCTTGCCAGTATAAAAACAAATATTGAAGTCAACGCCGATGATGAACTTGCGGTGGCCGGGAAGGATCTGTTTGTTGCGCAGGCCGGCCAGTTTGACGATCGTTTCGCAGTAGGCGTTGTAGTTGCTGAAACGTTGCCCGGTCAGCAGGTCGATATCGAGTAGCGGCGACTGGAAGATTTCCCGCAGCATGGTGTCGCCGGTGATTGCCCAGTTTTCGCCGACATAAACCAGATCGCTTTGTGAATGCCCCGGGCAGGTGAGCACCTCGATGCCAAACTCGGTCGGTAGATCCTGTTCGACGATCTTAAAGTTTTGTGGAATGTCGGGAAAGACCGAATCGCTGTCCATATCGGCGCGAAAGGCGCTCATGAACTCTGGGCTGAAGCCAACCTCACCGAGCAGCCCGGCCATACCGTCGAGTCGTTTGCCGTGGTTGGCGATTTTGAGGCTGTCGCGATAGGGGATATAGATGGTGGCGCCGTATTCCCGTTCCAGCCAGGCGGCCAGCCCGTAGTGGTCGATGTGGCAGTGGGTGAGCAGGATGCGTTTTAGATTTTTCAGATCGAGGTTGTTTTGCAGGTACTGTTTGGCTTCTTCGGTGGGGGGGCCGGTGTCGAAGAGGATCAGTTCACCGGCGATTTCGCTGCTGTAGCAGTGGACCGGGCCGACGGGGTAGATGGTGTTGATGGTGTGTTGAGTTGGGATCATTAATTGGTCTCGTTTATATTGAAAGAGGGCAGGTTTTGATTTTGCCCTTTTGGGTGGGGAAAAAGCAAGGTCAAGATCGCGGGGTTGAGGCCCCGCGCGACGCCTTCATTTCTTTGTGCGCCCAAAGAAACGAAGCAAAGAAAGGCGCCCGAACTCCTTGCCCGCTTGCAGCGGGTTCCCTCCGTTCCGTTCTACTGTGCAGCCCATAAAAAAACTCGCCTGCGGCTCAAACAGTTTTTCTTCGAAACCCTGCACCGCTTCACTGCTCTGCGGCCGTGTCACACGGGGTCGTTGAATAGGCGTGCTACTGAATTTCAATTGTTTTTTCTGCTTTTGCCTTCCCATCCCCTATGCTTCTGCCGGAGTGGAGTAGTTCTTTGGGTAGGTTTGCCGCGAGGTTAAGCGTAGCGCATGGGAGCGGCCCCCAAATAACTATGGAGCGCAGGTTCCCGCAACGCGGGCAGAGGCATTGGGGGCGTTTTCTTTTGGTTCTGTTTTCTTTGTCGACACAAAGAAAATGAACCCGGTTGGCGGGCCGGAACCCGCCGGTGTTAGCCTTTAAAAGATGTATTTTTCAGCGTCAATCGCCGCAGCTGCAACAACCCGCTTCGCCTGCAACAACCCCGTCGCATCATACTTAGTAAAGCGCCGCACCCCAGACAACAGCATCAATAAGTTGTCACCCTCTTCAATAAAGTAAGCACACTTCTTCGCCGCACTGGCTGCTTCTTCGGTGGCGTTGAAGGTGAACACCTTGGCCACCGCTTTAAGTTGCTCTTGCTTGGCCGCACTCAGTGTCGGCAGGATTTTTTCGGCGCGCAGCACACTGCTTTCAATGGCAAAAATCTGGATGGAAATATCTGCCGCCGCCATCAGGATTTCTTGTTCATTTTCAAGCTTTAGCATAAATTTCTGAACAGCACTTCCTGCCAATATGAGGTATAGAGTCTTAAGGTTCTGCAGCAGGGTCTTTTCGGCAATAAACGGAATCGAGTCATCCAGCTCCTCAAAGGAGGGGGTCATCAAGGCTTCGAAGGCCTTCATCGCTTCGGCCTGTAGTGGCAGCTCACCCTTCATGGATTTCTTCAGAATCATCCCGGTGGTCAATAGTCGGTTGATCTCGTTGGTGCCTTCGAAAATGCGATTGATCCGTTCGTCACGATAAAAGCGCTCGGCCGGGTACTCACTGCAGAAGCCGTAGCCGCCGAAGATCTGCACCACTTCGTCAACCACGCGCGCAAGGACATCGGAGCAGAAGACCTTGGATATGGCACACTCGGCAGAGTAGTCCTCTATCCCTTTCTGGTACTCGACGTAATAGTTGTCGATCCCCTTGTCGATGGTTGCCAGCTTGTCGTCGAGCAGACCGGCCAAGCGGTAGACCAGCGATTCAGAGGCGAAAATATCGGCGCTCATGTTGGCGATTTTTTCCTGGATGGCACCGAAGGAGGCGATGGTTTTGCCGAACTGTTTGCGCTCGTTGCCGTACTTGAGTGCTTCCATCAGCGCATTTTTGGCAGCGCCGGTAACGCAGGCGGCGAGCTTGAAGCGCCCGACGTTGAGCACATTGAAGGCGATCTTGTGCCCTTTACCTATCTCGCCGAGGATGTTTTCGACCGGGACCTTGCAGTTATCGAGAATCACCTGGGTGGTCGATGAGCCCTTGATGCCCATCTTTTTCTCTTCCGGGCCGATGATCAGTCCGTCGAAGGTTCTTTCGATTAGAAAGGCCGTGAACTGTTGCTTGTCGACTTTGGCAAAGACGGTGAACAGATCGGCGAATCCGCCGTTGGTGGTGTACTGCTTGGTGCCGTTGAGAATGTAGTGGCTCCCATCATCAGAGAGGATTGCTGAGGCTTGTGCGCCGAGGGCATCGCTACCGCTGCCCGGTTCGGTCAGGCAGTAGGCGGCCAGCCATTCGCCGCTGATCAGTTTTTCCAGGTACTGCTGATTTTGTGCTTCGGTGCCGTAGTAGACCAGCGGCAGGGTGCCGATGCCGGTGTGGGCGGCGAAGGCAACGGAGAAGGAACCGGACGGGGCGATCTTTTCACCGACCAGCATGCTGGTCGCTTTATCCAGTTCCAGGCCGCCGTACTTTTCGGGGGCGTCGATCATCAGCAGACCAAGCTCGCCACATTTGCGCATCCCTTCGATGACCAGATCGAAGTTCTGCTGATCGATTTCATCAATCTTCGGCAGCAGTTCGTTGTCGACAAACTGTTCGGTGGTATCAGCGATGGCGCGTTGCTCGTCGGAAAAATCCTCCGGGGTGAAGACGTCTGCACTGGGAGTTTCCGTTATCAGAAATTCGCCGCCTTTGAGGATTTTTTTTGTCATCTGAGTACCTCCGGTAGAAGATTCTTGAACCACAAAAGACGCCGAACGCGGAGTTTTTCTAGCATGCTCTCAACACCTTTTGTGGTTATGGTTTCTTTAAAGTTTTTCGAAAATCCCCGCCGCTCCCATACCGCCGCCGATACACATGCTGACCATGCCGTACTTGGTGTCGCGTCGCCGCATTTCGTGCAGCAGGGTCGCGGTCAGTTTGCTGCCGGTGCAGCCCAAGGGGTGACCGAGGGCAATGGCACCGCCGTTGACGTTGATAATCTCCGGGTTCAGATCGAGTTCTTTGATGACCGAGAGCGCTTGTACGGCAAAGGCCTCATTCAATTCGAGCAGACCGATGTCGTTTTGCTGTAAACCGGCCATTTTTAGCGCGGCAGGAATCGCCTCGACCGGACCGATGCCCATGATCTCCGGCGGGACGCCTTTTACGGCAAAGGCGACAAAGCGGGCCAGCGGATCTTTGCCGAGTTGCTTGAGGAAGGCAGCAGAAACCACCAGCACCGCAGCGGCACCGTCGCTCATCTGCGAGCTGTTGCCTGCGGTGACCGAGCCATTCAACTTGAAGGCCGGGCGCAGTTTTCCCAGTCCGGCGAGGTTGGTATCGGCGCGTACGCCGTCATCAATGTCGATCAGCTTTTTGCTTTTTTGTAGCTTGTTATTGCTGATGGTTGTTGTTTCTACTTCGACCGGGATGATTTCATCGACAAAGGTTTCGGCAGCAATCGCCGACGCACCTTTTTGGTGACTGCCGACCGAGAAGTCATCCTGTTCTTGGCGTGAGATCTGGTATTTGTCGGCCAGCAGTTCGGCGGTGATGCCCATGCCGGCGAAAGTCTCAGGATATTCGGCGACCAGGCCCGGGTTAGCGCTGTACTTGTTGCCGCCCATCGGAACGGTGGTCATCGATTCAGTCCCGCCGGCGACGATGCAGTCGGCAAAGCCGGCGATGATCCGCTCGGCCGCCAGGGCGATCGATTGCAGCCCGGAGGAGCAGAAGCGGTTGATCGTCTGGGCTGGGACCTGATAGGGGAGGCCCGCTTTGAGGCTGGCGATGCGGGCGACATTCATGCCCTGCTCCCCTTCTGGAAAGGCGCAACCGAGGATCACATCATCAATGGTCATTGGATCGATGCCGGTGCGTTTAACCAGTCCGCTGATGGCTGCTGCGGCCAGATCGTCGGGGCGCATATCTTTAAAACCGCCTTTTTTTGCCCGGCAGGTGGGGGTGCGGTAAGCAGCGAGTATATAGGCTGTGTTCATCTGTGTCCTCCGTAGGGGCGACCCGGTGGGTCGCCCGCGGTCGTGAACGGTTGCCCGTTAAAGATGGGTCAATTGCGTAACGGTTTCCCTTTTTTCAGCATGTGCTGAATCCGTTCGGCGGTCTTTTTATTGCCACAGAGCTTGAGGAAAGCTTCGCGTTCCAATTGCAGCAGATAGCTTTCGGAAATCGGTGTCCCGGCCGGGACATCGCCACCGCAGATGACGTCAGCGATAATGCCACCGATTTCGGCTTCGTACTCGGTGGCGAAACCGCCCATTTTCAGGTTCCACATCTGGCTTTTGATGCTGGCGGCAATACTGCGTCCCGGTGCAGGAATGTTTTCGGCCCAGGTCGGTTGGCGATAGTTACTCGCCAGGGCGAGAACTTTTTGTTTGGCATCGGCAATCAGGCGATCCAGATCCATGCTGATGCTGTCACCGCGCCGCATGTAGTTCAGTCCGTAGAGTTCCGCGGCTCCCATGCCGACGGTCGCCATGCCGATCTGTTTAAAATGTTTGAAGATGAAAGGGGAGACGTCGGTTTCGAACTGTTGCGCCAGTTCGACCGAGCGCAGGCACATTTCTTTGGTGCCACCACCAGCCGGCAGGATGCCGACGCCGATTTCGACCAGCCCCATATAGGTTTCAGCATAAGCGTTGATAGCGTCGGCGTGCAGGGAAAATTCGCAGCCGCCACCGAGGGTCATGCCGAAGGGCGCGGCGACCACCGGCACCTTGGCCATTTTGACCGCCATGGTTGCTTTCTGGAAGGCGCGCACCATCATGTCGATATCCTCATAAGCCCCTTCGGCCAGAGCGACGGCGAGCAGCATCAGGTTGGCACCGACCGAGAAGTTGACGCCCTGGTTGCCGATCACCAGTCCGACCCCTTCGCTTTCGGCGCGCTTGATCGCTTTGTGGGTCATGGAGAGGATATCGCCGCTGATCGAATTCATCTTCGAGTGGAATTCGAAGCCGAACACGCCATCCCCCAGATCAATGATCGAGCAGTTGCTGTTTTTCTCGACGACACCAGAGGTCTTTTTCAGAATCTGCAGATTGATCTGCCCAGGCTTGAGTGGCAACGGCTTGAACTGGTCGGTCAGCAGATCAAAGTATTCTTTCTGTCCGGCTGCGTTGAAACGGTAGAACTGCTCGACTTTTTTCAGGGTCGGCGGAACGGCCAAGCCATCCTTTTCGGCGCGGTTGACGAAGGCTGAAACGCCGATGGCATCTAGCATTTCGAAGGGGCCGATTTCCCAGTTGAAGCCCCACTTCATGGCGTTGTCGATATTGACCACGTCGTCGGCGATCTCGGGAATCCGGTTAACGGTGTAAATCAGGGTGTCGCGCAGGGTTTTCCAGGCATACTCGGCGGCCTGATCCCGCCCTTCGACCATCATCTTGATTTTTTGTGCCGGGTCATCGACCAGTTTCAGCGCGGCAATCGAAGCGTATTTCGGTTTTTGCAGCGGTTTGAATTCGCCGCTGGTGTAATCGAAGAAAAAAATCTGCTTCTGGCCGTCGACCATTTCTTTTTTGTAGAAACCGGCTTTGCTCTTGTTGCCGAGCAGTCCGTTTTCGACCATTTTCGCCATAAACTCGGGAACTTTGAAAACCTCGCGTTCCTCGTCGTTCGGCAGCAGTTCATAGGAGTTGTTACCGACGTGGATCAACGTGTCGATGCCGACCAGATCGGCGGTGCGAAAGGCTGCCGATTTGGGCCGGGCGGTGGCTGGGCCGGCAATGGCATCGACCTCTTCGACCGTCATACCCATTCTCAGCATGTGTTCAATGCCCTTGTAGATGGCGTAAACGCCGATGCGGTTGGCGATAAAGTTGGCGGTGTCCTTGGCGTAGACGATCCCTTTACCGAGTCTTCGACTGATGAAGTCGGCCATGCCGTTGACCACCGCTGGATCGGTGTCGTTGCAGGGAACAATTTCCAGCAGGCGCATGTAGCGCGGTGGGTTAAAGAAGTGGGTGACGAGGAAGTTTTTGCGCACTGTGGCAGGGAGCGCTGCGGCCATGGCGTTGATCGACAGGCCGCTGGTGTTGGAACTGAGGATCGCGTCGTCGGCTAAATGCGGCAGCAATTTCTCGAGCAGCTGCAATTTGATCGGCAGATGTTCGATGACCACCTCGATCACCCAATCGCAGTCTTTTAATTTCGGCAGGTCATCCTCAAAATTACCGATAGCGATTTGCTGTGCGTACTGTGGCAGATAGAAGGGGGCCGGCTTCATTTTGATCAGACCGGCTAGGCCCTCTGCCGCAATCCGGTTGCGTACCTGTGGACTGTCGAGGGTCAGCCCCTTGGCCTGTTCAGCGGCATTCGGCTGTTTGGGGATGATATCGAGTAAAAGGACATTGAGTCCGGCGTTGGCCAGGTGGGCGGCGATGGTCGCGCCCATGACCCCGGCACCGAGGACGGCGACACGGTTGATTTGCCTCATAGTTCTCCTCCGTCAAAGACTAAAGAGAGCCATCTTAATTTTGACAGCTATCGTTCAAGTATAGACCAGCAGGATCGATTGGCTGCTGAAGAGTCTTTTTTGTTGTCTATTTAACTGTTGCTTACTTTTACGTTCACGTCAAGTCGGTGTAAATGAAAAACTTCCCCTCGGCGGGAGGGGGAGTCGGTTTGATGTTTTTTAGAATTTATAGCTGATTTGAATGCTGGCGATATCGACGGCGTTTTCGAATTCGCCGATGACTGTACCGCGAGTTGTGTCTTCTGGGGTTGATACTAGCTTTTGCATTTTTGAGTCTGAAACGAAAAGATGAGCATAAGCCGCATCAAGTAGCAAGTTCTCTGAGAGTTTATAGCCTGCACCTAAGGCAATCCATAGCCGATCTTCACCTGGTATTCGTGGCGTTCTGTATTCGTCAGAAATGGGCGTTTCATCGAAGGCTATACCTGTTCGTAAAGCCAGAGCCTCAGTTGCCTGGTAGGTTGCCCCCACTGAATAGCGCCAAGTGTCATCCCAGTTTTCCGTGGTTGTTGTGTTCGGTTTACCGCCAATGCCGTCGCCTTCAAAGTTGAGCATCAGTTTTTTAAATGAACTCCACTCTGTCCAGCTGATATCTGCCATGATGGCAACTTTGTCGTTCAGCTGATGGAAGAGGCTGAGAGAGGCAGAGGCTGGCAGGATGATTTTGCCGTTAACACCCTGATTGGTGGGGAAGAGTGCTTGCGCCAACGGGCTGGCGGCAAAAGCGGGTGGAAGTTGGCTTTTTGTGGTTCCTTCGAGTTTGTGTTTTATCTCCGAACGGTAGGCAAAGCCGAGTCGGGTGGCGTCGTTGAATTCGTAAAGAAGGCCTACGTTGTAACCGAGGGACCAGTCATCGGCTTTGTTTTCAACAAAGATATCGGTTGTTGGGGTACTGAACGCCGCTGCCGGGGCGGGTGCGAGTAGTCCTCGGCCATCAACCATGCTGGAAAGCGTGGCGTCTATATACTGGACATTGAAACCAGCACCAACACTTAATTTGTCGGTCGCTTTATAGGCAAGCGATGGATTGATATTGATGGTCAAAACATCAGATTCGACGGCGTGGTAACGACCAACCCAGTCTTTGTCGTATTTTGTGGACAAGCCAAATGGTGCATTAATCCCTAAGCCAACGTAAATTTTATTGTTCAACTTATTTGTGTAATAAAGATTGGGTGCGAGGCCGACTACGCCACCATCGCCGCCGTTGTTTGTGCCAAGGGGGTTACCACTTGAATTAGTTGCTGTCGAATAGGAAAATTTTGTCGATGGCACAATGACGTGCGCACCGGCAACAAATTGCTGGCCTTCCAGTCGGGTCATGCCTGCGGGATTAAAAAAGACCGTTGTCGCATCTTCAGCACTAGCAGCCCCGCCAGAAAAGGCGTTGCCGAGGCCGGAAACCGATTGCTCAATCAGGGCAAAACCGGAGGCAAAAACCGAGGTGCTGCCGGCCAGCAGCAGGAACAGGCCAACAAACAAAGAGATACATCTTTTCATGATAGGCTCCTTTGATATGACAAAAGTGCCGGAACAAGGTATCCGGCAGAACCATATTTAAAAATTGCTAGGCAACTAAAATCATTTTGTCCTAGCGGCCTGTTTGGGCTGGTAGAACAGTATATTATTATACCGAGAAATGCTGATGAGTCGAGAAATTAACCAAGTAGGGTTGTTTGGGGCGCTCGCAGGGGGCTTTTCTTGACAGTTTCTGGTGCCTGTGATAACGAAAGCGGATTGGTTTTTGGCTCGATTACGCGAGGCGGGCAGGATATTAAAGTCCCATTTTTTCTATAGGGAGTTTCAAGATGAATCACCAACAATCCGAAGCATTGTTTTCTGCGGCAAAAAACGTCATTCCTGGGGGAGTCAATAGCCCGGTTCGGGCGTTTAAGTCGGTCGGCTGTAATCCGATTTTTATCGAAAAGGCCGCTGGCAGCAAAATCTACGATGCTGACGGAAATGAATATATTGATTATGTCGGTTCCTGGGGGCCGATGATTCTTGGTCATTGTCATCCAAAAGTGGTTGAGGCGATTCAGCAGACTGCTGCCAGTGGTGCATCCTTCGGTGCACCGACCGCGCGTGAGACCGAACTGGCCGAGCTGGTTTGTGGCGCCTATCCGAACATCGAAAAAATCCGTATGGTCTCTTCCGGCACCGAGGCCACGATGAGTGCCATCCGTCTGGCACGTGGTTATACCGGCCGTGACAAGATCCTCAAGTTTGACGGTTGTTACCACGGCCATGCCGACAGTTTGCTAGTTAAGGCCGGCAGTGGTCTGGCGACCTTCGGTGTGCCGACCTCTCCCGGTGTGCCGGCTGCTTTTGCCAAGTACACCCTGACTGCGACCTACAACGATCTGGACGACGTCAAGCAGATGGTCGCTGCCAACGATAAAGAGATCGCCTGCATTATCATTGAGCCGATCGCTGGCAACATGGGCTGTGTGCCGCCAGCTCCCGGTTTTCTCGAAGGGCTGCGCGAGCTCTGTACCGCTGAAGGGATCGTGCTGATCATCGATGAAGTGATGACCGGTTTCCGGGTCGCTTACGGTGGCGCTCAGGAGCGTTTCAACGTTCGTGGTGATCTGGTCTGTCTGGGCAAAATTATCGGCGGTGGTTTGCCGGTCGGCGCTTTTGGCGGCAAGGCAGAAATTATGGAGTGTCTTTCTCCTGACGGCGGTGTCTACCAGGCTGGGACCTTGTCGGGCAATCCACTGGCGATGAGCGCCGGGATCGCCACGCTTAATCTGATCAAGCAAGAAGGTTTCTATCAGCAGATTGAAGAGAAGACTGCTTATCTGGAAAAGGGCCTGCTGCAGGTTACTGGCAACAGTTCCATTGCCACTTGTTGGCAGCGCGTCGGTGGCATGTTCTGCACCTTTTTCCAAGATGGGCCGGTTAGTTCCTTTGCCGATGCGCTGAACAGTGACACTGAAACCTTCGGCAAGTTTTTCCGCAACATGCTCGATAACGGTATTAATTTAGCTCCGTCGCAATTTGAGGCAGGTTTTATGAGTGTTGCCCACTCGACTGAGGACTTGGATAAGACCATTGAAGCGGCGGGGAAATCGTTTGCAGCGCTCTAGAAAATGGCCCGTGGGACAGACTTGTTTTGGTCGAGAAGCCGTTTTAAGCGGTTGACTTCAGGGGGGTGCTATGGTATTTAAAGTCCGCTTTTTAAGGCAGCAGCGTGTGCTGTCTATAAATTACCGATGACCGATAATAAAGAAAATAGACGAGAACTTTTCAAGTCAATTGGTTTTCTGTCGGGTGTCGGGATCTCCATGGTGGCGGCCACCTTTATCGGTTTGGCTATGGGGTATTACCTGGATCAATGGTTGGATACGCGCCCTTGGTTCACGCTGGTTTTTCTGATGATTGGGATTATTTCCGGGTTTCGTAACGTTTATATTTTAACGGCTCGGGAATTACGCCGCCAGAAACGGGAAGAGCAGCAGGCGGAAAAGGATCGTGACGGAAAAGGATGATCAGCTGCTGGCTGAAATGGCCCGGCGCAACTGGATAATACTGATCGTTCTGGTTTTGCTCAGTCTGTTCTGGCAATCACCTCCGGTGACATACGGTGTTCTGGCCGGTGGTATGCTGGTCATTATCAATTACCGCTGGCTTGGTCGTTCATTGCTGGCGGTGATTAATGATCCGCAACTACAATCGGCAAAAGGTTTCAAGCGTAACTACTTGTTCCGCTTGGTTTTTGTTGCCAGCGCAATTTACTTATTATTGGTTCGGGCTGGGGTTCATCCGCTGGCCTTGGTTGTCGGTCTGTCGGTGGTGGTCCTGAACCTGATGATAGCAACTGTCAAACGACTTTATTAAAGTTCCAAATAGATAGGAGAGCAAAACCATGACTCATCCGTTTTTATTTTTGCAGTGGATCGAACAACAGCTGCATCTGCACATTGGCGAGCACGTGACCTACACTTGGTTGGTCATGCTGATTTTGATTGTGGTTGCCTTTCTGGCCACCCGCGCTATGACGATCGTACCTACCGGCGTGCAGAACCTGATGGAAGTTGTTGTCACCGGTATCGAAGGACTGCTCGATGAGACCATGGGTAAGGAGGGAAAAGCCTACTTCCCGCTGATTGCTACCTTTGCTCTGTTTATTCTCGTATCGAACCTGATCGCGTTAGTCCCCGGCTTCTATCCGCCGACCGCGAATCTCAACACCAATGCTGCCTTGGCGCTGACCGTATTTGTCATGACTCACGCGGTTGGCTTTAAGAAACATGGCGGTGCTTACCTTAAGCACTTCATGGGACCGATCTGGTGGTTGGCGCCGTTGATTTTTATCATCGAGATTATTGGCCACCTGGCTCGTCCGCTGTCCCTGACACTGCGTCTTTTCGGTAACATGTGGGGCCACGAGATCGTGTTGATGATCTTCTTGATGCTGGTGCCGCTGTTCCTGCCGATCCCGATGATGTTTATGGGTCTTCTGGTCGCTTTCATCCAGACCTTCGTTTTTACCCTGCTGGCTATGATCTATATCGCCGGCGCTCTGGAAGAGGCTCACTAATTTATTCAGCCCGATCAGTTTCGGGCTATCGATTGATTCATTTTCGCAGGTGCGAAAAAACGTCCTATATAAAATAGGAACAATAAAACTTGAAAACAGAAGGAGTATGACAATGGAATTTTTTGCATGGTGTATGGTCGCAGCTGGTCTCGGCATGGGTCTTGGTACTGTCGGTACCGGTATTGGTCAAGGTATGGCTATCAAAGCTGCTTGTGAGGGTGTTGCCCGTAACCCAGGCGCTTCCGGTAAGATCCTGACCACCATGATGATCGGTCTGGCAATGGTCGAGTCCCTGGCTATCTACGTCTTCGTTGTGGCCATGATTATCCTTTTTGCCAACCCCTTCACCGAGCAGGTTCTTCAACTTCTCGCGAAGTAAGAACAGCTTACATGTGTTTGAAAAGAGGCGGGCCCAAACGGGTCCGCCTCTTTTTTTGTGGAATTTCGCTGGTTTGGCGGGTCTGCTTATTTGTTAGCCCGTCCTCTCTAAGCACCCAATAAATAGGCGAGAATCAGGGTTTTTTTGTTGCGGCAATTGCTGGTTGTGCTATGATTTGCGGCGATGTTTGTCTGATAACTCGTGCTGAATTCACGTACTCTGATATATAAAAAAACATATATGGTGACCGGTTCGGGCTTTCTGTTGTTTTTATGATGTCAATTTATGACATCTAATTTTTTTTGTAATGATTTTGTTAAGAGGTGGTTTTCTGTTGTGTTGGCGATTGCCAAGACCTTGTCAGATTATCCCAGTATTAAATTCCAGAAATTCTGGGCGGTTGTAGCTCTGGACTGCCTCTTAGGTTTTTGCGAGTCCCTGATCGATTTACGCTGTTAACTATTGATATGTCTCATGTGTCCGGGAGCTGCTCACTCCTGGTCAGCGGTATGTTTGCTTGCCGTTTTGAGGGATGTCTTTTATCTGTAGGTCATTTCAAAAAGGAGATGTTTTGATGAGAACGACCCGGTTGCTAATTTTTCTGGCGCTGATTTTTCTGGCGCTAGGTTCCCAGTCTTTTGCTGAGAACCACCTGATCGCTTCACCAGAGGCTTGTCTGGAGTGCCATGATGACGTGATTTCAGCGGAGGAGTTTGCTGCCTCCGTGCATGGTATGAACGGCTGCGTGGCCTGCCACATTGAATTGACAGATCTCGGCATGCACATGGAGGGCGAACTGATGCCCGAAACTGTCAAGTGCGTCCGCTGTCATAAGGCAGAGACGGCTGAACACTATTCCAGTGTTCACAAGCTCAATGATATTGAATGTGCTTCCTGCCACTCTGAAATTCACGCTCAGACTGCCTGGAATGACGATAAGCGGATTGCCACGGCAAAATGCGGTGAGTGTCACGATGATGCCCATGAAGTCTTTCATGCCTCCGTTCATGGCAAGGCGATTCAGGCCGGTAACATGGATTCGGCCGCCTGTCTCGATTGTCACAACCTTCACGAGATCAGAGAAATTGGTGATGCCGCCGATCACGATACCCGCGCCTTTCACACCAATGTCTGTCAGAAGTGTCATGCAGACCATGAGTTGATGGAAAAAAACGGTGTCAATGGAATCGCTGTTGAAACTTACCTTGATAGCTATCATGGCAAGAACTACCGCCTCGGCTTCCCGGAGTTGGTCGCTGGTTGTGCCGATTGTCATACGTCTCATGCCATTCTTCCGCATGACGATCCGAAATCGAGCCTACACCCGGATAACCTGGTTGCCACCTGTGCCCAGTGTCACGAAAACTCGACCACACAGTTCACCAAGTTCTACTCGCACGGCAAGATGACCGATAAAGAGAATTACCCGATTCTCTTCTACACCTATATCACCATGACCGGTCTGCTGCTCGGTACCTTTGCAGTATTCTGGATCCACACCCTGCTCTGGTTGTTCCGTGGTTTTGTTGAAAACCGCGAGAAAAAACGAGAAATGATCGCTGGTAAGCATCATGTTATCCCGGATGCCCACAAGATCTATCGTCGCTTTACCAAGACGCATATCATCCTGCACCTGCTGGTTATCACCAGCTTCCTGCTGCTGTCGCTGACCGGTATCCCGCTCAAGTTCGCCGGCCAGCAGTGGTCCGTGGTGATGATGAACTTCTATGGCGGTGCTGATGTCGCGGCCTTCCTGCATCGGATCGGTGCGGTTATTACCGGTGTTTACTTCGGCGCTGCACTCTATATGAGCGCTAAGTTCCTGTTCTACAGGCTGCAGTCGCCGGTTGACTTCTTCCAGCGCCTGTTCGGTCCCGAGTCGCTCTGTCCGAACCTGCGCGACATTCAGGACGTCACTAACATGGTCCGCTGGTTCCTGTTCCTCGGTCCCAAGCCGACCTTCGATCGCTGGACTTACTGGGAGAAATTCGACTTCATCGCCGTCTTCTGGGGTATGTTCGCCATCGGTGGCTCCGGTTTGATGCTCTGGTTTCCGGAGATCTTCGGCTCGGTGCTGCCAGGCTGGGTGTTTAACGTCGCCACCATCATCCACTCGGATGAGGCACTGTTGGCGACCGGCTTTATCTTCACCGTCCACTTTTTCAATACCCACGGCCGTCCGGAGAAGTTCCCGATGGACTTCGTTATCTTCAACGGCGAACTGCCGAAGGAAGAGTTCATCGAAGAGCGTGGTGATCAGTGGAAGCGTTATCAAGAAGAAGGCATTCTTGAGGACTACGTTAAGGAGAAGCCGAGTGGCATCGCCTATGACTTCTTTGTCAAGGGTTTCGGCTTTACTGCTGTGCTTATCGGGGTTGTCTTGCTGTTCCTGATGATCTACGCATTTATGACCAGCGGCTTCCATTAAGCGCTATTGTCGACATCTATCCGAAAGGGGTTGCCGTTCGGCAACCCCTTTCTTTTTACCGTAGAGGAATCATGAAAGATAAAGAATTGATCTGGTCGGTGATCGCGATTGTCGTCTATATCTTCGGTGGTATTGCTACTTTTGCCGGCGCCGGGCTGATCTTGCTGATGAAGGGCAAGGATCTTTGGGGCTGGGGGGAAGGCCACGCGATTGGTTATCTGTTGGTCTGTGTTGGGCTGGTCTTTTCAATCCTCGGTGTTTTAGTTATGCGCATACTGCGCAACCGTCTGTAGTTGTTTATCTTTTCCTTTCCCACTTGTCAGATTGCTAAGCCCTGATAAAATATAGATAATTTAGCGGACTATTCATATTGTTATTTTTATATTAATAATAGAACATTGATTTATTGTTCGTATTATTGATATTGACAATTGTTTACCGTGGTGCTAGCTTTGCAACCTTATTTTTCCCCACCAAAACACTACATGGTTTTTAATTAGCTGTTTCGAATATTACTCCGTAAGGCGGGGTGGTTTGTTTCGTAGAAAGTCTAACAAGGAGTAATTATCTCAATGGCTACATCACTGTCTGACATCCCCAAGGCCTTTCTCAAGGGCATCGCCCACAGTAGGATTTCTTTACTTGGAGCGATGATCGTTACGGTCACTTTTCCCTTCCTGCTTGGCGCTGTCCTTTACGACATTACCTTCCATATCCCCAATCCGTACTTTGCCGGTTTTATCTATATGATGCTCGGTCCTGGGTTTATTGGCGGTTTGGTCCTGATCTTTGTCGGGCTGTTTTTTGCTCGGGGACAAGAAGAGGTTCGCCTGTTCACGTTGGCCTATTTCCGCGATAAGCTGGCTGATGAGTCTGGCTACAATAAAATCCGCAAGCTGGTGTTTATCGGTGTTTTTCTGACCTGCATTAATCTGTTCGTTGTTAGTGTCCTCGCTTACAGTGGTTACCACTACATGGAGTCGAATGCCTTCTGTGGTGAAGTTTGTCACGTGCCGATGACGCCTGAATATACCGCTTATCAGAACTCGGCACACTCGCGGGTCCATTGCGTCGAGTGTCACATCGGCTCTGGTGCTTCCTGGTTTGTTAAGTCGAAGATCTCCGGTGCTCGCCAGCTCTATGCCGTTGTTGCCGGCACCTTCGCCCGGCCGATTGAAACACCGGTTCATGGTTTGCGCCCGGCTCGCGATACCTGTGAACAGTGTCACCGGCCAGAGAAGTTCGTTGGTGATAAGCTGGTTGTTAAGGATAAGTTCCTTGAGGATGAGCAAAATACCCACGTCAAAACCGTTCTGCTGTTAAAAATTGGCAGTGCTGGCGATAAATCTGCCGATTCACATGGGATCCACTGGCATGTCGCGCCGGA
The DNA here is from genome assembly GCF_055389805.1 of Desulfuromusa ferrireducens. Classification (NCBI taxonomy): domain Bacteria; kingdom Pseudomonadati; phylum Thermodesulfobacteriota; class Desulfuromonadia; order Desulfuromonadales; family Geopsychrobacteraceae; genus Desulfuromusa; species Desulfuromusa ferrireducens. The sequence goes on from NZ_AP042415.1 coordinate 1,345,248, forward strand.
GAATCAGATTACCTACAAGGCTGCTGACTGGCAGCGCTCCATTATCCCAGAGGTTGCCCAGAAGGCGACTGATGGTCAGGAAATTATCTACCGCGGCAGTGAGGCCGATGAGCAGTTGGCTGCGGCGACCCATTTGCAAGAGCGGGTGATGGACTGTATGGACTGTCACAACCGTCCGAGTCACGTTTATCTGCCGGCAGATAAGGCGATTGATGGCAAGATGATCACCAACGAAATCCCCAATGATTTGCCCTACATCAAGCAACAGGCGATGGCTGTTGTGACTGACGCTGTCTATGCCACTGGTGAAGAAGCGCGCTCCGCCATTGCCAATGCTCTGACCGATTTTTACAAAAATGACTATGCGGATATTTATGAAAATGATCGTCCGCGCATCGCCAAGGCGATTGCTGGTGTGCAGGCCGCCTACCAGGAAAATGTTTTTCCGGAAATGAACGTTCAGTGGGATACCTATTCGAGCCACCTGGGTCACGCCAATGAGATGGGTTGCTTCCGCTGTCACAATGAAGAGCACGAAGCTGAGAGTGGCGAGGTGATCTCGATGGATTGTGATACCTGCCACACCATCCTCGCTGAAGATGAGGAAGATCCGGAAATCCTCAAGACCCTGCTCGGTGAAAATTAACCGCTAGCGGTTGATCGCGGATCGCTTGCGATCGGTTTGTTATCTCGGCGTAAAAAGGCCCTGTTGTCCATTGGATAGCAGGGCCTTTTTTGTCAAAATCTAGGTGGTTTGTTGGCTCCACTGATGGTTGTTACTCCTGTTGATTTGGATCGACAGTCACCTTGTCGGTTTGCCAGCGAGCCAGGACTAAAGATTCCAGTGCGGCAGCAATGCCGAAGGCGAAAATGCTGGCAACCAACCATGTACCACTGACTTGTAGCATATCGATGATGAAAACCTTGGCCCCGCCAATCAGGGTGATCAAAATGGAAAGATTGCGCAGCTCCTTATTTTTGTGCATGACAGCGATAATCATCAGGACGATAGCAGTCCCGTTGATAACCAGTGATTGGCTGGCGGTGAAGGCTATGACCAGTGCGCCGCCATAATAGTGCGCCAGCAGGGCATGAATTAGAGCAATGGCCATAATGTAGATGTTGGCCAGACTCGCCAGCAAGGCGAAGATGGCGGAAACATCCCTTTTATCGATCCGGGAAAAAAACTGCGAGTATCTGGGTGGTTTATGTCTGCGGAAAAAATTGTATTGCATGAGGGCAAGGAGTCCGCAGAGGCCTGCGGCAAGAATCGTAGTTGCAGGATTGGCGGGCATGCCATTGCTGAGAAGTTCGATGCCAAGCAACAGGCAGATATAGCTCTGCAGCAGGGTTGCTGTGATGCGCATACCGCCGCTTTGCCATTGACGTGAATAATAGCTGATGGTCAGGGCCAGTCCGGCGAGGATCGGCAGGGGGGCCAACAGTCCACCAAGCAGCGCTGGTAGGGACAGGCAGGCCAGGATCGTACCGCCAGCGATAAAGGTGTTAGTCCCGGGGGCATTACATTTTTGACGGGTCGAAAGCCAATAGGCGAGTCCGAAGTGGGCGAGGGCGGCAGCGGCTGCCGGAGTACCGAAGGCGACCGGATCTTTTAGCGCATAAATACCCGCGACGTAACACCAGCCGGCATTAATGGCGGGCAGTGAAAAATCAAATTTGGAAATCTTTTCCTCGCCGCTACGGATAATCCCGAACAGCGAAATTATCATGAAGGACAAGCCGATCAGTGCCACGATGGGGATAAACCAGCCCGGGGCAAGCGCTTCTGCTTGCCCTCCCTTAAGAAGGTTTCCGCTCAATTTGAGGCCCCAGATTTGAAGCATAAAATGCGTGATGAGCAGCAACAGCCAGCGCAGCCATGAGCAGCGTTTCAGGCGTGTCGCGAAGTAGCCAAGAATATTGGTTGTCCACAGGAGCAGGCCGAGAAATGGAAAGTAGGGATTGGGATAGTCAATGGCAACCCCGGCTAGACACATACCAAGGGTGCCAATAATAATCGGCAAAGCGACGTGGTTTGCATAGCTGATCAAGGCCATGCCGATACCGGTTACGGCTAACATGGCATAGACGATCGTCATCGGAAGTGAAGCAAAGCGTGCGTAACTTTCGACCAAAATGATGAACATTAATAGTGCGCCGGTCGTGCTGAAGAGGGGGGCCAGGGCTTTGTCGTGACGATAGAGGAGATGGCTGCCGATGATCAGGGCTGAAGAGTAACAAAGTCCGAGGATCGAGCCGAGTTGCAGATTTAGTAAACCATTGTCGGTTAATGCCCGCAGACCAAGTGCTGCAACCAGTAAGAAGCAGAGCACGGAAATATATTGTAACATTGAACTACTGCCAACTAGCAGCAGTGACTCGTTCGGCGTTTTCACTTCCGGGCTGGGGGTTGGAGGGTTGGGTTGCTTGGCGACCGCACTGCTGCCGGTTGTCGACCGTTCGAGTTTGGCAACTCGCTGATTTAATTGCGAAACTTGCTCGCTAAGATGGAGAATCTGTTGCTCAAGGGGGGGCAGCTCGCGGCTCATAATACACTCCTTATGTGACAGAACCCCTTATCGTAGAACAGTATTCTATTAAAAACAAAGATCTAGTTCAATAGTAAACTTCAGATGAAGCATTGCCGACCTATGTGTCGAGCTGTGATTATTGAAATCTCCATCCATTTGTAGGCATGGATAGCTCATTTAGATAAAGTTCTTGACAGATTTGATCGAGATCGGAATAATTGAAAACACTGTTTTATGAGCGAGCGGAGGTGTTTTTGTGAAAGCACATGTGTGGCGACCACTGTATGTGGTTATCGGCTTAGTCGTTGTGATTCTGTTGCTCAGGCTATTCTACGTGCCGGATGATTTCGGCTCACAAGAGCGCGGTTATACCTTCGGTTTCCACCGGATGAGTAACGAGCAGGAGTGGAAAGCCTATCCGGCCAAGTATAAGGACAGTAGCTATTGCAGCGATTGTCATGAGGACAACAGCGAGAGTCTAAGCGCTTCGGCTCATGCCATGATCCCTTGCGAGAATTGCCACGGAGCCGCTTTTAATCACCCAGAAGACCCGGAAACCTTGGCCATTGATCGCAGCCGTGATCTCTGCTTGCGTTGCCATTCCGAACTTTACATGCCCTCAAGCGGTCGTAATGACATTGCCGGCATCGATCCCCAGCAGCACAATACCGATATCGAGTGCAGCGAGTGTCACAACCCGCACAATCCGAGCCTGGAGGAGATGTAAACATGAAGAGACGTGATTTTTTAAAGAGCACGGCCGTGTTTGTCTCCGGGGCTGCTGTTTCTATGGCGATGTTAGAGTTTCTCGACCCCCAGGAGGTGTTGGCCGCTAATCCCGATCTGCGTTGGGGCTTTCTGGTCGATACCCACAAGTGTGTCGGCTGCGGATTTTGCGTCAAAGCCTGCAAAACAGAAAATGATATCCCACTGGAAGCCAACGTCACCCGGACTTGGGTTGAGCGTTATGTCATTACCAAAGACGGTGAAGTGGTGATGGATTCACCGAAAGGCGCTCTCAACGGATTTACTAACAAACAGCTCGACCAAAACCATTCGGGAATGAGAGAGGTTCCGGATGATGATGTCGCTCAGGCTTTTTTTGTTCCCAAACTCTGCAATCACTGCGAAACACCGGCCTGTGTGCAGGTTTGTCCGGTCGGCGCGACCTACCAGACCGCTGATGGCGCGGTGCTGGTCGACCGAAAGTGGTGCATCGGCTGCGGCTACTGCATCATGGGCTGTCCCTACGGGGTGCGTTTCTTCCATCCGGTTGAGCATGTCGCAGACAAATGTACCTTTTGTTACCACCGGATCAGCAAGGGTGGCAACACCGCCTGTGCCCAGGCCTGCCCCTTCGGTGCCCGACAGATTGGCAACCTGCGCGACCAGAACGACCCGGTGGCCAAGGCGATCATGACCCAGCGGGTCGGGGTGCTGCGTGATGAGTACGGCACCAAGCCACAGGTCTTTTATATTGGATTGAACAAGGAGGTGCACTAGCCATGGTTGAACAAGTCGCGCAGATGGTCGTTCATGGTGAAGCCTGGACTTTAAAGGATCTCTTTGTTCTGCCGAATGAATATGTTTACTGGTCGATCCAGATTGTCATGTATCCATATATGACGGGTCTGGTCGCCGGGGCCTTTGTGCTCTCCTCGCTCTATCATGTTTTTGAGGTTGAGAAACTCAAAGAGATTGCCCGTTTTGCGCTGGTTTTTTCCTTTGCCCTGCTGCCGGTGGCGATGATGCCGTTGATGCTGCATTTGATGCAGCCGTTGCGAGGCATACATGTGCTGATGACACCGCACTTCACCTCGGCGATCTCGGCCTTCGGTATCGTTTTTATGACCTACGCTTGCATCGTCGCGGCCGAAATCTGGTTCGTCTATCGCGAGTTTATTGTCGCATCAGTGCACCGACTCTCGGCAAAAGACGATCGCAGCGTTTACGAAAGTCTGTTGCTGTTGATCTACAAACTGATCTCATTGGGGGCGATGGATACCTCGAAGGAAGCCCTGGTTTCGGACCATAAGGCGGTTAAGTTCCTCGCTGGCCTCGGGATTCCGGTTGCTTGTTTCTTGCATGGCTACGCCGGATTCATCTTCGGTTCGGTCAAGGCCAATGCGCTGTGGATGACACCGCTGATGCCGGTGATCTTTATTTGTTCTGCGGTGGTTTCGGGCATCGCCCTTTGTATTGTCTGCTATTACGTCTTTATGGAGATCCGCAAATGGGCAGCCAAGCGGGGTAAGAATATCCTCTTGCCGGATGGGATAGCTCATGGGGCGGTGGCCGTCGATTACGAGCATCTGCGCAGCGTGCAGGAACATGAGGTCAAGATGACCTCAAAATATTTGCTGATATTTATGACTCTGGCGCTGACACTGGAAGTTCTCGATATGATCTTTCGTGGCTACACGGCAGTCAAATCTTGGGATATTTTACGCGACGTGCTGTTTGAGCATGACTTCACCAAAATCTTTATCATGCAGTATGGTATTGGTAATATCCTGCCATTTATTATGCTGTTGCTGCCTGGTGTTACCGTTCGGCGTGCGGCGTTAGCATCGATTCTCGTGTTGTTCGGTGTCTTTATGATGCGTTGGAACGTGGTCATCGGTGGACAGGCTTTTTCACTGACGTTTAATGGTTTCATGCACTACAGCTTGCCGATTATTCCGCATGACCTTGAGACCTTCAAAGAAGGGTTGGGTGGCGCTTTGCTGGTTATCGCAACGCCCTTTGTTCTCTTTTATTTTCTCAATATGATCTTTCCGGCGTTTATGGAAAGCAAGGGTGATCACCACCCTTGACCGCGAGTCTCCTCGGTGCAATTTGATGCCGCCCCATGTGGGCGGCTTTTTTATGTCGGCGTCTCCGATGGACCTGCCTCCGGCAGAACCCCTGGAGAGACGGAGCGTAGATGCAGATCTCGTTGCGGAAAAGGGATCTCAACATTTTCTTCACGGAAACGTTGGTCGATAAAGAGTAGCAACTCACTTTTGACCTTGGGTCGCTTGTCGACATCACTGATCCAAACCCGTAGTTCAAAATCAAGAGAACTGTCGCCAAACTGAACAAAGATCGGCGAAGGTTTGGGGGTTTCTAAAACGTCGGGGTGCTGTTCTCCCGCTTCAAGCAAGATCGATTGCACCCGTTCCAACGGGCTGCCGTAGGCGACACCGACCGGCAGGACCATGCGGACCCGCCGTGTGGAGAGGGTCCAGTTGGTGACTTTCTGTGAAACGATTTGTGCGTTGGGGACAATCAGTTCCGCCTGGTCGAGGGTTTCAACTACCGTCGAACGCAGACCGATGCGCTTGACGGTACCGTAATCGTTATCGATCAATATCCCATCTCCGACCTTGATTGGTCGTTCGAAAAGAAGAATGATGCCGCTGATAAAGTTATTGGCAATATCCTGTAAACCGAAGCCGATACCGATGCCTAAAGCTCCGGCCAGAACCAGAAAATTCTGCAGTTTAAAGCCGGCCGCCCCAGCCGCCAGCAGAAAACCGATCAGCACCAGGGTATAGTGCAGCAGTTTTTTGACCGAGTCGCGCACGCCGCGATCATAGTTCCGGCGTTCAAACAGATGTTGATCCAGAATCACTTGCAGCAGCCAGGAAAGTTCCAGGCTCAGGTAAAAAACCAAGATCACCAGCAGCACCATGTCAAGGCTGATCTGATAGCTGGCGACCGTCAGAGAAACTGAAAGCAAAGCGTCCCAGGCTTGAGCGGAGGAGCTGTAAAAGCCCCAGATGGTTGAGAGGTAGAGCGCGATGTAGCAGGAAAGGGTAAGGCTTAACCAGCGTTCGCAGCGCCTTTGAAAGTTACGACTGAAGTTATAGATGATCAGGTTTTTGCGAATTGAGGCGCGGGAAAAGAGAAAGGTCAGAGCGCCGAGTCCGATTTTATAGGTGAGGATGGCGAACAGGATAACGATGACCGATTCAATCGACGATTCGATTGCGCGCAGTCCCAGAGTGACATAACCGGACAGATTGGCTCCCAGGGCAATCAATAGCAGCAAGCCGAGCAGACGGAACCAGAAAATCGCTTTGACCAATTCCAATCTTTTTCTGCAGTAGCGAAATAGGAACAATAAGAGTGGTAGCAGGATCAGGTTCAGGAGAAGCAAATAACACCGATAGTAGGGCAGTGGCAGCCCGGTCAAGCGGATTGTCAGCGTCAGCAGGGTAAGAAAGGTAAAACTGTAAAGGCAAAAAAGAACCGGTCGAGTTTTGATCAGTCCGCGAATCAATTGCACGGCGGAACAGAGGCCAAAGGTTGCCAGCAGCAGGCGAAATAGTGGTGAAATCCCGGTGTAGAAGAAACTCAAAAAGACGATGGCGGCAAACAGGCCGGTAGCAATCGGATGTTGCGTGAGGATATGCCAGTGACTGGAATTGTCGATGGCTGAACGATAGCGATAGATGAGACTTGTGGTTATCAGAGCAAAGAGAATCTGCGCTGAAATCAGCATCAGATTATTGCGATAAAAATCAGTTTGAATTTGCAGGCTGCCGCGCAGTTCCCGCTGGGTCATCTGCCAGAGTTCAGGAGTAAACTGCTGCCAGAAGGCCGGTTTGAACAGGGAGTGGCCGTTACGCTTAAAGAGTTCATGGCGCAATTTTGCCAGTGCGGCCTCGGTCTGACCGATCTGCTCAAGAACCTCTTGCTGCAGGGAGGAGATCTTTTTTTGCAGATCCACCAGTGGTGGACTGCCTTTATCTGCCGCCGTAATTACCTGTCCGGTGATCTTCATTACCTGGGAAAAGGTGTCGCTCGGGCGCTTGGTTTTCTCTTCTTTAAGCTGTATCTCCCACTCTTGCCAGAAGGTTTTTCGTCCTTGCCATGCGCTGCGCAACGCATCGACGGCATTCAGTTGAGTGGCAATTTCCTGCTGTAATTGGCGGAGGTTTTTATCGAGAGCTTTCAGGGCGCTGCTGACTTCGAGTTGCCGGTCGAAATACCAGCTTTCGATTGGTCCATAGCTGGATACTCGCTGTTTGAGCTCCGTATGGCGGTCCAGAATTTCCTGCAACCGGTTGGCATAGTTCTTGGTGATGACCAGTTGCTGCAACTTGGTCTCGGTGCCCGTGGCTTCTTCACTCAATGCGGTGGCGCGGGGAACGACTTCGCCAATGCCGGGGTAGATGATGGCTTCCGTCTCATTTTTAGGCGTTTCTGCAGAAAAAACTGGAGAGATAAACAGTAAAATCAGCAGCAGGGAGTCGAACACTCTTGCTATCTTCATGATCGCCTCACTTTCAGAACCATTTTTTCTTCTTGAAATAGATCAGCATGCCGGTTGCGCAGGTGAGCATCAGCGCCCAAACCATCGGGTAGCCAAAGCGCCATTTCAGTTCTGGCATCACCTCGAAGTTCATGCCGTAGATCCCGGCGATAAAAGTCAGCGGGATAAACAGTGCGGCCATAATTGTCAGCACCTGCATTACTTCGTTCATTCTATGACTGATGCTCGACATGTACAGGTCGATCAGCCCCGAAGCGGTGTCGCGGAAGGTTTCCAGGGTGTCGAAAATCTGCATAATGTGATCGGAGAGATCACGCAGAAAGACGTTGGTTGTCTCATCAATCAGCGGTGACTCATCCTGTAACATGGAGTTCACCAGTTCGCGTAGCGGCCAGACCGATTTCCGCAGCAAAATCAGTTGTCCCTTGAAATGATGGACCTGTTGCAGAGTTTCTTGTGTCGGTTGACTGATCAGTTCTCTTTCCAGAGATTCCAGACGGTCGCCGATCTTTTCCAGAATATGAAAATAACTGTCGACGATCGAGTCAAATAGGGCGTAGGTCAGATAGTCGGGACCGCGCTGGCGGATTCGACCGCTGGTGCGTTTCAGCCGCTCACGGACACCATCAAATACATCCCCCGGTTGTTCCTGAAAGCTTAGGACATTGTTCTTTGTCAGCACCAGACTAATCTGCTCTGTTTCGATCTGGCTGGTCTGATCATCAAAACGGAGCATTTTCAGAATGATCAGCAGGTAGTGTTCGAATTCATCAATTTTCGGTCGATGCCCGGTGTTGAGGATATCTTCCATCGCCAGGGGGTGCAGGTCGAAGGCTTTGCCGAAGGCCTCGACATCGGAAATATCGTGTATACCGTCAAGGTTGATCCAGCTGACGGTGGGGGAAGCTTTAAGGTTCAGGCAGCGCTCGAGGGGCACGTCCATCTCCATTGTCAGCCCGTCGGCATCGTAATCGATGTAGGAGATGGAAGACTCTTCGACCTTCTGCTCGCCAACATGGATCAGCGTGCCGGGAGCCAGACCGACCTGCTTGGGTGAGCTTCTGAATAAAGAGGTCACTGTTTCGAACGGCTTATGCAAGGGTTGCATCAGGTCTCTCCTCTGTTGCGGAGGTTAGCGCTCCAAACCGAAATCCTCATCGGTCAAGGTCGAGGTGAATACATCCAGTGTTTCCTCCGCCTCTTCCGAGTCAGGGACTTTTGCTAGATGAATCAAGGCATCCCCTTCGTGGGCCAAAGGCAGGGTCAATTGGCCGATGATGACACCGGTAAATGGTGCTAGGACCTCTTCCCGGTCTTCACCGAGCGGGTCGCTGAGAATGCCGAGCAGGCTATTTTTTTTGACCAAACTTCCCATCTGCGCTTTGCGGGAAAAGGTCCCGCTCATGCTGGCACGCACCCAACTGGTTCGGTCGGTGATAATTGGTTCGCGGCGCTTGGCGCGGCGATTAGTCGGGAGCATGCCGGTGTGGCGCATGACGTTGATTATTCCACGCAAACCGGTACGGATGGCCGATTCATTGAAGTAAAGCGCCTCGCCAGCTTCGTAAATCAGCACCGGCTTGCCGAGTGCGGCAACCGCTTCGCGCAGTGAACCGTCGCGTAATTCCGAAGGAACGACGATCGGGGCACCAAAAGCGGATGCCATCTCGATGGTTTTTGGGTCATCCAGGCTGGCGCGAATTTGCGGTAGATTGCTGCGAAAGTTGGAACCGGTGTGCAGGTCGATACCGAAATCACAGCGGGTAGCGATTTCATTCATGAAAAGATAAGCAAGGCGACTGGCGAGGGAGCCTTTTTGCGTGCCGGGAAAGTAACGATTAAGGTCGCGGCGATCAGGTAGATATCGGGATCGCTGAATAAAACCGAAAGGGTTTACGACCGGCAGTGCCAGCAGCGTTCCTTTTAGGGAGCTCAGCGCCCGAACTTTGAGGAGCCGGCGGATAATTTCCACGCCGTTGATTTCGTCACCGTGGACAGCAGCGCTGACAAACATCACCGGGCCGCTGCGCCGGCCATGGATGACATGCACCGGCAAGGTCATTTCGTTGTTGGTATAGAATCGGGCCATCGGCAGGTTGACGGTCTCCCGGTTACCAGGCGAGACCGTTGTCCCGCCGATTTCAAAGGGGCTGGCGCGATTCATCCCTTGCCTCTGGTACGGGTGCGGCCCGGTTTAGCCTGCTTCTCGATGAATTGGATAATTTGTCCGGCGACATCTTTTTCTGTCGCGGTTTCGATCCCCTCCAGACCTGGGGAGGAGTTGACCTCCATGACCACCGGGCCGTGATTGGAGCGCAGCAGATCGACTCCGGCGACATTCAGTCCCATGATTCTGGCTGCGCGCACCGCCGTTGAGCGTTCTTCGGGAGTCAGACGGGCGATGCTGGCATTGCCGCCACGATGCAGGTTGGAGCGGAATTCCCCCTCTTTTCCTTGGCGTTTCATTGCTGCAACCACTTTGTCGCCAATAACAAAACAGCGGATGTCGGCACCTTGCGCTTCCTTAATAAATTCCTGCACCAGAATATTTTCTTTTAGCCCGCGAAAGGCTTCGATAACGCTCTCAGCGGCCTTGCCGGTTTCCGCCAGCACCACGCCGATTCCCTGGGTGCCTTCCAGCAGTTTGATCACCAGCGGCGCTCCGCCGGCCAGTTCGATCAGATCCTTGGTGTATTTGGTTGAGTGGGCAAAACCGGTCACCGGCAGGCCGATCCCTTTACGGGCCAAGAGCTGCAGGCTGCGCAGTTTATCGCGGGAACGGCTGATAGCCACCGATTCGTTGATGCTGTAAACGCCCATCATTTCAAACTGGCGGACCACGGCGGTGCCGTAAAAGGTAATCGAAGCGCCGATACGCGGAATAATCGCATCGTAGCCGGTCAGCTCTTCGCCTTTGTAGTGGATGGAAGGTCGCTGGGTAGCGATGGTCATGTAGCAGAGCAGCGGGTCAACGACCCGCACATCGTGACCGAGTTGTTCGGCGGCTTCAACCATGCGGCGGGTGGAGTACAGCTCTGGGCCTCTGGATAAAATAGCAATTTTCATGGCAACCTCACTTTGCCCCTAGGTACAGGTCATGTTGGGGACGGCCGAATAAAAATGATTTATCGGGGGAAACCGTGATTTCGCGCATTGCCGTGCGCCCCAGTAACATCCGAAACTTCATGCTGTCACGATTGGTTAGTGTCATCTCAATCGGCCAGCGTTTTGCGCCGAGTTGAACTGTCGCTTCTATCACGTAACGCATTTCCCGGTGGCCACCAGAATCGCTGACCTGGCGATAATCCTTGACCGGATGCTCACAGATAATTTCGATATCCTCACGGCCCTGCAGCGGATGAACTCCAAAGCGAACCATTTCGCGACCCTCATGGATGAAGGGCTCAACAAAGAATGCATGCAGTGCCGAGGTCCGTGCACCGGTGTCGATTTTGGCTTTGATCGCTTGGATATTCAACTCTGGCAGCGCCAACCACTCGCGCCAGCCGATTTCAATTCTGTTCATAGTGCCTCGATGTGTCGTGATTTGAAGCTGCTGACTGTTTTCGCCAATTATCGTTTTAATTCTAGTCGAATTTGAACAAACTACACCTGCAATAAATGTTGTTTTATCAGGCATTTGTTGGTTTTTTTTGAAAAAGTGCGCCATCATAGAGATTGTCTTAAAAAATGAAAAGTAAAAAACACGCCATAGCCACTTTGATTGAAGAAAGCTTTTGCAAACGAATTACGACCCTCTATACTCATAAGCTCATCCCTGAATCGACAAGGAGACACGAAATGGCAGAGATTAAAGATAAATACTGGCTCGAAAAAGAGAAGGCGGTGTTGGTTGTCATCGATGTGCAGGAAAAGCTGATTCCGGCGATGGACGAGCGGATCTGTGGCCAGTTGGTCGGGCATATCAATATGTTGGTTGAGGGCTTCAAGGCAATGGGTTTGCCGGTGATCGCCACCGAGCAGTACCCGCGTGGACTCGGCCATACCATTGAAGAACTGACCGCCGCTACTCAGCAGGATTGCGTTGAGAAGGTCGCCTTTAGCTGTGCCGGTGAGCCTAAATTTATGGCAGCGCTGGAAAAAACCGGCGCCAAGCAGGTGGTGCTGGTGGGGATGGAATCCCACGTTTGTGTTTACCAGACGATGATCGATCTGCTTGATCGTGGTTACGTCGTGCATCTGGTTCGTGATGCCATCTGTTCACGCTTCAAGTCTGATTATCAGACCGCGATTGCTATGGCGGCGCAGATGGGTGCCGTTTTGACCACCACCGAGATTGCCCTATTTCAGCTGGTTGGCGTCGCTGGTAGCGATGATTTTAAAATGGTTTCCAAGTTGGCCCGTCGCCGGACGGCCTGATGGATGAGTTGACCTCTGCACAAGAGCAGGAACTGCATGGCGATATGTTGCAGTTGCGCTGCGAACTGGAACAATTACTGAGCGACTCAAAACAGAGCAGTCAGGCGGTCGATCTGGATCAGCCGATTGGCCGCTTATCACGGATGGACGCTCTGCAGCAGCAAGCGATGGCCAAGGCTAATCGGGCCGCTAATCAGCGGCGCCTGCAGTTGATCGAGTCAGCTCTGCAGGCGATCAAACAGCAGCGCTACGGGGAGTGCCGGCGCTGTGAAGAGCCGATCGGGTTTCCTCGTTTAAAGGCACGTCCGGAATCCCCCTTTTGCCTCGATTGTCAGGGGCAAATTGAAGAAGAGCGCTAAATGTCGAATTTGATGTTGATGATTTTGATGGTTGCCGGTGGTGTTGCTGTCGCGGTGCAGCCGTCAATTAACGCCCGACTGGCCGAAAAGACCGGCTACCTGCAGGCGGCAACCATCTCTTTTGCCGTCGGCACGCTGGTGTTGTTGTTGATTTCTTTAACCACCGCACAGGGCAGTTTTCGTAAAATCAGTGAGGTTGATTGGTGGCAACTCAGCGGCGGTTTGTTCGGCGCTTTTTTTGTCACCATGACCATTGTCGGTGTCCCGCGCATCGGCACCACCGCAGTGTTGGCATTGACCATCGTTTCGCAACTGCTGGCCGGATTGGTGATGGACCACTATGGCGTGTTTGGCATGCGTGGTATCCCGGTCGACATGAAGCGGCTACTGGGGGTGGTGCTATTGCTGGTGGGGGTGGCACTGATCTGCCGGCGCTAGATAAATTAGTCATTAATGTAAGGCGTTGAGGTTTTTGTCAGATCTGGTCAGTACAATTGGGTCATTTGTAACTACACTCTCTTGGAATTGCCATTAGATGAGGGCCCATGACAGAAAAAATCAAAATCGTTGTTATTGATGATGTTGCCTCTTGTCGCAACTTTTTGATCGATGTTTTGGAAGATCGCGGCTACGAGGTGGCCAGCTTTGGTAATGCCGAGGAATTTATCTGTCAGTGCTCAGCAACAGAGCATTGTCCGGTCAACACTCCTTGCGCTGATTTGTTGCTGACTGATAATCAGATGCCCCGTCTAACCGGTTTGGAAATGATTGAGGCTCAGCTGGCTAAGGGATGTAAGTTGCAGACTGGGCAGCGAGCCATTATGTCAGGAAGCTGGACGGGAGAAGAGCTTGATCGAGCGCAATCGTTTGGCTGTCAAACGTTCGAGAAACCTTGTCTGGAAGGATTGAGAACCTGGCTGGATAAGTTTGAACTTGATCGTTAGGTTCTCCGTTTAAGCATTGAGCATATAATTAAGGGGGTTCCAGCCAGCATTTGGTTGGAACCTCTTTTTCATTCTTGCCAGAAATGGCCAAGCGGGTCCTGTTTGATAGCGTTGAGCAGTTTGCTCAGGTCAAGGGTCGGATTGACGTTGAGATACAGTTGCCAGTGTTCACCCTTTTGGTGATGTAGCGTCCACTGGTTCAAATCCGGGTTGTAACGCAATTGTGCCATCGGCAGCTGTTGTTGCTCTGGATTGTGCATACAACAGCGCACCTCAAACAGGTTGATTTGCCGGCCTTCGATTCGATAGCGCAAGTGGCGCGGGCTCAGAACGTCATCTGCCGTTTCAGAGCAGAAGTTAAAAAGTAACTTTTCCGCCTGTTTCTGGAGTAATTCCGGAAGCACCATCAAGGTGGACAGTCGGCGCACTTGGAACGGAACAGGTTGGTGCTCAAGTAGCGATCTCCGCGATCCGGTAGGATGGTAACGATCGTGCCGAATTCAATCTCTTTGGCAATCCGGAGCGCGCCGGCAGCAGCGGCACCGCTCGACATGCCGACAAAAATCCCCATGGCTACTGCCAGTTGACGGGCGGTTGCGTAGGCTTCTTCATCTTCTACCACCAGATTGCGGTGCAGTTTATTGGCATCGTAAATGGCTGGGACGATCGCCTCCTGCATATTTTTCAGACCCTGCACCTTGTGTCCCAGGGTCGGTTCTACGCCGATCACTTTTACTTGTGGCGCATAATCTGCAAAGTAATCACTCATGCCCATCAAGGTTCCGGATGTCCCCATGCCGGCAACGAAATAATCGATCTCGCCAGCGCACTGTTGCATGATTTCCGGGCCGGTAGTTTCGTAATGCGCCAATGGGTTGTTCGGGTTGGCATACTGGTTGGGCATATAGTAGGTATCTGGATTTGCCTCCAGAATTTTGTGCGCCAGGCGGATGGCACCATCGGTCGCTTCACAACCCGGCGAGAGGACCACTTCGGCGCCATAGGCTTCGAGGACGCCACGGCGTTCGGCACTGACACAGGCTGGCATCACCAGTTTGACTTTGTAGCCTTTGGCCGCGCCGATCATGGCGATGGCGATGCCGGTGTTGCCGGAGGTTGGTTCGAGAATGACCTTGTTGTGTGTCAGTTCGCCACTTTGCTCGGCTTTTTCGATCATGTAGAGTGCCGGGCGATCTTTTACTGAGCCGCCGGTATTACTGCCTTCCAGCTTGGCGAGAATCCGCACCCCCGGTTTGTTACACAGGGCTGAGATGTCGACCAGCGGGGTATTGCCGACCGATTGTGTCAGAGAGGGAATCTGGATAGATTGTTCTTTGACTTTCAACACAGTAAAAACTCCATTCTTAGATGATGCCGTGTAGCGGGCCACCTTTGGCAGCAAGTTGGTCGACACGTTTTTCGATTGCAGGATCTTCAATCAGCGCCGGAGCATGATGTGGCTTGCTGCGTGCGTCGATAATCAAACTGCCGTTGCAGCCCCAATGTTTGGCTTTCACGGTGGTCTCGATACCGTAGATATCCGCCGCTGGGTTGGAGCGGGTGAAACAGGTCCAGATCCAGTTGTTCAGAGTTGCCGCGCAGAAATCACTATCATCTACGACCAGAATCAGCGGGAACTGGTTGATCGGATCTTCGGCTGAATATTTGTTTGCCAGACGCAACAGGTCACGATCTTCGCCGGGAAGGTAGGCAGTGCAGGCCGGGCCTTCGAGCAATAGTACGCCCGGGAGTGCGAGGCGAGGATATTTAAAGCCACGTGGCAGTTGCAGTTCTACCGGGATTTCCGTCGCCAACTCGCGGCGTTTCGGCCCGGCGGCCGCCATCACCACCTTGGAGCCTTGATTCAGACCGTGACCGCTGTAATCGAGGGTGTCGATGGTGGTCCGGGTCTGAAAGTGCAGGTCGCGGCGCCAGTCAATTCTTTCCAGTAAATGTTGGAAAACAGCTGGAATGTCGTGTACGTCGAGCCGTTGATTGTCATTTTCAGCGACAATCAGCAGGTACTTGGCGAGAGATAATTGTCCTTGGCCAAAAATGGCGTTCGCCTGGGTCAGCAATTCCTGCGGCTCAGACAAATCGTTGTAGGGGGTGTAGCGCTCACTGCCGATGGCCAACAACAGTGGGTGAACCCCGGCGGCATCAACGGCATGCACGCCTTTGATGCCGGGCAGGACAGCAGGGATCAATTCGCCGGTTAATTCGTGGATGAAAGCACCGAAGCTGGTGTCTTCCTGCGGCGGGCGACCGACACTGGTGAAGGGCCAGATGGCATCTGGGCGATGGTAGACGCGATCAATTTTGACCAGCGGGAAATCGTGTCCCAGGCTGTAGTAGCCGAGATGGTCGCCAAATGGGCCTTCCGTTTTGAGCTGCTTGGGGTCGACGGTACCGCAGATGACAAAATCCGCTTCAGCTGGCATCGGCAGCAAGCCCGCAGGGTGGACCATCGGAATCCGGTGGCCGGCAAGCAGTCCGGCAAAGGCCAGTTCCGGCATGCCTTCCGGTAGTGGCATAACCGCGGCGACCGTCATGCTTGGCGGTCCGCCGACGAAGATATTAACGCGGAATGGTTGTCCCAGTTGCAGGGCTTCTCGATGGTGGACACCAATCCCGCGATGGATCTGGTAGTGCAGACCAGCTTCTTGATCGGGAAGATAGTCGTTGCCCGATATTTGGACTCGGTACATCCCCAGATTTGATGAGCGTAGCCCCGGTTTCAGACTGCTTTCAGAGTAGACTTGCGGCAGAGTAACGAAGGCACCGCCGTCATCCGGCCAGCTTTTGATCTGCGGCAGTTTGCCGAGACTTGTTTGGCATTGTAAAATCGGGCCGTTTTTGACTTTTTTCGGCAATAAATGGAACGCGGCTGCTGGGGCCGAAAGCAGAGCTGCCGGGTTTTGCAGCAAGCTTTTGGGTTCTAGTTTCAGTTTGATCAGGGTTTCGACATGCTTGAGGGTGTCGCGAAACAGATAGCGGGTCCGCTCCAAGGTGCCAAACAGGTTGGCTGCGGCAGGAAAACCGCATCCCTTCAGATTGTTGAACAGCAGCGCAGGTCCACCGGCCTGGTAAACGCGGCGTTGGATGACTCCGGCTTCAATATTCGGATCAATCGGCAGGTCGATCCGAAGCAGTTGACCGCTGCTGTCCAGATCATTAATTGCTTCACGCAGATTTCGATAACCCATCTCTATTTCTCTACTTAAAAAGGTTGTCAGACAAACGCAACCTGTATACTCCAGCAGGCACTGAAAGGCAATGGAAATGCCTGATTAAGGGGCGCGGGAATTTTCTTTGCCCCTTAGCTTTAGTTCAGCTGAGACTCTTCAAGGGCGGGGTTTTTTCCCTGCCTTGCAGCTTTTTCTCGGGCAACAGCAGGACGCCCTTTGAATAAAACACGGAGGTTGATGAAGAAATTGGTTCAAAAACTTCTCTGTTTGGTTCAGTATGTATCGGTATTTTATTGTTTTTTGCCGTCCAGCTTGAATATTTCGTTGGCGGTGCAGAAGTTTTTCCTTGGAGGCGTGGATGCAGCTTAAACTGGCATCTAAATATACGGCAATTTCCTGTACCGCTCTGCTCGTCATCATGTTTACCTTCGCATTTTTTAACGTCAATACGCTGAAAGACAGCTTTTTTGCCGAGGCCATGTACGAGGCCGATACCCTCAGTGAGATGATCCTGCACAATTCCTACTACCTGATGCTGGAAGATGACCGGGTACGGTTGCAGCAGATGATTGATGAAGTGGGAACCATGGATCGGATTGAGCAGATTCGGATTTTCGGCCGCGAAGGGGTGGTCAGTTTTTCGACTGACAAAACCGAGATCGGCACGGCCTTAAGTAACCGCGACGAAGGGTGCTATTTCTGTCATGTCGGCGAGAGTACCGCGCTGATTGATGCTTCCATCGAAACCCGCAGCCGGACTTTTACCGATGCGTACGGTAGTGATTTTCTGGGAATGACGCGGGCAATTTACAATGAGGAAAGTTGTTTTACGGCAGCGTGCCATTTTCATTCGGAAGAAGAAAAAAAACTCGGGATTCTCGATATTGTTGTTTCTTTGGAGAAAATGCAGGCGGTGACTTTCAATCATCATGCCGATGTCTTTGTTTCGACTGCGGTGATGTTGGTCCTGTTGTCGATCTGCCAATTTATCTTTACCCAGAAATATATCTGTGAGCCGGTCAATCGGTTGGTCCGGCACACCAAGTGTCTGGCGCGCGGGGATCTGGATGCGCGGATTGAAAATGTGCCGACCGATGAGTTCGGTGAGCTTGGCGAAGCGTTTAACACGATGGCCGGCAATCTGGCACAGGCCCAGTTGGAATTGCGTGATTGGGGTAACACCCTGGAATTGAAGGTCGAAAAGCGAACTACAGAAATTCAGGAGATGCAGACGCAACTGGTGCAGTCGGCCAAGTTGGCCTCAATGGGTGAATTGGTGGCGGGTATCGCTCATGAAATCAATAATCCGCTTGGCGGGATATTGATGTTCTCATCGTTGGCGGCCAAAACGCCGGAGTTGCCGACGCAAGTTAAGGATAACCTTGAGGTCGTGGTCTCCGAAACCAGACGCTGTGCAAAAATTGTCCGTGGCTTACTGGAGTTTTCCCGGGAATCGATTCCAGAAAAGCGGCTTGATTCGATCAACCGGATTATTAAACAAACCTTGCGCCTGGTTGCCCAGCAGACCCTGTTTCAGGATATTGAGGTGCAATGTGCCTATGATGATGAATTGCCCGATATCTATTTGGATCCGGACCAGTTTCAACAGGTATTTTTCAACATGTTTATTAATGCTGCTCAGGCGATGCCCGACGGCGGAATTTTGATGATTGCGACCAGCTTGAACGAAAGTGACTCAGTTGTGGAGATCAAGGTTGCCGACAATGGACAGGGGATTCAAAGGGAAGACTTGAATAAGGTTTTTGATCCGTTCTTTTCTACCAAAATCCGCAAAGGGTTCGGCCTTGGCTTGTCAATTTCTTACGGGATTGTCAATA
Source organism: Desulfuromusa ferrireducens (assembly GCF_055389805.1). Taxonomy (NCBI): domain Bacteria; kingdom Pseudomonadati; phylum Thermodesulfobacteriota; class Desulfuromonadia; order Desulfuromonadales; family Geopsychrobacteraceae; genus Desulfuromusa; species Desulfuromusa ferrireducens. The sequence goes on from NZ_AP042415.1 coordinate 1,363,751, forward strand.
ATCATGGTGGGAAGATCAGTGTCGAGAGTGAGTTTGGCAAGGGGACGGTATTTACGATTCTGCTGCCGACCAGCGAAAATGCTTCTCTGGCTGAAGAAAACTCAGCAGACTGCTAGTCGCGATGGCTGTCGTGGGCCGTTTTGATGAACGCTGAACTAGCGGATACTCAGGTGTCATGATGAGCCGGATCGGCACTTTAGGTGGCGTTATGGTTTTTAATTGAGATGCCCAGCTTTTTTAGCATCGCTTGGAAGTTGGGCCGCAGCATGCCGGTTTCTTCGGCGGCTTTGGTGACGTTCCAATTGTTTCTTTCCAGAGCGGCGTAGACAAAGGCTTTTTCAACCGGTTCGACGGCCCGTTCCCGGGCGATACGTTTATTTTCTTTGAGCTCCTCAGTATTTAGCGGAATCATTATTTCGCCCTGCAGATCGTCATCGGACGAGGGCAGTTCCAGGTCTTCACGCTGGACCTGTTCGTCTTGCGCTAAAACGACCGCTCTTTCGATGATGTTTTCCAACTCGCGGACATTCCCTGGAAAGCTGTAGCCTTCAAGAGCAATTCGCGCATCCGGTGCGAGTCCTTTGATGTCCTTGCCGATTTCTTCGGCAAACTTCCTCAAAAAGTAATTGATCAGCAGAGAAGTGTCCCCTTGACGATCGCGCAAAGGCGGCAGATCAACGGGGATAATATTGAGGCGGAAATAGAGGTCATCACGGAAGGTTCCCGCTTCAACCATCTCTTCGAGCCCCTTGTTGGTGGCGGCAATCAGGCGGATATCAATCGAAGTGGCCTTGGTGCCACCGATCGGTGTGACTTCGCGTTGTTGCAGCACACGTAACAGCTTGGCCTGGGTGGTCATGCTGATATTGGAAATCTCGTCAAGGAACAGGGATCCGCCGCTGGCGACCGAGAACAGCCCAGGTTTGGTCTGGGTCGCACCGGTGAAAGAGCCTTTGACATGGCCGAACAGTTCGCTTTCCAGGAGGTTCTCCGGCAAGGAGTTACAATCAACCGCTACAAAGGGCTGATCTTTGCGGTGGCTGTGGTTATGGATAGCGCGTGCCGCAAGTTCTTTTCCGGTGCCACTTTCTCCAGTAATCAGAACGGTACTATTGGTCGGGGCAACCTGAACAATTCGCTGGTAAACCTTCCGCATCTGTTTGCTTTTGCCGACAAAGGAATCACATTCCTGATCGTCGAACTCTTCACTTTCCTCCGGTTGGGCCGCTAATGTCAGGGCTCTTTGGCGTGAGGCAGAGTTGATTTTTTCAGCAATTTGTTCAGGCAGAAACGGTTTGGTCAGGTAGTCGAAGGCGCCGTTTTTCATCGCCTCAACGGCGGAGTCGACGGTAGCGTAGCCGGTGATGATGATGACCGGGACAGCGGGCTGTAAAACACGGATGGCTTTGAGGACTTCAATACCATGCATACCTGGCATTTTCAGGTCGGTCACAACAACTTGGAAATTGTCTTTCTGTAGCTTTTCCAGGCCGATTTTACCGTTGGGGGCGACCTCTACTTGGTAGCCTTCAAGGCACATCGTCTGTTTGATGCCTTCGCGGATGACTGTCTCGTCATCAATGATCAGAATCTTGTTTGTCTTGGCCTCATCCATATCCGTTGTTTTGCCCTTCTTGATATCACTGTCCGTTTACATTGAACTTTGTCAGTGAATGGTCCGGATTGTCCGGACCCAACCGATGGTAAAGCATCCTAGCTGGAGGCCCAATAGTATTGTTATCGGTATAACATTATCGCATAAATGATAGTTTTTGCAGACTTTTGAGTCAAGCGCTAAGTTTACAAGGCTGTGGCGGAATCTCTTGCGCCTGCTGAGGGGGGGGGAAGAGATTCCGCCATTTTCACATGAGCGATAATCTAAGTATCTGAATTCTTGGATAGTGCCTGCTTGAAATGATGACGGAATAGGTTGCCTACGTCACTGTTCAGATTGTCTCTTTATTGCTGAGTGCTTATGCGGATAACCGAATGTATATTCGATTTATACGACTTATGAGCGCGAGTAATTATAATAACGGCCAGCGGGTTTTTTCGATCACTTTTGCTGTCGTTTTCATTTCAGGTGACTTTCTGTCTGCGGTGAGTTTGAGGCTGTAAGGTCGCGTAGAATATCATTTTTGGCAATTTTTATCAGAAAGAAAAGATTTTGCTGCTGGTCGCTTTTGCCCATGGTCTTTTGTGTTGGAATGGTCCCCTGGTTGAAGGCCCCACATCGTTGCTGACTGGTAAATGGCCGTGGAGAAATGAAGATAGTATGCAGCGCACATTTTTTATGTTCATTGCGTTTGCGATGGGTAAGTGCCTTAAAAAACAACACTTATGTGAGTTCTGAGCCGCATGGTATCCCCCGCTTCTGAGAACGCCTGTATGTCGCTTGTATACAGTTCCGGTAGCTTAATCCTTTCTTGCCAGCCGTTACATAGAAAAAAAAATAGCAATAACAGCTAGTTAATTTCTTTATGTTGGGTTGGATGAATTTCTGGCATAACAACTGCTATTAAAGAGGACAGAAAGAAAGATAATAGATAATGTTTTTGTTTGGGAGGTCATTATGAAAAATATCATCCGCAATACTTTGATTATTCTGTCCTGCTTCTCTTCTGCCGCGTACGCAGCAACAGATGCTGGCACTGAGGGGGGAAGTTTTCTCCTTACCTTGTTTATCGGCTTCTTTGCCTTGATCATCGTTTTCCAGTTGGTTCCGGCAGTTATCTTGTTTTTCGGCATGCTGAAGGGTTTGTTTTTGCGTGACCACAAAGCGGAAAAGCATCTTAACTGAGCTGGTGGCAGGGTTTAATGGCTGAAAGGGTGGCATCATGCAAGGTCTTCTAATTGCAAATGAGGATCGAGACTCACGGGATCGCTTGGCAGATCTCTTTGTCGAGGATGATCTCCAGGTCGAAACGACTGATTCAGTGGTTAGCGGCCTTGAGGGTATTCTCAACAAGACCACTCAGGTTGTTGTTTTGGGAGGGAATTTCGATGAGGCATATGTCGCGAAGTTGGTTCCGCTTTTAAAGAAATGCAACCGCTACCTTTCGATCATTTTGATTTCGGATGAAATATCTATCAACCTGCTACGTCGTATCCGCAAGGAAGGAATTTTTTACCATGCGTTGAAACCGGCAGGGGATGAAGGCCGAGAGGAAATACGTCAAGCTGTTCACTACGCCTTCAGGAATTACCAGGCACGGAGAAATGAATCCAAACAAACACAGTCCAAGGAGGTTTCTATGCAACGAGTGAAGGCAATGCTGACGTCATTGTCGCTTGTGTTGATGGCCGTAGCACCAGCAAGTGCGGCTGAAACCGAAAAAACCTACACCAGTGGGATCTTGGTGCTGGCGTTTGTCGGTCTCTGTTCCTTGTTGGTTGTCGCGCAGTTACTACCAGCTATCAAGTCACTTTTCGGCATGACCAAGGATGCGGCAAAAAAGAGTACCTCTAACTATAGCAAGGCTGTTTCAGCCAAAAAACAATAACTCTTTAAAGGACAAAAGGTGCTAAAATGATTGAATTGTTCACAAGTCTAGGGAGCGTAACAGAGGTTTACACCACGGTTGATTATTACACTTATATCAAAGGTCTTGAGTATCTGATCTGCGTTGGATTTTTCTGTGTTTTCCCAATGTTCTATAGCTACATCCACGGTGGGGATAAGTCCTAACCCGCTTATTTTCCAAGCTTAGTTTTTTAGGACGTATTTTTATTATTTTCAGGCTGCCCAAGCGATGAAAAAAATCTAAATTGGGTAGCCTGAACTTTGACAAGGAGAAGTGAGTGCTATGTTTGATGCTTCAAATTGGCACATGAAGGGGTTGTTGCTGCCATTGTTAACCCTGCTCTTGGCCATGAATGCCTACGCTATGGACGCGCCCGATAATGTGACCATTGATGTTCTCGCCCAGTATTACGAGCCGGTTGAGTTTGACCACGCCATGCATATGGATGTGGCCGAAGATTGTTCCGTTTGCCACCACCACACCACCGGAACCGGAACCACCGATATTTATTGTTCAAAGTGCCACAGTGAGTACAAGGAATTGGTGAAAGTTTCCTGCCAGGATTGTCACTCTGTGAAACCGTTTGCAGCCGAAGAGATTCAGCTGCAGAGTCAGCAAGACCTTTTCCATGGCGATATCAATGGGCTAAAAGGTGCCTATCATCAGAACTGTCTTGGTTGTCATCAGCAGATGGATGGACCGGTCGGTTGTGAGGATTGTCACGCCAAGACGGAAGAAGGGGAAAAACTCTTCCATTCAGGGAAATTTGCTCCGGAAGCACCTGAGCATGCCGGTGCTGGTCACTGATTAGATTCTGATACGGTTTATTCATTGGAGCAATTTAGCAAGGAGATATCGTCATGAGTAAAGTAAGTCGAAGAAAATTTCTTGCAGGCGGTTTGGCCGGTGGCGCAGCAGTGATGCTGGCACCCGCCAAAAATGCACTGGCAAGTGGTAATTTTAGTGGATTCCCTGATGGAATGGGGGTCCTGGTGGACATGACCCGTTGCGTCGGTTGTCGTAGTTGTGAAGCCGCCTGTAACAAAGAGCAGGAACTGCCAAGCCCAGATCTGCCGTTTGATGATTATTCGGTTTTCGATCAGACCTTCCATCATGGCACTCAGAAGCGTCGGCCGACGGAAAAGGCTTACACGGTGGTTAACCGTTACGAGCCGGAAGAGAGCGATAAACCGGTTTTCCGTAAGATTCAGTGTAACCATTGCAACGAGCCAGCCTGTCTGACCTCCTGTTTTGTCAATGCTTATACCAAGACCAATGAAGGTGCGGTTATCTACGACGAGCATGTTTGCGTCGGTTGCCGGACCTGTATGGTCGCCTGTCCGTTTAGTATTCCTGGGTACAGTTACTCGAAGGTTATCAATCCGGTCGTTAAAAAGTGCATCTTTTGTTACGAATCGCGCGTCAGCAAGGGCAAGCCGCCGGCATGTGTCGATATCTGTCCTGCCCAGGTCATGACCTTTGGCAAGCGCAAGGATCTGCTCAAGTTGGGTCGTGCCAGAATCAAGAAAAGTCCTGAAAAATATCAGTCCGAAATTTATGGTGAGCACACAGTTGGCGGCACCGCCTGGCTGTACCTTTCTGGTGTTCCCTTTGAGGAACTCGGTTTTGATACCAGCTTGCAGCAAGAACCGATTATCAATAACGTCAAGGGCTTCCTCGGTATGGTGCCAATGGTCCTAGCCATTTGGCCTGCCCTGTTCACTGGAATTCATTTGCTGTCGACCAAGGGAAAAGATCACCACGATGACGACAGCCATGCCGAGGAGGGAGTAGAGTAATGAAAAAGCTAGCTGAGCACGGAATTTCGCCGCTGACTGGGTCAGAGTCACCGGACGGAAAAAAGTTCAACGTCATGGAAAAGTTATTTCTCGGTCTGAGCCTTGATCAGTATATTGGTCAGTTGATCCGGAATAAGTTCAATTGGCTGCTGGCATTTATTTTTGCTATCGGTATCCCGGTTATTATCTACCGCTTCATTTTCGGCTTGGGAGCAGTGACCCATTCCTCTTACGATTATCCTTGGGGGTTGTTCCTTGGGTTCGGTCTTTTTTGTATGGTTCCTCTCTCGGCATCAGGTTTTATGCTGGGAACAACCTGCGAGATCTTTGGCCGTCATGACTTTGAGCCGATTGAGCGACTGGCGTTGTTAAATGGTCTGCTCGGGTATTTCTTTGCCGTTGTCTATCTGTTGGTCGACCTGGGGCAACCTTGGCGCTTGGCTTACCCAATGGTTTACGCCTGGGGTCCGGCGGCTGTTCTGTTCCTGGTTGGTTGGCACGTTGCTGTTTACCTGTCGGTTCAGGTCGCTGAAGTTTCGGTGGCCTTCTTTGAGTGGATCGGTTGGCCAGCGGGTAAAGACTTTGTCCGTAAGGGTACCATCGGTTTGACCGTGTCCGGTATCATCCTCTCGACCCTGCACCAGGGGGCGTTGGGGGCGTTATTTACCTACGCGCCGGGCAAGGTTCATCCCTTGTGGTACTCGGCGGAGTTCCAGTGGATTCACTTCTTTACCTCGTCGATTTTTGGTGGTCTCTGCATGGTTATCGCGGTCAGTACCATTGTCATTAAGACCATGGCGTGGCGTTGTGATGACCGCTTCAAAGATAGCTTGAATGATCTCACCATCAAGTTGGCCAAGGGTGCGAGCATGGCACTGATCACCTACCTGGTGATCAAGCTGATTGCTGTTGCCCATGATAACGAGTGGGTTTATATGGCGACCGGTTGGGGTGCCTGGTATATCCTAGAGATGCTTGCCGGAACGATCTTGCCGATGATCCTGTTTGCCTATGGCATCCGCCATAAGCTGGTCGGTGTGATCCGTGTCGGTGCTTTTGCTGCCGTTCTTGGCATTGTGCTTAACCGCTTGAACACAGCGTTGATCACTTTCAATTGGAAACTTTATCAGGAAATACCGCATTTTCTGGAAATCATTATCGCCATTACCATCTTCTTCATCTATATTGCAACTTACCGGTTTATCCTTAACCGTCTACCGATTCTCTATGCTTGGAAAGCTCAAGTTGATGAGGTCCCTGCAGAAGTTGCCATGCCAGCAAGTCCTGAGCGAGAACAGGATATTCCTGTTCGGGCTTGAGGTCATGGCTCTCATGGTCGGCGGGGCACCGGGTCTCCGTCGACCATGAATTTTCAAGATTCAAGTGGGGGCCAAACCAGAAGTCGCCGAAGGTTCCCACTGTGGAGTGAACATGTTCAATAATTTGATCGCCAGAGCTATCGTCCCCATCACTATAGCCGTCACGGGATTTGTCGTGTTCGGCTGTATTTTACTCTATACCTTTATCAAATCCGATATGACAGAAGAGGCGGTACTGCATGTTGATAATCTGGCAGAGACCGTTTCCCAATCAACCCGCTATGCGATGATGCAGGATGATCGTGAATCGCTGCGCAATATCGTTGGTAATGTCGGAACACTGACAGATGTGGGGCAGATCAGAATTTATGACCAGGAGGGAGGCATTCGCTTTTCCGGAAAGTCGGTAGAGACTGCGCCTGACGCAGATGTTTCTGATATCGATCCCTGGGCTAAGCGGATGATGCGGTCTGATTATCCGGAACGCACCAAGACCCATCATGATATCGGTGGTGACAGCGGACTGATTGCTGTCTCGATCCCGATTCTTAACGAAGCTAAATGTTCTACCGCCGCCTGTCATTTTCATACGGCAGACGAGCCGGTCTTGGGTTTTCTGACTCTCGGTATTTCCAGTAAACCACTCGAGAAAACGCTTGATTTGTTACGCTGGCGAATGATAATTTTCAGCGTAATGGTTCTGTTCCTAACTATTGGCGGTGTTGCTGCCTTGTTAAGGATGAATCTGTTCCTCCCGATCCTTCGTTTGACTTATTGTGCCGAACAAGCCGTACAGGGTGTCAGTGCCAAGGAATTGCCGAAGGCTGATAATAAGCTAGGCCGTCTGGAGAGGGATTTCCGACAGCTGGTTCAGCAACGAGACGATGCGTTGCAGGGTTGGCAGACGACTGGCAATTCACCAACAGATACAGAGAATGGCTCCGCCTTTGACTCCAGAATCGGGAACGACGATGCCGGACATCAAGCCGCTGCAACGGCAGGTTCAGGCAAAAATACGTAGGCTTGAACTGCTGTCCAGTAGTGGTTTGTGGATACTCGCCATGTTTACCGCATTGAGTATCGGTGCCTCTCGGAATTTTGACTTTTTGCCGTCTCTCAGCGATGAGATTCACGAGATGCTCGGGGCCTCCCCGCCGCCCAATTTTATCAATTGGGCGCTGGTGCTTTACGGTTTCTCGGCGATTATCATGGTGCTGACCCAGATGACCGGGAGCAAACGGCCGCGGGGCGCTTTGGCACATTTCGGCTACCTGAGTGCTTTTTACACCTTTTATCATTTTTCCGACGCTTTAACGGAAAACTTCTGGGCGGTTTTTACCGTTGGCATGACCATTCTCAGCTTGCAGAGCTATCATGTTTGGAACTATTACAAAGATAAGATTCGCGAAGAGTACGAAATTCTTACCGAACTGAACAAATTGATGAAAGACTGAACACTTCTTTATATAAGACAGAAAAAAGCCCAACAGCAGATGATTGCTGTCGGGCTTTTTTTTTGACAAATTTGTGAGCGTTTATTCGCTGCGCTTAGTGATTTCGATCAGGTGATAACCGAACTGGGTTTTTACCGGCCCGAGCACTTTACCGATTTCACCGCTGAAAACCACTTCATCAAATTCCTTGACCATTTGGCCGGGGCCGAATTCTCCGAGCGCGCCACCTTGTTGCCCGGAAGGACACTTTGAGTGTTGCTTGGCAACTTCGGCAAAATCGGTACCGGCTTCAATCATGTTTTTCAAGGTGTTGCAGTCCGCTTCACTCGGGACGAGAATGTGACGGGCACTAGCTTTGGACATGGTATTCTCCTTTATTGAGTTGGATAATTAGGGGCTATCTTTACCTGAACTCTGGATTAAGGTCAAATCGTTGCCAGCCAGAGACAGTGACGAACGCCTTTGCCACCGCCACGAGAGTGGGGGCGGATCTCTTCAAATTGATAGCCGGCCTGCTGCAAACGGCGGGAAAACAACGGGTCTGGGGCGACCGACCAGACAGCCAGGATTCCGCCGGGGCGCAACGCCTTTTGGGCCGCAACCAAACCGGCTGGTCCGTAAAGCCAGGCATTCTCCGGATGGGTTAGCCCTTCCGGGCCGTTATCGACATCGAGCAGAATGGCATCAAAGCGTTGCCGGGACTTTTTAATCAGCTTGGCGACATCGCCGATCTGGACTTGAATCCGCCGATCATTGAGTGGCTCACCGGCGAGGTGGCCAAAAATATTCCGGTTCCACTCCACCAGTTCGGGAACTAGTTCGGCAACGACAACATGAGCCGATTCTGGCAGATGCTGCAGAGCGGCAGCAGTAGTAAATCCCATGCCCAAACCACCGATCAGAACCTGAGGTTTGTCTCGCTTGGAAATCTGCTGACAACTCAGTTTGGCCAACTCTTCTTCGGAGCCGTGCGCACGGCTGTTCATCAGTTCGGCGTTAACCACGCGGATCGAATATTCTTCGCCGCGGCGTGACAGGCGCAGCTCATCACTATGGTTCGGGATCTGCGCCGTAGCGAGAGTTTCCCAAGGAATCATCAGTTGTCTCCTGCTGTTGTTGGGTCGAAGTTTAGGTGGCTAAACTCTTTGTTGCAGCGGTTGCAATGCCACTCTGGAGCGCCTCCGTGAATCATGCAGCCGCCGGAGATGATGGTCCCCGATTCAAGACCTTCTATAATTTGCCTAGTCAGGACAGGTTTTCCGTAAATCTTTTTTGTTACGTCTTTCATCCCGCAGTGTGGACAGGGGGGGCTGTTGCTAAGGTCGAAGTCAATAGAACTTGCGGCGATCTCTTGCGGTTGTGCAGCAGCGGAAGGGCGTGAGCGTCGAGCCTGCCAACGCTCCAGGAGTGGGCGAAAAAGAGAGCGGAAAATGTTTTTACTTAGACTCATACTTCGTTTTCCCGGTAACTGGCTGAGATCAGCGATTTAGTCGCTGCCAGAGTTCGTTGTACGTCGACTTTCCAGATCTTCCAATTCGATCTCAATCGCCTTGGTGCTGATCGCTATTTCCAGCAGCGAGCAGAGTAGGGAGAGCACTAGTAGAAAAAGGCTGCCACCAAAACTCCATTCCGCAAGTGTTACGATTTGTAGAAAAATAAACAACATTGCGAGTGAACAGAGGATAAAACTGAGGACGCCGAGGCCTTGCATTGCCTTTATCAGGGTCAGGCGGGTGCGCAGGTTGGCGATCTGCCGTAAGACCATATCGTTGATTGAGTCGCGCTGGCGGTGCAGTTGGCGGATCAATTGCGCCAAAACTAAAAATCGATTGGTGTAAGCGAGGAGTAGCAATGAAATCGCCGGGAACAGCAGGGCGGGAGTGGTTAAATCCATCAGATCTCCTGTAGTTTGGGCGGTTTTGTCGTTACGGTTTTGCGGGCACAACCGCGAATGGTACGGCGTACAATTGACGGTGCGCCGGGAATATCCGCTGCGCACAGTTTCTCGATTGTCAGACCAACCGCTTCGATGTTGCTGGCAGTGTCGCGGGTTAGATGGCAATTGCCGCAGCAACATTTCCAGAGCGGTTGACAAATTTTTTGCCAACGCTGGGTTTTATCCTCTGTGGCAACGACATGCTCCAGAAACAGCAGTTGACCTCCCGGGCGCAACACTCGATGTAGCTCGCGCAGGCTCTGCTGCAGGTTGTTTACCGAACAGAGAACCAGGGTGCTGACGATCGTGTCGATCGATTGATCGGGCAGATCTATCTGCTCAGCGCTCCAGTTCGTGGCACGAGTCAGCGACTTGGGTAACGAGGAAATTCTTTTAAGCAGCTGTTTGTGCATCTGTGGGTCGGGTTCGCTGACAATCAAATGGTCCACCTGGTCTGGATAGTGCGGGAGGTTGATGCCTGTTCCGGCACCGATTTCCAACAGCTCGCCCCTTGCCCCAGCTAAAAGATCGGCCCGCCATTGGCCCAGACAGCGTTGTTCGTATTTATGCATGGCGCTATCGTAAGCGTTGGCGAGTAACCAGCTGCAAAGTCCCATGGATTCTGCTTTCCCGTTAATTCCGACTAGAGTTCCAGGTGGCGCTCAACAAAACCTTCGACATCATCCAGTTGATTGCGCAACTCGATAATACGATTGTCGTAATCGAGAATTTTCTCATCGGTTCGGGCCAACCGCTGCTTGAGCATTTTTTGTTGCTCCAGGGTTTCTTTTTGCGCCTGGTCAGCGGCATCGGCTGCCTCCGGGCCCGTTCTGTCGCTGTCCTCTATCTGCTCCAGTCGTGTTTCTATTTGTAGGAGAATGTCTTCAAGGCGGCTTTTCATGCTCTGGCTGTTTTGTAGGTCGCGTTCAAGCATCTCGATGCGGCGCGAGCGGAAATTCAGATAGGCGACGGCAATATCCAGTTTGCGCAGCATCGAGTCTTGTTCTTTTTGCTGGACTTGACCGTAGAGCAGTTGAGTGAGGCGATCGACGGACGTTGAGAGGTTGCGAATTTCCAGCGCGACAATTTCAGCATTGGCCTCATCATCAATCGCGAACGCCGAAACTGGCAGGATAAGGCAGAGTAGCAACATGGCGAACAGTAGTTTCTTAGGCATAAGTCCCCTTGGTTGGTGGATTGAAAAAATCAGTTCCGTCTCCGGCTGGCGTTTGGCAGAGGCCGAAATCCCCGGGCGATGGCTTGGTTTTTGTTGTGTCTGCATTGTTTCGACTGATGGCGAAATAACACTGACTCCATGATCATTGACTGCCGTCTGTTTGTCAAGAAACAGAGCAGTTGTCAGCTGCACCATCCAGAGGTATAGTCGGCGAATGACAGATGCACTGCAGATTGAAAAATTATCGAAATCTTTTGCTGGAGTTCCAGCCGTTAAGGATCTTTCCTTCGAGATCGAACAGGGAGAGATCTTCGGTTTGCTCGGCCCGAATGGTGCCGGCAAAAGTACCACGATTAATATGATTGCCGGAGTTTGCCGTATCGGCTCCGGGAGTATCCATGCTTTTGGCTACGATAACCAGCGCGATTATCGTTTTACCCGGCGTATGCTCGGGGTCGTTCATCAAGAGGTCGTTATCGATAATTTTTTTACCATCGATCAGGCGCTCAAACTGCATGCCGGCTACTACGGCGTTAAGGACGACCCTGCCTGGCGGCAGTTGCTGATCGAGCGGCTCGGATTGCGCCCCCATTTGGGGAAGGTGATGTTGAAGCTCTCCGGTGGGCTCAAGCGCCGCTTCATGATTGCCAAGGCGATGATTCACAAACCGCAGCTGTTGATTCTTGATGAGCCGACCGCCGGGGTTGATGTTGAACTGCGGCACGGACTCTGGGATTTTGTCCGCGAGATCAATCGGCAGGGGACGACCATCTTACTGACCACGCATTACCTGGAAGAAGCGGAGCAGATGTGCGACCGCATCGCCATCATGAATCATGGCGAACTGATTGCTTTGGAGAAGACCCACGAGCTGGTGCGTCGCCTGTCCAACCGGCAGATGCGACTTTGGCTCGAAGCGCCGCTAGCAGAGATTCCGAACGCTTTAGCCGGCTATCGGCCGAAGTTAAAAGGGGATGGTCGCGAGTTGTTGCTTTGTCTTCCGACTGGAGAGAGTGCTGGGGTGTTGCTGCAGTTGCTCTGTGGTCTTGGGCTTAAGATTCGCGATATCGAGACTGACCAGAGCGGCCTGGAAGAGGTTTTTATCCAGCTGACCGGGATGAAGGGAAATGGCAATGGCCTTTGAGGATCCGCGCATATATCACCCTTGGCTCCCCTTTGTCACGCTGCTACGCAAGGAGATTCTGCGTTTCTGGCGGGTTGCTTCGCAAACCCTGTTGACGCCGATTATTACTGCCTCGCTCTATCTGTTTGTCTTTGGTGCCACCCTTGGTGAGCGTCTCAGTGTGCTGGAGGGCTTCAGTTATGCGCAGTTTGTTATCCCTGGGCTGGTGCTGATGGGGGTGATCAATAACTCTTTCGCCAACACCTCTTCTTCACTGTTTATGTCCCGCTATCTGGGCGGGATTGTCGACCTGCTGGTGACGCCGGTCAGCCCGCCGCAATTTATCCTGGCCTATACCTTGGCTGCGATGTTGCGCGGCGCGCTGGTTGGCTCGGTGGTCTGTGGAATTTCGACGCTGTTTGCCGAGCTTCCATGGCATGCTCCGCTGCTGGCGGTTTTGATGGCGATGCTGGCGAGTTTTCTGTTTGCCCAGTTCGGTTTGATCGCAGCCATCTTTGCGCATAATTTTGATACCCTGTCGATGTACAGTAATTTTTTTATTCTGCCGTTGATTTATCTCGGCGGGGTTTTCTATCCGATTTCAATCCTGCCCGAACCTTGGGAACGGTTGTCCTACCTGAACCCGCTCTTCTATCTGATTGACGGTTTTCGACATGCCATTCTCGGGGTTGGTGATACCAGTTTTATGCTCGCTTTCGGCGTCAGCGGAGCGATTGCCGCGACGTTGTTTTTTTGGGCTGCTTGGTTGATCGGTAAGGGCTATCGGTTGCGCAGCTAAATTAAACAAGGGAGGTCCGAATATGTTGTCGCGAAAAAATGGTCAAGCATTCAGTGTCTTTTATGATGGCGTACGAGATGAGTCGGTGCTCGATAAGAAAACCACCATCCTGGTTGGTTTGGCTGCTGCTATGAGTGTCGGCTGTCTGCCTTGAATGGATCATTACCTTGGCGTGGCCAAGGCGCAGGGAATCAGTGAAGAAGAGATTGGCGCGATTCAGGGGATCTGTATGGCTGTCTCTGCCGGACGGGTCAACGCGCAACTCAAGGAAGTGCAAAGCACGCAACGTAAATAACAGAAAGAATAGGGTCGGAACACTATGCAGGATCATCTGGTTCGAATCGTTAGCCAGGATGGACTATTGCGCGGCATGGCTGCTGTGACAACTGGTCTGGTCAGTGAAATTTGTGCCAAGCAGCAAACCGATTTTACCGCAACCGTTGCCCTCGGTCGCTTATTGACTGGTGGGGCGTTGATGGGCTGTTTGTTGAAAGGGCGGCAGCGTTTAGCTCTGGTGATGGAGGGCAACGGCCCTCTGGGAAAGTTGAGTGTTGAGACTGACGCCGATGGCCGGGTGCGCGGTACGATTCGAAACCCGCTAGCAGATTTGCCGCCAAAAGAGGGGCGTTTCGATGTCGCCGGGGCGATCGGCAAGGCAGGGTTTCTTCATGTCTGGAAGGATTTAGGTCTTAAGGATCCATATCAGAGCATGGTGCAGTTGCAGAGTAGCGAGGTTGCCGAAGACCTGGCTTGGTACCTGACCAGTTCAGAGCAGTTACCGTCGAGTGTTGCTCTTGGGGTTGAGTTGGATGGCGATGGGCAGGTTGCCGCGGCTGGTGGAATTTTGATTCAGTCCTTGCCGCCAGGGGATGAACAGCAGGTTGAGCAGGTCATCGGCCGATTGCAGCAGTTGCCACCTATAACCAGCTTGCTTCGTCAAGGGTTGGCGCCAGCAAGTATACTGGCGCAGATCTTCGATGACTTGCCGTTTCGAGTGCAGGAGGAAGTGCCGCTGCAGTTTTATTGCCCATGCAGCAGGAACCAGATTGAGGGGGTTTTGCTGGGGTTGGGAGAGGATGAATTGCAGCGGCTGGTTGAAGAGCAGGAGACAGTATCGGTGGTGTGCGAGTACTGTCGCAATAATTATGCTTTTGAGCGAGCAGAGATCCAGCGCCTTTTAAGTTAACCGTTGCACATATGCTGCTCGGTTTTGTGGAAATATCAGTTCATTGTATCCCGTCATTTGATTATATCTTTCCAATAGAAGGAAAAGTGAGAAACGCACTTCGATAATTGCTGACCGTGGTTTCAGTGCGTACTCCAGTCAGGTGAATAAAACCTTCGTCAAACACGACTTTCCCGGTCGGGAAAACAAAAAACCCTGAGGTTTTCAATCATTAGAAATTCAAACACTGTTTGATTGGCGGCCAGGTCGTGTCGGGGTAAGCGATAAACTGGAAAAATAGGACTCCAGTTGATATCGTAACATTCAAAAACTACAGTAATTCCAATATTAAAGAGGACCACCGCAGTCAGAATAATTGCATACAGTATACTGTATTTTTTCCTTGACATGTCGGGGGCTTTATCCTAATTTCCGACACGTTGTGGCGTAAACGTTATCTTGTCGCCCACGTTCAACGGTCCAATTTCTTCAATGGAAGGAGCGGGTTTTATGCTGGAAAATTATTTGCCGATTCTTGTTGTTATCGGCATCGCCTTTGCTTTCGCTATCGGGTCGGTAGTGATGTCCCGCTTGATCGGGGTAAAAAAGCCCAGTGAGGTCAAGTTGGCTCCTTACGAGTGTGGGATGCCATTGATCGGTTCTGCGCAGGAGCGATTCTCGATTAAGTTCTACATCATTGCGATGCTGTTTATCCTTTTCGATATTGAGGCAGTATTCCTTTATCCCTGGGCAGTCATGTTTAAGCGTCTGGGGATTTTTGGTTTCGTCGAGATGGGTGTCTTTATCATCATCCTGCTCGTCGGCTTTATCTACGTTTGGAAAAAAGGAGCTCTGGAATGGGAATAGAGCAACCAAAGACGCTCGGTAGCGGATTCGTCACTACCAGTCTGGACAAGTTGGTCAACTGGTCACGTGCCAGTTCCATGTGGCCGCTGACTTTTGGTCTGGCTTGCTGCGCCATCGAGATGATGTCGACCGGTGCTGCACGTTTTGACCTTGACCGTATGGGGATTTTGTTTCGTGCTTCTCCGCGGCAGGCCGATGTCATTATTATCGCCGGTACCGTCACCAAGAAAATGCTGCCGGTTATTCAAACCGTTTACGAGCAGATGCCTGAGCCTAAGTATGTTATCGCCATGGGCGCGTGTGCTTCTTCGGGTGGTGTTTTTGATACCTACAGTGTTGTTCAGGGGATTGACGAGTATCTTCCGGTCGACGTTTATATCCCCGGGTGCCCGCCACGTCCAGAAGGCCTTCTTTATGGCTTGATGAAACTGCAGGAAAAAATTCGGGCTGAGCGTAATACCTTCGGTGCCGTTATCGGTATCGGTGATGTGGTTCAACCAACCATGGCCTCCAGCGTTTAGGACAGGAACAAGTCAATGAGCGATCAAGCGATTGTTGAAAAGCTGAAAGCAAAGTTTTCCTCTGACGTTCTGGATGTCGTCGAATACCGTGGCGAAACTACGGTGACGGTCGAGAAGGAGCAGATTGTAGAAATCTGTACTTTCATGCGTGACGTCTGTGGTTATAACTTCCTTTGCGACCTGTGTGGTGTCGATTACCTCGGTAAGGCAACCCCGCGTTTCATGGTGGTTTACAACCTGTATAACATTGCCACCAAGCAGCGTTTACGGATCAAAACTCCGGTCGCTGAGGAAGATGCTAACGTTGACACCGTCAGCACTGTCTGGGGGACTGCCAATTGGCATGAGCGTGAGTGTTGGGACTTGATGGGGATCAATTTCAAGGGTCATCCCGATCTGCGCCGCATTCTGATGCCGGTTGATTGGGAAGGTCATCCACTGCGCAAAGATTACCCTGTGCAGGGTCCGGACCGTGAACCTTATCAGGGCCGTCTTTCCTGATTGACGCGATAACTATTCCTTAACTGGACGAGGCATAAAATGGCAGTTAACACCGAAACAATGACCATCAACATGGGACCTCAGCACCCGTCGACCCACGGCGTGTTGCAGTTGATCCTGGAGCTTGATGGTGAGGTTGTGCAGAAGGCAACTCCCCACATTGGTTTCCTGCACCGCGGGACAGAGAAGCTTTCCGAACACCGGACTTATCATCAGATTATTCCATTGACGGACCGTCTCGATTATCTGGCCCCGATGAGCAATAACCTTGGTTATGTCCTAGCTGTTGAGAAGTTGCTCGGCATTACTGACGAGATTCCAGATAGAGCAAAGACTATCCGTGTGGTCCTGGCCGAATTGACCCGTATCAAGAGTCACTTGGTCTGGTTGGCGTGTCATGCACTTGATATCGGGGCAATGACGGTCTTTATCTACGCCTTCCGTGAGCGTGAGCATATTATGGACATCTACGAAAAGGTGTCTGGCGCACGGATGACCTCTAACTACTTCCGCGTCGGTGGCCTGTCTGCTGACTTCCCGGATGGGTTGGAGAAGGATATCCGCGATTTTGCCGAATCAATGCCGGCTCATATTGAAGAATATGAAGGCTTGCTGACCGGTAACAAGATCTGGCAGAAGCGTACTATGGGCGTTGGTTGCATCAGTGCTGAAGCCGCTATCGATATCGGCCTTACCGGTCCGTCGCTACGTGCTTCAGGCGTTGACTGGGACCTGCGTCGCGACAATCCTTACAGTGGCTACGAAGACTATGATTTCGACGTCCCGGTAAGTCAGGATTGCGATACTTTCGCCCGTTATACGTGCCGTCTCGTCGAAATGGCTCAATCTGCTCGGATTATCCTGCAGGGTTTGGATAAATTGAAGTCTGGCCCGATTTTGGCTGACTGTCCGAAAGTGGTTTTGCCACCAAAGCAGGATGTGGTTAATACCATCGAGGGTTTGATCCATCACTTTAAAATCGTTACCGAAGGTTTTAAGCCGGAACCAGGTGAGATTTACCAGGGTGTTGAGGCTCCTAAGGGTGAGTTAGGCTACTATCTGGTTTCAGATGGTTCGCCAATGCCACTACGGATGAGAATTCGTGGGCCATCTTTTGTCAACCTACAGGCCCTTCCACAGATGGTTGAAGGAAAGTTGCTGGCTGATGTTATCGCTGTTATCGGTACGCTCGACATCGTTCTCGGTGAAATCGACCGTTAACCCTCAAGCAATGATCAGATAAGAGGTCATCATGACGGAAACCGCAGAGCAGGTCGAAGAAGAAATCGAAGAAGAAATCGATTTAACCGCAGCCAATGAGGTAATCGATAAGTACATAGACATGCATGGCGCACTGATGCCGGTGTTGCAGGCGATCCAGGAAGCGTATGGCTATATTCCTGAGCCGACTGTGGATCTGGTTGCCGAACGCCTCAATGTTTATGCCAGTCAGATCTACGGCGTGCTTACTTTCTATGCTCAGTTCCACCTTAAGCCGCGTGGCAAGTATATTATTCGCGTCTGTATGGGTACGGCCTGTCACGTTAAGGGCGCTGGTCGAATCGGTGACACTGTTAAAGAAAATCTCGGTATTGGTCATGCTGAAACCACCGAAGACCTTTTGTTTACCGCTGAATACGTCGCTTGTATCGGGGCCTGCGGTATGGCTCCGGTCATTATGGTGAATGATGCGACCTACGGGAGTATCAGTGTTCAGAAGACGAACGAGGTTGTTGAAAAATATAAGGCAATGGGCTGATTCCGCCATTTAAACCGCGCTGGTATTGAGGATAGATTTATGTCCGAAACTGCTGAAAAATTAAAAATACTGATCTGTACTGGAACTGGTGGCTTGGCGTCCGGAGCTGCAGACGTGGTCTCTGCTTTCGAAGAAGAATTCGAAAAAAAGGGCGTCGCGGCGCAAATCGGGAGTGCTTGTGCTGTTAGCAGTACCGGTTGTCGCGGTCTTTGCGCCAACGACGTACTGGTCGATGTCTGTCTGCCTGGTAAGGATCCGGTAACCTACGATTTTGTTACTGCTGAACTGGTCCCGCAGATAGTCGATGAGCACATCCTGGGTGAAGGTCCGATCGCGAAGAAGGTCGCTGGTCCTTATTACACCAAGTTCCTCGATAAGCAGCAACGGATTATCTTTAACCGTTGCGGCACCATCGATGCCGAAAGTCTTGATGACTTTCTAGACAACCAGGGTTTTACGGGGATCAAAAAAGCGGTCACCATGACTCAGGACGAAGTCATCGACGAAGTCAAAAAATCTGGCTTGCGTGGACGTGGGGGCGGTGGTTTCCCCACCGGACTCAAGTGGTCTTTCTGTAAGGCGACTCCCGGCGATGAAAAGTATCTGATCTGTAATGCTGATGAGGGTGATCCAGGTGCTTTTATGGACCGCTCGGTTCTCGAAGGTGACCCCTACGGTTTGATCGAGGGCCTGATGATCGGTGCCTACGCCATCGGCTGTAAATTTGCCTATGTCTATGTGCGGGCAGAGTACCCGCTGGCGATCAAACGTCTGCAGTTGGCGATCGACACCTGTTACGAAAAGGGTTTCCTCGGTGAGAACTGCATGGGCTTGGGCTTCAAGCTCGATATGCGGATCAAAGCTGGCGCCGGTGCCTTTGTTTGTGGTGAAGAAACCGCACTGATGGCCTCGATTGAGGGACATCGTGGCATGTCGCGACCTCGTCCGCCGTTCCCGGCAGTCCGTGGTTTGTGGACTAAACCGACCAATATTAACAACGTTGAGACCTTTGCCAACGTCGCTTATATCTTTTACAACGGCGCTGACTGGTATAGCTCCATCGGTACCGAAGGCACCAAAGGCACCAAGATCTTCGCCCTGACCGGTAAGGTTAAGCATACCGGGCTGGTTGAGGTTCCTGCCGGAACCACCATGAAAGAAGTTATCTACGATGTCTGTGGTGGTATAGAGAATAACCGTAAGTTTAAGGCGGTTCAGGCTGGTGGCCCTTCCGGTGGTTGTTTGCCGGCAGAAGCACTTGATGCAGAAGTTGATTATGACTCCTTGATCAAGGCCGGCGCAATGATGGGTTCCGGTGGTCTGGTTGTCATGGACGAAACCACCTGCATGGTCGACATCGCACGATTCTTCCTCAACTTCACCCGGGTAGAGTCCTGCGGTAAGTGTATTCCCTGCCGTATCGGTCTGAAGATCATGCTCGAGATTCTCGAGCGGATTACCGAGGGCAAGGGGCAGGAAGGCGACATCGAGTTGCTGCAGGATATGGCCTATGACATCAAAAAGAGTTCGCTCTGTGGTCTTGGTCAGACAGCACCAAACCCGGTTCTCTCGACGATACGCTACTTCCGGCACGAATATGAGGCGCACATCAAGGAAGGTGAATGTCCTTCCCATGGCTGTAAGCCGTTGCTGCACTTCCGTGTCATAGAAGATAAATGTAAGAAGTGCGGGATTTGTCCGCGGGTTTGTCCGGTTGACGCGATTGAATGGGAAAAGGGCAAAGTGGCTTATATCGATCTTGAAAAGTGCACCAAATGTACTTCTTGTTACGATGCATGCCGCTTCATGGCGATCGATTAGTCGCACTCACTGTATTTGAGTTGATACGAGGTTAAGATGGTTAATCTTACGATTGACGGAAAACAGATAAAGGTCAGCAAAACAGCCACTATTTACGAGGCTGCCAAGGAAGCTGGCATCTCTATTCCGGTGCTCTGTTATGCCAAAAAGCTACTCCCTTACGGTGCTTGTCGGGTCTGTCTCGTTGAAGTCGAGCAGATGAAGGGACGATTGATACCGTCCTGTACGACTCCGGTAACCGAGGGGATGGTCGTGAACACCACGTCGGATGAGATTGTTAAGGTTCGCAAGACTGTCCTTGAATTCCTGCTGGTTAATCATGTTGTTGATTGTCCAGTCTGTGACAAAGGCGGAGAATGCGATCTGCAGGATCTGACCTACGAATACGAAGTTGTTACCAATCGTTTCGAAGGTGAGAAATTCGATCTGCCGACTGATGAAATCAACCCACTGATAGAAAGAAACATGAACCGCTGCGTTCTCTGCGGAAAATGTGTTCGCGTCTGTGATGAAATCGTCGGTTACGGTTCCTACTCATTTATAAATCGAGGCTTCGAAACCAAGATTGCGACCGCCTTTGATCGTGGTCTGAACTGTGAGTTCTGCGGTCAATGTGTTTCGATGTGTCCTGTCGGAGCCATTCTGCCGCGGCCTTTCAAGTTCAAGGCTCGTCCTTGGCAGATTAAAGAGGTTGATTCTGTCTGCGGCTACTGCGGTAACGGTTGTACCGTGACCCTCGGCACCAAGGACAATGAGGTTCAGACCATCCGCTTTAACGATAAGACCGGAGTTAATGACGGTAATCTCTGTATTCGCGGTCGTTTCGGTGTCTCATATGTCAATAGTCCGAATAAGTTGACGACCCCGATGGTACGCCGTGACGGGAGTCTCGTTGAAGCCAGTTGGTCGGAAGCTATCCAGGCTGTTGTTGATGGATTTAAGTCCGCAGGTAACGCTGTCGGGATTATTTCCGGAGCACGATTGACCAACGAAGAACTGTTTTTATTGAAAAATCTCAGCAAGGCGCTTGGAACTGACAACCTCGATCACTCCGGTGGCGAGTGTTATCAGGGGCTAACTGAGGGACTTAAGAAAACATTAGGGATTCAGGCTTCGACAGCTACCTTCCCACAAGTAGAAAACTGCGATGCCATTCTCTCTATCCGGTCCGATTTCTACGAAACACACCCGGTTTTCGGCATGGTCGTTAACCAGGCGATACGTCGTAATGGGGCGAAACTAACGGTTATTGCAGATAAACGCGGTAAGCTTACGAACTTGCCGGATGCGCGCACGCTACTGCACAAGCCAGGCCTTGAACTGAACATTCTCAATGCCATCTGTTCAGTGCTGTTGGAAGAGGGGCTGGCGAAGACTGAGGGTCTTGAGGGTCTTGACGATCTCAAAGCTGCCCTTAAAGAATTCTCGGCTGACGCTGTTTCCGCTACTACCGGCGTGTCGGCAGATGCCATCAAGCAGGCTGCACGAGAACTTGCAGCGGCTGAGAATGCAGCAATCCTCCTTGCTTATGGTTTGCCTTACACCGCAAACAGTAAAGAGCTCGGTACTGCCGCAGCGAACCTGTCTCTTTTGACCGGTATTGCCGGACGCGAAGGCTCGGGCTTGTACCTCTGCGGTGAAAAAGCCAATAGTCAGGGTGCCATTGACCTTGGCATTGTTCCAGGTGAAAAAGGTCTTGGTGCGCAGCAGATGTTGGCTGAGGCTGGTTCCGGGAATCTTAAGGCCTTGTATGTTGTTGGTGAGGATCCGTTAGTTTCCTACCCGGATCGCACTCTGGTCGAGAAGGCGTTAGAAAATTCCTTCTTGGTTGTTCAGGATCTGTTTATGTCTGCTACGGCACTCAAAGCAGATGTTGTCCTGCCGGCAGTTTCCTTTGCTGAAAAGGACGGTACCTTCACTAACGCTGAGCGGCGGATACAGCAGGTCCGTAAAGGGATCAATTCGCAAGGTGACGCACAGTCTGATTTTGCCATTCTCCAGCAACTTCTTTCAGCGCTTGGCGCAGCTGCTCCTGCAAATCCAGCAGCAGCATTTGCTGAGCTTGCAGCAGCAACCCCTGGCTACGAAATGGTCACTCTCGACATGGTTGGGCCACAGGGTTATGTCTGGGGAGGGGACATCCTTGCTCCGGAAACCAAGCAGCTCGTACCGGTTGCCGGTGGAACCGCCCTCGATAGCAAGTATCAGTTGGTTGTCGGTAGCGCTCTGTATCACAGCGGGACGGTATCTACTCATGCCAAGGGACCGATGGCGGTTATCCCTGAACCGTATATCGAACTAGGTCGTGAAGATGCAGCGGCTCTGAGTCTTGTTGATGATGATCTGCTAAAGCTTAAGACCGCAGGCGGTGAGCTCAAGGCAAAGGTCAAGGTAGGCCGTCGCTTACCGCAAGGGGTTATGTTTGCTCCGTATCACTTTGCAGAACTTGAGTTGAATCGAGTTTACAGTGGTCAATCGGCCATTGCTGTCGAGCCGGTCAAGTAACATATTTTTGGTTTGTCGGTAGTTACTACCGGCTGGATTCGGCAGAAATGCCTTAGACATCAAGGAAGAGGATGGTCATGACGCCAGAAGTTTTGACACTCTCAAACACACCGATACTTTTCTCCGTTGCCATGCTGGCGAAGATTGTGGTGGCGTTTGTCGTGACGCTGTTGATCGTTGCTTATGCTACATGGTGTGAGCGTAAGATAATCGGCCGGATGCAAACCCGGTGCGGTCCGACTATGACCGGCTATAATGGTCTGTTGCAGCCTATTGCTGACGGGTTGAAGCTCTTTTTCAAAGAGGATATCATTCCGGCTCAGGCACACTGGTTAGCATTTATCTTGGCTCCGATGATGATTCTGGCACCTGCCTTTGTCTCCATCGCAGTTATCCCCTTCGGTGGTGATTTCCAATTTACCTACGATGGGACGCTCTACTCAGCTCCTTTGCAGATCACCGATCTGAACATCGGCGTTTTGTTCATCCTGGCGATGGCTGGTCTGGGCGTTTACGGAATCGTTCTTGCCGGTTTAGCGTCGAACAGTAAGTATTCTCTGCTCGGTGGTATCCGTTCTACGGCGCAGATGATTTCTTACGAATTAGCCGCGGGCTTGTCGATTGTCGTTGTCTTCATGCTGTCAGAAACACTCAGTATGCGCGGTATCGTGGCAGCTCAGCAATTACCACTTTGGGGGATTGAATCACTAAGCTTTATTCCCAATTGGTATATATTCTCCCAGCCTTTAGCGTTCGGCATTTTCGTGATCGGTTCGATGGCTGAAATCAATCGGACCCCATTTGACTTGCCGGAAGCTGAGACAGAACTGGTCTCTGGTTTCTGTACTGAATACTCCTCCATGAAATATGCACTCTTCTTCATGGCTGAGTATGCCAACATGATTACCGTGTCCGCCATTGCAGCAACATTGTTCTTGGGTGGTTGGGGCGGTCCAGTTTTGCCAGGGTTTGTTTGGTTCCTGGGCAAAGTGTTTGCCTTCATGTTCTTCTTCATCTGGATTCGGGCGACCTTTCCTCGTCTCCGGTATGACCAGCTGATGACTTTGGGCTGGAAGATTCTGCTTCCCCTGGCACTGGGTAACATCGTGCTTACAGGTGTCGCGGTCCTTCTCTGGCAGTAACCACAAGTTGCGTAGAGGTTAGTTATGTTTAAAGAGTTTGCCAAAGGCCTGAGTATTACGCTGAAGTACCTGATGCCGGGTAACTGCACAACGGTACAGTACCCGAAAGAGCGCTGCGAAATTGCACCTCGATTCCGCGGTCTGCATCGATTGGTACCGACACAGGATCGAGAGAAATGTGTTGCGTGCTATCTCTGCCCGACAGTCTGTCCCGCCAAGTGCATTACGGTTGAGTCGGCTGAAAATGAGAGTGGAGAAAAGTATCCGAAAGTTTACGAAATTGACCTGCTGCGTTGCATTTTTTGCGGCTACTGTGTAGAGGCCTGTCCGGTTGAAGCGATCGAGATGACTGACGCTTACGAACTGGCTAACTACAAGCGGGATGATTTTACCTTTGATAAAGAACGTCTTCTGAAGTCGTAAGAAGGAGCAGCGAATCCATGGAAGCCATCCTTTTTTATCTGACCGCACTGGTCTCAATCCTTGCCGCTTTTTTCGTCACTAAGTGTCGAAATCCGGTTAACAGTGCCCTCTGTTTAGTCACGACATTTCTGTGTCTGGCAGTGTTTTATGTAATGCTTGAAGCACCATTTATGGCTGCGATTCAGATCATGGTTTATGCCGGAGCGATTATGGTTTTGATCGTCTTTGTCATTATGTTGTTGAATCTGGGTTCGGCCATCAAGGGCAGCTACCAGCACGGTTTAATGGGCGGTGGTGTTCTGGCTGTTCTGATGTTGTTCCTGACCAACCGCTTTGTTGCTAACGGTCAAGCAACCGGAACAGGCGGAGAGGTTACCAGCGAACTGATTAAGAGCTATGGACACACCGAGTTGATCGGTAAAGCGATGTTTACCGACTTCCTGCTGCCCTTCGAGATCGCCTCGATCCTGCTGTTAGTCGCTATTATCGGTGCCGTTGTCATCTCTAAACGGAAAGTTTAACCGAGTCAAGGTTGGGAGATAGATCATGATTAGCGTACATCATTACCTGCTTTTGAGCGCCATACTCTTCAGTATCGGTACCTACGGGGTGCTGACGAGGAAAAATGCCATTGTCATCTTCATGTGTATTGAGGTGATGCTCAACTCGGTCAATCTGACCTTCATCGCACTGTCCAGGCATGTTGGCAATATGGACGGTCAGATCTTTGTTTTCTTTGTTATGACAGTTGCTGCAGCTGAAGCTGCTGTTGGCTTAGCGTTGATGATCGCATTCTACAGAAACAAAGAATCGATCGATGTCGACGACTTCAACATGCTTAAGTGGTGATGTTATCCGCCTTTACGGATATTTCAGCTAATAGGAGAGTTTGATGTACAGTAATCTGTGGCTCATCCCGTTCTTCCCGCTGGTGGGGTCGATAATCAACGGCCTGCTCGGTAAGAAGATCAAGAATGAGAAAATAATCGGTGGTCTTGCAACCTTGCTGATGTTTTGCTCCTTCTTGGTCGCTTGTCAGAATTTCTACCGGCTGCTGGGGGATAATGTAAAAACCCACCAGGTGGTTCTCGGTTCCTGGATGTCGGTCGGCAATTTGCAGATCGATTGGGGCTTTTTGCTTGACCCGTTGTCCGCCATAATGATTTTGGTCGTCACTGGTGTCGGCACCCTGATCCACCTGTATTCTATCGGTTACATGCATGGTGAAGTCGGTTACTACCGCTTCTTCAGCTACCTGAACCTGTTCGCCTGGGCCATGTTGATGTTGGTGCTTGGCAACAATGCTCTGGTCATGTTTGTCGGTTGGGAGGGTGTTGGTCTCTGTTCTTACCTGTTGATCGGGTATTACATAGAGAAGAAGAGTGCTGGCGATGCCGCTAAAAAGGCATTCGTTGTCAACCGGATTGGTGACTTCGGTTTCCTTTGCGGGCTGTTCACTCTCTACTGGGCACTCGGAAGTCATGGTGTTTGGACGGTTAATTTCGTTGAGATAGCAGCGAATGCTCATTTACTTGAGACTGGTGGCCTAATGGTCACAGTTATAACCCTCTGCTTCTTCCTCGGTGCTTGTGGTAAGTCAGCGCAGATCCCACTGTTCACCTGGCTGCCAGATGCGATGGAAGGTCCGACCCCGGTTTCTGCCCTGATCCACGCGGCGACCATGGTTACTGCTGGTGTTTACATGATCGGTCGGATGAACGGGCTGTTCGCCATGGCTCCCGCAACGATGATGACGATTGCTATTGTCGGTGCTGCAACGGCATTTTTCGCCGCCACCATCGGTCTGGCGCAGAACGATATCAAGCGAGTACTTGCTTACTCCACTGTTTCACAGCTGGGTTACATGTTCCTGGCTATGGGAGTTGGTGCTTTCTCTGCCGGTATCTTCCACCTGATGACGCACGCCTTCTTCAAGGCCTGTCTGTTCCTCGGTTCTGGTTCGGTTATCCACGGGATGCATCATGGTTACCATCATGCCCACCTGGATGATGACCCGCAGGATATGCGCAACATGGGTGGTCTGCGGAAGAAGATGCCGATTACCTTTATCACCTTCCTGGTCTCTACCATTGCGATTGCTGGTATCCCGCTGTTCTCCGGTTTCTTCTCGAAAGATGAGATCCTCTGGTGGTCCTTCGGTTCTAGTCGTGGTCATTGGTTGTTATGGGCTGTCGGTGCTGCTGCCGCCTTGATGACTGCCTTCTACATGTTCCGTCTGGTCTTCATGACCTTCTTCGGTGAGCAGAAGACTGATGCTCGGGCTAAGGATCATATCCCTGAGTCTCCGTTGACCATTACCATCCCGTTGATGGTGCTTGGCCTGTTAGCGGTCGTCGGTGGTTACATTGGTGTTCCGGCGATATTGGGTGGCGCTAATTACTTCCACCATTTCTTGGACCCGGTCTTTGGCGAGTCACTCAGACTGAATAATATTGTTGCTCATGGTACCCATGCCACCGAGTACACATTGATGGGTATTTCAGTTGCGGTTGCCATTATTGGTATCTTCGCTGCCTGGGTTATGTACATCAAAAGCCCTGAACTGCCAGGCAAGTTTGTTGCCAAGTTTTCAGGTGTCCACAAAGTTATTTTCAACAAATGGTACATCGATGAACTGTATGACTTTCTGTTCATCAATCCCTGTAAGAAAATCGGAACCTTCCTCTGGCGTGGTTTCGATGTCAAAGTTGTTGACGGTGTAGTCAATGGTGTTGGCTGGGTTGTTAAGGGGATCGGTTCCGGTCTTCGGTATACCCAATCCGGTTACCTGCATAACTACGCAGTGGCCATGGTTATCGGCGTCGTTGTGATCGTCGGTTTCTACGTCTTCGGTTAACTAGATACGCCAGCGAATACGATAAAGTTACAAGGAGCGATTCCACATGGCCGATTACCTTCTTAGTATAATGACTTTTTTCCCGCTCTTGGGGATGTTACTGATCCTCTTGTTACCTCGGGACAACGATGGACTGCTTAAGGGTTTCACCCTGGTTGTCACATTGATCACTTTTGTTATCAGCTTGCCGTTGGCTTTTGATAATGTATTCGCTACCTCTGGTGGAATGCATTACAAAGAGTTCCATGAGTGGATCAACATCGGTGGCTACTTCCAGATGAACTACAATCTGGGTGTCGATGGTATCAGCCTCTGGCTGGTAATGTTGACCACTTTCATCATGCCGATTGCCGTCCTTTCGACCTGGAAAGCGGTAGATAAGAACACCAAGGGCTTCATGGCGTTACTGTTGCTGCTGGAAACAGGCATGCTCGGTGCTTTCGTCTCCCTTGACCTGTTCCTCTTCTACATCTTTTGGGAATTGATGTTGATCCCGATGTACTTCCTGATCGGTATCTGGGGCGGTAAGAACCGTATCTACGCGGCAGTCAAGTTCTTCATCTACACTGCGGTCGGCTCACTGCTGATGCTGGTAGCGATTATCTTTGTCTACTACTATGCGGTACAGTCTGGCGC
The DNA here is from genome assembly GCF_055389805.1 of Desulfuromusa ferrireducens. Taxonomy (NCBI): domain Bacteria; kingdom Pseudomonadati; phylum Thermodesulfobacteriota; class Desulfuromonadia; order Desulfuromonadales; family Geopsychrobacteraceae; genus Desulfuromusa; species Desulfuromusa ferrireducens. Next base: position 1,391,079 of record NZ_AP042415.1, read on the forward strand.
ACCGATGAACGGGTTTGGAATCCAGGAGTTCTACCAACTGGATCTCCCCTACAATGCACAGTACTGGTTGTTCATGGCCTTTGGCCTAAGTTTCGCCATTAAAGTACCGATGTTCCCACTGCACACGTGGCTTCCTGACGCACACACCGAAGCACCGACTGCCGGTTCGGTTATCTTGGCAGCGGTTCTGTTGAAAATGGGTACTTACGGTTATGTCCGTTTCGCCATGCCACTATTTCCTGATGCGTTGCCGACCTTCATCCCGCTGTTAGCAACCTTATCAGTCATCGGCATTGTCTATGGTTCTCTCGTCGCCATGATGCAGGAAGACGTCAAGAAGCTGGTTGCTTACTCATCAGTTGCTCACCTTGGCTTCGTTATGCTCGGTATCTTTGCGATGAACCTGCAGGGTTTGGCCGGTGGCATGATCCAAATGGTCAATCACGGGATCTCGACTGGCGCACTGTTCCTTATCGTCGGTTTCATTTACGAGCGACGTCATACCCGTCTGATCAGCGAGTTCGGTGGTTTGGCACACAAGATGCCAATTTTCGCCACGATCTTCTTGATCATCACGTTCTCTTCCATCGGCTTGCCGGGTACAAACGGTTTCGTTGGTGAATTCATGGCTCTGGTTGGCGCTTTTGAAGGTGGCCTACGTTGGTATGCAGTTGTTGCAACCTCAGGTGTTATCTTCGCCGCTGTCTACATGCTCTGGATGTACCAGCGGGTAATGATGGGCAAAATCACCAACCCGGCTAACGAGAATTTGAAAGACCTGTCGATGCGTGAGATTGTCATTATGGCCCCACTGTTGCTGTTCGTCTTCTGGATCGGTATTTACCCAAATACCTTCTTTGAGAAGATGAATCCGGCGATGGAGCAAATGCTTAATCAGATGAATAGCAAGGTTGCGGTTGTTGAGATGCATCAACCGGTAGTTGCCAATTTACTTGATACCAAGTAACTGTAATTTAGTATAAACACTGGTTCCCGAGGAGCTGTTCGATGGACGCAAATTTAGTACAAGAAGCCATCCAGAATGTGAATTTACAGGCAATAATGCCGTCGCTAGTGCTCTGTGTCTTCGGTATGGCGCTGCTGCTGGTATCGGTCTTCTCTGAGCGTGGTAAAACCACCCATGTTGCTTGGCTGAGTATTGTTGCACTGGTTGTCACTGGATTCGTTTCATTAGGTGGCTGGAATAACCCGCAGGCAGGTTTTGCCGGAAGCGTAGTGCTGGATAACTTCGCGACCTTTTTCAGCATGATTTTCCTTTTAGCTGCTGCGTTAACTATCCTTATGTCTGATAGTTATCTTAAGCGAGAGGGTTATCCGGTTGGTGAGTATTATCCGCTGATCCTCTTTACCACTGCCGGTGCTATGTGGATGGCTTCAGGGACCGACCTGATGACTATCTTCCTCGGCCTGGAAGTTCTCTCTGTTTCACTGTATGTTTTGGCCGGTTTTTTCCGCGGTCAAACCAGGTCGAACGAAGCCGGGCTCAAGTACTTCTTTCTTGGCGCTTTTTCGACCGGTTTCCTGCTTTACGGTGTCGCCCTGCTTTACGGTGTCACTGGGACAACCAAGCTTGCTGGGATCGCTGAGTTTGTCCGCGCCATGCCGGAGGCAACCAGTAACATTATGTTCGTTGCTGGTGGTTTGTTGCTGCTGACCGGATTCCTCTTTAAGGTCGCTGCTGCACCGTTCCACATGTGGACTCCTGATGTCTACCAAGGTGCTCCGACTCCGATTACTGCTTTTATGAGTGCCGGACCTAAGGCCGCTGCTTTTGCCGCATTGATCCGCGTTGCCTTTGTCGGCTTGGAAGGTATCCAGACAGAAATCACTTCGGTACTCTGGATTCTTGCCGTATTGACCATGACCGTTGGTAACTTCATTGCCCTGTCGCAGAAGGACCTCAAGCGGATGCTCGCTTATTCGTCCATCTCGCATGCAGGTTACGCACTGGTTGGTTTGGTTGCCTGGAATGAGATCGGTCTGACCGGGATCATGTTCTACATGCTGGTCTATACCTTCATGAACCTGGGTGCCTTCGCCGTCTTGGTGCTGGTTGGTAAAAAAGGCGAGGAGAACCTTACTCTCGACGGGATCGCTGGTCTGGGTTACAAGCGTCCTTTCCTGGGTGTCGTTCTCTGTATCTTCGTCTTGTCACTGATGGGGATGCCGCCGACTGCAGGTTTTGCCGCTAAATTCTACGTCTTTGCCGGTGCTATCAAAGGTGGCTACATCTGGTTAGCGATTATCGGTGTGCTTAACTCTGCCGTATCGCTTTATTACTACCTGCGCGTGTTGGTCAACATGTACTTTAAGGATCCGGAGGAAGATTTCAGCTGGGTCTCGATGAATATGGCAACGACCGTATCTATCGTGATCGCTCTCGCTGGTGTTCTGCTGCTGGGTATTTTGCCTGGTCCGGTCATGGAAATGGCCAAGTTGGCTGGCTTAGGTGGTTTCTAGATCTAGGTTCTAGTTAGTAAAAAAAGCCCTCTGGATTCCCAGAGGGCTTTTTTTGTTTGCGCAGGGTTTGAATAGAGTAAACTGAACCAATGGACCTCAGAGCACTTCTAGAACAGTTCGATGCCGCAAGCGACCTAAAACGTTATCAGGTCGGCATCGATTTAAATCAAGAACTGGCAGCCCTCTGTCGTCGCGAATTTCGCAGGAAAAACGGCTCAGCACTGTTGTTTGAAAAGCTGATTAATTGTGATTCGCGCAGTGCCGCAAATTTATTCGGTTCTAAGCAGCGCATGCTACGAATTTTGCGTAGTGTCAGCTTTACCCAGTTTGCTGAAAAGATATCTACCAGCATCGAAACCGCAAAAGGATCTGCGGCTCAACGTTTACAAAAAATCGCGAAAAACGTTACTGGTTACCCACCAAATCAAATTCCGCAATGGTCTCGTCAATCCAAGGCGACCTTACTCGATCTGCCAGCAATAAAAAGTTGGCCTCTAGAAACGCGGCCCTATTGCACCTTACCCTTGGTTGTCACGCAGCATCCATTGACCGGCGAACAGAATCTCGCTCTTTATCGGGTGCAGATTATTAATGAACAACAGGCCGCAATCAATATCCCCGTCGCTTCTGGAGCTGGCGAGCATTTATCCGCTGCCGCAAAGCTCGGCGTCAAATTGCCGGTTGCGCTTGTCTTTGGCAGTGATCTTGCCCTTTACTGGCTTGCCGCTGCACCACTGCCATCAAACTGTAATGAATATGGGTTGTTTCAAAACTTATTTAGCGATGAACTGTTCCTTAGCAAATGTTGTACCCAGGATCTGCTCGTCCCGGCCGACGCAGAATTTGTCGTCGAGGGACAAATTTCTGCGGCGACAACTTGTCATGAGGGGCCGTTCGGTAATCATACCGGTCAATATGTTACGCGTGATGATTGTCCGCTTATGCAGGTCACTTCAATTGCCTGGCGCGAGCAGGCTATCATGCCGTTTACCGTTGTTGGTCCTCCACCGAGTGAGAATATTTACCTGGCCAAGGCGAGTGAAGTTTTGATCCGCACCATGTTAAAAATCGATTATCCGGCAATCGTCGATCTGAAAATGCCAGATTTAACCATATTCCACGGTGTCGCCTTGTTGCAGGTCGCGAGACCAGCGTTAGAGTCCATACCTGATTTAATCTTTGCACTCTGGCAGAATAGTCCCCTGCAAAAAGCCAAATTGATTATGCTGTTTGATGAAGATATTAACCTCTCCGATTATGGCCAAGCCTACTGGCGGCTGATCAATCAAATTGAAAGCCGTCGCATCTACCAGCGGGGAAATCAAATCGCCATTGATGCCACTGGGGTTGACCCGAAGCTGCTGGTCGTTGAGGATAAAGAAACCTCCACGCTTCTAAAATGTCGTGACAGCGAGTATGATCTTTAGTTTTTAGTTCACTTTCAAAAACTCTCAAGGGTTGCATCTATTGTCTCCACTGCAAACATTACAGCAAACGTTCGGTTATAAAGAGTTTCGTCCCTATCAGCAGCAGGTTGTCGAAGCCGTTATTGCTGGCCAGGATGCCTTTGTTCTGATGCCGACCGGCGGCGGTAAATCCCTCTGTTTTCAGATACCGGCCCTGCTTCGGCCCGGTGTCGCCATCGTTGTTTCGCCGCTGATCTCGCTGATGAAGGATCAGGTTGATGCGCTCCAGGCTAACGGGGTGCGCGCCGCCTGTTACAATTCGTCGCTGGCGGCTTTGCCCGCACGGCAGGTTCTCGCCCAACTCCATTCCGGTCAGCTCGATCTGCTCTACGTTGCACCGGAACGCTTACTGAGTGATGATTTCCTCGACCGACTCGGCAGTTTGCAGGTCTCCCTGTTTGCTGTTGATGAAGCCCACTGCGTTTCGCAGTGGGGGCACGATTTCCGGCCAGAATATGTGAAGCTCGGAAGATTGCGTGATTTGTTTCCGCAGGTACCGATGATCGCCTTGACGGCTACCGCCGAAAAGCAAACCCGCCAGGATATTTTGCGGCGCTTGCAGCTCTCTGAGGCCCAGCAGGTGGTCGCTGGGTTCGACCGACCCAATATCCGCTATACGGTGATTGACAAGGCCAAACCCTACCTGCAGTTGAGTGCTTTTCTTCAGACCCGTCGGCAAGAATCTGGCATCGTCTACTGCTTAAGTCGTAAGCGTGTCGAAGAGGTCGCGGCCAAATTACAGCAGGATGGTGTCAGTGCGGCCGCTTATCATGCCGGATTGCCAGCGGAACAGCGGCGCCAGACACAGGATAAGTTTTTGCGCGATGATCTGCAGATTGTCGTCGCCACGGTTGCTTTCGGCATGGGGATTGATAAGCCGAACGTGCGTTTTGTTGTGCACTATGATTTGCCGAAAAATATCGAGAGTTACTATCAGGAGACCGGTCGCGCCGGACGCGATGGTTTGCCGGCTGAAGCGCTGCTGCTGTTCGGCTACGGCGATATCGCCATCTGTCGCGGATTGATTGAAAAGGGCGGCAATCCGGAGCAGAACCGGATTGAAATTCATAAGCTAAACGCTATGGTCGCCTATGCTGAATCGGGGACCTGTCGGCGGCGGGCGTTGCTCGGTTATTTTGCCGAGAGCCTTGAGGAAGACTGTGGTAATTGTGATATCTGCCTCAATCCACGGGAGCGCTACAATGCCACCGTCGATGCCCGTAAAGCGCTATCCTGTGTCTATCGGGTCGGACAGCGCTTCGGTATCGGTCACGTGATCGAGGTACTGCGTGGTTCCAAGGCACAGCGGGTTTTTGATCTGCGCCATGAGCAACTGTCCACTTACGGGATCGGTCAAGAGCAGAGCCAGGATCACTGGAATCATCTGTTTCGGCAATTAATCCATCATGGTTATTTGGAACAGGACATTGCCAACTATTCAGTGCTGAAGTTAACCGAGGCGGCGCGACCGCTGTTGCGCGGCGAGGCTGAAATTACCATTACCAGGCCGCGGAACAAGCCGGAGCGGAAGAAGAAAGCGCCGCGCAAAATTGCTGGGCTGGAGTACGATCAGGAGTTGTTCAATTTATTGCGCGTCCTGCGCAAGCAGATTGCCGATCGCGATGGGGTGCCCCCCTATGTCGTTTTTGGTGATGCCAGTCTGGCGGAGATGGCCGCAAGCTTGCCGACCGACGAGGAATCTCTGTTACGGATTAACGGTGTCGGGCAGACCAAGCTGCAGCGCTATGGAGCCGAATTTATCGAGGAAATTGTCGGTTATTTATGCCGTTGAATTGTGGAGTCACGCGTGAAAATTATTTCGTTTAACGTGAATGGGTTACGTGCCCGCCAACATCAAATGCAGGCCTTGGTCGATTATCATCAGCCGGATATTATCGGTCTGCAGGAAACCAAGGTGCACGACAGCGAATTCCCGTTGGCGCTGACCGAAGCGTTGGGTTATCGGGTGATTTATCACGGGCAAAAAGGGCACTATGGAGTTGCCACACTGTCGAAGATTGAAGCGACCGAGGTACAAAAAGGCTTCCCCGGTGAGGATCCTAATCATCAACGGCGGTTGATTATCAGCCGTCACCCGCTCCCCGACGGTCGCAGCTTACGGGTTGTTAACGGCTATTTCCCGCAAGGGGAAAGTCGCGCTCATCCGGAAAAATTCCCTAATAAACGTGAATTTTACGCCAACCTGCAACGCTGGCTGCAAACCGAAGCCGATCCGCAGGAACTTCTGGTCGTGATGGGCGATATTAATATTTCCCAGCAGGACAGCGACATCGGCATTGGGAGCGATAACGCCAAGCGTTGGCTGCGCACCGGCAAGTGCAGCTTTCTGCCGGAAGAGCGCGAGTGGTTGGAAAATATCTGTGCCTGGGGATTGCAGGATACTTTCCGCAAGCAACACCCGCAGGTTGATGATCGCTTCAGCTGGTTTGATTATCGCTCCAAAGGCTTCGCCGCGGAACCGAAGCGCGGTTTGCGCATCGACCAGATTATGGCCAGCCAGCCATTGTATGCTCTTTGCAGTTCCAGCGGTATCGACTATCAATTACGGGCAATGGAAAAGCCGTCCGACCACTGTCCGATCTGGTCCGTCTTTGACCTCTAACCGGAACAGCCGTGGCGAAATTGGCACACTGCATGTGGCGTAAATAGTATTTTACGCCCGGAGGGATATTTTCAACTAGCTAATGTGCAGAGATTACATCCCTTTACGACCTGGCACTTTTAATGCAGTTATTTCAATAAACACTGTGCTTGGTCGGTATAGGGGCGCTTAATGAAAAAGTTTCGCTACAATCTATTGGTCCATATTCTCCCTATCATGCTGATGATTGCTCTTCTGGCATTTGCCATGATGATGATCAATCGCAAATTTTGATCGAGAGGGTCAGTGGTCTATCCCGCAAGTTCTGCTGCTAACGTCTTTTGCAAAACCTTTCTGCCTTTTTTGCCCGCGTGATACTGTCTACAAATGCCGACTGCTTTTTGGAAACGACTGCTCGGAACTATCTGGGTGCTGGGTTTGTTGATTGTTATTTTGCTCTGGTGGCAATCTGATCTTGATTTGCGAGAAACGCCACAGGCCCTAGCAAAACTATTGGGCCAGTTCGGGCTTTATCGTGCTGCGCTCTGCTACATCTTGCTTTATGCCGTCCGGCCGTTAATTTTTTTTCCGGCCACACTGTTAACCATTGCCTCAGGATTGGTTTTCGGCCCCTGGCTGGGGATTCTGTTTACCATCGTCGGAGAGAACGCCAGCGCCAATGTTGCTTTTCTCGTTGCCCGTTGGTTCGGTCGGAGTTGGGTGGAAAAGCACGAATCCCTGCAGTTGCAGTCCTGGGAGCAGCGATTGAGCCATAACGGAATGCTGACCGTGTTGATCATGCGCCTGCTGATGCTCCCCTTCGATGCGGTCAACTACGGCTGCGGACTGACCGCTATGCGCCAGCGCGATTTTGCCATCGGGACATTTATCGGCATCCTTCCGGCTTTGATCGCTTTCGTGCTGCTCGGTGGCATTGGTGCTGCCGGGGTGCAAAACCGCATGTTATTGCTTGGCTTGTCGGTTGTCTTTTTGTTGTTCGGCTTACTGGTGGCAAGGAAGGTCCAGCGACTAGAAAGTAACGGCGATGCTTTAGACCGGGCGCGCTCGGAAGAGGAATAATCCCGTCAAGACCACCAGCCCAGCGCAAAGAAACAGGCTGTTATAACCGGCCATTTCACCAACAATCCCTAAAATCAGCGCACCACAGAAGGCTCCGGCATCGATCCCCCCGGTAAAAATCCCGGTAATTTTCCCGCGTACATTGTACGGCTCATTGCGGATTGCCATCGCATTGAGAGCCGGGAACAGCAAACCGTGACCAATACCGAAAATAAAGCCGACGCTTAACAGCAACAGGTTGCCGTGAACCAGAGGGAGCAAAAGTAAGCCGCTGGCAGCAAGTACGAGTCCCCAGGGAATAATTTGTTGTTCCCCGATCCTGTCTGCCAGACGACCGGCGACAAAGCGCACACCGACGGCGGCGCACGAGTAGGCCAGATAGTAAAGGGAGATGTGGTTAAGCTGCCGCTGTTCCGCCAGGGGAGCGATGAAATTACCGGTTGCCGCCAAGCCGAAACCGAACAGCACTGCCAAGCCACCGCTAATCAGCTGCTTGCGTTGTTTCAGCAGGGTGAAAAAAGAGGGTGAGACGACGGCGGATACTGGTTGCTGGCGGTGCTTATCTTCAACCGGCAGGTGGAGCAGCAGGCCTAATGCGGCCATGGCCGCCGCGGTGAGAAAGAAGGCGCTAAAACCGTAATTCTCCAAAATTGGTTCGGCAATCGCCGGGCCGACCGCTAAACCGATCAGCCCCGAGGTGCCGAACATGCCGATCCCTTCATTGAGGCGTTGTTCTGGGATCAGGTCGACAATAAAGGTGAAAACCGCGGTAAAACAGATCGCCAGGCCGATGCCGTGCACGATGCGCAGCAATAACAACGGCAGGTAATAGTTCGCGAGCGGACCCTGCAAAAACAGGTGCAGCAGCGGCATCAAGGTCATGATAATACAGCCGAGGCTGTAACTGTTTTTGCGCCCCAGGCGGTCGATCATCTCCGCAACCCACGGCCGACAGAGTGCCGAGGCCAGGGCAAAGATCCCCATGATGACGCCGATATCCTGCTGGCTGCCACCATGGGCGGTGATAAACAGCGGAAAAAGAAAGAAGGCCGAAAAGCTGGCGACCAAAGCGAGGTTGGCGGCAAACAGCGCGGCAAAGGCTGGGGTGTAAAGCATTCATTCTCCGTATCAGGCGAAGACTTTTATTCCCTGCAGGGTTAGCAGGGCGACGGTGGCATAACGCGCTCCCTTGCCGGTTATCACCAGCAGCGAAAAGCGCAGCAGCGGGGTTTTCAGGCCACCGCTGACCAGGCAGAGGGGATCGCCAACAAGCGGCAGCCAAGAGCAGAGCAGTGCCCAACTGCCGAAACGGTTAAACCAATATTCGGCCCGCTGTCGCTGTGTTTGATCGATGCGCAGGATTTTTACCGTCAGCCAGTCGCTACCGAGTCGTCCGATCAGGTAATTGGTTGCTGCCCCTAAACTGTTGCCGGTAGTGGCAATCAGAATTGACTTGGTCGGGTCGACACCGTCCAGCAGCAGGGCCACCAGCAACCATTCCGAGCCGAGCGGCAACAGGGTCGAGGCGCAAAAACTGAGCAGAAAGAGCGACAATAGTCCATGTTCGGTCAGGAGTTCCGGCATGCGGCATGATAGCAGAGCAGAACCACGAGGCAAAGCTCGATTCCACAGCGGAAAAGCGCTTGTTCCCTGATCCCGCTGGGTGTAAAGTAGCCGCTTCATAATCCACTGCAGATAAAGGACTTTGAAGTGATAGATAAGGAAAAGATCTTCGCAAAAATTAAAACCCTGCTCGAGATGATCAAGTTTTCCCATACCGTTTTCGCCTTCCCTTTTGCCCTGATGGGGGTGGTGTTGGCCTCTCTGGCCAATGGTGCTCTGCCGAGTATTGGACAGGTTGTCTGGGTCTGTGTGGCAATGGTCGGTGCACGCAGTGGCGCCATGGGACTCAACCGCTTGATCGATGCCAAGATCGATGCCGACAACCCGCGCACTGCCGACCGGCATATTCCGGCCGGACAGGTGTCGATGTCCGAGGCGCTCTGTTTTGTCGGCGTTTCCCTGGCGCTGCTGCTGTTTGCCGCCTGGATGCTTAATCCGCTCTGTTTTTACCTCGCTCCGATCGCGATCGGCTTTTTCGTTCTCTATGCCTATTGCAAGCGTTTTACCCATTTTGCCCACGTTGTCCTCGGCATCTGTCTGGCCGCGGCACCGATCGGTGCCTATATTGCGCTGCGCGGCGAACTTGCCTGGTCGGTATTATCGCTTGGCCTGGCGGTCCTGTTCTGGGTAGCCGGCTTTGATATTTTCTACGCGTTGCAGGATTACGATTACGATGTTGAGCGCGGTTTGCACTCGGTGCCATCGAAGTTGGGAATCGCTAAGTCCTTTTTACTGGTGCGGATCTTTCATGGCCTGATGCTGTTGTTTCTGCTGTTGGTGATGCCGGGCAGCGGACTGGGCTGGTTGTATTTTAGCGGCGTGTTGGTGGTTGCCGGCCTGCTTGCTTACGAGCACAGCCTGGTCAAGCCGAACGACTTGTCAAAGCTGGACGCTGCTTTTTTCAACATGAACGGTTATATCAGCGTGACGATCTTTGTCTTTACTCTGCTTGATGCGTTAATCTAAAGCGATGGGAACGATTGTTGTCGGCATAACCGGAGCCTCCGGATCGATTTACGGCCTGCGTTTGGTTGAAGAACTGTTGCGCGCTAAGCGTTCGGTCGCTTTGTTGCTGACCAATGCCGGACGTCAGGTCCTGGCTTTTGAGACCGGTCTGCAGCTGGCGGAACAGCCCGAAGAGTGTCTGACTCAATTACGTCAGCGATTTTCCGTTGGTGCAGAACTCAGCTATTACGCACAGCATGATTTTTTCGCCCCGGTCGCCAGCGGCTCCAGTGCCCCTGCGGCGGTGGTGATCTGTCCTTGTTCGATGGGAACCGCGGGGCGGATTGCGGCGGGCTTGTCGGACAACCTGCTGGAGCGGGTTGCCGATGTCGCTTTGAAGGAACGTCGGCAGTTGCTGCTGGTGCCACGCGAAACCCCCTTTAATCAGATCCACCTGGAAAACTTGCTGCGCCTCTCAAAAGCCGGTGCGCAGATCTTGCCGGCGATGCCGGCCTTCTATCAAAAACCGCAATCGGTCGCAGAATTGATCGATTTTGTTGTCGGTAAAACCCTTGATAGCCTCGGTGTTGAGCATCAATTGTTCAAACGCTGGGGAGAAGAATAGACCTACGGAATATCATGAATCAGCTATTCAAGACTCTGCGAGATAAAATTGATAGTGGTACGCGCATCAGTGATGCTGAGGCTCTGGCACTGTTCGAATCGAACGACCTGTTGGCCATCGGTGAATTGGCGGCTACGGCCAATCGGAAAAAAAATGGTACGCGGGTTTTTTTTAACGTCAACCGGCACATCAATTACACTAACCTCTGCGTTAATCGCTGTAAATTCTGCGCTTTTTCCAAGGAAGAAGGGGAGGAAGGTGAATACACTCTGACGCTGAAAGATGTGCGTGACAAAGCGCAACAGGCAGCGGACGCCGGAGCGACCGAGATCCATATTGTCGGCGGCCTGCATCCTGAACTGCCGTTCGAGTTTTATCTCGATATGTTGCGCACCATCAAACAGGTTTCGACCCAGTTACATATCAAGGCCTTTACCGCCGTCGAGATTGATTACTTTGCCCAGCTTGCCGAGTTGGGCATTCCTGCAGTCATCGAAAAATTAAAGCAGGCCGGTCTCGATTCATTGCCCGGCGGTGGGGCGGAAATCCTCGGCCAGGAGGTGCGGGATAAAATCTGCCCGGAGAAAATCACCGGTGCGCGCTGGCTTGAGGTCACCGAAATGGTTCATCAGGCCGGACTGAAATCGAACGCGACGATGCTGTTCGGACATTTGGAGGGCTATGCCGACCGGGTTGAGCACCTGCGGTTGTTGCGCGAGTTGCAGGATAAAACCGGTGGTTTCCAGACCTTTATTCCGCTGGCATTTCAGCCGGACAACACGCGAGTGGCCGGTGCCAAAGGGGTCGGCGGCGTCGATGCGCTGAAAACCCTGGCCATCAGTCGGCTTTATCTCGACAATTTCCAGCACGTCAAAGCCTACTGGGTAATGTTGGGGCTGAAGATCGCCCAGACCGCGCTTTGCTTCGGAGTCAACGATCTCGACGGCACGGTCGTCGAAGAGCAGATTGGTCACGATGCCGGGGCCGATTCGCCGCAGGCGCTGAACAAAGACGGTATTATCGAACTGATCCGTAAGGCCGGGCGAACCCCGGTGGAGCGGGACACCTTATATAAAGAGCTGAAGGTTTACTAAAGATGCTCAAGACGATCCAACAACAGCTGGACAACGGCCAGGGCATCGACCGGGCGCAAGCCTTACTGCTGCTAACCGAAGCCGATCTGCTCGAAATCGGCAAGCTGGCCGATGGCATCCGCCGCACAAAGCATCCGCACAACCGGGTGACTTTCGTTATCGACCGCAACGTCAACTACAGCAATGTCTGCGAGTCGAAATGCAAGTTTTGCGCGTTTTACCGTAACGCTGAAGACGCCGATGCCTACACTCTCGATTACGCGACCATTTTTGCCAAGGTGCAGGAATTGCTTGATAACGACGGGACCCAGCTGTTGATGCAGGGTGGTCTGCATCCGACGCTCAAAATTGAGTGGTTTGAAGAGCTGTTTCGCCAGCTCAAGGAGCGCTTTCCGCAGGTGCAGATCCATTCTCTGTCCCCTGCCGAGGTGATTCACGTCGCTAAACTCTCCGGGTTGTCGATGCCGGAGTGCCTGCGCCGCATGCAAGCGGCCGGGCTGGCTTCGGTTCCGGGTGGCGGCGCGGAAGTGCTGGTCGATGATGTCCGTCAGGAAATATCGCCGAATAAGATCGGCTGGCGGCAGTGGGCGATGGTGATGGAGGAGGCACACCGGTTGGGGATGCGCACCACCGCGACGATGATGTTCGGCAGCAAGGAAAAACTGCAGGATATCGTCGAACACCTGTTCCGCGTCCGCGCAATTCAGGAAAAAACCGGCGGCTTTACCGCCTTCATTCCCTGGACCTTCCAGCCGGATAACACCGAACTGGGCGGCGAGACTGCCAGCGGCATCGAATACCTGAAGGTGTTGGCGCTGTCACGCATCGTCCTCGACAATGTTGAAAATATCCAGGCCAGTTGGGTGACCCAGGGGGCGCGGATGGCGCAGGTCGCGCTCTACTTCGGTGCCAACGATCTCGGCGGGACCATGCTCGAAGAGAATGTCGTCGCCGCTGCCGGGGTCTCTTTCCGCATGACCCACGAAGAGATTGTCGAATTGGCTCGAGGTGCCGGGTTTATTCCGGCCCGGCGAACCACGGAATACCAAATTTTAGAGGAATACTGATCATGTTGCCGCTACGTAAAAATATCGCCGAAATGGCTGGTTATGTGCCCGGTTTTCAGCCGCAGGAAGAGGGCTGGATCAAGCTGAATACCAACGAGAATCCCTATCCGCCGTCTCCGCAGGTGGCCGCAGCGATCACTGCTGAAATGGTTAATGATGGCGAGAACCTGCGCAAGTACCCGGATGCCGCCAGCCGTCAGGCCCGCGCCGATGCGGCGGAACTGTACGGATTTGACCCTGAATGGGTGATAATGGCCAATGGTTCGGACGAGCTGCTCAATAATTTGATTCGCGCCTTTGCCGGGGAAGGGGAGGAGGTCGCTTTTGTGCAGCCGTCCTACTCCTACTATGGCACGCTGATTGAAATCCAAGGGGCGAAGATACGCACCTTCGGTTTGACCGAGGATTTCCGCTTGGCCGATTTCCCCGAGCGCTACGAGGGGAAGCTGTTTTTTCTCACCAGCCCCAATGCGCCGCTCGGCTTTATTTTCGATAATGCCTACATCGAAGAGCTGGCGCAGCGCTGCTCCGGAATATTGGTGGTTGACGAGGCCTATGTCGATTTTAGTGCCGGCACTGCCATGCAACTGGTGAAAAAGCACGCCAATATCGTTGTGACCCGCACCTTCTCCAAAAGCTACTCCCTGGCTGGGATGCGGCTGGGGCTGGCGGTGGCACGTCCTGAGGTCGTGGCGGCGCTGGATAAGATTCGCGATCACTATCACCTCGACCGGTTGGCACTAGTGGCTGCCAGTGCGGCCTTAACCGATCAGGACTATCTGCAGCAGACGGTGGCCAAGGTGCGTACGCTGCGTGATCGCTTCAGCAACGCTCTCAGGGCAATCGGCTACCAGGTGATTCCTTCTCACGGCAATTTCATTTTTGCCAGCCCTCCCGATCGTGATGCCAAGCGGGTCTATGATTCCCTGTTTGAACGTAAAATTCTGGTGCGCTATTTTTCCGATCCCCTGCTGCAGCATGGCCTGCGTATTTCCATCGGTACCGAGGCCGAAATGGATAACACCCTGACGGCACTGACCGCTATTGGCTGAATCCCCTTTTCCCGCAACAAAAATGTCCCGCGCACTGCTTAACTGGTACGGCAGCAATGGTCGCGATCTCCCCTGGCGACAGACCCGTGATCCTTACCGGATCTGGTTGTCGGAAATTATGTTGCAGCAGACCACGGTAGCGGCGGTGATCGGCTACTATCAGCGCTTTCTTGAAAGTTTTCCGACCGTTGAGCACTTGGCTGCTGCGCCGCAGGAGGCGGTCATCGATCTCTGGGCCGGACTTGGTTATTATGCCCGAGCGCGTAATCTGCACGCGGCGGCCATAACCGTGGTAGAAGAGTTTGGTGGGCATTTTCCGCAAACGGTTGCTGGCTTGCAGCAATTGCCGGGGGTGGGACGTTCTACCGCCGGAGCGGTTGCGGCGCTGGCCTTTGATCGGTGGGCGCCGATTCTCGATGGCAACGTGCGGCGGATTCTCTGTCGTTTGTTTGCCTGGCAGGATCCGCCACGCTCGGCGCGCGCAGAAAAACAGCTCTGGCAGTGGGCGGAACTATTGACCCCGCAAACGGCTGTGCACGACTATACTCAGGCGATTATGGACTTGGGTGCAACCGTTTGTGTCCCGCGCCAACCACTTTGCGGCGGGTGTCCGCTGAGTGCTTTATGCCAGGCGCGCCATTTGGGGCTGGAACGGCAGTTACCCTTAAAGCAGGCAACCAAGCAAGTGCCGATCCGGCAGCAAGTGGCATTGCTACTGGAAAAACAAGGGACCTATCTGGTGCGCCGCCGTCCTGCCAGCGGCTTTCTTGGTGGTCTTTGGGAGTTTCCCTCTCTCGGTTTGGCTGCTGGGGAGGTTGCCGATGACCAGCTGCGCATGTTGATGGCTGATTTAGGGGTTGCTGGTGAAGCGCAATTGCTTGGTCGTATTAAGCATGCTTATAGCCATTTCCGACTTGATCTGCAGCTTTATCACCTTTTGATAGAGGGTTTATCGCAGGTTGCCGAGACAGAAAACGATTGGTGCACTGCGGTGCAGTTGACAGATTTGGCACTGCACGGTGCCCATAAAAAAGCGCTTGGTAAATTGCCGGGCAAAACTGGAGGATAGATGTCGTTACCACCCATTCTGACCACCACCGAAGAGATTGCTGAATTTGCCGCAGAACTGGAAACGCATGCGGTCATTGCTGTCGATCTGGAAGCGGATTCGATGCATAACTATCAGGAAAAGGTCTGCCTGTTACAGTTCACCACACCGAAGGAAACCGTCCTGCTTGATCCGCTCGGCGGAGCCGATCTGGCACCGCTGCGACCGGTTTTGGCCGATCCGAAGGTGCGCAAGATTTTCCATGCTGCCGATTATGATATCCGTTGTCTGGCGCGTGATTTCACAATCAACATTGATGGCTTGTTTGACACGATGATTTCCAGCCAGTTTCTCGGCGAAGAAAAGTTCGGCCTGGCCGATGTGTTGCGCAAGTATTTCGCTGTCGAGCTGGATAAACAGTATCAGCGCGCCGACTGGTCAAGACGGCCGATGAGCGAAGGGATGATCCACTACGCGGCCGCAGATACCAGCCATTTGCACCGTCTGGTAGAAATTCTGGAGCAGAAGCTAGTCGACATGGGGCGTCTGGATTGGGTCACGGAAGAGTTCTCGCTGCTCGAAAAGGTCCGTTTCGCTGTCCATGATGGTCCGCAGTTTTTACGCTTCAAGGGCGCTGGGGTGCTTGATCGACGCCAGTTGGCGGTACTGGAAAGTCTTCTGCAATGGCGTGATGGCGAAGCCCAGCGGCGTGACACGCCACTCTACAAAGTGTTGGGCAACAAATCACTGCTGCATCTGGCCAAATTGACGCCGACCGGAAATAGTAAACTTGCGGAGGCGGAAGGGCTGTCACCCCGTTTGATTGAGCGTTATGGGGTGCAGTTGCTGCAGGCTGTGGCGCAAGCGCTGGACTTGCCTGAAGCCGAGCTGCCGATCTTCCCGCGCGGAGAACGACGGGCCAAAGATCCGCAGGTCGATAAACGTCTGCTTCGTTTGAAGGATTGGCGCAGACAGGCGGCTGAGGATCTGGTGTTGGACCCGGGGGTGCTGATCAATAACGCTTCGCTGGAAGAGCTGGCCCGCAAGCAGCCGCAGACCGAGCAGGAGTTGATTGAGAAGAAGCTGTTGAAAAACTGGCAATGCAAGGTGCTGGGCGAAGGGATCTTGCGTACGCTGAACTGAGATGGAAAAGGGCGGCCCGCCGGGCCGCCCTTTTTTATGTGCTCGGTTTTGTCATTGTCGCTGGATCCAGCAGCCGATCCAGCCGCTCGGCGTCAATCCCCTCTTCCAGTGCTAACTCGCGTAACGTTCGTCCGGTTTTGTGCGCTTGCTTGGCCATCTCGGCGGCACGATCGTAGCCGATTTCCGGTACCAGTCCGGTGACCAGGGCCAGGCTCTGCTCGAGCAAGTCGGTGCAGCGTTTTTCATCCGCCTGCAGTCCTGCCAGGCCTTTTTCCTCAAAGGCACGAATCCCCTTGCTGAGGAGTTCAATGCTTTGCAGAATATTGTGTGCCATGACCGGCATCATGACGTTTAATTCAAAATTACCTGACAGTCCACACAGGGCGACACTGGCGTCGTTACCGATCACCTGAGCGCAGACTTGCAGCAGAGATTCGGCCATCACCGGGTTGATCTTGCCCGGCATGATCGAGCTGCCCGGCTGCACCGCTGGCAGCACCAGTTCGCCGATGCCGCAGCGCGGACCGCTGGCTAAAAAGCGGATATCGTTGGCAATTTTAAACAGGCTGACGGCACACCCTTTGAGACTGCTACTGGTGGCAACCAGCGCGTCTTTTGCTCCTTGAGCTTCAAAGTGGTTGGTCGCTTCGCGAAATGGCAAGCAGGTTTCCCGGGCGATGGCGGCGATCGTTTTGCTGGCGAACTGCGGATGGGTGTTGATGCCGGTGCCAACGGCGGTGCCACCGAGCGGGAGCTCATAGAGAGCACTGCTGCAGACCGAAAGTCGTTCGTGGGCCAGTTCGACCTGCCGGGCGTAGCCGGAGAAAACCTGCCCCAACTGAATCGGCGTGGCGTCCTGCAAGTGGGTGCGACCGATTTTCAGCACCTCGGCAAAGGTCTCTGCTTTTTCCAGCAGTTGTTGCAGCAGTTGTTCCAGGGCCGGCAACAGTTGCTTGTGTAATTGTTCGGCACAGGCGATATGGATGGCGCTGGGGAAAACGTCGTTGCTCGACTGTCCAAGATTGACCTGGTCGTTCGGGTGAATGGCCTTACTGCCGATCGGTTGACCCAGCAGTCGCGCGGCGCGGTTGGCGATCACCTCATTGGCGTTCATGTTGCTGCTGGTGCCAGATCCGGTCTGGAAAATATCGACGGGGAAATGCTCGTCCAGTTTGCCAGCGACAACTTCAACCGCAGCACGGCTGATGGCGTCGGCCGCCTCAGGCGGGAGCAGGCCGAGTTGCAGATTGGCTTGCGCCGCATGCTTCTTAATCAGACCGAGGGCGCGCAACATCGGTTGCGGCAGGGGAATCCCTGAGATCGGAAAATTCTCGACCGCACGCGCGGTCTGAGCGCCGTACAGGGCATCTTCTGGAACCTGCATTTCCCCCAAAGAATCCTGTTCGATACGATATCCACCCATGGAGAGTCCTTTCTGAGCTGAAATAATATAACGCCGGGATTTTAGTAAGAATAGCGCTCTTGAGGCAACTGTCAAAGCGACTTTCTTTCCCGCCATCCATCGGCTATGATGCGCGCCATGGATTCCTTTGCTTTAATGTTGATTGTATTTTCCGCGCTGATGCATGCGTTGTGGAATCTGCTGGTCAAGCAGAGCCGCGACAAAACCATTTTCATCTGGTGGATGTTTCTCTGTTCCTGGAGCCTGATGACGGTCTTCATGTTCGGTTCCGGCAATGGCTTACCCGAGCTTTCGCCCCGCTCGCTGCTCTTGGCAGCCGCGGCGTCGGTCTGTTTTGTGCTCTATCACTGGTTTACCGGTGTGGCCTACCGTGATGGTGACCTGTCGATGACCTACCCGCTGGCGCAGACCTCGATGCTCTACGTGCCGCTGTGGGGGGTGTTGTTGCTCGGCGAGAGCTTGAGCACCTTTGGTATGACAGGCATTGCCCTGATTGTCGCCGGAGCCTATTGCATCCAGCTGCGCAGTTTGCGGCCGGGGGAGATTCTACGCCCCTTTTCGCAGCTCGGCAACCGCTCGGTTCAGGCGGCTCTGCTGGCCGGATTTGTTTACTCGATCGGTGCCATTTTGGATAAGACCGGAGTTGACGATTATTCGGCCTATCATTTTACCTATGTGCTGGTTTTCTTCATGCTCGGTATCATGTCGTTGAATGTGCTGCGCCCCGTTTATCGTGGCCGGATTCTCGAGGAATGGCGGCAGAGCCGCAAGCTGGTACTCTGGTCGGGACCAGTGATGCTCGCTTCTTTTTTATCTTTCCGTTTCGGCCTGCAGTTGTCGCCGGTTAGTTACGCCGTGCCGGTACGGCAGGTGAGTTTGTTGATCGGCGTATTGATCGGCTTAGTGTTTCTCGGGGAATCCTTCGGTCGCATCCGTCTGGCCTCGGCCGGATTGATTCTGCTCGGTGTTGTGTTCGTCTGGCAGGGGTGATGTTGCGAAAATGACCTTGTAGAGGCGACCCGCTGGGTCGCCCGAGTTTGAAAATGAAACGCCATAAACCGGGCGACTCGTCGAGTCGCCCCTACGGCAATCGCCAACTATTTGTGTAGGGGCGAGGCATGCCTCGCCCGAGGCGACCTGTAGGTCGCCGCTACAGTTGTTTTAAGGATTGGATTATGAAAAATCTGGCCAATTTTCTCTTTGAAGTCGGCATGCTCAAGCGTACTCCGCGCACCGGTTTTCAGTTTCTCGGCTCCGGGGCTGAGTCGGTGGCTGAGCATAGCTTCCGCGCTGCGATGATCGGTTACACCCTGGCGCAAATGGATGGCCAGGCGGATGTCGGGCGGGTGTTGCAGCTCTGTCTGTTCCACGATATCCCCGAGGCACGGACCGGCGATCTGAACTACGTTAACAAGAAGTATGTCAAAGCGGATGAGGAAAAAGCCGTCGAGGACCTGGCCCGCCAGCTCCCCTTTGGCGATGATTATCGCAATACCCTGCAGGAATTCATGGCCAAGCAGAGTCACGAGGCACAACTGGCTCACGACGCCGATCAGTTGGAGATGATCCTGGCGCTGAAGGAGCATAAGGATCTCGGCAATCGTTATGCCGATGAGTGGTATCCGTCTGCGTTTCTGCGCTTGCAAACCGAGGTCGCTAAACAGTTGGCGGCAACTATTTGGGAAACCGATTCGACTAAGTGGTGGTTTGATGATGATCAGGAATGGTGGATCAAGGGGGGTAGCGAGAAATAGCTATACCCCATCTGCGGCGTTGCTGCTGGCCTTTTATCCTCGACGTGGCGCTGCCACTCCTGCGGCAAAAGTCTGTGCAGCGCCTTGCATCTGGCGCATATCTCTTTCTCGTCATAGCTCCGGTGGGATCCCGCAATCCTTGACCCTGTGAAACATAAGTGTTATCAACTTTTTTTCGACTTTTGAATAAAACGCATGGAGGAATGAATCATGCTCGATATTAAATACTTGCGCGATAACTTTGAGGCTGCGGAACAGGCTTTGGCTACCCGGAGTGGTAGCGTCGACCTGTCCGGTTTCAAGCAGCTCGACCTGCAGCGGCGTGAACTGCTCAGCGAAGCGGAAAACCTGAAGGCGGAGAAGAACAAGGTTTCGGCGCTGATCGGCCAGACCAAGGACAAGAGCCAGGTGCAGGGTGAGATCGCTCGCATGAAGGAAGTCTCGGCGCAGATCAAAACGCTGGACGATCAACTACGTGAGGTTGAAGAGCAACTCAGCGAGCTGATGATGGGGTTGCCGAATATCCCTCACGAGAGCAGCCCGGTCGGTGCCTCTGAGGATGATAACGTTGAGGTTCGCGTCTGGGGCGAAAAACCGGTTCTCGATTTTGTCGCCAAGGCACACTGGGATATCGGAGAAGATCTCGGCATTCTCGATTTTGAACGGGCCAGCAAGCTCTCCGGGGCGCGCTTCGTCCTGTACATGGGCGCCGGGGCGCGTTTGGAGCGAGCGCTGATTAACTTCATGCTCGATCTGCACACCAGCGAACACAACTACACCGAAACCTTGCCGCCGTTTTTGGTCAATCGCGCGAGCATGACCGGCACCGGGCAGTTGCCAAAATTTGAGAGCGATCTGTTTCATACCGAAGATGTCGATCTGTTTCTGATCCCGACCGCCGAAGTGCCGGTGACCAATATCCACCGTGATGAAATCCTTAGCGAAAAGGATCTGCCGCTCTGCTACACCGCCCATACCCCCTGTTTCCGTAAGGAAGCCGGCTCGCACGGCCGCGACACCCGTGGTTTGATCCGCCAGCACCAGTTTAACAAGGTCGAGTTGGTTAAATTTACCCGGCCGGAAGATTCGGAAATCGAGCTGGACAAGTTGCTGTCGAATGCCGAAAAAGTACTGCAGTTGCTTGAATTGCCGTATCGGGTTGTTGATCTGTGTACCGGCGATATCGGTTTTTCTGCGGCGCGAACTTTTGATATCGAGGTCTGGTTGCCGGGTCAGGAGTGTTATCGCGAAATTTCCTCCTGTTCTAACTTCCGGGATTTCCAGGCGCGTCGCGCGTCGATCCGCTTCCGCCGTGACGGGGCAAAAAAGCCGGAACTGGTTCACACCATCAATGGTTCCGGATTGGCCGTCGGTCGGACCCTGCTGGCGGTTTTGGAAAATTATCAGCAGGCCGATGGTTCGGTTCTGATTCCCGAAGTGTTGCGGCCTTATATGGGTGGTTTGGAAAAGATCGCAAAGTAAACGCGACAGAGCCGCTTTCCGCTTGCAATTTGCGCCGAAATTCGTTATGGTTCGCCGCGCTTTTGGAAAATAGTTAAGAGTTCTGACGCTTACGGATGGCTGGCCGAGCGGCTTAAGGCGCTAGTCTTGAAAACTAGAGTGGGGCAACCCACCCGGGGTTCGAATCCCTGGCCATCCGCCATTTAAAGTTGAATCTTTGCTGGATTCAAAGAGATATAAAAGTTAAGCTAGGTTTCATCTGAAAAATAAAAAATTTGAGTTGCGGAGAGGTGACCGAGAGGCCGATGGTGCCCGCCTGCTAAGCGAGTGTAGCGCAAGCTACCGGGGGTTCGAATCCCCCCCTCTCCGCCAGTTTTTTATTCGACCTGCAGATTGATGAAGCGGAGTATGCGATATCGCTGCTCCGCTTTAATTGTTTCTTCTCTTGCAAAGGACAGATGATGGTCAGACTTTTTGTGACAATTTTTTGTGTGTTACTGCTGCTCCTGGGTGCTGCCTGTAGTGAGCAGGAACCGCAAACTGTAGAAAAACAACCGGTCTCCAGAGAGATGAAGATCGTAGTTCCCGAGTCCGTTGCTGGTAAGTGGAAATCGGTCAGGATAGCACTGATCGATCAGCAGGAAGGGACCGAAAATACCTATCGGATTGATATCGGTGGCAGTTTTCAGATCCCGGATACGACCATGCGGGTCACTGTTGAAGCATTTATGCCGTCGTTTTCCGTCAATAGTGAACGAGCGACATCCGTGTCGAATGAAACAACCAACCCGGCGGTGAAGATCGTCATTCGGGATGGTGAGAAAGAGTTGCATAGCGGTTGGATTTTCGGTCTCTACCCGGACCGGCACCAGTTCGAAGATTCGCGTTATAAATTTGTTCTGCTCGATTACCAAGCAGAAGGTTAAAAAAGGGTTGACAATCGCTGCTGGATAGGCGATAAAGCTGTCTTTCGTGTGCGCCACTAGCTCAGCTGGATAGAGCGTCTGACTACGGATCAGAAGGCCGGGAGTTCGAATCTCTCGTGGCGCACCAATAAAATTAACGGGTTACAGGCTTTTGCTTGTAACCCGTTTTTCGTTTTGGGGTTGATTGTCAAGTAAACTGTCAAGTAAGGGTAAATCGTCAAATATTGCGGGGCAAAAGGCACGGGATAAAATAGGAACAGCGGAAGAGATAAATTTATTGCGTGAGAAAAGGTCACGAAGGGCACAAAGGGTTTAGCCCTCTGAATTTACAGTAGGTTATACCCCTGACCGTATGCATGGAATCTTCTCAACGGTCAGGGGGGCAGACAAAGGCCACGTACGAGCTGGAGCGCTACTGTGTTGCTGTCTGCTGTTTGTGGTTTGCCTCTTGGGATTGCAGCCGGGCTAGAACCTCAACGGCCCCCTTCAGGTGGTCCGGGGCAAGGTGTGCATAACGAAGGGTCATCGTCAGGCTGGCATGGCCAAGCAGGCGAGAGACGGTTGTAAGGTCAACCCCGGCCATGACTAACTGACTGGCGAAGGTGTGCCGCAAGTCATGAAAACGAAAATCTATAATCTTGGCCTTTTGGCAGGCGTTAGCAAAGGGACGCTTCAGGTCATGCCAGCGGCTGCCGGTCTTTGGATTGTAGAAAACCAGCAGAGTATCAATGCGGCGAATCTGAGCTTGCAGGCAATCTCGCAGGGTTTTGTTTATCGGAATATCCCGTGGAGAACCGCTTTTGGTTTTGTCAAGATGGATGAAACCGTGCTCAAGGTCAACCCGGTCCCAAGTCAGTTCCATAATTTCAGACTTTCGACAGCCAGTATTTAAAGCAAAAATCAGTATCGGTTGCAGGTGCGGTTCAGCGGCAGCAATCAGTCTTTGATATTCTTCAATCGATAAAAATCTTTGCCGCTGGTTCTCTTCTTTGGCTAGTTTAACCCGCCGCAGTCTTTCCAGGGTCTCATTGCTTATCAGGTCCCAATCCTGCGCCTTGGTCAGCATGTGTTTCAGGCAGGCGAGATGACGGTTGACGGAAGCCACGGATAGTGGTGGGCGGGGTTCCTCTTTCCCTTTGCGGGGTGGGCGCTGTTCGGTCATAAGTCGGGCCTGCCAAGCCTCAACAGCGGCAAGGGTTAAGGCCTTTAATTGAACTCCTGCGAATTCTTGCTTCATTTTACGGATAAAGCCCCGCTTTGTTGCTATTGCCTTTTGTCCCTGAATGAATTCAAGGTAGCGGTCTGCCAGTTCGGAGAAAGTGGTCTTCATCGCTCTGCGGCTAGAAATCAGCGGGGTGGTTCCTTCGGCAATCGCCTTGCGATGACAGGCAAGAAGGTATTCGGCATCCGCCTTCAGACTGCTTCCGCTGCTTTCAAACTGTTGTTTCCCGTCAAGCCCCTTGTAAGTAAGCCACCATGTTTTTCCACGGCGATAAATCCCTTTACTGTTTTTGGCTTTCGTCATGGTGTCCTCCTTTAGTTTCTGTTGTCATAAATATATTATATCAATTTGTCGGGATTGTTTGTTGTTGAGATAGTTTGTTTGACTTGGTATTTCTTTGTCGCTATATTTCCGGCATGGCAGCCCGTCCCAAATCAGCGATTCAGCGCAAGCAAACCGGCCTCCGGCTTCGTCCGGAGATTTACAGGACTCTTCAGCATCTGGCGATAGATGAGGGGCTCTCCGTGAGTGCCGTTGTCGAACAGGCGCTTGAGGAATATCTTCAACGCCAAGGGATAGACGTCCCTCCACCAGTTCCTACAAGTGATTAGTCCGCATTTGCATTGCTGGGTCGCCCGGGTTTGGAGCGCGAACCTCTATTACCATCCTCCACTATCGTTCCTGTGAACCCACGTATGAAATACCTGCCCTGTATCGCGCAGGTATAGGAACGTGTGGTTTCATTCTGCCTGCGATTCCCGTTTAAAGAAGCGAACATAGGCTTTATGGGTTGCTGTGCGCTGGTTGTCGATTTTGTATTCAATTCCGGCAGTCCTCAGGGGCACGCGCAAACGTTCGAGAGCGTTCCGGAAGCCACGGGAAGTGGGGAACGGGTCTTTTGGTCCGGGCTCCGCAATTCTGCGTAACGTTCCGACCACCTCCTTAAAGGTCCCTTCAGGATAATTCCCGTTTGCGCAGGCTTCCTGAATTGCTCCGTACAGTAGGTTGCCGTCGGCGAGTTCCAACTGTTGCGAGCGCTGATTTTTGACTAATTCGGCCAAGTACTGCTCTCCGGCATCTGCTGCATTTGCTTCAGCGATTGCAGCCCCTAATCGGGCAAACTCTGACATCCGGGGTAAGCGCGCGGGGCGATAGTTCGGCAACAGGGCCAGCCCTCTGGCCAGCATGGAGAGCAAGCCCCCAAGAATCCCGGGTCTTGCAAGGGTGAATGCGGTGTCAAGTTCGTCATCGGTCAAGCGGGTATCATCCGCGATTCGCTCAAGTTGGACCCTCAGGGTTCGTTCCATGAAGTCGGGCCGCTCGGATAGATTGCTGATGCTGGTGAAGCACAGCGAGATGTCGGCGTGCAGGGTTATCAGCTGGCTATCGGTGTGCAGTTTGCGCCGTTGCGGCACGGCCCCGGTAATGACTCCGCTGAGGGTGTCAGCAACCTCAGGCGGAAGGGCTGAAAGGTTGTCCAGGGCTAGAAAGGCAGTGCGGGTCAGCAGCAGGTCAAGGTCGTCCGGTTTTCTTGGGACCAAAGTCAGGGCCGGGGTCCCGGGGTCAAGGAGCATCTTGAAAAACCGGGCGGCAGTCGATTTGCCCGAGCCTTGTGGACCGGTAATCACAAGTGCCGGTCGGGCGATTGCCGGGACCATGCAGGCGGCCAAGGTTGCCAAGACCAGCGGCCTGTCAGCGGCCGGGACATTGACGAATTCGAAAAGGCGGGTCGCATCTCCCGGGTTAAGCGGCTCCGGGTGCGGGCGCTTGTGGGGCCACGGGTTGAACATGCCCGGCCGGGTGGCTTCCAGCTGCCAATTGCCGGCACTTATCTTGACGACCCGCTTCGGGTCCAGCTCATAGTAGAGAGCATCTCCACGTCTGACCGCCCGGTTGGCCATTTCAACAACTTCTCCTTCCAAGCGCGCGCGGCGCGACAAAATCGCAACGGCGGCAGACAGCGAATCCTTGCTCATGGTTTTTTTCTTCCCGGTGGCTTGGTAAAACATGTCCGAGGCGGTCTCGACCAACCGCTGGTTTTTGCTCTCAAGCGGATAGAGCTCATCCTCCAGCTTGATATAGGTCCCCCCGTGCGGGTCAATAAACAGCGGACAGGGCTGCAGAAGTTTCAGCAGCTGGATTGCTCCAGCCCCGTTGTTCGCTGTCGCTGCGGAGGGTTTTTCCGGCCTGCCAGTAGCAGGTTGCAAGGCAGGGGTTTGCCAAGGTTCAGCGCTGGTATCGGTCAACTGCAGGAATTCGGTTCGTACGCGGTCCGGCGTGCAAGTGGTATCAGGCATGGGTGCCTCCTTCGCGTTGCATATCTATCCAGTCAAGCAGGTCCCCTTTTTCGGGGAGACCGGGCAAGCGCAAAACCTTGACGGAGGTAGCAGCAGGGGCAAGGGCTGTGGCAACAGTTGCGGCGTATTCTTCCCCGGAGGGGTCGTTGTCGGGCAGGATGACGACCTCCCGGCCGCTGAACAGATGATTGAAGGCTTCCGGCCAACGACTCTTGGCTCCGCTATCGGTGCAGACCGCCAGCAGGTCCCAACTGTGCAGGGCGTCGACTTTACTTTCTCCTTCCGCGATAAAGACCCGTTCATCGGGTGGTGCGCAGGCCAGCTGATGCAGGCCATAGAGCAGGGCGGAGCTGGTCCCGCGACCGGAGGCGGTGTTACCGTCCGGTAGATAATGGGCGAAGGCAAACTCCTTGCTGCGTCCGTTCCGGCCCGGTTCGATGCGTCGTTTCAGGTAGCAGGGCGTTCCTGCAGCATCCAAATAGCGGTAGGTCGCCACGGTTTTGCCCTTGCGCGGAGCTGTTTTATTGTCCGGGGGTGGTTGCTGGCCCATTATGCTGGTCTGTGTCTGTCCGGGGCTGAAGGACAGCGAAATCCCGCAACGGTTTTCGAGCTCCTTCAGTGCGTTCGGAAAGTCCCCCCCGTGTACGGCCATGAACAGGTCAAAGATGCTCCCGGAGGCTCCGCAGGCTTTGCAGTTCCATAGGCCTGACTTGGTGTTGATTGAGCAAGAAGGATTTTTATCCCCATGCTCCGGGCAGCGGACCATAGCCTGATTCTCTCCGGCCCGGAGGCAGGGGTCGAAGAGGGAGTTGACCAGCCCTGCAATATCCAGGCGTTCCAAGACGGCAGTTTTGCGGTCCATCAGCGGTCTCCCATTTGACTGTTGCGGAGAACTTTTTTAGATTCCATCACGGTAGCCAGCTCAGACAGCTTAAAGCGCCGCAGCTTGCCGAATTTGTAAGAGGGAATGGCGCGGGACAGGGCCAGCTTGTAGACCGTGTTGGTCGGTAGCGCCAAAAAGGCAGCGGCCTTTTCTACACCAATATAGGGTTCCGGGGCGGGGGTGGTTGTGCTGGTGAGTTGCTGAATTTCGGTCTTCATGGACTTTCCCTTCCATTGCAAGAGTTGAAAACGGATGACTTGCTTTCGTGGCTTGAACGATAGTTAGGAAATTTATTGTGTGCACCTGATATAAAATCAGGCTGGCAAATTATCTGCCAGCCTGCATGGTTACGAGGTTTATTAGTGTTTTTGGGGTTTTATTTAATATCAGCAGGTTTTTTAAGTAGTTGGCGAATAATGCCATGGCTGGGGTGCATGCCTATACATGCATAGATGGGGTCAACTTCAGTTTTGTCAGCTGTGCCAAGCTTAGGGCGGCGTTTATGAGCAATGGTAAAGGCGTCGATCATGTGCACCGCGAGGACCTGGTCGTGGTGAGCGATTTTCCCCTTTGGTCGACCCAGTCCTTTGTTGCCTTCGCTGTCAACTTGAGGCAGGCTTTTTAGGGCAAAGAAGCACAGAACATCCATGTCCGTAAGCTTAGTTGAGAATGAATCCGAATGCATTTCGTGCACAAGGTGCCAATAATCAAGGTCATCATGGTCAACTTTGGTCATCGCTGCACGGTGCAGGGCTTCCCGTGAATCCGGGGATAATGAACATAGCTTGTCACGGAGAGCACTGAGGTCATTCTTTATGCTGGTGATTTCCCTTGCCGCTTGAAGAGGGTTGTGCGGGTTTTTTTTAAACGACTTGTATAATTCAACCCCGGTAAAAACAGCAATGATTGCTCGGCGGCGGTCTTCTTCCTCAGCGGCAGAAAAGAAATTCTCAACGGCCTCCCGATGTGCTGGGGTCGCTGCGGCCACAACGTAGGCAGGAATCCAATCTGTTCTCATTTTTTTCCTTTTAAATTAAATCGGTAATGGGTCAGTTGCTTTACCCTTCAGCAGTTTGCTGGTCTGTATTTATGCGTTTTTACTGTCAGCTGTCTATTGATAAATTACGGGCAGAAAACTGCTTTGCCATATAGAATGTGAATTTTGTTACTTCTAGCGCTTTGTTATGCTCCTGTCAGTGTGTCGATTTTTCTCGCTTGCATCGTCTTGATATTGAGGGAAGAGATGTTTTTAGGTTTTTTCTTGTCAACAGCCTAGATAGGGATATAATAAAGCAATGCTTGAAAGGTATGAGAAGTTGTTGACAATCAGCCGGTTAGGTGTTAGTGGTTCATGCCGAGTACAGCTTCAGACATTTACAAGGGGGAATACATGGATTACGAAGCCCTGAGCAAAGCTGCTGTGAGCATTTTGTCACAGTCAGAGGATATTGGGGAGAAGCTTGCCAGTAAGTTTGACGAACTCCAAACAACTTACGAAGCAGAAATGGACCAGATTAAACCTTCTGGTGAGCAAATGAAGCAAGCCTTCAATCTGTAGTGCAAATAAAAATAGTTTTAGCAAAAAGAGAGAACTTTGTTCTCTCTTTTTTTATGTCAAATGGGGGGGGTCTTTGAAACTAAATCCTTACACTGTAATTAGATTTGATGAGACAAGTTTTCACACACTTTTTTCAGACGGCAGGGATAAAAGCCTACATTCTAAAAAAACACAAGTAATATATCTTTGTGACTATCTAAAAAACAAAGGTGCAAAAACTATTGTAATAGAAAATGAGTATATTGACAGGTCTTATCTTGAGGACTATTCATCATACTATTCAAGATGTTTCAATGCATACGAAAAGAAATGTAGGCGACTTCACTTTTTTAAAGATTACAATCCTCTTCCCGGGTTCTCGGAAGAAGAGTTCCGTCAATGGATGTTTGGCAATGATGGGATTTTAACTAGTTCTCGCCTGCAAGATAATTACTTAGGGTTCGTTGTTGTGAAGCCTCTTCCCGAGACTGTTATCGGAAGGACCTGTCTTGAGGCTTATCCAGAAACTTCTGAGGGAAAGACAAGGTTTTTTCCAGTTTTAAAAACCTACGAGGCGGGTCTGTGTGGATTAAGACTTAAAGTAAGAAGAACCCTGCCCTTTCAAGAGCAAGACAAAATCACATCCGCTTGTGCTACGAGTGCCTTATGGTCACTCTTTCATGCCTCCTCGATAAATGGCAGGCTCATAAAATCACCTAGTAGCATTACCAAAATTGCAACCAGCAGCAATTTTTCTAGCATAAATGATTTGCCCACTCCAGGACTGACACCTGAAATGATGGGCGTCGCACTATTGTCGGAAGGTCTTGAGCCATTAGTAATTAACCTGACGGGCAGTTCAAATGCTGATAGTCATGAACCGCTAATCAAGGCTAAGTCATATATATACCCCTACCTAAAAAACAAAATACCAGTATTGCTGGCGGTAGATGCACTTAAGAAGGAAGGGAAATATGTACACAAGGGCAGGCATGCGGTTGCTGTTTGTGGCTATTCACTGCAGAAAGACTTGGATGTTTCTGGTCGGCAGATAAGTGATTTTGTTCTCAAGTCCGAGTTTGTGGATAAAATTTATGTCCATGATGACCAGGTTGGCCCATTCGCTAGGTTGGATATTGTTAATAGCGCGGTTGAAGTTGATTTGTCAAAAAGTAAGGACTTCAAACAAGAGAGCCTCGCTTCATATCTTCGCTGTAATGTGGCAGGACAAGACAATCCATACATTTATTCTCCAACCAACGTAATAATTGGGCTCTATCACAAGATAAGGATTTCGTTCTTATTGATTGAAGAGTGTGCTGCTAAATTCTCTTATTTCCTCTACGAGTCTGCCTCTAGGGAGGCTTACACAAAGGACTTAATCTATACAGAAGAAAAACCTTTGATATGGGATATGTTTTTAACTACACCAACTGAAATCAAGGAAGAAGTATATAGGGACAATCTGATTCCGGCTGACAGAAAACAACATATTTTGGGTTTGAATTTACCTAGGTACATGTGGAGGGTTAGCGCAAGCAATTCTAATAGCATTCTTTTCGATTTACTTTTTGACGCAACGGATATTCCTCAGGGCACCATATTTCTTGACATGATTGAGAGAGACGCTGGATTCCGCAGTTTTATAGATTTAATATGTCCTAACCTTGATGCTATACCCGTAGACATTAAAAAAGACAAGTATGGAACGTTATATAAGGTCTTAGAGAAGCTTTGTACTAGGTGGAGTGATTCGAAACCCGGCTTGGCTGAAAAGTATGGCTTCCCGAGGCCTCCGTTACGGTTGAAGCCCGAAGAGTGTAACGGCCTTGGGGAAGTGGAAAAGCATCCTTGCTTAATAGCAGTAGATGAGCGTGATGATGAGCTTAATCTGGAAACAGAAAATTATATCTGGGCGATTTCCGAGTCTGGCGACATACGGATGGCGATAGACTGTGGGGGGCATGGTCACCCTACTTTAGTAGAGGGGGCGTATGCGCGGATTTGTGGTGAGCTCCGCTTTGAAAATGGAGCACACGTCCTTAATAATGCATCAGGGAGATACTCAAAGCATAATCCTTCTGGTTGCGGCGAATTCCTTGAGAACGCAAAGTCACTTTTTGAAAGCAGAATTCCCTCTCTCCGCATAGCTCGTTGTGAGGAGAGCCCCTACCATGGGACTCTCTCAATTACTGGTTCCGAGGATTTTATGCGGATAGCCACTGATGCTCTAGTGGGAAGCGAGGAAGATGAGGCTTTTAAGGTTTTATGGGAAATTGGGAGGCGTACCCCAGAGCTTAGAGTGTTGTTCTGTAAGAATATTACAGGGGACCAACCTCTCGAAGTGGACGCTCTGGAGCAGGTGAGAAAGCTTTGTTATCCAGAGGGGTGTAGGGGCTGTTCTTTTGTTTGAAGACAGTTTGGGCAGCCAGCGATTTAGCCAGCTTCACCTGTTGAGGTTGGTGGTTTGGGTGGCGAATTCAATGGTGCTGCGAGCCGTGGGCGATTCAATGGTGCTGCGGGCCGTGGGCGATTCAATCAGTACAATCCCTTGTCGGGAATGCAGTACCGAACTCCACCTTTGGGATTTTCCATGTCGCCACGATATCTTGGTATCACGTGGCAATGGAAGTGCATCACCGACTGACCGGCAGCGCTCCCGCAATTCATTCCGATGTTGTAGCCATCAGGTGAATATTCCTCTTCGACCAATTGCTTGACCTGTCCAATCAGGTCAGTCAGTTCGAGCTTTTCCGCCTCTGAAGGCTCAAAATAATCTTCCCTGAGTGCCTTGGTACTTATCAGGCAATGTCCCGGCGAGACGGGGAATCCGTCTTTGATGACAAAAAACAGGTCTGTTTCTAGGATTCTGCTTTCTAGGGGTATCTCAAGGAAATTTTTCATCGGGTTCCACCGTTGTTAAGTACTGTAATCAGTCTGCCGTAAAATGGGTCGGATTCAGGGTTGTAGGATGGTGTGCCACGCCAATAGTAGCCCCCAAGAATCGATTTCACCCGGTCGTAATGCTGCTCAAGGGCGCGGCCTCTTGCCGAGGGCCGCAATGATTTTTTTCTTCCACGGATGATTGCTGCCGATAATGTTTTCATTTCTTGCAATCAGCTTTTCGATGAAATGTTTCCCGACCAGCTGGTCCGACTTGTGCTCATTGCAGAAGCTATGCGCAAGGACCAAATTCCAAATATCATCATGCTGAATAACCTGCCTTGGTAAAACGTGGTCAACATGGATGTCAGATGGCTCAAGCACCTCGCCGCAGTAGAAGCAGGCATTTCCTTGGTAGCCCTGCAGGAAGGGAATGTTGCTGGTGATGTTTTTGCGTTTATAGCCATTTTCAATATAGATCAGCCTCAGGTCGTTTGCGAGACTGTAGTTGCCCTGCCGGAGAGAGAATGTTCCTTCAAGCAGCCCCCAGCGGGCGTCAAGTTCTGCTTCCAGCTCTACTCGTCCGGACTCGGCTATTGCGAGCAGTTCGTCGGTAAGCTCCAGCTGCTTGCCAAAATCAACGCGGTAAAACATTCCTTGGAAAGATTCGTTCGAACCAAGATTATGGAAGCGGTGGATAACGTGCCCAAAGGCAGAGGAACCAACTTCTGACACGGCCTGCCCATAATCGAGGCGACCGGTGTTGAGGGCGTTGACAATCTGTTCCATTTTGGTTTGCCGGGAAGGAACGGATTATTGAGGCATGGCATCTTCAGCACTCAAGCGTTGCTGATAATGTTGAAAGAACACCCGGGAGAGCTTTTCCCATGGGACGCTGGTTTATCCCTCGGCGCATAAGTCGAGCAGAGTCTTACCGAGGGCGATTTTGTAGGTCGCTTGGTTGAGGCCATAGAGGACCAGTGCTTTCCAGTAATCTTTTCCTGTAAAACGCTGCATGGTTTCTGCAGTCCTTCCGTGTGCCAGCCTAAGGTGTTAGATAATTTGCGCAACAATGATGACGATGACAACTACCACGGCGATAGCTGACCAGCCAACGAGATTGTCTTTTACGTGCTCGCTTTTTGACTTTGCAATACTCCCTGCCGTTTGGGTAGGAGTGACTTCGCTTTGACAGTGTCGGCACTTTGAGGCTTCGGATTTTATTATTTCGGCACAGTGGGGGCATGTTCTGCTGTTGGCTGATATTTCTTTTGGCGAGCCAAATCTGCGGGCTGGTTTTCCACAGGTAGTACAGCGCCATCCGCCAACTTTGACAGCAACTAAAATCCACACAATCAGCCAAAGTCCAGCAGTGATGAGCGACAGCAGTAAGTGGAGGACATGGCTTGTCCCCGGCCTGGTGACCAGTACATTGCTATTACATTTCTGACAAAAACCCGATGCTCTTTCGTCGGTTGCCATATCCCCCCCCCTTTGTTGGTTATTTCAGATGGTAGCGTAATTATCCCTGTTGGTTCTCTTCTCTGTCCATTGTGGACACTATAGTAACGAAAACAGCAAACAATAAGCATACAGATTAGCATGGTACTTAGCTGTCGGCTCTGAGATTGCTATTTAAAATCACATCAACCTTCAGGTCGGTGGGCATGCCCGGCAGTTGTCCGGGTCCTTGCTTCGGCGATGGTATGCGGGTACGCGGAGGCGTGACTTGTTGCTAGTGAAAATCATTTTCATTCGTTTCGCTTTTTGACGCAGCAGGTTAGTCCTTTGCTCACTGTAGGGTCCTCTTGTTCGTGCTCGTGTAGTAGTCCGTGCCAGTGTAGTAGTCCGTGCCAGTGTAGTAGTCCGTGCCAGTGTAGTAGTTCGTGCCAGTGTAGTAGTTTATGCTTGGTGTGCTTGGTGTGCTTGGTGTGCTTGGTGTGCTCGGTGTGCTCGGTGTGCTCGGTGTGCTCGGTGTGGATTAGTTATTAGTGTAGTTGCTGTGTGAATACTATTTTATATTATGCTATTGCTTTGTGAAATCTTACATAGGAGTGGTGTTTGTTTATGGAAAATTTTATAGTCACTGAAAGAGGATCTAGTTTTGGTCCAGATGGATTAATTGAGGCTAAAGACATTGATGAGGCAAGAAGAGTTTATGCAAAAAAGTATGGAATTTATGACGATGGGTTTTTATATCAAATGTATAGAAATATGCTGAAATTAAACTTTGCTGAGAGATTTTTGCTTACTAGGAGTTGCAGGGATGAGTACGATAATATGCTAACCACTTTCGAAGAAAAAGAAAGAATAGATAGGAATATAGACGACTATTTTGCTGGGAATAAAAGGTTTTCAAATATATATAAAAAGCATTATTGGGCAGATACAATTACTTTTGAGGAATGGAAAAAAAATGAAACCTTTCCAGAGGAAATGCTCATTTATATATATATAAAAGCTTTTTTTCTCAAAGTAGATATTCAAGACTTGGATTGTGTTCCTGGTCTATGACTTTTTTACTCTTCTTCTCTCTTTGGGTTTAATAGAAATTGAAATGACCATTGGTGTCCTTTGGTTGTTGATGGTCTCCATTATTTGGTTGTGATTTTGGCTAGTTATGACCTTGTGACCTTTGTGCCCTTGCACTGTTTTGTATATAAAAAAAGAGGTGAATGAGTTATGGGACTGTCAAGTGATTGTCATGTGGCTATCCGAAAAGCAGTCAAATAGTCGCAAGTGTATAAACAGAACTCAGGCGTAAGTCCCTAGCTTTTCAGGATAACGAAAAACAATAAACTCAATAGGCACAGATATTATGGACTACGGATCAGAAGGCCGGGAGTTCGAATCTCTCGTGGCGCACCAATAAAATTAACGGGTTACAGGCTTTTGCTTGTAACCCGTTTTTCGTTTCAACTGCTGTGTGGTCCCTGCGCGGTACTCTGTTCTCACCAGTGCAACTCCAACAACATGGCATGGCACTCTAAATGCGTCCTGACAGGAACAACTTCTTGCCAGAGACTAACTTGTTTCTTGTGATTGGTAGGAAACTTCCTGCGGGTTCATGAGGTAATGTCCCTCATTGCCAAATCAGCGATGGGAGTAAATAGAAAAATATTAACATCAGGGGGGCTCCCTTAGTTTGAGTCCGATTGTGCCACTTTCATTACACGACATCTCTTCACTCCGTTGATATTGGGTCAGTAGTTGACAGCCGATAGAAGCCATATACTATTTTTGATAGTGCCCCCACCACTATAGCTGCTGCGGTGAACTAACCCTCGCCGAAACCTGATCGCCACGATCCCCAATTTTTATCTCCATGAAGGAAAAGGAGTTTTGTGTGACTCAGACTCTGATCAAAAAAACGAAACTGGCTGATCTCATCAGTTTTCTCGCTTCGCGCCAGAAGGTGGTCGGTCCGGTTGCCCTTGGACACAACCAGTATAAATTTGCCGAGGTCAGCTCGCTGGACGAGATGGCGCTCGACTACATTCCGACCATCCTGCCGCCGAAGAAATATTTCATGCCGCAACATGAAACCTTGCTGCTGTACGACGTTGCCAATGGGCAACAGATGCAGGCGGTGGTTGAGGTTGAGGAGCTGGTGCTGTTTGGTGTGCATACCTGCGATCTGGCTGGCATCCAGTGTCTCAATATGGTTTTTTCCGACCGTCCCAAGGATCTTCACTACCTGCTGCGCAAAAACCATTTTACCTTGATCGGGCTGGAGTGTAACGATTACTGCGACAGTTTCGCCAACTGCGCCATGTTGCGCAATCACCTGCCGAAGGGAGGTTATGATCTGTTCCTCAGCGAACTGACTGACTGCTACCTGGTTGATATCAATACCCATAAGGGGGAGTTGCTGGTCGCAGATGCTGGATTGTTCGAGCCGGTCATGCCAGAGGCCGAGGAGCAAATGCAGGAGCTGCGCAAACGGAAGAAGCAGATTTTCCGCAGTGAAGTGCCAATTCGCTATCAGGATATTCCGCGCCTTTTCGAAGAAACCTTCGACAGCGATGTCTGGCAGCAGATTGGCGAAAAGTGCCTTTCTTGCGGCAACTGCACCAACGTCTGCCCGACCTGCTACTGCTTCGATGTCATGGACGAACCGGACCTTGACCTGACCAAGGGGCGGCGGATTCGTGTCTGGGATTCCTGTCAGCATGAAAATTTTGCCAAGATCGCCGGCGGTGAAAGTTTCCGTGAGACGCGCCTGGATCGCAAGCGGCACCGTTTCAACCGAAAATTCCACTATCCGATGGTGCGCTACAAACGGATTTTCTGTACCGGCTGCGGTCGTTGCAGTCGTACCTGTATGGCAAAAATCGATCTAAAAGAGACCATCAGTTTCTTGATGGAAGAACGGGGCTAACATGGAAACCATCACCATCAACCATTCCGGCTACCAGATCAAGCGGGGACAGATCGTCGAAGTCACTGAACTGACCGAGCGGGAGAAACTCTACCGGATTGTGTTGCCTGGTGGCGAAACCCTCGACCACGATCCGGGTCAGTTTGTCGAGGTCTCGCTGTTCGGCGTCGGTGAAGCGCCGATCTCGATCTGCTCCTCGCCGACCCTTCTCGATTCTTTTGAACTTTGTGTGCGCAAGGCCGGTCGCTTTACCGAGGCATTACATCAACTCAGAACCGGGGATGAGGTCGGTATTCGTGGCCCCTTTGGTGTCGGTTTTCCGGTCGTGCCGCTGGAAGGGAACGATATTCTGCTGATTGCCGGCGGACTGGGGATCGCCCCCTTGCGTTCGCTGATCAATTTCATCATCGACAACCGACGTGATTTCGGCAAGGTCGATATCCTGCTCGGTTGCCGCGATCCACAAAGCATGCTGTTCGGTAGTGAAATCGATTTCTGGGACAAACGGATCGACATCAACTTCTGCTGCTCGGTCGATCAGGCGGCGCCCGATTGGGAAGGGAATATCGGACTGATTACGGCGTTGATTCCTGGCGTCACTCTCGATCCGCTGAAAACTATCGCCGTCGCTTGTGGACCGCCGGTGATGTATCGCTTTGTCGTCGATGAACTATTGAATAAGGGCATCCCCGAATCACACATTTACCTTTCACTTGAACGGCATATGAAATGCGGTCTTGGCAAGTGTGGTCACTGCCAGATCCACGATGTCTATTGTTGTCAGGATGGCCCGGTCTTTAACTACCGCTGGGTGAAGAAGATAAAAGGAGCGATATGATGGGGCGACCTAAGGTTGCATTTATCGATCTCTCCTGCTGCGAGGGCTGCCAGCTGCAGGTGGCCAATCTGGGAGAGGCGCTGCTCGATGTGCTTGGGCTGGTCGAGCTAGTCGAATTTCGTGAACTGATGTCAGAAACCTGGCCAGGGCGTCTTGATGTTGCCATTGTCGAAGGAAGCGTGGTGAATGATGAGTCCGAGCAGCGATTGCGCGAGATTCGGCAGCGGAGTGATTTGCTGGTCGCCTACGGCAGTTGCGCCACCATCGGAGGCGTTAACGGGATGAAGAACCGTAAACCCTTGTCGGAAGTACAGGCGGTGGTCTATGGCGATAAAGGCGACTGGTTTCCGGCGACCAAAACCCGCGCCCTGCACCAAGTTGTCGCGGTCGATTATTTCATCCACGGTTGTCCGATCCATCCGGATGAGTTCATCAAGGTTCTTAAATCGGCGTTGGCGGGGCTGCCCTATCAGGTCCCCGATTACGCCGTCTGCGTGGAGTGCAAATTCAACGAGAACGTTTGCATGTACGATAAAGGAGTCACCTGTCTTGGTCCGGTGACCCGCGCCGGTTGCAACTCCTGGTGCGTCAACAATGGCAATGTCTGCTACGGCTGCCGGGGACTGGTCAGCAATCCGAACATGGCTGGAGCTGAGGAGGTGCTGAAAAACTATCAACTCGACGCCAACCTGATCGCCAATAAGATGATGATGTACAACGCCGCGTTGGAGAAGTGCGATGAGTAGAGACGTTTCGGTCAATGTGGAATTTCTGACCCGGGTCGAAGGGCACGGCCATATCGTCGTCGATGTGCAGAAAGGTGTGCTAAAAAAAGCCGAGCTGCAGGTTGTCGAAGCGCCGCGCTTTTTTGAAGCAATGCTGCAGGGGCGCTCGATCTTCGAGGCGCAACACATCACCTCGCGAATCTGCGGGATCTGCGCCTGTGGTCATAGCCTGGCCTCGATTCAGGCGGCCGAGAGCGCCATCGGTTTCGAGCCGAGCGAGCAGACGCTGCAATTGCGCAAATTGCTGCTGCACATGGAGAATCTCGATAGTCACGTGCTGCACATCTACTTTCTGGTCGCGCCCGATCTGGTTGGCGTGAAGAGCTTCATGGGTTTGATGAAAGATCACGCCGAGGCGGTGCGGCGCGCCCTGCGGATGAAAAAAACCTGCAATGATATCTGCGACATTCTGGTCGGCCGTCACGTACATCCGATTTCCTGCGTGGTCGGTGGCTTCACCAAGCTGCCCGACAGCAGTCAGCTGGAAAAGATCCGCACCCTGCTGCTGCAGGTGCGTGAGGATCTCGCCCCGACGGTGGCGCTGGTGGCAACGCTCAAATTTCCCGACTTTAAGCGCGAAACCGAATATGTAGCTCTGGTCAGTGATGACGATGAATATCCGCTGCTCTCGGGAGATATCGGTTCGACCGATGGCGTGCGTAAAGTAAAAGAGGAGTACCAGACGATCAGCAACGAATTTCTCGTCCCGCACTCTTCAGCCAAGCACGCCAAACTCAGTCGCGATTGCTACGCTGTTGGCGCGCTGGCGCGCTTTAACCTGAATGCCGGCAAACTGCATCCGGCCGCCCAAAAAGTTGCTGTAACCATCGGTCTTACCGCCCCCTGCCATAATCCTTTTCTTAACACCGCAGCGCAACTGGTTGAGTGTGTCCACTGCGCCGAGGAGGCGTTGCAAATCGTTGAGCAGCTTCTCGCCCGTGAGGTCAAGCAGAGCGAGGCGGTCATCGTTGGCGTCAACGAGAACCGCAGTATCCCGGTGCGGGCCGGTCGGGGCGTCGGTGCGGTCGAGGTGCCGCGTGGAATCCTTTTCCACGATTACGAGGTCGATGAGGGTGGGATTATTCGCCAGGCCAATTGCGTCATTCCGACTGGGCAGAACCTGCGGAATATTGAGGCTGACATGCATAAACTCGTGCCGGAAATCCTCGACAAGAGCGACGCAGAGATCACTCTGGCGCTGGAGATGCTGGTGCGGGCCTACGATCCCTGCATCTCCTGCTCGACCCATTTTCTGGAGGTTGATTTCGTTGGTCGCTGAAACACTGGGCAAGCTCTTTGTTGATGGATTCGATAATACCTTGTTGATCTGCCTCGGCAACAGTCTGCGCAGCGACGACGGCGTTGGCCCTTATCTGGGACAACAACTGGAAAAAATCCCTGGAGTTCTGATTGAGGATGCAGGAAATCGTTCCGAGCGTGCTCTCGATTTTGCTGATGTCTACCGACCGCAAAAGATTATTTTTCTCGATGCCGCCGATTTCGGCGGGCAGCCGGGGGATTTGCGCCTGCTCGCAAACACTGAACTTGTCGAGCGCTCCTTTAGCAGTCACCGTCTGCCGTTGTCAGCACTGATCGACTGGATCGAAACCGAACATCCGACACGCTGCCTCTGTCTCGGCATTCAGGCCGGATCCATGCAGTTTGGCGAGGAATTGACCCCGGCGGTGGCGAGAACCGCTGCGCAAATGATCGACTGGTTTGAAGATGAAGCTGGGGGGCGGTGATAGAACGTCGCTATGAGCAGGCTGTAGGGCCGATTCCGCCAGACCAATAGAAGTTGCCCACCCCGCACCCGTTAGGGCTCCTAAGGGGTGTTAGCGAGCATACCTGTTGCATCCGCCGGATCACTACTCCTAGGATGTTCGCGATGCTGTTATGACCGGATTTTTGAAATGGAGTATCGCCACAACTCCTTGAATAAACCCCAGACCTTGGTGTTGCCTCAATTATTTTCATTACGCCAAAAACAAGAAGGGCAACCGAAATGGTTGCCCTTCTTGTAAGGTTTTAAACGTTCTCGCGGAGACCCGCTATTTTTTTGTCCCTACGGTTTGCATTCTCTTGTTCGTCGCGCTGCTTGCAGCTTTTTTGGTCATGCCGACTAAGTTCATAACGGCTGGTAGAAGTTGAGCAACAACCAGCAGTGCACAAAAGCCAACAAACAACAGAACCAGAATGCCACTATTGTAAACCTTGCTGGTGTCAGCAGCCATAGCAGGGACAGACATCAGGACGAGTGACAGGGTGGTGAAAAGTGATTTTACGTTCAACATAGTATTCTCCTTGAATATAGTTTTCGGCGCATTGATGTTCGCCTTATATGTTTTAAAAGCACAGCTTACCGCCTGGTGAATCTCTTCGCGTCCAGCCTCTCCTTCGGGGGAAAGTGCATGGTAGAAGATTCCTTCTTTACGAATCCGGCGCATTAGGGTCAGCGGCATTTCGTCGCTCACTAGAATAATCGAAAGTTGTCGATTACATTTCTTCAGTAGTGGAACCAGTTTGACGAGAAGCTGCTCATCGTAGTCACCGGCAAGCACGATGACCTGAACCGTTTTGTTAAGAATCTGCTCAAGCCCATCCGCCACGGAATCGGTGGTGGTGACCTGATACGCATCGTCGCTGAAGATGCTCGCCAACTGATCTCTTTCTTCTTGGTTTTTATTTGCAATCAGTAGCCCTTGCATAGCTCCAACCTTTCTCCGCAACGATTCAGTCATTCACAAATTAGTAATGGACTTGGGTTTTGCCACTGAGCAGTCCCTTGACCATGCCGATGAACATCAGGGTTGCAGGAACCAATTGGCAAACCAGGATCAGAGCGAAGAAGCCGATGAACAGGGAGAGCAGCAATCCGTTTTCGGTGCCTGCGGTTTCGGCTGCGGCAAAAGCAGAAGTAGAAGAAACGAGCAAAACGATAAGAGCGTTACGTAGATTTTTTTTCATGGTGTCCTCCAAGTTTATTATTGAATGAAACTGTTTTGTTTCTCTGTTCTTGTCCTTCCTACATAGCAGTGACCATGCCAAGACCAAAATAAATACCGAGCATGATTGCAACCGACCATTATTGCAGGGTAAATAGTTGTGGAATCGATAGGGAAGGCTATTTGCTGTCAGGTGGATTGTATACTGAAGCCATACACTGCCACCGGGAAGATGGTCAGCACAAATCCCTCCCAGACAACGTAACTAGATAATATTAAAAGGGTTATTTCTCGTATTGATGGTGGATATTTAAAATAATCGGAATAGATATAATATTTATTTCTGTATATATCGGAGAACCTGCAGCAGAAGGAATTATCCTTCGCCGTTGTGAAACACCACATCGGCGTTTTCAGCTTCCTGTAATTTCAT
The DNA here is from genome assembly GCF_055389805.1 of Desulfuromusa ferrireducens. Lineage (NCBI taxonomy): Bacteria > Pseudomonadati > Thermodesulfobacteriota > Desulfuromonadia > Desulfuromonadales > Geopsychrobacteraceae > Desulfuromusa > Desulfuromusa ferrireducens. The sequence goes on from NZ_AP042415.1 coordinate 1,431,073, forward strand.
CAGCTTAGTGGAAGAACCTTTTTCATGTTTAGCTGTAAGACGGTCACGGCTGATTTGTCTCGTTTTTCGGCCACGTCGGTTGTTGGCTGGATCAGTTGATCTTCGTTCAGTCTCCCCTATAGTCCGGCCATGACCAATGATCCGCCAATAACAATAAGGAGGGAAACGGGAAGTGTGTCTGCCGGGTCCATGACTCTGATTTTGCTTTGTGGCATTTTTGATACCTTCGGGGTGGTTTTTCTGTGGTCTAAAGTTGCCGCCCTGTGGTCTTGAGGTTCCCTGGGTTGTCTGGTGATAGAAAGTCGCTATGAGCAGGCGGTAGGGCCAATGCCGCCAGACCAATAACGCTACCCAGCACCTGTTAGAGTCGCTAAGCGGTGTTAGCGAGCGGATCAAAGTCAAAGACTTCATTAAGGGTCGTAGTAGTAAAGCGCTTTTCATACCCGACTTATTTACTTGTTTTTCATGGTAGTATCTGGTAATTTTTAAAATTGACTCGTTCTAATATTTCGGAGAGGGATGAATGTGCTGAAAGAGAGGATCCAGGCAAGACAGCAACTTGACTATGGATTCTCTTATAAGCGGATTGGTTTTCGGTCGCTCCTGCTGATCTTTTCTCTCGTCCTGCTGCTGTCCTTCTCCACGGCAAGCCTGGCGGCAGACGCCACCTCTCAGGGATACCTCAGTGTTTCTTTCCTCAATCAGCAGTTAAAAATCATCGCTCCCTACAGCGGGGACGACAACGCTAACAACACCCTCCTTATCGAATGGGACGAGGACGGTGGCGACTGGGAAACCCTTCTCGGCAGCAACCAGTTTGTTCACTCTGCAAATCCTTATGCCTATACGATCTCCGGGCTTACCAATGGAGCGCTTTACCAGGTTCGTTTGACTTGGCAGGATGCCGACAATTCACCCGTCGAGCAAGTTCGAACCCAAACTGGTCTGACCCCCTATGATCCCCATGTCCACAATTCTCTTTCCACCGGCTCTCCCAAATGGGGAGGTTCCTGGGGCGTTGCCAATAAGCAGTATGGTGAATTTACCTGCCAGACCTGCCATGGCAAGGGCTCAGCTAACATCAAATTTATAAAAGAAACCATCACCACCCCAGATGGTTCCGCTTGGAGCGGACCTGCGGATACCAGTGTCAGCGTTTCCTTTACCGACACTCAAGATGGGGTATTGGGTTTTGGCGATGATTCGGACGGTCATTTGGTGTCAGATCGAGCGTGCGAGGTCTGCCACAGTCAAAACAAGTTCCACAACTACAATGTGGCAGACAATAGCGGCGGAGACACGAGTCATTACAATGGCGAAGATTGTATCTTTTGTCACAGGCATAATGACGGTTTCAGACATGGCGGCAATGGTACAGGCTGTGAAACTTGTCACGGTCACGATGCCAACTATGAATACAGTCCTGGAGAATTCAGTGCCGGAAGCGGAAGTTTTCTAAGCCATTCTACGCATACCGAGGGTGATGCAGATGATCTAAAAGGACCGATACTCGGCTGTGGAACCTGTCATGACGTCACTAATTTCCCTTATTTTAAAGACGATGACTTTAGCGGTGTTCCTCTCAGCGTCGATTTTAATGGTGATGGAAAACTCAATCTTGCTGAAACAAATGTCTGTGACAGATGTCACAGTATAGAAGGCCCTGTAAATGGCGTGGTAGGCGCTGCAGTCGGCGCGAAGGACAACTGGGACACAGGCGTTTATACCGGCGAGTCATTAACTGCCGGTAAAGAGCTATGGTGCATCTCGTGCCATGATTCAGGTCGATCGACGCTGGGTGGTTATCAAGCGCCAGATGTAGCCGGTGATAACGACATCTATGGGTATTACCAGTCAGGGCACGGTGCCTTCGCTTTGCAATGCGATGCGTGTCATGGATTGACCATGAGTCATAATTTTGATGGTAAGAAAACCTACGCCGAGGCCTCCAATAACTACAAAGACGCGTACCGGCTGATTGACGTCGGCGGTCAGGACCCGATGAATATCCCTGGCAGTGGAATCTCATGCGCGACTTACACTCCCGACAACTATCGTCTCTGTTTTTCCTGCCACAGCGAAGAAGCATTGCTCAGTGATACCAGGGCCGCAGGAGCTTATGGCTGCACGAGCAACCCCTACAAGAGTGCGGCGAGTATTACTACCGGGTTTCGCAATACGGACGCTGCTGGTTATGGGGCCGCGCCGACTAATATCCACTGGGACCACCTGGCCGATGCGAATTCCAGTTGGTGGCATTCGGAAGGGCCCAACCAGGGCACCGCTTTTTTTTCCTGTCCTACCTGCCATAACCCACACGGAGACGCACTCGGCGGCAACGCCACCAAGAGGATGACCCACAGCGATTTTGAAATCGTTTGGGGCAGCGACGGTGTCGGCGATTACGGCCAGGTCGGAGCCGGTGGTTCCTATGATGATCGTTGCTCGGTGGCCTGCCATGCCGTAGACACCAAGTACTACCGGGGCCATCCACCGACCCTGGACAGTATTTCCCTAGCTGATAACGACAGCGCTGATCCGGCTGCAGCTAATACCGGTTATACCAACAGCCAGTCGGTGACCGTCACCCTTAGCAACAGCGGAACCACGCCGACCCACATGCAATTTGCCGAGGATTTCGGCTTTTCGAGCAACGTGACCGGCTGGGTCGCCTTTAACTCGACATACACCTATGCCTTGAGCGCCGGCGAGGGGAGCAAAACGGTCTACGGCAAAATCAAGTCCGGCGATGGCCAGTCAGCCTCCCTGAGCGCAACCATCGTCGTGGATGGCACCGATCCGGTAGTCGGCAGCAGTGCGTTGACCGCACCGAACGGTGCCGAGACCTGGATTCAGGACGCCAGCGAGAACATCATCTGGACTCCGGGGGAGATCAGCGACGCTAATCTGAAGGATAGCCCGGTTTCCCTGGCTTATTCGACCGACAGTGGTTCCAGCTTCCCCAACGAGATTGCCAGCGACGAGGCCAACGACGGCACCTATCCCTGGAGTGTGGCGGTGGAGGAAACTGCAACCGTCCAGGTGCAGCTGATCGCGACCGATAAGGCAGGCAATCAGGGCTCTGACCAGTCCGATGTTGATTTCACCATCGACTCGGTGACGCCGGTACTTGCCAGCATATCATTGGCTGACAACAACAGTGCAGATCCGGCCGCGGCTGAGGTCGGCTACAGCAACAGCCAGTCTGTCGCGGTGACCCTGTCCGTTGCCAAGAACCCCACCCAGATGATGCTGGCCGAGGATTCCGGCTTTAGCGTCAATTCTACCGGCTGGATCGCATTCAATTCTAGTTACAACTACGATCTCACCGCCGGAGACGGCACAAGAACCGTTTATGGCCGGGTTAAAAATGGTGCAGGTGAGTCAGGAGATAAGAGCAACACTATTATATTGGATACGCTAGACCCAGATATCCAAACCGACACCCTGAGCGTGCCTAATGGCCATGCCACTCGCTACTTGGCAGATTTTTGGGAAAAAGGCAGTAGTGAGGCGATTGCGTGGGATAGTACCGATATCAGTGATCTTAACCTTAGCGTCAATCCAATTTACATAAGCTATTCTGCGGATTCCGGCACGACATGGTCAAAAACACTTGCCAGCGCAGAAGCTAACGATGGCTCTTATGATTGGAACATCACTGAAGCGATAACACATTATTCCAGAATCCGCATAGCTGCCCGAGACAAGGCTGGCAATGAGGGGACGGACGATTCAGACAATGACTTCAATGTCAGTCCACCCTTTATCATTACCAACACCAACGATTCGGGCGCCGGCAGTTATTATCAGACGGGAGTCGATTCACAGGCGATAATTAACAGTGCCGTCTGGTTCAATATCCCGGCAGGGTTACTGACCAACGGCGTCGCAGTGATTAATCGAACAACTGCGGAACCGTGGATCTGGCATGGCACTGTCATCGATGGTACTTCGCAGACTGTCTTGCGTGGTGATACGAATCCGAATGGCCCGGAAATCAGAGTGCACAAGGCCGGCGGCAGCGTTAATAAGGGCCTCGCTATATCTGGACGCTCGGTCACGGTAAGAGGGATGCAGTTCACAGGGTTCAGCACGGGAATTTTCAGTATGGGCGATGATACCGCGATTGAATCTTGTCAGTTTGGTTTTTACTCGAATTCTTTAGGTTACGGCTCTGGTCCAAATATAGTTGATCTTGACCTTGATAATATAAGAGCTATTGTCAATAACGGCAATTATTCTGCATGCTCAAATTATGGAATTATGCTCAGCGGAAGCGATGCGCTCATCGCCAATAATACCTTCGGCCGTTATCCGAACGGTACATTATGCGCAAACGGAACTGCAGTTTATGTCGGTGGCGTCGGAATGAACGCTCAGATTTTAGATAACATTCTTCTCAGCTCGGGTTATGGCATCACGATGAATTCAAGCGCCGGCGATGCGGTTATTCAAGGCAATCAAATTGGTGTTGTCTATGAGGGCGGTAGCTGGACTGATGTTGCTGGACCGGTGTCCGGCATACGCATCAATACTGGAGGACGAGGCCATCTGATCGGCGGACCTTCGGTTGCCAGCTCTGACACGGATCTCAGAGATAGCAATGTTATCGGCGCAAACACCAATGGGATATGGATCGAGGATTCGCAAGATTCTGCGACCGATATTCATGGCAACTTTATCGGAACCAATCCTGAGCAGGATGAGGTTTTTACCGGTAGCGTAGGACTCAGGATCGGAGCTTTCAATGGCCTGGCTGTTGGTGGTAGTGGTGCGGATGAAGCTGGAAACGTTATTGCCAACATGAACCAATATGGAATCACATTCGATAGTGTCGGTAATTATTCGGATTACCATAAGTTCAGCAGAAATTCATTCTACAATAATGGTGATGACACTGCGGATGACGCTATCTACCTGAATACCGACGGCAACGGCGCCATCGATCGACCTGTCATAGAGAGTGTGACCACAACAACGCTAAGCGTAAGCAATGTTTCCGGCGGCTGGGATGCGCCTTCTGCTGATACCGTTGAGGTCTTTCTCGCTGATTTCGGTGGGACCGAATACGGTGAGGGCAAGACATTTATTACGTCAGCGGTAGTTCCGATCGGAGAAATCACGCTCGATGTCGATATTTCAGGAGCCGGTATAAGTTACGGTGATTGGGTGACAGTCACCACGACCGGTCCCTATAAAGGAACCTCGGCATTCAGCGCAAATGTCAGACTCTCGGGACCGGCTGTGCCGACCCTGACCTGGACCGGCGAGAGCAACTACACGACCGACGGTGTCGATCCTGACAGCGGAGCGCAACTCGGCAACTTCACTTTCCGCGTTGAATATACAGATATCGACAATGACTCACCATGGCCTATCGAGGTTTGGATAGACGCTGACGACAATGACACCTATGCGGCAGATGAAAAATTTTCCATGACCGCAGTGGATAGCGGCGATGTCGATTACACGGACGGGAAGCTGTATACCTACAGCATGATCTTGCCATACACCGGAGACGGTATACTGAAGTATCGCTTCAACGCCTCAGATGCAAGATCAGCTGCAACCGGTACTCCTGCCGCAGATAAGACGGTTACGGTCGTTAATGCTGCTCCCGACACCCCAGCTATTGCAACGCCGACAAATGGCGAAATTGATGTTCCACAACCGATAGTCTTGACTGCATCTGCCTTTGTAGACGCAGACGCCGCCGATACGCACCAATCCAGCCAGTGGTTACTCAGTTCTGTTTCTGGCGCGGCGTTTATCGATAACCTGCTGTATGACAGCGGCGCGAATGAGGCAAGCAATCTTCATGTTCCTGCCGTTTCTGTGACGAAAGGAACGACTTGCTACTGGAAGGTTCGTTATCAAGATCAGCTTGGATCGTGGTCGGCTTACTCCGCGGAAGCCAGCTTTACACTGATCGATAATGTCATACCGAATACGCCGGTACATATTTCACCAGCAGCCGGTGCCGTAGATGTGGATCGGCAACCGACGCTTAGCGCAGAGGCCTTCCTCGACACTGACGTCGGTGACACCCATCTCGGTAGCGTGTGGCAAGTGAGCACCGCCAGTGGCGACGATTTTGTCAGTGGAATAGTCCATAACAGCGGTATCGTTGCCGCCTCAACGAGCTACGTCGTTCCTGTGCTCCTGGACTTAGGTCAAGTTTATTACTGGCGAGCTCGCTATCAAGATGACAAAGAACAATGGTCAGCCTTGTCTGCAGATACGATGTTTACGACCACCAGTGTGGTTACCATGTACCATTTCGAGGAAGGCAGCGGCACCGTCGCCTCGGATTCAGTCGGTAGTAATGATGGCACCATTCGCAACGGAACCACCTGGACCACTGGTTATTCCGGTCAGGGCCTGCTTTTTGATGGCGTGGATGATGACGTAATCTGGAGTTACGCCGCCGGAAAACCAGCCAATGACTTCGCCATCGAGGCAATGGTCAAGGCGACCACGACACACCAGATTTCAGCGGCTACGGATCTTGAAGCGACTGTTGGAACCGGTGGTACCAGCGGTCAGAAGTATCTGTTTGAACCCACTTTTGCCGCCGGCACTGACGCCGGTGCTGGAATCTCGATGGGAACTAACGGGATTTCCGTGTATGAACATAGTGCTGGGTATATGCCGCCATTAGCGGTTTACGATCCTGCCGCCAAAAGTCCGATGCAGCCGCAGTTGGGGACAGGCTGGAATCATGTCGTCATCAGTTATTCTGATAAACAACCACGGATCTACTTAAATGGCGTTCAGGTCCACACTGGCCTGACCTCGCTGAAGACAAACGTGTTTGCTCCAACCTGGCTAGGTCGTGGTGGATACGGAGCTTTTGCTGGTACCGTCGATGAGGTGGCAATCCACGGTAAGGCCTTGACGCAAACAGAGGTACGGCAACGGTGCATAGATGTGGGTCCATGCGCTTCGCTTGATCTTGATAACGACACGGTGATTGATAACGTCGATAACTGCGTGCTTGATTATAACCCAGATCAGGCTGATCTCGATGCTGATGGCGTAGGCAACGTCTGTGATTATGTCGGCTTGTGGATGATGAATAATGTTCCCGGCTCGAGCAGCGCAATCGATGAGACGGGAAATAATGACGGTACCATCAGCGGGACTGCCTTCTTTGATGCCAATGAAGGGGTCGCTGGTACTGGCGGACTAAAATTTCAAGGGACGACTCAGGTTTCTACCGTGCCGAATGTCTTAAATAACCGAACTGGCGATTTCAGCATCTCTGCCTGGCTAAAATTCCCGACTGGGGCCATAAATCCTACATGGAGTTTAGGCAAAGGGACTCCTTGGACTGAAGCTGGTTTCGGTGTCGCCCACTGGGTGACAGCTGATGCACCGGTACCGCCAGGTTTATACCTCAATGACGGGACTGAAGTTTTTAATGATCCGGTTTGGGAATATCCGCACCGCATATCTTTGTACGCAAGCAGCATTCCGCGTGGCACGTGGGGCCATTTTGTCTGGACTATTGACCGGACCAACCATGTCATGAAGGTCTATAAGAATGGCCAGTATGAAAGCCAGATTGATATTTCTATTTTAGGAACCAATGCACTCTCCGATGGCAGTGATTTTCATTTCGGTCAGGCTAACGCTAATAATTACTATTACGGATCAATGGACAATGTCGCCCTCTATGATTTTGTTCTGCAGCCCGGAGACGTGCAGGCCCGCTGCGAAGCCGATTCTGGTGTCGGTAATTGCCCATAGGGCGTGGTTATTCGGAACGTTCAAACGTCCGTCTCAGACTATCTATGAGACGGACTGCCCCTTCGGGGCACAAGTCATTGTCGGTGGCCTCTAAACTTATTTTCTTTAAATTCCTCTGGATAAATAGCGCTGCGCCTTTTTTTCTTGATCATTTTTGCAGGAAATCATCTCTTATTTTACGGTACTATTTAGAACAAGGTTTGTTGAGGACGTCTTTTCGTCTCAGTTGCTTCGCTGAAGGTTGGATACTTTCGTCCATGGCTAAAACAGTGCTGTTTCTGTAGCAACACTTCGAACGGATTAAAAATAGATGGAATCAATACGTGATCTGTATCGCATCGGCACCGGTCCTTCCAGCAGTCACACCATGGCTCCACGCATTGCTGCCGAAGATTTTCTGCGCCGGCAGCCGGATGCGGCAAAATATAAAGTGACCCTGTTCGGCAGTCTGGCGGGCACCGGACGCGGGCATTTGACTGATAAGGCACTGGAAGATGTTTTTCAGTCCCATGTTGTCGAATTGATCTGGGCGCCAGAAAAGTTGCTGCCATTACATCCGAACGGAATGCGCTTTGAGGCTTTTTCCGCTGGTGGTGATCTGCTTGCCGCTTGGGACGTTTATAGTGTCGGGGGGGGGGCTTTGCTCGATCCAAACAAAGGGGAGCTGCCGGATCCCGCCCGCCCTGTTTACGATCTCCACTACATGGAGGACATTCTTAAGCATTCTGTCGAGACCGGTGAGTCTTGTTGGGAATATGTGCTTTCTCGCGAAGATGATGACTTTTTCGACTATCTGGATGAGGTTTGGCAGGTCATGTCCAAAGCTATTGAGCGTGGTCTGCAAAATGTTGGCGTGCTCCCTGGCGGCCTTGGTGTCGCTCGCAAAGCGCATGCTTTTTACCGTAAATCCTCGCTCTATGGTCCTCATATCAAGCTTCACGCTCAGGTTTGGGCCTATGCTCTTGCCGTCTCGGAGGAAAATGCCTCAGGTGGGGTCATTGTTACCGCTCCGACTTGCGGAGCGAGCGGGGTCCTGCCCGCGGTGTTGCGTTATCTGCACGAAACCCTTGAATGTAGCCGGGAGGATATCCTGCGGGCCTTGGCAACCGCCGGTCTGGTTGGCAATCTGGTAAAGCACAACGCCTCGATTTCCGGTGCTGAGGTTGGCTGTCAAGGGGAGGTCGGGACCGCCTGCGCTATGGCGGCTGCTGCGGCGACCCAGTTGCATGGTGGGTCGATGCGACAGATCGAATATGCTGCCGAGATGGGACTGGAGCATCACCTTGGACTGACCTGCGATCCGGTCAATGGTTTGGTGCAGATCCCCTGTATTGAGCGCAATGCGCATGGGGCGACCAGGGCCCTGAGTTGTTGTCACTTCGCACTGCTATCCGGCGGTGAACACAAGATTACCTTTGATGAAATTACCGCGGTGATGAAAGAGACGGGTCAGGCCTTGCCGTCGCTCTACCGGGAAACCGCCGCCGGTGGGATTGCCGAGGCCTTCCGCAAGCGGAAAAAGGATTAGACTTCGTTGTCTGCCTCAATCGCTATCAATGAAGTGATCGGCCACGGCAGGGGCGGGGATTTTTTATCTTCCCGAAGCGGCAAAGTGCCTTTTCGCTGAATCGTTCAAAAGAGCCGGACGCTCTGCATACGGCCAAGCGCCGTTTCAATTCTGCGCTTAAATATGAGCATTTCACATTTCTGCAGAAAATGATAAAACCATCTCATGCCATTATCCTGTCTGCCGCTTGAAACTGCCGGTCATGCGGGCTGCCTGTTTGCTCACCCAACGTTATTGAGACTCACCGTTGCTGTTTGTTAAGGATAGGGAACATGCGGTACCAACTGTCTGACCTGATCGATCTCCCCGCCGTCCAGGCGATGATGGAAAACCTGTACGTAGCGGCGGGGATTCCGGTGGGGATGGTCGCTGTCGATGGGACGCTGTTACTGACGGCGGGTTGGCAGGACATCTGTCTCAAGTTTCATCGTCAGCATCCGGTGGCTGCTCAGCGCTGTTGGGAGAGCGACGCCTCTATCGATCGCTACTTGAATGGCGATATTGAAATGCCTTCCTGTGGCTACATCGAATACATCTGTCAAAACGGCATGGCCGATGTCGCCATGCCGGTCATTATCGAAGATGAACATCTCGCCACCCTGTACCTTGGTCAGTTCCTCTATCAGGCTCCCGACGAAGATTTTTTCCGCGCTCAGGCCCAGGAACACGGCTTTGACGAGGGAGACTACCTCGAGGCGTTGCAGCGGGTACCGATCTTCTCCCGTCAGCGGGTTGAGGAGCTCCTCGCCTTTTACTCCCAGTTTCTGAACATGCTCACCGCTCTGGGACTGGAGCGGTTGCATTATCTTCAGGCACAAAAGGAGTTGGAATACCGGGAATCCTTCGAAAAGCTCATCGCTACAATCTCTACCCGGTTCGTTCAGCTTCCTTCTGAGCAGATTGATCAAGTTATAGATCTGGCGTTGCGCGAACTCGGCGAGTCTATCGGCGCGGATCGCAGCTATGTCTTTCTGCGCACCCCCGACGGCGAGCATTCGAGCTGTACCCACGAGTGGTGTGCCGAGGATGTTCCGCCGAGCCGGGAGACTAAGCAGAAACTCAGGTTGAGCAGCCTGCCCTGGTATCTGGAAAACATCACCAGTCAAAAGGGGCTTTTGGTGCCGCGGATCGCCGATCTGCCCTCCGAGGCGCGGGCGGAAAAGGAGGCCTGGCAGCAGCTCGGCATCCGCACCCTGCTCGTGGTGCCGATCTACCTGGCCGAGCAGCAGATCGGTCTACTCGGCTTTGACGGCGTGCATGCGCACAGGGACTGGGACGACGACACCCTGAACCGGCTTAAAACTGTGGGTGAGATCTTCGGCAACGCCATCTCCCGGCAGCGCACCGATATGGCCCTGCGCGAGAGCGAGGAGCGCTTTCGGACAATTTTCGAGAGCTCGGCGGTCGGTATGGCGACCTTTACCTCCGGCAGCAACTTTGAGCATGTCAACCCGGCGCTGTGCCGGTTCCTCGGTTACAATCGGGACGAGTTGCAGCAGCTCAGTGTGGCTGCAGTGACCCATCCAGAGGATCTTGAGATAACCGGGCAGCTGATCGATGCGGCTAAGGCGGGACAGCGGCGCTCTTTTGATATGGAAAAGCGCTATCTGCGCAAAGACGGGTCCACGATTTGGGGGCGGGTTTCAGTCGCCTATCTTAACAACAGCGAAAGCGTGCCGATCCGGTCGGTTGTCATGGTCCAGGATATCTCCGAGTGCAAGGCGGCGCAAAAGAGTCTGCAGGACAGCGAGGAGCGGCTGGCGTTGGCCCTGCAGGTCTCCAACGAGGGGGTTTATGACTGGGACCTGATAAGTGACGTGGTCTATTTTAGCCCCCGTTACTACACCATGCTCGGCTACCAGCCGGATGAGCTACCTCCTTCTTTCGAGACCTTCGCCAAGCTCCTGCATCCCGCTGACCGGGAGGAGTCCGTCGCCAGGGCAAAGGCGATGATTCAGACCGGCAGGCCTTTTGAGCTCGAGTTTCGAATGCTCACCAAGACGGGCGAGGTCATTAATATACTCTCTCGCGGCAAGGTGGTTGGCTTCGATTGTGCTGGTCGTCCTCTGCGCATGGTCGGAACCCATATGGACATCACCGAGCGCAATCTCTATCGAGAACAGCTGGAGAAAAGCCGGGCCCGACTGGTTGAGGCTCAGCGGATTGCCGGCGTGGGGAGCTGGGAGTCGAATCTGGAAACCGGCGAAATTTCCTGGTCCGACCAGATGTATCGTCTGGTCGGGCATAATCCCCAGGAATTTACCCCCTCGGCGGCAAAACTTTTCGAACTCATCCATCCCGAAGATCAGGCCGCCCTGCAGCAGGCTTTCGATCGGGCTTTGGGCGGGGAGCGTGATTATCGTCTGGAACACCGGGTTATTCTTGACGACGGCAGTCTGCGTTATTTCGATGTCCAGGGGGAGGTCGTCTTTGCCGAGGATATGGCTAAGCCGGTGCGGGTTGTCGGGACCACGCTGGATATCACCGAGCGCAAGCAGGTTGAGTTGGCTCTGGAAAAGAGCCGGGCCCGCCTCGAGGAGGCGCAACGGATAACTCACCTTGGTTACTGGGACTGGGACGTAAAAAGCGGAGAGCTCTTCTGGTCGGAGGAGATTTTCAGGATGTTGGGGCTGGATTCGCAAACCTTTACCCCTGATTACCAGGCCTTTTCCGAAAAAATACATCCCGACGATCGTGCTGATACCGATCGTGCGGTGCAGCAGGCACTGGCGGGCGGTGGTCTTTACCGTCTGGAGCATCGCATGCGCCGAGTAGACGGTAGCTTTCGCTATCTTCAAGAGCTTGGAGAAGTCTTCTTCGATGAGGCCGGAGATCCGCTGCGGATAGTGGGGACGACCTTCGATATCACCGAACGTAAACGGGCCGAGGAGGCGTTGTGCCAGAGCGAAGAGCAGTTTAGAAGTCTTTCGCAGGAGTTCCAAATCCTGCTAGATGGCATCCCCGACGTGATCGTTCTGATTTCCCCTGATTTGAAAATTGTCTGGGCCAACCAGGCGGCTGCGGCTCTAACGAGCAAGCCACCAGCTTCTCTGAGCGGTGAAATCTGCTACGCGGCCTGGCACAATCGCACCTCGCCCTGTAATATCTGCCCGGTTGTCGAAGTGTTTCAGAGTGGGGAGATCATCGAAAAGTCTTTTTCCAAGCGCGATGGCAGCAGCTGGAGCCTCAAGGCCATTCCCCTGAAAGACGAGGGCGGTAAGGTGATAAACGTCATCGAGATCGCCAGTGACGTGACCGAAAAAACCCGCCTGCTGCAGAATGCGGAACAGGCCAGTCGTATGGCTTCGCTGGGGGAACTCTCGGCCGGGGTCGCTCACGAAATCAACAATCCCAATGCCTTGGTTCAATTGAATGCGACGATGTTGAGCTGGATGTTGCCGCATGTGCAGCAGATCCTGGAAGATCGCTATCTGGCTAAGGGGGACTTTTCGTTGGGTCGACTAGACTACTCGGATCTGCGGGATAGGATTCCCCAGTTGGTTTCCGGGATTGCGGATGGGGCAAAACGGATCAGCCGGATTGTCGAAGATCTGAAGGGCTTTGCTTATCCGGCCCGTTGCAGTGAAGTGGAACCTCTGGTACTCAACGATGCTGTGCAAGCGACGGTCCGGTTGACAGGTAGTAACATAAAAAAAGCGACGGATAATTTTCAGGCTATCTACGGCGAGGATTTACCAAAGGTGATGGGCAATCGACAGGGGATCGAGCAGGTCATCGTCAACCTGCTGATCAATGCCTGTCAGGCGTTGCCAGAGAGAAATAAAGCAGTCTGTATCTCAACCCGCCTGGATAAAAGCACAGGAACTGTCTGTGTCGAGGTTCGTGATCAGGGGGTGGGAATCTTGCCGGAACAACTCTCCCATATCACTGAACCCTTCTGTACCACCAGGCGGGAGGTTGGTGGAACGGGGCTTGGTCTTTCGGTTTCGTCCCGTATCGTCAGGGAGATGGGTGGTTGCCTGGACTTTTCTTCAACACCCGGAAAAGGGACGCTCGTGACTCTAAGCCTGCCTGTCTGTAAGGAGATTTGAGTGTAATGGAGAAAAGACTTTATCCGGCCCTGCCGGTGTTGTTGATTGATGACGAACAACCCTGGCTGTGCAGTTTGGCTCTGGCTCTGAAAGGGGCTGTGGGGATCAGCAACGTCATCACTTGTTACGACGGGCGTGAGGCGATGGGGATTCTAGAGCAGCAACCTGTCAGCCTGATTCTCCTCGATCTGACCATGCCACACCTGGGCGGCGATGAACTGCTGCCGCTGATTGTCCAGGAGCATCCGGGAACCCCGGTGATTATCCTGACAGGCATGAACCAACTGGAGATGGCGGTTACCTGCATGCGCAAGGGGGCCTTTGATTATTTTGTCAAAACCACCGAAGAAGAGCGTTTGATGGCCGGGGTTCGCCGTGCTCTGGAGGTGGTCGAGCTGCAGCGTGAAAATCAGGAGCTCTCCAGTCGGATATTGGGAACCAGCCTGCACCATCCGGAAGTCTTTGCTCGGATCGTCACCGGGGATCGGAAAATGCAATCGATTTTCCGTTACGTTGAGGCGGTTGCCCCAAGTCGTGAGGCGGTGCTGATCACCGGAGAAAGCGGCGTTGGCAAGGAGTTGGTCGCCCGCGCAATCCACCGCCTGGGACGACCGGATGCCCCCTGGGTCGCGATCAACGTGGCCGGCCTCGACGATCAGGTCTTTGCCGACACCCTCTTCGGCCATGTGCGGGGAGCCTTCACCGGGGCCGAACGGGCCCGCGGTGGCATGCTTGAGCGGGTCGCTGACGGAACCCTCTTTCTCGACGAGATCGGTGATCTTAGTCTGGCCAGCCAGGTCAAGCTGTTGCGGGTGCTGCAGGAAGGGGAATACTTTCCCGTCGGCAGCGATGCTCCGCATCACACCAGCGCGCGCCTGGTCTTTGCCACCAACCAAGATCTGGAGGCCAAGATCGCCGTCGGTCAGTTTCGCAAGGATCTTTATTTTCGTCTCTGTAGCCACCACATTCATATCCCCCCGTTGCGGGAACGGCGTGATGACCTGTCCCTGTTGCTCGATTTTTTCAGTGCCGAGGCGGCAAAATCTCTGGGAAAGGCGACGCCTGCCTCTACCTCCGGGTTGGTTCCCCTCCTTAAGGGCTACCCTTTTCCCGGTAACGTCCGTGAGTTGCGGGCGATGGTCTACGATGCGGTGAGCGTTCATCGCCGCGGTGCTCTCCCCGTAGGCCCATTTCGAAAGGCTTTCCCTTGCTCCGGCCCCGCGCCCTGCGCTGACGTGTCGGGGCCGTCTGCAGAGGATGTTGACAGCCTTTACGCAGCCCTCGAAAATCTTCCGACCCTTAAAGATTCTACCAGGCTCTTGGTCACCGAAGCGCTGCGACGCAGTGGCGGCAATCAGACCGTTGCCGCTGGACTCCTTGGTGTTTCCCAGCAGGCTCTGAGTCAGCGCTTGAAAAAATCGCAGGACTGATACGCGCCAGAAGGTCACAACTATACTTGTTCTACAACCTTGGTTGTATTTTTAACTTCTCCATATCGAGCAGCCTTTTGGCACCTTTTCTGTGCCTAACTACAAGTTATGTTGTTGTCTGGCGTCAATTACTAAATCTTCTGTCTTCATAAAAACCTACTTAATTACGGGGTATTAGGCGGTTATACGTTTTGGCTGCATGCTTGCATTGTGGAAAGGGTAGTGACTGCTTTTAGTTACGATGATTTCTCTGCCTAGGGGGGTGCTATGCCGAATCCCAAAATACTTCTTCTTGATAGCAATGCGGAATTTCGCCGGACACTCACCTTTTTGCTGACGACGACGGGCTACACCGTTACGTCCGTAGCCGATGAACTTGAGGCGTTGCACAGCATCCTTCTTTGCGACGAACCGTCTGTCGCTTTCGACCTGCTGGTTGTTGGTCACGGTCTGCTCGGTAAAGAAGGGGCGGCCTTTATCCAAGCCTTTAGGACGATTTCTGATTTTCCACCGATTCTGGCGATTGATCACGGAAGTGGGGTGAACTTCGTCTTTCCAGAGGACTGTGAAGGGGCTGTTCCCGAGGTGACCAGATGTCCGCCGGAGGACATTCTGCAGGCTATCACCAGCCTGTGCACCTCTCCGTGTTGAACGTCTCCGCTGCTCGCTACTAGGGAACAGGTAAATTACTCAAGAGGCCAACCCGTAATGGAAGAACACGCCTTATTGGTAAAAGAGGTCGAAAAGGCGTTAAGCCTGGAACGTCCGATCCTGCAAAACAAAGGCAGTGATGTTGAACTGTTATCGGTCACCAAGATGGGTGTCATTAAAGTCCATCTCTCAGGGAGCTGTCGTTTATGCCGCCATGAACGGATCGCAACACTGCTCAATATTGAGGCCACTCTGAAGAAGAATATTCCATGGATAAAAGTTGTCATTGAAAACTAGCGGCTGACAATCCTTGTAAAATTTCACCCGTTTTTAGTTCATTCCGAAGCGATAACTCTGCCGTTAAGGGGGGGGGGGAGGGCGATACTGAAGGCGTGCGCGAAGCTTTGGTGGACAAGGCGGAAATGAAAAAGATCATCGACTATACCAATCCACTACCCTTCTCTTATGCCCCCAACAAGGGCAGAAATTTCAATGGGTCACTGCTGGCCGAGATCGATGGGTCAGAAGCCCTGGCCGCAGTCACGTCCCTCGAGTGGTGCCTTGGGGGTTTTGCCTTACTCTCATTGGGGGCGGTCGTTGCTACCCTGTTGATCGCTCGTTCCATTTCCCGACCTGTGGTTCCGGTGGGTTGTCTCGCCGATGAGATTGCCTCCGGTCGCAACGAGGGATCCGATTCCGGTCAAGCTTTGTCGCAGGGAGCTACAGAATCAGAACGTATTCTGGAGGAGAAGATCGCACCCCTCAACCAGGTTTCCTTGCAGTCAACTGGCACCGCAGATCATGCCAACAAGCTGACGACTGAAGTTCGCGCCGCCGTGGCGGAGGAGCTTTCCGGGCAGGCCGAGCAAATGCGGCAGATGCTGCTGCGCTTTAACTTGAAGGGGCAGAATAACAGTCAGCGAACTTCGTCTTCAGCGGTCGCGCAAAAGATTGAGTGGGTCCCGGAGTCAGCTGCCGCTTCGGTCAATAACATCCAGTCGCAGATCCCGCTTGATGCTAGCGAGTTCGGAAAATTCTGAACACAGAGACCGCAATGGCTGAGAACTGATTGGCATCCGAGCAACATGTGGACCGGCGATCACAGCCAGGCCAAAAATCAAGCTAGCGTTCAGGTTAAGTCAGTAGAGCAGAGGCGAAGGCATCATCGAAGAGTATCGCTGGGTTCGAATCTCTCGCGGTGTGCAATTAAAATTGACGGGTTACAGGCTTTTACCTGTAACCCGTTATTCGTTTGTATGGAAAAGAGTTACGGCTACAGAAGTTTATAGCGAGTCATGGGGCGTTTGTTGGCAGGGGCCGGACAGAATAGTGTGCGCAGTACGAACGGTCCACTTTTGGCTTGGCAGTTGCGCATGGTCAAGGGGGGGAATGAATATAATATTTATGCCGATTATTTTTCTTATTCACCCTCAAGAAAAGCAAAATACACATATGTTATCAGCTGGTTACGGGTTTTCTTTCGGTTCAGGTTAGCGGATTGAGTGGTTGCTGGTGTATGGCTTTCGTATACAATCGACTGCATCTAAACGCAACAATATTAGCCTTTTTGAAAAACATTGCGGCACAGAAACAGTAAGTTAGGGTCGTTTGTGGAATTGCCTTTCATTGTTGGCACGATCACTGCTTTATAGGAAAGACAAGAAACAACGAAGCTAAGACAGCAAGTTAATTTATAGTTACGGAGGTCACCATGAAAAACATTCTGCGCATCGCCCTTATCGCCCTGCTTACTTGTTCCACATCTGCTTTTGCTGCTGACACAGTTGCAAGTAGTAGTGGTGGATTTCTTCTCTCGCTGTTTATCGGATTCTTTGCGCTGATTCTGGTTTTTCAGATTGTCCCCGCCGTTTTGATGCTTATCGGTATGGTTAAAGGGCTTGTTGGGCAGGAATCCCGCGCTCATAACTAAGTTTTTCGCGGACTGGATCTTTTTGTAGAAAGGTTGGAAATTATGCAAGGGCTACTGATTGCAAATAAAAATAGTGATGAGCGGGATCAGTTGGCCGGTATTTTCAGCGATGATGCTTATCAGGTAGAGACGGCGGATTCTGTGGCCGATGGTCTGGAGGGGATTCTCAATAAGACAACCCAGGTGATTGTGTTGGCTGGTGAGTACGATGAGCAGCACATCGCCAAGTTGATCCCTTTGTTGAGAAAGTGTAATCGGCATCTCTCAATTATCTTGGTCACCGATGAGATCCCCATCAACTTGCTGCGCAGAATACGCAAAGAGGGAATTTTTTACCACGCGCTTGCTCCGGTCGGTGAGGCCGGTCGCGAGGAGATACATCAAGCTGTAAACTGTGCTTTCAGAACTTATCAGGCGCATATTAACGCGCCCAACACCATATCCTTTAAGGAGAAAACCATGTTAAACGCCAAGTCACTGTTCACTACTCTGTCGCTCGTACTTCTCTCTGTCCCAGCTATGGCTGCCGATACCAGCAAGGTTTACAATAGCGGTATCCTGGTGTTGCTGTTCGTTGGCTTCTGCGCCCTGCTCGTTGTTGCGCAACTGCTGCCGGCGGTGATGAATCTGTTCGGGATGACCAAAAAAGCAGCGAAAAATGCCTCCCGCAAGAGCATGTATGCCGGAGCCAAAAAGAACTAATTTTAAAGTATCGCTTCACCGCAATATTGAATGTAAGGACCCCGGTAAGAAATTGCCGGGGTCTTTTACGTTTTGGTGGTGGAAAAGGTTTAGCTCAGTATCCGGCGATAGACATCTTCTATGATGGGACGATAT
Organism: Desulfuromusa ferrireducens; assembly: GCF_055389805.1. Classification (NCBI taxonomy): domain Bacteria; kingdom Pseudomonadati; phylum Thermodesulfobacteriota; class Desulfuromonadia; order Desulfuromonadales; family Geopsychrobacteraceae; genus Desulfuromusa; species Desulfuromusa ferrireducens. The sequence goes on from NZ_AP042415.1 coordinate 1,449,295, forward strand.
TCGGGCATTTCATGCAGTGTTAGTCGCTGCGAGAGGGCTTGGGGGATTTTTGGGTCAAAGGGGATTCGGGCAATGATTTCGCCACTAAATTCGGACACACTGGCCTCTATTTGCCTGCTGAGTTGTTGGTTCGAGCCGCTTTTATTGATGATGACCCGATGGGGCAGGCGAAAGCGTTCCACCAGTTGTGCCAGGCGACGGTAATCGGAGAGTCCGCTGAGGCTTTCTTCCAGAACCACTAGAACCTGCTGGGTGCCGGTCAGGCTGGAGATGGCCTGGCAGCTGGTGCCGGGTGGGCCATCGATCACGATCTGCTGGATTTTTTGCTCCGTGGCCAGTTCTCTGGCTTCTGCGCGAATAGCGGCAATCATTTTCCCGCTGTTATCTTCTCCGGGGATCAGGTCGGCGTGGATCAGGTGGCCGTTGTCGATGTGGCTCAAGTAGGTTTTTCCTGCCAGATGGGGAACCATGTTGATTGCTGCGCCAGGGCAGATCCAGGCACAGGCCGCGCAGCCTTCACAGCCATCGGTCACCTTGAAATCCGCTTGTGTTGAGGCGTCGATGGCGTCAAAGGCACAGATTTCTGCACAGCTCCCGCATTGAGTGCAGGCTTTGGTATCGATGCGGGCGACATCCATACCGAAGAAATCTTTTTCTTCGAGCTTGGTCGGCTTGAGCAGGATCGGCAGGTTGGAGGCGTTAACGTCGGCGTCAACGGCCACTATCTCTGGAAATAGCTGGATCAGGGCTGCCGTAATCGATGTTTTGCCCGCCCCCCCCTTGCCGCTTAAAACAACCGTCTGGCGGATCATGCAAAGAGCCCTTGACTTGCCAGAGCCTGTTGCAGCGTTTGCCGAACCTGACCAGCGGTCTGACTGAGAATCTCCCCGCGCAGCAGGATGTTGCGATATTCCGCCTTGAGAGGGATGGATGCGGCGAGCCGCTGTCCGCGCTGTGCCAGTATTTTGGTCAACGGCAGGTCTTCCTGGGATTTGTTGGCCAGGATAAGCAACTGTTTCTGCATCTTTTCGAGGATCTCCAGGGTTTGCCGCATGTCGTGGAGGCCAAAGGGGGTTGGCTCGACAACGACCACCACCAGGTCGGCCGGCTTGATGGCTGCGACCGCAGCACAGGAGTTGCCGGGTGGGCCATCGATGATGGTTGTTTTCTGTGGATCAATTCGTTGGACGATGTGCTGGATCAAAGCTGTCGCGCGGGTAGAGCCGATGGCCAGATCACCAATGTGCACCTTGGCGTTGCTGCGCGCCGAAAAGCCACTGCGAATTTCACCGATCGGTGTCGCCCGGTAGCTGATTGCCCCGCTGGGACAGACTTCGCGGCAGAGGTTGCAGCTATGGCAGAGGGATTCATTCAGGTAAACCTTGTCCAGCAATTTATAAAGGGCGTTAAAGCGGCATTCCCGGGTACAGGCGGCGCAGCCCGCGCATACGGTCGTGTCAATCTTGGGTTGGCGCGTTGACACTATGTGGGTGTCACAGAAATCAGGTTGCAGGAAGTATTCGCCATTTGGAGCATCGACATCAAGATCGTAGTAATCGGCACTCAGGATATGCGCCAGGGACGTGGCAACGGTGGTTTTTCCAGCACCACCCTTGCCACTGACCACTGAAATAATCACCCTAGGCTCCGCCACCGCAAACCTGATCCTGTTGGATCGGGCCAAGTTGTCCTTGCAGGTAGGCGGTAATGGTTTCTTGCACGGTCTCTCCTTGTCCAGAATAGACTTGAATACCTTCTTGCAAAAAGCCGCCCAGAGGGCGCCCACCGATCCCGGCGACAACGACTTTGTTGACATTCCAACCTTTGAGCAACTGGACAGGGACCAGGCAGCCGCCGGTGACATGGCCACCATTTTTCATCGATTGAACGGTGACAATCTCCTGCTCGGCAATATCAACCAGCGTGTAGTAGGCACATTTGCCAAAGTGGCCGGAACGGAGTGCCGTCAAGCCTTGGTCACTATCGGCAGGAATCGCCATGCGAATTGCCCCGGTTGTTACTGGTTCTGCGGGGGGTATTTCGACTTCAGGTTGTTGGTTGGCTGCTTGACTCGGTGCGTTGTCGCGCAAAGCATTGGAGAGGACTTCTTCGACGCTGCCGCTGACGTCCTCGACGAATTTGATCCCTGCCTTTTCCAGCGCTTCGGCCGCTTTGGGTCCGACCTTTCCGGTATAGACGATTTGCACCTTTTCTGCAGAAAGTAATTGGGCCGCTCCGGTTCCTGCGCCGTTGCTGGCATCAACTCCCTTAGCGTTGTCGTGGGCGTAAACTTCCATTGTGTCACTATTGGCGATCATAAAAAACGGTGCCCGACCGAAACGGGAATCGACGGGCGAGTCTATGCGTCCTTCTTGAGCGGTTACGGCAACAATCATTTGGTATCTCCTTAAGCAGAGGTTAGGGGCTACAATTGTTATGTGCATATGCACAATATCGACGAGTAGAGTTGTTTGTCAAGTCGGTTTTGTTGCTGAGCGTGGTAAGCGTGTTTATTCATCTCGATGGCTGTCGAGGCCGCACAAACCTTGGCTTGTGCGGCCGTTCGCCGCGGTTGACGGGGGGACTTTGGGCTTGTTTTTTCAGGTTCGTCGTGATATTAACAGATCCCCTTCGCATGAAGAGTCAGGTGAGGCTGGACGGGTTAGGATGAGTTCTTTGGAGCAGGATCAGCATTTTATGCAGCTTGCCATGCAGGAAGCTGCTGCTGCGGAAGCTCTGGCGGAAGTTCCGATCGGAGCCTTGGTGGTTAAGGATGGTCAGGTTATCGGTCGCGGCCACAACCTGCGCGAAACTGATCAGGATCCAACCGCCCATGCTGAGATGATCGCCATCCGTCAGGCAGCAGAATTTCTCGGTTCATGGCGCTTGATCGATTGCACCTTGTACGTTACGTTAGAGCCCTGTGTCATGTGCATGGGCGGGATCATTCTGGCGCGGATACCTCATTTGGTTTATGGCTGTCGCGATCCCAAGGTCGGCGCGGTCGGTTCGATTTACAATTTTTCAACCGATGAGCGTTTCAACCATCAGGTGCAGGTCAGAGAAGGGGTGCTGCAGCAAGAGTGCAGCGAACAGCTAACCAATTTCTTCCGCACATTACGGGAGCAAAGAAAACAGAAAAAACAAAACAATAAATAAGTATGGAGGGGTGTCCGAGAGGCCGAAGGTGACAGACTCGAAATCTGTTGTGGCGTAAGCCACCCGGGGTTCGAATCCCCGCCCCTCCGCCATACTTTAAAACGGGAAACTGCCAAAAGGCAGTTTCCCGTTTTTTTTTGTTTCATTTATTCCTGCTGCCACATCTGTCCAGATAAATTGATCTGCTTGCAATTCCTCCCCCTCTCCATTAGGATTCCTTAAAGGCTTTTTTCGTGGAGGCAAGCATGTCCAGTTTCGACCGTCGACAGTTTATCCGCAGCGCTTTTCAGGGTGCTATCGCCATCGGTAGTTTGCCGGTTCTCGAGCTGTTTTCTTCCCCGCTGCAAGCTGCAGAAATTACCACCATGGCGGTGCGCAAGGGCCAGGATATCTCGCTGTTGGTTAAGGAAACCTTGGCTGCCCTTGGTGGTATCGGGAGGTTTGTTACTCGTGGCGACCGGGTTGTGGTCAAGCCGAACATTGGTTGGGATCGGACCCCGGAGCAGGGCGCAAATACCCATCCCGAAGTGGTCAAGGCAGTGGTCGAGCATTGTTTGCAGGCTGGCGTGGCGCAGGTACAGATTTTTGATAACACCTGTAACGATCCGCGCCGTTGTTACCAGCAAAGCGGGATTCAGACTGCGGTCGAAGCGTTACGCAGCGACCGGGTGCAGATTGAGCATATGGATCGGCGTGCCTACCAAAAAGTTGCGATTGCAGATGGGCGTGAGCTGCGCAGCTGGGAGTTTTACCGTCCGGCGATTGAGGCGGACCGCTTTATCAATCTGCCGGTGGCCAAAAACCATTCAATTTCAAAACTGACGTTGGGGATGAAAAATATCATGGGGGTGATCGGTGGTAATCGTGGTCGCTTGCATCGGCGCATCGACGAAGCGGTTACCGATATCAATATGGTCGTTCATTCTGATCTGACGATAATTGATGCCACACGGATCATGCTGAAAAATGGCCCGCAGGGGGGGCGGTTGGAGGATGTGCAGTGGCGCAACACCTTGATTGCTTCGAGCGATATCGTCGCTGCCGATAGTCAGGCCGCGACCCTGTTCGGTTATCGACCGGATGAGATCCCGACCATCGTTGCTGGAGCCAGGCGTGGTCTTGGTCTGATGGATCTTGCGCGGATTAAACTGGTGTGAAAATAAATCCTGCCAAAAAAATACTGCGCCGCTGGGTGCAGCTTTTTTGCCTGTTCGGCTTTCTCTGGCTGTTTTTGCAGACCGAATACCGGGGGCTGGATGAACTGCCCTATCCGGTCAGCCTACTGTTTCGCCTCGATCCATTGGCTGCGCTGGCCGATCTGGCGGCTCCCGGACCTTTCAGTTGGCAATCACTCTGGCCGGCGCTGGTGCTGTTGATTCTGACCGCTATCTTCGGCCGGTTTTTCTGTGGCTGGATCTGCCCGCTGGGAACAAGCATCGATGCCAGTGGCAAGCTGACCGGTCGTGGTGTACATCGATCATCGCGCAGTTGGCGACGGGTCAAATATCTACTGCTGTTCAGTTTGACGGCGGCCAGTTTTGGCGGCCTACAGCTGCTCGGGCTGTTTGATCCGTTGGCAATTTTTTTGCGTTCTCTGACCCTTGCCCTCTACCCGGCCTATAACCTGGGGATGAACGGCCTCTTCGATCTGGCTTATCAGCATGATGTGCCGTTGGCCTCTGCGGCACTGAATGCTGCTTACCCCTTCTGGCGCGATAACCTGATGGCGTTTTATCAGCCGAGCTACACCTTGGGCCTGTTCACGCTGCTGGTGTTTCTGACGATTTTGCTATTGGAAAAGGTTGAGCGGCGCTTCTGGTGCAAAAATCTTTGTCCCTTGGGCGCGCTGCTTGGGCTTTGCAGTAGCCGCGCGTTGCTGGTGCGGCAACCGGATGGACTCTGTACCGATTGTCAAAAATGCGTCACTGATTGCCGGATGGATGCCGTCGCAAAACAGGGGCAGAGACCGGGTGAATGTATCGAATGTCTCGATTGTAGCGACTACTGCCCGCAGCAACGGGTGCAGTTCGTGTTGACTGGTCAGCGGCGGCAGATCTCTATCGACCTGTCGCGTCGCGACCTGCTGGTTTCTCTATCTGCCGGGGCGCTGATGGCACCGGTTGCACGGATAGCGCCGCAGAGTTATAAGCTTAATCCCTACCTGATTCGGCCGCCGGGCGCGGTGGCCGAAGCTGAATTCTTGCGGCGGTGTGTCCGTTGCGGTGAATGTATGAAGGTCTGTATTGGTCAGGCGCTGCACCCGGCGCTGTTTGAGGCAGGAGCGACCGGCTTGTGGACACCGCTGCTCATGGCGCGGCTCGGTTACTGCGAATACAATTGCACCCTCTGCGGACAGGTCTGTCCCACCGGGGCCATCGAGAACCTTGCGGTTGCGGAAAAACGCAAAACCGTTATCGGGCTGGCGGTTTTTGCCAAGGATCGCTGTCTGCCATTTGCCCGCGGTGAGGAATGTCTGGTCTGTGAAGAGCATTGTCCGACCGGTGAAAAGGCGATCACCTTTACAGAAAAGGTTTTGCTGGTCGATGGCGTCGCGCGCAGCATCAAAATCCCACAGGTCGTCAGCAGCAAGTGCATCGGCTGTGGAATCTGTGAAACCCGCTGTCCACTGGACGGGGTCAGTGCCATCCGGGTGATCAACGAGATAGAGACCCGCCGCCCACAATCGCTGCTCGGCAACAGTGGGAGCTACGGCTGATTGGTCGGATAACCACTGGTTTTTATTGCGGTGATTGCTGTAGGTTCAATTTTTTGCTATTTTATGGGAATCTTTTCCCGCTGTGAGGGTGTACTTTTTGTCGCGACTTATTCCGTTACTGTTGATACTCAGCTTGTTCGCTTGCAGCGAGATTCCCAGTGATAAGGTCTATTCGCTAAAGTTGGCTGCGGCGCCGACCGTTTCAGACTGGCAGCGTGCGCCTTTGCACAGCGTCAGTGTCGGCGGTGGACGTTTGCACAAGGTGGAGCTTTTTCCCGATATCGATCAGGATACGGTGCACACCAGCACCGCATCCTGTCATCATGGTGCGGCGTTACCGGAACCGATCCCGGTTGCAGTCCGCTCTTTTTATACTGATAGCGACCTGTACCTGCAGTTATCATGGCGCGATCCGACCGAGGATAAGTCAATTCGTCAATGGCGATTCGACGGTTCCGCATGGCGGGCCAGCGGCGGCCTGGAGGATGGTTTGGGAATTCTCTGGGGCGACCCGCAGACAGTCAAGCCGTTTAGTTGTGCCCGCGCTTGTCATCTGGATGATTTTGCTGTGCAGGGGGCACGGTTTCATGCTGAAAGCCGGATGAAGCTGGAGCAATCTGAGGGCATTCTCGATCTCTGGCACTGGAAGGCCCAACGGACCGGGCATTATGCCTTTGCCGACGATCGCTACCTCGATCAGGAAGGGATGCACGGCGATTTGACTGGTGAACTGTTTAGGGAAAATTCTCAAGCGTTGCTGCACAATGATGGAGACCTAAAGCCTTTTGCGACTGGTGACCAGCCGCTTTACAGCGTCGAGGGAAAGCCGTTCAGCAGTGGTTTTATCCCGGCAGGAACGACCGCTCCCGGGTATTTGACAGAGATCCCCGCTGGCGATCGGGCTGATATCGCCGCCGCCGGTCACTACGCCGACGGACGCTGGACGTTGCTGTTGCGGCGCGCGCTGAAGACCGGCTCGAAGCGTGACATCGAGTTCGTTCCTGGACAGGAAGTTTCTTTTGGTTTGTCGATTATGGACAATACCCTTTACGATCATTATGCCTCTAAATATGCACAGACCCTGCTGCTGGTGCCGTCCGGGGAATGATAGTGTGGAGAACTAAAGTGAAAAAGATTATCGGCTGTTTGGTCCTTTTGACTCTGTCCATGTTGCTGTTCGGTTGCGGTGAAAATCGCACTGCCGACAACGCGGCAGAAAGCAAACTGATTGCTGTCCAGGGGGTGGTGGTTGCACCGCTGGAAGAAACCTACCTGTATATCTATAAAGAAGGGATGGACCTCTATGGTCCGGCCTTTGCGCGCTCACCAGCAACCGGTGTCGATGGTTCCTTCGAGCTGAAGCTGCCAGCAGGGGACTATCTTGCTGTGGCACGCAAACGTCAGGGGGCAGAGACGGTTGGTCCGGTTGTCGCCGGGGATTACCGCAGTGAATTTTTGCAGCTGAAAGTTCACGATGGGATGTCCGAACTGACCCTATTGGTGCCGAAAAAGGTCGGCGACGAGCGCCGCTTAAGTGGTGATGCGATTGTCGGAAAGACCGGCTTGGCGGGACGGATCACCGATGCCGACGGTCAACCGGTTGCGGATGCGCGGGTGCAGGTTTACAACCATGTGCAGATGTCGGAACGACCCAAGTATGTTTCCAGCAAGACCGACCCTGATGGTCGCTACCAGCTGCTGCTGCCCGAAGGGGGGACCTATTATCTCTGCGCGCGCGATAAGTTCGGTGGTCCGCCCAAATTGGGAGATCTGTACGGTCGTTTTGATCAGGGGACCATCGAACCTTCGGCGGTTGTCGTTCGCCTCGGTGAGATTGTGACAAAAGTAGATATCACCGTGAACAAGGTCTGGTAATGAAACTGTTATTGCTGGCAATACTGCTGTCGCTGGTCGGCTGTCAGCAGCTGGGCGAGAGCATCTCGCTGGATGAAATTACCGGCAAGGCCCGTACCGGGGATCGATCCTCGATTGAGCGCTTGGTCGGTCTGCTCGGCAGTGATGGCGAGTTGACCAATGATCGGGTTTATAGCGTGCTGGTTGCCTTGACGTCAGCGGAAGTGGTGCCGGTGTTGCTGCCGGCGGTGGCGAGTCGTGATCGCGTGCAGCGCGAGTATGTCATTGCCGCCCTCGGTAATCATCGGGCTGCCGAGGCGATCGAACCGATTGCGGCCGTTTTGGTTAATCCGCAACTCAAGCGCCGTTATGTTGCTGCCTGGGCCCTGGGTGAGATCTCTTCTCCGAGCTGTGTTGCCCCTTTACTGCATGCGCTCTCCGATTCCGAAGCGGAGGTACGCAAGGCCGCGACCCGCGCGTTGATCAAATTAAACCGGCTGGCGACCGAGCCTTTGCTCGCTTTTTTACCCGGTGCCGCGCCACTGGCTGCCGCTGGAGCTATTCGGGCTTTGGGGGATATCGCTGATCCGCGTGCCTTTGCTGTGCTGGCTGCGCAAGTTGCCGGTGAAAACCGCGCTGATGTTGTTTTGGCTCTCGGCAAGTTGCAGGATCCGCAGGCTGAACCGCTGTTGGTGGCTGCTTTGGCCGACCACGAATGGCGGGTGCGGATGAATGCGTCGATGGCGTTGGCCGTGATCGGCAGCAAAGACTCGGTGGCACCGCTGGAGGTTGCGCTTGAGGATGAGGTCAATGTGGTGCGTGAGTGGGCGGCGCGCAGCCTCGAGACGGTGAGCGGAGAGCGTTATCGCTACCGCAATGAAGTCGGTGAGCTGGTCGCACCCTACAATATCTATCACTGAAAGAGAGTTTTTGCATCGCGATTTATTGCGCATTAAGGGGCTTGGTCCCCTGTTGAGATCTCCCTGGTTCTGGCGGATTTGCCGCCTGTTGCTGCTCGGGCTGTTGCTGTTGATGATTGCCTACGGCTGGCACCAGCACGCGATTCCAGGGGTGGCGACCACCGATCCGCTGATGTACACCAATCTGGCTACCTACGGGCTTTGGGTGCTGTGGCTGATGGGGGTGGTGTTTGTTGCTTTGTTGTTTGGGCGGCTCTGGTGCTCCTTTTGCCCGCTCGGCTGGTTGAACGGATTGGTCTCGCGTAGCGGCTTCAAGCTTGCTTTGCCGCAGTGGCTGCAGAATTATTTTCCGGTCACCTTGGTGCTGATAATTCTCCAACTAGCGGTTTATCTGCTGTCGATCCATCGTTTTCCTGATTACACCGCCGTACTGCTGGCGACCACCTTAGGCTTGGTGCTGCTCTGTGGGGTATTGTTTCGCCAGCGTGCCTTCTGTAGCTTGTTTTGTCCGGCCGGTGCGGTGCTGGCGCTCTATGCGCGGGTCGCGCCTTTTCAACTGCGGGTCGGAGAGATGGCGGTTTGTGATAGCTGCGACAGCCGTCAATGTGTCTCTGAAGAACCTCTCTGGCGCCGATTTGAGTGGGGCCGCGGGGTGTTTTTCTGGAACTCCCTGCGGCCCGGCTGTCCGGTAAATTTGCACCCACAACAGCTCAGTGATGATGCCGGCTGTACGCTCTGTCTGCAGTGCGTGGATAATTGCGCCTCGGGTAATCTGCGTCTCGGCTTCCGTCCCTGGCTGGCCGAATTGGGACAACGTGGCTTGAATTCTGGCGAAACGCTGTTCATGGTGGTGTTGCTCGGGATGCTGACGGCCAGCTTCAGCAAGGTGAATATTCCTCTGCGGGAAATTCTCTTCTGGGTGCCACAACAGAGTGCGCTATTGCTCGGCTGGCAGTCTCCCGGTTATTCATTGCTGGCCGCGGTCTGGGTCACTTTGCTGTTGCCACTGTTACTGCTGTTGCCGGGGCTGTTGTTGTTTCGCCTGCGTCATCTGCGCAGTTCGCTGCAGCCAGCAGGGCCAGCGCCTGAAGAGTTCCAAACCGAGCTGCCAACAGCTGGGAGAGAAACCCATTTTTGGATTGATCTCGGCCAGTTGTTGCTGCCCTTTATTCCCTTACTGCTCACTGCCCATCTGCTGCTGGCGTTGGTCAAGTTAAATGCCAAGGGCGCGTATTTGCCACTGGTCCTGCAAGATCCCAGCGGTGTGCAAAGCTATCTGGCGATAGAGGTGATGCAGACGATTGCCCAGCCGGGCGGATTGATCTCTCTTGAGCTGTTGAAGTGGTTGGCCTTGGCCGTGCTCCTGCTTGGCTATGCCGTCAGCCTTTTGGCCGCGCAACGGGTTTCCCGCAAGGCCTTTGCAGGGAAATCTGCTCGCCACTTTTTTCTCGCCTCCTTTGTGGGGCTAAGTTTTACCGCCGGGCTTTATCTTGACACCTTGATCCAGTGGTTGTTTGTCCGTTAGTGGCCGTTTGTTTTTCCTGTCCGCCGAACTATAATTGCCCCTTTTCATTGTTGGAATAAACTTATCCTTCTGAGCTTTTTGTGCTTAGCCTTGCTCTCCCTTTCCTTAATGTCTAAACGTAAGCCCTCTTATTTACTGTAGGAATAGAGAGCGCCATAGCCCGTCCCTTTCTCTTGTTTGGGTTGGAATGGCGTGAAAACTCTCAGCAGAATACCTTTTGTTTGCAGTTGTATGCGCTTATCTTGATGTTTTTAATATAACAACAATATGCAGGTTCCTGTAATTACAAAGTAAGTATTCATTGTGTGAGAGATCTCTAAGTGATATTAATAAACCATTAAATAATTGTAATATGCTAGTCGTGTCTTGTTCGCTTCGTTTAGTAGCAATCAGCAGTTATTGATTGGCCGGGGGGCAACCGGGAAAACGCTTGGGGGTATCCTTGTTTACGAAAAATTTATTGCTGAGTGAATTGACGATATTCAGAGTTGCGGTCTGCTTTGTCCTTCTGTTCCTTTTTGGACTAGTCTCTGATGTGCTGGCTGACACTGTCGCCGGCACCGCCACCGCAACGGTAGTCAACCGCGGTCTGACCATCGAGGCACCCTATACTGGAGATGCTGAAGGCGACAACACCCTGCTGATTGAGTGGGGTCTGGATGGTGGCGCCTGGACGGACAGCGTATCGTTGTCTCATGCCGCCAGTCCTTACATTAAAACTATCGGTCCGCTGATCAACGGCACCGCCTACCAGGTTCGTATCACTTATCAGGACCCGCCTGCTGGCGATATCGTTCAGCTGTTGACCGGTCTGGCCCCCTACAACCCCTTGCTGCACAATTCCCTCTCGACCGGCTCGAGCAAATGGTCCGTCGATGGCGGCTGGGGGATTGCCGCCGGCAGGTACGGAGAATTCAGTTGCAATACCTGTCACCTCAGTGGCAGCAGCAATATCAAGCAGGTTCGAACTGTTATCAGTACGCCTGCTACGCTCAAGGGAACTCTGCCGGGCGATGGTCAGGCGATCTCATTTCTCAGCGCGGTCAACGGTTCCGCCGATTTGGGCGATGACGGTATCGTTCGTGTTACTTCGGATAAGATCTGCGAAACCTGTCACAGAGCCAATAAATTTCACAATTACGCTTTGGCGGACAATACCTCCAACGGACATCAGAATAAGACCGACTGCCTGCTTTGCCACAAACATAGTCAAGGTTTTTCCACCGGCGGCTGCTCCGGTTGTCACGGTGGCGGCACCAGCGGTAGCGAAGAGGAAAACTTCTGGCCGGATGATTCCAACGCTAACGATGAAAATGATGCTGGCCGGCATGCGGCTCATATCGAGCTGTTGGCGCAGAAGGTTTATACGGTGTCGGCAACCGCCTTGCTAAATGATGTCGATTCGGAGACCAAGCAAGTGGATCTGTGTGGCTACTGTCATGTCACTCCCGGTGAGGACGCCGATCATGCTGCTAGTCTGCCGGCCGATACTGCTTTCCATCCGCTCTGGGACAAGGCTGCTGCCGATGCTGGTGCAGGTTACAGTTTAGGCAATTGCAGCAACATCGATTGTCATAACAATCAGGCGACTGGAACCGGAACCTACGGTTGGTATGATGCCGCCAGCGGCAGTTGTGTCATGTGTCACAGTGGTGGCGGTGCTAATAGCGCCACGACGGCTAATCCGAGCAGTGGTCTGCATAATCTGACTGCTGCCAATACCATTTCCCACGACGGTGCTTTTGGCGCTGGGAATGTTTTTAACTGTGAAAGTTGCCACGTAAAGGCGAATATCGCTGCTCACCTCGACGGTGCGGCCAAGAGCGGTAATTACACCGGTGTCGAGGTGGGTATCAATGTCGCCACTATGTATACCGATGTCGGTGGGATCGCCGCTAATCGCGGCTCCTGCATCGGGACCGCTTCCATGGCCGGCTGTCATAGTGACGGCGGCAACTGGCAGCGCCTCTGGACCACCGAGGCCGATGTTGATATCGTTGCCAGCCCCAATCCCGGGCAGCCGGCCTGTAATGTTTGTCACGGCCAGTTCGGCTCCTGGAACCTGGGAACCAGCCATGCCGGGACCTACGGCGGCGCTGCTTCAACCCGGGGCAATACTCATAACCGGGGTGACATAACGGCAACCGCCTGCAAAGACTGTCACAATTACCTTTATTATGAAGAAGCTGTTTACGATTACGCTGCTAAGCATCGTAACGACTTGATCACCATGAATGATACTGGGATTGGTGGAACCTGCGATGTCACTGTTGACATCCATGGGGTGCGCTGCAACTCCTGCCATACCAATGATGAGGATCCGGCGGCAGAAGGAACCAGAACTTACACCGTTTCGGATTTTGCTCTTGAGCAGAAACCGGCCGCCCCCGCGCCGGATGGCACCTGTTTTGGCGGTATTGTCGGTTGCCACGGTGATGCAGAGACGCATTGGTGGCCATCAGGTGATACAACTAATCCGGCCAGCCATCCGAACCGTACCGGTTCTCACATTGCCCATACCATGACCCTCGGTACCCTGGTTGCGGAAGCCAGAGCCGTGCCGGGCACTGTTCCGACCGATGCTGATTTAAACGGCACCTGTCGCTTTTGTCACCCCATGGTGCTGAACGGCTCGGGTGTCTGGGCATCCAAGAGCCACAAAAACGGTGTCACCGAACTTTATGGTGGTTACCGGTTCTCCGGTGCCAACGCCGATGGCACCATCGCTTCCGGCGATCCTTTAATCGGCGCCAGCTGGAACAAATACGATACCAACCCCGACGACGGCTACCTCTATCAACTCGATGATCCGACCAATCCGGGGATCCTTTACCCCCTTGACACAGACGCCGAATACCGCCAGTACCTCTATGACTACCGCACCAATTCAGCGCTCGATCACGGCACCTGTGCTCAGGTTGCTTGTCACAGCAATACCCCCTTTACGCCCCAATGGTTCGGTGACGAGCAAGCCCCTGGCAAAATTACTGACCTGATCGGTTACACCCACAACCAGGATGCGGCAGTCCACGATATTTACCAGTATGATGCGCCGGGTACGGTCCATCTTTACTGGACGGCACCGGGCGATAACGGTGACTTCAGCGGCCTCGCCTACGAGTACGAGGTCTATTACAAGGAAAGTCCGATCATCGATGGCGAACTCATTGGCGCCACCCGCGCCGGTGGTGCAGCCACGGTGCTGCGTCATGGGGAGCAGCAGGAGATGGTGGTCGATGGTCTGACGCCGGGTACCCCGTACTGGTTTGCGGTGGTGACCAAGGATCAGCCGCGCTACAAAGATACTGACCATAACGATACTTACGAAACCTTTTTTGCTGATGGTAACCGGTCGCTGGTTGGTGCCACCGCGTCGTCGGTCCCGGCCCATAGCGATAACCTCGCCCCGATCTTCTGGGGCGTTGACGAGGCGCACAGCCACGATACTGGCGGAGCCGTTAATCTCTCCTGGGGTTCGGCCCGCGACCACAGCCTGCCGATCACCTACCTGGTCTACTGGAGCGGCTATTCGCTGAAGACCCATTTGGCTCACGGTGGCACTTTACCGGTCCTGGCCAAACCTGCCCAGTATGACGGTGGGGTCCATAGCTTCTACTACAACGACGCTACACCGCCGACTGCTGGCACGCTTGAGACGCATGATTATCGCATCGATGTCAGTACCACCAGGGGAATACATTACCAGGTGGCCGGGCTGGATACCGGGGTGTTGTATAATTTCAAGGTCCGGGCCGAAGACGGCGTTGGCAATATCGATGATAATGGGGTGGTCTCCATGACCATGGCGAAGCGTATGCCCCAGGAGACCGAACGCACGGTGATGGCTGTTTTGAGCGGGACGAATGGGCTGGCTCAGACCGATCCGGTGAGTCCCACCTGGGGGTTGACGGGGACCATCGCGCTGGCGAATAACCAGTCTGTCACCTTCACCGACACGGCTGACCTGGATGGGGTCAGCGCTCGCGAGACCTGGGTTCATGGGATCAGCGTCAATCTGACGGCGACTAACGGCGACCGGAGGCTCGCCCAGGAATTCCAGGTGCAACTCGGCTACGATAACGGATCCTTCATGGCCATCGGTTCCCCGGTCACGGTCGATCTTGGGCGTAGGGCCTCGCGGGTCGTGAAGGTCGGTTTGTCGGCCAATCAGGGCGTAGTCCCTGCGAATGCCAACCTGGCTGTGCGGATCACCAGCACCGTACCTGCTTCGGCAAGCACTGCACTTATCACCTTTGCCTGGGGGGATGATGCCAAAAAGGGGCAGTTGATGGTCACCGCCCAGCCGATCAACCACCAGCCGAGCGCCTCGGTCCTCGGCCCGTTGAGTCGGGCTGCCGGTGGCTATATCGATATTACCTGGACTCCTTCGAATGACGGTACACCGTCCGACGAGGGACAGACCCTGCATTACGATGTTTTGGGTTCGGCAGACAATGGTGTCACCTGGCCCTATGTGATCGGCACCGGTCTGACCGACGCCGATGCACTCGCTGGTGTGCGCTGGGATACCGTCGGTGATGGCCTCGACCGCTTGAACGGTAGCGGCATTTTCAACGCTAAGGTACGGGTCGAGGCCTCGGACGGCTATCTCTACGAAACCACACCGGGATCTACTGTCTGGATCAGTCACCGGTCAACCGAGTCCGCTACCATAGCGCTCGACAACAGCCAGGATGACGAGCCGCCAGCGGCGGTGTATATCAGCCATGCCGAGCCGCGGCCGAAACAGGGGGCGATTTACCTGCACTGGATCGCGGTCGGCAATGACGGCTACAACCATGGTACCCGGGCGTCTTACTATGACATCCGTTTCCGCAAGACCGCCGACGGCGATCTGGTTACCAACTGGAACGCTGCTGGCACCGTACCGGTGGAAGGTGAGCCGGTGCCCGGTTTCTCCGGCCGGGCTGAGGAATTTGAACTGCTCAACATGCCGCCGGATACCAGTCATAGTGTCGCCATCGTCACCTGTGATGCCGGCGAAGACGATATCGCTAATAATACTGATGATAACTGTTCCGGCCTGAGCAATGTCTATACCATTACCAGCGGTCAGTACGGTTGCGGGATCTGTCACTCCACGCCGCCGGACGAGCCGGATACCAAGGGCGTCCACCAACAGCACGGCTACACCCTGGAGGACTGTGCCAAATGTCATGGCGACGGCACCGGCCCGGATGACGGCATCGGCGCGCCCGGCGCCAATGACGTAACCAAGTACGATCGCCGCCATTACGACGGGGTGATCAACATCGGCTGGGCCAAGGATGCCACCGGCGATCATCTGCTGCTGGCAAAAATCCTCCCCACCGACACCAGCAATGTCACAGTTGTCCAGGGTGGCATAACCATCTACAACGATCCTGACGGTGCCGGCGGCTTCAACTCGGCCGGAGTTTACAGCGCGACGGCCAACACCGACAGTGGCCGCTGCATGAATTTCATCGGTGCCAACGCTACCGGTTGTCACGGTCCCTTCACACCGCAATGGGCGCCCGATACGGTTGTGCCGAATCCGGCCGAACCGACCTGTGCCGATTGCCACGGAAGCAAGGAGATCGTTAACAAACTAGATCCCCTCTACAGAGGTGAAGATCCCTATGAGCGGATCTGGGACGACAGCAATGAAGTGGGAGTCCCTTCCGAACAGGTCCTGGCCTCGCCGCCTACGGGTAGCTACGGGGGTACCAGCACGGACGAGCGCTATGTCGGCGCCCACGAGCGGCATCTCAACGCCTCGTTCCGATTCGCCAAGGGCGACTCCTGCCGTCTCTGCCACCAGGACACCATGGAGCTTGGCCTGCATGCCGATGGTATCGTCGATGTCCTCTTCGACCCGATTGCCGACCAGGATGCGGCAACGGCGGCGACCGTTGTGGAAGGGGGCAGCGTCGCTACCACGGGCGTCACCTGTGGCAGTATGAACAACGCCTACTGTCACGACGGGGACGCCAACTGGGCCGTGCCGGGGGCCAAGTGCAACAGCTGCCACGGCCAGGCAACCAAGGCTTACAACCCCGGCGACCCGGACACAGTCGACAAGTCGAACTATATCGGCCATGTCTGGGACGGCGGTATCGCCCGCGAATGCACCCATTGCCATGTCGCCGGTCACCCGCAATCGCCCGATGGTATCACCTCCGGTGATCCGGACGCCCTGCTGCTTAATAACAACCCGGCAATCGGCATCAACTACCGCTCGGGAGGTGTGCATCTGCGGCAATATTCCGGCAACCCCACCGATGTGAATGGGGCGGTAGCCTATCGTGAGATTTACAGTGGCGGGGCGATCGACACCCTGGCCGAGACCTGCTGGGCCTGCCATGAGGACAACGGTATCTCCGAGTGGGGGACCAATGTCAGTGTCGCCACCGGCAACAGCAACTACAACTTCGGCACCCTCAACCAAAGCGCCTGGACCGGCGCGGTCTGGCAGAGCGGTTATCCGGTGAAATTCGCCTACAAGAAGGGGATTATCCAGTCGACCCACTCCACCGATCCGACCGGCACTTCGCAGGTGGAATGGGACGCCGCCAATGGCCGCTATAACGAGACGGCCGACCCGATCGCCAGGATCCGCTGCTCCAACTGCCACGATGTGCATGACAACAACCTGGCTGACGGCGATACCATGACCGGTCGTCCCTACCTGCGCGGCACCTGGATGAGTAACCCCTACGAGGAGGATGGTGCGCCTTTCGTCCAGGACTATACCGCGTACAACAAGTACGGCGCTGTTCCGCGCGGCGGGACCGCTTACGGGCAACTGGGCGGCTACTATATCGATCAGAACAACGTGCTTCCGGGCACCGGGAGTGGCGCGACGCCGACCGTCGATCATTACCCGACTTCCGGCTGGACAGTGCAGTCCTCGGCGGGACTCTGTGTCCTTTGCCACGGCGATAATATCGATGAGATGGACCAGAAAACTGGCGAAAATCTCTGGCTTGGCACCAACGGCCATGCCAACTCCGCCCTGGGTGGAGCACTGGCCGGGGCCGCCAATATTTTCGATTATACCCACGGTCGTCCTGCTCCGATAGCGTATGCTCTGGCTAGCTCGGCAACGTACACCGCAATGGTCCCCGACATGGGCTACATGAGACAGGGAGAGGAGGACAAGGCCAAGGGCGTGGGCTACCGCGGTGTTTACAGCACAAGCTACACGGGGAGTTATCTCCCTCCCATAAGCAGCTTGAATTATGCTTACGACGACTACGACTGGGGTGCCTCGGTTGATGCTGACTCTACGGACCTCATGTACCATCAGTTCTCCTGCTCCAAGTGCCACAACCCGCACGCCTCGCGGCTGCCGAAGCTGATGATCACCAACTGCCTCGATATCCGGCATAATAGTTGGGACGATGCCAAGAGCACGGCGCAGACCAAGTACACACATGCATCGTTGAGCGCGGTCGACAGCGGAAAGAAGGCCGCCTACTACGCTTCGGCGCAGAACTGCCACCGCTACGATGCCAGCCGCAGCACCGATCTGCTCAAGGGCGGCTGGAACAAGGTCACCCCGTGGGAGATAGATAATTTACCATAATACCGACTCACCTTAATCGGGGGCCGGGACCAGTCGGGAGAGTCCTGGTGTTGTGTTGAGGATATGGACCGATGACGATGGAAGAAATATTGTGAAAACTGTACTGCTGAAAATTTGTCTGCTGCTGGCGCTAAGCGGTTTGCTCGGCTGCGCCGCTACGAGCGTGGAGCCGCCGCCAACGCCGCTACAGATTACCCCGGATATCCCCGGTGCCATTAAATTGGAATGCCAAGGGGCTAATCGGCTGGGCTGCCGGTACAAGGGACGTATCTTCCCGTGGAACGCCTGGGTCGAAGCCAAAGGCTATAATTCCAAACAATACGCGGTCAAGGATGTGATTCGCTCCGGCAACCAGGCTGTGGTGCTGGTTGTGGAACGCTAGGAGGGGGAAAGAGTGAATAGCAACCTGCTGAAATTTCTACTGACCTGGTTGGTTCTGTCGACAGTTTTGCTCGCTTGTAGCGATCAGGGGCGAACCGTGGTGGCAGAGTCGGCGGAGTGTCGCTGTAAAAATATCGCTGATATCGAGGCCGCTGCAAAGGTTGGTTGTGAGCTTGAGCGGCAAGAGAGATGCCGAAAAATTGCCCAGCGCAAGCAAACATCTTCAGCCTTGCAGGCTTTGCAGCGGATCGTCTGTGGTTATGAGGGCATGACCGGCTGCTGTCCGAAAAAAATGGCCGACTTTGATCGGGGCGACTATCTGTTCAATTCGGATGACATGCTCAGTCTTTTGCCGGTCGGGACCACCGCCTGGATTGATTTGCCGGTTGATGCCAGTGCCTACCGGATCTGGATTTTGCGTGAAGGCGCTGCGGTCGCTTATTGGATAAGCAAAGATTGTGCGGTTATCAACAAGATTGAACCAAGTAAACTGTTGGGGCAGATGCAGGCAGACTATACGGTTGTCGCGCAGAAGCAGCGGTTGATGTTCGTGCAGCGTAATTCACGGGTATCGACATTGTAGTTATCCGGAGCTGTTGAGGGTCGCCTGAAGGCTTACCGGTCAATAAAAACAATATCCACAGAAAGCACAGAACTCACGGAAAAATCTAGTTCTTATAAATTCAGTGGCTTCCGTGTTTTCAGTGGACAAAAACTGAAGAATTAAAGCAACACTGATTTTTGGTGGAGCGAAGTAGGGAACCATATATTGTTTTTCAGGAGGTTGTGATATTTATCGTCGCAAGGGTTCCTTTAAGGGCTCTTGCTATTTTTTTGTTTTGCAGGGCAACTGCCACCAAGTAAATTGTCGGTTTGGGGAGAATTTATAAAAGGTTGGTTGCCAGGAAGTCTCATCAGGGGTAAATTACCATTTTTGTGATAGGTCTGCCTTTAAGCGGAGGGGATGATGAGTCTTACCAGAGGTCAAGGGCTGCTGTTTAATGCGATCTTCCTCCTTTCCGGATTTTGCGCCTTGGTCTATGAAGTCCTTTGGACAAAATGCCTTTCTCTCACTTTTGGCACCACGATTCTTGCGGCCAGTATCGTCGCAGCGACCTTTATGGCTGGCCTGGCTATCGGCAGCTATGCTCTGGGGCGTTACTCCGACCGCGATGTCAACTTGTTGCGGATTTATGCCCTGCTGGAAGTCGGGATTGCCGTTAGTGCCTTGTTGTTTGCCCCGACTCTTTCCATCGTTGAGCAGGTCTATGTCAAACTGGGACATGCCTATCCCGATTGGCCCGGTTTGCTCAGCGGGTTAAATTTCTTTTTCTCTGCTATTTTGTTGTTGCCGCCAACGATTTTTATGGGTGGCACTTTTCCCTTGATCTGTCGTTTTTATGCCCGGAGGAAATCAGGCGGACAGATCGGTCGACTCTATGCACTCAATACCGCTGGCGCAACAATCGGTGCTTTTGCTGCAGGCTTTTTGTTGATCCCTACCTTTGGCTTGTCTGCTACTGGCTACTTTGCCGTAGCGTTGAATCTTTTTATTGCTGTTGTCGCTTTTCGGCTGTCTCAGGATTCACGGCAGGGCCTCGTTATGCCGGCAGGTGCCCCTTTTTTGCAGCCGCTTCGGCACCATACAATTCTCATCAGTGTCGGTTTTATAGGATTTTTTTCCCTTGCCTATGAAATCCTCTGGACCCGCGTATTTCTCCTGTTTCTCGGTAATACCAGCTATGCCTTTGCCCTGATGCTCAGCGCTTATCTGGTCGGGATTGCTTTTGGCGGCGCTCTCTATGCCAAACTTGCGCACCCCGGTATGGATGAAAAGAAAATCTTCGTTTATCTGACCACCTTGATGGGGGTCGTGATTCTGGTCACGGTGCCTTTTTATGACCGGCTGCCCAAGGTTTTTCTCGTCGCTCATGAGCTGGCCGGAAACCACTGGTGGCTTTTAACGCTGCTCTCCTTTCTGATTGTCTTTGCGACCATGGCGGTACCGACCATTCTCTCAGGAGCCCTGTTACCGGCGGCGGTTGCAATCCTTGATCCGGGCAGAACGCATACCGGGGAAGGGGTTGGTTTGGTAGTGCTGCACAACACGGTCGGTGCGGTTTTCGGCAGTTTGATCGCCGGATTTGTCTTGATCCCTTCTTTCGGTACCTTGGATAGTTTTCGTCTGCTGGCGATTATTAATATTGCCTTGGCGGTGAATCTGCTCTTGAGCTTTGGTCGGTTGCGCAAATCAGGTGTCGCGATTTTTGCTCTGGTTGCAGTCGGCGCGGTGTTTGTCTACATCCCGGTTCATTGGGACCAAAAGCTGATGAATAGTGGTGTTTATTGCTATGCGACCAAATACCTGCGCATGGGTGGGCTCGATGAAGTATTAAAGCAGGAGAGCATCCTTGATGTGGTCGAGGGGACCGATACTACGGTTGCGGTTCACGAGAGTAACAATGGCAGCTTCCGTTTTTTTACTGTCAACGGCAAGACCGATGGTGGTACCGGGCAGGATATGTCGACCCAGACTTTGGTCGGTCAACTGCCGTTGCTGTTGCACCCGCAGCCGCAAGAGGTTTTGGTGATCGGGCTTGGTACCGGCATTACCCTACGCGGTATGAGTTCGCATCCGACCGAAAAGATCGACTGTGTCGAGGTTTCTCCGGGAGTGGTCGAGGCTTCGGCCTATTTTGTTGAAGCGAACGGTCGGGCGTTAGAGGATCCGAAAATCAATCTCATTGTTCGCGATGGACGTAACCTGCTGATGAGCCATCCGCAGCGTTACGACGTAATTGTCTCTGAGCCTTCCAATCCTTGGCAGACGGGTAATGCCAACCTGTTTACCGCCGATTTTTATCAACTGGCCGTAGAACGGCTCAAGCCGGGTGGCATCTTCTGTCAATGGGTCGGTCTATATGACATTACCACTGAAAATCTGCAGCTGCTGACGCGCACCTTTCTGCAATATTTTCCCAAGGTGATGGCGTTTAAAGCCGGTTCGGATATGGTGCTGGTTGGTGCTCAACACGAATTGGTTCTCGACTATCAGCAGTTGCGGCAGCGGATGAACAATCCGGAAATCAGGTCAGTACTAGCTCCACTGGGGGTGACCAGTCCGGGGGATCTGGTCGCCGGTCATTACCTTTTTTCGGATGAAGCCTTGCGCAACTTTTCTGGTCCCGGGGTCCACAATACCGATGATAATTCGATTCTCGAATATTCGGCCAGGTACAATCTGGGCGAAAAAACCCTTGGCGAACATCAGCAGCAGAATGTTGCTGCCCTGCTCAAGGCCCAGAAAAAAGTGATGATCCCGCTGGTCAATCTGGGGGCGTCACAATCCGATGTTGCTCGGGTCTTCAGAGAGTTGGCCAAGGGGTATGAGAAAAATGGCCGCAGTGCTGAAGCGGCGCATTTTATGAAAAAAGCCGCAGCTCTCAGCCAGGTCCCACGTGGTTAACCCCTCTATCCCTCTGAGTAATACCTCAAATGTTGATCTGATTCCCTATTTAGCGGAAGCAAGTTGGGACTGAATATGTTTTGGCAATTCTGGATAATAAATTGGTGACCAGGGGGTCTGTTTGAGTTGTATCAACAGCTCTGCCGCCTGTTCCGAGTGGCCAAGCTTGAGTAGTAGCTCCGCCTTCTGCAGTTGGATAAAGGAATTGTCCGGGAAAGCTGCTGCCGCAAGGTCGAACATCTTCAGGCTCTGATCCGGGCGGTTTTTTTTCAGGGCGGTCGCGGCCAGGGTCAGATATTCCAGGCCATAACCAGGCTCCTGCCGAACGGCTTCAGCCAGGAAGGCCAGTGCTTCGCTGCCTTTTTTCAGTTCACGCAAACTTCGGTAAAGGGCGTAGCTGGCAGAGGCATTCTGTGGGTCATTGCTTTTTAACTGCTGATAGAGTTCGTGGATTTTCTCTTTCTGGAAAAAGTTTTCCAGGTAGAGAGCTTTGCGACGGGTTTCCCAGTTTTCAGGCAAAGTGGCTTTGAGCAGCTGTGGTTCGGAAAACAATCTAGCCAATGTTGAACCGATAAAGCGGGTTGATAAGGGCAGGTTGCCATCGAGGTTAGAGAGCGAAATGCTGATTGCTTTGGTGGGTAAATTGTGTTTGCCTAGTTGTTTGAGGGTTTGATACAGAAGGCTGTAGAGTGGGGTTTTGATCTCGCCTTGATATAACGGCTGGAAATAACTCAGATCGATATGGAGTTGGAAAAATTCTGCCGCTGCGGTCAGGTTTTCCAGTGTGCAGATTTGCCACGGCGTCGAAGCGATTTGGCCGTGGAACTGGTTGTCGATCTGCGAAAGGCTGTCAGCTTCTTTTGGGCTGAGAGCTCCCGACTCAAGCAACTGCTGACGAAAACGTTCCAGGTTGAGTTGCTGGTTGTCCAGGCGTGACGGGAAGACCCAGATCACATTGGAAAAGTAACCGCTGTTTAGCGCCGCTCTTAACGTCATTCGTGGCAGGAGTAACGGATCTGCCACCAGCGGGCTCAAGCGTGGCGTGAGGGCTTCAACCGTCGCTGTGGTTAATTGTTCTTTCAATTGGAGCTGAATAGTTGACGGTAGTGGTTGTAGAAAAGGGTCTTGCGAGAGCAGCAGCAGGGTTGTTTTTTGTGGCTGATTTTTTCGCCAGAGCGGTAATGCCTGGCTCGGAAACTCGACGAGGGTGGGCCTTAGCGAATCGCGCAACAAAACGGAAGTGTTTATTTTCGTGGCGGCAGACAGGTCTGGATCACTTGCACAGCTCCGATCGATCGGTAAAAAAATGCAGAGCAGGATGGTCAGTAGCAGGGCTGGTTTCATGGCATCTCCTTTAGAATCGCTGCGTATTATAAGGGAGCACTCCATTTTCCGCTAGGAGCGGATTGCAAAGGACGGCATTTTGAAAATGAAATACCCAATAATTCCATTTTTATGTTTGGTGCT
Source organism: Desulfuromusa ferrireducens (assembly GCF_055389805.1). Taxonomy (NCBI): domain Bacteria; kingdom Pseudomonadati; phylum Thermodesulfobacteriota; class Desulfuromonadia; order Desulfuromonadales; family Geopsychrobacteraceae; genus Desulfuromusa; species Desulfuromusa ferrireducens. The sequence goes on from NZ_AP042415.1 coordinate 1,472,353, forward strand.
TTTGCTGCTATTGGGCGCCTGCAGCAATCTGGAGGATAAGGGCCAGGCTCGCTATGACGAAGCTATTCAGCTCGAGAAGGCCGGTGAGGTTGAACGGGCCAAAGGACTCTACCTGCAGCTGATCGAGGAATTTCCCGAAACCAACGCTGCTGATATGGCGACAGTGCAGCTGGAAAAAATCGAAACGCGGCGGACGGATCTGTTGCGTAAAGAACTGTTTGCTATCCTTGAAAGTATGCAAACTATCGTCGTTGGCTATCAGGGCATGGTTGGTCGCTTTCCACAAGGGATGGCCGACTTTGATGAGGGTACCTATTTCTTCGACTCGGATTACATGCTGGAGCTTTTACCCGCCGACGTGACTGCTTGGGTCGCCCTGCCGGGGGAACCGGGTGCTTATCGTGTCTGGGTGCAGCGTGCTGGCGCGGACGTGGCCTACTGGATCGGACAGGGTTCCACCGGGGTGAGGCAGATCAAGCAAGCCCAACTGCAAAATGAGCTGCAGGAAAAGTTCACTGTTACCGAGCGTAAGCAGAACCTCTGGTTTGTCACACCGACTTTCGCTCTTGAAACATTATAAACATAGCGAATAGATTGTTAAAATCATTGCACTAAGGCTGGAAATACGTGAAAATGACAGCTCGATATTGTTGTTTTTTTTAGCGCAGGGGAGTCACATCATGTCGGTTCGATTCAATTGGTTGGCTGTTGTCGCGATCTTTCTGTTTTTGCCCGGTTTGGTTGTGGCCGGAGATTTCACTGAGGCCTCTGAACCGGCGGGCATTGCCGACAGCGGCTTGGGCAAGGGCGTCGCTTTTGCCGATATTGACAATGATGGTTATGTCGATCTCTACGTCTCTAACAAGGGGGGCGCTAACAAGCTCTATTTGAACCGAGGTAACGGCAGCTTTGTCGATATCTCCGCCGAAGCGGGCGAGGGCATCGACTACACCGGTTTCAGCATGGGCAGCGTTTTTGGTGATTTCGACAACGACGGCCTGGTCGATCTCTATCTGGCCACCGGTGGTCGTTACGAAATCGAAGCCAACCGCCTGTTCAAGAACCTCGGTAACGGCAAGTTTGTTGATGTCACCAACGCCGCCGGCGTCGGCCTGAAAGAATTCACCTATTCCGCCTCTTTTGTCGATTATGACAACGACGGATTTCTCGATATCTACTGCGCCAATTACGGTCCCGGCGCGAAAAATGTTCTTTTCCGCAATAATGGTAACGGCAGCTTCGCCGATGTCAGTGATCAGGCCGGTGTTGGTGATCTTTCCTGGAGCTGGATGGGTGTCTGGGCGGATGTCAATGGCGATAATTATCAGGATCTTTACGTTGTTAACGGCCGTTATCCGGTCGGGGAGCCGAACCGCCTTTACCTGAATCAGGGCAATGGCACCTTCCGCGAAGTTGCCCGTGAGGCCGGTGTGGCTGATCCGCACTGGGGCTTGGGTGCTTCTTTTGCCGATATCGATAACGATGGTGATCTCGACCTGTTCGTTTCCAACTACGTTGGGCGTAACGGTCTCTATCTGAATGATGGCCAGGGCCAGTTCAGTGATGCTTCCGAACAGGTGATCAATCCTCGGCAGGGCTGGGGCAAGGGCCCGACCTTCGGTGATATCGACCATGACGGCGATCTCGACCTCTACGAGGGCGATTGCAAGCTAGCCAACCAGCTCTATATCAACGATGGCAGCGGCAAGTTTGTCGATCAGGCGGCAAAGCAGCCGCAACTGCAGTGCTCGACGGTGCGCACCAAGGGGACCGCTTTTGCCGATGTTGATAATGACGGTGATCTCGATCTCTACGTGGTCAACTGGGGGGCGCCGAACAAGTTCTACCTCAATGAGCAGAATGACGATAATTGGCTGAAGGTTAAGGCGCTCGGTAGCCGCTCCAATCGAAATGCCATCGGTGCCAAGGTGAAATTGTTCAGCGGCGAAAAACTACTCGCCGTGCGTGAAGTTGGCAGTGCGACCGGCTTCTGTGCCCAGCAGCCGTTAGTGCAGCATTTCGGTGTGGATGCTAAAAACAGCTACCGTGTCAGTGTCCTGTTTCCCAGTGGTGCAGAAGTTAGCCTGAATGATGTCCAACCGGGGCAAACTTTGCAGATCGAGGAATCGAATTAATATCCCCGTAGGGGCGACCCGTTGGGTCGCCCGCGATTCAATCATCAAATACCGGGCGATCCAGCGGATCGCCCCTACTTTTTTTGTGGGGCGCACCTGAACCGAGGTTATGACGGCAATCACCAGTAACCAACGCCTCTACGGCGGTATTTTCTTCCTCTGCATGGCGACCCTGATGTACGAGCTGATCCTGACCCGGATCTTCTCGGTGCTGATGTGGTACCACTTTGCCTCGATGGCGATCTCGTTGGCGCTATTCGGTCTGGGCGGCGCGGCGCTGCTGATCTACGTACGTCCTGCTTGGTTTCCTGCTGAGCGCACACCGGCTTTGACCTTCCGCTTTGCACTGTTGTTTGCCTTTGCCGTCGCGCTGTTTTTTCTGTTGTTTGTCTGCTTCCGTCTGCAACCGCAGTTCGGCTTTAAGGTCCTCTCCTTTTTTCATCAGCCGTTTTATCAACCCTTTCAGCAGGGTAACGCCCGGCAAACGTTGGAAACCGGACAGCTCCTCGCTTTGGCCGGACTTTATCTGCTGACCGCGCTGCCGTTCTGGTTTAGTGGCTTGTCGATCACCCTGTTGCTCTCTCGTCATCACCAGCAATTCAACCGGCTCTATTTTTTTGACCTCTGCGGTGCCGGGATCGGTTGTCTGCTGATTATTCTGGTGCTGAAACTGGTTGGTGGCATCAGTGGTCTGCTGGTCATTGCCTTGATCGGTTTGCTGGCTGCTTTCTGTCTGCGACCGGCGAGCGTTTCCCGCCGCCGCAATTACGGCTTGGTGGTGCTGAGCCTGTTGTTTGGTGCTGCTCTGTTCGGCAATCTGTTTTCCGATTTCGCCGAAATCCACTTCGTCCGTGGTCGCTATGAACCGAACTTGCTCTGGAGCAGTTGGAACTCCTTTTCGCGGGTGGCGGTCTATCCCGCGCAGGGTGAAGAAGCCGGCCGCGCCTGGGGACTGTCGCGCAATTACCGCGGGCCGATTCCCGAGCAGCTCGGCATGGTGGTGGACGATACCGGCTATACGACAATCTATCGTGACGAGGGCGAACAGACGGTCGGATTTTTTCGCGATAACGTTATCAGCCTCGCTTACTATCTGAAGCCGCAGTCGAATGTACTGGTGATCGGACCCGGTGGCGGCAAGGACGTGCTGGCTGCGCTGGCCATGGATGCGCGCCGGGTGGTGCCGGTGGAGGTCAATCCGCTGATTGTCGAAGCGGTCAACGACCAGTTCGGCAGCTTCAGCGGCGAACTGTACCGGCGGCCGAAGGTCGAGCTGCAGATCGATGAAGGGCGCAGTTTCATCCGTCGTAGTCAGGAACAGTTTGACATCATCCAGGCTTCGGCGGTCTTTGGCCGCATGGCCCCAGCGGCCGGGGCCTTCACCCTGTCGGAGAACAACCTCTATACCGTAGAAGCCTTTACCGATTACTGGCAGCATCTCAGTGACGACGGCATCCTCAGCATCTCGCGATTTATCTTTGAGCGCGAAACCTTGCGTCTGGTGTCGCTGGGACTGGAGCTGCTGAAACAGCAGGGGGTGAGCGATCCGGCCGCGCATATTGCCGTGATCAAAGAGCGCGGGCTGGCTAATTTCATGCTCAAAAAACAACCTTTCAGCGCTGAAGAATTGGCTGTGTTAAAAAGGTTGGCGCGGGACAAAGCCTTCGATATCGTCTACCTGCCTGGGCAGGCTGAAGGGCAAGAGGTTTTTCAGCGGCTGATTGCCTCCGCAGGCAGTAGCGATTTTTACCGCGATTTTCCCTTCGATATCAGCCCGACCGATGATAACCGGCCTTTTTTCTACTACATGCTTAAACCGGGCGATTTTCTCAACCTGTTCGCCTTTCCCGAGCGCGGCCCCTTCGAAGACCGGGCGATTCTGATTCTGCGTAACCTGTTGCTGGTGGTTACTGGCGCGGTGCTGTTGGTCTTTATCCTGCCGCTCTTGTTGTTGCGTTCTGCGGCCTTGAAAAACCCTCTTTCCGGGCGGCGGTTATGCTATTTTGCCTGTCTGGGCTTGGGCTTTATGTTGATCGAAATTGGTCTGCTGCGCCGTTTTATCCTCTTTCTCGGCCATCCGATCTATTCGCTGGCGGTGATCCTGTTTTCACTGTTGATTTTTTCCGGACTGGGCAGTTTGCTGGCGCAACGTTTCTCCTCCCGTAGCCGTCGTTCCTTGTTGTTGGTCCTGCCCACGCTGGCGCTGCTCACGCTCATTTACAGCTATGCGTTACCGCCGTTGTTGGCCGCGTGGGTCGCCTGGCCGCTGTTGCTGCGTTGTTTGTTGGCGATGTTGTTGCTGGCGCCGTTGGGCCTGCTGATGGGCATGCCTTTGCCGCTGGGGATGCAGCTGTTTCATCCCGATGGCAAAGAGATCCCCTGGAGTTGGGGAATCAATGGCGCGACCAGCGTGCTGGGAACGATTCTGGCGGTGGTGCTGGCGATGAATTTTGGCTTTAACCTGACCTTGCTGATCGGTATGGCGGTCTACCTGCTGGCCTTGCTGACGGTGATGAGGGTTCGGCCTGTGCGAGAAAACCTATGAATAGAGTCTTTTTTGTTGTCCTTTTGTTGCTCGGTTTGCTGGGCGGTTGTTCTTCCGAACAGGGGGTCGAGGGACGCTTGCTGTTTCAGGGCGAAGCGGTAGCCGGTGCGCAGCTGGAGGTCTATCTGCAAAGTGGTAATCAGCGGTCATCGACACCGTTCAGCGTGGCCGCCAGCGACGGACAGGGGCGTTATCGACTGCAACTCCCGGCGGGCAGCTACTATCTGGTTGCCAAGCAGAAACAGCAGGGTGGTGGTCAAAACCGCATGTTGATGGCCGAAGCTCCAGCCAATCCCTACCAGGTTAAGGGGGCGATGTTGGCGATTCCGGCCTTCTCGCTGCAGGAAATGGGGCTGGGCGGCAATCTGCCGAGTGATCCGAACACCTGGCTTGAGGGGACGATAACGGCCGAAGGGCAGACGTTAAACAATGCCTTTGTCTATGTTTACAGCGAGCCTTCGGCGAATCTGTTGGGTCCTTCCTATGCCAAGGTGGAGCAGGTCGATGCTGTCGGGGGCTTTCGGCTCGAACTGCCGGCGGGCCGCTATTGGTTAGCGGCCCGCCAGCGGGCCGACGGTTCTCGCTCAGGTGAACCGGACGTTGGTGATTTGAGCGGCAACTACTCCGGGAACCCTGTTGTAATCAGCGCCGGTCAGCAGCTGCGGTTGGGTGTTTTTCCGCTACGTCAGGTTGCCGCTGACAAACACCAGCAGCGGATGGCGGCGGGGAAGTTTGTCGCCAGCGAAACGGCCATCAAAGGGCGGGCGGTGGATGATCAGGGTCAGCCGCTGGCGGGGATTTATGTTTATGCCTACCGCGACAGTCGAATGATCGGCAAGCCGACCCACATTTCGGCGGCAACCGCAACCGACGGAAATTTCGCCCTGTTCCTGTCTGTCGGCGGCAATTATTTCATCGGTGCGCGCAGCACCTTCGGCGGTCCGCTGGAGCCGGGGGAATGGGTCGGTACTTTTGACCGGCAGCAGGACCATCAGCTGGTTATTGAGCAGGGCTCGACCGTTTCGCTCGGCGATCTGCAACTACGGGAGGTCTGGTGAGCATCTCATTGCGCGCTCTTTTGTTGCTTGGATTGCTGTTACTGCCACTCACTGTCGTTGCGGAAACGTTGCGCGGCCAGGTTCACTGGCAGGGTCAGCGGCAGATTAAAGAGAAGGTGCTGGTTGAAAAAGGCGCCACCCTGAGCATTGCTCCGGGCAGTCAGCTCGAATTTGTCGGCGGTAGCTTGGAGGTGGCCGGAACCCTGATTGCCAACAATGTCAGCTTTCTTGGTCGCGATTGGTCGGGGTTGGTGCTGAACAGGGTCGCGGCAAATACCCGTTTGCAAGGAAGTCGCTTCAGCGGCGCAAAGGTCGCTATCCTGATCAACGGCGGGGCGCCGCAGCTTGAGGGTTTGCTGCTGGAGAACAACCAGGTCGGAGTGGAACTGAAGCAGCAGAGCCGGGCGCTGGTTCGCGACTGTCAATTTCGTAACAATGCCAAAGTGGGTCTGTTTGTCAAAGAGGGGTCGACGGCGACGATTAGCGGCAATCGCTTTCTAGATAACCGCCGCTTCGGCGCTTATATCTACCGCGCCAACCCCGCGCTGTTCGCTGACAACCGTTTCGAAGGGAATGGCACCGCTTTGATGATTGCCTATTTTGGCAGTAATGGGTTGGTTTCCGACAATGACTTTACCGCAAATCAGGTCGCTATTCATGTCGATCGCTCGGCAAAACCACATTTGCAGGGCAATCGTTTACAAAAAAACGGCATCGGCATCAAATTGCAGCGCCGCTCGGACCCGGCGGTACAGGGCAATCTGCTGCAGGCTAATAAGCTGGGCATTCTGGTCAGTTTTTCTTCCTATCCGCAGATCAGCGGCAATGATTTTATCGACAACCAACTGGCCTTGCAGCTTGAGCATCAGTCTTCTGCCTGGGAGCGAGCCAATGGTGCTGCCAGCCGCGAACAGCAACGGACCGGCCGAGGGGCCTTTGGCAGCAAGGCGCCGCAGGTCGTTACCGAGCAACTGCCACAGATGAAAACCTTGGATGGCACTGTTGCTGCCGGGGGCAACTGGTGGGGGGTGGCAGCCGCTGCTGAGTTGGACAAAACAGGCGCGAGCGGCAACTTGAGTTTTATCCATGATGGTCATGATCAGGCGAACTTTCAGGACGGCGGCAAGGACTATCCTCTCGATCAGGTCCGCTATCATCCTGCCGCGAGCGGGCCACAGTTCCCAGAAGGGCAACAATGAAACGAATTATTCTTACATTGATTTTGCTGTTTTTAGTTCTGCCCTCTTTGCTGTGGGCCGCTTCGGGGGTGCAAGGGCGGGTCGCCTGGCGCGGGCAACTGGTAGCAGGGTTGAAGATCAGCGCCTATAGCTCGATGGCGGAACTTGTTGCCGATCGGCCGCTGGCCGTTTCTTCCCCGACGGCTGTCGATGGCACTTATCAATTGGGATTACCGCCGGGGAGTTATTTCTTGCAGGCGCGGGATTTTAGTGGCCAGCCACAGGCGGGGAAACATTTTTGCTATTACAGCGGCAGTCCGGTGCAGGTCACGACGGACGATTTTCGGCAGGTTGGTTTTAACCTGATCAAAATTCCGGCCGCAACTCCAGTCGCCAGCGCCCAGCGATCTGGGCTCAAAGGACGGATCAGTTATCAGGGGGAACCGCTGGAGCAGAGCTATCTCTACATCTATCAGGATCATAAGAAAAACTTCAAAGGGCCGGCCTACTATATCCAGCCGGTCGCCAAGGGGGATTTCCGGCTCTCCCTGCCGCCGGGCGAGTACTATGTGTTGGCCAGAAAGCGGGCTCGCGGCGGCCAGTTCGGACCGGTGGAAATCGATGATCATTTTAACTATTATTATGCTAATCCGGTCAAGGTTGTCGCCAATCAGGTGCAACAGATCGCGCTGGAAACAATCAAGCGACTGGCGATGCTCGAAGAGGAAGAAGCCGTTTTCCGCGGTGTGACCGGACAGATCCTTGGGCCGGATGGCAGGGGCGTGGCTGGTCTGCGGGTCTTTGCTTATCGGCAGGCAGAGATGAATGGTATGCCGGATTTCTTCTCACCGATCAGCGATGAGCAGGGTTTTTTTCAATTGCCGATTCCGGAAGCTGGCTCCTTCTATCTGCTGGCGCGCAAGTCCTTTGGGGGCCCTGCCGGTGGTGGCGAACTGTACGGCAAGTTTCGTGGCAGCAGTGACCACCGCATTGAATTAAATAGCGATCAGCCGACTCAGGAGATCCGTATTGATGTGCTTCCGAGCAATTAAAATTTTGCTGCTGCTTAGCTTGTCTCTCCCCGGGTTGGTCTGGGGGGCTGCGGCGGTGATTGGGCAGGAACAGCTCTGGAGCGGACAGGTTGACTTGTCTGCTCCAGTCAGGGTGAACCCTGATGCAGTGCTGATTATTGAAGCCGGAACCGTGGTGACCGTATCCGATAAGGCTGCTGGCCTGTCGATTCGTGGCCAGCTGCTGATCTTGGGAACTGAGGTCGAACCGGTGGTGTTTAAATCCCCCGCCGACTGGAAGGGGATCGAGTTTATTGAAGCCGCTGCCGGCAGCAGGATCGAGCATGCGCAGTTTTCAGGTTGTGGTGTGGCCGTGAGTGTCATCGCTACCGCGCCGCAAATCCGCAATAGTCGTTTTGTCGGTTGCCAGAGCGGGGTTGAATTACTGCGCGAAGCGGATGCGCTGATCGAAAATAATTACTTTACGGAAAATCAGTCCGGGCTGAAAATTGGTCAAAAATCCAAGCCACAGGTTTTGTCTAATCGGTTTGTTAGAAATCAAAAGAGCGGCGCTGAAATCAATAACGGCAGCGGTGGTCTGTTCAATAAAAATCTATTTTCAGAAAATGGTTACGGTTTGGTGTTGCAGAAAAAGTTCAGTGGTGAAATCCGTAATAATGATTTTATCAATAATAAAATCGGCCTTTATACCTATCAAACGCAGAACACGCCGCTTATTGATGGCAATCTTTTTCAGGGAAATGAGAACGGCATGCTGGCGTTTTCCTTTTCCTATCCGCTGGTGCGTAACAACCGCTTTATTGACAACCGTACAGCAATCAATAACGATCAGTTCGGTTCTGCTCGCATCGAACATAATCTGTTTCGTCGCAACGACACGGCCCTGTTCAATAACCGCAAGTCGAATCCCGAGGCGACAAATAATCAGTTTGAAGAAAATGCCTTGGTGCTGTTTTGCGATTACTCTTCTTATCCGCTCGTAAAGCAGAATAATTTCCTTGGCAACAAGAAGGTTGCCGAACTTGGCCTTTATCAGAGTGCCGACTGGGAGCAGCGGGCCGGTTCGAAAAAATTGATCCAGCAGCAAGCGCAGGCGCGCAACAGCAGAAATCCGCTGCTGGCCGAGTTGCCGACTGAATTTACCGATCAACTCGATCTGCGCGGCAATTGGTGGGGGGAGCAGACCGAGCAGCTGCGGACTGTCGGGATAGATGCCAATCTTGATATTTTATTCGATCGTCGCGATCGACCTGAGGTGACCTATCCTGGCTACGGCGATGCGCGCTATCGCCTTGATCTGATCATTTATGCCGACTGGTTGGATGCGTTGGTGGACGCCGCCGGTCCTCTGGAGAAACGATGAAATACGTGGTGCTATTTTATCTCCTGCTGCTGGGGAATCCAGCTTTTGCCGCGCTGATTGAAGGCCGGGTGATCGATGCTGATGAGCCGGTCGCCGGGATGCGGGTCGCAGCCTATGCTTCCCTTGATCCGAGCGGTGATCCGCTGGCGATCTCTGCTCCGACCAACAAAGATGGCAGCTACCGACTGGAGGTTGAAGCCGGATATTTTGCTCTTTATGCCACCGATCTGGCAACCGGACGCTTTGCGTTTTGTGGCCGTAATCCGGTTCGGGCGCAGCAGGGACTTCCGGTTTGGGCCGGGCTGCAGTTGCTGCCGATGGTGGACAGCAGGACAGAAGCGTATGTGGAAGAGTATTCTGCCGGGCTGCAAGGGCAGGTTTTGTTCGCCGGTAAACCGTTGGCCGGAGCCCTGGTCTACCTTTATCTTGATGTCGCTGAGGATCTTAAAGGACAGGGCTATCGGCGTTCATTGCCGACCGGTGTTGATGGTTATTTTTCCTTCGATAACCTGCCGGAAAGCGACTACTTTCTGGTGGCGCGAAAAAGGCAGAATAACGCCCAGCTCGGTCCGGTGCGTGAGGGTGATCTGCTTGGCATTTATCCGGGGAACCCGCTGCATCTGCAAGCGGGGAAGCAGCTACAAGTTACTTTTTCGCTGGTAACTAAATTAAAGGGCAGCGGCAGTGAAACACCAAATCGCGCCAGCTCGATCTGTTTGCGCGGTCAAATTATCGATGAGACAGGTGAACCGTTGGCCGGCCTGCATGTCTTTGCCTATCGGCAAAAGGTGATTGGCCACGACCGTCCAGCGGCCCTTTCGGCAGTGAGCGCGACTGATGGTCGTTTTGAGGTAAACTTTGCCGCAGAGGGGCGCTACTTTATCGGTGCCCGGCAGTATTACGGTGATTCACCGGCTCCGGGAGAACTGTTCGGCATGTACGAAGAGAGTGCTGATCATGGCCTGTTGATCGAATCAGGGATGGGGGAGATCAGCATCGAAGTGACACCGATTGATCTATTTTGAGGTGAGCGTCTGATGGGAAGATATCTTATAGTTCTTTGCTGGCTGTTGACGTTATTGCTGTTGTCGGGCTGCGCTGTCCTGCGACCGGTTGTTCACTTGGAAGATCATGTCATCAGCAGTGACGAGGTCTGGCGGGGAGAGGTTCGTATTCGTGGTCTGGTGACGGTGAAAAAGGGGACAAGACTGGAAATCCGGCCCGGTACCAGGGTGATCTTTGAGCCGCTGGACCGTGATGCTGATGGCATTGGCGATGGTGAGCTGCTGATCGAAGGCAGTTTGATCGCCCTTGGCACCGCCCAGCGGCCGATTCTGCTGACCAGTGGCGCGGAAAAGCCCAAGCCGCAAGACTGGAAATTTCTTTACCTCGATTTTGCTCATCAGGTGGAGATTGCGCATCTGATTTCAGAATATGCCTATAGCGGTGTGCAGATCCATTTCTGCAAGGCTAAGGTGACCGACTCCGAATTTCGCTACAACGTTGACGGCGTCCGTTTTTCTACCGTGAATATTGAACTGGCGCGAAATCGTATTCACCACAATCGACATGGGATCCGTTTTGAAGAGCGGCTTGGCTCCGGCCGGGTACATCACAATCAGATCAGCAATAATCAGAATGGTATTTTTGCTGTCACCAAATGCGATAATCGGACCTTGTTTGAATTGAATAACATTGAAAACAATAGCGATTATCAGGTCAAGCTCGGGGTCGGGCAGACGGCGAATTTGAGTTTTCCACGTAACTGGTGGGGAGTGGAGCAGGGCGCGGACTTGAGTAAGGGCTTCTTTGACCAAGGTTATGATCAAACCTTAGGCAAAGTAACCGCTCCTGACCGGTTATCGCGGCCGCTGCCATAGGCTTAGTCATTGCTGCTTGCTGAGGATTGCTGGCTTATCGTTTGTTGAGGTTTTTCTCGTTGTCAATTATTCGACTGTTAAGTGGCATTTAAGCCACAATGCCGAACGATATCCCCCCTTTTAAGTCCTATCGAAAATAATGTGTCTAAATATTGACACATTACACCGCATATATTATTGTTATCTCATATTACGTAGTGACTTTAAATTTCTTCTTCTTATTCAGTCGTTTAATCGACAGAAATGAGATTATGACTGCTTTAAATACCAACCCCGGTTCCGGGTTTGGCGGAATGATCGGGCGCTCTTCACTAATGCTGGAATTGTTCAACCTGATTTCCTGCGTTGCCGAAGAGGGTGATAGCACGGTGCTGATTCAAGGGGAAAGTGGTACGGGTAAGGAATTGATAGCCCGTGCTGTCCATGAGAACAGCCCGCGTAAAAATGGTCATTTTGTTCCTGTTAATTGTGCGGCGATCCCCGATGAATTGTTGGAAAGCGAACTGTTCGGTTACGTCAAGGGGGCGTTTACCGGTGCTCAGCAATCGAAAATAGGACGGGTGCAGTTTGCTGACGGGGGAACCCTGTTTCTCGATGAAATCGGCGATATGAAACCGACCTTGCAGGCTAAAATGCTCCGCGTGCTGCAAGAGCGCGAGGTTGAGCAGGTTGGCGGCGTGCGTGCGATGAAGGTGGATGTGCGGGTGATTGCCGCGACCCATCAAAACCTAGAGAAGTTGGTTGCCGAGGGGACGTTCCGGGAAGATCTCTATTACCGCTTGGCGGTTATTCCGCTCCAGGCTCCGCCACTGCGGGAAAGAAAGAATGACATTGCGGTCTTGATCGAAAAATTCATTGTCCAATTCAGCCGCCGAAAAAGCGATCAGGTGACAACCATCGATCCGCTGACTATGCGTAGCTTGCAGGCTTATCCCTGGCCCGGTAATGTCAGGGAGTTGGAGAACCTGATGCAACGCATGGTCATTCTGCACCGCGGTAAGCGGATTACCCTGAAGGAACTGCCGGAGAAATACCGCTGCGAGCCGTTACCCGAACAAGAGCTGTTACCACCGGTTGTTCCCGTCGCGGCGACGGCCGGGGAGACATCGATGGTGCCGCCTGATGCGGCCTGGTCCGACGAAGGTCTCGATTTTAACGGACTGATTAGTGAGTTTGAGGATCGTCTGATTCTGCAGGCATTAAGTCGCACCGGTGGCAACAAGAAGGAAGCCGCCCGCCTTCTTAACCTGAAGCGAACCACTTTGATAGAAAAGATAAAAAAGAAAAATTTACCGGTTTAGTCTTTATGGATAAAAAGCCCTGTCGTTTTGATGGGGCTTTTTGTTTAGCTGGCTTTACTGAAGTGGCGGCTGATCTTTTCCTGAATTTCATCTCCCGAGGCGGGTACGATCAGGATATCGTGAGCACCGTATTTTACTGCCCGCAACACGGTTGTACGCGTCCATTCCGGTCCGGCGAAAATCATTGGTGGAAGGGGTAATCCGGCTGATTGCAGTTTGATCGCCGTGGCAAAACCCTTTTCGTTGACCTGCGACATGACTAAAAAGGCCCCCAGCACTCGATGCTGCTGGAAAGGGACTTTAATGTCTTCCTGGAAATTCAGGATCTTGCATTCAAAATTTGCCGAAGAGAGGATTTTGGCAAATGGTTCTGCCGCACCACTGTCATCCGAAATAATCAAGACCAGTGGTGGTCCGGTTGGGACCGGGGTTCCTGCCGCTACGGCTGCTTCGGACGCTGCTGGTACAGTGCCACCGACCGCAGGATTGGCCGATTGTCCCGCGTCTGCTGGGGAACTCGCTGTGCTGGCAGAGGTTGCCGTTGCCGCTACAGGTTGTGCCTGTTCTGCTGCCATCTCTTGCTGATAGCCGTTCAAATCAAAAACCTGGGCGGGGAAGAGCAAGAGCAGTCGCTTGAGGTCAAATCCTTCCATGGCAATGGCGAAGGAAGCCAGGTAGTAGTCTCCTTCTGGGAAGGGGTCATCACCACTCATGTCAATTTTGGTTGGAACAATGGTCTTTGATTCAGTTCTGACAAAGCGTAGCTGTTTGGGGTAGCGATCAAGAAAAACCTGGGTTAAACCGCCGGCCAGAATATTGGCAATCTCACCAAAGGCATCCTCAACTTCCCCTTCAAACAGGTTTTTGCTGCGCTGCTCTTCAATCTGATCTTCTGGCAGCATGATCAATGTGCCGCCGAGAGCGATTGCATCCGCAATCTGGGTGAACATGAAACCGCAGCCTTCGCGCTCGCCGGATACTTTCATGTCAGCCATAGTCGATTTGTCGCTGCAGTGGTTGGCAAAAAAATCGGCTTTGCTGGTCATTAATAATTTTATGTCGTTACAGACCAGATCAGCGCCGAGCAGGGCGCTGAGTTCTTCGCCCATCTGACTGATGGCGGCGTTGAAAACAACGTCTGTCAGTTTTTTGGCATCGACGAAGACCGGTTTAGGTGGTTCCGTCGTTTCGGCGGGAGGGTCCGCAGTGACTTGATCCGTGGATTCTATTGCTATTGCTGTTGCTGTTGCTGTTGCTGCTGCTGGTGCTGGTGCTTCTTCTACGCTTGCCGGCTCTTCTGCGGCAATTTCCTCCAGCTCGAAAATAGCCGCAGGGACAATAAATTCGATCGTTCCGAGGTTCTTCTCTCCCGCAATCAGTTTGCAACTGGCAACGTAATAGGTTCCGGGTGGGCAGGGTTCAACACTCGTCAGGTCAATTTTGGTTGGGATTAGTTCTTCAACAGAATTTTTGATGAAGCGGACTTTTTTTGCGTATTTGTCAACAAATGCCTGGGTAAACACCCCGGCAATAATGTTTGCGACTTCTCCGAAGGCGTCGTTTAGTTCACCATCAAGGTTGCCGCTTTGGGCGTGTTCTTCGATCATGTCTTCGGGAAGCATGATCAGGGTTCCACCCAACACAATCGCTGAGTCTACCTGCATTAACAGGTAGCAGTCGCCCTCTTTGTCGCCTGTGACCGACATCCGGGTGAGAGCCGTTTTCCTCCGTTCTGGATTGCTGAAAATTGATTCTTTGGATAAGAGTTGCAGCTGCACGTCTTCATACGTCAGCTCCTGTCCCAGGAGTGCACCAATCTCAGTCGCTAGATTTTCGATGCCGGTCTTGCAAACGACATCAACTATGGCTTGTTGATCCAAGGTGCCCTCTCACAAACTCAAAGTGTGAGCAGGGCTTAGTTGGGCGAGTATTTCATCTCGACGAAAAAGCGGCCCTGCTCGAGGTCAAACGGGATTATAACCCGATTGCTTTTAGTCGGGGAAGAGACCCTGTAGGACTTCCCCGTCACTGTTGTTGGAATTGATAATTCCAGATTTATCTTTTCTGCGGCAAAAGATTCCTTTAGCCCCCCGGCGATCATATTGGAAATTTCCCCGAGGGTATCTTTGACATCAGTATCTACTTCTTCAACTTCCATGCCAAGCATTTCCCCGGTGATCGCCATTCCAACATTTCCGGGGCAGTGCAGGCTGAGCATACAGGTTAAATCGCCACTCAGGCCGATCATCGCCGAAACATGACAATCGAGAATCTCTTCCCCTTCAGTCAGTGGTTCAACCGCAGAGATATCCATAAAAATCATCGTACTAAAGATCTCTTCGGTCGATTTAACAATTTTATTAGCAAAATCCACAACAAACCCTTTTGCAGGACAACACGTCATAGAAAACGGGGCATATGTGTCGTTTAGCTGTCCTGACCGATTTGCAGTTCAATCAGGAACGTATGGTTGTCAAACGTGAATGGAATCGTCAGCTCTTCAGCATGGGCAAGACAATCAATCGAGTACTCGTCACCATGCACGGATGTTGGCATCGACAGCTGGATGCCACTCCCTTTAGGGTCGAGGGCGGTTTTGACATTGCCTCCCAACATGTTTGCCAGTTCGCCGATGGCATCTTGAACGTCTTCGTCGATTTCCTCAACATCCATGCCGAGAAAAGCGGTTGTGACTGCTAAGGCAGCCGCGGTTGGCAGGTGGATGGCGAGCAGCCCTTTGGTGGTTCCGGCCAAGCCGATAATGCCGGAAATGCTGTCCTTCAGTGGTGATTTGTTCCGGTTGAAGGGTTCGCCGGGGCTAACCTCCAGCATGATCATGCTGGAAAAAATTTCCTGTGTAGCTTCGATCAGGTGTTGAATATGGTCCACGAATATCTCCCTGTTAGCCGGACAGTCAACCGTTGGTGATCTGCCCGGCTAAGTAAAATTAGAGTAGTGCGCCGAGAGTTTCGTTAATAAGGTCGGGGGTAAAGGGTTTTTTAATCGCCCCCTTGGCACCATAGGATTTGGCTTCATCGATAATATCGGCGCCGGTCTCCGTGGAAATCATCACCACCGGGATATCCTTGATGGCAGGGTCTTCCGCTTTCGCTTTGAGAAATTCCAGGCCGTTCATGTTTGGCATGTTGATATCACTTAAAACCACATCCACCTTGTTGTCTGCCAGAACCGCCAGAGCTTCTTGACCATCACTGGCTTCGAGAATTTCATCAAAATCGAGTCCAGCCTGGCGCAGGGCACGAGAAACAATTTTACGCATGGTGTTGGAATCATCGACAATCAATACAGTTTTGCCCATTTTAAAACTCCTTTGTAGAATGAATGGTTTCGTTTTTTTGTTTTCGTTAGTCGTTTAGTGCCACCAGGGATGCTCCTGTTGCATGTACCTGCAACGGATCTTCATCACTGGTCATCAGTTTCCAGACAACGGTGTCTGCGTCCGGTTGAGGGAGATCTCCCGTCCCTTGCTCCGGGAGCCCGATTTTAAAGGGCTGGTTGTCCGCCAGGAGCTTGCTCATAAACAGCCCGACGATGGTGTTGAGAAGTTCATGCAGGATATCGTCCATGTGTGCTTGAGTTATTTCTGCATCATCAAGCGAAAAAACAGCAGCGGTCAAATTTCTTAGGAGTGCTTTGGGGAGCACCAGTCGGATTTCCCCTTGAACCGGGTCCTGAACGAGCAGGCAGGCCCAGGTCAGTTCTGCTGCTGGAATTTCATAATTCTGGTCATAGTGCTCGGTCGCCTCCATAAAGACCATGTTTTCCAGGGTCTGACTGATGGCATCTTTCATCGCCTGGTAAAACGGCTTATGTTCAATCATCTTATGCTCCTTGCGAGGATCTATTCTTTAATAAATAGTTCCAGTGCTTCCATCATGACCGGCGGGGAAACAGGTTTGTTGATGACCCGATGGGCCCCCAGTTCAAGTAGTTGTGCCTCCTTGGCTGGATTGCCGGCACTGGTGATAACCACGATCGGCATCTCACAGAGCTTGGGGCTCGATTTAACCCACTTGACCAGGGTTTCGCCATCCATAACCGGCATATTGAGATCAGTCAGCAGGAGATCGGTCGGTTTCTCTTTTGCAGCAGCTAAAGCCTCTTTGCCATGCTCGGTTTCGACTATTTCCGCATCGCCGAGGCCAATAATTTCCAGACAGCGTCTGATAAACATGCGGGCAGTGGCAGAATCGTCGGCAATAACTATCCGTTTCATGTGTTTTCTCCCCCTATACTGTTCAGCGACTCTTGCAGTTTTTCAAATTCCATATCGACGGTCAGCATCACTTTATCCAGGGTTTTAGGTGATATGGTCATATACTCCGTGTATTTTGGATCCAGGCGGTATTGCATGCTGTCGGAGCCGGTGCCGAAGCCTCCCATCATGGCGATGTTGTCTCCCAGGTGGACGGCGTAAACTAGTGGGCGGTGTTCTTCCGAGGCATGGGCCGGTTGATGATGATAAAGAATCACCTCGGCCAGTTCCTCGGGGAGTTGCCACGCTTTGGCAAGTTCAAAACCTGCCTGGGTGTGGTCAACACCGATAATTTTTCTCTCCGCTTCAAGATAGTCGAGGCTGTCTTGTGAGCTGATCAGGTCGATCGCTTCGGGTGCCGTCCCTTGCAGGTAATCGGAGATCAGCGATTTGCCGATGTCGTGCAGGAGCCCGGCGGTAAACGCCAGATCCGGACTGGCCTCCATTCCACTTTGAACCACAATCTCGCGGGCGGCGATCGCCGTTCGTAAATCGTGCTTCCACAGGTCCCCACCAGCGGCTTCATAGCCGGAGAGCTCTTTTTCGAAAAGTTTGCCGGTACAATCACCGATGGCAATACTGACGATAATCCGCTCTCCCAGGTAGGATATGGCTCGGTCAATGGAGGTTATTTCGTTGAGGAGGCCAAAGGCTGCAGAGTTGACAACTTTTAGCACCCGGGCGGTCAGGTTGGCATCGGTTTTTACCAGGTTGACCACGTCCATCAGCTCATGATCGGCATTTGATGTCAGTTGCAGCAGACGACTGGCACTGGCTGAGAGCATGGGTACCGATTTAATAATTTCCTGTAGATTCTCTATGTCAATTTTCTTTTCCATCGATACCCCCTAAAGTTGCCAGTTTGGTCGGCCGGGTGAAGTGAGCAGCACCTGGCCTGACTCGACAGAAATTGTCACTGTACGACTGAAGTTTTTACCTAAATCTTCAGATACCGCTCCCATGCCATATGACCAGAGGATTTTTTTTATGGCCAGAGCATTACGTTTGCCAATTTGAAAGGTGTCGTTGGTGTCCATCACATTGGCTCCGCCGCAAAGTTTGACCACCATCCCCTTGCCTTTTCTGTTGCAGCCGAACTTCGCCATTTCCTGTAGCAGGGCAGGGATCGCTGTGTCGGCAAAATAGCCTGGCTTTTCTACCGCCTTATTTTTGTTAATCGACGAATCGGGGAGGGCAACATGGGCCATGCCGACAGTCCTGGTGCTGGGGTCGAGCAGAATGACGGAGACACATGACCCCAGGGCGAAGGTTTTTACTTCGTCGCCGGAAGTTTTTGATGCCCCGTAGTCACCGACTCCTAAGATGACTTGTCCCATTTATTTTTTCTCCGTGAGTAATCCGAGCAAAGACGATGCGATGTTTTCCAGTGATACCAAGCGGTCAGCCCCACCTTTTTCGTAGGCGACCTTTGGCATACCAAAAACCACGGAGCTGGCCTCGTCCTGTGCAATATTACGCGCACCAGCATTTTTCATCGCTAACATTCCTTCTGCGCCATCTTGACCCATCCCGGTCAACATGGCACCAACGGCGTTTCTTCCGACATGTTCGGCCACTGAATGCATCATCACGTCAACCGACGGGCAGTGACCACTGACCTTGTCTGTCCCACCGCAACGGACTTGGTAAAAGCCACCGCTGCGGACGACCTTCATTTGCATGCCACCTGGTGCGACCAGGATCAATCCGGATCGGACGCGATCGCCATCTTGTGCCTCTTGAACTTCCATCTGGCAAAGCTGGTTAAGGCGCTCAGAAAACATTTTTGTGAATCCGGCTGGCATGTGTTGAACAATAACTACGCCCGGGGTACTGGCGGGAAAAGCTTCAACGACGCGGCGGATCGCCTCGGTTCCGCCGGTTGAGGCACCGATGGCAATCACTTTATCGGTCGACTCGGCTAACGCCTTTCCGCCTGCCATGGTCTGTGCCGGTGGCGTAACGCGCTTGCCCTTCCAGTGTGACACATTGGCGGTTGAAGCTATTTTGATTTTAGCGCGCAGCTCCATCAACATGGCGTTGAGACCGGCCGCAACGTTGCTGGTCGGTTTTGCGACAAAGTCGACAGCGCCAGCTTCAAGGGCATCGATGGTGATTTTTTTGCCACGCTGGGTCAGCGAGCTGACCATGACTGTCGGGATCGGGTACTGAGGCATCAACTTGCGCAAAAACGCGACCCCGTCCATGCGCGGCATTTCAACATCGAGGGTCAGAACATCAGGTTGCAGCTCGACAATTCGATCGCGGGCGATATAGGGATCGGACGCCGTGCCGACGACCTCGATATTAGGGTCCAGAGACAGCCCCTGGCTGAGGATGTTTCTAACCAGGGCCGAGTCGTCAACCACGAGAACACGAATGACTTTTGACATCAGAGTTCTCCTTTGCGGTACAGTGCGGGCTGCAGATATTGATAGCGTGTCTGACTGCGGCCGAGGGTTTCTGAGTGGCCGATAAACAGGTAACCGCCCGCTTCGGTATGCTGATGGTAGCGCCCCACCAGGGCATCGCGGGTCGGTTGGTCGAAATAGATCATAACATTTCGGCAGAATATCATCTGAAAAGGTTTTTTAAACGGGAAGCTGGTATTCATCAGGTTAAAGCGGCGAAAGGTGGCTTCTTTTTTGATTTTATCGACCACGGTCATTTCCCCAGCACCGGCCGGGTTAAAATATTTCCGCCGCAGATTTTCTGGCAGTTGCTCGACCCGGTCGACACTGTAGGTCGCCGCACGGGCAATCGATAAGGCGCGGTCGGAAATATCGGTGGCGAGGATTCCGGCATCCCAGGAGCTATATTCGCT
Organism: Desulfuromusa ferrireducens; assembly: GCF_055389805.1. Classification (NCBI taxonomy): domain Bacteria; kingdom Pseudomonadati; phylum Thermodesulfobacteriota; class Desulfuromonadia; order Desulfuromonadales; family Geopsychrobacteraceae; genus Desulfuromusa; species Desulfuromusa ferrireducens. The sequence continues at coordinate 1,491,944 of NZ_AP042415.1, forward strand.
GCCGAGATATTCTTGCATCAGCATCAGTAGGGTATAGGGCTCTTCACCACTGGAACAGCCTGCACACCAGATGCGTAAATCTTTACGATTCTGTTTTTTGAGTTTTTCGATAACCGTCGGGAGCGCCGTCTTGAAGAAATATTCAAAATGGTCATTTTCACGATTAAAATAGGTGTGATTGGTTGAAATTAGATCAACCAGTTCACCTAATGCCTGCTCGGTCTTGTCCTCGGTCAGGTACTGGTAGTACTGAGAAAAAGTTGACAGGCTTAGTTTTCGCATCAGTTTCTGTAGCCGGCCGACCAACAGCGACCGTTTTTGATCGGTCAGGTTGATACCGAAACGTTTTTGGATCAAGTTACGCAGGTCGCCGAATTCGGTATCGGAAATCGACATCATGCTGTTGACCTGAACCGGTGGTGCTACAAATTGTTGTTTACTTCCGTTTTCCATTTATTGGTGCCTGTCGCTTAGATCATTTCGTCAATCAATATTTACCAAAGTCATCATCATCCAGAGCAATGCGCGGCGCCGGTTTTTCGGCTTTTTGTTGAATATTTCCCCAGTTTGAATTAGCCGCTGCCGGTGCTGCTGGGGCTGCTGGCCGTTGTCTGGGTGGTTGCGCGGTCGAGCTGCTGGATGGGCGTTGTGTGATCGGGATCGATTTTGCTGTTGGTCGGGTCACAGAGCCGCCGGCTATGTGCTGACAATCTTCCTGACCTAGGGTGAACATGCTCAACAGCTGATTAAGGTGCCGGGCCTGGCTGGCCAATTGTTCAGAGGTTGCCGCAGTCTCTTCGGCAAAAGCGGTATTTTGCTGCCCGACATTGTCGATCTGCGTCAAACCATTATTAATCTGATCGGTACTTTGTGCCTGGTCATTACTGGCCATCGCAATTTCACCCATCAGATCGGTAGCCTTGGTGATGCCATCGACGATCTCAGTTAACGCAGCGGCGGTGGTATCAGCTAGTCCCGCGCCGTTGCTAGCTTTGGAGACCGAACCCTCAATCAGTTCAGCTGTTTCTTGCGCGGCTTTGGCACTCCGGGCGGCCAGGTTGCGGACCTCTTCAGCAACTACGGCAAAGCCTTTGCCATGTTGTCCGGCGCGAGCCGCTTCGACCGCGGCATTAAGTGCCAGCAGGTTGGTTTGGAAGGCAATCTCATCGATAACCTTGATAATCTTGCCGATGTTCTGTCCCGATTCGTTGATTTCGGCCATGGCCTGAACCAGTGCGTCCATCTGTTGATTGCCTTTTTCCGCCGATTGCTTGGCCTGATTGGCCAGGGTGTTGGCCTGGTTGGCGTTGTTGGCATTCTGGCGGGTCTGATCGGCCATTTGGGTGACGGAACTGTTGATCTCTTCGATTGAAGCTGCCTGTTCCGTTGAGCCATCGGTCAATGATTGACTGGTTCCCTCAATGCTGGCCGCGCCGCTGTCGATGTGGGTGGCGGTTTGCATCAACTGGCAGAGAACGTTTTTCAGATTCTGGTGCATCTGTACCAGAGCCAAGCCGAGTTCATCATGATCGGAGGCGATGGCAACTTCCTGGGTCAGGTCACCGTCGGCAATCTGTCGGGCCAGACTGGCACGCAGTTTCATTGCGTTGGCCAGGCCCATCAGTGCTGAACCGAGTTCTTGCATATTATTATTCGGTCCGTACAGCTCGCAAGTCTTGCAGTCTTCACCTTTTAGGGCTCGCGGGCAATGGGCATCTGCCGAGAAGGAACCGGCGGTCACCCAGCAGATGTCTTCGCGTCCGTAACTGGGGCAATTGGGTTCGCTGCAGTTCTTCGCTTTGGAGCAATCGACTGGCTTGCCACAGTCGACTTCGATATTGGTTTCGCCTTTTGCCAGTGCGTAAATCGCTTCACGGATCTTCGTCAGCGGGCCGGTGATGCTGCGGGTAACCAACCAGACCAGAATCCCGGTGATGATGATAACGATCAGGATGGTGATCAGGTTGGTGGTGCGGATCGAGCCGAGAGTCGCCTCGACGTCATCAACATAGAGGCCGGTACCGACGATCCAGTCCCATGCCGCCAGGCGCTTTACGTAAGAGATCTTTTCCACCGGATCGGAGAAACCCGGCTTTGGCCAAAGATAGTTGACAAAGCCACCACCCTGTTTGCGGCTGACATTGACAAACTCAACAAACAGTCTTTTTCCGGTAGGATCGGCGCTGCCGGAGAGATCCTTGCCGTCCAGAGCTGGTTTGATCGGGTGCATGATCATTTTCGGCTGCATGTCGTTGATCCAGAAATAGCCACTCTTGCCATAACGGATCTTTTTGATCGCTGCCATTGCCTGCTGCTGTGCGTCGCTGCGGCTTAGTTGACCGCTTTGTTCCATGGCGACGTAGTTTTCCAGCACTGACCAGGCTGTTTCTGTCTGGTGTTGTACCTTCAGTTCTCGTTCTTTAAAGCTGCTGCTGCGAACCTCTTGATAGAGCCCGGCGAGGCCGAGACAAAAAATGAGCGTAATGGCAAGTGCCATCAAAATTAATTTGCTGGTCAGGGTCAGTCTGAAAAACCTTTTAAAATTCATTTTATGTCATCTCTCATAATATTGGTACGGTGCCGCGGCTTGTTAAGAACTTTTCTAATAATCTATGCTTCTTCCTGCTCGGCGATAAGTGCCTGCATCTCTTCGTTGAAGAGCAGTTTGTGGACGTCGAGCAGAATCTTGACTGCTTTATCGATCTTGCCCATGCCCTTAATATATTGACCGCCGGCACTCTTGCCGGTTCGCGGTGGTGGCTCGACGTTGGCGGCCGGAATGTCGGCGACTTCACTGACTTCATCGACCACCAGGCCAACCTCGATGTTGTCGATGTTAACGACAATAATACAGGTGCGATCGTCATATTCACGGTCAGGGAGATCAAACCGGGCGCGGATATCCATTACCGGAATAACCTTGCCACGCAGATTGATAACGCCGCGGATGAATGCTGGCATGTCGGGGACTTCGGTAATATTCTGGATACCGATAATCTCAATAACATAGAGAATTTCGATGCCGTAATCTTCCCCAGCCAGGTGGAATGTCAGGTATTTGTCTTTTTGTGTGTCTTCGTTGTCGATCGTTGTTTCTTCAGCCATCACATATCTCCTTCAAGCGGTGTTTATCTAAAATAAATCTATTTAGGATTTACCTTCTGCTGATTCGACCAGGCCACCGACATCAAGAATCAGACTGACACCACCATCGCCTAAAATGGTGCAACCAGAGACTCCGGCGACGTTGCCAATGAACTCAGACAGGCCCTTGATAACGGTCTGTTGCTGCCCGACAATTTCGTCAACAAACAGGCAGAAACGGCTGCCCTGATATTCGAGGACAATCAAAATTCCGTCCGGCAACTCTCGTGAGGCCGGTTCCTTTTCGAGGATTTCGTGCAGGCGGATAATCGGGAAGAAGTTTTCCCGTACCCTGGCCAGTTCATCACCTTCGGGGGTGATGGTCATTTGATCCATGGTCGGGCGGAAGGCCTCAAGGATGGATAGTGTCGGAACGATACAGGTGGTGGTGCCGACCCGTACCAGCATGCCGTCGATAATCGCCAGAGTCAGAGGAATCCGCAGTGTAATCCGGCTTCCTTGTCCGGGCGTACTTTTAACATCGATCTTGCCTTTGATCTTTTCCAGGTTCCGCTTGACCACGTCCATGCCGACGCCGCGCCCGGAAATGTCGGTCACCTGGGCGGCGGTTGAAAAGCCGGGCGCAAAGATCATATTATAGATCACTTTATCGCTGGGCACTGGGCCATCGGGGTCGACCAGGCCTTTGCTGATCGCTTTTTCGAGAATTCTGTCGCGGTTCAGGCCGCGCCCATCATCCTCAACGGTGACCCAGACTTCACCCTCTTCGTGACTTGCGGTAAGGCGGACGGTGCCTTTTTCGGTTTTGCCGGCGGCTAGTCGTTCGTCCGGGGGTTCCAGGCCGTGATCAAGGGAGTTGCGCAACAGGTGCACCAGTGGGTCGGTAATGGTTTCGATAACCGTTTTGTCGATTTCGGTCTCTTCGCCGATCAACTCCAGTTCGACCTTCTTGCCAGCCTTAACCGAGATGTCATGCACCAGGCGGATCATGCGGCGGAACAGCCCCGAGACCGGGATCATACGGATGGTCATCGCCATTTCTTGCAGTTCACGAACCAGCTTCGACATGTGCTGACCGGCCTTGGTGAAGTTCTCCAGGTCCAAACCAATGAGGTCGGGATTGTGAATCAGCATGTTTTCGCCGATAACCAACTCGCCGATCAGGTTGATCAAGCTGTCGAGCTTGCCCAGGTCGACGCGAATATCCTGACGTTTGGCCGGAGTTTTGGTACGGGCTGGTGGTTTGGCCTCTGCTTTGGCTTTTTTTAGGTTTTCCTGCTGTTTCTTTAGTGCATTGTCAACCTGGACGGGTGAGGCATTGCCCTGTTCGACGAGAATTTCACCGACCGGTTTCTTCTGCGTTTCCACCGCTTGGGTGACAGCTGTTTCGGTAACGCCCTCTTCGAGCAGGAATTCCCCCAGCAGGGGCGGGACCAGCAACTGCAGCTGTTCAACTTTTTGCTCAAGGCCTTCGATGATCCCTTCTTTGCCATCCGAGATGTCATTAACCGCTTGCTGCAACACGTCCAGAGAAGCCAGCAGTTGATCGGCCGGATTCTCCACTGCCAGCTTGGAGCCTGATTTAACGCGATCGAGGATGTTCTCCATCTGATGGCTGAGCTTTTCCATCTGGGCAAAGCCGAAAAAGCCGCAATTGCCCTTAAAACTGTGGACTTGACGGAAAATGTCACCGATCGATTCGGTATCGGTGGGATTTTCACCCCAGGCAAGCAAGCCCTGCTCAGCATTCTGCAGCAGTTCGTTGCCTTCCTGAACAAAACTCAAGCGCATTTCGTCGGTGATTTCCAGCGCTGGCAGGCCGCCATCACCCAGTTCGGGGGGCGTTGCAACGGCTGCCTCCACTGGGGCAACTGCACTTTTTTCGGCCCGTGCGGTTTCCTCGGGGGGGGCTTCAGTGGCAACATCTTCCGTCGGTTCTTCGTTGGCGCCGCTTCTTTTGGCCAGCTCAATTGCTTGATGGAGCTTTTCCGCCATGACATCCGCGGCCGGCCCCATTGGTTTGTCGGAATAGTCACTGTCGACCAGTAGCAGAGCGTCCTTGGCGAAGTCGCAGGCATCACAGAGCAAGGTGACATGGTCGCCCACCAGTTCGATGTCGCCGTTGCGGACCAGGTCGAGCAAATTCTCTGCTGCATGGGCCACGCGGGTAATGTGATCGAACTCCAGGAATCCGGCACTTCCTTTCATCGAATGGAAGAGCCGAAAAATGGCGTTCATGACTTCAGGGTCACTGTTCTGCCCCAGTTCAATGATCTGCGGTTCCAACTGCTCGATCATGTCCTGGCTCTCAGTGACGAATTCCTGAATAATCTCAATTTGGTCGTTGTCGATGTCCATGCTCATTGCATATCCTCGATTTGTTTTTATGGCTGCGAGTATTGTATTAAGTTCGATAGTTGTTCGGATGGTTTATGTCCACCATCTCAAAGAAAATTAATTATACAGAGCAAATAATAATATTCAAAGGAAAAAGGGTCCTGAACCATATCTTTTTTCTTTTGTGCGAACCTTTCTTTTTGCTGTGAAAAAGAAAAACTGTTGATTAAAAAGTTTAAAGCATTGGAGGTTGATGTCAAATCAATCCTGAATTTTATTCACCTCTAAATAACCGACTTTGAAGGTTAATATGGGTATTTCTTGTGGGATCGAAGCTGGGCTTGAGTAGTTCAAAGCACGGTGATTCTTGCGGGTTTAGTGCAGTTGACTGTTCGATATGCGTAACCCAAAACATCTTTCGAGGAGCAAATGAATGCCGTCAAGAGATGCTTTGCGCTTTTCACTCGTTAGGTGCTAAGCGAATATTTGGGGTAAAACTTTGCAATTTGGTTTATTAATCGAGCTGCTGATTCAGTAGCCCCTTGCGACAGGGATTGCGCCGAGGCACTGACTTTGTCCGCTTCCCTAGATTGCTGAGGTCGGTTTTTTCCTGCGTCTGCGTGGCCGGCGGCGGGTCGGCTCTTTTTGTGTCGGGGGGGATTGGATGGTATTTTGCCATTCTTTGACCAGCGGCAGCAGGTCGGGGCGTACTTCGGACCAGAGGCTGAACAGTTCGAGGGATTTGGGCGTCAATGGGTGTTGCAGGAAGCGCCGCTCACCGCGAATGCCGCGACCGCGTGCCAGACGGAAACAGCCGACCAGCAGTTCTCTGGCCTGATGGCGGATTCCCTGGGCAATGCTGAAATAGTGGCAGTGGGGAATGATGATCTCATTGGCTTTGTGCAGTGCTTCAGTTATTGGTACATCTGGCGAGGGCGGACAGTTGTCCATGAAGAGCCGCAGGTAAAGGGCGGCGATGGCAAAACCTTCTTCGATCGGCACCCCGTTGGCGGTACGCTGATCGATCTTGCCGATCAGTTCGATACTTTCATCGGTACCCGGATAACCGGCCAGCAGATGCGGCAGCATGCCCAGTTCGCGGCAGTGTTTCAATACTGGGCCGGCGACTTTGTGGCGGTACAGTTCCATGATTTCTTCACGGATGCGTGCCGGAGCAGCGGTCGCGATCAGTTCTTTTTTCTGCGCAATGCCATCGAGGATCGATTGATCTAGCGTGAAGTCGAGGCGGGCGGCAAACTCCAGGGCGCGCAGCATCCGCACCGGATCTTCTTCAAAACGGATCAACGGATCACCGATCACCCGGATCACTTTTTCTTCTAGATCCTTCAGCCCGCCGACATGGTCGATAATGGAGAAATCGGCAATATTGTAAAACAGCGCGTTGATGTTGAAGTCACGGCGGAAGGCATCGTCACGTGGGCTGCCGAAGACATTCTGCACAAAGTGGAAGTGCTCGTCCGGGTCTTCAGGAAGTTCATCTTCGCGTGGATGACGACGGAAGGTGGCGACCTCAATCAGTTTATTGCCGGCAAAGCGGATATGCGCCAGGCGGAAACGTTTGCCGACCAGGAAACAGTTACGGAACAGCTTCCGAATCTGACTCGGGGTGGCATCAGTGCCAATATCAAAATCCTTCGGCTGGCGACCGAGCAGCAGGTCACGCACACTGCCGCCGACCAGATAAGCCAGATAACCATTGCGGTGCAGCCGATAAAGAACCTTAATGGTGTCCTCGTCGATCTGCTTACGCGAGATATTATGCTGATCGCGGGGGAGTACGGTCGGTTGTGGCTCTTGATCTAAGGTCATTGGTTTCCTGTCTGGCTGGTTTCGTCAGCGGACTATAGCAGATCAAAACGCTCGGTAACAGGGTTTTGCCATAGGCAGCGCTCAACAATTGTTTTATCCTGTCGAAGTTTTGTCAGAAGGGATATCAATGACCAGAGTGAATAATAAGACTATCGTTATCCTTGGCGCGACTGCCGGGGGCAAGACTGGTTTAGCGGTCAAGGCGGCCGGGGAATACGATGCAGAAATCATTTCTGCTGATTCGCGGCAGGTTTATCGCGGCATGGATCTGGGCACTGGCAAGGATTTGGCCGAGTACGGCGAGGTTCCATATCACCTGATCGACATCGCTGAGCCGGGCAGCGAATATAACGTCTTCCAGTTCCAACGCGATTGTTTTGCCGCGCTGGAGGATATCTGGCAACGGAATAAACTGCCGATTATCTGCGGCGGCACCGGCATGTATCTGGATGCTGTTTTGCGCGGCTACCGATTGGTTGAGGTACCGGAGAATCTGCCGTTGCGGGCAGAACTTGCACTTTTAAGTGATGAACAGTTGGGCGAGAAATTGCTGCAGCTCAAGCCGGAGCAGCACAACCGCACCGATTTGGGCGATCGATCACGTTTGCTTCGCGCCATCGAGATTGCCAGTGGTGAACAGGCTGCCAACGCTCAGCTGCCGCTTTTGCCGAAAATCAACCCGCTGGTCTTCGGCCTTAAGTGGCCGCGCGAAATTCTCCGTCAACGGATCGCCTGCCGGTTGCTGCAGCGTTTCGATGAAGGAATGATTGAAGAAGTGCAGCAGTTGCACGATGCTGGAGTGGCTTGGGAAAGGTTGGAATTCTACGGCCTGGAGTATCGGCTGATTGCTCAGCATCTACAGGGTAAACTGAGCCGTAACGATATGCTGCAGAAGTTGCGCAGTGCCATCGGGCAGTTTGCTAAACGGCAGGAAACTTTTTTTCGGCGGATGGAAAAGAACGGGGTGGACATTCATTGGTTGGATGGACAGGGCGATCCGTTTGGGGAGCTGTGTGAAGTCGTGGATAATTGGCAAATCTAGGGTCAAGATCGCGGGGTTGCGGCCCCGCCCGACGCCGTCATTTCTTTGTGCGCCCAAAGAAACGAAGCAAAGAAAGGCGCCCGAACTCCTTGCCCTGCGGGTTCCCTGCACTGCAGGGCTTCAAGGCGCGCTCGCAAAACTCGCCTGCGGCTCAAACATTCCTCGCTTAATCGCTTTGAATCCCTTCCGTTCCGGCTGCGTCACACGGGAGGGGGAATCTGGACTTTCTTTCCCCCTTTGCTTCCGCCGGAGTGGAGCAATTAATTCGGGTGGTTTGCCGCGAGGTTAAGCGTAGCGCATGTGAGCGGCCCCGAATTTGTTGCGGAACGCAGGTTCCCGCGCAGCGGGCGGAGGCATTGGGGTCGTTTTCTTTTGGTTCCGTTTTCTTTGTCGATACAAAGAAAATGAACCCGGCTGGCGGGCCGGAACCCGCCGGTTTTAAGGTTTTAAAGTTTTGAACAAACAGCTAAAAAAATACCTCAGCACCCGTGCTGTTAGTGGTCCCTGGCAAATTGAAGGGATTCAGCGCAACGATTTCCGGGCAGCGATTATCATCCCCGCCTTGGATGAACGGCAGAGCCTTCCACAAACCCTCGCGTCTTTAGCCCGTAACCCAGCAGAATGTCTCAACCATACCCTGATCCTCATCGTCATCAATAACCGTTGCGCTGTTGCTGCTGACCAGTTGCAGGACAATCAAGAGACTCTGGTTTGGTTGCGGTCACAGCCCTATCCGCAGCTCAACCTCGCCTGGATCGATGCCAGCTCAAGTGGTTTCGAAATGCCGAGCAAGGAGGGGGTCGGACTGGCGCGTAAAATCGGTTTTGATCTGGCGTTGGCGCATCTCGACTGGCCGGGCGAGCCGCTGCTGATTTCCCTCGACGCTGATACCCTGGTTGACGCCAACTATCTGTCTGCGATTCAGTGTCATTTTCGCGACAGTGACAAAGGAGGAGCTACCGTTCCCTTCCGTCATCAAGCGGGAGATACTCCTGAGCAGGAAGCGGCGATTCGACGCTATGAACTGTACCTGCGCAGTTACCTGTTCGGCCTGCAGCAGGCCGCTTCGCCTTACGCTTATCACACCATCGGCAGTGCCTTTGCCTGCCGCGCCAAAGCTTATATTGGCGCTGGTGGGATGAACCGCCGACATGCGGCAGAGGATTTCTACTTTTTGCAGCAGCTGGCCAAAACCTGTGGTGTTGAGCTGCTCAGCGGAACGGTCGTTCAGCCGTCACCCCGCTCCTCAGACCGGGTTCCCTTCGGCACCGGGAAAGCGGTGCAGGGGCAGGTCGAAGAGGGGCGGATGTTATTTCAGTTTTCTTCTGTGGCAGCCTTTTCTGTTTTACGAGACTGGTTGCGCTTGGTCGATGATTGCGTGGATTTTCCTGCGGATGATTTGTTGCAACGTGCCGGTCATATCTCGCCATTATTGCGGGGCTTTCTGCTCGAGCTGAAATTTGCTGCGGTATGGCAGAAGTTGCAGGCCAATCATGCCGATCGGCAGCGACGGCTGACAGCTTTTCATGGTTGGTTCGATGGTTTACGCACTCGACAATTATTGTCTTGTTTTGCTTGCGAAGATGGAAGTTCGGCGGAAGAATTGGTTGCAAAATTGCTGGAGTGGGGCGGCTATCCCGGCGGCGGGCGGATGGACGAACAATTACGGCTGCTGGAAACGCTGCAGCGGGTCAGGAATAGTTAAGGGCGCTGCAATTTGCAGCGCCCCTTTTTTTGTCAAACTTTGCGTCATCGGCGGTTGTTTAGCGCCGCAGCTTACCTCCAACCAAGGCTTGCTGCAGGTGGCTTGACGTTTGTTGTCCGTTGGGGCGGGGCGTTAAACTGCGGCTGACCGCCGTCAACCTTGAAGCGGGCCAGCATCTGCTGCATATTCTCGGTTTGCGACGAGAGTTGTTCGGCAATTGCGGCACACTGTTCGGCATTGGAGGTGGCCTGCTGATTGACATGATCGAGCTGGGTCAAACCTTCATCCACCTGGGCAATTCCTTGTGACTGCTCGTGGCTGGCGACAGCGATCTCGGCGACCAACTCGGATACTTTGCTGACTCCAACAACGATTTCGCTCAAGGCTGCTGCCGTCTGGTCGGCGATCTTGGCGCCGTTGTGGGTCTTTTTTACCGAACCTTCAATCAAGTCCGTAGTTTCGCTGGCTGCTTTGGCACTGCGAGCCGCTAGATTTCGTACCTCCTCAGCAACAACAGCAAAACCTTTGCCATGATGACCGGCTCGGGCCGCTTCAACTGCGGCGTTGAGTGCTAACAAATTGGTTTGGAAGGCAATCTCGTCGATCACCTTGATGATCTTGCTGATGCTCTGGCTGGCCTCGCTGATCTCGGCCATAGCTTCAACCATGTTTTGCATCTGCGCATTGCCTTTTTCCGCTGCCAGTTTCGAACTGCCGACCAAGGTGTTGGCTTCGGCGGCATTGGTCGCATTGTTCCTGGTTTGTTCACTCATCTGGGTCATCGAGGCGGAGATTTCTTCCAGGGCGCTGGCTTGCTGGGTCGCACCATCGGCCAAAGAGGAACTGGTCCCAGCCACTTGCATAGCGTCAGCGGCGACGGTGACACTGGAATTTTGCACCGTCTGCATGGCCTGGGTCAGACCTTGATTGGCTTGAGCGAGCGGCTTGGCGATCAATCCGCTCGCCTTAAAGGTAAAGTCGCCATTGGCCAGGCGGTCAAAAGCGGTCAAGACTTCGCTTTTTAGGTTCTCGGCAAACAGGTCCATCGCTGTGGCCAATTGGCCGATTTCGTCGCCACGGTTCATATTAAGTCGTTTATCCAGGTTGCCCTGCTCCATTCCCTGAACCATTTCGACAATCTCGCTGACCGGTTTGACAATTTTACGGTTGATCATCAACCAACAGAGGACGGTGACAATCAGCGCCAACAGTCCGCCGGCATAGAGAAGGGCTTTGAGATTGCCAACCTTGTCACGTGAGCTTTGTTCGTACATGCCGACGGCTTTGTTCATTTCTTTTAGCAGCGTGGCGTTGTTGTTCAGGATGTAGTCGGCGGCACTGTTTTGGATCGCAGCGCCGTTTCTGGAGCTGATAAAGGTTTTTATGTGCGGGGAAAATTGTTTCCAAAGGTTCTCGACCTGGCGCATTTGGCTGAGAATCCTGGCATCCTTGGTGGGCGGTAGATGCAATCCCCGGTCGCCATTGATCAGTGCTTTGAGGGAGCTGTCGAACAGATCGTGGGTTTTTTTCAGGCTCGCCTGGGTTGCTGCTGTTGCCAACCCTCCCTTGATGGTCAGTGCCTCTTTTGACATCTTCTGGGTCAACATTCGTTGGCGGCCAGCGATGTTAACGACCGTCGAATCATCTTTCTGCTTGTTCAACACCGTGACCGATGAGATCACCAGAATGATGGTGACCAGGGTGATAACGGCGATAGCCCCTGTCAGCTTGGCACTGAGGCCGAAATTGATCTGGGAATTCATAAATAGTGGCTCCCTGTAACAAAATTAAATCCCTCCAACGAACAGGCTACGCTAATGGTTTTATTACTGCAATGGTAATATTTTTTTCAGTGATTTAATCGAGAATAAAATCCATGATGACGCCGGGATTCATTGACTAAAAAAGGGCGACCCGATCGGGTCGCCCTTGAATATTAGCAGTTATAAAAATGAAAGTTAGAACCTGCCGAAATCGTCATCATCCAGCTTGATACTGGCTTTTGGACTTTGAGTGGGGGACTCTCCCCAACCGATGCTTGCTGTTGCTGCGGGTCGCCTTACGGGCGCTGCGGCGGTGGGCGCAAATTGAGGTGGCGCAGAAAATTGTGTCTGCCCAGCAGCCAGCTTAAAGCGGTCGAGCATGTGGCGCATCTGTTCGGACTGGCCGGACAACTCTTCGGCGGCGGCGGCAGATTCCTCGGCGGTCGCGGTGTTCTGCTGGACGGCTTGGTCGATTTGTCCCAGCCCTTGGTTGACCTGGGAAATTCCTTGCGCCTGTTCGTTGCTGGCCGTAGCGATTTCAGACACCAGAGCTGTGACCTTGCTGATTGAGCCGACGATTTCTTCCAGTGCCGCAGATGTGTGTTCGGCGATCTGGGTTCCGTTGCGGGTTTTTTCCACCGACCCTTCGATCAGATCAGCCGTTTCACTAGCGGCTTTGGCACTGCGTGCTGCCAAGTTGCGGACCTCTTCGGCAACCACGGCAAAGCCCTTGCCATGCTGGCCGGCGCGGGCCGCTTCCACTGCCGCATTGAGAGCGAGGAGGTTGGTCTGAAAGGCGATTTCATCGATGGTTTTAATGATCTTACTGATGTTCTGTCCCGCCGCGTTGATTTCGCCCATCGCCGCAACCATCGAACTCATCTGGCTCCCGCCGTTTTCCGCCGCTTTGCTGGCCTCCTGGGCCAACTGGCTGGCCAGATTGGCGTTTTCGGCGCTCTGCGTGGTTTGGGCCGCCATTTCGTTCATCGAGCTGGTGATCTCTTCCAGTGAAGCCGCGGTTTCCGTCGCGCCCTGTGACAGGGTCTGGCTGGAATCGGCGATCTGTCCGCTGGCGGAGTTTATTTGCGCCCCCGAACCCTGAATTTGCCCGATAATAGAATTCAGATCTTCGCCGACCTGTTTGATGGCGCTACGGACTTTATCGTTCTGGTCACGCGGGACGACCTTGAAGGTCAGGTCGCCACCGGCCAGTTGTTGCAATGGTTCGACGACTTCCTGTTGCAGGCTGTCGGCAAAACGATCCATGGCCGCTGCCATCTGCCCAACCTCGTCGTTCCTGTTCATGCGCAGGCGGCTGTCGAGATGTCCTCGCTCAAGTTCGTCGAGCATCTGTACCGTTTTACGCATCGGCCCAGTCAGGGAGCGGGTCAGCAACAAAGAAAGGGCAATCCCGATCAGCAGCGCAATGGCGCCGACAATGGAGATTCCGGTGCGGGTACTGTGGGCGGCGGCGATCATGGCACTATCGTCCATGATGTCCTTATTGGAGGTCGCTATGATACTCGCCATGGTCGTGGCGATTTTGTCCAGGTTGGGCCTGGTCTGATCGAGATAGATGGCCCTGGCTGCGGCGGGGTTGCCTGGGGCATAGGCGTTTTGGATCTTCCGGCCGGAGGCATGCAGCAGGCGGTGCGGCTCTTCCAGAGCCTGCAGGGCGCTTCTAATCTTCGGCAGCATGGCCTCGGCCTGTTGCCGGCCTTCGCCGTAATACCATTTTCCCAGGGCGCAGGTCATATGATCCAGTTTGACGGTCAGTTGCCTTATCTCCGGATCGCCAAGAAAATCACGGACCTGGTGGGCCCATTTCAGGTGGGCGATCTCGAGATGTTGCAGCTCGCTACGTAATTTGTTGCCGCCGGAAACTTCCAGGGCGTTACTTGCTGTATTACTCAGCCCGATGACTCCCCAAAGCAGGATGGTCAACAGCAACAACAGTATCGAACCAGATAGCAGCAACATTTTCACGCCGATTTTCAGATTGTCAAACATGTGCGCCTCACTTATTCTCAGTTGATAGTTCGGTTATACTCTTGGTGTAAGATAATTAAAGTTACCACATCTATCGATGGCTATCTAGGGCATTTTTGGACGTCTAATATTAATATCGTACCGAAGTAGTGTGGTGTGATTTTCGTGATTTAATCCCCCCCAAGTTAACGTAAAAAAACGTTATTTATTCATCCGATAGATGATTTAGTTGAGTAGAAGGATAGTGTTTGTGAAAACGGATAGTTAGGGAGTTTCGTGGGCACAGAAATAATCATGAGTTGTTGGGTTTGTGGATTGAACAGCAACGGCGAAGCTAAGCGCTTCGCCGTTGCTGCTTTTAACTGGTAGGTAGGAAAATTTTAGACGACCTGCTCCATCCCCCAGATACCGCAGGGGCACATTCCGGCACAGATGCCGCAACCGATACAGATATGCTCGTCAGAGAGGTACTCAAAGCTGCCGTCAGTACATTCTTCGCGGCGGATCGCTCCTTCTGGGCAGGCTTCCAGACACATACCGCAGTCACGACAGGTGCCGCAGGAGATACAGCGGCTGGTTTCCTTGGTGGCGTCGGTAAAGTTGAAGCGGCTACGATTGTGCGGCCTAAACAGCTCTTTACTCAGGCACTCCTGAGAAATCTGCGGCAGCTTCTTCTTCGCCTTTAGTTCCGTGCCGGCGAGAAAGTCATCAATATATTCAGCTGCTTCGCGACCGTGGCCGATGGCGTGGGTCAACAGACCCGGTGCGATGGTGTCACCGATAGCGAAGATGCCTGGCGCCTTGGTCAGTTGGCCGCAGTCATCAACCTCGGCCATGCCGCGTTCGCTCAGCCATTCGCGCGGAATGTAGGAGAGATCGGGACGTTCGCCGATGGAGATGATAATGGTGTCGGCTTCAATCAGCCGACCATCTTTGGTGTGCAGGCCCTTGGCATCAACCTTCTCGGTGAATACCGGCCATTCGATTCTGCCGCCGAGTTTCTCGAAGTGCTCGATCTCTTTTTTGAAGGCCGCCGGGCGCTGAATATCGATGGCCGTAACCTGCTTGGCCCCCACGGCATAGGCGCCGAGGCAGGCATCCATGCCGGCGTTACCGGCACCGATAACAACCACCTTTTCGCCGATTTCCGGTTTCAGGCCATTGTTGACATCCTTGAGAAATTCCAGACCTTTGACCAGTCGTTCGTTGCCGGGGAAGGGAATCACCACCGGGTTATGAGCACCCGAAGCGATAACCACCGCATCGAAATCCTGCTGTAGCTTGGCAAACAACGCTTTATCGACCTGGGTATCGGTCTGAATGGCAACACCCATCTCTTTGACCCGCTGGATTTCCTGATTAAGGCTTTCAGCCGGCAGGCGGTCGGTTGGAATGACCTGGCGCAATTTGCCGCCGACTTCCTTGTCGCCTTCGATGATGGTAGCGCCGTGACCGAGCAGGCGCAGGTGCCAGGCGGCCGAGAGTCCGCCAGGGCCGCCACCGATCACCGCAACCTTTTTACCGCTGTCGGCCTTGGGCGTTGGTGATTCAGCTTCTAGTGACAGTTTGCCGAGGGCCTGCATCGAAACCGGCAGGTCGATAAATTGCCGGGTACAAGCGTCCATACAGGGGTTCGGGCAGACTTCGCCACAGACGCTGCCGGGGAAGGGCGAGTACTGCAGGACCAGCTCGACGGCCTCTTTGTATCTTCCGGCGCGCAGCAGGTTGATCCGGTCCTGGGTTGGAATGGATGACGGACAGGCCGCCTCGCAGGGGGCGCAGAAGGCTTTGTTCTGCCAGTGTGGGATTTTCAGCCGGTCTTCACCGGCATTGACCAGACCGGAGACGTGATTGTAGTCGTCGGTTAGAACATCGCCGAAGATGCCGCCTTCAACCCATTTGCCGAGGCGGAATTCGCGCATGCTGATGCGCATGGAATGCCGCTGGCGACGTTCTTCGTAGGTCTGCGCAACAATCTTTTTCCATTGGCTGAAATTGCTCAGTAGTTCCAGGTGTTGTGTCCGCTCGACCTTTTCCAGAAACTCGGGCAGTCCCTGGCCGAGGAATTCGCGATCCGCTTCGTCAAGTTCGAGCAGCCAGACGTCGTCCGGCAAGCCCGTAACCGGACCGTGCACGTAGACGGTGCCACCGACCATGCCGGCGCAACTGCGATCGCCGAGCACCGATTCGTAGTCAGCGCAATCGATACCGCAGACCACAGCAATGCCGCCGCCCATGAATTCGAAGGAGAAGGATCCGGTGTTTTTTAGCACCCATAATTCCGGGGCATCATAAGCCGGATCGTGTTTCATCAGTGAACCGGAGCGGGTGCCGACGCGGCCAGAGACGAAGATTTTACCGGCGGCGGCGCAGTGCGCGGTGGTGTCGCCACTGTCTCCCTTGATGATCAGTTCGGCGCCGGCGTTCAACCATCCAGCATCGGCCGGAGTCGGGCCGTTAACGATGATGGTAGTCCCTTCGAGACCGAAGGAGCCGACCCGTTGCCCGGGGTTTTTTACCGTGAATTTAAGCGGTGTGCCGTCCTCGGTCCATAAGGGGCCACCGATATTGTGGTGACCGCTGGAGAGAACTTCAAATTCGGTTTCGCCCTTGTCGAGCCCGGCATAGATATCCTGCAGGAGCTGTTGGGTGGAAATCCGTTTTTTATTTTTATCAAATCCAGAGATTTGTGCTGCCATAATTTTCAATCCTCCTTAACAAACGTGCTGGATCTGCAGGCGTTCGGCGACGGCGCGATCGGTGGAGACCAGCGCATCGGAGCGGCCTACGGGGAGGGAGGAGTTGCCGATGGGGGCCATCAGCTTCTTGAACTCCTGATCCATTGCCAGGTAGTAGTTGACGATATTCTGCGCCACTTTTTCCGGATCGAGGCGGCGGACTAGTTGTGGCTCCTGGGTGGTAATTCCTGCCGGACAGAGACCCGTGTTGCAGGCATTGCAGCGGCCCATGTCGTTGCCGATACAGCCAGCCATCTGCAGAATCAGCTTGCCGGTGAAGACGCCGTTGGCGCCGAGGCACATCATTTTAAAGGCATCTGCCGCCAGATCGCCGGTTTTGCCTAATCCGCCAGCGGCCCACAAGGGGATCTGTCCTTGACGGCCTTGGGTGACCGCTGCCAGGTAACAATCGCGCAGCTTGCTGACGATCGGGTGACCGGTGTGGTCGAGGCTGACTTCGTGGGCGGCACCGGTGCCGCCGTCGATACCGTCGAGGAAGAAACCGCCGACGATATTGTACGGATCGCGCACCAGGTTGTTGAAGACGCTGACCGAAGTTGCTGAGGCGGCCACCTTGATGGCGACCGGCACGCGAAATTTAAACGCCGCGTTAAAAGAGAGGAACATCTTCTGCACGCTCTCTTCGATGGAATACAGGCCCTGGTGGTTCGGCGGGCTGAGCAGGTCGGCCTTCGGGACGCCGCGAATTTCCTGAATATGCGCAGCGACCTTGTTGGCCATCAGCAGTCCGCCATCGCCCGGCTTGGCGCCCTGGCCGATTTTGATCAGGATGCCGGCTGGGTCTTCGACCATGTGTGGCATCGCCTTGGCGATCCGGTTCCAGCCGAAGTGGCCGGAAGCGATCTGCAGGATCATGTATTTGAGGTACTTACTTTTCAGGAGTCGTCCTGGAACGCCGCCCTCACCGGAACACATCCGCACCGGCATGCCGCATTCCTCGTTGAGGTAGGCGGCCGCCATGGCAACCCCTTCCCACATCCGCCAGGAGAGCGCACCGATCGACATGTCGCCGATAATCACCGGGTAGATCCAGTTGACCGGTGGGGTGAGTGCGTTGGTGATCAACTGCTGGTCAACATCCGGGGTAAAGGGCAACTTTTCCGGCGGCAGTATCCGGCCGAAGGGAGCCAGCAGGTCGAAGGTGTGGCGCTGGGCGTCAAGGCTCGGGTCGGTCATCTGTGAGATGCGGCCGACGCGGATCTTGTCCAGGGTGCGGGTGGTGCCTTCGAGGTTCTTGCGGCCGCCCCGTTTGATCGAGTCGCCGCCCAAACAGCGGGTCAGGATCGGGTGACGGGTGTCGAGGTTGCGCTCCGGCTTGATGGCGTCGTTCGGGCAGACCTTTTCACACATGCCGCAGCCGCGACAGTAATCGCGAATCGACTTGGCCTGACGAATCACTGGCACTGCGGAAAAACGTGCTTTTGGTTCGGGGAAATTGCCTTCGGAAAAGACCATCCGCCGCCGCTCGACTTTCGGCAGGATCGCCCGGAAGGTGCAGGTGGCAACGCAGGAACCGCACATGGTGCAGCGGTTGGCGTCGTAGTTGATCTTCCACGGGAGGTCGTTGGCGGTGATATCGTTCAGTTTCATTGTTTCCATCGTTGGACCTCCAACTCGTCGTTGATGACGACAACTTCGCGTTCATTGGGGTAGATATCGGTTTCCCAATCGCGGTCGGGGAGGATTTCATTGATGCCACAGACCTCTGAGGAGATGGCGACGGTGTTCTCATCGCGGCCGATCACCACCGGGCGGAGCTTTTTCGCATCGCAGCAGGAAAACAGGGTGTTGTCCGGCAGCATGCCGATGATGGTGTTCGGACCGTTGATCTCCAGGTGGGCCAACGACTGGCGGATTCCCAGCAGTTGTTTTTGATCGTCGCGTTGCTCAATTTCGGCAAACGGCAGCGGGGTAGTCACATGTTTGAAGTAATTCAGCGGCCAGCCGAGTTCACGGTGGACATAGTGCAGGGTGTAAAGAAAACACTGCGAATCGGATTCGAAGCCGATGTAGCCGCGGTGCAGCCCCTGCTGGAATTCCTTGTTCTTCAGGTAGAAGGTGTTCTCGCCGTTGGCCAGCGCCGTGTAGCCTTGCAGGTGGAAGGGGTGGGCGGCATAACGGACGATATCGTAGTTGGTATTCTGTCGGCACTGGGCGGTGATCACCTTGGCGGTAAAGCGGTCATTGGGCTCCCAGAGGTTGAAATAGGTGCCGATATCACGCGGGTCGCCGATCTCTTTTAGAGTAATGACATCCGGCCAGAAGGAGTAGGCGAAGCCCTCTTCGCAAGGTTCCAGGGCGGCACGCAGCCGCAAGCGGGTGTCGAGCAGCAGCTCTTCCTTCTCTTTTTTCTCCGCCTTGCGGTAGGCGCGCGGGTAGTCGAAGGTTTCAAAAACGTAGTTCGGCATGGCGTTGATGTCGAGGCCCGGCTCATCGCTGACCTCTGGCGCCCATTGCATGACCCGTTGAAAACCGATCTCGTGGAGGATGTCCTCGGCGATCTTGATGCCCGCATCGGTACAGGCCATCGACAGGGTCGGCAGATGCTTATATGGCTCGAAGATGCCGCCAAGATTTTGCATGACCATGGCGAAACCCGAGTTATCATGCCCTTTTTGCTGCGACTGCATCAGTTGCAGGGCCATGCTCGGATGAATGTAGTTGAGACTTTTTATTGCTCCAATACGACACATAGTATCGACTCCTTGTTGGCAGAAGTGATGTCTTGTTCAAGATTGTCTTTGGCTGGTTCGGGACCGGATGGGTTGGTGATACCCGGAGGTGCTGAGACTAGCTAATTTACATTAAGCATTTTCCATGCCACTTTTGCAGGGCTGAGTTAAGTAGTCGTATACGCGGTTTTTTTCTGTGCGGAGGCGGATTTAAGCGGGGAGCGTTTTTGTTGGACGAAAGATGGGGTTTAGTGAAATAGCTAAAGTGAGTATGTTTATGGATTAACTGAGTACACGATATATCAAAGGGATACCCGACTGAAGCAGGTATCCCTTTGATATCGATCTATTCTACAGGGTCGTTATCCAGTTGTCGGGATCGGGCAGGCGCCCGTACTGGATTCCAGTCAGGGTATTAAACAGTTTCATGGTTAATTCGCCCGGCTCGCCATTGCCCAGTTGGACGCACTGGTCCTGGTAGCAGAACGAGCCGACCGAAGAAATAACGACAGCAGTGCCGGTGCCGAAGGCTTCGGTGAGGCGGCCATTTTGCGCCCCTTCCATCACCTCGTCGACACTCATGGCGCGCTCTTCGATTTCGTAGCCCATCCCTCGCAACAGGCTCAGGGCCGAACGGCGGGTGATGCCATCTAAAACCGTGCCGCGCAGGGGCGAAGTGACAATCTTGCCGTCGTAGAGAAACAGCATATTCATGCTGCCGACTTCCTCGACGTAGCGTTTCTCTTTGGCGTCGAGCCAGAGAACCTGATCGTAGCCTTTAAGCGCGGCTTCTTTTGCGGCATAGAGTGACGCGGCGTAGTTGCCGCCGGTCTTGGCTTCGCCGGTGCCGCCATCGGCGGCGCGGACGTAGTGATCGGAAATCCAGATTTTAACCGGGGCGAGGCCGCCTTTGTAGTAGGCGCCGACCGGGCTGAGAATCACGTAGCAAAGGTACTTGTCGGCGGGCCGCACACCAAGCATCGCTTCGGTCGCGATCATTGTCGGCCGAATGTAGAGGCTGGTGCCTTCACTGCGCGGGACCCAATCGGACTCGAGGCGGATCAGTTCTAGCATCGAGTTGAGGAAAAATTGTTCATCGACTTCCGGCATGCACATTCTTTGCGCACTGCGGTTAAAACGGGCGACGTTGTCGGCTGGACGAAACATGGCAATCGAGCCGTCACTGCGACGGAAGGCCTTGAGTCCTTCGAAGATCTCCTGCGAATAGTGCAGAACCATCGCCGCCGGGTCCATGCTGAATGGGCCGTAGGGTTGAATACGTGCCGAGTGCCAGCCCTTACCGGTGTCGTACTCCATGACAAACATCCGGTCGGTAAACTGTTTGCCGAACACCAGACTGTTTTCATCGGTGACGGGTGGCTTCGGGGCGGTGACTGGCAGAATTTCCAAATTCATAGCAAATCCCTCCTATCGAGGAAGAGTAAAGATTGACTGTCTTTCTTATCATAAGGTCGCTTGCGGCTGCAAGATTATCTCCCTTTGTACCGCAAGAATTGCATCCTGACCTTGCACAAAGACGAAATAAAAATTAGTATAATCGGATGCCTAGGGGGTTGAAATGACCATGATTGAGCTAAAGTACGGTTCGCAGCAACAGCGCGGCGAGTTGCCGTTTGTGCCGCAATGGCTGCTGGCGCAGCAGTCGACCGCTGCTGACCCAAAGTTGCTGGTGCGCCAGGCATTGCAACAGCCGATCGGCAGCCGACCACTTGAGCAGCTTGTTCAGCCGCAGGATTCGGTGGTGATTGTGACCTCCGATATTACCCGCTACACCGGCAGCGAAATTTACCTGCCCATTCTGGTTGCAGAGTTGAACCGGATCGGTGTGGCTGACGAGCAGATCAGTATTCTTATCGCTCTGGGGATTCATCGTCAGCAGAGCGCCGATGAACATCGGAAAATTCTCGGTTCGCTTTATGGTCGAATCGCCGTTTTTGATCATGATTGCGATGATCCCGAGCAGCTGGTTGCGCTGGGGCAGACCGATAATGGTTTGCCGGTGCTGCTCAATCGCCGGGCGGTGGAGGCCGATCGGCTGATCGTCACTGGTACGGTCGGGTTTCACTATTTCGCCGGTTTCGGTGGTGGTCGCAAAGGTTTGGTGCCAGGGATCGCCGGCCGCGATACCTGTATGCAGAGTCACTTTACGGTGTTTAATCCACCCGAGATCGGTGGCAAGCAGCCGATGGCGACCACGGGATCTTTGGACGGTAACCCGGTCCATCAAGCGCTGCTGCAGGCGGCTCGGTTGGCCGCGCCCGATTTTTTACTTAACACCGTGCTCTCGCCGCAGAAAGAGCTGCTCGCGGTCTATTGCGGTGATTTGGAACAGGCCCACCTGGCCGGTTGTGAACTGGTTCGGGATTTGTTTCAAGTTACGCTGACAGCAGCGGCTGATTTAGCTATTATCTCCTGCGGGGGAGAGCCGAAAGATATAAACTTTATTCAGTCGCAAAAAGCGCTCGATTATGGCTGTCGTGCCGTCCGCGAGGGGGGCACGATCATTCTGCTTGCGGCTTGCCGCGACGGGTTCGGCCACCCGACCTTTTTCGACTGGTTCGGTTATCAGGATCTCGCCGAGTTTGAGACGGCGTTGCGGGCGAATTACCAGATCAATGGTCAAACGGCCCATGCGACCTTGAGTAAGGCGCGCCGTTTCCGGGTGCTGCTGATCAGTGAATTTAGTGCTGAACAGACCAAACGGATGGGGATGGCGAAAGCGGCGGATTTACAGTCTGCCATCGAGTTGGCCCTGGCAGATCTGCCTGCCGAGCCGAGGGTTGTGGTAATCCCAGACGGGGGAATGGTTTTGCCGACAGTTGCAGCGAAGGATTAGGATAGCTATGCCGACCAAAGAAGAAGTCCTCCAGCAGGTGATCGATTCCGGCTCATTGCCGACCCTTTCGACCGTCGCTTCCAAGCTGATCAATATTACCGGCAAGGAAGAAACCACTATCACCGATATTACCAAGTTGATTGCGCAGGACGTCTCCCTGTCGACCAAAGTACTCAAGCTGGTTAATTCCTCCTTTTACAATTTTCCCAACGAGGTCGGCACCATTCAGCAGGCGGTGGCGATTCTCGGCACCAATGCGGTGCGCAGCCTGGTGCTGTCTTTTTCTTTTTTGAATATGGAACGCCCCAGGCATGGCAAGGGTTTTGATTACGAGCGTTTCTGGGAAGAGTCGTTGGCGGCGGCGGTTGCCTCTAAGTTGATTATGGCGAAAGTCTCCGATGGCGACCCGGAAGAGGCGTTCACCGTCAGCCTGTTGCAGAATCTCGGCAAGCTGATTCTGGCCTGTGCTTTTGGCGAGGTCTACGATCAGCTGTTACATGAGGCAAACGGCAGTGAGCTGAAACTGCTGCAACTGGAAGAGGAGCGGCTGGGGGCCAGCCATGTCTATATCGGCTGCGAAGCGGCCCGGATATGGAAATTCCCCGAGTCTCTGACGGTGCCGATCCTCTACCACCATAACCCGGATAACTACCAGCCGCAGAATGGTGACATGTTGACCGAGATTCGCGTCGTACATCTGGCCGGCCTGCTCTCTAATATTATGTATTCGGGAAAGCCGATCGATTACCACGTGCCTTTTCGCGAGCGGGCGCAGAAGATGTTCGGCTTGAAAGCACAGGCCATTGATGAAATCCTCGAACAGGCCAACACCGAGGTGGCCCGGGCCGCCGAGTATTTCGGTCTGAATATTGGTGGTACGGTTTCGATTCCGGTGCTGTTGCAGGAGGCAAACATTGAGCTGAGTCTGCTCAATATGAGTTATGAGCAGATGAACCGGGAGTTGGTCCAGGCCAAGTTGAAGCTCGAAACCCTGACCTCTGATTTGGAGGAAAAAAACAGTTACCTTGAGGGGATTGCCAACCTTGACGGCTTGACGGAAATCTACAATCACCGTTATTTTCAGGAAGCTCTCAATAAAGAAATTAGCCGTTCGGTGCGTCGCGAGACCGATTTAAGCTTGATTCTGGCTGATATCGATGCCTTTAAAAAATTCAACGATTTTCACGGACATCAGGCCGGCGATTATGTGTTGCGCGAGGTCGCCACGCTCTGCAGTGAATTGATTCGCGAATATGATCTGATCGCCCGCTACGGCGGCGAGGAATTTGTCTTTGTGTTGCCGGAAACCGACCTGGAAGAAGCACTCATCGTGGCGGAGAAGGTCAGGGCGGCGATTGAGCAGCACCATTTTACTTTTGCTGATGATGATTATCGGGTGACCTGTAGTTTTGGCGTCGCTGGTTTTGAAACGGACGGTAAGCCGCAGATGAAAAAGTCTGAATTGATCGAGCGGGCCGATAAGGCGCTCTACAGCGCCAAGAAGAAGGGCCGCAATCGGGTCGAACCTTATGTCGAAAAAAGCGGCTGGTTTGGTCGGCCAAAGTAGACTTTTTCAGTCATTTATTGAATAATAGCTTTTCCGAAAATCAAATTTGAATTCCCAGGCACGGAGAATCTCCCTTTGTGGTCATCTCCGTGCCTTCTCATTGCTTATTTTTGCCCAAGGTTGAGACCGATGCTGAACACAGAGTTTATCGCCAAGTTGCAGCAGATTGTCGGCAAGAAGTATGTTTCTACCGACCAAGCTGACCTGATCTGTTATTCCTATGATGCCACCCAGCGGCAATATATGCCCGACGTTGTTGTTCATCCCGCTAGCGCGGATGAAATCAGTCGGATTATGCGCTTGGCTAACGAGACCAGAATTCCGGTTTATCCGCGTGGGGCCGGCAGTGGCTTTACCGGCGGCAGCTTGCCGACCGCCGGTGGCATTGTTCTGGTGACCACCCGTCTCGACAAGATCCTCGAGATCGACGAGGAAAACCTGGTCGCGACCGTCGAACCGGGAGTGGTGACCGAGCATTTCCAGAAGGCGGTGGAAAAAGTCGGCCTGTTCTATCCACCCGATCCCGCCTCACTGAAATTTTCCACCCTCGGGGGCAATGTCGCCGAGTGTGCCGGTGGTCCGCGCTGCGTCAAGTATGGCGTCACCAAGGATTACATTTTAGGGCTCGAGGTGGTGACACCGACCGGCGATATCATCAAGACCGGTGGCCCAACGATGAAGGGCGTGGTCGGTTACGACCTGACCAAATTGATGTGCGGCAGCGAGGGCACTCTGGCGGTGATCACCAAGATCATCATCAAGCTGTTGCCGTTGCCGGAAGCGAAAAAGACCATGCTGGTGCTGTTCGATTCCATCGACGGTGCGGCCAAGGCGGTCTCGGCGATTATCGGCAACAAGATCATCCCGACCACGCTGGAATTTATGGACGGCCGAACCATCGCTTGTGTCCGCCAGTCGACCGACCTGCAGGTACCGGATGCCGCTCAGGCGGTGTTGATTATCGAGGTTGATGGCGATCGTGAATTTCTGGATAAGCAGGTGGCCAAGATCGTCGACATTATTCAACCCCTCGGCGTGGTTGAAAACCGTATTGCCGCAACCGCGGAAGAAAGCGAAGCGCTGTGGCAGATCCGCCGCTCGGTTTCGGCCTCGCTGCGTAACGTCAATCCTGACAAGTTCAACGAAGACATCTGTGTGCCACGTTCCAAGGTGCCGGAAATGATCCGCAAGATCGACGCCATTGCCGATAAGCATGATGTTCCGATCGTCAATTTTGGCCACGCTGGTGACGGCAATATTCACGTCAACATAATGATCGACAGCAAGGTGCCGGGCGAGCAGGAAAAGGCTGACCTGGCCATCGAAGAGGTCTTCAAGGGCGCGCTTGAGTTGGGTGGGACGATGAGCGGCGAGCACGGTGTAGGTATCATGAAGTCAGCCTATATTCCTCTGGAATTGAGCAATGTGGCGATCGATTACATGAAAACCATCAAGCGGGCGCTCGATCCGAACAATATCCTTAATCCGGGGAAGATTTTCCCTTCTGATAAGTAACGAGAGACGGGTGACTAGTGACGAGTAAGGAAAATAGCTCGTCACCCGTCACTTGTTACTCGTCACAGGTATAAACAATGGCAAAATTAAAAAAACTCGAAGATTTCCGCGAAGAAATCGACCAGTGCGTCAAGTGTGGCGCTTGTCGTGCCCACTGCCCGGCCTTTGGTGCCGAAAAGCATGAGGGGCGCGTAGCGCGTGGCAAAATAGCTCTCGCCGATGCGTTGCTCAAGGGTGATGTCGAGATGGAGGAACGTTTCCTGCTCGATATGTCCCAGTGCCTGCTTTGCGGTAGTTGCTACGCCCAATGCCCCAATAAGGTGCCGACCGAGGAGATTGTTGCTGCGACCCGGCGCGAAATCGCCAAGAAAAAAGGCTTGTCGACCTTTGCTAAAGGGGTGGCAACGGTGCTGAAAAACCAGGGGCTGATGAATCTTCTGGCCAAAGGGGGGGGAGCGCTGTCCAGTGTCTTGTTTAAAAAGCTTCCCGAGAACAGTGGCCTGCGCTTACGTTTCCCGGCGCCCTTCATCAGTTCCGATCGGACCCTGCCGCCATTAACCGGCAAACCGTTTCGCGAGCGGCACCCGGAATTTATTCAAGGGGAAAAAGGTCAGCCGACCGTGTTGTTTTTTACCGGTTGCGGCATCAACTACATGTACCCCGAAACCGGTGACGCGATGCTCAAAGCGCTGAAGTTTCTCGGTGTCAGTGTCATTATTCCCAAGGATCAGGCTTGTTGCGGATTGCCGGCGGTTTCTGCCGGGGCTGCCGAGACGGTCGAAGGTCTGGCGGAGAAGAACCTCGCCTCTTTTGGTCGCCACAACTACGATTGGATCGTCACCGCCTGCGCGTCTTGCAACGCCGGACTGGGCAAGATCTATCCGGAGATGGGTGCGGAGTTTGCCGATTTGCAGAGCAAGGTCAAGGACATCTTTGTTTTTTTGGTCGAGCAGGGTTTAACCGCCAAGCTTGAGGCCTTGCCGAAGGCCGAAAAGCGACAGCGGGTGACCTATCACGACCCCTGTCACTTGCGCACCCGCGGGATCACTCAGCAGCCACGGCAAATTCTTAAAGCCTTGCCGCAGGTTGAGTTTGTTGAGATGGAAGCAGCCGGCACCTGTTGTGGACTGGGCGGGACTTATTCAGTTTATCATTACGATACCAGTAAAAAGATCGGTGCGAAAAAGGCCGGATTTATTGACGAGTCTGGTGCTGAGTTGGTGGCGACCGATTGTCCCGGCTGTATCATGCAGTTGCAGGACAGTATCAATCATGCCGATGGCAAGCAGCGGGCGCTGCATATTCTGGATTTGTTGGTTGAGGCGTTGCCGGATTAGAAAAACACGACCGTAACAGATGATATCGTAGGGGCGAGCCGATGGCTCGCCCTTATTATTTGTGGGACAGGACGCGGGCGACCCAGCGGGTCGCTCCTACAAAATAGGTTATTCCGCGATCTGTTCCAATTCTTCCCAGCGTTGGTAGGCCTGTAGCAGCTCTGTTTCGATCGCCTGCAACCGCTCCTGCATCACGGTTATCTTTGCCCCATCCCCTTGCTGATAGAGACTCGGATCGGCCATGGTTTCGTGTAGCGCGGCCTGTTCGGTTTCCAGCTCTTCGATCTTCTTCGGTAGCTCAACCAGCAGCTGTTTTTCCTTAAAGTTTAACCGCCGTGCCCGTTCTTTTTTGGCTGCTGGTTTGGACTTTTCCTTTTGGGCTGTGGTTATCTTTTCTTTCTGTTGGAACTGCCAATCGTCGTAGCCGCCAATGATCTCCTGGATGGCCCCGCTGCCGTCAAAAATCAAAGAACTGGTGACGACGTTGTTGAGGAAGCTCCGGTCGTGACTGACCAGCAGTACGGTGCCGGGATAGTCGAGCAACAGTTCCTCCAACAGATCGAGGGTTTCCATGTCCAGGTCGTTGGTCGGCTCATCAAGAATCAGCAGGTTGGCCGGGCGGGTAAATAGTTTGGCCAATAACAGGCGGTTTTTTTCGCCGCCGGACAGAACCTTGACCGGGGTGCGGGCGCGGTCGGGGGTGAAAAGGAAATCCTGCAGGTAGCCGTAGATGTGGCGCGATTGGCCATTGATCAGGACCTGATCGTGATCGTCGGCGATATTCTGTTTGACGGTGCGGTCTTCATCCAGTTGATCACGCAGCTGGTCGAAGTAAGCGATCTGTAGATTGGTGCCAAGGCGCAGTTTCCCGTCGGTTGGCTGCAATTCTTCGGTCAGCAGCTTGAGTAGCGTGGTTTTTCCGCTGCCATTGGGTCCGATCAGGCCGATGCGGTCACCGCGCATAAGGCGCAGGTCGAGGTTGCTGATGATGGTTTTATCCGCATAGGCAAAGCAGACCTGTTCGGCTTCGACCACCATCTGGCCGCTTCGCTGGCCGGTTTCCAGTTGCAGTTTGACCTGACCGGTTCGGTCGCGGCGTTGGCTGCGGTCTTCGCGCAGCTTTTGCAGATCACGAACCCGGCCCATATTGCGCGTGCGCCGCGCTTTGATCCCTTTACGAATCCAGATTTCTTCTTCCGCCAGTTTTTGATCAAAGCGCGCCCAGGCCTTGTCTTCAGCGTTTAGGACGTCTTCGCGGCGCTGCAGAAACTGCGTATAGCTACAGCGATAGTCTTGTAGCCGACCGCGATCGACCTCAACCACGCGGGTTGCCAGTTTGGCGATGAATGTGCGGTCGTGACTGATAAAGATCAGCGTTTTGCGCAAGCGCAGCAGAAAATCTTCCAGCCATTGGATGGCGGCGATATCCAGGTGGTTGGTCGGCTCGTCGAGCAGCAGCAGATCGGGATCGTGGCTCAGGGCTGCGGCCAGCAGCACGCGGCGCTTTATGCCGCCGGAAAGGGACTCTATTTTCGCCTCGGCATCCAGCTCCAATTGGCTGATGACCTGTTCAAGGGTGACCGGGTCCGGGTTGCTCTGTTGCAGATAGTCACGGATCGGACCTGACCAATCATTGGGAAACTCTTGTGGCACTAAGGCGGTTTTGGTCCCTTGGCTGCGGAGAATTTCTCCCTCATCGGTGGGCAGATCGCCATTGATGATCCGCAGTAGCGAGGATTTTCCGGCACCGTTACGGCCGAGCAGACAAACGCGGTCGCCCTGTTCAATTTGCAGGTTGGCAGCGTTAAGCAGTTTTGGGCCGCCGAAGGCGAGGGATAGATTATTTAGGCTGATGAGACTCATGGCGAAATGTCATAGCATACTTTTGAATATTTCTCTGCACAAAGTTGTGAAAGCTTATAGCTGTAGAATTAATTAAAAATAATGCCAGTCGGTTTGTAAAGATATCGGTCTATGCTAATCTGAAGTGAAGAGAGACTTCCGATAGTAGTTGTTGCAGCCCAGCGAGGGTACAAAACCGTAACGGAGGAAGATATGAAAAAACTAGTTTATTGGGCCATTATTTCGGCGTTTGCTCTCAGCTTAATGGCCTGTGCCGGAAGCACCATGGGCGGCGAGAGTATCAAGATTAAGTGTCCTTCCTGTGGCTATGAGTTCGATACTCAGCATAAGACTTGATCTAACTCATACTTTAGGAAGAAAAAAGTACGCATCGTCGATGCGTACAGTTTACCACAAGTCCCACATTTTCGAGTGTGGGGCTTTGTTTTGTTCTTTTTGCGGGCAGCCTAGAGGATTCAGAACGTCATGCCCAAATGTATCGGTAGCTAAGTCCCATAAACTCAATATTGCGTCTGAACAGCATCCAAAATGCTCGTGCAGAGCCTTTTATTTGTTCTTCCCCTCTGAATTGTCCAACAGCGACGCAATAGTTTGTTTTTTGACAGTTGGCCGACAGCAAACACAGCTCATTGTGCACAGAGCAATCCGCGCATCTGGACATAGCGCGATGTCCTTGGAGCTGTTTCTCCTCAGCAACGCTGCGGTCGATGGTTTCTTTGCGCCGTTTGTAGAGGGCTTTTCCTTCTTTGGTTTTACGGTGACGACCTTTTGTCGATACTCTTATCAAGCAGGCCTAGTGACGGTCTTTACCTGTTGTCGTGTTCCCTTTACCTGCGAACATCTCACATGAAATTAACCCAGAAAAACGACAAAGTCCACGCCCGGAGGCGAGGACTTTGTCGGCAGGCTGAGTGCATTGTTGATACGGCTTTTTGCTTGGCACGATTGAGTCAAGGTGCTTAGGTGCGAACTTCTCAGTAACACGTTTTAGCTTTAATGCAGTTCATAGATCACTATGGCCGATCGGGGATCCTGTAATAAACTTTTGTGCTTGAACTTTACGGCCATGACCAGTTCGTCGCTCCCATCGTTATCAGCGTCGGCCAGGGAGAAATCAGCTAAGTAGCCATTTTGACCGGAAGTACGCCAGCTTTCTTGCAGGGCAAAGCCATTCCAGGTCAAAGCGATGATGCGGCTGTCTTTAAACATGCGGAAGCGCTCCAGGGACCGCAGCCCATCGTTTTGGGCAACTAGGATTTCTCCGGAAGGGCCGCTTATAATCCTTTTTTGAATGTAGATCGGGCTGATTATATCTGTCTCGTCATTCGGGGGAGTATTGTAAAAGCTGGTTTCAGATCCGCCGTAATAGTCCCCGGATTCCCAAAATTCGTCCCCGGTTGAGCTGACAACCTTTAGGTAGTCACCTTTGGTAACATAGGCGATAAGTTGCTCCCCGGTATCCCCGGGCAGTGGAAGAAAACTGAAGGGGGTGACATGCAGCGGCAGAGAGATACTTTCCCCTTCTTGCAGGGTGTTGCCGTTCTTCTGTACTTGAAAAGGAGAGCCGTAAAAGGGACGGTCGTGGTCGCCGGTTCTCTGACCGATCAGTCGCTGGCCTTTGCCGGGAAGTTCTGCGACCCGCAGGAACCAGGGAACGTTTTTGATGCTGATCTGGTAGCTCGCATCCAGGTATTCAATCACCATAGATGTCAGTTTGTGATCTCTGGTTGCCGTCAGGTAGATTTCAGGGGTTCCGTTACCGTCCAGATCAAAACTGTCGATACTGAGCAGTTTCGTCCCGACGGGCAGTTCGATAATCGCTTCTTCGTTCAATTCGCCCTGGCTGATCTGGTTGATCAACACTAGGTTTTTCATGGCGATGGCCGTCTCCTGCTGCCCGTCATTATCCAGATCGGCAACGCTGATTCCGACCGGGCTGCCTTGCAGGTTCGGGGACATCCAGACTCCCTGGTTCTGCGCGGTTTGCTGGTTACGGACAATTCCTGGCCCACCGACCATGGCTTTCGATGATCCCAGGCCAACGGAGTTGATAAGGCTGTTGACGGTTTTATTCAGCGGACTCCTGCTTTTGCTTGGATCTTCATCAACCCTGAAAACAGTTGGCCTCGTCAGCGTCGGCTGTGTCGCGATCCACTCGTCATTGGAGAGTTGGTAGCTTCTCAGTATTGTCCCGTTCGAATTCTTAACCGTTAAGATGTTGTTGTTCAAATTGAAACTAACCAGCGCTTGGGCAGCGTTGGCCTCGTCCAGCCAGTCAAGTTGCGGTAAACCGGTTTTAAGATCAGTAAATAGTTTATTGTTGCTCGGGGTCGCACTGAAGAATGCCGGAACCTGTTCAAAGCGTTTGATCTGGTCGCCTTTTTCCGGTGGGCTGTCGGAATAAAGCAGTTTGGCGTAGGAATAGCCCGATTTAATGCGGATGACCTGGAGAAAGCCTCTAGGGGTGTCAAGGCTGCCGAGGACCTCCTTGGTGACCGGATGAATAACTTTTTCGCCCGGCATGACCAGGGTGAGGATGTCGCCTTCTTGCAGGCTGGCAGAGGCATCCAGGTCGACCAAAAATTCATCGCCGATCGGCATAATGATATAGCCGTTCAGGGGAGCAAAGTCAGTTACCATTCCCTTGGGGATTTCCGCGGCGGCGATAACTGGGAGCAGCAGAAGCAGTAAAAGAATAAGTGTGGCGAACGATCTCATAATCAGCCCTATCCTGTTGGTGGGTATGTCAGAACAATTTCCGAACGGTATCTTAGCGATTTTCAACAAAAATGAAAAGGCCGAACAGGCGCTGAAAATAAAAAAGCCCGCTGCATGCGCAGCGGGCTTTTTAGATCTAGCTGTGAGTCGAGTATTAGAACTTGACCGACAGGTAGGTGATGGCGCCGATAGTCGGATCATCACCGTCAGCAACGTCCATGTAGTGGAGGGAGGAGTTGAGGGTGGTGTTGGCGAACAGGGCGTACTGTGAACCCAGGGTAACGAAAGTGGTGTCGAAATCAGTGCCACCCAGGTTCTCGTCTTCTTCTGGGGTAGCGTACATGACGTTACCGGTCAGGGTCAGGTCGTCAGAGACCTTGGCTGATGCGTAGAGGGCACCAGCAATGATACCGGCATTAGCGCCATCTGTGGTAGCGCCAGTAACGCCTGCGTTGGCAGCAACATCGCCAGCGTAATCAAAGATGTTGGCGATGAAGCCGAAGTCGGTGCTGTTTGCGCCGAATTCTTGCGGTGCCCAGCCAGCATTGCGGTCGCTGATGTGGGTCAGCTGATCTTCGTCAGCATCTGCGTAGCCTTTGGCGTACAGGAACATAGCGCCAACGGTGAAGGATTCGGATACTGGAGCAGAAGCGTCGAGGAACAGTTGCAGACCCTTAGCGTCGACGCCGGCACCGGCATCACCACCGAAGTAGTTGAATTCACCGGTCAGGAAGGCGGCGCCGAGATCGAAGTCAGCGGAAAAACCAACCACGTACTGGTTCATGTCAATAACGGACTCATTGTTCTCGTAAGCAGCGAATACCTTGCCACTGTACAGGTCGGTCTTGTGGGAAGCTTGCAGCAGGTAGACTTCGATGTCGTCGGTGCTGTCGTTGTAGGTGCCTTCTGCGTCTTCAGTTTCTTTGTGATAGCCGATCATGACCGGCGCGGCGCCTTTAGTGGTGAGGGAGAAGCCGGAAGCGCGATCTTCGAAAGCAATTCCTTTACCCAGGGACAGGTAGTGCAT
Source organism: Desulfuromusa ferrireducens (assembly GCF_055389805.1). NCBI lineage: Bacteria > Pseudomonadati > Thermodesulfobacteriota > Desulfuromonadia > Desulfuromonadales > Geopsychrobacteraceae > Desulfuromusa > Desulfuromusa ferrireducens. The sequence continues at coordinate 1,524,030 of NZ_AP042415.1, forward strand.
GCCGCCTTTGATGGTGGCCATGTCGGTGTCAAACTGGACGTAGGCATCGTCAAAGTTCCATGCGTTGTTGCCAGCATCGGCGCCATCACCGAAGTTGCCTTCGGCAATGTCGGCACGGAATTTGATAGCGACGCCTTCAGCAACGGCGATGGTGCCGCCGATACGGAAACGCTGGTCGAACAAGGACTCAGAATCTTGGGCAGCATCGTCAAGATCAACGTTGTTGGTGTACAGGCCGTACATGTCAAAGGAACCGGAAAGTGAGAGGCGGTCCTCGGCGAAAGCCGGGGCAGCAATCAGGGTGATCGCCAGCAGGGCGACCATGATTTTCGTGAATCTGCTCATTGGGTGTTTCCTCCTAAAAGGGATTGTGGAATTGCCGAACCATTCGGCAGTGATTAAGTTGCTGTTGATTATTTAGGACGGCTCAAATTCGTAGCCACAGGCGGGGCATTTAACCCGCACGTCCGCTTTGCCGGCGCCGGCACAAGCAGTCAGACTGATAATTAGTAGGGTGGCGAGAGAAAGGGCGACGAACTTCTTCATGCAGGAGCCTCCGTAGATGGTCACAATCATCATTTCAGTCAGTGCGGCTAATTCGCCACGGGACTGAAAATACAATTTCAAAATATGCAGCAACAATGCCAAAATATTTAACAGGTTTTTATTTTTTGTAACTGGCTGTTCTGGCGATAAAAATGGTGCTTGTTTATTGGGCTGGTCTCATTTTCTTTGTACGCGTATTAGTGTTTTGTAGCTTTACTGCAACAGGGGACTGTTGGTTCTTTACCACAGAGCGCAGCGCGGTAACATCCTAATCAACTGTCAGCATTTGTTCCAGTTTTTTCTTCAGGTTGCGCTTCGAGATGGTTTCACCGTCGCGGTAAACTTGGTGGTTTTTGTCAATCAGTATGATCCTGGGAATACCATATACGTTAAGTTGCTTGGTGATCTCGCCATTATCCAGGATGATGGTGTCGGGCAGTTGAAAACCTTTTTTGTCAAAATATTTGCGGACCTTTTTTGCGCTCTCTTGAATGAAAACCTCGACAAACTGGATCTGGTTCTCGTTTAGAAAGTCCTGTAGTTCGTTGATCGCTTTTGACTGCATGCCGCAGGTGCCACACCAGGTTGTCCCAAGCTTAAGGATGAACGGCGTGCCCTTGAGGCTGCTGAGGGCAAACTGCTCTCCGTCGATGGTCTCGCCGGTTATTTCGGGGAGCGGCTTGCCCTTTTGCAGCAGGGCCTGTGCTGGTAGTGGCAGTAGCGCTGTCGCGGCGAAGAGCAAAAGAATTGCTAGCAGTGTTTTGGTCATCGGCCCATCTCCATTGTGGACCCGGTTGCCAATTTGGCAGCGCCTTAACTTCCGCGTCTGTGCTTCAAATTAGAACCGAGTATAATTTTCTGCAGACTAAAGTCAATGGAAAAAAGTACAATCTGCTTAAGTAGCCACTGGCAGCGCCCTTGCCGAGCATAACAGCGTTCTGAATCAGTGCGCTGATTGGCAAATTTCAGTGAGTATGCCACCTGTTGACTTCGGATGCAAAAAAGCAATCCGGCTGCCGTGAGCGCCGTTGCGGGGCGTCTCATCTATTAAGCGTACCCCTTTTTGCTTCAGTTCGGCAAGGGCAGCTTCTATGTCCTTAACTTCATAGGCCATGTGATGAATCCCCTCGCCGTTCTTTTCCAGAAATTTGGCAACCGGAGAATCGGGCGATGTCGGTTCCAGTAATTCGATGCGACTGTCGCCGATCTTTAAAAAGGCGACCCGCACTTTTTGCTCGGAGACTTCTTCGCTGCCCTCGAACTCCATGCCGAGTTGGTCGCGATAGAGCGGAATGGCCGCTTCCAGATTCTTTACCGCGATGCCGATGTGGTTGATTTTTTCGGTCATATTTCTGATCTCCTGCCAGCTGTTTTGTAACTGTTTATACTGCGGTTGATTTAGTGGCTGCGTCTGAACGTGTCTATCAGTCGACGGGCTGCCACTCCCGGGGTGGTGATCCCCTGGTTGACCCCGGTTTGGACTTGCTCGAGAAGGGCGGCAACGTTCTTGTTGCGCATGAACAGATCCTTGAGTTCTTCCATCACCAGTGACCACATCCAGTCGTTGGCCTGCAGGCGGCGCTTGGTTTCAAACTCATCGTGCTGCTTCATTGTGTCGGCAAATTCGACAATGGTCTGCCAGATTTCCGTAATTCCCTGATTGTGCAGGGCACTGCAGAGCAGCGCCGGAACTTGCCAGTTGGCGCTTTTCGGCTTTAGCAGGTGCAGGGAATTGGCGTACTGCTGGCGGGCCAGTTCGGCTTTGGGGCGGTTGTCGCCTTCGGCTTTATTGACCAGGATGGCGTCGGCGATCTCCATCACACCTTTTTTGATCCCCTGTAGTTCGTCACCGGCATTCGGCAGTTGCAGCAGCAAAAAGAAATCAACCATCGAGGCGACGGTCACTTCCGATTGGCCGACGCCGACCGTTTCAACAATGATGACATCGTAGCCGGCGGCCTCGCAGAGCAGCATGGTCTCGCGGGTTTTGCGCGCCACGCCGCCAAGTGTTCCGCTGGAGGGTGAGGGGCGGATGAAGGCATGTTTTTCGCGGGAGAGCTCTTCCATGCGGGTTTTGTCGCCGAGAATCGAGCCGCCGGAGAGTTGCGAGGTTGGGTCGACGGCGAGGATGGCGACTTTGTGCCCTGCCTCAATCAGGTGCATGCCGAGCGCTTCGATAAAGGTGCTTTTGCCGACCCCGGGGACTCCGGAGATGCCGACGCGGATCGAGTTGCCGGAATCGGGCAGCAAGCTGTCGAGCAGCTCAGCCGCATCTTTTGCGTGATCGAGGTTGCGGCTTTCGATCAGGGTGATCGCTTTGGCGAGAGAGCGGATATTACCGGAGCGGACGCCGCTGGAAAGTATATCGATATTTGGCAAATTCTTGACCTTGAGCTCGCACCCGTTCGCTTTCGCTCACTCAAGCCACAAAGACACGAAGAAAACAATGAATTTATTGCTTTTACTCCGTGCCTCTGTGGCTCTGTGCGAGATGATTTAAGTGTTTTTACTTCCCTTCGATCGCATCCAGCGTCTGGTTGGCTGAGACGGTGATCGGCGTGCCGGGTCCGAAGATTCTGGCGGCACCTGCGGCAAACAGGGCATCATAGTCCTGACGTGGAATGACGCCGCCGCAAACGACGACGATGTCATCAGCACCGAGTTTTTTCAGTTCAGCGACCAGCTGTGGCACCAGGGTCTTGTGGCCAGCCGCAAGACTGGAGACACCAACCACATGGACATCGTTTTCGACCGCCATCTTGGCGGCCTCTTCCGGGGTTTGGAAGAGAGGTCCGACGTCAACGTCGAAACCGACATCGGCGTAGGCGGTGGCGACCACTTTGGCGCCGCGATCGTGACCGTCCTGGCCCATCTTGGCGACCAGAATTCGTGGCCGGCGCCCCTCTTTTGCGGCGAAGGTCTCGACGCGTTCTTGCAACTCAGTGAAGTTTTTATCTGCTTCCACAATCGATCCGTAAGCACCCGAGACCAATCTGATTTCGGCTTTGTGACGGCCGTAGACTTTTTCCATGGCATCGGAAATTTCACCGACCGAGGCGCGCAAGCGGGCGGCCTTGACGCTGAGGTCGAGCAGGTTTTCCTGACCACTTTCGCAGGCTGCGGTGATGGCGTCAAGGGCCTGCTGGCAGGCGGCAGTGTCACGCTCGCTACGCATTTTTTCAAGACGGGCAATTTGCGACAGGCGCACTGCTGCGTTATCGACGTCGAGAACCTCAATGGGATCTTCTTCGGCCAGTTGATACTTATTGACACCGACAATAACGTCGCGGCCGGAATCGATGGCGGCCTGCTTCTTGGCGGCCGATTCTTCGATGCGCAATTTCGGCATGCCCGATTCGATCGCTTTGGTCATGCCGCCGAGGTCGTTGATCTCGTCAATGATTTTGCTGGCTTCTTCGATCAGCGAGTTGGTTAAAGACTCAACATAGTAGGAGCCGCCGAGAGGATCGACAACGTTGCAGATGCCCGATTCTTCCTGAATGACCAACTGAGTGTTACGGGCAATCCGCGCACTGTGATCGGTCGGCAGGGCGATCGCTTCGTCCAGGGCGTTGGTGTGCAGCGACTGAGTGCCGCCGAGTACGGCTGCCATCGCTTCCATGGTGGTGCGAATGACGTTGTTGTATGGGTCCTGCTCGGTCAGCGACCAACCGGAAGTCTGGCAGTGGGTGCGCAGCATTGAGGATTTCGGATTCTGCGGATTGAACTGCTTCATCAGCTTGGCCCAGAGGAAACGGGCGGCGCGCAGCTTGGAGGCTTCCATGAAGAAGTTCATGCCGATGGCGAAGAAAAACGACAGGCGCGGCGCGAAGGAATCGACGTCCAGGCCTTTATCGATGGCGGCGCGCACATATTCCAGGCCGTCAGCCAGGGTGAAGGCCAGCTCCAGGGCGTTGTTGGCGCCAGCTTCCTGGATGTGGTAGCCGGAAATCGAAATGGAGTTGAATTTCGGCATCTTCTGGCTAGTGTACTCGATGATATCACCGATAATGCGCATCGAGGGGGCTGGCGGGTAGATATAGGTGTTGCGAACCATGAACTCTTTGAGGATGTCGTTCTGGATGGTTCCGGCCAACTTATCTTCGCTGACGCCCTGTTCTTCGGCGGCAACGATGTAGTTGGCGAGGATCGGCAGGACCGCACCGTTCATGGTCATCGACACGGAGACCTTGTCGAGGGGGATGTCGCCAAAGAGGATTTTCATGTCCTCAACCGAGTCGATGGCGACTCCGGCCTTACCGACGTCACCTTCCACCCGGGGATGGTCCGAATCGTAGCCACGGTGGGTGGCCAGATCGAAGGCGACCGAAAGCCCTTGTTGGCCAGCAGCCAGGTTGCGCTTGTAGAAGGCATTCGATTCTTCGGCAGTAGAAAATCCGGCGTACTGGCGTACCGTCCAGGGGCGGCCAGCGTACATGGTTGCCATTGGGCCACGGACAAAGGGGGCCAGACCGGGCAGGGTGTCGGCCGTTTCCAGGTCGGCAGTGTCGGCTGCGGTGTAGAGTGGCTTGACGGTAATCCCTTCGGCGGTGTCCCATTTGAAGTTGGAGAGGTCGTCGGTCTTTTTCTCCTTCTTCGCCTGGGTCTCCCAGTCGGCGATGGTCTTCTTTTCAAAGCTGCTCATAAGCTGGTCCCTTCGTTACTGTTTTTGTTGTGCTTGATAGTTGCTTTCAGTCGCTGAAGCTGCGTTTTCGCTCTAGTTCAAGGCGATTTAAGTTATATCGGGGTCGTTGTCGGGGAGTTCTCGGGGTTAGCGGGTGACCACTGCAAGAACTTGGACTGTTGCGCCGTCTTTTGATAGTAGGCGGTGCTTAACGGTCGAGTCAAAGTAGGCGGCGTCACCAGCTTCCAGCATAAAACGTTCATCGTCCAGAATCAGTTCGGCGCTGCCACTGAGAATCAGCAGAAACTCTTCCCCTTCATGATTATAGAGGGTTTCTTCTTGCGCCCGTTCGTTGACGGTGAGCAGGAAGGGCTCCATTTTTTTATTTTTTTTGCGATAGGAGAGGGTCTCGTAGGTATAGCCATGCCCGGTCCCGTCTTTGGAAATGACACGACTGACGATGCGCCGGTCGTCTTTGCGGACAATTTCGTAACGGGTGGCCCCTTCGCCCTCCTCGAAGAAGAAGCTCATTTTCACATCGAAAAATCGCGCGATCTTAGAAAGGGTTGCGATTGGTGGAGAGACATTGTTATTCTCAATCTGCGAGATGAGCGCAGGGGAGAAACCGGTTTCGGTGGCAACATCTTGCAAGGTCAGTTTTCTTTCCTTGCGCAAAGCCTTTATTTTTTTGCCAATATCAAATTCAATCATAGTATTTATTTGCCATGCAGAAATAGAAAAGGGTTTTATCTCCTGTCCGTATAGCGAACGTGGTAGAAAATGTCAATACTAATATTTATTGCCGGTAAAAAGATTTAGCCATAATGAACGGATTTCATTGTCGTTAAAATTGCATTAACTGTCCGTTTTATGGTTGTTAATCCTTGCTACTACGGTTTTTCAGGTCATTATTTGCGGACAATGACTCCTTTAGGCTCCCTTAAGGGGATGATGCTATCTACCGACAATGGCTGCCGTGGCTGAGTTGTCATTCTCTTATTGATTCCGAGGTTCGAAATGTCGCGTTTATTTATCTTCTGTCTCTGTTTTTTTCTTTGCTCCTGTTTTGGGTCTGCGCAGCAGGTGGAGCGTTCCGTGTCCTCTGTTGAACTGCAGTCTGGGCAACTCTATATTGTTCCTTTTGAAACGATCATGGTCCCCGAAGAGGTTTCTGCAGAGTTGTTCGACTTTTTTGTTGATCGGCTTAGCAATCAGGGAGCACAGCAGGGGGTCGAATTTATCATTTTAAAGCAGGGACTGACGCAGATCGATGCCGACTGGCTGGCTGAGAGGGACTATCTGACCGGAGAAATCTTTGCCTATATTGAGGAAATCGGCAGCACCATGACCGATATCAAGGCTCGTAGTCGCATCCGCCTCTATCAATTCGGACGTTCTGAGCCGGCCCTGCAATTGACTTTTCCGACGGAATCTTTTTTTCAAAATGATTACTCATCGCTTGGAGCTGAACGGCGCAAGTTGGCCGAAAAAATCGCAACCTCTCTTGCCGATCAATTTCTCGCTGCTGTTTCCGACCGCTAACGGCGATAGATAGCCCTTTCTCGACGAAAAAAATCACTTGACAATAATCATTGTCAGACTATTATTGTTCGCTGTTAGCACTCCTCAGTGTCGAGTGCTAACAGTCGGATGAGAGACGTAACCACTTAATAAGAGCGAGTCACCGTTATCGTAGCGACTTAGTCTCTTATTTGTCTTTTGGTATAAAAACCGCACCGGCCTTTGGGCCCACGTATTTAATTGAAGTGAAAGGAGATCCACAATGAACATCAGACCATTGCAGGACCGCATCATCGTTGAGCGTGTCGAAGAAGAAACCACCACCGCAGGTGGCATCATCATCCCTGATACCGTCTCTAAGGAAAAGCCTCAAGAAGGTAAAGTTGTTGCTGCCGGTAAAGGCAAAGTGACCCCTGAAGGTAAAGTGCTGCCTCTCGACGTTAAAGAGGGCGACCTGGTGCTGTTCGGCAAGTATGCCGGTAGCGAGATCAAGGTTGACGGCGTTGAGTACCTGATCATGCGCGAAGACGACATCCTGGGTGTCGTAGGCTGATTTCGCTTTTGCGCTCCAGCGGCGTTGCTGTGCTGCTCAAATGCTCACATAGCATTAAGCTATGCTGCGCGTCTGCGCTGCTCGCGCCTTGCTGGAACACAAAATCGAAACAGCTTTTAGATTATCGTACTGTCTAAATAAATATTTTACGGAGGATATAAGTATCATGGCTAAAGAGATCAAATTTGGCACAGAAGCACGTGGCAGCATTCTTGCCGGCGTTAACGCCCTGGCCGACGCTGTTAAGGTTACCCTCGGTCCTAAAGGCCGTAACGTTGTTATCGACAAGTCGTTCGGCGCTCCACTGATCACCAAGGACGGCGTTACCGTCGCCAAAGAGATCGAGCTGGAAGACAAGTTCGAAAACATGGGCGCTCAGCTGGTTAAAGAAGTTGCTTCCAAGACTTCTGACGTTGCCGGTGACGGCACCACCACTGCGACCGTGCTTGCTCAAGCTATCTATAAGGACGGCGTCAAGCTGGTTACTGCCGGTCACAACCCGATGGAAATCAAGCGCGGTATCGACAAGGCGGTTGTTGTCGCTGTTGAAGCGCTGGCCAAACTCTCCAAGCCGGTTGCTGATCACAAGGAAATCGCTCAGGTCGGCACCATCTCGGCCAATAGCGACGAGACCATCGGTAACATCATCGCTGAAGCAATGGAAAAAGTCGGTAAAGAAGGCGTTATCACCGTCGAAGAAGCCAAGTCGATGGATACCAGCCTCGAGACCGTCGAAGGGATGCAGTTCGATCGCGGTTACCTTTCTCCTTACTTCGTGTCCGATGCCGAGCGCATGGAAGCGGTTCTGGAAGACGCTCTGATCCTGATTTACGACAAGAAAATCAGCACCATGAAGGATCTTCTCCCCGTCCTTGAGCCGGTTGCCAAGGCTGGTCGTCCACTGATGATCATCTCCGAAGACCTCGATGGCGAAGCGCTGGCGACTCTGGTGGTCAACAAGCTGCGCGGCACCATCAATGTCTGTGCTGTTAAGGCTCCAGGCTTTGGCGATCGTCGTAAGGCGATGCTCGAAGATATCGCTACTCTGACCGGTGGTCAGCTGATCTCCGAAGAAGTCGGCTTCAAGCTGGAGAACGCCACCCTCGACATGCTCGGTACCGCCAAGCGTATCGTGGTTGACAAAGACAACACCACCATCATTGATGGTGCTGGTGACGAAGTTGCTATCGAAGGTCGCGTCAAGGTGATTCGCGCGCAGATCGAAGAGACCAGCAGCGATTACGATCGTGAAAAACTGCAGGAGCGTCTCGCCAAGCTGGTCGGTGGCGTAGCTGTTGTTAAAGTCGGTGCTGCCACTGAGACCGAAATGAAGGAAAAGAAAGCCCGCGTTGAAGATGCTCTGCACGCAACCCGCGCTGCTGTTGAAGAAGGTATCGTTCCTGGAGGCGGCGTTGCTTACTTGCGTGTCCTTAAGGTTGTTGCTGCCCTCGAATTGGACGGCGAGCAGGTGTTCGGTCGTGACCTGGTGCTGCGCGCTCTCGAAGCTCCGCTGCGTCAGATCGCCATCAACGCTGGTTGCGAAGGTGCTATCGTGGCTGACAAGGTTCGTAACGGCGAAGGCTCTTTCGGCTTCAACGCTGCTGCTGACATTTACTGTGACATGCTCGAAGCCGGTATCCTCGATCCGACCAAGGTTACCCGTAGCGCGCTGCAAAACGCTGCTTCGGTTGCCGGTCTGATGTTGACCACCGAAGCAATGATCGCTGACAAGCCATCTGCTGACGATGGTGGCGGTATGGGCGGCGGCATGCCTGGTGGCATGGGCGGCATGGGTGGCATGGGCGGCATGATGTAGTCCAGCCATTTAAGCTGTAAGTTGTAAAATGAAAACGCCCCGTCAGAGAAATCTGGCGGGGCGTTTTTTTGTTTTTGTAGGGGCGACCCGCTGGGTCGCCCGTCTTCCATTATTTATGAGATGAGCAAGGCGCGGGATTCTTCGCGGGGCATCGGTTTGACGCGCAGTTCAAACTCGCGCTCATCGTTGATAAACAGGACGTCGACTTCGGCTTCATTTTTTCCTTTACCGTAGGAGGCGAGAATGGCCGCAGCGGTTGTCATGTCCTGCTCGGTTTGTTCGCCGCAGAACAGTCCGAGGGGGCCGCTGAAATTTGTACAGCGTAGTTTCAGGTGTTGCGCGTTGGCCTGCTCCTGTAAGCTTTCGTTGTCGGCTTGCTGGCGCCCCAGAACCAGTTTGGCGCTCGGCGAGAGACGGAATTGCCGGCCGACCTTGAGCAGTTCAACATCGGCGGATGTCGCTTCTGGGTCGTGCTGCAGCAAGTCGCGTAGTTGACTGGAAAAGCCTGCTTCGGTCAGCAGGCAGCCACCGCCGCTGCCCGGAAAGTCGGGATAATCCCATTGGCGGGCTAAGGCCTGTTGTGGTTTGCGTGAGCGGCCATGGAAGTCGAGTAGTTGTTCTCGGTTAACCAGACCGTTTTCTTCCATCGGTGTGATCGGCAGGAGTTTAGCGGAGAGCGGGCGCAAAACCCGGTCGGAGTAACCGGAGTGCTTGGCGACTGAACAGAGGGCATTGGCATTCTGACTCATTGGCCGCTGGCCGAGGACTTCGCCGGAAAAGAGAAAGTCAAAGCCTTCTTTTTCCATCAGCTCACCGGCCAGGCGAAACATCATCGCATGGCAGTCGATGCAGGGGTTCATGTTGCGGCCGTAGCCGTATTTCGGCTGCTTGACCATCTGCAGATGAACGTCACTGATCTCCTGAATGATCAGCGGGTAGCCGATCTTGTTGGCGGCGATCTGCGCTTTGGTCGCGCCGAAAAAGGGGGTAACAAAAGAGATGCCGGTCACCTCGATGCCCTGGCGCAACAGCGCCATTGCCGCCAAGGTGCTGTCCAGTCCGCCCGACATAAGTCCCAGTGCTTTACTCATCTAACTCCTCCAAAAACGGTTATTTTTTACGAGCCGCGAAAGATAGCATAGCACCGATTCTCTGAGCAAGTCTTCTTCGCTCTGTTTGCTTGACAGGGGCTGATGGGACTGGCAAAATAAAAAATCGTTAATAAACTTGTCCGCCAGGAGTCAATTGATGGCAAAAATTGATGCACTTTTCAAGATGATGCAGCAGCAGGGTGCCAGTGACCTGCATATTTCTACCGGAGCACCGCCACTTTTGCGCCTGCATGGCGATATGGTGCGGATTAAGTCGCCTGACCTGACCAATGAGCAATCCCAGGCGCTACTCTACGAAATCCTTGATGATGAACAGCGGCAGAAGTTTGAGGAAACTCGTGATCTCGACTTTGCCTATGAAATCCCTGGATTGGCCCGTTTTCGTGGCAATATGCTCGATACCTATCGCGGTATCGCGGCCGTCTTCCGCATTATCCCCAGTGAGATTTTGACCGCCGACCAGTTAAAGTTGCCGGAAGGGGTGCGCAAGATGACCCGCTTCAAAAAAGGTCTGGTGCTGGTGACCGGCCCGACCGGTAGTGGCAAGTCGACCACCTTGGCAGCAATGATCGATCTGATCAACAGTACCCGCAAAGAGCATATCCTCACCCTGGAAGACCCGCTGGAATTTATTCATCAGAACAAGATGTCGCTGATGAACCAGCGGCAGATCGGCACCCACAGCCAGTCCTTTGCCAGTGCCCTGCGGGCGGCGTTGCGGGAAGATCCGGATATTATCCTGGTCGGTGAGATGCGTGATCTGGAAACCATTGAAATGGCAATGAGCGCCGCCGAAACCGGGCATTTGGTGTTCGGCACTTTGCACACTAATTCAGCGCCGAAAACCATCGATCGGATTATCGATGTCTTTCCGACGGATGCCCAGGAGCAAGTCCGTTCAATGCTCGGCGACAGCCTTAAAGGGGTGGTCTGTCAACAGCTGTTGAAGACCGCCGACGGCAAGGGACGGATCGCGGCGCTGGAGATTATGCTCGGCAATGCGGCGGTTGGAAATTTGATCCGCGAAGGCAAAACCTTTCAGATTCCATCGATTATCCAGACTGCGCGCAAAGATGGCATGCAGTTGATGGATAGCCACTTGAAGGAGCTGCTTGACGCGGAAAAAATCAGCATTGAAGAGGCCTATCGCTGTTGCGTTGAAAAACGCAACTTTGAAGCCCTGCTGCCGGAAGGCGCTGAGAAGTAAACAGAGTTGTTTGCTTCCTGCCGATCAGGTTATACTGGGACAGCTGCTATTTCGGGCAGCTGTTCTTTTTTGAGGTGAAGATAGCTGTGCAAGATTCCTATTGTCGGACCATCGATTATTTACGTATTTCGGTCACTGACCGTTGCAATTTACGCTGCCGTTACTGCATGCCGGAAGAGGGTGTCCCCTCGGTCGGTCACGGCTCGGTACTCAGTTACGAGGAACTCTATCGGGTGGCCCGCATTGCCGTTGCTATGGGCGTGCGAAAAATAAGGCTCACCGGTGGTGAACCGTTGGTGCGCAAAGGGATTGTCGCTTTTATCGAATCTCTGGTCAAGCTGCCGCAGGCTCCTGAGGTGACGTTGACCACTAATGGCTTGCTGCTGGCTGATTGCGCTAAGCAGCTCAAGCAGGTCGGTTTATCGCGGGTCAATGTCAGTTTGGACAGCCTCAAGCCAGAGCGTTTCGCCCAGATCGCACGGCGCGATGCTCTGCCGCGGGTGCTTGAGGGATTGAAAGCGGCTGAGGCCGCCGGGTTGGGGCCAATTAAAATCAATATGGTGCCGATCCTCGGGGTTAACGAGGATGAGGTTGTCGATTTTGGACGGCTGACATTTTCCCATCCCTGGCAAGTGCGTTTTATCGAATTTATGCCGGTCAGTGACGGTCTTGAATATACCCCGGAGCAGCTTTATCCGGCGGCGCGGATTCAGGCCGATCTGCAGCAGTTGGCAACACTCAGCAAGGAAGAGCGATCCGGGGTGGTCGGCCCGGCGCGGATCTATCGGCTGGCTGGGGCTATCGGCACGGTGGGTATTATTCCCGCGGTTTCTGAGCATTTCTGCGGTGAGTGTAATCGCTTGCGGTTGACGGCGGATGGGCAACTGCGGCCCTGTCTGCTCTCTTCGCACGAAATTGATCTGCGTTCGATTTTACGCTCGGGAATTGATGATGATGTCTTGGGTGAGCTGCTGCAGAAGTCGGTTGCCGCTAAGCCAGAGCGCCATGGTATCGGCGAGGATCACAGCCCTGGGCAAAGGCGCATGCAGGGGATTGGCGGTTAATAAAAAAGGGGCGTTCCGGTTGGGAACGCCCCTTTTTAGCAGTTTATCGCGCGGCCGATCAGGCGTCTTTGTCCCCGTCTTTTTTCTCGGTGATTTCTTCCACTTTTGCTTCTTCAATTTCATCATCATCTTCGCTGACTTCGCTGACCCCTTTTTTGAAGTTGCGCAGTCCCTTGCCAAGAGAACTTCCAACCTGAGGCAATTTACCTGCACCGAAGACGATCATTACCAGTACCAAGATGATCAACAGTTCCTGAGTTCCTAATCCGAACATGCGCGTTCTCCTTTATAGCTTCAATTTAGAAATGAGTTATCTGTTTAGTGTGTTTTGTTAGGACAGGTAAAGATACACTGGACAGCGGAAAAAAACAATCAATGTTCCAATCGTATACGGAAAATTGCATGTGATTACGGCTGGCGGAGAAGCTGTTCATGGGCCCCACTCCCAAGCAAGGGGTGGGGCCCATGAATCTTAGCTATTATTCCAGCCGATCGTCTTGGCGTGGGGGTTGTTGTTGTAGTTTCCCTGCTCGGTGGGCGCCAGATCTTTTTGCTGCAGTTGAAAATGGGAGAGCAGTTGCTGGAGCCGCTGAGCCTGGGCCGACAGCTCCTCGCTGGTCGCCGCGCTTTCTTCCGAAGTCGCGGTGTTGGTCTGGATGACTTGATCGATCTGGGTCAGCCCAAGGTTGGCCTGTGCAATACCGTGAGCCTGTTCCTTGCTGGCGGTAGCGATCTCTTCGACCAGATCAGAAACCTTGGTAATACCGTTGACGATTTCTGCCAGGGCGTTGGCTGTTTCGTCGGCGATTTGTACGCCATTTTCGGTTTTGGTAACAGATTCCTGAATCAGGTCAGTGGTCTCACTGGCCGCTTTGGCGCTGCGCGCCGCCAAGTTACGGACCTCTTCGGCGACGACGGCAAAACCTTTGCCGTGTTGTCCGGCGCGAGCGGCCTCGACGGCGGCATTTAAAGCCAGCAGGTTGGTTTGGAAGGCAATCTCGTCGATGGCTTTGATGATTTTACTGATCCCCTGGCCGGAATCCCTGATTTCAATCATCGCTGTAACCATCTGCTGCATTTTCTGGTTGCCGGACTCGGCCGTTACTTTCGCTTCGGTGGACAATTGATTTGCCTGGTCGGCATTGTCCGCACTCAGCTGGATCTGCCCGGACATCTCATTCATTGATGCGCTGATTTCTTCCAGTGACGCAGCGGAGGAGCTGGCGCCATCAGAAAGGGTCTGGGCACTGTCGGAAACCTGTTGGCTGCCGCTGGAAATCTGGTAACTGCCGTTGAGAATTTCCGCCATGACTTCGCTGAGTTTGTCGGCCGTCTGCTTCAACGCGGTGCGGACCAGGTCTTGTTGATCCTTCGGATGGATATTGATATTGAAATCGCCCGCAGCCAGCTTTTGCATGGCATCGACAACTTCATGCTCAAGAGTATCAGCAAAATCATTCAGCCCTCTGGCCATGGAGCCGAACTCGTCGCCTCGTTGGCCCAGGTTTAACCGGGCAGAAACCCGTCCTTCGCGTAGGGAGCGGGTCATTTCGACGGTGGCTTGTAGCGGCTTGGTGATGCTGCGCGCGAACAGGCCAAAGACGATGCCGACAACGGTCAGGGTGAGAACAAAGACGATTATCAGGCTGATAGCTGCCTGATTTGAAGAGGCATGCAGGTTTTGCCGGGTTTTTGCCATTTCGGCATCGGCACTTTGCAACGCTTGATCCAGAGTTTGTTTAGCGACTTTTACTTCCGCCAGGCTGTTGCCTGCCAACTCCTGCAAATTCTTGGAGATGAAATAGTACATCTTGGCCATTGACAAGGCGATGTCACCCTGGCGAGCCCTGAATTTACTTCTGTTGCCCTTAAGGCTGTAGAGGTCAGGAAGTTCAAATTCCAGCAGGGTTGCAACATCGACAAAATTGTTGACGGTGACTTTGCCGATACTGTTTTTTGTTCCTTCGATTATCCGCTCGCTGCCTGGAACCTTGTAGATCAGTTCCGCTTCCTGGACCAGATGTTGTGCCTCGGCCAAGATTTGCTGTTCAGAGACGCCCCTGTTCGGGCCGCTGATAACCATGTCCATCAGTTCAATCAAGCGACGGTTCAGGTTGCCCAGCTCGCGGGCGATACTTTCACTGTTTAGTGCTTGATCGTAGCTCGACACCAGGTTGTTTCGAATGTCATCATTTCTGTCCAGCGCTTGCACTGCAGTGGAGTCGATTTTGCTGGTAGATAAATAGCCAATACCGCCAAGAGCTAACATGCCGATGAGTCCGAGCAGGGCGATCAGTCCCATCTTGTGGAAGATTTTTAGTTTAAACGTGCTCTGCGCCGGTTGTGCCATGCCAATACTCCTTTTGTACCCCCCTCAGACGACGAAACAAATGCAATTTCTTAGTGAATGTTAAGGCTAGCAGAAACATTGATTTATTACAATAGTAATATCTTAATAGAGGACTTAAATAGTAGTAAACATTTTTGCTTTTAAGTTACTGAAATCTCGCACAAATTAAATACGGTAGTTTGTCGTAAAAAGTGGACTATTTAAGGTGTGATTATTGATCGTCGAACTGGTAACCTTCTGGATCAGATCGGGCAATACTGCCGTTACTTGCGAAGATAATCCGCTGTTCGGCTGACAGCTTTTGATTTGCATCAGGTAGAGGTTAAGGGGGGGCATTGATGTTAATTTTTGAGCGAGCCGGAGAATTTCCGCCAGACCGAATTGATGACCACTTTGCCGGGGTGGAAGAATCGGTATGCGGTGTAGATCGCAGTTTTTGAGGACTCTGATGCGGCCCGCATCGGCACCGAAATCAGCGGCATCGATAATGATCAGTTGCCTGCAGTCGGTAAACAGTGGCAGCAGGTTAAGCCCGCCGCAACCGCCGTCAATCAATTCCACCGATTGAGGCAGGGCTTCATTCTGTAACAGCTCGATGGCTCTGATGCCGATGCCGTCATCCCCCATCAATGGGTTGCCGACGCCGATAATCCGGGTTAACACGCTGGGCATGGTGCTAAACCAAGTCAATTTTTAGCAGGTGGGTTGAGCAACTCAGGCAGGGGTCGTAAGCACGGATCAGCATTTCCAACCGTTTGCGCAGCTGCTCTTCCGGTTGATCAAGCAGGTCTGGCAGCAACAGTTGTAGGTCTTCTTCTATCGCCGCCAGGTTTTGCGCCGTTGGGATCACACAGTCGGCCGTTTCAAGCAAACCCTGATGGTTGTACTGATAGCTGTGAAACAGCAGGCCGCGTGGCGCTTCAATGGCCGCAGTCGCTTGTCCCCCTGCTGTCGGTGTCTCTTTACTGAGAATCTTGTGCATACCGGAGAGCAACAGGTCATCAATGGCATGCAAGGCTTCCTCTGTATAGTGGACCACCTCCACCAGTCGCGCTTTAATATTTTCGAAAGGATTGAGACCGGCTGGATTTAATTGCAGCGCACTGCAAACCTTGCTGCCCATCGGTGACAATTGTTTGCTGCCGTTACGCAACCGTGCCTGGGCACCAACCATGTAACTGCCTCGTTCGGTCCGCGCCAGTTTGGCGGTTGAGTTCGGTGACAGGTACTCTTCGATCTGCTCGCGGTAATCACTGACCGCTGAGGTGTCACCACTGCTGCTGCATACTTGCTGACCGTGCAACGGGTATTGATTGTCCGCCTGCAGGCAGAGTGCTTCGCGCTGGCGGCTGAATTGTGGGTAAATGAAATCGCTAAACAATTCAACGGTCGCTTCTAGATCCGGGAGCGCCGCTACCAGTTCCTGCCGAAGCTTTTTCAGCTCACTCGCTTCCGGTCGCGCCGAAAATCCGCCCAGACAGGTGGTCACTGGGTGGATCGGTCGGCCACCGACCACCTGACAAATACGATTGGCAGTGCGCTTCAGTCGCAGCGCGCGGGAGACTAGTTCCTGGCGCTCTTCCAGCAGATGGAAGAGGCTGGGAACACCCAGATAGTCAGGCAGGGCCATAAAATACAGCTGCAACAGATGACTCTGGATGATCTCGCCATAACTGAGCAGCCGCCGCAGCAATTGCGCCTGGGGTGGAACCTCGATTTTCAAGGCGGCTTCCGTAGCCATCAGCGAGACCAGGCTGTGCGAGATTGAGCAGACACCACAGACCCGCGCGACGATGGTGGCGACATCGCTGTAATGGCGCCCCTGCAGCATCGCCTCAAAAAAACGTGGTGTTTCGACCACCTCCAGATGGCAGGCGGTAATTTCCCCTTTGCTCTGATCGACCACCAGATGGGCATGCCCTTCGATACGGGTCAGATAATCGAGTTCGATTTTCATGGTTGTTTCTCGCCGACGTTGAACATGCGGTATTGGTCGAGAATCTCATCGACACTCAAACCATGCTGTTCCAGGATCCGATGATAGGGGGAGGTGCGTGGGTTGTCGATCAGACCGCGACAGCCACGACAGTAACCACCGCCATCGATACAGATCGCCCGGCAACCGGCCCGGGTAATCGGTCCGAGGCAGATTTGTCCGTAATCAAAACTGCAGGGATACTCCGCCAGTTTGCACTCGACGCAAACAGCAAAGCTGGGCAATTCGGGATGTTGTTTGAGCAGCAGCGCCTGCAGAATCGAGAGAAATTCCTGACCGTCGATGGGACAGCCGGGAATCCGGTAGTCGACCGCAACCACCGCTGACAATGGTTGTGGTGTTTCGGTGTAGAGGTGCGGTAAGTCGGCGCCATAAACCTGCTGACGGAGCACTTCCGGGGTCCGATCGCTGCCCAAGGCGTTGACGCCGCCATTGTCGGCACAGGAGCCGAGCGCCACCAGAATCTCGCTGCGCTGGCGGATTTGCCGCAAGCGTTCCCGGTCGCCGGGACGGCAGATGCTTCCTTCGACGAAAGCAATATCCAGTTGCGCAGACGTTTCACTCATCAGTTCACGGAATTCGACGAATTCGACCAGTTGCAGTACCTGCAGCAGTTCTTCTTCGAGGTTCATGACCGTCAACTGGCAGCCTTCGCAGCCGGCAAAATCAAAAAATCCGATACGTGCTTTCATCGTTCGATCGCTTCGGCCAAGTGTTTGATGCTGCTGTAGGGGAAGATCGGTCCGCATTCGCAGACGCAGATATTGTTGATCCGGCATTTTCCGCATTTGCCCAGACCGCACTTCATGTGCCGTTCCAGGTTTAGGTAAATGCTGTCGTCATCCAGTCCCATACGGAACAGCAGCGGGTTAACCTGACGGTACATTTCCGGTGGCCCGGAAACGGCGGCAATGGTGCGTTGCGGATCGATGTCCAGGTCTTTGAACAGGTAGCTGACGTCCACCGCTGGTATTCCCCAGGGGTTTTGCTGGTCCTGAACGGCAATCCGGCAGTCTAGCTGAGTCGATTGATGCCAGGCAAGCAGGTCGTCTGGAAACATCAGCGATTCGATATCGCGGGCACCGCAGAGCAGAAAGATACGACCGAATTTGTGCCGTTGTGTCAGCGTTGCCAGCAGCAGCGAACGCAGTGCCAGCAGTCCGCGGCCACCGGCGACCAGCAACAGGTCTTTGCCGTGCATTTTCTCCAGCGGATAGCCGCTGCCGAAAGGACCGCGAACGCCGATGCTGTCGCCTTGACGGGTGCGGTGCAGGGCTTGCGTCAAGGCTCCGGCCTTGCGTACCACCAGTTCGATCTCGCGCCCATTATCCGGGGCGGAAGCGATGGAAAAGGGGGCTTCGCCGAGGCCGAAAACCGAAAGTTGGACAAAACTGCCGGGGGTGAAATTGATCTCCTGCGGCAAGCGCAGGCGGAATAAGCGATCTTGCTCGGAGAGTTGTTGAATTTCGCTGATAAGTGCCATCTGTGGTTGATATTCGCTGCCCGGATTACTGCTGACTGGTGGCGGTGAAGCGGCAAACAGCCGGTTGAGCACCTCGACCGGGTCAATAGTCGATAGGCACTCGCGGCGACAGCGGCCACAGCCGACACAGGCAGTACGCTGGTGCTTTTCCCACAGGTATTTGTATTTACGGTAAAAACGGTGACGTTGCCGGTCGGCCTGGCTGGAGCGGAAATTTTTGCCGTCGGCAACCTGGGCGAACTGGTCGAATTGACAGGAATCCCAAGTACGCACCCGCTGGCCTTCTTGTAGATTGATTTCCAGTTTGTCCTGGACGTTAAAGCAGTAGCAACTGGGGCAGAGCAGGGTGCAGGAGCCGCAACCGAGACAGTCGTCGCCGAGTTCCTGCCAGATGCTGTTTTCGTAGGCTTCTTCCAGCAGGCTAGGCAGCGACTCGACCGGAAACTGGATCTGGTTGCTGCACTGCTTGAGCTGTAGTGGCAACGGCGATTCTTCGGCCCCGTCAAAGGTTTCGGGCGCGTGGGTCTGCAGCAGTTTCTGGCCCCGTTCGCTGCCGATCTGGATTAGGTAATGACCGTCGCGGCGATGCAGGAACAGGTCGAAACCATCGGCAATCCGGTCGGTGCCGAGACTGGTGCAGAAACAATATTCATCCGGGGTGCAGTCAACGCCGATCAGTAGTGTGGTTTCCCGTTTGGCGCGATAGGAGCTGTCGGTTTCACCTTCGAACAGGCAGTCATCAAGAATTTTGACCGCGTGCAGGTCGCAAGGATGCATGCCGAAAATGATCCGCGGTGGCGCGGCGCTCTCCGGTTGCAGCAGAATGTTTTCATCCATCTTGAAACGGAACAGCTGATCCCAATTGGGAAACAAAAATTTCTTTGGCGAATGCACGCCGGGAGGGAATTCCAGCATCAGGTCGGCGGCGTCCTGCAGGTTGTCCAGCACCAGTCGGCCGCGTTTTTTCTGTACGCCGACCACATCGTAGGCCAGCAGCAAAGAGCGGACAAAGCGCAAAATTTCGGTTGTCTCTATCGCCCGCCACTGGGGTCGGTTCGAAAATTCATCGGACTCTGATAGTGGTGAAGGTTTTGGCAACATCAGTGGTTATAGCCGATCACGTGCAGGCAGAGGACTTGTGAAAGCTGACTTGTAAACAAAGAAACTTTAGTCTGGAATGCAGCTTTTGGTCAAGTTTAACCATTTTGTATACATTTGACCGGTTGCTGTTTTTGCTCGGCATAAAAAAGAAAATCAGAATGTTGTTAATATTTCATTATTTATACTTCTGTATGTTGCGTGACAATGTTAGCTGTGGTAAATGAGTGCGACTAGTTTTAATAAATAATAGCAGATTAACCGCTTGGGGGAAGTTTCATGTCTTTTAAAGAATTGATTTCACAGGCCGGTCGCCAGCGTAAAATTGTCAAATTAAAACTGAAAGCGAAACAAGATGATGTGCCGGCGCAGTCTGTGGAGTTTGAGCCCTACAGCTCTCGCGAGATGGCGGGAAAAATTTCATTTTTCTGCCTGGAAGTAGAAAGCTGCTCTTGTCTGAATGTCGATTTGACGACCATTATAGATGTTGAGATCACTAATCGAAGCTTTAAACCGCGATTCCCGATCTCCTTTTAAGCTTGATGGTTTATACCGTTAAGGTAAAAAAGCGGGCTCCCGATCAACGGGGGCCCGCTTTTTATTACGCTGCACAGATGTCGTTTCGTGCTAGTGCTCTTTTTCCATAATCGGCAGATAGTTAACACCGATCTTGTACATCATCACGCCGAGGGCCAAAAAGGCGAAGGTCACGGCGAACTCGCCAACCGACGGAAAGTAGTTCCAGTTTTCTCCCATATCAACACCGATCAAAAAGACGTTGAAACGATTCAGCACCACAGCGCAGATCACCGACAACGAGCAGAGGAACAACTTGCTGCCACTCTTGCGCACCGACTGCTGTTTAAACATGAAGTACGGGATGGCGAACAGCGCGAATTCGAGCAGGAAGGAATTGCCGGCGACGCTGCCGTCGAAGGCCTGGGCCAATACGCCACGGTAAGCGAGATCACCAATCCGCAGCAGCAGGTAGGTACCGAGCAGCAGTGGGATGTATTTTGAAAAGCTGCCCAGAAGTTCGGTCTCCGGTTTGCGGCCGAAGAACTTGGTTGCCAATGTGCCCTCAAAGATGACCATCGGGATACCGACGGAAACTGCCGAAGTCAAAAACAGCAGCGGTGACAGCGGCGTGTACCAGAGGGTGTGCAGCTTGTAGGGGGCGATCAACATCATGGTGCCGAGCGATGATTGGTGACCAAAGGAGAGCACCACACCGGCGATGACGAAAAAGGCCATGGTTTTGCGGCAGAACCAGTCGGCTTTGCCAAGGGCCCAGTCGGTCGGCTTGTTCAGTGACGACAGGGCACCGGGCAGCCTAACATTGCCCTTGAACTGCTCGATGATGTTCGGCAGGTTTTCGATGCCGAGCACGGTCAGGTAGAGCATGACGCACCAGGCCACCTCGAACAGCACTGAGGTGCCGTTCCAATAAACCAGCGCGTGCCAGATGTTGTAGTACTTGCCGAGGTCAAAAAAGACCGCCAGGCCGACCAGAAAGTAACCGATGAAGGCGGTCAGGATTGCTGGTCGCACCAGTGCATGATACTTCTCGCGACCGAAAATCTCGACGATTGCCGCGGTAGTAAAACCACCGGCCGCCAGGGCAACCCCGCAAGCGACGTCAAAAGCGATCCACAGGCCGAAGGGGTAGGCCTTGCTCATGTTGGTGACCGAGCCAAAGCCTTCGAAAAAACGGAAATAAGCGAATCCCGCCCCGCTGACCATCAAGAAGATCAGAAACCAGAAGTTGGGGGTGATAAATTTGTGATGCAGCGGCGCCGCTTTAATACTCATCGTCACCTCCTAATTTGCCGGCTTCTTTTTTACGCCGCTGATTGTAAGCCATGATGCCGCCGAGGATACTGTAAACGGCGATTGGCGGAATAAAATACTGGAAGATCCGGTGCTGGATGCTTTCGGTCAGCCCGGAAACCGCCTTGTATTCAAAATCACCCAAACCGAGGCTGGCAAAAGCTACCTTCGGCTTGGTCAGGTAGAAGACGTTGGTGCCGCCGACTTCCTTTTCTCCGTAGATATGATTGAGGTAACGCTCTGGCTCATCTTCAAGCCGCTTGCGAGCGATTTTCAGCAGCTCTTCGCGCTTACCGAAGGTGATAGCATCGGCCGGACAGGCGCTTGAACAGGCGGTCGGCTGGCCTTTCTGCAAACGAGTTTCGCTGCACAGGGTGCATTTTTTGATCGACGGAATCGCTTTGAACCATTCAAACTGCGGAATGCTGTATGGGCAGGCAACCATGCAATAGCGGCAGCCCATGCACAGACCGGCATCGTATTCCACCGAGCCGTTCGGCTGTTTTTTCAGCGCACCAACGATACAGGCCGATTGACAGGCTGGATCAACACAGTGCATGCACTGCTGCTTGACGAAAGTGCTCTCTTTGCTGGCTTCATCCTGATGCATTTTGATCAGGGTGTAGGTGTGCTCCGACAGTTCGCGCGGCGAATCGTAGAGCGGCGTGCCGAAGGCTTTTTCATCGCCCAGGGTACTTTCGGTTGGCAGCTTGTTTTCTGTTTTGCAGGCCACCTGACAGGCTTTACAGCCGATACAGCGGGTGCTGTCGTTGAGCATGCCGTACCAGTTCGGATCCGGCTCCCGCTGGTCGCGCGCCATGGCCGGAGAAGCAACGCTGCAGGCAGCGGTCCCCCCGGCGACTGCGCCGATCTTTAAAAATTTTCTGCGATCGAGTTCCATTGTCTACTCCCTATTCCGGGGCGTCGCAAAAACTCACCAACTGCGGCGTTACTACAATTTCTGAGCTGCTTCGACGTACCTGGGTACGCCTCATTGCTCAAAAATCGCGCGCCTTGCATTTGGCGTTTTTTGCTTAGCCTACGAACATTATTCACTATCAGAATCGCTCTTCTTTCCCATCACTTTGGCGCCAACAGCGCCGGCGGCCAGACCAGCCAGTGCGGCGTAGCCGGGCGTGACATCGATCGACTTCTTGTTGTCGGTCATGATGGGAGGATAGGTCGCTGGCGGCGTGGCTGTGCTCAGCGGCACGGTGTCCCACATGCTGCCCTCAAAGGGGTATTCCGGTTCGGTACAGCCGTTACAGGGATGGCCGTTTTCGATGCACCAGTTGGTGCCGGAGTTGAATTTCTTTTCCGGGCAGTTGGCGTGGGCCATCGGTCCTTTACAGCCGAGCTTGTAGAGACAGCCGGCATCGCCGAACTTCTCGGCGAACTCGCCCTTGTCAAACAGGCCGCGCAGCGGACAGTTGTCGTGAATCAGTTTTTTATAGTGCATTTCCGGGCGGCCGATTTTATCGAGCTTGATCGCTTCCGGGCCGTGCAGCAGCAGCGCTGCCAGGGTGCCGACGAACCAGTCGGGGTGGATGGCGCAGCCCGGGAGGTTGATGGTCGGGGTGGTGATGCCTTCTTGGGCGAAGAATTCTTTGACGCCGACCGAGCCGCTCGGGTTCATGTTGGCCTTGTTGACGCCACCGTAAGAGGCACAAGAGCCGACGGCGAGAACCGCCTTGGCTTTGCTGCCCATCCGCTTGATGTGCTCTTTGCCGTGGATGCCGTGACCGTTTTTCTCACCGATTTCGCACATGATGCCGTCGTCGGCCAGCATCACCGAACCTTCAACGACCAGAATGAACGGCTTCTCTTCGGTGTCGTACATTGCCTGCATCGCCAGGTCGCCACTGGCGGCCATGATGGTCGGGTGGAAGTTGAGCGAGATGTGATGGCCAGGCAATACCTGATCGAGCAGCACATCCTGAATCCGTGGTGCCAAACTGTTCAGCAGTGACACCGAGCAACCGCTACAGCAGCCGGACGCCAGCCAGACCACCGGGGTTTCCTGGACGGCAGCAGCGAAAGCGCTGCGCAGGGTCGGGTTGTCAAGTAGGCTGACGCCGAGCGCGGCGGTCCCTGCTGCGGACGTTTTCAGAAAAGAACGTCGTGAAAGAGCCATTGTATATCTCCTAAATATTTGAATTTAAATAACTGTTGATTTCCTGCAGCACCAATTCGCTGGCCCGCTCGATCTGCGCCTTGACCGGCTCGCTGAGGCCGATGCCGAGACCGGTTTCCAGCGGCTGGCAGCCGATGACGACGGTCTCTTTCGGCTTGCAGTCGACCAGTTCCCCCAGCTTGAGGGTTTCCAGCAGGCCGACCTGATGCAGTGAGTTCATCGGCAGCGCCCCATCTTCAACCTCTTGCGGGCTGAAACGGTAGAGGGTGCCTGCTTCCTGGCCACCGCGAACCGCATCGAGAACGATCATCTTTTCGCGCCCATTAAATACTTCCATCAGGTCGATGGCGCTGGTCCCGGCGTCGAACAGCTCGACATCCTCCGGCAGATCGAGTTTCGCCAAACGACCGAGAACGGCATCGGCGAAGCCGTCATCCATACGCAGGATGTTGCCGACCGCCATCACCAGCAGCGGAGCGTAGGGTTCGCGATACTGGGCTGCGGCTTCCATTACTGCGCTCCGACGACGAAGCGGCCGAGGTCTTCACCTTTGGGGGTGACGACGTGCACCGCGCAGGACAGGCAGGGATCGTAAGAGCGGACGATGCGGACCAGTTCAAAGGGGTTGTTGGCATCTTTGACCTTGGTGCCGATCAGTGACTGCTCGATTGGACCGGGCTGACCCTTGGCGTCCATCGGACCAGCGTTCCAGGTGGTCGGGACCACGGCCTGGTAGTTCTTGGTCTTGCCGCCTTCGACGACGATCCAGTGCCCCAGGGCACCGCGCGGAGCTTCGTGCAAGCCCATGCCGCGGCTGTTGACGTCGAGGTTGAAGTCGGTGAAGGTCGGCTGGCCCGGCTGCAGTTGCAGCGCCCACTCTTTGAGCTTTTCGGCGACCAGTTTGGTTTCGATAGCGCGGGCGGCGTGACGGCCGAGCACCGAGAACAGCGCTTCCGGACCGGCATTGAACTTGCCGAGCACACCGTTGACCAAGCCTTGCACGGCTTTATCGCCGGAGACATAGCTGGCCAGCATCCGTGCCAGCGGGCCGACTTCGAGGACTTCACCGTCGTAACGTGGCGACTTGATCCAGCTGTAAGCGCCGGCTTTGTCGCGCTCGGGGATGGTGTTTCCGTCGTAGGGGTGCTGGGCGCCGTGGTCGGCAAAGTAGCTGCTTTGCACTTCTTCGGTGATCTTGTTCGGATCGAGGCGGCGCAGTTTCAGGTCGGAGGTGACGATTCCCTGTGGCAGCCAGCGCTGGCGCTTGGTCAGATCGGGATCGCTGTCGAGATCGAAACAGCCGAAGGACATGAACTGCTTGCAGCCGGCACCGATACCGAAGTAGTCGCTGTAGCGATTTGCCACCATCATGACGTCCGGCAGATAGTAGGCGTCGATGAAGTCGATCAACTGCTCCATGCGCCAGATGAAACCGGCGATCTTATCGATAGTCGGCGCAGCAGTAACACCACCGGCAACGATCGACATGTTGTGCGGCATTTTTCCGCCGAACACCGAAACCGCTTCATGGGCCAGGCGGCGCATGTTGAGGGCCTTGACGTAGTGACCGGTCGCCGCGATGTTTTCTTCTTTAGTCAGGCGGTAGTCGCCTTCGTAGCGCGGCACAAAAGGACCAAGATGGCCACGACCGATGAACTTTTTGACCTTGGTCAGGTCGGGATCACCGCCGGTATAATCGGCACAGGCAGCCACGTCGACATAATCGAGCGCGGCCAACTGGTAGAAATGCAGGATGTGTGATTGAACGAAGTTGGCACCCTGAATCAGGTTGCGCAGAATTCGGCCATTGTCGGTGATGGCACCGTTGACGCCGTAGGCTTCATCGAGGGCGAATGCGGCAGCCAGCCCGTGAGAGGTCGGACAGACGCCGCAGATGCGCTGCACGATACGGGCTGCGTCGCGTGGGTCGCGACCGATGAGGATGTTCTCCAGGCCCCGGTACATCATGCCGGAACTTTTTGCTTCTTTGACGACTCCGTTCTCAACGACGGCTTCGACCTTCATGTGGCCTTCGACGCGCGAGATTGGATCAATGACGATTTTTGCCATGGTTCACTTCTCTCCTTTTTTGCGGCCCTGGTGGGACCCTTTTAGAAATTATCGGGCGCCGGGTAATGCATAGACCGAGCAACCGAATAGCAGGTGGCACTGCGAAGTGCGTGAAGGGTCTCTTGGGACCACAGAACACACCAGGGGGAGCGGATACGCAAGTACTGTGCCCAAAAGTGTCTAGGGAGTGCTAAAGCAGCGAAACAATTAGAGGTATACGGCAGGAAGGGTCTGGTTGGTCAAAGTGTATACGGACAAAAGTAAACAGGGTGCGTCATTTTGTCTCGTCGAGGAGATTGTCCTTGTTGATATTGTACTGCTGCAGTTTGCGGTCGAGGGTGCGGCGGGCAATATTAAGTATCTGCGAGGTGCGTAATTTGTGATAGCCGGTTTCGTGGTAGATCTGCTCAATATAGAGCTTTTCTACTTCTTCCAGCGGCATCCCCGCCTCGGGCATGGCCATCGGCGTGACTTGGTCGGCAGTCAGTTTAGCAGGTAGCTGGGCGATATCTATCTCGCCTTCATCGGCGAGGATGACGGCCATCTCGATAATGTTTTCCAGCTCACGGACGTTGCCCGGCCAGCTGTAGCTCTGCAGCAGGTTTATGGCGTCGGAGGTCAGTAGCAGTTTGTCGCGTCCGGCGAATTTCTCGACGAACAGCCTGGCCAGGGGCTCGATGTCTTCGGGGCGTTCACGCAACGGTGGAACCTGAAGAATGACCACATTGAGGCGGTAGTAGAGATCTTCACGGAAGCGTCCGGCTTTGACTTCTTCCTCTAGGTCCTTGTTGGTGGCGGCAATAAAGCGAACATTGGCGTGGCGTACTTTGGTCGATCCGACCGGAATAAACTCTCTCTCCTGCAGCACGCGCAGCAGTTTGGCTTGCAGCCCCGGGCTGATATCGCCAATTTCGTCCAGAAATAGAGTGCCCTGCTCGGCCTCCTCGATCAAGCCGCGCTGACTGCCGACGGCACCGGTGAAGGCGCCTTTGACGTAGCCGAACAGCTGGCTTTCCAACAGGGTGTCGGTCAAGGCGGCACAGTTGATGGTGAGAAAACGCTGCTCACTGCGCCTGCTGCTGTAGTGGATGGTTGAAGCGATAATCTCTTTGCCGGTGCCGCTTTCGCCCATGATCAGGATGTTGGCTTCCGAAGGAGCGACCTTTTGCGCCAGTTTGAAGACTTGGCCGAAGGAGGGGCTCTTAAAAACCACCTGCTCGGGATCGAAGCGGCGGCGGATCTCCGCTTTTAAGGAGCGGTTTTCCGAGACCAGCCGGTTATGCTCAATCAGTTTGTCGATCAGGGTGTTCAGTTCGCTCGGCGTAAATGGTTTGAGCAGATAATCGTAGGCCCCCTGCTTCATCGCTTCGACGGCACCGCGAACCGTGCCGAAGGCATTCATGGTGACCACCGGTTGCTGCGGCCGCAAGCGCTTGATCCGCCGCAACAGGTCGGGTCCGGAAATGTCCGGCAGGTGCATATCGATAAGAATCAGATCGGGGGCGACCTCGTCCTGTTCCTCCAGTACCTGCAAGAGGCTGTTCCCCTGGGTATAGCTGACGATCTGGTGGCCCTGAAGCTTAAGGTTTTTTTCCAGAAGCTGGCGGGAGTTTTGTTCCGCATCGCAGATATAGATTTTTCCGCTGTGCATAGCTGTACCGTATCGCCTTGATAGGGCGGTTACCGTATATCGCGAAGGGGATACCGTATACCGCTGGGGGGTGACTTGCTTTTTTAGTGAATTTGCCTATAGTGAGCATTTAGCGAAAAAATGTAACATTTTGTCTCGCTCGCTTTTTTTAAAAAGACATTTTTTGTTGTTTCTGTAAAGGGAATTTTTTTGCACGAACTGGGAATCACGCAGAGTATTGTCGAGATCGCCGAGCAGACCGCCATTAAACAGCAGGCGGTCAAGATCCTTTCGGTTACGGTGGAAGTCGGCAGCCTTGCCGGAGTCGTGCCGGAAGCGCTCGAATTCTGTTTCGAGGCCTGTAGCAGCGGCACTTTGCTGGAAGGCGCACAACTGCTGATCGAAAAGATTCCGGCGCGCGCCCGTTGCCGGGACTGTGCCTGTGAATTCCCGCTCGAAGAATTTCTCGCCTGTTGTCCCGAGTGTGATAGTGCCGCCAGCGAACTGCTCTCTGGTGAAGAATTGCGCGTTAAAGAAATGGAGATCGACTGACCATGTGTATCGATTGCGGCTGCGGACCGGTAGATCATCATCACCACGATCATGACCATCAACATGACCATCAAGATGAGCATGAACATGGTAGGGGGAAAAAGATCACTATCGAAGAGGACTTGCTGTCGAAGAATAACCGGCTGGCGAACAATAACCGCGCCCGCTTTCAGCAGCAGGGATTGTTGGTGCTGAATCTGGTCAGTTCTCCCGGTAGCGGCAAAACCACCATCCTCGAAACGACCCTGAAGGATCTGCAGGGGGAGCTCGGTTTCGCTGTCCTCGAAGGCGATCAGCAGACCAGTAACGATGCCGACCGCATCGCCGCGACCGGTGTGCCGGCGCATCAAATCAATACCGGTGCCGGTTGCCATCTTGACGCGCATATGGTTGGTCACGGCGTCGAGCATTTCGATCTGGAGAAGACCGATGTGCTGATGATCGAGAATGTTGGCAATCTGGTTTGCCCGGCTTCCTTTGATCTGGGTGAAGACGCCAAGGTGGCGGTTCTTTCGATCACTGAAGGCGAGGACAAGCCGCTTAAATACCCGCAGATGTTTCGCGCCAGCAGCCTGATGTTGATCAATAAGCTGGATTTGCTGCCGCACCTGCGTTTCGATCTGGAAAAATGCCGCGAGTATGCCCTGCGGGTCAACCCGGAGATCGAGATTATCGAGCTGTCCTGTTACAATCGTGACGGCCTCGATCAGTGGTACGCCTGGTTACGGAATAAACTGGCAGCGAAGAAATCGCTTTGAGGTGATGATATGTGTTTAGCGGTCCCGATGAAGGTTGTTGCAATTGAAGAGGGCACGGCGATCTGTGAAGTTGACGGTGTGCGTCGTGAGGGCAGCTTGATGATGCTTGACGATGTGGTGATTGGTGATTATGTCCTGCTGCACGCCGGCTTTGCGATTGAAAAAATCGATCCGGAGGAGGCCGAAAAGACTATTGAGATATTCCGCGAAGTACTGGCCGCCGGGATTTTGCCGGAATGAAGTACGCCAGTGAGTTCCGTGATCCGCAACTGGCCAAGGGCTTACTGACCGCCATCGCCAAAGAGGTCGCCGATTATCCCGGCACCATCACCTTGATGGAGGTCTGCGGTACCCATACCATGTCGATCTATCAGCATGGTATCCGCAGTTTGTTGCCGCCGCAGATTCGACTGATCTCCGGGCCCGGTTGTCCGGTTTGTGTTACGCCGATCGGCTATGTCGACCGCGCCGTCGCCTATGCCCGGCAGGACGATGTCATCATCGCCACCTTCGGCGATATGGTCCGCGTTCCCGGTTCCAGCAGCAGTCTGTTGCACGAGCAGGCGAGCGGGGCACAGATCAAGATCGTCTATTCACCGTTGGATGCCGTGACGCTGGCGGAGAAAAATCCCGAGAAAAAAATCATCTTTCTCGGGGTTGGTTTTGAGACCACGGCACCGACCATCGCCGGTTCGATGGTCGAAGCGAAAAAGCGTGGCCTGAAAAACTACTTTGTCCTCTCGGCACATAAAACCATGCCGACACCGATGGCTGCCCTGGCCAGCGATCCGGAGTTGCAGGTCGATGGCTACATCTGTCCGGCCCACGTCAGTGCGGTGATCGGTGCGGATGCCTACCAGCCATTGGTCGATCAGTTTAAGGTTCCCTGCGTGGTGACCGGTTTCGAACCGCTCGATATGTTGCGCGGCATTCAGCTGTTGGCCCAGCAGGTTGTTGCCGGCCGTGCCGAGGTGGAAAACGAGTACCAGCGGATCGTTAAGCCGCAAGGCAACAGCAAGGCGCAAGCGCTGCTTGCAGAGGTGTTCGAGCCCTGTGATGCGACTTGGCGGGGCATCGGCGACATTCCGGACAGCGGGTTGAAAATTTCTGCCGCTTATGCTGAATTTGATGCCGAGCAGCAGTTGCCGGTTGAGGTCGAAGAGCCTATTGAGCATAAAGGATGCCTCTGTGGCGAGATTCTCAAGGGCAAAGTGACGCCGAAGCAGTGCCCGTTGTTTCGGAAGGCCTGTACGCCGGAGTATCCGATCGGGGCTTGTATGGTGAGCAGCGAAGGAACCTGTGCGGCGGAGTATAAATACGGCTGCTGAAAATACCCCATCTGCGTTGTTGCCTTTGGCTTCGGCGCTGCGACGTAGCTTTCGCTACGCCTCACTTCTCTGCCTTCAGGCGCCTAGCATCTGGAGCATTTTGAGCAGCCTCTGGCGATGCTAGGTCCTGCTGAAATTCAGGAGTCTGTTTTGAAAAACGATGTCATTCTG
Organism: Desulfuromusa ferrireducens; assembly: GCF_055389805.1. NCBI lineage: Bacteria > Pseudomonadati > Thermodesulfobacteriota > Desulfuromonadia > Desulfuromonadales > Geopsychrobacteraceae > Desulfuromusa > Desulfuromusa ferrireducens. The sequence continues at coordinate 1,553,873 of NZ_AP042415.1, forward strand.
CTTGGCCACGGTAGTGGCGGTAAGCTCAGTCATCAACTGCTCGACGAACTGATCATCCCGATCCTCTCACAGGTTGCGCAAAGCGATCAGAACGATGCGGCGATCCTTGAGGGGATCGACAGCAGCCGGTTGGCTTTTACCACCGATTCCTATGTGGTCGATCCGATTATTTTTCCCGGCGGTAATATCGGCGATCTGGCGATTAACGGCACGGTCAATGACCTGGCGATGAGCGGTGCGCGGCCCTTGGCCCTGAGTGTCGGTTTGATTCTCGAAGAGGGCTTGCCTCTAAGTGAGTTGCGTGAAGTGCTGGAAGCGATGAAGGCTGCGGCTGATAAAGCGGATGTGAAGATCGTCACTGGCGATACCAAGGTGGTGCCACGTGGCAAAGGGGATAAAATCTTCATCAACACATCGGGGATCGGCGTTTTTGATCACGAGTTAACGATTGTTGGCAGTGCTGCCCGGCCGGGCGACAAAGTTCTCATCAATGGCAGTATTGGTGACCACGGCATGGCGGTGCTGGCCAGTCGCGAAGGTCTTGATCTGCAGAGCGATATCGAGACTGACAGCATGGCTTTGAATGGTCTGGTGGCCTCATTGTTGAGCGAGCTTGGTGACGCTGTGCACGTGTTGCGTGATCCGACCCGTGGTGGGGTGGCGACAACCTTGAAAGAGATTGCCCTGCAGTCGCAGGTCGACATTTGTCTGCTGGAGGCGGATTTGCCGGTTAATCAAGCGGTCGCCGGCGCTTGTGCGATTCTCGGACTTGATCCCCTCTTTGTCGCCAACGAAGGCAAGCTGTTGGTTATTGTTGCCGCTGAAAAAGCCGAAGCGGCTTTGCAATTGCTGCGGCAGTTACCGGAGGGCGCCGGAGCGGCGATCATTGGTGAAGTTACGCAGAGCTCCGCTGGTCGGGTGATGATGCAGACGGCGATCGGTGGCATGCGGGCGATTGAGATGTTGGCCGGCGAGCAGCTGCCGAGAATTTGTTAGTTTTTTGCAGCGCGTTTTACGGCTGACAGATCTTTTTCTGCAGATCAAGTAAGCGTTGGCAGTGGCGTTCGTCTTCCTTGGCCATAGCGGCAAACATCTCCTTAAGGTTGTTTTCCTTGAAGTCGTATGAATTGGCGATATGAATCTGACTAAAATTCTTTTCCAGTTCGACACCGATACTGATGGCTTGTTGGTCATCGACCTCGATCAACAGGGTTTTCTCCAGGATATGTTCCGCCTGCTGTAGCAGGTTTTGCGACTGCTGCAGCATGTCTTCAATGCTTGTAACAACTGATCCTTCAGGGAAGCGCAAGGCGAAGCGGAGCTGATTGGCGTGGTCGTCTTCGTCCGCTGCCAGTTCCAGGAGTGTTTCCCGGACAACCGTGCTCAAGCGAGGGGACTTGGTCATGTTGCGGTAAATTTTGCCGACAGTTTCTTCTGTCTTGATGCCGATGTTGAGGTGTTTCTTCATGGCAGGTCCACCGTCTTTGTAGGAGTTTTGTATACGTAGAGTTGCTGTATTCTATCTGAGGTGGCAGTTTGCTGCAAGGTCGTGGGTGTTTGGTTGAGAGAGGGCGTAAAAATAAAGAGAGCCCGGTGATGGAGGGGGGGTACCACCGGGCTCCCAGGTGACGAATCACCTGTTCTTTGTTTGCCATTCTATCAAGTCAACCTTATAAGTCAAGAACTAAACCTGTCGACTACGGAAAATAAATAAATACTGTTTTTGTAAAGTAACGCGACCTGTGGGTGTTTACTGATCCTAAGGTCATCCAACACTTATGTAGGCATAGATGTGGAAAAACAGAATGAGGTCGTGTAGTCTTTACAGACCTACTAATAAAAACTTCCAGGGGGGGGCTGTGAAAATTTCTTTGGTCAGCGTTGTCTATCTTGATGGAACGGTCAGTACGGTCAGTAACGATGTTCTTGACGTTTTGGTTGCAACAGGGAAAATCCAACGCTTTAAGCGCAGTGACGGTTGGGTGGAAGTGATTCGCCGCGGAGCCAAGTTACGGGACTACCGTAATGGGGATGGCTATGTCGGTCCAGAAAGGCGTGCTCCCTGGCCGCGTGAGGCTAAAGAGCAGAAATAGTTTAGTTTGAATAGAATCGATAAAAAGAGCGGATGCAGGCATGCCTGCATCCGCTCTTTTTGTTTTGAGGTGTAGGTTTTAAAGTAACTTTTTCCCTGCTGCGGAGCCGGCAACTTTGCGTAATGCTTGGATGACTTCCGCATCATATTTGTCTGTCGCTGACTCGAGAATGGCAAAAATGTCGTCAAGTGGTCGTGCTGGCCGGTAGGAGCGTGGTTTGACCATAGCGCAAAAGCTATTGGTGACCGCCATGATTCGTGCCGGCAGGGAGATTTGTTCTCCCTGTAATCCGTTCGGATAGCCGCTGCCATCGAGGAATTCATTCATCTGCAGAATACTGTCGAAAATTGGCAGGTCGAATTCAATGTCGTGTAAAACGTTTGCCGAAAATTCGACATGTTTCTCAACCGCTTGTTTTTCCGCATCGGTCAAGGTGCCCGGTTTTTGTAGTAAATCCTGAGCAACAAACATTTTTCCGATCTGCGACAAAAAGGATGCGGTTTCAACCGTTGCCGCAACCTGTGGGGGGCAGTTGAGGGCGTTTGCTGTTGCAACAGCAAGGCTGCTCATCAACCGTGAATGCCCTGCCAGATAGGGGTCGTTCAGTTCGACAGTTTTCGCCAGCGCCTCAATTGTTTGCCGGGTGGCTCGCTCTGAGCGGCGCTGATTTTCGAGCAATTCCGTTACGTCACGAAATGTGGCTATGATTCCGGTCAGGTTTCCTTCTGCATCGATAAAAGGAACTTTGGCGATTTGCAGATCGTGTCGTTTGGATTGCAGGTAGATCACTTCATCGCCGATGACCTGTTGGCGGTTCGCGATCACCTGTTGATCGGAGTGTTCCAACCGCTTTGCCGTGTCGAAACCGAAAATCGCCGCATCGTCCAGTCCGATCAATTCTTTTTGCGATCGCCCGACCGCTTCGGCAAACGCCGGATTGACGTAACGATACTGGCCATTGTTGTCTTTTAGGCCGATATATTCAGACAAGTTTCCATTGATGCTGTCGAGCAACTGCCGCTGTTCTTCGGACTGCAGTGCCAGGCGTTTGAAATCATCGGCCGTTTTTTGTGTTTCCACCCCGAGCAAACGCCACCAGAGTGCTCCCAATAGCACCAGGAACAGCAGGCTGCCGAGGCTCACCAGGCTGATGGTTACGCGCCGATAATCGGCCAGAGGGGTCATGGCGATGGTTGGATCTGCCTGCTGCATCACCCACCAGTTAAGCTCGGGAACCTTGAGTGCCAGAGAGTAGACATCACCTTGTTCTCTGGCCGCAGCTCGCTTGGCAAAGGGCAAATTCTGGTTATCGTTAACCCCCAGCTCATATTTGAGCGGGAAGATTTCTCCCGGCAGCCAAGGAACCAGTTCGGTATATTCCGCTTGTTGACTCTGCAGCAGGCGGGTCTGTTCGCCCTTACCAATCAGCGGCGAGGTGGAGAGGATTTCGTTAACTTTCCCGGAAATATTCTTGCTCAGCTGCAGAACCGCAACCGGGCGCGTGGTCTCGTCTGACATTTGCAGCGCCGGGATCGGCAGATAAATATGCAGGATCAATCCATTGCCGGTCGCTTTGGCAGGAGAGTAAATAATGCGATTTTCCCGTAGCGCTTGTTGGGTCAGCAGGGCTTGATCTTTGTTTAGTGGTCTTGTCCCGGCATCGGTGGCGATATAAGAGAGGCCGGAGCGGTTGATGATGCGCCCGGATAAAAAGCCGGAATATTGGGTGAATTCGCGTAACAGATTCTGCATCATCGGCAGCTGTTCGGCCAGCTGTTGATATTCTGTATTGGCGGCAGGTTCAGTGCCCAGTGGGGTGGTCAGCAGCAGGGAAATATCTTCTTCAATCAAGTCGACTTCGGAGGCATAGAGTCGGAACAGGTCCGAATGAATAATCCGGTTTCCCTGGGCGGAAAGACCTTCCAGCCAGACTGAAATGACATCGACGCGCCCTTTGGCCAGCACCTCCAGCCGTTTCTCCAGGGCGTGTTCGAGGGCCTTCTGTTTGTTATCCAGTCCCCAATAAATAAGAAAGACTGCCACGGAAACCACCAACAGCAGAACCCAGCAGCTCAGTCTGAACAGGCGTTTTTTCTGTTTCAGCGGCTCCGTCGTGTCGATTTGCACTGCTTGGTTGAATAGGTTGTCAGCCCCGTTATTTTGCATTTTCAGGCCCCTTTAAGGTTGAAGAATTTATGGAAAACTTTTTAAATTTTCGAATATGTGCCCAGCGGTACAGTTCGTTAACCGAGTACTGTGGCTGGTAGTGTTTATAGTTGTGCTGTGGCAAAACCAGATCGGACATATTATCCATGACGTAGAATTGTTCGTCCTGATAGACGGCTAACACCGCATGGCCCAAATTCCGAATGTTATCCTTTACCACTACGATACGTAACGCCATGGCCGGGTAGCCCAGCTGTCGTAAGGCAAAGTATTTGCTGATAGCGTAATCTTCACAGTCGCCCGAAGAACGCATGAATTCGTTTGGCGATGCCCAGTAATCGCTGAGCCCATACGTCTCCAGATCGAGTCGATAGGGCCAGCGGTTAAAAAATAGATTGACCCACTTCAGTTGCTCGAAAGGAGCCAGCTTTTGCGCAGTGGTCAGCATCTGCTGCCAACTGCGCGCCGCCGCGTTGCAACTGCCCGGGTCGGTTGAGCAGGATGCGTAGGCTGTCATCTGTTGCTGCGCAATGACGACCAGTTGCTTCCAGGCCTGGAAAGCTTTCAATGAGCCACGAAATTGCATGCTGTCGAACAGTTCGACCGACTTGGCAGGTATCGGGAACTTGTCGGCACTTTGCTGCTGCGCGGCATAGAGGTCCGTACAAAATAGGCCGAAAAGGACCAGACAGGCCAGACCGTATTTCGCTAGGTACCCTTGATACCTCTGTTGGAGGCGGTTGCCCATCAACGCTCCCTGAGAGCATTCTGTTTTGCTTTGAGGATCGGCTTCAGGAGATAGTCGAGGACCGTTTTTTGTCCGGTCAGAATATCAATTCCGGCTGTCATCCCAGGCATAATCGGTAATTTTGCTCCTCGGTAGGTCAGGGCGTTGGTTTTGGTGCGCAGTTTGACCTTGTAGAAGCTTTCATCCTCGTGTTCCCCCTGGATGGTGTCGGCGCTGATCTGTTCGACGACCCCTTGCATGCCACCGTAAATAGAAAAATCGTAAGCGCTGATTTTTATCATGGCTGCTTGGCCAGGGTGTAAAAAGGCGATGTCCGCGGGGCGGATACGGGCTTCGATCAATAAGGTATCGTCCAGCGGGACGACCTCCATGATCGCTTCGCCCGGTCTGATGACACCGCCGATGGTATTGATATTGATCTGTTTGGTGGTGCCGCGCACCGGAGAGCGAACATCGGTGCGGGTGACTCGATCCTTGCCGGCGGAGATTGTTTCTTGCATCGATTTAAGTTCAACGCGGCGGCGGCTCAGTTCATCCAGCGCTTGAGAGCGGAATTCCGCCTTGCGTTGGGCGATGCGCTGTTTGGCTTCTTCGGCCGCTTGCTGTACTCGTGGCTGCCCGAGTTGCAGGGCTTCAATATCCCCTTGCAGGGTGATGATCTCCCGCTCAAGTTTTAAATAATCGACTTCCGGGTAGAGCTGCTGTTCCCAGAGAGGTTTGGCGATGTTGAGCTGTTTATTGGCCACCACCAGGCTTTTCCGCAGTTGTCTTTGTCGGCCTTTCATTTCGGCGATTTCCTGCTGCCGCTGGCTCAACTGTGCCTGCATCATGCGCAATTCACTGTTCAGCTGGTTCTGGCGGGAATTAAAGATGTTCAGTTGATCTTGCTTCAGCTGTGGGCTGCCGGTAAAACTTTGCTCAAATTTCAGTTTCGTGCTGTTGGCTTCGGCCGTCAACCGAGCCAGTGCCGCCTCATGCTCAAGCGCTTGATTGCGGGCATCGCGGTATTGGCTGGCCGCCTGGGAGTTATTAATCCGTAGTAGGATGTCGCCTTTTTGCACAATCTGGTTTTCACCAACGAGAATTTCTTCGAGAATCCCCCCTTCGAGATTCTGAATCACCTGTACCCGCTGAGATGGGATGACCTGGCCCATGCCGCGAGTCACTTCATCAACCTCGGCCTGACTGGCCCAGTACAAAAAAGTGATCAGCAACAGAAAGATGGTTACTGACAGGACGTAGGCGAAATTGTGCCCGGTCTGGTAAATGGACGCATCGCGTGCATCCATAAAATCGAGGTCGTTTTTCTCGATTCCGGCCTGTCGCGCGCGGTGAGACGGAATGAACAGATTGATGATTTTATCGATAAAGGATTTCATAAATATTCTCGGGCCCAATTTAAGTGGTGCGGATTTCTTTGTTTTGCAGCGCTTCGAGGACCGCCTCTTTGGGGCCATCGGCGATGACGTTGCCGGCATCCAGGACGATCAATCGGTCGACCAGCGTCAGCATGCTGCTGCGATGGGTGATCAGCAACAAGGTCTGTTCTTTGGTCACCTCCGCTAGGCGCTGGCGGAAAATATTTTCCGTCGTGTTATCCATTGAGTTGGTCGGCTCGTCGAGGACCAGAATGTCCGGTTGTTGCAGCAGGGTCCGGGCGATGGTGACGACTTGTCGCTGTCCGCCGGATAGATTTTTACCGCCCTCACCGACTTGGCGACCAAAGCCGGCCGGATGGCTTTTGATAAACTCTAGCGCGCCTGCGGCGTGGGCCGCTTGCAGAATGGCCCGGTCATCGGCGTAAGGATTGCCGAGGGCGATGTTTTCGCGAATGCTGCCGTAAAACAGGCAGCCGTCTTGTGCGGCATAACCGATGGTGCGGCGCAAATCGGCAATGTCCATCTGGCGGATATCGACTCCACCGACCTTGACGGCTCCTTGTTGTGGCTCATAAAGACCGAGAGCCAGCCTGCCAAGGGTACTTTTGCCGCTGCCGATGCGGCCGATAATGGCGACCTTTTCCCCCGGTTGAATGGTGATATTCAGCGCTTTTAAGGACATGATGTCCGATTGTGGGTACTGAAAATTGACATTCTCAAAGCTGATACTGTTGGGTAGATTTTCGTGCTGCACAAAAATCTGATCGTGCGGTCGTTCGCTTGGGATCTGCATGAGCAGATCAAGGGTTTTTAGCGCGACGCGGGATTGCTGTAGCCGCGTCAGCATGGCGGCCACAGTAGCCAGCGGTGACATGGCGCGGCCAACCAGAATATTACAGGCGATCAACCCGCCCATGGTCAGTTCGCCAGCGGTAATTAAGTAGACTCCCCAGATAATAATGCCTGCACTGACCAGTTGTGCTGCAAGTTGTGAGATGCTCATAGAAAAGGTTGACAGGGAGCGGATCTGGACTGCCGAGCGTGCGCTCATGGCGACGATCTGTTCCCAGCGTTTTTGCATGGATCCGGCTGCCAGGCTGGTTTTGATCGCCTCTAGGCCGCCGATTATTTCATACATTAGGGCATTTTTTTGCGTTGATTCGCGGTAGTTGCTTTCGATGTAACGTTTAAAGGGGATCTGGATGAAGATCCCGATTAGAATGACGATCGGAACGGCAATAGTCGGTATCCAGGCCAGTGGCCCGCCGATATAGGCAATAATGCCGATGAATATAGCGATAAAAGGCAGGTCGACCAGAGCCAGCAAGGTTGTTGAGCTAAAGAATTCACGCAGCGATTCAAACTCACGCAGGTTATTGGCCAAGGAGCCGGTTGAGTCCGGTTTCTGGTCGAGGCGGATCGCCATGAGGTGCTGCATCAGTTTGCCGGTGATGATGATATCGGCGTTTTTACCGGCGGTATCGACAAAATATCCGCGTAGGTTGCGGAGGATAAAATCGAAAAAATAGGCAATAAAAACACCGCTGGCGAGAACCCAGAGCGTATCGATGGCGTTATTGGGCACCACCCGGTCGTAGACGTTCATCACGAATAGCGGGCTGGCTATGGCGAGAATGTTGACGGTCAGGGTCGCCATGATGACATGTTTGTAAATCGGCCAGAATTTAAAAATAGTTCCCCAGAACCACTCTTTTGTGTCATGTAGCCGAACAGAGCTGGCGCGCCCATCGAGCTGACCACGTAATTGAGTGAAGACGGCATAGTCGCGATAGCTCTGCTGCAACTCTTCAAGCGGCACAGTTTTTTCGACAAAATTGGCTTCGGGGAAGATAACGGTGGCCGTATCCTCGGCAATTTCGGTGAGGATGCAGGCGTTATCGTCTTCAAGTAACAGGATGCAAGGCAGGGTGAGTTTGCTGATGTTTTTGATTTTTGGTCGATAAACGGTTTTGGCCGACAGCCCGGCTGCCTCTGCCGAGCGGATGCTGGCCTTGAGATTGAGCGTAGCGTCTTGTGGAATGCCCGCGATCAGTGCTTCTACTGAAATCGGTTTGCCCAGAAGTTTGCAAATTTGCGCCAAGCAACTGATCAGTGGCGGGGTGTAATCAATTGAGCCAGCGGTTGAATTGGCGTTGCTCGGTGATTTTTTTGCCGGGGGCTGTGGGCTCGCTGCATTTTTCATGGTTGTCCATCGAGGTAACGGGGTTTCTATCAGCATCCTTCAAAAGCGCTTAAACACCAAAGAAAATCTAATTTACCATTGAAATTTGAAAAGTTTAAGCGTTTTTAACGAAAGGGGTGTATTTTTAAATTACTATTCCTTGGTTTTGACCCGATTGGACCGAAGGTTTAGGCTCAGGCCTATCGAGATTGACAAATATTACCATAATGGTAGACAATGGGGGCACGTTAATTTTCTTGCCTTTGTAGTTGGAGTGGCTTAATAATTAGGGCTATTGTAAGTAGCAGCGGGTTCATGTAGTCTGCGCAACCTTATCCAAATGTAAAGTCAAATGAAAACGCTGTTTACCTTAGTAATTTCGTAGGTTTTTTTTCTTGCATTGTATTTATTGATGCAAAGGGGTTAACAGTGGCTGATTTGATCGAAGGTGGTGTTCCCGCCGATGCCTCCCGTACCGCAACAGATGACGCTTCTGTTTATCGTCTCACTATTCCGGAAACAAACCAGCCTGCTGTCGTTGAAGTAAGCGCGGGTGACCAGGTCCATCTGGATTTTCCATTGGATCAGGCCCAGGTTGCCGCGACCGAGACGGATCTCATTTTCCAATTTGAAGCCGGACAATCAATTGTTCTGCTGAATTACATCAGCCTGCTTGAGGCGCAAGATGCTCCGCAACTGGTTTTGCCCGATGGACAAATAATTGCCGGTGGGGTCGAGCTGCAGTCTCTTTTGGGCGATGCCATTGAGCCGGCGGCGGCTGCGCAGGTCTCTGGGGGTGGCGTTGGTGAATATAGCGACGATTTGGGCGAGGCCCTGAGCGGAGTCGACAGGCTTGGCACGCTGGATTCTGGATTCTCTGCGGTCGAAGGAGTTCGTGCAGAAAGTAGCTTGACCGGCGGAACGGTTGCGCCGAAGGTTTCTATCCCGCCGGTCAGTGTAGGCACCCTGACCCCGGCCAACGACGCGCCGGTGGCCGTCGACGATAGCAACGCGACCAACGAAGATACCCCGGTCTCGTCGACCCTCGATCTGCAGTCCAACGACACCGACCTCGATGGCGACAGCTTAAGCGTTGCCGGCACCAGTGTCGGGACTTTCACCACCGCGCAGGGCGGCAGCATCGTGGTGGCGGCCGACGGCAGCTACACCTACACCCCAGCGGCCAACTTTAATGGCAGCGACACCTTTGAATACACCGTCACCGACGGCGCCCTGACCGATACCGGCCTGCTGACCATCACCGTCGGTGCAATCAACGACGCGCCGGTGGCCGTCGACGATAGCAACGCGACCAGTGAAGGTACCCCGGTCTCGTCGACCCTCGATCTGCAGTCCAACGACACCGACCTCGATGGCGACAGCTTAAGCGTTGCGGGCACCAGTGTCGGGACTTTCACCACCGTGCAGGGCGGCAGCATCGTGGTGGCGGCCGACGGCAGCTACACCTACACCCCAGCGGCCAACTTTAATGGCAGCGACACCTTTGAATACACCGTCACCGACGGCGCCCTGACCGATACCGGCCTGCTGACCATCACCGTCGGTGCAATCAACGACGCGCCGGTGGCCGTCGACGATAGCAACGCGACCAGTGAAGATACCCCGGTCTCGTCGACCCTCGATCTGCAGTCCAACGACACCGACCTCGATGGCGACAGTTTAAGCGTTGCGGGCACCAGTGTCGGGACTTTCACCACCGCGCAGGGCGGCAGCATCGTGGTGGCGGCCGACGGCAGCTACACCTACACCCCAGCGGCCAACTTTAATGGCAGCGACACCTTTGAATACACCGTCACCGACGGCGCCCTGACCGATACCGGCCTGCTGACCATCACCGTCGGTGCAATCAACGACGCGCCGGTGGCCGTCGACGATAGCAACGCGACCAGCGAAGATACCCCGGTCTCGTCGACCCTCGATCTGCAGTCCAACGACACCGACCTCGATGGCGACAGCTTAAGCGTTGCCGGCACCAGTGTCGGGACTTTCACCACCGCGCAGGGCGGCAGCATCGTGGTGGCGGCCGACGGCAGCTACACCTACACCCCAGCGGCCAACTTTAATGGCAGCGACACCTTTGAATACACCGTCACCGACGGCGCCCTGACCGATACCGGCCTGCTGACCATCACCGTCGGTGCAATCAACGACGCGCCGGTGGCCGTCGACGATAGCAACGCGACCAGCGAAGATACCCCGGTCTCGTCGACCCTCGATCTGCAGTCCAACGACACCGACCTCGATGGCGACAGTTTAAGCGTTGCCGGCACCAGTGTCGGGACTTTCACCACCGCGCAGGGCGGCAGCATCGTGGTGGCGGCCGACGGCAGCTACACCTACACCCCAGCGGCCAACTTTAATGGCAGCGACACCTTTGAATACACCGTCACCGACGGCGCCCTGACCGATACCGGCCTGCTGACCATCACCGTCGGTGCAATCAACGACGCGCCGGTGGCCGTCGACGATAGCAACGCGACCAGCGAAGATACCCCGGTCTCGTCGACCCTCGATCTGCAGTCCAACGACACCGACCTCGATGGCGACAGCTTAAGCGTTGCGGGCACCAGTGTCGGGACTTTCACCACCGTGCAGGGCGGCAGCATCGTGGTGGCGGCCGACGGCAGCTACACCTACACCCCAGCGGCCAACTTTAATGGCAGCGACACCTTTGAATACACCGTCACCGACGGCGCCCTGACCGATACCGGCCTGCTGACCATCACCGTCGGTGCAATCAACGACGCGCCGGTGGCCGTCGACGATAGCAACGCGACCAGCGAAGATACCCCGGTCTCGTCGACCCTCGATCTGCAGTCCAACGACACCGACCTCGATGGCGACAGCTTAAGCGTTGCCGGCACCAGTGTCGGGACTTTCACCACCGTGCAGGGCGGCAGCATCGTGGTGGCGGCCGACGGCAGCTACACCTACACCCCAGCGGCCAACTTTAATGGCAGCGACACCTTTGAATACACCGTCACCGACGGCGCCCTGACCGATACCGGCCTGCTGACCATCACCGTCGGTGCAATCAACGACGCGCCGGTGGCCGTCGACGATAGCAACGCGACCAGCGAAGATACCCCGGTCTCGTCGACCCTCGATCTGCAGTCCAACGACACCGACCTCGATGGCGACAGCTTAAGCGTTGCCGGCACCAGTGTCGGGACTTTCACCACCGCGCAGGGCGGCAGCATCGTGGTGGCGGCCGACGGCAGCTACACCTACACCCCAGCGGCCAACTTTAATGGCAGCGACACCTTTGAATACACCGTCACCGACGGCGCCCTGACCGATACCGGCCTGCTGACCATCACCGTCGGTGCAATCAACGACGCGCCGGTGGCCGTCGACGATAGCAACGCGACCAGCGAAGATACCCCGGTCTCGTCGACCCTCGATCTGCAGTCCAACGACACCGACCTCGATGGCGACAGCTTAAGCGTTGCCGGCACCAGTGTCGGGACTTTCACCACCGCGCAGGGCGGCAGCATCGTGGTGGCGGCCGACGGCAGCTACACCTACACCCCAGCGGCCAACTTTAATGGCAGCGACACCTTTGAATACACCGTCACCGACGGCGCCCTGACCGATACCGGCCTGCTGACCATCACCGTCGGTGCAATCAACGACGCGCCGGTGGCCGTCGACGATAGCAACGCGACCAGCGAAGATACCCCGGTCTCGTCGACCCTCGATCTGCAGTCCAACGACACCGACCTCGATGGCGACAGTTTAAGCGTTGCGGGCACCAGTGTCGGGACTTTCACCACCGTGCAGGGCGGCAGCATCGTGGTGGCGGCCGACGGCAGCTACACCTACACCCCAGCGGCCAACTTTAATGGCAGCGACACCTTTGAATACACCGTCACCGACGGCGCCCTGACCGATACCGGCCTGCTGACTATCACCGTCGGTGCAATCAACGACGCGCCGGTGGCCGTCGACGATAGCAACGCGACCAGCGAAGATACCCCGGTCTCGTCGACCCTCGATCTGCAGTCCAACGACACCGACCTCGATGGCGACAGTTTAAGCGTTGCGGGCACCAGTGTCGGGACTTTCACCACCGTGCAGGGCGGCAGCATCGTGGTGGCGGCCGACGGCAGCTACACCTACACCCCAGCGGCCAACTTTAATGGCAGCGACACCTTTGAATACACCGTCACCGACGGCGCCCTGACCGATACCGGCCTGCTGACCATCACCGTCGGTGCAATCAACGACGCGCCGGTGGCCGTCGACGATAGCAACGCGACCAGCGAAGATACCCCGGTCTCGTCGACCCTCGATCTGCAGTCCAACGACACCGACCTCGATGGCGACAGCTTAAGCGTTGCCGGCACCAGTGTCGGGACTTTCACCACCGCGCAGGGCGGCAGCATCGTGGTGGCGGCCGACGGCAGCTACACCTACACCCCAGCGGCCAACTTTAATGGCAGCGACACCTTTGAATACACCGTCACCGACGGCGCCCTGACCGATACCGGCCTGCTGACCATCACCGTCGGTGCAATCAACGACGCGCCGGTGGCCGTCGACGATAGCAACGCGACCAGCGAAGATACCCCGGTCTCGTCGACCCTCGATCTGCAGTCCAACGACACCGACCTCGATGGCGACAGTTTAAGCGTTGCCGGCACCAGTGTCGGGACTTTCACCACCGCGCAGGGCGGCAGCATCGTGGTGGCGGCCGACGGCAGCTACACCTACACCCCAGCGGCCAACTTTAATGGCAGCGACACCTTTGAATACACCGTCACCGACGGCGCCCTGACCGATACCGGCCTGCTGACCATCACCGTCGGTGCAATCAACGACGCGCCGGTGGCCGTCGACGATAGCAACGCGACCAGCGAAGATACCCCGGTCTCGTCGACCCTCGATCTGCAGTCCAACGACACCGACCTCGATGGCGACAGCTTAAGCGTTGCCGGCACCAGTGTCGGGACTTTCACCACCGTGCAGGGCGGCAGCATCGTGGTGGCGGCCGACGGCAGCTACACCTACACCCCAGCGGCCAACTTTAATGGCAGCGACACCTTTGAATACACCGTCACCGACGGCGCCCTGACCGATACCGGCCTGCTGACCATCACCGTCGGTGCAATCAACGACGCGCCGGTGGCCGTCGACGATAGCAACGCGACCAGCGAAGATACCCCGGTCTCGTCGACCCTCGATCTGCAGTCCAACGACACCGACCTCGATGGCGACAGTTTAAGCGTTGCCGGCACCAGTGTCGGGACTTTTACCACCGCGCAGGGCGGCAGCATCGTGGTGGCGGCCGACGGCAGCTATACCTACACCCCAGCGGCCAACTTTAATGGCAGCGACACCTTTGAATACACCGTCACCGACGGCGCCCTGACCGATACCGGCCTGCTGACCATCACCGTCGGTGCAATCAACGACGCGCCGGTGGCCGTCGACGATAGCAACGCGACCAGTGAAGGTACCCCGGTCTCGTCGACCCTCGATCTGCAGTCCAACGACACCGACCTCGATGGCGACAGCTTAAGCGTTGCGGGCACCAGTGTCGGGACTTTCACCACCGTGCAGGGCGGCAGCATCGTGGTGGCGGCCGACGGCAGCTACACCTACACCCCAGCGGCCAACTTTAATGGCAGCGACACCTTTGAATACACCGTCACCGACGGCGCCCTGACCGATACCGGCCTGCTGACCATCACCGTCGGTGCAATCAACGACGCGCCGGTGGCCGTCGACGATAGCAACGCGACCAGCGAAGATACCCCGGTCTCGTCGACCCTCGATCTGCAGTCCAACGACACCGACCTCGATGGCGACAGTTTAAGCGTTGCGGGCACCAGTGTCGGGACTTTCACCACCGCGCAGGGCGGCAGCATCGTGGTGGCGGCCGACGGCAGCTACACCTACACCCCAGCGGCCAACTTTAATGGCAGCGACACCTTTGAATACACCGTCACCGACGGCGCCCTGACCGATACCGGCCTGCTGACCATCACCGTCGGTGCAATCAACGACGCGCCGGTGGCCGTCGACGATAGCAACGCGACCAGCGAAGATACCCCGGTCTCGTCGACCCTCGATCTGCAGTCCAACGACACCGACCTCGATGGCGACAGTTTAAGCGTTGCGGGCACCAGTGTCGGGACTTTCACCACCGCGCAGGGCGGCAGCATCGTGGTGGCGGCCGACGGCAGCTACACCTACACCCCAGCGGCCAACTTTAATGGCAGCGACACCTTTGAATACACCGTCACCGACGGCGCCCTGACCGATACCGGCCTGCTGACCATCACCGTCGGTGCAATCAACGACGCGCCGGTGGCCGTCGACGATAGCAACGCGACCAGCGAAGATACCCCGGTCTCGTCGACCCTCGATCTGCAGTCCAACGACACCGACCTCGATGGCGACAGCTTAAGCGTTGCGGGCACCAGTGTCGGGACTTTCACCACCGTGCAGGGCGGCAGCATCGTGGTGGCGGCCGACGGCAGCTACACCTACACCCCAGCGGCCAACTTTAATGGCAGCGACACCTTTGAATACACCGTCACCGACGGCGCCCTGACCGATACCGGCCTGCTGACCATCACCGTCGGTGCAATCAACGACGCGCCGGTGGCCGTCGACGATAGCAACGCGACCAGCGAAGATACCCCGGTCTCGTCGACCCTCGATCTGCAGTCCAACGACACCGACCTCGATGGCGACAGCTTAAGCGTTGCCGGCACCAGTGTCGGGACTTTCACCACCGTGCAGGGCGGCAGCATCGTGGTGGCGGCCGACGGCAGCTACACCTACACCCCAGCGGCCAACTTTAATGGCAGCGACACCTTTGAATACACCGTCACCGACGGCGCCCTGACCGATACCGGCCTGCTGACCATCACCGTCGGTGCAATCAACGACGCGCCGGTGGCCGTCGACGATAGCAACGCGACCAGCGAAGATACCCCGGTCTCGTCGACCCTCGATCTGCAGTCCAACGACACCGACCTCGATGGCGACAGCTTAAGCGTTGCCGGCACCAGTGTCGGGACTTTCACCACCGCGCAGGGCGGCAGCATCGTGGTGGCGGCCGACGGCAGCTACACCTACACCCCAGCGGCCAACTTTAATGGCAGCGACACCTTTGAATACACCGTCACCGACGGCGCCCTGACCGATACCGGCCTGCTGACCATCACCGTCGGTGCAATCAACGACGCGCCGGTGGCCGTCGACGATAGCAACGCGACCAGCGAAGATACCCCGGTCTCGTCGACCCTCGATCTGCAGTCCAACGACACCGACCTCGATGGCGACAGCTTAAGCGTTGCCGGCACCAGTGTCGGGACTTTCACCACCGCGCAGGGCGGCAGCATCGTGGTGGCGGCCGACGGCAGCTACACCTACACCCCAGCGGCCAACTTTAATGGCAGCGACACCTTTGAATACACCGTCACCGACGGCGCCCTGACCGATACCGGCCTGCTGACCATCACCGTCGGTGCAATCAACGACGCGCCGGTGGCCGTCGACGATAGCAACGCGACCAGCGAAGATACCCCGGTCTCGTCGACCCTCGATCTGCAGTCCAACGACACCGACCTCGATGGCGACAGTTTAAGCGTTGCGGGCACCAGTGTCGGGACTTTCACCACCGTGCAGGGCGGCAGCATCGTGGTGGCGGCCGACGGCAGCTACACCTACACCCCAGCGGCCAACTTTAATGGCAGCGACACCTTTGAATACACCGTCACCGACGGCGCCCTGACCGATACCGGCCTGCTGACCATCACCGTCGGTGCAATCAACGACGCGCCGGTGGCCGTCGACGATAGCAACGCGACCAGCGAAGATACCCCGGTCTCGTCGACCCTCGATCTGCAGTCCAACGACACCGACCTCGATGGCGACAGTTTAAGCGTTGCCGGCACCAGTGTCGGGACTTTCACCACCGCGCAGGGCGGCAGCATCGTGGTGGCGGCCGACGGCAGCTACACCTACACCCCAGCGGCCAACTTTAATGGCAGCGACACCTTTGAATACACCGTCACCGACGGCGCCCTGACCGATACCGGCCTGCTGACCATCACCGTCGGTGCAATCAACGACGCGCCGGTGGCCGTCGACGATAGCAACGCGACCAGCGAAGATACCCCGGTCTCGTCGACCCTCGATCTGCAGTCCAACGACACCGACCTCGATGGCGACAGCTTAAGCGTTGCCGGCACCAGTGTCGGGACTTTCACCACCGTGCAGGGCGGCAGCATCGTGGTGGCGGCCGACGGCAGCTACACCTACACCCCAGCGGCCAACTTTAATGGCAGCGACACCTTTGAATACACCGTCACCGACGGCGCCCTGACCGATACCGGCCTGCTGACCATCACCGTCGGTGCAATCAACGACGCGCCGGTGGCCGTCGACGATAGCAACGCGACCAGCGAAGATACCCCGGTCTCGTCGACCCTCGATCTGCAGTCCAACGACACCGACCTCGATGGCGACAGTTTAAGCGTTGCCGGCACCAGTGTCGGGACTTTTACCACCGCGCAGGGCGGCAGCATCGTGGTGGCGGCCGACGGCAGCTATACCTACACCCCAGCGGCCAACTTTAATGGCAGCGACACCTTTGAATACACCGTCACCGACGGCGCCCTGACCGATACCGGCCTGCTGACCATCACCGTCGGTGCAATCAACGACGCGCCGGTGGCCGTCGACGATAGCAACGCGACCAGTGAAGATACCCCGGTCTCGTCGACCCTCGATCTGCAGTCCAACGACACCGACCTCGATGGCGACAGCTTAAGCGTTGCCGGCACCAGTGTCGGGACTTTCACCACCGCGCAGGGCGGCAGCATCGTGGTGGCGGCCGACGGCAGCTACACCTACACCCCAGCGGCCAACTTTAATGGCAGCGACACCTTTGAATACACCGTCACCGACGGCGCCCTGACCGATACCGGCCTGCTGACCATCACCGTCGGTGCAATCAACGACGCGCCGGTCGTTTCCAGTTCTGCCGGAGTCGTGTCTGAAGAAGGTCTCATTGATGGTAATTCCGATACGGTCGGAAGTGACGATACAACCGATAGTTCGATTTTGATTGGTAAGGTTGCCATCTCTGATCCTGATGGTGATGCGCTCAGCGTGACGCTAACAGAACCGACAACAGAATTTTACTCTAATGAGGTAAAGCTGGACTGGACTGGCGATGGGACCAATACACTGATCGGCAGCGCAGCTGGCGTTGAGATCGTTCGTGCGGTGATCGATAATTCCGGTGCTTACACGGTGACGCTTTCAGGCCCCCTGGATCACTCCGATGCAACGGTGGAAGACAGCCTTACTTTCGATATCGGCGTAAATGTCGATGATGGTTCGGTTATTGTCCCAACTCAATTGACCGTGACGGTCGAAGATGATGCGCCGATTGGACAGGATGATTTCAATTCTTTGGCTATTGGCGAGAGTATTAGTAGCAGCGTTTTGACCAATGATGCTGTTGGGGCGGATTCTCCGGGTGAGTCGGTGACTGCGGTTGTCTTTGATTCTGTCGCTTATACCGATACCGATGGTGATGGGGTTATCGTTGTCGATACCGGTACTGGTGTGCTTAACATGAGTCTTGATGGTTCATATACCTATGACTCCTCCTTATATTCTTCTGCGGGCGGATCTGATGGTTTGAGTTCCTGGGACGATATCTCTATTACCGCATTTAATGGTGCCCGTACGGTAGAGAGTGAAAATGAGTTCTTTATTGATCCCGTAACCTTTGCACCATTACTGACAAATATAAATGACGGCACTGCAACCGGAACTCTGACTGTTGTGGACGCTGTGTTTGATGATGGATCTGACGGTATTGGTATTGCCGAAGGTGCCGGTAATTCGACTTATTTGAACGGCCATCCTACCCACCCGGAAGCGATCCTTTTGGACCTGGGATTTTCCGTCGATTCAATTAATACGAACTTTTACTCGGGGACTAATTCCGGGGTGCCTTTCTACTGGGCAACTTATAGCGCTGACGGCGATCTGATGGAAATGGGATCTGGCCCGATCAGCAAGCCGGGATTTTCTCTTGAAGTAAGCAATGATTCGGGCGAAGCGTTCCAGTATGTGGTCTTCTACGGAATCGATAGCAGTGCCAGCAGTAAAATCCTGTTGACCGGGGTCGATAATATCCAGTACGCCGACCTGACTGCTGACGCATTTAGCTATCAGTTGCAGGATGCTGATGGTGATAGCTCGACAGCGGTACTGACGATTTCTCAAATTGAACCCTCCAACACGCCACCGGTTGCCGAAAATGACCGTTACGTAACCACTGAAGGCACACCGATTACTTTTGATGTGCTGGCCAACGATAGTGATGCCGATGGTGAGGTCGTCTCGCTGTGGGGCTATACGGCACCTGGCAATGGTGTTGTTACTGTTGATGCTTCAGGCAACCTCGTTTACACCCCCGAGGGGGATTGGAGTGGGACCGATACCTTCACCTACACAGTGCGTGATGAGAGTGGCGGTTTAGACACCGCGACCGTGTCCGTTACTGTCGATCCGCTTGCTGATGCTCCGTCTCTTTATGCACATCTGAGTGCTGCTGCTGATCAGACCTTCTTTGCCGACGACTTTAACGATGGGGACTTTTTGGATCCGGCGTGGACAGAGGTGAAACTGACCGGTGATACCTTTGCCGAAGACCTTGCTTCGAGCAAGACGAGTATTGAGTCCGACCTGTTTAAAGCTGTCGCCTGGGATGGGCAAACCTCAGATCAAGAATGGCTCGACTTCTGGACGGTGAATAATGGTGAGTTGCGTTATAACGCCGGAGGAAATGGCGGCTCTGACGATGCCCAGGGGATGTTGGCGTACAGTGGCCTCAGTGCCGCAGACGGTGCGAAGACCAATTATGCCGTTGAGGCGGATATCTGGGGTAACACCAGTTCGCAGCAGAACAATGGAGTAGGTATCGTTTTCGGGTATGAGGATCAAGGCAATTATTTCCTGGCCCGCTGGGAAAATCCAGGTTCCGCATATCAGCCGAATGGTGATCTGTTCAACTCTTATCCTGGGCAGGCAAACCAGTTGTCGCTGGTACAGATGATAGGTGGCAAGGCGTTCGATCTCGGCACTTTTGATAATTTCAGTACGCCGGACTGGTTTAATCTACGTATAGAGGTGTCTGATCAATCAATCAAGGTGATCGTCGATGATGGTTCTTCGGCCTACGACGGGTCCAATGTGCAGATTGAATATAGTTACGATAATAGCGCCGCTGCCGCACAACCACCGGCGCTTAACACCATCGGCATGTGGGTGTTCGACGATGACTACGGTGTGGCCTTTGATAATGTTCAGATCGAGGATTTGAACTTTAAGTACGATCTTGATCTCGCTGCCTTCCTGAATGATACCGATGGCAGTGAAAGCCTGTCTGCCGTTACCTTATCTAACCTCCCGGATGGCGTTGTATTAACTGCAGAGGATGGTTCGCTGATCACCGTAACCGGTGGAACGGCGAGTGTTGATCTGTCCTCGGGGGTTGAGACGACACTTACCGTCACTTCCATAAGTGAGTTGTCGGTCGCTCAGGTCAATGGCATCGGCGTCAGCGTCACTGCCTCGGAATTGAGCGGTGAATCTGCCACCGTGGTTGATGATGTTAAGGTTGAATTGCTTGGCACCGATGGCGATGATAGCCTGACTGGCACCTCAAGTGATGAGTGGATTGATGGCGACGCCGGAAACGATATCCTGACCGGTGGCGGTGGTGCGGATATTTTCACCTTCGATGCTGGTGACCAGATCAACACCGGAATGCCGTCCGTTGATCTAATTACCGATTTTGACGCCACTCAGGGGGGCGATGTGCTTGATCTGCATGATTTGTTGCAGGGGGAGCAGGAGGCGACTATGACCGAATATCTGCAGTTCAGCCAAGTGGATACAGATAGTGATGGTGTCGCCGAGAGTACCAAGATTTCCATCGATCAGGATGGCGGTGATCTGTTTGAAACGACCCAAGAGATTGTTTTGCAAGATGTCGATCTGGTCGGCGGTGGGCCAGTGGAAGGTCAGGATATTATCAACACTCTGCTGGCCAATAATAATCTGATCACCGATTGAATCGAGCAGAAATGGCAGGCTGGCTTTTGAAGTATTATATTCATCAGCCAGTCTGTTGATTAACCCCTTCTGTTTGCCCTTTTTATTTGTTAGATTGCAATTTCATTAGTGTGGCATTATATAGTCCCTATAAATTTAAAGTCTATCTGCGGACCTTCTTTTTCAAGGTAAATAAATGTTGTCAAAAATGATCATCTCTTTATTGAGTGGGGTCTTTGTTTGTCTGGCCGCTGTTTCTTCTCAGGCAGCTATGACCAGCCTTTTTCAAACCGTTGAGCAGGCATTAAATTACAGCCCACGCCTGCAGGTTCTGGAATTTAATCGTGATGCGGTGAAACATGAATTGCAGCAGTCGCGAGGAGAATACCTTCCTTCGGTCGATATGATCCTCGGCTATGGGACCGATCAGCATAGTGATCGTACCACCCGCAGTGCCGATGCCGATCCTGCGGACAGTGATTGGGATGCCCGCGGCGAGGCTTCGTTGAGCCTGACGCAGAAGCTTTATGATGGCGGTGTCGTCAAAAGCCGCGTGGCGGCGCGAACGGCTCTTCTCACCTCTGCCGATCACCGGGTTCATGATAACGCCCAGTCGATTGCGCTCGACGCCGTCATAGCGCACCTCGATGTCTATCGGCAGCGTGAACTGCTTGCTCTGTCGGAAAAAAATGTCAAAATCCATCAGGATATTCTCGGCTCGCTTGAGCAATTACGCAAAGCTGGTGCCGGCAGTATCGCCGATGTGACCCAGGTTCAGGGGCGTCTGGCGCGGGCGGAATCCTCACTTTACAGTGCCAAGGCCGATCTGGCTGGTTCCGAAGCAAATTACCTGCGAGTCGTTGGGGCGAAGCCCCAGTTGGTTGGGTTTGCCGGGATCCCGGCGACCAGTCCGGTCAGTCTTGAACAAGCACTCAGTGAAACGGAAAAGGACAATCCCAAGGTTTTGGCTCTTGGGTCCGATTCAGAGGAAGCAGCAGCGCGTGAGAAACTGGCAAAAGCAGCCTATTTTCCGAAGTTAAACCTGGAACTGAGTAGTCGCTATCGTGATCAGGTCGAAGGCAATCCCTCCTGGCAGCAAAGTAACGAGGCGATGCTGCGGATGCGCTGGAATTTGTTCAATGGTGGCCAGGATAAATCCGGCATTGGGGCCGCGGCCTCGCGCAAGTTGCAGAGTCGCTCCAATCGCAGCGATCAATTGGTCCTGGTGCTTGAAGAAACAACTGCGACCTGGGCTCAGTTTCAGGCTGCCAAGCAACGTGGCAAAGCCTACCGCGATGCCGTGACCTACAACGAGCAGACCCTGGATTCTTATTTGAAGCAATTCAATGTTTCGCAGCGCAGTTTGCTTGACGTGCTTGACGCAGAAAACGAATACTTTCAGTCTGGTGGGCTACTGTTGACGGAGAGTGTCAATGAAACCATTGCCGCTTATCGACTGTTAGCGTTGGCTGGCCGGTTGCGGGTTTCTGAAACCGCCGGGACTCAAGGTGAAGAGCCTGGCTTTTTACAGGCACTGCGCGCGGATATCGGTTTGCAGAAGCCAGCACTGCCCGCGCCGGTTATAGCCCCGGTGATTGCCGCTCCGGGAAAGAAGGGATTGCCGGCGGAAGTATCGATCCCGCTGTTTCTCGATTCCTGGGTTCAAGCCTGGCGCTCTCAGAATATTGAATCTTACCTGGGCTTTTATAGTCCCGCGTATGTTCCCGAGAGGGATCGGGATATCGTCGCCTGGGAAAAATTCCGTCGTAAGCGTTTGTCGCAGCCAGAGCAGATTCAGCTTTCTTTACAGGACATCAAAATTGAGCCGCTGGCGGCAGGCAAATATCGCGCACAATTTGTCCAAATATACAAAAGCAATCTCTATCGGGACCAGGTTCATAAGCGGCTTGAACTCGAAGCATGGGAAGGTGGCTGGCGTATTCTGCGCGAGGTGGCCATCCCGCCAAATACTTAGGACCATTTTGACATAGTGAACCGTAAAAAAGGGGTTGCCGGCTGGCAGCCCCTTTTATCGTTGTTAATGGCCGACCGGATCGGCGGTTCTGTGCCTGAGCCGTACCGGCAGGATGACGTTGAAACAAGCCCCGGTCGCGGTGTTGATCGCTTCGATTTCTGCTTGATGGTGTTCGATGATGCGATGACTGATCGGTAATCCCAGGCCGGTCCCTTCTTCTTTGGTGGTAAAAAATGGGTTGAAGATATTGCGCATCTGTTTCGGTGGGATGCCACCACCCGTATCCTGAATCTCGACCTTAACCGCCGATTCCCCGCGTAATCGGCTGCGCCGCCCGCGAATCTGCAGCTTGCCACCATTTTGCATGGCCTGGCAGGCGTTGGTGATCAGATTGATAAAAACCTGTTCCAGCTGTTCGGCATCGCCCTGCATCAGCGGTAGGTCATCTTCCAATTCCAATTGCAGGGTAATGTCGGCCTTCTGCAATTTGGTTGCCTCCAGGGTTAAGGCTTTGTCTAGGACTTCTTCGACCCGGTATTCGCGGATACAGAGCAGTCGTTGTTTGGAGAAGGAGAGGATATTGTCGAGCATTTTTTCCAGCCGTTCGCTTTCTTGCTGGATGATCTTGGCATACTTATGTCCAGGATGTTGTTCGTCGAGGGATTTGCTCAGGCGGCGGGCAAATCCACCGACCGAGACCAGTGGGTTCTTCAGTTCGTGGGCGATGGAGGCTGACATCTCACCGATCGTCGCCAGTTTTTCTTTCTGCAGCAGTTGATCCTGGGCATCGCGGAGGTTGTGGTGGGCCGTCTCGACCCTTTGTAGCAACTGCGCATTGTCGAGGGCAATTCCGGCCTGTCCGGCAAACATCTCCAAGAAACGCAGCCGTTCGGCATCAATCGGTTCGCCACTGTCGGCGTTATCAACAGCGAGCACGCAGAGTGTACTGCCTCGGCTGAGGAGCGGAACGCAGGCATGGTCTCCGGGGATCAAAGGTGTGCAGCGCAGATCGGTGAGTTCCAGTTTGAGCTGATCTTTGTTGATCAACAGTGCCTTTTGTTCGCGCGCCACTTTGGCTAGGCAGCTATTGCTCGACTCGATGACCAGCCGTTGCTGCATGACCTCGCGGGAGAAGGGTGCCTCCTGTTGGGCCTGTTGCACCTCGATGGATATCGGCAGCGCGGGTGAGCCGATCGGCGGCAGTCCCTCTGGCAGCAGCCAGCTGGCACTTTCACGCGTGACCCCTAGAATCCCCTGCAAGGTGCCGCCGCGCGGATTGACCATAAACAGCATCGCCCGGTGGAAACTGCCGCCGTCGGGCGACACCAGGAGGGAGAGGATCAGGTGGAACAGCTCGTTTGGGGCCAGGGTACTGTGGAGCAATTGGGTGATGCGGTAGAGCAGTGAAAGGTCCTGCAGGCGGCGGAAGTCAGAGGATGAAACCTGGCGCAGTCGCGCCATAGTGACCAGTTGTTCAAATGCCTGGGCAATTTGGAAGGCGCAGGTTTGAAAAAGTTGTTGTTGTTCTTCGCTAAAGGGCGCATCTCCTGACGGAGCACTACCAAAAAAGCTAAGCGTACCGAAATTTCGATCATGAACCCGGAGCGGCAATGAATAAACCGAGGCCGGTAGCTTCTGGTTCTGTCGATTGGAGAGTGGAGCGTGGAGTCGATTCTGTCCCTGGTGCAGGACTTTGCTGTTCAGTTGGCAATCCTGCTGCAAGAAAAATATTTTTAGGGCTGGGTCGTTAGAACTGAGGGCACAATAATAAGGTTTGGGTGGTGGGTTGCCGTACCGCCGTGGTCGAATAATGACCGCGACCGCTTCGCTGTATTTAAGCAGCAGTGGAGTGGTGACGGCGCAGAGCGAGTGCAGGCTGGTTGCGGAATTGAGGGCCTGTCCCAGTTGCGAAAGCAGGGTCAATTGGGCAAGGCGGCGATCGGTAGATTCCATGGCTGCGTCCTGCCGTTAATTGCACCTTCGAGTTCAGCTCGGCAGCCGCCGTGAGCTACCGGCTGCTGCGGACCAAGTGGCCATTGCTTGCTAGTCTTAGCGTTCTTGACGTTCCTCTTCGGTTTTACAGTCGATACAGAGGGTGGTGACTGGCCGGGCGCGTAACCTTTCGACCCCGATCGGTTCCTCACAAGTTTCGCACAAGCCGAAGCTGTCGTTGTCGATCCGCTCCAGTGCCTGGCGAATCTTATTGATCAGTTTACGCTCGCGGTCGCGAATGCGCAGTTCAAAATTGCGGTCAGATTCAAGCGATGCACGGTCGGTCGGGTCGGGGAAATTGGTTTTTTCCTCGGTCATTTCAGAGACGGTTTTCCCCGCATCCTCTACCAAGTCGTCTATCTGCTGTTGCAGCAGAACTTTGAATTCAGCTAAAATAGTTTCTTCCATAGCTCTCATCCTTGTAACGTATTGTCCTGATGGACGTTTTTGCCATGATAACGAAATTGAGCTTAAAAAGCGCCCCTTAATTGCACATAAATTATCAGGCTGAGGACGGCAACAGCGACCCAGGCGGAAAAAACGTCGCTGCTTTTTTCTGGTGGGTTGTTGGCCATTTGTCGAGTCTCTTCACTGATGACCCGTTCTGGTGCTTTCGCTAGTAACTCTTTAATCAACTGACCAAAATTCGCGTAACTGTTAGACAGAATGATGAAATCAGCTTCGCTGCTGAGGCTGAGAAACGCCCGTTTGCGGACCTGGACCGTATCGATGGAGGTCATGTCGCTGAAGGTGATCTGCTTGCTGCGGAACATTTTTTTGATCCGCACCCCATTGTCCTCAATGGTAAAGCGGCGGAGACTGCTTTCGATAAACAGGAGCACTGCCGGGAGAATAAAGACTCCCAGAATCAGTATTTTTGCCAAGGGCACGTGCAGAACCAGGCAGATGATCAGTAGGGCCAGGGTCAACAGCACGACCAATCCCAGAGGGATCAGGAAGCTATTGCGAATACTGAACGTATGCGTTTTCATAGTTATCCGTTTATGCCATCACTGATGAATGAGGGTCATGGAAAAAATCTTGAGCAAAACTTATCAGATTCCGTTAATTCTGCCAACGGGTACCTTTTTTCGCTGACCGATTTAAACCTTAGCTACGAGTAAAGGTGCCGCTTTTGCCACCGGTCTTTTTTTGCAGACAGATGTTGCTGATCACCATCTCTTTATCAACCGCTTTGCACATGTCGTAAATTGTCAGTGCCGCCACCGATACGGCGGTTAACGCCTCCATTTCCACGCCGGTTTGACCGGTGACCTTGGCGGTCGCGCCGATATCGACGAGTCCTTGCTTTGCGTCGCAGTCAAAATCGACCTCAACAGAGGTCAGCGGCAGGGGATGGCAGAGTGGAATCAGCGCCGAGGTTTGCTTGGCTGCCATAATTCCCGCCAGGCGGGCGACGGCGAAAACATCGCCTTTTTCCACCTTGCGGTCGAGAATCCGCTGCAGGGTATCTGGCCGCATCTGCACTTGCCCGGTCGCGAGCGCTTCTCGTTTGGTGGGGGCTTTGTCGCCGACATCAACCATGATCGCTTTGCCGTCGTTATCAAAATGGGTAAATTTTTCCGACATCAGTTGCTCCGTAACGGGGACAGGGCTCAAGGCCTCCCCGGGGTTAAGTTAAATAAAAATAGCGTCGAGGGCTTCACTGGCGTGGCGGACCCCGATCAGTTGCATGCCCTCGGGAACTTCAAGGTTTTTCAGGCTATTTTGTGGCAGTACGCAGCGGTTGAAGCCGAGACGGGCTGCTTCTTTGACGCGTAATTCCGGTTGTGAAACCGCGCGCACCTCACCGGTCAGGCCGACTTCGCCGAACAGGACGGTCTGTGGATCGATGACCTTATTCAGGTGACTGGAGGCCAGCGCGGCAATCGCTCCCAGATCAACAGCGGGCTCGTCGAGGCGAACGCCACCGGCGACGTTGAGGAAGATGTCTTGTCCGGCCAATGACAGTTCGACCTTTTTCTCCAGAATTGCAATCAGCAGTGCAACACGTTTGTGATCGATGCCGATAGCGGTCCGTTGCGGTGTGCCGAACGAGCTACTGGAGACCAACGCCTGC
Organism: Desulfuromusa ferrireducens; assembly: GCF_055389805.1. Taxonomy (NCBI): domain Bacteria; kingdom Pseudomonadati; phylum Thermodesulfobacteriota; class Desulfuromonadia; order Desulfuromonadales; family Geopsychrobacteraceae; genus Desulfuromusa; species Desulfuromusa ferrireducens. The sequence continues at coordinate 1,580,605 of NZ_AP042415.1, forward strand.
AGTTCAACCAGAATTGGCCGGCTGCCTTCGAGTGACGGAACCACGGCGCTACCGGCGCTCTTTTCCGGGCGCTCGGCCAAAAATAGCTCCGAGGGATTACTCACTTCACACAAGCCCTGTTCCTGCATCTCAAAAACGCCGATCTCGTTGGTCGAGCCGAAGCGATTTTTCACCGCCCGCAAAATCCGGTAAGGATGTCCGGGGTCGCCTTCAAAGTAGAGGACGGTATCGACCATATGTTCGAGCACGCGGGGTCCGGCAATGGCACCGTCTTTGGTCACGTGGCCAACCAGAAAGGTCGGCAGGCCGTCCCCTTTGGCCTGAATCATTAATTGACCGGTGCATTCGCGGACCTGGCTGACGCTGCCGGGGGCTGAATCTAGACTGTTGGTAAAGATGGTCTGGATTGAATCAATCACCAGAAAATCGGGTTTGAGCTCCTTGATGCGTGCTTTGATCTGCTCCAGCGAGGTCTCTGCGAGCAGGTAGAGATGGTCTGCAGTGACGCCGAGGCGTTCGCCGCGTAACTTGACCTGCCGTGCTGATTCTTCGGCCGTTACGTAGAGGACGGTGCCCTGCTTCGCTAACCGATCAACTGCTTGCAGCAGCAAGGTCGATTTGCCGATGCCAGGGTCGCCGCCGACCAGAATCAGGGAGCCGGGAACCACGCCGCCGCCGAGGGTGCGATCGAATTCGCCGATGCCACTGCGCACGCGGTCTTCCTCGCAACTGGTGATTTCGGAGAACTTCTGCGCTTTGCCCGGGGCTGCCAGGGCGCGACTGTGGTTCGATTCGGCGACTGCTTGCTCTTCGACCAAGGAGTTCCACTGCTGGCATTCGGGACATTTCCCCATCCATTTTGGACTTTGGTGGCCGCATTGCTGACAGCTGAAAATGGTCTTTTGTTTGGCCACGCAATCTCCGTTGTGGATTGGGTTTTAAATCTCAAATCAAACGCTCATCCTATGCTGAAAGTAAAGAGACTGTCAATTGCTGCACAGTCCCCCCTTTTGCCCGTTTTTTGCTTGGGGTATACTCTGGCAACGGAGCGTCAGATGTTTTTTTTCGTCCAGCCCGGGGAGGGTGCGATGACCTATGCAGAATTGCAGTCGGCACTGACTGAATTTGATCTGCCAGCGCAGACCAGTTGGAAAAAAATCCGCCAGCGCCATCGGCAACTGGTGCGTCGTTATCATCCCGATAAAGGTGAGCATGCTGATGGGGAGATGATTAGGCGTATCAACGCAGCCTATAAGGTTCTTAGTGAATATGTCGGCGATTATCGTTTTGATTTCTCTCGTGAACAGTTTCTTGATCAGTATCCCGAGGAACGTATGCGCGAGCAGTTCTGGAGCGAAAATCCATGGGGCGAAAATGTATGAAATAGGGGTCTGAAAAAGTTCCATCTGCGGCGCTCTGCGCAATCCTGGCAATCGAACTGGCGTTGCCTGGCCTTATGGCTCTGGTTTCGCAAGCCTTGCCGCAGGAACTTTTTGATCTGCCCTGTCGCTGGTTGTTGGCTGACGGGGGAAAGCCGTTGGAAATCGATTGTGTTGAAATGGTAGGGGTGCTATTTTAGATCCTTTTTGCCAAGTCACTAAAGGGTTAAAATTTGACCGCTATAGATCAATCAGATGCACTGATGTGTGTTGACCGACCGTCCCGTTACATCGGCGGTGAATTGGGTTCTGTTTGTAAGCTTGATACGGGCATCGAAGTGCGCATGGCACTGGCGTTCCCCGATGTTTATGAAATCGGCATGAGCTACCTCGGCTTTCCGATTCTTTACAATATTCTTAATAGCCTCGAATGGACGGCTGCCGAGCGGGTTTACGCCCCCTGGCCCGATATGGCGCAGTGGTTGCGTGACAACCAGCAGCCGCTTTGCACGCTAGAGTCGAGTCGCCCGCTGGCTGAGTTTGATGTCATCGCCTTTACCCTGCAGTACGAACTCAGCTACACCAACCTGTTGGGGATGCTGCAGTTGGCGGGCTTACCGCTGCGGCGGGAACAGCGCGCTGCAGACGCCCCGCTGGTGGTGGTGGGTGGTCCTTGCGCGTACAACCCAGAACCTCTGGCCGATTTCTTTGATGTTGCGCTGATCGGTGACGGCGAAGAAGCGATTGTCGAGCTGGCCCAAAGCGTTCGCCGCAGCAAGCAGCAAGGCTGGAACCGACAACAACTGCTGGAAGAATTGGCCTCTTTAGAGGGCTTTTACGTCCCGGGTCTGTTTAACGTCGGCTATCAAGCGGACGGTTGCGTCGCAGAAATCACTCCACTGCATCAGGGTTACGAAAAAGTGCGCCGCCGATTTCTCTCCGACCTGGAAACGGCTGCCTATCCGGCCCAGCCGATCATCCCCTTTATGCAGACCGTCCATAACCGGGTGGCGATGGAGGTTGCCCGTGGTTGTACCCGCGGTTGCCGTTTTTGTCAGGCCGGTTATATCTACCGACCGGTGCGCGAGCGGACCCCAGGGAAAATCCGCGAGCTGATCAATACGGCGTTGGATAATTCCGGTTATGAGGAGATCTCGTTGCTCTCTTTGTCGACCGGTGATTACAGCTGCATCGAACCCCTGTTGCAGACCATGATGGTTGAGCATGCCGATGACCGGGTGGCGGTCTCGCTGCCCAGCTTGCGGGTCGGATCGCTGACCCCTGAGTTGATGGAAGAAGTGAAAAAGGTGCGCAAGACCGGCTTTACCCTGGCGCCCGAGGCGGGTAGCGAACGGTTACGCGCGGTGATCAACAAGGGCATCAGCGAGGCAGACCTGCTCGAAGCGACCGGCAACGCTTTCCGCCTCGGCTGGCGTTTGATCAAGCTGTATTTCATGCAGGGCCTGCCGACCGAGACCGATGATGATCTGCAGGCGCTGATCGAGCTGGCGGCGCGGGTCAAGCGCAGTGGCAAGGGGACCGGTGGCAACGATGTCAACGTCGCGGTCTCGACCTTTGTGCCGAAGCCGCACACGCCGTTTCAATGGGACGCACAGATCGGCATTGAGGAGACCCTGCGCAAGCAGGTGTTGCTGCGTGATGGCCTGCGCAGCAAGAAGATGCGCTTTAAGTATCACGAGGCCGCTCTGTCTTTTCTTGAAGGGGTCTTTGCCCGTGGTGATCGGCGCTTGTCGCAGGTATTGGAACGGGCCGTGGAGCTCGGTTGCCGGTTTGACGGTTGGCGCGAGCATTTCGATTTTGAAAAATGGCAGCAGGCGTTTAGCGATTGCGACATCGATCCTAGCTGGTACCTGCGGGCCCGCAATCAGGACGAAATCCTGCCGTGGGAGCATATCGATTGCGGTTTGCCAAAGAGCTTTTTCTGGAGCGAACGACAAAAGGCGCTCGAAGGCGCGGCGACCCCTGACTGTCGCGGCGGGGATTGTCATGCCTGCGGAGTCTGTGATTTTGACCAGCTAAAGATGCGTTTGATCGATTCTGCACAGTTGGCGCCGGTTGCGGCTCCAGCACCAGCACCAGCTGCGGCAGCAGTGGAAGAGGATGCTGAGGAGTTTACCCGGGTTCGTTTGAGGCTGCGTAAGTTTGGCCGGGCCAGAATGGTCGGCCATTTGGAATATCTGACCATGTTTCAACGCGCGGTGCGCCGCGCTAAGCTGCCGATCCGCTTTTCCAACGGCTTTCATCCGACGCCAAAGATTTCCTACCTTGAAGCGTTGCCGATGGGAGTGACCAGCGAAGCCGAACTCGTCGATCTGGAACTGGTGCGATTGATGCCTGTACCCCAGTTGATAGATGATCTGAATGTTCAGCTTCCTGAAGGGTTCAGTATTATTGAAGGTGCGGTTGTGCCTTGGAAATCGCCATCTCCGTCAGCTGCTGTTGCCACCACTCGTTACCGGGTGCCGTTGCCTCAGCCGGTTCCTGCCGAGCTTTCCGAGCGGATTATTGCCTTTATCGAGTCGGAACAGGTTATGGTGACGCGGCTGAAAAAGGGACGTGAGGAGCAGCTTGATCTGCGCCCCAACGTGCTTGAGATTTCACGCTTGGACGATGAATTGGAACTGCTGCTGATCAAGGGGAGCCCGCTGCAGGTTGCGGCTTATCTTTTTGAAACCGATATCGAAACGGTGCGGCGTTTGCGTGTGCGTAAGATCGCTATCAGCCTTAAGTAGATGCCAGTGGCCGGCAGTGGCGGCACAAATGGCAACTATTAGAATTTAAAGTTTTACTTTAAACATATAGCAAAGAATCTGGAGATATCATGACAAAGGAGCTGGTCATCTGTACCACCTCCCACGAGACTCGTGTTGCCTTGCTCGAAGGGGGACACATCGCCGAGCTGTATATTGAGCGCGAGCGGGAAATGGGGATCGTCGGGAACATCTACAAGGGCAAAGTCATCCGTGTGTTGCCCGGCATGCAGGCGGCGTTTGTCGATGTCGGTCTGGAGAAAGCGGCATTTTTGTACGTAGCCGACGTGCTTGATGAAATGGAGCAGGTTGAGCGGACCATCGAAGGCGATGGCCCTGCGCCGGAACAGGCCGACGGCGGCGAACTGCTGGCGCTGCCACCGATCGAGGATCTGCTGAAAGAGGGGCAGGAACTGCTGGTGCAGATCTCCAAAGAGCCGATCGGCACCAAGGGCGCCCGCATCACTTCACATATCTCGTTGCCGGGTCGCCACCTGGTTTACATGCCAACCGTTGATCATGTCGGCATCTCGCGGCGGATAGAGTGTGAGGATGAGCGCGAGCGGCTGCGCAAGGTGGTCGAGTCGATGCGTTCACCCGGCACCGGCTTTATCGTACGGACCGTCTCCGAAGGCAAAAGCGAGGACGACCTGCGCGCCGATATGGAATTTCTTGTCGGTCTGTGGAACGACCTAAGCGGTGATATTGATGAGAGCAAGGCGCCGAGTCTGATCCACTCCGATCTCGATGTGACCAGCAAGGTGTTGCGCGACATCCTCACTGAGGAGGTCCAGCGGATTGTCGTCGACAATAAGGATGAGTACAACAAGATCATCCGCTTTATCCGCACCTTTATGCCGCGCCTGAACTACTGTATTGAACTGTACGAAGGCGACGAGTCGATCTTTGACGCCTACGGACTCGAGGTGGAAATTTCCCGTGCCCTGGGGCGCAAGGTCTGGTTGAAGAGCGGCGGTTCGATCATCATCGAGCAGACCGAGGCGTTGACCGCCATCGATGTCAACACTGGGCGTTATGTCGGTAAGCACAACCTCGAGGACACCATTTTTAAAACCAACCTCGAAGCGCTCAAGGAGATCGCCTTTCAATTGCGCTTGCGCAATATCGGCGGCCTGATCATCATCGATTTTATCGATATGGAACGCGAGGTGCACCGTGAGAAGGTTCATGCTGCACTTGAAGAGGCACTCAAAAGTGACAAGAATAAGACCAATATCCTGAAGATTTCCGAACTGGGTCTGGTCGAGATGACCCGCAAGCGGGTCCGTGAAAGTATCGGCCGCACCCTATGTGAGCCCTGCAGCTACTGCGAAGGCAAGGGCTATGTGAAGGGCAAGCTGACGATCATTTACGAGATTCTGCGTGAGCTGCATCGCGAGATGAGCGACCTGCCGGCCGGTCACATCACCCTGTTGGCGCATCCCGATATTGCCGGTCTGCTGATCGATGAGGAGCGCACCGGGATCGATGAACTGGAACAGCGCTACAAGCGCCATATTTCGATCAACTCGCGGCCCGGATTCCATATTGAGCAGTTCGAGATTGCGGTCGGCTGATTTGCTGCTGCGCGCCTTGGGCTCGGCTGTATCGTTGGTGACAAAAGCGGCGTGAACCTCTCGCGGCGAGATTATTTGAAAGCGGGGACAGAATTTGTAATTCTGTCCCCGCTTTTTTCGTTGCGTATACTCATAAACTTGCATCGCTTAGTGTGATTTGATATTGTCTCTAACGGCGAGGGGGCAGGCTTGTAATTTAACTTTTTATGGAGGGCCTTTCATGGCACGTAAACCTCGGCTGCATTTTCCCGGTGCCGTTTATCATGTCACCTTGCATGGCAATGGCAATCAGCCGGTTTTCCGTGATGATACCGACCGCACCCGTTTTTTATTGTTGATTCAGGAAGGCATCGAAAAGTTCGGTCACAAGGTCTATGCCTACTGTTTGCATGCAACCTACCTGCAACTGGTGATCGAGGTCGATGAGGTACCGCTTTCCCGCGTTATGCAGCAGCTCGGCTTCCGCTACACCCGTTGGTTTAATGACTGGCACGCGCAAGCCGGTCATCTGTTTCAGGGCCGCTACAAGGCAATTCTGGTCGATCCGGAGCTGTATCTGCTCAACTTGGTGCGCGAGGTCCATCTGGCTCCGGTTCGCAATGGCGTCGAGACCGATCCGATGCGTTTTTCCTGGTCCAGCCATCGTGCCTACTGCGGACGGGAAAAAGTCCTTTGGCTCGAGACGGAACGACCTTTCTTGCAGATCGAAGACACTGGCATTCGCGCCTTGATGAAATTTCACAGTTATGTCAACGAAGGGTTGGCTCGGTCTGAACCGGTCGATTTCTGCCGTGGCGGTGAGATTGATCCACGGATTCTCGGTGATGAAGAATTCGTCCGCGGTGTAATGAAACTGTCGCGGCAGAAATATCAGCCGAAGCTTAATCCGGAAAAGGTCGTGCGCATTGTTCTCGAGCGTTACAAATTGAGCGAAGAGGAGGTCTCCGCACCGGGGAAAAACCGCCTTTGTGCCGAAGCTCGCGCTTATCTGGCCTGGCTGTTTCTGGAAACCGGCTGCGCTACTCTCACCGCATTGGGGGAACAGTTGGGGCGTGATGTCTCTTCATTGAGTTCCGCGGTGCGGCGCTTGCAGTTGAAGGCGAAACGGGAAGCGCAGGTTGCGGATAAATATCAGAAACTGCTCAACCGGGTGCGGCGTTGAGGCAATCGAAGCAATGGATTTATAAAGTCTTTTAACTGCCCATTCTCATGGGGATTTAGCTCTTGCTTTTCAAAACCCGGCAGTGCTACGGTGAGCGTTCTTAAGCTAGTTTGTGTATGGTATTCGTCCCTCGCCAAATTGACCGCTTGTCGGTTCGGTTAGAAACACAGGTCCACTTGGGCGTGTGTTTTTATTTTTTAGGCGATACTGTTGATCTATCGGACTTCACGGCAAAAATACTTGTTCGCTGAAAGCAGGTTTGAGCGAGTTTGAATGCCAATTAAAGGGGAAACAAAACATGGCCAGAAAACCAAATTATGACTTTGAAAAGCGCCAGAAAGAAATTGCTAAAAAGGCCAAAAAGGAAGAAAAGAAAAAGCGTAAATTGGAAGAGAGTGAGAAAAGTGCCGAAGAGACACCTGAGCAAGAGTAGCGGGGCAAAGAGTTTTTTCTGCGTATCGCTTGATCCCACCATCCTATGTTTCACGAGATCGCGTATTGGCAACCAGGCAAGTAAAGCGGTAGCGCTGCTGGCTGGTTGCCGGGATTTTTTTGTTCGTCTACAACGGGCAGAAGCGGCCTGTGTTCGCCTTCCTGCCTTTCCGTAACCAAACTTCCTGCTATTATTTAATTAAATGAGGAAGGAGTGTCTTTTGGCCTCTCTGGATTTCGAACGTGAAAAACGTCACTTTCATGACTTTTACGACAGTAATAGGCCTCTTTTTGAGGAGGCCAAGAATGCCTATATTCGTGCCATCAATGCACTGATAAAGCAGTCTGATGTTGGCGAAGTGACAAAAATCGAAGGCCGAATCAAAGATAAAGAGGAGTGCGTTAAAAAGTTTCAGCGCAAATATCAGAGTAAGCTTGAAGCCGCCGAAAAACCTTACCGGATCAAAGACTATCTGACCGATCTGATCGGTATCCGCATCATCTGTCTTTACGAAGATCAGATTGCCGTCGTTTCAGAGGTGCTACAGGATCATTTTAGAACAATTGATGTCACCGATAAGATTGCCGCCGTTGAAAGCACTGAGGATTCGTTTGGCTATAAGGGGCTGCATATGGACCTGGCACCGAGCGAGGCAATGGTTTCTTCAGCGAGATATCAAATGTTTGCCGAGCTCTCCTTTGAAGTCCAGATCAGATCTTTGATTCAGGATGCCTGGAGTGTGCTGGATCACAAAATTAAGTATAAAAAATCGATCCCCATTGATTTGAAACGGCGGATTAATGTTCTTTCTGCGTTGTTCGAGTTGGCTGACCGGGAGTTCAAGGAAATTCGCAATGCGACCCGGGAATTAATGCAGCAGGCGACGGTGGACGTTCTCGGCGATTCGTTGACTGATAGCGGTGAAACGAGCGATGAAACATCGACGGTCGCCTGTGGGAAAACCATCAACGCATTCAATTTTTTGCGCGTCGCGGGACATTTTTTCAAAGATTTTGAGTTCGAAGATTACAAGGTTGACCACTTTGTTCAGGTCATCCTGAAACTGGACCATGAATTTAAACGCTCAGATCTGCATAAAAGCCTGCTCGAGAATTTAAAAATTGTCAGAGAGTATCGTGATGAATTTATCGTCGAAAATCCTGAGAATACCTTCAGCCCCTACACTGCAATCCGGCACTGTCTGTACCTCTATGATAGGAATACTTTCGGGCGAATTTTATCGACTGGACCGAGGGAGCGTTTTGATAGTTGGCTAAAGGCGATTGGGGGCTAGTGTTTTTTGCTCAATTGCGCGGGGTTGATAAAAACAGGGCAGGCTATGGCAGCCTGCCCTTGTTTGTTGCCTGACATCGGAATGACTATCAGTGACTTATCCCCGCCACAAGGTCCACGCCAGATCATTATTGTCAGTACTGTGAGTGAATTTAGATTCACACTCCTGGCACTGGTAATCCTGCTCTTCGAAGCCGCGCGGTTTTTTTCCTTTGAAAACCCGGCACTCATCTATTTTAGCTAAATGTTCATGCGGTTTTCCATTGCGTGTTTTTTTTACTTGGTCTTCACACTGGGTACAGATGTTCATTTCGTCTCTTTTCAGCTGTTTTCTACATCGATTACTGCCGTTCGTCTGCTCTATTTACAGCGCATGGTCTTTCTGCCGTCCTCAAAGAGGACCTCAACCTTCTGTGAGCCGAGGATGCGTTGCACCATTCCGAGGCCGAAAGACGGGTGGCTTATCAGCGACTTGACCTTGTAGGCTTCGGTCATCGAATAAGTTTTTGCCTTGGCGCTGTCCATACTTGGTTGCAGGGCCAGCCATGCTTTACGGTCAGCATCTCTCGGGGCGGCTTGGCGAGTCGCGGGCTTTTTGGGTACGGTGGGTGGCCGGTATTTGTGCTGACGACTACAGACGCTGCATTGCACTTTCTCGGGAAGCTCTTCGCCCATGGTGATGATGGTATGGTCATTATTCTTGCGGCATTTGGTGCAGCGGGCTTCGATTGGATCGCCGGCCGAAAGCGTGGTGCTTTGCATCGCGGTACTCCCTTGCTTGGATTTTGCCAAGTTGCGTCCGATAAAAACCAGGGTAATTACTGGAATCTAGGTGCAGGCTTGACCCTTGACGTGCTTGAAAACCCGGCACGACCGGCGGATCGCTTCAGGCCGTAATTTTATTATCTGTACGACTCGAAGGGGCAGTGGTTTGAAAGATGGGTAGTAGTGATCGTGCCATCCACCATATTACGCCACTTTATGAATAAAAGCTACCGGCAGGCCGGGAAAATTCTCGACCTGCCGAAGAGGGTATCGATTCTCAGCCGGATGTCGCTATGCGGTTAGGTTTTGCCTTGCCTGGCGCACCGCTATGACCGCTTCTCGGTTTCGAGGCTGCGGAATTGCGGCCGCTTTGCGGTCTGAATTTGCCACCCTGGGGGCTCTTTTTAGCTTTGTTCGGCGTAGGATTTTGGCGGCCGTTCTTAATCGGTTCTGGTCTAATCGACGGGTCAACTTCGTAGCCTTTGATAATCACCTTAGGCACTTTGCGTTTGAGCAGTCGCTCAATATCGCCGAGCAGTTTATGCTCGTCCACCGAAACCAGCGAAACGGCCTGTCCTTCGTTGCCAGCCCGACCGGTCCGACCGATACGGTGGACATAGTCTTCGGAGACATTCGGTAGTTCGTAGTTGACCACATGCGGCAATTGTTCGATGTCGAGACCACGGGCGGCGATATCGGTTGCGACCAGCACACGGACGGCACCGCGCTTAAAATCAGCCAGTGCTTTGGTCCGGGCCCCCTGGCTTTTATTGCCGTGAATCGCAGCGGAGTTGATGCCATCCTTTTGCAACTGTCCGGCAAGTCGATTGGCGCCGTGTTTGGTGCGGGTAAAGACCAGCACTTGTTGCCAGTTGTGTGAGCTGATCAGGTGGGCGAGCAGGGCACGCTTGCGGGCTTTGTCGACATGGTGAACGACTTGACCGACACTCTCCGCCGCGGTGTTGCGTCGTGCGACCTCAATAAGGGTCGGCGCGTTGAGCAGGCCATCGGCCAGGCGTTTGATATCTTCGGAAAAGGTGGCGGAAAAAAGCAGATTCTGGCGCTGCTTGGGTAACAGGGCGAGCACTTTACGGATGTCATGGATAAAACCCATGTCGAGCATCCGGTCGGCTTCGTCCAGCACCAGGATTTCCACTTGGGACAGATCGAGGGTTTTCTGACCGACATGATCCAGCAGCCGTCCGGGTGTTGCCACCAGGATATCGATCCCCTGGCGCAGGGTCGCGATCTGCGGGCGGATATTGACACCACCGAAAATAACCGCTGAGCGCAGCGGCAGGTGCTTACCGTAAGTAGCGACGCTTTCTGCCACTTGGGCAGCCAGTTCGCGGGTCGGGGTGAGCACCAAGGCACGAACCGGACGCTTGCCACCGGAAGGTTTTTTAGCATTTAAAAGTTGCAATAGGGGCAGGGTGAAACCGGCAGTTTTGCCGGTCCCGGTCTGTGCGCCAGCCAAGACATCGCGGCCTTCGAGTACGATGGGGATGGACTTGGCTTGGATAGGAGTGGGCTGGCTGTAGCCTTGATCGGACACAGCACGAAGCAGTTCGGCTGAAAGGCCGAGATCGTTAAACGTCATGAAATATATTGAACTCCGAAATGGAAACCGGCCCATCCTATGCGTTAATAAGCAAGGGAACGGTCTTAGGCTGGAAACGCTGATCTTGGTGTCAGGGGAAGGTTGTAACGAAACTACCGAGGACACTAACAGGTGCCGACCGATGGGCACCGAGATTTGCTTACTATAGCAGAGGTTGGCTGATAGATGCAACTGAGCCGAAATAGACAACGGCCCGAACCGGAAATCCGGTTGGGCCGCTGCGTGGTTTTTGCCTGCTGATTATTGGCTTTAACTGCTGGGGTTAGTTGCCTGCAGTCACGGATTTGGTTTTTCCGACAATCGACATTGCGGTCGCCACCATGCCTGCCATATCCCCCATATTGGTAGGAATCAGCATGGTATTACTTTCTTTGGCCAGCTTGCCGAACTCCTTGACGTATTGCTCGGCCACTCGCAGATTCGCAGCCATGCCTCCGCCCTCGGTATTCAGGGCTTCAGCGATCAGCTTGACACCCTTGGCGGTTGCCTCGGCCACCAACTCGATCTCTTGAGCTTTACCCTTAGCCTCATTAATCTGCTTGGTCATTTCACCCTCAGAGATGGCAATCGCCTCCTCCTTCAAGCCTTTTGCCCGGTTGACCCGTGAATCCCGATCACCCTCAGAGGTGGCGATCGCGGCGCGTTTTTCACGAACCGCCTTCATTTGCGCTTCCATCGCCTGCATGACGCTTTGCGGCGGGGTCAGATCTTTGATTTCATAGCGCAGCACCTTGATCCCCCAGTTGGTCGCGGCAGCGTCAATTGCGGCAACAATCTGCTGGTTCAGCGTATCCCGTTCTTCAAAGGTTTTATCCAGTTCGATCTTGCCGATAACCGAGCGTAGAGAGGTTTGTGCCAACTGCGCAGCGGCAACTTCATAGTTATCAATGCCATAGGCAGATTTCTTGCTGTCCATGACCTGCATGTAAAGCACGCCGTCGACGGCGATGCTGATGTTATCGGCAGTAATACAGGTTTGGCTCTGAACGTCGATCACAACTTCTTTTAACGAACGCCGATAGGCAACGCGATCGAGAAAAGGGACCAGGATGTGAAAGCCGGCGCCGAGGGTTTTACTGTACTTGCCGAGCCGTTCGACGATGAACTCCATCCGTTGCGGGACAACAACAGCGGTTTTAACCAGAACGATAACGACAAAGATCGCCAAAACGGCAAAAATAATTATTCCGGGTGTCAACATTTTTACTCCTCTACCTAAACGGTGAGAAAAAGGGCTAAGACTGATTTTCTGTGTGGTTTGTCAGCGGCTTAACTTTCAGGACCAGACTGTTATTCGCCTCCTGCCCCTCAACGATAACCCGCTGGCCTTTATCGATCAGAACCTCAGCGGTGGCGCGCCAAAAGGTTCCGTCCAGCTGGATTTCACCGTAACCATCCCGATCAATCGCTTCGGTCACCACGGCTTTTTGACCGATCTTGGAAAATTCGTCATCCACCTCGGTTTTGCTTTGTCCCTTAAAGGTGTTCAAGCCGTAGCGGCGCAGGGTGAAAAGCAAAACCAGAGATGAGACCATGAAGATGATTATCTGGCTGGTCAGTGCTAATTCCGGGAGAAAAAAGACCGTCCCGGCGACAATCCAACTGCCGGCGGTAAAGAAGATCAGGATAAAACCGGGGACCACCATTTCCCCAATCAGAAAGCCAATACCGATTAGAAACCAAATGAGATAGAGTGAAATGGGCAAAGCAGACTCCTTTTAAGTTCCTGAACTATTCTCAGGGGAATTTCTTCGTGACCTATTTTGCAATGCATAAGCAATGGTTGCGACTGATCTGCGGCGCTTTCTATTTTGTGACCAACGCAGGACAAAAAAAACGCCGGTCGACATTTTGCCAACAGCAGCGCTTTGTATTTAGCGAAAGCTATTATTTTTTTGCCATGGTCACTCCGCCAGTAAACCAAGCGTTGGAACTTTGCTGGACTATAGCTTGAATTATCCTCAGCGACAAGCAGATAGAAACATCGCAGAAGGTGCGCAGATCATTATCTTTTTTTGGGAGTTGTCTGAGCGACAAGCAGCTCCTTTTTCTGTTTCTGCTGTCGGAAGTCGACCAGCACCATGCCACTGAAGAGATTTTGCCGATAGACTTCCACACGGAAAATTTTGCCACCATTGTCGATGGAAAAGCTGTCGGTGATCTGTTGTTTGGCGATGGTGAGATCGCTTTCGCTGCCGCCGCCGCGTTTTTGGAAACCGATCACGTTGACCCGGTACCCCCGCTTACCGCGAATCAGAAAATCCTTGGCGACGGGGATAGTTGCGCCGAACGCGACCTGTTGCAGCTTCCCATCGACCAGCATTTCAACTCCCTGCAGGCTTTCATCGTAGTCAAAATACTGCGGATTGAGAAAGGCCAGGCGGTTGTTGCCATAGTGGATCCGGTAGCTGTTGCGGTTCGGCAGGACCGCGACCAGCGGGTTGTTGGAGCTGAAGTCAATGGTGGCTGCTTTGGGCAGGGGGAAATAATTGAGCGTCGGGCGCAGGTTGTTCAGTTCCAGTTGAATACGACCAGCACCGAAGGAAACCAGTACATTTTCATTCAGTGCTTGTTTGACCCCCTGTGGGGTCAGCTCGAAATCACGGCTGAAACGTAGGCCGACCTGATCCATGTAGGCTTCCAGGGCGGTCAGCAGATAGAAGGCCCGGATGTGGGTGGCAAAGCTTTTACTCGCTTCGATGCCGAAGGCCGGCTTGTTGTTGCGCACCGCATAATAAGTCAGCGACTGTTTCATTTCCGTATCGCTGATGGCCGTTTTAGAGTTTTTGAGGTGAAAGTGGTGTTGCGCTGAAAGTGCGGCCGCATTGACCCGCGTGACCGCCGTGTCGGCCAACTCTTCCAGGTTGCCGAAGCGGCGCCCCGGAAGTTCGCTTTGATCGATGATACAGCTCTGCCCCCAACGATCGGGGTTGCGCAGGCGGTTGATGTGGGTCGGATGGTAATAGCCACTGCCGTCGTGCAGGTTGAAAACCAGATCAACCTCAGGATCGATGATGATTTTTTTGATCCGCTCGATCTGGTGGTATTCGGGGTCCGACTCCGGCAGGGTGTCGAACTTTCGGTTCATGTCGCCATGAATGCCGCGAGAGCGTTGCAGGATGCTGGGGAAGTTGAGGTTCGGCACGACCCAGAGGTTGCCCTGCTCCATCCGGTAGTGGGTCGCCAGGAGTGCTGCGGCGTTAAAGCCGCCCGGTTCATCGCCCTGAATGCCACCGACCACCAGCAGCGTCGGTCCGCTCTGCTGGCCTTGCAAGCGGTGCAGGGTAAAGTCAAAGGCCAGCAGTTGCGCAGGCAACAGCAGCATCAGCAGGAAAAGCAGGGTTCTTTTCATTTGTTGTGGTCTTATCCGTCAAAGGGGTCGTCATTTGTTGCTAACGAAACAATATAGCCCAGATCGGAACGAAGATAAAATTTAATCGCCGCACGGTCGCGGCGTTAGCGCGTCGATTCAGATCTCGACCTGTGCTCTTCCTGTCGGCTTCAGCCAGCGGCTCAGGTTTTCGGCCAAGGCTTGATTGCCTCCGCGCAGAAACTGATTCTGGAAAATTGCGTCATCGGCGAATACCGCAAAGCTACCGCGACCGTAATCCCCGGAAATTAAAACGTCGAAAGAACTCATCAGGTCGGCTTTGGTGAGTTTTTTGTCTTGATTCAGGTCGACCCAGGCATGCGGGCTGCTGCTGGCAAGTGGTTTGCCCTGTTGTTCAAAAACCCGTAATGGCCAGCCACCGTAAATGGTAAATTTCTGCACTCCGCTAGTCAGCGGGTGCTGCTTGAAGCTGTTGACGGAAAAATCGATGGTCTTGCCGTTCGGCTGGTTCTGCTTTTCGTTGATCACCCGGCTGCCGACATCAACCCCCAACCTGTGCAGCAGCGGTAACAGCGGCTGACCGATATGGATCATGACTGCCAGCTTGCCTCCGCCTTGCAGGTAGCCGAGCACGACATCGATCTCCGTCGGGCTTAACGGGTGGAAAGCCCCGGAGATGATCAGCGCATCGACCGCAGCCAGTTTTGGCTCGGTCAACTCTTCGCGGCTGCCGTCAACCTGCCAACCCTGCAGTTGGAAAAGGTTGGACAGCCGACTTAATTGCAGTGGGCCGTCCTGTTCGATGACAAACGCTTGGCGATGTCCCTGGTCGAACAATAGGCGTGGTGCATCGGCTAAGGCTGAGAACGGGAGCAACAGTAACAAACAAAGCAGGGTAGGCAGGCGCATGGTTTTCTCCTTAAAGGTGACGATTGCGGTTATCTTTAAGGAGAAACACCGCAGAGTCAAGAAGATTCTGCGGCTGCAAGCAGGACAACTCAGTAGATTTCCGGGATGAAATTCTGGTCCGACAGTGGTGGCCTGACGTAGCCGATCTCTTCCTGGCGCGGTGGTAGCTCGATCGGTTCCGGGGTCAGGTCCTGATAGGAAATCATGCTCAACAGATGACTGATAACGTTGAGACGGGCGCGTTTTTTCACATCACCGTCTACCACGTACCAGGGCGCCTGCTTGATGTCGGTGTGGGCGAACATTTCGTCCTTGGCGATGGAGTACTCGACCCAGCGCGAACGCGACTCCAGATCCATCGGACTGAGTTTCCAGCGTTTGGTCGGGTGATGAATCCGTTTTTGGAAGCGCCGCTCCTGTTCTTCGTTGCAGACGGAAAACCAGTATTTGATCAAAATGATGCCGCTGCGTACCAGCATCCGCTCAAACTCGGGGCAGGCGCGCAAAAACTCGGCATGCTCGTCCTCGCTGCAAAAACCCATCACCTTCTCCACCCCGGCGCGGTTGTACCAGCTGCGGTCGAACAGCACCATTTCACCGGTGGCCGGCAGATGTTGGACGTAACGTTGAAAATACCACTGGGTCGATTCCCGTTCGGTCGGCGCCGGCAAGGCGACCACCCGAGCGACGCGCGGGCTGAGCCCATCGGTGATCCGTTTGATGGCGCCCCCCTTGCCGGCAGCATCGCGGCCTTCAAAAATCACCACCACTTTGAGATTTTCATGTTTGATCCACTCCTGCAACTTGACCAGCTCGACCTGAAGTTTGGCCAATGCCCGTTCGTAGTCTTTGTTGCTGATGGTTCTTTTCGGGGTGGCCCGGTCAGCTGCTCGGCGTTTGGCTTTAGCGGCGGTGTTTTTTCGCGGGTTTTTTTTATCGGTAGCCATCAATTTCTCCCGGTTAAAGTAGAGAGTATTTAAATACTTTAACCGAAATTTACTGAAATTAAAGGGCCTACGACCTAGACAGGTTGGCTCGACGACTAACCCATGGGTAAAACGCCAGCTGCTTTTAACGGTGATTTTTTAGCAGAGAATACGGGACCTATGCACATCGAAATTTAAAAAACCAATCCTTAGAATCGCTTTTATCGATATTATCGATTGGACTTAAGCTCGAGTCA
Source organism: Desulfuromusa ferrireducens (assembly GCF_055389805.1). Taxonomy (NCBI): domain Bacteria; kingdom Pseudomonadati; phylum Thermodesulfobacteriota; class Desulfuromonadia; order Desulfuromonadales; family Geopsychrobacteraceae; genus Desulfuromusa; species Desulfuromusa ferrireducens. Next base: position 1,597,029 of record NZ_AP042415.1, read on the forward strand.
CAGATACCTTAGCCCGAAACTCAACAACCCTTCGGGAGACAAAGAATGAAACAACTGCTGCTTTTGGCGATCGCCCTGCTGGTTGCGCTGCCGGCGTCTGCCGCAATTCAGTCGGGAAATTTTACTTGGACGTTTGATTTGTCCGCTCACCCAGCGGAGCAAAAGGCTGAACTTTGGATTCCCTATCCGGTTTCGGATAACGAGCAACAGATCAGTCAACTTAGTTGGAATGGCAATTACTCAACTGCCGCTGTTTATACGGAACGTACCTTAGGCGTGCCGATGCTCTATGTTCATTGGGCCGCCGGGGTCAAGCCGCGTCACTTGACTCTGACTTTTCACGCGCAGCGGCAAGAGCAGATCAAGCGGGATTTCCCCACCGTTGAAGCGCCTTACGATGTCAGCAATTTCGCTCTTTACCTGGCGCCGACCACCCTCGGGCCGGTGACTGGCGAAGTTAAAACGCTTGCCGAGGCAATCACCGCCGGTAAGACTGGAATCCTGGAAAAGGCCCGGGCGGTTTATGACTGGACGGTGGAGAACACCTTTCGTGATCCGGAGACGCGCGGTTGCGGGCTGGGCGATGTCACCTCTTTGTTGCGCCGTCCCGGCGGAAAATGTGCAGATATCAGTTCGATCTACGTCGCCCTGGCGCGGGCGGCCGGTGTGCCGACGCGGGAAATTCTCGGGATTCGCAGCGGCAAAAAGGACAAGCAGGATGTGACTGGCTGGCAACATTGCTGGGCTGAATTTTACCTGCCCGGCTACGGTTGGGTGCCGGTCGATCCGGCCGATGTGCGTAAGGCGATGCTGAAACAACAGCTGCCGCTGGGAGCTCCGGCGATTGCCGAACTGCGTGACTATTACTGGGGGCGGGTCGACCAGTTCCGTATTCGCCTCAGCGAAGGGCGCGATCTGCAATTGAATCCGCCGCTGCAAGGCCCGGTCATCAACTATCTGATGTACCCGTTTGCCCAGGTTGGTGGTGAAACCCTCGATTGGCTTGATCCGGAAACATTTAAATACTCCATCCATTGGGAGCAATAAAATAGACCAGGGGCACCATATCGGGGCGCCCCTGGTTGTTTTTGCGCCAATCGAGATCAGGTAGAGGGGTTTTCGCTGCGGAGAGGCGGCCAATGGTAATTTTTCGATCGGCCTAAAGTTCGACTTTTGGGATAACGTATATTCATTGCTTGGGGTCGAGAGGGTCATTTTCAATCGGATTGATGCCAGCCTCTAACAGTTGCGCTCGTAGCTTTTTTATGACCACTTTCAGTTCAGCCATTCTGATTTCTCGCCCAGACATAAGTCTTAGGGATTTATGCAGATCGGCCGTCCGCTCTGCGACCAGGGCATCAAGGTTTTCCTTATGCCTGCGGAGCTCTAATTCTGTTCGTTTGCGCTCAGTGATATCGTCAAGGACTATGATTCCCGCGACAATCTCTCCTGCCTTATTGCGGATGGGGGCGGCTTTGCCCAGCACAATATGGTCATCATTATTGGCTCTTCTTGCTATGAATTCCCGGTTACAGCTTTCGCCGAACATGATCGCCCGGGTGAGGGGGACTTCATCGGTCTTGAGTGGCCTGCCGTCGAGATCCAGAAGTTGCCAGCTCCCCATATTGTGCTCGGCTCCCCCATCTATTTCGCTGGACACGCGGTCATTGCCACGAAGAAACAACCCTGCCGCGTTGACATAGCGCAACTTGCCATCAGGGGCATCGGCGATTGCGATCCCCGCCGGACTCTGGTCCATCGCGGCCTGAAGCATACTGCGAGTTTCATGCAGGTCTTCCAACGCCTGCTTGCGTTCGGTGATATCGATGAAGCTGCCACGCAGTAATTTTTTATCCCGGTAGGGTAACTGTACGACCCTGACTTCGCAGGTCCGTTTCGTGCCGTCAGCGCTGTGGATGGATCGTTCAAATACCAGTTCCTCACCTGCCATGGCGCGTGAATTTACTTCCTCCATGCTCTCGGCAGCGGCTTCGTGGTCCGGTTGGTCGGCCGAATAGAATCGTTCCGGTCCTCCCTGTAGCAGTTCCTCCCGCCTACAGCCAAAGAACTGCTCTGCCTTGGAGTTGGCATCAACGATCAGCTTAAGATCGATGTCATAGATGATGATCGCCTCGGGAGCACGCTCTATCATCACCCTGAAGCGCTCTTCGCTCTGGGTTGCCACTTCTTTTGCCCGTTTTAGGCGACGGTTCAGGAGCAACAAGGCAAAGAGCAGGACCGTCAAGAGCAGAAAAGCAGCTGCCGCGGTGATAACTTGGGTTTTGTATTGCCCCCATAGTGTAAGTGGGCGGTTGATAAAGATACTTTCTTGGGGAAGTTTGGACTTATCCGCTTTCCAATGGGTAAGTGTGCGCCAGTCGAACTCGATCAATGGGGTCGCTTCTAAGGTTGTTACCGGAGCTACCAGTCGGAGGTGGCCATGGAGATAGTTGAACGCGGCCGTTCCGGCCCGCCGGCCGACATCCTCCGTTCTCAGCAATGAGCCACCGATAATGCCGAGCCCCAAGTATTCTTCCAGGGTGGCAAAAACCGGGGCGTTGGCAACTTCGCAGACCTTGGCGACAACCTCGGCGGGGACGAATGTGCGCCCGGTCGTGTCAGTAAAGAAGGGGGAGTAGATGACGATGGTCTCTTTGGGGAGCGCGGCAATGCGGCGTAGCATTTGACCGTAGGTCATTTCATTACTGTATTCAAACTCCAGAGTCCCCTGCCATGCAGAAAATTCCTTTTTCGCAAAATCCAGAAACGGCAGAATGTTGTCGTTCGCCCCAGTCACCACAAAGACCCGCTGTGTTTTAGGGTAGAGACCGAGCGCAACTCTCAGGGTGCCGGCGGGGTCAACCCGCCAGGGAATATTTATCGCCCTGGCATAGCTACGACTCAAGATTTGATGGTTGGGAGAAATTATTGACAGAACGGCGGCAGCGGGGAACAGTTTTTTCCCTTCCCGAGCCATGAAGTCGGTGGCCGGAGCTCCGATGGAGATAACCATTGTGATATGTTTTTCTGCCAGTTTATGCCGGAGCAGTTTGACAATGTTGCTGCGATGCTCTGAGGTTGGCGTACGGGCGAAATCGAGGTGCTCTATGAAAACATCACCGACGCTGAAGCCTTTCTCTCTCAACGCAGCCAAAATTCCCCTGTTAATACTTTCCGGGATCGGTAGGCCGCGTGGGTAAGCATCAAGCACCAGAATCTGGTATTGTTCAGCGGGGGCCTCTCCGCCGCCAGGTAAATTGCGCGCCTGACATTCACCCGTTATCGGTAGAGACAGAAAAAGTAAAAACAGGAAACTGAGGCGCATCAATTTAGTCATCGGATACTATCCCTAAGACTGAGAAATCGAAGAACATAAGGTAAAGACACAGTCATCTCTGAGTCTATGTCTTTCGCCCCATGGGCAGGGTTATGGGGGGGGGGGCGTTGCAACGACCGAGGTTACTGCGCTTTCTTCGGATAATCATAGTACCGCAGGCGGGCGCAGTCTTCAGTTACTTGTGACCAGTGTTTGATCGGCAATTCCAGTTCCAGCAGCCCGCAGGTCGGCAGCCAGTCGGGAGCTTCAGCGGTGAGCCACTCTCCAAGCTCGGAAAATCCGGGGTTGTGGCCGATGAGGATCGCCTCTTCGTTGCTGTCTTCGAGGCCCTGAATCAGGTTGATCAGGGTCCCTCGGCTGGCTTCGTAAATCTCCAGACAATATTCAATTTCACCTTCGGGATAATCAATTTCCAGGGCGATTTTTTTTGCCGTCTGCCGGGCGCGTTCGGCCGAGCTGCAGATTAATACATCCGGGTCACAGCCGCGCTGCGCCAGGCGTTGACCGATCAGCGGCGCGGCTTTTTTACCGCGCCCGTTGAGGGTGCGTTCGAAGTCGCTGGCGGCGGCAGCGTTCCAGTCCGATTTGGCGTGTCGAATCAGGGTGAGCTTTTTCATTCCTCCTCCGTGCCGATTTCAAGCTGGATGCCGAACGCGGCTTCGAACAGATCCCCCTTGCTTCTGGCGCCATAGCCTTCGACGGACAGATCGCCGGGTCCGATCAACTTTAGAGTCATTGTGCCGTTTTGCAAGCGACACTTAATTTTTTTGATGCTGCTGTTGCGTCGCCGGTCGAGTCCGTCGGCGAGGCGCAGAATCCCACCCAGCTTACGCACCAGATTCTGGTCTGCGCTGGTCAGGCGGGAAAAGTTCTCATGCGCCTTTTTCGGTTTTGCTTTGCGATGATAGCGGGCGATGTTAGCGATCAGTTCCCGCTCGTGCGGATCGAAGCCGAAAATATTGCCGTGCCGAATCAGATGGTAGGTGTGCTTGTGGTGGCGGTCGTAGTTGATGAAGTAACCGATATCGTGCAGCAGGGCAGCGGCTTCGAGCAGTTCCGCGCACCGCTGTGGCAGATGCAGTTGTTTGTCGATGGTCGTATAGATTTTTCCGGCCAGGCGTGTGACCTGCAGCGCATGGCGTTCATCAAAGTGACAGGAACGGCCGAAGTCGATCACCGCGCTGCGCCAATCACGCGGCCGTGGGGATTCCGGAAGCAGGCCGCGTTTTTGCAGCCCTTGCAGGATCAACCCTTCGCGGATGCCCTGCGCGTTGATCTGTAGTAGGTTGGAGCGACAGCGGCGCATCAGTTCGTCGGCGAGTACGATTCCGGCGAGAATGATGTCGGTTCGCTCCGGGTTGAGCCCTGGAATACTCATGCGTTCTTTGTGGGTTGAGCGGGACAGCATGGCCAGCAGGTGGATCACTTCGGAGCGCAGCACCTCGTAGCGATGGACCGACTCGTATTGTTCGCCACGCATCGCCATCACCATGCTGCCGATGTTGGTCATGGTTCCGCCGGAGCCGATCAGGCTGGCGACCGGCAGGCCTTCGCCAATGCCGTGAGCCTTGAGGCTTTTGCGGATATGCTTGCGCAGCTTGCGGAATTCCTGGTCATCGATCGGATCTTGCTGGATAAATTTTTCCGTCAAAAAGACCGCGCCCAATTCCAGTGAGAGGACGGTTTCGCTATGTTGTCCGGTGGCGACAATTATTTCAACGCTGCCGCCACCGATGTCGGCAATGGCATAGCGCTGGTTTTCCAGGGAAAAATTGTGCTGAACGCTGAGTCTGGCCAGTTCGGCTTCCTGCTCGCCATTGATAATCTGGATATGCAGACCGGTTTCTTCCTTGACCTGATGGATAAACGCTTCCCGATTGCGGGCTTTGCGCACCGCACTGGTGGCAACCACGTCGATGACCTCGGCACCCAGGCCGTTGCTGATCTTTTGCATCCGTTGCAAGGCGCTGATGGCGCGCTGGCCGGCTTCTGCCGAAATGCTGCCGCTCTCGTTCATTCCTTTGCCGAGGCGGACCGAGGCTTTTTCATCATCAAGCACGCGGAAGTTTTCCTGCCGGTCAACCTCAACGACAATACAGCGGATCGAGTTGGTGCCGATATCGATCGCCGCTAATCTGGGCGGGCTATCGGTGGGTGTGATTAATGGATCGATTTGGATGGTGGTTTTCATTCGATTGAAAGCCCCTTGTCAAAAACAGACGAATTTGGTAATAAATAGCTTGGTCGCAACTACAAATATACTACAGGTTCGAAACGTTGTCTGGAGGTTTACGTCATGGGGTGTTGTAAAGGGGAGTCGGAAACGAAGAAGACCGAGGCCAAATTTGCTTGTGACAAGTGTGGTGCAGCGGTGAAAAAAAAGAGCCATGCCTGCAAGCCGGTGAAGCTGGATGCGGCAAACGAGGCGGAGAAGAAGGACAAAAAGGATAAAAAGGAGAAGAAAAAGAAGAAGTAGTCTGCTGCTCGACGCAGTAATTTTTATCTAAAGCTTGGAAATCTGTTAGTATTTCATGACAGTTTTTCGGGCTTTCTTGCGTTTAACGCTGGAATCTCGCCCTGCTGTGAAGAATAAATTCTGCCGCTTTTAGCTTTTACCAAAGGGTTCGATTGACATGACCGACCGATCAGCAGAACCGAGTGAGCATCTTGATCTGTTACCGTTGGAGATGTCTTCGCAAGAGACAACGCTAGCCACCGCAGCAAGTGTGCCGCAATTTGATCTGGACGATCCGAGTTTCTATTTCAACCGTGAATTGAGTTGGCTGGAATTCAACCATCGCGTGCTCGAACAGGCGCTCGACGAGACGAAACCTTTGCTGGAGCGGGTTAAGTTTCTGGCGATTGCCGGGTCGAATATGGATGAATTTTTCATGAAGCGGATCGGCGGGCTCAAGCAGCAGGTGGCGGCCAATGTTCAGGAGCCGACCGTTGATGGCCGGACTCCGCAGCAGCAGATCAATGACTGCTATCTCAGGATCCATGAATACCTGCTCGATAAAGAGCAGATTGTCAGCGTTGTTTTCGCTGGCTTGCGTGAGGTTGGGGTCGATATTACCTCTTATTCCGCATTGAGCAAGGCGGAGAGAAACGAGGTGCGTCAGTATTATTACGACAGTATCTTCCCCTTGGTGACGCCGCAGTCGGTCGACCCTGCCCATCCCTTTCCGTTTATCTCCAATCTGTCGCTGAACCTGCTGGTCACCCTGCGTTACCCGGGCGAAACTGATGTTTCTCTTGCGCGGGTCAAGGTGCCGGTTGGCGCTGGCGTCGACCGGTTTCAGCGGGTTGGAACAAGTTACCGTTTTGTGCCGCTGGAAGAAGTGATGGCCAACAATCTTGATCTGCTTTTTCCGGGGATGAAGATCATCAGTTGTGAGTTCTTTCGGCTGACCCGAAATGCGAATACCAGCAAGGAGGAAGAGCACGCCGACGATCTACTGGAGATGATAGAAACGGCGCTGCACAACCGAAAATTTGCCCCGATCGTGCGCTTGCAGGTCAAGCCGGATATCAAACCGCTGCACCGCGGGCGGTTGGCGGCGGAACTGGGATTGGATGAAGAGAAGGATGTCTTTTCCGCTGCCGGTATGCTTGGGCTACGTGATTTGTGGGAGATCTACCATCTCGACCTGCCGGAATTAAAAGATGCCCCCCATCACCCGATCGATCATCCGCAGCTGAGTAAGGATCGGAGTATTTTCCACATCATCCGTGAGCAGCGCGCCATTTTATTGCAGCATCCTTATGAATCCTTTACTACTTCGGTCGAGCGTTTTCTCGAAGAGGCCGCAACTGACCCTAAGGTCCGTGGCATCAAGATGACCCTTTATCGCACTGATCCCGACAGCGAACTGGCAGGCTACCTGATCAGGGCGGCGCAAAATGGCAAGCAGGTGGCGGTGGTGGTCGAGCTTAAGGCCAGCTTTGACGAGCAGGCCAATATCCTGCTTGCCAGCCGCATGGAGGAGGCCGGTATTCATGTCACCTACGGGGTGGTTGGTCTGAAGGCGCACGCCAAGATGATTCTGGTGGTTCGCCAGGATTACCGTGGTTTGCGGCGTTATGTGCATATCGCCACCGGCAACTATCATCCGGTCACGGCGCGGGTTTATTCCGATTTGGGTTTATTCCTTTACGATAAAGAGGTGGGGCGTGATGCGACGGAGCTGTTTAATTATCTGACCACCGGCTTTACCCCCAAGCGTAACTACAGCAAGCTGTTACCGGCACCGAAAATTCTCAAGAAAGCGTTGCTCGATAAGATTGAACGTGAGATCGCTGTGCATGACGAACAGCAGCCAGGGCTGATCCGCTTTAAAATGAATGCGCTCGAGGATGTGGATATTGTCCGCGCGCTTTATCATGCCTCACAGGCTGGGGTGCAGATTGAACTGCTGGTGCGTGACAGCTGTCGGATCCGTCCGGGCATTCCTGGGCTGTCAGAGAATATCCGCGTAATTTCAATTGTTGGCCGGTTTCTCGAGCATGCGCGGATCTTTTATTTTAAGAATGCTGGCGCGGAAGAATTTTTCATCGGTTCGGCCGATCTGATGAAGCGGAATCTTGAGCACCGCGTAGAGACGCTGGTTCCCGTCGAGAACCAGATGCTATGCGAGCAGTTGCGGGTGATTTTTGAATTGCAACTCAAAGATCGTGGCTGCGCCTGGGAGTTGCAGAGTAATGGACGTTACCAAAAACTGCTGTTGACGTCGGGAAAGACGACGGATTGCTGCCAGGGGCGTCTGATCCGCTTGGCCGAAAAGCGTTTGCACGAGGTGCAGCGACTGCGGAAACGGCGGGCGAAGAGTACGCCGGGTGGGTTGCCGGTCGATGATTGAAGGTGGTTTTGTGGCCACCTCAGGTGGGGGGATCGGGTTGTGCGGCCAAAACATTGCTTGCTGCTTTGATTGTCGCGCCGTGATTTCCTCTTGACAGCCGCAATGGGCTCAGATACAGTGCGCCGTTGCAGCGCTATTTTTGCGTCTGCAGTTTGTTAATTTGGCGATAGGAGAAGCAACATGTATGCGGTGATCAAGACCGGAGGCAAACAGTACAAAGTTTCCGAAGGCGACCTGGTAAAGGTCGAAAAGATCGATGGAGCAGTCGGCGAGACTGTTGAAATCGATCAGGTCCTCATGGTCGGTGGCGCAGAGGTTAAACTCGGAACACCTCTCGTACCAGGTGCTAAAGTTAAAGCACAGATCGTTGCCCAGGAAAAAGACAAGAAGATTCTGGTCTTTAAATCCAAGCGGCGCAAAGGGTACCGAAAGAAATTCGGCCACCGTCAACAAATTACCCGACTTAAAGTCGCGGCAATTGAAGCTTAAGGAGGCGAACTCATGGCACATAAGAAAGCAGCCGGTAGCTCCAGGAACGGCCGCGACAGCGCTGGTAAGCGCCTCGGGGTCAAACGTTTTGGTGGTCAGCTCGTGACCGCAGGTTCCATTCTGGTTCGCCAGCGTGGCACCACCTTTCACCCCGGCAACAATGTCGGTTGTGGCAAGGATTACACCCTGTTTGCTTTGGTCGAAGGCGTCGTTAAATTCGAGGTCAAAGCCAAGGGGCGTCAGCAGATCAGCGTTTACGCTGACTAAGCTACGTTCGCAAGAAGCAACCAGAAGAGCCCGGTACCGCGATAGTGGTATCGGGTTTTTCTTTTGCCGGCGATTGAAAAGGGGGCATCTGCGGCTGCCTCTTTTTGAGTCGCCGGTAACACGCTGGCAGAACTGAAACGGGAAAGAAGCAATGAAGTTTGTTGATCAGGTCATAATCGAAGTGAAGTCTGGAGATGGTGGGCGCGGCTGCCTGTCGTTTCGTCGTGAAAAATTTATTCCCCTGGGTGGTCCCGACGGGGGGGACGGTGGTAAGGGAGGGAGTATCTACTTTGTTGTCGATACCGCCTTGACGACCCTGCTCGATTATCGCTACATGCGCCACTGCAAAGCCAAAAACGGCGCGCCGGGTCTGGGTAAGCACAAGCATGGCAAAGGTGGTGAGTCGTTAGAGCTGCGGGTGCCGGCGGGGACCCTGGTTTATGATGATGATACCGATGAGCTGTTAGCTGATTTGACAGAAATCGGCGAGCCGATCCTGTTTCTCGCCGGTGGACAGGGGGGACGCGGCAACGCCCGTTTTGCGACCAGCACCAATCGCGCTCCACGCCATGTTCAGCCGGGAGTCGCGGGGGAAACCAGGCAGTTGCGGATGGAGCTTAAACTGCTCGCCGATGTCGGTCTGGTCGGCCTGCCGAACGCCGGTAAATCGACGCTGATTTCTGCGGTTTCGGCGGCCAAGCCGAAGGTCGCCGATTATCCCTTTACCACTCTGGTGCCGAATCTTGGGGTGGTGCCATACGGCGGTTTTAAGACCATGGTTATGGCCGATATCCCCGGGTTGATTGAAGGGGCGAGTGAGGGGCACGGTCTTGGGACGCGCTTTTTGCGCCATGTTGAGCGGACCGATCTGTTTTTGCACTTGGTTGATCTCTCCTGTCTGCAGGAGGGTGACCCCTTTGAAAATTTCCAGATGATCAACAGCGAGCTGCGCAGGTATGACGAATCTCTGGCAGACAAGCCACAACTGGTGGTGTTGACCAAGGCCGATATTACCGAAGTTCGTGAGCAGGCGGTCGAATTGCGTGAGCATTTTGAATCGCTCGGCTACCCGGTATTTCTGGTTTCCGCGGTGACTGGTGAGGGGCTCAAGGAGCTGGTCCATGCGGTTGGTGACGCCTTGGATCGTCGTCGCGAGCAGCCGGACGGGGCGCTCGATATGGGGACCCCGCCGCACCTTGACACGACCGGGGACTGAGGTTATCGCCTGCAAAGCCAGTTGATTTATTGCTGAGAGGGTTTGAGGGGATGCGCAACGCATTGTTTTCACATGTAAAGCGGGTTGTGGTCAAGATAGGTAGCGGGGTTATCTCGACGGAGGCCGGTCTTGATGAGGCACGCCTGGCGTCGATCTCTGAAGATGTCTGCGGCTTGCTTGATCGTGGGCTGGAAGTGATTTTGGTTTCTTCCGGTGCGGTTGCCGCGGGCAAGGGACAGCTGGGGATTGTCGGCCGGCCACAAACCATTCCGCAGAAACAGGCCGCTGCGGCGATCGGCCAGACGCGGATTATCCGCGCCTACAAGGAAACCTTTCTCGCCCACAATTACAATGTTGCTCAGGTGTTGCTGACGCGCGATGACCTGTCCAACCGGCGCCGTTATCTGAATGCCCGCAATACGATGACCACGCTGCTCGAATACGGCGTGACGCCGATCGTCAACGAAAACGACACGGTGGTCGTCGAAGAGATCCGTTTTGGCGATAATGACAATCTCTCCGCGTTAGTGACCACTTTGGTGGAAGCCGACATGCTGATCATCCTTTCCGATGTCGATGGTTTCTACGACAGCAATCCATCCGAAAATCCCCAGGCGCAATTGATTCCGATTGTTGAGCGGGTGACCCCGGCCATTGAGGCGATGGGCACCAAGGCCAAAGGAACGCTCGGGACCGGTGGTATGGCCACCAAGCTTAAGGCGGCAAAAAAAGCTGCGCTGAGTGGGGTTGGTACCCTGATCGTCAATGGTCGTACGCCGCATATCCTGCCGCGTATTTTCGACGGCGAAGATGTTGGGAGCTACTTTCTGCCGTCTCAGTCGAAGCTGACGGCGAAAAAACACTGGATCGCTTTTTCCAAGAAACCGCGGGGGAAATTGTTGATTGATGAAGGTGGCCAACAGGCGGTTATCAAGCGCGGTAAAAGTTTGTTGCCCTCAGGGATCTGCGGTGTTGACGGCGGTTTTGAGCGCGGTGACGCGGTCCGTCTGTGCGATCGGGATGGGCTGGAGTTTGCGCGTGGCGTGGTCAGTTATTCTTTGGCCGAAACGTTGAAAATTATGGGTAAGCAGTGTGCTGAAATCGAAACCGTCCTCGGTTATAAATATCGCGATGAAGTGGTGTGCCGCGATGATCTGGTCTTGACCATTGAGGGCGAAGAGGAGGTTGATTGATGGGTGTTCGCGAGGAAATGCAGGCGCTTGCGGTTGCTGCGCAACAGGCTTCCCGGCAGATGGCGGTGTTGTCTTCGGGGGTGAAGAATGCGTTATTGTTGAAGATGGCCGCCGCCCTGGAATCGGCTGAAGCAGAGCTGCAGCGGGAGAATGAAAAAGATCTTCAAGCCGCGCGCGACAAGGGGATGGCTGCCGCGATGGTTGATCGTCTGGCCCTGACCCCGGCACGAATCAAGGGGATGGCCGATGGTTTGCGCGAAGTGGCCGCGTTGCCCGACCCGGTCGGCGAAGTGACCGGCATGTGGCTACGGCCCAACGGTATTCAAGTCGGTCGCCAGCGGATACCTCTCGGTGTCATCGGGATTATCTATGAGTCGCGACCCAATGTGACCGCCGATGCAGCCGGGCTCTGCCTGAAAAGCGGCAACGCCGTGGTTCTGCGTGGCGGTTCCGAAGCGATTCATTCGAATCGGGCGATTGGCTCTATTTTGCAGCAGGCGATGGTCGTGATGGGTTTGCCGCAGGCAGCACTGCAGGTGGTGACCACCAGTGACCGCGACGCGGTCACCGAGTTGCTTAAGCTTGAAGAGCAGATCGACCTGATTATTCCGCGTGGAGGTGAAAGCCTGATCCGCTTTGTTGCGGAAAATTCCCGCATTCCGGTGATCAAGCATTACAAGGGGGTCTGTCACACCTACGTTGATGCGGCTGCCGATCTGCAGATGGCCGAAGAAATCTGCATCAACGCCAAGGTTCAGCGCCCCGGCGTTTGCAACGCGATGGAAACGTTGTTGATTCATCAGGATGTTGCCGCAGTTTTCCTGCCGCAGATTGTTTCCGCCATGCGCCAGTCTGGAGTCGAACTACGTGGTTGCGAGAAGTCCCGGCAGATTGTTGCTGATCTTGTTCCGGCCACCGAGGACGACTGGCACGCTGAGTATCTGGAGTTGATTCTGGCGGTGCGAATTGTCGAAAACTACCAACAGGCCAAGGAGCATATTGAGGCCTATGGGTCGCTGCACACCGAGGTGATCGTGACCAACGATTATTCGCTGTCGCAGCAGTTTGTGCGCGAAATCAATTCCAGCGTGGTGATGGTCAATGCTTCGTCCCGTTTTTCTGATGGTAGTCAACTGGGACTGGGGGCCGAAATCGGTATCTCGACGTCCAAGCTGCATTCTTTCGGACCGATGGGGCTGGAGGATCTAACAACCAGAAAATTTGTTGTCCTGGGTAGCGGTCAGGTCAGGGATTAGCGGGTCGGGCGCGATGAAAATCGGCATTCTTGGCGGCACTTTCAATCCAATCCATTTCGGCCATCTGCACATTGCTGAAGAGGTTCTGGATTGCTGCGGACTTGATCAGATCTGGTTTATGCCGACCTGTCAGCCGCCGCATAAGAAGTTAGCCGCTGAGGTGTCCTTTGACCATCGCCTGGAGATGGTTGAGTTGGCACTAGCTGGCGATCCGCGCTTTGTCGCTTGCGATCTGGAGGGACGACGTGGCGGGACCAGCTATTCGGTTGAGACCCTGGAGCAGTTGCGTCGCGAGTATCCGGAAGATCAGTTTTATTTTATTATGGGACTCGATTCATTTGCCGAAATCGGATCTTGGAAAGAGTATCTTCGTCTCTTCGAATTAGCCCATCTGGTGGTGACGGCTCGGCCCGGATTTTCCGGCACCTTGCAGCAACTTCTGCCGGTTGCTATCGCAGATCTCTTCTGCTATGATGCCGATTCTGAAAATCTGTCACATGCTGGTGGGTTTTCAGTCATCTCAGTCACCCATACCTGTCGCGATGTCTCATCCACGGAAGTTCGTCTGCTGCTACAGGCAGAAGGTGATGTGGCAGCGTTGATTCCGGTCGGGGTCGCTGAATATATCAAGCAACATAAGCTTTATCAAAATAGCTGACAGCCCGTTTCATAATGTCGCGGGAACAACGAAAAAAGGACCAATTTTGCAAGAACAAAACTTAGCCCTGCAGGCGGTTGAATATGCGCTAGATAAAAAGGGCTTTAATCTGAAATTGCTGGAGGTGCGAGAGCTCTCTTCGCTGACCGATTATCTGCTTCTGGTGTCGGGGCGCTCCGATCGGCAGGTACAAGCAATAGCAGAAAATATTAAACTTGAATTCAAAGCCCATTATAAGCAGTTACCGCTGGCCATCGAAGGGATGGATCAGGGCCGCTGGGTGTTGCTCGATTATGGTGAGTTTATGGTGCATGTATTTCAGGAACCGGTGCGTGAGTTTTACGACCTGGAGGGTTTGTGGAGCGAGGCTCCAGAGGTCCCTTTGGAAAGGACTGACGCCGGGTGAAATTGAGGCTGGTCTGTGTCGGCAAGCTGTCTGAGGCTTGGCAGCGGCAGGCGGTCGAGGATTACGCTGGCCGGTTACAGCATTATTTTCAGCTGGAAATAGTTGAATTGAAAGAGGAGAAGGGTGGGCGTAAAGGGGATATCCCTGGCCTTCTCAAGCGCGAGGGGGAACGAATTCTGGAGAAAGTTCCAGAACGCTCTTACCTGATTGCTCTCGATGAGCGCGGCCGCAGCTTTACTTCCGAGGATTTGTCCAAACGTTTGGGTGACGAAATGCTGCATGGCGGTCGTGACTGGTGTTTGGTGATCGGTGGGCCCTATGGTCTCGCCGCGGAAGTTCGCCAGCGGGCTGATTCTTTGCTCTCTCTGTCAAAGATGACATTTACTCACCAGATGGCACGCTTGTTTTTGTTGGAACAACTCTATCGCAGTAGTACTATTCTGCGTAATGAGCCTTACCATAATCGTTAGTTTTACGACCTAGGAGCAGGAGGCCGATTGCAAGATGGACGAAGAACAATTACAAGAAATCAGGGATAACCTGTTGAAAATGCGTGAGGAAGTGCTGGAAGAGGCGGAAAAAGCCTATGCCGCCTCTCAGTCTCTGGGAAAAGATGGTGTCCCCGATATTGGCGATATGTCATCGAACAGCTATAATCAAGAAGTATTGATGAATTTGAGTGAGACTCAGCGTGGCCGGGTTCGTGATATTGATGCCGCTCTGGTACGGATGGACCAAGGGGTTTATGGTCTCTGCGCTCGCTGTGAAGAGGAGATACCGAACCGTCGAATGGAAGTCCGGCCATTCTCCCGCTATTGTGTCGATTGCAAGTCTGAAGTCGAAAAGTTTGGTGAATAACAACCTCTGAGCGTCCTGAAGGCGCAGCTGGAGATGTCCATGATTGTTGTTGCCCTGTTCATGCTTATTTTTATCGTTTTTGCCCTTGGGTTTCTATATTTCTGGGGGATCAATCCGGGCGAAGTCACGGTTTTTTTGACCAGTGAACAGAGCTTCACCTTGCCGACAGCGATCATGTTGATCTGTATTTTGCTGATCGGTCTGATGCTCGGTAATGGCGTCCACATTTTCAGCGCCTTGAGCCAGTCGATGAAAAACTGGCGAGGTGGCCGACGGCTAAAGAAGGTCGAAGAGGTTGGATCAATCTACCGTAGCGGCGTTGGTCGATTGTTGTCCGGTGACCTGAAAAAAGCCCGTACGCTGCTAAAAAAAGCACTTGATCGTGATCCTAAACGGGTCGACGGTCATTTGGCGCTCGCCAGTGTTGCCGAGCAAGAAGGCAATACTCAAGAAGCGATCGACCTGCTGCAAAATGCGCGGAAGATCGACCCGAAGGGGTTGGAAATTCTGTTTAAACTGGCGGGCATCTTTCGCGAGGCTGGTCGGCGTGAAGAGGCCATGGGGGTTTACAAAGAGCTCCTTGCCAATGACGCGGAAAATCGTAAGGCAATGCGCGCTTTGCGTGATCTTCAGGTTGAACTGGGGAGTTGGCAAGAGGCTTTGACGCTGCAGAAAAAAATTGTCAAGGCGACCTCATCTGGTCCTCGAGTCGATGCGGAAAAGAAAATATTTTTGCAGTTGCGCTACGAAGTCGCTCGCAGTGCTCTCGACAAAGGCGAAGCGGAGCAGGCCGTTGACGCCTGTCGTGACCTGATTAAGCACAATGCCGGCTTCACCCCTGCCCGAGTTACTCTGGGGGACGCTTATCGGCATCTAAAGCGCGATACTGATGCTGCCCGCGTCTTTCAGGATGGTTACAAAGCGCTGCAGAAGAGCATTTTTCTTTCCCGTCTCGAAGATCTCTATATCGGTGCGGAAGATCCAGCGGCGCTCCTCTCTTTCTACAGCAGCCAGATGCAGGAAGATAGCAGTGACCTGTTGCTTAAACTCTACCTTGGTCGCCTCTGCCTGCGTTTAGAGATGGTCGATGAAGCCCTGCAGCATCTGATCGATCTGGAGACGACCGGTATCGATTTTCCTCAGTTGCATCTGTTGTTGGCGGAAGCACACCGTCGGCGCAACAAGGTCGATCAGGCCGTGGTTGAATATCAGCGCGCGCTCGGTATTGATAGTCATCTGAGTCTTGGTTTTGTCTGTGAAAAATGCAACGCCAGGCATGACGAGTGGCTCAGTCGTTGTACTAACTGCAAAGCCTGGGACACCTTGGTCCTGCCAGAGCGTAAGCAGATTCAGGATGCCAAGCCGGTTGACGCACCCAAAGCGATCCCTCACGGACAGCGAGGGGTTTAACTGTGTCGACAGGACCGGTCGCACTGGTTATCCTCGACGGTTGGGGGATTAGTGATAGCTGTGACCAGAATGCTGCTTGCATGGCGGCGACTCCGACGATGGATGCGCTGCGTAGTGAGTGGCCGACCGGTCGTATCGGAGCCTCTGGGCGCGATGTCGGTCTGCCGGACGGGCAGATGGGCAATTCTGAGGTCGGGCATCAGAATATCGGTGCCGGTCGGGTCGTTTATCAGGATCTGACCCGCATCAGTCTGGCTATTGAAGATGGTAGCCTGCTGGAAAATACCTCTCTGCAGCAACTCTGCGAACGACTCGTTAGCAGCGACGGTAAGTTGCACCTGCTCGGTCTTCTTTCCGATGGTGGTGTCCACTCGCACAACAGTCACCTGTATGCCTTGGTGAGGATGGCCAAACAACTCGGGGTCAAGGATATCTGTATCCACGCCTTTATGGATGGACGTGATACCCCACCGAGTAGCGGCGCCGCCTATCTGGAACAACTCGAAAGTGAATTGAGCAAAATCGGCTTGGGCCGGGTGTCGACGGTTACCGGCCGCTACTGGGCGATGGATCGTGATAATCGTTGGAACCGGGTTGAAAAAGCCTACCGGGCTTTGACCGAGGGGTTTGGTGAGCAAGCGGCCACTTCGGCCGAAGCGATTGGTGCTGCCTATGCCGCCGGCCAAACCGACGAATTTGTCGAGCCTCGGGTGGTTGGTCCCGCGGGAAATATTGCTGATGGTGACGGCGTTTTGTTTTTCAATTTTCGCGCCGACCGTGCCCGAGAGATCACCCGTGCCCTGACGCAAGCCGATTTTTCCGGTTTCGCTCGCAACAAAACGCCCCAACTGGTCGATTACGTCTGCCTGACAGAGTATGACGAAAAGTTCGACTTACCGGTCGCCTTTCCCTCTCAAAGCTATCCCGATATTCTTGCCGAGGTTGTCTCCAAGGCAGGGCTCAAACAATTACGCATTGCCGAAACAGAAAAGTATGCCCACGTCACCTTCTTTTTCAATGGTGGTGTCGAGCAGGCCTGGCCGGGGGAGGATCGCGTCTTGATCCCTTCGCCGCAGGATGTCGCCACCTACGATCAAAAACCGGCGATGAGTGCCGTTGCGGTCACCGACGAGGTGGTCCGGCGGATTGAATCTGAACAATATCAGCTGATTATCCTCAACTACGCCAACCCGGATATGGTTGGTCACACCGGAGTCCTCAGCGCTGCCATTGAGGCGGTGGAAACGGTCGACAGTTGTTTGGCGCGGGTGGTTGCCGCAATGCACAAAGTCAATGGCCGCCTGTTGATCACCGCCGATCATGGTAACTGCGAGCAGATGAGTGATGGTAAGGGGGGGGCCCATACGGCACATACCACCAATCCTGTGCCGCTGATTTTTGTTGATGCATCGCGCCAGCAGGTTGCGTTGCGTGATGGGATTCTTGCCGATCTGGCCCCGACAATTCTCGATTTACTCGACGTTGCAGTCCCGGCTGCAATGACTGGCCGTTCATTGTTGGCTTAGAATATCAACAGAGGGGGAGTGGATGGTAAGGCTGCGCCGGAGTATTGACTGGTTGTTGGCGCAACTGTTACCGCCAGCCTGCCCCCTGTGCAGAGTCACCTTTCCCGTCGACTGGGGGGAGATCTTTTGTCCCGCCTGTCTGTCCGGTTTTCGGTCCCTTCCTGAGGCCCATTGTCCCTGTTGCGCTCTCCCTTTTCCGGCGTCAGATAATAGCGGGCATCTCTGCGGTCGCTGCCTCGTAAAACAGCCCTCATTTAAAAAAGTCCATGCCGTCGGTCTTTACGACCGTTCTCTGCGGGATGCCATCCATCAGTTTAAATTCAATCGGCGCATCGGTTTGGATCGTCCTCTCGCAATGATGCTTGAAAGGGCCCTCACCCCGGAGCTGAAAGTTGATCTTATTGTGCCGGTGCCGTTACATTTTTGCCGCCTGCAGCAACGTAATTTCAATCAGGCTCTCTTGTTGGCCCGTGAACTAGCGCGTAAGAGAGAACTGCCGGTAGCTGTCGAGCTATTGGTGAAAACCGTGGAAACCGCTGCGCAGCAAGAACTCTCGGCGCGCGAACGGGAGCATAACCTGCACCAGGCCTTTAGGGTACAGGGGGAATTGCATGGGGAAAGGGTTTTGCTGGTGGATGATGTCATGACGACCGGAGCGACCGTCGAGGGTTGTTGCAGGACGTTGCTGGATGCCGGAGCCGCAACGGTTGAGGTGGCGGTTATCGGTCGGGCCTAGTTGGTTTGATCTATTTGTGGTGCCGTTGAAACTCTTTGGCCAGGAGCCAGCCGAGTGATATAGTCATTGCAGCCGTTTAGCAGTTATTCTGTTTTTCCGTGAGGGGTCAGAATGAAGGCAAATCTCCACCGCCTACTTGCCGAATACCCGCTCGAGACCCTGTTGCAAACCATTCCCACTGGGTTATTTCTGGTCGATGTCGACTTGCAGGTTGTCTATTGGAATGCCGAAGCGGAGAGGATAACCGGTTATCCGGCAGCCGAGGCCGTTGGCCAGCATTGTTCTTTTCTTGAGGGGGTCCCGTGTCAGCAAAAATGCGGCTTATTTTGTGACGAGATTAGGAAGCCGGTGATCGGAATCAGTTGTTCCGTTCAACACAAAAATGGTCAGCGGGTTGAATTGACGAAAAATGTCGATTTGCTAAGGGATGAGAACGGACAGGTCATTGGTGGGATAGAGGCCTTTGTCGATATCAGTCGACTGAAGAAACTGGAAAACAGTCTGCGTGGTGAAGTCGAGGATCGGACTCGCGAACTGGAGATTGAAAAGGCTGCGCTAAGGTCGGTGCTCGATGGCATGACCGATCCGGTTTATATTTGCGATGACAGGTTTGAAATCACCTTCACCAACCGGGCCCTGCGCGATATCTTCGGCGATATCACTGGCGAGACTTGCTATCAGGCAATTCATCAGCAAGTGCGTGTTTGTGAAGACTGCCCCATAGCGGAGGTCCTGGCGGGCAAGGTGATTTGCGGCGAGCGCGATTTGGCTGCGACCGGTCGGACCTATGAAATTATCCATTCTCCCTACCCCGTGGCAGAGAAGCCGACGCAAAAACTAGGGGTTTTTCGTGATATCACTGAACGCAAGGCCGCTGAATTGCGCCTTGAATTGGCCAATCGCGAACTGGATGCTTTTGTTTCCACCGTTTCCCATGATTTGCGTTCCCCACTAACTCCTTTGATTGGATTTACTGAGTTATTGCAAGACCGCTATGCCGATCAGTTGGATGACATCGGCCGAGAGTCGCTGGGGGAGATCATGTTTACGGCAACAAAAATGAAAACCCTGCTGGAGGATCTTTTGACTCTGGCGCGCGTCGGGCAGTTAAAAAATCCAACGAACAAAATCCATGTTAACACGGTTGCCGATGATGTCTTGCTCGAGTTGTCGAACAAGGTTGTCGAACGACAGGCAAAGGTGAGTATTGGTTCTTTGCCCAATATTCGTATCCCCGAATCGCTGCTGGCTGATCTGTTCCGCATTCTGCTCGATAATGCTCTCAAATATGCCGCAATACAGGACCCACGGATAGAGATTAGTGGAGAAGGATTGCCCGATCGGGTTCGTTACCGGGTTATCGATCATGGGCCAGGTGTTGCTGTGGACGAGCAGAATGAGATTTTTCAACCGTTTCGTCGGGGCCGCACCGGAGCCGGACTGCCTGGTTCTGGTGTCGGTCTGGCGACCGTAGCAAAAATCGCCCGGGTTTTTAACGGCTCCGTGTGGGTCGAGGAAACTCCAGCCGGTGGCGCAACCTTTGTGATTGAACTTCTCCCCCCGCTAGACTGATATTTGCTCCTTTCTTGGTTGCTTCTGCTGAATGTCCCTGAGGTCCTATCTCTTTTCCTGCGCTAAGTTGACTTTGCCTGTTTAGTACGGGATCATTTGATTCTACACCATCGTTTTGGGGGACGGTCCCCCCAGCTCTGACCATTGGTAAATGGTTGGCTGTCCACTCTTTAACTCTAGAGGAGGAAGTATGCGTGCGGCAATCAAGTTGATTCAGATGTTTCTCGTTGTTGTCTTGCTGTTTGGGCTGACCGCCTGTGGTGAACAGCAACAAGCGACTCAAGCGGAAGCACCCAAAGTTGAAAAAGAAAAAATTGTTTGGAAATTAGCCCAGACTTGGGGGACAGGGTTCCCGATTTTTGGTGATGCAGTTATCAAAATGGCCGATATGGTCAAAGCCATGTCGAACGGTGAAATGGAAATCCGGATCGACTCGTCTAATAAGCATAAGGCGGCTTTCGGTATCCTTGATATGGTTAAGGCTGGCCAGTATGAAATGGGTCATTCCGCTTCCTATTACTGGAAGGGGAAGGATATTAACACGCTTTTCTTTACCACCATGCCTTTCGGCATGATCGTCCCTGAGCAGTACGCTTGGTTTTATTATGGGGGTGGCATGGAGTTGATGCAGAAGGTTTATGACAAGCATGGGGTCTATTCCTTCCCCGGCGGAAATACCAGCAATCAGATGGGTGGCTGGTTCCAGAAAGAAATTAAAACTCTGGCCGATTTCAAGGGCTTAAAAATGCGTATTCCCGGCTTTGCCGGCGAAGTCCTTTCCAAGCTTGGGGTTGTTGTGACCAACATCGCTCCCGGTGAACTTTACACCGCGCTTGATCGCGGCACCATTGATGCTCTCGAATGGGTTGGCCCCTCGCTTGATCTGAATATGGGCTTCCAGAAGATTGCCCCTTATTACTACACCGGCTGGCATGAACCGGCCACCGAACTGCAATTTATGGTTAATCAGGCCAAATTCGATGGTTTGCCAAAGCATCTTCAGGCAATCCTGACGACCGCCATGCAGTATGCGGCCTATGACATGTATGCTCGTTCGTACCACGAAAGTGCTGTCAACTGGGCATCGATCGAGAAGGAATATCCTAATGTCAAAATCCGCACCTTCTCGCCAACCATCATCAGTGCGATGAAAAAAGCGAATACCGAACTCCTCAATGCCACTGCTGGGAAAAACCCGGAATTTAAGGAGATTTGGGACTCGCAGAAAGCCTATATGAAAAAGGCTCGCAAGTGGACCGCAATTTCAGATTTTGCCTATCTCAAAGATAATCTTGAGTAGCATGTAAAAGGGGCTCCCGGCACAGTGCGGGAGCCCACTTTCTTCGTCAAAGAGGAAAAGCAATGCTGTTAAAGCTGGAAAACGTCTTTGATCGGTTCTCGGATCTAATGGGCTGGATTGCCGGTTTGCTTAATCTCGTCATGTTGGGCAATGTTTTCTATGATTCCATCATGCGCTATTTCTTCAATTCCGGCTCTATCGCCATGCAGGAAATGGAATGGCACTTGTTCTCGGTCGTTTTTCTGTTTGGTATGGCGTTCGCTCTCAAGGAGGACGGTCATGTCAGGGTTGACATCCTCTATGATGGTTTTTCTCCCCGCTGGAAGGCGATCGTCAATATCGGCGGGGTTCTGCTGTTTTTACTGCCGCTGAGTGTGCTGATCATCAAGGGATCTTTCTGGTATGTGCAGGAAGCCTATATGTCGCAAGAAATCAGCGGGGATCCGGGTGGCCTGGGGATGCGTTGGTTGATTAAAGCGATGATCCCAGCTTCATTTATTTTTCTGATTATTTCCTCGTTCGGTTTCATTCTGCATAACATCAATATCTTTAGGGGTCTAGAAGATCCTCCAGAGCATCATATTGAAGACAATGTGCTGTAATCGCCGCGGTTTTTGACTTAGCGATGCCCAAATGGATAGCAATGGAAGCAACTCATTTAGATAGGATAAGGTTGGCATGATCGGTCTCATAATGTTCGGCGTTGCCCTCATTTTGTTGCTCGTCGGTTTTCCCGTTGCCTTTACTTTCGGCGGAGTGGCCGTATTCTTCGGCGTGCTGGCCGAAGCCGGGCCGCAGATGTTTGCCATGATGCCGCACCGGATCTGGTCGATCATGAACAATACTATTCTGATGGCCATCCCCCTGTTTATTTTTATGGGAATTGTCCTGCAGAAGTCGAATCTTGCAGAACGCCTGCTTGAATCGATGGGATTTTTGTTTGGCGAGATCCGCGGCGGGATTGCTATCTCGACGGTGTTGGTTGGGGCGTTACTGGCTGCTTCGACCGGAGTTGTCGGTGCCAGCGTCGTTGCCATGGGGGTGATCTCCCTGCCGGTCATGCTCAAGTATAATTATGATAAAAAACTCGCCACTGGAGCCATTTGCGCGGCGGGAACTCTCGGGCAGATCATCCCGCCATCGATTGTTTTGATCATCCTCGGCGATGTCTTTCAGGAACCGGTCGGTGATCTCTTCAAAGCGGCCCTCTGGCCGGGTTTATCTCTGGTCGCTTTCTACGTTATCTACATCGTCATTATTACTATAGTCAATAAAGATTTGGCGCCACCGGTGCGTCTGGAAGAAATGACAGGAACTAAGGGGCAGCAGGTCTTTCATGCACTTAAAGCCATTATTCCACCACTGGTGTTGATCATTTTGGTGCTCGGTTCAATTCTTGCCGGGGTCGCTACGCCGACCGAGTCTTCGTCGGTTGGTGGTGTCGGTGCCATTGTCCTCGCTCTGCTCTATCGGCAGTTTTCTTTTAAAATGCTGTGGAACAGTTCTGTGGAAACCGTCAAAATCAGTGCCATGGTTTTTGCTATCCTGATCGGGGCAACTGCTTTCTCCATGGTTTTCACCTATACCGGTGGCGATTATCTGGTGGAAGAATTTATGCTGGGGCTGCCCGGAGAAAAATGGGGCTTCCTGATTCTGTCGATGCTGATCATCATGGTCCTCGGATTCTTTATCGATTTTGTTGAAATCTCCTACATTATCGTGCCGATTCTGGCACCGATTGCCGCCAATCTGGGGATTAATCCGGTTTGGTACGCCATTCTGGTGGCGATGAATCTGCAGACCTCGTTTTTAACCCCCCCTTTCGGCTTTAGCCTGTTTTATCTGAAAGGGGTCGCGCCGCCGGAAGTAAAGACCACGGACATTTATACCGGGGTGATCCCCTTTATTGCGCTCCAAGTTGTGGTGCTGGTCATTCTAGTGGTTTTCCCCGAGGTGTTCGGCATCAGTCCCCTGGCGAAGTATTGACCCCTGACGATAGAAAATGTTCAGCGCTGGTAGAGACAAAGAAAGGCCCCGCAATATCGCGGAGCCTTTCTTTGTCTTTTTAATTTTTACCTAGATCCTATTCGCGAACGAAAGTATCAATATCGGTCTCGTGAACCATGCCCATCAGGCGAGCATACTCAGATTCGATCAGCACATAGTGGTTATGGGTCGACTTGGCGTTCTCTTCGAAGATGGCGCGAACCTCGGCATCTGCAATTTTGGCGGCCATTTCCCGCAAACTCTCTTCCAGGCGCTGCTCTTTTTCCATCGCCAGTTCCATTGCCTTACGATCGGAGAAGTTAGACAGCAGGGCTTTGTCGAGATCCGACAACCACTCGCTATCCCGGTCGGGATCGGTGGCGATGAATTCTTCGAAAGAGGCCAGGTCGTCGCCGTCATATTTGTCGAAGAAGTGTTTGGCGTGCTCACGCTCTTCACGGGCCAGCAGCTCAAACGTTTTGATCGCGTCAGCATTTTTCATTTGCTTGGCAGCGATCTGATAAAAGTTCATGGCGTTTTTTTCGGTTTGTACCGAACGGACTAAAGCATTTTTGACATCGATATCACTCAGCATTTGGGTCTCTCCTCCAGTTTAGGGAATAATAAGTGCAGCTGTTATGCGGCGGCAATCGGGACGAAAGTCCGTTGCGCCAACTCCTGGTCGATCATCAACAGGCCACGGCCATCACCTGCGACCATCTTCAGTTTTTTGATGATCAGCCCGGCATTGGCTTCTTCCTCAACCTGTTCGGTGACAAACCACTGCAGACAAATCTGCGCGGCGTGGCTTTTCTCCTGTTGTGCCAGTTCCAGCAGATCGCTGATTCTTGAGGTTACGATCTGCTCGTGCGCGAGTGCTGTTTCAAAAACATTGAGGGGCGAGCTGTATTCATTGCACGGCTCGTCCATCGCCAGCATCTTTGCCCGGCCACCGGCCTCACAAACAAAGGTGAACATTTTTTCCGCGTGCGACAGCTCCTCCTGGTACTGGACGTCCATCCAGTTGGCCATGCCGGGCAGGTCTTCGGCTTCAAAATAGGCCTGCATCGCTTTGTAGATCAGGGCGGAATGGATTTCAAACTGGATCTGCTCGTTAAAGGCAGTTACAAGCTTATCGCTCATCATTGGTGGGACCTCCATTTTCAAGTTCAGATAAATACAACAGTTAATAGATGACCATTATACTCACATATTCCTAAAGCGCAAAGTTTTTCTGTGGAAAAGGAAAAAAGACAGTCTAAACCTTAGCGCAGATCTGCAATTTGTAAATTTAATCCGGCAGGAATTAATCGTTCGTTGCCAAGAGTGCGCAGGTCGATTATTCTTCACGGGCATGTTTCTCTTTATAGACGGAAATTATCGATGAAAATTTCATCCACAGAATTTATTAAAAGTGCCACCAAACCAGGAAATTATCCGCCCCCCGAGTTCGCCGAGATTGCCTTTGCCGGGCGCAGTAATGTCGGTAAGAGTTCGTTGATCAATGTGTTGGTCAATCGGAATAGCTTGGTGCGGACCTCCTCAACTCCGGGACGTACCCAGTTGCTTAACTTTTTCAATATCAACGGCAGCTTCACTTTGGTCGACCTGCCCGGTTATGGTTTTGCCAAGGTTCCGCTGGCGGTGAAAAAGGCTTGGGGACCGATGATTCGAACCTATCTGGCTTCGCGTGATTCGCTTAAGGCGGTGATTTTTATTCTTGATATCCGTCGCATTCCCCGTGAAGAGGATATCCAGATGCTCGATTGGTTGGAAGAGTTCGGGGTGCCGACCATCCCGGTGATTACCAAGATTGATAAAATCAATCGTAGTCAGCGGGAAAAACATATCAAGCAGATCGTTGCTGAAACCGGTCTGCCGCGTGATGCGTTCAGTCTTTTTTCTGCGCAAACCCGTGATGGAAAAGATGATATCTGGGAGCGCATTGAAGAGGCCTTGGAAGCCTAAATTGGCGTAAGATTGCTTTTTTTTTCGACCTCTGTTACAAACGCAGGACAATTTTTTAGTAAACTATCTAGGTGCCTGTCAGGCGTTATTAGTGCCGATGGGAGAATAGGGAAGAGGGTGCAAATCCCTCGCTGCCCCGCAACTGTAAGTGGTGATGACCGTCAGCAATCCACTGGTTCTTTTGAGCCGGGAAGGGCTGGCCAGTAAGTCGATCCACAAGCCAGGAGACCTGCCCGGATATTGACCGTAGCCCTTTCGCGGGAGAGGCGCCGGAGTCGTGTTATTCAGACCCCGGACCCGTATGGTTCCGGGGTTTTTTTATTTTGGAGCATTCGATGGAGCAGGCGATTATTCAGGTTTATACCGGGCCGGGCAAGGGCAAGACCACCGCCGCCACCGGTCTGATTATCCGCGCCCTCGGTCAAGGCTTTAAGGTGTTGCTGGTGCGCTTTCTCAAACCGGTCGATCCGCCCAGCAGTGAGTTACTGATTCTGCAACAATTGCCGGGACTAGAGATCGTCAGTGCCGGACTCGGTGGCATTGACGCCCGGCGAAGGCCGGATGAATTGAGTCGCAATGTCAGCGAAACCTTTGTTGCCGTGCGCCCCAAAGTTCTCTCCGGTGACTACGATCTGGTGGTGCTCGACGAGTTTAACGGCGTGTTGCACAAAGGCTATCTGTCGTTGGAAATGGGTTTGGAACTGCTGCGCCAGCGACCGGCGGGAACCGAACTGGTGTTGACTGGTCGCAATGCACCACAAGAGGTATTAGCTCTGGCCGATCTGGTTTCCCAGATTGAGGCTTACCGACATCCTTTTAGCGAGGGCCTTTCGGCCCGTCCGGGGATCGAATACTAACGGAGGCAGCGATGGCAGGGATGATTTATGTTACCGGTGGCACGCGCTCCGGAAAAAGCAGCTATGCCCAGCAACTGGTGGAAAATCATACCGGGAAGTTGCTCTACATTGCCCCGGCTCAGGTTGAAGATGACGAGATGGCGGTTCGGATCGAGCTGCATCAACAGGTGCGTGGCGAGCGCTGGCAACTGCTGGAGGAACCGCTTTGGTTGGCTGATAAATTGCCCGATGCCGCGAGCGGCAAAGGGGCGTTATTGCTCGATTGCGTAACCCTGTGGATCACCAATCTGTTCTTTCATTTTGAAGAGCAGCAGGGACCGGTGCTGGCAGAAGTGGATCGTCTGATCGAAATGGCCTGGCAACTGGATGAACCCCTCTACCTGGTTTCCAACGAACTCGGCAGCGGCATTGTCCCGGAAAACCGTATGGCGCGCAAGTTTCGCGACCTGGCCGGAATCGTTAATCAACGACTCGCCGCTGCTGCCGATGAAGCCTGGCTGGTGGTGTCCGGTTTGCCGGTAAAATTGAAGTAGTTTAATTACTGTAGGGGCGAGCCATGGCTCGCCCGTGGTTGCGGATGACCGATTGTCGGGCGACCTATAGGTCGCCCCTACGGGTTGTTTCAGCATAAATAGTCTGGAGAAAAAGATGGCCAAATTCAATCTGCAAGCCGTTCTTGATCGCATCCAACCGGTTTCTGAGCAGAAATTGAGCGAGCTTCAGGCGCGCATCGACCGGCAGGCCAAACCGATCGGCTCCCTCGGGCGACTGGAGGAATTTGCGCGTCGCTATGTCGCTATCACCGGTCGGGAAGAAGTGCGCGGAAAAAGAATTTATACCTTCGCCGGCGATCACGGCGTGGTTGCCGAAGGGGTCAGTGCCTTCCCGCAGGCAGTGACGCCGCAGATGGTTTTCAATTTTGTCGACGGCGGCGCTTCAATCAATGCCCTGGCCCGACATGCAGGTGCCGAAGTGCTGGTGGTTGATATGGGCGTGGCGACCGATTTCGAAGATCTTAGTGGATTGGTCAAACGCAAGATTGCCAAGGGCACCGCCAACTTCACTGCCGGCCCGGCGATGAGCCGCGAGCAGGCACTGCAGGCTTTGGCGACCGGCGTTGAAATGGCGCAGCAGGCAAAAGCGGACGATATCGATCTGGTCGGCACCGGCGACATGGGGATCGGCAATACGACCCCGTCGGCGGCGATTGCCGCTTGCATCTGCGGCTTGCCGATCGATCAGGTCACCCACCGTGGCACCGGGATCGATGATGACGGTCTGGCGCGGAAAGTTGCTGCGATCAAAAAAGGGCTGGAAGTCAATCAACCGCAGGCCACTGACCCGGTCGACGTCTTGGCCAAGGTCGGTGGTTTTGAAATCGGCGGGATTGCCGGGTTGGTCCTCGGCTGCGCGGCCGAAGGAATACCGGTGGTGGTCGACGGTTTTATTTCTACTGCTGGAGCCTTGCTCGCCTCCGAACTGCATCCACAGGTGCGCGATTATATTTTCGCCGCCCATCAATCGGTGGAGATCGGCCATCACCACATGCTGGTCCGGATCGGTCAACAGCCGATGCTCGATCTCGGCCTGCGGCTTGGCGAAGGAACCGGCGCCGCTCTGAGCATGACCCTGATCGAAGCAGGTCTGCAGGTGCTGCGCGAAGTTCTGACCTTTGACGAAGCCGGTGTCACCGCAGGGGAGGACCAGTGAGGCAACACTGGGATGATTTTCGCACCGCGTGCGCTTTTCTGACCGTCTTTCCGCTGGCCAATAACCTGCCGATGGATAACCCGCGGCTCGGCCGCAGCATGGGTCTGTTCCCGGCGGTCGGTCTTGTGCTGGGGCTGCTGCTGGTGCTCTGCAACGGGTTGCTGACGCCGCTGCTGCCTCGTGCGGTCGTTGATTGTCTGCTGCTACTTTTGTTGGTTTTCGCCACTGGAGCCCTGCATCTGGACGGGGTTGCCGATATGGTTGACGGCTTGGCCGGCAGTCGCGATCGGCAACGCAGTCTGCAAATCATGAAGGACAGCCGGGTCGGTGCCATGGGCGTGGTCGCGCTGGTGATGGTGCTGCTGCTCAAGTATCTGTGTCTCTATCATGTGCCACTGGCGCAGAAGAGTGCCGCGCTGATTCTGATGCCGACCGCCGGGCGCTGGTGTCAGGTATTTCTGGCCAACTGTTCCAGTTATATCCGTTCCGAAGGAGGCACCGGCTCGGTCTTCGTCGATCATGTCAGCGGTAAAGAACTGCTGCGCGCCAGTTTGACAATGCTCTTGGCCAGCCTGGTCCTGTTTGCTTTCAAGGGGCTGTTTCTGGCGGCCCTGCTGCTGCTCTTTGCAGCGCTGCTGATGCATTATTTTGAACGCCGTCTCGGCGGGGTGACCGGGGATGTACTCGGTGCCGCGACTGAGCTTGTTGAAGTCTTCTGCTTGCTGCTGATACTGGCACTCTATTGAGGTCGATATGAAAGCTACCCGCATCCATCTGTTACGCCACGGTCAGGTCGAAGGTTTTAAGCTGAAACGCTACAACGGCCAAGGGGACATCCCGTTGACCGATCTCGGTCGTCAGCAGTCGGCCGCCTTTGCTGGACGTTTTCAGCACCGAAAGCTGGCCGCCATCTACTCCAGTGACCTACTGCGTTGCCGTACCGCCGCCGACCAGATCGCCCTGTTGCAGGAACCCCGGCCGGTTTACAAACAAGAGCTGCGCGAATTGCATATCGGCGATTGGGAAGGGCAGACCTGGGGGCAGTTGCAAAAGGAATATCCCGAACTCTGGCAGGCTCGGCTCGACGATATTGTTAATGTTGCTCCACCCGCCGGAGAAACGTTGCTGCAGATGGCGCAGCGGGTCCGGCCGGTGATCAAGGGAATTATCGCCGACCATGCTGGCGGCGAGATCGTCATCATCGGTCACGGTGGCGTCAACCGGGTTATTTTGCTCGACGCCATTGGCGCTCCTCTCGAGCGACTGTTTCATATCGAACAGGATTACGGTTGCCACAACATTATTGATTACTTTACCGACGGTATCGCCGTGGTCAACAAACTCAACGGCTGATGGCGTCGCAAAAAGTCCGCCCCACGGTGTTGCCGATTTTGCTCGAGACCTTGACATACTGATGTATGCCTTCGCCCTCGCGCAAAATCGACGCCTTGTTGGACGAAATTTTTGCTTAGCCATTATTGTATTCGAGAACATGCATGATTGAAGATAAGATCCCCGGACTGCTGATCGCCGCACCAAGCAGCGGCAGTGGCAAGACCAGTCTGACCCTCGGTCTGATGGCGGCTTTAAAGCGACAGGGACTAGTCGTTGCGCCGTTCAAGATCGGTCCCGATTATATCGATCCCGGTCATCACGCGGCTATCTGCGGCCGGGCCTCACATAACCTCGACAGCTGGTTCTGCAGCAAACTGCAGGTGCGTGACACTTTCGGCACTGGTGGCGTTGGAGCTGATCTGGCAATAGTCGAAGGGGTTATGGGGCTGTTCGATGGCGTCAGCGGCGATTGCGAAGATGGCAGCAGCGCACAGATTGCCAAGTGGCTCGGGCTGCCGGTGATTCTGTTGGTTGATGCGCGTTCGCAGGCGCGCAGTTTTGCGGCCCTGGTCAAAGGGTTTTGCGATTTTGATCCGCAGCTGCAGATCGCCGGTGTTATTGCCAACCGGATCGGCAGTGCCCGCCATGCGCAGCTACTGCAGGAAGCGATGGCTTCAACTCCCGGTTTGCCGCCCTTGCTCGGTTGCCTGCCGCGGCAGGAGGATATCGCCCTGCCGGAGCGGCATCTGGGGCTGGTGACCGCCGAAGACTTATCGGGCAATCATGGCGAAAAATTGGCCGATTGGGTCGAGCAGCATCTCGACCTGAAGCAGTTACAACGGTTGGCCAGCAGTTCCGTTCGCGTAGCGACTGAAGAACCGAAGCCAGCGGCAGAAAAAAAACTGCGCATCGGCGTTGCCCGCGATCGGGCCTTCTGTTTTTACTATCCGGAGAATCTCGCCTTGCTGGAACAGGCTGGAGCGCAACTGGTTGTCTTTTCGCCGTTGACTGATCCCTGTCTTCCGGAAGGACTTGATGGCATCTATCTTGGCGGTGGTTATCCGGAACTGCACGCTGAGCAGTTGTCAGGAAACATCGAATTGCGGCAGCAGATTCGGCAGCAGGCAGAAAACGGTTTGCCGATTTACGCCGAGTGTGGCGGGTTTATGTATCTCTGTCGGGCGATCGATGAAAAACCGATGTGCGATGTTTTTCCCGCAAACGCGAAGATGCTGGCTAAACGGCGGGCGCTCGGCTATCGACAACTCGATTTGATTGCTGCTACGCCGCTGGGCCCAGTCGGCACTCAGGTGCGCGGTCACGAGTTCCACTATTCTGAAGTTGAGATGCCGGACTCGATCGAGCCGTGTTATGCGCTGAGCCGTCGCGGTGGCGAGCAACTCGGTCGTGAAGGATATCGAATCAATAATGTTTTAGGCTCTTACGTGCACCTGCATTTTGGCAGCAACCCGCAGGTGGCGGAGAATTTTGTCAATTTTTGTTTACAGCAAAAAAAATGAAGATATTAGTAGGGGCGACCTATAGGTCGCCTCGGGCGAGACATGTCTCGCCCCTACACGTTAATAAATGCAGGAGGAAGTTGCAGTGAAAACCCAGATCGAATTAGCCCGCGAGGGCGTTGTTAGTGAGCAGATGACGGCAGTTGCCGCACGAGAAAATCTCTGCGCAGAATATGTCCGCGAGCAGGTCGCCCTCGGCACCATCGTTATTCCTTGGAACCACAACCGCAAGCCGAAAGCGGTCGGCATCGGTAAAGGGCTGGCGACCAAGGTCAATGCTTCGATCGGGACCAGTAGCGATATCGTCGATTATGCTGCCGAAATTCGCAAAGCCAAGGCGGCTGAGGCGGCCGGCGCGGATACCCTGATGGAGCTGTCCGTCGGTGGTGACCTTAATCGGGTGCGCCAAGAAGTGATCGCCGCCGTCGATCTGCCGGTCGGCAACGTGCCGCTTTATCAAGCCTTCTGCGAGGCGGCGCGCAAGTATGGCGATCCGAACAAGCTCGACGAAGAAATGCTTTTTGACATCATCGAGCAGCAGTGCGCCGACGGCATGGCCTTTATGGCGGTGCATTGCGGCATCAACCTCTACACCATCGAGCGACTGCGCAAGCAGGGCTACCGTTACGGCGGTCTGGTTAGCAAGGGTGGCGTGTCGATGGTCGCCTGGATGATGGCCAACGGCAAAGAGAACCCGCTGTACGAAAAATTCGATCGGGTGGTTTCCATCCTGAAAAAATACGATACCGTGCTCTCGCTCGGTAACGGCCTGCGCGCCGGTGCCATCCACGACTCCCATGATCGGGCGATGGTTCAGGAGTTGCTGATTAACTGCGAGCTGGCTGAGCTCGGTCAGGAGATGGGTTGCCAGATGCTGGTCGAAGGACCGGGGCATATGCCGCTCGATGAAATTGAGACCAATATCAAGCTACAAAAACGGATGAGCAATGATGCGCCCTACTATATGCTCGGTCCGATTTCCACCGATGTTACCCCCGGTTACGATCATATCTCCGCCGCGATCGGTTCTGCCCAGTCGAGCCGTTTCGGTGCCGACCTGATCTGTTACATCACCCCGGCCGAACATTTGGCGTTGCCGAATGAGCAGGACGTTGTCGATGGCGTTAAGGCGTCCAAGGTTGCGGCCTACATCGGTGATATGAATAAATATCCAGAAAAAGGCCGCCAGCGGGACAAGCAGATGAGCAAGGCGCGGCGCGATCTGGACTGGCAGAAGCAGTTTGACCTGGCGCTGTTTCCGGAAGATGCCAAAGCGATCCGCGCCAGTCGGGTCCCCGAAGATGAAAAGACCTGTACTATGTGTGGCGATTTCTGTGCCTCGCGGGGCGCAGGAGAGCTGTTCAAAAAAGATCTGTGCGGCGATAAAATCTGATGTAGGGGCGACCCGCTGGGTCGCCCGCCATTTTTGTGGAATCCCGTGAAATCAATTACGGGCGACCTGTAGGTCGCCCCTACGTGAAAAGGTCGACTGATGTCTGAAGGGCCAACCGTTTTAAAACCGGAAGAGATCGAAAGCGAGAGTTTCCGCATCATCGACAGTGAAATCGGTCCGCACCAGTTTGATGACCAGCAGTGGCCGGTCGTGCGGCGGGTGATTCATACCAGCGCCGATTTCGAAATGGCGGAGCAGATGCACTTTTCCTGGAATGTGGTCGACAGTGCGGTGATGGCCTTGCGTTATGGGGCAAAGATTCTCTGTGACACCAACATGGTGCTCTCCGGGGTCAACAAAAGTCGCCTCGGCAAGCTGGGTAGCAGTGTTGTTTGCCATGTTGCCGATCCGCAGGTGGCACTCGATGCCAAGGCCGAAGGGTTGACCCGTTCGACCTTCGCCCTGCGCAAAGGGGTGGCGGAAGGGTGCAGTATCTTTCTGATCGGCAATGCCCCGACTGCCCTGTTCGAACTGTTGCGCCTGGTCGAGGCGGGTGCAGTGCAGCCCGATCTGATCGTTGGTGTGCCGGTCGGCTTTGTCGGTGCTGCTGAATCGAAAGCGGCGCTGTTGGCTACCGATCTGCCTTACATTGCTATCGAAGGTCGCAAAGGGGGGTCGGCTATTGCCGCCGCAATCCTTAACGCGCTGATGATTCAGGCTGATGGCTAAAGATCCGCTGCGCAGTGGTTATACTACCGGCGCTTGTGCTGCCGCTGCGGCCAAAGGCGCGGCGCTGCTGTTGCGTGATGCGGTTGCCGAAACGGTCGAAATCACTTTGCCAACGGGTGTTACTGCTGAATTTAAGCTGCATGGGCAGGCGGTTAGCGCTGGTGTGGCTTGCTGCTTTGTTATCAAGGATGCCGGTGACGATCCAGATGTTACCCACGGCATCGAGATGCATGCTGAGATGCAGCGCACGGACGTTCCTGGTTTGCGGATTGTTGCCGGAACCGGTATCGGTCGGGTGACCAAGCCGGGTTTGGCGGTGGCCGTCGATCAGCCAGCCATCAACCCGGTTCCACGGCAGATGATTAATCAGGCGGTGGGCGAGGTTTTTCCAGAATCTGCTGGTTTGCAGCTGACCTTGTCGATTCCCGATGGCGTAAAGCGGGCAGAGAAGACCCTCAATGCCCGGCTCGGGATCCTCGGCGGTTTGTCGTTGCTTGGGACTACTGGCGTGGTTCGACCTATCTCGCACAAGGCCTGGACCGACACCTTGGAAGTGGCAATCGATGTCGCCCTGGCCGCCGGAGTCGAAACGGTGGTGTTGTCGACCGGGCGCACCAGTGAACTGGCGGCGCAGCAGTATTTTACGCTGCCAGAAGAAGCCTTCGTTATGATGGGCGACTATATCGGCTATACTCTGGAAGCCTGTCACCGCAAGGGGGTGTCGCAGGTTGCCATTTCCGGTCAGTTCGCCAAGCTGTTGAAAATTTCCTGCGGCCATCCGCAGACCCATGTGCGCCATTCGCAGCTCGATCTTAAGCAGTTGCTGCGCTGGGGCAAAGAGATCGATCTTGACGCTGCTGCTTGTCAACAGCTAGAGTCGATCAATACCGCTCGGCAGGTGTTGGAAACTTACGGTGCTGATTCCCTTTTGGTTGAGCGGGTTGGTCGTGAGGCAATGACTATTTGTCAACCACAGGTGCCGGGCAGTGACTTGTCGATGCTGTTGGTTGATTATCATGGGCAGGTGGCGAAAGTTTTCCGTTGAAATATCCTAAATTGTCCATCCCCCAAGGGAGGCGAAAAGAATGAAATCGATTCATGTCATCGGTGCTGGAATTGCCGGTCAGGAAGGCTTTACTCCGCAGGCGCTGGAGCTGATCTGTCAAGCTGATTTGTTGCTCGGAGCCGGGCGACTGCTGGAGCTGTTCCCGGAATTTCCCGGTGAAAAATTGACCATCGGTAAAAACCTGGCCGAAGTGGTGACCCGTCTGCAGGGGTGCGATTGCCGTGCCGTAGTGCTGGCCTCGGGTGACCCGCTGTTTTTTGGTATTGGCCGCTATCTGCTGCGCAACCTACCGGAAGAATTGATCGAATTTTTGCCCAATGTCACTTCGGTGCAGTACGCCTTTGCCAAGATCCGCGAGCCCTGGGACGATGCGGTGTTTGTTTCCGCCCACGGTCGGGAGTTGAAGGATGCCGTCGACCGGATTGTCGCCAACGATAAAGCGGCCGTGTTAACTGATGATACCAACACTCCTGGTGCCATTGCGCGTGAGCTGCTTAGCCGACGGCGTGGTGGCTACAAGGCCTACCTTTGCGAGAACCTGGGGACCGATGAAGAGCGGATTCGGATCACCGATGTCAAGGGCTTGCTTGAGTTCGACGCGGCACCACTCAACGTGCTGTTGTTGATCAAGGAATACGAGGACGATGCCCATCAGTATGTGCCGACCCTCGGGATTCCCGATGATGAGTTTGTTTCGGTCAAAAAGCTGATTACCAAAGAAGAGGTGCGGGTGGTGACCCTGGCCAAGCTTAAGCTGCGTCACGATATGTGTCTCTGGGATGTCGGTGCCGGTTCCGGTTCAATCTGCGTTGAAGCCGATCACCTGTTGCCGAACGGCCGGATTTTTGCTATCGAGCGCAATGAAGAGTGTCGTCAGTTCATCAAGGAAAACCTGCGCAAGTTCAACACCCGTAACGTTTCCTTGATCGAAGGGGTCGCTCCCGATTGTCTGGAAGAGTTGCCCGATCCTGACCGGGTCTTTATCGGTGGCAGCGGCGGCCGGCTTTGGGATATCCTCGATACCGTCGATCATCGTCTGGCGACCGGTGGGCGGATTGTCCTGAATGCCGTGACTCTCGATACCCTGACCGCCGCCAACGAGTATTTCGGCAATGCCGGTTATCAGGTCGAAGTGGTGACGGTCAACATCTCCCGTACCCGACCACTCTCAAACTACAAAATGTTCGAGGCCTATAACCCTGTTTATATTATCACTGCGGTCAAAGAATAATGGCGTACCCATCAGAGTGAAGAAGGTTTAGGTCATGGTTGGAAATATTCTTAAAGTGGGGCAGGTACTGTTTGTCGGCGCCGGTCCTGGCGATCCAGAACTGATTACCGTCAAAGGGCTCAAGGCGTTGCAGCAGGCCGAAGTGGTGGTTTATGCCGGTTCGCTGGTCAATCCGGCACTGCTGGCCGAGTGCCCGGGCGGCTGTGAAATTCATGACAGCGCGCCGCTCAACCTCGACCAAGTGCTGGAGATATTGATCGCTGGTTGTCGGGCAGATAAGAAGGTTGTCCGTCTGCACACCGGAGATCCGTGCCTTTACGGGGCGATCCAGGAGCAGATGGAAGCCCTTGATGCCGTCGGCATCGACTATGCGGTGATCCCCGGAGTGACAGCCACCTTCGCCGCTGCCGCCAGCCTCAAGCAGGAGTTGACCCTGCCCGGCGTTTCCCAGACCTTGACTCTGACCCGTTTGGCCGGCCGCACCCCGGTGCCGGATAAGGAACAACTGCAGCGGCTGGCACAAAACGGTGGCACCCTGTGTCTTTATCTGTCCGTCGGCATGATGGACAAGCTGGTCGCCGAACTGCTGGCTGGTGGAACCTTCACTGAACAGACGCCGGTGGCCGTGGTTTATCGTGCCAGTTGGCCGGATGAGCGGACTGTTGAGGGCACGTTGGCAGATATTGCCGAAAAGGTTGCCCAGGCCGGTATTACCCGACAGGCGCTGATTTTGGTCGGTGAAGTTCTCAATGCCCGCAGCAAGGGGGTGCCGGAGAAGTCGAAGCTCTACGATCCCGGTTTCGAGCACGGCTATCGGAAAGTTTAAGCACCGTACTGTAGGGGCGACCCATGGGTCGCCCGCGTAAGGACCTATGAAACTCGCCATCGTCGCTATCACCTCTGGAGGGGCACAGCTTGCGCGCCAGCTTGGTGCCGAATTGCCGGAGGCACGGGTTTATCTGCCGGAGAAATTTCGTGGTGGCGACGATTGTGAATATTTTGATCAGCCGTTAGCGATCTGGTTGCCGCAGCTGTTCAGCGAGGTTGAACAGCTGATCTGCATCATGGCGACCGGTATTGTGGTGCGGATTCTCGGTCGTGAGCTGCAGGGCAAGGACCAGGACCCAGCCGTGGTGGTGATGGATGAAGCGGGGCAGTTTGCCATCAGCCTGCTCTCCGGGCATCTCGGTGGTGCCAACGATCTGGCCCGCCGACTGGCAACCGTCAGTGGCGCAACGGCGGTGATTACTACGGCAACCGATGTCAACAACCTGCCGGCCTGGGATCAGGCCGCACGTGATGCCGGACTGGTGGTTGATCCGGTCGCGCACCTGAAGACCCTCAATCGACTGTTGCTCGAAGGGGGCAAAATTGGCCTGGTTGACCAGCGCCGGCGGATCTCTGGAACCTTTGCCGGCGTGGTGGGGGTGACTCGCTACGAGAACTTCGCCGCTGCCACCCGTTCGACTGCCGATGGTCTGGTTTTCGTCACCCATCGGTTTTTGCCGCATTTGCAGAATCAGCCGGAAATGCTGGCCCTGCGGCCGCGTGATCTGGTGGTCGGGATCGGCTGCAATCGTGGCACCAGTGCCGAGGAAATCGAAACAGCGGTGCGCAACAAGCTCAAGCAGTCGTTTCTCGCCTTTGCCAGTATCGCCTGCATTGCCAGTATCGACGCTAAACAGGATGAAGTTGGACTGCTGGAATTCGCCGAAAAATTCCGTTTGCCGTTGCAGTTCCATACCGCCGAACAGTTGAATCAAGTCGATATGCCCAGTCCGGTTTCATTGCATGCGCAAAAAGCGGTCGGTGCCAAGGGCGTCTGTGAACCGGCGGCGCTGCTCTCCTCCGGAATGGGGGAGATGCTGATCCGCAAGCAGAAGGTCGGCAACCTGACCCTGGCGGTGGCGGAAATTCAAGATTAGGTATTTGTAGGGGCGACCCGGTGGGTCGCCCGATCACCACGGGCGACCCACCGGGTCGCCCCTACAGTTTGTCTGGATATACGAAATGACAGGAAAACTCTGGGTCGTCGGGCTGGGTCCCGGCGACGTTTTACATTTGACTCCGGCAGCACGGGCGGCTATCGAACAGGCCGACTGCATTGCTGGCTATAAAACCTATCTTGAGCTGATTCCCGAACTGATCGAAGGTAAAGAGCTGCTGTCCAGCGGTATGCGTCAGGAAGTGGAACGCTGTCAGTTGGCCTTGGACCGGGCCGAGGCCGGAGCCAAGGTGGCGCTGGTCTGTTCTGGAGATGCCGGGGTATACGGCATGGCCGGGCTGATTCTGGAGCTGCTCGACGGACGGGAGTTGGACGTCGAAATGGTACCGGGGATTTCCGCCGTGCAGGCCGCCGCTTCACGGCTTGGCGCACCGCTGATGCACGATTTTTCCGTGATATCGCTTTCCGATCTGTTGACTCCCTGGCCGTTGATCCGGCAACGCCTCAATGCCGCCGGTAGTGCCGATTTTGTCGTCGCCCTTTACAACCCGAAAAGTCGTGGTCGCACCAGCCAAATCGGTGCGGCGCAACAGATCCTGCTGCGTCACCGCGGGCCGCAAACGCCAGTCGGCATCGTCCGAAACGCCTGCCGGGCCGGGGAAGAGGTGACTGTGACGACGTTGGCAGAAATGCTTGCCTGTGAGATCGACATGTTTTCGCTGGTGGTGATCGGCAACAGTTCGACCTATCTCGATACTGCTGGCCGGCTGGTGACGCCGCGCGGTTACGCCGGCAAGTACTTTTGCCGCGATGAACAGACTCTCGAAACAAAAGAAAAGCCGAAAGCGTTGTTCGTCGGCGGCACCGGCAGTGATGTCGGTAAGAGCGTCATCAACGCCGGGCTCTGTCGTATCTTTGTCCGTCGTGGTTGGGTCGTTGCGCCCTTCAAGGCACAGAACATGGCGCTCAATTCGGCGGTTACCCCGGATGGTGGCGAGATCGGCCGCGCCCAGGCGCTGCAGGCGGCGGCTTGTGGGCTGGAACCGCATATCGACATGAATCCGGTGCTGCTCAAACCGAACAGCGATACCGGTTCGCAGGTGATCATTCAGGGTCGCCCGGTCGGTAACATGAGTGTCCGCGAGTACCATCAGTACAAGCCCGCAGCGCTGCAGAAGGTCGAGGAATCCTATCGCCGCTTGGCGCAGCAGGTCGACCTGGTGGTCATGGAAGGGGCTGGCAGTATTGCCGAGATCAACCTGATGTCTCACGATATCACCAATTTAAAAGCGGCGGCGTTGGCCGAGGCGCCGGTGATTCTGGTCGCCGATATCGACCGGGGTGGGGTGTTTGCCGCCATTGTCGGTACGATCGAACTGCTCTCGCCGAAAGAGCGGACGCAAGTCAAAGGGATCATCATCAATAAGTTCCGAGGTGATGCTTCGCTGCTGCAATCGGGCATCGAAGCGATTGAAGATCGGACCGGCCTGCCGGTGCTCGGGGTGGTACCGATGACCGAGCTGCACCTGCCGGAAGAGGATTCGGTGGCGCTGTCGCGCAAACAGCCGGTCGCCAAAAGTGGTCTGCAGATCGGCGTGGTGCGGCTGCCACGGATTTCCAACTATACCGATTTCGATCCGCTCGAGCGGGAAATCGATGTCGCTCTGAATTACATCGATAAGCCGGAACAGCTTGACGGTCTGGATCTGCTGATCCTGCCCGGCACCAAGAGTACGCTGGCCGATCTGGAATTTCTGCAGGACAGTGGGCTGTCGGCGGCGATCCGCGCTTATCATGCTGCCGGTGGGCGGGTGATCGGTATCTGTGGCGGTTTTCAGCTGCTCGGCACCACCATCAGTGATCCCGAGAGAGTGGAATCGGAGCGCGCCGCAGCGCAAGGCTTGGGCCTGCTCGATGTCGACACGATTCTCAAACCGGGCAAGCAGACCCATCAGGTGACGGCGCGTTTCCAGCAAGCCGCTTACGCTGCTGGTTTCGGTGGCATGGCCGATGTTAGCGGCTACGAGATTCATGCCGGAGAATCGACCTGCGGTATCATGAGTCGTCCGCTGCTGCAATTGCTCAGCCGTTCCGGAGAGCCGGTTACTGTCAATGACGGTGCGGTTTCTGCCGATGGCCGGGTCTGGGGGACCTATCTGCATGGGTTTTTCGATGATGACCAGGTGCGTTATGCGGTGCTGGCCCCCTTGCGGGCCGGACGTAGCACCGCTCCGACGGTTTCCTCCAGTCAGCAATCTCTCGATGCCGAGCTCAACAAGCTGGCCGATCATCTCGAAACCCATCTCGATATTGAAACGATTGTCTCCTGGCTGCAAGCCCCGGAGTCTAAACAATGAGCGTCGGCCTGCTTTGCGCCATCTTGCTGCTCGATCTGCTGCTCGGTGACCCGCACGGCTGGCCTCATCCGATTGTCTGGATCGGGCGGTTGATCGGCAAGCTCGAGGATGTTTTGCGTAAAGCGATCCCGCAGCAACGTTTGGCCGGGGTCGTGCTGGTGATTCTGGTTCTAGCGGCGACGGTTTTTGCGGCGACGCTGTTGCTGAAAGTGGCCGGGACTGTTGTCGGACTGCTGGCCTGGCTGGCGGCGCTCTGGCTCGGTTGGAGCTGTCTGGCGCTGCGTTCACTGCATGTCGAAAGTGCCAGCGTGATCAAACAACTGGAGCGCGGCGATCTGCCAGCGGCGCGCCAGGCGTTGGCGATGATTGTCGGTCGCGAAACCACCAATCTGAATGAAGAAGAGATTCTCAAGGCAACCCTGGAAACCGTGGCGGAGAACGCTTCGGACGGGGTGATTGCGCCGCTGTTCTATCTGGTAATCGGTGGCCCGGTGCTGGCGCTGGCGTTCAAGGCGGTCAGTACCCTCGATTCGATGGTCGGCTATAAAAACGATAAATACCGTGAGTTCGGTTGGGCCGGCGCGCGGCTCGATGATCTGCTCAACTATATTCCGGCACGGTTGACCGGTTTTCTCTTTATCGCTGCCGCCTTCCCGCTGCAATTAAATGGCCGGGGAGCGCTTAAGGTGATGTTGCGCGATGCTGCCAAACATGCCAGCCCCAACGCCGGTTGGCCGGAAGCGGCGGCCGCCGGGGCGTTGAATCTGCAATTTGGAGGCGCCGCGGTTTATTTCGGTCAGCGTGTCGACAAGCCGACTTTTGGTGATGCTGAGCAGCGGCCGACGGTCAAACACTATCGTCAGCTGATCAAGCTCCTTTATCTCAGTTCTTTTCTGATGGTGCTGTTGAGTTTGCTGCTTTTGGGGGTGTTATGAGTAAGCCGATTCATGGTGGTGGTGTTGATCAGGCGATGGCGGAACTCACTCTGCCGCGCACTGCGATTAACGATTTTTCCGCCAGCATCAATCCCCTCGGCACACCGTCGCTGGTTCGTCAGGCGCTGCTCGCCGCCATCGAACGGATCGGTGACTATCCGGAGATCGAAGCCGCTTCGTTGCGGAGTGAGCTGGCCCGCTTTCATCGTCTGGCGGAAAAACATCTGCTGCCCGGTAGTGGCTCAACCGAATTGATTTACCTGTTACCGCGGGTGTTGCGTCCGCGTCGGGCGTTGCTGGTGCAGCCCTGTTTCAGCGAGTATGCACCCGCGTTGCAGCAGGCTGGTTGCCGGATCGATAGCGTAAATTTGTCTGCCGATGAGAATTTTACTTTTTCCGTGGAGCGGGTGCTGGCGGCGCTGCAGAGCGACACCGATCTGGTACTCTTGGCCAACCCCGGCAATCCGACCGGGGTCGGTATCGAGCCGCAGCTGTTGTTGCAATTGGCCGAGCAGCTTGGGCCGTGCCGCTTGCTGGTTGACGAGGCCTTTGTCGATTTTTGCCCACACCGCTCGCTGTTACCGAGGGTGGCGGAGGTTAATAACCTGTTGGTGTTGCGTTCGCTGACCAAGTTTTATGCTATTCCCGGCTTGCGGGTCGGCTACGTGGCTGGCTCAGCAGCGGATATTAAGCGCTTGCAGGCAGTCAAGGAACCCTGGACGATGTCGAATCTGGCGATTGCCGCTGGTAAGGCCTGCCTGGTGGCCGAGGATTATCAGCGGCAGACTTTGCAGCAGACCCCGCAATTGCGAGATGAGTTGCAAAAAGGGCTTGAAGCTTTGGGGCTTAAAGTCTTCAGT
Source organism: Desulfuromusa ferrireducens (assembly GCF_055389805.1). NCBI lineage: Bacteria > Pseudomonadati > Thermodesulfobacteriota > Desulfuromonadia > Desulfuromonadales > Geopsychrobacteraceae > Desulfuromusa > Desulfuromusa ferrireducens. Next base: position 1,638,004 of record NZ_AP042415.1, read on the forward strand.
AGTGATGCGAACTACCTGCTTTGCTGTTTGCCGGATAGCTCACTCAGTGCTGCGGAGTTAGCCAGCCGTCTGCACGAACAGGGTTTGCTGATCCGCAACTGCGCTGATTTTGCTCCCCTCGACCAGCGCTTCTTTCGCGTTGCGGTTCTTTCCCACGCTGCCAATCAGACCTTGCTGGAACAGTTGCGTGTGCTGCTCGATTGAGCTTTGTGTAGTGCCTGTGCTACCTTTGCGCTCTCCTTCTATTTTGAACTGGGAACATTTTTATGCGTCACGACACCATCATTGAACGGTTCCGCGAAATTGAGCAGCTGGCGGAAAAATTTCACCTGCTGGAGACCCGTATTTTGGGGGTGCTCAATTTTCGTGATTTCTTCCAGATTCTGCAAGAACAGATCGGCGATATCTTTGCTGTGCCGCATGTCTGGTTCAGCCTGGTTCGCGACGAGGAGGCTGCTGCACCGATTTACCGAGCCGCGCAGAGCTCGCGGATGCGCGAATGTCTCAACCTGATCGAGCGGGAAAAGTTCGAGCAATTGTTCAGGACTGGCGATAAGCCGCTGCTGGAAAATGAAAATCTGACTCCGTACCGGGCGCTGCTGCCGGAACTGGACAAATTCCACTTCAAATCGCTGGCGATGGTGCCGGTCAGCCTGGGCGGCAAACTTGTTGGCAGTCTCAATCTGGCCGATTCCTCGACACAGCGCTTTCACCCCGGTTATAACTCGATCCACTTGGAGCGCCTGGCGGTCAAGGTTTCGCTGTTCCTCTCCAACGTGACCGCCCACGAAAATCTGACCTATCTGGCTTTCCACGATCCACTCACCGAACTGCACAATCGGCGTGCCATGGAGCAGGCGCTGGAGCGGGACTACGCCCGAGCACACCGTTATCAGTCTCATCTGTCGCTGGCTTTTGTCGATCTCGACCTGTTCAAGCCGGTCAATGATACTTACGGGCATGACTGTGGCGATGCGTTATTGAAATACCTGGCGGAGGGGATGGTGCAGATGAGTCGCCAGTCCGATATGGTGACCCGTTTGGCTGGGGATGAATTTGTCCTGTTGCTGCCGGAAACCGTGCTTTCGCAAGCGCATATTCTGCTGCGGCGGATGGCGGAACGGTTTGTCGACCAGCCGATGAAATGGCAGGGAGAAGAGATTCCGATCCGCATCAGCTTCGGCATTTCCTCGGTGCTTGAAGATCAATTGCAATCGGCCGAAGATCTGCTCAAGCTGGCCGATGTTCGCCTTTATCAGATAAAAAAGCAGCGCAATAACGATGGCTGAGACACTCTTCGCTGACCCGCAGGCGCTACGCAAACTGGCGCGGACACAAATGCCGTACGGTAAATATGCCGGTCGCTACCTAGTAGAACTGCCGGAACCGTACGTGGTCTGGCTGGTCGGTAATAATCTGCCGACCGGAGAACTTGGCCAGTTACTGCTGGAAATCTATGAAATCAAGGTCAACGGTCTGGAGTCACTGCTGCAGCCGTTGGTGCCTCCAAGATTATGATGAATAAACTCCCCTGGTCGACTGACCAACCGCCGTTAATGCTGGCGCCGATGCAAGGGCTGACCAACGATGCTCTGCGCCGCTATTTTATCGAAACGGTTGCGCCTGATCTGGTTTTTACCGAATTTGTCCGCGTCCAGCCACAGTCGCGCAAGCGGATTGCCAAGGCCGACCTGGCGGACATTGCTGCCCACGATGCAGCCGTGCCGCTGGTTGTGCAGCTGATCGGCAACAACGCCGAAGCACTGGCCGAAGCGGCGGTCCGTGTGCAGGATGCCGGTTGCCAGCATCTCAACCTGAATCTCGGCTGTCCTTACGGGCGGATGACCACCGGGGCGACCGGTGGCGAACTGTTGCGTGACCCGGCTAAATTGATCGAATTGCTGACCTCGTTGCGACAGGCGATCAGTGGCAGCTTTTCGGTCAAGTGTCGGGCCGGCTACGATGACCCACAGCAGATTTTCCAGCTGTTGCCCGATTTTGAAGATTGCGGTCTCGATTACCTGATCCTGCACCCGCGTACCGTGGAGCAAAAATATGCAGGACAAGCGGATCATCAATTGACCGCAGAAGTTGTGCAGCGCACCAGCCTGCCGGTGATCGCCAACGGTGATATCAACAGTGCCGCCATGGGGCAGCGCTTGTTGGCCGACAGCTGTGTCGCCGGTTTGATGCTCGGTCGCGGCGCCCTAGCAGATCCACGGTTGTTTCAACGGATTCGTGGGCTTGCGCCGCTGCAGGTTGATGAACAGCAGCGCCGGCAGGAACTTGCGGATTATATCGGCGTGCTGTTGCCGCGTTATCTGCAGCGCTTCTGCGGCGAGCGGCAGGCGCTGATGAAGCTCAAAGACCTGCTCAATTTCATCCCCGACGAAGAGCTGCAACGGGAGTTAAAAAAGCTCAAACGCGCGACCTCGGCGGACTCTTTTCGTTCACTGCTCGAGCGGTTTGTTTCTGGTTGAACTTTTTGTCGAGACAGTCATTCCCTTTTGGCGGGTTGACTGTTTTGCTCTGCGGGGTGCATAACTATTGCTTCCCTCGATGGGTATAGTATTTGAAGAAAATTCAGGGCCAATTGATCTCAGCATTTAAGTGGTCTATCAGGACATCAACAAACGGAGAGTATATCTGTGAACAATAATGACATCTTACGCCGTATCCGCTTTATTTTTGATTTCAGCGATTCGAAAATGATCGCGCTGCTCGGCCTGGCGGATCATCCGGTTACCCGGGAGCAGATCAGCGACTGGCTGAAAAAAGAGGATGATCCGGCCTATCAGGAATGCAGTGATGCCCAACTGGCAATGTTTCTGAATGGGTTTATTATCGATAAGCGGGGAAAAAATGAAGGGCCACAACCCGAACCGGAGCGGCGCTTAAACAACAATATCGTTTTCAGAAAACTTAAAATCGCCTTAAATTTGCAAGCCGAAGCTATTTTGGAGATTATGGCTTTGGTTGAGGTGAAGATAAGTAAACACGAATTGAGTGCCTTTTTCCGCCGGCCGGAACATAAACACTATCGGGACTGCAATGATCAGATGTTGCGTAATTTTCTCAAAGGGTTGCAAATTAAATTTCGCGCTGCAGGTACGGAGCCGGGTTCTACGGAGAGTCCCGTCGGTTGAACTGCTAAACAATAGCTGAGGTTCAGTCCCCTTGCTCAAGTTAAAAAAAGTCCCGATCTGTTAGCCAGATCGGGACTTTTTGTTGGTTTTTTGCCGGTTCGACCCTTTCAGCTGCGTTGGCAGGGACTGCTTAGAGTAGATTCTGGCCGGTTGTTGTTGCCACCAGTTTGCCGTGCTTGACCCCTTTGGTGCCGATCAGTTCGTCAGCGATCCGCTTTACTCGGCTCGCCTGGCCCTTGATGACAACGACTTCGAGACAGTTGTGATGGTCAAGGTGGACGTGCAATGTCGAGACAATCTCTTCGTGATGGGAGTGTTGGTGCTCGGTCAATTTATCGGACAGGTCGCGGGTGTGGTGATCGTAGACCAGGGTCACCGTGGCGATGGTCTGTTGGCTTTCATCGGCCCATTGCTCTTCGATCAGCGCTGCCCGAATCAGGTCACGGATCGCTTCGGAGCGATTGACGTAGCCCTTGTTGTTGATCATCTCATCGAACTGGGTCAGGAGGCGTTCATCGATGGAAATTCCAAAGCGGGTCAGGTCGGCCATAGAGCAGTTATCCTAACGATAAAAGTGACCAGATTTGAGAAAAAAATCTAATCTTTGTCATGAGAAAGGAGTCTAGAAATTGGTTTAACACATAGCCTCCAACAGGGCAAGAAAGTAAGAAAGATTGCATTGACTTAGGCGAATTATCCACAGGTTGAACACAGCTGTTTTAACAAGATGTTGTGCTTAATGAGAAAGAAATACACTAGATGTAGTGTATTTCACTTTTGACTTTCGGATATCTTGTGGTAGCCTCTGAACCGTTGTCAGCTGGTTAGTTGCACTGTTGATAGTTTCAATTTTACGCATGTGATTAGTTTTTGTTTATTAGGTGGTGGGCTCAATCAGGGAGGCTCGGCATGATCGAATTTATCCGCAAGCGCGACGGACGGCTGGTTCCGTTCGAAGAGCAGAAGATCGCCCAGGCGATCATCAAAGCGGTCCAGGCTGTCGGTGGAACCGACATGCAAAAAGCGGCGGATATCACTCGCCAGGTCGGCGGGATTCTTTCCGTTTTATACAAAGACGACCGGGTGCCGACGGTCGAAAATGTTCAGGATCTGGTTGAAAAAATCCTCATCGAAAACGGTCATGCCCAGACCGCCAAAACTTACATCCTCTACCGAAAGCAGCACGAAAGTCTGCGCCAGACCAAGGAGTTTATGAAGGAATCGATCGAAGCGATCGATTCTTACCTGGTGCGCGAAGACTGGCGGGTCAATGAAAACGCCAACATGGGCTACTCGCTGCAAGGCCTCAATAACCATATCGCCGCGAACATCACCAGCCATTACTGGCTGAATAAAATTTACCCGGAAGCGATCGCCGACGCGCACCGCGAGGGCAGTTTTCATATCCACGATCTGGGGATGCTGTCGGTTTACTGCTGCGGTTGGGATCTCAAGGATCTGCTGCTCAAGGGATTTACCGGAGCCTACGGAAAGGTGCAAAGTGGCCCACCGAGACATTTCCGTACTGCTTTAGGGCAGACCGTTAATTTTTTCTACACCCTGCAGGGCGAGGCTGCCGGAGCGCAAGCCTTTGCCAATTTCGACACCCTGCTCGCGCCTTTTATCGCCTTTGATAATTTGAGCTACGACGACGTCAAGCAGAGCTTGCAGGAATTTGTCTTTAACATGAATGTGCCGACCCGGGTCGGTTTTCAGACTCCCTTCACCAACATCACTATGGACATGATGGTGCCGTCGAATATGGCTAAAGAGGCGGTCGTGATTGGCGGTGAGTTGGTGGACCGCTGCTACGGTGAGTTTCAGGCTGAGATGGATCTGCTCAACCGCGCCTTCTGCGAAGTGATGATGAACGGCGACGCTTCGGGACGGATATTCTCCTTCCCTATTCCGACCTACAACATCACCAGCGATCTCGACTGGGAGAGTGATCGTCTGCAGCCGGTCTGGGAGATGACCGCCAAATACGGTATCCCGTATTTCAGTAACTTTGTAAATTCCGATATGGATCCGGAAGATGCCCGCTCGATGTGTTGCCGTTTGCGGCTTGATAACCGTGAACTGCGCCGGCGCGGTGGTGGCCTGTTCGGTTCCAGCCCAATGACCGGTTCTATCGGCGTGGTGACCATCAATCTGCCGCGCGCTGCCTATAAGTCCGAGTCACGGACCGGATTCTTTGAGCAGATCAGTCATTTGATGAAGTTGGCTTACGAGTCGTTGGAGCTCAAACGGAAGCAGTTGGAGCGGCTGACTGAAGAAGGGCTTTATCCCTACAGTAAATTTTACCTGTCGTCGATTCGCGAGCGCACCGGAAGTTTCTGGGATAACCATTTTTCGACCATCGGTCTGATCGGCATGAATGAGGCCTGTCTCAATCTGACCGGCAGCGGCATCGAAAGTGAAGAGGGCCAGTCGCTGGCTAAGGCGACGCTCGATTTCATGCGCAAGCAGCTGGAGGTCTTCCAGGAAGAGACCGGCCATCTGTATAATCTCGAAGCAACACCTGCGGAGGGAACCAGCTACCGTTTGGCTAATCGGGATCGACAGAGCTTCCCTGATATCGTCACCGCTGGAACCGATGAGCCTTACTACACCAATTCAACCCAGTTGCCGGTCGGCACCACCGAAGATATTTTCGAGGCGCTCAGCCATCAGGACGGCCTGCAGACCCTTTACACTGGCGGCACGGTATTCCATGGTTTCCTCGGCGAGCGACTGGAGGATTGGCGCAGTGCCCGGCTGCTGGTCAAGCGGATTGCCGAGAACTTCCATCTGCCCTATTTCACTCTCAGCCCGACTTTTACTATCTGTCCGGAGCATGGTTACATCACCGGCGAACACTTTGCTTGTCCCCATCATCACGAGGGACAGGCGGCCTAAGCATACCCAAATGAGAAGCAAGGAGAATTGAACAATGGCGACTAAATGTGATGCAAAGACCGAAGTTTATTCACGCGTCTGTGGCTTCTTCCGCCCGGTACAACAGTGGAATCGCGGCAAGAAGGAAGAATTCAAGGACCGCGCCGAATACAACCTGGCGAATAAGGAGCAGAAAAGCTGAATGAGATAGCGATCAAGGGCTTTCAGGGGACCAGCCTGCTCGATTTTCCTGGCCGGGTTGCTTCTCTGGTGTTTACCGGTGGCTGCAATTTGACTTGCCCCTTCTGCCATAATCCGGGCTTGGTGCTTGATCCAGGGGCTTTCCCCAATTTTCCCGTCAGCGAGTTGCTGGCAGACCTGCGTAAGCGCAAGACGTTTATCGATGGGGTTGTTGTGTCGGGCGGAGAACCGACCATTGATGCCGGTCTGCCAGCTTTTTTACGTCAGCTCAAAGATCTCGGTCTGCAGACTAAGCTCGATACCAATGGCCTGCTGCCGGAGGTGATTGCCGGGTTGCTCGAAGAGGATTTAGTCGATTATCTGGCCATCGACATCAAAACCACGCCGCAGCGTTATGCTGAGCTACACAGTTCTTCAGTGTCGACGACTGCACTGCAGCGTTGTGTCGAGCTGGCAAAGGATGCCACGATTGAGGTTGAGTTCCGCACCACCTGTGTTCCGCAGTTGGTTGGGAGCGAAGAGGTTGCGCAGTTAGGCGAACTGCTGCGTGGCGCTCCGCTCTGGGTGTTGCAGCAGTATCTGCCAGCCCATTCATTGCAGCTTGAATGGCAGCAGCTTGAGTCCTATACGCCGTCGCAGCTCGAAGAGTTCGGCCGTCAAGCGGAAGAATATGTCGAGCGGGTTCAGTTGCGCGGACTCTGAGCCATCAATTGCAGTTTTATCCTTGATTGCCGAATTGAAACCAAAAGAGCCAGATCGCATAACGCGAGCTGGCTCTTTTTCTATCGACCTAATGGCGTTGCTATTCAAAAATGACTTTATGGCAGAACAGGCAACGACTTTTCGGTGGATGTCCTTCTGGAAAGGTGACCCCGTCGTCATTATGGCAATCGAGGCAGAATTTTTCGGCGGCTTTTTTGCCATCCTGTTTGACGATGTCGTAAAATCTCAGGTGGTCTTCATCCTTAGGAACCCGGGTGGTACTTTCTTCCGGTGCCATCCAGAGGATGACGATGATCGCCACCCCACCTAACAGTAAAAGGATATCCCTTGTTTTCATGCTTTGATCTCCGAAGTTTGAGCTGCGCTCGGTTGTTTTTTGGTCGGCTGATACTTGAGTTAATGACTCTAGATACTGCTACAAGGCAGGGGCTGGGGTCAATCCCAAGGGTGGGGTTTATTCTGATTTTATAAACAGCAGATAGATAAATAGTCCGATAGCAACCGTCCCGCCACCGATAATGGCATAAATTCCACCACCAGAAAGTCCCTCTGTCCCACCTCCTTGGGCGACCGTGTACGAGATAGCCAGGGAAAAGCCGCCAATACCGACAATGCAGGCGGAAATGGCACGCATGCCGAGGAAATAAGTGATCAGGACCACCGCCGCGAAACCGCCCAGAAACCAGGGGTTCGTGCTCAGATCGGAAATATTTAAGCTTTCCAGCTGGCGCATGATGTTATCAGTGCGAAAGTTGGTCATGAACTCTTTAACATCGGCCCACGTCATACGGCTCTCCCCGGTACTTTCTCGTAGATATTAATAGGCGGTAAACAATATTCGCAGACTAGCAGATTTTCTCATCAAGATAAATTGCTAAAAGCCCGTAAATCTTGACTTGGCTCGGCATCTTCACTAGGATAACGCCCTCGGTTTGACAGGCTTTCGGTCTATCGGTCCGGTTTGCATGTCCTATCCATAAGTTCTGTTCTGGAGTCTTCGGTGTTACAGCAAGCAATCGGTATCTTCGATTCCGGGGTCGGCGGTTTAACTGTCTGCAAGGAAATTATTCGCCAGCTTCCCGGTGAAAACCTTATTTATCTGGGTGACACGGCTCGCGTGCCCTACGGCACCAAAAGTCCCCAAACTGTTGAACAATATGCCTTGGAGGCCGCTGAATTCCTGGTCGATCAAGGGGTTAAGTTGTTGGTGGTTGCCTGCAATACCGCTTCAGCTGTGGCTCTGCCGGCGTTGCGGGAGCGTTTTCAACTGCCGGTGATTGGCGTGATTGAACCAGGTGCTCGACGGGCCGTAGGCAGCCGTAATCAGCGGATTGGTGTGATTGGCACCGAAGGAACGGTTAATAGTGGTCGTTACGAAGAGGCGATCCGCCATTTGCTGCCCGCAGCCGAGGTCTTTTCTGTTGCCTGTCCGTTGTTTGTGCCGATTGCCGAAGAAGGCTGGGCCGAACACCAGGTTGCGGAGTTGACCTGTCGTGAATACCTGCAGCCATTGATTGCGGCGAAAATAGATACCTTGGTGCTCGGTTGCACCCATTATCCATTGTTGCGCAATACTCTGCAGCGGGTCCTTGGCCCGGAGGTTCTGCTGGTTGATTCTGCTGAAGAGACGGCAAATACCGTGGCGGCGCTGTTTTGTGACCAGGGGTTGTGCCGGCCGGAGCATGGTGGACGGCGTGATTTTTACGTGACCGATGTGCCGACCCGTTTCGAACGGGTCGGGCGGGCCTTTCTTGGCCATGAACTAAAAAAGGTGCAGCAGGTGCGGATCGGTTAAGTGCCGGATTGCTTAAACTGTGAAGTGAAACAGGGGGCAGGATGAAAAAAATACTGCTGGTGTTGCTTGGTTTGCTGCTGATTGGCGTGCTGACCGGTTATGGTATCGGCTGGTATCTGCAGCAGGCTCAGCAGCCCGCTGAACGGATCCCGATCGTTGTTGATGCGGAACTTCCAGAACGCGAGGTACAGCTTTATTTTGCCGCTCCGCAAGGGGACTATCTGCAGCCGGAAGCGCGCCAGATAGCTGGCTGTGATGATGACCGCGATTGCATCCGCAGTGTTTTGGAGGCCTTGCGTAGTGGTTCGCAACAGGATTTGCTGCCGGTCGTGCCACCCAAAACCGGGATTCTGGACATTGAACTGGAAAATGATCTGGTGCGGGTCAATTTCTCCCGCCATTTGAGTGATTTTCATCCCGGTGGCAGCCTCGCCGAATTATTGACCGTTTACAGTTTGGTCAACAGTTTAAGTGAGAACTTTCCCTATTTAAGACAATTGCAGATTCTGGTTGATGGGCAAGTCCTGCAGACCCTTAAAGGGCATGTGCGGATTGATCAACCGGTGTATGCTGATTTTAACTTTAGTCGACCTCCGCAGACCGGCCCGCTGCCGGAAGCGGATGGCGACAGCGCAGTACAACAAGAAACGGATAAGGTTGGAGAGCAATGAGTAGATTTCTAGAGGCGATTGACGAGCGGGTTCTGGTTCTCGACGGTGCTATGGGGACCATGCTGCAGGAACGCGGTCTGGCACCGGGTGCATCCCCCGAAGGGATGAATCTGGAACAGCCGGCAGTGGTCGAAGCGGTGCATCGTGAGTATATCGCCGCCGGTGCCGATATTATTGTGACCAACACTTTTGGCGGTAATCGTCCCAAGCTGGCTAATTACGGTTTGGAAGGGCAGGTCCGGGAAATTAATGTCGCCGGGGTGGAAATCGCACGGCGGACGGCGGGAGAGCAAACCTTCGTTGCGGCCTCGGTCGGTCCGACCGGACGTTTTCTCGAGCCGGTCGGGGATGCCGGTTTTGACGAAATGGTCGAGATTTACAGCGAACAGATTGCTGCTCTGGCCGAAGCTGGTGCCGACCTGCTCACCTTCGAGACCTTTCTTGATATCCGTGAGTTGCGGGCCGCAATTGTTGCCGCTAAGGCGGTTTGCGATTTGCCGTTGATGGCCCTGCTGACCTTTGATGATGCCGGACATACGGTGCTCGGCTCGCCGCCGGAAGCTGCAGCCGTGACCCTCGATGCGCTTGGCGTCGACGTGATTGGTTCAAATTGTGGCCTCGGCATTGACGGAATCTTCAGCATTTTGCAAAAAATGCGCGCCGTGACCAACCGGCCGCTGATCGCCCAGGCCAACGCCGGGTTGCCGGAGTTGCGTGACGGGGTGACAGTTTTTCCTGGCACGCCGGCCGAAATGACCGATTATCACCAGCGCTTGATTGAGATAGGCGTGCGCGTGATCGGCGGCTGCTGCGGCACCACCCCGGCCCATATCGAAGCGATGCAGAAAGCTCTGGCTGGTTTTGACCAGTCCTGGCAGGCTGCGCCGCGCCGCTGTTTTTTGTCCAGTCGTGGCCAGGCGGTTGAAGTCGGTGGAGCGGCCGGCTGCCTGGTGATCGGGGAGCGGATCAATCCCACCGGGAAGAAGGTCTACAGCGCTGAACTGCGCGAGGGGAAAACCGCCTATATCCGCCGCGAAGCGCAGCAGCAGGTGGACGCAGGCGCGGATCTGTTGGATGTTAATTGTGGTGCTCCGGGGGTTGATGAGCCGCTGGCTTTGGAACGCGCGGTGTTTGCCGTCAGTGGTGTCGCTGCGGCACCGTTGGTGCTTGACTCCTCCAGTCCCGAAGCGCTGGAGAGGGGACTTAAGGCCGCCGACGGCAAGGTGCTGATTAATTCAGTCTCTGGCGAGGAGAAGAGTCTGGCGGCGATTTTGCCGCTGGCAAAAAAGTACGGTGCGGCGATTATCGGTTTGGCCCTGGATGGTCAGGGGATTCCCGAGACCGCTGACGACCGGCTTGCGGTGGCGAAAACGATTTTGCAGCGTGCATTGTCGCTCGGCATCCCCCGCGAGGATGTCATCATTGACTGTCTGACGCTGACCGTTTCCGCAGAACAGAAACGCGCCGCAGAGACCTTGCAGACCTTACGTCTGGTGCGTGATGAGTTGAACCTGCCGACGGTGCTCGGGGTCAGCAATATCTCTTTCGGCCTGCCGAGCCGACCGGTTCTCTCGGCGACCTTTTTTACCATGGCCCTCGAAGCAGGGCTGAAAGCGGCGATCATCAATCCTAAAGAAGAGCGGATGATGGATGCCCTTTGTGCGGCCAAGGTGCTGCTCGGTCAGGATCTGCGCGCCGAGGCTTATATCGCTCGCTACAGTCAACAGTCTGCGCCGGCGGCAATTGCTGTTTCGCCGACCGATCAGCCGTTGGCGATTCGCGAGCTGCTGGGCAAGGCGATCATTGAGGGTGATACCGATGGTGTGGTCGCGCTGATTGAGCAGGCTTTGGCAGAAGGTCTGGAGCCGCTGCAGATCAGTAACGAAGGGCTGCTGCCCGGGCTTGAAGAGGTTGGACGACGTTTTGGCAAGAATCAGATCTTTTTGCCCCAGGTGATGCTCTCTGCAGAGACCATGCAGACCGGGTTCCGGCGTATGAAGGAGGAAACCAGCGGTCAGGGCGTTGAGTCCCTCGGTAAGGTGCTGATGGCGACCGTCGAGGGCGACATCCACGATATCGGTAAGAATATCGTCTGCACACTGCTGGAAAATCATGGCTTTGAGGTTGTTGACCTGGGCAAGAATGTTCCTGCGGCAAAAATCATTGAGCAGGCCCAGGCGCAACAGGTCGATGCGGTCGGTCTTTCTGCCCTGATGACCACCACTTTACAACAGATGGAAGTCACTATTGAGGCGTTGCGGCAGGCCGGAGTGAAGGTCTTTACCATGGTCGGTGGTGCGGTGGTGACAGAAAGCTATGCCGCTGAAATCGGCGCAGATCTTTATGCTGCCGACGCCCTGGAGGCGGTCGCTAAGATTAAGCAAATCTTACTTGCAGGCCGCTAAATGACTGTTGCGGATGGCTGGCCGGGATTGCTTAGTTATTTTGCGGAATCTCAAAAAACCTTTCCTTTCAAGAAGATAGTTGATTCGTCTCGCCATTTAACGGTATAGTCGATTGGTCTTTTTTATAATACTTGAGGTCGGACATGATCGTCGGATTCAATCACAACGTCAGCTATAAGGGGGTTGGTTTTCACGTCCAGACCGAGGACAGTGGTGTCAATAAGCCACAATTGGTGACGTTGCTTTATCATGGTGGGACGATAATTTCGTCGCAGAAAACCGTCTACGCCGACATTCTCAAGGTTGATAATCTCAGTCTGGTTGTTGAGGACCTGGCTAAAGAACAACATAAAGGGATGCTACGACGCTTAACCCAGGGGGAATTCGATGAACGGATCGTTGCCTTGGGTATCGAATTGCTTGTGGCGCCTGTGGCGAAACAAGAGATAGTTGAGGAATTGGTTGCCGAGCCGACTGTTCCGGCGGTTGAATCTCTGCCAGTTGCCACGCCGGTTGTCTCCGTCCCCACGGTTGAAACGGACCCCGCACCGGTGACGATTGTTGAAGAGCCGATTGTCGATAAGTTTCGTCAGGTCAATCCGAAGATCCGTCAAGAGCCGAGCCTTGATGACTTGATTTATGCTTATCTGTCCGGTGCGGATGAATGTTGACCAGCCGCTTAGGCTAGCGGGTTGGCCGTTTTTTCATTTACGCTGTTTGGATTGCTTTTCAGGTGCGTCCCCAGATGCCCTGACAATGTCGTTGCGCTAATAGGCCATTCGGCTGATGTTACATCTCTTTGGAGAGCCAATTGTTCAATAGTCTGATCAGTCGTGTCATCCTGCTGAATGTCCTGCTCCTGGTCCTTGGTGTTGGGACTTTCGCCATGTATCACCTGCAGCGCGAACAGGGGCACTTGATCGGCGTCCACCGGGAAAGTGCCAAGTTGGTCCTCAGTACAATTGAGCGTTCAATTTATCATTCCATGAGTATCGGTGATTCAGCCAATGTGCAGTCAATGTTGGAGAAGGTTGGCAGCGGCGGCAAGCTGAGGGGAGTCGACATTTTTGACCCGAACGGCTTGATCCTACGCTCTTCGGGACCGCAACGGCTCGGTCAGCAGATACCGCAAAATGCTTTAGAGCTGTTCCGTCAGCTAAAAAATGAAGGTGTTTACGAAGCCGCCGATGGAACCCAGGTTCTCACGGTGCAGCAACCCATCCTGGCCGATCAACGCTGCGTTGAGTGTCACGCCATCGACGAAGGTGTGATCGGGGTTCTCAGCCTAGATTTTTCCCTTGCCCATATGACTGAGCAATTGCGTGAAACCAGTACGATCTTTGTCCACTCTACGTTGGTCAATCTGATTGCCCTGGCGTTGGCGATCTCTTTCATCATGTCGCGGATGTTGCGCGGCCCTCTGGAGAAAATTACCGCCGGAATGTCGCAGGTAGAGGCAGGGGACTTAACTGTGCGAATGCCGGATCGGGTCAACGACGAGGTCGGTCAGTTGATGTACGGGTTCAATTCGATGGTGACTAATCTGGAGCAGGCGCAAGCCGAGTTGCAGCAGTGTCATTACCAGCAAATGGAGCGTGCCGAGCGGCTCGCCTCGGTTGGGGAAATGGCGGCCGGACTGGCTCACGAAATCAAAAATCCACTGGCTGGAATTGGTGGGGCCATTGATGTGCTGGCCGATGATTACCCTGCGGACGATCCGCGTCGGGAGATCATGTGTGAAATTCAGAAACAGGTGAAGCGGTTGAATAAAACCGTTACCGATCTTCTCTATTTTGGCAAGCCTGGTGAACCTGAATTTACCTATGTTGATATTAACAGCCTGGTGAAGCAGACCCAGCTGTTTGCCGCCCAGCATCCAGATGCAAAAAATGTCAATTGGATAGAAGAGTTAACCCGCAATCTGCCCCTGGTTTGGGGAGATCAAAAGCAGATCCAGCAGGTTCTGTTGAACGTTATGATCAACGGTCTGCAGGCGATGAAGGGCGGGGGGGTTCTGACTGTGCAGACCGAAATTTTCTCGCAGGATGATCGGACTATGATTCGGGTTGATATCCGCGATACGGGGCCGGGAATTTCGGACGAAGAGATGAAGAATATTTTCACCCCATTTTATACCAGTAAAACCGAGGGAACCGGGTTGGGATTGTCCATTTGTTGCCGGTTGATGACTGCAAATGGTGGTGCCCTGCGTGTTGCAAGCCAAATAGGCCACGGGACCTGCTTTACCCTTGAGCTGCCGTCTGCGGCAGAGCGCGAGGGAGCGCCGATTTTGAACGTAAATGAGCTGTCTGTTGACAATAACAACAAAAGCTGAGGAGATCGTAATCAGTGCGAAAAAATAAGATACTGGTTGTGGATGACGAACATTTGATCCGCTGGTCGCTGGACCAGAACCTTAAAAAGCAGGGTTACGAGGTGTCGACCGCGGGTTCCGGGGAGGATGCTCTACGCCTGATCCATGAGGAATCGCCAGACCTGATGTTGCTCGACGTGCAGTTGCCGGGGATGAATGGCATGGAGGTCCTCGAGCGGGTCAAGGAGAGCGATGAGGATGTCATCGTCATCATGGTCACCGCTCTTGGTGTGTTGGAAACGGCTGTCAAGGCGATGCGGTTGGGAGCTTACGATTACATCAATAAGCCGTTTAACCTCGATGAGCTGGCCATCGTTATCAAAAAGGCTTTGGAGAATCAGGAGTTAAAGCGTGAGGTTGCGCAGTTGCGCTCCACGCAGCCGAAAAAATTCAGTATTGATGGGATTATCGGTGAGAGTGAAGATGTAAAGCACATTCTCGGCATGATTAGAAAGATAGCCCAGAGCGATGCCGGGACGGTGTTGATTCAGGGCGAGAGTGGGACCGGTAAAGAGTTGGTGGCTAAGGCGATCCATTATGAGAGCGCTCGCGCCGAAAAACCTTTTATGGCGATCAATTGCGCCGCTGTGCCTGAGACCCTGCTGGAAAGCGAGTTGATGGGACATGAAAAGGGAGCCTTTACTGACGCCAAAAATCAGAAAAAAGGGCTTTTCGAAATGGCCGATGGCGGAACCGTTTTCCTTGATGAAATCGGTGATATGCCACAGGGCATCCAGGCCAAACTGTTACGTGTCCTCGAAGATCGTACCTTCCGCCGGGTTGGTGGGACCAAAGATATTCATGTTGATGTGCGGATTGTTTCCGCGACGAATAAGGATCTTTTGGCGGCGATTAAGGATAAGACCTTTCGTAATGATCTTTATTACCGTTTGCAGGTTATCCCCATCTTTCTATCGCCGCTGCGTGAACGTCGTCCGGATATCCTGATCCTGGCCAGGCATTTTATTGCCCAGTTCAACCGGGAATTTGGCAAATCGGTGCTGAGTGTTTCTGATGACGCCGAGCAGTTCCTGCTTGAATATGATTGGCCGGGAAATGTTCGCGAGTTGAGAAATGTTATTGAGCGGGCGATCATCCTGGAGAATGAAGAAGTTATGCAACTCGAGCACTTGCCACGGGAACTGGTCTGTCAGGCCGCTGGTGCCGAGGCCGGGCCGCTCGAATTTATACTGCCCCCCGAAGGCGTGGATATTGAGGATGTCGAACGCGAGTTGATTCGTCAGGCGCTTGATATGGCAGAGAATAATCAGTCAAAAGCGGCCAAGAAGCTCAATCTGGGCATCGACGCTTTTCGTTATCGAATGAAAAAATTCAAATTCTTATAGACTATTTATTAAGCCCTGTATATATTAAAGGGTAACAATCTGGCGGGAATTTTATAACTAATTAGAATTCCCGCCTTTTTTGCCTCTTGTGTGAAAATTAGAAATAAGTTCTTGGTATTTTATTTGCAATGAATGATTCCTGCAGTGAAAAACTCAAGAACGTAGAATCTGCATTTTTGCTCAGAGCTCTTTATTTGGAGGCTTTAATATGATCCGATCCTGGATAAGTATCTGCCTTGTCGTGGTTGTTTCGCTGACCTTGGGCGCGATATGGCCTGATTTCTCTTTTTCAGCGCAAGCGCCACAGCTTGAGTTGCTCGGTGAAATTAAAGCAGGCTTGCGTGTTCCCACCCGGATCGACGTTGATAATAGCGGTAATCTCTATGTTGCCGACGCCCGTTTGCATCAGGTTTTCAAGTTTGACAAGTTTGGTCGCGAACTGCTGCTTATCGACCAGGAAAAAGTCTCCGGTGCAGGTCTGGCGGTTTCTCCTGCAGGTGATCGGATTTATGCGTCGGCTTCCGACAAGGTCGTAGTTTTTGATGCTGACGGTGCGCTGCTCGGTTATCTCGGCAGGGGCGCGGGAGAGTTTGTCGCCGCAGGTTCGATCGACCTTGACAGCGACGGCAATATTTATGTCGCTGATCTGAATAGCCGCCATGTCAAGGTGTTCCATCCTGAGGGAACATCCAGCGGCCAGTTAGGCGCTTCCTTTGTCGTCAACTCCAGCCTGGTGTGCCAGCCGTCCACCGATCAAATTTACCTGAGTGATTCTATTGTCACCAACACTGCTGGAATGGAGCCAAAGGTGACGGTTTACGACCGCTCTGGAGGCCTGTTGAAAACCATAATTGCCAAAAATGGTTTCGGCTCAGCGCCGGTACGTTTCTTTGGTGGCATGACCTTTGATACTGAAAATCGGTTCTACGCCGGAGACATTGAAGGGATGAGTATCCGCGTCCTCGATTCAGTGGGCACACCGCTGCTCAGCTACTCCAGAACTGGCATGTCCCGTCCCCTCTCCATGGTCTTTGACGCAGTCACGAGCCGTTTATTTGTCGTGCAGGCTGATCAGCAGATCGATATTTACGGTGTTGATGGCGCCCAGAACCCGGTTGCAATCAATCATGCTCCGGGAGTTCCGCAGCCGGTGACACCGATTGGTGGCAGCGAAGTCGTTTCTTCGCGTCCGGCTTTGCAGTTTAACAATGCTGTTGATGTCGATGAACAAGACGAACTCAGTTATAACGTCCGGGTCTTCGATGCGGCGGGTACTCTGATCTCTTCCCTCTTTGCTACAGAACAACAGGCCGTGACATCCGTCGGGATCGATCATGCCCTGCAGGAAAATGGTTCTTATCGCTGGCAGGTTCAAGCGTTCGACGGTCAGGTTGAATCGGACTGGTCTGAACTGCAAAGTTTTTATGTCAACGCCACACAGGAAGCTCCCAGCGCTCCGCAGTTGATCGCTCCGCTGGCAGGTGAAGCAGTAAGAACCGATGCTCTGTTGGAATGGCAAGTTGCGACCGATGCCGACCCGTTCGACACGATCAGCTATCTCTTGGAAGTTGCCAGCGATGCTGATTTTAACCAGATTCTCTATAGCGAAGAACTGGTCGCAACCCAGCGACTGCTGGTTGACTGGAACCTGCTGATCGAGCCCGGACAGAACTATTTCTGGCAGGTCTCGGCGGTTGATAATCATGGACTGAAAAGTACTTCCAGCGCAGATGGGCGTTTCCTCTATCAGGCAACGCAGTTGAATGTGGCTGCCAGCATGCCTGGGGCGCGGGCCTATCTTGGTGGACATCAGGGTTATGCCGGTCAGTTTATTGGCGAGACCCCAGTCAAACTACGAGATTTGCCGGAAGGGCGCTATCAGTTGGTGGTTGAGCGGGCGGGGTTTGAATCATTTTTACAGCCGGTAGATGTTCAAATTGATGCAGCTAGCGAGGTGTATGCAAAACTGCGCCCCGCCCTGTTGCCGAACCAAATTACCTTTAATCCTTTCAAGGTTGCTGGCAAGACAGTTAAGGCCGGTTCCATGGTTACCCCGCTGGTTGCTGATCTCGATCTCGACGGTATCGAGGACCTGCTGCTGAGCCACGCTGATGGCAGCATCCATTATCATTCCGGAACATTGAGTAATGCTCAGGATCTGGCCGATGGTTTAACCGAAGTGCGGAACGTCAGTTTTCAGAGCGAGCAATTGCTTCAGTTGCCGCAACTGGCCGGCGGCACTCCTTGTCTGGTCGATTGGAATAACGACTACCTGCAGGACCTGCTGATCGGGACCACCGACGGTTCTGTCTGGCTGTACCTCAATCAGGGTGATTTCAGTTTTGACGACGAAGCTGTCTGGTTGGCTTCGGTCGGCAGTTCTGCGGTGCCGACCGTTGCCGATATTGATGCCGATGGCGACAAGGATCTGGTCGTCGGTAGTGGTGATGGTGAATTGGTGCTGTTCAGCAATCTGGCCAGCGATTCGGTACCGCAATTATCTGAGCCGCAGCTGCTGGTGGCCTTTGCCGAAGCCGCCGCGCCGAGCTTCGTTGATTGGAACGCCGACGGCCAGCGGGAACTGTTGATTGCTACAGAAGGACAAATTTACCAAGCTGACTACACTGCTGGAGCCCTGTCTAATCTGGCGTTGGTTGCTGTTAGTGGTGGTCCTGTAGCGCGCATTTTCGCCCTCGACCTAAGCGGCGCAAACGGCAAAGAGCTGGTTGCCGGTACCGGTAATGGCAAGCTGTTGATTGGCCGTTCAAAGAAAAACGACAACCAGTATGTTGCTGATTTCTATCCGGCGATTGATAGCAAGCTGCAGCAGCTCAACGCTGCGCTGGTCAGTGAAGATCCGACCAGCCTGCCGCTGCTTGATCCGATGTTTGTCCAGCTGGAGCAGCAGAAAGTGGCGGAATTGTTGACCCTGGTTGAAGAACTGCAAAGCCAGTTGCCGGTAGATAGCGCAGCTGCAGTGGTGGCGAGCGAATTGGCGGCTACCCTGAAATGATCGAGCTAAATGAAAACCAGCAATGCTGGGGCGAGGACACAGTGATGAGAACACTGATATTTATAATACTGGTATTGTTGTTGGCGGCTGGAGCTGCCGTGGCCGGGACGGGTCCGCAGAAAATTCAGAATACCATCCACAATTTTTCCAGTACTGCATACTATGACGGTCTATATAATGCGGGAAATGAAGATGAAATCTGCGTATTTTGCCATACCCCGCATGGTGGCTCCTTGGATGGCCCGCTGTGGAACCGCGATCTCACCCCACATACTGGTTACACCCATTATTCCAGCGAGAGCCTTTCGACTGTTGGTGGACTGAGTGACGATACCCGGACAGTGAACTCAGAGTCGCTCCTCTGCCTGTCCTGTCATGACGGCACCATCAGCATGGGTGACAATCTGCTTAACACCAGTGGCGTGATCCCGGATAATGATATCGGCTATATGGTGCAACTCGGTTGGAATAACGTCCTGGGCGTCGTTGTTCCAGGGCCGCAGGTTGGCGCTTCCTATGACGGTTTACAGGGTGCCACGACGAGTCATACCGACCTGTCGGATGATCATCCGATTTCCTTCAGTTATAGTGCCGTTCAGGCAGCAAGACCGCTAACCTTAAATGCCGACGTCGATGGCAAAATCGGCGGAATGGTACTTTTCGGTGTCGATAAAAATGTTGAATGCGCCACCTGTCATGATCCGCATGTCAATTATGATACCGATGTCGACGTTGCTGCAGATCCGCTTTACGATCCCTTTTTGGCGATCCCGAATACCAATAGCGGCATGTGTTTGGCTTGTCATATCAAGTAGAAAAGCAGTTGCGGTCCCGTGAGGCTGTGATCATTGGGAGTTTACTGATGAAACTAAAAATAATGTTACCACTGCTGGCGCTGATCCTGTTGCTGAGCTTTCCGTCCTTGGGAATGGCCCGTAAGGTTCACGATTTCGCCTGCGCCAATTGTCATAAGGCGGGTGCGTCGTTAGCTACGGTCGGTAACATTGTCTGTCTGGACTGTCATACCGCTGGCATGGTCGGGACCGAATTTGTGCTGATGAGGGGCGGTGGCTTTACCAATGGCATCAGTGATTCTACCTTCGCAACGGGTGACTCAAGTGATGCCCTGGGTTCACTGACGACAGCAGGTGGCACCCCCGGCGATGAAACTTCGCATAACTGGGCATCCGCAGATGACAACCCGGCGGCTGGCGCTACGGCACCTTCGAACAGGCGTTTTTACGGCCGCTCGAATTACTCCGGGAGAAACGTGACCTGTGCTCGCTGTCATAATCCACATGGTTACGATACCGATCCCAAGTTGTTGAAACTTGGGGCAGGCAGCGAAGTCACCATGTGCAATGACTGTCATGTCACCTGGGCGACTGTTCCTGCACGCTCTGAAGGCGGTGATCCGCTCAACGTCCACCCGATGGTTGTGGATTATCTAACCATCGCTGCCGACAATGTACTCAAATACAATAATCTTGCGGCCCTCAATGCGACCCTCGGCGAGGTTACTTTAAATGGAACCTTTGGGGTCGATTGCCTCAGTTGTCATGGGGTGCACTTTACCGATTCCGATTCCAGTACCACCGATGGTGCTGGTCAAGTGTTGAATGTCAGCGACGGCAAGATCCTCAAAGGCAACGGGGCAAGCTTCGACCAGGCGGATGTTGACGGTGTCAGTCTCTGTCAGGCCTGCCACAAGTACCAGGATCACGGGACTGGTCGGACAAACCAGATCGGTTGTCTGGTCTGTCATGGTGCCCACCTGGAAGCATCTGGGACGATGAATAACTACATGCTGCGTTCCTCAATTACCACCTATCTGCCGAAGGACAGCGCCAGCGGGACTGTCAGCGGGTTGGTTCTCAAGATTGCCGACGACCCGAAACAGCGACTTTGGGATTACTGCTTTAAATGTCACGATTCAGCCGCTGCTGTTTCTGGCCACGTCCCGAGCTGGGATTGCAGTGCTTGCCACAGTCATAGCGATACCAACGGCAGTTGGACGGCCTCCGGCGGCTGTAATACCTGTCATGGTTACCCGCCAAGTGCAAATAGTGAGTATGCTGATCCCGCGACACCGAATGGTTTTGCGGCAGGCTATGACAGCAAGACCTACGCTAAAGATGAGAGCACGACTCTGCACAGATTGCATGCCGGTGACATAGAATACACCTTTAGTTGTAGCTCTTGCCATGCTGGTAATAATCATATTGATGGTAACTACGACGATGTTTTTATCTCCACCAGCAATACTATTTTCAATGGTGATGGCCGACTGATCGATGCCAATGCCCCGACTTATGTCTCGGGGGCACCATCTGATGCTGCTGAACGAGGGACCTGTGCCAGCGTTTATTGTCACAGTAATGGCGGTCCGCTCGGTGCGGTACCGACGGCCAGCAATCCCGATTTCTGGGAAGGTGGCGCCGTGACCAACGCCTGTGATATCTGCCATGGTAACGATGCCGACAGCATGGACACTCGCAGTAACTCGCAGGTGCATGACGCTCACCTGGCCAAGGGTTACAGCTGTCAAGTCTGTCACAGCGATACCGCCACCAATGCGACAACTCTGGCCGCCAGCGGTTCCATCAATGGCGTTCACGTTAATGGCACTGCGGATGTGGCGTTTGATTCCTCCACTGTTACGGGCGTTACTTTTAGCGGAACCTCTTACGGGACCGATGACTTTACTTGCGGTATCTACTGCCACAGTAATGGTACGAACAAAGTGGCCCCGGCCTGGAATACCGATACCACCGGTGCTTGCGGGACCTGTCACCAGGTTGCCTCCGGCGATACGGTCAATCTGCTCGGCGGCGCGCACAGAGCACACGTGTTTGATCTCAGCGGCCCGCAACTGGCCTGTAATTCCTGCCACACCCACGATGGCAGCGCTGGTCAAGCGAACTCGGCCCACGTTAACGGTGTTAAGGACTTAAAGGCCGATTACATGGCCACCGTTTGTGATCCCTGTCACGGTTCAGTCTTTGGCGGAACCGGCAACGATGCTCAACCGATCTGGGCCACTCCGGGATCGGTTTCCTGTAAAACCTGTCATACCGGTGACGTGATTGCGACGATCAACGCTGCTGCTCCGCCGAAGAACAATTATGATGCGGCCGGTCACGGTACTAAATTGAATACGCCCCAGATGTGTACAAGCTGTCACTCTACTGGCGACGACAATAACCACCTTGGTGCGCTGGGCGACACCAACCGCTTGCTCTCCCCCGTCGGTGTGACCTACAATCCTGCCGACTCCAAGCCGTTCTGTTCGCTCTGTCACAGTGGCGAAGACAATCATTTTGGCAACGATAACTCCACCGGAGAGGCAACCAATCTCAGTACCGACGGTAATAATTGTGTCATCTGTCACGATCCGCATGGCCAGCAGGACAAGAAGGCGGCCAATCTCGATGCCATGCTGCGGATGACGATCAATGGCCGCACGGTGACCGGCTTCACCGACAAGACTGACCGGGCCACGTATTACAATACTGTCGATGTCGGCGAAGGCGTCTGCCAGACCTGTCACGACCCGAACGAAGTGAACAACTTTAACCGCACCACCGCCAACACCAGTCATGGCGGCAGCGGAGTCTGTATCAGCTGTCACCCACACACCACCACCCCGGCCTTTAAGGCCAGCTGTGACGGTTGTCACGGTGATTCCGGGACCGGTCAATACTGGCCGTTCGGTAGCGGCGGCAGCATTCCGACCGCCAATGACGAAGTCGGTGAGCACGATGTGCACGTTCTGGCCATCAGTCAACAACTCGGCTACGGCAACATCGCCGATCTGTTGGCGGATGTAGCTACTGATACCCAGCAGAAAGCGATCTGTGAGTATTGTCACGCCGGAACCAGCAACGATGGTGACCACGGTTTGGTCGGTAGCCTTGATGCCGATGTCTTTGTCGACTCCGATCTCGTTCGCCATGCCAAGTTCCTCAACGGCACCGCCGATGCTAATGCTGTTTACAACAATGTCGCCGACACCTGTGCCACCGTCGCCTGCCACAATAACAAGACCACGGTGGACAACGTCTACGGCTGGCATAATAATGCCAATAATCCGGGCTGTATCCTCTGCCACAACGATATCAACGTGACGACCGCCGGTACGACCGGTGCAACCCATGCTGCCCATACCGGTGCCGCAACTCTCTACGGCGTGACCATCAACTGCGCCAGCTGTCACGATGCCGCAACCAACTGGAGCACCAAGACCGTGCCGGCCACTAAGCATATCGACGGCACCTTCGATATGGGCGGCACCGTCAGTCTGACCTACGGCGGCAGTTTGCCGACCGGCAGCACCTTCGGTAGCTGCGGCATTAACGCCTGTCACGAAAATGGTAAAGGGGCCGCTACGCCCGCCTATACCTGGGGCACTGCTGGTGGTAGCGCCTGTGGGATCTGTCACGCCGCAACGCCGACCAGCGGCGATCATACCGTTCATCTGAGCGGAACCCAGGGACCGAATCTGGGGACCAACTGCTCTGGCTGTCACCTCTCCAACGCCAACAACACCAGTATGGCCAGCATGGCGACCCACATCAACGGTACCGTATCCTTCAATAATGTCGCCAATGCCCCGGCGCCATACGGGGTGGTCAGCGGTCAGCTCGGTCTGGTCGGCAACGATGCGGTCGATAGCTGCGATCTCTGTCATGGCGGCAACACCGCAGCGAATCTGGCCAAAGACTACTGGACCACGGCGACTCCGGTGACCTGCGGTTCCTGCCACGGCGATTATACGGCTGCCGTCATCGGCGGCATCACCGCACCTGCGCGCGCCGGTAGCGCTTACACCTCCTGGGGCCACGGCAGAAGCGCCGGTGTCAACAGCAGCAAGCCGAACCAGGGCTGCGCCGCCTGTCATGCTGAAGCCTCCGCACACATCAGTGGTGGCTTGGGACAGAACCGGCTCGATAACAGCCCGAATACTAATAAAGATTACAGTGTGGTCGTACAGCGCAACGATTACTGTAATGATTGTCACACCACCATCGGCGCGATGAACGCCCACTTCGGTGATGGCAATACCCCGCTTGGCGGCTCAACCGACGGTCTCTACTGCGTCACCTGTCACGACCCGCACGGTCAGGACAGTTTCGATGCCATGGTTAAGGCCAGTGTTGGTGGCGCCACTCCCGCTCCGGGCACTCAGCCGGTTGCCGGCTTTACCGACCGGACCGATCGTACCAAGTACAGCAATGCTGGCTTCACCGGCGTCTGCCAGACTTGTCACGCTTCGTCAGAAGTCAACTTCTTCGATCAGGATACCGAAGACGCCAACGCAACGCACAACGCAGGGGCCAATTGTATCGTCTGTCACCCGCACGGCGCTGACCCGGCTTTCAAGGCCAGCTGTGATAGCTGTCATGGTGATGCTGCGGGTGAATACTGGCCGCAAGATGCCGGAAACATTACGGCAACGGCAGATGTCCTCACTGACTTCAACGATAACGGCCGCCACCAGAAGCATATAGAAGTGCTTGCCGCCAAAGTTTATGGCGAGACAACCGTGCAGTTAATCGCGGTAACCGGGAATGGTTCCGGTGATGAAAAGCAGCGCGTACTCTGTAGCTACTGTCATGATCTTTCTGATGCCGATCACGCCTCGACTGGCGGCGATGCAGATGTTTTCCGCAGCAACGCTAAGCAATACTGGCAAGCGGTTCCGACCAACGCTGGTAGCGATGTTGGGGCGGTTTATAATGCCGGAGCGGATACCTGTGGAACCACCGATTGCCACAACAATCAATTGACAGCTGACGGTAGCTACGGTTGGTACGATGCCGACACCAGTAACTGTGTCATGTGTCATGTTGATGTCCCCGCAGATACGAAATCGCATGTGATGCATATTGCCGGCTCGTGGGGTTTTGCCTGCTCTAACTGCCATGCCGGAACGCCCATCTGGGCTGACACTGTTACTCAGACCGCTCCGTCGACCGGTCACATGGATGGCACCTTTGCCGTCGGTGGTGGTAGCCGGACCTTTACCTATAATTCCGGGACTGGCAGTTGTGGCGTCAATGAGTGCCACAACGACGGTAACATGGGGAATCCGCTTAAGCTGGACTATAGCTGGAGCGTCGGGACTGTTGTGGGTTTCTGCGGCGAGTGTCACGGTTATCCGGTTTCGACTAACAATCACCTTACTCATACCAAGGCGGCCTTCCCGATCGGATCGGGTGGCACCGAGCAGTTTACGGCATCTGCCTACTCTTGTACTGTCTGTCATACCAATGAGGGGCTTAGCAGTTCTGATCACCTAAACGGCGCGGTTAGTTTTAAGACCGGTATCACTTACAGCGCCACCACCGCGATCACCGATGGCGGAGCTTTCGGTAGCTGCAACACTTCCTTGTGTCACACCAATGGGCTTGGCGCCAATAAGCCGACTCCAGCTTGGAATCGTGCTCAAACCGCAACTGATGATTGTACTCTTTGTCACGGAGACGGCTCGGGTGGCAACATAGGCTATTCTCATGCTGCTCACACCGGCACCAACGGGGCGACGACTTATACCTCCGGCACCGCCAACCAATCGACCAGCAGTGAGTACCGTTTCGATTGCGGCCTTTGCCACGGCACGATCATTGGTAACCATATTGATGGTGATGTGGATGTGACGGTTGTCAACTGGAGTGGCAGTGTGACCAAGGACTGTTCCACCAACGACTGTCACCATGATGGGCAAGGTGGTGCGCCGGTTCAGGATCCGGACTGGGCGACCGGCTGGCCGATTGCCGGCGGCGATCCTTGTGCCAATTGTCACGCCAACTCACCGACCAGCAACGCACACCACGAGCACGAAGTCGGTTTCCATTACGATGCCGTTTACTCGGGTCTGTCAGGCTTCATGCCGGTGCTGGATGCCGATACGGTTCCGACTGGGTTGACTTACGTCGACAAAGACGAAATCCGTGGTCATGGTGGTAGGCTCGTAGATGATGTCACGTCAACTTCGACGGTCATGACCTGTAATGTCTGCCACTGGTCGACGGTCACTAACTACTTCAACGACCAGAACAGCACTTGTGCCACCTGTCACGACGGCACCAAGGCTCCGCTCAAGGGGAGCATGACGATTGCCGACAAGACCAAGCACGTACAGCCGAACAGTGGTACGCCCGTTCAGGTCACCTTCTTCAACCAGAAGGTTCGCTCCAAAGCTCAGCTGCGTGATGACCTGGCCGATGTCACCGAAATCAGCAACAACTGGACCCGTATCAGCGGGTACAAAGCCGTCGACGGGACTTCCTACGACGAGCAGCCAGGTACCCTTGACAGTCTGAGTACTTGGAATTCGGTGGACAAAACCTGCACCACCTCCTGTCACCTTTGGGAAGAGAACCGGGTCGATAAGGTCCCGGCTGCTTGGGGTGCTGGCAGTATCATGTGTATCGACTGCCATACCCGTCTGCCGAAGTAGGCAGAATCTTTAATAGAAAAATACCCCACTCATCCTCGGATTATCATCCGGGGGGGAGCGGGGGAGAGTGAAATGGCTCGGGCTGCCCGGGCCATTTTTTTGTTCGCAACCTTCAGGCCGTGGCAAAGTTCAATTTATCGGTTCCTAACAAGGATGCAGCGTCGGCCGGGCAATGGCTGGTTGTCTGCCCTCTGCGCCTCTGGATCCTTTTCCCTTGGGTGGACTTCTCAAGCGTTTGAAAGCGGTTATACTGTATCTTCTGGGTCTTTGCTGTCCTTCAGCGATATGGCCGGGCAATTTCTCGAAAACACGGACAAGGTTTGCCAATAAAAAGCGACTGCACTAAAAACTATATAGTTAGGGATGGTTCATTTTTTGCACCTAATCTTTGTAGCTTGAGTGGTATGCTCAACTATGTGAGAAATATTACCCTCAAGGTAATGTTGTCACGGAGTAAACAGTGTGATTCGGCTGTAAAATTACTTTATTGACCGATTAGGTTGTGCGTTTTGGGTTGATCAAAATAATGATCGGCTAGCTATAGAGGATGTGTAATGAATAAATTTCGCGAAGCCAGGGTTTGTCGAGTGAGTGTCGCGCGTGCCTGTGAGCAGGAAATGACCAGAGATAAGGTTGCCGTGCTGCAAAAAATGTTTGTGCTGATGGCAATCAGCCTGCTGATCTTGCTCGGCTTGACTGCTCCGGCCCATGCGGTTGTTGAGCGGGTCGGGAGTTGGAGTTCGGCATTATCTTCAAACCTTTCCTATACTCCAGGGGCGGGTACTGACCGGGTTGTGCTGGTTGCGGTGACCACCGAGGTGACCAATCAGGCGGCATCGGTCAGTTCGGTGACCTATGGTGGCCAGTTGGTAACGCCAATCGGTTCGGCTGTGCGTGGCGCCGGTTATTCAAATATCGCCTGGCTTGGCTATTGTAACGAAACCTGTATTGCCAACGCCTCGGGGAGCAGTATCGTCGTCAACTCCAATGTCAATAACGGCTATATGCTGGCTGCGGGCACCTATCAGAACGTCGAACAGACCAATGCCGTCGCTGCTTTTGATACCAATAACTCCGGTTCTGCAACTATTACCGGTAGCTTGAATAATGCGGCCAACAACAAGTCTGTCTATGTTGCCTCTTTCAATCAAGCCTCGGGCACTTCAACCCCTTCGAGTGGTTTTAGCAATCAGGTCAACGTCGGTGTCGGCGGAAACTCGCACACCGGGATTGTTGATGAGCGGACCGCGACCACAGCGGCAACGCCGTTAGCAATTTCCACCACCTTTGGTGCCTCAAGCAGTCGGACCGCTTTGGTTGCTGTTTCTCTGCAGGAAGTTCAGTGCGCCGCGACAGCCCCGTCCGATCTGGTTGCCAATGCCCCGCACGGCGGGCGGGTCGATATGACCTGGACTTACGACGGGATCAATAACGATTACTATAATATCTATCGTGATGGTTCTCTGATCGGGACCAGTATTGTCGGTGCCTATACCGATTATACGGTGGCTGTCAGTACCAACTACGACTATACCGTGCGCGGTTACAATAATGGTGTCGGCTGCGAAAGCGCGATTTCCAACACCGAGAATCTGACCACCGGTAACTGTGCGCCCTCTACCGGTCCGATTGAAATCAACGGCGGACAGACCCTCTCCGGTTCGATCGTCGATTTGACCTCGATCGTCACCGATAATGCTGCCACCGTCTCCAGTTATACGGTCAGTAGCCAATTGGCCGCAGATTTCAGCGAAATTGAATCATTTTCAGGTGGAGATCCCAAGGGCTGGACAAGCTGGACTAGCAATAACGCCAGCAATCCACCGGCAAATCGTGATTTGTGGACCGGGATCAGCTCGCGCACTGAAGGAACCGGTCCCGGCACCTCACCGACCGGTTCGTTCGTTTATTTCGATGCTTCAACCGGGACTGACACGATCCGCTACTTGACGCACACCGGCCCCTTCAATGCCGATAATAATGAAATGCGGGTCGAGTTTAACTACAACATGAACGGTGCTGACATCAAGGCGACCGGGGCATTGATTCTACAGGTGCAACAGGACGGTGGCGGCTGGCTTGATGTCTGGAGCGCCGGCGGTAATCTGGGTGACGTGTGGCGCACTCAGACCGTCGACCTGGATGGCCTTGGCTATATCAGCGGAAGTATCGAGGTCCGCTTCAAATTTAACTACGGTACCGGCTTTTTGGGTGATATCGCCCTCGATGAGGTTCGGGTTTACGGGCCTGGCCGTGCTGGTACGACTTATCTGAATGCTGCTAACGCCGTTGCTGCCGCAGTCGCCGATACCACTTCACCGGCTTGGCCTGATGCCAGTCTTTTACGGCTTGATATCGCCGGTACCGATAATTGCAGCACCCCACTGACCGATATCGGCACCTTCACCTTCTATGTCGACAACAGCGCACCGGTGGTCAGTGCTTTCATACTGCCAGTCACGTCGGTTTCGCCGATCTCGGTTTACGCCTTCAACGTCAACGATGATGTCGCTGTCACCGGTTACATGATTACCGAAGATAATACCGCACCGGCAGTGGATGATGCCGGTTGGCAGGCGACCAAACCAACACTGATTACCACTGCGAGCACTGGAGCAATCACCTTCTATGCGTGGGGCAAGGATGCTGCGGGCAACGTTTCCACCAGTCTCAACGCCACCGTGACCGTGTCGGCCGATGTCGATGCGCCGATCGTTACCGCCTTTGTCATGGCCGACTCCGATTTCTCGCCGGTCCCGGTAGTGAGTTTCAGCGCCACCGATAACAGCGGTGTGGTCACCGGTTTCATGATCAACGAGAGTGCAACTGTCCCCGGTTCCGGCGATGCCGGCTGGTTGACATTGCCACCGGCAACGGTCACCAGTGGCACCAATGGTGCGACCACCTTCTACGCCTGGACCAAAGATACCGCCGGCAACGTTTCCACGGCGGCAACCTACAATTCAACCGTTAAGGTCGATGGTAGCGCACCGGTAGTGACCTTTGTTCTGCCGGCAACGGCCAGTTCGTTGACCTTTAATGTTAATTCCTTTTCGGCCGCAGATACCACCGGTGGCGCCAGCAACAATACCGGCGTCACCGGATTTATGCTTACCGAAGTTGGCATCGATGCCGATCCGACTGGTGCGAACGATTCCCGCTGGCTGGCCGCTCCTGAATTCACCATAGTTGCGTCCACCGACGGTACCCGTACCTTTAAAGCTTGGGCCAAGGATGCTGCCGACAATCTCTCCAGCTTCGTCAGTCAGGCGATTGATATTACCCTGCCAGCTTCCTGCGATTTTGATATCGATGCCGCCGGAACCTATATCGAAGCGGAAAACTACACCAATATCGGTGCAGCCAGTCCCTGGAACTGGATCGAGGTGGTCTCGCCACTTAATGACGCCAGCGGCGATCCCTCCTCCGGTGGTTACCTGAGTACCACCGTCGGCGGAACTGGCGCTGCACCGAACGGTGCGCGGGCCGACTACCCGGTCAATTTCCCGAGTGGCCACGGTGGCACCTACTGTATCTGGATCCGGGCCCTCGATGGCGCTGGGAACGGTGGTGGTGATTCCAGCTTCTGGGGGATTGATGGCAGTGTCGTTGGTGCCATTACCCAGACCGCCGACAACCAGTGGGCCTGGGACAGTGATCGCCAGAATGGTGCCAACTGTACAACCATCTCCGAAGGCGCTCACACACTCAATCTCTGGCCGCGTGAAAACGGGCAGAAAACCGACGCCTTCTTTATCGGCCGGCTCGATGCTAATGCCGATCCGTCAGCAGGGGGCATTTTCAGCGGTGATAACGACCAGACCACCACCACCGCTGATCTGGATGGGCATCCGGTTAAGACCATCGATCCGACCTGTATCGACAGCAGCGGTGGTGGCGCTCCGGGTGGCGGCGGTGGCGGCTCCGGCTGGATCTATATCCCGGAAGGGCAGAGCATCAACGGCAACCCGATTGATGCCTCCCAGCTGTTTGATACCGATCAGGCCCTGGCCACCTGTAGCTACCGGGCCCTGGGACTGGAAAGCGATGGTTTCAATGGTTTTGCCCTCGACAGCAAATGGTCCAAAACAGATATCGGTGGCGATCCAGCCGCAGCTCCGTTGCTGGTCAGCCAGCAGTTACGCCTCTACGGCGGCGGTGGCGATATCTGGGGCAACAGCGATGTCTTTACCTACCTCTATCAAGGCGGCAAGGCCGGTAGTTTCACTATCGATGTTAAGGTTGATTCGATCCAGAACACCAATAACTGGGCCAAGGGCGGCATCATGGTGCGCCAGAGTTTGGCGGCCAATAGCCCGAATGCGGCGATTTTGATTACGCCGGGGAACGGGATCACATTCCAGCGCCGCGTTCTCAGTGGCGGGACATCAACCAGTACTGTTGCCGCCGGCCAGTCAGTGCCCAAGTGGTTGCGCTTAAAGCGTTCCGGCAACAGCTTCTTCGCTTACTATTCAACTAACGGCAGCGACTGGGTGTTGGTCGGTAGCGACACCGTCAATATGTCGGGCACCGTCAACGTTGGTCTGGCGCTGACTTCGCATGTCAATGGCACCGATACCAATGCGCTGTTCGACAATTTCATGTATCTGCCGGCTGGTATCAGCGGCATGAATGAAACCTGGACCGCGACTTCGGGTGGTTCCGAGTCGATTGATACGACCGGTTGGAGCGATGGCAACTATGGCCTAGCTATCAGTTGTACCGGCGTCACCGATCCGGAAACCAGCACCTTCTACTACAACAGCTGCACCGACGCGACCCCGTCGACGATTTCGGTCAGCTCCGGTCAAACCATTGGCGGTAGTTCGGCCAGTTTGAATACGATTTACTCACATACCGGTAATGTCGGTACCTTTAGCTATCAGATCAACGGTCTTACCGTGCTCAACCCCTGGAACAGCTACGCCTTGGTTTCCGATGGCAATGCTAGTACCGCAACCTTTAAAGTGACCGGTGTCGATCCCGATTGTGGCGGCAGTAGTATCACCGATACTGGCGTTATTAATGTCGACAACAGCTGTAGCGATCCCGATCCTTCATCCTTGACCATCCTCACTGGCCAGTCGACCGGCGGCGCAGCTGTTGACTTGACGCAACTGTTTGTCAGTTCTACTGGCGATGTTGTTTCCAATGGCCTCACCTACAAGGTTGACGGCAATGTGGTCGGTGACCCGACCGCCTGGGACAGCCGTGCTTACGGCACGACGACGCCGGAATCGGTTATCTTCGAGGTCAGTGGTGTTGATCCCGATTGTGGCAACAGCGTTGCTGCGATCAATACCATCGAGATCGACAACGCTTGTGTCTTTAACGCACCGAGTATCAGCTTTAATCAGGACATCAACTATGTCGGCGCTGGGCGTGCTGTTCCTTACACCATTACCGTGCGTAACGAAGACAGCTTTAACTGCGGAGCTTCGACCCTGACCATCACCAAGGACAGCGATGATAACTCGGTCGATTTCGATGCCTCTTTCTTCAACGATCCGAGCACGATTACCAGTGCTGGGGTGACCGTGGCCGGTGATAAACAGTCGGCGACCGTGACCTTGGCAGGTCGTCAGTCGGCGGTTATCGAAATGGCGGTCACCGCCCAAAGTGCCGCCACCGAGTGGAACACCAACGATACTCAAGTGAGCGCGACCAGCGTCAGTGGCTCCAATATTGACACTGCCACGACCAAGGTGTTTTTGGTCTCGCCGATCAGCCACAACAGTGTGACCACCAACTCGGCCAAGTGGGGTGGCAGCGTCGATGGCGACGGCAATACCGTGACTCAAGGCAACTGGGGAACCAGCGACACCGTTACTAATGGTGGTTCCAAGTACGGTAACTTCGACTGCCTGACCTGCCACGAAAAGGGTGGTCCGAACGTCAAATGGATGAGGAATCTCATCAATATGCCGGCCGATTCCGCTGATGCCACTTGGGGCACCAGCGGGCTGACCAGCCTGCCGGTGATCATGCAGGATCTGACTGAAAACTCCGATGACTGGGGCGACGACGATCCTGGCGGCACTGATCTGCACGCTGCCGATACCAAGGTCGGCGTCGGCCGTACCGGTACGACCCGCGCCTGCGAAGTTTGTCACTCGGCCACCATCTACCATCGTTACGATACTGAAGCCGATCCAGATGCTGGCGGACCACTGGTGGCCCAGACTGCTCTCAATCACTTCACCGGTCGTGATTGCACCGATTGTCACCGCCACAGTCTCGGCTTCACCGCCAGCTGTACCGGTTGTCACGGTAATCCGCCGACTGATTCCACGATTGGCGGGCCGACCGGCCTGGCCGATATCCCGGCAGTGACCGGCTCGTCGACTCCGGGCACCCATTACAAGCACGTTAAGGTGCTGAACTACCCCTGTGAATATTGTCACGATGGCTGGCGGGTGGTCGGCGAAATGCCGAAGGAAGTCGCTGGCCAGCAGGATATCAACCATAACTTCGATGTCTTCGCCCGTGTGGGCGGCGATATCGATTATATCCCGGCGACCAATGGCAACTACACCGGGCAGGATGGAGTCTCGTACGAAGGCGTCATCACCCCGGCCGGGCAGGGTACTCTGACCTGCGAAACCATCTATTGTCACGGCGGTACCGACACCATGGGCGGCACCAACCCGCAGTGGAACGGTAATATCACCTGTAACAGCTGCCACGGCACCAGCGCCAGCAACACCCCGCCGGGCTACAGCCATACCACCCACGTCGGCCAGATGGGTCAGGCCTGTACCGTTTGTCACGGTGATGGCACCACCAATCCATTGCCTGGCGCCAACGGCCATGTCAACGGCAGTGTCGGTTGGGACTTAACCGGCGCACCGAGTGACGACAGCGGCACCCCGGCCAAGTATAAAGGTGTGGTCTTCGGCGAAACCGGCAAGTTCGCCCCGAGCGATCTTTACAACGGCGGTTATGGCACCTGCACCAACGTCGCCTGTCATTACGGCACCGAAACCCCGGCCTGGAACTCTGCGCCTTCGACCTGTACCACCTGTCACAACAACGGTACTGATAACGGCAGCTTGGTCAATTCGGCGCCGAACACCGGTAATCACAATGAGCACGTCGATCCGGCACCGGGGATCAGTACCACTATGATCAATACTTTCATCAACAAGTGTGAAAGCTGCCACGGCGGTAGCTCCAACACCGGCGCTCATCCGGGTCATATCGGTGCCTCCGGTGGCGTCTCGCCGGTCGATCCGAGTGACTTCGTTGACTTCGGCGGTATGACCTACGATGTCGCTACCCAGACCTGTACCAGTCTCTGTCACGAAGCCAGCACCCCGGGTGATTGGGGCTCTACCAGCAAACTCACCTGTGAGGCCTGTCATATGGCGCCGTACCTTGGGCCAACCGTGGTCGATCCTGATAGCGAAGGCAACGGTCTCTACTCGAGCAACGGCTTCGGTTCACACCTAAAAGTCACTAAAGGCGAATCGATCACCACCAACACCAACTGGGATACCCAGTGCAAGAAGTGTCACCCGTACCATGAGGGTGGTGTGGAAGTTCCTGAACCGCCGACCAATTGGGATAACCCTGGCACCACCGGCGTCACCGAAACCGATAACATGGCCTATAAACTTGGCTTGCAGTTCCCGGTCACCGGCGGCATTCATTTGGGCGGTGCCAGCACCTCTGGAACGACTGAGGCGGATATCTGCTGGAATTGCCACGGCACCGATAGTGAAGTTAACGAGTGGGGCTATAACGCCGATAGTAACGGCGCCAACTACCCCTATCAGAACATTGCGCCGCAGACTACCAGCTACACCGGTCATACCTACTGGGCCGGTGACGGCACCAAGTCGTTTAACTATGGCTACCTGTATGAGAATTCAAATTGGACGACCGCGACCAGCAAGTGGGTCAACTCCAGCGGTACCGGCTATTACCGTCGCGATGCCTACCAGCATAGCACCGGAACTAACCCTGACTACCTGCTGAGCCGACAGATCACCTCGGTCCACTCGGTCAACTTTACCGCCGGTAGCCAGGTTTCCAGTGTGGCGACAGCGGTTGATGGGAGCGGTAACGTGACCGCAGCCAACCAGGAAGGTTCCGCGGATATCCGCTGCAGCTATTGTCACGATGTCCACGATCTGAATAAGGCATTCGCTGATGTCAATACCGGGGTCAACGAAGCTCAAACCGGTCGCCCTTATCTGCGTGGCAGTTGGATGGGTAACCCCTACGCCCCGGATCTGCCGCCGATTACGACCTACAGTTACCCGACAACGGGCGGACCTGGCCAGCCAAGCACCACTTACGGTCAACGTTTCCGCAGCGCGGGCGGTTCGTTCGGAACGGCCAAGCCACGGTTGTTCTCCCATAAGGATATCCAGAACAAAGGTGGTTTCTTTATTGACCAGAACAGTAACTGGCCGACACAAGACCCGGATTACGATAGTCTGGAAGAGACTGCCGGGATCTGTACCCTTTGTCACGGCAGCGACATCAACAATATGGACTACTATCCCAACGCCGCCAGTTTCACCGGTAAGGCGACCTACACCAATACCACCATGTGGCGCTCCGGGCAGCCGAATGGTCACGCCAATGCCACCCTCGGGGCCGAAGGTGCGACCCACACCAACGCGCGGAATATCTTTGATGGTCGACGTGGTGGCACCTCTCTGTTCATGAGCGGTCAGGACGGCATCAACTTCACCAATTGGGGCAACAATGCCGCCGGTTCACCAAAGAGCAATGCCCCTTGGCGTAACAATTTGGGTGATTCCAACCAGGGCACCTACTATGCGCACAAGAATACCGGCTGGTATGGCGGAACCATCGGTGATGTTACTAACCAGGGAACCGAATATGGCATCTGGTATTCCGGTAATACCTCCATGACCGACGCCGCATCGATCGGCACCAACGCCAGCGGCGGTGGCCGGGCGCACGACTTTACCTGCTCCAAGTGCCACAGCCCGCACGCGACCGGTTTGCCGGCCTTGTTGGTGACCAACTGTCTCGATTATAAATCGGCGACCTGGCAGGCAAATGCAAATTCAGGTGTTGTCGGGGCGACCGCAAGTACCTCTTGGGCGCTACGAGCACAGACCACCTGTCACCGGAAGGATGGCGCCACCAGTGGCTGGAACCGCTTGAATATCAGACAATAACTTTTAACTCAATCCGAAGGAGGGTACGATGAAGAAGTATGTGAAGCCGAAAGTAGTCGGGAGCAGCAACGTTCATCCCTGCTAACTGGAACCGATAACGGGTCGCTCGATTGAGCGGCCCGTTTGTTTTTGGGTGGGGAGCGGGAAGAATATGTAGGGGCGAGCCGGTGGCTCGCCCGATCCGTTTATGATACCGGATAGGAGACCCGTAGGGGCGACCCAGCGGGTCGCCCCTACGGGGTGGGGTGGGTTTGGATATTATCCGGATGGTTCCGATCCAACGCCCACTGCAATGGATTGTTCATCACATAATTCCGGATTTGCCACAATCCCTCATCATTGCGGATGACATGATCATGGTAATTGCGTTGCCAGAGCGTGGTGCCGGGATGGTGTCCGGTTCGCTTCAATTGTCGGGTCACGGATGATTTGAATTGAGCGATGATGGCGCCGAGAGATCCGGATGCCAATGTCGTAGGGGCGACCCGTCGGGTCGCCCGATCAATGTCGTTGATGAATATGATTCCGTGGAAATGATTCGGCATCACGACAAATTCGTCGATGATTACGTTGGCACGGATCTCAGCGGTTTTTTGCCATTCATGGGCAATCACCCGGCCCACCTCATTCAACCGCACTATACCAGCAACAATCTCACCGAACAAAGATTCCCGCTGATAGGAACAAATGGTGATGAAATAGGCCCCGGCCTGCGCGTAGTCGAAATCGCGCAGACGGGTAGAATGGCGGACAGGCTTGTCCGGTTGTTTCATGGAACCCCCTCCATGTGAAATGTTGTTTTTGAGCGCGGGCGAGCCAGCGGCTCGCCCCTAAGGTTCGATATGTTTAACGATGTAGGGGCGACCCGCTGGGTCGCCCGTGGTTGTCGTCCGCAATCTACTCATCCAACACCGAAATATTATCCACCAACACCGGTTGCCGATCACTGGATGGTCCTTCGCGGAAAAAAACCAGATGAATCATCCGCGTCTCTGGTCCGGTGGTGAAGCTGAGTTGGAAATCCTGCCAGTCATCGGTGTGGCTAATCCTTAACAATTCCTGATTGCCGACAAAAAACTGCTGGTGCAGACTTTCCGGGTACTGTTCTCCAACCCAGAGGAATTGCCGGTATTCGATAAGTCCGACGCCGGTGCTGGCCCCCTCGGGCAGTTCGGCTTTCAGCTTCAGACCAACGCGGTAAGTTTGCTTCGGTTCGACCGCTAGGGGGGTGAAATGGCCGATAGAATCGATTCCTTTGATGCCGCGGAAGCTGAACGCTTGATTACCGCTGACCGGATCGGTTTTAACCACCCCGGAGGTCTTCAACAAATGCTCGCGATAGGTTTGCCAGAAGGGCAGCCGATCTTCGGCCGCCTCAGGGCGGAAATCGCCCAGTCGAGGGAACAGGGAGAGCTGTGGTGAGCCCTGAAATGTTTCCAGTATGGGCGGCCGCGGGGGGACCGGTTCTGGCCGTGTGGTCGGCCCGGTTAGAAGCGGCTTGTCGCTGAGCGGTGTAAGTAGCAGGAGCAGGCTCAAAAGCAGCAGCAGGTATGGGCTGAATCGTTCAAACATAACTGTCTTTACTCGCTTTTTGCGGGAGCAGTTGCTGCTGCAATTTGTTGACGCAGCTCGGCAATGACTCCGGGAATCGTATCGTGATAAAGCGTTGACCACTGTTGTGGCAGTCGATCCAGTTGGGCACTGGCTTCAGCATATTGTTGATCAAAAGCCAGAAGGTGGGCCATCTGCAGGCTGATGAAGGAATTTTCCGGG
Source organism: Desulfuromusa ferrireducens (assembly GCF_055389805.1). Lineage (NCBI taxonomy): Bacteria > Pseudomonadati > Thermodesulfobacteriota > Desulfuromonadia > Desulfuromonadales > Geopsychrobacteraceae > Desulfuromusa > Desulfuromusa ferrireducens. The sequence goes on from NZ_AP042415.1 coordinate 1,674,951, forward strand.
AACAGCTTTTCCGCTTCGCCGAGCAGCTCAAGGGCTTTGCCGGTATTCCCGTCTTCGGCGGCCATCTGGGCCAGTTGGATATAGGATGCGCCGTAGCCTGGATCGAGCCGGATGGCCTGGGCAAGCTCCTGCAGGGCCGGCTCAATCTGTTTATTCATAAACAGGGCTTGGAAGCGATCATAGTGGGCAGCGGCGCTTTCGGGCGCTAGTTCCACGATCTGCTGCGACAGTTCGATCTGTTTTGTTTCGCTGTACATGTCGCCGGCGTAGAGTGCTTCGCTGCGCAGTTTCCAGGTCTGCGGCATGTCGGCGTCGAGCAGGGTGGGATTTTCTAATAGCTCGGCGAGATTTTTGATCAAAAAACGGACTTCAAGGGAGACGGCCCCTTCGAGGGTTGAAGCGGAAAGGGTGGTCGCCAGCGGTTGCCAGTTGAGCCCACGCAAGCTGTCCGCGGTGTCGCGCAGCAGGGTGTAAAGGGGGGTTTTGATTTCGTTGTCATAGAGACCGCGGAAAAAGCCCATATCGACATGCAGCATGATCGGCTCGGAAATTTCGTGCAGCATTTGATAGTGGAGCGCTTCAAAGGGGATGCCGCGCAGCTGTCCGGTATAAACGCCGGTATTTATCTTGATAGCGGCAACTTCTTCGGCGGTAAGGATGTTCTTTTCCTGCATTTGCTCGCGGAACTGCTCAAGGGTGAGCTGTTCCGGTGCGACCTTGGAGGGGAAAACCCAATAGATTTTGGAAAACAGACCTGCATCGATGGCTGCCGACAGCGCCTGAACCGGCAGGATAATGGGGTCGGCAGTATTGAAGCTGCCGTGCAGGCGAAGTTGTTCCGGGCTGCCGGTGAGGGCGAGCGTTCGCGCTTGTGCCTGTAAGCTGGGATCGATCGGTTTAAGCAGCGGGTCAAAAGAGAAGAGCACCAGCGCCGGCTTTTCGTTGCTTGCGCTGCGCCAGTAGGTCAAGGCTTCGCTTGGCAGTTCCAGCAGCGGCACGGTTATCGGTTGGTGAAAGAGCCCGACTCCAGTTGCTGGTACGGTTGCGGTTGCAGGCTTGGCTGTAACGATCGGCGCAGGCTGTTCGGTCTGCTGTGCAGGTGGGGTCTGTTCGCAGCCGACCAGCAGGAAGAGAAACAAGCAGATAAGGAGGGCGATGTGGCGCATTAATGGTCCTTTTGTTTGGTGAAAGTGAGCCGGGCGATTTATCGAGGTGCCCGGACTGCACAATTATTGAACTGTTTGTTTTAGCTGCGGTAGTGGCAACGCCAGTCGGAAACCGGTATCGGCATGGCGATAGTCTTTTTGCTTCTGCTCTCTACTGTAGCTGGTCTGACTATAGGCTATGCGACTGTTCCAGCTGCCGCCACGGCGGGTCGGTACGTTTTCGGCTGCATTTTTCAGGCACCATTCATAGACGTTGCCCGACATGTCATACAGGCCGAGCCCGTTCGGTTGTTTTTGTCCAGCCGGGTGGGAGTTGCCGTTGGAGTTGTCCTCATGCCAGGCGACCGCATCGACGTTATCGCTGCCGCTGAATTTCTGTTTTTTTCCACCACTGCGGGCGGCATACTCCCATTCCGCGCCGGTCGGTAGGCGATAGATTCCCTGTGCCGCGCCAAGTTTTTCGGCAAAGGCTGTAGCTTCTTGCCAGCTGATAGTCTCTACCGGATAATTTTGGCCTTGGCTGGATTGTGCCGGGTTGTAGCTCATAATCTGCTGCCATTGCCCTTGGGTGACCTCGAACTTACCGAGGTAGAAGTCATCGACACAGACTTTGCTGCCCGCCTGATCGCCCATCTGGTAGCAGCCACCCTCAACCAGAATCATCTCCATGCCGGTCAGTGGTTCGGTGAAAGAGGCCGGGCGAGCGCTGAGCTGTTGCTGCACCGCCAGCCAATTCTGATCCAGGGTCGGGGCGATCAAGGCCAAGGCTGTTTCTGATTGTAGGGCTTTTTCCTGTTCTTCTTTTTGTCGCTGCCATTTATCGGCTGCGTGACCTCGCTCTTCCAGCGCCACAAGGAAATTGTCGCCCCGGCGCCCTGGGTTATCAATGTACAGGTTGTAATTCTCTATCGCCGCGGCATAGTTTCCTGTTTCGTAAAGTGCCTTGGCAAAATAATAGCGATCATTATCGGAAAGCTGCTCACCCTCGAGTGACTGTTGAAATGAGGTCACCGCTTGCTGGTAGTCATTTTCTTCGATGGCGTTGAGCGCTTTTTGGTGGCTGGCAGTCACTGCCGCTGGTTGCGGCGGAGTCGTTGCTGCAGTCGATTTTATCTGTTCGGAAGATTTCAGTGCGGTGCCCGCGCAGCCGTTGAGCAGCACGAGCGAGAACAGGCAGCTCATCAGAATGTAGTTTATGCGGTATGGCCGGATCATGTCAGCCTCCTGAAAATGGATCGCCCCCTAAAGAGCGCGAGTTTACAACACTGAATGCAGAGTTATCCTCTCTAGTTTAGGCAACAGACAGGGAAAACGCCAGCATGGAGATGAGAATTTTTTATGGTATTGGCGGGAAAAAGGTTTTACTATGAAAATGATCGACAATATGGAAATGAACCGGGAGTTTTCGATGCTACGTTTTAGTGCCACACTTTATACCCTGTTGCTGCTACTGGCTCTGTCGGTGGCTCCTGCTTTTTGCGCGGATGTTGCATCCGTTGCCGGAAAGGTCACTTTTGGCGCAGAGAAGACGCCTGCTGCCGGTATCAAGGTCGCTGCCTATCCGGTCGACAGTCAGCACCTGCGTGACGAGGCTCCTTTTGCCTCCGGGGTCACTGCCGAGGATGGCTTGTTTAACATCGAACTGCCGGTGGGCAGCTATTATTTTATTGCCCAAGGGGAACAGCAGTACTGTTTCTACGGCCGCAATCCGGTGACCGTACCGGAGGGCGGTGTGGCGGAGATGAACATGTCGCTGGTTGATCGCGCTCCGGCGCCGCCGACTGTTGAGCCGCGTATCAAGACCGGCCTGCTCGGTCAGCTGACCATTAACGGCCAGCCGCTTGAAGGGGCAGTGGTGACGGTTTACACCGATCTGAACAATCAGCTCAAAGGGATGGGCTTGGGGATGACCGCGCCGACCGACGCGCAGGGGATCTTCGAGGCAGAGATTCAGCCCGGTACCTATTATCTGGTTGCCCGCAAGCGCAATAGCGGCGCTTTAATGGGTCCGCTACGCGATGGCGACTTCTTCGGCTTTTACCCGGCCAACCCGTTGGTGATTAAGGAGGGCGAATTGGCGCGGGTGGCGCTTGCTATGCTCGAGGTGCCGGAAAAGGTCAGCCGCATGGCCGATAGCCTGTTCGGCCAGACCAGTATCCGCGGCACGGTGGTCGATGCCGCCGGGCAGCCGGTGGTCGGTATCCGCGTGCTGCTCTATAACGATCCGATGATGCTCAATCGTCCGCTCTTTGTTTCTCAGCCTTCTGCTGCCGATGGCAGCTTTGTTCTTTCCTTCCCCCAGGGCGGCACCTATTTCCTCGCTGCCCGCGATACCCTCGGTGGTCCACCGGTTCCCGGGCAGTTTTACGGCCGCTATCTCGGGAGCCGCGACAGTTCGGTGCGTCTGCAGTCCGGGCAGAAATTAAGCGGACTTGAGATCCTTGTCGAGCAGATGTAGCTGTCGCTAACCCTTCTATTTATCCTAGCCCCGCTGACCTCCCCTTACATTAGAACTGTGGTACAGCACAGTCCGTTATGTGGCTAACGGCATATCGCCATACACTTGTCGGCATATCACGTTTTCTACCCTACCGTATACCTAGGATAATAGGTCGCAGTCCTACTTAGCCAGGTGTATAAAATAAATATTCGCCTCAGTAAGTCGAGCTAGATTAAAGAAAAATCTACTGCGCCCACAAAACATGACAGGAGTAGTCATGTTTTGTGGGCGCGCTCTTTGCAGAATATGCTGAACGGCAAAGCTAAAAGAACAATGAAATCGAACATTTAGAATATTTAATTAAGCATCGATTGTTTGTGCTGATCAAATAATTAAACAATTATTAAAAAACATAGATTCAAGACAAGCTTATTTAGCAGGAGGCAATTTTTTATGCAGAGTTATGATTTGAATGTGAGTAGCCGAATGAAGCAACTTATGTTGCTGGTCGCCATTTTGGCTGCTTTTTCGCTGCTGCCGGCAACGGTTTTTGCGGCAGGCGAGTGTTCTACCTGTCACGGCGACAATGTCGCTGCTGGTCACCACCAGTCGACGGCTTATGAGCAAGGTCTGTGTAGTCAGTGTCACGAGGGAGTCACCACCACCGGTGATTGCGCCCAGTGCCATACCTTTGTTCCGCAGGCCAACGCTCACCACGATACCGCTGCTGCTACTGGCGGTGATTGTGCCCAGTGTCATACGGATGTTGGTCAATTGGCAGAGTGTTTGAGCTGTCACCAAGGTCAGATCCAGTCGCCACACCATATGGCGATCAGTGATGATCCGACTACTCCGGACGTGATCGATCCGATTGACTGTGCTTCCTGCCACAGCAATATGGAGCCGCTGGCCGGTTGTCTCGGTTGCCATACCGGTAGTATCCGCACCCAGCACCATACCGTCGCTGACACCAGCGGCTTTGAATGTCAGTCCTGCCACGCTGGTATTCAGGTGGTCACCGGTTGCGAGAGTTGTCACGATGCCACTTACTGGGGTGCTGGTTCCAGTGCTCAAGTTGTCCACCATACCAATGCCACAACCAACAATACTCCCTGTGCGAATTGTCATACTGGTGCTGCTGCACCGTCTGACTGTCATACCTGTCACCAGGGTGAAGCGACCGACGCTCACCACCAGATCGCCTCTAATGTCAGCATCAACTGTCAGGTCTGTCACGACCAGATTGATGTCGATGTCAGCGTTGCTCTGAGTGGCTGTCAGGACTGCCACACTCCGGGCCTGCCGAATCAGACCAAGCACCACGACATGGCGCTTGCTGATAACAGCCTGACCTGCGGCACCTGTCACGCCGATGCCGGTGTTGTTCCTGGTTGCGCTACCTGTCACGATTCCAGTTACTGGGGGGTTGATAGCGCTGGTAACCCGATGACCCCGCGTGATAGCCACCATGCTATTGCCGCGGCGAATGCCGCCGATTGTTCAAGCTGCCACACGACGATTGCTTTCGATCAGAGCTGTGATAGCTGCCACACCCGTGGCGATGCTCGCGCAGGTCACCATGCCATGGTTCAGTTCGGTATGGATTGCGGTGTCTGTCACGGCGCCAGTGCCGATATCGCCAGCTGCGAAACCTGCCACTCTGCAGATAAGTGGAGTGCCGGTAACGCTGAAGATCAGCACCACGACGTGATTCGTGTTGACCAGAGCCTCGACTGTTCGGTCTGTCACGAAACTCTGGTGGCCAAGGATAGCTGTCAAGCATGTCACGACAGCCAGTGGTCGGTCGATGCCCAGAGCGATCACCATGATGCGATCCGCTTTACCAACGTCACCGGCGCCGAGATCGCCTGTACCTCTTGTCATGGCACCATCGGTGGCGATGAGAACGCACAGTGCGAAAGCTGTCACGCCGATGCGCCGCGTCCTGCTCACCACGCACTGCTGGGTAATGTTGACTCTCCGGCCTGTCAAGAGTGTCACGTTGAGCTGCCGACGGTCACCAGCTGCGAAAGCTGCCACACTTCGACAACCTGGACTGCTGATGCGCAGACCGATCACCACGCTTTTGCTGGTGCCGATCTGAGTACCTGTAATAGCTGTCATAGCAGCATCGACGAAAAAGCCGATTGTTTTGCCTGCCACGATGCAGCCTTCTGGTCTGCTGGTAGTGCCCTGAACCAACACCACGATGTTGTCGCGCCGACGGTCGGCAACGATTGTAGTGCTTGTCATACCAGTATGGCCGCGGTTGCCAACTGTGATGGCTGTCACGTTCGCGGCGAAGCCCGTACCGCGCACCACGCGATGATTCCTTTCGGCATGAGCTGTGGTCTTTGTCACGGCGCTGCTGCCGATGTTGCTGATTGCGAAACCTGTCACGCTCCGACTGATTGGGCTGCCGGCAGTGCTGAAGCACAGCACCACGATGTGATCCGCCCTGGTCAGAACCTTGATTGTTCGGTCTGTCATGAAACCCTGGTGGCGAAAGATAACTGCCAGGCCTGTCACGATTCGAACTGGACGGTTGATGCTCAGGTCGATCACCACGACGACATCCGCTTTACCAACGTCAGCGGTGCTGAAATTGCCTGTACTTCTTGTCACGGTACTATCGGTGGCGATGAAAACGCACAGTGCGAAAGCTGTCACGCCGATGCGCCGCGTCCTGCTCACCACGCGCTGCTGGGCAATGTTGACTCTCCGGCCTGTCAAGAGTGTCACGTTGATCTGCCGGCCGTCACTGACTGCGAAAGCTGTCATACGCCAACAACCTGGACTGCCGATGCGCAGACCGATCACCATGCGGTCGCCAATGGCGATATGAATCTTTGTGCCAGCTGTCACACCGCCATCGATCCGAAGACCGATTGTTTTGCTTGTCACGACGCTGCCTTCTGGAGCGCCGGTTCAGCGCGTAATCAACACCACACGGTCGTCGCTTCGACCAGTTGTCAGGATTGTCACACCAGCCTGCCGGTTGTCGCCAGCTGCGAAACCTGTCACAGCAATACCAGCTGGACTGCTGATGCGCGGACCGATCACCACGATTACGCAACAGCACAAAACGTCAATTGTAACCTCTGTCACGAAAGCATTGTCATGCCGGTGGCCGGTTCTGCCGGTTGTATCACCTGTCACCAAGGTGATTCGGCGACCGCTCACCACGATACGGTGCGGGCAGAGTACCCAGAGTTTAACGATTGTGTGACCTGTCACACGACGATTACCGTGGTTGATAACTGCGAGTCTTGTCACACCCCGACCTCTTGGGGTGTTGATGCCAATGCCCAGACCACTCACCACGATCTGGTCTCGGCCAGTGGAACATCCTGTAGTGACTGTCACGCCAGCATCGTTCCATCTGGCGAGTGTTCCTCCTGTCACGGTGATTGGTGGCCAGCCGGTTCTCCGAACCTGCACCATGAAACATCAACCTCGCAAACCTACGGTTTTGGTTGTCTCGATTGCCACTCTTTCGCTGCAACCGGTTTTGCCAAACCGTCTGCGGCCGCTTGTGAGAGCTGTCATACCACGATAGTTGCGCAGACCACGGTTCCATTGCTGCACCATGCAACGGCACCTTATGCGGCTAACGAGTGTGGGACTTGTCATGGCGGCATTGCCGATATCGATCCTCTGTCCCTCGACTGTGCAACCTGTCACGCTGGTAAGAGCCGTGCCGGGCAGACTCTCGACGGGACCCCGGCAATGCACCACCTGCAGCCAGAATTTGTTGCCGGTGATTGCACCAGTTGTCACCAAGGTGTTGAGGCCGCTGGTCTTGACTGCGTAACCTGTCACCAGGACAAGCCGCGTGATGGCAGCCCGGTGATGCACCACCTGAACCCGAACTTCGCCACTAACAACTGTGCTCTGTGTCACACCGGTGTCACCGTTGGTCTCGATTGTGCCTCCTGTCACACCAATAAGGACCGTGACGGTAGCCCGACCATGCACCACCTGAATCCGAACTTCGCCACCAATAACTGTGCGATCTGTCACGAAACCACGGCAGCGGCAAAAGATAACTGTGCTCTCTGTCACGAAGCGACTGGTCAGCCGGCGATCAATGAGCTGCACCACGGCACAGCGACCGCAACCACCGGCCTCTGTACTGATTGTCACTCCGGGATCACCACTGCCAGCCTCGATTGTGCGACTTGTCACACTGACAAGAGCCGCGACGGTCAGATTCTGGATGGCAGCTCCGAGATGCACCACTTGAATCCGGCTTACGCAGCGGAGAGCTGTAGCACCTGTCACCCGAACATTGTCGTCAGCGGCTGTGAGGCTTGTCACACCAGTCAGCCGGTTCTCAACGGTGGCTTCCAGATGCACCATGACTACGCAACCACCAACACCGTTGACTGTGCGACCTGTCACACCGGCGCAGCGACGGTTGTTAATAACTGTGAGCAGTGTCACGACGGTAGCGCTGCGCGTAACGGCACCTCGGCGACTCACCACTTGACTGGCGGTTACACAAGTGGCGATTGTGCCAGCTGTCACGAAGGGATCGACGCCGTTGCAACCGGTCTTGATTGTGCCGCCTGTCACGAGAGTGTTGCGGCACGTGGTCTGACGGTTAAGGATGGAACCTTCCAGATGCACCACGGTTTGGGTGACTATGCAGCCGAAAACTGTGCTGCCTGTCACGATGTCCTGTCATTCCCAGAGCTGGTCGCCGGGACGGATCCTGAAATCTCTTGTGTGATCTGTCACACGACCGGCACCAACGCGGTCAGTGTTGCGGTAAGACACCACGATATTTCAGAGGCAGGTAAGGCTGGTAACTGTAACCTCTGTCACGTTGGCGGGACCGCTGCAGTTGATAACTGTGCGCTCTGTCACGAAGCTGCTGGTCAGCCAGCAATTAACCAACTGCACCACAGCACAGCGACCGCAACCAGCGGCAGCTGTACCGATTGCCATAGCGGCATTACTGCTGCCAGCCTCGACTGCGCGACGTGTCACGTAGGTAAAACCCGCGATGCTCAGGTTCTCGACGGCACCTCCGGGATGCACCACCTGAACCCGGCTTTCGCAGCGGATAGTTGCAGCACCTGTCATCAGAACATTGTTGTCAGCGGCTGTGAGGCGTGTCACACCAGTCAGCCGGTTCTCAATGGCGGCTTCCAGATGCACCATGACTACGCAACCAACAACACCGTCGCTTGTGCCAGCTGTCACACCGGTGCGAGCACGGCGATCAATAATTGTGAGCTGTGCCACGATGGCACGGCAGCGCGGGTCGGTACTTCGGCAACTCACCACCTGACCACTGGTTACACCGGTGGTAACTGTGTCATCTGCCACGAAGGGATCGATGCTGTTGCAACCGGTCTTGATTGTGCCACCTGTCACGAGAGTGTCGCCACTCGCGGCTTGACGACCAAGGATGGTACCGTCGCAATGCACCACGGTTCGGCTGCTTACGCTGCCGATAACTGTGTGACCTGTCACGACGCTGCAACCTTTGCCGAGCTCAATAGCAACAACACCTGCTCGACTTGTCACACCACCGGAACGAATGCTATCACCATCTCCGAGCGACATCATGATGTCGCTGCTGCTGGTGTCGCCGGTAACTGCGCGATCTGTCACGTTGTTGATCAGGCTGAGCTTGATTGTGCGACCTGTCACGCGACTCAGCCAGTTCTCGACGGCAAGGGTGTGATGCACCATGCCACGGGCCCGGCGGTTGCCGGTAACTGTGTCAACTGTCATGAGGCGGTTGATGCGACCAACCTTAATTGTGAGTCTTGTCACGCAACCCAGCCGATCCTCAATGGCGGTCTGGATATGCACCACAACACTGTCCTGGCTACCAGTGGTTCTTGTACCACTTGTCACAGTGGCGCTCAGTCGGCACTGATGGATTGTGCCGCTTGTCACATCAGTGTCAACGCGACACCGATGAATGCGCGACATCATAACAGCAGCTTTGCCCAGGCCAATGGCTGTGCCAGCTGTCACACCGATGTCAATCAGGCCGAGCTCGATTGTGCGCTCTGCCACACCAAAACCGGCATGCCGGCCATCGATGTTCAGCACCACGATATGACCATTGCTGGTCAGACCGGTGATTGCGTCAAGTGTCACATCGGCGCTGATGTTGCCGAAGGCGACTGTGCCGCATGTCACGATGGCAATGTTGCGCCGGCTGGTACCTCGGCCACGCACCATGTCACCGATACCTACAACCTTGGTCTCTGTAACAGCTGTCACGTCGGTGCCGAAGTGGTTGGTACTGTCTGCGCCAGCTGTCACGTTGATCCGGGTCACCACGCAACAGCCAACTACACCAGCGATAACTGTACCTTCTGTCACAGTACGATCGCTCTGAACGGTGCCAACTGTGCTGATTGTCATACCTCGACAACGCAGACGATTCCTGAATTGCACCACGCCGTGCCGTTGACCACCGTTGGTGGCGACTGCTCGGTCTGTCACCAGGCGACCAGCACGCCGGATACCTGTTCGGCTTGTCACGCATCGACTCCGCATCATGATTCGAACTACGCGGTCTACGGTGTCTGTGAGCAGTGTCACAGCTGGCCAGCTGATAAGGATGAAAACCCGCAGCAGGCCGCCTGTCGTCAGTGTCACGGTGAATACATGCACGGTAAGAACAGTGCCGCACCGATTCACGATTACCGAGCCTGTTTCGATTGCCATGCCGATAATGGCAGCCTGAAAGGGATGTTCCCGACTGCGGCTGCGGCCCTGCCGTTCCACGCGATGCCGAGTCAAGGTGTTGGTGCGACCAACCCGGCACCGGGTAAAGGGACTTTCAATATTGGGAATAGCATTATAGGTGGTAAGAGCCGTAGTAATTACACCGATCGTTTCGGTGATCAGGAGCAATGGGATAACTTCGATCGGAGTACCTATGCCAGCCCCGCTATCTCCTACACTTTAGTGTCGATCTCCGAGGCTGGCCGGACCTATCAGGTGCCGTCGTTCTCGACCATCCCGATGCCAAACGTGCCGACCGACCCTGGTACCACTCCTGGTGGTAATGGTTTGGAGAGTTGTACGAGCTGTCACTCAACTTACGACAGCACCTTGGTCACTTGTGACAACATGGTCTGGCGTGATCACCTGAATAAGCCGGAGATTGATCTGGCGACTTATCAGTTGGCGGAAACCACTTACATCGGCAACATGTGTCCTGACCTGCCGGTTGAATCTGTGAATCTGGCTCTGGATAAGCCGATCAGTGCCAGCTCGACGAGTTATGGTTATTCGGCTGCCAACGCCAACGACGGTGATATGAACAGCCGCTGGTCGGCCAGCAACAGATCAACCCGTACCTTGACGGTTGATCTCGGCAGCCAGATGGATGTCAATAAGGTTGTCGTCAACTGGCATAGTGACTATGCGGATGACTACCGGATCCGTTATTCCAACAACAACAGTAGCTGGACCGAAGTAGTTCGCGACAGTTCTGGCAACGGTGGTACCGATGAGTTGACCTTCAATACCATCAGTGCCCGCTATGTTCAGCTATATATGAGTTCAGCGCGTAGCGGAAATTACTCGGTCTACGAGCTTGAAGTCTACGGTTCGAGCATCGGTGGTGGAACTCCTCCGCCAGTCGGTAACACCAACCTGGCTCTGAATGCCTCGGCTGACGCCAGTCAGGATTCTTCTGAAGCGCCGCGTACCATCGACGGTAATATGTCGACCAGCTGGAAGGTCTCTGATTCGAGTGATCGGGAACTGTACATCGATTTCGGTAGCCAGAAATCGTTCAGTAAGATCGTCATCGAGTGGGATAACAACGATTATGCGGATGATTACCGAATCGAAGTTTCCAACGATATGAACAACTGGACCCGTATCTACGATGCAAATGATAACGGCAACGGAAATACTGATGAAATTACTTTCAGTACCCAGACGGCCCGTTACATCAAGCTTGAGTGTAGACACAGTAACGACAGGGACTACGAAGTGTTTGAGTTCGAAGTCTACCAGCAGTAAATAATGAATGCCCTGTCCCGGAGGCGACTCCGGGGCATCGTTTAATACCAACCACCAAGGAGAATCATCATGAAAAAGTACATGAAGCCAAAAGTAGTCGGGAGCAGCAACGTTCATCCCTGCTAAGTAAAAGCGATCGGGCCGGGAAATTCCTGGCCCTTTCTTTACCAGCAAAAATGATCTGTATAGATCTCACTTATAAAACTGCAACTCTGGATACACAGAGGAGGAAACAATGAAGAAATTACTGATTATGGCTCTGGTTCTTGGGGTCGTTGCCGCCTTCGCTCTGCCGGCGGTCGCTTTGCGGGCTCCAGACAGCATAACTCTGGATGTTGCCGGGCAGGCAGCGGTGACATTTGATCACGCCGCTCACGTCGCTCTCGACGGCAATTGTAAGACCTGTCATCATTACGGTGTCGGCAATGGTCAATGTGACGGCTGTCACGGCAAAATGGCCCAAGCTCCGACGCTCGCTGAGGCTTTCACGAGCTGCAAGACTTGCCATACGTCTGCTCCCGCTCCGACTCCAGCAGCGACCTGCTCGGACTACAGCGCTCAGGACAGCTGTAGCGCTGATCCTGACTGTCGCTGGAGATCACGCAGAGGCGTTTGCAGAGATCTATAGGTCTGTAAGCTAAAAGAGAGAGTGCCCTGCGATAGAGAACGTTGCCGAAGGCGTTTTTCTTTCTGTCACAAGTAAAAGTATCAATTGTTCGTGAAAATTATCGGGCTGAGCAAACCAGGGGTTTGCTCAGCCCTTTTTTTTCTATATGATATGAAAATCTTAACCTTTGGCCGATTGCTCCGGTTCTGCCCTTACTCCTGACTGTTACGAGGCGCTCAACGCCAATGCTTAAAGTATTCAGTTCCGTTAAGCTGACCCTTGTTCTGCTGTTGCTGCTGGCCGTTATTTCCATTGGCGGCACCATTACTCCGGTAGATTCTCAACGTTATGAGCTCTTCTACCAAAGTCTCTGGTTCCGGCTGCTGCTGGGCATGCTGGCGCTCAATCTGATCTGCTGCACGATCAAAACCCTGCCGACCAAATGGCACTATCGTCGTCGCCTCCTCGCTGTTCTCGATTCAAAATCCGAGGGCCACGAATTGGAAGACCGGCCACTGCTGCAGTTGGCTGAAGGGCTCTCAGCGGCTGGTTATCGCACAAGCCAGGCCGAAGGTCGTTTGTTGGCCGTACGTGGCTCCTGCGGCCGCTGGGGTTCCACCCTGGTGCATATCGCTATTCTGCTGATCATGCTCGGTGGCGTATTGGGCGAGACGGGCTTTGTCGGCACCATCAATACCTACCTTGATCAACCGAATGATCGCTATTACGATTGGGATGTGTTGCAGGAACGGGAGCTCGGATTCTCTTTTCGGGTCGATGATTTTCGCTTGCGCTATTACCCGATCCAGCTTCGTTTTGAGCTGATCGATGTCGCCAGTGGTCGGCAGCTTGGTCAGTTGATGCCCTACGATAACGAGAGCTTCGCGGTGCCGGACTCTGTGATTAGCGTTCAACTTCGCGGTTTTGATCCTGAGGCAAAAATTTTAAGTATGGATGTGCTGAAGCAGGGGGTGTTGCTCGGCCAGTATCAGGTCGGCGAGGGGATTGAGTCTTTCGGCGAACTGAAACATCCTGCCTTTCGTTTGAATCGGATTGAGTTTCGTGATCCTGTGCTCAAGCAGATGGAGGCTGAGGTTTCGGTGCTGGAGGCCGGACAGGTGGTCAAGCAGGCGCTGATTAAGGTCAATCAGCCGCTGACCTATCGCGGCGTCAGTTTTTATCAGACCGCTTATGGCAATGATGAGTTTGGCAACCGCAGTGTCGGCTTTCAACTGTCGAAAGATCCGGGCGAGGCTCTGGTCTGGTTCGCAACGGTGTTGTTGATGCTCGGCTTCGCGGTGGCGTTTTTCTTGCCGCATCGCGCGTTGGGAGTTAAAGAGGTCGATGGTCAATGGCAATTGATCCCGCTCAGTGGCTGGCAGGGCGAGGGTGGTCGGGTGCAGTTAGAGAGGTTGCTCGAACGGCTCGCGGGCGACCTGTAGGTCGCCCCTACAATTGTGCGCATTTCCCGTAGGGGCGACCCATGGGTCGCCCGTTTACCCGCCTTACCAATTATCCCCTTCCGGTTCTAATCGATTCAGAGTGTATTCACGGCAACCCAGGCCGACCTTTTCCGCATGCTCCAGGGTGACCTCCCAGTCGATGTTGGGATGCACACCGCGAAACTTGTCGCCGCCCGACTCATGACCGCTCTGCAAGGCTGTTCCTGGTAGCCCTTGGGCCTGATTGACCAGGTCGGCGCAGGCTTGATCGAGGGCGACCGGATCGCTGCTGGCGAGGATGCCGATGTCCGGAACGATCGCCGCGTCGGTGTGCCCGTAGCAGTCACATGACGGGCTGACCTGGGTGATGAAGTTGACGTACAGCTGCTTGTCTTTTTTCCCCGTCACCGCGCCGAGAGCATATTCGGCCATTTTCCGCATCACCTTGCTGGCCTGTTCATTCCATTGGATCTGAATCGCCTTCTGCTCGCAGATGGTAATACAGCGGCTGCAGCCGGTGCACTTGTCGGCGTCGATGCTAGCGGACGACTCAATAAAGCTGATCGCATCGTGGACGCAGGCCTGCAGGCAGGCTTGGCAGAGGTTGCACAACTCTTCGGCTACTTTGGGAGCAACGCTGGAGTGTTGTTCCATTTTGCCGGCCCGGCTGGAACAACCCATCCCCAGATTTTTGATCGCACCGCCCAAACCGGTCAGTTCGTGGCACTTGAAGTGGCTGACCGTCAACAGCACATCAGCCTCAAGAATTTCCAGGCCGATATCGGTTGAGCTAAGCAGCTCGCCATTGACCGGAACCCGGCGCGCAGAGGTGCCACGTAGCCCGTCCGCCATAATCAGCGGCGCATCGACCACAGCATAGGCAAAGCCATTCTGGATGCCGCAGGTCAGAGCAGAAACCGCTTCCTTGCGTTGGCCAGGATAGAGGGTGCTGGAATCAGTGAGGAAGGGTTTGCCGCCGGCCTGTTTGACCTGCTGGACGATGTCACGGATAAAGACCGGCCGGACATAGGCATGTCCGCCTTTTTCACCGTAGTGCAGTTTGATCGCGGTCAGGTCACCCTGTCCAACAACCTCGGACAGCCCGGCGGCTGCGAGCAAACGTTGCAGTTTGGTGAAAAGGTTTTCCCGGTGTCCCGAACGTAGATCTGCAAACCAGACAGGTGCCGCCATAGTGTTCCTCCACAAAACGCTAAATAATGAAAGCGCAAGTGTAGCGGAAGCAGACGGCTAAGGGCAAGCGGCTGAATGCTCAGGTCGTGCCGGCATAAATTTCTGACGGAAGAATCTGCTCAATAAAATCGGTCTGCGGCTGCAGAAATTCGATGCCGAGCAGATAGTCGCCACGGTTCTCATTGCTGCGGTTGTATCTGACGCGGCCGCTGGTGCCGTGATCCGCAGGCCAGAAGGGGTAGGGGAAGCGCAGTTGCAGATTACTGCCGACAGCGGCAGGGATGGCGCTTTTAAGCAGAATCCCGGTGTAGCTGATGTCGGCACTGAGGGAGTTTCTAAAATCACCGGTTTTTTCATCCAGAATCTCGACAATGCTGCGAAAGTTGTGACGGACGATGGCGCGTGGATCGTTCGGCCGTGGTGAAATGCAGTTGCGGTTTAGCTTTGCATCATAAAGTTTGCTGTCCGCGTGGGCAAACAGGGCGACGCTGGTTTTTCCTGCGTCCGGAAAGCAGGCGACGCCACCACTGATGGTCAGTTTGCCGCTGTCGAGGCGCTCTTCACCGTCAAAACTGGTCTGTTCCACGCTGCTGCGAATTTTCTCGGCCAGGCTGATGGCCTGGGGCAGGGTGGTGTTCGGTAGAATCACGGCAAATTCTTCGCCACCATAGCGGGCGGCCAGGCCATTTTCCGGCAGCAAGCTGGTGATCAACTTGCCGATCTGGGCCAAGGCTTGATCGCCGCGCAAGTGTCCGCAGCGGTCGTTGAACTGTTTGAAACGATCAAGGTCGAGAACAATCAGCGAAAATACGGAATCAGGTCGTGCGTTGTGATCTTGAATTGTTGTCGCCAGCAGATGTTTGAAGTGTGACTGATTGTAGAGCGCGGTCAGGCCGTCGGTGATGGCATTGCGCTGCAGGCGCTGCAATTCTTCTGTTTCGATAATACATGGATTGTCTAAACGGTCGGTGCGACTTAACAGGTAATCCAGTATGACTGCGCGCCAGTTCATGCGTGAGTTTTCTTCGGAGAAACTGTGCACAGCGGCGCGCCAGCAGTCTGTCGCTTCTTGACGGCCATAGTTTTTGTTCAGCAGGCCGTTGAGCAGTTGCTGAAAGATATCTTCACCGTAGGTTTTGGTCAGGTAATCTATGCTGGAGCCAGCATCCTGATTCTGAATGTTGCTGGCAAAGTAGAGATCAAAAATTTTAGCAGTAGACATAGCACATAATCCCCCGGGCAATTAAAATCATAAATGTGGTTATTTAACTCCACCTTTAATGAAGATGCCAGCGAAATGACTTAGAAAAGTCGATTTACGGCAAAATTATGTAGAATGTGCAAATAGGCTGCCAAAAGTCAGCAAAGACAGATAGTTGTAAAATACGCATTAATCGATGGAGGTCTCATCAGCGGCGTTTTGCTCCGCCTGGTGCAGGTAGAGGGTGCGACTGGGGAAAGCGATTTCCAGACCGAGTTTTTCCAGGCTGTCCATAATTTTAAGACAGACATCTTCGCGGGCATCAAGATATTCACCCCAGACGGTACTGCTGGTAAAACAATAGACCATGATATCGAGGGATGAGGCACCAAAGTCGGTGAAGTTGACGAGGAAAAAATCCTGGTCGATAGCCGGGTGTTCGCGCAGCATCTGTTTGATAGCGGCAACGGCTTGACGCATCTGCGTCGGCTTGGTGTCGTAGGTAATTCCGACTGTGAGTTTGATGCGTCGCTTAGGCATCTGGCTGAAATTGTCGATCGACATGTTCATCAGGACGTTGTTCGGCACCGTGATCATGGTTTTGGCAAAGGTGCGGATCCGGGTCGAGCGGAAGCCGATTTCTTCGACGGTTCCTTCCATGCTTCCGGCTTTAATCCAGTCGCCGATCATAAAGGGGCGATCGAGCAGGATCATGATTGAACCAAAGATGTTCGACAGACTGTCCTTGGCGGCCAGTGCCACCGCCAGGCCACCGAGACCGAGAGAGGCAAGCAGACCGGAAATGGAATAGCCGAGGTTTTGCACCAGCATCAGGATAGCGAGAAAAACAATAAACACCCGCAGGGTTTTGCGGATGAAGGGGATCAGTTGGTCATCCAGGGTCGATTCGGTGCGGCCGGCCCAGTGCCCCAGCCAGTGAACCAGTAAGGAGACAGCGTTGAAGCAGAACCAGGCGAGGTTGAAGGTCAGCAGAATCTGGACGATATTGCGCGCCAGTTGGTCGATATTTGTTGGTTCATTCGGGAGTTGCAGGATCTCCACCGAAAGATAACAACCGAGGACGAGAATCAAGAACTCCGCTGGCTTGTTGATGCTCTGCAGCAGCATATCATCCATTTCACTGGAGGTTTTCTGCGCGGCTTTAAAGATGATTTTGGTAAACAGATGAGCCAGCACTCGTTTCAGCAGCAGCGCCAGAAACAAAATGGCAAAGACACTGATCAAGCGGGTCAGGCTGATGCCGGCGAAGGTCTGGTCGAGGATTTGCTGAATATTGGTGAGGTTTTCCATGCGGTCAGTCTCCTGTAGCGGTTGCCGAATGGTTTTGACTTAACAGAATTGTATCTCTTGGGCAAGGGCTTATTGTTGCCAGAGGCCACGCCGCTCTTGGCGGGCGACCTTTTCTGCCGCAAGGAAATCATCTTTGTGACGAAACTGATAGCGGCGAAAAACGCTGGCCAGCCCTTTTTCGAGTAGGAGCCGATTCAACATCCGTCCATCAGGCAGGTAGAGGTAGGCCAGTTTGCGGCCGTACTTATCGGTTTTTTCTGCATCGAAGACCAGTCGAACGCGTTTATTTTTGAGCTGTTTAATATTGAACGCTTTGGCTTGTCGGGCGATTCTCCGCAGTTGTTTGCCTGCGATGCCGAAATTGGCCTGGTAATAACGATCGCGGGAGGAGCTTTTCGTTTCCGGTGTGTCGATGCCGAGCAGGCGGATCTTGTCGCCGTTTTTTAGCTGCAAGGTATCGCCATCATAAATCCAGCGGACTGTGGCGGACAGTTCTTCAGCGGCAAGTGGTGAAATCAACAGGCAGAAGCAAAGAAGGAGCAGAGCGGCGCGCAATAGCACTTTGTTAGCGACCCCAGAAGAGGCGGGCAAAAAATCCGGTGAAAAGTCCCCAGACCATGTTGGCAGACACGACTAACAGTGGCGTCAGCATGCCCAGATCAAAACCGGCCAAACCTTTATGTTCGACATAGGGAAACAGGTAGAAGAGGGTCACAGCGGAGGGCAGCAGGCTGAACCAGAGGCCTTTGCGGACCCAATAGCGACGGTGGCGTGGAACGCCGACGGTGAAGAAGTAGGCCAGTCCCCAGAGCCCGCCGAAGATCAGCCGTGGATAGAGCCAGGCCGTGGTCAGTGCCGGCGCGATTTTAACGCCGACCAAACTGCTGATCCCCCATTCTCCAACGGCCCAGAGAAACAGGCTGTTGGCCAATGCGCCGAGCAGTCCGGCAACAAAACAGACCGCAAACAATGCACTGCTCTTAGGCATCTGGACTCTCCCGGCGGATGGCTGATCAATCGGCAGCCGAATCGCCCATAAGGGTTTTTTCAGCGCTTCAGTTCGTCTCTGGCAAGGTTTCGTTCATACTGCCGGTTCGGTAGCCTTGCAGGTCGAGGCTGACGTAAGTAAATCCGGCGCTTTTAAATTCAGCGACCAGTTGTTGGCGCAGGTCTTCATCCAGCAAACGGTTGATTTCTGCCGGAGCCACTTCTATTCGGGCCATTTGATCGTGGTAGCGGACCCGATAATTGACAAAATTCTGCTGCCGTAGCCAACTTTCACAGCGATCGATCAGCTGTAAGCGTTCCGGGGTGATCTGGGTGCCGTAGGGGAAGCGTGATGAAAGGCAGGCAAAGGGTTGCTTGTTCCAGGTCGGGAGGCCCAGCTGCTTGCTCAGTTGGCGGATCTCATCCTTGCCCAGTTCGGCATCGAGCAGTGGCGAAATGATTTGCAGTTCTTTGAGGGCGTCGCGGCCCGGCCGGTAATCGTTGAGATCATCCAGGTTTGAACCGTCAAGCACAGCGCGGTAGCCGGTTTTTTCGGCCTTTTGCAGGCACCGGCTGAATAGCTCATGTTTGCAATGATAACAACGGCGGGGGGTGTTTTCGGCGAAGCCGGGGATCTCCAGTTCGTTGCTTTCTATGACCAGCTGTGCAACACCGATATCCGCCGCCAGCTTCTGGCTTTGTTCAAATTCAAAACGGGGGTAGGTCGGTGAGGTCGCCGTTAGTGCCAAGACCTTTTCGCTGCCGAGAACGTCAGTGGCGACGCGCAACAGAAATGTTGAATCGACCCCCCCGGAGAAGGCAATCACGACAGAATCAAGTTCTGCCAGTGATTGCTTCAGGTTTTGGTACTTTTCGGCTAATTGCATAGCTATCAGTCGAAGATCCCGGTTGAGAGGTAGCGCTCGCCAGAGTCGCAGATAATCGTGACCACGTTCTGCCCGGCATCCATCTGTCTGGCTAATTTAGCTGCGACAAAAACGTTGGCCCCCGATGAAACGCCACAGAGCAGGCCTTCCCGGCGAGCCAGCGCCCTGGTCATGCGGATGGCGTCATCGTCAGTGACGGTGATGACTTGATCGTAGCACTCCATATCGAGGATTTCCGGGACAAAACCGGCACCGATCCCCTGTATTTTGTGCGGTCCGGCATCGCCTCCGGTGAGGGTCGCCGAGTTGGTTGGTTCGATGGCAACGATTTTGACTTGGCTGTTTTGTTTGCGCAGGCAACGACCAACCCCGGTGATGGTTCCTCCGGTACCGACTCCGGCAACAAACATATCGACTTTGTTGTTCAGCGCGGCAAGAATTTCAGGGCCGGTGGTTTCTTCGTGGACTTGTGGATTTGCCGGATTGACGAACTGCTGCGGCATGAAGGCCGGTTTCGTTTTGGCCAGTTCGGTGGCTTTTTTGATCGCCCCGCGCATCCCTTGAGAACCAGGGGTCAGAATCAGCTCCGCTCCGAAGGCACTGAACAGGCGACAGCGTTCCTGACTCATCGTTTCCGGCATGGTGAGAACCAGCTGATAACCTTTGATCGCCGCGACCATGGCCAAACCAATGCCAGTGTTGCCGCTGGTCGGTTCAACAATAGTCATGCCTGGGGAGAGCAACCCCTTCTTCTCGGCGTCTTCAATCATCGCCAAGGCAATGCGATCCTTGATGCTGCCGCCGGGATTGGTGCTTTCGAGTTTGCCCCACAACGTCGCGCCATCCGGTGTACACAGCGTTGTCAACTTTACTAAAGGGGTGTTCCCAATCTGTCCAAGTGGGCTGTTACTGATTGCTTGTGGCATGGTACCTCCTCACTGCTGGCAAATAGCAGTTCCCCGACTGAAACGGCCTGCTAAAAAGCAGGCCATCCAACATTAAATGAAATACATGAAGCGGTGGTCCAGCTCTTTTTCCAGGCCCATCTCTTTACCCTGATCACACAGGTCCTTCAGGGAAATAGAATCGAAGTAATCGCCGAGGAGCTGGCTGCCCTTGGCCCAGAGATGCTGGGTCAGGCATTGATTGTCAAAATCACAGGCCGGTGATTTCTCACCTTTTTTACGCCGGTTTTTGACGCAATCGACGAGCTGCAATTCACCTTCTGCGGCTAACACGATGTGCTTGACGGTGATCTCGACGGCCGGTTTGGCTAAGCTGTAGCCACCCTGCGGGCCACGGCGACTTTTCAACAGGCCGGCTTTTTTCAGGTCTTGGAAAATCTGCTCAAGATAGCGGGGCGAGATATTTTGTCGTCGGGAGATGTCTTTGATTTGCGCTGGCAGGGTTCCAGCATGGTAGGCCATATCGAACATGGCACGTACGCCATAACGGCTTTTTGTTGAAAGTTTCATCTGCTAATTTCCTCCGTAAGGTTGCTTGTTTATAAATATAAGAATCTCTACCGGCGCTGTCAAGAATAAAACGCACAAATTGCTGGGGAACGACAGTTCGGTGACGCTAGTTCAGTGGGTGGCTATTTTATCGCTGCATCCAGGAGAGAACACGTTGTTGTTGTGAAATCAGTTTTTGTCCGGTTTGATGACCGGTAGTTTCTGCAGCCGTTTGTAGTAAAAATTTTGCCCGTAGAGAACCGCAACCGGATTATGGCCAGTGACACGGTCTTTAACCACCAAGGTGGAGACCGGTGCTTTGGAATATTTAGCAAACAGCATATCGTGACCAACGCAAAGTCCGACGATCAAGTTCATATCGGTTTCCGCTTTGTTGAGCAGTTCCGCCTGGGCGATCGGATTACAGGCTGGCTCAAAGGTGTTCGGGCGAACTTTTTCTGTTTCCTTCAGGCCGAGTTCGAGTTTGTCGACACTGCCCGACTTGCAGCAGACCGAAAACGGCTTCAGATCCTGGGCGGTGAGGATTTCTGTCAGACGGTTGGTTTCGTCAAGCAGGCCGATGCAGGTGGCGATGCCGATCTTTTGATATCCCATTAATTTAGCCAGGGCGATGGTGTCCTCAACCCGAGTCCAGCGGGCATTGACCGCATCGCTGCCGGGTATCGGCTGGTAGCAAAGCCCTTCTACCTGGGCGGCCACTTTAGCCAACCGGGCATCTTCGTCATCGCCAAGATAACGATTGAAGCTGTTGCTGATAATTTCCTGCTCGTTTTCGCCAGGGCAGTAAGCTGGGGCTGTCGGGCCCTGGTCGGGCTCGCTCCAGCAACTGGTGGTCCCCCGCTTCTGCCAGATCTGACTGCAGTTGGAGCAGCACAGATCGTTCTTCAGCTCTTTACTCATGTGGCATCCTTTTGATTCATGTTAAGCGGAACCCGACTGTGGTGCTGTGATGAGGTGGCCATGGTATACTCATACTCAACAGTAGAAAAGGAGTTTTTCTGCAAAGAGTTCCCGGAAGGGAGGAATCGCCATGAAAGAACTTGGCTGTAGCGTCTGTGGGCATGTATTTGCTGAGGATAAATTATTGACCCGCGAAGACACCGGTGAGAAGGTGTGTGAAGAATGCTCGGGGCTGTTGGCAAACGAAGATCTGAGCTGCGTTCACGACGAATGGTAAGTTGTTTTTCTCCCTTGGCTGTGGCTAGATAACAGCACGAAATGAGGTTGCCACCGCTTGAGGGAGTTTTGCGATGAAAGAGTACCAGTATCGGCTTGAATTTAAGGTGCGGGATTATGAATGTGATCTGCAGGGGGTGGTGAACAATGCCGTATATCAGAACTACCTTGAGCATTGTCGGCATGAATTCATCAAGCAGTTGGGGCTTGATTTCGCCGAACTGGCGCAGCGCGGACTTAACCTAGTGGTGATTCATGCTGAGCTGGAATATAAGCGGCCACTGCGCAGTGGTGATCGTTTTTGGGTCGGGCTGATTCTCGAGCGGATCTCGCCGTTACGCTACCGCTTTCGGCAGGATATATTTGTACAGCCGGACAATAAACTGGTGCTCAAAGGGTGGGTCACTGGTACCGGTGTCAACGCCAAGGGGCGACCAGAGCTGCCTGCAGAAATTACCGCAGCCCTGGCTGATCTGGCCTGATACCCCCATCTTTATTTAAGCAGCCGAACCCCATTGTCGGTCAATTCGACGCGCCCATCCTTGTAGAGTCCACCCAGAGCCTTTTTGAACTGTTTCTTGCTCAGGCCGAGTTGTTCGCGGATCTGTTCCGGTGGGCTTTGGTCATGAAGTGGCAGAAATCCCTCCGGCTCCAAAGCCTTAAGGATCACTTCGCGGGCATCGGTTATTCCGGCGGCACCGGGGCGGCGCAGGGAAATATCGATGCGCTGATCTTCCCTGATGCGCAGGACATAGCCTTTGTGCCAGTCGCCGCGTTTGAGGCCGGCCGGCACCTCGTCGCGGTAAAGCAGCGCTTCATAGTAATTGTTGACGATCACTTTGGCGCCCAGGTCGGTAAAAGCCCAGACCAGAAGGTCAACTTCATCCCCTTCTTTGAGATCCCGATTTTCCTTAACCAGAAACTTTTCCAGGCGGGCCGAGGCGATCGGGCGGTCTTGCTGATCGTGGCAGATGTAGACCAGGTAGCGGCGGCCTTCGAGCATCTTCTGTGGTTGTTCGCTAAATGGCGAGAGAATATCTTTATCCAGTCCCCAGTCGAGAAAGGCGCCGTGTGGTCCGATGCTGGTGACTTTGAGCATGGCAAACTGGTCGGCTTCGGCAAGCGGCTCCTGGGTGGTGGCGGCGAGCTGGTTGTTGCGATCCAGGTAAACAAAAACGTCAAGCGTGACACCGGTGGTTAAATCACCAGGACATTCGCGGCGTGGCAGCAGGATGGTTTGCTCCTCTGTTTCCAGCCAGGCCCCTTGTGGATCAATATTATGCACGGTCAATTGATAGTGATAGCCGGGCAGCATGCGATTCTCCTTCGGTGATAATAAACTGCTTTATTGGGTACAAAAAAGCGCACCATAGCACAGGAGGAGTTTGTCAGCCAGCTATTCGGCAGCAGCAGAAATCTGTCGTTTTAGCCTGCGGCTGCAGAGATATCCGAGCAGGCAGATCAGCGCCAAAGAGATCAAGAACCCATGCCAACCAAGGTGCCGATAGATCAGCCCCGGAGCAAAGGAGCCGAACGCCCCACCCGAATAATAGAAGGCGACATACAGCCCGTTTGTCAGGCCGCGATTGTCGTCATCGGCCAGCCGGTTAACCAATCCAGAGGCGGTGGTATGGACCAGAAACATCGCGGCACAAAACAGGAACATGGTACTGAACAGCAGCCAGATCTGCCCGGTGGCCAGTCCGAGCAGGGTTATGCCGAAGGCCAAAAGTCCCAGCTGGATGGCGCGCGCCTCGCCTTTTAGCCAGCGGCATAGCGCCGGGGCGCCGAGAGAAGTCACGATGCCCATGGTGTAGCCGGAATACATCAGGCCGATGCGCAGTTCACTGGCCTGGTCGCTGAGTTCGATAAGCCGAAACGGCAGATAATTCATCACCGCGGCAAAGACAAAAAACAGGCAGAAGACCGTCAGGTAGATCGGTAGAAATGCAGGTTTCTGCAGGGTTTTCAGCAGGGCTTTGGGGTGCGGTCGGGTTAAGTTGAGGTTGGCTGTTTCCGGCAACCGATAGAGCAGGGCGGAACCGATCAGTAAGCTGATGGCCAGCAGGATAAAGCTGTATTGCCAGCCGAGCCAACTGGCGATCAGGCCGGACGTTGCCCGGCCGATAAAACCGCCGAAGATGGTCGCGGCGATATAGATCGACATGGTGCGGGTAATGGTCTCGCGACTGGAATTCTGTGAGAGGTAGGTCATCAGTGCGGTCAGGATCGCCGGAATCAACAGCCCCTGCAGCAGGCGGATCGACAGGAGCAGCGGGAAGCTGCTGGTTGCGGCGAACAGCAGTTCGGTGACCGCCAGCAGTGGAACCGCTAATTTAAGAACCCGGGTCGCCGAGATCGATTCCAGCAGGTAGCCGTAGAGCAGCGGCGCGATGGCCAGCGGAATAAAGGTGACGGTCGTTAATGCCGCGGCGGCTTCGCGGCTGACAGCGAACTGCTGACTGATGGTCGGCAGAAGCGGTTGCGGGGCGTAAAGCGCCGACAGGGCGAGGATGGTATTGAATAAAATTGGCAGCATCTGGCGAGACCGAAAGCTGCTTTTGAGCCGGGTCATAGTGGTTTGCTGCTCCCTTTGGATATCTGGAGTAGAAATGCTCATTTTCATTTAATCCGGCTCATTCGAGGCGATGTGTCAACATAGCAATGAGCGTACCGATCTTCTTTAACTTTCGACCGGGGAAAAGTCAAAGATTAGAAAGGTTCCAGTTGGGTAAGTTTTGACTCGACCGTTAAGTCGTTGAAAGCCTTATTGTTTAATCCGTTGCATAATAATCGTGCAAAAAGGAGAAAGTGCTGTTATTTCACCCGCTCAATTGCTGGGAATGGTGGTTGTAAAAAGGTTATCAACAGTCCCTGTGTATAACTGCTTGAGGTTTACTATTAAAAAAACTATCCGGCTGAAATGATTGCAAAAACGATTTTTGGTCGGGGTCTCCAGGCCGCGCTTTTTTTAATAAAAAAACGCCACAGCAAGCAAACCACTTTGCGCTGACTGAGGTTATTTACCAGACCGTTGACGATAGTCATTGATCAGTTGGTTGGTTGATGAATCGTGTCCAGCGATAGTGGTCTTGTCACTGAGCTCCGGGAGGATTTTTTTTGCCAGCTGCTTGCCCAGTTCAACGCCCCATTGGTCAAAGGGATTGATGTCCCAGATTGCTCCCTGGGTGAAGATTTTATGCTCGTAGCTGGCGATCAGGGCGCCGAGTGTTTTTGGCGTCAGCTTCTGGAACAAGAAGGAACTGCTCGGCCGGTTGCCGGGGAAGACCTTGTGCGGTAGCAGTTGTTCAATCCGTTCGCTGCTTAGTCCATCGGCGACCATTTCCGCGCGTGCTTCATCCGCAGTTTTTCCGCTCATCAAGGCTTCTGGTTGGGCAAAAAAGTTTGCCAGCAGCAGTTGGTGGTGATCACCCAAGGGATGGTGGCTTTCGATCGGTGCGAGAAAGTCGGCTGGTACCAGTTTTGTCCCCTGATGGATCAGCTGATAAAAGGCATGTTGGCCGTTGGTGCCTGGCTCACCCCAGATGATCGGTCCGGTAGAATAGTCGACCGGTTCCCCGCAGAGGCTGACCCGCTTGCCGCTGCTTTCCATATCGCCCTGCTGGAAATAGGCGGGAAAACGATGCAACGATTGATCGTAGGGCAGAATGACGTGACTGTCCGCACCCCAGAAATTGTTGTACCAGATGCCGAGCAGGCCCATCAGCACGGGCATGTTTGCTTCGAAGGGGGCGCTGCGGAAATGCTCATCAACCTGATGGGCGCCACTGAGCAGTTCTTCAAATTGCTCCATGCCGATATAGAGCGCAATCGACAGGCCGATGGCTGACCAGAGCGAATAGCGACCGCCGACCCAATCCCAGAATTCGAACATGTTGTCAGCATCGATACCGAAGCGGGTGACCTGTTCGGTATTGGTGGAAATGGCGACAAAATGGCTGGCAACAGCGGCCTCATCCTGAAATTCGTCAAGCAACCAGCGGCGCGCCGAGTGGGCGTTGGCAAGTGTTTCCTGAGTGGTGAAGGTTTTTGAGGCAATCAGAAACAGGGTGCTTTGTGGGTCGAGATCTTTCAGTGTTTCGCTGATATGGGTGGCGTCGACGTTGGAGACGAAATGCACCCGCAATTGCGGGTGCCCGTACGGTTTTAATGCCTCGGTGACCATCAGCGGGCCGAGGTCTGAACCGCCGATACCGATATTGACAATATCGGTGACCGCCACGCCGCTGAAGCCGAGCCACTGACCGCTACGCACTTGCTGGCAAAAGCGGCGCATTTTTTCGAGCACGGCATTAACCAGCGGCATCACATCCTGGCCATCAACCATGATCGGCCGATTACTGCGGTTACGCAGCGCAATGTGCAGCACCGCGCGGTGCTCGGTGCGATTGATCTTCTCCCCGGCGAACATCTGCTCGATCTTCTCTGTCAGCTGACATTGGTGAGCCAACTCGATCAGTAATTGCAGCGTTTGTTCGGTGAGGCGATGCTTGGAATAATCAAAGAGGATGTCATTAAAGCGCAGAGAAAAGCGTTTTGCACGCTGTGGGTCCTCGGCAAAAAGCTGTCGCAGGTGCTGGCTCTCAGAATTTTTCTGCTGTTCTTCCAGGGCTTTCCAGGCTGGCAACTCGGTCAATTTTGACATTTTTTTGGCCTCGCAACGAAAGAGGAGTTTTCTCTGCTGTCAACAGCATAGCAGATCGTTTGGCCGCTGGAATCTTTGCTATTTACGCGCGCTCATAATGACGCCGTAGGATTCATTGATTTCTGCCAGCCGATCGTTGGCAAATTTGATGAACTCTGGTGGCAATCCCTGGCCTTCAATCTTGTCCGGATGATATTCCGAGGCTTTCTTGCGGTAGGCTTTTTTGACCTCAGCGTTGGTTGCACTGTTGGTGACGCCGAGATTTTCGTAATGTTTGGCGATACTGACCGCTGAGGAGTGCTGGCCGACAAATCGATTACGTAACGTCTGGTAAAGGCTCTCCGGCAGGCGGAAGGCGATTTTGGCCTCCAGCAGCATCGCTTCTTCCTGGGGGTGCAGCTCACCGTCGGCCATCGCCACTTGGAACAGAAAGCTCATCATGAAACTGCACATCTGCTGATCCTGAGAAAACAGGTTGCCGAACTGACCAGCATAGTTGGCAAAAGACTCAGGACTGTTTTTCGCCTGGTTGAAGACATTGTTGGCATACTGCCGGGTTTGAGCGTCCAGTCCGAGAGCTTCTTTGGAAATTTTCTCGATGGCGGCGATTTCGTTTGGACAGACTCGTCCGTCAGCTTTGGCTAGCTTGCCGACCATCGAAAAGGCGGCGGTAAAGAAAATCGTCTGCCGTTGTTGGCTCTGGTTGAAACCGCCAACTCCACCCTGTGGCAGGGTTTGATTGCCGCCCATGCCAGCGCCGATCGCCGCGCCGATAATTGCTCCAAACGGGCCGGCGACCATTGCGCCGAGTCCACCACCGATAACTCCAGATAACCAACCCATAATCTTTATCCTTATGTGTAAATTGTTTTTTGTTGAAGAGTGAACAAGTTGAGAAGCAACATAATGCGCGATGTTCCTGCCTGTCGCAAGAATATTGTCGCTAAAACAGTTGTGATTGCCAGACGCGCGGCTCTGCTATAGAATTCGCAAAATGCAAAAAAGGAGATCTATTTTGAATGTTTCTTTTGTTCGCCGCTGTTGGGTGATGTTCACCGCCGCAATTTTCGCTCTCTATGGACACTGCTTAAACCGCCTCAAGGTTGTTGGCACTGAGCATCTGCCCGAGGAGGGTGGGGTGCTGTTGGCGGCCAATCATATTTCAGAATATGACACAATCTTTCTGCCGATTGCGGTGCTGCGCCGGCACCCTTTTCAAATGGTCTGGGCACCGGCCAAAGAGGAACTGTTTCAAAATCGTTTCCTTAGCGTGTTATTTCGCTCATGGGGGGCTTTCCCGGTTAAGCGGGGGCGCGATGTGCGGGCGGGCAAGCAGTTGGGAGACCTTCTGCAAAGCGAAAAAATAATGCTCTTTCCCGAAGGGACGCGCAACAAGGATGGCCAGTTGGGCAAGGGCAATCGCGGTGTTGGGAAATTGATTTATGACCACCGACCGGTGGTTATCCCCACCTCTTTAACCGGTCTCAATAGTTGGACGTTTCCCGGTTTCGGACAGCGCGGAATGATCCGTTTCGGTGCACCGCTTGATTTTTCCGACCTGTTTGAGTTGGACGACTGCAAGGCCACCCACCTGCAGATTGTCGAACGCCTGATGGCGGCGATTGCTGCTGGCTTGGACGCCGGTCAGTAGTAAATCACCAGAAATAAGAGCGGCAGCAACACTCCCGCAACCGTCAGCAGCAGTCCCCGTTTTTTCAAACCGCTCTTTTTCGAAATCATCAACAGACCGCTGCCCGCCAGCAAAAATAGCGCCCCGGCGTAAACGTCTGCCACCCAGGTCCAGGCTTTTTTCGGATGGTTGAGGTGCAGGTAGTTGAGTGGGTACCAAAAAGGTCGCCGCTTGGCGATCTCGTGTTTGACCTTGCCGCTCGGCAGGTGGACGCGAATGATGCGCTTTTCGATGTAGATCCAAAGATTGTCCGCATCAGGTTGAAAGGCGTTTTCATGCGCGCCCCGTTCACCGAGTTGCTGCAAAATCCCCGGGATAATCGCCGGGTTGATGACTCCGCTTGGCAGCGGGGTTACCTGCGCCTCAATCCGCTCAATTACATAGTTCGGATTCCAGTCGGCAATATGGTTGACGGCGATCCCTGAAAGAGCATAAATCAGCGTCAGACCGATGCAGAGAAAGCCGAGATCGCGATGAACGGCATAGTTCCACTTGCGCCAGTTCATAGCCGGTTTTACAGCCCTTCGATTTCGGCGCCGAGGCCGCGCAGTTGATAGATCGTCTCGCCCGCTGTAACCGTTGCCGGGTCAAAACTTTCGCCGCGTTCTTCGGCGTAGTGCTGCTGTCGCTCAATGACTTGCTGACGGCTGAGGACAAATTTTTCCACCACTCCTTCAACGGTTCCCCGTTTGCCCCGAGCTTCAAGCGGAAAGACGATCTTGCCGTCGACAACCTTGACGCGGATTTTTTCAAACGGTTTATCGCCCGTTATGTAGAGCCAGCAGCCGCGACTTTCACAAACATCGACAATCAGGCCTTGCAGTTGCACTTTCTGGCCAACGAAAGGCTCTGGATTTTGCAGAATCTGCGTCAAGGTGGTGGTTTGTTTGAGGGTTAAGCCGGCGCCGAATGATTTTGCCAGCGCGGGCGAGCTGAACAGGACAAGAATCGCTAACAGGATAAAGGTGATTTGCTGGGTGTGCTTCATGTCTTAACTCCTATATGAGAATTGTTGGCATTCTCGAATAGTTTGTCGACAAAGTCAATTGTTGTCTGGGCTTAATTTTTGCTTCAATGGGAGCCTGCGTGTCGTCGCATAGTTGTTCGATATGTATCGCTAAATGGCTAATAAATAGAGATAAGACGCGTTGGCTGGCTTGAAAAATAGTGAAAAAGTTGTAGTCTTTAAATCCCAGATGAGCAACAAATGGAAAGGAGTTTAACGATGGCATTTTTCAGGCGCAGCACAAAAATCAATGTGGTCTATAAAAATGGTGTTAAAGACCGGATCAGCCCGGCTTTGCTAGGGACACTGATTGATTCAAAGCAGATTGATCAGTTTGAACGAGGTGACGGCTGGGCCAGGGTTGGCCTTGATCCAATTCGTGGAGCAGGGGGGATTGGCTTTGATGGCGGTGAACGTCGTCTGCAGTAACCCCACGCTGTTTTTCCGCGCGAGCGGTGCTATTCGTTGATTTGGACCTACCGCTTCAGTTGCCGTGTGCGCGCCTGCTGGTTCTACCAGCGGGCGCCGGGCTGGCTGATTGGGTGTTGGTACTTGCTTTTATTATCGACCTGCGATCCCAGATAGTGGATACCGAGGATAATCGCAGTAGCGAGAATGAGCAGTACGATCAACATAATGATATTTTTTGTCATGTCCATAAATTCCTCGACCGATGCTGATGGAAGCTCTTTCGTACCTCTCTTATCGGCCAACATGTTGATTAAGTTTAATCTTTAGGGAGACTGCTCGTGAATTTTAGCAGTTAAGGGGACTGCATTCAATCTGAGTGTCCTCCCCTTACGGGTAGAGTCGATCGCTTATTCCTTGGCTTTTTACACCTCGTCTGCGCTAAAATCATCCAATATTTCCAGAGTATTAGATTAGTTTTTTTGCGAAGTCATTTACTTTTTCAAGGGCGATGCTGATGCCCTTCGAATTCTGTCGGTGTCTCTGCTGGAGTTGTTGATGATTTCTGCTGACAAAGAACGGATTCTGGTTGCCGACGCCGATGTCCTGAGCATGGCGACGACCATTGGAGTATTAAAAGATGATTATCGGGTTACGACGGCAAAGTCAGCCGCCGATCTCTTTAAGCAGTTGAAAAAATTTGCCGTGAATATGATCATTCTTGACACAAGATTGCCCGATATGGATGGTTTTGAACTCTGTCGGCGACTTAAAAGCGATGAATTGAGCAAAGATCTGCCGGTGGTTTTTATCTCTGCGCAGAACCAGGTTGCAGCCGAGGAAAAAGGTTTTGCTGCCGGAGCGGTCGAATATATCAGCAAGCCGTTGAACGCACCGACAGTCAAGGCGCGGATAAAAAATCAACTCAAACTTTGTCGCGCCATCAAGGAATTACAGCGCTTGAATCGACTGGCGCTGGATGCCAACCCCAATACCGGTCTGCCGGGCAATACAAGCATCCTCAGTGAATTGCAGCGGATTGTTGCCGATGGCGACGATGCGTGCGTCATTTACGCCGATCTGGATAATTTTAAGGCTTATAACGATAGCTACGGTTTTGCCCAAGGGGACAATATCCTCAGCTTTACGGCCAATGTTATCCGCGTTGCCATGCAACTGAACGGTTGCGCGGAATCTTTTTTGGGGCATATCGGCGGGGATGATTTCGTTTTGGTTCTGCCGGCGGAAAAACAGTCTGCGGTGGCCGCAGAGATCATCCGGCGGATTGATCAGGGGGTCGCGGAGTTTTATTCCAAGGAGGATCTGGAACGAAACTACGTCGTGGCGATCGATCGCGAAGGAAAAGAACGGCGGCATCCTCTGGTCTGTCTCAGCATGGGGGCGGTCGATTTATCCAAGCGTAAGGTGGCCACCGCCTTTGAGGTGATTGATGTCTGTACCGAAACGAAAACCGCAGCGAAAAAATGTCCGGGAAGTAATATTGTCGTTGACCAGCGCAGTCCCGGTTAAATTGTTGGGCTTTCGACTACTGCGGGCTGTCTCTTTGCGGGGAACTGATGAAAAAAATTGATTTGCGCAGTGACACGGTCACTCTGCCGAGTATGGCCATGCGGCAGGCGATGGCTCATGCCGAGGTCGGAGACGATGTTTACGGCGAAGATCCCACCGTCAACCGTTTGGAAGCACTGGTCGTGGAAATGACCGGCACTGATGCCGCCCTGTTTGTGCCGAGCGGGACCCAGGCGAATCTGCTCGCCCTGTTGGCCCATTGCCAGCGCGGCGATGAATATATCGCCGGCCAACAGGCGCATAATTACCGTTACGAAGGCGGCGGTGCGGCGGTCCTTGGTGGCATTCAGCCCCAGCCGCTTGAGTTCTCCGCCGACGGTAGCCTCGATCTAGCGCTGGTCAAAAGCTACCTCAAACCGGCAGATTCCCACTATGCCCGTACCACGCTACTCAGTCTGGAGAACACTCAGGCCGGCAAAGCTCTGTCGATGGGTTATTTGCAGCAAGCAAGAGATTTCGCCGATAGTCAGGGACTGGGGTTGCATCTGGATGGAGCCCGGGCCTTTAATGCCGCAGTTTATCACCAGCGCTCCATTGCCGACATCGTACGCCCCTTCGATAGTGTCTCCCTTTGTCTTTCCAAGGGGTTGGGCGCTCCTGTTGGTTCTGTTCTGGCTGGGCGCAAGGAGTTGCTGGAAAAGGCCCGTCGCTGGCGTAAAGTGGTCGGCGGTGGTATGCGCCAGGCCGGGATTTTGGCGGCGGCCGGAATTTATGCGTTGCAGAACAATATCCAGCGGCTCAAGGAAGATCATCAGAATGCCGCTTTTTTGGCACAGCAACTAAAGACGATTGATGCGCTCAATGTGCGTTATGAAGAGCGTCAGACCAATATGCTGTTCCTCGATCTACCCGCAGCGCAGGGTGATGCGTTAAAAATCTATTTGTCGCAGCAACAGATCTTGATCGGTTGCGGACAAACGGTCCGTTTGGTGACCCATCTGGATGTCACGGCAGAGGATATTGCTCGGGTCGTTGAGTCGGTGAGAAAGTTCTTTCAGGGACCGTAGGCCTTTTGTCGGTTTGGCTGAAGATGTCGATTTTTAAGGAAAAGAGCAGGCGATGTTAACTCCCAATATTGTTATTCTGAACCAGGTGGCACACTATCTGGTGGAATACCCGCAAGATAAAAGCAAAATTCGGAAATTGGTGGTGGCCAGCGGTACCTGCAATGCGGTTCCATTTGAGGCGACAGCAAAAAACGATCCCGATTTTTCCACCACTCTGGACCTATTTCGCGGCGATGGTGGGCAATTTTCGAAGCTGGAGTTTCAATCGGTTCAACGGCAACTCAAGATGGCAAAACC
Source organism: Desulfuromusa ferrireducens (assembly GCF_055389805.1). Taxonomy (NCBI): domain Bacteria; kingdom Pseudomonadati; phylum Thermodesulfobacteriota; class Desulfuromonadia; order Desulfuromonadales; family Geopsychrobacteraceae; genus Desulfuromusa; species Desulfuromusa ferrireducens. The sequence goes on from NZ_AP042415.1 coordinate 1,707,508, forward strand.
GACGGAAAGCTTTGATCTGCGCGCCGACCCTGAGACCAAGGGCTATGGTTATTTTTATGATCAGATGTGCGAAAAATATTATGGCAAAAAAGTTTTCCTGCAGGTTCCGTTTAACCGTAAGGACGAGGCGAAAGGGCTTGGCGCTAAATGGGATGGTGTGGCGAAGAAGTGGTTTGTTTTTGCCGAGTCTCCCGAACTGCGACGGTTGGAGGAGCGTTTCCGGCGGGATGAATCTTAGCCATGAACCACTTGACCTTCAGCCCTGCTGAAGAGGAGCTTTCAGCTATGGAGTCGCAACGTTGAGTAAAGAGAAGGATTCCCGCGCCGCCGAGCTACAGCGCGAACTGCGCGCCAAGCAGAAATTCAGCGTCGCCGGGGCCATCGGGCGTGCTGGTAGTGGACTGATGAAGGGGGAATCTCCCGTTTCTCCACAAGAACAGGCGATCATCCAGCTAACGCAGTGGATCGACCAGCATACCGCGGATTCTTCGGGAGCGTTGAAGTCGCTGTTGCGCCGCCGGATACGGGATAACCAGCTGTTGCTGGATCGTCACATGGAAAAGCCCCATGCGGCGTTGCGGGAGATGATCGATAGCCTCCTGGCCAGTGATTACCGGCTACAGGAATTTGTCCGTCAGGTTGATGTGCGCTGGGGAGAATTATATCAGCAGCGCCCGCTGTTTCAGTCTGCGGGGAAAGCCGCTGATCCTGCCGATGAGTACACCTACGAGTCCGTGCGTCACGCCCTTGTGCAGCTGCGGGAAAAACTTTAACAGTCGGGTGTGAATTCGCCTTTACCGGCAAAAATCAAATAAATATTTTGGAGTTATCGATGGGACTTTCCATACAGGAACAGCTACTTAAAGCTGGGATGGTAAACAAAAAACAGGTTAAACAGGCCGTACACGAAAAGCGCGTAGAAAACAAAAAGAAAAAAAAGGGGCAGGGGGGCGCTGCAGACAGCAGTGCCAAGCTACGCCTGCAGCAGCAACAGGCCGAGCAGGCGAAGCAGGACCTGGAATTAAACGAACAGCGCAACCAACAGGCGCAACGCAAAGCTGATTTGGCGGCCGCGAAGCAGCTGATCGAAACCAATCGTCTTCCGGTTGAAGAGGGCGATGTTGTCTATCATTATGTTGACGCAGGGCAGATAAAGCGAATTTCAGTCGACCCGGATGTTGCTGATAAACTCTCCCGGGGGCGGCTGGGACTGGCCCGCTACAACAACGATTTTGTCCTGCTCGCTGCGGAAACGGTGGAAAAGGTTCTGCAACGGGATGGGGGTTCGATTCTGGCTTATAATGATCCGACCCAGGTAGAGGATGATTATCCGACCGATTGGTAATTCGTTGCGGCACAGCGCCGCAACGATTTGAAATGCTCTGAACTGGAGGAACCATGTATATCCTCGAAATATTCTTCAAACGTCGCAAGTTTATGAAGATTTTTGACGCGGCCTGGAAGGTGATCGGCAACAACATTTCCATGTCGCAGCATGCCGCCGAACCTAGCGACCCGCAGCTCGAACTGTTTCATTTTTCTGCGGTTTTTTACTGCTGCGTCTATCAGGCGGCATTATCTGCCGGTATGAGCAGCAGTTCGGCGCACTATCTGGCCAGAATTCAGACCCGCAAAAATAACATTGATAAAGCGATTGTCGCTGCATCAGAAGAGGTCTTTGCCGCTCCTGATGACGAAAGGCTCAAGGCCTATGGGACGACTTTGACTTGCCACATTGAGCCGATTGTAGCTGCCGTTTCGGGTTCCGACGCTGCGGTTGATGACGCTGAATTTAAAACTTCGCTGGGTGAACTTTATCAGTACTTTCAGCAGCGTGGATTTTCTGCCGCAGAGTTGTTCGGCGTAGATAGTTAGCGCGGACGCAAGGAATATTATGAAGGTCTTTATTCTGCTTGGTCTCCTGCCTCCATCGTTCCTATGAGCAAATCCCGCCAGATATCTTCTTTTTCATTTTGAGGCTTATTTTTTGTCCATCGTGGTTTAGCTCTGTATAAAAAAGGAACATTTTTAAACGGCTAAATGCCCATTTGATGAAATAAAGTGGCATTTTCCGTATGGCACGAAGCCTGCACAATAGCTTTGTGTTTTTTATCAATTCGTAAAGTTTTAATTTTTACCTTCAGCGAAGGGCAACGGCGCCCTTAACTCTTTGAATTTTTGAGTTAAGAGCGCCTTTTTTATTGGATGGATGTAAATAAAATGGACGCCAACCCGCTTAACTACTGCAACCTGTCGCCATGGGCGATTGCGTCGAGAAGTTACAACCAAAATCCGTTACCGATAGAAATTCAAGGGGTGCACTGCGCTGGCAAGCCATTATTTTCCAAACTGGAGACTATCGCTGACCCGCTGCAGCGTGGACAAATTTTTCACGATTTTATGGATGTCCGGTTTCAACTGCATCAGTGGGAAGATCAGGCGTCACGCAGTAGCCGTAAGGCGCTGAAAAACAGTTATCTGCGTTTTTTGCGTGGTTGGCTGTTCGACAGTAATTCGATCGAGGGAGCGGTGTTGAAGGGTTGGGTTGAATCACGCCTCGGCTTGCCACCACTTTTTCACCACGAACCGATTGAGGATATTCATTCCGAAGCCTATTTCCTCTACACGGTGGAGAAGATGAAAGGGTCGGCCCGCACCAGCGCCATTTTGCGGCAGCTCGATCTGCTTTACGAGTTTGTGCAGTACGAGTTCAAGCGGCAGCGAACCGGGCAGACACATTTAACCCTCTATCGTGGCATCAACGATTTTGCGGAACATCAGGTGTTGGAACAGTTGGATAAGCATCACTATCTGCTGCGCTTGAACAACCTCAATTCATTTACTGACGATTTCGAACGCGCCTGGGAGTTTGGCAGCCGGGTGCTGAAAGCTGAGGTTCCACTGAGTAAGATTTTTTTCTGCGGCGGACTGTTGCCGAAATCTCTGCTTAAGGGTGAAGGCGAGTATCTGGTGATCGGCGGTGAGTTCGACGTCGAAGTCATGATAGGGGGCTGAGCGATGCGTTGCGAGGAACTCAACAGTAAAGCGAAAGCGGTTTTTCTCGGCGTTGCCCTTGGTGATGCGCTGGGCGCAACGACAGAGTTCATGACTCCGGCGGAGATCAAGGGGCAATACAAGGTTCATAATAAGATTCGCGGTGGCGGCTGGTTGGGATTGAAACCGGGTCATGTCACTGATGACACCGAGATGTCACTGGCGATCGCTCATGCTCTGATTGACGCCGGAGCGTGGGATTTGTCCGGCATTGCCGGAAACTTTCTCGACTGGATGCGCAGTAAACCGATCGATATCGGCGCGACGGTACGCAAAGGCATCCGTGAGTACATGCGTAACGGTACGCTGGAGATGCCGCCTAACGAGTGGGATGCTGGTAACGGTGCGGCGATGCGGATGGCCCCGGTGGCGCTGTTTACCCTCGGGGATGATCGGCTGTTGCGCCGCTGTACCTTGGAACAGGCCCGGTTGACGCACAATCATCCGCTTTCTGATGCGGGCTGTATCACTCTGGGGCGGATGACGCAGGCGGCGATGCTCGGTGCCGACCGGTTTCAGCTGCATGCCATGGCCCGTGAACTGATCGCCGCGTATCCGACCTTCAAGTTTAACAATTACAAAGGCCTCGCTTCCGGATACGTGGTCGATACCCTGCAGACGGTCTTTCATTACTTTTTTGCCACTGCAAGTTTTGAGGAATGCCTGATCGGTGTGGTCAATCAGGGAGGCGACGCGGATACCACCGGGGCTATTGCCGGGATGCTGGCTGGCGCTTTTTACGGTTACGATTCGCTGCCGAAGGCCTGGCTTAAAAAGTTGGACAAGGATGTCCGCATCGAAGTCGAACAGGTCTGTGAGCGGTTAGTCGATCTCAGTCCCTGGGTTGCGGAGGATGCGCATATCCAGGAACTCTCCGGAAACCTCTGGGAATATCACAATCAGGGCTACGTGGTGGCGATCACCACCAACGGCAAACTGGCGCGCAGCGGTAAAAATGTGATGGCCCGTGGCACGGCCAAACAGGCTGCCGAGCGGTTTCCTGATTTACCACAACTGCTCGGAGAAAAAATTGCCCGTGACGGCAATCATGTCCATGAACTGCCGGAGGGGCTGGTCAGCTTCCCGGTCGAACACACCCCGTGGGAAGTGCCCGACCTGCAGCTGATTGAACAATCAAGTCGAGAATTACGCAAACTCGTCGATCAGCGTGGCTGGGAAAAGGTGATCGTCCCGCGCCCCGGCTGTGGTGGCGGCGGACTCAGTTGGGGGGATGTGCGGCCGCTACTTGCACCTCACTTTGATGAAAGATTTCGCGTCATTAAAGCCGCAGGTTAGGAAGAGACGGATTGATAAAGCCATTTCATCATTTATGTAAGCGTTGAATCTTTAGCTCTGGAAAGGAATCGAGAGATGACAGCACAAGTAGAAAAACTGACCGTTAACCAAGTCGCGATAGCGATGCAAACCACCTCAATGAGCGTCATGATGCATATCAAGCGCGGACTGTTGCCCGGCGAGGAGATCGCGGGCGCCTGGTACGTGCCGGCCAATGCTCTGGCAAGTTATCTGAGCGAAGCCGGTGGTGCCGTTCACGGCAGTCTTTGCACAAGCAAAAGTCACTGTGGGCAGGGCTGCTCATCAAGTTGTGGCTGATCACCATGGGCATTGCAATCAAACCCTCAGATTTGTATTACCGTTACCCGCGCAACAAAGAGACTCGCGAAGAGCCGAAATTTTCCGGCAATCCTGATTCTAGTCTCTTTGATCGGTACGATCTTTACGAAGTGGTGCCGATGTATGAGGCGGTGATGGATGCGCTGGGAAATGACGAGCAGGATGTGTTGCAAAAAATGGAAGAGGTTCTCAATAACGAAGTTCCCGCCTTTGTCCAGACCCGCGAGGAAATGTACGATTGCTTGCTGATGGTCATGCAGGGGCTGCTCGGGATAGAAGCAGCGAAGGAGTAAAAGATGACAGTTGCGCAAACCGGTGACCGGGTCACCATTCACTATATTGGCACCCTCGATAACGGTCATATTTTCGATAGTGCCGACGATGACAGGCCGCTCAGTTTTACCATCGGTCGGGGAGAGGTTTTCCCGGCTTTGGAAGAAGCGATTGTGGGGATGACGGTCGGTGCCGCGAATAATATTGAAATCCCGGCAGAGCAAGCTTTTGGGCCACATCACAAAGAGAATATGGTCAAGGTGCTACGCAGCCAGTTTCCACAAGAGCGTGAACTGCGGATCGGCGAGAAGCTTTCTCTGGCTTTTGCCGACGGTGAAGAGCGGGTCATGCGGGTGATCAAGGATGAAAACGACGAGGTAACCCTTGATGGAAATCATCAACTGGCCGGGTTGGATCTGACCTTTGCTTTGCAGTTGATCCGCATTGGGGTTGGGGCTAGCAACTAACAGAGTCGCACATGCGGAAAGATTTGCGTCGCACCAATAACAGGTGCGGCGTTTTTATTGGCCAATTGTTTAGCCGGTTACCTGAGTTTCTAGGCGCGAAGAGGTGAATTTAAGCCTTTGGATGATACACTGTTGTGAGTGTATTAATGCCGGAGGTGGGTAGGGATGAAATCATTTAACCTGGGATCAATAAGCAGAAATCTGGGCTTTCTGGTCCTGCTTGCCGTATTGCCCGCCTTGGGCCTCGTGCTTTACACCGGCATGGAGCAGCGGCGTACTTCTATCGAAGCCGCCAAACAGGATGTTCTTCTGCTGACCCACACAATGGCTGAAGCGCAGAAAAACATTACCCGGTCCTCTCGGCAAATTCTTTCCACCTTGGCCCTGCTGCCTGAAATTCAGAACTTGGCGGTCCAGGCAAGTTCCGAAATATTTGCTGCCGTGCTGGAGAAAAATCCTGAACATCACAATCTCGTGTTAACTGATCTGGACGGAAAGGTCTTAGCAGCGGGGAGGGCTTTTTCGGGCGTAAGTCTGGCGGATCGTAAGCACGTCCGCGAGGCCTTGGAGAGCAAAGACTTCGCGGTTGGTGAATATATCCTCACCAGGGTTGGAGCTTCGGTTCCGGTATTGCCCTTTGCTTATCCGGTGCTGGATAAAAATGGTCGGACTAAGGGTGTTTTAACCACCGTCGTCAAGCTGACCCGTTTCTCTAGTTTTTATGACGGGAGCTCTTTGCCAGTAAAATCCTTTGTCGCCATAACCGACCACCAGGGCACCCGCCTATTCTACTATCCTCCCAAAGAAAATACCAATCCGGTTGGTCAGTCGATCAAGGCGGGGACGTGGGAACTCGCCAGCAATGCACAAGAACCGAGGATCTTCACTCGGGAAGGTTCTGATGGCGTGCGGCGGATATTTGCTTTTGAGCAAGTTCGACTTACTCCTGAAGCAACTCCTTATGTCTACGTCTGGGCGGGGATACCTGAAAACAGCATTCTTGCTCCTGCCGACGCCGTCCTGATCAGGAACGTGCTGATCATGATATTGGCGACGCTGTTAGCCCTGTTTGTTTCCTGGCTGCTGGGCAAAAGCACCCTCATCTCGCCCATTACCGATCTTGTGGCCATGACGCGTAAAATTGCCGCGGGAGACCTTGAGTTTCTTAGTGCGCAGGCTGACAAACCAGATGAGATTGGCACGCTGACCCGGGCGTTTCACGATATGGCCGAAGCACTGCTTGTGGGGCAGACGGCCCTGCGGGAGAATGAAGCACGTTTTCGGCTGATTATGGATAGTCTCGATGCCCTCGTTTATGTCGCCGATTTAAACACCTATGAAGTATTGTTTATCAATGCGTTCGGGCGCAAAGAGCACGGGGATATTGTCGGCAAAATTTGTTGGCAAAGCGTACAGAACAATCAAAGTGGCCCTTGCTCCTTCTGTTCCAATCAGCATCTTTTGGACGCGGATGGTCAGCCAGGTGAGATCTACATCTGGGAGCATCAAAATGAAGTCACCGGCCATTGGTACTACATCCATGACCGGGCGATAAAATGGATTGATGGACGTATCGTTCGGCTTGAAATTGCCACAGATATTACCGAACGAAAATTGACCGAAACCAAACTGGCTGATGAAACAGAGCGCCTGGCGGTGACACTGAGGAGTATCGGTGATGGTGTCATCACCACCGATACGCAAGGGCGGGTCATCCTGATCAACCCGGTTGCTGAAACCTTGACCGGTTGGGACAGCGATGAGGCCGCTGGTCGACCAATAAATGAGGTTTTTAATGTCGTTAATGGCGCGACAAGGCAACCCTGCGACAGCCCGCTGGGAAAAGTTTTTACTGCTGACGAAATTATCGCTCTGGCCGATTACAGGGTCTTGATTGCTAAAAATGGGCCGGAAAGAAGTATCTCCTATCGTGGCGCGCCGATAAGGGATAAAGCTGGTGAGGTTATCGGTGTTGTCCTGGTTTTCAGGGACATCACCGCGCAGCTCCGCACTGACCAGGAACTGATCAAAGTAAAAAAACTTGAATCGATCGGTGTTCTTGCTGGTGGCATCGCCCATGATTTTAACAATATTCTGGCCGCCATTCTGGGCAATATTGATTTGTCTCTGCGGGATGCCAACCTCAGCGAAAGAACGCAGAGACTTCTCACCCAGGCGCTAAACGCATCATATCGTGCCCGGGATTTAACCCAGCAGCTTCTCACCTTCGCCAAGGGCGGCCAACCGATTAAAGAAACCGCCTCTCTTGCTGAGGTGGTCAAAGATTCCGCCGATTTTATTCTCCGCGGGGATCAGGTCGCTTGTCGCTATCATTGTTGCGATGATCTCTGGCTGGTTGATATCGATAAAGGGCAGATAAGTCAGGTTGTCCAAAATATTATTCTTAATGCCAGCCATGCCATGCCGGCCGGAGGGATCATCGAGGTCTCATGTGAAAATGTCAGCAGTAAAAATTCTATGGGCATTCCCTTGGCCAAGACCGTCAACTGCGTAAAACTGACCATAAAGGACACCGGTATTGGGATTCCGGCAAATGCATTGGATAAGATTTTCGATCCGTATTTTTCAACCAAGCAGCAGGGCAGCGGTCTTGGCCTGGCCATTGCCCACTCGATTGTCAGCAAACATGGTGGCTCCATTTCCGTGCAATCCACCCCGGGGATTGGGACAATCTTCAGTGTTTATCTGCCGGCCTCTTTGCATCAGTCCATTCCTCTCGCAGAGTCTGGGAATGCAGATTTTGGCAGGAGAAAAGCCAGAATCATGGTGATGGATGATGAAGAGCTGGTAAGGACGCTGGCTGAGGAAATGCTCAGTGAAATAGGGCACGAGATTCTGCTCGCCACAGACGGCATGGAAGCGGTGCAGATTTATCAACAGGCAATGGAAAGTGGTTCTCCCATTGATTTGATCATCATGGATCTGACCATCCCCGGAGGGATGGGTGGAAAAGAAGCCGTGCGGAAAATTCTAGCGATAGACGCGGACGCAAAGGTGATTGTTTCCAGCGGTTATTCAAATGATCCTGCCATGGCAAATTTTGCAGGTTACGGGTTCTGTGCCGCCCTGGTAAAGCCATATCAGTTCAATGACATTACCTGGTTGATCGGGCAGGTCCTAAATTGATGTCGTCCGGAGTGAGATTTTTTTCAGCAGACTAGGAATTTCGCCTGGAGTCGAACTCCGGGAAAAAACTGGAAAGAAAGGCCATGCAGGCATTAACGGCATCTTTAGGCGCAAGACAGTCTGGCGATATCAAATAGTTGACCCAGAAACCGTCGATCATCGAAGTCAGGGTGACCGCAATCGCCTTCAAGCTCATCCCATTGATGCTCTCGTTCCCTCCGGACATCTGACGTATCACGCCTTCCACCTCGGCCTCGTACTCGCGGTCAATGTTCGCACATATCTCCAGATAGGTCTGTCGGTGCGGGGTAACCCCCCAGAAGGCCATCCAGACCGCCAGTTTTTTATGCTCGGCGATCGGTGGGCTGAGTAGGGTCTCGACCAGGGTTCGCAAGCGCACAGCCGGACTCTCGTTGTGATCGGCCATAGCTTCCCGCCAGGCCTGTTCATGCTCCTGATAGAGCATCCGCAGCGCTTCGAGCATCAGTTGCTCTTTGGTTTCGAAATGAAAATTGCAGATCCCCCGCGACAGGCCGGTCCGCTCGGCGACTTTGGCTAGGGTGACCCCGGCAAGACCTTCCCCGGCAATGATGTCGATGGTGGCGTTGAGCAGCTTTCGCCGGGTGATCTGTTTTTGTTCTGAGCGACTCATGGGCTGTTTCTGGGGCGACATAGGCGGCTTCCGGATTTGGTTTGAGATGGCTGCTGACGACACAGCTTGACGTTAACACTGAACGGACGTATAGTCAATCCAGGTTAACTGAATGGCCGTACAGTCAGTATGGTCTGTTGCCTTACGGAGTTTTGTCATGAGTACCACCAAGTTAGCCACCCTCGGAGTTCTGTTTACCGCTTTTATCTGGGGAGTCGAATTTGTCCTGATCCACAATGCGATTGCCATCTTGGAGCCGCACAGCTTCAATGTTGTGCGTTTCGGCATTGCGAGCCTGTTTGTCTGGCTCTGTCTGCTGTTTTGGAAAACGCGAAGCGGCTTTAATCGCCGCATGATTTGGCATGGTGGCCTGTTGGGGCTGCTGCTCTATCTGGGTTTTTCCCTGCAGACCTTCGGGCTGCTTTACACCAGTGTCTCCAATTGCGCCTTTATCACCAGTTTGAATGTGGTGTTGGTGCCAATCATGGCCTTATTTGTGCTTGGCGATCGCCCCAGATTGTTGACGCTGGTCGGAGTATTCGTCGCTGCTGCTGGGCTCTACCTGCTGACAGCTGCAGGCGCTGAGGCCATCAACATCGGCGACCTGCTGACGCTCGTCTGTGCTGTTATGTTTGCCCTGCACATCGTTTACACCGGCAAGTACAGCCGGCAGCATGAAACTCTGCATCTGATCCTGGTGCAGCTCTTGACAGTGACCATCTTCAGTCTTGGCTCGGCGCTGCTTTTTGAAGATTGGTCACGGTTGTTGGATGTCAAGGTTGTCGGTAACCCGGATGTTTTGTTCGCCGGTTTTTTTGCCGCAATATTGGGCACCGGGCTGGCGATTCTGCTTCAGACTCTGGCCCAGGTGCACTTGAGTTCCACGCGAGTGGCTTTAATCTATTCTTTAGAGCCGGTTTTTGCCGCTCTGACCGCCTTTCTAGTTTTGAATGAGCAATTGCCCGCTGCTGCCGGGCTTGGTGCGGGGATGATTCTGGCCGGTATTCTTCTGGCGGAATTGCCACTGCCAGGAACCAAAAAAATGTTGTTTGCCGAAGGGAATGAAGGGGCCTAGCAGGGGCACCGAGTATTTATTGTTTACTTTGAGTTTTTCGCTTGGAATCCGTGATGTCGCCATAACCAAACTATTGGTCAATTTTATCTGATGTGACTTGTGGTTTATTTGAGCACTCCACGTTCGCGCCAGAACTTTTCCGCCTCCGGATGCAGGGGAATCTGAATTCCCAGCAGCCCTTTCTGCAGAGTCAGCTCTTTGCCGGTCGGATGAACAGTACGCATCTGCTGCATCCCTTCCGGGCTGAACAACATTCTCAGGGTGGTGGCGATCAGCTGTGGATCGGTATTCGGGTGAGCGACCAGCAAGGTGTTGTCCTGAAAGCTGTCGATGGGATGCAGTTGACCGAGATATGTATCAGCCGGGATGCGGACCCTGGAGTAGAAGGGGTATTTAAGGAGGAAATCACTCTGATCGGCCAGTTCGGACAAATCGATCAAGCGTAGCGGGTGGTTGCGATTGTTTTTTACAATCGAAGCACTTGGCGCCCCGACCAGTTGCCAGACCGCTTGCGCGCGTCTGCTAATCAGCTCCTCCATGGCCAGATCATAGCCCATGTGCAGCGGGGTTATTTCATCCCAGAGCATCAGAATGCGAAAATAGCGTTCAGCGCTGTGGGCTGCACCCGAGCCAGAACTGCCGATTGCAACCCGACGGTTGGCCAGGTCTTCCGGTGTTTTAATGATGCTGTCGTTTAAAACCACGAGCTGTGCAGTCGAACCATAGATGCGGGCCAAGGCCCGGACATTTGTCAGTCTGGTCGGATAATTCTCCAGTAGCCCCTGTCTGCCCAAATAAGCATCTCCAGCGTAAGTCAGGGCAAGGGCCGCTTTGCCAGCATTGACCGCTTTGAGGTTTGCGACCGAGCCGGCGGAATTGGTGGCTTTGATGTGACGTTCAGGTAGTTCCTTCCGGAGCAGTTCTGCCAAGCCTTCTGCGTAGACGATAAAAGTACCGCCCTCAGGACCACCACCCAGTAAGATCTTTTCCGGTGAAGGCCTGATGACCAGCAAAATCAGGGCCACTCCCAGAAATAAAATTAGAGCAATAAAGGTTCGCAGCATATCTGCTCCATTTAGTTTAAGGCGGATATCAATTATACCGCAGCTTAGCGTGAAGGTGGTTGCTGATCTAATGTGGGCTGATCTGAAGGGCGACGACAATTTATAGATTTTATGTAAACTTAATGAGGCTACGTGTTTCATAATGGATTTTACGCAGTATAATTGAGAAACTCATTTGCGCTAGTTAAGCGTTATTCGCTTCAGATCTTGTAGAGCCTGCCATGAAAAAAGGAGTGGCTGTATGGCTTATTCTGTTGCAGGGAGGAATAAAGCGTGTTTTCCCATTGTGGCAACAATTGTTGTCTTCATCTTCTTTTCTGTGCCTTGTCCATCTTTTTCTGCTCAGTCAATCTACACAATTCAAATAGGAAGTTTCCTGGGTGAACATGGTTCTATGCAGGAATATGGCTCGGCCTTGAAGGTACTCAAGGAGGAGGATAGAACCTCTCTCAGGATAAGAAAGGTTGGCAAATATTATGCTGTACGGCTGGGGGTTTTTGAGCAACGTGGTGAAGAAGCCGAAAGGCTTTTTCGGAGAGTCAAAAACAGCTATCCCGGCGCCATCCTCCTGCCTGTCAATTTCAGCAAAGAAGGTCTGGTTAAAATATATGATTCAACCGCAGTCGCTGGTGCTTTGCAGTCGAAAATTGAGTTGCCCATAGCTGCTGCTGTGGGAACGTTGGATTCTGCGCCGGGTGAAGCAGTCATCTATAAGTCTGAAGTCCTTGCCGAAGATAAAGCTCTGGAGCAAGGTCATAATGCTCGCGTCACAGTTAAAGAATCACCACCATTTATTTCCGATGGCCTGCTCATCGGCTTTGCGACCATTGTCTCTCTCTTTATGTTGGAGCTATACCTTCGGAATCTAGCTCGGCTCGGCACCTTTGAGAGCCTTAAATGGATTCTAGTCGGATCCGCTGCTGCTGAGTGGAATGCAGAGAAGAAGCAGGTTGAACTGCCTGACGTGGGAGAAGAACTTCGGGTTCTCTTTGCTCCTGGACCAGAGGTTTCTTTTGTCTGCAACAATATCGGTCTTGCTGACGATCCGCTTGGAGAGCTGGGATATGACGCAGCTGTGATTGAGACTGGCGATGAGACTGAGTCTATTGTGGAAGAGACCGCTAAGAGACAACAGGAAACGCCTGAGAACGTCGCTTGCCCTCCTGTCTTACCGAGAACGATGCCCCTAAAAAGCCCGGTTGATACAGCTCCTGAAACTGAACCAAAGCCAGTAACCACAGAGAGAGAAAATCGGGTCGGGAGAGCCGTTTTGGCCGTTTCCTTCTTTGCTGAGGATTGAAACCATCTTGGCGTCGCTCATCGTTTGCTCCTCCATAAGACCTATCGCGAAGAAGAAAATGTGGCGCCGATTAAAGCCCTAATCTGACAAAAAGAGTCAGGTATCCTGATTGCATCGAAGTCAAGCACAGGTCTATTTTTTGTGCCCATTTTATGTGCATGAAAAAATGAGTGTCTTAAGTAAATATCTGGACAGACGAACTGTGCTTTTATTAATGAAGCGGAAAAACTCTTTAAAAACAGGCTAGTAAAATTTTTAATCTGATGTTGGCACAGTCTCTGCTCTTAGAACCTGCCGTAAGACGAAAGCAACTCACGACGTAGTGCGTCACTTTCGTGCAAACGGCAACGAAGCCCAAAGGAACCCGGTGAATAGTCCGGACTCTCTTTTGGGCTTTTTTATTTGCAGACAAAATTTATAACGAACGCAGCACCAGGGTGGCGCTGCTTCGGGCAATGGAGCCCGGTCCGATAGCGCAAAAATCGGGCCGGGTTTCTTTTTTCAAAAATGCCAGGACCGGCGGATCGATCCAGACACATCAAGGGGGATGCCGCCTCGGAACACTGTGCCGGACTGCTCACAAACAACATTTCACAAGGAGAAAAGACAATGGCTGAAAAGAAACTGCGTCAAATTGCAATCTACGGTAAAGGCGGCATTGGCAAGTCAACCACCACACAGAATACCGTGGCCGGACTCGCTTCCCTGGGTAAGAGAATTCTGATCATCGGTTGTGACCCCAAGGCTGACTCGACCCGCCTGATCCTGCACGCCAAGGCTCAGGACACGGTTATGGACAAGGTCCGTGAACTCGGTACCGTTGAGGATCTGGAGTTGGAAGATGTTTGTAAGCGCGGTTACGGCGAAGTCATGTGTGTCGAGTCGGGTGGTCCCGAGCCGGGTGTCGGTTGCGCCGGTCGTGGTGTCATCACCGCCATCAACTTCCTGGAAGAAGAGGGTGCTTACACCCCGGACCTCGACTACGTTTTCTACGATGTGCTTGGTGACGTTGTCTGCGGTGGTTTCGCTATGCCGATCCGTGAGAACAAGGCGCAGGAGATCTACATTGTTGTCTCCGGTGAGATGATGGCCATGTACGCCGCCAACAACATCTGTAAAGGTATCGTCAAGTATGCCGCTTCCGGTAGCGTCCGTCTCGCCGGTCTGATCTGTAACAGCCGTGAAACTGATCGTGAAGCTGACCTGATTCAAGCCCTAGCTGCACGACTCGGCACCCAGATGATCCACTTTGTCCCGCGTGACAATCAGGTGCAGCGCGCTGAGCTGCGTCGCATGACCGTCATCGAGTATTCCCCGGAGCACAAGCAGGCCGCTGAGTATCGGACTCTGGCGCAGAAGATCGTTGATAACACCATGTTTGTCGTCCCGACCCCGCTGGAAATGGAAGACCTGGAAGATCTGTTGATGGAATTCGGCATCATGGAAGCGGAGGATGAGACGATCATCGGCGTCGCTGAGAGTGCTTAAACGGTGGACGATTTGCGCCTGACTCGGCGTTGCTTCGGCAAGTCGCACACTCAACGTAGCTCGCGCTACGCCTCGTCCGCGACTTTCCTGTGCGCCTTGATTCAGACGTAACTTATCCACCTTAACCGGCAGCGGTTGTTGTAGGGGCGAGGCGGTGCCTCGCCCAGGGTACAGATCAATATATGAAGGAGTTACAGATGTCTGAAAGAAAGCCTATCAAGGGCATTACTACAGAAGGAACCGAGAAGTTGATCGCCGACACTCTGGCGGCAATGCCGGAGAAGGCTGCCAAGAAGCGGGCCCCGCACCTGGGTGCCAATGAGCCATCCGCTTCTCCTTGTGCGGTTAAGTCGAACAAGAAGGTTGTCCCTGGTGTTATGAGTCAGCGCGGCTGCGCTTACGCTGGTGCCAAAGGGGTGGTTTGGGGCCCGATTCGTGACATGGTGCACGTTTCCCACGGCCCGGTCGGTTGTGGTGTTTACAGCTGGGGAACCCGGCGTAACCTGATGCAGGGCATCCCCGGCGTTACTTCCTTTCCGATGGATTTTACCTCCGATTTCCAGGAGCGCGACATCGTTTATGGTGGTGACCTCAAACTGGAAAAACTGGTCCGTGAAGCGGATCAGCTGTTCCCGCTGAACAAGGGGATGTCGGTCCTTTCCGAGTGTCCGGTTGGTCTGATCGGTGACGATATCAACGCCGTTGCCAAGAAGATGGAAAAAGAAATCGGCAAGCTTGTCGTGCCTTGTAACTGCGAAGGTTTCCGCGGTGTTTCTCAGTCGCTTGGTCACCACATCAGTAATGATTCGATTCGCGACCACATCATCGGCAAGTTTGAATTCAAGGAAGCCGCTGGTCCTTATGATGTTGCCCTGATCGGTGATTACAACATCGGTGGTGATGTCTGGGCTGCCAAGCCGATCCTCGAAGAGATCGGCCTTAACGTCAAGAGCGTCTGGACCGGCGATGGCGAAGTCGAGAAAATCGGCGCAACCCATTCGGTCAAGTTGAACCTGATCCACTGTTATCGTTCGATGAACTATATGTGTAAGGTCATGGAAGAAAAATGGAATATTCCATGGCTTGAGTACAACTTCTTCGGCCCGACCAAGATCGAAGAGAGTCTCCGCGCTATCGGTGCCCTGTTTGACGACAAGATCCGCAAGAACGTTGAAAAGGTGATCAAGAAGTACAAGCCGGAGATGAAGGCGGTCACCGATGAGTACCTGCCACGCTTAGAAGGCAAAACCGCCATGCTGTTCGTCGGCGGCCTGCGCCCACGTCACACCATCGGCGCCTATGAGGACCTCGGCATTCAGATTACTGCCGCCGGTTACGAGTTCGCCCACCAGGACGACTATGACCGTACTGCCCCTGAGATGGCCAAGGGCACCCTGATTTACGATGACGTCTCCGAGTTCGAGCTGGAGAAATTCGTTGAAGAGCTCAAGCCTGACCTGGTCGGCAGTGGTATCAAAGAAAAGTATGTCTTCCAGAAGGCCGGCATTCCTTTCCGTCAGATGCACAGCTGGGATTACTCCGGTCCTTATCATGGCTACGAAGGTTTTAAAATCTTCGCCCGCGATATCGATATGGCGATCAATTCGCCGACCTGGAGCCTGGTTAAGAGCCCATTTTGATAAACGGATAAAAGATTCCCAGGTCGGGGCGGCCGAAAGGTCGCCCTGAACCGGGCAGCAATATAAGGAGTAAGCGCCATGAGCGAAGCAGCTGTCGCAATGAAAAAAGTGACCGAACACTCTCCCGAGGAGATTGCACGGGTCAAAAACTGGATCAATACCGAAGAATATAAAGAGAAAAACTTTGAGCGGACCGCTCTGGTGGTTAATCCGGCCCACGCTTGCCAACCACTCGGTGCACAGATGGTTGCCACCGGTTTTGAAGGCGCACTGCCCTTCATCCACGGCTCCCAGGGCTGTGCCTCTTATTTCCGCAGTACCTTCAGCCGCCATTACCGTGAGCCGGCTGCCGCAACCTGCGACGCCATGACTGAGGACGGTGCCGTTTTTGGTGGTCAGAACAACCTGTTTGAAGGGCTTGAGAATGCCTACGCCCTCTACAAGCCGAAGATGATCCCGATCTTCACCACCTGTATGCCAGAGGTTATCGGCGATGACCTGAATGCTTTCTCCAAGAATGCCAAGAAGCAGGGTTTTATCCCGGAAGATCTGCCGACTCCTTACGCCAACACCCCAAGCTTTAACGGCTCACACATCCACGGCTACGACGCTATGCTCAAGAGCATTCTGGTCACTCTCACCGCGGGGCAGAAGCTTGAAGGCAAGTGTACCGGCAAGCTGAACATTATCCCTGGTTTCGATGGCAACGTCGGCAACCTGCGTGAGTACAAGCGTATTGCCGAGTTGATGGACATCCCTTACACCATGCTCGCCGATGTCTCCGACGTCTTCGATTCTGGTTGTGATGGTGAGTACAAGCTCTACCCAGGTGGCACCAAAATGGAAGACGCTGCTGAGTCGATCAATGGCAAGGCGACCATCTCGCTGCAGAAATACTCCACGGTTACCACCATGAAGTGGATCGAGACCGAATATGACGGCCCTAAAGCAACGATGCCACTGCCATTCGGCGTGAAAAAGACCGACGAATTTATTCTCAAGCTGTCCGAGTTGTTTGACAAGCCGGTTCCCGAACAGTTGAAGGCCGAACGCGCTCGTGCGGTTGATGCTATGACCGACGCTCAGCAGTACCTACACGGCCGCAAGTTCGCTCTCGCTGGTGATCCCGATTACCTGCTCGGCCTCGTGACCTTCTTGCTCGAGATGGGTGCTCACCCTTGGCACATCCTCTGTTCACGCACCACCAAGAAGTTCCAGAAGGAGATGCAGGCGCTGCTCGACACTTCACCCTTCGGCGAAGGGTGCTCGATCTACATCAACAAAGACCTCTGGCACATGCGCTCGCTGCTGGTCACCGATCCTTGTGACGGTATCATCGGGGACACCCACGCAAAATGGGCAGCCCGTGACGCTGGAATCCCGCTGTTCCGCATCGGTTTCCCGATCATCGACCGGGTCAACCTGCACCGTACCGCGGTGGTCGGTTACAACGGCGCGATCAGTATGCTGAGTATGCTGGCCAACAAGTTCCTCGATATCAAGGACGAGACTTGCGAAGATCAGTGGTTCGAAATGATGAGGTAGCCTCTGCCCGAGCGGCCCTTTTACGCAATCTCTTCGTCAGGCTGCGAAATCACTTGTGCGGCGTAGCGCTGCTAAGCCTCCGCGCGATTTCTTACCTTCCTCGACCTTGCGCAAAATTGCTCGCTCTCAGGTTGGTGGTAGGGATGCTTAATAAACACCCGCTCTTTCCTTAACTGGGAGAGCGGGTGGGGGCGAAACAGATGATCCGTACGCGCCGTTTTGAAATTGTTTCGGCAACAGACAGAAAAGGATTACGCATGAAAGTCGCATTTGCCAGCACCGATAAAGTCCACATTGATGAACATTTCGGTAAGGCTGAAGAGTTTTATATCTGGAATATCGGGCCGGAGGATGCTGAGTTTACCGGCGTTATCCAAGTTAAGGATGAAGGCGGCGATTCTGCTGACCGTATCGAGGCGCGCAGTGCTGCGCTGGAAGAATGCGCGCTGGTTTACGTCGGCGAGATCGGTGGCCCGGCTGCCGCGCGACTGGTGCAAAAGAAAATCCATCCGCTAAAAAGCAAGACCCAAGAGCCAATTGCCACCGTGGTGACCAAGCTGCAGGAAGTATTACAGGGTAATCCACCGCCCTGGTTGCGCAAGGCGATGCTCAAAGGCGAACGCCCGACGGCCGGATAGCGGCTCTTCGGGCTTGCTACGACAAACGAATTCTAAAAATCAGGAGATAAGAACATGCCATTACTCACCGGAATTACCAAGGGCGGAGCCAGTTGGACGCCGACCTTTGTCGAGTCGCTCGATAACGAAAAATGCATCGGCTGCGGTCGTTGTTTCAAGTCCTGTGCGCGCAAGGTGCTGGGACCGGAAGACTTGATCGACGAAGAGTCAGAATCGGTGCGCATGGTCATGACCATCACCAACGCCGATAACTGTATCGGTTGCGCCGGTTGTGGCGTCGCTTGTCCGAAAAAGTGTTTTTCCTTCGGCACCATGGAAGTCTAAAGGGGGGGCATTATGCTCATTGCAGTCGCATCAAAAACCGGCACTGAAGTTGATCAGCATTTTGGTCATGCCCAGCGCTTTCTGATCTATGACTATGGTGGTGGCACCCCGCAACCGCTCAAAGAGGTTGCGGTCGAAAAATACTGTTCCTACGATCCGGACCACCCTTTCCGGCACTCACAGTTCGACGGGATTGTCAGTGCTCTGGAAGGGTGTAAGGTCGTTGTAATCAAGATGATCGGGGAATTGCCGAAGCAGGAACTGCAAAAAGCCGGTATTGCCTCCGTAGTGACCTCTGGACCGATCGCCGTTGCGTTGAAGCTAGCGCACGATTCGGTCTGTGGTGGAGGTTGTAAAGGCGGGAAACGTGCTGCTGGAACCTGTCAGCACGCCTGATAATTCCATTTTCCAGAGATGCAATGGCCGTTGGCAGGGGCAGTATCGTCCAGAGGGGGCGCTACTGCCCATTTTTTTCTTGGTTGGCGAAACTGCGTAGAGAAAAAACCAATGTCATGTGCGCAGTTATACGTATACGCCTTTTGGTAAAAAATACCTTTAAAAGTATGTGGCGCTCGCCGTGTTATGCTATTTGCAGAATTTAATTCTATAAGAAAAAGCTGTTGGCTTGCGTGGAAAATGCGTCAGGTAGTGGCTATTTGTCGTTAGCATTCATCATCAATGATATGGAAGAACTTCAATTTTTATCGGAAAGGGCATTGATTTCATGCTGGTCATCTCTTGTATCAAGCAGGTTCCTGACACCACTCAGGTGCAGATCGACCCGGTTACCAACACACTGATTCGTGACGGCATCCCGTTCATCATGAATCCCTACGACACCCACGCTCTCGAAGAGAGTCTGCGACTGCGCGACCAGTATGCGGTGCGCAGTGTTGCGCTGTCGATGGGGCCACCGAATGCCGAAGCGACGTTGCGCAAGGCCTGCGCCCTCGGCGTTGATGATGCCATTCTGCTTTCCGACCGTTGTTTCGGCGGAGCTGACACCCTGGCGACCAGTTGCGTGCTTGCGGCGGCCATCGATCGGTTGGCCAGAACCGATGAACTGGCGATTGTATTTTGTGGGAAACAGACCATCGACGGCGATACCGCCCAGGTCGGTCCCGGCATAGCCTCGCGTCTCGGCTTGCATCAATTGACCCTGGTCGACCGCATCGAACACCTCGACCTTGAGCAAAAATCGATACGCGTGCGCCGCAAACTTGAGGGGCGTTATGAAGTCGTTGAAGCCCCCCTGCCGGTCATGATCACCGTCGTGCGTGAAATCAACCAGCCGCGCTACCCGACCGTGCCGATGCGCCTGGCGGCTGAAAACTCGGAGATTAAAATCTGGGACAACAGTGTCTTACAGCTTGATGTCGAGACTATCGGCCTGAAGGGTTCGCCAACCTGGGTGAGCAAGATTTTCTCTCCACAGCGTGATCAGGGCGAGATTATTGGCGATGGCGAGATGGATCCGCAAGGGACTGCGCAGCTGTTAATCGACAAACTTTTATCTAAGGACCTCCTGGCGGTTTAGTCAAGGCACAGGACATCCGATAAGGATTTTAATGCTATGCAAGAGACAAAAATCAAGAAGCCACGGGGCGTGGCTCGGTATCTAGAGGGGAAATGTGTCGCCTGCGGTGAGCGCTGCGCCAGTGCTTGCCCGATTGATGGTATCACCATGAACGACGCAGGAGAGCTGCTGTCGATCGACGAAGAAGCCTGTATCGGTTGCGACAAGTGCGTCAAGGTCTGTGCTGTCGGTGCCCTGGAGATGTTCTACACGCCGGAACAACTCGAGCAACTGAAACTCTGGGAGGCCCAGCGAAAAGGGGTTGAAGAGCTGGACCCCGAAGTGCTGGCGCTGCGTAAAAAGATCGCCCAATACAAAGGCGTCTGGGTCTTTATTGAGCAGTATGGTGGTGAGGTGGCCAAGGTCTCCTGGGAGCTGCTCGGCAGCGGTCGCGAGCTGGCCGATAAACTTGGCGTTGAACTGTCGGCGGTGATTATCGGTCAGGACATACAGCCGATCCGGGGCGAAGCCTACGCCTATGGCGCCGATGCCGCGATTATGCTGGATGCTCCCGTCTATGGCGACTATCGGACTGAGCCGTTTACCGCCGCGCTCTGTTTCCTGATCGACAAACACAAACCGGAAATCATCCTGATGGGGGCCACCGGTCAGGGGCGCGATCTGGCCGGTTCGGTGGCCACTGTGGTCGGTACCGGGCTGACGGCCGATTGCACCGGGCTGTCGATCGATGCTCACGGCAACCTGGCACAAACCCGCCCGGCCTTTGGCGGTAACATCATGGCGACCATCATGTGCGACCGGTTCCGGCCACAGATGTCGACCGTCCGACCGCAGGTGATGCAGGTTCCCGCCTATGTTGCCGGTCGCAGCGGCAAGGTCATTCGGGAAAGTTTCGCTCCTGCTGAAGAGAGTGTTTTGGTCAAGGTCCTTGAGGTGCTCACCGATCAGGGGGGGAAGGACCAGGTCGATATCGCCGGGGCCGAGATCATTGTTTCAGGCGGACGCGGGTTGATGAACAAAGAGAATTTTTCCATTCTGCAGGCGTTGGCTGACGAACTCGGCGGTGTGGTTGGTGCCTCCCGCAGTGCCGTTGATGCCGGCTGGAAACCGCAAAGCCGGCAGGTCGGTCAGACCGGCAAGACGGTGCGACCGATGATTTACATCGCCTGCGGTATTTCCGGGGCCATTCAACATATGGTCGGCATGCAGGATTCGGACGTGGTTATCGCCATCAACCGTGATCCGCAAGCGTCCATCTTTCAGGTCGCAACCTACGGCATTGTCGGTGACCTGTTCCAGATCGTGCCGGCTCTGACCCTGGGAATCCGGGCACTGAAAGAGCAGCGTCGCAGCGGTCGCGCCGCCTAAACGCACCGGTAAATTTTTCTATCCAGGAGCAATGAGATCCCCTATGTCGATCAATCAAACTATCTATATCCCGCTGTTGGCAGTTTCGCTGCTGCTGTTCTGTTTCAGCTGTTACCAGCGCCTGCAAATGGTCTCCCTCGGTGCCGCCGAGATGCGGAGCGATCGTCCCGGGCAGCGTTTTTTTCGCATGCTCAGCTATGCCTTTGCGCAGAAGCGCGTCGTGCAGCGTCCCTTTGGCGTTAATCACTCGCTGCTGTTCTGGGCTTTTTTGCTGCTGGTGCTGGCCAACGGTGAGTTCCTGCTCGAGGGGCTGTTCCCGACCATTTCTCTGGCGCTGTTGCCGGCATTTTTGCATCATGGCTTGGCGTTTAGTTTTGATGTCGTCTCGTTGTTGACCTTGGTTTGCGTGGTGCTCGCCTTTTCCCGGCGGTTGTTTTTTGCTCCGAAGTATCTGGGCAATGACTACACCTCACCCCGCAGTGGCGAAGCCCTGCTGATTCTGGGCATGATTGCCACCTTGATGATCGCCTTTTTTCTGTTGCACGGGGCACAGCTTGCCCTTGGCGCAGATACCGCGGCGAGGCCGATTGCGGCTCTGCTCGGAACAGGGCTCGCCGGACTGTCCGGCGCCGCGCTCGAAACGCTGGCCCTGGTTTCCTGGTGGGTGCATGCCGTGGTGCTGCTGGTATTTATGAACCTGCTGCCGCGCAGTAAGCACATGCACATTCTCACCGCCATTCCCAATACCTATTTTTCCAGTCTGGAACAACCAAATACCCAGCCGCGGGAAGAGTTTGCCAAAGGCCAGCGCTTTGGTGTCAGCGGTGTTGAACAATTTACCTGGAAGGATCTGCTCGACAGTCTGACCTGTACCGAGTGCGGTCGCTGTCAGGATCTCTGTCCGGCGCACAATACCGGCAAGCCGCTCAATCCCCGGCGGATCGTCCACGACATCAAAGTTAACCTGTTGAGTAACGGCGCGGCGTTGAAAAACGCTCAGACCGGGACTCTGCCTCTGATCGCCGCAGAGCAAGCCGAAGGCAGCAGTTGCGTCGAAGCCTTGTGGGATTGCACCACCTGCGGTTCCTGTGTCAGCGTCTGTCCGGTGTTGATCGAGCAGATGCCGAAGATCGTCAAGATGCGTCGCCACTTGGTGCAGGAAAAAGCTGAGTTCCCGGAAGAGCTGCTCAACCTGTTCGAAAATATGGAGCAGCGCAGCAACCCCTGGGGGATTGCCCCGTCCGAACGGAGCAAGTGGAGTAGCCAACTCGGTGAGCGTTCTTTTGAAACGGGCAAAAGCGAGGTGCTGTTCTTTGTTGGCTGTGCCGGCAGTTTCGATAACCGCGCTAAGCATGTCTCTGTCGCCCTGGCGACCATTATGGATGCCGCCGGGGTCAGTTGGGGGTTGCTCGGCAAAGAGGAACTGTGCTGCGGCGACAGCCTGCGGCGGCTCGGCAATGAGTACGTGTTCGACAAAATGGCCAGAGAGAACGTCGCGTTGTTCAGGGAAAAGGGGGTGAAGAAGATCGTCACCGCCTGCCCGCACTGCTTCAGCACCTTGAAAAATGACTACCGGCAGTACGGTCTGGAGATTGAGGTGCTGCATCACAGTGAGTTGATCAGCGAATTGATTACCGAAGGAAAGCTTAAGCTGCCGCCGGTTGATCAGGGCAAGCTGCTGTTTCATGATTCCTGTTACCTGGGTCGTCACAACGACACCTACGCTGCTCCGCGCGAAGTTCTTAAAAGCGCTACCGGCAGCGCCCCTGTCGAGTTCGAGCGCAGCCGTGAGAGTGGCTTTTGCTGCGGAGCCGGCGGCGGTCGGATGTGGCTGGAGGAGGTGACCGGCGAACGTATCAATCGGACGCGGGTCAAGGAAGCGCTGACCCATGAGCCGGATACTCTCTGTGTTTCCTGCCCCTATTGCATGACGATGATGGAAGACGGGCTCAAGGATGAGGGGGCCGAGGCAACCCGGGTGAAAGATATTGCCGAAATTGTCGCTGAAGCATTGAGATAGTCGCTTGTGCAACATAAATCTCTGCAGCCCCAACGCATCAAATGGTTGGGGCTTTTTTTTAGATCATAAGAGGTGGGCAGATTGTCTATTTTCTGCACAATGTTTGGGCACATTTCCTGATAACTTCCTGAAAACCCCCAATTTTGCTCTATGGAAAAGTTGGCATGACCTATGCTCTAATGATCATCAACAATTGATGTTATTTCGGGATACGACGAGGTCTCCCACCACATACAGGCAATGAAGCCCCGGGAACATTGAAGCGTTCTACGGGGTTTCTCTATTTAAACGATCAAGCAATGGCGCTTTCGAGAATTTTTCGAAAGCGTTTTTGCCTTCAAGTTTCTTTGAATTGTGAACAGTCGTTGCGAAATTGATGAGATTTAGGATCAAAACCTTTGAAAAATGAGGCGCCTGGCTGTAGCCAAGGGCCGAGGCTTTTCTGGGTTTTGCGCCAAATATCGACAATTGCAGCAGGCTGAGCACAGTTCAGAGGAACTCCCAAAGGAGACTGGCTATGGCAACTGGATGCCCGATGATGAAGATGAAGCGTGAGACCGATCATCCCTGTTTCGGTGGTGATCACAGCAAGGCGGGACGGATTCACCTGCCGGTCGCACCTGGGTGCAATATCAAGTGTGGTTTTTGTGAGCGTAAGTTCGATTGTGCCAATGAAAGTCGTCCCGGAGTTACCAGCAAAATTTTGACTCCCGAACAAGCAGTACGGCGGGTTGAGCTGGTCAAGCAGCACATGGAAAAGCAGGGTGGAGCTCAGTTGAAAGTGGTCGGCATCGCCGGACCCGGTGATCCGCTGGCCAATCCTAGAACCTTTGAAACCTTCAAGTTAATACGCGCCGCCTTTCCGGAAATGACCCTTTGTCTGTCAACCAACGGTTTGCGGTTGCCAGAAAAGTTGGATGACATTCTCGCAGCGGACGTTCACAGCCTGACCGTGACCATAAATGCCTTGAGCCCGAAGACCGGGACCAAGGTTTATGAATGGATCAACTTTGCCGGCACCAAAATCTACGGTGAAGAGGCGGCGGAAATTCTGTTGATGAAACAGCTTAAAGGGGTTGAAATGGCGGCCAGGGCCGGACTGATGGTCAAGGTCAACCATGTCTATATCCCTGGAGTGAACGACCACGAAACCCTCGACCTAGCGGTCAAGGTGCGTGAACTTGGCGCTGAGATGATGAACATTATGCCGGTGATCCCGATCGGCATGTTCAAGGATATCAAGCCCCCATCTGAGTCAACCATGGAGATGGTCCGCAACCAGGCGGAATTGATTCTGTCGCAGGCGCGGCATTGCAAGCAGTGTCGCGCTGATGCCGCCGGAGTTGTTGGTAAGGATATTAACCTGGAAGAATTGGAGTTAGCTTCACCGCTGGCGAGCTGATGAGGCTAACAAAACGATGAAACTCACTGTTGAGCTGATGAAATGTTTAGGCCGGTTTGATTTTGCCGCCGGGTTTACGGTCGAAGGGTCGCGAATCGGCATCTTCGGACCTTCCGGGAGTGGTAAGTCGACCCTCAGTAATCTGCTCTCCGGTTTGCTGGCCGCGGATGCTGGAACGATTCACCTCGATGACCGCTGCCTGTTTGATAGCCAGGCACGGATCAATCTCAGTCCGGAGAAACGCCGGGTCGCAGTGGTCTTTCAGCAGGCGCACCTGTTTCCCCATTTGAATGTGCAGCGTAACCTGCTCTACGGTTATCGCCGCACGGCTGCAGAGCGGCGAAAGCTAAAGCTTGAGGAGGTTGCGGCGGCCCTCGATATCACCCGTTTGTTGGGGCGGAGCGTCGGTGAACTTTCTGGCGGCGAGAAACAACGGGTTGCTCTGGGGCGAGCACTGCTGGCCTGTCCTGAGCTGTTGATCCTCGACGAGCCACTGAGTGCCCTTGACAAGAATCTCAAGGAACAGATCATCCCCTACTTACGTAAAACCCTGCGGCGCTTCGAGATTCCGTATCTCTATATTTCCCATTCGCTCAGCGAAATGCGCCTGCTGACTGATCAGGTGCTGTTGTTTGCTGATGGGCAACTGCAGGAAATCAGTCATGCCGAAAAACTGGCTCAGCAGCGGATGGCCAGCAACCGGCAGGGTTACCTGAACCACCTGCAGCTGAGCGAGCCGCGCGAGGTCGGCAGCATGCTCGGCTATCGCTGGGGGGCAAACGAACTGTTGTTGACTGATCATGAACAGCCGGTGTCTGGCCTGTTTGAACTCTCGAGCAAGGATGTGCTGCTGTTCAAAAATCATCCCCATGCCTTGTCCGCGCGCAATCTGCTCAGTGCGACGATCAGCGAGTTGATCCCGCAGGGCGGCTCGGTCGGTGTGAAGCTGAATTGTGGCGGCGAAGAATTGATCGCCCAGGTTGTGCGTGAGGCGGCACTTGAGCTGGAAATGGAGGTCGGGATGCCGGTTTATGCTGCAATCAAGGCCTCTGCCTTTAGGAGATTGGTGTCATTATGAGAAATAAAATTCTTTATTTTATCAGCATCCTTTTGTTGTTTGTTGCTTTCACTGTTCCGGCGGACGCCGAAGAAGTCCATATCTCGGCCGCTGCCAGTCTGACGGAGGTCGTAAAGGAATTGGTTGCCGGTTATGCTCAAGCACACCCGCAGGTTGAATTGCTGCCAAATTTTGCTTCGTCCGGAGCTTTGGCCAAGCAGATTGCTGCTGGAGCCCCGGCCGACATCTACATTTCGGCAAACCCGAAATGGATGGAATATCTGCAGCAACAGAAACTTATCCCTGCCGGAGCGGTAAAACAGTTGCTGCAAAACCGCCTGGTGGTTGTCGGTCGACCGGGTGGGGTGAGCAAGTCACTGGAGCACCTGACGGAATTAAAGCGGATCGCCATCTGTAGCCCTAAATCCTCCCCTGCCGGTAAATATTCCCAACAGGCACTTTCTGCTGCCGGAGTTTATCCGCAACTGGTTGCCGAGCAAAAACTGGTGCTGGCCAAGGATGTGCGTCAGGCATTGATGTATGCGGACCGCGGCGAGGTTGATGCCGCTTTTGTCTATTTGACCGATGCGCGGCAGGCAACACAGGCACAGATTCTGTTTGCGGTGCCGGAGGCATTTTATCCGCAGATTACTTATCCCGCTGCTTTAACCGAAACCGGTGCTGAACTGAGTGCTGCCCGTACTTTTTATGCCTATCTTTTCAGTGTCGAGACGCAGTCGATATTTGCAAAGTATGGCTTTCTGCTTCCATAACAAGAAAAGATGTTCGCTCTCTCCCCAACAGATTATCAGGCCCTGTGGATGTCTGTCCGAGTCGCAGCGGTGGCAACGCTGATTGCTCTGCCGATCGGTTTCGGTTTGGCCTGGCTGCTGGTGTTCAGTCGTCTGCGCTGCAAACCGTTGCTCGATGGTCTGATCAACCTGCCGCTGGTGCTGCCGCCGGTGGTGATTGGCTATCTTTTGCTGTTATTACTCGGTCGACAGGGGCCATTGGGGCCAATCCTAAAGACCCTCGGCTTGCAACTGATCTTCAGTTGGAAGGGAGCAGTGCTTGCCTGTGCGGTGATCGGTCTGCCGCTGATGGTGCGCTCGATCCGGTTGGGGATGGAGCAAATAGATCCGCAGTTGCTGAACGCTTCACGGACCCTCGGCGCTGGTTGGTTCGATACGCTGTATTCCATTGTCCTGCCGCTATCAGTTCCCGCGCTGATCACCGGAAGTTCTCTCTGCTTCGCCCGCAGTCTCGGTGAGTTCGGCGCGACCATCATCCTCGCCGGAAATATCCCCGGTGTCACCCAAACCATCCCGCTAGCGATCTACGATTACACCAACACCCCCGGCGGCGATGCTGGTGCCCTGTCGCTCTGCCTGGTTTCCATTGGAATTTCCTACCTGGTGTTGATGTTCAACGAACTCCTGTTGAGACGTTTCTGTCGTACCAGGGCCTGATTTCGTTTTAGCGAATGCAGTTTTCAGTCCCTGTTTTTTCGCTCTGCTGGTGAATTTTGTTGATTCCAAAACTCCTAAGGATAGGTGCGAACCTACTTTTGATAGAACCTTTGAGATTAGGGGTAACGGGTGGTTGCCGAGTTAAGCCTATTGCGGCCACAGCTTCATAATTTTCAGACGAAACCTATCTGGTGTGCTTTAAATCGGTATGTTTAGCATCGTGAACGGAACGCTACGAAGCAAAGAGTGGGAAGTTATGACGGATGGATTGTTTCAGAAAAATATATAATGTATAAATATATAAGGGGTTTCTTGAGTTAAGGAGAATGTTATTTCAAGCGAGATATGTAGGAAATGTGCTGAATGTTGTAAAAATCACCCTTTTATAGAATTGTCTAAAAGTGAAGTGGACTTGCTAGAACAGGTGACAGGCTTACAATCTGAGGTGTTTACAAGCTCAAAAGGTAAATCAGTTGAAGAATATTTCTTACAATTTCAAGAAAACGGAGATTGCTTTTTCTTGAACGAGAATAATGCCAGTTATTCTTGTTCTGTATATAAAGCAAGACCAGAAACCTGCGTAAAGTATCCATTAAACACTAGGCAGAAAGAAGTCTGTGAAGCAAACAGGAAAAAAGTTCTGAATAAATATTTCGGCTAGCGGTGAATTCATTTCTGCATCTCGTATGGAGTAACTTCTAACTCAAATTCAGGGTCGCGGGGTTGCGGTCCCGCTCGACGCCGTCATTTCTTTGTGCGCCCAAAGAAACGAAGCAAAGAAAAGCGCCCGACCTCCTTGCCCTTCGGGTCCCCTCTGTTTCGTTCCGTTTAGCAGCTCGGAAAAAAAACTCGCTGCGCTCAAACATTTTTCCTCGAAATCCTGCCAAACTCCACTGCACTTCGGCCGCGTCACACGGGGTTGATGTTCAAAATCTCCTTTGGCTTCTGCCGAAGCACCTTTTTCTTCAGACTCTTTTGTGGTGAGACAAGATGAGTATGGCGTCTGGCAGGATGCGACCCGCCGGTTCTAAGGCTTTAAATTTAAGACGCCTGATGTTCCCGCATCAAAGTTGCCGCATTCGCACACTCAAACAAAAAGTACGCTCCCCCCTCATAGAGAAGATCATTCTTCAGCGCATTCCCCACCTGCTCCCAGTTCGGGAATCCCCGCACAACCAGGCCTTTGTGCAGCCGATTGGCCAAGGCTTCACAGTGGAAATTGCCTATAACCAGGTCATATTCATCCGCCAGATTTTCCGCATCTTCCAGGTCCCCGACCAGTACCTTGTCAGCTTTGATCTTTTCCAGTGGGGGGGAATCCACCGTTGCTATGGCGACCGTCACTTTTCCGCCTGCCTCGTAGAGGGACTGGCAGATGCCGGCGAGTTGATCCGGTTCGGCAACCACCAAAAAGCGAGTCTGGCCGATGGAAAAGTGACTGTCGATCATCGCGTCTTGTAAGCGTTTGCGCCAGCGGACGATATTTGCCTGTGGCAGTTCGATACCGCTTTCCGCCATCAACAGTTCGATCAACTCATCTGAAGCTTCCAGCCCACTCAAATGGGAAAAATGCTGATGGCGCATCGTCGGGTTTTTTACCTGCAATGCTGCAGCACATTTCTGCATCGAATCACCCACAGTGAGAACCAACGTCGTATCGCCAAGTTGCTTGATCTCTTCCACAGAAATCCCACCGCTCGACAGCGCCGCCTGTTTTTCACCGAGATGGCCATCGAGTGAGGTTGACAGGTCAGGTAAAGCGAAGGCGGTAAAGCCGAATGCGGCACAAATATCTTTGATTTTCTCAACCTCGATCGGCTGTAGGCTGACATGCGGCAGGATGACAATTTTCTTTGTATCGATGGTCGTGCTCGGTTCGACGAGCTGTTCGATGATCGCCTTGCAGGTCAGCTCCCAACCGCTCTCAAGGCCCCCTTCGTAATCGGGGGAGTTGACGTAAACCAGCGGAAACTTGATCTGTGCGGCGACCCCGCGGATATCATCTCCCTTGGTTTCCGGCAGGCCGGTGGTGTGCAGGCCGATCAGACTGGGAGTTACTTTCTTGGTGATGTTTTTCACCGACTCAACAATGCTGTAATCACCCCCGTCGAGCACCGCAATCGCATCGGTGACAGCACTGGTCTGGATGGCGATCGGTTCGCAGAAGTGCCGGGTGTAGAAAACCTTGGTTAAGCTGGTGCAGCCTTGTCCGCCGTGCATCAGCGGCATGCAGCTGTCGATGCCCAAAAAAGCGAGGGTCGCGCCCATCGGCTGGCTCAACTTGAACGGGTTGACCTGCAGCGGTTTGTTTGACTTATGGATTACTTCTCCCATGGGGCCCTCCGTGTCACCAGCTTGAAAACTGGATTTTCCAGTGCGTTTTTTAAATCCTCGGCGAGGTTCAGGAGGCCGTCGTAGCCGCCGTAACTTTTCTTTTTCTCCTGATTGACGTCGGCAAACGAAATTCCTTTTTTGATTGCCGTGTAGAGGGAACGACCACCAGCCAGCAACAGCTGCGCACCCCGTTCGTCGATCAGCTTTGCCTGCTCCGCTCCGGGGTTCATCATCAGGACACCATCTTTGCCCAGATACTCTCTGGCTTTGGCGCGGTCGGCCTCGGTCGCTTTTTTTACCGCTGTAGCGACGACCTCTATCCCTAAATCTTGCAGTGCTGATGCGATCGACCAGCTTTTATTGCCGCCAGTATTCAGCACCGCTTTTTTGCCAGCAAAGACTTTCTTGTACGGAATAAGCTGCTCTTCAAGCTTGGCTTCTTCTCGGGCAACCAGAGCTTTGGTCCGCTCGATCAGATTGGCGTCACCCAAGGCGTCGGCGATAGCCCGCAAGCCATTACTGGTATCGCGTTTGCCGTAAAAAGAGAGTGAGATTGACGGGATGCCGTATTGTTCCTGCATCTTGCGCGTCAACGAGATGAGCGACTTGGCGCAGACGATGACGTTCAACTTGGCGCGGTGGGCGGTACGAATATCGGCCACCCGGCCATCGCCGCTTAATGTTGAGAGGATGCGGATACCAAGTTCATCGAGCAGGTGGCTGTATTGCCACATGTCGCCGGTGACATTGTATTCACCGATCAGGTTGATATCGAAGGGGCTGGTCGTTTCTGGCTCTTTGCTGCCGATCAGGTGGCGTAGTGCCGCTTCGCCGCCGATGCGGCTGCCGAGGTTTTTGCTGCCGACAAAGCCGGGCGCATGCACCGGAATCATCGGCACACCATACTTTTCTGCCGCCTGCTTGCAGATCAGGTCGAGATCGTCGCCGATCAGCGCAGTAACACAGGTGGAATAGACGAAAACCGCCTCCGGTGCGTAATGTTCCATAATGTAGTCGATGGAGTTGGTGAGCTTCTGCTCGCCACTGAAGACGACATCATTTAAATTGACGTCGGTGGTGAAACCCCTCTGCGTCAAGTCGCGCCCTTTCCAACTGGTTTTGGTGGCGCGGGTTTCCCAACTGGTGGCCAGACAGGTCATCGGACCGTGCACCAGGTGAGCGGCATCGGCGTAGGGGAAGAGGGAAATCTGTGCGCCCTCGAAGGCACAGCCGCCGGTGGTCGCCCCTGGAGTTGGGGCGTTGCAGGCGACCTTCTTGGTTTTATTATGTTCGCAGGCGCTCTCGTCGAGCAGTTCGCGTATTTTTGGTTTGGCTGACACGACAATTTCCTTTGTCCAGAGGCATAAGTAAATCCATCGCGTCATTGGGAGGGAGAATAAAAGAGCAACATCTTTGTCGCTCGTCAATCTCTATGAGCAAGAGTCCTGCCAGAATGGGGAATCGCAGGATTTATCGGTTTCTGCTGCATTTGCGCGAAAAAGTGGCGCGAAAACTGTGCATTCTGTTTATTAATTGTTCACTTTTTTATCAGGGAAAAATGAAACTCGCTGTTTACGCAGGCTGGAAAAATCGGCACGCCCCTTGCTTTTAAACTGGTGGTTAAGCAGATCGGCAATGGCGCTGACCTTAAAACGGCAATGAAGCCCCGACCTCTACTTTAAGAGGTGCGGGGTTTCTTTATTTGAATTGAGATATTTTATGGACCCTCTGGAAAATCAACAGATTGTGATTGATGACACCACCTTGCGTGACGGTGAACAGACCGCCGGAGTGGTCTTCAGTCTGGAAGAAAAGAAGCGGATCGCCCGGATGCTGGATGAGATCGGGGTTGGTGAGCTGGAGTGCGGTATCCCGGCGATGGGCAAACAGGA
The DNA here is from genome assembly GCF_055389805.1 of Desulfuromusa ferrireducens. Classification (NCBI taxonomy): domain Bacteria; kingdom Pseudomonadati; phylum Thermodesulfobacteriota; class Desulfuromonadia; order Desulfuromonadales; family Geopsychrobacteraceae; genus Desulfuromusa; species Desulfuromusa ferrireducens. The sequence goes on from NZ_AP042415.1 coordinate 1,738,889, forward strand.
GCAGGCTTCGATCCGCGCGCTGGTCGATCTGGGACTCAACGCTCGTTTGCTCACCTGGAACCGGGCGGTTATCGCTGATATCCAGGCCTCGTTACAGACCGGCGTGCAGGCGGTCGATGTCTCCCTGTCGGTCTCCGATCTGCACATCAAGCACAAACTCGGCAAAAGCCGGGAATGGGTGAAGGAGCAGCTGAAGGTCGCGGTCGGTTTCGCCAAACAGCATGACCTTTACGTTTCTGTTGGCGGTGAAGATGCCAGCCGTGCCGACCTCAATTTTTTGCTTGAGCTGCTGCGGATTGCCGAAAGTGAAGGTGCCGATCGCTTCCGTTTTTGTGACACCCTCGGGATTCTCGATCCGTTTGTCACCTATGAAAAGGTGAAATTTTTAAATGAGCGGACCGCTCTTGATCTGGAGGTGCACACGCATAACGATTTAGGTATGGCGACGGCCAATGCAATTGCCGGCATTCGAGCCGGAGCACGATTCGTCAACACTACGGTCAACGGACTCGGAGAACGGGCAGGAAACGCCGCTCTCGAAGAGGTGGTGATGGCGCTCAAGCATGCCTGCAACAGAGATATACAGATCGACACCAGTCGCTTTGTCGAGCTGTCCCGCTTTGTCGGCAAGGCCAGTCAGCATCCGGTGCCGGAGTGGAAAGCGGTGGTCGGCGAAAAGGTTTTTTCCCACGAATCAGGTCTGCATGCCGACGGAGTAATCAAAAATCCACTCAACTACGAAGGCTTTGATCCCGCTGAAGTTGGTCTGCAGCGACACATGGTGCTTGGTAAGCATTCTGGCAGCCATGGGCTGGCGGATCGTTTGGCTAAGCTTGGAATCAAATTAGGCTCACAGGAACTGAATGCTTTTTTGACTCAGGTGAGGACTCTGGCTCAAGGGAATAAGCGCCCGCTGACTGATATGGACATCATGCAACTGTATCACTCACCGCAACAAGTGGCTTAACCCAGGATGCTGTCGATCCGTACATCGAAAACCTCAGATTGGAAGTCCTTTTATGTCCTTGCGGCGGAAGAAGGATGGAGAATCCCACAGATTGAACGGCGACTCTTTCAGGGACCTTGGTCGAAGTACGCCCTGGCTTGTATTGATAATAATGAGTTTTGTGGCCTGATTACGGCTGTTCCTTACCAGCGAAGTGGTTGGATTGGAAACCTGCTTATTCCGCGCCATTTGCGGGGGCGCGGATATGGGTCGAGGTTGTTTGCAGAGGGCTTTACGCAACTGTGCAAACTCGGGGTGGCGTCAATCTGGCTCACTGCGTCCGAACAGGGCCGACCAATCTATGAGCGGGTCGGATTTGTCGCCATTGATCAGATCGAAAGATGGATTTTGCCTGTTCGGGAAAAGGTTCCGGTCGCAGAAAATAACAATCACGTTGGTTGGGACGTATTATTAACTGCCGATAGCGCAGTCTGGGGAGAGAATCGTTGTGCTTATTTGCAGCAACTCTCTATGGAGAGTCAGTCTTTTGCCCGTGGCGGTTCGACTGCTGCTCTCCAGGGGGACTCTGAATCTCAGGTTATCGGTCCTTGGTACGGGCAAGAAAACGTTTCCCCTTCATCAAGGCAGAGCCTGCTGCAAAGTCTTATTGCCTCGGCAACACCATCCCAAGAGCTCATCATCGACTTGATCGCATCCTCGCCGTTGCGGAGTTTGCTGCTGGCTGCCGGATTTGTTCCTGCGGGTAAAACGGAACTGATGGTTTACGGCGATATTGGTTCCATCAAATTGGAAGAAATGGCGGCATTGGCAAGTTTGGGTAGCGTTGGTTGATCGGTTTTTTCGCTCCTGCAGCAGTTAGTACGTTTCGGGAAGGAAAGGTCGGTCCTGAATCAGATTTCCCACCAATAGAAATGCCCGCAAACCTCAATAAGGTCGCGGGCATTTCTCTGTTTATGTCGATAGCAACAGCTGCAAGTAAACCCTTGGCGAATGTTTCTGCCGGGGTTTTTGCTGCTATGGCAAAACAAACTTACTGCTTCTGCAGAATCCGCAACATCCGCCGCAACGGCTCGGCGGCGCCCCACAGCAGTTGATCGCCGCAGGTGAAGGCGGACAGGTACTGCGGTCCCATCTTCATTTTCCGTACCCGACCGACCGGGATACTCAAGGTGCCGGAAACAGCGGTCGGCGTCAGTTGCTCGAGGGTTTCCGCTTTGGTGTTCGGCACCAGTTTGACCCACTGGTTGTCACCATCTAGAATCTGCTCGATTTGATCGATCGGCAGGTCCTTGTTCAGTTTGATGGTCAGCGCTTGGCTGTGACAGCGCATGGAGCCGATCCGCACGCAGATGCCATCAATCGGGATTTGCGACTGGCTGCCGAGAATCTTGTTGGTTTCAGCAAAACCCTTCCACTCTTCGCGGCTCTGACCGTCTTCAACTTCGCGATCGATCCATGGGAGAACGCTGCCGGCCAGCGGAAAACCGAATTCGGCCGTGGGAATGCCATCGCCGCGCAGGGTCGCGGTGACCTTCTTGTCGATCTCCAGGATTGCCGAACCGGGGGTGCTGAGCTCTTCGGCCACCGAAGCGTTCAGGGTGCCCATCTGCGCCAGTAATTCGCGCATGTTCGGTGCGCCGGCACCGGAAGCGGCCTGATAGGTCATTGAGGTGACCCACTCGACCAGCCCGGCCTTGAACAGGCCGCCGATCGCCATCAGCATCAGGCTGACAGTGCAGTTGCCGCCGATAAAATCCTTGACGCCATTTTTCAACGCGTCTTCGATAACATTGGCATTGGTCGGGTCGAGAATGATGACCGCGTTCTCCTCCATGCGTAAGGAGGAAGCGGCGTCAATCCAGTAACCGTCCCAACCGCTGGCACGCAGTTTGGGGTGAACTTCTTTGGTATAGTCTCCGCCCTGGCAGGTGATGATGACATCCTGCTCGGCGAGTTTTTCAATATTGCTGGCATCCTCGAGGGTGCCGCCGCCTTGACCGAAGTCCGGGGCTGTCTGGCCTGCCTGGGAGGTGGAAAAAAAGACTGCATCGACTCCGACAAGGTCGTTCTCTTCAACCATGCGTTGCATCAGCACGGAACCGACCATGCCACGCCAACCGACTAATCCGACTTTCATAACTTTCTCCATGTTGACGGGGGTGAAAAATCCTCTTATGCTGCATTCCGGTTTGAATTGGTCTGACCAGAATTAGCCGCAGATCATATCAGTATTTTTTGCCAAGTGGTATATTTTTTCCTGGCTGTTACAAAGGGAAACCCTCTTTTTTAAGGTTTAAGTTGATGCGCGATTACGAAGCCAGTTTGCCATTAGGTAAATCCACCGAATATGTTTCGCAATATGATCCGCAACTGCTTTGTCCCTTTCCCCGGCAGGTCAAGCGCGATGTCATCGGCGTGACCGGCGAGCTGCCGTTTGGCGGCTACGATATCTGGAACGCTTTCGAGCTGTCCTGGCTCAATCAAAAAGGCAAGCCGATTGTGGCGATGGGCGAGTTTCATGTCCCCTGCGAAACGGCCAACTTGATCGAATCGAAATCATTTAAACTCTATCTGAATTCCTTCAACCAGACCCGTTTAAAGGGCTTTGCCGACGCTGAACAGCGGATGGTGACCGACCTGTCGCAGGCCGCTGGCGGGAAGGTTCGGGTGCGACTGTTGGACAGTGATCAGTTTGCTACCGAGCAGTTGCAGTCTTTGCCGGGCGAGTGTATCGACGGACTGGATATCGAAGTGGATGACTACTCTCTCGATCCGTCGTTATTGGAGGGTGGCGTTGATCCGTTGAATATTGTTGATGAGCAACTCTATAGCCATCTGCTGAAGAGCAACTGTCTGGTGACCAATCAGCCCGATTGGGGCAGCGTGCTGATCCGCTATCGCGGTGGCAAGATTGACCGCGAAGCGTTGTTACGCTACCTGATTTCCTTCCGCCAGCACAACGAGTTCCACGAGCAATGCGTCGAACGGATTTTTGTTGATTTGCTGCGCTACTGCCAGCCGGAAAAGTTAACCGTTTATGCCCGCTACACCCGCCGCGGTGGTCTGGACATCAACCCGTTCCGTTCCAATTACGAGGTGCGGATCGCTAATTTGCGGACGGCGCGGCAGTAAGTGCATCGGCCAGGTTTGTTGTCGTCGATTAAGTATCAATGACTGGTTTTGGGAAGGTTGAGATGGCAGAAGAAAAATTAACTTCCGCAGCAATGACTTTAAAACGTATGGATATGCTGGTTTGGCGGATGGATCTTGCAGCGCGGGTTTTTGAAAACCTGAATGATTTTTCCGGGAGTATTTTGTGCCAGGAAAATTTTCGGTTTTTTAAAGATGCGGAATACATGAAAAATATGCTGCTGCCGGAAGATCAGTCAACGGTTAATCGGGCTGTCTTAAAAATTAAAGAGAGGCTCCCTGTTCAGGCGGTTTTCAGGATTCATGATGGCAAGGAGTTGCACTGGTTCAAGCTGACCGGTTGGCCGACCGACAGTCACAAGTATTATGAAGGAACGGTAGAGGATATCAGCTGTCATGTAGGGCAGATGCAGAATTTGTTTGCTGGACAGGGGCAACGGTTGTTTGCTGTCGAGGAAACAGGGTATCCGGTTGCGATTTTTTCCAGCCGGAATCATCTGTTGGTCAAGTGCAATGATAGCTTTAAAAATCTTCTCGGCATGACATTGCCGAATAAAATCAAATACCCCTTGGCCGATATTATCAGTTCGGATGTGCGGTTGCCGCTGTTGTTTGAGCATCTGTTGCTTAAGGGGAGGGTGGCTGAAGAATTGTCACTCATATCTGAAAAAGGGCAGAGCACCCGCGCCAAATGCATGCTCGAACTGTTTTCTTACGGTGCTGAAGATCTGATCCGGCTCGCGGTGATTGAGCTTATTGATGAGCAGGGCGTTGAAAAAGAGGGCAAGGTCAGCCCAAAGGCGCCGGCGGTCAAGGCGCTGTGTGATAAGCTCGGGGAATCGAGGACAATTGATGAGATGCTGTTGGCAATTTATGCCGAGCAGGAGCTTTTTCCAGACATGGGAGTCGCAATCTTCTCTGATATTTACGCGAAAAAAAATAAAGCTATTGCCTATGCGCAGGGGGCTTTTCTGGAAAATTTACGCGAAGGGCAGCAATTTCCCTATAGCGGAACAATAGCCGAGCATATCGAAAAAGAAAATCTTGAATACCTTATTATGGATGACACTCATTCCAGCATCAAGGCGATCGACTGGGTGTTATTTGTGCCGAACGGGATTCGCTCCTACATTGCCAAGGCGCTTTATGTGCGTGGAGCAATGCGAACGGTTATTATTCTCTGCTCTGAAAAAAAACAGGCTTTCAGTGAAAATCAAATAAGAGATTTAACGGATATTGCATCGGCATTTCATCAGCGGCTGAAGAAAATCAGAAAAGTTAGTTGATAAAAACGCTTTCAGTTTTTTTGAGCGCCAGTCTCGTGTCAACGGGCTGGCGTTTTTTTTTGTTTTGGTGGTTAGGTATTGATTACAAAGCTGGTTGCTGTTGGTTTGCGTATTTACTGGTAAATTATCACATAAAACAAAATTTATTATTATGGAGCCGCTTAAGAAATATACTTGCATTTTGTTGGTATATTGATAAGAATTGGTACTACCAAAAAAACAGTGTTCTGCGTTGAGGTTTATATGTCAGCTTTGCATGTCGTGTTAAATGAAATAGCTATTTTGGCCCTGGGAGAAGGCGATCGTTTGCCTTCTGAACGGGTTCTTGCCGAAAGGTGTGTTTTAAGCCGGACCAGTATTCGTAATGCACTCAAAGAGCTGCAGGCCCGCAGTATTCTCGCATCCAGAGAGCGTAGCGGTTACTACCTCGCATCAAGTTTTGCACTTCAGCAGGCGTTAAGTGGTAAAGGCAAAACTTGGGACTTGCAGAGAATTCTACAGTTAATAGAAGCAAGAAATTTTGTTGAGCCACCAGTTGCAGCGATGTCGGCGATCGAGATTGTGGATGATAATTTGTGGCGACTGGAACAGTGTCTTGTTGATATGGGAAAGGCGACAGTTGGGGATAGTGCAGAACAGCTCGCGAGTTGCCACAACCTTTTTTTCACCATTTGCCAAGATAACTACGTCAATCAGGAATTTGTTCGCATGCTTGACGAGGTCAGGATTCCTTTGGGTTTCCTGGTGAGTGTTTTGAGACAGATATCCGAGATTGAAAAAAATCGTTTCTTTGCTGACCACGTCAATCTGTTTCAAGCCTTAAAACAACAAAATGCTGAGACTGTACAAGGGATTATAGAGCAACTTAATAATCGAATCGCGGACTTTTTTAGAGATTATTCTGGTGCTGTGTTTTCTGAACGGAGGGTTTGAACTCTCTTTTGATATTGCCTGCAAGGAAGAGGCAGATACCTGAATGAATAAAGATACGTGTTCTTGTTTCAAGGAAGTTAAATGAGGGGTAACACTAACATTAGAGAGGAGACACGAATGGAAAGGCGTAAGTTTCTCAAGGCATTAGGCGCTACTGCTGCGGGTATTGGTGCAGCGGCAACAATTGGGGCTCCAACCAAGGCTTTTGCTCGGAGCAAGGAAGACATTGGAGAGTGTAAGAGCCTGAAGATCACGGTTCTGTCCGAAACCAGCTGGTTCGACAATGCCCAGTTCAAAAAAGACATCGTTGACAATGGTGGTGCCAGTACCAGCCAGTATGACATTCCCTGGGATCCAAAGAACGCAGGAGGTTATGCCACTTTGCTGGAAATTGAGCAGCTTGACGGCACCGTCAATAAACTGTTGCTCGATACCGGCTGGAGTAACGAGTGGATGGATTATGTCTTCGATCGTCATGGCATCGACAAGATGATCAAGTCGGGCGAAATTGATACCATGGTTCTCAGTCACTGGCACCTCGACCACTACTGGGGCATCGAGTCCACTCTCAAGCACAACGACAAGATCACTATCTATGCTCCTGAAACCAGCTACCCGGAGGACGATAAACTGCTGGCCGGCGGCAAGCTCGAAGCTAAAGGTGTTCTGCTCGCAAAGAACGACGTACCGCACAAGGGCAAGCTGATCAAGACCAATTCAAAAGAGTTTTATAAGCTGATGCCTGGTGTTGCTATTAAAGAATTTGATGTGCCGATTCTGCTGCGGGTTCGTGGTGAGAATATCATCTACGTGAACGTTAAGGGCAAGGGCATTGTGACCGTCACCGGTTGCTGTCACCCAGGTCTGTTGACTCTCTATTCGACCGCTCGTCGCCAGATCAAAGGTGGTGAGAATATCTATGGTTGTTACGGTGGGTTGCACATCTCCCTGTTTGAAAACTGGGATCCGAAGATGGACGATATCATCAAGGGAGCCAAGGCTTTCAACCCGAAAAAGATGGGTTGTAACCACTGTACCGGTTGGGTGTTTGCCGAGAACGCAGCCAAAGCTGGTCTGCCGATCGTCAAGGGAACCGATACCTTCAAGACATATCCGAGGGTGTCTGCTGTGGCAAAGGACAATAATGTCTTCCTGACCAATGGGGATACGATTGTCTTTTAATTGATCGGAGCGGCGCAATGCCTGCTGTGTTGCGCCGCTCTGAGTTTTTGCCCTCAAAAGAGGTGTCACTATGCCCACAACAAAAAATAATTACCTCTATGGCTTAATTGCGTTTTTTGTCATGGTTGTTGTCAACTTCGCACTTTGGCGATTATTCTTTGCTCCAACAAACGGGGTTTTTAAACTGTTTACCCCGATGTACGGCTTGTCACTCGCGGCATTCTATTTTTACTCCGTTATGGTTGTGTCTGATGTCTTTGGCTATCAGAACGACTCCGGGACTACCAGCAAAGGTCTCGGTATGCTGGGAGCATCGCTGGCTTTCTTTTATGTTGTTTACTATGTGTTTTTCTGGAACATCCTTGGCAGATTTGGGATTACTTATTTCAGCCCTCAGGCCTTGATCGCTTCTGGCGGGACCGGTCTGGAAATGTGGAATGCCCGGGAGAACTCATCACTGGCTATCCTTTATGTCGTGACCGCAATGATCTTTGTCACGACCATCTGGAACGCCGGTTTTGGTAACTCCCCCTGGGATGGTGTCAAGCAATCGGTGATCGGAATCAGTAAGTTTTTTACCACTGCCTTTATCGGCACGATAGTGTATGCAATTTCCTTCCATCCAAATGTCACCGCCCTGTTCGTTCCGAAGCAGATTTTTGCTGGAGTACTGCCTTGGTGGGAAGACGCAGCAATGACTTCTAGTTCTTTTTATCACCTCGGTTGGATGTTCAGCGGTCTGTTTTTGGTCATGTTCCTGATCGATTGCATGGATGGATACCCCTTCAACCTGTTCCGTAAAGAAGATCAGTCCGGTTCCTGGGTCGGGGCAGTGGTGGCTCTTGCCATTACCGTTATCGGCGGTTTCATCTTCATGTATATCGCCGAAGCAATTATGACTTACTACTGGTATGAGCCTTTCACTGGTGGCAATTACACTGATGATCCGCGTTTCCGGCATTTGCATACGGCCGAAATTGGTGCTTTCTTCATGCTGGCGCTGATGATCGTCAAGGTGTTTTTCAACAATGTTTTCCAGATGAAAAACATGTGGCTGACTGCAGCAGTTCGGTTAGTTGTCGTTGTCGTTGTTGGCTTGGCTCTTTACTGGTTTTACTACAGTGAAGTTCCTGGGCCGGTTTATGTTGACCGGGTTCCCGGGCTCGGCAACATGGATGCTACTTCGCTCTGCTGGACCATCATGTCGATGGCGTTAATTATGGTTTATGACAAGTTTTTCAACGCTTTTCCAATCCGGAAATAAATGATGAGACGACGTGAGTTTTTTAGAGCTTCTCTGGATGAAACGATCCGTGCTGCGCAAAAAGGTTTTCTCAACTTACAGGAAACCTTCAGTTCGGTCAGTGATTCGGTAGAGCAAGCGCTGGATGGTGATACCCCTGGGTCGGGTGAATTTTTTGACTCGTATGAAATGAGTTACTCTTTGACTCTGGCTTACCCTCGAGAAATGTTCGAGCAGATGGCAAGAGAACAGGATATGCCCTACGAAGGGGTGGAAACAATTGAAATCGCTAAAGAACTCTGTAGTAGGGGCGTATTATGAGTCGTATCGACGCATACAGCGCGAGTAGAAACCTGGTCGAAAATGCCTTCAGTCATCTGACTTGGTATGAAGATGTTTGCGGATTGGCAGGTTTTAAAGGGATAAGTCAGGTCTGGAAAGAAGAACCAGCTTGGTATTTCTGGCAGAAACAGGTCAAGGGGGCTTTCCTGCTGCGTCTGCACGCAGATGAATCTCTGGGGCAGAACCACTACCTCAGCCTGTCTTTACATTATTTTCCACAGACTGATGAGAGCGAATATCAAAATCTGTCAGATGCGGAAAAAGACCTGCTGGCTGACACGTCACTTTTTGATGGTGAGACCAATACTCCCCAGTATGAGGCGTTTGAACAATTTGTGACGGCCTTTGTTGTTGCAGAGATCGGTTGTGTGGTCGATGCGGATAATAATCTGCAAGTTCTGCTCTACAGTACCGAGCAGGAAGAACGTCATCCTGTTTATCGATTTATCGATCTGTTTGTGACCACCTTGAACTTTCAAAGTAAGCGCCATCACCAGCAGGTTTATGTTTTACAGGATGGAGGACTGACAACACAGTTTCTCAGTTATTCCGAAGCAGGTTTCAATCAGTTTCTTGAATCATTTGAGCTTGAAACTTCACAACTAAAGACCGTTATCCCGAACGCACAAATAAAATTATGGAAACATGCCGCCCAGTTAGAGGCTGTCTGCTCTGTGAATGGTGCCTGTAGTTGTAGTCACTAAAGGAGATATTTATGAAAAGAATTTTGTTGGTTACGCTCTGTATTTTCACTCTGATGGTCGCCAGTAGTTATGCACTGAGCGCCCAAGAACAAATGAACGGCTACAAGTTGAATAACAAATATTGCACCTCCTGTCACGACTCAGTGGCGGACCCTGAAAAAACGGGCTTTACCAGGGATACTTGGCATCTGATTTTAAACAACATGCATAAACATGGGTTAGAAAAGCTATCGGTGGAAGAGAACGGTGCCTTGGTCGATTATTTTTACACGATCAGAAAAGGTCACGAAAGAGAGGCTGGGTAGGTTTTAATTTTTGAGGATTAAACCGGCCCCCCCCATTTTGTTTCAAATACATGACAGTCTCAGCTTGGAAACAGGTTGGGGCTGTTTTGCGTAGTGCGCTAGGTGACGTCTCGGTCCGTCTGTTCAGCAAAATTTATAAGGATAGATGACAACTCCCTTTTTGACAGGATATTTGCCCATTGAAAGAAGGGGCTTGCCGGTTATTCCGCTATACTTGGGAAAAGAACTGGGGAGGATTTTATGCACATCAATCTCAAGTATGGTGAAGAGGGTCTGGAGCTGGAGTTTCCTCAAACGTCTAACTTTGTCGGTGTCCTTTATCCCGAAGAGGCCGAGGTTTTACCGGTGCCGGAGGATGTTGTTCTGCAGTCACTTTCCCGGCCGATTGAATCCGAGCCGCTCAAAGAATTGGCCCGGGGAAAAACTGACGCGGTTATTGTCATAAGTGATATTACCCGACCGGTACCGAACGCCATGCTGCTACCGATTATCATTCAGCATCTGGAAGCGGCGGGCATCCCCTCCACAAAGATCACCATTCTGATTGCCACCGGAATCCATCGACCTAACGAGGGGCAGGAGTTGGAACGCCTGGTCGGCAAAAATATTGCCTCCTCCTACCGGATTATCAACCACTTTTCCAAAAATCAGCAAGACATGGTTCTGGTTGGACAGATTGGTGATGGGGTTCCGGCCCTGGTGAACAAACATTATCTTGCTGCCGATCTGAAAATTCTGACCGGTTTCATTGAGCCGCACATGTGGGCCGGTTTCTCCGGTGGGCGCAAGTCGATTCTGCCGGGGATCTCGTCGGTGAAAACCCTGGAATTTATGCATGGACCGGAGATGGTGGCCCATCCGCAGACCCGTTACGGCATATTAGAGGGGAATCCATTCCACGAAGCAGGTCTGGCCATCATGGAACAGGCTGGGGCTGATTTCATCGTCAACGTCACCCTTGACAGCAGCAAGAAGGTGACCGGAGTTTTTTCCGGCCACCCAGTCAAGGCCCATCTGGCCGGGGTTGAGTTTCTCTCCCGCCATTGTGTCCGGACCCTGGATGAGCCACTCGATTTTGTGGTAACCACCAATGCTGGGGCTCCGCTCGACTGCAACCTGTATCAGACCGCCAAGGGGATCTCGGGCGTGGCCGGAGCAACTCGAGACGGCGGGGTGATCCTGATCGCCACCGAATGTCTGGAAGGATTCGGCAGCGAAGAATACCGTGCGGTTTTCGAGCATGCCACCACGCCGCAGGCGTTTATTGAAAAGCTGATGAAGAAGGAATTCTTTCTCCCTGACCAGTGGTGTGCCCAAGAGACTTACCAAGTGATGCTGAAGAATGAAATCTGGGTACATACCCAAGGGATCGATGCCGACACCTTGAAACGGTTTCATTTTAAACCGGTGCCAAACATCAGCCAAGCCATTGCGGAACTGCTCGACCGATTCGGTCAGGATGCCCGCTGGGCGATTGTGCCAGATGGGCCGTTGTTGATTCTCAAGCTCAATTAATGACCCTGAAAAAAGGTGATTATCAAGGTTCGCAATCTGCTCAGCACCTCCGGTTCGCAACTCCCTGACCATCTCCGCGGGGCTCTGGCCAAAATGTAGACGGCCCAACCTGAGCTTAAATGGTTGGGCCGTTTTCCCTGATGTGCTGGCATGGGCTCCTGCTTAGTCTGGAAATAGTTCCATAATTTCCGGCAACTCTGGTAGTTGCGTTTCTTTTTCGATCGCCTCTTTCAATATCCCGGCCAGGCTGGTGTCACCGAACAGGGCTGCGCCGACCAGATGATTGTCGCGGCAGACCAGACCGCAGTATTTGTCTCCATCGCACTTTTCCAGCAGCCGACAACTGGCATCCGCGAGGCTGAGTTGACCGACGCTGAACAGGTCGGCAGCGACCACCTTGATACGGGTCGTCATCGACAGACCGGAAAACTCGGCACTGCCACCGGAGGCGTTGATCCCGGCGACAGCTCCTTGGGCGTAGCTGGCCGGCCAGATGCCGTAGAGTTTACCGTCGTGCTCGGCAATGTCGCCGGCGGCGAAGATATTGGGATCGCTGGTGGTCATTCGGTCGTCAACCAACAGTCCGTTTTTTACCTTCAGCTGTGCTTGTCGTGCCAGACAACTGTTGGGCCGTACCCCGGCGGAAATGACCGCCATGGCCGCTGGGATTTCCCGGCCATCGGCGAGAATTACGCTGTGTAGATGCTCATCGCCAGCCAGTTCCTGAATGGTCACGCCGCAGTGCACGCTGATCCCCATCCCTTCCAGCTTGGCTTGCAGCAGTTCGCCGGCGGTTTTTGGTAACTGGCGCGGCATCAGCCAGGGATGACCTTCCAGAACTGTGACTTTGGCTCCCTGTCGGGCCAGCGCAGCAGCAGTTTCCAAGCCGAGCAGACCGCCACCGATACAGACGCAGTTTACTCCCGCTTGCAGTCGTTCGAGAATATGCCGGGCATCACCAATGGTGCGCAAAGTCCGGACCCCGTTGCGAGTCGCGCCGGGGATCGGCGGCACAAAGGGGTGTGAGCCGTTGGCCAGAATCAGGCGATCGTAACCGAAGCTGCGGCCGTCGCGCAATGTGACCTGCTTTTGCTGCCGATCGATCTGCAGCGCTTCGCCTTCGATCAGGGTGATCTTGCGTTCGGCAAACCAATCGTCAGTCTGCATCGGTAGCTCGGCTTCACCGACTTCACCGGCCAGAAAGCGAGTCAGGTTGAGACGATAGTAGGGGACGCCGGGCTCTTTGCTGATCAGGGTGATGTCGACCTCAGCCAGGCATTTACGTGCTTCTTCGGCAGCGGTCAGGCCGGCGATTCCGCCACCTAAAACGAGGATTTTTTCGATACCGGCCGTGCCACAAAAAGAGGCCTCTTCTGTCAGCGCAGCAAACAGATTGCTGGCGGCACCGCAAACCTTGCAGAATTGTGGTGGCTCACTGCCATTCTCAACATGATCGCAGATGGTGCAGCGCCAGCGCTCGGCGGTCGGCTTTGCTGCTGTGGTGGTGGTAAGCGCCAGCAGCGAAAAATGGTCCTGATCGGCACCGCACAGAACACAGCTTCCGGGGGCGTTCTCTCCTTGATGGGTATAACCGCAAACATCACATTTCCAGGTTTTCATACGGGTCCTATTTTTGACAAAGGTTTATGGCTCGGTGAGTCAATCTCACTGGCAGTCAATCGTTGCAGGTTTGTTTTTGCTCGTCAGACTCGCCGGAGTGGAAGGCAGCGCAGAGTGGCAGGTTTTACGCTATGCGGTCGATGTTTGTTGCATTTTTCTGCTACTTCGGTAGCGGAATAACAAAAACCGGTTTGAGCGATTTGTTCAATAATTTCTCGGCAACGCTGCCGAGGAAGGCGTGCTCCAAAGCCCCTTTACTGTGGGTTCCCATGACGATGACATCTGCATTTTGTCGCGCGGCCGCTTCGAGAATACAAGTAACCGGGTTGCCGATGGCAATTGAAGCGCCAGCAAAGCGTTGCTGGTCTTCGGGGAAGTCAGCCAGCTCTGCTTTGGCAAAGGCCTCCAATTCCTTTTTTAGGACATCGTGGGCTTCCTGTTCATGCGTTTGTTCGAACTCTTCCAGCCGCTCTTGCCCCATGATCGCCGAAAGGTAACTGCGCATGCTGGTGTCAACCTGCGGAACAACATGCAGCAGATGGATTTTGGCGTCGTTCAACCGGCCGAGCATAACCGCATGCTTGAAGGCGTTGTCGGAATTGGGAGTAAAATCCGTTGCAACCAGAATGTTTTCATAGGTCGGCAGCATAGTTCTCCTCCTTTTTGCAGTGCACGGCAAAGAAACCTGTTTGGTTTGACGGTTGCTGATCTGTTTCGGTTAATTCTAGCCGATTTTTCTCAGGATGCATTTACATGAGCGGCGCACTGCTATTAATATTGTAATCTGAATATTAATAGTTCTCTACCAAGGAGCAATTGTGCAAAGAACGTTCAAGCAAATGAATAATCAGGAACTGGTTCTGTTGCAGCAGCAGGGCGGCGCGCTGGTCGATATCCGCCGGGCAGAGGAATGGGCGCTGACCGGCGTTGTTGCCGGGAGCTTGCTGCTGACTTTTTTTTCTCACGATGGTCAGAGTGATCCAGCTGACTGGCTGTTGCGGTTAAATCGACAGGTTCCGGCCGAACAGCCAGTGGGACTGATCTGCCGCAGTGGTTATCGGACCTCCCTGGTCGGCGAGTTTCTGCTTGAAACGACGCAGAGGCGGGATGTTTACCATCTGAGCGAAGGGATTCTCGGCTGGTTGGCAGCGGGTCGGGCGGTTACCGATGTTGTAAAATCGCAATCCGACTGATTTGAAGAAACTTTTAACTATCTAAAAAATAGAGGAAAATTCTTTGTTCCCTGTTTGACTTCCCGGATAAAGGCGCTATTCGTTATTAGGTTGTCGGTTGTTTTAATGAATCTGTTGATCCGGGAGGTAGCGATGGAATATTTCCACGGAGACCGGGTCCGTATCCTCGGCAAACCAGAATGGGGCCCAGGTTTTATCCAGGGGAAGTGTAAGAACGGCAAGGTGAAAGTGTCTTTTGAGCAGGCCGGGAAAAAAACCTTATGTTTGCAATATGCCAAATTGATGAAGGTTTCGCTGCGTGATCTGGATTGGTTGGAAGAGCGTGTCCGGCACGAATGGACAAGTCGCTAGGAAACAGGTTGTCGGAATCTTAGCGCACCAATGCTGTCGATTGATCTCAGGGGATTTGCGCACAGCACTCGCGTAAATGTCCTTGCGGCCTCTCAATGTCTTGTTTTGCCTTCACTGAGCCACCCAGGGTTTTCGACCCCCTTGCAGAATTGCTTTGCTTGAATGACGGCTTGCGTCTACGTTAAAATCGGACCTAAGTGATAATTCAAGGAGTTCTTTATGCTGAACCACCGAGCGCTGATTCTCTGTTCGATTCTTTTCTCTGTTCTGTTGTTTTCTGGATGTCAGGCGACCTCGGGCTTTTATAAGGGAGCAAAGGCCGACCGGAAAACGATTGTTCCCCTCCATGCGGCGGCGATGAGCGGAGAACGGCATTGGCGGGATCTTTATGTAAAGGTCGATTACCACATAGCAGCGCAGAATAATAAATTGAACATAACGGGTGGTTTTTCTTTTGCCGACTATCCGCAAATCAATCTGGCGAGAGTTTACGACTTTAAGCTGAAGTTATTCCTTCTGAACACCGACCATGTTGTCCTCGATTATGTCGATTTAGCTCGAGCTGTAGGTGGTTCTCTGGAGCAAAAGGTTTTATTTGATTCCGACATGGATCTTTCACCCGCGGTTGTGGCGGTCAGTTTCGGCTATGAAGGTGAATTTATAACTGAAACTGGAGCGCGTGAGAGCGTTTGGAACCTGCCGAAAAAATCGTATTGATCAGATTGTTTTTATACACCCATTTTTTTGTCGCACCGTTGCAGCGCAAAAGAATCTGGATTGAAAAAAACAACAACGGGGTGATAGCCTAAGCTGTCGCCCCGTTTTTTTGAGTGCCTGTTCCAGGAAAAGAGGGACAGGTCGATATTAGGTGCTCTTGTAGATGTCTTTTAGACAGAAAAGCATAGGGTCATCAGTTCTCTCCCTTCGGCCGTAGCCCTGGCTCCTCCAGAGATTCCAGATCAAAGAAACGGCTCTTGCTTCTGACCACCGGTCGCGTATGACAACTTTCACAGTTGGTCAGTGCGCCGACTTTAAGGTGACAGGAAATGCAGTTCTTTTCCCTTGGCCGCATCATCTCTGTTTCAAAGCCCAGCGTGCCGTGAATGGCATCTTGATGACAATCGGTGCATAGCAACTGCTCTTTGACGACATGCTGTTCGTGGTTCATCCGGATGGCTTCCGTTTCATCCCGCAGTTTTTCTGCCGGGTGACAATGCAAGCATGATTTGAGTCTGGCCGGATTCCGCTCGAAGGCAAAGACGGTACTGTGCGTGGTCGTATCTTTCAGGAAAGAAGTCAGGTAGCTAATCCCATCAATATGGGCTTTCAGTTCACCTATAAAACCAGGTTCGGAATGACAGGTGATACATTTTACATCTTTATGCGAAGACTGCTGCCAGGTGGCACCCCTGGTTGACATTTGATGACATTTGTAAGCGCAGAATTCATCTGAACCGACATATATGTAGCCTGTCGTCCCGCCAGCTATGATAACGACACCGAGAATCAGCAGGAGCACTAGTGGTAATTTTTTAACTTGTTTACTCATGTGTCTCCCTCGATCTTAGAAAAGTTTGGTGTATTCCCTAGCGTCCATCCGGGCTCTCCGAATGGACGCTAACCAGGGTCACGATGGAACTATTTGTATTTATCCCAACTTTTCTTTTTGATCGAATCAATAACTCTTGCCAGGTCTGCAGGCTTGTCGTCTTTATGGTAATGACAGAGGTTGCAGGCATTGGCTTGCTTGGCGCCAAGCTCAACGGTTTTATGCGGCAGGATCACCTGGAAATTATGGGATTTAATATCCCCAGCAGTTGCACTTTTGGCCACCGGGGCCATATGGCAACCTACGCAGTCATTGGTACTGTGAATGCCGTGGACGCCAGTTTTGGCGACATCAATATGACAGTTCTTGCACAAGAACGATCCCGGGAGTTTGGTCTGGAAGGCGTTGGAGGTTCCTTGGCGATGGACATAGTGGCAGTCCCAACACATGACGCCGGTCTCAAAGTGTTTACTCTGTTTGTAGTCAATATACTGTTGGTGATGCTGCCGTGACGAACCGTCCGGGTTCAGACCTGGTTTTTCGTCATAGGCAAAATTAAGATTGCCGCCGACTTCGTAATCATGTGGGTAGCCGGTTTTCTGCGCACCGAGAAATTCTGTCGTGCTGCTGCCGCGGGTATGGCACTGACCGCAGACCATCGCGGCACGGTTTTTATCATAAATTTTCGCCGGATTGACAATCGTCGTGATCAGGTCTTTGCCTTCAGCTTTGATATGGTTGCTGCCGGGGCCGTGACATGCTTCACAGGCAACGCCTTTATCTGCCCACATGGTTCCACTGAAGGTATTGGTATTCTTGTCATAAGCAAATTGCGTCCCGGTATTGTGACAGCCAGAACATTTGAATTGATAGGTACGGCCTTTATCGCTCCAGTATTTTCCATCACCTGGCTTCTGTTTTTTCAGGCCATGATAGTCAACCCACTCCTGGCTTTTGACGTTCCACTGGACAGGGAGGATATGCAGCCCGCCGTTCGGGAATTCGGTGACAAAGCGCTGCTTCCAGACCGAGCCGATCGTGTATTTTGCCTTATAGGTATGCTCTTGGCCGTCCGGACCTATGGTCGTGATAAAGTAGTCATTGCCTTTTCTGGCCATTTTTGAGGTGTAGTCGCCAGTTTTCAAGGTGTTGTTTTTGTTGAAATCAGCAACCACCTTATCGGGAGATATCTCCTGGAACTTGTACGGGTGAACTGTGGTTTTCCAACCTTCAAAGGTTCTTTCATGGCACTCTCGACATTTTTCCGCACCAACATAGGTTGCGTCGTTTTGGCTGTAGCAAGGATTGATCGCCATAAACAACAACGACATTGAAATAACGGTAAATCCTAAAGCAATTTTTTTGATCATAGCGCTCCCCATTGATAGGTTATTAATACCTGCCGAGCCAGAGACTTTTCTCATGTTTCTGAGGATAGGGCTAAAAATGGAAGGCTTCCAGATGAAAGAAATTCACAAAACAACGATCCCCTGTGAAGTTTACTTCACAGGTCTTGTATAGCTATCCGTATTTACTAGGATAACTATCGTGAATGGGGG
Organism: Desulfuromusa ferrireducens; assembly: GCF_055389805.1. Taxonomy (NCBI): domain Bacteria; kingdom Pseudomonadati; phylum Thermodesulfobacteriota; class Desulfuromonadia; order Desulfuromonadales; family Geopsychrobacteraceae; genus Desulfuromusa; species Desulfuromusa ferrireducens. The sequence continues at coordinate 1,756,788 of NZ_AP042415.1, forward strand.
GGGGAATTGAAAAAACTTTTTTCTTCTCGGTTGCAGGTGCTAGGTTTCTGCTCCGCTTATTTTGCCGAATACCCTCCGGTGCGCTATGCTTAGCCACATGCCAGCCGATTTTCTTATCTTTCTTCTCTATCTTTTCTATGGAATGGCATTTTTTGCCATCGGCGTTTCAATTACCTCGCGCGATACCCGGGCCAGTCATCTGAAAATAGCCGGGATTCTATGGCTGTTCGCCCTGTTTGCTTACAGCCATGCCTTCCATGAATGGTTTGAGCTTTATCAGAACCTGCCTTTTTTGACCTTTCCGGAACGTTTTGCTCCGCTGATCTACAGTTTGAAATTACTCTTGGTTCTGGTTTCCTTTATTTTTTTACTGGCCTTCGGAGTTCGGGTGCTGCGCTTGGCTTTCCCGGAACGGCGGAAAATTTTCAATATACTGCCGATTCCATTGGCTGTTTTGCTGCTGCTGGTGGTTCTCTCTTATCTATCGGAGTCTAGTGTCGAGGGTTATTCCTTTATTGATGACTACTCCTTTATCAATGCTCGTGTTCGCAATTTCATCGGCCTGCCGGGGGCATTTTTCTCCGGGATCGGCTTACTCTACTACTCACGTACGTTGATAAATATCAGCGACAAAGGGGCGCGAAATTTTGCCGGGGCCGGCTATGCCTTGATGCTTTACGGCATCTTGACCGGGGTGGTCCCCTCCGGCGCTCATTTGCCCCTGCTGAACTTACCGATCGAACTGTTCCGCGGCTTATCGGCTTTTGTTATCCTGCATTTTTTCATGCACGCCCTGTATATCTTTGACGAAGAGCGCCGCCTGCTGATCGAAGAACGACTGGTCCGCTTCGCCAAAGCTGAAAAGCTGCATGCGTTAGGCAAGCTGGCTTTCGGCATCGCGCATGAAATCAATAATCCCTTGACCAATGTTTCGATGACCGTAGAGCTGTTACAGGCAGAGCTAGCGGGGACACTGGAGTCTGAGCGGACGAAAAAGCGCTTTGCTACGATTGAGCGGAACCTTGTCCGTGCTTCTAATATAGCCAGAGAGCTGCTCGCTTTTTCGCCGGAGAAAGAAACCCAGTTTGCACCAACGTCCATCAATAAGGTGCTTGAAAGTACTTTGGATCTGCTCGGCGCGCGGCGCAAAGTTTATCGGATTGACTGCGATTTTTTCCCGGTTGCGGCGATCTCCGGCATCCCCTGGAAATTAGAAGAGGTTTTTCTGAATGTCCTGGTTAATGCCATGGATGCGAGCCCGGAAGGGGGGACCATTGCGATTCGCACCCGTCAGGAGGATCAGCAGGTTATTGTTGATATCTGTGATCGCGGCAGTGGTATTCCGGCCGAGCAACTCGGCCTGGTTCTGGATCCCTTTTTCACCACCAAGGCCGTCGGCCAGGGAACCGGGTTGGGGCTTTCGATTTGCTATGGAATTATGGAATTGCACGGCGGACAGATTGAGTTAAGCAGTGAGGTTGGACAAGGAACAACGGTTCGACTTATTTTCCCCCGAGGAGAGGCTATAGATGACAAAAATTTTGGTTGTTGATGATGATCAGGACCTGCGCGAAAATCTGGTTGAGGTGCTGAGCGATGCCGGATTTTCCCTCGCTGCTGCGGGCAACGGCGAGACCGCACTTGCGGCTCTGGAGCAGGAAGACTTTGATCTGGTGTTGCTCGATTCCATTATGCCGGTTATGGGCGGACTGGAGGCATTGCCACAGATCAAGCGGAGTCATCCAAAAGCGAAGGTCATCATGCTGACCGCTTTTTCCACGGTTGATAGTGCTGTCGAGGCAATGCGTAAGGGGGCGGATGATTATATTGCCAAGCCGTTCAAGATTGCTGATCTGCTGGTGGCAGTGCGCAGGGCGCTTGAAGAAGCCCGCTTTGCCCACTGTGGTGAAATTCTTAATATGGATAAAATGTTCAAGTGTCTAGCCAACGAAACGCGGCGCAAAACCCTTCAGTTATTAAAAGTGGAAGGCAGTATGCGTTTTATGGATATCGCCCGGCGGCTCGAGATCGAAGACCATACCAAGGTCAATTTCCACCTGAAAATTCTAAAAGATGCCGGGTTGTTAGATAGGGATAATAAAAAACAATACCTGCTTTCATCTAAAGGGGAAAAAATCATCTCCTGTTTGTCGACCCTGTCGTCCACTTGAGTAGCCCGATAGCGTAAAGATCGGCTTTGTCTTTCACCAAAAATCCGCCTTCAGCGTTGCGACATTCCCCTGTGAGGTTCGGCCTTCCCATCTTCCGATCATCTCTTGCTTAGCAAAAGAAAAGACTGCTTCGATTTCGGAGCAGTCTTTTCTGAGGTCGATTGCAACGTCGAGCGATGGTTGGCTACTTGTCTTTGGCAACAGTGAAAAGGTCGGCAATATTATAGGTGGCCCATAGTGTAGGTGTCGGAAAAGCTTACACTGTTCTTGTGCTATTAGCGTCGGAATTTATTCGCTAGGAATTCTAGGTAGTTGTGTTTGGCCTTGATTTTGCATTCTAATTAGTCACGTAGATAGTTAACCCTCAGGCAAAATTGAGGAGGCCAAGATGAAAAGAATAGTAACCTTACTGCTGCTGCTGATATTTGTTGCTACTTCATCAGTATGGGCAATTTCCATCGTTGCCGATACTGCAAATTCAACTGAAGCCCTGGGGGATTACTCGGGGTCGTTCAGTTACTCTTTTACCAGTTCGACAATAGCAAAAGTGATCGTCGAATTAACCAACGATTCGCCAGCCGCTAACGGTGGCTATCTGGTTGCTTTTGCGTTTAACACTCCTGGCGACAGTGTTTCTGGTGTCAGTCTGGCTTCAACCTCGGCATCATTTACTACCTTGCTGGGAGGGAGCAGTTTTGACGACTCGGTTCCCGCCAGTCCGTTTGGCGATTTCGATCTGGGCGGAGCTTCGTCAAGCTCGTGGATAGGAGGCGGCAGTCCGACCGGAGGGATTGCGGTCGCAGATATCGAAACCTTTACCTTCAGTCTGACCGGCAGTGGGTTGGATCTTCTGACGGAGTCTGATTTTATTGATACCTTGTCAGAGGATTCGAGCTCCGGGCAAAATTATTGGTTTGCTGCCCGCTTCCGGGGTTTTGACGACGATGGCAGCGACAAGGTTCCTGCTGTTCCTGCTCCTGTTCCTGAACCAGGAACATTGATTCTGCTCGGTGCCGGGTTGTTTGGACTGGCTGTTTATCGGCGCAAGCGTCAAAACGCTTAAAGAATATATCACTGGGATTTTGTTCGAGAAAAGGCAGGGTCAATTATGGTCCTGCCTTTTTAGTTCGTAGTCATCGCCGCTATTTGATGGTGATATCGTTGTCGTCCTTTTCCCCGCGACGAAAAAAGTCGGGCAGCTCAAAGCCAAAATATTTCAGACACATCAACAGCCCGGCAACCGCTGCCGCTTCGTCGAGATTGCCGATCAGTGGCAGGTTATCGGGGATCAGTTCGAAAATCCCCGCCGTAGGGTTGAGAATGTAAAGCAGGCAGAATACACCGAGCAGGATAATGCCGAGTTTTTTCATGGGGTCCTCTTCGCTTAATGGGTTGATGCGAAAACTTTACAGGTCGTCGAGATCCAAGTCCATCTCTTTGGCCCGGCGCCGCCACAGGCGGCGGGCAAGTTGCTGCATATCGACCTCATCATCCCCTTCATCGACAATCTCCAGCCCGAGGACGGTTTCGATTAAATCTTCCAAGGTCAGCAGCCCTTTGAGTCCACCATATTCATCGACCACCAGCATGATATGGGCACGCAGTCGGATGAATTCGTCAAACGCCTGCGACAGAGACATCTTGGCCAACAATGCCGGCAGCGCGCGGCAATATTTACTTAAGGGGCTGTCGCTGTTGCCGCGTGCCTGAGCCAGCAGCAGATCGCTGCGCAGGACGAAACCGGTGACCGCATCCTGATTCTCTGCATAGATTGGAATCCGCGAAAAACGAATCTGGTCGTACTTGTGAAAGAATTCCTCAACGCGCAAGGTTTCCGGCAGTGAGAAAACCACCGTGCGCGGCGTCATCGCGTCGGCAATCTCGGTTTTGCGCAGCCGTAGCAGGTTCTTCAGGATGATCGATTCCTGTTGTCCCAACTGACCTTCCTTGGCGCTCAATTCAGCCATGGCGACAAATTCCTTGCGGCTGAACCCGGTCAAGTTTGGCGTATGAGTCAAGCCTCTGGTGAGCAGTTCGGAGAGTTTGACAAACGGGTAGAGCAACCAGATCAGTCCCTTCAGGCTAATCGCGGTCACCGGGGCCAGTTGTCGCCAGTAATGGGCACCGAGGGTTTTCGGGATAATCTCGGAAAAAATCAGGATCAGCAGGGTTAAAATGACCGAAGCGATGCCGAGGTAAGCATTGCCGAAAACCTTTGTCGCTTGAGCTCCAGCACCAGCGGCACCGACGGTGTGGGCGATGGTGTTGAGGGTCAGGATCGCCGCCAACGGTTTGTTGATGTTGGCCTTTAGGTTGCGCAACAGTCGGCCCGATTTTTTGCCGTCTTTTTCCAGTAATGCGATGTGGGCGGTGGTGACACTTAGGATAACCGCTTCGGCAATCGAGCAGAGGAAGGAGAAGACCAGGGCGATCAGGATGTAAGTGATCAGTAGTAGCATGTCAGTCCGATGTTTGAGTGTTGGTCATGAACTTTTAGCCTAGTCAGTTTTCAGGCGTGAGAATCAGGTCGAAGGTTGCAGACGAGGATTTTTTTCGTAGATAGTGTTGGGTTACCAGCGTCTGAAAACCGGCGGCCGAAACCCGGATGTGAATATGCGGCGGCCGGCTATAATATTCGGCCGGAAAATCGGTTTCAAGCTGGTAGTACCCTGCTTTGCCAGTAATAACTGCAGCCCGGTGAGCATCATCGTAACGGCCGTTGACTCCCGCTTGCCAGAATTCTATCAGCGGCGCAGCGATCGGTGTGCAATCCACAGCCGATTTTACCGTGCCGGTGAGCAAATAGCCTGCACCGATCTTTGAGCGCAGCGGTGCTCCTGGACGGTAGAAGGGGCCCATCTCGTCTTCCTGAGTTGGTTGGCATTTGAATTGCGCCGCGGATGGGCCGTTCGGCATCGCTAGCAATAGAGCCAAAAGAATCAGTAACAAACGCATAACCATAGGATGATTATAGCGGATTCCGCGGCCGCGGCAGAAATTCTCCTGTTAATCTAGGGGGCATAAAAAAAGGGCGACCGAATGGCCGCCCTTTTTGAATTTTCAGCAAAGCAATTACTTGCCCCACTTCTCCCGAATCCGCGCAACTGCGGTTTCTACATTGGCGCGTTCGCCGAAGGCGGAAAGGCGGAAGTAGCCTTCGCCGCTTGGGCCGAAGCCGCTGCCGGGGGTGCCGACGACGAAGCACTCGTTAAGCAGCTTGTCGAAGAAATCCCAGCTGGTCATCCCCTCCGGGGTTTTCAGCCAGATATAGGGAGCGTTGACGCCGCCGAAGCATTCAATGCCGGCGGCGGTTAAGCCTTCGCGGATGATCGTGGCGTTGGCCATGTAGTAGTCGATGATCTCCTTGACCTGCGCCCAGCCTTCGTCGCTGTAGACAGCGGCGGCAGCCTTTTGTACCGGGTAGGAGACGCCGTTGAACTTGGTGCACTGGCGGCGGTTCCAGAGCTTGTTAAAGCTGTACTTCTCACCGCTTTCGGTCGTGCCCATCAGCGCTTCCGGCACGACGGTCAAGCCACAGCGTACGCCTGTAAAGCCAGCGGTCTTGGAGAAGGAACGGAACTCGATGGCGCACTGCTTAGCACCTTCAATTTCGTAGATCGAGTGGGGGATGTCAGCTTCGGTGATAAAGGCCTCGTAGGCCGCGTCGAAGAGGATTACGGCATCGTTCGCGATGGCGTAATCGACCCAGGCTTTAAGCTGCTCTTTTGTCGCAACGGTGCCGGTCGGGTTGTTCGGGAAGCAGAGATAGATGACATCGACCTTTTCGCTCGGGAAGGCCGGGGCAAAACCGTTCTCCTCGGTGCAGGGCATGTAGACCAGGCCCTCGTAGTAGCCTTTATCATCGACCTGACCGCTGCGACCGACCATGACGTTGGTGTCGTTGTAGACCGGGTAGACAGGATCGCCGATAGCCACTTTGTTGCCGAGGTCAAAGATGTCGAGGATGTTGGCGCTGTCGCATTTGGAACCATCGGAGATGAAGACTTCGCTGGTCTTTAGTTCGACGCCGAGCGGCTTATAGGCCTTGTCGATGATCACCTGCGAAAGCCAATCGTAGCCTTGCTCTGGGCCGTAGCCGTGAAAGCTGTCGCCCTTGGCCATGTCGTCAACGCCATCGTGGAAGGCCTTGAGGACGGCTGGAACCAGCGGCTTGGTGACATCGCCGATGCCGAGACGAATAATGCTGGCATCGGGGTTGGCGGTGGTGAACTCGTTGATGCGGCGGCTGATTTCCGGGAAGAGGTAGCCTGCCTGCAGTTTTAGATAGTTGTCGTTAATACGGGCCATATCAGTTGTCTCCTGAAATTATTGATCGGTCAATTGTGCAAAAGGCGACCTTTGAGAGGTCGCCCTGCTTGAATCTTTAAATTGCTCTTTTTGATTTATTACTTTGCTTTATCCTGAACCCACTCACCTGCGTCTTCAACATCCTTGCCGAGACCACGGAAGGTTTCACAGCCGGAAATAAACAGAACAGACGCGATCAAAAGCAGAGCCAAAATACGTTTCATTTTTCGTTCTCCTCAGGGGGGCGATTTTTGACGTGGCTTATTTTAATGCCAAGACATCTTGCATATCGTAAATTCCAGGGCCCTTGCCGGCGATCCACTGGCAGGCGCGGGCGGCACCGCGGGCAAACATGTCGCGGCTCATGGCGCGGTGGCTGATTTCGATCCGCTCACCCATGCCGATGAAGTAGACGGTGTGTTCACCGATGATATCACCGCCGCGCACTGTCTGCATGCCGATTTCATCTTTACTCCGTTCGCCGCACATCCCTTCGCGGTGGAAGTTGGCGACTTTGTTGTAATCGCGGCCCAATTCCTCAGCGACCACTTCGCCCATACGCACCGCAGTGCCACTCGGCGAATCTTTCTTTTTGTTGTGATGCAGTTCGACCACTTCGACATCAAAGTCATCACCGAGGATTTTCGCCGCTTCCTTGAGCAGCTTGAAGCAGGCGTTAACGCCGACGCTCATGTTTGGCGCCAGGACCACCGGGATCTTCTCGGCGAACGTTTCCGCTTCGGCCCGCTGTTCGGGGGTGAATCCGGTCGAACCGCTGACCACCATCTTGCCCTGTGCGGCGCAGATCGCCAGATTCTGCAGGGTGACATCGGGAAAGGTGAAGTCGATCAGCACATCGGAGTCGGCCATGGCGGTCGCCAGGTCATCGCTGATCTGCACGCCCAATTCCCCGGCTCCGGCAACCAGTCCGGCATCGAGGCCGATCTGTGGATGGCCGGGACGCTCAACGGCACCGGTCAATTCCAGGCCTTCGGCTTCCAAAACGGCATGAATCAGGCGACCGCCCATGCGGCCGGCAGCGCCGACAATTGCTACGTTCATAGGATGGCTTCCTTAAATCAATGCGTGCTTGCGCAGGACGGTCTGCAGTTTTTCCAGTGTTCCCGAGCCCATGCCGACCAGCGGCAGGCGGACGTCAGCCTGGCATTTGCCCATCAGTGCAGCGGAGGTTTTCACCGGCACCGGATTGCTTTCGATGAACATCGCCTGGTGGACGTCAAGCAGGTTTAGATGCATTCTGCGGGCGTCATCCCATTGCCCCTGCTGGATCGCTGTGACCATTGCCTTGACCTGTTTCGGCATGATATTGGCGGTCACCGAAATGATCCCCTTCGCACCACAAGCCATCAGCGGCAGAGTAAGAAAATCGTCGCCGGATAGGACGTCGATCTTGTCACCGGCATTGGCGATGATCTCGCTGGCCTGGGTCAGGTCGCCGGAAGCTTCCTTGATGGCGACAATATTGTCAAACTCGGCCAGGCGGATGGTGGTGGCGGCGGTCATATTCATGCCGGTGCGGCCTGGGACATTGTACAGCACCTGCGGCAGAACGACGCTCTCGGCGAGGGCTTTGAAATGCTGGAACAGACCTTCCTGGGAGGGTTTGTTGTAGTAGGGGGAGACCAGCAGCAGACCATCGGCTCCCATTTCCTTGGCGTGCTGAGAAATTTCGATCGCTTCGGCGGTTGAGTTGGAGCCAGTGCCGGCGATCACCGGAACCCGTTTATTGACCTGCTCGATACAGGTTTTGATGACTCGGTTGTGCTCATCATAATTTAAGGTCGCTGACTCACCAGTGGTCCCGCAGGGGACGATGACGTCAGTACCGTTTTCAATCTGGAATTCGATCAGTTGGCGGTAGCTTTCCTCATCAAAATTTCCTTCAGCGTCGAAGGGGGTAATGATGGCAACCATAGATCCGTGAAACATAGTCTCTCCTCTGTTTGTGACCGGGCATGTTAGCGGGGCACAATCACGCTGTTGTCTCTCTGTCAGTGAAACTGAAAATTCAATAAAAAGCGCCGCAATAATGGCGCAGAATAAACAGTATTGCTAGCATAACGCCGTGGGAAAGTAAAGATCCCACGGCGCCGTTGAATGTCGATTTTAGCCTGTTTGTCGGGGGCTTAACCGGTTCTCAGATTCCCGCTTTGGGGATGACGCTCAGCTCGGGGGTCGCGAGTCCTTCCATCTGTTTACCGTCCCGTTTGACCAGCGCTCGGACCCGATACTGGTAGCTGGTGCCGTTGTCGAGACTGAAATCCTCGAAACTGGCTTGCTGTAGAGGTTGCGGGTTGAGTGGATAAGGGTTGTCGTCGACAGCGACGCGGCGGTAAAGCTGATAGCCTATCAGGCTGACACCAACAGCTGGAGTCAGTGCCTGCCATTGCAGCTGTACTGAGCGGTCATGCGGCGTGGCTTGGAAATTTTGCGGAGCGGGCAACGCTTGGGAGCAGGCCAGTCGCACAATCACCGGTTTGCCGATTTCATCATCCTCGTTACGGGTCACCAGTTTGTACTGATAGCCTTTTCCGACTTTGACCTGTCGGTCATGCAGAAGGAAACGCGGACCGACCTGTTGAGCCGGTTTCGGCAGTTGAGGATTGATACTGACCAGCAGTGTTGAACGGTCAAAACATTCGGGGCAATCGTCCTGTGGATCGAAGGTCATGCGATAGATGTCAACCGCCGGTGGTTGCGCCAGAGGGCTGCCATCCAGATTGTGCGTCGGCAGTTGCCAGCCAAGCAGTAACGCCTCACCCTGTTGCCGCAACTCCAGTGCTGTGACCGAACCGGGCAGCTGGACCTCCAGTGGTCGTACCGGACCCTTGTTGCCGCAGGCGGTGATGATCAGCATGGCAACGGTCGCTGTAAGTAGATATCTTATTCGCATGGCGTTTTCGTTATCTTTTTGTAGGGGCGAGCCGTTGGCTCGCCCGTGTTTGTGATAATTCGGAACTTATCGAAGCGGGCGACCCAGCGGGTCGCCCCTACGGAGGCGGCTTATTTTTTTAATCGGGACAGTTCCCGCTCGACCGCTTCACGGGCTGTACCACCGGTTGCCTTACGGGCATTGACCGAGGCTTCGAGAGTGACGAAGTCGTAGATGTCGGCCTCGATCAGCGTGGAGAACTCGCGAAATTCGGCGAGGCTTAATTCGGGGATATCCTTACCGTTGGCAACGCAGTAAGCGACCGTTTTGCCGACCACCTCATGGGCCTGACGGAAGGGCAGCCCTTTGCGGACACAGTAATCGGCGACGTCGGTGGCGGTGGAAAAGCCGCGTGCTGCGGCGATGCGCATGTTATCGCCCTTGACCGCCATCTCGGCGATCATGTCAGCGAAGATCTTCAGCGAGCCTTTGACCGTATCGAGGGTATCGAACAGCGGCTCCTTGTCTTCCTGCATGTCCTTGTTGTAGGCCAGCGGCAGAGACTTCATCAGCGTCAGCATGCACATCAGGTTGCCGTAGACGCGGCCGGTTTTGCCACGCACCAGTTCCGGCACGTCAGGGTTCTTCTTCTGCGGCATGATCGAGCTGCCGGTGCAGTAGGCGTCGGTCAGCTCGATGAAGTTGAAGTCGGCACTCGACCAGAGGATCAACTCTTCGGAGAGGCGCGACAGGTGCATCATCAGAATGCTGGCAAAGCTGCAGAACTCAATGGCAAAGTCGCGGTCGGAGACCGAGTCGAGGCTGTTGCGGGTGACCCCATCAAAACCGAGCTGCTGCGCAACCCATTCGCGGTCAATCGGGAAGGTGGTTCCAGCTAAGGCACCGGCGCCAAGCGGCATCACATTAAAGCGGGCGCGCAGATCCTGTAGCCGAGTCATGTCGCGGGCGATCATCTCCCGGTAAGCCAGCATGTGGTGACTGTAGAGTACCGGTTGAGCGGTCTGCAAATGGGTGTAGCCGGGCATAATGACATCAAGGTTTTCTTCGGCCTGTTTGATCAGCGAGGCTTCCAGCGCGGCGAGATAGTCGAGAATGATGTCGATCTCATCGCGCAGGTAGAGGCGGATATCGACCGCCACCTGATCGTTGCGGCTGCGGCCGGTATGCAGCTTGCCGCCGACATCACCGATCCGCTCGGTCAAGCGCGCTTCGATGTTCATGTGGATATCTTCCAGCGCGACCGAAAACTCGACCTTACCGGCTTCGATGTCCTTGAGGATCCCATCCAGTCCGGTGATGATCTGCTGCGCCTCTTCAGTGGCGATGATCTCTTGGCGGCCGAGCATCTCGGCGTGCGCCTTGGAGCCTTGGATATCGTAGGCGTAGAGACGCTGGTCGAATGCGATTGAAGCGGTGAATTCTTCGACGAATTTATCGGTCGGTTGGGTGAAGCGGCCACCCCAAAGTTTGCTGCTCATCTTTGCTCCAAGGGAACGGTCTTTTTATCCGGTCTCGGCATCTGTCTGTTCAGAGGCTGTTTTGACCGCGAATAGAAATCCTTGTTCCTACATCCTGTTGTTATTTAATGGGGCACGGCAAGCCGTGCCCCTGCCTGGTCTACTTGCGTTTTTGATCCATCATGCTGCGGATGCGCAAACGCAGCGAGTTGATCTTGATGAAGCCTTCGGCGTCGGCCTGGTTGTAGACTTTGTCGGCTTCGAAGGTGGCGAACTCGACGTTGAACAGGCTGTCGGTATCGGACTGACGACCAACCACTCGGCAGTGCCCTTTGTACAGTTTGACGCGTGCCTTGCCGTTGACGGTCTTTTGGGTATCGTCAATCAACGCCTGCAGGGCGTCGCGCTCGGGAGAGAACCAGTAGCCGTTGTAGACCATTTCGGCGTAGCGTGGGATCAGTGAATCGCGCAGGTGCATCACTTCGCGGTCCATGGTGATCGACTCGACGCCGCGATGCGCTTCTTCGAGGATGGTGCCGCCAGGAGTCTCGTAGACGCCACGGCTCTTCATGCCGACGTAACGGTTTTCCATCAGGTCGACGCGGCCAATGCCGTGCTTGCCGCCCAGTTCGTTGAGCTTGGCAAGTAGGTTGGCCGGGGAGAGTTGCTCGCCGTTAACTGCGATAGGGTCACCGTTTTTGAAATCAATCTCAACAAATTCCGCAGTGTCGGGAGCATCTTCCGGGGCAACCGTGAGCACGTACATGTGTTCTGGAGCTTCGGCCCAAGGATCTTCCAGCACGTCGCCTTCAAAGGAGATGTGCAGCAGGTTGCGGTCAGAGCTCCAGGGGTTCTTTTTGCTGGTTGGTACCGGAATGCCGTGCTGCTTGGCGTACTCTTCCAGGGCGGTACGGCTGTTCAGGTCCCACTCGCGCCACGGGGCAATAACGTGGACCGCTGGGTCGAAGTGGTAGTAGCCGAGCTCAAAACGGACCTGATCGTTGCCTTTGCCGGTGGCACCGTGAGAAACCGCATCGGCACCTTCGGCGGCGGCGATCTCCATCTGCTTCTTGGCGATCAGTGGCCGGGCAATCGAGGTGCCGAGGAAGTAGCGGCCTTCGTAAATAGCGTTGGCGCGGAACATCGGGAAGACGAAATCACGGACAAACTCTTCGCGCAGGTCTTCGATGTAGCAGGCGCAGGCACCGGTGGCCTTGGCTTTTGCCGGGATGCCATCGAGCTCTTCGCCTTGTCCTAAGTCGGCCGAAAAGGCGACCACTTCACAGCCATATTCTTCGACCAGCCATTTGAGGATGATCGAGGTGTCCAAGCCGCCCGAGTAGGCGAGCACCGCTTTTTTGATGTCAGGTTTGCTCATTCTTGTTTCTCCTTGAATACGGAGCCTGGTTTCTCGGCTCCGGTTTTATAGTTTTATCACGTAGGTATCGGCCATGCGATCATGCAGACCCTGTTTTTGTTCGTCAAAGGCAACCATCAGGTAGCCGCTGCCGAGAATAATAGCGGAAATAAATTTGCCGAACAGTTCACGAACGACGGCTTTCCCATAGCCGACGTCACTGCCGTCACGGCAGATGACTTTAATGCGTAGCGCCATTTTCCCCGGAGTCTGGCCGCCCTGAGCGGTGAACACAACGTAGTAGGCAAGACCGACGATGGTGCCGAATAAGGTGACCACTCCAGCCATTTCGTCTGTGCTACCGATGGTGGCAACACCGGCCAGCATCAATAGCAGACCGAGGACAAATTGCAGGCCGAAGAGCAGGGCCGTATCGATCATGGTTGCCACCACGCGCAGCCAAAAGCCCGCTTTCGATTGCGCATCGAGTCGCGCCTGGTTCGCTGTTGTTGCTGGCGAAACTTCAGTAACAATCTGCGCGGCCGCCGCTTCATTTAGCGGAGCGGTTGCTTCCACCTGCGGAACCGCAAACGCCATGTTACAGCGCGGGCAGCTTGCCTGGGTGACGCCATCCGGCAACTTTGTCGGATCGATCTTCTTACTGAATCTGCAATGCGGACAGGTCAGTTGCATCGGTCTTTAGCGGGACATCAGGGTGGCCATGATGGCTTTTTGCACGTGCAGTCGGTTCTCTGCCTCATCAAAGATAATAGAGTGCGGCCCTTCCATTACTTCGTCGGTAATCTCTTCGTCACGGTGGGCCGGCAGGCAGTGCATGACCACTGCTTTTGGATCGGCGCGCTTGACCAGCTCGGCATTGATCTGGAAACCGGCAAAGGCCTTCTCCCGCTGTGCCCGCTCTTCTTCCTGGCCCATGCTCGCCCAGACGTCGGTATTCAGCACATCGGCGCCGGTTGCGGCGGCTTGCGGATCGTTGGTCAATATCAGTTTGGCCCCGGCTTGTTCGGCGCGGGCAACAATCTCGGCGTTCGGCTCGTAGCCTTTCGGGGTGGCAACGCGCAGCTCAAAACCGAAGATAGCAGCGGCGTTGATCCAGCTATTGGCCATGTTGTTGCCGTCACCGATCCAGCAGTATTTGAGATTGCGATAATCCTCTTTATGCTCGCTGACCGTAAATAGGTCGGCCATGATCTGACAGGGGTGGTACATGTCGGTCAGACCGTTGATCACCGGGACCGAGCACTGTTCGGCAAATTCTTCGATTGCAGCCTGCGAGTAGGTACGGATCATAATGCCGTCGCAGTAGCGGGCCATCACTCGGGCGGTGTCTTTGATCGGTTCGCCGCGGCCCATCTGGGTGTTGCCGGAGGCAAGGAACAGGGCGTGACCGCCGAGTTGGAACATGCCGACTTCAAAGGAAACGCGGGTCCGGGTGGAACTCTTTTCGAACAACATCCCCAGGGTCTGCCCTTCGAGCAGTTTGTGGGCAGAGCCCTCTTTCTGCTTGGCTTTGAGTTCTGTGGTCAGGGCGAAGATCTTTTCCAGATCTTCCAGCGACCAATCGGAAAGGCAGAGGAAATCTTTAGTCATGGTTTTTCTCCTGATATTCAACAAAAATCCCTTCGAGGATTTCTAGCATTTGCTCAATTTCGTCCTGATTGACGGTCAACGGTGGCAAAAAGCGCAGCACTTTGCCGACCGTACAGTTGATCAGCAGGCCCCGCTCGAGAGCGGTTTTGACCATCTCGCCGCCTTCAATATTCAGCTCCATGCCAAGGATCAGGCCGCGACCGCGGACCGCGACAATAAAGGCATATTTTTCTTGCAGTTCTTCCAGTTTCCGCCGCAGATAGTCGCCCATGGCGAGGCAGTTCTCAAGGATGTCGTCTTCGAGATAGACTTTCATTGCCGCCAGTGCTGCGGCCGCCATCAGCGGATTGCCGCCGAAGGTTGAACCGTGGGTGCCGGGGCCGAGGGCGACGGCGAATTTCTCTTTGGCGATCATCGCCCCGATCGGCGGGCCACCGGCCAAAGCTTTGGCCAGGGTCATCACGTCCGGTTCAACCCCTTCCTGCTGATAGGCGAACAGGCTGCCGGTTCGGCCGCAGCCAACCTGTACTTCATCAAAAATCAGCAGCAGCTTTTGCTGGTCGCACAGTTCCCGGACCGCCTGCAGGTAGCCAGCCGGTGGAACGTTGACTCCACCTTCGCCCTGCACCGGTTCGAGCATGATGGCGCAGGTGTTCGGCCCGACTGCCGCGCGCAACGCTTCGCAATCGCCGAAGGGCACATGCGTGAAGCCCGGGAGCAATGGAGCGAAGCCCGCTTTGACTTTATCTTGCCCGGTGGCGCTGATGCCAGCCAGGGTCCGGCCATGGAAGGACGCCACGGCGGTAATCACTTCGGTCCGCTCGGCACAGTGATTTTCACTGCTGTATTTGCGCGCCAGTTTGATCGCTGTTTCGTTGGCCTCAGCACCGGAATTGCAGAAAAATGCCCGGTCGCCAAAGGAGTGCTGGCAAAGCAGTTCCGCCAGCTCGATCTGCTGCGGGATGTGATAGAAGTTGGAACAGTGCAACAGTTTGCCGGCTTGCTCTTGAATGGCGGCCACCACCTTGGGGTGACAATGACCCAGGTTGTTGACCGCGACGCCAGCGAGGAAGTCGAGGTAACGTTTGCCATCGACATCGAGCAGCCAGCTCCCTTGGCCGCAATCGGCCACCAGGGGATATCGGCCGTAGGTCATGGCGACGGAAGTCAGGCCCCGGTCGATCCAGCCTTGTGATTTGCTCATGGTGTGAACCTCGCAACGGCGGTGCCGATCCCTTTGTCGGTAAATATCTCCAGCAGGCAGGCGTGTTCCATCCGGCCGTCGATAATGTGGGTCTTGACCACTCCCTCTTCGATCGCCTCAACACAGCAGCTGACCTTGGGGATCATGCCGCCGGAGATGGTGCCGTCATTGATCAGATCAGGGACGCGCTGGATATCAATCGTCGAAATTAGTTTGCCTTGTTTGTCTTTAACGCCTTCGATGTCGGTCAGTAGGATCAGCTTTTCCGCTTTTAGGGCGCCGGCAATCTTGCCTGCGACCAGATCGGCGTTGATGTTGTATGTTTCGCCGTTTAAGCCGCAGCCGATCGGTGCGATCACTGGAATGAAGTTACTCTCTTCCAGAGCGCGGATGACTGTCGGGTCGACGGTTACGACCTCGCCGACCATACCGATATCGATAATTTCCGGGGTCAAGGTGTCCGGATTGACGGCGGTCATTTCCAGTTTTCGTGCGGTTAACAGGCCACCGTCTTTGCCGGTCAGACCGACCGCTTTGCCACCATGGCGATTAATGTTGTTGACGATCTCCTTGTTGACCTTGCCGCCAAGGACCATTTCCACGACATCCATGGTAACGCTGTCGGTGACGCGCATCCCCTGGATGAAGTTGCTTTCGATCTTCATCGCCTCAAGGACTTTGCCGATTTGCGGGCCACCACCGTGAACCACTACCGGGTTAAGACCGATATATTTCATCAGGATGACGTCGCGGGCAAAACCTTCTTTGAGCCGTTCTTCGACCATGGCGTTGCCGCCGTATTTAATGACAATGGTTTTGCCGTAGAAGTTTTTGATCCACGGCAGTGCTTCCATTAAAACGTTGGCTTTTTCGATTAATTTTTGCATTTTTTTATGCTTTCGTAAGGGCGACTTATCGGTCGCCCGTTGAGCTTTGTGGATTTTAGCTGCTTCCTACCGCCTTTACAGGATGTAGCGTGACAGGTCCTCATCCTGGCTGATGTCAGACAATCGTCGACGCACCTCTGCGGCATCAATCACAACGTGGCGCTCGGTCAGTTCTGGAGCGTCGAAGGAGAGATCTTCGAGCAGCTTTTCTAAAATTGTGTGCAGGCGCCGGGCACCAATGTTTTCGGTCCGATCATTGACCGCCTTGGCCATCTTGGCGATTTCACGAATTGACTCCTCGGCGAATTCCAACTGTATCGATTCGGTTTCCAGCAGCGCTATGTATTGGCGCGTTAAGGCATTCTTCGGCTCGGTGAGAATGCGATAAAATTCCTCCTCACCAAGACTGTTCAGTTCGACCCGGATTGGGAAGCGTCCCTGCAGTTCTGGAATCAGGTCCGAGGGTTTACTGACGTGAAAGGCACCGGCGGCGATAAACAGCACATGGTCGGTTTTGACTGGTCCATGCTTGGTGTTGATGGTGCTCCCTTCAACGATCGGCAGGATGTCGCGCTGCACGCCTTCGCGCGAAATCTCCGGCCCGCCCATCCCTTCACGGCTGGCAATTTTATCGATTTCATCGATAAAAATGATACCGGTCTGCTCGGTCCGTTCGCGTGCCAGCGTAGTGACATTTTCCATATCGACCAGCTTATCCGCTTCGGTCTCCTTTAATATCTCACGGGCTTCGCTGACTTTGATCCGCTTGCGCTTGGTCTTTTTCGGGAACAGGTTGCCGAACATCTCCTTCATGTTCATCCCCATGTCTTCACCGCCCTGCGGGGTGAGGATGTTCATCTGTGGCATGCTGCTGATTTCAGATTCCAGCTCAACAAAACGCTCGTCCAGTTCTCCCATGCGCAACAGTTTGCGCAGCTTGTCGCGGGTGTGTTTCTGCTGCTCCAGCTTGTCCGGAGAGTGGTCGGAATCGCCCGGCAGTAGAAGATCAAGAAGTCTCTCCTCGGCATTGGCCTCAGCCTTGACATGCTGCTTTTTCGCTTCCTCTTCCTTGACCATAATGATGGCCAGGTCCAACAGGTCGCGAACCATACTTTCAACATCCCGGCCGACGTAGCCGACTTCGGTAAACTTACTTGCCTCGACCTTAATGAAGGGCGCTTGGGCCAATTTGGCCAGGCGGCGGGCGATCTCGGTTTTGCCGACTCCGGTCGGTCCGATCATGATGATGTTTTTTGGTACGATCTCGTCGCGCAGGTCACCTTCGACCTGCTGGCGGCGCCAACGGTTCCGCAGGGCAACAGCGACAGCGCGCTTGGCATCGTTCTGGCCGATGATGTAGCGGTCCAGTTCCGAAACAATTTCACGTGGGGTAAAGTTGGTCACGCTAAAACCTCGACAGAAATACGGTCATTGGTGTAGATGCAGATGTCAGCGGCGATCAGCAACGCTTCTTTGACGATCTGCTCCGCGCCCATTTCCGAGTGCTTGAGTATCCCTCTGGCCGCGGCCAGGGCGAAGCTGCCGCCTGAACCGATCGCGGCGACATCGTCATCCGGCTCGATAACATCGCCGGAGCCGGAAATGACCAAGGTGACGTCTTTATCAGCGACGATTAACAGGGCTTCCAGGCGGCGCAGTGCCCGGTCGGTACGCCAGTCTTTGGCCAGGGCAACAGCGGCGCGCGGCAGATTGCCACGGAATTCCTCCAGTTTGGCTTCAAACTTTTCAAACAGGGTAAAGGCATCGGCGGTGCTGCCAGCAAATCCGGCCAGAATCTGGTTCTGGTAGAGGCGGCGGATCTTGCGTGCACCGTGTTTCATGACGGTATTGCCGAGGCTGACCTGACCATCGCCGGCCAGGGCAACTTCCGACCCACGACGGACGCAGCAGATGGTTGTTCCTTTGAACATCGACATCCTCCTGAGATGAAAATTTGCCGAAAAGATAAAAGACGAAACATAGCACAAAAAACCAGTGAAAAAAAAGCTTTACGGAGCGACAAATGGAGGGGATAGGATATTTTTACGGTAGGCTCGAAGTTAGTCTGACAGCGGGAATTGGATTGTTGCCACCGAGCCCAGTCCCGGTTGGCTCTCAAGGTGCAGGCTGCCTCCCATCTTGCGGACAAAATCGCGGGCATAAAAGAGGCCGAGACCAAAGCCGCGGATCTGGCCAGTGTTTTCCCGGTCGATCTGATAAAACTTATTGAAAACTTTATTGATTTCCTGCGGGGCAATGCCGCATCCGGTGTCGCGAACCTGCAACAGGACCAGTTCGTCCTGCAGTTTCCCTTCCAAGCGAACGCAGCCTCCCTGGGGGGTGAATTTAATCGCGTTGTCGAGCAGTGCGCGAATGGCAAAGGATATCCGGGTCCGGTCAAGAGTCAGCGGCGTTGGCGGCAACGGTGGCTCAATGTCGATTTGGAAGTCCAGTTGTTTGTTCGCCGCTGCCGGTTCCAGGGTGGTGGCCACCTGGCGCGCAATGCGGCCCAGTTCGATCGGTTCTAGTTGCAGCTGGTCGTCTTTGAGGATCACACTGCTGAAGTAGAGAAGGTCCTGAATCAGGTGCTCCAGATGCTGGGTTTCATCCTGCACCATCGACAACATGCGTTGGAAGTTTGCTTCATTGGGGTCGCTGATGCCATCGGCAATGTTTTGAATAAACAGAGAGATTGCCGTCGCCGGGGTTTTCAGTTTATGGGAGATCAGGCCGAGAAAGTCGCTTTTGAGTTTATCTAACTGCTTGAGGTTGGCCAGTTCTTGCCGCATCAGCAGCTTGTCCAGGACCTTGTCGACGGTGGTGCGCAACTGCAGCAGATTGATCGGTTTGCTGATGAAATCGTCAGCACCAGCCTTTAACGCCTGGAGAATGACCTCTTTGTCACTGTAGCCGGTCATCAGGATAACCGCCAGGTCGGGCTGCTGTTTTTTGACCGAGCGCAACAGGTCGAGGCCGCTCAGGTTTGGCATCATGACATCGCTGAGAATGATGTCGATCTCATTTGTTTCAAGCATGTCAAGAGCTTGACGCCCGTCGCCAGCCTGCAAAACATTAAAGTTGCTCAGGGCCCGGGCGCAGAGCTGACAAATGATCGGTTCATCGTCGACAACCAGAAGGGTCTTTGGTGGTTGCTCCTGAACCAGTTCCGGATTATTGGTCAGTTCCTGTTGCAGCATGAAGATCCAATATCAGCAGTGACAGTGTGCAGGGCGAGGAGCTTGGGGTTCCTCGCCGAATCGTTGGTGAGGCACTTTGTGCTGTTGAAAACACGAAAACACGTTCTTTTGGTGCTAGACTCATTGGCCAATATAGCCGAATCAGCGAATAAGTCTAGCTTTGCGTATACGTAGCGAGCACTTAGCTAAGAAGTTGTAGCAGTTGCTCTGGTGCAGCTTGCAGCAGGGCTTCGACTTTCTCGACGTCGGGTCCGCCCGCTTGAGCCAGCTCGGGACGACCGCCACCACGGCCGCCGATGATCTCGGCCAGAGGTTTGATCAGCGCGCCAGCTTTGATTTTGTCAGTGACATCTTTGGTGACCGCTACCAGCAGGGCGACCTTGCCGCCTTCGGTCGAAACCAACACCAGCACTCCTGAGCCGAGCTTGTCGCGCAGTTGGTCGGAAAACTCGCGTAGACCCTTGCCGTCAACACCGTCGACCTTGACCGCCAACAGTTTGATACCGCCAACCTCCTGGGCTTGATTGATCAATTCGCCACTGCGATCGGCATTGGCCTGGGCATGTAATTGCTCCAGCTCTTTCTCCAGCTCTTTCTGCTGCTCAAGGAGTTTCCGCAGGCGGGTTTCCAGTTGTTGCGGATCGCTTTTAACCAGTGTCGCCAAGCGTTGCAGGGTCTGCTGTTGCTGATGAACCTGGCTCAGGGCACCGTCACCGGTGACCGCTTCGATCCGCCGTACCCCGGCGGCAATTCCGCCTTCCGAGAGGATGCGGAACAGGCCGATATCGCCAGCGGCGCGGGCGTGGGTGCCACCACAGAGTTCCATGCTGTAGTCGCCGACACTGATGACGCGGACTTCATCGCCATATTTTTCGCCGAACAGTGCCATGGCTCCAGCGGCCTGGGCTGCGTCGGCGGCCATCACCTGCGACTCAACCTCGGCGTTGACGCGAATCTGCCGGTTGACCTCTTCCTCGATCTTGACCAGCTCTTTGCTGCTGACCGGTGAGAAGTGGGTGAAGTCGAAACGGAGTCGCTCGGGGGTGACCAGCGAACCTGCCTGTTTGACGTGGTCGCCGAGTATCTTCTGCATGGCGGCCTGCAGCAGGTGGGTCGCGGTGTGATTCAGAACTATTTTTTGACGACGTTCGCTATCGACGTTGATGGTTGCTGTTGCGCCAACCTTTACTGCACCGGTGACCACTTCACAAACGTGGCTGGTCAGGTCATTAAGTGGTTTTTTGGTCTCAACAATCCGCAGCGTTGCTTCAGCGGTGGTGATCTCGCCGGTATCACCGACTTGGCCACCCGATTCACCGTAGCAGGGCGTGGTCGCAGTGATCAGTTCGACACTTTCGCCACAAACCGCCTCTTCGACCAGTTCTCCATCCTTGATCAACGCGAGCACTTCGCCTTGATCCTGTCGCTGTGTATAGCCGCTGAAGACCGATGTGATGCCTTTATCGACCAGCTGTTTGTAGATTGCCGAAACCGCTTCTTCGCCGGAGCCTTTCCAGTGGGCACGGGCTTTGGTCCGCTGGGCCTCCATGCACAGGTTAAATCCATCCTCGTCAAGGGAATAGCCATCCTTCTCGACGATGTCGGCGGTCAAATCAACGGGAAAGCCGTAGGTATCGTAGAGTTTGAAGACGGTTGCGCCGGGGATGATGGTCTGTTTGGCGGCCGCCAGTTGGGCGACCTCCTCCTGAAGAATCCGCAGGCCATTGCCGAGGGTCTGGACGAAGCGTTCTTCTTCGTTTTGGACCACCTTGGCGACAAAGTCTTTGCGTTTGGCTTCTTCCGGAAAGGCTTCGCTCATCAGTTCGAGGACGAAGACGGCGGTTTTGAACAGCACCGGTCCCTCAAAACCGATCATCTTGGCGTGACGCATCGCCCGACGCATGATCCGCCGCAGCACGTAACCACGACCTTCGTTACTCGGCAGCACGCCGTCAGCGATCAGGTAGGCGCTGGCGCGGCTGTGATCGGCCATAACCCGCATCGAGACATCATTGTCGTTATTGTCGCCGTAGGTCTTACCGGAGAGCTGTTCGATGTGGGCGATGATGGCGCGCAGCAGGTCGGTATCGTAGTTTGATTGCACGCCCTGCATGACGGTGGTGATCCGCTCCAGGCCCATGCCGGTATCGACCGCCGGTTTCGGTAGCGGGACCAGCTCGCCGTCTGCTTGGCGGTCGAACTGCATAAAGACGTTGTTCCAGATTTCCATATAGCGGTCACAGTCGCAACCGACAGTACAGTCTGGGGAGTCACAGCCGATTTCGGCACCGTTGTCGTAGAAGATTTCCGAGCAGGGGCCGCAGGGACCAGTGTCGCCCATCGACCAGAAATTATCCTCTTCGAAGCGAAAGATTTTTTCGCGCGGAACGCCTTCCTGGTTATGCCAGATATCGGCGGCTTCGTCGTCGTTCGTATAAACCGAAACGTAAAGGCGATCGGTATCGAGGCCCATATCCTTGGTCAGGAATTCCCACGCGTAGGCGATCGCTTCCTTTTTGAAATAGTCACCGAAGGAGAAGTTGCCGAGCATCTCGAAGAAGGTGTGATGGCGGGCAGTGCGGCCGACGTTTTCCAGATCGTTGTGCTTGCCGCCAGCGCGAACACATTTCTGTGAGGTGGTCGCCCGCAGGTAGTCCCGTTTTTCCGCGCCGAGGAAGCAGTCCTTGAACTGGTTCATCCCGGCATTAGTAAATAGCAGGGTCGGGTCGTTGTGTGGAACCAGTGACGAGGAGGAGACAATGCGGTGTCCCCGCTCTTCGAAGTACTTGAGGAAACGGGCGCGGATTTCATTTCCGGTGATCATCTGCAACTGCCTTTCTGCTGTTCACACTGCTCATATTGTCATTGGCTGACCATTGAATTCTGCTCGATTGAATCAGGGATAATAATCGAAGTTGTGCGGATTGAAAAGGGTTTTAAATCGCGAGGCCGTTTAAGCTTCTTCTTTGAGAACGTGGAAAATCTCAGCCAAAGCAAAGCCACGGCGTTGAAAAAAACTGATCACCCGGCGGCGTTGTCGTTCATCGGCCGTGTTGAAATCGAAGTCCGGAAAGCGGCGCGCCAGCAGCTCTTGCAGAATAGCGGATGTTTCAAATTCGCTGCTGGCCGTTTCCAGGGCCTGTTGCGCCAAGCATTCGTCAATGCCCCGGCGGCGCAGTTCGAGCAGCACCTTGCAGCCGACGCCGCGGCCGTTGCGCAACATTGCGCGGGCGCGTTCCAAGGCGTAGCGGTGGTCGTCGAGGTAGTTGTACTCCTGACATTTCTCGATAGCACTGTCGATGGCCGCCGCAGAAAAGCCGAACTGCTTGAGTTTATCGCGCAGTTCGGCTTCGCTTCGATCCTGTCCGGTCAAGATCCGCAATGCTGCGGCAAAGGGATCAGAAGCGCTCGACTTGGATTTGACCATCCTCATCCACATTCTCTTCTTCTTGCTTTTTGCCTTGCTCGAAAGCCTCCCAGGAACCGTCTGAGGTTGAATCGATGCCAGAAAATTTAAGTTTGAAGTCATCCGGGTTGGAGCTTTGACGTACGGCTTCCTCGTAGGTGATGGCATTTTGTTTGACCAACGCCATAAGGGCCTGATCGAAGCTCTGCATGCCATAGGTGGTGTAGCCTTGGGCAATGGCGTCTTTGAGTTGCAGGGTTTTCTCCTGATCGTCGATCAGATCGCGGACTCGTGCCGTTGAGATCATTACTTCGACGGCGGCAACTCGCCCTTTGCCTTCCGCTCGTGGAACCAGGCGCTGGGAGATGACCCCTTTTAGGACGCCGGAGAGTTGTAGGCGGATGTGGCGCTGTTGGTGGGGCGGGAACATCGAAACAATCCGCGTGATGGTTTCTGGCGCGTCGATGGTGTGCAGGGTCGAAAGCACCAGGTGTCCGGTTTCGGCTGCGGCCAAAGCGGTTTCGGTGGTTTCGACGTCGCGCATCTCGCCGACCAGGATGATGTCCGGGTCCTGACGTAGTGAGCTTTTTAGCGCTGGCGCAAAGCCCGCCGTGTCAAAACCGACTTCGCGCTGGTTGATGATACATTTGCGGTCGCGGTGCAGGTATTCGATTGGGTCTTCAATGGTGACGATATGGGCGGTGCGATTGCTGTTGATGTAGTCGAGCATCGCTGCCAGGGTGGTCGATTTTCCCGAGCCAGTGGCGCCAGTGACCAGCACCAGACCACGCGGTTCATCAGCGATTTTTTTCAATACTGGGGGCATCAACAGCTCATCAAGGGTGGCGATTTTGTAGGGGATCGCCCTGAAAACCGCCGAGACTGAATTGCGCTGAGAAAAGACGTTGACCCGAAACCGCCCCAGTCCGGGAACCCCATAGGCCAGATCGACCTCATTGTGGTTTTCAAAGGTCTGGCGCTGCTTCTCGTTCATGATGCCATGACACATATCGCGGACCGATTCGGCGGTTAGCCGTGGTGCTTTCGGCAGCGGCCGCAGGTTACCGTCGATCCTGAACACCGGGGGCAGACCGGCCTTGAGGTGGATATCGGAGGTGTTGGCTTTGAGCGCCAGGCCGAGAATGTCGTTCAGATTCATAGTCTCTTCCTCGTCAGAAGTTTAACAGACGGTTTTCTACTTTTCCTCGGATGCCGGAGCCGCTGCTAAGTCCAAACCGTAAAGTTCGCGAATCCGAGCTTCGATCTCATTGGTCAGCGCCGGGTTTTCCTTTAAGAACTGCTTGGAATTTTCCCGGCCCTGGCCGAGGCGCTCGCCATTGTAAGAGAACCAGGCACCACTTTTTTCGACGATATCGTTGTCGACGCCGAGGTCGAGGACATCCCCTTCGCGGGAAATTCCGGTTCCATACATGATATCAAATTCTGCCTGCTTAAAGGGCGGTGCAACCTTGTTTTTTACCACCTTGACCCGGGTGCGACCGCCGATGACATCCTGACCCGATTTGAGAGCGGCGATGCGGCGGATGTCCATCCGTACCGAGGAGTAGAATTTTAGCGCATTGCCACCGGTGGTGGTTTCCGGATTACCAAACATGACACCGATCTTCATACGGATCTGGTTGATGAAAATCAGGCAGCAGTTCGATTTTGAAATCGCGCCGGTTAATTTGCGCAGTGCCTGGGACATCAGCCGTGCTTGCAGGCCCATGTGCGAGTCGCCCATTTCGCCTTCGATTTCGGCGCGTGGCGTCAGGGCGGCCACCGAGTCGACCACCAGGACATCAATTGCGCCACTACGGATCAGCATCTCAGTAATTTCCAGCGCCTGCTCACCGGTGTCTGGCTGACTGACCAGCAGATCATCTGTTTTGACTCCCAGCTGGCCGGCGTATTGAATGTCGAGGGCGTGTTCAGCATCGACAAAAGCGGCGATGCCGCCCTTTTTCTGTGCTTCAGCGACAATGTGCAGAGCGAGGGTGGTTTTACCCGAGGATTCCGGGCCAAAAATCTCGATGATCCGTCCCTTGGGGACGCCGCCGAGTCCCAGCGCCAGATCGATGCTCAGGGCTCCGGTGGAAATATATTCGATGGCCGGCATCTGGTAATCGGAACCCAGGCGCATGATGCTGCCCTTGCCGAACTGTTTTTCAATCTGGCCCATCGCCAGGTCGAGTGCGCGGTTGCGATTTTCGTCGGACATGTCTGCCTCCCTTGGCATTTATTTAAAACTTAGTGATAAAACTCAATTGTAAAATTTCAGCATTTTCAGGCGGCCAGTGGCGCTGTTGTCAACGGCGAGTGGATCGCCCCCTGTTTGGTCAACTGACTGCTGAACAGAATCATTTTGTCTATCTGTAGGCTGCCGCAGCTGTGTGTCAGAAAAGGACACAGCGCGTCGGTGTGTTGCGCTGGCGGCTTGAAACGGCCGATGGTCAAATGGGGGCGATAGTTGCGTTGCTCGGTCTGCAACCCCAGTTTGTCCAGTTCGACTGCCAGCTGCCGGTACAGATCGATCAGTTCGATCTCTGGTTCCAGGCCCAGCCACAGGATGCGCGGGTGCCGCCGCTGAGGGAAGAGTCCCAAGCCTCTCAGTGCGACATTAAAATTCTTTTTCTTTCGTCCTATCGATAGCATAGACTCGCTGATTTCCGCAAGCAGCTGCTGGGGCAGATGACCAAGAAAATGGAGCGTCAGGTGCAGGTTTTCTGGCCTGGGTGTTTTTAATTCCGGGATCAATTGGCGCAGCTGTTGTTGCAGGTCGGCTATCCGTTGCTGCTGTATTGCAGGGAGCGGGATGGCGATAAAGGTGCGCTGCATCGGGACCGCTTCAGCCATCGGTATTCCGTTTTGGCTGATAGAGCGGTAACAAAATATGAAAGCAGCTGCCGGTTTCGCTGTCCTGCGCGTTGTCCACCCAGATCATCCCACCGTGGGCTTCGATCATTCCTTTGGCCAGCGGCAGGCCGAGTCCGGCGCTTGGCCCCTGTACTGAGCCTGACTGTTTGCCGTGCAGGTTGATATCGCCAGCGACATCGAATTTGTCAAAAATCTGCAGGCGGTCTTTGACGGCGATACCGACGCCACTGTCGATGATGCAGATGTCGATGTGGTCGTGGAGCTGAGCCTTGCGGAAAAAATCGGGGCAGAAAGGTTCCATATCCGGTCTTCTTTCCTGCAGCTCCACGGTGGTTCTGTGGGTCGCCTCGAACTTGATAAAGCCACCCGGGGGGGTGAACTTGAAGGCATTTTTCAGGATTCTCTCCAAGGCGTGCCGCAGGTGGTGATGATCGCCGACCGGCGAAATATGGTCTGGAATCTGACCGATCTGCAGGGTCAATTGGCGGCGTAAGGCCTCATCGCCAAATTGAATGGCCAGTTCTCCCAACAATAACGGCAGATCGATATGCTCCTTGGCCAGATAAATGTCGCGGGATTCAATTCGGGCAATTTCTAGCAGGTCCTCGACCAGACAATTGAGCCGATGGCCCCCTTTGAAAATGGTCGACAGCATGGTTTGTGATTCTTCTGAAAGGTCCTCGAGCTGACTTTCCAGCAGTTCTGTGGCGGTCATGATCCAGGTCAGGGGGGTGCGCAGCTCGTGGGACGCCAGGGCTAAAAAGCGATCCTTCATCTGGTTGGCCTGCCCCAGGGAGCGGTTGGTTTCTTCCAGTCGATTGACGTGTTCGCGCAACTGTTTGCGGGAACGATCCAGCTCGCGCTGACTGGCGTGGGTCAGCCGGTGTTGCCATTCCAGTTTTTCAACCAGCTCAGAAGCGTCGATGGCCGCGGCGAGCAGCTGGCAGCACTCCCCGATCAGGGTGATGTCGGCGCTGGCAAATTCACGGGGGCTGTCCTGGTAAAGAAAGATCACCCCGAGCAGTCGCTCGTGGGCAATCAGCGGATGGGCGAGCAGGCTGCACCAGCCGGCAGCGAGCAGCGCCTGGCAGTAAAGTTGTGGTTCGTCGGCCAGATCGGTCCAGTTGTGCGGGGTGTTGCTTCTGATTACTTGCGCAATCAGCCCTTTGCCGGCCGGGACCTTTTGCAGCTCGCGGCTTAAATCCTCACTGATTCCTAATTCGGCGACCAGATGTAGAGGTGACGCCAGGTCGTGCAGCTGATAGATGCCGCAGCCCGTGGGTGCAAAAAAGTTTTGTAGTTGTCTGAGAACCTTGTTCAGCAACAACCCACGATCACGGATACCTGCTGTCAGGCCGGCAATCTGATGAATCAATTTCAGGCGCCTGATTTCCTCGGCCAAATCATTCTCGACCTTGTTTGTCGCTCGACCAGGATTTGGATTGGCTGCTAGACTCATCTCTTAGTTATCCTTTGCGGCACTCATCCTGTTGGCGCAGGGCAAAGCGGCGCAGCCATTCAAGGGCCATAAAGGCGCTCATTTGCTGGACTTTGCTGCGGTCACCATTAAATTGATAGCCCTTGGCATGGACCCCTTCGGAGCTGGCCAAAGCCAGAAAGACGGTGCCGACCGGTTTTTCTACGGTGCCGCCATCCGGCCCGGCGATTCCGGTGATGGATAGCGCTAAGTCGGTATCGGTTGCCTGGCGCAGACCGACGGCCATCGCCCGGGCGCACTGTTCGCTGACCGCACCGTGCTGGCGGAGCAGCGGCAGCGGAACCTGTAGCCAGTCGAGTTTGGCCGAATCGGCGTAGGTGACCGCCGCGCGTTCGAGAAAGGCCGAGGCCCCCGGTTGGCTGGTCAGCATACTGGCGAGCAAGCCACCGGTGCAGGATTCGGCCAGAGATAGCGTCAGGTCGCTGTTGGTTAACAGTTTACCGACGTTCCCCGCGGGGGTTTCCCCGTTGCGGGCCATGATGTAATCCCCCAGCACCTGCTGCAGCAGCGTTTCGGCCTGGTCCAGGTTTTGTTCTGCCTCAGCCCCATCGGCGCGCAGTTTTACCAGCACCAGCGGATAGTCGAGGGCGAAGGCGACCGTGACTCCATCGGGGAGTTGCGGGTACGGAATCATGGCATCGATTTTCGGTTCCGGCAGGCCGAATAGTTTGAAGGTGCGTTGCTGCCGGGCGGCTGTTGGTGGATGCAGTTGCTGCAAGGCCGGAAGGACTGCTTGTTCAAACATCGCCTGCATTTCACTGGGGACGCCGGGCAGGAAAAACAGTTCGCATGCTCCCTGCTGCAGGCGAAAACCGGGGGCTGTGCCGAGAGGGTTCTGTAACGGCTGTGCCTCAATCGGCAGCAGCGCCTGTCGTTCATTGGTCGGTTCCATCTGCCGGTTGCGGCGCCGGAACCAGTCGCGGACCATTTCCATCGCTTGCTCGTTGATCGCCAACTGCTGTCCGGTTGCGCGGGCCGCGGCGCGGGCGGTCAGGTCATCGCCGGTGGAGCCGAGTCCGCCGGTGACAATCACCACTTGTACATGTTGAGTCAGATAGCGCAGCGCGGCAACAATCTCTTTTTCCTGATCCGGAACCGACAGTGAGCAGCGCAGCCGATAGCCGTAGCGCGACAAGGCGGTGGCGATGCTGCTGGTGTTGGTGTCGGCCAGTTCGCCGTTGAGCAGCTCATCGCCGGTGGTCAGTACGGCAATGTCGAAAGGTGGCATGGAACGCTCCGTCAAATCGCGCATCAGAAAAAGATTGCCAGGCAAATGCGCAGCGCGATGGCTGCGTAAATTCCCGCAACTAGATCGTCGAGGGTGACACCGACGCCATTTTTCATCTCTTTATCAAACCATTTCGCTGGCTGCGGCTTGATGATGTCAAACAGCCGGAACCAGCAGAAACCGAGAATCGCTGTCGGCCAGCTAAAGGGTAGAAACAGGACCGTTGCCAGATAGCCGACCAGTTCGTCGATGACGATCCGGCCGTCATCTGCTTCGTTATAGATCTTGCCCGCTTCATCGGAGGCCCAGAAGCTTAAAAAGAGCACCGCCACAAAAGTGAGCAGTTGCAGCGGCCAGCCGAAACAGGAGAGATAATAAAAGGCCGGGATGCCGGCCAAGCTGCCGAAGGTTCCCGAGGCAACCGGCGCATAGCCAAGTCCAGCATTGCTGGAAAGCAGCAGAATCAGTTTGCGGAGCGGCCCTTGCGGTTGGATCGGTGCGGTCATTCTGTCTCCTTGTTTGGCTCCAGCTGTAGTTGCCGGTAGGCGCTGTTTTCAACCAGGCGATAAACCTGGGGGAGTGGGAGGTCGTGTTGTTTGGCCAGTTTGTGGCAATCGCTGTACTCGGCGGTCAGGCGCAAAAACTGCTCACCATCGTAAAGCAGTTTCACGCGCGCTTCGCCGAGTTCGGTGGAGATGTTGCGACTGCGCCGTACCAGCTTGTAGCGTTCGCAGGCAGAGCTGCGCACGCCGATGGCGCTACTTTGATGCATAATCAGGTTGGCCAGCTGACTGGCCGCTTGTTCTTCGCAAACCACCGTCAAGCGCACGCCGGGGCGATTTTTTTTCATCTGCAGTGGCGTGTAGCCGGCGTCGAGGGCGCCAGCTTCGAGAAGGCATTCGAGCAGGTAACCGAGCTGTTCCGGGGTGCTGTCATCAATGTGGCTTTCGAGCAGCTGTACCCGGTCGTGCTGGGCTGAAGCATTAGCCGCTGTTTCGCCGAGAATGCCGCGCAGCAGGTTGGGGCGGTCTTCCAGTTGCCAGCCGCCGACACCGTAGCCGCTGCGCTCGATGGTTATTTGCGGCAGCGCACTGATCTCGGCCAGTTCGGCAACGATGGTGGCGCCGGTCGGAGTGACCAGTTCTTTGTCACAGCCGCTGTCGACGATCGGCAAGCCTTGCAGCAGCTCCAAGGTTGCTGGGGCCGGCAGTGGCAGCGCGCCGTGAGCACAGTGGCTCATGCCGCGTGACAGCGGCAGCGGGGCACAGAGCAGCTTGTCGATGCCGAGGAGTTGCAGTCCGATGGCGGCACCGGTCAGGTCGATAATGGCATCGATGGCGCCGACTTCGTGGAAGTGAACTTTATCAATATTGATGCCGTGAACCTTGGCTTCGGCTTCGCCGAGGCGGCGGAAAAAGCGTCGGGCCAGGGTGCTGGTTTGCGGCTCGAGGGCGCTATCGGCAAGTAGCTGGTCGATCCTGCTCCAGCTGCGATGGTGATGGGTTTCCGCGCATACGACCTGAAGACGGCAGCCGTCGATCCCGTGGCGCTGTTCCCGTGATACCTTTAATTCGTAGCCATCCAGTGGCAGCTTGGCCAGTTCGGTTTGCAGCTTTTGCAGTGGCAGGCCGAGATCGAGCAACAGGCCTAAAAACATGTCGCCGGAAATGCCGGAGAAGGTGTCGAGGTAAAGGGTTCGCATCAGGATTCTTTCCGGTTGATCCGATTGGCCGCAAAGGCAGCGCCGAAACCGTTATCGATATTGACCACCGTCACGCCGCTGGCGCAAGAGTTGAGCATTCCGAGTAGTGCGGCGATGCCACCGAAGGCGGCCCCGTAGCCGACAGAGGTGGGCACGGCGATGACCGGTACCGAGACCAGCCCGCCGACCACTGAGGGCAGTGCGCCTTCCATGCCGGCGACAACGATGATTACTGCGGCTTTTTGCAGTTGATCGTTGCGTGCCAGCAGACGGTGGATGCCCGCCACACCGACGTCGATCAGCTCTTCGACCTCGTTGCCGAGGATCCGTGCGGTCACGGTTGCTTCGCGGGCAACGGGAATGTCGGAGGTCCCGGCGCAAATCACCAAAATCTTGCCCAGACCGGTAGCTTTAATTTTCTGCTGCAATAGGCAGAAGGTTCGCGCATCAACGTCATATTCAGCTTCGGGGAACTGATTGCAAAGTGCGGTGGCTTTTTCTGCATTGAGGCGGGTGACCAGGATATTGCCGCCACCACGAGCTTGAGCAGCAAGGATGGTTTTCAACTGGTCGAGGCTTTTGCTCTCACCGAGGATGATTTCCGGCACCCCCTGACGGAGTTCGCGGTGGTGGTCAATCTGCGCCACACCGAGATCTTCGAAGGGGAGTTTTTTCAGTTGCGCAACCCCATCAGCAACACTGATCTGGCCATCGGCCAGCGATTGCAGCAGGCGGGTCAACTCTTTACTGTTCACATTTTCTCCAGTCGGTTAGAGACCCAGATCATCAGAAATTCCCTGCATCGCTGCCAGGCAAAGATCGCAGAACTCGGGAATCGGGATGCCGATTTGTTCGCACTCGGCGATGATTTCGCGATTGGCTCCGGCGGCAAACTGTTTCTCTTTAAAACGTTTGCGCACTGATTTTGCTTTAACGCTGGCCAATTTTTTATCCGGGTAGACCAGGGCGCTGGCGATGATCAGGCCGGTGATGGTCTCACCGGCGGCCAGGGCATGGTGAAAGCGTTCGCTGCGTTTGTCGCCGTGGGCCTGCTCGTTGTGCATGCGGATCGCTTCGATGATCTCTTCGGCAACCCCTGCTGTGCGCAGGATTCGAACCGTTTCGTGGGTATGACGGGCGAGATCGTCGAGGGTCAGTTCGACATCCAGGTCGTGCAGCAGCCCCGTCAGACCCCAGAGCTCTTCATCTTCAGCAAAATGTTTGGCCAGTGCCCGCATTACCGCTTCACTGGCTAGGCAGTGCTTGATCAGGTTCGGGTTGCTCAGATGTTGGTTGAGCAATGCTATAGCGCTGGTGCGGGTGATTCCGTAATTCATCGGTTGTCTCCTGATTTTGACAGATCCGCAATCATAGCAAAATAAGTGCTGACTGCCAAAGCAGCATTAAGAATTTTGTCAGAGCGGTTATTTATTATTTGTAAATCGCCTAATGAAAATACCGAAACCGGAATTCTATGGAAATCGCTCACGAGGGGGGTCTTATGAGAGTTTTTATTGTTTGTCTGTTTTTGCCGTTCTGTTTTTATTCTTCTGCTTTTGCCCTGCCGGTTATTTATGATTTTTCGACTGAACCTGATGGTTCGCAATATCCTTCTTTGGGATTGACTCTTGGCGTGCGGGGCGATTCATTTGTCTCTACGGACTCGATTGGCGGGAAAGTGACCTGGGATAATGGTGCTGGTCTAGGGGTGGAGGCCATCGGAAAGGTTGACTCTTCGAAGACTTTAGATGGATCTGCAAGTGATGATGTGTTGATTTTTGATTTTGGCACCGATGTGTCGCTCGTAGAAATTGTTTTTTCCTGGGTCGGGAAAGATGACGAGGCCTTGCTGTTGGTTGATGATGTCACTGTGTTTAACGATTATATCAAGCCTTCTATTGAAGGGTACGCAAATATTGTCGCGTTTGACTTCTCATCACTGAAGTTTACCGGAGCCGTGTTTGGAATAAAGGCGATCGATTCGAATGACTCCTTCCGTATTCAGTCGCTGACAGTTGATTCCCCTATTGTGCCAATTCCGTCTCCCGAACCAGCCACTTGGTTGTTGTTCGGAGGTGGGCTGTGTGGTTTTGTTTGGTGGCGGCGGAAAAATAAAATCGAATGAATTTGCAAGGCCCGAGATATCACTGACCGGGCTGTTTGCTTTTACGCCGCCTTTTTGAAAATTTCTTTGTTCTTCGCTGCTTTCAGCGGTCGGTATTGACCCACTTTCTCCAGCGTCAGTGCCGCTGTTGGGCAGACGTTGACGCAGGTGGAGCACTGTAGGCAGTCTCGCTCGCGTAGAAAACCCTGTTCTTTAGAATCGGCAATCTGCAGTCCCAGCGGGCAACTTGTTACGCACCGATTGCAGCTGCGGCAATCCTCGCTAATGGTTAACTGATACGTGCCGCCACCAGTGGCATTGCCGATCGTGCCGACCGGGCAGATGGCGCACCAGGTGCGGGGTCGATAAAGGACGCCGAGCACCATCGCGGCTGCCGTGGTTAGCAGACACATCTGCCAGAAAACCAGTCCCCAATGCTCGATACTGCCGGGGTTTTGTGCCAGCCGAAAGGTCATGAAACCCATTAACCCAACCAGTATTAATCCGCGAAATGGCATGGCGAACAATTTTTGCGGGATCGGTCGCTGCGGGCCGAATTTGGCGAAAAAGGTATCGAAAAAACTGCCGCGCGGGCAGAGATTGCCGCAAACGTAGCGACCACGGATGATTCCACCGAGCATGCCGCTGAGCATCGCAACCGGAACAATGAATCCGAGCAGGGGAAATCGCCAGCCGAACGCCAGGACCGTCAGCATGACGGTCGCCAGAATCCAGCGATGCCTTGCCGATGTGGGCAGTGAATAGTTAGTTGATTGTCGTGATTTCTTATACATAGTGATCCTTGGTTAAGAATAGATGTTTGGCAATATATATGGAAAATTGAATGTCGTCAACTGCTTAATTCTGTTTTGTTGACGATGGAATGCAGACAGGTTAGCTTCATGACATTGTTTGGATACTGGAGGTGTCATGGAAGAGGAACAGGAAAAAAATCTGCCACTGAGCAGAACACGTAAAAAACAACAGGCGAAAGAGATTGCCCTGTTAGCAGAGCAGTTGGCGGATATGCCGGAAAACCAGTATAAGCGACTGTCTATGTCTGAACAGCTCGACCGGGAGGTGGCGATTGCCCGGTCAACCAAAGGACGTGGTTCGCACAAAAGGCAGATCAAACGCCTTGCCGGGGTGTTGCGAAAGCTCGAAGATGAGCTCCAGCTGTTGCAGGAACAGCTCCAGAGCATGGATCAGGTTTCCGGCAGTGACAAGAAAGCCTTTCACGGTTTAGAGAAATTGCGCGATCGGCTTTGCGCGCAAAACAGTTTTGAGGAGGCTTTTGCTGAAATGTTGAACCTGTATCCGCAGATCGATCGGAAAACGATCTCACGGTTGGCACGTTCAGTTCATCAACATGAAGACCGTCGCGCTTTTCGCGAAATATTCAAACGCTTGCGTGATGCGCAAGAGGCTGAAATTACCGAGTAAAATTTGCCCAACTTAATGATAAAGTGCTGGAACCTAAACCCCATCTCACGTATATTCTCACATCGGGAACGGGGCAATTTGTATCGTCCCACTTCTACTGTTTATTAAAGGTGCTGCAGCTCTGCAGTGCCTTTTCTGTCGGCATATTGCCGGGAACTTTCAAATTAGTAGGGAGGATAGTGGGATGAAAAAAGGATTATTACTTGTTGTTTTGGCGTTGATTTGTCTGGGTGGGGTTGCTTTTGCCAGCGGTCAATCCGCCGGGCACGATGAAGCTGTTCATTGGGGGTATCAGGGTGCTGGCGCTCCGGCTCACTGGGGTGAGCTGAAGCCAGAGTTTAAAATGTGCGGTATTGGTCAAAAGCAGTCGCCAATCGATATCGTTGGCGCGGTGTCTGGAAATCAGCCTGAGTTGCAGTTCAATTACAGTGATGTTTCTCTTTCGCTGATTAACAATGGTCACACCATCAAGGCCAACTATCCAGAAGGCAGCAGCATTAATGTCGGTGGTGATAGCTACCAGTTGTTACAGTTTCATTTTCATAGTTTGAGCGAAAACAAGGTCGAAGGGCAGTTCTTCCCGGTTGAAGCACACCTGGTTCACGCCAATGCCGCTGGTGACTTGGCCGTGGTTGGTGTCATGTTTGCCGAAGGTGCCGCTAATCCGCTGCTCGCAAAACTTTGGAAGTATACGCCATCCAAAGCCAATTCGACGGTCGAGGTGCCAACCTCTTCGATTAACGTGTCTGACCTGCTGCCGCAAAGCAGCGACTATTACGGTTTTACCGGTTCTCTGACCACTCCTCCTTGTACCGAAGGTGTACGTTGGATGGTGCTGCAGAACCCCGTAACCGTATCGCCAGAGCAGGTCAATAAATTCCGTAGCTTCTTCGGTGGGCACGATACCAATCGTCCGGTCAACCCGCTCAACGGTCGGATTGTTTACAAGTAAGTTCAGATCGTTTCAGAACGAAAAAAGCCGCTGCTCCCAGATTTGGGGCAGCGGCTTTTTTCGTTTTCAGGCGGGGACTGTTCAGCCGATCAGGTCAAGGACCGTATCCTCCATCTCGCCGGTGGTCTGTAGTGCTTTAAGGTTGGCTTCATAGCCATGTTGCGTCGGGATCATGCCGACCAGTTCTTGTCCCAGATCAACGTTGGAGAGCTCCTGTTGCGTACCATCGGGCTTGTTGATCATCACTCCAGGGGTATTGACCGGTTGGGTTTTTGTCGAGACCGATCCGGTTTGTCCTTCTTCGAGAACGACAGTCGATTTCTTGAATTTGGCCGAGGCACTATTGGCAATGTTGTTACTGGCGACACCCTGCTTGGTGGCGAGGGCGTTAAGGGCGGAGATATTGTTGTTGATCGACAAAGGCATCAGCTGCTCCCTTGTGAGAGGTTACCCATAGAGTGCCCTATGGCCGAAGATTTGTCAATACTAATGGTTGCTGACTGAATTCCGCACTTCGGTCTGGGATGGTGGAGTTTGTTCTCGAAGTAGCCAGGTTTAAGGAGGGGCGCAGTTATTATTCCTGAAAATCCTCTTTGGTTTTTTCTACCTGCTCTGCGTAGTGGGCCAGTAGCGTCCGCCGCGACAGCATGTAGAGAACCTTTTGCGGTTGGTCTGCATCGACCACCGGGATTTCTTCCAGATTGCGTTCGGTGATCTTTTTCATGACTGCGGTCAGGTGCTCGCTCGGAGTTGCATAAATAACGCTGCGGGTGGCTATGTCGCGGGCGATGACCAAGGTTGGCGGGATATCCTCGTTGAGGATCCGGCGAATATCATTAACCGAAAAAATTCCAGTCATCAGTCCGTCGCTATTAACTACCGGGTAATAGGCTGTTTTTGCTGTCGCGATCTTGTCGAGGATCTTAGGCAGGGGCATCCCTTCGGCAATCAGAGTCGGTTTCTGCCCTTTTGCCGCGAGTTCGTGGACGGTGATTCCTTCAAGCACATCGATGACAAAATCGCCCAAGTGGGCAGGGGAGTCGAACCGTCCGGCGACCTGGTTTTCATAAATGCTGTTTTTGCGCATGACGATCATCGCCACCACGCAGACCAGCATCAATGGCGCCAGCAGGCCGTAGTTTCCCGTCAGTTCACTGACCATAATCAAGGTCGCGATCGGTGCATTGGCAACACCGGCAAAAAAGCCAGCCATGCCGACCAGCACATAAGCACGCGGGTCCTGCGTCAGCGCCGGAAAGAGGATTTCCGCCGAGGCGCCGAAGGCTCCACCGAGCATTGCGCCGATCACCAGGCTGGGGGCAAAAACACCGCCGGAACCACCGGATGAGATGGTCAGGCTGGTGGCAATGATCTTCGCCAAGGCGATCACCAGCATCACCCATAAGGCCATTTTGCCGTACAGCGCCGCCTGTACCCAGCCGTAGCCGGAGCCGAGTACCTGCGGGATAAACAGCGCAATTAATCCGAGGGCCAGGCCGCCTAATGCTGGTTTCTGCCAGTCTGGCAGCGGCAGTTTGCGAAATGCATCGCGCATGCCGTAAAAGGTTTTGACGTAGACGACGCCAAGCAGGGCGCAGATGATGCCGAGGGCCAGATAGAGGATCAGTTCGCCCGGTTGCTCGAAGCGGAAATGTGGAGTGTCGAGGAGTGGTTTCCAGCCGGTAACAGCACCGAACAGTGAATAGGCGACAATCGAGGAGATGATACAGGGGATCAGCCCTTCATGCTCGAATTCCGGATCGCGGTAGAGGACTTCAACGGCGAACAGCGCACCGCCCAACGGCGAGCGGAAGGTGGCGCCGATGCCGCCAGCCATGCCGGCCAAAAGCAGGATGCGCCGATCCATCGTCGACAGGCCCAGTTTCGTCGCCATAAAAGAACCGAACCCGGCGCCGATCTGCGCAATTGGTCCCTCGCGCCCTGCGGAACCACCTGTGCCGATGGTGACGATGGAGGCGAGGGTTTTGACGATCGGTACCCGGCCGCGAATGACGCCACTTTTGCGGTGGAAGGCTTCCAGTGCTCCGTCGGTACCGTGGCCTTCCGCCTCGGGGGCAAATTTATAGACCAGCCAGCCAGAAAAGAGGCCGCCGAGGGCCGGGATGACAAACAGGCACCAGCGGTAGGGGACCGACAGCCCATCGATGAAACCGGTAAAAGAGCTTTCCGGGGCGCCTTCAAGGGGAGGGTGAAAGTTGCCGACTGTTCCCAGCATCAGGTGTTCGACACTGTTGGTGGCAAAGTAAAAAACCAGGGCCCCACAGCCGGAGACGATGCCGACCAGCACCGCCAAAATCAGCAGGCGGAATCCGGTCCGGTCGAGCACTTTCAGCATTCCAGAAATAATCGGCATGTTCTGAGCTACCCCAATAAAATTCACTTAAACTAAAAATAGGCTTGATTTCTAACAGGTTTGAGCCGTTCGGACAAGGGTGGAATGGGGCAGATCCCTTTTCCGGACATAGTTTTGCCCTTTTTAGCGCAAACGGTTGGCTGCCGCGGCAAGTTCGTAAAGTCGTGGCATCGCCAAGTGTCCAGCTTTCCAGGGGAGCAGCAGGTCCAGCCCTTCTTGTTCGACGAGCTCTACAGCCTGTCGCAAATTAGCCAGCAAATTGTCTTGCTGTTGCGGGGTTTGTTGCTGGCACCAGAGGAGGAGTCTGCCAATCGCTTCGGTTTGGCCGGCATCGAGGAGTTGCTCGACGTTCGACAGGTCGATCCGTTTGCGTCCGTATTCGAGTAGCCGTTGTTCGCGGATCAGTATTTTTGTTTCCCGTTGTCCAGGCAATGGTCCGGTCTGTAGGTTGATTTTGCGTTTTTTTTGTGGTCGCAGAGGGCGATGATTGTTGCTGGTCGGTGCTGCTCCCGCGAGCTGTTTGGCCTGTGGTGTTACATCGCTCGGAAGATAATTGTCGAGCATGATGACCGTGTCGGCGACGGCCAGGTAATCGCCGGAACCTCCCATGACGAGGACCGTTGATACCCCGTCCTGTTCGTACAGTTCCCGCACCCGATGGAGTAGCGGAGTGATCGGCTCACTGGTGTCCGGCACCAGCTGCTGCATGCGCGTATCGCGGATCATGAAGTTGGTCGCCGAAGTATCCTCATCGATCAGCAGGCAGTCGCAACCGCACTCGAGTGCCTCGATGATGTTGGCTGCTTGCGAGGTGCTGCCGCTGGCATTGTCGGTGGAAAAACATTCGGTTGAGCGGTTGCCCGGCAGGGTGCCGATAAAGGGGCTGATGTCGACACTGTTGACCGCGCGGTGATCCTCGGCGCGGATCTTGACCGCTTGGGGGGTGGTGACGATCAGCTCCCGACCGTCGCCGGGGAGATGATTGTAGATCCCTCGCTCCAACGCTTGCAGCAGGGTCGATTTGCCGTGGAAGCCGCCGCCGACGATCAGGGTCACCCCGCGCGGGATGACCATTCCACTGACGGTGCCCTGATTGGGTAACTGGAGTGAATGCTCTAGGGTGGATGGGGCGCGAAAGGGGATCCCGTCGATCAGCGGCCGATCATCGATGCCGCTGGCGCGTGGCAGCAGTGAACCATTGGCGACAAAAGCGACGGCATTGAGTGTGTCCAGTTGCCCGCGGAGGTGCTCCTGATCCTCGACCTGTTCGATCTGCTGCTGCATTTTTTGTACGGATTGGTCGCTCCAGTTAAGGCCCTGCTGAAGCAATTTTGGCAGTTCGTCGAAAAACATCGTCGCCGCTTCCTTGCCGAGGATTGAACGTCCCGAGCCGGGCAGCGCAAACAACAGACGTGCTTCGATCTGTAGGTCATCGACCTGCACGGCATTGCGGCGTAATACCTGCTGACCACTGGTGGCGATCTCTATTTTGCCGCTGTGGCCTGTGCCGCGTCGGCCTTTGACGTGTTGCTTGATGGCTGTCGCCAGTGCTCGGGCGAGAAAGTCTTCCAGTGCGGTTTTGCGGCCGCGGGTTTGCCAGCATGTGGCAGGGATGGCATGGCTGTTTGGTGCAATGCTGATGCTGATGCGTGAGGGTTGCGCGAAGGGGTCGCCCTGTACATGGTCGATGTTCAGCCGAAACGGCTCAAAATCGTAGCTGCCCTTGAGTTGTTTGTAGGCCTTGTAACCGCGACCATCGATCTGCTGCAACAGCTGGCGTAGGCGTTCCATGCCTTTACCGATCCATCCGTGGCACCAAGTATTGCTTGTAGAGCTTCTGCGCCACCTGGTCGGTTTCGCTGCCGGACAGTTCGGCAAAGGTCAGCAGCGGATCAGCCAGAGTCAGCCCGTCCGGTTGCCAGCCGGTCCAACTGCACTGTCGGCCGAAGGGTTGCAGCATGGTAATGTTGCCAGTCGGATCAGGAGTGAGATGCAGTTGCAGCATCAGCTTTAATTGCTGCTCCGGGCTCAGATAGAGCACCGCGCTTTGCGCCTGGAACTTGCTGGTGAGTAAAGACGCTCCCAGTTCCCCGCCGATCAGGACCTGTTTGCCATCGGCCAGTTGTTTCAGTCGCTCGGGGAGTTGCTCGATACTGTAACCGGGGGCGAGTTGACAGCGTTGCAGAAACAGCTTCGGCCGCAAAGTTTCTAAATAGCCGATCTGCCAGCGTTGCAGTAACTCTTCAATCGCCTGCAGTTGTCGCGCGCCGTCAGCAACGGTCAGGTTGCTGCGTTTTTCCAGTTCACCAAGCAGGCCGCCGATGGCGCCCAGGGCAATACCGGCATCGTCTGCGAGCATGCGGTAGGTGGCATTAATCGACTGGCGGTTGCGCAGGAACTGGTAGACCAGTTTGAGACCGGCGGTGCGAAACAGGCGATCGGCCCCCGGTGGTTTCGGCGCATGTTTCTGTCCGCTAATTTCAATGTAGAGCGGCATCTGGTTAAGGTGGAGATTGCCGGCACAATCGACATATTCAACCCCCTGTTGTTTGAGGGTCGCAGCCGTTTTGGGGGAGATATAATGACTGACCAGCAAGGGACTGGCATCCTTTGGCGCCGGAGTGGTTTTGAGTTGATGGATAACCAGATCGGTCAGGGTCGGACTTAACTTGGGGACGACTTTGAGATAAAAATAGCGTTCGCCCCACGGGCCGGAAAGACGGAAAGTACCAGCAAATGGCCCGCCGATTTTCTTCAGCATAAACTCAATTTTACTTTGCGGAATGCCGCGGATAGCTTTCATGCTGTCATAGATGATCTGTTCATCTTTAAGGAGTGGTTGTCGCGGCATATTCCCTCACTGTGTTCGTTTTATGTTCAGAGAGTTGCGTCTGTTCATTATTTGTTTGCTTATTTCTAATTGAACAGCGGGCGTCACGTTTTGTCAAGACTTGAATTCTGTGATGCTCTGTTCTTGCCGCTCGGCTGTGGCAGGCCGGCGTCTGCTTGCGGCGATATTTGCGGGGTGCGGTGGCGCGCTGGGAGGAAGAGTCAGTGGTCGCTGAATTACCCTGCGAGTGGCAGACGCAGGGTGACGCGGGTGCCTTTGCCGAGTTCACTGGTGATTTCAATGTTGCCGTGATGGCTATCGACGATCTGCTGCACGATACTCATGCCAAGACCAAGCCCACCGACAGCAGTGTTGCTTGAGTCACATCGGTAGAATTTATCAAAAACCTTTTCCAGCTGTTGCTCGGACATGCCGATGCCTTGATCGGTGATCTGCACCTTGTAGAAATTTTCTTCAAAGCTGCATTCGATCTTGATAGTGCTCGCTTTCGGAGAGTACTTGACTGCATTGCTGATCAGGTTTTCAAATACCTGCTGGATTCTGTCATGATCAACCAAGGCCGGTTGATCATCACGTTGTGGCAGCAGGACTTCAAACGTATGTCCGTTGTTGATGAGCATGAAGTTGTCGATGGTCTTTTTTAGCAGTGGTTCCATTGCGACCGGTTGAATGTCGAGAGGGATCGGTTGTCCCGATTCAATGCGGCTGATATTGAGCAGGTCATCAACTATTTTTGATAAGGACTCCGAGCGACTGAGGATTTCCTCCAAGAAGTCGCGTTTTTGATCCGGGCTGAAACGATCGGTCAGTTCACGGTCAAGCAGCAGCTCACTGTAACCGAGAATAGAGGTCAGTGGCGAAGTCAGCTCATGCGCGGCGGTGGAGATGAATTCAGATTTGATCTGTTCCAGGGCTCTTTCGCGAGTGACGTCGCGTAGGACTGATACCATGCCGGTTTGTGAGCCGCGGTGATCAAGAACCGGCGAGCTGTGAATCTGAATGATCCGATGCGGCGCGCCTGCGCGGGCTGGCAGGGTGATATCGAAGGGTGGCAAGCTGTCGGACAGTGTGGGGTCCGGCAGGGATTCCAGGACGTTGCGAAAAGTTTGCTCGCCTGGTTGACCCAGCAGTTGGTCGGCTGGCTGATTGTGGAGCAGTACCTTGCCGGAAAGGTCGGTGACAATCAGGCCGTCGGCTACCGATTTGAGCAGGGCATCAATTCTCCGGTGGGCCTCTTCGGCCTCACGCAAAGCATGTTCCCGTGCGAGGCGTGCGGTGGTCAATTCATCGATATTTTTGATGATACCGACCACACCCATTTCTATGTTTCTACCCGGGACCGGCGAGCTGGAAAACAGCACCGAAATTTTTGGGCCCTGTTCCGGTTGAACAGAGGTTTCCAGGTTAGATACCCGCTTGCGCAACAAGGCAGAGGCAAAGCTGGCTTCGGTCAACAGGGTTGGCGGTTCTGGAAACAGGTCTGCCAGCGGTTTGCCAAGCAGACGACTTTC
The DNA here is from genome assembly GCF_055389805.1 of Desulfuromusa ferrireducens. NCBI lineage: Bacteria > Pseudomonadati > Thermodesulfobacteriota > Desulfuromonadia > Desulfuromonadales > Geopsychrobacteraceae > Desulfuromusa > Desulfuromusa ferrireducens. The sequence continues at coordinate 1,797,840 of NZ_AP042415.1, forward strand.
TTCGCAGCCGAGCAGTTCAAGGGTCGCGTGATTGACCTGTTTGATCATTCCCTGTTGATCGGCAACCACCAGCGGATCGATGATCGACTGCAGAATCTGTTGTAGTGATTCACGCGAGTTACTGTGCTTGGCAATGTCTTGGGTCATGGTGTTGATGGCGGCCCCAAGTTTAACAAAATCGGGATCCTGGTAGAGCTCCAGATAATGATTGAAATCACCGGAGCCAACCTTCTCGGCATGCTCGATCAACAAAGAGATATTTCTCGTCAGGTGACTGACCAGGCGCATCGTCGCAATACCACCGATCAGGGTGACCAGTACACCCGTTAGCGACGCCAGGAGTTTCAGATAATTCAGCTCACTGACGAAGGTACCGTATGGCAGCGCGGCGACGATTCTCCAGGAAGTCGGCTCAACCTTTGCCGATGCAATATAGAGGTCCTCGCCGGTCATTTGGTGGCGGGTCGGGAGCTCGGGCAGGGGCAATTTCAGGGGGGTAAACGTCGGGCCTTCTTTTGAACTGAGTAAAAGCAGTTGATCATCCACTAAACTGAGAAAGCCACCTTCGCACATCGGCAAGGTTTCCAGGTGTTGGATGAGTTCAGCCAGGGGAACGGTGATCAGCAAGGTGCCGAGAAACTCATCACCAAAATAGCCGATTTTAGTGATCGCCAGCTGTAGGGCCGGTTGATCAAAGCCGGGGCTTGTCGGCACGATACCGATCTGGACTTTGTTCGGTTCGGCGTTTGCTGCCAGCACCACCGGCGTCTGGCGGAGGTCAAAGAAATATTCAGAGGGCCGGCTGTTAACCAGCCTCACCGTTTCGTTACCTTCTTTGTCTAGGTAACTAATTAGCGGAAAGCTGCCACTGAGTTTTGCAAAGTGCCTGACAAACAGTTCTTCCATTGGCAGATCGCCATATTTACTGTGAAACTCTTCCAGGTCGATGGTTTCAACCTTTTGGACCAAGCTGTTCAGATAGGACTGCAGGTCTTTAGCCGCTTCTCGGGAGAGCTGCTCGAGTTGGTGCCTTTGCAGTTTGGATATGACGGGAATAAACAGCGAATAGCTCAGCGCGCCGAGAAACAGGGCGGTGATTAGAACTGTGCTGCATTGAAGTATGAGTAGCCTGTGGCGGATACTGAGCATTAAAAGGGCAACCTGTTGGTTTTAGTTAAGTGCCGGGACGGCATGCATGTTTAACATCATATCACGAGCTTCCGCTGTCGCGAGAAAATCAATAAACTTTCTGGTGACGCCGGTTGGCTCTCCGCGCCAGACGATAGCGAGTGGAACCGTCAATCGGTAGCTTCCGTTGCGGACGTTTTCAGCGGAGGGGGAGATCCCTTCGAAATCGAGCGTCGTCAGGGATCCTTTTTGAATTACGGATTGGGGCAGATAACCGAAGCTGTATTCGTAGCGATTGAGCGTGTCGTAGGCTTCCGGAGTGCTGTAGATGGTCCGTCCCGCTGGTTGGTTGATCTCTGCCAGACCGGGAATGTTCTGCTCGATTACGGCTCTTGCTGAGTCGCCGTCTTCGCGGTTGGCGATATAAATTTTATGCTCCTGGCAGGACCCCAGTTGATTCCAGTTGTTCAGGGAGCCGAAGAATAGATCCTTGACCTGTGTTGCTGAAATATTCTGCAAACAGTTGTCGGGCAGGTTGGCAACAAATACGATCGGTGCGTAGGCGAAAATCCGCTGATGCAGGCCTTCTGCCTGCTCTTTTGGTTTTAGTGGCCGGGCAATGCGTGCTAACTCACTGCGTCCGGCCAGAAGCAGTTTGATTCCCCCGCCACTGCCGACACTGTTCGGTACCAGGATTTGCGCTTTGGGGTTTTGTTTTTGAAAAACTTCCGACAGCTGGCGGAGTAGTTGCTGGCTGTCTCCGGTGCCAGCAATGGTGATGGTTTCAGCCACGACTGCCGTTGGAAAACAGAGCAGTAAAGTGAAACAGCTAAATGCGAGCCCCGCGCAAAATACCTTGATAAGTTTCACAGTCTTCAAGTGCTCCACCGCTATTGAGAGATTAAATTCTAATCATCGCTTCAAGCGGTAATCCTGTCAAGTTGGTTTGTCGTGATTGATGATTTAATGGGTTGGTGAAATCTGGAGTTTTTTCAGGCTAGTTATCGCCTTAACTGTGCTGTGGTCTAATTCAAAAAACGTGCAATGATGAATATTGCCAGGTGTTGGTGCTTGTTCCTGTCTTTAGGGTGAGCGGAAGATTCGTGGCGAACAGTGTTTTAGGCCGACTGGAGTTTTGCCTCATCTGGGTCGCTTATCAATTGGTCTGCAAGCTGCGATGCGCAGGGTTTATTTGCCGACGACTCGTATGATGGCCCACTTCAGCCCGTTTGGATTGGCAGGGGGGGGCTCTTCAGGGCTGCCGGGAAACCATTTTTGGTAAATTTTGAGACCGTCAACATGACGTTCTATTTTGTGGATCCATTTGAAATCAGTCGAGTTTTCGCGAAAAAAACAAATGAAATTTGCAAATCTGCAAGCGATAGGAATAGGTTTGTAATAACAGTAGGTTGAGGTGTTTGATTGTGTTTTGGTCATGGTTTTCTGCGGATTGGATTTTGCAGCTGTGCAAAAAAGAGAAACCGCCATCCTTTCTTGCTAGTGTTGAAAATACTTCTACCTGTTAGGGTGTTACGGACTTTTTTTGCTTTTATAGAACATTGGTATGCTCGTTGCTCCTTTATTGCTACATCAGCGCGGGAAGGTTTACCCCTTAACCCTGATATTTATCCGTGAATTCCCAAGATGGTGTGATGCTTTAAGGAGAACGATATGAGGGCGACAATCAACGGAGTACAAATCGGTTATGATGATATTGGCCAGGGCCCAACGGTTCTTTTTGTCCACGACTATCCTCTCAACCGCAAGATGTGGCAGCCGCAGGTAGACTCCTTGGTTGAATGTGGCTATCGGGTTGTTCTTATCGATTTGCGTGGCTTCGGTGAGAGTGGCTTCGGTGAGAGCGGCCTCGACTCGGAGCGGGTTGATATTCAAACCTACAGTGCCGATATCATCGGCTTGCTGAATTACCTGGGGATTGGTCGAGCCGTTGTTTGTGGCCTCTCTCTTGGTGGCTACGTGTTGTTTGATCTGATGGAAAACTATCCGCAGCGAATTGCAGGCGCCTGTTTGGCAGCCAGTCGTCCGGTCTCTGATGACATTCACGAGCGGGGTAAGCGGGCTGAGTTGGTTGCTGCATTGCAAAATGGGCAGGTCGAGCAGGTGAAAACTGATCTGTTCCGCATGCTTTTTTCCGGCCAGGAAAAGCCTTCAATGGCAACGCTTAAAGAGGAAGTGCATGGCTGGATTCAGGATGCTGAGGGGGGCGCTCTGGATGTTTCTTTGCAGGCTATCGGTCGCCGCAAAGATTATACCTTTATGTTGAAAAGTTTAAAAATTCCGACCTTGTTGATCGGTGCTGAACTTGATCCGATTACCCATCATAACCATACTGATATCATGGCTCAGCATCTGCCAAACTGTTATAGAGCGGTTAAGTTGAGCAGCGGCCATCTGGTCAATATGGAGAAGGCCGATGAGTTTAATGCCCATTTTATCGATTTTCTGCAGAACTTGACCCCACAGCGAAGGGCTCACCCGGCAATGTCGTTGCGTTCCGCAATTTAAACAGTCTGAAAGAATTATCAAAGCGGGTGGTTGAGATCTTCAACCACCCGCTTAATGCGCATGATATTCCAAGTATTCTTGTTTTCCTCCTATGTAAACGGTGGTCACTACGGTGACCGTCTCATTGAGCAAACCTCTTCTTTTAAATTCAGTTTTCCCGATAAATTAACTGGTTAAAACTTTAACCACTTAATTTCATGTTGCTTTAAAATTCAAACCCCCTTAGTACCTGTCCGCACATTAACTGTCCATATATATATAGTAATACACGTTGATTCGACAGAAAATTCTGTTCGTCAACCGCGCCTGGATGGAAACCCTGGGTTATGTTGCGGAGGATATCGCAGATTTAAATGTTTTCGATGTCATCCATCCTGATTTTCATGAAAGTTGTGGTTCCTTTTTTGGCAATTCAACCCCCTTGAGCACTGATTCGTCAATTGAAACGGCATTTGTGACCAAGGATGGCCGGCGGATTGAGTTGGAGGGGAATGTCAGTTTTCAATTTAATGGTGATGTCACGCTGGCGTCGCGCGGAATATTTCGTGACATCACCGATCGGAAACAGGCTGAGCGGGCGGTCGAGTCGGAACGAAAGTTTTTGCAGAGTATTATCGATGGCGTTGATGAGCCGATTTACGTTGTCGGAGTCGATTATCGGGTGTTGCTGATGAACGCTGTCGCCAAGCAGCTGTTGCACCCCGATGCGCAACGCCTGACCGAGCTTAGCTGTTATCAGGCGTCACATAATTGTTCGCAACCCTGTAGCGGTGACGCGCACCCCTGTCCTTTAAAGCAGGTGCAGGAGACGGGGCATTCGGTCACCGTCGTGCATACCCATATTACGAAGGATGGTGAGGAGCGGATTTTTGAATTGATCGCTTCGCCATTGCGGGATGACGCCGGCAAGCTCCTCGGCATTATTGAGTCGTCACGCGACGTGACTGAAAAGCGCAAGGCCGAAATCGCGCTGCATGAAAACGAAAAACGGCTTAATTTTCTTGCCCATCATGACCCGCTGACTTTGCTCGCAAACCGTGTCCTGTTCGGCGAGAGACTGGCTCACGGTTTAGCCAAGGCGCGGCGCAACCAACAGCATGTGGCGTTGTTCTTCCTCGACTTGGACCGTTTCAAAAATATCAATGATTCACTGGGACATGCCTTTGGTGATCAGGTTCTAAAAACCGTCGCGGTGCGTCTCGATCAACTGGTCCGTTCGACTGATACCATTGCGCGGCTTGGCGGCGACGAATTTTTGATTATTGCCGAAGAGATCGATGGCCCGCAGGCCGCCGCCGGGATGGCGCAAAAAATACTTTATGTATTCAACGCCCCGGTCGAGGTTCAGACCCAAGAGTTTTCCGTTACCGTCAGCATCGGTATTAGTCTTTATCCTGCCGCTGGTCAGGACGGAGAAGAGTTGCTCAAGTGTGCCGATGTGGCCATGTACGGATCGAAAAAGGGTGGTGGCAACCGCTTCCAGTTTTATACGCCGGATATGAATGAGCATACCCATGCCATGCTGTTGTTGGAGCGTGACATCGGCAAGGCGCTGCAGGAAAATCAGTTTACCATGTTCTATCAGCCGCAAATCGATCTGGCCAGCGGTTGCTTGATCGGAGTTGAAGCGCTGGTCCGTTGGCAGCATCCAGAAAAAGGACTGCTCAATCCGCTCGATTTCATTCCGCTTGCAGAGGAGACCTGTTTGATTGTCGCCTTGGGTGAGTGGATTTTGCAGGCCAGTTGTCAGCAGGCGGTGGATTGGTTGGCTGCCTGCCACGAATTTGGCCGGATCGCTGTCAATATCTCCGGTCGTCAGTTTCGCTATGGAACCTTGGTCTGCACGGTTGATGCTATCATTGCCCAGACCGGATTGCCGCCGAAAAATCTCGAACTGGAAATAACTGAAAGCGTCATCATGGAAGATGTCGATGAGACCCTCCATACCTTCGCTGAGTTGAGAAAGCGTGGCATCAGTCTCGCGGTTGATGATTTTGGCACCGGCTATTCCTCGCTTAACTACCTGAAACGTTTCCCGATCTCAAAATTCAAGATCGATCGCTCTTATTATTCAGGACATTTGCAACGATAGCAACGATGCCGCCATTGCGGCGACCGTTGTTGCCTAGGCCAAAAGTTTAAACGTGGAGGTTCTCGCCGAGGGGATTGAAAATGAAAAGCAGCTGGAGATGCTGTTGACGATGGGCTGCCTGCAGGGGCAGGGTTTCTTCTTCAGCAAACCGCTGTCGGCGCACGCAATGGCGGATTTTTTGCTCGAAAAGGGCTCACCGCAAGGCCTGCTCGCGAGCGGGACCGCCAATCTTTAGCGCTGTTTGCGGTTTTGTTTTCCCTCTATGCTAACGCGACAATGTTTATCTTGCCCGCCTGTTGTCGGGGCGTAGTTTTAATTGACCGGCATCTGTCAGCGGCTCGGTTGCCTCAACGCTGAGATTATCAGCGGTCGGGATCTGCGTCTGTTGACCCGTTTAGGGTCCTGTTCACTTCCTGTTTTTCGAGTGTCATTTCGCCCGGCACCTGTCTTTTCTAATTTTTACCCGGACCGCTACGCTTGACAAGGCAAAAGGTTGGTCGGTATATAAGCGGGGGAGTGTTTTAAGGGGCTGTGATTGTTGCCTGTCGCTCTTTTCTTGTTATGGGATGTCCCCTCACTGAATAATTTTTTAGCTCCGGAGAGCAATTATGAAAATTGGATTGATCGGAATCGGCAAAATTGCCAACTATCAAATGCAGGCGATTTCCCACACGCAAGGAATCAGCCTGTTCGATGCACATGATCTCAATCCGGTTCGGGCCGAGGAGCTTCCAGGGAGTGTGACCTTTTACGAGAGCCTTGAGCAGATGCTCAACCGCTCAAAAGCAGACGCTTTTCTTGTCTCCACTCCGACGCCGAGCCACTTTGAAGTGGCAATGAAAGTTATCGAGGCCGATCGGGTCGCGATCGTCGAGAAGCCGCTCTGTATCAGTCCTGAACAGGAAGATGCCTTGCGTACTGCGGCAACTACCCGAAAGTTACCTCTCTATACCGCCTTTCACCCCTCCTATGGGCGCGAAGTCGATTGGTGGGTCGAGCAGCGAGCGGAGAAAAACTTCGATCTCGGCAAGCTGATCGGTTTCGAATCCTGCTTCGCCGATCCCTATTACCTGCATGGTGATCTGACCTTGGGGGCCGTTGGCAAAGCCGGTGCCTGGATCGATGGTGGCGTCAGCAGCCTGAGTATTCTGGCCCGTTTGATCGATCCGAGCGAAATGGAACTGGTCGATGGCCGGATGACGTCGATTCCAAGCCTGCAATGCTCAGAGGTCCAAGGGCTGGGGATTTACAGTTTTACCGCCGATGGCCAATCTGGGTTCGGTATTGTCGATACCAACTGGACGCTGGGGAAAAACCATAAAATGACCCGCTTGTGGTACGAGAACGGCAGTATTGAGCTGGATCATGCCAAAGAATTCGCCCGCCTGACCTATCTCGGCGGGGACGAACTGGTCTTCAATCTGGCCACCGACAAGCCCCGCTTGGTCAATCATTACAGCGGTGTGTTTGCCAACCTGAAAGAGCTGTTCGACAAAGGCGAAGATAATCAAGATCTTTCGCGCGAGTTGCACCGTTTGCTGTTCGCGGCGGCAAAAAACAAGTAGGACCTGGCGAAAAGTATAAAAAAAGGGGGATGAAATCAATTTTCATCCCCCTTTTTCTATTTAGAAATCGGCAGCACTCGCGGAGCTACTCAATTTTGCTGATCAGCACTTCGCGCGGTTTGCCGCTGCCGTCCGACGGTCCGACAATCCCTTCCTGTTCCATCCGTTCAACCATGCGCGCCGCGCGGTTGTAGCCGACCCTTAAGCGCCGTTGCAACATCGAGATTGACGCCTGGCGAGTGTCGGAAACAATCTTCATCGCTTCGTCCCAACGCTCGTCATATTCTTCCTCCTCACCACTGTCACTGCCGGCAGCCGGTGGTGTCTGCAGGATCGATTTATCATATTCCGGATTGCCTTGTTTGGAGAGAAATTCGACCACCCGTTGGACTTCTAACTCCGAAACAAAGGCGCCATGCACCCGCTGCAGGTAGCCGACCCCCGGCGGTAAAAACAGCATGTCGCCCATGCCGAGCAGTGTTTCCGCGCCCATCGAATCAAGAATGGTGCGGCTGTCGGTGCGCGAGAAAACCTTGAATGAAATCCGCGTCGGGAAGTTGGCTTTGATCAAGCCGGTGATAACATCGACACTCGGGCGCTGCGTGGCGAGGATCAAGTGGATGCCAGCGGCCCGGGCCATCTGCGCCAAGCGAGCGATCGATTCCTCAATCTCGCGCCCGGCAACCATCATCAGGTCGGCCAGCTCGTCGACGATGACGACGATATACGGCAGGTGGGCGTGCTCCAACGCCTCTTCCGGCTCGATGAAGGCGGGAATCTCTGCGTCGAGGAAATCCTCCGTGACTTCCGGTTCCGGCTCCGACGGCAGGTCTGCCGTCTCTTTGGCTTCCTTGGCCAGTTTGCGGTTGTAGCCGTCGATGCCGCGCACCCCCTTGTCGGCCATCAGCTGATAGCGGCGCTCCATTTCACGGACCGCCCAAGCCAGCGCCAGCGAAGCTTTTTTCGGGTTGGTTACGACCGGCAGCAGCAGGTGCGGGATGCCTTCATAAATCGATAGCTCCAGCATCTTCGGGTCGATCATGATCAGCCGGACGTCTTCAGGGCTGGCACGGTAGAGCAGCGAGAGGATGATGGTGTTGATCGATACCGATTTACCACTGCCGGTAGATCCGGCGACCAGCAGGTGCGGCATCTTGGCCAGATCGGACACCACCACGTTACCGAAGATATCCTTACCGAGGGCCATCGGCAGTTTGCAGCTGGTCTTCTGGAAGGCTTCGTCGGCGATAATTTCTTTTAAATAGACGATTTCGCGATCCTTGTTGGGGATCTCGATGCCGACCACGCCGCGCCCTGGAATCGGGGCGACAATGCGGATCGAGACTGCCTGCAGAGCCATCGCCAGATCATCCTGCAGATTGGAGATTTTATTGACTTTGACGCCGGGAGCGGGTGCGAATTCGTACATGGTGACCACCGGGCCGGGTTTCACCTCGACCACGTCGCCCTCGACATTGAAATCAAGCAGCTTGTTCTCAAGCAGCTGCGCCGCTTTGGTCAGACTTTCCTTGTCGATCGGCTTTGGCTCGCCGCCCTCATGATCAAGGAGTGAGCACGAGGGGATATGGTAGGTGCCGCTCGGTTCGAGAAAAGAAAAGGCGACTTGCTCCTCCTCTTCTTTGGTTTTTTTCTTTTTTTTGCTGCCGGTTGGTTGCGGCAGCTTTTTCGCTTCCGACGGAACGATCACCGGACCCTTGATCTCCAGCAGTTTGTGCTCTTTTTTTTGCAGCTCGCGTTTGGCTTGTTTGGTCTCGCGGCGGCGTTCCAGACGGCGGCCGAAACGTTCAAGGAAGCCGTCGATAAAGAGGACCAGCGAAAAGCGCGTCGAGAGGATCAGGGCGACGAGGAAAAAGACGATCAGCACGATGGCTGCGCCGCCGATATTCAGATAGCTGGCAAGCATCTGCACCATAACCCGGCCGATGGCGCCGCCTGCCTCATTGATCTGGTTGCCGAACAGTTGCACCTTGTCCCACTGCAGGGACAGTAAACCACCAAGGGTGATCTGCAGCAGCATGAAGGAGATCAGGCGGACAAAGCGAAAATGCACCTCGCGGAATTTAAGCCAGCGCCAGGCCAGATGCAGGCAACCGAACGGCCAGAGCAGCGCGGTCAGGCCGAAGGCCTGGTAGAGCAGGTCGGCTAAGTGGGCGCCGAATATGCCAATCAGGTTATTGACCTGCGTCGAATTAAGATTGTTGTTGAAAGATGGGTCGTCGTTACTGTAGCTGCCGAGGCAGAGCAACAGAAAAATCCCCAGAGCCAGCCAAACCAGGCCGAGGATTTCCTTGCGCATGCGACTCTCTGTCGGAACTGCGGGAATCTCTTTTGCTTTAGTCATAGATGGTTATTATCCAGTTTTTAGGCTGCGTACACAGAATAGCCGATTATGCCACTACCGACCAGTAAACAGTAAATGGCAAAGCCGACCAAGCGTTTGCGCCGGACCACGTTCATCAACCAGCGGATAGCGAACAGGCCGCTGACAAAAGCGATCAGCGCACCGATGCCGTAGGCTGGGAGGTCGCCGTTGCTGACATTTTGTAGATCTTTAAGTGACAGCAACATGGCGCCGCCGACCGCTGGCAGCGCCAACAGGAAAGAGAAGCGCGCCGCCGCTTCGCCGTCGATACCGCGCAACAGCAGGCAGGCGATGGTTGAACCACTGCGGGAGATACCGGGAATAATCGCCAGCCCCTGGATGGTCCCGACCAGCAGGGCATCGTTGGTTTTCAGTTGCGCTAAGCCGCGGCCGTCCTTGCGTACCTTTTCGGCAACGATCAGCAGCATCGCTGTTAACAGCAGCATGCAGCCGATCACCGTAAGATTTTCGAACAGTGACTGGAAAAAATCCTTGCCGGTCAGGCCGATGATCGCCGTCGGAATTGAACCGAGCACCAGCATCCAGAAGGTGTGTCGATCATCAACGGCGTAGGAATCCTTGCGGAAAAAACAACTCAGCAGTTTCCAGATGTCTTGGCGGAAGTAGATGACCACCGCCAGGGTTGTTCCGGCGTGCAGCAGTACATCGAACAGCAATCCCGGTTGCTCGAAACCGGGAAGGAAATGCTGGGCGATCGCCAAGTGGCCGGAAGAGGAGACTGGCAGGAATTCAGTCAGTCCCTGAACCAGGCCAAGGAGTGCGGCATGTAAAATTTCCATGAAAAAAATAAGTTCTCTTTAATTCGTGTAGGGGCGACTCGCTGGGTCGCCCGTGATGACTGAACCTGGGCGACCCACCAGGTCGCCCCTACATATTTTATGCAGGTGTTCAGATGTTGTTACAATTCCAGAATCACCGGCAGAATCAGCGGTCGTCTGGCGATTTTTTTATTGAAACAGCGGCGCAATGCCTTGCGTACCTCAACGCGTAATTCTTCCCAGTCGCTGATCGCATCGAGACTGTGCTCGTTGAGCAGGTCACAAACCGCCTGTTTCGCCTCTGCAAGCAGGGCTTCGCTCTGTGCATCATCCTCGGGGACAAAGCCTTTGGTGAAGATTTCCGGACCCTGAACGATTTCGCCGGTCGATTGGTTGATGGCCAGCATCAGGATCACCAAACCGTGATTGGCCAGATGCCGCCGGTCGCGCAATTCCATCTTGCCGACATCACCGACCCCCTTGCCGTCCACAAAAACCCGCCCGGTTTCGATCCGCTCGTCGCGACTGAGTCCTTCGCTGGTGATGTTTAAGGGCTGGCCGTTTTCCAGGACCACGGCGTTTTCAGTAGGCATCCCCATTTCCACGGCCAGTTGTGCATGCTTGATCAAATGGCGGTATTCACCGTGGACCGGCACAAAATAGGTCGGTTTGACCAGGTTGTGCACCAGCTTCAGCTCTTCGCGGCTGGCGTGGCCGGAAACGTGGATCTCGCTGGTTTTCTCGTAGAAAACCTCGGCTCCGCGGCGATAGAGGTTGTTGATCAGGTCGGAGATCGACTTTTCGTTGCCGGGGATGAACTTCGATGAAAGGATCACCGTGTCGCCCGCTTGCAGCTCGATCTGCTTGTGATCGCCCAGAGCAATGCGCATCAACGCGCTCAAGGGTTCGCCCTGGCTGCCGGTGGTGATGATCAGTACTTTCTCTGCTGGCAGACTGCGCATCTGGCGCAGGTCGATGAACAGCTCTTCGTCGATCTTCAGGTAGCCGAGTTTTCTGGCAATATCGATGTTGCTGACCATGCTGCGCCCGTTGATTAACAGCTTGCGTCCGGCGGCCGCGGCGACATCAGCGATCTGCTGAATGCGGTGAATGTTGGAAGAGAAGGTTGCCACCACTACCCGTTTTTGGCAGTTGGGGATAATTTCCGCCAGCGCTTTTTTAACCGTCCGCTCCGAAAGGGTGTAGCCCTCATTTTCGACATTGGTCGAATCGGCCAGCAGCAACATTACGCCTTCCTCGCCGTATTCGGCGAGGCGGGCCAGATCGGTCGTTTTGCCGTCGACCGGAGTCTGGTCAATTTTAAAGTCGCCGGTATGTACCACCAGCCCGAGTGGCGTGCGGATCGCAAGCCCGACCCCGTCGACGATTGAGTGGGCGGCGCGAAACGGCTCGACTGTAAACGGAGCGACCTTCACCGCTTGCCGCGGTTGCACTTCGACGAGTTTCACTCTTTGATCAAGTTCAAACTCCTTGAGCTTGTTGTGCAGCAGGCCGAGAGTTAATTTGGTGGCGTAGATATCCGGCTCGCCGAGCTGCTGCCACAAAAAGGGGATAGCGCCGATATGATCCTCGTGGCCGTGGGTCAAAAATAGGCCGACAATATCGGCACTGCGTTCCTTAAGCGAACTGATGTCGGGCAGCACCAGATCGATGCCGAGCATGTAGGCCTCGGGAAACATCAGGCCGCAGTCGATTAACAGAATCTTGTCGGCGTATTCTAGTGCCATCATGTTCAGGCCGATTTCTCCCAGCCCGCCGAGTGCTACCAGGCGTAGGGAATCAGGCTGCATCTTGGTCATTGCGGATGGTTCCTTCCATAATCGCGGCGATCGGTTTACGTACCTGCTCCATCAGGGCTCCGGTATCGGCGTTTTTCATCCCCGCAGTTTCGATCGCCGGCAAAATCTGCATTTCAATGGTCCCACCATTAATCCGCCAACTGTTCTTGGCCATCACCTTGGCACTGCCTTTGATTACCACCGGTACCACCGGGACCTGCGCTTTGACGGCAATCAAGAAACCGCCTTTTTTGAACTCCTGCAGTTGGCCGTCCGCAGAGCGTGTCCCTTCGGGGAAGATGATCACCGAGGCTCCCTGGTTGATCCGCTGAGCGGCGGCGGTCATGCTCTGCATCGTTTTGCGCCGATCGGAGCGGTCGATGGGGATGTAGCCGCAACAGCGCATCGACTGACCGAAGAGCGGAATATTGAACAGCTCTTGTTTTGCCATCCAGCGGAACTGCAACGGCAGGCCGGCATAGAGGATCGGAATATCGAAATTGCTCTGGTGGTTAACGATGTAAACCACGGAACGGTTTTGCGGGATATTTTCTGAGCCACGGACCTGAACATGTAATCCGGCCAGCAGCACCGCGCTGCGTCCCCAGAGTATCCCCCAGCGATGAACCAGGTTCTCACCGAGCAGCGAAAGCGGCAGAGCCATCAACAGCACGAACAGAGTCCAAGGGTAGAATGTCAGGTAAAAAAATAGCGTGCGCAGCACGTAAATCCTCCACAGAATATAAACAATCTATAATACTGATACCGGCTCAGGTTCGTCAAATGATTTCCCCGTAAATCAGCTTTCTGCATTGTCGCTTCAATGGGGGGGACCTCTTGGCGCCGAGCAGTTAGATTTCTCAGTCTAAACTTTCTACTAAAAAAATACTTTTACATGGGCGCTGACATAGGGTAGCGACAATGCCGTTGTCGTGAATATCGGCGAGTTCTGCGTGAATTTCGAAATTGGTCGCTAGGTTTTTCGAGATATCGACCCCGAAGCGGTATCAGCGGCTATGAAAGATGAAATTTAGCCTAAAAAGTTTTGCTTTTAAGGTTTTAGGCTGGGGCCTATAGTAAGCTTCTAATATGAAGTATTTATTGTTTCTTATTGTTTTTCTGCAGACGATTGGACTGGCATCGGCGGAATCATTTTCCTCCGTTTATCAGAAAGTTGAGGAACCTGTCTTTGGCGGACAGGTTCATATTCTTGAAGCAGGCAAGTCCAATCCTGAAATATTACTACTGATCCATGGTCTAGGGGATGAGGCGGGGAGAGTCTGGGATGACTTGCTGCCCGACTTGGCTCTCAAATACCATGTCGTGGTGCCAGACCTCCCAGGGTTCGGACGTTCCTCAAAGGGGAATCATCTCTATTCACCCTCTGCCTATGCAACTTTTTTAGACTGGTTATTAAGAACGCTACCAAACAAGCCAGTATATCTGGTGGGGCATTCTTTGGGTGGTGGGATTGCTCTAGTTTATGCGGCACGCTACGGAATCAATCTCAAACGACTCATTTTGGTTGATTCCGTTGGCCTCTTACACCATTTGGCAGTCAGCCAAAACTTTGTTCGGCAGCAACTCAAGATTGATCTTCCCTTCTTCTCTTCGAATATCGAATCCTCACTAGAACGTGTCACTAATCTATTGTTGGAAAAAACATCCCGGTTACTGTTGGATCCCGACCGGTTACTTTCCTCAGAAAACATGCGTGAGAGATTCCTCGGGGAGGATCCTTCTAAGATTGCTGGTCTAGCTCTTGTCCAGGAGGATTTTTCACTAATTCTTCCCAAAGTTGCTACCCCAACGTGGGTGCTATGGGGAGACAATGACCAAATAGCCTCCCTGCGGACTAGTAAGATCTTGTCTTGGAATTTACCAAAAGCAAAACTGAGAATCTTACCCGGGGTAGGACATACCCCCATGCGGGATGACCGGCAGCAGTTCACATTAATGTTAAAACAAGCGTTGCATCAAGAACCGGAGCTCAGCAAGCCACTGCCTCTGGAAACTGAGGAGAAAATGGGGATTTGTACCAATGAGAAAAATAGGGTTTTTGAAGGTGTATATTCTATTTTACGGATTAACCATTGCAAAAAAGTAATAATAAGAAATGTTACTGCAAAAAAAATGGAGATATCAGATTCTGAAGTGTTTGTTGAATTTTCTAGCATCCGGGGAAGGGAATATTCTCCCGCAATCCATGTCCAACGTTCCCGCTTAACGATGACGGGAGTAGACATCCACGCCGATATCGGTATTTTGACAGATCAAAGTCGTCTTGATCTCGCAGGTGTGCGCTTTTATAGTTCATCAGCGGCAATCAAGGGTAAAGGAAACCGATCTTCTCTTCTTTTTTCAAGTTCCGCCAGGTATTCAAACGGTTCCCTCTTGGCGCTACATTTAAGTCAATCATTGAATCCGGGGGAGAGTTTGTGAATTCTGTGACACCATTATGCATCGTTTACAGTAGCTAAGTTTTGATACCCGCCGAATGGCCAATAATAGAGCACTTTAGTAGCACATCTGGTTTGTGACTAAGATGTCGGAGGTTCGAATCCTCTCGCTCTGACCATGATTTGAAAAGGCGGAGCCATTGAATGACCCCGCCTTTGTGTAGTACATGTCCTAAATTATCAAGAACGATTCAGATATCACCGGTAGCGTAAACGACTACGGCAGTTGATTGAGACTTTTTTCAGCATAACGGCGAACCTTACGATTATTCGCTGTCTTAGCAACAGTACTCAAGGTCGTGACAAAGCGGGGGTCGCCAGACTTAGCGAGAGCCTTGCAGATCCAAGCCATTGCATCACTATGATTGGCATCAGCCGTTTGATTGTTGAAATTATTCAGTAAACACTGCTCAGCGGCGCTTGCCAGAAAAACACTATTAGAGTGTCTATAAAATAAGTTTTTAGCTGCATTACGGATATCGATTGGAGAACCCGACGCAAACATAGCGGCGTAACGTCTCTCTTCAGTACTGGCACCTTCCGGAACCCTTAACCGATCTGAAGCTACAGTCTTTTGACTTGACGGAGACATTGTTTTTGGCGAGGAAACATTGGACTCCGAGGCGATTGTAACCTTTTTTGCCACCAGGTCAACACGTAGCTTCCGTACGTCTCCTTCTTTCAACGTAATCCACTCCCGATACTCAGTATATCCAGGGGCCGATACATCAACATGATAGCTACCTGCGTCGAGTTCGATTCCCTGTGCGAACTTGGGCTTTATGTTCATGATGCGAATACGAGCTGTAGTCGGAGAGGCCTGAACATAGAGACGGGCCCGTTCCTTCACGGCAGCTACCTGCTTTGCCCGTGGAGTGGATAGCATTTTTCGTGATGTGGATGAAGGCAGTTTCGTTACAGGGGTACTTTTACTGACCACCACCCGCGAGTCCGTAACAACACTAGGGTTGACCATGTAGCAGGTTGCCATGTACCCCATCGCTTCATCTTTATCAACCGGTACGAACATAATGTGCCCAATCTTTACATCCAACCGCACATAATGTACCTGCCCAGACTTGGCATTGACCGTTGCTTCTGTTGTTTTGAAAAGTCCAAACTGTTTTGGGGTAAACGTATAGGATCCAGGATCAACATAGAGTGGGAAATAATTGAGCTCATATAAAGAGCTGACAACGGAGGCATCATTCAATATGACACCAGGATTCGTACCTGCCGTCATCAACCCACGAGACCGATAAACATAAATAACTGCTTTATCAGCATCCGGCGTCATCGGTTGAGTAAATTGCGGACCACGGCCAGCAGTGAGACAGCCTGACATGGAGGTGCAGGCCACCAACACGATCACAAGAAAAAAAAAGTTGACCCTTCTAGACATAAGCTCTCCTTCAAATGGGCTCGCATTAGTCCGTCACAATTAGAACCCTGCAATCATATGGCAGGTCCAAAGAATGAGTCAACCTCTTCGAGACGATTCCAGAGATAAACATGAAAACGAGACATAAATGTACGGTTTCATGTCGGGGCGTATTTAATTCGGTCCTTGTCTGATTATTTGCCTGACCCTTTTTAGTCCCTTTTCAACTTTTGCGTAGATTATTTCTTCACGGTCCCAAAAATTCATTACTGACATTTTAAAAAGTTCCCTCTTTGATTTCGCAATCGAAACCGGGGAGCGAAGATATTTATTCTTTCTATTAGTTGAGCCGGGAATTTAACACCATTCACGCCTGTCCTTTTTTGCTTTCTAATCCCAAAGCGACTCTTCTCTTGAAGGACCTCTGGCCCCAGCAGCATGAGGGGCGGTTGGATAAACTTGAAAAATTCCATGAGGTCTTTTCTGCGCGCTTCAAAAACCTTGGTGTTGGTGATTGGATGGTGGAGTAGAGGGTTAGTTTTTGAGATGCCATCAACAAAAAATTACCTAAGGAAAACCCCATTTGCTAGATCCTGGCTCGGTTACTGCTTTTGAGGAATATTGAATGTAGTGGTGTGGCTATTCATATGGGGGAAATTGACTTTCCGTCTCCTTGCGAAACGTGTAATATGACCAGCTCAAAAACATCATAAGCAACTTGCCGAGTTAGCAAGCGCCGTTGTGAGGAAATTGCTCAGTGTAGTTAATGTGTCCTCTGCTCACTGACACTAAGTTTTGGCTAGTGATAACACCTTTTAGCCTCTAACAGCATTGCTAGCCAATGACAAACTCTTTTGGCAGAAGACAAACTCTTTTGGCATTTCACATTTTACATACAGGAGGCATACATGTCGGTAAATAAGGTAATTCTCGTCGGCAACCTGGGTAAAGACCCAGAGCTGCGCTATACCCCGGCCGGTGCGGCGGTTGTGACTTTTTCTCTGGCGACCACTGAGCGATTCAAGGATAAAGAAGGCAACCGGCAGGAGAAGACCGAATGGCACAATGTTGTCGCCTGGCGGCAACTGGCTGAGATCTGCGGCAAGTTTTTGCACAAGGGCAAGCAGGTTTACATCGAAGGTAAAATCCAGACTCGCTCTTATGACGACCGGGACGGCAACAAGCGCTACATGACAGAAGTTGTCGCTGATCAGATGCAGATGCTTGGCGGTCGCGATGAAAAGCAGGGCGGCGGTGGTTATACTGGCGGCCAAAGCCAGCAACAGTCCGGCGGCGGTCAGCAACAGGGTGGTAGCCAGCCGCAGTCAGGTGGCTATGGCGGCGGTCAGTCCCAACAGTCCGGCGGTTTCGGTGGTGGGCAGTCCCAACAGTCCGGCGGTGGGCAGTCTCAACAATCCGGCGGTGGGCAGTCTCAACAATCCGGCGGTGGGCAGTCTCAACAATCCAGTCAAGGCGGCGGTGGTTTCAGTGAACCGGCCTTCAATCCCGATGATGAGATCCCTTTTTAAATAGACCCTTTTATGTTTTGTTGAAATAAAAGTCCTAGTCCCAACCCATTATAGAGGGGTTGGGACTTTTTTTTTGTTGAAATTCTCATGCTCTAATAATGGACTGCAAATTCACTGTCGCTTTTTGCTGCATGAATTATCTTGCTGCGCATATTGCCTTGGCAGTTGTCGCTAGAGGATAATGGCATCAGGAGCTGGATTTATTGCCCGGTCTGCGTGCCACGGATGGTTAATTCCTAAAGGAGATAGCCGATGAAAGCGACGTTCGAATGTTCAAACTGCGGGATCGTGACCAAGCATAAGGAACACCTTTGTCAGCCCGTTGAGGTGGAAAATCAGGGTGATTATTGTGGTCAGTCATCGAGTCGGAAAACTGCTCTGATGTGTGTGGAGGAGACCATGCGTTTGGATTTTCAATGTGGCAACTGCGGTCGTCCTGCGGAGAGTGCTGATCTACTCTGTGCTCCGGAAAAGGTGAATTGAATCGAAAAGCAGGCGCGGAGATCTGCCTCAAGGACGTATCAGGAAAAAACTTTGAAATCGATGATTGGTGGGGACGGGCTTGGTATACGTTTTTTTGTATGGTTACTCTTTTGTGGCAATGGCACAAAAGGAAAAGAATGGTTTTCCATCTTTGCCGGCTGAATAGGCATTCGCAAACCCTGCCGCTAACAGCAGGTTGACAACTTCGGCTTGAGAGTAGCTGCTGAAAATTTCTTCGTTGAAATTGAGGCGACTGGTTTGCTGATCATCACGAAAACCGATGACGATTTTACCTTGTGGTTTTAATACGCGGAGCATTTCGCGCAGGTACTTCTCCGGCTGTTCCCAAAAATAGAGGGTGTTGACCGAACAGAGTTTGTGGAAGGAATTGTCTGCGAACGGCAAACGGCGACATTCTCCTTGGTGTAGTTTGACCTTGCCTTTGACGATCTGCTGGCGATTGACTTTAGTCGCCTGTTTCAGCATGGTGTCAGAAAAATCGATCCCTTCGATGAGACCATCAGCGGTTACGTCCGCCATTTCCGCGATCAATTTTCCCGGACCGAAACCTACTTCCAGAATCCTGTCAGCCTTTTCTGGAACCAACATCTCTTTGACGAAATCATTCAAGTCGGCATTTCCAGTACTGAACATTTCGGTCATGACAAAGCGACCGATCCAGCCGGATGGTTTTCTGGCCTGCTGGGTAAGAATTTTTTTCGGAATTATTTTAACGATATACTTAAGAAACATGGGAATTGTTCCTGTATTGCTAGTGGGTTAAGGTTCTTGCAGGGGAACCTATTTTTATAGTTTCTGTGCGGACTTTATTCCGGGATATATAACGTTCCTTCTAAGTCGATAAGCTTGTCTTGCATAAAGGCATAAGCATCATCAACGGCTTGATTGTATATTTGAGGAGCCAATTCTTTGATGAAAAAATCAACGACTAAATCTGCTTTTAATTCCCCAATCGATTCATCATATTCGTTTTTGAAATAGCCTTGGACTTTTGCCGACAAAACTTTACGTCGTTCATCGTCTAGTTTTATGTCCATTTTAATTTCTTTCCGGTGCTGATTTACGTACCTGTTGTTGCAGCTCGCGGCTATTTTTTGAGGATTTCCGCATCGATATCGAATTTCGAAACCTTAAAATAATCACCTTTATCGAGAAGACTGATCGTGATGATCGCATCGTCATGTTCATAAACTGCATCGACTGTGTAGGTGACAATGGTTCTACTTTCCCCTTCGGCAGGTTTGTGGGAAAACAACTTTGAGAAATTCGGCTCGGCCATTTTTTTAAGAGCACCCAACCTGGAAAGATGCTTGACGATCTTTATGATGTTTTCTTCGCTGGTTCTTTCCAGGGTTTCTGCGGGCATGTAGCTTTTAATCGTTTGATGGTCCCATTTTGAGATTTCAGGAACAACCATTTTAAGATAGGGCACGGCTGTCTCTTGGTAGGCGGCTGCCTCTTGATCCTTATAAATGCTACTGCCGATGATGACCGTTGCAACAATAAGAAGAATAATCCCCAGAAGAAGATAGATCTTTTTCACAAAAACCTCACATCGATTATTGGCCGGAAACGACAGCCACTGGCTAGGAATGACTTGCTGCCCTGTGAATTATCCAAAAATTTTCGCAAAAAAGAGTTTATTGGATCCTTTTAGAGGATGAATCAATGTTCGGTAATCTAGGCTACATTCTGAGCAAAAGCAAGGCAGCGATTCTCGGACTGGTGATCGCTGCCTATCGGAACTGTGACCGGTAAGTAAACGTCTTAAGGCACCTCGGTCCGCTGCTCATCAATAACCTTACTTTGCCCTTGACGATTGCTGCAGAATTCCTTCATAATCAACAACTGAACAGTTATTCATATGAGGTGAGAATGGATAAAGATATTTGCCAGACAACCTGCGTCGACCAGCAGCGGGTTGACCGGGTTCTACAGACTTTGCCGGAACCGCAGTTTTTGTTGGCTGCAGCGGAAATATTTAAAATGCTAGCCGATCCTAACCGGTTGCGATTGTTGCATGCTCTGGGGCAGGAGGAAATGTGTGTGTGCGATCTGGCGGAACTGGTTGATACCAGCGCCTCGGCGGTATCGCATCAGCTCCGCTTACTGCGTACCGCGCGACTGGTGAAATATCGCCGTGAGGGAAAGATGGTTTATTACCAACTCGACGATGAGCATGTCGGGCGTTTGTTGCAGGAAGGGTTGCGTCATGCCGAAGAAGGTTGATTGCGGCAGTTGTTATTGTGCTCCGGCGGCGGAAGAGGATTGCCGTGACGAGCAGGCTACGTCCACGCTGCCTAAATGTCGCTTTGTTCTGCAGGGGCTGGGGTGCGCCTCTTGTGCCGGCAAAATAGAGGCTGCGGTCCAGGAATTGCCAAAGGTCAGCGATGCCTATCTCAATTTTACCGCTGGCAGCTTGCGTATTGAATCAACACGTCCCTGTCACCAATTACTCGAAGAAGTGCGAGAAATCGTTGAACGCTACGAACCGGGGGTGAGCGTACGCCCTTGGCAGGAGGCGGGGCAGACCCAACCGGGCAAACATATCCGCAGCCAGTTGTGGAGGTTGGCTGGGGGTGGTCTGCTGCTGATTGTCGCTCTGCTGATGGAACGCTACCTGTCGCAAGGGGCTGCGCTGGTTTGTTACCTGCTTGGCTATTTGTTGGCCGGCGGTTCGGTTTTGTTGGCCGCATTCAGTACCCTGCGGCGTGGTGGCTGGTTCGATGAACATCTATTGATGTCGATCGCTACCATCGGTGCGTTCGCTATTGGCGAATACCCGGAAGCGGTGGCCGTGATGCTCTTTTATCTACTCGGCGAAATTGTCCAGGGGCGGGCGGTTGACCATTCGCGGCGCGAAATCGCTGCCCTACTTGATATCCGTCCCGACAGTGCCAATTTGCTTGAAGGTCAACAGGTGCGGGTGGTCAATCCCGAGACCGTAGCTATCGGACAACTGATTCTGGTGCGTCCCGGTGAGCGGGTGCCGCTGGATGGGATCATCATCGACGGCGAAGCGCTGCTCGACAGTTCGGCACTGACCGGCGAATCGCGCCCACGGCGCAAGAGTGTTGGTGATGAAGTGCTTGCTGGTATGATCAACGGTTCGGCAAGCCTGACCCTGCGTGTTGTCCGTCCACTCGAGCAATCAACCTTAGCGAGAATCATTGATCTGGTTGAGAATGCTAGCGAAAACAAGGCCAACACCGAACGTTTTATCACCCGCTTTGCACGGGTCTATACCCCGCTGGTGGTGCTGGCTGCCGCCCTGATCGCACTTCTGCCGCCGTTGTTTGTCGGTGGTTGGGGTGACTGGTTCTACCGGGCG
Source organism: Desulfuromusa ferrireducens (assembly GCF_055389805.1). Lineage (NCBI taxonomy): Bacteria > Pseudomonadati > Thermodesulfobacteriota > Desulfuromonadia > Desulfuromonadales > Geopsychrobacteraceae > Desulfuromusa > Desulfuromusa ferrireducens. The sequence goes on from NZ_AP042415.1 coordinate 1,819,316, forward strand.
CTGATTTTCCTGGTCGTTTCCTGTCCCTGTGCGCTGGTCATTTCCATTCCGTTGGGATTTTTCGGCGGTATCGGTCGAGCCTCCAAGCAAGGAATTTTGGTCAAGGGTGGAAATTGTCTGGAAGCCTTGGCCCAGGTGGAGATGGTGGTATTCGACAAAACCGGTACCCTGACCCGCGGAGTCTTCGAGGTTCAGCAAGTTTTAGCGGCGGAACCGTTTAGTGCCGACGAGGTTTTGCAGTTAGCCGCCCTGGCTGAGATCGATTCAGGCCATCCGATTGGTTTGTCGATTCGCAGTAAGTATGGTCAAAAACTCAACCGGCAGCGGATTAAACAGCTAGAAGAACGTCCCGGACTCGGGATTTCACTGCTGATTGATGAGCGGCCGGTATTGCTCGGTAATCGCAAGCATCTGCTCGCTGCGGGTATCCAACCACCGTCAATTGAAGAGGTTGGTAGTCAAGTTTATCTTGCCGTTGATGGTCGCTATGCTGGTGTGTTGTTGATTGCCGATCAGTTGCGCGATGGTGCTGTAAATGCCGTCGCCCATTTGCGCGATTTAGGCGTTCGCCAGATTATCATGCTCAGTGGTGATCGGCAGCAGGAAGCCGAACGGGTCGCCAAAGAGCTGAAATTGGATGGCTGGAAAGCGGAACTGTTGCCAGATCAAAAGTTAAGCGCGCTGGAAGTCTATCAGCAGAAATGTCGGCAAGGCCGGCTGGTGATGGTTGGAGACGGGATCAATGATGCGCCGGTGCTGGCGCGGGCCGATGTCGGCGTTGCCATGGGTGGCCTGGGGAGTGATGCGGCCATCGAAGCAGCCGATGTGGTGTTGATGACCGATGAGCCGGAGAAATTAGTTACGGCGATCGAGACCGCCCGCTTGACCCGGCGGATTGTCTGGCAGAATATTTCTTTGGCTTTTGTCGCCAAGGGTGGGGTGATGCTGCTCGGTCTGTTCGGCATGGCGACTATTTGGCAGGCTATCTTTGCTGATGTTGGCGTCGCCCTGCTGGCAGTGCTCAATGCAGTGCGGATTATAAAGGTGAAGTAAACTACTTTGTGAGACGTTGTGGAAGGGGACGGGCTTGCTAAATAGGAAAACAGAGCCCCCTTGTTTTTGATCCGACAATGATGGAACACGCGTGGCGAATAGACGCGATTTGAGAATTCTTCTAGCAGCTGTTCGATCGTTTTTAGTCTGCACTGCTGTTGGTTACAACGTCTTCTTTAAGTGCGCGACCTAAGCGCAAGGCAGCTTTTTGAAAGCGCAGGGTGTCCGGTTGTAGCTTGGTGGCCTGCTGAAATGCTTGCAACGCTGCGGGGCGATTGTCTGCTATCTCATGCGCTTTGCCGAGCCAATAGATTGCTGCTGCATTTTCTGGGTCTTTTTGGACCCGAAGCTTGGCGTCTGATAAGGCCGTTCGCAGATGATTCTGAGCGTTTTTAGTTTTTTTCATCAGCTTGTAGGTGCGCACCAGGGATAAGTTGGTGGCAACACTATACGGATTTTTCTGCAAGAATTCAAAATCGACATCCTCTGCTTTTTTCAGAAATTGTTGCGCTGTTTCCTGCTCGTCAATTTGCCGGTAACACCTGTAAAGGTTGCGCAATACGTCTGTTTGTTGTGGTTTTTTCTCCAGCACCAATTGATAAAGTGTGGCCGCAATATCCCACTTCTCATGCCGTTTGTACCGGTCGGCAAACTTTTCGACCCCGTTCATATAGCGGCTCTCAATTTTCGGGTCCAAGGTCGGAGAAGCGTACCCGGCGGCGGTGGTGGCCAGGGCCAGGGTAAACACGCAGACCACCGTTGCGACCGTTTGTCGAGCGAGTCGGACCGATTCGATTACTTCCCAACTGCCGTCGCGCGGAAGCTCTTTTTGCTGCCGCAAAGCCAGCAGATAATTTAGGGTCATGATAGCTAATGCCAGGGGGATCAGAACTTCAGCGACTTCAGCTTCGTTGAAACCGAGCAGGCCAAGTTCAAGGCCGCCACTCAGGACAAAAAAGGGCCAAAGGTAAAACGGTGGGAAGGGGAGTCCCCTGTCCACCAACCAAAGAGCGAACCGCCAGCGGAGCCGAACCAGATAAGGGTACAGCAAGCCGTAACCGATCAGGCTGGCAGCGATCCCATATTCCAGTGCTTTTTTTGTCCAGGTGCTGATGGGGCCGGTCAGAAAATTATGCAGGTTGGTTTCGTTCTGCAGGTTATGTTGTTTAAAAAATTCCGGCGTAGAAACGTCGAAAATTCTCTGCCCCCAAGATATCTCTTCACCGACAACATAAAAACAGGCCAGCGCAAGTACGGCAAAAAAAAAGCGATATCTGGATTTGTTAAGCGCCACTTTGAATGAAAGAGCCATCGTTGTAGCAAAAAGAAAAACCTGCGCCCACTCACCGACCAGATCTTCATAGGTGGCGACGATATAGGCGAGGGGGAACTGCGCAGCCATGAGGATATAGCCACCGACAATGGCGATAAAAATTCCCCAGGCAACAATCAGGTGAGTTTTGCTTTTGAGCATGAAGAAGAAACCCCCAGCGTATTGGATGTACAACTTAAGACTGTGTTATCCGGATAACGGGACAATACAGCAATTTGCTGTTGCTAATAAAGTAAATAAGTGACAAATTCTCTGGGTTTTAGCAAATATTTGTGAGCCGCTCTATGCTTAAGAGTGGCTCTGGGCTAGAATTGATTGGTATAGACTGATTTATTTCACTGCGCTCGCCGATGTTGCTTGCGGCGCGGGCGTGTATTGAGGAGGGCCGATAGTGCTTGAAGATAGACGCGTTGCTTTACAGGCATTGTTTAACGATCCTGACACGCAGGTGCAGCAGGCGGCTGCGGCAGCCCTTGACGCTATTGAAGCGGTGGCCAATCTTGATCACTTGTTGGCTCAGTTGCAAAATGGCGAACGTGGTGAACGCATCGCTGCAGCCTTTGCCTTGGAGCGGGTTAACGCTGCCAGGATTTACCCGTCATTACTGGCCGCGTTAAGAAGTGATGATGCCGATTTGCGGCTCGTGGTGACGCAAGTGCTCGGAGCGAAAAAGCACCCGAAGACAATCGCTGCTCTGATCAAGCTGTTGGATGATCCTGAAAGTGGTATTCAAGTTGAGGCGGCGCGGGCATTGGCGGGATTTGCCGACCGGCGGCTGCCGGAATATCTGGCTCCGCTGCTTAAACGTCAGGAGCAGGTTGCTTTAGCAGCGATAGAAAGTCTCGGTGTGTTGGCGTTTCCTGAAGGGGAACCAGCCCTGTTGGAGGCATTGCAGGACAAGCGGAGTGCGATCCGCTGCAAGGCCGCTGAGATGCTCGGAATGGTACATTTATGAGCGATCTGCTGTTTTGGAACGATAGCATTAATCCCTAGCCTGACCCCGCAAAGTTTCGTTTTTGGAGGGTTAGATTCGTCAGGTCGCCTTGAAAAATTGTGATGACGAGTGTTCTGTGGGTACTCTTGTGATCATCCCCTGTTTCCTGTCCCGGTAGAGATCATTCAACTACAAGCTCCGTTTCTGAGGTCCATATATCCGCCACAAACCGCACCCAAGCCAGGGTTGTGAAGTTTGCGATTTACAACTCGAAACAGATAGGCCGGTTTGATCCCGGCGAGGATCTCGACGATCATGATTACAATCGTTCGTCCCATCACCCTTTGGGTGCTCTTTTCATTCTGTTTCGGGTGCCACAAGAATCCTTATCTAGCTACTCGCTTTAAGGTAGGTAATCCTCCAGACTGATTCCTCTGAGTGCTGGATCGACTTCAGCGATAATACTGCTACTGTCGGGAAAATTGATCACCGGAGGTTCTTCATTTTTTTGCCCCGATGGGCTAAAGATGATTTTCATAGTCAGTGAGCCGGGCTGTTGTTGGTTCTGATCGCAGACCAAGCCGATGCTGCTATCTTTGATCCGCACCAGGGTGCCAACCGGGTAGGGGCCAAGGTAGTTGAGAAAATTCTCCAAATATTCCGGGTGCAACTGGGTTCCGCTTAGTTCCTGCATCATTGCCATGGCCTGTTTTGGGGTCCGGCGACGCTGATAGCAGCGGATGGTGGTCATGGCGTCGTAGGTGTCGGCAATGCAGGCGATATCGGCGAGCGGATTGATGGTCTGCGCCTGCGAGACGGCCGGGTAACCGGTGCGGTCGAAACGCTGGTGATGACTGTTGACGATATCGATTACTGAGCTCGATGTCCGTTCCATCTTCGCGACGATTTTCGCTCCGTTAACCGGATGCTGCTTCATCTCCTCGATTTCTTTATCATTGAGCTTGCCTGGCTTGGCGACAATCTCGTGAGCGATGGTCATCTTCCCCAAGTCATGCAATAGGCCACCCAGGCCCAGTTCGAAAAGTTGCTTGTTCGGCAGACCGCAGGCTTTACCTACCGACATGGCAATAACCGAAACATTGACTGAATGGCTGAAAGTGTAGTTGTCGTAATCTTTCAGCATTGCTAGTGCGAGCAGCGCAAAAGGTTCTTCAAGGATTGTTCTGACCATCCCTTTGACAGTTTTGATCACTTTGCCGGAAGAGGGAATCCGCCCAAGCCGGACGTCGTGACAAACTTCGTTGACTGCTTCGAGGGCTTTTTTGTAGATCGCTTCGGGGCTGAGAAGTTCATCATCTATTAGGGTCGCGCGGATCTCTGTCACGCCCATTTTTTCAAGCCGTTCGGGAAATTCACCACCGAGAAGTTGCGGTAGCTCCTGGCAGAGGATCAGCAGTTGTTGCTGGTCTACCCCAGGAAGCAGCTCGAGTGCCTGTAATTGTTGTTTTTCCAGCAGGCGAACCAGCTCCTGTAGGGCCGGCAGCTGATCAAGGAAGGGAGTGTTGTTCAGCAGTAAAGTGCCGTCAAGTAGGCCGATGGTGAGTTTTTCATGCTCTTTGAGCAGGCTATTTAGGGTTGAAATTGAAGTGTTTAGCTGTTTTTTAATTTGGGGGTGCTCGGCAGGGTAGAGGCGTAAGCCCTGTAGAATTGCGGTAATACAAAAGGGGAGTTGTTTTAATTGCTTAAACGACATTTTGTGCTTTCTTTAGTTGTGCTGTGGCCTGTTTCAACGCCCTGCTGACCGGTCCTTTGTCCGATTTAGGCAGCTGGTCAAGAACTGGAATCAGGTGGCTGTTGCCAAGTTGCCCCAGAGCAATAATCGCCTCGGCGCGCAGCGTCTCGAGTTTTGCGCTGTTTAACATGTTCGCACGTCGAGCCAATTTAAGGAGTGGGATGATTGCCTGAGGCGACTTGGTCGCTACGAGGGCCTGGATAACCTCGATCTTTAAACCGGTCTTTTTACCGAAGATGTCTCTTTTTTTCAGTATTTCGACCAGCGGTGGAATCGCCTGCGGATTGCCAAGGGTGCCGAGTGCCATAATTGCCGGTTGGTGTAATTCGGTATTTTCGTCGTGAGCCAACTGCAGCAATAAAGGAATGACCGCATTGCTGCCGATGGCTCCCAAAGCGCGGATCACGGCGCGTCGGACACGGACTTCTGGATAATCAATGGTCCTTTCCAGTAGCGGCAGAGCCGTTTCCAGGCGAGTTTCACCAAGAACCGTGACCGCATTACGGACACGGTACCAGATATCGCTGCGAAGGATGTCTTCGAACCGTGCAAATGTCGCTTCCCCCATTTTGGCGAGAATAGCGGTGTAGTAGCGACGGAGGATGGCATCCCGTTCGGCGTTGAGACGCTGAATCAGCTCCGGGACGATTTTAAGTTCTAGCCCGACCAGCAGTTTGCCCAGTGCTCGGCGTTGAGAAGGCTTGAGGCCGTACTCGGCGACCGCATTGACCAGCAAAGTTTTGATGGCGTCGTCAAGCAGGCGGTCGGTGAGGTCGGTTGCACCTTGCTGCTGGGCGTGGTTGCGGTTTTTATCTTTGCGCTGAGTTTCCAGTAGGCCGATAAGTGCCAGGCAGCCGATGAGTCCCGTTTGGCGGAGGAAATCGTCCGCAAGGGGACGGATCTTGTCCAACAGTTGGGCGTATACATGGTCCTCTTGTGGTTCTTTGAGGTGCTCAAGCAGGTCCCGCATTTGTTCGATCACTGAGGTTTGATTCTCGTTGGTTGCAGCGGAAAAGCTTTGTTCTTGCGCGGGCAGTTCTGAGGGCTCGTTTTCCGTCAGGAGAATCTCAGGTTGACCGTTTTCCATTTTATAAAGATTTTTCAGTACAGCTTCGAGGTCGGTTTCGTTGATCCAGATCGATTTGATTTTCTGCTCGGCCAGATGTTTGATCAGGCCACCGGTCTTAAGCAACTGCTCGGTCGGACGGGACAGTTGCTCAGCAAAAATCAGCAGTTCGAAATTTGTCAGTTCCGGTAAAAACAGCAGGTGGCGAACCTTGCGCTCGACAAGCTTTACAGCCAGTTTCTTAAGGCTAAGGTTTTTTGGAGCCAGGGGGACAGTATCGAGGTTGAAGCCGTCCTGGGTGACGTGGTAGGGGCGGGTGTCGTGCCGCTCCAACAGCGGTCTGAATGCATCGCACGTCTCTTCTGCTGCTGCGGTCAGTGCTGGATGGTCGGCTGGATAGAAAGTCAGCGCCTTGGTCAATTTGATCAGACCGGTCAAAGCTGTTTCCAGGTCGAAGGCTAAAGCTAGTTCTTCCGCAGAAGGTTCCATGGCAATCGTCGTCTCATCCGGTGCACGGTGAATTTCACTAAAATTTACGGTATTTTAAGGCCTTTCTCATAATTACTCAATAGGAGATTCGGAATCAATGACACAATAACTGGTATCGTGAATTGCTTCATCCGTTGGACGGTATAAATCCTCCAAAATATGGGCAAAGCGTTGGCCGACGATATTGCGCTTTATTTTTAACGTCGGAGTCACTTCTCCTTTTTCTCCACTGAAGTCTCGTGAGAGTAAGGTGAATCGTTTAATTTGTCGATATGATGGCAGGCGATGCTGCAATTTATCGATACGTCTGCGTGCCAGGTTTAAAACTTGAGGATGGTTGACGAGATCACAGAGGTCGAGAAAATCGATCTTCTTGTAGGCTGCATATTTCTGTAAAGCATCAAAGTCAGGAACCACCAGCGCGGTCAGGTAGGGTCGATGATCGCCGTAAATCATTACACTACTAATAAATTTGTCGGTTTTGAGCAGGTTTTCCAACTCCTGTGGAGCGATGTTTTTACCGCCCGCAGTCACGATGATATCTTTTTTCCGATCGGTGATGATTAGGAACCCGTCGTTGTCCAGGGTGGCGATGTCGCCGGTGTGGAACCAGCCGTCTCTCAGTGCTTCTGCGCTGCGCTCCGGTTTTTTCCAGTAGCCGTGAAAGACATTCGGACCTTTGACCAGCAGTTCGCCATCTGCGGCAATTTTTGTTTCCACATTCGGCAGTGGCGGGCCGACACTGCCGAGGCGATGTCGACCTGGATAGTTGACGGCAATGACCGGTGAGGTTTCTGTCAGACCATAGCCTTCGAAAATTGGGACTCCGGCGGCGAGGAAAAATTCGGCGATCCCTTTGACCAGTGGTGCTCCACCGGAAACGAAAAAGCGTAGTCGGCCGCCGAGTCGTTCTTTGATTTTACAGAACACCAGCTTTTCAAAGATAGCGAGCAGTTTGTTCTGCAGCGCGGTCGGAGCCAGACCCTGCTGTTCGCCGATAACTTTCTGCCGACCCACCTTGATCGCCCAGAAAAAAAGATGCTTTTTCAGCCAGGGGCCAGTCGTGACCCGCTCCAAAACCCGGTTGTACATTTTTTCGTAAAGTCGAGGCACGCTGATGACGATCGTCGGCTTGACTTCGACTAAGTTGGCCGGAACCGTATCGATGCTTTCGGCGTAGGCAATAGTGACCCCTTGGTGCAACATCAGGTAGTAGCCGGCCATCCGTTCAAAAATATGCGACAGCGGCAGGAACGATAGGCATTCATCCTCCGGGCCGACCTCTATCAGCTGACAGCAGGCTTCGACATTGGAAAGGATATTGTCATGACTGAGCATTGCGCCTTTGGGCGGGCCGGTGGTTCCGGAGGTATAGACCAGTGTGGCCAGGTCTTGACGTTGCCCCGCTTGCAGGAGCTCATCTAACTGGCCAGGTTTTGTCTGTCGCCCCAATTCGAGAAAGCTTTCAAGGGAGAGGATTCCTTCCGTTTCTGAGGTCCCTTCAAGCAGGACAATGATTTTTAGCAGCGGGAGTTGTTCCCCGTGGTGTAAGATTTCGGTGGCCTGTAGCGCAGAGTGCGTAAAAACTATCCGACACTCGGCATCGGTCAGGATATGGACAATTGTCTTCAGTCCTTCGGTGTGGTAAATGGGAACGGTGCGCGCTCCGATAGACATGATTGCCAGGTCTGCATAGGCCCATTCCGGGCAGTTGGGGGCCATGATTGCTGCTTGTTGGGCCGGTTGAATTTCCAGCGCCAGCAGGCTGTTGGCAAAGGCGCGCACCTGTTGGCCCAATTGCTGCCAACTGATATCTTGATATCTGCCGCTGGTCTTACGGCGCATTGCGGTGCGGGCATTAAAGCGATTAATTCGGTCGAAAACCATTTGCGGCAGAGTTTGAGTCATGAGCACCTCCGACTGCAGGCAATGTTCGGTTAGCTCCAAAAAAAACTGATAGGTTAATTCTACCATGTTGGTAAACAATTTGATTCTTGGCATCACGGGAAATATTGCTTCGGGCAAGAGCATGATCGCTGCCGCACTCGCCCGTCATGGGGCCGTGCTGGTCGATGCGGATCAGTTGTCCCGGGAGATTGTCGCTCCGGGCAGTCCGGTTTTAGGTCAGTTGGTGGAACGGTTCGGCGCTGATATTCTGCTTCCGTCGGGAGGATTGAATCGTGAAAAATTGGGGCAGATCATCTTTGCCGATAGTTGTGCCCGGCAGGAGCTAAATCAGATGACCCATCCGGCGATTGCCGCGTTGGCGGTTGAGCGGTTGCAGAAACTCAAACTAACGCCGGGTATTCCGCTGGTGGTTTACGAAGCGCCGCTGCTGTTCGAGGCTGGAGCCGAGGGGCGGGTAGACCGGGTGCTGGTGGTCAAGATTGATCCGCAGGTGCAGTTGCGGCGGTTAATGGCTCGGGATGAACTGGACGAAGTTGCGGCCCAGCAGCGGACTGCGGCGCAGATGTCGCAAGCAGAGAAATTGGCCCGCGCTGATTATGTGATCGATAACTCGGGGACGGTCGAAGAGGCGTTGCAGCAGGTTGCGGAACTGTGGAAGAAAATCGTGAAATGAACCTACTATCTTAACCACGCTAAAACACAGCGGCTGGCGGAATCTTCCGCCAGCCGCTGTGTTTATTGATCTGTTCAGCTCTTAGTGATGGTCGCTGTCATCATCACTATCACTATCGCTGTCGCTGTCGAAACGGTAAACCGGGACTTCAACATCAGGTAGCTCGACATTCGGGCAGTCTCCGCCAACTTCAACCTTGGACGACCAGTAAATGCCAGTTGCGTAGGCCGGTGCGTTCCAGGCGAATTCAAGATTTGCCGTGCGACCTTCGCCCAGCCAGGAAACCTGGCAGAGCTGGCCGATTTTGGTTCCGGCATTGTCATAGCCGGTCAGCTTAACGGCGGCACGAACGCTGTCGTTGCTGTTGTTCTGTACCGAAGCCTTGATGGTGGTGGCCTGGTTTTTTTGTACCTGAGTGCCGGCGTGAGCCAGGGTGACGGTCACGAGGGCGACAACCATCGCCAGTAAAATCATTTTTGCTGTTCTCATTTTATCCTCCAGATTTTCATATCTAGTTTTGTCATTCGATTACTTAAGACGCTTACGGCAGAACCGTGGTCGGTGCCTCGATGAAGACGATAAAGTCAGCAGGAGAATCTGTGCCAGGCTCTTGCGTCGCTGTGGCTGCGTCGAAGGTCGGCGTCATGCGGATGGTGAAGCTGGCGTTGCCATCCGCATCGGCGGTCGGCCAGGCAGCAGCGTTACCGACCGCGATGTAAGAGTTGATGTTGACGTTGGCAAAATCGTCGATGTCGCCAGGAATCCAGAGTGGATTCGCATCCCAGGCAGTGATGACGTCGGCGGGAATAACCGTCCGGTTAAGATCGCGGTTGTTAGGATCTACGCCGGAGGAAGCGGGGATAGTCCAGGTGCCGTCACCGTTGTCGATCGGCACGTATGACGAGCGGTAGGTGACCCATTCCCCTTGGCAGCCGGCTGCGCCACCTTCGGTTTGAGCAACTTCTTCGTTAAATGCGCCGTCGCAGGTGGCGACCAGGGCGTTGTCAGTGTAAATAATGCCGTCCATGTCGAAGTAGTAAGCACCCTTCGGCTGTTGGGCTGGCATCCACTCACCGAACAGGTCGGTATGTGCCGGGTGCATGCCAGTGGTGGTGATGTAGGTTTCGCCAGCTTCCAGAGCGAAGTTGGCACGAACGTTGGCGTTGAAGTAGCCGGCGGAGGTGTGGTGCTTGTCAGGTGCGCCGAACAGGCCGTGAGCAACCAGTGAGTCGAGCTCGCCCTGGTTGGCCATGCTGCTTGCGGTCGGGGCGTCGTTGTCGAACTTGGCGCCGTTTTTTAGGGCAAAGGCGACGCCTTGACCTGGAGTCGCTTCGACGAAGTTAGCGCCTTTACCGAAACCGAGTTGCTGGGTGTAGCCGCTGACGCGCTCACCGGTCTGGTTGCCGTACTTCTGCAGGACACGGTAGATGTCTTCCTGACCGTTAGCGCTAACCTTGAAGGTCAGGTCGATCGGGGCATCGAGTACGTAGCTGACAATCTTGAAGCGCTTGCTGGACTGCCATGGATCGGAACACTGCTTGAGGTCAACACCCCACCAGTCGCTCATCTGCGTTGCGGTCGGAGTGGAGTCAGGATTCCAGCCAGCCGAGGTGATACAGTTGTCGCCGGTCTCGTCATCACCAGTGACAACGCTCAGGCCAGGACCCTGGGTGTCGCGTTCTTTCCAGGTCATGGCACCGTTCGGCAGGTAGTTAACGCCGCCGGCATACTTTGAATATCCGCTTGGCATAAAACCGCCTGTGGCGACAGCGCTGGTGTTCGGATCGATCAGGGAGCCGGGCGCAACGTAGTTGTAGGCATCGAAGACCAGGCCTGGGTTGGTCACGTTGGTCGGGGCCATTGGGGTGACATCGGACTGGTCCCATTCGGTGATCACAGCGGACTGTGCAATACCGGCTGTAAAGAGGAGGCCCGCTAGGGCCAGGGCCAATTTGGTCAATCTTTTCCTGTTTTTCATTTTATCCTCCGGATTCGGATTGTCGGGAACAAACTACCGTGATGTACCTATGTGCACTGTTAAGAGATGGCAGCACACTCGATTAATTTTCTCATCTATAAGGCAAGGCTTATGCCAGCTCGGAGATAATGTTTAAGTAATCGTAATAGTTGAATAAAAGTATAGCCGCTGAAATAATGGACTTTTGCTAACGATGCAACCAGGGTTGCAGGGAAGTGCTGATAGTCCGCTAACTGGCTAAAACACAAAGGTTTTGTCGAGGGCAACCGGAGTTGTCAGTGCAACTTAGGTTGCGATGTTCTTGATGGGCGGTATCGGTAAACAATGTTGTTATTTTGCCGGATTCATTCGTTATTTCGCTAGTCAGGAGCCGTTGTCAAAATTTAGAGAGGTGAGCGGGGGGCAGGGGCAGTTCTGTCCTTTGCGGAGATTGGTTGAGTTGTTCTATGGGGACGTTCTGGTAAGCGTTTTTGGACAATGCAAACAGGGCGACAGGATCTTGGTTTAAGCGTTGAGTTTTTGCAGGCGTTTACTGAGGGCCTGACGGGTGATGCCGAGCAGACTTGCCGCTAACGTCTGATTGTCCTTGGCGCGACGCATCGCCTCCATGACCGCCTGTTGACCCAGTTCTTCTAGGGTCGGCATTTGCTGAGGGAATTGGAGCTGCTTTAGCGTTGGAATCGAGTCTATGCTGGTTGGCCTTATGGCGCTCTGTTCTTTATTGATGACCTCTTTAAAGCTCTGCAGTGAAAGTTTGTGTGATTTGTGCAGGCTGATGGCATTGTAGACCATGCCACGGAGTTCGCGGATGTTGCCGGGAAAGGCGTAGGTTGAGAGCAGTCCGACCAGTTCATGGGGGACGGTTGGCGGTTTTTTGCCGAGTTTGTCTGCCGCGTCGGCAAAGAAATATTCCAGTAACAGCGGTAAATCTTCTGATCGATCGCGCAGCGCCGGGACTTCAATGTGGTGCGATCTGAGGCGGTAGTAAAGATCTTTGCGGAATTCTCCGCTGTTGACTTTTTCTTCCAAGGGCAGGTTGGTGGCAAAGACAAAGGTCGTATTGGCGTATTTGGGAGTGTCGCTGCCTAGCGGGTAGTATTCGCCTTCTTGCAGCAGTCGCAACAGCTTGATCTGTGACGGTGGGCTCAGATCGCCGATCTCGTCGAGAAAGAGGGTGCCGCCTTCGGCTTTGGTAATCATCCCGGGTCGTTCTTTATCGGCGCTGGTAAACGCTCCGCGGGTATGGCCGAACAGTGTGTCGCTGAAGTGGTTATCGTCGAGACCGGCAGCATTGACCGCCACCCAGGGGCTGCCGGCATGGCTGAGTTGATGAAAGGCTTTGGCAACCAGTTCCTTGCCGACCCCGCTTTCGCCGGTTATCAGAATCGGTTCGCCACTTCCGGCAACCGCTTCAAGGTACTGAAAAATTGCCCGCATGCGGTTGTTGCGTGTCTTGAATTTGCTGAAAACTTCTGGTTTTGCGAGCGGATCGAGAAAGCGTCGTTGCAGGCGGTAATTCTCATTTTTTAACTGTCGCAGGGCGAATGCCTGCTGGATACCGGTGAGCAAGCGATCTTTTTCCACTGTTTTAACGTAGTAGTCAAAAGCCCCCTGTTTGATACAACGCACGGCCGTTTCCACTTGATTCATGCCGCTCAGGACGATAACCGGAACGTCTGGGTAGTCAGCATGAATCATGGTCAGCAGGTCGGCACCGGAAATATGCGGCATGGTTAAATCAAGCAGCACCAAACAGATTTCCTGCTCGGCCATGATTGACATCACCTCGCGACTGTCAGTGCATTTGATAGTGTTGTTGATGCCCGACATGTCTTTTAATGTCAGGGCCAGGCTTCGTAACCAGGGTCTTTCGTCATCCACCAGCAGGATCGGTATTGCCGGAAACAGCTTTTCGCTCATTCTGGTTCTCCTGTCAGGCTCGCAGGGAGCGACAGGGTAACGATCGTCCCCTGTCCCGGCTGGGATTGAAATTCGAGTTTACCGCCGTGATCATCAATGATCCGAATAGCAACAGAGAGTCCCAGCCCGGTCCCGCCTTCTTTGCGTTTGGTGGTGAAAAACGGTTCGGTGATGTGCTGCAGATGTTCGGCCTCAATACCGCAGCCTTCATCGGTAATCTGCAGGATGCTGCGCAGATTGACCGGGTCAGCCCAGGTTTTTACCCTGATTGTCTTGTCTTTGCTGGACAGGGCTTGACAGGCATTAATCAGCAGGTTGACAACGACTTGTTCGATCCGTTGAAAACTCCCTTTTAGGCTTGGCATTTGTGGCGCGTAATCGGTACTGAAATGATCGGTGCTGTTCCGAATGGTATTTTTAATTAGCCTGATAGAGGTCTGGACCAGTTCGTTCAGGTCTATCTGGTCGGAATGGTCGGGGCTGTCATTGCGCGAAAAATCCTTAAGATCATTGACAATGTTTTTAATCCGATCGGTTCCTTCAAGCATCTCGGTAAATAGGTGTGGCAGTTCTTCGCGGACTTCGGTGTATTCCAGGCCGCCGAGGGCAAAATCACCATGTTTGTCAAAATGTTCCTGCAGGATCGGCAGTGCGCCGTTGAAGGATTTTTTTACCAGCTCAGCATTGAGTCTGACCAGGGCGTTGGGGTTGTTGATTTCGTGGGCTACTCCGGCGGCTAGTTCGCCAAGGGAGGCAAGGCGGCTGGCGCGGATCGCTTCATCGCGCAGGCGATTTTTTTCGGTAATATCGCTGGCGAGCAAGATGGCACTGGTGACCGTTCCCTGGGAATCCTTGATGGGAAAGGCTTTCACCTCAAGGACTTGCCCCTGAGGGCTGGTGATGGTTGCTTCTTCGATATTGCCACTGGCCAGCGAATCTACCGCCGGGCAGTTGCTGCAGAGAGCGGCACGATTGTAGAGCAGCTTGCAGCAATACTCGCCCGGATCGTTGCCGAGCTGTCGGTTGATGTATTCACTGCCGCCTTTATTTGACCAGATGACTTTCATGTCCGTTGAGATCAGGGACAGGCTGTCGGGAATACCGGTCAGGATGACCTGAAACTGTTGTGACAACTGTTTGTAGAGTCGTTCCGCGTTTAACCTTTTCAGGTAGTTTGTGCTGAGAAAAAAGATGATGCCGACAGAAATCAACAAAGAGACGACAATTGCCCGCAGCAGATTTTTAGACAAAGAGTAAACGCTCTGTGGTTGATTTATCAACTGGGAGCCTGGGGGCAGCAGGCTTGTTGACAGATTATGTTGCAGTAGCATTAAATTGTCAAAGCGGGATACTCCCTGATGCGGCCTGATAACGGGAATCTCATCGGGATCATCGCCGGAAAGAACCTGCAGGGCCAATTTGCCCGCCAATCGACCCTGTTGTTTCGAGTCGATCATAGGGCCACCGATGGTGCCGTTGCCGAGGTAGATTTCCAGAGGGCTGTAGATCGGGGCAACAATCGATCCGGGGGCCGTCTGCTGACTCAGAAAGCAGGGCAGGTTTCCGTTTTTATCGGTAAACAGACCACTGACAAAGACCAGATCGTCTGAACTCAAGCCTTCGAGCCTGTTTATCAGTTCCATATGACCCAAATTGTTCCAGAATTCGAAGTCAAGTCGAGCGAATTCTTTGGTCAGTGCATGGAGCCTCTGATCAATTAACTTGTCGGAAAAACCATTTGTCCGACCAACGATGACCGCCCGCCTTGCCTTTGGGTGAAGGCTGATGGCTTGTTCTATGAGGCCGCGGTAGTCAGGATCCTGAACCACCCCGGTGATCTTTTTTATCCCCTTTAGCTGCTTTTTGGGGAAGCTTTCAGTTGCGGAAAAAATAATCGGTGTATCGATGAATAGATCGTTACGGTGTTCCAGGGCAAAATTAAGCGCTTCATTTCCCGAGACGATGACCAGGTCGAAAGAGCGTTCCTGTAATTTATAGTGAAGAATCGCATCGAGAACATGAGTAAAATATTCCGAATCCGGATGGCGCTTGGTATCGAGATACTCGACGTGGAAATTTGGAGGAGCAGGTGCAAGGGTCAGGGTTTCCTGAAGTCCGGCCATAACCGAATCTGTGGAGGCCAAGCCGGGATGATACGAATGCAGGATCAGGATCAGGTTCGTTGTGCTGTCATAGGCCGACTGGTTCTGGTTGTGTTTTGCGCTCGTATTAGTTGCTAACAGGGTTAGCAGGATGACGAACAGGATGATATGACGGAAACGCTGCAAAATAAAAACCCCTAATCTGGATGGACTTTGGGAATTTTCGCATAGGCGGGTGTGGAAAACCAGTCATTTAGATGAGTTAAATTCGCGGTTAATTATGTTTTTCTTAGCAATCAGGAAGAGTGGCCCTCAACCAAACACCTGCCCGGTTGTTGTCAGGTCGTCTCGGAATTGCTGGCTGAGCTCAATTTTGAGCTGGGTTCGTGGCGTAATCAGGCTCCGTAGCGGGCACTGTCAGAAAGCTAGCGGTGCGCCGAAAAACATCCATTTGGCAGGGATTCTCTGCTGTTGTCAGAACGTGCGGAACGTCGTCTCCGTAGCAATGATATTCGTTTTCTAAGCAGGGGAGTTGTTTGTAGATATCCTCGGCGGTGCCCGGATGGATGGTTTTGTCCCCCGTTGAAGCAAGGATCAAGGTTGGCGTTGTGATCTGCTTGAGGTGCTTTTTAACTTTCTTTCTCAGGCGGTTAATTTGCACAATTCCTTTTAGCGGTCGGCGCTGATAGTAAAAAGGGCGATCGGCAAGGTCGATATCGCGGTGGGCAAAGGGAATGAACAGGCTCAATAGCCGAGCCAGCGGTGCCAGCGGGTGTTTCAGCCGCAGATATGGGGAGAGCAGAACCAAGTGCTCAAGGTGGTGAAGTCGGGAAAGTTGCATGAGCAGGAGGGCTCCGGTGCTGAGTCCGACGGCGCTGATGGTCAGATTCATCTGTTGGAGGATCTGATAGCCGCGCTCAACGGTTGCCAGCCACTCTTCAGCCCGACTGCCGGCCAAATCTTCGGGGCTGGTGCCATGCCCCGGGAGTCGCACCCCGAGAACGGTAAAGTTGAGTTCGACGAGATGTTCCGCCAAGGCGCGCATTTCCCGTGGCGTTGAAGTGAAACCATGAACCAGGAGGATGCCCTGATGGTTGGGACAGTTGGGGGTGAGTAAAAAAGGGTAGTTCTGCGCGTGATTGACGCCGGCATTACGAGCGAGTTCGATTTCATGCTCAATGGACGGCTTCAAGAGGCTTGTCGCTCCTGGCGGAAAATAAAAAGGCCCCAGAGAGGGGCCTTTTTATTAAGATTTAAAGTTCTTACTTTGGATAGCCGAGTCGGGTCGACAGGTCCGAACCAGCTTTTAATACCAGCGGGACCAATTCATTGTCGATCCGCTCGTTGTCGAGGCGCATGCTCGGTCCGGAGATGCTGATCGCGCCGACGATGCGACGGGTGTAATCGCGGATCGGAGCGGCAATGCAGCGGACGCCTGGATCGAGTTCTTCGTCGTCAAAGGCAAATCCCTGTTCGCGAACCTTGGCCAGCTCAGCTTTGAGAGCTTCGGCGCCAGCAATGGTGGTCGGTGTGTGCTGGACAAATTTAATCTCAGCAAGCAGGTCTTCCAGTTCCTCATCGGTCATGAAAGCCATGTGGACCTTGCCGGCAGCCGTACAGTGGGCTGGCAGACGCGAGCCGACCCGTGAGACAACGCGAACCGTCAGATTGGTTTCGACAACGTCGAGATAGACAGTGTGGTTTTCTTTGTAGATTGCGACGTACGAAGTTTCGTTGCAGCTGCCGACGATCTGTTCAAGGATCGGCTTGGCCTGACGTAACAGCCCCATTTGTTTGATGAAGGTTTGACCCAACTCGAGGGCTTTGAGTCCCAATCGATAGTTTTCCGTGGCCTTGTTCTGCTCAATATAGCCACGTGATTCCAGTGTGGCTAAGAGGCGGAAAACATTATTCTTATGAAGTTTTAAGCGCTTGCTTAGTTCCGTAACCCCCAGCTCATCAACGTCGTCGTGGAATTGCTCAAGCAGGTCAAGAGCGTGGGAGACTGCTTGAATGATGTATTCCGACTTATCTTTTTTAACCATGATATCAATTATCCTTCTTGGAAATTTCTTATATATAAGACAGGTGATTCTAGCCTCGCGAAAAGAAGCTGTCAAGATGTATACACTCATGTTCTTGACAAAGCTGATTTGCAGGTTCATGAACATTATAGAACGCTGTTATGGATCTGTCAATTTGGTTCGCGCCGGAGCGTTTATTTATGCTGTTGACACCCCGAAGTGGCTTGGCTACGATGGACGAAACGACAGTCCGGGATGAGGTGTGAATGCTTAAACTGAGCAAGAAAATTTTGGTTGCGATTGATGGTTCTCCCGCGTCCGACAAAGCTGCCGAAGAGGCGGTTCGATTGGCGGCTTCGGCTAGTTCCGAGCGGCTTCGTAGTACCCTCTATGCGGTCATTGTGCTGCCCTCCAAGGAGGCTCCGGCTCTTACTGACCTTTCCCTGGCGCCGGCCCGCAACCGAAAGGATGATTGGGAGGAGCGCCAGCGGCGGATTTTTTACGTCGTTGACAAGGCTGCTGCAGAAGCTAATGTTCATCTGCGTAAAGAAATAATTTACGGTGAGATCGATGAGGCTATCCTCAAGTTTTCGGCCAGCGAGGAGTGTGATGTGATTGTTATCGGATCGACTGGAAAAGGGCGTATGCTTAGGGCTTTGCGGGGGTCCATCTCTAGTCGGGTCGCACTTAATGCAGGCTGTTCGGTTTATATCGTTCGCTAGTTTTGTCGCGTATTTAATTATCAAACGTCAAGAAAGTTGCCAGCGTTGCTGGCGGCTTTTTTTGTTTTTAGATCGCGGTTTTCATACCGTTGTTGGTTGCTTCACACAGATAAGCTAAAATATCGGAGAGGCGTTCCCGAATCAGTTCCTCCTCTTTCGGCAGTTCGTGTGGCGTTAGCTCCAGTGTGACTGTGCCGTCGTAACCGGTTTCGTGAAGGTGGTTGAGAAAGCGGGTCAGCGGGAGCTTGCCGTGCCCTGGCAGGAGGTGCTCTCTGCCGTTGGCGTAATCGGAAAAATGAACATTGCGGATTCTGCCAGAATCGTACAAGTAGTGGAAATCTGTCAGAAAGTTTGTTTTGCAGGTGCCCATGTGGGCCGTGTCAAAAGTAAGAAACAGGTTGCGTTTGTGCAGGAAGTCAATCAGCGCATTGGTGTTGTTTAGGAAGTGCGGATTGCATCCCCATGGGCCGTTGGCAGGCATGTTCTCTATCGTCAGCAGGACCTGATCGTGCCCGACTTGGGCTTGAAAATCTTCGATGTGGTTCAGCCAGCGCCAGAATTTCCGTTCCAATGTCAGCCATGCTGGTGGGTGGAAATTGACTAATGGTATCGAGAATTTGCTAGCGAGATTGATAGTTTTTTCCAACTGCTGAATTTTGTTCCCCCAGCCATTTATGTCGAAAAATGGCGCGTGTAGCGAGGCGATTGGCAGTATCTCACTGGCTTCGGCAAGCAGTTCTATGCCGGCATTGAACTCGAAATCATGATTGATGATGACCTCAACCCCGTTAAAGCCGACATCGCGAGCGATTTCGAAAGCTTTGAACAGGGGAAGGGTATAGAGACTGCCCGCAGAAAGATTTAATTTCATCGGCAAATGAGAGTCCGGGAAATAATAGAACAATATTTTGTTATCTGTTTTTTATCAGACTGAATAAAGCATGTCAATCTGGATATTCCCAACATTAGCCGTAGTTTATTTGATCAGTTCATGCAGAACGCTGGTTGCATAGCTGCCTTTTGGCAGAGAAAAGCTGACAGAGAGTTGCTTTTCTGCCGCTGGAATTATCATTGGCAGCAGCAGCGGTACCCTCAGTGGTCGCCGTTCGCCTGGCATTGCAAGGCCTTTTCCTTGCTGCCAGCTTGCCGTCGTTAGCTCGGTTGTCGCTAAAAGGGCCTGCTCTTCTTCCCCTGGCTGGCCGCTGGCGAGCAGGACTTTATGGCCGAACAGCGGGGCCGTGGGGCTGATCTCGAATTGGTCTGCCCGGTCTTGTTCTGCTTGCGAGGATTCAACTCGAAAGCAGGCGCCATTATTGTGCTTAAAGGCAATGTCTCCATCAATCAATAGGTGCAAATTAGGCAGTCGCTGCTCCAATAATTGATCAAAAAGCTGCGATTGACAGGCTGAAAGGTACAGCCGCAGCAGGTTGCGAGGAAGCGAAAAAGCCGCTTGCCGGTGCCCCTTGCCTTCGTTGAGTATCTGAACTAGGTGGCGTTCGTCGCGCATCTGCTTGGGGAACAGTGCCAGACATTCGGAGATATTGTCCTGTCGATAGGCGCTGGCGGCTGCCTGCCACTGACTGTTACGGATCAACTGTGGGTCGCCGAGCATTTCCCGGCAAAATTCAGCATAGTTACCATGCAGCAGCAGCTGGCCGAGCTTTGCGGAGTTGCCGAGAACGCCGTAGCGCTGCTCTCCGAACCGATTTGGAACCCCGCGTTGCTCTAGAATTTTCAAGATGGCTTCTGCGCGTGTTGCGGCTTCCGGGTGGGTATCGCGCAATCTGATGGTAAAGCGATTTCCGGCTAAGTGCCCAAGGCGTAATTTGTTACCATGCAGACTGTGTTGTAGGATGTTGGCTTGGCGCAGTTGCAGGCTGTTTAGTTGGTTGACGCAGCGTGCCGGGACTGAAATCATCTGCTTGGTCCGGGCCCGCGCGTCTTTTAGGCCGGCGTAGCCGATTTCGCGTTCGTTAAGACGTAGGGCTCTGCCGAGCTGGCCGATCAATTCACGGGTACTGATCCCTACCTTTTCGATCCACAGATAAAGGTGCTCACCACTGCCGGAACAGGGGTAGAGGGGAATCTCCTCCACCTGAAAGTCGTCAGCAACTTCCTTATAGATTCCGCCGGTGCCCGGCAGGTCAGCGGTCAGCCGGCTCACTCTTCCTCCTGAACCCAGCGCAAACGAAATCCCTTATATAGCCGTGGGGGAGCGATCTCCAGATGGTGTTTTTTCGTATAATGACAAAAGTAGATCGGTTGTCCCAGCTCGATAAAGCGAAGCATATATTTGGAGATTGGGTAATCGCCAAGCTCGTGCGTATAGGGCGTCGCGTGTTGGTTTTCGAAGCGATTATCGGCAGCGAGCAACTCGCCGGTCGTCTCACCGTAGTCAGCGAAATCGGTGGTAAAGTTGAGCTCCCCTCCCGGTTGCAGGCAATACACGACCTGGTTGAGAAAGTCTTTGTTGAGTAGCCGCCGCTTGCGATGGCTCTTTTTCGGCCATG
Source organism: Desulfuromusa ferrireducens (assembly GCF_055389805.1). Classification (NCBI taxonomy): domain Bacteria; kingdom Pseudomonadati; phylum Thermodesulfobacteriota; class Desulfuromonadia; order Desulfuromonadales; family Geopsychrobacteraceae; genus Desulfuromusa; species Desulfuromusa ferrireducens. Next base: position 1,839,781 of record NZ_AP042415.1, read on the forward strand.
GATCGGGACAGTTGATGTAGAGCGCCTGCAGGCTGTCTTTACCCAGGTAGTGGTGCAACAGGTAGCGGGCCTCGATCCGCATCATGCGGATATTGTTTAAGCCGGAGGTCTCGATCCGACTGCAAGTCTGCCGGCAGCCTTGGTTGAAGATATCGATGGCGATAAAGTTTTGTTGCGGATGGCGTGCAGCGATTTGAATAATAAAGTCGCCGATGCCGCAACCGATTTCCAAGACCAAGGGGTTGTCGTTGCCGAATAGGGCGGCAAAACTGCCGGCTTTTTTCAGTTGTGCTTCGGGGACAAATGCGGGCGAACTTATCAGGGTCATTCTCTGTGGCATGGTTTTATCGTCTACTAATTGTTAGCGAAGGTTATAGAGAAAGTCACTGAGGCTTGTCAGCTCAGCTGGCGAAGTTGTGCTGTAGCTAGGCATGAATCCGTTTTTGTGGGTTGTTGCATGGGCGGCAAGGTGTTTATTTATCTGCGCCCGAGTCAGTCGCGAGCCGATTTTGTCAAGTTCCGGAGCCAGGCTGCCGCCATCGCCTTCAAGTTTATGACAGCCTTTGCAGCCGAGTGCGTTTATTAGCAAGCGGGAGCTGATCTCAGCGGATTCTTCAGCGTGGAGGACCGGCGGAATCTGGATCATAAGCAGGGTTGTAAGCAGAAGTAATAAGGTTCGAATCGGCATTACGTCTTCCTGATCATTGCTAAGTCGATGTCACTTTACCTGCTGCCGCTGCTGATTGCAACGGTTGCGGTTTCAGACTCCGGGAAAGGGGTTGCAATCGCACTTAGCGGAGATTAAGCTTGGCGGCAAATCTGATGGAGGATGTTCATGGATATTAATTTGTCGAAACGCTCCCAACTGGTTACACCCTTTTTGGCGATGGAGGTCATGGAGCGCGCCAAAGAGATGGAAGCGGCCGGCCGGGATATTATTTATCTCTGCCTTGGGGAGCCCGATTTTGCCACCCCGCCGGCGATCCTGGCGGCTACTGGGCAGGCGTTGGCCGAAGGGGCGACGTCTTATACTCATTCCTTGGGGCTGCTCGAATTGCGCCAGGAAATTTGTCGCTATTACCATGACCAGTACGGCGTTGCGGTGCTTCCCGAGCAGGTGATTGTTTCCTCCGGGACCAGTCCACTGATGCTGTTGTTGTTTTCCGCCTTGCTTGAAGAGGCCGATGAACTGATTCTGCCCGATCCCAGCTATGCCTGCTATCCCGGTTTTGTTAAGTTTTCCGGTGGCCAGCCAGTGTTGTTGCGCACAGCAGCCGAAGACGGCTTTCAGCCTCGGGCCGAGCAGGTTCGCTCTTTAATAAGTGATAAAACTCGTGGCCTGCTGATCAATTCACCGTCTAACCCTGCCGGTTCGGTCCTCACCGGCGCGCAGATGCAGTCTTTGGCGGAATTGCCGATCCCGATTATTTCCGATGAGATCTACCACGGTCTGACCTACGAGGGCGAAGAGCGCTGTATTCTCGAATTTACCCAGGATGCCTTTGTTTTGGGCGGCTTTTCAAAGGCCTATGCCATGACCGGCTGGCGGCTCGGGTACCTGATTTCACCGCTGTCTTGTGTGCGGACGCTTCAAACCTTGCACCAGAATTTTCTTATCTGCGCCAATCATTTTGTGCAACGTGGCGGGATTGCCGCTCTGCAACAGTGTCAGGAGGATGTTGCCGATATGCGTGCCGTCTATGACACGCGACGTAAAGAGTTGGTCAAACGACTGCGTGAGCTTGGCTTTGGCGTTCATTTCGAGCCTCAAGGGGCTTTTTATGTCCTTGCAGATGCCCGCCATATAGATCACGACTCACAAAGACTGTCCCTCGATATTCTTGAAAAAACGGGGGTTGCAGTTACCCCTGGGATTGATTTTGGCGCGGGTGCAGAAGGCTTTTTGCGTTTCTCTTATACCCGCCCTTTAGATGAGATCGTTACCGCTTTGGAGCGGATTGGCAGCTATCTTAAGCGGCGCGGTGTATAGTGTCATTCGCGGTCAGGGCCAAGTCTCGTTGAGGCAGTGCTGCCCGGTTTGTCACTTACGATTCAATATTTAGCGGTATCAACATTGTCGAGAGGCAATAATAAATCAAGGAGATAGCGCATATGCTAATTGTCATGCACCACCATGCCACCCAGGAACAGATTGATCAGGTCATCGCTTCTGTCGCTGCCATGGGACTCAAGGCTGAACCGATCCCCGGGAGCTTGCGCACAGCAATTGGCGTGCTTGGAAACCAGGGTTATGTCGATGACTCGAGCATCCGTACTTTGCCTGGTGTTCGCGAAACGATTCACGTCAGCAAACCGTACAAGATGGTGTCGAGAGATTTCCATCCAGAACCTACAATCGTTGATGTCAAAGGGGTCAGGTTTGGAGATGGTGAAGTTCCTGTCGTTATTGCCGGACCCTGTTCGATTGAAACCGAAGAGCAGATGTTGACCGCTGCCGAGCAGGTAAAGGCGGGTGGTGCGCAGATGCTTCGTGGCGGAGCCTTTAAACCCCGCACCGGACCACACTCTTTTCAGGGTCTTGGTGTCGATGGCCTGAAATATCTGCAACAAGCCGGTCAGGCGAGTGGCCTACCAGTGGTGACCGAAGTGATGCGTATCGAGCAGCTCGATGTTGTTTGCCGGCATGCCGATATGTTGCAGGTCGGGGCCCGTAATATGCAGAACTTCGACCTGCTCAAAGAAGTTGGCAAGACCGGCCACCCGGTTCTGCTTAAGCGTGGCATGAGCGCGACGATTGAGGAATTTCTCGCGGCGGCGGAATATATCGTCGCTGAAGGGAACAACCAGGTTGTGCTCTGTGAGCGGGGAATCCGTACCTTTGAAAAAACTACCCGCAATACCCTTGATTTGTCGGTGATACCGCTCATTCGCGAAATGAGCCATCTGCCGATAATTGTTGATCCCAGTCACGCGACCGGTAAGCGCGAGTTGGTCGCTGTAATGAGCAAGGCGGCTTTGGTCGCTGGAGCACATGGTCTGATGGTAGAGGTTCACCCCGATCCCGCCAAGGCATTGTGCGACGGTGCGCAAAGTTTGACTGGTGATGGGTTCTCGGAACTGATGAGTGATATCAATGGTCTGCTCGGATATCTCGGCTATACACTTTGAGTTTAAAGTCGAGAATTCTATCTTGCCCGGTGTTAATACCTGAGTTATAGTTGACTGATTGTGTCTCATATCTACCAGGAGGATCAGCAGATGGATAAAAGTATTCAGATTGTAGAAAATGTCCACTGGGTCGGAGTGCGTCATCCCGATCTGCGGGTTTTTGATGACCTTTTCCCCACGCACAATGGCACGACTTACAATTCCTATCTGGTTCAGGGCAGCGAGAAAACGGCCTTGATTGATACGGTCAAAGCGCCATTCACCGACGAATTCCTTAGCAAGGTTGGTGAGCATGTCGCTCCGGAAAAGGTCGATATCATCGTTGTTAATCATACCGAGCCGGACCATTCCGGGGTCGTGGCGAAGATGATTGAAATTAATCCCGACGTGCAGATCTATTGCAGCAAGGCGGGTGCAAACTTTCTTAAGCAGTTGCTGAATAAGCCGTTTAACGTTGTGCTGGTCGAAGATGGCGATGAGATCGATCTGGGTGGAAAAACCCTGCGTTTTGTTCTGGCTCCCTATTTACACTGGCCGGACACCATTTTTACGTATCTGGTTGAGGATGAGCTGTTGTTCTCCTGTGATGCCTTTGGTGCACACTACTGTTCGGATCGATTGTTTGACGATGAAATCAATGAGTTCTACGCCGATTTTCACTTTTACTTCGACTGTATTGTCCGTCCCTTTAAAGACAAGGTGCGGGATGCGCTGAAGAAAGTCGAGGGAGTGCCGATCAAGATGGTCTGTCCGTCGCATGGACCGATCCGTCGCTCCTCCGGGCAGTTTGCCATCGAATCCTATGCCCGCTGGTGCGCCGCGCCTTCTTCCAATGGCCGCCCCAAGGCGCTGATGGCGGTACTCTCTTCGCACGGCAATACCCGTGACATGGCCAATGTTATAAAAACCGAATTGATCGCTCAGGGGGTCGATGTTGAGACCTTTGCCGTAAGCGAAATGCGTGATGATGACTACCGCAACGCCTTGGAGCATGCCGATATGTTGCTGATCGGGACTCCGACAATTCAACGTGACGCACCGCCGCAGGTCTGGCACGCGCTGTCGCTGATCTCTTCGGTCACGCCCAAGGCCAAGCTTGGTGCGGTGTTCGGTTCCTTCGGTTGGAGCGGCGAAGCGGTCAAAATGGTTGAGCAGCGCCTGACGGGCCTTAAGTATAAGCTGGTCGCTGACGGGGTTTCTTTCCGTTTTACCCCTACTCAGGAAAATATGGAAAGTTGTCGCCAGTTTGCCGAGCAGGTGGCCAGCGCGGTGTTGTCTGAAGAATAGCTGTTTTGCCAGCACAACAAAAAAATCCCCCGGCAGCCCCCGTGTTGTTGGGGGATTTTTTGTTCGCGCAGAATTTCCCTTTAACACTGGGGTTGAACTGTTGTCGTTTTTTGTGATTAAAACTCTCTCCGTCGTTGTCCCACTATGCTAAATTTATGGCCTCGTGAAATGACTCCTGATAGAAAATAAATGATGCCCGAATTAATTGCCGACATCGCGGTTAGCGCGCCGCTTAAACAACTTTTCTCCTATTCCGTGCCGCCGTCCTTGGCGACAAAGGCTAAGGTCGGTATGCGGGTGCGGATTCCTTTTGGTCGACGGACCACGGTCGGTTTTTTGTTGGAACTACGCCGCGGTTCCAGTGACGGGCTCAAAGAAATCAAAGAACTACTCGACGAGCAGCCACTGCTGACTCCGGAGTTGGTAAAATTATTACGCTGGGCTGCAGAGTATTATTGTCATCCACTCGGATTGGTGGTGCGTACCGCTCTTCCGGCCGGGCTTGGCAGCGATAAATCGACGACTAAAATTCTCCTCGAATCGGTTTATTCGGTGACTGACTTAAAAGAACGACCGCGTGGAGAAAAACAGCGGCAGTTGTATGATTTTATTTATCAGCAGCAACCGGTTGAATTAAGCCGGCTACGGGAGGTTTTTGGCGCTCCTCACGCGCCGCTTAAGCGGCTGGTGGAGCTCGGCTTTCTTACGGAACAACAGCAGGAAAAGCAGCGCGATCCTTTTTTAGCCGAACCATTACCCGCTGACAAAGAACTAATATTAAACGCCGAGCAACAGGCCGCGGTCGATAGCCTTACGGCGGCGATCGGTGAGCGGACTTTTCAATCATTTTTGTTGCATGGGGTGACCGGCAGCGGCAAAACCGAAGTCTATTTGCGGGCGGTGGAATATTGCCTGCGGCAGGAAAAACAGGCCCTGGTCCTGGTCCCGGAAATTGCCCTGACGCCGCAACTGGTGGCCCGCTTTCGGGCACGTTTTGAGGCGCGTGGTATAAAGCTGGCGGTGTTGCACAGCGGGCTGTCCGATGGCGAACGCTATGATGCCTGGCGCGCGATTGTCCGTGGCCAGGCGCAGATCGTTATTGGCGCGCGCTCGGCGATCTTTGCCCCATTGCAGCGTCCCGGTTTGATCATTGTTGATGAAGAACACGAGTCAAGCTACAAGCAGGGTGAGGGCTTCCGTTATAGTGCCCGCGATTTGGCCCTGGTGCGTGGCCAACAGCAGGGTTGTGCCGTTCTGCTTGGCAGCGCGACGCCATCATTCGGTAGTTATTATCGCAGTCAGCAAGGGGTCATCAACTATCTGTCGTTGGCTAAACGTGCCCATGCCGGAAAGATGCCGCAGGTTGAGCTGGTCGATTTGAGTAAGCAGAAGCCCGAAGGCGCCCTGTCGAATCAACTGATAGAAGCGTTGCAACAAACCCTTGAGCGGCGCGAGCAGGCCATGTTGTTGCTCAATCGCCGCGGCTTTGCCCCGTTTTTGCTCTGCACCGATTGCGGCAGTAGCTTCCACTGTCCGAACTGCGAAATTACTTTAACCTTTCATCAGCGTGACCGACAGCTCAAATGTCATTACTGCGATTACTCTGAACCATTAAAAACAGCTTGTCCTGAGTGTCAGGGTTTGAACATAGAACCTGAAGGGGCCGGCACTGAACGACTTGAAGGAGAGTTGGGGGAGCTGTTTCCGGGAGCCCGGATTGCCCGCATGGATCGTGATACCACCAGTCGCAAGGGGGCGCACCAGCGGCTGATCGGCAAAATGATGGCGGGTGAGATCGATATTTTGGTTGGCACGCAGATGATTGCCAAAGGTCACGATTTTCCAGGTGTGCGGCTGGTTGGTGTGCTTGGCGCCGACAGTATCCTCAACTTGCCAGATTTTCGCGCCGCTGAGCGCAGTTTCTCGTTGTTGACCCAGGTGGCAGGGCGCGCTGGTCGCGCCAGTGGCGGTGGGGATGTTCTGATCCAGACCTACAATCCCGAACACTACGCTCTGACCTGTGCGGCCGAGCAGGACTATCCTGATTTCTACCAACAGGAACTTCCCTTTCGTCAGGAACTCGGTTATCCCCCTTGTGGACATCTTGTCAATCTGGTCTTGTCGAGCAATAATCTGGGACAGGTTAAGGGAGCGGCGGAACAATTGGCCGCAGAACTGTCCGCTGTTGCCGGGGCGGTTGAAGTGCTTGGGCCCAGTCCCTGTCCGCTGTCCCGTTTGCGTGGTAAACACCGCTTCCAAATTTTACTTAAGTCAGATCATCGTCAACCTCTCCGCTGTCTGCTGAACTTTCTTGAAAGTGTGGAAAATCGCTTTAAGGCAGGGGTCGGGCTTTATATTGATGTAGACCCGATCGATATGTTTTAAGCTTCTTTGGGCACCGCAAGCTCCTTGCTTCTGGTTATTTTCCAGAAGACTGGATTCCCTGCTGCACTTCTGCGACAATTGAACCTCTGTATTTAAAGAACAGTTTCCTCCTGTATGGATTAATCGATGAATAGATGGTATTTCGTTTTGCTCAGCGTTTTATTTCTGTCTGCCTGTATGGGGAAAACGCCACCGGTGACAGAAACTCCTGAACTCCCACCGCCGCCGATCGAGCAGCTGCCACCTTTGACTGAGGTCGAACCGTTGCTGCCAGTCGGTTGGGATCAGGTTGAGGGCTGGAGCAGTGATGATCCGACCGCGGCGCTGGCGGTCTTTCAGCAGAGTTGCAAGGCGACTGCCCGTCGAATTCGTTGGCAGGTGGTTTGTGCCGAGGCTGTTAAAATCGATCTGGTTGACGAGCAGGTCGCCAGAGACTTTTTTGAAACTTTCTTTCAGCCGTTTCAAGTCCGTAACGAGGATGGAAGCATTGAGGGGATGATCACCGGTTACTACGGTCCGGAGTTGCCTGGGAGTCGTGTGCCGACAGATAAATATCGGTATCCTCTCTATTCGCAACCGAGTGATCTGCTGATTGTCGACCTTGATGAGATTTACCCTGAACTCAATAATTATCGCCTTAGAGGTCGCGTTGTCGGTAATCGAGTGGTGCCGTACTTTGAGCGGAGTCAAATAGATAACGGCGAAAATCCGCTTGTCGGGCATGAACTTTTCTGGGTCGAGGATCCGGTTGATCTGTTTTTTCTTCACATTCAGGGCTCGGGGCGAATTCGTCTGCCGAATGGTGAACTAGTGATGGTCAATTATGCCAACCAGAACGGCCATCGTTACCGCTCGATTGGTAAACTGTTGCTTGAACGCAATGCGATGACGCGTGATCAGATGTCGATGCAGAACATTCGGCGCTGGGTAGAGCAGAACCCGGAGGCGGGGAAAAAACTGTTGGCTGAAAATCCCAGTTATGTCTTTTTTCGTGAACTGTCGTCTGACTTCACCTCACCGCCGGGAGCACTCGGTATTCCTTTGACTGCTCGGCGCAGCCTCGCTGTCGATCCGCGCACTATTCCGTTGGGCGCTCCGGTATTTCTTGCCACGACTTTTCCCGGCAAAGCAGAACCGCTTCAGCAGTTGATGGTGGCTCAGGATACCGGTGGCGCAATCAAGGGGCGGGTGCGTGCTGACTTCTTCTGGGGGATGGGCAATGAGGCCGGTGCGATTGCTGGACGGATGAAGCAGCAAGGCCGGCTGTGGCTACTGTTGCCTAAGGTTGCTGCGGACAGTAAGTTGCAGACTCAGATCGAAGCCGATCGCACTGCCAGCGAGGTGAATTGATGTTGCAGCCGAAACATGTCGTTGTGGTCAGCTGTCTGATCCGCAATGATCAGGATGAAATCCTGCTGGTCAAGCACCATATCCGTGGCTGGGAAATTCCGCAGGGTCGGGTGGAAGAAGGCGAGGCGTTGGTTTATGCCTTAAGCCGCGAAGTTCTGGAGGAGAGCGGGGTGACCATCTGTAATTCCAAGCCCGCGATCATCTGGTCGAAAGTGTCCGCTCCGGCGACGGTCATCTTCTGTTTTACTGCCCGTTATTCATCGGGAGAACCGACTCCGAGCGCCGAAACCCCTGAAGTTGAGTGGTGCCCAGCCGACACAGTGTTGCAGCGGGTCCGGCATCCGGTTAATCGTGATCGGATTAAAGCTCTGCTGGAGTACGACGGACAGTTGCAATTGCGCAGTTATGCCACTGGCCCGTATCGAGTGTTGTCCTGACGTTTTTAAATCCAATATTTGTTAACCAGACAGGGCTGCCAGTTGAGATTGACAGCCTCTGTTTTTTTTCTGCCGGCTAGCGCGACATCATGACATCGACGTGCAGTTCGTCGGCAACGCTGCTTAATTCCTCCTCGACCTGATCCAGTGAAAGACTTTCCGGGACCTGAATGCGGATATCCATCGAGTAGACGGTGGCGCCGCTCTGCGGGGATGCTGTCGCCGTTGAGGTGAGTTGAAGGATATTCAATTGCCGGTCGGCGAGGAACTGACTGGTCTTGTAGACGATCCCGGCCTGATCCAGTCCTTCTATATGCAAGGTGCAGGTTTTAAAGCCCTTTTGCGTTTTTTGTTCCACGGCCTGCAGCGGTCTGACAAAGGCCGAAATCCCCTTTTCCAACTCCAGTCGTCGGCACTCTTTGGCTAATTGCTCCTCTATCCCGGTCTGCGGACTGGAAAAAAGTAGGCTGAGGGTAAACTCGTCGGCCAGCATCGACATGCTGGTGTCCTCCAAGTTGCATTCATTTTCGTAGAGCAGGCGAGTGACATCGGCAACAATGCCGGTGCGGTCCTTGCCGAAGGCGGTCATGATATAGCGATGGCTCATCGGATTCTCTCCCTGTGTGAAATAATAATTGAGAACGATCATTTAAACACAGAACCAGCAGGAAAGAAAACGCCTCTGATTAAAGCGCAAGGATATCTAGAGAGGCTTGCTGCATTTGCATGCAGTCAATTCTGAATTATAATTGCAACCATCTCGGAGAGTCGGTTGCAATTCTTCATTCGTCTATATTGTGATTCGGAGAATCTGCGGACGGTGGCAGGTTCGTGGAGAGAAGAACTTTCGTTGAGCGTTGCTTGGTTGCTTCCAACCCATCTTTTATCGTGCTGTCAAAAGAACTGCGGGGTAGAGCATCATGGTGCAGCGAACCGGATTCTGGCACAAATTGCAACTTCTCGTGGTCACCGCTGTTTTTTGTGTCTTGGTTGGCTGTAGTTTTCAGATCGAGCATATTTTTAACTCATCCAAAGACCTGGTCAGTTCCCCCGCGCAAGTAGACATCGCATTTGAAGAAATCTGGTTCCGTACCGCAGATGCTGTCCAGTTGCATGGCTGGTATGTCCCCGGTGAAGCGGATCGGCCGCTGGTGGTGTTTTTTCATGGCAATGCGGCGAATATCAGTCATCGGGTGCCGAATATCGAGTACCTGCATCGGCTTGGGTTGCCGGTCTTCATTTTTGATTACCGTGGTTTCGGGGCCAGCAAAGGGCGGGCTTTAGCGGAGGAGGATCTGTATAGGGATGCGCGTGGTGCTTTGGATTATCTGCGGATCCGGGGATGGTCTGCTGAGCGGATGATTTTTTTCGGTCGTTCGATGGGCGCCGCCGTCGCCCTGCAGATGGCGTTGGAAGATCCGCCGGCTGGAGTCATCCTTGAGGCTCCCTTTACTTCTTTGCGTGCCATCGCCAGAGAATTGGGTCCGGTAGCCTATGGCCTGTTTGGCTGGTGGACTATCGGCGAGCAGTTCGATAACTTACAGAAGGTAACGTTATTGTCGCGCCCATTGCTTATTCTGCACGGTGATCAGGACCAAATTGTGCCACAAGAAATGTCTCAGCAACTGTTTGCCAGTGCCCATCAGCCAAAAACGCTGGTACTCATTGCCGGGGCGCGGCACAGTGACGCTTTTCAGGTCGAGGGCGCTGACTATCTAATGGCGTGGCGGGGTTTTATTGACGAGGTTTTCGGGATAGTTCTCTCTGCTAAGCGATAACGACCATGACCCGCTTAGATAAGTTTACGGCGCTTCTGCTGATCATGGCCGAAATTTTAACTTTTGGAAATCGATTTCCTGACAATCAGTCCGGGCAATATCTTTTTGTTATGTAGCGATCATTCTTATTGGTTTGCCCAGCTTTACAGTTGCTAAAAATAGAAAAAGCACCTTGAAAAAGTTGTGGTTTACTAATAGTATGTCTGGTCGTTTTAACCTTTTTAGATGGGGGGATTTTATGATTAATTCAGCTTTTACCAAGGTGTTTTTGTGGGGGGCGTTGGTCGTCTTAATGGCGTTTTCTGCTCAAACGGCTCTTGCTAAAGGGGAAGTTCGTTTTACTAAATACAATATTCACACTCAGACCAAAGACAGCAGGACCTACAAAGCCAGCTATGCCAATTACACCAACCCTGGTGTCGGGCATCTGATTATCCCCGCCGGAAGTGAAATCCTGCTGACCAAAACGAAGCGCAAGAGTTTTACTTTTACCTTTGATAATGGCAGCAAAAAGGGTGTCTTTGAATATCATCAGCCGCGGATGGGAATGAGTGTTCAGGAGTACCTGGATAAAATCACATCTTCAGCGCCGATCTCGCTGTCAGGGCTGTCTAAGTTGGATAAAAAAGGGGTTGCCGCCGGCAAGGCACTGGTCGGGATGAGTCGTGACGGTGTCATGGCTGCTCTCGGTTATCCTGCCACACACAGAACCCCTTCGCTGGATGTGTCGACCTGGGTCTACTGGTCCAACCGCTTTAAGACCGTGGCAGTTCAGTTCAATGATAGTGGTAAAGTCATTGGCGTCAGATAAACCTCACACCTCGGGTAGGAACAGCATGCAAGAACAGAAGATTGCCCTGGTCACCGGGGCGAGCAAAGGGATCGGCGCTGCCATTGCGCGCGAATTAGCCAGGGACGGCTTTGAACTGTGGCTCAACTATCGCAGCGATCATCAGGCCGCACAAGCGCTGGCGGAAGAGATTCGCAACGATGGTGGTGTTTGCACCCTGCTGCCCTTTGATGTCGCCGATCCGGCAGCGGTGACAGCGGCTCTTGAACCGCTGCTGGAATCGCAAGTGCCGCTGGCGCTGGTTAACAATGCTGGTTTTGCCCGTGATGGTATTATGGCATTGATGAGTCAGTCCGATTGGGAGGATGTGCTGGCGGTACATCTGGGCGGTTTCTTCAACGTCACCCGCTTGGTGGTTGCTCGGATGTTGAAAAAACGCTGCGGGCGGATTGTCAATATCGTTTCCACCTCTGGTGAGACCGGCATCGCCGGGCAGGTCAATTACTCGGCCGCCAAAGCTGGCTTGATCGGCGCGACCCGCTCCCTGGCTGCCGAAGTCGGCCGGCGCAAAATCCTGGTCAATGCCGTCTCCCCGGGATTTATCGCTACCGAGATGACCGAAGATCTGCCGAAAGATCAGATCCTGCCGTTGATCCCACTGGGGCGAATTGGTGAACCGGAAGAGGTTTCAGGGCTGGTTTCTTTTCTCTGTTCAGAACGGGCCAGCTATATAACTGGCCAGGTGTTTGCCGTCAACGGTGGAACTCATATATAGTATGAAGGATGTTGGGTTTGCATAGAGTCGCCATTACCGGTATCGGCATCATCTCCTGCTTGGGCAACGATCTGACGTCGGTCGGTATTGCTTTGCGGCAAGGGCGCTCCGGAATTGTCGTTGATCCGCAGCGGGTCGAATTCGGTTTCCGCAGTCCGTTGACCGGGCAAATAAGGGATTTTGATGCCTCGCTGCTGTCGCGAAAACAGCGTAAAAGTATGCCGGACTTTGCTGTCTGGAGCTACGCTTCTGCGTGCCAGGCTTTGCAACTTGCCGGTCTGACCGGAAGTGCAATCGAGAATGAACAGACCGGTTTGATCTACGGTTGTGATTCCAGCTGTATTGCGGCAATTGAGCAGGTCGATATCTTACGCGAGCGGGGCGAAACCAAAGCGATCGGCAGTGGCCAGGTGTTTCGCTCGATGACCTCTTCGGTAACCATGAATCTGAATACCCTGCTCAAGACTAAGGGGGCCTGTTGGACTTTGAGTTCCGCTTGCTCCAGCGGTGGACATGCCGTTGGCCAGGCCGCTGATCTGATTCGACTCGGTCGTCAACAGCGAATGATCTGTGGCGGTGCCCAGGAAATCAACTGGCAGTCGATGTGCAGTTTCGATGGCTTGGGGGCCTTTTCCACGCGGCTGGATAATCCGACCGCAGCCTGTCGCCCTTTTGATGCTGCCCGCGATGGTCTGGTCCCGAGCGGTGGTGCGGCAACGGTGATTCTGGAGCGTTACGATCTTGCCGAACAGCGCGGTGCGACAATCCTTGGCGAATTGCTCGGTTATGGATTCTCTTCTGACGGTGCACAACTTTCAGTACCGAGTGCCGATGGTCTCAGCCGTGCGATGTCCTCGGCCCTCGATCAGAGCGGACTGGCGGCCGCGGAAATCGATTATCTCTGCGCTCACGCCACCTCCACGCCGGCTGGCGATGCTGCCGAAGCGGCCAATATCCACAAGGTGTTCGGTGCAAAGACGCCTCTGGTCTCCTCCTTAAAATCGATGACTGGCCATGAGCTGTGGATGTCGGGCGCCTCGCAGGTGGTCTACGCAACAATTATGGCGCAACAAAAGTTTATCGCTGCAAACATCAACTACTCTGAACCGAGCGAGGCAACCGCCGGGCTGAATATCATCCGCGAGACCATCCCGCAGGCACCGAAGAAAGTCCTCTGTAATTCTGCCGGGTTTGGTGGCACCAACTCTGCACTCGTCCTTGCCTACCCCTGAATCGATGCAATACGACTCCATTATCATCGGATCCGGTCTGTCCGGGTTGACTTGTGCCTTGCTGCTGGCGCGCAGCGGGCGAAAGGTCCTGGTCTTGGAGCAGCATCCTCAGCCGGCACCGGTGGTTCGCGGATTTTCTCGTGGTGGCCTCTATTTCGACAGCGGTTTTCACTATGTCGGTGGCTTGGGCGATGGCGGCGCTTTCCGTCCGCTCTATCGGCATTTGGGTCTTGAGGAAAAGCTGGAGCTTTTCCCTTTTGCGCAGCAGGGCTTCGATCGGTTGCGGATTTCGGCCACTGGCGAGACCGTTGTCTTGCCAGTCGGTTTTGCCAATATCAAAAGCGAACTGGGAAAGCGCTTTCCTGGCGCCAAGCAGAGAATCGAGCGCTACCTGGATGAAGTCGCCAAGAACTGGAGCCGCTTTCCTTATCTGGATCCGGATATCGACCTCGCCGAATTCAGTATGGACGCGGTGCACGGGGAATCGTTGGCAACGCGCCTAGGGGAATTTTCAGATTATCCTCAATTACAAAGCCTGCTTTCCATGCATTCCCTACTTTACGGCATTTCCCCGACTGAGGCCTCGACAACTCTCAATGCCCAAGTGGCTGGCTCCTATTACCATTCGGCACATGGCATCGGCGGCGGCGGGCGAGCCCTGGTGACCGCATTGCTCGAATTGTTGGCCGCTGCAGGTGGCGATATTCGCTGTCGTGCAGAGGTAACCGCGGTCCTTGCGACTGCTGGTGCCACGCGTGGTGTCCGGTTGGCCGGTGGCGAAGAGGTTGTCGCAAAAGAGGTGGTTGCGACGGTTAATCCGACGCTGTTACCGCAACTACTCCCGCAGGGCGGGCTACGGCCGGCATACCGGAAGCGCTTAAAGCAATTACGCCAATCACACTCGGCCTATATCGTCTTTGCCAAAAGCCGGCAACCACTTGAATTTCTGCGGCGCAGTAATCTGTTTATGCAGCCGCAAGCGGGCACCTTTGCCTATAATATGCAACAACCGCTGGCTGAAAGACCGTGCTATCTCTCTGCGGTCAATCCAGCAGCCACAGGGGACAGCAATGGCTTAATCGGGATCGTTCCTGCCAGCCATGCCGAGGTTGCACAGTGGCAAGCCGCTGATAAAAGGCGTTCTGCCGGCTATTGTGAACACAAGCGGAACGTTGGCGAACAGTTGCTAAAAATGATTGCCGATAATTGTCCGCAAGCTGTCGAGCTTGAGCTGCTGGAACTGGCAACACCATTAACGCTGAGCGACTATTCGCTCGCTCCCGAGGGAGCATTGTACGGAGTCGGGCATTTCCTCGGTCAGTATAATCCCTTGCCGAGAACCAGACTGTCGGGTCTGTTTCTCTCCGGGCAGGCAATTGCCGCGCCGGGTTTTCTCGGGGCGGTGGTCGCCAGCTATCTGACCTGTGGCTCGATCCTTGGCCATGACTATCTGCGTGGGGAGTTAACCGCATGTCGTTAGAGTCTGTCGTTGTTACTGGCATAGGCATTATCTCATCGCTGGGGCATGGTTTTGAGCCGCTGACTGCTGCATTACTGGCTGGAAAATCCGGGGTTCGGATCGTCCCCGAGTTGGAAAAAGTCGGTGGTCTGCGTTCGCGCTTGGCGGCGACCGTCGAGGGGATCGATGCTAAACAGATCCCGCGCAAACTGCGCCGCTCGATGTCCAGCATGTCGATCTATGCCTATCTCGCCAGTCAGCAAGCATTAGCCATGGCCGCTTATCCTGATGAGCAGCTTGCTGCCGGACGGACCGGGGTGATTATTGGCTCGACTCTGGGCAGTACCGAAACAAGTGAAAACTTTTTTGCCGATTATTTCCGTGATCACAGCCTGGAGCGGATGAAGGCGGGCCTGTTCTTCCAGATTATGGGGCACTCCTGTGC
Organism: Desulfuromusa ferrireducens; assembly: GCF_055389805.1. NCBI lineage: Bacteria > Pseudomonadati > Thermodesulfobacteriota > Desulfuromonadia > Desulfuromonadales > Geopsychrobacteraceae > Desulfuromusa > Desulfuromusa ferrireducens. The sequence goes on from NZ_AP042415.1 coordinate 1,854,848, forward strand.
TGCCAATGTCGCTCAGGCGTTTGGCATCACCGGACGGGTGATGGCGCCCTCCGCCGCCTGTGCGACCAGTTGCCAGGCGATCGGTTTTGCTTACGAGCAGATCGCTTCCGGCCGGCAGGACGCTGTTCTCTGCGGCGGCGCCGATGAATTCCATCCGCTGATGGTTGCCACCTTCGATATGCTCAACGCTGCTTCGACCGCTTATAATCAGCAGCCGGATCAGTCGCCGCGCCCCTTCGATACTGCCCGCGATGGCGTGGTCTGCGGTGAGGGCAGCGGCATTCTGTTGTTGGAAAAAAAGACTGCCGCCGAAGCGCGTGGCGCAACCATCCTGGCCGAAATCATCGGCTTTGCCACCACTTCCGATACCTCAAGCATTGCCAACCCCAATGTCGGGGCGATGCTGGAATGTATGAAGTTGGCGCTAGCGGATGCCGGGATTTCTGCTGCTGAGCTTGATTACATCAATGCCCACGGCACTGGCACCTTGGCCGGGGATGTCGCTGAGGCCGAGGCGATTCGGCAACTGGTCGGTGATCAGGTCCCGGTCAGCAGCCTCAAAGGACATCTGGGGCATACCATGGCCGCCAGCGGTGCTATTGAATTATCTGCCAGCATTGGTATGATGCGGCGCGGTGAACTCGTGGCGACCCGCAATCTGCAGCAAATCGATGAGCGGTGCGGCGGTCTGTTGCATCTGCAGCAGAACCAAAAAGCGCAGCCGCAGCTTATCCTGAAAAATAATTTCGCGATGGGTGGCATCAATGCCACCGTCATCTTAAGGAGCAGTACGCATGACTGAACAGGAAGTAATTGAGCTGATCGATTCCAGTCTGGCCGAGGAGTTCGAGCTTGATCGGGCGGATATGACCCCTGAGGCAAATATTTACCAAGATTTGGAGCTCGACAGCCTCGATACCGTCGACATGGTTATCGTTCTGGAAGGAGCTTTTAACTTCAAGATTCGTGAAGAAGAAGCGGTCCGCGCTATCCGCACTTTGGGCGATATTCACCGTTTTGTGCTCGAAAAAATCGCAGCAAATAGCTGATAGTCGGGGGTATTTCGGGCGTGACCGATAGTCGAAAGGGCATAGCCGAGGGAAATCCTCTGGTGGGACCGTTAGTGGTGCTGATGAACCTCTGGTGTTACAGCCTGTTGCTGCTCTGGACCTTGGTTGGAATTCTGCTGTTCCCCTTTGCTTTTGGACTCTGCCTGCTGTTTCTGCGCTGGTCGGCGGATAAGGTCGTGCGCTGGTTTATCTGGCTGTACGGTCGCGGCTGGATACTGTTGATGAGCCCCTTTGTTCGCTTTCAGCGCGAACAGATGGAGCATATTGAACCTGCTACGCCGTATCTGTTTGTTATCAACCATCTTTCCTTTTTCGATACCTACTGTATGGCGCTGCTGCCGGTGCACGACATCACCTTCGCCGTGCGTTCCTGGCCATTTAGGATGTTCTGGTATAGCGGTTTCATGCGTTTAGCCCGTTATCTGGATGTTGAAGGCAACAGTTGGGAGGAAACCCTGAGCAACTGCCGCTGCGCTTTCGCCAGTGGTGGCGCAGTGCTGTTTTTTCCCGAGGGGCATCGCAGTCGCGACGGCCAGTTGCAACGTTTTTACTCCGGTGGTTTCAAGGCGGCGATCAGTACTGGGGTGCAGTTGATTCCGCTCTGTATCGATGGCACCGACCGTTTATTGCCGCCGGGGCGCAAATGGTTGCGGCCGTGCCGCATCAACTTAAGGGCGCTAGCGCCGATTGAAACCAGTGCTTTTGCCGGCGAAGGTGGTCATCTCCGGCTGCGTAAACTGGTGAAGGGGCAGATGGCCACGGCTCTCGGCGAAATGCGTGGAGGGGAAGGTTGATGGTCGACACTGACCTGCAACGCCATCAATTTGCCTCAGCCGAGCAGCTTGCCGCCGTGCAGTTGCGCCGGCTGCAGCAGCATTTGCGCACCCTGCAACAGACCTCGCCCTATTATCAGGAGCTGTTTCGGCAGCGCGGCTTTGTTGCTGAGCCGTTTGTTTCGCTGGCCGAACTGCAGGATCTGCCGCTGACCGACAAGGCCGATTTGTCGGAACATAATGCTGATTTTCTGGCTGTTTCCCAAGAGCAGGTGGTCGACATCTGTCAGACCTCTGGAACCACCGGTGAGCCGGTCTCCATCTGGCAGACCGAATCCGATCTGCAGCGCTTGGCGCACAATGAACAACAGGCGTTTATCGCCGCTGGCATCAAGCGTTCCGATCGGGTTTTGATCGGCGCCGCCCTTGACCGGGTGTTCATGGCCGGCATAGCCTATTTTCTCGGTTTGCGGAAAATCGGCGCGACGGCGATCCGGGCCGGTTCGGGACAGCCGGCGCTGGTGGCTGAACTGATTCTCCGCCAGCGGCCGAATGTATTGGTTGGAGTGCCGAGCCTGTTGTTGGGAATCGGACAGCAGCTTTTGCAGCGCGGCCAGAGCCCGGCCGGGCTGGGGATCGAAAAGCTGATCTGCATCGGCGAACCGGTCCGCCAAGCCGATCTGGGACTCTCCGCTCTCGGCTGTGCCTTACAGCAGCAATGGCAGGCGCAAGTTCTGAGCACATATGCCAGCACCGAAATGGCGACGGCCTTTGCCGATTGCACCGCCGGTTGCGGTGGTCATCAGCTGATGGAACTGGTGCTGCTTGAACTGCTCGATGAACAGGGACAACCGGTTACCGCCGGTGAGGCGGGTGAGGTTGTGGTGACCCCGCTTGGGGTTGAGGGGACGCCGCTGCTGCGCTATCGCACCGGCGATATTGCCAGCCTGCATAGCGAGGCTTGCCGTTGTGGCCGACAGACCCCGCGCCTGGGGCCGATTCGCGGTCGACGGGCGCAGATGCTCAAGTGCCGTGGGACGACCCTGTTTCCGGCCGCAATCAGCGGTGCGTTGCAGGAAATCAGCGCAGTGCGTGGTCATTACCTCGAAGTGCATCACGATTTTGATCTTTCCGATCGGCTGCGGGTGGTGGTCGCTTGCAGCGATGCCAGTTTAACCGCAGATAGTATTGCCGAACGGATTGCAGCCAAGACCCGGGTCAGACCAGAGGTGATTTTGGTGACCCCGGAAGAGATCAGCCAAAAAACTATCAGACCGGAGCAGCGCAAGCCGGTGACATTTTTCGATTGCCGTAAGCGCGATCCAGAACAGGACTAAAACAGTATGAGCAAACAGACGACAGTCATTCTCAACGGCAATGATCTGACAATCAATGAAACCGTTGCTATCGGTGTTGGTGACAAACAGGTTTCCCTCGAGCCGGCGGCGCTGCAGCGTTGTCGCGCCAGCCGCAGTTTTCTGGAAGAAGAGGTCGCTGCCAAGCGCGTGATTTACGGGGTCAATACCTCGTTCGGGCCGATGTGCAACAAGATTATCGATGATGAACAGATCGAGGCCCTGCAGGTTAATCTGATCCGCAGTCACGCCGCCGGTCTCGGTGAGCCGCTCAAAGATTATATCGCTGTCGCCGTGATGGCGGTGCGCCTGAATACCCTGGTCAAGGGCTTCAGCGGGGTGCGTATCGAACTGCTTGAGCATATGCAGTGGATGATCAATCAGCGGGTCGCTGCTTATATCCCAGAGTGTGGCAGTGTCGGCGCTTCGGGAGATTTGATCCATCTGGCGCATTTGGCGTTGGCGATTATCGGCGAGGGAAAACTTTACTATCAAGGTGAGCTGCGTGATGCTGCCGAGGTCTATCAGCAACTCGACCGGCAACCGATGCGCCTCAGCTTCAAAGAGGGGATCGCCTTGATGAACGGGACCAGTGCCATGACCGCACTGGCCACTTTCGCTCTTTTCGGCGCGCAGAAACTGCTTAACCTCAGCTGTGTGACCGGAGCCTTTGCCATCGAGATTTTCGGTGGCATCGATGATGCTTTTGACGAGGACCTGCATCTGGTCAAGCCGCACACCGGGCAGTTGGAGATCGCCGAAGCGATCCGCAAGCTGTATCACGGCTCGGGGAATATCACCCTGCGCTCGGAGATGCACGAGCTGATTCGCAATCAGAAATCGGATGGTCCGGTTTTTGAAACCAGTATCAACGTACAGGATGTCTATTCGGTGCGCTGCACCCCACAGGTGCTGGCGCCGGTTGCCGAGGCGATTGCTCAGGCGACCAGGGTGGTTGAAATTGAAGCGAACTCATCCAACGACAACCCGATTGTCATTCCAGAGAAAAAGAAGATCATCCACGGCGGCAACTTTCACGGACAGAGTATCGGTTTTGTCATGGATATGCTCTGCATGGCGATTGCCACCCTGTGTAATCTATCGGAGCGGCGCACCAATAAATATCTGGATAAGAATCTCAACGAAGGACTGCCGGAATTCCTCATTCCCGGCACCCTCGGCTTAACTATGGGCTTTATGGGTGCCCAGTACCTGGCGACTTCGACCACCGCCGAAAACCGCCAACTTGCCAACCCGGTCAGCACCAACTCGATCAGTTGCAACGCTTCCAATCAGGATGTCGTCAGTATGGGCACGGTGGCCGCGCGTAAGGCCTTCAAGTCGGTTAGCAATGCCAAGCATATCCTTACTCTGGAAGTGCTTGCGGAGTTGCAGGCTCTATCGTTCCGCAATGCTGATAAGTTGGGGCGTGGCACCGGTCGGGTCTATCAGCTTCTCAATCAGGATTTTGTTCAGTACGACAATTCGCGAATATTTCATGATGAACTGGTTCGCTTCCGCAAGCTGCTTTTTTCCAGCCAACTGTTCGATGATCTGTCGAGCTACTGGGAGGACTGATGTCGATAACGTTACCGCTGGCGGCCGAACAGTTGATCCCGCACCGGCTGCCGATGCGGCTGGTCGAGCGCTTGCTTGAAATTGACGGTAAAAATGGCGTGGTCGAGGCGCTGGTTGCCGCCGACTGTCCGCTGGTTGCCGCCGACGGCAAGCTCGAAGATATCGCTCTGATCGAACTGATTGCTCAGGGCTATGCCGCGGTAAAAGGCTATCTCGATCGCCTGGAAAACAAGCCGCTGCAGCAGGGTTTTCTGGTCGGGGTCAAAAAGCTGGTCTGTTTGCAGACGGCTCGGGCCGGTGAGCGGCTGCGGATCGAGATCGCCACGTTGGCCGAATTGGATAGCTTTGCCGTTGCCGAAGGGCAGATCTGGTGTGGCGAAAAAATGCTCGCCCGCGGCGAAATCAAAATATGGATCAACTAAAGACGATGCTGAGAAAACTGTTACTGACATCCCTTTGGGCGCTGCTGTTATGCGCCCCTTCCGCTTACGCGCAAGCGAGCGAGCTGGCACCGCTGCTGGCTGAGCTAAAACAGGCGGCGGCGCAGACGGAAACCCTGGCGAGCGATTTTGTGCAGGAAAAGCAGCTGGCGATTTTTGCGGAAAAACTGCTGTCGCAGGGCCGTTTTGTCTACCGCAAACCGGATCAGTTACGCTGGGAGCTGTTGACTCCAGTCGCCTCCGGCTTTGTGTTACAGGGCAACCGTGGCGAGCGCTGGAACAGTCTCAGCCGCGAAAAGGGGCGTTTCTCGGTCGACGCCGATCCGATCATGGGCATGATTGCCCAACAGTTGCTGGCCTGGGCGCGGGTCGATCTCGACTGGCTGCAGAGCCGCTACCGGATGGAGTTGCAATCCGCGGCACCGATAACCCTGCGCCTTTATCCTCTCGATGCCGGTGAAGCTGGCTTTATCGAGCAGCTGCAGATTCAGTTTGCCGCCGACCATAGTCATGTCGCCGAGGTGTTGATGGTTGAGCTGCAAGGGGACAGCACGTTGCTGCGCTTCAACGAGGTTATCATCAATGCCGAGCTGCCTGCGGATGCTTTTGCGGCCCCGGAATTCTGATGAAACTGTTCGCCACCTGTTATCTCAAATTTCAGCACCGCCGCGGCTGGCTGGTCCTGGCCCTGTTATTGTTGCTGCTCACCGCGGTCTGGCAACTCAGTCAACTGAAGGTCGAGGAGAGTATCGCGGCGATGTTGCCGGATGGCGATTCTCAAGTTGCGCGTGACTTCCAGCTACTGCAGCGGGCGCCCTTTGCCCGCAAGCTGGTGATCCATCTGAGCGCTGAAGACGGTGTTGACTCTGCTACGCTGTTGGCGGCAACCGAGGCTCTGCGGACGGCGTTGCCCACCGAGTTGTTCAGTCATCCGCTCAGTGGGCCGGGAAAAATGACGGCAAGCCCGTTGTTCAACCAGCTGGGAGGCTATCTGCCACGACTGGCCGACGCCGCTGACCTGCAGGAGATTGCTGCGCGGCTTGGCCCGAAGCAAATTGACCGCAGTCTGGCGACGGCCCTGGCACAGCTGCTGCAGCCGCAGGGGGTCGCGCTTAAGGGACAGATCCGTCGCGATCCGTTAGAGTTGGAGCGTTTGGCGCTGCAGAAACTGCGCTACCTGAATCCGATCCCTGGAGTCCGTGTCGAGCAGGGACAATTTATCAGCGCTGACGGACGCAGCAGTTTGATCCTCGCCGATACCCCGGTAGCGATAACCGATGCGGTCGGTGGCAGGGCGCTGGTCGACGCATTTACTTTGGCGCGGCAACAACTGCCCGAGGGGATTGGCGCGGAACTGGTCAGCGGGCATTCCTATACCCTGGCCAATGCTGAGACAATCCAGAAAGACATGAAGCTGGTGTTGCTGGTGTCGATGGTCGGCATCCTGCTGCTGTTTTTGCTGTTTTTGCGCTCGTTGCGGGCGCTGTCGGTCTACCTTCTGCCGCTGTTCAGTATGGCGGTGGCGCTGCTGGTGGCCGCTGCCTGCTTCGGTACGCTCTCCGGGATCACCGTCGGTTTCGGCGCGGTGCTGCTCGGCATAACGATCGATTTTGGTCTGCATGTCTATTTTGCCCTGCGCAACGGCAGCGAGCGGCGCGAGCAGCTGTTGCGGGCGGTCTCGCGGCCGGTGCTGTTCGGTGGACTGACCACCCTGGCGGCGTTTGCCGTGCTGCTGCGTTCGGAGCTGCCGGGACAGCGCCAGTTGGCGATCTTTGCCATGGCCGGGATCGTCGCCGCACTGTTGCTGGCGTTGGTGTTTTTGCCGCATTTTATAGGTCCCGGCAAAGAGCTGGGCGCTCTGTCTCGTCGGCAGTTGCGCCGGCACTTATTTGATCGTAAACCGGCCTTGCGCAGGCTGGTGTTGTTGGTCTGGCTGGCGGTGGCCGGATTTGCCGCTGTGCAGGCGCAACATCTGTCGATCAACGGCGAGCTGCGTCAGCTCAGCTATCTGCCACCGGAGTTACAACAGGCCGAACAGCAGTTGGCGGCCAGTTGGGGCAATATGCGTGGTAAAGCTTTGGTGTTTGCTGCGGCCAGCGATCTGGAAAGTGCTTTACAGCGCAATGATTCGGTCTGGCAAACGCTGAAAGAGCAAGGGCTGGCGGATGATATTGTCAGTCTGGCACCGCTGCTCCCCTCGCAACGGACCCAACAGCAGCGCTTGTTAGCCTGGGAGGAGTTCTGGCAGCAACGGCGGGCGACCACTCTCGATCTGCTACAGGCCAGCGGCCAGAAATATGGTTTTTCCGCCAGCGCCTTCGATCCCTTCTGGCAGCGTCTCGACCGCTCGCCGGCAGTGATCGATCAGGAGCTGATCAGCAGTTGGGGGTTGGGCCGGATGCTCGATAATCTGCTGCTTGCGGATCCGCAGGGCTATCAATTGTTAACCCTGATTCCCGACCGACCGGAGCTGATCCGGGCCCTGGATGTCGAACTGGCAAAACTTCCGGGCGTGACTCTGGTTTCGCAGAGCCGTTTCGGTCGCCAGCTCAGTCACGAGATCGGTGCCGACTTCAGCCGCTTTATCACCGCTGCGGGCATCGCGGTGCTGGTTCTGTTGCTGCTGTTGTTCCGGCGGCCGTCAGCGGTGCTGTTGGCGCTGCTGCCGGTGTTGACCGGGTTGTTGGTGATGTTCGGCGGCATGGGTTGGCTCGGCCTGCCGATGAACCTGTTCAATGTCGTTGCTTCAATTTTGATTATCGGCCTTGGCGTTGACTACGGCATCTTTATGGTCTGCCACGAGCAGCAGGATGAGGATTTAGCCTCGTCGAAGGCGATCTTGATTTCCGGTCTGACCACCCTGGTCGGCTTTGGCGCCCTGGTGTTGGCCAAGCATCCGGCGCTGCATTCCATCGGCCTGACGGTGCTGCTCGGTATCAGCGCGGCGGTCCCGACGGCGGTGCTGGTGATCCCGGCTATTAGGCCGAAGAGGCGCCGCTGATGCGACGGCTTTTTTGTGCCTTACTGCTGTTGCTGCTGGCGGCTTGTGTGCCGCTGACTCCAGCACAGCAGTTACCGAGAGATTGTCAGGCACAAGCGACAACGGCAGAGTTGTTGGCTGCCAACTGGCTGCAGCAAAGCGGTATCTGGCGTTTGCGGCAGGCGGCGTTGTTGGAAGTCGGGCCGAAGAAGATTCCCTTGCAGGGGTTTTTGCGTCTCGACCTGCAACTGCGCGAAGCGCGGCTTTTGGCGATGAACGAAATGGGGGTGGTGCTGTTCGATCTGCAGGTCACTGAAAGTGATCAGCAACTCAAACGCGCCATTCCGCAACTGCAACAGATCAAGGGGCTAGCACAAGGGGTCGCGCAGAGCTTGCGGCAGATTTTCCTGCAACCGCAGCCTCAAGCGACCGATCATCTGCAGGGCCGTGACAACAGCCAGCGTCTTTGGCGTTTATTGCCCGGCGGCAGCCTCGGATTTGTCTTTGATTGTCGTGGCGAACTGCGCGAAACCCGGCTGGTGGCCGATTCCGGTAACTGGCGGGTGGCTTACGATCAGTATCAACCGTTCGGCACGGTCCGACTGCCGGAACAGATTGTCATGAACGACTACCGGCACGGCGTCAAACTATCGCTCTGGATACACGAGGGGAAACAGGAACCATGAACAGGATGCGAGAAGCGATCAGTCAGGCCGTTCTGAGCCCGGCGCGGATCGGCGAACAAAGCGGCGAACAGAGCTTCTGTTTTGCTGCCGACTTTATCGGTTTTAGCGGGCATTTCCCCGATTACCCGATCCTGCCGGCGGTGCTGCAAACGCTGTTGGCGCAACGGCTGGCCGAGCAGGTCGCCGGTCAACCGCTGCAGTTTCTGGCTTTAGAGCGGGCCAAATTTACCCAACAGATTGGTCCCGGTGATCAGATCGAGGTCAGCATCGGTTGTCGCGAGCAGGAGGCGCAGTTGCGCTGTGCCTGTGAATTACGGGTCGACGATAAACGGGCCGCCAGCTTCACCCTGCTGCTCGAAAAAGGAGTCAGTTGATGAAAAAAGCCTACTTCCGGCCCCAAGCAGAGGCTCCCGAAGCGCTACGCTGCAGCGTTGAGCGGGTAGCGCGCTTTGAGGAGGTCGATGCCTTAGGGATCGTCTGGCACGGTCGCTATCCAAGTTATTTCGAGGATGGCCGGGTGCTGCTCGGTGAACAGCACGGCATCGGTTATCTCGATTTTTACCGCGAGGGAATTATCGCGCCGATCAAGCAGATGCATGTCGATTATCAGCGCCCTTTGCAGTTTGGCGAACTCTTTACCATCGAGGCGATTCTCCACTGGTCTGATGCGGTGCGCCTGAATCACGAATTTATTCTGCGCAATGCCGCAGGGGAAGTGACCACCACCGGTTACTCGGTGCAGCTGTTGCTCGATCAGCAGCAGAACGTGCTGATGCTGCCGCCGCCGTTTTACGAGACGTTCCGGCAGCGTTGGTTAAGCGGGGAGTTGTCGTGAAACAGGTTGTCATCAGTCGCGCCGTCACCGTCACCGCTTTGGGCGCCGGACTTGAACCGCTCTGGCAGAACTTGCTGGCCGGGCGTAGTGGCATTGCACCATTAGACCGTTTTGACAGCGAGAGTTATATCTCCACGCAGGCTGCCTGTATCGATGCATTGCAGGCCCCGGCAGAAGGCTCGCTGCTCGATGATATCCTGGAACGGGTCGCCACTCAAATCGGTCCGCTGCCGAACGACAGCCGTTTGCTGGTCGCCTCGACCAAAGGTGAGATCGATCGTTTGACTAGCGCAGGGCGGCAGGGGACAGTCATCCCGTCAGCGGTGCTGTTTGAACCGCTGTTGGCCAAGATTGCCCGGCGCTTCGGATTGAACGATAGTGGTTGCAACATCAACGCGGCCTGCGCTTCTTCGACCATTGCCGTGGGGCGCGCGGCTGGGCTGATTGCCTCCGGACAGGCAGAGGCGGTCATGGTTTACGCCGCGGACCTAGTCAGCGAATTTGTTTTCTCCGGCTTTTCGGCGTTGCAGGCGCTCTCTGCCGAGGCCTGTTGTCCTTTTGATTCGCAGCGCAAAGGTTTGACTCTCGGTGAGGCTGGCGTGGCCTTGCTGTTGATGAGTGAGGAACGGGCCAAACGCAGCGGCGAAATGCCGTTGGCCTATATCGCCGGTTGGGGGGCGGCCAACGATGCTCACCATGTAACCGCCCCGGCGCGCGATGGCAGTGGTTTGATTCTCGCTTGCCGGCAGGCGCTGGGCAGGGCGGATATTGACGCCGCTCAAGTGGCGGCGATCAATGCCCACGGCACCGGGACCATTTACAATGATGCGATGGAGCTGACTGCCTTCAATAGCGTGTTTGCCGAAAAACTGCCACCGTTGCATGGCGTCAAGGGCAGTCTGGGGCACTGTCTGGGGGCGGCCGGCGGGGTGGAGATTGCCATCGCTTGTCGTGCGCTGCAACAGCAACTGATTCCAGGAACCGTCGGTTGCCGCAATGCCGAAGAGGCTGGACAGGGGCGCTTGAGTTCTGCTTCGCAGCCGATTGCCGGTGACTACCTGCTCTGCAGCAATTCCGGTTTCGGTGGCATCAATGGTGTCGTGATTCTACAGGGGGTGGGCTGATGCAGGCATGGATTAACGGCATTGGCTGGGTGACCGCCGCCGGTTGTGGGCAAGGCCGCGCTGCCAGCGAGCAACCTTTTTGCCCGGGTAGTCTGGAGATTCCGAAGCGCAAACAGGTGTTTGCCAAAGCGGATATGCGTTTCGGGCGACTGGACGAATTTTCCCGCATCGGTTTGGCCGCGCTGGCCTTTTGTCTGCGGGACGCCGGGGAAGAAGCCTGGGACGAAAAACGCGCGATCGGAATTATTGCTGCCAGCCGCTACGGTTGTTTGCAGACCGATCTGGATTATCTGCAGACCATGCTGCCTGAGCAGGGCAAACTGGCCAGCCCAAATCTGTTTGCCTACACTTTGTCGAATTGCTTTCTTGGTGAAGCGGCCCTCCGTTTCGGTTTAACCGGCAACACCCTGGTCTTAAATCAAGGGGATCGAAGTGGACTCTCTCAGCTACGCTTTGCTTTAGAAGAATTGACCTGGAGTGATCAGCCTGGCGTATTGGCTGGTGTCTGCGACCTGACGCCACCGTCGGAGCTGAGCGATGGCAGCGAATGTCCCGGCAGTCTGTTTTTGTTACTGGGAAAACAACCTTCGGTTGCGGTGCAAAGTTACGGTGAATTAGTTCTTTGTGGCAGCGAGATAACCTTTGCCGGCCAGCCCGTTAACGACCTGAAGTCATTGGTGAGTGCATGTCTGGCGGCAAAAAAATAAGTAGCTTATCGCAGAGACTGTTCTCTGCTGGTAGTAAAGGAGTTTATAGCGCATGAAGATGGAACTGATTTATCCGCGTTGGCCGAAATTGGATCGACAGACTGAATTTCACCTGCCGCCACACGGCCCGGTGGTGTTTGCCGCGGCCATGCCGGATGAGGTGGAGATCAACTTCACCGATGATAATCTGCAGCAGATCGATTTTGACGCCAGTTGTGATCTGGTCGCCATATCAACCATGCTCTCATCCCAGTTGCCCCGCGCTTTTGAAATTGCCGCTGAGTTTCGTCAGCGCGGCAAAAAAGTCATTTTCGGCGGCATCTCGACGATGCTGCATGCTGATGAAGTTCAGCTGCATGCCGATTCAGTTTTTCTCGGCGAGGTTGAGGGCCGTTTCGGGCAGGTGGTCGAGGATTTCAAACGGGGTGAACTGCAGCCCCGTTACGATTACATGCAGAATCATCCTGATATCAATCTGGTCGGCACCGCCAAGCGTGAGATCCTTGATCGCGAGAAATACAACTACCGCGGGGTACAGATGCTCGATCTGGTGCACGCTTCACGTGGTTGTAAGTTTGATTGTTACCCCTGTTGCACCGGCTTTCTCGGCGGCAAAAGTTTTCGCCCGCGTCCGATCGACAAGGTGATCGAGGAGATGGCGTCGATCCAGAACAACCGGATGTTTATCGTTGATAACTCTTTGGCCCAAGATCGCCAATGGCTGATCGATCTGTTTACCGAGATGGCGCCGCTAAAGAAGAAGTGGGTCTCCCACCCGATTATGGATGATGAAGAAGTCCTCAAGCTGGCGGCCGATGCGGGGGCCTGGTATGTCTATCAGGCGGTTTTCGATACCTCCGACCACATCCGTGATCGCGTCAAACGGCTTAAGGATCACGGTATCGGTATCGAGGGCACCATCATTCTCGGCACCGACGATCAGAGCGAAGATGACATCAAGCGGCTGGTCGATTTTTTGATCGAGATCGAACTGGATGTCGCCGAGTTCACCATTATGACCCCCTTCCCCCATTCACCGGTCCGGCGGCAGATGGAAAAGGAAGGCCGTATCCTCTCCAACGACTGGCTCAAGTACACCGCTGACAAAGTGGTCTTCCAGCCGAAGCAGATGACGCCGGAAAAGTTGCAGGAGATGTACTACTACGCCTGGGATGCCTTCAACGCGGAGAGTGGTCATCAGTTGAAGATGGGGAAACTGTTTGAACAGGTCATCCGGCGTGAAATCGAGGACGGAACCTATCGTCGTTACCAGCCGCGCAAGCGCCGTCAATTTAAAAAAGCGGCCGCAAAATGAGCAAGGTCTTCCTTCTTTCAACCAATACCACCACTGAGCCCTATCCGGTCTATCCACTCGGCATGGCAGTGATTGCTGGAGCGCTTGCCGCTGGTGGACATCAGGTGTTGCAGTTTGATTATTTGGTTGAGGGGGAATCGCAGTCCGCGCTGCTCGCGGCGCTGGATAATTTCGTGCCCGATGTTATCTGTCTGTCGTTGCGCAATATCGATAATGTCGATTCCTTTGCCCAGGAGAGCGCCTGGTATCTGGCGCAGGCCAAAGAGTTGGCAGAGCTGATGCGCAGCAAAAGTGCTGCACCGATGGTGGTTGGCGGCTCTGCCTTCACGGTCATGCCGGAGGCTATCCTGGATTATCTCGGTGTCGACTATGGGATTATCGGCGAAGGCGAACAACTGATCTGCGCCATGGTGGAGGGTCTGGTTGCTGGTCGGCAGGTGCCGCGCCTAAGCGACGGTCAACTGCAGCCACTGCGCGCCGAGCAGATCGGTTCGCCGCTCTATGAGCAAAAGCTGGTCGACTTTTATCAGGCGCAAAGTGGTCAGATCAATATCCAGACCAAACGCGGTTGTCCCCATCAGTGCGTCTACTGTACCTATCCGGCCCTTGAAGGCAACCAGTTCCGACCCCAGCCCGTGGCGGCGGTGGTCGATGATATCGTCAAGGCGCAACGCGATTTCGGCATCAGTAGTTTCTTTTTTACCGATTCGGTTTTTAACGACGCCCAGGGGCATTATCTGCAGTTTGCCGACGAACTGGCCCGCCGTGACCTGGGAATTAGCTGGACCGGTTTTTTTCGTCCCCAGGGGCTCGGGCGGGCGGAATTGCAACTATTGAAACGTTCCGGTTTGTATGCTGTCGAGCTGGGCACTGATGCTGGCAGTGACACCACCCTGAACGGGCTGAAGAAAGGCTTTACGTTCGACGAGGTGCTGGCGGTCAATGCGGCCTGTGTTGCCGAACAGCTCCCGGCCGCGCATTATATTATGTTCGGTGGTCCCGATGAATCCTATGCTTCGCTTGGTGAAGGGCTGCAAAATATCGAGCGGATTGATAATAGTGTGGTTTTTGCTTTTTCTGGGATTCGCATCTTACCGGGGACCGAATTGCACCAGCGGGCGATCGCAGAGCGGGTCATCGCGGCTGATCGCCAACTGCTGATGCCAGCCTACTATTTTTCACCGCAGATTGAGGTGGAAAAGATGAACGAGATGATCCTCAAAACCTTCAAAAAGCGCCGGGAATGGATTTTCCCGCCGTCGCAAGGGCAGCTGCGGCTCGATATCCTGCGCCGCTCTGGCTATCGCGGGCTGCTTTGGGATACGATGGTATCGTTTAAGGAAAAGCCGCGTAAGATTAGAAAAGGTCTGTGCTGACAATGGATTGCAAGAGAATTCTGCTGGTTCATCCGCTAGGCTACAGCGTTGATGCTGCCGGCCGCGATATTTCGCGGATAGTGAATATCATGCCGCCTTTGGGGCTGGCGAGTATTGCTGCCTATCTGGAGCGTGAGAACCTGACTGCTGATATTATCGACTGCTATGCTCATCCCGACTCGGATAGCAAAATTGTCGACTATCTGCAACAGCATCGGCCGGCATGGATCGGTTTTAGTTGCACCACCTCGTCGTTTCTGGATGCGGTACGGCTGGCAAAGCTGGCTAAGGGGATTTCCCCGCAGATTCGAGCCGTTTTCGGTGGTTCGCACATCTCAGCGCTTAAAGGGCAGCTGCTCAGCGATTATCCCGAAGTTGATATCGCCGTGATTGGCGAGGGCGAAGAAACCCTGCGTGAGCTGATGGGCAACGGCTTTGATAATGCAGACTCGGTGGCCGGGCTGGTGTGGCGTAAGGTGGATGGCTCCCCTGAGTTCAATGGGTATCGCACTGAGGCACTGGTTCTCGATAGTCTCCCGTTTCCGGCCTACGAAAAGCTTGCAGGTTATCCTGAGGTCTACAAACTCCCGATCTTTAACTATCCCACAGCGCCGAGTACCAGCTGTATCTCCAGTCGTGGCTGTCCCTATGCCTGTAGCTACTGCGATCGCTCGGTTTTTCAGCGCACCTTCCGCCATAATTCAGCCGAATATCTCTATCGGCACGTCAAGTATTTGCACGACCGATTCGGTATTCGGCATATTAATTTTTACGATGATCAGTTCACCTTCCAGCGGCAGCGGGTCGAGGATTTTTGCAATATGATGATTGCACACCCTCTCGGCATGACTTTCAACTGCGCGGTACGGGCCGAGCACGTCGATTTTGAACTGTTGACGCTGATGAAGTCCGCTGGCTGTTGGATGGTCAGCCTCGGCATCGAGACCGGTGATGAGAACTTATTGGCGCAGCATCGGCAAAATGCCGATCTAGACATGCTGGCGGATACCATACGGCTGATCAAAAAGGCTGGGATTCGTGTCAAAGGTCTGCTTATGATGGGGCTGCCGGGCGAGAGTGAAGAGAGCATCCGACTGAGTATGGAGTATGTCTTTTCGCTACCGATCGATGACTTTAATCTATCCAAATTCACCCCCTTTCCCGGCTCGCCGATTTACGAGACGATTCATGATCTCGGCGAATTTGACGAGGATTGGCCGAAGATGGATTGCATGAGTTTTCAATTTGTTCCATCCGGCATGACCAAAGAGCGGATGGAAGAACTCTTTATTGGTTTCTACAAGAGCCACTTTCAGCGGCCCAAGGTACTGCTCGGTTACCTGGCGATGTTGTGGAAATCACCCGACAGTTGGAAACGCTTTCTGGGCAACCTGCTCGGCTTTATGAGCTTTATTAAAAGCAATAAGCGGCTCGGCGAGGGTGACGGATGACAGAAGCCGTACCTGCGAAGATTCTGATTGTCATTCCGCTGTATAATCACGCGCAGACCGTGCGCGCGGTGGTGGAAAAGGCCTTGCGCTTCCATGACCAGTTGCTGGTGGTCGATGACGGCAGCAGCGATGCCGGTGCGACGGTGCTTGAAGGTCTCGATGTCAGGGTGCTCCGGCATCCCGAAAACCGTGGCAAGGGAGCGGCGTTACGAACCGCATTGTTGGAGGCAGAGCGGCTCGGGTTTAGCCATATTGTGACGCTCGATGCCGATGGTCAGCATTATCCGGAGGATTTAGCGAAGTTCTTCGCTGCGATTGAGGCCGATCCGAGCGGGATTGCCGTTGGTAAACGGGATTTCGAGCAGACGACTATCCCAGGATCCTCCCGCTTTGGGCGTAAGTTTTCCAATTTCTGGTTGCGGGTGCAGACTGGCAAGTCGCTAGCTGATACGCAAAGCGGCTTTCGGGCCTATCCGGTAAAAATCGTTCTCGGCCTGCCGCTGCATGAAACGCACTATTCGTTCGAAATAGAGGTGTTGGTCCGCGCGGCCTGGGCTGGAGTGGCATTGCACGATGTCGATATCCGGGTCTTTTATCCGCCGGCGCAAGAGAGGATTTCTCACTTTCGCGGCTTTATGGACAACTTCAGGCTGACCCTGCTGAATACCAAATTGACGTTTCGTTCGGTCGCCCCATGGCCGCATCGCAAATTGGTTGAGGGCGGGGAGGTTGAAACCAAGATTACGATTATGCACCCGCTGCGTTCAATTCGGGCGCTGCTGAGCGAGAATGCCACCCCTGCACAGCTGGCCGCCGCCGGTGCGTTGGGGATTTTTCTCGGCGCCTTGCCGCTGTTGGCTGCACATACGATTGTTATTCTGCTGCTGGCCGGATTCTTTCGTCTGAACAAAGTGGCAGCGGTCGGCGCCAGTCAGCTGTGTATGCCACCTTTTGTCCCCGGGCTCTGTATCGAGGTCGGCTACTTCATGCGCAATGGCAGCTTTCTGACTGAGATATCGCTGGAAACGCTCGGTTATCAGGCTCTCGATCGCCTGTACGAGTGGCTGCTCGGATCGCTGCTGCTCGGACCGTTGCTGGCGCTGCTGGTGGGTCTAGTTATTTACCAGCTGGCAAGCATGCTCAGCCGAGAGCTGAAAAGGCCAGGCCGTGTCGTCGACTGACCCTCGCTGCTCACAACCCGATGAGAAAAACTGGACCAGCCGCAGTATCGGCTCATGGTGGCAACATCAATGTTTTTATTTGCTGATCCGCTGCGGTGGCCGACGCGCGGCCTATCTGCTTCTTTATTGTGTGGTGTTCTATTATACTCTGCTGCCATCGGTACGGCGGAAATGCAGTTATTACCTTTTGCGCAGGTTTCCTGACGCGGGACGCTGGGCGCATTTCTGGAACTGTTACCGGATGACCCTTGAGCTGGGTAAGGTTCTGGTTGAGCGGGCGCTGATTGGGATCCTTGGTCCGGAGCGGGTCAAGGTTGAGCTGCGCGGCAAACAGGAACTCCTCGACTTGGTGGCCGAAGGGCAAGGGGTGATTCTGGTCAATGCTCATGTCGGCTGCTGGCAAGTGGCGGCTTCGGTGTTGAGTTGTGTTGATACCCCGGTCCATCTGCTGATGCAGCGTGAAGAGGGTGATATCGATCGGCATCACTTTGAGCACACCGGAATCGAATGTCCCTACCGGATTATTGACCCGCGCGGAACCTTAGGAGGGGTGTTTGAGATGCTCGACGTCCTCAAGCGTGGTGAGATCCTCTCGGTCATGGGCGATCGGATGCTCGGCGAAGACCGCAATGGCGTCGATGTCGATTTTATCGGTGGCAGCATAACCGTGCCTTTTAGTGCCTACAAGTTGGCATCGGCAACCGGGGCGCCGATCGTGGTGCTCCTGTCGTACCGCGTTGGCGCGGATAGCTATGAGTTAAAACTCTATCGGACGATCCGGGTGCCGGCTGGATTAGGGCGTGGGAAAGCGGTTTTTACCCCTTATGCTCAGCAGTTTACCGCGACCTTGGAGGGTTTTTGTCGCGAACACCCGTTTCAATTTTTCAATTTTTTCGATATGTGGCAGAATTGGCCGGCTAAGTCGGACGCTAAATAGTGACTAAATAATTTACAAGGAGTTTTACCGATGAGCGTGAGAGAAAAGCTCAAGCAAGTCTTGATCGAAGATTTGAACCTGGAAGATGTTGAGCCAGAGGAAATAGAAGACGATATGGCGCTGTTTGGTGAGGGGCTTGGTCTCGATTCGCTGGATGCTGTTGAGTTGGTGGTGATTGTTCAGAAGCATTTCGGCGTGGAAATCAAGGACATGGTCGAGAGTCGTCCGGCATTTCAGTCGATCAACACCCTGGCACAGTACATCGAAGAACGCCTGCCAAAATGACCGGCAATTCGCCGCTTGCCATAACCGGTCTCGGCTGTCTTAACGGGGCGGGGTTAAATCTCTCTGAATGTATGGAGAGCATGTTTCGTGGCGAACGCAATCCGCATCCGCCGATCCGTTTTACCACCGATCATCCGACCAGTTATTTGGTGCTGGAATTGCGCGATGGGTTTAAACTGCCGCTGGATAAGCAGGAAAGCGCTTATTCGCGGACCTGTCAGTTGGCACTGGCCGCGGCGCTGCAAGCTTTAACCGATGCCGGTTGGGATGTGGAGAGTCTGCGTGGCAAGCGGGTCGGCGTCTGTGTCGGGACCACCGTTGGTTGTGCGCTGAACTGTGATGATTTCTATCGCGCTTACAAAGATGCTGCCGTTCCAGAGATGTCGATCATGGAACGCTTCCTGCGCAGTAATCCGGCCGCGGTGATCGCCCGGCAACTAAAACTGGACGGCCCAACACAGACCGTGGTCAACGCCTGCTCGTCGGGCACCGATGCGATCGGCATCGGCGCCTCCTGGCTGCGGGGTGGGGCTTGCGATATCGTCATTGTCGGTGGTGCTGACGAACTGTTACGGGTGACTTATGCTGGCTTTAGTTCGTTGATGATTACCGACAGCGAGCCGTGCAAGCCGTTTGATGTTAAGCGTAAAGGGCTTAATCTCGGCGAAGGTGCGGGGCTATTGGTTCTGGAGAGCGAGCAGATCCGTGGCGATAAAAAAGTGCGCGGCCAGATGCTTGGTTATGGCTCTGCCTGTGATGCATACCATCTTACCGCGCCGCACCCTGACGGAGTGGGACTGAAACAGGCGATGCATGAGGCGTTCGCCTGCGCCGGAGTGAGTGCCGCGGAAATTGCCTTCGTCAATGCGCATGGAACCGGGACACCGGATAATGACCGGGTCGAAGGCCGGGTACTGAGTGACGTTTTACCCGGTGTTCCGTTTCTTTCCACCAAGGGCTACACCGGACATACCCTGGGCGCTGCCGGCGGCATCGAGGCGGCGTTTACGGTTGCGTGTCTGCAACGTGGCGAGGTGCCGGCAAGTATCGGTTTCGCTGCCGTCGATCCGGAAATAGGGCTTGCTCCAGTGCTAAAAAATACCCGGCTAGATGGCTCTGTCGGCCTCTCGCAGTCGCTGGCATTCGGTGGCAATAATGCCGTGCTGATCCTCGGCAAGGGAGACAATTAATATGCGGATGGCGATCCAGGGGATTGGCGTATCCGGCGGTTTTGGACTCGGTGTTGAGTCCTTACGTGCGGCCCTGAAGTGCGGCACCGTTGCGCCGCAACAGGGGCATGTTGAGCACCATGGCGAAATTGATGAGTTCCCGGTCTATATGGCGAGTCTGGAAGGGCTGGATGAGTTTTTTCCGAAACGGGCGCTGCGCCGTATCGATCACTGTTCGAAGCTGACGTTACATTCTGCCTGCCTGGCTCTCACCGATGCCGGAATATTTAACGCTGAGCGCTCGCGCATGGGGGTTATCGTCGCGACCGGTTATGGACCATTAAAAACCACCTTCGATTTTCTTGATTCGTATCTCGATTTCGGCTACTCGTGCAGTTCTCCGACCCACTTTTCCAATTCGGTGCACAATGCCGCTGCGGCCCACGTCTCGATGCAGCTCAAATCGACCGCGCCCAGCTTGACCGTGACCCAGTTTGAGATGTCGGTCCCTTCGGCCCTTTTGACCGCGCAACAGTGGTTGGCCGAGGGTCGGGTCGATCAGGTGCTGTTCGGTGCGGTCGACGAATATTGCCAGGTGCTGCGCTACTGTCGCAAGCAGTTTTTCGGCGCTGGTGAGCAGGGGCCGTTGCAGCCGTTTGATTACCAAAAGCAGAGCGCCGTCGTTGGTGAGGGGGCAGCCTTTTTCGTCCTGACCCGGGCTGACGAGCCTGCCGCTTACGCTGCTATCGATTCGGTCAGGCTCGGTAATCATCTCGCCTGTCCGGTGACGTTGCCATCGGACGATCTGCTGATCGTTGGTGCCGATGGTCATAAGGAGTGCGGCCGCAGCTATGCGCAGGCGCTTGACGGGCGCACCGCTGCTGGCTACGCGCCGCTCTACGGCAGTTTCCCGGCGGCGGCCGGTCTGGATCTGGCGGTGGCAGCACTGTCGCTACGGGATCGCACCCTTTACGCAAGCCCTGAGCAGAGTGGCTTATCGGCCGCACAAGTGGTCACAACCAGGCCGCTTGCTGACGAAAAGCTCAGCTGTTTAAAATTCGGCGCGGGCGGCGATTACGGCCTGATCCGCTTGTCGACCTGAGGTTATGATGCGTGTTGTGTTGATAGTTTTCGTTGTTGTTTGCAGTCTGGTTTCTGCCCTGCCGGTCTATGCCCAGGCAGCTAGTTCTACCAGTGATTATCTACCGACCCGTTACGGAGTGGCGCTGCTGGCCGGTACCGCTTATAGTCCTGATCATTTCGGCTTGCTGATGGCGCAAGGGCAGGTCCAGTTCGATTATGATCGGATTTTCTGGCATGCCGCACCGGAACTGTTGCGCCTTAAACTTGAGGCCAATGCTGGCATCACCACCGACGGCCGCCAGCGTGGGCTTTTGGCGGTCAACGCCATGGCACTCTATTATCTTGAACGTTTCAAGCGCGGCAGCTGGACTCCCTATGGCGAGGCTGGCATTGGCCTGGTTTATAGCGATTTTCAGGTGGCGGGGCAGGGCAGAAGATTTAATTTTAATCCGCAGGCCGGAGTGGGGCTCGAATATGCGTTGCCGAGCGGCGCGGCGCTGACGACCGCCGTGCGTCTGCATCATATTTCTAACGCCAATACACATGAGGATAATCGCGGCGTCAATTCGGCGCTGCTGATGATCGGTTATCTGTTTTAAATTATGAAAAAAGAAGATGTCCCACAACAAGGCGGCCTAGGGGCAGGTTGCCGCGAAGTCAATTATGCGGTCGATAGCGATGGCAGTTACACCCTCGAAGCGAGCGAAGGCTGGGAGGCCAAGACGGTTGCCCTGCGCCAGGCCTGGGAAGCGATTGATGCGCAGTTAGGTGCTGAGTTAGTCGCGATCAAGGCGGGAAAGAGGAGCGCGCTGGCTTATCATATGGTCAAAAATCAGATGG
The DNA here is from genome assembly GCF_055389805.1 of Desulfuromusa ferrireducens. NCBI lineage: Bacteria > Pseudomonadati > Thermodesulfobacteriota > Desulfuromonadia > Desulfuromonadales > Geopsychrobacteraceae > Desulfuromusa > Desulfuromusa ferrireducens. The sequence continues at coordinate 1,876,033 of NZ_AP042415.1, forward strand.
ATGTGGCCTTGCTTTCCCAGTATTCCGGCGTCGCCCGTTGGCGGGTGAAGCGGCACTTAAAGCCGTCGGTCTTTGCTAAACTCGACTCGGCGGCGCTATCCCCCTATTGCGAACTGTTCAGTATCACTGTTGCTGAGTTGCGCTGTGTGCCGGAAGCAGCAGATCTGGCTCTGAGCGAATTTGCACAACCCGAAGGCGCTAAATCTTGAAGATAGAGTTTCCCCATCGTCAGTTCGCCCATTGTGAAAGCGGCGTGACCGCCAATCTGCTCAATTATCACGGCCTGCCATGTTCCGAAGCGCTGGCTTTTGGGATCGGTGGCGGACTGTTTTTCGCTTACGTGCCGTTTATTAAACTGAACTTTCTGCCGTTGACCACCTTTCGCAGCAGCCCTGGTAGTATTTTTAAAAAGGCCGCCAAACGGCTCGGTATTGAGGTGACAAGACAGCAGTTCCGTGATCCCGCGGCTGCTGAGCGAGAGCTTGATCGACTGCTTGCAGAAGGTCGTCCGGTCGGAGCGCAGGCGGGTGTGTTCTGGCTACCGTTTTTTCCCCCTGCTTACCGCTTTCATTTCAATGGCCACAATCTGGTGGTGATTGGCAAAGAGGGCGAGGATTACCTGATCAGCGATCCGATCTTTGAAAAGACAGTGCGCTGTCCGGCCAGCGACCTGCGTAAGGCGCGTTTTGCCAAAGGGGCGTTGGCGCCGAAAGGTAAAATCTATTACATCGAAAAAATGCCGGATGTCGTCGACTTGCCGGCTGCGATCGAGGCTGGGATCGTTGATGTTTGCCGGATGATGCTGAAAATTCCGGCACCGTTGGCCGGGGTTCGCGGGATCCGACTGTTGGCGCGGCAACTGAGTAAGTGGCCGGCCAAGCTTGGTGAAGAAAAAACCATTTTACATCTCGGTCACGTCATCCGCATGCAAGAGGAAATCGGCACCGGCGGCGGCGGATTCCGTTTTATTTATGCCGCCTTTCTGCAGGAAGCGGCCGCTATTCTTGACAATGCTCGACTGCTGGAACTGTCGCAACGCTGCACTGAGATTGGTGATTTGTGGCGTAGCTTTGCCCTGCTCGCCTCGCGGGTCTGTAAGGGTCGGGCGGCGGTGCAGGATTCCTTTGACGAGCTTGCCGAGTTGTTGCGTCAGTGTGCGGACCAGGAAGAGCTCTTTTTTAAAGACCTGCAGGCGGCGATCGGTCGTTGACCGATTTTGCGAGAGACAATGACTGATTGCCCAACAGATAAGCTCCTTTCGATCGAGAATCTGGTCAAAGTTTATCCCGGCTCAAGCCAGCAACCGGCGCTTGCTGGCTTGAGCCTGTCGGTTGCGCGCGGCAGTATCTTCGGCCTGCTCGGACCCAACGGCGCGGGTAAAACCACGACTATTTCGATTCTATGTACATTGCTGCTGCCGACCTCCGGGACGCTGACGGTGCTCGGTCATGATATCGTTCGGCAAGCGGATGCGGTTCGGCGGAAAATCGGTTTGGTGCCCCAGGAAATCGCACTTTATCCGAGTTTGAGCGCCCGGGAAAATTTGCGTTACTTTGCGCGCATGCTGCGAGTCGGGCGGCGTCGAATCGAGGAGCGGGTGACGGAATGCCTTGAACTGGTCGGGCTGCTCGACTGTGCCGACCGGCGTGTTGAGACCTATTCTGGCGGGATGAAGCGGCGCGCGAATCTGGCGGTCGGGATTCTGCACGAACCGGAGCTTCTGTTTCTGGACGAACCGACGGTCGGCATCGACGCGCAATCCCGCAACCTGATTCTGGAGCGGCTCGCTGAACTGAACCGTGCCGGGATGACACTTATTTATACCACTCACTATATGGAAGAGGCACAGCAGCTTTGTGATGAAATTGCCATTATCGATGCCGGGAAGGTGATCGCCTGCGGCGCACCGAAGCAACTGGTGGCCGATGCTCCCGACTGTGAAAACCTTGAAGATCTGTTCCTGGCCTTGACCGGGAAGCAGCTGCGCGATTAGAGCGGATAGCGATGTTGTTACTGGCGAATATCAAAAAAGAACTGCTCTTGCTCAGCCGTGATCGGGGCGGGTTGCTGGTGCTGTTTGTCATGCCGATGCTGCTGGTGCTGGTGTTGTCGCTGATTCAGGACAACCTGTTCCGGGCGACCGGCGAGAGCGCGACCCGCGCCCTCTTTGTCAACCTCGATGAAGGATCCTTGGGGGAGGATTTTGCAGCCAGGCTTGAAGCTACCGGGGCTATCGATCTGGTCGAAGCCGTTGCAGGTGAAAGGTTGGACAGCGAAACGGCGCGCCAGAAGGTCTTCAGCGGTGATTACCAGTTTGCCATTGTTATTCCCGGACAATTCAGTGTTGGGATCAATACGGCAGCCGAGCAGGCGGTTCGTGCGGCGTTAGGTGGCGAAGAGGTCGCGTTGGAGCCCAGCCGCTTGCTGATATTTTTCGATCCGACCGTGCGTGGTGTCTATCGCACGGCAGTGAGCAACGCTCTGCAGCGGGGGGTGCTCGGCCTGGAGATTGCGCGTAAGAGCGAAGCCTTGGCGCGACTGCTGCCGGAAGTGTTACAGCGCAGCATCACTGAGCAGACCGGCGGCTACTTTCCGGCCGGCGAGCCGCTGTTGCTGCCGCAACTCTCTTCCGCGTGGGGCAGCCAGACGTTGCTCGAACTGCATGAGGAATCCGCTTATCTTGAAAAATATACGACCTTACCGACCTCGGTGCAGCAAAATGTCCCGGCCTGGACCTTGTTCGGCATGTTTTTTATCGTCATCCCGCTGGCAGGGACCCTGATTCGTGAACGTCAACAAGGGACTTTAACCCGGCTGATGACGATGCCGGTGTCAAGCGGTAGTCTGTTGCTCGGCAAGGTCTTTGCCTATGTGACCATCTGTCTGGTGCAGTTCGGATTAATGCTGCTGGTTGGCAGATTCGTGCTGCCGTTGCTCGGCACCCCGGTCTTGGATCTTGGTTCGGCGCCGCTGGCGTTGTTGATTGTGGCGCTGGCCGCGGCATTGGCAGCCTGTGGTTTCGGGATCCTGGTCGGCGTTTTAGCGCGCAGCTACGATCAAGCGTCCACCTTTGGTGCCGTGTCAGTGGTGATTGCCGCCGCCCTCGGTGGCGTGATGGTTCCGGTTTACGTGATGCCTCGCACGATGCAGGAGCTGAGCGTAATTTCACCACTCGGCTGGGGACTCGATGCTTTCCTCGAAATCTTCGTGCGCGATGGCAATCTGCTCAGTGTCATGCCGCAGGTTGCCGCACTGATCGGGCTTTTTCTGGCCTGTATCCTGTTTGCTGCAGTGGTTTTTCGCCGCATGCGGCGGGGTATTTAAGGCGCTTAACGGTAACAACAAGGACTGGAACAAGAGTTATGAACGATAGTTTGGCACGTGAATTGATAGTGATGATTATTGAATTGTGTAATGTTGAGGGTGTTGCTGCCGAGGAGGTTTGTGTGGACGCTCCCCTGGTCGGGCCCCAATCGCCCTTGGGACTTGATTCCCTCGATGCGGTAGAATTGGTGGTTGCAGTGCAGAAAACTTATGGAGTGCGGATCGGTGGCGGCGATTCCAGCCGCGAAGTTTTGCAGTCTATTACCTCCTTGGCTGATTTTATCCGTCTGAAACAACCAAAACGCGGTTGAACGTTTTGCTTGCTGTTTATAGATCTTTTAAGGTTACGCGCGGGTTAATGGCGTCTTTTTCAGGAGCACTGTGATGAAATGGCCGAGACTCTTCGAAATTGAAGATCAACGCTGGCTCCCCCAGCTATTGCGCAACCAGATGACTGATGCACTGCAATATCAAATCCTTGATATGAAGGTATATGATCCAATTCTTCCAGAATTCCAGTGGGTTATGCAGCAATCGCAGACAAAAAACGTGGTTGATTTGTGTTCTGGCGGAACCGGGCCGTGGCACTACCTGGCGCGTGAAATTTCAGACTTTGAAGATATTATTGAACGTATTACCTTAACTGACTTGTATCCCAATGAACGCTCATTGAAGGGCATAGCTGATCAGCATCCAATCTTTTGCTATAAATCCTCTCCTGTAAATGCCTTAAATATTGATACCGACCTGGAAGGGGTGCGCACGCTATTTTCGAGCTTTCATCATTTTGATAAATACCAGGGCACGTCAATTCTTCAGGATGCGGTTGATAAACAAATGCCCATTTGTATCTTCGAATTTACCGGCCGGCGGGCGTTTAATTTCTTAATTACACCCATCTTTACGCTTAAATTATTTACCAAGCTGCTATTTAGAACGCGTTTAACGCTATCGAAATTGTTGTTTTCCTATTTAATACCGGTGGTTCCTCTGATCTACCTCTGGGATAGTGCTATCTCCCACCTTCGAAGTTATTCTCAAGACGAATTGCGCGATATCATCAAGAGCGTTAAAAACTCAGAATCCTATAGTTGGGAAATCGGAGAGAGTCGGTCCCCCAAAACATCCCTGAAAAACACCTATTTGTTTGGTTATCCGAATCGGGCCTAACTGCACATGTGGAGAGCTGCCGTTCTGGATGCAGAGCCGGATGTCGCTGGAGAGAAACTCTGTCGAAACTACAAAAAAAGGGTTTGCTCGCTGTAGCTAGCCTTTTTTGCGATCAGACAACAGTCAGCTGCAGGTAGCAGATGGAGAACCTGCCGCTTTCAGGAATGTAGCAGAGGAGCTTCTCGCCTTTTTTCAAGCGTCCAGATTTGAACAGTTCTTCCAGGATGATGTAGAAAGAGGCCGAGCCGGTATTGCCTTTGTTGGGCAGATTCGTGAACCAGCGCTCTTCAGGGATGTCCAGGCCGACCTTTGCCAGCCCCTCCATCAGAGGTTTGCGAAAATAGTCAGAAGAGTAGTGGGGGACAAACCAGTCGATTTGCTGCGCTTTGAGCCCGTGCTTGTCCATGATGTGCGGTAGCATCCGGTCTGCTGAAGTTTTGATGATTTCCGCATTCAGCAGTTTAACATCCTGTTTGACATTAAAAACCCCCTGTTCAATGGCCGCCGACTTGTCATATTGCCGCCACCCGCGAAGGGTACCGTCCGGTTGTTTGTTGGCGCCAGCGTACATACAGGGTTCTAACTCATGGGCAAAAGAGCGATGCTCCATCCAATCGATTCTCAGGGCCAGCCGGCCATCGGTGGGCAGGTCGCAGCTCAAATAGGCGGCACCGGCGCCGTCTGAAAGCATCCAGCGGAGAAAGTCCTCTTCAAAGGAGAGGGATGGGTCGTTCTCCACGGCGGCGTTCTTTTCGGCAGAGATCTTTTCCACTTGCTGCGCACGCATAAAACTCGACGCCAGCTCCGAGCCGGTGGCCACGGCATTGCGGCTTTGACCGCTGGCAACATTCATCCATGCGTATTTGAGGGCAGAAATTCCGGCCAAACAGATCCCGGCTGTGCTGATTGCTTCTAAGGGGGCTCCGCCCAGTTCGCCATGAACCATTGAGGCATGCCCCGGCATCAGCTGGTCGGGCGATGAGGTTCCGCAGCAGAGACATTCGATCTGCGCTGGTGTGAAGTTGTCCTGAGGTTTGAGTCGTCGAATCGCTTCGGCGGCCAACTGAGCATTGGTGTGGGTGAAGGCGCCGGTAGTTGGATCTACTGCGTAATAACGGTTTTCGATTTTATTATTGCGGAGAATGATCCTGCGGGTCCGGGATGGGAGCTGGTTTACCATCCCCAGGAGCTGTTCAATCTGGATGTTGTCTATTGGGTCGTTAGGCAGAAACGTTGCCATGTCAGTAATATAAACGGTCATACGAGTTTAAACCTTTGCTGTCTCTGCTTTGCCTGGCTTAGGGTCGCGCTTGAGTTTTGGGGAGAATTGGGTAGAAGACTTTTCCTTTGTTTGGATGGTTTATCTGCCTTTGTTCTAAGCAGTCGATCCGCTAAAAAAAAGGGCTACCCCAGCTAGTTTTTAGTTATCCAAGGCAGCACCTAATATAGCTACGAACAGTATTTTTGTAAATTTTTTTAATCCCCGCTTTTGACGATAGAAGTCAGCTGAGTTTTTTCAAGGTCTTTGTCACTTCAATCAGCATTTTTTCGTTTAACTTGGCAGGAATCACAATCCAGTTCGGATTACTCGATCCGACCCCATCATCTTTGGAGAGGATTGCCGCGTCTTCCTCAGCATAGAGCGCATAATGAGTGTCCATCGATGCCGCTCCGGCGCCAAATCCAACCATAACTCTCAGCGCCTTATTGCCGGGATTATATTTTTTAATTTTTACCGCCAGAAGGTAGTGCCCCGGCTGCGTTTTGAATGAAGATTTGTCCTTGAGAATATTGACGTTGTAACCGGACTTAGAGGCATAGCCTAAAAAGTGCCGCTGCATAAAGTCCGCAACCTCTTCGATCTGCACAGCATTTTCCGTCGGGACTTGGTTGGTGATTTCTGTGTCACAGTAAAAATGCAGAGTGATAGCATTTCCATCGGATAATTTGGGTGCGCTGATCTTGGCTGCACAACCAGCGGTGAAGAGTAAGCTCAGGCAAAACAAAATTGTGGCAGTACCTTTGAACATTTATATCTCCTTATAGGTTGATTGGGAGATGTTAACCTGCCTGTTTGCGCTCCGCTTGTCAAATGTTTTTCTGTCCATAGGCGAGGAGAGATAGTCAGGGAAAACCGTAGGTTGCGGATTTTTCCGAACCGGGAGCTAGCCGTTCGGTGCCGGTCGGTTGGCGAGGCTAGGCGGTCGGCAGGGAGAGATAACAACCCTATTCTGCTTACACCTTTGCGGCACGATGTCCCTCGGTCAACAGGTCCGCATAGCGCTGGTAGAAGAGTTTCTCGTCCAGTCGGGTCGGCAACACGGCGTTGGTCAGGGTGTAGTAATCGAGGTCGTGATTGCTTATTTGGGATTGCATTTGTTGATGCAGTTGAGTGCCGGGCAGCGGGGTTAAAATGGTGTACATCGGCAATTCGATTTGTTGTTCGCAGACGAAGCTGCCGAGCTGGTCAAATTGCTGCTCTGAATAATCCGGCGAGATGATGAAATCACCGACGATGGTCAGACCCAGTTGGTGGAGGATACGGATCGCTTCTCGGTTGGTCGCGGCACTGCTCTCTTTGTTCATTCCACCTAAGGCGCGGTCATCAATTTCCTCAAAGCCGATGACCACCGCGCGCAGGCCAACCTCCTGCCAGCGCTGCAGCAGTTGTGGGTGGCGGACGACAGTATCGGAACGGACATCGACTAAATATTGCTTTTTGATGCCGGCGCTATCCAGTGCGTCGGCAAGTTTCAGCGCATGCGTCGGGTTGCCGAAACTGTTGGCATCGACCAGGCGGATAACCGGGGTTTGCTCCAGCGTTTGAATGTCGCGCACCACCGTATCGATTTCTGCTGTCAGGTAGCGGCCGCCTGTGATTGGCGCAATGCAACAGAAGTTGCAATCGTAGGGGCAGCCGGCGGCACTTGCGACCAAACCCATCTGCAAGCCGAGAGATTGCAGGGTGTATTGGGGGCGATAATGCTCGACCAGGTCGTAGCGTGGGGCGTTGGAACAGCACAGATCCGCGAGGTTATATCTTCGCGTTTGCCAGCTCAGCTTGGTCCCCGGTTGACTACGCGCAATGCCGGGGACGATGGGCGGTGTGCCGGTCTCCAAGGCTTCGACCAGTTCGCGCAAACTTTGCTTGCCGAGGCCGATAACGATCCAGTCAATCTGCTCTTGATTGAAAAATTCAGGATCGCAGGAAGCGTGACTGCCACCGATCACAATTTGCGCCGCACTGCTTTGCCGCACCTGCGTGGCTAAATTCAGGACGGTGTTCGCTTCACAGGTCATAGCGGTGAAGCAGACCAGATCCGGTGAGAATGAAGCTAAATGCTCGCTAAACTGATCCGGCTCCACTTTGAGGTCAAGGATGCTGATTTGCTGCCCGGGCAGGTTGCCGGCCAGCATTTCCAACGCCAGAGGCTCGCCCCGAAATATCTGCTTCAGTGAATTAATGCCGTAGCTTTCCTCAGGGATGCTACGCCCGCAGTTAGGTGGATTGACCAGAAGAACCTTCATGGAATTCTTTCTCTAGCAGGGAATTATGTGCTTTCGGGAGATATCCTAGGCAGGTCAGGACACTAACTGAAACCCTTGGAAATTGTCAAGCTAAAAAGGCTTTAAAGCGTTTAGGAACAGTAGGTTAGGGCGATTGGTGTGCTAATGAAAGCGCTGCCAAATTAGTGTCACCATCGTGATTTCCTCTCATGGAATCGGTACGCCGATACAGCGGGCCAAAACCAGGAGAGGAAGACCACGAAAACCGCTAATGCTAAATAATTTCCTCGGCGGTATTTTCTCGAACCGTTACTTGGGCGGCAGAGAAGCGCAGAGAAGGTCCGGCTCGGTCCGATCTTTTTTCTGCTATTTCATCACCGCCTCTATTTCCAGTCCGATTTCCACTTCGTCGCCAACCACGACACCTCCGGTTTCCAGGGCCTTGTTCCAGGTCAGACCGAAGTCGCGGCGGTTGATTTTGCCGGTGGCTTCAAAGCCTGCTCGCTGGTTGCCCCAGGGGTCAATTGCTGTACCGAGGAAACCACCCTGCAGAGTGACTTCTTTGGTGATCCCTTTGATGGTCAGGTCGCCAATGACGACGATGTCGTCACCGCTGCCGGTAACCTTTTGGCTGACAAAGGACATCCGTGGGTGTTTTGCAGCGGCAAAGAAGTCATCGCTGCGCAGGTGATCGTCCCGTTTCTGATTGCGGGTGTCGATCGAAGTGACTTGCATTATTGCCGATGCGGCACTGAGGGTTTTGTTACTGCCATCGGCCTCAATCGTTCCGCTGAAATCGTTGAAGTTGCCTCGCACCTTAAAAACCATCAGGTGGGGGATCGTAAAATGGATCTGGGTGTGCGCGGGGTCTATTTGATAGGTTGCGGCAACGGTTGCCTGTGCAGCGAACAGCAGGACAATAAATAGAACGGATAATTTTTTAAGCATGGGTCGCTCCCTTTGAGAGTTGGTAATAATTAGGCTAATTATGACTCAAAAGGTAATATAATGCATCTTCTTCAAGGAAAAAAATTGTTTACGCCATTTGAATATAGTATTTATCTACGACGTTGCGATTACGGGGGCATTTTTATGTCTGTTTGATCATTTTGCTTGAAAGGGAAAAGATGAAGATTTGGATTGATGCCGATGCCTGTCCCAGACCGATCAAGGAATTGCTCTATCGTGCTGCCGAGCGGCGCGGCATCATTTTGACTTTGGTGGCGAATAAGGCGATTGCGTTTCCGCCTTCTCGCTGGATTCGTGGGGTGCAGGTGGGTGCCGGACCGGATGTCGCTGATCAGGAAATTGTTCGTCTGCTGGAAGCGGGTGACCTAGTGGTCACTGCGGATATCCCTTTGGCTGCTGATGTCATCGAGAAGGGCGGTCATGCCCTTGATCCGCGTGGCGAGTTTTTTAGCGAAGACAATATTCGCGAACGGTTGTCGGTGCGCAATTTTATGGATGAATTGCGCAGCAACGGTGTCGAAACCGGTGGGCCGTCCTCCTTCAGTGGTAAAGACAAGCAGGCCTTTGCCAACCAGTTGGATCGTTTTTTAACCCGTCAGGGCGGGAGTTAGCGAAGGCCAAAGGTACTGAAAACCCGGCCGAGCAAGCGATTGACGGGGTGATTACGTTTAAGGCTTTTGAGTATGGCCGGCTTTCGTAGTCCGAGCTTTTTTAGTTCTTCAATGATTTTCGGGTTGGGGCTGGTTTTTAGCCCCAGGCGGAGGGCGTCGATCGCTTTGCCTTTTTCTCCCGCCATGAGCAGAATGCGCCCAAGAATAAGATAGTGCAGTGAATTCCCCGGTTCGCGCTTGATCGATTCGCGACAGACTTTGGCGGCCGAGTGCATCCGCCCTTGCCCCTTGGCCAGGCAATAGGCCAAGTAGGTGTTGAGCTCCGGGGTATTGCGATGCTCAGCAACCTGGCCTAAAAATACCTGCGCGGAATGGATATAGCCTTTTTCGGCGGCTTCGATTCCTTTGTGGGTCAATTCGTCCAATTCGTCTGAACTCATAATTCTCGATCCTTCTTTTTTTCTTCGCGGTCTATCATCTTTGAACCTACAAGTATAGCTGATTTTTAGTGACAAAAGCGTCTGGATTTTCCGTTTTTCTGTGTATCGTTTGCTGGACATTGGCTTCATAGGTTATTACCATGGTTGCGTTGTCTTCATCTTCGAGCACATTTAAAGTGACTGAAATATCGAGCACTGGCGGTTCAAACAGGAGGATTACAATGAAAACGGTCAAGGAAATTCTGCAGGAAAAGGGTGCCGAAATCGTTACGGTGAAGGATTCGCAGACGGTCATCAACGCATTAAAGATCATGGCCGAAGCGAATATTGGCGCTGTTGTTATCACCGATGCCAAGGGGGGAGTGGCCGGAATTTTTTCCGAACGGGATTATGCCCGAAAAGTTATCCCCAATGGGTCTTCCTCTCTCGATGTCTCAATATGTGGATTTATGACCGACGTTGTTTACACGGTGGCTCCGAGTCATTCGGTCGATCAATGCATGGCCTTGGTGACCGAAAAGCGCTGTCGGCATCTGCCGGTTATGGAAAATGGAGTTCTCTGTGGGTTGGTGTCGATCGGTGACCTGGTTAAGGCATCGATAGCGGAAAAAGAATTTTTGATTAAGCAGCTAACCGAATATATTCAGTACCCTTGAGAGTAGTTCTCAATCTGGCTCGATGAGCCTTTCGATGGCGGCCGCCACCTGTTCCGCGTTGAGGCCGTCGCAACCGATGGTCAGGTCGGCATACTCAGCGTAGAGAGGGGTGCGTTCGGCGTAGAGCTGGGAAAAGCTTTGTCCTTCGCCCATGACTAATCCGCGCTGCCCCATATCGGCGATCCGCTGCTGCAGTTCTTCGAGGGGAACTTGAAGATAGAGTAGTTGTCCGGTGCGGCCGATCGCGGCGATTCCTTCGCTGCTATAGACAACTGAGCCACCGGTGGCGATAACACAACGCTCGGTGTAGAGCCCGAGCAGGATCTGCTCTTCAATCTGGCGAAAAGCGTCCAGCCCCTGTTCGTCGATAATCTGTTGCAGGCGACGTTTTTCCTGTGCCTGAATGATCAGGTCGGTATCGATAAAATGATAACCGAGCCGTTTTGCGAGGATGACACCGACGGTACTTTTTCCCGCGCCAGGCATGCCGATCAGAATCAGATTCGAATGAGCCATCGTTATCGGTTCCCTTTTCCTTCGCGATTCACTTGTCACCCCATAGCTGGTTGAGGATATCTGCCAGCAGCATTCCCTCCCGTTCAGCTGAATATCGACTGGGATTTGGTTGCGTAAGCTGTTTAATCAGTTGCTGATCGCTGCTCAATTGCCGCGCCTGCGTGACGAATTGTTCCTGCCCCGAATAGAGCAGCCCATTTTTTCCGTGCTGTACGACGGCGCGATTGCCGATGATGTCGCTGGCCAGAATCGGCCGACCGAGTGAGGCCGCTTCCACCAGTGCGTTGGAAACCCCTTCGGACGATGAATTGTTGAGAATGACATCGGCTTGATGCATGGCTGCAGCAATTGCCATTTTGGGGATTTCGCCAAGGTAGTGCGCCCAGGGGCGTTGCTCGAGGGCGGTCAGAAAGCTGGCCGTGTAGTTGGCATCCAGGGCTGGGCCACAGAATGCCAATTGAAAATCAGCTTGGTGTCCTTTTAGCTGATCGCACATCAACAACAACTCCAGGTTTCCCTTGACCGGACGGATGCCGGCCGGCAGCAGGAATAGTGGGATGTCGGTTCGCAGTTGCAGGATGTCGCGCAATGGGTAAGGTTCTTCTCCCAGGCGGATACCGGGCGGTAGCAGTTTGAACTTGTCGCAGAGGGCTGTCTGTTTTTGACGGAATTGTTGCAGCAGATGCTGATTCTGGATAATGATGGCAGTGGCTCGCTGCTGGATCTGCGCGATGACTGCGGCGCGTGCGGGGACCTGCAGATCGTGATTATAATCAGTGCCAGTCATCAGTACCGCGAGCGGAAGATCTTTAGGGGCCGCTGCCAGTAACCAGGGTTGCCCGGAGCGATAGGCATGGAGCAACAGGACCGCGTCCGGTCGGCTTGTTTTTAACTTCGCGTTGATTGTTGCTGGGTCATGCGGGTCAGTTTCGATGATGCTGCAGTTCCAGCCATGGGCAGGCAGTCTGGCGGCAAAGCGACTGGCGGTGATGTGATTGCCGGTGCTGTGGGCCTGTTTGGGAACAATAATCAGTAATTGCATAAATGGTAACCTCGCACTTTTCTTATCTGGGTGCAACGTGCGACTCTATATCCTTGTCGTCGGCCGATTCAGTGCTGTGTTTGATTGTATTTATTTTGAACGTTTTGATTGTGTGAACGAGTATGTCTAGTTTTTTAGATGGTTCTGTCTTGTTCGTATCGTTGCACAAAGGCCCGTACCGATTCGGTACGGGCCTTTGTATTGACAGCTATTATGCAGAGGGAAATCAGGCGTCGGCGACCTTGAGGACAATTTTGCCGAAATGCTGGTCTGCTTCCATCATCCGGTGTGACTCAACCACTTCTTCGAGTGGAAAGACCTTTTCGATGATCGGGACAATGCTCCGATCGGCAAAGCGGGGCAGGGCGCGGCGGGTGAATTCGGCGATGATTTCGCCTTTTTCTGCAACCGGACGGCTGCGCAGCACCGAACCGATAATCTGCTGCCGCTTCACCATCATCAATGCCAGGTTCAACTCTGCCTTGATGCCGCTGATCACGCCGATAACGACCAACTTGCCTTTGTAGCCGAGGGAGTTCATGTTCGGCTTCAGATATTTCGCGCCGACATGGTCCAGAATCAGGTCGACCCCTTTTTTGTTGGTGTGTTCTTTGATAGTGCCGGTGAAGTCGGGGGTGCTGGTGAAATCGATCACCAGATCGACGCCCAGTTCCTTGACGCGGTCCATTTTACTCGGATGGGCGGTAACGATCAGCTTGGCATTGGGAGTCAGTGCTTTGGCCAGTTGAACCGCCGCGGTATTGACGCCGCCGCCGCCGCCGTGAAGGATCGCCGTCTGGCCGTCTTCGAGACCGCCGATCATAAAGACGTTGAGGAAGGCGGTGATGTAGCTTTCGTTGACGCAAGCGGCCTCTTCGAAGCTCATGTTTTCGGGAATCGGCATCAGGTGATTATCGTAAGCGACCGCGTATTCGGCATAGCCACCACCACCGACCAACGCCATGACGCGATCGCCGACCTGCCAGTTATTCACACCGCTACCGATCTCGGCGATGGTTCCGGCCACTTCCAGCCCGAGGATTTCCGAGTCGCCGGCTGGGGCCGGGTAGTTGCCCATCCGTTGCACCAGGTCGGGGCGGTTGATGCTGGTGGCGACAACCTTTATCAACACTTCGTTGGCTTTTGGTTGCGGCTTGTCGGTCTCGCCGACTTTCATGACTTCGGCGGCACCGAACTCGTCTATCAGAACTGCTTTCATCTCTCTCTCCTTTGGAATTTATCGATTGGAATAAATCTTCAGATTGTTACAATGAAAAAGTTAACCCTTTAAATTGAATAGCAAGTTAAGTTTGCGATTATAGAGGAATCCAAGAGCGGATTCAAAGCGCTTATTCCGGGGAGGGAAAATATATGCAAAAGACATGGCGTTGTACCATTTGTGGTTATCTGCATACTGGCGACGAGCCACCGCTGCTTTGCCCGCTTTGTCAGGCCGATGCCAGCAAGTTTGAACTGGTGGAGGACGCTGACGAGGCAGAAGCGAATCTCGATTCTGCTCCAGGCAGCGGTTTATTCCGCGAACTGCGCGAAACCTTTGTTCCCCACGCCGTATCTGCCCATTTCCCCAACGCCTTGCTGCCGACGATGATGTTGTTTTTGGGCCTGTTTCTGTTCAGCGGCAAAAGCTCTTTCGAGACGACCTTTTTTTACCTGCTGGTGGTTTCCGTTCTGGCTATCCCACCGACCTTCGGCAGTGGAATCTGGGACTGGAGAAAACACTACCGTGGTGAAAATGCGCCGATCTTCCGGAAAAAAATTGTGCTCGCCGCGATCTTGTCAGTCCTGGGAATTATTGCTCTGCTCTGGCGCTGGCTCAACCCGCAACTGCTGGTTGCTGGCGGCTGGACTGCCTGGCTGTTTATGTTGCTGATCCTGGCAATGCTTGGTTGCGTAACACTGCTCGGTCATTATGGTGGGATGTTGGTTTTTGCCAAACAACGTTAATCCGATTAACAAATAAGCAGGAATGGAAAGATGTCAATGAAAGCGGATATTAAAGAAAAGGGCGCGATCGTTCAGCGCGATCGACAGACCTATGCCATTACGCCGCATACCCCGGCCGGTTTGATCAGCAGTGCGCAGTTGCGCAAAATCGCAGATGTCGCCGATAAGTACCAGGTGCAGAAGATCAAGTTGACCAGTGCGCAACGGATGACCTTGATCGGTGTCGAAGAGGCCGATATCGATGCCGCTTGGGCAGATCTCGATGAGCCGCAAGGCAGCGCCACCGGGCTTTGTGTGCGGAGTGTCAAGATTTGTCCGGGAATCGATTGCTGTAAGCGTGGATTGCGCGATTCGATTGCTGTTGGATTGGAGATAGATCGGCGCTTTCATGGCCGGGAGATGCCGTGGAAGTTTAAGCTGGGCATTTCCGGTTGTCCGAACGATTGTGCCGAGACCTGCATTAAGGACATCGGTTTGATCGGCACACCGCGCGGCTGGCACCTTTCGATTGGTGGCAATGGTGGCAGTCAGGCACGGCTGAGCCGCAGGCTTTTGGAGCATATTCCAGACGATCAACAGGCACTGGCTGCAGTGGAGCGCCTCATCGAGTGGGTTGCTGCGGCCGGGCGGAAGTGTCGCTTCGGTAAGTTATTGGATGAGGTTGGTCTTGAAAAGCTGCGGCAGGTTGCTTTGGGGGAATAAGCCCGATTCTAAGCCATCGAATGGAAATAGCTGAATTTATATTAAAAAGTAACAATTTCTGCTAAATTGGGTATAATTATACGTCATTCTAGGGGAGTTGATCGCGATTGAACTGTCGTATGTTCGCGTTGGGTGATTTTGTCGCTCTCGATCGCCCTTTACATTGTTATCAATTTTAACCGGTTTAATAGTTGGTTGCTGTGCAGATTGAACTTCAAAAATTACTCAATTATTCACTCCTGATCTTGGCTATTTGCGGAGGACTTATCGCCGGTAGCCTTTCTGGGCAGAGCGTCGATCTGTTGTTGAGCAGTGAGGATTTTTTGTCGCCAGAACCGTTGGCTGCTCGGCCGGTTGCGCGCTCGTTGCAGCAAGCTGACTTTCAGATCATTCTCGATCGTAACTTGTTTGATTCACAGGCTGTTGGCCAAAGCGCGGAACAGATCGATCTGGCTGCGCAGCAGGTTGCGGAACAGACCGCCAGCCCTGTGCAATCACGTGGGGAAATGGTGCTGATCGGTACGGTTGTCGCCGGAGCCAACTCGCTGGCGTTGGTTCGGGTTGGACAAAAATCAGGGGTGTTCGGCTTGCAGAGTGAGCTGTCCCCCGGGGTTGTGGTCACTGAGATTACCCGGCAGATGGTTGTTGTCACTGACCGTGGTGTCCGGCGTGAGCTGCTGCTCAAATCACGTAAGGAGCCCCAAGCTAAGTTGGTTCGCAAAGGGGGGGCTGCTGTAGGCGGGCAAAAGGTTGTTGCTTTGGGCGAAAATCGCTGGCGGATATCGCGAGCGGCGGCTAAAAATGCACGTACCAACCTGAACAGCCTGCTGCAGACTGCACGCATGATTCCACAACTGTCGAATGGAAAAACCATCGGCTTTAAATTGGTGGAGATCGAAAAGGGCTCATTGCTCGAGTTGATTGGCTTGCAGGTTGGTGATCTGGTGGTGGAGATCAATGAGGTGGCGTTGAACAGCCCGGAAAAGGCGTTGCAGGTTTTTCAGCAGTTGCGCGAGGCGAACAATATCTCTCTCGGCTTGGTACGCAACGGCCAAAAACAAAATTTTGAGTATCGTTTTGAATAGGAGTTTAGCGTGGTGATCCAACGCAGCGTAACAGTTTTTCTCTCGGCCCTGCTGGTGCTGATGATGTTGGTCGGGATATCCTGGGCACAGACCAAGGGTCAGGATCAGGCCGTGGAAATTACCCTTGATTTTCAGAATGTTGAACTGGTCGACATGATCAGCACGATCAGTGAACTGACCGGCAAAAACTTTGTTTATGACGAGGGAGTGCGCGGCAAGGTGAGTATCCTTTCACCGCGACCGGTGACCATCGATGAAGCCTACAAGCTGTTTATCACCGTGCTCAACGTTAAGGGTTTCACCATTATCCCATCGGGGCAGGTTAATAAAATTGTGCCGATCCGTAGTGCAAAAGAGGCCAATCTGCCGATCAGCGATGGCCGTGGGCTTGGTGAGCAGTTTATTACCCGCATCCTTGAATTGAAAAATCTGGATGCCGCAGTGGTTGTTGACACCATTTTACGCCCGCTGATGCCCAAGACCAGCCACGTCGTTGCCCATGTTGCGACCAATACGGTGGTGATTACCGACAGCGCGACCAATATCGAACGGCTGGTACGGATTCTTGATTCCCTCGACCGTTCCTGGGACGGTGATGCGATGGAGATTGTGCAGCTCTACTTCTCCGATGCCGAGGAAACGGCGACAGTCGTCATGCAGATTCTCGAAGGTGGCGGGCCGGTTTCGACCTCAGGTCGCGGCAAGGCAGCGGCAACAGTGGGCAAAAAGGCGCCCGGGCAGATTATTCCTTACGCCCGAACCAACAAGTTGATGCTGCTCGGTGATCAAAAATTTATTGCCCGAGCAAAGAGAATTGTCACCCAACTCGACGAGCGGGCCGACCTGACGCGAGCTGGAGTGCATGTTTATTACCTGGAACATGCGGAGTCGGAAGGGTTGTCGGAAACCCTCAACAAAATCCTCTCTGGTGCGAGCAAAACGGCCCCTGGGCAGAAGGCCGCTGCGGGCAAGCTGTTCGGTGGTGTAACCATTACCGCCGACAAACCGACCAACGCCCTGATTGTCAATGCCACGGCCGAGGATTACGATGGCGTCAAGGAGTTGATTGCGCAGCTCGATATCAAGCGCAAGCAGGTTTTTGTCGAGGTTCTGATCCTCGAGTTATCCATGGATGCCTTGCTGGAGGTCGGTGCCTCACTGCAGATGGGGGCCGATGCCAATAATGACAGTGTTGTTTTCGGCACCAGTAACCTGAATAAGGGGAGTGTCGGTCTGACTGATCTGAATCGCATTTCCGACGGCTCGAGTTCGCCAACCCTGCTGAGCAGGGCTGTCAGCGGTATTCTGCTCGGTGGCCTGTTTAATCCAATCTCTACGATCGGTGCCGATGGCAGTCTCATTACTGTTCCGGCCCTTTCCGCCCTGATTCAATTGTCGGAAACCGATACCGATATCAATGTGCTCTCAGCACCGCGTTTGCTGACTTCCGACAACGAAGAGGCGGAGATTGTCGTTGGCTCCAATGTGCCGATCATCTCCTCCACGACGAAAGATAACGATGGCAAACGGATCAATACGGTCGAACGGCAGGATGTGGCCCTGACGCTGCGCTTTACCCCGCAGGTCACTGAGGGTAACCTGGTCAGGCTGAAGGTTTTTCAGGAAATCAGCGATTTGGTGCCTTCCAATCAGTCGGTCGGCACGGTTGACGATGTCGGTCCGACCTTCAAAAAGCGGATGTTGCGCAATTCAATTGTTGCTCGTGATGGCAAGACCGTGGTGCTTGGCGGAATGTTTCAAACCGACCGGACCGAGGTTAACAGCAAGGTGCCGTTGCTCGGCGATATCCCGTTTCTCGGCCGCTTGTTCCGCAGTTCTTCGACCAACGAAACCAAGACCAGTCTGCTGATATTTATTACCCCAAGGGTGATCCGCAATAGTGATGATCTGGAACGGATTACCAATGAAAATCGGGCAAATTATCAACTGTTCAACCAGGAGGAAGGTGGCGAGCTGTTCGACTTGACAACACAAGAAATAGATCCTGTTGGTTCGGCAGACGTGCGGGGCGGTGGAGAGTAAGCCATGAGACCGATGCGATGGCGCCAGCTTGGCGATATTCTGGTGCAGGACAAGGGGCTCTCCGAGGAGGTGGTTCGTCAGGCGCTGCGCGAGCAGGAAAGCAATCACCTTAAATTGGGCGAGATTATCCGCGAAAAAGGGATTGCCAGCGCAACTGTACTGGCCGAAGCCCTGGCCACTCAAAGTGGCATGGAATATGTTGCTGAACCGGCCGTCAAGTCGAGCGCACTGCATTTGTTGACCACGGTGCCGATTGCTTACGCCAAGGAAAATCTGGCTGTTCCGCTGGAAATTGATGGCCAGACCATCCGTCTGGCGGTGGCTGACCCGAATAACAATCGCATCCTCAACGACCTGTCGGTCCTGACCGGTTGCCGAATTATTCCCTGTCTGGCTTCCCCCGATAAGCTGCTGCAAGCGATCAATCAGGGCTATGAGACCCTCTCCGGCGGCGGTGATAACAGTATGTCGGATATCGATGCGGGCGAGGTCGATATGGATCAGCCGGTGCAGATGGAGGATCTCCTCGATATCAGCGATGAAGCGCCGATCATCCGTTTTGTTAACGGTCTGGTCACCCAGGCGTACCGCCAGCGGGCCAGTGATATCCATATCGAGCCGTTTGAAACCGAGGTGCTGGTGCGCTATCGGGTCGATGGCATCCTATACGAAGTGCAGCGTCCACCGTTGCGAGCGTTGCCGAATATTGTTTCGCGTTTGAAAATCATGGCCAATCTGGATATCGCGGAAAAGCGCTTGCCGCAGGATGGTCGTTTTTCCGTGCGGATTGCCGGTCGCCAGGCAGATGTACGGGTTTCGACCCTGCCGGTGGCCTTCGGCGAGCGGGTGGTTTTACGTCTGCTCGATAAGAGTTCCAGCCTGTTGACTTTGACGGATATCGGCATCGATCCGGAGGCCCTGCCGCAGATCAATAAAATGATCCACAAAAGTCATGGCATCTTTCTGGTCACCGGTCCAACCGGTGCCGGTAAAACCACCACCCTTTACTCGGCGCTGAGTGAAATCAATTCGCGTGAGCAGAACATCATCACAGTGGAAGATCCGATCGAATATCAGCTGCCCGGCGTTGGTCAGGTACAGGTCAATCCGAAGATCGATCTGACCTTTGCTCAAGGTTTGCGTTCGATCCTGCGGCAGGATCCAGACGTGATCATGATCGGCGAGATCCGCGACGGAGAAACCGCTAAAATTGCTGTACAGGCTGCACTGACCGGCCACCTGGTGTTTTCCACCCTGCATACCAACGACTCGGCTGGCGCCCTGGCGCGACTGGTTGAAATGGGCGTCGAACCCTTCCTCGCCGCTTCGGCGCTGGTTGGCGTGCTGGCTCAGCGGCTGGTGCGGACCATCTGTCCTCACTGCCGGATGAGTTATCGGCCCGAGGAAAAATTGTTGGCCGAACTGGCCGAAGGCAGCAAGCTCCCGGAGAATGCAATTTTTTATCGCGGCCGCGGTTGTGACAACTGCATGAAGGTCGGTTATCTCGGCCGCACCGGACTCTACGAATTGCTCGAAGTGACCGATCCGATCCGTCGCTTGGTGACCGAAAACGCCGATGCTGCGACCATCCGGCAGCAAGCGCTGAAGCAGGGGATGCGACCCTTGCGACAGGCCGGTCTGGCCAAAGTTGTAGCCGGTGAAACGACTGTCGAAGAGGTTTTGCGGGTCACTCAGGAAGAGGTTTAATCCGTGGCGCTTTACGAATACAGCGCTCTCGATGGGCAGGGGCGACAGCAGCGCGGGGTGGTCGAGGCGTTAGGGCAGAAGGCGGCCAGTCGCAAGTTGCGCGACCAAGGGCTGTTTCCTACCGCCCTGACAGTTGCCGCCCACGGTCGGGAGTCTGCCCAGAAATCGTTTTTTAAGCGTGTCGATGCGCTGCAGCTGGGGGTTGCCACCCGGCAGTTGTCGACTATGTTAAGCGCTGGTATGCCGCTCGATGAAGCCCTGGCGACGGTTGCCGAACAGCAGCATGGCACGCTGGGACAGGTCTTGAGCCGTATTCGTGACGATATCTTGCAGGGCAGTGAGTTGCACATGGCTCTGCAGGCGCATGCGCGCATTTTTCCGCCAATCTACACCAACATGGTGCGGGTCGGCGAGGCCAGCGGCACCCTGGATAAGGTCCTGTTGCAGCTGGCCGAGTTTATGGATGAACAGGCCCGCTTCTCCGCCCAGTTTCGCGCGGCACTGACCTATCCGCTGTTGATGTTTCTGGTCGGCAGCGGGGTATTGATGTTCCTGATGGCCTTTGTTGTGCCGAAGATCACCCGCATGCTGGAGGATCTCGATCAGGCTCTGCCGTTGCCAACGCTCATGCTGATGTCACTGAGCGGTTTTTTGGCCGATTACTGGTGGTTGCTGTTGCTTTTGCTGCTGCTGTTCTTCTGGATTTTGCGGCGTTACGTCCTGACCAATAAGGGGCGGCTCTGGTTCGATGAAATCAAGTTCCGGCTGCCGTTGTTGGGTGAGTTGAGCCTGCAGAATGCCACCGCCCGTTTTGCCCGCACCACGGCGACCCTGTTGCATAGCGGGGTGCCGCTGTTGACGACACTGGAGATTGTCCAAGGCCTGCTCGGCAACAGCCATTTGCAGCAAGCGCTGGAAGTGGTTCGTGACAAGGTCACCGAAGGCGCCGGGTTGGCCGAGCCGCTACGCGAGGCACAGGTTTTCCCCGGCATGCTGGCGCAGATGGCAGCGGTTGGTGAGCGCAGCGGTGAACTGGAGGGGATGCTGGTCAAGGTTGCTGAAATTTACGAACATCAAGTTCAGACCCGTTTGAACGGCTTGATGGCACTTCTTGAGCCGTTGATGATTCTACTGATGGGGTCAGTGGTTGGTTTCATCGTACTGGCAGTGCTGCTGCCGATCTTTCAGGCCAGTCAGGGCATGGGTTGATCAAGGGAGAGAAGAAATGAAGACGATGGCAAAAATCGGCCAGCGTGGTTTTACGCTGATAGAGATAATGGTGGTGGTGGTGATTCTCGGCATTCTGGCTTCAATCGTTATTCCGCGGCTGTTGGATGAACCGGAAAAAGCGCGGCGAACCTCGGCGGCAACTCAGATTCTCAGCCTGGAAGAAGCCCTGAGCCTGTTCAAGTTGGATAACGGTTTCTATCCATCTACCGAGCAGGGGTTGCAAGCTCTGGTGATTAAGCCGACCAGCGGGCGGATACCCAACCGTTATAAGGCCGGTGGTTATATCAAACGGATTCCTCTTGATCCCTGGGAACAGGATTATCGTTACCTGTCACCGGGGGCACACGGCGATTTTGACCTTTTTTCCTACGGACCCGATGGTGAATCGGGAGGGGAAGGCGAAAATGCTGATATCGCCAACTGGCAGATTAACTAAACCGGCCGGTTTCACCCTCATTGAGCTGATTGTCGTGGTCAGTTTGCTGGCGATGGTCGGTCTGCTGAGTCTGCCGTTGATGATGAATCAGGGCGATAGTGCTGAACGACGGACTCTGCGGCGGATGGCGGGGGTGGTCAAGCAGCTGTACAACGAAGCCACGTTGACACGCGATGAGCACCTCTTGGTTTTCGATCTTGACCGTAACAGCCTGCAGGCTTTTCGTTTGCGGGCAAAAGATGGCCGGGTCGAAAAAGAGAGTTTCGGCAAGGAAGCAAAGCTCGCCG
Organism: Desulfuromusa ferrireducens; assembly: GCF_055389805.1. Taxonomy (NCBI): domain Bacteria; kingdom Pseudomonadati; phylum Thermodesulfobacteriota; class Desulfuromonadia; order Desulfuromonadales; family Geopsychrobacteraceae; genus Desulfuromusa; species Desulfuromusa ferrireducens. Next base: position 1,897,723 of record NZ_AP042415.1, read on the forward strand.
CGCTGCGTTTGCAGCAGGTTGATGTCGAGGGGCAGGGCAGTTTCCGCAGCGGTCAGGTTGCGGTGCGGATTTTCCCTCTTGGCTGGATGGAGCAGACGCAGATAACCTTGTTGGCTGAAGATGGGACCACCACTCGACTGGATTTTTCACCGCTGACCGGATCGACGAAGATTGATGATGGACGCCAGACGTTGCCATAAGGGTTTTTCGCTGCTGGAGGTGATGATCGCCCTGGCGATTGTTTCCATCGCCCTGGTCACCCTGCTCGGCTTGTCGAACCGGACGATTCTGGTTCAGGCGCAGGTGCAGCAGTTGACTCGGGGGACGCTGCTGGCGCAACAGTTGATGAGTGAGCAGGAGTTGCGGCCGCCCGCAGAGCAGAGCTGGGAAGCGCAGGAAGATGTTTTTGCCGCGCCTTTCGAGGACTTCCGCTGGCAGATCAGCTATCAGGACACCCTGATAGATAGGGTCAAGCAGATCACCGTCACCGTCCTATGGGGGGACGCGGATAAAAATGAAATGGTTGAGCTGGTTTCCTTTTTGTCGCAGGAGACCGTTCAATGAAGCCCGACTGTCGTGGTTTCACTCTGGTTGAAGTGTTGCTGGCGATCCTGATCGGTTCCTTGCTGCTGACAACCATTTACGGCATCTTCAGTTCGGTCAGCGGTGCCAAGAACCGTTTGGAGCAAGAAGGGGATGCCTACCATCAGGTGCGGATATTTTTCGACCGCATTGGTGGCGAACTCGGCAGTTTGCGCCTGGCTCCGCTCGGCAATCAGGCGATTCTCAGCTCGGACCGGACCCTCGAGGGGGAGCCGGGGCTTGAGTTCAATACCGAGTTGGTTTCGCCGCTGCTGCAGCAGCGCGGTGGTATCTCGCGGGTTCGCTATGAGTTGCGCCGCGAGAATGAAAGCGCCACCCTTTATCGTAGCGAGCAGGTGCTGCTGGCGGATCTGGCTGCGTCGGAGGCGCTTCCCTTTATCGAGGGGTTGAAAAGCTTTCAGGTGCGCTATTACCGACAGGGTCAGTGGCAGGAACAGTGGAGCGGTGGCAGCCCGCCGCAGATGCTTGAAATCTCACTGGACCTGCAAGTGGACGGTCGGGTTATTCCCTTTCGCAGCAGCTTTGTGCTGCCGGAGGGGCGCTGATGAAGGCTTTACGTAATCAGGATGGGATGGCATTGCTGCTGGTGCTGGTGGTCGTTGCTCTGCTGAGTGCTTTATTGACTGAATTCTCCTTTTCGACGCTGGTCGATCTGCGCGCCACCGAGACTTTTCGCGACCGGACCCGTTCTTATTATCTGGCCCGCGGCGGTATCGAAGCGGCACGCATGATCCTGCGGGAGGATACCAACGATTTTGATCATGCTTCGGAGTTCTGGGGTGACCCGCTGGCCAATGTGCCCGCCGGAGAAGGTGATGTCAGTATCACCATCAGCGATTTAAGCGGTCGGCTCAATCCCAACTACGTGGCCGACAGTCGCGGTAATCGATTGCCCGGTTATCACCGTTTTGTCGCCCTCTGTGGGGAGGTCCTGCAGCTTGATCTGTTAGCCGGGCAGGAGCTGGCCGATGCGCTGGTTAATTGGTTTAACGCCGATCGCAGCATGGTCACGTTGGATGATAACTACTATAGTGATTTACAGCCACCCTACAGTCGCAAAGGCGCGAAGCTCGATACCGTTGATGAGTTGCACCTGATCCGTGGTTTTGATGCCGAGATCGTGCGGCGGTTGCAGCCCTACCTGCGGGTTGGTGGTGATGAACAGATCAATGTCAATACCGCGGCGGCTGAGGTTCTTTATGCCTGGCAATTTTCGGCAGCGGAAGGAAATGTGGAAATCATTTTTGACCGGCAGGATATTACGGCCCTGCTCGATTATCGCCAGCAGGCAGCGTTTCGGCAGTTGGCCGATCTGGCCCTGGCCGAGGGAATTGGTGAGCGCTGGTCGGCGGCGTGGCAACAGGGGTCCGTTGGGGTGAAGGGTCATCTTTATCAGTTGCTTAGCCGAGGACGTGTTAATCAAGGGGTTCGTTCGGCGCGGGCGATTGTGCAGAAGCAGGGCAACCAGTTACTCAGCCTTAAAGTGGAATAGTAGATGTCAAAACGTTATATCGGTATCGATATGGAGGGGACAGAGGTCCGACTGGCGGCTCTGACGGTGATGCCAGGGAAGATCGATGTAGTCCTCGACAGTCGCAATTATGATTCGCCGGAGGAAACCGCTGCTGCCATTCGTGAGATGCTCGGTGGTGAGTTGCTGATAGGTGATCGGATGGTGACCGCTCTGCCGTGCCGGGTCGGCCTGTTCCGCCGCTTGCGGTTTCCATTTCGTGACAAGAGTAAAATCAATGCGGCCCTGCCATTGGAGTTGGCCGCTCAGTTGCCGGTCCCGCTCGAGGATCAACAGATCACCTTTTTGCCGCCGCGTGCCCGTGAGAACGATTACGAGGTGGATGCCATCGTTGTCAATCGTTTAGAAATTGACGACATGTTGCTCCATTTTCCCGACCCGGAACAGCATCCCCGGCGGATCGATTTTTTCCCCTTTGCCTTGTTGCCGGTTCTCGGTGAGCAGGAAGGGATACTGATCTACTGCCGGCGTCTTGAAGTGGTGGTGACGCTGATTTATGAAGGAATGATCTGGGATTATCGCTTACTGCCGGGAACCAGTGAACTGGCGGAGGATGAGATTCTCGACTTTATTTCCAATCAGGTCAGTCAGTTGGAGAACTCGATCGGCCAGGACAATCTGCCCCTCTGGGTGATCGGCGCCGGAGTGACCGAAGGGGTGTTAGGCGAGCTACGCAAGTCGGGAAGAACCATTTTGTCTCCGGCCGCAGACGTTTTTGGAGACGATCTCAAGTGTGGCATGGCTCCGGCTGCCTTATTGGCGCTGTCGGAGCTGCGTGCGAGCAAAAAAAATGAACAGCTGAACTTTCGCCACGGGGAGTTTGCCGCCCGCGGTCAATTGGAGGTCTTTCGCAGTAAATTGGTGGTTGCCGCTTTGTTGTTGCTGGTGGTGATAATTGGCGGAGCTTTTAGTATGCACCTCGGCTACCTACAGAAGAGCCGAGAGCAATCAATGCTCAAACAACAAATCATGCGGGTTTTTCGGCAGACGATGCCGGCCGGGTCAACCGTCGTTGATGTACCGCTGCAGATGGAAAGTCAGCTTAACCAATTACAGCAACAGGTTCAGTTGTTCGGGCTTGGCGGTCAGGGGGCGGCTACGGTCCTGCAAAGCCTGTCGAGTTTGATCGATGCGGAAATCCGCATCGATCTTCAGGAATTCAATTTTACCCACGATGGGGTCCGTTTGGCGGGCAATACGGATTCGTTTGAAGCAGTCAATCAGGTTGCCGAACAGCTGGCTAAAAATCCTTTGTTCGCGCAGGTGGACATTGCCGATGCGAAGCTTGCTGCTGATAACAGTCAAGTTTATTTTGAGCTGCAACTGCAGCTCTACGGGGGGGCGAAAGAATGATCAAACGTCTTAACTCCCGCGAAAGAATGATTGTTATCGGTGGCCTGCTGTTGTTGGCGATGCTGTTTCTCTGGTATGTCTTGCTTAATCCCTATTTTGAAAGCATGGGAACCTTGGACCGGCGGATTGCAGCCAGTCAGCGCAACCTGACCAAGGTGACACGGATGGGGGAAAAGATTGTTCAATTACGCCAGCAACTGGCGACTGCTGACCAGCGCAGCAGCGGGGGAAAGCCCTTGTTTTCTCAGGTGGAAAGCCTCGCCGAGCAGACCGGAGTGCGTGAACAGTTACTGGCCATGCGCCCCCAGCCGGCGACCATCCAGGGCGGATTTCGTCAACAATTGGTCGAGATTCGGTTGGAAAAGCTTTCCCTTGGGCAACTGGTCAAGTTGTTGCACGCGATTGAATATCGCAGTGGTGGAGTGCAGGTCAAGTCGTTGCGGGTTAAGCCGCGCTTTGAGACTCGCTCGGAACTTGATGTCAATATGGTGTTGATGTCCTTGGAGAAGCCGTGAGCCTGATCGCAAATATTCGCACCGGCCACCAACTTATGGCCGGTAATCACAGATTGTTTCTCCTTTGTCTGTTGTTGTTTCTGGGCAGTGGGCTGCTGTCCTTCTGGATCTTTTTTCCGGCCGATGTCATGCAACGCTATCTGGTGCGGGAAGTTGTCCAGCAGACCGGCTTGAAAATGGAGGGCAGCGATGCGGAGATGCTGTTCCCCTTTGGGCTTGAACTGGATCTCAAGGTTTATCCTACCCAGGCTGAGCTGGTTCCGTTGCTGTTCAGTGATCTCCAAGTGACCCCGGTCTGGACTCAGTTGCTGGCCGCATCTGTGGCGGTGGATTTGCAAGCAGGCCTGGCGGGAGGGCTGGTCGAATCCCAAGTTGATCCTGACGGTCAATTGTCTCTGCAATTGAGCGATGTCGCTATTGTCGAGTTGCAGCAAGCGGACTTGCCCTATCGGCTGCAGGGGAAACTGGCCGGTGAACTGCTGGCCGAAGATTCGACCGCGGGACTCAATGGCAAAGGGGAATTTCAACTGCGACTGCGCGATACCGCCCTGATCGGACTCGATCGCCTCGGTTTGCCGGAACGGTTGCTGCTCGGTCTGGTTCAACTGGAAGGTAAGTTTAACCAACAGCGGCTCAGTATCGACAAGATTTTGATGACCGAAGGGAATATCGAAATGAGTGGCGGAGGGACTGTGCTGATTGCCGGGACTCCCGAACAAACTCGGCTTAATCTGAATGTCCGCCTGCACCCAACCCCATCGACACCGGACAGCTTACGCGATTTACTCAACCTCAGTGGCGTCAAACCAACCACTGACGGCAGTTATCTGCTACGTGTGGCCGGAACCATGGCCCGGCCAACGCTTCGTTAAAAATAATAAGCGTACGGGTAATTGTTTTGCTTGCAATTGAAAACCAATTTCAATATAGTGAATAGCAAGTAAGGCTTGTTGTGGCAGGCGAGCCGAACTCATTTTCTTCTCCTTTTGTAGTATGAAGAAGCCAGTTGCGGTGCCTCCCCGTGACTGGCTTTTTGCTGTCTAGCTTTCTTTTTGATGGGGTTTTTCATCGGGGAGCCCGTTCTGGGCCGTTTCTGCTTGGTCGGTAGTGACCAACTCACCGATAAAGAGGCTGCCGTTGTGGACGAAGACACAGGCAGGTAACCCTTCTGCCAGTTGATAGAGGCGGCGGGCGTATTCTTCTTCTTTACCTTCCTCGGGGGTGGCCAGGCCGAGCATCACCAAGTCGGCACCGGCGCTCTGCTCGAGAATCATCTCCTTGACACTTTCCTCTTCACTTTTGATGACCACCTGTATTTCGGCATCGATGCGGATTTCCGGGATCAGTTTGCCGAGGAAGTTCTGCGTGGTCTCCTGCATCAGTTCATTCGAGGCGACACTGAGGATGCGGATGGTGCTGTCGCGCCACTCAGGATTACAGCTGAGCAGATAGGAAAGCAGCAACATCAGATCGCCGTTGCGTTGCAGTCCTCCCCACCAGATATCGACGCGGCGTTTGCTGCCTTCGCGTATTGGTGGTAGCGGCACAACCCGGCCGATCAGCAGTGATTGATTGAGATGTTTCAGGCGGCGGATGATCTTCATAAAGGCGGTCATCCGCTCGAGATCATCCGGCCAGCCGAGAACCACCGTATTGCAATCTATCCCGGCAATGCCATTGGCCTGGGCGACGGCAACGATGCCGCGTTCGATATCCTGCACTACATTGACCTCACCGAAAGCGGGGATTCCTTCGCGGCGCAGAACCTGCTGTATCTGTTGTTGGCGCTGTTGCAAGTCGAGATCAAGGCTGAGCAGGTCACCCTGAATCAGTTCACTGACCGTAACCACGCCCCGCTCTTCGCTGAACCAGGCGGCGTAGCGGACCAGGTCGAGACGCTTTTCGATATCGCCGACAAAGACCAGAATATGCGGTCGCCAGTTGCGGGCGGTCATCGGTTTCTCCGCCAGTTGCAGTAATGACCAACGCGCCAAGGCCTGATAGATGTCGCGTCGCACATCGCCACGGGCCTTGAAGCGGATGCGCCGTTTGAGGAAAACCCACAACAGTAATTCAATGCTGATGGCAATCAGGCTGGCCGGCAGGTGGATCAACATCATCACCGCGAAACAGGCCAGGGCGCCGATCATGCTCAGCCACCAGGGGACGTCGACGCGCGGCCGCCATGAGGGGTTGCCGGAGAGCTTCTCAAGCGCCGCCACCAGGTTGACAATGCCGTAGACGCTGAGAAAAAACATGGTGACGACGGTGGCTACAGTATTTAAATCGCCGAGAAAAACGGCTCCTAAGGCCAAGCTCAAGGTGACCAGCAGGCCGAAAACCGGTTCGGATCCGGTGCCTTTTTTACTGCCAGCCAATAGGCGTGGTGCCAGATGATCCAGTGCCAGCGCCTGCAGCGTGCGCGGGGCCCCGAGCATTGAGCCGACGGCTGATGAGAAGATCGCTCCCCAGAGTCCAGGCAGGATCAACCAGGGACCGAAAACGGCGATTTTGGTCCAGATCAACGGCTCATTGCGCAGCGCGTTCGCATCGGCCCCCAGGGCGAGAACAAAGGGGATCAGCAGGTAGACGGCAAAGCCGGTCAGGACGGCCAGCAAGGTGCCGCGCGGGATCGCTTGGCGTGGATCTTCCAAGTCGCCGGAGAGGCTCAGGCCTGCCATGATGCCGGTGACCGCAGGGAAAAAGATGGCAAATACCACCCAGAAGCCGACCGGCTCTGTTGCCACCGGAGTGGCCGAAGCGGTGACCGTATCGCCGAACAGTGCTCCCAGCAACAATGCCAGCAGCGACAGTCCGATCAACGCCATGATCGGCACCTGACTGCGCAGTGCCGCACCAGCGCCGCGAAAAGCGAGGGCGGCGACGAGGAGGATAATGACAAAAGCGCAGGGCATCAGCGGCGCTGCTGGCCAGACCAGGCGCAGGGATTCGGCCAGGCCGAAAGCGTAAAGAGTGACTGACAGCGCTTGCGAGAGGAACAGCGGCAGGCCGATGGCGCCGCCGATTTCCAGTCCCAGGCTGCGTGAAATCATGAAGTAGGCGCCGCCGATCCCGACCCGCGAATTGGTGGCTACCGCTGACAGGCAGAGCGAGGTAATCAGGGTGATGGCATTGGCCATGCCGACGATCAGCAGGGTTTTTGCGATCCCGACCTGGCCGACCACCCAGCCGAAGCGCAGGTACATGATCACGCCGAGGACGGTCAGCACCGTGGGGGTAAAAACGCCGATAAATGTGCCGAGTTTATTGCTCGGCCTGCCGCTACCTTGGCGGGGGAAAAACAGTTGCGCAAAGCGTTGCATGAAGGGAGTGTCGTTGAGGTGCCGGTTCATGCTCTCTCCGGAATGGATCGTCAGACAGTGGCGACCTGATGGATGTCAAAAATTGACTGTCAGCTGCAAGTTAAACAGACTTCCCAGTCTTTTGCCGCATAGCACACGCTGATTATTTTGCGTCGGTATTACGCTTGAATCGATATCCTCGTCCGCGGATGGTTAAAAAATGGCGCGGCTTGGCTGGATCCAACTCAAAATATTTGCGCAGCCGAACAATGAAATTATCGAGGGTGCGGGTTTCGGTGTCCGGTTGCATGCCCCAGACCGATTGCAGCAACTCGCCGCGACTGATCACCTTGCCCTCGTTACTTGTAAACAGCTGCAACATTTTGATCTCCAGTTCGGTCAGTTGCAATTGGCCATTGGCCGTTTGTGCCAGCCGATTGTCCAGATCGATCCGGTTGTTGCCAAAACGAATCAATTGTTTTGTCGATTCTGGCTGGTGCCAACTGGCGCGCCGCAATAAACCGGCGACCCGCAAGAGGAATTCTTTGAGATTAAAGGGTTTGGCCAGATAGTCGTCGGCCCCTTCGCTGAGGCCAGCGATCCGGTCCTGTTCTGCGCCGCGGGCGGTCAGCATTAAAATTGCAATCTGATTGCCTTGCTGGCGGAGCCGGCGGCAAACCTCCAGTCCATCAATGCCGGGTAGCATCAGATCGAGAATTATCAGCGCGCAGGCGTTGTCCTGCAAGTGCTCCAGAGCGGCCTCGCCACTTTCAACATGACTGACCAGGTAGCCTTCTTCCTGCAAATTATAGATCAACCCCTGGGCAATATGGGGCTCATCTTCAACCAGCAGCAGCGGCACTTGTTTATTCATCGGTGGGCTCCGCTTGGGTCAGGGGAATGGTCAGGTGGAAGGTAGTACCAAAACCGGGCCCGGGACTTTTCAGCCAGACCTTGCCGCCGTGCAGGCGGATGGCGTTACGCACGATGAACAAGCCGAGGCCACTGCCACGCACCGTGCGGTCGCCGCGACGAATACGGTAGAACATTTTGAACACTTTTTTTCGATACTTGGGTTCGATTCCCCGGCCCTGATCGGCAAACTGCAAGTGCGCCAGGCTGCCTTCGCGAGTCAGACTGATGCGTACCGCAGGCGGGCCGTCGGCATAGAGAATGGCGTTTTCCAGTAGATTGCGCAGTGCGGTTTCGATCATCTCGCCATCAAACTTGGCCATCAGGTCTGGTTCGATTTTCCAGCTCAACTGACCGTTGTCTGGGAATATATCCTGTTTTTGCTGAAGGTAATTCTCGACCGTCTGCGAGAGATTGCCGTAATGCAGGGGCAGGCGGCTCTCTTTATGTTCCAGCTGACCGGCACTTAGCAGATTGCTGATCAGCCCACCGAGCCGATCGGTATCCTTTTGCATCAGCTTGACGAATTGCTGCAGCGTTTCGCCGTCGGGACGGCGCAGTTCGATGGTTTCCAGGTGGAGCTGAATGGATGCCAATGGCGATTTCAGTTCATGCGTGACCTGGTTGATGAAATGCCGTTGTGCTCGGTTAAGGGAAGCCTGCCGTCGCCAGAAAATGAAAATGACATAGATTCCGGCTAGGATCGCCACTAAAAGAACGATTCCCTCGGTAAGAATAAACCAGTCGGTGGTATCCGGTAGCCATTCCGCCTGATAGCGATCGGCGAGGTCTTTGAGCTGCTGATGTCGGCCAAGGAACCAGTAAATCCAAGAAACCAGCAGGAAAATCCACAGCAGCTGGATGCCGATAAAGGTGATCAGTGGGTGAAACATACGGCGGAAAATTTTCATGACTTCTCTATTAGCATCTGCAACCGTTCGGAACAAGAGAGTTTTTACACAAGTATTACATTTGGCGAAGCGTCCAAACTGTTAGACTAGCCAACTCAAAAAAAAACAGGAGCCAAATTATGGTTGAAGGTTTAATAATAGGTCGGCACAGTGTCCCGTTTCCGGTTATTCAAGGGGGAATGGGAGTCCGTGTTTCCGGCGCCCGACTGGCTGGGCATGTCGCATTGAACGGTGGTATCGGTCTGATCGCTGCGGCGGGCTTGGCCTTGAACAGTGAGCGATACAACGGTAAGAACTTCTTTGCTGCCGATCGCCAGGCGTTGATCGATGAACTGCACAAAGCTTATGCAATTGCTCCCGATGGTGTGGTCGGCGTTAACGCAATGGTTGCGGTCAGTAATTACGACGATGTGGTCAAGGCCTCCTGTGAGGGTGGTGCCAAGCTGATTGTTAGTGGTGCCGGTCTGCCGATGAACCTGCCCGGTCTGACCAGCGATTATCCTGATGTCGCACTGGTGCCGATAGTTTCCTCACTCAAGGCAGCGGAACTGATCTGCCGTAAATGGCATAAAAGCTTTCAGCGGTTACCCGACGCCATTGTCGTTGAGGATCCCGACACCGCCGGAGGTCATCTCGGCGAAAAGGTAGAACGGATCGGCACTGGTGAATACGATCAGTATGCGACCGTGCGCGGCGTTAAGGACTATTTGAAAGAAAAATGGAGCCTGGATATTCCGGTGATCGCCGCTGGAGGTGTATGGGATCGACAGGATCTGCAGCATGCTTTGGCGCAAGGCGCCGATGGCGTACAAATGGGCACCCGTTTTGTCGTGACTGAAGAATGCGATGCCGATGAGTCCTTCAAGCAGGCCTACCTGAATTGCACCAAGGAAGACATCGGTCTGATTATGAGTCCTGCTGGGTTGCCGGGTCGCGCCCTGACGGGCAACATCGATCAGGTTCGCCAGCGTGATGTCGATCTGGATGTCCGCTGTCCCTCCGGTTGTCTGAAAAAATGTGCCTATAAAACTTCTCAGGAGCGTTTCTGCATCGTCCATGCTCTTGATCGGGCGCAAAAAGGGGATATGCAGACGGGGCTGATCTTCTGCGGCACTAATGCCTGGAAAGCGGATCGAATTACCACCGTCAAAGAGATCTTTGAGGAACTGTTTCCTCTTGCTGAGCGCAACGCCTGCTGACACCTCGGTCAGGTAGATAAATTAAGGCCGCAGAGCGTATTTACGCTTCGCGGCTTTTTTTTTGCCGCTGCCGAGATGCTTTTCGGATTGTTGAGTCGGAGAATATTAAAAGCTCCATCCGGGTCATTTTTTCTGTATAATCCTCGGACTTTATTGTTAGTAAAATCGCGCCTTAGGAGATTCAAAATGTTTCGAATAACTGCCTCATTGATTTGCTGCCTCTTGCTTTTTGGTTTTCTGCAGCTGTCGTTTGTCCCGCCGGCCATTGCCGGTGAAAAGGAAGAGCGGGTTGAACTGTTACAGGAAAAGCTGAAAAAACTCAAACAACTGCTGGGGCAGATGCAGGAACAGAAACTGAAAGAAGCGCCGCCGACGGAAAAACCGTGGGAGCCGGTGCTTGGTTTCGGGCAGGAGCGTCCGGCCTACGATCAGTACGCTTATCTGCTGGCTCCGCAGATGCGAAAAGAGACCCTCGACAGTGTTTTGCAGCAGATGCATTTCTTTTCTAACCAGGATGAGCTGAAAGAGCGTGGCAGCCTGTTTGTCGTTCCAACGTTATCCTTGGCACCTGGTGAAACCATGTCTGTGGCTAAATACAACCGGGCTCTGGCTTCCGATTTTTTACGTAAAATCGGTGTTCCGGCGGCGTTGGAGGGCAGTATTGTCGTATCGCCCGATCCTCTGCACGAAGAAGGGGTGGCTGACGGCCCCATGCTGTTGATCGACCTGACCGGTTGCGATCAGATCCTGCGTTCACGCATTTTCGACCTGCTGCTGAGTTCTCGCCTTTTTACCGCCGATGGGAGCATTCAGGACTACCTGTGGAAGCTGCTGCAGAGTGCCTCGCCGCAAGCTTTCAGCGTAACGGTCGAAGGCCAGCGGATGTGGTTGGCGGTTGATAACGACTGAGGCGGTAGCCGGTTGTTGAGTCACGCACCGCTTGAGTTTGACTGCTCTTTTGTTGTATCTTGACAAGATTGCATAAGATTTTCCGTCCGACAAAAATCGACTGTAGCCGGTGTCTTTAACGACTTCGGTTTTAAGGAGTTAGCATGAGCCCCAAGCAGGAACAATATATTCCAAAATGGCTGGCCTGGGAGAGTACCCAGCGCTGCAATCTTAATTGCGTACACTGCCGCTGTTCTTCCGATATGGATGCCGCGGAAGGGGATTTCAGCACCGAAGAAGCCTTTAAGCTGATCGATGATATCTGCGAAGTCAGCCAGCCGGTGATGGTCCTTTCCGGCGGTGAGCCGCTGATGCGGGCGGATATCTTCGATATCGCCAAGTACGGCACCAGCAAAGGGTTGCGCATGTGCATGGCGACCAACGGCACCCTGATCACCGATGAAGTCTGCGCGAAGATGATAGATGCCGACATCAAGATGGTCTCCCTTTCTCTCGATGGTTCCACTGCAGCGATTCATGATGATTTCCGTAGCAGTCCTGGGGCTTTTGAGGGCACCCTCCGCGGCGCCGAGACCCTTAAGCGTAACGGCATCAAGTTTCTGGTTAACTCCTCGTTTACCAAACGCAACCAGCATGATATCGGTGACTGCTTTAAACTGGCCAAGAGTATCGGCGCCACTGCCTGGTACATGTTTATGATCGTACCGACCGGTCGTGGTGAAGAGATCATGGACGAGCTGGTTTCCAAGGACGATTACGAAGAGATCCTCTCCTGGCACTACGAGCAGGAGAAGCACGAAGATGAGATCCTCATGCGGCCGACCTGTGCCCCGCACTACTACCGGATCGTGCCGCAGATGGCCAAGGCCGAAGGGGTCGATTTCAAACGGCGCAGCCTGACCTTCTCCACCGGTGGCGGCAAGGGCTGTATCGCCGCGCAGACCATCTGCCTGATCGACTGCTTTGGCAATCTCAAGCCCTGCTCTTACTTCCATTCCTCGGTCGGCAACGTCAAACAGATACCGTTTAAAGATCTCTGGTTCAACTCCAAGGTTTTCAACGATCTGCGTGATTTCAGTAAATATGAAGGCAAGTGCGGCGAGTGCGAGTTTATCAACGTTTGCGGCGGTTGTCGTGCCCGTGCCGATGCTGTCTATGGTGACTACATGGCTGAAGAGCCATTCTGTAATTACATTCCGCAGCGCACCCAGAAGCGGATGGAAAAAGAAGCCGCCGAGAATGCAGCGAAAGAATAAGATTTGAAACTCGGGCGAGCTATAGCTCGCCCCTAAAATAGTTCCAATTCGATATATAAAGTCTGTAGGGGCGACCCATGGGTCGCCCGAAACTGTTTAGCCTAGGAGATTCACAATAATGACCGAATACAATTTTATCAAAGCTTGTTGGGGCCAGCCCGTTGATCGTGTTCCTGTCTGGTTGATGCGCCAGGCCGGCCGTTACCTGCAGTGCTACAAAGATGTTCGTGCCAAAGGCGGCGGGACTTTCCTCGATCTGTGCAAAGATCCGGCCCGTGCGGCAGAGGTCACCATTCAGCCGATCGATATCCTAGATGCTGATGCGGCGATTCTGTTCTCCGATATCCTGACGCCGATTGAGCCGATGGGGATGGAGCTTGATTTTGTTCCCGGTCCGGTGTTTGCCAAGCCGATCCGCACCGCCGCCGACGTTGATGCGTTGGTGGTGCCGGAGAATATGGCCGAAGCGGTCTCTTATGTGCCGGCCATCATCAAGCGTTTGCGCACTGCTTTCGAAGGCCGTGTGCCGTTGATCGGTTTTGGCGGCGCACCTTTTACCTTGGCCTGCTACATGGTTGAAGGCAAGGGTTCCAAGGATTTCGCCACCCTCAAGCAGATGATGTACTCCGATTTTCCGCTTTTTGATGCCTTAATGCAAAAAGTCACCGAGATGGATCGTCGCTATCTCAACATGCAGATCGAAGCCGGTGCCCAGACCATTCAGATTTTCGATACCTGGGGCGGTATTTTGGCTCCGCACGATTACGAACGATACATCCTGCCCTACGTCAAGCAGCTGATCGACGGCCTTAACCGTGACGGTGTCCCGGTGATCTATTTCGTCAAAGGTGGTGGCGGTATGCTCGAGATTGTCAAGCAAGTCGGCGCCGATGTGCTCGGTCTTGATTGGCACGTCAACCTCGGCAAGGCGCGTGATATCCTTGGCCCTGATATCGCTGTCCAAGGAAATCTCGATCCGACCGTGCTCTACGCGCCGAAGGATTACATCGAAAAAGAAGTGCAGCGGATTCTTAACGAGAACGATGATCGTCCCGGCTTTATTTTCAACCTTGGTCACGGCATTCTGCCAACGGTTCCGCCGGAAGCTGCCATTCATATGGTTGAATGTGTTCATAGACTAAGTCAAAAGTAAGGGCTTCGCCAAAATCTCTGTGGCGGCGTTACGCTCAGACTTTGGCGCTGCGACCTAGCGCTGCTAGGCCTCACTTCAAAGTCTGAGCAAGCCTTGCCACAGAACTTTTTGCTGTGCCTTGGGATATTTGTGTAAGGCTAAGGGGCAGAATTGAAATTCTTCCCCTTGCTTTTTGGTCCCCTGTGACACAGCCGTAACGGAACAGTCAATTGAAGGTAAAGCGAGGAATGTTTGAGGGCGAAGCCCGAGTTTTGCGAGCGCTTCAATTGACTGTGAAGTGAAGGGAACCCGCCAACGGCGGGCAAGGAGCGGGGTGCCTTTTTCTGCTTACTCTTTTGGGGCATACCAAAAGAGTATGGCGGCATCCGGGGCCGCGACCCCGGGGTTTTTAAGGGTTTTAAAATGGCCACAAACAATAAACCGACTGCACTGATCCTACTCAACATGGGCGGCCCCGATTCTCTCGAGGCGGTTGAACCTTTCCTTTATAATCTTTTTTCCGATCGCGAATTGATTCAGCTTCCCGCCGGGGCGTTGTTGCAGAAGCCGTTTGCCAAGTTGATCTCCCATTTTCGTGCCAAAAAAGTGGTGGAAAATTATCGCACCATTGGTGGCAAATCGCCACTACTCGAATGGACGCAGAAACAGGCGGCCGGAATAGCCGAGCGACTGGAGGATATGCAGCCGTTTGTGGTGATGCGCTACTGGCACCCGCGTGCCGAACCGGTCTTGGCTGAGATCAAAGCCGCGGGAATTGAAAAGGCTGTGGTGCTGTCGATGTACCCGCATTACACTGGCGCGACCACTGGCAGCAGCATCAATGATTTTAAAAGTGCCGCGGCGCAGGTCTATCCCGAGCTTGACTATCAATTGATTGAAAACTGGTACGACTGGCCCGGTTATCTGGATTCTCTGGCGCAGCGAGTTACCGAGGGACTGGAGGCCTTTCACGATATGCTGCGTGATGAGGTGCAGATTCTGTTTTCTGCCCATGCCCTGCCGCAGAAGTTTATCGACCGCGGTGACCCCTACCAGCAGCATGTCGAAACGACTGCCAAAGAAGTGATGCGCCGGGTTGGCGATTATGCCTGGTCGATTGCTTATCAGAGTCGTAGCGGTCCTGTTAAATGGATGGAGCCGGGCACGGAAGAGATGATCCCGCAACTTGCTGCCGCCGGACATCGTTCATTGTTGATGGTGCCGATTTCCTTTGTTTCCGACCATATTGAAACCTTGGAAGAGATCGATATTGAGTACCGTAACTTGGCTGCAGATTGTGGGTTTCTGCATTTTCACCGTGCTCCGTCATTGAATGATCACAGTGATTTTCTTACCGGGATGGCGGCCCTGGTTGAGGCGCGGAGGACGTGATGAGGGAGTGTCTGCTTTGCCAAAAAGAATTTGATCCTGATCAGCAATTGACCGAACCGGCCCAGATTGCCGGTCAGATGTTGGCTGAAGAGGACTATGGTGATCCTGGGAAGCTCTGTCCCGACTGTCTGTCGAGTCGTGGCCAGTTGGCGATGATGTATCGCAGCGATTGCTTCGATTAGCTGGTCTGTTGGAATAAAAACAAACGGCCCGCACCAGA
Source organism: Desulfuromusa ferrireducens (assembly GCF_055389805.1). Taxonomy (NCBI): domain Bacteria; kingdom Pseudomonadati; phylum Thermodesulfobacteriota; class Desulfuromonadia; order Desulfuromonadales; family Geopsychrobacteraceae; genus Desulfuromusa; species Desulfuromusa ferrireducens. The sequence goes on from NZ_AP042415.1 coordinate 1,912,958, forward strand.
ATGAATGGTGCGGGCCGTTTTAATGTGCGGTTGGTGCGATTTTAAGCTATGAGCGTTCTCTTGCTCGATGCTTATTTCGGGTATTTTGCATCCAGCTCTGATTGAATCAAGTATTGCAGTTGTTTGTAGCCAAAGTTCTGCAGAGGCTTGCCATTAACAAAGTAACCCGGAGTTTTTTGTACATTCAGGGTTTTCACGTCAGCCATATCTTGTTCAATGATTTTTGCAATAGCGGGGCTATGCATATCTTTTCTGATTTGTTCGACATTTACGCCTGCCCGGGGAAGCACTTCCCATAGTTTTTGCGGCTGCCAGTTGCCGTGGCTGGCCCAGATATGCTGGCTTTTAAACATCACTTCCAGGGTTTCCCAGTATTTTCCCTGCATTCTGGCGGCTTCAAGGATTTTTACAAAATTATCGGCGCCATCATGAAACGGAGCGTAGCGAAGCACCAGTTTGATTTTACCCGGATTGGCGGCCATGATCTGCTTGATAAACGGTGCAAAGGCAGCGCAGGTTTCACAGGCAGGGTCCATAAACTCGACAATATAGACTTTTGCATCATCGCTGCCGAGTGCCTGGGAATGATCTCTGACAAAAAGTTCAGCGTTTTTCTGCGCCATAAATCCGTATTTATCGGCCTGCTTTTCCTGGTAGTAGTTCATGCCGACAACAAAGGCAAAGGCAAGTACCAGGCATGTTGTCCCTATAAGCACGTACTTCATTTAGCTGTTCTCCTCATCAAGGTAATTAGTAGGGCAATAATTGTTATAAATGCAAAGAATGAAAGCATCGGGATCGACACAAAACCAAACAGCTCGATGTATTTTTCGGTACATGAGACACCCTGTGAGCATGGCTGAATGCTTTCTGGAATGATTCCCGCGTAGAGCAGGGTATGGTAAAAGGCTATCAACGCACCCACCGTCGCAAGAGGCAGGGCATATTTGACCACGCTTCTATCCAACACAGGGAAAAGTCCTGCGGCTAGAATAAAGATCAAAGGAAACAAGCAGATCCTTTGGTACCAACACAGCACACAGGGTTCAAATTCCAAAACATAGCTGAAAAAGACACTTATCGTGGTTGACACACTGACGAGCAGCCAACACAGAAAAAGAAGTGTCCAGTTTGTATTGATCGCTTGATCGGATTTGGACATATCTAAAGTTCTCCAAAATAGGACAATGATTTTCGCAAAAATTGCGCGAGCGTACTGTTTTTCATCCAATTTCTATCCTTGGACGGGAACCCACTGGTAGAAAAACATGGTAATTGTGCTCAGCAGGTTGAACATCAGCATGATCCCGACTGCGATCAGCATCATGCCGGTGCCGATTTCAATTAGCCGGATGTGTTTGCGGAACCGTTTAAAAGCGCTCAGGAACTGGTGAAAGAGCAGGCCCGAGAGCAAAAAGGGAATGCCCAGCCCCAAGGAATAGAGTGAAAGTAAGCCGATTCCTTGGCCGACCTGCCCGGATGAGGCGGCCACCATCAGAATTGAAGCGAGAATTGGGCCGATGCACGGAGTCCAGCCGGCAGCAAAGGCGATGCCAACGACGAATGTGCCGATAAAACCACTCGGTTTCTTGTGTAGTTGGACGCGCTTATCACCTAAGAGAAAAGCAAAAGAAAACAAGCCGGTCATATGAACCCCGAACAGGAGGATCAGTAATCCACCGATCTTCTCAACCCACTCCAGGCCCTCGCGTAGGAAGACTTGGATTTGACTGGAAGCGATGCCGGCAATAGCACCCAGGAGAATGAAAATAAAGGAAAACCCCAAAATGAAACAGAGGGAGTGAAGCAAAACCGTCAGACGGACCTTGGCATCGGGGTGTTCATCATCTAATTGGCTAAAAGATAGCCCGGTAATGTAGGTTAAGTATGATGGAATCAGCGGTAACACGCAGGGCGATGCAAAGGACAAAATCCCGGCGGTAAACGCAATCCAGTAAGTTATGTCAGCAGTTTGCTGTAGCAATTGGTTATCCTTTGCTTAGACCTTTGAAATAGGCAATCGTCTTGGGACTGGCCCAGTCGATGGCGCCAATGACCTTTTGATCAACGGTGCCATCCTTGCGTACAATGAAGGATTCTGGAAACTTGTACACGCCGTATTGCTGCTGCACGGTCCCCTTGTCATCATAAAGGACGGTGAAATCATGCGGGGTCTGTTTTAGAAATGGCGGAACGACTGACCGGCCATTTTGCTCAACATTGATCGCCAGCATGACAAAATCGTCACCAGCCATGACTTCGTTGAGCTTTTCCATTGAAGGCATCTCTTCTTTGCATGGTGGACACCAGGTCGCCCAGAAATTCACCATGACAACCTTGCCGCGCAACGCAGCCAAAGACACCTGATTGCCTTTTGTGTCCTGAAGCTGGAAGTCGGGGGCCGTATCGCCAGCAACAACGGTTGTGGTTTCCGGCAGGTTGGAATAAATGTAGCCAGCACCGCCTACTAACACGAGTAAAATAATAATTAACGCCAGTCGACGCATATCGAACCTTTCAATTTAAAGCAGTTACGGGGTTACTGAAGACAGAACCCCTTGTTGCTTTGACGATAACGCAACGAGCAGACTCCCATCGGGGGCCTGCTCGTTAGGGTGTTTATCTGGAAACGCTGGAATTGTCTTCTTCCTCTGGACATCATTCCGATTAAGAAAGGAACATTCCCGCTGTCATAATGAACTCTGTTTACCTCAGCTGCCGTAAGAGTGCAGTCCGGAAAGGACCAGGTTGACTCCGAGATAGCAGAAGATCGTCGCAGCGAAGCCGATAATCGATAGCCATGCGGCACGCCGGCCAACCCAGCCGCGGGTAAAGCGCGCATGGATAAAGGCAGCGTAGATAAACCAGACGATCAGGCTCCAGGTTTCTTTCGGGTCCCAGCTCCAGTAGGTGCCCCAGGCGTAGTTTGCCCAGGCGGCGCCGGTAACGATACCAAGGGTCAGCAGCGGGAAGCCGATCATGATGGCCCGATAATTGATGTCATCCAGGACCCGGGTCGGTGGGAAGAAACCGAGCAGACCGCCCATTGGTTCGTCACCTTGATGTTTTTCCTCTTTGCCGATCTTGATCAGATACATGACCGAGACACCGCAAGCCAGGGCAAATGCCGCATAGCCGAGGAAGCAGGTGATGACATGATAGGTCAGCCAGTTACTCTGCAGGGCCGGGACCAGCGGGTCCATGGCGTCGTTGAGCCACATTTGGGCACCAAGTTGGCTGAACAGTGCAAACGGTATGACAAAGGCGCCGACGGTGCGCTGCTTGTATTTGAGGTCGATCAGCAGGTAGATCAGCACAATCGACCAGGAGAAAAAGACCACTGATTCGTACAGATTGGTCAACGGTGCTCGACCATCAGCGCCGAGAATCTGATAAGACTCGTACCAGCGCATGCCAAGCCCGGCGGTGTGCATCACCAGGCCGATAAAGGAGGCGAGGGTGGCGGATTGTCCCAGAATGTTGTTACGACTGGCCAAATAGGCAAAAAACAGCAGCATCGCAACAAAATAAGCGACGGTAACCAGGTTAAAGAGTAGTCCGCTTTCCATAATAATTATCCCTCCTTCACTGAGGATTTATTTTCAATAGTTGCATCCAGCTTCTGTTTGAACTCGTCAAAAGCAAGGGAGAAGCCAGGCTGATTGCGGTGTGCATTGGCCGCAATCTGAACTTTGGTTTTGCCGCCTTCCTTTTCCAGGCAGGCCCAGACCCGCTTGTGCGAAAAGAAAAAGGCGGTCAGGGAGCCGAAAACCATCAAGAAGCAACCCAGCCAGACAACTTCGACGCCGGGATCTTTGGCGACCTGCAGCCCGGTGAACTGTGGTTCTTCATGTTCGATCAGCGCAAAGCTGAAAGTCCCGGCACGTTTGACGTCAAACTCAGGGTACTTCTTCCAGACTACAAAGGGGCGTCCCTGTTTGCCATCCGGGGAGTTGACTTTTAGCTGCATCGCTGCGCCGAACTGACGATCATTTTCAGTAAAGCCGCTGATGGAAAAAGCATATCCGTTTGGCAGTTTGAGGCGTTCACCCTGACGGGCATTGAAATTCATCACTTTGCCGGTCGCATTCTCAGTCACCTTAACTTTGAAAAAAGCGTTACCGGCCGAACCGTAACTTGATTGGTAGAAGGTGATTCCCTTGTAGGTCAACGGGTCATTAACCTCGATCCGCTTGCGCAAAATCTCTTGACCATTCTCCAGAACGACCAAGTCACTGTTGTAGTCCTTGGGACGGCGAGAGTTCGGGTAGTAGCTGACGTCGAAATTATCGCAGCGGACGGTAAATCCGAGATCAATCGGCACCTGCCCTGAGCGGGACCAGACTTGGTCGGTCGAGGTGCCTTCAGTGATATTGACGTAGGCTTTGTAACCCCAGACATTGCCGATAATGGCACCAGCCATGATGATCAGGATTGACAGGTGAGTCATGTAGGCGCCGAAGCGTGAGTAGATGCCTTTTTGCGCAAAAAGATAGAGTTTGCCATCGACTTCGGTTTCAATGATTTTGCCGAACTCTTTTTTCAGCAGACCAGATAGTCGGGTAGCCAGCTGTTGGCGATCTTCCTTGCAGGTATATTCCGCGCGATTGGCAGAATTTTTAAGCATGCTGGGGCTGGCAACCAGAACCGGCTCCCTGACAAATTTCCAAACCCGCGGGAAGTTTTTGATCGAACAGCAGATCAGGTTGATGCTGAACAGTCCGAGCAGGCCGATAAACCACCAGGAGTGGTACATATCAACGAACTGCAACTTAACGAACAGTTCATAGTTCGCCTGGCCGTACTCTTTAATGTAGTCCGCGGCCGGGGCATTCTGCTGAAGCACGGTACCGATAATCGAGGTTATCGCCAGCAGCAGCATAATAACGATGGTCAGTTTGAGGGAGCAGAAAAAGTCCCAAATACGATCGGGTAGGTTATCGTTTTTCTCTGTCAAAACAAAATTCTCCTGTGCAGATCCATCACCCAGTAAAGATGACAGATTTGGTAACTATAACCAGCGGGGCTGGTTGACGTCAACTGGTGCGGCAGAAGAATTTTAATTCAGCAGGATCGTCGTTTGTATCCCGTAAAGTGCGTGCAGGGGGGCTGAAGAGGTTGTTGCCTGAAAGGCAAATAGTGGTTGTGGCTTGACTGCAGGCAGTATCAGGGGGCTTCCCGACCGGAACTGCGGCGCAGGCTGGCGATAACTGCTGAACAAGGGTTGGGGAAGTTTTTGAAAACTGTGAATTTCCGGTCCACCAAGATCGCGGTGGACCGGACTTACTTGGTGACAGGCGTTGTTCGGGCAGTTGTCGGCATATTCAATTTGAACAAAGTTTAGGTGACAGGCATTAACCTTAATTGCCGAGCTACGCACGTTGTCGACTTCGGTCAGACAATCAAAGGCGCACTGCAGGCTACCACTGACAATGAGAATGCCTGTCAGCACGCATAACAACAGCAGGTTGGTTATGTTGTTTCGCTCGGTCACGTTGTCGAGTACTTTCGAAAAAGAGAATTTGACACTATAGCTTGCACAGAGCTACCCCTGCAAGTGAAATGCCCTTGGGCTGTGTTTTGCAAATATTTAATGATGAAAGCCGCTTTTCATTGCCCGTATAGATTTTAAAAGTGCTGATATTATTAAGAGAAATAGTCAGATATCGAGATCATTAAGTTGTTCGATGAGATTTCTCTGCTGTTCAGTTAAAGTCTTCGGAACTGCAACTTCGATCACGGCGTAGAGGTCTCCCGCTGGCCTTCTGCCGGATGCGGTTACGCCAAAACCCCGTAATCGGATTTTTTGCCCAGGTTGCATCCCTGACGGAATCTTGACTCGTTTTGGGGTGTCGAGAGTCGGGACTTCGACGCTGGTGCCGAGGCAGATGCCGCTGAAAGGGACTTCGACTTTGACCACCAGGTCATTGCCTTCGCGGCTGAAAAGGGGATCCGATTCGATATCGATCTGCAGGAACAGGTCACCGGTTGGCCCTCCGCTTGGGCTGGCACCGCCCTTGCCGGCGACACGTAACTTGGCACCACTTTCGATCCCGGCCGGAATGCGTACCTTGATTTGTTCGACTCTACCGGTGTTGCGGTAGTCAATCCGCCGCTCGCCTCCTTGAATTGCTAGGCGGAAGGGGATGCTGATCTGCATCGAGTAGTCTTGCCCCTTGCTCGGGCGGCGTTGGCCACCGCGTCCGCGCCCGCCACCGAACAGCTGGCTGAACAGGTCTTCGCTACCACCGCCGCCGCCGAAAATATCGCCGAAATCCATGTTGCGGAAGATATCTTCCTGGCTGAAACGTTGATGAAAACCGCTATCACCGAATTGATCGTACTGACGGCGCTTGCTGGTATCGGAAAGAACCGCGTAGGCTTCGGTAATCTGTTTGAAGCGATCTTCAGCACTTTTGTCGCCGGGGTTGCGGTCCGGGTGGTATTTTTGCGCCAGTTTGCGGTAAGCTTTTTTTATTGTTGCGGCATCGGCACTGCGTTCGACGCCGAGAAGCGAATAGTAATCTTGGGACATGATATAGAGTTACTCCTAATTTAGACGTTTTGAAGCCACAACTATATGGAGCAGGACTGCGGGCGTCAAGTAGAAGCTGCGCTTAAGAGCAGCAAGTTTGGGCTTGCTTGACCTGCCCCTGTTTACGGAGTAATATTTCGGCCGGATTAGCAATTTTTTAATTACTTGTTGCAGGAGTTGATATGACCCGTGTTGTAATCATCGGTGCTGGGATTTCCGGGCTGGCAACCGCGTACGCTGTCGAACAACTGGCTAGCCAGGCTGATCTCGAGGTAGAAACCTTGGTGCTTGAAAAGCAGGATCGGACCGGGGGGAAAATCTGGTCGCGCCGGGAAGAGGGTTTTCTTTGTGAGTGGGGCCCGAATGGGTTTCTTGATAATAAGCCGATGACGTTAGATCTTTGTGCTTCGCTGGGGATCAGTGATCAGTTGATGCGCTCGGATGATAACGCCCGCAAGCGCTTCATCTACTCTGAAAAAATGTTACACCGCCTGCCGGAAAACGGGCCTTCATTCCTCAAGTCAAAATTGATTTCCTGGCCTGGCAAGTTGCGTTTGGCCGGTGAACTGCTGGTGCCGAAACGTACCGATTCGAGTGATGAAACGCTGGCCGAATTCGGCCGCCGCCGGCTGGGTGATGAGGCTTTGAACAAGTTGATCGCGCCGATGGTGTCCGGGATATTTGCCGGTGATCCGGAAACCATGAGCTTGAAGAGTTGTTTCCTGAAAATTTATCAACTCGAGCAGGAGCACGGTGGTCTGCTCAAGGCGATGCTTAAGCTGGCCAAAAAGAAGCGTGCCGAACAGAAGGCCGGCAAGGTTGTGGCCAGCGCTGCCGGACCTGGCGGTACCCTGACTTCTTTTCAAGAGGGGATCCAGCAGTTGACCGATGGCGTCGGCAAGGGCTTGAAGGGGACAGTCAAGGTTGGCTGTGCCGTTGAACAGGTGGTGCGCAAAGATGGCGGTTTCCTACTGCGCCTGGCGAACGGCGAACAGCTTGAGGCTGAAATCCTGGTCAGTGCTGCGCCCGCTTATGCTGCTGCGTCAATGTTGCAAGAGGTCAGCGCTAGCACTTCTGCATTGCTCAAACAAATTCCTTACGCAACCATGAACGTGGTCTGTTTCGGTTATCAGCGCGAGCGGATTGCCCGCGATCTCGATGGCTTTGGCTACCTGACGCCTAAAGCGGAGGGGCGTAATACCTTGGGGACCCTGTGGGATTCGAGTATCTTTCCGAACCGGGCGCCTGAAGGACAGGTGTTGCTGCGATCGATGATGGGTGGGGCGACCAATATGTCGGCCATTGAGCTGTCGGAGGATGAGGTCAAGCAGCGGACCATGGCCGATTTGCAACAGATTATGGGGATTACCGCCGAGCCTGACTTTGTTCGTATTTTCCGCCATCAGCACGCGATTCCTCAGTATACCCGTGGCCATGCTGAGCGCTTACTGGCGATTGAGGCCTCGCTGCAGGAACAGCCTGACCTGTTGCTTACCGGCAATGCTTTTAACGGGGTCGGCTTGAACGATTGTGTTGACTCTTCCAATAAAACGGCGCAGCGGGTGATCGACCAGTTGAAAAAACGTTCCTAGGGGCATTGTTTTATAAACGAAAAGGGGCAATCCACGGTGTGGATTGCCCCTTTTTTGTTCGTCGGACCAATGGATTTAATCTTCTGCCGGTGGCTCGAAGATCCGCTGGTAGTCTTCCCTTATCAATTGCAGGTGGCCGAGGGTTGATTCTATGTTCTCCTCGATGACCGTTCTCGCTGCCGGGCTGCTCACGTCCTGCAGTAGCCGCTGTAAGCTGTTGGCGACCTCTTCTTCCATCTTCATCGCCAGTTGTAGCGCCGAGCGTTCATCGAGCCGGCCCATCAATTGTGGATCAATCGTATTTAAGACTGCTTTACTGCTTTGCAAGTTTTTGACTAACTCATCAAATTCAGGGAGATCGTTGTCCGGATAGACTGCATAAAAGGCTCGTGCATGTTCCAGTTCTTCCTGAGCCAGTAGGTTGAAATGGTAACTGGCACCGTTATCTTTGACGAAGCGGCAGGCCTGCTGGTAGTAGTGCATTGCTTCCAGTTCGGCTTGCAGCATTTTCCGCAGGGCCTGCTTCAGCTCAGAGTCTTGCATTCAGACAATCTCCTTGGGTTTCCACGATCTGTTGAGCGGGATATCAGCTATTTACTCGGTCGCTGTCGTTTCTTCGTCACGTGCCGTTTCTTCCAGGTGTTCGGCCGATATTTTTAATGGCGAGAGGCTTAATTGCCTTATGCCCCCGTGTTGCGTATTCTCGATAACGGAAACCGGGCCGCTGATTTCTTGCTTTAATTCTTCTGCGGCTTCTCCGAGGTTGATAATAACCCCTTCTTTGATTGCAGTTAAAGCATTTATTTTGGGATTTCTGGTCGGGTGCTCATTGGTCTGGAAATTGGAAAGTTCTTCAGAGAGGTCTTCTTGCTCTTCAGCAATGTTAATCTGTCGCTGGGTGAGGATGCCAATCCGCAGCTCGATCGCTTCACGTAAGGCCCGGCGCATATTGTCAATCGGTTTTCTGTGCAGTGCCGGTAGCGTTTCAGTTATTTTTTTCAGTTGGTAGGCGATACTTTTCAGTCGTGTGCGCAAGAAATTCAGGCGATCAGTTTCAGGGAAATAGACTCCGGCAGTCAGGTAGGTTTTGACGCCCGATTTAGAACCGAGAAATTTCGCCTCAATTCCCTCCAACGCAATCGCCTGGCCACCGGTGATGAGTCCTTTGGGGGCACTGATGAGGCCAGTCGCCTTGATGGATGAATTTCTGATTTCGTTGCCGACATGGACATCCCCCCAGCATTCGACCGTTGCATGGTTGAGATAGCGGGCGGTCAGATTGCCTCGACAGCGGATGAGGCCGAGGCCCATGCCCGCCATTGTGCCGATAGTGATCGGCCCGTCCGATTCCAGCCGACAAGCTCCGACAGCGCCAGTGACGTTTATGCCCTTGCTCGACTTGATATTGAAATCGTCAAGCACGTCCCCTTTGATGTCGACAAAACCGTTGAAATTGATATGGCCGACCTTCAGGTCGACGTCGCCACCAATTACGAACTCTTCGACTACTGCGAGGATGCCTTTTTCAAAAGTGACTCGACCTGCTCTAGTGGCGACCGCTTCAGTGCCTTTTTGGCGGATTTCAACCCCATCGCCGGCGGTAACTTTGGCTGGATCCCCCAAGCTCGCTGGGATAGGTAGGCCCGTAACGGTTTTGCCCGCGAGGCCCATTTCTGGGGGGACGATCGTGCCGATCAGTTGCCCTGGTTCAATGTTCGTGAAGGCCTGGATGCTTTTGAAGTCGATTCGACCCCGGTCGTCCTCCTCAAGCTCAATCCCGTCCTCTCCGGTGTCGACAAATAGCTCGAAATAACCGTCTTTTCCGGAGGTTGGTTCCTTGCCGGAGGCAAGCAGGAAGTTGCTCGGATTGTCGCCATTGGCCGCTTCGGTGCAGAAAATTGCCAATTGTTCAAGATCGAGAGATTCAGAAATGTCCAGCATCTTCAGCAGGTTGATCAGCTCCGCCGGGGTAATGCTGTTTTCCTGATCGTGTACGGTGATGCTGACCCGGCATTCCAACTGACTATTGTGAGATTCAATGCGCAGATCGTAGGCTTCTTCTTTGATCTCGCTGATCAGTTTTATGCCGACTTCAACGTCAAGATCAGGCTCTTTTGCCATCATCCGTAAAACCTCATGCGAAGAACGATAAAAATTATCGTTAGCTAACAATAGCACACTTGTCGGTACAGGACGCTTTATTCTTTAGCTGTGACCCATGAAAACCCGCCGGTTCGATTCTTGACCTCTCTGGCAGAGCTGGTTATGCTCCAGCAGCACTTTTACCGGAGGACAGTTGATGACCGATATTGCCGAACAGTTTAAAACCGATATTGCCGATGTAACTTGGCGGGACCTGCGTATCCATATGCAACGGGACGCTATTATCATTGTTGCCGATGAGCTGGACCTTGTCGATACGGCGGTTGCCGTGGCGAAGGATGACAAGGTTCAGGTCGAGGCTTGGATTGCCGCCGGGCAGTTGCTCAAGCCAACGGCTGAGCAGACTGCCGCTTGGGAAGTCACGCTCGACAAACCCTTTCGTCTGTTGATTGTGCAGCCGTTTATTTTGGTGCAGATGGTGACCCATGCCTGAGCGCTTTGTCGCTGCCCTCAGTGCTTATCGTTCAGCAGCGGTTTTTAACCCCTGGGGGGAAAGCGATCCGCAGCATGATTGCGATCAGCACGGCGCGCAGATCCGGCGGCAACAATTGCAACACTATTTGCAAGAGCGGATCGGGACCGCAAAAACTTTGCTATTAGCTGAAGCGATCGGCTATCAGGGCGGTCATTTCAGCGGTATTCCGATGACTTCTGAGCGTTTATTGCTTGGCGGCCTTGCCCACAAAAATCTCACACCAGAGTTGGTCTTCAGTGGGTTGACACCGCGGCGGACCAGTCGCCCGGAGTTAAAGCCACTGGGGTTCACCGAGCCAACGGCGACCATCGTCTGGGGTTTTCTCGCCGAGTACGGCATCGATCCGCGTACAGTAGTGCTTTGGAACGCCTTTCCATGGCACCCCTATCAGCCGGGGAAGGGTTTGCTCAGTAACCGGACTCCCAAGGATGAAGAGCTGGCGGCTGGACACCAGGTGTTGCAGCAGATGCTGGCTCTGGGAGGCTTCGAGCAGGTGATTGCGGTCGGCGAAAAGTCAGCGGCCCAGCTGCAGCAGTTGGCAATTCCTGCGACTAAGGTGCGGCACCCGGCCAATGGTGGTGCGGGCAAATTTCGTGCGCAAATGCTTGGGCTTTTGTCTGGAGTTGATTAATGGGCTATTGGGGCGAGCGTGGCTGAGTGCAATAACGGGTTTAAAGTTGATTTTTATTGACCAGCAGTTCACCGATCTTATCTGCTGGCAGTGGCTTACTGAATAAAAAGCCCTGCATCTCATGGCATTTTTCTTTTTTTAGAAACTCCAGTTGGCCTTTTGTTTCTACCCCTTCGGCGATCACGGACAGGTTGAGGCTTTTGCCCATGGCGATTATCGCCGTGGCGATGGCAGCGTCGGTACTATTGAGATCGACGTCATTGACGAAAGATTTATCGATCTTCAGTGTGTTGACCGAGAAGCGTTTCAAGTGGGCCAGAGAAGAGTAGCCGGTACCGAAGTCGTCAATTGAAATGTGAATACCCATATCACGGAGTTGATTAAGAATTTTGACGGCGAATTCCGGATTTTGCATGATAACGGTTTCGGTGATTTCAAATTCGAGGTACTGCCCTTCTACGCCGATTTCTTCGAGAATACACTTTACTCGTTCAACGAAATCTTTCCGTTCCAGTTGAAAGCCGGAGAGGTTGACCGCGATTCTAATCGGCGGCAAACCCTCTTTCTGCCATGTTATGAATTGGTTGCAGGCCTGGCGGAGGACCCATTCGCCAAGTTGGACGATGAGTCCCGATTCTTCTGCCAAGGAAATAAAATCGTTTGGTGGAATCAGCCCCAGCGTTGGATGTTGCCAGCGCAGGAGTGCTTCGAGGGCGGTTATCCGGTTGTCCTGCAGGGTGACCTTAGGTTGATAAAGAAGATAAAATTCTTCTTTTTCGAGGGCTTTACGCAGGCCGGTCTCAAGTACCAGACGGCGTTGCGCGTGCATATCCATATCTGAACAGTAAAACTGACAGTTGTTACGACCATTCGCCTTGGCCTGGTACATGGCAATGTCTGCCTTTTTAATCAATCCATCGCTACTTTGTTCATCATTCGGGAAAATTGAGACGCCGATACTGGTGGTGATAAACAGCTCATTGCCATCGATAATCATCGGTTGGCCGAGTTTTTTCTGGATTTGTTGCGAAAGTCGTTCAATGTCAGCAATGCTATTGGGGTTTACCAGCAGGATAACAAATTCATCGCCACCAAAGCGCGAAACGGTGTCGATTTCACGGACACAACCCTGTAGCCGATTGGCAATTTCCTGCAGCATCATGTCGCCTACGGCGTGACCAAGGGTGTCATTGACAATCTTGAAACGATCGAGATCCAAAAATAGCAGGGCCAGCAATCTTTTTTGTCGTTTTGCTAAAGCCTTGGACTGGGTCAGTCGGTCGGCAAAGGTCAACCTGTTAGGCAGGTCGGTCAGCATGTCGTGATGAGCCATGTGGTGCAACTGCTCCTGCGCCTCTTTTCGGGCAGTGATGTCGCGGCAGATGCCCCACATCGATACTGGCTGGCCATTTTCGAAGGTACAGGAGAAGGAGCCTTCCACCATGACATGGATACCGTAGCGAGAAATCAGATCGCCTTCGAGGGTGGAAACCTCCTCGCCGCGTAATGCACGGCGGAATTCATCCATGCAGCGATATTTTGACGTGTCATCAACAAAGTCGAGGATGGTTTTCCCGGCGAGATCGTCTATGCCGTAACCGAGAGCATTTTCCCAGGCGGGATTGACATAAAGGAATTCACCGGCCGGGTCGCAATGGAAGATCAAGTCATGGGCCGATTCCATAAAAGCAAGTTTTTCTAGCTCACTTTCTTTGACCGCCTGTCGCTCGCGGCGAATGACTGCCATCAGTGCGGCCCCGGCAATGGCGATGGTGGCATTGAGCAGACAAACCCAAAGCCAGTGGAGGATCAGGTAGAGAGGTTGGAAGTTCAGATTGTTTTCAACGAACGGCATCTTGACCTGCGGCAATATTTCGAGGTAGCCAAGCAGGAGCAATGAGCCATAGATCAGACCGCCGAGGGTGCCTAATGACCAAACTTCGTTTCTATCTTTCAGCAGAATCGAGGCTTCCAGCGTGACCAGCAGGTAGAGGGCCCAGAGCCAGCTGACGACACTGCCGCTGCTATAGACCAAAATTGTGACCAGCAACAAGTCGAGTAAAATCTGAAAATGATCGACATATTTAAAGTGACGGATAGCATCATAAAAAAAATGGTAGATGATGTTGTAACTGAGGATGGCAACAAAGCTGAGTCCAATGACGGTTATTTGCGTGGTGGCGATCGCCAGACCGCGATCGCTGAGAATATAGAACAGGCAGGCACATGCAGCGTAGGCAACGGCCAAGATAAGCAGCAACCAGCGGGCATTAACGACGAGCGTCGAGCGACCGCGAATGTCAGTTAGGTTGTGGATGAAATTAAACATTCGCAGGGGCATTGATGACCATCCGTGACTTAATTGGTGATATAGTAACTGACGAACACATATTGTGAGCTATGATTAATATCATGAATCGGGATGTTTTGTTAGTTATTTATAATTATGAATCTAGGAGAAGGCATCGTCGCCTCTGTCTTGCGAATGGCTAGTGTGGCATTGAAATCAAGGGAGAACTTTATGATCCGTCTGTTGAGTGTATTTTTGCTTGTGATGGTTGTCGGTGGTTGCAGTGGTGCTTATTACGGAGCGATGGAGAAGATCGGCATTCACAAACGGGATATCTTGGTTGACCGGGTTGAGGCGGCTCGTGATAGTCAATTGGAAACCAAGCAACAGTTTACTTCGGCGTTGGAGCAGTTTAAGAGTGTTTTGGCTTTCGATGGTGGTGAATTGGAAAAGCAATACCATCAGCTCAAGGATGTTTTGGACGAGAGCGAGGATCAGGCCGATGAAGTCCGCAGTCGGGTAAGCGCCGTTGAGAATGTCGCCGAGGCGTTGTTTGATGAATGGGAGGACGAGCTCGATCAGTACACCAGTAGTAATTTACGCCAGACCAGTGCCCGGCAGTTAAAGCAGACCCGCACTCACTATAATAAATTGATCGGTGCGATGAAAAAGGCCGAAGCCAAGATCGATCCGGTTCTTAATCCCCTGCGTGATCAGGTGCTGTATTTGAAGCATAATCTCAATGCCCGCGCGATTGCGGCTCTGCAGTCGGAACTGGTTAATATCGAAACGGATGTTTCTCGCCTGATTCGAGACATGGAACTATCAATTAAAGAGGCCGATCAGTTTATCAATACGCTTAAGGCGGAGTAGCTTTTCGTCAGCATCAAAAGGCTCTGTTAGGGCAGCGATAGTTTTAAAAAGGTTTTCGATGGGGATTTGAACGTGAATTTGCGCCAACTGGATTTATTTGTAGCTGTTGCCGAAACAAAAAGTTTCTCCCGTGGAGCCGAAATTATCGGTTTGACCCAGTCGACAGTCAGCCAGCATATCGCTGCCCTGGAAGATGAGGTTAATACCCGGCTGTTTGACCGGACCCAGAAGGGCGCACTGCTAACGGCAGGGGGGAAGGTCTTTTTAAGGCATGCTCGGCGAATCCTTGCTGAGCGAGACCAGCTCCATCAGGGAATGGCTGCTTTTAACGGCATGCAGGAAGGGGAACTGTTGCTCGGGGCCAGCAATATCCCGGCAAATTATCTGATCCCGGAAATATTGCCGTCGCTGGCTAAATCGCGACCGGGTGTTTCTATCAGCATGCAAAGCGGCGACAGTCAGGAAATTATCGATCGCTTGCTCAGTGCTGAGTTCGAACTGGCGGTGGTTGGCAGCCGCAATGAGAATCGTAAGCTGGAATTTAAAGACTTGGGTGATGACCTGTTGGTGTTGATTGTCGGTCCGCAACATCGCTGGTGTGGTCGGGGGGAGATTTCTCTCGATGACTTGACGACCGAACCCCTGGTTGCCCGAGAAAGTAGCTCCGGCAGTGAGCAGGCTCTTCATCGGGAACTGCGGCGGATCAATTTTGCTGCCGACAGGTTGCAGATAGCAGCGCGGCTGGGTAGCAATGAGGCGGTACGCCAGGTGGTCTCCTCCGGTTATGGATGTGCTTTTGTTTCGGAGCGATCGGTTCGCCGTGAATTAGCCGCTGGTGAACTGTGCCAGGTGCCAGTTGCTGGAATGCGTGTCGAACGGAATTTCTGGTTGGTCCGTTTGCGCGGCAGGACTCTCTCGCCGGCTGCCGTCGCTGTTGTTGCCTTATTGCAAGACAGTTATCAACAGAAAAAAATCTGATCAGCGTTATTTCTGCTTCCTGCGGAAAAGGTCAGATTTCAAGCTTGACACCCTGTCGAGAAACAGATAGCCATCCAAATGGTCCATTTCATGCTGGATAGCGATGGCCTCGAACCCCTCGCTAGGAATGACTTGCAACTCTCCCTCCTGGTTTAAAAACTGGACGACGATCCGTTCGGAACGAGTGACATTGCCTGTGTAGTCGGGGACTGACATGCAGCCTTCGCGGACCACCTGGGTGCCCTCTCTTTCGATAACGACCGGATTGACCATCTGCAGTAAGCCATGATTTTTCTGTTTTTTGCCCAGTTTGCTGTGCGACACATCGACGACCACGGCGCGGCGAATATCGCCGATCTGCGGCGCCGCTACGCCGACCGAATGTCCGGCATCGACCATCGTGTCGACGAGATCTTTTAGCAGGGAGCGTGCCGAATCGTCAAAGTCGTCAATCGGTGCGCAGGTCTCTTTCAGGCGTGAGTCGGGGTAGAGGAGTATTTCTTTAACAGCCATTTTTGATTATAGCTCCATGGCGATCAGCGCACGTACCGAGATATCGACCTGTAGCTTCTGCTTCAATTCAGCCATCCAGCTTTCGACCTCTTCGACCTCTACTCCCTCTGGAAGCAGGGCTTCGATCATCATGACATAAACCGGTCGCTTTTCATCGCCGATCAGCTTTGTGTTGAGATCGGTGATGTTGATCTTCCTGTCACCCAATTCTTTGGCGACCTGAAAGACGATGCCGGGTTTGTCAGCGCCATACACCGAAATCATGCAGAGCTCACCGTTTAATTCCACACGCTTCTCTCCGCCTGGTTTCAGGGTGCGGATAAACACCGAGAGGTTGCTCTGTTCCAGGGGAGCAAAAATATCACCAAACTCATCTTTACTGGAAATGTCTGGGTTGGAGATGATCAAAATCATTGAGAATTGGCCACCGAGAATCGAACAGCTTGAATCTGCAATGTTGCACCCGAGTTTGTAGAGAATTTCAGTAACCTGAGATACGATCCCAGGGCGATCACGGCCGATTATCGTGAGGGCAAAGTGTTGCATGAGGATATCTCCTGCGGAAAAAATCTGAATAAGTAAATAAGGCGTTAAGGGTGCCTTATGTTGTAGCGGAAAGCAAGTATTGAGAGGTGCTGTAATTTAAATGTGATGATTTTAGTGGTTAAAAATTTACTTGTTTTGTGAGGTATTGTTGATTAATAATGTGGGGAATTGATGTTGTTTTAGATTTGTTTGTGCTGGAGGTTTTGCTGATGTGGATCAAATTTGTTTGCCTGCCTTTTTTCTGTGCGGTTTTATTCTTTCTTGTTTTTCCGGATTTTTCACCGGCCATGGTCAAGGGAGATTGTGTTAACTGTCATACTATGCACAATTCTCAGGATGGCAGCGCAATCGGAACGCGTTCCGATGCTGGTTTCGATCCGGATGATGCGGATAACTTCAAAGTCGTCAACCTGTTGAGTAATACCTGTATCGGTTGTCACAGTTCGACAACTTCCAGCACGATCACAACTCTTGGCGAAACGAAGATTCCGATTGTCTATAACCTGTCCAGGCCCAACCAGCCTTTAGCTGGCGGGAACTTTTTTTGGGTTGATGATCTTGGTGATGGTTACGGACACAACGTGCGTGTCAGGGATACGGTGCTGCAGGTGGCTCCCGGGGGGGATACGAGCTTTGGTGTGGTGCCTAATAACTGTGGTTTTAAGGGGTGTCATTATTCTTTGGCCGAAATTCGTTATGCACCAGGTGGGGGTCCCTTGTTCAACCCGATCAGGGGCAATGGCTGTGTCGGCTGCCACGATCCTGCCCATCACGCCGATGACGAACAGCATCTGCTCACTGGAGGGGCCAAGTATGTTGATGAGTCGGGGGGAGGATACCGATTTTTAAACAAGGCTGGGAAAAACTTTTTTGATATTCCACCCCATAACCCGCCAGCGGTGGTCGGTATCGAAGACCCGAATTGGGAGCAGAGCCCGAGTGCTGCGACGCATAATGAGTATCAGGATTCAGATAAGGCTTTTGCGCCGGGAGCCTATGGGGTCCCGATTAGTCCAACCACGAGTTCCAGCGGTCAGGGGATGAGTGATTTTTGTGGTGGCTGCCATAATACCTATCATTCCTGGCCGGTTGGTGGTTCGCCCAATGGGGGCGATAGCAGTAACCCCTGGTTGCGGCATCCTGCCAGTATTGTGTTGCCGGATGAAGGTGAGTACGCTGGGTATACGACTTATGATCCGAATGTCCCGGTGGCACGCGGCAGTATTAGCATTCTGCAGGGAATGGGTGGCCCGTCAGCCGTGGTTACCCCTGGCAGTGATAAGGTGATGTGCCTCTCCTGTCATCGTGCCCATGCCAGCCGCTATCCGGATATGTTGCGCTGGGACTATGGTGGCATGATCGCCGGGGCGACTGGAAGTGTTGCCGGAACGGGATGCTTTCAATGTCACACCCTTAAGGATGGGGGTTGAATTGCCAGAGATTCTTTAGCTTAAACTCATCGTTGGAATATGTGAAAAGCGCTGCGGAATCGACCGGAGCGCTTTTTTATTTAAACAATTTTAATCATATTTGGCGGGGAATGGTTGCAGGTTCGTCAGTCTAATTAGGGAAGAATAATCAAGTAGGCAATTAGTGACCTAAGTAACAGCTTTTCGTACTTCGGCTATTTCATGAGGAAATATTTTGATGTCTGCACTGCAGGATTCCGGTAAGTTACCGGGGTTGAACTTTTTCTGTCAGAATTTAGCCTTGAGGGGACGAAATGAGAGTCGGTCTTAATTGCATAGTAACGGCGATAATTCTCTGTTTCTTGTGTTCTGGAATTGCTGCTGCGATGGTCAAAGGGGATTGTGTCAATTGTCACACCATGCACAATTCACAGGATGGCAGTGCCTTTTCTACCCGAGTGACAGTTGGAGAGGCTGCCGCTTTCAACCCGAGTGACAGTTTAAACTATTCGGTGGAAAACCTGCTGATCAATAATTGTATCGGCTGTCATAGTTCGACCGGTTCAGAAACGATCGTCACCCTTGGCGAATCGCGTATTCCCATCGTTTACAATGTTGCCAAGCCGAATAAGCCTCTTGCCGGAGGTAATTTCCACTGGGTGCAAACCTTGGGGGATGAATACGGTCACAATGTCCGGACCGTTGACTCGATTCTTAGCCGAGCACCTGGCACAACCGCCAGCTGTGGGGTCGGCAATGGAGGCAATGGAGGAGGTAGCGGACTCGGCGGCTGCCATGCCTCGCTTGCCTCAATTGCCACCTCGTTCGATCCCGTTCCGGTCGTCGGTAATGGTTGTATCGGTTGTCATGACCCGGCCCATCACGCCAACGACGAAACAGTTATGCTTAGTGGAAACGCTAAATATGTGGATGGGACTGGTGGCGGTTATCGGTTCATCAATCAAGCGGGGGTCAAATTCATAGACAATGGTGGCCATCGCGTTCCGGCAATGGTCGGTATTGAAGACCCGGACTGGGAGCAGGATCCGACCTCAGCAATCCACAACGAATATCAGGATAGCCCTTATGATGCCACGGGGCATGGTATGAGTGATTTCTGTACCGGTTGTCACGATGGTTACCATTCTCTCAGAGATGCAGATAATGCTCTCGGAGTTGATGATATGGGGTTGCCGAGTAGTCCCTGGCTTCGACATCCTGCGGGATTTGTCTTGCCCGCGACCGGTGAATATGCTGACTACACCGTATATGATCCACAGGTTCCCGTCGCACGTCCCAATGTCGCTGCCTTGAAATCAATGGGTGGACCGTCCTCTACCGTGTCACCTGGAACCGACAAGGTGATGTGCCTTTCCTGTCATCGCGTTCATGGCAGTGAATTTCCAGATATGCTGCGCTGGAGTTACGATGGAATGGTGGCTTCAACAACCGGAGGTACTGCTGGAACCGGATGTTTTGTCTGTCACACCCTCAAGGATGGCGTTGATTAAAAAAGGGCGGAGTTGTCGAGTAACAGAATCGTCAGCAATAGTGCCATCGACAAATTAGTTAAGTGAAAGAGGCGTAGCGGAGCAATCTGCTGCGCCTCTTTGCGTGTTTCAGTGGTAATTGAAAAGGCGATAGCTGTCAGTCCGGTAAGGAAAATTGCTGACAGTAGCGAGCTGGAGATAAAACCGAACAGCACAAATTGCAGGTAGCAAATGCCGAGTGCTGCAAGCCAGCAGTTATTTATTTTCAGTAGCCTGTCGGTCGGAATGGTCTGAAATAGGTCCGGCAGGCCGCTGCGCTGTAGATCCTTACGATAATGGCAAAGGAGCAGCCAGCTGTGCGGAACTTGCCAGAGGAAAAGGGTCCCGGAGAGGATCAGTATTTCCGCTGCCAATAATGGTGCGCCGGCCGCTGTCCAGCCGATCAGTGGTGGCAGCGCGCCACAGATAGCCCCAGGTAGGGCGGCAAACGGGGTGTGTCGCTTGAGGGGGGTGTAGATGGCGTTATACCAGATGGCCGCCAACAGGCCGAGCAGCAGCGGCCGTGACCCGGAGAGCAGACTCAACAGCAACAGGCCGCTGCCGATGCTGGTCAGGGCCAGACAGAGAACCGCCTTTGCAGTCATTTTTCCTGCCGGCAATGGACGTTGTCGGGTGCGTTCCATGCGCGCATCCAGATCCTGCTCTTGCCATTGATTTAAAGCTGAACAACCGGCTGCCAGCAGAGCAACAGCAAGAAATAGTGGCAAAGATGTCGGTACCCAGCGACCTGCGGCGAACAGCTGACCGGTTAATGCCGAGAGAGCCACCATGACGGAAAGTTCAAGCCTGCTCAGTTGGCGCAATACGATCAGCTGTTGCAGGCTGAGTTGTGCAAAGCTTAGCGGCGATTGAGTCAATGGTGTCGGCATAAGGTCCCGGTTCTCTATTGCTGCAACAAATGCTGAATGATGGCGTCAAGCTCTGCCTCGGAAAGATAATTCGCAGCTGGCATAATCGGCGGATAGCCCTTAACCAGATCGGCATTCGGTGTTACCAGGGCACGCCGCAGATATCCGGAATCGATTGCAATTGTCAGTTCACTGCCATCACGAGTGATGGTGACTTGCCGTTGACCGAGCCCTTTAAATGTTGGCGCAATTCCCTGACTGCCGTCGGAAGGGTGGCAGCCGAGGCAGCCATTGTCTTCCAGGAGTTGTCGCGCATCCAGCATTGGTGTCGGTTCGCTCGCCAGCTTGCCAAGCAGGTAATCGACGACCGCCTGTAGATCCTCTTCGCTGATCGCGTCGGTATCGTAAGGGGGCATCATCGGATCGTAGCCCTCGACAAGTTCTACCTCTGGATCGCGAATAGCCCTGCGCAGGTAATCTTCATCAATATTCTGTTCTTGGGTCTTTCCGTTGGCGACTATCTTGCGTTTTTGTCCGACGAGCTGAAACAGGCTGGGGGCGATGCCCTCACTGCCGTCGAGGCTGTGGCAACCGGTACAGCCAAGTTCATTGAGGACTATCAAGCCTCTTGGTTCTGATGACAGTAGTTGCGGTCGAGACCAGTTGGCGTACTCGGTTTCGCTCAAGGCTTCGACGCTGGTGGTCATGTCGGAGTGGCCGACGCCGCAATACTCGGCACAGAAAATGTCATAACTGCCAGCTTCTGTCGCTTGGAACCAGACGTAGGTCTCCATCCCTGGCACGGTGTCGCGTTTGACCCGGAAGGCTGGGACAAAAAAACTGTGCAGTACGTCAGTCGAGGAGAGCATAACCTTGATCGGCTTGTTGATCGGCACATAGAGCTTGCTGGTACGACGCCCATCCGGGTATTCAAACTGCCAGGACCACATGCGGGCAGTTGCTTTGATTTCCAGTGCGTCTGGGGGAACCTCCCGCAGACCGACATAATTGGTCCAGCCGTACCAGAACATGGTCAACACAATCAGCGTCGGCAATAGGGTCCAGATGGCTTCCAGCCACAAGTTGCCGTGGCAATCCGAGGTTGGTTCCGGGTATTTGGAACGGCGGTATTTGACTACCAGATAAATGGTCGCAACGGTGATTCCCAGCAGCAACAACAGCGAGAAACCGAAAATATAGATCAGCACATTGTCGACGGCTTGGGCCGTCGGATTGCTCAGCGGATTCACAAATCTCTCCTAACGGTAGAGCACATCAAAAAAGGTCAGGCCGATGAAAATTGCCAGGATCGTCAACATTACCAATAGGCCGATTTTAAACAGTTTTGATTCCTGACGCAGATGCATGAAGACAAATATCACCAGGCTGGATTTAATCGAGGCGACCCCCAGTGCGACCCAAATGTTCCAGTGGCCGAGGTCTATCCGTGAGACAGCGATGGTTATTCCGGTCAGTATCAGCAGGGCGATCCAGATCAGGATAAAGGTCCGGTAGGGAACCGGTTCGTGGCTATGTTCCGACATGGTTCACCTCACAGAATCAAATAGTAGAGCGGAAACAGGAAGATCCACACCAGGTCAACCAGGTGCCAATAGAGCGCGCTGTTTTCCAAGAGGGTATAGCGCTCGCTGGTGACCTTATCCTTGGCGGTCATGACCGCCACCACAGCGATCAGCGTTGCGCCGATCAGCACATGCAGACCATGCAGGCCGGCGGTGAAATAGTAGAGATTGAAAAACACGGTAATCCCCGGCCCCATTTCAGCCAGCTGCTCCGAGCCCGGGTAGATGCCATGGGCGATCTCTGCCGACCACTCAAAGTATTTGTTGATCAAAAACACAATGGCGAGCACAATCGTGGCTGCACAAAGGGTCAGGGTTTGTTTTTTGCGCCCCATTTGGACAGCGCTGACTGCCAGGGCGATGGTTAGACTGCTGGTCAGTAACACCAAGGTATTGATGCTGCCGAAGTAAATGTTCAGTTTGTGGCTTGCCTGACTGAACTGTTCCGGATAGTTGCTCAGCGAGACGGCATAAAGAATGAACAGGCCGCTAAAAAGGATCACTTCTGTGTAGAGAAAAAGCCACATGCCGAAGCGGTCCCCGGTATCGTCACGATGCTCAATACTCATCGGCAACCACTCCTTTGAATTCGTAAGGTCCTTTGGTCACGACCGGATCTTGTTCGCCGAAATTTTCCAGCGGCGGTGGGGAGGGGATGGACCATTCCAGGGTTGCTCCACCCCAGGGGTTATTGCCGACGGGCACTCCTTTGCGGATCCCCTGCCAGAGATTCACAAACATGATGATCAGTCCGGCGGCCATAAACCAGGAGCCGATGGTGGAAACCAGATTCAGGGTATGGAAATCGGGCAGATAGTCGTAGTAACGACGGGGCATCCCCTGGACGCCGACCGCTTGCATCGCCATATAGGTGATGTTGAAGCCGACGAACAGCAGCGCCCAGCCGATCGCCGCAACCTTGTGGTTGTACATGCGGCCGGTGAATTTCGGTAACCAGAAATGCATGGCACCAAAAAGGGCGAAGCCACCACCACCGAACATGACATAGTGGAAATGTCCGACCACAAAGGTGGTGTCATGCAGGTGGATGTCACTGGCCGCGGCGCCCAAGGCAAGACCGCCCAGGCCACCGATGGCAAAATTGAAAATAAATGCCAGTGCGTACAGCATTGGCGGTGCCAGTTCGATGGAGCCCTTATAGAGGGTCGACACCCAGTTGAAAACTTTAATGGCGCTGGGAATGGCCACGATGAAAGTCAGAAATGAGAAAACCAGAATCGCCATGTCACTCATGCCGCTGGCGTACATATGGTGCGCCCAGACCAGCGAACCGGCAAAGGCGATCGCCAGACTAGAAAGGGCCATCGCCCAGTAGCCGAACAGCGGCTTGCGGGCGAAGGTTGGAATCACTTCGGAGATCACGCCCATGCCCGGCAGGATCATGATGTAGACCGCCGGGTGTGAATAGATCCAGAATAGGTGCTGGAAGAGGATCGGATCACCGCCTTTTGCCGCATCGAACAACCCGGCGCCAAACGTTCGCTCCAGGATTACCAAGACCAGAGTAATGCCAATCATCGGTGTTGCCAGAACCTGAATCCAGGCGGTGGCGTAGAGGGTCCAGACGAACAGCGGCAGCCGCCCCCAGTGCATCCCCTCGCAGCGCAAACGGTGGACGGTAGTGACGAAATTGATGCCGGTAAGGATGGAGGAAAAGCCGAGCATGAAAGCGGCGAACGCTGCCAGGTTGACATTGGTGGTGGTCTGGGTGCTAAAAGGGACGTAGAAGGTCCAGCCGGTGTCCGGGACACCTCCGCCACCAAAAATGGCAAACAGGACCAGCACCAGACCGGCCATGTAACAGTACCAAGAGAGCAGGTTGAGCTTGGGGAAGGAGACATCCCTGGCGCCGATGTGAATCGGTAGCAGCAGATTGCCGAACGCGGCCGGAATGCTCGGGATGAGGAACATGAAAATCATGATAATACCATGAACCGTGAATGTCGCATTGTAGGTCTGCGGCCCCATGATCGTCGGCCCCGGGGCGATCAGCTCCAGGCGGAGAGCCAGGCCGAGGGCGGCAGCAACTATAAACATGCTGATGATACAGCAGAGATACATGATCCCGATCCGTTTATGGTCGGTGGTCAACAGCCAGCCGAGGATGCCCGGTCGGGGACTCTCTTGCCAGAAACCGGTGTAGGTTGTGGTCTTACTCATGGTTTCTTCTTTCTACCGCTGCAGATTAAGAAAAGTAAGAAGGAGCCGAGGGTCAGCAGAATGACGGTGCCGCTGACCCGTAGCAGGTTGAAGACATAACGTCGCCCTTCCGGGTCGTAGCTGAAGCAGAATTCCAGCGCCTTGCGAATCGGCGTGCCGATGCGCCCTTCGCTGGCTTCAAATAAAGCCATCGAAAGATCCAGGGGCATGAAACGTCGGCCGATCAGGTAACGGACAATGGTGCCGTCGGCGGTGACGACGAAGGAAGCGACCGGATGGAGAAACTCTTCCCCTTCTTTTTTAAAGAAGTAGCCGGCCGCATCGGTCAGTTTTAGAATGTTCTCTTGGGTTCCGGTCAGGAAATGCCAGGATTCTGCTGGAAAAGGGGCTTGAATGGCGGTTAAATAGGTTTTTTTGTTGTGTGCCGCCAGGGCAACCGTTTCCTCTGGATCGATGCTAAAAGCGACAATATTGTAATCTTCACCGGCGGCTAAGCGCAGCTCGGGGAGGGCTTTCGCTAGACCACCGAGCATGAAGTTGCAAACACTGCGGCAGTCGTAGTAAACCGGGACCAGCAGGGTCGGGCGATCAATCAGCTGCTTGAGCTGCACGGCTTCCCCGGTCGAATTGGTGAAAGTCAGATTAAGGGGGATTTTCTCGCCGAGGTTCTCCACCAGTTCGACCCGCTCCTGCTGATTCGTTTCCGCTGTCGCAATATTGCCCCCGAATGCCGAGGTCGATAAAATAAATAGCAGTGGTATAAGTAGGCTGAAGCGCACGGTAGGTGTTCTCCTCAGGGGTGACTGAGCAAAATAAGGGAATGATGCAAAGGCAAAATTGCGTGAATTGCGTTTAAGTTTACCGGGGTTGGCTGGATTTGTAAATCATCCCTCGCTGAATAGAAAAGATGAGTTGGCAAGAACCTGACTGCGCGTTATAACATGTTCCTGAATCCGTGAGTTTTTTATAGGAGTGACCGATTATGCTTGAAGATCTGCAGCAACGCATTACCGACCTGGAAATTGGTTTTAGTCATCAGTCGCAGCTGGTTGATGAATTGAACGAGGTGGTTACAGACTGTAACCTGCGCATCGATCGCCTGCAGAAGGAAAATCAGCGTTTGCGGGAAATGCTGCAGAGCCTCTCTCCCGCAATGGAAGAGTCACCCGATGAGTAAGGTGCAGATCAGCCCGACTTTGCAGCGGATTCTATTGGAGGCGTTGATCCTTTGCGCACTCGCGCTGACGATCGGACTGACTTTCAACTATCAGCTGGTGATGAACGCCTTTACCGGCAAGACCGTCGCTGTCCCTTCGGCAATAAAGACTGCTGTCGAGAATTCGAACTCAACGGCCGTGCTTGAACAACAGTTCCCTGATCCCGTTGAGCTGGATGAGCTGGACGAACTGTTAGCTGCAGGGGCCCTGCTGGTGGATGCCCGTAATCGGGATGATTATCGAACCAGTCATCTGGCCGGGGCCGTTCTGCTGCCACTCGGCGAGGTTGATGCCCTGCTGACCGATTTTATGCGCCAAGTGCCGAAAGACCGGGTTTTGATCCTCTATTGTAACGGTTTCGGTTGCCCCGACTCTTTCGATTTAGGAGTGCGTCTGCTTGCCGCTGGCTACCTGCAGGTGCGGGTTTTTGAGGGCGGTTTTCCGCAGTGGCGTGACGAAGGGCGGCCGCTGGAGGAGGGGGACAAATGAAGTTGTTGGCAACCATCATCTATCATGTCAGTCGGCTCGTTCTAGCCGCGGTATTTATTTATGCCGGTTTTGTCAAAGCCGATGATCTGGTCACTTTTGCCGGGCAGGTCGCCAATTATCAGCTTCTGCCGTATGCCTGGAATTATCTGGTTGCGGCGACTCTGCCTTATCTGGAACTGCTTTGTGGAATGTTGCTGCTCCTCAATCAACGCGTGCGGCCAGCGGTTCTGGTGTTGTTTTTCTTGAACCTGATCTTTATGTTGGCCTTAAGCTCAGTGATCGCGCGGGGACTCGATATCGATTGTGGTTGTTTTAATCCTGGCGCTGAAACGAAAACCAGCCCTTTGATGGCTCTCTGGCGCGATGCGGGTCTGTTGTTGTTGATGATTTCAACCTGGATGCTGCGCTATCGTCAGTACTCGCCCGAGGCCGACGATGGCGAATGAGCCCTGGCAGCAAGCATTAAAACAGAGCATTACCAGTCCCCAGCAATTGGCGGAGCTTTTCGCTTTTGACCCGCAGCCGCTCGAGGCCGTCGCGAACCGCTATCCGATGCGCATCACCCCACACTATCTGGGGCTGATCGAAGCGGTCGGCGATCCGATTTGGCGACAATGTGTGCCCGATATCCGCGAACTGCGTGACGAGGGGCTGTTTGACCCGCTTGGCGAAGAGGATCTTTCGCCGGTGTCGACGGTGGTGCATCGCTATCCGGACCGGGTTATTTTTCTCGCCTCTGGCAGTTGTGCCAGTTATTGCCGTTTCTGCACCCGTAAGCGCAAAGTCGGGTGCGCCGATATGTCTCTCAGTTTTCGCGAGCTGCGCGAAGGGATCGACTACATCGCTGCAACGCCGCAGATCCGTGATGTCATCCTATCCGGTGGTGATCCGCTGCTGTTACCCGATTCAGTGCTGGGAGATCTGCTGAGCCGGATTCAGGCAATCCCGCACGTCGAAATGATTCGTATCGGCAGTCGCGTTCCGGTGACTTTGCCGGAGCGGATAACGGACAAACTCTGCGCTCTGCTAAAACGTTTTGCGCCGCTCTATCTCAATACCCATTTCAACCATCCCCGCGAGCTGACGGCCCAGTCGGCAACGGCCTGCGCCAAGCTAGCTGATGCCGGGGTTCCCCTCGGTAATCAGACCGTGCTGCTCCGTAAAGTGAATGATGATCCACAGATTATGGCTGAGCTGTTTCGTGGTCTGTTGAAGATTCGAGTGCGCCCCTATTATCTGCACCAAATGGATCTGGCCTTTGGCACATCCCATTTTAGGACTTCTGTTGATAAAGGGCTTGAGATAATGAAAACACTGCGTGGCCCGGTGTCGGGCCTTGCCTCTCCACACTATGTGATTGACCTGCCTGGAGGTAAAGGGAAGATCCCTTTGGTGCCAGAGTATGTCGAACGGCATGGTGAAACCCTGCGGATTCGGACCTCTGCTGGTGAGTCGATCGACTATCCCGATATCGGCAATTTCAGCAGGAAAACTTAGTTGTGTTATCAGTCGGCCAACGCGCTAGATATTTTTCTGTCGTTTGACAGCGTGTCGATGGCCTGCTGCAGCGCTTTTAACTGGTAGGGCTTCTGTAAACAGGCTGAGATCCCTTTAGCGGTGAAATTTAGGACACATTCTTGTTGGCTGTAACCGCTGGCCAGTATGATCCTGATTTCTGGATCTATCTGGCGTAACTGCTGGGCAGCTCCATCCCCATTGAGTTTCGGCATGGTCAGGTCCATCAAAACAAAATCGATTTGTCCCTTAAATCGCCGATATTCTGCCAAGGCTTCTACGCCATCGCTTGCAGTCAGTACCTTATACCCCAGCTCTTCGAGCATTGCCTGAACGGTTTTACGGATGGCTTCCTCGTCATCTACCAGTAAAACTAATCCACTCTCCTTCTTGTTACTTATCGTTGTCTGCGGACTTAAGGCTGCAACCGGCAGTGACGATGCCGGGAACAGGATCCTGAAGGTCGATCCATTTTCAGGTTTGCTGCTGATATTTATCGTTCCTCTGTGGCCACGGACAATGCCTTGGACTGCCGCGAGCCCGAGACCACGACCGGTAAATTTGGTGGTAAAAAAGGGTTCAAAAATGTTGTCGAGGGTTGTTTGATCCATGCCGGCCCCATTATCAGACACTTCGATATATACATAGTTCCCGGTGGGCAGTTCATCTGCGTGCCAACAATCCTTCAGGTAGCTGACGTTACAAGCAGTGACCCCGGTGGTGATATCGACAATGCCATCCTTTTCGTCGATTGCTTCTGAAGCGTTGATCACCAAGTTCATGATAATTTGCTGAATCTGCGTGGCATCGGCTTCGATGCTGGGGGTTTTTTCGCTGAGATGGTAAATCAGCTGAACTTTTTTGGAGATCGAGACTTGCAGCATCTGCTGCATTTCTACAACGGTACGGGTTAAATCGAGGGGTACGATCAAGAAATTTCCTTTGCCGGAATAGGCCAGCATTTGATTTGCAAGATTCGCCGCCTTGCTGGCGGCTTGCTTGACCTGTTGCAGATATTTTAGCGCGGGAGATTCCTCCGGAAGCCGTCTTTGCGCCAATTCCGTGTTGCCCATGACGGCCATCAAAATATTATTAAAATCGTGGGCGATACCTCCGGCCAAGACACCGAGGCTTTCAAGTTTCTGGGTGTGGAGCATTTTCTGTTCTATTTGCAGCTGTTCTTCTTGGAGCCGATTGCGCTCGGTGTTATCGATAAAGGTCGCTAGAAAATCCTCGTCCAAGGTGATCCCGGATATTTCAACGTCGCGGACCCTTCCGTTGTTGCAGGTGATCTGATATTCGATCGGTTCGATATCCCTGCCCTGTTTCCTGGCTCTGGTTACGGCCAAGTGCCAGGTTCTGGTGACCCAGGAACGATATTCTTTGTCAGGGTAGGCACGTGGCCACCAATCGTCCAGGATCGGAATGTCTTTTAAGGTGTAACCAAACATCTGGATAAAACGGTCATTGATATAGCTGACTGTCCCATCTTGTTTTACAAGACAGAGGGGGATCGGGATCAGTTTAAACAAACTCCTGAAGCGTTGTTCGCTTTGTTGCAGGCTGTTGGTTTTTGCCTTGACCGATCGCCGCAGTATGATGACGAACCCGGCGAGAATCAGTGCCGCTGTCAGGCTCAACAGGATCAGGCTGGTCAGCCACGCTGGAAGTTCTCGCGACCCCGATGAATACTGATTCATCCAGTAGTCAACACGCTGATGGTAATAGGAGCTTTTGTTTTCTTTGAGCCGTTTGAAGTGTTTGTCGAGGATTGAGACGAGCTGTGGTGTCGCTCCCTTTGGCGCGGCAATCCTGATCTTTACCGGAGAGAAAAAAATATGTGTTTTATCAATGGCAAAATCGCCCTCGATGCGTTGTGCATGGACTTGGGCGCTGATGCCGGCATCACTTTCCCCCTGTTCCATGGCGGCGAAGACATCTATAAATTCATCCACTTCTATGATTTCTGCATGGATGGCGAACTGGTCGAGCAGGGTGCGAAATCCCTCCAGATAGATACTTCCTCTCAGGGCGCTGACCCGTTTCCCTTCGAGGTCAAAGATACTGTCCAGGGTTTTTCCCTTTGGAGTGTAAGTAACAC
This sequence comes from Desulfuromusa ferrireducens, assembly GCF_055389805.1. Taxonomy (NCBI): domain Bacteria; kingdom Pseudomonadati; phylum Thermodesulfobacteriota; class Desulfuromonadia; order Desulfuromonadales; family Geopsychrobacteraceae; genus Desulfuromusa; species Desulfuromusa ferrireducens. Next base: position 1,942,447 of record NZ_AP042415.1, read on the forward strand.
CCCAGTCGAGAAAGAGGAATTCATCTGAAAAATCAAATAGTTTTGCCCGCTCTTTTGTATAGGCAATGTTGGGCAGTAGATCGATTTCCCCTTTTTGCAGTCGGTGAAAACATTCATCCCAGGTTCCTGGAATAAATTCTAACGTCCATCCTTCCAGTTTAGCCAAATGTTCGAGCATTTCGACCCAGAGTCCTTGTGCACCCTGATGATCATCGAAAAAAATTAGCGGTTCATAGCTGTAAACCCCGACTTTAAGATGAGTCGGTTCAGCTGCCTGAAGTGGCGAAGAGATGATCAGCAACAAAAGAAAAATTAAGGATATGATCCTGCGCCAAGCGAGGTTGCGGAGGCTGGTATTAAGATTATGAGGTTCAGGGGACAAGGGAGCTGCTTTGCCTGGAGATACGATCACCATTATCTTCCTATCTTTGGCTGCTGCTGAAGTCGACCATTTAAGTAGGTTGAGAGAATACTACTTCGGATTGAGGGTGTGCGTCCACGACTGAAAATTAATTATACACGAGACTGGCAACGTTGTTATTTTTCAGGAATACAGTTTGATCGCGATAGGTAAATGGATCATTAGAAAAGTTCAGCTATTTAGAAACATCGGTTATTATTCTGCAATAAATGAGTGCGAGACGCTTAATTTCCCCCCCCACTTTGACTCAGGTCATGTTTTCGCAATTGGGATTTCGGTATAAAGTTTCTATGAAAAATTCAAATATTTGGTCTAAAGCGGTCCGCTGGCGTTTGTTGGTCCAGTGGCTTTTTCTCGGTTGGTGCCTGTTTCTTGGAATCCAATTTTCCCTCTTTGTCCGCCATTTCGAAACCTTTGGCCAGCAGCCATATTATGGGCGACCGCCGGGAGTGGAAGGTTTTTTGCCGATCGGTGCTTTGGTCAGTTTAAAAGCCTGGCTCACCAGCGGATATTTCGACCGAGTTCACCCGGCAGCATTGGTGCTGTTTCTTACTTTTTTGGCGATGTCGTTATTGGCGCGCAAGTCTTTCTGCTCCTGGCTCTGTCCGGTGGGGACCATGGAAGAAGGGCTCTGGAAGCTCGGGCGGAAATTTCTTGGTCGGAATTTCCACCTCTGGCGTTGGCTTGATCTGCTGCTGCGGGTCAGCAAGTATGCGCTGCTGCTGTTTTTCGCCAAACTGGTGTTGCTTGATATGCCGAGTATGGCTTTGCAGGGGTTTCTCAAGGCACCCTACTGGGCGATTGCCGACATCAAGATGCTCCACTTTTTCACCAGCATGTCGACCACAAGTGTGCTGGTGATCCTGCTTTTAGCGGTGTTGTCGGTTTTTTATCAAAACTTCTGGTGTCGCTACCTCTGTCCCTATGGGGCATTGCTTGGCTTGCTCAGTTTTTTCAGTCCGTTGAAAGTTCGTCGGGAGCAGAGTTCCTGCACCGATTGCGGTGCCTGCAGCCGTGCTTGTCCGGCGCAGATCAAGGTGCAGCAGAAACGTGCGGTTTGTACCGCGGAATGCACCGGTTGCCTGACCTGTGTCGACCATTGTCCCGAACCGAGCACACTTTCGATCGGTTTCTGGCGCCGGCCGTTACCGGCCTGGAGCTTTGCATTGGTCGTTCTGCTGTTGTTCGGCAGTGGAGTTCTGTTCGGTATGCTCAGTGGGCACTGGGAAACCAGTTTGAGCTATGTCGATTATCAGCGTCTGGTGCCAATGGCTTCGCGCTTTGGTCACTGATTTTAATTCAATATTGTTGACAAGTTGCCAAGCTTGACACCATTACGTCCCTGGATTGTTTTTAGTAATCCCCTGAAAGTTTGGTGGTTTGGGTGCCCTGCAAGGTGGACAGCTCGTTGTGCGAAATCACTTCGACTGAAGGTTCCCCAGTTGACCAACTGGCTCAGGTAAAGATCCGCCTTGCAGCTTCTGGCCAACCCGATCAGCAGGGGGATTTCCCGCCAATTGTTCTCTTGCACGACCATGCTTAAGGTCAGCTTGGTGTCGACTCCAGCGAGAAAATCCAGATTTCGTAGCAGCAGAGAATAATCACCCCCCGGCCTATTGAGCAGATAGGTCGCTTCGCTCGCAGCATCAATCGAAACCTCAATCTCACTGACCAGTGGCTGCAATTTCGGCAGGCTGTGCCACATCTTTTCTGTTAACCGTTGCCCATTGGTATGCAAGCGGACTTGCTGTAGTTGCGGGAAATCGGTTTGGTTAAGTTTCCTCAGCAGTGCCAGATAGGTCGGGCTGCCAAAGGGATCACCAAAGCCACTGAGGGTGATGCAGCTGGCCTCCGGTATCAGTCCTTTCAGCAGGATGGTACTGATTTTCTCTGCTCGTTGTAATTCCTCGCCCTGCGCTTTTAGCATCTGGTCGCGACAGCTAAGGCAGGAAAGATTGCAACTGTAATCGAAGCAGAGATTAAGTTTTGTCGGCAGAAAGTCTAAGCGGCTGGTTCCGGTTTTTAGCGCTGTTGTCGCTCTATTCTCGTCCGCGTGGTTTGGCGGGCAGAGCGGCCCGCTATTGTTGCGCAGATGGGGACAGCGACTGCGGCTACAATTGTGAAAACTGCCGTTGATAATGCTTTTGCGGATCTCCTGTGCCACCGGGCCGTTCCAGATTTCGTCGATCGATTGCTGGAGCAGATTGCCCACCGAGCGTTTCAACCAGGCGGGGCAACAAAGAAAAACGCTCCCGTCTGGATGCACCTCGAACCACTCAAAGGGGCGGCTGCAGAATGGTTGTTGTTCTGATAAAATCAAAGAGTTCTCCGAAAGCCATAAAACTGTCATTAATTACTGACTGTGCTTTTTCGAGGAGTTTTAACATGCATCCGCGCGCACAACAACTGATCGAAAAATTGTCCCTGCAGCCCCACCCAGAAGGAGGTTACTACCGCGAGGTCTACCGCTCCGAATTGCAGGTTCATTCAGCGGCTGTCGATAACCTGCGCAGTGCCATGACCGATATCTATTTTCTGTTGCCCGCCGGGCAGGTCAGTCGCTGGCATCGGGTGGCACATGACGAATTGTGGAATTTCTACGAGGGCGCGCCACTTTCATTACTGCAACTGAGTTCGGACTTACTCGATTTACAGCAATATTGTCTTGATCCGAACTGTGCCCGTTATAAACAAATGATCCCGGCAGGTTGCTGGCAAGCGGCGAAAACTCAAGGCGATTTTACCTTGGTCGGTTGTACGGTTGCTCCGGGTTTCGATTTTAGTGATTTTAGGATGTTGAAGGATCTGCCCACACGGGCGGCACATGTTTATCAACATTACCCAGACCTTACGGAATTTGTCTGAGGTTTTCAGTAATGTTCCTTGACGCTAGCGCTTGAGCTGATTTTATTACGCTATGATTTCCCCTGTGGTCATTGGTGAAGAGATGTCGTGGAAATATCTTAGATTTCAGCTTCTTCACTTTTCTTAGATAGCTGACCGTAGATGCGATGATTTCCTATTGACAGCGACTTTGCCGCTCGGGTAGAGTTCCAACCTCAAGGAGCTAAAACAATGTTTCGACCTTTTTCGCATATAACTTTGCTACTGGTAGTTGTAGTCGTCACCTGACGACTCGCGGCTACCTCGGTTCAATTCACCAAGAATTGAAAGGGAGCTCGGGTCACTTACCCTGCTCCCTTTTCTTATAGTTGAAAAGGCCGCGGGGCAACGATCCGCGGCCTGTTTTGTTTTATATTCAAGGAGTATGACATGAAAACTGGAGCACAGATTTTACTCGACTGCCTCAAGCAGGAAGGGGTAGACACCATTTTCGGCTATCCTGGAGGGCGGTCGCTGATGGTTCACGATGCGTTGCTGGATGACCAGGATCTTCGCCATATTCTGGTGCGTCACGAGCAGGGGGCGGCACACGCCGCCGACGGTTATGCTCGGACCACTGGCAAGGTTGGTGTCTGCTTGACGACTTCGGGCCCTGGCGCTACCAACCTGGTGACCGGTATTGCCACGGCTTACATGGATTCGGTGCCGATGGTCGCTCTGACCTGCCAAGTGCCCACTGCTGAAATCGGCAACGATGCCTTTCAGGAGGCCGACATGGCCGGGATCACCCGGCCGATTACCAAGCATAACTACGTGGTAACTGACATCAAGGATTTGGCGCGAATTATCCACGAAGCCTTCTATATTGCCCGAACCCGTCGTCCGGGGCCGGTACTGATCGATCTGCCGAGTGACGTCCTCGGTGGAAAGATCAAGCCTGTTGCGGCCGAACCCGTTACGCGGCGTGGTTATCAGGAAAAACCGACCCTGAACCTGAAGCAGATCAAGCGCGCCGCAGATATGATCAATAAAGCCAAGCGGCCGCTGATTTATGCCGGTGGTGGTATTACCCTGTCTAACTCTTCCGACAAGTTGCGGGCTGTTGCCGAAAAAGGCCAGATCCCGGTGACGCATACACTGATGGGGATCGGTATTATGGATCCTAAGTCGCCACTGTCGGTCGGGATGCTCGGCATGTATGGCGCATGGTACGCCAATATGGCGGTCGGCGAGTGTGATTGTCTGATCGCCATCGGTGTGCGTTTTGACGATCGGGTGACCGGCAAGGTCGCAAGTTTCGCGCCGAAAGCCAAAATTATCCATTTTGATATCGATCCCACCAGCATCCGGAAGGTGGTGCAGGGTGGGCTGCCAATTGTTTGCGATGCCGAAGAGGCGCTCGACCAGTTGATCGACCTGATTGATGTGCGCGATCAGAGTGACTGGCTGGCGCAAATTGACGAGTATCGAGAGAAGGGTCCGTTGCCGCGCCCCGAACGTGATCACTTGGTGCCGCACGAGGTGATGGAGGCAATTTCCGCCGTCGCGGGCGACACCCCGGTGGTGGCCTCCGATGTTGGTCTGTCGCAGATGTGGACCGCTAACTACCTGCCGTTTGCCGGGCCACGCCAGTACATCACCAGCGGTGGTTTGGGCACCATGGGATACGCATTGCCAGCGGCGATGGGAGCTGCGCTTGGCAACCCTGATCGGCCGATCTTTGCCATCAACGGCGACGGCGCTTTCCAGATGAACTGTCAGGAACTGGCAACCTGCGCTCAGTATCAGATTCCGGTCAAATGTATAATCCTTAATAATGGCAAGCTGGGGATGGTACGGCAGTTCCAAAAGGTGCTCCTCGATAAACGCTATGCTTCAACCTGTCTTGGTCACCACGTTGATTTCTGCATGGTTGCCGAAGGTTTCGGGGTCAAGGCAATACGGGTTAAAAATAAAGACGATCTGCAGTCGGCCTTGCAACAAGCGGTCGACACGCCTGGCCCGGTGGTGGTGGAGGTGCCGATCCATCCGGACACTTACGCGTTTCCCATGGTGCTGCCAGGAAACGATGCGACGCAGATGGTGTTCGAAGGCGATTGACACACAGGGCCAAGCCTACTGAAGGCTTGGAGCTTTTTTGCTGCCTGAGGGCAGAGACTGACGAAAAGGGCAGGGGCGGATATTGATTGCGTCTCTGCCCTTTTTATCTTCCCCCTCTATACAACTCCCTGCTAAATGCGATAGTGCTGGCTTCTCCACGTCTGCCCGGCAAGCAGAAAAATCTCCGCTATACTTAACTTCCGCTCACGCCACTCATTAAGCAGCGTCTTTCTGTAGGAGTTAAAGATGACTCGCCCGGCAATAAATCTTGGTGGCAGCAAGGGGTTTTTGGTTCAACAGTTGGCTGGTATGAGTAATCGCCATGGTTTGGTCGCCGGAGCGACAGGAACCGGTAAAACCGTGACCCTGCAGGTCTTGATCGAGGGATTTTCCAAACTCGGTGTGCCGGTCTTTGCCGTTGACATCAAAGGGGATCTTTCCGGGCTGGCGGCCAGTGGTAAACCGCACCCGAAGATCGATGAGCGGTTGGCGCAAATTCCGCTGCCCAATTATCGTCAGCAGCCTAGCCCGACGCTGTTCTGGAGTATCGATAACGACAAGGGTGTTCCGGTACGGACGACCATTTCCGAAATGGGCCCGCTGCTGCTGTCCAATCTGTTGGAACTCAACGAAACCCAGTCGGGACTGCTCTACGCCGCTTTTGAAATTGCCGATGATGATGGCATGTTGCTGCTCGATCTGAAGGATTTACGTTCGCTGCTCAACTGGATGGGCGAAAATTCAGATGACTTACGCAGTGAGTACGGAAATATTACAGCGAGCAGCATCGGCGCCATCCAGCGTCGTTTGATGGTGCTCGAAGAGCAGGGCGCCGATCTCTTTTTCGGTGAACCGGCACTGCAACTCAAGGATCTTCTGCACTGTGATTTCTCCGGTCGTGGAGTTGTCAGCCTGCTCGATGCCAGTACTCTGATCCATCGTTCTCCGCGGGTTTATTCAGCTTTCTTACTCTGGCTGCTGGCGGAATTGTTCGAGCAGTTGCCAGAATCCGGTGATGCCGAACTGCCCAAGCTGGTGCTGTTTTTTGATGAGGCGCATCTGCTGTTTGATGATGCCTCGAAAAGTCTGCTCGATAGAGTTGAACAGGTGGTACGCCTGATCCGCTCCAAAGGGGTCGGCATCTATTTTATCAGCCAGAGTCCGCTCGACATCCCCGAGGACATTCTTGGTCAGTTGGGGATGAAGATTCAGCATGCCTTGCGCGCTTTTACCCCCAAAGATCGAAAAACGGTCAAGGCGGTTGCCGCCTCTTTCCGACCCAACCCGGCCTTTGTCACCGAAGACGTAGTGACCCAACTGGGCATCGGCGAGGCGCTGGTTTCGGTGCTGGATAAAGATGGCAGCCCGACGCCGGTCGAGCAGACCTTGATTGCGCCGCCGGAAGGCCAGATTGGCCCGATCAGTGACGCCGAACGAGCGGCGCTGATTTCTCGTTCTCCGGTCGCTGCAAGTTATCAACAGGGTATCGATCGTGAATCGGCCTACGAGCTGTTAAAGAAAAAGGCCGCCGCAGCAGCCGAGCAGGATGCGGCTGAACGGGCTCAGTTGGAATTAGATAAAAAAGAAAAACAGGCTGTCCGAAGAACCAAGAGCGGCGGGGGCTCCCGAAGGCAGGGCACGGCTGAGGCGATGATGAAAAGCGCCGCGCGTTCCATCGGCAGTCAGCTCGGTCGGCAGATTATCCGTGGTGTGCTCGGCTCGATCTTCGGTCGGCGCTGAAATACTGTTGAGATTTTTTTTCAAATAGAAAGGCTCAATTCAAATGGTGGGGGATGCCGTCCTGATAGCGGTTTTGCCTTGCCGTCATTAATCGTTGGCATAGGCAAAGGCATTATCCCAAATGTAATCTAGCAGCTGCTTTGCTTCGCTTAAGGGGAGCACCTGCAATCTGCCATCGGTCTGTTCGGTAAGCAGCGCTCGTTTGCATTGTCCGTTCGCACCAGCGGGTAGCTCTGCCTGCAATTCGGTCAGGTTCTGCAGCGTCTTTTGCAGATCGAAATCAATTTTGGCTCCAAAGTTTGTGTGCATCCAACCCTCAATTTTATGATCCAGCTTGGTTCGGTCAAGTGCTGTTGCAGCGGTCAGCAGATGATAGTAAACCAGAATCACCTCCTTGCAGAGTTCCTCTTCGGCGGCATCAGTCAGGCTGTAGAGGACCCCTTCATTGGAAACCAAATTTTTAAAGAATAGGGTGTCGGTGACGGTTTTCAGGAATTTGAGGCGCTTGCTTTTATATTTGGTGTATTGCCGCACGGCAAAACCGCCCAGCGTTGCGCCGATCGACAAGACTGCGATCAGTAGCGGATAGATGTTGGCGGAACCATCGGTTTTAAAGCCGAAGCGTGCAGTGATCTCCGGCCCCATGATGACCAGGAGTACCGCTGCTATCAGTAGCCCCAGACTGGGCAATACTTTGAGGGTCAGCGGGATTGCCGCACCCAGTGCCGGTAACAGCAGCAAGAGGCGATCCTTCCAAGTCATGCTGACTTCAACATTGGGGAACAGCAATTCCAGATCGTTAGCCGGAATGTTTTTATACAGGTAGAGGTAGACCTTTCCGGGGACGAAACCGAGTTCTTCGAGCCGCTGCTGTTTGGCTTCGAAGTGGCTCAGATCGCGAAACTTCAGCAATACCGCGACGCGCTCATAATTGTCGATGATATGCTGTTTTTTCTGCAGAAAACGCTTTACGGTAATGGTTTTCTGTCCCGCTCCGCGACAATAGAACATGACCTGTGAAAAATCAGTAAAGTCGACTTTTGTTTGCAGGGGGATCAGGGTTGTCGCCTGGAAGGACTGTTCAAGCTCCTGTTGCGACAATAGGTTGTAGTTGGCTTTTTCGAGCAGCCCGGAAAAATCTGTATCAAGCTGATCCGCACTTTGTTGTGAGCGTGTCGCTGATAGTGTTGTGCGTCTGGTTTCCGCATCGGGGTTATAGGGCGCGTAATTTTCTTTGAGCCGTTCCAGTAAGCTGTGTGCGCGAAAATGATAAAACGTGGCCAAAATCTGGCAGAATTCTTTGAACTGGTCGGCAGCTTGCGCGTCGAGTTGCCGATCATTCAAGCAGAGTTCAATTAACTCACTGCGGCGAAAGGAGATAAATGTTTCAAGCTTGATCTTTGCCGCTTCAATCGTCATCGTCTTTTTATGCCTTTTGGGCAAGAAAAGGGCTGCAGGAAGGCCCCGCAGCCCGGAGTGAAATCATTGTTGTTTGCTAACGCTCTCATTCGAGGAGTTCGTCAATCCTGGCTTCCGTGGCACTCTTTTTCACCGATGCAATGCCATTTTCCATTGCTGCTTCTGATTTATAAAAGCCGCTTTTACCGATAACCTGATGGTTTTTCGCTTTGAGTGTGAAAAATGGTTTATCACTGCTACTGATCTTACGTTCGAAGAGAGAATCATCGGTGGCATTTTTTTGCACCGATTCCGCGCCGTTGATGGCGCCGGACTTGGCTTTGTACATCTGGCTGGTCAAAATGACTTCCCCGTTGCCCGCTTTGAGATTGAAAAAAAAGTTACCGTTTTTTGCCGCCTTGATTTCGAATTTACTGGCCATTTCTTTACCTCTTCATGAAAGTTGGTTATCCCTCCATGGCATAAATCAGTAAGTCAATAAGACCGCTTAAGTGGAAGTCTGTATGGCGGTTTATTCTTCTCATGCCGAATGGCAGCGTGCAAGTCGACTTAATAAATACTAAATCTCCCGTTATTTCGACGCTGCAGTCTGTAATTAGAGCAGTTTTTCGGCAAGTTTCAAGAATTGCTGTGTGTATTGCTGGAGAAAAACCTTTTATCTTCCGTTGCCCTGTGAAAAACATTGTGCCCCGCCAATAGCTGACATATAAGAGAGTTTATCCTTCTTCTGAATGAAAAAAATACGCAACCGGGGGCGAGCCCCTTTTGTCCGCACGTTTATTCGGCGTTTTCGCTTTTGTCACGGAGTTTTTCATGTCGAACGACCTGCTCAATCACCGTCTGATCAGCGAACGTTACTTCTTTCCGCGTCAGGGATCTTTCGCCGATCCGTTGTGGGTCGATTGCGGCGATGCTCAGTTGGCCTGTAGTTACCATGAAATCGACCCACAGGCGAAGACTGTGGTGCATTTTCATGGCAATGGCGAAATTGTCGACGACTGGCAGGGGGATTTCGTCGATTTGATTCGGCAGATGGGTTGTAATTGCTTTCTTGCAGAACTGCGTGGCTACGGACAATCGAGCGGGCAACCACAGCTTGGGAAGATGCTTGATGATGTGATCCCGACGATTGCTGCGCTCGGCAGGCCGGCAACTGAGCTGATATTTTTCGGCCGCAGTGTCGGTTCGATCTTCGCCATTGAAGCAGCGGCTAAATTTCCCGAAGCGGCTGGACTGATTCTGGAAAGCGGCGTCGCTGATGTGCTGGAGAGGTTATTGTTGCGGGTCCATCCACAGGAGTTGGGTTGTGATTCTGTCGCACTGGCTGCGGCTGTAGATGCAAGTATCAATCATCGCCAGAAAATGTCCAACTACCGCGGCCCGCTACTGGTGATGCACACTGAACATGATGGTCTGGTCGATGTCACTCACGGGCAGCGACTGCACGATTGGGCTTGTGGGAAGAAGATTATAAAAATTTTCCCCCAGGGAAATCATAACGACATCATGTTTGTGAATGCACGGGAGTATTTTCAGCTGATCGCTAACTTTATAGGCTCTTTGTAGGGCCGGGCTTTCATATCGACATTTAGCGTTTGCTCAAATCTTGTTTTTTTGTCCGAAATTAAACCTGTTTTGAACGACCATCGAGTTATTAATCCGTATGATGATTATTTTAACCGGACCTGCTTGTCTCTTCAGTTTTTATCTCGCCTACCTTTGCTATCGGGCTGACAGCTACCGGCATACCGTGGTCTTGACGGCATTTGCCTTCGTTATGCTCTTTCTCACCATTGGCTTAGTCTGGGCCGGATATTACACTTGGATGGAGCTTAAGGTCTAAGTTGTTTCATTCTCATAGCTATGGCGTTCTTTTAAGCGGTTTTTCCTTGCCGTTCCGTGGTTCCTTCAGCACCGGTCCCAAAAGCCTTGGCAATATGCTCGGTCAACGAGTCGACGATACAGTTGTTTGCTTCCGGGTTGTGGTGCAACAGGAATGAAGCGTTCCCCAGTGGAGGAAATCCTTCTTCCGCGGTCAGTTGGCGCATACCGGGCGGAATAATACTCTGGCTGATTGCGGTAATTGCCAGGCCGGCGATGACAGCCGCTTGCAGCCCCATGATGCTTTCGCTGGTGTAAGCAATCCAGTAGCTGATGTCGGCGCTTTCCAACGCATTGATTGCCCATTCACGACAGTAGCATTCATCCGGGAATAGAGCTAATGGCAGCGGGGATTCCTCATGCTGAAAATGCTGTTCAGATGTCGCCCAAACCATCGGGTCACGTTGTAATAGCAAGGTGTTTTCAACATCGGATGTCGCCGAGGTGGTCATTGCCAAATCAAGTTCCCGGCGTTGCATCCGTTTTTTCAATTGATGACTCGGTTCGCAGGTCACCTCGACCTGCACTCGTGGATGGGTACGAGAAAATCCGGCGAGAATCTCTGGCAGAAAGCGGGTGGCATAATCATCTGGCAGCCCGATGCGTACCCAACCGGATAACTCGGGGCGCTGCAGCAGAGAAACTGCTTCTTCGTTCAACTTAAGGATTCGACGAGCGTAAGTAAGCAAGGTCAAGCCATCGGCGGTCAGCTTTGAATTGCGGCTGTCCCGTTTGAATAACGATTTCCCGACCAACTCTTCGAGTCGTTTGATCTGCATGCTCACGGCGGATTGGGTCCGGTGGATTTGTTCGGCGGCTTGGCTGAAGCTGCCGCAATCGGCAATAGCGATAAATGTTCGCAAAAGTTCGGTCGGCAGATTGATCAACATGTATTCTCCATACATCAATAAAATTGATAATAAGTATAAGAACAATTCGTTTGATTGATCAAGCGCTTTATTTCATAGTACCCCTATTCGATCAACAATTTCTTTCGAAGGGGGCAGACCTATGATTCTGGACCAATGTGAACAGCAGTGTCTACAACGGCCGGTTAATGGTTTTTGGCAGCGCTTCGGACATTTACTACAGCGAATTGGAAAGAAGATTGAGCGTTGGGCGCAACTTGCTCAGCAATGCCGGCAACTGCGCGAGATGGACGACCGAATGCTCAAGGATATCGGCTTGAGTCGTAGTGATGTCGATCGCTTCGCCGGGCGACGGTGGTTTTGGGATGATCCGCAACAACGTGACGAGTAGGATGTAGAGCGTTTAAAGCGTTCAAGCAAAAGATAATTGCTGTGGAAATGCGAGCAGTTGTTTGCCGCCTAAGTTTTTTTCTCGATCAAGGTGAAAAAGTTTTCCAGCAGGCGGTAGCTGATTCCCCAAAGAAAGTGGTCACAATAGCCGTCCAGATCGATGGTCGGGTGGCTTTGGGTTGAACCACGGTATTCAAAACTCGTCTGCTTACGGCGTTCTTGATCGAGTAGCAGATTCAATGGAACCCAGAACGTGTTGACCACCTCACCATTTAATTTCAGTTGTGGCTTGTCGACTAGCAGGTAAACAAAACAGGAAATCTGCACCGGCAGGTAGGCACCGCTGAGGCGGTCTAATTGTCCGAGATATTGCTCTGCTTGGAGTTGCAGGCCAATCTCCTCCCAGACTTCGCGCTCCGCCGCCTGTTGTGGGCCACTGTCCTCGCTCTCAATTCCACCACCGGGAAAGGCCACGTCCCCCGACCAGGGATCCCCCTCATATTCTGCTCGGCGCACAAAGAGTAGTTCCACTCCGGCGTTTCCCTGGGTCAGCAGCATAGCGACCGCCGCTTGGCGCTGCTGTGGATTTTCCAGCGCCTCTGGCTGGTGATTCTGTAATTCAGTTTTAATCTGTTTAATCGTCAGCATCGTTTTTTTTTGTATAAAGATGGGGCAAGCATGGCCTGCCCCTTTTTAACGCTCAGGCCCGGGAGACAAAACGGCATTCCCGCGTATCAACTTTAATTTTTTCTCCGGTTTCCAGGTAGCCTGGAACTTGGACGGTAATCCCGGTTTCCAGTAGGGCCTCTTTGGTTTGTGCAGTTGCTGTGGCATTTTTTATTGCCGGGGCCGTTTCGCTGACCAGCAGTTCGACGACTTGCGGAACCTCCAGGGTGATCACTTGTTCGTTGTAGACACCCAGGGTTACTTCGGCTCCTTCGAGGATATAGCCGCGAACTTCTGCATAAAGCTCGTCGCCGATTTCATACTGCTCATAACTTTCGGCATCCATGAAAACGCCTTGATCGTCGGCAGCCGCGTAAAGAAATTGACCCTTGCGGCGGCCAAAATCGGCTTCGTCGATGCGATCGCCGGCTTTAAAGGTTTTGTTTAAAACATTGCTGGTCAACATGTTGCGGTATTTGGTTTTGACCAGAGTGCTGCCGCCACGCGCTGTGGGGGATTGCTGGCTGACATCCATCACCATGCAGGGAGCACCGTCAAGTTGGAAGACCAATCCTTTGCGTAAGTCACTTGCATTAATCATCTATATGTTCTCCTTTAGAATCTTCAGTAGGGTCAACTCGTAAAAAAGCTCTTTTTTCTACGTGGTTCTTTCATTTTTAACAAGGCTTTTATTTCGGAGAGTCGCTCTAGTGTGGCCAGGCGTCCATTGGCAATGATTTCATCCGCTCGGCTGAAATCGGCCCAGTGAGTAATGCCGACAGACGGGCAGATAACCAGATCGGCTTGCTGTATTTGCAGGTTTGACAGCGCATTTCGGGCCGCGGCATCGGCCCGAAAGACAATATCCAGCCCGCTGTTTGCTTCGCCGGGATCGCCCAAATCGCAGCCAACGTCGACGGCGATGACGATATCTGCTCCCATATCTCTTGCTGGTTGCACCGGTACCGCGTCAATCCAACCGCCGTCGACCAGTTTCGTGCCCTGGAAATCGACCGGTGGGAGAATCCCGGGCAGAGCACTGGTTGCGGAAATGGCGGTGCGCAAAGAACCGTGATCAATGACCACCTCTTTGCCGCTGATCAAGTCGAGAGCAATGGCTGCAAAGGGAAGCTTGGTATCTTCAATGTTGATGTCGGGAAGCAAAAATTCAAAGCTTTTATCGCGGGTTTCCTGTGAGACAAATGAAACCATCGTCATTGCCAGGGTAAAGAAGATTTTTTTGCGGGCGAGTTGCGAGAAGCGGAAAAAAAGCCCCTCGCCATCAATGTTGTTTTTGCGTTCAATAACAAAATCAAGTCGAGCCTTACGGAAAATATCACTCTTTAAATACTCTAAAAGCTTGTCATGCAAGGGGTCAATCCTTGGATCTGAAGCATACATGGCACCAATGATCGCACCCATGCTGGTACCAGTGATCAAGTCGACCGGGACTTCGGCCTCTTCGAGGGCTTGAAGAACCCCGATATGGGCCAAGCCACGTGCCGCCCCGCCGCCAAGAGCTAGACCAACGCGTTTTTTGCCGAACCATCTGAGCATTTTATCTGTCTATTCTAGGCAAAAGAGGGATTCCGATTTACGGTAGGCGGTGCCGTGAAATTGAGCGATCAGCTGCTCTTTTTCATCGGTAATTCTAACCTGGTAGGTCCCCAACCGAGGGTTGATGGAAAGTTCCTCGGCTTCAGCGTAGAGAGTCCCGGAATAAGCCGCCTTAACGAAAGAGGTACTGGTGTTAATCGCCAGAGCCAGTTGTCCTTGGCTATTGGCGGCAACGGCAAAGGCAAAATCCGCCATGCTGAAGATTGCGCCGCCGTGCACGGTTTTAGCGCCGTTGAGATGAAATGGTTGGATCGGCATTTTTACGCGTGACCAGCCTGGCTTTACCTCTAATAGTTCAATGCCGCAATGTCGGGCAAACTGGTCGTTTTGTCGAAAAAAATCGAGTGCTTTTTGCACGCATCCTCCCAAAATACAAATAAAGCCTGCCTACTAATCCCAAAAGCTATCCAAGTTACTTTTTTTCAAGGGGCGAGGATTGTGAAGCTGTTCTGGCAAGTTGGCCTTAGCGCCACATTTACCGCAGACCACCGTCGGTTTAGTGGAGCGACGATCAATCTCTTCCATCAAGCCTTGTGCTTTAAGTTGGCAGATTTTCAAATCATTAGTTGTTTCATTCATGTCAACCTCCCCCAAAAGGACAACGAACGTTGTTAGATAGTATCCCGAGTCAAGTCAGATTGCCAAGTAAACACTGCGTAAACGGTTAGAACGTGGTTCCGGTTTGATCTGTTCATGTTCAGATTTTAAAATTAATTTTGGCGTAAAGCGACTTTTGCTGCGGCATTGCAGTGTTTACCTTTTGATAACAACAGTTTAGCAAGATAAACTGTTGACGCGAAGGATGGGGGTGCTTACTATCTGGCCGTTTTTAAAGGATTATTTAGTGTGAAGGGTGCATGTGAATGTTTGCAGTATAGATGAGTCGATTGTCGCAGTTGCTAGCTGCTGAAAAATCTGCGGCGAGCTGCCCGCTCCATTTTAACCGCCGCAGTCGTAGCCGGTTGTTGTGGAAAAAAATGGTTTCCAGGGTTGCCTAGAAAAAATCAGGAATATTAATAAAAAAGCGGGCCATTCCGGTATTGGAATGGCCCGCTTTTTTTTATTGCCTGAAGAATGTCCAGAGTCCCATTAATAGCAGGACGATGAAGTTACTGCCGGGGGCTCTGCCGAAGCTGCCGGGTTTCGGCGGGGCCCGCGTATTGCCTTTATTCTTCCGGTAGATTCCGTCGTCATCGCAGGAATAAGGGCTCGAACTGCGCTCCATCTCCAGATAATAGTAAAAATTGAAGTCTGGTTTGCGGCTTTTTTTGCGCCCCGCCTGCTGGTCGGATGGAAGCGGTTTTTTCGGAACCTCGGAAACAACATTGTCCGGTGCTATGAAGATGGCATCGAGCAGGGAGTTGAGGAAGTGATTAAACTTCTGTTGCGGGTCCACGGTTGGTGGCTTTTTATATGTGCTAGCTGGTTGTTTTGACGTCTGCTGTTTTTTGGTAACCTGCTGATTGTAGGTGTTGCGTAACTGCTCGTCACTGAGAACGCGGTAGGCATCGTTGATCTTTAAAAACAGTTCAGCTGCGGCCTCGGAGCCTTTATTGGTATCCGGGTGAAAGCGCTTCGCCATGCTGCGGTAAGCGGCTTTAACCCGTTTGATGTCGGCGTCTTCAGGGATGCCGAGCAGCTGATAATGGTTGATCGCCATGGATGCACGTCCTCATTCATTTCGGTCTCCATCCATGGAGCCGGAGGGCCTCCGCCTCAGTGTGAGGCAGAGGAGTCACTCCTCTTATCGGTCGTCGGTCGGCAGAATTTAAATCTTTTTTTGCTTCCGCCACATCAATTGTGTTGAAAGTTGACTTCGACATCCTGGCGGTGAGCTGGATCTATTTTCCATAATTCGCGGCTGGTAAAATTGAATAGCCGGGCGATAACTACGTCAGGGAACTGATCTAGCCGGGTGTTGTAGATGGTTACCGAGGCGTTATAGAGTTCGCGACGGTCAGCAATCTGATCTTCAATTTCCGTGATCCGGTTACTTAACTGTCGGAAACCGGCATCGGCTTTAAGCTCGGGATAGCGCTCAACAACCATGAACAGCGACTTCAGGGTGTCGGTCAGCATATTCTGTGCCTGCAGTTTCTGCCCTTCGCTGCGTGCGGAGTTTACCTGTGAACGTGCTTTGATGACCGCTTCAAGAGTCTGTTTTTCGTGCTGCATGTAGCCTTCGCAGACCTTGATCAGTTTCGGCAGCTCATCGTAGCGCTGCTTCAGCAGTACGTCGATATTGCTCCAGTCCTGATTGATATTGTTTTTTAGCGCAACAAAACCGTTGTAGATGATGATGACGTAAATAGCCACCGCCGTCATCAGTAGCAAAAGAACTCCCAATACGATCCAGCCGGTCATAATGTCTCCTTTGATTACGTTTTGTGTATTTTTCCATTGCCAGAATTAGTGCAAATAGTTGCTCAGGTTGTAAATCCCCCAACCGAGAGTAGCGGCTGCAGCGATAAATAGTGGAATCGTGTAGAGCGCGTAGCGGCGCAGCAAATGTGCTTCGGAATGGCTTTCGGCGATAATCAACGGGCGGCCACTTTTTTTGCTGATCATCACGTGCTCTTCCTGTTTTTTCCGTTGTTGTTTTTTTTGCAGTTCGGTATGCATCACTTGCTCTTCTACTGACTTACGGGCCGTGTCCCATTCGTCGCTGCTGATTTTGCCATCGCCATCAGCATCGAACTGGCGGATGTCCTGCGGGTTGCGCTTCAATTCGCGCAAGGCCTCGATTTTCCGTTCCGTCAGCGTCGGGCTGGCGTCTTTTTTGACCGCAGCAAAGCCGAGTACGTAGATGAGGGTCCCCTCGACAATGAGTTCTTCGACCCATTTATCGTCACTGTCATCGCTGAAACGGGCTAAGCCGATCTGGCCCGGAGTGCCCTCCTGTTTGGTTCCGGCACTGACGCGGCAACGGGCGGGATCGATCTCAACCCGGCCGGTATTATCCTCGAGGAAAAAAGGCACGTTCGCGCTGCTGCTGGTGCTGGTCACTGTCCACTGGTTATTTTGTTTGCGGTGATATTTAGTCAATCGATAAAAGACGCAAGCGGTGTGGCTCATCGGCGAAATCAAGGCGTAGCGGCGAATAGCACGGCCCTTGACTTCAACCATGCCCATGGCTATCGAGCGTATTTTGCTGGTCGGAGTATTCTCGATCTGTCGTCTCAGCCGGATAAAATGAAAACCAGACCAGAACAGCAGGGCGGATAGCAGAAATAAAAAGCTCCCCGAAGAAAAAGCGTGCCGGACAACCGTCGTGAGAATGCCTCGACTATCGATTTCAAATAGAAAGATGATGACAACAACAATGGCGGCACTGCTGCTACCGAACCAGAAACTCGGCTTATTCCAAGCGTTAGTTTGGGTTGCTGAAGGGGGAGCAGGTAGCCCATCGTCTGCTATCTCTGGGGCCGGGCCTTTTATTTTAGGATAAGCTGCAGTTGCTTTGTCGATCTCATCGGTGAGCTCTTTGGCCAGCGGCAATATCTCGTCTTGCTGGCCGCTTGCTGCCAGTTTTGGGTTTTGCAGCAACAGGGCGGCTGAAATTGCCCCGGTCAGCTCGTTTTGTTCTCCCTCTGCTTGTTGATTGAGTGGTCCAACCCGCAGCAAGTCGGCGCGTAACCAACCATAGCGGGCCAGGCTGAGCTGATTCTGCCGCTGCGTCTCCGGGGCGTCCGGATTTTCCCGGCGCAGAGTACATCCAGGCAGGTTCACCAGTCCGAAGTCGGTTGCCAGGGTAAAATCACCGGCGTACTCTTCGGCCAATTTCAATATCTGTTCAAGGTTCTGTTTGCTGCTGATGGTGGCACGTTCCCCGAGCCCTTTGGGGTCGAATTTGCCGGGGAATATCCGCACTGCATCGACGATCTGTTTTTTTACGTCGAGCAGATAAAGATCGAGCAGTGGTTGTCCCTGCAGGATTGTGCGGTGGATTTTGTGTTGCTCCAACTGGCGAATATCATCGCGGCCACGGTAGGCATGGCTTGAAAGGAGCTGCTTGACACTTTTTTCCGCCAATTCGCCGGACATCTCGGCAAACACTGCCAGAATGTTTGCTCCTTTTGCCACGTCGATAGATTTTTTTTGACAAATAAAACGGATTTTTTCATTGCTGACCTGCAGCGAGCGAAGACGCTGCGGGACAAAGAGAGGTTTGCTCGGTTCGATCAGCCAGTGGGTAAAACCGGCCATTTGCAGTGGCAGCGAGATCTTCTGCAGTTCTTCTTCACTCCCTTTGGTCAGCAACGACAAACCTTGACCGACCAGTCGCTGGCGGCATTGATAAATATCGAGATGATGGTTTTTCGCCAGCTCCTGCAATAATTCCGGAAGCTCTTCCGACTGCTGTTGCTGTTGCTCGACGATCAGGTAGGTTGACGGATTCATCTTTCTCCACTGTGCTGGTTTATAGTTTTTATTAATCTACCCGTATTAACGTCGAGCGGCAAGTCTAGAGCTTAAATTTTCTGCAGAAAGGGATCAGGCGATGAATTGATAGACGGTTAAAAAATGGAAAAAACTGCCAGCCAGAACAAACAGATGCCAGATGGTGTGAAAAAAGCGCACCCGCTCATCCAGGCCGTAAAAAATCAGTCCGAAGGTGTAGAACAGCCCGCCGCAGACTAGCAGGACAAAGCCGTTAGTCGGCAGGTTTTCGAGCAATGGATGGGCTAAAAACAGTGCCATCCAGCCCATCAGCAAGTAGATGGTCATCGGGATGGCGCGGTGTCCTCTTTTGTTTGGCAGTAAATCGATAACAATACCGACCAATGCCAGCGTCCAGACAATACCAAAAACCGACCAACCCCAGTTGCTGCGCAGGGTCACCAGGGTAAAGGGTGCATAGGTCCCGGCAATCAACATGTAGATCGCCAGGTGGTCAAGCTTGCGCAAGATCTTTTTTGCTGCTCGTCCGCTGATGGCATGGTAGACGGTTGAGGTTGCGTACAGAAGAATCATTGTGCCACCAAAAATGGAAAAGCTTAGTAGTTTCCACGGATCGGTTTGCTGGCGAATCAGTAAAATCAGTCCGATCAGGGCAGCGACGGTACCGAGTAGATGGGTGATGGTGTTGAAGAGTTCTTCAATAGCTGACTGATGTTTCATTGATGTCCTTCTGCGGTGTGGATAAAGTCCTACCGAAGTGGTTACATTTTAGCAGAAATACACTGTTTGACAACTGGAGGGGATGGGTGGCCCTTCGTAAGTTGCCGAAATGAATGGTTACAGTCCCTGAGGCGGTCTGTTTCGTTCAGAGGTCGCCGAATTAAAGTTACTGTTGAAATCGGCCTTTAGCATTCGATCAATTAAAACTAGCGGCGGTGCCCCCGTCTCCACCGGCCGTCAAAATCCCCGAAATGAGACCTGTGCAAGCGGCGATGACGGTCATAATAACCGTGGCCGCGATGCTCAGAATACCCGAAGCTAAAGAACAGGGCATTGGGGTAATGCCAGTATGGATAATAGCGCCGGGGTTGCTCATAGACATATACATTAGTCACTTTAGGCGCTTTTTTGACTACCGGACGCAAGGTTGTCGGGTCAACGATTTGCCAACTGCCGTCGGGTTGTCGACAGGCGGTTCCATAGCCCCGCTGCTCGCGATTGTCGATGATGATGGCCTGCTGGAATTCGCGACACGGCTGCCCTGTAGCCGTTTGTAAGGTTTTGACCGGTATCGTCATGCCGTAAATATTGGCGTCAGGGTTATGCCAGTTTGCAGCAATTCCAGAGGTGTTGTATTCAAGCGCAGCCTGAAAACTTTCGTTTGCTACCCGCTGATCGACAGTGGAAAGCGGCTGAAGAATATCCTGCCCCTGTGCTGGAGCAAATGCCAGCAGCAGGCAGGCTGTCAAGAACAATGAAATGTTTCGTTTCATCTTGGCCTCCCTGGGAGAGAGTTCTATGTCTGGTGGTTTGCCCGTTTCTTTCTTTGTCAGGCTCCCGACCAGATGCACGCTCCGGGGGTGGTTGCTGTGGTATCCGCAGCCCGCGCCATCCTTTCCGGGAAAAGCACCACACCCTAATTGTAACAGATGGGAGCCGACAGATGGTACCCGCCGCCGCAGCAAAATAGGCATCAACAACAATCATCACTGATGCCAATCCTTTCTCCCCGGCCAACCTAAAAACAAAACAATACAATACACCCCTGAACCACTACAATTTGAATTCTTCATCACTTGCGGTTTTGAAGTGGTTTTTTGGTTAATTAGAAATACCAGTCAGAGACAGGAATAAAGTGTTGCCACTGGTGTGGTAACTTGCCGAATTGTTTGGTGTGTAGGCGTTGTTGCTGTGCATAGAAGAGTTAGCACCAGGTTCATTAGAGAGGTTTTGGGCTTCTGTTGGTTGTGATTTGCTCATTTTTCGATTTAATAGTAGTTCACATTTGTTGTTTGTCAGAGGGGTATTTAGATTTCGTCTGGGGCGGAATCTGGAAAAGGATGTGTTTGGTTGCCACAAAACTGTTCAGGTTCGAGTGACATTGGATCTTATGTCATTTAAACGCTATGCCCTGCCTTAAGCGTGCAGCATCAGTCCTGACAAATGTAATGCGCTTTCTTATTATTTCACCGTTCTTGCATGAAAAGTTGTACCTGGAAAAGTTAACCGTATATGCGAGTGCGTCTGGTTTAAATATGTAAAAGGGTCAGGCTATGTACTCTATGACGGGGGGAAATCCGATGGTTGCAAGTGATGAGCGACGCTGTTATCAGCGAGAGAGTTTGCACTTGTCGCTGCTGATAAGTGGTGAACACACGCAAGAAGTGTGGGGATCTGCCTGGATGCTCGATGCTTCTCCTAGCGGGTTGCTGCTGACCCCGCCAGAGACGTTGACGCTCTGCGCCGATGAGCGTGTCCGTTTGCGCCTGCCATTAAGCGAAAATACCAATTATGAGCTCGGATCCGGAACCGTTAACCATATTACGTTCCAGGACGGGCGCAAGGTTCTGGGGGTTGAGCTCAATGAAGAGACGCCGTTTTTATCCTGGGTGGGGATGCTGGGCATCTCTTCGCAAATCCTCAAAATCAAAGCTCTGCTGCCAAAAATTTGCTCTTCCGGACTCAATATTCTGATCAGGGGCGAAACCGGAACCGGTAAGAATGTTCTGGCCAAGCTAATCCATAACGTCCGCTGTGGAGCGGAACATCCTTTTATCCGGGTCAACTGTCCCAGTATTCCTGATTCCCTGTTCGAGTGTGAGCTGTTTGGACACGAAAAAGGCGCTTACACCGATGCCAAATGTTCCGCACCGGGATATTTCCGTGTGGCTGCCGGGGGAACGATTCTGCTCGACGAAATTTCGGAAATTCAGCCGCACCTTCAGGCAAAGCTGCTCAGTGTCATCGAGGATAAGGAATTTATCCCGGTTGGCGGGCACAAGGTTATCCCGGTTCGAGCCAACATAATTGCCACTTCAAATATTGATCTGGAAACAGCCGTAGAGGAAGGACGTTTCCGCCGCGATCTTTACTATCGTCTGTGTGAAATGCCGATCCATCTGCCGTCGTTGAGTGAACGCAAAGAGGATATCGCACTGCTGACGCATTATTTTCTGCTCTTCTATTGCGAAAAATTTGACCGACCATTTCGGATGTTGTGCAGCGATGAAATTGAAATATTAAGAAACCATCCCTGGCCGGGCAATATTCGCGAGCTGGAAAATTATGTGAAGCAGATGGCACTAATGGATACGTTCATCAAGCCGGAAGGAGCCAAACCACATTGCCAGGCAGAGAAATTAAGCATGGATGCCATGGATATTCTCAACGGCTTGCTCGCCGAAGGGAACAGCCTGCCGGAATTGACGAAAAAAATGACCATACAGGTTGAGCGCACGGTGATCCTGAAAGTGCTGGAAGAGTGCCAGCAGAATAAAACCAGCGCTGCCGGGCAACTCGGAATATCCTACCGCACCCTGCTGAGAAAGCTGGAGCAGCTTGATCTGACGTAGTTATTTGCCGTCTAAAAATAGCTTGTTAAGTCTACGCTGTTAAAGCGTAGACTTTTTTTGTTTCTTTTTGCCAGAGTTCGTCTGGCTGCCCGCTTATGACCCCCGCACTAATCATCATCATGTAACTGTTATTCCAGCCAAGGAGTACACCTCCCAATGTCTAGTGGAACTTGCTGCCTCGGGTCGTCAATGTGACAGGCATGTCATGCCAGCGCTGTCACATTGTCATAGTTGCCATGCTTGTTCCGCGATCTCAGCCACTGTCTGTACATTTTAGAATTAGCTGTAATATCAGTTGCTTGGAGAATTGTTTCTGGTTTTTGAGAGGCTGGCACGACCGTTGCTATTCATTAAGATCAAATCAACGGGTAGCGATCTCATTGTGAGGGACTGATGACGACCGGACAACGACTGGATAAAATTGAACGTCGCAAAGCTACCTACTGGGATTGTCAGGAACTGCTGACCTATGAAAAGGAACGCAGTGAGCGGCATAACCACTTTTTTGCCCTCTGCGGGGTGGTATTTATCGATTATCCAGGTGCTGACCCGATCGCCTTTCTGAAGACGGAATTGCGTAATTCCGATTATATCTTTTCGGTGCCGAATAAAGAGGGGTTCAGCCCTTTAGGGGTAAACGTCGGACTGCTGCTGCCTGAAACCGACTTGCCGGGGGGACAGCTGGTTTATGAGCGGATCAAAGAGCTGTGCAGCGCGCGTAAATTTCAAGTGCAAGTCGGTCTGGCGATTTATCCCGATGACGGCACCATTCCTTTGGACATATTGAAAAAAGCATTTAGTTCAGTTGTGTCTCCGGAATTTGGTGAAAACAGCACAGCAGTTAAGAGCGAATATCAAGATAGCAAATGAAAAGTGCAACTTGTTCCGAAGGGCGGTCTTTTGGGGCAAAGGAAACTCGGACGGTCACTGATCGTTCACAACACAAAATGAGGAGGAGATCACATGAGCAACTTCATCGAGAGAATGAACGCATTCTGGAAGGAAGAGGATGGTGTTACGGCGATTGAGTACGGGTTGATTGCGGCACTGATTGGGGTAGCAATCGTTGCTACGGTAACAGCGGTCGGCGGTGGGCTAAATACAACATTTCAGACAGTTCTTGATAAGCTCACAACTCCGGCAGTTTAAACAAAGGGGGGGCTTTACGGTGTGCTGTGCTTCTTAATCATTTAAATCGAACGGTAACCAGTAGAGTCTCCCTTTCTTTTAGCTCAGCCCATGGAGTAATAAAATGACGCTAGTAAAGCGATTTCTCGTGGATGAAGAGGGTGTCACCTCGATTGAATACGCGCTCATCGCAGCATTGGTAGCCATGGCAATTGTCGCGGCAGTCACCTCGCTTGGGACGGCAGTCAAGAAGAACTACACAAATGTTGAAACCGCTGTAACGGAAGCAAATAATTAACGCTATTTAATTGCGGGGGAGGAGATTTGCATGAGACTAAGTCTGTTGAACAATCTGCCCCGCTGGACTTGCGGCACTCTTGCCGGAGTGCTGGCGATTTGTTTTCTCTACCAGGGCAGGAATGACCTTCCCATCGTCTTTGCTTCGCTGTTCTTATTACTGATCTGCACCACCGATACCCTTTATGCGAAAATCCCTAACCTGTTCAGCCTGTTCTTGACCTTAAGCGGCTTCGGCCTGCACTTCTGGCAGGATGGGGCTGCGGGGCTCTGGATCGCGCTACTCGGCCTGCTGACCGGCTTTGTCCTGCTGATTATCCCTTATCTTTTGGGTGGCATGGGTGCCGGCGACGTCAAGGCGTTGGCAGCACTGGGGGCGCTGCTGGGTGCTGGAACTATCCTCCAGGTTGCCCTGTATATGTTCCTGGCCGGCGGCCTGATGTCCATTCTGCACTACCTGTGCAACCGAAATCTGCTGACCCAATGCCGCGCGGGCTTCAATGCCTTGCGGGTATTTTTATATAGCCGCGATATCAAAACCTTTAAACCTGACGCAAACAGTGAGTCTCTGCGCTTTCCTTACGCGGCGGCGATCGCCTTTGGGTTTTTTGCCCACACCTGGTGGGGCAACCTGATCTAACTGATTAAATCAACGCCGCTGACAAGCGCGTCAAAAGCAGGAGGAATAGATGAAAAGGTATGGGGCGGTTATCGTATTAGTGGTCGCAGTGCTGTTCGGGGTTGCTGCCGTGTTCCTGACCAACCAATGGTTGTCTTCACAGGTTTCCAGCGGAGAGGCCGTGGTGGTCAGGGAGCAGACTCCGGTTACCGAGATTGTCGTTGCGGCCAGTGACATACCGGTTGGTAGCCGGCTCAACGAAGTGAATCTGGCTCTGGCGACCTGGCCGGAAGCGAATATTCCTAAGGGGGCATTTACTGAGATTGCTGCTCTGAATGATCGCATTGCCGTTTCCAAGCTGGTGGCCGGTGAACCACTGTTGGCTGCTGAACTGGCTGCACCGGGATCTGGTGCCGGGATGGTGGCGATGATCGAGCCGGGGATGCGGGCCATGTCGATCAAGGTTGATGAGGTCACCGGCGTTGGCGGTTTTATCCTGCCGAGTACCTTTGTCGATATTATCGGCGTGGAAAAACTCAAAGGTGATCAGCGTAAGGCGGAAACAATTCTGCGGCGGATCAAGGTGTTGGCGATCGCTCAGGAAACCTTCACCGAAGAGGGGAAGGCCAAGATCGTCAGAACCGTCACCCTGGAACTGAAACCGGCGCAAGCTGAAAGCCTGGCATTGCAGACCTACAAGGGGAGCATCCATCTGATCCTGCGTAATCCGCTCGAACAGATCCCTGTGCCTCCACCCCCGGTAGCCAAGGTCAAAGGTGTGCCGACGCTGAAATCGAAAGTCTACAAGCCGAAACCCGCTCCCTTTGATGTCGAGGTCATCCGTGGTGGTGACCGGGAGAAGGTCCATTTTGCTAGTGCTGCTACGGAATAATTCTACCGCTGTGATTGAGGAGGCAACATGATCAGGCCCCGCTACTGTTTACTACTTGGATGGATACCCTCTCTGCTACTGGTCGGTCTGTTGGCTGGTTTGGCCTCGGCTGCTGGGGTTGATCGTCAGACGCTGGAATTGAAGTTAGGTGGTTCTGATTTGGTTAACACTGCCTATCCCTTTAAGCGAGTGTCGATTGCCAATCCTGATGTCGCCGATGTGGTCGTCATTTCCCCCAGAGTGCTTTATGTCTTTGGTAAAAAAGCTGGTTACACCAGTGTCATTCTCTGGGAAGAAGGCAAAGGTCAAACGCTGCTCGACGTGTTGATCTCACTCGACCTGACCGGCTTGAAGAAGCGAATTCATGAGCTTTACCCCGATCAGCAGATCAAGGTGCATGGTTCGGAGACCGGGGTTGTGTTGTCGGGGACCGTTTCCGGCCCGGAAGTTGTTGAACAGCTACTGCGTTTGACCAAGACCTACATGCCGAAACTTGCCGAAGGGGATGAGACACAGGATGGCACCGGCCGTTCGGGAACCGGAGTGACCAACCTGTTGCAGGTAAGTGGTATCCATCAGGTGATGCTGGAGGTCACGTTTGCCGAAGTTAACCGGACCAAAGGGAAGGACTGGCAGGCTGGACTTGGTTTCAGCAATCTGGGAGAAAATGTTACCGGTGCGGTTAATTCAAGTGGCAGTGCGTTGGTTCCGCTGGCGTTTGACGAGAATCACCCTGGCCCGGCGATGCTGCGTGACGGAACCATCGCCAGCCTGATCGACGGATCGATCGACGGAATCCTGCAAAACCCAGCGAGCCTGTTGTTTAATTTTGCCGGCAATGCCGCCAATATTTTCCTCAATATCGATGATTTTTCTGCCGCCCTGAATCTGATGGAAAATGAAGGTTTGGCCAGGACCTTGGCTGAACCACGCTTGGTGACCCAGAGTGGTCAGGAAGCCAGTTTTTTGGCTGGTGGGGAATTCCCGATTCCGGTGCCTCAGGGGGATGGTGATATCACCATCGAATACAAGGAATTCGGTGTCTCGCTGGTCTTTACCCCGGTGGTGTTAAGTGATGGCAAAATCAGCCTGCGGGTTGCGCCGAGTGTCAGTGATATCGTCAGTATGCAGTCGGTGCCAGCCGGGATCATCGGGGCCAATTTTGTGGTGCCGAACCTGAGTACCCGCAAGCTCGAGACGACGGTGCAACTGCACGATGGCCAGACCCTGGCGCTGGCCGGACTGCTGCAGGACAAGTTTCGCGACAATGTAAGTAAAATCCCTGGATTGGGAGATTTGCCGATCCTCGGCCCGTTGTTCCGCAGTACCAACTTTATCGAGGAGAAAACCGAATTGCTGATTGCGGTGACGCCGCGACTGGTCAAACCGGTTGAGGCCGGCTCGCTCAGTTTTCCTGGCCAGGAGTTGCAACCGCCTGACTGGTACGAGTTCTATCTCGAGGGGCGGTTGGAAGGTCGTCGCCCATCCGCAGTTGGTTCCGTTGAAGACCCCTTAGGGAAATCGATTTCGGCAGTGGAAGCGATTGACGGTGGCGGCCTTGAGGGTACCTTTGGTTATCAACCTGTTGCAGCACAATAAGCAAGGGGGAAACGACATGAAAAATAAACTGATGATTCTCGCGCTGCTCCTTAGCATTGGCGGCTGCGCCTCGTTTGAAGAGGCTTATATTTATGATCGGGAATTTGGTCAGGCAACCAAGGCATCATTTGCCAGCCAGATTGTTCATCCCGACAAGCAAACAAAGAAGGTTCCCGAGGGGCTGGCTGGTATTACCGCCGAGGAGCTGATGAAGGTTTACAACGGTACCTTCGCAGAGAAACCGCAACAGATCAATGTGATGTCCTTAGGTGGCAACTAGCAGTTTAGAGGGCTTACATTCATGGAGAGGAAGAGGGTGGCAGGATGAGAAAAAGGTCACTCAAAAACGAAAATGGCGCAGCTGTAGTCGAATTTGCCATTTTATTACCGCTGTTGTTACTGATCATTTTCGGCGGCGTCGAATACGGCTTGGTGATGTTCAACCAGCAGGTATTGACCAATGCCAGCCGCGAGGCGGCCAGGGCGGGGATTGTTGTCGGCGCTGATGCTATAGATGATCCAGTCGTGCAGCAGATTGCCCGCGATTACTGCCAGGATTTTCTGGTTACCTTTGAGAACTCAGTTACTTTGCCGGTGATAACGATTGCTCGCGATGCTGATGATAGCAAAGAATTCGGCCATCCTCTGATCGTCACCGTTCAATATAGCTATCAGTTTCTGCTGATGCCCAATCTCAGTAGCTTGTTCGGAGAGAGCTCTGCGAGTGCCTTAGCTTTGGAAGCACGAACAACGATGCGCTATGAGTAATGAATAGGGGGTGCGGTAATGAAGGCTGTGTGGCTGGTTGACAAAATGAATGAGCAAAAAGGCGCTGTCGCGGTGACGGTTGCCTTGTTGCTGATTGTGCTGATCGGCTTTTCCGCGCTCTCGATTGATATTGGTTACCTGATGGTGACCCGCAATGAATTGCAGAATGTTGCCGACGCCGCAGCTTTGGCTGCGACCAGAAAGCTTGGTAATAACTACCAGAACATGACCTTTGAAGAACAATTAAGTTACGAGTGCAACACGGTAGAATGGTCATTGCCCTGCTCTGAAATTATTACCGTAGCCAAAGATGCCGGGTTTGCTAATCAGGCCGGTCAGGTCGATATAATTATTAATGATAACGACATATTTATTGGTCGTTGGGACTTTTCGATTCCGCCACCGTTCGACCCATCTAACGATCCCTTTACTGTGCAGGCTGCGCAGCCCAGGGCTGTACGTGTTATTGCCAGGCGGGACGAGACCGAAAATAATCCGATTACCACGTTCCTGGCTGGAGTTTTAGGGGTTGATACTCTGGCTGTCTCGGCGGTCGCCACGGCAGCTTTGAGTGGACAGGGCAGCGCTGATCCGGGGGAATTGGAATTGCCAGTGGGTATTGACGAGTTATTTTTTAAAAACAAGCCCGAAGAGGGATTTTGTAAAGAGGAAATCTATTTTTCACCGACAAGTTTGTCATGTGCTGGTTGGACTTCGTGGGATGAAAAAGAAAACGCTGCTCTTATGCTGGATTTAGTGACGGGTGAAGTAGCAAACCCTGAAGCCAGTGTGGCAGATGTTTTCAATTATGGTGGGGGCGATATCGCAAATCTTTTTGACGATTTGCAGTGGCGCTTTAGAGATTTGGGCTACGATGTCGATATTGATGGTAAGCCTTTGCTGACGAACGTTAATGATGACCCTGTGCTTGGTGCCTTGCCAACCGACACTGATGGAGCCGTTAATATGTATGAAGATGACGGCGTGACGCCGCTCATCTATGAGCTTGCGCATCCCCTTGATCCCAAGATTGAACGCAATGAACATGTGTGGCCAACGACGGTGGTTGTCTATGAGGACTCTGGTTGTGTGAACCCAAATCAGACGCGTAAAACAGTGGGGTTTGCCCGGATCAAAATCACGAACGTCTTGGTCGTGCCGGAGAAGACCCTGGTGGGGCAGGTCGACTGTGATTATGTATCTACTGATGACACCAGGGGAGGCGGCGGAGAATATGGAACCATCGGCAGTATCCCCGGTTTGGTTCAGTAGCAGATTGATGGCACTTATTCATGTTGTCAGGAAAGTTGGCGATTATGGCAGACGAACTAAAAATTCTGGTTGAAAGCAGTCGAAAGGAGATTCGCAGTCAGCTCGCGGAGATTCTGGGCTCCCTGCCGAAGATCGCTTTCAATCTGTCTGAAGGGCTGCTTCCGGACCAGAACAGTCAAGCTGGAAAACCCGGTCCGGACATCATTATCCTCGATGAAGGAACAGGCGGTGGCGATATTGGCAGCAGGCTAAAGATACTTCAGGCACAATTCATCGAATCGGCCATTTTTGTCATCTCCCCTGATGCCAGCCCGAAAAATATCGTCCGCCTGATGAAGGCCGGGGCCAGTGAGTTTATCGGTAATCCGCTTAAGGCCAGTAACCTGATCGATGCTGTCGAAGAGTTCCGCATCAAGCGGATGAATGCCGGTAAGGTTGCCGAAGGTAAGATCTTCAGTTTTATCAGCAGTAAGGGGGGGCTCGGCTCTTCAGTGATTGCGGCAAACAGTGCCGCCGCACTTGCCAAATCGCAAGAGCGCTCTGTCGCTCTCTGCGACATGAGCCTAGAATCGGGCGATCTGTCGGTAATGCTCGATGCGATGCCTGAGCTGACAATCGTCGATCTGTGCCGCAATATCCATCGGCTCGATGTTTCTCTGTTCCGTGGCGCTATTAGTCGGCATATGACCGGCGTCGATTTTCTGGCTGCCCCGCAAAATCCTGCCGATAGCAGGGATATCAAGGCTGAACATGTGCAGCAGATCCTGGTTCTGGCGCGTAAACTGTATGACTTCACCCTGCTCGACTGTCCCGCTATGCATCTGGATGATACGACCCTTGCGGCACTGAACCTGTCTGAGCGGATTTTTGTCATTACCGATCTGTCGGTGACGGCGATCAGAAATGCTTCGCGACTGTGCAAGCATATTGAAAAACTTGGCATCCCCCGCTCGCGCATCGCAGTAGTGATCAATCGCTATATCAAGGGGAGCACGCTCAGCGTTGAAGAAGTGGAAAAAAACCTTAACCGAACAGTTTTCTGGATTTTCCCCAACGACTTTTCAGCGGTTGTTTCGTCGATTAATCGCGGCATCCCTCTGGTTAAGCAGAACTCATCGGCCCTGTTTTCCCGCAACATGGTCGAGTTTATTGAAAAGCTGCAAAATCCCGATGTGCATGGTGAATACCGGGGTATTAAAGGGGTGTTCGGCAAGGTCATTTAGGAGTGCATATGCTTAAATCACTGTTCAATAAAAGTCAGCCTGACATCCCAGAGCGAGAGTACCCCGCTGCGGTTGTTGAGATTGCTCCCGAGTTGTCGGCCAAGGACGATCACTTCTACGATCTGAAAAATCAGATCCACGCCAAGTTGATTGAAGAGGCGAATCTGGAGGCGCTGGATACCCTGACCGATGATGAACTGCTTGGGGAAATTCAGCTGATCGTTGAAGATTTCTTGCAGGGCAAAAGCACTCTGCTCAACGACACTGAGCGGCAAGCCCTGATCACCGAGGTCAAGGATGAATTGACCGGCTTGGGTCCTTTGGAACCTTTGCTTCGCGATCAGTCCTATTCCGATATTCTCTGCAATACCTATAAGGACATATTTGTTGAGAGTGGCGGAGTACTGAAAAAAACCAATGCCAGGTTCGTCAATGATGCTCACCTGTTGAATATTATCGACCGGATCGTCTCCAAGGTCGGGCGCCGGATCGATGAGTCAACACCGATGGTTGATGCCCGACTTCCTGATGGCTCACGGGTCAATGCGATTATTCCGCCTCTGGCCGTCGATGGGCCGATCCTTTCAATTCGACGTTTCGGCGGCAAGGTTCTTGAGATGGAGAATCTTGTCGAATACGGAACGCTAACGCCGAACATTGCCACCTTTCTCGCTAAGTGCGTTAAGGCTCGGTTGAATATCATGGTCTCCGGCGGCACGGGTGCCGGTAAAACCACCTTGCTGAATGTCTTGTCGCGCTACATTCCGGAAAATGAACGGATTGTTACGATTGAAGATTCGGCCGAATTGCAGATGCAGCAGGAACATGTGGTGCGTCTGGAAACCCGGCCGGCCAATATCGAGGGAACCGGAACGGTGACCCAGCGGGATCTGGTGCGCAACAGTCTGCGGATGCGCCCGGACCGGATTATCATTGGTGAGGTTCGTGGCACCGAGGCTTTCGATATGCTGCAGGCGATGAATACCGGCCATGAAGGTTCCCTGACGACCATCCACTCCAATTCCCCCCGGGATTCGTTGACCCGGCTGGAATCGATGTTGTTGATGACCGGTGTCAATCTGCCGGAAAAGGCGATGCGCTTCATGGTCTCCTCGGCGCTCGATCTGATCATTCAGGTTTCCCGGGTGACCGATGGTTCGCGCAAACTTATGTCTGTCATTGAAGTGGTGGGGATGGAGGGAGAAATTATCTCCCTGCAGGAAATTTTCCGTTATGAAAGACAGGGGATCGACGCGAACGGCAAGGTCCTGGGGCGGTTTGTGCCGACCGGAATTCGACCCCGGTTTGCAGAACGTCTCGAACTGGCTGGGATCAGTTTTGCGGAAGAGCTGTTCTCCCCCGATTGAGCCTTTTGTGCAGGAAGGAGCAAGAGATTATGGACCTGCTTACTATGCTGCTTTACGGAGCTATCTTTCTGTTTGTCGTCTTGACCGTACAGTGCGTTTACTTGGTTTGGTCGGGCAGCAAACTGGTGGAAAAGCGCAAGTTGAAAACACGTCTGCTGACCATCTCTGCCGGTGGCAAGCATGGCCAGGAGAAACTGAGTCTCTACCGGAAAAAGGTTTTCAGCAAGGCCGGGCCACTGGAAGCTTTCTTTCTCTCGTTACCTCGTGTGGCTCGGCTAGACCGTTTATTATTGCGAACTGGCTTGCCAATTACGGCGACAAGTTTTGTGTTGCTCAGCTGTATCCTCGGGGGAGTCGGCACACTGATCGGCTTGCATTTTTTGAACTCAACCGCCGTCGCACTGGCCCTCGGTGGGCTGCTTTTGTTTGTCCCACTGTTGTGGCTACGTTCTGCGGAACAAAAATCTCTGGCAAAATTCCACGATCAGCTCCCGGAAGGGCTGGATTTGCTGGCGCGGGCGTTGCGTTCCGGGCATGCGCTCTCTTCCGGGCTTGAAATGCTTGCCGAAGAGATGCCCGACCCGCTCGGCGCAGAATTTTCCGCGGTGGTCGATGAAATCAGTCTGGGGCTGACCCTCAAGGAAGCGCTGGAAAACCTCTGTGCCCGCGTAGCCAGCTCGGATCTACGCTATTTCACCATTGCGATTTTGGTGCAGAAGGAGACCGGAGGGAATATCGCGGAAATCCTCGATAACATCAGCCAGCTGATTCGTGAACGGGTTAAATTTAAGCGCCACGTCGCCTCCCTTACCGCCGAAGGCAAGGTGTCCGGGGTGATTCTGGTGATGCTGCCGATAGTGATGTTTTTCGTTATCTATTTCCTGAATTACGATTATATCTCGATGCTCTGGATCGATAAAGAGGGGCAGAAGCTGCTGGCCGGGGCAATTGGTATGATGACTTTAGGTGTTGTCATGATCCGTAGAATAATCCGTATCGAGATGTAAGGGGTGAACTATGGCAAGTATCATGAGTTTCGTTAATCAAATGGTTGTCAGCGGTGACCTGCTATTGATTCGGTTGACAGTATTCTCTTCTGTGGTTCTGTCTGTCGGTGTTCTGTCGTTGGTTATCCTCCGCCGTAACCCGACCTCCCAACGGCTGGGTAAGTTACTTACCCAAGAGACTCCAGCGATTAAGGTGAAGAAAACCAAGCTGCTCGAGGGTGAGGATCGGGGTCTGGTTGCCAAGGTAGCAACGCCGCTGCATGGCATCCTATCGCCAAGTAACGCCGCAGGCCGCCAGCAGGCGCGGATTCGCTTGACGCAAGGTGGGTTCCGTTCGCAGAAGAGCTATCGCATCTATTTTGCCCTCAAGCTGGTTTTGGCTTGTCTGCTGCCGGGATTATTCCTGCTGCGCGGTATGTTTTATAATCTGACTCCGCAAATTCTTCTGATTTGTCTGGGTCTGACAATTGTTGGTTACTTTATCCCGGCGGTGGTTTTGAGTACCATCATTAAAAAGCGCCAGCAGGGGATACTCAGGGCGCTGCCAGATGCTCTGGACTTGATGGTGATTTGTGTTGAATCCGGCTTGGGTCTCGATATGACATTCAAGCGTGTTGCTGATGAGCTGCGTTCTTTGAATAAAGATTTAAGCGATGAATTTCATACCGTGAATCGTGAGATCCGGGCGGGACGTCCGCGCAGCGAAAGCTTGAAGAATATGAGCCTGCGCACCGGGGTTCCCGAAGTACAAAACCTGATGACGATGCTGGTACAAACCACGCGTTTTGGCACCAGTATGGCCAGGGCCCTCCGGGTGCATTCTGATGCCATGCGTGTCAAGCGGCGCCAGGTCGCCGAAGAGAAGGCCGCAAAAACTGCGATCAAGCTGACCCTGCCATTGATCCTGTTTATTTTCCCGGCAACCATGGTGGTTCTATTGGGACCTGCCGGACTGAAGATCTTTAAGGTGCTGTTGCCGGTGTTGGGCCAGGGTGGTTGAGAATGAAATATTCGGTTAAGGA
Organism: Desulfuromusa ferrireducens; assembly: GCF_055389805.1. Taxonomy (NCBI): domain Bacteria; kingdom Pseudomonadati; phylum Thermodesulfobacteriota; class Desulfuromonadia; order Desulfuromonadales; family Geopsychrobacteraceae; genus Desulfuromusa; species Desulfuromusa ferrireducens. Next base: position 1,975,561 of record NZ_AP042415.1, read on the forward strand.
GGGACGCATATTATGAGGAATTTGCCATTACCTGTTTGTTTGCTTCTGCTAGCGAGTTGGACTGTTTATCTTGGCGGCTGTGCAGTGCAACCGACAGCGATAGCATTTGCCCCAGTCGCTCATGAGGCTCTGTCGGAAGAGAAGGTTACCGACAGGCTGGAAGAAATGCCTGTGGAGACTCTGCTGGTCAAGGGGGCGGCTTATCTGGAACAGAATAACTTGCCCTTGGCCCAACTGCACCTGCTCAAAGCTTTAATGCTGGCACCAGATAATGTAGAGGCATATCAACTTCTGGGTGGACTGTTTCTGAAGAAAAACCAGTTAGCCAAGGCGCAAACGGCTTTTTCGCAGGCTCTTAAATACGACCCGGAGAATCAGCTGGCCCTGTTTGGCTTGGGCAAGACTTATCGGCTAACAGGTGATTGCGTTACCGCTGATAGGTATTTGCAACAAGCTCAGCATCTGGCAGCAGATAATCCTGATATTCTAACTGAAATGGCCATCTGTTACGACACTCTGCAGCAGAGTGCAAAGGCCGAAGAATTGTACCTTCAGGTGACAGAGTTACAGGCGTTGAACCCATCTGCCTTTAATAATCTGGGATTTCATTATCTGATTCAGGCTGAATATGCCCGGGCGATAGACGTCTTTTCGGTAGGCGTAAGGTTGAAACCTGAAGATCGCTTGATCAAGAATAATCTTGCGGCTGCGTATATTTTGAATGGAGATGAAGCGCGAGGTTTGGCTTTCTTTGCGAGCAGTATAGGTCAGGCTGGTGCGCTAAATAATGCCGGCTATATTCATCTGGTACAAAATCGTTGGAAACAGGCCGAAGCTGCATTTGTTAAAGCGTTGGAATTGAGTCCCAGTTACTATGTGAAAGCTGGAAAAAATCTGGATTATTTAAGGCAACTGATCGCTTATCAGAATACGGAAAAATCAGAAATGAAAGAGGTCAGTAAATAGGGTCGATCTGGAACTATTGAACAATGTTTGCCACTGAAAGGGGGCGTTATGAAGTTAGTCATTGCTATTTTACTGGTATTGAGCGGTGTAACTTATGTCTCTGCGGATGTTTTATCAGTTAAAAATCATTCTGCAGAAATCCGTGATTCTTCAAATCCATACCTAGCTCAGGTAGTTTTGGTTGTCCCTCGGAATTATCCATTGACCGTCGTTGAGGAGGATGGAGAGTATTACCGGGTATCCGATTTTATGGGGCGTGATGGTTGGGTTGAAAAGACCGCCATCGAAGCTGGGCGAACCGTGGTGATTAAGGTCCGTAGTGGCAATGTTCGCAATGGCCCGGGAAAGGGGAATGAGTTGCTTTTTCGTGCTAATCGCGGGGTTGCCTTTAAGGTGTTGGAGCAAAAAGATGATTGGTTGAAGGTAGAGCATGAGAGCAAAAGGGTTGGCTGGATTGCACGCAGTTTGGTTTGGGGGAACGGATAATAGACGGGTTGGTTTTTAGTTCTAGAATCGCAACTTCGTGTTTGAACTCTTTCGTGAATGATATTCTGTTTTTTTGATTCATTGAACACCTCTCGTTGGGTGGCGACTATACCACCTTAATTGGTGTCCAGATTTATTGAACCACTGCACAATGGATACATTCCTTTTTTAAAAATATCAACACGGAGTAATTTTTGAAACCGCCATTCCTTTTAGGGATGGCGGTTTTTAATAATTATGGGTGGCCGAATTGCGTCACAATCTGCTGCAATTAAGCATTCATAGGGGTGATTGAGATGGCGCTATGGGGTACCGATTCAGACTGAAATAAGGACGTTGATTGAAGGAAGAGCAATTTATTCGGTGACTTTTTGACGCATCGATTTGATCTGGCCGCGATTGGTTTTTTGTTGCAGACGTCTTACTTTTGCGCCGCGACTCGGTTTGGTTTTTTTACGCGACTTCGGGACGATCAACGCCTTTTTTATTAATTCTTGCAGCGAGGCCAAAGCATTGAGCCGGTTTTGCTCCTGGCTGCGGGTTTGCTGTGATTTGATAACCAGAATGCCATCTTTGCTGATCCGGTGATCGCGGAGCTGCAACAGGCGATCCTTTATTTGCTGCGGAAGGGAGGAATTGCGGATGTCAAAGCGGAGATGGATGCCGGTGGCGACCTTGTTGACATTTTGTCCGCCAGCGCCCTGTGAGCGGATCGCTGTCAATTCGATTTCGGCCAGTTGAATCGTGATTCGATTGGAGATCTGCAGGTTATTCATGAGTATGGCTATTCGAGTGCTTTTTCGGTGCGGTGGATGGCTTTGTCTTTCATTTTTATGCCTGCGTCCATCGAACCGATAAGTTGAAAAATTAAATAGATGATGATGACGAGTATCGTCAGCCAAAATACGCTTTTTAGTACCTTGAACGGTTTCCAGAGGGCGAACAAGGCAAGTAGTCCGGCAGCAATATAACAGAACAGGGGATAGTGATGGTAAAAGTCGAGGCCCAATTGATAAAGCTGACTAAATTCCATACCGAAGCATCTCCCTTAATGGGCAGAGTGATTTACCGGTGCAAAGGTAAATTGCCGCTGCCAGTAGATGTTGCCATGGATATCCTGAGCTGCAGAAAAATATCAATTAAGTATTAATCTTCAGGGACTTCGACAAATTCCTTATAAGGCCAGGCTTGCATACCTTTACGGAGAAGTGAAAGCCTGTTTATGTCAATGCCCCGTTCTTTCAGGTAGTCAAAGGCCCGCATGGCTCCGCCGCCGCCACGATGGCTGACAATAACTATCGGTGTCGCGACTTTTTTAAGTTCCGGAAGAACGGCATCAATTGCCGCACGGTTTTCGGTCGTTTTCAGCGGATAAGCGTAGGTGGCGATGGCATCTGCGAAATGACCAGCTTTGTAGGCGCCGAGAAATTGGATATCCAGAATGATCAGTTGCTTTTGGGCGGTCAAGTTGTCGCGTAACTGCTCTGTTTCGATATAGGTATAGTTGCCTGCCAGCGCCGGAGTTGTCGTCAGCAGTAAGAGCATAATGATCAAATAATAGAATCTTGTTCGCACAAAAAAACCTTTCTCCCCGACTCTGCGTTCCTGCTCAGGTCGGTTGCTTCTGTTTTCGAACGTGATGGTGAGCCGCTTCGCATCAGTTACAGGGTACTGACCCAGGGTTATTTCCTCGGTTCATGCGTTCAATTTACCACTGCTTTGATGATTAGTGAAAGGGAAGTTTTTGCGCAATCAGGTCGCCAAGCGGTAGAGCGCATTGGCTTCGATCCCCTTCATCTAAAGCTAGTGAATTTCGAGAAAGGCCTCGGCAGCTTCCGGCACGCGGTTGTCGGACAACAACTGGCCAATCGCCTGTGGGTAGAGTTCTTCGACCTCGGGGCTGGCGGAAAACCTGGTTTTTACGGCGGAGGCTCAGCAAAACATAACCAGAGTGACATCAAACACAAACAATCAAACGGGACAATCCGCGTAAATTGAAATAAAGGGGAGCAAAAAACAATGGAAAGACGGATTGTGTTGAAGGATTTTCCCAGCCAGTTTTTTGAACATTCGAACAAGGCCCTATTGAGCCTGTTGTTGCTGGCTTTGTTAGGGACTATCTGCGCCGGGGTCGCGCGAACTTTTATTGATCTGTACCACTGCTTTGCGCTGATCCTGCACGAGGAAAGTCTGCACCACAGTCTCAAAGTCATTTTGATCGACGTGCTGACGGTACTGGCGGTGGTCGAGGTGTTTCGTACCGCCATGGCCTATCTGGTCGAAGGGCGGGTCAAGGTGACTTATATTATCGATACCGTGCTGGTTGCCGTGCTGACCGAAGTGCTGGCCTTCTGGTACCGGGAAATTGAAACCACCCGCATGCTGATTGTTATTGCGCTGGTTTTGACGCTGATGTTCGTGCGTATTATGGCGATCCGCTTTTCGCCCAAGCGGCGGGAACTTTCTGATGGGCTATAGCGGGCTGGGTTAATCCAGCAGCGGCTTGATAAATTTTTCAAAGGTGACCTGTTGTTTGGACGTCAGCAGGTCGATATCGCCATCGTTGTCGAGTAAAAAGGTGCCGACCCCGATCACTGTTCTCGGCAGGTAGCCGCTTCCGGCGACAATCTCTTCAATGCGATCAGTGCGTTTGTTAATCAGGTGCTCCAGCTTGTCCAGGTCGAGTTGCATAAGTCTTTCTCCCGTTTGCGTTTATGTGCGTTTGTCGCGGGACTATAGAAGATAGTTTGTCGACAGACAAGCGCGAAGAAGACCTCGCGCTGGACAACAGCGCTAAAATAGTTCAAAAGGAGCTCCATCTTCGTGCCGACATCTGCTAAAGTCGGTTTTTTCGTTTCCCGGCTAAGGACCGTCGCTTGCGGAGCCGAAGCATCCCGAGGTTAGGATTTCTGCAATGAGTGACAAGCTACATCCCCTGTTGGCCGAATACCCACGCTGTGCTGCAAAACCCGTAAAACTGCAAGTGACAAATAGTGGCATGGCAAGCCTTCATCGGGGTCATCCTTGGCTTTATGCAGAAAAAATAAAAGCCGAGAGTCACCGGGGACAGCCGGGCGATCTGGCGGTCGTCTTTGATGCGAAAAGACGCTTTGTCGCCATCGGTCTCTACGATCCTTTTTTGCCGATCCGGCTGCGTGCCTTACGTGCCAGTAAGCCTGGGCCCATCGATCGCGCCTTTTTTGCCGAACGGATTGCCACTGCGCTGGCGCGCCGCCTGCCGCTGCTTAAAACAAACACCGATGGCTATCGGATGATTCATGGCGAGAGCGACGGACTGCCGGGGATGGTGATTGATCGCTATGCCGACACGGCGGTGGTCAAACTCTATACCCTGGCCTGGCTGCCGCACCTCTTCGATTGTCTGACCTGCCTGTTGGAGCAGCAACCGCTGGTGCGGATTGTGCTGCGTATCAGCCGTGGAATGAAGCAGCATCCGGAGTTTCTGCGCGGCCTGAGCGACGGGCAGATTATTTATGGCCCGCCGATTAGCGAAACCCTCACCTGTCTCGAAAACGGACTGCGTTTCGAGGTTGATCCGGTGCGCGGGCAGAAGACCGGCTTCTTCCTTGATCAGCGCGACAACCGGGCCCGGGTCGAGCGACTGGCCAAGGGGCGTCGGGTCCTCAACGCCTTCTCTTATAATGGCGGATTTTCCCTCGCGGCGGCCCGCGGTGGCGCAACAGAAGTCACCAGCCTCGATCAGAGTGGCCCCGCTCTGCAATCGTCACAACGTAATTTCGCCCTCAATGCCGATGTCCCCGCTATCGCTGCCGCGACGCATCTGACCATTGAGGATGATGCCTTTAAGGCGCTGGCGGAATTGGTCAAGCAGGGTAAGAAATACGATCTGGTGATCATCGACCCACCGGCTTTTGCGGTACGCCGTTCCCAAGTCAAAGAGGCGCTAAACGCCTATGCTCGCCTGGCCCGTTTAGGCGTCAGCCTGCTGGCCCCCGGCGGTGATATCGTTCTCGCGTCCTGCTCGAACCCGATCAGTCCCGAAGATTTCCGCAAGACCGTGTGTGATGCCGCTGCCCGCGCCGGACGTCCGCTGCGGAAGATTTCAGAGACCAGTCATGCCCTCGATCATCCCCTCGATTTTGCTGAAAGCCGCTATCTCAAATGTCTCTTTGCCAAGGCCTAGTCTTTTCGCCCAATATTTTTATCAGCGGACGCCCGATTTCGGCTTTGCAGTCGAACGTTTTTTAGTGTCCCGCTCTTGGCGCTGATTTCTTCTGCCGCCGGGTGCTCCTTGCGGTTTGTCAGTGTCCTGCAGTTTGCCACCCCGGCGTGATTTAACGCCGGTTCGTTTTGACTCATCAGCAGTTTTCGGTTCTTCCCCCCGCGCTTGTCCCTGTTTTGACTTCTTTGGTTTTTTCGGCCTGACCTTGGTTTGCCGGGTCAATGGGACCTTGTGGTTCGGGACAAACCCGGTCTCCACTTCGCGGACCAGGGTCTGCTTGATCAGCGATTCAATCGCCGCGAGTAGTTTGACCTCATCGGCGCTGACCAGGGAGATTCCTTCCCCTTGTAGGCCGGCGCGCCCAGTGCGACCAATCCGGTGTACATAGTCTTCTGGCACTTTGGGCAGGTCGAAGTTGATGACGTGCGGCAGATCATCGATGTCGAGACCGCGCGCGGCGATGTCGGTGGCGACCAACACTCTGGTCTTGTTGGCTTTGAAATCGGTCAGCGCGCGACTGCGCAAGCCTTGGCTTTTGTCGCCATGAATTGCCACGGCAGAGAGGTTTTCGCTTTTCAGGTGCCGCACCAGTTGGTCGGCACCGTTTTTGGTGCGGGTAAAGACCAGCACCTGCGACCAGTCTTTGGTACTGATCAGGTGGCTGAGCAGGGCCGATTTCTTATTTTTATCGACCTCGTAGGCAAATTGCTTGACGTTCTTTGCTGCCGAGTTACGTGGACTGATGTCTATTTTTAGCGGACGCTTAAGGAGCTTGTCAGCGAGGTTGCGAATCTCGTCGGAAAAGGTCGCCGAAAAAAGCAGGTTCTGGCGCTGTCTCGGCAGCAACGCAAGGATTTTCCCGATCTCTTCGCTGAACCCCATATCGAGCATCCGATCAGCCTCATCGAGGACCAGGGTTTTGACTTGGTCAAATTTGACAGCGTTCTTATCGGCCAGATCGAGCAGCCGTCCCGGAGTCGCTACTAGGATATCTACGCCGCTGCGCAGTTTCATCATCTGCGGATTGATCTTAACTCCGCCGTAAACAACGGCGCTTTGAAGTGGCATATATTTGCCGTAGCTGGCAATGCTTTGCTCAACCTGAACCGCCAGCTCGCGGGTCGGCACCAGTACCAGGGCACGGATGTGGTTTGCTCTGACCTTGTCGCCAGTCGCCAAGCGCTGCAGCAATGGCAAAGTATAGCTAGCTGTTTTACCGGTGCCGGTCTGTGCGGCGGCCATGACGTCCTGAGCGGAAAGCACCGCAGGGATCGCCTTGAGCTGGATCGGCGTCGGCTTGCGGTAACCGTTCTCTTTGAGGGCGCGGAGTATTGGCTCGGAAAGTTCGAGGGATAAAAATGACATGGCTGGTATCTCGCAAAACAGTTGATGGTTTCTATCGCTGGGAGTGTACGTTGCAGGTGATTGGTTACGCAAGGGGATACCGTCGTTGGTCATTGGGTTGGTTTTTAACTCTGTTTGTGGATTGAGTTGTTCTTCGCATGAAATGCAGGGTTAAGCCATCTCAAAGCTCTTTGAAGATCTGAAGCTTACGAAATTAGTCTCTGTATCACGGAAGCAATAGGCACAGTGGACCAAATATTAAGTCTTTGTTATTGGAAAATTCCCTTACAGGAGCAAAGTTTTTTTAGATTTTTAGTATGTATCCTTCAAACAGCAAGACTATCTCCCAGCTTTCTATTTCCCATATTTCATGCCGACTAGGTAGAGAATTGGTCAGCTCGGTCCGGCGGGGACTTTAATAGATCTGGTTTGCAGATCGGATCTTTGGGACGGTCGGTTGTCGATCAGGTTCAAAGTTTTGAAAACTGCGGGGACGAGTGTCTTGGATTGCGGGCCATCTTCATTCAAGGCACCAGAGTTGCCGTCGGGTACGTGATTAGGCAACTGGCTTCCCTCCTTTAAAACTTATCAGTGTCCTTCTTGATGCTCCCATTTTTATCATCCTGGTACTTGTAGCCACCCTTAGTCTCGACAGCTTTTTTGTAAGATACGTCTGTGTATGTAAGGATTGGAGCAGAGAATAGTTTCAACATGATTTGGTCGGTGTCATTGAGATTCCACTGATATACTTTCTTCAGGCTACGTTTGATCTTGCTAGGATGTCCATATTTCTCGGTGAACACGTTGATCAGTGCTGGGTAAAACTGTTTTTTGACCATTGCTCCAGTCATCATGACTTCTATCTCATAGAGTATTCTGGGTCGCTCAGGAGCAATTTTCATGCTGACTGTTGAGCTAACTCCTAATAGCTTGGTTAAATATCCAACGGAAGAGGCCTTCCAGAATCGCTCATTGATGAACCTTTGATTAAAGCCACTATCTTTGGAGGTGACACCAGTCTGAGTTAGGGGAATGTTGTTAGCTCTTGCTGTCTCGACTATCTCAGATAAAGTCATGCCTGTTTTCCACACATCAAATTCAATAGCAAGGGCATGGGTGGATATAACCAGTATGAGCAATAGTGAAGAAATAGCGGCTATGTTTTTGATTGAAGGATTCAACGTTCCTCCGTTGTGCAATATGAGATATCAGTACTTCTGCTTCTCAGGTAACACTCCACGAACGCCGCCCTTAGGATTGCCCATGTCGTTCTCTCTGGGCGGCCTTAGATTGAATGGGCTACAGACTGGCCTGAAACTTCACCGAAATTCATCCCTATGTTTAATCCCTTGATGGTGCAGTCAGCTTCTGAGAGTCGCTTCTTCAGTATAACAAGTATTGTTGAGTCGCAGTTGGTCGAGTAGGCAATTTCCCCCTGTCTCGAATGTTGTTACATTTGAAAAAGCCGTCGGAGCATTTCCGGCGGCTTTCCTGTTCCAAAACATCTAGATTTTGATAAAACCTAAAGTGAAAGGCCCGCCACTTGCCGCGCGGGCCTTCTAACTATTCTGCGAGTTTCCCTGGTCACGGGATCTTCCGGCGCTCAATGGTCGCCGGTTGCTGTGTAGTACTCATCATTGAATCGGGCGTAGTTTCGATAGGCAAACCTCCTTGCTGGGGTTAGCGAATCTAAAACATCCTACACTTGGATTATACAACTATCTGGCGTCAATTACACCCCCCGCAGATCAATTAGTTCCACCAAGCAGGGAGTCCGCAACTGTTGTGACTCTAGTGGCGGTGTTTCCACCTCCACCTGTTGTCAAAATGCCATAAATGAGACCCGTTTCAGCGATGAAGGCGTTTAAAATGATTGTGACCACGATGCTTTGAATACCCGAAGTTGAAGAACAGAGCATTGGGATACCTGTACGGGTAATAGCGTCGTGGTTGCACATCTACATAGAGTTTCTTCTCCTCGGGGTTTTTTTTACTACTGGCTGCAATGTTTTCGGGTCGACAATCCACCAACTGCCATCAGGTTGTCGACAGGCAGTTCCATCGACCTGCTGCTCGCGATTGTCAATGATGATGGACTGATGGAATTCGCGACATGACTGCCTAGTTGTCGTTAGCAGGGTTTTGACCGGCATCGTCATGCCAGAAATGTTGGCGTCGGGGTTATGCCAGTTTGCAGCAATCCCGGAGGTGTTGTATTCCAGCGCAGACTGAAAACATTCATTCGCTGCCCGCTGATCGATGGTGGAAACCGGTTGAAGAAAACCCTGTCCCTGTGCCGAGGAAAATGCTAGCAGCAGGCTGACTGTCATGAGTAATGAAAAGTTTCGTTTCATCTTACCCTCCCTGAGAGAGAGTTATGTTTCTGCTAGTCGATCGTCTCTACCCTTATAAGGGTTCCAACCAGATGTACGCTCCGGGAGTCATTAGTGTCGTATCCACAGCTCAAACCACCCTTTCGAGAAAGATCACCATGCTTTGATTATAACAGACGAGTGCCTGCAAATGGGATCTACCGCAGTAGCAAATTGGTGACCAAACCAACGTGGCTTACAATCTCGAATATAGTAAATTTCGGCAATTTCCCACTGTGTCGCCTGTGCGTCACCGCATTCAAAAAAGTTTGAGACAACTGCCTACTGCAATTGTTCTTCATGCTGTTCCTGGTCTCGGGATTTCCCAGACTTCTGGAATCGACATTTTAATGCTGGCCCCAATAAAGATGATGTTTATACCGGTCGCACCGCATTGGGAACCGAACCACACGAACCCTACGCTGGCCTTATATCTCTCGACACCCTGACCCATCCCTGGACCTTGCCGCATCGATTGCTGCTACCCTGGATGTGGGCTCCTCAGGATGGGACAATTGCTGCCGACTGGAGTTACATCAAACCGCGAACCCGAATCTATATTCCTGGCTATGGCTGGGGCCGGGTAGAAGACAAGGGATCGGCGATCAAAGGAAATAACCGACTTGATCTGTATTTTGACTCCCATCAACAGGCCCTGATCTGGGGTCGTCGTACTGTTGTCGGTACGGTGGACTAAATAACTATCAAAGGGAGTAAATTAGAAACTAAAATTACCTACTACTGACCTTGAGGCCAGCTAAGCTGTCGCGATAATCCTGAAGAATCTGAGCGTGATCGAAGCAGAGTTCGACCGGCAGTTGATCGATGGCAAAGAGCTGTGCCTGGGCCGCATCATCACCACCGCACAACAGACCTTCCCCTTCGGCGGTAAAGACCATGGAAATGTTGTGCTGGCGTGGGTCCCGGTTGGGGTCGGAATAGGCTCTGAACTGGCACAAGTTGTTGAGCTGCAGCGCCGTCTCCTCTTTGGCCTCGCGCAGCGCAGCCTGCTCAAGGCTCTCGCCGTAGTCAACAAAACCACCGGGCAGCGCCCAGCCGTAAGGTTCGTTTTTACGTTCTATGAGCACAATCCGTTCGTTCTGACGAATAATAATATCGACCGTGGGGAACGGGTTTCTGTAAATGGTGACGGCGGCATTACATTTGGGGCACTTCAAGCTGTTCTCATGCATATAATCAACCTTTGCATCTATTGTTATGGCAAATTCTGGGAAAAGGCTATGAGGCCCAGACCGGCTAGATTTTATCAAGTATACCTCGCAAGTTTTTGATAAAAGAATGCTTTTATGATCCTTGAACGAAATGCATGCCATTTTTCGAAAATCCGTAATCGCGGGTTTCTGTAGACGAAAAGATTCTATCTGTGGCTTTGAGGAGGTGGTGTGGTCTGTTGTGATGCACTTAATCTCACGATTGACCGTTCTGTGAGGTGACTTAAATTGACGGTATACAGTGGTTCTCTCCCGTAGCGTTGCAACAACGTTACGGGCCAAAAGCTTTCCTGGAAAATAGCCACAAACTTGGTTGTGGGCATTGGCGTGTCGTGGAATCATTGACAAATAAATCGTACAAGATTCCTTTTTAAAAACATCAACACGTAGTAAAAAGAGAATTGGATTTGCTTGCGGACGTAATTTCGTGGAAGGCATTGATTGTGAAAAAGTTACTCTCAGGCGTTTGCCTGCTCTTTCTGACCGCTTTGACTGCTTGTGCTCCGTTAAGCACTTTTCAGGCAGAGGGCTATAAATACGAAAAACCCCGCGTTGCCATTTTGGAATTTGATAATAAGGCTTCGCTCAGTCGTCAGTGGAAACTGAGCAACGGGATGCGCGATCTGCTGGTTGATGCACTGGTTAAGACGAACCGCTATACGGTTTTGACCCGCAGAGATCTGGATGTTGTGCTCTCCGAACTGGATATTCAGCAAAATGCAGCTTTTCGTACACAGGGAAAACTGCAGCAGGGCAAGCTTAAAAATCTGCAGTATCTGATCAAAGGGGCGGTAACCGATTTTGCCCATGTCGGAGGGGGCGCTTTGCGCGTTATCGGCAGCAAGTTGGGGGTTGGTGGCAGCGGTGAGGTCGCGGTTGTTTCCGTCACCATTTATGTCATCGAGGTCGAAAGTGGCGAAATCGTCGCGAGTAAAAGTATGGAAGGCTCAGCAAGCGCCGGTTCGGTCGATTTTAATGCGACCTATAAAAATGTCGGCTTCGGGGGCAAGGCTTTCTTTCGCACCCCGCTGGGCAAAGCAACCCAAAAAGTCATGCAAGAGTGTCTTATTGAAATAGGCAAAGCCATTGCCACAGAAGAGTGGCGTCCCGCTGTGGTTAAGGTAGACGGTCGCCGGGCCATCATCAGTGGGGGGGGTAACCGCCACATCACGGTCGGCTCCGACTGGGCCGTCTATACGCAAGGTGAGCCGCTGATAGATCCGAAAACGGGTGATGTTTTGGGCCGCGAACCGGGAGTTTTAGCGGGACGAATTCGCGTGACCGAGGTTCTGGATAAATACTCGGTTGCGGAAGTTCTGAGCGGAGGTTTTCGTGTCGGGCAAGTCCTTCGGCCGGCCGAACCGATGGTTAAAGAAAAACCGGAAGAGTTAAAGCGCTAGCAAGGTGGTGGGTTTTTTGGGCCGACTCGCTGTCAGTCGTCGTAGCTAGGGTTTTCTAAGCAGGATGACGTCCTTTGCCGCAAAGCTGAGTTCGGTATCGAAGCGTTGCGCCAGATATTCAAAGGTGCTGTGGCTGTAAAAGCAGATGTGGGTCAGGTCACGAATATAGTGCCACTGACGAAATGCCTGTTGATCGATCACCAGCTTAGTCATCAGTCCCAACCAACCACCTGGTTTTAGCAGCGAAAAAAGGGTGGTGAATTCTTTGTCCGGAGTGTGCAAGTGCTCGACAACTTCGGTGGCGCAGATAAAGTCATACTGCTTTGTTAGCAGCGCAGGATCGTTAAAGTAGAATGGATCAAAGAGATCCATGTGATGACCCCGTTCCTTGAATATTGCCGCCAGAGCCGGCCCAGGACCGCAACCGAAGTCCAAACCCCGCTGATCAGGGGCGAGCTGCTCCAGTAAGGGGGTTGCAAGGCGCGCGAGAAATTGGCGATAACCCTGATCCTGCACATCATTCTGATGCAAATCATAGATCGCTTTTTCCTGCTCGATACTCAGCCAATAGCGTTGCGGAACAAAGACCAAGGCGCAAAGGGAGCAGCGTAGGTAGCTGCGCAGTTTATCCTCGAAAAATAACTCGATCTGCTCGGCTTGACACAGGGGGCAATGGGTCTTTGGGACGCTTGTTTTCATCGGCCTCAGTTGTGTAATGAATCTGCTGATTGACGGATCAGTGGGGTGACACTGCAGGTCTGTTCGCCGCTGCTCAGCCAGATCTCGCCATCCTGTATCGTGCATTGTAGCTGCATGCTGCGTTGCACCAGACTCGTCAAACCTTTGGTTGCTGTTTCCGGCAGCTCGATAACGCTGAGGTTGTTAAAACGTTGCAGCTTGTCCGCAGTGCGCTGCCACCACAGATCGGCGCCGCGACCACCATAAGTATAGAGAGAAACCTGAGCAGAACGATTGCAGGCCTTACGCAGTCGGCGTTCATCCGGCAGGCCGACATCGATCCACCGTTCTATCTCCCCGGTCAAACTCATCTGCCAGAGATCCGGCTCTTCGTCGTCGCACAGCCCCTTGGTGAAATTCAGCTGCTCATCGGCGTGCAGGGCAAAGGCGAGCAGGCGGACCATCATCCGCTCGTCGGTCTCCGAGGGATGTCGGGCCAGGGTCAGTTGGTGCTCGGCGTAATAGTTGCGATCCATATCGGAAATCTGCAGATCGACTTTAAAAATGGTGGCGGTCAGGGCCATCGAGTGTCCTTCTGTGTTCGCACGGGGCGGTAAATTCTTATTTTAATAGTTTGCAAATATCAAGGGCTGACCCTTTAAGGAGTCTATTCAGTTGAGCTTTCAGCCTGATTGTCTTCGCGTAATGCCTGCCTCGATGCTCTATCCACCAGGGTGAAAAGATGATCAGTCGGGGTCTTTTGATCCGCTGGCAGATGGCCTGCTAATTTGACAAAATTACAATTTAATTGGTCGCTGAGTCGATAGAACTGCTGATACAGTGCGTAGTTTTTCAGGCGGATATTTTTCTTCGAGCGGTAATCATTCTGCTCTAGGCGTTGCCGTCTTGCCGGAAGACCGATGATGTTTTGCGAATCAGTATAGACAATCAGTTTGCAGTCTGATGGCTGAAGTTCGTCAAGAGCCCATAATAACGTCTGTAGTTCCAGTTTTGTCGAAGATGTCTGCGCAAAACGCTTCACTTTGACCTGCGTTTTTAACTGATCGACAGAAAGTTCCGGGTCAAGCACCGCGAGGTAGGCTCCGTAGCCGATCTTCGACTGGGTATTTACGCTGCCATCGGTCAACAGCATCAACTCTTGCATGGGTATGATTGAATCGTTCAAGTCGACTTATTGTCGCTGGTCTTCATCGCCAGGTAGAGATTTTCGACCTGCTTTCTTGCCCAGGGGGTCTTGCGCAGAAATTTGAGGCTGGACTTCACTGAAGGGTCGTTATTGAAACACTTGATGTTGATACGCTGCCCCAGGTCGTCCCAGCTATAATATTCGACCAGGCTGTTAATGATCTGCTCAAGGGTCACACCGTGTAGCGGGTTTTTGTTTTGTTGGTCACTCATCGGCTGTTTTTGATCCATCTTTTGTGAGAATTGACGATTGGGGGAGTTTAGTGGCGGTGGGTTTTATAAGCAAGGGGATAAGGGGAGTGGTCAGCATTCCTTTTGCATGTTACCGTGCGCGGCAGCTTCATAAGGCCAACGACAAGCAGCAGGCAACGGGACGCGCACATGAACTGGCAGGTCTATATTATCCACTGCTCGGACGATTCCCTCTATACCGGGATCAGCACCGACGTCGAGCGGCGTTTTGCTGAGCATACTGCCGGAAGCGGGGCCAAGTATTTTCGTGGTCGCTCTCCGCGGCAAATCGTCTATCTGGAGCAGGATCACGATCGCAGCAGCGCCAGCCGTCGTGAAATCCAGATCAAAAAACTGCGACCGGACGAGAAGCGCAGCCTGATCCGTTCTCTGGATAATCAACTGGCAGCTTTTTTAGCCACCCGCGAACCCGGCGATTGAGGTGAGTTATGTCTGAAGAAAATAAAATTGAATCGCCGGAAGAGGGGCTTGAGGTGCCGTACGCCCAGCTCGATCCCGATACGCTGCGGCGGATGATCCAGGAATTTGTCACTCGGGACGGCGCCGACTGGGCCGAGGTCGGTTGCACGCTGGAAGATAAAGTTGAGCAGGTTCTCCGGCAATTGCGTAATCAGGAGGTGAAGGTCGTTTTTGACCTGAAGTCACAAACTGCAAATCTGGTCACCTGCCGTTAGCTCCTTTTTATCGGATCCACTCTGTCTTCTAGTCACCCCTGATTTTTTGCCAGTGCAGCATGGCCCGTCTCCTTCAGTTTGAGGGGACGGGCCATGTTCGTTTGACCTGTTGTTGAATTGAGTTCGTTTCGAAAGTTCTTACGCAACTACGCCCCTGCAGTGCCTCGATGTATTGCTGCGGGGGGGACAACCTTGGTCACGAAGGGAGAGGTCATGGCACGAACCAGTGCGCTGTAGTTAAGTTGGAAGGTCACTTCATCGCCGACCGACAGGTGATCGCTTTCGGTCTCTAGGATTAGATGGTCACTACTGGCTCCCATCAATTGGATCCCTGCTGGTGGTTGCAGGCCGTCTGGGTCGATATCCTGTTGCCCGACTGCGAGGATGCTTTGCCTGACTTGCCCCCGATCAATAGCGGGTGGCGTCTCTCCAAAGGCATTTTGCGCGATCGTGCCGGATGATTGGGATGGCTTTGTTTTGGCTTCGATCACTTCTGCGCTGAGGGTGATTGCGTCGGTGTGCAATCCGGCGATCGGCTGACGATAGAGGGTTTCGCACCCGAGCAGGATCGCTTCCCCTAAGCGAAGATCATTAATCCGTCCCGTTTCCGCACCACTGAGAGCCCACTGAAGGTTGGCAGAGTTTCCGCCCGATACGATCTCGACCGTCAGGTCGAAAGTCTTTTCGATCTTGTCAGCCAGTGCGGATAACAGGGCCATGTTTTTTTCATCAGGACAGACTCCGCTTCGGCACGCGAGATTGGTGCCGACCCCTTTAAACTGGAGATTCGGCAAATCAAGCGTTTCACGCACAGTGTCGATCAGATCATCGGGCATGATGCCTTCACGGAGGTCTCCGAGCTCGACCATAAGAACGATCCCGTGAACGCGATCGGCCTTTTGCGCCTCAAGGGACAGTTTTCTGATCACCTCGATTTCGGTGTTGACGCTCACATCGACAGACCTGACGACGCGACCCGCCTGACTCAGCATCGGTGAACGGATCAGTGTCATTGCTGCCGACTGCTGGCCAATACGCATTGATTCGATATTTTCGATGCGCGAGTCTCCCAGTCTTTTTACCCCGGCCCGCAGCAACGTAGCGGCAATCTCAGCGGAGCCAAGGGTTGCCTTGGTCACGCCGGTGACCGAGATGCCACGCTGTGCCAATCGATCAACCAGTGTGTGGGCATTATGGTAGATTTTGTCGAGGTCGATATTCAGCCGCGGGGCGGCCATCATGCGTTAGCGGCCTGTTTCCCCTTTAACGCCGGGAAGGCCGCAAGAACCATTTCGACCAATCGCTCTGGCGAGCGCGTCAGCGCATCGGTGGCCGGGATACCGAGTTCCTGCTCATACTGCGTAATGGCTGCGCTTACCTCGGTGTCGTTCATGCCCTCATGGTTGATCGTCAGACCGATAATTTTGGTGTCGGAGAAGGTCTCGATAAGATTGATCTCGCTGGCCGGTGTCGGCATCGGCATTTTTTCAAAATCGCAGCGCTCACTGCGCCGTGGCGCATGCTGCAGCACAACGCCGTTGGGGCAACAGCCGCGGAGGATAAAAGAAGTGGAGGAGAAGGCGGGATGACTCAACGCGCCTTGACCTTCGACAACGATGACATCGGGACTCTCGTTTTCGAACGCTTTGACGACCGTCGCTTCCAGTTCGCCCGCGCAGAATTGAGAGGGTACGGCGTCGAGCGCAACCCCATAGCGTGCCCCTTGGATTAAGCCCGTCTGGCCGGTACCGATCATCAGCGTTTTGATGCCCGAGTCATTGAGAGCGCTGGTTATGATGTTGGCGGTGGTGCGTTTGCCGATTGCGCAGTCGGTCCCGAGCACAGCGATGACCGGGCAGGTGACTTCGGCGATCCGCCCGCTGAACAAGTGCAAATCTTTCTTGTCGCGGGGTCTGCGAACATCAAGAATTTCCACCTTGCAGGCGATGCATGCAGCAGCAAAGACCGGGTCATCGTTGAGAAATTCATGCAGACCGTTGACGATATTCATCCCGTGGCTCATCGCCTCAAGCACCAGACCGCGCTCGTGTTTAGAGAGCATGCCACTCGATGGAGCCATGCCGAAAATGAAAAAATCAGGGACTGGGCCGGCTTGAGCCAGTGCCTCAGCAAGGTCGCGACAGACAGGAATGTCGTTCGTCTTGCCATCAAGGACCATGCCGGTATCAAGCCCGGCTTTTTTACTGTCGATAACCGAAAGGATTTTATACTTCTCTGAGCGTCTGATCAGACCGTTGGCTGTTTTGCCGTCAATATCACCAAAATTAGCTTCACAATAGACAATTGCGGTGGCAATACGAGGCTGGTCTTCAGCCGATTGAGATGAGACGGCCAGCGTAATTTTATTCTTGGCAGACGTGAGAGGGGTTTCGGACGTGTTCAAAGACACGACGGGCGGTGCTATAAACATAGCTACTCCTTTGAGTATGAGTCTCAGAGGAGGCGACGGGATCGTTCCGACCAGTATTGGTCGATGGTCAACGAGAGGTCCCAACTAAGGTTGGATGCTGCGGAAATAAATTCCCACTAGGCAGGTTTCGTTGATAACTTTAACACACTGCAGCATAAACTTCTGGCAAATAACTGAAAAATCGAACTTTATGGCGTTTGCTCGGGGGACTTATCACCTCACATGCGGCATGAAGTCAGCTTCTTACCTCCGCAGCGGAAAAGAAAAAGAACGCAATTTCCTGGATGGTATATGATGAACGTTGTTGGTTTCAGATGAACGGCCAAAGCTTTTCAAAAGAGCAGCATGTTACACTTCTCATATTCGCTTTTCTCTTAGTTTTTCTCTTGCAGGCACGGATTTTCCCATGAGTTTTAATGTACTGACTGCTGAAATTTCCCATGAAACCAATTTTTTCAGTCTGCATAAAACCGGGCAAGAAGCCTTTATGGCTCGTTATGCCCTGATGGGCGCAGCAGCCATCAAGGAGCGCGGCGACGAGAATACCGAACTGGCTGGTTTCCTTGACGCCGGCCGTGTGCATGATTGGCAAGTCACTCATGTTCTTAGTGCTGCTGCCGGGCCAAGCGGAAAAATAAGACGCAAGGCGTTTGACTGGCTCTGTGGTCCGATTCTCTCCAGCATCAATGAGCATCAGTATGACGGGCTTCTGCTTGGCTTACATGGGGCGATGGGGCTCGATTTTCGTGAAGATGGTGAAGGCGAATTGCTACGGCGTATCCGCAGCCTGGTCGGCAACGAAATGCCGATTGCCATCACCCTGGATCCACATGCGAATGTCAGCAGGCGGATGTGTGAACTGGCGGACATTATTGTTTCGTTCAAAACTTATCCGCATATCGATATGCGTGACACCGGTCGCCAGGCGGGAGACATTCTCCAGCGGACGATGGCCGGTGAAATCAAACCACACACGACCTTCGTGCGTCGTCCCATGCTCGAAGAAGTCAATGGTGGTCGCACCGACATCGGCCCGATGATCGAGCGCATTGCCGCGGCGCGCGCCTATGAGAAGCAGCCGGATGTCTTTGCCGTGAGCATCAATGCCGGGTTTGCCAGTGCCGATGTCAGGGAGGTTGGTCCAACGGTCGTGGTGACCGGGCAGGGGGATTTTGCGGCGCACACTGCTTTCGCCGAAACCATCGCTGATGATATTTGGAGCCGACGCTTTGAAGTCCTCAACGATTATCTCGGTGTTGACGAGGCGGCAGCTATAGCCGCGACTTACCAGCCCGATCAGGGACCGCTGGTTATTGCCGATTATGCAGATAATCCCGGCGCCGGCGGCTATGGCGATTCAACGGAACTGTTGCGCGCACTCCTCGACGCGGGTGTGAGCAATGCCTGTTTTGCCCCCATGGTGGATGGCGCGGCGGTGCAGGCGCTGCAATCGGCAATTGTTGGTAAGGCCGTTCAGATTACACTTGGAGGCAAAACTGATCCAGACTTCGGTGGTGGTCCACTTGTTTTAGAAGCCGAACTTGTCTCCCTCAGCGACGGGCACTTCACTGGCGATGGTCCCATGGTCCACGGACTTCACGGCAGTTTCGGCTCCAGTGCGGTCATCCGGGTCGGTGGGATTGAAATATTGGTGGTGACCATATCCCGGCAAATTCTCGATTTACAGCAATTCAAAGCCTTTGGTATCGATCCGCAAAGTAAGGATGTCGTGGCACTAAAGTCGATGCAGCACTTCCGGGCTGCATTCGAACCGATTTCGGGAGAAATAATTGTCTGTGACAGCGGCGCACTTTGCACCCCCCGTTACGACCGGTTGCCCTATCGCAACGTGCCGAGACCGATTTTCCCACTAGATCCGTCATAAAGCTGATACCCACCGATCTGGTAATCCGGCAGGCAGAGCCTTCCTTTTGCCGGACTGCTGAGCGAGACTGAACCCATTGTCAGTCGAGCTATTTGTGGTAGTATCCGCGCCGTCCCCCGCTGCTGAATCTGTTATCCGAGGTTATTGTGAAAAATAAGCTGCTGCGTCTTGCTGAACTTGTCCAGGAAAACTTTCCGGAAGATCTTGTCGAAGTCTTCAAATCCAACGACAAATCGTCCTTGGCCAAACGTCTCGCCATGATCTCCCGAGCCATAACGGGACATCAGCGGCGCTCCGAAACCCTTTGGTTGCAGGCCGGGAAAAAACGCACGCCCGCCGAACGGCACGCCGCCGCACAAGCAGAACTTGCCGCTTTTGTCTTTGCCTATCTTACTGGCGATGCCAAAGAATATGCTGACAGTGGAATTGAGGCGCTGCGGACGCTCGGGCGAGACGGTGAAGTCGACCTGGTTTCCAGTCTTTCGAAGCTTTGAGGGCTAAGTTTAAAGGCGACAATATGTTTTTAAATGCAAGTGAAGCTATCGTGGTTCTCGATTTTGAAACCAGCGGCATGTCTCCCGATCAGGGCGACCGAGCGATTGAGGTTGGCGCCGTTATGTTACAAAACGGGCGGATTGTTGATCGTTTTCAGAGTTTGATGGATCCCGGTTTTCGGGTGAACGGTTTCATTCAGGATTTTACCGGTATCAGCAACGCCATGCTGCAAAAGGCCCCGGATAACGCCACGGTGATGGCCGAATTTGCCGAGTTTATCGGCGACTGTCCGCTGGTGGCGCACAATGCCTCTTTTGATCGCCGTTTTCTCGCCGCGGAGTTACAGCACATCGACTGCGACCGCCCACTTAACTTTGCCTGTTCGATGCTGGTGGCGCGACGCATCTATCCGCAGGCGCCCAATCATAAGCTGGCCACTCTGGTTGCTTACAAGCAGTTGCCGATAGGTGGTCAGTTCCACCGTGCCTTGGCTGATGCCGAGATGACAGCGCATCTTTGGCTGCAGATGGCCGAGGATCTGCAAGCAGACTATGGGTTACGTCAGGTTTCTTTTGCGCTGCTGCAGAAGTTAGGCAAGGTCGCCAGGCGCAAAGTCCCAGCATTTCTTGAAAAACACTGCGACAGTATTAGAGAGAGTTTGTAGGGGGCAGGCTTTGAAATTTACTCAGCGCTGTTTTCCCTTTTCAGCTGTCGAACCACCGAGCGTGCCAGCTGTTCACTGTAGGCGTTCAGTTTCCAGTGGCCGGGACTCCAGCCTTTGAGGAAACGGTGAAAATCGGTCCACGCCAGTGGGAACAACGGGCGCCAGTCTTCTTCCACTGCGTCCGCATCGACGGCCGGCTGCAAGAGGGCCAGGGCCTGCTTCAGCGCGGCAAAATAGTGATCGAGTAACCCGCGTTCGAGTTGCGCACATTCCCCTTCCGCCAGGCAACTGCCGATAAGGTAGGCGACATCCTTCATTCCACAGCCGCCACCGACATATTGAAAATCGACTGCCGCAACCTTTTTGCCGTCAGCAGAAAAACAGAAGTTGGCTAGTTTCGCGTCACCGTGGACCAGCGTTTGGTAGCGACTGTCTGCTAACCGCTGGTCAATGGTCGCCGCCGCCTGTTTGAGGGGCTGGTCGGTGAGGGCTGCGAGTTCCTCCGGTCGGGTCGCAAGGTGCCAGTAGGAGCCCTGCTGCCAGAGTCCATCCGGCTGGCAGCCGAGGTGGGTGGCGTGAAAGTTAGCCAGCCAGTCTAGGCAGGCGGACCGCTCCTGTTTGTTCACCGTCTCGCGACGCTGCGGGAATCCGCTTTCGTCAAGATCTTCGAGGACCATCAGCGTCTCGTCGCCGCGGGTTTCCACCGCCAGGCAGTGTGGGGTTCGGCAGTCGGCTCCGCAGCGGTCGCTCCACTGTGCATACCAGGCGGTTTCCACTTCGTAAGAGCGTAGTTTTCTTAGGTGAGAGCGATCGGAATTCCAGCCGCGGGGGTGGTCTCTGTGATCTGGAAATTGAACATGTTTGACCACCACCTGTTTTCGTTGTGTGCCGCTCAGGCGGTAGCGCAAGATGGCACCGTAGCCGCTCCAGAGTTCTTGAATCACCTCGATTAACTCGATGCAAGTGGCCCCGGTTGCCTGGCGAATTATTTCTGGGAAGTCTCTATGCATGCTTTTTAGTGATCGCTGCGATCTGCTGCTGTGGTAAGAATCTACTCGATCCATTTTGTCGTTTGGAGTGAAGGGCAATGGAAGCGACTGCCCGGTCAATCTGTGTCGGGTTGACCGCTGGTAAGTTTACGCTGGTTGAAATAATCAGTTATACAGTCGCGGGCCCATTTCCGGTCACCAGCACAGCAGTGTTCGGCGATTAGTGTTAGGTCCTCGCTATTGTAACCGCGGCCTTCTGTTTGTTTCACCCATAATTTTTGGAATCTCTCAATCAGCTCAATATCCCAGTAATATTCCTTTATCGTTTTGTTGCCGTCTTTTTCCTCTATTCTTGTTTCGCTACAGGGGATCAGAGCCTTTACCGTCCGCGGGGACAGGCCTAGTGTCGTCGCGACTGTCGAGAGGCCCCACAGGCCATCGCCTTTTTTCTTTCTCAGGATGTTCTTCTTCGGGCCGTTTTTCTTTACGCTGATCGCTGGGCAGTGTGGTCGCAGCAGCTCGATCAACTCGTTGATTTCATCGGTTGCGAAATCCTCGCTTGAAAAAAGGCACTGGTACTGAAACTCACTCGCCTCCAATCGACAGTCGAAGGTCGGTTTTGTCGCACCCGCTTCCTGCGTTATCCGCATCGCCGCATTATGCTCGAAATCAAGGATTTCGGCATCTGCATCCGTTTCTTCCATATATTTCTCGACCAGCTTATTTTTCAGCGCTCCCTCTTCCAGGTAGAAAAATAGCTCGATTTGCCGGTTGCTGATCAATTTCAATAGTTCGGAAATCATTGCTCTCACTTGATGATGGGTTCCGCCGGTGGGCAGAAGCGAAGATCTATCCCGCAACGTCGATTCTGGCTATTCTTTGCTCGTTCTGGGAGGCTGGATTGTACGCCTTGTTTCTGTCTCCAGGCAAGCAGATATGGTCATTTGTGGGGTTGGTGAATGTACCTTGGTGGTTATTGAGCAGGGACTGCCATTCCCGGTCCGCAGCGAATTTGGAATGCTCCATTAGAATTACCAACGTATTTGGTCGTTAATTTTAATAAATCTATTTTTCCAGGAAACATGTGGAAAATCGTAAAAGGTAAAGCCCTGTAAATTAAGGTAGAAACATTGTTCTACGCTTGGTTGAGTCGCGCAAATCGTCGATTCTTACAACGTCGTTTCTTGAAAAAGCTATGTTAAATATGTTGACCGATATATTAATATTATATATGTTGGATTTTCTTTATATGACTACGATTAGCTAGGAGATGAGATGGATATCAGCAAAAAAAGTCCGGGTGAATTGTTGTGGTTTGGCGTTCTTATTTTGGGAATGTTTGCCGGTGTGTCTGCGGTTATTGCGGTTTTTACAATGGGGCATGGACATGCTTACAATACAACCCGGGAGCTTCCCTGGGGCATTCTTATTTCTTCCTACATCTTTTTTGCCGTCTCCTGCTCGGGGCTGTGCCTGATTTCCAGCCTTGGACACGTTTTCGGCATTGAGCAGTTTCATGCCTCTGCCCGGCGCGCTATTATTTTAGCTATTGTGATGATGCTGTGTGGTTTTGGAATAATCGGCATGGAACTTACCAATCCGATCCGGTTGGTGATTTACGCGATTCTCAGCCCTAACTTCCAATCACCCATGTGGTGGATGGGGACACTTTACGGTTTCTATTTGGCTGTTCTGGTCATTGAATTCTACTTTTGTATGAAGAATAATCGGCGCGGCGCATTCTACTCTGGATTGCTGGGTTTTGTGCTGGCGATTGCTGCACCATCAAACCTTGGCGGTGTTTTTGGGATGCTTGCCGCAAGACCTTTCTGGAGTGGAGTCTTTTCGCCTGTTTATCTGGTTGTCACCGCATTGATCTCGGGAACCGCTTTGATGTGCTTGGTGCACTATTTGAAAGTCCGTTGCCGGAATGAGGAATTCTGTAACCACGATAAAAGCTACATGTTTCTTCTCGGCAGAATTCTCGCGCTGCTGCTTGGTATCCTGGCGTTTTTGATGATCTGGAAATTTATCGTCGGCATCTTCCAACATCAACAAGGCACCTATGATGCTTTGATGACGATGATATCCGGTCCCCTGGCATTTAACTTTTGGTTTTTCGAAGTTATCGTTGGCATCCTGATCCCCTTTGCCATCGTCCTGACACCTTCATTGCGCAAACCCCTGGCGCTTACGTGCGGCAGTGTGCTTGCTCTGATCGGAATGTTTTTCATGCGTTATGATTACGTCATCGCCGGGCAAATCGTTCCGCTGCAGGACGGTAGCATTGACGCTGGTCGTGAACTCCTGCAGTACACCCCGTCGTTAAGCGCGATCGGTATTATTGTCGGTGCTTTTGCCCTTTGCCTGTTTCTTTACACCCTGGCCGAAAAGTATTTTGATCTCGAGGTTCGACACAGTCATGCACCGATCAAGGTCGCAGGTAGAGAATCCGTAACGATTAATGACTTTGACGCTGATGATGTTGGCTACAGCAACTAACCTGCGCCATTTCAAGACATATCTATAGCAAGAAGGGGACAGGCATCGACAACGCCTGTCCCCTTCTTTTTGCGGTTGCTGAGTTCACGCAGGGCGGCCGGTTTACAGTTTTGCCAACGCCTGTTGTACATCGGCTTTCAGATCGGTGACATCCTCAAGGCCGATATTCAAGCGGATCATCCAGCGATCATGGTAGCGAGAGATCTCCGTCTGGGCGAACTTCCCGGCGGTCACCAAGCTCTTGAATCCCCCCCAGCTGTAACCGATGCCAAACAGCTCCAGACTGTCAACAACGCGAGCTACCGCCTTTTCATCATACTGTGGTTTCAAAACGAAGGAAAAAATCCCCGCCGCGCCGCTAAAATCACGCTGCCAGATGGCATGCTCGGGATGGCTCGGCAGGGCAGGGTGCAAGACCGTTTCGACCGCCGCATGTGTTTGCAGCCACATGGCCAGTTCCAGGGCAGCCGTTTCGTGCTGCTGCAATCGCACCTTGAGGGTTTTTAGACCGCGCAGCGCCAGATAGCAGGCATCCTGAGAAGCAAATATTTCCAATGACCGACAGAGTCGGTGAAACCGCTCATAA
Organism: Desulfuromusa ferrireducens; assembly: GCF_055389805.1. Lineage (NCBI taxonomy): Bacteria > Pseudomonadati > Thermodesulfobacteriota > Desulfuromonadia > Desulfuromonadales > Geopsychrobacteraceae > Desulfuromusa > Desulfuromusa ferrireducens. Next base: position 1,999,927 of record NZ_AP042415.1, read on the forward strand.
CAGGCTTCGGTCACGGTGACGCTGCCTAGAAGCACATCCGAATGACCCGATATGTACTTGGTGACCGAGTGGATCGAAATATCGACCCCATGTTCCAGCGGTTGGAAAAACAGCGGTGTTGCCCAGGTATTGTCGATGGCGGTAATGATATTGTGCTGGCGAGCCACCTTGACCACCGCCGGGACATCCTGAATTTCAAAGGTGTTGGAGCCCGGTGATTCGAGCAGGATGAAACGGGTCTGCGGGGTAATGTGATTCTCGATATCGGCACCGACATTGGCCGGAAAATATGAGGTTGTTACGCCGAATTTATCCAGCACGTTTTTGGCGAAGCGCCGTACCGGTCCGTAGACACTATTGCAGATCAGCAGGTGATCGCCACTTTGCAAAAAAGCTTGCAGGGTACTGGTAATGGCCAGCAGCCCCGATGGAAAAGCGCGGGTGTGATAGCCCCCTTCCAGTTCGGTCATCGCTTTTTCAAAGGCCAGTTGGGTTGGGCTGCCGTCGGTGCCGTAGGTGAAGCCGTCGTATTGCCCTTGCCCGGCAGCCTTCAGTTCCGCGTAGTCCTCAAAGAGAACCGTAGAGGCATTGTAGATCGGTGGATTAATAGAGTGGTAACGCTCCAACTTGCTGCTGTCGCCGCTATAGCCGCTGCCGATGATTTGGGTCGCTTTATCCTTCATGTTTTTCCTTTTAATTATCGCAATGAACTCTAGAAGCTCACGAAAAAAGAAACACTATATATTAAAGACTTTACTGAACAAGGTCGAACGGTACAAGAGGTACATTTTTTTGATGCGCAGATTGAGACTTCAAGCACAGTCATTGAGTTTGATCGTAGACTGCGTCTCCATTGACATTTTTAGGCGAACCTCTATGGTTGGAGGTTCCTAATGGTGCCGACGGGCCTAGGAACGTGCAGCGAAGTTACTTGATAAAGACGATAATCGAGAGGGATAAATGCCTGTAGATAAAGAAAATAAAGATTTGCTCGCGGCTCAAGAGTTGGAAGCAGCGGAAGGGTCGGAAGAGTCGGAAGAGTCGGAAGAGTCGGAAGAGTCGGAAGAGTCGGAAGAGTTGGATGAGTCGGAAGAGTCGGATGAGGTAGTTGCGACGATGAGTGCCGAAGAGACCGAAGAGACCGAAGAGACCGAAGAGACCGAAGAGACCGAAGAGACCGAAGAGACCGAAGAGACCGAAGAAGTCGAAGAAGTCGAAGAAGTCGAAGAAGTCGAAGAAGTCGAAGAAGTCGAAGAAGTCGAAGAAGTCGAAGAAGTCGAAGAAGTCGAAGAAGCCGAAGAAGCCGAAGAAGCCGAAGAAGCCGAAGAAGCCGAAGAAGCCGAAGAAGCCGAAGAAGCCGAAGAAGCCGAAGAAGCCGAAGAAGCCGAAGAAGCCGAAGAAGTCGAAGAAGTCGAAGAAGTCGAAGAAGTCGAAGAAGTCGAAGAAGTCGAAGAAGTCGAAGAAGTCGAAGAAGTCGAAGAAGTCGAAGAAGTCGAAGAAGTCGAAGAAGTCGAAGAAGTCGAAGAAGTCGAAGAAGTCGAAGAAGTCGAAGAAGTCGAAGAAGTCGAAGAAGTCGAAGTGGCCGAAGTGGCCGAAGTGGCCGAAGTGGCCGAAGTGGCCGAAGTGGCCGAAGTGGCCGAAGTGGCCGAAGTGGCCGAAGTGGCCGAAGTGGCCGAAGTGGCCGAAGGACCAGCAGGACCAGCAGGACCAGCAGGACCAGCTGGACCAGCAGGACCAGCAGGACCAGCAGGACCGGAAGGACCAGCAGGACCAGCAGGACCAGCAGGACCAGCAGGACCAGCAGGACCAGCAGGACCAGCAGGACCAGCAGGACCAGCAGGACCAGCAGGACCGGAAGGACCGGAAGGACCAGCTGGACCGGAAGGACCGGAAGGACCGGAAGGACCGGAAGGACCGGAAGATGCCGCTGGGTTGGTTGATAAGGCCGAAAATAATGAGCCGGTTGATAGCGGTGGCTGGGGGAATAACGCCCAAGTAGCAGAAAACCCGGATGATGGTGAAATCGCTTCCAGTGGTGTCAAGCGACTGCCGTTTTTTCTGATTACCCTTCTATTAGGCGGTACTGGCGGCCATAAGATTTACTTACAGCAATATCGTTTGGCAGCACTCTATTTTCTTTTTTATTGGAGCGGCATCCCAAGCCTTATCGCGATCGGTGAATTTGTCATCTCTTTCAGAAAGAGTGAGCAGGAATTTGCCGAAAAATATCCCCAGCCGCGTAGCAAGATTTTTTATTCCTCAATTGGCTTGCCGATCGTTGGAATGCTTTTCTACGCGATTGTTTTTGCGCTATTTTTTCCTCTGGGGACCTCGGTCGAAACGAACAATATGTTTGCTTCAAGCGATGCCAAAGCCTGTCGCGCTGGCCTTAAGGTGCTGTATGCGAAACAGCAGAAGCCTCCTGAGTCCCCTGCGGATCTGATGGCTGCCGGTTGCCGTGCTGCGGAAAATGTTTTCTTGTTTATTCTTCCGGCAGCTGAAAGTTATGTCGTCGTGGGCTTGCATCGTGAAGGGACCTTGGCGTACCTCCTCAGTAGTCATGATTCCGGAGTGCAGGAGCTTGAAAAGGGCGAAGCTGAAACTGAATTAAGTGAAGCATTTATTGTTGTTGAAGAGAAAGATGGCGTTGCCGTTATTTCGCAAAAAAAATGAAGGTTCAATTCGTAGTGTTTATCACTGTTTGAGGTAGATAGATGTGCCGTAGTGGCTCAAAAATGGAAGTATTACTGAGTAAAATTAAGCACCTTGTGCAGGGAGTCCTAGTGCTTTCAATTTTGCTTGTGGGTTTTAATGATTGCTATTCTATGATTGCGTCGGATGGTTATTTCTATCAAAAGGAACATTCGAGTTGGACCAATAAAAATTCCTGCTCATCTTCATTCGAAGAACTTATCAACAGTCGCAGCAGAGATGACTCTGTTATCTCTGATAACGTTATCTATAATTTAAATTATTTGAATACCCATTATCTCCTTGAAGACTACGATGACGCATTAAGTCCAAATCATAGTAAGTTTATGGATTTAAATGAGTTGATAAGCGAAGTAAATAATAAGAAGAGGGAGATGTATTGTAAAATTGAAATGGCAATCTATCTTAAGGATAATTTTGCTAGTCCGCTGATGGATAGCCTCTTGAAAAAGCCATTAGAAATACTCGATATCACCTATTCGTCAGCAATGAAAAGCTTTAGACATGACGACTTTAAGCGAGCAAAATACGCGTTTGATTTGATCGCTCCTTATAGAGATTCCTACCAAAAATATCTAGAGTCATCGAAGGAATTAGTCGAATTGCTTGTTGTGGAAGAGATTCCGGTGCTTGCTGACATGGCACTGCCAGCAGCAACGATAACTCACAAGGGACCGATAGCAATGGCCTTTAAGGCCGGATTGACGGCACCGACAGACAAGCCCGGACCGATTACAAGGCTGGCAAAGGTGGTCACGGCAATTACCATCGCTACAACCAAGAAAAGCCCTGGGCCGATAGCAATACTGGCACAGACCCTACCGACAGCAAAAGCCCCCAGCCCGGGACCGATACTAACGGCAGCCACCGGGCGAACGGTCGCAAGTGCAGATATCCTCGGGCCGATTGCAACCGCCGCTAAGCGTAAATAATTAGCGCTGAAGATCTTGCCAATCGATACCCGCTTCGCGACAGAGAGTCAGCGTTTCAAGAAGCGCTTGGCGAAATTCGGCACGTGTTAGCCTTTGCCGGTTCAACTATGCGAAGCTATTGAAACCACTAGGATCTGCTGCCGCGACGACCGGTCTTTGACGCAGGCGCGGGCGCTGCTTTTTTCCGTCCGACGGTTCTGCTCTTGGTTGATTTCTGCACCTTTTTCGGTTTTGCCGCCGGTTTGCCTGAGCGGGCTGCTGCAGTCTCTGCTTTGGCAGCCACCTTTTTCGGGCTGGGTTTGCTGATTGTTGTTTTGCGCGGCACCTTTGCTGTTCCCCGTTTGATTGCAATCAACGGGAATTCCGCAATCGATTCGCGCGGGATAGCAAACTGGAGCAGCTTTTCGATCGCCTGCAGCTTCGCATGTTCGGCGGGGCAGACCAACGAAAGCGCACGTCCAGCTTCTCCGGCGCGGCCGGTGCGGCCGATCCGATGGACATAATCTTCGGGGACATCGGGTAGCTCATAGTTCACCACATGTGGCAGGTGTGCGATGTCGAGCCCGCGGGCCGCAACATCGGTTGCGACCAACACCCGCAATTCGCCCTGCTTAAACTGTTTCAGGGTCCGGGTGCGCAGCGATTGGCTTTTGTTGCTGTGGATTGCTGCGCTGTTAATTCCGTCAAACTGCAGCTCTGCGGTCAACTTGTCGGCACTGTAGCGGGTGCGGGCAAAAACCAGAACCTGCTGCCATTCCCCCTTGCGGATCAGTTGCGAGATCATTTCCCGTTTGCGGTTGCGCTCGACCGGGTAGACGGCCTGGCTGACATCGTCAGCGGTAATCGTGCGGCGCGCGACTTCGATCTTCTTCGGCTGATCGAGTAATTCATTCGCTAACTGTTTGATGCTTGGCGAATAGGTTGCCGAAAAGAGCAGCGTTTGGCGTTGCGCCGGCAGGTACTCCGCAACCTTGAGAATGTCATCAATAAAACCCAGATCGAGCATCCGGTCCGCCTCGTCGAGCACCAGAAATTGAATCTCATTCAGTTTGATGGTGCCGCGTGCGGCGTGATCGAGCAATCGTCCCGGCGTTGCGACGACAATATCAATGCCGCGTTGCAGCCGTTCGATCTGCGCCTGGATGTTCACTCCGCCGTAGATCATGGTGGAGCGCAATGACAAGCGCCGACCATAGTTTTGCATCTCTTCACTGACCTGCGCCGCCAGTTCGCGGGTCGGCACCAGCACCAGTGCGCGCGGCCGCCGGCGTTTTTTCTGCGGGGTGGTTTCACCCAGCATCTGCACAATTGGCAGGGCAAACGCCGCTGTTTTTCCGGTGCCGGTCTGAGCGCCAGCGAGCAGGTCGCCGCCTGCAAAAACCACCGGGATGGCCTGGGCCTGGATCGGGGTCGGGGTGGTGTAACCCTGAGTTTCAATCGCGCTCAGCAGTTCGGCGCACAGGCCAAGATTTTCAAAAGACATGGTTCTTATTCCTAAAGTAAAGCGATTCGGTTATGCCGGATCGGACTGGATGGTGACGTGTCCTGTTGAGAAAACAGACGGTCAAACAGGGACTTATTCGGGACAGTAGTCGATTATGCCATGACTGTCAATTGCGCGGAGGGTACAAATCAGAAATGTTAGATTTAGACCGGTTTTGAGAAGCGATCGCATCTGGTTTTGCCTATTTTGCATTCAATTATCATGAAAAGACAAAAAACGAAAAATTGGCGGCAGGATTAATTCAATTTGCCGGCGATAAAGGCTGTCGTCCAGGCGGCCTGAAAATTATAGCCACCAGTAATGCCGTCTATGTCCATGACTTCTCCAGCAAAATACAGATTTTCACAGACCTTGCTCTGCATGGTGTTAAAATCGATACTTTCCAGACTCACCCCGCCGCAGGTGACGAACTCGTCCCGGAACTGGGTCCGCCCTTGGACCGCATAAACATCATTGGTCAGCACGTTAACCAGCCGGTTGAGACCGGCTTTCCCCAGCTCTGCCCACTTTTTGCTGGCGGGCAAGTCACTTTTCTCCAGCAAATAACTCCATAACCGTTCCGGTAAAGAATAGGGTCTGACGTTGGCTAAAATCTTTTTCGGCTGCTCTGCGACAATACTTTTCAACTGCTCGACGACGGCATCCTGATTTCTTTCATTGGTCCAGTTGACCTGAACCTTAAATTGGTAGCCTTTTTCACTCAGCAGCCGCGCGCCCAGTGCCGAGAGCTTTAGGATTGCCGGGCCACTCATGCCCCAATGGGTCATCAGCAACGGTCCCGAGGATTTAAGCTTGCTTCCCTGGATGTTGACTAAAGTGTTTTCCACCACGATCCCCATCAATTCTGCGACCGGTTCTTCGGGCATTTTGAAGGTGAACAGTGACGGAACCGGATCGACAATATGGTGATTTAATTTTTCCAGCCAGACCAAGCCGTCTCTTTTTGGCGAACCGCCGCTGGCGACGATCACCTTGTCAAAGGTTCTGCTTGGCAGTTTGCCGCCGATAAAGCCCAATTGTAGCTGGCCGCCGACTTTTTTGATCGTTTTGATGCCGGTTTCCAACTCGATTTTTATGTTAAGTCTGCCGGTTTGTTCTAAAAAGCAATCGATGATGCTTTGTGAGTTTTGCGAACGAGGAAAGACACAATTATCCTCCTGGGTGACCAAGGGGACACCGCGCGACTCAAACCAGTGCAGCGTATCTTTGTTACTGAAGGTTCGAAACGCTTTTTTTAAAGCGTTGCCGCCTCGTGGGTAAGCCTCGGCCAGTTCTTTTATGCTCGCGCAACCGTTGGTTACATTGCAGCGTCCGCCACCGGATATTTTAACCTTGGACAGGATATCCTTCGATTTTTCAAAGATGACAACCTTGGCTGCCGGATAATTTTCTTTTACCGTAATCGCTGCAAAAAAACCGGCTGCTCCACCACCAATTATGGCTATTTCCATCTTTCGACCTCTTGAACTTTGACCGCCACCCTAGGTGGGGGAGAGTTGCAAATCATTAACTGTTGTAGGAATTAACTTATCTATCAAATCGGCACAGATAGCACGAAGTTTTTGTCTGTTTAATTTCTAGCGGACCGTCGATTTCGTATGGATGTCAATTTTAATTTAAAAACACTAAGGAAGGCCTTGTTAATTTTCCCCGCTGGGGTATTTTATGTGGAAGGATTAGAGAGTTCAAAGAGGTTGATTGGAAAAGGGAGTAGCCAAGATGTTTTACGCTAGAAGGAAGTTAGCAATGGGTAGCCGAGTTCAGATATTGATCGCACTGCTGTTAATTATATTCACGCCACTTTTGTCTCTTTCCGCAGAGCTGATCCACACCGTTCAGATCGGCAGTCATCAGTCTGAAGAGCGAGCCAAACGGCAATATCGGACGGTGTCGGAGGTTCTGAACGAAGAGGATCGAGACTCCCTGCGGATCGAAACGATAGGGGACTATTATGCGCTGCGGATTGGTGATTTCCCGACACATAAGGATGCTGCCGGTTTTTTAGAGAAAATAAAAACACTTTATCCCGGCGCCCGTACGATGACGGCCTACATAAGCAACAACAAGCTTATTCAAATGTATCGGCCGGCGGGAGAGGAAGCGGCTGCCATCGCGGTTCTTCCGCTGCAAGGGAAACCGGAAATCGTTCCCGCAGAGAAAGAGAATGAGTTCCGGCCGGATGTTGGTTCCGTAGAAAAAAAGGCGGAGCCACCGCAGGTTGAAGTTGAAGCCCTTGTGGCCACGATCCCCGTGCCGGAAGAGGAACAGGTTGTCGTTCTCGCAGAAAAAAAGGTGGAGCTACCGCATGTTGAAGTTGATGCCCTTGCTGCCACGATCCTTGTGCAAAAAGGGGAACCTGAAATCGTTCTTGCAGAGAAGGAGATAGCTTCCCTGCAGGTTGAAATCGAAGCCCCTGCTCTTGGCCTTCTTGTGTCGCAAGAGGAACCGGCAATCGTTTCTGATGAGGTTAAGGCAGAAGATTCTCCCTCAGTGACCCCTGCCGAAGGTAAACTGCCGGCTGCGGTTGTCGATATCAGTCCGGTCGAACCCGTGGTTGCGGTCGCCAAGGTTGCCGCCAAGGGTGCTGAAGCACGGACGACGATCTCGTCTCGCCAGTTAATCATTATTGTCTCAACTCTGATTCTCATCGCCCTGATTTTCTCTGTCCGCGCTTTAAAATCGCGCAAAACCGATCCGCTCAGGAGCGCAGCGGCTGAAAAAGAGCAGAGTGCCGAGACGACCGAAGAGCACAGTGTTGCGCTAGCAGCAGCGAGCGTCGAAGTCCCGGACACAGTCGAAGAAGAGAGACCTCTTGCGCAGGAAACCGTCGGGGCGGAAGAATCTATGCATGCTTCCGTCGCCGGACCTGAAGACGCTAACGCCGCTGAGGTCGTTGCTGTGGCTGAAAGCTCTGCCGCTGCGGATGACAGCCTTATTTCTGTTATGCGCGGACTGCGGGGCGTAACAACATCAGCGGTCGAGAAGGGCGTGGCGGTTGCGGAGTTGCTTGAAGCTACGGTTGTTGATTCGCCTGATGCGGGGTGCGCTGCCCCAGCCGCGGTGGGAGCTGGGTTAATCAATCCTCCGACGGCCGCATTTCCTGACAACAAAAAAGCAGAATCGCCGGAAGAAGAGAGGCAGAATCGGGTCAGTAGGGCAATGGAAGCTGCGGTGCAGGCTCGAAACAATAGAAAGTAAGCAAGCGCCGAGCAAAGCTGATATCGTTGCTCGGCGAGTCTCAGAAGGGTGCGCGGAAATCTTTCTTTGCGCGGGACTTCTTGGCGAATTGGAGATCAGTGTGGATCTGAATGTATTTGGTCGGTTGCGGGAGAAAATTTAGCTGCTTGCCGAGTTCGATAACTGATTATGGGGGGCAGGTGCCGTAGTGGACTGTTCCCCTTTTTCTATTTCTGGGTGCCGAGCAGTGCACAACTTCGGGCGATCAGGGTTGTCGCCAGATCCAGGTTATGTTCGGGATCGAAGGTCAGGCCGAGCAATTGCGCCATCCCTGGTCGGGTCTGCAGACGGTCATCCCAGTCCGCCGCGGGGCAGCGGCGACGGAGTTCGGCGCAGATCCAATTGAAATTCGCTGTCTGGGTGAGTTGGCGATCAGCACCGAGGGCGGTGTAGTCGATCTCAGCCTGTCGCAGCGCCAGAGGTGGTCGACCCGGAGCGTAGAGATGGCAGAAGGGCTGGCGTTCTTGATGGCTGCTTTCGGTCACGGTCTTGACCTTCTTGCGCATCACCAATCCTCCGGTCGCAAGCGCCCGCCCGAGCGCGAACTTTTTCTTTGTTGTGGCTTCGACCTGAATACTGTTGACGATCCCTGCGCCGCGCAACAGCAGTTTGATCTCGTCGTAGGGGAGGCTCAAGCTTTGTTCGTCACTGGTGATGATCTGCAGGCTCGCAGTGGTAAATTGTAGCTGCCGGACGCACAGCCGATTCTGGTCGGAGTCCAGTTGGTCGGAGTCGACGACCAGGGGGACGAAGCCCGCGGCGCGCAAGCGCTCGGCGCAGACACTCGCCAGTTCGGCGGTGGCAAAATTGGCCACCACCCCTGGACCGCCGCCAGCAAGGCTGACCCGGGAGCGGGTTTCGTAGGGCGTGTTGCCAAGGACGGCAGCGAGATCGCGGGCCAATTGGTCGACGCTGCCCTGTAGCTGATAAATGGCGACGATGTGCATGGCTTATCCTTTGTTAATCTGGAGACTGATTCCGCAGGTGCTGGTCCCCGCGGGCAGCTCTTAGAGTAAATTGTCTCCAGCGCTCAGGCCTCGTTTTTGTGGAAAACATCGAAGAAAACGACGCTGTTGTCGCTGACCTCGTCACATTTGTCGCAACGATCTTCAAGTTTCTTGTTGGTCTTGCGGCAGATCGCGCACCATTCGTAAATCAATCGGTAATCGCGTCGGCCGACATATTTCTTGAAACGACTGTGGTGGACACCGCGCATTCGACCATCAGCATCTTCGGGATTATGCAGCAGCCGTTCGATGACCTGGCTGATCCGTTTAAATCCGGTCGGATCCTGTTTTTTGATTTTCCCCAGTTTCCCTGCAAAACAGGTGGTCGGGTGATAAGTGTAGGTAGGCATTGGTGACACCTTTCCAGATGGATATCTTTGAGACAGGGGCAGGGTTCTGCTATCTAAAAATACCCGTTCCCGTTTTTATTCGTCGAACTATCTGCGTCCTAATATCCGCACCAGGCGCAAAAATAGGTTGATGATATCCATGTACAATGCCGCCGCCGAGTCGATGGCATTATCAACTGTTTTGGGGATACTGTTGGCCCGCGCCCAATCGTAGCCGATATAACCGCAAAAGATCAGCACCACTGCCCAGTCGACAATTGTGTGGTGGGCATTAAAGACAAAAATCATCACCAGTTCGACAACAATCGTGCAGAGCAGCGCAATAAACAGCCCGCGGGCGATGCTTTTAAAAAAGCCCGGATACATGCTGCCGAGCAGCATCATGATGCAGGTGATCACGCCGGTTGCCTGAATGGCGTTGCCGACCACGTCGGCGCTGTAGCGACTGACCACCAGATTGATGATCAAGCCGAACGGAGTGACCACCAGCAGGTAGCCGAGAAAGCTAATTGCCGGATTGTCCGATTTTGAGAACAGAGCGACCCCGGCAAAACAGCAGGCAAAATAGCCGATAAAAAAGACCCACGGATTGATGCTGGCAATCGCCTCGGCCGGGATATGTTTGACCATGGCATAGTTGATGGCAAAGCCGATCAGCAGGGTGATGCCGATGATGGCGTTGTACAGGTGGGCGCTGATTTCTGCGTCGGCAGTGTGGGTTCGCTGAAAAACGTTGGTTTCCATGGGGTCCTTTATCTTTACATCGACAGGCTGGCAAAAGCGTTGCGGATTTTAATCTTGGTCCCTTTGTTTTCTTCCGGACTGCCCTCAGCAAAAAACTCGATCTCGTCTGCTGAGAAGGCCACTCTGACGGTATGTTCTTCGGTGCAGACCCGCAGCATCCAGTCGAAGCCCTGATTTATCCATTCGATCTTATCAGGTCGCAGGCCGTGTTGGGTGGCATAGCGCAGGGCGACCTCCTCCAGTAGCTCTTTGCCTTTGCTGCCTTGATCTTTTATTTCAGACATTTTTATTCCTCCTCGGCAACATATTAAATATATGCCCTTGCAGTTTTCAGGGGCAGATACGGGCTGTCTAATTTGAATGAGGTTCCAGCGGTGTCTGCCGTAAATTGGAATTGTCCCCTTTTTACGCGTATTTTGCAATTAATCCAGCAATAGCAAGGAGTGTTCCTGGTTTATTAAAAACGTGGGAAGTGCCCCTATTTGTTGGGGAGGTAGACTGAGCATCAGGAGCTTGGCGCAATCAGCGCAACCCCGATCAACAGGCGGTGTAACCAGACAACAAACAGACCATAGAGAACAAGCCCAAGCACCAGGACAATAATATCATTGATCTTGGAGACCGGTGCACAGAGCACCGCACGTGGCGTTCGCTTGCGCATGGAGTAGAGATCCAGGCCAGCCCAGAGGAAAAATGCGCCGAACAGCAGGACATCGGCTAGCCTCCCGTTGACCAGCAGGTGGGCAACAGACCAGAGCAGCGTTGCGATCAACATCGGATGTCTGGCGAGCGTCTTGATTCTCCCAGGCAGATAGGCGGCCAGCAGCAAGGGAAAAACCGGCAGCAGCAGCAACATTGCCAGATGCCGCAGCCAGTGGGGAGCAAAAAAGAGCATCGCAGATTCCTGGCGGGCCAGGCCATAGCCCCAGAGCATCAGGATAAAACCGATGCTGGCGGCCAGCGAATAGAGCACCTTCCAGGGCCCTTCGCCGATTCTTGCCAGCATGCGATCGCGCCAGCCCTCGTTGACGATCGACACCGAGTGGACGGCAAAGAATATGATCAGCCCGGCGACCAGTATGCGCATGTTTTTTTCCTTTGGTAGCTTGGTGTGCCCACGATTGTGCCTGATTTAAGTCAAGTAGTACTACATTGATAGGCTGGCAAAAGCGTTGCTGATTTTAATTTTTATCTCCATGCAAAAAATCAGCGCCAGATGATGCTGGGGGGTTTGCGCTCCGGCAGGCGGTGATATTTGAACTGCGGCGTGCCGATCATCATGGAGCCAAAAGCCTGATGTCCTTCCGGCAGGCCGAGAGCTGCGGTCAGCGGCGGAAAATTGGCCGCAGCAGCGTTAAAGTACCCGGCCCAGCAGCCGCCCAGGTCCATGCCGGTGGCGGCAAGTTCTAGGTGGGCCAAGGCAATGGTGCAGGTGGCAGGGGCCATCATGTCATCTTTGGGGGCATGAGCCACGATCAACACCGGGGCACCGCGCAGTACCACGTCTTCTCCAGCAGCGATCCGTTCCAGAGCCTTGTCCAAGTGCAGCGATAGCGCGAATTCTGCCATATTGGCCAGCATGTAACGCATCCAGTCAGCGACGAAACCGTTGAGGCGGTCCAGTTCAGCGCGGTCGCTGATCACCAGCCACTCGGCGGACTGGGTGTTGTGGCCACTCGGCGCACAGCGGGCGATTTCGATCAGCTTTTGCAGCTTTTCGCGGGGCACCGGCTGGTTACGATAATTACGAATCGAGCGGCGATTGCGCAAAAACTGTTCGCTCTGTTCCGCTGACAGCAACAGCTCTTTTTGCACCGGCGGGCACTGCTCCCGCGGGATCTCGGCATGCCGCAGGCTGGCCGATGGGCAGGCAGCCACGCAATGGCCACAGCGGATACAGAGCTCTTCGACCTCGGCAATGGGGGTCGGGTATGCCCCTTTGGTGAAGTCGATCAGCTTCATGGGGCAGACAGCGGCGCAGATGCCGTCTTGGTTACAGGTTTGGGGGGTGGCCTCGATGAAATTCATAGGTGGACTCCTGATCATAAGGTGTCTTGATATTTAGATTGGAATGTTTAATTTTACACTTGCAGGCCATAGGGCCTATGGAATTAGGTATTGATAAAACAGCAAAAGCCGCCCTTCAGCATCAAGCTGAAAAGCGACTTTTAAAATCATCTATTATGGTCCAGAGATCCCCACATCTCATCCCCTCAGATAAACATGTCATTTCAAATAGTTGCCAATATATACCTGCCGTCCACCAGTCCTGTCAACCGCCACTGCAAACCCGCGCCACTTGGAAAAGACCAGGATCAGCTCTCTCGTATAACCTGCGGCGACCAGGTCCCAGGGTTCCACCTTTGATGTGGGATTTGCTGTCATATTCGCGTTGTCTTCCTGTTTAATGCCCTAAAGCTTAGCCAGCAACCGAACAAATTCCTCCGGCACACCCGTGTCAAAAGTCATCTTCCGCCCATGGAAAGGATGGATAAACGATATCGAACGGGCATGCAAGGCCAGTCGTTTTGAGACTAACTGGCCGGTGCCGTATTTTTTGTCCCCGGCGACCGGATGTCCCTGTTCGGCAAAATGGACGCGAATCTGGTGCTTGCGGCCGGTGAGCAGATGAACATCAACCAGACTGAACCTTTTCGTCTGCTGCAAAACCTTATAGGCGGTGCGCGACAGTTTGCCTTTGCTGGTATCCGGTGTTGAGTAGACCCGCTGGGCGGCATTTTCAATCAGTGCGGTGGTGAAGATCCCCTCTTTACTGGCGAGATGACCGTGGACGATGGCCAGATAGTGCTTGTCGGTCTGCTCCCAGTTCTCTTGCAGAAACTTTTTGGCCGCTTCGCTTTTGGCAAACAGCAGAATGCCGGAGGTGTCCTGATCGAGGCGATGGACGACATAGACGCGGTTGCGCGATTTCGCATCTCCCTTGCGCACGTAATCGTTGAGCAGGTAATGGGCGGTGCGCGACTTGTCGCGCTCGGTGCCGACGGTCAGCAGCCCGTCCGGTTTGTCAATGACGATAATATCCTTATCCTCATGTAGCAGGGTCAGCCCGCGCGGGCCACGCTTTTTCTTCGGTTGCTTGGCGGTGCGCTGTTGTTCCAATTTATGTTTCGCCTTTCGAGGCAATTTCTTGCTGTAATCGTGTGACCACAATTTGTGACCTCCGGGTTGCGTAACACACCTTTGCGAGTCAATTGCACAGTAAAAATGTGCCTTTGAGAGTGACAGGGGTTACGGGGGGCTCAAAGGGAAAAAGCTCTGCACAAAAAGTAAGGCACCTAGCGGGGCGGAACCCGGTGAGTCTAAGGCTTGAAATATTTTGAATCGGGCAAAATTGCTCACCTGCCCCTAGTACAGCGGGCCGAACAATTGCAGGTAGGTCAGGTAGACGCGCAGATCGAATTCCAGTTGGTGGTAGTCCGGTTCCATGTGCTGACAGAGGCTGTAAAAAGCCTTGTTGTGCTCCTTCTCTTTGAGGTGCGCCAGCTCGTGGACGACAATCATGCGCAGAAACTCCAGCGGTGCGATCTTAAAAACGGCGCAGATGCGGATCTCATTTTTTGCCTTAAGCTTGCCCCCTTGAACTCGTGAAATAAAGGTGTGCAGCCCGAGGGCGTCATGGATGACGTTAATCTTGTTGTCGAAGATCACCTTACTTAGAGGTGGGGCTTTGCGCAGGAACTGATTTTTGAGCTCAATGGTAAAATCGTAGAGCGCCTTCTCGGTTTTGATCTCATGGGCGAGCGGGAACCGCTTGCGCAGTACTTCGCCCAGTCGTTGCTCGGCAACCAGTTTGCCGATTTGCTCGGTCACTTGCTCTGGATAACCGGCCAGATATTTTAATTGCTGCATTTGGTGTCGACCTTTTTCGCGTCGTTCTTCTCTGCGCGCCGTTGCTCTTTGCTTCATCAATTTTCGGGTCGCTCGATTGTACTCTGCGGTTGATTGTACTGGCAAGTGGTTATAAAAGAGGGAGCTTTACAGTAGGTTATTGCGTTGTCCAGCAGCGCAAGGGTGGCGCCCGCATCATGAAAAAAAACGCTTAAAATCTAAACGTGCTAGGATGTAAGAAATTTGCGTTTGAGCATTATCCTCAGCATTGTAAGAGTTGGAGCAAAATCATGGGTAAGGGAATGGACAGCAAAAAGTCGGAGAAAAAAGAACCGGCTAAAAGTATGAAAGAAAAAAAGGCCGATAAAAAGGCAAAAAAAGCAGGAAAATAACTGGTCTGCTAGGCCTGTTTTGTGTTCGTCGAACGGCCTTACTTTGTATGAGACGGTCTGGAATCTTCATGATTTCAGACCGTTGTTTTTTTATTTTCACCAGTCGCCGGAGAACGTTGAACTGTCTCCGGCACACAGCAATCGTTTAAGATGAGTATTTATGAAAATCCCCACAAAATTACAACCGTTGCTTGCGGACGGTTTGATCGACGAGGTTCTTGGCCAGTTAATGAGTGGCAAGGAGTCTGAGGTTTACGTGGTCCGCTGCAATGATGAAATCCGTTGTGCCAAGGTTTACAAAGAGATCGAACATCGTAGTTTCCACAAGCAAACGCAATATACCGAAGGCCGCAAGGTGCGCAACAGTCGCCGCTCGCGCGCTATGGAGAAGCACAGTAAATTTGGTCGGCAGGAGCAGGAAGTGGTCTGGCAAAATGCTGAGGTCGATGCTCTGGTCTGTTTAGACAACGCCGGAGTCCGCGTCCCCAAGCCACACAGTTTTTCCGAAGGGGTTCTGCTGATGGAACTGGTGGTCGATGCTGAAGGTGAGGTTGCTCCGCGCCTCAACGATCTGCGCCTGAGCGAAGAGCTGGCCCTGAAATATCACCACTCCCTGATCGACGAGGTGGTGCGCATGCTCTGCGCCGGACTGATCCACGGCGACCTATCTGAGTTCAATATCCTGGTCGCCGCCGATGGGCCGGTGATCATTGATCTTCCGCAGGTTATCGATGCCGCCGCAAACAACAACGCCAAGCGGCTTTTTATCCGCGATGTCGCCAACCTCGCTGCCTACTTTGGGCAGTTTGCCCCCGAACTTCTCACCATGAACTTTGCCGAGGAAATCTGGGAAATCTACGAAAACGGCGATTTACTGCCAGAGGCTTTGTTGACCGGTAAGTTTGTTGGCAGCACTAAAGCTGCCGATGTCGATGATGTGCTGCAGGAGATAGAGGATTCGCGCCTGGAAGCGCTGGAGAGAGAAGCCCGTCGGGCGATGGTGGCGTAACTCACCATCGCTGCCATTCAAGAGCATTTCCCCCCGCGGCGAAGAAATCGCTATAGAGATCCTCTGAATGGGTTCACTTGGCAAATGCCTCAATCAACGCTTAGCTGCTCGCTGCTGAAAATTGACTCTTCCCCGCTCGGCAAATCCTTCCGTACGGTTCTGTAGATGTAGTCCGAGATGGCGACAGTGGCAAGGTTGTCGGATTTCTGGAACTTTATCGCCATGCCAGGTGCGGCTTTTCGGATCTCGAGGCTGGAGCCTTTTTGATAGACGACTAGGCCGATGAGCGCTAGCGGCTTTTCCCCCGGCAGCAACAGGGAGAGATCAACCAGGGTGCCGACCGGCAGCGGACGCTCAGCTTTTAAATAGATGCCGCCTTCGGAGAGGTTCAGTGGTTGGTACTGCTTGGCTTTTCCTTTATGGACAACGGTGACCGGCTGATTGAAGCGGATCCGCGGATGGTGACGCTTCTTGGTCTCCCCGGTGGCCAGGAATTCCTGTATCAGGGTGTGCATCTGCTGCAGATCAAACGGCGTTGACAGCAAACTGTCGTAGCCGAAACGGATATATTCGTTGTCGGCTGTTTTGCTGTGCCTGGCGGCCATCATGATCTGCGGGATCTGCGCCCATTGCGGATGGCGTTTGATCTGCTCCTGGGTGGCGATCACATCGCGGGCCGGCAGGTGCCCATCAAAGATCACCAGTTTTGCCGGCTGGGCTTCGAGCTGTTGCAGAACCTGTTCACCTTTTTCGGCGGTGACCGCATCATAGCCGAGCTGATCAAGCAGTCTTTGCAGCTGGACCGTTGATGGGGTACGGCCGCCGATGATGATCCTTGGGGATTTCATGCCGCTCTGTTCTCCAGGGGAATTTCACCAATCGTGAGGTTCCAATTTGGAACCTCACGATTGCAATATGCCGAACTTATTTTGCTTCAGTTTCTGTTTTTGGCTGTTCCGCCTCAACGTCAACCTCGGCCGCTGCTTTTTTCCCCTCAAAAATCGTCGGCAGTTCACTCAAGGTCGTTTTCCAGTTGACGGGTTGCTCGGCCGACTTGGCGGTCGCCTTTTTGACTATCTTGCTGTAACCGAGGGCTTTTTTCTTTGCGTTGACCATCCAGGCCCACCAGCCGCCAACCCGCACCCCGGTGAACAGGCAGTACCTTTGCCAGACCGGGACATCGAGTACGATCATCGCCTGGAGAAAGATGTTGTCCGCTTCAGTGCGACTGGTCGACTGGTCGTAATAAAGATAATCATGGATGACTGCGGCGTTGCCGTACTTGCCCCATTTCGGCAGGAAAATCCAGAACAGGCAGGGCACGCTGGCGAAGTCGGTGGAAAATCCTTTTGGCACGTCGACTGTTTTGCCGCTGTCTTCGCTGCCGATGGCGTAGCTGAAGTTTTTGGTCAGCCGCCAGGTTTTGCCGTCGGAGAATGGGGTCACAACCAGTGGTTTGGTAAAAATGCTCATTTTCTTAATCCTTTCACTTCCTTGAGTTTAGAAAATACGGGACACAATACCTTTTGCTTCACTTGCTGGTAGGCTTCTGCTCGATATTTATGACTGAACCTTGCGCTCACGATCTGTGATCTCAGGATTGTAAGTCGTTGAGTTTATTTAAAATTTCAACCATCGCCATCGTGTCTAGCCGGCAATAGGACCGCAGCGCCTGCCGCAATTCAGCCAGTTCCTGTGGATCATCCAAACTGCACATTTGATGATAGGCCTGCATCGCCGCCATGCCGTCGGCGATATCCAGTCCGGCATAGGAGAGCTTGGGAACCAGTGCCGGCAGCACTTCTTTGAGCGAATAGGAGCCGCGCATCTGCCAGCGATAAACAGCGCGCTGTCGAAACGGCACCATCAGGTCGCGGACATTATCGATCCGCAACTTGATCTCCGCGGCCAGCTCGGGAAACAGTTCGGCGAGGTTGCGCAGCACGCCTTTTTCAAAGGCTTGATTGTAGGTCAGTACGCAGGCATCCGCCGGAATCACGGTCAGGAGTTGCTCGATCAGTTCGCGGCGCGGGTCGCCGGACGGCGCCGCGAGAAACTCAAAGTGTTGCGCTTCGGCCCCGGCGGTTTGTTGGACATGAATGGAAAACTGAAATGGCACCTGCTGGTAGGGGCGGGTGTCATCAAATTTGGGGATCGGGGTGTTGAAGGTTTCAAAGTCGAGATGGCAGAGCGGATACCAGAGGCTGTCGAGAAATTCTTGGACCTTGACGCTATCGGTTGAGTCCTGCTGATTCAGGGTCGCTTCGACCTGCTGGCGCTGTTTTTCGTTGAGCTCGTCGAAGGGCAAGTTTTTTAATTCAACAACGCCTTGCTGGTAGTAATCGAACTTATTGACGCCGCTGCCGCGCAAATCGAAAACAGAATTTTCGGGAATATGGCGCCAGCAGTAGGGGGTGTAATCACATTCGTAAGGGTCGCTGCAGTGTGGGCCGATGTCGATTTTCGGTTCATTTTCATCGCGCATCGAGCCGCGCAGTTCGCTGACGATCTCCGCCATACCCTGCATGCGAGCCGTGACCTTGCGACTGATATTGGCGCGGGCGAACAGTTTATCGACCTCAATGGCACCTTGGCGAACATAGCTGTTATTGATGTGGACCAGAAACGCTTTGGAAACCGACAGGCCGCAACCGCTTAACACATACTGCTGCACGGCAACGTCATCAAGATTGATCGGTTTGATGCCGGTGCCCATTTTGACTTCATAAATCTGCCAGTTCGCACCGTCGCGGACCAGGATATCGACTTTGACGAAGATCGCTGAAAAGGAGAACGAGGCTTCGTAGATGATATCTGTGCCGTTATCGATCAGTTCTTTGGTGCGGGCCAGCTGGGCGGGAAAGGTTAGTCCCTCGTAGGGAACCTCGATACCGCCGGGGAAAAGCTGCTGAGCGAGGATGCCGACCTCGGTGCCGAGTTGGAATTTGGCTTGCAAATCGGGTTGTGGAGGGAAGTCAAACTCGGGGGGATTTTTCGCCAGCCACAGCGCCTTTTGGCACTGCAACCCCTTGAGGATCAGTGATTTGCTGAGACCACTGCTTTTAGCTCGTGCCATGCCCCCACCCTGAATCAATTAAACGCAATAAAAACAATCCGTTGAGATTAGCAGGTTAGGGGCGGTGGGGGAAGGGAATTATACTAAATAATGAAACCGGTAAAATCAGCGCTGCTTGAACTGCGTTGCTTGCATAGTGTCACTTGGGGGGTCGGTTTGTTGGGTGGTGATTAGATTTGTTTCTTTTTGCCTCTTTTATGCAAAAGCAAGGTGTCCTTTGAGTTGTCAGCGACCGCGGCCTCAAGTGCTTGTTCAAAGTCAACGATGTTGCCGCCGTAGGCGTTGACAAATTGCTCGGCTGCGTTGCGATCACCGAAGGCCCACTTGGCGCGGGAGGTCATGACGCCCGGTTTTTCACCACCCACCACCCAGGTGGCGGTTTTGGCATCGATCAATTGATGAGAATTAAAATCGCTGGCTTTGATGGTGGTCGGCTGGTTGTCGAAGCTCAGTGACAGGGCGCAAGCGGTGCAATGTAGACTGCAGGTGGCGACAGCTTCTTGATCCTTGTAGGCGAGCAGCATGCGAACGGTGGGGAATTTCACCCGGTTCATGCCGCAAAAATTGCAGATGGGATGTTGTTTCTGGTCCCATTGCTCGGCGGCGTAGAGCAGTGTGCTAAACAGCAGAACCGTGATCAAGGCGAGGGAAATAACATTTTTCATCAGCCAACCTCTTGAATTTTTTGGTGTTTATGTGTGGGTAAAGTAACAAATTCTGCGGAAATAGGTAAGCAATAATCGAGGGGCAGGGCAATTAGCGGCAGTTTTCAGCAACTTTAGCTTGTAACCGCTAATAATTCAAACGTGTTAAAGTGTCGCTTTCGCAGTCAATCTGGTGGTTCCGTCTACTTAAAACAGGATCGAAACTTGGGGATATCCAACTACCCGTCGTGTGTCAGTCTTCCCTGCGCCGCTAAGCCCTATCCCGCTATCCTCGACTTTTTGGTGCAGAGGTTTCCCCAGGTTGGGATGGATGTCTGGCAACAGCGGATTTTGCAGGGCAAGGTTCTGGATGAGGCGGGCATTGCAATTACCGACGAGACTCCCTATGTTCCGCAGTCGCGGCTGTTTTATTTTCGTGAAGTGCCACAGGAACCGCTGATCCCGCTGGACGAAAAGATCCTCTTTCACAGCGATGAGCTGCTGGTTGCTTGCAAACCGCCCTTCCTCCCGGTCACGCCTGCGGGCCCCTATATCAATGAATGTCTGCTGCATCGTCTCAAGCTAAAAACCGGCAACGACGATCTGGTGCCGCTGCACAGGATTGACCGTGAAACCTCGGGCTTGGTGCTTTTTTCCACCAACAAGGCGACCCGCGGGTGCTATCACGAACTTTTTCAGGCCGGTCGGATTGAGAAACACTATGAAGCGCTTGCTGCGCTCAGCCACCGCCCGGAGATAAGTGACTGGACGGTGGAGAACCGACTGGTTAAGGCCGAGCCTTGGTTCCGGATGCAGAGCGCGGCGGGAGTCGGCAACGCGCGCTCGCGGATTACACTGTTGGCTCTTCGTGGAAATCGTGGCCATTTTCTGCTCTCTCCGATCACCGGGAAGAAGCATCAGCTCCGGGTACATATGAGTGATCTCGGTTTTGCAATACTCAACGACAGGTATTATCCGCAACTGCTTCCGCCGCAGGATGATGATCTGGATAACCCGCTGCAGTTGATTGCCCGACGGGTGAAATTTATCGATCCGGTTTCCGGTAAAAACATGGAGTTTGAGTCGCAGCGCAGGCTGCTTTTCTAAGACCCTTGCCGTTTCGATCGGGCCCGTAGGTAACCCGTGTTGGTTTTTGGGCGGGAAACCTTTTGCCAGCGGCAGGCTGTCTGCTGTAGACTCTCAAACCGGCATTCGTCGTACGGAATATTTAACCCGAAAGGAATCACCATGCTGCTGAAATTACCTCTGGTCCTGTTTGCTCTGCTTTTGTTGCTCAGTGGTTGTGCCGCTAATGGTGGCTTTGATACCAATAAGGCCATAGCGCTCGGCTCAGGTGTGCTGCAGGCATCGTTGCTGGATGAACAAAGTGTGCAGCAGGCGGCCTCACTTTCGGCCAACGAGCTGGACAGCAAAAGTCAGGTTGCCGCGGCGAACAGCTCCTATGTCATCCGCTTGGCCAAGCTGACCGACCCGCTGCGTCAATACGATGGCCTGAGTTTGAACTTTAAGGTCTATATCTCCGCCGATGTCAATGCCTTTGCCATGGCCGATGGCACGGTGCGGGTGCACTCGGCCTTAATGGATAGTATGCCGGATGATCAAGTGCTGGCGGTTCTTTGTCATGAAATCGGTCACGTCAAGCTTAAGCATAGCTATCAGCAGATGAAACAGGCACTTCTGACCAACGTTGCCTTCGACACCGTCTCTTCAGTGGGTGGGACCATCGGTGCGTTGTCCTCATCACAACTCGGGGCGATAGCACGTACCGCGATCAGCGCCCACTTTTCCCAGGCCGACGAATTGGCCTCCGACGCCTATGCGGTTCGGGCCTTGAAACAGCTGGGCCGGGATCCGTATGCGATGAAGCGCTCGATAGAGACGTTACAGGCGGGCAACGGCTCGAGTGGAGGCTTTTTAAGCACCCACCCGTCGAATCAGAAGCGGATTGACAATATTCAGGTGGCGATCAGCCAATTGTAGCCGGTGTTAATTAAACCAACAGTAAGGGCGACTTCTGTTATGGAAAGTCGCCCTTACTGGCTTTACCGCCCAATTTATGTATGTCACTTAAACCCCTTGATGCGTAAAGAAAAAGAGACTCCATGAGCACGACAGTATTTGCCCATCTGCCGCTAAAACACTCCATGCTGCAGAACCTTGCCTCACTCGACTATAACGAGATGACTCCGATCCAGGCCGAAAGTCTGCCGCTGATCCTTGCCGGGAGCGATGTGATCGCCCAGGCCAAGACCGGCAGTGGTAAGACCGCTGCTTTTGGCATCGGTTTGCTGTCGAAGCTGGTGGTGAGCCGATTTTGCGTGCAGGGGTTGGTGCTCTGTCCGACCCGCGAACTGGCCGATCAGGTCAGCAAGGAGTTGCGGCGCTTGGCGCGTTTTACTGACAACGTCAAGATTCTCACCCTCTGCGGCGGCGTGCCGATTGGTCCACAGTTCGGCTCGCTCGAGCATGGCGCACATATCGTCGTTGGCACGCCGGGGCGAATTATTGACCACCTGTCGCGGGGGAGCCTCGATTTGAAGTCGCTGCGCATGCTGGTCCTGGATGAAGCGGACCGGATGCTCGATATGGGTTTTGCCGACGATCTGGCCAGCATCGTCGCGGCGACGCCGAGTAATCGACAGACGCTGCTTTTTTCGGCCACCTATCCGACCTCGATTGCCGCCATGAGCGAGGCGGTGCAGCAACAACCGATCACCGTCAAGGTTGAGACGGTGCATGATGGTGGACAGATCGAGCAGCTGTTTTTCGCCGTCGAAAGTGACAAGCGTACTGCCGCAGTGGCGCGGATTCTCGGCCACTACCGGAGCGAATCGACGCTGATCTTCTGCAACACCAAAAAGGATTGCCAGGAGGTCGCCACTGCGCTTAGTGAGCGCGGTTTTTCGGCGTTGGCGATCCATGGCGATTTGGAACAGCGTGAGCGCGATCAGGTCCTGGCGCGTTTTGCCAACAAAAGTGTTTCCGTTTTGGTCGCTACCGATGTTGCGGCGCGTGGCATTGATATCAAAGAGCTGACCGCCGTTATCAATTTTGAGCTGACCCGCGATCCCGAGGTGCATATCCACCGTATCGGCCGCACCGGGCGTGCCGGTGAGCAAGGTTTGGCGCTCAGTCTGGTGACGGATAGAGATCGACGGAGGGTGGCGATGATTGAAGAGCTGCTCGGCGCAACTGTCGAACGGGCCGAGCTGGATAGCTTGAGTATGCCGACCTCGACCCCCCTTGCGGCGCCGATGGTGACCGTGTGTATTGATGGCGGGCGGAAAAATAAACTGCGGCCGGGGGATGTCCTCGGAGCCTTGACTGGTGAGGCGGGGATTGCCGGCAGCGAAGTGGGGAAAATCAATGTTTTTGATTTTCACACATATGTTGCGATTCGCCGCGAGAGTGCCAAGCTTGCTTTGGCGCGGTTGAGTGAAAATAAGATCAAGGGGCGGTTTTATAAGATTCGTCGGTTTAGCTGACGCTTTTCCCTTTTAGGGCAAAACCGTCGGGTTTCGGCCCGATAGCCGACGTCATTTTCTTTGAATCGCAAAGAAAACGAAGCAAAAGAAACTCTTTTTTATTTCTGTCTCGAGTTTTTGCGCATTGTGGGGGAGGGCGGTGGTCAGATGACGCTAAAAACACTGCGTCGTTGTTGCACCTGAAAGCGCTAGGCCCCGGACGAGCAAGAAGCCGCTCGAACGGGTTAAACGGTGACGACCGTGGGGGCAATCGAACGTCTGAACGCGCATAAGCTTTTCGGTCCGCACTCAATGCTAGATGCGTTTGCCGTTGGATCAGTTGCGGCAGCGTCGCATCCGTTTAACCCGTGTGAGCTTGCGAGCCGGGGCTTTTTGTATTTATTCGAAACGAAGCTCGTCAGTTCTTAGTTTAATCGGTTGCTGAAGAAGGCAGCTGAAAGCTTGCGGCCGAAATAAAAAAGCCATTTTTTGCTTACTTTTTGTTGGCTTGGACAAAAAGTAAGGCGTCTGGCGGGACGCAACCCGCCGGTCCTAAGATTCTAAAGTTCGCTTAGTTTATATAAAAAGGAGCCCGCAGTGGCCGCTTCATCCAAAAAAGTCATCTACGCCGCCCTGATCGGCAACGCCCTGGTCGCCATCACCAAGTTCATCGCCGCAAGCCTGACCGGCAGCTCGGCGATGCTCTCCGAAGGGATCCACTCGGTGGTCGACACCGGCAACCAGCTGCTCCTGCTGTTGGGACTGCACCGGGCAAAAAAGCCGGCCGACGAGCGTTTCCCCTTCGGCCATGGCAAGGAAGTCTATTTCTGGAGTTTCGTGGTCGCGCTGTTGATCTTTGCCGTCGGTGCTGGTGTTTCCCTCTACGAAGGGATCCACCAATTGCTCAATCCGGCACCGATCACCAGCCCCTACATCAACTATCTGGTTCTCAGCCTGGCGATTCTGTTTGAAGGCGCCGCGCTCTATTTTGCCCTCACCGAATTCTCCCGTGCCAAGGGCAAATGGGGCTACCTGGAGGCGGTGCAAAAGGGCAAGGATCCAACCACCTTTGTCGTGCTGTTTGAAGACTCGGCGGCAATCCTCGGTCTGCTGGTCGCTTTTTTCGGCGTCTTCCTCTCCCAGGTCACGGGAAACCTCATCTTCGACGGACTGGCCTCGATCATCATCGGCCTGATCCTCGCTGGTACCGCGAGCTGGCTGGCTTATGAAACCAAGGGCCTGTTGATCGGTGAAAGTGCCAATACCGAGGTGGTCAGTGCTATCCGTAGCATGGTGGCTGCTTATCCGCAGGTTGAGCAGGTTAATGAGGTGCTGACCATGCACATGGGGCCCCAGTTCATCCTGGTGAATCTGAGCGTGGATTTTTCCGATCAGATCAGCGCCGGAGAGCTGGAAGAGACCATCGGCACGCTGGATAGGAAGATCAAACACGCCTGGCCGAAGGTCAAGAAGGTCTTTATCGAAGCCGAGGCGCGCAGCGCTAAACGGGTTGTTACGGCACCAGCGAATCCGTAATTCAGGAGAACACGTGAAATCAACGCCCCAACTCTATTTACTCGACGGCTCCAGTTATATCTACCGTGCCTATTATGGCATCCGCGATCTGGCGACCGCCGACGGAATGCCGACCAACGCCATCTTTGGTTTTACCCGGATGCTTCTTAACTTGTTACAGGAGCACCGCCCCGACTATCTGGCCGTGGTCTTCGATCCCCCAAGGGAAGGGACCTTCCGCCGGGAAATCTATCCCGAGTATAAGGAGAACCGCGATGCCATGCCTGAGGATCTGGCCCTGCAGATTCCATACATCAAGCAGATCGTGCAGGCTCTTAATATCCCTGCCCTGGAATCCCCCGGCTTTGAGGCTGATGATGTGATGGCCACCTTAGCCCGCCGTTATGCTGCTGATGGAATCGAGGTTACGGTGGTCACAGGCGACAAGGATTTGCTGCAGATTGTCGATCAGCGCATCGGCCTGCTCGATACGATGAAGGATAAACGTTCCGGCGCAGCAGAGGTTTTTGCGCGTTTCGGCGTCGGTCCAGAGCTGGTGCAGGACATCCTCGGCCTTGCCGGCGATACATCCGACAATATTCCGGGTGTTCCCGGCATCGGCGAAAAAACCGCCGCTGAGCTGGTGCAGCAGTTCGGTTCCCTCGAAGGCGTCCTGCAGTGGACCAGTCTGGTCAATGGCAAGAAGCGCCGGGAGAATCTACAGGCCCATGCTGAGCAGGCGCGGCTATCGAAAACCCTGGCCACGGTTCGCTATGATGTTGAACTGGATGTCGCTCTGTCCGATCTGTGCTGTCAGCCGCCAAGGCTTGAGGATTTGATTCCCTTGTTACGCCAGCTGGAATTTGATGGTTTGGAGATCGCCTTCACTCCGCCGCCAGCAGGCGTGGTCGAACTCTACAGTGACGGGTCGGGCCGGGATTCCGGGCCGGGCGGCTATGGAGTGGTGTTGCGTTATGGCGAGCATGAAAGGGACTTGAGTGGTTTTGAGCCGGTCGCCACCTCGCAACGGATGGAACTTATTGCCGCAATCAAAGGCCTGGAGGCCTTGACCAATCGCAGCAGGGTTCGGGTTTTCAGCGATTCGCAATACCTGGTCCGCGGGATGAATGAATGGCTTAACGGCTGGATCCGCAACGGTCGACTGGAAGAGTCGGGGGCACTAAAAAATCAAGACCTCTGGCAACAACTGGCCAGCCTTGCGCGCCAGCATCAGGTTGAATGGCAGTGGGTGCGTGGTCATGCCGGACATCCTTTTAATGAACGCTGCGACAAATTGGCCAAGCGCGCGGCCGAAGCGGGAATGCGTCCGGAGGCGGAGTTGCCGGTGGTAACTCCGCCCGAGGAAACCTCTGCCGCTGAGGACAACGTCCCGCTGCCCGTTGTCCCCTCTGCGCCGGCGGTGGTTGCTAACTGGGAAGATGCAGAATATGACGCTGAAGATGATGGCCAGTTTCGACTCTGTTAATGTTTTTTATCCGCAATCTTTTTTGGAATTGTTATGAAAATACAAAAAGTCAGTGAAGCAAACCAAGCAAAGGCCTACGCCCTGTTGAATCGGGTTGCAAGCGGCGCTAAATACGAGGCCAGTTTGGTGCAGCGACTCCATGAAAATGGCAAGCTTGTTCATGGCTGGGTTTGTCTGCACACCAATAAGGTGATCGCATATATCGGTTTTTCCAATGCCTATCATGGTGACGAGGTCTGTGGCTTACACCTTGCGCCGATGGTCGTTTCTCCTGAATTTCAGAAGCAGGGGGTGGGCTCGGAGTTGCTCCGGTTTGCTTTGCGGCAACAGGTCATCAAAGACCAGCCGTTGTTTGTTTTTGGCGCACCTGCTTTCTTTCAAAAATTCGGCTTCGAGCCATGCCAGTTCCCTCTTTGTCCTTTGTCTAAAAATAATGCCCATTTCTTGAGCCTCCGCAATGAAACCACGGACAGCTTTATGGTCGGTTATGAGCCTGAATTTAAAACTGTCGCCAAGTCGGGTAAACCACCAAAATCGCTCCGCGCTAAAGTTAAGAAACATCGCTAAGTCTGTCCGAAGCGGGTCAATTTGTTCTGTTTTTTTGACAGAGGATCTCTGTGATTTTTTACATGGGCCAATATGTATAGATAAAGGCGGGGAGTAGCCGTTTAGTTGGTTGTTTTTTTGCTATTACTAGGTGTAGAATATCTCTGTTTTTAACTCATCTGTTATCAAGATAGGAGGAAGTTCATGATTAAAAAGGTTGGCTTTGTTGGGCTTGGGACGGTTGGTAGACACATGGCGATCAACCTGATGAAAGGGAACTATGACCTGACTGTTTTTGATAATAATGCTGAATCTGTCAGTGAACTTGTTAAGCTGGGGGCCAACGGAGCAGCCACCGCCATTGAAGCGACCAGGGGCAAAGATCTGGTGATCGTTATTCTGGCGGAAAGAGAAGAGCTGGAAGCTGCTCTTTCTACCGAGACCGGTTTTCTTAAAGGCCTTGACCCTGGCACTATTCTGGTTGATATGGGCACCCATTCTCTTGAAACCACCCTTGAACTGGCGGAAGAAGCAGCCAAACAGCGGATCATGTTTCTGGAGGCCCCGGTTTGGGGAACCAAGGAACATGCTGCCAACGGCCTGTTGACCGTTCTGGCCGGTGGAGATTCGGCTCTGCTCGGCCGTTGTCGCGAAATCTTCTCCTATATTTCCCTCAATCTCATCCACATGGGCGAGATTGGCTCCGCGACGCGGATGAAGTTTGTCGTGACTCTGTTCCAGGCGCATTTGATGGAAGGTTTGTCCGAGGCGTTGGTCTTTGGCGATAAACTGGGATTCAGCGCTGATCGAATCCTCGAGGTGTTTGATTCCGGTGGTTTAGCTTCTCCGCTGGCTCACTCTAAGGGACGCACTATCTCGCGGGGTGACTTCTCCCGCAATCTAGCCCTCAAGTATGTTTCTGAAGGCTTGCAAGCCGTTAAGGTCGCAGCCGACAGAGCTGATTTGCAGTTGCCGGGCAATGACGCTGTGCTTAAGGTCTACGAGCAGGCGGTCAAGGATGGTCGTGGCGAAGAGGATTTCTCTGCAGTGATCAAGGTTCTGCGTAAATAGATATTTACTTTTATAGAGCGGATGGCCCTTTTAAGGGGGACATTTTTCCATTGAAAAAACAAAAGGGGTGCCTCCGTATGTGAGGTACCCCTTTTGCGTTTTAAGTGATCCGTGTCGCTAATGTGCTGGGTTTTTTCCTGCAGTCGCGGCTAAAAACGCAGCAGCGCTGCTGCCCAGGTAAAACCGGCACCAAATGAGACCAGACCGACCAAGCTGTCCACTTTGAGCTCTCCGTTACGGCGAAGTTCATCGAGGGCGATGGGAATGGACGCGGATGAGGTGTTGCCGTAACGATCGACATTTACGTAGACCTTTTCCGTTGGAAGCTTAAAGCGCTTGCCCAGTGCCTCGATGATGCGCAGGTTGGCTTGGTGGGGGATCAGCAGGTCGAGGTCATTTGCTGTTAAACCGGCCTGTTTCAGGACTTGATTCAGGGCGCCGGACATGGAGATGACCGCGTGGCGGAAGACTTCTTTGCCTTCCATGCGGATGGAGTGCATCTTGTTTTCGATGCTTTCTGCGCTGGGGGGATGAACACAGCCGCCACCGGGGTTATAGAGCAGTTCGCTATGCGCGCCGTTGCTGCCCATGCAGGCTTCCAATAGACCCCGCCTGCCATCGGATGGGCCGAGGACCACGGCACCGGCGCCATCTCCGAAGAGAACACAGGTATCCCGGTCCTGCCAGTCGACCATCGAGGTGAGGATTTCACCGCCGATAACCAGTACTCGTTGATAGTTGGCGGTGGCCATGAGTCCCTCGGCTATCTGTACGCCGTAGAGAAACCCGGAGCAGGCGGCGGAGATATCGAAAGCTACTGCATTTTTTGCCCCGAGCTTTTCCTGGATCAGGCAGGCTGTGGCGGGAAATTTCATATCCCCGGTGACTGTGCCGAGGATGATCAGGTCGATTTCCTCGGCGGTTACGCCGGCATCCTGCAGGGCATTGTTGGCCGCAGTGGTCGCCAGATCTGAGAGCGACGCTCCGGGAGCGGCGATATAGCGCTGCTTGATCCCGGTGCGGGCGGTGATCCATGCATCGCTGGTCTCGACCAACTGTTCGAGATCGGCATTAGTAAGAATCTTCTCCGGCAAGGCACGACCGGTTCCGAGGATCATTGTGTGTGGTTTTTTCTGCATTGACTCCCTCATTGTCAGGGCATGATAGAATTCATCAGCTGAAATTCGGTGGATTATATCCTTAAGTCCACGTGCTTTACTACCCCTGCTAAATGGTGCCAGACGGGTAGTGAAAATAATGGCAGCAACCTTGCTCCCAGTGTTTTCACTTTTCTGGTTATCTCCTACGCTCCACCAAAAATCGGTGTTGCATTAATTCTTCAGTTTTTGTCCACTGAAAACACGGAAGACACTGAATTTGTAAGACCAAGATTTTTCCGGGAGTTCTGTGCCTTCAGTGGAAAATATTTTTAACCATTCTTTGACGTTAAATCTTTCAAGGTTGATTCAAGGGGATAACCCGTTTAACTTTTTAACTCTGTGGTCGGCTCTTCCAACTCGACCCAAAAGGTTGCACCGCCGCCCGGTGTCTCTTCAACCCAGCTTTTACCGCGGTAAAGGTTGGTAATCTTTTTCACGATGGCCAGACCGGCCCCTGACCCTTGAGTCCGATTTCCTTTGGCTCCACGGTAAAACAGATCAAAAATGCATTCGCGCTCGTTGATCGGAATCCCGGGTCCGTGGTCTTGGACGTAAAAACGGACCAGGTTGTCCTGGCGCTGCCCGCCGACTTTGATGGTTTTAGAACTGACCCCATAGCGCAGTGCATTGCTGATAAGGTTGGAAAAGAGTTGCCGCAACAGACTTTCCGGTAACTTGACGTTGGGCAGCGGCTCTTTTTGTATTGTTTGATTGGTCTCGAGCAGCGGTGCGCTCAGGGTCAGTAACACGTCGTCGACGACCTCTGCTGTATTAACGCTTTTTTCAGCGATCTCCAGGCGGCCGACCTTGACCAGGGTCAGCAGGTCTTCCATCGTGCCCGTCATCCCGCGACCGAGATCGCCAATCTTTAGTAGCAGTGCAGAAGACTCGCTATCAAGGTTTTTGCCGTCCTTTTCGTGCAGATAGTCAGCATAGCCGATGATCGGCGTCAGTGGGGCGCGCAGATCGTGTGAAACGGTGTAGACGAAGGTGTCCAGCTCGCGGTTGACGGTGCGTAATTCTTCTTCTGATTTGCTACGTTGTTCCAGTTCCATAGAAAGCTTGCGGAATAATGATTGATACGGTGATACCAGTGAGCCTTGGACTAGAGCTAAGTAGATCAGGACCACCGAGATTAGCTTGAAAACATGGCCGACAAAATTGAACAGGCCATAGACATCGACATAAAGGGTGAAGCTCAACTCGGAGGCGATGGTGATGGCAATCGAAGTGATAATCAGGGCGCTGATCTTGCTGTTCAGAAATTGACGTTTGTTCCAGAACACCAGCGCCGCAAGGATCAGCAGACCGGAAATAAAGTATTCACTGACAACCTTGAAAGTCGTCAGTCCGCTACCTTCAACGAAACAGGCGGGGAAAAGATTCAGGGCAATCGTACCACACAGCAGTGTCGCTATCAGAATGCAGCCCTTGAGTAATGCGTTCTGGTTGAGGCGATACTCTGTCCCGAGTAGTAGTGCCGCTCCGAACAGAGCAACGCTTTCCAGATAGCGTGCGGCAATCCAGAGCTGGGTCGCTAAATTGGCGCCATTGTCGGGGAAGACGCCCATGCCTTTATAGCTGAGAATATGCAGGAAATCGAGGGCGCCAATCGGCAAGTAGGCAACCGCGAGGACCAGCAGGGTGTTGTCCTGGACAAAGTGTCGTGCGTTCCAACCGATACTGAAGATGGTGATGGCAACAACAACACTGAGAATTTCGACTATGCCGTGGTAGAGCAGGTAGTTTTCACGGCTCAAAAAAAGCAGCCCCGGAACGGCTAGCAGGCAGAGCGCGACCAGCAGCCAGGTATTCCCTCGCGCTGTTGGCGTATAGGTCAGCAATGTTTGGTCCCACTGCTGACTTTCAGTCAAGTGTTCCATTTGTCTCCCCCGGCACAGCATTGCATTTCCGAGACAGAATAGAGCTAGTGGTCTAACGGATGCAATGATTTTCGTTAGTTGGGAGGGTGGCGATTGGCAGCAAATTTCGATGTCAGAAACAGAAAAATTGTTTTGGCTGTTTCTTTTGACGGCGAAAGAGCAAAGGAAGGTGGCTGACAAGGGTGTGTTGCTTCTCACAACGCGCTTGGTCGGTTTGGTTGGAGGAAGTTAAAGCGCAGACACCAAAAGTAATTGAATGGGGTCAATAAGTAAAGCCACCGCCTGCGGGGTACGCAACGGTGTCTTTTTTGTTTAATCCCATCTGTGTAAATCTGAATCGCCGGTTTTCTATCCGCCCAAATAGGCCTTCTTCACCTCGGGATTACCCAGTAACTGTTCACCTGTTCCCTCGGCGACAATATTGCCGGTATCCAGAACGTAGCCTCGATGCGCCAATTGTAGCGCCAGGTTGGCATTTTGTTCGACCAGCAAAATGGTCATCCCTTCTTCGTTGAGCTGCTTCAGCTTACGGAACAGTTCGTATTTGAGCACCGGTGCTAATCCCATCGAAGGCTCATCGAGCAGCAGAATCTCACAGCCAGTCATTAGCGCACGGCCGACGGCCAGCATCTGTTGTTCGCCACCAGAAAGGGATTCGCTGCGTTGTTTACGGCGCTCTTTCAAGCGCGGGAAGAGATCGAAAATTCGCTCGTATTCGGCATTCAGATCGGCATCTTTTTTGCGGGCATAGGTCGCCAGCTGCAGGTTCTCCATCACCGTCAGGTTGCCGAAGATGTGGCGCCCTTCGGGGGAGAGGGCCAGGTGCAGATCCTTGACGACGTCACTCGGTTTGGTTTTGAGGATCGAATCGCCCTGAAATTTGATATCACCGGCGATCACCCGTGGTGCTTCAGGCGGTGGCAGTCGGGCGATGGTGTGCAGGCTGGTGGTCTTGCCGGCCCCGTTGGCACCGATCAGGGTGACGATCTCACCTTTGTTGACGTGAAAGCTGATCCCATGCAGGGCCTGGATATTGCCGTATTTAACTTCTAGATTTTCGACTGACAGCATCATCAGATAACATCGTCTCCGAGATAGGCAGTAATAACTGCGGGATGGTTGCGGATATGTTTCGGGTTGCCTTCGGCGAGGGTTTCACCGAAGTCGATCACTTTGATCTGGGTGCAGAGCTCCATCATCACGTCCATGTGGTGCTCGATCATCCAAATGGTCACGTCAAAGGTATCGTGGATCCAGCGTATCAGCCGAATCAGATCTTTCGCGTCGGCCGAGTTGAGCCCGGCGGCCGGCTCGTCGAGCAGCAGCAGTTTCGGGTGGCTCGACAGCGCGCGGGCGATCTCCAGCTTGCGCTGGGTGCCGTAAGGCAAATTCTTCGGATAATCATCCGCAAAACGTTTCAGATCAAAAACATCCAGCAGTTCATTGGCCTCCTTGGCGACCTGCTCCTCTCTCGCCTGATAGCGTTTGCTGCGGGCAATGGCATGAAAAAAACCGTAGCCGAGTTGATTGTGCTGTGCGACGCGGATATTATCGAGCACCGTCATGTCGTTCCAGAGGCGGATGTTTTGAAAGGTGCGGGCGGCACCCAGAGCCGTGACTTTATGCGGTTTTAGACCAGCGGTCAGCACGCCGTTGACCAGGATCTGACCTTCGGTCGGTTGATAGAAACCGCTGACCAAGTTAAAGATGGTGGTCTTGCCGGCACCGTTGGGACCGATCAGTCCGGAAAGCTCTCCCGGCATCAGCTTGACATTGAAGTCGTTGACCGCGGTCAGACCGCCGAAGCGCTGGGTCAAGCCGCGGACCTCAAGGACTGGCGTCGATTCTGTCTGTGTCTGTGCCATCATTTAAACCTGTAAAATTTCTTTAGCTTAGGGAAGACATCTCCCAGTTCCCGGTTACCCATGATCCCTTCGGAGCGGAACTGCATGACAATGACCAGCATCAGCGGGATCATGACCCATTTGATTACGCCTGCCGAGGGTTCCCATTCTGGGAATATAAAGGTGACCGGTGAGAGCAGCCCGTCGATGATGGCCTGGGAGCGGAGCACTTCCAGCAGGGCGGTGAAGATGATGGCGGAAATGACAGCGCCGGACAGAGACCCCATGCCGCCAAGATAGACCATGACCAGAGCCTCAGTCGATTTGAGAATGTTGAATGACTGTGGATTCACATAACCGATGATATGCGCGTAAAGTCCACCAGCGCAGCCGGCCAAACCGGCGGCGATCATAAAATTGATGATTTTGATCTTGTTGGTGTTGACGCTCATGATCTCGGCCGCCACCTCGTCCTGGCAGATGGCGTTGACGCCTTTGCCGTAGGTGGAGGAGATAAAGCGTCGGATGACCCAGACGGTGAAGACGGTGAAGTTGATGACCCAGAACAGCATCCAGGGGCCATCGAAGATGTCGACCATCGCCCAGACCGTATCCTTCATCCCCTGAAAACCACGTGACCCGCCGACGAAGTCCATGTTCTCTATGGCCGAGATGATCATGTAGTTGACAGCGATGGAAATGATCGCCAGATAGTCGTCACGGGTTTTGAACGAAGGAACCGACACCAGCAGCGAGGAGACGGCAGCCACCGCCCCGCCGATCAGCAGGATGATGGGGAAAACAATCACCACTGAGGCAGCGGGCAGCAGTGGCTCGCCAAACTTACTGCCGTAACAGAAAACGGAGAGGATCGACGAGATATAGGCGCCCACGCACATGAAGGCCGCGTGACCGCAGGTAAATTCGCCCATGTTGCCGTTGACCAGATTCAAGCTGGTGGCCATCATGATATTGATGCCGATGGTCATGACGACAATCTGGATGTAGCCGTCGATGATGCGGAAGTGGGCCGCGAATAGCAGCCCGATAGCGAAGACGACCAGCAGCATGTTGAGAGAGTATTTTTTCATGTCTTTATCTCCCAACCTATATCTTGGTCGACTGAGGAATGCCGAACAGCCCGGAGGGCTTCATCCACAGAATCAGCAGCAGGATGGTGAAGGCGAACAGGTCTCGGTAGGTCGAGGGGAAGATCGAGACCACGCCCACCTCGATGAAGCCGAGCAGGAAGCCGCCGACAAACGCTCCCTTGATGTCACCGATGCCGCCAACCACTGCGGCGATAAACGCCTTCCAGCCGATCAGCATCCCCATGAACGGCTCCAAGACCGGATAGCTCATGGCGAACAGCAGCCCGGCCAGACCGGCAAACCCTGAGCCGAGAACAAAGGTGACGACGATGATCTGGTCAACGGGAATCCCCATCAGCGGGATGGCGAATTTATCATAAGAGATGGCGCGCATCGCCATCCCGACTCGCGTACGGGTGACCACCCATTGCAGAAACAGAAAGACCAGAATGGCGGTCACGATCACCATGACCTTGAGGTTGGTCAGGGTGACGCCGCCCAGGTGCCAGATCTGTTTTTCAATCAACTCTGGGAACTTCAAGCGGCTGGCGCCGAGCAAGGCCAGGTTCGAGTACTCGAGGACCAGGCCGCACATCAGCGCAGTGATGACCACGTAGAGCCGGTGTGCGCCTTTGCGCCGCAGGGGCCGATAGGCGATCCGCTCCAAGGTCACGCCGACGAGCGAGGTCAGAGCCATGGTCAGGGGTACAGTGATGAGGAAAGCAATCACCGGGGAGAGCCCGACGATCGGGCCGATAAGGAAACTCGCCACGAAAAACGAGATGTAAGCTCCGACCATGAAGACATCGCCATGGGCGAAGTTGATCAGGCGCAGCACCCCATAAACCAGGGTGTAGCCCAGCGCAATGAGAGCGTAAAAGCTTCCCCATTGCAGGGCATTCAGGATATTCTGAATAATGAAATCCACAGAAATATTTCCTTAAAAAACGTTGGAGTTGCGTGCTCGCCTGTGGCGATTTATTTTAGGCACAGCAAAGCGGGGATCCAAAGACCCCCGCTTTGTTCGAACTATGCTACAGATGTGTTATGGACAGACAGACTCTTCGAAGACAAAGGTACTTTCGTCGGAGATTTTAACGATAACAGCGCACTTGATTGGGTCACCCTGCTCATTAAACTTGGACGAGCCGGTGACGCCTTCAAACGACTTGATGGCGGCCAGACCGTCACGGATGGCCTTACGCATTTTGCGCGGGTTGGAGTCGACCATGCCGGCGTTCTTGATCCCTTCCACCATCAGGCCGATGGAATCCCAGGTCAGAGCAGCGTAGTCAGCTGGTTCTGCACCATATTTTGCCATGTAGCGGTCGATGAAGACCTTGGTCGCACCCTTGGCACCGGCTGCAGCGTAATGGGTTGAGAAGTACTGACCGTTGCACTGCTCGCCACAGAGTTTGACCAGATCTGGGGTACCCCAGGCGTCGGAACCCATGAAGGGACCCTTGTACCCGAGATCACGTGCCTGCGGGATGATCAGGGCGACCTGATTGTAGTTTTCCGGCACAAAAATGAAGTCCGGTTTGGCGGCAATGATGGTGGTCAGCTGGGCGGAGAAATCCTGGTCTTTGGTGCCATTCGACTCGTAGGCGACAACCGGGCCGAGCCCCTTGGCTTCCCAGGCAGATTTAAATACTTCTGCCAAACCGACAGAATAGTCGTTGGCGACGTCAAAGAGCACCGCTGCGGTCTTGGCACCGAACTTCTTGGCCGCAAAGTCAGCAACGACTGGGCCCTGGAAGGGGTCGAGGAAGGCTGCGCGGAAAACCCAGGGACGGTCCAGCGTGGTATTAGGATTGGTCGACCAGGGACTGATCATTGGTACACGGTTTTCGTTAGCGGTACCGCCGCCAGGCACGGCCTGCTTGGAAGAGTTGGGACCGATAATCGCCACGACCTCTTCCTGCTCGATCAGTTTGAGGGCAGCGTTGACCGCCGAGTCGGCCTTCGACTCGTTGTCCATGTAGATGAACTCAAGCATGTACTGCTTGCCACCGACCTCGAGGCCACCGGCGCCGTTGATGTCAGCCAGGTACATTTCAGCAGCGTTTTTGGATCCTTCACCCACTTCTGGAATGTCCCCGGTCATCGGGATGTTGAAGCCGATCTTGATGGTATCGGCGGCCATGGCCGGAACGGCCAGCATCATGGCGATACAGGTCAGTAACAGGGCTGTCAGAACTCTTCTCATAAACTTCCTCCATGTCAGTGGTGATGAACCAGTCTGCAAATGCAGAAAATAAAAAAACCGCCCAGTCGGTGTTAGTAACCAGACTGATGGCGGCGTCGTTGCTCACCCGAGTTCCCTGTAGCGGTCCCTCCTTGCTGCAATGTTTAGTAAGACTCTAGCTCATGAGAAGCTATCATTTTTCATCTGGAGAAAAAATGCAACATTTTTATGGAAACTCCGTTTGACGCGGCCAAATTTCCCTGCGGCCCACAGACGTTATTTTGTCCCCCCGGCGCTGCGGGGGAAATGTCTTTTTGTTGCTCCCTGTCGTCGGCTCTCTACTCTATGATTGCAATATGCCACTAAGCTAGTAACAATTAACGCTGGTGCGAGGGTCCTTAAGCTTTACCCGGTAACTGTCCCGGCTTAATCTGTTACACTTGCTGCGGGTCTTATGCCCATTGTCACGAAGGAGCATGTCTATGAAGAGTCGCACCACAAAAATTATCTTGCTTTCAATTGTTGCCGTTTTGTTGGTCGCTTTTTTTGCCTTTGATCTTGGCCAGTATCTGACCCTTGATTATCTGAAAAGTCAGCAGCAGGCGTTCAATGAATATTATCAACAGCACCGTTTTTCGACCCTGCTGATCTACTTTTTTATTTATATCCTGGTAACTGCGTTGTCGCTTCCGGGAGCGGCCGTGATGACTCTGGCCGGTGGTGCGCTGTTCGGTTTCTGGGCGGCGCTGTTGGTGGTCAGTTTTGCCAGCAGTATCGGCGCCACTTTTGCTTTTTGGGTGTCACGCTTTCTGCTGCGAGATTGGGTGCAGGGTAAGTTTGGCGACAAGCTCAAAGCGATCAATGACGGGGTGGAAAAAGAGGGTGCGTTCTACCTCTTCTCGCTACGGTTGGTGCCGATCTTTCCTTTCTTTGTCATCAACCTGGTGATGGGTTTGACGCCGCTGAAAACCACGCTGTTTTATCTCGTCAGTCAGGTTGGAATGCTGGCCGGGACGATCGTTTATGTCAACGCCGGAACCCAGATCGGTCAGTTGGAGAGTGCTGCCGGGATCCTTTCGCCGGGAATCATTTTTTCCTTTGTTCTGCTCGGTATTTTTCCGCTAGTGGCCAAAAAAGCTCTTGATGTTGTTCAGTCGAACAAAGTGTTCAAAAACTTTGAGAAGCCAAAAAAGTATGACTACAACCTGGTTGTTATCGGTGCCGGAAGTGCTGGCCTGGTCAGCAGTTATATTGCGGCGGCGGTCAAGGCCAAGGTGGCGCTGATCGAAAAACATCAGATGGGTGGCGACTGTTTGAACACCGGTTGCGTCCCGAGCAAGGCGTTGATCCGCAGTGCCAAGATGCTTTCCTATGCCAAGCGAGCCGAGGATTTTGGCTTCCGAAAAGCAGCGGTTGAGTTTGACTTTTCCGAAGTCATGGAGCGGGTCCAGCAGGTGGTAAAAAAGATCGAGCCGCACGACTCGGTCGAACGTTATACCGAACTCGGTGTCGAGGTTCTTGAGGGAGAGGCGACCATTACTTCGCCGTGGACCGTCAAGGTGAATGGTCAACTGTTAATCACCCGCAGCATCATCATCGCTACCGGGGCACGCCCCTTTGTTCCACCGATCAAAGGGCTGGATCAGGTCGATTATTTGACCTCTGATAATGTTTGGAATTTACGTGAGCTGCCGGAGAAATTGGTGGTCCTTGGCGGTGGCCCGATTGGTAGCGAGTTAACTCAGGCTTTTGCTCGTTTGGGCAGTCAGGTGACGCAGGTCGAAATGCTGCCGCGGATCATGTCTCGCGAAGATCCAGAGGTCGGCGAATTTGTGCAGCAGCAGTTTGAGAGTGAAGGCATCAATGTTCTGACCGGCCATGCAGCCAAAGAGGTGCAGGTGGTCGATGGCAAACAACTGCTGATCTGTGAGCAGAACGGCGCAGCGGTTGAGGTTGAATTCACCCACTTGCTGGTGGCGGTTGGTCGTAAGCCGAATGTCAGTGGTTTCGGCTTGGAGGAGCTTGGCGTCAAACTGAGTGATCGCGGTACCGTCGACACCGATCCCTTTTTGCGCACCAATTTCCCCAATATCCTCTGTGCTGGCGATGTTGCCGGCCCCTACCAGTTTACCCACACTGCCGCCCATCAGGCCTGGTACGCTTCGGTCAATGCGCTGTTCGGCGAGCTGAAGAAATTCAAGGTCGATTATCGGGTCATCCCCTGGGCGACCTTTACCGATGCCGAAGTGGCCCGGGTCGGCCTTAACGAAACCGAAGCGACCGAGCAGGGCATTGCCTTTGAAGTGACCCATTACGGTATCGACGATCTCGACCGGGCGATTGCCGACAGTGAAGATCTCGGCTGGGTGAAGATATTGACCAAGCCGGGCAGCGACAAAATTCTCGGTGTCACCATCGTCGGCAGTCATGCCGGAGATCTGCTGGCCGAGTACGTGTTGGCGATGAAATATAACCTCGGTTTAAACAAGGTGCTTGGCACTATTCACACCTATCCAACCCTGGCCGAGATGAACAAGATGGCGGCCGGGACCTGGAAAAAGAATCACGCGCCGGAGAAGCTGCTGCACTGGGTGGACAAGTTTCACACCTGGCGACGGGGTGGGTGACGGTCGGGAAAAGCCACCTGAAATTTCAGGTGGCCAATAAACTTTTCTCTCAGGTCGGCCATCGGGTCAGATGAAGAGCTCTTTTTTCGCGGAAGGTTGGTCTGCCTCTTTTCTAAGCTTCAGGCGTTCTAGTATTTGCTGCATTTGATCTGCTTGGGCCGAAAGTTCCTCCGCTACTGCGGCATTTTCTTCGGCGTTGGCGGTTGTTTGCTGAGTCACTTGATCTATTTGCGTCAGACCCAGGTTGATTTGATTGATCCCCAGCGATTGTTCTTGCGATGCCTGCGCGATTTCTGCAATCAGATCATTAACTTTACCCACAGCTATCACGATTTGGTTAAGTGATTTTGCGGTATCTCCGGCTATCTGTGTCCCTGTCGAAACCTTTTCCACCGAACCCTCAATCATGCTGGCGGTCTCTCTGGCCGCTTTGGCACTACGAGCCGCAAGGTTACGCACCTCTTCAGCAACGACTGCAAAGCCCTTACCGTGTTGACCCGCACGGGCAGCTTCTACTGCGGCATTCAGCGCCAGCAGGTTGGTCTGGAAGGCGATCTCATCAATGACTTTGATTATCTTGGAGATGTCCTGACTTGAGTTATTGATCTCTTCCATCGCTCCTATCATCTTATGCATTTTGTTGTTGCCTTGTTCTGCTGCTGTCCGAGCTTGATTTGATAGTGCATCGGCTTGAGCTGAATTTTCGGCGTTATTTTTTGTCTGGGCAGCGAGTTGGTTCATGGAGCTGGTTATCTCTTCGAGAGAGCTGGCCTGCTCGGTGGCTCCCTGTGAGAGGCAGACGCTAGCATCTGCCAACTGAGTGGATCCTGTGGTGATCTGTTCGCTGGAGGTGCGAATCTGTAACATCCAATTGTTGAGGGCATCGTTGGTTTTTGCCAGATCTTCACCGATAATACCTTCCGCCTTGAAGGTGAAGTTGCCCTCAGAGAGATGACGAAACGCAGGAATTGTCTCGGCCATCAGGTTATCCATAAAGGAGTCCATTCCCCTGGTAAGGATGCCTAGTTCATCCTTGCGTTCAAGTCTCATGCGGTCATCAAGTTTCCCGCTGCCTAAATTGTCGAGGTATTTAAGGGCGCGCTTGACGGGGAATATGATGCCGCGTATTACGAATAGGGAAAGAGCAAAAGTCAGCAGGTAGCCGGTAACAATAAGCGGAATGGCAAAACTGTGGAATGAATCCTTATCGGCTTCTGCTTGGTTGCATTCGACCATCGCTGAGCCCAATGGTTCGCTGATAGCCGCAGGGATATCCGAGGGCACCATTTCAAGCTGGTGCTGTATCGTTCTAATGCTGTCCTGTCTTGCTTCGATTTCTTTAAAGCCGAAATACAGGGTGAAGGAAAAGAGAGTAAAGGTGATTATTACTAGGCCGAACAGTTGCCACTTTATACCCATATCGGTGATTTTCACTTCGTATCGTCCTTTCTTGTTTCGGTTCCATGAATTCGTATATTTGTCGTTTTTCGATGTTGCCCTGTCGTATTCAATCCATTGCTGAGCGAATGTTCGTTCTGTTTGTATTTAAGTGTTTTTATTATTTTTTGTCAATAAAAGTTTTTTGGTTTTAAATGATTCCTGGATCAATCTAAGGGAGGAGATTGTTCGTAGTATTCTACTGGTTTGTGGTTTGCTCTCTGGAGGAAATAGGTAAAGTTTTGAGGATTAATTGGCGAAGCAGTGGTTCACCGTGGCGCAGGGATGGGAACAGAAGGGCAATTTACAATCTTTATCAATTTCTTCTGCTTACCTTTGGATAAGACAAAAAATTAATCGACCTCCCTTTCTTAAGGATAAATTGGCCACACCTGAGATTTGAGTTATGAATATGATGCAGACTTTCATTTTCTGCAGAATCTTTTACAATGAGTCTCTTTTTGCTCTGCTGTAGAAATAGACAAGGACCTGTCCATGACTGATATCGCCCAAAACTGGCAAGAGTTCGACCGCAAGCATCTCTGGCACCCATACACCTCGATGACCGATCCGCAACCGGTCTTCCCGGTGGTCTCAGCCAGTGGGGTGCGTTTAAAGCTGGACGATGGTCGCGAACTGATCGACGGCATGGCTTCTTGGTGGTCGGCGGTGCACGGTTATAATCATCCGCGTCTCAACGAAGCAGCCCGGCAGCAATTGGGGAAGATGTCGCATGTGATGTTCGGTGGACTGACCCATCCGAGCGCCGCGCAACTGGGCAAACTGCTGGTTGATTTGACCCCGGAACCGTTGCAGCATGTTTTCTTTTGCGATTCCGGTTCGGTGTCGGTCGAAGTGGCGATCAAGATGGCGATTCAGTATTGGTATGTTTCTGGGCGCCCGGAAAAGTCGCGATTGCTGACGA
Organism: Desulfuromusa ferrireducens; assembly: GCF_055389805.1. Lineage (NCBI taxonomy): Bacteria > Pseudomonadati > Thermodesulfobacteriota > Desulfuromonadia > Desulfuromonadales > Geopsychrobacteraceae > Desulfuromusa > Desulfuromusa ferrireducens. The sequence goes on from NZ_AP042415.1 coordinate 2,040,641, forward strand.
TCCGTAACGGCTATCACGGCGATACCTTTGGCGCGATGGCGGTTTGTGACCCGGTCACCGGTATGCACCATATTTTTAGTCATATGCTGCCGCAACACCTGTTTGCCGAGGCTCCGACCTGCCGGTCCGATGCCGAGTGGTGTGATGAGGATATTGCCAGCTTAAAGCAGTTGATTGAACGGCAGCACAACGAGATCGCTGCAGTCATTCTCGAACCGATCGTCCAAGGGGCTGGGGGGATGCGTTTTTACGCCCCGGAATACCTGCGCCAGGTGCGCCAGCTTTGCGATCAATACGACCTGCTGTTGATCGCAGATGAAATTGCCACCGGCTTTGGCCGCACCGGTAAACTGTTCGCCTGCGAGCATGCCGGGATTTCTCCCGATATCCTCTGCCTCGGCAAGGCTTTGACCGGCGGTTATATGACCCTGGCGGCGACCTTGGCGACCACGGCGGTGGCAGAAGTTCTTTCCTCTGGCGATCCCGGTGTCTTTATGCACGGGCCGACCTTTATGGCCAACCCGCTTGCATGTGCTGTCGGCGTGGCCAGCATCGAGCTGTTGTTGGAAAACTCCTGGAAGCAGCAGGTGCTGCAATTGGAAGTCGGCTTAGAGGCCGGACTGGCTCCTTGCCGCGATCTTCCGCAGGTCGCCGATGTGCGCGTGTTGGGCGGTATCGGCGTGGTTGAGATGCGGCAACCGGTCGAGATGCGCACTCTCCAGACCAAATTCGTCGAAAAAGGCGTCTGGGTGCGCCCCTTTGGCAAGCTGGTTTACGTTATGCCGCCATATGTTATGGGGGCTGACGACCTGGCCTTTCTGACCGGAGCTATTTACGAGGTGTTGGCGTCGGGATAGTTTTTTCTGGGGACTCCCGTCCGAACCGCTCAAATAATTGGTGAAACGAAAAAGTCCCGATCGTTTGCTCGATCGGGACTTTTTATCTTTTGGTTCAGATAAATCGTGACATGGGTACGATTTATACTGACTATTGTTCTATTTGATCCGCCTCGGCAAGCATCTGCTGCGCTTCCTCCAGAGTTTCTGCATAGATTGAACGATAGAGGCTTCCGCTGTCCATGACTCTGGTTATTTGTTTGAAAACCAGCTGCTTTTTTCTGACGATCCTGACAACGGTTCCGACATCTTTTGCACAGAGATATTCGCGGATTTTTGCGAAGGTACCAACCCCACGGAGATGGGCAATTCTGCATTGGGTCAGATCGTTAATCACCGCAAAGCCCGGTTTCAGATCTGCCACGCAAAAACGAATCTCGGTAAAAATTTCCTCCATGGCCTTTTTTGAGAGTACCCCTATCAAGGTCACGTGCAGGCGGTTCTGTTTGAGGTCTGCAGAAACCTTTGTTTTTTTTCTTACCATCCCCGCTCCGTGCGTCTTATCGCGCAGCTAGGTACGCCCCGTTTCAAGGTCGCAGTTTATGATAATGACATCAAGCTGTTGGCATCGCCAGCCGGGACCGGGTTTTCTATTATTCTTCCTCTTTGCTCGGCATGACCGAATCATCCACGTCAACCTGCTGCAGTTCTTTGGGTTTCTTGCTCCGGTGTCCCGGTTTGGCCAGAATTTCCAAATAAAAGGATTCGAGCTGGTCAGTTTCGGCCTGGGAAATGGCCTTGTTGATGGCGGACAGATGAATCTCTTTACTGCTCGCTTCGTCAACCCCAAACCGGCAGTCAAAATCCCAGAAATCTACGTCTGGAGGGAGGGTCTTGTTGCGTTCTCTTTTTATATATTTTTTGACTTCATATTTGATGGCTTCAACAAGTCTTGGAACTTTAAGCTTTGGGTGGGTCATTTTAAACGTTTTTTTCATAGTGATTCCATAGTGGTGTGATTTGCATTAGTAAAATAAGCTTCAATAAATGACATGATATCACAAGGGGCCGTTTGCCATCCGCTTTCATTTATCTAAAATCAGCCAACTGATGTCAGCGCCGAGTCGTGGGAGCTAGAAAAACTCCCGCAGGCTCTCATCGATCCCTTTGAGCGTTTCGTACCAGAACTCCTTGGCCGCTTCGACTTTGTCCTGAGCAAATTTAGCAATCCATTCGCTCAAACGAGGGTCTTGGCAATCGTCTACCTCTTGTTTGCGTTGCAGGAAGGTTTGTAGATAGTCGATATCACGCTCCGACTCCCAGAAAATAGGACTGTTGCGACTGTTGAGGCGACTGGCGAGAACATTGACGGCTTGCAGAAATTGTTCCTTGCAGCCGTAGAGTGAACCCATCACTTCGGGGAGCATTTCCTCTGCCCAGCCACGGTGAAAGCGACAGGTGCCGAGATTGTCGAGGATCAGTTCTTTTTTCATCCGTTCCGCGCACATGCGACCCAAGGTTCGCGGTGGGATAAAATCATAACTGTAGATCATGTAGTACTTGCCCATGATTGCCATCGGTGTCAGCACACCGGAGACCCAATACTGATTGGGGACCATCCAGCCGCGCCGGTTGTGGGCGGTGTAGACCAGGCTGTCGTGCAGCGCCGTTCCTTTGGCTCGCGAGTGGATGCGGCTCCATTTGCGCACCCCTTCGCTGAAATCGAGGATCCCGCGTTTTTCCAGAATAGCATCGATCAGCTCGCAACCGAGTTCTGCATTGTGCAGCGAATCCTTGACCACATCGAAGCCCTCGATTTCCCAACGGGGCAGTCGGCTGACGCCGAGTTCTTCGGCGGTCAACTGTTTGCTGTCGAGCAGGTCCATCAGCCAGGCCAGCATCCCGCCACCGGAAATAGCATCAAAGCCCATGGCGTCGCAGTAATGATTGAGCTTTTCCGCCGCTCGCTGATCGAAAATCCCGCACAGTGGCCCCATTGTCTGGTAGGGCTCGTAATCCTTTTTGAACTCGCCGTTCATTTTTTTGCAGACGGCGACACAGGGCTCGCCGCAGTTTGCCTGCTGCTTTTTGTCGATGGTTTCTGCATTGAACTGTTTCAGGTAGTGATCAACGATCAGGTTCTGATGCAGGTCCTGACGCTGTTGTTCGCTCCAGAAAATGGTCCGGTAGTTAAAGGCCATGATCCGCCCGCCGACGCCGGCGTAATTAACGCCGAGGGTGCCGCCGGTTTTTAGCTTTTCGTCGTAGCGGTACTTGCTGGTTACTTGCAGGTCTTTTTGCATCAGGCGCAGGTCGTACTTATTCTGGAACCACTCATCAGCTACCTTGCGGTCGCGAAAGTCTTCGTCGACCAGTGTGCCGCCGTAGATGATGGCGACGATGCCATGCTCCTGGGCCATCGCGCTGCCGAAGCCGCCGCGACCGGCCCAGGTATCGACATGGCTGATCTTACCTTTGCTGATCGGCACCGACATGATGCCACCGATGTCGGTCTGCAGGGCCGATGGACCGGTTACCATAATGCGCGGATCGTTTTCGTAACGGCTACCGAACAGCTCGTAAACCCGATCGGTGAGCGAATAGACCCCGGTTCGGCCCGACTGCCAGGCAGATTCGACATCAATCGGCACCACCTCGACTTCGATCTCTTCGCCGTGGTTGCGGTTGAGGCAGAGCACAGAGGGGACTGGGGCTTTGCCGACCAGACTGAGCATGTTGATTCCCAGGTTGTCGAACACCAGCCCGGCGCCGCCCATGGAACTGATAAAATCGCCTTGCCAGCAGGGGGAAAAGCCGGTCACGATCAGGCGATTGGAGCCGGGGAAGATGGATCCGGCAAAAACCCCGACGCCGAAATTGAGGCTACGGTACTCCCTGGTCAAATGGATACCGAGATCAACCGGTCCGAAGTAGCGATCAAAACTATATTTCTTGGTTTTGTAAAACCCGGTGGCCGGATCGACCAGGAGCACTCGCTGGAACATGTTCATAACTGTTGTCGTCCTTTTAGGCTGCTGTTGAGGTGTGTGTGGATCTGCGTACAAATCAGAGCTACCTTCTAGTTGTTGGGGGGGGGCGGTTGTTTGCTTTGAGGACATTCTAACAGCACCGCAGGTAATTTTTTTGCTCTTTTCTGCAGCAAATACTGCCAGCGACATAAATCCCATCTTTTCGCTGGTGTTATTTTATCCACCCAATATATATTGACATCTGAATGTTCATCTCCTATTCTGTGTATATGCACAAAACTTAAAGCGGGTGTCAGTATTGCCGACAATCTTCTTTGTCTGGCAAGCACCCGCTGACACAGCTTCCCATGGGAGGATAGTCATATGCGTGAACAGAGAAAAGGTTTAGGGCGTGGTCGGGGATTCGGACAAGGTCGGGGCTTAGGTTTCGCACCAGAAGAAGAGCAACCGCAAGAACAACAACAGCAGGAACAACAACCAGAGCAAGGCCAAGGTTTGGGGCGTAAACAACCATTGGGACTGGGGCGTGGACAGGGCCGCGGGTTGAACTCTAAGCTTGGTACGGGGCGACAAAATCGCTTTCGTGGCCAGGGCCGTTGTCAGGGGAATCAGCCCCAAGTTTGATTGTGTCATTAATTTAGTGTTTTAAGGAGAGAGTATGTCGACCTGTGTTTATCGTGCCGAGACCGGCAAAAGCGTCACTGCGTTTGTGACCGATTTCAGCGCAACGATCACTGCGCGTGGCTTTAGCGTTCACAACGAAGATAAAATGGAGATGGCGCGGATCTTTGGTGCGCATGGCGCCGAAGTAGCTGAAGGTTTCGATCTGCACATGATTCAGATCTGCAAACCGGACAAGGCAGCAAAAAGCCTGAGTGCCAACCCCGAACGTGCCGTGCTGATGCCGAAGTTTGTTATGTGTTTCAGTAAAAACGGTAAAACCCAGGTACGCATGCTCAAGTTTGGTCGGGACCTGATCGCCGAACTGGTCGATGATGCCGAATTTCCGGCGTCATTGGAAGAAACGTTTAAGACTCTGATTGAGGCAATAGACGTTTCCCTTTAGCGTTTTTTGGTCAACTGTTTTATTCGTTTAAACCTCATTTTGGGGCCGTCGGCCTTTGCTGGAGTTGTAGAAATGTTGAAATACCTTGGGTATTTACAAAAAAATCTGGTCTGGGCTATTCCGATTGCGATGGTCCTCGGTCTTTTGGGCGGTGGATTTATTTTTGACGCGAAGCCACTTAAGTCGCTGATTATCCCGATTACCTTTGTCATGATTTATCCGATGATGACGACTTTGAATATCCGCTCAGTCTTTACCGGAAAAGATACCAAGCTGCAAATTGTGACACAGGTGATTAATTTTATTTTGATCCCAATGATCGTCTTTGGCCTTGGCAAACTGTTTCTCAGCGGTGAAGAGGCCAAGTTCGGGTTGTGGGCCGTGGGGTTGTTTTTGATCGGCGTACTCCCGGCATCGGGTATGACCATTTCCTGGACCGGGTTTGCTAACGGGAACAAGGAAGCAGCAACCAAGATGCTGGTTTTTGGGCTGGTGATCGGTTCGGCGGCGGCACCGGTGTACACTAAGGTGTTCATGGGGACAACTGTCGATGTCGATATGTTGCACATGTTTCAACAAATCTGCATTTTTGTTTTTGTTCCACTCATCGCGGGGTTATTGACTCAGACGTATCTGGTCAGAAAGCATGGCAAGCAGGCGTGGATGAATGTTTATAAACCGAAATTTCCACCTTTTTCAGCCCTTGGCGTCGTCATGATCGCTTTTGTTGCCATGTCGTTAAAGGCAAAGAATATCCTGGCAAATCCAGGCGATCTGCTGACCATCGTGGTCCCGTTGGTGATTTTCTACCTGGTTTCCTACGTTATTCTGTCTGTCGTTGGAAAGCTGTTTTTCAGCCGTGAAGATGCGATTGCTATGGTGTTTGGTGTGGTCATGCGTGATCTCTCGATTGCTTTGGCCATTGCGATGACCGCGTTTGGTAGAGAGGGATCAACGATAGCTTTGTTGATTGCAATGGCTTATATTTTCCAGATTCAGTCTGCGGCCTGGTATATTAAACTGGTTCCCTGGATTTTTGGCCCGGCAAATAATGAGCCTGAGGTTGCGGCCGAGACGTCACGTGCCACGAATTGATTTGTTGATACTGGAGAATTATGTCACCACGACCTAAAAAACCACGGAATTGTTGTCCGCACCGCCGGCCTGATGATCATATTTTCAAGCCGGCGGGGACCCCCATGTCTGGGCTGGAAATGGTCAAACTTGCCGCCGATGAGCTGGAGGCGGTCCGCCTTTGTGATGTCGAAGGCATGACCCAGGCCGAAGCGGGTGATACTCTGGGGGTCTCGCGGGGGACCGTGCAGCGGTTGGTCTGCAGCGCGCGGAAAAAAATTGTCGAGGCAATTTTGACCGGTCAGGCGTTGGTGATAGAATCAGGGGACTAGTCGGATTCATCTTGCTGATTTAGAGGAAATAGAAAGGAGCCACAATGATCAAGAGGTCTTTACTGTTGATCGGGTTGTGGCTCTTTTTTGTGCCCAATGGTTTCGCTTTCGATCACAGCCACGCCGGCTGGGAGCGCTTGCTGAAACAACATGTTCATTGGGATGTCAAGGGCGTTGCTTCAACGGTTGATTACGTGGCGCTGCAGAGGCAACTGGCCGAACTTGATAAATACCTCGGCGAACTCTCCGCTGTGCCGCTAAAAGAGTATTCCAGCTGGCAAAAACCGCAGCAGTTGGCATTTCTGCTCAACGCTTACAACGCCTTTACCATCAAACTGATTTTGAGCAAATATCCCGATCTGCAATCGATCAAAGATCTCGGCTCGATTTTCTCTTCGCCGTGGAAGCAGAAGTTCTTCACCCTGCTGAATAAAAAACGCCACCTTGATGAAGTTGAACATGCCATCATCCGCCAGCCGGGTGCTTTTGACGATCCGCGCATCCACTCGGCAGTGGTTTGTGCTTCGATCGGTTGTCCGGGGATTCGGGACGAGGCTTTTGTCGCCGAAAAACTCGACGCGCAGCTTGAGGACAGTTTGCGACGTTTTCTGTCTGATCGCAGCCGTAACCGCTACAATGCTCAGGTCGACCGACTGGAAATCTCGAAAATCTTCGACTGGTACGGCGCTGACTTTGTCGATTTTCGCGGTCACCCGTCGGTCGCAACGTTTCTGAGTGATTATGCCGAACTGCTAACCGACGATAAAACGGCGCAATTGCGGATTAAGGCCGGCGACACTCCGCTTGATTTTCTGGATTACGACTGGCGTTTAAACGACTACCGCAAGTAAATTTAGCTGCAGGAGAGATACGTGCAGATTGAAATCTTCACCACTGGTGGTACCATCGATAAAATCTATTTTGATGCCAAAAGCGATTTCGAAATCGGCGACCCGCAGATTTCCGAGTTGTTGCGTGATGCCAACCTGACTGTCGACTATCAGGTCAGTTCACTGCTGCGCAAAGACAGTTTGGAGCTGAACGATGCGGATCGGGTGTTGATCCGCCAGGCGGTCGAAGTCAGCACCGCGCAGCAGATTGTTATCACCCACGGTACCGATACGATGATCACGACCGGCCAGTTTTTGCAGGGCATTGGCGGAAAAACGATCGTCTTAACCGGGGCTATGCAGCCGGCCCGCTTCCGTTTCACCGATGCAATTTACAACGTTGCCAGTGCCATTACTGCAGCGCAGACGTTGCCTGCCGGGGTTTATATCGCCATGAACGGGCAGATCTTTGATCCCGCTGCGGCGCGCAAAAATGTTGAGCTGAACCGGTTCGAAAAAATCTGATTAACCATCTTACCGAGAAACGAGTTGAATCATGAGTGGTATGAACAATGATGCTGGAATGCCGATTGCCCTGACTTTGGAGCCGGGAACCTATTATCGCTGCACCTGTGGTAAATCGCAGAATCTGCCATTTTGCGATGGCGGCCACCAAGCAGGTGACTCCTTGCCGCTTAAATTCGAGATCGCACAGCGGAAAAAGGTCTATCTCTGCAGTTGTGGGAAAAGTGGCAAGCAGCCGTTTTGTGACGCCACCTGCGGGGTGCAGGTTGATTGATGGTTTTACTCCTTGAAAAACGCCAATCAGAGTCCTAGCTGTTTCTTCACCCGTCCAAAGGCGGCAATCGCAAACTCCAGGTCATCCGCCGTCAAAGCCGCCGACATCTGGGTGCGAATCCGTGCCTTGCCCTTTGGCACCACCGGGTAGGAAAAAGCCACCACAAAGATGCCCTGTGCCAGCATGGCGTCGGCAAACTTACCCGCGATCACGGCATCGTGCAGCATCACCGGGACGATCGGGTGTTCACCCGGTAGGAGGTCAAAACCGTGACGTTCCAGGCCCGCGCGAAAGACCACCGTATTGTCCCGCACCCGATCGCGTAGCGTGCTCGATGCGCTCACCAGATCGATGGCTTTCAAGGCTCCGGCGACCGCCGGTGGGGCGACTGAATTGGAAAAAAGATACGGCCGCGAGCGCTGTCGCAATAGCTCAACAACCTCCTTGCTGGCGCTGGTAAAGCCGCCGCTGGCTCCGCCCAGGGCTTTGCCAAGGGTGCCGGTAATAATATCGACCTGCTCCATGCAACCCCGATACTCTGGGGTGCCGCGACCGCCAGCACCGATAAAGCCGGTGGCGTGGGAATCATCGACGTGCACCAGAGCGTTGTACTTTTCCGCCAGGACGCAGATGTCGTCAATCCGGGCGATATAGCCATCCATGGAGAAAACCCCGTCGGTGGTAATCAGTTTGAAGCGCGCCCCGTTTTTATCGGCGGCCTTCAATTGCTCTTCCAAATCGCCCATATCGCTGTTGCGGTAGCGATAGCGTTTGGCTTTGCACAGGCGCACCCCGTCGATAATACTGGCATGATTAAGTTCATCGGAAATGACAGCATCTTCTTCGCCCAGCAGGGTTTCGAACAGACCGCCATTGGCATCAAAGCAAGAAGGGTAGAGGATGGTATCTTCGTGGCCTAAAAAATCACTCAGCCTGGCTTCGAGGCTTTTGTGCAGGGTCTGGGTGCCGCAGATAAAACGCACCGAAGCCATGCCGAAACCCCACTCGTCCAAAGCGAGTTTGGCGGCAGCGTTAACCTCTGGATGCTGGGCCAGTCCAAGGTAGTTGTTGGCGCAAAGATTCAACATCTCACCACCGCTGCTGACCCCGACATGGGCACTTTGCGGGGTGGTGATGAGTCGTTCGCGTTTATACAGGCCGGCCGCTACGATCGCGTCTATTTCGGAGCTTAAATGTTCTTGGAATTTATCGTTCACAGCACTTCTCCCCGACAGCGGTTGAAACTTTATTTACTGCTAACAGTCCCAGTTTAAGATCACCTTACTCGCATCGCCGGCGTTCATGGCGGCAAATCCCTGTTCAAACTCAGGATAATCGAGCCGGTGGGTGATCACCGGCGAAATGTCCAGTCCCGAATCAATCAGCACCGACATCTTGTACCAGGTTTCGTACATTTCCCGCCCGTAGATCCCTTTGAGGGTGAGCATATTGAAGATCACCGTGTTCCAGTCGATGGCGGTATTCTTTTCCGGGATGCCCAATATTGCCACTTTACCGCCATGACACATGCTGGCCAGCAAATCATTAAACGCGGACGGGTTGCCGGACATTTCCAGACCGACGTCAAAGCCCTCCGACATACCCAATTTTTTCTGCACCGCGGCGATGCTTTCGCGGCCGACATCGACAGTGCAGGTTGCGCCCAGTTTTTTGGCCAGTAGCAGGCGGCGGGGATTAATGTCGGTGACGACGATATGCCGCGCACCGGCGTGACGGCAGACAGCGGCAGCCATGACACCGATTGGACCGGCACCGGTGATCAGCACATCTTCTCCGAGCAGGTCGTACTGCAGGGCGGTATGCACCGCGTTGCCCAAGGGATCAAACAGCGCGGCCACATCCAGATCGATATTCGGCCGATGTTCCCAGACGTTGGACATCGGCAGCGCCAGGAATTCGGCAAAGGCGCCGGGGCGATCGACGCCGATCCCGCTGGTATGGGCACAGAGGTGGCGCCGCCCGGCCATGCAGTTGCGGCAGCGACCACAGACCACATGCCCTTCACCAGAAACAATCTGTCCCGGGTCAAAATCGATCACATTGGAACCGACCGCAACGATCTCGCCGACAAATTCGTGGCCAACAATCATCGGCACCGGGATGGTTTTTTGCGCCCAGGCATCCCAGTTATAGATATGCATGTCAGTGCCACAAATGGCAGTCCGTTTAATCTTTATCAGCACATCGTTGATGCCGATTTTAGGTTTAGGCAGCTCTTCGAGCCAGAGACCGGGTGCGGCTTTCTTCTTAACCAGTGCTTTCATGGGGGCATCCTCCACTGGAAAGTTTAATGCAGGAAAAAATTTCCACCATCACCGTAGGTCGTTTTTCAAAAGCTAATAGCTGATTTCTGCCTCTGGTGTAGGCAAATAATAAAGTTTTATATTGGATCGTCAGTAAATCCTTTGAAGTTTTGAGACCCCTTTTGAAACAACATAGGAAACGCTTCGTTGCGGAACGTGACTCGGCACGGAGGCAGTTTCATATCTCCATATATTTGAGACACCTAGCCTGTCACAACTGCTGATATGGCTGACTGTTGTCAATATATGACAAAATTCCTGCCCAACTGTTTTTCAGCAGTTTTGTTCCGTTCTAGTAAGTGGCAAAAGCCATGATAATATTGAGGGGCATCACGGAGAGATTAAGGTGTGGTTAAAACTTGGCTAGAGAACGACATCTACTGAGAGGTTGCCGATAGATAGACGCTCTGCAGAGATGATAAAAAATGTGCTCCGTTACACAACTAGCGACCTGTCATCTTTGTGCGACTTGCTTAGGTTGGAGAATACAGCCATGATTATGTTAAGGCTTCTCAATCGGCTTTTTGTAGTGTTGGTATTACTTGGTGTGGTTTTTCTGGGTGGTTGCAATTCGGAAACAGCCTCACAAAAGAAAGATCAGCGGATCGAACCGGAAAAGAAGACGGGTAGCCAGGTTCAGGAGATTGTTCTGGCTGTCCACCCATATGCTTCACCCGTCGAATTAGCTCGTCAGTTTGCTCCTTTGCTGGAGTATCTGAGTGAACGCGTGGGAATGCCTGTCACGTTGCATATCTCAAAAAACTATGAAACTCACATCGATCAGGTGGGCGACAATAACGTGGACATTGCACTTATGGGCCCGGCATCCTATGTGGCTATGTCTGAACGGTTCGGGAAGAAACGCCTTCTCTCCCGCTTTAAAGTAGACGGTTCTTCCAGCTTCCAGGGCTATATTATTGTTCGCAAAGATAATCCGGCAACATCCCTCCAGGATCTTCAGGGCAAGAGCTTTGCGTCGAGCAGCCGGAACTCGACGATGAGTTACGTGGTTCCGCGTTACATGTTTATTCAGGCGGGGGTTCCGTTTCCCGAAGAGCAGTTGCGAATCGTGAGGAGTCACAGCAACGTCTGCCTGAACGTGTTGGCCGGTGACGTGAATGCAGGGGGTGTCAGAGAGAAGGCTTATCTGAAATATAAAGACCGGGACTTGAAAGTGATAGCGCAGTCATCCTGGGTGACGGAACACCCTTTCGTTGCCACAGACAGACTGGGGGCAGAAGCATATGCTTTGATAAAAGAGGCCCTGTTAGACATCAAAGGTGAAGATGTAAAGAGGCTTCTGGGGCCGATCAAGTCTACGCTGACTGGTCTGGCACCGGTTGAGGATCGGGACTATGATCAACTGAGAACGATGGTCTCCGTTGTCCGTAAAGATGAAAAACGTTCGACCGCAGCGGGCAAGATGAAATGAAACGAGCCTTCTACTGTTTCAGCGCTTTCATCCTTATCTCGTTTCTGGTCTTGGGCAGCCTTATCGGCTATCAGGCTCACCTCTATGCCCAGCAAGAAATAGAGAACAAGATTATTCGTGATCTGGAAATCCTGGCGACCATCACTCAGGGTGCTATCGCCCAAGGAGATTATGAACGCATTGAGGAACAGGTGCAATTGTGGGGGGGAAAGGATCCCAATATCGTTGTCATTCGCGTCATTCTCGACGGTGCTCGTCCAATAGTAGAGTTTGTTCGCGAGACTCAGGCGTCCATCAGCATACATAACAAACGGACCGTAACCTCCCTTGCTGGGGGGAATATCACCTTTGAGAGTATCTATGACCTGGCTGAGCACAAAAGAGAAACCTTGGTCTTTTTGATTAAGTTTTTTTCGGTATGCGGTGCCGTTGCTGCGGTATTCATCTCGTCTCTTTGGTTGATACTGAAGCGGTTGGCGATTTTACCGCTCCAGCAGGCTGGGGAGGCCCTGCGAGTCGAAAAAAGTAAGCTTGTCAACATTTTGGATTCAATGGTGGATGGGGTTTACATCGTCGATCAGCACTATGACATCGAATACGTAAATCCAGCGCTTAAAGAAGAGTTCGGCGAGGTGGAAGGCCTCAAGTGTTATGAGTATTTTCACAAACGGCAAGAAGTCTGCCCATGGTGCAGAATTAAAGAAGTACTTCGGGGTGAAACCCTTCATTGGGAATGGACTTCCCCAACCAATGGAAGAAGCTACGACCGGCTAGAATCACCCATAGCGTTATCTGATGGCAGCACTGGCAAACTGCAGATATTACGCGATATTACCGAGCGCAAACAAACCGAAAAGCAGCTTCATCGGGCTCAGAAGATGGAAGCGGTCGGCATGATGGCGGGTGGTGTTGCCCACGATTTGAATAATATCCTTGCGGGTATCGTTAACTATCCTGAACTGATGCTGTTAAAACTCCCCGCGTCCAGCGAGCTGAGAAGACCCCTGACGGCTGTTCGTGATTCAGGCCGAAGAGCTGCTGCTGTGGTTGCTGACCTGCTCACCGTTGCCAGAGGAGTTGCCAGCCCTCGAAAACCATATGATATTAACTTGTTGATTCAGGAGTATCTGGATTCTCCTGAATGCCAGCAGCTCAAGACTGAGCATCCCGGAGTAACCTGTACAGGACAATGTGATGCGGAATCCCCTATCATTAATTGTTCGGTCATCCACATCAATAAAACACTGATGAATTTGACTACAAATGCAGTGGAGGCTGTTGGTGATGCGGGGAGTATTATTATCTCAACCTGTAACTGTCAGATTGATGAAGCTGAGGGATTAGAAAAAAATATGGAGCCTGGTGATTATGTCATTCTAACTGCCCAGGACAACGGTCCCGGTATTCCCGAGAAGGATCTGAAACATATCTTTGAACCCTTTTATACCAGGAAAGTGATGGGGCAAAGTGGCACCGGGCTTGGTCTGGCGGTCGTGTGGAACACCGTTCAGGATCACAATGGTAAAATATTTGTCGAAAGCAATGAAAAAGGCACCCGCTTCCAGCTCTATTTCCCGATCAGCACAACAGAAAGCATCGTTCAACCAGAAAACGATCAAACCTTAAATTTCACTGGTAAAGGTGAACATATTCTGGTTGTCGATGACGAACCACAATTGCGAGATATTGCCAGTCAGATATTACAAAGCCTGAATTACCAGGTTGATTCGGTCTCTTCAGGCGAGCAGGCGATTGAGTTTATCAAAAAAAAACCGGTTGATCTGATCGTACTCGATATGCTGATGGAACCGGGGATCAACGGACGGCAAACCTATGCCGAAATTATTAAACAGTATCCCAACCAGAAGGCGATCATTGCCAGTGGTTTTTCTGAAAGTGACGATGTCAAAATGACACTCCAGCTTGGGGCTAGTGAGTTTATAGGTAAGCCTTACTCACTAGGGAAACTGGGTCGGGCTGTTAAAAATGTCTTGGGTCGCTGATTTAAGTGCAAAAAACTACTGGACTTGTATTGAAAATCTGAATCGCCTCTAGACCAATAGACATTTGCCAGTCTCAAAAGCAGTTACATGTGAAAAAAGCCGTCGGAACATTTCCGGCGGGTTTCTGTTCCAAAGCGTCTAAGGTTTGATAATCGTAAACCTGCTTGAGGATATTGGAACACAGTGCTAATTGGGGCCATGCTACATAGTGGGCACCCAATTAATAAAAATTGCCCTGAAGACAGGAGGGGAAAATCTCCAGGGCTAATAGAGGAGGTGTTGCCACCTCCTTAGTTACATTGTACGCCCATAGTTAAGAGCGCGTCAAAAATGGTGACTGAATCGACGCCAGGTGAGCAGACATTTTATTGACTCAAAACTAGTAAGTTTTAAAACCGCCATTCCTTTATTAAAGGGTGGCGGTTTTGTTATCAGAATCAGTGGCGGATTTTTTGCTTTTTGCATTTAGTTAAGGTCTAATAGCCATATCTGTAGAGCAAACAACAGCAACTGAAGAAGTCAGAAAAGTAAAATGTCTATCACTCCTCAAAAAGTCGAAAATAGCAGCTGGAAGCTCTGGCTCAAAGAAGCGTTCGTCCTGGTTTTCAGGGGGCCTTCCCTATGGGTTACCATTTTATTTGCGATCTCCTTCGTGTCAGCGCCGGTTCCTGCGGAATATTATAACTTCGTTAGGGCTCTTATCTCCTTGCCGGTCCTTGCGACATTGATCATCTGTATGCAGGGAGTTGATAAGGGAGAGGTCTCGGTAGGGCTTTGTTTTGCCGCACTGAAAAACATCCAGGCGGTACTCTCAATCTTTATCGGAATTTCCTTGGTAACCGCCGCTATTTCTTATGCTAAAGCCTTGTCGGCAGCAGCAGGGCGCTTGTCTATCGACTACGCGTACTTATGGAATCTGCAGGGGCTGCTAAACAACTGGGCAATCAACCAGGTCGAGTTTTCCTTTTCCCTGTTTGGTCTGGGTCTTGTGTTCTGGTTTGCGCTTCCCTTATGCCTGTTCACTTCCCATGATTTTTCGAAGTGTTTCCGTACCGGTTTGGTAACCATGCGTCTGAATATCATTCCGCTTGGAAGTGTGATTGGTTCGCTGCTATTGCTAGTTGCTGTTTTAGACAAGATCAACAGTCTGTTGGCTATCCCTTTGATCATCTACGTCCCGGCTGTTATGTATGTTAGCTACCGGCACATTTTTCTTGGACAGGCGGAGAATTGCCCGGTCCGGGAGAGCATTTGTGTCGAGGCCGTTGCGCCGACTTAAAGTGAATCGACATGAGTTAAGTAGACATTCTCCCATTTCAAATGTCGTGATTTAATTCTCACTGCCCCACTTTTGGAACACTAAAATCGGCCTTTCCACTTTGTTGTGACTTTTTTCTGAATCCTTAGCGTACGTTTTCGTTCCGCTGGGCTTCAAAGACAATGGCCGGGTAGCTGCATTTCCGGCAAACTTTTCCGGCTACAGATCGTACCCAGTTGTTGTAATGACACGCTTAGCGTACGATTTTTCCGAATTCTGCGTTAGCCCCAATAAGATTGCTTGAGGGGGATTTGAGAGGCCATTTTGTGTGCTGTTGGATAAATTGTGTATAAAGCGCTGTTTGGGTGATGTTATGGACTGCTGGACGCGGGCTGGTCCTCATTGCTTCAATTTTATACATTCGGGTGCGTAAAGCGTTGTTATAAAATTTCGTATGTACGAAATTTCAGGTAGGAACTGGGGCTTGAATTCGGGGTTTGTAGCAGGGCATTATTCCAGCACAAGACATAAAAACGGCCCAACCATTTGAAGTCAGATTGGGCCGTTTTTTTTATGGATGGTATTATATCGTCCATTTCAATGATTCTGGCAAACCAGGCGAATTTGTGCGCCGACTTTAACCGATGGCATCTTGTGCATTTAGTGCTTGTGTTCGGGATAATAAATAGCCAGAGCATCAATACTTTCCTTTAGGTTTTTCGCATATTTCATGTCAGCATTTTGCTTGGCATTCATTGCCGCAACGATTACTGCATGGTGCTTTATCAAACGTTCAGCATAGTCTTTTTGATCCGACTTGACTCGCTGCGTCAAAAAATAATCGCTAATTGTAGAAATGATATTTTGAGCATGTTTTTCTTTATTCATTACCCAACGAACCAATTGATTCTGAGACTGTGCATCGGACTTGCCTGATAACTCGACAATTAACTTCACTGACTTTTCAATGGTTGTGACATCTTCGAGCATCAATTGAACTCGGGCATGGTCATCATAAATCCCACATGGGATCTGGCAGTGGGCATAAATTCCTTGCGGCAACACCAGAACCGATCCGATTACAGCAAATACCATCAACAACAACACGTTTTTCAATTGTTTCGTCATCACTTCCTCCGTCGATTGGTTTAGACTTCATAAAAGATTTATCAAACCTTTCTGGGAGGTCAAGGACATTGCTGTAAATTAAAATCCGACCTGATTAGTGCTAATCAGGCCCAATGACCGGGTAACTGCGATGAGTGCCAACTATTGATGAACTAGGGGCTCTCACGAAACGCAAAATATCGTAAGTTCTGAGATGTCCAGATGCGCACTTCAGAATTGACATGGGCACTTCAGTGGGCACCTTGAATTTGATAGTTGGATCACCTTCACCCAATCCGCTTAAACAATTCTCAAATATTGTGACATAAGTAAGCCCCGGTTGATGCCGGGGCTTCTAGTCTTATCAAAATACGAAAGCCGTCTTCCTGATTTAGAAGACGGCTTTTAACGTGTTAACTAGCCTTCCTTGCACAGGGCTGGACGGGCCTTTTTACTTTTCAGTCTATGGTTTCTGCTCAGCTTCAGTCATCTAGGCCGAGGTGGTCAGATTCGATCTCGACTAGGGCGTTGAACACCTGCTTGGCGCGAGCCGTAGTTGCCGTCTCAGCGAACTTACGATAGCCCTCGATGGCGATCTTCTCACGACGGTGGCTCTCCAGGATATTGGCTTCGCCGTCGCTGCTGGCCTCGACCTCGATCAGGTCGGGCTTGCTGATTTTCAGGTGTTTGGAGAAGATTCCAGCGTGCTCGGCCTCTACCTTCATTAGTGCTTTGAACAGCCACTGGTAGTACTCTTCACTGGAAGTGGCGGCTGCTGCCTTGTAGAAACTGGCGTTGCCGATCTCGATGTCGAGGGCAGCCCGGAAGTTTTCCTTTTCCTCTGCAGTAAAGCTGTGCTCCTGCTGGAAAGGGCTGACGTAGTCGCGGCCGTCAACGAACAGGTGCTGTTTGGCGCCACAGTAGGGGCAGTTGATTGGCGCGCTGTCGCCCAGGTAGGGGTCGCCACAGATCGTGCATTTGTAGAGCTTGTAATCGTTCATGATGTTGGCCTTCGGTTGGAGGTTTGGGGAATTTTCGAGCAATTTGTATCTCAGACTGGCAATGCTGTCAATATCGGTATGAATGGATGTGATTGCCTGTCCAGCATTTCGATCCAGGTGCCGATAAATTTTTTACCATCTCTTTATTCGGTTACTGTGGTTCCTTGGCACCGAGCGGATTCAGACACTGACCAACAAGGGCTACCATGAGGCTATCGGCGGCCCGACTGCCAGCAAGAGAAAAAAGGGAACAGATTAATTTTTTAGTCTCGAATATAGTTACATGTGAAAAAAGCCGTCGGGGAAATCCAGGCGGCTTTCGTGTTTCATGACTTCATACTTATGAGACCCCAAAATCAACTAATGGCCTACTTTCTAAGCAAATTATGATGTTCAAGGAACTTCATGTAGGACCATCCGCAATCTGGCCGGAACATTCAGGGAGCGATTTCGGTCAAGTATGCCTCTAAATTGTCTGATCCGGCTGCCTGGCTGCTGATCAGTTCCATAGCTTTGAACAGAAAATTCCCATCATATCTTCTAAGCTTTCACCATTCTTTTCAAAAAATCCAGATTAAGTGGGGAGTTTGCAGTAAGAAAAAGGGTGTTGTATAGTGCATTGCGGATCTCTAATTGGTTGATGCCAAGACTGTTTAGTTTGCTGTCGGGGGCCAAAAGACGAGGGGGAAATGTGTTACGCAATACTTTGAAAATAAATTGCTATCGGCCTTTTTTGCTAATAAAGGCATATATCATATGAAGCTTTTTCACGGATCAATTCGCAAAAAATTGATTATTCTCGTTTTAATGGCAACGATGCCCGTATTTCTTGTTCTGCTAGGAACAGAATTGCATAACAGGCAGGATGCCTTCAGCCGTGCAAAAAAAGATACAGTTCTTTACCTCTCGGGATTTGCTGAAGTTCAGAGACGGATAACTGATTCCACTCAAACTCTTTTGCGCACAGTTGCCTCCATTCCAAGTATTTCTAGTCAAGATGTGGAAAAGTCCCGCATTGTACTTTCAACCTTATTGGAAACCAACCCGATCTATTCAAATGCCACCCTGCTTGATCTCAAGGGAAATGTTGTCGCCGCGGGAAAAAACCATGACATGGTCAAAAATCTGAACTTCGGGGACCGCAAAGATTTTATTGATGCCATTGCTTCAAAAGGATTTGCACCCGGCGAGTTTTCTGTGGGCAAAATAACCAAGAGGGCCATCTTTCCTTTTGGAATGGCGGTATTGAATAAACATGGTGATTTAACAGGAGCCATAATCATCGGTGTGCGCCTTGCTCATTATGGTGAATTGTTTGAGCGCGGGGAATACCCTCTAAACACTTTTTTTGGTCTCTGTGATCATAAAGGGGTACGGTTGTTTCGTTACCCCAGTAATGAAATAACTGCCATCGGCAAACCAATCAAAAAAGAGGTGTACGACGCTGCCGCTACGAGAGGAAGGGTGGGGAGTGTGTCGGCGATTTCCTCTGATGGATATGAGCGCATTGCCGTTTTTGAACCACTCCGGGTTGAGAAAAATGGTGCTCCATACATGTACATGTTTATGGGCTTTGATTCTTCGCAATTAATGACGCAAGCCAATTCCATTTTAATTCGTTTAGTTGTAACAAGCCTCGCATCCCTTGCTCTTGCCCTCATGATTGCCTGGCTAGTTGGTGGTAAAAGCGTGGCGAGACATATTGAAAAGCTTTCTTTTATGACCAAGAAGTTTAGCGAGGACGAGAAAGATGTGACCAGTAATATTGATTACAGTGACGGTGAAATAGGAGTGCTGGCCCGCTCTTTTGACGATATGATTGAAATTATCCATCAACGGGAAGAGGAGAAAATCAAGCTTGTATCACAGCTGAACCAGTCGCAGAAGATGGATGCAATAGGCCAATTGGCAGGAGGTATCGCCCATGATTTCAACAACATGCTTGGTGGTATTCTGACCGCAGGAGAATTGCTTGCGCGTTATCTTCCAGATGAGCCCAAAGCAAAACAATTTCACCAGATTATTATTCAGTCGGCGACAAGAGCGGCAGATTTAACCAGCAACCTGCTTGCCTTCTCTCGTACTTCAAGCAAGGCCTCCTCGACTATGGATGTTCACAACATTATAAATGAAACCATAACGATTCTGAAAAACACCATTGACCGTCGTATCGAAGTCGAAACTGATTTTAAGGCAAAAACGAGCTTGACTGTAGGAGATCCTTCGCAGTTGCAGAGCGCTTTATTAAACCTTGGAATTAATGGTTCCCAAGCTATGTCATCAGGAGGAACTCTCCGTTTCTCATCACGTTTGGTTGAGATCGATTCCGCCTTTTGTGATATGTCGATATTTGATCTGCTGCCGGGGAACTATCTGGAGATTGAGATTAAAGATACCGGCTGCGGTATCTCCCCGGAAAATCTGAACAAAATTTTTGAACCTTTCTTTTCAACCAAAGAACAGGGAAAAGGGACCGGACTAGGTTTGGCCGCAGTCTATGGAACGATCAAGCAGCATGCGGGGGCCATAACTGTGTACAGCGAATTAGATGCCGGCACCTCTTTTCAGATCCTGCTCCCTCTAGCGTCCGTTGCTGCCACTATAGAGTCGGCAGTACAGGCCCCTTTGAAAGGAAAGGGGACAATACTGATAGTCGATGATGAAGAGGCGATGCGTATTACGGCAAAGGCGATTCTGGAAAATCTCGGTTATACAATTCTCCTGGCTGAAAATGGTGCTGAAGCCATATCCTTTTTCAAGGAACATCAAGAATCAATAGATCTCGTCCTTCTTGATATGATAATGCCTGTTATGAACGGCAAGGATTGTTTCGTTGCACTTCAACAACTTGATTCTACTGTTCGGGTGGTTATCGCCTCTGGTTTTACCCGCGAAGAGGATCTTGACGATATGAAGAAGCGAGGTCTCAAAGGATTTATTCGTAAACCTTATCTGAGTGGATCATTAAGCCAATCCGTCTATGAATCATTACGCTGAGATGGTAAGGGGGAGGATCGTAGTTTTTCAGGCTTTATCAGCCTAATTGGGCGATTCTCTTTTAATTCTTCATCGCATAGTTGTGGAATCTCAAAAAAAGTATTTTCGCCCGAAAAGTTATATTTTCAAACAGTCGAAGATTTGTAGCTCCAGACAATATCGGAGTTTTCAGAAATTGTTTCAAAATACGAGGAGGAAGCTCAAGTCGAGATTCCTCGGGCTAAACTGATTTCAAATATCGTGAGATGCTTGCCAATATTTTCGCGTACCGCTACGCCGATAGATAGATAGATATGTGAATAGTCTCACTAGGTTAATTTGCGGATATAGGTTTTGAGCATGAATATCAATTTGGCACTAAAAGCGATTGAGGCATTTCAAGGGGATTCTCTTACGGAGAATCTTGCGAACCTCGAACGATCAATTGTCGACCACAATTCCATCGGCACCGCTGATTTCTGTAATGATCGAAATATCGATACAGATTTCATTGCATCGGCCTTTGCGATCAAGAAAGTTGCAGGGCAAATAAACGTGATTATTCACGCTGCTGGGATCTTGAATTCTCTCCCCCATATTCTTGAAGAGGACGAGGTGGTTGAGAGCGTTTCACTCGGAGCAGGTAATACGGGTAAGAAGTTCGATTTGGAGACCAATCTACGCGTCGCTGAATACAAGTTCATTACCTGGCAAGGTGGGCCTGAATCGATTCGGCAAAATGGCGTATTCAAGGACTTTTACGAGCTGGCGGAATATGAAACCAAGAAAAGGAAAGTTCTCTATGTTGTTAATACACACTTCCCTCTAAAATTCTTTACCGGAAAGCGGGCCTTGTCGAGTGTCTTGGCCAAACAGCCTGAAATCCTAAATTCGATCAAGGCTAAATATGGAAGTCAAATGAACGTTGTTCGTGATTTCTATGAGTTGCATAAAGATGCTGTTGCTATCTGTGATGTCGGTCCCTTTATCGGGCAGTGAGATGCACCCCTTCCCCCAATGCTCATATGTCCAGCCCTGGTTCAGAGAGCAGAATGACACCCCTGTGGAGAATAGAGACTTTCGCCTCTCAAAAATAGTGAGTTATTTAAAAATCTACTCTTTATTGAGGATGAAACATTATTCCTCGCCCACATCTGGTGCGGCTTAGAATTGAGCCAAAAAAAAACGGAGAAGCCTGCACGGTTCTCCGTTTTCCACGATCTGACTGTTTCGAGAGTGCTACAAAATCTGACTCAGGAAAAGTTTCGTCCGCTCATGCTGCGGGTTATCAAAGAAATCATGCGGGTTGTTCTGTTCGACGATCTGGCCCTCATCCATGAACATCACCCGGTCGGCAACACTCTTGGCGAAGCCCATTTCGTGGGTCACCACCAGCATGGTCATTCCTTCTTCAGCCAGGGCGATCATAACGTCGAGTACCTCTTTGATCATCTCCGGGTCGAGTGCCGAGGTCGGCTCGTCGAACAGCATCACTTCTGGATGCATGCAGAGGCTGCGGGCAATGGCGACGCGTTGCTGTTGCCCACCGGAAAGTTGCCCGGGGAATTTCAGCGCCTGCTCGGCGATTTGTACCTTTTCCAGATACTGCATGGCGATTTCTTCGGCCTCTTTTTTCGGTGTTTTACGTACCCAGATCGGCCCCAGGGTCAAATTTTCCACAATCGTCAAATGCGGAAACAGGTTGAAATGCTGGAAGACCATGCCGACTTCGGCGCGGACTTTCTCGATGTTCTTGATGTCGTTGCACAGTTCGGTGCCGTTGACGATGATCTGCCCCTGTTGGTGCTCTTCAAGGCGATTGATGCAGCGGATCATGGTCGACTTGCCGGAGCCGGACGGACCGCAGATGACAATTTTTTCGCCCTTGCGCACCTCCAGATTAATATCGCTCAGCACGTGGAAATCACCGTACCACTTATGCATTCCGCGTAACTGGATAATCGGTTCCGAAGAGTCCGTTGCGCTGGCTGTCGTTTGCGAATCACTCATAACAATCTCTCTTGATGCTGGTGCAGCACCGGTTTAACGGCCGGTGTGCAGTTCTTTTTCCAATCGACGGCTGTAGCTCGACATGGCGTAACAGCAGATGAAGTAAAGCACTGCCAGAAAAATATAAGCCTCGGTGGAGTAGCCGGTCCATTTTGGGTTGGAGAGGGTGACCTTGGTTGTTTTCAGGACATCGTAGAGGGCGATGATAACGACCAGCGAGGTGTCTTTAAAGGCCGAAAGCAGAATCCCCACCGACGGTGGAATGACAATTTTAAGGGCCTGCGGAAGAATGATCAGGCGCATCGTCTGGCGGTAGTTCAGTCCCAGCGAGTCGGCGGCTTCATACTGGCCACGTGGCATCGCCTGCAGGCCACCCCGAACAACCTCGGCGATATAGGCGGCGGTGAAGAGGATAATCGCCACTTGCGCGCGCAATACCTTGTCGATGGTCATGCCATCGGGCAGGAACAGCGGAAACAGCACCGAAGACATGAACAGCAGGCTGATCAGTGGTACGCCGCGGATCATCTCGATGTAGACGACACAGAGGGTCTTGATCGCCGGCATCTTTGAGCGCCGGCCGAGAGCGAGCAGAATGCCCAGGGGGTAAGCTGCAACCATGCCGAAGAAGGAGAGCATCATCGTTAGCGGCAAACCGCTCCACTGTGCGGTTTCGACCACCGGCATGCCGAAGATCCCACCGTACATCAGTATCGCCATGGCCAGCAGGCCGATGTTCCAGTACCAAATAAGAGCTTTCTTCCAACGGGTCCGCTCTTTGGAATAGATCACTAGGCCGAGCAGCAGGCTCATCGCCAGCAGCGGCCGCCATTCCTGGCCTTCCGGGTAAAATCCTAAAATAATGAACTTGATGTTGTTGGGGATGATCGACCAGCAGGCGCCGTCGATGTCACGGCAGGCTTCGGACGAGCTGTTCCAGAGGCTGTCGACAAAGGCCCAGTTGAACATCGGTGGCACAAACATCCAGAGGATCGCCAGGGTGAAGATGGTTAATATCGAGTTATACCAAGTATTAAACAGGTTCTCGCGCAGCCAGGCAATGGCGCCAATCTTTCTGATCGGTGCCGCTAGGTGCTCTCTTATGTTGTTGTTTATAATGCTCATCGGATCACCTCTCTACCAAGGCCATTTTTTTGTTGTACCAGTTCATAAATAGCGAGGTTGAAAGGCTGAAGAACAGGTAAATCAGCATGATCAGAGCGACCCCTTCGATGGCTTGGCCGGTCTGGTTGATCATGGTGTTGGTGACGGCGACGAAATCGGCGTAACCGATGGCGATCGCCAGGGAGCTGTTTTTGGTCAGGTTCAGCATCTGGCTGGTCAGCGGTGGAATAATCACCCGTAGGGCCTGCGGTAATATTACCAAATGCAGGACCTGTCCGGGGCGCAAGCCGATGGCCATAGCTGCTTCAATCTGACCACTGCCGACCGATTGGATGCCGGCGCGGACGATCTCGGCAACGAAGGCCGAAGTGTAAAAAACCAGGCCGAGCAGCAAGGCACTGAACTCCGGGCTGACCGTCAGGCCACCGGTGAAGTTGAAGCCGCGCAGCGCCGGCATGTCCATCGCCGTTGGTGCGCCGAAGCCGAGCCAGATCAGCAGTGGCAGAATAACCGCCAGGCCGAAGGTCAGGCGCAGGGCGGGGAAGGGTTTGCCGGTTAAATCGAGGCGCCGATGTCCCCAACGATTGAGGAACCAGCCGCCAATTAATACCAGCAGCAAGGCCCAGCCCATAAATCCGTGGGCGGCGTGTTCTTCCGGAATGGCGAAAATCATGCCGCGATTACAGAAGAACAGGCCATCGATGGGATTGAGAGCCTGTCGGGGCGAAGGGAACGCTTCGTAAAAAAGGGCGTACCAGAAGAATAGTTGCAGCAATACCGGAATGTTCTGCATCAGTTCAATATAGCCGGCCGACAGCTTCGCCACCAACCAGTTACTGGAGAGGCGGGCAATGCCGACGATGGTGCCGAGGATAATGGTCAGCACAATGCCGATAAATGAAACTTTGAGAGTGTTTAAGGCGCCGACCAGTAAGGCGCGAAAATAGGTGTCGGCGGCGGAATACTCGATCAGTGATTCCCCTATCTCAAACGAGGCTTCGCGTTCGAAAAAGCCGAATCCGGTGGCGATCGACTGGCGCTCCAGATTGGACTGGGTATTGGAATAGAGATAGTAGCTGCCCAGCGCGACAACCAGCAGCGCCACGACCTGGAAGACAATGGCCCGTTTGGCTTCGTCCCGCCAGAACGGGATCGCAGCTGGTTGCATGTTATCAGTCGTTTGTGGGGTCGATTGTTGGTTCAAAATCGCATATCCAGGTTTAATGTGAAGGTCTAAAAACAGACTGTCGCCGGAGCGATAAGGCACCGGCGACAGTTGTTCTGCAATTACTTATTTGAATGGTGGCGAGTACATCAAGCCGCCATTGGTCCAGAGAGCGTTCAGGCCGCGCTCAATACCGAGGGTGGTGTTGACGCCGACGTTGCGCTCGAAAACTTCACCATAGTTACCGACCAGTTTGATGATGTTGTAAGCCCATTTTTCGTCCAGACCGAGAGCCTTGCCGTTGCCCGGGGTGGTGCCGAGGAAACGCTTGATGACCGGGTCTGTACTTTTCATCATCTCATCAACATTCTTTGAAGTGATGCCTAACTCTTCAGCATTGATCATGGCCAGAACGCTGAAATCAACGATGTCGCGGAAGTTGTCATCGCCGTGGCGCACGGCAGGAGCGAGAGGCTCTTTGGAGATGATTTCCGGTAGGATCATGTAGTCTTTGGGATTCGGAGCGACGGCCCGGGTTCCGGCCAACTGGGACGCGTCGGAGGTCAGAACGTCACAGCGACCAGCGAAGAAGGTTTTCGCCAGTTCCGACGTTGACTCGATAACGACCGGTTTCATCTTCATGCCGCTATTGCGGAAGAAGTCCGCTACATTCTGCTCGGTGGTGGTACCGGGCAAGACGCAAACCGTGGCGCCATCAAGTTCCTTGGCGCTTTTAATACCGAGCTTTTTGGCAATCATGAAGCCCTGGCCATCGTAATAGTTGACGGTGACAAAGTTGAGGCCGAGTTGGGTTTCGCGGCTTAAGGTGCGGGTGGCGTTACGCGTCAGAAGGTCGATTTCGCCCGACTGCAGAGCAGTAAAACGTTGCTGGGCGGTCAGAGGAGTGAACTTAACCTTGCTGGCGTCACCGAAGATGGCAGCCGCAACGGCACGTGCCGTATCGACGTCGAGACCTTTCCAGACACCTTTTTTATCAGGCATACCGAAACCGAAGACACCGCCGTTAACACCAGCCTGGATAAAGCCCTTCTTTTTTACCGCATCCAGATCTTTGCCCGCGTGGGCAAAGCCAACCATCAGTAAGGTTAGACTGAGAACGACCGCTATCAGCTTTACAAGTTTCATCGTGCTTCCTCCTCTGTTTGCATGTGTGGAATGGGTGAACAATAAAACAATGATACGACAAGCCGCCGGCCCAACCGTTCAGCATTTTTTAACCGATCAGCGCCAGCAATCATTAAAGTGTAATATATTATTGAAATATTGCATTGTTCACGTGAAATAAAGGTCGTCAACGGTCGACGCCGCCAGAGGGAGAAGGAGATAAAACTACCTATTGTCAGGTGTTTGATAGCCATGCTTAGGCCTGTTCAGTAGGGAGCCGTTATTCTGTTTAATAGGTATGCGGTAGCGGATTTATTTTTGTCAAACTTCAAGTTGTTTTTATTCATTGAAGCATCAATCCTTTCTGTTTTACCCCTCGGATTGAAGGTTGTAGCGATGGGTTTAGTGTCGCAGGCTGGTGTGTTTAGAACGACGTTCCCGTGTGGGCTGGTTTTCGTGTGGCAAAGCGGTTCTCAAAAAACTGGAAACATGTTACCAATGTGCACCTAAAAACTTAATTTATTCTGCCGTTACGGTTTTTTGTTGAAAGGGAAATCCGATGATATTCGACAAGATTGGTGTTCAGGTTCCGAAAATCCTGTTGCCGAAAGAGGGCACCGACATGCAGACGTGGGCGGTTATTGCCTGCGATCAGTACACCTCGGACTTGGCCTATTGGCAGCGCCTCGAAGAGCAGACCAACGGCTCGCTGTCGACTCTGCCGCTGATCTTTCCTGAGGTCTATCTTGAAGATGATGACGCGGATGCGCGGATTGCTTCGATCAACCAGACGATGGAGCAGTACTTGGCCGATGGCAGTCTGGTTGAGCAAGAGCCCGGTTTTATTTTGATTGATCGCAAAACCTGCGAAGTAGAATCCCGCAAAGGGCTGATCCTTGGCCTCGACCTGGAACAATATGATTACAACAAAGGTGCACAGAGTTTAATTCGGGCCACCGAGGGAACCATCCTCGATCGTTTGCCGCCGCGGATTAAGGTTCGGCAGAATGCTCCGATCGAGCTGCCGCATATTATGGTGCTGA
This sequence comes from Desulfuromusa ferrireducens, assembly GCF_055389805.1. Classification (NCBI taxonomy): domain Bacteria; kingdom Pseudomonadati; phylum Thermodesulfobacteriota; class Desulfuromonadia; order Desulfuromonadales; family Geopsychrobacteraceae; genus Desulfuromusa; species Desulfuromusa ferrireducens. The sequence continues at coordinate 2,067,137 of NZ_AP042415.1, forward strand.
TTGATGACCCGCAGCGCACCGTCATCGAGCCGCTGTTCAATGAGCAACTTGAGACGGTCTACGATTTTGAGCTGCTGGAAAATGGCGGACACCTCAAGGGCTTTCGCATCGATCAGCCGGAGTTGATCAACAAAATTGCCGCCGCGCTGGAACAACTGGCCGATCCTGCAGCCTATCGTGCCAAGCATCAAGTTGATGATGAAGTGATGCTTTACGCCATGGGTGACGGCAATCATTCGTTTGCCACCGCCAAGGCCATCTGGGAAAAGCTCAAAGAAGAAGCGACCGACAAAGCCGCGATCATGAACCATCCGGCCCGCTATGCACTGGTCGAACTGGTCAATGTTCATGATCCGGGTCTGGAGTTCGAGGCGATCCACCGGGTTCTGTTCGGCGTTGATAGCGAACAGCTGAAGCAGCAGATGGCAGGTTTTTTTGCTGAGCGTGGCACGCCGATGACCTTTACTGCCTGTGCCGATCTGGCGACGGCGGAACAGCTGGCGTTAACGGCAGCAGGCGCACACGCCTTTCCGGTGGTGTTGGCCGGCCAGTTCGGCGTTTGCTCCGTTGCCACACCCGAGTATACGTTGGTAGTGGCGACCCTGCAGGCCTGCCTCGATAAATTTTTACAGGATAATCCGGCCGCACGGGTCGATTATATCCACGGTACGCAGCCGGTCACCGATCTGGGTAGCCAAGCCGCCGGCGTCGGATTTTACCTGCCGGCAATCTCCAAACACGAACTGTTTAAAACCATCGTCCTTGATGGTGCCCTGCCGCGTAAAACCTTCTCCATGGGCGAGGCGGATGAGAAGCGTTTTTACCTTGAATGCCGCCGCATCAAGTGAGTCCTTTGCGTTCTGGGAATAGCAGCACGGGGGGAATTGTGACGCCGTTGGTTACGGACGTGGTGTTTGATGTCGGTCGGGTGTTGATCGATTTCAGCTATGATCGCTTTGCCGCCAAATTGCGTCAGCATGGCGCCGTCTGTGACGGCGCCGAAGATTTTCTTCAGCGGGTCGATCTGATCGCCTATGAACATGGTGAAATCAGTAGCCGGGAATTTCTTCGGCAGGTTAGTCTTCTGCTCAAGGATGACTTGCCTGTCGAAGAGTTGACCGCTGCCTGGAGCGACCTGTTTACCCCGATGGGTGAGATGTTGCAGCTGGCCGGGGCGCTCAAGCAACACTGTGGTGTCTACTTGCTTTCGAACACCAGCGAAATCCATTGGCAGCACATTTGTCAGCGCTATGGCCTGGACGAAATCTCCCATGATCGGCTCGCTTCCTACGAGGTCGGGATGATGAAACCCGCTCCGGAAATTTTTGCCGCAGCGTGCCAGCGCTTTGAATTGCTACCGGAGACGACGGTGTTTGTCGATGATCTCGAAATCAACGTCCAGGGAGCCATTGCCTGTGGTTGGCATGGGGTTTGGCACCGCAGTTTTGAAAAGACAAAAACTGAACTTTTACGCCTGATTGGTGTTGATCTCTGACACCTTCTGCTTGTTGCCCACCTGAAATGTTATCGTAAGTAACTGAATCAATCATCATTGTTCTGGCTTAAATATTCTGTGGTCGGCGCAAAAAATACCACTATGGGAACTGATGAATATGTCGGTTTTTCACTATGTTCGGTACATTATTAGCTTTTATTGTCGATCGTTTAAGTGGTATTGTGGCAGGTGTTTAATTTGGTCTGGTAAATGTTGCTTCTTTGCGTGTGCGCTTGAAGGGTGTGGCCATTGGTTTTTCTCCGGGCATTGGTACTGTTGGTGATGATTTCAGGGGTCGTTTGGGCTGGCCAACCTTTGAGCGGGCCGCACTTTGTGCCGGCAACAGAGCCGCTTGATGTCGGAGAAAGTTGGGCTGAACAGCCCTTTCAGCATGGCCCGGATGATACTGCTGCCGATCTGGTGGTCATCATTAATCAGCAGTTCGATGTTCGTTTGCGTCCGCTGATCGCCGATTTTGCTCGGCAGAACGATCTGCTTATAAATGTCTATAAGGGGACCTGCGGACTTTCTGCCGGAGCCCTGCTCTCCAAAACGGTTGAAATTGCCTCTTTTTGTTGTCCCCCGGGAGATATCGACCGTCTGCCCGGTTTGAAATTCCACACCCTCGGAATTTATCCGATCTCTATTTTGGTTCATCCCGATAACCCGCTCAGCGATCTGCCCTGGAAAACCGTACAGCAGATATTTCAGGGCAAGTTGCAACGCTGGGCAGAGTTGGGTTGGAATGATCTGCCGATGCGACCGGTAATCCGCTTGCACTGTAAAAAACGCCCCGGTCATTGGCGACTGCTGCTTGATAACGATGAACTCTTTTCGCCCTATGCGCGCGAAGTTGGGGCTATCGACGATATGTATGCCCTGGTCTCTCAACTGTCCGGTGCCATCGGCTACGAAGTCGATGAGGGGATCTATTCTCACAAGACCAAGGCGTTACGGGTCGATGGTATGGACCCCAAGCAGCTCGGCAATCTACGCTCCGGGGACTATCCGTTTTACCGCGTCATGAACCTGACGGCTTGGGCCGGAGCGGGGCAGGAATCCTCGGCCAGTCAGAAATTACTCGACAGTTTAATGGTTTACGTCGAGGAGCATGCCGAGAGATTTGGCGTCGTGCCAGCCAGTCAACTGCGCGCTTCCGGTTGGATTTTTTCCCAAGGGGAGCTGATCGGCCGTCCACAGAAATCAGCGGATAAACAGTGACCATGACGCCTCGTCCGTTTTTTGCCTGGGCCGGTGGCCTGACGACAAAAATGCTCGGTTTGGCTTTTTTGCTGGGCGCCTTGATTTGGCTGGTTTCCGAGGACTACGAGCGTCGGAGCCTGGCCGGAGCCTACGAAGGGCATCTGCGGCAGATGCTCGCCGACCAGTCGCAACGCGACCGCTTGAGTTTCGACCACTTTATCAAGTCTTTTCAGCAGACCGCCCGCCTGATTGCCGACCAGCAGTCCTTCCATCAGTATGTTCAAGATCAACAAGGAAAATGGAGCGAAGCTGTGGTGCGTCACTGGCCGGAGCGACCGGAATGGTTTTTGCCCCGTTCGGCTTTGCGGGCGCTGGCGGTGCCTGATTGTGCGTTGTTGCTGGATGGCAACAGCGATACGTTGGAGTATTACATTGCCAACGGCAAGGAGATTCCCGCCGCGCTGTTAAGCCCGTCTGCGTTGTTGCTGGAGAAGAGCCACGGTCAGACTTATATGGCTATCCTCGAACAGCGTCCCTACCTGCTTGCCGCGGTCACACGGCAGGTGGCGGGTCGCAGTGTGACATTGCTGCTCGGTGCCTTGATTGATGATCGGATGCTGATGAATATTGGCGGAGACAGCAGTCGCTTGCTGGCGTTGGTCTCCCATAATCAGGGAAAGATTCTGGTCAGTAGCGATAAAAGTCAATTGCCGATCGGGGCTCAGTTAGAGGCTCTGAAAAACGATTTTGTCATCAGCGAGCGTAATTTTCACGATTACGGCGGCGCCGAGATGATCGTCGGGCTCAGTTCCTTCCAGCCCCGGCAGCAAATTGCCCAGATGAAAGAGGCAATGGTCGCGGTCAGCTTTCTGCAACGTTCCTTGTCGGCGGTCGCGTTTATTCTCGGACCGATGATGATCATCTTTTGGATCTCAACGCGGATTCGACGTTTAACCCTGCAGGTTGAAAAATTTACCGCCGGGACCTTGCGTGGTGAACATGTTTCAACGCGGAGCGGCGACGAGTTGCAGGCCTTGGAGCACAGCTGTACCGAATTGATGGCAGAGGTGCTTGATTCGCACCAGGTGATCCGTGTGGAAACGCAAAAAGAGGCTGAGTGGAAAAATGTTCTGCAGCAGCAGGAACAGCAATTACAGCTGTTGTTGATGATTACCGACATTTTGAAGGTCGGGGTGTTGAGCGAAGACCGCCAATTGCGGGCAGAAAATGGCTTGATGGAACGGTGGAGCGAAAAATTCGGCGGTCTGGATAAGTTTAGCTGCGAAGGCGGTCAGTGCGGTCGGCGAACCCTCCACGACGATCAAGGTGCGGAATTTGTTTTCGAGACCCGCTGTATGTGTCTGGACGATCGGCGCACCATAGTGCTGGTCAGTGATTTAACCGCCCAGTTGCAGGTGGAAAATGAGCGCGAGCATTTACAGGGGGAACTGCTGCAGGCGCAGAAAATGGAATCTGTCGGTCGTTTGGCCGGGGGAGTTGCCCACGATTTCAATAATATTCTGATGGCCATCAGCGGCAACCTGCAGCTGATGAAACGGCGGGTTGAGAGCGACGATCCGTTGCAGAAATACATGAAGGTAATTGATAGTTCCACGCAGCGTGCCGCTGATTTGACCCGGCAATTACTCGGTTTTAGTCGCAAGCAGATTATCGATCCGAAGTCGCTTGCGATCAACCGCGTGATCAGTGACCTGCTGCTGATGCTCAATCGTTTGATCGGGGAGAATATCAAGGTTAAAACCTCTTTAGCGGACGGGCTTTGGCCGGTTGTGATCGATCGGACCCAGATTGAACAGATTGTCATGAACCTGGCGGTGAATGCCCGTGATGCCATGGTCGGTGGTGGAACCTTGCTGCTGGAGTCGTCGAATGTCAGCTTGAGCGAGGGTTATGCGCGGCAACGGCCAGATGTTGTCCCGGGGGATTATGTCTGTCTGAGTATTTCCGATACCGGCAGTGGGATGTCTGCGGAAGAGCAAAAGCACATTTTTGAGCCCTTCTACACGACCAAGCCACAAGGGGAGGGGACTGGTCTCGGGTTGTCGATGGTTTACGGGATCGTCAAGCAAAATGGCGGCAACATTTACGTTTACAGCGAGCCTAGGGAAGGGACGACCTTCAGGGTCTACTTGCCGCGGACACAGCAGCCGGTCAGCGAAGAAAAAGCGCTGGAGATTGCCGACGCTGTTCCGCTCGGTGCGGAAACCATCCTGTTGGTTGAAGATGATGACGGGGTGCGGGCATTTGCCGTCGAATTGCTTTCTGAGCTCGGTTATACCGTTTTGGAGGCCTCTGACGGTGAAGAGGCGCTGCAGTTATTTGAAAAGTATCACGGCAAAATTCATTTACTGTTGACCGATGTCGTGTTGCCGAAAATGAACGGTCAACAGCTGGCCAGTCAGTTGACCGAGCGGTCGAATGAGCTGGCAGTCATCTTCATGTCGGGTTACACGCAAAATGCCATCGTTGATCATGGTGTTCTCAAAAAAGGGATCAGCTTTCTCCCCAAGCCGTTGTCCTTGGACCATTTGGCACAAGCGGTGCGCAAATCACTCGATCCGCAGGTTAAATAGGTTGGTTTTTAAGAAGGGGAGTAAATGAAAACAACGGGAGCCAGATGTCGGCCCCCGTTGTTATTGCAGATCGGATAATTAGTTTTTTTGCTTGCCCGGCAGCAGCAGGTTGAGCAGAACGCCGACAATCCCCGCCAGTCCGATCCCGCCAAGCTTGACCACCGCCAGATCGAAATTCATGCCGCCGATACCGAAGACCAGAATGATCGCGACAATCGCTAGATTGCGTGGTTCCATCAGGTCGGTTCCTGCTTTGACCAGGGTGTTGATGCCGATAACCGCGATAGCGCCGAACAGCAGCACCATAATACCGCCCATCACCGGAACCGGAATGGTGCTCAAAAAGCCGCCGAGCTTGCCGATAAAGGCAAGGACGATGGCGGTGATGGCAGCCCAGGTCATGATTGCCGGATTAAAAGAGCGGGTCAGGGCAACGGCTCCGGAGACCTCCGAATAGGTGGTGTTGGGTGGGCCGCCGAGCAGGGCCGCCAAGCTGGTGGCGACACCATCGCCGAGCAGGGTGTTTTTGATGCCCGGATCTTTGACGTAGTCTTTGCCGGTGATTCCGCCGACCGCCAGCACGTCGCCGAAGTGTTCAATCGCCGGGGCAATGGCGACCGGAACGATAAACAGGACTGCTTCCAGATTCCACACCGGCAGGCTGAACTCGGGCATGGCGAACCAGGGGGCGGTGGCAACCTTTTGCATCGACACCAGCGTCGGGGCGGTCCAGTTTTGTAGACTGCCCGGATCGAAGGCAGCTTGGGTGGTCGCGGCAAAACCGCTGATATCGAGTCCGATGGCGGTCAGGTAGCCGGCGCTGATGCCGCAGAGGATCGGGATCAGTTTAAACAGGCCACGGCCGAGTAACGAAACGATGATGGTCACCGCCAGCGCAACACCGGCGATGATAAAGGCGGTGGTTTCCGGTACCAGCCAGGCCGAGCCGTCGCCGGTGCGACCGGAGGCCATGTGCACCGCGACCGGGGCCAGGACCAGACCAATGACCATAATAACCGGGCCGGTGACGATCGGCGGCAGGATTTTATGCAGGATGTCAGAGCCGAAGATGCGGATGCCGACGCTTAACAGCACATAAAGCACGCCGGCGGCGAGCAGGCCGCACATGGTTCCGGGAATCCCCCACTGCTGCACACCGTAGATAATTGGTGCGATAAAGGCGAAGCTCGAAGCGAGAAACACCGGCACCTTGCCGCGGGTGATCGCTTGAAATAGCAAGGTGCCAGCGCCGGCGGTAAACAGCGCGACGTTGGCGTTAAGCCCAGTCAGTAGCGGCACCAGTACCAGTGCGCCGAAAGCGACGAACAGCATCTGGGCGCCAAGCAGGCAGTCTTTGAGGCGGAAATTGTAATCTGTGGGTAATTTTTCCTGGCTCATCCGGTTGGGGCTCCTTTGGGGGCGGGCGAGCCATGGCTCGCCCCTACATGTGTGGCAATTTCCATCTGTAGGGGCGATCTAAAGGTCGCCCGAACGTCTGTTTGTCTATTTGGTACCGAAAATCTTGTCACCGGCATCACCCAGTCCGGGGAGGATGTAGCCGTTTTCGTTGAGGCGCTCATCGACCGAGGCGACATAGATGTCGACATCTGGATGGGCCGCTTCGATCTTTGCCAGTCCTTCCGGAACTGCGACCAGGAAAAGTCCGCGAATGCTGGTGCAGCCAGCCTTTTTCAGCATCTCGATACAGGCGAGCAGCGACCCGCCAGTGGCGAGCATCGGATCGAGGATCAGCGCGGTCCGATTATTCATGCTGCTGGTCAGTTTTTCGAAGTAGGTCACCGGTTCGAGGGTTTCTTCGTTGCGGTACAGGCCGACGACACTGACTCGCGCACTCGGTATCAGGTCAAGTACGCCATCCATCATGCCCAGTCCGGCTCTTAAGATCGGGACCACGGTAATCTTTTTTCCTTTGATCCGGTCGACGGTCACCGGACCGTTCCAGCCGTTAATTGTTTCCGCTTCAACCTCAAGGTCTTTGGTTGCCTCATAGGTTAACAGTCGGGCGATCTCGGAGGCCAGCTCGCGAAAATCCTTGGTACTGATATCGTTTTGGCGCATCAGCCCCAACTTATGTTTAACCAGAGGGTGATTCGCTTCGTAGACAGCCATTTGATGCTCCTTGCTTGATTGCTATATGATGATTAGTGCGTCCGGGGCGTCTGGCGGTCGGAGGTTCTTCCGGCTAAACTGAAAGTTTCGTCAGGCGCAACTTCGCAGCATAAAAGTATCTCTCTGTTGTGGTCAAGGATCTTTAGTAAATCAGTTTTCTCCCCATTAGCTATTTCAAATACTCTTTAGTTCTGATAAGCTGAACTTCTGTGTTGTTCGATAATGCTTCTCATCTGTATTGAGGTTTCTCGATGAAAAAAAGTTTCTTTTTCTCGCTTCTGCTTGTCATCCTGCTGACGGCCTGCGCGAAGCAACCCCGGCCGATAGTCGCGGAACCGCTCAATTCGCATGACCGGGATAAAGATCACGCCTCCTGCCAGCAGTATGCACAGCGTTATGGAGTCATCAATATGGATCCGCTGATGAGTGGCAGTGGGATGGAAAACTTTCCCGATGAGCAGCGGCAGGTGCAGTTGTACGAGTCCTGCATGCTGAAAAAAGGCTATCGTTTCTGATTTGTTGGTCGCGAAAAACGGGCTATCATCCGTGGCACGAGTTAAGCTATAGTGGTCGGCCGGTTTTGGCCGGCCTTTTTCATTTCTCAAGAGTGAGCTGATGGCGGAAATCTCCCTGAAATTCAAATTCGAATACTACTCCGTGCGTTTATTGGCTGCTCTTTTGCGGCGAGTTTCCCGGTCACGGGCATTGAAGTATGGCGGTCGATGCGGCCTGCTGGCCTGCTGGTTGTTGCCGAAGCGGCGGCGGCTAGCGGAAGATAATCTACGGCGGGCCTATCCAGAGCTGTCGTCCGCGCGGGTGACCAGGTTGGTGCAGACCAACTTCTGGCACATCGGTGTCAGTGGTGTTGAAATGCTACGCCTTGACATGTTTCGGCGCGGTACTGATGACCTTGAACGCCATTTCGATTTTGTTGACCTGCAGCACCTGCATGATGCTTTGTCCTTAGGCAAGGGGGTGATTCTGTTGACCGGTCACCTCGGTTTTTGGGAGGCCGGTCATTATGTCTTTCCGGAACTGGGCTTTTCCAGCGATGCGGTAACCAAGCCGATGAAAAATCCGTTGACCGATACCTATTTTAGCAATATCCGCGCGAGTTTCGGTGGTGGCCTTATTGACAGTCGAAAGGGCGCGCGGAAAATTCTCAAATCCCTGCAACAGGGACGGGTCGTCGGCATTTTGCTCGATCAGCATATTTCGCCTCCTGGGTCAGTGGCGACCAGCTTTTTTGGGCGTCAGGCCTACACCACTACGGCTGTTACCAATCTGGCGATGAAATACCAGGTGCCGGTGGTGCCAATGTTTTGCCATCGCTTACCGGATGATCGCTATAAAATCTGGGCCGAACCGATGTTGTTGCTCGAAGGCGAGGGGGAACGGACTGTGAAGGAGAACACCCAACTGTTGACGGATATTATCGAGCGGGCTGTGCGCCGCGATCCGAGTCAATGGTTCTGGATGCATAGACGCTGGCGGGTGGCAGAAAACCAGTCAGAGAGACAAGAGGAACAAACAGGTGAGTAAAGAACTGCAACGTGAAATAGCCAAGCGCCGCACCTTTGGCATTATAAGTCACCCGGACGCCGGTAAAACGACCCTGACGGAAAAGCTGCTGCTGTTCGGTGGCGCCATTCAGATGGCTGGCACGGTCAAGGCGCGCAAGTCGAGCCGCCACGCTACCAGTGACTGGATGAGCATCGAGAAGGAACGTGGTATTTCGGTTTCCTCTTCGGTGATGAAGTTTAATTACCGCGATTTTGAGATCAACCTGCTCGATACTCCCGGTCACCAGGACTTCTCCGAGGATACCTATCGGGTCTTGACCGCAGTCGACAGCGCGCTAATGGTGATCGACAGCGCCAAGGGGGTTGAGCCGCAGACCGAGAAGCTGATGGAAGTCTGCCGGATGCGCAACACTCCGGTGCTGACCTTCGTCAACAAGCTCGACCGCGAGGGGCTTTCTCCGCTGGACGTGCTGTCTGACATCGAAGAAAAACTGCAGATCGAATGTACGCCACTCTCCTGGCCGATCGGTATGGGCAAGCGTTTTAAGGGGGTTTATAACCTCTATCGCAAGGAGTTGAACCTCTTTACGCCCGGCGATGATGCGCGCAGCACCGAGAAGGTAAAAATTGCCGACCTGAATGATCCGAAGCTCGATGAACTTCTCGGCGGGCAAGCGGATGAACTGCGTGAAGATATCGAGTTGCTCGAGGGGGCGGCCAGTCCATTTAATATGGGAGACTATCTCAAGGCCAGCCAGACGCCGGTTTTCTTTGGTAGTGCGATCAATAATTTTGGTGTTCAGGAAATGCTCGACGCCTTTGTCGAGCTGGCCCCAGCTCCCGGACCGCGTGAAACCGTCGATCGCATTGTTGAGCCGGACGAGGAGGCTTTCTCCGGTTTTGTCTTCAAGATTCAGGCAAATATGGACCCGGCCCACCGTGACCGGATCGCTTTTTTACGCATCTGTAGCGGCAAGTTCAGCAAAGGGATGAAGGTCAAACACCACCGCATCGGCAAGGAAGTGAACCTCTCCAAGGCGACCATCTTCATGGCCCAGGACCGCGCCCACGTCGAAGAAGCCTATCCAGGCGATATCATCGGCCTGCACAACCACGGGACAATAAAGATCGGTGACACCTTCACACCGAAGGAGCCGCTCAAATTTATCGGCATCCCGAACTTTGCCCCGGAGCATTTTCGGCGTGTCCGGCTGAAGGATCCGCTTAAATCGAAGCAGCTGCAAAAAGGCCTTATTCAACTGGCCGAAGAGGGTGCAGTGCAGGTGTTTAAGCCGGTTTTCGGCGCCGACTTTATCCTTGGCGCCGTTGGCGTGCTGCAGTTCGATGTCACCATGGAGCGGCTCAAGGCTGAATACAATGTCAACGCGGTTTATGAAGGCGTCGATTACAACACCGCCCGATGGATTGAGTGTGAGGACAAGAAGCTGCTTGACGAGTTCAGCAAGAAGAACCAGGGCAACCTGGCTCACGACGCCGAAGGGCACTTGACCTACCTGGCGGCCAGTGAATGGCGACTGGGGCATACCACGGAGCAGTGGGAGGGAGTGACATTCCTTAAGTCACGGGAACATAGCTAGAGATTTTCGCAACGCTAAAAAAGTTACAAAGGGTCTGCATATATATTTATGCGGGCCCTTTCTTGTTTCTGTCTGATATTCTGCTGTGTTATTGTTTGAGGGCTCTAACTGTTGTTCATTGTGTCGATTTGGTGCCGGTCTGTTTTATGGTTTAAAGCTTTAAAGCGGCTATAATAGTAATCTCGAGAAATTCCGACGATTGATATCCGTAAACGGGGCAACCTCTCCTTGGGTTTTGTAGTGGAAAGATGAAGCTAAGAACTAAACTAAAATTATCCATTCAGGACAGGCTCAGTCTCGCGACGATATTGTCGGTCCTTTCTTTTGTTGTGATTGCTCTGGTTCTGCTGATCGCTTTTATGCAAGTGCGTTCTAACCTTGGTCAAGTGGTTGGAACGCAATTACAACAAACCGTTGACAGCTCACGTTTGTCCCGGGACCTGGGTCAGTTTCTTGCCCGCCTGAAGCTTTTGGAAGCCACTTTTTATGGCAATGATGAATACCTGCAACAAGAAGGTGCCGAACTGTTGCAACTGTTGCACGACCACCAGCAGGAGCATGACAGCAACAAAGTGCCGCAGTTGCATCTTCCGCTGGAAGAGAAGTTGGTCAGCTATTTAAAGCAGTGTCGAACGATTAACGAGTTACTCCGTCAACGCAACTGGGAGGGGGAGGGGCTCGATGATCTTTTTGATATTGTTGAAGAAATTATTGCCGAACGGATGATTCGAGCCGCTTCGCGCGGGGAGGCGGTTGATTATTATGATCAACTGTCGTTATCGATAGCCGGCTATCGGGGCGATCTGCTGAACATCTTCCGGTTGAATATGCAGGAAGACCGGCAGGAGCTTTTTAACGCTTCATTTTTCGATCTCCCGCCAAACACAGAAAATATTTATCTCCTGCAGTTGAGATTGAAAAGTTTAGTCACCTCAGAGGCGCCGCTCAATCGCTTTGGCCGCTATCTGATCGACCATTTGGCCTACTATCAGCACCTGCTGACCCGCTATCAGCAGGAAATGATCCACCTGGGAGCGCAGACGACCGAGTTGAACCTGTACACGGAGCAGATCCTGGCACAGCTGGATCTGCTAGATCAGCAACAAGCGGCTTTGGCTGTTGCTTCCAGCCAGGAGGTTGATCGGATCATTCTGATCGCCGGAGCTACGGTGTTGGCTTTTTTGGTTGTTCTGGCGCTGCTGCTCGGTTTTATTCACCTGAACCTGTTTCACCGGCATATTAAGTTGCCGATGGAGCAGATCCGCAACCGACTGCTTCATTTACAACAGGGCGATTATCATTCGCCGATGTCGCTTGACCGCAGCGATGAGTGGGGGCAGATCGAGGAGGCATTCGATAGTATGCTTGCCGATTTGGTTGAAAGTTGGTCGACGGTACAGGAGTCGGAACGGCGTTATCGGAATATCTTCGATAGTGCGACCGAGGGAATTTTTCAGAGCACTCTCGAAGGGACTTTTCTACATATCAATCCGGCCATGATCCGCATGTTTTGCATCAATCCGGATGCAAATATCGAATCCTTCAATGATTTGCGCGAAATGATTTATGCCGATCCGAACGATCGGGACCGAATGGTTGATCGACTGCTGCAGGAGGAGGTTGTTGATAACTACGAAACCAAAATGATGCGGCAAAATGGCGCAATCTTTTGGGCTTCAATCAACTGTCACCTGGTGCGGGATAAAAATGAGCAGGTTCAATTTATTGAAGGCACGATTGACGATATTTCACAGCGCCGCATGGTCGAGGTGGAATTACTGAAGCTGAAGGAATATCTGTATAATATCGTCGATACCATGCCGTCGGTTTTGATCGGGGTGAGTGACGAGATGAAAATCACTCTCTGGAACCTGCAGGCGCAGGAAATTAGTGGTGTGGCGGTAGATCAAGCAATGGATCGGCCATTAGCGGATGTTTTTACGCTGATTGACCCTTCGTCTTACTTGGTCGCTGTCGGTGAAACCCTGAAAACCGGGGAGGTTGCGAGGTTGCGGAAAATTCCCAGTAGCACCCAGAGCCCGGGACGTTTCTTTGATCTGTTGATTTACCCGCTCAATACTCTGGACGTTGACGGGGCCGTTATCCATATTGATGACGTGACCGAAAAGGTGCAGATTGAAGATGTTATGGTGCAGTCGGAGAAAATGCTTTCGGTTGGTAACCTGGCTGCCGGAATGGCGCATGAAATCAACAATCCGCTGGCTGCCATTTTGCAGAATGTGCAGGTGCTGGGGCAGCGCCTGTCGCCGTCGTTGGATAAAAATCGCAAGACTGCCGAAGAGCTTGGCATCAGTATTGAGCAGGTCGCTGAGTACGCACGTCTGCGGGGTTTTGAGCAGATGATGAAAGCGATTACCACTTCTGGCCAGCGCGCGGCGCGGATTATCGAAAACATGCTCAATTTCAGCCGGAAAAGTTCTTCCAGTTTTTTGCCCTGCGCATTGACGGGTTTGCTGGAAAAAACCATCGAACTGGCGGCCAGCGATTACGATATGAAGCACCATTTTGATTTTCGGACGATTAGCATCGTTCGGGATTTCCAGCCGATCCCTGATGTTCCCTGTGAATCAAGTCAGATTCAACAGGTGATTCTCAATCTGTTAAAAAATGCCGCTCAAGCGCTCGGTAGTAATACGGAGAATCCCGAAATCAGAGTCAGGGTTTTTCTGCAGGAAGGACAGGCTTGTTTACAGGTGGAAGATAATGGTCCCGGGATGGACAAGGCGACCTGTAAGCGGATTTTTGAACCGTTTTTCACCACCAAGGAAGTTGGCGTCGGCACCGGTCTTGGTTTGTCGGTGTCTTATTTTCTGATCACCGAGAATCACAAAGGGAGCTTAACCGTGACTTCGGAACCAGGGCAAGGGAGCTGTTTCAGTATTCTGCTTCCGCTCAAACGGTAGCTCGGGAATGGTTCAACAGTATCCAGTCGGCCAAGGGAGTTATCTATGTCTGTTATTAAATGGAAGGAATGCTACGAGACCAAAATCGTCAGTCTTGATAATGAACACAAGTGCCTGGTGGAGCAGATCAACCTGCTTTACGATGCCATTCGGCAGCGGCGGAGCGAAGAGGTGATGCTGGGAATCTTTGATCAACTGGTCGATTACACCAAGCACCATTTTAGTCACGAAGAGGCGTTGCTTGAAGAATATGGCTATCAGGAGCTTGCTGTGCAGCAGAAGCAGCATCAGCGTTTGGCGCAAGATGTCTGTGCTTATCGTAGTAAGTTGGAACAGGGGGAAACCCTTTCGGCAAAAGAAGTAATGGCTTTTCTTCGCCACTGGTTGTTGGACCATATTGTCGAACACGACCTGAAATACGGTCCTTACCTGGAAAGCCGAGTCGACCGTTTATTGAGTTGATCTGAACCGAGTTTCTGAAAGAGATGACTTGCCGACAAGCTAGTATCAAACGTGTAATTGTGGTGGTCACCGGCAGCTAACTGATAGACCGAGCGAGTGAAGCGGGAGTTTTGATGAAAAAAACGGCAAGAACAGCAATCAAACAGGTGTTGTCGGCGCAGCAGAGTACGGATCTTTGCGTCAAGGGGTGGGTGCGGTCGGTGCGGCGCGGCAAAGAGGTCAGTTTTATCGCCCTAAATGATGGCAGCAGTTTTGACAGCTTGCAGCTGGTTTTGGGCCCGGAACTGGACAATTTCGATGCGGTCAGCCGGGTCGGGACCGGGGCTTGCCTGAGCGTCAATGGAACCCTGATAGAGTCGCCGGCTGCTGGGCAGCAGTGGGAATTACAGGTGACTGAAGCGAAGATTGTCGGCAATGCCGATGACAGCTATCCGCTGCAGAAAAAACGCCATACCCTGGAGTTTCTGCGCACCATTGCCCACCTGCGGCCCCGTTCAAATACCTTCGGGGCGGTCTTCCGCATGCGTAGCGCACTGTCGTTTGCTGTGCACCAGTTTTTTAAGGAACGCGGATTTCTCTACGTGCAGACGCCGATCATTACCGCCAACGACTGCGAAGGGGCCGGTGAGATGTTTCGCGTTTCGACCCTTGATGCCACCAACCCGCCACAGCAGAACGGTGAGATCGACTGGTCAGAGGATTTCTTTGGCCAGCGAACCGGACTGACCGTCAGTGGCCAGTTGCAGGGGGAACTGTTTGCCAGCGCTTTTTCCGATATCTATACCTTTGGTCCGACTTTTCGGGCAGAAAACTCCAACACCAGCCGTCACGCGGCAGAGTTTTGGATGATCGAACCGGAGATCGCCTTTGCCGACCTGGCCGACAACTGTCAGCTCGGCGAGGATTTTTTGCGTTACGTGGTCAGCTATGCGCTGGAAAATTGTCAGGAAGATCTGGCCTTTTTTAATCAGCGCATCGAAAAAGGTTTGATCGATAAACTGGAAGCTTTGGTCAAGGCCGAGTTTAAAACCATCAGCTACACCGAAGCCGTCCAACTGCTGTTGAAGGCGAAGCAGAAATTCGAGTTTCCGGTCGAATGGGGGCACGATCTGCAATCGGAGCACGAGCGCTACCTGACCGAGCAGGTGTTTAACGGTCCGGTGTTTGTCACCGATTATCCGAAACAGATCAAGGCCTTTTACATGCGTCTCAATGATGATGGAAAAACGGTTGCGGCGATGGACCTGCTGGTGCCACGGGTCGGCGAAATTATCGGTGGCAGCCAGCGGGAAGAGCGGCTAGATGTGCTGCAGGCACGGATGGCCGAATGTGGCGTGCCCGAGGAGCATCTTGATTGGTATCTCGATATCCGCCGTTGGGGCAGCTGTCCGCATGCCGGCTTCGGCCTCGGTTTTGAGCGGTTATTGATGTACATCACCGGCATGGAAAATATCCGCGACGTGATTCCTTTCCCACGGACGCCGGGTAATGCCCATTTCTAGATTCTTCTGCACTTTTCTGCTCCTGCTACTCGTCGCGCCATCGGTCTTTGCCGTCGATGTCAGCGATGACGGGCAGATTATTGTCGGCGGCGATCATAATTATCCTCCCTATGAGTTTCTCGATGAAGCCGGTCAACCGACCGGCTTTAATGTCGAATTGGCGCGCGCCCATCAGGCAAAGTTGGAAGTTTTGCATGTGTTCCCCGATGTTGATCAGGCGGTCGTTAATTATGTTTCTCTGTTTGTCAACACTGAGCAATTAGCGTCACATGAAATCGCCCACAAGGACGCGGTCGCTGCCGAGATGAGTGAGCGGTTGCGGGCCTTTGCCCGCACTGAGCTGATGGATCATCCGGAAGATTTGGAGCGGATCGAGCGGATCGAAGTGTTGCACGGACCACCGGCTTCGACAATCTTAAGCGAAGTGCAACGCTGCGGTGCCGATCTGCTGTTGATCGGCACCCACAGTAAAGGCAGCCTCGAGTACAATTTTATCGGCAGCGTGGCGAAAAAGATCGTTCGTCGCTGTCAAATCCCCGTCCAGCTAATTCCCCTGAACGACTGAGGGTAAAGAGGGCATCCGATGACTGAAGCAGAAAAAATCCGCTGGTTTCGCCAGGTATCAAAATCGATTACCGTGCGGTGTCTTGACGCCGGTGCCAATCTGCAGTGGTTGCAGGAGCAGATGCATCCGTATCTGTCGATTACCATGCATGACGAGGCCGAAGCGATCGGTTCCTTGGCCTATCAGTTGCCCTACTTAAAGCGCAATAAACGCCTGGTTTTGCGCGATACCGATAAAACGCTGATCCTGGCCCGACTTAACCAGCCCGGCTCGCTTTACCAAACCCTGAAACTGCTGCGTGAGCGGGAGATTTCCTACGCCCAGTTCACCCATTCTTACGCGCCGATTCCCGGGGTCGGTGAAGAACTGGAACTGCAGCGTTTCGAGTTTGATCGGCGCACGGCGGCAGATATCACTGCTGGAGATTCAGTGCGGATTCCGCAACGGCTGCAGAAAGAGGTGCGCGCGGCCTTAAAGCAGCATTACCCCGAGTACGATTTTTCCCGCTTCGATAAAGAGCTGCGCCTGATCTGGTTGAACAATCAAGCTTACGTGCGCCATTCTCCGGCTCGACGGGTGGCGCAGATTGTCTGGCTTTACCATCAGGCGGTGGCTCACGGCGGGGTCTATTTTGATGTTGAAGCGGCTGAAGAGACACTGGAAAAACCGGAGTACCGGATCATGTTTGCCGCCGGTAACCCGCCGCAGCTCGATTTTCTGCAGCAGGTCATGGAGGTCTATCAGCGTCTGCAGCTCGGCGTCAAACGCGCTTACTGTCTGACCATCCACAACGGCACGCACCCTTATTTTCTCGGCACCTTTTACGTCAGTGGCGAAGGCAAGAAGCTGCTGGCCAAAGAGGGCTCCCTCTATAACCAGCTGGAACATGAACTGTTTAACACCCAGATTCTGAGCACTGTCGGCGATGCCTATCAGCAGGTGGCCGCCGGTCATCTGGACGGGGTCGATGCGGCGTTAATCAACGCTTTCGCCAGTTTCTGCCACACCTCGCTGGGGCACAATCAGCCGGATCGCTTCAACTATCAGCAGGTTGAGGAAAGTTTTACCGCCGACCTGGAAATGACCCTGCGGCTGGTGGCGCTATTCCGCATCCGTTTCGAGCCGCAGTTGCCGGACCGGGACGCCAACTACGCGGCGGAACTGGCCGAGCTGAGTCGTGCTATCGAAGGCTACAACACCGGTCACGCCTATCTCGATAGTCTGCGCCGGGCAGTCTACCGCTGCTGTCTGCTGTTTATCACCCACACCTTAAAGACCAACTTTTTTGTTTCCGAAAAGCATGCGCTGATTTTCCGCTTGCATCCCGGTTATCTGGATGAGCTGGGCAGCGAGTTTACCGATGATTTGCCGCCGGAACGTCCCTTTCGGGTGACCTTCTTCTTTGGCCGTCATGGCTGCGGCTATCACATCGGCTTCTCCGATATCGCCCGCGGCGGCTGGCGGACGGTGATGGCAAAAAACCGCGACGATTATATTACCAGCGCCAACACCCTGTTTCGTGAGAACTACGTGCTGGCGCACACCCAGCACCTGAAAAACAAGGATATTTACGAGGGCGGTTCGAAGATGGTGGTGGCGTTGGATGCCGCCGATCTGACCGATCCGGAGATCGTTACCCGGCGGCTATATAAGCTGCAGTACGGCTTTATCCAGGCGTTTCTGGATATCTACGTGACCGCAGAAGGGCAGGCCCTCGACCCACGGGTGGTTGATTATTACGGCGAGGATGAGCCGATCGAGTTGGGTCCGGATGAAAATATGCACGACGAGATGGTTGAGCTGATTGCGCGTATCTCGACCAAGCGCGGCTACCTGCTCGGCCCTGGGGTTATTTCCAGCAAGCAGTTCGGCATCAACCACAAAGAATACGGCGTCACCTCGACCGGGGTAATCACCTTTGCCGATATTACCCTGGAACAACTCGGCATCGACATGCGCAAAGATCCGTTCAGCGTTAAGATCACCGGGGGCCCAGGTGGCGATGTCGCTGGCAACGCGCTGCGTCTATTGCTGGAGCGTAGCTCACAGGTACAGATCCGCATGATTCTTGACGGCAGTGGCGTGCTGGTCGATCCGGCTGGCGCCGATATCGCGGCGCTGCAAAAGGTGGTGCTGAAGAGCGACATCGATCAGTTCGACCCCAATGCGTTGCACGAGGGTGGAATGATGGTTTTCCGCACCCAGACCCGCAAGGAAGGCCTGCGCAAGCTGTATCGGAAAGTGGTGATGCAGAGCGGTCAGCTGGCCGAGGAATGGATCACTGTCGATGAATTTTACCGCTTGTTCAACAGGCTGATTTTCACCGTTGAGGCGGATCTGTTTATCCCTGCTGGCGGTCGCCCAGAGACGATTCATGGTGATAACTGGCAGCAATTTTTGCCGGAAGGCAAGCCGAGCGCCAGGGCGATCATCGAAGGGGCTAATTCGTTTATCACCCCGGCCGCGCGGGACCAATTGCAGCAGGCCGGTATCATCATCATGCGTGATGCTTCGGCCAATAAGTGCGGTGTTATTTCTTCCTCTTACGAGATCATTGCCAACCTGTTGTTGAGCGAAAAGGAATTTTTTGCCAACAAGGAACGCTACGTCGGTGATGTGCTGGAGATTCTCGAAAAGCGCGCCGCCGACGAGGCCCGGCTGATCTTCCGCCGCCATTCGGAGAGCGACGGGCTGCACAGCTTTACCGATATCTCGGCGGCGATCTCCGGTGAGATCAATGCCCATTATGCGCGGCTGTTCGACTACTTTCAGCAGCGTCCCGAGTTGGCCAACAAGCCTCTGTACCGCCGGGCACTGTTGGCGCACCTGCCGAAAATCCTCAGTGAAACGGCCAGCTACCGCAAACGGCTGACGCGTCTGCCGGTCAAGTACCGGGCGGCCATTCTGGCCAGCGAAATCTCTTCCTCGCTGGTTTATCAGCAGGATTCTGAGGCCGATCAGGAGCAGATGCTCAACGGTCACCTGCAACGCCATTTTAATTGATGGTTTGCTGGCAACACTGAGGAGATGATGATGGAAAGCACCGAATGTACCCTGGCGGTTCCGCTGACGGCGAAAGAAAAAGGCCTGCTGGAAAAGCTTTCGAAGCGCAGCAACCTTGATCGCGCAGCGATGGTGCGGATGCTGTTGTTTGAAACGGGCATTCTCTCTGAGGAAGATGGAGTGCAGAGCAAGCCCTGATGGCTTAGCCCGCTTTTTAAAAAAGGAAACAGCCCACGAATTTGAAGTCGTGGGCTGTTTTTAGTTAAACTGCGGTGATTTGTTCCTGTTGCTAGTTCTAGACTATTCTTGCCAATGGATGCAGGAGACGGGACACATATCGATCGCCATCTGGATGTTCTCTTCGCTGTCGCCGTTCGGATCGAAACATTCCGATTTGCCGTCGGCGCCGATGCGAAAAACGCTGGGACAGTTATTAACGCACAATTCGCAACTGATGCACTGCTCTTTATCGACCAAAGGTGCCTTTGTCATAATATTACTCCTCAAGGTGAGTTGTTTTGTCTTCCCTCAAAATTAGCTGAAAAATAGATACTTTGGTTTGATCTGTATCAACTTCTGAAAAATAATCGAAAGATTTAGTCGGGCATTGCTGCATGTTCGCCTGTTGTGCGACGCAAACAAGTGCCAGGGGGGGTACCTCCCAAAAAAAACTAGTATACTTATCGATAATCTGTTTTCGCCTTGAGAATTATTAAGCATTGAATATGCTTTTACGAATAGAGATTTAATTCACATTTCCATTCTGATTTGAGCCACATCTGCGCTGTTTCTTTACAGTAAGTAGCTGAATTTATCGAAGTTCAGCTTTTTGTTATAGCAGTTGCTCTCCCGCCACAAATTAAAAAGTAACGCTTTCTATCTTTGGAAAAGGAGCGATCATGTTGGGAAACAGGAGGTACTGTCTCTGTTCGGCCGTCTTGGTGCTTTTACTTTTTCTCTCAAGTCTCGCGGCCGCAGCTCCCGGTGACGCTGGGCGCGGCGAAGACTTGTTCCTCGGAAAAACAGGCTTCGAACTTGGTGGCGCCCCTTGTCTTGCCTGCCATGATCTATCCGGCGTTGGTATGGCTGCAGGAGCAAGCTATGGCCCGGACCTCAGTTCTCTTTATGAAAACTACGGCCGAGAAGGGGTAGAGGCCGTTCTACAGTCACTCACCTTTCCCAGCATGGAAGCCATTTACGCCGACCGACCTTTGAACGAATCTGAGCAGCTCGACCTGCTCGCATTTCTGCAGCAGACATCTCAACTTTCGGCGACTCCGACAGTAGGAAAATTGGCCTTGCATGTAGCTTTAGGTGTTGTTGCTTTGCTGGGACTTACCTTCTTGGTCGGCCTAAGGCGCATGCGTGCAACCCGGCAACCGCTGATCGACCGGCAACGTGATCTCATCAATAAAGGGGAGCTGCAATGAGTTGGATTAAAGATCTTATCGATCCCAAGGCGAGGGCGTGGGAAGAGTTCTACCGGAATCGCAATCAATGCGACAAGGTGGTGCGCAGTACCCACGGTGTCAATTGCACCGGCAGCTGTTCCTGGAATGTGCATGTCAAAGATGGCATCGTCGGTTGGGAATTGCAGGCGACCGATTATCCGCCCCTCGAAGATGGCATCCCCCCCTACGAGCCGCGCGGTTGTCAACGCGGCATCGCTTTTTCCTGGTATCTCTACAGCCCGTTACGGGTCAAGTATCCTTATCTGCGCGGCGTACTGGTCGATCTCTGGCGAGCCGCCAAGGTTGAGCACGATGATCCGGTCGCTGCCTGGGCCTCGATCATGGAAGATCCGATCCTGCGCAAAAGCTACCAGCAGGCGCGTGGCAAAGGCGGTTTCCGCCGCGCCAGTTGGGATGAAGCGGAAGAGATCATCGCTGCCTCAACTATCTACACCATCAAGAAACATGGTGCCGACCGGCTGATCGGTTTTTCGCCGATTCCGGCCATGTCGATGCTCAGTTTTGCCGGCGGCTCCCGTTTCATGCAACTGCTGGGCGGCGTAAACTTAAGCTTTTATGATTGGTACTGCGATCTGCCCAATGCTTCACCGGAGGTTTGGGGTGAGCAGACTGATGTCTCGGAGAGTGCCGACTGGTACAACAGTAAATATATCGCCGTAATGGGTTCCAACGTCAATATGACCCGAACTCCGGATGCCCACTTTCTGGTTGAAGCCCGCCACAATGGGTCCAAGGTGACGGTCCTGTCACCAGATTTCAGCATGACTTCAAAACATGCCGACTGGTGGATTCCAGCTCATGCCGGACAGGATGGCGCCTTCTGGATGGCGGTCAACCATGTCATCCTCAGTGAGTTTCACCATAAAGCCAAAACGCCTTACTTTATCGATTATCTGAAACGCTACAGCGACACGCCTTTCTTGATTGAGCTGACACAAAAGGATGGCGTTTACCGGGCGGGTCGGATGGCGACCGCTGCCATGGTCGAACCATATAAAAATGAAGAGAACAGCGGCTTCAAATATCTGGTCTGGGATGAGCATCAGGAACAGGCAAAGATGCCGCTTGGCACCCTTGGGTTTCGCTGGCAACAGAAAAAGGGCGAGTGGAACCTGCAGATGAAGGACGGTCAGGACGGCAGTGAACTTTCTCCGGCGTTGTCTCTATTGGAAAACAATACCGAAGTTCTACAGGTCGAATTTGACGATTTTTCCAGCGACAGCCGGGTCAGCCGCGGCGTCCCGGTGCAGTATCTGGAAACCCCGGACGGCCAGGTTGCCGTGACCACCGTTTTTGATCTGCTGATGGCACAGTTTGGCGTCAATCGCGGCCTCACTGGCAAGTACCCACTGAGCTACGATGACGAGGGGGGCGCTTACACCCCGGCCTGGCAGGAAAAGTTTACCGGCATCGACCGCGCCAATGTTATTCAGTTTGCCCGCGAATGGGCCTCGACGGCGGAAACCACCGAAGGCAAGTGTTCGATCATCATCGGTGCCGGCGTCAACCACTGGTATCACGCCAATCTGCTCTATCGCGCCGGGATCTCCGCTTTGATGTTGTGTGGCTGTGTCGGCAAAAACGGCGGCGGCCTCAATCATTATGTCGGCCAGGAAAAGCTGGCCCCAATCGCCCCCTGGGCAACCATCATGGGCGCTCTTGACTGGTCGAAACCACCTCGCTTTCAGAACACGCCATCATTCCATTATGTCCACAGCGATCAATGGCGTTACGAACGCACCGCAGATGAGAAGCGGGTCAACGCGGTCGCCGAGAACAACCATATCACCGAAGGGCACACCATGGACCAGCAGGTCCGGGCGGTACGCAACGGTTGGCTGCCCTTCTATCCGCAGTTCGATCGCAGTCCGACCGAAGCGGTCAAGCAGGCAGAGAGCGCTGGAGCTAAAAGCAAT
Organism: Desulfuromusa ferrireducens; assembly: GCF_055389805.1. Classification (NCBI taxonomy): domain Bacteria; kingdom Pseudomonadati; phylum Thermodesulfobacteriota; class Desulfuromonadia; order Desulfuromonadales; family Geopsychrobacteraceae; genus Desulfuromusa; species Desulfuromusa ferrireducens. The sequence goes on from NZ_AP042415.1 coordinate 2,089,524, forward strand.
CAGGAGATTGTCGACTGGACGGTCAAACAGCTAAAAGACAAGCAGATGAAGTTTGCCGTCGAAGATCCGGATGCACCGGAAAACTGGCCACGGGTCTGGTTCATCTGGCGCGGCAACGCCCTGATGTCGAGCGCTAAGGGACACGAGTATTTCCTCAAGCATTATCTCGGCACCCACTCCAGCACCGTCGCCCCGGAAACTGCCGAGGAATCGGTCAAGGAAGTGGTCTGGCACAAGGATGCCCCGGAAGGCAAGCTCGACCTGGTCGTCGACATCAACTTCCGCATGGACACTTCGGCGGTCTATTCGGACATCGTCCTGCCGACGGCAACCTGGTACGAGAAGGACGATCTCAATACCACCGATATGCATTCCTTCATCCATCCGTTGCAAGAAGCGGTGCCCCCCTGCTGGGAATCGAAGAGCGACTGGAATATCTTCAAGGGGTTGGCGAAAAAGGTTAGTTCCCTGGCCGAAACCCACCTGCCCGAGCCGGTCCGCGATATTGTCTCGGTGCCGTTGGCCCACGACACCCCGGCGGAGATGGCCCAGCCCAACATCAAGGACTGGAGCAAGGGTGAGTGCGAAGCGATCCCCGGCAAGACCATGCCCGGTCTGGTGGTGGTCGAACGGGACTACGTCAATCTCTACAAACGCTTTATCTCCTTCGGTCCCGGGGCCAGAAATAACGGCATCGGTGCCCACGGCCTCTCCTGGCAGATAGAGGACTTCTACGATGAGCTGGTCGAGACCAATCCGACTGAAACCTGGGGCGGGAAAACCTACCCATCGCTGGACAATGCCAAGGATGCGGCCAATGTGATCCTGCAGTTGGCGCCGGAAACCAATGGTGAGATCGCCTATCGCGCTTTCCAGGCCGAAGAGGCAAAGGTCGGCATGCCGCTGGTCGATCTGGCCGCCGATACCCGCGCTGTCCGTACCACGTTCGCGGAGCTGGACCGGCAACCGAAAAGGTTGCTAACCAGCCCTTGCTGGAGCGGACTGACCAACAACGGTCGTCCTTACGCCGCCTACAGTCTCAATGTCGAACGGCTGGTCCCCTGGCGGACTCTGACCGGACGGCAGCATTTCTACCTCGATCATGAAGGCTATATCGCTTACGGCGAACATCTGCCGACCTATAAAACCAAGCCCGATCCAAGCTCGCTGCAGGATCTGGTGGTCACTGAATCGGATCAGCAGAGCATCATGCTCAACTACCTGACCCCGCACGGCAAATGGGGCATCCACTCGACTTATGGCGACAATCACCGGATGCTGACCCTGTCGCGCGGCTGTCATCCGTTCTGGATCAACGACAAGGATGCAGCCAAGATCGGCGTGGTCGATAACGACTGGGTCGAGGTTTATAACGATCACGGCGTGGTGGTCACCCGGGCGGTGGTCAGTGCCCGCCTGCCGGAAGGAATCTCCTTCCTCTATCACGCGCCAGAGCGCACCATCGGTGTCCCAAAATCGCCACTTCGCGGCAACAAACGCGGCGGCGGCCACAACAGCCTTAACCGGATTCGGCTCAAGCCGAACCTGATGCTTGGCGGCTACGGGCAGTTTACCTACGGCTGGAACTATTGGGGACCGACCGGTGCTAACCGAGACACCTTCATTCTGGTTCGCAAACTCAAAGGGGAGCCGAGCTGGTAATACCGGCACGGATTAAGGAGCTATGACGATGAATATACGTGCACAGGTATCCTCGGTTTTCCATCTTGATAAATGTATCGGCTGCCACACCTGCAGCATCGGTTGCAAGAACCTCTGGACCGATCGTAAAGGCAGCGAATATATGTGGTGGAACAACGTTGAAACCAAACCGGGCACCGGCTATCCGACCAAATGGGAAGATCAAGAGCAATACAAGGGCGGTTGGGAGAAAAGCGGGTCCGATCTGCAGTTGAAAATGGGCAAGAAATCGGCGCTGCTTGGACGGATCTTCCATAATCCCGACCTGCCGACCATGGACGACTACTATGAGCCGTTCACCTTTAAATATCAGGATCTGACCAACGCGCCAGCCGGCGACGATCAACCGACCGCCCGCCCGGTGTCGATGGTTAGTGGCAAACCGATGAAGATCGAAGCCGGGCCCAACTGGGATGACGATCTCTCCGGCTCCAACATCTACGCCGCCAACGATCCAGGCGTGGTGCAACTGAGCGAAGAAGAGCAGCAACAGATGTTCGCCATCGAGAAGATGGTCATGTTCTACCTGCCGCGCATCTGCAATCACTGCCTCAACGCCGGTTGCGTCGCCGGTTGCCCTTCCGGTGCCATCTACAAACGCGGAGAAGACGGCATCGTGCTGATTAATCAGGACAAGTGCCGCGGCTGGCGGATGTGTGTCTCGGCCTGCCCGTACAAGAAAACCTATTACGGCTGGACCAGCGGCAAATCGGAAAAATGTATCCTCTGCTACCCGCGCCAGGAAGCGGGTGAAGCGCCGGCCTGTTTCCATTCCTGCGTCGGTCGCATTCGTTACCTGGGCGTACTGCTTTACGATGCCGACCGCATCGAAGAGATCGCCAAGCTTGAAGACGCCGAACTGGCAGCCGCGCAACGCGAGATGATCCTCGACCCCTTCGATCCGCAGGTTATTGAAGAAGCAAAAAAAGCTGGCATTGCACCCGAAGTTCTGGACGCGGCGCAAAAATCACCGACCTACAAATTTGTCAAAGAGTGGGGCATCGCCCTGCCGCTGCATCCGGAATTCCGCACCCTGCCGATGCTGTTCTACGTACCGCCGTTGTTGCCGGTGCTGTCGAAAGAAAAACAGGGCGTGCATAAGTTGGCCGATGATTTTTTCACCAGCCTTGAACAAGCGCGTCTGCCGCTCAAATATCTCGCCGGTCTGTTTGCCGGCGGCAATGAGGAAGAGATCACGGCCGTTTATCGCAAGCTGATTGCGGTGCGCATCCAGCGTCGTAACCTCACGGTTGGCGACCTGGATAGCGCTGAGGTCGATAAGGCGCGTGAGATTGCCGGGATCAGCGAAGCAACCATCGAGGCGATTTTCCGCATGACCGCTCTGACACACATCAAACAGCGGATTGTCATTCCACCGATGCTGCGCGCTGAAGCCGTTGAAGCCGGCATGGACCCCGAAGCCTACAAACAGGAAATGGGCTTTGGCAGCAGGCAAGCGCCGAAAAGGCGGTGGTAGTCATGACCAGCTTGCAAAGACACCAGGATATTTGTCGCCAGTTTTCCGCCTTGCTCAGCTATCCGACAGCTGAAGTGCAGACCACCGCGACCGCCTGCCAGCATCTGTTGCAGGAGAATCGATCGGAAGCCGCTACGCAACTAGGGGATTTCGTCGCGCATCTAGCCAGCACCGATCCCGCAAAACTCGAAGAGCTGTTTACCGCAACCTTTGACCTGCAACCGCTTTGTCATCCCTATGTCGGTTATCAGCTCTGCGGAGAGAATCAAAAGCGCGGCCTGTTTTTGATGAAGATGCAACAGCTCTATCGGCTGCATGATTTTAACCCGAGTACTGAGTTGCCTGATCATTTGGGCGAGATGCTGCGTTTTATCGGCACCACCAACGACCAGGTTTGTCGTCAGGAACTGATCAGCGATGGCGTCTTACCGGCGCTGGAAAAGATCATCGCTGGTCTTGATAACGATGACCATCCCTATCAGGGACTACTCAAAGCCTTGCACAGTTTTTTGAGCGAAAGCAGCGCGGAAAAAGGAGCACTATCATGATCGACATGATTCTCTTTGGCGTATTCCCCTATGTGGCCGTCGCTTTGGCTGTCGCCGTCGGTCTGTATCGCTACTATTTCGACCGTTACTCCTATTCGTCGCAGTCCTCCCAGTTTCTGGAGAGCCGCGCTCTGTTCTGGGGTTCGGTTCCCTGGCACTATGCAATTTTGCTAGTGTTGCTGGCTCACCTGCTCGCCTTCCTGTTTCCGTCGCACTGGGGGGCGCTACTCGGAGCACCGGGTCGCCTCTACCTGCTGGAGGTCTCCGGAATCGTCCTCGGCGTGGTCAGCACCATCGCCATGCTGGTGCTGATTTTCCGTCGTGCCGCCAATGATCGAGTCTGCGCCGTGACGACCACCGTTGACTGGTTCCTACTGGTGGCGTTGCTGATCCAAGTGGCGACCGGCGTCTTTATCGCCATCACCATGCGCTGGGGCGGCTTCTGGTATGTGCATACGGTCTCGCCATGGCTCTGGTCGCTGGTTTCCTTCAGTCCGGATGTTAGTTATCTGGCGAGCATGCCGTTGGTCGTCAAACTGCATGCTGCGAATGCCTTTTTCCTTTTGGCGCTGTTTCCTTTTTCCCGGCTAGTTCATGTGGTCAGCATCCCCTTGGCCTATATTGCTCGCCCTTATCAGCTGGTGGTCTGGTATCGGCAGCGGGGTCGCGCCTGAGAAGTTAAGATGAGAGATCGAAGCGATTGTTGACCAAAGGGGCACAACCTGAAAGGTGTGACTATGCAAGAAACTGCCACTGGGAAATCACACAAAATTCTCTTCCTCAACACCCTGGCTTTTACGGTCTGCTTCGCCGCCTGGATGTTTAATGGTGTGCTGGTGACCTTTCTGGCCGACAACCAGGTTTTCGACTGGGGCCCGGTGGAGATCGGCTGGCTGATGGGGATTCCGGTGTTGACCGGTTCGATTTTCCGCCTGCCTGCCGGGATGCTGACCGATAAGTTCGGTGGCAAGCCGATCTACGGTACTCTGTTGTTGATCTGCGCCATTCCGATGTTCCTGCTTTCAAAAGCGGACAGCTTTACCAGTTTTGCTCTGTGCAGTTTCGGTTTCGGACTGGCGGGGGTCAGTTTCTCCATCGGCATCGCCTTTACCTCGGTCTGGTACCCGCGCGAACGCCAGGGAACCGCGCTGGGGATTTTCGGCGCCGGTAACGCCGGGGCCGCCCTGACCACCCTGTTTGCCCCGACCATGCTCAATCGCCTGACCGATCATGGTGCCAATATCGAAGGCTGGCGGCAACTGCCGATCTATTACGCCATCATCCTTGCGGCGATGGGGGTGATTTTTTTCATCTTTGCCGAGAACAAGAAACCCGCTTCGTCGGGGAAGTCTTTCACCAAGATGCTGACGCCGCTCAAAGACGTCAAGGTTTGGCGTTTCGGTCTCTACTATTTTCTGGTGTTCGGCTGCTTCGTCGCTTTTTCCCAGTGGCTGGTGCCTTACTTCGTCAATGTCTACTACCTGCCGCTGGTCACTGCCGGTATCTTCGCCTCGATGTTCAGTCTGCCTTCCGGGGTGATCAGGGCCTTAGGCGGCTGGATGTCCGATAAGTTCGGCGGTCGCACCATCATGTACTGGGTGCTCGGCGCTTCAGTGCTGATCAGTTTTCTACTCATCATCCCGAAGATGGATATCTATTCCCCTGGGCGCGGTGTTATGGCCAAACGGGCCGGTACGGTATCCGCAATCAACGAAAGTACCGTCACGGTCGACGGGAAAGGTTACGCGATAAATGTTAAACCGCCGTTAAAAAACTATGACCAGACCCTGCTGATATTGCCGACCAAACAGACCTGGCAGGAGCCGGTGGTCGAAGTCGGCCAAACGGTGAAAAAAAAGGAGCTGCTGGCCAAGGGGGTAACGCGTATTTTTTTCCAGGCCAATGTCTGGGTTTTCGCTATTTTTGTCATTCTCCTGGGCAGTTTCTGGGGGGTCGGCAAGGCTGCCGTTTACAAGTTAATCCCTGACTACTTCCCGGAAGAGGTGGGGGTGGTCGGTGGCATGGTCGGTGTCCTCGGCGGCCTGGGCGGTTTTGTCTGCCCGATCATTTTCGGTTATCTGCTCGAATGGACCGGGCTCTGGACCAGTTGCTGGATGTTCATGTTTGCCCTGTCGCTGGTCTGCCTGCTCTGGATGCATCTGGTGGCGACCAAGATGATGAAGGATAAGCACCCTGAAGATATGCAAAAAATAGAACAGGACAAATTGACCTTATTGGAGGATGACCTACAGGAGGTACGGCATGTCGATTAATCTTGATAAGTGGGACGTTGAGGACGAGAAGTTTTGGCAGTCCGAAGGGAAGAAGATCGCTACCCGGAACCTGTGGATCTCGATCCCCAGCCTGCTCTGCGGCTTTGCTGTCTGGCTTTACTGGGGCATCATCGCCGTGCAGATGCTCAACCTGGGTTATCCGTTTGATAAATCACAGCTGTTTACCCTCTCGGCCATCGCCGGTCTGACCGGGGCGACGCTGCGGATTCCCAGTTCTTTTTTGATCCGCATCGCCGGTGGCCGCAACACCATCTTCTTTACCACCGCGCTGCTGATGCTGCCGGCAGTCGGCACCGGCATCGCCCTGCAGGACATCAACACACCGATCGAGGTCTATTATTTCCTCGCTCTGCTCTCTGGTTTCGGTGGCGGCAACTTCGCCTCGTCGATGTCGAATATCAGTTTCTTCTTCCCCAAACGGGTTCAGGGCACCTCTCTGGGCTTAAATGCCGGACTGGGTAATTTCGGTGTCACCACTATGCAGATTCTGATTCCGCTGGTGATGACCTTCGGCCTGTTTGGCGGTGAACCGCAGACGTTGATTAATACAAGCGGCACACTGATCGGTAAGATTCCAGCCGGCACCGAAACCTACATCCATAACGCCGGCTACGTCTGGTTGATCCTGCTGATTCCGTTGGCCTTCGCCGGCTTTTTCGGCATGAACAACATCAAAACCGAGACCGTATCGCCCGATATCGGTTCCGCCGGCAAGTCCTTTGCCATGATCAGCGGCTTGCTACTGATCGCTTTTGTCGCCGCCGTCGGCGGTCTCTACCTGATGCTTCCGCCGCCGGTCGGCCTGGGTCTGCTGAGTAAATGGATCGTCCTGCCGCTGGTTATCGCCGCCACCGTCTATGGTATGAAGTATCTGACTTCGGGGGGACTGAAGGCCAATCTCAATCGGCAGTACAAGATCTTCGAAAATAAGCACACCTGGGCGATGACCGTCATCTACACTATGACTTTCGGTTCCTTCATCGGCTACTCGGCTGCTTTCGCCCTGGCGATTAAGGTCATCTTCGGTTTCTCACATATCATGGTCGATGGTGCCTTAACCCACAACACCCTCAACCCGAACGGCCCCAGTGCCTTGATGTTCGCCTGGATGGGCCCCTTTATCGGCGCCCTGATCCGTCCGGTCGGCGGCAAGATTGCCGATAAGCTAGGTGGTGCTATCGTCACCCAGTGGGTCTCGATCGTGATGATCATTTCGGCCCTCGGTTGCGCCTACTTTATGAAGGCCGCCTACGCTTCGCCGACCCCGGAAAGTTTCTTCTACCCCTTCTTGTTGCTGTTCATTATTCTCTTCGCCGCAACCGGAGTGGGTAACGGCTCCACCTTCCGTTCCATCGCCATGATCTTTGATGCCGAGCAAGCCGGTCCGGTGCTCGGTTGGACCTCGGCGGTCGCCGCCTACGGCGCCTTTATCATCCCCAAGGTGTTTGGTGAACAGATCAAAGCGACTACCCCTGAATATGCCTTGTACGGGTTTGCTATTTTCTACTTTATCTGCTTGCTGTTGAACTGGTGGTTCTATACCCGGAAGGGTGCATACATCCAGAACCCATAATTACGAGTGTTGCGTGTCGCTTCGCCGACGCGCGGCAGCTGCGAAATATTTGAACCGGTGATTCAGCTCTAGCGCATGGCAAATTGTACTGGAACTGTTTTCCCTTAGAGTAAAAACGGGTAAAGTGGAAATAGAGAAGCGGCATCCGTACTAAAAGGAGTGTGTAATGAAGCATGTAGTGATTACTGGTGCTAATCGTGGCATTGGTCTGGAACTGGCGCGTTACTATCAGGCTGAGGGTTGGCGGGTCACCGGGGTCTGTCGTGAAACGTCGGCTGAGCTTGGGATGGTCGCGGCGCAGGTCATTGACCGGATTGATGTCACCAGCGCAGCAAGCGTCGCGCAACTGGTGGCTGCGCTGCAGGGGCAAACCATCGAGCTGCTGATCAACAATGCCGGTCTTATGCTGGATGAAACCCTTGGGGCCATCGATTTTGATTCACTCCGATTACAGATGGAAATCAATGCCTTTGCGCCCTTGCGGATCAGCGAAGCCTTGCTGCCCAATCTGCCAGCGGGCAGCAAAATCGCCAATATCACCAGTCGCATGGGATCGATTGCCGATAATAACTCCGGTGGTCGTTACGGCTATCGTGCCTCCAAGGCCGCATTCAATGCCCTTGGGCACTGCCTGGCGATAGATCTGCAAGAACGTGGCATTGCCGTGGCGCAACTGCACCCAGGCTTTGTTAAAACCCGGATGGTCAATTTTGGTGGTTTGATTACTGCAGAAGAAGCGGTTGCCGGGCTGGCCGAACGGATCGAAGCCCTCAATCTGGAAAACTCAGGATCTTTTTGGCACAGCAATGGTGAGGTGCTGCCCTGGTAGGTTGACCGATACACAAAGCTAGAAAGTTGTGAGTTCAAAGCTGAAATGCCCCGAGATCTCTCGGGGCATTTCAGCTTTTGCTGGTATCGGAACGTATCCCCTTGTGGCAGGGGGGTAGGCCTTAACCGGTGACAGCTACCACTTCATCAAAGGTGGTTTCTCCGAGCAGCATCTTGCGGATTCCCGCTTCGCGCAGGCTGCTCATCCCTTCTTCGCGGGCAATCGCCGTCAGGGCGGCCTGGTCGAGATTTTCACTGAAGCTGGCCTTGACCCGACTGCTGACATCCAGAACTTCAAAGATTCCGGTGCGGCCTTTGTAGCCGGTCCCCCGGCACTCGCTGCATCCAGCACCTTCCCAGACCTTGACCTCATCGTCTCCCAAATCGAGATAGTTCCGTTCGGCGGCACTGAGCATCCGTTCTTTTTTGCAGTTAGAGCAGATGCAGCGCACCAGGCGTTGGGCGTTGATTCCGACCAGCGTTGAGGCGAGCAGGAAGTATGGAATCCCCAGTTCGAGCAGGCGGGTGATGGCGCTGGGGGCGTCGTTGGTGTGCAGGGTTGATAGCACTAGGTGTCCGGTCAGGGCGGCCTGGACGGCGTTATCGGCGGTTTCTTTGTCGCGGATCTCGCCGATCATGATGATGTCCGGATCCTGGCGCAGAATGCTGCGCAGCACCGTTGAAAAGGTGACATCGATCGCTTTTTGTACGCCGACCTGGTTGAACTCTTCGAGCACCATCTCAATCGGGTCTTCGACCGTGACGATGTTGACATCGGGCGAGGCGAGGGTGCGCAACGAGGAGTAAAGGGTGGTGGTTTTGCCGCTTCCGGTCGGACCGGTCACCAGGATAATACCGTTTGGTTGGCGGATAAACGAGGTGTAGCGTTGATAGTCACGCGGTTCGAAGCCGATTTTCTCCAGATCCTGCATCAGGATATCGGGATCGAAAACCCGCACCACGACTTTTTCGCCAAAGGCCACCGGCAGGGTCGAGACCCGCAGTTCGATCTGTTTGCCTTTGTGCTCGGTTTTAATCCGTCCGTCCTGGGGACGTCTTTTTTCCGCCAGGTCGAGGCGGGAGAGCAGCTTAATCCGTGAGACGATCGATGGGTGCAGGTTCTTGGGGATGTTGTGGATGTTGTGCAGCACGCCGTCGACGCGCAGCCTGATCAGCGATTTTTCCCGTTTCGGTTCGATGTGGATGTCGCTGGCGCGCTGATCAAAAGCGTACTGCAGCAGGAAATCGACCGCATCGATGATGTGCTTGTCTGTTCCTTCATCTTCGCGCAGCGTTCCGCGCATCTGGAAGTGCTGTTCCAGATTGGAGATGTCTGTCCCCTGGGTCGCTTCTGATTCAGCGGCGATCACCGAGGCGCGAAAACCAAAGAATTCTCCGAGGACTTTCAGAATATCGCTGCGTGAGGCCAGGACCCGATCGACCTTGATCCGCCGGGTGCGTTGCAGCTCTTCGATGCCATGATTGTCGGTCGGATCGGAAACGGCGATAATCAGTGTGCCGTTAACCAGATTGACCGGGATCATCAGGTTTTTTAAGGCAAAGGCGCGGGAGATGTGGGTCGTGACGATATCGAGGTCGAGCTTAAGCGGGTCAATCTTCAGGTACGGCAAACCGGCAGCGCGGGCCAGGGTTTCGGTAATGGTATCTTCGCTGAGCAACTTTTTGCTGTCGGAAATTTCCAGGTTGAAAGAACTTATAACTTCTGCCGGAGAAATCAGCTCGCTATTCGGGGAATGTCTGCGTAGGGGATTGTTACGGGGGTGCTTTTGTAGGCGTTCGAACTGTTTTTGCCCCTGTTCCTGAATCATCTTCAGTTGCGAATCACTCAACAGTCCGCGGCGCTTAAGAAGTTGGGCAACAGAGTTGATGGAGAGCTTTTTCTTGCTTGGCATTTTCGCTCCTAGGAAGAGGCAAGTAACTGTTTTGCCAGAGTCGGCAGGTTACCCTCTTTTTCGCCATTTGAAAAGATTTGAACGGTCGTTTCCGCCTGCGATTAGGTTCGTTAGCCATTTTACTGAGCATTCTGCGTGGAGTTACGCTAAGATTGACTTGTTGGTGCGGGATATTTTCGGCCATAATTTACAGCTTGTCAGTGTGCTAAAAATTGTCCCCCGCACTGCTTACCAGAGGAGGCGTTGCAATGAGAGGATATTTCTGTATTCTCCTGGTTCTGTCTGTCTGTCTCAGTGTTTTTTCTGCCAGCCAGGCGGCGGCGGTTGAAACCCGCTTTACCAGCATCGGCACTGGTGGCGTGAAGGGTGTTTATTATCCCGCCGGCAATGCGATTTGCCGGTTGGTCAATAAAACCAGAATAGAACATGGCATTCGCTGTGCGGTTGAAAGTACCGCCGGTTCGATTTACAACCTCGATACGATCGCTGCTGATGAGTTTGACATGGGCATCGTGCAGTCGGATACGCAGTACCATGCTTATCGCGGCACCGATGAATTTTCCTCGCAGGGGGCAAACCAGAAGCTGCGGGCGATCTTTTCTCTCCATTCTGAACCCTTCACTGTTGTTGCCCGTGCCGATGCCGGGATTGAACATTTGGCAGATCTGCAAGGCAAGCGGGTCAATATTGGTAATCCGGGATCCGGTCAGCGAGCCACGATGGACGTGGTGATGGCCGCGTTGAATTGGACTACGGCCGATTTCGAGTTGGCCTCTGAACTGAAATCTACTGAACAGTCCCAGGCGCTGTGCCTCAACGAAGTTGACGCGATGGTTTTTACTGTTGGCCATCCGAGTAGTTCAGTCAAAGAAGCAAGCACTTCCTGTGGCACCGTTCTGGTCAAGGTGACCGGCCCGGCGATCGACAAGTTGGTTGCGGATAATGCCTACTATCGTTTCGCTACTATTTCTGGCGGTCTCTATCGAGGCACCGATAGCGATATCAAGACGTTTGGCGTCAGCGCCACCCTGGTCACTTCGACAAAGGTTGACGCAGAGATTATCTATCAGGTGGTAAAGGCGGTTTTCGAAAACTTTGAAAATTTCAAAAAACTGCACCCGGCATTTGTCAATCTGAACAAAGAAGAGATGATTAAAGAAGGTCTTTCCGCTCCGCTGCACAAAGGTGCGATCAGGTACTATAAAGAGGCTGGTTTGATGTAGGGGGCTTTTTTTCGGCTTGGTTTCGTCCCGTTTTTTTGCTGCTAAACTTAACATTTGACAAATTCGGTTGAAAGGGTAGAATTGCGACCAATGTGGTCATCTATTTACTTCGGCAATTATCAGGAGGATCAACCATGTGTGATTATCAAGAACGTGATGCAGCAGTTCTTTTCAAGGGGAACCCGGCAACGTTGCTCGGACCGGAAATTAAGGTTGGCGATGCTGCCCCGGATTTTCAGGTTGTTGACAATGGGCTGCAGCCAGTCACCCTGGCAACCGATGCCGGTAAGGTGCGCTTAATCGCCGTCGTGCCGTCGCTGGACACGCCGGTTTGCGATACTATGACCCGTCAGTTTAATCAGCAAGCAGCGGCTTTTCCCGATTCGGTTGCGGTTTATACCATCAGTGTTGATCTGCCTTTCGCGCAGAAACGTTGGTGTGGTAACGCCGGTATTGATAAGGTGCAGACCCTTTCCGATTATCAGGAGCGTTCCTTCGGTTTGAATTACGGTTTGCTGTTGAAAGGCCTTAAGCTGTTGGCTCGTGCGGTGTATGTTATCGATCAAAATGATAAGGTTGCTTATGCTGAAGTGGTATCGGAAGTGACCGCCGAACCCGATTATACTGCGGCTTTGGAGGCGGTGAAACAGCTGGTCTAAACAGCGGTAACCTCATCGAGTCAAAAGACCCGGTCTGTAAATCAGTCCGGGTTTTTTTCGTTTGTCCGTCAGGTCGATCGGTTTTTGCCATATAACACTTGACGCTGTTTACTGCCGCTGGTAATTTCTGCTTACTAAATCAAACCGAAAGGAGAATTTAATGGAGCTTGTAATGATGCGCAATAAGGCAAAGAGAGGTCTGGAAGTTTAAGAGGTTCCCCCCCCCTTTCAGTTTTCCTTCCTTTGCCCGGTATTGACGCCGGGTTTCTAACCAATCAAGAAACCCATTTGAACTACTTTGGCGGTCGTCTGCCAAATTTGTCAACTTTTTCGGATTTATCGATCCGAAGGGGGTTTCTATGTCTGATCGATCACTCTCTTTGCCCGAACTGGGCTGGAGTCATTTTTTTCAACAACAACTGAGCCTTGAAGAATGGGAAGCAACCGTTCCCGTCCGCGTCTTGGCGATCAATCGCAACCGCATCGATGTGGCGGGCGAGCAGGGCTATCAGCAGCTGACTGTGCCGGGTAGCTGGTTTTTACGCGATGCAGAAGAGTTGCCCACCGTTGGTGACTGGTTATTGCTCGATTCGGCAACCGGGCAGCCGCAACAACTGCTGGAGCGCAAAAGCCTGTTTCGCCGCAAGGCCGCAGGCAATGAAGCTAAGCTGCAGCTGATGGCGGCCAACGTTGATACGCTGTTTATCGTCACCTCATGCAACCGCGATTTTAACCTGTCGCGCTTGGAGCGCTACCTGGCTCTGGCGTTGGATGCCAAGGTCGAGCCGGTGCTGGTACTGACGAAGTTCGATCTGGTCGATGACAGCTTGGAGTTTCAGCGCCAGGCTATGAGTCTGAATCCTGATGTGGCGGTTGAAACGGTCAATGCTCTCGATGCCGAATCGGTCGCGCCACTATTGGCATGGTGTGGTCATGGGCAAACCGTTGCCATGGCGGGATCTTCGGGGGTGGGCAAATCGACTCTGCTCAACAGCCTGTGCGGTGCCCCTGAGCAGGCAACCGGGGCCATCCGTGAAGAGGACGCCAGGGGGCGACATACGACGACCGCCCGCAGCGTTCATTTTCTTCCCGCAGGCGGTATGCTTATCGATAGTCCAGGAATCCGGGAGTTGCAACTGAGTGACTGTGAAGCTGGAGTTAGCTCTCTGTTTGCGGATATCGAGATGTTGGCACAAAGTTGTCGCTTTAAGGATTGTCGTCACTTAAGCGAAGCTGATTGTGCTGTTAAAGCGGCTGTCAACTGGGGTGATCTCAGCTCCAGGCGTCTGGCGAACTACCAGAAGCTGATGGCCGAACAGGAACGAAACAGTGAAACTATTGCCGAAAAGCGCCGCCGAGAGCGGGATTTCGGCAAGCTTTGCCGGAGCGTTCAAGCAGTCCGGCACAAAGAACGGGATGGCGGTTAGGACGATAAGACCAGAGTCTTGAACGCGATCCGTTTGGTGAACAACCGATCGTTTCTATAGCTAGGAAAAGGGCTCGTGTTTTCGGCCACGAGCCCCTCTGTTGGCCCTAGTTGTTTAGCCGACGTTGAAGTGTCGTTTGGTTGAATCCTGCAATTTACTGGCGACGCGAAAGGCTTCTCTGAGCAGTTCCTGCTCGTCTTTGGTCAGAGCGTAGGGATCAAGATAGTGGGACGGTTCTTTGCCCGCTTCGACAAGGGAAATTTCATTACGCAGTCGCAGGTAGGTAAAGGCTTCGTAGGCGGCCTTGATATGCTCGGCGGTGTCGGCATTAAAAACTTTAAGTGCGACCAGTTTATCCAGTCGTTCGAAGGTGGTGGTTGCTTCGACTTGTTTTTGCAGCAGAAACATGCGGATGCAGTCAACAATGAAGATGCTGCCGGTCTGTTTGGTTGACAGCTTCCCTTTGACCTCTTTATCGAGGATAAAGCGGCCGAGCATGCCGAGGGGAACCTTGTGTTTGAAGTCGAGTTCCATCATGTGATAGAGGAAAAGCGGGAACCTTCCGATCTGCTCTTGAACGATATCGTTTAAGTCCCGACACAAGGAAGGGTCGCCGATCAGCGGCATGAAATCGAAGAAAATTGTCGAATAGCGTACCTTCTGCGGTGCCGGTGCATTGATCCAGTCGGCAATTCGCGCCTGCCATTCTTTTAGCCGTCCCCGCCAGAGCGGGTTGTTGATCATCACCTTGCCACTGCACAAGGGGTAGCCGATGCTGGCGTAGGCTGTGACCAACTTTTCGGCAAAGGGAATAAAGAAGGCATCAACTTCGGCAACTTTTTCGTCGGGAAAGTTCTCGTAGATGAATCCGCTGTCCTGATCCGGACCGAGCAACATTTCTTTGCGTCCGCCACTACCCATTATAATGAAACAGAAGCGGATATCGGGAGGGGTCAAGCCCTCTTGCTGGACCTCTTCAAGGATGAGCTCGTAGCCTCGCCGCAAGATGCAGTGGTGGATATAGGAGATGATCTCCATGGTTTCGATGGTCGAGCGGGCTTCACTCATCAATACTTTGGCGATCTTGACGATTCCGAGGCGGGCGGTGGCCAACTGCGCTAGTGAGTTTGCTTCCTTGATGCTGGCGATCAGCAGCATCGCTTTCTGGCTGCGGTAGCGCATCAGGTCGCGCAGCGTAACGATGCCGACCAGCTTCCCTTTGTCCATCACCGGCAGATGTTTGCTGCGGTGGTTCTCCAGGTAGGCCATCGCTTCATACATGTAATTGTCTACCGACATGACCGCGGGGTTTGGTGTCATCAGGTCGCTGGCGATAGCAGAGTGGCAATCGGTCCCTTCTGGAGAGATGACTTTGGCAACAAGGTCCTTTTCTGTGATTATCCCGATCGGGTTCGGCTGATCGTTGACTACCAGCACCGATCCGACCGAAGTTTCCAGCATCTGCCGTCCGACTTCTTGAGCGGTCGCTGTCGGCGGGCAGGTCTGTACTGGCGAACTCATGATATCTGACAGGCGCTTTTGAAAGGGGTAGGCCTCCATTCTGGTCATGACCTTGTCGGAATGCTCTTTAACAATGCCGGTATACAGATTGCGGATCTGGGAGTGGATCGTTCTGGTGAAATATTCGGTGATCTGCGGGTAGTGTTTGGCTGTTCTGGTCAGGAGGTCTTGCGGGATAATGTAACATTCGGTTTCTGTGACGGTACGGGCGCCTGCGGTATAGTCTTGGTTGGTGAAGATCGGCGTGCCGCCGCAGAAATCCCCTTCTTTGCGCAGGTCAACGACCATTTCGACGCCGCCCGGGGTCAGGGCGACAATTTCCACTGTGCCAGACTTGATGATATAGAGATAGCCGGATGGGGGGTCGTGTTGGTTAAAAATGTGGCAATGTGCGCGGTACTTTTGGCAGGTCGCGGCCTGGTTGAGCTCTTCAACGATCTCCTTAGGTAGAAGGTTGAAGGGTTCTGTGTCGCGGAGCGTTTTTGTCAGGCCCATTCCGTGCCTCCGTAGTGGGAACAGTGAAGGAACTGCATACTGAAAAGGCTTCCATTGACGGAAGCCTTTATCTTGCATCCGCGAATGTTAGCATAAACAGCGGAGTCGGGAGAAAGAAATAAGCTCGATTAAACACTTTGTCTGCTCAGCTCGCACTGGCTTTCCCGGTTTTCAGTGGTTTTTTTTTGCCGAGATTAAAGGGATGGGCCTGCATCCGTACAATGAGGTCGGCAAAGATTTTGCTCCAAATGGTAATACCTGCCATGGCGCTCCAGGTATCGTAGGGGTAGAGACCCATGACCACGGAAATGATCACCCAGCTACACATTCCAGCTGCGGCCAGATTGAGCAGCCCAACGATGGGCGCCCACTTCTTTGGGTTCGGTGGTGATTCGCCGCCTTTAAGTGCGACTTCTGAATAGTTTTTATTGATAAAGATCCGCCAGGCCCGGCGAGCCCAGAAAAAACTCATCGGGAAGAGGGCGAGAAACAGAATCCAAGTCATTGCGGTGCTGATGTCAAAAACCATTCTAGACTCCCGTCGTCCTGCTGTTTGCAGGGGTGATAGTGCTCAAAGCGTTTTGCTACTTCAGGTAAACGCATTACATGAGGGTTAGGGTTGAAAAAGGCCCCCCGCTAGAGCGACTAGCGGGGGGAACTGATCGGAGCAGATACTCAGATCAACATTAGCACATATCTTTTAGTGAGATCCGTCAACTGCCTTGGAACCACGTGGGATACGGACACTTTCGACCATTGCTGCAATGTGCTCAGGTACTGGAGCGGTCATGTTCTTGACAGCGAAGGCCACTGCGAAGTTGACGCAAGCACCGATGGCGCCGAAGGCGTTCGGGGAGATGCCGAAGAAGAAGCTCGACTTGCCACCGAAGAGACCGAGGAACTCAGTCCCCTTGATGAAGAAGATCCCTTTGTGAGCGAAGACATAGAGCATGGTGATGCCAAGTCCTGCCAGCATGCCGGCGATCGCGCCTTCTTTGTTCATGGTTTTGCTGAAGATACCCATCATCAGGCATGGGAACAGTGAACTGCCAGCCAGGCCGAAGGCGATAGCCACGGTACCGGCGGCGAAGCCCGGAGGATTAAGACCGAGATAACCGGCGACGACGATGGAACCAGCCATGGCGATTTTACCGGCCATCAGCTCATTCTTCTCGGAGAGGTCAGGCATCCACATGTCTTTGAGCAAGTCGTGGGAGATCGCCGAAGAGATGGCGAGCAACAGACCGGCAGCGGTTGACAGCGCAGCAGCCAAACCACCGGCAGCAACCAGAGCGATAACCCAGTTAGGCAGCATGGCGATTTCCGGGTTGGCGAGAACCATGATGTCGCGGTTAACGATCAGCTCGCTACCCTTGAATCCAGCAGCTTCAGCTTTTGCAAGGACGGTTGAGGAGGCGGCATCATTGTAGTACTGGATACGGCCGTCGCCGTTCTTGTCGTTAAACTTCAGCAGCCCCGTAACTTCCCAACGCTTCATCCAGTCAGGGCGAGTTTCGTAAACGATACTGTTTTCCGGAGCAAACACATCGCCACCACTCATAACCGCAGTGTTGACGGTTGCGTGCAGGTTCAAGCGAGCCATGGCTGCAACGGCGGGTGCGGTGGTGTAGAGGAGGCCGATGAAAACCAGTGCCCAACCAGCGGAGGAACGAGCGTCCTTAACTTTAGGAACGGTGAAGAAACGCACGATAACGTGCGGCAGGCCGGCGGTACCGATCATCAGTGAAACGGTGTAAACGAACATGTTCAGGGTGCTGCCTGGAAGTTGGGTGGTGTACTTGCCGAAACCGAGGTCGGTAACAACCTGATCTAGCTTGCTCAGTAGGGACATGTCCATGCCGACCATGTCGGAACCAAGACCAAGCTGTGGCAATGGGTTGCCGGTCAGGTTCAGGGAGATGAAGATGGCCGGAACAGTGTAGGCAAGAATCAGCACACAGTACTGAGCAACCTGAGTGTAGGTGATGCCTTTCATGCCACCGAAAACGGCGTACATAAAGACGATACCCATACCGATGAAGATACCGGTTGAGTTGGAAACGCCGAGGAAACGGGAGAAGGCAACACCAACACCAGTCATTTGACCGATGATGTAGGTGAGCGAAGCGGACAGCAGGCAGATAACGGCCACGGTGCTGGCGCCCTTGGAATAGAAGCGATCACCGACGAACTGCGGAACGGTAAATTTACCGAACTTGCGCAAGTAAGGTGCCAGCAACATTGCCAGAAGAACGTAGCCACCGGTCCAGCCCATCAGGAACAGACCACCGCCGTAGCCCATGTTGGCGATCAGGCCGGCCATGGAGATAAAGGAGGCTGCCGACATCCAGTCAGCGCCAGTTGCCATACCGTTGAGAACCGGGTGGACGCTGCCACCGGCTACGTAGAATTCGCTGGTGCTGCCAGCGCGTGCCCAAATGGCGATTCCGATATAGATGGCGAAGGTAAAACCGACGACCAGGTAAGTTAATGCTTGTAGACCCATTTGTCGTACCTCCTATTCTTCGTGAACGTCAAATTCTTCATCAATTTTACCCATTTTCCAAGCATAGAAGAAAATGAGTGCGATGAAGATGTAGATGGAACCTTGCTGCGCGAACCAGAAGCCGAGCGGATAACCGCCGACCGAAATGTTGTTCAGCGCAGGCGCCAGTAAAATGCCGAATCCGTAGGACACGAGAGCCCAGATACACAGTACTGAGCCCAAAAGCCTCAAAACTGTTGGCCAGTAATCTTTGATATCCTTTGTACTTTGAGACATAAAAACCTCCTCTAAATGAATGGTTGAACTGCAAACCCTTAACGAGTGAACTGTTATCGGTTCGGATTACCCACCCGAGCCCTTAAAATCGTTGGTGCGTGTCACTGTGCCTCCTTTCTTTAAGATGTTTAAATAACCGAAACACTTTAAATTTATTGAAACAGACGAAGCGGAATAACGTTGTTTGTTGTTTTTAACACGCTGTTTTAGAGATACATTCCGCAGAAGATAGTTCCATTGTCAATAACAGTCAATAGTAAAAATAGAACCCCGTTATTTTTATGTCTTCCCCTGTCAGTTGGTTGCTGGTTTCGGCTCTTTGTTTCTGAGTCCGAAACCAATATGTCCCAGTTTGGCTGAGGTCATCTCTCCTGCGGCTTTAAGCGCCGGAAGGAGCTGTTTTTTAATCCGTTCTTCATCCATGCGAAAGCTTGGTCCGACCATTGCGAGGCAGCCGCAGGGCTGATCGTCGGCGTTGCGAAGGGGCACGGCAATGCAGGTGCTGCCTTCGCCGATTCCGTCCCTGTCGAGGCTGTACCCTTGTTTGCGACAATGCTCAAGTTCGTCCTGCGGTTGCTGCTTGTTGCGCTCTTGGTTGGTTTCTTCGTCGAAGGCGAGCAGGGTTTTTCCTGCGGCGCAACTGTCTAGGGGGAAACGGCGTCCATTCAGGGAGACGACTTTTACTTTCTGGTCGTTGTCGGCCATTTCTATAAAGAGTGCATCGTCGTCCCGTTGGACGACGAGATAAACGGTTTCGTTGCACTGTCGAACAAGTTGAGCCATGACCGGACGGGCTTTGTGGAGGAGGGTCATGCGCGAGAGGAGCTTCTGGCCGACTTCAAAGGCGGCGAGGCCGAGCTTGTACTCGCTCGATCCTTGTGCGCGCTCAACGTAGCCGTGACTTTCGAAGGTTGCCATCAGGCGGAAAAGGCTGGCCTTGGTCATTCCCAGTTTGGCGCTCAGTTGGGAAAGGCTGCATATGGAGTCTTCGTCTGCCAGTGCTTCGAGTAGGAGCAGGGCATTTTCCACTGACCTGATGCAGTAAGTGTCTTTTTCCCTGGTCGGCATTTAAGGGTCCCCTGTGGGTTGTTTTTAACTTTAAACCGGCTGTTCACTTTAGCAAGTTCTAATGCGGTTCCTTGTCTTGACTGTAGAAACGATAATACGCCGTTATATAGTTGTCAATATGGTTTTTTATAATGGGCTTGATGTCCGACATTTTCTACTGCCTTGCTGGATTTAATGTTGTTCTTTAAGGTGCCGAAAACGTAGGAGAAACATAAGGTTGTTGTTCTAATAAATGGAAATATAACGATGTTTAAAAAAATCATTAGTTTGGTTGGGTAGTTGTTGTTTGGTTCTTCTCTTTAGGGTGTTTTCGGTTGCGGAAATCTTATGTGGATTTTTTTGTGTTAAATGTGAGGTGGATATAAGCCCATGAAGCTGCGATGTTTCGTTGATGGTCGAAATTTTCTATAAATGTGTTCTATCGCGGGCCTTGCTCTGTTCTTGACGGTAAGTTCTGTTTTTTGTGTTCGTTATTTGACAGGGAGGGGCGGCGTGTCGAATGTGAAAAGTTTGTTATTTGCTCGGTCCTGTTTTCTCTCTTGTTTGTCAGGCGCTGTTCGGCCATGGCTATCTGTCGCTCCGGTGGCGGTCGATGGCTGCTGATTCATGTCGTTGATTTATCTTGGCCGGGGAGGGTTGGGATGTCCCTCCGCCTTGACTTTATGCTGATTCTAGTGGTAGAAAGCCCTACTTTTATACAGCCATTTTACTGAGATATTTAAGCATGTATTTTCCATCTGAAAACGACTTTTGTCAGCTGTCCTGCCGGGGCAACCTGGTGCCTGTCTACCGGGAAATTCTTGCGGATATGGAAACCCCGGTTTCCGCCTTCCGTAAGATTGATGACGGTGACACTTCTTTTCTCCTCGAATCAATTGAAGGGGGAGAGAAGTGGGCTCGTTACTCTTTTCTCGGCAGTGGTCCGGCCCGCGTGTTTCGCAGCCGCGACGATTACTTTGAGGTGCTTTCTGGTGGTGTCGTTGAGCAGAGCGGCAAATGTGACGACCCGTTGGCCAAGCTGCGTGAGCTGATGGCGGCGTTTGAACCGGTTGAGGTAGACGGCTTGCCGCGTTTTTTCGGCGGTGCGGTCGGTTATCTCGGTTATGACATGGTCCGCTTTGTCGAGCAGTTGCCGGACAGCAATCCGCGTCAGATCGATAGCTGGGATGCCTGTTTCATGCTCACCGAGCGTTTGCTGATCTTCGACAACATGCGGCAGAAGGTCAAGGTTGTCTGTAATGTTCATCTGCAAGCAGGGGATGATCCCGTCGTCGCTTACCAGCGTGCCCAGCAACAGATCGAACAGATGATTACTCAGTTGCGGCAACCGCTGCAGATTGTTGATGAGCCGAAAGGTGGAGACGGCAAGCAGGAGTTGCTGCCGAACTTTGAAAAGGAAAAGTTCAAGGCTGCGGTTGAGCGTTGCAAGGAATATATTCGCGCCGGGGACATTTTTCAGGTGGTTTTATCGCAACGTTTTTCTGGCCAACTCCAGTCTGATCCCTTTGATATCTACCGTGCCTTGCGCACCATCAATCCATCCCCCTACATGTTCTTCCTTCGTTTCGGTGACTCGCTGGTGGTTGGTGCCTCCCCCGAAGTGCTGGTGCGTAAAGAGGGCGAGCAGATCGATGTCCGGCCGATTGCTGGAACGAGGCCGCGCGGTCTCGATGCCGCAGCGGACCTGGCCTTTGAGCAGGATCTGCTGGCCGATCCTAAGGAATTGGCCGAGCATATTATGCTGGTCGACCTCGGGCGTAATGATGTCGGACGGGTGGCTCGTGCTGGCACTGTCGAGGTCAGTGAGCTGATGGTCGTCGAGCGATATTCGCACGTCATGCACATCGTTTCCAACGTTCGCGGTCAGCTGCGCCCGGGACTGGACGCTTTCGACGTCTTCCGCGCTGCGTTTCCGGCCGGAACCCTGTCCGGCTCACCGAAGATTCGTGCCATGGAAATTATCGATGAATTGGAACCGAGCCGCCGCGAGGTCTACGGTGGGGCGGTCGGCTACTTTTCTTTCAGCGGCAACATGGATCTGGCGATTGCCATCCGCACGCTGCAGATCGAAAAGGATAAGCTCTATTTACAGGCCGGTGCCGGCATTGTTGCCGACAGCGATCCGGAAATGGAATATCAAGAAACTCTGAACAAAGCCCGTGGGGTCAAGCGTGCCATCGAGATGGCCAACAGGGGGCTGGTTTAATATGCTACTGATGATCGATAACTACGATTCCTTTACCTATAACCTGGTGCAGTATTTTATGGAACTGGGCGAAGAGGTTGAGGTGATCCGCAACGACAAGCTGACCCTCGATGATATCGAGCAGCTGGCACCGCAAAGGCTGGTGATTTCTCCCGGCCCCTGTACGCCTAAGGAGGCAGGGATTTCGGTTGATGCTATCAAACGCTTTGCCGGGAAAATCCCGATCCTCGGCATCTGCCTTGGCCATCAATCGATCACTGAGGCCTTTGGTGGCGATGTGATCCGCGCCGATCGGTTGATGCACGGCAAGACCAGCCCGATCCTGCATGATAATAGTGGTATTTTTCAAGATATCCCCAGCCCTTTTACCGCGACCCGCTATCATTCGTTGATCGCTAAACGGGAGACCTTCCCCGATTGCCTGCGGGTGACAGCTTGGACCGAAGAAGAAGAGATCATGGGTTTGCAACATAAGGAATTGCCGCTCTGGGGGATGCAGTTTCATCCGGAATCGATTCTCACCACCGAAGGAATGGCATTGTTGCGGAACTTTCTCGAGCTGACCTGATTTGGAGAAGATGAAATGATCAAAGAAGCGATTGCCAAACTGGTTGAGCGGCAGGATTTGAGCGAACCGGAAATGATCGATGTGATGAATCAGGTCATGGGCGGCGAGGCGACACCGGCTCAGGTCGGGGCTTTTATCACCGCTTTGCGCATGAAGGGCGAGACCCTGCCGGAGATCGTCGGTGCCGCCAAGGTGATGCGTGCGCATGCGACGCCGATTCGAGTTGGTAGTGCGGTTGATCTTGACCGGGATGAAATCAATGTCGACCAGGAGACCATTCTCGATACCTGCGGTACCGGCGGCAGCGGTACCAAGAGTTTCAACATTTCGACGACCGTGGCGATTGCGGTTGCGGCCTGTGGTGCCAAGGTCGCCAAGCATGGCAATCGCAGTATCAGTTCTTCCTGCGGCAGTGCCGACGTGCTGGAGCAACTGGGCGTTAATCTTGGCGTGGCTCCCGAAACGGTCAGCAATTGCGTTAACCAGATCGGTGTTGGTTTTCTGTTTGCCCCGGCATTGCATGGTGCCATGAAGCATGCAATCGGTCCGCGGCGTGAAATTGGCATCCGGACAATATTTAATATTCTTGGCCCACTGACCAACCCTGCTGGCGCAGATCGTCAGGTCTTGGGCGTGTTCAAGGAAAATTTGGTCGAGCCGTTGGCCAGGGTGCTACTCAGTCTCGGTTGCCGACGTGGTTTTGTCGTCCACGGCAGCGATGGCATGGACGAGATTACCTTGACCGGTCCGACGCTGGTGGCAGCGATCAGTGGTGGCGCGGTTGAATTGCAGACCATCGAACCGGAGCAGTTCGGCTTTAAGCGTTGCGCTCTGGCCGAGTTGCAGGGCGGCGATGCGCAGCAGAACGCCGCCATCGTCAAGGCTGTTTTAGCTGGCGAAAAGGGTCCGAAGCGCGACATCGTGGTTTTAAATGGAGCTTACGCGTTGGTCGCCGCCGGGCTGGCAACCGACGTCGATGAAGGGATTGAGAAGCTGCAGGCGGTGCTCGATAACGGTAAGGCGCAACAGGTGTTGGACGGCTTGGTACGGATGACCAATCAATGATACTCGACAAAATATTACAGACCAAGGTTGAGGAAGTCGCCGCCGCCCGCCTGCGTGAGCCGCTGGTCGATTTGGCGCGCCGGGTTGGCGATCTGGAAGATCAGCCGCGCGGCTTTGCCCGAGCCTTGCGCACCATGGCCGATTCCGGCGGTACGGCGTTGATCACCGAGGTGAAAAAGGGTTCGCCCTCAAAGGGGATTATCCGCGAAGATTTCGATCCGGTTGATATTGCCATAACCTATGAAAATGGTGGTGCGACCTGCCTGTCGGTGTTGACCGACCAGCAGTATTTTTACGGCCATCTGCGTTACTTGTGGGCTATTCGCGAGCAGGTCTCCTTGCCGCTGTTGCGCAAAGATTTTATCATCGATCCCTACCAGGTGATCGAGGCGCGGGTTGCTGGGGCCGATGCGATTTTACTGATTGCCGCAGCACTTGAGGATGGCAGACTACAGGAGTTAGCCGAACTGGCGACCAGCCTGCACCTTGATACCCTGCTGGAAGTGCATGACGAAGCGGAACTGGAGCGGGCGCTCAAGCTGCCGGTCGATCTGATCGGCATCAACAACCGCAACCTGAGTACCTTTGTCACCGATCTGGCGGTTTCCGAACAATTGGCAGGCAGAATCCCAAAGCAGCAGCTGGCGGTTGCTGAGAGCGGCATCACCAGTCGTGCCGATATCGAGCGGTTGCAAGCGGCTGGAGCGGGGGCTTTTCTGATCGGCGAAAGCTTGATGCGTGAAGCTGATATTGAAGCCAAACTACACGAGTTGATGGACCTTTATTGAATAAGCAGGAGCCGCAGATGCAAGCCACTAAAATTATTTTGCCCGAAGATCGTATTCCGAAACAGTGGTACAACATTATCCCTGATATGCCGGGAACGATGGCTCCGGTTATTCATCCGGGAACCCTGCAACCGGTGACCCCGGACGATCTGTTGCCGTTGTTTCCGATGGACTTGATTGAGCAGGAGGTTTCTACCCAGCGTTGGATCGATATTCCTGACGAAGTCCGCCAAATTCTCGCCCAGTGGCGCCCGTCGCCGATGTTCCGCGCCCATCGTCTGGAAAAGGCGCTCGGCACACCGGCGAAGATCTATTACAAGTACGAAGGGGTCTCTCCGGCCGGTAGTCATAAACCGAATACTGCTATCCCGCAGGCCTACTATAATATGCTGGCCGGAACCAAGCGGATCGCCAGTGAGACCGGCGCCGGGCAGTGGGGCTCATCGATTGCCCTGGCCTGCCAGATGTTCGATCTTGAATGCACTGTTTATATGGTCAAGGTCTCCTTCCAGCAGAAGCCGTACCGCAAAAGCATGATGCAGTTGTGGGGCGCTGACGTTGTGCCTTCGCCGTCGAACCTGACCAATTCTGGCCGTGCAGTTCTTGCCGCTCATCCCGAGAGTAACGGCTCCCTCGGTATTGCCATCAGTGAAGCGGTTGAAGATGCCGTCACTCATGATGATACCCGCTACTGCCTCGGCAGTGTGCTCAATCATGTCTGCCTGCATCAGTCGGTGATCGGTCTGGAAGCAAAAGAGCAGATGGAAATGGTCGGTGATTACCCGGATGTGGTTATCGGTTGTCACGGTGGTGGTTCCAACTTTGCCGGTCTCGGCTTCCCGTTTGTTGCTGATAAGGCCAATGGCAAGGATGTTCGTATTCTCGCCGCCGAGCCGATCTCCTGTCCGACCCTGACCAAAGGGGTTTATGAGTTCGATTACGGTGATCAGGCCAAAATGGCGCCGATCTCCAAGATGTATACCTTGGGCCACGATTTCATGCCGCCAGGAATCCATGCCGGTGGGTTGCGTTACCACGGTGCTGCGCCGCTGGTTTCTCAGTTGCTTGATGCTGGTATCATTGAGGCCAAGGCGGTCGGTCAGGTTGAGTGTTTCGAAGCGGCGGTTCAATTTGCCCGTTCTGAAGGGATCATCCCGGCCCCCGAGTCTTCCCATGCCATCCGTGCCGCCTTCGATGAGGCGCTGCAAGCCAAGGAAGAAGGCAAAGAGAAGACCATCCTGTTTAACCTCTCCGGGCACGGTCATGTCGATATGGCGTCCTACGATGCTTATTTTGCTGGTGGCCTGGAAAATTACGAATATCCGAGCGAGGCAATTCAGGAATCACTTGCCCGTTTGCCGAAGGTTGACCTTTAGGAGCTGAAGTGGCCAATGTTCGAGTAAAAATTTGTGGGATCACTAATGTGGAGGATGCTTTGCAAGCGGTCGAGGCCGGGGCTGATGCCCTCGGGTTCGTCTTTTATGCCAAGAGTCCGCGCTTTGTCAGTCCGCATGAAGTACAAAAAATTATTGCCGAGCTACCTCCGTTTGTAACCACGGTCGGGCTGTTTGTTAATGAGCCGATCTCGCGTATCCGCCGGACCATGGCGGCCGCGCGACTTGACGTGGTACAGTTGCACGGTGATGAACAACCGGACGATTGCCTGATTGAGCCGCTGCGGGTGATCAAGGCGTTACGCGTTAAGGATGCAGCTTCATTGGAAGGGGCGGGTCGCTATCAGGTTTCAGCCCTGCTGCTCGATGCCTGGTGTGATGACGCTTTCGGTGGCACCGGCAAGCAATTTGATTGGCAACTGGCCAAGCGTCTCGCTGGTAAGCAACCCTTGGTTTTGGCCGGAGGGCTGACCCCGGAAAACATCATTGATGCGGTGCGACTGGTCAAACCGTACGCGGTGGATGTTTCCAGTGGTGTTGAAGTAAAGCCGGGCAAAAAAGATCATCAGAAAGTGGCAGAGTTTATCTGCCGAGTGAGGAACGCATGAGTTATCAGTCCCCCGATGAGCGGGGCCACTTCGGTGAGTACGGTGGTCGTTACGTCGCAGAAACCCTGATGCCGGCTTTGCTGGAACTGGAAGAAGCCTACGCCGAAGCCAGGCAGGATCCGACCTTTCAAGCAGAGATCGACTACTATCTGAAAAATTACGTTGGCCGCCCGAGCCCGCTCTATTATGCTCAGCGCTTAAGCGAAGAGTTGGGTGGGGCGAAGATCTACCTGAAGCGAGAGGATCTCAATCACACTGGCGCGCACAAGGTTAACAACACCGTAGGTCAGATTTTGCTCGCCCGCCGCATGGGAAAAAAGAAGGTGATCGCCGAGACTGGTGCCGGCCAGCATGGCGTCGCCACCGCCACCGTCGCCGCTCTGTTTGGCATGGAGTGCGAAATCTTCATGGGCAAGGAAGACATCCGCCGCCAGGCACTCAACGTCTTTCGCATGAAACTGCTCGGCGCCAAGGTCCATGAGGTGACCAGCGGCACCGCCACCCTCAAGGATGCGATGAATGATGCCCTGCGTCATTGGGTGACCCATGTTCGCGACACTTTCTACGTTATCGGTACCGTCGCTGGGCCACACCCGTACCCGATGCTGGTGCGTGATTTTCAGGCAGTGATCGGTGAGGAATCCAAGCAGCAACTGCAGGAAACCGAAGGGCGTCTGCCCGATGTGGCAATCGCCTGCATCGGTGGTGGCTCCAACGCGATGGGCACCTTTTATCCCTTTATTGAGGATACTTCTGTGCGGCTGATCGGCGTTGAGGCGGCCGGGTTGGGGGTTGATACCGATAAACATGCGGCTTCAATTTCCGCCGGGGTGCCGGGCGTGCTGCACGGCAACAAAACCTATCTGCTGCAGGATGAGGATGGCCAGATTAATCACGCCCATTCCATTTCTGCCGGTCTCGATTATCCCGGTGTCGGGCCGGAACACGCACATCTTAAGGATCTGGGGCGCGCCGAGTATGTGTCGATTACCGATGACGAGGCGCTGGAAGCTTTTCAAAAACTGACCCGTATTGAGGGCATTATCCCGGCGCTGGAATCTGCTCATGCGATTGCCGAGGTCATGAAGTTGGCGCCGACCCTGCCGAAAGAGCAAATCTTACTGGTTTGTCTGTCGGGGCGTGGCGATAAGGATATTCACACCGTGGCCGATGCGCTGGCGGTGAAATTTTAACGACTGATGAAAACACCCGCATGTTGCGTTGCCGTTTTGCCGAGTCGCTGCGAAACGGCAACGTCTTGCTTGCAGGTCCTTTTGATCTGTCTTAACGCTTGTGGTTTGAAGCTGCGAGCCAAGGAAAAATATGAAATTTAACGAACTGAACCTTCCTGAATCTGTTTTGCAGGGGGTTCGTGATGCTGGTTTTGAAGCCCTGACTCCGGTGCAGCAGGAATCGATCCCGCTCGCTTTGCGCGGCAAGGACGTCGCTGCCCAGGCGCAGACCGGAACCGGCAAAACGGCCGCTTTTTTGATCGCTCTGTTTTGCAAGCTGCTCAGCAGTGATAGGGGGACCAGTAACAACCCGCGGGCGCTGGTGATGGCACCGACCCGCGAACTGGTGGTGCAGATTGTTAAGGACGCCGAACTGCTCGGCAAGCACACCGGACTGAAGGTCCAGGCAATTTTCGGTGGCATGGATTACGAAAAACAGCGCCAGGCGTTGCGCGATGGCGTTGATATTATCGTTGCCACCCCGGGTCGTTTGATCGATTATTCCAAGCAGCGGGTCTTCTCTATGAACCGCGTTGAGGCGCTGGTTATCGATGAGGCCGACCGGATGTTCGACATGGGTTTCATCAAGGATCTGCGCTACATCCTGCGTCAGCTACCTTCCTATGATAAACGCCAGACGATGCTCTTTTCGGCCACCCTCTCGCCACAGGTTATGGAACTTGCTTACGAGTTTATGAACCTCGCGGAAAAGGTGCAGATCGAACCGGAGAAGATGACCGCCGATAACATCAAGCAGACCCTCTATCATGTCACCCGGCGTGAAAAGTTCGCCCTGTTGCTCGGCCTGCTCAAGCAGGAAGACGATGTTGAGCGGGTGATGCTGTTCGTCAATATGAAGGTCGAGGCTGAGCGGCTCAATGCTCTACTCAATGCCAATGAGATCCCCAGTGCCGTCCTTTCCGGCGATATTCCGCAAAATAAGCGCATGCGGATTCTTGATCAGTTCAAGCTTGGCAGCTTGACCCATTTGGTTGCCACCGATGTCGCCTCGCGCGGTATTCACGTTGATAACGTGACCCATGTCATTAATTACGATCTGCCGCAGGATCGCGAGGATTATGTCCACCGTATCGGTCGCACCGCGCGCGCCGGGGCGAAAGGGCAGGCGATCAGTTTCGCTGACGAAGAGACGGTTTATGTGCTGGACGAAATAGAGGATTACCTCGGCAAACGCATCCCCAGCGAGGTGCCGCTTGATGAGGATTTCTGTTTCAATTACAAGCGCGCCGTGCCGAAGCGCAAGAAGCCACCGGAGAAGAAACCGATCGGTGAGCAGAAACGCCGTCGGCCGCCTCGGCGCCGCAAGCCCACAACCAAACCCGCCGAGACTCCGAAGTAGCGGCAAATGCTGAAAAAGCTGCTGATTGCTTTTTTGTTGCTGGGGGCAGGTATGGCGCTATTGTTGGCCACCAGTTCCGACAGCAATTTCACGCGGCAGCGTTCACAGTTGCTGGCCCAGCCGGTGGAGAAGGTTTGGCCACTGCTGATTGATGTCGATGGTTGGCAGCATTGGTGGCCGGGGGTGGAGCAGGTCAAGTTGCTTGGTCCGTTGCAGGTGGGAACCCGAATCGAGTTGCACCTGAAGGGTGTGCTAGAGGGGAATTCGGTAGAATTGACCGTTTTGCAATCGCCCCGGTTGTTGACCTGGCAACGCCAGGGGATGTTCGGCAGCAGCGCTGAAACGACAGTTCAACTGGCAGTAAAGCCAGATGGTACCGAAGTCTCTATTATTAATTCCATTGTCGGACCGCAGGCCAGGTTAGCGAGGCTGAGTACGGCTGAAAGCTTTGAGCAGTATCAACAGCTTTTTCTGAAATCTCTCGAGCTCAAGTTAGAGGAAAAATTGCAATAGCAGGTTGTGGGAGAAAAGGATTGAAACCGACTGCGCGAACGATTAGACTGCCCCTTTTGGGGCTGATCAATTAAAGGTCTAGCCAATTAGTTGCTGTGAAATGGATACGATGACACGGATAGACAAGACATTTGCCGCTTTGCGACAGAGGCAGGAAACGGCGCTGATCCCCTTTTTGACTGTCGGGGACCCCGATCTCTCCACGACTGTAGAGCTGATCCGCACTCTGGCGAACAATGGTGCCGATCTGATTGAATTGGGAGTTCCTTTTTCCGATCCGATGGCCGATGGCCCGACCATCCAGGCTGCTTCTGAACGGGCCTTAGCGGCAGGAACAACAGTGGCGAAGGTTTTGCAAGTGGTCGCCGAAGTCCGCAAGGATTGTCAGGTGCCCCTGGTGTTGATGGGGTATTACAACCCGATCTTCCGCTACGGCGCCGAGCGGTTTGCCGCAGATGCTGCAGCAGCTGGAGTTGATGGCCTGTTGTTGGTTGATCTGCCGCCGGAAGAAGTAGGCGAGATCAGTGGGGTGATGAAAAAGGCAGGAATCGCCCTGATCACCCTCTTGGCTCCGACTACTCCGCCGGAGCGGATGCAAAAACTGGCTGCGGCGGCTGAAGGGTATCTCTATTACGTTTCGATGACCGGAGTGACCGGAGCACAGAAGGTCGTTCCCGACGATATCCGTGTGGCAGTCGAGACGCTCAAAGGGATGAGTAATGTCCCGGTGGGGGTTGGTTTTGGAATTACCACGGCTGAGGATGCACGGGCGGTGGGTGAATTTGCCGACGGAGTTGTGGTCGGCAGTGCCTTGGTTAAAATCATAGCTGACTATGCTCAGAGTGAAGAACTGTTGCCGCGGGTCGGCCAGTTTATCGCAGAACTGAAACAGGGGCTGGCCTAGTTGGCTGGCTGATGCACGTCGACCGATTTTGTCGGCGGCGATGACGTGTGCGTAACACACAAAAGGATGCTTCATGGTCTGGTTTCGGAAGAAAAAAGCACTGACCGCCTCTGCGGAGAAAAAGAAGGTTCAGGTGCCGGAAGGTGTTTGGACTAAGTGCAAGAATTGTCAGGAGATTATCTACGCCAAGGAAATCGAACGGAATCTGAATGTCTGCCCCAAGTGCGACTATCATTTCCGTATCGGTGCCCGTGAGCGGATTGAACTGGTGATCGATGAGGGAACCTTTGTTGAGATGGACCCGCAGATGGCTTCGGTCGATTTTCTCGATTTCAAGGATTCGAAAAAATACAAAGAGCGGATCAAAGCGGCCGTAAAGAAATGTGGCGACGGCGACGCGGTTATCTGTGGCACTGGCGATCTTGAAGGACTGCCTGTTGTGGTCGCGGTGTTCGACTTTGCTTTCATGGGCGGTAGCATGGGCTCGGTGGTTGGTGAAAAAATCACTCGCGCCATCGAAAAGGGGCTTGAAACCAGGGCTCCGGTGATGATTTTTTCCTCCTCCGGTGGGGCGCGGATGCAGGAGAGTATCCTCTCGCTGATGCAGATGGCTAAGACCAGTGCCGCGCTGGCTAAATTAAAGGCAGCCGGTATCCCGTTTATTTCGGTCCTGACCGATCCAACCACCGGTGGCGTTACCGCTAGTTTTGCCATGCTTGGTGATTTGAATATTGCTGAACCGCGTGCGTTGATCGGGTTTGCTGGGCCGCGGGTTATTGAGCAGACGATTCGCCAGACGCTCCCGGATGGGTTTCAGCGTTCCGAATATCTGCTCGAACATGGCATGGTCGATATGATTGTGGCGCGCAGCGAAATGAAACAGCGTCTGTCGCAGGCCCTGCGGATTTTCACTAAAAGTTAGTTTCGGATGGGTGATAGCTACCAAGCGAGCCTTGACTACTTGTACTCGCTGCAGCTGTTCGGCATCAAACTAGGGCTGGAGAATATCCGCACGCTCCTTGATCGACTCGGTAATCCGCAGCGGAAGCTGCGGATTATTCATATTGCCGGTACCAACGGTAAGGGCTCGACTGCCGCGGCTTTGGCCAATATTTTCAAGGCGGCTGGCATCAAGGCCGGACTTTATACCTCGCCGCACCTGCATCATTTCACCGAACGGGTCCGGGTCGATACCCGGCAGATCAGTGAGTCCGAGGTCGTCAGCATCACTGAGCAGTTGCGACCACATGCGCAACAGTTGCGGACGACCTTTTTTGAGTTCACGACAGCATTGGCGCTGGTCTACTTTCAACGTTGTGGGGTTGAATGGGTCATTCTGGAAACCGGTATGGGGGGGCGTCTGGATGCGACCAACGCAACCCTGCCGGAACTTTGTCTGATAACGCCGATTGCACATGATCACAGCGCTTATCTGGGGGGAACTCTGGCCGAGGTGGCGGCGGAAAAAGCCGGCATTTTTAAGCCGGAAGTGCCGGTGATCAGTGCCCGTCAACATCCGCAGGTGCAGCAGGTTCTGCTGGACCGAGCGGCAGAACAGAATTTGCCGTTGTTGCAAGCCGGGTGGGACTATGAATGGAGTTCCGCGGCCGCTAAATTTTCCTTTCATGGTTTCGGCTGTGCATTGCCCGATCTGCAACCGAAACTGGTCGGTCGCCACCAACAGCAGAATCTTGCTCTGGCGCTCGCGGCGGCAGCTTGGTTGAACCGTAGCGGGG
Source organism: Desulfuromusa ferrireducens (assembly GCF_055389805.1). Classification (NCBI taxonomy): domain Bacteria; kingdom Pseudomonadati; phylum Thermodesulfobacteriota; class Desulfuromonadia; order Desulfuromonadales; family Geopsychrobacteraceae; genus Desulfuromusa; species Desulfuromusa ferrireducens. Next base: position 2,121,407 of record NZ_AP042415.1, read on the forward strand.
TGGACATCTCTCCGACGGCTATGCGGCAGGGAATAGAGCAGGCCCGCTGGCCGGGCCGGTTGGAGTGGTTGCCTGACAATATTTTGCTCGATGGGGCGCATAATCCGGCCGGTGCCCAAGTGCTCGCTGACTACCTGCGCGAGCAGAATATCGCGAACCTTCATCTGGTGGTTGGGTTGAAGGCGGATAAGCAGCTGAACGATTTGTTGTTGCCGCTATTGCCTTTTGTCGAACGTTTGTATGCCACTCGTCCGCCGGTAGACGCGGCGATCGCACCTGAAAAACTGGTGCAACTGGCGACAAAGTCGGGTATTGTGGCTCAGGAGTACGCTGAGCCAGAAGCTGCAGTTGCCGCTGCACGTGAAAATCGGCAGGCCGGGCAGGTTCTGCTGGTTGCAGGTTCATTGTTTCTGGTGGCTGCTGTCCGGGAAGTGTTATTGCCAGCCGCTGAATTGTTATCAATTGCTGATTGATTTGGGCTTTATGTCATGTTGTTGCGTCTTGTTGCCATCTTTATCGTTTTGTCTTGGCCGTTTATTGCGGCGGCGGACTTGGGCCAGCTCGGTGATTCAGAAGTTCCTGTTAACCTCGAAGCGGATCAGCTGACTTATGATAAGGTCAGCGGGCGCTATCAGGCCAGCGGTAATGTTCTGCTGACACAGGGCGAAATGGAGGTCCGCAGCAGGATTCTCTGGTGGAATCAGACCAGCGGTGACGTTGAGGCAGAAGGGGCGGTCGAGCTGACCACTCCTTCTGAAACGATGACCGGCAGTAAAGTGCAGTATAATCTGCAAAAGGGAACCGGAACCGTTGATGACGGTCAAGTTTTTCTCCAGGAGCAGAACCTCCATATCCGTGGTAAGCAGATAGAGCGGCGTGGCGAGTTTGATTATCGGATTACCGAAGGCACCTTTACCACCTGCGATGGTGATGTCCCCTCCTGGAAGTTTGGCGCCGAGCAGCTTGATGTGACCCTGGCCGGCTATGCAAGGGCCAAAAACGCGGTCTTTTATCTCAAAGATATCCCTTCTTTTTACGTTCCTTACATCCTTTACCCGGTTAAGACTGAGCGTGAATCAGGATTATTAACCCCTCGGGCCGGTTATTCGGAGCGGCGCGGATTTCAGTATAATGGCGCTTACTATCAGGTCCTCGGATTAAACCAGGATGCCACTCTTTATTTCGATTATCTTTCAGAAATGGGGCTCGGCAAAGGGTTGGAATACCGTTACATCTTTGGTAAGGCGACCGCTGGCGAGGCGCTTGTCTATCATATCGACGTCGATACTGTCGACGGAGAGCCGGTTGATGAGCAGCGTTATGCCCTTGAATGGCAGCACGATGGTATCTTGCCTGGCGGCGTCCGAATGGTCGCTGATGCCCTTTATGTCGATGATGACGACTACTTCGAGGACTTTGGCGAGCAGGCCGAGGAATACAATAAGGATAAGGTTGAGTCAGTTTTGTCGTTGAGCAAAAACTGGGGCAAGTACAATCTGGTCGGTCAGTTCAAGTACACCAAGGATCTTGAGGGCGACAATTCAAAAACTTTGCAACTGTTGCCGCGAATTACCTTTGATGCCTCCCGTCAGCGGATTGGCGAAACCGTTTTCTATTACGAACTGGAATCAGAATACACGAACTTTTGGCGAGATGAGGGACTGCGTGGCGAGCGGATGATGGTGCGACCGAATTTGTCAGCCAGTCTGCAGTTGTGGGATGTGATCAATATAACCCCGGAAGTGGCCTATCGTGATCGTTATTATTGGGGATTAAGTGACGGCTCTGATGACGAGCAGGAAGGGATTGTCGAATTTTCGACCAGGGTCTCCACCCGCTTGCAGCGGGTTTACGAACAACCGATTGGGCCGATCGACAAACTGCGCCATAGCATTGAACCGGAGGTGACCTACAAGTACACTCCGGGACTTGACCAGAATCACCTGCCCAGTTTTGACAGCGATGACCGCATTGCTGAGGCAAACCTTATTGAATACTCTCTGGTGCAACGCTTTACGGCTCGTTTTGATCAGGATGAGGGCGGTGCAATTTATCGTGACCTTGCTTACCTACGGCTGTCACAGAGTTATAATCTGCTCGAAGAGGCAGAAGATGAACCCTTTTCGGACATCCGTGGGGAGTTGACTCTGTTGCCGACCGACTGGTCCAGTTTGCGGCTCGACAGTACCTTCGATATCGATCAGGGCGAATGGAGCAAGTACTCTGCTGAGGCTGATGTCCACGATCAGCAGGAAAATTCACTCAGCGTCAATTATCGCAATGACCGAGATCAGGATATCGATTATGGTTCGCTGAAACTGGGGGTAGCTTACCTCAAGCCCTTCTTCGTCAGCTATGAAAAACGTTATGATTTCGCTGAAAATCAGCAACTGGAAGATGTTCTAGGAGTTGAGTATCGGCAACAGTGTTGGAGCGCTTTGTTTACCTTCCGTGAAAACGATACCGACCGTTCGGTGATGGTCTCCTTCATCATGAAGGGGATAGGGCCGGTTGGTGGTGTTAGTGGCAGTTTGTTAGATCGCTGACCCTTGCCGTTTCACCAAGTGGATGCGATACACCCCGTTGATGCCGTCTGTTTTTTCTGAACTTAATTTTCTGCAGATTAAGTGTCTGGTTTGATGGGGGTTTACTCCTTTTTTTATAGCGTAATATACTGTTTGGAGGTTTGGTTGGCGCCTGCCCGTGAGCCGGCATCGACCGGTAATAAAAATCTGATCACAGTTTGGTTGTTGGTGGTTATTCTACTGATGTTAGGCTACGCTATTTTTGGTGACCGTGGCGTCGTGCGGATCATGAAGACAGAACGGCAGAAGCAGGAGTTGGCCGCTCAGTTGGCAGACCTGCAGCAGGATCGGCAACAACTGCGTGAAGAGATCGACCGTTTGAAGCATGATAGGGATTACTGGGAGCAACTGGCCCGCAAGAAGCTTGGTATGGTCCGTGAGGGAGAGTTGATTTATCACCTTCCGGCCAAGGATAAATTATGAGAAAAGGCAATTTCCACCGATGAAAGATCAGTTAAGACAGGCGATAAAAGCGGCGCTACAGCAGTGTTATGACAATGGTAGCTTGACCTCCGGGGAAATGCCGCAGGAAATCCAGCTGGAGGTGCCGAAAAATCCTGACCACGGTGATTTCTCCAGCAACCTTGCGATGACTATGGCCAAGGCCGAGCGTAAAGCTCCCCGGCAGATTGCCGAGGCCCTGGTCGCGGCAATGCAAGGACATTCTATTTGCGACAAAATCGAGATTGCCGGGCCCGGCTTTATCAACTTTCGGCTAGCGGCGAACTGCTGGTACGAGGTGCTCGATCAAGTGATGAGCGCTGGTGCCGAGTATGGCCGCAGCCAGGTCGGCAAGGGGACTAAAATACAGGTTGAGTTTGTCAGCGCCAATCCGACCGGTCCGTTGCATATCGGTCACGGGCGTGGGGCGGTGGTTGGCGATGCGCTTTCTTCTGTGTTGCAGGCCGCCGGATTTGAGGTCCAGCGCGAATACTATGTCAATGATGCCGGCAATCAAGTTAAGACTCTCGGCCGCTCAATCTTGATGCGTCTGCGTGAATTGCAAGGCCAGCCTATTGATTTTCCTGAGGATGGTTATCAGGCCGAATATGTCCGTGAACTGGCTGCCAAATTGCGGGCCGAAAAGGGCGAGCTGAGCGATCTTCCGGACGATGAGGCGATTGACCTTTGTGCCCGTTTTGGAGTGGAGGAAGTTCTCGTCTGGATTGCAACTGACCTCAAAGTTGTCGGTATCGATTTTGACAATTGGTACAGCGAGAAGAGTCTCTACGATCGCAATCTGGTTGATGATGAGTTAGTCAAGCTCAAAGAGAAGGGCCTCTCCTTTGAGCAGGATGATGCTCTCTGGCTGCGTACGACCGAGTATGGTGACGACAAGGATCGCGTGCTGATCAAGTCGGATGGTAGTTATACCTACTTTGCCTCCGATGTCGCTTATCACATGGAGAAATTCGAGCGCGGCTTCGATCGGGTCATTGATGTCTGGGGTGCCGATCATCACGGTTATATCCCGCGCATGAAGGCGATGTTGGCGGGACTTGGTCATCCACCCGAGGATCTCGAGGTCTTGTTGATTCAGATGGTGAACCTGTTGCGCGACGGCCAGCCCTTTACGATGGGCAAGCGGTCGGGAAATTTTATTACCCTGCGCGAGGTTATTGACGAAGTTGGACGCGATGCCTGCCGGTTCCTGTTCTTGGTCCGGCGCTGCGATAGTCAGCTTGATTTTGATTTGGAGTTGGCCAAGCAGCAAAGCAGTGATAATCCGGTATACTACGTTCAATATGCACATGCCCGTGTCTGCAGTATCAATCGCAATGCCGCCGACGCTGGTGTGACTCAGCCGCTTACGGGGTCTGTTGATCTCAGCAAGCTGGAGCTGGATGAGGAGCTGGCTCTGGCTAAGCAGTTGGCGCGTTTCGAAGAGTTGATTGTCGGTGCGGCCCTAAGCTATGAGCCACACCGAGTGGTTTTTTATCTGCAGGATCTGGCAGCGCAATTTCACAGCTATTACAATCGACAGCGGGTACTTGTTGATGACGCGGCCACGGCCCAGGCGCGACTTTATCTTGTCAACTGTGTCCGCATTGTTCTGGCTAACGCCCTGCATTTGCTTGGCGTGTCGGCCCCGGAAAAAATGTAAGGGGATTTATGATGGCGACAACAAAAACCCGGACCGAGCGGCGGATGGAGAAAAAGCAGGCACTGCTTTTACTGGTGCTGGTGCTGGCGGTTTCTCTGGCCAGTTTTACCCTCGGAGTTGTAGTCGGTCGACGTGGAGTCGAGCGCGATTTAGCGTTAAAACAGCAGGCCGCCGAAAAAATCCTGGTGGCCAAGGCTCCGACGCAATCGGTAGCGGGCGCAGCCCCTCAGGCTGAACAGCAAGTCGCAGAACAGGCTCCGCTTACGTTGCCGCAAGAGCAACCAGCCGGAGATCCCAAGTTGACTTTTTATGATAGTTTGGCCAAGGAGGATACTGCACCGCTTGGCAGTGGCATCAACCTGCCGCCAGCTACTGCTGTTGTGGCAAAGAAAACGACTCAGCCGCCGATCAATTTGCCGGATGTGCCGATTGTAAAAAAAACCACCCCGACCGTTACCCTCGCCAAGGTTGCTTCGGTTGAGGCAATGTCCATAGCGGCAGAGTCGGCGGATCTGCCAGCGAGTGATCCGAAAGGCGACTTTGCTGTGCAGGTTGGCTCTTTTGCGGCTGCGGGCGATGCTGGTGCTTTTCGGCAACGTCTAATTAGCAAGGGGCTGCCGGCATTTGTTGTTGAAGCTGACCTGGGTAGTAAGGGGCTCTGGTACAGGGTTAGGCTTGGCCCGTATGCTGATGCTGCCGTTGCCAAAGAGGTCCAGCTGTTGGTGGAGAAAAAAGAACAAATCAAAGGATTTATCTCGCACCAGTAAAAAGAACAGGCGCTCGCTTTGGGCTGAGGGGAGACCATTGTCGTTTGCGGCGGCTGGGGGTCTTTTTTTGCTTGACATTTTTCGGGTGGAGTACTATTTTCCTGCCTCGTGTCGCGGGATGGAGCAGTCTGGTAGCTCGTCGGGCTCATAACCCGAAGGTCGGAGGTTCAAATCCTTCTCCCGCAACCAAAGCCGATCCCTCCGGACAGGAGGTTGACGATAAAGCAGTTCGGCGGTGTAGCTCAGTTGGTTAGAGCATGCGGCTCATATCCGCAGTGTCCGGAGTTCGAATCTCTGCACCGCCACCATCATCAAGCCCTTCCCGGTATCGGGGAGGGCTTTTTGTTTTCTGTTTGAATTCTGCCGGGCACATTTCGTCTTTTCCTTCATCTTGCCTAGGGCGCTTCACTATGCAACATCAGCTTGAACGCCAGATCCATGCAGCTCACTTTGCCGCGGGGGCGGGCCTGTTGGTCGCTGTCTCCGGTGGTGTCGATTCGGTGGTGCTGCTACACATGCTCTGCTCTGCTGCTAGCCGCTTTGATTTGCGCCTGCAGGTCGCCCATCTCGATCATCAAATTCGTCCCGAAAGTTCACATGATGCCGATTTTGTTCGGCAGCTGTGTGCCGAATGGCAAATCCCTTGTTTTGTTGAGAGCTGTGATGTGCCCGCCTTGGCTACGACCGGGAAGCTGAGCCTGGAGATGGCGGGACGGCAGGCCCGACGCGAATTTTTGTTGCGCAAGGGCGGGGAGGTCGAGGCAGTTGCGATTGTTCTGGCTCATCATCGTGACGATCAGGTGGAGACCTTTTTCCAGCGGCTGCTGCGAGGGAGTGGGACCAGCGGCCTTGCTGCGATGCAGGCACGGTGTGGGCTCTGGTGGCGGCCGTTGCTCGATTGCCGGCGGGCAGAAATCATGGCTTATGCCGAGGGCCATCAAATTGCCTGGGTTGAGGATGCCAGTAATAAGGATCCGATCTATCTGCGCAATCGTTTGCGTCATCACGTGTTGCCGCAGTTAAGGGAGATCAACCCCCAACTGGATGAGCGGTTGAGCGAGCTGTGTCGGCAATTACGGGCTGATGAAGATTACTGGCAGCGACAGGTTGCAGAAGTTCTCCCCGGCTTGGTGATTTCTTCGGATGATGGTTTGCGACTTGATCGTCAACTGCTTTTGGCTTTGCCGGAAGCCCTGCGGGGACGTGTGCTGCGTGAGGCGTTGCGTCAGGTTCGAGGTGATTTGCGGCGGCTTGAAGCGGTCCATTTGCGAGCGGTTACGGATATGTTGCTGGGGGAGCGAAGTCAGGCTCAGCTCGATCTGCCCGGTTGCTGGGTCGCGCGGCGTTACGGAAGTCTCTGGCTGCGGAAAGAGGCTGCAGTGGCGCTACCCTCCTATAGTCTGTCGCTATCCGTTCCGGGCGAGTTGCAGCTGCCCTGTGGTCGAACCTTGCGAGCTCTGTGGCGGGATGAGGTGGGAGACGAATCTTTACGGGTTGCCGAATTTGACCATGCTGAGTTGTGTGGCCCCTTGCGGATTCGGAGTTGGCAGGCTGGTGATCGTTTCGTGCCGCAAGGCATGGCTGGCAGTAAGAAGCTCAAGCGCTATTTTGGCGACCAGAAAATCGAGTTAGAGGAGCGCTCCCAGGTGCCGTTGCTGGTTTCGGGCGCCACGATTTTGTGGCTGGCCGGAATGCGCCGCTCCTGCCATGCCCCCGCCGCTGCCAACTCAAGGAAAATCTTGCATTTGGAGCTGCTTTGATGAAAGGGAAAAAGAGGACAAAGCCCTTGTGAGTCGGCCCTCTTTATGGTAATTTTTTCTGCCAGTTCAGTTATTTTATTTTGTCGATAAGTTTTATTGATATCGTCTCTAAACTCCATAGGGGGTAATGTGAGCCAATTCCAGAAAAACCTAGCTTTGTGGCTGGTCATTTCTCTGTTGATGATCATGCTGTTCAACATGATGACCCAGCGTGAAAGTGAACAGAAGCCGATTAACTACACTGAGTTTTTGACTGCTGTCGATTCGGGCCAAGTGACCAACATCACGATGCAGGGATCGCAGATCAACGGCGTTTACGAAGATGGTGTCAAGTTTCAAACCATCGCTCCGCCGGATATGCAGTTGATTCCAGAATTGAAAGAGAAGGGCATCATCATTGAAGCCAAGCCGGTTGATGATCAGGGCTTCTGGTTTACCCTGCTGATCTCCTGGGGGCCGATCCTGTTGCTGATCGCTGTCTGGATTTTCTTCATGCGTCAGATGCAGTCTGGTGGTGGTAAGGCGATGAGCTTTGGTAAAAGCAAAGCCAAGCTGCTGACCGATACCCAGGGGCAAGTGACTTTCAAGGATGTGGCCGGTGTTGATGAGGCCAAGCAAGAACTTGAAGAGGTTGTTGAATTCCTACGTGACCCGAAGAAGTTTACCAAGCTGGGCGGTAAAATTCCTAAGGGTGTTCTGCTGGTCGGTGCTCCAGGTACTGGTAAAACCTTGCTGGCCCGTTCCGTGGCTGGTGAAGCAGGGGTGCCTTTCTTTACTATCTCTGGTTCCGATTTTGTCGAGATGTTTGTTGGTGTTGGAGCCAGTCGTGTTCGCGACCTGTTCCTGCAGGGCAAAAAGAATGCTCCCTGTATTATCTTCATCGATGAGATCGATGCTGTCGGTCGTCATCGGGGGGCCGGTCTGGGTGGTGGACACGATGAGCGTGAGCAGACTCTCAATCAGTTGCTGGTCGAGATGGATGGCTTTGAATCGAACGAAGGGGTTATTCTGGTCGCCGCAACCAATCGTCCTGATGTTCTTGACCCGGCGCTGCTGCGTCCGGGCCGTTTCGACCGTCAGGTCGTTGTGCCGCGTCCCGATGTTAAGGGCCGCTTGAAAATTCTGCAGGTTCACTCCCGTAAGGTACCGATGGATGAATCGGTCGATCTCCGTGTGATTGCCAAGGGAACCCCTGGTTTTTCAGGTGCCGATTTGGCCAACCTGATTAACGAAGGTGCTTTGTTGGCTGCCCGTTCCAACAAGACTACGGTCGGCAGGGACGATATGGAGTCGGCCAAAGACAAAGTGTTGATGGGCGCCGAGCGTCGCTCGATGGTGATTACCGAAGAAGAGAAACGTGTCACCGCTTACCATGAGGGTGGACACGCGCTGATCTCGCTGCTGACCCCGGGCTCCGATCCGGTGCATAAGGTCTCAATAATCCCTCGCGGTCGGGCCATGGGCGTCACCATGTATATGCCCACCGAAGAAAAATACAACGAAACCGCGATGGGCCTGAATATCCGTATCCGCTCCCTGCTCGGTGGTCGGGTTGCCGAGGAATTGACCTTCGAGTCGGTCACCAGCGGCGCCAGTAACGATCTCGAGCGAGTTACTGCAATTGCCCGTAAGATGGTTTGTGAGTGGGGCATGAGCGAAAAAATTGGACCCCTAACCTTCGGCGAGAAAGAGGGCGGGGAAGTCTTTCTCGGTCGCGACATGGGCCATATGAAAAATTACAGCGAGGCTACGGCAGTTGATCTGGATAACGAAATCCGTCGTATCGTGCTCGATAACCTTGCCGTCACCCGCAAGGCGCTCAACGAACATCAGCCACAGTTGATTGCTTTGTCAGAAGAGTTACTGGAAAAAGAGACCCTCGAAGGTGCTGAAGTGCGGGCAATTGTTTTTCCTGATGGAGTGCCTGATTATCTGCAACCGAAGGTGGTTGCAGACCCTTTCGCCTCTGACGAGGCAGGGGCTGCTGCAGAGGAACCGGCAGTTACGGCCGCTTCTGAGCCCGCACAGGAGACGCCAGAGGCGTGACACCGTTGCTGGCGCGGCAGTTGCGCGGGCGTGATTGCCTGCTCGATTTAAGCCGCCCCTGCATCATGGGGGTGCTCAATGTCACCCCCGATTCCTTTTCCGATGGCGGTCGCTATGTCGACCCGCAGCAGGCCTTATTGCAGGGCTTGAGGATGGAGAAGGATGGTGCTGACCTGCTTGATATTGGCGGGGAAAGCACTCGTCCGGGGGCGCTTCCAGTGCCCGAGGGCCAAGAGTTAGAGCGGGTCATTCCAGTGATAGAGGCATTGCGGCGAGAGACTGCGTTGCCGATTTCGATCGATACAAATAAGGCGTCGGTGGCTCGCGAAGCGATGGCCGCCGGCGCCAACTTTATTAATGATATCAGCGGTCTGACGTTTGATCCGCAGATGGCCGAGGTTGCGGCCGGGACTTCGGCGGGACTGTTTCTTATGCATACCCGTGGTCGTTCAGCGGTTATGCAGCAGGATACCGGATATCGGAATGTGCGTGAAGAAGTGCTGGGTTGTCTGCAGCAAAGTATCGATACTGCTCTCGCGGCCGGCGTTGAGCTGGACCGGTTGGCGGTCGATCCCGGTATCGGGTTTGGTAAAGGTGCGCTCGGTAATCTTGAACTGTTACATCATCTAAGAGACTTTCACCGTTTTGGCTGTCCAGTTCTGCTCGGGACATCGCGGAAAAAAATTATTGGTCAGATCCTCGATCGGGATGAACCGCTGGAGCGGTTATCTGGGACTCTGGCGACGGTTGCTCTTGGCGTTGAACAGGGGGTGCAACTATTCAGAGTCCATGATGTGCGCCCGGCTTGTGACGTGGCATTGGTTGCTTGGGCTATTCGTGAGAAAAAACTTCCCTAAGTCTCTCTTTTTTCTGTTTTAGAGCAGGTTTTATTGTTAACGTTTCTGCTATTCTAATTTCCCTCTGTCCGGTCGGTGGGCACTGCAATGTTTGATGTGTTTGCTAATATACGTCTTCTTGATCTGCTCGATATTAGTATCGTTGCATTTATCATCTATCGGATCATCTTTCTGATCAAGGGAACCCGGGCGGTGCAGATGCTGCTCGGTCTGGCGGTCATTCTGGTTGTCTACCTTGCTTCGCGGGTTGGCGACCTGCATACCCTCAATTGGTTTTTAAGTAATTTTCTTTCTTCGATTATCCTGGTCATCGTGGTTATCTTTCAAAGTGATATTCGTCGCGCCCTGATGCATGTTGGCCGAAACCCATTTTTTGGCGGAATGACTTATCGCGAGGAGTCAGAAGTCATCGATGAACTGGTTAAGGCTTGTGTGGCATTGGGTAACCGTAAAATCGGTGCGCTGATCGCTATCGAGCGTGAAACCGGGATTAACGATATTCTTGAATCGGGCGTTGCTGTCGATGCCCGTGTCTCCAATGAGCTAATCCGGGCGATTTTTATGCCGACCTCGCCGATTCATGACGGTGCATTGGTGATCCAGCAGGGGCAGTTAAAGATGGCCGGTTGTTTTCTGCCGTTGAGCCAGAGCCGCGATATCAGCAAGGCGCTCGGAACGAGGCACCGTGCCGCTATCGGCATGACCGAGTTGGCGGATGCCATCGCCATCATTGTTTCCGAGGAAACCGGAAAGATTTCGGTTGCTGTTAATGGTGGTATCACCCGCAACCTGGATGCCACCAGTCTGAAAAAGGTTCTCGGGCGGTTGCTGGAACCACGTAAAGCCAAGAGCAAGACTAAAAGTAAGAAGAAGGGGTGAGCGGCAATGTTCAAGCTGTTGACAGAAAACTGGACATTGAAGCTGATCTCGCTGATTTTTGCCGTGGTGCTGTGGATGTTTATTATGGGCGAACGTCGGCTGGAAGTCGGCTACCGAGTTCCGCTGGAGTTGCAGAATATTCCGGCAGAACTGATGGTCGCCAACGAAATCCCCAGCCTGGTGGACGTCCGTGTCAGTGGCCCGCGCACTCTCCTGATGAAGGTTAGTCCCAACGACATCAGCATTGTTGTCGATCTGGCTGATTTACAACCTGGTTTGACGACCTTTAAACGCTTGGAAGAGCGACTTAACTTGCCGAGCGGTTTGCGGGTCACCCGTCTTTCTCCGTCTTTTATCGATCTTAAGTTGGAGCGGATAAAACAGAAACGGGTGCCGGTAAAAATTGCCCTGACCGGGGAGCCATTGCAGGGCTATCAGGTCGGACGCGTCAGTGCCGTGCCGGGGAGAATTGTTATTGAGGGGGCTGAGTCAGAACTGAAAAGCGTCAGCGAAGTGACCACTGATCCGGTCGATCTCAACGGGGTCAATGAGGGTTTTTCGTTGATTGTGCCGCTGGTTCATCAGGGGAACTATACTTATTTTAAGGTTGAAAAAACGACTGAGGTACAGGTGGAAATTCAGGCTGTGGACCTTCCTGTGGACGTGGATACGGAAAATCTGGAACAGCAGAAATCTGAAGTAAATTCAGAAGGGGATAAGCTTTGATGGAAAAGAGACTGTTTGGTACCGACGGGGTGCGCGGTGTTGCCAATATCGAACCGATGACCACCGAAATGGCAATGCAGTTGGGCCGCGCGGCCGCTTATGTTTTTAAAAAGGACAAGAGCCGCCATCGGATTGTGATCGGTAAAGACACGCGACTGTCCGGCTATATGCTCGAAAATGCCATGGTGGCGGGGATCTGCTCGATGGGAGTAGATGTCCTGCTGGTCGGGCCGTTACCGACCCCTGGGATCGCATTTATTACTGCGTCTATGCGGGCTGATGCCGGTGTCGTGATCAGTGCGTCACATAATGCTTACCAGGATAACGGCATTAAGTTTTTTTCTCACGATGGTTTCAAGCTGCCCGATGAGCTGGAATTGGAAATTGAGGACCTGATTCTTAACAACCGTTTGGATGATCTTCGGCCGGTTGCCGATGATGTTGGTAAGGCCTACCGCATCGATGATGCTATCGGCCGCTATATTGTTTATCTGAAAAACACCTTCCCGCGTGATCTCGATCTGCAGGGTTTGCGGATTGTTCTCGATTGTGCTCATGGTGCTGGCTACAAGGTTGCCCCGGCAGTTCTGGAGGAGCTGGGTGCCGAAGTGATCACGCTTGGTGTGAAGCCGAACGGCGTTAATATCAATGAGGGGTGCGGCTCGTTGCATCCTGAGGTGATGGCGGAAAAAGTGCGTGAATATCGTGCCGATTTGGGAATTGCCCTCGATGGCGATGCCGACCGGGTTATCTTCGTCGATGAAAAGGGTCTCGAGGTTGATGGCGATCACATCATGGCGATCTGCGGCACCGAACTGCTCAAAGAAGGTAAGCTGAATAAAAAGACTGTGGTCGCCACGGTGATGAGCAATATGGGGCTGGATATTGCCATGACTAAGGCCGGCGGGAAGGTCGTCCGGACCGGAGTCGGCGATCGTTACGTGGTCGAAGAAATGCGTAAAGAAGGATACAACTTGGGTGGTGAGCAGTCGGGACACATGATTTTTCTCGATCACATTACCACTGGAGACGGGACGCTATCAGCGTTGCAGGTTCTGGCGATTCTCCAGCGCAGCGGCAAGCCTTTGTCCGAACTAGCAAAGGTCATGACCTCTCTGCCGCAGGTTCTGGTCAATGTACGGGTGCGGGAAAAAGCAGATTTGGCCGATATCGCTCCGATCAAGCAGGCTATCGATGAGGTTGAGGCAGAGCTTTCCGGCAAGGGCCGGGTGCTAGTTCGTTATTCCGGCACTGAGCCCCTGTTGCGGGTTATGATCGAAGGTGAAAATCAACTACGAATTGTCGAACTGGCCGATAGTGTGGCTAGTGCGGTTCGTGAGCATCTCGGCGCATAATTGAAAACAACGCTATAATAATTATTCTTGTTACTGTGTCTAGGAGCAGAAGTTTTGGCCAAACTAGGAATCAACGTCGATCATATCGCAACAATCCGTCAGGCCCGTGGCGTCGCTGAACCAGACCCCGTCGCCGCGGCCATGCTGGCCGAGCTGGCTGGTGCTCACGGCATTACCGTTCATTTACGCGAAGATCGCCGTCATATCCAGGATCGGGATGTCGAAATCTTGAGGAAGACGATTCAGACCCGACTCAATCTGGAAATGGCGCTGACCGAAGAGATGGTCAGTTTTGCATTGAAACTGTTACCTGATGCAGTGACCTTGGTTCCCGAAGGACGTCACGAGTTGACCACCGAGGGGGGCTTGGATGTCAACCTGCTGCGTTCAACGCTGAAACAGAAAATTGTCCTGCTCAAGCAGGCTGGGATTGTTGTCAGTCTGTTTATTGAACCCGACCTGGAACAGATCAAGGCCAGCCACAAGGTTGGAGCGGATTATATTGAGATTCATACCGGCACCTATTGTGAAATGCGTACCGATGCTGACAAGCGCGAACAATTGCAGCGGATCGAATTGGCGATCAGTGCCGCTCGTAAACTGGGACTTGGGGTTAACGCTGGGCATGGTCTCAATTATCAGAATATTGCCCCAGTGGTAGCCTTGAAGGGGATTGAGGAATTTAACATCGGTCATAGCATCGTCGCCCGCGCTTCTCTTGTCGGTATGGAGCGAGCGGTGCGTGAAATGCTGGAACTGTTGAAAGGTTAACCGCGTGGCGATTGTCGGCATCGGTACCGACCTGGCCAGGATAGAGCGCTTTCGCAAATTTCTAGTGCCAGGCAACAAGGTGCTGGAGCGCATCTTTAGTATTGAAGAACGGCAGTATGCGTTGCAGATGAAGAACCCCGCATCGCATTTCGCTGCTCGCTTTGCGGCCAAGGAAGCGTTTCTCAAGGCGCTGGGAACAGGTCTGCGGGATGGACTCTCCTGGCAGCAGGTGGTGGTTGTACGCGATCAACTTGGTTGCCCAACGTTGCAGCTTTCCGGGAGGGCGGCAGAAATGCTCGCTGAGCGCGGTGTCAGCGCAACCCATTTGAGTTATTCTCATGATGGCGATTATGCTGTCGCGACGGTGATTCTGGAGTCCTGATGCGTTTGATTCAAGCAGAAGAAATGCAGGCGATCGATCGGCAGGCGATCAAGCAAATCGGTATTCCCGGTGTGGTCTTGATGGAAAATGCCGGCCGCGCGGCCAGCGATGTCTTCTGCCACGAGTTAAGCAAGCTTTTTCCTGGGCCGGTGCTGGTTTTGGCCGGAAAGGGCAACAATGGTGGCGATGGCTATGTGATGGCCCGTTTGCTCGCCGAAATGGGCTGGCAGGTTCAGACGCTGGTGCTTGGTTGTGCCGAGGATATCGCTGGTGATGCGGCGATTATGCTCGAGGTGCTGCTTAAACTGGGCGAACCGGTCTCTTTTGTTGCCGATGCGCGTGAGTTACGTAGCGGATTTGTCGCCGGTGGGCCGGCAATCATTATTGATGCCATGCTCGGAACCGGATTGAAATCGACGGTGCGTGGCCTTTTCGCCGAGGCGATAGAGATCATCAATAGCTCTGGCGTGCCGATCTTCTCTGTCGATATCCCTTCCGGGGTTGATGGCTCAACAGGTCAAGTCTGCGGTTCGGCTGTGCAGGCGGATCTGACGGTGACTTTTGATCATGCCAAAATCGGTCATGGCAGCAATCCGGGAGCCGCATGTGCTGGTATTCTCGAAGTTGTCGATATCGGGATCCCTGTCAGTAGGCGGCCGGAGTTAACCTCCGATGTGTTGCTGGTTGATGCGCAAGAGGCAGCGAATTGGCTTCCCGACCGATCTCAGCAAGGGCACAAGGGCAGCTTTGGTCATTTGTTGCTTCTGGCGGGCTCGACAGGGAAAAGCGGTGCTGCTGCCTTGGCTGGTAATGCTGCTGTTCGAGGTGGCTGTGGCTTGGTCACCGTTGCCGCTCCTGCGGCTGTGCACGATATTTTAGAGATCAAGTTGACTGAGGTGATGACCTGCCCGCTTAAGGATGTCGACGGGCTCGTCAGTCTTGATGCGCAGGAGCAAATCGCGGACCTGTTGCACGGACGTCAGGCGCTGGCGCTTGGTCCCGGTTTGGGGCAGAGTAGCGACTTGTCTGAGCTGCTGACCTGGCTGTTGGTCTCAACCGAACTGCCGTTGGTTATCGATGCCGATGGACTTAATCTGTTAGTCGGACAGTTGGAACTTCTTAAACAGCGTTTCGGGCCGCCGGTCGTGCTGACGCCACATCCGGGCGAGATGGCGCGTCTGTGTGGTTTAACCGTTGCCGAAATTGAGGCGGATCGTTATCGCGTTGCTTGTGCTTTTGCGGCGGAGCATGGAGTGGTGCTGTTGCTAAAGGGCGCACGGACAATTGTTGCCGCTCCGGATGGCCAAGTGCGGATCAATAGTAGCGGTAATGATGGCTTGGCCAGTGGCGGCAGTGGCGATGTTCTTACCGGCCTGATCGGTTCCTTGCTCGCCCAAGGGATGGAGCCTTTCACCGCCGCAGCATTGGCCGCCTGGCTACATGGCCGGGCTGCTGAACTGGTTGCAAACGGGCAGGGAGTTGTCGGGATGGCGGCTTCCGATCTGCTTTTACAGCTCCCGATCGCCCGTCGGGAATTGAGGGAAGGAGTATGCGCATGCTGACAGCTCGGGAAATCATGACTCGCGAGGTAGTGACGGTCACAGAACAAACCAGCATCAAGGAGCTTGCGAGTAAGTTTGTGGAGACCCGTTTCGGCAATATGCCGGTACTCAACAGTGCGGGGAAACTGATTGGTGTCATCAGTGAAACCGACTTGGTCGAGCAGCAGAAACCATTGCATATCCCAACAGTGATGGCCTTGTTTGATGGTGTTTTTTATCTCGACAGCGAAAAGAGTTTCAAGGAACAGGTCGATCGGATCACTGCGACCACCGTCGGTGAGCTTTGCACCGGAAAGCTGATCACCTGTGCTCCGGAGAATTCTGTTCGTGAAATTGCTGCCTTAATGAGCAAGCATAAGGTCCATCTGCTTCCGGTCGTCGAGGCGGATGAGATGATCGGTGTGGTCGCGCGCCTCGATTTGATTCGGACAATGGAGAAATAATCTTGTCTTGCTGGTCTGTTCAAAGCGCTGCAGAGGCGCAAACCCTGGAGCTTGGAATTCAGTTGGGCCGGTTGCTTGAGCAGCCGGCCCTGATTCTATTGCAGGGGGATCTCGGGGCTGGCAAGTCAGTTTTGGCGCGGGGGATTGCCCGAGGGCTTGGTGTCGATCCGCAAGTGCCAATCACCAGTCCCACCTTTACCCTGATGAATCACTATCAGGCGCGGCTTGATCTCTATCATTTTGATCTCTACCGTCTTTGTGGCCCGGATGAGTTGCTGGATATCGGTTTTGATGATTTCGCCTTCGGTTCAGGGGTTGCTCTGGTCGAGTGGCCCGAGCGGCTGGAAAACGACGAGATAGAGGGCTTGTGGATCAGGATTGCTCACCTGAAAGAAGATCTGCGCGAACTGACTTTTGTCTCCCGGGGAGAGGCCGCTGAGAAGATTTTACGGCAACTCCGGAATGTTCTCGCCAAGTAACCGTTAATGACCTTATCTTACGCTGGAAAAAGCTTTTGACCGGTTGGTGGTTTCCTGCTATTAAAGGGGTCTTTCTGGTAATTTAGGACATTTGTAGCAGGGCCGGCGACAAGTTGCTTGTGGTCGGTTTTTTTCTGATAAGGAGGAAGAGGACTGTTATGGCCCTTGTAGTGCAAAAATATGGTGGTACCTCCGTGGGAACTGTGGAGAAAATCCGCAATGTTGCCCGTCGAGTGGCCAAAACATTTGACGCTGGTAATGATGTCGTCGTTATCGTCTCGGCTATGGCCGGAGACACCAATCGCCTGGTTGCTCTGGCTGACGAAATGTGTGAATTTCCCAGTGAGCGGGAGTACGATGTTCTGGTTTCAACTGGCGAGCAGGTCACCATTGCGCTGCTCGCGATGGGCTTGCAATCGATGGGCTACAATGCCAAGAGTTATCTCGGTTCGCAGATTCCGGTTCTCACTGACAATGTCCACTCGCGCGCGCGAATCAAAAGTATTGACGATAAAAAGGTTCGCGAAGATCTGAAAAACGGCACCATCATCATTGTTGCCGGTTTCCAGGGGATCGATGAGCATGGCAATGTGACCACGCTTGGCCGTGGTGGTTCCGACACCTCAGCGGTTGCCGTCGCTGCAGCGCTTAAAGCCGATGTTTGCGAGATCTACACCGATGTTGATGGTGTTTATACCACCGATCCGCGTATGGTTCCTCAGGCTTCGAAAATCGAAAAGATTTCCTATGAAGAAATGCTTGAGATGGCCTCGCTCGGTGCCAAGGTGCTGCAGATCCGCAGTGTTGAATTCGCGAAAAAATACAACGTAGTCATTCATGTGCGTTCGAGCTTCGATGACAAGCCCGGGACGCTGGTGATGAAGGAGGATGCAGAGATGGAGACCGTACTGGTTTCAGGGATTGCTTTTAATAAAGATGAGGCAAAGATCAGTATTTTTGGCGTGCCGGATCAGCCGGGTATTGCTGCACAGATCTTTTCACCGCTGAGTGAAGCCGGGGTGACTGTCGATATGATCATCCAGAATGTGTCCCAGGATGGCAAGACCGACATGACCTTCACCGTTCCCAAAACCGATTGTAAGAAGGCCCTCAAGATTGTTGAGGCCGTCGCGCCGAAGATCGATGCCAGTGGCGTAAAGCATGACGATGCCATTGCCAAGGTTTCGATTATTGGTGTCGGTATGCGCTCTCATTCGGGGATTGCGCAGACCATGTTTGAGACCCTGTCTAAAGAGGGAATCAACATCGAAATGATTTCGACCAGTGAAATTAAGGTGTCCTGCATTATCGCCGCAAAATATACCGAGCTGGCGGTTCGCGTGCTACATGAGGCGTTTGGTTTAAACAAGTCGCAGGCGGACGAGGATTAACGAGCGGCTGCGAGTCTATGAAAGGTTGTGATGCAATGAGTCGGATTCAGATTTACGATACCACGCTGCGTGATGGCACTCAGGCCGAAGATATCTCTTTTCAGGTGCAGGATAAGGTGCAGATTGCCAGACGCCTTGATGAGCTGAACATCGACTATATTGAAGGGGGATGGCCCGGTTCGAATCCGAAGGACATCACATTCTTTCACGAAATCAAAAAAGAGACACTCAGTCATAGTAAAATCGCGGCTTTTGGCTCGACCCGTCGCGCCAAGGTAACGCCGGCTGAGGATAACAATATCCAGATGCTGATTGAGGCTGAACCTGATGCAGTAACCATTTTCGGCAAAACTTGGGACTTTCATGTCCGCGAGGCGCTGCGGATCTCTCTCGAAGAGAATCTTGAGCTGATCAATGACTCGTTGGTCTATCTCAAACAACGGGTCGGTGAAGTGATCTACGATGCCGAGCACTTTTTTGATGGTTACAAGGCGAATCCTGAGTACGCTATTAAAACTCTGCAGGCCGCTGCTGCTGCCAACATCGATTGCATCGTTCTTTGTGATACCAATGGCGGAACCATGCCGCATGAAATCCCCGCGATTATGGCCGAAGTGAATAAGGTGATTTCTACGCCGATCGGTATTCATGCGCACAATGATAGCGAGTGCGCGGTCGCCAATTCTTTGATGGCTGTCAGCTGTGGTGCGGTCCATGTGCAGGGGACGATGAACGGTTTCGGTGAGCGTTGCGGTAATGCCAACCTCTGTTCAATTATTCCCTCCTTGAAGCTGAAGTTTGCTAAAGACTGTGTCAGCGATGAGAGCCTTAAGGCGCTGCGCAGTGCTTCGCGCTACGTTTATGAGTTGGCGAATCTGGTGCCGAACAAGCATCAGGCCTATGTCGGGAATTCCGCTTTTGCCCACAAGGGCGGTGTGCACGTTTCTGCAATTCAGCGTCACCCTGAAACCTATGAGCACATTCGTCCTGAGCTGGTCGGCAATCGCACCCGTGTGCTGGTTTCTGACCTGTCGGGTCGTTCCAATATTCTTGCCAAGGCGGAAGAGTGCGGCATTGAGCTGGATAGTAAGGACCCTGTCACTCTGGAGATTCTCGAGGATATTAAAGAGCTAGAGAATCAGGGTTTTCAATTTGAGGGTGCCGAGGCTTCCTTTGAATTGCTGATGCTCAAGGCAATGGGGCAATTGAAACATTATTTTACCGTTTCAGCCTTTCGGGTCATCGACACTTTGCGCGACAGCGATAAATCTCCGGTATCCGAGGGTACTGTCAAGGTTAAGGTTGGTGGCAAGGTTGAGCACACTGCGGCAGATGGCAATGGTCCTGTCCATGCCCTTGATAAGGCCTTGCGCAAGGCTCTGATCAGCTTCTACCCGCGCTTGAGCGAGGTTAAACTGCTTGATTATAAAGTTCGTGTCCTGCCCGCCGGCAAGGGGACTGAATCGGTAACTCGGGTCCTGGTTGAGTCGGGTGATCATGAAGGGCGTTGGGGAACCGTTGGGGTCAGCAGTAATATTATTGATGCTTCGTATCAGGCGTTGGCCGATGCGTTGACCTACAAGTTGCACAAGGACAATCTTTAGTCCTGCCCGAAGAAACATTGCCCACATAAATAGCTTGCGAAGCCGTTCTTTCCTTTTTTGGAAAGAGCGGCTTTTTTTATAGCGGTCTTTCCGTCAATGAAGTGACGATTTTCTGGAAAAGCGACACCTGATTGACGTTTTTGTCTGTCTAGTTTTGCTTCTCTTTATGGCTTTCGCTGCATTATTGTAAAACAGTTGTAATTCCGTATGGATATCCATTTACGGCGTTGATTGTCTGTTCTGCTTGGCGAAAAAATAATCAGATTTTTCATGCCGTTAGCTTTTGTTAATTAGTCGCA
Organism: Desulfuromusa ferrireducens; assembly: GCF_055389805.1. Taxonomy (NCBI): domain Bacteria; kingdom Pseudomonadati; phylum Thermodesulfobacteriota; class Desulfuromonadia; order Desulfuromonadales; family Geopsychrobacteraceae; genus Desulfuromusa; species Desulfuromusa ferrireducens. The sequence goes on from NZ_AP042415.1 coordinate 2,141,417, forward strand.
ATGCGGGATGCTGCGAATAGTTTTTCTGAAATACGTCAAAAATATGACGATAAGTGATGACTTTATGGGTTGTTATTGTCTGATTGTCTATTTAATGTTGAACTTTCTCGCTGGTAACAAAAAAATGGATGGGTAACTGGCTGAAACTACGTCTTAAAGTCTTTTGTGGCCGAGTCAGCATTGTCTCGGTAAAATATTGGCATGGGATGTGTAGTAGTGAGAGTCCTGCAACTATTCATTAGGGGGAAGATGGTCTGAGTAGGGATTAGTTGCTTAGCAAACACCGAATGCCTGGAGGTTACAAATGAAATGTCCTAAGTGTAAAGGGAGAATGTATTCCGAGAAGTATTACGATTTTGTTCGTGCATTTGATGCTTGGAAGTGTTGCGCCTGCGGGGAGGTTGTAGACCCGACGATTTTAGCTAACCGGGCTCGCAATCACAGCGTTTATATAGGGTAAAGTTAAAACTTTTAGGGGCTGAAGCAGGGCTGCTTCAGCCTTTTTATTTTATTGGTGAGGTTCTATATAGTAACGGTATTATCTGTTTGTTCTATTTTGAAACGACAAAAGGCCGGAGCAATTCCGGCCTTTTGTCGTTTCAAAATAGATATTAGTCAGGAATCTGTATCGCCAACATCGCTGCCCGTTCCCCTATGCGCTGATTTTAGGCCGGTGGCCAGTTTGATAAGGCCGATCAACGCTATAGCGACAAAGAAATAGCCACGCAAAGTGTCAGGTTCTTTCCCTTCGCTGATGAAGATAACATTCTCTGGTACCGTCAACTTCATTTCCTGTAGAAGTTCTTTTAGCTTATCGCGGTTTGAATCGGCAATAAGGTTATCGACAGTCATCCCGGTGACATCTCGACGAGCAGTGAAATAATCCTGATTTTCACGAAGGAACTTTTGGGTCTGCTCATCGCTGTCCAACTTGAAATAGTAGGTTTTTAGCAGGTCGACAATTTGTGGGTCGCGGGTTTCAAACCAGACATCTATTTCTTGGGTGTTCGCGGAGGTTTTCAGGGGGACGAGGAAGGAATCGATTTCAATGGTTCCTGACATGTTGATCGCTTGCATCAGGTCCTGATACCCGCCGCTGACAGTTACCAATTCCTGTGATGGACCCTGCGCTATTAGGTCACCAATTGAGATCTGTTGTGGTTCGCTGTTGCGCAGGAGTATACTCAGGTCGGAATATCCGAGCCAGCCGAGAAGCAGGCAGACCACCATTAGTGTGACGCGAAACCTTTTCATCTCTCATAGTCCTTTAAAAAAGAGGGCCGCCCGAAGGCGGCCCAAAGTATTGCAAATTATAAACAGTAAAACAAGCGCTTATGCGCCGGCAACTTCGCTGGCGTCGACCACAATATCCTTTTGGCTCATCAAGGAGACTAGCACCAGGGCCAAAAAGGAGAGCGGGATCGAGATCAGTGCCGGGCTGTTGAACTGGATTGGTGCATCAGCCGGCAGGTTGCCGTAACGGACCCACATGTCCGGGGAGATCAAGATCAGCCCCAAGGAGCTGGTCAAGCCAACCATGATCGAGGCGGCGATGCCCTTAGCGGTGGTCTTTTTCCAGAACAACAGCATCAGGATCGCTGGCAGGTTAGCCGAGGCGGCAACCGCGAAGGCCCAGCCGACCAAGAAGGAGACGTTCATGCCTTCGAAGACAATCCCCAGGTAGATGGCGATACAGCCGACCACGACGGCGGAGATCTTACCCGCACGGACCTTGCCGGCATCGGTCATCTTCATGCCGAGGAAGTTGTCCATCAGGTCGTGTGCAATCGCTCCGGAAGAGGCAACGATCAGACCGGAAACCGTACCCAGGACCGTAGCGAAGGCCAGCGAGGAAATAATCGCAAACAGGATGACACCGAAGGACAGGGCCAGCAGCGGTGCCGACATGTTGTTGTCGGTCAGGTTGATAACGCCACTGGTCATGGCGCCCATACCGAGGAACAGGGTCAGGACGTAGAAGAAACCGATGGCGGCGATAGCGACGATAGTCGACTTACGTGCAGCGGCCTGGCTCGGAACCGTATAGTAGCGAATCAGGATGTGTGGCAGGGCTGCAGTACCGCAGAACAGAGCCAGCATCAACGAGATGAAGTTGAACTTCTGCAGGCCGGTCGCATTGTCGACCTTGAACTTCAGGCCGGGACGCAGAACCCGAGAGCCTGGGGTCGGTTTCTGGTAGTAGATGGTTGTGGTGTTTGCACCCTCTTTGACGTATTTCTTGCCCCAGAGCACGATGGTCGAATCTTTGAGTGCTGCCAGGTAGGCGAGCGGACCGACAGCGCCGGTTGCGGTGACTTCTTTGCCGTCCATGACCAGTGTCTTAATGTGGCCAACCGGGAAGAACTTGCCTTCTTCTTTGTTGGCACCATTGAACTTTTTGGTGCCGTCAGCCATTTTTACCATGAACAGGGTTTCTTCCAAGGTGTAGCCGCTGGCTGTTGCATTGAGCTGCCAGATCGACTCTTCGCCGTTTTTGGCCAGCTTGATGAAACCAGCTTTGCCGTAGTCGGAATCAAGTCCTTGAACAACAGTGAAGCCGGGCTCGCTGATTTCCAGCGCGGCAGTTGCCTGCATGGTCTTGAAATCGTGATATTCTACGCCATCGTTAACCGGAGTAGTGGAAAGGCCGCGCATTAGAACCATGATAACAACGACAGTCGACATGATCAGCAGCAGGGCACCTTTAAAGAACTGGACGTAGGTTGTCGAGGCCATACCGGCGGTAGCGACAATGATGGTAACAACAATACCAACAATACAGACGCCGACCCAGTGGGGCAGGCCGAGCAGCGGTTGAACCAGCACGCCGGCACCAACCATCTGCGGGATCAGGTAGAAGACCGAAACCAGCAGGGTGGAGATGGCAGCGGTCAGCTGAATCGCTTTGGAGTTGAATTTTGAATCGAGGGCGTCGGTAAAGGTGAATTTACCAAGGCGCTTCATCGGCTCAGCAACCAGGAACAGGGCGACGATCCAGCCTGCCAGGTAGCCGATCGAATACATCCAGCCGTCGTAGCCAGCAGTTGCGATCATGCCGCAAATACCGAGGAAAGAGGCTGCCGAGAGGTAGTCGCCAGCGAAGGCGACGCCGTTAGTAAACCAGTGGATATTGCCGCCGGCTGCATAGTAACCTTCAGCAGAGCTGGTGCGACGGGCAAGGTAGAAGGACAGGCCGAGAACAAAGGCAACGAATGTGATGAACAGGCCGATTGCCAGTGGGGATTGAGTGTATACCATGATTTATATCCCCCTTAGTTATTCAACTGCACTTCTGCTTTAGTGCAGAGGTGGTTGTAGATGAATGCTTGAACTAGTGCGAAGATGATCAAGGCGAAGCCCCAAACAACCGCGGCAGTCTGTCCGAAGATGATGGTTTCCATTACCTTTGGATTGGTCGCGTTGATGCCAACGAAGATGGCGTAAAGGATGGTGTAAACGATGAACATCGATACGCCAAGTTTGGTTTTGTAGGCGGACGCATTGTCCTTACCCAGTTTTACTGCTGGTCCATGTGCCATTGTAGAAACTCCTCTCAAAATAGTGTGGGGGACCAATACGGTCCCATCCATCAGATCGTGCCAAAAACCGGTTATGAAGCCGAACTAAATCAAATAAAATCGCTATCTGGTTGTTTTTACAAGATAATTCTAGGCATCCTGTGATAAAATCTGCGTGATCGTGGGTGCCACGTTTCGCGACATAATACGTTGTTATAAAATCATGTCAACAGAAAACTTTTCTAAAAAAAAGCGTTTCACTCTTTGAAGTCTCGTTATTGATATGCGGGGTAATTGCTGGAAATGAAGTAAGTCCAGTAAAAGGCGGGAGATTAGAATGGCGTTTTGAGATAAGCGGGATTATTGACCAGAACTGGTATTGGCGGGATATAATGTTGGCTTTGGCCAATTTTTCAGAAGAACGCCATTCTATTTTTCGGTATGCTCTTTTCCCGCTGAATGCTTAGAGTTGTTCTGGGGAGAAGGCTACCACCCCATCAATTTTTGAACAGCTGCAGAGTAACATCACCAATCGGTCGATACCGAGAGCGATTCCCGCAGCAGGGGGCATTACGGCTAATTCATGGAGGAATTTTACCGGCTCGGGATATGGGGGTTTCCCGACTGCGCGGCGTGCTGTCTCTTCAATGGCAAAGCGCCGCTTCTGTTCTTGTGGGTCGACAAGTTCGGAAAAGGCATTCGCCAGTTCCATCCCACCGAGATAGAGTTCGAAGCGTTCTGCGATGCTCGGGTCAGTCTTTTTGGTCCGAGCGAGGGAGGCATGGTTGCTTGGATATTCGATCAGTAAGGTCGGTCGGTCGCTTGGCAGGTTTGGTTCGATTTCCAGGCTGATGGTTTCATCAAAGGTACCCATTTCGAGGCTGTCAGCCAGTGATGTCTGCGCGTAGCGTGCAAAAGCGTCACGTACAGTCAATCGCGGCCAGGGTGGAGTCAGGTCGATGAGGTCATTTTGATAGCTCAACCTTTGCTCAGGAATTAACCGACCGAGTAGATCTTCGCAGTCATCCATTAACGTATGATAGTCGCAGTCCGGGCGGTACCATTCGAGCATACTGTATTCGGGGAGATGACGATTGCCGCGTTCTGCATCGCGCCAGCAGTGGCTGATTTGGAAGATGTCACCAAAGCCAGCGGCAAGCAAGCGCTTCATCGCCAGTTCTGGCGAGGTTTGCAGGAACCAGTCCCCGGAAGAGACAGCATCAATATAAAGTTCAGGGGCATTGGCGGGAATGCGTTGCGGCGTTTCCACTTCGAGAAAGCCCTGCTCAATAAAGAAAGCCCGGATCGATTGAACGATCCGGGCCCGTTTTTCTAGTATCGGCCGTTTACGGACCAACTGCCAGTTAGGTTCCACGTTATTCTTTTACCCGTGTCGCGTATTCACCGGTTCGTGTGTCAATCTGAATCAGTACGCCCTCGTCAACAAACGAAGGAACCTGCAGGGTGAAGCCGGTTTCGACCGTGGCCGGTTTGTTGTTTCCGGCAGCGGTGTCACCTTTGACCCAGGGATCGGATTGGGTGACGCGCAGGTTGACAAAGTTTGGCAGGGAGATGCCGATGGCCGTTTCGCCATACATGAGGATCTCGACTTCCATATTGTCAGTCAAAAAGTATTTGTCGTCGGCCAGAGTCTCTTCGCTGAGCACCACTTGTTCGTAGTTTTTCTGATCCATGAAGACGTAACCAGTTTCGTCCTGATAGAGGTACTGCATGTCGCGTTCTTCCAAGCTGGCTGGAGCGAAAGATTCTCCGCTGCGGTAGGTGCGGTCAAACAGCGATCCGGTGATCATGTTGCGCAGTTTGCATCGATACAAGGATTGCCCCTTACCGGGCTTGGTAAAGTCGAAGTTAACAATGACGTGCGGATCGCCGTCAATAAGTAGTTTTAAGCCTTTTTTTAAATCAGAACAGCTGTACATGGAGACTCCTTTTAGCATTCTGCCAGCGGTATTTATATTTTATGAGCCCGGCATTTAAGCATGAAACAGCTTTGCTGTCATCGGAAAATCGAAATCCGGAAATCCTCCTCCAGATTGATATCGTTCTCAGTGATAATCGCTCATGCTGTTTTACGCATAACGATACTTCGGGGTCGTTGGCGTTTTCCCCTAAGGTTGATGAGAAAAAAATACGAAATCATGCCTCGTCAACTTAAGGGGGGGGCATTGTTTTGGCAGTGCTGACCCGATTGCGACCATCGCGTTTACTCTGGTAGAGCAGGGTATCTGCTCTTGCCAGCAGGGTCGATACATTATCGTCCTCATTCGCCAGGGTTGCGCCAATGGAGACGGTAACGTTCAGGGGAGGGTCGATATCTGCGAGAAATGACCCCTCAACAAGCACCCGCAACCGTTCAGCCAGCGTTTTCAGGCTCTCTGCGGTGATGTTGCGGATGACGCCCATAAATTCTTCTCCCCCCCAGCGACCGTACAAGTCGAACGGTCGGGCATTACTTTTAAGGGTGTTGGAAACCATCTGCAGGACAAGGTCGCCAATCGGATGGCCGTAGGTGTCGTTGACCTGCTTGAAATGGTCGATATCGATAAACAGAACAGCAAAGGGAAGTTTTATCCGTTTTTTTTCCTCTATCCGGGCAATCAGTTCCCGCTCCAAATAAGCTCGATTGGCCAGTTGGGTCAGGTGGTCAAGTAGGGCCAGTTGTTGTAGTTCGCGTAATCGTAGCTCTGTGGCTTCGCGATTGCTGATGTCGGTAAACAGTTCAATGCCGCCAATGGTGTTGCCATCTTTATCGACCAGGGGAGTGACTCTGACCGAGACCGGGACACGATGCCCCTTTTTGTGATGCAGGTAGATGTCATCTTCGCGAGGTTGGCCATCCTTCATGGTTTGGGCCAGCAGGCATTGCTCTTCGCATAAATTTTGTCCTTGGCAATCGATATGGTTCAGGATGTTTTGACGGCACTTTGTTCCGATCACTTCCGCCGCGGTAAAACCGGTTATCCGTTCAGCTGCGGGATTCCAGAAGATTATCTTCCGATCGTTGTCGGTGAAATAGAGACCGTCGTGGAGGTTGTCCAGAACGTTGCTAATTGCGTGATTATCTAATTCCATGTTGTCCCTTCATCTGCTGCAAGGGTGAGTGAATAAGTAGAATAATAACGCAACATTACTTCAGGTAAAGGAAAAAGCCCAGTTTATGACTTCTCTGGCGGGTCTGCAGGTTTGGTCTCTGCTTCCTGAGTAACGTTGTTAAGTTGGTCGTACCGTTTTATTTGCTCAGCGATTGAGAGTTTCTTCGTGCAGAGCGGTTTTAAGCAGAGTCGGCAGCGATCGTCCGAACACCACTGACAATGGCGACAGTCCGGGCACGGATGCTTTTTAATTCGTTTATCCATACCTTTATTTTACGAGGATGGCTATAGCGGGGCAAGCTGGCGCAGATTTTCCGGTTGACGCTGCCGTTGGCGGCGCAGGTAGAGAACTTCAATCAGTTCGGCGCAGAGCAGCAGACCGATGCCGATGCCGATGCCGGAAATGGCCGGTTGCAGGTGTACGATCGGCCACCAGACCAGCAGCAAAAAAAAGCTTTTAAGGAAGGTTGAGCGACCCAGTTGGCCGGTTTGGTGAGCTCCGGCAAACCAGCCGCGCAACAGGTTGCAACTGCCGTAGAGGATCGGAAACAGGGTGCAGGCTGCCAGTGACCAGCGCAGGTAGTGCCGCAGTTCGCTTTCGACGCCGAGCAGCTGCCCGAGAATCAGCTCGTTAAATGGTCCGGCGGTCAGTAGGATCAGCAGTCCCATGCCGGAGGCGACCAGCAGGTTAAAGCGGATCACCACCCGATAATCGTTGGCCGATTTCACCAAGGTCAGATAGACCTGCTGCAGATTGCGCATCGGTCCGGCGAGCAAAAACAGGAAGCCGCGGATCACACCGAAGGCGGCCAGGGCCAAGGAGGCATCGGGCAGACGACCGAGAATTGAACTGATCAGCAGCGGAATGGTCTGTTGCAGACAGGATGAATAGGCGAGCGGGAAAGAGTAACGCAGGATCTCACCGGTCGATTTCTCTGCTTCAACCCGATCGAGTGGTAGATGCACACGCCAGGCGCAGAAGCCAATGGCGATGGTCTCGGTAATCACGCAGCCGACCAGGGCAAAGGCGCCCAGTTGAGCGCCGGCGAACCAGTGTTGACCGATGGCCAGGTAGCCGAACAGGGCGGCAACGCGGACGCCGGTAGCGACGGAGACCAAGCTGGTGCGGCGCGCCTGGATGATCAGCCCCTGAAAGAAACCACGCAAGCCGGTAAAGAAGGGCAGCAGGGCGAGAATGTAAAGAGCCTCGCGTGCCGCCTGTGCGACCTCTGGCGGAGTGCCGAGCAATTTTACCAATACCAGGTCGCCTAATGGAGAAAAGGCGATCAGACAGAGCATCACGGCGACGTAGCTGGCCACCAGCCCGACAAAGATCAGCACGCTGCGCATCGATTTGCGCCCCCGCACCATGGCGATGGTGACCGTATGGTTCTGGTAGGAGGGGGAGGCGACGAACAGGTGGATGATCATCGCCACCGACATGCCGGCCAGGGCGGTGACGTAATCCTCCAGCCGTGCCAGAGCCCCGTTGATGACCGTATGTGAGACACTCATCAACTGCACATTGAGCAGCAGCGGAAAGAAAAACAGCGAGATCTCTTTCAGGGTCAGCCGGGAATTGCTCACGGAGTGGTTCCGGGAAACAGTTGCAATAGCTCGTCTGAACCGTTGGCCACAAAATCCGGGATCAGTCCGTCCGTGTTGCCGAGACCGTAAGCACAGAAGCAGGTAGCCAGTCCTGCTGCTTGGCCAGAGTACAGGTCGGTGTGGTGGTCGCCGATCATGACTGCTTGTTGCGGTTTTGCCCCGAGCAATTCAAGGGCCTTTTGCACCGGCAGCGGATGCGGCTTTTTTTCCGCATAGCTGTCGCCACCGATGATGACTTTAAAGTGTTCGGTCAGTCCCAGACCACTGAGCAGCTCCAGCGTTAACCGGTGCGGCTTGTTGGTCACCACCGCCAAGTGTTCGGCCGGATGTTGGCTGAGCAGTTGTTTGATACTGGGATAGCAGCAGGTCTGGTCAAGCAGGTGCTGGCCGTAGATGTCGAGGAAGCGGAATAAATATTCGCGCTGGTAATTCTCTTTGCCAAAGGCGCGTTTGATCAGCTTGGTGGCACCATCGCCGACGATACTGCGGACCCGTTCTGCCGTTAACTGTGGTTGATTTAGTTCGTCAGCCAGCAGGTTGAGAGAGCTGGTCAGGTCGGCGACCGAATCGACCAGCGTGCCGTCGAGGTCAAAAATCAGGTAGTCGGGATTATTGCGCATCAGTTATGCCTGATCCTTTCGCCGAAGATCGCCGTCCCGACCCGTACCAGAGTCGCGCCTTCCTCGACGGCCACCTCGAAGTCGCCACTCATGCCCATTGACAGCTCGGTCATTGTGACGTTCGGCAGCTGTAATTGCTCTATCTGTAGCGCCAGTTCACGCATGCGGGCAAAGTAGGGCCGCACCTGCTCCGCGTCGTCACAATGAGGGGGCAAGCACATCAGGCCGCAGATTTGCAGGTTCGCTAGCTCGGCAATGCTGCGCGCCAAGGCTTCCAGTTCTGCCGGATTGCAACCCGATTTCTGTTCTTCCTCGCCGATATTGACCTGCAGCAGGATTTTGCAGCTGGCATCTATCTTCTGCCATTGTCGGCTGATTTCCTCGGCCAGTGACAAGCGGTCAACGGAATGGATCATCACCACCTTGCCGCGCAGATATTTAACCTTGTTGCTCTGCAGGCCGCCGAGAAAGTGCCATTCCACCGGCGCCTGCACTTGCGGCGCTTTGTCGCGGAATTCCTGCACGTAACTTTCGCCGAACAGTTGCTGGCCGCTGGCATAGGCCGCTTCAACTTGTTCGGCTGGTTTGACCTTGGATACGGCGATCAGACGAACGCTATTCGGATCACGTTCGGCCCGCTGGCAGGCGGCCACGATGCGCTCCTGAATACGCGCTATATTGGCAACGATATCGCTCATCGGCTTTATACTTTCAGATCGCCAGGGGAATCCCCAGCTCTTTAAGGGCCAGAGTCAGGCGGCACAACGGCAGACCGACCACATTGGTGTAGCTGCCTTCGATACCGGCGACGAAGCAGACCCCCAGCCCTTGAATGGCATAAGAACCTGCTTTATCGTCCGGTTCACCTGTGGCAATGTAGCGCGCGATTTCCTCGTCTGTCAATTCGCGAAAGCGAACTTTGGTCGCGACCGCCTCGGTGACCTGGTTGCCGGTCTGTCGGTCGAGGATCGCATAGCCGGACAGGACCTGGTGCTCACGACCGGAGAGCTGACGTAGCATGGTTGCGGCATGTTGGTGATCGGTCGGTTTGCCGAGGATTTGCTGATCGCACAGGACGATGGTGTCGCTACCGATGAACCAGCGCCCGGCAACCTCAGCGCGGCTTGCGACTTCGGCGGCTTTCTCGATGCTTAGTCGCACCACATGTTGTTCCGGTGTTTCTCCGGCAACCTCAAATTCATCGGCGTTACTCGGAACTACCTGGAACTCCAGCCCGACCTGCTCCAGCAGTTGTTTGCGGCGTGGCGAGGCAGAGGCCAGGATGACCTGTTCGCTCATTGGTTCTCTCCTTCTGCGGTCATCTGTTGGCGCCGTTCGGCAATCGGGTCCCACCAGTTTGGCAGTGCTTCCAGGGCTCGCGCTGCCATCGCCAGTCGCCGATCGGCACGTTTCATCTTCCGTTCCAGCGCCAGTGGCGGAAACAGACCGTAGTTGACGTTCATCGGCTGAAAGTTTTCGGCATCCGCTTCAGCCAGGTGGGTCAGCAGGGCGCCCAAGGCCGTCACGTTTGCCGGTACTGGTATCTGTTCGCCGCGTAGCTGATAACTGGCAAAAATTCCCGCCAGTAAGCCGCAGGCGGCTGATTCGACATAGCCTTCAACGCCACTGATCTGCCCGGCGAGAAAGATGTGTGGGGCGTTGTGTAGCTGTAGGTTGCGATTCAGGCAACTCGGCGCATTGACGAAGGTGTTGCGGTGCATGCTGCCTAAACGGGCGAATTTGGCGTTCTGTAGGCCGGGTACGGTGCGGAAAATCCGCTCCTGCTCCGGGTAGGTCAGGCGGGTCTGAAAGCCGACCAGGTTGAACAGCGAGGCATGCTTATTGTCCTGTCGTAACTGGATCACTGCATGCGGCCACCTGCCGGTGCGTGGGTCATCCAGTCCGACCGGTTTCATCGGGCCGAAGGAGAGGGTCTTTGGTCCGCGGGCCGCCATCTCTTCAATCGGCATGCAGCCTTCAAAGTGGATCAGTTTCTCAAACTCGCGTCCGGCGACTTTGTCGGCGTCGAGCAACGCCTGGACGAAGGTTTCGTACTCTGCTTGGTTGAGTGGACAGTTCAGGTAATCGGCACCGCCCTTATCGTAACGCGAGGCGCGCCAGGCGATGTCGTAATCGATGGAGTCGGCTTCGACGATCGGTGCAATGGCATCGTAAAAATAGAGATGTTCACTGCCGGTCAGTTTTGCCAGTTCGGCGGAGAGAGCGTCGGAGGTCAACGGCCCACTGGCAAGGATGACGGTCCCTTCTGTCGGCAAACTGGTGATCTCTTCGCGGAGCAGTTCGATATTCGGTTCGGCGGCGATTTTTTCGCTGACGTATTTGGCGAATTCATCCCGATCGACCGCCAGCGCACCGCCGGCCGGAACCGCCGTGGCATCGGCCGCTTCAATAAACAGCGAGCCGATTCGGCGCAGTTCTTCTTTTAAACAGCCGACCGCGTTATTCATCCCCGCACCGCGCAGACTGTTGGAACAGACCAGTTCAGCCAGGTTTTCACTTTCGTGCGCCGCAGAGAAGCGCAGCGGCTTCATTTCGTAGAGCTTAACCTGATGGCCTTCTTTGGCTGCCTGCCAGGCCGCTTCGCAACCGGCCAGGCCAGCACCGATAATGGTTATTTGCATGGGTGATTCCTTGCATATAGGGGCGACCCTACGTGATGTCCGTTGATATAAAAGAAAAACCGGTCGAACCTGCAGGCTCGACCGGTAATTGTAGCTGATTTTTGCTATTTTTAGGCGTCTTTTTCAGTCGCCTTTTTCGCAGCGGTTTTCTTTGTCGGAGCTTTTTTTGCTGGCGCCTTCTTAGCTGTGGTCTTTTTCGCCGGCTCTTTCTTGGCGGCTGCCTTTTTCGGTGCAGCTTTCTTCTTTGGCGCGGCCTTTTTCGCCGGTTCTTTTTTGATCGGCGGGATCAGCTCGTTTTCCCAATCACACTCTTCCTGCGGACAGCGTTGCACGGTGCCCCAGCGCTTGGTGGTTTTGATCTCGGTCAGCGGCCAGGCGCACTTCGGGCAGGCCTCCGCCTTCGGCGGATTCCACAGGGCGTACTTGCACTTGGGGTATTGATTGCAGGAATAGAAGATTTTGCCGTAACGGCTCTTCTTTTCCATCATCTCACCGTCATCACACTGCGGACATTTGATGTCGAGGGATTTCGGTTTTTCCAACGGTTGAATGTTTTTACATTTCGGGTAGCCGCTGCAAGCGTAGAACTTGCCGTAGCGACCGGTTTTGATCAGCATCCCGGCACCGCACTTATCGCATTTTTCATCCGACATGACCGGTTCTTCGGCCTCGGTACCGTCGCTGTTCAGCGGTTCGGTATGGCGGCAGTCGGGGAAGCCGGAGCAGGCCAAAAAACGTCCTGCGCGGCCGAGTTTGATGACCAGCTCCATTTTGCACTCCGGGCAGATCTTGTCGGTCTTCTCGGTGGTGACATCGGCCTTGCTGACTTCCTGATCTTTGCGGTGCAGCAGGGCAATGAAGGGGTCCCAAAATTGCTTTACTGCTGGCGTCCAGGCTTTTTCGCCGCGCGATATGGCATCGAGATCCTCTTCCAGCTCGGCGGTGAAATCGTAATCGACATACTGACTGAAATGCTCGGTCAGTAGTTTGGAGACCACCCGGCCGGTGTCTTCCGGGAAGAATGTGCGTTTTTCCAGCCGCACATATTTGCGTGTCACCAGGGTATTCATGATGCTGGCGTAGGTCGAAGGACGGCCGATACCGTACTCTTCCATGATTTTGACCAGGCTCGCTTCGGTAAACCGCGGCGGTGGCTGGGTGAAGTGCTGTTCGGGGCTAATTTGCTCTTTATTGAGTTTTTCGCCTTCGTTCAGGAGTGGCAGCAAACCTTCTTTGTCTTCGTCGTCACCGTTGTCGGTCCCTTCGATATAAAGGGCCATAAAGCCGGGGAAGCGGATCACCTGGCCGCTGGCGCGAAAGCTGTAACGCTCACCGGCGGCAATGTCGACGGTGGTGGCGTCAAAGATGGCCTGGGTCATCTGTGACGCGACGGTGCGTTTCCAGATTAGCTCATAAAGGCGCATCTGATCGGAGCTTAAGTACTGCTTGAGTTGCGCCGGAGTGCGGGCGATGGTGGTCGGCCGGACCGCTTCGTGCGCCTCTTGGGCATTCTTGCTCTTATTCTTGAAGGTGCGCGGTTTTTCGAGGGCGTAGCTCTCATCGTAGAGCTGGCAAATGACTTCACGCGCTTCACTGGTCGCGACCGGTGACAGGGCCACCGAGTCGGTCCGCATGTAGGTGATCAGACCGTGAGTCCCGTCACCAACCTCAATACCTTCGTACAGCTTTTGCGCCACCGACATGGTTTTACGTGCCGAAAAGCCGAGCTTGCGGCTGGCTTCCTGCTGCAGGGTACTGGTGGTAAATGGCGGTGCCGGGTTGCGTTTGCGGGCCTTCTTCTCCAGATTGCTGACCTGGAATTGGACCTGCTCAAGTTCGGCGAGAATCTCTTCGGCCTGCTGCTGGTTGCCGATGGCAAACTTGGTCAGCTTTTTGTCGTCACAGCTGTTGAGCTTGGCGCTTAATGGGCTGTCGGCAGCGTTAGTCAGCTGGGCTTCGATACTCCAGTACTCACGTGCTTCAAAGGCCTCAATGTCATTTTCCCGATCACAGATCAGGCGCAGAGCGACCGACTGGACGCGACCGGCAGAGAGGCCGTAGCGGATTTTTTTCCACAGGAATGGTGAGAGGTTGAAGCCGACCAGATAATCGAGGATCGAACGGGCCTGCTGGGCATCAACCATATCGCGGTCGATGGAGCGCGGATTGGCCATCGCCTCATCGATTGCCGGCTTGGTGATTTCGTGAAAGGTGACCCGCTTGACCGTCGGGTTGGAGCCCTTCTCATCGATACCGAGCGCTTCCAGCAGATGCCAAGCGATCGCCTCTCCTTCACGGTCGAGGTCAGTTGCGAGGATCAGTTCACTGCTTTTGGCCACTTCCTTTTTGAGCGTGCTGATGTGCTTTTCACTCTCTGGCAGGATGTGATACTTGGGCGCAAAGCTATTGTCGATATCGACCGATCCCTGCTTGCTCGGCAGTGCTCGCACGTGGCCGTAGGAAGCCAGAACCTTGTAGCCCTTGCCGAGAAACTTTTCGATGGTTTTTGCTTTCGCCGGTGATTCGACGATGACCAGTGATTGAGCCATCTTTTCCTCTATCGGAATAGTACGCCGAAACGCCTCGTTATGGACCTGCAGTTAAGTACCGGAACAAGGAGTGGCTGCGTAATAAAAAAGGCTGCGGCAAAGTGCGCAGCCCGTTGTTTTAGTGATAAATGCGGGTCCAGTCGTTTTCCAGGAAACAATCAATCTCGCGTTGCCAGAGATTGCTTGTCCGCGAGAGCATGGTCAGCGCGACAATCATTTTGACCTCTTGCAGGTTCAGGGGGTCTTCGGCCGCGCGAACGGCTCGTTCAATGATTTCTTCTTGGGTTTCATCGGAGAGCAGACCCATCGATCTGATCTTAATCAGAAAGCCGATTCCTTCGGTTGACAGGGCCAGTTGCTCTTCAGGGCTGAAAATTCTGTAGGTTGTCAGGGGCTGCAGCGCTGTTTCGGTTGAGTGTTCTATCGGTCCCTGGAGGGCAGCAGATTCCATCCAGGAAAAAGCATCACTGATTTCTTCAGCTTCAAAGCCAACGGAAATGAGTTCTGCAACCAACTCTTGTTCATTGATCGGGGTGTCTTCTGCTCCCAGAACATATTTAGCAATCAAGTTGACGATTGCCAGTACTCGCTCGCGCAAAGGGCCTCCAGTCAGGTGTATTTTAATCCCTGCGAAACCGGGTTGCGCAATCTTCAACGATTGCGCAGGAATTGTCAGGGGCTTGTTTCGTCGTTCAGTATTTGTAGGTAAGGAATTGTTATCCTTCTGCTTTTCTACAAATGGCTACGGATATAGTTGTTTCCCGGTAGCGTCTGCACTCCGCCTTGGAGTTCTAGGTCGAGTAAAATAGCGGAAACCTCCATGGGAGTCAAGCCGCATTTCCGGCCGATTTCGTCGATATGACGCGGCTCGTGACCCAATTGCTGGTATATCTTCCGGGCTGCTCCTGTCAACTGCTCGGCAAATTGATCCACAACCTGTTGTTGTGTGCGTGACAGCCGCTTCGGCCAGAGCGCCTGTAGAATGTCACTTGCTTCGGTGACCAGTTGCGCCCCTTCTTTGAGCAGGCGGTTGGCCCCCTTGCTGGTGGGATTTTGTACCGCACCGGGGGTAGCGAACAGTTCTCGCCCTTGTTCGAGGGCAAAATCTCCGGTAATTAGTGATCCGCTTCCTTCTGCCGCTTCGACGATCAGGACCCCACGGCTGAGACCGCTGATGATCCGGTTGCGGCCGGGAAAATGCCCCGGTAATGGCGGTGTGCCTGGAGGATATTCGCTGAGGATGGCGTTCTCCTGCAGTATTGCGTGGAATAATCGGTTGTTTTCCGGCGGATAAATCCGGTCGATGCCGCAACCGAGGACGGCGATTGTCCGGCCTTGGGCCTCGAGGGTGCCTCGATGGGCGGCGCTGTCGATGCCGCGGGCCAGACCACTGACGATGCAGATGTCATGCGCCGCAAGATTTTTTGCCAGTTCATGGGTCAATTGCAGCCCGCCTGGGGTCGCCCGGCGTGAACCAACGATTGCGCAACAGTCATTGGGCGGTAGTTTGCCGCGCAGATAGAGCAGGGCCGGTGGATCGTGGATCTGACGCAGCAGAGCAGGGTACTCCTCATCCCAGAAGCTAATCAGGTGGACCTTTAACCCTTCCAGTTTGTGCCTGCAGCGAAGGAGTTGCGGATCGTCTTCTGCGGGGATCTTGCCGATCAGTTTGCGGGAAAGACCGGCTTCTTCCAGTTGTCCGGGGGGAGCATGCAGTGCGTCGGGAAAGTTGCCGAAATAGTTGTGCAGTTTGAATAGTGCCACACGCCCAAGGCCGGGTGTCAGGTGCAGCCTGAGTAGCACCTGCGATGAATCGTTCATTGTCTCCCCCTCCGGAAACAGATTGAAACGTAGAAACAAAAACGGACTGAAGTGACTTCAATCCGTTTTTGTTTCTACGTTGTGTTGCTACCGTTTAGTTGGTGACCAGGGTCGCCTTGTCGCCAATAAACATCTCATTGACGCTCTTGATAATTAATGCTGACGCGGTTTGGTCTTTCACTTCGATGATGACCGCCGCACCGAGGACCGCATCGGGGAGGTTAATCTTACCCGCCTGCTTGATGATCTCATCGGAGGCCTTGCGCGGGCGCGATATGTAGAATAGGTTGCCTTCTGCAAGGTTATGGTTGTGGCCGCGATCAATAAAAATAACGTCATTGGAACTTTGGGTGTATTTATTTGCGCGGGTGGCAATAACGTACCCCTGCTGGGCTGTTTTACCTCGCTGAAGGGTCAGTTCTTTGCGCTGTGGTGCATATTCAAACAGCTCGGCACCACGGATGATTTCGCGGAAGGACTCGCCAATTTTGGCAACGACGGTTCCATCCTTGATCTCGGTGACCTGGACATAGCCAAGGTTATCCATCCTCGTGCCGACTAGCTCTTTTGTCTGCGGGTGTTTGATCTGCTGGCCGCGATTGAATAGCCCGTAGGTATCGCCGATCGTAACGCTGTCGGTATTCTTCATCTTCAGAAAAACCAGATCGTTTTTGGTCAGCAGGACCCGATTGTCAACCGAATCGACCAAGAGGCCGAGTGATTCTTCAGTGGTGAGGATGAAGCCGACTCCGCTGCCGGTTGATTTGAAGGTCACAACCTCTTCCGGTTCTGGTAGTGGTTCGACGACAGATTCCTCTTCCGCTTTGGCCGGCTCAGCTTTTTGGGCTTCGGGGTAGGCCGGGATGATCTCCAGTCGGCCATCCAGAACACGGATTTTCTGCCCGGGGAAAATCAGGTGCGGATTGGTGATGTCTGGATTTTTGGACCACACATTAGGCCAGTAGTAAGGGTCATCGATAAAACGTTGGGACAGATCCCAAAGCGTATCGCCCTTTTTGATGGTGTAGATCTGCTCTTCTTCGGCAAATGCCGGAGAGATGGTGGCCATGAATGTCAGCAGGATCAGTAGTGATAACCAGCGAAAGATAGTCTGTGTCATCGATTTCCTCACAAATGGAGTTTGCCTTCAATTACTGCGGTGCTTCGTCGCCTCGGTAAAATTGTTGCGCTTCAGTACTTTCCGGATAGCGACGCCGCAACTGTTCAAGAACTTCGTCCGCCTCGTTGTTGAATTGTTGCTGCCGATAGATTTTGGCTAACAGGAGCAATGCTGCCGGAGCTCTTTCTTGTCCGTTGTTGTCAACGATCACCTGGCGCAGGTTGGATGCCGCAGCTTGCAGTTTATTCTGCGCCCAGAGGGCACTCGCCAGCCAGTAACGCGCGTTGGGTGTGTACTGGTGCTCCGGGTATTTACTGATGAAGCCACTGAAGCCCGTCTCGGCGGCAAGATAACGCCCGGCAGCCAAGGAGGAAAAGGCCGCCAGGTAGGTTGATGCAGAGTCTGCCAGTGCCGTGATTTCCTCGCTGATCGCCGCCGGAATGGCGAACGGTTTTGCTGCAGTTTGTTTGGCGACCGCCGGGACACTGCTTGTTGGACTCGGCCGGAGTTGTGCCAATTGTTGCTGCAGGGCCTGGATTTGCTCGGCTTGCTGGCGTTGTTGCTGTTGCATCTGGTCAAATTGCTGCTTCAGGGCCGCAGAGGGACCGCTCGGCGTTGTGGTTGGCAGGCAGGCACTCAGCAGGAACAGGCTGCAGTAAATGAGTGATGGCCAGCCAAATGGCAATGAACAAAGGGTTTTCATCGCGTTCGAATCTTTCACTATGGATTATTCACAAAAAATACTAATTTATAAAAATTATAGGCTTATTAGCGGGTTGTCAAGTTTGAAAGGCGGCAGGTCGCACTATTAATCTTGTGAGCAAACCCATTATTTTTCGGTTCTATCCACCAAACAAAGGTTGTAACTAAAGAGTTCTCAGCAAATCGCCGTTACAAGCGGATTCCTGGGTAGCGCAATTTGCTGACCATCATTTTCGATTAAAAAGTGGCTTTCTCTTAGATTTCGGGGCATTGAAGCTGAATCACCTTTTTTTCGTGGATAGGTCCGTTATTTTTAGCCGTCGGTGGTTTTTTGTAACAGGTTGAGGCGGCGCTCTGTTGTAAGGATAATTCCGACGTTCGTTTTGTACTGCAGCAGAAAATCCTCAATCTGTCGTTGTTTTGCCGGTTGGAGTTGCCGATAGTTCGGGAGCTTGGAGCGAAAAAAGTCCTCGCGGTCGGCAAACAGAAATTGCGCCTCGAAGCAGTAAGTTTCACTCATAGCCCAACCCGGAAGATCTTGCATGCTCTGGATGGCTGCTTCTTTTACCTTATCTTCGTTGCCGCTGCCAACCCCGAAGCGGCGTTTCGCCGCGTTAAATGTACCACCATCTCCAGGTTCGAGAACCATGATGGCTCCGCCCTTTTTAAGTAGTTTGCCGACGGTGGTTAGGCTGTTTTTCATTTTATCTGCCGGGACATGGTGCAGCGAAAGACTGTAGATGGCCAGGTCGATACTGTTTTTCTGTAGCGGTGGAATACCGTTCGGCGCAGATATAAATTCAACGTTGTTGCTCGGGACCGCCGACCGCGCATGCTGCAGGGCGGCGCTGTCCGGATCGGCGGCAACGACATGCCGAGCAAACTTTGCCAGATCGCGGGTGATACGACCCTTGCCGCAGCCGATTTCCAGGACGTCTTTGCCGGTCAGGTCAAAAAGAGCGTTGATCGCTTTGATTTGTTGGTCGCTTGGGTCTTGAATCATTTTTATCTCCCGTTTTGTTATGACTTTCCACCTCTTGACGGCTAGCACCTTAGCTTTTGTTCTGTCAAACTGAAATGCAGTGGATTGAGCTGTCGATAACAGGTTTCTCCCGGCGGCAAAGATGCTGCGCCGGAGATTTTCTTTGTGCTATGCTCCGAAGCGAAAAAAGCCCGAATTAAAATAAAGAAAAAAGGATCTTCATGATTTCAGAACCACGCCGCCAGAAACCGGAATTGCTGATGCCGGCTGGCGATTTGCCGAAATTGAAAACCGCCATCCGTTTTGGTGCCGACGCCGTTTATCTGGGGACCGGGGATTTCGGTCTGCGCGCCCATGCTGGCAACTTTGATCTTGAACAGTTGCGCACGGCGCGCGAGCTGTGTCGCGCCGCCGGTGTGGCCATCTATCTGACCCTGAATGCTTCGTTGCGGCCGGCGGAATTCGCTACATTAAAAGTTCTGCTTGAAGAGCTGAAACCGCTCGATCTGGATGCCTATATTATTGCCGACCCCGGTGTGTTGATGACCATCCGGCAGGTCGATCCACAGCGCCCCATTCATGTTTCCACTCAGGCGAATAGTTGTAACCCACAGACCGCTGAGTTCTGGCGGCATAATGGCGCCAGTCGCATCAACCTGGCTAGGGAACTGACGCTGGAGGATATTCGTGGCTTTGCCGGACAGACACAGCTCGAACTGGAATGTTTCGTTCATGGCGCCATGTGTGTCGCCCATTCCGGCCGTTGTCTGCTCTCGGCGGCGTTGCTTGAGCGCAGTGCCAATCGCGGCGACTGTGCCCAGCCCTGCCGCTGGAATTACACCCTGGTCGAGGAGACCCGTCCCGGCCAATCCTTTGCCATCGAAGAAGATTCGCGCGGCAGCTATATTATGAACAGCCGTGATCTCTGTCTGGTCGATCAGTTGCCGCAACTGATGGCCGCCGGAGTGCATAGCTTCAAGGTCGAGGGACGGATGAAGAGTCTCTACTATGTGGCGACGGCGGCGCGTATTTATCGCGATGCCATCGACCGGCTCAGCGTCGATCCGCTAGATGTCGATCCGCGCTGGCGGCAGGAGTTGGAAAAGGTCAGCCATCGCCCTTACGACAGTGGCTTTTTGCTCGGCACTGACGATGCGAAAATTCATGCTTCCGATACCCACTATATCCGCACCCACGATTTTGTCGGCTTTGTCCGTCGTGACGCTAGCGGACTCTGGGTCGAAGGACGCAACCGTTTTTTGTCGGGTGATGAGGTCGAATTGCTCGGGCCGCAGATGCGCCAGGAGAAGTTTACTGTGCAGGAAATCCTCTCTTTGCACGGCGAGCCGTTAGCGGCCGGGCAACCAAATTCTCAACTTCGACTGCAATTGCCAGCGTGGGCCGATGAGGGTGATCTGCTCCGCCTCAAGCGGCCGGAGGCGGCATGAAAATCATCCTGCTCTGTCTCTATCTGCTGGTGACCGCGATCCGTTTTGCTCTCGACGGGCTCAATCTGCGCCACCGGCAGCAGAAGCATCCGGCGTTGCCGAAGGCCTTCGATGGGCAGATTGATGCGCAGCGGCTGGCGCACAGCGATGCCTATGCGTTGGCGGGCGATCGGCTCGGTTTCGTCGAAGATGGTGTCGGTGTGTTGCTGACCTTGCTGTTTTTGTTTGGCGGGGTACTCCCTTGGTACGATCAGTTGGTCAGTGGCTATGCCCGCGGATTTATTGCCAATGGATTACTGTTTTTCGGTCTGCTGGCACTGGTGCAGATGCTGCTCGGGATCCCTTTTTCGCTCTATCGAAATTTCGTTTTGGAAGAACGTTTCGGTTTTAACAAGATGACGTTTAAGCTATGGCTGGCCGATACCTTGAAATCGCTGCTGATCGGTGCGGTTTTGTTTGCGCTGATGGGGGGTGGCGCTCTGTGGTTGATCGCCGCCGCGCCGCAGAGCTGGTGGTTGTGGGTCTGGGCTTTTTGGGGTGGGATGACTCTGTTTCTGCTGTACCTTTCCCCCTCTTTGATTGAGCCGTTGTTCTTCAAGTTCTCGCCGGTGGATAAGGTGGAGCTGGAAGACGATGTTCGCGACCTGCTGGCTAAAGCCGGAGTCAAGGCGGGGAAGGTCTTGCAGGTTGATGCCTCACGTCGCAGCGGCCACAGTAATGCCTATTTCACCGGGATTGGCAAAGTCAAGCGAGTGGTGTTGTTCGACACCCTGATGGAGCAACTGGAGGACAAAGAACTGCTGGCGGTGCTGGCCCACGAACTTGGTCACTGGCGCTGCGGGCATATCCGCAAACGTTTGATTAAGAGTCAACTGGTGGCACTGTTCAGTTGTTATCTGGCTTTTACTATTTTAAACAGCGATCTGTTGCCCGGTCTGCTCGGCTTGCAGCAGCTTTCTTTTGCCGGACAGGTGTTGCTGCTCGGTTGGCTCGGTTCGCTGGTTGGATTCTTCTGGACGCCGATCAGTAGTTGGTGGTCGCGCCGTCAGGAACGGGAGGCGGATCAGTTCGCCATCGATCTGGTCGGCAGTGGCCAAGGTTTGGCTTCGGGCTTGGTCAAGTTGGCGCGGGAGAATTTAAGCAGTCTGTTTCCGCATCCCCTGTACGTGGCGATTTATTATTCGCACCCGGCGTTGGTGGAGCGGGTCTTGTGGTTGGAGAAGCGGAGGCCGACTCAGCGGCCATAGTCGAAACATCGCTGAATGGTGAAGGTGGGCCTTTTTCAGACACCCGAAAAAAATAGGCGCACTGACCAGGAGGGGGAAGTCAGCGCGCCGAATGTTTGTTGCCTGTGAGATATATTACTAAAAAGGTCACGATTTGGCAAGTGTCAATTGAAAATAAATTTCAATTGACGCGAACTATCTGTTCTAACTGAGCATCTCGAGAGACAAAAAGCGGTTTTCGCTGTCAATTGTCAGTACAAAACGGCCGCAAATGCCGGTGTGGGTCAGAAATGGGCGTAGCCGTGAGGCAGGAAAGCGCAGTCGTTGACCACATTCGGAGAATACCTGCACCGTATTGGCTGAGCCCTGATAGTGGCGCAGAAACTGCTTCTGACTGAGCTGGATGCTGAAGCGGAATTTTTTTTGCCGGGTTGAATTCATAGTCTAAAGAGGAGGGTGCCTTACGACATCCTCTTGAGAAAGGTTGTTTTCATGCTTATCTACAAGGTCGTTGAAACCAGCCAGGTTGACGACGTTAGTCTGGAGGCCATCCTAAACCAATGGACAGCGCAAGGCTGGCAACTGGAGGCTATTCACTTTTCCATGCGTGAAGCCAGCCGGCGTCCGGGGATGGCCTTTGTCACTTTTACCCGCGAAGAGCCTGACCCTCAATCGGAATGATCTTCCTTGTCACTGAAGCTGATCGTATGCTTTGGATCTGATGAGGGGGTTGCCCCGCAACGCGGACAGGCTGGTTCCAGCGAATCTTCCTCAACGTAGGGGTCGGCAACCAGTTCGCGTGGGGTGCCACTGCATTTACAAAACCACTGGCGATAAACAGTCATCATAACCTCCACAAATAAGAGGAGCATCGGTTACGGCGTGCCGTTGTTCATGGCAATTATAGCAGAGATTTTAATAAGTGAGGCCACCCTTTTTGCGCACCTTGCGCATTGTTTTGTTTGCCACGTAGCGCGCTTTTTCGGCCCCTTGGGCGAGGACTTTGCGCAAACCTTCCGGGTCGGCGAGTAGCTCTTTACGCCGTTCGGTGTAAGGGGCAAAAAAGTCGCGCACCGTTTCGAACAGTTCCTGTTTGACATCTCCGTAACGTAAGCCCGGCGTCAAGTAGCGTTGTCGCAGCTCGGCGATGCCTGCTTCGTCAAGGAACAAGCGGTAAACCTGGAAGATGTTACAGGTGTCCGGGTTTTTCGCTTCTTCAATCGGGGTCGGGTCGGTGACGATGCGCATGATCTGCTTGCGCAGCGGTTTGTCGTCCAGAAATAGGTCGATGGTGTTGCCGTAGCTCTTGCTCATTTTACGTCCATCCAGGCCGGGAACGGTCGCCACGTCATCATCGATATCCGGCTCGGGGACGGTGAACACCTCGCCATATTCGTTATTATATTTAACTGCGATATCACGCGCCACTTCGAGGTGCTGCTTCTGGTCTTTGCCGACCGGCACCTTGTCGCTTTGAAACAGCAGGATATCGGCGGCCATCAGCACCGGGTAGGCGAACAGACCGTGGTTGGGACTGATCCCCTGAGCAACCTTGTCTTTATAGCTGTGGCAGCGTTCAAGCAGCCCCATCGGTGTAAAGTTGGACAGAATCCAGGCCAGCTCCTGTACCTCCGGAACGTCCGACTGCACCCAAAAGACACTCTTTTCCGGGTCCAGCCCCAAGGCCAGAAAATTGGCCGCTGCTTCCAAGGTTCCGGTGGCCAGCACCTTGCCGTCGGAGAGGCTGGTCATGGCGTGGTAGTTGGCGATAAAGCAGAACAGTTCCTCGTGCTCCTGATAGTCGATCATCTTCTTCATCATGCCGAAAAAATTGCCAAGATGCAGTGAGCCGGAAGGTTGGATGCCGGATAGGACTTTCATGGGTTGCACTCCACTATCAGTTGAAAATAAAGCCAGGGGCAGGGGGTGATTCACCTCCCCGGTTGTTTGGTAAGTTGAAAAACGATGCTGAATCTAGCAGATGGCTTTGCGGATGGTCAATCTCTTTGCTCAACAAAAAAGTGGCAACCCACTGACATGTCTGCCGTTTCCTGTGGTGATAAGCGGGGCAGGCGGTTTTACGCTGCCGATAGGTGCTAGTACCTTGTACCCCCTAAATCGTCGCATCTTGCTTGTTATTTGACGCGCCACCTGCGTTGTGACTTCAGTTGCATAGCGGTGCTATGCAACTGAAGTCACGCCTTATTGGCACGCCAAATCCCTTTGCAATCTTGCGACCCTTTAAGAGTTACAAGGCACTAGGATCGTTCTGGTCGCACAGCCCTAAGGCGAATGCTACTGTTTTTCGGCTGCGATTTCTTCGGTAGACTGTGAAATTCCGCTGATCAGTAAGTCTCTTTGCCTGTTGAGTTGCACGATCTTCTCTTGTGTTCGTGCTTCTTCCCGCTCATCGCCATGAAATTCTCCACTGTTTAGCGTCTCAAGCTGCTTCTCAATCTCAAGCAGGTCCGATTTTTGTTTTTCCAGCACTTCAGCCTGCTCGGCTTTGTCAAAAACAATGTCTTCCGGAGTTTTGACGGGCGTAGGTTCTGGCCCTGTCACGAGAACCTTGGGAATGAATATAGATTGTTCAACGTTACGGGTATTCATGAAGTTGGGCGAAACAATTTCGATACCGGCATTATGCAGGGCATCTAGGATTTTACCGTTTAGGCGTGATCGTGCTGACAGCAGCGGTTTTACATCTAAGAGCAGGCCATTGACCCGATAGACAACTGAGAAATCACCCAAGCTGATAACCTGAACAAACGGTTCTTCTAGTTCTGCGGCGCTCGCTGCGGCAAGTAAAACCTCTTCAATTCGCGTTCTTGGAACGTCATAGCTGAGGGAAACCTCTGTCGAGATAATGGTCCCGGAATCACGCATCACCTTCACTGGGTTGTTGGTGACATAGAGGTTGGGAAGGGTTAGTAGGTCGCGGTTTTCTGTCTGTATCTCAAGATGAAACAGACCGCGACCGGAAATCCGGCCAAAGTGCTCATCGATGTAGATGTAATCGCCGATCTTAAAGCTGCGGACGTTGCGGAGCAGTATCCCGGCTAAGGCATTACCGAGAAAGGTTGTTGCACTGAGTGCGATTGCGGCACTCAGCAGGATGCCGAGCAGGCTGAGAATCTGACCGCGCAGACTATCACTGATCGGTAGCACAAATGATTGTGACAAGCATCAGCAGCAGGGAGGCCATGAGCATGAAGAGCTGTTTCTGCAGGTTTTTTTCCGGATGCCGTTGCAGTAAGTGGCTCAAAAACCAGTTGAGCGCGAACAGTGAGGCCAACAGCAGAACCACCAGTCCCAAAGGGCCAAGAAAGCGGGTTAGTAATTCCAGGGTCATAACAGGGCCTGCGCCTTTCGCTGCCAGTTGGAAATCTTTGCGCCGTTATGGGGCCTCACATTTCGGTTTGCAGTCATTGAAATGTGCAGGGATAGTGGCAGAATGTTTTTAGTGACGGCTCTTAATTCTGGCATAAATACCGTTCCTTGCAACCTGATGGATGCGAGGATGGATAAGGATAGCATTTGACAGATGGATGCTCTCTAACCGCAGTGGAGGGTTCTAACATGTGGACTTCAGTCGGCTTGATTGCTTTTGCCATGGTCGTGGGGCTTGCGCTGGATTTTTACCTCGCCCGGAAAGTTAAAAGAGAATCCGCCAAAAGACCTGGTTCAGTTACTAACTCCAGCAGGCTGGCACGGAGCCAATTTAAAGCCCTCTTACCACTGCTAATCCTCATTTTAGTCGCACCAACACTCCCCTTTAGCCCCGCACACCTCACTGTCATCCGCCGTATTTCGAGTATCCTGTTTATTGTTGTCGTTGCCTGGATCGCGGTATCTGCGGTTTTTCTCGGACGGTATCTTATTCTCAATCGTTACGATATGGCGGTCAGTGACAACCTGGATGCCCGGGTCGTGCACACGCAGGTTAACGTTCTGGTTAAGGTTTTATTGATTGTCATCGGGATTCTTGCCTCCACCTCGGTGATTATGATGTTCGAAAATATCCGCCAGTTTGGCGCCAGTATTTTAGCTTCGGCAGGGGTTATGGGTATCGTTGTTGGTTTTGCCGCCCAGCGCTCAATCGCCGCATTGCTGGCCGGTTTGCAGATTGCGCTCACCCAGCCGATCCGGATTGATGATGTGGTCATTGTCGAAGGGGAATGGGGGCAGATTGAAGAGATCACCCTGACCTATGTCGTTGTGCGTATCTGGGATTTGCGGCGCCTGGTGGTGCCGACCAACTATTTTCTGGAAAAACCGTTTCAGAACTGGACGCGCACTTCAGCTGATCTGCTGGCTACGACGACATTTCATGCCGACTACAGCCTGCCGGTTGAAATGGTGCGGTTGAAATTACATGAGGTCCTCAAGGAAAGTCAGTATTGGGATGGAAAGGTCTGGAAGCTTCATGTGATCAATGCCAACGATCGAACCGTAGAGCTACGGGCCCTGATGAGTGCGCAGAATTCATCGTCTGCCTGGGAGTTGCGCTGTGAAGTTCGAGAGGCAATTCTCAACTTTCTGCAGACAAATTACCCTGAGATGTTGCCTAAACTGCGTGCTGAATTGTTCAATCAGGGGGCATAGTTGACTTTGCTTCAAGGCGAAAAGTCGGTTGCGTCGCTGCCAGTCGTTGGTACAGCTTGATCTGTTTGTGGTGGGGTAACCACTCCACCAGGAAAATCGCCAATGCTTCCCACATGGAAACCCAGGAGGCGATGGTCAGTCCCTCGGCAAAAACGTTGGCCACGACTGAGCGCTCTTCTCCCAACCATTGATTGAGCCAGACCGAAAGAAACAACAGGGCTATGCCGATGCTGAACAGGACCAGCGACCTGCGAACCATCCGCCGGACTTCTTGTCGCTCAATCTCAGTGAGGTATTGGAAAAAATTGTTGATGCTGCGCTTGGTGCGGGCAACCCTGCTCTCATCGGGGGGGCTGGCAAGGGAGAAGCAGATGGTAAAGGGTTCAGGCCCGAGTTCTCTTGCCGAGTCGATCAGGTAGTCAACCAGGTCCTGATTGAGGTCCCGTCTGATGAAGGGGGCATTCCGGTCAAAATCGCTGTAAAGGTCCTCAATCTTATCCGCCGCGACATCGATGAGAATTTTTCCCGTTAAGTCGCGTTCATAGCGGTTGACAACGTCTTTGTTCATAAACGGTTCATTTCCTCCTGCTGCAGGATTCAGGTGTCGTTGGCGGTGCTATTAAAGGCGCACTGTTTTTCAGTTTATTGCTGGTTAAAGTTTACTGCAAATTTGCTGTTTATTTGCCCGTTTACTGTTTTGACTTTTCAGGTTCGATGATCGGTGTGCCGCTCTCGGCGCGAAGTTGCCGTTTAATCGCTAGCGATCGCTGAGCGCAGTTTTGTTTTGCGCTGAATTCAGCGCTTTTATCGGTCTTGACGTTAGCTTGTTTAAACCGACAAAGCCCACAGCTTAGGCTGTGGGCTTTGTCGGTTTTCTGAAGTTCTGATCAGTCAGCGTGTTTTTCCGCTTTTCATCGGATCGCCCTGGTAGCCGAGTTGTTGCCAGTCAAGGCGGCCGCTGTCGCCATGGCAATCGAGGCAGTTGAGAGCCTGTTCGGCCGAGGAGACCAGCAGTAGGGCGAAAAGTAGGGTAAGTAGTAGTGATAAGGGAGGCTTCTTGTTCATGGTTGCCTCCATAGTGAGGGTTCTTGCTTGGGTTGCTTTATCCGCAATAGCTTTGTGGCTACATCCTGTATCTTGTCTCGCAAGCTTAGGGGCAATGCAGGTGGAATCTTTTTGGTACAAAAGGGGCGGGCAATTAAAATTCTATAGACGAATATGCATATCATTGTGTCTGGCTGGTTTTGCTGGGGAGGAGGTGTTTTGATTGGTTAAAATAAAAAACCCGGTGAGCGACTCAAGCCGCTCACCGGGGTATGGAAAGGTGGAAACATTGTCTGCTGTGCTTTTACTGATCTTGCTGTTGCCCACCCATCATCGTTGCCATCTGCAGTAATTGTTGCAGATCCATGCCACTCTCTTTGAGGATGTCGAGCAGCACTGGAAAGAGTTGCAGCATGAAGCCCGGCTCTTTGATCACATCTTTGGCCAGATCGGGCAAGGTTTCGAGAATGAAGGCCTGTTTTTCTTCTTTGCTCAGCCCAAGGAGGGCGGATTTGATCGCTTCGCTGGTCATGTTTTCCTCTGTCGGTATAAAGTTAAGGTATGAAGAGTCTGTTGACTCGCCAGACCGTTAGGTTTTGCAGCAAAATTATAGGTTGAAGGCAATCTTGAACACTTCCGGGTAATACTTGACGAAGTGTACCTCGATGCCTTCGCGCAGATAGTCGGGAAGGTCTTCGTAGTCCTTCTTGTTATCGTGCGGGAAGATCAGCGTCTTGAGGCCGGCCCGCCGCGAGGCGATGGTCTTTTCCTTGACGCCGCCGATCGGCAGGACGCTGCCGGTCAATGACAGTTCGCCGGTCATGCCGAGTTTCTTGCGCACCGGTTTGTCCATAATCATCGACAGCAGCGCCGTGGTCATGGTGACCCCAGCCGAGGGACCATCCTTGGGGGTGGCGCCAGCAGGAACGTGCAGGTGGATGAAGTGGCTGTCGAAATAATCGTCGGCTATGTTGTAATCCTCGAGATGGCCCATAACGTAGGAGTAGGCGATCTCGGAACTTTCCACCATCACCTTGCCGAGCTGCCCGGTCTGTTTGAAGCCTTTACTCTTGCTCTTCATCGCCGTTGCTTCGATCTGCAGCGTTGCGCCGCCCATGCGCGTCCAGGCCAGGCCGGTAACGACGCCGGGAACCTCTTTGATCAACTCCTCTTCGGCAAAAATCGGCTTGCCGAGATAGTGCTCGACATCCTTTTTACTGACCGAGATTTTACCTTCGCGCCCTTCAGCAAACTCCATCGCCGCTTTGCGCATGATCTTCTTGATGCGGTTTTCCAGGCCACGCACCCCCGATTCACGAGCATAGCGGTTGACGATGTCGGCCAAGGCCGCTTTGTTGATGCTGATCTGGGCTTTGCTCAGCCCGTGGCTTTCGAGCGATTTGGGGATCAGGTAGCGCCGCGCAATCTCCAGTTTTTCCTCGAGGATGTAGCCGGATAAGCGGATGACTTCCATCCGGTCGAGCAGCGGCGCCGGGATGGTGTCGAGCTGGTTGGCGGTGGCGATAAAGACCACGTTCGACAGATCGAAAGGCACATCCAAATAGTGATCGCGGAAGGCGTCATTCTGCTCCGGATCAAGGACTTCGAGTAGCGCCGAAGCCGGATCGCCCTGAAAGCTGGCACCGATTTTGTCGATCTCGTCGAGCATCAGCACCGGATTGGCGGTTCCGGCGCTCTTCATCGCCTGGATCGCCTTGCCCGGCATGGCACCGATATAGGTGCGGCGATGGCCTTTGATTTCCGCTTCGTCGCGCATGCCACCGACCGAGAAACGATAAAACTTGCGCTTTAAGGTGTCGGCGATGCTTTTGCCGATCGAGGTTTTACCGACCCCGGGAGGGCCGACCAGACAGAGGATCGAGCCGGAAATATCGCCTTTCATCTTGCCGACGGCGATAAATTCAAGGATCCGTTCTTTGACGTCGTCCAAACCGTAGTGATCGCGGTCGAGGACCCGCCGGGCACGTTTTAGGTCGTAGGTATCTTTGCTGAACTTGCCCCAGGGCAGGATGGTCAGCCAGTCGAGGTAGTTGCGGCTGACGTTGTATTCCGGCGATGAGGGCTCGATTAACTGCAGCTTTTCAATCTCTTCATCAACCGCTTTCTGCGCCTCATCATTCAGTTTCAGGGTTTTGAGCCGTTCCTGGAATTTCTCGATTTCTGTAACTTTGCCCTCTTTTTCCAGCCCCAGTTCTTTTTTGATCGCCTTGAACTGCTCGCGGAGGAAAAATTCGCGCTGCTGAGCAGAGATCTTTTCTTCGATGCTTTGCGAGATTTTGGTCTGCAGGCGCGAAACCTCGAGCTCTTTTTTCAACAGCACCAGCACCTTGTCGATGCGATTGCCGATCTCAAAGGTTTCCAGTACGTCCTGCAGTTCGCTGCCGTCGGCATTGGTCAGGTTGGCGGCGAAGTCGGTCAGGCGGGCCGGGTCGTCCATGCTTGAGCGGCCGAGGAATAATTTGATCTCTTCCGAATAGAGTGGATTGATCTGCACCAGCTCTTTGAGGGTCGAGATGATCGCCATCGAATAGGCTTTGAGCTCGGCATCATCGTCCAGTTCGGGACCGTGATAGTAGGTCACCTCGCTGTAAATAATATCATCGACCTCGTTAACTTCGTTGAGCGTAAAGCGTTCCAGGCTGTTGACCAGCACGTGGGCGCTGTCCTCATCAGTGTGAATCAGCTTGAGGATTTTCGCCGCCACGCCAACCCGTTGCAGGTTGCCTGGCGCATCGTCCTCGTCCAATTCCTTGACCATGACCAGGCCGATCGACTGGGATGGGGTTTCCATCGCCTGTTTGATGGTTTTGACCCGTGCTTCGCCGTTGACGGTCAGCGGAATGATAACGCCGGGAAAGGCCGGCCGGGGCCGCAGCGGAATGATCGGCAGGGTCGGCGGTAGCATGTCGCGCGCCAGAACCAACCCTTCATCCGGAATCGCATGGACATCGGCATCGGTCTCAACTTCTATTTCGTATTCTATCGATTCATCATGGTCTTCAAAATTGTCATGCATTTGAATCGCTCCTTATTGGCTATATATAAATAACAACGGCAAGTTTTTGCGGTTGTTGTTCGCGAGTAGACAAACTGTGGCAAGATAATAATATCTGAGTCGAACTGTCAACAATTCAATGCGAGCAGGGCTGGTAAATTAAGCCGTTTTCCAACCTTTCCCTTTGCCGGCAGCTGTGAAATAATCCGGCATTCAATTTTAGCCGAGAAAGGCCTTCCATGTCCGAGCAAAAGCAACGCGTCTATCTTGTTGATGGTTCTTCTTATATATACCGCGCCTACTACGCCATCCGCCACCTGTCCAATTCGAAAGGGGAGGCGACCAATGCGGTCTACGGTTTCACCAACATGTTGCTTAATCTGGTCCGGGATGAACAGCCGGACCGGTTGGCGGTGATCTTCGATGCCAAGGGGCCGACCTTTCGTAAAGAGCTCTACCCTGAATACAAGGCGAATAGAAGCGCCATGCCGGAAGACCTGCGGCCACAGGTGCCGATCATCAAAGAGGTGGTCCGCGCGCTGAACATGCCGGCGCTGGAACAGGCCGGGGTTGAGGCGGATGATATCATCGCCACGCTGGCCAAACAGTATGCCGCGCAGGGACTGGATGTGGTCGTTGTCACCGGCGATAAAGACCTGATGCAGATCGTTAACGAGCGGGTCTGTTTGCTCGATACGATGAAGAAAAAGGTCACTCGGCGTGAGGAAGTGATCGAGCGTTTCGGCGTGCCGCCGGAGCAGGTGCTGGAGATTCTTGGCCTGGCAGGCGATACCTCGGACAATATTCCTGGCGTACCGGGGATTGGTGAGAAGACCGCCGCCGCTTTGATCCAGGAATTTGGTAGCATCGAAAACCTGCTGCAGAATATTGATGCGGTCAAAGGCAAGAAGCGTCAGGAGAATCTGCGCGAGTTTGGCCAGCAGGCAATTCTCTCGCGCAAACTGGCCGATCTGGTTTATGACCTCGAATTGGATGTGACGATCGACGATCTGACTATGGATGAGCCGAATCGAGAAGCGCTGACCGAGCTGTTCACAAAACTGGAATTTCCAAAACTGCTGAAAGAGTTTTCCGCAGCCAGTGTGCAGCAACAAGCCAGCGGTGACAATTACCATGCGGTGTTGGATGAGGCCGAACTGGACGCGATGCTCGCCAAGCTGCAGAGTGCCGGGCGGTTTGCCATCGATACAGAAACTACCAGTCTGGTCGCGGTACAGGCCGAGTTGGTTGGGCTGTCTTTTTCCATCGAGGCGGGTCATGGCTGGTACCTGCCGGTCGGCCATATGTATCTCGGCGTGCCGCAGCAGTTGCCACCGTCTTTGGTGCTGGAAAAGCTGCGCCCGATTTTGGAAGACCCGCAGGTAGAGAAAGTCGGTCAGAACATCAAATACGATGCCCTGGTGCTGCGCAACGCTGGCATTGAGTTGTCTGGCATCGCTCTCGATACCATGCTGCTTTCTTATGTCACCCACCCCGAAGCCCGGTCGCACGGCCTTGATGCGTTGGCCAGCGAGCATCTCGACCACAAGATGATTCCTTATGCGGAGATGACCGGCAGTGGCAAAAAGCAGATCTGCTTTAGTGAGGTCGAGGTGGAAAAGGCGACCGTCTATGCTGCCGAGGATGCCGATATCACCTGGCAGTTGGCGGAAAAACTGCTGCCTGAATTGTCCGCTGGAGCGCCGGAAAAACTGTTGTTTGAGGTCGATATGCCGTTGGTTGATGTGTTGACCCGTATGGAGTGGCGCGGTATTCGGATCGACGCGGGATTTCTCGGCCAACTATCGAGTGAAATGGCGGTAAAGTTGACGGCGCTGGAAACTGAAATCCATGCCATGGCCGGTGGTCCTTTCAATATCAATTCACCGAAACAACTCGGCGAAATCCTGTTCGAGAAACTCGGATTGCCGAAGGGCAAAAAGACCAAGACCGGTTGGTCGACCAACGTCGAGGTGCTCACCGCTCTGGCCGATGAGCACGATATCGCTGCCAAGATTCTCTCCTATCGTTCGGTCAGCAAGCTGAAAAGTACCTACACAGATGCACTGCCGAAGCTGATCAACCCGGCCAGTGGCCGGATTCACACCAGCTTCAATCAGGCGGTGACCGCCACCGGGCGACTCTCTTCCAGCGATCCGAACCTGCAGAATATTCCGATCCGTACCGCCGAAGGACGGCGGATCCGCGAGGCCTTTATTCCCGAGGAGGGCTGGACGCTGCTGGCGGCTGACTACTCGCAGGTCGAGTTGCGGGTGATGGCGCATATGGCCGATGTTGCGGCGCTCAAGGAGAGTTTTGTCGCCGGCGAAGATATTCATAAACGGACCGCCAGCGAAATCTTCGGCATCTTCCCGGAAATGGTTACCGATGAAATGCGCCGTCACGCCAA
The DNA here is from genome assembly GCF_055389805.1 of Desulfuromusa ferrireducens. NCBI lineage: Bacteria > Pseudomonadati > Thermodesulfobacteriota > Desulfuromonadia > Desulfuromonadales > Geopsychrobacteraceae > Desulfuromusa > Desulfuromusa ferrireducens. Next base: position 2,173,841 of record NZ_AP042415.1, read on the forward strand.
AACCATCAACTTTGGTGTGCTCTACGGCATGGGCGCATTCAGTCTGGCCAAGGATCTCGGCGTCAGTCGCAAAGAAGCGCAAGCCTTTATTGATAACTATTTCGAGCGCTACCCGGCGGTCCTCGATTATCTCGAAGCAAAAAAAGCCGAAGCGCGCGAGCACCAGTATGTGACCACCATTTTGGGTCGTCGCTGTGCCATCCCTGAGATCAACAGCAAGAACGGCGCCTTCCGTAGCTACGCCGAACGCAACGCCATCAACTATCCGATTCAGGGTAGTGCCGCCGATATCATCAAGGTGGCGATGGTTAATATCGACCGTCGTCTGCGTGCAGAAAATCTGCAGGCGCGAATGCTGCTGCAGGTGCATGATGAATTGGTTTTAGAAGTGCCACCTGAAGAAATGGATCGGGTGACGGAGCTGGTCCGGATGGAGATGGAAAATGCCGTGCCGCTCGATCTGCCGCTCAAGGTCGATATCGGCACCGGTGCCAACTGGGCGCAAGCCCATTGATGGCCGGCGTGATGAGAGGTGTGTTGGTTGCGGTCGGTCTGCTGCTGTTCGGCTCATTCGGTTTTGCCGCCGAGGTTGAGTTGCAGCCGTTGCGGGTCAGCAATCAGGGCTCGCTGGCCAAACTGACCGGCCTGCCGACTCTCGATCGCGCTCGACTGCTGGCGGACGGCGAATATGAGGCCGGTTTTAGTTGGGATCTGGCCAACAGCTACACTCTGGGCAGGAACGGTAGCGAACAGTTGAGCTTCGACGGTGAAAGTCACCGGCTGGCGCTGCGGCTCGATCGTGGTTTTGCCAATGGCTGGGAGATCGGAGTCGAAGCCCCACTGATCGTCCATCGCCGCGGTTTCCTCGATGCTTTTATCGAAGGCTGGCACGACCTCTTCGGACTCCCGCAGGGGGGCCGGGATCAAGCTGCGCGCGAGCAGCTTGATTACAGTTATCAGAAAGATTCGAAGGCCCTGTTTTCACTGCAGGATGAAGAAATGGGTCTGGGGGATATCCGCCTGTTGCTGAGTCGTCAATTGTTATCTGCTGACGATTCGGCTCTGGCCCTGCACGCCAGCTTGGAACTGCCGAGCGGCGCCGCTGGCAAACTGCTCGGCAGTGGCAGTGTGGATATGGCGCTCTGGCTCAGTGGGGAGCAGCGTTGGCGTCTGACCAGTCAACGCTTGGCCTTGCACTATGGAGTGGGTCTGCTGGCGGCCAATTCGGGCGAATTGCTCTCCGGGCAACGACGTCCACTGGTCGGCACCGGCACTCTCGGCCTGGCCTGGTCTTATTGGTCCTGGTTGGCTCTGCAGATACAGATCGATGCCCATACCTCACTGTTTGAGAATAGTGGCTTGCGGCAGATCGATGCAGCATCTGCTCAGTTGGCGATCGGCGGAGCGGTGGCGTTGGCGGAACGTACCCGGCTGGAGCTTGCCGTGGTTGAGGATATCGCCGTTGATACGGCCCCGGATGTGAATTTCCATCTACGGCTCTCGCAGCGCTTCTGAACTTATTTTGCTGATATCGACAAAAAAGCCGGACTCTCCAATCGGAGGTCCGGCTTTTTTGTGCGCGGAAGTGCTCAGGAGGGGACACGCAAACGGACTGCGGTACGTTCCAGCTTTGGTCATGGCAGAGATTACAGTCGTTAGCGGAATTGTTATAGGCATTCTCGAAGGGGTCGTGAGCAGCGTAGATGTCGCCATGATAAACCGCGTGACAACCGCCCTGCTGACAACCGCCATCCCAGGTCGCTAGCGTGTCGTAGGGGGTGGGGTGGCAGGTTGAACAGTTGTTGCCGTGGGCTGCAGGGAGATCGGTGCTGTGGCAAAGGAATTGGCTCCCGAATCACCGAACAGGCGCACTTCGCGCTCGCCACTGTTCGGAGTTATTATCGCGCTACAAAGCATGGGAGAGATGGGGCTGCAGCCGAAGCGTTGAGGGAAAATAGATCTCAAGTTGCCTAAAGGGACGGGCGCTTCAGTGCGACGCTTCGCGGGTTGCGCGCATCGGGGCGTATTAATTATCTAACCTGTCGCGTTGCCTCGCAGGTTGATGCTGAGATTTGGATATATATTTCTGCTAGCAGTCTGTCGGACTTGCCATAAACCGGCTGCAAATTTGATCGGTTGGCCTATGTCTCAGCCCCTTTTTGCCCCATAGCTATGGCTATGAGCCTGCAAATGAGCCAAAATCTAGTCTCAAACGCTCCAATTTTCGCTTCGGCCCGTCAAATCCGACAGGCTGCTAGAGAAACTGGATATTTGGATTTTGTCTTGGACTTTCCTTAAAGATAAGGCGCAGGCTGCTTTTGTGAAAAAGCAACCTGCGCCCATTTTATTTACTGCAGAAAACTTTTACGCTGAAGTTGTTTAGAACACGTTTGCCACTTCGGCGTCTTCATCAATCTCTTCCTGTTCTTCAATCAGTGTCGCCGCAATCGCTGCTCCGAGCGGGGCCAGGGTGCGGCCGTAAACCTCATTGAGGACCTGGGCCAGACCGGTGTAGATCGCGGCGAAACCGCAGAAAATACCTTCGTAACCGGCGAAGGTTGTGATCATGTGGTTGCCAGTGATATCTCCGATCGCGAGCAGGAAGAACAGGATCGTTAGCGAACCAAACACAACCTGTAGCGCCCGATTCAGTTTGAAGGTGCCGATAAAGAGCACGCCAGTAAACAGTCCCCACATTCCTAGGTAGGCAGCCATGGCCGTGGCGTTCGGCTTTACCGCATATCCCATCTTCGGTAGGATGATCAGTGCAACCAGGGTCAACCAGAACAGACCGTAAGAGGTGAAGGCCGTGGTGCCAAAGGTATTGTTTTTCTTCCACTCCATGATGCCGACGATAATCTGCGCGAGGCCACCGTAGAAGATGCCCATGCCGAGGATCATCGCATCGAGCGGGAACAGCCCCGCATTGTGCAGATTGAGCAGGACGGTGGTCATGCCGAAACCGACCAGTCCCAGAGGAGCCGGATTGGCGGTTGTGTCATTGATGGTGAGTGATTTTCCCATTGTTTTCTCTCCTGTCATTACATTGGGTTAAAATGAATGTTCTTGCCGTAGGCTTTGCTCATTTTTCTGCCAAGGAAGAACGTTTCAAACCGCTGTTTAAACCCCCTTCCGTCTTTTTCCGGTGAAGGTGCGCGGTGGAATTCATTGGTTCTTTTGTTCGATGCGATTCCGGTGCTGTTCTTCGATGCTCTGGCGGGCGGTAGAGATATGACGTCGCATCAGAAAATCAGCCAGATCGGCATCCCGTTCTTCGATCGCATCGAAAATATGTCGATGTTCTTTGAATGCCTGATAGGGCCGTTGGTCAGAGGCGCTGAACTGGTAGCGATACATGCGAATCTGCTGGTAGAGCCCTCCTTCAAGAACCGTAAGAACTTTAGGGTTACGGTTGCCCTGCAAGATCTGGTAGTGAAAGTCAAACTCACCCTGTTGTTGGTTCTGGGTTAGCCCTTGGCCAGCAGCGAGGTTTCTTTCCTGCTCGCCGAGCAGAGCGCGCAGCGTCTGGATTTCGGTTCCGGTCATATTTTGTGCGGCCAGGCGGCACGAAAGTCCCCCCAGTACTTCCCTGATCTGGTAAATGTTGACCAGCTCTTCAAGGGAGAGGGTGGTAACCCGTGCCCCCAAGTTGGGTGATCGAACCAGTAGATGACGTTCTTCAAGGCGGCTCAAGGCTTCTCGTAGGGTGCCGCGGCTGATGCTGTAGCTTTTTGCCAGTTCAGGTTCGGAGATTTTACTCCCCTGGGGGAGGTCGCCCTTGATGATGGCGACTTCGAGTTGTTCAAAGACCTGATCGGTCAGCGGGAGTGTTGGTTGGCTCATTTCCGCGATGTCTCGTGTTTGTGGTAAATGTCGACAGATCCCTTTTCATTAATTGGAATCTTGGTAATATATATGGTTTAAAATACCATTACAAGAGAAAGTGTCGACACTATTAGGATGATCGTTGGGGGGGGCAGGAGCCTTATTGAATCGGTTCACTCCCTGTCTCGGTTGTTTTAGTAGAAAGTCTTTGCCGAACGGCCGGAATACCTTCAGGCTAATCTGGTCAGCGCCATGGAGTTGTCCGCTTACGACATCTATTCGCACATCACTCACAAAAGCGTCGTCACCTGGGCGTCGATCAAAAAGGACTATCTGGATGGCGGCTTTCATTGAATGTTTAGCCAGCGTTTCTGCTTGTCGAGAATGAAAATCAGAGCAACCAGCGGGGCTGTCAATTTGACAGCCCCGCTGGTTGCTCTTGTGCTTAGATATTTTTCAACAACTCCACCGTCTCTGCCGGTTCCGGCCGATCGGTGTGGTCGGTGGTCAGAGAGACATTACGCACAATCCCGCCGCTATCGATGATAATCCGACCCGGCAGCGGCAAACGCCATTCCTCTTCGCCGTTAAAGCGCGTCAGGTCGATACCGAAACTGGTGTAAACCTCGATTAGCTCCTTTGGCAATCTGTGAACAATCCCCAGCTTTTCCATGACCTGACTGTCCGGATCGCTCAGCAGCGGGAACTCTAAGTGCAGTTTTTTTACCAGTTGCGGGGCGTACTTAACCAGCATCGGCGACAGGGCGATCAAGCTGGCTCCGGCCTGTTGGATTTGCGGCAAGACGGCCTGCAGAGCTTCCAGCTCCGCATTGCAGTAGGGTCACCAAACTCCCCGGTAAATACTGATGACCACCGGCCCTTTATTTCGCAGCTCAGCCAGATCAACCTGGGTTCCATCTGCATCAGCCAGGCGGAAATCGCCGACCCTATCGCCGACCTTGATGGTCTGCTCAAGGATGTCCGTGTTGCCGAGGGCATCCCTTGAACGCAGCATTATCGCCAGATTCTCCGGCGGGATTTGTGCTGCCGCTGCGCCCTTCATCTCTTCCAGTTTGTCTTTTAGCATCAGACTTCTCCTGCGCTAAGAAGGTTTCTTGATTTGTTGAGTTGTTATTAAATGGGTATCACTTGCAGGGATTCTGTCAAGTTCTGGCGGACTGCGGCTGGTACTGAACTTTACATTTTGGGGGATCTGGCGTAACTTGCCGAAGATTGATTTCGGGGGTGGCCGAGAAATAATAACTTGCTTCTGCTGCCTAAGATTGGCACCAGATAGCTTAAAAACGTAAGATGAGATGATGAAAAACGAAGCTGAAATTTTAAAACCTGTCCATATGATCGCAGTCCTTAGCGCCGCGATAGCTGCTATTGCTTTTGTTAGTTTCTGTTTCGCTGGGAGCCTAGGCTTTGGAGCTAAACTTATCATCTTCAGTGTCTTTGCCTGGAACCTTTTGACCGCCGCTGGAATCTGGATGAAAAGTCCCTGGGGCTATTATTCACTGAAAGCCTATCTCTATCTATTGCTGTTTGTTTTTCCTGTTGGAACCCTCATTTCCTTCAATGTCCTCAAGCATATAAAGGAACACAGTGTTCAAGGTTTGTTCTCCCGGACCTCACTAGAGTCATTAAAGCAGTTGGTAAAATAATGCAGCGGTGGGGCAGGCACGTGCACGCTGAAGTCATCCTTTAAATCCAAGCTGGCATTTACTTCTTCCTCAGCTTGCTACCGCTCCCTAAATCTTCCGTCAAACAGAAATCCTTGACATCCGTTATCCAAGCCCTTACGTTGTTAGTTGACCAACTAACAACGTAAGGGGATTATATGCCTCCCAAAAGTGACAAACGAGAACGCCTCTTAAAAGCAGCCCGCCGGCTGATTCATCAGCAAGGCTTCCAGGGCACCACTTTGGCTGATATTGCCGAGGAATCGGGCGTGCCGCTGGGGAACGTCTATTACTATTATAAAACCAAGGACGAGATCGTCCGCGCGGTGATCGAAGACCGGACTGCACGCTTTCATGCTCTGGCTGAAGGTTGGGAGCGGGACTCCGATCCGGTGGCGCGACTGTGTTGCTTTTTGCAGATGCCGCTCAGCATCGACAAAAGCATCGCCGCTCACGGTTGCCCGGTCGGTAGCCTTTCGCAGGAATTGAGCAAACATGGTGATAGTGAATTAGCCGGACAGACCCTGCGGGCGCAACTGACTTGGGTCGGTCGGCAGTTTCGTCTGCTGGGCTGCGCCGATGCCGAACAGTTGGCGCGGCAGTTCATCGCTACTTTGCAGGGTGGTTCGCTGCTGGCCAACAGCCTGAACCAACCTGAGGTTTTGCTTGAGCAGGTTGAGCAACTCAAAGATTGGCTACAGACATTTAGTAACCCTGAGGAGGAAGCATGTTTGCCGTGATATTCGAAGTCACCCCAACCGCAGCAGGGCAAGAGGAATACCTTAAAATTGCCGCCGGGCTGCGTGAGTTTTTAGCCGACCGTGAAGGTTTTGTCTCGATTGAGCGCTTTCAGAGTCTGTCCGAAGAGGGCAAGCTGCTCAGCCTGTCCTTTTGGCAGGATGAAGCGTCGATAGATGCATGGCGCAACCTGCTGCAGCACCGCATGGCGCAGCAAAAAGGCAAGGATGCGCTGTTTGCGTCCTACCGTATTCGCGTTGCCGAAGTGGTGCGCGATTATACCGCGAGCGAACGCGCCCAAGCCCCGGCCGATTCGAACCAGGCGTTGGCTTAAGCGCTGCTTCTGAGCGCTCGATTTTATCAATCGGCAAACAGGAGGATCGCATGTCCGTAACCCTGGCCTTTGACGTTTATGGCACTTTGATCGACACCCACGGCGTGGTGACCGCATTACGGGGTTTAGTCGGCGAGCAAGCAGAGCGATTTTCACAGACCTGGCGCGACAAGCAGCTGGAATACTCTTTTCGCCGCGGACTGATGCAGAACTACCAGACCTTCGCCGTCTGTACCAGTGATGCTCTTGATTACACCTGTGCTTACTACCAGACCCCACTGACTCAAGAGCAGAAAAATGACTTGCTCGGCGTCTACCGCGTGCTGCCGGCATTCGAGGACGTGAAAGAGGGGTTAACCCGTTTGCAGGCCGCCGGGTTTCGGCTTTATGCATTTTCCAACGGCAGCGGCGAGGCCCTGGAAATGCTGCTGAGTACGGCTGGCATCAGGGAGCTGTTTCTTGGCATTGTGACGGTTGATGACCTCAAGTCGTTCAAACCGAACCCCGGCGTTTACAGCCATTTCTTGCGCCAATCGGGGGCGACTGGCAGTAGCGCCTGGATGATTTCCAGTAATCCCTTCGATGTCATCGGCGCAATTTCCGCTGGCATGAAAGCGGCCTGGGTGCGTCGCTCCCCAGAAGCGATCTTTGACCCGTGGGGGATCGAACCGACCATCACCGTCAGCAGCCTTTTAGAGCTGGATCAGCAAATTATCGCCTGATAAAAACGCGAAAGGGCCACCGATGCAAAGCGAACTGATTGCCAGAATTCAGCAGTTTTTTGCCGAATCGCCATTAAATATCCGGCAGGATGGCGGGCATTATTTCGATGCGCCGCTGATCGGCTTTGCAGCGGCCGACGACCCGCTGTTTCAACAATACAAGAGCGTCGTTGGCCCCTTTCATCGCACTCCCCGCGAGTGGCTTGAAAACGAATTCGGTGCTGGTACTTGGCTGGGTGGCAGCGTCATCTGCTGGATCTTGCCGATTAACGCTGAGGTCCGTCAAAGCAACCGGCCGGAAACAGAGTTCCCCTCGCGACTCTGGTCGCACACCCGCAACTTCGGCGATCTGTTCAATCTGCAGTTGCGCGAAGAGGTGGTCCGGTTTCTACAGGATGCCGGACACCGGGCGGTTGCCCCGCAACTGGCCGACGACTGGCAACGGGTCGATGTGCCCGGAAAAGGGCAAGCGTCCACCTGGTCGGAGCGTCATGCTGCCTATGCGGCCGGTTTGGGAACCTTCAGCCTCAACGATGGCTTGATCACCGAACGGGGCATTGCCCATCGCTGCGGCAGCGTTGTCACCGACTTGATTCTTTCCCCCTCGCCACGTCGCTATCAAAGCCACACCGAAAACTGCCCCTTCTGCCGCGAAGGAAAGTGCGGCGCCTGTATCGCCCGTTGTCCGGTCGGAGCGCTGTCGGCTGCCGGTCACGATAAAATCAAGTGCCGCGCCTATACCTACGGCACGGTGTTCGATCAGGTCGGCGCCGAATATGGTGTCGAAATCACCGGTTGTGGATTGTGCCAGACTAAAATTCCTTGCGAGGCGAAGATTCCCTGAATCGGTCGCTATAATAAAGACTTGGTTCTGGCCTTTATTGTCTTGCTGTATTGACCCTCAGACGTTATTCCGATAGGAGCCTCGTATGCACGAAGCCATGCTTTATACCCCACTTGCCGAGCAAAAGGTCGCTTGTCGCTTGTGTCAGCATTTTTGCAGAATTGGTGATGGCAAGCGCGGCATCTGCGGGGTGCGAGAAAATCGGGGCGGAAAACTCTATTCGCAGGTTTACGGTCGCGCCGTTTCGGCAGGCATCGATCCGATTGAAAAGAAGCCGATGTTCCATCTGCTGCCCGGATCGACCTCCTTTTCTGTTGCCACGGTCGGCTGTAATTTCAGGTGCCGCCACTGTCAGAACTGGCAGATCGCCCAGTATCCGCAACAGCAACCCGGAGACTTTCCCGGTAACGAGCTGCCGCCGGCAACCATCGTCAGCCAGGCAAAAGCCGCCGGCTGTGCTTCGATTGCCTATACCTATACCGAGCCGACGATCTTTTTTGAATATGCCTATGACACGGCAAAACTGGCCAGTGCGGCGGGCATTAAGAATGTTTTTGTCAGTAACGGCTACATCAGCGCCGAGGCGTTGCGGCTGATTGCTCCATTTCTGGATGGCGCAAATATCGATCTCAAGGCTTTCAGCGATGATTTCTATCACAAGGTCTGCGGGGCGAAGTTGCAGCCGGTGCTTGACAGTATCCGTCTCTACCGCGAGTTGGGAATCTGGATAGAGGTGACAACGCTGATCATCCCCGGCTACAATGATGACGAAAAACAGCTGCGGGGGATTGCTGAGTTTATTGCCTCAGTGGGTGTTGAAATCCCCTGGCACGTGACCGCTTTTTATCCGACCCACAAACTGCTCGATGCGCCGCGCACCTCGGCAGACATTCTACGCTGTGCCCGCCAGATCGGCATTGACGCCGGACTGCGCTATGTTTATGAGGGCAACATCCCCGGTGAGGGCGGCGAAAACAGCTATTGCTATGCGTGCGGTGAACTGCTGATCGAGCGCTACGGCTTTGCGATCCGCAAAAACCTGCTCAAAACCGGAGGTTGTTGTTCTTGTGGCGTCGCCATCGACGGGGTCGGTATGTAGTACCGCTTTTGCGGTAAGCAGACAAAGAGTGCCATCGTGAAGGTGTGGACTTTTAGGGAGGGGTACCCTGGAGGTCGTTATGGCTGTTCCATATCCAAGGATTACCGAGGTTGGTCTGTTTTTAATTTCAGAAATAATCCTCCTGACATTGACTTAAAACGGACAGATAGGTTAATTAGAAAGATATATTTTTACGCGTTAATAAGGTTTAACCCTTGGATGTTGTAGACTGTTGGGAGAACTTTTTACAGGAGTGGTCTGCTCCATTAGTTACCGATCCTGATTAAGTGCGTTTTTCCGAGAAAAAGATATTTTTGCTCGCCCTCAAAGCACGAGAGACTACGCCGATGAATACCAAACGTTTTGTTAAAAGCAACCTCTGCCCTGAGTTAACCGAGGTCCCGCCGCTGGGACTCGATGGCGCCACGCTGGCGCGGGCTTTTCGTCACTATTACACCAATCACCTTGGTCGCGATAAAAACTGCAACATGGTGCATTACGCCTACGAGGCGCTGGCCTTGGTGGTGCGTGACCGCTTGATGGAGCGCTGGAAAAAAACCCGCTACGCTTATGAAGAAAGCGATTGCCGGCGGGCCTATTATCTCTCCCTCGAATTTCTGATGGGACGTTCGCTGGGTAATTCGATTCTTAATCTGGGGATTAACGACGATGTCGCAGTCGCGCTGAATAAAGTCTGTCTCGATTTTGAGGAACTGACCGATGCCGAGCAGGACGCCGGCCTTGGTAATGGCGGCCTCGGTCGACTGGCGGCCTGTTTTCTCGATAGCTGCGCGACCTTGCAGCTGCCGGTTATGGGTTACGGTATCCGCTATGAATATGGCATGTTCCGCCAACGCATCGAGGACGGCTATCAGGTTGAAGAACCGGATCACTGGCTCGGTTCGGAAAATCGCTGGGAAATAGAACGCCCCGAATATACCCAGCGGGTAAAATTTGGCGGGCGCAGTGAATGTTATCGAACCCAAGACGGAAACTTACGCTGTCGCTGGGTCGATACCCGCGACGTGCTGGCACTTCCCTACGATGTGCCGATCCCCGGCCATCAAAATGGGACAGTCAATACGCTTCGTCTGTGGAAGGCGGCGGCGACGGCTGAATTTGATCTCGGCGATTTTAACGCCGGCGATTATCCCGGCTCGGTGGCGGCCAATAACGAGGCGGAGAAGATCACCATGGTTCTCTACCCGAATGACGCCAGCGAAAACGGCAAGGATCTGCGTCTGCGCCAGCAGTATTTTCTCGCCTCGGCCAGCCTGCAGGATGTCTTCGATAAATGGGTTACGACCAAAGGGCGTGATCTGAGCCGCTTTGCCGAAAAAAACTGTTTTCAGCTCAATGATACCCACCCCAGTTGCGCGGTTGCCGAACTGATGCGCCTGCTGCTGGATGAGCAGGGTTTGAGCTGGGAAGATGCGTGGGATATCAGCAGCAAAACCATGGCTTACACCAATCATACCCTGTTGCCGGAGGCGCTGGAAAAATGGTCGGTGCGTTTGTTTGAACATCTTTTGCCCCGGCCGCTGGAAATCATCTACGAGATCAACGCCCGTTTCCTCAAAGAGGTGGCCAACCGCTGGCCCGGCGATGTCGAACGACAACGACGAATGTCGATTATTGAGGAAGGCCCCGAGCCGCAGGTGCGTATGGCCTATCTGGCGATCGTCGGCAGCTTCTCGGTCAACGGCGTTGCCGAGCTGCACTCCAAGCTGTTGCAGGAAGGGCTGTTCCGTGATTTCTTTGAGCTCTGGCCGGAAAAATTCAACAACAAGACCAACGGCGTCACCCAGCGGCGCTGGCTGGACTGGTGCAACCGGGGATTGAGTCAGCTGGTCAGCGATAGTATCGGCGATGGTTGGGTGACCGATCTGGCACAACTGGAACAGCTTAGACAATTTGCCGGCGATGCCGATTTTCAACAGCATTGGCAGCAGGTCAAATATAATAATAAAATTCGCCTGGCCGAACTGGTCAAGGCTGACTGCAATGTCGATTTCAAACCCACGGCCATGTTTGATGTCCAGGTGAAACGGATCCACGAGTACAAGCGCCAGTTGCTCAACATCCTGCATGTCATCCATCTCTACGATCGCATCAAACGTGGCGATTGTGAAAACTGGACGCCGCGTTGCGTGCTGATCGGCGGCAAGGCGGCACCCGGCTACGCTATCGCCAAGACGATCATCAAACTGATCAATAACGTCGCTCAGCTGGTGAACAACGATCCGGAAGTTGGCGACAGACTCAAGGTCGCCTTTTTGCCCAATTACCGGGTGTCGGCGATGGAAGTCATCTGCCCTGGAACCGATCTTTCTGAACAGATTTCCACTGCCGGAAAGGAAGCATCCGGCACCGGAAATATGAAGTTTATGATGAACGGTGCTCTGACGATCGGGACGTTGGACGGTGCCAACATCGAAATCCGTGAGGAGGTTGGCGAGGATAACTTCTTCCTTTTCGGGCTGAACGCTGCTGAAGTTGAAGAAACCCGCAGTCACTACAATCCGCAGGCGCTTATTGATTCTGACGAGAACTTTTCTCGGGTGATGCATCTGCTGCAGAGTGGTCATTTCAGTCAGTTCGAAAGTGGGATTTTCGATTCGATCGTCGGTGCGATTAAAAATCCCTTCGATCCCTGGTTGGTGGCAGCCGATTTTTCCAGTTACGTGGAGATGCAGGAACAGGCAAGTCAGGCCTACCGTGATCAGCAAAACTGGACCCGGATGAGCATCTTGAATACCGCGGGCAGCGGTAAGTTTTCCACCGATCGAACCATGTGTGAGTACAACGAGGATATCTGGAAGCTAACGCCTGTTGCGGCACAGCCCGTGGATAAGGCTACCGTCGAGCTGCCTGAAAGTTTAGAGGGGGTCGTCAACGCGGAGCAGGTACCGGATTTTGTAGCCAGCGAATAGCTGCTCAAGCGGCACTCCCTGATTAATCAAAAACCCCGATCAGCTTTGCTGATCGGGGTTTTTACTCGTGAATCCCCCCCGAAAAAACCAATAAAGAAGTTGAGGTGTATTGATGAAAATACTTTTTTTGCACGGTCTCGAATCTGGCCCGCATGGCAGTAAATTTCAGGCGTTGCAGTCGATGTTCGGCAATGTCTTCGCTCCAGACTGCAGCGGGATCGCCGATCCTGCGGAACGATTGGCGATCATTCAGCAGGCCATCTGCAATGAAACCGCCCCCATGTTGGTGGTCGGTTCAAGTATGGGCGGCTTGATGGCGCTGCTGCTACAGCAGCGCGCAGCAAACCAGATCGCCGGGATGGTTCTCTGCGCCCCGGCTCTCCATCGTCCCGCAGGGGAAGGCCTCAGCAGTGAAGGGCTTCCACCAAACGTGATTATTCACGGCAAACAGGATGTGGTGGTTCCCATTGAGGCCAGCCGTAACTTTGGTGTCCGATTGGTGGAGGTCGAGGATGATCACCGCTTGAGCAACAGTCTGCCACTGATTCTGCGTGAAGTTTTTGAAATGAAATTGGCTCTGTTGTGAAGGGGCCTAAACTTTTGCCGGGGTGATTTCTCCTCAGGGACTTTCCTCGGTATTTTCACTGCCCACGGTCTTGTACTCGCTGCGTAGATATTTCAGCACGATCAACCAGCAGACGCAGATCATCAGCACCAGCCAGCTTAATTGCGGCAAGCTCAGGGGGGTGGGCAGCCAGCGGGTGAAAAGCAGAATCAGCAGAGAGCCGAAAATTTTGAACAATCGGTAGCCGAACATGTCGATCCAGGCCTTGGCCTGATAGATCAGCAATGAATCGATCGGCACATAAAGCAATTCTTTGGACGCACGGTTGATGGAGTAGGAGAGACCGCGATCACTGATTTTAGCCGCTGCGATCAGGAGTAAACTGGGCTGGATGATAAAGCCGAACATGCAGAGGATGATCATCCCCGGTTGCACCAGCATTCCGGCGATGACGCCGAAGAAGCGGTGAATCAGCGGGGTGAGCAACAGGTTGACAACGATGGAGACCCCGCCCATAACGCTGAAAAAAAGTGACAAATAGGCGGTGCGCAGATCGACCTGCGTGTAACTGATTTCGACGGTTTTCATGAATTGAAATTCGATCAGCGGTGAGGCGAGCTGCACAAGGAGCAGCGTGCTGGTAATCAACAGCAGAAAGCGGCTGCGTTTTAATGCTTTCCAGCCGCCAGTGTAATGGGTTTCCTGGCCGTGCATTTCCACTTCGCAATAGAGCCCGAGTCGTTCCATCATCCAGGTCAGCACAAACAGCAACAGCACAATCCCGGCGGCAACCAGCAGCAGATCGGCGGTCTGCAGGCCCATTTTGTCCAGCAGCAGGGCGGCCACCAAACCGCCGAGCACGCCACCAACCAGGCCACCGGTGCCGATAACGCCGTACCAGCCTTTGCCCTCGGTGGTGCTGTAGATCGAGTTGGTCAGGCTCCAAAATTGCTCGACCATCAAGACGCCGAGAATATCGACGAAGATGTAGAAGGCAGACGCTACTGCCGGGCCAGGGTCAAGCAGCAGAATGCGAAAGAGCACTAATAGCAGGCCGATACTCAGACAGGTGCCGAGGACCACTTTAACCCGGCTGAAACGTTCCACCACCCGGTGGTAGCTGCCGATAAACAGCGCCATCGTCAGGGCGGTGCCGATCCAGACGTAAGGCAGCTGATCGGCGCCAAGATACTCGATAAAGAGGGAGCGACTGGCGGGCTTAAGATGGTAGAGCGCCATGACGATCAGCAGGAAATTGGCGAACAGAAAGGCGGCGCGGACACTGAGTTTGCGGTGCGCAGGATAGCGTTGATTGCAGTAGTCCTTTTTGACTTTAAATTTGGTCATTTGCTTTTTTCTTCCGCTTTCATGTATAGTGCCTAACTATGCAAACAAAATGTAAAGTGTTTCTAATCTTCCTGCTGGTCCTCCAATTTACCTCTACCCCAGTATTTAGCTCTAATTCCGCTCCTGCGTTGGAGACTTGTCGCAGCAACCGTCTGCAGCAGGGACTTGAAGCCTGCCTGCGGGATCTGCACCTGGACAAGTCCGTGGCGCGGAAAAAGCTGAGTATCGCTTTGGTTGATATCACCGATCCTTTGCACCCGCTCCTGGCGGAAGTCAACGGCAATCGGATGATGTATGCAGCCAGTTTGCCCAAGATCGCCATTCTGCTCGGCGCTTTCGAACAGATCGAAAACGGCGAAATGAAGTTTGACCGCAAAACCGAGGATACGTTGACGCGGATGATCCGCAATTCCTCCAACCAGGCCGCCACCGAAATGCTCAACCGCGTCGGCAAGCCGTATCTGGCGAAATTGCTACAGTCTCCCAAGTATCGTCTTTACGATCCAGCTTATAACGGTGGACTTTGGGTCGGCAAGGATTACGGCAAGGCCGGTGCCTGGAAACGTGACCCGCTATCGAACTTGTCCCATGGTGCCACTGCTTTCCAGGTGGCGCGCTTCTACTACCTGTTGGAGACTGGTCAGTTGGTGTCGCCGGAAAAAAGCCTCGAGATGAAATCTATCCTCGGCAAACCGGCCATTTCACATAAATTTGTCAAAGGTCTCAAATCTCGCCCGGAAGCGGTGATCTTTCGCAAGTCCGGCTCCTGGCGTCAGTACCATGCTGACAGCGCCATTATCGAACATGACGGTCGGCGCTATATTGCCGTCGGTCTGGCCGAAGATTCTTCTGGTGGTGCCTGGCTGAGCAGTTTGATTGCCCGGCTGGATGATCTTATTCTGCAATCACCCTCTTCTTAAGCCGTTCCCGGTTGCGTTTTTGCAGCAGCCGGTGAATGCGCATCGCCAGGGTTTGGTGGGCGACGGCGGAGTTGACGCGCAGGACGTTCGAGGTCACCACGACCAGATAGTGCAGCCATTCATCTCCCCGTTGTTCCTCGATAATCGCCACCGAATTGAGCAAATTCTTTTTATTCCCCTGATACTTTCCACATTCGAAGTCCTCTTCCGGCTGACAACTGTACAGCGAGCCAGATTTAAAATAAACGGCCGAATGTTTCAGCGCCGGATGCGAAGCGTAGCGTATCCTTTTTTCGGTCATATAGAGCAGTTTTTTCAGCTCGAGACTGGAAAAGGCGTCGATCAGCGTTCCCTGTTCGATTTTTACCAATAATTGTAACAGGCTGCGGGTCGTGGCCCGACTGCTGCCACCGGGAATCAAGCGCTTGCCCTTCCTGGTAAAAAAACCGCCTTGCCGCAACTGTTGCGGGTCGATGCCGTTGCGTTGCAGCGGTGCGGGCAGGCTGCGGATCAACAGCTGCATCAACTTTTTTTTCCGGGTGTTTTGAAAGAAATCTTCCGCTTGCTTTTCCGTTGCCGGGTACTGCTGACCAAATTGTACCATTAAAAGGTATTCGCGCAGCACCATCGCTGCCGCCGCGTTGGAGCTGGGTGAGAGCATCCAGTCGAGCCAGCTCCAGAGATTGCTGCTGTCGCCGAGGCGAATTTTGCGATAAGTCATCTGCTGCCGTTGCGCATCCCAGAAGGGGACTTTGTGATGATCGCTGCGGATAAAGTGATCCGCGGTCAGCTGCCGACTACGCAGCAATTGGCGGCGTGCATCGATGTCATCGGGAAAGCGATCGGCCAGCGCCTGGAAGAGGGCGACGGCGATGATGATTTTCCCCAGGCTGCCCGGGTTGAAATTGACGTCGGCGCGATGTTCGGCGTAAAGCGGATTTTGCTGATCGCTCAACTCGAGCAGGGAAAAGCTGTAGTTCTCCAGCTCATCACCGAGCAGGGCGCTGATTTCGGCACTTAATTGTGCATCTGTTTCCGGAACCACAAAATCGGCATTTTCCGTTAAATGCGAGGTGATTTGATCGCTGTTTAACAGTGCCCCAGGAGACAGCTGCCGCCCCTTGACCGTTCCGAGCTGAAACAGGGCATAGCCCTCCAACCGCTTAATCCCGGTTTGCTCCGCGGCATCGAGCGGATAGCTCCAGGCGTTGCCTCCGAGTAGCAGCAGGATAAGGACGCTCGAGACGATTTTCATGGTTGCGCCGCCTGTGGCAGTTGCGTCAGGTCGACGGGGCGATTGTGCTGCCCGCGGCCTGCATCCAATTGTCTTAAAAATAGATCTTTTTTGACCCGTTTACTGTCTGCCAGTGGTCGGATCTGAAAGAGAATAAACTTCCCGTTGAGAAAACCAAATTCGATATCGGCCGGTTTTTGCTGTCCATTTTCCTGGCGCAGGCTGGGGAATTGTTTCGGTAGCAGCTCTGCCATCTGGCGCAGGATTTCGACCTCTGCGGTTGTCAGCAACTGCTGCGGAGCTGTGGCGGCAACTTTTTTTACCCCGCCGCTTGCTGATAAAATCCGCTTCTGGACGGCACTGGCTTGAGCCAATAGCCGCACTTTGCCGGTCTGTTTGTTGATCAGGATCTCCTCGGCCCGTTGCCCGTTGACCGCTCCGCCGACTCCTTCGTTGACGGCCACGTGCAGCTGATTTGAATCGCCACCAATGAGATCGGTGGTTGCCAGTACTCCTGATTTGTCGGCCGGAACGCTCTTCATCAACAGCACCGAGACATAAAGATGTTCCGGGCTGCGCATGTGCGCCTGCCGCCAGCTGTAGGCGCGCTCACTGAAGGGAGAAGCCCAGACTTTGCGGATCGCAGCGACGATATTGTTGAAGCCGACGACGTGCGGCACGGTTTTGTTCAGTCCAGCGCCGGTGAAGTTGGGTAGATCTTCGACGTTGGTGTCGCTGCGAACAAAGACCCCGTAGCTGCCGTCGGCACCGAATTGTTCTGCGAGGCTGTGCTGTAATTGTCCGAGAAATCCCTGGTCAAGGGGAGCGGTTTCGATGTGCTGGCGCATTTGCCGGAGAAAGTCACTGGTCCGACGTTGCTTCTCGGTTGGATCGTCCAGTTGTTGCAACTGCCGATAATTATCACGCAGCCAGACATGCAGCTTCTGTCCGCTGTCGGTTCGGGTTGTATTGAGCAGACTGCGAAAGCGACCGAAGGGGATCACTAGCGCGTCGGGTACCAGCTGCCGGTAGAGCTGCTTTAGTTCGCCCAGATTCGCTCCTTTGGGACCGGCAATCCGCCCGGAATCACTGGCCCGAATCTGTCCCAAGGGAAGGATGGCCTGCTGTTGCAGATCAAGTTTATTTAAGTCGGGAGAGATCAGGAAGTCACCCTTTGGCTGCTGTTTGAAGTGCTGTCGCCAGCTGGCGGAGTCGGCTTCGATTTGCACCACCCCAGCCGGACTGACGGCCAAGATGATGGTTTCTCCGGCGTGTTGGCTCAGTTCGCTCACCAGTTGTGCTGTCACCGCAAGGTTAGGGATGCCGAGATTGCGGGCCAGTAACTGGATATGGGAGAGGCTGTTGCCAGCGTTGCGGGTTAAGATGCCGGCGACCGGTGGTAACTCGGCAATGGTTTCCGGCAGCAGGTAAATGCCCTCTGCATTAAAAGCATGTTTCGTCGGATCGGCGACAATTTCCAGCGTGCCGCGCGCTAAACCGGGATTGAGCGGTTGCAGACCGGTCACAACTTTGCCGAACAGCCGCTGTTCCACACCGCGCAGCTGCTGACTGTCGTTGAGCAAGCTGTCGATGAGCAACGCAATCGGCATGAGCGGACTGGCGCGAAGTCTTTCCTGGAAAAAACCGTTGAAAGCGGGATCCAATGCGGCCAGATGATCCACCGGCTGTTCAAAATGGAAGCGCAGGTTTTGTTCCGCCCAGCGGCTGCTGCGGGCCAGCTGAGTTAGTTCGCGTTGATAGCTTTCTGCCGACAGTGGTTTTTGCCCTAAACGCTCAATCGCCTCCAACTGGCTGTTTCTTTGTCGCTCGGAAAGAAAACCGATGCCGTACAGCGCGTTGATCCCCTGTTCGATCCAGGCAAGTCGTTGTCGGCGGCTGGCTTGGGGAAGTTGCTCCAACAGTTGATTGGCGCTGCGATAGAAGGCATGTTCCAGATCAAGGCTGACCGTCAACCAGTCGAGTTGCTGTTGATTGTCTTTTCCCTGGGCAAGCTCATTGCGGATCTGCACCAATAATTGACTGGCGCGGGCAAAACGGATGTTGGCCGACAGTTTGTTCTCATCTCCACTGGGCTGATCTTTTTTGCGCCCAAGGCCAAGCCGGTAGGCGTCGCTCAGTGGTTGACCGCTTGGCCGGGTGACCAGGTCGATTAACTCTGCGAGCTGCAGGTACGGCTCGGCCTTATCTTTTGCCACATTGCGTCCGGCGAGGCGCACCAGATCGGCGTCCTTAGCTTCTGGTCTGGAATGCAGCTTGATGCGCAGCGGGGTAAAGTTGCTGTCATTTTTTTCAATTTCCACTGCCAGTTGACGCATTTCGGTCAAAGGTACGTGTTGCCGACCGTGAGGCAGCAGCCGGACCGCTTCCCGCAGTAGGAGGAAATGCTCCCCGAGCATTTCCTCCTGTTCGAGGAGGCCCCGCAACAGTGCTCCGCCATGCCAGTTTTCATCCTCGTCCTGAATCGCGCCCCGGTAGTAACGTGCACGCCGTAAAATCCAGCCATCATCGGCATCGATCAGATATTGTTCGAGCATGATCTGCTTGAGCTGGTTTGGCCAATCTTGTTTATTGTAGAAACTTTCTGGCCAGAGGTCAGCCAGGAGGGTAGCGATTTGATAGTTGTTCTGTCGCAACAGCTTAACCTGGTCGGTCCATTCGCCATGCTGGACACCACCGTCGTGTTCCCTGCAGGAAAAAGGTTTTGGCGCTAAAATACTGCCGTCGTTGCAGAACCAGCGAATTCGTTTAAACGGCCCGCGGCGTTTTTTCTTCATTTGCCCAATCCAGTTTTGCAGGTCGAGCCGTTCGCTGAGACTGTTGTCCATCAGGACAGGTCTGGATGACGCCTGTGTCACGGCACTGGCCGGGCTGATCAACAGCAGGGGGATAAGTAATAACAGAGACATTCGAAAAAGTGGCATTCGTTTCTCCATGAAAGGCGGAACTGCTTTGTCAGTTTAGCAAAGAAAGCTTATCTCTGCGCAGGGTCGGATACTGAGGAAAGTGTGTTGATCAGCATTAACCGTCGGCTATAAGTGTCTTTTCGGCCCCCTAATGTTGGTTGGAATTCGGTGTGCTGCTCGATCTGGAGCATGGAATTGAGACTTTTTTGTCATTATTTCAGATATTTGTCGCCATTAGTAAAAGCAAGTTGCTTGTTTTTTTTGATGTCTGTTATGATGCTCTAATGATGTTTTGGTTTTAGTGGTGAATCCAGTTGTTTTTCAAGCAAATTTACGACCTGTATAGGGGATATAACTTTGGCTTTTGTTTATATCGATGATTTGAAAGTCGGGATGGTCCTGGGGGATGACCTTTTTACCTCAAAGAATCGGTTGATTCTGGCTGAAGGGGTGGAATTACAGGCAGAGCATCTGGAGATGTTCAAATCTTGGGGAATTATCGAGGTCGATATTGCCGAAGAGAGCTTGGGAGAGGAATATCTCCGCCAGCAGGAAGCGATCACCCAGTTTACTGAACAGGCGGAAAGTTACCTGTTTCGCCGTTTTATCCTCAATGATGTCGATCAGGAACCGATCGCCACTATCCATCGCCATATCGTGCATCGCTTTGCTCAGAGTTTGCTGCACGGTTGGGAGCCGGTGGTTTTCCAGGGGACCATCGCCGTCGATAGTGATGAGCGCCTCCCACCGGTGAGTGTGCCGAAACTTTTGACGGGGGATGCCGAACTGGTGTCTCTGCCCGGTGTTTATAATCATATCGTCGAAGTTCTCAATCATCCTGATTCCTCTTCGCATAAGCTTGCCGAAGTGATAAGTAAAGATGCCAACCTGACAGTGAGGTTGCTGTCGTTGGTTAACAGTCCCCTTTATGGCTTCTCTGGCAAGATAGATTCTATTTCACGAGCGGTTTCGCTGCTCGGAACCAATGAGTTGACCTCGCTTGCCCTAGGGGTTTCGGTCGTTCGACAGTTCAAGAACATTCCCACCGAACTGCTCGATATGGATTCTTTCTGGCGGCATTCAATCCGTTGCGGCCTGTTTGCTCGTATCTTCGCCAAGCATTTGAACCTGCCGGGAGAAGAAGGTTTTTTCACTGGGGGACTGTTGCACGATATTGGCCGCTTGATCATATTGGAGAGGGTGCCGAAGCATTATAGCCGTGCTATCGTCAAGGCACGGAATGATCATGTAGAGATGTATCGCGCGGAACAGGAGTGCCTGCAAACCGATCACAGTATTGTCGGCAAACTATTGTCAATGCGCTGGCGCCTGCCGACCGCTTTAACGCGGATGATCGGTGGCCACCACTCACCGAGTGCCAATCACTTTGCGTTGGAGTCTTCGCTGATGCATGTCGCCGATGTGTTGGCTCACGCTTGTGGCCACGAGGTCAATCTGGTTAACGAAGTCCCGCCATTGCAACTCAAGGCCTGGGAAGCCACCGGGCTCAAAGTAGAGATGATCGCTCCGACGATCCGTCAGGTCGACGCTGAGTTCAAGGATATTGTCCGCATCTTCTTCGGCAGTGCCGAGGATTGACCTACGCCATAATTCCCAACCGATAACCCACCCCATGAACCGTGAGAATGACTTTCGGCTGCGCCGGATTGTCCTCAACCTTTTTCCTTAATTGCGCAATGTGCTGATCGAGGGTGCGAGTGGTGCCGAAGTAATCGACACCCCAGGCCGCGTTGAGCAGATCGTTGCGACTCAGAACTTCATTTGGATGACTGAAGAAAACTTCCAGTAGTTTTAGTTCCCGTGGCGTCAGGCTGAAGCTCTGTCCCTCTCGCTGGAGGCGGTAGTTTTTGCGCTCGATCACTGCGCTACCGAGGTTAAAACTGTCTGGGAGTTCGGCCGCTTCGCTTGGTTGACTGTTGTTTGCGCGGCGCAGCACGGCGGCGATCCGGGCGCGTAATTCATGCACGCCAAACGGCTTGGTGATGTAATCATCGGCCCCCAATTCCAGCCCGATCACCTTATCAATCTCTTCACCTTTGGCGGTAATCAGAATAATCGGCGTTAAGCTGTCGCTTTTGCGGATTTCACGGCACAGATCAAAGCCGCTGCGTTCCGGCATCATCACATCGAGCAACAGCAGATCCGGTTTGCTCTGTCGGTATCTGGCCAGGGCCTGAGCACCATCGGCACAAGGCAGAACCTGGTAGCCCTCGATCTCCAGCAGATCGATCAATCCCTGGCGTAGGTCGGTATCGTCTTCGGCCAGCAGAATGCTGATTTGTGCCATTTATTCCTCCTCTGCGCTCGGCAGCAGCAATTCAAAACAGCAGCCTTCGCCATCGGTTGGGCAGTACTCGAGCCGGCCACCCAACCCTTGTGCCAGTTGCCGGGAGATGCTCAGCCCCAATCCGGAACCTTGTTGACGGGTGGTCAGGGAATTGTCAAGGCGGTGAAATTTATCAAAAATCCGCTGCCTTTGCGTGGCGGGAATTCCCGGCCCCCAATCGCGCAGCCGCAGTCTGATTGTGTCGTCGCTGCAGGTGACTTGCAGTTGCAACCGCTTTCCCGCAGCAGCATATTTGATCCCGTTATCGAGCAGGTTGAGGATGATCTGTTCCAGCGCATCACGATCACTGCGCAGTCGGCATGGTGACTGCGGCAGTTTGGTTTCGAGCCGGATGTCGGCTTCGAGCAGACGTGGTTGTTGCGTTTCCATAAGCTCCCCGAGCAAATGACATAAATCGAATAAATCGTGTTGATATTGACGGCTGCCCTGTTCCAGACGGCTGAAGTCGAGCACATTGTTCACCAGCCGGGTCAGGCGTTGACTCTCTTTGATGATGGTCTGCAGATAGCGCTGTTGCTTGCTTGGCTCGCTTATTTTTCCTTCGCCGAGCAGCTCGGCGTACAAGCGGATGGTGGTCAGCGGTGTTTTCAGTTCATGCGAAACGTTGGAGACGAAGGAGGTCTTCTCGCTGGCATCGCGCAGATTGCGATAGGCTTGCCAGAGCAGCAACGAGCCGCCGAGCAAAATAGCGACGATGAAGGTGCCTATCAGCAGTGACCCGACCAGCAGGATGCCGCTGCCGGTCGTTGGCGTCGTGGGATCGGCATAGGCCGCCACCTGCCAGTGCGGTAACCGTTGAATCGTTACGGCAGCGAGTGGATGCAGTTCCGGCAGGATCTCGAAGTGGCCGACCTGATGAAAAATGTTGCCGTTGCCGTCGAGCAGGGCATAGCTCTCTTGCTGGCCGGGTTGTAGCGCGAGGGTGCCGAGCAGTCGGCTGAGCAGCGCCATCATTTCGACCTCAATTCCGTAGCGCTGATTGCTGCTGTCGGGGGTGATCCAGCCGAGCAGATGCAGTTGATCATCGGCGTACCAGCTGCGCCAACTGTTGACACCAGCTGTTGCCGCGGAAGAGGCAACGCTGTCGCTATCGGCCATTTCCGTGGCAGCCGGGGTTTGCTTGGCCAGTTGCCGCAGTTCGCGCCGTTCCTTAAGGATGCTGCTGGTTGCTGTGGGCTGGCCTTGGTTTTGCTGATCTGCCGCCGGTTCCTGCCAGTTGGATTGATTGGCAAACAGCGGCAGGTAACGACGAACGAAGGCCGCTTCCTCGGCGCTGGCCGGTTGTTCAGGATCGGGGACTAACAGTCCGTGGCCCGCTTGCCAGATGAAAACGTTGCGCACCAGCGGGTTGCTGCGTTTCCAATTGTACAGTTGCTGCGGCAGGTTCTGTTGCGGCAGCTGCTGCAGGGTTTGTTGCAGGCCGTCTTGAACCTCGGCCACCGCCAGATCGATATTGGCGGCGATGCCCGCAACCCGGTCGTCGATGGCTTTACGGTTGCTGCTGAGCAGCCGCGCCTCCTCACTCTGCAGCAGCCGTAAAGCACCGACCCCGAGTAATAGGGTCGGTATCAGCAACAACATCCAGGCGAGGATGATCCGTTTGGTTTTGGACATAGAGGCATGTCTTTCGTGCCCGCAGAGTCTGCGGCTATGACCGCGGACTTTGCGGAACAGTTATCAATAATTTTTTTGCTGCTTACGTACCTTGTAGCTCTCCGAACGGATTCCTTTTTTCACCGCACTCGGCAGGGCCGGGACCGAGAAGGTTGCCGCATCGCTTTCAAATTCTTCGGCTTCCTCGGCCAGATCGCTGAAACCGAGGGCCGCACTCTGGCTTTTCAGTTTGTCGCTACTCTGGCGAATTTCGCTGACCGCTTCATCTTTACGTCCGGCGTTGTAAAGGTCAAGGGCCCGTTCGCGACTGGCAGCGATTTCATTTTCGACCACCGCTTTAATGACTGGTTTATTGGCCGATTCGAGGACCTCCTGCGGGCGTGGCGAAAAGCGCACCTGAGCCAGGGCGGTGGCACTTTCCTGTCGATTGGTCAGGGCGTTTTCGTAGTAACAGCGGGCGGCGGCGATTTTCTGCACCTGCTCCGGGCGGCCAGGATTGACCTGCACTTCGAGCAGGACGTATTTCTCCTGCCCGGCGTAGAGCTGGTTGAGGTGGATCTCCACCCGGTTGCCGGAAATCCGTCCTTCGCGGCCGATTATCCGCAATGGCCGAACCCCAACCGGAGTTTCCAGTTCAAGGCTGATGCGGCGGGCGGCGACGCTGAGCACATCGCCAAGCTCGGAGGCAAAGATGCGTGGCAGATCGATACTCGATTCGACGAAATAGTGGTTGCCGTCACTGCGGTCTGCCAGTTGGCTCATCAAGTCTTCGTTGAAGCTGCCACCGATGCCGATGGTGGTGACGGAGATGCCTTCTTTGAGCAGTGCCGCACCGAGACGGGCCAGATCGCTCGGCGAACTGGGACCGACATTGGCCAGCCCATCGGAGAGCAGCACGACGCGGTGTACGTAATTGCGCTCAAGATTTTTTCGTATCTCCGCAGCGCCCTGACTGACCGCACCGAACAGGGCGGTATTGCCGCCCGCGCCAATGCGCCGGATCTGCGCTTCGATCCATTCGCTGTTAGCGGCCGACTGCGGCGGAATCAGGGTCTGCACATTGTGATCGTAGATAACCAGAGAAAAGAGGTCCTGGGTGTCGAGCATGCGCAGTGCGGTGATGGCGGCATCCCGCGCCTTGACGATCTTATCGCCTGCCATCGAGCCGGAGCGGTCAAGGACCAGGGTGAGATTGACCGGTGGGCGGGCCGTTTCGCGTGGAATTTCCGGGACTTGCAGGGCAATCTTGATGATGGCCGTTTCGCGTTGCCCGACCGGCAGGACATCGCGGTCGAGGCTCAAGTCAAGGTTGAGCAGCGGCGCCGCCTGGACGATTGAACTGGTGAGCAGCAATAGCAGCAGGGTCGGGATCAGGTTTTTTCGCATCGATTTCATCTCACACTCCTAGACTTGGGTTTAAGTATCCCCAGTTGAGCAGTGTCTGCGATAAGAGTGGTCATGGGTTGGTCAAAGATTTGTAAAGAAAATGTCATGCCCCGTTATTGCGGTCAATTAATTTGTCATATCCTGAATATTAATGCCATGCAGGGAATTGACATGCTGGTCATCCTGAGCAAGACTTGGTGTTAAGGGCCAGCGGATGGCAAGTTGAAGGACATTTATGACATTGAAGCCCGTGGATAATAATCAGACAATTTTGTTGGTCGATGACAGCCCGGTCAATCTGGAACTTCTCAAGGAGACCCTCGATGGCCTGGGGTATCGCCTCTTTGCTGCCGCAGATGGGCAGACCGCCTTGGAACTGTCCCGGAGTGAACTGCCGGATTTGATTCTGCTCGATATCCTGATGCCAGGTATGGACGGTTTTGAGGTCTGTCAACGTTTGCGTGAAGAACCTCTGACTAGCGGGATTCCGGTGATTTTTCTCTCGGCGCTGGACGATATGGAGGATAAGGTCCGAGGTCTGGAACTGGGGGCGGTCGATTACATTGCCAAGCCGTTCCGCCTGGAAGAGGTGATCGCCCGGGTCAATACCCACTTGACGATTAATCATCTGAAAAGGAAAGTCCAGAAGCAGCGCGATGCGTTGGAGCATGAACTGCAGCAGGTTGCCGATGCGCAGCGCTCACTGCTGCTGAAAAATCTGCCACAGATCAGTGGCTTTCGTCTGGCGGTCATTTACGAAACCAGCCGTTATGCCGGTGGTGATTTGTTTGATGTGCTGCCATTGGCGGATGGTTGTTGGGGACTGTTGGTTGCCGATGTTGAGGGCCATAGTACCCAGGCGGCGGTTTTGATGGCGATGAGTTGTGCCCTGCTGCGATCTTTTTCTGGCGATGGCAGTGATCCTGTGGCGGTGCTGCGGTACCTGAATACCCAGCTGTGCAAAGTTTCTGATTCACGGATGGTGACGGCTCTTTATGCTGTTTATGATGCCAATAAGCGGACGCTGAAGTTGGCCCGGGCCGGACATTTGCAGCCGCTGCTCTATCGTCCCTCGATCGGAGTGCGGGAGCTTTTCTGCGAAGGGATCTTCCCGATGGGGCTGAAGTCCTATGATGACGAGCTGATCCCGGTTGAGGAGGTCAGGTTGCAGTCGGGAGATCTGTTGCTGTTCTACACCGATGGCCTCATTGAGCGGTTCGATAATGATGGACAGATGTACGGCGTGGAGCGCTTGAGTGAACAGCTGGCCAAGGCAGAAGGTGAAACTCCGGAAGAAATGCTGCAACAAATTTATGCCGATGTCGCATCTTTCGTTGCTGGTCGTCCCGCCGACGATGACCAGACCTTACTGCTGGCCATCGTCGATTGAGGTTCTCTCTAGTCGGGCATTTGGTCGTTGTCTGGCTTAAAGCTCTCCGGCCCACTTATAATCTGCGTTTTCGCGGCATTTGCGATGCCGCGCAGCATGCCGTTAAAGACGTAGCTATGGAAGGGTGTCACCGCATACCAGTAAAGTAAGCCGAATAAACCACGCGGTAAAAAGCGGGCGACTTGATTCAACTCGGTCCGACCATCTCCCAGGTCTGTTAATTTGAAGTAGAGGACCGCTTCACCCGGCAGCTTCATCTCGGCGTTGAGCAGGAGCTGCTTCGGTTGCTCCACATCGACTACTCGCCAGAAGTCGAGCGCGTCGCCAGGAAAGATTTCCAGTGATTCACGCCGACCGCGGCTCAGGCCGACGCCACCGAAAACGCGGTCAATCATGCCGCGTAATTTCCATAACCAATTGGCATAATACCAGCCAACTTTGCCACCGATTGATGCCAGTGCCGGCCAGATCTGCTCCGGTCGGGCGGTGATGGTGATCCGTCTGGCATCGGTGAAAATTTTCCCCCCCGCCCAATCTGGATCCCCATAGTTACTCCATTCGGCCGGGTGGATCGGTCCCGAGTCTGTCCAGGAGCTTTCCACCTGTTGCTGTTTCATCCTCTCCAGTGCCAGCCGGATCGCCTGGCGGCAATCAAACAGATCCTGAGGAAGCAGTTCGGCAATTCGGTTGTCATGGCAGATGACCGGATTTTTCAGTCCTTCAGTCAAGGGGCGGGCCAAGGCGGCGGGAATGGGAGTCAACAGGTGAATCCAGTAAGAACTCAGGCGTGGAGTAAGAAATGGCAGCGGAATTATCCAGCGTTTGCGCAGGCCAGCTTCCTCGGCATATATCCCCATGAGATCGCTATAGTTGAGGATTTCTGATTGGCCGATATCGAAGGTCTCGCCGAGTGTTTCCGGACACTCCAGGCAGCCGATCAGGTAATGCAGGACATTGCGCACGCCGATCGGCTGGCAGGGGGTGTCGACCCAGCGCGGCGTCAGGATCACCGGCAGGCGGTCGACCAGGTATCGCAGGATTTCGAATGCGGCGCTGCCGGAGCCGATAATCATCGCCGCGCGCAAAATGGTCACCGGCACCGGACCCAATTGCAGCAACTGACCGACTTCACTTCTCGATTGCAGGTGGTGGCTCAGGCCGCTGCCTTCCTCGCCTAACCCCCCGAGATAGATTATCTGTTGTAGTTTGGCAGCGGCGGCCGCTTTGGTCATGTTCATTGCCGCGACCCGGTCGGTATGGGAAAAATCATCGACCAGCGGGTTCATTGAATGGACCAGATAGTAGGCTGCCCGACAGCCTTCAAGCCCCTCTAGCAGGCTGGGGTAATCGAGGATGTCGCCGCAGACGATTTCCAGTTGCGGATGCTTTCCCCAGCGACGGTGGAGCAATTTCCCCGGGCTGCGTGCCAAGGCTCGAACCCGGTAACCTGCTGCTAATAAGCGGGGCACTAAACGGCCGCCGATATAACCTCCGGCTCCGGCAACAAAAATCGGCCGATCTTTATCTATCGTCATGGAATCCCTCCTGAGCTCTGTGTCGAAATTTCGACGCTTGTCTATTGTGCCGATAACATTGGTACTTTGGCAAGCCTCGATGCAAAATAAATCTTGTGTTGAGTCATAATTCCTCTGCAGACCCGTCGGAATCTGGCTGCTTTTACTTGCGTAAGAAACAATTAATGTTTATCGTGGTTCTTACCCACATTGAACTGGCGAGGAAGGGTGAGGTGCGGGCCGCTTTTTAGGCAGGCGCCAATTCCATCCCTTGCTTCGCCTTGCTGGCTGAAGACTTGTTTTTACTGAGGGGCAATGAACCAATTAACTTCTGCAGATTCTGACCCGAAATTTATTGCTGCCTGTCGGCAGATCGGGGACCTCCTCGCCGCTCTACAGCAGCCTGAAGATCGAGGGGTTTTGCCGGGCGCACGGGCCGAACTGTTGCAGGAAGGTTTTGATCAACTGACTGCGTTGATCAATAGCACCGACGATCAAATCTGGTTTGTTAATAAAGAGAAGCTGTTGTTGCTGGCGAATGATGCCAGTCGGGATAATTTTTTTGAGTTGATCGGCATCGAGATGCGGCCCGGTCTGTCGTGTGCCGAACTCCTGTCGCCCAATCTGGCCGCTTATTTTGATCAGGTTTATGATCGGGTGCTGACCGGGAAAACACTACGCTTTAACCATACCGGACTCAATGGGCGGGAATATGCGATGGTTGCTCAGCCGGTTGCATCAGCCGCCGGGATCGTCGGTATCTCTGTTTTTGGCAGTGACATCACAGAATTACACCAACTTCAGGAAGAGCTGCGTCGCTTCGAGCAGGTTATCTCCTCAACTCCCGATTTGATTGCGCTGATCGATCGTCACCATAATCATCAGGTGGTCAACGATTCCTACCTGGGAGCCTTCAATAAAACCCGTCAAGAGGTGCTCGCTGTCAATTTCCGTGAGTTGATCGGGGGAAAAAACTTCCGTCGCGATGCGCAAATCAACCTGGATATTGCCTTCAGCGGTGAAACGGTGCATACCGAAACCTGGGTTGATCTGCCGGGGCTGGGGCGCCGCTTGATGTCAATCACCTACCAGCCATTGCGCAGCCAGGATTTGATCCCGAAATACGTGGTCATCAACGGCCGCGATATTACCATCCTAAAGCAGGCTCAGGATGATCGGCAGCGGGTTTTCGAGGTCTCCCTCGATATGTTCTGTGTGACCGGTTTTGATGGCTGCTTTAAGGAACTTAATCCGGCCTGGACACGGACTCTTGGCTGGTCGTTGGAAGAGCTGAAAAAATCCCCTTGGACCAAATTCGTGCTTGAGGAAGATCGGGAACCGACACTTGCGGCCATCAAGCGACTGACCAATGGGGAAAAGCTGGTTGGTTTTGAAAACCGTTATCTTTGCAAGAATGGTTCGGTCAAGTGGCTGGCCTGGAGTGCTTATCCTGATATGGAGCGGCAGCGGATTTTTTCGGTGATCCGCGACATTACTACCAATAAAAAGATGGAAGAAGAACTCCGGCACCTGGCGACCACGGACCCATTGACTGGGGCCAACAACCGCCGTCATTTTATTGAGCATGTCACCGCAGCGACCAAACGCAGCCAACGTTATGCTCAGCCATTAGCAGTTCTGCTGATGGATATCGATTATTTTAAATCGGTCAACGATACCTATGGTCACGATATCGGTGACGAAGCGCTGATCAAACTGGTTGAATGTTGTCTGCAGGAATTACGCGAAACCGACCTGTTCGGGCGTTTTGGCGGCGAGGAGTTTGCCGCCGCATTGATACAGACCGACCAGAACGAAGCGCTGCAGGTTTGTGAACGCTTGTGCGAGCAACTCAGGAATATGCGTGTTCGTACCTGGCAGGGCGATCTGAGTCTTACCGTCAGTGTCGGTTTGACTATGCTCAGTGCTGACGATCTGTCAATTGATTCCGTTCTCAAACGGGCAGATGATGCCCTCTATCGGGCTAAAAACGCCGGTCGCGATCGGGTCGTTCTCTACTGAACGCGAACTTTCCTCAAATTTCTCTTTGCTCCCGTTTAGTCACTGACTTCAGCCAAGCGGAAACAGCACCAGGTGGCGGACATCCGGCTGAATGCCGATTTTTTCTCCCGGTTGGTGATCACAATGACTTGGCACCAGCGCCTGCACCTGATCGCCATTGGTGAGCAGCAGATGGTAGAGGATGTTGGCGCCGCGGAAGTTGCGGCGGATGACTTGTGCTTTGACCGGGCTGTCATCGTCGTGAACAATATCTTCCGGGCGAACCAGCAGCTGCACGGCGGTGTTCGCCGGCAGGGATTGATCGACCACACCTGCGAGCAGGCCGAGTCCGGTTTCGACTTGATTTTTTTGGCGGACAATCCCTGTTATCAGTGTTCCCTCGCCGACAAACTCGGCAATTTTCGGACTGATCGGTTGATGGTAAAGATTGTGGGCGTTGTCCCATTGCAGGATCTCGCCGTTGTGCATGACGCCGATCCGGTCGGCCACGGCGAAGGCTTCGTTCTGGTTATGGGTCACGAACAGCGCAGTGGTGCCGTACTCCTTGAGGATGTCACGGACCTCCATCGACAGTCGTTCGCGCAGCGTGACATCCAGATTGGAAAATGGCTCGTCCATTAGCAACAGGTGTGGTTGGGGTGCCAAGGCCCGCGCCAGAGCAACCCGTTGTTGCTGACCGCCGGAGATTTCATGCGGGTACTTGCTGTGTTCGCTGCGCAGGCCGACCAGTTCCAAGGCTTCGGTGATCCGGTGGAGCTGTTCCTTTTTCCCCAGGCCACTTAGGCCGAAAGCGACATTGTCGAAGATGGTCAGATGCGGAAACAGGGCGTAATCCTGAAAAACCATGCCGATCTGCCGTTTCGCCGGCGGTAGTGAAAAACTCGCGCTGCTGACGATCTCGCCAGCGATGGAGATTTTCCCATCGAGCAAGGCTTCAAATCCGGCAATGGTGCGCAAGACGGTGGTTTTGCCGCAACCGCTGGCACCGAGCAAGCAGCCGATCTCGCCTTTTTTGAGAGTCAGAGAGAGGTCTTTGACCACTAACTGTTTTCCGTAGGCCTGAGAAATCTGCTTTAATTCAAGGATCGTCTGGTTGTCATTCATCAGGTTACTCAGCCTTTTTCCGTGCCACGCATCAGCACCACAATCGGAATCAAACCGGAAAGCAGCAGGGTTAACGCCGGCAGCGCCGCCCGTTCCCATTCCCCTTCCGAAGTCAGTTCAAAAATCTTGGTTGCCAAGGTATCCCAGCCAAAAGGGCGGGTCATCAGTGTGATCGGCATCTCTTTCATAACATCGACAAACACCAGGGTCAGGGCGGTAAAAATTCCGCCGCGCAACATTGGTAGATGGACTTTTGCCAGCAGTTTGATACCGCGCAAGCCCATCAATCTTGATGCCTCATCGATGTTGTTGGTCAACCGGTGCATGGCGCTGTCGATCGATTTAAAACCGGCGGCCATAAAGCGGATCAGGTAGGCGAGCAGCATGATCATGATGGTGCCCTGTAGCAGTTGCGGGATTTCCCAGCCGAATAGACTGCGCGCCAGGTTGATCAGCAGGTTGTCCAGTTTGGCCAGCGGAATAAAAATACCGACCGCCAGCACCGTACCGGGCAAGGCATAACCGAGGGTGGCGATGCGGATCAAGCCATGGGTCAGGCGATCCTGATGGCGGCGGCCGGCGTAGGCGAGCAGGAGGGCGACAGTCGTGATCAGCAGAGCCGAACTGAGTCCGAGGGCCAAGGAGTGGCCCAGCAGCGACAGGTAGCGGCTGTCAAACTCCTGATGGAAGGATTCCAGGCTCCAGCTCAAAAGTTGCAGAGCCGGCAGCAAAAAAGCGATCAGCAGCACCAGCAGGCAAAAGCCGCTTGCCAGCCATTTTTTTCCGGTTGTTAAGACGATCCGCTCCGCTTGTGGGGCGACCCGGCTCTGGCCGAAGCGCATCCGCTTGCGCAGCTTCTGTTCCAGCAAAATCAACAAAAAAACCAGCACCACCAGCAAGGACGAGAGTTGTGCTGCAGCGGCCAGCGAGAAGAAGCCGAACCATGCTTTGTAGATGGCGGTGGTGAAGGTGTCGTAATTGAAGATCGAGACGGCGCCAAAGTCGGCCAGGGCCTCCATCAGCACCAGGGTTGCACCACCGGCAATCCAGGGGCGGGCCATCGGCAGCACGACGCGAAAAAAACCGGAGACTGGTGAGCAACCAAGGCTTTGTGCCGCTTCCAGTGCCCTTTTGCCCTGGGTCTGAAAGGCGTTGCGCGCCAGCAGGTAAACATAGGGGTAGAGTGCCAGCGACATCACCAGGATGACGCCTGCGGCGGAACGGATATCGGGAAACCAGACGCCACGACCGAACCAGTCGCGCAGCTGTGTCTGTACCGGACCGGCATAATCAAACAGGCCGAGAAAGACAAAGGCCAGAACGTAGGTCGGCATGGCCAATGGTAACAGCAGCAGCCAGGAAAAATACTTGCGGCCAGGGAACTCACAGGCGCCAGTCAGCCAGGCGAGACTGACGCCGAGCAGCAGGGTGCCGGTGGCGACGCCCAGCACCAGGGTCAGGGTGTTGAGCAGTAGTCTGCCGAGGAGGGTCTGCAGCAGGTGCTGCCAGATATCCCAGGCCGGTTGCTGCCAGGCCAGCAGCAGGATCGATAGTGGCGCCAGCACCAACAGGGCAACACCTATAGTCAGCCACTGCCAGCCGCTTGGTTTCTGCAGCAGGCGGCTGACGCCTCGCAGGGAGGCTCCAGCCCGATTCGCCGGTGAGGTGGAGATGTCTCTCACAGTAGCCCTTTAACGGTAGTCCGCACGGTCCATCAGTTTGATGGCGTCGGTTTGCAGCGCTCCGGCGCTGGCGAGATTCTGCTCACTCGCTTTGAATTTGCCCCAGGCCTTGACATAATCGTGGGCTTCAACGGTTGGATTAACCGGATACTCCATGTTGGCATCAGCAAACATGTTTTGCGCTTTGGTCGAGGAGAGCCATTCCAGGAGCTTGATCGCCGCTTGCGGGTTTTTCGCGTAGCGGGTCACGCCAGCGCCAGAGACATTAACGTGCACGCCGGTGCTGTCCTGGTTCGGCCAGTAAAGGGCCAGTTTTAGCTCTGGATTTTTCTTCAACAGCCGACCGAAATAGTAGGTGTTGACGACACCGACATCTCCCTGCCCAGCCAGGATCGCTTCCATGACCTTGGTGTCGTTGGAAAAAGGTGGTGCCGCCAGGTTGGCAACCCAGGATTCAACAATCTGACTGGTTTTCTGTTCGCCATGTTCAGCAATCAGCATGGCCACCAGGGACTGGTTGTAAACCTTTTTCGAGGTGCGCAGGATCAGGCGTTGTTTCCATTTTGCATCGCCGAGGGCTTCGTAGCTGCTCAACTGTTCCGGCTTGACCCGTTCGGTACTGTAGACGATGGTGCGGGCGCGTTGAGAAAGACCGAACCAGCGATTGTCGGGGTCACGCAAGTTAGCCGGGATGTTGTTGCTTAGCACCGCTGAAGAAACCTCTTGCAGGACCCCTTCGTTGGCGGCATGCCAGAGGTTGCCGGCATCGACGGTGAGCAGCAGATCGGCGCGCGTGTTTTTACCTTCGGCCTTGAGGCGCTGCAGCAAGGGGCCGGCTTTGTCGGTCACGTAAGTAATTTTGACGCCCGACTCTTTGCTGTAGGCATCGAACAGTGGCTTGATCAGGTGTTCTTTTCTGGCTGAGTAGACGACCAGCTCATCGGCATAGACCGGGATCGAAGAAAACAGCAGGGCGAATAGTACCAGGGTTAGAAAAGACAGGTTGAGACGGTCCATGTAAAATACTCCTCGTGAAATTGATTCTGAAAACGAATTTCAATTTAGGGATCACGAGTGTATTTGTCAAGAACTTTAATCGTGAAAGGCAATGTAATCGCTCAGCAAATATGACCATTTCGGTAATCTATACTTTGCCAGCTGTTGGGAATCTTTCTATCGATAGGAATGTCACCTGCTGTCTATCGCTTTTGCATGATTTCCGGTTATGATTGTATGGATTAAACCGATATCTGATTATTTAGTTGAGAGAGGAAGCGCATGGAACAGTTAGATCAGATTGCTACGATAATTGCCTTGAGCATGGGGGTCGCTTGGGCCAGCGGTATCAATTTGTATGCTGCGCTACTGATGTTAGGGCTGCTTGGCTCGTCGGGGAGTCTTGTGCTGCCGCCTGATCTGCTAATTTTAACCAACCCTTTGGTGATCTTTGCCGCCGGGGCGATGTACCTGGTAGAATTCGTCGCTGACAAGGTTCCGGGGGTGGATAATTCCTGGGATACCCTGCACACATTTATCCGTATCCCGGCTGGAGCCATGCTGGCTGCCGGTGCCGTCGGTGAAATGGATCCGGCGGTTTCTTTGGCCGCGGCAATCGTCGGCGGCGGGTTGGCCGCCGGTGCGCATGCCACCAAGGCCGGTTCGCGAGTACTGATCAACGCCTCGCCGGAGCCGTTCACCAACTGGATGGCGTCTTTGACCGAGGATGTTCTGGTCGTTGCCGGTCTCTGGACGGCCCTGCACTATCCGCTGTTGTTCATCGTTTTCTTGCTGGTCTTTGTGTTGATGATGGTTTGGCTGCTGCCGAAAATCTGGCGTGGTGTCAAACTGGTCTTTACTGCACTGATCAGTTTCTTTAAGGGGGGGACAAAGGGGCCGCCGGGCCCGCCTGATTTGAAATTCCCGAAATCTTTTCCTGACCTGCCAGGGGATTCCGGTGGCAGGTGAGTGGTAGGCTAATTAATCGGTCAATAAGAAAAGGCCGGATGATGAAATCATCCGGCCTTTTTTTGCAAATAATATCAGTTTATCAGCCACACATCGACAACTGTTGGACGCTGGTTTGTTGATGCAAGCGACGGTCCTGTCCGGTAAATATGTGGCGGCTTTCGGCGCGGACTTGATCAACTCCGACTACGGCCCAGTCTTTGTTGCGTTGAAACATCTGCACCTCGCCCATGAAGAGCAGGATGTCCAGAAATTTCTGCGTGACCAGATCCTCGATACCGTCTCTGTAAATCACCCGAATCATCGTACCCATCCTCCTTTGAACTCCGATAGTAGAATCTAGAAAGAGAAGCATGTTTCTAGCTAATCACAAGCGGGACACATAATAGCAAAAAAAATAACCTAAAGGGAAGAGAAAAGTACGGCTCTTTAGGTGTGAATATGCTGAGATATTAATTAATCAATGTATGTAGCGGGGAGGGTTTGAGTTGTTTAGACGTCTGAGTTGCACGGATATAGGGTGTTTGAACGTATTTTTTGTTCGCTAAAAGAAGTTCGTGGCGCCGATTAGCAGAACCTGGAACGGCCCGAAGTTAGAACTCCGAGCCGTTCCGTAAAGTCGATCACTATGCTTAAGTTAGTTGCCCAATGTGCTGCGAACCTTTTGCAGATATTCGGCACCAATTTTCTGTTGCCACTTCTCATACACCGGTTGCGCCTGGGCGATCATCTGTTGCCTGTCGGTGGCAGTTAAATTGTGGAACGTTACCCCCGCTTCCTTTGCTGCGGCAATTTGTTGATCCTGCTGTTCTCTGGTTGCAAGGCGCGCCTTGGCGCTTTCCTCGATAACCACTTCGGTCATAATCTGTTGCAGGTCTTTGGGTAATTTGTTGAACCAGCGGCGATTGACCAGATGGACGAACAGCCCTTGGGCGTAGTTCACCTGGGTGAAATGTTTGGCCACGGTAAATTTCTTGGTCACGTTGCAGACGATCGGCGTGTGGTCGAGTCCGGTGATGACACCGGTCTGCAATGCCTGTGGCACATCGGGCCAGGGGAGAACGGTGAATTTTAGCCCCCAGGATTTGTAGATATCGGTATTGACCGGTGCTTGGGCGATGCGAAAATTTATCAGTTTAGCGTCGGTTAAATCGGTGACCGGAGTTTTTGTCGCCCAGCCGTAGGTGCCGTAACCGGTAATGTCGAGTACCATTAGGTTGTTGCGCAGCGCAGAATCTCGGTACTCATTCCACAGCTCCGGGGTGTTGCGGAAGGTTTCCAACTTGTCGAAGGTGTCGACGACAAAGGGAAGGTTGACTAGGCCGAGTTTGTTCGAGACGTTGGCCGCGGCAACAGAAGAACAGAGCATGCCCTGAATTGCACCGAGCTTTAATTTGTTGATAACATCCTTTTCTCCGCCGAGTTGCGACAGCGGACGAAAATCCACATAGAGTCGGCCGTTGCTTTTTTCCCAGACCCGGTCGCGTATTTTGTAGCCAACACCGATTCCGGCGATTCCGGGGTGAGCGACATTTGAAACCAGATAGGTGTATTCGGCTGTAGATGGGTCGAACTTTGGTTGCCATGCGGCCAAGGCGTCGCTAGCGGCGCTCGCAGTGCCGATAGCGCTAAACATAAGGAAAAGTCCGGTCAGAACCGTTATGGCAGGTTTTAAAAGTGCTTGACGCATGGCGTCCTCCTGAGGCCTCGATTGAATCTATTGAAATAAATAAAATCGAACGAGATGCATGGTGTTGAAAACTGGATTTAGGTTGGAACGGTGCAAGTTTTACAGTAGTCTTGGCGAATTATCCAATTGATCTTTTCGCAGGGAGCGTTCGATATAATCGAACGTATAACGATGGAACTTTATCGATTAAAGAGCTTTGTTGCGATTGTCAGAACAGGCAATTTAACCCGGGCAGCCGAGCAACTGAATATCAGCCAGTCGGCACTGTCGAGCCAACTCAAGCAATTGGAAGGGGAATTTGAGTGTCATCTGTTCACCCGTTCACCGCGGGGGATGCAGTTGAACGAGGCTGGGCGCGAACTGCTGCCGTATGTCGACAGATTACTGGAGAGTGAAGAGACGCTGCTGCAAAAAGCACAGGCACTGCGTCACGGTGGCGGAGAAACGCTGCACGTTGGACTCAATGCCGACCCCGGTTTTTTACGCGTTGGAGCGATAAATCGTCGCTTGCAGCAACTGTATAGCGAAATGAACGTTATCTTTCTTGCCAGTCAGACGGCGGGTACGGCGCAGATGCTCCGGCAGGGGCAACTTGATCTGGCTTTTCTTTACGGGGTCACCAGCGATACCGATATTCGCTGTCAGAAGCTCTCAGATGTCCGTTTTTGTGTTGTTATTCCAAAGCACATGGGTTCTTCCGGGCCGGAGTTGAGCTGGCAAGAAGTGGCCGGACTCCCCTGGGTCTGGGTTGAACATGGCTCACCTCCTTATGATGCGATCTTGCAGGAATTCAGCAACCAGCAGTTGTTGCCGAAACAAATGGTGAAAACGGTGGATGAATATATCGTCAAGCAATTGGTATTGGATGGCCAGGGGGTGGCGATCATGCGTGAAGACGAAGCGCGTTTGCTGGTTGATGCCGGACAGGCGGTCATTTGGCAAAAAGGTTGGTTGACTCTGTCGTTGAGTCTGGCCTGGATGGCTAGTGATGAAGAGAAGTTCCAGGTTCGCACCGCCCGGGACGTGATCAGCTATTTATGGCAGCCTGGGTTGAACTCAGCAGGCGAAGGGGCTGTATATAATTATTGAACTTCGGTCGCAGTGGCTGGTTCGGTCGGTAGCGAATAGAAGTGACCGACGCCGCGAACCGCTTTAATTCGTTCCGAGCCGTCATCATGACTGGAAAGTTTTTTTCGCAAATGACTGATATGGACATCAATGCTACGGTCGTACGGATTGTGGTTACGGCCCTGAACAAGACGCACCAATTCTTCACGTGGAATGACCTGTCCTGCGTTGCTCAGAAGAACTTCCAGGAGGGTGAATTCAGCGGCAGTCAGCGAGATTTCCTTGTCATTACGATAAGCCCTGTGTGAACCGGGATCGAGCAGAATGTCGCCTACAGTCAGGGTCTCGAGGGTTTTTTTTGTTATCGCGCTATTTGTGCAGCGACGTGAGATAGTGTTGATGCGTGCCAGGAGTTCTTGCAGGTTGAAGGGCTTGGCCAGATAGTCATCCGCCCCCATTTTTAGCCCTTTGATCCGGTCGTTATCTTCGTCGCAGATGGTCAGCATCAGAATGGGAATATTGGAATACAACCTGATCTGGCGCAGAATTTCAAATCCATCCATACCAGGTAGTTTAACATCCAGAATGACAAAGGTGTGCTCTCCAGAGAGACTGCGCTCCAGCCCCCTGATCCCATCTTGCACGGTCTCAACTCGAAACCCTTCCTGCGTCAGATAATCCTGCAGCAAATTGCAGATGTCGAGACCATCGTCAATAACTAGAATATGCATGCCCCACCCCCATGTCGTGCTGGTGATATTATTTTACCTATTTGGTCGAAACGTCAATGTTAACGTTTCAGGTTAATCAGAGCCTGTCGCTCATTGTTGTTCATGGCATCGCCAAGGGCAGTTAAGGTGCGGTTGGCCGGAATGAACTTTTCCCCTTTGTCCAGCCATTTACCAAGAACTTCCAGGTTGTATGGTTTGTGAAAGGTTTTACAGTTGAGTTGTTTCGCTTTTTCCAGCTCATCGTGAGACCAATAGGCGGAAAATATTGCCTTGCACTGCGTATTGATATGGCAGTTGCCTTGTGACAGCAGTTCCAAAAAATCGATGCCTGACAAATACGGCAGACGGTTGTCGGTCAAGAGAAAATCCGCACAAGCGTTTGGTTTGGGGCACAGTGATCGCTGGGCGGAAAATAGCGGGCAGCTTGTCACGTTGGGGAAACTCAACACCTGGTAGCCCCGTTCTTCCAGAAACTCACAGAGAAGATCGCGGCAGAAGTCCATATCATCAATAACAATTGCTCTAAAACGGTCTCGCAAAATTCACACCCCTCAGTGGCCCATATCGTATGCGACGAATTCATTCGTGTTGTCCGCGATAGGAATTCATTAATTTGTTCGATTGTTTAGTGTACAAATTAACGTATAGTGGGTGGTTATAAGCGTTAAGAATTGTTAAGTGCGTGATGATATTTTTTGGTAGTCGCGGATCGTTCTGCCCATTTGAAACAGCAGTGGGAAGGGATCGCGCTGGAGGTGTCGGACGATATGTCCGTGGCTGCTCAATTATAGCGACGTTAGCCCCTCGCGGATGGCGTATTTGGTCAAATCCGCAACATTGTGGATATCCAGTTTTCGCATGATCTGGGCACGATGGGCCTCGATGGTCTTAACGCTCAGGTAGAGCTTTTCCGCGATGGTTTTGGTCGCGTTGCCCTCTGCCAGTAATTGTAGAACTTCCCGTTCGCGAGGGGAGAGGGTTGCACTTTTGGGTGCCAGTGTCTGCGTGACTTGCGAGCGATAGTCCTTGACCAGCAGGCTCGCTATTTCCGGGCTCAAGTAGGTTTTCCCCTGACAGACCAAGTGGATCGCTTGCACCAGTTCGTCATAGACGCAATCTTTCAGCAGATAGGCCGTTGCCCCTGCTTGGAGCATCTCCGCAACAAAATGATGGTCCGAATGCATGGAGAGGGCGATGATCTTGGTTGCCGGGTTTTTTCGGATGATCTGGCGTGTTGCGTCGATGCCGTTCAGGTTCGGCATGGTGATGTCCATAATTAAAACATCCGGCTCCAGCTCTTGGTTTAGCCGGATGACCCCGCGGCCATCACTGGCTTCTCCCACCACCTCGAGATCCGCTTCCTGATCGAGCAAGTTGCGGATACCGGCGCGAATAATACTGTGATCATCAGCCAGGACGATTCTGATTTTCATTTTGTACCTCGATTTATGCTTTTTTCGAGCGGGATCTGTAGATGAGCTGACGTGCCCGTGCCCTTTATCGAGCTGATCTGAAACTCACCGCCCAGATAGGTCAGGCGTTCGCGGATACTCAAAAGTCCGAAACCGGTTTGTTCCAGATCGTGATCGGAAAGAGGAGTCCCCTGCATGCCGACGCCGTTATCCTCAATCGAGAGTAGCAGCTTCTGGTCAATGACCTTGAGTTCAATTTTCACGTAACTGGCCGCCGCATGTTTGACGATATTGACCAGTAGCTCGCGGATGGTTTTAAACAGCAGCACCTTGGTGTCTTCGGCCAGAGTAATCTCCTGTCCATTGTTGATCACTTCGACTTCGATGTTGTTGCTGCGCAGAATGTTTTCCGCCAGCCATTTCAGAGAGGCCCCAAAGGTCAGATTGTAGAGCGCTGGCGGGCTCATCTCGGTTGTCAGCGAACGGGTTGCGTGAATCGCTTGATTGAGAAAGCTTTTGATGTCGGCCAGCGCGTCCTGACAGCCCTTTGCTGCCGCAGACGTCTCCATTGCCGACAGGCGGATCTTGGTCAGGGCCAGGTTTTGCCCCAGGTTGTCGTGCAGCAATTCCGCCAGTCGCCGCCGTTCCTCCTCTTCGACAAGGGTCAGCTCCATCGACAGTGAGCGGAGCCGTTCATTTTTGACTGAAATCTCTCTGGTTTTTTTTTCTACCTGGTAACGGGCGAACAGCGAAAAGCCGAATAGCAGCAGGGCCGCTCCGCCAAGAACGGCGGCCAAATGCAGTAACCAGGTGGGGAGCTCAGTTCCCAGACTGCGGCTGAACCATTTATCCCAGCTCTGGTAGTAAATGGATGCCCGGTTCGATTTCATTTCGCGAATATGGGCATCGATAACGTTCAAGTGGGGCGAATAGCTGTTTTTCGGTGCACCAAAATAGAGGGTGATCGGATTGAGCAGGATCGGGGTTTTGACAATGTCATTGCCCATCTCTTC
This sequence comes from Desulfuromusa ferrireducens, assembly GCF_055389805.1. Taxonomy (NCBI): domain Bacteria; kingdom Pseudomonadati; phylum Thermodesulfobacteriota; class Desulfuromonadia; order Desulfuromonadales; family Geopsychrobacteraceae; genus Desulfuromusa; species Desulfuromusa ferrireducens. The sequence continues at coordinate 2,213,970 of NZ_AP042415.1, forward strand.
CATGTTGTTGTAGAAGCGTCCCAACACGATGGCGTCGACTTTATTGTCCCGGAAATCCTGCAATGCCTTGATAGGATTGGTAAACCCGACGAAAACGGCATTAACGTTGAATTTTTCCACCAGCTGGCCGATGCCGGTTTCTCCTTCGAAAAAGACGCAGGAACTTTCAACCGCAATCCGCTTTCCTTCGAGATCAAGGATGGTCTGAATGTTGGCATCGCGGCTACTGTAAACCTGTCCCCAATCGATCAGAATAGGGGATTCCGACAGCGTGAAATCCTGCTCTGTATTCAAGCGTGGATAGACGCCCGGAATAAGGTCGACATCTCCGCTTTTCAGCATCTCCATCGTGCCACACCAGGGGACCGGAATATATTCAATCTGCCAGTTTTCCTGATGCGCAATATGCTCGAGGATGTCGGCGAAAAAACCACGCACTTGCCCCTGCTCATTCCGCCAGATAAGCGGTGGATCCTGGGTGACACCGATCCGCACCAGTTGTTTGTCCGCAGTCGCAAGGGCGCTTGTGGTGTGGCCCAGAACAAGAAAAAGCGCCAACAGGATGATTGCCGCGCTAAAATTCAATGTTGCGCTTTGAGGCTGTGGCTTGTTACGCAATATCAATGGACGTTCCTTTTGTTGATGACTTTTTTTGAGCTTATTTAGGAGCCTGTCGGACTATCCATGAGCAGGCTGCAAATTCGGCTGTTTGGCCCCAATTTCAGCTCCTTTTCAGACCATAGCTATGGCTATGCGCTCTCAAATGAGCCGAAATTTGGTCTCAAACCTCCAAGTTTTCGCTTCTGCCCGTATAGTCCGACACCCTCCTAGCATGACTTCATTCTCGAGGGAAAGTCTATAAGGGAATCCCTTATTTTTTCAGTTAGCCAATACCTGGTTGGTCGTCGCCATTGCTCGTTTAAACTGTTGCTGATAAAAAAGGGCGCCTGCTAAATGTAAAGCAGGCGCCCGATTATTTTTTGTTCTGGCTTTGCTTAGAAGCTCAGGTAGACAGCGAGCTGAGCCAGGTAACTGTCTTCGTCGTTAGCAAAGGACTGTTTGGCTGCGCCCTTGGGGGTGGCCCAGGCAAGGGTCGCGGTCAGGAACAGATTGTCGGTGAGACTATAGTCGGCATAAAGGTCAATTTCCTGGGCAAACTTGTCATCGCTGACAGAGGTTCCGTAGTAGTTTTTCTCATCGAGAGAGAAATCGTAAAAGAGGATTCCGGTCGCTAAGGCTTCGCTCGGTTGCAGATTGAGGCTGACCATGTGGACCTTTTGGTTGCTGTTAAACAGGTAGTACTCGCCAACGATCTCACCCATGATGTGTGATCCCCAACCGCGTCCCATGCTGTAAAACAGCGGGTCGAAGGCTTGGTTTTTGCTGTCGCTTGAATCATCGCCGCTGAAGAAGGCGTACTTGTAGCTCAGCGTCGGGCTCCAGGGGAGATCGGCCAGGGTGTAGCCTGCTTCGAGGTAGTAGCCATTGGCATCGATATCAACGGCTTCACCGCCACCTTGGTGGACGTACTCAAAAGCGAGGAACAGGTTCTCTTGGCCGAGATTGGCCAAAGGGGTCCCTTGGCCGCGAACGCTGTAGACATCCATATTATCACGCAGAGCGTAATCACCGGTGCTGTCGACATCGGTAACGGTAAGGTAAGAGGCCCCGACGGTTCCCAGCGTTTCATGGTTATATTCGATATTCAAACCGTAGAGTTCGGTGTCGCCGGAGTCTTCGTCAGCTTGCAGGAAGAAAAACTCAGTGTGGACGGCACCGATATCGCTCTTGATGATGGCGGTGTTTTTGAACGATAGGTGGGGATTGAGCCAATAGGCACCATAGCTGCTGTCGAACTCACCGTCCATGATCAGGAAACCATCGCCGATGGCGAACTCCTGCTCACCGACGGAGATATCGAGGTTGCTGATGCCGAAGCTGGCGAATTGGCCGGTTTTAAAACCGAGATAACGCTGCTCCGATTCGAAGCCGTCAGAATCGCTCGAAGTGAATTCACTCGGATCGCCATCACCGAAGGTGCCGCTGGCGACGTAACTGAAGCCGCTATAAATCTCACCTAAATTATTGGCCGCATAGGAAGCGTTAAGCACTGGCTTAAAATAGGCCTCGCTCCAGTCGACATTCTCTTTTCCCGCGCTGGTAGCGGCGCCGAAATTGGAATTGGAGGTGGTAAAAACTCCCGCCGCCGCATCAAGGGTCAGTGCCAGGTCGAATCCGTTCTGGCTGTAGATTGGCAACTCCGCATGGGCGCGGGCAGGTTGGAAGGTCAGAAAGAAAGCCATCAAGGCAATGGTCAAGGTGATATTGATAAAGACTAAAGCCATGTTAGTGTTTTTTTTCAGCATCGGGTACTCCTGTTCAATTACTTGCAAAGTAAGAACTTCTCGTCATTAGGGTGGTAACAGCGGGTGCCCGGTCGACCTTCCGACCGGGCACCCGCTCCGGGGCGGTCGGACTAGTGCTTGGGGAGGCGTTCCAATGGCACAGCCCAGTCGATCTCGCTGACCGGATCGTTGCCGCCGAGATCAAGATCTTTGGCTTGCAGGAAGATCTCGAGATTGCCGTTGTGGCAGTTGTCGCACATCTTACCGCTGGCTTTGGCCGCATCGCTGACCAGTGGCGTGGTGGCGATAAAGTGGGAAGCGAAAGCGGTCCACATCGATTTGGTTGCCGGGTTCTTGGTGTCGATCACCGGCGCTCCTTCACCGAATGCTCCTTCGGCCATGCCGGCATGGTTCAGGGTGGTCAGCTTGCTGTTTGGATCTCCCGGAATCGAGAGACCCAGTTTGACGTTCAAGGTGTCGGGATCGCCGTTGCCCCAGGCGCCGACATACTCAGGTTTCTCGCCATCATGACAGCCGAAACAGTTGGAATAGGGCAGCGAGTGACAGGCGGCACAATCCATCTTGGAGAAATGATCGACCCCTTTGACCGGATGATCCTGGACCTTCTCTGCATGACATTGCTCGCAGGTCACCTGCACAACGTCGTTCTTCATGTTTGTCTCGATCGGACCGGTCGCTTTGCTGTCGGGGCCTTTATAGTGCAGCTTCCCTTCTGGCATGTCGGCCAGAGAACGACCATGGAATTCGACCAGATCGGTGTGGCAGTCAAGGCAGCTCAAGCCGTGCTTGGTCGCATGCACATCAACTTCCTGGTGATAATCGGCGTTTTCGTAGTGACAGGGAGCGCAGCTACTCTCTGGGCTCGGCTTGCCGAAGGCGTGACTGTTGAGCAGTCCGCCGCCGGTGATATTCGGTTTGCTGACGTGACACTGACCACAGGTGGCATGGCAGGTGTTGCAGCCCATGTACATTTCCGGCTCAAAAAAGATCTCGTCAAACAATTCTTGTGAGTTGGGGGTCTGTTTCAACCTCTCGCAGAGACCTTTGGCGACGCCGTTCATAGTGAAGTGCAGAGAGGCTTTAAAAGTATCGACCATTTCCTGGCCGTGACAGCTGGCGCAGACCTGACCGCCATCGGCGCTCGGATCGCGAATGGTGGCAGCGTGCCAGTTGGGCGTTGCCGCCTCTTCTGTGTTGTTGAGTTGCGTATGACAACTAATGCAGTCGACATCGCCATGGGCCGCCATCAGTTTCAGGTCAACGTACAGTCCGGCTGCCAGGTCTTCCGCGGTGATCGATTCGGCTTCACCTTCTTCCTGCTCGGTGGCATCATGCTCTGCTGTTGCGGCTTGTTGAGCCAGAAACTGCTGACGATTTTCCAGCAAAAATCCTTTGTTGGCATGGCACGCGGTGCAGTTGGAGCCGTTCTGACCGGCTGCGATCCCTTGCTCGGTGACCGGAGCGGTCGGATCATTCTGCGGCAGGCAGGCGACCATGGCGCAGCACAGTACCAGTAGGGTGGTGAAGCAGATAAACGATTTTCTCATGAGACCTCCAAATTTCGGTGTTTGACAGCCTTTTCTGGCTGTCGTTTTACGTGTGGAGCTGATGGTTGGAGACCGATCTTGGTTGTTTCGGTGGCAGGTCGGTTTCCGCTCAGCAATTTTGTTTGGAAGCCTAGCGCTCTACTGGGAAAAGGGGTATCGGGGGAAACCCTTAAAGGCGGATAGGGAAAGCCACCAATCGGGGTTGGTCTTGGCAGGGACTGCGCAAGGAATCACCATGGTTGGTCTTGCGCAGTCCTTGTCCCTGCTACGCTGAATCTTATTTTAATTAGCTTTGTGGTCATGCTTTTCAGGGGAGGGGTGTGCTTGCCCGGTCTTTGGTTGGCAAAAAGGCTTTGATCTGTTTCGTCGGGATTTAACGTCTCAGGGCATGCCGATTTAGTATTTCTGGACGCAGGCGTTGCGCTGTCTGACATCACCTGCAAAGGGAAGGGGTTGTGGAAGGGCAAGTCCGGCCAACGATATCAGGCCAATCAGGCCAATAGAGACAAACACCGCCTGTAGGCCTAGCGCCGCTTGGATAACCGCTCCCGCCAAAGCGCCTGCAAGGAACCCCAGATTCATGAAACCATGGAAGACTCCGATGGATTTACCCATGCCCAGTCGTTGACCCTCCTCAGCCAATAGGGCATTTGTCGCCGGTTGGGAAAGTGCGCTGAACGTCCCGATGGCCAGGGTGATTCCCAGTACCTGGCTAAAGTCGATGGCCGCAGGCAACAACATGTACAAGAGGGCCACGACCGTGCCACCGCAGAGGACCAACCGCTTATGGGAGACCCTGTCGGCAATTTTCCCAAACGGTCGCAGCAGAACAGTCATCACCATTGTTGCCGAGGCCATGATAATGCCGACCTGGATGCCGCTCAAACCAAGTTTCGTAGAGAGTAGAATCGGCAAACAAGTGGCGCAGGCGGTGATCCCGCAAGCGCGGCCAAATATAAATAACAACAACCCGGGGAAGTTCCCTCCTTGCCGGACGAGCATCCGGAAAGCGGTCTTTTCTTTTGCTTCTGAGCCGACCGTATTGGCTGTCGGATCTCGGCGAAAGATTACCAGCGCCAGACCGAGGGCGGTGAGGCTGCAAAAGAGTAAGGCCCCGAACAGCCCGTGATAACCCCAGTCGTCAATGATGATCCCGCCAATGACAGGACCGATACAGAGTGCCGCATAAAATGAGGTATCAAAACGGCCCAGAACAGATGCCCGATGAGCCTTTGGGGCCTGTTCGGCGATCATGGCCTGAACAACGGGCCGGAACATGGCACAACTGATCCCTTGCAGCAGGCGCAGACAGATAACGATGGCCAGGCTTTCGGTCGCTAAATAAATTGCCGAAACCATGAGGTAAAGCAACAGACTCCCCAGAACTAAAGGGCGTCTGCCAATCCGGTCAGCCAACTGTCCCATAAGCGGACTAAAGATGATCTTTGCCAGGGCATAGCTGCCAACCGCGACGCCCAGCAATAAGCCACGGGCGCCAATGCTCTGGCAATAGAGGGGGAAAAAGGCATCACCGATTCCGAATCCCAGGGAGATCAAGAAGTTGATCAGAAATAGCCCTCGGAACAGGCGGCGCTGGTTTGTGACCATGCGGTATTTCATCATTCAGCCCAAAGGGGACAGGTGATGGCGTTTTAGCTGTACTGAATTAAGCAGAGCGGACCGAAAACACAGGTCCGCTCTGCTTGCTTGGCAAATCAAAGGCGCTTGCCGACTAAATTACTTGTGTTGCTTGGCATATTCAGCCGCCTGTGCCCCGGCAATACGGCCAAAAGTGACAATGTCAGAAATGGCGTTACCACCCAGACGGTTGGCACCATGCACCCCGCCGGTCACTTCCCCGGCAGCGAACAGTCCGGCAATAGTTTCGCCATCCTGTCCTTTTACCGCTGTTTTTGTGTCAATAACCACGCCACCCATCGTATGGTGAACGGCGGGGGTCACCTCGATCGCGTAGAAAGGGGCGTTCGCCAGCTGCCGTGGCAGGTTGGGCCGCTCAAACTGGACATCTTTTCCCGCAGCCACAGAATCGTTGTAGCTGTTCAGGGTCTTCTCCAGTTCGGCCGCCGGGGTGCCAATCTTGTCTGCCAGTTCGGCGACCGTTTGACCCTGATTGACAAACTGCAGATTGATATAGCCCTCAATTTTCTTCAGACTGTCACGAACCGACTGGTCGAAAATAAGGTAGGCACTTGCCCCTTGTTGCGCCAGGATGGCGGCAGATGCCTTGTCGCGGGTGGTAATCTCGTTGATAAAGCGCCGGCCACCCCGATTCACCAGAATCGCGCCATTGCCACGCACCGCCTCTGTGACCATCACTCCCCCCACCGGCGAATAGGTGGGATGAGCTTGAATATATTCGAGGTCCCGGGTGGCAGCCCCGGCGAGCGCCGCTACGTCCAGGCCATCTCCTGTCGCGCCGGGATGGTTGGTCGCTTTAAATCCTTTCAGCTTCGGATCATACCTGGCCACACGATCATTGTTTTTGGCAAAACCACCGGTCGCCATGATGACAGCATCTGCCTTGATCACATAGTAGCCGGTCACTGCTCCCTTGACCAAAACCCCGGCCGCCTGGCCGGACGCATTTTTCAGGACCCTGACAACACGGCTGTTGAAACGGATATCGGTGCCGCGCTTAACCGCGTTGTCCCACAACACCCGTGCCACATGTGCGCCAACGCCGGCGCCACCGGTCGGCCGATGAGCACGGTTGACGCTTGCGCCGCCCATGCGGCCGACATCGGTCAAATCGGCTCCGAGGCTCGTCAGCCAGTCGACCGAAGCTGGCGAATTGTGCGCCAGAACCTTGACCAGTTCAGGATCATTGATGTCGCGCCCACCTTTCATGGTGTCCGCAATCATAATCTGTTCTTTGTCCTGAATCCCCAGCGCCGCCTGTGATTTTGTTCCGGCAGCGTTCATGCCACCGGCCGCCAGCTTGGTATTGCCACCCGCAACCGGTTCTTTTTCCAGTAGAATGACTTTGGCGCCGGCATCGCGGGCAGAAACCGCAGCCGAGAGGCCGGCACCACCGGAACCAACAATGACAATGTCGGTAGCTTCTCTTGGTCCGGCAGCGATGGCCTGCTCCTGGGCCGCCTTGTCGGCATCAACCGGAACGAATTTGCGTTCCCATTTGCCGGCAAACGGCAGCTGATACTCAAAGCTGTGGCAGGCATCACAGTAAGTGACCGACTTTTCGTGTCCCTTGTGGCAGGCGGTACAGGCAATATCGCCGATCAGGTGGGATTGATGCGGAGAAACAATGCCTTCGCGTTCAATGGTCGCTACTTGTTCCAGGTTGCCATGACAGCTAGCGCACTGGCTATTTTCATAGGTTAGATTGTCATTGGTCGGGCCGGATGACGAACTGTGGCAGCTTTCACAACTCCCTGTCGCAACGTGGAAACCCGCCAGCATCTCCGGCCGAGCGGTTGCCTGCTCAATTTCTTTGTCCGTCATTTTGAGCGTGCCGCTGCAGCCCCAACTGAGCAACATTGTGAATAACAATGCGACTCCCAACAATAGTGACCATTTTTTGTTTGAACCCATACGAGCCTCCTTTGATGTGGCTTTGCGGAAAAGATGGTTGTGCGTGTCCTGCCCCTTGAGGGGCGACTGCCAAACCGCACGCAGTCAGCCAGGAAGATAATAACCACCGGCGTTTTAAAGCACTTCAACGGCAGCCCTTGTTGATGGGGGAAGTGGCTGTATTTTAGTGCTTTTGTTCAGGTGATGTGAAAAGAATAGCACCACTTTATGAATTGTGTAGCGCCGCCTGTATACAATTAAGCGGTTAAAAAGAATTTAGGCTCGTCAGCAGGACCTGTGAAGATATTCAGGTTCTGCTGACGAGCCCCATTATTATCAGAATCCGACCACCCTGGAATTGCATGGCCGGAGGCTTTTTACTGCATTGCGCGATAATCAAGACATGGTGGATCGAGCAGATCCAGACCCATAATTCAATATGAAGCAACTTCCGAGACGTTTTTGGTTGGTCAGCAGTGTTGAGAGAAATCAACCTTGTTCAACGTCCGATAAGTCGACACTTGCAGGAAGACCGGTCACAACTTACTATTTTTGAAAATCGGATCTGATCGCGCCTAGTGTTGGTTTCAAAAAGGAAACTCCTGACTTATGACAAACCGAATCGGTGCGATTAGAGAAGCGCACAAATACTAGTCACAAGACAAGTCAAAATAGAAATACATATTGTGCAATTGCTTGATATTTAATTATTTATTGTGTTAAATAGAAAAATATTACTAGTCATGAAGCTAGTCAAAACTAACTTCGAGAAGATATCATGTCATCATCTATCAGAGAATATTTAGCACAAGGCCCTGCAACATCAAGGGAGATTCAAGCCGCAACAGGCTTAAACCAGAGCGCTGTTGCTCGGAAGCTTAGAAGCCTTGGCGGCACCGTAATCAAGCTACAGAATGGCCGATCTCCAAGATACGCCGTAACGCGAAATGCCTTTGGCGGAAACGACAAGTTGCCCTTGAGCATTGTCGATGCACACGGAAATACTGTCTTGGCTGCATATGTACGCCCATTGGCTCATGGGGGTTTTTTTGTGGAGCCCGCCACAGGCATGCCCCCTCTCTTGCTTGGAGAAAGCGGAAATGGCCTCTATGATGATTTGCCATATTTTTTATTAGACCTAAGCCCACAGGGTTTTCTTGGCCGAAAGGTAGCCGAAGAGATGGCTTCGCAGGCCGACGACTTTCCAAGCGACCCAAGACATTGGAACGCAAGCCACATTGGCCGCTACCTCGTATCTAATGGTGATGATCTCCCGGGCAACTTTAAATTTGGAGAACAAGCCCTCTTGCGAGTTAGGCATAAGCCTACTCCTGTGCCTGATGAAAACTATCCTGCGCTTGCAAATAGCGTCATGAGTGGCATTATCCCTGGGTCATCAGCTGGCGGAGAGCAACCTAAATTTACAGCCTTCAGCGAAAGAAGATCTGCACATGTGATTGTCAAATTCTCCCCTCGAGGGGATAACGACGTTGCCAGGCGGTGGAGAGACATTCTGATTACAGAATATCACGCTATAGAAGCCATACATGGGGAAAATTTTCCTGCGGCCGAAACTAGACTTATCGAAATGAACGATAGGCTTTTCTTGGAGTCTATGCGCTTTGATAGATCTGGAGAATATGGTCGGATGCCAATGATCTCGCTACAGTCTATTGATGCAGAGTTCACCGGACTGGGAAGCAGCTGGCCACATGTTTTTGATGCGTTACATAGAAAGAATCTGGTTAGCTGGCAGCATGTTTATGATACGGAGTTTTTATGGTGCTTCGGCCGAATGATTAACAATACCGACATGCATTTGGGGAACTTAAGCCTAGCAATTGAGGGGAACGTGTTCAGGCTTTTGCCTGTATACGACATGTGTTCTATGGGATTCGCGCCCAAAAGTGGGGGCGAAGTGCCTCCCTATGACTTTGTAGCCCCCTCGCCCAAAAGGGTGAATATTGATGAAAAAACCTTCTTTTACATAAAAAAAATGGCGCGTGATTTCTGGGAAAGAGTTGGTGGAGACAAAAGAATATCAGGTGAGTTCAGGGAGTTCTTGGGGCGAGGAAATCCAATCGACCTGATGTTAGACCAAGAAACCGACAAGCAAGAGAGTCTGTTTTGACGGCTAGAAATCCAGCCCCGCAATTCTCATGGAATTGCTACCCGAATCCCCGGGTGGATTGCGTCACAACAGATTTCGAGGCAGATTTCTGTTATCTGAAAATTCAGGCTCGTAATTTTTTAGTGTGCAGAATGTATTTGTCTGGGTAGCAGATTATCTTTTTATGTAAAAACAGGCACTCGCAAACAACTTGCAAGTGCCTGTTTTTATTCTGGAGCCGCTGAGCGGAGTTGAACCGCTTACCTGATCATTACGAGTGAACTGCTCTACCAAATGAGCTACAGCGGCAAAGAGGTTTGAATATTTACCCTAATTCGGTAAATGAGTCAATTTCTTATGGTGTCTATTCTGGGGCCGTAATGTGTGTTGTTTGCACCAAATCTTGTACCAGTTTTAAACCTGTTCGGCAACTGAAAGCTACGAGGATGTCAGGCTAGGATCGCAGCGTTTATTGATATCGACTGTGGCGAGGAAGTAAACAACGAAATTCACGAAAAGGAATTTAATGCTATAATCAAAAGCTAGACAATAAACTACTTCATCACTAATTTGGGGGTAGGTCTATGCTGCTACATATTATACACAAAGATGGCAGGTATGATTTTGTGAATGTGTCAATGTTGAAATTCTTGATTGAATCTAGAGAGATCATAAAATTTAAGCGATCTGACGGTTGGGTAGCTGTCGATTCGCCACATGTTCGCAGGACCGAGACCGAAAGATATCATCGGGGCGCAGAGCGACGGCTGCACTAACGAGCAGCTCGCCGAGCCTGATTGGCTCAGACCCTTTATTCCTGCAAACAACCAGTTCCCTCCGGGGTTCACCTTTTTTCCCGCCTCCACCTATTCTCGAGAATATTAAGCGTGAAACCCGCTGTTTTGCTCTAACGCAGACCGATTTTGGAAAGCAGGCGTCCAGTGGTGACATTGAATTTGCTGGTTCGGTCTAAGAAACTAAATACCGGAGGTTTACGGGTGCCGATACTCTCCAACAGCCTGCATATTTCCTGATTGTTATCCAAAGTTAAACCCTGGTGGAGAGTTTTGACGGCCGAAGACCTCCGTCCAGCAATAAGATAGAGCCGTCCAAGGGCCAGATAAATATCAGAACTTCTTGGTTTGGCCTTGTGTGCCTCATTGCACAGAGCAATGCCGCGCTTGAAATCATTTTCCTCTCTGGCCAGACAGTAGCCATGCCAGGCTTTTGCTTCTGGCAGGATAGGGAACTCTGCTGAATCTTTTAATAGCTTAAGACCCAGAGCAGTGTTGCCTCGTTTGGCTTCTGCTATCCCTTCTCTCGCCTGCTTGATACCATGCGCTGTCATTTTTCTTGATCCTTGTCCCCCTGGGGCTTGTACATTAAAGCCTGTGCTTGGCAAGATCTTGTCGTTTAAATCACACTCTAAGTCTACCATTGAATGTCAGCCAAACAAGTCCTCTCTTGGTGTGGACTGTTCTTCTTGTGGGGGGATTATCTAGCAGGAAAATAGCCTTGGGTTGCTATTGAGGATTCGGGGGTGGTGGGGAGACTCTTGCCTGTATCACCGCCTTAAATCATGAATTGCGCTGTCTAATTGTCGTGTGCTGGCTTGCGTCGCCATGTGTTTCGACTCTTCAGGATGGCATTGGCAGAGAAGATCGCCAGCCCGGCCCAGATAAACAGAAAGCTGCTGAAATGGGCCTGGGAGAAGGCTTCGTGGTACAGGCCGATGGCCCAAAGAAAATGCAGCGTCGGGGTGATGTACTGCAAGAAGCCGACGGTGGTCAGTTGCAGGCGTCGCGCCGCCCCGGCGAATAGTAACAACGGGATCGCAGTGACGACTCCGGACAGGGGCAGGAGCAGATCGAGGCGTAAGGAGCCAGCAAGAAAGTTGGCCTGCTGCCCTTCGGCCAGAAAGAGAATATAGCCGAGGGCGAAGGGCGCCAGCAGCAGCGTTTCGACGGTTAAGCCGACCATTGCCTCGACTTTGGCCAGTTTACGTAAGAGGCCGTAAAAACCGAAGGATGTCGCCAGCAAAAGGGCAATCCAGGGGAATTGACCGTGCTGAAAGGTCAGATTAAGTACCCCGAGTAAGGCCAGCAGTACGCTGCATAGTTGCCAACGATTGAGCCGTTCACGCAGGAAGATGAACCCGAGCAGAACACTGAGCAGCGGGGTGATAAAATAACCGAGACTCGATTGCAGGATCTCGCCGCGCTGAATGGCATAAATGAAGACCAGCCAGTTGGTGGCGATCAGCAGGGTTGAGCCGCACAGGGTCAGCAGGATCGGGCGATTTTTAACGGTTTTGCCCAGGCTGCCGAGTTGGCGGCGCAGAACCAGCATGATCAGCAGGAAGAGGGTCGACCAGACGATCCGGTGGCAGACGATCTCCAGTGGCGCTGCCCCGTGCAGGGCCTTGAAGAAGATCGGGAAGCAGCCCCAGATGGTGTAAGCCGCCAAGCCATACAGCACCCCTTGGCGGAGCGTATTTGTCTCATGTGAATTCATTTCGGGAATCTGCACCTTTTTTTTCCAAAAGGCAAGATCGGCTGTTTGTTGGACTTGATCAGTGGCGTGGCAACCGCAGCGACAGCCCCCCGGCGATCAGCACAAACAAAGCCGAAACCCAGAGGCAGCCGACCAGTCCGGTCAATTGAAACACCAGCCCGGAGAGCAGGGTGCCGACCAGTCGCCCGGCGGCGTTGGCCATGTAGTAAAAACCGACATTGAGCGCGACGTCGTCATGTTCGGTGTAGGCGAGGATTAAGTATGAGTGGACCGAGGAGTTGACGGCGAAGACCAGTCCGAACAGTGCCAACCCGGCGACCACGGTGATCCAAGGCGAAAGTCCGACACTGATGCCGATGGCGATGATCGCGGTCAGCCCGGCGAGACAAAAAGCGCCGATACTGGCGGTGTGGCCGGCCGGAGTGCCCGCGTGCAAAAAGCGTTTCAGTAGTTTCGGCGCGAGCGCTTGCACACCGCCGTAGCCGATCACCCAGAGGGCGAGGAACCCGCCGACCTGCGGATGACTCCAGCCGAGGCTGGCGGAGAGAAACACTGGCAGGGCGACGACAAACCAGATATCCCGTGAGCCGAACAGGAACAGGCGCGCCGCCGAGAGCAGGTTGATGTCGCGGCTTTTCGAGAGGATGGCGCTGAACTTGGTCTTCTTCTTCGCCATGCCGATTTCGCGCGGCAAGGAGAACAAGGTCGCCAGCAATACCAATGCCAGGCCACCAGCCATGAGCAGCAACGAAACGCGGAAGCCGAACAGATTGAGCAACAGCCCGCCGAGGAAAAAGCCGATCCCTTTGAGGGCGTTCTTCGAGCCGGTCAGGATTGCCACCCATTTGAACAGTGCCCCCTGCGCATCTGCCGGGATCAGAACCTTGATGGCGCTCTTGCTGCTCATCTTGGTTAGATCTTTGGCGATCCCCGATAAGGCCTGCAGGCCCATCACATAACAGACCGAAAGCAGCACCGGCCAGTTTGGATCGAGCAGGGCCAGTGCCGTTAGGGCGAATACCTGTAAGGTCAGTCCGGCGAACAGGGTGACTTTGAGTCCCAGATGCGAGCCGAGCCAGCCGCCGATCAGGTTGGTGATGACACCGAAAAATTCGTAGAGCAGAAACAGCAGGGCGATCTGCAGCGGCGCGTAGCCGAGCTGATGGAAGTGCAGCAGCACCAGCATTCGCAGGGCGCCGTCGGTGAGGGTGAAGCCCCAGTAGGCACCGGTGACGAGAGAGTAATTTTTCAGATCAGTCATCTTTGTTGTTTGAACCTTTAGGGTCGCGGGGTTGCTGCCCCGCACGCCGCCATACTTTCTTGCTACGCGGCAAGAAAGTACGCAAAGAAACGCGCCCCACTGTTTCCGCCCGCTGGCGCGGGAACCTCCGTTACGCAGATGATTCGGGGCCGCTCCCATTCGCTGCGCTCAACCTCGCGGCAAGTCTCCCGAATCCTCTGCTCCACTGCGGCGGAAGCAGAGGGGGATGTTAAATTACAAACTGCGAGCCACCTTTTTGCACAGTTCCATCATCCGATTAGCGTAACCCATTTCGTTGTCGTGCCAGATGAAAGCCTTGTCTCGCTATTATTGCTCATTGAGCCTTTTCTGGAAATAGAGCGCATTGTCACCGCGCAAATTTTCTGCCAGTCCGATCAGACCATCTTTCAGGTAGCGGGCTGCAATGCCCTTCGAGCGAAGATAGCTCATGGCGATGATCGCCCGGTCTTTGTGCGGGCAGGCGGTAACGATGATCTTGTCTTTCGGTAATTCGCCTAGCCGCTCGGGGAGCTCATTGAGTGGAATCTGCAGGGCGAAGCTCGGACCCCAGGACTGCTGTTCTTCTTTGAAGCGGATATCAACCAGCACCGCTTTGCCGTCCTCAAGCAGATCAATTAATTGCTTGCTGCTGGTCTTCATCTCGATGCGTGCGTCGTAGTCAAAATTGGCCACGTAAGATTCAAAAACTTTGTCGCTGGCAAGCCCCAGCGTCGGCAGGAAAATCAGCAGGGTTACGGCAAGAATAAGGTTTTTCACAGGGATTTCCTATCTGTTGTTAACTTCTCAAGGGTTGCTGATTAGGGGGCGGTATAGATCAGCCAGATGCCACCGGCGATGACCAGCAGTCCGCAGATCCGTTTAATCCAGAGGGTGCCTTTAGAGCGTTCATTCCAGTTGAGATATTGTTGCACTTGCTCGGCAAAGGTTCCGGCAAAGACAATCACTGCACAGTGGCCGAAACCGTAGGCAAGCAGCAGCGCGACGGCGTAGGGCAGGTTGTCGGTCGCTGCGGTAAACGCCACGCCGAGCACCGGTGCCATAAAGGCAAAGGTGCAGGGGCCAAGCGCGATACCGAAGATCAGCCCAAGCAGAAAAGCGGCGAACATCCCCTTGCGGGCCATGCCGACTTGACCGGGGGCCGACCAGGGGGTGGGGATCAGCCCCCAGAGATGCAGACCGACGACGATAAAGATAGCGGCGACCAGCCAGTTTCCCCCGACGCCGACATCACCCAGCATCCGCCCGGCGGCAGCGGTGACGACACCGATCAGGGCGATGGAAACCAGGATGCCGACGGCAAACAGGTTGGCGATGATAAAGGCGCGCCGCGTGGTCATCTGCGTTTGACCATCGATAAAGCCGACGATCAGCGGCAGGCTCGCCAGGTGGCAGGGTGAGAGCAGGATACTCAGAATCCCCCAACCGGCGGCGGCACTCAGAGCAATCAGTGGTGATCCACTGACGCCATGACTGAGGCTGATGAACAGTTGCTCCACGGATCAGCCCCTATTGCGCCGCAAAGCTATAACCGAGTTTTTGCCACTGGGCGAGAATATCCTCACGACCGATAAAACCCTGATGGCGGTAAAGTTCCTTGCCGTCAGCGCCATAAAAGATCTGCGTCGGAATCATCCGCACGCCGTATTCGGCCGCTTCTTCCCGGTGCTTCCAGACATCGATAAACTTGACCTCCATGCGGCCGGCATAGTCCTCTTTCAGTTCATCCAGGATCGGTGCCATTTGGATGCAGGGGATGCATTTGTCCGCTCCCAGGTCGATCAGCTTCGGCAGTTGTGCGGCACTGACCGAGGACGCCAGCAACAGAGTGATAAACATCAGGCTGAATAGTTTTGCGGCTATTTTCTGCATCATATTTTTCCTAAAAGTTTTTCCAGCTCGGCCGGACTCGGCACCTTGCCGGTTAACAGTACTTGACCATCGACTGCCAATGCCGGGGTGGTCATGACGCCGAACCCCATAATCTGATTCAGTTCGGTGACTTTTTCCATTTCGTACTCAAGGCCCAGGCTCTCCGCTGCCTGTTTGGTGTTGGCGGCCAGTTTCTCACATTTAGCACAGCCGGTGCCGAGAATTTGAATTTTTTTCATTGTTTGACTTCCTTTCCGGTTAGAAAAATGTTCCGTACAGTAAACCGCTGATGGTCGCCATAACCACCACCAGCAGGACGAAAACGGCGGTTTTTTTAGTACCCATGACACTGCGGATGACCAGCATGTTTGGTAGTGACAGGGCCGGACCGGCCAGCAGCAGCGCTAAGGCCGGGCCTTTGCCCATGCCAGCGCCGAGCAACCCCTGTAGAATCGGTACTTCGGTGAGGGTGGCAAAATACATAAAAGCACCAAACACCGAGGCAAACAGGTTGGCGGACAGGGAGTTGCCGCCGACCAGGGAGGTGACCCAGCCTGAAGGGATCAAACCTTCCTGTCCGGGGCGGCCGAGCAGCACGCCGGCGATCAACACTCCGAGCAGCAGCAGCGGTAGAATTTTTTTCGCGAAGTCCCAGCTTTCCTCGAACCACTGGCCCATTTCAGCGTCGCGCGTACTTTTTAAATTACTGAGGACGGATAGGCCGATCACGCCGAAGGTGAAAGCGAGTTCCGGGTGCTGTGGTTGAATGATCGCCATCAGCAGGGCAGGAAGCGCCGCCAGCAGGATGCGGACGATACCTAAATTGAACCAGCTGGCGAGCATCAATCCCAGAGCAATAGAAAAGCCGCTGGTGATCCACCATTTTGCGATGTAGAGACTGTGCCAGAGGCCAGTCGCTTGGTCGGTTTTGCCCCAGTTGGCAAACACCAGGATGCCGACCATCGCGGCAAAATAGAGCGCCGTCTGCCAGAGCGGCCGACTTTCCTCGTCGGCAGTCATCAGCGGTGCCGCAGCGGCTTTGTCCGCTTCTTCGTGGCGGAAGAAAAAATGCATCAGCAAGCCAATGACCACGGCAAAGATAATAGCGCCGAGCGCCCTGGCAATGCCCATCTCCGGGCCAAGGATGCGTGCGGTCAGGATAATGGCGAGGATATTGATCGCCGGTCCCGAATAGAGAAAAGCACAGGCCGGGCCGAGCCCTGCGCCCATTCGGTAGATACCGGCAAACAGCGGCAGGATGGTGCAGGAGCAGACAGCGAGAATCGTCCCGGAAACCGAAGCGACGCCGTAGGCAATCAGTTTATTGGCCTGCGGACCGAGATATTTCATCACCGTCGTCTGGCTGACGAAAACGGCAACGGCTCCGGCGATAAAGAAGGCCGGCACCAGGCAGAGCAGCACATGCTCGCGGGCGTACCACTTGACCAGATAGAGGGATTCGAGCATGGCATTTTGCACGCGTGGCATTTCCACCGGCAGAAAGAAGCAGCCGATAAAAACAACCACAATCCAGAAGAGCGGTTTCCATTCAGTTTTCCAATTCATCTCAAATCCTTTTGGTGAATCGGCCTCGTAGGTCGAAGTCAGTTTACTTGTTGGCAATCGTAAGCAGGGCGGATTGTTCACGGGCCTGGTTTTCGAGCACCGATTCAATGCAGCCGAAAAAATTGAGAATACAGGGGACGCGCAATTGGTAGAAAACCTGGTTGTCGCGTTTATCATCTATAACGATTCCGGCCTGTTTGAGTACCGACAGGTGTTTGGAGACCGTCGAAACATCGGCGCCGATCAGTTCGGTCAGATCGCAGACGCAGCGTTCTTCCTGCTCTAATTCTTCGATAATGAACAGGCGGGTTGGATGGGCCAACGCTTTAAGTACGTTGGCGCGGGCATTGAGATGGTTTTTTCGCTCTTGATACATGCTTTTATCTCCTTGGCTATTTGGCATTATTGCCAAATAGCCAAGGATTGTCAACTTCATTTTCCTCTGTCGCTAATCGGGTAGCAGAACCTTCTGGCATCGGCAGACCGTCAACCTTATTGCTCGCCAGGGGCTGTTATCGCATGGTCGATACGGTTGTTCGTCTTTTGTCTGTCGTTTATTTGATCATTCCCTGCTCTCGCCAGTTTTTTAACAAGCGAATGGCCTTTGCACCTCTGCTCCATCCCGGCGGGTCTGAACAGTAATTAGTAGGGCCGACGCGATCAGTTGCTGATCGGTGTCCGGGTGGGTCATTCATTCTGATTTTTGCCTGATATTTCAATGTTTATGCTGGGGGTGACTTATTAAGCGGGAGAAAGTTAAGCGGTGTCAGTATGTTGGTGAATGAAGGAGTTTTTATTTTTTGCTCTCAGGAGTGCTTAAAATATATGCAAATTTATTTGTTTTTACCCAATTTACGTTCATTGTAGAGCAAATACCTTGCCGTTAAGCGATGGTTTTAGGTATTGTCTGGTGGAAATTATCTTAAAGTGTTTATGCTTGCCTTAAAATTAGGCATTCATGTGTGTGCTTTCCCAGATTTAGGGCTTTTCTTTTTTTTCGAAGGGGAATTTATTTCATGCTGGTTGTTTCTTGTATCAAACAGGTTCCGGATACCACCCAGGTGCAGATCGACCCGGTGACCAACACGCTGATCCGGGACGGTATCCCGTTTATCATGAACCCCTATGATACCCACGCCCTCGAAGAGAGCTTGCGGCTGCGCGATCATTACGCGGTGCGCAGTGTTGCGTTGTCGATGGGGCCACCCAATGCCGAGGCGACCTTGCGCAAGGCCTGCGCCCTCGGGGTTGATGACGCCATTTTGCTTTCGGACCGCTGTTTCGGCGGCGCCGATACGCTGGCGACCAGTTGTGTGCTTTCGGCCGCCATCGACCGCCTCGCGCAGGATGACGAGCTGGCGATTGTTTTTTGCGGCAAACAGACCATTGATGGCGATACCGCCCAGGTCGGCCCCGGCATTGCCTCGCGGCTGGGCCTGCATCAGCTGACCCTGGTCGATCGTATCGAGCAGCTTGACCTGGAGCGTAAAACCATCCGCGTGCGGCGCAAGCTGGAAGGGCGTTACGAGATCGTCGAAGCGCCGCTGCCGGTGATGATCACCGTGGTGCGGGAGATCAATCAACCGCGTTACCCGACCGTGCCGATGCGCTTGGCGGCCGAAGAGCGTGAGGTCACCACCTGGGACAACAGTGTCCTGCAACTCGATGTCGAAACCATCGGCCTCAAGGGCTCACCGACCTGGGTTAGCAAGATCTTTTCCCCGCAGCGTGATCAGGGCGAGATCATCGGCGATGGCATCAACGATCCGCAAGCGACCGCGCAACTGTTGATCGACAAACTATTATCCAAGGATCTTCTGGCGGTTTAGCCCTCCATCCGTTTGGGCAAAACGGATGGAGGGCATGACCCCTGTCATGGGTCGTCAGGAACCTCACTGCATTCAGGCTCTGCCTGAAGCAGCAACTCTGTCGGGAATTTAATGCTATGCAAGAGAAGAAAATCAAAAAGCCACGGGGCGTGGCTCGTTGTATTGAAGGTAAATGTGTTGCCTGCGGCGAGCGCTGCGTCAGCGCCTGTCCGGTGGATGGCATCATCATGAACGACGCCGGTGAACTGCTGTCGATCGTTGAAGAAAAATGTATCGGCTGCGACAAATGCGTCAAGGTTTGTGCGGTAGGGGCGCTGGAGATGTTTTATACCCCGGAGCAGCTGGAGCAGCTGAAACTCTGGGAGGCGCAGAGCAATGGCGCCGCAGAGCTGGACCCAGAAGTCCTGGCGTTGCGTAAAAAACTCGCCAGGTATAAAGGCGTCTGGGTGTTTATCGAGCAGTATGGCGGTGCTGTGGCCAAGGTCTCCTGGGAACTGCTCGGCAGTGGCCGGCAACTGGCCGATACCCTCGGCGTTGAACTGTCGGCGGTGATTATTGGCCACGACATTGAGTCAATCCGTAGTGAAACCTACGCGTATGGCGCCGATGCGGCGATCATGCTGGATGCCGCCGTCTACGCCGATTATCGCACCGAGCCGTTTACCGACGCGCTCTGTTTCCTGATCGACAAACACAAGCCGGAAATCATCCTGATGGGCGCCACCGGGCAGGGTCGGGATCTGGCCGGCTCAGTGGCCACCGTGGTTGGAACTGGTCTGACCGCCGACTGCACTGGTCTGGCCATCGACAGCCACGGCAACCTGGCGCAAACGCGGCCGGCCTTTGGCGGCAACATCATGGCAACGATTATGTGCGATAAGTTCCGGCCGCAGATGTCGACCGTCAGACCGCAGGTGATGTCGGTCCCTGAGTATATTGCTGGTCGTAGCGGCAAGGTCACGCGGGAATCTTTTGCGCCGAACGAAGAGAGCATTCTGGTCAAGGTTCTTAAGGTGCTCACTGACCAGGGCGGCAAAGACCAGGTCGATATTGCCGGGGCCGAGATCATTGTCTCGGGTGGTCGCGGCATGATGGGAAAGGAGAACTTTTCCATTTTGCAGGAGTTGGCCGATGAGCTCGGCGGAGTGGTCGGCGCTTCGAGAAGTGCGGTCGATGCCGGCTGGAAGGCGCAAAGCCGTCAGGTCGGTCAGACTGGTAAGACGGTGCGGCCGATGATTTATATCGCCTGCGGCATTTCCGGTGCCATCCAGCACATGGTCGGCATGCAGGACTCGGACGTGATTATCGCCATCAACCGCGATCCAGAGGCGTCAATCTTTCAAGTTGCCACCTACGGTATTGTCGGTGACCTGTTTGAGGTGGTCCCGGCACTGACCCAGGGAATCCGCGCGCTGAAAGAGCAACGCCAAGGTGACCACGCCGCTTAAACGTTGTTGGCGCTAAAGTCTTTTATCCAGGAGTAATGAGATACGTCATGTCGATCAATCAAACGATATATATCCCTCTGTTAGCTGTTTCGCTGCTGTGCTTCTGTTTCAGTTGCTACCAGCGTCTGCAATTAATCTCCCTGGGGGCTGCCGAGCAGCGCAGCGACCGTCCCGGGAGCCGTTTTATGCGCATGCTCAGCTATGCCTTCGCGCAGAAGCGGGTCGTCCAGCGCCCCTTTGGCGTCAACCACTCGCTGTTGTTCTGGGCCTTTTTACTGCTGGTGCTGGCCAACGCCGAGTTTCTGCTGGAGGGATTGTTCCCCTCGGTCTCTTTGGCGCTGTTACCGGTTTTTTTGCATCATGCTCTGGCGTTTATTTTTGATGCCGTGTCGCTGCTCACCCTGGTCTGTGTCGTCGTTGCTTTTTCCCGCCGGCTGTTGTTTGCTCCCGACTACCTGGGCAACGACTACACGTCTCCTCGTAGCGGCGAAGCGTTGCTGATTCTGGGGATGATCGCCACGCTGATGATTGCTTTCTTTTTGCTGCATGGGGCGCAGATTGCCCTCGGCGCCGACCATGCCGCGCGGCCGGTCTCGGCTCTGCTTGGGAAGCTCCTGGCCGGCTTTTCCGTTTCCGCACTCGAAACTCTGGCGCTGACCTCCTGGTGGTTGCATGCCGTGGTCCTGCTGGTTTTTATGAACCTGTTGCCGCGCAGCAAGCACATGCATATTCTGACCGCCATCCCCAATACCTATCTGTCCAGCCTGGAAAAACCGAATACCCAGCCGCGGGAAGAGTTTGCCAAGGGCAAGCGCTTTGGCGTCAGTTCCGTGGCGCAGTTTTCCTGGAAGGATCTGCTCGACAGCATGACCTGTACCGAGTGTGGCCGCTGTCAGGATTTGTGCCCGGCGCATAATACCGGTAAATCGCTGAACCCGCGGCGCATTGTGCATGACATCAAGGTTAATCTGCTGAAAAACGGTCCCGCTTTGCAGGGCGGGCAGGTGGATATTCTGCCGCTGATCGCAGCGGAGCAGGGGGAGGGAACCAGTTGCACGGCGGCGCTGTGGGATTGCACGACCTGTGGCTCCTGTGTCAGCGTCTGCCCGGTGCTGATCGAACAGATGCCGAAGATCGTCAAAATGCGCCGCCATCTGGTGCAGGAAAAAGCTGAGTTCCCGGAAGAGCTACTCAACCTGTTCGAGAACATGGAACAGCGCAGCAACCCCTGGGGGATTGCCCCGTCCGAGCGGACCAAGTGGAGCAACCAGCTTGGAGAGCGACCTTTTGAGTCAGGCAAAAGCGAGGTACTGTTCTTTGTCGGCTGTGCCGGCAGCTTCGATAACCGCGCCAAACACGTCTCCGTCGCCTTAGCGACCATCCTGGATGCTGCCGGAGTCAGCTGGGGGATGCTCGGCAAGGAGGAACTGTGCTGCGGCGACAGCCTGCGGCGGCTCGGCAATGAGTACGTCTTCGATAAGATGGCCAGAGAGAACGTTGCACTGTTCAAGGAGAAGGGCGTGAAGAAGATCGTTACCGCCTGCCCGCACTGTTTCAGCACCTTGAAGAACGACTACCGGCAGTATGGGCTGGAGATCGAAGTCCTGCATCACAGTGAACTGATCAATGAATTACTCAAAGAGGGAAAACTGAAGCTGCCACAGGTCGATCAGGGCAAGCTGCTGTTTCATGATTCCTGTTACCTGGGACGCCACAACGACACCTACGCCGCTCCGCGCGAAGTGCTGAAAAGCGCCACCGGCAATGCCCCCGCTGAGTTCGAGCGTAGCCGCGAGAGTGGTTTCTGTTGCGGTGCCGGCGGCGGGCGGATGTGGCTGGAGGAGTTGACCGGCGAGCGGATCAATCGCACGCGGGTTAAAGAAGCGTTGACCCACGAGCCGGATACCCTCTGCGTTTCCTGCCCTTACTGTATGACCATGATGCAGGATGGCTTGAATGATGAGGGAAGCGTGAAAGTCCAAGTGAAGGATATTGCCGAGATTGTCGCGGAGTCGCTTCGCTAGCTTCTCGTGCTCAGCTTTTATCGATTTCGACTTGATCTGACAGTTGCCGAATGCTGGTCCCCGTCAGATCAAGTCGCGAAAATTTATATCAATGTCTTCCGGCTCGATTCTTTGAGCGTTAACAGGCCTTGATTTGTGTTTTGATCCGGTCACCAGTGCCTTTGCCTTTTTCTTCACCGGCAAGGAGAAAATTGGCAGTATCTTCTGCCACGTAGCTCTCGCAGGTACCGTCTTTTTTTCGATCCCGATCACCTGAGCCGTTACCGTTGTCGCCTGCCAAAAGCAGGTAGGCCGCATCATCTTCAGGGTTATTTTTACAGTCTTCGAGTTTGTCCCTGATTCGATCACCGGTGCCTTCGCCGTTCTCGCCCGCAAAAGCAAAACCGACACCCAAAGACAGCACGAGTAAAATTGCCAGACCACACGTTACATTTCTTAACATTTTAGTACCTCCGTTTAGATTGGTTTGTGTTGTGCTCATACCTTCGATTTTTAGATTTGAACCTGTGGGTAACTCCTTCTTTCGTATGACATGCTTTGCAGTCTTATTTTCTCTCCTTTTATTGGTGGCGTATTTTTGATCTGTCAGTCACCACCCCTAATAGTAACGACTAGTTGGTCGGTTTTATGGTGTTTTATATGTACGTTAGTTGTGACGAACGGCCTGTCCCACATTGAGTTAAACGGACTGAAGGCGGAATGGTTTACAAATATTTTATAATTTTATTAGAAGGGGAAGCGCGTGGTGGGGTGAGGCTCTTACTGGAAGAGTGGTTGACTGATTATCATCTGAAGCTTTGGCGACGTTGGACTTGCAGCCAGAAAATCCCCAACCGATTGGTTGGGGATTTTCTGGTTTTAACTACATTTGAGTCCAGCCGATCCCGGTCCGCACCCTGGAGGTATCATGATTTGTTGGGCGCTGACTTGACGGACCCTCTTTGAGGATAAAGCGTTTAAGCATTTGTTCCATTTGATCGGCCTGACTGGAAAGCTCCTCTGCCGCCGCCGCACTTTCTTCGGCGTTGGCAGTATTCGTTTGCGTCACCTGATCGATTTGCGTTACGCCGTGATTGATTTGCGCAATCCCCTGGGCCTGCTCATTATTTGCCGAAGCAATTTCACTGACCAGGTCGGTGACTTTACCGACACCATCGACGATCTCCTGCAGGGCTTCTGCCGTCTGGTTGGCAATGGCGTTACCGTTGGCGGTCTTTTCGACCGAACCTTCGATCAACGCTGCCGTTTCCGCTGCCGCTTTGGCACTGCGAGCAGCCAGGTTGCGGACCTCTTCGGCGACTACCGCGAAGCCTTTACCATGTTGACCGGCACGGGCAGCTTCAACTGCAGCGTTGAGAGCCAAAAGGTTGGTCTGGAAGGCAATCTCATCAATCGCCTTGATGATTTTGCCGATACTCTGACCCGATGCATTGATTTCGGTCATCGCCTCAACCATGGCGTGCATCTGCTGGGTGCCTTTTTCTGCCGAACTTTTGACCTCTCGTGCCAGGGTGTTGGCCTGATTGGCGTTTTCAGAATTGGTTGTCATCTGCGCAGACATTTGGTTGAGGGATGCAGAGATTTCTTCGAGGCTGCTGGCTTGTTCAGTTGCCCCTTGCGATAGCGACTGGCTGGAATCTGAGACCTGACTACTGCCAGCCGAAATCTGCTCTCCCGCTGTTTGCATCTGGCCTATAACCTCGTTGAGAGCGGCGTTGGCCTTGGCCAGCGGGTGACGAATGACGCCGGTGGCTTCGAACGTCAGATCTCCAGCCGCAATATTTTCGAATGCGGCCAGGACTTCATCGCGTAAGTTATCGGCAAACTTGTCGATTGTCTGTGCCATGACACCGATTTCATCCATACGACTCATATTCAGGCGCTGCTCGAGGTTGCCCTGCTCAAGGGCTTGTATCATGCTAACGGTTTGTTTTAGTGGCGAGGCAAGCGCGCGGATTAAGGCCCAACCGATAACCAGCACCATCAGGCTGACCATCAGGCAGATAATGATGACCCCTTTTTTCAACGATCCAGCCATTGTTTGTAACCCGGTCAGGGCAGTGCGTAATTCGTTGGTTTGTTCTTCAATAAAGGGGACCAGGGCCTGGGTCAGGTCTGCCGCTGCTTGGTCAAAGTTGGCCATCTCAACGTTCCCCGCCGCAGGGCCGCCAGCAATATAGGCATTGGCCATCCGTTTGCCGACACTGTAATAAGCCTCGATGCGCGTGCGTAATTGCGCAACTTCTTGCTGCCCGGCACGATCCCCTTCCTGCCGGTACATCCCTTCGAAGCGATCCAATCCCTGAATAAAGGAATTGTAGCTTGCCTGCGCTTCACTGAAACCATCATCCAGCCCGTCCTGCGCTCTGGTGGCGGAGATGTCTGTCAGCCATTGCTGAATCTGGATGACATCGCGAGACATCTGTTGTGCTAATTGGGAAAATGGTTGGCTTTCATTCAGAATTAATTCGCTGTTTTGATGAACATTCTGGCTGAAGCGAAAGGTCCAGGTGCCAAACGCAATGACCAGCAGGAGCAGAAGGAGAAAGCTTAAAGAGATTTTTTTGGTAATCGATAAGTCTGTTAACCAGGCCATCATTTTTCCTTTCAAGGCAAATTGCAGCAAATCAATGTCTGTCTAAAATGAGCATAGCCGGATTGGTGCGCGCCAATAATCTACCCCTGTTAATTGTTATTGTCAACAATCAGGTTGTGATTCCTAGCGTTTACGTTGGAGAATTGGGTGGTAAGGCTGGATGCTTTGCGAATATTTTTTGTCAACCGTGTATCGGCTAGTGCGTTCTTATCCCTACAGGGTCAGTTTCACGTATTGGGAAAATAAAACTCATCCATATTAAAAGGGAGGAACAAATGAGAAGGTACGGAATCGTTATATTGATAGTGGCATTTGGACTGTTGCTTGGCTCGCAGGTGCTGGCCGCCAAAGGCGGCGGAGGGAAAAGTAGTGGTGAGCAGGCAGGGCAGGGCAAAATGTCTATGGAACAGACTATGGAGAAGAAGCAGGTAAAGAAAATGAAGATGAAGCAACTTCAGGCTGGTGAGCAGGCTGGAGATATGACCCGCGATCGAGATATGGACCAAGATATGGATCAAGACAAAGTCATGGCCCAGGACAGAGACCGGGTTCACCAATAGTTTGTTTGTGCCGGCCCTGACACGAACAGCTTAAGGAAGTTTTCTAAACAGATGTTTCGCTGATTCTGAAAGGGTGCTTTTACCGTCCCTCATTGTCAGCCATAAAGGCCCCTGGTCTCCGGATCGGGGGTTTTTTATTGCCGTCGTGGGCAACCCCGGTTTGCAGATTAGCAATTGGCCCCGCCAAGATAAAATCGCAGAGCAGTTTTCGAATCGAAGAGCAGGTTCAGGCTAATTAAATAGCCGACACATATGATTCCATGCGCAGATCCGTATCTTTATGAGGGTAGTTAGCAGCCGCTAACGCTTATTGCAATTGGCCAATTCTTAGGTATAAGTATTTTTTGTTAGTGATTGTCGATAGCTTCCCTTTGCGGTTTCCGCCGGGGAATAATCGTGTCCGGTTAGGAGGGGTTCCGCCGGAAGATTACACCTAATTTTTTTTGGAGGACAAAATGAAAACATGGTTGTTGCCTGTGTTGACAGCCGGATTTCTGCTTTTTGCGGGGCAGGCATTCGCCGCTGGGGCGACCTTTGTGGGTTCTGAAACCTGCAGTGGTTGTCATGAGGATGTTTTCCAGAGTCATACCGACTCTATCCATGCCCAGGCCTGGGCGTCGATCGGTGGAAAGTACAGTAACAGCGGTTGCGAGTCCTGCCACGGACCAGGCAGTGTTCACGCTGACACAAACAGCAAAGCCGATATTGTTTCTTTCGGTAAGGGTTCGGCTCAGAATGCCGAAGCTCAATCGGCCCAGTGTCTGAACTGCCACATCACTTCAACCGAACTAGCTTTTTGGGATGTCAGCCAGCACAATGGCGAAACCTCCTGTGCCGACTGCCACAACACTCATGCTGCAGCAGTACCTAAAGTAGCTCAACCGGATACCTGCTTTGAGTGCCACAAGGATGTCCGCCGTGACAGCAATAAGCAATCGCACCACCCGATTGTTGAAGGTAAAGTAAATTGCGCTGATTGCCACAACCCGCACGGTTCCATGGAGCATGGCATGCTGCGTGCCGACAGCCGCAACCAGCTTTGCTACAACTGTCACGCTGAAAAACGCGGTCCTTTTATCTGGGAACATCCTCCCGTCGAAGAAAACTGCGGCACCTGTCATGAGCCGCATGGTAGTCGCCATAACAAGTTGGTGACCGATAAATTACCGAACCTTTGCCAGAACTGTCACGATTGGACGAGGCACCCGAGTACTGCCTATGACAACACCGATGGTTTTACTCAAGGGACTCCGAATCGGACCTTCGTCGGCCGTGCCTGCCTTAACTGTCATCCCAAAATTCATGGCAGCAATGCGGGCGGAACCAACGGCATGCGATTTACGCATTAAATAGGAGGTGCGATAATGAAACCAATTATAAAATTATTGACTGTTCTTTTTGCGTTGTCTCTTGCCGCATCTTCTGCACTGGCTTCAGGTTTGTCGGGTGAAGTGAGCCTCGGTGGGCGTTTTGTTGACGGTGACAATACAGAAAAAAGTGCTAAATTCACGGAATATCGGGATGTTGATGGTCAGTTGACATCAGATCTTAAGCTTTTTTGGGTAAATGATAGTATTTACCTCAACGCTGAAGCTGCAAACTTGGGCTATGATGACCAGATGTTCAGCTTAAAGGGCGGCATTTTCGGTAAGGCCAAGTTCTCTCTTTTGTTTGACGAGTTGACCCATAATTATAGTCTCGACGATCGGACCATTTACGCCGGTGTCGGGACGGCGACTCTGACTCAGGGGGCCGGTGTTGACCCGACCGATGCAACCACTTGGATTCCGATTGATTTTGCGGTGGAGCGACAGCAGCTTGGGGCTAAGATTGAGCTGACTTTCGATACTCCGTTCTTTGTTGCTGTTGCTGTTACTCAAACTGAGAAAGATGGTATTATTCCCGTTGCTTTCGAACTGAACCGGCGGCCACATGAAGGACCCTTGCCGGTTGATTTTAAAACCACCGATGTTACAGCAAAACTGGGTTATCGGACCAAAGCCATGTTTGCTCAACTGGACGCCACGATCAGTGAATTTGACAACGAGTATAGTTTGATCGAAAACTGGTACAGTCCCAATGGTGTCACCGAAACGTTCACTATGGAACCGGACAACGAAATGTGGCAGATCGGTGGACAATTTGTTCTGCGCGACTTGCCGATGAACTCGGTTCTGGCCATTCGCGGTAGTCATGCGAAGTTGGAAAGTGATCCCGTTTTAACAACGGCCGATACTTTTGATGGTGAGCTGACCTACACCAAGGCCGCCGTGACCCTGAAGTCGCGTCCAATCAGTGCACTTACTACCGAGCTTTCCTATAGTTTCCTGCAGAAGGACAACAAAGCTGCGCGATTTAATTATGACGGGCAGGATACCCATATTTTCGAGTACAGCAAACAGCACGCAACCTTAGCTGGTGGGTACCGTATCAACAGCGATAACCGAGTCAAGGTTGGTTATGACTTCTTGACAATTGATCGTGCCAATGAAATGCGTCGCGATGCGCAAGAGACAGATGATCACACGGTTTTTGTCGAGTGGAAAAACTCGACCTTCGATATGGCAACTGCCAAGATTCGCTATGAGCACCTAGATCGTTCCAGCGATTTTGATGGTGTCGCTCATGCTGCAGAAACCGGTACAGATTTTTACGCTTATGTTCGCCCATTTGATGCCGCAGACAAGACAGAAGACACAATTCGTCTGATGCTCGATATGAGTCCGACCGATGCTGTTGACTTGGGGTTGGAATTTAACTACAGCACGGCGGACTATGATAAGACGCTTTTAGGCCGGCATGATGAGACAACCCAGGGCATTATTCTTGATGCAAGTGTTGATTTGCCCTATTCGGCCAAGCTGTATGCCTATGTCGATTACGAAAAAAGAGAAATTTCATCACGTCAGGTTCAGGCACGTTTGAATGGTGAAGATGAAAATGGTGATCCTTTCGGACCAAATAACCTGATTGAAATTCTGGACGGAAGTAACCAGGATGATGACGACTTCAATTGGTACCTTGATCGGACCGATGTCACCAGGTCCTTTGGTGTCAAACTAGAGGTGCCGTTTCTCAATGAGCGCCTGAATGTCAGTGCCGGCTTCGATTATCAGGATAACGATGGTGAAGCGGACTTCTCGGAAAATGTGGATGACGCACTGGTTGCCCTTGAGGATATCGATGACTACGATGACTACGAGCAGCAAACCGTTGAACTCAAAGCCAAATACGCTATCAATGAGAATATGTCTGTTACTACCGGATATACCTACGAAAAGTATGAGTACGACGATGTCTTGGTCAATGATTACGAGAATATTGTCGGTGGAAACGCTTATTTCTCCGGTGCCTATGCCGATCTGGATTACGAAGCCAACATTGGCTACGTAACTCTCAGCTATAAGTTCTGATAGTCAGCGGAACGTCTGAAACGCAAGCAGGGAGCACGATTGTGCTCCCTGCTTGCGTTTATTAACGACATCAATAACTTTCATCCGGTGTACAAATCAGGTCGGTATTAGAGTCGCAATAAAGATATACTATTTTAGGGATCATCTACTATCCCTGTAATAAAGGAGGTCAGCATGAAAATCGATTGGGCATACCTACGTAAAGGTTGAACGTCCTGCAAAAATGCTCAAGAGTTTCTTGAGAAGGAGCAGGTTGTAACAGAGGAAGTTGTCGATGCGCGTAAAATCCGGATCGATGCCGATGACGCGTGGGCGTTGTTGCAGGCGGCCAAGTCGGTGACGGTGGCCAAGGGGAAAAAGGTCGTGCGCTTTGAGTCGGTCGCCGACGCAAAAGAGGCGATTCTGCAGAAGGTGATGGGCTCTAGTGGCAACCTGCGCGCCCCGACCTATCGGCTGGGGGATGAGTTTATAATCGGTTTCAATGCGGATCTTTACGCCGACTGGCTGAAATGATCGCTTGAGGTCAGGCGAGGTCGGATGGAAACGTCGTGCGGATCAATCGATTTGCACGGCGTTTTTTTGTTTCTCGCGGCTGAAAAAGTCATGGTGCCCTAAGTTGCCCCGGGCGTGTGGCGGATGGAGTCCGAAATGTCTTTGGACTGATGGCAAAAAAACAAGAGCGGACCGATCTGACAAGATCTGTTCGCTCTTGTGTTTCGTGTCTTGCCATCGGCGGAGAACTGGCTAGAGTTTACTGTAGCGAGACTCTCACGATTGGCTAGCTTAAGGAGTGGGCATGGCAAAGCAACAGTTTTCCGCAGGGGTAAAGCGTTATGTCGAGCAGGGCCAGCAGAGTGCCAAGGCACAGGCCGACCAGCGGCAAAAGATGCGCAGCAAACGTTTTGATACGATCGCGGTCCACGGCATTTACAGCGCTGAAGAGGCCTTGGCAAACCAAGGCAGCATCATCGAACCTGCCTATCTGAGCTCGGCTCAGCATTTCGAAAATAGCGATCACATGGAAGCATCGCTCGCTTACCTGATGCCCGCCTGGGCCTATAGTCGCATCGCAAATCCGACTATCCACTATCTGGAAGAGACCCTCGCACTGCTCGAAGGTTATGGTTTTTCCGGTGAAACCTCCGCCTTAGCGACCTCCTCGGGGATGTCGGCCATTTTTATGGCGACCAACCCCTTTTTGCAACAGCCTGGACCGATGAATATTGTTGTCTCGAGTCAGTGCTACGGTGGGACCTTCATGCTGTTTAACGAACGCTACGGCAAGGAGCGGGGTGTCGAGGTGCGCTGGATTCGTGATCCGCTCGATCTGAATCAGTGGGCCGAGGCGATAGACGGAAATAGCCGTTTTTTGTTTGGCGAAATTCCTAGTAATCCGGCATTGGCGGTGTTCGACATTGCGGCCGTGGCGCAGTTGGCTCATCAGCATGACCTGCCGCTGTTGGTCGATTCGACTCTGGCCACTCCGGCTTTGACGCGGCCTTTGCTCTATGGTGCTGACATCGTTATTCATTCGGTGAGCAAATCGATCGCCAGCAGTGGTTTTGCCATTGGCGGAGCGCTGATTTCACGCGCTGATATTCCCAGCAAGGTCGGCCCCCCTGAGCTGCGCAGCAATTTTTCCCAGTATGTCAAACTGCTCCCGTTTCGTGACCACGGCCCCTGCTTGTCTCCCTTCAATGCTTTGATGGCGCTCAGCGAATTGCGTGGCTTGCGCGGCAAGATCGATCAGCTCAGTCGTCACAGTATGACGGTGGCCAAATTTCTCGATAAACATCAACATGTTGAACGGGTCGCTTATCCCGGCCTGGAGTCCGACCCCGGCTTTGCCGTCGCCAGTCGCTACATGCAGCTGGTCGATAGCGATGACGGCGGCGCGGCGGTCAATCGTTACGGGCATCTGCTCAGTTTCTGCGTCGCCGGTGGACATCAGGCGGCGCGGCGAGTGTTTGATCGCTTGCAGCTGATTATGCGCGCCACCGATCTCGGTCGGATCAAAAGTATTGCCACCATTCCAGCGATATCCACCCATCAGCAACAGGGCGAAGTCGGCCGCGATCTGGCGGGGATTCCGGATAATCTGATTCGGCTTTGTGTTGGTGGTGAACACCCCGAAGATATCATTGCTGATCTGGATCAGGCGCTAGAGGGCTAATTCCCTGCAATGCTGAGCATATAGTCGCTGCCGGCTCTTTTGATCAGAAACGTCAACGGTTTGCATTTTGTTCCGTTTCTGAAAATAAGTCTGATCCGCCCCTTGTATTGATCCCCCCCCACACATTGCTGTCTTTTAGCCTGAAAATCACGCTTAAGGTAAACATAGGAATAACTAAACCTCAGTTCGATACTGTGAAAAAGAGTTCAGCGGCAAAATTACCTTTTAATGGTGGCGAGCATTGGCCTATACTGGCTAAATATGGCCACGGGTCTTTGTTTTGTAGTTTTTGGGGGAGATGGAGCATGGAGAAAAGGACAAACCGCATTCTTTTGGTTGATGATTCTGGAGCTCGGGTGGCAGCGGCTCGCGCTGCTCTCGAGTCGGGGCCTGCCCCGGTGGAAATAGTCGCGGTGCAAAGCCTTGCCGAAGCGCGTCTCTGTCTAAATAAGTTTTCTATTGATCTGGTGATCAGCGAGTTGCTGTTGCCCGATGGGAAGAGTCTCGCGCTCCTTTCCGATGGTCATGGGGAGGCGGTTTATCCCGTCGTCATCATGACCAATCGTGGCGATGTCCAGGCTGCCGTTGAGGTGATGAAAGCCGGCGCGTTGGATTATGTTGTCACCTCGGACGCATCACTGATCGAGTTGCCCAGCATTGTTGATCGGGCCGTGGAGCAGTGGGCAAAGCTCTCTGAGCGCAAACGGGCAGCCGAAAATTTGCGGGAGAGTGAGTATCGGTTTCGTTCGTTTTTCGAGTCATCCAGCTCCGGTATGGTGATCATGGGCCCTGAGGGCAATGGGCTGAAAATGAATCCGACGTTTTGCCGGCTTTCTGGTTACAGCGAAGACGAGGCATTGCAAATGAATGTCTTTGATGTGACTCACCCCGCAGAACGTGCAGAGACATTGCGTCTCTACGATGAAGTTCGGTCCGGGCGGCGCAAAGTCATCGACTACGAAAAACGCTACAGGCGCAAGGACGGTTCGTTTTTTTGGGGCCGTGCCACGGTTGCGGGTGTTTTCGGGGCAGATGGCGCGCTTCGCTGCTTTGCTGGCAACGTACAGGATATTACCAAACGCAAAAAGGCTGAAGCAGCGCTGAGAATTAGTGAGGAGAAGTTTCGCACCATCTTTAATAGTGCTGGGTCCGGGATGATCACCCTGTCGCCGGCCGGCAAGTTCTTGGAGGTTAATGGGGCTATTTGTACTTTTCTGGGCTATTCGCGTGATGAGTTGTTTGACCGTTGGGTTGCGGATATCACGCACCCCGCTGACCTGGAACAAACCGCTGAAAAATATCGACTTCTGGACAGTGGACAGAGCCAGGCGATTGATTATCAGAAACGCTTTCTGTGCAAAGATGGCAAGGTTGTCTGGGGACATGTCTCGATGTCAGCGGTTTTGGGAGAGGATTGTCGGCCACGCTATTACATTGGGTTGGTGCAGGACATCAACGAGTCAAAGCTTATTCAAGACCAGATCCAGCAGTCGAAACATATGCTACAGCTGGTCATTGATTCCATCCCTCAGCATGTTTTCTGGAAAGATCGCAACTCTGTTTACCTCGGATGTAATCGCAACTTCGCGCAAGCAGCGGGAGTAGAGAAGCCGCAGAACCTGATCGGTAAAACGGACTATGAGTTGCCTTGGCGAAAAGAAGAGGCTGATTTCTATCGCGAGTGTGACCGCCGTGTCATGGAGGCGGACATGCCTGAGTTGCACATCATTGAGACACAGCTTCAGGCCAGTGGCAAACAGGTTTGGGTCGATACCAACAAAATTCCTCTGCATGACGGCGAAGGGTGGGTTGTCGGTGTTCTCGGCACCTTCGAAGATATCAGCGAACGAAAGCGCGCGGAGGATGAGCTGATTGCCGCCAACCGGGAGTTGGATGCTTTTGTTTACACCGTTTCCCACGATTTGCGGACCCCGCTGACACCGATCATCGGTTTCGCCGAAGAGCTCCAGGTGTCCTGTCGGGATCGGTTGGATGAACAGTCTCTGGATTGTCTGGCCAAGATCGAGAATCAGGGGCGCAGAATGATGGCGCTGATGGAAGACCTTTTGGTCCTGGCCAGGGTCGGACACCTGCCACGACCGCTCGATCCGGTCGACCTCAACGAGGTACTGGAGGATGTCTTAATCGAAATGTGGAACCAGCTGGCGGAGACCGGAGTTGTGGTCGAAAGGGCTGTGTTGCCAGGACTGAAGATACCGAGAACTCTTTTACAGCAAATTTTCGATAACCTGATCGGCAATGCTGTCCGTTATGCCGGAAGGGACGGTGGGCCGATCGAAGTTGCCGGGGAGCGGACGGGGGATTTTGTGCGGATCTCTGTTCGCGACCATGGCCCGGGGATTTCACTGCCAGAGCGTCAGCAGATTTTTGATCTGTTCTACCGTGGGGCAGCCGCGAGGCAATTAGCGGGTACGGGAATTGGGTTGACGACGGTGCAGAAAATTTCCCGTCTTTATTGCGGGCGTGCCTGGGTCGAGGAAACGCCCGGCGGGGGCAGCACTTTCTGGGTGGAATTGAAAGACGCATAGAGTTTGGTGCCGCGCTATTTTCTGTTTAGTGATTCAGTTTTTATTTCTCTCTCTTGACTTGATTGGTATTGGTAACGTATATTCTTACCTAAGAATAATTACTATTCGGTGGTTTTATGCAGCAGTCGCTCAAACAACAATTATCTGCTTTTGAAGATGCCTGCCGCAAGGAGGGACTGCGTTTGACTCCCCAGCGGTTGGAGATCTTTCGCGAGCTGGCCTTTGCGGTTGACCATCCTTCTGCCGAAACGCTTCATCTGCGTCTGGTCCAGGGCATGCCGACTCTCTCGCTTGATACGGTTTATCGAACCCTGGCGACTTTTGCCAGTCACGGCCTGATCAATAAAGTCGAAACCGTTGAAAGTCAGGCCCGCTTTGAGGTCGCGCAGCTTTTGCATCATCATCTGATCTGCCGCAAATGCAAACAGATTATCGATTTTCAATGGCAGTTTATCGATCAAGCTTCGCTACCGGAAGAGGTTCATGCCTGGGGGCGGATAGAACGGAAGAATGTGGTCGCTTACGGCACCTGTCAGAAGTGTTTGTAGCCGTTCGGTTATCGGAGGGCTTCATTTTTTTTGCCTACAATATAGGAATAGTTACTAGGTAGGAACTATCGGCATAAAGGGTGCTTGACGGTTGCGACTGGCAGTGGATGCGCTATTAATTAAAGCTGCTGTGACGCGTCAATATCGTCATTTATATTCTCAACACAGAATGGGGGTAGGGCAATGAAGAAAAAGCTGACCAATAACGCAGGTGCTCCAATTGTTGATAATCAGAACGCCATGACCGCCGGGCCGCGTGGGCCGTTGTTGATGCAGGACGTCTGGTTTCTGGAGAAACTGGCCAGTTTCGACCGTGAAGTGATTCCCGAGCGGCGTATGCACGCCAAGGGTTCAGGTGCCTTCGGCACCTTTACCGTGACCCACGATATCCGTAAATACAGTAAGGCAAAAATATTTTCTGTAGTTGGCAAAAAAACCGAGATGTTTGTGCGTTTCTCTACTGTCGCTGGAGAACGGGGCGCTGCCGATGCCGAGCGGGATATCCGTGGTTTTGCCATGAAGTTTTATACCGAGCAGGGCAACTGGGATCTGGTCGGCAACAATACCCCAGTTTTCTTTCTCAAGGATCCATTGAAATTCCCCGATCTTAATCATGCGGTCAAGCGGGATCCACGCACCAATTTACGCAGTGCCAAGAATAACTGGGATTTCTGGACTCTGTTGCCGGAGGCTCTGCATCAGGTGACCATCACCATGAGTGATCGGGGACTGCCGCTTTCCTACCGGCATATGAATGGCTATGGTAGCCATACCTATAGTCTGCTCAATGCCGCCGGTGAGCGTCATTGGGTCAAGTTTCATTTTAAGACCGAGCAGGGGATTAAGTGTTTGACCGATGCCGAAGCGGAAGTTTTGGTCGGGCAGGATCGTGAGAGCCACCAGCGGGATCTTTACGACAGTATTGAAGCCGAAGATTTTCCGCGCTGGAAAATGCAGATCCAGATTATGCCGGAAAAGGACGCTTCCAACTGTTCCTTTAATCCTTTTGATCTGACCAAGGTGTGGCCACATGCAGATTTCCCGATGATTGATGTTGGGGTGTTTGAGCTGAACCGGAATCCTGAAAACTATTTTGCCGATGTCGAACAGGCAGCGTTTAACCCTGCGAACGTGGTGCCGGGGATCGGTTTTTCCCCTGATAAAATGTTGCAGGGCAGGCTCTTCTCTTACGGCGATGCGCAGCGTTACCGGCTTGGCGTCAATCACCACCAGATCCCGGTCAATGCCTCCCGCTGTCCCTTCCACAGTTTTCATCGTGATGGTGCAATGCGGGTTGACGGCAATCATGGCGGTACTTTAGGCTACGAACCGAACAGCTACGAAGAGTGGCAAGAGCAGCCTGACTTCTCTGAGCCACCACTGAGCGTTGAAGGGGCTGCTGATCATTGGAATCATCGTGAGGATGATGATTATTTCCAGCAGGCAGGAAACCTGTTCCGCTTGATGACGGCTGAGCAGCAGCAGGTCTTGTGCGCCAATACTGCTCGCGGCATGGGCGATGCCCCTCGTGAGATCAAAATCCGTCACGCCAACAATTGTCTGCAGGCTGATCCGGCTTATGGCAAGGGGGTTGCGGCGGCGCTGGATATCTCGCTGAGTGAAATTGAATAAGTCCATTTATAGTTAATGATTTGTATGTCAATCTGGCGTCCGGAAGAAATTCGGTCGCCAGATTATAACCCAAGGAGAGGATACGCATGAGCATCAAAGGAAGCGAAACAGAAAAGAATCTACTGAAATCTTTTGCCGGTGAAAGCCAGGCGCGGACCCGTTACACTTATTTCGCCAGCATCGCGAAAAAAGAGGGTTTTGTGCAGATTGCCGATGTCTTCGAAGAGACCGCCAATCAGGAAAAGGAACACGCCAAGCGATTCTTTAAATTTCTCGAAGGTGGCGACTTGGAGATCACCGCCTGTTTTCCCGCTGGAAACATGGGGACGACCGCTGAAAATCTCCTTGCTTCGGCGAATGGGGAAAATGAAGAGCATACTGATCTCTACCCGGCCTTCGCCGAGGTGGCGCGTAATGAGGGTTTCCCGGAGATTGCCGCTGCCTGGCAGATGATTTCGGTTGCCGAGAAGCAGCATGAAAAGCGTTTTCGTGATTTGTTGACCAATGTTGAAAGTGGTCGTGTTTTTGCTCGCGAAGAAGCGGTGGTCTGGCGTTGTCGCAATTGCGGTTTTCTGCACACCAGCACCGGTGCTCCAGAGCTTTGTCCGGCTTGTATCCATCCGCAGGCGCATTTTGAGTTGCTGGGGGAAAACTGGTAGCAAGCAGCCCGTTGTCGGATCGAAAAAAGCCGGCCGCGTAATTGCGGACCGGCTTTTTTTATTTGGGCCATCGTTGGAACAGCGTCACCGAAAATCTTAGAATTGGCTCGTTGCTTGGTCGGCAGAGTTCCGCGCGCTTTAATGTCGAATCGTAGAATCT
Organism: Desulfuromusa ferrireducens; assembly: GCF_055389805.1. Classification (NCBI taxonomy): domain Bacteria; kingdom Pseudomonadati; phylum Thermodesulfobacteriota; class Desulfuromonadia; order Desulfuromonadales; family Geopsychrobacteraceae; genus Desulfuromusa; species Desulfuromusa ferrireducens. The sequence goes on from NZ_AP042415.1 coordinate 2,250,367, forward strand.
CGCACTTTAAGTCTTCTTTCCGGGCCATGGTAAAGGCTGCTAGCGCGATTCTCCCGAACATTTTCTGCCGTGATATCGATCCAACCATCGCTTCTTTTGAATTGCACAATCTTTTCCGCGCAAATCAGATGGTTCAGATAGAAATCCTTGATTAAATCATGTTTCCCGTTGGGGTAGATGACAGGTATCAGCATGGGAATTGTCCTCCATAAAAATACTCGAGTTATCAAGCGAGCAAAGTTGTAGAGTATCTAATGCAAGTAACTTACCGTTATTTTAACCTGCAGATATTGAAGGGAAAAGATATCGGTTGTTTTTCTTTGTCGGATATTTTTACAAATATTTCTGCTGTTTTGATGGTTTAAGCGGGACGGGTAGTTGGAACCCTTGAACATCAATGAGGTTCATCACTGCTTAACAGGAATTTGTGCTCGGTCGCTGAGTGATTTGCCGCTGGACAAGCAATCATTGCCTGATTGCTTGCTGTCAGATCCGAACCTCGTTCAAAAGTTCCTGGAACGGTCGCCAGCTTTTGCGGGCGGTATTCGAACCGTAGTCCGGTGGCATGCTGCAATGGATTTGATCGTCGAGCAGGGTTTCCATGTTTGGGGCCAGGGCCAGACATTGACAGGGGCGCTCTTCGGTCGAAAACGTACAACCGTCTAGGCGTTGAGCGGCACACCCCTGCTCGGAGGAGCGTGGTGCCGGGATGAGAACTCCGCCGAGGTTGCGCAGCGTCAGTTGCTGCTTGTGTAGCAGTTCTGTCATTTGCCCGACTGTTGGAACCTGTTTGGCGAAGAAAAGGGAGAAAAACCGCTGTGGATCGCTCCAGACCCCCGGATGTCCAAGGCAGCAGCGGCCACGACACTGACGGCAAAGCTGGACATCCAGTTGAGTGCCTTGCATAACGTTGTTCGCCTTTGCCTGTGTGGCCATTGTTTCCTGTTGTCTCATATTCATAAAAACTTTGTATCGCCTCAATTGCCGTTAGCTTTGGCGGGGTGTGAAACTGGCTGAATGTACGTCGTCTGGATGTTTTTCGTTCCCGTTATTAGGGGAAACCAATTGACATGTATTTGTGTTTCTATATATTGGGCAAGTAGAACGTTATTATACTGGCAGGTTTGTTGCTTGGGTTCCAGTTCTTTTTTCGGAGGTTGTCTGGATGTCGATATTTGTCGCGCTATATAAGTGGTTGGAAAATGGCTTTTTCAATACGTTGACTCGGAAAATTGGCGGGAACTTTCTTTTTCTTTGTTTGTTGCAGTTGTTGGTTGCTGCCGTCATTTGGTGCAATGTCGTTCGCTTGGAAGCGTTGTTAACTACGGGGCGCTCTGCCGCTGAGATCGGAATCGAGATACAGTCGATTGCTTCGCAATTGCAGATCGGGCTAGGGCTTTGCCTCTTTGCGATGGTCTGTATTGTCGTGTCGTTGTTTTTTCTTCGCTACCTGATTGTCCGTCCGTTGAGGCAATTAAACGACCAGCTCGAAAGTATGGCCACCGATGATGCGGATCTTTCCCAATCGCTACAAGTCAACAGTGTCGACGAATTTGCCGATCTGGCTGACAACTACAATCAGTTTATGGCGCGATTGCGGCAGACCATTGTCACTATTCGGCGCATGGGAATGGGAATTGCCGTTAGTTCGGCCAAAGTGGTTAACAGTGTCAGCGATTCAGCCGGCAAGGCTTCTGGTCAGGGTGAGTTGGCGAATCTGGTTTTTTCTTCCAGCGATGAAGCAACGCGCTCTATCGATGTTATTTCATCCAATGTGCAAACAATCGCCACCTCAACCTCCGAGAGTTTGGCGGGCGCTCGGGAATCCTATCAGTCGTTACAAGGGCTACGCAGCGATATCAGCAATATGCAGCAGCAGATCGGTGAACATGACCAGACCATTCAACAGATGGGGGAACGCTCACGCGACATCGGCAAAATTATTCGTACTATTCAGGATATATCGTTTCAAACCGGCCTGCTGTCTTTGAATGCGGCGGTTGAAGCAGCGCGAGCAGGGGAGGCGGGCAAGGGGTTTTCGGTTGTTGCCGGAGAGGTGAAGACTTTGGCGGAACAGGCCAGTACGTCGAGCAAGGATATTGCCTCGCAGTTGAATGCTGTGCTGAGCATGATTGAGAGTGCCACCGGTGAGGCGGCCAAGATCAACCAGTTTGCCAACGAGACCTCGGCCGTTGCGGAATCGTCATGCCAGCGTTTTGATGAATTGATCAGAGAGTTTGAGCAAAATGATCTGCGCCTGTCGGAGATTACCGCCTCGGTGCAAGAGGTCTCTGGGGCTAATGCCATTATGCATGATAACGTCGCGGAAATTCGCCAACTGAGCCACCATGTCCACCAGCGTATGGATGAATCCAGTCAGGTTGCCGTGGAATTGCAGGCCAACACCGAACAGATGCAGCAATTGGTGGCATACTTTAAAACCGGAGGCGGTGTTTTTGAGCAGCTACTGGGGGTCGCAGATGAATTCCACCGGCGGGTTATTGAGCGGCTCGAGCGCTTAGCCGGGCAGGGGGTCAATATCTTCGACACCAACTATCAGATGATACCGGGAACCGAACCCGCCAAATACAGCACCGCCTATGATCGTCATTTTGAGCAGGGGTTTCAGCAATTATACGACCAGGTGGTCGAGCGGGTTCCGGGCGGTGCCTTCGCGCTCTGTGTTGACAGTAACGGTTATGGCCCGACCCATAACAGCTGTTATTCGCGTCCCCCAACAGGCGATGCGCAGGTTGATCTTGTCAGCAGTCGAGACAAACGCATATTTAACGATCCAACCGGTTTGCGCAGCGCACGCAATCGTGAGCGGTTTCTGCTGCAAACCTACATGCGTGATACCGGCGATATTCTCAGCGACTTGTCGATGCCAATTCTGATCGCTGGTCGTCACTGGGGTGCGCTGCGGATCGGCTTCGATTCTACGGTGATGTTAAGATCCTAGGTACCGATAACGGTCGGGAAGAGGTTGCGCTTCTCCCGGCTGTTTAGAAGTAGGACGCTTCCTCCCTTCTCCGAATAGCCATTGTTCGCTCTTGATTCTCCTCTCTTTCCCCACTTAAACACCCAAAATGCGATGAGTGGGAAAAAATAACCAATAAGATAGAAGGGGCTTGAAAGTTCCGCTGCCTTGGCCCATGATGTGTGCACTCTAACTTGTGCGCGGCAACTGCTTTTGCGCTTGACGAGACAGGGAAAAGCTCAGACACGGCCGCCCTTTACCTGGTTGCTCTTCAAGGAGGATCTTCTTGCCTGTAGTACATAATCACCCCACAGACACTTTAGACCATCGGGCCATCCTGCAAGGCATGGCCAGTGGTTATGCTTTATTTGAAGTCATCGCCGGTGAGCTGGGGCTCCCTGGCGATTACCGTTTTCTCGATGTCAATCACGCCTTTGAGATGATGGTCGGTTTTCCTCCCGGGCAAATTGTCGGTCGCCAGCTCCGGGAAGCTTTGCCCGATATCGAGGATATCTGGGTCAAACGTTTTGGCGCTGTTGCGATGACCGGAAGACCGGACTTTTTTGCACACTATTTCGTAGAATTCGACAGGTATTTTGCGGTTTCGGCATCCTGCCCGAAGGTCGGGCAATGTGCAGTGATATTCAACGATATAACCGAGCAGAAAAGAGCTGAACAGGCTCTTGCGCGGCAGCATCGGCAATTGATTCAGACAGAGGCTGAATTGGCGGCTATTTACCAGAATACGCCAATTGTCATGCTTGTGATCAATGCCGATCGGCGGGTGATCAAGCTCAATCAGGCGGCCGCGCAGTTATCGGTATTTTCGGAACAGGACTCCGTCGGACGGCGGGTTGGAGAGCTGTTCAACTGTGTGTATGCCGATAGCTGTCGTGGCGATTTTTCCTGTGACCGTTGCCTGCTCGAAACCGAGCTTCTAGGAACCCTGCAGCAGGGGAGTGCATGTCGGAACAGGCTGATCAGTCTGACTGCCATGAACGAGCAAGGGCCTGTACTCAGGCAGTTGTTGCTCTCATCGACTCCGCTCTCCACCGGCAACTCACCGCAGGCACTGGTCAGCATTGTCGATGTGACTGAGCTTGCTACAGAGCAGTCGTTGCGGCACGAAAGTGAAGATCGCTATCGGGTCCTGGTCGAAGAAGGGTTGGATGGCATTTTTATCCATAAGCAGCAGGAGATCGTCTTCGCCAATCAACAGGTTGCCGATATCTTTGGCTGCACCCGTGACGAATTAGTCGGGATGTCCGCTCTCGATATTGTTGCGCCGAATTACCGGGAATATATCAAGCACCGTGTTGCGATAAAAAGCAAAGGGATCATCGAAATAGATATGCTCAGAAAGGATGGCAGCCTCTTCCGCGTCGAGGAACTTTCCACAAATAGTATATTTCAGGGCGAAGAGGCCCGGGTCGTAGCGTTGCGAGATGTCTCTGCAGGCAAAAAAAACGCTGAGGATCTCCAGATCAGCAAACAGTGCGTTTCGCGTTTGTCCCGTCAGTTTGAAACCTTACTGGATGCCATCGCCGACCCGATCGCCGTACTTAGTAAGGATCTCGATCTGCTCTGGCTCAATCAATCCTATCGGCAATTGCGGGATGATTTGGGCTGTGATGAGGATGGCCTGACCTTCAGACAGTATTTCGGCGAAGAGACGCCCTACCCGGTGCAACTCTGCTTTGACGGCGGCGGGATGGCCGAAGGGGAGATCCCCTCCGTCGATGGACGGACCTGGCAGGTCCGCGCCTACCCGTTGTCTGAAGAGGAGGGGCAGGTGCTGCAGGTGGTTGTCATCGCCATCGATATCAGCGAGAAGAAGCGCCTCGAGGAGGATGCCATGCGTTCCAGTCGGATGGCATCTCTGGGGGTGCTGGCTGCCGGGGTGGCGCATGAAATCAATAATCCGAACGCATTGGTGCTTTACAACAGCGATATTCTGCTGAAGGTCTTTCAGGAACTGCTTCCCTATTTAAGCCAGCAACTGCAGGATGTTGATGATGTCGATTTCAACGGTCTCAGTTGGGCCGAGGTTGAGCAGGAGGTTCCCAGTCTATTGACGGCGATGCACGGCGGTGCCCAGCGGATCAGGCGGATCGTTGATGATCTGCGAGATTTTTCCCGCGGTAATAACGGGGACGAATTTGCGCAGACTGATCTCAATCAGGTTGTCCGGTCTGCCGTTCGTCTGGTTCACAATACCCTCAAGAAGAGTACCGATTGTTTCAAGCTGGAACTGGCCGAAGACCTTCCGTGCATTCAGGGAGATGCCGGACGCTTGGAGCAGGTGATCATCAACCTGTTGCTGAATGCCTGCCAGGCTTTGGCTAATGCTGATCAGGCTATTCAGCTGCAGACCAGCTACGAAGCAGAATCTTCACGGATTGTTTTGCAGGTTATCGACCAAGGGGAGGGGATTGCACCGGAACTCCTCAACTCTGTCACTGAGCCTTTTGTCTCCACCAAGCGTGACCAGGAGGGGACCGGGTTAGGACTCTCGGTCTCAGCGCGGATTGTCAAGCAACACGGCGGGCGCTTGTTGTTTGAATCGCAACCGGGAGAGGGGACCAGCGTCTCGATGGTGTTGCCGCTGTCGGAGCTGGAAGAGTGAATCGAATGACCACGACTTACCCGGAACAACCGCTTCTGCTGATCGATGACGAGGCCGACTGGCTGAACAGTCTGGCCTTGTCGCTGAAGGTCTCCGCAGGGATTAATCATGTTGTCAAGTGTAGTGACAGCCGCGAGGTGGCGCAGCTGCTGCGGCAAAATGCTTACAGTCTGGTCCTGCTCGATTTGACCATGCCGCACGTTTCCGGGGAGGAATTGCTTGCGCACATCTCGGAACGTTATCCTGGCTTGCCGGTTATTATTCTCAGTGGCTTGAACCAGATAGATACGGCGATCCGTTGCGTTAAGTCTGGGGCCGAAGATTTTTTTGTCAAGACCGATGAACGGGCGCGGGTGGCTGCCGGCGTGACCCGGGTGCTGAAGCAATACCAGTTGCGCTTGGAAAACCGTAAGTTAACCGAGACCCTGCTGCAGCCGGATGCGACGTTGCCTGCGGCTTTTTCCTCGCTGGTGACGGTTCATCCGCAAATGCAGAAGATTTTCAGCTACCTTGAGGCGATCGCCAGCAGCGCCGAACCGGTCTTGATTTCTGGTGAGAGTGGAGTCGGCAAAGAATTGATCGCCCGGGCCCTGCATCAGCTCGGTTGCCCCGAACATCCCTGGGTCGCGGTGAACGTTGCCGGGCTGGACGATACGGTGTTCTCCGACACGCTGTTCGGTCATGTCAAGGGGGCCTATACCGGCGCCGAACAGAATCGTTGCGGCATGATCGAGCGGGCGCAGGAGGGTATCCTGTTTCTCGATGAAATCGGTGATTTGACCATCGCCTCCCAGATCAAATTGCTGAGGCTGCTGCAGGAGGGGGAATACTACCCGCTTGGCAGCGACAAACCACGAAAGGTCAAGGCGCGGATCCTCGTTGCGACCAATCAGGATCTGCAGGCCAGGGAGGCCGAAGGTAAATTCCGGCGTGATCTGCTTTATCGCCTCTGGGCGCATCGGGTGGTTATTCCGCCACTACGGGAGCGGAAGGCAGATCTTGCTCCCTTGTTGCAGCATTTTCTGGCCGAGGCGGCTGAGTCGTTGGGGAAGAGGGTTCCGACACCGCCGCCGGAGCTGCTGGCCTTGCTGGCGACCCACAGTTTCCCCGGAAATGTCAGGGAGTTGCGGGCCATGGTATTTAATGCCGTCAGCTTGCACCAGCGCGGTGTCCTCTCGATGTCCAGCTTTCGAGAAACGCTCTCCGTGCGGACTGCGAGAGAAACGGTTGGCGGGGAATCTGCCGATGTGGGATCTCGAGTTTGCTTTGCGGAACAGCTGCCAACCCTGAAACAGGTCAGCCAGTTATTGATTGCAGAGGCGATGCGGAGAGCCGGAGACAAGCAGACGATCGCTGCGCAGTTGCTGGGGGTTTCACATCAGGCCTTGAGCCGAAGGTTGAAAAAAACCGACTGAGAGCGCAGGTGGATAGCGGAAAAAGGGGTTCAACAAAAGTTGCCATGGCAACTTTTGTTGAACCCCTTTTTTTTGTTTAAGGACAGCTGTTTGGCGATCTTGCGAGCTGTTTGCGCAGCAAATTGTTGCAATGGTTACTCTGCTTTGCTTTGGGTCGAGAAGTGGCTAAAAACAACGTAAAAACAGCATGTTGTGAGATGGTTAGGGTTTTGGCATTGGTTGTGCTTAATGCATAGTGTCCTGATTGATTGAATAACACGGAGTTGATGACCTTGCTGAACAGTATTTTGCATTTTGAGCCATGCTGTGAATATGCCACCGAGATCGGGTTCTTGCTCAAGCTTGCCGATTGTCGATCTACTGTAGCGAGCACGGTTGCAGAAGCCAGCAACTGGCTCAGGGTCGACCGGCATCTCGACCAGGGGTTTGACCTGGTCCTGCTCGGGGCGCAGTTGGAGACTGCGGCTGGTCAGTTATTGATGGATGAAATTTCGCAATCTAATTCGTTGCCGGTGATCTGTCTGCAGCGAAGCCAGAACGATCCGCCCGCTTACCTCAATGAAAACGTAGTCACCTGTCAACCGGAGGATCTCCTGTTGTGTTTGCGTGAGTGTTTGGCGGCCAGAGTTGAATCAACCAAAAGGAAAAAGGGGGGCGATGCGATGTCCGAGGTGTTGCAGATGACGGAGGAGGGGAAACCAGCGGAGTTAGATTCCATGCAGGGGAAGTATCTGACCTTTATGCTGGCTCAAGAGGGGTATGGACTGGAAATCAGGTATGTCACCGAGATCATCGGTATTCAGGGCGTGACCAACGTGCCGGAGATGCCGGAGCACGTTAAGGGTGTGCTCAACCTGCGCGGCAAGGTGATACCGGTGATTGATGTGCGGATGCGTTTTCATTTGCCCGAGCGCGACTATGATGATCGAACCTGCATTATTGTGGTGGATGTTGCTGGCTATTCGGTTGGGCTGGTGGTCGACAAGGTCAGTGAAGTCATCGACATTCCTATACTCGATATCGAACCAGCGCCCATGTCTGACTTAACGGGTGGTAACGCTTATATCCAGGGGCTGGGTAAGGTTGAGCGGCAGGTGATAATCCTGCTCGATATCGAGCGGTTAATTAAAGATGAAGATTTGAGCGAAGTAGAAGCGGATGCGGTTTAAATAATTCAACAATCGAGTGAAGTGAGGATACGGATGTTTGACAAAATTAGTTTAGCCAAAAAATTGTCTATCGGCTTTGGGGTTGTACTGCTGCTGCTGGCAAGCGTCGGGTTTATTGCCTACGGTTCGCTCGAACATGCAACCGAAGGGTTTGATGAATATCGCAGTTTGGCCCGTCATGCCAACCTGTCCGGACGGGTACAGGCCAATATGTTGATGGTGCGGATGAACGTCAAGGATTACATCCAGAGCGGCAGCGAGCAGGAGCGGCAGCAATTTAATGACTCTCTGGAAAAAACCGCCGGCTTTTTATCGACTGCTCAGGATGAAATTGAGCAGCCGGAACGGGCTAGACTGGTTGCCGATGCGACCGAAAAACTGAAGCGCTATCAGGCGTCATTTAAGCAGGTGGTCGACTATCGAGAGCAGCGCAACCAGGACTATGCGGAGATGGCCAAATATGGAGCCGTGACGGAGGAGAATCTGTTGAAGATTTTGCAGTCAGCCCGCGATGATAATGATATGGCCTCAGCTTATCCTGCGAGCCTGGCAATGCGACACCTGCTGTTTGCCCGATTGTACGTGATGAAGTTTCTCGACACCAATACCCGGAACGATGCTGACCGGGTTGCCGAAGAATACACTGCGATGAAACAGCAGCTGGAGACCATTGGCCGCGAATTGCAGAATGGCGAGCGCCGTAGATCCCTGGCGGTTGTGCAGGAAAATATGCAGAATTATCTGAATAGTTTCAACAAGATCGCCACTGTCATCTATGCCTGCAACGAGATCATTTCAGGGACCCTCGAACTGCTCGGCCCGCAGATCGCCGCTGAGATCGAACAGGTCAAGCTGTCGGTCAAGGATGCCCAGGACACTCTGGGGCCGCAGGTGCAGGATAAAAACGCGCAGGCAGTCACGCTTATTACGTTCCTCAGTTGTCTTGCCATCGCTTTGGGGGTTGGGGTGGCGGTGCTGATTACCCGTGCCATCCTCCGGCAGATGGGTGGCGAGCCAGCCATGGTGGTCGAAGTCGCCAAGCGCGTTGCCGAAGGCGACCTGGAAATGGACTTGCCCAACCGTGGTGAAGCCAGTAGCAGTCTTTATGCCGCGATCCGCTTGATGGTCGAAAAACTCAAAGAGAAGACCCTGCTGGCGCAGCAGATTGCCGCAGGCGACCTGTCGAAAGATATCACCCTGGCCTCCGAGCGTGATCTGCTCGGCAAGGCATTGCAGGGGATGGTGGCCAATCTTAATGATATCCTGGGGCAGGTCCAGGTCTCCGGGGAACAGATTGCTTCCGGCAGCAGCCAAGTTTCCGATGCCAGCCAGTCGTTGTCGCAGGGGGCGACTGAATCTGCCAGCAGTCTGGAGGAGATTTCCGCCTCTCTCAACCAGTTGGCATCGCAGACTTCGGTCAATGCAGAAAATGCTAATCAGGCCAACCTGTTGGCTGGCGAGGCCCAGCAGGCGGCACAACAGGGCGGTCAGCAGATGGAGTCGATGGTCACCGCGATGGGGGAAATTAACGAGGCCGGACAGAATATTTCCAAGATTATCAAGACCATCGATGAGATCGCTTTCCAAACCAACCTCTTGGCGCTCAATGCTGCTGTTGAAGCGGCCCGCGCCGGTCAACATGGCAAAGGCTTTGCTGTGGTCGCTGAAGAGGTTCGCAATCTGGCGGCCCGCAGTGCCAAGGCGGCTGAAGAAACTTCCGAGTTGATCGAGGGCTCGGTGGCAAAAACAGAAAATGGGAGTGCTATCGCCAATCGGACCGCTGAGGCGCTGCAGGAAATCTTCAACGGCATCAGTAAGACTTCAGGGTTGGTGGCTGAAATTGCTGCAGCCAGTAATGAGCAGGCCCAAGGCGTCAGCCAGATCAGTCAGGGGGTGACGCAGATCGATCAGGTCACTCAGCAGAACACCGCCAGCGCCGAAGAGAGTGCCGCTGCTGCTGAAGAACTTTCCGGTCAGGCCGAATCGATGAAGCAGATGTTGGGTCGTTTTGTTCTCAAAGGTCGGAACTCTGCCGCTCCCGTTGCTTGGAAACAACCGGAGATTTCTCGCTCTCCGGGAAATGGCCGTGCATGGCCTGTCCAGGTAAGCGCAGCAAGCATTCCTCTGGACGATCAGGAGTTTGGACGGTTTTAGTTTTGACTGGGATTAAATGATGAAAAACAAAAAAGGCGACCCGCAATGCGGATCGCCTTTTTTTATTGTGGCGGGAGTGACGAGACTCGAACTCGCGACTTCTAGCGTGACAGGCTAGCGCTCTAACCAACTGAGCTACACCCCCTTGAACTGTTCGTTTGAAGCGAGCGGAATTTACCCCATCTTGTCTGTTTCTGCAAGGTCTAAATTTCACAGCGTCAAAAAAATTAACGGCAGCGCGGCAGGTGTTTTTATGCCCTTTGGGAATACATTTAGGCTCCGCAAAGGGCGTTGGTATTGCCTGCCGGATTGAGGTCTTATCGACTTGGTCGGGAACGCCAGGCGGAAGTTTACATATTTTCTTGGCCTAACTTTTGCTAGGTAGTATGTTGATGTGCGTAAAATATGCGTAGTTGATTGATCTGGTTGGTTTTTGCGATTTGCCTTCAAGTCACTTTGGAAACTGTCCAGGATTTTTTCACAACAGAAGTCGTTACATCAAATTGAACGAAAGAGCGGTTGCGGCATCTGGCGACGTCGTGTCTCGGAGAGGATCTCTGTGTTATCTGTTGTTCAAGCTAGCTGGAGCTATAATGGAAGTGTGAGCAAGTATTGGGTTAGACATCTTGTTCTGTTATCCGTTATTTGTTGCCTTCTTTCGCTCTGCGCAGGACCTGCCGAAGAGACAAAAACCACAGATCGTTAAGCAAATTCACCCATCGATTGTTTTTATCATCGCCCGGTTTCCTTGCGGGTGATCAGTTCTTTTTTCAGGACCTTGGAGGCCGGTGTTTCAAACTGGTGGATTTCCTAGGTCGTACCGACATCTATCAATTTCATGTCACCGCTGCACTCCCTTGAGTAATCATTAAAAATTTATCCGAAGGACTCAATGTTAAGGCTGTGGTCTGGGGTTTAGATTCGCACTTCAGTTTTTCTCTCGTGATTTCCGTGTTTCTCCATCCCTTGACTTAGCTTTTTGTCATTGTTTCAAACACCAACTGAGAACTCATCGACTAAATAGCTAGTCAGTTTTATCGTAATTCACTAAGGACTATCTTTTGGTGGGGAAGGTGGCGCTTAAACGAACACATATGGGTGGGATATGGGTTGCTGAATCTATTAGTGGTTTTGTCGAAAATGAAAAGTGCTGGAGCTGGTTTGTTTGGCCTAATGTTTGCTTTGTTTAATTTCTGGCTTATGCCGTGGAGTTTATTAATGAGCCAATATTTAATAAGTATTTGTCTGTAATTCATATTTTTCTGTGTTTGAAGCCTAAATAAATATATTTGTGCTTTTCGATCTGAAAAAGAGTTCGCTTTATTAACCGTAGGGTGCTCGCGAAGGTTTGGTCGCGGTGTCTCGGGGGAGGACCACTGTGGTATCTGTTGCCAAAATAAGCCGGGTTATTAACGTAAATAAGGGTGTGCTCGGGGGGGGACGTATCGTCCCGTTGTCCCTGTTTTTATGTATATTTCTGCTGTTTGCGGTTTCCGTATATGCTGCTGACATTACCACGCCGGGCGAGTATTTGTTGTCCGGTGGCAATCAGGTTATTAACGTCTCCATCAGCTATACCGACGACGATGATAACAATAATACCCTATTAATCGAATGGGATGAAGAGGGTGGCGATTGGACGGAATTGCTAGGTAGCGTCTCTCTCGATCACATGCCATCTCCTTACTTGTATGTAATTACCAACCTTGTAAATCAGTCAACTTGTAAGGTCCGCATCACATTTCGAGATGGTGAAATAACCGATGGTGGCCGTATTTTCACTGGCCTGAAACCATATAATGGCATGGTTCACACATCTCTCGCGACGGGTTCGAGCAAATGGTCTGGCAGTGGTGGTTGGGGGATTACGGGTGGTAAGTATGGTCGATTCACTTGCAATACCTGTCACCAGAAAGGCTCCGGCAACGCCAAACAGGTTAAGGCTGCCCTGGTGGTTACCGACCCTGCAGCCAGCGACGATAAATTGCCGATAGAGCTTTTGGGTGGGGCTGTTGTTCTCGATTCTTTGGCGAACGGCACTTCCAATCTGGGTGACGACAGTCGAGATCCGTCCAACGTTTCAACGAATATCTGCGAAGCCTGTCATTCGCAGACCGACTTTCACCGTTACAATACCGCCGGCCAAGCGGGTGGACCCACCCATTACAACAAAAGCGACTGTATCAAGTGCCATAATCATAATGAAGGATTCAAGGCTGGTTGCAGCGGTTGCCATGCAAATCCCCCCGAATGGAACAGTCATCCTGCCCACCTGGAAGAAGGGCGGATGCTAGAGGCCTTGGAATGTGCGACTTGCCACCTGAGTTCTGATCACATCAGTGGCTTATCCGAAATTTCTTTCAATCCATCTGAAACGCGACTTGTTGCTCCCGCGGCCTACAATGATGGTGATGGAATTCAAACCAGCCGTTATACCGAAGCCGCTGGTTATGTTGCGGGCCCTGCCTACGGCACGTGCGCGTCGGTTTACTGCCACAGTAACGGCGATCCCTTTGACGGCCCGCTCGCCTACCAGAATCAGACCTGGGGTGGTGCGGCGATGACCTGCTCTTCCTGTCATGCTGCTGCTGGTGACGACTCAACTCTGAGCAGTCACCACGTCAAGCACGTCGGGACTCTTTATGGTTTTGACTGTAGCAAATGCCACGCAACGGTGGTCAGTGATAGCACGACTGTCGTTGATAACACCCTGCATCTGAATAACCAGAAAGATGTCGGTTTCTCCAACCGTGGCACTTACAGCGTTGACAGGGAATGTAGCAATACCTACTGCCATGACGATGGGCAGAATAATGGGGTGTCGAACCCGAATGTTCCTGTTGAGTGGGATGTTGCGCATACCACCACGTGTCTGAGCTGCCATGGCGATGTGGATCCGGCGAAGGATCTAGCACTGTTGGGTGACAGCTATCGAATGCTGAGTGGTTCGCACGATGTTTTGGCCAGTAAACTGTGGATTCGTCAGTACCCCTGCGAAGATTGCCATTACCATACGACGGATGCAAACAATGCGATTAAAGCCGGTGACGTTCACGTCAATGAGCAGGTCGATATCGCCATGCATCCTGACCATGTTACTGCCGGACGGCCTGCTCCAAGTTACGACAGTGTCGATCAAAACTGTCTGAATGTTTATTGCCACAGTGACGGACGGACCGCCAATCCTGTGATCGTCGATCTGAGATGGGGGGTGGATGTTGCCCATTGTGACACCTGTCACGGGCATCAAGGGGCTTGCAGCGATTGCCATTATGAGGGCAATGCTGATGGCCTTAAGGTTCTTGATAGCTGGCCGCTTGGCAAAAAGTGGTTAAACTCCACCCCGATGTACAAAAATACCGGTGCAAACACCACGAATGCAAATTCACATGTTCGTCACCTGCAAACCAATTTCTCTTGTGTCAACTGCCACGCGGCAACGATTAAAGAGGATGACGGAAGCTGTGTTGACTGTCACCTTCCCGACCAGGATCCGATCGGCAACATGGACGAAGATGGTCATATCTATGCTGATAAGCATGATGACAGGGTCAAGGATGTTGTCTTCAAGGATGGTGGTTCCTATGACCCGGTGACAAAATCCTGCTCCGGGACGGCCTGTCACAGCGGCGACCATGACGCCCCTCAGTGGGGCGGTACGGTCGCATGTTTGACCTGTCATCGGAGTGCTGCTGCCGATCAGGACAGTGTCGATGGCGTAACGGGGCGGATCAATGTGACCGAATGGCTGACCACCGGTCATGGCCGCCCGACGACTTCAGGGCCGTACCCTTCCGGCAACCCAGCGGCGAATTTCCCGACAGAGAACCCTTGCTGGCATTGTCATGATCGCTCGATTGTTCATGACGATCCAGATAATCCTTATCGTTTGACGATGCACCCCCAATATGAAAAACGTTTCGAAAAAGAATGCCTCTATTGTCACATGGAAGCGATTGATGCTGAATGCCTCAGTTGCCATGATACCAGCGAAAGTACACTGGCGACGCAGATCGATACGATTCTTGCGCCGACCAATCATGTCGGGAAAACCAGCTGCGTAACCGCCACCTGCCATACCAACGACAGTAGTCAACACAACACCGACTCCGGAACCTGGAATGCGACACAAAAGGCTGATATTAAAAACCAGTATATGATGATGGGCGTCTGCCTGCAGTGTCATGATGATAATTCGAATGATCGCTGTCACAGTTGCCATACCTGGGATGAAGAGGCCGAAGGCGCTCCCAGCCCCTATGTCATCGGCTACAATCCGGGCGGTATCGGCTTTATTGCCGGGGCGAGCAAGGCCAGTTCAACGCATTTCGGTCATAAGCATTCGGCGGCCCATACTAATAACGGGGTGTGGAAGGGCGGTAAATTCTGCTGGGATTGCCACGATCCGCATGGCGACAACAACATCTACATGATTCAGGACCAGGTGGCGACGGCAACCGACGGGACCTTTGGTACCCCGATCACCCGCGCGGAAGTTGTTTTTACCAAAAAAGGCAGCGGTACCGATTATGCTCAATCGAGTGGCCCAACCCCCTTCACGGGGATCTGTAACGTTTGCCATACCGATACCGATCATTACCTGGCCAACGCCGGTGACAACCACCGCGCCAGTCGGGCCTGTACCGAGTGCCATACCCACGGGTTTGGCGGGCAACATGCTTCTGGCAAGGGGTGTGGCTCCTGCCACGCGGAAAAACCGATCCCCAACCATGTAGGTTTCGGCTTACCGCGCGACTGTGTCTCATGTCATGAAGGCGTTATCAAGTTGCGCGTTGATGTCATGCGTCAGTTCCGGGGCCAGTCGCACCATATTCAAGGTGAAAATGTTGCGGTTGAAAATCTGCATTGTTATCAATGTCATTGGGAGGCAACCGCGGAAGGTCTGATCAATAACACCTACCATGAGGGCTATAACTACAAAGACTACAGTGCCACCCCCAATGCGCCGAGTGACCTGGTGATTTATGGTGCTGGAACACGGCCGACAACCTACATCCCGGATGTGACAGCGGTTACCTTTGATGCCTCCAGTATCGCTACCTCCAGGACCGACATTGTCAAACTTTCGCAGCATTGTCTGAGTTGCCACAGCGACCAGAACAACGATCATACCCCCTTCAAGATAGATGACCCGGACAACCCGCGGCTTTATAACGACTGTCGAACTCCGCGTCAGTATGCCTGGGATCGGCAGAGTATCGACGCCCGTTATTCGCAGACCGACACCACCCGTTGGGGGAAATATTCCGGACCTGATGCCGCCGACAAGGATGTCCTGAAGGCCTTCTCTGCACACGGTAATGCCATCAACAATGCCAGTGGCTGGGATGCCACCAATCCGGCAATTGGTGAAGACGGTACCCCTGGCAACACCAGGGCCGGGACCGGGCTGGATAAAAATGTTCAGTGCTATGACTGTCACAGCTCACACGGGTCCTACACCCCTGGCGTGACCAGCAGTTACCTGACCTTCGATGGTACTTACCGGGGCGGGAACTTGAAGGAAACCCAAGGCGGGAAGGGGGGCTACAACGTCACCTATAAAGCCGTAGGCACTACTGAGGGGATTAATCCGATGAGTGCGGCCGCGGCCCAGTGCTTTGATTGCCATGAAACCGAGGCCGCCGGAACCATGCCTTGGGGCTACAATTCTACTTACGGCGCGACTGCTCCAATTATGGGTTACCGTGACAGTGCCCGTTTCGGTGATGGCGAACGCGGTATTCAGGGCCGCTACGATTTCAAGGCATCCCGGGGGAATATGGGCGGCCATTTAAAGCGCTCAACGGCCAGCGCACCCGATCTGGATAATCCGCCTGATGCCGAGCATCAGATCAACGGTTCCTGTACTCCTTGCCACGACCCGCACGGCGTCAGCCCGATCCTCGGGGCCAATCAGGAGTATGCCGTCCCGCTGCTGAAGGGAACCTGGCTGACCTCACCATTTCCGGAGGATGCACCACAGGTCGTCACGACCAACGCCAATTATGGCAAAACCACCAGCACCGTTTATCCTGGACGGAAGGTCTTTGGCACGGTCGACGGCCGGACCATGGGCGAAGCGAACCCGATGGCCGAAGATGCCAGTCAGTTCGCCGGGCTCTGCCTGCGCTGCCACCCGAAAGGTGCCTTGACCGACGGGACCGATAAAAATACCGCCTTTGGAACGCGTGATCGCGTTCATGAAACGGTCAAGGGCTGGGGGAACAACCAGGAGCATAACTTCTCCTGCTCCAAGTGCCATCAGGCCCATGTTTCCGGTTTGCCGCGTTTGATGCGTACCAACTGCCTCGATTGGAAGCACCGTGGCAGAACCGTAGCGGATGGGATTCTGCCAAGACGGTACAACGACTTTAAGCATTATCCGCAGATGAACGATATCTGGCCGGACTGCCATGAGACTCAGACCGGAACCTGGAGCGATCAGCAATGGAATGAGGTGACGACATGGTAGGGGCGGGCGTAATAATGGCGAGCAAGTCTTCTCGGCAAAACCTGTTTGAGACTGCGCAGAAACTCTGCTCGGCAGTTTTTATCCTTTCCGCGCTGGTTATTTCACTGACTGTCTGGCTGCCGCAAAGCTGTTATGCCGCCGGAGGGGATTACGTCTGGGTTGGCGGTCCGTACAATGTTGCCGTGGCTGGCAAGCAGGAAGCTAGGGCATCCGTTGTTGATTCGCAGGGTAACCTGATTATTGTTGGCACTGCCGCAACCAATGGTACCGATTTCCATGTTGTCAAGATCAATGCCGAAGGGACTGGAACCCACTGGAGCATAAGCAAGGATGGCACCGGGGGCATCGATGTCGCAACGGCTGTTGCCGTTGACAGCGATGACAATGTTTTTGTCACCGGCTACCTCTGGAATGGTGCGACCTACAACGACATCTATACCGCCAAATATGCCGCGGCTGATGGGGCGCTGCTCTGGGAGCATACCTTCGACGGAACCGGCAACGGTCAAGACTATCCAACCTCTATCGCTGTCGATAATGTCGGCAGTGTTTATGTCGGCGGTTACATGCAGCGCCCATCGACCCTGGATAGTTTCATCCTGTTGAAATATGGTCCCGATGGGACGAATCTGGAGGGGAATCCGCTCTGGAATATTTCCTACGATGGTGGTGACAGCGGCAATCATCGTATCTACGCGGTGGTCGCCGATGATGTCAAGGGTGTTGCGGTGACCGGCGAGTCAGAGACGTCCCCCCTCGATTTCGATTGCTTGACGATCAAGTATGACAACGAAGGGACCCAGCTCTGGGACCGCAACTATCCCGATACCGGGAACGGTCGCGGGCAGGCTTTGGCAATGGATACGGTCGGTAACGTTATCATGGCCGGTTACGTCTACGGCCTCGGCGGGACTCAGGATTTCTATGTCCACGAATATCTCAGCGCCAACGGGAATACCAATTGGGTTGATGCCCACGACAGTACCTATGAAGACCATGCTGAAGCGATCTGGCTCGACAGCGACGATAGTGTTTATGTCGTCGGCAGTACTGCCAGCCTTGCCACCGGCAACGACCTGCATGTCAGAGCATACCAGGACGACGGGACCGATATCTGGAGTGACAGTTACGATACCGGTAGCGGTCATAACGATATGGGTTTTACCATCGTCGGCGACAATGACGGTGAGCTGTTTGTGGCCGGGTATAAAAACGATGGTGCCGGTTTCGATGACCTGCTGACCCTAAAGCTGAAAAGAGACAATGGCAATCAGCTTTGGCTTAAAACCTATGATGCTGCTGCAAAATTGGAAGCCGTTGTCGGTGCCGGCTTGACCACTACGGGTGATCTGCTGGTCGGTGCCACTTCCGATCGCTGGACAGCGGGGAGCACTGATTACGATTTTCTGGCTATTAAATATAAATCGGGTGCGCTCAATGCGCCGAGTTCTTTAACTGCAACACTTGTCTCTAATACTCAGGTTGATTTGAGCTGGGCAGATAACTCAAGCGGTGAAGATAACTTTATCCTGGAACGTAAAATCGGTGTTGAGGGAACGCCGACCGAAATCGTTATTGGCGCCAATCAGATTAGCTACAGTGATAGCGGATTGACTGCTGATAGCCGTTATTATTACCGCATCAAGGCGAAGAATGCCGCGACCGGCGACACCCCCTACAGTAATGAAGTCAATGTCAAAACGACCGTGGTCAGCGAGGCCAGCCCGGTGTTTGAATTTCAGCACGGTAGCCCTGGCAATGGCGAAGACCTGTCGGTGTCGATCGCCATCGGTCCTGACAACCATCCGGTCATCACCGGTCATGCCGACGACGGAATCAGCTTCAATTATCACACCATCAAACTCGACCGAAGCAACCTGAATGAGCTGTGGACGACCGAATATGACAGCGACGATCTGGATGCCGACGTGGCTGCCGATATTACCGTCGATAGCAATAACCGGGTGAGTGTTACCGGCAGTTCCTTCCGCTATGACGGTGGCGGCAAGCCGAATTCCAACGACATCTATACCGTCGGCTACCCCGCGGATGGTTCCGTGGAGTTGTGGGCTGGTCCGTACAATGGGCCGGATTTTGGGGAAGATTTTGCCTCAGCGATTGCTTCGGCTGACGATGGCTCCGACGAAGTCGTGGTGGTCGGTTACGCCAGGAGCAGCGGCTCCATTGAAGATATTTATGTTCTCAAATACCTCCCGGACGGCACCCTCGATTGGGTTTCAGCTCCGTACGATGTTTTGAACAACGATCAGCCGATGGATGTCGCCTTTGATGCTGCCGGGGATATTCTGGTTGGTGGCTATACCCTTGCCAGCGGCAACGAGGATTATCTGCTTGTCAAGTACCACGGCGGTGATGGCAGCCTGGATTGGGATATCCCCTTTAACGGTGCTGGAAACGGCGAAGATAAGATCGTGGCACTGGTCGTCGATGCGGCTGGTGACGTTTATGTAACCGGTTCCTCGGTAAATGCTGCAGCGAACAAGGATATCTACACCATTAAATACTCTGGCGTGGATGGAACTAAGCTCTGGGAGGATGGTCAGAACGGTACCGGCCACGGTGATGATGTTCCCGTCGGGATCGCCATCGATCCGGTCAATGGCGATATTCTGGTCGCTGCTACAACCGTTGACGTTGGCGGTGACAGCGAATATTTCCTGATCCGTTATGACAGTGCCGGCAATATCATCAGCGGCTGGCCGAAGGTTCTCGACCGGCCCGGATCGCATGAAGATCTCTATGCGATGACGGTTGATCCTTCCGGGGTCGCGTGCCTGACCGGAACCACCGATGCCAGCGGCAATGACAATGTGTTGACGGTTAAATATGATGCTGACGGCATTATTATCGGTGCTTCTGTCTACAATGGTGCTGACAACCAGAATGATACGCCGACCGCGATCGCCAGCAACCAGTATGGAGAAACCTTTGTTGCCGGTATGACGGTGACCAGCGCTGGTGATTCAGATTTTATGGTTTTCCTCGCGGACGGCGCAGTAATGCAGTCTCCGACCCCCTTTACGACCACCCAGCTCTATACCAATGTCGCACTTTCCTGGGCGGACAATTCCCACGATGAAACCGGTTTCCGCATAGAGCGCAAAATTGGCAGCTGCGACTCAAACCATCCATGGGACAGTATCCACACAGCCAATCCAGGCGAAACCAGTTATACCAATAGCGCTTTGAGTATCGGCTCAACCTTCTGTTATCGGATTCAGTCCTTCAGTGCCAGCGACGAATCCCGCTGGGTTGAGCGGCAAGTGACCACAGCAGAACCGGTTGCCCCGAGCGGTTTGAGTGCGACAGTGCAGAATACCACCGATATCCTGCTCGAGTGGACTGACAATACCGGTGATGAAGATGGCTTCACGCTGGAGCGTTGCCAGGGGGGTGGTTGTAGCTCTTTCAGTGCTCTGCCCGTCAGTATCCCGGCAAATGCCACCAGCTACATCGATGATTCCGCTTGCAACGGGCAGACCTACAGTTACCGGATCAAGGCCTACAAGACCAATGAGTGGCCGACCGGCTACAGCAATACCACTGCGGACCACATGACGGATATCCCGGTCGATCCCACCGATCTCATGACTGACTGGGTCTCTGAAGCCTGGGTCGAGCTGAAGTGGACCGATAGTAATGCTGACGAGACCGAGTTCCGCATTGAACGCTGCCTCGGCGATAACTGTAGCCCCGTCAGCACAATTGATTCAGTGCTCAGCCCGGCTGGTAACAAGCTGCACTACCGGATGGACGAAGCGAGCTGGGACGGTACTGTTGCTGAGGTTGTCGACCTCTCCGTCGCCGGAAACCCCGGGCAGTCTTTCAACGGCGCGACCACTACTGCCGGAAAGTACGACCGGGCTGGTAGTTTCGACGGCATTAATAACTACGTAGCCACCCCACTGGTGCTCGATCAGTCGGCGACCACCAACGGTGCAACTATGGCTGCTTGGATCTATCCGGACAGTATCAGTGTTAATGATCATTTTGTTTTTGGCACTGATAATGGCGGCAACGACTGGTCGCTGCTGCGTAACGCCGGTTTCTGGTATGTTGCCAACGGTAGCGACGCTGGGCTGGTCAATACTGGGATCGCTATCGATGTCGGCGTCTGGCAGCATATGGCCATCGTTTTTAATCCTGCCAGCGGTGTGACCCTCTACAAAGATGGCAGTTCGGTCTGGAGTAACGCCGCCATCGATTTTGACGACAGTACGGCAGCCCTGCACCTTGGCCGACGCGGCAGCCTCAATCAGGACTTTTTTGATGGTCGTCTCGATGAAGTGTCGATCTTTGACCAGCCTCTCGCCCTGACTGAAATCCAGGCATTACATGAACATGGCCTGGCGCGCTTCAATGACACGACGGTTGTTGTGGGCGCCACCTATAACTATCAGGTCAAGGCGTACAAGGATGCTAGTTGTGCATGGCCTGAGCTTCCATCCAATCAGATTCAGGTGGTCGCTGGCCCGCCAGCTCCCAGCGACCTAATGGCCAGTGTGGTTGACAGCGGGAAGGTCAAGTTGACCTGGACCGATAACACCACCACCGAAACTGGCTTCCGCATTGAACGCTGCGAAGGGGCCGCCTGTACTGTTTTTAGTGAGGTGGGGACGATTGATGTCGTAGATGCTACCTCCTACGTTGATGCTTCTGTCTGCGCCGACCCGGCTGTTGCTGTGACTTATAAATACCGGGTTTTTGCGATCAAGGGAGCTGCCGGGGCAGATTGGGTTTCGCCAGAGAGTACTGTAGCGGTAACGGCGATTCCGGCGTTGCTTGCACCGACCGCGTTGAACATTACCAGCGTGAGCGAGGATACGGTCAATATGTTGTGGGATTACCCGTCCTCTGATTTGACCGGGTTCCGTCTGTATACCTGTTCCAACGTCCCAGGCTCGTGCACCACTCCGGGTGACTACGGCGCCGCGACAGAGATCAGTCCATTTCCTGCGGGAACCCAGCTGATGCTGCATTTGGATGAAGATGGCTGGAGCAACGCTGTCGGAGAAGTGATCGATGTTTCCGGAAGTGGGAATAACGGAACCGGACACAGCGATGTTACCACGATTGCTGCCGGTAAATATGGCCGTGCGGGTTGGTTTGATGGGGTAAACGACTACATCAGTACCGAGCTGAACCTTGACCAGTCGGCCACTTCACCCGGAGCGACCTTCGAGGCCTGGATCTATCCAACCATCAATTCCTCTGCCTATAAATATGTGATCAGTACCGAAAACGGTGGTTACGATTGGGGCTTATATTTGCGCTACAATACTTGGTATATCGCAGATGGCAACAGTAGGATTTACACCGGGATCATACCGGCCTTTGACACCTGGCAGCATGTTACATTAACTTTCGATCCAACCAATGGAATCAATCTGTACGTAAATGGTGTCAATGTCTGGAGTACCTATACCATTTACACCGAGCCGGGAACGACGGCCAATGTGACGATCGGTCGTCAGGGGAATTACTCGTCGTATTTTCCGGGTGGGATCGATGAGGTTGCTGTCTACGACCGCCCCCTTGACACAACGGAAGTCCTGGATCGCTACCAGCGTAAAATCCGGTATAGCGAATCAGGGTTGATACATGCTTCCCCTTACAGCTTGCGCGTCGCAGCATATAAAACGCCTGGTTGCAGTTGGGAGAGCAATTATGCGCAAGTGGATACCACTACCGCTGGGTTGCCGACGCCAGACGGGTTGGAAGTGGTCGATATCAGTTCGACTCATATCGATTTGGCCTGGAACGACAATGCCACCTCTGAAACCGCTTACCATCTGCAGTGGTGTCAGGAGGGGGTAGATTGTCCTCTCGACGAGGTCGTCCCTGCCAATAACACCAGTATTACGCCTCTTTTTTCTGCAGATACGATCAGTTTCAGTGATGTCAATGTCTGTCCCGGTGAGACCTATAGCTACCAGTTGCGGGCCGAAAAGAGTACCGTTCCTGCTTGGGAGACCGACTGGCTAAGTGTTCAGGCTGTGACTCCTGCTGCGACCCCACCCGCCAATTTTGTGGCAGACCCCGCTACTCTGACTGAATCGACAATCGATCTGGGTTGGGATGATATGACCGTTGATGAGGATGAGTTTGTGCTTGAACGCTGCGAGGGGACGGACTTCCTCTGTGGTTCTCCTACGTTGGTCACCGCGATTCCGGGAACCGTACTGGGTAGCCTGTTGCACTATCGGATGGATGAAGCTTTGTGGAACAATTCAGTCGATGAAGTTGACGATCTTTCCGGTCAAGACAACCATGGCCGTGCCTATAATGGCGCCGTCACCGATGCAGCAGGTAGATTTGATCGGGGTGGTTACTTTGATGGTCTCAATGATTATGTGCTGACCCCACTGTCCCTTGACCAGTCACCGTCTGGTCAAGGAGCGACCTTCGAGGCCTGGGTTAAGCCGACCGTTACCGATACCAAATATCGTCATATCTTCAGTACCGATGATGGTGGTTACGATTGGGGCCTCTATCATCGCAATGGTACTTGGTGGCTTTCTACTGGTGAAAACTGGCGCGATACCGGGATTGCCGTTGATGTTGACGAGTGGCAGCATGTTGCTGTTGTCTTCTCCCCCGGGAATGTTGCCACCAAGTTCTATAAGAACGGTGTGGCGACGACAATGAACGCCAGCTATCTCGGCTATGATGACAGTTCAAAACCGGTTTTTCTAGGACGCCGTGCCAATTCGAGCAGTAGCAGTTATTATTATGCGGGCTATATGGATGAGGTGGCGATCTACAATCGGCCTCTGACCCAGGCCGAGATCGATCAGCACCATCAGACGCAAATCGAGACCTATGGATTTACCGATACCGGACTGTTACCTGGGACAACCTACACGTATCAGATCAAAGCAACTAAATCGGCCGTTTGCGGTTGGGAGGCTACGACAACCTTGACGGTTGCGACTGCCGATCCACCGCCACCGACCGGTCTGAGCGTCAGCAAAGAGGGCACTGCTGTTATTAATCTGAGTTGGGACGACAACAGTGGTTCGGAGACAGGTTACCGGGTACAGCGTTGCGACGGGATTTGTACAGCGGCAGGTCCTTTTGATGACCTCGATATCCTCTTGGCAGAAAATACGACCAGTTACATCGATGGCAGCGCCACTGTCTGTCCGGGCAATTCCTATACCTACCAGGTTCGGGCTGAAAAGAACAACGGTCCGAATTGGGAAACCGCTTGGACTGCCCCGGAATCAGACACGACGGAGGTTCTGGCCCCGCCGACGGTCTTAACCGCAAGCAGGGTGTCCGAGGTGCAGATTGACTTGGAATGGGTTGATAACAGCAGTGATGAAACCGGTTTCAGTATTGAACGTTGCTTGGTTGCCGATTGTTCGACAGTTGAGAAAACCGTGGTTACCGCAGCAGACGCGACCACCTTTGCGGACAATCAACTCGCTACGAATCAAACCTATTATTATCGGGTTCAGGCGGTAAACCCCGGGGCCTGCAATTGGCCGACCGCTTACACCAACATTGACAGTGCCACCACAACCACCGCAGCCCCCGACAGTCTGCAGATAGATGATGTTAAGGAGGCGCAGATCGATCTGAGTTGGACCGATACCTCGGGCTCGGGCACCTCGATTCTTGTCGAACGTTGTGCCGGCAGCGGCTGTGGTGATTTTGTCCAAATCGCGGAAGTCGGTGCGACGCTGAGCAGCTATTCCGATACCACTGTCTGTCCGGCAACAACCTATAGTTATCGTTTAAAAGCAAAAGGGAACGGACTTGAAGGAGAGGGCAACTGGACCCGGCGGATGACCCTGACTTTTACTGCCTTCCGACCTGAGACGATCGCTCGGATCACGATTCCGCATACTGCCGGGATGCAACCTGATTTCGATGATATCCGTTTCTACGATGAAGATGTCCACCAGCAGTTGGTCTATTACATTGAATCGATAACTGCTGGAGTCTCAGCGAACTTCCTCGTGTTCACAGGCAGAAACGAGAATATTTCGGTCTATTATGGCAACACTGAAGCAACCGAAATCGGCGACCCCACGCCGATGACGATCTTTCACGATGATTTCAGCGGGACCGTCATCGATGCCGCAAAGTGGCTGACCGTTGATGTAGACGATACCATCGTACAGGATGATGGTTTGGTCTTAAAAGACCTCTTTAACTGGGCTAACCGGCGTAGTTATCAATGGGAAATGGGCTTGATCTCTGCTGCAACCTTTGACCGGGTGGCCAACCGTGAACTGACCTATAGCCTGACGATCCCTGCCGATACGGTCTATTACAATGAATTCACTGCCGGATGGGAAGAGGATCAAACCACAAACAATTCGTTTGAGAATCAACTCCATGGTCTTCATTGGTACGAATATTCATTTAGAACCTATGAAAAAACTGTTGCGACCGGCGGAAGCGGAAGCTATGCCGCCAACAACAGCTATAAGGCGAGAATTGTCCTGAAAGATATTGGTGCCAAGTATTATGTTGTGGGGGGGGCTTATGCCAACTGGACGCTGGTCTGGGAAACCTCAACCAACGATGACACGCCGATGCGGATCGGCATCAAACAGCATAACCATCAGGCCACCATCCATGAAGTCAGGGTAATGGATGTTATTCTCGATATGGGGGTCTCTTTCGGGACTGAAGGGACCAGCGCCGCCTATACTTTTGGCAATACCTGGACCGGAACCAGCTACAGCAATATCGTCACCACACTGACACCGACACCGAGTCCGCTGGCACCAAGCGGCCTGAATGTGACCGCTGTATCCGATAGCGAATTCGACCTGTCCTGGAGCGATAACAGTTTCGGTGAGACCGGCTTTGAAATCTGGCGCTGCAGTGGGGCGTCCTGTACCTTTACCAGGGTCGATACGACCGGCAGCAATGCCACCAGTTATACCGACACCACCGCTCCAGCTTCAACCGAGAGCACCTTTAAAATTCGAGCCGTAAAAAGTGATGTCTGTATCTGGGCGACGATCCTCGACAGTGAAACGGTCAGTGACACCTCTTTTGCCGCCCGAACATCGACTGACAGTCTGACCGCAACCGGGGAGAACTCCCAGGTGATCAGGCTTGATTGGACTGATGTTGCGACCGATGAGGACGGTTATGAGGTCGAGGTGCTGACGCCATTCGGTGAATACGTTAAAATTGCCGACTTGCCCGCCGATTCGAACGTCTATTTCGACACCATGTCGCTGGAGAAAAATACCGATTATTACTACCGGGTACGGCCTTATCGTGGCACAGATTTCTCGCCGTACAGCAATCTTGCCATGGGCACAACTCTGGATTACGACGCAAGCGACACAACCTGTTATTAGCCGTGATATGATAGATAGTCTTTCTGCAGGGGCTGGCGAATAAATGAAACGAAAGATAATATTGGTTACTTTGCTCGGTATGCTGCTGGTTTTAGGCGGCATGCCGGGCAATGCTCTGGCAGCCCGACTCGTCACTGTCGCTGGGGCCGTGCAGCCTCTCCCCGGGGTTCCATGCCGGGGAATGGTAGCGCTCTGGTTGACGACTGGGGCGGGCATTACTGATCCGCAACATTCTGATATGACTCCTTACACGGCAAAGCCACTAAATGCGGATTGCAGCTTTGAGATGCCGGCAAGCCCCGGTCGCTATTATCTCAGTGTCGCCATACGACAGTCTGCAGGCAATGACCTGGGCCCATTGCGCCCCGGTGATTTGATTTTTATGTCGCCGGATGCCGAAGGGAACCGGCTGGAGATCGAGGTGAGGCCCGGCCAGCACCTCCATGTAGGCACTCACAGTTCCTCTTGGCAATTCCCCGGTACTGCTGCAGAGGTTGTGACCGGCATCCGTGGGCGATTGGTTGATGAAGCTGGGCAGCCGCTTCCAGGTCTGCGGGTACAGGCTTTCGGCACTGCGGATATGCTGGATCGCCCATTGGCTTTTTCACCCCAGACTGGGGCAGACGGGACCTTCCGGTTGCACCTGGAAGAGGGGAGTTATTATCTTATCGGCCAGGATGAATCCGTCCTTGGCATCCCTCAACATGGCAAGAAATATGACAGCTTCTTCGGCCTGCACGGCGGAGAGATCGCCAAGCCGTTGAAAGTCAAACAAGGCCAAGTCATCGATAGCCTGCAAATCGTCATTAAGCGGAGAATCGCTGAAAAAGAAGAATAGCCGCTCAATTCTTTATTTAATCTCGCAGCACTTGTTCTCACATCCCTAAGTAACTAAAATTTTGACCCTTTGATCAAGCCCCCCCTCTGTCTTTTGGCTAAGTTTTTTTCCTTAGT
Source organism: Desulfuromusa ferrireducens (assembly GCF_055389805.1). NCBI lineage: Bacteria > Pseudomonadati > Thermodesulfobacteriota > Desulfuromonadia > Desulfuromonadales > Geopsychrobacteraceae > Desulfuromusa > Desulfuromusa ferrireducens. Next base: position 2,277,493 of record NZ_AP042415.1, read on the forward strand.
TCGAGACCTTTGCCGAGAATTCATCTATTGGCTGCCGAGCTCGCCCATAATTTATCATAAAATTCTAAAGTTTATTGTTTCGGTAGGGAACGTTGGTTTTAAAGCAACACGCTAAGACGTTATATAAGTTCTTGAATCTATTGGCTATTTTATCGTGCACAAAAATATATATTGTTAGTTTGTTTGGCCTAACGTTTGCTGTGTGTCCTTTTATGTTTATCTCTTTAGTTGTTTAGTAAGTCTAGGGCTAATGAAGGTTTTCCTTGGCTTGTTTTTCGATTCGATACAAATCCGTACCAAAATATTTGTGCTTTGCGAAGTGAAAAAATTAACCCTAGGGTGCTTGCGACGTTTTAAATCGCAGGTTCTCGGAGGAGGATCGCTGTGTTGTCTGTTGCCAAAATCGGCTGGAGTTGTAGCGAAGCTAGAGGGAGATCCTGGGACGGTTGTTTTGTTCTTTATCCCCTGGTTTTATGCCTGTTTATGTTGTTTTCTGTTCCCGTGTATGCAGCCGAAATTACCACGCCTGGAGAGGTTTTGTTGTCTGGTGGTCATCTGGCAATGGATGTCTCCGTCAGTTATACCGACGACGATAATAACAACAATAACCTACTGATTGAATGGATTGAGGGGGGTGGCCAATGGACCGAGTTACTTGGCAGCGTCTCTCTAGATCATGCCCCTTCCCCTTATTTGTATAAAATTACCAGCCTTGCAAATCAGTCAACTTATCAGGTGCGGGTGACGTTTAAAGACGGTGATATGACTGAAGATATCAGCATTATCGCCGGCGCAAAACCGTTCAACCCACTGGTTCACAGCTCTCTATCGACCGCTTCGGGTAAATGGACGGACAGTGGCGGTTGGGGGATCATTGGTGGAAAGTATGGTGAATTCAGCTGTCGTACCTGCCACCAAAAAGGCTCCAGAAATGCCAAGCAGGTAAAGGGCGCCTTGGAGGTTACCGACTCTGCTGCCAGCAGCGATGAATTGCCGATAGAAGTCGATGCCGGGGTTGTTGTTCTCGATTCTTTGGCGAGCGGCACTTCCAATCTGGGTGATGACAGGCGTGATCCGGCAGACCTTTCAACGAATGTCTGCGAAGCCTGTCATAGCCAGACCAATTACCATCGTTATGACACCGTCACTCCAGTTCAACCGGGCGGACTGGATCACTATAACGAGGGCGACTGTATAAAATGTCATAACCACCAGGAGGGGTTCACGGCTGGCTGTAGTGGTTGCCATGATAATCCCCCCGAATGGAACAGCCATCCGGCGCACCTGGAAGATGGGAGGATGCTGGCCAAGTTAACCTGTTCCACCTGCCACCAGGGCACCAATCATTTAAATGATAACTCCGAGATCGGTTTTGATTCAGGTGATACTCGGCTTTCCGGGGCCGTTTATGACGATACCAACCAGACCAGCCGTTATACCGAAGCCAGCGGCTATGAGGCCACTCCGGCCTATGTCAGTTGCCAATCGCTTTACTGTCATAGTAACGGCAACCCGTTAGGCGGAGCGATCGCCTATACCGATCCGACCTGGGGCGGGACGGTGATGGACTGCGTGTCCTGTCACGATGATGCCGGTGATGATACTGTCCTGAGCAGCCATCACCCTAAACATGTCGGCGCACTTTACAACTTCTCTTGCGTCAAGTGCCATGCAACCACGGTTAGCGACAGCAGCACCATCAGCGACAACACTCTGCATGTCAATGAGCAGAAGGACGTCAGCTTTTCCAACAGCGGCGCTTACAGTGTTGACAAAGAATGCAGCAATACTTACTGCCATGACGATGGCCAAGATAATGGGGTGTCGAACCCGAACGTTCCTGTCGAATGGGATGTCGCCCATACCTCCACCTGTCTGAGTTGTCACGGAGACCTGGTTGATGAAGATCCTGACTTGGCAGCTGATAGCTATAAAATGACCAGCGGAGCGCACGATGTGCTGGTCAGCACCAAGTGGGTCCGCGAATATCCCTGCGAGTACTGTCATTTCAACACGACCAATAACGCCGGTGCCATCAAGTCTGGCGGTTATCATGTCAACGAACAGGTCGATATCGCTATCGATCCCCAGTGGAAGATAGCCGGTCGGCCCGACCCGAGTTATGACAGCGAGAACAATAACTGCCTCAACCTCTATTGCCACAGTGATGGCACCACCGTCAATCCCGTCGTTGCAGATATCGATTGGGTTAACGGTGCCTCGCATTGCGATTCTTGCCACGGTCACCAGGGCGCTTGTATCGATTGTCACGACGGCTCGGATGGCAAACCGGTCCTTACCGAATGGCCGCAGGGCAAGGAGTGGATGAACTCCACGCCGATGTACGCCAATACCGGTCCCGGAACTGACCGGGCCAACTCCCATGTCCGCCACCTGCAAACCAATTTTTCTTGTGAGAATTGCCATGCCCTGACGATCAGAACCGAAGATGGCACTTGCGATACCTGTCACATCGATGGTCAGGCACCGGCCGGGGCGATGGACGAAAATGGCCATATCGATCCGGTGTATCACGTGAATAAGGTTAAAGATGTGGTTTTCAAAGATGGCGGAACCTATGACCCGGTGACGAAGAGATGTTCCAGCACCGTCTGTCATACCGGGTCCGATCCTCAGTGGGGCGATTCCGCCAGTGGTCAGGTGCTGTGTCTCTCCTGTCACGGCACGACCGAAGCAGATATTGATGATTTCGACGCCTTCAACGGCGCCCAAGCAAAGATTAATCTTACCGAATGGGCCAGCAGTGGGCACGGTCGTCCCGCCGCAGATGGAAATTACACATCAGGAAACCCACCAGCGGATTTTCCCGGTAACCCCTGCTGGTACTGTCATGATAACGAAGCGCTGCATATGGATGCTGAGAATCCCTACCGGCTGAAGATGCACCCGCAGTTTGAGAAACGTTTTGCCAAAGAGTGCGTCTATTGTCACATGCAGGGCCTCGATGATGAGTGCCATGCTTGCCACAATTCAGATGACAGCTTGGCGACTCAGATCAGTTCCATCGCAGAAGCAGGACATGATGGCGCTGAAAGTTGCACCGCATCTTGCCATGACACCGATGCCGAGCAGCATAAAACCGGTGCCGGAGTCTGGACGGTCGAGCAGCAGGCCGATATCAAAAATCAGTACATGATGATGGGTGTCTGTTTGCAGTGTCACGACAACAATGATAGCGACCGTTGCTACAGTTGTCATAGTTGGGAAGGGGACCCCGCTGAAGACCCATACTTGCTCGGCTACGATCCGGGAACCGGTTTTATCACCGGTTCGAGCAAAGCCAGTTCGACCCATTTTGGTCATAAACACTGGGAAGGTTATCTGGTTGATGGTAGGTGGCGTGGAGGCAAGTTCTGCTGGGACTGTCACGATCCACACGGCGACAGCAATATTTACATGGTGCAGGACCAAATCGCGACTGAAACCGAAGGCTTGTACGGCAAACCGGTCAGCAAGGCTGATGTCGTCTTTACCAAAACCACCAGTGGCGTCGACTACGCCAAGTCGTCTGCACCATACAACGGGATCTGCAACGTTTGTCACACTAATACTGAACACTTTTCAGATGTCTATGGTGATGGACACCGGGCCAGTCGACGTTGTACCGATTGTCATGAGCACGGTTTCGGCGTTGGACACGCCTCAGGAAAAGCCTGTAACGAGTGCCATAAGAGTAAGCCGATTCCTAACCACATTGGCTTCGGTCTGCCGCGCGATTGCATCAAATGCCACGATGGTGCGATCAAATTGCGGATGGACATCATGCGTCAGTTTAAAGGTCAATCCCACCATGTTCAGGGGATTGAGACTTCGAACGAGCATTGCTACGAGTGCCATTGGGAAGCGACGCCAGAAGGTCTGATCGATAACGACTATCACGCCGGATATAACTATAAAACCTACGAAGCCGTCGCCAATGCACCGAGCGATCTGGTGATTTACGGTGCGGAAACCCGGCCGACCACTTATGAGCTGGGGGTGACCGCCGTCACTTTTGACGCGACTGAAATCGGCACCGCTAACGAACGGACTGAGGTGGCCAAGGTTTCCCAGCACTGTATCGGTTGTCACAGCGATCAGAACAATGATGCGATTCCCTTTGATGACTGTATGACGCCGAGCCAGTACGCCTGGGACCGGCAGAGTATCGCTGCCCGTTATTCGCAGGCCGGTACTACCAACTGGGGCAAGTATCCGGGTGCCAATGCCGCGAAGAAGAATATCCAGAAGGCCTTTTCGGCTCACGGCAACGCGGTCGAAAACGGCGGCGGTTGGAGCGCCACCACCGGCCAGGATGAAACCATCCCCAACACCCGGGCAGGCGGCCAGAACGTACAGTGCTTTGATTGTCACAGTTCGCACGGTTCCTATACCAGCGGTGTGACCAGTAGTTACCAGACCTTCGATGGCAGCTATGGTGGTGGTAATTTAAAAGAGACCCAGGCTGGTAAGGGCGGTTACGGTGCCACCTATAGGGCGGCCGGCGTAGCCGACGGCAATATCAATCAGATGAGTCCGGCGGCGGCCCAGTGCTTCGACTGCCATGAAACGCAGAATGCCGGCAGCATGCCTTGGGGCTATGAATCAACCTTCGGCGCCACGGCACCGATCAGGGGATATTATGATAGTGCCCGCTTCGGCGGTGGCGGGTCGGGCCCCCAGATACGTTTTCCCTATCGGGCCGCGCGCACCCTTATGGGTGGCCACCTGAAGGCATCATCGCCGTTGATCACTGCCGCGACGGGAACCATCAACGGTTCCTGTACCGCTTGTCATGACCCGCACGGTGTCAGTCCGACTTTGGGTATAGCCGACCAGGCCTATGCGGTGCCGCTTCTCAAAGGGACTTGGTTGACCTCGCCATTCAAGGAGGATTCGCCTCAGCAGAGCCTCAGCATGAATAGGGAGTCAAGTACCGTCTACCCAGGACGCAAGACCTTCGGCACGATAGACGGCGAAACCGATGGGCCGGCTAACAAGTTGAACGAGAGCGATACCCAGTTCGCCGGACTCTGCTTGCGGTGCCACCCGAAGAGCAGCCTGACCGACGGCATTAACAAGAACACTGACTTCAAAAGCCTCGACCGAGTCCATGAAACGGTCGCCGGTTGGGGAACCAATAACGAGCATAGCTACTCCTGCTCCAAATGCCACCAGGTGCATGCCGCCGGTCTGCCGCGCTTGATGCGCACCAACTGCCTCGACCCGAATCATCGTGGCGGTCAGGTCTCTGGTGGCTCTCCGACCCAAGGATGGGTGGATGACATGGGTTTTCCTCGCTTGTTTGAAACTTGGGGAGATCCAGTCTGGCCAGCTTGTCATGAGACCGAGACCGGAAGCTGGAATAATCAGCAGTGGAATGAGGTGACACCATGGTAAGGGCGTGGACAGTGAAAATCATGAGCAAACCAATGCCGAAAATATATCTGCTCCTTCTCACCCTGTTGGCCAGCCTCTGCTTTGCTGTCATTGGCCATAGCGCTGGTGGCGATATCGCCTGGCAATATGATGTCGCCGCAGTGAATAAGCAGGAAGCCAAGGCGTCTGCGGTCGATTCGCAGGGGAATATGGTGATTGTCGGCTATTCCGAGGGGGCGGGCAACGATTTTCAGGTGGTTAAAATCAAGGCGGATGGCTCCGCGCCGCTGTGGACGGTAAGTCACGATTCGACCGGTGGTCCCGATGTCGCCACTGCTGTGGTAATCGATAGCAATGATGATGTTATCGTCACCGGCTATGTCTGGAATGGGGCGACCTATAGTGATATTTACACGGTTAAATATGCCGCCGCCGATGGCGCGGTGCTATGGCAACATACCTTTGATGGAACTGCAAATGGCAACGACTATGCGACTGCCATCACGGTAGATAGTATTAACAATGTTTACGTTGGCGGCTACATGCAGGACGCTAATGACAAGGACAGCTTTATCCTGCTCAAGTTCGGGCCGATCGACGGACCAAATCCGGACGGAACACCGCTCTGGCAGGCGAGCTACAATAGCGTTTTTGATGGTCATGACCGGATCTACGCGATCGCTGCCGGGGTCGACGGCGTTGCCGTAACCGGTGAGTCGCAGAATGCGACCCCCGATTTTGACTGTTTCACCATTAAGTACGGGTTAGACGGCAGTGAAATCTGGCAACGGCGCTACAGCGACACCGGCAACGGCAAGGGCCAGTCGGTGGCCATGGATGCCGTTGGCAACGTGGTAATGGCCGGCTATAGCAGTAACGGCAGCGACAGCGATTTTTATGTGGTCAAGTACGCCGCTGACGACAGTCCGGCCAAGTGGGTAGACATCTACGATAGCGGTTATCCCGACGAAGCCAGTGACCTATGGATTGACAGTCTCGGCGATGTCTATGTCACTGGCACCCATGCGACCCTAGAAACTGGTGAGGATGTCTATATCGCCAAATATGAAGGCGTTAGCGGCGTTGAAGAGTGGAGCAGCAGTTATAATTCCTTCAACGGTGATAATGACCATGGTCACTTTATCGTCGGTGATAACGATGGTGAACTGTTTGTCAGCGGATTTAATAATGATACCGCCAGCGGCTTCGATGACTTTCTGCTGTTGAAGGTGACCCGCGCCGCTGGCACCCTGCTCTGGGCCCGCGAGTACGACGGTGCCGGCAAACATGATCGTGGTGTTGGCGCCGGGCTAACGGCGGCCGGTGATTTGTTGGTTGGTGGTTGGTCGGACCGCTGGACCTCTGGTAGCAGTGACTACGATTTTTATGCCCTTAAATATGAGTCAGGAGCTCTGAACCAGCCGACCTCCCTGACTGCTATTACGAAAACCGAGAATCAGATCGATCTAGCCTGGGTCCCCAACTCGGCCACTGAAGAGAACTTTATCGTTGAGCGGAAAACCGGCGCGGCCGGAAGCTATGCGGTAATCGCTACCCTGGGCGCTGCAGTGGACAGTTACAGCGACACCGGTTTGGCCGCCGACACCCGCTACTATTACCGGGTCGCGGCCTATAACACGGCCGACGGCCATTCTCCTTGGAGTAACGAAGATAACGCCAAGACCACCGTTGTTAACTACGAAGCCCCGGCGTTGCAATATCAGTTTGCTGGAACCGGAGCTGGCGATGATTATGCCCAGGCGATCGCAGTAGGTAGCGATAACCATCCAGTGGTGACCGGTTCTATTACTGGGACCGGAACCGGTTTCGATTACGCCACCATCAAGCTCGATCGCAGCGATCTGAGCGTGCAATGGAAAGCAGAATATAACGATGGTGACAACGAGGGTGATGTTGCCAATGCGCTCACCGTTGACAGCAGCAACCGGGTGGTGGTGACCGGTTACTCCTCCCTTTACGGTGGCGGTGCTGGCAACACCAATGATGTTTATACCATCGGTTATCCCGCCGACGGGTCGGTTGAATCCTGGACCGATCAGTACAACGGTCCTGATGGCAATGATGATCGCTCTTCAGCGGTCGCTTCGGCGGTTGACGGCTCTGATAATACCGTGGTCGTCGGCTTCGGCAAGAATGACTCCTTCAATGATGATATCTATGTCATCAAGTATCAGGCCGATGGCACCCGCAGTTGGGACGCTACGCCGTACGATGGTGGTGCTGATGACTACCCGGCGGCGGTGGCTTACGATTTTGCTGGCGATATTCTGGTCGGTGGTTTTACCAATAATGGCAGTAACAAGGATTTTTTTGTCGCCAAATACAGCGGCAGTGATGGCAGTCAGAGTTGGCTGAAGACTTTCAACGGTGCCGGCAATGGTGATGATTATATCAATGCCATTGCGGTCGATGCCGCTGGCGACATCTATGTCACCGGTTATTCGGTCAACGCTTCTGGCAATGGTGATCTCTACACGATTAAATACGCCGGTAACGATGGTGGCCTGGTTTGGGAGCGTGGATTTAACGGCCTCGGAGATGATTACGATGTTGGTGAGGCCATTCAGTTCGACCCGGTCGATGGCAGCATTATGGTCGGTGGAACCACCAATGTTGCTGTTGGAAACCACGATTACCACTTGATTCGCTATGATGTTGCTGGAAATCTGCTCTGGCAGAAAACTCTCGATCGCCCCAGTTCCAATGAGGCCCTGTATGCGATGTCGATCGATTTGTCCGGGACGGTTTGCCTGACCGGAACGACCGATATCGGTGGCAACGAGGACGTACTGACGGTCAAGTACGACAATGACGGCAATATCTTCGGGGCCTCGGTTTATAATGGCAGCGCCAACGATGATGATATTCCGGCGGCAGTTGTTGCCAACAGCTATGGCGAAACCTTTGTTGCCGGTTATACCATCAATGCCAGCGGCGATAACGATTATATGGTGTTTCTCGCCGATGGTGAGAGCATGCAGCCGCCAAGCCCTCTTACCGCTGTGCAGCGCTACACCCAGGTCGACCTGTCCTGGGCGGATAACTCACTGGATGAACTCGGTTTCCGCCTGGAACGTAAGGTTGGTAGCTGCGAATCTGAAAATTCATGGAACTCGCTCTACACGGCAAGTCCAGGCGAGGTCAGTCATTCCGATCTTAACCTGAGTATCGGTTCCACCTTCTGTTACCGGGTTCAGTCGTATAACGGCAGTGGTGAATCTTCCCGTTGGGTGGAACTTGAGGCGTCGACCGTTGTGCCGTTGGACCCCAGCGGCCTGACCGGTACTGTGCTCAACACGACTTCAATCAAACTTGACTGGACCGATAACACCACCAGCGAAGAAGGTTTTGTGGTCGAGCGGTGCCTAGTTGGCGCCGAATGTAATTTCTCGATCATTGAGAGTTCTGTTGCGGGTGTCGTTACGGGTACGGGTGCCGTGACCTACACCGATAGTTCAGTTTGTCCGGGGCAGACCTATCGCTATCGGGTCCAATCGTTTCAGGGCGGCAAGTGGGCCACCGACTACAGCACCGTTGCCGTTGATCTGACCACTGACAGTCCGGTCGCTCCGAGTAGCTTGAGTGCCACGCGCATTTCGGAGGTGCAGATTAACTTGTCATGGCCCGACAATAGCGATGACGAGAGCAGTTTCAAGATAGAGCGCTGTGTCGGCAGCGGCTGCGAAAATTTTGCAGAAATCGCCAGCGTGGCGGCTAATACTGTTAGCTACAGTAATACCGGCCTGGAGCGTGACACCCTCTACCGTTACCGGGTGACCCCCTACAAAACCGCGACTTGCACGGTTCCGGCAGCGTACAGCCCTATCGGTGAGGCGACCACTTCACTCCTCTCTCCCAATGGCCTGACCGGGTATGCGACGCCACGCATAACTGCGATGCTGTTCTGGACGGATAATACCGTTTCGGAAGATGGCTTCAACATCGAGCGCTGCGCAGGGAGCGGCTGTAGTGATTTTGTTCCACTTGCCGTAACCTCTGCAAATGACACCCGCTACGTGGATGACAGTATCTGTTCAGGTGTTGTTTATCGTTATCAGGTCCGGGCCTATAAGAATGCCGGCTGGGACAGCGACTATAGCAGCCCGGTTGAGCTGACGGCTGTCGCTCCGCCGTTGCCGATCGGACTCTCGGCCGATGGGGTTTCGGAAGTAGGGATCGACTTGAATTGGTCGGTGCCCGGCTATGATCTCAGCGGCTACCAGATCGATCGCTGCCAGGGGCCGTCCTGCACCCCGGTTGCCCAACTCGACGACATCTCCGCCGGTCCGGTTCTGGCCATGTTGATGGAGGAAAAATCCTGGAATAGCACGGCCGGTGAAGTAAAGGACAGCTCTGGAAACGGCAATCACGGAACCAGTGTCAATGGTGCTGCTGTTGCTAAGTATGGGAAGTACGGTTGGGCGGGCTGGTTCGACGGAACCGATGATTATGTCAGCACTTCGTTAATTCTCGATCAGACTGCCGATGGTCCTGGCGCAACTTTTGAAGCTTGGGTCTACCCGACGATAAACAGCAACACCGATAGGGGGGTGATCGGCACCCATGCAGGCAGTTTTCAATGGTCGTTGTATCGGTATGGTTCCCAATGGAGAATTTACAACGGTTCCGGAGCCTGGACTAACGCTGGTAACGTCAGCCTTAATGCCTGGCAGCACTTGGTGGTGGTCTTTGAACCGGGAGTCGGTGTCCGCTTCTACAAGGATGGCGCCATGTCAAGTAATGCTACCATTACTTACGACAGCTCCAGTAACCCGGTATTTATTGGCAAATTGGGGACCTCTTCTAGGTACTTCTCTGGGAAGATGGACGAGGTGATGGTTTACGACCGGGCGCTCAGTCATGCCGAGGCTCTGGCGCGTTACAACAGCGGCGATAGCCGCAACGGGACCCTGACGGTCAACTACAACGACAGCGGCCTGACGCCGAGTACCACTTACGGCTATCACTTGAGAAGCTACGCCAATGATGAATGCGCTACGAGCAGCCCGGTACTGAGCAGCGACACGGCGGTGGTTTATGCCACCACGCAGTCGCCGCCGCCGCCGACTGGTCTGTGGGCGAGCGAAATTAATACCACCCAAATTAATCTAGGTTGGACAGATAAAACTGACTCGGAGACTGGTTTTGTCATCGAACGTTGTATTGTTGATATCGGAATCGCTTGTGATGCGGACAACCAGTTTTCACCGCTGACGACCACCGCTGACGATGTGGTCAGTTATGCTGATGCGACGGTCTGTGCTGGACAGACCTACCGCTACCGGGTGGCCGCGAAGAACACCGACGCGCCATGGCAGACCATCTGGACCGCCAGCGCCCAGGCGACGACCGACTCGGTGCCGACCCCGACTAATTTTGAAGCCGACCCGATCTCCGAAGTGCAGATCAACCTGTCCTGGGATGATAGTCTGGTTGATGTTGACAGCTATACGCTGGAAAGAAGGTGTGACGCACCTGCTGAAAATTGCGTCGACAACGATTACCAGCCATTGGTGCAGTATGGTCATTGGCAGTTGTTGGATGAGGCAACCTTTTGGTTGAAGATGGACGAAAGCGTCTGGGGCACCCCGGTCAACAGCGTGGCTGGTGGGTCAACCATTAACCGGTACGGTGCCATAACGGTCAACGATGCTGAGCGGGGGAGAGTCGGTCAATTCGATGGTGACAATGACTATGTCTACGTTTATAACTACGCCGGAATTGACCCCACAGCTGAAGTATCTGTGTCGATCTGGGCGAAGTCGGCAACCTCCAGTTGGGATAGTTCCAATTCCTTGATGGCTAAGCGGTATAAATATCGTTTCGGCCCGACCGGCACCGGCGGCATGCAGTTCAGCATCTACGATAGTGGCTGGAAGACCTTGAGTGTTGCTGATCTGGGGATCGATATTACCCAGTGGCATCATTATACGGCCACCTTTGACGGGACTGAGTTGCTTATTTATGTCGATGGTGTGCAAGTGGGGCAACTGTCCTACTCTGGCGCTATCTACTCCTATGACGGGTCACTGTACATCGGCAAAGACGCCCATACTAATATTTACTTGAATGGCTGGCTGGATGACGCGGTGATCTTTACGCGGGCGCTTGGTGCTGCCGAAGTTGATGCTCTCTACAATCTTGGAAACGGGGCTACCTATCAGGATACGGGACTGGCTCCCTCGACCACCTATAGCTACCGGCTGCTGGCTGGTAAATCGGGAACCTGTTCCTGGGAGGATGTTTTGGCGGACAACTGGGTGGTTCTCCAAACAGCGACTCTCGACCCGCCAGCGCCGACCGGCTTAACCGTCTCGCAGATCGATACCACCACTCTGGATCTGACCTGGATTGACAACAGCGGCTCGGAGTCGGCGTATCATCTGCAGCGCTGTGAGGTCACGACCGACCCCGTTGTCAATTGTGAGGTGGATGGCCAATTCGGCACCATTGCTGCTGCGCTTGCGGCCGATACCGTCAGTTACACTGACACTGAGGTTAAGCAGGGCACCACCTATCATTACCGGGTACGGGCGGAAAAATCGGATGGGCCGAACTGGGAGACGACCTGGGCCGGACCGGAAGCGCGGGCGACCAAAGCCAAGGCGACACCGTTTAATTTGACGGCCACGCTGATTTCAGAGGTGCAGATCAACCTGGCCTGGAACGACAACAATAGTGACAGAACCGGCTTCAAGCTTGATCGCTGTACGGTTGCCGACTGTAGCTCAGTCGATGCGACCTTCACTCTTGGTGCGGGCACAACCAGTTATCAGGATAGCCAACTTGATCCACAAACCAACTATTACTATCGGGTCAAGGCGTACAAAACGGCCACCTGGTCATGGGACTCTGCTTACACGGCGATTATCAGTAAAACGACCGATGTGGCCTTCCCGGTTGATCTGTTGGCGGATGCGAAAAATACCACCAGAATTGGCCTGACCTGGAGCGATGTTACCGCGAGCGAAACCTCGACCGGGGTTGAACGCTGCGAGGAAACGACTGATCCGGTGGTTGCTTGCGATGCAGCCAACCAGTTCTCACCACATGTCGAGGTCGGTGCCAATATCGCCAGCTATACGGACAATTCAGTTTGCGCTACCACCACCTATCACTATCGTCTCAAGGTGAAAAATGAAGGTCTTTCATTCGGTGCTGGCGCGTGCTGGACTCGCAAGGAGTCATTGTCGTTCACTAATTTTGTCGCCGGCGGCATGACCACAGTCGAGGTGCCCCACGCAGAAGGCATGCAGCCTGGCTTCGAGGACGTTCGCTTCTATGATGAAACCGCCAAGCGTGAGCTTAAGTTCGGCATTTACCAGCTGGCCGAAGACGGTTCTGAGGCAACCTACCTGGTGGAACTGGGCAGCAACCCAACGGTCAGCATGTATTATGGCAATGCTGACGCCACTTATTCCGGCAGCCTCGAGCCTTTCACAGAGTTTTTTGATGATTTCCAGGGGACCAGCATCGACACCAGCAAGTGGGAGAAGATCGATCCGAAAAATGCGATCAGTCAGAACAATGATCTTTTGCTGGCCAACGTCAGCTACGGCTGGGACACGGCGTTGATCTCGAAGGCGACGTTTACCAGACAAAGTGCCAAAGTGATCCTGGTGGACCTATCCATCCCGGTAGACAACCCTGCTAGGGACGACCACATGATGATCGGCTGGGAGCTGAATCAAACCGCTAACCCCAGCTATAATCAGCTGGTTCATGGTCTGTTTTTGCAGAACTATGGCTTCAACGTTTATGAAAAGGGAACACCAGTCGGTGCCACAGGCACCTATGCGGCCAACGCAGATTATAAGATGATGATCGTGCTGAAGAATGTCGGCGCCAAGTATTATGTTAGAGACGCGGCCTACGGCAGTAGTTGGACGTTGGTTCAAGAGACATACACCCACACTGACGCGACCATGCGCATCGCTTTTACGCAGAATTCGCATGGCATGAAGATTCACTCGGTCATGGTTCTCAAGCCGACGATCGATGCCGGAGCTACGCTGAACAGCGCAGATAGTTCTGTCTGCTATGCTTTTGCCAATGTCTGGGATGGCTACAGTAACCAGAACGAAGCGACCAGCAACACGCCGGTGGCACCTTCGAACCTTGGCGTCACTGCACTCAGCGACACTGAATTTTTCTTGAACTGGGCCGACAACACCAGCGACGAAACCGGTTTCCGCATCGAGCGTTGCATCGACAAAGATTGCAACGATTTTAGCCAAATAGCAACGGTTGGAGCTGGCCAGACCAGCTACAGCGATACCACCGATCCGTCCCTGATTGAGAGAAGTTACCGGGTGCGGGCCTATAAGGAGAGTTTCTGTCCCTGGACAACCGGCTACAGCACCAAGAACAATACTCTGCCCTTGCCAACTGCGGCGTCCAATCTGACCGCGACGGCGCTTAATTCACGCATGATCCAGCTCGACTGGGATGAGAACGCCTCAGATGAGACTGGTTATGAGGTTGAAGTCCAGCTTTGGAACGGTCGGTTCACCAATATCGCCGTTTTGGGGGAAAACGCGGACAGCTTTGTTGACGCCAGGTCGATTCAGGGGGGCACCAGCTATACGTACCGGGTTCGTCCTTTTCGTGACCTCGATATGTCCCTTTATAGCACCGAAGCCAGTGTTACTACCCCGGCTCATGTCGATGGCGATGGTCCCTGCCTGTGAACTTGGTCTGGAAGAAAACTATGAGAAATCAGCTGATAATTTGGTTGTTCTGCTGGATGGTTTAGTTTTTAGGCAATCTTTTGCAGGTAGAGGTAAATGCTGACTTGCCGTTTGGTTGATCCCGAGGGGGCGTCAGTTGCTGATTGGCTGGTGGTGGCATTCGTCTATCAAGCTCTTTCCGGGCAAGTTTTCCGGAGTGAAGAGATAGCGGTTAAAGTGTTGGAGCCAATGGGTAGAGATCTTGACGGCGCTGTTTCGGGAGAAGTTTACCTGCAGGCACGAGAGGGGCTTGACACCAACGAACCTTCAACCGGTGAGGTTTTTGGTCTCTATGGAGGGTCGTCTCTGAAAGAGCTAAAACCGGTGAAGATTAAGCGACGTGGGCGGCTTGACGGTCTGGAAATTGTCGTGCAAAAATTAAAATATGACGATTGAAGATAAAATTGAATATAATGACCGAGTTCGTCCTTAGCTTGGTTCTGTCACATGTCGGGGCAGAAATGACAAGTTTTCTGTAAAGGGACGTTAAGGCGAGAATAATGATCCGGGTCTTTCTGCTACTTCTTTTTGTTTTGTTCCTGCCCTCTGCGTGTTTTTGTGCCGACCCGGTGGTTGGGCGTGTTAAGGGACAGGTTGACTGCTCAAAATTCACCGATTGTCTTGGCCTGGTGGCTCTCTGGTCCGCTGCTGGAGAAAATGTCCCGGCTCCCGACCGTTACGTCTTGATTCCCGCTGCAGTGAACGCGTTGGAAGCGGATGGTCGCTTTGAGGTTGTTGTTCCGGTTGGTGAGTACTATGCCGGTGCGCAGCTACGTAACAGCCCAGGAGCTCTGTTTGGAGCACCACGGGTGGGTGACTATATCTATCTGATTAAAGAGCAGGATACTATCGGTTATAAAGTGACCGTTAAAAAGGGTGAGGTTATCGATATTGGGACCCACTCTGACTTCTGGGTTTTCTCCACCATGGATGCTGCGCCAAAGATGGGGGTCAGCGGCCGGGTGCTTGATTCCCAACAGCAGCCGGTTGCCGGATTGCTGGTGTTTGCTTTTGGCGACCCCGGCGCCACGACAAATCCCGTGGCGGTTTCCTCACGCTCAGGCGAAGACGGTGGTTTTGTCTTGCCGCTGACCCGGCCTGGGCGGGTCTTTCTGCGCGCCAGAAAAAATTATCGTGGCGGGCAACCGCAGGCGGAAGATTACATAACGGCCGCCAATGGCTCCCGAGCCCAACCGGTTATTATCGAATCTGCTAAAATGGTGCATGAGGTGAAGGTTTATGTTCGGAAATTACCTTCCGTTTTAGAGATGAAAAATGCCCCGAATACTGCGCGACCAAAAATTGATTAGTGCTGATATGTTTGCCTTTCCTCTGCTTCTGATTGAGCCTCCTTCTTTTCTAAAGCCATTCGTTATGGGAACGCTATGAAACTGTTAGGGTGCTTTCTCGCCGGGATTCTCCTTCTGCTGTTGTGCGGTTGTGCCGCATCAATGCATCCGGCTCCAGCTCTGCTGCTCAGCAATACCGACATTTTCGAAGATACCGTCTGGCAAGGGCAGGTGGTCATTGACGGTCAGGTTGAGGTCTTTCGGGGCGCAACTCTGACCATTCTTCCGGGCACCGAAGTCATTTTTGTGCGTCGCGATCTGGATGGTGATCTGCTCGGTGACAGTACCCTGCTGATTAAAGGCAGCTTGCGTGCCGAAGGTACGCGGCTGGCACCAATCCTCTTTCGCAGTGCCGCCACTGATCCGCGCCCCGGCGACTGGAAAGAAATCCGGGTCGATTTTGCCAAAGAGGTTGTGCTGCGCTATTGCGAGATCCGCGACTCGGTGGCGGGCCTGCACGCGCATTACACCAAGGGGCTGATCGAGGATTGTATTCTGCGCAAGAATATTGATGGCACTCGCTTCGGTGAGGCCACCTTCAGTATCCGCAATTGCCTCATCGAAGAGAATGAAGCCAAGGGGATTCTGACCCGGCAGTCGACCCTGCAGTTAGAGAAAAACATCTTCCGCCGTAATGGTACCGGCCTCTTCTTTATGGAGGACGATCGCTCCTCCATAATCACGCAGAACAATTTTTACGCCAACCAGTTTCACTTACGTCTGGGGGATTTCTCCCCGGCCGAAGTGCGTATCGAAGGGAACTGGCTCGGTAGCAGTGAGCCAGTGCAATGGCGGAATAAGATCTACGACCGGCGGCAGGACCCGGCCATCGGTACCATACAGGTTGCACCTGCCGAGACTTGGCGGCCAGCAACGGGACCGCGCGATGAGCTGAGTTTTCAACCGGCCTGGCAGCTGTCGACCGCTGGTTTCATCGATGCGTCGCCTCTGGTGGTCGGTAAAACACTTTATGCTGCGTCTTGGGATGGTCACGTCTATGCCCTGGACCGACAGGGGAGATTGCTTTGGCAGCGTGCTCTTGGTGCGGAAATCGATGCATCGCCAGCCGCGGATGACAAAAACCTCTACGTTCAGACTTGGCAGCGAGAGGCTGTCGCCCTGAATCTGGCCGATGGTCAACCTCGCTGGCGGTTCAGTTATCCCGAATCGCCAGCGGATGATCATCGGCAAGGGGCGTTACTGCCGGTCAATGGGCAGGTTCTGCTGCCTGCCTGGGGAGGGACCTTATATGCGTTGGCCTCAGAGAGTGGCACAGAGCTCTGGCAACAGTCTGGTCATCTGCCCTTGCGTGCGGCACCGGTGTTGGATGATGGGCGTGTTTATCTCTCTGGCGGGGATGGAACAGTTTCTGCATTTAGTTTGAGCGGGCAGGAATTGTGGAAGGTTTCGCTTGGGGAACCGGTATTAACCAGTGCCGCTCTGACTCCGGAGGGGCCAGTTGTCGTTACGCGCAACGGACAACTCAGTGCTTTTAGTTCTGCTGGCCGGTTGCGTTGGCGGCGGCAGTTGGGCGAAACTTGTTATTATAGTTCGCCCCGCTATCAAGCTGAAGCCGTTTATCTCGCGACCGCTGCGGGCAGTTTGTGGAAGCTGGACGCAGCTTCTGGTGAGACGATCTGGCGTCTGAGCGACTTGGGCGCCTTTTACAGCTCACCTTTTATCAGTGGAAAAAGACTGTTTATTGGGAACAACAGTGGTCAGCTTTACGCGATAAATATCGACAGTGGGGTTGTCTTGAGCAGCTTTAAAGCTGGACGTGACATCCAGAGTACGGCGGTTCTTTTTGGCGGGAGATTGGTTTTCGGCTCGCGGGATAACAACCTTTATGCTCTTGATCTGATCGAGCCGGGTGCTAATGAAAAGTAAACTGATGAAGCGAAACGTGTTGCTCGGCTTAATCATTCTCTGTTTGGGGTTTGGGGGGGTATTCTCTGCTTCTTCGGCCAATGCCTGTGCCGGGCACACTATCACCATCGGTAGCAACGGATCTTTGCAGCAAAATCTGTTGGTACAGGTAATGTCGCTGTTGATCAATCGGCGCACAGGGACCAATATCAAAATGCTCCGCTTTGATTCCCCGTCGGAATTACTAGCCGCTGCCGAGCGGCACGAAGTTGATCTGTTGGTGGCCGATATCGAAGAGCACAAAGTCCAGTTGCTTAGCAGCACTGAGCTTGTCACTTTGGAGCCTTTCGGTTTTAGCGATGCTCAGGTTGCGCCGGTTTTTCATTCTGCGACGCTGAAAAAATTTCCTGCCCTCAAAAGGTTGATTGGCCGTTTGCGTGGGACAATTGACGATGATACGCTGTGGAAATTACAGCATCAAGCTACCGGCGGCGTGAATCTGCGCGAGCTGGCAAAAAAGTTTCTGCTAGAGCAGAAACTGATATTCGGCAGCTGATAAACACTTAGATCCTTGTTTTTCGTCCTCCTTCGAAATTTCTCTTAAAACAGGCTGGATCATTCCTTTCTTTGTTCAATATCCATGTGCAGCTTTGTGCGTTACTAAAAAAAGTTAACAAGCATCGACTATCAGTCCCCACCTGCAAGATCGAAACTTCACTAAGGGCGTAAAACTCCTGTCACGCCGCGTTTTCCATTCGCGGGCTCATCTTATGGAATATTGTCGACCTGGGCCGGGCGTTCGCGCCCTTTCTTTGCCGAGACTGTTCCCCGTTAATTGTCATTTATTGAGTTGACGTAGGACGTTTTTTTAAAATAAGACCGTTCCTATCTTTAATCTGCGGAATGTCCCGGTGTTAGGTTTATGGTATTTATTGAGAATGATGGGTTGGGATTTACTGCACCTTTAGGGTGTTTAACATGTTGAAAATGCGATGTTTTTGTTTTTTGTGAAAAGTTTTTTTAATGTGTTTGTTTGGCTTGGCCTTTGCTAGGAAAGGTGCTTGTATGGACGTGAGGTAATTATAATGGGAATAATTCACATTAGATGCAGTTCCTTTTGCCGTCTTGATCAATGAGTAATATTTCTTAACTTATTACGGATAGCTGATTAGTTAGTTTTGTTAACGCCAGTCGCTTGCGATGTTTTAAGCCGGTAGTCTCTGGGGAGGATCGCTGTGGTATCTATTGCAAAGATCAGATCGGATAGGCAGGTTGTTTTGGGGCAATCAAGAGCGGTACGTCGTTTCTTGTTTTCCCTGTATTTCTGCGTATTTTGTCTGCTTTCCGTTTCGGCAGACGCTGCTGACATTACCACGCCCGGAGAGTATTTGTTGTTCGGTGGAAAACAGATAATTGAGGTTTCGGTCAGTTATACGGATGACGATAACGCTGACAATTCCCTGCGAATAGAATGGGTTGAAGGCACCGGCAATTTAGATGACCCGCTTGGCAGCATCAAGCTTGAGCATGCCGCATCCCCCTATTTGTATACGATTTCCGGCCTACTGAATCAGACTGCCTATAAGCTGCGTATCACATTTTTTGATGGTGATATAGCTGGCCCTATCAGTGACTTCGCTGGAATTAAGCCGTTTAATCCATTGGTTCATAGCTCATTAGCGACGGCTTCGAGTAAATGGTCGGGGGGGTGGGGGGTCAAGGGTGGCCAGTATGGCGAATTTACCTGTCTGACCTGTCACCAAAAAGGCTCTGGGAATGCCAAACAGGTCAAAGCCGAGCTCGCTGTGACCGACTCCGCCTGCGACGATAAGTTACCGATTGAGCTAGGCGCAGGGGCAGTTGTTCTGGATGCGTTAGCGAGTGGCAGTGCCAATTTGGGCGATGATAGCCGCGCTTCGGCAACAATTTCCAGCAATATCTGTGAAGCCTGCCATTCCAAAACTAATTATCATCGCTATGACACCACCGAACAACCGGGCGGGACGGATCATTACAACGAGAGCGATTGCATCAAATGCCATAGCCACCGCAAGGGCTTTACCGCCGGTTGCGACGGTTGTCATGCTAATCCTCCCGCATGGAACAGCCATCCGGCTCATTTGAATGAAGGGCGGATGCTGGCGGCGTTAACCTGTCCGACTTGTCATCAGACCGCTTCCCACTTAAGCGGTAGCTCGGAAATCAGTTTCAACCCGGCTGAGACCAGGCTCGCCGGAGCAACCTACGTCGATGCCGATCAGACCAGTCGTTACACGGAAGCTGGCGGTTATGTTGAAGCTCCGGCCTACGTCGGTTGCCAATCGGTGTACTGCCACAGCAACGGCGCCCCCTTTGATGGCAGTCTTGCCTATCGGGACCCCATCTGGAGCGGCGCGGAGATGACCTGTAGCTCTTGTCATAGCCATGCCGGCGATGCCAGCACCTTGAGTAGTAACCATCCTAAGCATGTCGGCTCTTTCTACGCTTTTGATTGTTCCCAGTGTCATGCAACAACCGTTAGTGATGGCAGTACCGTCAGCGACAATAGTTTGCATCTGAATGAACAGAAGGATGTCAGTTTCGCCAGCGGCGACTACACGCCTGGAACCCGTGCTTGCGATAATCTTTATTGCCACAGCGATGGCTCGGGCAATGCGCCGAACCGGAATGTTACCTGGGCCGATTCAACTGCCACGTCCTGTGTCGATTGCCACGGTGACCTCGTCGACCCTGATCCCGACCTGGTGCCGGACATCTTTAAGATGACCAGCGGTGCGCACGATGTGCTGGTCAGTACCAAGTGGATCCGCGAATACCCCTGTGAGTACTGTCACTACGACAGCGCCGATAACGCTGGTGCGATCAAGGGCGGCGGTTATCACGTTAACGAGCAGGTCGATATCGTCATCGATCCCCAGTGGAAGGTCGCCGGCAGCCCCGATCCGAGCTACGACAGCGACAACAAGAATTGCCTCAACCTTTATTGCCACAGTGATGGTACTACTGTTGATCCGGTGGTGGCCGACCTGAACTGGGCGACTGATGCCTCCCATTGTGATTCCTGCCACGGTCACCAAGGCGCCTGCATCGACTGTCACGACGGTTCGGACGGTGGTGAAGTGATCACTGCCTGGCCGCTCGGCAAAGAGTGGATGAACTCGACGCCGATGTATGCCAACAGCGGCGCCGGGACCAGCAACGCCAACTCGCACGTGCGCCACCTACAGACCAACTTTTCCTGTGATAACTGCCACTTTATTACCATGAAGAGCGATGACGGCACCTGTGTTACCTGTCACATCGAAGGGGAGGCGCCGATCGGGGCGATGGACGAAAACGGTCATATCGATCCGGCCAACCATGTCAACAAGGTCAAGGATGTGGTCTTTAAAGACGGTGGTACTTACGACCCGATGACCAAGACCTGTTCCGACACCTCCTGTCACAGCGGCGCAGACGAAGACCCGGTCTGGGGCGGCACGGTCAAGTGCCTGGCCTGCCACGGCACCAATGGGCCGGATGTTGATGACTTCGATGCCTTTAACGGTACCCAGGCGCGCATGAACCTGACCGAGTGGACCACCAGTGGCCACGGCCGGCCGACCGTGGCTGGCGACTACCCCTCATCCGGGAATCCGCCGGCCAACTTCCCGGCCGACAACCCCTGCTGGCACTGTCACGACCGAAGCGTGGTGCATGAAGACCCGGCTAACCCTTACCGGCTGCAGGTTCATGCTCAGTTTGAAAAACGTTTCGAGAAGGAATGCCTCTACTGCCACATGGAGGGGACCGATGCCGAATGCCTCGGTTGCCATGATGAAGTCGGTAGTCTGTCGGCGCAGATTGATGATATCACGACGCCGGTTAACCATGTCGGCATGACCACCTGTACCGCCAGCTGTCATCTGGATGATGCCAGCATCCACAACACCGAGTCCGGCAGTTGGACCGTCGAGCAGAAGGCGGATATTAAGAATCAGTACGTGATGATGGGTGTCTGTCTGCAGTGCCACGACAACGACGATAACGACCGTTGCCACAGCTGCCATGAATGGGGCGGCGAACCGGCCGACGATCCGTATAAAATCGGTTTCGATCCGGGCGGTATTGGTTTTATCACAGGAGCGAGCAAGGCCAGCTCCGGGCATTTCGGTCATAAACACTGGCAGGCCTACCTGGATACCGGTACCTGGAAGGGCGGCAAGTTCTGCTGGGATTGCCACGACCCGCATGGGGACAGCAATATCTACATGATCCAGGCTAAAGTGGCGATCGAGACCGAAGGCCAGTTTGGTACGCCGGTCAGCCGCGCCGATGTGGTCTTCACCAAAACCACCAGCGGAGTTGACTATGCCAAGTCGAATGCGCCGTACAACGGTATCTGCAACATCTGTCACACCGATGTCGATCATTTCCTCGACAACTACGGCGATGGTCACCGCGCTAGCCGTCGTTGTACTGACTGTCACGAGCATGGCTTCGGCGGCGGTCACGCCTCCGGCGGCGATTGCAACAGCTGTCACAATAACAAGCCGATTCCGAACCACCTCGGCTTCGGGCTGCCGCGCGACTGCATCAAGTGCCACGATGGAGCGATCCTGCTGCGGATGGATATTCTGCGTCAGTTCAATGGTCAGTCGCATCATGTTCAGGGTGTGCCGCTGACCAACAAGCACTGTTACGAGTGCCACTGGGAAACCACCCCTGAAGGGTTGATCGACAATACTTATCACGAAGGCTACAACTACAAGACCTACGCCACTGTCCCCAACGCGCCGAGCGACCTGGTGGTTTACGGCACCGAAACCCGCCCGACCAGCTACCAGCTCGGGGTCACGGCAGTGACCTTCGACGCCACCAAGATCGGTACCGCCGAGGAGCGGACCGAAGTGGCTAAGGTGACAGAGCATTGCCTTAGCTGTCATAGCGATCAGAATAACGATTTTGATCCCTTCGGCGACTGTAAGACGCCCCGTCAGTACGCCTGGGACCGGCAGAGTATTGCTGCACGTTATTCGCAGTACGCGCCTGCCGATGTGACCACTTGGGGCAAGTATTCTGGTACCAATACTGCCGACAAGGATATCCAGAAGGCCTTTTCCGCTCATGGCAACGCGGTCGCCAATCAGGGCGGCTGGAGCAACTCGACCGGTGAGGATGGCAGTTTGATCAATACCCGGGCCGGTACACAAAATGTGCAGTGTTTTGATTGCCACAGCTCGCACGGTTCCTACACCAGCGGTGAGACCAGCAGCTACCAGACTTTTGATGGCAGCTACGGCGGCGGTAACCTGAAGGAGACCCAGGCCGGGAAGGGGGGGTACGGGGTGACCTACAGGGCGGTCGGGGTGACGGAAGGGGTTAACCCGATGAGTGCGGCCGCGGCCCAGTGCTTCGATTGCCACCTGACTGAAACGGCTGGCAGTAAACCTTGGGGATATAATTCGACCTTTGGCGCGACGGAACCGATTCTTGGTTATCGCGACAGTGCTCGATTCGGTGACGGTGAGCGGGGCACCCAGGTGCGTTTCCCCTTTAAAGCCGGCAGAGCCGGTTTAGGCGGTCATCTGAAGGCCACATCGCCGTTAACCAATACGGCACTGGTGCCGATTAACGGCTCCTGTGCTCGCTGCCACGACCCGCACGGTGTCAGCCCGACATTGAGAGATAATCAGGAGTACGCAGTACCGCTGCTCAAGGGAACCTGGTTGTCCTCGCCGTATAAAGAGGATGCGCCACAGGGAGCGGTGTCCAAGTCCACCAGCAGTCAAGTCTATTTGGACCGCAAGACCTTCGGTACGGTTGACGGGAGTAACAGGGGAATCCCGAACCAGATAAATGAAACTGCCGACCAGTTTGCCGGCCTCTGCCTGCGCTGTCACCCGAAGGGGAATTTGACTGACGGAACCAACAAAAACTCTGCCTTCAAGAGCCTCGACCGGGTTCACGAGACAGTCAAGGGCTGGGGCAATAACGCCGAGCATTCCTACTCCTGTTCCAAGTGTCATCATCCTCATGTCTCCGGTTTGCCGCGCTTGATGCGCACCGACTGTCTTGATTGGAATCACCGCGGCACCGTCGAGACGGGCGGGCCGAGTCCGGGTCGGCACAGTACTGTGGAAAGTTATCCTCGCCTTCGCAACATCTGGCCGGCCTGTCACGAAACCGAAACCGGCGCCTGGAACAATCAGCAATGGAACGAGGTGACGCCATGGTAGCCGGAAAGCGGATGATGTGGATGACGACTGTTCAGGGGGGGGGACATATGCCGAAAATGCTCATGCGTTTGCTGCTCCATATCGCCTTGCTATTTCTGCTGATGGGGGTCTGTTTGCCGACGGTCAGTATCGCTGCCGGTGGCGATTACCTCTGGGCTCCCTACAATGTGGCGGCGGCCGGCAATCAGGAAGCCAGGGCGTCGCGGGCCGACTCGCAGGGGAACCTGATCATTGTCGGCTCCACCGATTCGAACGGCACCGATATCCATGTGGCCAAGGTCAAGGCGGATGGTTCCGGAACCCTCTGGAGTGTCAGCAAAGACGGCACTGGCGAGGCCGATGTGGCGACCGCGGTCATTGTCGACAGCAACGATGATGTTATTGTCACCGGTTATGTCTGGGACGGCCCGACCTACAACGATATCTATACCGCCAAGTATGCCGCCGCCGATGGCGCCCTGATCTGGGAGCACACCTTTGACGGCACCGGCAACGGCAACGATTACCCGACTGCGATCACCGTTGATGAGGTCGGCAACGTTTTTGTCGCCGGCTACATGCAGAATCCATCCACCAAAGACAGCATCATCCTGCTCAAGTACGATCCGAACATTGGCCCCAACCCGGATGGCACGCCGCTCTGGGAGATCTCCTACGATTCCGGCAACGGCGGTCACGACCGGGCTTACGCGATCGTCGCCGATGATGTCCACGGAGTGGTGGTCACTGGTGAATCGCAGAACTTAACCCCTGACTTTGACTGCCTGACGGTCAAGTACGATACCTCTGGTAACCAGGTCTGGACCCGGCGCTATGCCGATAACGGTGATGGCCGCGGGCAGGCGTTGGCGATGGATGCTGACGGTAACGTGGTGATGGCGGGTTATGCCAGCAACGGCAGTAACCTGGACTTTTATGTCGTCGAATATGCCGCCGATGATAGTCCGGCCAAATGGGTCGATATCTACGACAGTGGTTATGACGATAAAGCCAGAGCGCTGTGGCTTGATGCCGATGACAATGTTTATGTGGTCGGCAGCGATTCGACCCTGACTACCGGGAGCGACATTCATGTTGCCAAGTATGATGGTGTCACCGGGATCGAGGCCTGGAGCGACAGCTACAACAGCGGTGACGGCCATAACGAGTCGGGGCTCGATATCGTCGGCGACAGCGACGGTGAACTGTTTGTCGTCGGTTACAAGAATGACGGAGTCGGTGGCCTCGATGATGTGTTGGCCATGAAGGTGAAAAAGGATGACGGCACCCAACTCTGGCTCAAGGAGTATGACGGAGCCGGCAAGAGTGATCGTGGTCTCTGTGCCTGCCTGGCCCCGGACGGCAACCTGATCGTCGGTGCTAGGTCCGATCGCTGGACCTCCGGCAGCAGCGATTACGATTTTCTCGCCCTCAAGTTCGAGTCGGGGGCACTCAACCAGCCGACCTCGTTGACCGCGACGGTTGTGTCCAACACCGAGATCGACCTGACTTGGAGCGATAATTCCGCCGGCGAGGATAACTTCATTCTCGAACGGAAGATCGGTGACCACGGCAGCTACGCGGCCATCGTTACTCTGGCGGCGGATACTGAGAGTTACAGCGATAGCGGTTTGACCCCGGATACCCGCTATTATTACCGGGTTATGGCCACCAGCGCTGCGACCGGCAACACCCCCTACAGTAACGAAGTCAATGCCAAGACCACCATTATCAGCTATGCCGCACCAAGCCTGCATTTTGAGTACGGCGGCACTGCCGCCGGCGATGACTACGCCGAAGGGATCGCGGTCGGCGCCGACAACCATCCGGTGGTGACCGGTTTTGTCACCAACGTCAGCACCGGTTTCGACTATTACACCATCAAGTTCGACCGGGCCGACCTGACGGAACAGTGGAACGCCACCTATAACGATGACGATAATGAGGTCGATGTCGCCACTGCCGTCACCGTCGACAGCAGCAACCGGGTAGTGGTCAGCGGCTATTCCTCCCTCTACGGTGGTGGCGCCGGCAACACCAACGATGTCTATACCATCGGCTATCCCGCCGATGGTTCGGTTGAGTCCTGGACCGATCAGTATAACGGTCCTGATGGGAATGATGACCGCTCCTCGTCGGTCGCTGCGGCGATTGATGGCTCAGACAACGTGGTTGTGGTCGGTTACGGTAAAAATGACTTGTTCAACGACGATATCTACGTTATCAAATATCTCCCCGACGGTACCCGCAACTGGGCGATCGCTCCCTTCGACGGCGGCAATGACGACTATCCGGCGGCGGTCGCTTTCGACCTGTCCGGCAACGTGCTGGTCGGCGGCTACACCCATAACGGCACGAACAAGGATTTTTTCGTCGCCAAGTACAATGGCAGCACGGGGGACCAAGTTTGGCAGAAGAGTTTCAACGGCGCAGCCAACGGCGATGACTTTGTCAATGCCCTGGCTGTCGATGCCGACGGTAACCTCTATGTCACCGGCAGCTCGGTCAACGCCTCCGGCAACAGCGATATCTACACCATCAAGTACGCCGCAGCCGATGCCACCCTGCTCTGGGAGAAAGGCTTTAACGGCTCCGGCAACGGCTACGATATCGGCGAAGGGATCACCTTCGATCCGGTTGATAACGGCATCATGGTCGGCGGTACCACTTTCGTCGCCACCGACAACCACGATTATCTGCTGATCCGCTACGCTGCCGATGGCAGTGTTATCTGGCAGAAGACTCTCGACCGGCCGGGCTCGGACGAAGCGCTCTACGCCATGTCGATCGACAGCTCCGGTACCGTTGCCTTAACCGGCACCACCGACAGCGGCGGTAACAATGATGTGTTGACCGTCAGGTACGACAGCGACGGCATCATTATCGGCGCTTCGGTCTATAACGGTGCCGCCGATAATGATGATACCCCCTCATCGATTGCCACCAACGCCTATGGCGAGACCTTTGTCGCTGGCATAACGATCACTGCTAGCGGCGACACCGACTACATGGTTTTTCTCGCAGCGGGAGAAACCATGCAGTCGCCGACTCCTTTTACCGCCACCCAGCTCTACACCGAAGTCGATCTGAACTGGACCGACAACTCGTTGAACGAAGCTGGATTCGATCTGGAGCGCAAGCTCGAAAGCTGCGATTCTGTCAATCCTTGGACCGCCTTGCATACCGCAGCGGCTGATGAAACCGGGTATTCCAATACCGGTTTAAGTGTCGGTTCGACCTTCTGCTACCGGATCCGTTCTTTCAATGCCAGTGGTGAATCTTCCCGCTGGGCGGAGCTGGGAGTGACCACTGTTGCGCCGCTGGCACCGAGCGGCCTTAGCGCCACGGTGCAGAATACCACCGAGATCCTGCTCGAGTGGACCGACAATACCGGTAGCGAGGATGGTTTCACTTTAGAACGCTGCCTTGGTGTCGGCTGCGATTTCTCGACGGGGACCGATCTCAATATTGCTGCCGATGCCACCAGCTATACTGATGCTTCGGTCTGTGCCGGGCAGGCCTATGGCTATCGAATCAAGGCCTACAAGACCAACGAGTGGGTGACTGGAGTCAGTAATGTCGCCGCAGATGCGTTAACCGACAGCCCGGTTGCGCCGACAGATTTTGTGGTCAGTTTAGTGTCGGAGATAGCGACATCTCTGGGGTGGACCGACAACAGTGATGACGAAACCGGCTTTAAGATCGAACGCTGCGTCGGCAGCGGCTGTAGCGATTT
This sequence comes from Desulfuromusa ferrireducens, assembly GCF_055389805.1. Taxonomy (NCBI): domain Bacteria; kingdom Pseudomonadati; phylum Thermodesulfobacteriota; class Desulfuromonadia; order Desulfuromonadales; family Geopsychrobacteraceae; genus Desulfuromusa; species Desulfuromusa ferrireducens. Next base: position 2,304,770 of record NZ_AP042415.1, read on the forward strand.
TGCCGAAATCGGCAGCGTCGCCGCCGATGAAATGAGTTTCAGCAATACCGGGCTGCAGCCGAATACCCTCTATCGCTATCGGGTCACCCCTTACAAGACCTCGATCTGTAGCGTCGATCCGGCCTATAGTGTCATCCAGGAAGTGACCACCACCCCGGCGCTACCGGGCAGTTTCAACGCTACCGTTGTCGCCAGCACCCAGGTTGATCTCGATTGGACTGACAATACCGCCAGTGAGGACGGTTTCAAGGTTGAGCGTTGTCTGGGGGCTGCTTGTAGTGATTTCAGCCAGCTTGCAATTACCGCCGCCGGTGTGACCCTTTTTGTCGATGACAGCGTCTGTTCCGGTTCCACTTACCGTTATCGAATTCGCGCCTATAAGAGCGGTCTCTGGGATTCCGCCTATACAACGATCGCTGATGCTGTTGTAGGCTCCCCGCCGTTGCCGACCGATTTTGCCGTGACCGCGATCTCGGAAGAGGGGATCGAGCTCGCTTGGAGTATCGGCTGGACCGATCCGCACGGTTATCTGGTCGAGCGCTGCAGCGGCGTAGACTGTGTTGATGTCGCCCCGTTAGACGACATCCCCAGTGACGGCAGCCTGACCGAAGAGTACAGCGATACTGGGCTCTTGCCCGACAGTACCTATGGCTACCGGGTCCGCAGCTATCGCAACGACGACTGTGCCGGTGACACTCCTGCCGAAAGCGGGACGACTGCGATCGGTTACGCCACCACCCTGGCGCCGCCGCCGCCGACCGGCTTGGCGTTGACCAGCCCGAATAGCACCCAGGTCGATCTGTCCTGGCTGGACAATACCGATTCGGAGACCGGTTTCGTGGTCGAACGCTGTCTCGGCAGCGGTATTGCCTGCGACGAGGACAGCGAGTTCGCCCTGTTGTCCATCACCGCCGAGGATGTCACCAGCTACGCCGATCAGACTACCTGTTCCGGCACCACCTATACCTACCGGGTGGCGGCCGAGAAGACTAATGGCCCGATCTGGCAGACCAGCTGGGATGTCAGCGACAGTGAAACCACTGCGTCTCCGGTGACTCCGGCCGATTTTGCCGCGACGGCGGTTTCCGAGGTGCAGATCGATCTGGCTTGGACCGATGATATCGCCGATGAAGGCAGTTACCGGGTCGAGAAATGTGTCGGCTCCGGGATCGCCTGCGACGAGGATAGCGAGTTTTCGTTGCTGGTGCAGTACGATAACCGTAATCTGCCGGAAGAAGCTGCGTTGTGGCTGAAGATGGACGAAGCCTCCTGGGGCACCGTCATCAATAGCGGAATCGCCGGTGCTGATGGTGTCAGGTACGGCAATGCCGCGATCCAGGCCAACATCGATGGCCGGGATCGTGTCGGCTGGTTCGACGGATACGGCGACTACCTGCAGTTCAACCATTATGCCGAGATCAACCCGAGCGCGGCGATCACCGTCTCCACCTGGGCCAAATCCTTTAACGCCACCTGGCAGCACGATCACGCCCTGTTAACCAAGCGCAATGCCTTTATCCTCGGTCCACGCGCGGCGGATACCGGGATGCGCTTCTATATTTTCGCTGGCGGCATTTGGCGTTCGATCGATGTGCCTGGGGCGGTTATTGCTGCAGCTTTCGGCGGCTCATTCGACATCACCGAATGGCACCACTATGCCGGCAGCTACGATGGCGCCAACCTGATCCTTTATGTCGACGGCGTTGAGGTCGGGCGCACCCCCTATGTCGGCAGCATCGGCGCTGATACCGGGGTGCTGCAGGTCGGGCGAGACGACGGCTATAACAGTTATCATAAAGGCTGGCTGGACGATGCGATGATCTATGACCGAGCCCTGACGGCGAGTGAGGTTGCCTCTCTTTACCTGCTCGGTGCAGACAGCGGTTATCAGGATCAGGGCTTAAGCCCGGCGACCGACTACAGCTACCGGCTGCGTGCTGCCAAGACCGCCAGCTGTTCCTGGACGACCGGTTGGGAACTGACCACGGCGACTACCATGGAGCCACCGGCGCCGACCGATTTTACCATCGCCGCAACCGATACCACCAGTCTTGCAATCAGCTGGACCGATAACAGTGGTTCGGAAACCGCCTATAACCTGGAGCGCTGCAGCGGCAGCGGTACCGCCTGTGACGAGGATGGTGAGTTCAGCCCCGTGCTTGATGCCGAACTGGCATCCGGGACCACTGCGGAACTGATACCAGATACCATAAGTTACAGCGACAGCACGGTCTGTGAAAACGGCACCTATAGCTACCGGGTCCGGGCCGAGAAGTCGGACGGTCCGATCTGGCAAACTACCTGGCTGGGACCGGCTGCGCAGACTGCGGTCGCCAAGGTGACACCGACGGGTTTGAGTGCCACGCGGATATCCGAGGCGCAGATTGATCTTGCCTGGAGCGACAGCAACAGCGATGAAACCGGTTTCAAGCTCGAGCGCTGTGTCGGGACTGATTGCGGCGATTTTGTCGAATTGGTGACGGTCGGGGCGGGAACGAGCAGCTATCAGGATGGGCAGCTGGATCCCGATACCAGTTACAGCTATCGGCTTAAGGCCTACAAAACCGCCGACTGTCCCTGGGAAACCGCTTACACTGCGACTGCCACTGCATTTACCGAGGTGCTGGTGCCGAGCGGTTTGGCGGCAAGCGCCATCAACACTACCCGGATCGACCTGGGCTGGACCGACAATACCGTTACCGAAACCTCCTTCCAAATAGAGCGATGTATCGGAAGTGGTTGTGGTGATTTCTCCGATTATGTCGAAGTTGGTCCAAATCTGACCAGCTACTCCGATACTGCGGTCTGCTACGGGACCAGCTACAACTACCGACTCAAGGTCAAGAATGAGGGGCTTTCCTTCTCCGGTGGCAGTTGCTGGACGCGTAAGGTTCCTTCGACTTTCAGCGCTTTTGTCGCCGGGGCCAACGCACTGATCAGCGTGCCCTACGATACCGATATGCGTGCCGATTTCGGTGATGTCCGGTTCTACGATGAAGATGGCAAGCGGGAGCTGGCCTTCGGTATCAAGGAAATGGAGCCGGGGGTTGCGGCCACTTTTGTGGTCAAGCTCGGTCCTAGCGAGAATATCAGCCTCTACTATGGCAACGCTGACGCCACCCATTCCGGCGATCTAGGCCAATTCATCGAGTTTGAGGATGACTTCGCCGGAACAGCCATCAACGGCGGCAAGTGGCTGGAGATCGATCCGAATAACTCGATTGGGCAAAATGATGACCTGCTGCTGATCGATGTCTCCGATGCCTGGGATAAGGCGTTGATTTCACAAGCGACTTTTAATCGGGCCGCCGGCAAGGAGTTCTATGCCAGTCTGACGATTCCCGCTGATACGGATGGCAACAATCACTTTATGCTCGGCTGGGAATTAAACCAGACCAGCGACCCCAGCTATACGCAACTGGTGCACGGTTTTTACTGGAACAATTACGCCTTCGGCAGCTATGAAAAGGGGGGCAGCATCGGCGCGACCGGTACTTACACTGTCAGCACCGCTTATCAGATGAAGGTTGTCTTGAAGGCGGTCGGGGCCAAGTATTATGTCAAGGGCGGTGCTTACGCCGATTGGACTCTGGTCAAGGAGACCTCCGCTTACAACGATGCCCTGATGCGGGTTGCCATCACCCAGTATTCGCACCAGGCCAATATCCATTCACTGAAGCTTTTTGCCGTGCTCAGCGATGTCGGCGCCAGTCTGGGGGCCGAAGAGATCAATGCCTGTTACAGTTACGCCAACACCTGGGAACTGGGTTACAGCAACCAGGATGAAGCGACCACCAGCAGCCCAGTGGCACCGAGTGGACTGACTGCCACGGCGCTTAACGATACTCAGATCGATTTGAGCTGGAGCGACAATACCGATGTTGAAACCGGCTTTAAGATTGAACGTTGCAGCGGCAGCGGCTGCAGTGATTTTGTGCAGATCGACACGGTGGCGGGAGGCGTGGAAAGCTATTCCGATCTGACTGTCGAGGCATCAATCGATTACAGTTACCGGGTGCGGGCCTATAAGGACAGCAGCTGTCCATGGGACAGTGCATACAGTGGCACTGCCAGCGCGCAGACTTTTCCGGCGGCTTCGAACAGCCTGACCGCGACCGCACTCAACTCGCGCATGGTCAAGCTGGAGTGGGATGATAATGCCAGCGATGAAGATGGCTTTGAGGTCGAGGTGCAGGTTTTCAGTGGTGATTTTGTCAAGGTTGTCGATCTGCCGGCCAACAGCGTGAGCTATGTCGATACGGCTTCACTGGATGCGGAGACCGAGTATGTTTATCGGATCCGCCCGTATCGCGGGGTCGATACCTCGCCGTACAGTAATCAGGCGAGTGCTGTTACTCTGTCGTACAGTGACGGTGACAGCACCTGTCCGCCATAAGATATATGTCGGAGGCATGTGTTGGGACTGTTGCCTTTACGCGCTAGATCCGCAGGGGGAATTGCTTTGGACGCAGGATCTTGGGGCGCCGCCCTGTTTCTTGACGGCCTGTCGGTTGAGATTGTGGCGGAAATTATCTGCCTGCGCGCGGCGGTGAAAAAAATATGACCGATAAAGTATTGATATTTGGTAGCTGGAAGGTCCGTTCCGTATCTCGTTTGTTGGGGGCAATGATGAAACGCTTAACCCTGATCAGTCTCTTCTGTTTGCTCTGCAGCTTTACCTGCCTTGCCACATCGGTGGCCGCATCGCTGGGAAAGGTTTCGGGTCAGTTGAAGGTTTCTGCCGTTGAGACCTGTCGAGGCATAGTTTCCCTCTGGCCCAACGATGGGAAAAGTGCCTCTGACCCCTATGGTTTCAATGTTATCCCTCGCGCAGTTGCTGAACTGGCTGATGATTGCAGTTTTGTTATTGAGGCGGCTCCCGGCAACTATTTTCTGAGCGCCGTGGTGCGAAATTCTCCTGGCCCGAGTTGGGGGCCTCCGCGTAAGGGAGATCTGATCTTTATGGCGCCGGATGGTGAAGGGGAAATGTTGTCGGTCGTGCTTCGCCCGGAGATGCCGGTTGATGTTGGCATCCACAGATCCTATTGGCAGTTCAGCGGCTTTTCTGGCCAGATTGAAACAGGGATTACCGGCCGACTGATCAACCAGTCTGGCACGCCGGTTGCCGGGTTACGGGTCCAGGTGTTCGACAAGCTGGACATGACCAGCCAGCTGCTGGCCGTCTCGGCACCGAGCGATGACGAAGGACGGTTCGAGCTGCGTCTTGTCGAACCGGGACTGGTCTATCTGCACGCCCGTGAAGAGGTCGGTATCGGCCTGCCGCCGCTCGGTAGTTATTTTGGTCGCTATGGCGGCAACAAGGTCAAGCGGATAAAGGTGAAAAAAGGCAAATTGATTGAGGGGCTGGAGATTGTTGTGCAGCGGCGCACTATGGAAAAAACTGAAGGGGAAGAAAACTAGTCGATTTATGATTCGATCAGTTGTTTTTTCAGACGACCAAACTCTTCGCGGCTGATCAGGTCATCTTCAAGCATCTTTGCCAAGTCACTTAATTCCTGTACCTGACTGCGGGGAGCTTCCAGCAGGGCGGGTGCGTTGCCCTCAGCGAGATGGATCAGTTGTGGCTGGTCGTTGTTGCTGCCGAGTTTGACCGAGGCCATGCCGCCAAACAGGCTGATCTCCAGGGTTTTTCCCTGCAGGGCCGGATCGTTTATCGCTTCGCGCAGGCTGCGGTTGCTTTCCTTCAATTTGCGGTAAAAGAAATAGCCGGAGCCGAGAACGAATATCGCGCCACCGGCAAACAGAAACCAACGGAAATCGTAGATTCCCTTGATGAGAACAACGACAACACCGAGGACGAGGATCAGCAGCACGTGCATTAGCAGCACGAAATAGCCGAGGAATACGCCGTTGAAGATCCCTTTATTCTGCTCGCTGTTCAATTTCATAAATATTTTCTTTTCCAGAGTCATTTCCCGTTGAGCAAATTAGCATAACATGACCCGCAGGTACAAAAAAAACCCTTCGCCGAAAGGCCAGGAGTTTTTTTTAGTTATGTTCAATCTGCTTTAGGCGCGGGTATGGCACTTGGCACAGGGAAAAGTGTCGACATCCTGATCATTGTACTTACCCCGGTTGCAGTTCATTTGTGGGTTGTTCCAGACCGGTTTGGTGAAGTTTGGGGTTATGACTGTGAGTAGCTCCTGCTGGACGGGGTGGTGGGTCCCGTACTCTTTCGTAAGCGCTCTCCTTTTATTAAATGATTAAAATAAAGTAGAACGCGGTAGCTTTCCTTTTAAATCAACTAAATTGTCAATATTTATCGGTTGCTGCTACGAAGCACCAAGTGTTGACCAAGGCTTAACCTGCCGACCTCGCTTCTGTTAAGATGATTGCAATGACAATTGTGATGCAAACACAGGAGCACTGAATTATGGCCGTTTCTTTTCCATTGCAGATTTTTTACGATGGTGCCTGTCTGGTCTGTTCAACTGAGATTGATAGTTACCGCAAGCACAACCCGGAAGACCGGTTGCGTTTTATTGATATCAGCGCTGCTGAGTTTGACCCCGACCGTTACGGTAAGTCGCGTGCTGAGTTTATGGCACGGATACATGTCCGTGATGCGGATGGGAAGTTTTCTGTCGGCGTGGATGCCTTTGTAACCATCTGGCAGGCGTATCCAAGTGGCTCAATTTATCGCTTGTTCAGTGCTCTGATCGGTCTGCCGGGGATCAACCTGCTCAGCCGGATCGGTTATAGTGTCTTTGCCCGTTATCGCCATCTGTTGCCGGCACGGCGCCGGGAATGCGATTCCGGGAGCTGTCACCTGAATCATCGGCTCTAGTCTGCCGGCTTTAGCGGGTCGCCAAACTGGTGTGGTGTTGCTTTTGTTTGACAATGGGATAGGGCTGTTGTAAGACAGGGCAACTCAGGTTTCCGTCTGGGTTTTTTCGTTTTTTAAACGGCTGCTGTTCGTCATTTTCCAGCGAAAGCAGGAACCTTTTATGCGAGATAAATAGTTCTGCGCCATGTCGACCTCCATTTACGCGACAACTTCTAAAAATATCAGCAAAGATCTCTGGCTCTGGCTGGGATTGCCCTTTGCGGCACTGTTGCTGATGACCGTTATTTTTACCGTTTTTGATCTGGATCGCAGTATCTCCAGTCATTTCTATCGCCCCGGCGAGGGGTGGTTTCTGGCCAAGCAACCGCTGTGGTATTGGTTGCATAAAAAAGGCACCATTCCTGGGGTTGTTCTGGCGGTCGGCTGCCTGATCGTCTGGCTGGTCAGCTTTTACGCACCCAGCCTGAAAGACTGGCGCAAGCCCTGTCTGGTTGTGGTTCTGACTGCTGTTCTGGCCGCCGGGTTGCTGGTCAATGCCATCCTCAAACAGTATTGGGGCCGTCCGCGCCCGAGTCAAACCATCGAATATGGTGGTCAATGGGAATATCGGCCAATTTTTCCGCCCGGCACTCCTGGCCAGGGCGCGTCCTTCCCCTGCGGTCACTGCACCATGGGCTTTGTCTTTTTGGCCACGGCGGCTTTTTACCGGCGCTCGAAGCCGTTAGCGGTGACCGGCGTGGCCACCGGGCTCGTGCTCGGCACGCTACTGTCTGCGGCTCGAGTGGTTCAGGGGGCGCACTTTACCAGCGATACCATCTGGTCTTTCGGCTTGGTCGGAATGACTGCTGTTGGCTTGATGCTCTGGCTGCCAGAGGCCGAACAAATACCCGCAACGATAGAAATAAGCCCACAGACCAAGGCCAGGCGGATCGGGCTGACCATCGGGACCATTTTGGCGATCCTGATTATGACCAGCGGGTTTTTAACCCGACGGCCTTTTTACAGTACCCGTGCCTATCCCTTACCGCTTCCGGCGCAGGTTGAGAGTCTGAATATCCAGCTTGATTATGATCCGGAACGACTGACGATCCTTTATAGTGAACAATCGCAGGCGGAGTTAACAGTGGATGCCCACGGTTTTGGCTGGATCAAGTTCAACTATCAGCAAGCGTTAGAGCAACAGTTGGATGGTCACTCCCTGCAGCTAAAACTGGCGATTGACGCCAAGAGCTATTTCGCCGAGTTGGATCACGCCCTGACTCTGACGCTGCCTGCCGCCCGCAAGGGGCAACTCGAACTGCTGCTGAATCAGCAACCGGTAGAAAAATAGACGTATGGCAAAAACTGGAACCACCGGACAATCAAAAAAAATGCTGCTTTCAATCCTGACCGTCGAGTCGGCCAAGGATTTACTCAAACACCGCTCATTTATTTTACTGATCTTTCTGATTCTCGCCGCTGACCGCCTGTTGCGCCACAACGTCGATCTGTCGGCACTGAAGAGCTCCTTTTCTTTTGCCACTTGGCAAGAACAGCTGCCGCAGATCATTTTTGTCGATCTTCCCCGCTTGGTTGGCGAGTGGCTTTTCACCCCGCTGGCCCTGGGAGTGCTTGCCGGACTGTTTGTTTTTAAGCAGGTCGCGTCCCTTTGGCCTTCGAGCAGCCTGCGCCGCTGGCACAATTCGCCCGGTGAGCAGGGCTTGATCAAATCCTTATTGGGCCTCAAGGCAACCCAGTTCCTCTGGGATTTAACTGCCCTGACCATGCTGATCAGCCTGACGCTGGTTTGGGGCGGCTTAAACTATGCCTGGTGCTACGCTTGGTGGCAAGAGGCCGGAGGCGCGCTTCCGGCGTGGTGCTTTGTCGCAACTCTGGTGGTGGTTTGGCCGGTGATTATGGCCGGACTTTCCTATTCGTCCAAACTGGCGGTGCTGCAAAATGGCACCTATGCGGACAAGTTTGCTCTCTACCTGGAATTGTTTAAGACTCCGCGAATTTTCTGCGGCTCCTGGCTGTTTTTTCTCGCCCGGATTATTCTCGAGTCACTGTTTGTGGCCATCATACCGCTGGGTGCATTGCTTTATATCGACAATGTCCTGCTGCGCACCCTGCTGGCCTGTGCTTCAATCACACCGTCTTACTCCTATCTGAAGATGGCTTCTTTTAAGTTTTTTCTCTTTATCTACAGTCCCTATCCGTTAATCCAGTTGGAGTTCAAGGATTACCTGACAGCAATGGCCAAGGGGCAGTCTGTTGCGAAGAAAAAATGAGACAGGCTCCTAGCAGCTTAATTTGCATGACCGGCTGTTCGGGACTTCAGTAGCAGAAAATAGCGCTATACTTTGCTCTCTGAAAGATGGAATTCAAGGAGGCATCATGGAATACTTGGGAATCGATATCGGTGGCAGTGGCATCAAGGGAGCAATCGTTGATGTCTCCAGTGGGCAGCTGATTTCAGAGCGCGTGCGGATCGTCACTCCGACCCCGGCAACACCTCAGGCGGTGGCGGCAAAGGTGGCTGACCTGGTCAATCAATTCAACTGGCAGGGGCCGGTTGGTTGTGGCTTTCCGGCGGTGATTTGTGATGGTGTGGCAAAGACGGCGGCGAATATCGATGAGAGCTGGGTCGGGACTGATGTCGCTGCCCTGCTGGGCAAGGCGACCGGTTGCCCCTGTTCCGTCGTTAACGACGCCGATGCTGCCGGTTTGGCTGAAATGCGATTCGGCTGTGGCAGGGATCGTCTCGGGACTGTTCTGGTTGTGACTCTGGGGACAGGGATAGGTTCCGCGCTATTTTACAACGGTAGCCTTTACCCGAACTCCGAACTCGGTCATCTGCGCTTAAAAAGCGGGGTGGCGGAACGCTACGCCTCCGCGGCGGTGCGCGACAATGAGGAGTTGAGCTGGAAGTCCTGGTCGAAGCGCTTGAACAAGTTTTTTGCTCAGGCCGAGCGGTTGCTCTCCCCTGAATTGATCATTATTGGCGGTGGAGTCAGTAAGAAGCATGACAAGTTCTTTTGTCATCTTGATATTCAGGCCGAGTTGTTGCCAGCTGAGTTGCGCAATCAGGCCGGGATTGTTGGTGCCGCTTGTCAGGCCGCTGAACGGCAGGGTGCGGGTGGTTGAGTGGCGGAAAGCAGCGCGGTTCGACTTTGTTTATGATCTTTATAAATAATAGGTTGCTTTTGTCAAAGTTCTCGTGCTACCTTCGGCGAATCTAAGCAAGTTTGTGTAAGGATTTTGTTGTCGCACAATTGACAAGGTGTCAATTAAAACAGAACACGCAGACCCTCTTGGGCCGCGTGTTTTTATTTTTTTACGGCGACAAATTTACACAACGAAGAAAATCCCGATACGGGAGATGGAGAAAAAGATGGCTGAAGGAACAGTTAAGTGGTTCAACGATTCTAAGGGTTTTGGTTTTATTGAGCAGGACAACGGTCCTGACGTGTTTGCGCACTTCTCCGCAATCGAAGGCGACGGCTTCAAGTCTCTCGCTGAAGGCGATCGCGTGAGCTTTGATGTAACTGAAGGCCAAAAAGGTCCTCAAGCTGCAGCAATTCGTAAAATCTAAGCAAAACCTTTTTTGCAACGATTTGAAAAGAGCCGCATGGGCAACCATGCAGCTCTTTTTTTTTTTGATTTTTTGCCGATTGCACTCTGCCTGCAACGGGCTATGCTGATACTGAACACCTGCCTGAAGAACTCCAGCTGAAGAACCGCGCGGCCGTAAGGGGGATGTCATGGGCAGCAAGGTGGGACTGGTTCTACTGATTTTCTGTCTCGGGTTCTGCGGTCCGCCTGACGCCTGTGGTTCTGCGGCCCGCTTACACTTTTTTTACGCCGAGAACTGCCCCAGCTGTCAGCAGGAAAAGCCCTTTGTTGAGCAGTTGCAGCAACGCTATCCGCAACTGCAACTGCAGATTTATGATGTCTGGTTGCAGCGTGACAGCTTTCAGCTGATGGATGCCTTGGCCGAGGTGCAGGGCATCGATTTTGCGACCACCCCGGCCACCGCGGTTGGTCGGCAGGTCTGGTTCGGTTTCAATCCGCAGGTCGCTGCTGAGATTGAACAGGCGGTGCGGGATTGTCTGGATGCCGGTTGTTATGATCTGGTTGTCGCCCTGCAGGCCGGAGAGCAAGCGTCGTTGATCGAACCAGAGAAGAGCAAACCGATGCCACTGGCAGGTTTGCCGATCGATCCGCAAGAGTACTCCCTGCCGCTATTCACCATCATCATCGGTCTGCTCGATAGCTTTAACCCCTGTGCTTTTTTTGTGCTGTTGTTTCTGTTGAGTTTGATGGTGCATACCCATTCCCGAAAACGCATGTTCCTGGTCGGTGGAGTCTTTATTTTTTTCTCCGGGCTGATCTACTTCCTCTTTATGTCCGCCTGGCTCAACCTTTTTTTGCTCGCTGGCAACTTGCCGCTGTTGACGACTGTGGCCGGTCTGGTCGCGCTGACCATCGCTGTGTTGAATATCAAGGATCATTTCCTGCTTCGGCGCGGTCCCTCATTGTCCCTTTCTGAAACCGCAAAGCCGCATCTGTTCGCCAGAATGCGCAATCTGCTCAAGGGCGACCGGTTGTTGCCGCTGCTGGCCGGGACCACGGTGCTGGCAGTGGTCGCCAATAGTTATGAATTGCTGTGTACTGCCGGCTTTCCGATGGTCTACACCCGGGCGCTGACGCTGCGGGAGTTGCCGAGTTGGCTGTATTATGCCTATTTGGGGCTCTACAATCTGGCCTATATTGCGCCGTTACTGCTTATTGTCATCCTCTTTACCCTGACTCTCGGCAGTCACAAACTCAGCGAATACGAGGGGCGGTTGTTGAAGCTGCTCTCCGGGATGATGATGTTGGTTCTCGGCCTGGTGCTGTTGCTGCGTCCGGCTCTGCTGCAGAACCTGCTGATGGTGGTCGGCTTGTTACTGGCAGCATTGCTTGGGGCGGGGCTGATTCTACTGCTGGAAAAGTGGTTGCGCAACAGAACTGCTGATCGGCCAAAGGGATAAACTGGAACGAATCGGTTTTAGTGGCAATCAGAAGTGCGATAATTTCTGCAGCCGGGTTACTTTTCGCAGTCGGAGGCCGAGCAGCAGGGCCGCGATAGTCAGGCCGACAATCAGGCTGATCCAGAAACCCTTGGCACCCATCGGTGGCCCCCAGAGATCGGTCAAGGCCAGAGAATATCCGAGCGGCAGGCTGATGCCCCAGTAGGCAATGATAACCATCAATAACGGTGTCCTGGTGTCTTTGTAGCCGCGCAGTGCGGCAGCAGCACTGACTTGTAGTGCATCGGAAAACTGGTAGAAGGCGTTCAGGTAGAGCAGGCCGACAGCGACGGCGATAACCTGCGCATCATGGGTGTAGATAGCAGCGATTTCGTCGGCAAAGATCAGCGTCAGCGTTGCCGTTAACAGGGCGATCACCGAATTTAGCAGCAGGCCGGCTTTGCTGACCAGGCGGGCGCGGTCGGCCCGCTGTTTGCCGATGGCGTGGCCGACGCGGATGGTGATGGCCATGGAAATACTTAACGGGATCATGAAAATCAGGGATGAATAGTTCAGCGTGATCTGGTGCGAAGCGACCGCCAGTGCTCCCAATGGAGAGAGGAACAGCGCGATCAGGGCAAAGATGCTTGACTCAACCAGCAGGGCAAGGCCGATCGGCAGGCCCAGTCGCAGGACCTGTCTGGCTCCTTCCTGGCCAGTTTTTTTTCCGAGATCGAAGAAGTGGGTTTTGTTGTATTGCCTGATCCGCCAGATGGTCAGCAGCATGCAGCCGGCCATGAACCAAAGACTGATGGTTGACGCCCAGCCGCAACCGACCCCACCCATGGCTGGAAAGCCCAGTTTGCCATAGATGAAGATATAGTTGGCGGTCACGTTGATCGGGATACTGGCTAGACCGATGAGCATACTCGGCCGCACCAGTCCGAGCCCTTCGCTTAAATTCCGCAGCAGAAAAAAGAGCGCTATCGCCGGCATCCCCCAGGAAATCGCTTTGAGGTAACCGCTGGCGATAGCCGCTACCTGCGGCTCAACGTCCATCAAGGTGAAAATGAAATCTGCGTTGCGCAGCAGCAATATTGCGATCAGGGTCAGGGGCACGGCGACCAGTAAGCCGCGTCTTGCCAGCGGGCCGGTTTCGTCGGTTTTTCCGGCACCGTGGAGTTGTGCAATCATCGGTGTCAGGGCCAGCAACACCCCGTAGAGAAAAAGGAAGATCGGTATCCACAAACTCCCGCCGACAGCGACTCCTGCCAGGTCGGTAGCGCTGACCCGTCCGGCCATTACCGTGTCGGTAAAGGCGAGCGCCTGTTGGGCCAGTTGTGCGGTGAGAATTGGCGCTGCCAAGGTCATCAACAGGCGCGCTTCGGTCCGAAGCAGTTTGAATTGTCGACGTTGCGGGTGGGTCATTGAATCCTCAACAACAAAAAAAGTTCAGCCCCGAAGAGCTGAACAGGAAATACAAATATTGCTGAGTGATTACCATTCATGTATGGGGGTGTCAATAGATAAGCCGAACGAATCAGTGCCCGGTCAAAGGTTCTGCCAAACCGTGCCGGTTGTGCTGAAATGGCCGTTTATTAGGTTGGCTTGTGCTGGATGGCCTAAAGCAGCGCCAGCACGACGATCAAAGAGATAGTGAGGATGAAGAGCGCAACAAAATAGAGCGCAACAAAAGCCATTCCTGAATAGGTTTCTCTGTCGTGATGTTTGATCGGCATTGGCATCGGCATTCTCCTGGCTTCACATTTAGTTTGCACCTGGGTGGCGGTTTATAGACGACCACTCTTATTGCTTCTAACGCAGTGGTGGTGGTTTGGTTGCCAATGGGGAGCCGGACGCAGTTTGTCGCTGTTCGATAAAATCACTGGCACGTATTGCCTCCAGAACTGCAGCAGTGCGACAATTGAAGCCATGAAAGTAAATCTGCTGACTAAATCCTTTTGTTCGCTCGATGGCCTGCAGTTTGATAACCGCTTTGTCCGCGAACTGCCTGCTGACCCCGTGAGCGGTAACCGGACACGCCAGGTTCAAAGAGCCTGTTACTCGCGGGTCGCGCCGACTCCGGTGGCCAATCCGCAGCTTGTTGCTTATGCCCGCGAGGTCGCCGAAATTCTCGATCTGTCAGGGGCAACCTGCGAAGCGGAGGCGTTTGCCCAGTTGTTTTCTGGCAACCAACTCTTGCCGGGAATGGATCCCTTCGCCATGTGTTACGGCGGGCATCAATTCGGCAATTGGGCTGGGCAGTTGGGAGACGGTCGGGCTATCAATCTGGGCGAAGTGATTAATCAACGTGGGCAGCGCTGGGCATTGCAGCTCAAAGGAGCCGGCTTGACCCCCTATTCGCGGCGCGGAGATGGGCTCGCGGTGCTGCGTTCTTCGGTGCGGGAATTCCTCTGCAGCGAGGCGATGCAGCATCTGGGTGTGCCCACCACCCGAGCTTTGAGCCTGCTGCTGAGCGGTGAACAGGTGACACGCGACATGTTCTATGATGGTCAGCCGAAACAGGAACCGGGGGCGATTGTCTGTCGCGTCGCACCTTCTTTTATCCGCTTCGGTAATTTTCAGATTTTTACTTGGCGCAACGAACTCGAACAGCTACGGCAACTGACCGATTACTGTATCCGCACCGATTTCCCTCATCTGGATGAACCATCGCCGCAGGTTTACCTGCAGTGGTTTGCTGAAATCTGTCGGACCACCGCCGAGCTGTTGGTGCATTGGATGCGGGTCGGTTTTGTTCACGGGGTGATGAATACCGACAACATGTCGATTCTCGGTCTGACCATCGATTACGGTCCCTACGGCTGGTTGGAGGATTACGATCCGCACTGGACGCCCAACACCACCGATGCCGAGGGGCGGCGGTACAGTTTCGGCCAGCAGCCGCAGATCGCTCTGTGGAACCTCGCCCAATTGGCCAATTCCATCTACCCCTTGATTGAGCAGGTTGAGCCGCTGGAGCAGTCGTTACAGCTTTACGGGGACGTGTATAAGCAAGGCTGGCAACAGATGATGGCTGGCAAACTGGGCTTGCAACAGTTCGACCCGGCGACAGACGCTGAACTGTTCGCCGAGCTGGAGCAGGTGTTGACGTTGGTGGAAACTGACATGACGATTTTCTATCGCCAACTGGCCGTTCTGGACGAAGCGGCTGATGCGCCGGATGACATCCTGCTCGCGCCGTTGCAACCGGCCTACTATCAACCCGAGCAACTGACCTGCGATAATAAAGCACGCATCGGCCGTTGGCTGCGTAGCTACCTGGCGCGCGCACGGCGGGATGGTCGCCCAGATATTCAACGCGCCGAACGGATGAACGCGGTCAACCCAAAATATGTGTTACGTAACTATCTGGCCCAGTTGGCCATCGATAAGTCGGAGAGGGGTGATCATTCGCTGGTTAACGAACTGCTCGAGGTGTTGCGCCATCCCTACGACGAGCAACCGGGAAAAGAGCAGTTCGCCGAAAAACGGCCCGAATGGGCGCGCAATCGAGCTGGCTGTTCGATGTTGTCCTGTAGCTCCTGATCAGCGGAGGTGGTGATGAAAATTCTGCGCACCAATGCTCTTTGGGGGAAAGTGAAAATCACTCTCCTGCTGTTCTGTCTGTTCGGCAGTGGGTTGTGGTTGCTGGATCGTTCTGAGGCGAAAAACTCCGTCGCCAGCGAGGAGGTTGGCATGACAAAATCGCACCAACAACTTGCGATCAACATTCCGGAAATTGATCGATACCACCCGGAACAGACCGAAACAGCGCTGTTCGCCCTGGGCTGATTTTGGGGTCACGATTCCCGGTTCGGGAGTCTCCCCGGTGTTTATAGAACAACGGTCGGTTACGCCGGTGGTACGACCGGCAAGCCCGCATATTGGTTGATGGGGGACCACAGCGAAACCGTTCAGGTCGAATTTAATCCGCAAGAAATTACTTACGCCAAGCTGCTGGACTTTTTCTGGGCAAGTCACAATCCGAGGCATAATGGTTCTCGCCGTCAATATCGCAACGCTATTTTCACTTTGGATGATGTGCCACTCCGTGTGGCCGAACAGTCACGGCAGCAGTTGGCCGCAACCTTGGGCGCAGCGGTCAAAACCGATATCGAGTCGGTCGGCGAGTTCTTTGCCGCCGAAGACTACCATCAGAAATATTATCTGCGCCGCAGCGATCAACTTCTTGCGGAAGTTCAGTCCATTTATCCGGATGATAACCAGTTTGTCGCTTCAACCGCCGCGGCACGGCTGAATGGTTATCTGGGCTGTAACGGTCAGCCGGAGGATTTGGAAAGAGAAATCGGCCAGCTGGGATTGTCCGTGCCGACACAACAGTGGTTGATCAAGCACCTGTCCACATCCTGTAGCGGTTTTCAGGGAGTAACCTGCCCGGCTCCGCAATGATTCTGATCGTCACGTTCAGTTGCCAGACGCAGAAGATCGTCTAATCTTAAGGGGGAGATGATTTATTCGATTGATTTACGTCTGACAATGGAGGTGAACCGATGGCTAAAGTAAAAGGAACAATCGGTATCTTGACCGGTGGTGGTGATGTCCCGGGCTTAAACCCAGCGATCCGGGCGGTGACGGTTCGGGCGTTGCGCGAAGGCTACCGGGTGCTCGGCATCCGTCGTGGCTGGGCAGGGATTGTTGATATGGTCCCCGATCCCAAGGCTGATAACAGCGCCCATGTGCAGGAGCTGACCGAAGAGATCGTTAACCGCGCCGGGCGCACCGGCGGCACCTTTTTGCACACCTCGCGGACTCGACCCAGCCATCTGCCGCTGAGTAATGTGCCGCCCCATTTGCGTGATAGTTACACCGAAGAGTTCAACGATGTGACCGCCGATGTGCTCAAACAGCTTGATTTTCTCGGCATCGATACGTTGATCCCGATCGGTGGTGACGACACCCTCAGCTACGGTTTGCGCCTGCATCAGGAAGGCGTCAAGGTAGTGGCCATCCCCAAAACCATGGATAACGATGTCCCCGGCACCGATTACTGCATCGGCTTTTCCACCTGCGTCACCCGCACCATCGAACTGACCCACAGCCTGCGCACCTGCGCCGGGTCACACGAGCGCTTTCTGGTGCTGGAGGTGTTCGGCCGCTACGCTGGTTATTCAGCGCTTTTGCCGACCATGGCCGGGGCTGCCGATCGTTGTATCATTCCCGAACATCCCTTTGAAGTGGAGCATCTGGCGGAACTGCTCAGTCACGACCGTCTCAAGCATCCGAGTAATTATTCGGTTGTGCTGGTTTCCGAAGGGGCGACCATGACCCATCATGACGCGATGTCATTTGAGGGCGAGGAGCAGGATCAGTACGGGCATAAAAAACTCGGTGGCATCGGCGACCAAATCGCCAAGGAGCTGAAAGACCTTTCGCCGCGTTACAATCAGGGCCGGCGGGTCAATGTGGTCAACCAACGGCTCGGTTATCTGGTGCGCTGCGGCGACCCTGACGCGATGGATTCCATCGTGCCGATGGCCTTTGGCAATCTGGCACTCGATCTGGTCCTGCAGGGGGCGTCTGGACGTTTGGTCAGTCTGCGTAACGGCTGCTATGACAATGTGCCGATTGATGTGGTGACCGGTCGCAAAAAGGTGGTCGATGTCGCAAAATATTACAATACCGAACGGCTGCGGCCGATCTACGAATCCTTTTTAAGGCAGCCGCTGTTTATCATGACCAGCGACCTTTAGTTTCTCGCAGAAAAAAACAACTGAACTAAACAAAAAAGAGCCCCGCAGAACTTATTCTGCGGGGCCATTTTGCTGAAGGACTGCCGGGATTAGATTTCTTTCGGCCGGCAGACATTTGCTGCCTCATGTACTTTGAGTCCGCAGTTGGTGCAGACAAAGCGTGGGTTCTCAAAAATTTTATCAATTTCTGGATTGCGCACGGTCGCCGTTAACTGGCAGGCGTGAAAGTCACAATGCTCTTCAGGGTTTTGGCAGCTCTGTTCGGTCATTGATGTTCTCCTTATCAGGCTCGCAACAGGTTTTAATCCGGGTACGCATTGCTTGTTCGCTTAATTATAGCGCCGAAAATCGGTTGAGCCGAGCTGCTGTCGATTATTTAGGAGAAAAGCTGTCTCGTGTGCCGCTTCAGCCACCGTTGTCGTTCAGCCGCCGTGATAATTCCGACTGACGACGAGTACCTTGTACCCCCTAAATCGTCGCATCTTGCTTGTTATTTGACGCGCCACCTGCGTTGTGACTTCAGTTGCATAGCGGTGCTATGCGCCCTTAGTCACGCCTTATTGGCACGCCAAATCCCTTCGCAATCTTGCGGCACTTTAAGAGTTACAAGGCACTAGGGCCGGCCGACCTTTATTCCGGCATATTGGGAATCGATGTTTCCTCGCCCTTGTGATTGCGCAGATAGTAGTTCTGCTCATCTTTGCCGATGATGTAATAGTCGGGCATCAGCGGAATTTTTCCGATGTTGGTGGCGATGACAGACATTGGCTGAGCAAGCCCGGTGGTGTGCCCACGCAGTGCATCCCGGATCAGTTCAGCGCCCTTTTCCACTGGGGTGCGGAAATGGTCGATGCCGGGGGCCGGCTCGCAATAGAAAATATAGTAGGGTTTGATCCGCACTCGCAGCAGTTTCTGGTGCAGCTCACGGAAGGTCTCGACATCATCGTTGATCCCCTTGAGCAGTACCGCCTGGTTACCGACATTGACACCGCATGACAGCAGTTCGAAGACTGCCTTGGCTGTTTCTTCGGTGATTTCGTTGGGATGATTACACTGGGTGTTGACCCAAATCGGCACCCGGTGATATTTGCCCAAAACCTTTTTCAGTCCTGGAGTGATCCGTTGTGGTAGCACAATCGGGAGCCGGGTGCCGAAACGGATCATCTCGATATGCGGCAGCTCGCGCAGTTTGCTGATCAGATACTCTAACTTCTCATCGGAAAGTAAAAAGGGATCGCCGCCGGTGATCAGGACATCGCGCACTTCGGGATGTTCGGCAATCCACTGCAATCCTTCTTCAACATTAAAATCAAGCTTCAGGTTACCATCGACCACCAGTTCCTTACGGAAACAGTGGCGACAATAGATGCCGCAGGTCTGGGTGACGGTGAAGGCGACCCGGTCGCGGTACTGCCGAGCGATACTGTCGGGGCGTTGCTCCTCGGTGGTGCGGTTCTCTTTCCAGAGCAGATAATCCTGCATGCCGAAACGATTTTCGTGCTCATGGCGCGAAGGGATCACCTGGCGACGGATCGGACAGTTGGGATCATCTTTGTCCATCAGCGCGGCAAAATAGGGGGTGGTTCCCCAGGTGGTTTGCGTCTCGGTGAGGATTTTTTCTTCCTCGGCGGTAAGATTGATGTATTGCTTGAGTTTTTCGATACTATTGACAAAATCTTTAATTTGGTCTTGCCACTTGCCTGACATTGAAGCTCCTTTGGCATGATGGGATTGTGCTGAAACAGAGCAGCTCCCGTGGTGGGAAACTGTCAGATTGCTTCAGCAGAAGCACTTGCGGCAGGCATGGCAAAAGTAAATACAGTTACGAATAGAGAAATGACTTCGTTCGCGTAGAAAAGAATGGTGCAGCCAGCAGAGTGCTGAAATTGATGATTATTTAATTGTAAAGAGGCAGGGCCACCCGCACCCGGTATCGCGAAGGAAGGTCGCAATCCAGTGCTGCCCTGTATGGATGAGGGTTCGTCCCGAGCATGCCTGGGGCACAATCGGTCCACCTCGTTTGCGGGTCTATGGTCGGAACATCCGGTGAGAACGTCGCCATGAACCTGACAACCATAACATTATGGAGTCAAAACTGCAAACGGGCCATCCCTGAAGCGAGAAGGATGCGGATTCCCCCCGAAGGCCTTTTTATTCGACGGAGACGATTTCATATTCTCGTCCGGCGTGATTTTGCAGCTCAAAACACTCGCCTGTCTGCCTGCCGAGCAGTTGGCTGCCGAGCGGTGACTCGGGGGTGATCAGCATGATTTCATCCCCTGCTATTTCAAATTTCAGGCCACCAGCGGTCGGACCGAGAAAGACCCGCCTCTGTTTTCCATCATCATCTTCCAGCAGCACCAAGGCACTCAGGCGGATCGGTGAGTGCTCGGTAAAGTTTTGCAGCACCAATGAGCGGTAATTGTTGATCGACTGCGCGATTTCTTCTGCGCGATTGGCCTGCCCTTGGGCAATGTACGATGCTTCCAGGGCGAGGGTCTCGTACTTGCTGTCTGGCACGTTGTCTTCGTGTGTCGCGGCATTATGTGAACTTTTTGCTGCCTGTAACAGCAGCTCGCGGTCGCTTTTCAGTTTGCTAATAATCATTTCACGCAGGTGTTCTTTGTTCATTGGCGGCTCATTTTCTGGGTCATTGATCTGTTGGAAATAACAACGTCGGTTGTTGTTTGAAGCTTCTTTTTAACCCGATCCTCTGCAAAATAACAGCATGAAATTGTGCGCTAAGGGCAGTACTTTGTAGCCAAAAATGAGAATATTGTTTTCAGATTGGTAGTATTTAGATCCGCTGAAGTGTCGCGTCAGATTAATGATATCGTTGAATTTTCAGGAGATTATCAATTGAGTTGTTGGTTGTGGTTTGTCTGTTTGGTGATACATTCATTAGAAAAGGCCCGGCAGGATAAAGGAGGAAAGTGAATGGAATATATCATCGTTAAGTATGCGAAAGAGCGGCAACGTTTTGTTTATATTGATGGCAAAAAAGCTGGTTTGCTCAACCGGCTTATCCGTGTTGGTGCTGGGAGCCATCGGTTTTCCTTGGGGGCTCCACAGGATTATGTGCCGGCTGATGTTGAAATGCAGGTGCAGGGGACCAATGCTTTGCAGCCAGCGATTATCGAATTCGTTGAATTTGTCGAGGAGGAGCGGTGAGTCGCCTTGCTTGGTTGTTGCCAGGGGTAATCCTGGGACTGCTGCTGGGTGGGTGCGGAGCCTTTCTGGAAAATCCGCGTTTGCAGAACTACGACCCTGCGGTTGGTTATCGCTATGATAATCTGCAGCCTGGCGATAAAAACAGCGACAGCCTGTTCGTCGTGCTGGCCTTTTCCGGCGGTGGAACCCGCGCTGCCTCGTTCTCTTATGGACTGCTGGAGGCGTTGCGCGATACCGAGATCGTCTGGCAAGGGCAGCGGAAAAGGTTGCTTGATGAGGTTGATATCATTTCGTCGGTGTCTGGCGGCAGTTTTACCGCCGCCTATTATGCGCTGCACCGTGACGGATTGTTCGATGGTCGGTTCGAAACGGAATTCCTGAAAAAGGATATCGAGAAGGAGTTACTGCTGCGGGCGCTGTCACCGCTCAACTGGCCGAAGCTGGCCGGTTTCAGTTATGGCCGTAGCGACCTGGCCTTTGATTATTACCACCAGTCCCTGTTCGACCAAGCGACCTACGCCAAACTGCTGGAGCGAGGCAGCCGACCGTTTCTGATGGTCAACGCGACCGACATGAATCTCGGTTCCCAGTTTCCATTTATCCAGGATCAATTCGATCTGATCTGCTCCGATTTGAGCACTTTTCCGCTGGCGCGCGCGGTGGCTTCATCCTCTGCGTTCCCTGGTTTGTTGACCCCATTGACCTACAAGAATTACGCGGCGGACTGTCGAGCCGAAGTGCAACCGCCGGAGTGGGTCGAGCTGGCGAAGAATGATTTGCGGGTCACCAAGGAACGGCACGGCAAAGCGATGCAGCGGCTCAGCTATTATGCCCGCCAGCCCTGGCAGAAACCGCGCCCATATCTGCACCTGTTTGATGGCGGGGTGGCAGATAATATCGGCCTACGGAGTATTCTGTTTGCGCTGGAAACCGGTGACCCTGCCTACAGCATCTTGAGCAAGGTTGGCTTTGAGGAGATTGAAAAACTGGTGGTGATCGTGGTTAACGCCGCCACCGATCCAGAATCAAAGCGGGATCAAAGTTCCAGTGTTCCTGGCGTCGTGGATGTGCTGACCACGGCCGCAGTGGTGCCGTTAGATAATTACTCTTTCGACACGGTTCAACGTGTGCAGACCGCGCTACAGGAGTATCGCAGCGGAGTGGAACTACGGACCTCCTGCCAAGCGATTCTTGACCAGAAATGCCTGGGCGTAAAGCTGTCCAGCTCATTGTACGAAGTGGATGTCTACCTGAGTTACATCGCTTTTGATTATATCCCCGATCCACAAACCCAGTTCGAATTCAAAAATATGCCGACTACTTTCAAGCTGTCCGGAGAAAAGGTTGATGACCTCAGGCAGATAGCTCGGCAGTTGCTACAGGACGATCCGGATTTTCAGAAGTTGCTACGTGAGTTGAATTAAGTTAGAAGCGTTTCTGCGCGGCATCGATGCCATCGATGCCATCGATGCCGCTGAGTCCGTGCCGGTGGTAATCATGCTCCGTTACGTTTTTATTTACCGACCCAGCACAAAATCCCATTTGGTAGTAAAATAGTAAACAATAAACAGAGATGAACCGGCCGACTGCGTTTTGGAACGCTTCGAGCGGGTTCTGGTTCGTGTTGAAGGAGCTATCAATGAAGACCCCGTTGAAATTACCCCTCTGTATTGCTTTGCTTTTGTGCACGTCCCCGGTGTTCGCCGAAATTACGGTGCCGATGAAGGTGATCGACGCCACTGGAACGGTGCAGGTCGTCGGTGTAATTGCGATCAGCGAATCCGCTCATGGGTTGGTCTTTACGCCAAGTCTGCAAGGGCTGACACCCGGTCTGCACGGTTTCCATCTGCACCAGAATCAGAGCTGCGCGCCCGGTGAGAAAAATGGCAAAACAGTCGCCGGGTTGGCAGTAGGCGGCCATTTCGATCCGGCCGGTAGTTACAAACATGGGACTCCCTGGGGCGATGGGCATCTGGGAGACTTGCCCAGTCTTTTTGTTGATAGTCAAGGCTATGCAAAATCAGCAGTGCTGGCACCACGTTTAAAAATGTCGGATATCGTTAAGCGGTCGCTGATGATTCATGCCGGTGGTGATAATTACTCCGATCAGCCGAAAAAACTCGGCGGTGGCGGAGCACGCATGGCTTGTGGCGTCATTAACTGACCGTTTGCCCTATTGAAGCAGCGATCTATTTCCGGTACAGTCAGAAATCGATTTTGTTTGAATTTATGGTCATGTTCTGTTTTGCCACGAGGTTGTCTTTATGATTATCGGATTTGCCGGAAAAGCTGCGTCAGGAAAAACAACCGCTGCTCAGCATCTTGCGCCTTTGCTGACGGGGGAGGTGCTGATTGTCCCGATGGCTATGGTGCTGCGTGACGAGGTTGAAGGTTTTTTACGTGCCATCGATGCCGCCGAGTCCGTGCCGCTGGTGTACGGTTGTCAGGACGATAAGCTGCGTGTTTTCTATCTTCAGCAGGATAAAGCCTTGCAACAGTGCCCGCAGTGGGTCGGCTATATCGCCGATCACGGCGACATTCAGGATCGTCCAGGGCAGACGGCGGTGACTGTGCGGAGGATTCTGCAGTGGTGGGGAACCGAATATCGTCGCGCACAGGATCCCGATTACTGGACCAAGGCCTGGGAGCGCAAGATTCAGCAGTATGATCTGGCGCAAACGCATATCGTCATCGACGATGTGCGTTTTATGAACGAGCTGCAGATCATCAAGGAACAGGGCGGGCTGATCGTCAAGATCGACCGGCCCGGGTTTGCTGCCGGCGGGGATCATGCCAGCGAGACCTCCCTGGATGGCTACCATGATTGGCAACAGGTTGTTCTCAATGACGGCAGTCTGGAGCAGTTCAAGCAGCAGGTCGCACAGTTATCTGCTCTGACAGCGACATAAAATAAGCTATCAATTCTGTTTACGATAAGAGGCAGCGGTTCCCGTGGGTGGAGTCGCTGCCTTTTTAGAATGAGGTGGAAATCCGTGCCGTTGAACGCCCCGGTGCTTATAAGTCGAGATTGAGAAAATAACCGAAGGGTGTCTGTCAGATATCATAGACGGCATTGCTCAAGCGTTGACTGGCACGAAGCAGCAGTTTCATTCGGTTATTATAGCGAATTCTAGCGTCGGCACTATGAGTCCGCGTAGATTTGCTAAACTGTTGATTGGACTTTTGATTGATCCTTTGGGCGTGGGAGGCTTGGCGATGGCGGGAGAATTAGAGGGGAAAACGGCACTGGTGACCGGTGCTTCACGTGGTATCGGTCGTGCGATTGCTTTGCAGTTGGCGCTGCAGGGTGCTTCGCTGGTGGTCAATTACCATAACAGCGCCGATGCCGCGCAACAGGTTGTCAGGCAAATAGCCGAACAGGGCGGACGCGCCGTCGCGGTGCAGGCGGATATGGCCAAAATTGATGAAGTTGAAACCTTGTTCAATTTGACTCAGATGGAATTTGGTCGCTTAGATATCCTGGTCAATAATGCCGGACTGGCAATTTTTAAACCGGTCGACGAACTGACCGAAAGTGATATCGACCGAACCTTCGCACTTGACGTGAAGGGAGTTTTCTTTGCCTGCCAGCAGGCGGCGAGGAAGCTGGCTGATGGTGGCCGGATCATCAACATTTCCTCAACCGTGACCCGGGTGATGCTACCGAACTATGGGCTGTACGCTGCCAGTAAGGGAGCGATCGAGCAGTTGACCAAATCCTTGGCTAAAGAGTTGGGCCCGCGCAATATCACCGTGAATAACCTCTCTCCAGGGCCGACCGATACCGAACTGTTTCGGCACGGCAAGACCGAGCAACAGATTGATGTGCTGGCCGGGATGGCTGCCTTTAACCGTCTCGGAACACCCGAAGATATTGCCAATGCGGTCCTGTTGTTAACGGCGGATGAGGCGGGTTGGATCACCGGTCAGACGATCTGTGCCAATGGTGGTTTTGCCGCCTGATTTCGTGCTGTTTTTTCCCCAGAGAGCCTAGTCTGCGACCTTGAGTTGCAACGAACTGCAGCAATCGATTTGTGCTTCAGTCATTATCGGCAAGAGGGAAATTAAATGTCGCCCAGGGCGAATCGGTCGCGGCAGTGGCGCGTTGTTCCTGATTGCGGTCGAAAAATGGCGTCAGCTGTGCGTCTGTGGTTGGCGGGCTAAAGAGGAATCCCTGGCCATATTGGCAGCTCATTTCTTGGAGCAACTGAAGTTGTTCAGACGTTTCGACCCCCTCCGCCAAAACTTCCATATTCATCGTGTTGCCCAGGGCGATAATTGATTTGGCGATCGAGGAATCATTGGCGTTGTGGGTAATATCGGTGATGAAGGAGCGATCGATTTTCAGCCGCGAAACGGGGAAGCGTTTCAGGTAGCTCAATGACGAATAGCCGGTGCCAAAGTCATCAATCGCCAAGTGGATGCCTTGCTGGTGCAGGTTGTTCATGATCAAAATTGCCCCGGAGACATCTTTCATGACGATACTTTCGGTCAGTTCCAGCTCCAGCCACTGTGAGTCGAGGCCGGTCTTCGCCAGAATGTTGTTGATCGTGTCGATCAGGCCAGCTTGACGGAACTGCCTCGCCGAGACATTGACCGCCATCCGCAACGGCGGATAACCGGCATCCTGCCAGGCTTTGTTTTGCCGGCAGGCCGTTGCCATGACCCATTCCCCCAAGGGGACGATCAGCCCGGTCTCTTCGGCCAGCGGGATGAAGTCCTCTGGAGCGATTATTCCTTTGTCCGGGTGCTTCCAGCGAACCAGGGCTTCAATGCCGACCATTGATCCGCTGCGCAGATCGATCTGTGGTTGGTAATACAGGACCATCTGTCGTTGCTCCAGGGCCTTGCGCAGATCGGCTTCGAGTAGCAACAGCTCGTGGGTGTGTGCGTTCATGTCCGGGGTGTAAAACTGGTAATTGTTGCGGCCTTGTTCTTTGGCGCGATACATGGCGACGTCGGCACTCTTCAACAGTCCTTCGCCGTCGACGCCGTCGCAGGGGAACATACTGATGCCGATGCTGGCGGTGGTGGTGAATTCGTGATCTTCGACGGAAATTGTTTCGGTCAGGGAACTCAGGATTTTTTGTGCCAGGGTGGCCGCACCGAGGACATCCTGGAGGTCTTCAACGATGATGAGAAATTCGTCGCCGCCCAGTCGGGCGACCGTGTCGACATTGCGAACACTGGCCAGCAAACGGTTTGCTACCTCGCGCAGAACCTCGTCACCGACTGCGTGACCGAGCGAGTCATTGATATTTTTAAAGCGATCCAGATCAAGAAACAGTAACGCCAGTTGGGTTTTTGAGCGTTGCGCCTTGGCCATGGCATGCTGCAGTCGGTCATTAAAGCGGAACCGGTTTGGCAGGTGGGTCAGGGGGTCGTGATGGGCCAGAAATTCGAGCCGGTCGTCACGTTCGGCGATATCTCTTTCCATCGACAAGCGGTCGGTAATGTCGCGTGATGATTCAATGATGCCCAGCAAGGTACCGTCTTCGCTCCGGTAGGGAGAGGCGACCAGTTCAAAACTCCGGGTTTCTCCGGATTTTAGCTGATGCCGGTGGACGACAGTGACCGGTCGATCACTTCTTTTGACCTCCTGCAACGGGCAGGGATGGGCTATGCCGCTGCAGGGTTCGGAATCCTGGTGGGAGGCTTGATAGCAATAGAGGGGACTGGCAGTAGCGTAGCGATCGAGTAAATTGGCTTTGCTGGATTTGTTCAACAACAAAACCTGGTAATCGAGACCGATCACCATCAATGGATCGCTGACGCCGTCGATGATCGTCTGCAGAAAGCTCCGTTCTGTTTCCAGGGTTTCTTCGATTTTTCTCCGCTCGGTGATGTTGCGGAAGATCCCTCGTGAGGCGATAGGGCGGTCATTATCAAGTTGCACGCTGACAAGCCCTTCGAGAAGGATTTTATCGCCGTTTTTGGTTTTGAAGGTAGCTTCGAAGCTGCCGCCCCGTCCGCTCTGCATTAACTGTTGAAAGGCCAGTTGACAGTGGCACAGTGACTCTGGGTGGATGACGTCAAAAATATTCAGCCCTTGAATCTCAGAATCCTTATAACCCAGGGTTTTCTGCCAGGCCTGATTGACAAATAGGATCGAACCATCGGGCGCAACACTTTGGATCAGATCGCTCGCGTTGTCGAAAAGGTCGCGCAATCGCGTTTCGCTGTCACGCAGCAGGCTTTCAACCAGGCGGCGTTCGGAAATTTCGTGGTTGAGATCATCCCGCGAAGCAGTGACCTCGGCCAAGCTCGCTGTCATTTGATCAAAGGCTTTGGCGACCTCACCGATCTCGTCCTTACTGGTCATATCCAGCCTGATATCCAATTTGCCGCTGGCGACTTTTTGCATGCCCTGTTTCAGGCTATAGATCGGCTTGGTAATCGATCTGGCCATCAATTGTGCGACCAATGTTCCGATGATCGCGATCAGTAGTAGGATCGTCAAAGTGATGGTTTTCAATCCCTGTATTGAGGTCAGAGCTTCGCTGGCGTTGATCTTCGCCACCATCCCCAGATTCAATTCCGGCAGGTAGCGCCAGACGGCGATGATTTCCGTGCCGCGGAAGTCTTTCGTCAAACCTGCTCCGTTTAGGCCACTGACCGCTTTTTGCATGGCGAAGGACTCACTCGACTCAGAAAAAGGGACCAGTTTTTTATCTTTTCCATGAGGGTTTTGCAGGGAGGCAGTCAGGTTGGCATAATGATTTTCACCGGACTTGATCCCGAGAACGGTCTTGCCGGTCTTGCCAAGGCCAGTGTTATCGAGAAAGACACCGCTGGCAATGCTCAAATTGATTTCAAAAAACATCAAGCCGGCGATATCCTGGTTGTTAAGAATCGCTCCTGCCAC
The DNA here is from genome assembly GCF_055389805.1 of Desulfuromusa ferrireducens. Lineage (NCBI taxonomy): Bacteria > Pseudomonadati > Thermodesulfobacteriota > Desulfuromonadia > Desulfuromonadales > Geopsychrobacteraceae > Desulfuromusa > Desulfuromusa ferrireducens. The sequence goes on from NZ_AP042415.1 coordinate 2,332,322, forward strand.
CAGCATGCCGTCTTTTTCTTTTCCCGGAACCGAGTGATAAAAACGGATCAGAGGATCGCCCTGTATTGCTGCCCTGAAGATCCCTTTATCGGCATGATTGAACTTTTCGCCGATGTGGTTTTGCGGGTGTTGCGGGTCGCTCTGATAGACAACCTTGCCGGTCGAATCGGTCAGGATGATCAGATCCAGGCTATGTCCCTCCTGTAAGGGTTGCAGAAGTCTGTCAATGGCCAGCCTGGCGGCTTTATACGCAGGATGCTGTGGTCGATCAATGTGTGTTACGAGGGTGGCAAGGTCTTGTCCAATAGTTTGTGAATTGCTGACCTGCTGGAAATCCCGGATGCTGTGGGCGGAGAAGTCTTCGATCGATTTCTGTTTGATTTCGGCAATCGCTTCAAGTGATGCAATCTGGTTGTAAATCAGGGTCTGCTCGGCGAAATGAAAAATTAGCAACCCGGTCAGCAGAGTGGGAGCCAGGACCAAAAGCAGCAGGGCAAAGAAAAATTTCTTTCTGATCGACATTGGTGATCCTCTTCATCGCCGGGGGCCTAATAGATGAAGCCAAAACATGCAATTTCCAGCCCTAGTTATGGGGGAATGTTGAATCCGGTCTATTTTTCCTCTGTTGCGCTAGTCTTTAAGCTGCGTTGTTGTTGATACGAATAGTTGAAATAGCCGATTGGGTTGCGTAGTAGTGATGTCGATATTGATGTGTATCGTGGCATGTCTCTCTTCATTCATTTCAAAATCCAACCATGTTTTAAGCGATAAATACCCATATTTGGTTATTTGACCACTAACCGAGGGGTGATATGGCGGGGTTTCTCTTGGTGTTTGTTCGCAAAGAAACGCTGGTTTTGTCGTTGGGTTGCTCTGGTCTCGCGATGAAAAGGTTTCTGGCTGTCGTCAACCTTTTCAATGGACAGGCGTTTTATCAAGCACGAACGAAAGGTTAAACACTTACGCGGTTGTTTGAGCAGCAGGTCCATTGGGGACAAATTGAATGCGAAAGATAAGGGGAGGAAAAAATGAATAAGACATTGTTGATCGCAGCATTTTTTCTGGTAGTAAATGCAACCCTGGTCATTGCTCATCACCCAGCAGCAGACATGGTTGATGCTGAGATTTATGCAATGATCGATGATTTGGTTTCAGATACCCCGCACGCCGAACTGGATTTTGATGTCGTTATGGGCGATGGCGATGATACGACCATCATCAACACCGATACGGTCGCAGCAGCAGACGATCTGATCGACGATGGCTTGCTCGACGATTTATCTTTTCTTGATGGCGATGTGAGCATCACGATCGACTTCCCGGACGAAGATGAAGTGTTGTTGCAAAGTGTCGAAGAGTTGAATCAGAAAGTGGTTGACGGTCAGGTTGTGAGTGGCTGGCAACGGCCGGTGACAATCACCATCAAGCATACGTATGAAGTTGATTAGGTGCTCACAGTAATTCGATGGTTAGCGCGGCCAGCGGACAGTGATACAAGTTGTCCGCTGGCTTTTTACTTAGGCCATGAGTAACTTGACCATCTATTTCCAGAGTTCAATGATCTGTTGCGTCACCTGATGTGGGGTCCGGTCGTCGGTCGCGATGATATGCTGTGCCACCGCACGGTAGAGGGGGGTTCTTCGTTCTAGGACCTCGGTGATTTCTTCGGTAAAGGTCTTGCCCTCAACCAGCGCCGGGCGTTGCGTATCATTCCCAATCCGCGCAACGATGGTCTCGACTGAGGCCTGCAACCAGAAAACCTGCGCATTCTGTTGTAGGATGTCGACATTCTCCGGTCGTTCTATCACTCCGCCGCCGCAATCGATCACCAGCTTGTCGAGCCCTGACAGTTTCCGGGCCTCGGCGGTTTCCATATCGCGGAATTTTTCCCAGCCGAATTTGGCGACGATTTCCGGAATCGGCATGCCAGCGGATTTGATGATTTCCTCATCCATGCTGACCACCTGGCGCGAAAAGTGTTCGCCCAGCAGGTGGCCGACGTGACTTTTGCCGGTACCGCGATAGCCGATCAAAACGATGTTCATGCCGTCAGCCTTTCCATCACCACCTTGCGCATTACTTCGACCGGGGCGTCGATGCCGGTAAATTGCTCAAATTGCAACACTGCCTGGTTGATAAACATTTCGACCCCGGAGATGGTCCGGCAACCGCTGGCCTTGGCTTCTTTGAGCAGCTTGGTCTCCAGCGGGTTGTAGACCACATCGAAGACCACCTGTCCCGGGCGGAACAGTTCAGCCGGAACCAGTGACATCTCCTCTTTCGGGTGCATGCCGATCGGCGTGCAGTGGATGATAACATCACTTTTAGCCATCGCATCAGCCAGAGAGGAGTCGTCCATCAGCGCCGAACTGATCTGTGCTGCAGTGCCGGACTGCAGGTCCGCGGTCAGCTCTTGCAACATCTCCTGATTGATATCGAGCATCACCAGCTCTGCCAACTGGGACTGGTTGGCCAGGGTGAAGGCGATAGCACGTGCAGCACCGCCGCAGCCAAGCATCAGAACTGTTTTGCCATTCAGGCTGACATCGGCATCGAGCAGTGCTTTGAGCGCGCCCGGGCCGTCGGTTCCCAAGCCGATCAGCTTGCCATCTTTGCAGACCACGGTGTTGATTGAACCGATGGCGCGATCAACTTCGGCGATCTCGTCAACATGTTTCATCACTTCGATCTTGTGTGGGATGGTGACGCTCATGCCGCGAAAGTTGCCCAGCGCCCGCATTCCGGACAAGGCACTGGCAACGTCATCGACCTGGCAGGCAACATAAACAAAGTCCTGCTCGGTGGCGACGAAGGCAGCGTTGTGGATCGCCGGGGACATGCTGTGTCCGACCGGGCTACCGATCAGGGCGCAGAATTGGGTGTTGGGACTGATGGAGCTTTTGTCTTGCATGGAAAAATCCTCCAGAGGATAGCATCGAAAGATTACGTCTTGGTAGCAGCGGTCATCCTAGCGCAGAGTGTTGGCCGACGAAAGAGGCTATTTTAGCTTTTCAGCATCCGGGTGCGTTGTCGGCGTTCGGCGTAATCGCACTCGTGGCTCATGCGCCAGATCACCCGCAGGCGTCGCCGGGCTGCAGGCAGAAAACCGACCGCAGCCAGCAGGGCGAAGATAGCGAGCAGCAGCGTTGCATTGTCCCGATATTCAAACCAGAACTTGCGCTGCACGTAGTTGTCGCCGAATTGCAAGAGACCGGCAAACAGCAGCGCGTAAAGACTGATCCGCAGCAGCAATTGCAGGTTGATCATATACTTGACCTGTCCGGCGGCGGCTTTGTGGGTCAACCTTTTCCAGCGGGTTTGCAGCAGGCCATGCAGGCAGAACAGCATGCCCAGCAGGTTGATGAGCAGCTGGGTGCCGAGCACGCCGGAGATTGCTCCCCAGACGATGGCAGTCATAATGGTATTTGTGGTCATTGGTTTTCGCCGGTCCTTGGTTCTCTAGTAAAGTAATGGGGCAGGGTACAGCAGCTGTCTTTTTTCGTCCAGTCTTCTCAATTTATAACCGGACTCAGGAAGAATCCCGTACATCTGTTTCTTCGAGAGGCAACAATCTTGACATGCGCCGAAGACTGTCCTAGCCTGCGCGAATTCTGTCCCTTTTACGCCGAACTGCGGGTGCAACATGACAAAGTCACATTCTTCTGCTCAAAATTATGATCTGATCGTCATCGGTGGCGGTGCGGCCGGATTGTTTGCCGCCGGATTTGCCGCTCTGAACGGCGCGCGGGTGCTGCTGCTGGAGAAAAACCCGCAGTGCGGAGCCAAGGTGCTGATCACCGGCAAGGGGCGCTGCAACGTTACCAATAGCGAGACCGATCCATTACGACTTGTCGAGTACTTCGGTCGCAACGGCAAGGCGTTGTTGACAGCATTGTATGCTTTCGGGGTAAAGGAGACGATCGATTTCTTCGAACAGCGCGGCCTCAAATTAAAGACCGAACGGGCTGGGCGGGTCTTTCCGGAGCAAGGCGGTGCCGGCGACGTGCAGAAGTTGTTACTGAAATTTGTCAAAGATGTTGGTGTTGAGGTGGTGAAAGATTGTCAGGTCAAACAGTTGAAAATGAGCGCTGGCCTGATTGCGGCGGTTGAAACCACGCGTGGAACTTTCATTGCCAAGAAATACGTGTTGGCGACCGGTGGTCTTTCCTATCCAGAAACCGGTTGTACTGGCGATGGCTACGACTGGGCCGAAGCGACCGGACATAAACTGGTGACACCGCAGGCGGCGCTGATGCCGCTGACGTTAGCCGAAGACTGGACGGCAGAATGGTGTGATTTCAATCTGAAGAATATCAACGTGATTGCGCGGCGGGACGGTAAGCCGCTAACCGAACGTTTCGGCGAGGCGTTCTTCACCCGTAGCGGTATTGGTGGCCCGATTATTCTTGATATGAGCCGTTCCATCCGCGATGCTTTGAAAAAAGGCAAGGTGACACTGCATCTCGATCTGAAACCGGCCGTGACGGCGGAACTGTTTGATAAGCGTTTGCAGCGGGAATTTGCCGAGTTGAACAACAAGGATTTTCGTAACTCATTGGCTGGTCTGCTGCCGCGCGATATGATTCCCCGTTTTATCACCCTGTCAGGGATCGATCCGTACAAAAAGTGCCACTCGATCAGCAAGTCCGAGCGGAAAACCCTGCTCGGATTGTTCAAGGATCTGACCCTGCAGGTGACCGGGCACGAGGGTTTTAAAAAGTCGATAGTCACCTCTGGTGGGGTCTCTTTGAAAGATATCGACATGCGCAGTATGCGCTCGAAGAAGGTTGAAAACCTCTATTTTGCCGGAGAGGTCATCGATCTGGACGGGCCGACCGGCGGTTTTAACCTCCAGGTCTGTTGGTCAACCGGTTATCTGGCTGGAACCAGTGCCGCTAGCTCGTTACTTGATTGAGGGGTAGCTTGATGGTGAAACTAGTTCCTTGACCTGGAGCAGAGTCAACCTTGATGCTGCCGCCGTGATTTTCCTGGACGATAAAATAAGCGACGAACAGGCCCAGTCCGGTTCCTTTGCCAACGCCCTTGGTGGTGAAGAAGGGTTCGAAGATCCTTTTTCGGATCGTTTCGGGGATGCCGGGACCCGAGTCGCTGATGTTGATGGTGGCCAGCCTGTTTTCAGCGAAAATATCGATCTTAAACTGTCTTTCTTCGACCGGGATATTTCCGTCGATCATGGCCTGTACGCCATTTTTCAATAGGTTGAAAATGACTTGTTGAATTTTGCTGGCCGAGCAGACCACTTCCGGCATTCCCTCCGCGTAGTTACGCTGAATCTTAATCTGCTCGAAAGCATATTCCTGCTGTAAATCGTAATCATTCGCGAGCAACTCTAGAGTGTTGTCGATGATTAGTCCTAAACTTGCCGGCTTGAAATCGCGCTGTCCGCTGCGGCTGAAGTTAAGCATGTTTTCGACGATTTTTGCTGCCCTGGTGCAGGAACTCATGGCTTGCTCAAGCTTTTCCGGTACTCGACTTGCCAAAAGAAAGCTTTGCAGCGAATCAATATCTAGCTGGCAACTTTTTGCCCTTTCGCGGTTTTTGGGATTATCTGCCGAAAGGCGCATCTGGACCAGTTGAATGTTTTGGATGATACTTGCCAACGGGTTGTTGACTTCATGGGCCATGCCGGCCGCCAGGCCGCCGACTGAGAGCATTTTTTCTGATTGGACGAGGTTCTCTTCCAGCAATTTACGTTCGGTGATGTCATCGATTCTGATGACAACACTCTGCGGCAGAGATGAACTGAGCGGGTAGGCGGAGATGTTTTTGTTTCTCCGTTCCTCTTCTTCAATAATTTCTATACTCGCCTGATAAATACTCTGTTCGCGACAGGTTTTTTGCAGAATTTCCGCCAGGGATTCTTTTAGGTATGGGAGCAGTTCGATCAGGTTTTTCCCGCTCGCTTCCGCTTGAGAAATCGTCGTTGTTTCGACGGCAAATTTATTCCACTGGCTTACCTGGCCGTGGCAATCGACGGTTGTCAGGATTGACGGCATGGCGTCAATGACATTGCTCAGTTGATCCCGGTATTCCTTCGCCTCCATTTCAAAGTGGTGACGTTCTTCCAGCATCCGATTGGCCGATTGGCCCAGGTTTTTAAACTCGGCAAAGGTTTGTTGCGCGACATCGAGCGGCTTGGCTTGAGTTGCTGCCTGGGCAAAAAAGTTTTGAAATGCCTGGAAACTGGAGTGAACCTGTCGCCCCAGCTGGCGTGAGAGAATCAGGCCGAGCAGCAGGAACAGAGCCAGAACGGAGATTATGGTCCCAATTTTGTTACGGATGGACGCCCTTTGTTGCGCAATCATCGCGGCCAGTTCTTGGTCGAGATCAGCGACGAAATCGCCACTGCCGAGATACCATTGCCATTCGGGAATGCCGGTGACGTAGCTGATTTTCTCTTCCGGCCGCGCTCCATCCAGCGGCGGCATCACGTAGCGCAGATAGCCCCCGTCCGCTTTTGCCCGTTTGATCAGTTCCTGAACAATTTTAAGACCGTTATTGTCCTCGACGTTGTACATGTTACGTCCCTTGGCCGGGTACGCCAGAGAGATCCCCTGATAGTTGGCGACGAAAATATAGCCCTTGTCTTTAAACCGGGTAGATTCAATGCGCCGGATCAACTCATCCTGCAAGTCGCTGACAACGTCATCAATATATTCGCCCGTGCCGACGAACCAGTCGAGCGGTTCAAAATACTTGATATAGGCAACCTTGCGATGCTGCCCTTCGGGGCTGCCCGGTTTGGTCCAGGAGTATTCGTAATAGCCTTCGCCCTGTTCCTTAACCAGCGCGATCATATCCTGCACCACCGGTTTGCCGTTCATATCACGGATATTCAGGAAGCTGGTGCCTTCAAGGGCGGAATTGGGCGGAAACAGCTGTTCAATACCGTCCACTCCTGTGGCAAAGAAATAGCCGCGTCCGTCGTTATAGCGGATCGCTCTCAACGAGGTGCGGATCATGGTCGCAATTTGCTTGATCCCTTGATCCTTTTTCGATTGCTGATAGATGCTTTCCATAACGGCATAGGCTTCTAAAGTCCGTAGCCGAATATCCGTGCGCATCTGTTCATCGAGCAATTGTCGTTCGTGATTGATCATGTCACGAACTTGATGGACCCGTTCCTTAAGTTGCGCCATCTGTCGCTGGACGGCTTGTTCTTTGAGGGTTTTGGTTTCCGTGAGCAGCTGCAGATGGCTGCTGTAGAGCCAGGCTAGACCGATGGCCAGAATCGACAGAATGACGCCGAGCAGGTAGCGGAGCAGAAAGCTGTTGGTCAGTTTTTTTTCTTGCGGCATCGGATTCCGGATTCGATCAATGGGGATAAGAATCCGCTAATCATACTGGTCTGTGGTAAATATATCAATCTGAAACGTGACAGGTGACTGACAGCAGCTGGCTACACTTTCCCGACCGGAGCCAGGTAGAGGGTAAACTCATCTTCACCATCGACGCCCAGCAGTTCATCCATCAACCTTTGATGATAGGCGGCAATCGCGCAGGTCCCCGCACCGATCGCCTCGCAGGCCAGGTAGAGGTTTTGGCAAAGGTGGCCGGCATCCATCAGGATGACCCGGTGCGCGGCGGTGTGATAGCGCCATTCGCTGCGGTAGGGGATAACGGTCCAGGCAAAACAGACTGGCGCCGCTGCGCAGAAAGATTGGCCTAAAGTACCTTCTGTCAGGGATTCCTTGAGCACATTCAACTCCATCTCGCGTTCCAGAACCAGGGCATGCTCAAGCGACAGGTAGCGGTAGAGTCCCGGTTGCAGGGTTTCGACATCGGAGACCAGCAGGTAGGTTTCGAAGGGATGGCGACATCCGGCCGACGGGACGGTGCGCAGGCTGCTTCCGCGGCCGATACCTCCTTTGATCCCCTGGGTGGCCCAGAGCAGCATCCCCAGTTCGGCCAACGTCAGCGGCTCCGGCTTGAAGTCGCGGTGACTGCGGCGTTGGTGGATCGCTTCAAGCAGGTCAGTGCCGGAGAAATCGGCCCACGGCTCCCCCTCGGGCAGCGGGATTTGTTGTTGCCCTGGCTGCGGCGGTTTTTGCAGCGGCGGCGGGGCGGTTCCCTGGTTCTGGTCGGTGAGATTGAAATTGATCTGCAAGCGCAGGTTGTCTTTGAGGAACTCGCGGTGAGCCTTAATGGTTTCCTCAGCCATGCCATCCCCCTTATTGGTTATTTTAATGACTATAGCGGGTATCCATGAGGTTTTTGCACGGCTGGTGGTTTTTTTAAGGTGCAGTGGTGTTGATGCCGGTCGGTGACTGATGGGGTGTTGACTGCGCCAGCTTCAGGGCTCCCCCTTTTCCGTTTCAGGGGCGTTGAGTCGCAACAGGGGGCTCGGTTCATGCCACCCTGTTGCCTTTAACTTTGCAGAGGTTGTTTAGGTTTTGTTCTCCAGGGATGCTTCGGAAAGCAGCTCTTTGCGTTCCGGTAGCGGCTGTTTATTCGGGTCGTTGCGATTCTTGCGGTACTCATTGACCCCGGCGTGCAGTGCGCTGGCGACCAGGTTGGAGCAGTGCTCTTTTTCTGCCGGCAGGCCACCGAGGGCATTGCTGACCTCTTCCGCTTTAAATTCAAGCAGCTCATCGAGGGTTTTGCCTTTGGCCAATACTGACCCCATTGACGAGGTGGCGATGGCGGCACCGCAGCCGTAAATCTTGTACTTGATATCAGTCAGGACATCGTCGTCAATCTTCATAAAAATCAGGATCGAATCACCGCAACCGGGATCGCCTACCTGAATCAGCATCTCGGCGTTTTCGATGCGGCCCATGTTGCGTGGATTTTGGAAGTGATCCATGACGATTTCATTGTACATTGCCAACTCCTCCTGCTTTATGTGCATATGCACGATAGTTTCATGTGGGGCAGGAATCAATCTATTGCTCTTTGACTTTTGTGGCAATAGGATTTTTAAACTTCCCTCGATCGATGGCGTCGGGACATCTTCAATCCAGTCCGGCGATGGTGCCGTCCTCGCGCAATTGCCAGCGCTCCGCCGCCGGGTGTTGCGGCAGACCCGGCATGCGCAGAATATCACCGGTCAGGACGACCAGGAAACCGGCGCCAGAATTGATCTCGATGCCGCGCACCGTGATGTCGAAGTCGCGTGGTCGGCCGAACAGTTTCGGGTCGTCGGAGAGCGAGCCGGGCGCTTTGGCGATGCAGACCGGCAGCTGATCAAAGCCGAGTTGCTGCACTTGGCGCAGGTCTTTGGCCGCCTGCTTGGTAAAGGCGACATCGTCGGCGCCGTAAATTTCGCGGCAGATGATCCGCACCTTTTCTTCCACCGAGATATCCAAAGGGTAGAGGGGGCGGTACGGTTGACTCTGCTGCGCGACCTGCATCACCTTTTCGGCCAGTTCAACGGCGCCGGAGCCCCCTGTCGCATGATGATCGCAAAGAGCGAAGGGGGTCTTCAGCTCCTGGCAGCGTGCTTCGATGATCGCCAGCTCGGCGACATTGTCGCCAGCAAAGCGGTTCAGCGCGACCACCGGCTGTTTGTTGAATTTGCGCACATTTTCAATATGTTTATCCAGGTTGGCCAAGCCTCTGCGCAGCGCCGGAAGGTCTTTTCCCGCCAGTTCCGCTTTGGCCATGCCTCCGTGTAATTTCAGCGCTCTGGTGGTGGTGACCAGCACCACTGCCTGCGGGTCGAGTCCGCCGAGCCGACACTTGATATCGAAAAATTTCTCCGCGCCCAAATCAAAGCCAAAACCAGCTTCGGTGATCGTCCAGTCAGCATGGTGCTGTGCCATCCGCGTCGCCAACAGGCTGTTGCAACCGTGGGCGATATTGGCAAAGGGGCCGCCGTGGACCAGGGTGGGAACCCCCTCCAGGGTTTGCACCAGGTTGGGATGGATGGCATCGCGCAGCAGGGCGAGCATGGCGCCGGTGATCTGCAGCTGTTTGGCAAATATCGGGTCACCGTCGTAGGTGAAGGCAATCAAGGTATTTTCCAGCCGCTGACGAAAGTCATCCAGATCGGATGCCAGGCAGAGCATCGCCATCACTTCGGACGCAGCAGTAATGTCGAAGCCGCCTTCGCGTGGGATCCCTTGTAGTTTTCCGCCCAGCCCTAAAACGATATGCCGCAGACTGCGGTCGTTCATATCGATCACCCGACGCCAGAGCACGCGCCGAGGGTCGATGTTTAAGCTGTTGCCTTGATAAATATGATTATCGATCACCGCCGAAAGCAGATTGTTGGCGCTGGTAATGGCGTGAAAGTCGCCGGTTAAGTGCAGATTGATGCGATCGGCCGGAATAATCTGACTGTAACCGCCGCCGGTGGCGCCCCCCTTCATCCCCAAGCAGGGGCCGAGGGAGGGTTCGCGTAGCGCCAGGCAAACCGATTCGCCCAATTTAGCAAAGGCTTGTCCCAGGCCTATGGTGGTGGTGGTCTTGCCTTCGCCGGCGGCGGTCGGGGTGGTGGCCGAAATCAGGATCAATCGACCTTGTCTTTTGCTCGGGCGTTGCAGGCTTCTGCTGTGGATCTTAGCGATTTCCCGGCCGTAGGGGAGTAAATCGTCATTGTTGATTCCGAGCTGGTCGGCGATCTGTCCGATCGGTTTTGGCTGGGCCTGATGGGCAATTTCGGCGTCACTGGGCATGGCAAATCCTGTCTCATCTAGCGGGAGGGTGTTTGTTTAATTATAAACCGGAAAGTTGTCGTTGGTTGCCGCTGGGAACTTTATCTGCGGAACAAATCAATTTCGGCATTGGTTATGCAATTTACAGTTTAAAGAATTACCCAAGGAGGAAATTGATGAAGTGTGCTCTGGTCGTTGATGAAGATGCAACGTTGCGTAGTCTAGTCGTGGAAACTCTCGTTTCTTGCGGTTTTGATCGGGTTATTGAGGCGAAAAATACCATTATCGGTGCAGCTCTGGCGATGTCGGAAAAGCCTTTGCTGACGGTTCTCGACTTGTCGTTAGCTGGAGCTGAAGGGGTTCATGCTGCTGAAAAAATCAGCAGTCAGACAACGGGTCCGATTGTTTTGTTGGCAGCTCCTGGTGAAAGTGAATGTTTGGAAAAGGCCTGGGAGGTGGGGATCAGTCAATTATTGATGAAGCCATTTTGCGAAGAGCAGCTCAAGGTGACGATCGATACCGCAATTCACCAGTTTGTTGAAGTGTCGAGCCTACAGCAGGAGGTGGATAAGCTGCGCGAAACGATAGAGTCGCGCAAAAAGATTGATCGTGCCAAAGGGGTGCTGATGACGCAGGGACTCTCTGAGCCGGATGCCTACCGCAAAATGCAGAAATTGGCGATGGATAAACGCAAAAGTTTAAAAGAAGTGGCCGATGCCATTTTGTTGATGGATTGAGCGCTCAACAACGTACTTGCCTGAAAAGCCCCTGTCGATATCTGGCAGGGGGTTACTTAACGTGTTTAAAGCCGTCTCCTAAATTAGGGAGGCGGCTTTTGTGTTTTCACAGACAAGAAAGCCCCCAAAGCATTTTGTCCAGAAGGACGCCTAGGGGGCGGGTGAAGCAAGGCCACATGCTCTCAGGATTTACCACCTTCGAGATTAGAGAATACCTGTAGAGCCTGAAAAATCTAGAAATCCCTCGGGCAAGGAGCAGCATGGGCTTGAATCCTCCCGATTGTTGAAAACAATTGACCAATGAAGCCGGTCTTGTTATGCATAGAGCGCTTACTGGATTCACCGTTTTTGACTGCTGTCTCCCTGCAAAATCGACGACCACATTGAAAGAGGTAACCATGATTCGCGCAGCTCACAACAACACCGTGACGGTTAAATACACTGGCAAACTCGCTGACGGAACAATCTTCGATGCGTCTCCTGAAGACAGTCCCCTGTCATTCATTATCGGCAGGGAAGAGGTGATCAAAGGCTTTGATGCGGCGGTCATCGACATGTCCCAGGGAGAGACAAAAACTGTCGTCATCGAACCAGATCAGGCGTACGGAGAACCCAACCCTGCCAAGATCGAGGAGATTAACCGTGCTGACCTGCCTGAAAACCTCGAACTGACCGAAGGTGGGCAACTGGAAGTGACTCAGGGGGATGGCAGTATCTTGCGGCTTATGATTGATAAAATCACTGAAGAGACGGTCACTCTTGATGCCAATCATCCATTGGCGGGCAAAGCGCTGACCTTTGTTATTGAGTTGCTAGAAGTTGACACAGCGCCCCCCAAAGAGCTCCCCGCAATTCCTGCCGGAGCATTGGCGGCAGGCCTGACTCACTGACGGTTTCTTTCCAGAGAATAGGTAGCAAATCAGCCCCAGCCTGACAGGTTGGGGCTGATTTTATTTTGGGGAACAATCTATCTTAACGTTTAAGGTAATTTGAAACTGGATTGCGAAAGGATTTACTGGAGCACTTCTCAACTGTCATCTCATTTTCTTTTAAATTGTGACAAAAGAATCTTTAAAAATATAAAAGGTTAATATGTGAGAGTTTTTTAGGCGCGCGAACCGTACCTATTATGATGAAACTCACTATATTGGATAGGTGTTTAGTCCACCGTCCCGACAATCGTACGCCGACCCCAGATCAGGGCATGTTGATGGGAGTCAAAATACAGATCAAGTCGGTTATTTCCTTTGATCGCCGATCCCTTGTCTTCTACCCGACCCCAGCCATAGCCAGGAATATAGATTCGGGTTCGCGGTTTGATGTAACTCCAGTCTGCAGCAATTGTCCCATCCTGAGGTGCCCACATCCAGGGTAGCAGCAATCGATGCGGTAAGGTCCAGGGATGAGTCAGGGTGTCGAGAGATATAAGACCCGCGTAGGGTTCGTGTGGTTCGGTTCCCAATGCGGTGCGACCGGTATAAACATCATCTTTATTGGGGCCAGCATTAAAATGTCGATTCCAGAAGTCTGGGAAATCCCGAGACCAGGAACAGCATGAAGAACAATTGCAGTAGGCAGTTGTCTCAAACTTTTTTGTATGCGGTGACGCACAGGCGGACAAACAGAGACACAACAACATCAGGCAGAGTAGACGCACGGATAAATCCTCAAACAATTCATTTGCAGCAAAGGTTAACTTAATCCCACAAAAACGAAAATAACATAAAGTTAGTGATTGGGATATTGATTCGTTAGCGAACAGGCGACACAGTGGGAAATTGCCGAACTTCACTATATTCGAGATTGTAAGCCACGTTGGTTTGGTCACCAATTTGCTACTGCGGTAGATCCCATTTGCAGGCACTCGTCTGTTATCATCAAAATGTGGTGCTCTTCCTGGAAAGGGTGGTTTGAGCAGTGGATACGACACTAATGACTCCCGAAGCGTACATCTGGTTGGAACCCTTATAAGGGTAGAGACGAACGACTAGCAGAAACATAACTCTCTTTCGGGGAGGGTAAGATGAAGCGAAACTTTTCATTACTCATGACAGTCAGCCTGCTGCTAGTATTTTCCTCGGCACAGGGACAGGGACAGGGACAGGGTTTTCTTCAACCGCTTTCCACCATCGATCAGCGGGCAGCGAATGAATGCTTTCAGTCTGCGCTGGAATACAACACCTCCGGGATTGCTGCAACCTGGCATAACCCCGACGCCAACATCTCTGGCATGACGATGCCGGTCAAAACCTTGCTAACGACAACTAGGCAGTCGTGTCGCGAATTCCATCAGTCCGTCATCATTGACAATCGCGAGCAGCAGGTCGGTGGAACTGCCTGTCGACAACCTGATGGCAGTTGGCGGATTGTCGATCCGAAAACCTTGCCGCCAGTAGTAAAAAAAACTCCCGAGGTGAAGAAAATTTATGTATATGAGCAACCCCGACGATATTACCCGTACGCGTATCCCAATGCCCTGTTCTTCACCTTCGGGTATTCAAAGCATCGTGGTCCCGGTCATTTTAACCGCCATCAACGCTGGAACGGGTCTCATTTGTGGCCTTTTGACAGCAGTAGGCGGCGGGACACGCGAATCTGCTGCAAAAGATTTTTCCTACGATAAGAATCCCTTTGGCTTAATTGCAAGCTAGAGGGGTTCTGTCTCAATTCATATTCGTATCGACACGACAAGTAACCCCCTTGCGATATCCGGAAGGGTCTTGTTCTGTTCTTATCCTACTTATTGTTGTCGAAAACCTGCTATTGTTTAAGCAGCTTAGAGCTGTTTATTCAACGAGGAGTCAACTAATGGCCGCGATCATACCCGATTACACCCCGCCCGATTTTTCCCTGCCAGAACTTGCCAATGCGCCGCACGTGCAGACCGTGCCCGCACCGAAAGACGGGGTGGTGCCGGACAACTATCACGGCACCTCCAATCATCCGGAATACCTACATTTAGGTGACGGAAATTGGCTGCTGGCGCCGGAGAGTCGTATGGATTCGACGATGGTACTCAACGGGCACCAGATCGATGTGGTTGAGGCGCGCCGGGTCAAACAGGGCGACGCAGTGGTGGTCGGTCGCACCGAGAATGGTGAAGAAGGGATTTACGTCCACACCACCGGTTTCGATCCGCCCGCTACCGAAGGGGCAGACAAATTTGCTTTTCGTACCCGCGGTACTCGAGAAACGCCTTTTTCCCGTCGTTACGATGACCTCTACAAGGTGCTGCGCCACGACCGTGAACATGGGCACATTGCCTGGGTGCTCGGTCCGGCTGTGGCCTTCGACAAGGACAGCCGCGATGCCATGCAAGGGTTGATCGAAAACGGTTATTGCGACGGGCTGCTGGCCGGCAACGCTTTGGCGACGCACGACCTGGAGGCGGCCTATTTTCGTACCGGGCTGGGACAAGATATTTATACCCAGCACCTCAAGCCGATGGGGCATTACAATCATCTCGATATCATCAACGCGGTGCGTAAGTCCGGTTCGATCAAGCAGGCGATCGTCGATCTTGAACTGAAAGACGGCATCATCTACGCCTGCGAAAATAACGACGTCCCCTACGTGCTGGCCGGTTCGATCCGCGATGACGGTCCGCTGCCGGAGGTGATTTCCGATGTCTATGCCGCCCAGGATGCGATGCGCATCCACGCCCGTCAGGCGACCACGGTTATTGCTTTGGCGACCCAACTGCATTCCATCGCCTTCGGCAACATGGTGCCGAGCTATCGGGTGATGGAGGATGGCAAGGTGCGCCCGGTGTTTTTCTATATCGTCGATATGACTGAATTTTCTGCCGATAAGTTGGCCAATCGCGGTTCCTCGCAGGCGGTGGCGATTCTGACTAACGCGCAGGATTTCATGATGAACCTGTGGAACAATCTGAAGCCCTAGGTGCCATGGATCGCCTGGGGACAGAAGAAGGGTTTTACCCCATGAAGAAAACCATCCGTATCATCGGTGTGCCGGTCGATTTGGGGCAGAATCGGCGCGGTGTCAATATGGGGCCGAGCGCCATCCGCTATGCTGGACTGTCAAGCAAGCTCAAACAGCTCGGTTTTGTCCTGCACGACTCCGGCAATCTCTTTGTTCCGGTCCGCGACTCGCTTTCTGAATCGGAACAGGGGAATTTTCTGCTTTCGATCCAGCAGGTTTGTCAGGCCGCCTACGAAGCCGCCGTTCAGGCTGTTGCGGATGATGCTATCCCGCTGTTTCTCGGCGGTGATCATTCCCTGGCGGTTGGCACGATCGGTGGGGTGACGCATCGTGAACCGGCCGGGGTGATCTGGATCGATGCCCATGGCGATGCCAACTCACCGCAAAGTTCCCCGTCGGGAAGTATTCACGGCATGCCGGTATCGGTGCTGCTTGGCGAGGGCTTTCCCGAGCTGGTCAATGTCGGGCGACCCGGGGCCAAATTGGAAGGTCGCGATCTGGTGATGATCGGCATTCGCGACCTCGATGGCGAGGAGCGTAAGTGGCTGAAAAAGAGCGGCATCGCCGTTTATACGATGCGCGACCTCGATGAGCGGGGCATGAGCGCCATCATCCGTGAGGCATTGCAGCGTCTGGAGCACTGCAGTCGTCTGCATGTCAGTCTCGATATGGACAGCCTTGACCCCAACGACGCCCCCGGAGTCGGAACCCCTTCACCCGGAGGGTTAAGTTACCGCGAAGCTCAGCTGTTGATGGAGATTATTGCCGACACCGGCAAGCTGACATCGGCTGACGTGGTTGAGATCAACCCGATTCTTGATCACGAAAATAGAACGGCGAAAATGGCGGTTGAACTACTCACTTCGCTGTTCGGCAAAAGTATTTTGTGAAATTGTTACGCAAAAAATCTTGCATGAATTACGTGGAATGGATATATTCGGGAATCCGAATATTTTAAATCTGTCCTGCGGAGTTATCCATGTTTAGAAAGTTTCTGTTGCTCTCTTTGTTGTTTCTACTGGTTGCCTGTTCCGAAGAAACACAAGTTTCCCAAACCGCCCAGGCGCAAACAGCGGCTGCGGTGGCTGTCACTTCGCCTTCCACGTCTCAGGTCGCTTCTGATGCCGATCATTTTCTGGTCTTTTTCCTCGACCCCAACGGCGGTCCCTGCCGGATGCAGAATTCGATTCTGGAGGGGATGACCGAAGAGTTCAAAGGGAAGGTCAACCTGCGCTATGTACAGACCACCGTTCCCGATGACCGGCAATACTTTTATAGCTACGGTATCCGCGGCTTGCCGTCGTTAATTTTGGCCGATGCTGACGGTAAAGAGATCACGCGACTGCCACCCGGCGTCAATCCGGTGGAAAAAGTTCGCGACCTGCTGCAAGCCATCCCGAACTAATTCAAGCTGATGACTCCTGTCGATTTAAGTCTGACTTCTCTGTTGATGGCACTGCTTGCCGGTCTGGCCAGTATTGCGTCTCCTTGTGTTCTGCCGGTGGTGCCGATTATTGTCACTGGCACCAAGGAGGATCACTGGTCGCGGCCGTTGCTGATCGTGCTCGGTTTGAGCCTCAGTTTTATGGCGATGGGCGCCTTATCGTCGGTTTTTGGCGGCGCGGTGGCGCGCTTTATACCGCTGCTGGAAAAAATCGCCGGGACGGTCGTTATCCTGTTCGGCCTGTTGATGCTGTTCGATATCAATCCGTTTAAAAAACTCACCACTTTTTCGCAAATTCAATCGACCGGCAGGGGCCGCTGGTCCGGACTGCTTATGGGGCTGACCCTGGGACTGGTCTGGATTCCCTGTGTCGGGCCGATGTTGTCGGGCGTGCTGGCGATGGTTGCTAGCGAGGGGACGCTTTCGTCCGGGCTGGTGCTGCTCGGCGTGTATTCGCTGGGTTTTGCCATCCCCATGCTGCTGGCCGGTTATGTGACGCAGACTGCGCGGCAGAAAATCCGTATCGTCAACAGTCATCCGCTGCTGATCCGTCTGATCAGCGGGCTGCTGTTGATCGCTTTCGGTATTTACATCTTGACTGCCGGCATGCTGAGCATCGGTTTCAGTACCTCCTGAGTTGTCGTTTCTTTTTTCTTCTTTCCATTCAGGATGTCTCTCGCGAGCGTAATTTCCGCGAACTTTACCGCTGAACATTGATTTAACCGCGGCCGATTCGCATTAGGCAGAAACGCCAACAGGTGCAGGATAAACGACCCATCAGTCGATATCGCGCTTATCGTTCAAGTCTTCACAACCCTTTTTCGGCCAGTAATCTTTGAGCATTGCCGGATCCGGTTCGGGGAAATTTGTTTGGTTTTTCTTTTGGCAGGCATTTGCGCACTGTGGCCCGCTCAACTTTTCACAGCCGTCACCGCGGGTCATGTCGATCAGTGTGGCAACGGCCTCTGATTCTGGCGATTGCTGCGCATGGCTTTGGGCCGGACGGTAAATGCTGGCGGCTGTCGCTGGCGCCTGGAGAAACGTACGTCTGGAAAGTTTCATAAACCGATCCCTAAAAACAGAAGAAAGAATGATCATTCTAATGGCGCATTGATCCTGCTGATGCTATATGTGAATGTCAATATTATATTTTCTGGTTATTTGACAGTTACTTTTCAAGTGCATAGAATCCTATCCATTCTCCCACTTGACCTGGAGGCTTCATTGAAAACCTGGACGGTTGACCCTGAACAGAAAATGACGCAGGTGGTCAGAGCTGCCCGGACCTTATTTGTAAAAAAAGGCTTCCATAACGTTTCGATTCCGCAGATTGTTAAGGCCTCTGGGGTTAGTACGGGGGCTATTTACAATCATTTCAGTAGCAAAGAGGGGCTGGCACGTTATATTCACGAGCAGACGCTGACCGCTTTCCAGCAACGTTTTACTGAACGATTGCATGGGCAGGCCACAACCTTTGACAAGTTGCAAAGTTTTGCCGAGCTGGTTTTTGAAATAACGGAAACCGAACCAGAAATGATGGAATATATGCTGTTTATGAAGCATGGAGAGTTTTTACAGGGGATTTCTCCCATTTGTGCGACCCAGCCTTTTCGACAGATCCAGCAAATAATCGCCGCAGGGATTGAAACTGGCGAACTCCGCCGCGGGGACTTCTTCGTTTCCGCTGTTTCCTTTACCGGGGTTATCATCCGTGCTACCGAATTACGTTTGCAAGGTGTTTTGCAAACTTCACTCTTTGAAATAAAAGACGAATTGATCGACAACGGCTGGGCTGCGATCAAAGCATAGCCGCCCATCTCCTTTCCGTAGAAAACCACAAAGCGAAAAAATAACATTAGAAGTGTTGAACTTTTGATTTTCCTGGCATATTCTCTTGAGAAAAGAATGATCATTCTATTGTGCTTGTTGCGATAGATATGATCTTTTTCTCGAAGTGAAGGCTCTGGTCAATGGTGACTGGTCGCGCCAATCGATGATTGCCTGCGACCTACAGGGTATGAAAAGGAGTTCAAGATGAATAATGCAAGGCGCAATACGTTAAAGACTCTCGGCGGAGTGGCGGCACTCGGGGTGATGGTTCCAGGAATGTTGGGCAAGGCGATGGCGGCTAATTCTTCGCCAGCAAAGGAAGTTCTGGATGCAGAGGGACAGATCGTCCACCAGGTGCTGCCTTATACCAAGCTCGACCCAGAAGCCGTTGCTGAACTGGCGTACAAAAATTATTACAAGGGCGACTGCATGTACGGCGTCTTCGCCAGTATCGTCGAAGCCCTTGCGGAAAAAGTTGGTGAGCCATTTGTTAGTTATCCGAAAACCGTCACCCGTTACGGGGCCGGTGGTGCCATGGGATGGGCAACCTTGTGCGGCGCACCCAACGGTGCAGCCATGGCAATCTATCTGGTTTCCAAGGATCCGGTGCCGTTGATCGATGAGGTTTTCGGTTACTATGAGGCGACACCGTTGCCCGACTATCTGCCGAAACAGGCCAAATTTAAGATTAAGCCATCCGTTGCGGAGTCGACCCTCTGTCATGTGTCGGTCAGCAAATGGTGTGATGTAACCGGTCTGAAGGCTTTTTCACCAGAGCGGGCAGAGCGTTGCGCACATCTGGTTGCCTCGGTCGCCAAAAAAACCGTGGAAGTATTGAATGCGCAGGCCGCAGGTCAATTTAAGGCTTCCTTTGCCCTTCCCGCCGCGGTTCAGGCGTGTCGCGCCTGCCACGACAAGGGCAGTGAACTGGAAAACACACGCGGCAAAATGAACTGTTTGCCATGTCACGATGATCTCGGCTCGGATCACCCCGGTTAAGTTTCCGGCTGATTGGTTGAAAAGGGGGGCTCTTTCCATGGAAGGGCTCCCTTTTGCTTTGTTGCTGCATTGATTCTGCGGTTGACGAGATCTCTTGTCGCTGCCCCTCCTGACTCCTCCATAAAGAATCGTTCCCGTGCGCTTGGTCACGCCCGCGCATTCAAACGTTCCTAGCTGTGTCGCAAGGAACGGTTGCTTGAGTCTTGCAATGTTATCTAATTGCAGGGAAAAAATCTTCACGAGCTGCTAGAATTAATATCGCTGGATCTGAAGCAGGTTAATACTCAAGTGTGATTAAGGAGTTGCCATGATCGTCGGGATTGTAAAAGAGATCAAAATAGAAGAAAATCGCGTCTGCATGACCCCAGCCGGAGTCGAAGTATTAAAGACCAACGGCCATCAGGTGCTGGTTGAAACCACGGCTGGTGTTGGGAGCGGCTTTACCGATGCTGATTACATTCGCGCTGGTGCTGAAATTGCGACCGGTCCGGAGGACGTTTACGCCAAGGCTGAAATGGTCATGCATGTCAAAGAGCCGCAGCCGTGTGAATACCCGTTGATCCGCGAGGGACAGATTCTTTTTACTTATTTTCACTTTGCCGCCGCAGAAGAGTTGACCCGGGCGATGATTGAGCGCAAGGCGGTCTGTATCGCTTACGAGACCATTGTTAACCCTGATGGCAGCTTGCCGCTGTTGACGCCAATGAGCGAGGTCGCCGGACGGATGGCTGCCCAGCAGGGCGCCAAATATATTGAACGTTCCCAAGGGGGGCGCGGCATTTTGATGGGTGGCGTACCGGGGGTGGCGCCGGCGACGGTACTGGTGCTCGGTGGTGGCGTGGTCGGCACTCACGCGGCGGAGATGGCTTGCGGGCTTGGCGCAAAGGTTTATCTGCTCGATACCAACCTCAATCGGTTGCGCTACCTGTCGGAAATCATGCCGAAGAACTGCTTTCCGATGATGTCATCCCCGGCCACCGTCCGCGAACTGGTACAGGAGGCCGATGTGGTGATCGGCGCGGTGCTGTTGCACGGCGCCAAAGCGCCGAAGCTGGTCAGCCGCGAGATGCTCAAAACGATGAAAAAAGGGGCGGTCCTGGTTGATGTTGCCATTGATCAGGGGGGCTGCTTTGAAACCTCGAAAGCAACCACCCACACCGACCCTATTTATGCGGTCGATGGGATTATTCATTATTGTGTCGCCAATATGCCGGGCGCTGTGCCCTTGACCTCGACCATGGCCCTGACCAATGCAACCCTGCCGTACGCGGTGCAGATCGCCAACCATGGCTGGAAACAGGTGGCCCGCAACGATTCAGGAATCCGGGAAGGGTTCAATGTCGTCGATGGTGTGGTCTGCTACAAGGGAGTTGCAGATGCCTTCGATATGGATTATGTGCCGGTTGACGAACTGCTGAAGTTCGAACCCTAAACCTCGATTCTATCGCCTGACATTGAAACCCCGGAACTGGCTACCAGTTCCGGGGTTTCGTTATTTAAGCTGATTGATACTTCTCACGCAGCGCTTTTTTATTAATTTTTCCAACGCTGGTCTTGTCGATCTCCTTGACGAACTTGACCTTCAGCAGCACCACCTGTTTTGAGATAATCCCTTTATCGATAAAGCCGCGGATGTGCAGCAGCAGCTCTTTCTCAGTGACTTCGGCGGCAGCTTTTTTAACCACCAGCGCCAACGGTTTTTCGCCCCATTTAGCGTCTTGCAGACCGATAACGGCTGTCTCGCCAACCGCCGGATGGGCACAGAGCAGGTCTTCGAGCTCGAGGGAGGAGACCCACTCGCCACCGATTTTGATGACGTCTTTGATTCGGTCGGTGATTTTCACATAGTTCTGTTTGTTGCGGTGGGCGACATCGCCGGTGTGCAGGTAGCCGCCGCGCCAGAGTGCTTCGGAGTTGCGCTTGTCCTTCAGGTAGCCTTGCGTCAACCAAGGGGCGCGGACGACGATTTCACCAACGCTCTCGCCATCGCGTGGAATCTCTGTCAGGTCTTCGTCGGCAATACGCAGGTCGACCAGTGGCAACGGCCGGCCGGTTTTGCAGCGCAGATCAACCTCTTCGGCCATGCTCAAATCTTTTTCCGTGATCTGCGCCAAGGTCAGGATCGGGCAGGTTTCCGACATGCCGTAGCCGGTGAAGATGTCGATACCTTTTTCCAGGGCTGTCTGACACATCGCCTGTGGCAGGGCGGCACCGCCGATAATGACTTTCCAGCGCGACAGATCGGTTTTTTCGAAGAGAGGATGATTTATCAACAGGTGCAGAATGGTCGGTACGCAGTGCGAAAAGGTGACTTTTTCTTTGTCGATCAGTTTCAATAGCGTGTCCGGGGCATATTTGCCGGGATAGACCTGCTTGATGCCGAGGGCGGTGGCCACGTAGGGCAGACCCCAGGCGTGGACATGGAACATTGGCGTGATCGGCATGTAAACGTCCTGCTGATGCAGGCGACCTTGCTCAGCCGTAGTGCCGAGGGCGGCAATCACGCCGAGGGTGTGCAGCACCAGTTGCCGGTGGCTGAAATAAACCCCCTTGGGCAGGCCGGTGGTGCCGGTGGTGTAAAAGGTGGTGGCGCGGGTGTGCTCGTCAAAATCGGCGAAGGCAAAATGATAGCCAGCCGCATCCAGCAATGCCTCGTATTCGCCGGCAAAAGTCAGTGTTGTTTCGACCTGCTGCTGGCCGTCCTGTAACAGCACATACTCTTTAACCGTATCGATCCGTCCTTTGATCTGTTCGAGGATCGGTAGAAATTCCTCGTTAACCAGGATGAAGTCATCCTCGGCGTGATCGATAGTGTAAAGGATCTGTTCCGCCGACAGCCGAACGTTGACCGTGTGCAGCACCGCTCCGAGCATCGGTACGGCATAAAAGCACTCCAGGTAGCGGTGACTGTCAAAATCCATCACTGCCACGGTGTCACCCGGCTTGACGCCCATTTCCGTCAACACGTTTGCCAATTTGCAGACCCGCTGACGGAATTCGGCGTAGGTAAAACGCATCTGGTCGCGATAGACGATCTGCTGTTGCGGGTCATCAATCACCGGGGCCTGTAGCAGGTTTTTAATCAACAGTGGATAGGTATAGGCGGACGCGGTGCGCTGGATCAGGTTGTCAGTCATGTAAGAACTCCTTGGGCGAAGTTTGTTGAGTTAAATGGTCGCGTTGCAAAAACAGAAACTATACGAGGCTGATTCACAGATGGCAAGGCTTGTTCCTTGTGGTCACGCCGGTCCTGTGACTAGAATAGACCTGACTTGCTTTGGAGGACAAACATGAAACTTCCCGCACCCCTGATCGAAGGGGTTCTGCTGCGCCGTTACAAGCGCTTTTTTACCGATATCGAACTGGCGGATGGGTCGCTTGCTATCGCTCACACACCGAATACCGGCAGTATGCAGCAATGCGCGGTGCCGGGACACCGGGTGCTGATCTCCAAATCGGATGACCCGAAGCGTAAACTCAAGTACACTTTGGAGCTGATCCGTGTCGGCGACTATTGGGTTGATACCCATACCCAGCGCACCAACCGCGTGGTGGAAGAGGCGTTGCGGGCGGGTTGGATCGATGGACTGTCGGGTTACCTGGTGACAGCGGAATTTAAAATCGGTGACAGCCGTATCGATTTTCTCCTCGAAAAAGGAGATGAGAGGGTGTTGGTCGAGGTGAAGAACGTCACCTTGATTGATGGCGACTCAACCGCCAGTTTTCCTGATGCCGTGACCACCCGTGGGCAAAAGCATCTGCGCGAATTGCTGGCCGCCAAGCAGCATGGCTACCGAACGGTGATCTTTTTCCTGGTGCAGCGTGCTGAAGCAACCCGGTTTTCTCCCGCCGACCAGATCGATCCCGAATATGGCAAACTGTTACGCGAAGTGGTTGCCGGCGGGGTCGAGGCGCTGGCCTACAAGACCTTTGTCACGCCGCAAGAGAACCGGCTTGAGAAAGTGATTCCGGTGCAGTTATAGGAAAGTTTATGCGAACCGTCGGACTGATTACCGAATACAATCCATTCCATAATGGCCACCTGCACCATCTGCGCGAAAGCCTGCAGGTCGCTGCCGCCGAAGTTTCGGTGGCGGTGATGAGTGGACATTTTCTGCAGCGCGGCGAACCGGCGCTGGTTGATAAATGGCAGCGCACCGAAATGGCACTGGCGGCCGGGGTTGATGTCGTTGTCGAGCTGCCGCTACCGTGGGCCTGCAGCAGCGCGCCCGATTTTGCCCGTGGTGGAGTGCAAGCATTGACGGCCCTGGGTGGGGTCGATGCCCTCTGTTTCGGTAGTGAAGTCGGAGCCTTGCCGTCGTTACAAAGCTGTGCCGAACTGCTGGCGCTGCGGGCCGCTGACGTTGATCAACGGACAGCAGCATTGCTGCGCGACGGCCTCAACTA
Source organism: Desulfuromusa ferrireducens (assembly GCF_055389805.1). Classification (NCBI taxonomy): domain Bacteria; kingdom Pseudomonadati; phylum Thermodesulfobacteriota; class Desulfuromonadia; order Desulfuromonadales; family Geopsychrobacteraceae; genus Desulfuromusa; species Desulfuromusa ferrireducens. The sequence goes on from NZ_AP042415.1 coordinate 2,356,303, forward strand.
TCCGCAAGCACGGGCGAAGGTGCTGGCTGAATTGCTCCCTGAGGGTTTGGACCCGGCAGCTCTGGCGGCGCCGAACAACATTCTCGGCATTGAGTATCTAAAAGCCCTGCGGCAGACCGGCAGTCCGATTGTTCCTTTTACCATTGAGCGGATCGGCGCCGGCTTTCATGATACCGCGATCGGGGCGCAGAATATTGCCAGTGCCACCGGCATCCGACAACGTCTGAACTGCGCTGAGTCGGTCGCTGGACTGCTCCCTGAGAGCGCACTGGCGTTATTGCAGCACTCGCTCGAAAGGGGTGAGCGCTATGTGGATGAGCGCTATTTTCCGCTCTTGCTGGCGCAGATTCTACGCGACCCGGGGGGGCTGACAGACTTTTGGCTGGTGGAAAACGGCATCGAAAACCGCTTGTTGGCGGTGGCAGAACAGGCCGTTGACCTGGAGGGGCTGATCTCGGGAATAAAATCACGCCAGTTAACCCGCACCCGGATTCAGCGTCTGTTGGTGGCGATTCTGCTCGCAATCGGTAAAACCGAGGCCGATGCTCTGTTGCTCGCCGGTCCGCAATACCTGCATCTGCTTGGGGTGAGTGAACAGGGTCAGCGATTTCTGGCTGCGACGCGCAAACAGCGGCTGTTGCCACTGGTGCAGAACTTTTCTCGCATCCATTCGGTTCTCAAGCGTTTTTACCGGGCCGGTTCCGTGGCGCATGATCTGGCCATTTGTCAGTTGAGCCTCGAACTACGTGCCACGCAGCTTTACACACTGTTGTGCAAAAACTGGCAACGGGGGGGACGTAACCGGGATTTTTATCAGTCGCTGCGCCGGGTGTAGCGCACATCGTTCTTTTGCCTTGAGGATATTATGAATAGTCCCTGCCGCTGTCCCTGGGTCGACCTGACTAAGCCGGATTACGTTCGTTACCACGACCTGGAGTGGGGCGTGCCGGTACGTGATGATCGCACCCTGGACTGTTTCCGGCGGGCTGAACTGTTGTGACGTCCACCTACCTCAAGCTATTTCTGGTCGCTTTTTTCTGGGGCGGGACCTTTGTCGCCGGGCGCAGTCTGGCTGGCACCGTCCATCCGGTCTCGGCGGCTTTTTTCCGCTTTGCCATCGCTTCAGTGTTGCTGTTGGCCATCACCTGGCAGTGCGAGAGATTGCCCCGCTTGACGGTTCGGCAATTGTTGGTGGTTACTGCCCTTGGGGCCACTGGTATTCTCGCCTACAATCTCTTTTTTTTTAACGGCCTGACCCTGATCGGTGCCGGACGTGCCTCGCTGATCATCGCCCTCAATCCGGTCTTCATCACTCTCGCATCGGCGCTGATTCACCGGGAGCCTTTACCCCTGCGCCGGACCCTAGGTATTCTGCTGTCGGTTTTCGGTGCCATCATCGTCATCACCAACGGGCACCCGCTGTCGGTTTTAGATGCCGGGATTGGTCGCGGTGAACTGTTGATTTTCGGCTGCGTTCTTTCCTGGACCCTTTATTCGGTGATCGGTAAAACCGCCATGCGTGGACTGACACCGCTGGTGGCGGTCTGTTATTCCTCGGTTGCTGGAACACTGATGCTTCTCGTCATCGCAATCGAGCACGGCAGCTTTGCCGAAGCTCTCCACTATACTCCGTCCGCTTGGTTGTCGCTCGGCTACCTCGGTATGTTCGGTACGGTGGTCGGCTTTCTCTGGTATTTCCGCGGGATTCAAGCGATCGGTCCGTCGCGCGCGGCTGTCTTTATCAGTTTTGTCCCGGTAAACGGCGTCCTTCTGGCGACGCTGATCCTCGGCGAACCATTGACCTTGTCCCTCCTGACGGGGGGAGTTCTGGTTGTCTCGGGATCTTATCTGGCCAACGCCGCTCCTGGACAGCCTACCGGCAGGTAGTGTCATGAATGCCCAGGTTAATCCCCTCTCCTTTTAAATTTCAGAGCAGAGTTGTTTCTCTTTCCTGATTAGGTTCCGATGGAAACCCTCGGCAACATTGTTCCTTAAGCAACATCTAATTCTCATCCTATATTGCATAAAATACCTTTCATGTTATTGTGTTAATGGCTAAAATCCAATCAACCACAACAACGGAGGAGTAGATGAGGAAAGTTGCAACCCTATTTACCGCGCTATGCCTGGCTTTCGGCTTGGTTTCCGGCGCTGCTGCCACGAGCTGGCAGGAAATTTCTGCGCCGGAACTCAAGGCGAAAATGGACGCCAAGGAGGTTTTGGTCATTTATCCCTTGAGCCGCATTGAGTATCGCAATCTGCATATCGTCGGCGATGTCAATATCCCCATGTCCGAACTGAAAGAAAAGCTCCCTGCCGACAAAAATCAAACCATTGCCTTTTATTGTCTCGGTCGAAAATGAACGGCTACCGCAAATTCCGCCAGTTTGGCGGAAAAACTTGGCTATAAAAATATCTACGCTTTCCGTGATGGCCTTCCGGGTTGGATTGCAGCAGATTATCCCGTTGAAACGATTGAAAAACTGAAGAAAATTAAAGTCCCAATAATTGCTCCTGCTGAGCTGAAAGCGATGCTCGATGGTGGCGAGGATATTGTGCTGTTGGATGCTCGCAACCCGCTTGACGCCGTCAAACTTTGGATCGATAGTCCCAAGCGCCAATCGATTGCTCTTGATGAACTGCCAGAGCGCTATGGGGAACTGGCGAGCGGCAAGAAGGTGGTTGTTATTGATGTCAACGGGAAGCGTTCTGCGATTACCTCCTCTTATCTCGGTGGTAAGGGCTTTCAGGACATTGTCAGAGTTCAGGGTGGCATGCAGCAGTGGGCGCTAGATGGCTTGCCCATGGTTTTTGCTCAGTAGTCTGGATTTGCTTAGTGGGTGGCACGCTTGAGGGGACGTGTCACCTGTTTTAAAAAGCATGGCAGCAAGATTACTTAATTGAATTAATCCTCGATTGTCCTGAGCTCCCTGTAATGCAGAGTCATCGAGCACCTAGCTACGGAGAAAAAATAAATGGAATTGAGTGCCTTGAGCCGGATGACGATTGCCAAAAAGCTCTATTTGGCGTTCGGATTTATCTTGTTGATGCTCTGTTTTGTCAGCCTCGGCGGTTTCCTTTCGGCACGCCACATAGGCAAGCAGGTTAGTTTTGTCAAGGAGACACGTTACCAGGAGGCTCTTGATATTATCGAGCTGGTAAATCTGACCTCAACGGTTCAGATGAATATTGTCGCGGCCACCAATTCGTCATCCGTCGCTCCGTTTAATCGGGCCAAAGAAGATAAAAATAAGTTCGAGGAACGGCTCGGTGTGCGTCAACAGGATGCACATCTGGGCGACGATATGAAGGTGCGGCTGGAGGATTTTAAGCAGAGTTTTGAACAGGCGTTTCTGTTCGGTGAGCAGATGGTTGACGCTTCGATCGATCAGGAACTGATGGAGATGGTTGCCGCACGTAAGTTGTATAATGAGCAAGCGAAGCGTCTCGATGAACAGTCGCTTGAGTTAAAAAATGCAGTGACCGCAAGCTTTAACCTTTCGTTGGAAGAGATCAGTGCGCTGGCTGCTTCGCGAAGCAATCTCGGTTTGGTGGGCGCTCTTTTTACTTTGGCTGTTGGTCTGCTGATTGCCGTGGCTATGTCTCGACATATATCTATCCCTCTGGTCAAGGCGGCTCATTTGATCGATGAAATCGAAAAAGGGCACTACGAAAAACGTCTCGATTTGGGCGACCGTCAGGATGAAATTGGTGCGATGGCCAAGAGTATGGATAGTCTTGCCGACAACTTTCAATTCGTGCTGTTGAAAGTACTCAATCGATTAGCCGATGGAGATATTGATTTCAATCCGGTTCCCCGCGATGATCGTGATGGTACCCGTATCGCGTTAAAAGGGGTCAGTGACAACCTCAACAGGACCATGGCGCAGATCCTTACGGTCTCCGAGTCGATCGCTGATGGCAGCGGGCAGGTGGCCTCTTCAAGTCAGACTCTTTCTCAGGGAGCGACCGAACAGGCCAGCAGTCTTGAAGAAATTTCCGCCTCCCTTCACCAGCTCTCTTCGCAGACGACAACCAACGCTGACAACGCCAACCAGGCCAACCGCTTGGCGGCAGAAGCGCAATCCGCCGCGCAAAAGGGCAGTCGTCAGATGGAGGATATGGTGACCGCCATGGGCGAGATCAACGCAGCGGGGCAGAGCATTTCCAAGATCATCAAGGTCATCGACGAGATCGCCTTTCAGACCAATCTATTGGCGCTTAATGCCGCAGTAGAAGCCGCACGGGCTGGTCAGCATGGCAAAGGCTTTGCCGTGGTTGCGGAAGAGGTTCGTAATCTTGCTGCGCGCAGTGCCAAGGCGGCTGCCGAGACAGCTGAATTGATCGAAGGCTCGGTGGATAAAACCAAAAATGGTAGTGCAATCGCCAATCAAACAGCTGCCGCATTGCAGGAGATTGTCAGTGGCATCGGCAGTGTCACCGATCTGGTGGCAGAAATTGCCGCGGCGAGTAGTGAGCAGGCCCAAGGCGTGACGCAGATCAATCAAGGTGTCGGCCAGATCGATCAGGTCACTCAGCAAAATACCGCCAAAGCTGAAGAGAGCGCCGCCGCTGCGGAGGAATTATCCGGACAGGCCGAACAGTTGCGCCAGGTCTTGCAGCACTTTAAATTGCGGGATGATATGCACTTCCAGCGTCCAACCAGTCCTGCTCCTGCCAGCACGTTAGCAAATGTCAGCTGGGCGCAGGTGAGTCAAAAGTAGCCAAAAGTGTCTATCGAAAAACCGCAGATTGCATTGGACGATCGGGATTTTGGCAATATTGAGTGCAGGGTCTGGATTTTAGCGGTTCAGGCTCAATTTAGGGGGGCTCAGCGTGGACGTAAAGAGGCGCAACTAGCTAACTGGTTGCGCCTCTTTGTTGATTTAGCTTTTCTCTTCAATAATCAAATTCGGTAGCTCATTCGTATCATCGTCTTTAATCGGAAAATTCTCCTGCAGCAGTTCACCGCAGCGTTCAACCGCTTTACAGACCGCACTACAAGCATCATCCGATTTCAGTCCGGCGATGATCATCACAACCAGCTCTTCCCAGGTGTGTTCGGGGACTTTGGCGTTGATACCACTGTCAGCCAGTACCTGCACTCGGTGCTCGAAGAGCGAGATTAAAATCAGGATGCCGGTTTTATCGCGGGTTTCGTGTAACCCCTGTTCAACAAAACTGACCATGGCTTTTTCTTTGACTTCTTCGGTCAACTCGTCCGGGCTGATTAGTTTGCGTTTCAGATCGGGCTGTTTGCGGATCAGTTGCTGAAAGCCAAAAAAGCCAATAATAAAGACTGGCAGAAACCACCAGATTGATTCGCCGCCGACAGCCCAACTCACTAATAGGCCGGTCGCCAGTGCCAGGGTTCCGGCGCCGATCAGTTCTGCGCGTGGGTATTCGTAGGAGTCATCAACCACCATCGGCACGATTTCACCGCTGGTTTTGCTTTCGGCTGTTTTGACCGCATCTTCAATTCTTTGTTTTTCTTCCGTTGAGAAGAAATCTGTAGCTGATTTCATATTACCAACCTCCTGAGGCGCCGCCGCCACCACCAAAACCACCGCCGCCAGAGAAGCCTCCTCCTCCGCCACTGCCACCGCCGAAACCTCCGCCGCCCATGAAGGGGCCACCGAAAAACATTCCGCTGCGGCGATAACCGGAACGACGTCCGCCAAACCGGCCAAATAAAGGACCGAGGAAAAACAGTAAAAACAGGAAGCCGAAGGGACTGCTCTTTTTCTTTTTCCCGGCGGTTTTGCCGGTTCCGGTGTATTCACCGCGAACCGCTTCAGCAATGGCTACGACACCACCGACAACACCGGCATCGACATCACCCTGTTTGAAGTTGGGAGACATTTCGTTGTCAATAATGCGTCCGGCAAGTAGGTCGGTCAGGCGACCTTCGAGACCATAACCGACTTCGATGCGGATTTTCCGCTCTGCCTTGGCGATCAGTAGCAGGGCACCATTGTCCAACCCCTTTTGCCCGACTTTCCAGCTATCGAGGACGCGTAAAGAGTAGTCCTCCAGGGCCTCGCCATCGAGAGTCGGAATCGTCAACACGGTTATCTGAGTTGAGTCACTCTTTTCAAAGTCGCGCAGAAACTGTTCAAGTTTAAGCTTGACGGTCTGCGAAATCATCCCGGCATGATCATTAACGTAACCGGCTGGTTTCGGGATTTCGAGTGCTGTGGCTGGTAGCGCCAACAGCAGCAGGATAGAAATGCCTAACAGTAGCCTGCGCATTAGAAGGTCACTTTCGGTGCTTGTGCGGCTCCGGCATCCGCCTTAAATGCTTCTTTACGCTCAAGATTGAGCAGGAAGTTATTGGTCAGGTTGTTCGGGAAGCTTCGGATCGAACTGTTGAAGGTCTGTACCGACTTATTGTAGCGCTGGCGGGCTACGTTGATCCGGTTTTCTGTTCCTTCCAGCTGATGTTGCAGATCACGGAAGTTGGTGCTTGCTTTCAGATCCGGGTAGCGTTCAGCGACCACGAGCAAGCGGGAGAGGGCACCGGAAAGTTGACCTTGGGCTTTTTGAAAGTTCTGCATTGCTGCGGCGTTCCCCAGATTTTCGGCAGAAATGTTGGTCTGGCCAACTTTAGCCCGTGCGTTGGTCACTTCAGTCAATGTGTCTTTTTCGTGAGCGGCGTAGGCTTTGACCGTTTCCACCAGATTGGGGATCAGATCAGCGCGGCGTTGATAGGTTGCTTCAACGTCACCCCAGGCAGCGAAGACTGCTTCTTCATTTTTCTGGATACTGTTGTAGCCGCAGCCGTTAAGGACGAGCAGGCAGCTGAGTAGAATAAAAATAAGACGGATATGCATTTTTTTCCTCCAGGATTAATTGTAGATTTCTTAGATCGGACAGAAGTGTACCATAAAGTTGAAATGTTAATGAGGGTCTTTCTCTGGTAATTGTGGTGGTCGCGGAGCCTTGTCAATCTGCTCTAGGGTTTCGACACCCTTACTGCTGCCAGCGCCCAGTTCTTTAAATTTTCGCGCCGAAACCATGACCCGGCTATCCAGAGATGCCATCCCCTTATTATAACTGTCAACGGCACGTTCCAGCCCTTTACCCATCTGACTGAAATGCCCGGTGAGGGTGGCGAGCCGATCGTAAAGTTCGCGGCCAATTTTGCTGATCTCCTCGGCATTTTCTGTCAGTTGCTCCTGCCGCCAGCCGTAGGCTACCGAGCGGAGCAGGGCGATCAGGGTGGTCGGCGTGGCCAGCAGCACCTTTTGGTCGACTCCCGCTTCAATTAAGCTCGGATCCTGATTTAGCGCGGCAGAGAAAAAGGTTTCCCCGGGCAGAAACAGAACGACAAATTCGGGGGTTGGTTGAAACTGTTCCCAGTAGTTTTTTGCCGAAAGGTTCTGCAGGTGATCGCGGACTTGACGTGCGTGATGGACCAGATGTGCTTTTTGTTCAGCTTCATCATTGGTTTCAAGTGATTCCAGATAGGCCTGCAGCGGTGCTTTTGAGTCGACGACGATGTTGCGGCCGTTCGGTAGTTTGATGATCATGTCGGGGCGCAGGCGTCCGCCATCGGCCGTTTCCTGCTCGACAAAATCGCAGTAGTTGAGCATCCCGGCCATTTCAACCACTTTGCGCAGTTGGATTTCCCCCCAGCGACCACGCACCGCCGGTGCTCTGAGCGCGCGGACCAGATTGCCGGTTTCCGATTCCAGTTTACTCTGACTCGTGAGCAGCGACTTTAACTGTTCGTCCAGCCGGGCGTAAGCGCCGCTTCTGGCTTGCTCGAGTTGTTCGATTTTGCCATCAACCTTTTGCAGTGAAGCCTCCAGGGGCTTTACCAGTTGATCGATCGCTAGCTGACGATTCTGCAAATCGTTTTTCGCCAGTTGCTGATGGCTGTCGAGGGTAGTTTTGGCCAGATCGAGAAAGGACTGGTTGTTGGCCGCCAGGGCTTCGGCCGAAAGCGCCCGAAAGGCTGTTTCCGTCTGCTGACGGTTTGCTTCCAACAGCATCAGTTTTTCTCCGCTGGACTTGCGTTCTGCGATCAATTGGGCTTCAATGCCAGCAATCTTTTGCAGCAGGGTCTCGCGTTCGCCCTGCCGTTTGCGTCCAGTTTGCAGGCGACCGACCAGCCAGCCGCAGAGGATGCCGATAATGAGACTGACTGGGAGCAGAATCCAGGGTTCGACAGGCAGGTTCACAGCGCTATCCTTTAGTAAATACATGCAAATGACAGCGGTCACGATAACAGACCGTTGTCGCCTCGACAAGCGCTGGTTTGCCAGTTGCTGCCAATCAGTTAGAATAGTAATAATCGTTTATTTGCCGAAGGGAAAGTTTGATGACAGGGTTTGATTTTGCTCAATATCAACAACGTAGCCGCGACAGTGTTGCCCGGTTTTGCCAAGGCAAAATATCACTTGAGCCGTTATTGATTGAACTGCAGCGGCTTGGTGATGAAGCGGAAGAGTTGCTGGAGCAGGACCACGCTGGAGACCGGTCTTTGATCGCTTGCGGTCCCGGCTGCAGCAGTTGTTGTGTGGTGAACGTATCGACCCTTCTTCCTGAAGGGATTGCCATTGCTCGCTATGTCAGACAGCAGGGCCCGGAGCAAACAGAACTCGTGGCTTCTCGATTGGAGACGCTCTGGCGGGAAGTGCGGGGGCTTGAAGATGAAGATCGTCTGATTGTGCGCCGCAACTGTGCCTTTCTCGATGAACAGGGCCGCTGCAGTATTTACCCGGTCCGCCCGCTGCTCTGTCGCAGTATTACTTCGACCAAAGTTGAAAGTTGTCGCGAGGCTTTGGATAGCATCGTTTTCGGCGAGGAAAAAGAGGTGCTGATGCACCAGTTTCAGCAGCAACTATACGAAATCCTGTTTGCTGCTTTTGCGCAGGCGGTGGAAGATGGTGGTGGCGATGGTCGCAGCTTCGAGTTGTCTGGGCTGGTTCGTTATCTGCTGCGTCACCCGGATGCCGAGAATGAATTTCTCGCCGGTCGGCGTTTGACTTGGCAAGATATTTATTAGCTGACAGAGAATAAGTCGTCAGCTATAGCCGAAATAGAGCCCTAGTCCGGTAAGGGAAAGCAGCAAGCAGACAACCAGAGTGCTGTGAATATAGTCGCCTTTACGTTTTAGGCGGCGGCTGTTGGCAACCAACCCGACAACACTGGTCAGGCTGCTGAGCAACAACAGCATGGCAATATAGTCGACCAGAACCATATCCCAATGGGGTCGACGGTAAACATTAACTTGGTAGAAACGGTCGAAAAAGGTCACGGCTTCAGGTTTGGCGATGGCAGCGATACAAATCGCAATAAATAGACCGATGGCGGCAATAGCGTTCGACCAGGTCAGGATTTGTAGTAATGGGTCCTTGCTTTTTCGTCGTTCAGAATAATTTCTCATGCAGATATCTTTCGGACAGACTACCGATTCAATAAAATTATATGTTAGGATAGCTGTAAAAATCTTCAGCATTTAAGGTAAAATTAACACATGGCAGGCAACACAGGAAATAAAACAAAAACCGACGACAAAACCGAGGAGCAGGTCTTAACGCCTTCGCTGTTCAAGGTCTTGATGCACAATGACGATTATACCACGATGGAATTCGTCATCGAAGTCTTAAGGGATGTTTTTCATAAACCTGCCCCTGAGGCGGAAAAGATTATGTTGACCATTCATTTTCAGGGGTTTGGCCATTGCGGGACTTTTCCCTATGCAATAGCCGAGACCAAGGCTGATCAGGTTCGCTTGCGAGCCCGGAAAGCCGGGTTTCCACTTCGTTGTTCTCTTGAAGAGGCGTAAGGAACGGTGGCTGATATGTTTAATCAGGATGTCCAAATTGCTTTTACCCTGGCGGTTCGTGAAGCACAGCGCCGCCGGCACGAATACCTGACCACCGAGCACATACTCTACGCGCTTCTGTTCGAGGGGGTTGGGCAGCAGATTTTGTCTGCCTGTGGTGGCGATGTCGAAGGACTCAAGGAACTGCTGGAAAACTTTTTCGATTTGCATCTGGAGCATCTCCCCGAGGGGGTTGAAGATGACGAGGTGCCAAGACAAACCCTCGCCCTGCAACGGATGTTGCAGCGGACCGTATTGCATATGCAGGCATCCAACCAAAGAGAGGTTGGGATTGGTGATCTGCTGGCAGCCATCCTTGGTGAGGAAAATTCCCACGCCTGTTTTTTTCTACAGAGTCAGGGGATCGAGCGGGTTGATCTGCTCGACTACATTTCTCATGGCTCGGCGACCGGTGGTTCGGCCGAAGAACCGGAAGAACGGCCGGTTGATCCTGCTCCGGGGGAACGGTCTAAGCCGAAGCAAAAGCCTGCTGATCCGCTTGAATCGTACACTATCGATCTGATTGCCCGAGCCAAAGAGGGCAAGATTGACCCATTGATCGGTCGCGAGCAGGAACTGGAACGAGCTGTTCTGGTGCTGTGTCGGCGGCGGAAGAATAATCCGATCTTTGTCGGCGAACCGGGGGTTGGCAAGACCGCCATGGCGGAAGGCCTGGCACTGCGAGTCTCTGAAGGGAATGTCCCGGAGCTGCTCAAAGACAGTGAACTCTTCACGCTTGATATGGGGGCGTTGCTGGCTGGAACCAAGTTTCGCGGTGATTTCGAAGAGCGGCTCAAGGCCGTTATCTCTGCGTTGCAAAAACGTGATCAAGCGATTCTTTTTATCGACGAAATTCACACCATCGTTGGTGCCGGGGCGACCAGCGGCGGCTCCCTCGACGCATCGAACATCCTAAAGCCGGCCCTCGGGTCTGGTGAGCTGCGTTGTATCGGCTCCACCACTTACGAAGAATACCGCAATCTATTCGACAAGGACCGTGCCCTTTCACGCCGCTTTCAGAAGATTGACCTGCCCGAACCGAGTGCCGAAGAGGCATTGGATATTCTCAAGGGGCTCAGTTCCCGCTACGAAGAACATCATAAGGTGAAATACCTGCCGGAGGCCCTTGAGTCGGCGGTGCAACTGTCGGTCAAGCACCTTTCACAACGACACCTGCCGGATAAGGCGATTGATGTCATCGATGAGGCCGGAGCACAGCAGCGGCTTGACGAAAAACTGAATAAATCGATCGGTCTTGATGAAATTGAACGCGTGGTGGCACGGATGGCGCGAGTCCCGATCCGCACTGTATCTGGCAGTGACCGGCAGCGGTTGCGCTATCTTGAGCGTGATCTCAAGCGGGTGGTGTTTGGTCAGAATCTGGCTATCGAAAGTCTGGTCAAGTCGATCCATCGTTCGCGTGCTGGCTTGGGGCACCCGGATAAACCGGTCGGTTCGATGTTGTTTACCGGACCTACCGGGGTCGGTAAAACTGAAGCGGCTCGGCAATTGGCTCTGCAGCTCGGGGTTAAGTTCCAACGCTTTGATATGAGCGAGTACATGGAGAAGCACTCGGTGGCACGTTTGATCGGCGCGCCGCCGGGCTATGTTGGGTTTGATCAGGGCGGCCTGTTGACCGAGGAGGTGAGTAAAAATCCCTGGTCGGTGCTGCTGCTTGATGAAATCGAAAAAGCCCACCCGGACCTGTTTAATATTTTGTTGCAGGTTATGGATCATGGCACCTTAACTGACAACAACGGCAAGGAGATAGATTTCCGCAATGTCATCCTGATTATGACCAGCAATATTGGTGGTCGAGAAATGAATGTCGTGCCGATCGGGTTTGGTGCACAGACCATCTCTGTGCCAAAGAATGCCGTTGAAAAAGCCTTTTCCCCGGAATTCCGCAATCGTCTCGATGCGACAATCCATTTTTCGCCATTGGATGAAAAGGTCATGATACAGGTGGTCGATAAGTTTCTCGGCGAGTTGGCAGTGCTGTTGGCTGACCGGAATGTCCGTATCAAGGTCACTCCGGCAGCGCGTCGGGATTTGGCTAAACGCGGCTATGATCCCTTGTTCGGAGCGCGGCCGCTGGGCCGTTTGATCCAGAGCGAGATCAATGATCCTTTGGCAGAGAAAATTCTTTTTGCTGAATTGCGCGATGGCGGCGAAGTCCGGATTGGTTGCAAGGCCGGTAAAATGACTTTCAAATTTATTCAGGACTGATGCCCTGTTATCAACTCGATGAGGAACTCTGGTTTCCGCCGATCGAAGCAGCCGAGGATTATGGGCTGTTGGCGGTCGGCGGCGATCTTTCGCCGGAACGGTTGCTTTTAGCTTACAGTCTGGGGATTTTTCCTTGGTATAATCCTGGTGAACCGACTCTTTGGTGGTCTCCTGATCCGCGCTGTGTTTTATTTCCCGCTGAGCTGCATATTTCTCATTCAATGCACCGTTTCTTGCGCAAGCAGACCTTTCGCGTCAGTATCGATGAAAATTTCCCCGGGGTTATCTATTGGTGTCGTCGCTTGCGAAAAAATCTGGATGGCAGCGGAACCTGGATTACGCCGGAGATGAAAGAGGCCTTTATCCGTCTGCATCAGCTCGGCTTTGCTCACTCTGTGGAATGTTGGGACGGGGATGAGTTGGTCGGAGGTATCTACGGGGTCTGTCTGGGGCGTTGCTTTTTTGGCGAGTCGATGTTCAGTCGTCGCGACAATGCATCGAAGCTGGTATTGATACATCTGGTGCGGAGGTTGGAACAGTTGGGCTTTACTTTGCTTGATTGCCAGCAGACGACCGATCATTTGCTCAGTCTGGGCGCAAGGGAGATCTCACGGGCTGAGTTTCAAAAGTATTTGCGAAAGGCTGAAGTGCCACCCCATGGGCCGTTGGTCAGTCGCTTTACGGCGGATAGTTTTGTTGAGTCAATGGTGTGACGCCATCCAAAGGAGATGTCTCCCGCTTTGGATGGCGTATCGATCGTTTTTCCGTTAGCGATAGATTCCTGCACCGGCAAACATTGAGGTGCCGGGAATCCGATAGATATAGGTTTCTTTGATCGATGGTTCGGTGCTGCCCGGCTTAGGCCACATATACTCGACCCAGCCTTCGCCCTGGGTGCCGGCCATGACGACGAAATCGACGAATAACATTTTCGGCTCTTTCGGGTTTTTATCCGGGGTGCTCAGCAAACTCTTCATTTTCATCAGGCCGGGCATCATTGGATGAGCGAGCATTTTGCCTTTTAAATCCATGATAAAAACATAGGAATCCTTCCAAACGAATTTTCCATTCTTTTTTGAGATTTCAGCCAGTGCTGCATCTTTATCCTGCAGAATCATTTCGGCCGCCTTTTTACTCATTTCTATACATTCGGCAACGGTTGCGCTGCCTTCGGAGGCAAAGAGGGTCCCGTTGAAAGTCATCAGGATGAAAGCTGCCAGAATTAATGTCAGTAGTCTTTTCATAAAATCTCCTTTAGTGTGCCTCATTTAGGCAATGCAGTCTTTGGTTTGAGGATTGCCCTGGTTGCTGCTGTCAAGCATCGTAAAAAAGTTCAATCCATACTCAATGACCTGATTATAACATCGTTTTATGGCAGGCAAAACAGATTTTTACTTTTGCTGGCTTTGTTTGCGGTGAGAGGTTATTGACTGTTTGGCTGGAGAAACGATATTGGCTTTAAAATACAGGGTGGTTGGGCAGAATGAGCCGGATGAATAAGGCAGGTGGAAATAGCTAGATTCCTTTCTGGAGCCTTTAGCAGGCTCCAGAAAGGATGAGACGGTCCTTGGGGGGGGTAACGGAACAGTCGTGCTACTCTTTTAGCCAGTTATTTATGGCAATGCATTCCTGCTGCCATCCGTTACCGAGTCGCAGCTCCAGAAAATAGCGCAACAGGCTGTCGAACATCTGCTCGCCTTCTTCGGTCGCCCCTAGCTTGGTGAGGAAGGCTGCTTCGGCCTCGGCGTTTGGATCATCGTTGGGGTCGGCTTCGGGGCGGACCATTGGCGTACGGAAACCGCCGAATTGAAAGCGTTCCCCTTTTAACGTCAACTTCCAGCCGTCATCCTCATCCTGCCGCAAGTGCAGGGTTGCTTCCTCAATCAGTTTTCCCTGCGCCAGCGCAGCGCGAACTTCTGAGTAGTGGTCCTGCGGTCCGGCAACGACCACTTTTTGAACTCCCTCCTGTCCGCCGCCGACCATAACCAGCCGATTATCGAGGTAGGCGCGGAAGGGTTGGTTCTCGAGGAGGGGACCAGAGCAGCTCACCTTGTAGCCGGAGTCGGAATTGAGGGTGCGATAGAGCAGCCATTGCAAGAAATCCGTTCCCAGCCAGCGATTCGCTTCAATCTGTTCCAAAGCACTGTCAGTTTGAGCCTGGTTGGCTTTTTGTAATTCCTCAGCCAGCGCGGCTGGAACAAGTTTCTCGGCCCGTGCCATAGGGTGGAGAAACGTCAGGCGCAGATCGGGAAAGGTTTGATGAAATAGCCCTTGAAAGCTGTCGATTACTTTCTGACTGAGGGAGCAAAGGCGAAGCAGCTGTCGATCGGTATCCCAAATGACGTCGTAACTGGATGGGGTCGGCAGGGTGCGGGCCATCAGCAGGCTGCGGGCGGTATCGCGGATTTCTTCCAGAGCGCCTTTTGGCACCCGGTTAAGGGTCGGATTTTCAGCCAGAAACTTGTCGCTCAGTTGTGCGACCTGTCGTTTTAGTAACGCGGCGGGCACGCGCCGGCGATCTTCGCGCAGGGTGAAACAAAGGTGCTGATCACGGCGGAACAGGTGAGGGCTTTCGAAGCCGCTGTTCTCGAAGTCATCAAGTTGAACCCAGCCGGTGGAAAGTTCTTCAGTTGATTGCTCAATAGAGCGAAACCCTTCGTCGGCTAATTGTTGTTGGATCTCAGCCAGTTTTTCCTGCAGGTTAAAGGGTCCAACAACTTGAAAATAGCAAACACTGGCAGATGCGGCCAGAAAACCCATATGAGTACTCCTGAATTGGTCGTGTGGGGAAAAGTCGATTATTCAACATTTCGGCTGATGGCCGATGTTGGATAGCTTATTGGCGATGATAAAAATAATAATATCCGCCGTAGCCCTGACGGAAAGTTCGGTTGTGTTCAGCCAGCTGAATGAGAAGCTGATTGAGGTTTTCTTCGTCGAAAAAACCCTGCTCGATAAAATAGAGTCCCATCTGCTTTTGTTTGCTGCGCTGATGGAACAGGATGGCGCGAACCTGTAGGGAGGTGAGCAGTCCCAACTGCTCAGCGCGTTCACCGAATTTATGTACGTTGCTGCGATGGTTGAGGATTGTTTTGACCTGCTCATCATTCAACCAGCCCCAGCGTTTAGCGATTTCTCCAAGGATCGGGCGTTGCTGTCGTTGCCAGGTAATGGCTGAGATGACGGCGCTAAAGGGGATCATTCCCAAGTAGTAGAGAAACAGCCCGAACTGGAGTGGCCGGGGTGGGAGTGGGCCGCGATAGAACTTGCTGTAAGGACGATCCTGCCGTTTAGGGCGCGAGTAGCTGGAACTGCTGCGACTGCGGTAATAGCTGGTTGCCGGAGTCCGCTCACGTTGTTTAAGGAACTTCTGGACGGTCTCGTGGGCATGATTCAGGTCCTGGAACAGGCGTTGTTGCTTTTCACGGGTGCTTGTTGCCGCGATGGCAAAGCGGTCCGGATGGGTTGTCTTGGCCTTTTTGCGATAGGCGGAACGTACTCCGGATGCTTGCAAATAATGCAGGAAGTCTCGGCTTAGGGGAAGCTCCGGGCCGAACAGCGTTCGACAGGCACGAAAGACTTCAGATTCGGTGATCTGCGGCATAAAAGGAAAAATCCTGATCCCTAAAAACGGTCGGAAGACCGGTCTGGTTTAGCTTGTGTTTTTATAACGCAGAACGGTTGATGAAACAAGAGATAACCGCGGTTGAAAGGCTACTTTACCCCATCTCCAACTTTGCGGATAAAGTTAGTGATCCGTTTTTGATCTTCTTCCAAAATGTTAATAAAGCGCATGCCGGAAACCATGATGGTCTCATTGTTTTCCGGGCGAACCCAGGCGACTTCGGCCAAGGTGCAAATCGGGACCTTGCCGTCCTCCAGGTTGATCAGAATAAGGCAGAGTTCCGCTGGATTAACTGGTGGGCGCAGGTTAAAGCGGATGCCGCCCGAACTGAGGTTGACTTGACAGGGGTTGAAACCTTCGAAGATAAGCGGCGCGTCCGGGCTGTGCAGGACATGGATGTTTTTTTCCCAAGTGTTGCGCAGAGCCTTCAATGCCCCCTGGCCGCGGGTAAAGCGGATGCCGACTTTGCAGTCGAGGCGTGGGGTGTTGCGGCGTTGAAACATCTGCAGGTCGTTGTTGATCTTTAGGGTGATTATTTTGCCATCAATCTTTTTCTCGAACTGTCCGGTGACCCTAATCCCCAGGCCCAACGCCTCGGAACTGATTTCAAACGGCATGCCGGCAGTAAAGGGATATTGATCGGCTGCGTCATCGCTGTAGGGGAGGGAAATATTGAACGTATCATCGTCGCCACTGTCGATTGTGGCGGACAATAAATCTGTGCGGCCATCATTATTATGCTCAAGTGCGGTCAACAAAATTGTTTGACCCGTTTTAAAATAACGTTGATAAATCATTCTCGGTCTTTCCATTTCCCCAAATTATAAATTGCTGTGTTTGCTTGGGGGGGGGGTACTCGTCATGGCAGCTTTCGCAGTTCTCCTTGACCGAAAATGCCATGTCACCATTGTGGCAAGCACCGCAGGACTTGCCTTTTGCCATCTCTTCCATACTGACTGGCTGGTTTTTTTTCGGATCAATATGGAACAACCGGTTATGGCAGAGGACGCAATCTCTACCTACGGCGTCAAGATGCTGGTAGTGGCTAAACTCAATGCTGCCGATATCGTCATTTTCGATTATAGCAATATCTGCAATCCAGCGCGCTGAAACCAGGGTCGGTAGCAGTAGCAAACAGGTAATAACCAAGTATTTTGACATTTTATGCTTCTCCTGAGAAATGCTTAACTTTCATTATCGCAGAAAAACAGTCGAGAACCAAATGTAAAATAATGAAAATTAATAACACCGGAGATTTTTCTCTGTTATGTTGCCTCTTTTCGGAGGTTATTAATGTCCCAACAACAAAATCGTTATTTTGCCGTCACGCCGCCCGGCTTTGAAGAAGTTTGCGCCGCTGAGCTGCTTGCCCTTGGCATAGAGGCTCCAGAAATCTTAACCGGAGGTGTCGAGTTTAGCGGGGGCTTGCATGAGCTTTACCTTGCCAATCTCTGGTTGCGATCGGCGTCGCGTATTCTAGTGCGCGTAGGTGAGGTCACAGCACGTGATTTTCCGACCCTGTTCAAAAAACTGGTGCGTTTGCCGTGGGGGCGATTTATTAAGCCCGGTACCGATTGCAACCTGCGTGCAACCTGCCATCGATCACGGTTGTCCCATTCCGGGCGGGTGTCTGAGACCTGCCAATCGGCTTTGAGCAAGGTCTTGGGGGCTGTTGATGTGATGATCCCCACGAAGACAAGCATCTTTCTGCGCCTGGAGGATGATCGCTGTCAGGTTTCCATTGATAGCTCTGGTGAATTGTTGCACCGGCGCGGTTACCGTATCGCCAACGTTGCAGCGCCGCTGCGGGAAAATCTTGCCGCCGGCTGCTTGTTGGCGATTGGCTACGATGGGTCAAAACCGTTGGTTGATGCCATGACCGGCTCTGGAACCTTTGCCATTGAAGCCGCGCTGATTGCATTGCAACGTCCACCGGGAGCAGACCGCCGGTTTGCCTTTATGGATTGGCCGAAGTATCGCCCCGGCCTTTGGAAGCAGTTGTTGCAGCTCGCCCAGCGGGCACAGAAAGCGGAGCTGGCGGCACCAATTATCGCCATTGATAATAATCCAAAAGCGATTGATGCCGCGCGGCAGAATCTGGCGGCGGCCGGTTTGACAGGGCTGGTGCAAATTGATTGCCAGGCGATGCAGGATTTGTCAGCGGTTCAGAAGTCAGGTGTGTTTATCTGTAATCCCCCCTACGGCGAGCGGATTGGTCGTACGGCGGCACTGATGGCTCTTTATCGCGATCTGGGCCGGGTTTCTCGCGCTGAATTTTCTGCATGGGACCTTGCCGTCATTTGTCCCGATTCTGAGCTGGTCCGTGCAACGGGAATTCCCTTTGAGTCCCGATTGCGTTTTTCCAACGGTGGGATTCGTGTTTCATTGCTGAAAAAGCCCTGAATATCGGCATCAGCGGTGGAAACTACTTGACTTGATTTGCCACTGCGGCTATAAGTTCAAACTCTTGTGGCCATGCGCTGCAAAGATACTAAGAAAGCGGGGTGATTGCTCGTGGAAATCACTGTTATCGATGGTAACGTCGAAAAAGCGATTAAAGTTCTCAAGCGTAAGCTGCAGCAGGAAGGTCTCTTCCGTGAAATGAAGCAGCGTAAGTTTTATGAGAAACCAAGCGTTAAGAAAAAACGTAAGGAAAAAGAAGCTCAGCGCCGTCTGCGCAAGAAATTGCGCGCTATGAAGCGCTTCAATTAAGCTTTTTTACATGTTCGTATAAAAACGCCGATCCGGATTCCGGGTCGGCGTTTTTTTGTCTGTGGTCGTTGAAGCAATAAAAAAGCGGACAGCTCTTCCGAGTTTGCCCGCTTTTTTATTATCAAACCGAAATCTGTCTACTTCGGCCAGAGTCCCAGTTTCATTCCGGAGATCTGTTCTACGATCCGTACCACCTGATGGCTGTAGCCGAACTCGTTATCGTACCAGACGTAGAGGACGCAGCGGTTGTCCTGGACGATGGTGGCCAGTGAATCGACGACCCCGGCGTGCCGTGAACCGACCATGTCGGTCGAGACCGCTTCTGGAGAGTTGGTGAAGTCGATCTGGTCCTGCAGCGGTGAGTCGAGGGACATGCCGCGCAGGTAGGTATTCAGCTCGTCGACAGTTGTTTCTGTCTTCAGGGTCAGGTTGAGGATTGCCAGCGACACGTTCGGCGTCGGCACGCGGATGGCGTTGCCGGTCAGTTTCCCTGCCAATTCCGGCAGGGCCTTGGCGACAGCCTTGGCGGCTCCGGTTTCGGTGATGACCATGTTCAGCGCAGCACTGCGACCACGGCGCTCTTTATTGTGGTAGTTGTCGATCAGGTTCTGGTCATTGGTGTAGCTGTGGCAGGTTTCGACGTGACCGTTTTCGATACCGAATTTATCGTTAACCGCTTTCAAAAATGGCACGATGGCATTGGTGGTGCAGCTGGCTGCCGAGAGGATCGCATCAGGGGTATCGAGTAGCTCATGGTTGACACCGTAGACGACGTTGGGGATATCGCCTTTGCCTGGGGCTGTCAACACGACTTGCGAAGCACCCTTGGATTGGAGGTGCCGGCCGAGTCCTTCGCGATCACGCCACTTGCCGGTATTATCGACAACGATGGCGTTGCTGATGCCGTACTGGCTGTAATCGACATCTTCCGGGGCATCGGCGTAGATGATCCGGATCATGTTGCCGTTGGCGATGATCGCGTTTTGTTCTTCATCAACGCGAATGGTGCCTTCGAAGTGACCGTGCACCGAGTCACGGCGCAGCAGACTGGCACGCTTGGCCAGGTCGTCGTCGCTGCCTCTACGAACCACCGCGGCACGCAGGCGCAGTTTATTGCCGCCACCAGCCTGGTCAATCAGGATCCGAGCCAACAACCGACCGATACGACCGAAACCGTAGAGAACGACGTCGCGTGGCTCACTGAGCTGTTGTGATTTGCCGGTATTCAGATCTTTGAGCTGTTCGGCAACGAAACTGTCGATATCCCCACCGTCCTGCTCTTGGTAGCGCAGCACCAATTTCGCCAGATCGACTTTCCCGGGCGAGAGGTCCAGTTTGGTCATCGCTTGCAGGAGCGGGAAGGTGTCTTTAACCCAGATTTCGCGCTTGATGATCTGGCGGGCAAAGCGGTGGCCGCGAAGAATGTCGATAGTTGATTGATTGACCAAGGTGCGGTCGAAGATGGTACAGATCACTTCCCGATCGCGATAAAGCTTGCCGATCAGCGGTATCATTGCTTCGGCAATCGCTTCTCGACTTTTCCAGTCTTTGAAATACTCGTCGGTTTTTTGGTCAACCATGTCAGCCTGGCCTTTCGCTGCAGTGTTAATAAATGAGAAGAGGCAAGGGCCTCAAGGTTTGAAAAAGCGCGCAGATTCTAAGCGAAGTCGCTGCCTAAAGCAACCCCCTTAGGGACGTGTTGGCGGAAAATCGTATACTAAACACCCCTGCTGCTGGACAATCCGTTGATCGGTTGTAATAATAGCGCAGTCTATTCAAACATTCAGACGCAATGCCATTTTCGAATGGATTATATTCACCCCCTCAAGGAGGTTTCAGGCCGATGAGCGACGCTGTCAGTTACAAAGATCTGGGTTTGGTTAATTCGCGGGAACTGTTCCGCAAAGCGGTTGATGGCGGCTATGCCATCCCCGCTTACAATTTTAATAATCTTGAGCAGTTGCAAGCGATTGTTACTGCCTGTGCGGAAACCAATTCGCCGGTGATTATTCAGGTCAGCAAAGGCGCGCGCAACTACGCCAATGAAACCATGTTGCGCTACATGGCGACCGGCGCGGTGCAGATGGCCCGCGAGATGGGGTCGGATATTCCGATTGTCTTGCATCTGGATCATGGCGATACCTTTGAAACCTGTAAAAGTTGTATCGATTCCGGATTTTCCTCGGTGATGATCGATGGTTCTCATCTGCCTTATGACGAAAATGTCGCATTGACCAAGCAGGTGGTTGAGTATGCCCACGCTCACGATGTGACCGTCGAAGGTGAACTGGGAGTGCTGGCCGGGATTGAAGATGACGTTGTCGCCGAGCAATCGACCTACACCCAACCGGACGAAGTCGAGGATTTCGTCAAGAAGACCGGCGTTGATTCATTGGCGATTTCCATCGGGACCAGTCATGGTGCATATAAATTTAAGCTCAAAGAAGGGGAGTCGGTTCCGCCGCTGCGCTTCGATATCCTAGAAGAGTGCGAACAGCGCATCCCCGGTTTTCCGATCGTTCTGCACGGCGCCTCGAGTGTCGTTCAGGAATATGTCGCGCTGATCAACCAATATGGCGGCAAGATGGATGGAGCTGTCGGTGTTCCGGAAGAGCAACTGCGTAAAGCGGCCGCCAGCGCGGTCTGTAAAATTAATATCGATTCTGATGGCCGTCTGGCAGTTACCGCCAAGGTCCGTGAGTACTTGGCCAATGATCCGGGCGAGTTCGATCCGCGCAAATATCTGGGGGCAGCTCGGAGCGAGCTGGTTTCCCTGATTAAGCACAAAAATGAAGCCGTACTGGGCAGTGCCGGTAAGGCGTAATATCCGTATTTAGCGGATTATGAGATTGAAGGGAGCGGAAATTTATTTCCGCTCCCTTTTTTTTGTCAACGGAACGATGTGGGTCGTATTTAGACAGCGTAGTCAGCTGTAAAGTGTTGCAATCCGATTGCTATGTCAAGAATCAAGCGAAGATCGATGCGAGCATGCTGCTCGGGTGATCTTCGCTTGTGATGTTATCGAGCAACAGCGCAACCAGGGTTGCAGGTGCAGCCTTGATTGCATTCTCTGCATGCCTTGTGTGGTGCCGACCCCTTTAATATGTTTTCTAAATAACGCAATTTTGGTTGCACTGCTTGGGAGGCGCTGATTTTGTGTATGGCTCCGTAAGTATCTTTAAATTCAGCCAGTTGCGAACTCATTAGGGGTTGGGTATTGTTCTTGCTAAAGCAAAGGGCTCTGAGAAACTTCATCTGCCGTTTCGAGGGCTATTGACAACCAGGGGTTTGGGTTTAAGGATAAGCTGCAGACTGATCGTGTTATCTCTGGCCTTTATGAAATAAGTAGGCAGGATTAAATGGTGGATAGATGTCGATAAAAGCAAGACTGCTCGTAATTATAGGACTGGTCAGCCTGGTGCTTGGTGTTGCCGCCTGGCAGTTGCTTGCCAGTTCCTACCGGGTGGAGCAAAGGGTCCGATTATTTGTTCCCGCCACCGGGTATCTGCTCGGGATCGCCGAAGTTAATACCGGGTTGACTCGTCAGGCAAAGGAAGCCCTCGACTATTTAGTTTACGGAGATCAGAGCGAGCGTACTGAATTTGCCCATTTGACCAAAGAGGTTGAGCGTGGCTTTGATCTCTGGATCAGGTCCGCGGAAACCCAGAGCCAGCTTGGAGTCGATGGTGAGTTGGAAGATATCGGCGAAGCGAAAGAGCTACGGGAAGCGTATTTGCGCTGGGTAAGGAATGTTCAGAGCACTTTTGCACTGATCGATCAGGGAGATCGGCCTCAGGCTCTTATGCAGTATGGACAGGACGCGTCGATATTGCTGGAGCAACAGATTTTTGCCGGAATCGACATGGCCATGCAGGATGGCTTTAATGAAGTGGAAAATGCTTACCACGAATTGCTCTTGGCCATGGGGGGCAGTTTTTTGGGGCGCTATGAAGATCAGGAAATGCTAAATACCACTCACGCTGTAATCGATTATATGTTTAGTGGTAGTCGGGTCAATTCGGCTCTTGGTCGACAGTTTTCCGCTTTGTCGACCTATCTTTTAAGTGGCGACCCGAAGAGTTTGGCGCGCTATGAAAAGTTGAAAGTTGAGGTGCGTGGGGCCATCTATGAATGGTTGACGGTCGCTGGCAAGCAAGCCGTGGCACCTGAACTGCAACTCTCTCTGCCGGTAGCGGATGTTGTTGCTAATTTGGAAAAAACTCTCAACCTTCAGGACCAGGCCGTTGCTTACCAGCAAGCCGGTGAGTGCCGACGGGCTTTGCAGTTGATTGTTGACAGCCCGATGGAGGGAACTATTGGCAACCACTTGCCGATGATGGTTTTTTCTGCTCTGCAGTCCGGAAGTCAGGAACTGGTCAATTTGACCTCAAAAGCCAGCCGGCAGGGCGCTATTTTTGTCGGTATGGCGTTTCTCTGCGTTCTGCTTCTGGCGCTGCAAATGAGCCGCAACCTGTTGGGGTCTTTGCGGACAATTCAAAGCGGAATGGATGCTGTCAGCGCCGGAAATCTTCAACAGCAGATCAAATTAAGCGGACGGGATGAGTTGGCCCGATTGGCTGGACACTTTAACCGGATGGCGGAAAATCTAAATCAGTCGCGGATTGAGGTGAATCAATTAAATGCCGAACTGGAGCAACGGGTGACAACCCGTACCGGGGAGCTTTCTAAGGCGAATCAGGATTTGGAGGCTTTTAACGCTGCGGTCTCGCATGACCTGCGGACCCCCCTGTCGACGATTATTGGTTATGGTGAATTGCTGCTCGAAGATGAGCCAGCGACAGATATAGTCAGAAAAGAATCGCTAGAAACAATCATTGCCGCAGGGCAGAAGATGGACCGGATCATTGACACCTTGTTGGATCTCTCGAAAATGAACACGATCCAATTACAGCGAACTTCGGTTGATTTGACCGAACTGGTTGAGGGGGTTGCAGCACGGGTGCAGCGGCAGAATCCCCGGCAGGCAGTGAACTTTAAGGTGGAGCCGCGACTAACCGTCGAAGCGGACTATGACCTGTTGATGATTGCCGTAGAAAATCTACTGAGCAACGCCTGGAAATATTCTGCCGGAAAGAATCCGGCGGAAATTGAATTTGGCGCTGCCTATGACAACGAGCGGCGTTTCTTTTTCGTCCGTGACAATGGTGCCGGTTTTGACATGGCTCAGGCAAAGAACCTCTTTCGTCCCTTCCAGCGCCTGCATTCCCAGACAGAGTTTGCCGGCACCGGTGTCGGTTTGGCCACTGTCCAGCGGATTGTACAGTGCCACGGTGGAGAAATCTGGGCAGAAGGAGAGGTCGACGCTGGCGCGACCTTCTATTTTACCCTGCCCTGACTGGGGGACTATTGTTTACCCCGTTTACTCCCCATGCCCATGTCCTGGTGCTTCGGTTCCGCTTCGGTGAACTCGACTGGCAGGGTCAGGGTTTCCTCGCCGCGCAAGAGCGTCAGGCTGATTTTTGCGCCGCCGGCCAACTGGTTGAGTTCATAGATCAGGTCGAAAGGTTCCTTCAGTTCGATGGCATCCATTTTCGTTAGCAGGTCATCTTTGAGAATCCCCACTTTTTGCGCAACCGATTCCGGAACGACACCGGTGATCAGCAGTCCACCCTCTGCTTCGTCAAGCATGATACCGAGTTTTACCCCCGGATTCGGCAGATCTTCGTATTCGGTGTAGGTGACAAAGTGGTAGGGAGGCATCGGATAGTCCGGTTTGGTGACTTTCATCAACCGGTCCTGTTTGTCGGCCGCAAGATTCAGTTCCTGTGAACCGACCAGCAGATAGCTGGCCGGCAGACGGCGGAAAACACGCCGGGGAATACCGTAGCCGTAGCGCACGTGATTGCCGCCAGCGACGACCACCACTTGATGATCTTTTTCAGCCGTTTCAAGATAGTCGGCCAGGTTTTGCGCCATGGTTTCATCCCACAGTGTCTGCACTCGCTGGAAACCGTCGAGCACCGTTTCGCCCATCTGGTGGCCACTGAAGACCGCTTCGACCATCGCCCGCTGATAGGGGTCGTTGTGGTCCATTTGCGGCAGTAGCTGCCGCTCTTCTGCGGTAAGTTCGTTAAAGGGGGTGCGGCCGACTTTTTTCTGTAGCTTTTTATTGGCGTTAAGGGCCTGGACCGGAATTTTGTGGTCGCGGCAGAAGGTCAACAGATCACGATAGAGCCCGAAGTTCATCCGCCAGTTTTTGAACCAGCCGACCTCTTTGAGAAATTCTTTCTCGCTCAGTTCACCAGCCACCCAGCGGTCGAGCAACGGTTGCTGCTCGGGGGTGAACATCTCCATCGCCAAACTTATATTGCCGGAGTTTTGCTCGTTGAGTTTCTGCAGGATTTCTAGTTGCAGGCGATGGGAGGCCGGGTTGTCATGTGTTTCACCGACGTAAACAATCTGCACCCGCCGGGCTTGGTCGACCATCGCCTGTTGATCGACATAAACGCCGGTCGGCAGATGCAGGATGTCACCGATCTGTGGCTCACGCTCAGGTGAATAGGGGGCTTCCGGGTTTCCGAGGAGCTTATGTCCGGGGTGGCAGGCGGTCATCAGTAGCAGCAGCGCCAGCAGGGCGAAGAATTGAAGTCGCATGATTTCCCCTTAAGCATTAGTAGATGTTTTTCGAATAGAAAATTTCGATCATTTCCTGCTCGAGCTTGATTCTGATCTTCTGCAGTTCGGCGGCGGATAAATCCTCATAGGTGGTGGAAAAGAGATATTTATCGAGATCGAAATCCTTCAG
The DNA here is from genome assembly GCF_055389805.1 of Desulfuromusa ferrireducens. Taxonomy (NCBI): domain Bacteria; kingdom Pseudomonadati; phylum Thermodesulfobacteriota; class Desulfuromonadia; order Desulfuromonadales; family Geopsychrobacteraceae; genus Desulfuromusa; species Desulfuromusa ferrireducens. The sequence continues at coordinate 2,381,470 of NZ_AP042415.1, forward strand.
CAACATCTTGGTGTGGAACAGGTTCTCCTGGTAGATGTTGATATCAACGCACTGATACTGCTCACGGATCGACTTGCGTATGTATTGCTGGATGCTGTGGATCCGGTGGTCGATAAAATGTTTCTTGCCCTGATAGTCCCGCGTAAAACCACGCACCTTGTAATCCATCAGCACGATATCCGACTCAAACGAGCTGACCAGATGATTGAGCGCTTTAAGTGGACTGATTTTACCACAAGTAGAGACATCGACATCAACCCTGAAGGTCGAAATACCTGATTTATTATCCGTTTCCGGGTAGGTGTGAATGCAGAGGTGGCTTTTATCCAAGTGGGCCAAGATCTGATCCGGCTTCGGTTCAACCGGTTCTTCGGCGATCAGGATGGTGACTGAGGCGCCCATCGGATCGTAATCCTGGCTGGAGATGTTGAGAATGTTGGCGCCGATGATCTCGGTGACTTCGGTCAAAATCCGCGTCAGTCGGTCGGCGTTATATTCCTCGTCGATATACTCCAGATATTCTTTGCGCGCTTCGGGTCGCTTGGCGTAGCAGACGTCGTAGATATTAAAGGAGAGACTTTTGGTCAGATTGTTGAATCCACGCAGCTTGATTTTCGGCCGGCGGCGTGGGCGGGCAACTTTTTTAGCGCACATTGGCAGCGATCTCCTGAAATCGGCACCGGGCTAAGCCCGGTGCCATGTTGATGTTTTCAGACAGAAGAAAACGGCCGATTATAGGTTCGTTTGAACTAACCGGCAACAGCTTTTTTATCGCTACGTTCGTTCATGACTTTGTAGGCGCATAAAGCACCGCACATGGTGCAGGCACCATGCTCTTCGTCAACGCCCGATTCGGCGCGCAGGCGACGGGCTTTTTCCGGATCAATGGCCAGCTCAAACTGACCGGCCCAGTCGAGCTTTTTGCGGCAGCGGGCCATAGCGTTGTCTTTTTCTATGGCACCAGGCACCCCTTTGACAATATCGGCAGCATGGGCGGCAATTCGTACTGCCATGACGCCTTCATGAACATCCTCGACGGTCGGCAGGCGCAGGTGCTCGCTGGGGGTGACGTAGCAGAGGAAGTCAGCACCCGCGGCCGCGGCAACCGTGCCACCGATAGCCGAGGTGATGTGGTCATAACCGGGAGCGATATCGGTGACCAGCGGTCCGAGGACGTAAAAGGGGGCACCGTGGCAAATCCGCTTCTGCAGTTTGATATTGGCTTCGATCTGGTTCAGAGGCATATGCCCCGGACCTTCGATCATCACCTGGATACCGGCATCCTGGGCGCGCTGGGTCAGTTCGCCTAAAATCAGCAGTTCGTGAATCTGCGCACGGTCGGTCGCGTCGGCCAGGCAGCCGGGACGGAAGCCGTCACCGAGAGAGAGGACCGCATCGTAGGGGCGGACGATTTCCAGCAGCCGGTCATAAAATTCGTAGAGCGGATTCTGCGCTTTGTTGTACAGCATCCACTCGACGGTGAAGGAGCCGCCACGGGAGACGACCTCCATGATCCGACCTTCGTTTTCCATGCGGGCGACGGTTTCGAGGGTCACGCCACAGTGAACGGTGATGAAGTCGACGCCATCTTCGAGATGCTTTTCCACCCCGGCAAAGATGTCCTCGACAGTCATGTCGACGATTGGCTTGCCTTGGGTCAATACGGCATCACAGGCAGCCTGATAAAGGGGCACGCTGCCGATGCAGACATCGGTCTGGGCGATGATGGCGGCACGGATTTCGTCGATCGGTCCACCGGTCGACAGGTCCATGATCGCATCGGCACCGGCGGCGACAGCAACCTTGGCTTTTTCCAGCTCATTGTCGATGCTGGTGTCATCGGAGCTGGTGCCGAGATTGGCGTTGGTCTTGGTGCGCAACCCTTCGCCAACGGCCAATGGTGGCGCGTTGGTGTGCTTGTTGTTGCGGCAGATAACGGCCGTTCCGGCGGCCATCTTCTGGCGCAGGATCTCCGGGTCGATATTTTCGGCAGCGGCGGCTTGCCGCATCAAATCACTGATCTGCCCGTCGCGGGCCATCTCCAACTGAGTCATTTCAAATATCCTCAAAAGTGAAAAGCAGCGCTGTCACTGGTGCAGTGGTAGCGCTGCGGGTGAACGTTTGTATACGGTTGTCGGGCGCTAGTCTAATCTACCGGGGCCTCTTCATGCAAGAGTTGCATTGCCGCTTTAAAATGATTAACTGGGCCGTGCCCTTTGCCGAGCGGCACCGAATGTTCAATCGCCAGGCTGACAAAGCGCTTGGCCCGTTCTACGGCGCGGCGTAGCGGATAGCCTTGAGCGAGGAAAGTGGCGATGGCGGACGACAGGGTGCAGCCGGTGCCATGGGTGTTGATGGTGTTGAAGCGCGGTGAACTGAAGCTGAATTCGTCATCCCCTAGCAGTAGGATGTCGGTCGCTTCACCATCTAGGTGCCCCCCTTTGATAAGGATATTACGGGTTCCCAATTCTTGCAGATTGCGCCCGGCATCAATCATTTCTTCGACACTGCGCGGCTCGATACCGGTTAGCGCCTCAACTTCCGGCAGATTCGGGGTCAGCAGGTACGATTCCGGCAGCAGCCGTGAAATCAAACTTTCGTGTGCTTCTTTGTCGAGCAGTGATTCACCGCCTTTGGCGACCATCACCGGATCAACCACTGCCAGCAAAGAGCGGTCGGCGATCACTTTGGCGACGCGGGTGACGATGCCCCCCCAGCTGAGCATGCCGGTTTTGACGGTGTCGGTGCCGATGTCGTCGAGGATGGTGTTTAGCTGCTTGATGACGAAATCGGTGTGCACTTGGTAGGTTTCGGCAACACCGAGGGTGTTCTGGGCGGTCAGCGCGGTCAGCGTGCTGCTGGCGTAACTGCCGAGCAGGCTGATGGTTTTGATGTCTGCCTGGATGCCGGCACCACCGCCCGAATCGGATCCGGCAATGGTTAACACCCGGCCGTTGGGATTCGGTTGGTTGCGGTTAAAGAGCAGCGAATATTCCTTGGCGGCACGAGCCGGATCGGCATCTGCCATGATGCCGGAGATCACCGCGATTGAATCGGCTCCAGCCTCAATCGCCTCGAAGGCGCCGTCTGGAGTAATGCCGCCGATTGCCACCAACGGCACGCGCACCGCTTTGCGAACGTTACGCAGGGTGTCAAGTCCGACCTGGGTGGTGTCGTTTTTGCTGTCGGTGGCAAAGATGCTGCCAATCGCAATGTAGTCGGCACCCTGAGCTTCGGCTTTGAGGGCTTCCTCGACGCTGTGGGTGGAAATGCCGATGATCTTGCCACCGCCAAGCAGTTGTCGCGCCTGAACCGCTGGCATATCATCCTGGCCCAGATGGACGCCATCGGCATTGACATCGCGAGCCAATTCCGGCAGGTCGTTGATGATCAGCAGCGCATCGTGGCGACTGCAAAGTTCACGCAGGTCCTGCGCCATTTTGCGCCGCTCGTCCGGGCGGATGTTTTTTGCCCGATACTGAACAACGCGGGCACCGCCGGTCAGGGCTGCCGCAACTTTCTGCAGTAATTTTCCATCCAGGTTGTCGTCGGTGATCAGGTACAGTCCGGAGAGCATCGGTAATCTCCCTTGCGGAAATCTATAGGGCTAAGCTAAAAGGCAAAGAATCAGGCGAGGACAATGCGCTGATTCATCAAGTCGATTTCACAGATTTGACCGGCAATTTTGCTGGTTTTGCCGAACGAATCGATCAGTTTTAGTCCATCTTCTTCAATCAAAACAGTTGCGATGTCATCTAAGTTGGTCTCTTGCTCATTGTTGATCAGTTTGAATGGGCCGTAATCAAGGCACATATTTAATATCTCCATCGGCTAAAGGACTTCAGGTACAATAGAAAATCGTAACAGTCTCGACTCTTTGGTGTCAATTAACTTTCCTGTTGATTGCTACTTTACAGCCGCATCATGGACGTATTATGTATGACTCTTTCGCTCCATAAACTTTTTGTGCCCGCTATTTGATAGGAGGAATGATAGGTGAACGACAGCTTCTCTTCCCGACCCACCTGGGTCGACATTGATCTGGCCGCCCTTGGGCACAATCTACGCCAGGCCGAGCGTTTCTGCTTGAATCATCAGCGCATCTTAACAGTTGTCAAGGCGGATGCCTACGGCCATGGTGTCATCCCGGTGGCGCGGTACTTCCAGCAGGCTGGAGTGCGGGATTTTGCCGTTGCCACCCTGGAAGAAGCGCTGGAGCTGCGGCGTGCTGGACTCGACGAGTCCCTGCTGGTTTTGGGGGGCTGCTTTCCGGGACAGGAGGGGGCTTTTCTCGAACATCATCTGTTGCCGGCTTTATTCGATCTGCAAACCGCAGTTCGTATGAATGCCGAAGCGTTGCAGCAAAATCGCCAGCTCGCCGTCCACCTCAAGATTGACAGCGGGATGGGCCGGGTCGGTTTTCTGCCGCAGCAGCTTGGTGAGTTTTTGCCGCAGTTGCTGCAACTGAAGGGCTTGAAAGTTGCCGGGCTGATGTCGCACCTGGCCTGCGCCGATGAACTCGATTCGGTAGTGACTGCGCAGCAGTTGCAGCAATTTCGCGCCGTACAGACCATGTTGCGCGATGCTGGTATTCTGCCGGAGGATATTCATATCAGCAACAGTGCTGGCCTGTCCGGTTTGGATGTGCCCGAAGCGACTATCGTGCGCCCCGGGATCATGCTTTACGGTGGTTTGCCCGGTGCCGCTTTTGCCGAAAAGCTTGATCTGCAACCAGTGATGCATCTGCGCAGCCGTATCGCTCAGCTGCGCACCTTGCCGGCCGGTAGTGGTGTTTCTTACGGGCATAAATTTCATGCCGCGCGCGAAACCCGCGTCGCGGTACTGCCGATCGGTTATGCCGATGGCTACAATCGGCTGTTCTCCAGCTGCGGGCAGGGGATTCTCCACGGGCAAAAAGTACCGCTGATCGGCCGCGTCTGTATGGACTGGATCATGTTCGATGTCACCGACTTGCCGCAAACCGAGATCGGTGATTGCATCACCCTGCTCGGCAGCGCCGGTGGGTTATCTATTTTGGGCGATGATTGGGCCGAGCAGTTGGGCACCATTTCTTATGAGGTGTTTTGCCGTATCGGCAGTCGCGTGCCGCGGCGTTATTTGCAAGAGGGGGAATGTCCCTAGAATGGCAAACGATAGTTCTGGAATAAAAAAAACTGAAGTGATTAATTCCGAGCGCTTCTTACCGCACTTGCCAGCGGTGCTGTTTTTAATTCTGACAGGAAGTCTTCTTTATTCTGTTAGTTTGGATGCTCCCTGGTATTTTGATGATTATCCAAATATCGTCGATAATCAAAAGATCAGGGATCTCTGGCGGATTGCCGGAAACTTTTTCTCGCCTCGAGGTCTGTCGTACCTGTCTTTTGCTCTCGATTATCACTTCTGGCAGTTATCTCCAGCACCCTATCGATTGATGAATGTAGGTTTACACCTGTGTAATGGGTTGATGGTCTATTGGTTGATTCAGGTTTTGGTACAGAGGCGGGACTATGCTTTCTGGGTGGCGTTGATTTTTCTGGCTCACCCACTGCAGACCCAGGCGGTGACCTATATTGTGCAACGGATGACGTCCCTCAGTTGCCTGTTCTTCCTGTCGGCACTGATAATGTACGTACACGGGAGAAAGCGGATGGAAGTTGTTCAGTCGCAAGCCCGGTTGGGCTGGTTGCTGTTGGCAGGCACTTTTTTGCTCGGCATCTGTTCCATTCTTACAAAAGAAAATACCGCTGTTCTTCCGGCCGTTTTACTGCTGTTGGAGTTTTTCTTTATAGCTTCGGGTGCCTTCGTTTGGAAGAAACGCTTGTTGTTTGTCCTGCCATTTTTCCTGGTGCCGTTGCTCGGTCTGATGTTGCAGGTGACTGATGTGGCAAGTCCCTTGAGTGTGGTTGGTGGTGGAATCGAATACTTTGTACTGGCGCAGGATGGGGCTGGCCAGGTACTGGCTGATATCCAACCGGAGCATCTAAGGGGACGTTATTTGGCGACACAGGCGGTCGTTATCTGGCAATACGTTGGGTTGTTTTTCTGGCCGCAGCAACAGGCTCTGGATTATTGCTATCCGCTTGTCGATAGTCTGTTAAATTGGCGGAGCCTGATGGGTGGCACTGGTCTGCTCACTTTGCTTGCTGTTGCTTGGCGGCTGCGTAGACTCCGGCCATTAATAAGTTTTGGGATCGGGTGGTTTTTGTTGTTGTTGCTCGTGGAATCTTCGGTTATTCCTTTGGATGCTTTTTTTGAGCACCGTATGTATGTGCCGTTGATCGGGCTGGGACTGGTGCTGGTCGATAGTTGCGACTGGTTTTTGTCACGAATCAACCGGTTTGTTCTGCTTGCTCTGTTTGTTAGTCCGCTACTGCTGTTGACATGGCAGCGAAACGAGCTTTGGACCGACAAAGTGGCTTTTTGGGAAGACAATATTAGCAAACACCCCTTTGCGTATCGGCCCTATGAAAATCTTGGGAAGGCATATTATAGTGCCGGAGATTTGTGGTCAGCGCAGGAAGCGTTCGCTAGGGCACTGCAGTTGAATCCAGATGCGGCGCAACCTCATGTCGGTTTGGGTGTCTTGTACGACGAACTGGGGCTGCGGGAACAGGCCATTACTTTGTTGGAGAAAGCGTTGACAATGGAAGGGCAGCGTTCGTTGGCCGCATACAGCCTAGGGGTTGTTTACGAGAAAACTGCAGAATATGGGAAAGCCGAAGAGTATTATCGTCTGGCAACCTATTTTGATTCGAAAAATCACAAGGGGTATCTCGGTTTGGGTGTGGTGCTTTACCACCAAGGTGACCTGTCCGCGGCTCTTGTCCAGTTCGGTAAAGCGATACGCCTTGCTCCAACCGAGGCGGATGCGTTGTTCAATTACGCATCTGTTGCGTTGGAGTTGGGTCGTGTGGAGGAGTCGCGTAGCTATCTGCCACGACTGAAGCGATTGGATGCAGGTTTTTATCGACAGCTTTTACGTGATATTGAAGCTGCTGAATTGAAATTGCCAGAGGGGGTAGAATAAGATTTTACTTATTTTGGGCTTCGGTGAGGGCTGTCTGCGCTTGCCGCAGCTTGTACACTTCCAGCTCTAGTAAGGCATTCTGCTGGGCTAAGTTCTTTGCCTGTTCAGTCAAGCGAGATATTTTTATCGAAAATTGCACTGCAATCAGCATCAAAAAAATGATCGAACCGAGAAATAAGGTTGAGGTCGGCAGGCCCGCACCGATCAGGTTGGTTAACGCGACCAGCCAGTCATATTTAAGAATCAGCACCAGCATGACAACGGCCGTTGCCAGCCAGAGAACGGAATATTCCTCACGTAATTTCTTGCGCCGCACCATCTCCAGAATAAACAGAAAAATACTCACGGAAATCAGCAGGGCGAAGAGCTTTTGATTGATCGGCATAATCAGTTCCCTCGATAGAATTTACGACTGCGCAACACGGTGACCAGAATGGAGAGCAGCATTTTAAACACGTAGTAGAACGGTTTGGCGCCACTGTGCATCGATTTCCCTTCGGGGTTTTCATACATCTTCACCGGGATTTCTTTGATTGTAAACCCAGCCAGATGCAGGCTGATCAGCACATCGGCATCGGGATAATCGCAGGGGAAAACATCCTGAGTAAAAAAGCGAATCACTTTGGCGTTAAAAGCTTGATAGCCGGAGGTGCAATCTTTGAGGTCCTGACCGATGATGTTGGTGACCAGAAAACGGAACAATTTCATCCCGGTGCGGCGCAGCAGCGGCGGTTGGTAGCTTTCACTGTTAGCAAGAAAACGCGAGCCGAGGGCAAAGTCGGCCTCCCCGGCAATAACCGGTTGCAGGAGAGAAAGAATCCCGTCGGGGTCATGCTGGCCATCGGCATCAATTTGGACCAGGTAGGCGTAGCCTGCTTTTGCGGCGTATTTATAGCCGGTCTGAATCGCCACCCCGTAGCCCAAATTGAAGGGATGTGTAATCACCGTGGCTCCTGCTTGCCGCGCCTGAGCGGCCGTGGCATCAGCAGAACCGTCGTCAATAACCAGTATGTCCGTGCCTGGCATTACTTGTGAGATGCCGTGAATGACGTTGGCAATCTGCCGAGCTTCATTGAACGCCGGAAGGATGGTGAGGGTTTTTTCGGCCACGTCGGTCATTTGTCGCCTCTCGAGAGCACTTTCTCCCGCGCCTGTTTGAACAGATATTTGGGCAGGTCGGAAAGCATCGGGTGTTGCCAGAGGTTGCTGGCATTGTGTAGCAGGCGGTAGCGCTGGAATTTTTTGTAAACACGGATCAGTTGCTCCCGCGTTAAGGTTTCAGAGAGGATAATCGCCTTTTGTGGGTTGACGCCGAAGTTGACGTTCAGCCTAGACCAATCCATCTGCTCATCTTCTCTGACCAGCCCCTTGGCCAGGGCATTTTCCCAGACCGGGGTGCCAGGAAAGGGGGTGAGGACGTAAGTGTCGAACAAGCTGACCTTTTCCGTTTTGATGAAATTATAGGTGTCGCGGATCTCTTCCTCCGTCTCGTCGGGGGCGCCAATAACAAACGAAGCATTGGCCATGATCCCTTGCCGACGCAGCAGCCTGATTGCGTTGCGGTTGTGTTCTACCGTGATCCCCGACCCTTTGAGCCAGCTCAAAACTCTCTGGTTGCCCGATTCCAGACCCATCCCTACTGAGGCGATGCCCATCGCTTTTAAGCCCTCGGCGATCTCCTCGGTCACCGTGTTGGCGCGTAAGGAACAAGAAAAGCGGACCTTATTCGTGAGGCCTTTGCGTTGCAACTGTTCGACAATGGTGAAAAAGCGCTTTTTGTCAGCGATGAAAAGGTCGTCAAAAAAGCTGATAAAGCGGGGTTGTTGATAGCGGACCAGCTCTTCGATTTCTGCGACCACCCGCTCCGCCGAAAAAAAGCGCACTTGGTTCCAGAACCTCGAGGAGGCACAGAAATTACAGCGATAGGGACAGCCCCTGGAGGTGAACAGGTAGGTGTGGGATGACGTCTGCGAGTGGGAACGATTGGGCTTCGGTAACTGGTCCAGATTTTCCAACGGTGCCCGGGCCGCGGTCTGAACTAGCTTGCCAGCAGTCTCGCGAAAGATGATTCCGGCGATAGAATGCAGGTGTTTGGGCTCCAGCTGCTGTGAGAACCAAAGTTGAAACAGCTCGACGATGGTTGCTTCGCCCTCGCCGAGCACACCAATATCCATCCCCTTTGCCAGGGTCTGGGGCAAAAAAGAGATGTGGACGCCGCCGACCAGCACCAGGGCCCCCTGTTGTTTCGCCAACTGTGCATAGCTTTGCGCCAAGTGGTAGTTCTGGCTGACGGCGGAGATGGCGACAATCTGTGGCGCAAAGGCTTGCAGGGTTTCCTGAACTTTGCGGTCGATGACTTTAAACTGGAATTGTTCCGTTCCGAATTCCTGCTCAAGTGCCGCGATTAAGTAGCCGATGCCGAGGTTGGGATACCTGCTTTCAACCTCAGAATAAGGGTTGATGGCATTGATCCAGAGGATTTTAAGCTTCTTGCCGGTCGGCTGCTGTTTGGCCGGTTGTTTCATCGCAGGAATTCCAGCTTGGTTACCACGCAAATAACCCCGAGGGTAATTAGGCACAATCCCAGCCATTGGGCCGGGGCGAGTTTTTCATTGTAAATCCACCAAGTCATCAGCGGCAGCAGCAGGTAGAAAAAGGCACCGGAAATGCCGAAGGCATAGCCCAGGTTGGCACGGGCGAGGACAAAAATCCACAAGGCGAAGCTGATTACCTGTAGGCTGATGCTGGCGAGAATCAACGGCGATCTGGCTGCGGCCAGTAAGGCTGAAAATTCCAGTTTGTCGATGCCCAGCGCCATAACTCCTTTTTTGAGGATCAGTTGGCTGATGACAGTGGTGCTGGAAACGGCAAAAATCAGGAGTGCTGTTTTCATGGCTCTCTTGTCCCTGGTCAGCATTTTTCGGCAACGGCGACGTGGTGCAGGCAGATCGGCCAGAAAAAGAACGGCAGGCTTTTTTGTTTTAGCGGTTTGAGGCCTGCGTTGTCGAGGGCTGTTTTGATTTTCGCCGGCGTCCACTGCATGACGTGCCCAGGGTCATAAAAGGCTTCGCGGAATTTGCCGGTTAACAGCCGTGCGACCATAAACATGAAGTCATTGGGAAAAATTACGATGGCGCACCCTCCCGGTCGCAGCACCCGAGCTATTTCTGCCAGGGCCTGATCGGGGCTGTCGAGATGTTCGATCACTTCGGAAAAAAGCACCGTGTCGAAACTGTTATCGGCAAAGGGGATTTGATAGACGGACCCGGCTTGGACCGGCAACTTATGCTGCTGGCAGATATCGATATTCTCCGCTTCGGTGTCTATGCCGACGATATTCCCTTGTGTAAATTGTTTAACCAGCTTTTCCAGCGTGATTCCTTCCCCGCAACCAGCATCCAGAATGTCCTGACCTTTTATGCGACGGAAGGCCGAATCGTCGCGATAATCCCAGTAGCGAACACCCAAGCCCCCCTTGGCATATTGCTCGCGCTGGTAAATCATCCCCTCTTTATTCAGGTTGGTGTCAACTGGCATCGTCGAGTAACTCCCGGTAACTGAGCTGGTATTGGTTGATGATTGAGCTGAATGTGTCATTGTCGAGTTTCTGTTGCTTTTTAATCTGCGCTCGTTTTCGGAATGCCTTTGGTAGCCCGGCCGCGGCCGCCAGTCCCCCTTTGAGGAGGGCCATTACCAGCTGTCCTTTGTGGCGACTTAGTTCAAACTCGGCTCCGGCACCGCGTCCGGCTAACAGGACCCTGAATTGTACCAGATACCTGCGCAGCGTTTGCCATGGTAGTTGCCAGAGGTAGGAGGCCGGAAATGTTTTGCTCACCAGCCAGTAGTGGTTACGTTCGACCAGAAACAGCTTGAAGGGGGAAAAGGCGCCGCCACTTTGTGAGTATTTGTGGCGGACGATGGCATCTCTTGCCAACAGCGCCTGCCAACCAGCCAGCCGGCCGCGCAGTCCCAGATCGGTATCTTCGCAGTAGGCGAAGAAGTCTTCATCAAACCCGCCGATCTGCTCGAGCATCACGCGGCGGTAGAGGGCGGCGCAGGCGCTCGGCAGCAGAATGTCGAAGGATTCCGGCAGGGCGAGGGAGGAAAAGAGCTGATTGCGGAAAGCTCCGCGTGACATGCCATCGGCACAGATTTTAACGCCCAGGGAGTCGATCCGATCCGGCTCGTCAAAGGCGCAGATGCGACTGCCGACCATACCGACCCTCTCGTTTTGGTCGGCGACTGCGACGAGCGTCTGCAGCCAGTCCGGATCGACCTGGGTGTCGTTATTCAGGGTGATAAGGTACTGCCCGGAGGCTTGGGCAAAGCCGAGGTTGTTGCCTAACGCGAAGCCGGTATTCTCTTGCTGTAAAATTAGTTTGACCGACGGATAGTTGCTGCTGACGAAATCGACGGAGCCATCGGACGAGCCGTTATCCACCAAGATGGTTTCAAAGTTGTGGAAGCTTTGCGCGGCCAAACTGTCGAGGCAGTCGGCAAGGTGCTGCTTGCCGTTCCAGTTGACAATGACAACCGAAGCTTTAATTGAAGTCGCTGCGGCCGCCATCTCAGGTGCTCCTTTGTAACGCGCGAAAACCGTTCCAGAGCGAAACGAACATGGCGGGGTTACGCAACAGACGCGTGGCGTAATCGAACCAGACGCGCGGTTGGCGGTAGAAGTCCCGCAGCAAGTTTTTTTGCGCTGTCAGCAGCTCCTCTTCGGTGAGGCCGAAGGGCACAAAAACGGCGTTGAGCAGGTTCATTTTGCTCCAGTCAGCATCGAAATGGCCGAACTCAGCGACGCGGGACGCCAACTCTGTCGCCGGAAAGGGGGTTAACAGTGAGACACTGATGTCACTTAACGGGAGCCCCAGCGCTAGCTGGTGGGTTTCTATTATCGTTGCTGCCGTTTCACCCGGATGGCCGATGATGAAAAACCCTTTTGCCCGGATTCCGGCCGCTTTGGTCAAGGCCACCGCGGTTCGGATCTGCTCAATACTGACCCGTTTGTGAATCCTCTCCAGAATTTGCTGATTGCCGCTTTCTATGCCATAGCTGATCTGCCAGCAACCGGCTCTTTTCATCAGGGCTAGATTCCCGGCGGTGACTTGACTGATGCGCCCCAGGCAGGACCAGGAAATCCCCAAATCCAGTTCGATGAGCCGTTGGCAGATATCGATCAGCCGCTGTTTGAAGGTGATAAAGGTATCATCTTCGATGCTGAATTCTTTAATGCCGTAATTGTCATGCAGGTGCTGGATCATGGCGACAACATAGTCGGCAGAGTGGGTGTGGCAACTGTGGCCAAAAACCGAGCGATCGCAGAAAATACATTCGTTCGGACAGCCCCGCGAGGTGACGATGGAGGTGCCAGGGGTCTGCAGGGTTTTAAAGGGGGCCGGAGAATATTCGGCCGGAAACCCCGCGAGTAAATCCCACGCGGGTAAGGGGAGGTCATCGAGGCGGTTGATGAACGGTCGGCGCGGGTTGCAGTGGATGGTTCCGTCGCGACGGAATGCCAGTCCGGTCACGGTGGCTGGATCTGACTTGTTTTCGATGACGTCCAGCAGGCAGAGAAAGGTTTCTTCTCCCTCGCCAACGACGGCAAAATCGATGCTCTCGCAGCGCTGCAGGGTTTGCTCCGGGATGGCCGAAACATGTGGCCCGCCCAGCACAATTCGGATGTCGGGACAGCCCTGCTTGGCTTTATCCGCCAGCTCCCGGGCGGCGTTAATCCCGAGCGTAGTTGCCGAGATGGCAAGGATATTTATCCGCTCAGCGCTGAGTCGTTGCAGAATGGTTTCGCTGGGAAGGCTCAGCGCTGCCGCGTCGAGCACTGCGACTGAGTGCCCGGCCTTGCGGGCGATTGCCGCCAGCAGCAGGATGCCAAGAGCGGGGGTGGAACTTCCTGCTCCTTTCAGGTCTCCATAGCGATCTGCCAGCGAGATCGGTGGGGTAACAAAGAGAACTTTCAATGTTTTACCAAGTTTATTCGGGTTAAATGTCTTGTCGTCCGTTCAATTTGCACCATTTGTCGTGCTCCAGACTTGCCGAGCAATATCGGGGATGTTATAGCTCATGCGAGTTTGTTTCGTTCATTGTTACATATTTTTTAACTTCGCGCATAACTAGACGAAATTGCAAGTGGTAATGTCACGTTAAGACAGAAGTGATCAATTAATGGTTGGTCGCTGATCGCTGTCTTGCTAAAAATGTTTTCCGAGGGATTTCCGATGGCGACAACTTCTGCAACTTTTCTGGCTTTGGATCTCGGCACCACCAGCCTGGCGGGGCGGCTCTGCGCCGCTAATGGTCAGATCGTCGCCGAGGTCAGTCTCGATAATCCCCAGCAGATCTTCGGTGCCGATGTCCTGCAACGGCTGGAAGCAGCCTTGGCGGGTCATGCCGCGCAACTCCAGCAGCTGCTGGTTGGTGGGATTAATGCGCTGATTGAGCAACTACTGGCTGAGGCAGGTGGCGAGTCCGCGCAGATTACGGCGGCTGCGGCGGCCGCCAATCCGGCCATCAGCCATCTGCTTGCGGGCCAATCGGTCAAGCCTCTTTTGTCGCCACCGCATCGCCCCGTCTATTGGGCCGGAAATTTTCTCGACTGTGAGGCCCTCGGTGTGGACCTGCCGGTGCCCCTGTATTTATTGCCGCTGGCCAGTGGCTATGTCGGCGGCGATTTGTTGGCGGTACTGCTGGGTGACCCGCCGGGAAATCAACCGACCCTCTATATTGATTTGGGTACCAACGCCGAGCTGGCTCTTTGGAGCGGGCAGGACTGGCTGGTCACCTCGGTGGCGGCTGGTCCGGCTTTTGAGGCGGGCAACCTTGCCTGCGGGATGCGTTACGGGTACGGTGCGTTGATGGATGTGGCGATTGTCAAAGACCGCTTTGCCTTGAGCGTTGCTGGCGGTGGGGTGCCGAAGGGGATTTGCGGCAGCGGCCTGTTTGCGCTGCTCGGTTGTGCGCTGCAAGCTGGTTTGATTACTGCCGATGGTCGGATTCGAGCCGCCGATGAGATCGATTCGAATCTGGCGCGTTATCTGGTCGCTGATGGTGACGCCCAGGCGTTGCAGCTTTACCGCGATGCGCGGACCTGCTTGAGGTTGACGCAAGCCGACCTGCGCGCGTTTCAGCTGGCCAAGGGGGCCGTGCTGGCTGGAGTTAATTGTTTGCTGCAGCGCAAAGGGTTGCGGCCTGAGCAACTTGATGCCGTCAGAATAGCCGGAGCATTGGGGGGCGCGCTGCCGGCAGCGGCATTGAAAGGGGTTGCTATGTTGCCGGAAATCGTGCTAGAAAAGTCCCGTTTTCTGCCCGCTGTGGTCCTCGACGGTCTGATGTCGTTACTGCAGCGGCAAAATGCTACCGAGTATGCACAAACACTGGTTTCGAGCCTTAAGCCTTATCCCTTGTCTGGGACCCCAGCGTTTGAAAATGCATTTCTCGCCAGCCTTGACTTTTCGTAAAAGTCGTTACACTTAAGAATCTAATTGTGTGATTGGACAGTCCAGCGACTGTCCTTTCTTCGTTTTTTAAGTCGTTTTTCCGTTTACGTTATTTACTTTCTCGAACGTTATTTATTTACAGACAAAAGGAGATCCTATGGCAGCCATCAAGCGAGCGTTGATTTCAGTTTCAGATAAGGCCGGTATTCTCGATCTGGCCCGTGAGCTGAACAGCTTCGGTGTTGAACTTCTTTCCACCGGCGGCACGGCAAAGATGATTCGCGATGCCGGTATCCCGGTGATGGACGTTTCCGATTATACCGGTTTCCCGGAGATGATGGACGGTCGGGTCAAGACCCTGCATCCCAAAGTCCACGGGGCGCTGCTCGGCCTGCGCGACAATCCGGAGCATGTTGATGCCATGTCCAAGCATGACATTGAGCCGATCGATATGGTGGTCGTCAATCTCTATCCTTTTGAGGCGACCGTTGCCAAAGAAGATTGTAGCCTGATTGATGCGATTGAAAACATCGATATTGGTGGCCCGACCATGTTGCGTAGCGCTGCTAAAAACAACAAGTTCGTCACTGTGCTGATCGATCCGACCGATTACGAGAAGGTCCTCGCTGAAATGAAGCAGAACAGCGGCGAAGTGTCGGAGGAGACTAACTTCAACTTGGCCGTTAAGGTTTATCAGCACACCGCAGCCTATGATGGCGCCATCTCCAACTGGTTGGGCAAGAAGACCGGTGAAGAGTATGCCGAGTTCGCTCCGACTTTGACCCTGCAGTATCACAAGGCGCAGGGGATGCGTTACGGTGAGAATCCGCATCAGAATGCAGCCTTCTACGTTGAGAAGAATGTGACTGAAGCGTCGATTGCGACCGCCCGCCAATTGCAGGGCAAGGCGCTTTCCTATAACAATATCGGCGATACCGATGCCGCTCTGGAGTGTATCAAGCAGTTCAGTGAAGGTCCGGCCTGTGTCATCGTCAAGCATGCCAATCCCTGCGGTGTCGCGGTGGGTGTCAACTTGCTCGATGCCTACCAGCGCGCTTTTTCGACCGATCCAGAGTCGTCTTTTGGTGGCATTATCGCCTTCAATCGGGAGCTGGACGCCGAGACCGCCAAAGCGATCTGCGAGAAGCAATTTGTCGAGGTGATCATTGCACCGAAGGTTTCCGCCGCAGCTTCCGAGGTTGTTGCGTCAAAGAAAAATGTGCGTTTGCTCGAGTGTGGCGAGTGGCCAGCTGAACCGAGTCAGCGCGCTGACTTTAAGCGGGTCAATGGCGGGCTGCTGGTTCAGGATGCCGACCTGGCATTGAGTGCCGAGCTGAAGGTGGTGACCAAACGTGAGCCGACCGCCGAGGAACTTGATGATCTCAAATTTGCCTGGCGGGTGGCCAAGTTCGTTAAGAGTAATGCCATCGTTTATTGCAAGGACGGCATGACTATCGGCGTTGGCGCAGGACAGATGAGCCGTGTCAATTCGGCCCGTATTGCTGGCATCAAGGCGGAGCACGCTGGGTTGGATGTTAAGGGTGCCGCCATGGCCTCCGATGCTTTCTTCCCCTTCCGTGACGGTATCGACAACGCTGCCGCTGCCGGGATCACTGCCGTGATTCAGCCGGGTGGTTCGATCCGTGATGAAGAGGTGATTGCTGCTGCCGATGAGGCAGGGATTGCGATGGTCTTTACCAGCATGCGGCACTTTAAGCACTAGGAAGCGCGCCTTTTACGCGAACTCGGCGTTGCCCGGCGAAAAGACTTGTGCGGCGTACCTTTCGGTACGCCTCCGCGCCTTTTCTTGGGCGCCTTGATTACGCGTAAAAATCACGCTTCTTCATTCGGCGTTATTGAGTTGGTGTAGGGGCGAGGCATGCCTCGCCCGAGGCGACCTGTAGGTCGCCCCTACAGTTGTTATCTGCTCTGTGGTTCAAACCAAGGAGTTTCAAAGATGAAAGTTTTAGTTGTCGGTGGTGGTGGTCGTGAGCACGCCCTGATTTATAAAATCGCTCAGTCGCCATTGGTCGAGCAGATCTATTGTGCGCCGGGCAATCCAGGTATTGCCGAGCTGGCGGAATGTGTTCACATCGGTGCTGATGAAATTGATGCCTTATGCGACTTCGCCAAGGCTGAAGCGATCGATCTGACCGTGGTCGGCCCGGAAGTGCCGCTGACCATGGGGATTGTCGATACCTTTCAGGCTGCCGGTCTGGATGCCTTTGGGCCGAACAAGGCTGCCGCGCAGATTGAGGGGAGTAAAGGTTTTTCCAAGGATCTGATGGCCAAGTACAATATTCCGACTGCTGCCTATAAGTCCTTTACCGAGCATGCCGATGCCGTCGCCTACATCAAGGAGCAGGGCGCACCGATTGTGGTCAAAGCCGATGGCCTGGCCGCCGGCAAGGGCGTTATTGTCGCCATGAGCGAAGCGCAGGCAATCTCGGCGGTTGACGATATCATGCTCGATAAGGTTTTCGGCAGTGCTGGTGCCAGCGTTGTCATCGAAGAATTCATGGACGGGGAGGAGGCATCCTTTTTTGCCTTTACCGACGGTAAGAATATCCTGCCGCTGGCGTCGTCACAGGATCACAAGCGTGCTTTTGATGGTGATGAGGGGCCGAATACCGGCGGCATGGGGGCTTACTCTCCGGCACCGGTGGTGACAGAGGAACTGCACGATCTGATCGTTGAAACCGTGGTTAAACCGACTATCGCTGGCATGGCTGCCGATGGCTGCCCTTACAGCGGAATCCTTTACGTCGGTCTGATGATCAAGGATGGCCAGCCGCGGGTGGTGGAATATAATGCCCGTTTTGGTGATCCTGAGGCGCAACCGTTGCTGATGCGGATGAAGTCGGATATCGTCCCGGTGTTGCAGGCGTGTGCGCGTGGTGAATTGCAGCAGGACTCCATCGAGTGGCATGAGAAGGCTGCGGTTTGCGTTGTTATGGCCAGTGGCGGTTATCCGTCTGCCTTTGATAAAGGGTTGGCAATTTCCGGACTGGAGGATGCTGCACAGATCGACGAATTGATGGTC
The DNA here is from genome assembly GCF_055389805.1 of Desulfuromusa ferrireducens. Classification (NCBI taxonomy): domain Bacteria; kingdom Pseudomonadati; phylum Thermodesulfobacteriota; class Desulfuromonadia; order Desulfuromonadales; family Geopsychrobacteraceae; genus Desulfuromusa; species Desulfuromusa ferrireducens. The sequence goes on from NZ_AP042415.1 coordinate 2,398,991, forward strand.
TTTCACGCCGGAACCAGTTTTAAAGATGGCCAGGTGGTTAATAATGGCGGCAGGGTGCTTGGGGTGACCGGACTCGGTGACACCGTTAAGGCTGCCATCGACAAGGCCTATCAGGGTGTTGCTGCTATTGATTGGCAGGACGTTCATTATCGCAAGGATATCGGCGCACGTGCGCTGAATAGAGATTAGTCAGAGAATTTGAGGAGTCGGATAATGAGTGATAAAAAGCCGTTGGTTGGGATTTTGATGGGCAGCGACAACGATTACGGGATTATGGCTGAATCGGCTAAGATTCTGAAGCAGTTTGATATCCCTTTTGAGATGATAGTCTCTAGTGCCCACCGTACCCCGGAGCGGACTGCGACTTATGTCAGCGGTGCCCGCGATAACGGTATCAAGGTGTTGATTGCTGGCGCCGGCGCGGCAGCCCACTTAGCTGGCGTGGTTGCTGCGGAAACGACCTTGCCGGTTATTGCTGTGCCGATTGATGCAACTTCGTTGCAGGGCTTGGACGCTCTGTTGGCGATGGTGCAGATGCCGGCGGGGATCCCGGTGGCGACCATGGCGATCGGCCCGGCCGGAGCTCGGAATGCGGGGATATTTGCCGCGCAAATCCTGGCAACTGAAGACAATGAGTTGGTCGGTAAGCTGTCGGAGTTTAAGCGTGAAATGGCGGCAGGAGTGGTTGTTAAGTCGGATAAGGTGCAGGAGAAGTTAGCCGCTGACGGACTGATCTGAAAAGTTTGAAATCGTATACAATATACAGTTTTTCAGTTGACACTCGTACGGGTGATGACTAAATTGTCGTTGGACATGATTTTTTAACATTAAAGGGAGGATCCACCAATGAAGAAGATGCTCGTACTGCTGGCAATTGTTGCCTTCGTTGCTTCTACCGTTTTTGTTGCGGTTGCTGACAACGGTCCTGCTGTCATCAAGATGGAAGTCAAGATGGGGGCTGTCACTTTCGATCACGCCAAGCACCAAGGCTTGACTGACTGTGCCGCATGTCACCACACCGGTGATTACGCAAAGTGCAAGAGCTGTCACGATGCTAAGCCTGAAGTTGCCAAGTCGAAAAAAGTTTATCACAAGCAGTGTAAAGACTGTCACAAGAAGCAGAGCGGACCAACCAAGTGTAAAGGTTGTCACGTTAAATAAATTGCTTGTTGTAGTACCTGGTTAGTCAAGAAAGCCGATCCGGAATTTACGGGTCGGTTTTTTTTATTTAATTAGTAGAAAAGGTGGTGCATTTCTTGTATAGTTAGCCTTGGCTCATAAGAGTGCTGTAATGGGTCGGGAGGTTATACAATGTTTCGTGCGGTTTCGTTTTGCATTTTGCTAGCACTTTTTTTGCTCGGTGGCACCCTTTCTGCCGTGGCCGATGAGACTTGTGTTACATCGACCTGTCACGCTAATTATGGTCAAGGACAGTATGTCCACGGCCCGGTTGCTGCGGCCAGTTGTCAAATCTGTCACCGTCAGAAAAGCGACCGGCATCCGCAGACAGTAAAGGCCTTTGAGCTGATTGATCAGGGGCCGGAACTGTGTTACCGCTGCCATCGCAGTAAGACGGGCAACGATCCGGTTGTTCATCCGGTTGTCGAGGAAGGCTGTACCGGTTGCCACTCCCCCCATCAGGGCGAAACTCAATATTTTCTTTACGGAGAGGATACTGCTCTTTGCTACCGATGCCATGAAGACAAAACCACGGGGCGTAAAGTTGTCCACCCGATAGTTAATGATGGTTGTCTAGGTTGCCATAAGGCCCATTCGGGGGCTGCTGCCGGTATGCTGTCGGCTGCTGGAGCCGAATTTTGTTTGACCTGCCACGAAGATCCTGGCGCGGGAAAAGCTGTATTGCATACCCCGGTTAGGCGTGGTGACTGTATCTCCTGCCATGATCCTCATGCCACCGATTCTCCATTTATGTTGCCCGGTGAAGGGCAAGAGATGTGTTTCAGCTGTCACGAGGACTTTCTTGCCGGTAAGTCCGTGGTGCACCCGATTATCGAAGAAGGTTGTAGTGCCTGCCACGACCCACATGGCGATGCCGCAGCCTTTATGTTGAAAGCGGAAGGTGCCGCACTTTGCTATCTGTGCCATGAAAGCAAAGCCGATGGCGGAGGCACAGTCCATCCCCCGGTAGCTTCTGGAGATTGCACTGGTTGTCATGATCCTCATGCGACCAATAATAAGGCGTTGCTGCTGGCGCCCGGCAGTGAGCTTTGTTCTCTTTGTCACGAAAGCAAAACCGCCGGCAAGGCTTATGCACACGGCCCGGTTGGTGCTGGGGCCTGTACTGATTGTCACGACCCGCACCAAAGTAAAGAACCGGCGTTGTTGCCCTCGACGGGAGCCGATCTTTGTTACGAGTGCCATGACAGTATGGTGGCTGAGAAATTTGACCACGAGCCGGTCGCTAATGGTGCCTGCGCCGATTGTCATGATGTTCATGCAACCGATTATAAATTTCAGCTTTTGGCCCCGGGCAATGATCTCTGCTACCTCTGTCATGTCGATAAGCAGGGCTTGATCGATATGGAAAACGTGCATCCTGCGGTAACCGAAGGCTGTACCTCTTGTCATAATCCCCACACCGGCAAGGCTCCAGCGATGTTGCCAGCCGAAGGGGTGGCGTTCTGTGCTGATTGTCATGCCGATATTGCTCATACGGCCACCAACGCCAAGGCCCCGCACGCGGCAATGGATGATGGTTGTATCGTCTGTCATGATCCCCATGGCAACGGGAACCTGCGAATGTTTACCGCGCCGGAAAAAACTTTCTGTGTCAGTTGCCACGATGCGATCGGCGAGCAGATGGCTGTTGCCAAAAGTCAGCACCAGCCGGTTGCCGAAGGGGTTTGTTGGGGCTGCCACGACCCGCACGGTTCCGATTATTTCCGGATTCTTAAGGCGAGTTATCCTGAGCCCTTTTATACCGGTTTTGACGAGGATGATTATCGGCTTTGTTTCATGTGCCATGACAGTCGGGCCTTCCTCTACGAGCGAACCTCGGAGCTGACCGGCTTCCGCAACGGTGACCGCAATCTACATTTTCTGCACGTCAACAAGGCAACCAAGGGGCGGGTGTGTAAAACCTGTCACGGGGTTCATGGCGCTGATCAGAAGAAGTTGGTGAAGAGCAAGATTCCCGGTTTCGGCCGCTGGGAGATTCCGATCTATATCCAAGAGAGCGACAGTGGAACAACCTGCACCGTTGGTTGTCATAAGCCGAAAACCTACGATCCGGTTCGGCCGTTCCCGAATGATTAAGGGTGGAGCATAAAAGATGAGCTTCCGTTTTGTATTGTTGCTGCTCTTGCCATTGTTGCTAAACGCCTGCGCTTCGCAACCGCAGGTGGCGAGCAAGCGGTTTTTCTGGCCGATAGGCAGCCCGCAGCCGAAGATCGAATATGTCAAGTTTTTTGCTGCCGACCAAGATGTCTGGCCGGCGGAAAGCGCCTTTGCTCAAGCTGTTCTCGGCATCGAGGCGGGGGTGGCTATTTTTGCTTCGCCACGTGGTATCGATACCTTTGGTGGCAAACGTTTTGCCGTGGCCGATATGGGCAAGCGGCAGTTGCTGATTGCGGATCTTGAGGCTGGTGAGATTCGCACCCTGCATGATCGGGATGACGAAATTTTTCGTTTTCCGATGCCGATGGGAGTCGCATATGACGATCAGGGCGGCGGCTATGTTTCTGATACGTCAACCGGGTCTATCTTTCGTTTTAGTCCGTCGGAGGTGGTTGTCGCTGAGTTCGGCAAAGGCCAGTTGAACAGACCGAACGGGATGGTTTTCGACGCTGTGCACCGTCGGCTCTATGTCGCTGATACCTTGAATCACCAAATTGCGGTTTACAGTGCCGACGGTCAACCGTTGGCGCGACTCGGCAAGCGCGGCTCAGCCCCAGGGGAGTTCAATTTCCCGCTTGATCTCGATCTTGGCCCAAATGGCGAGCTTGTGGTGCTGGATAGCCTTAATGCGCGCGTTCAAGTGCTCAAACAGGACGGCAGTTTTATCCGCATGTTCGGCGAGCGGGGGACCGCTCTCGGGTCTTTCCAGCTGCCCAAGGCAATTGCTGTCGATGGCTTTGGCCACATTTATGTGACCGACAGTCGGGCTCACCGCTTTGTTACCTTTGATATGCAGGGGAATTATTTACAAACCATCGGTGGGCGATCAGTGGTTGTTGGTGGCGCGGTGCACCCTGGGGGATTTGACTTCCCGCAGGGGATTGCTGCCGATGCCAGCGGCGCTTTTTTTGTTGTCGATGCCCTGAGCAAGATGGTGCACCAGTTCCAGTTTTTAAGTGAGGCGTATCTAAAGAATAATCCGATTGGTAGCGATGAGGTTTATGTCCCGACTGATTTTAAAGAGCAGAGATAAATGGAGAAATTTATGCTCAGAATCATGATTCTGACGATTGTTGTTGTTTTGAATTGCGCCAGCTTTTCCGCAGCCCTTGAAATTCTTTATCCGGGCAATGAGACCTATATTAACCGCTCTGAAGCCTTGGTCATTAAGGCTGGAGAAGGGGTTGATGGGTTGGTTGTCGAAATCGCCGGCGAGACCAGCGATTTGATCGATATCTCCGGGGAGCAGTACCGTGCGGTCTTTCAGGATATGTTGATTCTGCAGCCGGTTTTTGACCCCGGAGAGAATCGGGTCAAGGTGCGTGGTTATCAGCAAGGCGAGATGATTGCGGAGACCGAAGTTAAGTTCTTTTTGCGTGCCGATCAGCTAGCCCCTCCACCGGAGGGCTTTCGCCGTTTCCTGATGCACGTTCCGGAAAAAGAGGCGGCTTGTGTTGCCTGTCATGATCTGAGCCCAAACGAAGCCGCAATGGATCTTCCTTCAGCGCAGAAAAATCCCTGCGTCACCTGTCATCGCGGCATGTTGCGCCCGGAATGGTCGCATGGTCCGGCCGGGGCCTATGAGTGCGGTTCTTGTCATGAACTGCAAAATGACAAGGGGCGTTTTCGCGAACGGACCATTCATGCCGATCTCTGTAACGAGTGTCATCAGGATATCGTTGATGAATATCTTGGGCAGAAAAATGTCCACGGGCCGGTTGAGGCAGGCTTGTGTAATACCTGCCATGATTCCCATGCGACGCCACATCAGGGGCAGTTGGTAGCAGAGGTTAACGAGCTCTGCCTCGGTTGCCATGAAAAGATCGATGAGGGGGTACATGTCGGGCGCGGGGTGACGGGCCGCTCACATCCGCTCAGCGGTCCCAAGGATCCGCTTCGTGCTGGGCGAGAGTTTTCCTGTGTTAGTTGCCATAATCCGCATGGTGGCAAGGGGCGCTGGTATTTTGTTGGCGGGGTACAGGGTCGTTTTGCCTTGTGTCAGAAATGTCATCGGAAATAGATGTGACGGAGGACGATGTGAAGAACAGATCTTTTTTGCAGCAGCTTTTCTTGCTCGCCGGATTGTTGTTTTTGCTTTCCGGCTGTGCTACGCCCTCCGCGCCACGGATTCTCTGGCCGGCACCGCCGCAGACTCCCAAGTTAGAATGGATCGGCGTCTATTATGCTGAGAGTCAGTTAGAGACGTCCGCCGGAGCGCGGGCTCTTGAGGCCCTGTTGGGAGAGAGCGGCAAAAAGCTGCTGTTCCCCTGGGGGATCGCCGCTGATGGCAAGGGGCGGGTTTATGTGTCCGATCCGGGACAGGCAAACGTTCTGATCTTTGATTTCAATGCGCGTAAGGTCGGTTTACTTTTTGAGCGGATGGACGGCAAGCCCTACGGGGTGACGGTCGACAATTCCGGAAAGATTTATGTCGTTGTCCCCGAGAACAAAAATATCGTGGTGATGGCTGCCGATCACCGCCCTCTGTTTTCTTTCGGTGAACAGGTGCTAGAAAAACCGCTCAAGGTTGTTGTCGATGATGTTCGGCAGAGAATCTACGTCTCAGATATCGCCGCACACACAATTGAAGTTTTTGATCTGCGGGGGCAGCATCTGCAGACCCTTGGTGGGGAGGGTCTTGCGTTGGGGAAGTTGCGCGCTCCGTCTGGGGTAGCGGTAGATAAATCCGGCAATCTGTTTGTTACCGAAATACTTAATGCGCGGGTTCAGGTTTTTTCTCCCGAAGGGGAGGCGCTCTATTTCTTCGGTCAGCGCAGTGACCAGCGTTCAGGTTTCGAGATGCCCAAGGATCTCGCTTTTGACAGTGAAGGCAACCTGCATATCGTCGATTCTCGCAAGTCCGCTTTGCTTAGCTACACTCCCAAAGGGGATTTTTTGCTCTATACCGGTATGGATGGCCCGACCGGGAAGGCGATCGGTTTTGCCAGTCCAAATTCTATCTTTATCGATAAGCAGGATCGGATTTATATCGCCGATATGCTGAATAAGCGGTTTGCTGAATGGCAATACCTGAATGCGGATTACCTGCGTTCCCATCCGGTGACCGAGCAGGACTTGCAGTATTACCAGCAAAAAGACTGAGGTGAGAGGAGTGGCGAAATCGCTGGCAGGTCCGGGGGATCGCGTGTTTTTGCTCGGGTAGCGCATTGCGGGGACGATATTGCTGACTTTCTGTCTGGTATGAAATGTGCAACAAGGGGGATAGTAGTAGGTTTTATTAATTAGGAGTAGTCAATAGTAGTAAGAAGGTCCAATCAACATTTCCCGAACAGGGAAAAACATGGAGGCAAGATGATGAAAAATGTATGCGTAATGCTCATAGTGCTGTTGCTGGCGTCTTCGTCGGCAATGGCGGCAAGTATCCTAAACTCGGCTCATGACATGTCCGGCCTTTCGACTTTTACGTCACCGGTCGATGGGACGCAGTATGGCTCAGATAATACTGACCGTTTGTGTGTCTTCTGTCACACCCCGCACGCGGCACTTTCCACTGTGCCGCTCTGGAACCGCAACGCTGATGCTCTAGTTGCTCCGGTCGTTTATACGAGTACCACTTTCGATGCAACGATGGTTCTCGCCACGGGTGACACGCTGCTCTGCATGAGCTGCCATGACGGTGCGATGACGGAAAACCTGGTTAACCTGAATGGTGCTACCGGTGTCCTGGCGGACACTGTAACTACTAGGACTCTGACTTTGGCTGCGGGTCCAGCCTTGCTCGGTGTTAACTTCACCAACGACCATCCGGTCGGCTTTGCCTATAATACCGGCGGCGCCGGTCTGAAGCCGGTCGGCACTGCCGACGGTGCGGACGACGACCCGGCTGACTTGACGTTTGCCGGTGACGTCTGGTGTTCTTCCTGTCACGATGTTCACGATCCGGGGACCGAAGTGGCTGGCACGAAGCCGTTCCTTCGGACCACCAATACCCAGTCGGCCCTGTGCCTTGCCTGCCACGATAAGTAACCGCTAGGCCCATCGAGTTGCATACATACGGAGCTGAAGGGGAAATCCTTCAGCTCCGTGATGTATGTGGCAAGGCACGCTGTCTAAAGTTTGACCGACAATTTTTTTTGTCAGGACCTTCGATGCTTCTAAGGTTTAACCTCATATTTTCTCTGCTTGTTCTGCTGCTGATGGCGAGTTCGTCGTATGCGCTGGAGCATGACTGGAGTGGCTCTGCAGCGTTGCGTTATGCTGAGCATGACGTCGAGGAGGACGGGGAAAATGTTCAGAGTGCCAGTCACTTTGTGCAGCAGTACTCGTTGCTCTGGCAGGGGGCTGGTAAGCTCAGCGAGGGGCGAGCTGGGGAGTATGATCTGGCGCTGGGGTATCAATGGAATCAGGTTGATACGGAAATAAATGGTGCCGAGGTCGCTATCGACAATCCGCTCGATAAAATTCTCTTCAAGGGGGATCTGCTGCTGGCCCCTGGCGGTTTGCCGTTCCGGCTGCATTTATACTCATTCGATATGGATAGCCCAAGTCTGGAGACCCGGGAGCTCGGGGAGTTGTTCAGTGGTCAAGAGTCTGATAATCAATCGGGAATTGTTGCCGGAGTGCAGAGCGGTTCGCGTGTGACCACCGGACTGACCTTGATGGCCGGGGTCAAGAATGGTGCTTACCGTGGTACCTACCGGGATGTGCTCAATGCGATGCCGAAACTGTTTATTGATTTTCGCCAGACGGAGGTCAGGGATATCGAGGGCCCGACCCCCCTTCACTATACCGACCGTGATCTGGCCTTTGTCTCGCTGAATAAGAATAAAAACTGGTTTCATTATCGTTTTTATACCCATGATGACAAAATTGACCCGAGCAATGATTACGAAGAGCAGACCTATCTGCTGGGGACCATCGACCATGTCAACCGCCGGCAATGGGTCGATTTGACCAACTGGATCCAGGTGTCCACCGATATCTCCTATTCCGAAACAACTCCGAGCCAGAATGCTACGGAATCATATCAAGAGCGATATGATTATAATCTGTTCACGGCTGCCCAAAGGTCTGACTGGCGTGGTGGAGCCTATACCTCATTCAGCCGGATCCGTGACGCTAATTCTGTAGAGAAGCGTTTAGAGGTCCCTGTGTTTGCCAATGGTCGGTTGAATCGAGAGACGACCTGGCGGGTGCGACTGGAGACGGCAAGTGACGAGAGTCGTTCAGCCGTGGGCGGTACTGAGAGTTCGCGGAACAGCCTTTTCTTGGCGTCTCGAATCGAGGCTTTTACCCAGTCCCGCTATATTGTATCGCCAACCTTGGATTTGGAGCACAAGGATGGCACGGATGGTCAGGGTCATGCGTTGCGTGTCGGAATCGAGGCTTACAATAACCAGCGCTACCGGACACCGACAGAGCTGTTCGGGTCCTATTCGGTTGCCCTGATTGAAGGAACCGCAGAAAGCGGGCAGGATGTTTCCTATTGGGAGCAGCAGCTTAAGGGGCAGGTTTCCAGCGATTTGACCTCCGAGCTGCGCACCTCGTTTGATCAGGAGCTGGTTTATGGGTCGGGGACCTATGATGGTTCGACGGTCGATTTTATCCAAGCCAGTATTGATGCCATTAGTTCTGACAGTAGTAGTGCCAGTGGGGGCGTTGATGGGACTTACTATCGTTCCATAAGCAGTTGGTCGCTGGACCATCGGCCGGCCAGCAGGATCTATAACCGACTGGAGCTTACGTATGATTATGTCGACTCGCCAGCCGCTTCTGGCGGGCAGTTTTCGGTTGTTCATAATGTTAATTATTATGGCCGTTCTGTCACGGCATCAATGGATAGTGAGTTGATTGTCGGCAGTGTGTTGGACGGACCTAGTGCCGATGCGGGTCTGCTTGACGGTGGTTCTCTTGTTCGGCAGGGCGGGGCTGTAGAAAAAAGTTTTGCCAGTTCTGGCCGGATTGATTATTTGCCCGGCAGAAACCATCAGAATGGTTTGAAGCTGGAATTTGAATGGAGAGAGTTTGAGGCCGGTGATTCTGATCAGCGCTATCTACTGACCCAGGAGTACAAATACACCTTCTGGAAGGATCGTGGCTTGTTGCGTAGGCTTGCTGCGGTGGGCGAAGAGTTTGAATATGAGGATTACACTCAGGTGGGTGGGCAATCGGATTCATCGTATAGTTTTACTCTTTTCTCGGAAATTTATCCAACCCGTCAGACCTTGCTCAGCGCCAAATTACGTTATGAGTTTGACACCGTTGCGGAGACCGGTACCATGCTGGTCTTCCTTTCCGCTGGTATTGATTTCTCCAAGTTTCAGGTGGAATTCGACTACGCATACGGGACCCGGACAGCCGGAATCAGTCAGCCTGAGCGGGTCGAGCACAAGTGGGAAATGCAGGTTAAAAAGACCTTCTAGCGATCACTTGAAATATGGATTGGCTGGCCAGTGGCGTATTGACGTGACTGGTTTTTTTGTGCTTAGTGATGGCTATGGATGAAACTATCGATGAATTGTCAATTGGCGATCTGCGGCTGATTCAGGCGGAAAAGGGCTATCGCTTTTCGCTCGACCCGGTACTTCTGGCACGCTTTGTTGATGTGCGTGAGGGCGACACAGTTGTTGATCTGGGGACCGGTTGCGGGGTTATCCCGCTGATTCTGGCCAAGTTGTATGCGACGGTAAGGCTGATCGGCATCGAACTGCAATCAACTTTGGCTGAGCGGGCGCTGCGTAATGTTGAGTTAAACGGCTTGCAGCAGCGGGTGCGTATTGTCCCGGGCGACCTGCGCCAGGTTCGGCAGCTGTTGCCGGTGGCAAGTAGCGATCTGGTGGTCAGTAATCCTCCCTATCGGCAAGTTGGCAGAGGGCGGATTTCTCCGGCGGACGAACGTGCGGCCGCGCGGCATGAATTGGCTGGAGGGTTGGAGGATTTTGTTTCTGCCGCAGCCTGGCTGCTCAAAAACGGTGGACGGTTTGCGCTGATTTATCTGGCTGAGCGCCTCCCGGAACTTCTCGGGTTGATGGCGGCCCGTGGCATCGAGCCGAAGCGGCTGCGGATGATCCATTCTCGTCGTTCGGATCCCGCGCGGATGGTTTTGATCGAAGGCCGTAAGGCTGGTCGGGCTGGGCTGGTTGTAGAGAAGCCGTTGTTTATCTACGAAGGGGTGGGACGCGATTATACTGCTGAGGTTATGGCAATGTATGCAAATCCCATTGATTAGCTGTTGTCGCGGCCCTTGTCGAGCTTTTTCTGTAACGTGATCAGTCGGCGCATTTCATCTTTTATGTCCGGGTCTTGAAGTGGGTTAAGCTGGATTTCTATCTGTTTCTTTTCCCGCTCTGATAATTGGGTCTCTTGCCATTTCGGTGCTTCCTGTTTTTTAGGGGACAGCCTTCCTCTGGCGTGAGGCGTTGCCGCTTTGCGTAGGTAGATATCAGTGATGTCGGCGTTCGGCAGCTGTTGTTGCAGTTTTTCCAGGATCTTCGGTTTTAGCATCTGCAGCTGTTGCATCCAGACTGGGTGGTCAACCTGAACCTCTAAAATGCCCTGGCGGAACCTTAGCGGTCGTGCCCGGTGGGCAATCTGTTCTCCGACCAACTTGTCCCAAATGACCCAAGCCTGGTAGCGGGAGAGTTGATCGTCAAGGTTATTGTTGCCAAGGACCTGTTTGAGGACTGAGCCGACCCGTGCGGCCTGCCTCATTGGTGTGCGACCCTTGCGGCTCATTGTGGGGTTCGCCGGCGGATACGGCCACCGATGAGTTGCCCGGAGACTGCGCAGAACAGGGTCAGGGGGATCATTTGCCAGCCGAAGCCAAACAGGCTGCGTAACAGGACAATAAAAGGTATTGACAGGTGGACCAAAATAAACCAATGCAGGGAAAATTTTCGGCTGGTTTCGCGGAGGTAGCCGAGGGGGAGGTTTGAACCAAAGGAAAAGATCAGTAGCGCCGCAAGCGGCAGGAAGTTATCAAGTTGCACGTATGGATCCCTTCGGGGGCGTATATATCGGATATGTTACTATTGTCACTCTAACCTTCTGCGAGGATTGCTGTCAATTGTCACCGAAGCAGAGATACCCTCTTGCAAGTGGCTGGCAAACGTGGCATGATGCGCGGCCGAGCTGGGCTGGAGGTTTGGTTCAGGTAGGAGTTTTGACGTGGTTAATGACGGTGATTGTGTCGCCATTTTTCATTCGATTCATCGGGTGATGAAGGCGGAAAAAGTTCTTAAGGCTGAGGGGTTAGCGGTGTTGCTGATTCCGGTGCCGCGCCAGTTGAGTTCTGATTGTGGCTTGGCCATCCGTTTTTCTGCGGATGATCGCTCTCAGATAGAGGCGGCGTTGAACGATACAGGTTTGGTTATCGCCGAGGTCTGGCACAAGCAAGACGGCACTTTTTCGCAATTGTTGTGAAAGGTCTTATTGTGCGAGGGTTTTGGACTTGACAAGGGTTTGGCCCTTTTTTATATTTAGTCTTTCGTGGATTTTGCCGTAGCAGTGATATGTTTGATACACTATCTGACAAGCTAGATTCGGTTTTCAAGAAGCTCCGTGGACACGGGAGTTTGACGGAACAGCACATCAAGGAGACCATGCGGGAGATCCGCCTGGTGCTGCTAGAGGCTGATGTCAATTTCCGGGTGGTCAAGGGCTTTGTTGCCCGCGTCGGTGAACGGGCGGCCGGTCAGGATGTTCTGAAGAGCCTGACCCCGGCACAACAGGTTATCAAGGTTGTTCGCGAAGAACTGGCCGAGCTGATGGGCGAAGGGGAGGATAACTCTCTTAATTTAGCCGTCAAGCCGCCGGTTGCTTTGATGCTTTGTGGTTTACAGGGCGCGGGTAAAACAACAACCTGTGGCAAGCTGGCTCTGAAATTACGGCGTGATAAGCGCAATCCGCTGCTGGTTCCGGCTGACGTTTATCGTCCGGCGGCTATCGAGCAGCTTAAAACGCTTGGTCGGCAGATTAATGTTGAGGTGTTTGATTCTCATCCCGGGCAAGATCCGGTTGATATCTGCACCCGTGCACGTGAATATGCAGAACTGAATGGTTTTGATACACTGATTCTTGATACCGCTGGTAGGCTGCACATCGATTCTGAATTGATGGGTGAGCTAAAGCGGATTGTCGCCAGTGTCGCACCGCAAGAAATTCTGTTCGTCGCCGATGCGATGACCGGGCAGGATGCGGTGACGGTTGCTGCCAGCTTTGATGAACAGCTGCCCTTGACCGGGGTTGTTCTGACCAAGTTGGACGGCGATGCTCGTGGTGGTGCCGCCCTGTCGATTCGGGCCGTCACCGGTAAACCGATCAAGTTGGTCGGTATGGGCGAAAAGCTTGATGCGCTTGAGCAGTTCCATCCCGATCGGATGGCGCAGCGAATTCTCGGTATGGGCGATGTTCTCAGCTTGATCGAGAAAGCTCAGGCCGCGGTCGACGAAGATGACGCTGCGGCGATGGAAAAGGCCCTGCGCAAGGATGGGTTTACATTGGAAACCTTTCTTGAGCAGATGCAGATGGTCAAGAAAATGGGTTCCATTGACTCGTTGCTGAAAATGATTCCCGGCGCCGGCAAGGCGATGAAGCAGGCCAAGGGGATGCAGTTGCCGGAAGATGAGTTGAAGAAAATTGAAGCGATTATCCGTTCGATGACTGCAAAAGAACGGCTTGATCATAAAATCCTCAACGGGTCGCGGCGCTTGCGGATCGCCAATGGCAGCGGCACTCGGGTGCAGGATGTTAATCAGTTACTCAAGCGCTTTATCGAAGCGCAAAAGATGATGAAGAAGATGCAGAAGATGGGTCCGAAAGGACTCAAGGGGATGCTTGGCCGGGGTGGTCAGCTTCCTTTCTAAAACATGGAATAGAAACTAAAGTTTACTATTCGAAACACATACAAAAAGAAGTACCAGGAGGAAATACCGCATGTCAGTAAAGATCCGGCTCGCTCGTGGCGGCGCAAAAAAGAAGCCAGTTTACCAGGTTGTTGTAGCCGATGAGCGTTGTCCTCGGGACGGCCGTTTTATCGAGGCTCTGGGTCAGTACGATCCGCGCCAGGAGCAGTCCCTGATGAACTTTAAAGAAGATCGCGCCCTGGAATGGCTGAATAAGGGTGCACAGCCAACTGATACGGTTCGCCGGTTGCTGCGTGGCGCCGGTGTCTGGGCCAAGTTCAAGGTGAAGGCAACTGCATAAGGCCTGATCCGAACTGGTCCGAATCCGGGGCAACGGGCCCCTATCCACCCGGAGGATGACCCATGAAAGACCTGATCGAGTATATCGCCAAGTCTCTGGTCGAAAAACCTGATGAGATTGTTATCTCTGAGGAAGAGGCCGAAGATGGAACTGTTCTCGTCAAGTTAGCTGCAGCCCAGGAAGATATGGGGCGGATCATTGGCAAGCAGGGTCGTAACGCTAAGGCGATGCGAACCTTGCTCAATGCTAAGGCGACGCGTGAAAATCGACGCGCAGCACTGCAGATCATGGAGTAATCGGATTTTCGGATCGGTTTAACAGGCAAGAGTAGGGTAAATGGATAACCGATCAGAATCTTTGCTGGAAATAGGCAAAATCGTAGGCACACATGGTTTGCGAGGAGACCTGAAAATCCGGCTGAATTCCGGTGGTTCAGATGCTTTACTGGCTGCAAAGCAAGTTTATTTACACCTGCCTTCAGGTGAAATGCTGACTGCCAAACCGGTACGTCAGGCTGTTCATAAGGGGCAGGTTTTATTGCGTCTGCAGGATCATGAATCGATCAATCAGGTTGAGCATATGATCGGTGGGCAGGTTCTTCTGCCTGAAGATCAGCTTCCAGAGTTGGCAGCTGATGAACATTACTGGGAACAGTTGCAAGGCTTGCAGGTGGTTGACCGACAACGTGGTCCACTTGGTCGTCTGCAACAAATGTTCACGACGGCCGCCCATGATACTTATGTAGTCAAGGGACCGTTTGGTGAAGTTCTGATTCCCGCTGTAGCGCAGTTTATATTGGAGATCAATCTTCAGGAACAGATCATGTGGGTCGATCTTCCTGAAGGCTTGATTCCGCAGCAACAATGATCTTTGACGTTCTGACCCTGTTTCCCGGCATGTTTGACTCGCCGTTGCAGGAAAGCATTATCGGTCGGGCCATTAAGCAGGAGCTCCTGCAGGTTCGTGCGCATAACTTGCGTGATTGGGCTGAAGGCAAGCACCTGACGACCGACGACACCCCGTATGGTGGTGGTGATGGCATGGTCATGAAGCCGGAACCGATTGCCCGGGCTGTTGCCGAGTTGAAGCAGCGAACGCCAAGTTCGAAGGTGTTGCTGATGACACCGCAGGGCGTCCCCTTTAATCAGGGTCACGCCAAGAAGCTGTCCGCTGAGGACGGTTTGATTTTTCTCTGTGGCCGTTATGAAGGATTCGACGAACGGGTACGTCAGTCGCTGGTTGATGCTGAATATTCCCTCGGCGATTTTGTTTTGACCGGTGGTGAGTTGCCGGCGATGGTGATGATAGATGCTATTGCCCGTTACCTGCCGGGGGTGCTCGGTTCGAAGGGCAGTGCTGAAACTGACTCCTTTTCGGACGGTTTGCTTGAATATCCACAGTACACGCGACCGGCAGTATTTGACGGGATGGATGTTCCACCCGTGCTGCTCTCTGGGGATCACGGTAAAATAGCTGACTGGCGTCGTGAGCAGCAGTTGTTACGGACCTGGCAGCGGCGACCGGAGCTGTTGGAACAAGCGGATTTGAGTAAGCAAGACAGGCAGAAACTGATACAAATTAAACGGGCTGCAGAGTCTGATAATTAGATAGGTTGTTACGCAGGGATTGTCCTGCAGAAAATAAACGCTAAAACCGTATTGTAAAAAACACGGAATTGATACATCGAGGAGGATGAAGAATGGACATCATCGATCAGTTGGAATTGGAACAACTAAAGAAGGATATCCCGGTTTTTAAGGCCGGCGACACCCTTAAGGTACATGTTAAGATCGTCGAGGGCGACAAGCAGCGGATCCAGCTTTTTCAGGGTGTCTGCATTAAGCGCTACAATCGTGGCATTGCCTCTTCTTATACCGTGCGCAAAATCTCCGGTGGTATTGGTGTCGAGCGGATTTTCCCACTCCACTCACCAAATATCGAGAAAATCGAAGTTGTTCGTTTCGGTAAGGTGCGTCGTGCCAAGCTTTACTATCTGCGCAACCTGCGTGGTAAAGCTGCTCGGATCACCGAAAAGCGTTTTGCTTGATCTTCGGGATTAGGTAAGATAAGCCCCCAACTACTGTTGGGGGCTTTTTTTTTCTGTATTTTAGGGATCTGTTCTTTTATGCACAATCTGGAACTGTTTGGCCGCAGTGACGTCTCAACCCTCTACTTTGAAGAACAGGCACTTCACAGGGGGTACCGGACGGTTGCCGGAATCGACGAAGCCGGGCGCGGTCCTTTAGCCGGTCCCGTTGTGGCGGCTGCGGTTATTTTGCCGCAGAGCTTTGATCTTCCGGGGCTGACCGATTCGAAAAAACTGTCGGAAAAGCAACGTGATGTTCTGTACCCGCTGATTTGCCAACAGGCTCGAAATGTCGGCATCGGGGTCGCTTCGCCGGGAGAAATTGATCAGATAAACATTCTGCAGGCGACTTTATTGGCCATGCAAAGAGCGATCGGTCGCCTGGGGTTGCCCCCCGATTATCTGCTGATTGATGGGATCACGCCGTTGCCGGTGGCGACCCCGCAGCAGACGTTGAAAAAGGGCGACAGCCGTTCCTTGTCGATAGCCGCGGCTTCGGTTGTTGCCAAGGTGGTTCGGGATCGGATCATGAAAAGTCTCGACCGGCAGCAACCGGAGTATGGCTTCGCCAAGCATAAAGGTTACGGAACGCTGCAGCACCGAGAGTCGATTGCCCGGATCGGTCCGGGCCGTCATCATCGGGCCAGTTTTGCCGGAGTCAAAGAACACCTGGAGGGGTAGATGAGCAAGGAGCGGCTTGCTTTAGGGCAGTGGGGGGAAGAGCAGGCGGTCCTGTATTTGCGCAAGCAAGGGGTGAAAATCCTGGCGCGTAATTATCGCACCCCGGTCGGTGAGATCGACATTATTGCCCGGCGTCGCAACGAGCTACTGTTTGTTGAAGTTAAAACGCGCCGTGGGACCGGTTTCGGTCTGCCACAAGAGGCCGTCGGCGTTCGCAAGCAACAGCAGATCATCCGTACCGCGCAGTGGTATCTAAAGCAGGAAAGTATTGGTAAGTTGCAGCCCCGGTTTGATGTTGTGGCAATTCTATGCCAGAGTGATGGCCGTGTTTCTATCGATCACCTGCCGAATGCTTTCGGGCTGGCAGATTAATTCCATTAATATATTTGGTTGCTCTCTACAGGAGTGGGTATGACTGATACGACAGAAAGTCAGTCGATTGATTTAACGGCTTTCGGCATGCTGCGCCTCGGCGTGGCGACCCCGGAGTTACGGGTTGCCGATGTTGATTTCAATCTCGAACAGATTTATCAAGTCACTCGACAGGCGAGTCAGCAGCAGTGTCGATTTGTGTTGTTCCCGGAACTCTGTCTGAGCGGATATACTTGTGGTGATCTGTTTTTTCAGCAGCTGCTGCAACAGCGCGTCGAGCAGGCGCTGATTGAACTGGCCCGCTTTAGCGCCGTTGAAGCGATGACTCTGGTGGTGGGGGCTCCCTTGTCGGCGGCCGGACGTTTGTTCAATTGCGCGGTGTTGATTTCTCACGGTGAAATCTGTGGCGTGGTGCCGAAAACCTTTCTGCCGAATAGCGGAGAATTTTACGAGCAGCGCTGGTTCTGCTCCGCATCCGAGCGCAGCAGCAATTACCTGCTGATCGATAAACAGCAGGTCCCCTTTGGCGATGATCTTTTATTTCGCGCCGAAGATTTCCCCGATTGCCAGGTGGGCATCGAAATTTGCGAAGATGGCTGGGCGGTTGCGCCACCGAGCGGTTCGCAGGCACTGGTTGGTGCGACTCTGCTGCTCAACTTGTCCGCCAGCCCGGAAATTCTCGGTAAACAAGCCTATCGGCGGGCACTGGTTGCAGCGCAATCCGCCCGTTGTCTGGCCGTGTATGCCTATGCGTCAGCCGGTCCCAATGAGTCGAGTACCGACCTGGTCTTTTCTGGACACTCGCTGATTGCTGAAAATGGTCAGATTTTGGCTGAAACCGAGCGCTTTCAGTTTGACAGCCAGCTGGCCGTCGCGGATGTCGATCTGGCGCGACTGGTTGGTGAGCGGCAGCGCAACAGCAGCTTTGGCAGTGGCCATCCGGAGCATAATTTCCGTATCCAGGCGTTTCGCTTTGCGCCCTGTCCGGTGCGCGAGTTGCGTCGTTTGGTTGTCCGCACGCCCTTTGTCCCGCCGGTTGACGAGGAGCGTAATGCCCGTTGCCAGGAAATTTTTCTGCTGCAGACCTGCGGGCTGGCAAAGCGTTTGCGCCATACGGGCAGCAAAAAAGTGGTTATCGGCCTTTCTGGCGGACTTGATTCAACCCTGGCGTTGCTGGTCACAGTCAAGGCTTTTGATCGCCTCGGACTTGATCGTAAGGGGATTGTCGCCTTGACCATGCCCGGTTTCGGCACCACCGACCGGACGCGCGGCAATGCTGAAGAATTGGCTGATCTGCTTGGCGCTGACCTGCGCGTCGTGCCGATTGATGCTGCGGTGCGGCAACATTTTGCTGATATCGGTCACGATGAAACCTGCCACGACATCACCTACGAAAACAGTCAGGCCCGCGAACGGACCCAGATCCTGATGGATGTTGCCAACCAGGTCGGTGGGTTAGTGATCGGTACCGGTGACCTCTCAGAGCTGGCGCTTGGCTGGTGTACTTACAACGGCGATCATATGTCGATGTACGGGGTCAATGCCGGGGTACCGAAAACCCTGGTTCGTTATTTGGTTGACTGGTGCGCCAAGGAAGAATTTGGTGAGCGTGTTGCCGAGGTCTTGATCGATGTCTGCGCGACCCCTGTTTCCCCTGAACTGCTCCCCCCGGATGCCGATGGTAATATTGGTCAGTTTACCGAAAAAGTTGTCGGCCCCTACGAGCTGCACGATTTCTTCCTCTACCAGGTGGTGCGTATGCATTTTTCGCCGGAGAAAGTGTTGATGTTGGCCGAGCAGGCGTTTGCCGATTTTCCGCGTAGCGACTTGATTCACTGGCTTAAGCAGTTTTATCGGCGTTTCTTTTCCCAGCAGTTCAAGCGCTCTTGTCTGCCGGACGGACCGAAGGTCGGTACCGTGGCCCTTTCGCCACGCGGTGACTGGCGGATGCCGAGTGATGCGGTGGTCAATCTCTGGCTGCAACAACTGGAGGCAGTGGAGTGAGCGGGACCCTCTATGTCGTGGCGACTCCGATCGGCAACCTCGAGGACATGACCTATCGTGCCGTACGGATTCTGCAGGAAGTGGATTTAATCGCCGCCGAGGATACCCGTCATAGCCGCAAGCTGCTTGATCATTACGCGATTAAAACCGCGCTGATCTCCTATCACGAGCATAACGAGGAGCAGCGCTCGCTGCAGCTGCTCGAAAAGTTGCAGGCTGGTCAATCGTTGGCGTTGATCTCCGATGCCGGCACGCCCTGTATCGCTGATCCCGGCTACCGGCTGATTTCCCGCTGTCGCCAATCCGGCTTGACGGTTGCCGCCGTCCCCGGACCCTCGGCGCTGATTGCAGCCCTGTCGATATCCGGACTGCCGACCGATGCTTTTCGTTTTGTCGGTTTTTTGCCGTCCAAGACTCACGGTCGGCGGCAGCTGCTGGAGCAATTCCTCAATGAAAAACAGACGGTGGCTTTTTATGAAGGCCCACACCGTTTGCTGGCTTGTTTGCAGGATATTGTCGCTGTCTGCGGGCCGGACCGGCAGCTCTCGGTTGCTCGCGAATTGACCAAGCGGCATGAGGAGCTGTTCAGCGGAACGGCCGCCGAAGCGGTTGATTTTTACGCCGCAGGACGGGTGCGTGGTGAACTGGTTCTGTTGCTTGGACCCGCGCCGGATCGTTTGCCGCAGGGGACGGTTAAAGAGGAACTGGCCAGGTTGCACGCCGCGACCGATCTGAGCTGGAAGCAGATCGTCAAACAGGTCGCCAAGGATTTCGGCCTGCCCGGCAGCGACGTTTATAAAGAATCTCTGGAATTGCGCAACTCGGACTAGTGCCTTGTAACTCTTAAAATGTCGCAAGATTGCGAAGGGATTTGGCGTGCCAATAAGGCGTGACTAAGGGCGCATAGCACCGCTATGCAACTGAAGTCACAACGCAGATGGCGCGTCAAATAACAAGCAAGATGCGACGATTTAGGGGGTACAAGGTACTAGCTTCATTTGCGATATCGTCAGCATGTTGGTTGTGGTTTGGAACGTCACCCTTCGTCGGCAAGGACGAGAGATGCTCTTTTATTCGCGCACCAGAAATCCCTTCGTTTGCTGCCTGTTCTGGGCGTCGCTGTGCTTGTTTTTTTCCCCTGTGCAGTCTTTAGCGTTACTCGCCGAAGAAGTCTTGTTGATTAGCAACCGCAACCTTCCCGAGAGCCTATCCCTGGCACGTTATTATCAGCAACAGCGCCAAATCCCGGCTGAAAACCTGCTGCAAATCAGAATGACCGATAAGGAAGATTGCAGTCGGGAAGACTATCAACGCAACTTGGTGGCGCCGATCCGCGAGTTTTTGGCGCAGCGGCCGGGGCAGATCCGTTGTCTGTTGCTCTTTTATGGGGTGCCCTTGCGGGTTGCGCCGCCAGAGTTAAGTCAGGCTGAATGGCAAGCACTGGAGGCATTGAAATTTAAGAAAAAGGCTCTCGACTGGAAGATCAAAAATCGTCCCGGGGCGGAAAATACTGAATCGTTAAAGGTCGCAGCGGAGCAGTTACGGCAAGAAATGCAGACCTATCGCCGGCCGGAGCAGGCTGCGGCGGTCGACTCGGAAATCGCCTTATTGTTAAACGATGACTATCCGCTGAAAAGGTGGTTGCCGAATCCCTATTTTGTCGGTTTTAACAACCAGGAGTCGTTACCGATCGGCAAAGAGCAGGTCCTGATGGTCGCTCGGCTGGATGCCTCGAGCCCTGATATTGTCCGCCGGGTAATTGATGATAGTTTGCAGGCCGAACAGCAGGGGCTGAGAGGACGGGCCTATTTTGATGCCCGCTGGGCGCCGCCGAAAAAGAAAAACTTACAAGGTTATGCGCTGTATGATGCGGCGCTGCACAAGGCGGCCAAGCTAACCGAAAATTTAAGTCGCCTGCCGGTCACCTTGGACCAACAGCAGGCGTTGCTGCCGCCGGGGTCAGCTCCGGAAGCTGCGCTCTATAGTGGCTGGTACAGTTTGGCGAAGTATGTCGATGCGTTTGACTGGCAGCCGGGGGCGGTTGCTTACCACATTGCCAGCAGTGAGTGTGTGACCTTGAAGAAGCCCGGCAGTCAGGTCTGGTGCAAACGGCTGCTCGAAGATGGGGTCGCGGCGACCATCGGCCCGGTGGCCGAACCCTATGTTCAGGGGTTTCCGCTGCCGGATATTTTTTTCGATTTTCTGCTCGACGGCTATTACACCCTGGCCGAAAGCTATTTTTTAAGTCTGCCTTATCTCTCTTGGCAGATGGTGCTGATTGGCGATCCGTTGTATCGCCCTTTCCGCAATCGACTGCAGTGAGCGCGCATAGCGTTTTTTTTCTTAACGGACCCTGAAATCACTGAATTCACCGGTCGCCTTTTGCCAGTCGACCTGTAAATCGTCCACCCGAGCCAGATCCGGTCCGCTGTGACACCAGTCGACAAGCGCTTGCACGACTTCACGTCGTCCTTCGAAAACCGCTTCAACTGACCGGTCCGGATTGTTCCGCACCCAGCCGGTTGCGCCGTATTGATCGGCGCTGTTCTTGGTGCTCTGCCGAAACCAGACCCCCTGCACTCGTCCGCTTACCCGGACCGCCACTCTCACCTCGGACATCTTATTGCTCCTCTGCCATCAGGTCGAGAAACTGCTGTTCGTCAAGGACTGTGATGCCGAGTTGTTCGGCTTTGGCCAACTTGCTGCCGGCCCCCGGTCCGGCGACGACGTAATCGGTTTTCTTGCTGACCGAACCGCTGGCCCTTCCGCCCTGTGCCTCAACCAGTTCCTGACCGTCCTTGCGGCTGAAGCGCTCCAGACTTCCGGTGAAAACGAAGATCTTGTCCTTAAATTTATCCCCCCGGGATTGCTCCGTCGCCAGCGGGACGACTCCGAGCTGCTGCAGCTGTTGCAGGATCTGTTGGTTGTTCGGGTCGGTGAAAAAAGCGGCGACGCTTTCGGCAACCTGTGGGCCGATTTCGTGGATCGTCAACAACTGTTCCTGTTTGGCTGCGGACAACGCCTCGAGGGAACCGAACTGACGGCTGAGGACTTTGGCCAGATGGCTGCCTACGTTGCGGATGCCGAGGCCAAAAAGAAAACGCTCCAGGGGGCGTTCTTTGCTCGCTTCAATCGCCTTGAGCAGTTTGTCGGCCAGTTTGTCGCCCATCCGCTCAAACTGAAACAGGTCATCTTTGTTCAGCCGATAAAGATCAGCGACGCTTTTAACCTGCTCCAGGCGCAGCATCTGGTCGATCAGCCGGTCGCCGAGGCCATCAATATCCATCGCGCCGCGGGCGCAGAAATGTTTCAGTGATTCCTTCAGCTGCGCCGGGCAGCGTAAGCCTTGACAGCGCGGCACCACTTCTCCGGCTTCTCGCGAGACTGGTGAGTTGCAGGCCGGACAGACGGTGGGCTCGGGGATCTCCTGCTCGCTGCCGTCGCGTTTTTCGGCGAGGACTTTGACGATGTCGGGAATTACGTCGCCGGCGCGTTCAACCACCACTGTGTCACCAATGCGGATCCCGAGGCGCTCGATTTCATCCCAGTTGTGCAGGCTGGCACTGGAAACGCTGACGCCGCTGACGTTGACTGGACGCAAATTGGCGACCGGGGTGATCGCACCGGTGCGACCGACCTGAAAACGCACCGATTCGAGGATGGTTTCTGCCTGGCGCGGCGGAAACTTGCAGGCGATAGCCCAACGCGGCGTACGGCTCTTTTCCCCCAACTCCTGCTGCAGGTTACGGCTGTTGACCTTGACCACCATACCGTCGATCTCAAACGGCAGTTGGTCGCGCAGCTCGATCAGTTCATCGTAGCGGTCGATAACGGCTTCAATGTCGTTGGCGACTCGCACGGTTTCCAGGTTGACTTTGAGTCCCCAGCGGCGTAACGCCTCGAGCAGCTGATGGTGTTTTTTTGGTTCGTTACCGGAGATGTTGCCGATGCCATAACAGCTGATCGTCAGTGGCCGGTTGGCGGTTAGTTTGGAGTCGAGTTGTCGCAGGCTGCCGGCGGTTACATTGCGCGGGTTGGCAAAGGTGGTTTCGCCTTCCTCGCGGCGCTGCTGGTTGAGGCGGCGAAAGGCCGCAAGCTCCATGTAGATTTCTCCGCGTACTTCGAGTTGTTGCGGATAGTCGCCCTGCAGTCGCAGGGGGATCGCGCCAATGGTGCGAACATTTCTGGTGATATCCTCGCCGCGGGTCCCGTCACCGCGGGTGGCGCCGCGAGCCAGTTGTCCGTTTTCGTAGGTCAGGGCAACCGCAACGCCGTCCAGTTTCATTTCGCAGAGATATTCAATCGACTCTTCACGTGCCAGAAAGCGCTTCAGTCGGGCATCAAACTCGCGAAGGTCGTCGGCGTTAAAGGCATTTTCCAGTGATAGCATCGGGCTAGCGTGGGTTGCAGGTGGGAAGCTGTCAAGCGGTACGCTACCGACACGCTGAGAGGGGGAGTCGATACTAATCAAGTCATCATAGTGATCTTCTAACTCCAACAGCTTTTGCATTAATTGGTCGTATTCGGCATCGGTGATCTCTGGTTGGCCGAGCCCGTGGTATAGACGGTTGTGGTGATGGAGTTGTTCGCTTAGTCTGGTATGTTGCTGACGGACGGCATCATTGGCTTTGGACATCTGTTTACCTCAAGATTTTACGGCTAATTATATCGTTTGGCTTATAGCATGCTGCACTGTATAACGACAAGCTCTTCCCCTTTATGGTCGTTTGAGCTACACTCCGCGCAACTTTTGTTCTTTTAGCTATACTTGCGTTATTGCTTGAATTTCGGCGAGCGGGATTGCTGCTTTTGCCGATAAATCCCCCTGGAGATTGGATGTCTGACGAAGCACTCTGGCGATTAATGGTGATGTTGGGTCTGTTGGCTCTGTCAGGTTTTTTCTCCGGTTCGGAGACGGCTCTTCTTTCTCTCGATAAGTTGCGGGTTCGTTACCTGCAGCAAAAAGGGTATCCCGGCGCAGATAAGCTGGCTAACTTGCTTGATAACCCCGATCGTTTACTCAGTGCCATCCTGGTCGGGAATAATCTGGTCAATATCGCCGTTTCGGTTATCGCAACCGGTTTTTTTGTCGGCTATTTTGGGGAGCAGGGGGAGCTTCTCACCGTTCTGATTTTGACCCCGATCCTGTTGATTTTTTCCGAGGTCTGTCCCAAAACCTACGCCGCCCAGTATCCAGAGAAAGCCTCTTTTATGGTTCTCAAGCCGATCCGCTTTGTGGCCTGGATTCTACACCCGGTGGTTTTTGTTGTTTCCTCTTTGTCGCGCTTGTTGACCAGTTTTTTCCGCGCCAAGGAAGCGGAGAGCCTGTCGGTCTCCGAAGATGAAATCCGCGCGATTATCGAGGTCGGCGAAGAGTCGGGAGTGGTGGCGGCGGAGCAGCGACGCATGCTGCACGGTATCTTTGATCTGTCGGAAACCCGGGTTCGTGATGTGATGATTCCCCGTACCGAGGTGGCCGGATTGGATGTGACTGCCAATTTTCAGCAGGTGCTGGATGTCGTTCAACACGCCCGGCATTCCCGCTTTCCCGTTTATAGCGATAGCCTGGATAATATCGTCGGCGTCGTGCATTCCAAGGATGTCCTCGACTTTATCGGTCGTACCGAGCAGTTTGCTCTCGCCGATGTCTGTCGTAAGCCTTACTTTGTGCCGGAATCGAAGCGTATTGCCGTGCTGTTGCAGAGCTTTCGGCAGAAGCGTGAGCATCTGGCGATTGTCGTCGATGAGTATGGTGGGATTGAGGGGATCGTTACGCTCGAAGATGTTGTCGAGGAGATTGTCGGCGAGATCCATGATGAGTACGATATCGAAGAGGTAGATTTCCGCCAACTGGCACCGAACCGTTTTCTGGTTGATGGTGCCGTATCGGTGCGGACGGTCAATCGGCGCTTCAAGCTTGAACTGCCCGAAGATCATGTGACGACTCTGGCCGGTTATCTGTTGCGCGTTATGGGCAGGATCCCTGCAGAAGGAGAATCCTTTGAGGAGGATGGCATCGTTTTTCGGGTAAGGACGATGGATGATCGGAGGATTGAGGAGGTGGAGATGGTTCTTGGCCGAGATGAGGGCTAGAGCAGCGGTTTTTTCTGAGATTCTTTCCTGTTAGCATTTAAGGAGCGGCCATCTGTCGGCCGCTCCTTTTTTACTGTGCGGTGATAGGTTTTGGTTGTTTGCCGGTCCTCTGGTTGTTTATGGCGTGTAACGATCCGCAGAGCGGGTCGTTTTTTTTACGCTTTTTCTCACGGATTTTGATCTTTAGGGGAAGGATTTTAGCTGGTTACAGAGGTCTGTGGTCGCGGCGGGGATTTGCATTCTGATGTCAGGCTACTGGCAAGCTCTTAATGAAAGTTAAGTGCCTGTCAGTGCGACATTTTCTAAAACTGGCAATGGCCCGAAAAGCAGGGATTTCTCCTTGACAGACGCAAGGTCAATAGCTATTCTTTCACACATTCGAAGTGTCAAATTGGGTCAATGCGTAGCAATTGGTGTCAAGTATGAAATTCTCTGGTGAATTTAATGTCAGTATCGACCTCAAGGGGCGGGTAAGTATTCCGGCTTCCTTTCGGGACGAACTGCGTCAAGCTTACAAGAGTGAAGGGCTGGTTGTCACGCGCAATAACGAGGGCTTGGTCGCCTATCCGCCGAGCAAGTGGGAAACCATTTTCGCCAATGTGCTGGCCATGCCGGCCGGTCCGGTTCGGGAGGCAAATCTTCGTACCCGGATTGCTCCGGCGAAAGAATGTTCCTTTAACGCTCAAGGGCGGATTCAAATCCCCCAGTCGTTGCGCGATCACGCTGGTCTGGATAAGGATGCCGTGGTTATTGGCATGCTCGATAAAATCGAAATATGGAGTCAGCAAGCCCATGTCGCGATAGCAGAGAAATCTGAAGCCCTGTTGGATGAGAATCCGCAAGGGCAAGCGGATCTGGGGTTTTAGCGGATGGCAGGGGCTGCGTTTGAGCATCTATCGGTGATGCCTGAGGAAGTACTGCACTGGCTGCAACCGCATTCGGACGGCGTTTATCTGGACGGAACCCTTGGCGGTGCCGGTCATTCGCGTTTAATTCTTGAAGCTGCGCCCGGTTGCCGGTTGGTTGGGCTGGATCGGGACCCGGCTGCATTGGAAAAGGCTGCACAGGTGCTCTCGCCGTTCGCGGCGCAGGTTAGCCTGCAGCACGCCACCTTTGATCAGGCCGATAGCGTCTTGCGGCAGCTTGATATCGATGGTCTCGATGGCATGCTGCTCGACCTTGGG
Source organism: Desulfuromusa ferrireducens (assembly GCF_055389805.1). Taxonomy (NCBI): domain Bacteria; kingdom Pseudomonadati; phylum Thermodesulfobacteriota; class Desulfuromonadia; order Desulfuromonadales; family Geopsychrobacteraceae; genus Desulfuromusa; species Desulfuromusa ferrireducens. Next base: position 2,424,932 of record NZ_AP042415.1, read on the forward strand.
GTTTCTTCCCATCAGCTTGATACCCCGGAGCGGGGGTTCTCGTTTCGCCTCGATGCTCCACTCGATATGCGGATGAATCCACTGGAGGGAATTACCGCTGCCGATGTGGTCAATCAGGCCGAAGAAGCTGAGCTGCTGCGGATCTTTTTCGAATACGGCGAAGAGCGCTACAGCCGAAGAATCGTCAGGAAGATTATTGCTCGCCGCGGCGAGGCCCCGATCACCCGGACCGCCGAGTTGGCCGAGCTGGTCCGTGCGGCAATCCCTGGCGGCTTTAAACCGGGACGTATCCATCCGGCGACGCGGGTATTTCAGGCGTTGCGGATTCATGTTAATGGAGAATTAGAACAGGTCCGAAATGGTGTTGCCGCCGGCCTCGAATTGCTCAAGCCGGGCGGGCGGATGGTGGTGATCAGCTTTCACTCTCTGGAAGATCGGATCGTTAAGCAACTGTTTCGCGATAAAGGAAAGGGCTGTATCTGTCCTCCACGGTTGCCGGTCTGCCACTGTAATAATGTGCCGATGGTGAAAGTGCTCACCCGCAAGGGTCAAAAGGCAAGTGCTGATGAAATAAACGTGAATAGTCGTTCTCGCAGTGCGATTTTACGAGCGGTCGAACGCTGCTGATCAGCCCAGCAAGCGGTCAGTCTGAAGTCTACACAGGGGAGGTGCCCATGTCAGAAACTCTGCCAAGAACAGTTGTCACGATCAATGGATTCTCTCTTCAACGTCCCCGCCTTGCACCGGTTTTTGTCGCAATTGTTATTGTTTCTTTACTGTCGCTGGTGTTTGTCTGGTCTCGGATTCATGCGATCAACCTCGAATACGATATTTCCAGCTTGGAGCGGCAGATCCGTCTTGGACAACAACAGGCAAAGCAGCTGAAGCTCGAAGCGGCCTATCTCTCCCGTGATACACGGATCGAAGGGCTGGCTCGTAAAGAGCTGGGCTTGCGGCCACCGGCTTCCGGCCAGATCATCTGGATCGACTGATATGGCGGCTTCGGAGCGTGGCATCCAGATGCGCATCCGATTTTTCGGTGTCCTGTTTATTGTCGCATTTCTTGTTGTTATCGGCCGTGCTTACTATCTGCAGGTGGTGCTGGCGTCCCAGTTGCAGGACCGGGCGGACCAACAGCGCCAGCGCGTTGTTGAGTTGGCACCGCAGCGTGGCAGTATTCTTGATAGCAAAGGCGCCCCACTTGCTCTGAGCCTGGATGTTGAATCGCTTTATGCTGATCCTTTTCAGATCAAAGATCCGCAGCAGGTCGCCGGTCGGTTAGCCAAACTGTTGAAAAAGAGCAAAAAGGAACTGGAACGGCTGCTCTCGGGAAAAAAGCGTTTTGTCTGGCTCGGGCGTAAGCTCGACCCAGAAGTCGCCGAGCAGGTACGCAAGTTGCGGATCACCGGGATGAAGTTCGTTGCCGAGCCCAAGCGTTACTACCCCCAAGCCAGTATTGGTGCACATGTGGTCGGCTTTACCGGTCTTGACCCCAAAGGGCTGGAAGGGGTCGAGTTAGAATATGATCTGCTACTGCAAGGTCAGCCGGGACGTTTGGTGTCGCAACGCGACGCGCGCGGTCGTGGTCTGGCAACTGCCGAGCAACTGGTCCAAGGAGGCGTCCCGGGGCACAACCTGCAGTTGACGATTGATCGTTCGTTGCAATATATCGCCGAAAAGGAACTGGCGCAGGTTGTCAAGCAGACTAAAGCCGTCGGTGGCACAGTCGTGGTGATGGAGCCGGCCAGCGGAAGGGTTTTAGCGATGGCCAGTCAGCCTGATTACAACCCTAATCTGCCCGGCAAATCGAGGGCTTCGATGCGGCGCAACCGAGCCGTCTGTGACATGTTTGAGCCCGGGTCAACGTTTAAGCCTTTCTTGTTAGCTGGTGTCCTTGAAGAAGGGGCCGTCCGGCCGAACCAGAAGATAGATTGTGAAAATGGCCGTTATTCCGTTGGTGGAAAAGTCATCCACGATATCGGTCGGCACGGCAAACTGACTCCCGGCGAGATGCTTAAGGTCAGCAGTAATATCGGCTTTGCCAAGCTAGGTAAAGCGCTGGAGAGGGAACGTTTCCATAGCTACATTCGCGATTTTGGTTTTGGTGAGCCAACAGGGCTTGATCTGCCGGGTGAGGCCAGCGGGATGCTTCGGCCGCCGTCGCGTTGGTTCGAAATTGATCTGGCCGCCATCTCTTTCGGCCAGGGTATTAGTGTTACAGCCATACAGATGGCGACTGCGATGGGTGCCATTGCTAACGGTGGCTTGTTGATGGAGCCCTATGTGGTTGAGCGGGTGACCGATGCTGATGGTCAGCTGGTACAGCGACGCCTGCCAGAGGTCAAGCATCGTGTTATTTCAGAACGGACTGCCAAGCAGGTTCGCGAGATGATGGTTGCGGTAATTGAATCCGGGGGTGGTACCAGGGCGGCTTTGTCCGGCTACCGAGTGGCAGGGAAAACCGGTACGGCACAAAAGGTTGATCCGGTGACCGGAGGTTACTCGCCAGATAAGAGTGTTTCTTCTTTTGTCGGATTTGTCCCTGCGGACAATCCGGCTTTAGTTGTTTTAGTCACCGTCGATGAGCCGGAAGGTAAGGCCTATGGTGGCTTGGTTGCTGCCCCGGTGTTTGCTCGTATTGCCGGACAATCTCTGAGCTACTTGAATGTTCTGCCGAAGGGTACGGTCGCTGCGTTTGGGGTTGCCCAGGCAGAGAATGAGCCTTTGCCGGATCTGGCCCCTCTTCTTCCCGACAGTGAGCCGATGGACGGTTTGATGATGCCAGACCTTCGGGGGATGAGCTATCGACAGGTCTTGCAGGCCATGCAGGCGAAAAAATTGAATCTGAAACTCTCAGGCAGTGGCCAGGTTGTTGACCAATCACCAGCACCCGGGGCGACGATCCGTTATGGAAAAAAGGCCTGGGTACGGCTCGGGGCATAAAGGGTATCCGATGCAATTGGCAGCGTTGTTAAAATCAATCAAGGTGGAGCAGGTTTACGGATCGGTCGATCTGGAGATCGTCGGGTTGGCTTGTGATTCCCGCCGGGTTAGCGGGGGAACGATGTTCTTTGCGTTGCCCGGGATCTGCAGTGATGGTTTCGATTTTATCCCCGAGGCGATTGCTGCCGGGGCCGCTGTGATTGTTGCAGAGCGAATTCCTGCCGATTTGCCAGATTCCATCAGTTTTGTGCTGGTCGACAATGTGCGTCGGGTTATGGCGCAGGTTGCGGACCAGTTCTATGATTGCCCGACTGCCGATGTCCCGGTTATCGGAGTGACCGGGACCAACGGAAAAACCACGATCACCTACCTGTTGGAAGCGGTGCTTCGTCAGGCCGGTTATGCTCCTGCTGTTTTTGGGACAGTGGAATATCGTTTCGGAGAGCATCGGCTGGAGTCTTCACATACCACGCCTGAATCTCTGGATTTGATGCAGATGATGGGTCAGTTTCGGCAACAGGGGGCCGACGCCTTTATTCTGGAGGTGTCATCGCATGCGCTGGAGCAGCATCGGGTCGACGGTATTGCGTTTGATGTTGCGGTTTTTACCAATTTGACACCAGAGCATCTCGATTATCATCAGAACCTCGACAATTATTTCGCCAGTAAAAGGCGACTGTTCAGCGAGCTTCTCGGACAGGGAAAAGCGGCCATCAACCGCGAGGATGGTTTTGGTCGGCAACTGTTGCAGGAAAACCCGGAGTGGACCAGCTTCGGCAGTGATCCTGCCGCCCAGGTTGGGCCATTGGATATCAGTGTCGGCAGGCAGGGGATTAAAGGGGCGTTTCGTAGCCCAAGCGGGAAAATTGATATCAATAGTAAAATGATCGGCCATTTTAATGTCAGTAACCTGTTGGCCACCGTTTCTGCCGCCCAACTGCTCGGTATTGATAATCAGCAGATTGGCGACGGTGTCGCGGCCGCTGCACAGGTTCCGGGACGCTTGCAGCGCGTGGTCAATGATCAGGATATTCTGGCCCTGGTAGATTATGCTCACACCAGCGATGCCCTTGAACAGGTCTTGGCGACGCTGAGTAAATTGGAATCGAAACGTTTGATCACCCTGGTCGGTTGTGGCGGTGACCGTGATCCGAGTAAGCGACCGGTGATGGCTGCTGCGGCAGTGAAATATTCCGATTTGGCCGTTCTGACTTCAGATAACCCGCGCACCGAAGATCCGCTAAAGATTCTCGAGCAGATGCGCGCCGGTGCCTTGGCTGCCGGTGCCGCCGAGTTAAGTAGCCCCCAGGTTGCTGCCGGAGAAAAGGGTTTTGTCGTCATTCCCGATCGCCGTGATGCGATTCTCTTTGCGAGTTCTGTGGCTAAAGCGGGAGATTTATTGCTGCTGGCCGGTAAGGGACATGAGGACTACCAGATTTTGGGCACAACGAAGGTTCCCTTTGATGATCGTGAAGAACTCGCGCTGGCGCTAAGCAATCGCGGTGAAATTGCAGAATCAGGAGCAGGCAATGATGTTTGATCTTGAACGGGTTGCCCGGATCACGGCAGGTGAGTTTTCCGGAAAGAAAATCAATTGCGGCCTTAGCGGTATCTGTACCGACAGCCGCAATATGACTCCCGGTGCTCTTTTTGTGCCGCTGCGCGGTGAAAATTTTGATGGCCACGACTATATCAGCCTGGCGGTCAAAAATGGCGCAGCAGCCTGTTTGAGTGAAGAAATCATCGAAGGCCTCAGTGTTCCGGTGGTCCGGGTTGCCGACACGCTACGTGCCCTTGGCGATTTAGCTGCTGCCTATCGTCTGCAGTTAAATGGTCCGCTGGTCGCAATTACCGGATCGGTCGGTAAAACCACCACCAAGGAGATGCTGGCCGCGATTCTTCAGCAAGTTGCGCCGGGATTAAAAACTGCCGGCAACTTTAATAATCTGATCGGTTTGCCGTTGACGATCTTCCGCTTGCAGCCGGAGCATCAGTGGGCGGTTTTAGAAATGGGGACCAGTAGCCTAGGAGAGATCGAGCGGCTGACTGAGATCGCCCAACCGAGTATCGGCGTGATAACCAACGTTGGGCAGGCGCACTTGGAAACTCTGCACGGACTTGATGGAGTCTCGCGGGCCAAGGGCGAACTTTTCGCTGGTTTGCAGGGCGGCAGCGCCATTATCAACCTTGATGATGAGCGCGTAGCTTGCCTGCCGGTAGCCAATGGAGTCGCGAAACTAACTTATGGCTTGTCGGCGCAAGCGACGGTCCGTGCCGAACAGGTTGTGGCCAATTCTGATTCGCTGACATTTGATTTGCTGTTTTCTGGGCAGCGACAGAAGGTGCACCTTGCGGCTGCCGGTCGGCACAATGTTTCCAACGCCTTGGCTGCCGCCGCAGTTGCTTTTGCCTTGAAAGTTCCGCAGGAGAAAATTGCCGCTGGACTGGAGTCTTTTACCCCGATCCAGGGGCGGATGAATCTCTTTCCGTTGCCCTGCGGAGGGTTGTTGCTAGACGACAGTTACAACGCTAATCCGTTATCGACAGTAGCTGCGCTGGATGTGCTGGCTGAAATTAAAGGCCAGGGGCGTCGGATCGCGGTACTGGGAGATATGCTCGAGCTCGGTGATGCCTCGGCACAGATGCACCGAGATATCGGGGCTAAAGCAAGTGAATGTGTCGATCTGTTGATTGGAGTCGGTACTTTTGCCGCAGATATCTGCCAGGGGGCCTCCAGATTGCAACCTGAGCAGCTGATAGAACTGACCGATGTCGCTGCCGCGATCGATTACCTTCAGGAGCAGCAGCGATCAGGAGATCGGATTCTGGTCAAAGGCTCACGTGGCGTTAAATTAGACCGGCTCGCAGACAGTTTGCGCGGTGCCGGAGAAGAGTTGCCAAATGGGCAGAAGGGGAGCTAATTAGGTGCTGTATCACCTTTTATATCCGTTACATACTGAGTTTTCGGTGCTGTACGTTTTTCGATTCATCACCTTTAGGACTATTTACGCCACCATTACTGCGCTATTGATCTCATTTATGCTCGGTCCCTGGCTGATAGCAAAGTTGCAGCAACTGCAGATCGGACAGGTTATTCGCAAGGTTGGACCAGAGTCGCACTTTATCAAAGAGGGAACTCCGACGATGGGTGGGGCGCTGATCCTGCTGGCTATCGTGCTGCCGACCTTGCTCTGGGCGGATCTGACTAACATCTATATCTGGGTGACCCTGCTGGTGACCACCGGCTACGGGGTCGTCGGGTTTGTCGATGACTACCTGAAGGTGGTGCGTAAAAACAGTGATGGGATTTCTGCTCGGCAGAAGCTGTTCTGGCAGATCCTGATCGCTCTGGCCGCAGCCTTGCTGCTGTATAACAGCGTCGGCTTTGATACGCGTCTGAGTCTGCCTTTTTTCAAAAATGCCCAGCCGGATATCGGCATATTTTATATTCCGTTTGCAGTGCTGGTGATGGTCAGTGCAAGTAACGCGGTCAATCTGACTGACGGCCTCGATGGTCTGGCGATCGGACCGATGATTATTGCCGCCGCGACATTTTTGCTGCTGGCCTATCTGGCTGGGAATGCAAAATTAGCTGGTTATCTGCAGATCAGCAGCATCCAGGGCGCCGGTGAATTGTCGGTCCTCTGCGGCGCGATGGTCGGTGCCGGGCTCGGCTTTCTCTGGTTCAATACCTACCCGGCGCAAGTCTTTATGGGGGATGTCGGGAGTCTTTCGCTCGGCGGATCGCTTGGCACCATCGCCGTGATTACCAAAAACGAGATCGTGCTGATTATCGTCGGTGGCATCTTTGTCATTGAAGCTTTGTCGGTGATCGTACAAGTAATCTCTTTTCGCTATTGGGGGCGGCGTGTGTTTCGCATGGCGCCGATCCATCATCATTTTGAACTTAAGGGTTGGCCGGAACCGAAGATCATCGTTCGCTTCTGGATTATCAGTATTATTCTGGCACTTATCGGATTGTCGACGTTGAAATTGCGATGAAACAGGACTATAGCGAAAAAAGAGTTGTGGTTATCGGGGCGGGCCTTAGCGGTCAGGCCCTGGTGCGCTATCTGCTACAGCGCGGCGCAACCGTTGCCCTGTCCGATCAACGTGAACGTGGGCAGATCGCTGGACTGGACAGCCTCGCTGGGCTTTCGCTGCGTTACGATCTGGGTGGCCACGATCTGCAACTGTTTGAGCAGGCAGATTTGATTGCCGTCAGCCCTGGCGTGCCGCTCGATTGTCCGCCGTTGCAACTGGCCGCCTCCTGCAATATTCCGTTGCTCGGTGAAATTGAAATCGCCGCTGCCGAGATTGATGCGCCGATCATCGGCATTACCGGGACCAATGGCAAGTCGACGACGACCAGCCTGATCGGCGAGATCATGCGCGCCTGGGGGAAGCAGGTCTTTGTCGGTGGCAATATCGGCACCCCGCTGGTGGAAGCCTGTCAGCATAAATATGACGTTCTGGCGGTTGAGCTCTCATCATTTCAACTGGAAACGATCAAGAAATTTCATCCCCGTTTCGGTTTGCTGCTCAACCTTAGCTCTGACCATCTCGATCGCTACGCGGACCTTGACAGTTATTACCTGGCTAAACTTGAAATGTTCAGAAATATGAACGCCAGTGACTTTGCCATTCTCAACGCCGATGATGCGGAAGTCTGTCGTTTGACGAGCAATATCAATGCAACCAAGGTTTGGTTCTCGGCTCAGGGACGGGACGTGCGTGGGTTGGTTCGCGAGGGGGACTGTCTCTATTGGAACTGGAACGGGACCGCGGTTAGACTGCCATTGTCCCAGTTGCAGCTACCCGGCGAGCACAATATTGAAAATGCCATGGCTGCGTTAATCCCGGCCCTATTGCAGGGTTGTCCGGCTGAATTGGCCTGGGATGCAATCTGCTCATTTGGTGGCCTTGAGCACCGCATGCAACTGGTGCGGCGTCTGGATGGAGTCGCTTGGTATAACGATTCCAAGGGGACCAATGTCGGTAGCGTGTTAAAAAGTCTGGCCGGTTTGTTAGCACCGGTGACCTTGATCGCCGGGGGCAAAGATAAGGGCGGTGATTATGCGCCGCTGCGTCCGCTACTCGAAGCCAAAGTTGCTCATCTGATCCTGATCGGCGAAGCCGCCGGACGCATGGCGAGCGAACTTTCCGGTTGCAGTGAAATCCGCTTGGCGGCGACTCTTGAGGCTGCCGTGAAGCAGGCACATGAAGTCACGGCTGCTGGTGGGACGGTTTTGCTGTCACCGGCCTGTTCCAGTTTTGACATGTTCAAAAGCTTTGCCGTTCGCGGCGAAGAGTTTTCCCGTTTGGTGCAATTGTTGCCGGCAGCAGGGGAGGTCGCATGACTCTGCAGCGTAACGTCGACACAACTGTGCTGTTATTGGCGGTTACTCTGACCTGCATCGGTGTGGTGATGGTTTATTCCTCCTCGGCGATCATGTCTGCCGAACGGTTTAACGATAGCTTTCATTTTCTAAAGCGACAACTACTGTACACGCTGGTCGGTTTTTCGATGATGGCGGCAGCGACCTATTTCAATTATCAGAACTGGCGGAAGTTAGCGGTGCTTACCCTGCTGGGGAGCATCATCTTGTTGGCGCTGTTGTTTGTCCCCGGACTCGGTGTTCGTGTCGGTGGCGCACTGCGCTGGTTGCGACTGCCCGGCTTCAATCTGCAACCGGCAGAACTTGCCAAACTCGGTTTGGTGCTATATCTGGCCCATTCGCTGACGCGGAAAAAAGAGATGGTCCGTTCACTGACCAAGGGCTTTCTGCCCTATATGCTCGTGCTCGGTGTCTTGCTACTACTGCTTTTGAAACAACCGGATCTCGGCAGTGCGATGATCATTGCCGGCGTTGCTTTGTCGATGCTGATTGTCGCCGGCGTGCGCTGGCTGTATATCCTGCCGACTATTCTGATGTCGTTACCGGTACTTTATTTTCTGGTGATGACGGTCGATTATCGGCGGCGGCGGATCATGGCTTTTCTCGATCCCTGGGATGATCCGTTCGATACCGGCTTCCAGATTATTCAGAGTATGGTGGCCTTCGGCAAGGGCGGTATTGCTGGGCAGGGACTGGGGATCGGCCAGCAGAAACTGTTCTATCTACCGGAAGCGCACACCGATTTTATCTTTTCGGTGATTGGTGAAGAGCTGGGCCTGATCGGCGTGTTTGTTGTTACTTCGTTGTTTTTATTGCTGGTGCTCTGTGGAATCCGTATCGCCCTGCAATGCCAGGACCCATTCGGCCGGAACCTGGCTTTCGGGTTGAGCTTGCTGCTCGGTCTGGAATCTTTTGTCAATCTCGCTGTCTGCATGGGGCTGCTGCCGACAAAGGGGTTGGCTTTGCCGTTTATTTCTTATGGCGGAACCAGCCTGGTGGTCTGTCTGGTGGCGGTAGGAATTTTATTGAACATTTCAACTGCAGCGGAGACCAAGCGATGAGGCTGTTACTCGCCGGTGGCGGCACCGGTGGTCATCTGTTTCCGGCCGTGGCGCTGGCGCAGTTGTTATTGGCACAGGACGACCAGGCTGCCGTGCAATTTGTCGGCACCGAGAAGGGATTAGAAGCACGCTTGTTGCCGAAACTGGGATTGCCACTGCAAACCGTCGCTATGGCCGGAGTGGTTGGCCGGGGCTGGCGGGGCAAACTGGAGATGCTGCCGAGGTTATTGACGAGTATGAATCAAGCAAGAAAAATACTCAAAAAATTTACCCCCGACCTGGTGATCGGTGTCGGCGGCTATTCCTCGGTGCCGGTACTGTTGATGGCCAAAGTGCTCGGGATTCCCTATCTGATCCATGAGCAGAATGCTATTCCCGGTTTGAGCAATAAGTTGCTCGGTCGTTGGGCGAAACAGATCTTTCTTTCCTTTGCCGGCAACACGGCCGGGTTTGACAGTCGTAAAACCTTGCTCACCGGTAACCCGCTGCGGCCCGGACTTGAAGCTGTCGCGCCCCTTACCGCCGAGGCTGGTACCTTGCTCATCTTTGGCGGCAGTCGCGGGGCGCGGGCGATTAATCGCGCCGTTATCGAAATGTTGCCGCTGTTGCAGGATCTGCCGAACTGTCCGCGAATTCTACATCAGACCGGAGATGCTGACTTGTCGGAGGTCCGGCGAGCTTACGCCGCAGCTGGCTTCGACCCTCAGCAGGTGGTGCCCTTTATTGATGATATGGCCGCTGCCTATGCGGAGGCCAAATTAGTTATCTGTCGGGCTGGTGCAACGACTTTAGCCGAGTTGACGGTCTGTGGCCGGCCTGCAATCCTGGTCCCTTTCCCGTTTGCCGCTGGCGATCATCAAACGGCCAATGCGCGCACTCTCGATGTGGCCGGAGCGGCGAAACTCCTGCCGCAGAGGGAATTGACGCCGCAGCGGTTGAGCGAACTGGTCAAACAACTGCTTACCGATGAAAATGTTTTGCAGCAGATGGCGCAAAGCGGCAGAACCTTGGGTCAGCCAGGGGCTGCGGAAAAGATTTTAAACGAGTGCCGTCGCTTGCTCGGCGCACCTCTAGTGCAGGTGGGATAAATGTACGGACGGATCAAAAAAATCCATTTTGTTGGCATTGGTGGCATCGGTATGAGTGGTATTGCCGAACTGTTACTTAACCAGGGTTACCGGGTTTCGGGCTCCGATTTACGTGCCAGTGACACCACCCGCCGTTTGGAGAGTTTCGGCGGGGAAATCATGATAGGGCACAGCGCCGAAAATATCACCGAGTGTGATGTGGTGGTGACGTCGACGGCCGTAAAGTCTGACAACGCAGAGGTGGTAGAAGCGCATCGCCAGCATGTGGCTGTGATCCCGCGGGCGGAAATGCTGGCTGAATTGATGCGCATGAAATACGGTATCGCCATCGCTGGAACCCACGGCAAAACCACCACCACCAGCATGCTGTCGTTGCTGCTGCATCACGCCGGCATCGACCCGACCGCAGTGATTGGCGGCAAGCTGGATGCCTTTGGTTCCAACGCCAAACTTGGTCGTGGCAAGTTTCTGGTTGCCGAAGCAGATGAGTCGGATGGTTCTTTTATGCACCTGTCGCCGACCATCGCCGTGGTCACTAATATCGATGCCGATCATCTTGATTTTTATTCAGGGATAGAAGAAATCAAGCAGATATTTATCGATTTTATTAACAAGGTACCCTTTTACGGACGTGCTGTCCTTTGTCTCGATGATCCAAATATCCAGGAAATACTGCCGGCGGTAAAAAAACGCTACCTGACCTACGGTTTCAGTAGCCAGGCAGATTTCCATGCCACCGACCTTCAGCAACGACAGGGTCGCACCAGCTTTACCGCGCATTTTCAGGGTGAAGAATTGGGGCGCATCTCCTTTCGCATGCCAGGACGTCACAACGCTTTGAACGCTCTGGCAGTGATCGCCGTGGCTCACGAATTGGGAGTTCCCTTCCCGACGATAATCGGTGGCTTTCGTAATTTTGGCGGCCTGCAACGCCGCTTCCAGCTGCGAGATGAAATCAACGGGGTGATGCTGATCGATGATTACGGACATCACCCTGCTGAGATTAAAGCGACGCTGGCCGCGGCCAAGAGTGGCTGGAAAAAGCGGGTCGTTGCCGTTTTTCAGCCCCATCGTTATAGCCGCAGTGCAGCCTTGTTTGATGATTTTGTCACGGCATTTTATCAGGCCGATCTGCTGGTGGTGACTGATGTCTATGCTGCCGGGGAGGAGCCGATTGAAGGGGCAACCGGCGAGGCTTTGGCCAAGGGAATTATCGAACACGGTCATAAAGCGACTCATTTCCGTAAGGATCTCGAGGCGGTCAGCGACCTTCTGGCCGAAGTTGTTGAGCCGGGTGACATGGTGATCACACTCGGCGCGGGGAATGTCAATCAGGTTTGTGAACTGCTGGCAAACCGGTTACGCGATAGTGAGGTTCAGGCGTGAACAGTTTGAGTCGCGAGCAGCTGCTAAAAATGAAAATCGGTGTGCTGATGGGCGGTCTGTCGGCGGAACGGGAGATCTCCCTGAAAACCGGCAACGCTTGCCTGCAAGCGCTGACGCAACTTGGGTACCATGCCGTTGCTGTTGACGTCGACCATGCCTTGCCCGAGCAACTCAAGGCGGCAGGGATTGAAATCGCCTTTATCGCCTTGCATGGCCGCTTCGGTGAGGATGGCCGCGTTCAGGGTTTGTTGGAAATGTTGCAGATCCCCTATACCGGTAGTGGTGTGCTGGCATCCAGTGTGGCGATTGACAAGGTTGTCACTAAGAAAATGCTGCTCTATCACGAATTGCCGACACCCGGCTTTGATTATATGCGTGCCGGAGATTCAAGCGAAAAGTTGTTAGCGCGGTGCAAACATTTTCCGCTGGTGGTGAAGCCGTCACGCGAAGGGTCGACCCTCGGCATCAGTATTGTTCACAGTCACGAGGCGCTGCGCCATGGAATCGATACCGCAGCCGCTTTGGATGGTACGGTTTTGGTTGAGGACTTTATCGATGGCAGTGAACTGACCGTTTCGGTTTTGAATGGTGACGCTCTGCCGATTATTCAGATCGTCCCAAAGAACGGTTTTTATGACTATCACGCCAAGTACACCGCAGGTGAAACTGAGTATCTGATGCCGGCACCGATCGATGCCGCTAGTACTCAGCGAATTCAGCAGGCTGCAGTTGATGCCTGTCGTGCTCTCGGTTGTCGCGGGGCGGCTCGGGTCGATTTTATGCTTCGTGAACGCGAGTTCTACTGCATTGAAGTCAACACCATCCCGGGAATGACCGAAACGAGTTTGTTGCCGAAGGCAGCCCAGGAAGCCGGGATTAAATTCCCCCAGTTGGTCGAGATGATCTTGCTCGATGCCGGACTGGATAAATAAAAAGAGAACGATGCGCGATCTGAAACGACAACAAAAACCGAAGCATAAAACGCCGCAGAACCGGCGCAAGCAGCAGAAAAAGCCGCTGGATCTGCGCAAGTTTTTGCACCGTACACTGAAAATCGGTGTTACGGCGTTTAGCGGTGCAATGATTATTGTCGGCGGGTTTTTGTTTGTTCAATTGCTGCTTGCCTCCGATCTGTTTCGGATCGATCAGGTCAGTGTTCAGGGTGGTAGCCATTTGTCCGAGCAGCAGGTAGTTGCTTTGTCCGATATCAAGGTTGGGGTGAATACCTTCAGTCTGGACCCGGCGTTGATCGGTCGCAAGATCGCCGAGAACCCCTGGGTTCGTGAGGCGCGGATCCGGCGGATTTTTCCGCGTCAGGTTGATATCCGCATCGAAGAGCGAAAGCCGGTAGCGATTATCAACCTGGGCTTACTTTACTATCTGGATTCGCATGGTGAGGTTTTCAAGGTTCTCGATGCGACGGACAAATTCGATTATCCGGTTATTACTGGTTTTGATTATCAAAAGATTCAACAGCGTGATCGCCAGTATGCGATCGATTTAAAAAAGATTGTTGTCTTGTTGAATGACTTGCAGCAGCGGCAGCAATTTAATCTTGATCAGGTCTCGGAAGTTCATCGTGAAGCGGGTGGTGGGTTTGCCCTTTTTACTCTGAATGATGGGGTGAAGGTGCGATTGGGGCGGGACAATTTTATGAAGAAAATTGATCGGCTCGAGCGCATTTACGCGAAATTGCAACCGAAGCTGAAAATTCTTGATTATATCGACCTTAATGTTGACGAAAAAGTCATCGTCCGAATTGAACGGCCAGCGCAAGCGGCCCGTGGCTGATACCAAGGGGGTGTCATGAGTAGTAAAAGAGAAAATCTGATTGTTGGACTCGATATCGGGACCACCAAAATCTGCTGTATCGTCGGCAATATTACCGAAGAAGGGCTCGACGTTGTCGGTATCGGCACTAGCCCCTCGAAAGGCTTGCGCAAGGGGGTGGTGATTAATATCGAAAGCACAGTCGATGCCATTCAGAAGGCGATCCGCGAAGCGGAACTGATGGCCGGTTGTGAGATTAAATCGGTGTTTGCCGGGATTGCCGGTGGTCATATCAAGGGTTTGAATTCGCAGGGTGTGATAGCGATCAAAAACCGTGAAGTGACACAGGAAGATCTGCAGCGGGTGATCGATGCCGCCAAGGCGATTGCCATTCCGATGGATCGCGAGGTGCTGCATATCCTGCCGCAGGAATTCATTATTGATGACCAGGACGGTATCCGCGAACCGCTCGGCATGAGTGGCGTTCGTTTGGAGGCGAAGGTCCATATCGTTACCGGCGCGGTCGCCAGTGCGCAGAATATCGTTAAAAGCTGTAATCGGGCCGGGGTAGATGTTGCTGATATTGTGCTTGAGCAATTGGCCAGCAGTGACGCCGTGCTCTCGCCGGACGAGAAAGAGTTGGGTGTGGCGATCGTCGATTTGGGCGGCGGGACCTCTGATATCGCGATTTTTTCCGAGGGCGCGATCAAGCACACCTCGGTCCTTTCAATCGGTGGGGATCATTTGACCAACGATATCGCCGTCGGCTTGCGTACTCCGATGGCCGAGGCAGAGAAGATCAAGCAGGCATACGGCTGTTGTCTGACGTCGATGGTTGGCAAGGATGAGACGATTGAGGTGCCATCGGTCGGTGGTCGCGAACCACGGATCCTTTCGCGACAATTATTGGCGGAAATTCTCGAACCACGGGTGGAAGAAATCTTCTCGCTGGTCAATCGCGAGATCATCAAGAGTGGCTATAGCGACCTGATTGCCTCTGGAATTGTTATCACTGGCGGTAGCGCAATCTTGCCGGGCATGCCGGAACTGGCCGAGCAAGTCTTTAATCTGCCGGTTCGTCGTGGCAATCCATTGAACATCGGTGGACTGACAGATGTTGTAAATTCACCTATTTACGCCACTGGAGTCGGGCTGGTCAAGTACGGCAGCCAAAATGTCCAGGTGCAGAATTTCCGCATCGGCGAAGCCAACATGTTTGAGCGGGTTGCACGGCGGATGAAGGAGTGGTTTGGCGAATTTTTTTAATCAATAATTATGTGATAATTGTATTATAATTACTTGATAAATAAAGAGACTAGTGCTAAATTAGACAAAATTAAAATTAACTAGCTATAGTTCTGCGGAGAACCTATGGCGCAACAAGCAAGGGGAGGGCAAAATGCCTAATAATGAGGGAGTCATGTTCCAGTTTGAAGACACATTGGACCAGGCAGCAAAGATTAAGGTGATCGGAGTTGGCGGCGGCGGTGGTAATGCTGTTAACACCATGATCCGCAACAGTGTTGATGGTGTCGAGTTTATTGCCGCGAACACCGATGCACAGGCACTACGTCGCAGTGAAGCGGCAATGAAAATTCAGCTCGGCGGCCCCCTGACCAAAGGGTTGGGCGCCGGAGCAAATCCGGAACTCGGACGGCAGGCAGCTGAAGAAGATCATCAGCGTTTGGTAGAGCTGTTCGAAGGTTGTGACATGGTTTTTGTCGCGGCAGGTATGGGTGGTGGAACCGGAACCGGTGCTGCGCCTGTTATTGCCCGGGCCGCCAAAGAAGCCGGAGCTCTGACCGTCGGCGTGGTGACCAAGCCGTTTAGCCGCGAAGGCAAGCAACGGATGATCCGGGCCGATCAGGGTGTTGCCGAATTACGTGAAGTGGTCGATTCTCTGGTGGTTGTTCCCAACGATCGCCTGCTCGGTTTGGCCGGTAAAAACATGAGTATCCTCGATGCCTTTAAGCCGGCCGACGATGTTTTGCGTCAGGCTGTGCAGGGTATCTCCGATCTGATTACCACCGAAGGCTTGATCAACGTCGACTTTGCCGATGTGCGCACCGTCATGAGTAATCGTGGCATGGCGATGATGGGCATCGGTGTTGCCGAAGGTGAGCGCCGTGCTGCAGAAGCAGCGCACAACGCCATCAGCAGTCCACTGCTCGAAGAGGTCGATATCTCCGGCGCGATGGGCGTTCTGGTCAACATCTCCGGCTCTGCCAGCATGACCATGGAAGAGTTTGAAGAAGCCTCGACCATCATTCACGAAAAAGTTCACGAAGATGCCAATATTATCGTCGGCCTGGTGATAGATGAAAGCCTCGGCGAAAGAATTAAAATCACCGCCATTGCGACCGGATTTGGTGAAAACTTCGAAGGCAAGCGCCGTGTTACCGATGTTATTGCCGAGCGTTCCGAAGCGTTGCTGCGGACAAAATCCAGGGTCGATCTCGATGTCCCGACCCATATCCGCAATCAGGTGACACCGCTTGCCGGCAAGCAGCGCGAAATGCCGAGTCGTAATCGTGATCTGTTTGTCGATGATGAGCAGTTCGACATCCCGACTTTTCTGCGCCGCCGGGTTGATTGATTAACAGCTGTCGCGATCAACTGAAATATTAACTTAAACTTGTCGCCTTTCGTAGGTGTGTACGGACTAGAACGTCTTGTAATCGACTTCGGTCGAAGAAGACTTTGAGTGTGATGTACGCCGGTTCTCCGCCCGGCAGATGTACAGCGTTTCTGTATATTGTAATAACTTCCCTGACGACTCCCTCGTCTACAGGGGCTGCATTTGCGGCCCCTTTTCTTTTGCTGTGTCCAATCAATAAATTGTGTTTAAATGGTCAACATGTCCCGTAAGCTAATTGATAAATATCGCCAGCGGCTGGCAACTGAGAGCGGCACGGTTATGCATCCGTGGGAAAACCGCTACCGGGTCGCGCTGATCTTTTCCAATACCTATCACCAGGGGATGAGCAACCTGGGTTTCCAAACCGTCTACCATTTGCTCAACCAACGGGAGGATTGTCTTTGTGAGCGGGTTTTTCTTCCTGATAAGGAAGATTTAACTGAACATCAGCGTAGCGGATTTCCGCTGGTTTCTTTGGAATCACAGCGTCCGCTGACCGATTTCGACCTGATCGCTTTTTCGATCTCCTTTGAGAACGACTATCTCAATTTGCCAACCATATTTTCTTTGGCTGATATCCCTCTTTTTTCTGCTGCGCGGGACGAATCTTATCCACTGGTTCTATTTGGCGGTGTCTGCGCTTTTCTTAATCCCGAGCCGTTGGCGGAGATTGTTGATGTTGTTGCGATTGGCGAAGCGGAGCCGATCCTGCCCGCGCTGCTGACAGCCTTAAGCGAACCTGCTGTCCCTCGGAAACAACTTCTTCATACTTTGGCAAGCGTGCCCGGTCTCTATATTCCATCTCTCTATGTGCCCTCTTACCTGGCTGATGGCCGCATCGACTTTGTCAGCCTGGAAGGTACGATCCCAGCGCAGGTGCGACGTCAGTATCTCGCCGATTTGGATGAATCCGCCAGTCGCAGCTTCATTCAGGCCGAGGCGACAGAATTTGGCGATATGGCTCTGGCGGAAGTCTCGCGCGGTTGTTCGCGAGGTTGCCGCTTTTGCGCCGCGGGTTATATTTACTTGCCACCACGGGAGCGCAGTCTCGACAATCTGCTTGAACAGGTCGATGTTGGACTCTGTCAGCGGCAGAAAATCGGTCTGGTTGGCGCAGCAGTGGCCGATCACACGCAGTTTGAACCGTTGCAGCAAGGTATTATTGAACGCGGCGGCAAGACTTCCGTTTCCAGTTTGAGGTTGGATGCACTGACGGCTGTGGAAGTCGCTGGCTTGCGTGATTCTGGCCTGCGCACGGCAGCCATTGCACCGGAGGCTGGTAGCCAGCGGATGCGTGACCTGATCAATAAGGGCTTAAGCGAAGAGCAGATCCTGCATGCAGTCCAGTTACTGGCTGATGGTGACATTCTCAATCTGAAACTGTATTTCTTGATCGGTTTGCCGACCGAAGCGCAGGACGATATGGATGAGCTCCTGTTGTTGGCCGAAAAAATTCGTTTGATCTGGCGTGAAGCCGGTCGCAAGCGTGGTCAGCTGGGCACTGTTACCCTGAGCGTCAATCCCTTTATCCCCAAGCCGTTTACTCCGCTGCAGTGGGCGGGAATGGAAGCAGATAAGAGCCTGAAAAAGAAGATCCGTTTCTTGCGTTCTGCTATCTCCCGCATGCCGAATACCGAATTGATTAGTGAATCCATCCGTGGCTCGGTGCTGCAGGCTTTTTTATCTCGTGGTGATCGCCGCATAGGTCGCTTGCTGCCGCAACTTGCAGAAGGCGGTAACCTCAAGCAGCTTTGTAAGAAATCCGGGCTTGCTCTTGATTTTTATGTCACCCGTGAGCGTGGAGAGGACGAAAATTTCCCCTGGGAAATAATCGATCAGGGGGTTCGACGAGACTATTTCTGGAATGAATACCAGCGGGCTCTGCAGGGAACATTTACCCCGCGATGCTCCTCCGGATGCCATCGTTGCGGCGTTTGTGGATAGTTGTTTATGGCGATCGGTACCGATAACGAATTAACGAAGTCGACTCTGCTGCGGTTATTTTTGCCCTTTGGTCTCGGCTATTTCGTTTCCTACGTTTTCCGCACCGTTAATGCTGTCATTGCCCCGGATCTGGTCGCCGACCTTGGCCTGAGTCCCGCCGATCTCGGCCTGCTGACTTCTGCTTATTTTCTCTCCTTTGCTGCTTTTCAACTGCCGCTCGGAATTCTGCTTGATCGCTTCGGTCCGCGTCGCGTCGAATCGCTCTTGCTGTTGTTTGCCGCCGCTGGTGCGCTTTTGTTTGCGCAGGCGGAGAGTTTAACTGGCTTGATCGTTGGCCGGGCATTGATCGGTCTGGGTGTGTCGGCTTGTCTGATGGCGGCGTTCAAGTCATTTACCGCCTGGTTGCCGACGGAGAAAATACCCTTTGCCAACGGCGTACAAATGGTCTCCGGAGGCATGGGGGCTTTGACGTCGACCACCCCGGTACAAGCAGCACTACAAGTCACCGATTGGCGCGGAGTTTTTTCACTGTTGGCCGGCCTTGGTTTGTTGGCGGCAATCACCATCTTTTTTGTCGTGCCGGATAAGAAGACCGTTAACGTTGATGAAAGCTTCCGCGACCAGTTGGCTGGTTTGTGGATTGTCCTGACCAGTCGTACCTTCTGGCGCATTGCGCCCTGGGCTTTTGCTGCGCAGTCGGCATATTTGTCGATTCAGGGTTTGTGGTCTGGCCCTTGGCTGCGGGATGTCGGCGGTTTAGGGCGAGAGCAGGTCGCCGGTATGCTCTTCTGGATCGCCGTGGCAATGATCGTCGGTTACTTTGCCTTTGGTAGCCTGGCTGGACGCCTGGCACGTTACGGGATTCATCCTGCGACGGTCGCCGCTGGTGGCATGGGCTGTTTTATCGTGATTCAGCTGATGTTGGTATTTTTCCCCGAATACTTTCAAATTCTCTGGGTCGCTTTCGGTTTTTTTGGAACCGCCTGTATCTTGCCCTACGCCGTCCTTGCTCAGCAATTTCCTCAGCACCTCACCGGTCGTTGTAATACCTGCCTGAATCTGTTGGTTTTTGTTTGTGCCTTTACTGCTCAGTGGATGATCGGTGCGGTGATCGGTTTTTGGCCGATCACCGCCACGGGTGGCTATCAATCAGCGGGATATCGAACGGCATTTTTGCTGCTGGCTGCTTGTCAGCTGTTAGCGGCGGGGTGGTTTTTTGTCGCTAAACGCAACGAATCGGCAAACAGTAGAGTTGAAGAGCAGAGATAAACTGTTCATCCTGATTAACAAAAAAGAGACCGCAGCTGTGCAGTCCCTTTTTTGTTCGGCAGACTGTTCTGTTTTGTCACCTGACTACCAGCTCAGAGCGTGGCTCGTTTCTGTATTTCTAGCAGGGTCATATTGGTGAATATCACCGTTTCAGCTTTTGGGCGGTTTGTCGATTGCCGCAATCTGACTTTTAGGCTGGAAGGCTTGCTAATGTGTAAGTATCATCTAATATTACTAGCCATTCTTGCTACGAATTTATCAGTGAACAGTTAGACCTATAAAATTGGATAATTGCTTGCGTTATGGAAAACCCCAGAAGTCTGCAATCGTTAATTTCTCGTAGCTTTCTGACCAGTTCGGTTGTGCCAATCTTGGTGATAGAAGTGCTTCTTTTGTTGCTCTACTTTGGCATCAATTCGTATATCACCAGTAGAAATAAACTCGCGCTACTTGATGAAGTCACCCTGAGTCTGCAAGAGGTGAGTCGGCGCGAAGTTGCCACGATCAATGCTCAGTTCCAAGAAGTTTCCAGGTACGCGCGAATTATCCAGAAAGATCATCAACGTTTCTTTGCCGATAGTGGCTATTGCTTGTTGCCGATCCATCCGCCCGAGTTTGGCGTGCATGAAAATGGCGCCTATTACAAGCTGTCAAACAATGGCGGTTCCAGTCTCTATTTTTCCAGCAGCACAAAAATCGGCCCGACCGAGTTACGAAAAGCGCGTTGCAGTGAAGTGCTGGATCCCTTATTGGCCTCAATCGTCGACGGTAGTCCGATTATTACTCAGGCCTATTTCAATACCTGGGACAATATGAATCGCTTGTATCCTTTTATGCCGGACGCGCCGGGGCAGTATGGACCGACCTTGCGGATGCAGGATTACAATTTCTATTTTGCCGCAGATGCCGCCCATAATGCCGAACGTAAACCGGTTTGGACTGGTGCTTATCTTGATCCTGCCGGGCAGGGCTGGATGGTGTCGAATATTGTTCCCATCTATCATGGCGATTTTTTAGAAGGCGTCAGTGGCCTTGATGTCACGATAGACAGTTTTGTGCGCAATATCCTTACTCTGACGATGCCTTGGGATAGCAAGGTGTTTATGGTCGATGAGCAAGGGATGATCCTCGCTATGCCTGAAAGCGTAGAGCTGTTGCTGGGGTTAAAAGAGCTGAAAAAACACGTTTATAGTGAGAATATCCTGGCGACGATAAGCAAACCGGAAGAATACAAAATTTTGCATAACCGGGATGCCGGGATACAGTCACAACTGCAAAACATATTTGTTTCCAAGGCACGGATCGCGCAGATGGAAATTGCTGGAACAGGCTATCTGGTCAGTCAGGAAATTGTCCCGGAAACCGGTTGGCGGATGATTACGCTGGTTGATGAATCGTCGATCTTTGCCCAGATCTACCACCTGGAAAGGCTCACGAAAAGAATCGGTTATTTAGCCATTGCCATTATGGTGTTCTTCTACCTGGTGTTCTTCTTTTTGTTGCAGCGCAAGGCGAGCAAGTTATCGACCCTGATTGCCGCGCCGATAGAAAAACTGTCGCAACTGACGAGCGATATGGGTAGTTGTAACCTCGATAGTTCGCTTGATGCTGTGGGGATCGCCGAAATCGACAAGTTGAGTCGTAACTATAACGATATGGTCTGCGAACTGGAAAAGAGAACCCGTGATTTGGTTGAGGTCGAGTTACGCGAAAAAATAGCCGAGAAAGAGGCCGAGCTATTGGAAACCCTGGCGGCCACCGATCAGTTGACCGGGCTGGCTAACCGCTACAAACTTGATGAAGCTCTTGCCTTTGAAATTGAGCGCTACCAGCGTTCTGAACGAGCATTCGGCGTCATTATGATGGATATTGATCATTTCAAAATGGTCAATGATTCCTATGGGCATCAGGTTGGTGATCGCTTGCTGGTTGAGATTGCCAGTCTGTTAAAGAGAAATATTCGCAAAACGGACCTGATCGGTCGCTGGGGTGGTGAAGAGTTTTTGATTGTTTGTCCAGAGACTTCCCGGGAGGGAGGGCTCGAGTTGGCAGAGCACCTGCGAAAAGCGATAGAAACGCATCGCTTCGCCGTGGTGAAGAGCAAAACCGCGAGTTTCGGGGTGACCTTGAGCCAGAAAAATGATCAGATCAACGATCTTGTTGGCAGGGCTGATAAGGCTCTCTATCAAGCAAAGGCTAACGGCCGGAATGTTTCTGTGTTCCTATAGGTTTATTGCTCGTCGCCCCAACAGAAGGATGTTTTTGGTTTTCCGGGTAAAAAGTTAAGGCGTAATGAGGCTTGAAATCAGGATATTAAGGACCGGTTGGTTGGATTAATGGAGTTCTTCAGTTGTTCCTGAATGGCTTTGCTCAGTTCAGACAGATCTGCCGGTTTCATCAGGACTCTAGAAATTTGCAATTTATCGGCGGTCTGCTCGTCGACCTGATCGCTGTAGCCAGTGCAAAGAATGATTGATAGCTCCGGTTTGATGCTGCGAACTTTACGGATGAGTTCGATCCCTGAGATTCCAGGCATGGTCTGATCGGTCATCAGAATCTGTATCTGGTCTGCATGGGCGGTGAAATATTCCAAGGCTGTTTCTGGCGCAGAGAAAGCCTGAACCTGGTAGCCCAGTTGTTGTACCAATTCGGCGGTACTTTCCAGTACCGCCTGATCGTCATCAACCAAGAGAATGTTTCCCGTCCCGTTGTGGATGTCTGCTTGTATTCCCACTGCCTGGACGAGCTCTGCCTCGGAGGCTTTCGGGAGGTAAATATGAAAGGTCGTCCCCTGTTCTGATTGACTCTCGACCTGAATCTTTCCACGGCTGCGAAGAATAACACGATGGACCATCGCCAAGCCTAGGCCGGTCCCTTTTCCGTCACCTTTGGTAGAAAAGAAGGGGTCGAATATCTTACTCTGGATTTCCGGGGCAACCCCAGCCCCATCGTCGCTGATAGACAGGTAGATGATCTGCTGTCTCCCTAATTCTGCCCATGTTACGGAGGGGGGCAATTCCTCAGGGGATAGTGTTTTCAACCCTATCTGGATGGTTCCAGCATGATTCGGCATCGCCTGATAGGCGTTGTTGCAGAGATTCATCATCACTTGGTGGATTTGGGTCTTATCGGCGCCGACAGGACAAGCAGTGGCAGGCAATTCGGAGACGATTTCTACGCTTCTTGGAATAGTGGAGCGCAGTAGTTTTAACGATTCTCTAACCGCGGCGGTAAGGTCGATGGTCGTTTCTTGTCCATCAGCGAAGCGGCTAAAGCTGAGAATCTGCCGAACCAGTTCTTTCGCTTTGTCCGCAGCATCATTGAGGCGATCGAGATACTTGCGGCGTTGGTCGTTTTCATCCATCTTCAACGACAGTAAAGACAGGTTGCCCGATATTGCAGCGAGCAGATTATTGAAGTCGTGGGCGATGCCTCCGGCCAAAGTGCCGACCGCTTCGAGTTTCTGACTTTGGAACAGTTGCGCTTCGAGTAATCTGTTTTCTTCTTCGCTACGACTGCGTTCGTCGATCATTTGATTTGCCGCCTGTGCCAACTGCTCAAATTCTCTGAAGGTGACATTTTCCTCCGGAATTTTGCAGGAGCTGGAGGCGGCATTGGCAAGGAAGTTATTGAACAGAGCCATGTTGTGCTGGAGTCTGCTGGCGATCATTCGTGTGGTCAGGGCTGAACAGAGGATCAGGATCAGCGACAGCAGGACCATTCTCCAAGTGTCGCTGAAAATTTCCCTATGCAATTGATCTCGTTTAATAGTGACGGCGGCGTCAAGGTTGTCATGGTAAAAGCCTGAAGCCACCAACCAACGCCATTCGGGAACTCGGGAGAAATAACTGGTTTTGTTGTAAAATTCGACACTTCCTGAACGGTCAACAAGGTAGTCGATAAACATCTGCCCGGTTTTTTTCGACTCAGTGAGGATTTTTGGGAAAGCCATTCTGAGTTCCGGTTTCTCTGATTTGAGCATATACCTACCGACCACTTTCTGGTTCGGATGGTAAACCACACGACTGTCATAATCGACGACAAACAAAAATCCTTCTTTGCCGAAATGGACGTTGCTGATTCTCTTTAGGGCTTCGGCTTTGACCTTCTGGTCGAGGTCGTCCTGGTATTCGCAGCTGCCGATAACCCAGTTTGCCGGGGCAAAGAGTTTGATAAAAGAGATCTTTGGATAGTCCTGCCCTTGATGATGAGGTTTGCTCCCGCGGTAGGTGTAGAAGCCTTCCTGGTCTTTTTTTACCACCGTGAGCATCTCACGGATGAGGTTAGGCCCCCGGGCTCCTCGAAATTCAAGAAGATGCTGTCCAGCACCCTCCGGTTGGTCGATACCTAACTCTTCAGAGCCGTCCAGATTGATTGCAAAGAAGCCTCCGCACCCATCGTTGGAGTTCATGCCGCGCAGGATCTCTTTCACCAGGGAAAATATTTCTGCCCGCGGTTTTTCTCCTTGGTAGCGTTGGTAGAGGTGGGTCGCAAGCTGATGGGCTTCATAAACCCGGTTTTTTAAGCGTTCGTTGCGTTGCTCTTCAAGTTGGGTGCGGGTGTCGCGGATTGAGTCAATAGCCGAATCGACCTGATGAGAAATCAGTTCCTTTTGTTGGGCGAGGTATTGCTCCCGGAGTTCGACAACATCCTGTTCAAATCTGATTTTTCGGTCGAAATACCATTCTCCCCAGAGCAAGAAGGAGGTCAAGACGACCACAGAAATCATGCCGAATAGAAACAGTCTAACAATGCTGTAGCGTCGCGAAAGGGGCATAGAACTCTTTGGGGCTCGGGTTCTTTATCGTCTCTTAGTGCTGACCAGCGAGCCGTAAAACAGTTGGTAAAATATTATTTAAGGATTATGAGAGTTCTTTAGTATCTCACTTTGTTACGGCAGAAACAATACTAAACTCGCTTGGTTGGGTTATGTTGGTGCTATCGTGGCGTTCCCCAGCCCCAGCCCCCGCCCCCGGGAGTTTCAATCCGCAGACGCTCACCGGCGTCAAAGTGTCTGGAGGTTTTTCCTGCTAGCTTTTCCGGTTTTCCGGTTGTTATCCGCAGATTGCGACCAGTTTGACCTGCTTGACCACCAGCTAAGCCGTACGGTGAAAAGCTCCGCCGCTCAGTCAATACCGTCACTTCGGTTTCCTCCAACATCTCGATTTCCCGTATCAGGCCTTCACCGCCATGCCGCTGTCCAGCGCCGCCAGAATCGGGACGGATGCTGTATTGAGTTACCCGAAAAGGGAAGGCGTATTCCAGTGCTTCAATCGGCGTGTTGAGGGTGTTGGTCATGTGCGAGTGGACAGCGCTGGCGCCATCACACTGGCTGGAAGCGCCGCAGCCTCCGGCGAGGGTTTCGTAGTAGCTGAATGGTTGGCCACTGCGCGGATCAATACCGCCGATGGTGGTGTTATTCATCGTTCCCTGGCTGGCCGCGGGGATCTGTTCGGGGATCGCCTGCGCCAAGGCGCCGAGCAGCAGGTCGACGATCCGCTGGCTGGTTTCAACATTACCGCCGGCCACCGCTGCGGGGAATTGAGCGTCAACGACTGTGCCCGCCTTGGTGAGGATGGTCAGCGGTCGGGCGATCCCCGCGTTGGTCGGGACATCCTCTTTGATCAAACAACGAAAAACGTAAAGCACCGCCGACAGGGTGATGGCGTAGACCGCATTGACGCTGCCTTGGACTTGCGGCGCGCAGTCGCGAAAATCAAGCTCCGCGCTATCGCCGGCGATTTTCAGTGTCAGTTTTAGTGGCACCGGCTGATCGCTGAAGCCATCCGAATCGAGATTGTCGGAAAAGCTATACTGACCATCCGGAATAGCGGCGATGCTCAGGCGCAGCATCTTTTCCGCGTAATCGTTCAGATGACCGGCATAGTCGCGGGTCATTTGCAGACTGTACTTTTCGACCAACTGCTGACAGCGTGAAACGCCGGTTAGATTAGCCATCAGCTGGGCGGAGAAATCCCCTTCGCGTTCTTGAGGGGTACGGACATTACGCAGCAACAGGTTAAACAGGTTACGGTCGATTGCTCCGCCGCTGACTATTTTGGTCGGCGGAATGATGATGCCTTCCTGAAAAATGGAGCTCGCGACCGGCATCGAACCGGGTGACATGCCGCCAACATCGGAGTGGTGAGCGCGGTTGGCAACGTAGAAGGCGGGATCGCTGCAACTTGACACGTAGACCGGTGCCACCAGGGTGATGTCGGGCAGGTGGGTGCCGCCGGCAAAGGGATCGTTGAGCATGACCATATCCCCTTCAGCCATCGGAATGGCTTTGATTGCCGCCTTGACTGACAAGGGCATCGAACCGAGATGCACCGGGATGTGGGCCGCCTGCGCGATCATGTCGCCGTTACTGTCGAACAGCGCACAGGAATAGTCGCAGCGCTCTTTAATATTGGGCGAAAATGCGGTGCGCCCGAGGGTGACGCCCATCTCTTCGGCGATGGCGACAAAGCGGTTGCGAAACACCTGCAGTAGGATCGGATTGATCTTCATCAGCAGGCCTCCCTTGGCGTTAACAGCAGATGGCCGTAAATATCGACGTGGCATTGCCAGTCTGGTGGCAGGACGATAGTTGAGGAATACTCGGTAATAATTGCCGGTCCAGCGACCCGGTTGCCATGCTGTAATTTATTGCGGTCGATGATGCTGCTCTGCTGCGGCTGGCCGTCGAACACGCTTTCGGTGTGACCGATAAAGGCTTCTGCCTGTGGCTGTTCGCCTGCGGACAGCTGTGCGCTTGGCAATTGATGGTCTGGGCGACCGAAGGCACGTAGCCGCAGGTTGACGATCTCTACAGGTTTGTCGCGGCTCGCATAGCCGTAGGCCTGCTGGTGCTGCTGATGGAAGCCGGAGATGAAGTCCTCACTATAATCGACCAGCAGCTCAAAGGATTGACCTCGGTAGCGCATATCGAGCAGCGCTTGCAGTTCAATCCGATCGCTCTCAACGCCTTCATTTTGCAGATCTGTTCTGGCCTGAGCTTTTAGCGGTGCGAACAGTTGACCGAGGAGTTGTTTGGTTGCCTGCTGCTCGGTCAGCATCACCGTTTGCGAATAATCTTTGATGACATCGGCCATCAACATGCCACAGGCGGATAAAATACCGGGGCGTGTCGGGATCATCACCTGCGACATCTGCAGCAGTTTGGCCAGTTCCACGGCGTGCATGCCACCGGCGCCACCGAAAGAGAACAGACTGAATTCGCGCGGATCGAAGCCACGTTCCACGGAAATTTTCTTGATTGCCCCCTCCATGGCGCTGTTGGCAACGGCGAGAATCCCCTCGGCCAAAGCGACCGGTTCGATATCGAGCTGCGCGGCGAAGGTTGTCATTTTTTGTCTGACTTTTTCTGTCTGCAGTTGCATGCCACCGCCGAGAAAGTGTTCGGGGATCAATCGGCCAAGGAACAGGTTGGCGTCGGTGACGGTTAATTCTTCGCCCTTGCCGTAACAGATGGGGCCTGGATCGGCTCCGGCGCTTTCCGGGCCGACCTGCAAGGAACCGCCCCGATCAAGTCGGGCAATGGAGCCGCCGCCGGCACCGACGGTGTGGATGTCGATCATCGGAACCTTTACCGGATACCCGGCGATGGTCGATTCAGTGGTCAAGGGCAGTTGTCCGTCAATCAGCGCCACGTCGGTACTGGTGCCGCCCATATCGAAGCTGATCAGCTTTTCGTGGTCGCTCTGTTTACCGATGACCGCTGCGCCGACAGCACCTCCGGCCGGGCCGGAGAGGATGGTGCGCACCGATTCGCGTCGTGCGGTGGTTGCCGAGATCGAACCGCCATTGGACTGCATGATGCGGAACACCTCTGCCCCCGACTGCTCTGCGACCTGTCCGAGGTAGCGATCCATCTTTGGTGAGACGTAGGCGTTGATTACCGTGGTGCTGGTTCGCTCATATTCACGGAATTCAGCGAGAATCTGGTGGGACAAAGAGATTGGCACTCGCAGACTTTGCAGTTGTTCCCCGAGGAGTTTTTCATGCGCCGGATTACTGAAAGAAAACAGCAGCGAAACCGCAATCGATTCGGCCTGTGTATCTCTGAGTCGTTCCAGTAGGGGTTGCAGATCGGCCGCGGTCAGTTGCTCGATCATGTTGCCGTCACAATCAATCCGGCCGGGCACGCCTAAACGCCTATTGCTGGGGACTAGTGGTGGGTTTTTTTTCACCTGAAGGTCGTAAAGCTGCGGACGGTTCTGGCGGGCAATTTCGATGATATCCTCAAATCCCTGATTGGTAATCAGCACCGTGCGCGCACCTTTTTTCTCCAACAGGGCATTGGTGGCGACGGTCGAGCCGTGGATCAACTGGTAGGCTTGTTTTCCGGCAATCTGTTGCAGCCCGTCCAGAACGGCCTCGGCGGGGTTGTGCGGTGTCGAGAGCCGTTTGTATTCACCGCTTTTGTCACCGTCCTGCCAGATGAAGTCGGTGAAGGTGCCGCCGGTATCTACGCCGATGATCAGCATCGGAGAACTCCTTGTGAAAAAAATGTGGTTAATCGAGGTTGATCGATCCGTGCCGGATCAGTGTAACGATTTGTCGACAGAAACTGCAAGCGAGCTTTGCGGTAAGAAAAGCATCGATAACCAATGAAAGAATTGCTATGTTAATGTTCGGTGGTGCATGCCGATACTGTTAGAGGAGTGAACATGGCGATTGAAATTAGAATACCGCAGGTAAATTCTCAGGTGACCGAAGCGCGTTTGCTTAAATGGCGGGTTGTTGAAGGGGAGCAGGTTACCCGTGGTCAGATTCTTGCTGAAATAGAAGAGGGGACCTTGCTCATTGAACTGGAGGCAACGGTTTCGGGGATCTTAAGTCGTCAACTGCTGAGTGAAGGTGACAGTGCCGAAATGGGAGAGTTGATCGCCTATTTTATCCCCGATCAGGATGAAGCGGTCAGTGCCGTTCCGCCGCGGATCTCCGCCTCTCCGGCGGCCCGTAAATTGGGCAAAGAACTAAAAATATCGCTGGAGATGATCGATGGCAGTGGCCCCGGCGGCAGGATCGTGCTGTCGGATGTTGAGCGGGCCTACGCGGAGCGCACCCCGGCGGCGGTTGCTGTGTCGCGCGATTTGAGCAACCAGGCTGCTGCAGCCGGCAGTGGCAAGTCGGTTAAGGTCAGACGCTTAACGGCGCGCAAGATGGAGGAATCATGGAATACCATTCCCCATTTTTATGTCACCATGAGTATCGATATGACCGACATCATCCGCTTCCGCAAAGATATCGGTGTTTCAATCAACGATTTTATCCTCGCAGCGACCGCTCATGCCTTACAGGAGCATTCCTGGGTGAATAGTCATTGGAATGGTGAGCGGGGAATTGAGCAGGAAGACATCAATATCGCCATGGCGGTTGCCACCGAACACGGGCTCTATTATCCGGTGATTCGCAATTGCGAAGCGCTCGGTTTGAAACAGATCAGCGAAGAAGCCGGGATTCTTGCAGATAAGGGCAATCGCGGCCAACTGCAGAAGGATGAGATGGAAGGCGGTACCTTCACTATCAGTAATATGGGGATGCTAGGCGTTGAAGCTTTTGGTGCCTTGGTGACTCCGCCGCAGGCTGCGGTTCTGGCGGTCGGGACGGTCAAAGGAGAAGTGGTTGTCGATGATCAGGGCGAGCCAGCAGTGGCGCCGATTATGAAGGTGACGCTTTCGGCGGATCACCGGATTTTGGATGGCGCTGACGCGGCTGAATTTCTCGATACCTTGAAGAGTTATCTCGAAGCGCCGATCATGCTGGTCAGTGATTGCATGTAGCTGTTTGTCGCTGCTGAAATTTCTCAAGCTAAAACAAATAAAAGGGCAGAAGTCAGATCGACTTCCGCCCTTTTTACGTTTGCGTCATTCTCTGAAATTAGGCCGCTGTATTTTTCGGGAAAATCTTCCGAATCCAGATCCCACTGAGGAACCAGGAGTAAGCGTAGGTTCCGATAATAATCAGGACCATAGCCTTGACGATATCCATGGTTGTTCCATTGAGTGAGAATCCCGGAACGTAGCCGAACAGGAATGGGCCAAGGTAAAGGAACTTGGCAAATTTGAAGGCCGAAAAGGCAGTCTTCCACATATTGGCCTTGGCGATAGTGGCGCCAGCGAAGGCAGCGATACAGACCGGCGGGGTAATGTTGGAGTCCTGTGACAACCAGTAGACGATCATGTGCGCGGCCAGCTCGTTCACTCCCAGGTGAGTCAGAGCCGGAACCGCGACTACGGCAGTGATCAGGTAGGCGGCGGTGACCGGAACGCCCATCCCCAGAACCAGCGAAGCCAGAGCGATCAGCAGGATGGTCAGGACAAGGGAACCACCGGCCATTTGGATGACGATGTCAGCAAAGGTGAGCACCAGGCCGCTGTAGGTCAAGACGCCGATGATGATGCCGATAACACCGACCGTTGCTCCGATTTTCAGACTGCTCTCTGCCCCCTCCCGGGCTGCTTCGAGGAACTGCTTTGGTCCGATGCGGGTCTCCTTACGAAACCAGGAGACGACAATGCAGGAAATCAGGCCAAGGATCGCAGAATAGCCGGGGGAGTAGCCGTAGAGCATGAAGATGGTGATAACAACTAGCGGCAAGGTGTAATACCATTCTGCCTTGAGGATTTCCATGGCGCTGTGTTCTGACTTCTCGCCGACGATATTGTCCTTTTTCGCTTCATAATGGACCATAACGAAGACGCTGAAGAAATACATGACTGCCGGGAACAGTGCGACCAGCATGATCCGTGAATAGGGCTCTCCGGTCAGCTCGGCCATGATGAAACCGCCGGCACCCATAATCGGGGGCATGAACATGCCGCCGATCGACGCTGCCGGTTCGATACCTCCGGCGATGTGTGGTTTGAAACCTGCCTTTTTCATCATCGGAATGGTGAAGGCCCCGGTTGAGACCACGTTGGCGATGGCACTGCCGGATATGGAACCGAACAGGCCGGAGGCGATAACGGCAACCTTTCCCGGCCCACCTATTTTGTGCCCAACCGCGGCAAGAGGGAAGTCGATAAAGAATTTTTGCGCACCGCATTTCTCCAGAAACGCACCGAAAAGAACAAACAGCAGAATGTAGGTGGCCAGAACGTTGGCCATGATGCCGAAGATACCGTCGCTGCGATAGAAAATTTCGATACAGAGTTCCGGGAAGGTTGCTCCGGCATGGGCAAACAGCTCTGGTACGTGGGCACCGTATACGCCGTAGGCAAGCATCATGGAACCGATAACAACAAAGACGTTGCCGACCACCCGCCTGGCCAGTTCAACACTGATCAGCACGCAGATAACCGCCATGACCGTGTCGAGTTGTGTTTCGGCGCCGGTTCGGTAATTAATCGCTTCGAAATTGGCGATCCAGTAGCTTATGGTGACGATTGAGGCAACCATCAAAATGTAATCGAGTACCCGCAGCAAGATGTTTTTCGAGCGGTAGGTCAGAAAAACCAGAACGTAGGTAATGATGACATAGATGCCGCGGTGATACTGAGTGGCTGCCGGGGAGATGATAGCAGCATACGAGTAGAACAACAGTAGCCCCATGGCGCAGATATCAAACATGATTTGCTCAAATCGATTTAGCTCTTTATACACGGATAACCTCTGGACCGTTATAGGTTGATGATGCTACGGCGAACACGAAGCAAGGAATAAAGTCGGAGTACTTTATTCGCTGCTGCCTGTTCCCGATGTTTTCTTCTTGGATCGCCTGCAAACATCGGGGCAGGGGATGGCCCCTGCCCCGAATAAGTTGTTCTCAGGCGGTGATATTAGAGGACGCCTTTTTCTTTCCAAAACTTGGTAGCGCCTGGATGCATCGGCGTAACGATACCGTCAGCGCCTTTTTTAACGGACATAGCCTTGAAGGTTTTCTTCTGGGCAACCATATGCGCCAGACCTTCGTCAGTGAAGATTGCCTTCAGCATGTTGTAAACAATATCTTCAGGGACGTCTTTGTTGGCAACCCAAAGGGCCGAATCTTGGAAGGACGCTACGTCAGCGTCAACACCTTTGTAGGTGCCAGCCGGGACAGTAAGCTTGC
This sequence comes from Desulfuromusa ferrireducens, assembly GCF_055389805.1. Classification (NCBI taxonomy): domain Bacteria; kingdom Pseudomonadati; phylum Thermodesulfobacteriota; class Desulfuromonadia; order Desulfuromonadales; family Geopsychrobacteraceae; genus Desulfuromusa; species Desulfuromusa ferrireducens. The sequence continues at coordinate 2,456,491 of NZ_AP042415.1, forward strand.
CGAAGTAGGGATACTTGTCATAGAAGCCAGAAGCCGTGGCGTCAGCACCGAGATCAATCAACTCGATGTCGTTGGTTTGGGCAGCCATAATGACCGCACCAGACGGGAAGGCGGTGAACAGCCAGAAAGCGTCGAGCTGGTTGTTGCCGAAGGCTGCCGCTGCGTCGTTGTAACCCATAGCGTTACGCTCGATCTTGTCCCAGACGCTCATGTGAGTGAAGAACAGTTCGCAGTTGGCGAAGGCGCCCGAACCGGCATTACCGACACCGACCTTCTTGCCGGCCAGATCCTTCGTCGACTTTATGCCGGAACCTTTTTTTACGACCAATTGTGCTGGTGCGCCATAAAGGAAAGCAACCGCTTGAACGTCCTGATACTTTTTTGTATCGTTTTTCAGTAACCCGTTAGCGCCGAGATAGACATGACCGGAGTAGACAGTGCCGAAGGCAACCTTGCCTTTGTTAACGTTACGCAGGTTGGCGATCGAGCCACCTGATGATTGCGTTTTGACGGTGACTCCATCTTTCGCCAAGTCTTTGATCGGACCGTAAACCTGAACTGCGTTGGCGACGGTTTGGAATGTCCCGCCGGCCGGGCCGCCACCGAAGACATAAAGCTTGGCCATGGCAGGCAGGCTAAAAGCAAGGGTTACTACGATTAGCAGCGATAGGATTTTTGCGACTTGTTTCATGTGCGACTTCCTCCTGATGTGTGGGTTGGGTCTCAATAGTTGAGTTTTTCAGTTTGAATTTCAAAAGCTATTTTATTTGTATCACTTTTAACTGTTATGGCAAGTATGATGCCATCAATAGAATGGTGTTATTGTTCTGTTTTGGTGACGAAAAAACAGCTAGTTAGCCTTTTGTTTGGGGTTTGTGTGTCGGGGCCAATGTCGGTGGGTGGTCGGCTTTGGCCATATGTGGCCAAAAGTGGCCATCCGCGCATGGTGTTGTGACGCTCGGTAGAACCTGGTTCTTCTTTTGTGTAGTAACGGTAGGCGGTTTGGTTGGTCCTTTGGCGGGGGGGGGGGCTGTTTTGCTCTTCAAACGCCTTGACTTGTTGGCGGTGATGGGAAAGGATACCGCTTTTTGTAAACCTATGAGGGCTACGAATATGGTGTTAGCGGGGCGGGTGTTTTCCTCACCGGCAAAAATCAATTTGTGTCTGCATGTGCTCGGCCGGCGCCTTGACGGCTATCATGAGTTGGCAATGGCGATGCAGCGGGTCGATTTGTGTGACCGCATCGATATTTCTGTTGGTGGGGAGACGGGTGTTCGTGTCTGCTGTGCCGGTGTTGAATTGGCGACCGGAGAAGAGAATATTGCTGCCAGTGCCGCTCGCTTGATTCTGCGCGAAGCACAGTGTGATATCGGGATCGATATCGATATCAAAAAAAACATTCCGGTTGCGGCTGGGTTGGGCGGCGGTTCTTCTAATGCTGCTACTGTTTTGTTGGGGGTAAATGAGTTGCTCAACCTGGGGGTGACTCGGGAGCGCTTGATGGCGCTTGGTACGCAGCTAGGGGCGGATGTCCCGTTCTTTATTTATGCTGCTCCGGCCTGGGCAACCGGTACTGGGACGGAGCTTGTTCCATTGCCAGCTTTGCCGGAGGTTGCCTATCTGTTGGTCAATCCGAAAATAGCCGTTTCAACTGCCTGGGTTTACCAAAGTTTACGGTTGACAAAAGGGGGCGAACTGGCTAACCTTCCGAGGTTTTCTGTCGTGACTCAAGAGGACCTTTGTGCCACCCTGCACAATGATCTGGAGCGGGTTACTTTAGAGCGCTATCCGCTGCTCGCGCAAATCAAGCAATTGCTGATTGATCACGGTGCTTGCGGCTCCTTGATGTCCGGCAGTGGAGCGACGCTTTTTGGGGTTTTCCCGGATTATGCTGCGGTTAGTTGTGCGGCAAAAGAGTTGGCCAAGGAACACGATTGGTTGTTTTATCCCGTCCGGCCGCTCTAAAGTTTGAGGGGTAACCTGGATTTAGGGTTGACACTTGTTGCTGGTTCCGGTTAAAAACGCCGAGCTGAAACGCAACAGTTTATTTATATATGGTTTCAATAGGAAGATGATGGGGCGTCGCCAAGCGGTAAGGCACCAGATTTTGATTCTGGCATTCGCAGGTTCGATCCCTGCCGCCCCAGCCACCTATTGCTGATAGTACAAATAAAATGTGTACCTGAGTTATGCTGCTTCAGGGTTCTGGTTAGGTCATGGTTTATGCCATGGCCTAGCCGTTTTTCGTCTTCTAGCTAAAAAGGTGACTTTCGGTGGGAATGATTAAAGTTTTTACTGGTAATTCCAACGAGCCTCTGGCGCGGGAAATTTGCAAGCATCTGTCGGTTAAATTGAGTGAAGCCAAGGTGCGGACTTTCTCTGACGGCGAGGTGATGGTAGAGATCGGTGAAAACGTCCGCGGGCGAGACGTTTATGTTATCCAGTCGACCTGCGCTCCGGCTAATAATCACCTGATGGAACTGCTGGTGATGGTCGATGCTCTTAAGCGTTCATCTGCCGCGCGGATTAATGCCGTGGTTCCTTACTTCGGTTATGCCCGTCAGGATCGCAAGGTCATGCCGCGCGCTCCGATTACCGCCAAATTGGTTGCTGATTTGATGTCGGTGGCCGGAATCGATCGTCTGCTGACCATGGACCTGCATGCCGGTCAGATTCAGGGGTTTTTCGATATCCCGGTCGATCACCTCTATGCGGCCCCGGTCATGCTGGAAGAAATTCGCAAAATCGTCCCGAGCTCGGATGATCTAGTGGTGGTTTCCCCGGATGCTGGCGGCACCGAGCGTGCCCGCGCTTTTGGCAAGCGGCTGAATGCTGGTCTGGCGATTATCGATAAGCGTCGCAGCGGTCCGAATGTCTCCGAAGTCATGCACATTATCGGTGATGTTAAAGGGAAAACCTGTGTGATTATCGATGATATGATTGATACCGCCGGAACCCTTTGCGCTGCTGCGCAGGCCTTGCAAGGCGAAGGTGCAGGCGAGGTGTTTGCTTGTGCTACCCACGGTGTCTTGTCTGGTCCCGCACTGGAACGGATCGAGAACAGTCCGCTGCAGCAAGTGATTGTCTGCAATACGATCCCGACAGAAGATAAAATTAAGAAATGCAGTAAGCTCACCGGAGCTTCGGTCAGCCAACTGTTGTCGGAAGCAATCCGACGTATTCATAACGACGAATCGGTCAGCTCGCTGTTTGTTTAGCGAAAGCGGCCTGAATTAGCCAGTTTCCCAATAGATGGAGGATAGATAGATGGCACAAGCAGAATTAAATGTAGAAATTCGTGAGAACACCGGTAAGGGTGTGGCACGCAAGTTGCGCGCTGTTGGTAAGTGTCCGGCCGTTGTTTACGGTAAAGGCATGGAGCCGACCGCAATTACTATCGAGCCGAAGGATCTGGAAAAGGCCATTGCAACTGATTCCGGCTGGAATACTCTCCTCACCTTGAAGGGTGCTGCGGAAGTTGAAGGTAAGGTCGTTGTTCTTAAGGATCTGGACCTGCACGCAATCCGTCGCACCATGGTTTGTGCCGATTTCCATGCCATCGACGTCTTGAAAAAAGTTTCCTTTATGGTTCCGGTTCACACTGTTGGGACCTCCGTTGGTGAGAAGGAAGGCGGGATTCTGCAGCTTATCCGTCATGAGCTGGAAGTTGTCTGTCTGCCGACCGCAATCCCCCAGTCGATCGATATCGATGTGACCGAACTGGGTATCGGCGATGTTTTCCATGTCGCGGAGGTTGTCGTTCCAGAAGGTGCCGAGATTCCTCACGATGTTAACTTCACCGTGATCACCGTTAAAGGTCACAAGGCTGAAGAAGAGGAAACAGAAGAAGGCGAAGAGGGTGTTGAAGCCGCTGAAGCCGCACCCGAAGCTGAATAAACAACCCTTTTATCTTAAGGCGGGGTAGCTGTGAAATTACTGGTCGGGCTGGGTAATCCGGGGGACAAATACGCCGGGACTCGCCATAATGCCGGGTTTCTGGTTGCCGAACGGCTAGCTGAGCGGCACCGGATTGCGCTGAAAAAAAAGGGTTACCAAGGGGTTTACGGCGTCGGCCGTGCTGCTGGTGAAGAAACCACGATTTTACTACCGCAAACCTTCATGAATCGCAGCGGCGCCAGCGTCAATGCAGCACAAAAATCCCTCGGAGTTACTCCGGGGGATTTGATTGTTATCTATGATGATCTGGATCTGCCGCTCGGGCGGATCAGGGTCCGGCCGGAAGGTGGACACGGTGGCCATAACGGAATGCGCGATATTATCGCCGTTCTCGGTTTTAAAGATTTTATCCGTCTCAAAGTAGGTATCGGCCGACCGGAACATGGTGACATCACCAATTATGTGCTCGGTCGCTTTAACGCCGATGAACAGAAAATAGTGCCGCCGTTACTCGATCTGGCAGCAGATGCTGTCGAAACGATCATGACTGACGGGGCGCTTGCGGCAATGAATAAGTTTAATAGTTGTAACCTGCTGGAATCACTCTAAACACAAAAAAGAGAGGCAAGGAACAGATGGCACTGGAAATGTGGGCTCCTATTCTGGGAGCAATCGGCTTCGCAATTGCGATTGTCCTGTACAACATCGTTAAGTCACAGCCTGTCGGCAACGAAAGAATGCGTGAAATCTCCGAAGATATTCACAATGGTGCCATGGCGTTTCTTAATCGCGAGTACCGGGTGCTGGCGATCTTCATTGTCGTCGTTTTTGTCCTGATTGCCGTCGGCATGAACTATCAGACCGCTCTGGCCTTTCTCGGTGGTGCGCTCTGTTCCATGACCTGTGGTTTCATCGGCATGAAAGCCGCAACCCGTGCCAACGTGCGGACTTGTGAAGCTGCTCGTGCTGAAGGTCAGGCTAAAGCTCTGGAAGTTTCCTACAACGGCGGTGCCGTTATGGGAATGGCCGTTGCTTCTCTTGGTCTTGTCGGTGTTGGTGTTGCTTATATCTTCTTCGGTGGCAGCCCTGAAACCGCTAAATACATCAATGGTTTCGCCATGGGTGCTTCCTCTATCGCTCTGTTTGCACGGGTCGGTGGCGGTATCTACACCAAGGCAGCCGACGTCGGTGCTGACCTGGTCGGTAAGATCGAAGCCGGTATCCCGGAAGATGATCCTCGTAACCCAGGCGTTATCGCTGATAACGTTGGTGACTGTGTCGGCGACACCGCCGGTATGGGCGCTGATATTTTCGAATCGTATGTCGGTTCGATCATCGCGACCATGGCGATTGCTGCTGCTGCCGGTCCGGAACTGCTGACCAAGCTCGGTGGTGTAGAGATTCAGGCCAACGTCATGATCCTGCCGCTGGTAATGGCCATGGTCGGCCTGATCTTCTCGGTCATCGGTATATTCTCGATGAAGTTTCTTAAGGGTATCGATCCTGCCAAGGCGCTGCATTACACCACCTTCGTTGCTGCGGGCGGTTTCCTGGTTGCTGCATTCATTGTCATCCAGGTCCTCGGCATTACGACCGGCGTTTTCTGGGCGATTCTGGCCGGTACCATTGCTGGTATCGCTATCGGTCAAGTGACCGAATACTACACTGCTCGTGCTCCGGTTGCCCGGATTGCTGAAGCATCCAAGACCGGTCCGGCGACTAACATCATTCACGGCCTGGCTGTCGGACTCGAATCCACCGCCATTCCGATCCTGATCATCTGCGTTGCGATCTTCGTTGCGAACAACTTCGCCGGTCTCTACGGTATCGGTATCGCTGCTGTCGGCATGCTGGCGACTGTTGGTGTCACCATGACCGTTGATGCTTATGGTCCGATCGCCGATAACGCTGGTGGTATTTCGGAGATGGCTGCTCTTGGACCAGACGTTCGTAAGATCACCGACGGCCTCGATGCTATCGGTAACACCACTGCTGCTATCGGCAAGGGTTTCGCTATCGGTTCGGCTGCTCTGACTGCCCTGGCGCTGTTCTCCGCTTACGCGACGACTGTTAAATTGGAAGTGATCAACTTGATCAACCCGATGGTCGTTATCGGCCTGTTGATCGGTGGTGCACTGCCATTCTTTATCGGCGCTCTGACCATGACTTCGGTCGGTCGTGCTGCTGGCCAGATGGTTGAAGAGATCCGTCGCCAGTTCCGCGAAATCCCAGGCCTGCTTGAAGGCAAGGAAGGTGTTAAGCCGGATTCGCAGAAGTGTGTTGACATCTCCGCCAAGGCCGCTCTTAAAGAGATGGTCCTGCCAGGCGTGGTTGCTGTTGTTGCTCCAGTGTTGGTCGGTTTTGTTCTCGGCAAAGAAGCTCTCGGTGGTATGCTCGCCGGGGCGACCGTTGCCGGCGTCTTGTTGGCGTTGATGATGTCCAACGGTGGCGGTGCTTGGGATAACGCCAAGAAATACATCGAAAGCGGACAGCTTGAAGGTGAAGGCAAGGGCGGCGCCGCTCACGAGGCTGCTGTTATCGGCGACACCGTCGGCGACCCCTTCAAGGATACCTCCGGTCCGGCCATGAACATCCTCATCAAGTTGATGAGCGTTGTTTCCCTGGTCATCGCACCGCTGCTCGTATAAAGAGCATAGAGGAAATATTGCTTAATCTGATAGCCGGGGCATTTGTCCCGGCTATCTTTTATTGAAACAGGATAAAAAGTTATGGGTTTTAAATGCGGAATCGTCGGCTTGCCGAATGTCGGAAAATCGACCATCTTCAACGCCATCACCTCGGCCGGGGCTGAATCAGCCAATTATCCCTTCTGTACTATTGAGCCGAATGTCGGAGTTGTCGCAGTGCCGGACAAGCGCCTGGATGCCCTAGCTGAAATTGTCAAACCGCAGGCGATCCTGCCGACCAGCATGGAATTTGTTGATATTGCCGGTTTGGTTGCTGGTGCCAGCAAGGGGGAAGGCCTTGGCAACAAGTTTCTCGGTCATATCCGCCAAGTCGATGCGATTGCCAATGTGGTTCGTTGCTTTGAAGATGACAACGTCGTCCATGTTGATGGCAGTGTCGACCCTATGCGCGATATCGAAGTGATCCAGACCGAGTTGAATTTTGCCGATATGGATACCGTTGATAAACGGCTTCAGCGCAACGTCAAACTGGCCCGCGGCGGAGACAAAAAAGCCCAAGCAGAAGTAGCGGTGCTGGAGAAAGTCAGTGCGGCGCTCAACGATGGCAAGTCGGCCCGCTCTGTTGATCTGGATGAAGAGGAGCTTCAGTCGATCGCCGAGCTCTGTCTGATTACTATCAAACCGGTTCTCTATGTTGCCAATGTGGCAGAAGATGATCTTGAGGGTGCTCATCCGTTTGTGCAGATTGTCCGTGATCACGCAACCGCTGAAGGGGCCGAAATGGTGACCATCTGTGGTAAAATTGAGTCGGAAATCGCTGAGCTGAATGCCGAAGAAAAGACGGAATTTCTCCAGGAGATGGGACTGGCAGAAGCGGGGCTCGATCAGATGATCCACGCTGGGTATAAATTGCTCGGTCTGATTACCTACTTTACCGCCGGAGTCAAAGAGGTGCGTGCCTGGACCGTTTCTGACGGCGCAACCGCTCCGCAGGCGGCCGGGGTGATCCATACCGATTTTGAAAAAGGTTTTATCCGCGCCGAAGTGACCGCCTACGAGGACTACATCAATTCCGGTGGCGAAGCTGGGGCCAAAGATAAAGGACTGCTGCGCTTAGAGGGTAAGGAGTATCGGGTCATTGATGGCGATGTCATGCATTTCCGTTTTAATGTCTAATCTCAGCTAGTTGCTAACCGTCTATGGCGGAAGCTATTTGCTGAGTAGCGAAAACTGAACATATTTAAAAGTCCCCGTATACTTCTGTTGCGGGGATTTTTTGCATCAGTCTGTGTGTTTAGATGATAGATACAGTGCTTCTTTGGCTGGAATTTACGAACCCACCATATTTGAAAAAATGCTGTCTAAGTTGGCTCAAAAAACTTCCGTAAAAGTGTTTCCCTGTTTTTGGGAACGACAGACAAGCTTCGACTCAATATGATTCAAAGCTTGTCTGCAGCGTTTCTGTTTGTTTTGAGATGTCCCCGTTTATTTGAGCAATTCACATCTTTCGCTTATGCCAGGGGCGTCATCTCGTTCACGGTGAATGTTTCAACTGCGCCTTCCGTTGCCGTCATGTAATCCTGCAAGTGCTGTGCACCCATATGCGTCTGCCACAGCTCACGGGATTCCCAGTTTTCATAAAACATAAAATGAACCGGGTTTTCATTGTCTTGATGCAGATCATAGGTTATGCAGCCATCTTCAGCGCGGGTGACATCGATCAGCTTTAGAAGTTCAGCCTTGACCAGATCAATCTGGTCGGCGTTGGCAGTAATATTCGCAATGATCGTTAATTTAGGCATATTTTTGTCTCGTGTCGTTTCGGTTAATTTAAATCTGAGTTATTGGCAAATTCGGCGTAATTAAAACCCCTCCAGGACAATTTTGCCGATTGATTTTCCCGATTCTAATTTGGCGTGCGCTGCCTTCAAGTTTGTAGCATTAATAGTTCCCAGGTTTTTACCGACGGTGGTCTGGATAAAGCCCTGGTCAATTAGATCCGCTACGCGGCTCAGCAGACGACTCTGCTCATCCATATCGGCCGCGTTAAACATGGAGCGGGCATACATAAACTCGATGTGCAGCGACAAGCTCTTGAACTTCATCTTCATGACATCCAATGGCTCTTCAGGATCATCGATCATGGCAATCTTGCCGAACGGCACCAACTGCTCGATATAGGTATCGAAGTAAGAATCGGTGTTGGTCAAACTGGCAACGTGCGTCAGTTGACCGATCCCCAGAGCCTCGATCTGTGGCCCGAGGGGTTTGGTATGGTCGATAACATGATCCGCCCCCAGTTTTTCAACCCAGGCCTGCGAGCTTTCGCGTGATGCGGTAGCAATAATCGTGGCGCCGGTGATAGCTTTAGCGAGCTGTAGTAAGATAGAGCCGACCCCACCAGCGGCACCGACAACCAGAATGACCTCATCTGACTTATCGGTTGAATCCGGGGATTGCTGCTTGATAGCCAGATGCTCGAACAGCATTTCCCAGGCGGTGATTGTTGTCAGCGGCAGCGCGGCGGCTTCGGCGTCAGACAGGCTTTTTGGTTTGCTGCCGACCAGACGTTCGTCAACCAGTTGATATTCGGCATTGCAGCCCTGGCGCATAAGAGCCCCTGCGTAATAGACCTCATCACCCGGTTTGAACTGCGTTGCGGCCTCGCCGCTCGCGACCACCTCGCCCACGGCATCCCAGTCGAGCACTTTGTAGTCTCCATCCTCGGGAGCCATCCGCTGACGAATTTTGAAATCGACCGGATTCACCGCAATCGCTATAATCTTCACCAGCAAGTCACGCCCCGTGGCAATCGGTTGAGGTAGTTCTATATCGGTTAAAGATTCAGGATCCGTGATAGGCAGGGTTTTGGTATAGCCAATTGCTTTCATCGTATTTCTCCAGTGTATTTGTTAGTGAAATTTTCCCGTTGTTTTGTCTCTGATAAAATACTAGTCCTTGATTGTCTCGAGATAAACAGTATAATAATTGAAACATTATCAAATATTATTGGATAATCCATATGCTGTTAGAAGATCTTCAAGTCGTTCTCAAAGTGGCTGAGTTTCGTAGCATCACCGCTGCGGCGGCTCATCTGGATATGCGTACCGCCACTGCCAGTGCGGCACTTAAGCGGGCGGAAAGCAGGTTGGGCGTGGAGCTGTTTATCCGCACTACGCGGAGCCTTCGGCTTTCCAGTGCGGGGGAAAGGTACATTCCTCAATGCGAGCAGGCCCTGCTGATGTTGGATCAAGCCAGGCTGAAAATTAAGGATGATCAGGATATTGTCGACGGAGAACTGCGTATTGCAGTGTCATCGGACTTGGGCCGAAACCTGGTGACACCATGGCTTGATGAATTCATGGAAATCCATCCGAATATCACCTTAAGAGCGAATATCAGTGATAGCAAAATCGATTTTTATCGCGATCTCGTCGATATGGCGCTGCGCTATGGCTCACCAGATGAGACGAATCTTTATGGATTTAAAATCTGTAATATTCCGGGAGTGCTTTGCGCAACCCAGGAGTACCTCGATAAAAATGGTAATCCCGAACACCCGCACGACCTTCCGGTACATAACGGACTTTTCTACCAGCTTAACGACATCACGCACGATGTCTGGGAGTTCTCGCAGCGTGGAACAGACTATAAAGTCAAGATGAGTGGCAACCGCGTCTCCAATGATGGCGATCTGGTCAGGCGCTGGTGTGTCGCAGGGAAAGGACTGGCGGTTAAATCCTGCCTCGACATGTCTGCGGATTTGTTAGCGGGAAATGTTGTGAGTGTCATGCCCGAGTTCAAACCGAGAACGACCGAACTTTGGTTGATCTGCCCGAGCCGGCAATTGATTACCCCGGCTGCCCGGCTACTCAGAGATACGTTCAAAAAGAAGAGTAAAGGTATTTTGAAACAATTGATTGAAAAGGGGATTTTAGACGACAGTGTTCTTGCCTAGTTTTGTGCAAATTTAAGCAACTTTTGAAAACGACAGGATATTCATTTTCTACTTTTCGTACAGCAAAGCAACCCCAAAGCCAATAAAAGCTCCGCCAGTTAACTTTGGAAAAAGCTTTCTTGAATTGTCTTTGTGTAAGTATTGTGCCGTTCTTGAGGACAAGAGAGCATAGCCCGCACAGATGAAGCAGGCAAGTCCTTCTACGGTAAGGAAGAGGGTTAAAAATTGTGGGGCAAAAGACCTGGTTGGGTCGATAAAATGAGGAAACACTGCAGTAAAAAAAACGATCGCCTTGGGGTTACTTATGCCGACCCAAAAACCCTTTTTAAATAAAGAAACAAACTCCTTCTGGCATTGATCTGTGAGGTGGTGTTGCTCGTCCTTTTTAAGCAGTGGCGTGTTCCAGGCCTTTACTCCAAGGTAGACGAGATAGATACCACCAATAATTTTTACTACGGCGAGCAAGGTTGAAGAGGCCAGAATAATAGCGCCCAGCCCGAGGGCTGAGATGGTTGCCATAATGATCATGGCAACGGAGTTTCCTAAAATTCCTGCGAGAGAATTTTTAAATCCATATTTGATACTATTCTTAACCGTTAAAATGACCGCTGGGCCAGGGATGGCAGTAATCGTAATCGCCAAGGTAACAAAAATAAGGTACTCGTTAATCATCTGCTGTCTCTCTTTGCTAAGCGGTTTGTTGAGCGAAGCTAGTATCCAGGACCCTCCCCATTTTGTCAAAACTTAGCGGGTTAGATAACCTTTAATACCATACTCAAAATTGATTCGTTACCTCTTCTGGGGAATCATCGGGGGTGGCTGCGAGGGGGAGCAGAACGGAATAAATTCACAACGCAGTTATCTTTTCGGAATGATCGAAATGAACTCTCTGGAGCGCTGATCCTATCGTGTTCAGCATTCCTCTTTCTTGCAGTGCTGATCGGCTTGTCCGCGCATGCTGGCGTCCAACTCGGATTCACAGCGACAGTCATGCTCTTTGTTGGGGGTGTGGCCACAACCGCTACGCAGGCCTTTCTGCCGAATAATAAGTCCAATGGCCAGACCGGTGAAGGACAGCAAGAAGACAATCAGCGCGGCGGCGAATAATTTCATTTATCCTCCTTTGCTATAGAGTCCGCAAAAGCCGGACTTTTATACTCAATCGTCGCATTTTTTTCGTGGAGAAGAAAGTAAGCGGCAATTCCCTTTTTCTCGACCAACAGACGGCCCCGTTCTTCACCCATTACCATCAGTGCAGTCGCCAGTGCATCGGCCCTTGCGCAATTCGGATCGAGCACGGTCACCGAGGCCAACTTGTGGCGGATCGGTTGACCGCTGACCGGATTGAGGGTATGGACATAGCGTTGGCCGTTTTCGACGAAATAGTTGCGATAATTTCCGGAGGTGGCCAGCGCGGTATCGGTCAGCGCAAAGATGGTCGCGACTTCACGCGTCCCTTCGAGCGGTTTTTCAATGGCAATCCGCCAAGGCGTTTTATCGGTTCGTTGCCCTGAAATCTGCAATTCCCCACCGATCTCGACCAAATAGTTGTCGATCCCCTGCTGATTGAGCAGTTCTGCTAGCACGTCGACCGCATAGCCTTTGGCAATCGCCGATAGATCGATGCGCAGCTGCGGATGTTGCTTTTTTAGCGCGGCCGGTTGACGACGCAGTTGTAGCTTCTGATAGCCGACTTTTGCGAGTTGTTCTTCTATCTGCGTGTTGTTGGGAATTTGTTCCGCACGTTTTGCCGCCCCGAACCCCCAGAGTTCGACCAGTGGGCCGACGCTGATATCAAAAGCACCGTCGGTCAGCTCGCTGATTTGCAGGGCAAGTTCGACAACCTGTGCAGTTTCCGCCGAGATCGCGATCCAGTCGCTGCTGGTCTGAATATTGAACCGGGAAACTTCCGATGTAGGGTCGTAGGTTGACATTAGCGCATTGATTTGATCGAGTCTTTTCTGCAGCCGCTGTTTCAGGTTGGCGACATTGGTGCCGGCTGGAAGTGAATGCAGGTTGACCGACCAGGTTGTGCCCATGGTCGAGCCGCCGAACTGCACGGCGGAATTCTGTTCTGGCTGGCAAGCGACTGTCAGGCTCAGCAGCGTGAGTCCGCAGAGCAACAAAAGGATCGTTCGCAGCATACTAAAGATCTGCCAAGCCCTGGGCGTGGCGAATCATTCGTTTCATCGCCTTTTCTTCCTGGTTTTTCAATTTATCAAACAGGTCAGCGGTTTTCTTGTCGCTACAGTGTTCGAGCAGGTGGGCAAAATAATCGATCAGGGTCATTTTATAGCTGACTGCAGCCTTGATCAATTGATCCAGGTCGGTCGCTGCTGAAGCCTCCAGGACTTTCTCCATCGGCTCGGGGAAATTAAACTCCAGCCCTTTCAGCCAATGCTCGAGCACCTGGTGCGGCGCATCTTGACAGAATTCGCTCAAGGCCAGCGCCCGATGTTGTTCGTGATCGATCAGGTAGTCTAGCATCAATTGCACACGCGGCGAGACCTCGCCATCGGCCATCGTCTGATAGTAATTACTGATCTGGCGATGATAATCGGGGGCCAGTTTGTGCAATATGGTTCGTGTCTGTTCAAAGCGCATAGTGTCAGGCTCCTAGATGCCAAAATCATCAAACATGATGTTCTCTTCTTCCACCCCGAGGTTATAAAGCATGTCGCCGGCCGTTTTGTTCATCATTGGCGGACCACACATATAAAATTCGCAGTCCTCCGGGGCGGGATGGGCGGCGAGATAGTTATCGTAAAGATACTGATGGACAAAACCGACCGCGCCAGTCCAGTTATCCTCCGGCAGCGGTTCGGACAGTACCAAGTTCCAAGTGAAGTTAGCGTGTTTGGCGGCCAGCTCATCAAACTCTTCCACATAGAATGCTTCGCGCAGGCTGCGGGCTCCGTACCAGAAGGAAATTTTCCGTTTTGAATGTAGTCGTTTGAGCTGGTCGAAAATATGCGAACGCATCGGCGCCATGCCAGCGCCGCCACCGATAAAGACCATCTCGGCTTCGGTTTCCTTGGCATAAAATTCGCCATAGGGGCCGGAAACTTCGACGCTATCGCCCGGCTTTAAATTGAAGATAAACGAGGACATCTGCCCCGGTGGTGCATTGGGTACTTGCAGCGGCGGCGGACAGACCCGCACGTTGAGCATGACGATGCCTTTTTCCTCCGGATAGTTAGCCATCGAGTAGGCGCGCATGATCGGTTCTTTGACCTCGGAGCGATACTGCCAAATATTGTATTTGTCCCAATCGTCGCGAAAGCGCTCGGCGATTTCCATCTGCTGATATTCGGCAACATGCGACGGTGCTTCGATCTGGATATAACCACCGGCACGGAAATCGAGATCCGCGCCTTCCGGCAGTTCTAGCACCAGCTCTTTGATAAAGGTTGCGCGGCTCAGGTTGGAGCGCACCCGGCATGGCCATTTGCTGATCGAGAAGATCTCCGCTGGCAGTTCGAGGTCCATGTTCTGTTTGACGTTGACCTGACAGGAGAGCCGGTAACCCTCTTTTGCTTCACGTTTGTTGATGTGAGCGGTTTCGGTCGGCAGAATGTCACCTCCGCCGGCTTTAATCTTGACCTTGCACTGGCCGCAGGTGCCACCGCCACCACAGGCCGAAGGGATGAAAATATCGTTATTGCCGAGTGCCCCGAGCAACTTGTCCCCCGGTTCGACTGTTAGCAGTTTGTCAGCATCATCATTGATATTGAGGCTGATGTCACCGGACGGGATCAACTTCGACCGGGCGACCAGAATCAGCGCCACCAGCAGCATAACGATGATGGTAAATATCAGTACTCCCAGGGTGATTTCTGTCATTACCTATTTCCATTGGTAGTTAAAAGATGGGGACGCCATTAGAGTTGAATGCCGGAAAAGGCCATAAAGGCCATCGCCATCAGCCCGGCAATCATAAAAGTGATGCCCAGCCCACGCAGGCCGGCGGGAACATCGGCGTATTTCATCTTCTCGCGAATCCCAGCCAGCGCCACCAGCGCCAGCGCCCAACCGGTCCCGCTGCCAAAACCGAAAACAATACTTTCGGCAAAGTTGTAGTCGCGCTCAACCATAAACAGGGAGCCGCCGAGAATCGCGCAGTTGACGGTAATCAACGGCAGGAAAATTCCCAGCGCATTGTAGAGCTTTGGCACATAGCGATCGAGGATCATCTCTAAAATCTGCACCATGGCGGCGATGACGCCGATGTAGCAAATCAGGCCGATAAAGGTCAGGTCGGTGTCGCCCAAGCCGAGCCACGAGAGTGCCCCCTCTTTGAGCAGATATTGATAAATCAGGTTGTTGGCCGGCACGGTAATGGTCTGAACAACGATCACCGCAATGCCGAGTCCGACTGCTGTGTCGACCTTTTTTGACACCGCCAAAAAGGTGCACATGCCGAGGAAAAAGGCCAGCGCCATATTCTCGATAAAGATCGAGCGGATCAGCAGGCTCAGATAGTGTTCGACCATAAGTGTCCCGTTCGGTTAAGGCTTTTAGGCAGTTTCAAGTCATTTTTGTTGCTGCCAAGGCGCGGAAATGCTGGCCTAGTTGAAACTAAACCGAATCTCCGCAACGCCGGTAGCGGCAAAAAGGGCTGAAAGTGGCAAATGTAATTAACCGGGCGTGACACTTTAATTCTCCTTCTCGACCTGATCGGTTTTCCAGCAGCGCAACGCCCAGATCAGCAGTCCGATGATAAAGAAGGCGCTTGGCGGCAGCAGCATCAGACCGTTCGGTAGGTACCAGCCGCCGTCGCTGACCGTCGGCAGGATGGTGTAGCCGAGTAATTTGCCGGCCCCGAGTAGTTCACGGAAAAAAGCGACAATCAGCAGCACAATACTGTAACCAATGCCATTGCCGATGCCATCGAGAATGCTTAAGCCCGGCGGATTCTTGATGGCGAAGGCTTCGGCGCGACCGAGCACGATGCAGTTGGTGATAATCAGCCCGACAAAGACCGAAAGCTGTTTGCTGATGCCGAAAGCATAAGCTTTGAGAAACTGATCAACGATGATAACCAGCGTGGCAATTATCGTAATCTGGACAATGATGCGGATACTGCGGGGGATCTGCTGGCGGATCAGACTGATGGAGAAATTGGAGCCGACGATGACAAAGGTCACCGCCAGCGACATGACGATCACCGTCTCCAGTTTGGAGGTCACCGCCAGGGCCGAACAGATACCGAGAATCTGCAAGCCGATCGGGTTCTTGTTGAATAGGGGGTCGAGTAAAACATCTTTGGCGCTGCTCATAGTTTGACCCCTTCCTGTTTCAATTTCAGCAGAAACGGTTTGTAGCCATCCTCTCCCAGCCAGTACTGCAGCAGGTTGCTGACGCCGCGGGCCGTCAGGGTTGCACCCGCCAGTCCATCGGCTTGATAGATTGCGTCAGCCGAGTTTCTATCCACCGTTCCTTTGAACACTTCGATGCGGATGTTGTCGGTCTGGTCGTAAATTTTCTTGCCCGGCCACTGCTTTTTCCAGCTTGGATTGTCGATTTCGCCGCCAAGGCCCGGGGTTTCGCCATGCTCGTAAAAGGCGAAACCGTTGACCGTCGTAAAATCGTTGTTCAGCGAGATAAAGCCGTACATCGTTGACCACAACCCCTTGCCGTGTACCGGCAGGATCAACTGCTGCAACCTGTCATTATCCCGCACCAGATAGACATCCATGTAACGGGAGCGCTTCTTTATGGCGCCAAGGTCAAGGGTTGACGGTATCTGGTAGCTGGTTTGTGGGTCACGCGCTGCTGAGCGACTATCGAAAGCAGCGGGGTCAAAATCACGACTGAACTCGCCGGTCTGCAGATCAACGATGCGCGCTTCAATTTTGCCGAACTGTTCTTCGACTGATCGATCGGCTTGATAGAGCCCGGCAGCCTGCAAAATGTTCTTCTTCTTTTCCTCGGCCTTGTTCCTTTTCTGCCGGTCGCTCAAGCCAACCGCTGCAACTGAAACCAGAACCGAGCAGATCAGGCAGAGCAGAAAAGCAACGCTCAGGACTTTGGTCGTGCTATCCCTCGACATGGCGCAGCCTCCGCTTGATGTGAAACTTAAGCACCAGCTGATCGATCAGCGGGGCGAAGACATTGGCAAACAAAATTGCCAGCATCATCCCTTCGGGGAAGGCCGGGTTGACCACGCGGATCAGAATGCACATGCCGCCGATCAAAAGACCATAAAACCACTGCCCCGCTTCGGTCATCGCCCCGGAGACTGGATCGGTGGCCATAAACACCAGACCGAAGGCAAAACCGCCGAGGACCAGGTGCCAGAGTGGACCGAGGGCAAACATTGGATTGGTTGTGCTGCCAATGACGACGAACAGTAAGGAGAGGGCTGCGGCACCGAGCAGTCCGGAGAGCATGATCCGCCAGGAACCGATGCCGGTAAAGATCAGGATGGCTGCACCGAACAGGCAGGCGAGGGTTGATGTTTCACCCATTGAACCGGGGATAGTACCGATAAAGGCATCGAACCAGCTACTCACTGCTGTTACTGCCTGAACGCCGCCTTCGGCCGCTCGACTGAGCGGTGTCGCTCCGCTGATGCCGTCAACGGCTGTCCAGACTGCATCGCCGGAAATCTGTGCCGGGTAGGCAAAAAACAGGAAGGCGCGACCGGTCAGCGCAGGGTTGAGAAAGTTTTTGCCGGTGCCGCCGAAAATCTCTTTGCCGATCACCACCCCGAAGCTGATTCCCAGCGCCACTTGCCAGAGCGGCAAGGTCGGTGGGCAGATCAGCGGAAACAGCGAACCGGTCACCAGAAACCCCTCGTTGATTTCGTGGCCACGCACAATACTGAATAGAGCTTCCCATAAACCACCGACGATGTTGGTCACCAAATAGATCGGCACGAACCAGGCCGCGCCGAGCAGCAGGTTGTCGACCAGACTGTGCGGATTGCCGGCGTAGCCAATCATCTCCAGTAGACCACCGCGCCAGCCTTCGACATTCGCGCCGGTCAATTGCAGGGCACTGTTGGCCTGATAGCCGGTGTTCCACATCGCCATGAAGAAACAGGGCAGCAGGGCGATTACCACGGTGATCATTACCCGTTTCAGGTCGATGGCGTCCCGTACATGTGGCGCTCCAGCGGTTACTTCGCCCGGGGTATAAATAAAGCTATCGGTCGCTTCGAACAGCGGGTAGAGGCGTTCAAGTTTGCCCCCTTTGGCAAAGTGCGGATGAAGCTTGTCGAGACAACTACGTAGTGCTTTCATCAGCCCTCTTTCTCAATCTTCTGCAGGGTTTGGCGTAAATGAGTGCCGTAGTCCATCTTTCCCGAGCAGACAAAACTGCACAACGCCAGATCCTCTTCGTCCAGTTCCAGGCAGCCGAGCTGCTGGGCCAGATCGGTATCCTCGGTTAACAGTGAACGCAGCAACCAGGTCGCGTTGATGTTGAGCGGCATGACCTTTTCAAAGGCGCCGATCGGAACCATCGCCCGTAAACTACCATGACTACTGGTTTTCATCGCTAGTGAACGCTGCGGTCGCAACGCTGAAGCGAACACTTTTTTTAGCGAGAATTTATTGAAACCGGGCAGCCCCCAGCCGAGCAGCTGGCGTTGCCGATCTTCCTGCAGAACGGAAACCTGATTGTGATAACGGCCGAGATAATCGTTGGCGGTCGTAGCGGTGTGGCCAGCCAGCACTGAGCCGGAGATGATCCGGTTTTCGCCTTCGTCGAGTTGCCCGGTGACCAAATCTGAAAGGCAAGCACCAAGCCGAGTGCGGATCAGTCGCGGTTCTTTAACCGCCGGGCCAGAGAGGGCGATAATCCTTTCGCTGAGAATGCGGCCGATGAGCAACAGGTAGCCGATGGCGATCACGTCCTGATAGCCGACGTGCCAGACGCTGCGTTGCTGGTTAACCTTTTCCAGGAAATGGATATGGGTGCCAACCAGTCCGGCCGGGTGGCAGCCAGAGAATTCACTGACGGTGATTCCCTGTGGGACAGCAATCTGCGCTTGCGGCCGTTTGCACAAGTAAACTTTTCCTGCCGTCAGGTGGCGAAGAATCTTCAATCCGGCAGCAAACTCTTTCGCCTTGTCGGCGATAATCAACTGCGGGTCGGCAGCCAGCGGATTGGTATCGATGGCGGTGACGAACAGGGCGGCCGGGCGGGTTCCGGGCGACGGAATTTTGCTGAACGGTCGGGTGCGAAACGCAGTCCACAATCCTGCTTCGAGTAGCAGCGATTCGACCTCGGCGGAAGAAAGCTGCTCGAGTCGTTCTGCCGCTATCGGCGCAAAAGTTTTCTCGCTGCTGCCGGAAATCTCGATGACCAACGACTGAAACACGCGCCGTTCGCCCCGGTTGATGGCTACAACCGTACCTGCTGCCGGTGCTGTGAAGAGGGTTTTTGGATTTTTCTTATCGGAAAAAAGAGGCTGCCCCAGACTGACCGGGTCGCCTAAGCCAACCAACAAGGTTGGTTTCATTTCTTGATAATCACGGCCGATTAAAGCGACCCGTCGCACTGCTGGTCCCTCTTCAATCTGCATGCGAGGTGTACCGCTGATCGGCAGATCCAGCCCTCTTTTTAT
Organism: Desulfuromusa ferrireducens; assembly: GCF_055389805.1. Classification (NCBI taxonomy): domain Bacteria; kingdom Pseudomonadati; phylum Thermodesulfobacteriota; class Desulfuromonadia; order Desulfuromonadales; family Geopsychrobacteraceae; genus Desulfuromusa; species Desulfuromusa ferrireducens. The sequence goes on from NZ_AP042415.1 coordinate 2,475,569, forward strand.
CTGTACCATGATCGACCTTTAGTGATAAATGCTGTGTTTTCAAGGTGTCGGCGAGCCTGATTTAATTCCTTAAGCTCCTGAACTTTTGCGCTTTTAGTTTAGCAGACTTAGCGCGTAGCGCTGGGGCGAAAAAAATTCTTACCTACCAGTAACACGAAATTTGAATTCGTAGCATTCTTGTTGACACTGATGTTGCCCGGGGAGTAGCTTGTGCTACTAAATAGATATTCGTAACACTTGGTACGGAACCTGCTTTTGGTTTTTGTCGTGTGATCCTTATTCAATGGAGCAGATGGTATGCGCTGGTTACTTATTGCTGTGTTTTATTCGTTGTTATTCTCTTCTTCCTGCTTCGCTCACTTTGGTGCGCTGATTCCTTCCACCGACATTGTCTCTTCCGGCGATTCTCTTGATATCGGTCTGGAGCTGAAGTTTATCCATCCGATGGAATTGAAATATATGCAGATGGAGCGACCGAAAAAGTACGGCGTTTTTGTCCGTGGCCAGCGTCATGATCTGCTCGATTCTTTGCAGCAAGCCAAACGTGAGTGTATCGACCCAACCCAGAATTTCACTTATTGGCTCAGCGATTTCACCATCAAGCGGCCGGGAGATCACACCTTTTATTTTGTTCCGCAGCCGTACTGGGAGCCGACCGAGAATTTATTTATTGTTCATTACACCAAGGTGACGGTTGCGGCGCTCGGACTGGAGGATAGTTGGGATCAGCCGATCGGCCTCGAAACCGAAATTGTTCCTCTGGCACGGCCTTATGGGCTCTGGACCGGAAATCTATTTTCCGGGCAGGTGCTGCTTAAGGGCAAGCCGGTGCCGTTTGCCGTGGTTGAGGTTGAATATCTCAATCAGACCGCTGATATCGGTGATTTCGTGACGCCGCCTGCTGATCCTTTTATCACCCAAGTCGTCAAAGCTGACGTCAATGGGGTCTTTCACTATGCGCTGCCGCGCGCAGGGTGGTGGGGTTTCTCGGCACTTTCCGAGGCCGATTGGACGCTGCCACAAGGCGGCGAGGAAAAAAATGTTGAGATCGGCGCGGTCTTCTGGGTGCATACCCGTGATATGCAATAGGGGTAATTGGATATGCAAAGTATCTTAGTTGGCTTGATGGGTTCTCTGTTGCTGGTCGGTTTTCTTTTTCCGAGCGTCGTTCTGGCACATAAGGTGAATATCTTCGCCTACGTAGAAGAGGGTATCGTCTATGCCGAAAGTTATTTCCCTGACGGCCGAGCGATCGAACAGGGCAAGGTGTCGGTGTATGACAGCCAGGAGCAGCTGCTGCTGGAAGGACAGACCGATAAAGAGGGCTTATTCCAGTTTTCGCTGCCCAAAGAGGATACGCTGCTGTTGGTGATCGATGCCGGGATGGGGCATAGAAATACATTCCAGTTGAAAAAAACTGCCATCAAAGAGTGAGCTTATGACCGGTTTCCGTCAATGCTTTAGCCCTGTTTGCTGTCTGTTGCTGTGCAGTTTCTGGTTTTGTTCGCCCCTCTATGCTGTCGAACAGCAAACAGCAGAAACGCCGCTCGTTGCGCTCCAGCAGGAAAACGCTGCTTTGCAACGCAAGGTTCATCGACTCGAACGGCAGGCCGATGCGTTACGCCAGGAATTGAACGCCCCCGATGCAACGCAGGTTATTGGCGGGATCGGTTACATTGTTGGTCTGTTTGGCGTCGCTAGCTGGTTTGTTGCGCGTAAGAAAACCACTCAGGAGCACTAAAAAGCATGCATATTTCCGACGGCGTTCTGCCGATCAGTGTCGCCCTCGGTAGCGGCGTCGCCAGCCTGGCGGTGGCGGCCTGGAGTGTCAAGCAGATCGCCAGTGAAGATCTGCCGAAAGTGGCGGTGGTGACTGCATCATTTTTTGTCTCCTCGCTGATTCATGTGCCGCTCGGACCGACCAGTGTTCATCTGCTGATCCCTGGCCTGGTCGGTGTTTTGCTCGGTCCTGCGTCGTTTCTGGCGATTATGCTCGGCTTGTTGTTACAGAGTTTGTTGTTTCAGTTCGGCGGTCTGACTGCTCTTGGTGCCAATGCGTTGATGATGGGATTGCCGGCGCTGTTCTGCGGGTTACTGTTTCATAAGCTGCGCGGCAAGACGCAAAAGCAGCACGTCATAATTGGCGCTCTGGCCGGTGGTGGTGGGACGCTGCTGGCGGCGACGCTGCTGGCACTCTTGTTAGCCAGCGGCGGCGATGATTTTTTCGGCGTGATGAAGCTGGCCCTGCTGGCGCACCTTCCGGTGTTTGTCGTCGAAGGGCTGGTTAGTGCTTTTACTGTCTCTTTTCTATTTCGGGTTAAGCCGGAACTGCTCGAGCAACGGCTCGGGTCTCTCTCGCAAGGCTAGTCGATGGACCAAGCGCAAATTCTGCAGCTCCCCGCATTTGTTCTGATCGTTGCCATCGCCCTGCTGGCGGCCTTCTGGTATGTGGCACTGCGGATTGCCAAGTCGTTTGTGCGCGGTGATTCCAACCCGCAACAACAACAACGCGACTGGTCGGTGCCGGTCATCGATGCGTCCGCTGAGGGTGACTCGTTGTTCCATCGCTGGGATCTGCGCTTCAAGCTGGTGGCGCTGCTCGGTTTTGCCTTTCTGGTGGTTGCGACCCGTTCACCCTGGTCAGCGCTACTTGCCATGCTGCTCGCTTTTTCCGCTGTGCTGCTTGCCGGGCTGCCAGTCTCCCGCTCGCTGCGCCGGTTGCTGGCGATGAGCGGCTTTCTCTCCATGTTCCTGCTGATCATGCCATTGACTGCGGCGACCCGCCCTGGCGATAGCTTGATTGTTTTTTCCGGCATCTCATTTTTGTCATTCAATCTGCGCGGCCTGCACCTGGCGCTGGCCATTACCGGTAAAGCCTGCGCCGTGGCATTGCTGATGGAACCGCTCCTGGCGACGGCGGCTTTGCCACGGACCGTCGAGGGATTGACCCGGCTCGGCGTGCCGGAAAAGGTCGGGCAGATGATCCTGCTGGCGCATCGCTATATCTTTGTCTTTTTAGAAGAGGCGCGGCGGATGGCGGTCGGTATGCAGGTGCGCGGTTTCCGTCGCCGCACCAGTATTGAAACCCTGCGGGTGATGGGTAATTTTCTCGGCATGCTGTTTGTGCGCAGCTTTGAGCGCACCCATCGGGTCTATGCCGCCATGCAGGCGCGTGGTTATCAGGGCCGCTTTCCGGCTCCCTTCTATTTTAATGTGAGCGTTGGCGATTGGTTGCATGCTGCGCTCTGGCTGTTGCTCGGGGTCGCCTTGTTGATATTTGATCGCTACTGGCTAGGGGGCTGATCGATGCATGACTTGAGACGCCTACCGCCGATCGATTTTGACGGTACGGCACAGTTTGAAATTCGCGATCTGCATTATAGCTATCCGGGCGGGCAACAAGCTCTGCGTGGTATCGATTTGAGTATCGCCGGCGGTGATCGGATCGCTCTGGTTGGGCAGAATGGTTCCGGCAAGTCGACTCTTATCCGACATTTTAACGGCCTGCTACCGATACAACGGGGCGAATTGATTTATCAGGGGCAGCCGCTAGATGGTGATCATCTGCAGCGCGCCCGGTTGGAAATTGGTGTCCTGTTTCAGGATCCGGACGATCAATTGTTTTGTTCGACTCTGTATGATGATGTCTCTTTCGGTCCCCTTAATCAGGGTGTTTCGTTGGCCGGCATGGAGCCGTTGGTTCGTCAATCGCTGGCTGCGGTCGGGCTAGAAGGACTGATCTACAAGCCATCCCACCATTTAAGTTATGGGCAGAAAAAACGTGCCGCGCTGGCTTGTCTGTTGGCGATGAAACCGCAGGTGTTGATTCTCGACGAGCCGACCGCAAATCTTGATCCCGGGCAGGAGAATCTGCTGGTCGATTTGCTGCGCAACTACCAGGGAACTCTGATCTGTATCACCCATGACTTGCTGTTCGCTTTCGAACTTTGTCAGCGGGCGGTGGTGCTCGATAGTGGTCAGATCCATCATGATTACAGTATGGCGGAACTGGTTGCGCACCCACCGTCAATGCGCGAACATGGTCTCGATTTTTCTTTTCGTCTGAGCGGTTTGGCCGATCGTAAATTGCCGCCGCAAGTTGCGGAGGTTGCTGTTCCCGATCTGGGTACGAGTCCCGTACCTCGCCTTGATGGCGCTCAGCCGGTTGTCGAATTGAGCGATTACCGCTATCAGTATGCCGACGGCACCAGTGCGTTGGACGGGGTCGACTTTGCTCTGCATCTCGGCGAATCGGTCGCTATTGTCGGTGAGAATGGCGCGGGCAAAACAACCTTGCTGAACTGTTTAATGGGGATCTTCAGCGGGGAAGGGAGCCACTTGTTTAATGGCCGATCGCTCGATAATCAGCAACGACAATTGCTCTGGCGTCTGGTCGGGATGGTCTTTCAGGACCCGGCCGATCAGCTGTTTTGTGCCAGTTGTGCCGAGGAGGTCGGGTTTGGACCGAAACAACTTGGTCTGTCCAAAAGTGAGGTTGAGCGGCGGGTCAACGAGGCACTGCAGCGAGTGCGACTGGAGGGCTATCAGGAACGGGTGCCTCTCCATCTCTCCGGTGGGGAGCGCAAGCGCTTGGCGATTGCAACGGTCTTGAGCATGGAGCCAGAATTGTTGATTCTTGATGAGCCGACCGCCGGGCTCGATCCGCAGGGTGAAGAGCTGCTGTTGGAGATTCTGAAGGACTTGCCGCAAACACGGATTCTGGTGACCCATGATCCATTGCTGGTGGCGACCTTGACCAGCCGGACTCTCGTGCTGCATCGCGGCAAGGTGCTGGAGGATTATTCCACGGCCGAGTTTCTTGCCGATCAGGGGCAGAAGGAGCTCAACCTGCTGGCCTTGAGTTATAAAACTGGCTGCTCGAAGGCGGTGCTGGAACTGCAACATCAGCATCAACATTCACATCGACATCGTCACTTCCATGACCATCCTCACCGCCACGGAGAGCTGCTGCATCGTCATCCTCACGATCATGAGCACGAGCATGGGCATCAATACAGCCATCAACATGGGGTGGATAGCGAAGAGCACTGCCACCGTCCCGAGGTTGGTTATCACGAGCATCTCCACCCCGGGCACGAGCATGAAGAACATCAGCATGCGCATGATCCTGACGATTCATTGCCGGGTTGAGTCTTGTTTTAAGTGCTCCGTAGCCGACACGCCACTATCGATTTCCCCTGTCTTGTCTAACACGCCTGAACAGCGTTCTTTTTTTGTCTGAAATGGCTTGAACCGCAGGGTTGATTGTGCTACAAGCTAATGTTTCGTCCGAAGCCGTTGGGGTTTCGGGCCGATCCTTGTTCCGGACCAGTGTCCGGGGCTGCATAATCCGAGAGGAGAAACATTGATGAGAAACTACGAATCACTCTACATCATCCATCCGGAAGTGGTTGGCGACGACCTGACTGCCATGATGGAAAAATTCCAGACGGTTCTTACTGGCCAAGGTGCCGAGATCCACAAGCTGGACAGCTGGGGCGTCCGCAAGTTGGCGTACCCGATCAGCAAGGTTGAGCGCGGCTGCTATGTGCAGACCCTGTTTCGTGCCGAGGCTCCGGTTATCGCTGAATTCGAGCGTCGCATGCGTCTTGACGAGAAGGTCATGCGTTTTCTGACGGTCCGTCATGAAGGCGAATTTGCTCCGATTGAAATTGTTGCTGAAGAAGTAACTGAAGTCGCGACCGAAGAGACCGCCGTCACTGAAGACGCTCCGACTGAAAAAGCTTCGACTGAAAAAGCTTCGGCTGAAAAAGAGTAATCACTTAAATAGCATCCTAGGAGAATATCCATGGCTTACGAAAGACCTGCACGTCCAGCCTCTTCTGCTCCTCCGCGTCGCCGCTTTGGCCGTCGGAAAATCTGCCGCTACTGCGCAGACAAGGGCTCCAAGATCGATTATAAAGATGTCAACAACCTGCGTTACTACCTGTCCGAGCGTGGCAAGATTGTTCCGCGCCGGATTTCCGGGACCTGTGCACTGCACCAGCGTCAAATTGCCGAGGCGATCAAGAACGCCCGTCAAATTGCTCTGCTGCCTTACACTCAGTCGCACGCAACTGGTTAAAAAAGAAAGCCGAAGTCGCTCGTGATAAGAGGACAAGCTGCATTGCTGACTGCGGTCGGCATCGGGATTACGCTGCTCTGTCTGCTGGGAGTCAGCTGGCTCGGCCCCTTGGGGGCGGCGTTTAACCTGCTGACGCCATTGGCGGCAGCTTATCTGAGCATGCGCTACGGTCTGCGGGCCGGCATAGTCGTCGTTGTGGTTGTTAGTCTGCTGCTGGTGCAGTTGGCGCCGCTTAGCTCCCTGTCGACCTATATTGGTTTGTTCGGGGTCGGTTCCTTGCTGCTGCCGTATTTGTTGCTACGGAATATGGCTTGGGATCGGGCGATCTTTGTTTCGGTCGCCGGGGCCGCCATGGTCACGCTGTTGATGGCCTTCGTGATGATTATGTCCTCTGATGGTAGCGTTAATCTGCTGGTCGGAGATGTGATCAAGGCGGAAGTCGATCAGGCGATGCAGATCTATAGGGACTCAGGTTTCAGTGAGTCGCAACTGCAGGAGCTGAAGGACGTTATCAACGGACTGGCTGATTTTATTCAGCAGTACTTCTTTGGCCTTTATCTGACTGGCGTGTTGGCCGTACAGGCTTTATGTCTGTTGTTGTTGCAGCGGCTGAAAAAGAACCATTACCGGATAGCCGGGATCCCTTTTGCCCAGTGGCGTTTGCCTTCCGGTTTGATTTGGCTTCTGATTGTCTCTGGATTCGCGATGCTGGCACCATTGGAGCCGTTGGCTCTGGTCGGTCGCAATTTGTTGGCGGTTTTGTTGCCGCTCTACTTCTTGCAGGGCTTGGCCGTTGTCAGCAGTTTTTTACAGCGCAAGGCGTATCCACCGGTATTAAAAGGGTTGATTTACATGTTGTTGATCATTTTCAACCCGTTACCATTAGTAATTACCGGTGTCGGTATTTTTGACCTTTGGGTCGATTTTCGCCGGCCTCGGGAAAAAAATATTTAAAACTCGTTCTGATACGGAGGAAACTCATGAGTGTCAATATTATCCTGCAAGAGAATGTCGAGGGTCTCGGCATTATTGGTGATCAGGTTATTGTTAAGCCTGGTTACGCCCGTAACTATCTGGTTCCTAAAGGGCTGGCTGTCGTTGCTAGTACCCGCAACGTTAAGGAACTGGAGCATCAGAAGCGTCAACTCGGCCGCAAGCTGGAAAAAGCGACCAAGGATGCTGAAGCGATCAAAGCGCGTGTCGAAAAGGTCACCTGTGAATTTTCCCAGCGGGCCAGTGAAGAAGGCAAACTGTTCGGTTCTGTCACTTCGATGGATCTGGAAGCCAAACTTCAGGCTGCCGGCATTGACATCGACCGTAAGAAGATTCAACTGGCTGAGCCGATCAAGTCGCTCGGTGAGCATGTTGTCCCTGTCAAGCTTGACGCCGGTGTTGTCGCCGAGTTGAAGGTTATTGTCAGTGCCGAAGAAGTTTAATTTTTAGCTTCTCGCGACAACTGAAAGTACTAGGGCGAAAGGTCGAAAGATCTTTCGCCCTTTTTCATGGATGCACAGAAAGGGGATGGGTTTCGATGTCTCAGGAAAATGGTTTTAAACTGCGTAATTTCATTTCACTGCTGATCACTTTCAGCGGTTTGCTGATGATCGTCTCTGGAGTTGTCGCCTATGTCATGCCGGAAGGCCGTATCGCTTACTGGACTGACTGGCGTTACCTGAGCTTGGCGAAAGAACAATGGGGCACTATCCATACGGTGCTTGGGTTTGTTTTTTTCCTGTCGACCCTGTTTCATGTTTTCTACAACTGGTCGGCGCTGATGACCTACCTGAAGGACCGGGTTAAAAAGACCTTCTGCATGCGTAAAGAGTTGCTGGCTGCCATTATTGTTACCGTTCTCTGTACCCATGGCAGTATTGCCGGGGTGCCGCCGTTTACGTCGATTATGGATCTCGGTAAAATGGCGAAAAAGACCTGGTACGCCGGGCAGGACGTGCACCCGCCTTTCCCCCATGCGGAAATTATGACTCTTAAGCAGCTGACCAGTAAGCTCAATCTAAACCTGGATGGCTCTTTAGCCTATCTGCATGAGCAGGGGTTTACAGAGGCGGACGGCAAGTCAACATTGAAGGACTTGGTCGAACGAAACGAGTTGTCGCCGGGACAGGTTTTTGACGCGATGATGATGGATGATCGAGTATACCAATAGCACCGCCGAGCTTTTGCAGGCTTTTTTATTTTTCTCTGAATAAAAGATTAAAAGTTGAAATAGTCATCATCTTCGACGTTTTTTGGCAGGTGATTGATGAGAAGTCCCCACAGGAGTTGTGATACGATTGGATATCGTACGAATTGGCTCAACTCTTATGGAGGAAGCATCTTGCAAGCAAAAGAATTGATGCGGCGTTTAAAGTCGAAAACCCCGCCCACGGTAGTTGATGTGCGCAGCAAGATCGAGTTTCGTGGCGGGCATATTCCGGGAGCGAAACATGTGCCGATGTGGAAAGTCTTGTTCCGGCTTGCCAAGCTACCAAGTGACAAAAATTCCGAATTGGTGTTGATGTGTGAGCATGGGCCACGCGCGCAGATGGTGCAAGGGCTTTTAGCGCGGCGCGGTTATCTTAACCTGACACTGTTGGATGGGCACATGAAAGGCTGGCGCAGAGCCGGACTGAAAACAGACAAGTAAGCATAGGTCTTCGAATTACATCTCAAGCGAGCGTGGGCACGTCAAGACTTACCAGTTGTGAAAAAGCCGCCTAACCATGGACAGCTAGTTTACTTAAAACTACCTATATTTGACAATCTGTCGAACTGACCGAAAATCCATTTCCAAAAGTGAAACCCTGGTTTTTGATAAGCCGATTATGTACGATATATCCCTGAATGAAGCAAGACTCCTAGAGTTGTCGGTCAAGTTATGAGAACGCCCCGATCTGCATATGTAGGCAGGGGCGTTTTATGTTCAGGAAGTGGTGGTATCTGAGGAACTCCTTTTGCCCAATCTGTTTTTTGGATGTTTATGGTTCTACCTTCCAGTTCAACTCCATAGACTGTTGCTTTTACCGAAAAATTTGACCCATTACCCACACATCTGTCTCCAAAATATCTATATCTATTTTAGGGGTAGCCTTTACTGCCTGTGTGGAGGCAGAACATGCGACAAGCAATAGCAGTATTGATAGACTAACAATGAAGTTTAAAGCTCTAAGCCAACAGAAGTCTTTTAATACGATCATACCCCCCCCTCACGGAAGAATTCGCTTTGTCGGGTCTCTATTGTTTCTATCGTTTGACTTCTATCACTAAGTTAAGGGGTTACAAGTGCATAGAGGGTTATATTTTGTTAACGGCTGACCCCGTTATAGATTTCAGTTATTTAGATTTTCATCTGTCTGTGTGAAAGTATTGAAGGCCGGAAAGCGAGAATGGCGTCAATTGGCCTTTTCTCAAATTTTAGCAGTTACGACTGTTAAGCATCGTAGGGATAAATTCGCTAAATCGGCCTATCGAATGTCCTGTCAAAATGGATTCGCATATATCCAAGGTGTTCTGAGGCCGGCCGCGTGGTGGTATTTAACCCCGATCCCAACGGAATTTCTCGCCGAGCAAAACCTCTGGAAAACGCCGTGGTGACCGAGGGATTGAAGTAGTTTGCCGCAAATATCAACAGCATTAAGTAAGTCCATTGTGCTTTTGCTACGGGGAGGGTGGGCACTTTATGTAAGGGCAAAAAAACTAGCAATTGATGTTTGTGCGCGAACTTGGCAGAATGCTGCGGATTGTTTTTTTGTCTCTGTGACGTTTTGTTGGCCAAAATCATCAAGCTGTTGAGGGAAATTTTATGGCATACGGTAAAAAAGAAGGCGTTCTCTATTTCGGTATCCCTTCGGGAAGCCTGAACGAACAGGTTCTACGGTTGTTGGGAAAGTCGGGTCGTCCGTTAAAAGCAGGACGTCAATATGAGCTGATGGGCCCCTACGACAAGGATGTTGTCTTTCGGGTGCTCGATCGCAAGGAGATGCCGCAGAAGGTCCGTGACGGTATCGTCGATTGTGGTATCACTGGCAAGGATTACATTTTCGAAGCCGGCATGGAACAGGATGTCGAGGTGCTGGGCGATTTCATCTTCTCCAAGTACACCAACCAGCCGTCGCGCCTGGTGCTGGCCAGCCGTCCGGAACTTGGCATTGAGAAGCCCGAGGATTGCAAAGGGAAAATCATTGCTACGGAGTTGCCGAACCTGACCAGGCGGCGCATGGCCGAACTGTTCGGGATTGAGGATATCCAGATCCTGCGTAGTGAGGGCAAGACCGAGGCGAAGGTCAATATGGGCGAATGCGATGCCTTCACCGATATTACCGAGACCGGTGCTACATTGAAGGCCAATGGCAATAATATCGTTGCCGAATTGTTCACCTCCAATCCGCAGCTGATCGCTAATCGGGATGCCATCGGCAACGCTGCCAAGCTGGAGAAGATGGAAGATATCCGTATCTGCCTCGATGCCGTGCTGCAGGCCGAGCGCGAGCCGGTCTATATGGTTTTCATGGATGTGCCGACCAAGGTTTTGTCGCAGGTTGAGCAGATGCTGCCTTCGGTGGTTTCGCCGACTGTTAGTCCGGTGGTTGATGAAAACTGGCGTAGCGTTTCTGTGGTTATCCGTGAGTCACAATTGAATATCCTGGCGCCGCAGCTGCTGCGACTCGGGGTTGATGGGATTGTCCCGGTTCCAGCGCCGAAGGTCTTTACCCAGGACATGGTCAAGGCAAATAAATTTTGATTTTAAGCTTTAGGAGAGTGTGATGGATAAGAAAGTGTTGGAAGAAGGCAGCGAAGTTTGCATCGATTTTGTAAAGCGCGGCGGTCTTATCCCTGCGGTGGTGCAGGACGTTAAGGATGGTCGGGTGTTGATGCTGGCCTATGTTAACGAGCAGGCTTATGCAACGACCCTGGAAAAGGGGATGGCCACCTTCTGGTCAACCTCACGCAACGAGTTGTGGACCAAAGGGGAGACCTCAGGCGATTTTCTGAAGATTGTCGAGATCCTTACCGACTGCGATCAGGATGCGTTGATCTATAAAGTCGAGCCACAGGGCGGTGGTTCCTGCCATACCAAAGATCCGCAGACCGGCAAGACTCGCGAAACCTGTTTTTATCGTCAGGTCGACTTGACCAGTAAGCAGTTGGTTGCGGTAAAATAGCACCATCCAGAAACGCAGAATTCATTAGCAAAGAAAAGCGGAAGCCGGTCTGGCTTCCGCTTCTTTATTTTCGTCGACTCTGCTATTCTGCAAGATCGATTTAACGCAGGAGTTGATATGGAAGAAAGCCACGGGCAGCGTTTGCCGCCACAGAATCTCGAAGCCGAAATGTCGGTCATCGGCGGGGTCTTGTTAGAAAATGATGCGCTCAACCGGACGATGGAATACCTGACCGCGGATGATTTTTACCGGCAGAGTCATCGTAAGATTTTTGAAGCCTTGATCTTTTTGTCGTCAAAGAGCGAGCCGGCCGACCTGGTGACGGTGACAGCCGTACTGAAGGATCGTAATGAACTGGAGGATGTCGGTGGCAGTAGTTATTTGGCGACGCTGGTCGATTATGTGCCGACGGCGGCCAATATTGTTTACTACTGCAAGTTGGTTAAAGAAAAAGCCATTGCTCGAAATTTGATTAGTGCGGCCACCGAAATAGCCACCAGTGGTTACGAAGGTGGGGATATTAATCTGATGCTCGATGAGGCGGAGAAGTCAATTTTTGAGATTTCCGAAAATCGCGGTGGAAGCTCCTATGCTGCGGTTAAGGATATCCTTAAGGGGACTTTCAAAACCATTGAAATGCTCTATGAACGCAAGGAGTTGGTTACCGGGGTGCCGACCGGTTATAACGACCTCGACAAGATTACCGCTGGTATGCAAGGTGGCGATCTGATCATTATTGCCGGTCGTCCGTCGATGGGGAAGACCGCTTTTGCTCTTAATATGGCCGAGTACGCAACGACCCACGCCGAGCCCAAGGTACCGACGGCGGTTTTTTCACTGGAGATGAGCAAGGAATCGTTGGTGCAGCGGATGCTCTGTTCGGTTGCTAAGGTTGATGCCGGGCGGTTACGTATTGGTAATCTCGGAGAATCGGATTGGCCAAAGTTGACGATGGGCGCCGGACAGCTGAGTGAGTCGCCACTATTTATCGATGATACCCCGGCAATTACAGTCATGGATCTGCGCTCTAAGGCACGACGACTGAAGGCCGATCACGGCCTGGGGATGATCGTTGTTGATTACCTGCAGTTGATGCGTGGCAGTACCACCGAGAACCGGCAGCAGGAAATCTCCGAAATTTCCCGTTCCCTTAAGGCGCTGGCCAAAGAACTTAATGTGCCGGTTATTGCTCTGTCGCAGCTAAACCGTTCACTGGAGAGCAGGACCGATCGTCGGCCGATGATGTCTGACTTGCGGGAGTCGGGTGCCATCGAGCAGGATGCCGACGTTATCATGTTTGTTTACCGTGAAGCTGTCTACTGTGATGCCTGTAAAAAACGCGATAGCACCTGTGATCAAGGGCACGAAAATGATGCCGAAATTATCATCGGCAAGCAGCGGAACGGCTCGCTCGGGATTGTCAATCTGACCTTTCGTGGTCAGTTTACACGTTTCGAAAATCAGGCCAAGCGGAACGATGGTTATTAGCGAAACCGCAGCTTGTTTTTACTGTAAGTCATAAAAAATCCCCGGCAGATTGGAGTCTGTCGGGGATTTTTTGTTTTTAGGTGCGTTATCTGGTTGCTGACTCAGCTGCCGCGTTTGACGTCAATTTCCAGGGTCTTGATCTTTTTTCGCAATGTATTGCGGTTAATGCCGAGGATTTCTGCGGTGCGCACCTGGTTGCCGCGGGTCTGCTGCAGGATGATATTGATCAGCGGTCGTTCGACTTGATGTAGGACCATCTCGTAGAGGTTGTCCAGCTCCTGTAGGTCCATCTGCGCCAGGGAATTTTCCAGTTTGCGCGCCACCAACACTTCCAGCGATTCATCCTGGTTTTTTGCGCCATGACCACTTAGCAGTCCGGGAAAGTCGGCCGGCAGCAGCACGTGGTTTGGTGACAGCAGGGTCGCCCGCTTGATGACATTTTCCAGCTCGCGGACGTTGCCCGGCCAGCGGTGACGCTTAAGCAGGCTGATCGCTTCCTTGCTGCATTCAATGGAATTGACGCCGAGATCTTCTTGGGCCTTCTTGAGGAAAAACTCGACCAGCGCGGGGATATCCTCTTTGCGTTGCTGCAGGGATGGCAGGTTGATTGGAACAACATTGAGGCGATAGAAGAGGTCTTCGCGGAATTGTTTCTTTTCGACCAGTTCAACAATGTTCTGGTTAGTCGCGGCGACAATACGCACATCGATCTTCAGGGTTTGACTGCCGCCGGTGCGGGTAATTTCCTTCTCTTGCAGGACCCGGAGCAGCTTGGCTTGCAGTTCCAGTGGCATATCGCCGATTTCGTCAAGAAACAGTGTGCCGCCGTTGGCCTGTTCGAATTTGCCCGCTTTGCGGTCTGTTGCTCCAGTAAAGGCGCCCCGTTCATGGCCGAACAGTTCATTTTCCAACAGTTCGCGTGGAATGGCGGCGCAGTTGATGGCGAGAAAGGGCTTGCCGAGGCGTGGACTGTTAAAATGGATGGCACGGGCGATCAGTTCCTTGCCGGTACCACTTTCACCGGTGACCAGCACGGTAACATCGGAGCTGGCGACCCGGCCGAGGGTTTTGTAGACTTCCTGCATCGGTTGGCTGTTGCCGATGATCGAGCGGCCGAAGCTGTACTGCTCCTGCAGCTCCTCTTTTAAGTGAACGATTTGCTCGCTGACTTCGGCGGCTTTTTGCGCTTTGAGGATAATGGCGTCCAATGCGTCGAGATCGAACGGCTTGGTGAGATAGTCGTAGGCACCGTTTTTCATCGCCGCGACGGCATTTTCCATGGTCGACTCGGCGGTCATGATGATCACCAGGGTCTCTGGATATTCATCCTGTACCTGTTTGAGCAGCTCAATCCCTTGTATGCCGGGCATTTTGATATCGAGTACGGCCAGGTCGTAGCTGTTGTTGCGCAGCAGGCTGAGGGCCTGCTTGCCATCTTCGGCCAGGTCGACGTTGAACCCCTGCTTTTTCAGTGCTCTGGAGAGCACCCAGCGGATGCTCTCTTCGTCGTCAGCGACGAGAATACGTTGAATTGACATGTTCGGAGTCCTTAGTTGGTTGCAGGTTCCGCGTCACGGCTGCGTAGTAGCGGGAGGGAAACCTTGACTGATGTTCCACCTTCGGTGCGGTTTTCAATCTGGATGAAACCGCCGTGGTCGGTGACTATTTTTTGACAGATCGGTAGGCCCAGTCCGCTGCCGCCGTCCTTTGTCGTATAAAAGGGGGTGAAAATCTGATCCAGTTGTTTCTGTGGAATGCCCGGTCCTTTATCGCTAATGGTGATCAGGACCATCGGTGTCGGCCGGTCACCGGGAATGCTCATGTGATATTCGGAATCGATCCGGCTTTCGATTGTTATTCTTTCTCCGTCGGGTGATGCTTCACCGGCATTTTTAATCAGATTCAGCAACAGGCGGACCAGCAGATCGCGATCACCGCTGATATCGGGGATGCTTGGGTCGAGGTGCAGTCTGAAACTGATTGCGCGTTCCGCTACGGCCTGTTTTTGCAGTAACACGATTTCGTCCAGGATTTGACTAATGTTGACTTTACCCAACTGGGCATCGCGCGGTCTGGAGAGGTCGAGTAATTCCTCAATGATGCGATTGACCCGTTCGGTCTCGCGGATGATCAACTGCGTGTATTCCTTCAGTTCGTCATCTTTTCCCAGTTCCATCTGCAGTAGTTGGGCCGCACCCTTGATGCCGCCAAGCGGATTTTTTATTTCGTGGGCGAGTCCGGCCGCCATGGTGCCGACCATAGACAGGCGATCGGCGCGGCGGACTGTTTCCTCCAAGGTGCGCACTTGGGTCAAGTCGCGGAGGATCAGGACGACACCTTTTTGTGTGCCGTCGGTGGTGAAAATCGGTGACACCGTGACGCTGACTGGCCGCGGTTTGGTGCCGGGCATGCGTAGCACCACCGCCTCATGGTCCGAGATCGATCGGCCACTGTCGAGAGCAGTTCGCGTGAGGTAGCAGAGGGTTTCCTGATGTTTGAAGCGGTCGAAAAAATATTGTCCGAGGCACTGTTTTTCGGATATGCCGGTATAGTTTTGCGCCGCCGGGTTGAGCAGACTAATGCTCCCTTGTTGGTCAAGGGCAATTACTGCATCCTCGATATTTTCGAGGATCATGGCGTACTCATGGGGGGATGGATGCTTTTTGCTGGTCATCCGTTTTGTGCCTCGTTGAAGAATGTTTCGACCAGGGAGATCAACTGCTCTATGCTTTCGACCTGCTGTAGCGCAGCGCGAAATTGACCGGCACCGGTCAGTCCGCGGGCATACCAACAAAGGTGTTTGCGCATTTCGTACATGGATTTTTTATCGCCAAATTGCTGGCGCTGCATTTGTAAATGGCGCATGGCAACCTGCAGCTTTTCGGCCGTGGGAACGGTGGTATATTGCTGACCGTCCAATAGCGCCAGAATATCGCGAAGGAGCCAAGGGTTGCCGTAGCCGCCGCGGCCGATCATGATGGCATCGCAACCGGTTTGAGTCAGCATCTGGATGCCATCTTCCGCAGTGAAAATATCGCCACTGCCAATAACGGGAACCTGTAGGGCTTGTTTCAGCTCATAGATCTGCGTCCAGTTGGCTTTGCCGCTGAAAGCCTGGCTGCGGGTACGCGGGTGCAGTGTTACGGCATCGGCGCCTTCTGCTGCAGCGATCTGGCCGACTTCAAGAAAGTTCAGCGAGTCAGGATCCCAGCCTGAACGAATTTTTACCGTGAGTGGCCCTGAATAGACGGCTCGAACTTGAGCAACGATTCTGCCAATCCGGCGTGGATCCTTTAGCAGCGCACTGCCTGCGCCGCTGCGGATTACCTTTTTTACCGGGCACCCCATATTGATGTCGAGAAGCGTGCAATCGTCGGCGATCATGCGGGTCGCTTCTGCCAGCACCTTTGGGTCGTCCCCGAATAGTTGCACCCCAAGCGGTGCTTCGTCGCAGCAACTAACCAACAGTTCGCGGGTCTTGCGGCCGTCACGGATCAGGCCATTGGCGCTGACCATTTCTGTGAACACCAGTGACGCTCCGAACGCTTTCATCGTACGGCGGTAGGGGAGACTGGTAATGCCGGCCATCGGCGCAAGAATCAACGGGTTGCTGAGTTGCAGTGAACCTATTTGGGGGTGGTAGGTTTGCATAATATTTAGGCATTTTATCGATACCCGGAGTTAAAGCAAGGAAAAAGTGCGCTGCAATACAAACTTGGCTGGACTCTGCTAACTTGGATACTGTATACAAAATACGCTTGACAATGTGGGTATGAATTGTTAGAACGATATTTGGAATTTTAAGAGAGTGAAGGTTTTCGCTTCTGGCTATCAGTGGCTTAACTTAAGACGCTCTTAGCGTTCCCAATTACACTGCACAATGAAACCGTTCGGGCGGGCGTTTTCAGGGCAGTTGTTATGTTTTTCCGCTATGCGGACCTTTTCTTTTTTTGCCCGTTGGGCATCCGAGACCTTTTTTTTAACACAACAAAGGAGAGAGAGTATGTCGACATTAAAAGAAACTCTGTTTAAAAAAATCCAAGAGCATCGTCCCCGCACCACTCGTTTAGTTAAAGAGTGCAGCGATGTTAAATTGGGTGATGTTACTATCGGCCAGTGTATCGGTGGTGCCCGTGGCATCAAGAGTTTGGTAACTGATATTTCTTATCTCGATCCAATGGAAGGTATCCGCTTCCGCGGCATGACTATTCCTGAGACTTTTGCTGCTCTGCCTAAAGTTCCAGGTAGTGACCAGCCTTACGTTGAGGGTTTCTGGTACCTGCTGTTGACCGGCGATGTTCCGACCATGGAGCAAACCCTGGAAGTTGTAGCGGACTGGAGAGAGCGCTCCCAGATTCCTGAGTACGTCGTTGACGTACTGCGCGCTCTGCCACGTGATTCTCACCCAATGGCCATGTTCTCTTGTGCTATTACCGCAATGCAGCGTGACTCGGTCTTTTCCAGTAACTATGCTGCTGGTAAGTTCAACAAGATGACCTGTTGGGAAGACATGTACGAAGATTGCACCAACTTGATGGCCAAACTCGGCCCGATCGGTGCTTACATCTATCGTATGAAGTACATGGGTGACACCCACATCGAAGCTGATCCAGAGCTCGACATGGGCGGTAACTTCGCTCGCATGATGGGTATCGACGCTCCTTATGATGATGTTGCTCGGATGTACTTCATCCTGCACTCTGACCATGAGTCCGGTAACGTTTCTGCTCACACCACTCACCTGGTTGCTTCTGCTCTGTCTGATGCATACTACTCCTACAGTGCTGGTATCGGTGGCCTGGCTGGTCCTCTGCACGGTCTGGCTAACGAAGAAGTTCTTCGTTGGACCCAGAACTTCATGCAAAAGCTCGGTGGCGAAGTGCCGACCGAAGAAGGTCTCAAGGAAGCTCTCTGGGCGACCCTCAACAGCGGTCAGGTTATCCCAGGTTACGGCCACGCCGTTCTGCGTAAGACCGACCCACGCTACACTTCACAGCGTGAGTTCTGCATGGCAACTGAAGGTCTGAAAGACTACCCACTGTTCCAGTTGGTTAAAATGATCTACGAAGTTGCTCCTGACGTCCTCACCGAGCATGGTAAGGCTAAAAACCCATGGCCAAATGTTGACGCACAGTCTGGCGTCATCCAGTGGTACTACGGCGTTACCCAGTACGAGTTCTACACTGTTCTGTTCGGTGTCGGTCGCGCACTCGGTTGCCTCGCCAACATCACTTGGGACCGTGCTCTTGGTTACGGTATTGAGCGTCCTAAGTCGGTTACGACTGCAATGCTCGAAGACGCTGCTGGCATCGCTTAAGCAACTTCGACATAGAAGCACTGATGGGAGGTCCCTCTGGGACCTCCCATTTTTTTGTTTCAATGCTTCTGCTTTGGGTTTGGTACGGCTATAATCAAACGAAGAGAGTTGTCTGAGATCCAATAACCAAGGAGAAGTGAAATGTTGAAGAAATCTCGTTTTATCTTTTTTGTGTCATTTGTACTGGGGGTGTCCCTGGCGGGGTGTGCGACCAATACGACCCATGAAAAGACCAAGCAAGGGGCCGGGATTGGCGCCCTGGTCGGTGCCGTCTCCGGCGCTATTATTGGTTATCAGAATGATCATTCCGGCGGCGCGTTGCGCGGTGCTTTGATCGGTGGTGCGGCTGGAGGTGCTTTAGGCGCAGGTGCCGGCGCTTATATGGATAAGCAGCAGACCGAGTTTGAGCAGCAGCTGGCCAATGAACGCTCTCAGCATCAGATTGAGATTGAACGCCAGCAAAATGAAATCCTTAAGTTGACGATGGACAGTGAAGTCTCTTTTGATTTCAATTCCGCAACACTCAAATCGACTTTCGGTCCGCCGCTCAATAAAATTGCCGATATTCTCAGTCGTTATCCGCGTACGCAAATTGTTGTTGTCGGCCATACCGACAGTGTCGGCTCTGAGCAATATAACCAAGAGCTTTCCAACCGCCGTGCGATTGCCGTTGCCGATTACCTGGTGATGCGCGGTGTCCTGGCGTCAAGGATGGGTAGTGAAGGGCGTGGGGAATTGGAGCCGCGTGCCAGCAATGAAACAGACTCCGGTCGCGCCTTGAATCGTCGAGTCGAGGTTTTTGTTGTGCCGAATAAAGATTTCGGTTGAAACGCAAAAAAATGATCTTTATTTCATGTGGGCAGGCTAAGGGGCCGCCTGTATTTACAACGGTCAATTTAAATATTTAGGCATAAAAAAAGGAGCCTCATTACAGGCTCCTTTTTTTATTAAGTCGTGATTTAGACTTATTTTTTTTCTTTTTCTTTGCGGTTAGCAAAGATCAGTAACTTTTGATCGGTATAGGTTTCTACTTCACCGGCAAAGGACTCGATTTTGAAAAAATCGTGTATCTTTTGTGGTGCGTCCATAAAGAACTTGTTGAGCCCTTGAATCTCTTCACGGTTTAGTCCCGCACGTTTTGCCCAGTCCTGAAAGTCGTGAGTTTTCGGAATGACTTTTGTTTCGCGCAGGATCAACTCAGAGTCATGGATCATGTCGGTCCATTGTTCTTCGTTGAAGGCATGGATGTGGGTTGGGTCGCGCATCTGCTCCATTGTTTGGTAGAAGTGGGCGATCTCGGGGTCCGCTGGTAGCAGGGTGTCGATAATGACCATGCGACCTCCGCGGCGTAGCACCCGATGGAATTCCCGGAGTGCCTGTGGTACGTCAGGGAAATGATGTGGTGCGATACGACAGGTGAGCAGGGTAAAGGATCCTGCGGGAAAAGGAAGATCTTCGGCGTCAGCTTCACGGAAAATCACGTTATCGACGCCACCCTCTTCGGCAAGGTGTTCCTGCGCTGTTTTTAGCATTTGCATGGTCAGGTCTGAGGCGACAACTTGCCTGACCATTGGGGCAAAGAAAAGGGCGGTATGACCACCACCACAGGCGACGTCCAGCAGGTTGTCTTCATGGGTCGGTTGTAGCAGGCGGGCAGCTTCTTCAAGATCTTTCCCGCCAGCAAAATGGGCCGCTTGTACGTAGGCCATGGCGGATTTACCAAACTGCTCTCGGACGCGATTCTTGAATTTATTATCCATCCAGGCTCCTCCCAAATAATCAAAGGCAGTATAGCATTGAAATCTGAAAAGTCTTGGAGATATTTGACCTTTACGGTAATTTCCAGCATCACTGTCGCCCCGTGGCATGTCAAAGACGGGCATGGCTTTTGCTGATGACTAAGCTTATGTACGTCGTTCGCCGCGCAGGTGAGGCGGATCGGCCCGTTAATTATATTTATCTGGTCGAAAAGCTGTCACTTAAGGACAACTGTATGACAGATAGTTTTCTAATGCCTGCTTTGGCCAAATAATCAAAGGAAGAACACAGCTCATGGAATTTATTGAAATTATAAAGGGTTTGTTGCTGGGAATATGGGATGAGTTTGTCTACATTCTGCCATTTATTGCCCTTGGTGTCCTGCTCGAAGCAACCATCCGGACCCTTAAATGGCACGTTAAGATTCGTCATGCCCTAACCCGGTTCGGCGGGCTGGCGATTGTTTTGGCGACTTTGCTTGGGGCTGTCAGTCCGTTGTGTGCTTGCGCCACTTTGCCGTTGGTGATTTCATTGCTGCTGGCCGGCCTGCCACTGGCTCCGGCGATGGCCCTGCTGGTCACTTCGCCGCTGATGAGTCCTGCCGGATACACGTTGTTAAATTGGGAGCTTGGCGCTGCTTGGGCGAATATTGTGCTGGTCAGTGCTATTGCCCTCGGCTTGTTCGCCGGATATCTGACTCACTTGCTCCGGCCCTACGGATTCAGTGAAGAGGTTATCTTTCGCAAGCAGATGCCGGAGGGCAATTTCCATGATCCCGATTATCCGGTCGAAGAGCTGCGTTGCGATTGCGGCCAGCAGTTGTCGCACCGGGTTGCTCGTTGCACGCACAATAAGCTCTATGTCTTTCTGGCCAAGTTTTGGGAGGGAACTCTAAAAATCGGCAAGTTTGCTTTGATCGGTATTACGGTCGAGGTGATCGCCCTGCAGTTTATTCCCAACGAGTGGATCTCGATGTTGCTGGAAGGGACCGGCATCATGCCGATTTTTGCTCTGACCTTTGCAACCATCCCGCTACATATGCCGCAGGTAACCGCCGCAGCGATGCTCTACGGTTTTGTTTCCCCCGAATTCGGCGAGGGGATCAAGCTGTCGAAAGGGGCGGGGATAGCTCTTCTGGTCGGTGGTCCGGTCACGGCATTGCCGGTTATGGCACTCTTTATCTCGATGTTTCGAAAGCGGGTGTTGGCACTTTATTTAGGTATCTGTATCAGTGGTACATTGATTCTGGCCTTTGGCTATCGCTGGTTGCCGTTCTCTTTTTGAAAGAAGCAAAATGTTGATTTATTATTTGGGCTCTGCGTTTTCCATACAGCGCCCATTTTTTTTACTTTTCCTCCAGCGGAGCTCTGATGGTTGCATCCCGCAATGGATAAATTATGCTTCTTATTAATTGAGCGAGTATTGGCGATTAAAGATAACCGGGACAATCTGAAACTGATCAACTCTGTGCAGAATCGGCGCGGTTATGATGTTGCCTTTGCCGAGACCGGTGAAGAAGGTGTGGAAATGGCTGGTGATCGGGAGCGGACTCTGGCCACCGGATGTGACGGATTTTGCGAAAAACCGATCAATCTCCTAACCATTATGGACGCTATTCATCAGGCCATTGGGGGCAACGGATGAAAATGAAAGCGCTGATTGCTGCAGATCGCGATGTTGATCGCACCCTGCTGCGCTATTATCTGGAGCAGCATGGGGCCGAGGTTGTTGAGGCCGCAGATGGGGCTCAAGGCCTGGAGCTTGCGCTTGAACACCATCCAGACCTGATCATTTCCGAAATCCAGATGCCTAAGGTTGACGGGTTTCAGTTCCTGCGCGAAGTGCGCAATGCTCCCGAACTGCTCGGCACACTGTTTATCTTTTATTCAGCCGTTTACACCGTGAGTCGGGATCGCGAACTGGCGGAATCGCTATGTGCCGATGCTTTTATCGTCAAGCCGAAGGCTCAGGCAGCGTTTTGGGCGGATCTGCAGGCGGCGCTCAAGGCGGTGCGGAAGAAAAAACGTCAGCAATGCGAAATTCTGTTGCGCGAAGAAGATGCCTTTTTACAGAAATACAGCGCTGTGGTTGCCGAGAGGGTGGGCGCTCAGGTCGAAACACTGGAAAAAACCGACCAGTCGTTACCGCTACCGTCTTCCATCTCGTTTTCTGAATTGAACGATCTTCCCGAGGTGCCGGAGAGTATCCCTGGGATTGATGTTGGATACGGTCTTAAACATCTCCTCGGCAAGCGCAAGCTTTATGGGAAAGTGCTCTATGCGTTTGAGCGGGACAATCAGACCACTAAACAACAATTGCAGCAGGTATTTTCCGAGCGGGATTTCAAATCTCTGGCCGAGGTCGTACACCGGATCAAAGGGACCGCCGGGCTCGTTGGTGCCACCCGTCTCGATGAACTGACCATTGAGTTGGGGCGGCAGCTGAAGCAGGGGCAAGAGGATGTCGGTGATCTGCTGACTCAGCTGTGCGATGAATTACAACTGGTGTTGCAGAGCATCCGGCAGATCTTTAAAGGCGACTAGCCTTCGGGGTCACCATTGCGCGCTGCCTCGGCAGCGTTGCTCAGTTCTGCTTCTTGCCGGGCCAGTTCGGTCATCATCTCATGCAGGCTTTGTACATACTGCGTTGGAGCCTGTGGCAATTCTTCCAGCTGACTTTCCAGCCGCCGGGCAGTGGTTAAGGTCGAGCGGAGCTGCTTGAGCGGATCGATCTCCGGTGGATTGTGCATCTGGGCCACTTCGCGGAACTGCTTCTGCACCGTCGGCAAGCTGCGCTCCTGCTCAATCACCGACTCGCGCAACAGGTCGTACTCATCCGCCGAGAACTGTTGTTCTTCACGCGCTTGGCGCAACAGGTCGATAGCGCGGTAATCGGGCAGCGGTTGCAGGCGTCGCTCGCTAGCGAGCAGGGCAGGTTCCTCCTGCTCCAGGTAGCGGTAAGCGAGGGTCAGTTTGCGCGCCGTTTCTTTGCGGATGCGAATCTCCTTGGAACAGTAATCATCAAAAGATTCATAGCCCCAGCCTTGAAATTCCCCCTCGTTTTTCACCTTAATCAGCTGCTCGCCCAATTCGACCCAGGACGATTTGAACTGCCGGGCCGTGGTCAGCACCTGATAGCGTGGCGAACTCGGGTCGAGTTCACGCATCAGCTGTTCGATAATTATTTCACCTTTGGTTTTTGCTGCTTCTCGCATCTTGTCTACTCCATGGTCAGTTTTTCTTCGCCGGGAAGATAACACAGACCTCTGCTCAGGCACAGGCGTTTTGTCTGGACTTGTGGCGCCGCTTAGGTAAAATCACCCATCTTTTGCTGGAGGCACTATGAAGAACTGCAAAGTCGGTCCGGATACCGTCCGTATGCTTGAGTTGGGACACCCCTGGGTGATCGCCGATCGCTTTACCAAACAGTGGCCGGACGGCAAACCGGGTGAGCTGATTTCTTTGGTCGATGAAAAAGATCGCTCGTTGGGCACCGCCCTCTACGATCCGACTGACCGGATCGTCGCCCGGGTGCTTGGCAAGGATAAACTCCGACTTGATGCCGCCTGGTTCGAAAATAAACTGCAGCAAGCGCAACAGTTGCGTCAGCATGCCCTGCTCGAAGAGACCAACGCCTATCGTTTAGTGAACGGGGAAGGGGATGGCCTGCCGGGACTGACTGTCGATTGCTATGCCGACTACTTGATGGTACAGCTGTTCAGCGAGGCTTGGGATTGCCATCTGTCCGCGTTGACCAAGGCTCTTCAGCGCGTCTATCAGCCCCTTGGGATTTACCGCAAATTGCGCCCGCAGGAAACCCGCCAGTTAGAAGCAAAAAGTAAGACCAAGGAATACAGCCGGGTGATTGCCGGAGCTGCGGCACCGGTGCCGTTGACGGTGCAGGAGAACGGCCTCGATTACCTGGTCGACCTGCGCGAAGGCTTAAACACCGGACTGTTCCCCGATCAGCGCCGCAATCGTCGTGAGCTGATGGCGCGCGCTGCCGGTAAGCGGGTTCTCAACCTGTTTGCCTTTACCGGCGCTTTTTCCGTGGCCGCTGCGGTCGCTGGGGCTAAGAAAGTGACCAGCGTCGATGTCTCGCAGAAGTATCTGGATGTCGCCCGCGAGAACTTTTCCATCAATCGTCTCAACCCCAAGCGCCACCAGTTTATCGTTGGCGATGTCTTTGCCGAATTGGCCAAAATGCGCGAGCAGGGGCAGCGGTTCGACATCATCCTCTTCGATCCGCCTTCCTTTTCCACCACCAAAAAAAGCCGCTTTTCGACCCACGGCGGTACTGCCAAGCTGGTCGCTGAAACCTTGCCACTGCTGGAATCAGGTGGTCTGTTGATGAGTTCATCCAATCACCAAAAAGTTTCTATGGATGATTACTTAAAAGAGTTGCGGCGCGGTGCCCTGCAAGTGAAAGGTGATTTGCGGACGATCTTCACCAGTGGTCAACCGGAGGATTTTCCCTGCCCGGTCACTTTCCCCGAGGGGCGGTATCTAAAATTTGTCATCAGTGGCAAGTCATAATCTGGATAGTTGTCGCGGCAATCAGTTTCTATCCTGCCGATAGGGTTTACCCGCGCGCACTGTTTTTCGTAACGGTGCTGCGTGGGAATCCCTTTGTGAAATGAGCTGGATCAGTTGTTCGCGCTTGTTGTTAATGATAATAAGTCCCTTCTTCAGCTAAGCTATCCCTGGCAGAGTCAAATGCCAAATCGGCACATCAGATAAAATCGACAGATCCGCTGATATTTCTTACCTGTTTTGTTATGATTGAGCCTCAATTGTTTCCGAGAGCTTATTTATACTGACAAAGAGGTCGTTATGACGGGGAAAAAACTGTTGCTGCGGGCGCTCAAAGACAAGGGCGTCAAATACATTTTCGGTTATACCGGCGGAGCGATCATGCCGATTTTCGACGAAATGGACAAGCTGGGCGATTTTCGTTTCGTCATGTCGCGCCACGAGCAGGGTGCCGCCTTTATGTCGCAGGGCATCTCTCGTGCGTCACTCTCAACTGAGACTCCGCAGATCGGCGTCTGCATGACCACCTCTGGGCCGGGGGCGATGAACCTGGCGACCGGGATCGCCGACGCTTACATGGATTCGGTGCCGATGCTGGCGGTGACTGGACAGGTGGCGACTGGCGTAATCGCCACCGACGCATTTCAGGAAAGCGACGTGGTCGG
Organism: Desulfuromusa ferrireducens; assembly: GCF_055389805.1. Taxonomy (NCBI): domain Bacteria; kingdom Pseudomonadati; phylum Thermodesulfobacteriota; class Desulfuromonadia; order Desulfuromonadales; family Geopsychrobacteraceae; genus Desulfuromusa; species Desulfuromusa ferrireducens. The sequence continues at coordinate 2,500,573 of NZ_AP042415.1, forward strand.
GGTGATGATGCCGATCTGCAAGCAGACCTACATGCCGCTGGCCGCAGAAGAGGTCGAGGGCACGGTTCATGAGGCTTTCTACGTTGCTACGACCGGTCGCGGCGGTCCGATCGTCATCGATATCCCCAAAGATGTGCAGAACCAGCTGGTGCCAGATGAGTATCAATTCGATGCAAAAAGCTACCGGCCGAATCTGCCCGGCTTTTATTATCACCCGACTCCCGAGCGTGAGCCCTTGCAACGAGCCATCGACCTGATCAATCGCAGTGAGCGACCGGTGATGTTCTGCGGCCACGGGGTGATCAACAGCAACGCCGGTAAGTCGCTGCTTAAATTTGCCGAAAAGGTCAATATCCCAATCGCTTCGACCTTGCACGGTCTTTCCGCGATCCCCGCCGATCATCCCTTGCATCTGGGAATGATGGGCATGCACGGCACCGTCGAGGCGAACCGGGCGATCAGTGAAGCTGATCTGCTGATTTCCTTCGGCATGCGTTTCGATGACCGGGTCACCGGCAAACTCAACGAATACGCGCAGAATGCCGACGTGATTCACGTTGAAATAGACCCGTCGGAAATCGACAAGAATGTTGCCACACAGGTGGCGATCAACGCCGATGTCTATCGCACCCTGCATGTGCTTGCCGGCGATCCGATGTTGACCTATAAGCCGCGGCGACGCTGGTTTGAGAAGATCGATGGCTTCCGCCAGGTGATGGCCGGGGACTTGCGGCAAGAGATCGAGAATGGTGTCGGTGACGACGGCAAATTGCTGATGAAATCGATTGTCCATCAACTTTCCGATTTAACCAAGGGCAAGGACTTGATTGTTCCCGATGTTGGTCAGCATCAGATGATGGCGGCGCGCTTCTATAATTATCAGACCGAGAACAGCTGGTTCGCATCTGGTGGGGCAGGGACCATGGGGGCCTCGCTGCCGATGGCCATCGGTGTCAAGCTGGCGCGGCCCGATGAGCGGGTCTGGTCGATCAGTGGTGATGGCGGGTTCCAGATGAACATGCAGGAACTGGGAACGATCATGGAGCAGCAGCTCGACGTTAAGATCCTCATCCTCAATAACGGTCATCTCGGGATGGTGCGTCAGTGGCAGACGCTGTTCTTTGATGGTCGCTACGCCGCTACACCGATGCAGAGCCCAGATTTTGGCCTGATTGCTCAAGCTTACGGCATCCCCTATCGCAAGGTTGAAACCTTGGCCGACGTTACCCCGGCACTGCAACAGGCGATCGAGCATCAGGGCGCGATGGTGCTCGAATTTATTTGCGATCCGAGCGAGGTGATTCTGCCGATGATCCCGGCCGGCGGCGGATTCGAGGATATGATTGTTCGACGTCCCGGGCAGGAAACGCCGGAAACCAGTAGGAAAAATGGAGAAAAATCATGAAGCGGCGTGCCATTTTGGCCTTTATGCTCGATCGTCCCGGCGTGCTCAGCAAGGTGTCGATGCTGATCCGGAAAAAAATGTACAACGTCGATACCCTGACCGTCTGTAGCTCGCGCATCGATGGCGTCAGTCGGATGACCATCACCCTGCAGGAGGATGACGAGGCGAAGGTTACGCAGGTGATCAAACAGTTGGAAAAGTTTACTGAGGTGGTATCGGTCAAAGAGCTGGATACCGACCACAGCTACTGGCGCGAAGTGGCAGTCGTCAAGCTGGAGGTCGATGCGACTCACCTGGAATCGTTCCACGGGCGCTACAATTTCGAGGTACTCGATCAGAAGAGTGAAGATATCCATATTTTACAGGTCGCCGGTTCGACGCGACGGATCGATTCCTTTCTCGATGAGGTTGGCCGTGAGCATGTCATCGAAATTGCACGGACCGGAGTAACGGCCCTTGAAAAGTAACGGTGGCGTCGCAAAAATCTCCGCCCAGCTACGTTACGGTGAGGGTTCAGGACCTCGACATAATGATCTATGTCTTCGCCCCTGAACCCTCACCAAGCCTTGCTGGACAGTTTTTTTGCTTAGCCAACCAGAGCTAAGTGTCAATGGAGACAGTTATGAAACGGCGCAGTGAAGAGATCACCGGCAATCGTCAGGAAAACACCTGGGTCGAACGAACCGCCGCACGGACCATGTTGCGGGCGGTGCGGTTTTACGACGAGGACTTCGACAAGCCGCTGATTGCGCTGGCGGTGCCCTACACCAATGGCACGCCCTGTAACGATCATATTCGTGAGCTTGGCGATCTGCTGCAGGCTGAAATCGAAAAAGCCGGGGGTAAGGCGATTATTTTCGGCACGCCGGTGGTCTCCGATGGCATCTCCATGGGCACCGAGGCGATGAAATATTCGCTGGTCAGCCGCGAGGTGATTGCCGATGCCATCGAACTGATGACTGAAGGCTACCGGGTCGACGCTGTTATTACCCTGTCTGGTTGCGATAAGACCATCCCGGCGGCATTGATGCCGATCGCGCGTAACAACCTGATCGGCTTGACTCTTTATGGCGGTAGCATCCTGCCCGGCAAACATCAAGGGGAAGAACTGAATATCGTCAGTGCTTTCGAAGGGATCGGTGCGCACGCGGCGGGCAAGATTGATGATCAGCAGTTGCACGGCATTGAATGCAACGCCTGCCCCGGTGCCGGGTCCTGCGGAGGGATGTACACCGCCAACACGATGGCCGCCGCCATTGAAGCGATGGGCATGAGTCTGCCCGGTTCTTCATCAAATATGGCGGTCGATAGCGATAATAACATTTCTCCTGATAAGTGCGAGGATGCCGCTCGCAGTGCCCGTGCTTTAGTTGCGCTGCTTGAACAGGGGAGCAGCGCCCGTGACATCATGACCCGCAAGGCCTTCGAAAATGCGTTGACGGTGGCCTGGGCGCTGGGTGGCTCGACCAATGCCATACTGCACCTCTTGGCGTTGGCCAAAGAAGCGGGCGTTGCCTTGTCATTGGCCGATATTGCGACCATCACCGGACAGGTGCCGCTGCTCGGTAACTTTAAACCCTTCGGTCGATATTTGATGAATGACCTGCACGAGCTAGGTGGTGTGCCGATGGTGATGAAGTTGCTGCTCGACGCCGGTTATCTGCACGGAGAATGTCTGACCGTGACCGGCAAGACGATTGCCGAAAACCTGGCGAACGTGCCCGGATTGCCGAGTGGGCAGGATGTTGTTTATCCGGCAGAAGCCCCCTACGCTTCGGCCGGAACCCATATCCGTATCCTGCACGGGAATCTGGCCGCAGAGGGCTGCGTGCTGAAACAAAGTGGCAAGGATTTACAGACGATGTGCGGCCCGGCGCGGGTTTTTGAGCGGGAAGAGGATGCCTTGCTGGCGATTCTTGCGGGGCGAATTCTGGCCGGAGATATTGTCGTTATCCGTTTCGAAGGGCCGCAGGGTGGGCCCGGTATGCGCGAAATGCTTTCTCCCTCGGCGGCGTTGATGGGGGCCGGTCTTGGCGATAGTGTTGCGCTGCTTACCGACGGTCGCTTTTCCGGTGGAACCCACGGGATTATGATCGGTCACGTTGCCCCAGAAGCACAGGTCGGTGGAGCGATCGCGCTGATTGAAGAGGGAGACCGGATCGAAATCGATCTGGATAATGAAGAGCTGAACCTGTTGCTGGAACCTGCCGAGATCGAACGTCGCCGTCAGAACTGGCAGGCTCCACAAGCCAAATACCAGCGGGGGGTGCTGGCCAAATATGCGCGGTTGGTTTCTTCGGCCGCGAGCGGTGCTGTTACGAGTTGAACAGCCAGGGGGTTTCCTGTTTGAGCCGCTCTTCGTAGCTTTTGATCTCGGCAACCTTCTGCAACGTTAGACCAATATCGTCCAGTCCGTTGAGCAGGCAGTGTTTGCGGAAGGGGTCGATCTCAAAACTGATTTCACCGCCATCGGGAAGCGTCAGCGTTTGTTCCTTAAGGTCTATCTGTAAGCTGAACCCATTTTGCTGTTCCACTTCGGCAAATAATTTTGCGACCTCTTCCTTTTTGATCTCAATCGGCAAGATGCCGTTTTTGAAACAGTTGTTGTAGAAAATATCGGCGAAGCTGGGAGCGATCAGCGCGCGGATGCCAAAATCGAGCAGCGCCCAGGGGGCATGCTCGCGTGAGGAACCACAGCCGAAATTATCGCGGGTCAAAAGGATCTCCGCCCCCTGATAGCGCGACTGGTTGAGCACGAAATCGCAGTTTTTCGGTCGATTGGTGCAATCCATGCCGGGTTCGCCGTGGTCCAGATAGCGCCACTCGTCGAACAGGTAGGGGCCGAAACCGGTCCGTTCAATCGACTTGAGAAACTGCTTGGGAATGATGGCGTCGGTGTCGATATTGGTGCGGTCGAGCGGGGCGACCAGGCCGCTAAAGGGTACGAACTTTTTCATCACTGCACCTCCAGGTGGCGGACATCGATAAAGTGGCCGAAGACGGCCGCTGCCGCCGCCATTGCCGGACTGACCAGGTGGGTGCGCCCGCCCTGTCCCTGACGACCCTCAAAATTACGATTCGAGGTTGCGGCGCAACGTTCCTGCGGGTTGAGCCGATCGTCGTTCATCGCCAGGCACATTGAGCAGCCCGGCTCGCGCCATTCAAAGCCTGCGTCGAGAAAAACTTTATCCAGACCTTCGCTTTCGGCCTGTTGTTTGACCAACCCGGAGCCGGGCACGACCATCGCCAGTTGGATGTTTTTCGCCAGTTTGCGGCCACGCAGGATGGTCGCTGCCGCGCGTAAGTCTTCAATCCGACCGTTGGTGCAGGAACCGATAAAAATTTTGTCGGGGTAGATGTCGGTGATCGGCGTGCCGGCGGTAAGCCCCATGTATTTCAGTGCGCCGAGCATCCCTTCACGCTTGACCGGATCGGTTTCTTTGCTTGGGTCGGGGACCCGATCCTCAATGCTGACCACCATCTCCGGCGAGGTTCCCCAGGATACCTGCGGGCGCAGGTCGCGGGCGTCCATTTGTATTACCCGATCAAAAGTGGCATCGGCGTCACTGTGCAACTGCTGCCAAGCGAGTACCGCCTGTTGCCATTGTTCGCCCTGCGGAGCGAAGGGACGACCTTTGACGTAGTCGATGGTTTTCTGGTCGGCGGCAATCAGTCCGGCACGGGCGCCCGCCTCGATGGTCATGTTGCAGACCGTCATCCGTCCTTCCATCGACAGATTGCGAATGGTGCTGCCGCCGAATTCGATGCTGTAGCCGGTGCCGCCGGCGGTGCCGATGCGACCGATGATCGCCAGCACGATATCTTTGGCCGTCAATCCGGCGGGCAGGACGCCATTGACCTCGATTAACATCGATTTTGATTTTTTCTGAATCAGGCATTGCGTAGCCAGCACGTGCTCGACTTCCGAGGTGCCGACGCCGAAGGCCAAAGCGCCGAAAGCACCGTGGGTGGCAGTGTGTGAATCGCCACAGACGACCGTCATCCCCGGCAGCGTCGCACCCTGCTCCGGACCGATGACGTGGACGATCCCCTGGCGCAAGTCGTTCATGGCAAACAGGGTGATGCCGAACTCACGACAGTTATTTTCCAGGGTGTCCACCTGCAACCGCGAAATGGGGTCGGCGATCCCGGACTGGCGATCTTCGGTCGGTACATTGTGGTCGGGAACCGCCAGATTGGTGTCGAGGCGCCAAGGCTTGCGGCCGGCCAGCCGCAGTCCTTCAAAGGCTTGTGGCGATGTGACTTCGTGCAGCAATTGTCGGTCGATATAGAGCAGGCAGGTGCCATCGGCATCTTGACTGACCAGGTGACTATCCCAGAGTTTATCGTAAAGAGTCTGTTTCATCGGTCGCTCCTGAGGTTGTTTGTTCGAATAGTGTAAAATAAAACCAGCAGCAGTGTCTTTGGCTTGGCGAATTTTTTAGTGAAAGGTTCCGGGGCCGAACAGAATGTCCGGCCCCGCTGAATAGCTATCGGTAGACGGGGTCAGGCTGAAGGCTGGTGGAGATGAACATCGCGTTGTGGGAAAGGGATGCTGATGCCGTTTTCCTCAAGCACCTTTTTCGCCTGTTCGGTGGTGCCGAAGTAGACATCCCAGTAGTCGGCGACAGAGCACCATGGGCGTACCGCCAGATTGACCGAGCTGTCTGCGAGTTCTGCAACCGCTACCATCGGTGCCGGCTCCTGCAGAACCTGGGAATTCTCCTGCATCATTTTCAGTAACAGGCCTTTTGCTTTGGTAATATCTGAATCGTAGGCGATGCCAATTGTCAGATCGACCCGCAATTGACCTTCCGCCGAGAAGTTGGTAACGCTGCCGTTAGACATGGCACCATTAGGAACAATCACTCGTTTGTTTTGTGGATTCAGCAGGATGGTGTTGAAAATTTGCACCTCCTTGACCACCCCGAGATGCCCTTGAGCCTCGATCAGGTCACCGACGATATAGGGTTTGAACATCAGGATCAGCACTCCCCCGGCAAAGTTGCCAAGACTGCCCTGTAATGCCAGTCCGACCGCCAGACCGGCGGCACCGAGAACGGCCACAAAGGAGGTGGTAGCAATACCGATCATCGAGGCGACGCTGATCAATAACAGCGCTTTTAATCCCCAGGAGAGCAGGCTGCTGATAAAGGGGACCAGGGTCGGGTCGGCTTTCGATTTGGTCAGGCCTTTTTCTGCCACTTTGACAAAGCCGCGGATGATCCAGAGACCGATGATCAGGGTGAGGATTGCCAAGGCAAGCTTGGGCACATAGAGCATGAATAGTTCAATCGCTTGGTCAGTGTATTTTTCGATGTTTTCAATGTTCCCCATAGCTTCCTCCAGTAAAAAGATAATTATTAGATAGGCTGTGTTGGGCGTGTCGTTCAATGAAAGGCGACTTTCGCGCACAGATAAAGTAGCAAATGTTTTGAATCTGTCAACTCTCTTGCCTTCCCTGGGGAGTTTTGTTAAAAAGGACCATTCTTTACACAAATGTTCAAGGAGACAGAACAATCATGGGACTGATGACCGGAAAACGCGGCATTATTTTTGGCCTGGCCAATGACAAAAGTATCGCTTGGGGAATTGCCCAGCAGTTGCATGCCGCAGGTGCTGAACTGGCTTTTACCTATTTGAATGATGCGCTGGGAAAAAGAGTTCGTCCGTTGGCCGAGAGCCTGGGCGCTAAAATAATCCTCCCTTGCGATGTGCAGAACGAGGAAGGAATGGTGTCGGTTTTTGACACTCTCAAGCAGCAGTGGGGCGAGATCGATTTTGTTGTTCACGCCGTCGCTTTTGCCAATCGCGAAGATCTGAAAAAGCCGTTCAGCGAGACCCGTCTCGATGGCTTCCAGTTGGCGCTTGATATCAGTGCTTACTCGCTGGTCTCGATGACCCGCTGTGCGCTGCCGGTGCTCAAAGAAGGCGGCAGCATTGTCACCATGTCTTATCTCGGCGCGGTTCGTTCTGTTCCGCAGTATAATGTCATGGGCGTCGCCAAGGCTGCTCTGGAAGCTTCAGTTCGTTACTTGGCCGCCGAGTTGGGCGAAAAAGGCATCCGTGTCAATGCCGTTTCGGCTGGTCCAATTAAAACCCTGGCTGCTTCGGGGATTTCCAACTTCAAAGAGAAGTTGCGGGTTGCTGAAGAACGTGCACCGTTGAAGCGTCTAGTTTCCACTGATGACGTCGGTAAGGCGACCCTGTATCTGGTTTCCGACCTGGCTTCCGGTGTGACCGGCGAGATTCATTATGTCGATGGTGGTTTTAGCACTGCTGCTGGTTGATATGAAATCTATCTGGTGAGTATCCCGCTCGTTAAGTGGGACCGCGTCACTGTTTTGAATTAAGAAATGGCCTTCATTGAGAAATGAGGGCCATTTCTTTTGGCACTGTTAGCGAGTTTTGTTGATTTGCCACAACTTACGACTTTTGAAACTAGAAAATGTCTACTACTTCTAGTAGCGATCCAGTTGCTTATACTGCTAGTCTCAAGCAACTTGTATCCTCCGGCCCATGAGGTAGAATAACAGTGCATTTTTTTAGTGGAGTAAGGGGGTGGTTTGCACATGAAAGGACTTATACTCCGATGGCTTATTCTTTCTGTTGCTATTATGGTGTCCGCCCATCTCTTTGCGGGTATCCATGTTGATGGTTACGGGTCCGCTCTCATTGCCGCCCTGGTGCTGGGGATTCTCAATGCATTTTTCCGACCGATCCTGTTTATTCTGACCCTGCCGATCAATGTATTAACCCTCGGCTTATTTACTTTTGTGATCAATGCCGTGTTGTTGCTGATGACTTCGGGCATTACTGGGGGCCTCGTCGTGGACGGATTCGGCTCTGCCATGTTCGGATCGCTGATTATCAGCCTCGTCAGCCTGCTGCTTAGTTCATTTATCAGCGATCGGGGACGGGTTGAATCGATCGACATCGAACTACGCCGCCGGCGTGGCGGTCACTGGGAATAGGTTCTGGGACTGGATGACGTTTTGAAATTGATTAAAGATAGTGGAGCGACGAATGAAGACAAAAAACACAATCGCGATGGTTATCAGTATGTTGATACTTTGCCTGCTTGCCGGCCCGGTTGCCGGCGAGGACACCAATATCATTTTAAAACATGATCGAACCGGCGTTGCCGATGAAGTGAATAAAATGAAGGATTTTGATTTCGAACTTCAGCAACGCGAACGGGACCGGATGAAAGGATGGAACATTGAAGATTCAACGGACGCCATGAAAGTCGGCGATGCCTATTTCAACAAGGGTGAAATTGACGATGCCATTTTCTTTTATCAGATGGCCATTAAAATCGATCCTGCCAATACTGAAGCTCATGATAAATATATTTCAACTAGAAATAAGGAAAAAGAGACGACCTCCGCTCATTATCATCAGGCCATGGAATATTACCGCAAGGGGATGAAAGATAAAGCCATTGATGAACTGATTTTGGAAATCAAAGAGTACCCGGATAATGTACAGGCCCGTATCAAGCTGAACGAAATCGAAAGCCAGTAGATCTTATTTAGAAGTGGTTACAAAGCCTCAGATCATGCACAAAGCAAGGCGTGGACTGACAGTGCAGCATACATGAAGTATGTTAGGAGTCTTGGACCATTAAAATTGAAAGCCCCGATCATCGCCGGCACAGCAGAGCGAAAGGGCCGATATCTTTGTTTCATAATGGAGAAGTGGGAATTAATTCACAATTATTGAGACGGTTTTCATGTTTGTGGTTGCGCTAAAAAATGTCTGAAGAAGCGGAATTGTATTTTAGGATAACTCTTTTGTAAGCGCCCTGTCAGCAAAACGGCTGGGCTTTTATGTTCACTTGTCTGGTGACTTACGAGGTAAGACACCAAAATAAAGCCCCGCCCCACTTGGGTCGGGGCTGGATAAATTACGTCATCTGTCAGTTTATTTCTTTGTTTTACGACGGTAAGCAGCCAACCCCACAAGTCCTGCACCCATAAGCATGACGGTGCTCGGTTCGGGAACTGGCGCTCCATCGTACTCAAAATCATCGATTGCAATATTAGAACTATCTGGGCAACTGGAGTGCCATGTGAACGTTCTTATGTTGTCCCAGCCAACAAATTGAACTTTCTGCCAAGAAGTTGTAATAGCCACGTCCATAGAGTAGAGAAGGGTACCATTGACGCCGTCCAAGCCTCGAAATCCCACAGTCGAAAAAGGGTGATACTCACTGGCACGAACAGATACACTGGTAAGATCAAATTCTCCAAAGTCCTTAGTGAATTCGGCAGTAAGGCTATTAAAATTAAGCATGAAGTTTTTACCGCTATTTGCTGTATTAATAATCGAGCTATTCGTCTCTGTGCTATTGAACCCTCCTGCAGAGTCCAACTCATCATAAGCACCTAACGTAAATCCTTCGACAGACCCACCCTGAGATTGAGATTCGGAAATAGTAGCTGATTCAAAATCAATCACTGTTGCATTTACATGTCCAACGAACATGCCAGCAACCAGTAAAGCTACCAAAGAAAAGTACTTGCTCAAATGACATATTTTTCTCATTTTTGCTCCCTGTGATTCTCTTGGTTACATATACAATATCAAGCAAACTTGGTATCTATTTGGAAAAATTGCATGGTTTACTCCATGTATGTGGCTGTTATTATTGATCCTTGTTGTTTTCAAGGGGTGGATGTTACTACCCCTCTTAGCGTGTAGGGAAATTTATATATATTCTTGCTGGTGCAGGTTATCTGTTGGTTGAGTCCTATAGCTATTAGCCCAATACATAGAATGTTTCCCTCTCAATCGCGAAGAATTGTCGTAGAATAATCCGAGATCTAAAGGAACATCCCCTAGCACATAATGTGCCATTGTTTAAGCTGCTGATATTACATGATAGATTGTTGAAGTAAGATGCCGTTATCGCTCGTGTAAGAGTTTCCGACAGTGACTGGCGTGTGTCCTCATAGCGAATCACTACAGGTCAGCAGCTGTAACTGGGAGAAAAGTTAGATGAGTTAACGGTGGGAAGTTCAAATGTAAGGAGTTTTTAACTCCGCATAGCCGGGACCTATTCCTGAACCGGGTCCAGGAAAAGTGCGGATTCGGGTTATCACCTGTGGCGCTGCCACACGGAACTCGATGAAATAGAAGGGCGGACTCCGCCACCCCGGTTTCCTGTCATCCCTGGTCACCAAGCGGTCGGCTACATCGACAAACTCGGACCAGGGGTGAAAAACTGGCAACTTGATGACTGGGTTGGGGTTGCCTGGATTTATTCCGCCTGCGGTCTTTGTCCTTGGTGCCGGACTGGGCGGGAAAATCTTTGTCCCGAGTTTTGTGCAACTGGCCGCGACGCCGATGGTGGCTACGCCGAATACATGGTTGTCCCGGCTGATTTCGTGTACCCCCTTCCCGAAATTTTTACTGCGGCCGAGGCTGCACCACTGCTCTGTGCTGGTGCCATCGGTTATTGCTCATTACGGCTGGCTCAGGTGCAGCCGTAATGAGCACCGCTCGGGCTGACCGGCTTCGGTGCCTCGGCCCACCTGGTGTTGAAACTTGTCCGCCATTGCTATCCACACCTGCCCGTTTTCGTTTTTGCCCGCAGTGAAAAGGAGCGTCTCTTTGCTCGCGACCTCGGGGCCACCTGGGCAGGTGACAGTGATGAGCTGGCTCCGGAGTTAATGCAAGCAATTATCGATACCACCCCGGTTTGGAAACCGGTGGTCAGCGCACTACGGCAGCTTGAGGCCGGGGGACGATTGGTGATCAATGCCATCAGAAAGGAAAACCACGATCGCGCCCTGTTGGCCGAGATCGATTACCCACGTGATCTCTGGCTGGAAAAAAACGTGCAGAGCGTGGCCAATGTCTGCCGCGCCGATGTCCAGAGGTTCCTCACTTTGGCTGCAGAAATACCATTACACCCGACAGTTGAAGAATTTCCTCTTGCCGCAGCCAACCTCGCCCTGCAGCAACTGAAACAGCGACAGATTCGTGGAGCTAAAGTGCTTAGAATAACTCCGGAACGGTAGGTGGAGCGAATTTCGCTATTTTAAAGAGAGTTAACTGCGTTTGGCATTGATGGGCAGGTTAGTTTTTTGGTGATATTTTTAGCCAGCAGTGCCTTGAAAAACCCTTTTTTGGTGTTACGGTTTATTCTTGTCTTACGTGATGATCTGTTCCGAATTTTTGCTCGGTAAGGAGACTCAAAGATGGATCAGGAACGACACTGTGATCATTCCCAAAATGATTTTTACGAGGAATTTAAGCTTTTGCGAAATAGTGATTTTTGGCCGTGCCTACCACAAGAAACTCAGCAAGGTATCATGAACCTCCTGGGAGAAGATCGGAGCAAGGAGGTTAAAGATAAATAACCAGTAGTGTGCAGTAAAAAAATCAGTTTTTTGATGATTATGGCGAATTTCCGCGCGACTTGTCTTGAGCGCTCTTTTCCTCTTGATTGTGCCATATAGCAACCCATTTTCACCCGCCCCCCAGAGCTGCAAGGCAGAAAGGAGTTTCGCTTATGTATGTTCCGGTGGTGCTGAGAACTGGTGAAGAACGCACGGTCGATAAAGATAAATTCCAGTTTTTGTTAGCCAATAAGAAAGTATTGTTCTTTAAGCGTACAACGTCCTGGGTTGTCGTTGGTCGAGATCAATTGCGGAGCAAAAGAGGGCCATATGAAGGACAGGAACGACGAAGCCGCGACGTTTATTCGAAGAAATATTGGTACTAGGAGCCTGTCGGACTATCCATGAGCAGGCTGCAAATTCGGCTGTTTGGCCCATATTTCAGCTCCTTTTCAGCCCATAGCTACGGCTATGCGCTCTCAAATGAGCGAAAATCTGGCCTCAAACCTCCAAATTTTCGTTTCTGCCCGTATAGTCCGACACCCTCCTAGCGAATATCTTGCTGCGGTTAAGTTGCCCCGCTAGTCGTTTGATTTGATAGCGAAAACGATAACCGCTCTGTTCGTGTAGGCCGTCGAACAAAATTATCGTGATCTTGCCAGGGGTTGCAGCCTATCGGTGAAGGCTCTCTACCGGTTGGGACAATGAGCGAAACTGCTTGCTTATTTGCGATCAGAAGCTTGTTCCGTGGATTTTCATTGCTATACTTCTCGTTATGAACTCTTGTTGATTTTGCTGTCTAACGCCCGGATTTTCCGGATGGAATCCTCTGGAAGGCTCCGGCTGAATGTGGAGGTTTCCGGTATGAGCTGGCAGCCGATCGTAAAATCTCCCTCCTCTTGGTCTATTCAACCAAACCTCATCGATTATCAACAAACCTATGCCGATTTTTCCTGGGCTGAAGTGCGTCAGGAACTGGACGGCCTTCCCGATGGCCGAGGACTAAATATTGCCCATGAAGCGGTGGATCGTCATGCGGCCGGAAGCGGCCAGTCTCGCGTAGCGCTGCGCTGGCTGAGCAAAAAGGGGTCGGTGAAAGATTTCACCTATGGCGAGTTGAAAGAGCAGAGCAATCGGTTTGCCAACCTGTTGCAAAGCCTAGGAGTTGGCAAAGGGGAACGGGTCTTCAGCCTCTCCGGGCGGATTCCAGAGCTCTACTTTGCCGCCCTCGGAACATTGAAAAACACCAGTGTTTTCTGCCCGCTGTTTTCAGCCTTCGGGCCGGAGCCGATTGCCCAGCGCCTGGAGCGGGGCGATGCTCGGGTGCTGGTCACCACCGAGCGGCTTTACCGGAAAAAAGTTTCTGCACTGCGATCTTCTCTGCCAAAACTGCACTACGTTTTGCTCGCCGATGCTGATCAGGATCAGGATGCAAGCGTCCTTTCCTTGCCTCGTCTGCTTGCTGCCGCTTCAGCGGAATTCATTATCCCGCCAACCGATCCTGAGGACATGGCGCTCCTCCATTTTACCAGCGGCACCACCGGTCAGCCGAAGGGCGCGATCCATGTTCACCAGGCCGTGTACACCCACTATCTGACTGGTAAGTACGTGCTCGACCTGCATCCCGGTGACATCTACTGGTGCACTGCCGATTGTGGCTGGGTGACCGGAACCTCTTACGGCATTATCGCACCTTTAGTCCACGGGGTAACCAATCTGATTGACGAGGCCGATTTTGAAGCCGAGCGCTGGTGCCGGACCTTGGCAGAACAACGGGTGAATGTTTGGTACACCGCGCCGACCGCGATCCGTATGTTGATGCGTAGCGGCCTGCAACCGCGCGAGAAATATGATTTAAGTCACTTGCGTTTGGTGCACAGCGTCGGTGAGCCCCTCAACCCCGAAGCAGTAGTTTGGGGCGAACAGGCCCTCGGCCTGCCGATTCACGATAACTGGTGGCAGACTGAAACCGGCGGTATCATGATCGCCAACTACGCGGCGCTGGAGATCCGTCCCGGCTCTATGGGCCGACCGCTGCCGGGGATCGAAGCAGCCATTGTCCATCGGACTGACAATGGAAGAATAGAACAGGAGACACAACCTGACCGTGAAGGAGAACTGGCACTGCGGGTTGGTTGGCCGTCGATGTTTCGTGGCTACCTGCATGACGATGAGCGTTACCGAAAGTGTTTTGTTGATGGCTGGTACCTCAGTGGAGATCTGGCGCAGCGGGATGCCGATGGCTATTTCTGGTTTGTCGGCCGGGCCGATGACATCATAAAAACCAGCGGGCATATGGTCGGTCCTTTTGAGGTCGAAAGCGCGCTGATGGAACACCCGGCAGTTGCTGAGGTTGGGGTGATCGGCAAACCGGAGCCGACCATCGGTCAGCTGGTTAAGGCCTTTGTTGCCCTGCAGCCGGGGGTTGAACCGAGTGAAAAACTGCGCTTGGAGTTGCTCGGCTTTGCGCGCAAAAAACTTGGCTCGGCGGTCGCGCCGAAAGAGATTGCTTTTACTGACAGCCTGCCGAAAACCCGGAGCGGAAAAATCATGCGACGCCTGCTTAAAGCGCGGGAGTTGGGACTTCCTGAGGGGGATATCTCAACCTTGGAGGAGGATAAATGACAACGTTTACGCCCAAACCTGGACAGCCGTTGGTCGATCAGGGACAGAGTCTGCACCTGCTGCGGCAGATGCTGCGTATCCGGCGGTTTGAGGAAAAGTCCGCCGAACTGTACAGCGCCACAAAAATCCGGGGGTTCCTGCATCTGTATATTGGTGAAGAGGCGGTTGCGGTTGGTGTTGCTGAAGCACTTAAGGCCGAGGATGCGGTCGTCGCCACCTATCGCGAGCACGGCCACGCCATGGTGCGCGGTATGAGTATGGCGGTCATCATGGCGGAGATGTATGGCAAGCTTGACGGTTGTTGTCGGGGGCGGGGCGGTTCCATGCACCTGTTTGATGCTGAACGCCGGCTTTACGGCGGCAACGCTATTGTCGGCGGCGGCTTGCCGGTCGCTGTCGGCTTGGCCTTGGCCGATCGGCTGCAAAACAAAACGCAGGTCACCTGCTGCTGCTTTGGCGAGGGAGCGATGGCTGAAGGGGAGTTTCATGAGTCGATGAATCTGGCGGCGCTCTGGCAGTTGCCGGTGCTGTTTATCTGTGAAAACAACCTCTACGCCATGGGAACCGCATTGACCCTGTCCGAGTCGGTCATTGATTTGTCGAGCAAGGCCGCGGCCTACGCTGTGCCGGCGGCAACCGTAGATGGGATGGATGTTGTTGCTGTTGCCGAGGCTGCCCGCAAAGCGAGTGACGTGGTCAGGGAAACCGGTGGCCCCTTTTTCCTCGAATGCCGCACCTACCGGTTTCGTCCCCACTCGATGTTCGATCCGGAACTCTATCGCTCCAAGCAGGAGGTCGAAGGCTGGAAACAACGCTGTCCGATTCTCTCCCTGATCAAGCGACTCAAGGAGCGGGACTGGTTCGACGACACTGCGCTGGAAAAGCTGGAAAGCGAAATTGCGGTAGAAATCAGCGAAGCAGTCGATTTTGCCGAACAGAGCGACTGGGAAGCAGTCGAGGATCTCACCCGCTTTGTCTATAGCGACGCGGAGGGCTGCTGATGGAACAACAAATGCGCAGATTGACCTACCGGGACGCGCTGCGTGAAGGTTTGCGCGAGGCGCTGCAGAAGGATGAACGGGTGTTTTTGATGGGGGAAGATGTCGGCCGCTACGGGGGTTGTTTTGCTGTCAGCAAGGGGCTGCTCGAAGAATTCGGCGAGCAACGGGTTCGCGATACCCCGCTCTCAGAATCAACCTTTACCGGTGCGGGTATTGGTGCCGCCCTCGGTGGCATGCGACCGATCGTTGAAATCATGACGGTCAATTTCAGCCTGTTGGCGCTCGATCAGATCATGAACAACGCCGCCACCTACCTGCACATGTCGGGCGGTCTGTTCAATGTGCCGCTGGTGATCCGCATGGCGACCGGCGGCGGTAAGCAGTTGGCGGCGCAGCATTCCCACAGCCTGGAAGGTTGGTACGCCCATATCCCCGGCATCAAGGTGCTCTGCCCGGCCACTCTGGAGGATGCCCGGGGGATGCTCTGGAGCGCCCTGCTTGATCCCGATCCGGTGCTGATCTTTGAACCGGCGGTGCTTTACCCGCTGGAAGGGGAGGTGGCTGCTGATGCTGGTACGGTTGATATTGAAAAGGCAAAACTGCTCCGGGAAGGGAAGCATCTGAGCCTGATCAGTTATGGTAGCTGTCTGCACAAATGCCTTGAAGCGGAAAGGCTTCTGGCTGCCGAGGGGATCGAAGCCGATGTGATTGATCTGCGGGTTTTGCGGCCGCTCGATGACGAGAGCTTTATCGCTTCGGTAACTAAAACCCACCGCGCTCTGATTGTTGATGAAGGCTGGCGAAGCGGCAGTCTTTCGGCCGAAATCAGCGCCAGAATTATGGAGCAGGCCTTCTATCATCTGGACGCTCCGGTGCAGCGGATCTGCAGTGCCGAAGTGCCGATGCCTTACGCCAAACATCTGGAAGACGCTGCTCTGCCGCAGGTCGCGACGATTGTCGAAACCGCCCGGAGGATGGTCCATGTCTGAGTTCACAATGCCCAGCCTGGGCGCTGATATGACCGCCGGTCTGCTGGTTGCCTGGCGGGTTGCTCCGGGTGATCGGGTCGAGCATGGCGACATTATCGCCGAGGTGGAGACCGAGAAAGGGCTGTTCGAAATTGAGGTGTTTGCCGCTGGACTGGTTGAGCGGTTGTTGGTTCACCCCGGTCCTGGCAAGGTTCCAGTCGGCACGGTCCTGGCCACTATTTGTGGCGACACTGCAAATAGAGACTCGCCCCCTTCCGGAGAAGCGGCTGAGCGGCTGCGGGTTTCTCCCGCTGCCCGTAAATTGGCGACGGAAAAAAAAATCGATCTCCATCAGCTTAAAGGCTCCGGGCCGCAGGGGGAGATCTGTTTGGTCGATATTGAAAAAGCAAGTGAACCGGCGGTTAAAGAGCGCCCCATGCCCCCGGCCGTGGAAACAAAATCAAGTCCTGTTTATCGGACTGGTATGCGACAGGCGATCGCTGCGGCGATGAGTCGCGCCAACCGCGAGATTCCCCATTATTATCTGGCCACCGATATCGATATGAGTCGTTCGCTTAAGTGGTTGGCAGAAAAAAACCGGGAACGGCCGATTAAACAGCGTCTGCTGCCAGTGGTATTGACGCTAAAGGCGGTGGCCGTTGCGCTGCAAAAAGTCCCGCAACTGAATGCCTATTGGATCGATGACCAGCTGCAACAGCAAGAATCATTGCATATCGGCGTGGCGATTGCGTTGCGCGGCGGCGGCCTGCTGACACCGGCCCTGCATAATGTTGATCAATTGAGCCTCGACCAACTGATGGCCGACCTGAGTGATTTGATCGAACGCACTCGCTCCGGCAAACTGCGTGGGTCGGAAATGACCGCTGCCGGCATCACCGTGACCAGTCTCGGTGACCTCGGCGTGCAGACCGTTTACGGCGTCATCTATCCGCCGCAGGTGGCCCTGGTCGGGCTGGGTCAGATCAGCGAACGACCTTGGGCTGAACATGGCTTGCTGGGGGTCCGACCGGTTTTAACCGCCACCCTGGCCGCTGATCACCGGGCAAGTGATGGTCATCAAGGTGGCCAGTTTCTCGATGCCTTGGGACGAGCGCTACAAAAACCGGAGGAACTATGACCGAAACTGAAATCAAGACTCACATCTTTAGTGGTCTGGCGCTCATTGCTCCCGAGGCGGATTGCTCTGAAATCCCGGCAGATGAGAACCTTCGTGAAGAGTTGGATATCGATTCCTATGATTTCCTCAGTTTCCTGATCTGGCTCAATGAGGATCTGGGCGTTGAAATTCCGGAAAGTGATTACGAAAAGCTGATCACGCTCGATGATCTGGTTGCTTACCTTTCCCCGCGACTCAATTGATCATTGTCGTGGCGACGGATTTTCCCCTCCACCGCGTGTTAGGTTATGAGACAGAAATTCCCCGCAAAATCGGGACAAAGCAGAGCCTGGACGCTATACTTTTTGGCAAAGGGAGGCGTTGGACATGAAGATCATCCTTGTCATTGCTATCCTGTTGTTGACTAGCATCTCAGCTGTGAACGCCGAGGAAAATGAATGCGCATTTAACCTCTATCTCGGCCAGATGACCAGTAACCACTGGGATGATTTTTTCCGTGGTCAAGAGGTCGATTCTGAGGATTCTTACCTGCTGGCCGCGACGCTGGCACGCAGAATCGGTGGCTACAAGAAGCTGCTCAGCTACGAGGTCGAGGGGCAGCTGGTCAAGCACTTCAGTCAACAGGATCACTGGGAGTTTAACGCGCTGGGAGTGCTGCGCTGGGAGCCGTTCTGGTGGGACAAATGGCTGGAAACCAGCGCTGCCTTCGGCTTGGGACCCTCCTATGCCACGCAGAAGCCACCGATAGAAATCGATAATGACAATGATACTGAACACTTTCTGCTTTATTGGATGCTGGAACTGGCGGTTGCACCGCTCTCTGAGCGCCCGGAGCTGGAGTTGTTCACCCGTATCCATCATCGCTCCAATGCCTACGGGCTGTTCGCCGATGCCGGGGGGTCCAATGCCTTAGCGGTCGGTTTGAAATACAACTTCTAAGGAAGCCTGCAAGTTTTAGCGCAGGTCTTTACCGCAATTATTCCTGTCCCAGATCTGGTTCGCCGCAATGGCGTAGGATATAATCACGGCAATCGTCGCGCAGCCGTAGAGCACGCGTCCAGGCACTGGCTTCGCTGGTCGTTTCAGGCAGGTCGGTACTGCAGAGGGCTGGGCCAATCTGGATACTGATGGCACCGCGATGGAGGAATTTATCGCTGCCACGCAGCATGGAACGGGTACCACGGATAGCGATCGGTACCAGCGCCAGATCGGCTTCGACAGCGGTAATAAAGGCCCCCATGTGAAAAGCTCGCAGTCCTGGCATGCGAGTGAAGGTCCCTTCTGGGAAGAATAGCAGCGAACAGCCTTCCGCCGCTCTTTGTCCAAGGTAACGAGCATCCTCAATCCCTTTTTGTTTATCGAACCGTTCGACGAATTCGGTGCCGATCCGCTGAAGCGGGAACCGCAACAACGCGTTGCTGGCCAGTTCCCGTTTGGCGACAAATCCGAACCGACCGGGTAGTGCGGCAACCAGCGCATAGCTATCCAGGTAACTGGCGTGATTGGCAACCAGTACGCAGGGTCCGTCCGGCAGATGTTCCTGCCCCTGCACATGCAGCGGGGTAGCCGTCATCCGGGCCAGCAAGCGCAACGTCCGACGGATAAATGCCCAACGCCAACCGATTGTCGGTAGCAGCAACATAGCCAGGTAAACAGGTGGGACCAGCAGGGAGAAAAGTCCCCAGCTGAAGCAGGCAAAAGCAAGCGCACCGCCGGCATGCCATCCGCGCCGCAGCTGACCGGTCAAACCGATTCGGGCCAGACTCAGGTACTGCCGCCAGGGGGTGGTCGGTTTGCCGAGCAGCCCTTGCTCATAGAGTTCACAAGCTGCGGCACGGCGGATCTTGCCGCTGGAGGTCTTGGGAATGGTCTGTGGTGGTGCTAGCAGCAGGTCGTGAGGCGGATTGCCGAGCAGTTGCACCGCCAGTTCATTAATCTGCGCCCGCAGGTGGTCAAGTTGTTGCGGTTCGGTTTGACGTGTTTCCGCCAGCACCACCAGCTGTTCGGTGCCGCTTTTTTGATCGATACTGCCAAACACCGCGACGTTCCCCTTGCGGATACCTTCCAGTTCAGCGATGGCCTCTTCCAGCTCCTGCGGATAAATGTTGCGCCCGGCAATAATAATCAGGTCCTTGCTGCGGCCAGTGATGTAGATATCACCGGCACTGATGTAGCCCAGGTCCCCTGTATTGAGCCAATCATCGTCGAACAGCTTGGCGGTCGCTTCTGGGTTGCGGTAATAACCGCTGCAGGCCGAGGGACCGCGAAACTGCACCCGTCCTTCGCACCGCTCCGGTATTTCGTGACCGGCACGATCGACTACACGGGTTTCATGATTCGGCAGCGGTTGCCCGCAGGCAACAAAACGCAGGCAGTTTTCGTTCCCAGCAAAAACCGCCACCGCCTTGCCGCTGTTGATAAAGGTTTCCCGGTCGATGGAATCGATCAGCGGCCCACGGCCGACGGGAGGAAACGCCAGCCCGACCGAATCTTCGGCCAGCCCGTAAACCGGCATCATCGCCTCGCGGCGAAAGCCATAACGGCCAAAACGTTCACAGAACTGTTCGATGCTTTTAGCACTGACCGCTTCGGCACCGTTAAAGGCACCGCGCCAGGAGGATAAATCCAGCCCTTCCAGCTCAGCATCGGTTAAACGTGATAGGCAAATTTCGTAGGCGAAATTGGGTGCCGGCGACAGAGTGCCGCGATAACGATGGATGGCGTGCAGCCAGCGCACCGGCCGGCTGAGAAAATCGAGTGGCGACAGCAGCACCAGCTGGGTGGCAAAGTAGATGCTGGAGAGCCAGCCGCCGATCAGCCCCATGTCGTGATAGAGCGGCAGCCAGCTGACCACCACATCGGTGTCGTCGACCTCGACCACCCGCCCCATGGCGCGGATGTTGGCCAGCAGGTTGGCATGGGTCAGGATCACCCCCTTGGGATTGCCTGTCGAACCGGAGGTGTACTGCAAAAGGGCGATATCGTTTTTCTGCCGTCGCACCGTAACATAGTCGCTCGGTACGCAGGCAGACAGTTCTGCCACGGTCAATAGCGATCGCAGTTGCGGCAGGTTGGTCTTGAGCAACCGTCCGAACAGCAGCGCCTCAGGCATAGTGATCAGGTAAGTCGCCGCGCAGTTGTTGAGGATCACCAGCTGACGCTTCAGATGATCCTGCATTTGCGCCTTGCGGGTCGGAGGGTAAATCGGCACCGGCACGCCGCCGGCCAATAACACCCCCCAGAAGGCAAAGAAATAGTCCGCCTCACTCGGCAGCATAATCGCCACCGGTGCTCCTAGAGGAAGATCGAGCTGCTGCAGTCCCGCTGCAACCTTCACCGCACCCTGATGCAGCTGGCGGTAGCTGAGCACCTCGGCTTGTTCCTGATCGGCATAGAAATGGATGTGGGGACGGTCCGGCTGGTGCTGCAGTTGCCAGTCGAGCACTTCCGGCAGGGTTCGGGCTCGATCGGGGACCGCTTCGGTTTCCCCTGCGATCAGGGATTTCAGCTGTTCCGGAGCACCAAGTTTACGGCCAGCATCGGCATGCAGCACCGCGCGCAGCAGATCGCGGACGGTTTCGGCATTGGTAAATACCTGCTCGGCCAGACTGACGTCGAAACGGATCTCAATACGGCGCATCAACTCCATTCGAGCGAGGCTGTCAAACCCCAGGTCGCGGTCAAGAGAACTGTCGAGTCCCACGGACCCTGCCAGTTTCTGCCCCGAATGCAGCTCTTCACTCAGTTGCCGCAATACTTCAAACAGTTCGGCAGCGGTCTGATCGGTCTGTTGCCGGGCGACAACCATCGCAACACCTGTACCCCCTTGGCGTGCACACCACAAATCAGCTTATCTTTATTTTATCAGGAGTTAACGATGTTTTTCAGTCCGTGGGATATCTTTGGCTGACGGGATAAGTTTGCCTGCGATTGACCTTGCACAAATTCACTTTCCGTTCATGCGATGTCAATGGTCGCAAGGAGGTGTTGTTGTGCCCTGGCTATCCTAGAACACGACAAAGGGGCGAAAGATCAAATGACCTTTCGCCCCTTGTTATTGAACCGTTACTGTTGGAATCGCTGTTAATTGCCGGCCATGATCGCAGCAACATCGGCTTGTACTTCGCCAGTCGGCTTGATGTCGAAGTTCTCTACCAGAACCTTGGCGACGTTCGGTGAGAGGAATGCCGGCAGGGTTGGTCCGAGGCGGATATGTTTAACGCCAAGGGACAGCAGCGCCAACAGCACGACGACAGCCTTTTGCTCGTACCAGGCAATATCGTAAGAGATCGGCAGGTCGTTGATATCATCGAGACCAAAGACTTCTTTCAACTGCAGGGCAATGAACGCCAGGGAGTAGGAATCGTTGCACTGGCCAGCATCAAGCACGCGCGGGATACCACCGATATCGCCGAGGTCCAGCTTGTTATAGCGGAATTTGGCACATCCGGCGGTGAGGATGACTGAGTCCTGCGGCAGCTCTTTGGCCACTTCGGTGAAGTAATCGCGCGTCTTGTGGCGACCATCGCAGCCGGCCATAACGACGAACCGTTTGATGGCGCCGGTTTTAACCGCATCCACCACCTTGTCAGCCAGAGCCATAACTTGAGCATGGGCGAAACCACCGACAATCGTCCCAGTCTCAATTTCGACCGGCGGAGCACAGGTCTTGGCTTTTTCGATCACAGCCGAAAAGTCTTTTGTTCCACCTTCGACCCGGTCAGGAATGTGTGGGCTGCCAGGCCAGCCAGCCAGACCGGTGGTAAAGAAACGATCTTTGTAGGCATCCTTTAGTGGCGTGATACAGTTGGTGGTCATCAGGATCGGACCGTTGAAGGAGCTGAATTCCTTATCCTGCAACCACCAGGCGTTGCCGTAGTTGCCGATAAAGTGATCATATTTTTTAAACGCTGGATAGTAGTTGGCCGGCAGCATTTCGCTGTGGGTATAGACGTCGACCCCGGTTCCTTCGGTCTGCTTGAGCAGCTCTTCCATGTCCTTGAGATCATGGCCAGAAATCAGAATGCCCGGCTTGTTGCTGACCCCAATATTGACCTCGGTAATCTCCGGGTCGCCGTAAGCGCCGGTATTGGCTGCGTCGAGCATGGCCATGGTGGTCACAGCGACTTCACCGCACTTCATGACCTGGGCGACCATTTCGTCGACAGACAGGTCCTGGGTAGTCGAAACCAGGGCGGAAATCATAAAATCAAAAACCTCTGATTTTTGCTGGCCAAGCATGGCGGCGTGATCAGCATAGGCAGCCATCCCTTTGAGGCCGTAAATTAGAAGCTCCCGCAGTGAGCGCACATCTTCGTTCGGCTGGGAGAGGACCCCGACTGTCGCTGCTTTTGCCGCGAACTCAGCTTCGGAACCGTTCCAGTTGACAGCATCTTCGTCACCGCTGAAACCGAGTTCGGCTTTGAGCGCATCACGCTTGGCGATCGACTCTTTAATCAGGGCGATAAAGCGATCATTGTCGAAGTTGGCGTTGGTGATGGTCGCAAACAGCGACTGGGTAATAAACAGACCAATACTGTTGTCCAACGTCCCCTTCGCCTTGGCCTCTTCTGCCACGACAGCCAGACCTCGCAAAGTGAAGACCAGCAAGTCTTGCAGGTTGGCGGTTTCCTCTTTTTTGCCACACATGCCGGCGATGTTACAGCCGGTTCCTTTGGCCGCTTCCTGACACTGGTAACAGAACATGCTCATGTTTAACGCTCCTTGCTGTAGTGAGAGAGGCGATAGATATTGACCCCGGACAATGGCACAGACGCCTGCGAAAAAATAACTTATTTTAATATTTTCTTGAAATTCTCAGAAGTTTTTCTCCGGAAGAATAAAAATAAGCGTAGCAGGCACAAATCATAATGAAAGAACTGCAGGTAAAATAAATTTCAAACAAAAATATCGAGCTGTTTCCGCATTCATCATCTGAGTTAAAGCGCGCCGCTGCTGACGCTGACGTTATTCCAGCGGCTGGTTCAGAAGCCTTAGCGGCTGCAATTACTGGTCGGCAGACGGAGGAGAAATATTACCAGTCCAATGCCCATAACTGCGAGGCCGATTTTGAGGGGCGGGGTTGGAACGAAGAACAAAACCGAAGATCCCAGAGTGGCGATCAGCAAGGTGATGGCGAATGCCTTTGCCCGGCGCGAAACGGTGCGCTCCTGTTGCCACTGTCTCAATAGTGGACCGCAGAGGCGGTTGTTTGTCAGCAGCAGGTAAAAGCGCTGCGAGGTGCGAGCATAACAGGATGCTGCCAAAATCAGAAAGGGCGTGGTCGGCAGGATTGGCAGGATGATCCCGATGATGCCGAGCTGGGT
Organism: Desulfuromusa ferrireducens; assembly: GCF_055389805.1. NCBI lineage: Bacteria > Pseudomonadati > Thermodesulfobacteriota > Desulfuromonadia > Desulfuromonadales > Geopsychrobacteraceae > Desulfuromusa > Desulfuromusa ferrireducens. The sequence goes on from NZ_AP042415.1 coordinate 2,524,385, forward strand.
GAAAAGCGTACCCAGGGTAAAAAGGACAATCCGCAGCGGCCGCGAACCACAGCGCTGATAGGTGTTCGTTGCAGACATCATGAAATCCTAGAGAAGCCAGTGCCAGAGTAAGTTAAGTTGTCCGCGTTTAATCAGGTGCGGTCCTGAAAAACGCATAATCTCACGGATTTTTTCCCGGTGGTCGGGACGATAACAGTGAATGTGACAGGTTTTGCAGGCCGGTTTTGGCGCAAGTGGGCAACTGAGGTGGCGGGTAATGGCGTAGTGAAGAAACTCCTGGCAGTTCGGGCAGAGGGGATATTGTTCCAGACATAGGGCGTCCAAGGTTAAATCATCTAAGGATAAGGGCGTCTTTTCGCCAATGTGTTTTGCTTGGCAATAGACAGAGGTGAAAAGCACGATTGTCTTGAGCCCCTTAAATTCCTTTTTACTCAGCGGTTTTGGCGCTTGCTGATTGCCCTGTATGCCGTTCATGGGAGATCCTTTATTGCTCTGAGCGAAGAAACGATTAAGTGTTGGGCTGTTGTTCCAGCAGGGTGCGAATTTCCTCCACCATGTCTCTTCCTTGCATCCCGGCCTTCAGCATATGCGTCCCCCAGGTTGTTTCGCCACTCGCCACCGTTTGAAAGAAAGTCGAGGGATGCTGTGTGGTTTTTCGGCCCAGAAACGCCGCCAGGATAGTTTCTTCGTTGGAAGCTTTTGCGGTTCGCAGAATTTGGAGCTCCGCTGCGGAAATGACCCCCTTGGTCTTGAGCAGTTCATCGACAATAAATTGCGCGAGTTGGTTGTCGGATGCCCCCGCTATGATCAGATCCCAAAAATCAGCCGGCAGCGATTTCGGCGCGACTCCAGCATTCACCAAGGCTCCTCGCCAGGAGCCAGTGGCTTTTTTTCCTTTCTTGATTTTTTTCGTTTCCACCTCCGTTGTTAAGGCCAGCCAGTTTAAAACCCACAGCCCTTCAGCCGTTGAGCTGGGTTTCTGTTTGGCAAAAACGACATTTTTCTTTTCCATATCAAAGCTGACGCTGAAAAATGAATTCTGGCTTGTGGCCAAGTAATAGGGGTCTGCGGCGGCGGGCTCCTTTGGATCAAAATCACGTGCTGAAAAACAATGGCAGGGCATGGCGTAGGTTGCTATTGGGAGTAAAAAGAACAACAGCATTAAGCTACACACGGATTTTTTAAACATGGGGATATTCCTTTTATAAAGGCCCGGACACCAGGGGTGCCGGGCCTTGCTTCAGGTTAAAATCAGAATCTCCAAGACAGAGCGAAGTCTACGGCGTCTTCACTGAGGGTGGATTCAAAGTTGACGGGGTCGGGGCCCATTGTGCCGCTTGACTTGACGGTGGTTTCGAAGGCGTGCATGTAGCCGAGGTTCACGCTCAGGCACTCGGTGAGCTCATAGCCAAGGCCGGCGGTGACGTGGTGTTCGACGACAGCTGGAAAACCAATGATCCGTAAAAATTCATAGCCGTAGGTAGGGACATCCTTGCCTTGAACTCGGGTGGTACCGGTGGCGTCGAAGTTGTTGTGCTCATTGATCTGGTTTTGCGCATAGTTATAGCCGAGACGCAGGGTCAGCTTATCGGTTGCCTTGAACTGGCCGCCGATGGCAAAGACATACTGGTCGTCCCAATCGAGGTCATCGTAGCCCTTGGCGTTGGACCAGTTGATCCATTTGGTATCGAATTCGAGCAGCAGGCTGTCTGTGGGACGAACAGCCAGGCCGAGACCGAAGGACTGAGGGGCCTCAAGCTCAAAGTCGTCCATCGTGCCGTCGCCATCAAGGTCGAAGACATTCTGGTGATCGGCATTGATGGAACTCTGGTAGGTCGCGCCGAGGGAGAGGGCGTCGTTGAATTTGTAGATGGCACCAAGCTGCCCGCCGAAGCCATAGTTTGAGGAGGTGCCGTTGTCCAGGTCGAGGGCGGAGTTGACGATATGGGCGGCAAAACCGAGGGACAGCTTGTCGGTCACCTGATAGGCGATGGTCGGAGCGAATTTCAGGATCATCAGTTGGGTGGAGTCAAGTACTGGATTGCCTCCAACCGCTGTGTCACGGTAATCGACACCGAGACCGGTGACGCCGTAGGCGGCCAGGCCGATGCGCAATTTATCGTTGACCGGTGCGGAGATGCCAAAAGCCGGAACCATGTAGGTCTTCTGGTCTGAATCTGCCTTAACCGTGATGCCACCGGTAAGGGGGCTGGTGACTTTGGCATCGACGTGGGGGGCAAAGAGGGTTGCGGCAAAATCGAACTGAGATTTCGGACAAAAGGGTCCGACGTTCATGGCGGCGGGGTTGCTGAAGGTGGCGCTGATGGCATCCTGTGGGGCGGCGATGCCGACACCGCCCATGGCGCGGGAGATGGGACCGACACCGATCAGATTATCGCCGTTGGTTGCATAGGCCGTGTGTGGCAGAAAAACGGCCGCGCACAGAAAAACAAAAGCAAAGCTGAGAAACTTGTTCATGTAACCTCCTCGCCTCAAGTTGAGGCGTCATTCGTGAAATATTAGGATCCTCCCGAACCGGTGTTCGGGAGGATCGATGAGCTTACTTCATTGCCTTCTTGAGCTGTTTCTTGCTCAGTGCGTCGGGAGCTTCGTAGAGGAACTGTCTCTCGAGCTCGGGGAAGGTGAGGTCCTCTTCCTGCAGGAAGATCTCCTTGTTGCCATGGCAGTTTTCACACATGACCTTGGCGCCTTCCTTGTGGATCGGAGCGAGCTGCAGGAAGTGAGTCGGATAGGGCCCCCAGGTCGGCTTGCTCTCGAGGTCTTCCTGCTTCAGCTTGACGCCGAGGCTGTCGAAGGCGTCGACCGAGGTGTCGCCGGTGGTGTGGATCATCGGGTAGATCTTGCCGCCGAACTGGCCGAGCTTGAAGATGTATTCCAACTCGGGAGCGCGGTTGTGGCAGGCAAGGCAGGACTCGTACTCGGTGCCGTGGCAAGCCTGGCAGCTGACCGAGTCGTCATGGATCTGGTGGGCCTCGTTACTGGTCGGTGCATCCTGGTGACAGTTGTAGCAGCTGGCCTTGATCAGGCCGGGGGTCATCATGCCCGAGGGCTCTTCAGTGCCGCGACCGTGGAACTCCTGGTCGCTGCTGTGGCAGGAATTGCAGTCCATGCCGATAGCGACGTGCAGGTTTTTCTCTTCAGTGAAGAAGCCAGCGCCCGCCAGGTGATGGCAGGGGATGCAGACCTGCAGGTTGTCAGGCTGGCCCTCGACCTTGTGGTTGGCCTGCAGACCGGCGTTGGTGATGGGCGCGGTACCGATATGGCAGTCGCCGCAGGTGGCGTGGCAGGCGAGACAGTCGCCACTCATGATCTGGCCGACCTTGACGTCCTTGTCGTGGGTGGCGCCGAGCCGCGCGCTGAGCTTATTCTTAACGCCGGTCATGTTGAAGTGGATCGAGGTCTGGAAGTTGCTGACGATATCCTTGTGGCAAGACCCGCAGACCTTCTGGCCGCCGTCAGCGGTGGGGTCCGAGATCATCCCTTTGTGAGCCTTCTTCGCGTTGGTGGCTTTAGGGTCGCCGGCGTGGCAGAATTCACAGGACGCCTTGCCGTGGATGCGGTCGTTGACGAATTCCTGGGCGACGTACAGTCCCTGGGCGACCTTTTCGGCCGAGACGTCGTGGCCGTAGCCGTCCTTGGTGTCCTTAGATACCGAACGCAGATAATCGAGCTGACCATGGCAAGCCAGACACTGGCTGGTATTCTGCGGGTTGGCGTACGATTTTGGCTGGACGCTCTTGGGCGGCCCGGTCGGGGCGGAACTGGCACCGGCGCTGACCGCCAGGAAAAATCCTAGCAGTAAGGTGGCGCTAAAGGTCAATAAAGCTTTCTTTTTCATGTTTTCCTCCGTTACGTATTAGTTTTATGTGGCAGGATTGCCCTTTTTTGAGGGCTGAATAAAACTCTCCTTTCTGTGGCTTTGTGTTTTAACTTCAGATGGAATCGACTGTTGGTCGGTCATTGTGCGAGTTAAACTTTGGCTCTGAAGTCTGGAAGATGTCCTATGTGGACACGGCAGTATCGTGAACGTGAGGGCGATGAAAACGGCACCTAACAGGGCGCTAAAGAGTCCCCAGCAGCATGCTTCGCCGAGTTCCTTAAGCAGGTGTTTGGTTTTCGCTGTTGAATTTCCAGAAATGCCAACCGAACGTTCGGTCGTTGACTGTGGAAAAAAATAACGACCTGCATCGTTCTTGTCGTGTTTGGCCTTTGAAGAACCGGTCTGCGAAGGATTTCTGTTGCTAATTTCTACCCACGACTCTGCGCCCTCATTGGGGAGGCTCTTAACGATATTTCGCGAAATATCAGTAAGTTGAAGGGGAGAATTTGCTTGGTTCATTGGTTCCTCAGTAAACGAGTATTACAAATAGACGTTGTCGGTCATGGTCTAAAAATTATTGGCCGGCGGTTTTCGACCGAGCGTTCGTTCTGGTTGGTGTGATTAGCAAGAGTTGTGCCCGTTTGGCTTGAGACCGAACGTTCGTTCTGATACGCAGGTGTTTTTGCGTCTTTGCTGTGAAAATTTGATGGTAATATTTACCACAAACGGGAGGTGTCAGTGCTTTTGAATGGTTATTCGGCGTAGCGAGGCGGTTATTTGGCAGGGAGTCGTGTGCGGCTTCGTTGCGAGATTATTTTTCAATCCCTCTCCAGCCACATTCCCAGATGGTTTCCAGGTGAGTTGGCAGGGCGTCGCGAATAACCCCGTCGAGACGGAGGTTGATGATGCGGAACATCCCGCCAAATAGGCACGTGGTTGCGAGGGTCACGTCCATTTCGCGGATTTCGCCCGCTTCTATCCCGCGTTGTACGATTTCTCGCATAAGGGTCAGGGGGCGAGATGAGCAGATTGGAATGGCGGAGGGCATAAATTCCTGATGTTTGGCGTTGAGCATAAATTCCATTGCTGCGGGTTGGGTTTCTGTCATTTCGAAAAGGAAGCCCATCAGCGCCTTGCAACTGTCCTGTGTGGACTCATGGCCGGCCATCACTTCATCCATCGCTTTGGTTGTGGATTCAAGCAGGTCGGAATAGATCGCATTGGCGATGTCCTCTTTGCTTTTAAAGTGGTGGTAAACCGCACCGATGCTAATCTCTGCGGTTTTTCTGATGTCGTGGACCGAGGTATTGAAATAGCCCTTGCTGGTGAACAGGTTGAGCGCGGTATTCAGTATGGTTTGACGCAGATCTGCCGATTTTTCAGTTCTGCGGTTTGTTGTTGGCATGATTTTCCTTTTATTAAAGAAAGTGAGCGTTCGTTCGGTATGCGAATATCAATATAAATGAAATGGTCGCAAGCTGCAAGGTGTTAAGCGATATCTTCTTGCTTTGCGGTTATCTCGATGTGTGCTTGTCCTTGGCGATCTGCCTGAGAAACAACCAGACCACCGGGGGCAGCACCAGGCCAAAGGCATAGCAGAGCAGCAGAAAGGTCTGCTGAACGCCGACGCTATCAGCCAGCTTGCCGATCAGTGGACCGGTGCAGACAAAGCTGAGGCGGAAGCAGAGCGACTGCAGCGAGAGGATTCCGGCACGGTTGGCGGAGGGGATTTCCTGCTGAGCGTGATTCATCAACATCGGCCCGCGCATGCCGCGCATACTGGTCAGCAGATAATAGAAGACAAAGCCCCACAGTCCGCCGACCAGCCCGAGGCCGAGATAACCGGCGACAATCAACAGCACGAACAGCAGCACCATCCGCCGATCGCCCAGTTTCAGGTGGCTGCGGTGGCTGGCCAGGGCGAACAGGGCGACGCTCAGGTTGGCGACCGCCCAGATCGGTCCGAACCAGGAGATCGGCACTCCGCCGTCCTGCATGTAGGGCTGAATCAGCCAGACCGGATAAAAGGAGGCCATCCCCAGCATCAGATTAAGGAGGATGGTGTAGCGCAACCGCTTGTTTTCTAGCAGCGCGTAACGGGTTGATTGCCAGGCTTCGGCCAGGTGACTGGTCGTTGATTTGATTTTTCTCTGTGGTTCCAACAGGGTGCGGGTCAGCATGAACGCCAGTATCCAGACCACCACCTGGATCAGAAACGGCAGCAGTGGCGCGGCGGCGTACAGCAGACCGGCAAAGATGGCACCGCAGGCCTCACCGATCTGGCCGCAGCCGCTCATGCGCCCTTCGTGCCGGGCGTAGTGCTGCTGTTCGCCTTCGGCCTTGAGGCTTTCGAAGAGCAGGGCGCTGTCCGAACCGCTGATAAAAGAGAAGGAGATTCCAAGGATGATCTCGGCAATCAGCACCCCGGTGAAGGTTTCGGCAACGGTGTACAGTCCCCAGCCGAACACCCCGAGCAGGGCGGCGTAATTGAGTGCTGCGCGATAGCCGATCCGGTCACTTAGATAGCCGGACGGGTATTCCATGATCGCCATCGCCAAGGCGAAGATCCCCTGCAGCAGCAGGATTTCCGTCAGGCTCAAGCCGATCTGATCCTTCCAGAACAACGTGATGATCGCCATCGGAAAGAGGCTCATCTGCAAAAAGGAGAAGGCGTAGAGTTTTTTGATATTGGATTGAAGCTTGCCCATGGTCGAGAGAATATCCCGATTTGATGCCGATCACCATATTAAAGCTGTTGTGCTATAGGTGCTCACGGTTGTAAATTTAGCGGATTGTCAAATCTAAGACTTAAGTGACCTAAGGAATTTAAAAATGGATATCTCCAAAACAATTGCAGAATTGAAACAGGATGCGGCGTTTGCCGAAAATGTCGGCATGGTCTTGATCCACAATGGCACGGTGCGCGGCTGGTCGCGCGGCGATCATTCCCCGGTAAGTGGTATTGAGGTGTTTGCCGACCAGGCCAAGGTTGAACAGATCCGCGCTGAAATTGAACAGCTGGAGGGGATTTACAAGGTTGTGGTCGAAGCGCGTTCCGGGGTGATGAAACCCGGTGATGATCTGCTGTTTATGATTGTCGCCGGCGATATCCGCGAGAATGTCAAGCCTGCGCTGGCTTTGATGCTTGATCGGATCAAGAGCGAAGCGATCAGCAAGAAGGAGATTCTTTCGACTGATTGATTCCTGCAGTTAAGGCGAGAATCTTAAGATGATGTTATCATCTGCCGAACTTATCCTCTGTTACTTTGGCCCCTCTGCCACACCTGGGGTCTTTCTTCATATATTAGGCGATTAGATGATCGAAGGGAAAACTACCGGTCTTAAGACCAGTCAGATAAAGGCACTGGAGCGGATCTATCGGCGTAAAATGCCGGCCGAAGAGCTGATCACCGGTGAGCTGGCGCGCTACCTGACCGAACTGTCCCGTGAGATCCAGCGGCAGCTGGGGATTATCGTCGACCGGGCCGGGATCGTTCAATACGTGATTGTCGGTGATGACCGCGAAATCCTGATTCCCGATCTGACCAAGTTCAGCCTCGGGCGCAGTGGCCTGCGCGGACTACGTTGCATTCACACCCACCTCAAGCAGGAACCCTTAAGTCGTGATGACTTAACTGACCTGGAGCTGTTGCGTCTTGATCTGCTGGCGGTGATCGGTGTCCGCGAGGATGGCCTGCCGGGGAGCTTCGAGTATGCGCATCTGCTGCCGACCAAACAAAAGGGTCAAATTGAACGCGTCGAACTGCCCGATTTTTATCAGCTGCAGCTTGATTTCTCCGAATTCATCCAGAGTCTCGATCAGCAGATGGAGCGGATTTCCGCCGACACCGTTGATTTGGCCGATGACCGTGAGCGGGCGCTGTTGATCTCGGTGCCACGTGGCAATAAGCAGCAGGCCGAGGATTCGATGGCCGAATTGGAAGAGTTGGCCCGGACAGCCAATCTGGCGGTTATCGATAAGATGATCCAACGGCCGCGCAAGCTCAATCCACGTTTTTTGGTTGGTGAAGGCAAGCTGCGCGAAATCGTTATCAGTGCTTTGCAGCGGCGGGCAACGTTGTTGGTTTTCGATCAAGACCTTAGCCCGAATCAGGTCCGTTCGATTTCTGAGGTCACAGAAATCAAGGTTATCGATCGTACCCAGCTGATTCTCGATATCTTTGCTAACCGTGCTCAGTCGCGTGACGGCAAGGTGCAGGTCGAATTGGCCCAGCTCAAATACATTTTGCCGCGGTTGTCGGGCAAAGGCACCGCCATGTCGCGACTGATGGGTGGCATCGGTGGCCGAGGCCCCGGTGAAACCAAGCTGGAGACCGATCGTCGCCGAATTCGCGACAAGGTTAGCCGCTTGGAAAAGCAACTGGACACCCTGAGTCGCGGCCGCATGCAGCGGCGGCAAAAACGGGTGCGGGCCGGACTGCCGATCATTTCGATTGTCGGTTACACCAATGCCGGAAAATCAACCCTGCTCAACGCCATGACGCAGAGCGAAGTTTTTACCGAAAACCTGCTCTTTGCTACCCTTGATACCTCGACCCGGCGATTGCGCTTTCCGCTTGATCGCGAGGTGATCATTACCGATACCGTCGGTTTTATCCGCGACCTGCCGAAAAGCCTGATGGGTGCCTTTAAGGCGACCCTCGAAGAGCTCGAAGATGCCGATTTGCTGCTGCATCTTGTCGATCTGTCGAACCCCAGATTTAACGAACAGATAGCATCGGTCGAGAAGATACTGGAAGACCTTGATCTGGGCACTCGGCCACGGCTGCTGGTGTTCAATAAAATTGATCAGGTCGAATCCGCCGATGTGCCTCATCTGTGTCGACGCTATGAGGCAATACCGTTGACGGCTTTTGATCGCAGCAGTTTTCAGCCACTGCTGGATGAGTTGCAGCGGCGCTTCTGGCCTGCCGAGGCAGATAGCGAAGACGACCCCGCTTGACAGCGAACGACTGTATCCTTTAGTCTGCCTGCGGCGAAGCGAGAGCTTTAGGTCGTTGAAAATAAGTAATTTTTTGGAGATTGTATGTTGAAGGTATTGTTATTATTGCTGCTTCTCTTGCCACTGGGGGGATGTTTTTTCCCCACACAGCAGCAGGTTCAGCTTGCCCCCGAAAGTGAAGAGGCCGCACCGTTGGTTCTCTCCGGCGAAGCTGTGACTGATTCCTTGGTAAGCCCTGCCGGGCTGTCTGCTCCCGTTCCGGCAGAAGTCAGCCAAGCGATACTGACGGCAGCGCTTGATCTCCAGGCCATCCCCGCAGTCGAAGCCCCTGAACCACAGAAGTTACCGTACAGCGGCGATTTTCCTTTGAGTGATCATCCGCGTATTGACAAGCTCTATAACTATTACACCGGCAATGGACACAAAATGTTCGGCCGCTGGTTGGAGCGGGCCGGTCGCTATATCCCGATGATTCAGGAAGTGTTCGTCAGCGAAGGCGTGCCGAAAGATCTCGCCTATCTGGCGTTGATCGAATCCGGTTTCAATGCCAAGGCCTATAGCTGGGCTCATGCTGCTGGCCCCTGGCAGTTTATCGAGAGTACCGCCAAGTTATACGGCATGAAAAACGACTGGTGGCGCGACGATCGCTGTGATATCGAAAAATCGACGCACGCGGCGGCTAGACATTTGAAATATTTGCATGATCGCTTTGATGGCAATTGGTATCTGGCTGTTGCAGCCTACAATGCTGGCGGCGGTAAGGTGCGTAAAGCGGTCAGGGAGCGTGGCAGCAGAGATTTCTGGCAACTGGTCGAAGGCAAGGTTCTGCGTGAGGAAACGCGTAATTACCTGCCGAAGCTGTTGGCTACGTTGAAAATCGTCAAGGATTTGCCAGGTCACGGTTTTGCTGATCTCGACTTTGAAGAGCCGCTTGTTTACGACGTCGTTACCATTCCGTCCAGCACCGACCTTGAGATTGTCGCACGTTTCTGTGACGTTGGTTATGCAGAAATCAAGGAGCTCAACCCCGCCTTGAAACGCTGGAGTACTCCCCCCGGTGTACGTGATTTTCAGTTGAAAATACCGGCCGACAAGGCCAGCCAATTCGAACAGCTGTATGCTGAATTGCCCAAAGAGCGACGGGCTAGTTATCATCGCCATCAGATTAGACCGGGCGATACCTTAGGCAGACTGGCGAAAAAATATCATATCCAGATTGACGATATCATCACCCTGAACAGCATCAAAAATCCACGCGCCCTGCAGGTTGGCAAGGATCTGATCATGCCGTTGCAGGAAAATTTCACCAGCCTGCCGGTCGATTCTCTGGCTGATAATTACCAGCGCAGTTACCGCCGGACCTACACGGTGCGTTCTGGTGACAGTCTGTGGAAGATCGCTAATCGTTTTAGTGTCACACAGAAACAGTTGCGCGTCTGGAACCGACTCGGGTGGAGTAATCTGCTTCGTCCGGGGCAGAAACTGGCGGTTTCCAAACCGGGTAAAGGCAAAACTCGGGTGGCGCAAAAAAATGGCCCGTCAAAGAAGGTCGTTTATCAAGTCCTGCCGGGGGATACCCTGTGGGGGATCGGTCGCCAGTTTGATGTTGAAACCGAAATGATTCGCCTCTGGAACGATCTTAACAATAGTCACGTCTTGCGGCCTGGACAAAAATTGACGCTGATGGTGACGGCCAGCCGACAGGGCTAGTCGGTGGCTGTCGAGCGTGCCCTGTGCCTGTCTCGTTGGGACGGGGCGCTGCCGGATGGATATCAACGCCTCTATTTCGGTGCGGAATTCTGTAGCTGGACCTTTCCGCCCTTAAACCAGATTGAAGCAGCTCTCACATTCAGTCGTCAGACTGATCTCGCCTTTACCCTGCTCACCCCAGTGTTGCGTGAAGAAACTCTGGTAGAACTCCATTCTTTATTCTCAGCTCTTCAGTCCCAACTGCAACCGAACGATGAAGTGGTTATCTCCGATTTCGGGGCCCTAGCGCTGGTCCGAGAATTACTCCCGCAAGTTGAGGTCGTGCTTGGACGGGCGTTGTCGGGGCAAAAGCGTGGACCACGGATTGAGGAATTACCGTTGAGCGAAGCGGCCCTTGATTATTTCCGTCAAGGGAGTTGGTACAGTCGTGAAGCGGTCAAGCTGTTGCAAGAAGAGGGCATTTCTCGCGTCGAGCTAGATAATCTGCTGCAAGGGGTGGCTCCTTTGCCGGAAGGGTTGCACGGAACCCTGCATACCCCATATGCCATGGTGACCTCCAGCCGTAATTGTCCTTATCATTTGGACAAGAGTGGACAGCGCTGTCAGGTGACCTGTGGCGAGGTTTTTCGCTTGCGTAGCAAACAAACAAAGCACCCCTTGTTTCAGGCAGGGAACAGCCAATTTCTGGAACTGACCCACCTGCCGCAGAACCTCTCCGCCCTTGGTATTGATCGACTGGTTGAACATCCGCAATTGCCTCGCTGATTGTGGCGAGTTTGCTTTGACATTTTGAGCGTGGATTGCTAAGGTTCAGCGCCGAAATGTGTTGTTATGTGGCCAGTTTGTTCACCTCTCCGACACAACTAAAACCTGTCTGGAAAAGGATTTGTCTTCATGCTTAATATGATTATTTCTCTCGCCTTGTCAGCCCTGTCTGCTGCCTTGGTGATGAATTTTGTAACGGATGTTTTACCGATCGTTGTCGCTGTGGGCGTCGTTGGTTTCTTCTTGCCGTTTATCATTATCCTGCGGATCGTGATGAAAAAGGTAGAAGCGGCGATGATGGGTGCCCAGCAGGATGTTCAGGCCAACCGGGCGGAAAAAGCGATTACATCGTTGAAGGGGGCACTTAAATATGGTCCCTGGCAGTTTTATATCAAGCAGCAGATCTTTTCCCAGATCGGCAGTATTTTGTATATGAAACGCGACTTCAATGAAGCGATCCCCTATCTGGAAAAAGGTTTTGTTCGCAACTGGGTCAGTATGGCGATGCTGGCGATTGCTTACATGAAAAAGAGCAAAACCGGCAAGATGACCGATACCTTTAAAAAGGCCGTTTCCGGATCGGCTAAAGAGCCGATGCTCTATGCCCTTTACGCTTTATGCCTCGACAAGGTCGGTGAGCGGCAGCAGGGGATCAGTGTTCTGCAAAAGGGTCTGAAGAAGACCTCTAACGATAGCCGTTTGCAGGAAAATATCGATCTTTTGCAGGCCGGTAAGAAGATGAAGATGAAGGGCTTTGGTGATATGTGGTATCAATTTCACCTGGAGAAACAGGGTGCCCTGATCAAGAAACAGACCAAGATGATGACCGGTCGCCGCAAGCAGGTCGTTCGCTAACTGGAAAATGTTTTCATAGGCATAGAGGCACAGATGGCCAAAAAGAAAAAAGTCACCAAGCCGTCAGTCAGAGAGTATAGCAGCAGCCCCTTCAGCAATCTGAAGGGGCTTTCTGTATCCGGGGAAGATGTGAAAAAAGAGCAAGCAGCAGCGCCGATAGTCGAGCCGCCGGATGAGCTGTCCAGCTCATTTGCCGATCAAATGACGTCGCTCGGTGTCGAGCGGCTTAATTCTGCCGATGATACAGGCGACGAACTGTCGGTAGAAACAGTTCCTGCTGTCGAAGAAAAGTACGCGCCCCCAGAACCGACTGAAGAGGCTGAGTTTCTCGAGGCGATGGGGGAGTTACAGGTTAGCTTCAGCGATCATATTCCCGCCGAAGATGTCCCGCCGACTGCCTCGGCTCGGCGGATAAAGCAACTCAAACAGGGCAAGCTGGTGCCGGAAGAAACCCTCGACCTGCATGGGCTGCAGCGCGCTGAGGTTGCTGAGAAGCTGCTCTTCTTTTTACAGGCTGCGGTTCGTCAGGGGTATCAAACCGTACTGGTGGTTACCGGGCGTGGATTGCATTCTGTCGACGGTGAGCCGGTTTTGCGCTCGGAGGCAGAACGCTTCCTGTCGACCGAGGGCTGCAAGTGGGTCGCCGAATGGGCGCGAGCCCCGAGGCAGTACGGTGGAGCTGGGGCCTTGGTGCTGTTTTTGCGCAAGCGGCCGAAATAATTATTCCGCCAATCTTTTTTGTCAACCGATTCCTTCTGGGTTCGTTTAACAGTGCATAGGGCTTTTCTGTCTTACACTATGATCTAAGGAGGATCAAATGAAAAGAGTGCTGAAAAAATCCTGGCTGACCTGGTCTCTGTTGCTGCTGTTTATGTTGAGTCCGGTGGCTTTTGACCTGTCTAGCGGCGGATTTTCACTGCAGACGGCGCTGGCAAAAAATGGCGGCGGTGGTGATGGCGGCGGTGATGGCGGCGGCGGTGATGGCGGCGGTGATGGCGGCGGTGGTGATGGCGGCGGTGATGGCGGCGGCGGTGATGGCGGCGGCGGTGATGGCGGCGGCGGTGATGGCGGCGACAACGGGAGTGGTGGTGCGAACGGTAGCGACCTTGGTCAGCAAGCGGAGCATCAGAACCAGCATCTAGAGCAACAAGAAATGCAACAACGTCACCAGCATCAGAATAAATATAGTCATCAGCTGCAGATTGATCCCGAACCAGTCGATGATTCTGCCGATGATTCTGCCGATGATTCTGCCGATGATTCTGTGAGTGAGGTTCCTGATCCTCAAGAGGTCGAGAGTTCGACTTAAGGTAGAGTAAGGGAATTATTCAAAGCCGTACAAGTTCTGGCGATTGGCCAGGGTATTGTACGGCTTTTTTTGTTTGTATTGGTGCGGATAACTATTTCTGATTACAGACGTTGTGCTTGTCTGCCTGGTGTTATTTCTTTACTTCTGGAGTAGCAAAAGGCGGGTAAGCTCAATTGTGAACTTGACTATTCTACTGTGGCGAGATATGTTTCACAAAGCAACGTAGGCAGTGTGGCTGTAGGTAGCTTGATATTGAGTTGTTTACCAGAGATCGCAGCCGCAATTTAGCAGTTTGAGGAGGAATAGATGGGCCAGATTTTTAACGATAATTCATTGTCGATCGGTCGGACACCGTTGGTGCGTTTAAACCGTGTGGTGGCACCAGGTGGCGCTAATGTTTTTGGCAAAGTTGAAGGGCGCAATCCTGCTTATTCGGTCAAATGTCGGATAGGCGCGTCAATGATCTGGGATGCGCTAAAAAACGGAAAGTTAAAGCCTGGGATGGAGATTGTTGAGCCAACCAGTGGAAATACCGGCATCGCCCTAGCGTTTGTCGCCGCTGCCAAGGGAATTCCGATTACCCTGACGATGCCTGAGACGATGAGCTTGGAACGGCGTAAAGTCCTCAAGGCTTTTGGTGCTAATCTGGTTCTGACCTCCGGTGCTAAGGGGATGGCTGGCGCGGTTAACGAAGCCGAACAGATGGCTGAGTCGGACCCGGCTCGCTATTTGCTCTTGCATCAGTTTAAAAATCCAGCCAATCCAGCGATCCACGAGCAGACGACCGGTCCGGAAATATGGGAGGACACTGATGGTCAAATTGACGTCCTGATTTCCGGAGTCGGAACCGGCGGCACTATCACCGGCATTTCGCGCTATATCAAAAATGTTCGCGGCAAGCAGATCCTCTCGGTGGCCGTAGAGCCGGCCGACAGCCCGGTCCTCAGTCAACATCTTGCTGGTGAGATGCTGCAACCGGGGCCGCACAAGATCCAGGGAATCGGGGCCGGTTTTATCCCTGATACCCTCGATCTGGACATGGTTGACCGGGTCGAAACAGTGACCAACGAAGAATCGATCGAGTACGCACGGCGCTTGGCTATTGAAGAAGGGCTCCTCTCGGGGATCTCTTGCGGTGCTGCCGTTGCCGCAGCCGTCCGCTTATCGGCCGACCCTGAGTTTGCCGGGAAAAATATCGTTGTTATCCTGCCCGATTCCGGTGAACGTTATTTGTCGAGTGTTCTTTTTGATTAGTCTGGTCCGTTCCGCGGAAGAATGAGTTGGCCGGTTATCGCACGGTAACCGTAAATTGGTCGATTCTTGAAATGATAATTGACAGTCTTTATCGAGAGTGGTGGAGGGACAGGCCCTGCGAAGCCACAGCAACCGGTTCGATCATTTGATTGAGCAGATGGTGCTAATTCCTGCTCGATCTTGCCATTCGCAAGTGTCGGGAACGATGAGGTCGGTGCTTCAAGCTGCGTTATTATTGAAGCCCCTTCTCTTGCCTGTGAGAAGGGGCTTTTTTGCGCCCTTCGTGATCTTGAATTCCGAAAGGGGATGATGATGTCCAAAAGAACCTATGACAGCCTGGCGACCCGTAGTGTGCAGATCGGTGTCGGCCATGATGATCAAACCGGCGGGATCAGTTTTCCAATCTATCCCAGTGCCACTTACCGGCATCCGGGGGTCGGCCAGAGTACTGGTTATGATTATACCCGTAGCGGAAATCCGACCCGTGAAGTTTTGGAAAATGCCTTTGCCGAGTTAGAGGGGGGGGCGCGAGGCCTGGCCTTTGCGTCTGGAATGGCCGCGTTGACCACCTTGTTTCTACATTTCTCCAGTGGTGATCAGTTGCTGGTCTCAGAGGATCTATACGGCGGGACTTACCGGGTTCTCGAAGAGGTTTTTGCCAAGTTCGGCATCCACACTGTTTATGTTGATACTGCGGATAGCGCCGCAGTTGAGGCCGCAATGACCGCGCAGACCAAAGCCCTGTTGGTTGAAACCCCGGGGAACCCGTTGCTCGGGATCGCCGATATTCGTGCCTTAAGTGAGTTATGCAAGGCGCGTGGGCTGCTGTTTGTTGTCGACAACACCTTTCTGACCCCGGCGTTACAACGTCCCTTAGAGCTTGGGGCGGACGTTGTCGTTCATTCGGCGACCAAGTATTTGGGCGGGCACAGTGATCTGTGTGCCGGGGTTCTGGTTGCCAAGGATGAGGCTCTGGGGGAACGGCTCTATTTTTTGCAGAATTCCACCGGCGCAATTCTGCCGCCGCAGGATTGTTGGCTATTGATTCGTAGTTTGAAAACCCTGCCGCTAAGGATGGAACGTCACTCTGCCAGCGCATTGAAGGTGGCGCATTGGCTGCAGCACCAACCGCAGGTGACTAAGGTTTACTATCCGGGATTGCCCGAACATCCGGGATACGATTTGTCCCGACAGCAGGCCAGTGGCTTTGGCGGCATGCTCTCTTTTCGAGTCAAAACCCCTGAGTTGGCAAAACAGGTGCTGGAAAAGTTACAGCTGATTTCATTTGCCGAAAGCCTTGGTGGGGTAGAAACCTTAATGACTCTGCCCGCAGTGCAGACCCACGGCGATATTCCTGAAGCAGAGCGGCAGCGGCTAGGAATCTGCAATAGTTTGTTACGCCTGTCGGTCGGACTGGAAGATCCTGATGATTTGATTGCTGATCTACGTCAGGCCTTTGGGTAGAATCAGTCACGGGTAACGGTGATCTCTCTCCCCCTTCAGTCATCAGTTGTGCTATTCTGCTGTCCTTTAAGGGCGTGGATATCTGATGGTTTCTGAACGTGAGGGAGAGCAATGGAAGAGGAGTTGCCGGTGGGTGCTACACCCGCTGAATTGAATGATACGACTGGCCTGTCAGGACTTCTGACCCGGGCGATTACCTGCCTTTTTGAGCTGGGAAGCGATTACTCCGTCAGTTGTGATGAGCTGCGGACCTTGCAATCGCGTCTTGTTGAAGGTCGTTTCCATCTGGCCGTACTGGGACAGTTCAAACGCGGCAAAAGTACCTTGCTCAATGCTCTGCTCGGTGATGACCTGTTGCCGACCGATATCTTGCCGGTGACGGCAATTCCAACATTTATCAGTGCCGGTGCCGAGATTAGTATCCAGGTGCATTTTCTCGATCGCGCCGAGCCCGAACATATTCAGGCCGCTGACAAGCAGGGATTAGCCTCTGTTCTTGCCGACTATGTCACCGAGGCGGGCAATCCACACAATCAGCGTCAGGTGAGCCGGGTCGAGATTCGGCATCCGGCAAAGTTGCTGCAACAGGGGGTTGTCCTGATCGACACTCCCGGTATCGGTTCGACCCTCAGGCATAATACTGAAGTTGCCCATCAGGTTCTTCCCCAGTGCGATGCTGCCCTGTTTCTGGTTTCTCCGGACCCGCCGATTACCGAGATGGAACTTGATTATCTGCAACAGATTAAGAAACGCCTGCCACGAACTTTCTATCTGTTGAATAAGGTTGATTTTCTCAATGAAAAAGATCGCGTGGCATCACTGCAATTTTTAGCGAATCAGTTAGAGCCTTTTTGTGATGGCTCTCCGCAGGTGTTGCCCTTATCCGCCCGCAGCGGTTTGAAAGCACGTTTGGAGGGGGATACGCTAGGGTGGAAAAATAGTGGGATGCAGCAGGTCGAGCAAAGTCTGATCGATTTCTTTGCCCGTGAAAAACAGCAGACCTTGCACGACGCGCTTACCCGGCGGACATTGGATCTGATCAACGAAGCGGCGCTGCAACTGCAACTGTCCTTAAGTGCTCTTAAGTTGCCGGAAGCAGAGCTTCACCGTCGTCTCGAGCTGTTTCGCAAGTCTCTGCCTGCTGTTGAGCGGGAGCAGCAGGCTTCCGCCGATATTTTGGCCGGAGATCTAACGCGGGTGGTTGAAAAGCTGGGTGAAGAGATTGCTGATTTGCGCGAACGCTGCAAGCAACAGATCCTTCCTCTGGTCGAGTCTCGTATCGAGTCTGTCGAAGATCCGGAGCAGATGGAGCAGTTGGTGCATCAAACGATCGCTGAAGAAACGGGTCAGTTCTTCGCGCCTTCGCTGCGCGACCTGACCGAAGTGATCAGGGCAGAAGCCACCGGACTCTTGAGTCTCAATCAGGAGCGGAGCAATAAACTCATCGAGCAGGTTCGGCAGAGTGCTGCTGAGCTTTTCGAGATTCCCTATCAGGCCCCGGTGGCGCAGACCTCATATGCACCATTTACTGTGCCGGCCTGGAGTGACGATCTTTTTACTTCTGCTATGGACCCGTTGGGCCAGCGTTTCTCACGTAAGTTTTTTACAAAAAAGTACCGTCGTAAGCGGACTGTTAACCGTTTGCGCGAAGCGAGTAAAAAATTACTCAACCAGAATGTCGAGCAGATCAGCTGGGCTTTGCGACAAAGCCTCGATGAAAGTTTTCGGAAGTTTGGCGCTGACTTGAGTGAGCAGTTGGATAAGACCATCGCTGCGACCCGCAAGGCAATGGAGGTGGCTCTGGAACGCAGTGAGTCCCATTCGCGTGCAACCAGCGCGCGTGAGATTCAGTATAAACAGTCGTTGGCTGTTTTGGAGGCGATTTCGGGTGAACTCTGTTCTTAGATTGAAAACGATCAAGATTTGTCTGTAAAAGAGAAAACGGCCGGATCAGTGAGATGATCCGGCCGTTTTTTATCAAGAATCCTGCTGATTTTGTGGCTCGGCAGGTTTGGCTGTTTTACGCGGTCGGCCTGGGCGGCGTTTCGGTTTCTCCGCCGCTGGCGTTTCGCCGGTCGTCGCCGTCGCTTCGGCCGGAGCAGCCTCTGCTACCTTTTTGGTTTTTCTGGCTCGCGGCTTCGGCTTCTCTGCCGCTGGCGTTTCGGCGGTTGCCGTTGTTGTTTCGGTCGCTGCGGTTTCTGCTACCTTTTTGGTTCTTCTGGCCCGAGGCTTCGGCTTTTCAGCCGCTGCTGTCTCGGTAGCTGCCGTTGTTGTTTCGGTCGCTGTGGTCTCTGCTACCTTTTTGGTTCTTCTGGCCCGAGGCTTCGGCTTTTCAGCCGCTGCTGTCTCGGTAGCTGCTGTCTCGGTAGCTGCCGTTGTTGTTTCGGTCGCTGTGGTCTCTGCTACCTTTTTGGTTCTTCTGGCCCGAGGCTTCGGCTTTTCAGCCGCTGGCGTCTCGGCGGTTGCCGTTGTCGCTTCGAACGGTGTGGTTTCTGCTACCTTTTTGGTTCTTCTGGCCCGAGGCTTCGGTTTTTCAGCCGTTGGTGTCTCGGTCGCTGCCGTTGTTGTTTCGGTCGCTGTGGTTTCTGCTACCTTCTTGGTTCTTCTGGCACGTGGCTTCGGTTTTTCAGCCGCTGGCGTCTCGGCGGTTGCCGTTTCTGCCGGAACGACCTCAGCCACTTTTTCACTTCTGCTGCGCGCCGTCGGGGTCTCTTCGGCGGACGCATTTTCAGCCGTTGCAACGGTTAGTCCCGCCGGTGTTTCGACTGCGGGTTTTCTTGTGCGGCGGGGTCGACGTTTCGGTCTCTCTTCGGTTGCTGCTGTCTCTGTGGTCGCTGTCATCTCTACGGCAGCATCAACTTCAGCAGTTGCATTTGCTTCGCCTTGTTGGCTGCTGGCTTCAGCGTTCCTTTTCGCCGCAGGTCGACGAGAGCGACGTCTTCTTGGGGACTCTTTGGCCGTCTTTGGTGACTCGGCTTCGGCAGTGCTCTGTTCCTTAACCTCAGCGGTGCCTTCTGCTGCTTGCGGAGTCTCTTCCGTGGCTTGAGCTGTCGACCCGTCAGGGGTCGCCTCGTCGGAGGTTTTCTGCTCGTTCTGCTCGGTGTTGCCAGAAGCTGGATGATCAGTTTTCCGCCGCCGCCGGCGACGTCTGCGACGGCTTTTTCTTTCGCCTGTTTCTTCCTCTCCAGTAGCTTCAGGATTTGCATTGTCAGCGACCAGGGTATCGCTACTCTCTGGTAGTGCCTCTGCCTTTGTTTGCTCCGTGTCTTCATCTAGCTGAGCTGCGGCGAGGGCGTTTTCTATCTGATTGTCGTGGGAAACCGGGGCGATTTCGCGGCTGCTCTCGCCATTCTTCTCCCGTTTGTGCAGTTCGATGTCGAGCTGACCGGGGAGCATGTCTGAGCGGCCGATGATGGTGATTTTCAGGTTGAGGCGTTTTTCCAGATCAACCAACGACTGGCGTTTACTGTTGTGCATGTCGTTAGCGACCTCAACCGGGACACTGGCTTCGATGTGGCCGATATGTCCCTTGGACGCTGCCGCATGGATTTGGCGCAGCAGGGCCACGGCTTGGTTTTCGGCACTTTTGATCCGTCCTTTGCCGAGACAGTGAGGGCACTCCAGATAAGAACCGACACTCAAGGTTGGCTTGAGGCGCTGCCGACTCATTTCCATCAGGCCGAACTGGCTGAGCCGCCCGACCGTTACCTTGGCCTTGTCGTCTTTAAGCGCTTTACGCAGCTCGTGTTCGACATCGCGGATATTTTTTCGGTCGCGCATATCGATAAAGTCGATGACCACCAATCCACCAAGATCGCGCAAGCGGAGTTGTCGACCGACTTCGGCAGCCGCTTCCAGATTGGTCTTGTAGGCGGTTGCTTCGATGCCACTTTCGCTCGACATCTTGCCGGAGTTGACATCGATGGCAACCAAGGCTTCGGTCTGATCGATGACAATGGAACCGCCTGAAGCCATGGGGATCTGATTTTTCGCCAGGGCGTCAATCTGCTCTTCGATCTGATAGCGAGAGAAAATCGGCCGGCGTTCGCGGTGCGACTTGACCAGGTGGGTCAGTTCCGGCATCACCAGGGCGAAGAAGTCTTTGGTCTCTTGATAAACCTTTTGATCGTCGATCAGGACCTCGTCCATTTCCGTGCTGAAGTAATCGCGGATCGAGCGGATTACCAGGTTTGATTCCTGGTAGAGGTGGGCCGGGGCCTTGACTTGATCTTTACGGGAGACGATGCCTTCGAACAGGCGCACCAGATAATCAAAGTCACGCTTGAGCTCTTCTTTTTCCTTGCCGATACCGGCGGTGCGGACGATGTAGCCCATCCGTTCCGGCAGGTTCAGTTCGGCCATGGTGCGTTTGAGCTTTTTGCGTTCCGGATCATCCTGGATTTTACGCGAGACACCTTTGGTTGTGCTGTCTGGCATCAACACCATGTAGCGGCCGGGGATCGACAGGTTGGTCGTTAATGCTGCCCCTTTGCTACCGCGTTCTTCCTTGACGATCTGGACAAGGATTTCCTGGCCGCGTTGCAGAATGTCGGTTATGCGCGGGCGGCCTTTGGATTCATCTTTGCTGGGATAGAGATTGGGATGGATTTCGCCGATTTGCAGAAATCCGAGTTTCTCGGCGCCAAAATCGACAAAAGCGGCTTGCAGTCCGGATTCAACCCGAACCACCACCGCTTTATAGATGTTTCCTTTGGTCTGTTCCTGGCCGGCAATCTCGATGTCAAGTTCGCTCAAAATCCCGTCAACAACGATCGCCACCCTATTTTCCTCTGGGTGGGAGGCGTTGATCAACATCTTTTTACTCATTGTTACTAAACCTTTCTGTCCGTCGAATACGACGGTTCAGACCGAATATCAGGGTTGTCAGACCTCTCCGCGCGTGCGGGGTCTTTTGCTGATTACGGTACAATGTGGGGATGATGCCAGGATTAGACCCGGCGACATCAAAATTAAGTTTTACGGTTGAATCTATGCTTTGCCGGTCTCGACGCAGTACGGCGGAGACGCGGTTGAGCTCACCAATAGTTCGGAACTATAGCAGATATGGGACAACTGTAAATCATAATTGAGTACAGTTGAGCATTTTTTAACGTTTCCTGACAGTTTTGCAGCTCATAGCGATTTGTTTTCTTGAGCTTGGAAATGGTAACTAACGTGTAGGATATTCTACACTGGCAGGAGAATATTCTCCATATTGGTAGGTTTTCTGCCACATGGCTAATCCACAACTCATTGATACTTAAGGGAACTACCCTTTGGCACAAATGCTGATAAAGTATTTATAGCAATATTGCGATTCCATGTGCCTCAGGAGCTTATTTTGATGGGTATATTCACAAAATTAACGACAATTCTGGTCCTGCTGTTGCTGCTATTTGTTACACAGTCCAGCGCTAGCGAATCTTTTCAACTACAGCAACTGCTCGAGGAAGCAGACCTTAATAATCCCTCGCTGAGAGCTGCCCACGAGCTGATTGCTGTAGCTGAGAGCAAAATTGATCAAGTCACCTCGCTAAAAGATCCCGTATTGTCGATTGCTCTGTCAAATTATCCGATTGATCAACTCAAGGCAGACATTACGCCGATGACTGGAAATGAGATTCGTTTGGCGCAAATGTTTCCTTTTCCAGGGAAGCTTGATGCTAAGGGGAAGGTCGCGGCCGAGAAGAGTCGTTGGTTCGCATCCGTTTATCAGGATGCCCGGCTGAAGATTCGCCAGAGCGTCAAGGACGCCTGGTACCGTTTGTTGTTTCAGCAGCAGGCGATCGAGCTAACCAACCGCAATCTGAAAATTCTCGACGATTTTATCAAGCTGACCGAAGTTCGCTACGAAGTCGGTAAAGGGCTGCAACAAAATGTTCTCAAGGCGCACCTGCAACGCTCAAAGCAACAGGACAAACTGCTTCGCTTGCAACAACAGTTGGAATCGACTCAGGCCGAGCTGAACAGCCTGGCCGGGCGCCTAACCGATCAGGCGTTGGAGATAAGTGAACAGCTAACTTCTTTCAGTGGCGCTTATCAACTTAAGTTGTTGCAGCAGGACGCGGCAGACAAAAGACCGATGTTCAGTGCGTTTAACGCCCTGATCGAGCAATACAGGTCGCAACGGACGCTGGCCGATCTCGATTATCGTCCCGATTTCACCGTCTGGGCGGGGTATCGGTTTCGGGATGATGGGCTCCCGGACGGTGGTACTGACTTTGCGAGTGCCGGAGTCAGTTTTAATCTGCCGGTCCGAAAAGCGCGCCGCGCTGCTGCGGTCGCTGAAGCTGACTCCCTGTTGCGCATGGCTTATCAGAAACGCAACGATTTTGGCAACAAGGTGAATTTGGCGATTCATCGTTCGCTGACCAAGTTGGAGCAGGCGACGCAACTCGCGGATCTTTATAAAAACGGCATTATTCCCCAGGCCGAGCAAACTTTTCAGGCGACCTTAAGCGCCTATCAGGTCGATAAGGTCGATTTTCTCTCTTTGCTCGACTCACTGATGACTCTCTATCGCTATGAAATCGACAACGTTCGGGTCCTCAGTGATCAACAGCGCAGCCGCGCTCAGCTTGAAGCGGCTGCTGGGCTTGATGTCGATCAGTTGACCCGGACGAATTCTGATGAAGGATAATGCCACGATGAAACAACTGCTGAAACCGACTCTCTACCTGGTGACTGTCCTGTTGTTGGGCGGTGGCATTTTTCTCAGTACCGATCTGAGCTTTCGTCATTCTCCTTTGGCCGGTCCTGAGCACAGCCACGCTGCGCAAAAATATACCTGCGGCATGCATCCGATGGTTATTGTCGATGAACCGGGCAGCTGCCCAATTTGCGGTATGGACCTGACCCCGCTAAAGGCGAACACCGGTGGGGCTGCTGCAGTGACTGACGGAGAGCGGAAAGTCAAATACTGGCAGGCGCCGATGGACCCGACCTTTATCCGCGATGAGCCGGGCAAATCGCCGATGGGGATGGATCTGATTCCGGTTTACGAGAACGAGGCGACCGGCGGTTCAATGATTACTATCGATCCGACCACCATCCAGAATATGGGCGTGCGCACGGCAGCTGTGACCCGTGGTGACCTGGCGCGCACCATCCGTACTGTCGGGCTGGTCAGCTACGAGGAATCGAAGCAGTACGTGGTCAATGCTAAAATTGCTGGCTGGGTCGAAAAGCTCTATGTTGCAGAGACCGGTCAACAGGTAAAAAAAGGGCAGAAGCTCCTCGAAATCTACAGCCCCGATCTGGTTGCCGCTCAGCAGGAATTGTTGTTGGCGCGGGATAACTACAGGTCTTTGCAGGACAGCAGCTTTGCACAGATTGCTGAGAACGCCGAGCGGTTACTTGAGTCCTCGCGCAAGCGGTTGCAGCTCTGGGATGTCAGCAAGAAGCAGATCGCTCGCCTGGAAAAAACCGGTGAGGTGCGTAAAACCGTCACCCTTTATTCCTCCTACGATGGCATCGTCACCATGAAAATGGTCAACGAAGGGATGTATGTCAAGCCAGGGATGACCCTGCTCAATCTGGCCGATCTGTCGCAGGTCTGGGTGCTGGCCGATATCTATGAATATCAGCTCCCCTGGGTCAAGGTCGGACAGCGGGCGCGGGTCGAACTGCCTTATGTTCAGGATCGTAAATTTACCGCCCAGGTAGACTATCTTTACCCCTACGTCGAAGCCAAGACCCGCACCGTCAAGGCCCGCATCAAGTTTGACAATGCCGATTTTGAACTGCGCCCCGATATGTATGTCAACGTTTACCTGACCGGCGAACAGGTTACCGACGCCCTGCTGATTCCCGTCGAGGCGGTGCTGCGCTCCGGCGAGAAACAGACCGTGTTTATTGCTCTGGCGGGTGGTCGTTTTGAACCACGCCTGATTAAAACCGGGCTGCAAGGGGAGGGCGGGCATATCGAAGTCGTGCAAGGGGTGTTTGAGGGGGAACAGGTGGTGACCAGTGCCCAGTTCCTGCTCGATTCCGAGAGCAAGTTGCGTGAAGCGATCCAGAAGATGCTCAACCCGACCCGCGCCGAGTCCCCCGAGAGGGGTGCTGCCGGGGAGGACGATATGGAAGATCTGTTTGGCGATGACAAAGAAGATGCCAAAGAGGATGTCGAGGACCTGTTCAACTAATCGACCGACACCGGTCTGGCGATAAGGTAATTACCGATGCTGGAAAAACTCATCGAATGGTCGATCAAGAATAAATTTATGGTGGTGCTGCTGACCTTTTTTGTGGTCATCGGCGGCCTTTATGCCCTGAAAAATACCCCGCTCGACGCTATTCCCGATCTTTCCGATGTGCAGGTCATCGTCTTCACTGAGTACCCGGGGCAGGCCCCACAGGTGGTCGAGGATCAAGTCACCTATCCGCTGACCACGCAGATGCTGGCGGTACCGCAGGCGAAAACCGTGCGTGGCTACTCCTTCTTCGGCCTCTCTTTTGTTTACATTATCTTTGAAGATGGCACCGACCTTTACTGGGCCCGTTCGCGGGTGTTGGAATATCTGAATTATGCCGCTGGCAGGTTGCCCAAAGGGGTGACGCCAAGCCTTGGCCCGGACGCGACCGGGGTCGGCTGGATCTACGAGTACGTGCTGGAGAGTGATCGCCACGATTTACAGCAACTGCGCTCGATGCAGGATTGGTTTCTGCGTTACGAATTGACTTCGGTGGATGGCGTTTCCGAGGTCGCCAGTATTGGTGGCTATGTCAAGCAGTACCAGGTGGAGATCGATCCGGAGCGGCTACTCGCTTATCATTTGACCATCCCCCAGTTGCGCACGGCGATCCAGCGCAGTAACAATGACGTCGGTGGCCGCCTGGTGGAGATGGCCGAGACCGAATTCATGGTGCGTGGCCTCGGTTATATCAAGTCGATTTCCGACATCGAACAGGTGGTGGTCGGAACCAATAGTCGTGGCACGCCAATCCTGCTGCGTGACCTGGCGACAGTCAGCATCGGTCCCGAGTTGCGCCGTGGGGTGGCGGAATTGGACGGCAAGGGGGAAGCGGTCGGCGGCGTGGTTATTATGCGCTACGGTGGCAACGCCCTGCAGACGATTGAGAACGTCAAAAAGAAGCTGGAGCAATTGCAGTCCGGTCTGCCGGAAGGCGTGACCATTAAGCCGGTCTACGACCGCAGTGGCCTGATTGAACGGGCAGTCGATAATCTGACCGAAAAGTTGATCGAAGAGAGCATCGTTGTTGCGGTGGTCACCGCGCTGTTCCTTTTCCATCTGCCCAGTTCGCTGGTGGCGATTCTGACCCTGCCGATCGCGATCCTGATGGCTTTTATGGTCATGTACTTTCAGGGGATCAACGCCAATATCATGAGTCTCGGCGGTATCGCTATCGCCATCGGCGCGATGATCGACGCGGCCATTATCATGATCGAAAACGCCCACAAACACCTGGAGCGTGATCGCGGCAAGAAAGAACACTGGGCCATCATCATGGCGTCCTGCAAGGAGGTCGGTCCGTCGCTGTTCTATGCGCTGCTGGTTATCACCGTCTCCTTCTTCCCGGTCTTTACCTTGGGCGAACAGTCGGGCCGGATGTTCAAGCCGTTGGCCTATACCAAGACCTACGCCATGGCCGCCGGTGCGCTGCTTTCGGTGACTCTGGTGCCGGTGCTTTTGGGCTGGTTTGTGCGCGGCAAGATTCCGCACGAAAATAAAAACCCGATCAACCGCTTTCTGTTCTGGGTCTATAATCCGCTGGTCGATTTCGTCATCAAGTGGCGGAAGATGGTGCTGCTGGTCGCGGTGCTGATTACCATGTCGATCTATTTTCCGATCAGCAAGATGGGCTCCGAGTTCATGCCGCCCCTCTATGAGGGCGACCTGCTCTACATGCCGACCACCATGCCGGGCATTTCCATCACCAAGGCGCGCGAGCTGCTGCAGCAGACCGATAAGATTATTGCCCAGTTTCCTGAAGTTGAACGGGTTTTCGGTAAGGTCGGCCGCGCCGAAACGGCCACCGACCCAGCGCCACTGGCGATGCTGGAAACGACCATCATGCTTAAGCCGGAAGCGGAATGGCGCACGGTGCCGAAGCTGCGCTTCTACTCCGCTTGGTCGGAGAGCGTTGAATGGCTGAAGAAACCATTGCGGATCGTCTGGCCGGAAGAGGGGACCCTTACGGTTGAGGAGTTGAAAACCCTGCTCAACGATTCGATTCGCTTTCCGGGGCTGACCAACGCCTGGACGATGCCGATTAAAACCCGCATCGATATGCTTTCGACCGGGATCAAGACCCCGGTCGGGATCAAGGTGATGGGCAATGATCTGGAAATCCTGTCCAGAATTGGTCAGGAAATTGAGGCGGTGGTGCGGGAGATTCCCGGAACCTTAAGTGCTTTTTCCGAGCGGGTGGTCGGGGGCAATTACCTCGATTACGATATCGATCGGCAGGCGGTCGCCCGCTACGGCCTGACCGTTGGCGATGTGCAGGACACCATCAAGTCGGCCATTGGCGGCATGAATGTCACCCAGACCGTCGAGGGGCTGGAGCGTTACCCGGTCAATATTCGTTACGCTCGAGACTATCGTAATGATTTACAGTCGCTCAAGCGGGTGCTGATTCCGATCGCCGGTGGCAAGCATATCCCCATCTCGCAGGTGGCCACGATCCATATCCGCAAAGGCCCGCCAGGGATCAAAAGCGAGAACGCCCGGCGCACCGCCTGGGTGTTTGTCGATATCAAAGGGGTGGATATCGGGACTTATGTAGCGAAGGCACAACAGGTGGTGGAAGAAAAAATCAAGCTGCCGGCAGGCTATAATATCGTCTGGAGTGGCCAGTATGAATATATGCAGGCTGCCGAGGCCAAGCTGAAGGTGGTGATCCCGCTGACGCTGCTGATCATCTTTGTCATCATCTACATCAGTACCAAATCGATGATCAAGACCGGCATCATCTTTGTCGCCCTGCCGTTGTCGCTGGTTGGCTGCTTCTGGTTCCTCTGGCTGCTCGACTACAATATGTCGGTGGCGGTCTGGGTCGGGATTATCGCCCTGGCCGGGATCTCGGCGGAAACTGGCGTGGTCATGCTGCTCTATTTGGATCTGGCCTATGAACTCTGGAGAGACAACAACCGGATGCTTAACCGTGGCGACCTGGTGCAGGCGATTCACCACGGCGCGGTCAAGCGGATTCGGCCGAAGATCATGACCATCTGCGTGATTATCGCCGGTTTGATTCCGATCATGTGGAGTCACGGTGCCGGAGCTGATGTCATGAAACGGATCGCTGCGCCGATGGTCGGTGGGGTGATCACCTCGGGGGTGATGGAACTGCTGGTTTTCCCGGTCATCTACTTTATCTGGCGGCAGCGAGGACTGGATAAGTCCTCCGAACCGTCGGCGTTGGAAGAACTGCACGAATAACTGAGACCCGCTTATACGAAGGAATAGGAGTACACGATGAAAAAACAGCTATATATCCTGATCGCGTCCACAATGTTGATTTTTCCGGCCATCGGCTTTGGCAGTGACGCCCAAGTCGATCACAGCAAGATGATGACCATGGACCAGGGTAAAGAGATGGCCATGGAAAGGGGCGAAAAGATGGGCATGGAGCATGGCAAGAAGGTGGGCCACGATATGAAAAATATGGGTATGGACCAGGGTAAAGAAATGGCCATGGAAAAGGGCGAAAAGATGGGTATGGAGCATGGCAAGAAGATGGGCCATGACATGGAAAAGATGACCATGGATCACGGTAAAGAAATGGCCATGGAGAAGGGCGGAAAAATGGGCATGGAGCATGGCAAGAACATGGGCCATGACATGGACGAGATGGACCACCATGAAATGAAGGATACTGATCATCATGACATGGGCAAGATGGATCACGGTGATATGAAGGGTATGGATCACCTTGGCATGTCGACTGAGGGGCGCATGATGATGCTCGGGACCCACGCGGTTGACGGTATTAAGGGGATGGCGCATTTGAACGATGTGCGCGAGAAAATGGCCGAACACGGGATGACCCAGACCCACCACATCATGATCGCTTTTGAAAATATTGCCACCGGTGACGCGGTGGAAAGCGGTTCGGTTGCGGTCAAGATCGAAGACCCCGATGAAAAGGTCAGCAAAGCGATTAAATTGATGGGCATGGATGGCCATTATGGGGTTGATGTGACTCTCAATAAAAAAGGTATGTATCATTTTAAATTTGGCACCAAGTTGGCCGATGGCAAGAAGCGGACCTTTCATCATCACTTTGAAAACAAGTGATCAATTGAAGGTCTTATGAATTATTCTGGTTATCTACTTGGGTCAACGTCAAGATATGGTTGGAAAATATTGTCCACTGAAAGCACGGAACTCACGGAAAAAATCTTGATTCAGCAAATTCCGTGTCTTCTGTGTCTTCCGTGGATAAAAACTTAAAAATTACCGAAACTTAACAGGAGGAACAACAATGAAAAAACAGATGATGGTACTGATGATGGCTGCTTTGCTGATGGTCCCTGCCGCTGCTATGGCGATGACCACCTCTGATGATCACGGCAGCATGAAAAGCATGGATCACGGCGACATGAAGAAGATGGACCATGGAAACATGGGCGCTGGCATGATCATGCTGCAGGATGTTGACGTTGATGGTGTTATGGCTTCTGCGCATCTGATGGACACCAAAGAAAAGATGGCCAAGCACGGCATGTCGATGACCCATCACCTGATGGTCGGTTTCATGGACAGTGATGGCGAAAGTATCGAAAAGGGGCAGGTCGCAGTTAAGGTACAATCGCCCGACGGTACGGTTGGTGATGCGCATAAGATGATGGGCATGGACGGGCAGTTTGGCGCTGATGTGACCTTGGATCAAAACGGGACCTACATGTTTATGGTCGGCACCAAGTTGGCCGATGGCAAGAAGCGGATGTTTCATCTGAGTTTTGAGAATAAGTAGAGCTAGTTAATTTATTCCAGACACAAAAAGCCCCTGCATTTCTGTGGGGGCTTTTTGTGTCTGTCTGGAATGGTTTATCGTTAAGTTTAGCTGCGATTTTTCTTGAACCGAGAACCGGTCAAGGCTGCGGGCCGATACCCATTTAGTAGCCAAGTTGATGGTTCAGGTACTGGATCTCCAGGGTTTTTCCAGGTAACATCTTTGCCGTTGGGGCTGTCGATATCTGATACGTTCAGAATTAAATAGGGGGAGTGTCCCTACTTTAATTCCCTAATTGAATTTGGCTTCACAATTGGTGAAAAAAACCCGGCAGAAATGTCGGTTTTTTTGTCGAAATAATTTACAATCCAAAAAAAACTGTGGAAATCAGAAAAATAATGTGTATTTTTAGGTGTTTGTGGGTAGGCATGTATGTTGCATTTAATTAGGTCGTCAATTGGATAATGTTATAATCCCAAAGGTGAAGGGGAGTAAATATAATGAAAAAAATAGTGGTAGGTTTTATCTTTGCTCTATTTATGATGGGAACTTGCTCTGTTGCCCTGGCAACTGTTATGGAAAATGCCGCCAATGATGGGTACGAAGATCGTTCAGATGGGTCTGCCTACGAGTACTACCAAAATAGCGGTACTTTTTTGGGTGTTATTGAAGAAAATGTCAACAGTTATAACTATTTGTTAGATTGGCTCAATGACAAGAGCATCGATACCACTGGCCTAATCCAAACCGCCGTTGAAATTTACGGCTATGATGGCAGTGGTAGTGACAAACTTCTTGGTACTACAGGTGATAGTGACGGGAAGCTTGATGTGGATACTGACATTTATACCAGTGGGACCTGGAAGACGGTACTTTCTTCGAGTGTCCTAAGCTATTATATTATTAAAGCTTCAACATACTCAGCTCTGTATCGGCAAGATCCTGCTGATAGCGTGGGATCATGGAGCACATATGATTTATGGGTGGCAAAAGATAAAGGTGAAACATTGACCGTCTCTCACTTTGTTGTAGGCGGTGGTGCTGCACCAGTACCTGAACCCTCCACCCTTCTGCTGCTTGGTGGCGGTCTGATCGGCCTGGCTTACTACCGCCGCCGGAAAAATTAACAGTCTTCTCAAATACCAAATTCAAAAAGCCCCGGCAGCAATGTCGGGGCTTTTTTTGTTGCTGCGGCCTGCCAGCCGAAAACTTGCAACAGATCAGGTATAATTAAGCTATCTCACCTTTTTCAGAAAAACCACTCTACCGGAAAGGGGGCAGTTATGGCGAACAGGGATTTCTGGACTCCGCAACAGGAAGCCAAACTTCTCGCGTGGCATAAAATGCAGCAGGTTGTTGATGAGCAGAAACCGGGGCCTTGTTTCACTCTCTCTCGGGAGTTCGGCTGTCAGGCCTTCCCCGTAGCAGAAACTCTGGCCAAGCGGCTGAATAGCCGGACCACGGGCGAGCCCTGGGTGGTGGTCGGCAAGGAGATGTTGACCGAGGTGGCCGAAGTGTCCGGGTACTCTATTGAGCAAATCGAGAAGTCACAGGACACACCTTCTTCGCTCAAGGCGATCTTTTCGATGTTTTTAGACAGCAGTCGCGCTGAAGAAACGGAAATCTTTACCCATCTGCGCAACGTCATCCGTAGTTTTGCCAGACGCGGTAATTGTCTATTGGTTGGCGGTGGCGCGGTGCTGGCGACCCAGGATCTGCCCAATTGCATCCATCTGCGCCTGGTCGCCCCGTATGAATTCCGGGTCAAGAAGATCATGCAGAGCCACCGCATGAGTCAGACCGATGCGGAAAAATTTATCGCTCTGCACCAAAAACAAAGGGATGATTTTATCAGGCGGTTTGCCGACGGCCGGATCGATGATCCGTTGCTCTACCATCTGCTGTTTAATAACAGTCGCATGAATGTTGTCGGTATCGCCGAATCGATAGACGATTATATGATCAAGATCAATTCCTGAAGTCTCAATCGACAACTTATGGAGATC
The DNA here is from genome assembly GCF_055389805.1 of Desulfuromusa ferrireducens. NCBI lineage: Bacteria > Pseudomonadati > Thermodesulfobacteriota > Desulfuromonadia > Desulfuromonadales > Geopsychrobacteraceae > Desulfuromusa > Desulfuromusa ferrireducens. The sequence continues at coordinate 2,555,473 of NZ_AP042415.1, forward strand.
ACGGCCGCCCGAAAGGGTGGCCGTTTTTTTTGTTCAAATTGCTACATTTTGTCGCTATGTGGCCAAAGTGACCTGTTTGTGGGGTCAGCCCTCGAATTGTTAGAGGATATAACCCTCTTCTGTCTTTGAGTCAGAAAGAATAATATTTTCAATTGGACGCTATGCCGACGATGGAGGTCGGGAGTAATTGCATATTATTAGTTGAGTTTTGCTCAGTGAGAATTTGGGCACAAAATAGAACACCTTTGTGCTTGGTCGTTGATGACGGAATTAATGTTTATTGCTTTTAGGTTGGTGCAATTTTCGCGTTGTTAGCCTGGGTAAATAAATAGTCTGGTTATCTACTTCGCTCCACCAAAAGTCGGTGTTGCGTTAATTCTTTGGTTTTTGTCCACGGAAAACACGGAAAACACGGAAAACACGGAATTTCTAAGACCAAGATTTTTCCGTGAGTTCTGTGCTTTCGGTGGAAAATGTTTTTGAACCATGCTTTGACGTTAAATCATTCAAGGTCGAATCAAGTAGATAAACAGTATAAAGAAATTGTTTCAGAGAGGAGCTTCCACAATGCTGACCATGTTTACCATCGCCCTGAGCACCTATATCGGTATCCTGCTGGTGTCGCAACTGATCGCGCTGGTTGCCAGAAAAATCTGAGCTTGAACTAAAGAAGCTTGCAGAACAAAACAAGGAACAGGCTTCGTATTGTGCGGGGCCTTTCCTGCTTGCTGCGCGACGTTCTGCTGTTTTCTAGCTGTTGAAAAAACAGAAAGGATTGGTCGGGCAGGGGTCCTGAATCCGTTCGACCAGTTGTTCGGTTCTTAACGGTCGGCTGAAATAGAATCCCTGGACTTCGTCGCACTTTTTTTCGCGCAAGAAATCGAGTTCGGTTTTCAGCTCGACCCCTTCGGCGACCACCCTGATACCGATCGTGTGCGCCATGACGATGATCGCTTCGGTGATTGCCGCATCGTCCGGGTGGGTGGTGATCCGCTGGACGAAGGATTTATCGACTTTAAGTCGGTCGATCGGGAAATGTCGCAAATAGCTGAGCGAACTGTAGCCGGTGCCAAAATCATCAATCGCCAGCTTCAATCCCATGTCCTTGAGCTCATGCAAGGTCTTCTGCGCATTCTCGACGTTCTCCATCAAAATGCTCTCGGTGATTTCCAACTCGAGAAATTGCGCCTCTAAGCCGGTTTCGTGCAAAATCTCCCTGATTGACGTCACCAGGTTGGGATCTTGAAACTGTTTGGTCGAAAGATTGACGGCGACCCGAAACGGCGTGCCGCAAGACTGTTGAATTTCATACGCTTGCCGGCAGGCGGTTTCGAGTACCCAGCGACCGATCGAGAGAATGAGTCCCGTTTCTTCGGCCAGGGGGATAAATTGTACCGGTGAGATATTCCCCAGGTCGGGATGCTGCCAGCGGAGCAGGGCTTCAACGCCGGTCATCTGGCCGTGGCTGAGATCAATTTGTGGTTGATAGGCGAGGTGAAATTCATTCCGCTTTAGAGCTTTGCGCAAGTCGTTGGCGAGAAGTAGCTTTTCCAGCGCCTGAGCGTTCATTTCCGAGGAATAAAAACGGTAGGTGTTGCGACCCTTGTCTTTTGACTGATACATGGCCGCATCGGCATTTTTAAGCAGGGTGTCCGGATCGACGCCATCTTCGGGGAACATGGCAATCCCGACACTGGTGGTAATGAAGACTTCTTTTCGCTCCAGAATGACTGGTTGCGCCAGCGATTCAAGGATTTTACAGGCAATCAGGGCGGCGTCGTCCCGGTCTTTGATGTCGTCGACCAGAATGACAAATTCGTCGCCACCGAGGCGCGAAATGGAATCGCAACTGCGCAAGACCTTGTCCAGACGGTCGGCAATAACCTTTAGTAATTGATCCCCTTTGTCGTGCCCGAGGGTGTCATTGACCCTTTTAAAGTGATCAAGATCGAGAAAAAACAGGCCGATTCGGCAGCTGTTACGCTTTGCCCTGACGACCATCTGTCCCAACCGGTCACGCATCAGCACCCGGTTCGGCAAACCGGTCAGGTTGTCGAAGTAGGCGAGGCGTTCAATCTTTTCTTCATCCTGCTTGCGTTGGGTAATATCTTCAAAGACGGTGGCAAAGTGCCCCGGGGCAAGTGGTGCCGCTGAAATTCGCAGGGTCCGGCCGATGTCTTTAAATTCGAATTCAAAATTGGATGATTCGCCACTGCTCATTATTTTTGAAAGAATATCGAGGCAGGCGGGTTTGCCATCGACCAGCGGGTAGATTTCACTGGCCAAGCGGCCGATGACCTGGTCACGTTTTCTGCCGATGATCAGTTCGAAGGAGTGATTGACGTCGATGATTTCATAGTCACAGGGTTGGCCGTCGTCATCGTAGATAAAACGATGCTGTGCCACCCCTTCCTGCATGGTCGAGTAGAGAGTCCGATAGCGTTCTTCACTTTCGCGTAGTTTTCTCTCTGTCTCTTTGCGTTCGGAAATATCGATAAAGCTTTCCAGCAGGTGGGTTTTGCCGTCAATTTCCAGCTTGGAAACCGTTTTGATGATTGGGACCAGGCGTCCGTCTCTCGTTATCAGTTCGCATTCTGCTTTATCGATCGATTGCTTCTCGTCGGTTATCGGGCAGCGACCTTGCTGCTTCGGGCAGATAACGCTATGGCAGATTTGTCCCTGTAGCTCTGCCTGGCTGATACCGGTCATTTCCGCTGTTGCCTGGTTGGCAAAAATGATCTGGTGTGACTCCGGGTCAATCAACATGATTCCGGCTTGGGTGCTATTGAGAATTGATGCCATCCGCGCTTCGGCGTCGCGCAGGGTCTGCTCACTTTTTTTCCGCTCAGTGATATCGGTATAAACGAGAACGACGTAGCTGATGACATCATCCTTGTTTTTGATCGGCGTGCCGATGACGTGGTAGTGACGGTCGTTGGTGACAAAATCGGTTTGCTCGACAACCCACTGGGTCTCAATGACCTGATCAAATATACAGACTTCAGGATGATTTGAAGGGCCGCAGATTATGGAGCGGAAGTCCTGACCGATAGCGTTTGTGTTGTCGGGGAAAAAGAGTTCCTGGCTTTTGCGATTGAAGGTATTGAGGCGCATCTGACTGTCGACAACTAGAATCCCTGCACCGGCGGAATCGAAAATTGCCTGTAGCTCGTCCTTGGCCAAACTGAGGTTTTCATTGGTTTCTTGCAGATGCTCCAGAACCTGCCGGAATGAGTCGGTGACGATACCGATAGGATCGACGTTGATCAGGGTTTCGTCGTCCAATTCTTCGGGTTCCAGGGCCAGGGTGCCCATGACGCTCAACAACTGATTGGTCTTTTCGCGGATATAGCCGCGAAGTTCTTGGTCGCTGGTGAGGATGTCGCTATTTTCTTGACGCAGCCGAGTAATGGTTTCTTGCAGCTCCTGTAGCTGGTCCGCAGTGGAGATACGGTTTTCCCGTTCTGGATCGCTATCTTTAATCGTTCGGCTATTCATCGTTCCCGTAACCTTTTTGGCTAGTAATTCTTGGCGATCGAGATTCTGAAATGATTTTTCCGGTCTTCAACCTTGACCTGATAGCCCATGTTGGTGACCGCCTCTGAAACCCGGTTGGTCGAGTCGTGGTTGTCGGTCAGAATGTCCAGCTGCATTTCGCCGTTACGTAAAGAATTTTTGTGTTTGTTGACTTCGCGTAGTGCGGTAAGCAGTGATGACGGGCAGATTTGTCCACAGACATCAATTTCTACGGTGGTAATTTTTTGCTCGGACATAATTTCCAATTCTGTTCTACGCCGGCAGGACGTAGCGGGTCAGTAGCCGGGTGCCAATCCAGGCTCCCGGGAAGAGTCCCAGGGTAAAAAGTATACTCTGCAAAGAAAGTAATGGCAGACCGCCCAACAGGTGCCAGACGTTACAGGCTGGCGACATACGGGACGCCAGGCCCATTAAAATTCCACCTAAAAGTGCAGAATAAAGCTGAACCTTCGGCACATCAAGTCGGCACTGAAATTTTCCCATAGAAATGGCGGACAGGGCTGAACCAAGAACGATGCCAGTGATCAACGGGAATTGTACCAAGGATAAGCCGTCGGTAAAAGGTCCGGCCCCTGCACTTAAATTCTGGTTGAGCAGCGGTGAAAAGTACTGGAAGCCTCGGCCCTGAAAATAGTCAAGGGAGGCGACATGCTCTGGAAACGCAAGTTCGGCAAAAAAAGACCCGACTTTGGCATAGCTGGTGGTGATGCCGAGCGGCATGCCGGTCAGGGTAAAGGAAAGTAGCCCTATGACTGCCAACAGCAGTGCTGCACTGCGCGGTTGCAGATAACCTGTGACCACGGAGGGGCGCTTCAGTAGCCCCCTTTTTTGCCAGCGATAGAGATAAAAACCGAGAGCGGAGAAAACGGCCGCCAACGTGACCGTCGGCTGAAGTTCCAGCAACTGGGGCAGGGTTGCGGCTTCTCCCAGCCGGGTTGCGAGGGCAAATTCTTTCCACGCGGGGTGAAACTCTGCATAGAGTGTACTGCCGATCAGCAGTCCTAAAAAAGCGCAGCTCGCCGGAAAATTTCCTGAGCCTAGTTTATAGAGGGTGCCAACGACACAGCCGCCGGCCAGGATCATGCCGATGCCGAACAGTACTCCGCCGAACAGGGTCGTCAGGGATGGCAAGCCAAATAGTGAGGAAGGGAGACTGTAGCTCAGCAGGCCAACGAGCCGAGCAGACTCAAACAACAGCATGCTCGTCGCGATCAGTAAGATCAGGCTGCGCAACAGCGGGCTGCTGCGAAACAGGAACAGGTCGCGAAACATGCCGGCAATGCAGAAATCGGAGCGATGCATAATCACCCCACTGGCCATGCCGAGCAATAACGAGACGATAATGATCGTTGTTTGGGGTGTCATATTGTTGCCTACAATAAAAGGTTATCGAATTGTAGATTAAAGTCCTGCAATTTTCCACTGTAAATTGATTTATCTATCTATAGGGTGTGATGGAAGGTGTGTGGCTGATATGAAGTCGATGCTATTGCGTTGGGCTTAACTTGCTCAGCGTAGCGGTTCAGTTTCTTTCATCGTCGAGTTTGTGCTATAAACGGCGCCATGTTGCAATTAAGAGAAATTACCAAATATTTTGCCGATCGCAGGATCTTCTCCGCCATTGACTGGCACATCCGTCCGACTGATCGGATCGGTCTCTGTGGTGAGAACGGCGCAGGCAAATCGACCCTGCTGAAAATGCTTGCAGGGCAGGTTGAGGCGGACGGTGGAACCCTGCAGGTTGCCAAAGGGACCACTTTCGGCTATCTGCCGCAGGATGGTCTGGAGCATCGTGGTCGCTCCCTGTTTGACGAGGTCCACAGTGCGCTTGAAGAACTGCTGAGCATGGAGCAGGAACTGCGTCGCCTGGAAACGGATATCGCGACCGGCAATGACGCAGAGATGGAGCGCTATGCCGAACTGCAACACCTGTTCGAGCAACGTGGTGGCTACCAGATGGAATCGGAGGTCGGTCGGGTGCTCGGTGGCCTCGGCTTTTCCAGCGCCGATTTCCAAAAGCCCTGCGAGACCTTCTCCGGTGGTTGGCAGATGCGTATCGCCCTGGCCAAGCTGTTGCTGCAACGGCCGAACCTGTTGCTGCTGGATGAGCCGACCAACCACCTTGATTTGCCGGCCCGTGACTGGCTGGAAGATTACCTGCTCGCTTATCCGTATGCGGTGGTGCTGGTTTCTCACGACCGGTTTTTCCTGGATAAGGTCGTGACCCGGATTGTTGAAATCTGGAATGGCGATCTGAGCGAATACCCAGGCAATTACACCAAATATATCCGCGTGCGTGAAGAACGGGTGGCCGCCTTAAAGGAGGCGAAGCGCCAGCAGGATGAAGAGATCGCCCGTACGCAAGCCTTTATCAGTCGCTTCCGTTATCAGGCCAATAAAGCCGCGCAGGTGCAAAGCCGGGTCAAGCAGCTGGATAAGGTTAAGCGGATTTCGCTGCCTCCGGAACGCAAGAAGATCGGTTTCAGCTTTCCTGCCCCACCCAAAGGCGGGCGGATGGCGATGGAGCTGCACAATGCGTCGCAGCACTATGGTGAATTGAAGGTTCTGCAACAGATCGATGTGCAGATTGAACAGGGCGAACGGGTGGCTCTGGTCGGACCGAACGGCGCTGGTAAGTCAACCCTGATGCGTTTGCTGGCCGGGATTGAAGCGCCAGTATCTGGGGAGCGTAAAGAGGGGCACAATCTGGCTTTGGCCTATTTTGCTCAGGATCAGGCGGCCGAATTGACCGGGACCCGTAGTGTTTATGACGAACTGTCCGCCGATGCTCCCTTTGCCATTGTGCCGAAGTTACGCAATATCCTCGGTTCGTTTCTGTTTTCCGGGGACGATATTGAGAAACGGGTCAAGGTTCTTTCCGGCGGAGAACGCAACCGTCTGGCCTTGGCCAAATTGTTGTTGCGACCGGCCAATCTGCTCTTGCTTGATGAGCCGACCAATCATCTCGATTTGCAGTCAAAACAAGTTCTGCTCGATTCACTCAAAGGCTATCAAGGGTCGATTGTCTTCGTTTCTCATGATCGCTATTTTGTCGATCAGTTGGCCACGCGGGTGATTGAGGTCGGTGCTGGCATGGTGGAATCCTACTTCGGAAATTATGAGGATTTTCTTTCTGCCAAACTGCGCCAGGGGGATTCGAGTCACAGTGGTCAACGGGTTGAGCAGCAGACGCAAACAACCAGTGAGCAACCCCTCGATAAGGAAGCGCGTCGTCAGAGCCACGCTGAGCGTAAAGAACAGCAGCGCATCGAACAAAAACGGCAACGCTTGTTGACGTCGATAGAAAATGAAATCGAAAAGTTTGAACAACAGGCGGCGGACCTTGAACAGCAGATGGCCGCCCCCGAGCTCTATCAGGATCAAGCACGCTGGCGTCAGGTCAGCGATGAACACGCCAAGATCAAGGCGCAACTTGATGCGGCCTACCAGCAATGGGAAGGTTTGCAGGAGTCGGCATGATTGTCCGTCCCCCCTATGTGGTGGTTGTCTCCGCACCTTCTTCCGGAGTCGGCAAGAGTACTCTGGCCAGCAATTTGGCGGTCTACTTAAAGGGGCTCGAAGAAGACCTGCCGGTTAGTTATGTCGCTGCTGATTCCTCTGCCGACGGTGCTGCCAGATTTGCCCTGCAGGGGAGCACTTCCGGGTGTTTGAGTGATCTGTCGCAGGATGCTGCGTTGTCGGATCTGTTGGCCTTTGGCGAGTTCGGCGTTGAGTACTGTTCGGTTGGTTCGCCAGCTGTGCCGGGTGAGTCAGCGGCCTGGCTGCGGAAAAAGTTGGCACGGGCTGATTACGATGGCATCCTGATTCTGGATCTGGCAAATGATCATCCCCAGTTATCTGCTGCCATTTGGGCCGCCGACTTGGTGTTGCTACCGATCAAGGATCCGGCTGCCCTTGGCACTGTTGTCGCGATGCGCAAGGAACTTTTGGCTGGTGGCGGCAGTGCGGAACAGCTCTGGTTGCTGCCGAGTGAGTTGGGCGCTGAGAGCCGCTATTCGAGATCGGTCGACTTGGTCGAGTTTCTTCGTTTTGCTGCCGATGAGCGTGGCTTCCAGGTTCTCGAAGAAACCCTGTTTGCAGATGCTCAGGTTCGCGAGCAGGCCACCGGGGCAGGCACGTCTGTTTTGACGCGGGCACCGCAAAGTCCGCTCCATCAGCAACTGCGACAGTTGGCCGAGTTGGTTTTGCAGCAGCGCCAGCAGCAGAATAGTTTTGCCAGTCGGGTTAAGCGCTGGTTGACTGACGGGGTCTTGCCGGTCCGCGCGCGCCGTGTTGATCTGCTCTGTCCGGTCTGTCGCCAGGGGGGGCTGTCTACCGAAGTGCACTACCTGGAGTCCTATCCATCGCGTCAGCGTTTGTTGTTGCATCGCTCCTGCATCGAAGAACTGCTCAAAGGAACCGGCGCGGCTGCTTTTATAGCGTCAGCGGGGGCGTTGCTTGTTCGGCCCGGTGTGGCACACGGTGGTCGGCCGGATGAGCTGTATCTCCAGGCATTGAGTCCCGATCTTGAATTGTACAGCAGTGACCTCTTCTCTCCGCTGCAAGGCTCCGCCTGGGAGCAGCTTCTGCAACGTGCGACCGGCCGTTGCCTGGCGGAATTATACTCGGAGGTGTTACTGCTTTCTCCATCGCTTTTGTTTGCTGAGGCGCTGAACCCGCAGTGGTACAAGTCATTTGTTGCTCTGCGCGGCCGTTTGCGGCAGGCCTGTCGTGAAGAAGAAATATAGTGTTACACTGAAGTTTTGTTGACAGTTGCGGAAGGTTATTTTTAAATTGTTCAATCTTTTTCGTAACATTGAGGTGATCGTACGATGATTTTTCTGCCACGAGGTAATCCTGTCAGGCAAAATGTCAATCCGGCGCGGATTAATATCCCCGAAGCAATGGAGAAGCTCAGAAGCGGAACCTTTTCCGGTTACTTACGCTTTGATGCATCACAAGAGTCCGGAGTTATCATCTTTGAACGTGGTAAGCTGGTCAGTGCCCTGTTTGTCGGCAGTAACGGCGGTGAACGTTTAATCGCTTATGACGCCATTGCTAAAATTTTCGAAGTCTCGATCCTTGGCAATGCCATCCTTAATATCTACCGTCTGGCTCCTGAGTTGGCGATGGGGTTGCACGCTCTGTTGCATGGTCAATATATCTATAAAGAACAGGAACTGAAACTGATCAACATCCAGGGGCTGTTGGACCGGATCAAGGAAGGGCAGCTCAACGGGTGCCTGCGCGTTTATGCCGAAGATCGGACCACATTGATTTTTTACGATCATGGTAGTGCTCTCGGTTTTTTTCACGATGGCGCTTCCGAGCTGCAACAAACGGCCGATCTTGCAACGTCAGTGGCTCGTTTGTCGGGGGCTAAGGTCGATTTACTGGAAACTGGCCACATTGATGATATCATTCTAGCTGACCTGATGGCCTCGGCTGATTTGGGCCCGATTTGGCAGCGGATTCGTAAGACGTTGTTGCACGATCGGGGTCAGCTGGAAGAAGAAGCCATCCGTTCTCAGGAAGAAAGTTTAGAGAAAAAACGAGAACAGGTTCTGATCAGTTTGAAAGCGCTGGCCGGTAATTACATCGGCAAGTTCGGTGTCACCCAAGTAGAAAAAGCATTCGCATCGGTTGGACCCGAAATGCGCAACGAAGAAGTGGTTGGTTTTTTTGTTGCCATGGAGCGTTTGGCGAAATTGGTTGCTGATCCAGAAAAAATCTCCAGAATGATCGTAGAGATGAAAAAACAATTCAACGGTTCGAAAATATCATAATTTGTGGCGCATATCCGCCCCAATGGGCGGATATGCGCCACTGTTTTTCGAGGGATGAAACCTTCACCGCTTTATCCTTGACCACCAAAAAGGTTTGAATTATACCTAGGTCAGTTTAGTCAAACATTGTTTTTTTAAAACTTACTATTTTAGAGGAGGTTTCCGAATGAAAAAGTTTACAGTTCTACTGTCGGCAACGGCAATGTTGCTCAGTCTGGCTGTTTCCGGTTTCGCCGCCGATACAATTAAGCTGGGGGTTGCCGGTCCGCACAGTGGTGATTTGGCTCCTTATGGGATTCCTTCAATGAAAGCTGCTCAGCTGGTCGTTAAGAAAATCAATGCTGCTGGCGGCGTTCTTGGTAAGCAGGTCGAGTTGTTGATTCAGGATGATCAGTGCAAACCTGAGATTGCCACCAATACAGCAACCAAACTGGTCACCGATGGTGCCGATGTTGTGCTTGGTCATATCTGCTCCGGGGCGACCAAAGCTGCTCTTGGCATCTATAAAGATGCCAGGATTCCTGTCATGTCGCCATCGGCAACTAATCCTGGTTTGACTCAATCTGGAGATTATCCCAACTTTTTCCGTACGATTGCTTCCGATGACATGCAGGCCAAATTGGCCGTTGATTTTGTCATTGATCAATTAGCGGTGAAGAAAGTTGCCGTCCTGCACGACAAAGGTGATTACGGTAAGGGATTTGCTGATTTTGCCAATAAGTATCTGGTCGAGTCGGGCAAAGTCGAGGTCGTTCTGTTCGAAGGAATTACCCCCGGTGCTATGGATTACTCTTCCATCGTGCAGAAGGTCCGTCGTGAGGGGGCTGAAGTCTTGATTTTCGGTGGTTACCACCCGGAAGCGTCCAAGTTGATCTCACAGATGAAGCGGAAACGTCTGAAGACCCTGTTTGTCTCCGATGATGGTGTTAAGGACGACAGCTTCCTCAAGGTTGCTGGAACTGCCGCTGAAGGTGCTTATGTGACAGGTCCACTGGATCTGTCAAAAGTCCCATTGAATGCTGCAGCGACCGCAGAATTCAAAGCTGAGTACGGTGCTGAGCCTGGTGCTTTTTTTCAGGAAGCCTACTCGGCAACAATGGCTCTGTTGAATGCTGTCGAACAGGCCGGTTCCACCGATTATGATGCTGTCACCAATGCTCTCCGCACCAAGTATGTAGAAACTCCGGTCGGCAATGTTAAGTTCGATACTCGGGGTGATGCTGAAGGTGTTGGTTTTACGATGTACCAGGTTGAGAATGGTGCTTTCGCTGAAATTAAGTAGTTAAAGATATAATAGCAGCGAAAACCCCTCAATCTCGGGCCGCTGCGGTTTGAACTCCTTTCAGGGGGCTGGCAGGCTGCCAGTCCCCTGAAGTTTTGTTAGTGACAGGAAAAGTGCAGATGTTTTCGGTCTTTCTGCTGTGGCTATAACACTGAAATTTGCTGGCAGTCGTGATGGCCAGTGTGAACTCTTACTCCTTTGGTTGTTTCTATGGAATATTTTCTCGAACTCTTTCTCAGTGGATTGACCCGCGGGAGTATCTATGCCCTGATTGCCTTGGGTTACACGATGGTTTACGGCATTATACAGCTGATCAATTTTGCCCATGGCGAAATTTACATGATCGGCGCTTTCGTCGCGCTGATCGTGGCTGGTATCTGTACTATCTATGGTTTCACCGGTGTCTCGGTGCTGATTATGGCCGGGATTATCGCTGTGATCTATGCGTCTGCCTACGGTTATACGCTGGAAAAGATTGCCTATCGCCCGTTGCGCGGTGCCCCGCGGCTGTCACCGCTGATTAGCGCCATCGGCATGTCGATCTTTTTGCAGAACTATGTGTTGTTGGCGCAGACGTCCGATTTTCTGCCCTTTCCCCGGTTAATTCCCGATTTCGAGTTTATGGAACCGGTTGCCCATATTGTCGGTTCACCAGAACTGGTCATATTGGTGACAACCATGTTCACCATGGTTTTTTTGACCTTTTTGATCAAAAAAACCAAAATTGGCAAAGCGATGCGCGCGACCCAGCAGGACATGAGTATGGCGCGGTTGGTTGGTATTAACGTTGACCGAATTATCTCTCTCACCTTTGTCATCGGTTCCGCTTTGGCGGCGATCGGTGGGGTGCTGGTCGCTTCGTATATCGGCCAGGTAAACTTTTATATCGGCTTTCTTGCCGGGGTGAAGGCTTTTACTGCCGCCGTGCTTGGTGGGATTGGTTCGATTCCCGGAGCGGTACTCGGTGGCTTGGTGCTTGGCTGGACCGAGAGCTTTGCCGCCGGTTATATCTCCAGTGATTACGAAGATGTCTTCACCTTCGGCTTGCTGGTGTTGATCCTGATCCTGCGCCCGGCCGGTCTTCTCGGCAAGGTGCGCAAACAAAAGGTTTAAGGGTGACGGATATGTTGAAAGATTTCAGAAAATCAATTTTGGTGTCCATCTGGTTTGTGTTTCTGACCTTCCCGCTGATGGCGGTAAAGGTCAATACCATGGACAATGTTGTCGAATGGCGCTGGATGAACATGGTTTGGGTGGCGATTGGGGCTTTTGTCTTGTCCTATCTGTGGCGTTACATGCTGGCCCGGCAACAGGCAAAGAAGAAGGTCGACGAAGAGGGTGTGCAGCAACTCGGTCGGGTGCAGTTATTACTGGAAGACATGTCCTTTCGTTATAAGGCGATGGGCGTGTTGCTCGGTTTTGCTCTGATCTTCCCGCTGGTGTTTGATACCTACCAGAGCACCATCATGATTTCGGCGCTGATTTATGTTGTTCTTGGCCTCGGTCTGAATATCAGCGTCGGTCTGGCTGGCCTGCTCGATCTTGGCTACGTTGCTTTTTTTGGTGTTGGTGCCTATTCCTATGCTTTGCTGAACCACCATTTCGGTCTTGGTTTCTGGACGGTGCTGCCGGTTGGCGGCATCCTCGGTTGCCTGTTCGGCATTGTTCTTGGCTTTCCGATCCTGCGTTTGCGTGGCGATTATCTGGCGATTGTCACCCTCGGTTTCGGGATGATTTTCAAGGTGGTCATGGAAAACTGGGATGCGCTCTCTTTTGGTCCGAGCGGCATCGCCAATATCGACCGGCCGGGCCTGTTCGGCATCGACATGAACATCAATGGCTCGACCACCTACATTTACTACATTATGGTGGCGATGGTGGTGTTTACGATTTTAATCACCATGCGCCTGCGCAATAGCCGTATCGGCCGGGCCTGGATTGCCCTGCGCGAGGATGAGATTGCCTGTGTGGCGATGGGCATCGATATGGCGCGAACCAAGCTGTCAGCCTACGCTCTTGGAGCCTTTTGGGCGGGAATGGTCGGGGTGCTGTTTGCTGCAAAAACCACCTTTATCAATCCGGCCAGCTTTACCTTTATGGAGTCGGCGATCATCCTCTCGATTGTTGTGCTTGGCGGTATGGGGTCGATCCTCGGGGTTATCCTCGGTGCCTTTATCCTGATTCTGCTGCCGGAGTATCTGCGCGCATTTTCAGAATATCGAATGCTGGCATTTGGTGCGGCGATGGTTCTGATGATGATTTTTCGCCCTCAGGGGATCATCAGTAATATTCGCCAGAAGTATGAGTATAAAGGCTTGAAAGAAGAGACCGATAATGGCTGAAAAACATAAACTACTCGAAGTCAAAGGATTGACCATGGATTTCGGCGGTCTACGGGCTGTCGACAGCGTCTCTCTCGAAGTTCACGAAGGAGAGATTGCCGCCCTGATCGGTCCGAACGGGGCCGGCAAGACCACCTTTTTTAACTGCGTGACCGGTATCTACACTCCGACCAAGGGGGATGTCATGTTGCACCCCAAGGGCTTGCCGACTCGGCGCCTGAACGGTCTGAAGCCGAACAAAGTGACCGAGATGGGGGTGGCGCGGACCTTTCAGAATATCCGCCTGTTTCCCGATATGACGGTGTTGGAAAACGTCATGATCGGCCGTCACTGTCGGACAAAATCGGGAATATTTCGTTCGATCATCCGCGGCAAAGGCGTGCGAGAAGAGGAACAACAGATCGTCGAGACCAGCTACCAGCTGCTAAAAAAGGTCGGCCTGGAGGACTTCGCCAACGAATTTTCCAAGAATCTGCCTTACGGTGCCCAGCGCCGCCTGGAGATCGCCCGGGCGATGGCGACCGAACCTTTTTTGCTCTTTCTCGACGAGCCGGCTGCCGGGATGAACCCGCAGGAAACAGCAGACCTTGATCAGTTGATCTGCAAAATCAGTGAAGAGGATCGGATCGCGATCCTGCTGATTGAGCACGATATGAAGCTGGTGATGAATATCTCCAATCCCATTTACGTCATGGAGTATGGCAAGAAAATCGCCGAGGGGTGTCCACAGGAAATTAAGGACAATCCAAAGGTGATCGAGGCCTACCTGGGAGAAGAGACTGACACCTGATGGCGTCGCGAAAATTTAGCCCCACGGCGTTGTCGTGATTTTCTGAACCTTGACATACTGATGTATGTCTGCGCCGCAGAAAATCACTTCGCCTTGTTGGGCTAAATTTTGGCTTAGCCATCCAACCTACTGATAAGAATAAGAGATTCAAATGCTGAAAATTAAAAATATTCAGACCTTTTATGGCAACATTCAAGCACTCAAGGATGTTTCGATTGAGATTAATGAAGGAGAGATTGTCACTCTGATCGGTGCCAACGGGGCAGGCAAGACCACGACCCTGATGTCGATCTGCGGCATCACCCCGCCGCGCACCGGTGAAATCCTGTTTGACGGCGATCCGATTCATGGGATGGCGGCGGAGAAAATCGTTCAGCAGGGGATTGTTCAGGTTCCTGAGGGACGGCGCATCTTTCCCGACATGACGGTTTTGGAAAATCTGGAAATGGGTGCCTTTCTGCGCAAAAATAAGCAGTTGGTGCAGCAGGATCTCAACTATGTCATGACCCTCTTTCCGATCCTGGAAAAACGTAAAACCCAGCTGGGTGGTACCTTGTCTGGTGGCGAGCAGCAGATGCTGGCTATTTCGCGCGCGCTGATGGCCCGCCCGCGGCTGTTGCTGCTCGATGAACCGTCGCTGGGGTTGGCACCACTGATCATCAAGCAGATTTTTGAAATTATTCGCCAGATCAACAAAGAGCGCAATACGACAATTTTTCTGGTTGAGCAGAATGCCAATCAGGCTCTGAAGCTGGCCGATCGTGGTTACGTCATGGAGAACGGTCGCATTACTTTGGTTGATTCGGCGAACAAATTGCTGGTTAATGACGAAGTTCGAAGGGCCTACCTGGGAATATAGTCACGAATGATTCAGGACAAAAAAGCACCTGGGATGGGCGTCTTTCTGTTTGCTGGTATACTGATAACAGCGCAGACATATGCTCCTAGCTGGTTGTTGATTGCCATGTTAGTATGCGTTATTGCTCTTTAAAGGATCTTGGTCGGTATGCGTAGACTCTTCTCCACAGTAACGAAAAAAGTCGTCATCGGTTATTTGGTGATTGTTTTTTTTGGTATGTTGGCGATCGGTTTTGCTCTCTATCGGCTGCATCAGCAGACCGCCCAGGCGGAGCAGTTGGTTAATGTTGATTTCCGGGTTTTTGAGCTGGTTCGGGATCTGCAACAGAACCTGCTGGCGCAGGAAAATATCGAGAAACAGTTGCTGATTTTGCGCGATCCGACGCTGCGTGACTTGCGCTTGAATCGCAACGAAGAGCTGGCACGCTACGCACATTTTCTCACCCGCCCACCGCTTGATACGCTGCTCGCACCACTCTCCGCTAAGTTGACGAACTACCGTAAAACGGACGATCTACTGTCCGAAGCACTGCTTTGGCACAATTGGGCCGAGGCTGTGGAGATATCCAACAATTCGACTGTTCCGGAGCGCGGTCAGTTGTTGAAGCTGCTGGCTGAGTTGCGCCAGCAGCAGCAGTTGCACATCAATAGCGGTCTGGCCGAACTGTCGGAACAAAGTGGTGAAGCTTTCCAGCTGACCATGCTCTTTGCGCTGATCGGGATCTGTCTCTCCGCGCCGGTTTCGATTGCCTTGGTTTTAAGTATTAACCGCTCTATCAGGGCGTTAAAAAACGCGACGCTGGAAATTTCTGTTGGCAGTTTTGAGCATCAACCCGATTTGGGTGGTGATGACGAATTTGCGCAACTTGCCAATGATTTCAGTCGGATGGGGAGGAAGCTTAGGGAGCTGGAAGAGTTGCGGCTCGATGCGAATCCTTTGACCCGTTTGCCCGGCAATCTTGCCATTGATCGTGCCCTCGATCAGCGGATCGCGCGGCATGAGCCCTTCGCTCATCTTTATATCGATTTGGATAATTTCAAAGTCTACAGTGATCGCTACGGTTACAAGGCTGGAAGCGATGTGCTGGCTCGGGTTGGCGAGATGATTGAACGGGTGGTTCGTCGGGACGGGGATCCGGGTGATCTGATTGGCCATATTGGAGGTGATGATTACGTGGTTGTTGGTGCTCTGGAGATGGGCGAGGTTTTGGCGAAAAACCTGATCACTGAATTTGAACAACTGGTCCCCACCTTTTACAACGAAGAAGATCGGCTAAGTGGTTCTTTTGTTGGTAAGGACCGTTTTGGTATTGAGCGGACCTTTCCATTGATGACGGTGTCGATTGCCTTGATCCGTTCTGATCATTACGACTATCCGTCCCGACTCACTATCAGCCAGGACTGTGCCAGGCTCAAAGAGTTTTTGAAGGTCCAGGAGGGAAGTAACTACATGTTGAATCGTCGGAAATAGATTATGAGATATCTTGTTTTATTCGTTTTGTTTGGTTTGCTGTCCGGTTGTTCGGTTGCGCCATTTGCCAAGAGTATAAAGCCGCATCCAGAGCTGCAATCTCAGTTACAGGGGCAGGAGTTGTTTTTAGCGGCTTGGGATGAGTTCTCCGCGACCAATAAGGTGGAATTGTTGCAACAGTTTCAGCGGCAGAGTCCTGATTCGACCTGGGCTAAATATGCCGGGACGATCATCCACTCTGCCCGGGCGTTGGCTGAAAACAAGACTCAGTTAGCCACTCTACGTGAAGATAACATGCGTTTGCACGCCGAGCGTGACTCATTGCAACAGGGAAATGACCAACTCAGTGAAAAGATTGAGCAGTTCAAAATTCTGCTGATTGAGTTGGAGCAACGTCCCAAATAAACCAATAACACTTGTTCGTTCCGGAGTTTGCTGGTGCTGCTGACCGCTTTTGTCTGTCTTTGTCTCGCTTCTTGGGCGAACTTATATTTCTCAATTCAGATTTTGCGCCGGGTGACTGAAGCTGAAATAAAGGTCAGTTTTTTTGAAATCCGTTGGCAGGTGCATAAGCATATGAAGGAATATTGCCGCCTGACGCGTCAGGATAACGGTCGGATCGGTGCTGCGTTTTATGGCTACTGGTTGACGTTGCTGTCGATGCTGGGGGCGGTTGTCTTGTTGCTGACCCGTTTTGATCTGTAGGCTTTGTTTTAGTTGCTGTTAAATGTTTCTTCGGCCCACTGAATCGCCTCGATGTGGATATCCTGCAAGGTGTTCTCTTTTAACCTCAGGCTATCGGCAATGTAGGAAAGTACGCGCCAGAGGCCCATCTCCTGGGCCAGCACCAAATCGAGAACCTTGCGTGGCCGTCCGGCCTTGCCGAGCAGGGCATCCTTCAGATCATCCTCAAAGGGAATGTCTTTGAGGACTTCTTTTAAGGGGCGGTCGATAATTCCGTCGAGCATCGAAAACAGCCCCATCAGGAACAGGTCTGGAGCCCGACTGATCATGCCGATATGCGGGGCGAGCAGTTCGCATGATTTTCCACGCGCCAGCGAATTAATCACCAGTTCATTCGGCTTGTCCGAGGCCATCCCGGTCAGCGAAATTAATGAGGCCCATTTTTGAATTTCCTTACCGCCGAGCAAGGCAAGGGATTGTTTGATCGAATGGACCGGTTTAGGCAGTCCAAAGGCTGCCGAATTGATCAGTTTTAGCAGTTTATAGGCGACCGACATCTCACCCTGAATGGTGCTGGCCAACTCTTCATAATCGATTTCCGGAACATTGACCTGCTTGAGGATTTCCAGATATTTCAGTTTATTGGCCGGAATGTCTTTACGACTTAAGACCGTCGGTTTACTGAAGAAATAACCCTGAAAGTAATCGAAGCCGATTTTTTGTAACTGAAGAAAGGTTTCATGGTTTTCCAACTTCATCGCCTGGAGCTTGATCCCTTTGGGGAGCAGTAGATCGGCGTAGTCCTGACAGTCTTCGATGCTGGTGTTCATCACATCAATCTTAACGATGTCGATTGTCTCTAGGAATGGTTCAATGCTCGCATCGAAGGAGAAATCGTCGAGAGCTAAGGTGTAGCCGGCTGCTTTGAGTTTGTGGCAGGCAGCGAGCAGTTCTGGATCGGGAATCAGCGGTTGCAGGATTTCGACGATAACGGCCTGGGGTGGCAGGGCACTGACGTAACCGTTTTTGATGGTATTGTGGGTAGCCTTTAAGCAGGCACGGGTGTTGTCTGTCATCTCTTCAATGCTGAACAGCAGGAAGCTGTTGGCAATCACATTTGAAGAGGCATCGTCGAGGTCGGAACCGTCGAAGTAATTGTCCAGGCTGTTGCGGAACAGTAGCTGGTAAGCGTAGATATTTTGTTGCCAATCAAAGATTGGTTGGCGGGCAATAAAGCGCTCCATAAACCCCCACTACTTATGTTTGTTAGAGACGGTTAAGAATATCTCAGCAAACGGCTTTGATGTCAATATATACTTATTGCAACTATTGGAATGATGCAGATGAGTAAATCTCTTTACTACCTTGCGTACGGATCAAATATGGCCGCTGCACGTTTACAGCAGCGGCTCCCGTCGGCACAGAAGCTTGGTCTGGTTCCGTTTCCGGCCATCGCCTGACATTTGCTAATCGCAGTACCAAGGATCATTCCGGGAAGTGTGATGCTTTCTTCAGCGGCGATCCTGCGGATATGGTTATCGCGGTTTTGTATCGCATTACCACAGCGGAAAAACCGCTCCTTGATCATTACGAGGGGGTGGGGATTGAATATCGTGCTGAATTTATTGCCATAGAAACACCCGATGGGAAGTCTGCTGAGGCCTTGATCTACTATGGCACCAATTTAGATCCAAACTTGAAACCCTATCACTGGTACAAGGAACATGTTTTGCGAGGTGCGCAGGAGAACTGTTTACCCGCTGATTATGTTGCCGTTATTCGCACTATCGAATCGATCGATGATAGTGACCAGCAAAGAGCAGAGCGCGAGCTAAGTATCTACCGCTGACGTTGTCCGCCATCATTTCTCCCTCTGAACGCTATTTTGGTTCTTCCTCTGGTTCGACTAATTGATAGCAATTACTGACTTCGGCCGGGATGGAAATTGGTCGTCCGGTTTGGGTATTGATGAAGACCCAATCGGTTTCTGCCCGAGCCAGTAACATTTGGTCGCTGCTGCGTAAAAAACGGTAGCGACGTAACGAACGTGTCCGCTTCAGATTGCAGACCCAGGTTAGTATTTCGATCTCTTCTCCGGCAAAGGCCGGCCGTAAATATTCTATCTGATGCGCCCTGACGACCCAAGCCGCCCCTAACTTCTGGCAACTCTCGAAAGTACACCCCTCGGCATCGGAATGCAGAGTGGCAACCTCCTGCATCCACTGGACATAGTTCACATTATTGACATGGCCGTTGAGGTCGTTGGCCGCTGAGGGAATGGTGAATCGGTGCGAGAAGATTTTCGCCATCAGTTGTTGCCTTCCTTCGCCTTGGGTTTTGCTTCCGCTTCCATTCGTTTCGTTTGTGCAAGCATGTAAAGGATTAAGCCGACGATGGTCAGGATAATTCCCAGCCAACCGCTTGCTCCAGGGAGCAGCGCCTGAATGAAAATGATTTCACCCAGCAGGGAGAAGAGCACCTCGCTCGATTGAGTAGCATCGATGGCGGTGATCTCGTAAGGATTTGTTGCCCGATGCCGGGCGTGAAGAAACAGGCTGGTGGCAATGATACCGGAGAAAATGGCGACCAGCGCGGTGTTAATGACCTGCCCCGCGGAGGGTGCTGGTGGTGCAGCTACCAGCAGTAATATCATCCAGAAGGGGATGGTGCCGATGACCAGTAGCAGTATCCGCAGGAAGGCGTTGGCTAGCAGCGGATGATTGATGTCGGGCAGCCAGCGGTTGCCGCCGCGTTGCGCCTCCCAGAGCATCTGGTTGCCGATCGGATATGCAAACGCAGCCACCAGTACCGGTAAGCCGCCGCGTAGCAGGGTCTGCCAATCAGAGGATTGCAGTTGTGCAAAATTGACCAGCAGAATGCCGAAAAAGATGATGACGATAAACAGCAGCGCCCTGATCGGGACTGGCCGGCCGAATAGCAGCAGCACCAGTGGCGAGGCGAGAATGGTGGCCTGCCAGGTGGTGGCAATCACCCACCCGGGAGCGTAGGAAGCGCTGAAGCTGAGCATGGCGTAAAAAATGCCAAAACCGATGCTGCCGGTCAGAGACCAGAACAGCCAGTTCTGCCGATAAATCTGCAAAATCTGCCGAAGCGTTGCAATTCTTCCCGTCAGCAGCAGGCCACCGAGCAGGAACAGCAACATCCAGCCGTAACGCAGGCTCGCTGTCCACAACCAGTGGCCGCCATCTAGGCTCATAGCGCGGTTGAGAACAAAAGTGCTGCTGAAAAACAGCGCCGAGAGAGTGCCGATGCCGATAAGTCTTAACAATATGTTCGCCGATTGAAATCAGACAAGGTAGTCTTCGCGAACCGGTGAGAAGACCTCAATGGCAATGCTGTCGGCAGTCGCCAAGCCACTGTGTTCTACCTCGCCGCCGATACACCAGCTATCTCCCGGTTCAACCCTGTGGACGGTATCGGCAATGGTCAACTGCATCTGTCCGCTGACCAGATAGCCGGTCTGTTCGTGAGGGTGGCTGTGACGGGGGAGGGTGGCACCTTTTTTCAGCCGGAACTCGCTCATCAGGGTTTTATCACCGTGAACCAGGGTCTTCATTTCGATTTTTTCGAGGATTGATCGATAACCGTTGGTCGACTTTTTTTGCAACATGGGGGTCTTCTTTCGAAAGCGATAAATGGAATTGATCGCTATTCTCCAGCTAAAAGGGATTGGCTGTCAAATTTTAGCGAAAGAAGATCGCTCGAGCTGCCCTACCGATCAATCCGAATGTTGCACCGACGATGTCTCCACTTAACCATTTTTAGCTCAAACCGGGGAACACGCTCTCTCTCAAGCGAGTAACGCTGCTCCGATCACCAGCCGCTGTATTTCATTGGTTCCTTCATAAATCTGGGTAATCTTGGCATCCCGTAGCATCCGCTCCACCGGGAAATCACGGGTGTAGCCATAGCCGCCGAAAATTTGTACCGCTTCGTTGGTCACGAACACCGCCACGTCCGCTGCGTACATTTTTGCCATTGCCGATTCCTTGCCGTAGGGGCGATGCGAGTCGGCCAGGTGGGCGGCCTGGTAGACCAACAGACGGGCCGCTTCAATGCGCGTTGCCATGTCGGCCAGCTTGAATTGGATGGCCTGAAACGAACCGATCGGGCGATCGAACTGCTTGCGTTCTTTGGCGTAGGCAAGGGCGGCGTCAAATGCTCCTTGGGCGATACCGAGAGCCTGAGCGGCAATGCCGATCCTGCCGCCGTCGAGGGTTGCCATTGCCAGCTTGAAGCCCTTCCCTTCGCTGCCGAGCAGGTTGCCGGCAGGAATGCGGCAGTTATCAAAGACCAGTTCCATTGTTGGTGAGGCGCGGATGCCGAGTTTTTTTTCTTTCTTACCAAAGGCAAAGCCGGGGGTTTCGTTTTCGACAATAAAGGCGCTGATGCCGTGATGTTTTTGCGCTTCCTTATCGGTTCGGGCAAAGACAATATAGATATCGGCGGTACCGGCATTGGTGCAGAAGATCTTCGTGCCGTTCAAAATCCAGCAATCCCCATCGCGCACCGCCGTCGTTCGAGTCCCGCCGGCGTCTGAACCGGCGGAGTTTTCGGTCAGTCCAAAAGCTCCCAGCTTTGTCCCTTCGGCCAGCGGACGGAGAAAGGCCTGTTTTTGTGCTTCGCTGCCGAACAGGTAAATCGGGTTGGCGCCGAGAGACAGGTGGGCCGAAAGGGTGACCCCGGTCGAGGCACAGACCCGCGACAATTCTTCAACGCTAATCACGTAACTCAAGTAATCGGCGCCGGCACCACCGTACTGCTCAGGAAAAATGCTGCCGGTCAGGCCGAGCTCGGCGAGGCGGTCGAACATCAAGCCACGGTCAAAACATTCATCTTCGTCGCGCTGGTTGATTCCGGGGCTGATTTCCGTTTCGGCAAATTCACGAACCATCTGGCGCATCAATTTATGCTCATCGCTTAGTTCAAAGTTCATCAGCACCTCCTGTCGGTCGGTCGTGGTTGGGGCCTGTTTATCTTAAAGAATATCTTTCTCTGCAGGGTTTGCCTCGGTTATGATGAATTTTTATTTTACGATCACATTGAGTTCATGGGAGTTGTTATGTCTCTACAGCAGGAATGTTCGACTCGTATTGCCCGGTTGCAGGTGAAATTAGAGCAGGCCGGGCTGGATGGTGCATTATTTATCTATCCGATCGATATCTACTATTACACCGCCACACGACAGAACTCGACGCTTTGGGTTCCCGCGCAGGGAGAACCAATGTTGTTGGTGCGTAAGAGCTTCGCTCGGGCGCAAAAAGAGGCCTGTATCGCTGATATTCGTCCGTTTCCGCGTAGCCGTGAGTTCACGGCGCTGTTTGACGGTCAGCAAAAAGTTGGTCTGACTTACGATGTGATGCCGCTGCAGCAGTTCAATTATTACAGCAAGTTGCTCCCCACGCGGGATTTCTCTGATATTTCGATGATCAATCGCGAACTGCGTTCGATCAAGTCCGCCTGGGAACTGGAACGGCTGCGGCATGGCGGTGTGCAGCTTAGCCGTGTGTTTGCCACGGTCCCCGATTTCCTGCAACCGGGCATGCGCGAGGTCGATCTGGCGGCAGAATTCGAAGCGCGCCTGCGGCGGATTGGCGGCGAGGGTTACGTGCGAATGCGCGCCTTCAATCAGGAATTGTTTATGGGGCTGGTGGTTGCTGGCAGCAGCGCTAGCGGCGGTGGCTTTTTCGATGGCGCTGTCACCGGGAAGGGGATGTCGAATGCCTCACCACACGGTGCCTCGGCAGCGGTGATCGAAACGGGCCAGCCGGTCCTGGTCGATTATACAGGCATTTTTGACGGTTATATCGTTGACATGACACGGATGTTTGTCTGCGGGCAATTGGATGCCAAGCTGCAGCATGCCTTTGCGGTTTCCTGCCAAATTCAAGATTGGATCGCCGCTGAACTTAAACCGGGTGCCATCTGCTCCGAGTTGTTTTCCCGGGCTGCCGAAATGGCCGAGGAGGCTGGACTCGGTGATTGTTTTATGGGCCCACCCGGTGAGCAGGCCAAGTTTGTCGGTCACGGTGTCGGTTTGGAGCTGGATGAGTTTCCTGTCTTGGCATCGGGCTTCGACATGCCGCTGGTTGCCGGGCAGACAATTGCCGTCGAACCGAAATTCGTTTTCCCCGATTTAGGGCCGATCGGGATTGAAAATACCTATGCGGTTGCAGCGGATGGAGGGGAAAAGATCAGCGTTCTTGCGGATGCACTGGTAGAGATCTGACGGATAAAAAGGTTGTATCGATGACGGGTCGAGAACTGGACGGGGACAGAATTGAATTCTGTCCCCGTTTTGTAAGCAAATTAGGCTGTTATCTTGACTTCATCGTCGCTGATTTTTCCGAGAGTGCCGTCTGCTCGGGGGTAGACAGTGGTTCCGCGACCTTCTTCATCGGTTGCAGTCAGGCCGATCGGCGCTAGGCTATCGACGCTGAAACGCAGATGGTCATCGTCGTCCTCTTCGTCGTGTTCAACCCGCAGGTTGCGGATCTGTACCAGCGATTCGAACATATCCTTGGCGGCATTGCTGACATCTTCAAGCCGTTCAACCAGTTGCTGCAGTCCACTAACGGCATCGGAAAAGAGTTCTTCGTCCGGCTCGTCAATATCGTCACTGTTGGTCGCCGGAGTGAGTTGCATGATTGCCGACTGTTTAACCGTACGGCTGATTTGTGCCAGGGTATTGTCGCTTTGAATCACGGCAACAATATCATCCTCTGGTGCAATGACCTGTTCTTCGCCAGCGCCTTGTTCTTCTGTCGCTACCTGCTCTGTTGCCGGGGTGAAACTGGCAAGAGCGGCGCTGCTGGAACTGCTGACGCTGATGGCATCGGTGCTACTCATATTCAATGAGTATTCACCGGTGCGCAGGTTGATGGAGATATCGAGGGACCTGGTCTGTACTGCCGACAGTTGAAAACTGTTACTGAGACTGGCGGCAACCATGCTGCCGTCGCCGCTGGCCAGGTAGCCGGACTGTTGTTGTTGAACGTCGAGATTGTAGGAGCGGGAGCTGGTCAGGGAAAAACTGACCTGCTCAACATCTTTATTGTTCATCGCATCGGTGATACCGCGAGAGAAGTGCTTGGCCAGTTGCGGAGGCATCCCCAGTCCCTTGAACAGTTTGCGCAGGTCTTTGTCAACCCGACGCAGACCGCCCTGTTTGATCTCTTCCTCACCATCCTCACGGTCGACTTTTTGTGCTCCGCTAAAGGCATGCTCAAGGGAACGGATCAGGTGGGTAAATGCCTTGAAGCTCTTGTTGTCGTCATATTGATGACCAGCGGAGAGCTTCTGCAGGTTCGAGCGGAGGAGTTCACCCTGCTGTACCTCTTTGTTTTCTGCACGGTCTTTGGTTGACGTTGCGGACTGTTTCTGCTCGATCTCAGTTTTTTGCAGATCGGGCAGTGGTGGACGGTGGATCAACGGTGCTGTGGGGTTGATTTCCTGACTCATAGGCGACTCCCGGTCACGGTAAATAAAAAACGCTGCAGGGATGAACACTTTCGTCATTTCTCTAATACAGTTATGATACTAAAATAATATTTAAATTATTACCAGTCATTGCCGCCTAAGAATAGTTCGTAAAATCAGTGTAATTTGTTATTCTCATGAGATACGTTGGCCAAATGCAAGGAGTGGAAATGCGACAATTCAAGAGATTCTATATCGCTGGCGAGTGGTGCCAGGCAACGGGTGATGAGTCGATCGAAGTCATTAATCCGGCGACTGAGGCGGTTATCGGTGCGGTTCCATCTGGGACCCCGGCAGATGTTGATCTGGCTGTCACTGCCGCGAAAGAAGCACTGCCTCGCTGGTCGGCGACCAGTCCACAGGTGCGCTGTAGCTACCTGCAGCAGATCCATCAGGAGTTAGTCGCGCGGGCTCCGGAATTGGCCGAATTGATTACGACCGAGCTGGGCATGCCGATCAAATTGAGCCAGCGGATTCAGGCCAGTTTGCCGGTTGCGGTGCTGGAAAGCTATATCTCCTTGTTGGAGAATTATTCTTTTTCCGAGCGGATCGGCAACTCCCAGATCATTAAGGAGCCGGTCGGTGTGGTTGCGGCGATCACCCCGTGGAACTATCCGCTGCATCAGTTGATGATCAAGGTTGCGGCGGCTTTGGCTGCCGGATGTACCATCGTCGCCAAACCGAGTGAGTTGACTCCGCTCAACGCCTTTTTACTGGCCGAAGTGGTTGATTCCTGCGGTCTGCCACCGGGGGTCTTTAATCTAGTCACGGGATACGGACCGGTGGTCGGTGAAGCCTTGGCGGCTCATCCCGATGTAGATATGGTTTCCTTTACCGGTTCTACCCGGGCCGGACAGCGGGTTTCTGTGGCAGCGTCAGAAACCATCAAGCGGGTCTCTTTGGAGTTGGGTGGCAAGTCGGCAGCGGTGATCTTGCCGGATGCGGATCTGGCGATGGCGGTTAAGGCGACGGTGACAAACTGTTTTCTTAATTCCGGACAAACCTGCAGTGCACATACGCGGATGTTGGTGGCTGAAGATAGTTACAACGAAGCGGTTGCCTTGGCTATCGAGGCTGGCAAGGGGTTTCAGCCGGGGAGTCCCCTCGATATTAAGACCAGGCAAGGGCCACTTGTTTCTGCCGAACAGCGTGATCGGGTGCTCGGTTATATCAGTAAGGGGATCGAAGAAGGGGCCGAACTTCTGCTCGGAGGGTTAGAGGCTCCCGATGGATTACCGCTTGGTTACTATGTGCAACCGACCCTGTTCGGGCGTGTGACGACGGAGATGACCATTGCCCAGGAAGAGATCTTCGGGCCGGTGCTCTGTATTATGAGCTATAAGGATGAAGAAGACGCGATCCGCATTGCCAACGATAGTGTCTATGGGTTGGCTGGCGGTGTTTGGTCGGCAGACCCTGATCGAGCCGAACGGGTTGCCAGGCGCTTGCGCACCGGGCAGGTCGATATCAACGGCGGTCGTTTTAACCTGCTGGCACCCTTTGGTGGTTGCAAACGGTCGGGCAATGGTCGTGAGCTTGGTCGTTACGGTTTGGAGGAATTCCTCGAAATCAAGTCACTGCAGTTCTGAACGATTTTTCTCGTTTGATAAGTATATAACCGGGACGCTCCAGTGGGGCGTCCCGGTTTTGTTTTGCGTTGCCTTTTGGTCAGCGGTTAATCACTGAAATCTGTTCGTTTATGGTCCAAAAATCATACAGGTAGCCGAGTCCGAAAATTCCCCCGGTGAGCAAATAAATAAGCCCGCTGATCCACTTGCCCATGTACATGCGATGAATACCGAACAGGCCGAGGAAGGTCAAAAGTATCCAGGCGATGGTGTAATCAATCTGTCCAGCGCTGAAGCGCAGGTCGGCTTGCTGGTCCATGCCCGGAATCAGAAAAAGATCGATCACCCAGCCGATGCCGAGCAGGCCGAGGGTCAGAAAGTAGATCGTTCCGGAAATCGGTTTGCCGTAATAAAAGCGGTGTGCTCCAGTGAAACCAAAAATCCAGAGGATGTAGCCGATCCGCTTGAGGTGGGTATCGTTTGGCGTGTTCATGGATATCTTCTCCTGTTCCTTGTCTCAAAAGGCTGTTGTTACGCTAACGGTAGATAATTCTTGCTGGACTATGCTGCTAAGTAAAGAAAAGCTGCTATATCTATAATCTGTCCTGTCCTGGGAAGGTCCGTTCGGTCGCCCTGGTCAGCTGCAAATATATCCGAGATTGCCTGTCTTTGAAACCCATCTTGTCAAGGAGGTTGCTCATGCAGAAACTGATCCGTATCGAACCGGAGAAGTGTATCGGCTGCAAAACCTGTGAACTGGCTTGTTCATTTAAAAATGCCGGTGAGTTTGCACCCAGTAAGTCACGCATCTATAACGAAGTTTTCCTCGAAGAAGCCAAGTTTATCACTGTCACCTGCATGCAGTGTGACGAACCCTGGTGTGAAAAGGCCTGCCCGAAAGCGGCGATCAGCAAAGAAATGCCGTCAGGTATTGTTTATATTGATGAGCATCGCTGTGTCGGTTGTCGCACCTGTGTCAGCGCCTGCCCCTTCGGCATGATCAAGTACGTGGCCGAGACCGGCAAGGCTGACAAGTGCAATCTCTGCAACGGCGACACTCCTGAGTGCGTGGCTTTTTGCCCGACCGCTTGTCTGACCATCAATGAAGAGGATAAGCCGTTGCGGCAGAAGATTCTGCGTTTTGTCAACACCATGAAAGACGGACAGATGGAGGCGTGATATGAGCAAGGGATGGCATGGAAAACTGTTACGAGTCGATCTTTCCGCTGGGACCTGCAAGGGGGAAGCGCTCAACGAAGAGTGGGCCAAAGCGTATCTCGGTGGGCGCGGACTGGCATCAAAATATCTGGTCGAAGAGGTTCCGGCCGAGACTGATGCCCTGTCGGCAGACAATAAACTGATTTTCGCTACCGGGCCGTTAACCGGGACTTACGGCGCGGCCAACGGTCGCTACATGGTGGTCACCAAATCACCGCTAACCGGGACGATTGCCAGTTCCAATTCGGGTGGCTACTTCCCGAGCGAGCTGCGTTTTGCCGGTTATGACATGATCATTTTCGAGGGCAAATCGGAGCACCCGGTCTATCTGCAGATCCATAACGACAAGGTTCAGTTGGTGGCGGCCCTGCACTTATGGGGCAAACCGACGCAGGAGACGGAGGACGCGATTCTGGCTGAATTTCACGGTGATGCCAAGGTTGCCAGTATCGGTCCGGCAGGAGAAAAACAGGTGCTGTTTGCCAATATCATGAACGATAAGCACCGCGCCGCAGGTCGCAGTGGTGTTGGAGCGGTGATGGGCAGCAAGAACCTCAAGGCTGTTGCGGTGCGCGGCACCGGTGGCGTTAAAGTTGCCGACCCCAGAGCCTATCGCGATGCGGCGATGGAATCTTACGGTATGCTGCGGCAGAACCCGGTTACCGGTGAGGGGCTGGGCGCACTCGGGACGCCGGTGTTGGTCAATATCATCAACCAAGCCGGTTCATTGCCGACCCGCAACTCTCAGACCGGCACCTTTGAAGGCGCCGAGGCGATCTCCGGTGAAAAGTTGGCATCCACTTACCTGAAGCGCAACAAGGGCTGCATGGGGTGCTTTATCGGCTGCGGACGGGTGACCAAGTTGAGCGGTGCACGCTTTAGCGGTGATGGTGAAGGGCCAGAGTACGAAACCCTCTGGTCGTTGGGCGCGACCTGTGGAGTTGATGATCTGGCCGCCATTACCAAGGCCAACTACATCTGTAACGAATATGGCATCGATACCATCACCGCTGGATCGACCGTAGCCTGCGCTATGGAACTGTTCGAAAAGGGGCTTATCACGGAAGATGAAATCGGCATGCCGCTCAAATTCGGCGATGCCGATGCGATGGTCAAGATGATCGATCTTACCGCCAAAAATGAAGGCTTCGGCGCCAAGTTGGCGCAAGGTTCGTACCGGTTGGCAGAGAGTTATGGGGCTCCTGAACTGTCGATGACCTCCAAAAAGCTGGAATTCCCGGCATACGACGGTCGTGGTCTGCAGGGGATGGCATTGCAGTACGCGACCAGCAACCGTGGCGCCTGCCATGTGCGTGGTTATCTGGTGTCGCCGGAAATCCTCGGCCTGCCGGAGAAACTTGATCCGCAGGCAACTGAAGGCAAGGCAACTTGGGCGAAAATATTCCAGGATTTTACCGCGGTGGTTGATTCCTCCGGCGTCTGCCTGTTTACCACCTTCGGTATCGGTGTGCCGCAGTTTGCCAAGTTCTGCACCACGGCAACCGGCGAAGATTACAGCGATGAAAAAATCCTCGAAGTTGGGGATCGGATCTACAACCTGGAGCGGGTTTTTAATCTCAAGGCCGGGATCGGCCCGTCGCAGGATACCCTGCCGAAACGGGTGTTAACCGAACCATTGCCGGAGGGGCCGTACAAGGGGGCTGTCGCGCAGCTGGATAAGATGTTGCCGGAATACTACGAAGTGCGTGGCTGGAGTAGCGAGGGGATTCCGACCGACGAAAAATTACAGTCTCTCGGTTTAGCCTGAGCATCGCAGGGGCGGCCGATTGGTCGTCCCTGTGGCAGTGAAAGGATTGTGATGCCACAGTTTTATGATTTTGTCATTATTGGTAACAGTGCTGCCGGTTTACAGGCGTTGCGAACGCTGCGGCGGCATGATCGAAACAAGACGATCGCCATTATTGATCGTGAGGATTGCCCTGCCTATTCGCGGGTTTTGACCCCTTATTATGTGGGGGGGCATATTGATCGTGACGGACTCAATATCGTTGAACAGGCTTTTTATCAATCGCTTGGGGTTATGACGATTTTTGGACAAACAGTTGTCAGCCTGAACCCTGATAGCCATTTTCTGGAGTTGGCTGATGGGCAAAAGATCGGATTTGACAAATTATTGCTGGCAACCGGGGCCGAAGCCCGTACCTTGAGTGTGACCTCTGAGCGAACCACAGTTTTACGTCATGCGGCTGATGCGGTGAAAATACGTGAATTATTGAGCAGCGCTAAAGCAGTGACTGCCATCGGCGCCGGGTTGGTCAGTCTGCCGTTATTGTCACATGCTGCAGAAGGGATGGAAAAATCTCTGGTGGTCGGGTCCGACCGCATTTTCAGTCGGGTGGTCGATGCTGAAGCGGCGGCTCTTCTTGAAAGTGCACTTACCGCCAAGGGGCTGCACCTGTTTAAGGGTAACGATGTCGAATCGATTGATGATGGCGAGCGTCTGACTCTCTCGCTAACATCGGGAGAGCGGTTGCAATCGGACCTGTTGATCGTTGGCAAGGGGGTGCAGCCGAACACGCAGTTGGCCAGTGAGGCCGGTTTGCAGGTCAACGATGGCGTCTGCATTGACCGGTTCTGTTGTAGTAGCCACCCTGATATCTACGCCGCTGGCGATGCTGCCGAGGGGGCCGATTTTATCGCTGGTGAAGCGACCATCCAGGGCAATTGGATGACAGCGGTCGAACAGGGCGAGAATGCTGCGCTTAATATGCTCGGTTTCGGGGCGGCGTATGAAGGAAGCCTGAAAAACAATATTACCGAGATCTTTGGTATCGATGTGGCGGCTGTCGGTTATTGCCTGGATGCGGCGTCAGCAACCGCCTGTCATTATAGTGCGTCTTCCGGCCGCTTTCGGAAAGTGTTTCTTGATGAACAGCAGCGGGTGATTGGCGCGACTTTGATCGGTGAAACCAATGATTCCGGTCTCTATTATCATTTGGTGCGCACCCGCAGCATTTTCCCCGGCAAACGGTTGCTTTGCGGAACGGCAAACTATGCGCAGACGCAGCTGCGTCTGGCCTCGTGAGGCGGTTATGATCCAGATCCAGTTTTACAGCTTGTTGCGGTTGCTTCTACAGCAGGAAAAGCTTGAATTGCCGGTCGTTGAAAACGAAACAATTGCGCTCCTGCTCGAGCGGGTTCAGCAGCAGTTGACAACCCCCTTTCTGCATAAGTTACTTGATGGCAACAATCAGTTGCATGCCGGGACCATTATTTTGCTCAATCGACATAATGTGTTGCACCTTGACGGTTTGGCAACCAAGGTCAATGATAATGATATTATTGCTTTTTTCCCGCCGGGGGCGGGCGGGTAATGGCGACGCATGGTGAGCGCTACGCCCGGCAGGTTCTCCACTGGGGGAATATAAAACAGCAGCGGATTGGCGCGGCCGTTGTGTTGATCGCCGGAGTCGGTGGCTTGGGAGCAACCGTCAGTCAGTTACTCGTGCGAGCCGGAGTAGGAAAAATTTATCTGGTCGATGATGGGGTGGTCGACTGGCCTGATTTGAACCGACAGCTACTGTACGCCGAAGAAGACATCGGCAGTTCGAAATTGATGTTGGCCAGCGATCGCTTGTCTCGAATTAACAGCAGCACCGAGATTGTGCCGCTGCCGGGACGAATTGAGGTGAACTTTCAGGTCCCTGCTGATACGACAGTTGTTGCCGACTGTCTCGATAATTACACCAGTCGTTATCTGCTGGATAGCGTCACCCCTGAGCAGGTCTACTTGGTCCATGCCGGACTGCAGGGTGAGCATGGTCAAGTGCTGACATTGCTCAAAGGCAAATCCCAGTCACTTACAAAGATATTTGCCGGAGCTCAACAGCCGCAAGGGGATATCCCGGTATCAGGGGATGCGGCGGCGGTGTTGGCTGGCTTGATGACGACTGAACTGTTCGCCGTGCTTGGCGACGAACCGAAACTGCTCAATCGCTGCCTGGT
Organism: Desulfuromusa ferrireducens; assembly: GCF_055389805.1. Lineage (NCBI taxonomy): Bacteria > Pseudomonadati > Thermodesulfobacteriota > Desulfuromonadia > Desulfuromonadales > Geopsychrobacteraceae > Desulfuromusa > Desulfuromusa ferrireducens. The sequence continues at coordinate 2,586,475 of NZ_AP042415.1, forward strand.
CATCAGTCTGGACGATTTTCACATCTCATTTCTAGATATTTAATTCTACTTCCTTCTCGAAACGATAAACGTAGATTGGCGATTTATAGAGATCGTTCAGTCGGATGGTTTGCACCGGTTCTGCATCCGGCAAGGCAAAGGTGTTGCTGATGAGCATCTCTACGCCCGGTTTCTCCCGTCGTAGTTTGTCGGCCAGCTTTTTCATCCCACCCGGATAGAGGTAACAGATCAGCAGCGAAGAATCCGGCAGGGCGATGTTGAGAAAGTTTTTGCGCCGCAGGGTGAGGTTGGTTGCCCTTCGCAGTTTTTTTTGCATGAGCGACACCAGCCATGGAATCAACGAAAGCTCATAGCCGATGACTTGTCGTTCTGGGTATTTCTTGGCTAGCGCCACGGCAAGATGGCCCCACCCTGATCCCAATTCGATGATCAGCTCAGCGGAAGCCAGTTCGCTGGCCTCTAGAATCGCCTGCCTGGCTTTCGCAGAGCTGGGAACCGGAGTAATGCCGACTCGTAGCGAACTCCAAACAATCGATAGGCTGATCATGAAAGTGATGGCAAGGACTGTGAATTCGATAGGGGTCATGGCAGGGTGCTGTCCTGTTCCTTTAGGGCTAAGTTTTAGAGTTTTTTAAGCGGCCGGCAACGCTGTTTCTTACGTTTTATATGCGTACCATTGTCCGTCATTGTCTGCCTATGTTGCAAGTTAAAACAGGAGGTTAGCTTTTGAACTGGGAAGACGTTGAGGATCGGCCGATACCGGTTATCAGCAATCGATTCACGTGTTTGTCAGGGACCGAATCGATCGGCTTCAAAATGGCCATTTTTTCTTGACAGCTAATAGCCTTCTGTATACTGTATACAACTTCATGGAATACCTGCTTTATATGTATTTTTTTGGAGGACGGATTTGAAAGGGCATAATCTTAGTCTTTTCAGCCCTCTAGTAATACTGGCATTAAAACTTTAAGGAGAGAGACACATGGCAAAGATTATCTGGTCCGAAATTGATGAAGCACCGGCATTAGCTACCTACGCTTTTCTGCCGATCGTTCAGGCATTCTGCAAAGGTACCGGCGTTGACGTCGAGACCATGGACATTTCCCTGTCCGGTCGTATCATTGCAAACTTTCCGGATAACTTGACCGAAGATCAGAAGGTTGAAGACTATCTGTCACAGTTGGGCGAGATCGTTCAGAAGCCGGAAGCTAACGTTATCAAGCTGCCGAACATCAGTGCTTCGGTCCCTCAGCTGCAAGAAGCCATTGCTGAGCTTCAGGCAAAGGGTTACAAAATCCCTGATTACCCTGAAGAGCCTAAAAATGATGCAGAAAAAGAGCTGCAAGCTCGTTTTTCCAAGTGTCTTGGTTCCGCTGTTAACCCCGTTCTGCGCGAAGGTAACTCAGATCGTCGCGCTGCAGCTTCGGTTAAGAGATTCGCCCAGAAAAATCCGCACCGTATGATGCAGCCTTGGCCTGCTCCCGGCACCTCTCAGTGTCGCGTTGCGCACATGAGCGGTGGCGATTTCTACGAGACCGAAACTTCGGTTACTCTGGATAAAGCGACTGACGTCAAGTTTGAGTTTGTTGCTACCGATGGCGCTGTGACCCTTCTCAAAGACAAGCTGTCTTTGCAAGCAGGTGAAGTTCTAGATTCTTCGGTTATGCATGTTGCTGCTCTGCGTGATTTCATCCGCGCAACGATCGCAGAAGCAAAAGAGAAGGGCGTTCTTCTTTCTCTGCACCTCAAAGCCACCATGATGAAAATTTCCGACCCAATCATGTTTGGTCATGCCGTTTCGGTTTACTTCAAGTCTGCCCTTGACAAGCATGCAGATGACCTGAAAACAATCGGCGCAAACGTCAACTTCGGTATCGGTGATGTCCTGGCAAAACTGAACCGCCTCCCGGCTGACAAAGCTGCCGCATTTGAAGCAGACATCAACGCCTGCTACGCAGAGATGCCAGCGCTAGCCATGGTTGACTCGCGTAAAAACATCACCAACCTGCACGTTCCTAACGATGTTATCATCGACGCTTCGATGCCTAACGTTGTGCGTGACGGTGGCAAAATGTGGAATCTGCAGGACCAACTGCAAGATACCATCGCCATGATCCCTGATCGTTGCTACGCAACCATCTACAAGGAAATTATCGAAGACTGTAACAAAAATGGTCAGTTCGATCCTTCCACCATGGGTAGTGTTGCCAACGTTGGTCTGATGGCACAAAAGGCTGAAGAGTACGGCTCCCATGACAAGACCTTCCAAGCTCCTGCCGCCGGTAATATCCGCGTTGTGACTTTCGACGGTGTGACCCTGCACGATCAGAAGGTTGAAGAAGGCGATATCTTCCGCGCTTGTCAGGCTAAAGATGCACCGATCAAGGACTGGGTCAAATTGGCAGTAACCCGCGCCAAGGCTTCCGGCGAGCCGGTCGTTTTCTGGCTTGACGAAAACCGTGCCCACGATGCGCAAATCATCAAAAAGGTTAACAAGTACCTGCCTGAGTTTGATGTTGCTGGTTTGGATATCCAGATCATGGAGCCGCAAGCCGCAATCGCATTCTCCATCAAGCGGGTTCGCAAAGGTGAAAACACCATCTCTGCAACCGGTAATGCACTGCGGGATTACCTGACCGACCTGTTCCCAATTCTCGAACTGGGTACCTCTGCTCGGATGCTCTCCATCGTGCCGCTGTTGGCTGGTGGTGGTCTGTTCGAGACCGGTGCTGGTGGTTCTGCTCCGAAGCACGTTGAGCAGTTCCTCAAAGAAGGTCACATCCGTTGGGATTCCCTCGGTGAGTTTTGTGCGCTGGTTCCATCTCTGGAGCAGGCTGCATCTGCTGACAATAATCCTAAAGCTGCAATCCTCGCTGAGACTCTGGATGCTGCTATCGGTCAGTACCTGGAGAATCAGAAACTTCCTTCGCGTAAAGTCAAAGAAATTGACAACCGCGGTGGTAGCTTCTACCTTGGTTTCTACTGGGCACAGGCTCTGGCCGCTCAGGACAAGGACGCTGCCATGAAGGCACGTTTTGCTGAGGTTGCTACTGAGATCGAGAAGAACGTTGCCAAGATCGATGCAGAATTTACCGATTGTCAGGGTTCCCCAGTCGACGTTGGTGGCTACTTCCGCCCTGATCCAATCAAGGCTGCTGCAGCGATGCGCCCAAGCGCAACTCTGAACGCTATTATCGATGCTATGTAATTAGTTCATAGCTTTTGATATTGATAAGCCCGCCGGGGAAACCTGGCGGGCTTTTTTTTGTCTGTTTTTTCGGAACCTTTGGTGGTTTATTTTTAACGATTGAATTCTGTCAGGTAGCGTCTTTCGTTACGTACATTATGCAGTGTTACAACTACACCAGAGGCTGACTCTATTGAGCTACTGGCGAGATTTTTCAGCTAACGCTCTGTTGTTGCCAGTTTTAGGGCTAGTCCCACAAATACGGTGCCAGCAAGCTTGTTTAAGATCGTTTGAGCGCGGTCAGATCGGTTCAGCCATTGTCCAAGGGTTCCGGCCAGCAGGGCAATGCTACCAAACACCAAAATAGTGGCGGCAATAAACAGGCCCCCAAGGAGCAGGATTTGTGTCGCGACTGGACCTCGTGCTGGATCAGTAAACTGTGGTAAAAAGGCGAGGAAAAAGATCGAAACCTTAGGGTTGGTGATGTTCATGATGATGCCACGGGAGTACAGTTTCCAATGGTTTGTGTTGCCATTTGTTGAGGTGTGTATTTTTTCTACCGGGGCGCGGAAGGTTTTGTAGGCAAGATAAACCAAATATCCGGCACCGATAAACTTAAGTGCGCTAAAGGCCATGGTTGAGGTCTGGAAAATCGCTGCGACCCCCAATGCGACCGCAAAGCTGTGAACGATAAGCCCCGTACACAAGCCTAGCATGACGACTATCCCAGCGCATCGACCGCGCAGGGCGGACTGAGTTAAGACGAAAATATTGTCAGGACCCGGAGCAAGCCCGAGCAGAATTGATGCAGTGGAAAAGGTTATGAGTGTTTCAATCGGGATCATATCTTTCTCTCTTTTTTGTTGCTGAAGGTTTCTCTGGGGTGGTCCCTATATTCTGCCCGCTGCATCCTGTCGGGTCTTGATAATAGGCAGCGACGCGATCTTGCGCGCCACCGCCATTTTTTATTTTCAATTTAGCGCAGAAGCATTTTCCGTCCGGTTGATTAGTTTGTTATGCCCTTTCATTTGTGGTACAGTGATTCGTACATGTACTCGAAAGGAGCGTGACCAATGGAAGCCATTTCATATACTAATGCACGAAGCAACCTCGCTAAAACAATGAAAAAGGTCTGCGATGACCACGATCCTGTGATTATTACACGTCGTAACGAAGACTCTGTCGTTATGATGTCTCTTGAAGATTTTCAAGCTCTTGAAGAGACAGCCTACTTGCTGAGAAGTCCCAAAAATGCCCGACGTCTTCTTGAGTCTATTGCTCAGCTTGAATCAGACAGTGGTACCGAACGCGAGCTTAATCTGTGAGGCTCATGTTTTCTGAAAATGCTTGGGATGATTATCAATACTGGTTACGGACTGATAATAAAATACTCAAGCGGGTGAATGCGTTGATTCAAGATGTGCAGCGCTCACCTTTTTCTGGCATCGGGAAACCCGAACCTTTGAAGCATGGCCTGTCTGGTTATTGGTCTCGACGAATCAATGATGAACACAGAATTGTTTATAAAATTGAAAATGATTCCGTATTCATTGCTCAAGCTCGATATCACTACTAATTATCATTTCAGCACCTAACGGGTCATGATAACCGGCGGCGACGCGCGCTTGCGTGCACCACCGAGACTTTTAAACAATTTAAAGCAGAAGTATTTTCCGTCCGGTTCATTTATTTGTTAGGTTTTTATTCTTGAAACGTGGCTTTTGCTCTTTTTGAAATAAACAGATATGGAGTAAATAATATGAATCCAATTAAAGATTTTATGATTCTTTCATAAATTGCAGAATTGAATAGTGTGGATACTGGTTTTTGATCGACAAGTGCTATCGCCCAACAATCTAAAAAAACGAAAATTGTAAAAAAAACAGCAAGGACTACAAACATAGCTGGAAAATTTACATTTTTATTGAAAAACATATAAAGCAAATATAGGGAATAAAATAGCATAATCCCATAGCACACTGCTTCAATTAGAACTGCAGGTCCTAACAGAGGGGAGTATGGTTTTGCTTCTGGGTTCAGCATTGAAGACCAAGTACCATTGCTGAAAATAGGATAATATGTTGTTGCCAATAAGTATGCGATATAGGCAGCGAATGCCAAAATCCCAAGACCAACGAGGACAAGTAGTCCACCAATTTGGAGTGATTGTCGATTTGTGATGTGTCGTTTAGAAGTCATTTCCCCTCCATTTCTTGAAACCTAACGGTTCATGATAACCGGCGGCGACGCGAAGTTTTGGCCACCACCGCAATTGGGTTTGCTTTTCAATTTAAAACAGACGTATTTTCCGTCCGCGTTGATTTAGTTGTTAGCAGATTTTTACTTGTCTGCTTTAAAAACCTTCCACCCAGCCCAAATTGCTGCAAAGCTGAAAGAAACACTAAGCAACCAAGGAATTATGCCTACAATTTCTGGGCTTAAACCAAGTGGTGATGAAAGTAAATTTATTACGAATGAAAACGGAAAATAAAAAATAAGGCTTATTGGACCAATGATTCCAACGGCTGCAAACCAAAAATCAAATCCTTTTATTTGTTTACTCGGAATCTCTTTATTATTCATTTTGGCCTGCTAACGGTTCATGATAACCGGCGGCGACGAACTGTTCGAGCACCACCGAGCTATTCAAATTTAAAGCAGAAGTATTTTCCGTCCGCGTTGATTTAGTGGTTAGGTGGCACCATGTCTTTTAAGTGTAGTAAACGGACGTGGGCGAACCCAGAACCAACTGGCCAGAACCAGGGCCCCGAAAACTGTATAACAAACTATGAATACCCACTCCGGTGCGCGGAAATACAAAATCGTCTCTAGCCAATGAGATATGAAGGTACCGGGATAAACGGTGTCACCGGCCCTTTCGCGTAGCGCCATTTCCCAAGTGGTGAAAGGACATTTAACACCTAGCCATGACTGCAGCACAACCACACCGATTGCGACGAGATGCGCCAAACGAAACCACGGATTTCGTACCGAAGACCACGAAAGCAGTTTGCCTGCAAAAATTAACAAAAGGCCAAAGACGACGAACGCGACAAAAAGCGCATGGGTGAAGAGAATTAAATCTGCCGCGAACAGATAGGGCATGCCAGATTCCATTCTGCCACCTAATGAATGATGATAACCGGCGGCGGCCTACGCAATGCGACCCACCGAGCTATTCAATTTTGGACAGATGTATTTTCCGTCCGGTTGATTATTTGGTTAGGTTTATTTGTAAAAACGTATATCTGTCACTATGTATTCTGGTTGTTACTTTGCCTCATGTTTTAATATATTTTCTAGGAAAAGTAGGATGGCTATATAGATCATTGCGCCAAAGAACCACACTGTTATATATGGGATATTTACATATAGAGAAGCAACTTTTGCTGAAGCGGCATCGATAGAATCTTTTGAGACAAATCCAAAGATTGAATTATGCGTTTTATTTATTGCTGCGTTCCAAAGTGTTATTCCAAAATATGGCAGTGATACAATTGCCATTAATACAAAATATATTTTGCTATATGCCTTTGGATGTTTATACGCAACAAAAGTTATTGCAGAAATGAAAGATAAAATTAATGGCGTGGTTAATGATTCCATAATTTAAAAACCTAACGGGTAGTGATAACCGGCGGCGACGCGAACTTGCGTGACCCACCACAATTGGTTTTGCTTTTCAATTTAAAGCAGAAGCGTTTTCCGTCCGGTTCATTTTCTTGTTAGGGTGCTTTTTTGTTCATTTGGGATCATCTTCTGATTGAATACTGAAAAAAACTTAAAATAGAGAAACGAAACTAGTGCCGCCAGTGGACATGAAATAATAGCTGCCAACATGGCACTTCCTTTTGATGCATTTTGGTTCGCTGCTATCGTATTGAAAAATTGGGGGAATAATTCAGCAGCAAAATATATGTTTATAAACATGGAAATTATAAAAACTGGTACGACCGTACAACTGTAAAAAAATCTTATTGGTCCAATAAATTTGGTGTTTCTGAAAATTATTATTGTTGGTGGTACATAAAATAGTAAACATAGAGAAAGAATGAGTATTTCTATCATTTTATTCTTTGCACCCTAACGGGTGGTGATAACCGGCGGCGACGCGAACTTGCGTGACCCACCACAATTGGTTTTGCTTTTCAATTTATTGCAGAAGCATTTTCCGTCCGCGTTGATTAGTTTGTTAGGGCATTTTGCTTATGACAATTATAAGTCCAGATCCAATTATTGAGAAAATGCCTAATATTATAATTTCTGTACCTGTGAAGTTTCCTAATTCTGTTTTTTTAAATAACTTTTTTATGAAAGATATAGTTTTTAATTTAACTTTTTCATTTTTATTTTTTCGAATACCTAAATAAATACTATAAATTCCAGAAATTAGACCGACCATTACGATTGAAAAAATAAGAATGCTTTTTATCAATTTCTGAGCCCTAACGGGTAACGATAACCGGCGGCGACGAACTGCTTGAGCACCACCGAGCTATTCAAATTTAAAGCAGAAGTATTTTCCGTCCGCGTTGATTATCTGGTTAGCTATATTTATTTGCACCGAGCTTCGCCCAATTTTACCCTTTTTCCTGAGTTTGTTAATTTCATAATGTCCATAACTTGAACCCAGACTCGTTGGCCTTTGAAACCTTCGTCGTAAAGAACTTCGCAAACATATTGAGCGTATCCGTTTCTGCTGCTTCCGTCGTTTATAACACCGACTTTAAATATGCCTTTTTGTGTCCACGTTGCATCTTTCGCTGTTGGCTCAGTGTTACCCTGAAAAATCTTGGTTACTTTATCGTGTTTTGAACTGAAACTTTTTGAAAAGGAAATTGAAGGGATAAGCATGGAAATTATTATGAAAAATATAATTGCTTTTTTCATGTCCCTCTCCATTTTCTGATAGCTAACGGTTCATGATAACCGGCGGCGACGTAAAGTTTTGGCCACCACCGCAATTGGTTTTGCTTTTCAATTTAGCGCAGAAGTATTTTCCGTCCGCGTTGATTATATGGTTAGGCCGATTTTTGTGAGTTGCTATTCCGGTACAGCATTCGTCCAAACGGTAAAACAAAAAATAATAGACAAGCTAATATTGCAGAATTCATTTCGTAATTTTGGATATTTGGAAATTTCGTTACTGCAAATAGCAAACTCAATATCCCACCAAAAATGACAGTGAGGACATACAGTCCAAGTCCTATTGTTTTTAATTGTCCTATTGATTTACCTTTTTCAAGTGCATAAACATAGACTGGCCGAATGATGAAGTAGATGGCCACTCCAAGCGCAGATCCTGCCAATATTGCGACTATTAAATTCATAACGGCCTAACGGTTCATGATAACCGGCGGCGACGCGAACTTGAGTGTCCCACCGCAATTGGTTTTGCTTTTCAATTTAGCGCAAAAGCATTTTCCGTCCGCGTTGATTAGTTTGTTATGTGTTTTTGTATGATCTGAAACTTTATTATGCTCTTAACATTTAACTATTCAATTTCAATTACAGGCACGAATTGTTTTTTTACAAATTCATCCCAATCTCCACCGCAATGAGTTGCGGTGTTATGGGGAGTAAAATTCCTTGAAATAAAACCACCCCAATATCTAAATAACCATTTTTCACTTATTATTTTGTGAGTATTTATATCCAATAGAATTGTCCGATGCTCATTTATACCAAAGAGGCGATTTGTTTTTTTTGATTCAACTTCATAAAATCTTTCAGATGGTAGAGTGGAATTCCCATTGCTCTCATCATAAAATATTGGATTCCCCTGATCATCCCAGTACTCGGCAGGCAGCTCAATTGGTTGGTACACTTTTACGCCTGCTTCGGTGTCACACAAGCGGTGGAAGTAGATACGGCCAGCGATTTCGTCGGAAAAGGGAATGACTACTGCAACAAGAAATACCAGCGTGCAGACCACGACTTTAAGCGGCAAGCTTTTTCTGATGAACTTCCTACCAAACCACACTGCCAGCACAATACACACCGGCACCCACAGCACAATTAGAAACAGCGGGCCGGTCAATACAACAAAACCCAAAATTTCACTCATGACTTTGTCGACATAGAAGGTCCCGGTGCCTTTCTTTTTGATTATATTTCATACACATAACGGTAATGATAACCGGCGGCGACGCGAACTTGCGTGACCCACCGCAATTTGGTTTTGCTTTTCAATTTAGGGCAGAAGTATTTTCCGTCCGCGTTGATTTAATGGTTAGGAGGACTCCTGAGCACACTCTGGCCAGTAAACCAATGAGATGCTTGAGATTGGAAAAGTCGATATACAATAAAGATATTGATTGGAATGATTAGGATGGACACGATGAAGTCTAATTTTGGCATTTCTTGTCCAAGCCCACCGAGGAGAAGTAGCAATGAGATGACGAAAAATATTGCGAAGACATATCGTGCGGCATTGCTTCCTTTGTTGATTTTGTAAGGCAAAATACAAACAAGGCCATAGATAAAAATATTCAAACAGAATTCGTCAAAAGAAATAGCGCCAATCCACCTATTGATCAGTGCACAGATTGCGGATACCGCAATCGTTGCCCACAGTGCAATGATTGCTTGATTGACCCCCTCTGGCTTATTCATTTTCCTCCTCCTAACGGTTCATGATAACCGGCGGCGACGCGAACTTGCGTGACCCACCGTAATTTGGTTTTGCTTTTCAATTTTGCGCAGAGGCCCATTCCGTCCGCGTTGATTCGTTTGTTAGCTGCTAAGAGCCTTCATGCCCTCAACAAATACTTTAGTTGCCGCCCCAATTAATTCTTGTCTTTTGGGTAGGTAGTCTTTAATGCTTGGTTTGATGACTTGGTAATATGCTTTGATGACTTGGGAAGTAACATCAACCGTATCCGTTCGAAGAATGTGCTCAAACCTTGTGGAATATTGTTCTCCATAGGTTTTTTTAGCTGCACTTTCCCCTCGAGTAAGTCCTCTTTGAAGCTCCCACATTCCTTGTCGATAAGCATCGCCGAGCTCAACAATTTTAATTCTTTTAACTTGGTCTTTTGTAACAGGAACACCATCTATAAAAAACGGCTCGTTGTTGTCATATGGGACTACAATTTCGTCAAGAAGTCTGCCAAATGATAAATCTAGCAATACAAGTTGCTTTCCGTAGCTGTCAGATTCGGCAATCACACCATAGAGTTTTTCATTTTCTTGCTGTTCAGTTATCTCATCAGTCATGATTATTCCTTTTTGCAGCTAACGGTTCATAATAACCGGCGGCGACGCGAACTTGCGTGACCCACCGAAATTTGGTTTTGCTTTTCAATTTAGCGCAGAAGTATTTTCCGTCCGGTTGATTTTATTGTTAGGCATTATTTAAATAGCTCTGGTTTATGAACATTCCAAGGGATGATGTTAAATTGCAGATCATTTGCTTGGAGTTGATATTTTCCTTCTATTTCAACTACTTTTTTAAATTTAACACCCTTGTGTTTCGACATAATATTGTAAATTAGTTCTTGATGTCGATCAGGGGTTCTAAGGCCAAAGATTATAGAAATAATGTTTGCTGGCATTGGGTACGTTTGATTGCCTTCTGCCACTACAAGACGCCATTCTTTTTCGTAACTCCACATTTCAGATTTAGTAAGAAAAATGTCATCTTGATTCGGTCTGCTAGTTAACGCCTCAAGGTAGCTGAATCTCGGAAGGTCCCTTGAATAAGTCACTTTGTCGGTGTGAGTACTGTTCCCGAGTGCGTTTTTTTCTGTACGCTCAAATTCAATACAGATGCCTTTGTGGTCATTGGAATAATGAGCCCACATCAGTATATTTAAAGGGTCTTCACTCATGCTGAAAATACCGAGCTTTGAAATGGCATTTTTACTTTTTTCTTTTGCTTTTGGCTGTAATGCCTTTATTCCATTAAATTTCTCATCGGAACCATACTCATCAAGCATCTTTTTTGTTGCAACTTTATCGTCTGTCCCGAAGTGTTTTAAAAGGTGGTTTCTGTGTTCTTCTTGGGTGAAGTCACCGTGCATATCGAATGCGCATTCGAAAGGGTCGTTAAAGGTTGATGGTTGTGCGCACCACATTTTCATATTGACGAGCATCTCAATAGTTAGTTCGTCAACTGAACGATATTTGAATAGAGATGTAATTTCTGGGTTCTTCATAAAATTTCCAGATGCCTAACGGTTCATGATAACCGGCGGCGACGCGAACTTGCGTGCGCCACCGCCTTTTATATTTTTCAATTTTGCGCAGACGGATTTTCCGTCCGGTTGATTTATTTGTTATGTGCTTTTTTGATTTAGTACTTTCCTAGTTCAATTTTACCTTTTCCGAAAAGCTCAGATTGTTGGCCTTCGGGGGCTTCATAAACCGCTTTTACAGTTGCGTAGTATCTATTCCCACGACCACCAGAGCACGGTGGCATATAGGCCCCTGCTTTATCCCAACTCGGGTTTGCATGAGGGGACACAATGAAGAACTCCCCTGGAAGTTCAAAGGTATGTCCCTTTATGGACGGAATAGTCACTTCAGTTGTTTTGGTGGCGATTGTGTAGCCAACTTTGCCGTGACCACCATTGTCCATTTGCTGTGCATCGCGATCACTGTATTCAACGATTAATGCATTAGTATTCGGAGGAATATTTGAAATTTTCAAACTAGGTGTTTCCGCATTACCGCCAAATTTGTTGCATTGTTGGTTTTCTGGAACTTTGACTCCATCCCAGAGTGAACTTGCAAACTGCACATTAAGGTTGGCCATATTTTCGGCAGGCTTGTATTTTCCTGCACAACCGACTAGTGAAACCAAGAAGATTGCAAATAAGCATAAATGTTGAAATGTGGATTTGTAGGACATGTAGACCCCCCTTTTGGGTAGTGTAGTAGGGTGCATCATCTATTGATTGCACATAACGGTTCATGATAACCGGCGGCGACGCGAACTTGCATGACCCACCACAATTTGGTTTTGTTTTTTAATTTAGCGCAGACGTATTTTCCGTCCGGTTGATTAAATGGTTAGCACGGACTCGAATGTTTGCAGGAACCCTTCAATATTTTTATTTTCAATTGTTAGACTGGGATCAATTCTTAGCACATTGATACCAGGCCGCTGGGCTACGATATAGCCTTGGGCCAGAAGTTCTTTTCTAACGTGGGAGGTATATGAGCCTTTCGAGTCGTCAGTTAATTCTATGGCAATCATCAGCCCTCTGGCCCGAACTTCCTTAATTCTGTTCGTTCGCACCTTGATTCCTTGAAGTCCGTTCGAAAGTATTGCTGCAAGATCTTCGGCTCTTTTGATAAGACCTTCGTCACAAATGGCTCGCACGACCTCTCGTGCGATAGTCGCACCCAGCGGGTCATTCTGATGAGATTGGGCATAAGGCAATGGCTTTTTCGCCAATCGCGTTGCTACTGTCATTGAAAAGGCTGCCAAGCTGACAGGATAGCCATTACCAATCCCTTTCCCAATCGCAACGATATCGGGACAGAGATCGTAATGCTGATAGCCAAACCATTTCCCGGTTCGACCAAGTCCAGTGGTCACTTCGTTGGCGATGATGAGGCCATTGCCACTGCGTATTTTTTCAACAATATTTCTGATGAGTTTCTTTGGTGGAAACCGCACCAAACCAGATGAGCTACCAGGCTCAAATAGAAAACCGCCAATTTTCGAGAATGGGATTGCTGACCAATGCTCGCAGCTATCATTACATTCGGTGGCATACGGACAAACATTGCACTTCGCCCAGTCAAAGCAGAACCACGCGTCATCCCGCTTTTCCCATGCGGAACCATAGGATCCGCAGTAGGAGTCCGTCATGGTCATCAACAGCGGCCGCTGTTCTATCTGACGTGTTGCCCTTATGCTGTATTCGACTGCTTCACTTCCCGAGCAGAGGAACACGCACTTTCCTTGGTCGAATTTGAGTAAAGATAGTATTTCTTGTGCGGATTCCTCTACGACGGTGTTCGAGTAGCAGAAGCCGGTGTGAGCGATACGAGCGGCCTGATCGGTCAAGGCGCGCAAAAATTTGGGGTGAGCATGTCCAATCGAGGTGCTCCAGACACCCGATTCCAAATCAATGTAGACCTTTCCGTCTGAATCAAAGAGATGACAGTTTTCAGCGCGAACTATATTTATGAGCGATAAATCATGCCCAGGGTACCAGAGTAAGTGGCTCATTCAATTGTCCTGATTGATTATGATTTGAAGTGCTAACGGTTCATGATAACCGGCGGCGACGCGAACTTGCGTGAACCACCGCAATTGGTTTTGCTTTTCAATTTAAAGCAGAAGCGTTTTCCGTCCGGTTGATTGGTTTGTTAGGCATTATCCCGCTAATGGTGACCACCAATGGCAGGATAAAAAAACAAACTAATTATGCTTGTGCAGAACCATAGTGCAAACCAAACTGAGGCAACAAGTATTGTTAATAGGTATTTTTGCCCCTTTGGGTAAACTGAAAAATACTGAATATTGCGAGCGATGAACGTGATTGCCGCTGCGACAATTAAGGCTGAGATTAATAGTTCAAATTGAGGTATTTTTATGAATTTCTCATCAACCAATCCAACCAAATGCCACAAGATGAAATAGCTTATAAAAATTGTGGCGTTCGTAGCTATGAATCTTTTAAACATTCAGATGCCTAACGGTTCATGATAACCGGCGGCGACGCGAAGGTTCGGCCACTACCGCAATTTTAGTTTTTGTTTTTTGGCCAAAAGCAGAAGCCCATTCCGTCCGGTTGATTACGTTGTTATGCGTATTTTATTACACATCTGGGTAAATAAACTCTCTGTTAATTCCTTTGTCAGATAAATAACTTGAAATTTCTGCCTTTAATTTAATTGGTAACTCAATTTTAAGAACTATACGATCGCCACCATTTACTTGCGAAGATTGATGCCAGATAGTTTCGAGATCATATCGCATGTCCATCTGAGCAAAGTACACAGCCTCTTGATTTATCGGCCGTGGGTTTGATATATGTTTTGATGGTTGAATGAGTAATGGTATGCCAAGCGGGTTATTGTTGTTTCCTTTTTGGTCCATGAGTTCTAATATTTTACCAAGTGGTTCTTTCTGATGTGTATTTCCAGTTGCTGTTGCATTACAAATAAATAGTGCACCATCGCTGTCTCGCTCATCATTGGCAAAAAATAGGGCCACATTACTTGATAGGCTCCAATTAATAAGGTTTGTTCCTTTTAAGAAAAAACCATCTTCCTCTGGATATTGCTGAATTCGCTTCATAAATTCGAACCATGGATCAAGATCTAACTCAGCGGCCTTTTCTTCAAGTTCATCGGATGGTCTACAAAGTAGACCGAACTTGAATAAGAATAAGTTCAGAATCGAAAGATGATGTTCTTTAGAGTCAGCAATTCTGGTTGTTAGACGTTCATGAGCTTCTATTCCGAATAAAGTTGTTTTAAAAGAACGTACAAACGTTGAGTCAATAAGCCACTTTTTTTCTTTGTGCCCACGATAAAATATGAGCGAATTTGATCTCTTGCTGTAATCTTCAATTTTGGAAAGCTCATCTAGAAGGCCTACAAGGCTATCCACCCTCCATACAGAGCTGGATATTTTTAGTGTTTTTGAATGGCTAGGATCAATATTCATTTTATATATAAACGCATAACGGTTCATGATAACCGGCGGCGACGCGAAGTTTTGGCCACCACCGCAATTTTGTTTTGCTTTTCAATTTAAAGCAGAAGCATTTTCCGTCCGCGTTGATTAGTTTGTTAGAAGGCTTTTTGACTTAATAACTTTGCAATAAAGAATAATATTTGAATTGTCATTATCGCTGACCAAACTCGCAAAATAATAGGTAAATATCTTTGTGTTATGTCTTTTCTTTTTATTGAATAATGTAGAAGCACAAAAAGACCAGTGAAACCAGAAACCCCAATTGTGAAAGCTAAAAAGTGCCGCCAGATTTCAATTTCAGGATGCTGAATAGATGAAGTTATTATTGCTGCTGCAAGCCCACAAACGACAATCATGAAATAGAGGGTAAGTCTCCATTTCGGTGTGGCACTAAGGTCTGAATTGGCAAATTTTTCTAGTTTAGTTTCCAATTTCTATTCTTGCCTTCTAACGGTTCATGATAACCGGCGGCGACGCGAAGCTGCGTGACCCACCGCAATTGGTTTTGTTTTTCAATTTAGCGCAGAAGCGTTTTCCGTCCGCGTTGATTAAATTGTTAGATTTAGTGCCCTACTGTTTTGGAAAAGACGTTTATCACGACCACGCCCGCAACTATTAAGCCCATTCCTAGTACTGCTGGAAGATCTGGTGTCTGCTTGTATAAAATGACGCCTGCAATCGTGACCAGAACGATTCCGAGCCCTGACCAAATTGCATACGTTACACCCACAGGGATAGTTTTTAATACGTGAGTTAAGAAGTAGAAGGCAGCTCCGTATCCAATAATAACGATAAGGCTTGGGATAACCCTCGTAAATCCTTCTGATGCCTTTAATGCACTTGTGGCAATGACTTCGGCAATGATTGCAATTGCTAAATATGAGTAAGTCATTTTTTTTCTTTCTGAAATCTAACGGTTCAAGATAACCGGCGGCGACGCGAACTTGCGTGACCCACCGAAATTTGGTTTTGCTTTTCAATTTAAAGCAGAAGCATTTTCCGTCCGCGTTGATTTTCTTGTTAGGTACATTTTCTTTCGATCAATAATTGTCTAATAGTGACGTTGTCACTCGCGCAATTTCATTTGCACTTGTGTGTTCATATTGAGGGTTGAAAACCCAATATTCATGCGGTTTCTGTGAGTCTCTCCGTAGAACAAGGCTCAACGATTCACCATTTTGTTCTATTTTTATTTTAATACTTTTGGTTGGGTGCGAGTGGTGCGCTAAGTAGTTATCTTTTATGCCTTTGAGCATTGAAAGTAGTTCGTCATTATTGTCTGCTGGCGAAGCATTTATTGAAATTTTAGGGTTACCGTCTATTTCGGTTAGAAAATTAATAGTCTCTTCATAACAAGAAGAAGACATAATGTGACTGAGTAGAAAAACACCAAGAATCGGAGTGATAAATGAAATGTAAATTACAAATTTAATTCTTTTGGATACTTTGTTTTTATTGAATACGGACAGAATGTTCATAATGACAAATATTGGCAGTAATATGAATCCTGCTACAAAAAGTACTGATATGATTTTGTCGATTATGATCAATTCAATTCCTTGTACCTAACGGTTCATGATAACCGGCGGCGACGCGGACTTGCGTGACCCACCGCAATTGGTTTTGCTTTTCAATTTAAAGAAGAAGCGTTTTCCGTCCGCGTTGATTAGTTTGTTAGATGATTATTCGACTACTTCCGTTATTTCAATTTCCGTATTGTCTGGAAGTAGATTGTTAAAATCACTGATTAGTGCTGGGATTTCATTTGTTGAAGCTTTGACCTCTTTGTAGATGTCAAAAACTCTATGAACTGCTGAGAGCAACCAAGTACGTTTATTTAATATTTCTACGCTTTCTTTAAGTTTATTGATTTGCTGGCGCATTATGTTGATTTGTTGACCGTTTGCAGTTTTTTCCGCGTAAAGTTCCTCTACTTGGCTTGATAACTCATTTAGTTTTTCGAACATAATGTTCTTTTCGTTTTGGGTGAAGCTAGCGGTGTCTGAATTGAGACTGTCAGTTATGTTTTTAAGAATTTCTTCGCGCAAAGACTCTAGGTCACTGTAGCCTGGGACGTTAGCTTTATGGTCTTGTTCAATTCTCAATGCCCATTGATAAATTCTGCCGCGAGCATTTTGAATGTTTTCATGTTGCATTTTCTCGGGCTCGAGTGTTAGCAGACCGGGTGACTCTTCGGTGATAAATGGTTGTTTGTCATGCTTAACTTGCTTGAGGAGGAAATAAAAATTCTGCTCACCCTTAAATTCAATTTTTATTAGGTAATCTTTTTGCTGCGAGGTGACAGAGAAATAATGCTGCGTGAAGGCAGTGAGGTCTAATTCTCTTTTAATGTCTTGAATAACAGCTGGCCTGATCGTTATCATTTATTCCCTCCATTTTTTTCATCTAACGGTTCATGATAACCGGCGGCGACGCGAACTTGCGTGACCAACCGCAATTGGTTTTGCTTTTCAATTTAAAGCAGAAGCGTTTTCCGTCCGGTTGATTATATTGTTAGAATTCTTGTTGCAATGAAAACGTAAATTTTAAATTCAAATTGCTGGAATTCTTGTGCTTTTCATGTTCCACAAAACTTTCGCAGGAACGGGTCGTTCCTTTTTCGTTGAACCTTTCGCGGCCAAACGAATTGATGCAGTTTTGCTTTTTATGCAGTTATTGATTTTTTATGTTTTGGAAGGGGATTGATAGAACTTTTGATGATTAACCGGCGCCCCTCCGAGTTACTTCATTTTGCTCTTATTTGTCATTTCAACAAAGCGTAACTTTTGCAGTTTTTCAAATTCGCTGGAAAGAGGATATTGAATTTATGCTTTTTCAATTTCCGAATTCTAACGGTTCATGATAACCGGCGGCGACGCGAAGTTTTGGCCACCACCGCAATTTGGTTTTGCTATTCAATTTAGCGCAGACGTATTTTCCGTCCGGTTCATTTTTTTGTTAGCTGTTTTATTTTTTGTGTATCGTTCTCAAAGTGCTTTGATGCTTCATTATAAGTATCTGAGAATTCGGTCTTATTTCTCACTAAGCAGAAAACTGATACGCATGACAAAATGATGTTTATTGCAATTGTATACTCAGTAATATTTTCAATTTTTATTTGCTTTGAAGCATAAACACTTGCAGCAATACTTGAAAATAGAACTAGTACATAAATTACATCGAGAGCAATATTGTTTATATTCGTGTGTTTTGATTTTACAATTTTCGTTTCCCACAGATAAATATCTTCGCCTAGCATATTATTGATTTTTTCTTCTATTGCCTTTTTATATCCGCCCTCTGAGAGAACCCATGAATTTAGGTTCATCCAGTAGAATATTAGAGTAAACATTCCGATTGGAAGAACCAGGAGAACCATAGTTACTTTTTCTTTTAGAGCTAAAGCTAAAATGCTCAATACTAATGTCGAACCAAATCCGAGAACCTTAGATCCAAGACTTTGGTAGGCAAGGATCTTTTGGTCGATTATCTCGCATTGCTTCGCAAGTAACTCAATTTTTTTTTCTTTTATATCCATAATTTCTGACAGCTAACGGTTCATGATAACCGGCGGCGACGCGAATTTGCGTGACCCACCGCAATTGGTTTTGCTTTTCAATTTAAAGCAGAAGCGTTTTCCGTCCGGTTGATTATATTGTTAGAATTCTTGTTGCAATGAAAACGAAAATTTCAATTTCAAATTGCTGGAATTCTTGTGCTTTTCATGTTCCACAAAACTTTCGCGGGAACGGGTCGTTCCTTTTTCGTTGAACCTTTCGCGGCCAAACGAATTGATGCAGTTTTGCTTTTTATGCAGTTATTGATTTTTTATGTTTTGGAAGGGGATTGATCGAACTTTTGATGATTAACCGGCGCCCCTCCGAGTTATTTCATTTTGCTCTTATTTGTCATTTCAACAAAGCGAAACTTTTGCAGTTATTCAAATTCGCTGAAAAGAGGATATTGAATTTATGCTTTTTCAATTTCCGAATTCTAACGGTTCATGATAACCGGCGGCGACGCGAATTTGCGTTACCCACCGCAATTTGGTTTTGCTTTTCAATTTAGCGCAGACGTATTTTCCGTCCGGTTGATTAGTTTGTTAGCCTTTTTTACTTACCACTTCTTTTTATGAAAAATGTAAATGGGCCATATTCTTCAAAACAATGATTTTTTACTTTTAAACTTATGGTCGCGTTTACGTTTGTATTTCTATTTATATTATTGGGGACATTGTAAGCGTCGAACAATACTCCAGCATTTCTAACTTTTTTCTCACTTGGGCCGCCGAAACGATCTCTCCAAACCGTGTAGGTTCTGGAGAAGTGCTTTTTGTCACTGCTTTCGCAGGTTAATGTTATTGCGCCGCAATCTTCGATTGGGATTCCATATGGTGATGGATTATTAAAATACAGACCAACAAGATACTCCCCAGCATATTCATGCTCAAAATCAAATGATAACGTTTTGTTTATATTTTCTTTTTTTATTTTCAATTCAACAATTGGTTCAAATAAACCTTCAGGCTCGAATAGCGACAATAGTATTGGTTTTTGGGGCAGGAGGTAGTTGTAGAAAACCAACCATGCCAGAAATATAAACACTACAACTGCAATTAGTTTGTGAGGTAGGTTGAAAAATATGGACACCAAAGTTTAGAGTAGTTCTCACAATGGAGGTGTCAGAATGGAAAGAGGTCCAAACGGCCGCTACTCGAAGGAGTTTCGGGATGAGGCTGTGAAAATGGTTATTGAAGGTGGAGTGTCCGCCTATGAGGTGTCACGTCGCCTTTCCTTGCCGAAATCAACCCTTGAAAATTGGGTGAGAGCGTTCAAGGAAGGCAAGCTAAGGGATATCGGAGACCACCGACGCCCCTTAACCGAGGTCGAACTGGAGCTTGCCAGAGTTAAGCGAGAACTGGCTCAGGTCAAGCAGGAGCGCGATATTTTAAAAAAAGCCGCCGCGTACTTTGCCAAGGAGTCGCTGCCCAGTACGCGCTGATAAAACAGATGCGGCCCAATTATTCAGTTCCGATCCTCTGTCGAACACTTGGCGTATCGCCAAGTGGATATTATGCCTGGCTGAAACAGCCCGAGTCACCTCGCCAAAAAGAGGAGAAGCGACTCGAAATTGAGATCAAGGCAGCCCACAAGAGGACTCGGGAAACTTATGGTCCCGAGCGATTACAGGAAGACCTTGCAGAGCAAGGAGTTCATGTCGGTATCCATCGGATCAAGCGAATACGTAAGAAGCTTGGCCTCAGCTGCAAGCAAAAAAAGAAGTTCAAGGCCACGACAAACTCTAACCATTCGCTTCCTGTTGCCGAGAACCTGCTTGAGCAAAAGTTTGACGTCGAGGCCCCCAATCAAGCGTGGGTGACTGATATTACATACATCCCCACTGCCGAGGGCTGGCTGTACCTTGCTGGCCATAAAGACCTCTTCACGGGGGAAGTCGTTGGATATGCAATGGGCGAGAGAATGACGAAGAATTTGGTCAGTCAGTCTCTTTTTCGAGCGGTATCAGCCAAGCGTCCGCCACCGGACCTGATCAATCATTCAGACCGGGGCAGCCAGTATTGTTCAAAAGAGTATCAACGTCTGTTGAAACAGTTCGGCATGCGACCATCAATGAGTCGCAGAGGGAATTGCTATGACAACGCCCCGATAGAGAGCTTCTGGGGAGTATTGAAAAACGAATTGGTTCACCATCGTAGATACGCCACCAGAAAAGAGGCGATGCGGGAAATTACGGAATACATCGAAATCTTCTACAACAGGCAAAGGCGACAGAAAAGGTTGAGTTATTTATCGCCTGCGGCCTTTGAACAAAATTATTACAGAGAACTAAATGCAGCTTGAGGTCATTTGGTGTCCACTATTGACGACCGACCTCATTGTATGTTCGCTTTATCATGCATTTCATTTTGAAGGCTAACGGTTCATGATAACCGGCGGCGACGCTAACTTGCGTGACCCACCGCAATTGGTTTTGCTTTTCAATTTAGCGCAGAAGTATTTTCCGTCCGCGTTGATTACGTTGTTAGGTGCTATTTTGAAGTGCACTCTTTTTTTATGTTGATGTTGTTATCTTGTGCCGCTCCGGTGGTAAAGCTTTCACAAAAGCTGTCGTCTTTTGATGTGACATAAATTATATGAGGTGTCCCTGCAACTCTAAGTTCTGATGAATAGTTTAAAACTTCTACCGTTGGGGTTGAGTTGCATTCAAAAAGGTTTTTCATTTCTGAATATTCGTTACCGAAACTTTGGGAAACAGCCCATTTGGAAGTTTGACATATCGTTGAATCGGGAAAGGTGATTTGAGCTTCTATTTTTTGGGTTAGTGGATTTGATATTTGTAGGTATCTGCCATATTTCTTGTTCATATTGGTGCCAGAGCAAGCGCAGAGGATAATTAAGAAAATTGCCAAGCAGATGAGTTTTAATTTGTTCATTGTCCCCTCCCATGAGTAAAAGATTAGAATAGTTATTTTTTAAGCACCTAACGGTTCATGATAACCGGCGGCGACGCGAACTTGCGTGACTCACCGCAATTTGGTTTTGCTTTTCAATTTAAAGCAGAAGCATTTTCCGTCCGCGTTGATTTTATTGTTAGGCGTATTTTGTTTTTTTCATATGGCATAAAAACCGTAAATAAGTAGAAGAAGCTCGCAATGAAATTTAGAAACACAAAAAAGAATGCCCACGAACCGAAGCCTAAAATGCTTTTTCTATTTCTAATACAATGAA
Organism: Desulfuromusa ferrireducens; assembly: GCF_055389805.1. Taxonomy (NCBI): domain Bacteria; kingdom Pseudomonadati; phylum Thermodesulfobacteriota; class Desulfuromonadia; order Desulfuromonadales; family Geopsychrobacteraceae; genus Desulfuromusa; species Desulfuromusa ferrireducens. The sequence goes on from NZ_AP042415.1 coordinate 2,608,073, forward strand.
AAAACATCCATGCCCACAATGTTAAAAAAGAAATAAAGGAAAACAATATTCCATTTTTTGTTACTGACTCTATGCCTGTAATTGATGGCTGGATCAATGGCGCACAGGCTAGAACAAGTAATATGTATGCAGACCAAACTCTAATCATTTCATTTTCATTTCTGACGCCTAACGGTTCATGATAACCGGCGGCGACGCGAAGTTTTGGCCACCACCGCAATTTAGATTTTGCTTTTCAATTTAAAGCAGAAGTATTTTCCGTCCGCGTTGATTTAGTTGTTAGGCATATCTTTTAAGTTAATGGTTTTATTTGCAATTTTTACTTCAAATGTTTTGTAAACCCAAAGACCATTAATATTTTCGGCATATATTGAAACTGTTCCGTGACCTTTTGGCCCCTCAATTGGGAACTTAAAACGCCCGAATGAATCGTCATAAGTTGCCTTCATTGACAGGCCCGTTTTAACAGGTGCCCCTATTTGCTCTATGATTTCCTGGTTGTTACTGATTTCATTTATTGATTCCATGTAGACCGGATGTTTACTCATTGAGAAATAACTGATCGAAAGGCCAGCTAATACGAGCACTACAAATGCATAAGGTCTATATTTTGTTTTATTTCCGCGGAGTAAAAATACCAGGCAACCAATTATTGCCGCAGCCACTACTGCAAAAATTAAGATTGTAATCATTTAGATGCCTAACGGTTCATGATAACCGGCGACGACGCGAACTTGCGTGACCCACCGCAATTTGGTTTTGCTTTTCAAATTTGCACAGACGTATTTTCCGTCCGGTTGATTGCGTTGTTAGGCTATTTCTTTCCTGATTTTCGCAGAATATTTTTCAGCTTTTTGACAGAAATACACTGCAATTTGCATGATGACAGTGAGGTAATTGTTGTTTTCCGTGAGCTCAGCAAAGCCATTTACTTTCATGGATGATGGATGAACTAATTTTGAGCTCAGTTTATATACAAACAAATAATCATCTTCGTAACCATGGTCTTTGGCTAATTCTCTAATATTGAAATTCTTCTCCAATTTGTAATGACTTTCTTTTAGAGACTTGTCATCAAATGCCTGGACTTCGTCTACTGCAGAAGTGTCTAAATTTCGTTTTTGAAGTAATTTTTTGAAGCCATTTCTAACATCAGTTGAATCTTTGTGTTGCTGGCCATACCAACACCGGAGCGCATTTCTGTCCGAATAGACATGTCTCAGAATAAGGTACCGTTCGAAAATGTTACGAGTATGTAGGCTTGTATAATCAAGCTGATTGATACTTTTTATTAATTTAATAATCTCTCTATCAATATCGTTCAAAATATATAGAAGAGCATTGTTTTGCTCTGTATAATCTTTGGTTTTTAATTGATTTATGAGTTGAGAAATTCCCTTCCGGGAGAGTTCTAAATCATCTTTGTGAGAGAGTTTTATCTTCAATCTTTATTCCTAGGAGCCTAACGGTTCATGATAACCGGCGGCGACGCGAACTTGCGTGACCCACCACAATTTGGTTTTGCTTTTCAATTAAAAGCAGAAGCATTTTCCGTCCGGTTGATTAAGTTGTTAGTTGCGGTTTACACCGAACTCTCTGCGCCATTGTACTTTTGGTTTACATTGAATGCCTTCGATAAAATCGTTGAAATGATTTAGATTTCTTCCGTTTCTAGGGATTACCTTTCGACCGACAACCCTTTTGTCGATAGTGTTGAAGCATTCAGCATAAAACTGCCGTACAACGGCAGGAACATTTTCCTTATAGCCTTTTTTTATTTCGAGGAATCTTTTGATACAAAGAGCGATAAGGTCGGATAGCTGTATCATTGGATTTTTAGTTGAATCTACAGGGTAGCTAAACTCGACTAACCATTTAACCTTTTGATTATTCGGCACGCCAAAACGACGATTGTGGATTATGTCTTCAACATTTTGATGATGTTCTTCTTTTTCGTCCATTACAATCATGCCACGCGCCGATTGGCCCAAATTCTTTTTTATATGCCAATTAATATAGGTGATTAGGTAGTCAAAACTGGTTAGGTAAGGTGTTTTTGTGTCGTAAATCGTTTGATATTCACAGTTTGCGGCTTGGAGAATTTGTTTCTCCATAGCAAAGTAGTGGATGTGATGACCCAGTTCTTCGATTAGCGAAAGAAGGTCTCTTACAAGTTGAAGACGACGTTCAATAGCGTGACCCGCAAATGGACCTTCGCCATTTGGGGACAGTAGCTCGATTGTATGAAGCTCAAAACCTTGTGGGATTTCCCCGTTAAAATAAGTTGAAATGATCGCGTCTAATCGTTCTTTTGTATTGTTCCATTTTTTGTCAGCTACGCTGAGACCAGCAAGCACAAAAATTGGCTGGTGCGGATCATTTAAATTTGCTCCTGTGTCACCACTTTCGTCTAAATAGAAAAAATGCATTTCCCCTCCGATTTATTTTTGCAACTAACGGGTCATGATAACCGGCGGCGACGCGAACTTGCGTGACCCACCGCAATTGGTTTTGCTTATTCAATTTTAAGCAGAAGCGTTTTCCGTCCGGTTGATTGGTTTGTTAGCTGGCTTCGCAAGAGGCTGAAAGCTTACAAATTACAACCAAAAAACTGGATGCCTTTTTGCTTTTCTTTCGCTACCGCCTTTTCGGGGGAACGCGCTTTTTGCGATGAGCAGATTCCTGGGCGGACAATATGATTTTATGCAGTTATTTGTGTTTGATCGGCGGGGCAGAAAATATGTTTTCTGTCGATCATTTCGAACCCCTCCGAAGTTTCCTATTGTGATTCAATTACAATTTTTGACAAAGGAATAAATTTCGACTTTCAATGTTGCTCGAAAAGCGGGACTGAAATTTACGCCTTTTCAAATTTTGCCTGCTAACGGTTCATGATAACCGGCGGCGACGCGAAGTTTTGGCCACCACCGCAATTTGGTTTTGTTTTTCAATTTAAAACAGCCGTATTTTCCGTCCGGTTGATTTAGTTGTTAGCAAGTTTTTTAAAACGCAGATAAATACACTTTTTCACTACAATTTTGGCAATTTGGCGCAGTAAGAATAACGTAAAACATATATGAAAGAGGCACTAGCCACGGATCAATAAAGAACAGTCCGATTGCAGCTACAAAAGTGACTGGAAATAATATTGATGCCTTCAACCATGAAGTTCCTTTTTCGTGATGTTGCTGATTTCCGCAAAGCGGGCAAAGGATGATTTTGCAGTTATTGCAGAATTTTCTTGAAGACATTTCTTTGTCGCAACTTGGACAATTTTGAACCAGGCAATCGGCACACACGAAACTTTTTGAATTATGTGTTTTGTAAAAGTACCAGCCAAGGCCCGCAAACGTGACCGCAGATATCGGCCCCAGTAGAAAGAACCAAAGAGGGATTAGCGCCCACATGGAATAGGCAGCAACTTCCCCTTTAATACTGCTGATATTTTTTTGGCACTTATTGCATTTCATAATTCTTGCTTGCTAACGGTTCATGATAACCGGCGGCGACGCGAACTTGCGTGACCCACCGCAATTTTAGATTTTGCTTTTCAATTTAGGGCAGAAGTATTTTCCGTCCGCGTTGATTGGTTTGTTAGCTTTCTTGCCTAAATAAGTTGATGCCGAGATCAGAGCAAGTTTTATGTAAACTCTTATTGAACGTGTCAATTGTGATTCTTTTTTCTGGATACATTTCGATAAGATATTTCAACAATTTTTCTATGTAACCATTTTCGCGGAAATCTTCTTCTGTGTAGCAAACCCATATACTTATTTCATTTTGTAGTTCGTACATAAGGTACGATTTGTTCAAGATTGCTAATACATAATGGGGGAAGAATCTTTCATATTCCTGATCACGGTAAAGGTTGTGAAAGTCGTAGATTATTCGTGATTTGTAACGACTTGATCCGTCTTTTTTTACAACAAATTTTGTGGCGCTGCAATCGTTGGTGTATTTTGCAAAATCGATATTATTTTCTTCTGCTATTTTAATAAAATTAGATAGTTCCGTATGTAGAATTTCTTTATTCATAATTTTGAAAGCTAACGGGTAACGATAACCGGCGGCGACGAACTGCTCGCGACCCACCGAACTATTCAAATTTAAAGCAGAAGCATTTTCCGTCCGCGTTGATTGCATTGTTAGGCATTATTGTTAATTCGGATTCCATGTTTTTTTATTAAGTACATAACTATTGTTACTTACTCTAAATAAATCAAATGACTCGCTGAGAAACGGGGAGAAATTACCTTTACATTCAAGTTCCCTGCAAATATTGCTTAAATATCGGGCTATGACATATAGGTAAAACATGGAATATTTTTGTTTTACAGGAATCTGATCACTGTGCGTCATAAGGTCAAAGACGTTATTAATTTCTGAACCATCTTCCCTTGTATGGTGGACAATGGAATTGTCTGCCATTAAACCTGAGAGTTCATTTATTGTTTCTGTATTTTTTGATCTTGGCTTGTAATGCCGCTTTATTATCTCAGAGCAAACCTCCGATTCCCATCGGGTGAGAGGCTCTAGTCCTGCCTGTTGTTTCCCGGTTAAGTAGTCGAGATTGTAATATCTTGCTTGGATTGCAAAATCACTGAGAAATGAAATTAAGTTTGGATATATGAAATCTTGATCGAAAAACGAATCGACAACGGACAGTGAGTTCCTAGTATTTATCTCACGTGAGGTTGTTAATAAATCTGAAATTTTGTGACCTAAATCTTTTAAGTAATTATTGCTGGGGAAGTTGTCATCATTGTTTAATCGATAATCGTATATCAGTATTATTTTAAGTAGTCTCTCGATTCCGGATACGTATGAAAGAATACCGCTATAGAACAATCCATTCTGTGCGAAATTGTATTTCCTTATCTGGGTTAGACCAATACCTATAGACATGGAACTCATCGCGGCTTCACGGTTTAAGGCTATACATATTTCTCGTGGAAGCTCTCCGGATTGAGACATATATTTTTCCTTTTGAAGCCTAACGGTTCATGATAACCGGCGGCGACGCGAGCTTGCGTGTCCCACCGCAATTTGGTTTTGCTTTTCAATTTAAAGCAGAAGCATTTTCCGTCCGCGTTGATTAGTTTGTTAGAATGCATTTTTACTGAAGATAGTAATTTAAGGCATTCTCAATAGATTTTCTCACCATAGGGTCAGGATATGGACTTGGTGATGGATTCTCTTTTCTGTATTTTGCTAGTCGTTTCATAATATTGGTTTCTGCTTCTGAACTGTCCGGAAACACGGACATGTAGGGTACTGGGATCTTAATATCGTTGGTTCCCGCATGGTGAACAATAATGCTGCTGTCTAATGCGGTTTCAAGGATGATAATCGCATTTTCTGTTTCGCCCAAACGGAAATTTTCTAATGCAATAAGAGTTTCTAGTCCACGTGAGGGTGCGGAATGGGTAGCTTCATATGTATAGCCATAGCCGAAACCATTCGATAGGCCAATTTGATAAGAGATAAATGCTGTGGCTACCAGTAAACAAGAAATACAGGCTATGAGAATGGTTTTCTTCAAGATGCCCCTCATATTTATTTTTGCATTCTAACGGGTAATGATAACCGGCGGCGACGCGACGTTCCGTGCCCCACCGAATTCTTAAAAATTAAAACAGACGTATTTTCCGTCCGCGTTGATTGATTTGTTATATTTTATGTATTGGAACCTGCATGATCTTTTGTAGCGATTTTTTGTTTTATTATAAAGGTCAATAACCTGTATTTTTTTGTCAAGTACAGACCAATTAATGTCAATATTGTGTGAAGAAAATGTGTAAAAAAAAGTTTTATTCTCATGCATGAGCAATTCAACAAACCAGGGATAATTAAAAAGTATTTCAAATTCGCCATTTTGAAGTTCAGAAAAGTAAAAATTACCCTTTTCAAGACCTTTGATGAGCCATTCTGGATTTTCCTTTTCACATTTCTTATGTGTTAACAGTTCATAAACTGTTCCCGTACCGCCAAGGTCTGTTGTTTCATTTATGGTTGTTTTTCTGATTGCGAATTCACCCTTATTGAATAGTTTCTTGTAATGCTCTGTTAAAATTCCCGTTTTAAATAAACTTTCAAATATTTTTCTTACGGTAGTTTTGTCTATTTCTTTGTCTATGGTTTTCCACTCAGGCCGCCTGAAACTGTTGTCCTTACTTTCGACAATGCAGACATAAGGTTGTTTGGTTGGTAAATCATTCAAAAAACCTTCAAAAGAACGGCATGTTTCCTCGTCATTTGGAGACATACCAGTTATGTGGGTCTTAATTCCTGTTGGCCACCAATCAACTACCTCATAACGACCCCAACCATTCTCAGGGTAATCAGTCTTGACTGACAAAATATTTAATTCATTTATGCGTTTTCGATATGCACTTGTTACGCATTCATTGAATGTTTTTTCATTGTTAATTTTTGAACATGCATCTCTTTCTTTGATCCACTCCCTTTGTTCATGTTTTAAATTTACAATTCCCCTGGACAGAAGTTTTTTATATTTACTAGACATGGAGGAGTCGTTCCATGAAAGGTATCCGTCTTCACATATTGTTTTTTCTATTCTCGTTTTTGCCAGACTGCAGTCAAAGCTAGGATCACTCCATTTGCCAAAACTTAAGCCAGGACAAATTATTGAAAATATGAGGATTAGTCTAATTGTTTTCATTTGCTCAATCACCTTCATATCGATTGAAAATATAACGGTTCATGATAACCGGCGGCGACGCGAACTTGCGTGATCCACCGAAATTTGGTTTTGTTTTTCAATTTAAAGCAGAAGTATTTTCCGTCCGGTTCATTGGTTTGTTAGGCATAGGCTTTAGATCGACCGTAATATTTTTAACTTTTACGTCGAAAATTCTATAAAGCCAATTCCCACCATTTTTCTCTGCGTAAACATGAACTGTACCCTCGCCATTCGGGCCACTGATTGGGTATTTAAAGCGCCCAAAAGTGTCATCATAGGTTGCTTTCATGGAGTAGCCGGTTTTTATTGGTTCACCAATTAATTCTTTAATTACTAAGTCATTTTCTATGGTGCTAAGTGAACTTTCATAAACGGGATGTTTCTTTGACGAATAGGAAGTTGCAAATAAGCCTATGGCTACCCAAGCTACAATTATGGATATTACATAGAGACGATATTTTGGTTTAGCTCGTTTTAGAAAAAACCAAGTGCTGCAAACAAGTAGTGCGGCAATTAGGATTAAAAGCAAAAGTTTTATCATTTAAATGCCTAACGGTTCATGATAACTGAGGTCGGTCGTCAATAGTGGACACCAAATGACCTCAAGCTGCATTTAGTTCTCTGTAATAATTTTGTTCAAAGGCCGCAGGCGATAAATAACTCAACCTTTTCTGTCGCCTTTGCCTGTTGTAGAAGATTTCGATGTATTCCGTAATTTCCCGCATCGCCTCTTTTCTGGTGGCGTATCTACGATGGTGAACCAATTCGTTTTTCAATACTCCCCAGAAGCTCTCTATCGGGGCGTTGTCATAGCAATTCCCTCTGCGACTCATTGATGGTCGCATGCCGAACTGTTTCAACAGACGTTGATACTCTTTTGAACAATACTGGCTGCCCCGGTCTGAATGATTGATCAGGTCCGGTGGCGGACGCTTGGCTGATACCGCTCGAAAAAGAGACTGACTGACCAAATTCTTCGTCATTCTCTCGCCCATTGCATATCCAACGACTTCCCCCGTGAAGAGGTCTTTATGGCCAGCAAGGTACAGCCAGCCCTCGGCAGTGGGGATGTATGTAATATCAGTCACCCACGCTTGATTGGGGGCCTCGACGTCAAACTTTTGCTCAAGCAGGTTCTCGGCAACAGGAAGCGAATGGTTAGAGTTTGTCGTGGCCTTGAACTTCTTTTTTTGCTTGCAGCTGAGGCCAAGCTTCTTACGTATTCGCTTGATCCGATGGATACCGACATGAACTCCTTGCTCTGCAAGGTCTTCCTGTAATCGCTCGGGACCATAAGTTTCCCGAGTCCTCTTGTGGGCTGCCTTGATCTCAATTTCGAGTCGCTTCTCCTCTTTTTGGCGAGGTGACTCGGGCTGTTTCAGCCAGGCATAATATCCACTTGGCGATACGCCAAGTGTTCGACAGAGGATCGGAACTGAATAATTGGGCCGCATCTGTTTTATCAGCGCGTACTGGGCAGCGACTCCTTGGCAAAGTACGCGGCGGCTTTTTTTAAAATATCGCGCTCCTGCTTGACCTGAGCCAGTTCTCGCTTAACTCTGGCAAGCTCCAGTTCGACCTCGGTTAAGGGGCGTCGGTGGTCTCCGATATCCCTTAGCTTGCCTTCCTTGAACGCTCTCACCCAATTTTCAAGGGTTGATTTCGGCAAGGAAAGGCGACGTGACACCTCATAGGCGGACACTCCACCTTCAATAACCATTTTCACAGCCTCATCCCGAAACTCCTTCGAGTAGCGGCCGTTTGGACCTCTTTCCATTCTGACACCTCCATTGTGAGAACTACTCTAAACTTTGGTGTCCATATTTTTCAACCTACCTCAAACCGGCGGCGACGCGAACTTGCGTGCGTCACCGCAATTGGTTTTGCTTTTCAATTTATAGCAGAAGCGTTTTCCGTCCGCGTTGATTGGTTTGTTAGAGTTTTTCAGTAGAGACTACCGACATAATTGTTTAAAGGGGTCGGGAGTAGGTCTTGGGGATGGTCTCCGCCAAAAGTTGCCCATTTGCTTTTTCCTGAAATTGTCGTTGAAGCAATGTCTTTCCAGGTTTCCTTCTCGTAGATTGATAATTGAACCTCAATTCTATCGGGGATACCTGACCACTCTGTGGCACGCTCTTCCCAATGCAGAATTTCGGGGACGACATAATATTGGTATTCGTTGGGGTATTTTTCTTTTAAGCAGTTGAGGGAATCACAATCTTTTGCAACGGTGGCATTTGTTGCATATTTTGAAAATGCAGCATCAACTGCTAGAGCTGTCATTCTGCCAGAGGATCGGTGCTCCGTAGTTTCATAAAACCCATTACCCGGAGTCGCGATTATGACAGGTGCTTCTTTCATAAATTTTGAATTTGGCGTAGTCAGGCTGGTTTGACCGTATTTGGCAGCACAGCCAGATAGGAATAACATGGCAATAACAAGTAGAATGAAACGCATTTAAATCTCCTTTGAACTCTAACGGTTCATGATAACCGGCGGCGACGAAAAGGTTCGGCCACCACCGAAATTTTAGATTTTGCCTTTTGGCCAAAAGCAGAAGTATTTCCGTCCGGTTGATTAGTTTGTTATGTGGCGTTTTTCTCAAAATGATCATTTAATTCACGTAAATAAGGGACCATTCCATTATATTCTTCTTCGAAAATGACTAGGCTAAAGTAAAATGGTGCCAGCCCGAAAGCTGGATGAATATTAACTATTTCCTGACCAAGATCGAGCCAGATATTTTTTTTGTCGAATTGACTGTATGCTCCCAGCAAACCACTATGATTTGGATGGGCAAACTCGCATAAGGTGTCAAACATTTTTCGGAAACCTTTATGCTCTTTGTCTACATGGTCAATAAAAGTAAGAATGTTTTTCGCTTTTACTTTTGAATCTTCCTCTCGACTCCCGAGTAAGCCTGAGCGTACGTGAGACCAAAACTCTTCAACGTCGTGGTCCTTTAAGAAAATTTCTATCTTCTTCCTTAGTACGTAGATGGAAGCGCATGTTTCTACACATGCCCGCATTAAAATGTAGGATGAAATTTTCTTTTTTGAATCATATAAATCCAAGGCGGTAGAGGAGAGTTCAGCAACTCTGTGGCACAAAACCTCCCTTAACGACACGGTGTTGAAAGGTATTCTCGATTTCAAGGTCAAGCCTGCAGGATCAACTCTTTCGGGCAGGCTATCATTGATACGTAATGACAACTCACGCGCTTCCCTTAAAACGTTCTGCTCATTGATTTCGAAATTTTCATTCATTGTTGCCACATAACGGTTCATGATAACCGGCGGCGACGAACTGTTCGAGCACCACCGAGCTATTCAAATTTAAAGCAGAAGTATTTTCCGTCCGCGTTGATTTAGTGGTTAGGTGGCACCATGTCTTTTAAGTGTAGTAAACGGACGTGGGCGAACCCAGAACCAACTGGCCAGAACCAGGGCCCCGAAAACTGTATAACAAACTATGAATACCCACTCCGGTGCGCGGAAATACAAAATCGTCTCTAGCCAATGAGATATGAAGGTACCGGGATAAACGGTGTCACCGGCCCTTTCGCGTAGCGCCATTTCCCAAGTGGTGAAAGGACATTTAACACCTAGCCATGACTGCAGCACAACCACACCGATTGCGACGAGATGCGCCAAACGAAACCACGGATTTCGTACCGAAGACCACGAAAGCAGTTTGCCTGCAAAAATTAACAAAAGGCCAAAGACGACGAACGCGACAAAAAGCGCATGGGTGAAGAGAATTAAATCTGCCGCGAACAGATAGGGCATGCCAGATTCCATTCTGCCACCTAACAGGGATTAGACGGATTCCGTGATATTGGATATTGCGGAAACCATAATATCAGTTGAAAAATCTCATAAATTCATTATCTTATATTTGTACACTTTTTCGCGTAACAATTGAATGAAAACATGGAGGGGGGCCATGGCAAATTCTCAGGGGGAGTTCTCTCCCGATTCTTCTTTCTGGCGTCATTATGAAGATTGTCTGCTTAATAATGGCATCAAGGCCGATTCTTTCCGCTGGTACGTGATCTGGTGCCTGCAGTTTATCAAGTTTATCGGACATATTTCTGTCCGCGATTGTCAGCCTGAGCATGTGTCGGCATTTCTGGACAATATTCAACAGCGACCCAAGTTGAGCGAGTGGCAGTATCGGCAGGCGCGTTCGGCGCTGTGGCATCTGTTTCGCGACTGCCTGCAAGTGGCATGGGCGGTGAATCCTGCTCCGGTTCCTGGGCGGGTGGGGCACCTGCGCCGCCGCCGGAAAGTCGACCGTCGAAGCAGGTTGCACTTTCCGAAACCCATCAGCAGGTGCTGGAGCGGATGCGGCTTGAGTTGCGTGGTCGACAGTATGCCAAACGAACGGTGAGGGCTTATCTTGACTGGGCGCGGCGGTTTTTGCAGTGTTATCCGCAGCGTCAACTTGCTGATCTGGATGGCACCACCGTCAAGTGTTATCTTTCTGAGTTGGCCGATAAGCAGGATGTGGCAATCAGTACCCAGAAGCAGGCGTTGAACGCGCTGGTATTTCTGTTTCAGGAGGTGGCCGGTCAGCCGTTGGGAGATTTCTCTGATTTCACCCGGGCGAAAAAACCGAAGCGTTTGCCGGTGGTGTTGAGCCGCGACGAGGTGAGCGCGCTGTTACAGGAGCTAAGCGAGACTCAGGAACTTGTGGCGGGGTTGCTTTATGGGGCCGGGTTGCGGTTGATGGAGGGCGTGCGGTTGCGGAGCAAGGATGTTGATTTTGCGCATGGCCAGATCCTGGTGCGTGATGGCAAGGGGCGTAAAGATCGGGTCACGGTGCTGCCGGATCGCTATCGGTCGCGACTGGAGGAGCAGATCGCTTTTGCCCGGAAGCTTCATCAGGAGGATTTGGCGCGTGAGCACGGCAAGGTCTGGATGCCATCGCTGCTGGCGAAGAAGTATCCCGCTGCTGCTTGTGACTGGCGCTGGCAGTATGTGTTTCCGGCGAACCGTTTGAGTGTCGATCCCGAGAGCGGCAACATCCGCCGTCATCATATTGATGAATCGTCACTGCAGAAAAGTATCAAGCAGGCGGCCCAGGCGGTCGGTCTGAGTAAGGTGGTCACTCCCCATGTGCTGCGGCATTCTTTTGCCACCCATCTGCTCGAGTCGGGTACCGATATCCGCACGGTGCAGGAACTTCTCGGGCACTCGGATGTGGCGACGACGATGATCTATACGCATGTACTGAACAGGCCGGGTCTTGCCGTGCGCAGTCCGGTCGATTTTTAGCTCGCTTGTTCGGTGTTTGTTTGGTCGGCTCGTTAAAGCGGGTTGTCCGGTGGCGGAATGGTCGGGCCGAGATAGACAAATTTTCCGGTTGTCATCCGTTTCGGCATTCCTTTGCCGCTTATTTGTTCGAAGCGGGAGCGGATTTCTGCACAATTGAGGAGTTGCTTCGGCATCGGGATATACTGGCTGCGCCGATTTATCTTCAGCTGATCAATTGGCGCAGCCAGGTTCTCGTCTGATTGTTGGTTTGGACTTGAAATAGCAACAGCCGACGGCGCTGGTGCGCTCGGTCGACTGTTGTTGGTTGGCTCATTTTTCAGTGGCATGTGCTTTCCCCCTTGAAAATCATGAACACCTACAATTTAAGAGATGCCTTCATTAAAAGTCAATGGAAAGCTTTCAGCGCGGTTCGGCGTTGTCGATCGGCAGGAGCTGGGGGGTGCCTCCTGCCGATTGGCAGCAAAAAAAGATTAGCGATTATGCTGCTCCAGAATCCGTTCCAGCTGTGCAGAACTGAGATAGAGATCGTAGCGGGCATCGATTTCCAGGTTGCGTGAGCGGGTCAGCAGAAACTGGGCGTCGAGCAGGTCGACGGTGGTGGCTTGCTGTTGGGCAAAGCGGTTGTCGGTGACTCGATAGTTTTCTTCGGCCGAGGTGACGCCGGTGCGCGCTTCTCGCTGGCGGCCACGGGCGATGCGGGCGTTTTGCAGGGCTGTCTCTAGTTGCAACACCAGTGTCGCTTCGGTGTCGCGCAGTTCGGCTGCCAGCGAACGGGTGCGGGCAGTTGTTACGGCAATGTTTTTTTCGCGGGCAAAACCATCGAACAGGTTCCAGCTGGCGCGCAGGGTCAGCAGATTATCTTCGTCGTCACTGCTGGTCGGCGAGAGCTGGTCGCCGTATTCTTCGTGCGCCATGGCCAGATCGACGCGCGGCAGGTAGTCACCTTTATTGGCGCGCTGCTCGCGTTTGGCCGCTTGCAGTTCACTGCCCAGATAGTGCAGTTCGCTGCGATTGTCCAGCATCTGCCGGCGGTAGCTATCGATCAGTTGTGGATCAAAATCCTGCAGCGCGCTATTACTCAGCTCTGTCAACACCTCCTCCGCCGGCAACCTGACACCCATAATGCGTTCGAGCTGGCGGCGGGCAATCTGCTGTTGCCCTTCGGCCTGCAGCAGGTCCTGACGGGCGCTAGAGAGTTCGACTTCGACCCGCAGCAGATCGTTGCGGGCGATCACTCCGTAGTCAAATTTCAGTTTGGTGTCGCGCTGCTGCCGTTCCAGCAGTTCAACCCCTTCGGCGGCGGTTGCCACCGAACGGGCGGCGCGCAGTCCTTCGATGAAGGCTTGCTGTGTTTCCAGGATGACATCGGCGCGGGTGCCCTGCAGTTGATAGTCGGCGCCCTCGGCGCGCTGTTTGGCAGCCCGGTAATTGTGGTAATCGCTCAGGCCATTGAACAGGTTAAGCGCGGCACCGAGGCTTAAGGTGGAATTTTTTTCACCGAGGGCGCGTGGGTCCTCATCCCGCTCGAGATAGCTGTAATCGAGATCGATCCTTGGCAAAAAGGCCGCTCGGGCGATGCCGACTGCTGCCCGAGAGCGGTCAGCGTTGGCACGGAATTGTTCGATCCGCTGGTGATTCTGCAATGCTGCGTCGAGTGCTTCATCCAGGGTCAGCGCCATCGCTTGCGGGGCCAGCAGCAACAGCAGCAGGAGTGTGGTTATGATCGGTTTCATTTGCTTTCCTCCTGCACGGTTTTGCGTTTTTCCATCCGAATGACAAATATCAGGATCGCCGGGATGACGAAAACCGTAAAAATGGTCGATACCGCCAAGCCGCCGAGGATGACGCTGCCTAAGCCGCGGTAGAGTTCGGAACCGGCTCCGGGGATCAGCACCAGCGGCAGCATACCGCAGATACTGGTGGTGGCGCTCATGTAGATCGGTCGCAGGCGGCTGCGGGTCGATTCAAGCACCGCCTCGCGGTAATCCATGCCGCCGTCGTGGAAATTATTCAACGCCTGGTGGACGATGAGGATGGCGTTGTTGACTACCACGCCGATGAGGATGACAAAACCGAGCATGGTCAGCACATCCATCGGTTGCGGGGCGATAAAGATGTTGAGCAGGCGCAGGCCGATAAATCCGCCCGCACCGGCCAGCGGCACGGTCAGCATGATGATCAGCGGGTAGATAAAGTTGCCGAACAGCGACGCCATCAGCAGGTAGGCGATCAGAATCGCCAGCAGAAAGTCCCACTGCAGCACTTCACGGGTCTCGGTTAGTTTTTCCGCCGCGCCGCTCATGTCGACCTGCAGTCCTTCGAGCAGGCCCATCTCGCGTACCTGGGGGATGATCTGCTGGTTGATCAGTTCCATCGCTGTTTGTAGTTCCATTGTTTTCGGCGGTGTGATCTGCAGGGTGACGGTTCGCGCCCGCTCCAGGTGACGGATCTGGGCCATGCCGGTGGTCTCCTGCAGGCTGGCCAGCGATGAAACCGGCAGCAGCTTGCCGGTCGGCGTCGCCAGGGTCGCCTGGTAGAGATCCTGTGGCGTGGAGATTTCCTGGTCTGAGGCGCGCAGGATCAGATCGATCTTCTTCTTGCCTTCCCGCTTGTAATCACCGACCACGCGGCCGTCCATCAAGACATCAAGGGCGGTCCCCAGGTCGCGGGTACTCATGCCGTTGGCTTTGAGGCGGTCGCGATTGGGCAAGATCCGCACTTCCGGATAGGTCAGTTCGATGGAGGGGATCGGGCGGACCTGACTGTTTTCGATCTGCCCACGGATCATGCCGAACAGGGTGCCGGAGGCGGCGACAATGCGGTTTAAGTCGTTGCCGCTGACATTCAGTTTGATCGCCCGGCCTTCACCGATCCCCGATTCAAAGACGCCCGGCTGGATGCTGATGCCGTACATCCCCGGAATGCTGTAGATCATGCGGTTGAAAAACGGCAGCAGCTCACTGGCGCGATCCCAGTGTTCGCTGATCGCACCGGCAATCATGAAGCCTTCGGAACCGACATAAAACATATTCTTGATCGCCGGAATGCCGTCGACATCGGCACCGATGTGCGGTGCGGCCATGTCGAAAAAGCGGTTGCCGATATCGACCCGTTCTTCAGTCGACAGACCCGGTGGTGGCACCAGGATGTTGAGCACAAAGTTGCGGTTGCCTTGCGGCAGGTATTCCATTTTCGGCGTCAGCAACCAGACAGACGCACCGGCCAGCCCGATCAGCAGTGCCAGGGTGGTTAGGCGGGTCAGCCAGTTGCGGATCGCCAGTTCAACCAACGACATCAGTCCGCTGGAGAGTTTATGGCCGAGCGTGTCGAGCAGTGGCAGGTGTTTCTGGGTTTTGGCTTTTTTGACGCGGAACAGCCGGTAGGAAAACATCGGGATCACCGAGACTGAGACGAACAGACTCAAGGTGACGGCGGCGACCACGGCGATGGCGATGTCGCGGAACAGTTGACCGGCCTCTTCCTGGATAAAGACCACCGGCAAAAACACCGCGACGGTGGTGATGGTCGAGGCGAGCACCGCGCCCCAGACTTCTTTGGTGCCGTCCAGTGAGGCATCGAAGGCGTTTTTTCCCATCTGCCGGTGACGGTCGATATTCTCGATAACGACAATGGCGTTATCGACCAGCATACCGACGGCGAAGGCGATCCCCGCCAGGGAGACAACGTTGAGATTGCGGCCGAGCAGGTCGAGGAAAATAAAGGTGCCGACGACGCTGATCGGAATCGCCGTGGCGACGACAATGGTGGCGCGCAGGCTACGCAAGAAAATCAGCAGCACACCGATGGCCAGCAGGCCGCCGAACATGATGTTCTGTTTGATCTGATCAATGGCGCCGTTGATGTAGAAGCGCTGATCGTAAACCCATTCCAGGTGGAGCTTTTCCGGGGCCAGTTTGTTTTCGTTGAGCCACTGGTATTTTTCTTCGACCAGATTGGTCATTTCCAGAATGTTGGTGCCGGCCTCCGGACGGACGCCGATGGCGATGCCAGGCAGGGCATTGTGCAGCACCACCGAGTTCTTTTTCGCAAAGCCGGGCTTGATTTCGGCCAGATCGCCGAGCAGTACCCGCTGCTGGCCGGTGGAGCGCAGCACCACCGCGGCGATATCCTCCGGCGATTTAAATTCTCCGGTGGTGCGGATGCGGAAATCGCGCCGGCCGACGCCAAGGGTGCCGGCGGAGACATTGATGTTTTCGCCCTGAATGGCGGCGATGACGTCGTTGACGGTCAGTCCGTAAACCGCCAGTTTTTCGGCACTGATGGTGATGTGCATCTCTTCTTCGGTGCCGCTGCCGATGAACAGGTCGGAAACCCCCTTGACCCGTTCGATATGCTGGCGGATGTCATTTTCGAAGAAGGTGCGATAGCTTTGCACCGGTCGTTCATTGCCGGCGCTGGTTTTCAGGATCATCCAGATGACCGGCGAAGCGGTGGCTCCGGAGGCATTGACCACCGGGTTGTCGACCCCGCTCGGGTAGGTGGGAACCTCGTTGATCTTGTTGGAGACCCGCAGCAGCGCCTCTTCGACACTGGTGCCGACCTTAAAGCGCAGAGTGACGCTACCGCGGCCGTTGCGCGCCTCGCTCTCCATTTCGATCAGGTCGGGCAGCCCTTTGAGGGTATTCTCCTGCTCCTCGACAATCTCCCGTTCGATTTCATAGGGCGTGGCGCCACGCCAGGTGGTGGTGACCTGGATCTCCGGTTCGATGACCGTCGGGCTGAGCTGGTAGGGCAGGCGGGTCAGACTGATGCCGCCGAACATCAGCACCATGATGATACCGGCCAGGATAGTGACCGGTTTGAGGATGGAGAAACGGATGATATCCATAGTTGTAAACCCTGTAGAAGGCAGTGACGCGTGACGGGTAACTAGTTACACTCAGGAGCAAAGTCCGGTTTTCAGAACTCGTCATTGGTCGTTGGTCGTTGGTCACTCGTTACTGGTTATTGAACCTGATCGCCTGTCCGTCGCGAATCCGCTCATTCCCTTTGACCACCACTTGTGCTCCGGCGCTGAGGCCCTCGGCCTCGACGGCAACCTGCATTCCCTGATAGCCGCGGATTTGTACCGGCAACATTTTAGCGGTCCCCTCGGCGGCGAGGAAAACAACATTCTTGCCGAACTGTTTGATCACCGCATCACGCGGCACCAGCATGCCCTCCAACTTGGGACCGTTTGGCAGCCTGGCGTGAGCTTCCATCCCTTCGATCAGTCCTCGAGCATCATTGAGCTTTAGTTTGACGGTGAAGGTGCGGGTTGAGACATCCCCTTGCGGGATGAAATGGATGAAACTGGCGGCATAGGTTTTTCCATTACAGCGGACGGTTATTTGGTGGTCGCTCTGCAGGTAGCCGAGCAACTGCTGCGGGACATCAACATGGACCTCAATGGATCGATCGTCGGCAACGAGAGCGACCTGACCGCCGCTGGCGACCCATTCGCCCGCTTCGGTCAGTTTGCTCTGTACCAGACCACTAAAAGGCGCAGGGATACTGGTTTTCTGCAGTTCTAGTTGCTGATGATCGAGTGAGGCTTTAAGGGCTGCGGCACTTTTTTCCAGAGCCAGAACGCCATAGTGGTTTTCGTCATAAAGGGTTTCGGCGACCGATTGTTCCTCGAACAGCGACTTGATCCGTTGCAGATCCTTGCGGGCGCGCTCCAGTTCGATCAACACCTGCTCATAGCTGGCGCGGGTTCCCGCCAAAGTGGTCTGCAACAAGTCGCTGCGCAGGGTGACCAACGGCTGTCCCGCTGTGACGCGCGCACCTTCACTGAAGTGGACCTTTTCGACAATTCCCGAGACTTCGGCAGCCACCCGTGAAACGCGTGCATAACGCACGCTGCCGACCAGTTCGACCAGTGGTTCTGCGGTGCCGGTGGTGACTGCGGCGACTTCCACCAGCATCGGCGGCGGACCCTGTGGTTTCTTCGCTTCTTCGGCATGAGTCAGTGCCGGACAGCACAGGCCCAGCAGCAGGACGAAAAGCAGCTCTTTTATGGGATTGAATTGCATGTGGTCTCCTCGTTGATCCCCGTCAGGGAAAACTCGATGATATGGGCGATCACTTGTTCGCGCAGATTACTTTTTTCCGGCAGCCCGACCAGCATCTGGAAGGCGCTTGGGAAACGGAGGAAGTGAAAAATCTGGCCGCTGATACTGCCGATACAGAGAGAAATTTTCTCTTGCGTCAGCTGTGGGCAGATGTCACCCATCGATTTTTTAACGATCAGATGAATCGGCACAATCAATTCCTTAAGGAGCAGCTCCATTGCGTCATCATCTTCCGCCAGGCGGTGAGAGATCAGACGCAGAAACTGCTGTGTTGCTTGCATCGTTTCATCACTGTCAAGGTAGAGCAAAACGTAGGCGGTAATTATCTGACGCAGACTTGGATGCTCCTGCGTCAGAATTATTTGTTGTAGTTTTGCACATTTTGCTGCTGCCGTACTGGTAAACTTTTGGCGCAAAACCTCCAGGTAGAGATTCCGTTTGCCGCCGAAATAGTAATTGACCAGAGCAACATTGACTCCCGCGGCTTCGGTCAGTTCGCGGACACTGACTCCATCAAAGCCGTCTTGGAGAAAAATCTCCTCGGCAACAGTCAGAATTCGGTCACGGGCATTCATGTCAACAGTGGTTTTTTGGCATTTCATAGCGCGACATTTTAAACAGCGTTTAAAATGAGTCAAGTTTTTTTCTCAGCAACTTGTGTGGAAATCTATTTGTCAATTAGGGAAACCCTGTTAAAGGGATTTTTCTGCGCGAGGCGCAGTGCAAAAGGTTCTGTTTCTAAACTGACAGATATCATTTAGCTAAATAATTGTTAAATAGGAATTTTATGATATTTTAATGTAAGTTTGATCCTTTGATAGAGGTTTGTTGATCAATGGCTTGTTTTCGTGTTTGCTTGTCTTAAGGTTATTTATGTCCGTGAACCTCCAGGAGATTGTTGATATCGCGAAGCTGCTGGAGTTGGCGCAATTTTTCTTCGAGTCGGTTGGTGTCCCGCTGCGCATTGTTGATAAAAATAAACAGAGTCTGATTGCTTTGGGCGAGCAACCGATTTGTTCAGGGTTTCATCGTTTTTATCCGCAAAGTCAACTGCTCTGTCAGCAGAATCTGGAATCCGTATTTCAACGTGTCGATGGTGATGCCCTCCATCTAACCTGTCCGCTTGGTTTGGAGATGGTTGCTGTTCCGATCCGTCTGCGTGGTTCATTGCTGGGGGTGTTCTTTCTTAGCCCGTATTTGTATGTCTCACCCGATGGTGATTATTTCCGTCGCCAGGCGCAGGCTTATGGTTACGATCAACCGACCTATTTGCAGGCCTTGGAAAAGGTGCCGATCGTAGCGAGGGAGCGGATCGATTTTTGGGTGAAGTTTTTCCAGCGTTTTATCGGCCTGTTGGTCCAGCTGGGCGATGAAAATCGCTGTCGGCTGAAAGCAGAACAGGAAGTACGCCAAGCGGGAACTTTACTGGAACAAAAAGTTGCCGAGCGGACCGACGAGTTGAACAGCGCCTTGAACGAGGTCAGCGATCTGGCAGCTAATATGAACACCTTGCTGCGGCAGGTCGAAACAATGGCCGTGACCGATACCCTGACCGAAACCTATAACCGCCGCAAGTTCGACGAGGTTGCCGTCATCGAACAGCAGCGCGCCCTGCATGACAAGCTGCCCTTTTCGGTCATTATGCTGGATATCGATCATTTCAAGCGGGTCAATGATCAGTACGGTCACAGTGCCGGTGATCAGGTGCTGAAATATCTATGTGATGTTGTCCGTAGCTTGATTCGGCAGGGGGATATGCTGATCCGTTGGGGCGGCGAGGAATTTCTGATTGTTCTGCCGGCGACCCAGTTTGACGAGGCTGCGCCACTGGCCAAGCGGATCCGGCTGGAGATCAAGCAGGAACATTTTCCCAGCGTGGGGCAGTTGACCGTCAGTCTGGGGGTTGCCCAGTTACGGACCGACGACAGTATCGATAGCCTGATTCAGCGGGTCGATCAGGCTCTCTACCGGGCCAAGCAGACCGGGCGCGATCGGGTCGTCTATGAGTCGCCACACTCCGAAGCAAGCTGATGGTATTTCGCAGACAAGCTTCGGCGATTACTCCCGCCAGTCCCGCTTGCCAATCCGAATGATCATGGTCGTCATGTAGTTTAAATCCCCCGGGATCCAATCTTCCAAGCTGTCAACCAGCAATTCACCATCACCCTGTTCGGCGCAACTGACCAGTTTGCTTGTCGCCAGCAGGTCGCGTTTTTTTAGCAATTCCAACAGTTGTTCAATCACCCCGGCTGCTTTGTAGAGCACCAACGTTTCGCAGTGATCGAGAGCGTTTTCGACTGCAGCTATATCGGTTGCTGACATCAGGGTCAGTCGGTCTTCCTGCAGGGTCAGCGGGTCGTGAAAGCGGCTGGCGCCAATCTGAAAAGCGCTGATGCCGGGAACCAGGTGGATTCTCTCTTTTTCAACGTCGTCGGAAAGGCCATAGAGCAGGTAGCTGGTTGTGGCGAAGATCAGCGGGTCACCGATGGTGATCATTGCGACTGATTTACCCTGCTGCAGTTTTGCCAATACATCGCCGGCAACGCTATTCCAGCGTTCGCGCGTGGTATTGCCGTTGCGCTGCATTGGGTAGTTAACCGTCATCACCTGTTGCTCTGAAAGGTAGGGTTCGATGGCACTGAGCGCCAGTGAACGGTTGCTCCCTTTGGCTTGCGGGGTGAGGATAATATCGGCCGACTCGATGATCTTGACTGCTCGTACCGTCAACAGGTCGGGCGAGCCGGGGCCGATGCCGACGGCGTAGAAGTGTCCGGGTTGGGCTTGCATTATATATCCTTCGTTGATTCTATTTTGTAGGGGCGACCTACAGGTCGCCCGCGTGTGGGTAAACGAAAATCCAGGCGACCCATGGGGCGCCCCTACCTTATTGTCGCTCTATAAAATAGCGATTCAATTCCAGCACATTATCAAAGCTTTGTGTGTTGGCTCGTGAATACTGCAATTGGTCGACTTGCAGGTAATCTGCTTTTAGGAGTAGGTACTGCCCCCGTTCTGTCGGCGGCGTCGGCTGCTGGTTCATCGGCCCGACCTGCCAAAGGTAGATCTCCGGTTGCAGGGCCAGCACCGCCTCGGGATTAAAGCGCAGCATCTTGCGCGATCCGCCGCTGACCAACTTACCGCCGGCGGTTTCGATAATATCGGCGAGGATGTTTTTTGTCCCGGCGATGGTCAGCGGGACTTCGGTGATTTCGTAGATAACGCGTGGCACCGGTGCAATGGTTTGCAGCGCTTTAAGCTTCTGGCGCTGCGCTTCAATCAGTTTCAGGCCCTGTTCTTTGCGGTCGATCAGGCTGGCCAGTTGGCGCGTTTGCTGGAGAATCTCTTCCAACGTGTTTGGACTGTAGTAGAAGATCTTTGCCGCAACAGCGCTGGCCATCGCTTGGGAGAAGAACTTGTTGGAAGAGACCACCAGTAGGTCGGGGCGCAGCGAGGTGATGATTTCCAGGTTCGGGCGGATGTGCGAGCCGACTTTTTTTGCCTGCGGGAACTCCACAACGTTACGGGTTTTGCCGACCACCAGTCCGCTGGCATCGAGTTTTTCGATGATGTCGGCCGCCGCCGGAGCGAGCACAATAATCCGCTGGAGCGCGTAACTATTGGTGCTGAAAAGTAAAAGCAGCAGTGCCGCGAGTAACCTGGACATCGTAGGTCTCCGTAAGAAGTTCGGCCGTCAGTTGCTCACGGCTGACATCGGCCAGCAGCTTGCCCTTTTTCAGCAGCAGGAAACGCTGGAAAAATTGCTCGGCGAGATTAACATCATGGACCGGGGAGATAACCGTCTCGGCGCGACTGGCGAGGCGTTCGAAAATCTCCAGCGTATGGCGGATATCGAGACCGGCGTTCGGTTCGTCCAGGTAGATGATCGGGGCCTGCTGGTTGAGTACCCGGGCCAGCATCACCCGGCGTTTTTCGCCGCCGGAAAGCTGATTGAACTGTCGCTGCCGCAGGTTTAACAGGTCAAGCATTTCCAGTTGCTGCTCGCTGAGCTGTTTATCCTGCGCGCTGAAGCTGTTACCGCGACTGTGCGGGAAGCGGCCGAACAGCACCACCTCTTCGACGCTGAAGGGGAAAATGACTTCAGAAAACTGCGGCAATAGGGAGAATATGTGCGCCCGTTCGGCAACCGGAATCTGCTTCAGTCGTCGGCCGTCATAACTGATCGCGCCTTGACCTGACAGTGTTCCACAGAGCAGTTGCAGAAGGGTGCTCTTGCCGCTGCCGTTTTCACCGAGGATGGCGACCTTTTCGCCGGCTTGAATCTGCAGTTCATCCAGTTGCAGATGGAACTCAGCGCGGCTAAAACTCAGCTTTTTGACCCGCAACTCAGCCATGCCAGAACCTCTCACGGCGGGTTTTCAGCAGGTAGAGAAAGAAGATGCCACCGAGCAGGGCGGTGATGATGCCGACCGGCAGTTCGGCGCCGCCGGGGATGATGGTGCGTGAGGCGGCATCCGCCAGCACCAGCAGCAGCGCGCCGAGCAGCGAGGAGAAGAACATGTTTTGCTGCATATCGCTGCCGAACAGGCTGCGGGCGACATGCGGCACGATCAAACCGACGAAACCGATAATGCCGGTATGGCTGACCGCTACGGCGACCAGCGCGGTGGCGACGACAAAGGAGAGGGTGCGCAAGCGGTCGACATTGACGCCAAGGCTTTGCGCCGAGTGTTCATCGAGGGCGAGCATATTCAATTGCAGGGCGCGGCCGTTGAACAGCAGGTAGGCGACCACGAAGACCGCCGTGCAGAGCAGCAGCTTGCCCCAGTCGACCACGAAGAAGCCACCCATCAACCAGAAAACGATCGATGACAGCGAGTCTTCGAAAAAATACTTGGCGAAACTGATCACCGAGGAGGCGACAATATTCATCACCACGCCGGCTAGAATCATGGTGACCGGGTTGATGACACCATCTGTTTTTGACAGCCGGTAAACGGTCATCAGGCCGATCAAGCCGGTGGCCAGCGCGGCGATTGGTACCAGTGCCACCGGCAGGCCGAAGGCGATCGCTAATACCGCGCCGAGAGCCGAAGAGCTGGCGGCGCCGGTGGTGAAACTGTCGGCCAGCGGGTTTTTCAGCGTCAGTTGGTAGACGCTGCCTGAAAGGCCGAGCATTGCGCCGATGACTGCGGAAAACAGGACCCGCGGTAGCCGCAGTGAAAGCAGGATGTCGCGCTCAACCGGGCTGGCAGCAAGCGGGTTGATGGCCGTTGAGCCGACCAGGCAGGCGGCGGCCAGGGTCAGCAGAAAGATGATGATGAGCAGTTTTTTCAAATTTCGACCTTGGCAACGATCCGTTTGGCGATCAGAAATAGTACCAGCAGGATTCCCGCCAATACCCCGAACAACGCATAATCAATCTCCGCCCCCGGTGTCAAGGTGGCACGGATCAGCTGCGTCGAGTAGGTCAACGGGAAGATGCTGGCGACGGCGCGGATCGCCAGCGGCATCTGTTCGACCGGGAAAAATGTCCCGGAGAGAAACATCATCGGGGTGATCAGGAAGGCATTGATGGTCGCCTGGTCGCTGTGACTTTTAACGATCATCGCCGCAACAAAACCGAGCAGGGCAAAGATCGCCAGATGCAGCAACAGGGCGAGCAAAAACAGGGGGCCGAGGCGTAGGCTGACACCGCAGAACATGCTGTAAATTGCGATGATGGCGACCGGGATCAGCCCCTTGGTGATGCCGTAGCAGGTTTCGCCGACGATGATCTGCCAGCGCTGTAGTGGTGCCAGCAGGTACTCTTCAAAAACCTTGAAATAGAAGCGCGAGATGTTGATCTCGGTGGCGATGCTGTAGGCCTGATTCATGCTGCTCATGGTCAGCAGGCCGGGGAGCAAAAAGGCCAGGTAATCGACGCCGCCGACTTGAGCGCCGCGACCGACGCCGTAGCCGAAGGCGAGCAGAAACAGTGCCGGGGAGACCGCCGAAGCGAGCAGGGTTTTGAGCAGCTTGCGGCGCAGGATCAGTGTTTCACGCAGGTAGATGGCGCGCGCGCCGTGCAGCATCATGGTTGCCTCTTTCGTAAGAAAGAGCAGTCAGGCATGGCTAAGCAAAAAACGCCAGCTGCAAGGCGCGCAACTGGCGAGCAATGAAGCGTACACCAGTACGCTGAAGCAGCGAGATCAATTGCAGAAACAAAGCAGATGGTTTTTTTTTGTGACGCCATCATGATTCGATCCTTTTGCCGGTTAACCGGAGAAAGACATCTTCCAGCGTGGTCTCGCGGATGCGTACCGAGGTGTCGAGCTGTTCCAAGCGTTGCAGTGCCGCCGGTCGGTCGTTAAAGAATTCGTTGTGGATGTCGTCCTCTTGATAGATGTCGAGGACAAAATTGCCGGCCGATTTTTTTAATTGGTCCGGGGTGCCTCCGGCGATAATTTTTGCCTGATCGATAATCAGTACCCGGTCGGCCAGTGCCTCTGCTTCTTCAATATAGTGGGTGGTGAGAAAGACGGTGCAATTCTGCTCCTGGTTGATGCGGTGCAAAAAGGCCCACATCTTGCGCCGACTATGCGGGTCGAGACCGACGGTCGGTTCATCCAGGAAGAGGATTTCCGGTTGATGCAGCAGGGCGCGGGCAATGACCAGTTTGCGTTTCATGCCGCCGGAGAGCTTGCCAGCCGGGGTATCGCGTTTGCTTTTCAGATCGGCAAATTCGAGGCAGCTGTCGATGCGTTGTTGCAGTTTTTTTCTGGACATGCCGAACAGCCGGCCGTGAATCAGCAGGTTCTCGGCGGCGGTCAGTTCGCGGTCGAGGTTGTTGTGCTGTGGCACCACGCCGATCAGGCGCTTGACTGAGAGGCGCTGCCGGTCAAACAGTTCGCCGTGATAGCGGATTTCACCAGCATCGGCTTTGAGCAGCCCGGTGAGCATGTTGATGGTGGTGGTTTTGCCGGCACCGTTCGGCCCCAAAAAGGCGAACAACTCGCCGCGGCCGACACGGAAATCGATGTTGTCAACGGCAAGCGTCTTGCCAAAGCGGCGGGTCAAACCGGCGACTTCAATCTCACAGGGGCGGCCGTTGCAACTGAGGGCTTCAGCGCAGCTCAATCCCGGCCTCCGTGGCAGCATCCTGCAAGTGATTGATGAATCGTTGCCGAACCTTCGGATTGTCGCCCAGCCCGTGCATGCTGGCACTTACTTCAAGGCCGGCTGCTGTCAGTTGGGATTTCCAGGAGTCGCTCTCCTCGCCGGCCATATCGTTGCTGGCGTGATCACCGGCAACCACCATCAGCGGCTTGAGCAGAACTTTCTGCTTGCCAACCGTTGTCAGCTTGTTCATGACCGTTGCGAAACTCGGCTGTCCTTCGACCAGACCGACCAGGGTTTTGACCTGGGGATAACGCAAATTCATCAACTGCTCGAATTCGTAATACAGGCCGGTGGACAGGTGGTCGTTGCCATGTCCCATGTAGATCAAAACCGCCTGTTGCTGTGCGGCCAAATCCACGTCGTCGCTCAGGCTTTCGACCAGGGCTTGTAAGTCTTCGTGGTAGGGGTGCTCAGTGCCCCAAGTCCCCATTAGTGGTCGACCGAGAGAGATCTTGTTGAAGGGTTGCCAGCGCGTTTTATGGGTTTTAATTGACTGCAATCCATCGATATAAGCCGCGACATCGAGGAATTCCTCACCGTGGGTCAGCAGGGTGGGCTGCACGACGATGGTTTTGTAGCCCTGATCCTGAAAGTCGGCGAGGGTGCCGAGCACGTTTTTGATCCGATAGAAATATTCGGGGACTTGCGGGTGGGCGCTGCGGTAATTGGCATCGGTTGCCCGAGCGTGCCATTTTTTGCGGATAATATTGGAGGTGAAGGCCATCTGCACCGGAGTCTCCGGATAGGTCGCCTTAATATCACGGACGATCGCCAGCAGCGAATCGACCGCTGAAGGATAGCTGGTGCCGAAAGAAGCGACGACGATGGCGGTTTTTTCAGCGCTGGCGTTTTTGTCTTGCATGGCGAAACTTCCTCCGCAGCAGAACAGGCAGATGAGCACAGATATTAGCAGGTTTTTCAGAACAGGGTATCGCATGGTGATCCTCCTCGTAGATCGAAAAAAAGCCTCCGGCAAGCTTCCGGAGGCCGGGTACACCCGTCCCTCCGACTCTGTTTGCCATCCACAGCCAGTTGCGGTTTCCAGGCAGGCTTTCTGACTTCGGGATCATGCCGAACTTTTCACCCTTCCCACCAGATGTGTCTATTGGAGATTCTGGCAGTGGGCTCTACTTTGAAAAGTTCAGTCCCCCGTTACAGCGGCGGGTCCGCGGGAGAATTTCACTCCACTTTCCTGCACCTGGAACCGATGAAAATAAAAAGCCCGCAAACCATAAAGGTTCGCGGGCTTCATCCGTTTTAGAAGCGTTGCGTTGTGCCAATCTCCCATAGTCCCGGGGAGGGTAAGGCCTTTTGTCCAGCAGGTCTTCTGGCTTGCGAATCGTCCTCGGGGCCGCCTTCCCGTGCGCGATATCAAGCACAGTGGCATTGTGGCCCTTCGTCCTCGCTCACAGCGGCGGGTCCGCGGGGGAATTGCACCCCTCTTCCCTTGGCTGGACAAAGTCAATAATGTTTAAGTGGCCGTTATACGGCAGCTGCTGGTTTTAAGTCAAGCGTTGTGCTTTATTTGGTCAGGGTCGAATCTTTGTAGGGCACGAGTAAAATCTGGATACGGCGATTCAGCGCTTTGCCCTCAGCATCGGCATTGCTGGCGATGGGGCGATACTCACTGTAGCCGGAAGCGACCAGACGATCGCCCGGCAGGCCGACCTTGTCCTGCAGAAAGTGGACAACGCTGGTGGCCCGCGCAGTCGAGAGTTCCCAGTTGGTCGGGAAGCGCTCGCTCAAGCGGCTGCTGATGCCGACGTTGTCAGTATGGCCTTCGATTTGCAATGCTTTTTCGGGGAAGCTGTTAAGCACGTCACCGAGGCTTTGCAGGACCTTTTGGCCCTCTTTTTTGATTTCAGTTTTACCGGAGTCGAAGAGAATCTTATTCTGCAGATTGACCGACAATTGTCCTTCCAGATTGGAGATGGTCAGTTCGCCCCGTTTAATCTCCTCTTCGAGAGCTCCGACCAGTTGATCGTAGGTGTTTTTAACTTTGGCTAAACGGGCCTCCCGGGCAATTTTTTCCTTCTCCACCTGCTGCTGCAGTTCTTCGATGGTCGCCAGCATTTGCTCGTTGATTTGTTGCATGTCGGCCAGTTGGTCTTGCATCGCCGCAATCCGTTGTTGATGGCGGCTGAGGTCACCTTCTTTGCGCTCCTGTTCCGCACCGGCCGCCAACAGGTTTCGTTGTAGTTTGGAGTTTTGTTGCAACACGTCAACCAAGCGCGCATTCAACTTTGAGAGCTCGTCCTGGAGGTCTTTTTTGCCCTGGCGGAGTTGCTTCGTGTCGGCGCTCATCTGGCTGACGTCACGACTGAGTAAATCAGCTTCATTGACCTTTTGTTGGTAGGTATTCTGACTGACACAGGCACTTAGCCACAGGGTCAGGAAAAGTAGTGCTGGTAATAATATCCTTTTCATTTTATCTCTCCTTGTATAAAAGCTAAGCGCGACCGGTTAATCAAAGACCCATTTTTATCACAAGTCACGGAAATGTAAAGAGGATTTCCGCTGCAAGAACAGCCATTTTCGGTTGCGGGATGCGATCTCATTATGCTATAGCTTGAAGCTCGTTTAGAGAGTGAATCTGACTGTTTTTTCAAGTACGTTGTGTCTGTTTGGAGAGTGTTGATGCAGTTTGAAATTGAGCGGATTATCCGTACCGCTTTAGAAGAGGATATCGGCCTTGGTGATGTAACCACTGAAGTCACTGTTGCTGCCGATACGGTGGCGCGTGCCCAGTTGGTTGCCAAAGAGGATTTTACCCTGGCCGGGATCGATATCGCGGCCACGGTTTTTCGCACTCTTGATCCTGCCGCTAATTTTGAAAAGTTGCTCGAGGATGGACGCAAGGTCAAGCGGGGCGAAGTTCTTGCCTGGATCAGAGGGAAGGCCTCGGTTTTGTTGCAGGGAGAACGGGTCGCCCTGAACCTGCTGCAGCGGATGAGCGGCATTGCGACTTTAACCGCATGTTACGTCGATCAGGTCGCCGGAACGGGGACTTTTATTGTTGATACTCGTAAAACCGTGCCTGGTTTGCGCGCCCTCGATAAATACGCGGTCCGCATGGGTGGCGGACGCAATCATCGCATCGGTCTGTTCGACGGCGTGTTGATCAAGGAAAATCATGTCGCCGCTGCCGGTGGCATCACCGCAGCGATTGAGCGAGCGAAGCTGAAATTGCCACACACCTTGAAGATTGAGATCGAAACCCGCAACATGGAAGAGGTGCAGGATGCTCTGGCGGCCGGTGCCGATATCATTATGCTCGACAATATGACGCTTGACGAAATGCGTCAGGGCGTCGAATTGATCTCTGGCCGCGCGCTGGTTGAAGCCTCTGGCGGGGTCAATTTGGAAACGGTCCGTGATATTGCCGAGACTGGTGTTAATATTATCTCGGTCGGTGCCTTGACCCACTCGGTTAAGGCGGCTGATATCTCCATGTTGTTCGATTGATGGCGTCGCAAAAATACCATCCTGCGGTGTTGCAGGTCATGATCAAGATCTCGACATACTTTTGTATGTCTTCGTCCTTGCTCAATCCCGCTGCCTAGCAGGCCGAAATTTTTGCTTAGCCACCGTAGCCACCGGTCTTTCTAAGCCTATTAAACTGGAGCGCTTTTGACCTCACGCGATAAGATCCTCAGCTTGTTTCGCCGTCAACCCGAAACTTTTATCTCGGGACAGGAGATCAGCCAAACACTGGCCATCTCTCGGGCCGCAGTGTGGAAGCAGGTTGAGTCGTTGCGTGAACAGGGCTTTGAGATCGAAGCGCAGCGGTCACGCGGTTACCGTCTGCTCGGCGGGCCGGATCTGATGCTCGCCAGTGAGATTGAAAAGGGGCTGGGCTGCAAATGGCTCGGTTCTTCACTCCACTGTCTCGCCGAAATCGATTCCACCAACGCTCGGGCGCGCCAACTGGCGGAAGAAGGTGCTGCCGACGGAACGGTCATTATCGCTGACCGACAAAGCGCTGGCCGCGGACGACTTGGCCGGCGCTGGGAATCCCCATCAGCTGTTAATCTCTACTGTTCCATCCTGCTGCGCCCACAAATTCCGGTTCAGCAGGCTCCGCAAATGACCTTTCTTTCCGCTGTCGCGGTCGCTGAAACACTTCAAGAACTTTATGCATTATCTGCCCGGGTTAAGTGGCCCAACGATATCCTGGTTGGCGGAAAAAAAATCGCCGGACTTTTAAATGAGATGAATGCCGAAACCGAGCAGATCCATTTTGTTATTCTCGGTATCGGTATCAATCTGAATATGACGACTGAGCAATTCCCGGAGCAGCTGAATTACCCGGCGACTTCGGTTTTTCTGGAACGCGATGAAAAGATCGACCGGGTTGCTTTTGTGCGTGCTTTTCTGCAACGACTCGATGGCTATTACGGTGAATTTCTGGCCGAGGGGTTTGTGCCGATTCGGCGTCGCTGGGAAGCGCTTTGTGACTTGATGAATGCACGTGTTCAAGTTGAACATTGGCAGGGAACTGTGGTTGGTTTGGATAGTGACGGAGCCTTACGTCTGCAACTGGATGATGGCCGGGTGGAACGGATTCTGGCCGGCGATGTCAGGCCCTTGTAATATCGATATCTAAAAGAAGGATTGAAGACTGATATGTTGCTGGTGATTGATGTTGGAAATAGTAACACTGTCCTCGGGATCTACCAGGGGCAGGAATTGAAGCAAGATTGGCGGGTCGGGACCGATAAATATCGTACCGTTGACGAATATGCCATGCTGATCAACGACCTGTTCCGGTTGTCTGGGCTGAGTTTTTCCGATCTGGACGATGTGATCGTCTCCTGTGTTGTTCCGCCCATGTTAAATACGCTGGAAATGCTCTGTCGGCAGTATTTTGAATTAACCCCCTACGTCGTCGGTCCGGGAATCAAGACCGGGATGCCGATCAACTATGAGAATCCGCGCGAGGTTGGTGCCGACCGGATTGTCAACGCGGTGGCTGCCTATGAGCAATGTCACTGCAGCCTGATTGTGGTCGATTTTGGCACGGCCACGACCTTTGATGTCATCTCTGCTGATGGCGCCTATCAGGGCGGGGCGATTGCTCCGGGTGTCGGAATCTCTGCCGAAGCCCTGTTCGATCGGGCCAGTAAATTGCCGCGGGTGGAGTTTTCCCGGCCACCGCAGATTATCGCCAAGAACACGGTCAACAGTATGCAGGCAGGGATTTTCTTCGGTTATGTCGGCTTGGTTGAGGGGATTGTCGGGCGGATGAAGCTGGAGATCGAACCGGAACCCAAAGTTATTGCTACCGGTGGACTGGCGGCACCGATTGCCGCGGCGACCGATTACATTGACTTGGTGGAGCCGCTTCTGACCCTGGAAGGCTTGCGGATTTTATACCAAAGGAACCGGCAATAATCCGGTTTTTGTTAGCAACACCCAGTAACACTTTTCTTTGCGACGTTGCATAACGTTGTTCGTCTGGAGGGCTGCCTGTAATTATACGGGACTCCGCTGATGGTTCCATTCTTATCCGGAAAAGGAGCGATTCATGGGAAAGTACGACACGACAAAATTGAGAAATCTGGGGATTGTGGCGCACAACAGCGCCGGTAAAACGTCACTGGTTGAGGCGATCCTGTTTAATACCGGCATGACCGATAAACTGGGCAAGGTCGACGATGGCTCCTCGTTGATGGATTTTGAAGAAGAAGAGATTAAACGGCAGGCGACTCTGAGTTCCAGCCTCAACCACTGTACCTGGAAAGACCACAGTCTGCATATCGTTGATACTCCGGGGGTGAGTAACTTTTTGCATGATACGCGCCGCTGTCTGAGAGTTCTTGGCGGTGCCGTGGTGATTGTTTCGGCCATCTCCGGGACCAAGTCGCAGACCAAGCAGATCTGGAACTGGTGCGACGATTTTGAAATTCCAAGGATCGCCTTTGTCAACAAGATGGATAAGGATCGCGCCGACTTTCTCAAGGCCGTCGATGACATGGAGAAATCGCTCGGTGCCCGTAGCGTTATCGTCACCATGCCGATCGGTGCCGAGGAAGGTTTTAAGGGGACCGTTGATCTGATTACGATGCGCGCCCGGATCTACAAGTTTGATGAAAAAGGGACCTACGACGAAGTCGACATTCCGGCTGAGATGATGGATGAGGCCTTGCGGTTGCGCGAGCAATTGTTGGAGGCGATCGCCGAGTCGGATGATGAGTTGATGGAGAAATACCTCGAAGGGGAAACCCTGAGCGAGGAGGAGATGCTGCGTGGGTTGCGCGAAGGGGTTTTGACCAGCGTTTTTACCCCGGTTTTTTGCGGCAGTGCCACGGCCAATATTGGCATCCGGCAACTGATGGATTACATCGTCGCCTGCCTGCCGTCACCGATCGACAAGGGGCTGCAGATTGGAGTTAAACCGAATAGCGATGAGCCGCTCGAGCGGCAGCCGAGCGAAGATGAGCCCTTCTCGGCAATGGTCTTTAAGACGATTAACGACCCCTATGCCGGCAAGCTGAGTTTGATGCGGGTTTATTCGGGCACCTTGAAGCCGGACACTGTGGTCTACAATCCAAATAAGGACGAAAAGGAACGGATCGGCAATATCCTGGAAATGGAAGGGAAAAAGCAGGTGCCACTGGCTGTGGCTGCCGCTGGCGATATCATTGCCGTCCCCAAGCTCAAGGAAACGGCGACCGGCGATACGCTCTGTGATCTGAAAGAACAGATCATGTATGAGCCGCTGGTGCCACTCAAACCGATTATTTCCTTTGCCATAGAAGCCAAGAGCAAGGGTGATGAGGATAAAATTTACACCGGACTGCAGCGTTTGATGGAAGAGGATCCGACCCTGACGACCTCGCGCGATGAAGAAACCAAGGAAATGGTGATTTCCGGGATGGGCCAGATTCACCTCGAGGTCGCCGTTGAACGCCTTAAGCGTAAATATGGTGCCGAGGTTATTCTCAAGGAACCGAAGGTTCCCTATCGCGAAACGATCCGAGCCTCGACCCAGGTCCAGGGTAAGTACAAGAAACAGTCGGGTGGACGTGGCCAGTTCGGTGATGTCTGGATCGAAGTCAAGCCGAAGCTGCGCGGCGATGGTTATGAATTTATTGATAAAGTGGTCGGCGGTTCGGTGCCGCGCAACTATATTCCTGCTGTGGACAAAGGGATCAGCGATGCGATGAAAACCGGTCCCCTGACCAAAAACCAGGTGGTCGATGTCGAGGTCACCCTCTATGACGGTTCATACCACTCGGTCGATTCCTCGGAGATGGCTTTTAAAGTCGCCGGTTCGATGGCCTTTAAGAAGGCGATGGAGGTCTGTAAACCGATTCTGCTCGAGCCGGTGATGGCGCTTGAGGTGACCGTTCCCGATGATTGCATGGGTGATGTTATCGGTGATCTCAACTCCCGCCGCGGCAAGGTGGTCGGCGTTGAACCGCAGGCGAATAGCCAGGTGATCCGCGCAGAAGTGCCGATGGCTGAAGTGCTGCGTTATGCTCCTGAACTGCGCTCAATGACGTCCGATCGTGGTATGTTCTCAATGGAGTTCAGTAAGTACGAAGAGGTCCCTTCTCACCAGACGGCAAAAATTCTGGCTGATTTGGAAAAGGCTTAAAGCCAGTATCAGGGGCATCTCCTGCAGATGCCCCTGATATTGTTTCAGTACGACGTAAATACGTATATAGATGAGGAGACCGGTTGGATGGCGGAGCAGGATGATCTGTTTAACAAAAATATCGATCTGGAGAAAGCCGAGGATTTGTCCGTAACCGGCGACACGGCAACGGACTCAGCGGTTCCTGATCCATTGTCCGCCGCGGGTGATGGGACTTCCCCGGATCAGATTGCTCTGTCAACAAAAGGGCAGGAGAGTCCGCTTGAGGTCGATGGTGATATTGCCGGTAGCGGCATTGCGACTGGCGAGGTACGAGCGGTTGCACCCCCTCCCCGGGCAGCCGCTTCCAATTTATTATTGCTGGTGATGGTGTTGGTTGTGGCTCTGTTTGGAGTTGCCTATTATTTTATCAGCGGTGGTTTGTCGAGTCAGGCACCGCCATTGAATCAGGTGCAACGACAACAGACGCCGGAGCGACACGTCATCGACAAGCAGGTTGAGGTTGAAGTTGTCGAGCAACAACAGATCGTGACGGTCGAAGCTCAGCCGGCCCCTGTAGCGAAAAAAACAGAAGCCGCCGCAACACAGGTTGTCTCCACGGTTGAACAAACGAAGCAGAAGGCAGTAGCTGTCGCCCAGCCGCTCGTGGCTACGGCTACGGACACCGCTCAGGTGACGCCTCTCTATCAGGTGCTGGTTGGTCCTTTTTTAAGCAAGGCGGCGGTTGCAACAGCGTCCACTCAGTTGCACGATCTTGGTTTTGCAGCGCAACCGATCAAGGGGCGTGGCATGGTGACGATGACCCGGTTGCTGGAGGGCCTCTATCCACGGGATGTCGCCCAGGACCGTTTAACTCAATTAAAAAAACGCATTGGTGATGCATTCATGTTGCCTGCTGGCGATAACTGGGCCATTTACGTCGGCTCATTTCATGATTCAGAACGGGCCGGCAAGTATGTAGAAATGTTGGCGGCAAAAGACGTTACGGTGACACAGGTTAGCAGTGACGTTGAGATGAATGGTAAAATGTTGATTGCTTCGCAGACTGATCAACAAACCGCTCGACAGATTGCTGAGCGGATCGCAAACTCAGGCCTGAAAACACAGGTCGTTCGTAAATAATCATCACCGCTAGTTTTTGGCCGGTGACCTAGGAGCAGCATTCTTTGTCAGAGAAGCAGAACGGACCCGAAAAGGTCCAAATGAAAATTCCGGCCGAAGTGGCCAAAATAATGAGCAAGTGGGGTGGACACAGTGTCCGTCTGGCGGCAGCCCGTGGGGCGTTGCCGATGTCAGGCCCCAATCTGGTGACGGTGCTCTTCATCTTTTATCACGGTGATAACGAAGAGCTGAAAAAAGAATCGCTGGAGACGTTTAAAACCCTGCCGGCGAAAATACTTTTGTCGGCACTCAGCAATGCTGAACTGCACTTTTCTATCGTTGATCTGGTTGTGCGCGTGCGCTACCGAGATTCGGTGGTGATGGTCGCGGCGCTAGCCCATCCCGCCATTAGTTTGCGCAGCCTCGTTTTTCTTGCCGAGCGCAGTTCTGGTGATGTGCTTGATATGCTGTCGCATGATGATGAAAAGCTACTCAAGATGCCGGCGTTGCGCGCGGCAATAATTAATAATCCCCATGCCGACAAAGTAACGAAACTCCGGCTTGGCTGGATTGAACCTCCGCCAGAACCTGAGCCAGAGCCAGAAGAGGACCCTGAACCGCAGTCGGGACAGGAGACCGCAGTTTCCGCTGATGATGAGGAACAAGCCGAACAGGAATTTGGTGAGTTTGACGAAGAAACACTCTCCAAGTATCAGTCACTGCAGAATATGGCGGTCTCTGAGAAGATAAAAATGGCGCTGACTGGGGATAAAGAGTGGCGAACACTGCTTATCCGTGAAGCAAATAAGTTGGTCAGTTCGGCGGTTCTGAAAAACCCGCGCATTTCCGAAGGGGAAGTGCTTGCCGTGGCAAAAAACCGCAGTGCCAGCGATGATTTGATCCGTATTATCCTGCTCAATCGAGAATGGATGAAGAAGTACGAAATGAAAAAAGCGCTGGTTGTACATCCGCGCACGCCGCTGCAGAAGTCGATGCGCTTTATGACCTTTTTAAGCGAAAAAGATATTAGAGAGCTGGCCAAGAGTCGCAATGTGTCACAAGCAGTTGTTAATAACGCACGGCGGATGTTAGCCAGCAAGAAAAGGTGAATTATGTCTCGTGGTAGTATCATTGCTGTTTGTACCAGCGAAAAAAAAGGTGAACGGAAAAAAGACGTTTGCAGTTGCGCGTTAATTGAAAACTTTGGTCTGGCAGATGATGGCCATGGTGGTGATTGGCATCGTCAGGTAAGTTTGTTAGCTGAGGAGAGCATCGATAAGATGCGCGCTGCCGGGTTGGATGTCGGGCCGGGCGATTTTGCTGAGAATCTGACAACCCATGGGCTGGAACTTTTTACCCTGCCGATCGGGACGTTGCTGCGGTTACAAAGTGGTGCCGAACTTGAAATTACCCAGATTGGTAAGGAGTGCCACACCCGCTGTGCCATTTATCATCAGGCTGGCGACTGTGTGATGCCGAAAGAGGGGGTTTTTGCCCGGGTTCTTACGGCGGGGCAGGTGAGTAACGGCGATTGGATCGAGGTAGTTTCTGACGGAGTGGAGAAAGGAAGCGATTGATGAGTCAGATTGAGTACCGAGTCGGTGTTCTGACCCTGTCCGATAAGGGAGCCCGCGGCGAGCGGGAAGATGAGAGTGGTCAATTACTGAGTGAGCTAATTGCTCCTGTCGGCAGCGTCGCTCGTTATCAGGTTATCCCTGACGATCCTGATAAAATTGTCATGTTGCTGACCAGTTGGGTCGACGATTTACACCTCGACCTGATTCTGACCACGGGCGGAACCGGACTGAGCCCACGTGATCTGACCCCACAGGCAACCGAAAGGGTGCTTGATTATCAGGTGCCGGGAATGGCCGAGGCGATGCGCAGTGCCAGTATGGCGAAAACACCGCACGCAATGATGTCGAGGGCGTTGGTTGGTGTGCGTGGGCAGACGCTCATTGTTAATTTGCCCGGAAGCCCCAGGGGTGTTCGTGAAAATCTTGAGGTGTTGCTGCCGGCGTTGCCGCATGCTCTGGCCAAATTACAGGGTGATCCGTCTGATTGTGCAAAGGCATAGAATTCATTAAACAACAATAAAACAGCAGGTTATTACGTTTTTACACTAGAGCTGTTATTGTTTAAGTCGATACATTTTGTTCATATGGTTGCGAAGTAGGGAATAGTATGGTGTCAAGGTCGGAAAAACGGAGCATTTTGCTGGTTGATGATGTTGAGTTGTTTCTCGAATTGGAACGCTCTTTTTTTCATCGTGAGGGTTTTGACTTGTTGATGGCAGTCAATACTCAGGAAATTATGCAGCTGGTTTTAAAGCGTACCCCCGACCTGATTTTCATGGACACCGAGATCTCTGGCAGTCGTGGCGATGAAATCTGTCGCTGGATCAAGCGGGATAAAGATCTACAGCACATCCCGGTTATTATGGTTGTTGATAACGGGGATTCAGAGGCTGAGTCACTGTGTCGCCAGGCTGGTTGCGATGCGATTATTCATCGTCCTGTTAAACGGCATCAACTCTTATCTGTTGCGCGCAGCTTCCTTGATCTGACCGATCGTCAGTTGTCCCGGGTGGCGACACGTTTGCTGGTTGAATTCGGTCAGAATGATAAGGACATAAAGAGTAACTATTCTGTTAATTTGAGCTCTGGGGGGGTCTTTGTTGCAACCAATGATGTGATGCCGATCAATACCTCTCTTGCCCTTCGTTTTCAGTTTCCCGAGACCAATAACAGCATGACCTGTCGGGGGAGGGTTGCTTGGTTGAATCACCCCGAAAACAGTAAAAAGCCTCATCTGCCGACTGGTATGGGGATTCAGTTTGCGCCACTTGCTAAGGAGCAGATCAGCCTTGTCAGTGGATATCTTGCCGCGGGTGTGAACTGAAAATCCTTCCCCACTCCATTTGCCCGTCATTCTATTTCACAAACAACCGTTTAATAATAACTTTGCTTTGACTTGCAATCGTCAGATTTCAGACTACTGTTTATATATTCTGTCACCGGTCAGAAAGGGGGTATGTATGGGGTTTTTAGACAGAATATTTGCATCGAGTAAAGGCTATCCTTCTCTGGATGAAGACAGTCAGGCCGCTGATAGGATCGATAAAATCCGTGATCAGCTCGAGTCTCTCAGTAAGCAGATCCACAAGCCGCTGGAAGTTATTCCTGGAGAAGAGGGTGGTTTTGTCTTTATCGGCAAACCGCCCAAGGATTTTGGTATTGCCTGGATTGAGGGGAACAAGTTGCACAGTTTAAAAACTCTGGCCGAAGAGCAAGGCGTTAAACCGGATGAGCTGAAGGCCCTTTCGGATAATCTCCGAAAAATTTACGAAAAAAACCAGGATGATGAGCGCTTTACGACCAAGGTCGGAAAGAAGAATATTTTGGTAACTCCCTCAGAGGAATTCGGGAACCAAGTCCGTGATGTCATTCGGCAGGCTACTCACTAGGCTGTCGGGATTTATGGAGCGTTCTGCCCCAGATCCGCAGTTGCGGGACCTCAGGTGCCATGTAGTTTAGCGGCCGGTGACGATTAGTCAGGCACTCTCGGCAGGGCAGGCGCTCAAGCTTTGGTTTTTAAAGAACCAGCTTTTTTTGTCGGACAGCTGTTACGAACTTTGCAGCGTTGTTATGTTGGTAACGGTAGCGAACAACGGCACGAAATTTTATTTTTCTTATACCCTCCTTTGATTTGATGATTTCATTTGAGCGAGCTTAGAAATGCGTGTGTGTACTGTACACAGTTTCTGTGGATAGCATTGTGAAAAACTGTCGCTACCTATTCACAGCCCCCCAACTTAGCTTGTTCTTGTCCTCTTTGCTTAAATAATGAGCAGTTGCCAGCACGCTTTTTCTGGCTAAAAAATCAACCATAAAATGCAGTCAATATGCGAAAAAAACTCAATGATTTCGATTTGACCTCAAGTAACGACTATGGTATCTGAACGACGCAATATGTGATGTTTCACTTACGGATAGGGGATCTGAAATATGCGAATAACACCCGCAACCGAATTGAATAATCGTTACCTTGCTTTGCAGGGACATCTGCAGAAACAGGGCTTGGATGCGGCCATTCTGGTGCAGAACAGTGATCTTTTCTATTTTACCGGTACGATCCAGCAGGGGATCTACTACCTGCCGGCAGAAGGTGAGCCGGTTTATTTGGTTCGTAGGGATTTTGCACGAGCTCGAATGGAGTCGGGCTTGAAAAACGTCTTTCCGTTAACCGGTCTGAGTGAGCTTGCCAATCAATTGCGCGAGCTTGGATTGCATTTGCCGGAACGTTTGGGGCTGGAACTCGATATCTTACCCGTCCTGCAGTTTCAACGTTTTGAAAAATTGCTGCGACCGACCGAAATAGTCGATGTGTCATCGTTGCTACGTCACGTGAGGGCAGTGAAAAGTGATTATGAGATAGGTATCATGAAGGACTGTGCCCTGATTATGGACAGGGTTTTTCAGCACGTAAAAACAGTCATAGCTGTTGGCAAGACCGATTACGAAGTTGCTGCGGAGTTGGAATGCTATGCCCGCAAAGAAGGGCATCAGGGGACGATCCGCTTTCGGGGATTTAATTCTGAGATCTCTTTTGGTCATGTTTTTTCCGGTTCCGATAGCGCGGTCCCGGCCTTTCTTGATGCTCCCTTGGGTGGCTTGGGTCCTAATCCGGCAGTCGGGCAGGGGGCCAGTTACAAAAAGATTTGCGCCGGAGAGCCGATCATTGTCGATCTGGTGACCGCCTTTGATGGCTATCTGGTCGATCAAGCACGAACCATGTCGCTCGGGAAGCTTCCGGATCCGCTACGCAAAGCATATTTCGATATGTTGAAGATTCAGGAGCGATTGTTTGCCGTTGCCAAGCCCGGAATCACATGGGAGCAGGTCTATCTCGATTGTTATCAGTTGGCCGTTGAACTGGGCTATCAGGATAGTTTTATGGGTGCCGCAGGCTCGCAGGTTTCTTTTATTGGCCATGGCATCGGCCTAGAAGTGGATGAATACCCATTTATTGCGCGTGGTTTTGCCGATCAGGTTCTGGCTGAAAACATGACCTTCGCTTTTGAGCCGAAGGTTGTCTTTCCCGGTGTTGGTGCCGTTGGGATAGAAAATACCTGGCGAGTTTCCGATAATGGAATAAAACGACTGACGTATACCGACGAGAGTTTGTTGGAATTATAAGTTGCTGTCTAAACGAAAAAAGCCTCCTTTGAACGGAGGCTTTTTTCGTTTAACTATTTGTTGCGCCCTGACTGTAGCGCATTGCACGCCTGACCCGAGCGACCAAACGGATTGGATTGATCGGTTTGGGGATGAAGTCATAAAATCCCATCTCAAGCAGGCGGTATTCTTCTTCTGCTGACGCCTTGGCGGAGAGAGCAATGACCGGGATATCGGCAACGCCTTGGTTGCCCTGAAGGGCACGAAACATTTCCTGGCCGTCCATGCGTGGCATTAAGACATCTGTAACGATCAGGTGGGGCTTGATTTGCAGGGCCATTTTTAAACCTTCGGCACCGTTTACTGCTTTGTAAACCGTATAGCCTTCTTTTTTTAGTGCTGCCTCGGCGGCTGACAAGACAATTTCCTGATCATCAACGATCAGGATGCTCCAAATTCGGTCTTCTTTTTTTGCATCAATCTCAATAAGATAATTTTTTCGAATCGCTGCTTTAATCTCTTCTGGTGATGTTACGCAGGGGGAAATATTGAGCCCAGTTTTGAAGCTGAGGTCGTTTTGTAGGTCATTGTCGAGAGGATTTGTCATCGCCAGATGCAGGGTTTTCCCCTCAACCTTAAGTGGGAAGATTGATTTGGAGAGGGCTGTCTCTGCGTCGCAGAGATCAAGGACTTCGCGTGGAAAGCTGAATCTGGCCAGACCTTTGACGTAGCGAAAGCCGAACTGCTTGGCAAGAGCCCGTGCAATATCCTCTTCAAGCAGCAGGTCCATACTTTCTAGTATCTGCCCCAAGCGTTTGTTGCTACCCTTTTGTTGGTTCAGGGCATTTTCCAAGTCTTTTTGGTTGATAACCCCCATCTCAACAAGGGTTTCACCGAGTTTTTTTCTTGCCATGATTTTGTCCCAGGGTGAAGAAATAAGCTCAATTTACACTCTATCATTTATATCCAACTAGTATTATGGAGATATTTTAATAAAAAAGCAATGCTTTTAGCGGGGATAGATTGCTTTTAAAATAGTAGTATTTCTTGTAACCCGTTGAAATTGTTTCTTATTTCTATTTTCTTTATAAGGGGTGAACGAGAGATGTGATGTGATTCGAGCTAATTATGCAATTGAAGCGTATAGTCTTTTTGCCGAACCTGTCGAGCAAACAACTCTCCGATCGATTCTCACTACCGGGCTTGCATCGAGCTTCTGTGTCAACTGCGGGGGGCTGTTAACAAATAGCGTCTGAGGTCGCAAAAATCTCTTCAAGGCTGGTGAATTTATCCTGCTGATTTTGTAAATGTTTTTCGACCGCTCGCAGACGGCGGCGGATCAGATTTTCGGTGTTGTTGCGCAATTCGGTGGCGAGCTTTTCGTTGTCCTCTTTTGCCGTCGGTAAAATATCTAATGATGTGGGGGCTAGGGCAATTTTCTGTCGTTCGCTAAAAAACCTTTGAAGTTTTTGCTGGTGATCTTCATCAATATAGAAAACCTCTGGGACTAACGACGAAAAGCTGGTGACCGCAACCACGTCTTTGCCGATGGTTCGGTAGGCGGCGAGGACTTCTGGTTCCATGTCCAGATAGTTCTGAACCGGCATATACATCCGCTGCAGATACTGTAAAACTTTTTCCGTTTTCTTGCGGTGCCCGCCGATAATGACCGAAGCACCGATTTCGCCCTTGCGCGCCCCTTTGATCCAGGGGGCTCCAGTGATGCCGAAATCGTTCTGTACCGTCATGTTGAGGAGAATAGACAGGGTGTTGATCGCCAGGGCAAATCCTGCTGATGGTCCGCCGACGTTATAGGATGTCGAGAGCAGTTGGTGGTGCAACGAATAGCCGTCCAGGTATTCACCCAGTAGACGCGAGACATTTATCTCCGGCAGCAGTGATTGCAGGTAGTACTCGACCAGGGTAAGGGATTCGCGGGCACTTTGGTGGGTCATTTGAACGGCAAGATCCAGTTCGGCGCCAGCGGCTGAGCTGGTCGATACGGCTCCGGTGACGACAATTTTTTCCGGGAACATGCGGTAAACCAAAACCGAGGCGATCGGCAGGATGACTCCGGTGGTATCGTTGGCGCCGACACCGACGACAAAACCGACTTGTGGTTCCTCGGAAAGTTCTGTCTCGAGGAAATCATCAAGTTGTTGCTTGCCCTTGCGTAATGGACTGCTGGCCAATTGCTGCCGCGCTGTTTGCAGGTGCCAGTGGGTGACCGGGAAATCTTTGTCGTCTTTGATCATCGACAGGCGCGAGTGAACCTCATCAAGTCGACTAAGCAACCCCTCTTCGCCTTGCCGGGCCGTTTGCGTCAGGGTTGAATCGGGTAACATTCCTTCGAGCAGGCCGAGCAGGATTTTGTAGTTAAAGCGGATAAAACGGACCTTTTCTTCACTATCATCCGTGGCAATGCTAAGGAATTTCTGGATAACTTCCAGCTCGGTGGTTCGCAGTGAACGAACCTTTTCCGCATAGGCGGTATAGTCGGCCGGGGTTTCACATAGGGCGTTGGCCTGGCGGGTCATCTCCGCCACTGATAATCCCTCTGTCAGGGGAATCCCTTCCATTTCCTGAGCGATGATAGAAGAGCAATCATCTTCGCGCAGATGACCGGTGACATTGAGAACTTTTAGCCGTTTAGAACGGATCAGCGCCGGGTCGATGATGTCCAGTCGATTGGTGGTCAGGACGGTGAACACGCGGTGCAGAGGCGTTTCACCATCGATAATCGAGAGGAATTTATTGGTGATTTTGTCATAAGGGCTGCCACCTTGTGGCGAACGGCGCGGTGCCACGGCATCCCCTTCATCAAAAAAGACCATTGCCGGTGAAATCATCTTGGCGATGTCATAAATGCGTTCCAGATTGGCGACCATCCCTTCCAGGGGGCTGTTGACATCAGTCAGGTCGGACAGGTTGGCGCAGATATCCTGCACGTCATGATTGTCGCCCAGCCAAGCGCGGACCATGAATGTTTTTCCTGAACCCGGGGGGCCGGTCAAGACCACCCCCTTTTCGTCGTTTATTTTGTAGAACAAGGCGTTGTTGGCCATTTCCGAGAATTCATTCTTGATTCCGCCGATATACTCCTTCCAGGCAACGCTTCGGTCCATCTGGGCGACAACCTTGTTATAGATCGAGCCGTGGACATTACGGGCAACGGATTTCAGGGCATCGCGAACTAGCAATTGGTCATCGAGATATTGCGGCGCGAAAGATCCCTTAATTGTGATCAGCGAAGAGATCAATCGTCGTGTATAGGCAGGGGTGATGCGCAGGCTGCGTTGATGAAAGACCGGGTAGAGCTTCTCGACCGCGCGGTCGAGAGCTTCTTCGGACAGGTGCGGCGAGCGTGGAGAGCGCGGGTCCTTTGGGTGGTTTTTGCGTCGAAGTTCCAGACAGACGACTTCTCGCAGGTTGGCTGGATCTTCCCAAATATCGTTGACATCGATAATCAGGCCGCGCTCCATAAAACGCCGGTAAATCGCCGGGTCGAGTTGTTCTGGTTGGTCGGTGGTGGCGACCAGGATACAGTCGCGCCGGCCATGAGCAATTTCGTCGAGGATGATGTTGGCAGCATCGACCAGTGTCGATTGCTGTGATTTGATCGAGCTGCGTTCGTCGGGAACGCCGAAGGCCGAATGTGCCTCTTCCATATGGCGTAAGCACAGTCGGGCGGGATTACCCATCGCCTTACGTAGATAGTTGCCCGGTTCTCCGGCAAAGGCGGTCTGGTAATCGTTGGGAGTAATCATTGCGTAGTCTACCCGGACCCCTTCTTCGTCAAGCGAAGACAGGGCCTGGCTGATGCGGTTGCGGAAGATATAGCGGATAATCGGAAGGCGTGAGAAGATCCGTAATTTTGCTCGCTTGCGGCGGTGTTCAATGCGGATCGCCAGTTCCGGGTCGACGTCTGCCAGGCTGCGCCAGAACGGCTGGTTGGCCATCACCTCGTCGCGTTTGGTTCGTAAGTTGACTACCGGTTTGACTTCGGAGGCGAAAAAAGTCTCTTCGATCGCTTGTTTGATCGTCGCGCTTTTGCCGCTGCCGGAATTGCCGATTACCAGAATCAGGGGGGCGCGGGGAACCTCTGGGTCATCGCTGTACTCTTTGAGAATAAAGGCGTGGTAGAGCCTGTCAAAGATGCAGTTGATCGATTGAGGTACGAAGGTGTCGATGGTTTCTTTTTCCAGAAGATAGGTCAGGTATTGATGGTCGTGTTGGTCGAGTTCTTTTGACAGGATCCGGTTCCAGGCTGCCGTTGCGTCTTGCGAGCCAGCGGCCTCAAAGCGGCTGTGCCAGTCATTGAGCAAACTCGGATTCTGCAGCAGGTTGAAGTCCCGTACTTCTTGCTTGAAAAAGCTGCGGACAAGGAGGAACAGGCGCTCGAAAATGGAGCGGTGCGGGTTGTACTGGTGCAGTCGTCGCAAGACAAAGCGGCGTGTTTCATTGCTCCAACCGGTCACCAGCCCTTCGATCTGCAGTATCCTTGCCTCGGAAAGACTGACGTGGATCGGAGTTCTAGTTTTGCGTGTCTGGGGCATTTTTTTTCACCATTTTGTTCGGTTGTAAAGGGGTTGGTGCTGGCAGCGTTACCGGGACGGCCGAAGAGGTGTTGTTGATCACCACGGTATTTTGTCCCTGCTGGTTTTTCTGGTAAGCCGAAGCCCATTTCTGCTGGTTAAGAAAATCAAACAGCGACGGGTCATTGGCGTTAGTCAGCCCCAGTGATATGCGCATCTGCTTAATCGATTCACTGTAGGCGGCGTAGAGTTTGCGGGTTCGGCTGGCTTCAAGATCGGCAGCATAGTTTTCCGCTTCCGCGATCAACTCGCGGCGTTTTTTCTCTTCACTGGCTTCGGCCAGTTTTTCGCCGAACTGGGTGTCGCGCAGCACAAAAGAGATGAC
The DNA here is from genome assembly GCF_055389805.1 of Desulfuromusa ferrireducens. Taxonomy (NCBI): domain Bacteria; kingdom Pseudomonadati; phylum Thermodesulfobacteriota; class Desulfuromonadia; order Desulfuromonadales; family Geopsychrobacteraceae; genus Desulfuromusa; species Desulfuromusa ferrireducens. The sequence continues at coordinate 2,652,049 of NZ_AP042415.1, forward strand.
TTCGATACCGTATTTTTGTTCCAGGTTCAGGCCACCTTCGTTGATCGGCTGGTCCTTCAGGGTGCGGTAGATCTGCTCCTTGATCCGGACTCGGTCTGAAATCAATTCATTGATCGATTCGCTCTGCATGACATCTTTTACAATTCCATCAAACTCTGTTTGCAACAGCGTTTGTGGAGAGCGATTTTCAATTCCCCAGCGAACCAGATCGTGAATCCGATAGGTAAGCATAGCGCTGGTCCAGAGGGCAACATTGCCTTTGGACATGATCCTTTGCGGCTCTATCGAATTGCCCAGGTGGAGCTCCTGATTCATGAGTGGCACTTCCAGTTCCAGGCGGGTGAAGATCGGTAAGCGGAAGTGCCAGCCGACCCCGGTAACCGCTTCCCGTTTGCCATTGAGCGTTTCGAGAATAAAGGCGTAGTTTTGCCGAACTTTGTAAAAGGTTTTGCTGGCATAAATCATGGCAATGCCGCTGTAGAGCAGCACAAAGATGAATAGCAGAACAAAAATACGCTTGAACAGGGCTTTCAAACGGGCACGGTGGAGCAGGCTAGACTGTATTTCCTGGGTCACAACGAGCCTCCTGGGCACTAGCCGTGGTTGGTTTGTATGGTTTGGGCAGAGCGTTGCGGTTTTCGATTTAGCCTCTAATGATAGCAGGAATTAAAATGATTTCCAGGATAAAATGAAGAAAATAGAAAAGCGTTCTATCGGTTGTCGGCGGAAGGGAGGAGACGCAATGATGTAGTGAATTTAGTATATTATGGAACTTTGAGTTTTTTTAAGTGCTGCCTAGTGGGCAAGTGTTTTGATTTGTTTGGTTTTTTTAAGGTGTTTTGTGTAAAACTAAAAACAATGTTTTATTTGTTTTGGAGCTGCAGTTCGATCTGATCCAGGGCGGCGGTTGCTCCGCAGGGAAAAGACAGGTGTGGTGGGCCGATTTGCGCCTCGCGCGGGTTGATACGGAGAACCTTGTTCGTTTGCTGTTGGCCAAGGCGTTCGCTTAAATTGCGAATGGTGGGAATTGCCGAACCGGCACCCATTTCTACGACGACCAACCGACCATCCTGATTCTGTTGCAGAAAGGCATCAAAATTGTCCTCCTGACTTGCGGTGCGTTGGTGGAGCCAGGAATAGTCGCCAAACATCAGAATGTTGGGTCGGGCAACGCGGTGGCAGCTTGGACATTCGGGAGCGTTTTTCGCCCGCATGGTGGTTTCGTCAATACTGATTTCCGCCCGGTTAGGCCAGATATTTCGGTTGCAGGGCACAGTGCACTGCAGGTGGTGGATTGAACCGTGAACCTCGAGAATGAGCTCTTCGCTAAATCCGGCTTTTTGGAACTGGCCATCCACATTGGAGGTCACGACAAAGTGATCAAGATGGAAGCGCTTGATCCAGTCCTGCAGCAGTGAGAAACCGTGATGTGGAACTGTCCCTCTATAGAGGTTGGTCCGGTGACCGTAAAACCCCCAGCCAAATAACGGATCTCGTTCAAAGTGTTCTGGGTTGGCTGCCTGGACAAAGCTTAGATTGAGACGCTGGTACATTGGGTAGGAATTCCAAAAACCCTGATTACCGCGAAAGTCGGGCAGACCCGAGTCGACCCCCATGCCGGCGCCAGCAGTAATGACGAGAGCAGTTGCGTTGCCGATGGCCGCTGCGGCCTGAGCGTAGGGATGATTGGACACTTGTGCCTCCCTTTGGTTGTTTTTAGATCGCAACACTGACCAGGGTCGGGTTGAGGACTTTGATCAGCGCCTGGGGCTCGATCTCGACCAACAGGCCGCGTCGGCCACCGTTGATACAGATTTTGTCTAGTTTTAGGATCGACTCTTCGACATAAGTCGGCAGCTCTTGTTTGGTGCCGAAAGGGGAGATGCCGCCGGTCTGATAGCCGGTCAGCCGATCCGCTTTTTCGGCTGGACAGGGGCTGATTTGCTTCACTTTCAATTGTCGTGCAAGGTGCTTGAGGGAAACCTCACAGCTGCCATGCATCAAGACAATCAGCGGCTGGCCCTGGTTATCTTCCATCACCAGGGTTTTAATCACCTGAAACTCGTCGATCCCCAGTTCGCGGGCGCTGACTTTCGTCCCCCCCTTTGCTTCGTATTTATACGGTCGGGGGGTGAATAGAACCTTATGTTTTTTCAGCGTTCGGATCGCCTGGGTTGCCGGAATCTTTTCTTTTGCCATGGCCGTTAATACCCGGTGAACATGGTGATGATTATCATCGCCAGACTCAGTACCGTTAGGGCAACCAGCAGCCAGGCGACCCCGTTAAAGATGGAAGCGCTCTTTTTCTGGCCGCGAATAGTGGTTGGCGTTAACCAGCCGAAGACAGCTCCACTGAGTAACCCGCCGATATGAGCAGCGTTGTCGGCGCCAACAACAAAACCGAAAACCAGGGCAATGACAATCCATTGAAAGAGAAAGTTACGGCGTTGGATGCCGAGGCTGCCGCCGACGCGATGATAATAACTGACAGCAAAGCCGAAGATGCCGAACAGGGCGCCGGAAGCGCCGACAACAACGATTTGCGGATGCATGATATATCCGGCCAGAGTGGCAAAAATTGCCGTGACCGAGTAGATGACAAAAAAACGTTGCCAGCCGACTTCAGACTCGATCAACGGACCAATCTGGTAGAGCACCAGCATGTTAAAACCGATGTGAATGATGCCGCCGTGCGTATAGGCATAGGACAGGCAACGCCAGATTTCACCATGCAGGGCATTCGGCCAGAACTGTGCCCCCCAGTGAACCAGGAGTTGTACTGGGGGGTTAAGGATGGCACGCATGCCGAGTCCGCTGATGGTCCCGTGCAGAACCATCAGCGTAAAAAGAATCAGATTTACGTAAATCAGGATATGGACGAGTGAATGACCACGCAGACTGTTGTGAATAAAGAATTTCTGTCGACGGAATTGGGCGTTCAAGTGGGTGGCTCCTATTGGGTAGAAGTGGTTTGTCATAAACTAACGCAGAAAAATGCTTCCGGCAAGTTATGTGCTGAGAATTATTGTGGCATAATGACTGCCGAGATTGTCCATGTATATAGAGAATGCGAAGGGAGTAACAATGAAAAGATTGTTTTTCGGTACCAAGGGGTATCAATGGTTTGAGCTGTTGATGGTGGCCTGTTTAACCCTGATGGTGTCGATTTCTGTGGTGCTGACGATGATTCATGCTGGCTCCGAATTGTGGCATGTGATGGGCGGCGGCCTGCATAATTTTAGTCATGACCAGTTTGTCACCGTTTTTGGGGCGTTTATGACCGTCTTGATTGCCTTGGAATTCAATCATACTGTTTTACCGGAAATCTCCAGCGGCACGCCGATCGTCAAAGTTCGTGCGGTTATTCTGGTTGCATTGTTGGCCCTGGCAAGAAAGTTGGTTCTGGTTGACTACCATAAGGAAGACTATACGTCTTTGATCGGGTTGGCGGTTCTGGTTTTCGCGGCGACATTTGCCTATTGGGTTATTCGTCGCGATGAAATAGCGACGCTCAAGGGCTCTGCGCCGGAATCGGATTAGTGCTGATTTTGAATAGCGGGCGAGATAGCTCTGGCAAAGGTTAGAAATAGAAAAGGGGCTCCCCGATTGGAGAGCCCCTTTTCTATTGTACTTGGATGTTGTCGGCTACTTAGCCCTTTTCAGATATTTGTAGTAATCGGAATCGGTTGAAATGACCAGCCGGCCGTTTTTGGTAATCGATTTCTTGTAGGATTCCAGGGTGCGTAAAAAGGCGTAAAAATCCTTATCCTGATTGTAGGCGTTGGCGTAAATCGAAGCAGCTTCCGCATCGGCGGCACCACGGACTTCCAACGCTTTACGATAGGCTTCGGAACTGATTTCCTTCAGTTCACGTTGCATCTTACCCAGGGTTTCGGCTTTTTCGCCTTCGCCTTCGGAGCGGTACTGAGCGGCGACTTTTTTCCGCTCGTTGATCATCCGCTCGTAAACCCGGGTGCGGACCTGCTCGACATAGTTGATGCGTTTGATCTGCACATCGATCAGTTCAATCCCGTACTCAGGGGTACTGGCCTGGGCTTTGGTTAGAATGCCGGCCATGATTTCCTCGCGACCGACGAGCTGATCCAGGGGAATTGCAACCCCATCAACCTCAAAGCGCTCAGTGTTGCCTTCCTGGGCTTTATAATCGCTACCTCGCACCAGTTCCACCAGCAGGCGGCTGGAGACCGCATCACGAACCACCGAATCGATGATATCGTCGAGTCGGCTCATGGCGCCCCGTTCGGAATTGACACTGGTGTAAAACAGCAATGGATCGGCAATCTTCCAGCGGGCGGTGGTATCGATCCAGATAAACTTTTTATCCTTGGTCGGAATCTGGTTTGGATCGCCATCCCATTTGAGGATCCGTTTTTCGAAACGGTTAACGTTCTGTACGAAGGGCAGCTTAAAGTGTATGCCGCGATTGATGACATCGCCGACCGGCTTACCGAACTGGGTAACAATGGCCTGTTCGGCTTCATTGACCACGTAGAGGCCGCCACGGCCGAGCAGGAGGGCCGCAACGAGGACAACTATAATGATTGGTGCTTTCATTTGGCCCCTCCTTCCGATGCCTTACGTAACGGTAGCAGTGGCAAAGCACCGACGCTGGTTGCATCCATAATATAGGTTTCCTCGAGACGCGGCAGCACCTCTTCCATCGTTTCCAGGTGGATGCGCCGACGGGTGACCTCCGGAGCCTTTTTATATTCTTTTAACAGGGCCAGGAAGCGGTTGGTTTCACCGCGGGCTTTATTGATCCGTTCCACCGAGTAACCTTCGGCTTCCTGCAGAGCGCGCTTGGCTTCACCGCGGGCACGTGGCACTTCACGGTTGAACTGTTCGCGTGCCTGGAAGATCAAACTTTCTTTCTGCTGTTCCGACTCGTTGACCTCGTTAAAAGCATCTTTAACTGGATCGGGCGGGGTCACGTCCTGGAACTTGACGGTAACGATCCGCACGCCGATGTCGTACTGGTTGAGGGTTGCTTGCAGGTTCTGTTGGATTTCCCCAGCCAGTTCAGCCCGCGCGGTGGTCAGGACCTGAGTGACATTGGCGTTGCCGATCGCCCTGCGAACCATCGCTTCGGAGATGTCGCGGATGGTGCCGACCGGGTCTTTAATATTGAAGATGTACTTGTAGGGATCGGCTACCTGGAACTGGACAATCCATTCGACGTCACTGACGTTCAGGTCACCGGTCAGGGTCAGCGATTCCTCTTCCAACCCACGTTTGCTGAAGGTCGAGCGGGTGCCTGGTTGAACGGTGCGGTAACCAAACTCTTCCTTCAAGACTCGCCCGGTCGGTACCAGGTAGACTTGATCGATGCCGAAAGGGATTTTGAAATGCAGGCCCGGTTCGGCGAAACTGGAGAAGGTGCCGAAGCGCAGCACGACTCCGGTTTCTTCGGTGTCGACTTCATAGGTACTGCTGTAAGCACCGATGACCAGCAGCAGAATGATAATCACTAATGGGATGAAGCCTTTTTGCGAGTTGTTAAGCTTCTTTTGTATCTGGTCTTTGATTTCAATGACCTTTTTTTCCAGTTCGTCCCCTGAGGGACCGTTTCCCCAATCCTGCATTTGAACCTCTCTGGTTTGAGAAAGTTATATTGTCAGCCATCGGAGTCTCGATTCTCCAATGATTGAAAGAGCAAGCCATACATATAACAGGTTTGATCGAAGATTAAACCTTGAATCGATCTGTTTTCCTAGATCAACTCTTTTAACCAGCCAAGGGCAACAAAGGTGCCGACTGCCGAGCCGATGGAGGAAAAAAGGAAAACCAACATCACTCGAGCCAGGCGGTTTTGCCACCAGCCCTTAAGCGTGATCAGATCTTCCCCGACCTGCTCCATGTCGCGTACCGTCGGCGGCGCGATCAGGGCCTGGACAAAACCGGTGACAAAGCCGGCACCGATGGTCGGATTTAAGGAAGTCAATGGCGCGGCGACAAACGCGCTGATCACCGTCACCGGGTGTCCCCAGGCCAGCAGTGCGCCGAGTGCCGAAAGCAGGCCGTTGGCCAGGACCCAGGCGGTTGCCGCATTGGCCAGTTGATCACGGTCGCCAAAAAAGAAGCCGCTGATAAACAGGACGATAACAAGGCCGGGAATCAGCCAGGGGGCAATTTTTGAAAACCGGGTTTTTTGCGGAATGGTGGAGATCTCTGCGATTGTTTCTGCCGAGATCTCTTCCCCCTGTAATTGTTTGATGATGCCGGGCAAGTGGGCCGCTCCGACGACGGCAAGCACCTTTTCTCCTGGGGCATTGCGGATGTGGTAGGCCATATACACATCCCGCTCATCAACCAGGATCTGTTTGACTGATGGCAGCAGCTTGCCCATTTCGTCAAGCATGCTGGAGAGGGTGTCGCTTTCGCGCAGCTTGGCCAGTTCCGCTTCGTCCATTTCCTGTTTTTCAAAGAGGCTGCCAAACAGTGCCGCCATGACCTTCATTTTGTTCCACAGGCCGGTTTTCCGCCAGACCCGCAACAGGGTCGTGCGGATGTTTCGGTCGACCAGTTCTACGATCATCCCTCGCTCTTCGGCGGTTTGTGCCGCCGCAGCGAGTTCTGCTCCCGGTTTTACCCCGGTCTGTAGTCCCATGCGTTTTTGATAGGAGGAAAGCGCCAGATTCGCCAGCAGAAAAGGGAGCTGTTTCTTTTTGATAACCGCTTTTAAATTGAGAGACTCCCAGCCTTTCTGGTTGATCAGTGCTTGGTAGCGTTGGTCATCAAGCTCAACACAGACGGTGTCGGGAAGCAAGGTATCGATAGTGCGGACAACAGTATCCACTGAATCTTGTGAAATGTGTGCCGTGCCGACCAGGATGATTTCCTTGTCGTCGACCTGCAGACGGGTATAGTCGTCGGTTGTATTCTCTGGCATCAGGGGATAACCCTCCGGGATTAGATTGACTTAAACAGCGCGGAATTTTAACACAGAGAAGAGGGGTCTGCTACCGTTTTAGCAAGGAAGAAAAAGAAAAGGCACCGTTGCCGGTACCTTGATTTTACTAAACGACTCTCCACACTGCCGTGGGTCATTGGACTCACATCGAGGGCCAATGAGGTGGGATCTTCTGTGAATCCATCAGGCGTCCCACTCTAAGGTGGGCTGGCACACCGGATTTCTAAGTCGATCCCGAAAGTTTTGCTATTCCGAGTGGACGTTCTGACCTCACCTGCAGGGCAGAGAGTCGAATCTGATTTGTTTCACTATAGGCTAGATAGCAGATTTAGGTCAGCAAAAAAAATGTTAAATCTTGTTTGGGTGAAATCTTGTTGAAAGATGCTATTATTACCAGCGAAGTCTTATTTGCCGGATGTGCCCGTTCTGCGCCCAGGCCTGCACATCCTTTTGTGTAATTACCATGCTGGGCAAAAGCGTCTTTATAAAGGAGGATCCGTCCGATGTCTAAACAACTCGAAGTTTACAAATGCTCTATCTGTGGAAATATTGTTGAGGTGATGCATGCTGGTGCCGGTGCTCTGGTTTGTTGCGGACAAAACATGACTGCAATGGCAGAGAATACCACCGATGCCGCAACCGAAAAGCATGTCCCGGTGATCGCAATCGGTGAGGGTTCAATTACCGTCAGCGTCGGCAGCGTCGCACATCCGATGGAAGATGCCCATTATATTCAGTGGGTTGAGTTGATTGCCGATAATCAGGTCTATCGTCAATATCTGAGCCCTGGTGATGCGCCGCAGGCGACTTTCAATGTGACGGCAACATCAGTGACTGCCCGCGAGTACTGCAATCTGCACGGCCATTGGGCGGCCAAGAGTTAGATTTCGTTTATTCCAGAATAGAAAAGCGGGCTGCCACCACTTAAGTGACAGCCCGCTTTTCTATGTAAGAAACACAATTTGTTGAAAAATAAATTACCAATCTTTTTTGTCGGCTAAACTTTATTGTCAACCGATCGCGCCGCTGTTCGTTAGTCACTAGTAGGGCTTAGATGCAGTAAGGCAGAAGGGCCGTGTGTCCGAAACTGTGCTGGTCGGTAAGGTGGTCTTTTCTTGACCAACGTGGCGGTAGAAGTGACAATTGTCGGGTTCGAAGGACTATAGACCCATTTTCCGGTTGTACGCTGACCTTCACAGGCGCCATCTGCATCGCTGCCTTAGGCACTTTTAACAGTAGATCTCTTTTGCCGAGGTTTTCAGGCGGTTTTGGTTGGCGTTGTGCGGCTTGATATGAATTGTGGCATGGACGCTTTTCTAAAATCAGTGGAAAAACAGGCGTATCGAATTGCTTTAATCGGTACCCGTCAGCCTGATGATGCTCTTGATATTGTTCAGGAGAGCATGACCAAGCTCGTGGTGAAGTACGCGAATAAGCCTGAAGGAGAGTTGAAAGCGCTTTTTTATCGGATATTGCATAACCAGATAAAAGACTTCCAGCGCCGTCGCGCAGTACGCTCCCGCTGGTTTAGCTGGTTGACAGAAGATGACGGGGAAGAGGATCCTTTGCAGAAGGTTCCAGATCCCAATGAACAGGGACCGGAACATAAATTAAAAGTATCGGGAGCTTTTGCCGAACTGGAACTGGCGTTAAAGGGGTTGCCTTTTCGCCAGCAGCAGGCTTTTTTACTGCGAACCTGGGAAGAGTTGAGCGTTGCCGAAACAGCTCAAGTGATGCGCTGCTCGGAAGGTTCGGTCAAAACACATTATTCGCGTGCCTTGGCACGCTTGCGGGAAAAGCTAGGGGACCATTGGCCATGAAGAAAAATGATGATATATTGATAGAGGATATCCGCCAGGTGCTTGATCATTCGCTTGATGATCTGGATGGGAGAACAAGATCCCGTTTGACACAAGCAAGACATCAGGCCGTGGAGTGTCGGCGGACCGGAAAATCCCGACTGCTCTATTGGGCTTCGGCCCCTGTTGCGGGGTTGATCTTACTGGTATTGTTATTGAACTGGCCGTCGGCTCCGCATCAACCTGGTTTTTCCCCCGAGCTTGACGAACTAAGCATTTTTACTGCTACCGAACCACTTGAATTCTACCAAGAAGAGATTGAATTCTATGAATGGTTGTCTGAAGTCCTGGAGGCCGAAAATGGGTTATCGGAAGATGATAATTCTGAGCCTGTTTCTCCTGTTGCCGAGCGTTTCGCTGGCACAGGAAAGCATTTCCTCGAAAGCACCGAGCCCCGAAATGCTCGATTTTTTGGGCTCGTTTGATGATGAAGAAAATGGCTGGATTGATCCCTTTGAACTGTTGGCGATGGATGAGGGTGATTTCCCGCAGGCAAATGAACAGGACAGTGGCGATGAAAAATAGACTGGTCTGGAATATTGGGCAGCTCCTAGCCGTTACCTGCTTCTCTTGTTTTCTCTGTGCTAGCGTGACCTTTGCTGGGCAGTTTGCCGAGCTGAGTGGCGAGCAGCAACAACTGCTAAAGGATTATGCTAATACGTGGGATCTTTTATCTGTTGAAAAGCAGCAGCGCTTGCAAAAAGGTGTCGATAGCTGGCTGTCGATGGAACCACAGCAGCGTGTCAGAGCGCAGGAACGTTTTCAGCAATGGCGGCAGTTGAGTCCTCAGCAACAGGAAAAAATTCGTCAACGTTATGAGTACTACAGGGGGTTGGCCCCAGCTCAAAAAGAAAAACTACGCTCCGTTCGCAGTAAATATTTGTCCCTGTCCCCAGATACCAGAAATCGTCTGCAAGAACAGTGGCAAAAAGTCAATTTAGAGGAGAAGCGTAAGCTTCGCGAGAGGTTGGAGAAGGCATCACCACAAAAAGTCCAAACAGGCAACCCAGGGACGCAAATAAGCGTGTACGGGACCGGTGGATCTAATGGTGGTTCCGGTGGTGGTTCCAGTGGTGGTTCCGGTGGTGGTTCCGGTGGTGGTTCCGGTGGTGGTTCCGGTGGTGGTTCCGGTGGTGGTTCCGGTGGTGGTTCCGGTGGTGGTTCCGGTGGTGGTTCCGGTGGTGGTTCCGGTGGTGGTTCCGGTGGTGGTTAATAAAGTTGAAAAGGGGGGTGCCTAGTGGTCGCCCCTTTTTTTGTTTTAGAGGGGGCTGGCGCTAAAGCTAATCGCTAGAGCTAATCGACTAGTTCTCTGTGGACCACGTGATTTGTATGGCTGGATAGAGTGTCTGGTAACGTCAATAAACTGTACCACTGCAAGAAAAACGGGCCCCGCAAATGGGGCCCGTTAAATAAAATCCAACTAAGAAGCGTCTGCTCTAAAGAACAGCTTGCAGGTACTCGCCGGTGACGGTTTGCTTCTGCTTTGCTATTTGTTTGGGGTCGACTTCGACAAATTTCTCATCCGGCGTAACCTTGAACAGTGGTTGGCCTTTCTGGACAATGGTGCCATCGCCGCCTTCGATGAGGATCTTGTCGATGGTTCCGGCAAACGGCGCTGGAACTTTGTTGAACATCTTCATGACTTCGAGGATGAACAGCGGCTGGCCTTTTTCGAAGTGCATCCCTTCGCTGACGAAAGCTGGCAAACCTGGAGCTTCCTGGCCGTAGTACATTCCTCCGCCCGGGGTGACGACTTCATCTGCTTTGGTTGACGGTGGTGGAACCAGAACCTTTTTCATCGCCGCCTGCAACTCGGGATCGTGCAGGTATTCTGGAATTGTTACTTCCAGATCTTCTTCGACTTTAAGATCGTAGAAGTCTGTCTTGTCAGCAATCAAGGCCAGCAGGCCGAGTAGTTCGTTACCGATTTCGTAGCCGACATGGGCAGCCTGAATCTTTGCCCAAATCTCTTTGTCGTAACCGCCCTGTGGCTTGTCTTTGCTGAGGATTTCGTCCAGTTTGACGAATTCGTCCTTGCCGACGCTGAATTTCTCGCGGAGTTCGGCATAAAACGCCAGAGCGTTGTTCAGGAGATCGCGGTCATGGGTCCAGATGACTTCGGCAGAAGGGGCATCGGCACGCCAGGTCATGTTGAGGTATTCGTAAGTTTCTTCAAGGATGACCAGCGGATTACGCAACCAGACGACCTTGTTATCAGTAATCTTAAAGTTTTTCCTGTTCAGACTCAACCAGCCGGAGAGCATGTGCGGATCCTCAAGCAGGATCTCCATCGGCCGGGTCAGCAGGGTGCCTTTTCGGTCGAGGGTTTCAGATGCTGCCTTGGCTGCATCTGCATCAGCTGCATAAAGTTTAAAGTAGTGCTTCTTCATCGCCAAAAATGCATAGATGACGTCTAGTTTCTGGGATTCTTCCTTCAGCTTGCCGACCAGGGTCAGGTAGGGTACGACGAAGCGGGTGGTCGGTTTGGCCATGACGTTGTTGCCGATGAACCAGTTGACCAGACCGTAGTGGAATTCCAGGTTAGTCGCCAGATTGGAGCCGCGCAGTACGGTGCGGCGCAGAACCTTGGACAGCTTTTCATAGCTGGAAAGACGATCCTGATCCTCGGTCAGCAACAGGGCGATGTTGGAATCGTACGCGCCGGCCAAGTGATAACGCATGAATAGGCCGGTATCCGGGTTCGGTGTGCTGATCCCCTGGTCATCGCGGATCTCTCCTTCGATCGGTTTTGACCAGTAACGGATGTAGCCGCCGGCACTTGGTGACAGGGAGCAGTCGGTGGCGTTGAGGCGGGCTTCGGCACTGGCACCGAAACGGGGGACTCGTACCGGGCGAGGCAGACGCTCTTTGTGCTCGGCGAGCAAGGCCATCGCTTCAACCAGAGACTCGACAATGAAGAAGTCGTTTTTGTTTTTTGGGTTAACGAATTTGAGGCTGTAGACCAACTCGGTGACCCGGTGTTCAACCTGAATCCGGGTGTTGACCTCCATGAAGTAGTGACGCTCGCCATCGACGATGCACTCAAAAGTTGAAGCAGAGTCGAGGCCAACGGCAGTACCGAAGCGTTCGGACTCTTCTTCCATCCGCTTGAGAACTTTCAGGTCAGATTCAAGCGCCTTGGCCTGGACTTTGTTGCCAGCTTTTTCGGCCTTGGCAATTTCGTCGGTCAACGATTCCTGGGTAACGGAGATCTCCAGCAGCTTCTGCTCGTGCATCTGCAGGGAACAGTCACGGCCGCCGAGGGCAATGGCCCATTCGCCGTTCCCGAGCAACTGGATCTCATTGTGTCGGGTCTGCTCGATATTCAGCTCGACGAGAATGTTCTTGTTGTCACCAACGCCGTTAGTTTTGACTTCGTTGAGGATTTCGCGAACCATACCGGGAGCATCTGTCGCAGCATCTTTAATTTGCTTGTCGGTCGGTTTCTTGGTCATCAGTAAGGATGCGCCGAGGATCCGCTGCCCTTTACCGCCACCGCCGCCGATTGCTTTGAGGCGGATACGGGCACCTGGATAGCCCTTGAACATCTCGATGCACTCAATTTCAACCTGTGCGCAGAGCTCTTCGATGGAGTAGAGATCAATGCCTTTGTCGTAAGAGGCAAAGAGGATGGCATCGGCTAGTGTTTCAATCGCCAGCTTTTTGTCTGCAAGGAGCTTCTTGTCGACATCCAGCTTTTGGGCTTTGACCAGCGCCAGTAACTCTTCACGGCTGGTATATTTTTTCAGCAAGGTGCGAGCGGTGACATTGTCGATACCGGGAGTAACCGAAACGTTAACCTGCAGCGCAGTCCGTTTCGCCTCATCTTTTTTACCGGCAGCACGCTGGGTGCCGGAGCAAGGGCCGATAAATTTGAGGCCGGCACCTTCGAGGGCGGCAACAAACTCGTCATCCTCAGCCATAAAACCATAACCGGCAAAAACCGAATCGTAACCATTGTCTTTGGCCGTGTCGATGATCTGCTGAATCCGCTCAACCCGCTCTTCTTTGGAGGCACCGGAGTAGTCAGGTACCCGGTGAACGCGGCTGTTGTCGGTCAGCTGGCGCAGCTCGGGGGAAAGGGCATTCGGATAAACGATGGAATCTTTTTCCGAAAGCAGGATGCCGTAGTGGCTGATGCCCATCTCTTCGTAGACGTCCATTGCCTCTTTACGGATCGGGCCGCGACAGACGATTAATGGCTTGAGCTCTTCACACGAGAAGGAGCGTACCCACTCTGAGCTCGACTGGTTGAGGCGACGGTCCTTGTGGATCAACGGATTGTTTGAGTAAAGGTCGGTATTTTTTGCCATGGGCTTATTCTCCACTTCCATGGGGTTTATTAGTGTCGTGCGATTATTCATTGTTATCCCTCAACTATTAATGGAATTCGCGCTGTACATCTTGCCATGCCGACGGCTTGTAGTGGCGCAGGAAGAAGTTGAGGTTTTCACCGAGAACTTTACGCAGGTCGGTCGGCATGACCAGCGAGGAGATCGAGCCGAGCGCGAGACCTTCTTTGGGGTTCATCAGTTCTTTTTCGTAGCGGGTGTTCAAAGCGGCCTCTTCGAGCTTGAGCCACTCAGCGGCTTCTTTTTCCGCGTCGGCTTTGGCGTCACTTGCGCTCATGCCAGCCGAGGCGCGTTCCTGGGCGCCGGCAGAAATCCGTTGCTTGATCGCGCCGCGCAGCTTGCGCAGTTCGGTTTTGTAAACGAACTCTTTACCGGCAGGACCCATGACTGCCAGACGGGTGGTCGGCAGGGCCAGAACCAGATCAGCGCCCGTCGGGTAGTTGTTGTAAGAGGCATAGGCACCGCCGTAAGCGTTCCGCAGGATCAGCAGAATACGCGGAGTGCGAACATCGACGATCGAGTCGAGCATAGAGCGACCAGCTTGAACGATGCCGCGTGCTTCCTGTTCGCGACCTGGGAGGAAGCCTGTGGTGTCTTCCATGAAGATCAATGGAATGTTGTAGATGTTACAGAAACGCACAAAACGGGCAATCTTTACCGCTGAATCACAGTCGATCTGACCGGAGGATACTGCTGAGTTGTTAGCGACGAAACCGACAACGTTGCCACCGAGACGGCCGAAAGCAGTGATGGCTTCGCGTGAACGGGTCGGCTGCATTTCAAAGTAATCACCGTGGTCACAGATTTGCTGGATGATGATTGAAACGTCGAACGGAGTGTTAAAGCCGGTCGGTGAGTTGAAGGCTTTCTTCAGCAGGGTGTTGATTTCCCAGGTTTTGCGATCAAGCGGATCGCTGGTTTCCTGGAACTTCGGCATGCTGTGGTTATTGTCCGGGATGTAGCTGAGCAGACGAACCGCGGTCCGCAGGGCGGCGGTCTCATCGGCGACGGTCAAATCGGTCACGCCGGAGGCGCTGTGAACCATAGGTCCACCGAGTTCTTCTGGGGTGATGTCTTCTCCAAGAACCGATTTAACAACACCGGGCCCGGTCAGGCCGAAGAAAGTGTCTTCGGGTTGGATGACAAAGCTACCCTGACGTGGCAGGTAGGAGCCGCCACCGGCGTTAAAGCCGAACATGCACATGATGGTCGGCACGACACCGCTGATCTTACGCAGCGCGGTAAAGGCTTCGGCATAGCCGTCGAGGCCACCGACACCAGCGGGAACAAAAGCACCCGCCGAGTCGTTCATGCCGATCAACGGAAGTCCTTTTTCGCCAGCCATTTGCATCATGCGGGCAAGCTTCTGACCGTTGGTCGCGTCGATGGACCCGGCGCGAACGGTGAAGTCGTGGCCATAAAGAGCAACGTCACGGCCGCCAATATTCAGGATGCCGGTGACCAGGGATGCTCCGTCGAGGTTCTTGCCCCAGTTTTGGAAGAGAATGTTGGGGTCATTGTCGGTCAGGACTTTAATCCGCTCCCAAACGGTCATCCGTTTTTTGAAGTGCTGTTTTTCAATCTGACCGACGGCCACTGATTTGATAGGACGCTGAATCAGTTCGTGACCTTCTTTCATGACCTCTTCGTAGCCACCAGTTTGCCCGGCGATTTCACCAGGAATATTGAATTCAACTTCTTCGGTTGCTGCCAGAGGGTTCTGTAATGAGGGTTTTATCGTTGTTTTTGACATCTCAGATATTCCTTTACGTCGTTTGGAATTTGTTTCCGACTCGAGGTTGAAAGACGATTTGCGAGTCGGATGACCTTAAAGCTGAAAATGATTGATCTATGCGAGTGTTCTAAAATATAAATTATAAGGTAACTTAAAACGCTGTTTTTGCACCCGTTACAAAACAAAAAACTGGCTAAATTGTCAAGACAAATTTTATTTAGGATAAAAAATTACAGGTTTAGTTTAACTCATATTTTGCGGAATGGGGTGTTGCTTATTATGTATGGGGAATTTTAACGTTCCGATAAGTTACAATCCAAGGTTGTTTTTGTGGAAAAAGTACAACTGCCTAGAAGTATTAGTTAAAAATTATTTTGTGCAACATTGGTTTGGTTTTAATTTTTAAATTTAGGCGTCTGGGAGTTTAATTGATCTGACCTTTTGACCAGGAAAATGATGGCAGGGACAGCCTGAGTAAAAAAATACAAAGAAATTATATTCTAAGTAAAAACGCAGGGTGCGTTTTTGACACGAATAGTAGACATCGTTTGATGTTCGTCCTTGGGAAGCCTTCGAAGGACGATTTTATTAAGCCGTATACACTTCTTTGTGTAGCTTTGCGGAACATGGTTTTTTTAGCTGTTTTCATCCTTTTGATAGTAGATCATTGCGGTTGTAACTCCACCCGCATCGATTGTGACGACCGGGGGACCACTATCGCCCAGGTGTCATTGGTGTGAGAATGCACGGTCTTCTTTATCGATGAGCTTGGTGACGTCTCTGTCCCGGTGCTGATCAAGCTGCTGAATGTGCTCCAAGAGCGAACTTTCACCCCGGTCGGCAGTTATGAAAATAAGCAATTCCGGGGAGGGATTATTGTAGCCACCAATCGGATTGGCAATGCTTCGGTCTGTTGACTTTCTCTGCGGTGGTGGCAGAGCTTCTCCCGTCTTTTTTATGCTCAAGGTCATTTCATTCATCGCTGCAGGTCCGCAGCGATGAATGATTCTATCTGAAAGCGGAGCATTGTTGCCGTAGTTATTTCGATCTTTTGATCTTGGTCATATTTTTTTGTTCGGGCTTAAACTATATACTTTGTTAACTAAGTTAAGGTTAAAAGGAGACGTGCGGATGAACATGCCCGAGGAATTTGTCCAAAGAACTATCAGCAGCATGCTCGAAGAGCATCCGCAAATTGGCACTATCTTAAGGAAATATCGCATTGACTGTGTCAGTTGTGGGAGCGCTTCCTGTCTGTTTAAAAATGTGATTGCAACCCACGCATATGATCCAAAGGTTGCTGCGCAGATTGAAGTCGAGCTTGAGGCCTACTTTTGCAGCCTTGTCACGAAGTAGTGGTATTGGTTGACACGCCTAGCTCAAAGTGACGCCCCTTGTCTCGCTCTTTTCCTTATGGGCGATCCATAACTAAATAACGGGAGGGAACTGAAATCATGAAAAAAGCCATTCTGCTTATATCTTTTTTGGCAATTATGCTGGCACTGCCATCGGCAACCCTGTTGGCGCAGGGGAGTAACGCCGCAGGTGGAAAAGGGGCGAAGAAGAGCACTCCTTTTTTGATAACGGCCAAACTTCCGCATCTCACCAAATTACTGATAAGGCAGTGGGATAATCCTGGGCTGCAGCTCTCTTCCGCACAAAAGGAAAAACTCCTCGTAGTCAGAAAGAACACGATTGCTGGTGTTAAGGCGTTGACGCAAAAAATTGTTCCGCTTGAGAGTTTGGTCGTAGAAGGGATTTTTGCCAAGGAAACGCCCGAAGAACTAAATTCGGTGGTTGGGGATATCGCCAGGCTGAAGGCCGAGGCAACGATGGTTCATCTGCGCTGTATTTACGATACCCGTGAGATTCTGGACGCAGAGCAACTGAATTTTCTGCTGGATATGTAGTGTTTCCGTCACTGCCGCTAATCCTTTATGCAAGTGCTGCTGCTATTTGTCGCAGACGGCATAGGTCTAGTTTGCCACTGCCGAGGATGGGGAACGCAGTGGTTTTGATCAAGTTATTGGCCTTCGTCCGCCAGCGATTCGACAGCTCGGAATTGTTGCAGATCTGTTCCAGTTGTCGTTTGTCTCCGGCCTCGGCAGTGTAGATCCCCACCAGCTTCTCTTCTTTTTCTTATTGTTTAGCGGAGTAACCGCCAGACTGTTTCCATTCAAATTCAATTCACGATAGAAGATTTCTTCAACGTTGGTGTGCGGCACCATCTCACCGCCGATCTTGCTGAAGCGCGCTAGCCGATCAGTAATGCGCAGCAGCCGATCAGTGAAGATAGCCCGTGGCGCAGAGGGTTCATCTTTTCCTCTTTGGCCTGCGGAGCGGTTTTTTCGCCGGCCTTTTGCCTGTCTGGGGTATTTGGCTGATTGGTTGCGGGGGCCGTGTGTCGAGCAGTTCTGCCGCAGCATCCTCGCGGTCGCAAAGGCGCAAGGCGTCGAGGACGCCCTGTTTCGACTCCGGCTTGTGATAGAGCAGTAGCGACTTTTGCAGACGTTTCTCTTTGGTGGTGCGAGGAATATGCAGCTGCTTGCCAGTAAACGGATCTTTGCCGGTGTGGTAGATACAGGTCGAGAGACTGCCCGGTGTCGGGGTGAAATCCTGCACCTGTTCGACCTGTAAATTGTGCCGTTTCAAATAAAGGGCGACATCGACCATGTCCGACAACTCACAGCCGGGGTGACCGCTGATCAGATAGGGGACGATTGACTGTCGCAGTCCGAGCTGATGGCTGCGCAGCCGAAAACGCTGCAAGAAATCGGTAAAGATTGCTGCGCCCGGCTTGTGCATGGCATTGGTGACCCGGTCGCTGGTCGACTCGGGGGCAACTTTAAGGAGTCCGCCGACGTGGTGCTGCAGGAGATCATCAAAATATTGCTGTTGGTATTGCAGCAGGTCGTAGCGAACCCCGGACGCGACGAAAACATGTTTTATTTTGTCGCGCTTACGGATTTTCCCGAGCAGGCGAACAGCGCGCTGATCACTGGTTTTCAAGTTTTTGCAGGGGGCCGGATAAAGACAGCTGTCGCGGCGGCAGTTTTTTTCCGCTGCCGGATTCCCGCAGCCGAGGCCGTACATGTTGGCCGTCGGGCCGCCGACATCGGTTAATGTCCCGTGGAAATCCTTTTGCCCCGCCAGGCGGTCGATTTCCTGCAAAATTGAATTTTCCGAGCGGGACTGGATGGTTTTTCCTTGATGATGGGTGATGGCGCAGAAAGCACAGCCACCAAAACAGCCGCGGTGGCTGGTAATCGAGTTGCGAATCTGCTCAAAAGCCGGGATCTTCTCCGTGTAGCTGGGGTGCGGTTTTCGGGTGAAGGGCAGGGCGTAGACCCGGTCCAGTTCGACTTCGCTTAACGGCACTGCAGGCGGGTTGATCAGGACAGTCCTGTTTCCATGCCGTTGCGACAGCGGCTTGCCGGAAAAGGGGTTCTGCTGCTCGCTGGAAAGTTTGAACGCTCGGTTGTAGTCATCGGGATCTTCGTTTGCCTGTTCAAAACTTGGCAATTCGATGGTCGCCTGGGTAACCTCTTTGCAGAGCAGGGCGGTACCGCGGATATCGCTGATATGGTCGATTTGTTCACCTGTTGCCAGTCTATTCGTCAATGTCAGCAGCGCGTTCTCTGCCATTCCGTAGAGTAGCAGGTCGGCTTTGCTGTCGACCAGGATCGAGCGGCGGACTTTGTCGTCCCAATAATCGTAGTGGGCCAGTCGTCGCAAACTGGCTTCGATCCCGCCGATGACCGTTGGCAATCCCTTGAATGCTCCCTTGACCGCCGCCGTGTAAGCAATGACTGCTCGATTGGGGCGTTTCCCTGCCTGTCCGCCTGGAGTGTAGGCATCATCGCGGCGGATCTTTTTCGCTGCCGTATAATGGTTGACCAACGAATCCATCGCCCCGGCTGAAATGGCGGCGAACAGTTTCGGTCTCCCCATCAGCTTAAACGCTTCAGGATTTTTCCAGTCCGGTTGCGCCAGGATGCCGACCCGATAGCCGGCACTTTCCAGCAGTCGCGCAAGTAGCGGCGTGCCGAAGGCGGGATGATCAATGTAGGCATCGCCGGTGACGAAAAGAACATCGAGTTCAGACCAGTTGCGAGCCTTCATTTCTGCGCGGCAAGTGGGGATGAAGGTCGTATGGTTGCTTGCTTCTTTCAGGGCGGTCTCCAGCGTTTTTTATTGGCGATTTGTTTCTGTTGCCTCAATAGCATAGATCTAGGCTAATTGTCATTTTTTAGCAGTCGGAGGACTCTTTGCGCAAGGCGAAAATCCTGCTTCAGGGCTGCTATTGTTTATGGTTTTTGTCTGCAATGGGTTGGCCTATCCCTTCTGTAAAGCTGTGCAATAACAATCAGTTGTCTTTGTTGAAAGTGAGACCCTATAAGTTATAATTTGCTTGACAGCTGGCTGCTCCAGTGTAAATATTACCAAACTTGTAATTAATTGGTTGGCCTTTCCGTGGGGATGTTGCCGTGACCGCACTTAGAAAAATCTATTCCATGTACTCCGACGGTTTCCGCTCCATGGTGGTTGGCCGCACGCTGTGGAAGCTGATCCTGATCAAGCTGGTTATTATGTTTGCTGTTTTGAAACTCTTCTTTTTCCCAGATTTTCTGGCGACGAATTTTTCTACCGATGCCGAGCGGGCAGATCATGTCCTGCAGAATTTAACCCGACCGGTCGCTAAATAAAAAGCTAACGAGACTGTTAACCGCTGCCGTTAACACCTAAGGATGGGAGAATAAACTTGATTGAGCAGATCGACATAACAATGGTGAACTGGGCGCGAGCCACCTTCGCCCTGACGGCCATGTATCATTGGATTTTTGTGCCGCTGACTCTGGGGTTGTCTTTTCTCTGCGCTTTTTTTGAGTCGATATATGTGAAGACCGGAAACGAGCAATGGAAAAAACTGACTCGCTTCTGGATGACTCTGTTCGGGATCAACTTTGCTATTGGGGTCGCCACCGGCATTATCCTGGAATTTGAGTTCGGCACCAACTGGTCGAATTATTCCTGGATGGTTGGTGATATCTTCGGTGCGCCGCTGGCAATTGAGGGCATTTTTGCCTTCTTCTTAGAGGCCACCTTTTTTGCCGTGATGTTTTTCGGCTGGGATCGGGTTTCGCAAAAATTCCATCTGTTTTCCACCTGGATGGTGGCGGTCGGTTCCAACCTGTCGGCCTTGTGGATTTTGGTCGCTAACGGCTGGATGCAGAATCCGATCGGTATGAAATTTAATCCTGATAGCGCCCGCTTTGAAATGCAGGATCTCTGGGCGGTCGTTTCGTCGCCGGTTGCCGTCAGCCATTTCGTACACGTGACCAGCTCCGGCTTTCTGCTCGCCTCTCTGTTTGTGCTCGGTGTCTCCAGCTATTACCTGCTGAAAAAGCGCCACATACAGTTTGCCAAACGTTCGATTGCCGTTGCCTGCGTATTCGGTCTGTTCAGTTCATTGTTCGTCGCCTTTACCGGGGATGAGCATGCGTTTATTACCGCCCGTACCCAGCCAATGAAGTTGGCCGCGATGGAAGCACTCTACGAGGGCAAAGCGCCGACCGGCTTGGTGGCGATCGGTATGGTGAATGCGGATAAAAAACCGGGTGACGATCAGGATGCCTTTAAGTTTAAGGTTGAAATCCCGGGGATGCTGACCTTGCTGGCCAAGCGTAACTTTACCGGTTTTGTGCCGGGCATTGATGATCTGGTTCTGGGCAATGCGGAACACAACATCATGAGTGTTGAAGAAAAGATGCGCCGCGGCAAATTGGCGGTCGCCGGGCTGGGAGATTATAAGGCGGCCCAAAATGCCGGAGAACAACTCGCTGCCAGTAATGCCCTTAGCCTGTTCGATCGGCATCGGGATTATCTCGGTTATGGTTATCTGCAGTCGGCGGAGCAGGCGGTTCCTCCGGTATCGACGGTTTTTTACTCGTTCCGGATTATGGTCGGTCTGGGGACCTTCTTCATCCTGCTGTTTCTGGTGAATATCTATCTGCTGGAAAAGAAGCAGTTGGAGGATAAACCGCTCATTTTGAAGTTGGGCTTCATCTCGCTGTTCCTTGGCTATGTTGCACAGCAGGCTGGTTGGGTGGTGACCGAAGTCGGACGTCAACCCTGGGCGATTCAGGATTTGCTGCCGGTAACCATTGCCCGTTCCAATCTCGATTCCGGCACCGTCATGCTGACCTTCTTTCTGTTTCTTGCCCTGTTTACCGCTTTGCTGATTGCCGAGCTGAGAATTATGACCAAGCAAATTGCTATCGGTCCAGAAGGAGATGAATCATGATTGGCAGCCTTGAATGGTCGACTTTGCAGCAGTTGTGGTGGCTGATCGTTTCGTTGGTCGGGGCGCTGTTTGTTTTCCTGATGTTTGTTCAGGGAGGGCAGACGCTGATTCTGACCTTGTGCAAGAGCGAGGATGAAAAAACTCTGCTGGTCAATTCGCTTGGCCGTAAGTGGGAACTGACCTTCACCACCCTGGTTCTGTTTGGCGGCGCTTTTTATGCCTCTTTCCCGCTGTTTTACGCCTCCAGTTTTGGTGGTGCCTACTGGGTGTGGATGGCGATCCTGTTCACCTTCATAATTCAGGCGGTCAGCTACGAGTTCCGGACCAAGCCGAATAATTTTCTCGGTCAAAAAACCTATGAAGTCTTCCTGTTTATCAACGGGAGCGTCGGGGTCCTGTTGGTCGGCGCAGCGGTAGGTACCTTTTTTACCGGCTCCAATTTTACTCTGAATGATTACAATTTTGTGCAGTGGACTCATCCGTTGCGTGGCCTGGAAGCGGCTTTTAATCTCTTTAATTTGAGTTTCGGCTTGTTTCTGGTTTTTCTGGCGCGAACTTTAGGGGCGCTTTACTTGGCCAATAATCTTGAGGATGTCGCTCTGCTTGAGCGATTAAAGTCCTCTGCTTTTAATAACCTGCTCTGTGCTTTGCCGTTTCTGCTTTATGTACTGGTCGCTCTGGTGATGATGGATGGCTTTGCCGTTAATCCTGCTGACGGTGCCGTTACGCTGGAAGCGAACAAGTACCTGAATAACCTGTTGCAGATGCCTTTGGTGCTGGTGATGTTACTTGCCGGTTTGGTGCTGGTTGTGTTTGGGGTCATGCTTAATCGCTTTACCCCTTCGGTACGCGGTATATGGCCGGCAGGTTTGGGGACAGTGTTGACCTGTCTGGCGATTTTCTTTACCGCCGGTTACAACAATACGGCCTTTTATCCGTCGAAGGTTGATTTGAACAGTAGTCTGACAATTTATAATGCTTCGAGCAGTCATTACACTTTGACGATGATGTCCTACGTTGCTCTTGCTATCCCTTTTGTGCTGGCCTACATCGTTTGGGTCTGGCGGCAGATGGATAGCAAGAAACTGACGATTGAGGAATTGGTCGCCGACAAAAAGAGTTATTAAGGGGAGATTGATATGTTGATATTAGCCTGGATGTGTTTGATCGGAGTTTCTTATTATGCAGCCGTTACGCTGCTGGGGAAATGGGATTTGTTATAGGATCGAGTTCGAGATAAAAGTGAGCCCCGGTCAGTTCTCTGCTCGGGGCTTACTTTTAATTACGCAGCAAATTTTGTTGGTAAAGCCAAGGAAACTTAGCAGCAGTTTCCCATTGCCGGTGCAATCGAAAAGCCTTGCCCGTGCGCATTGGTAATGTAGTCAATCTGGTTGTCCTCGGTGTAGGGCAGGACATTTTCTGCAATCAGCAGTTCAATGCCGTTGATCGTGACGGTCGCTTTTTCATCGTTTGATTCATCCAGAACCAATCCCAAATTGGGACCGCCTCAGCCAAAGCCTTCAAAAATTACCCGGAGACATTTCCCGGGATTTTTCTGCAGCAACTGTCTGAATTGCTCACATGCTGTTTCGGTGATTTTCAACATAATTAAGGTTACCCCCTTTCAATTTTTATTAGATGCAAAAGTATTATATCTATATATATAAAGTGTCAAGGTTGATCTACTGTGATAATTCTCAAAAATAAAGCCGTAATGGCACGCAATTCCTTGCCATAATCTGACCGTTGTTATATTATTTTACGCTAATTATCGGGGGAATGTTTTGTTCCTTCCGGAAACTTTTTTTGCTCTGGTATTTAAATCATGCGCTTAATAATCCTCTTTTTATTTAGTTGGCTCAGTTGCGGAATGTTTTCTTTCGCTAATGCTGTGGATCTTGGGGATTCTGTGCAGATTCACGGTTTTGCTTCTCAGGGGGCGTTGCAGAGTTCCAACAATAACTTTTTGGCCAGTAGTCGCTCAGGTACTTTGGAGTTCACGGATCTCGGTTTAAATGCCAACTGGGCAATCAATGACAGTCTGCGCCTCGGTGGACAGGCATTTTATCGTAACCTGGGTGATTATTCTGAAGATCGCATTCAGGTTGATTGGGCTCTTCTTGATTACCGTCCCTTTAATATGTTTGGCGTTCGACTCGGTAAAGTCAAACTGCCGATCGGCTTATACAACGAAACTCGCGACAGTGATTTTCTTCGATCGACGATTTTTCTGCCGCAGAGTATTTATGATGAGAGCCGCCGTGATACCAACCTGGCCTATGTCGGCGCTGGCGTTTACGGCAGTGTTCCGCTAGGGGCCTGGGGCGATCTGGATTATCATCTCTTTATCGGTGAGACCGATTACCCCAAACAGAGTATTCTGGCTGAAAGTACCGAGCAGTCGCTCCTGTCTTCAATTACTAAAAACAACAATCTTCCTGTCAGTAAACGTAATCCCCAGATCCCTTCGGTATTGACCTCCAGCGAACGAAAAAGTGAAGGCCTGTATGGTGGTGCAGTAGTTTTTAGCAGTGCCGTCACCGATCTGCGCCTTGGCTTCAGCCTGCTGCACGCGGAAAATAGTATTTATGTCAATGGTGCTTCGCAGCCACTGACCGAGTCCACTATCCGCACGAAATTTGTCCTTTCTCTCGAATATGCCTGGAATGACTGGTTGTTTGTTAGCGAGTACGGTGAGAGTGATCGACAAACACTGTCGGCAGGGGTTCTTAATATTGATGGCCCGTCGCAGTCATGGTACGCCATGCTCAGTTATTCCCCTTTTGATAACTGGACTTTTACTGCTTTGTACGATGAGTTTTATCGTTTGAAGTTTGACAAGGATGGTGAAACCAAACCTCAATCTCCTGCTTATATGGGCTGGCGCAAGGACCTTGGGATCGCCGTTCGCTATGACATTTCTGACAACTGGAACCTAATGGCTGAGTATCACGCCATTGATGGTGGGGCGATGCAGATGTCGGTAACCAATGCCGCTGGTGTCGATCGCTACTGGAACTATTTGGCCACTAAAATTTCTTACAGTTTTTAAGTCTGGTTAGGGGTTTTTTTGAGAGTGATGTCCACCATAAATGTTCTATTCCTCCTGTCATTGCTGCTGGTTTTTGCCAGCGTTGCAAGTGGGCAGGAGTATGTCGTGGTGGTGCACAAAGACAGTCCGATCGATTCCTTGTCAGCTAAAGACATCAAACGGATATTTCTTGGTAAAAATAGGAAGTGGCCGGATGGTTCCCCTATTACCATCATTCTAAATCCGCAAGATAAGAGTCATGCGGAGTTTACTCGTGAACTGTTGCGTAAATCACCCCGTCAGTTAATGACTTACTGGCGCAAGAATCTTTACAGTGGGCAAGGTATGCTGCCCCATTCAGCGACGGATGCAGGGCATGTCCAGGCTTTGCTTGCCAACAACAGTCATGCCATCAGCTATCTATCTAAAACATCGCTGGGTGATTTTGTTAAAGCACTCGAGGTGATCGAATGATAGTTCGTTTCAGTAGCATACGTTCTAAGGTCTGGCTTTGCGTTTTGACAGCACTGGCTGGATTCTTTATCTCTATTCTGTTCGGTTTTTATATCAACCTGGTGCAGTACGATCGACTGTCGCATATGCAGAATTCTCACTGGCCGCTGGTTTCTAGCGGCGATCGACTGCTCAGTGTTTTTCAGCAGCAGAGTGAAAAGTATGAAGATGCCTTTTTGCTTGGGGAAGACGATCTGGCTCAGCAGGCAATATCGCTGCAAGTGAAATTTTTAACCAATATCGACAGCTTGTTGCTCAGTGTCCAGAGGATTGACGACAGCCCCGTTACGGTAAAAGAGCTGCTCACACTAAAGCAGGACTATCTCGCGCTGATGAAGATGGCTATCGAGATGCGTCCCAATATTTCTGCGGGTGAATTTTCTGCTGCGGAACAAAAAAAGATTCAGCAATTCGGCAAGATGCAACAAAGCCTGGAGGGGCGGGTAGAGGCGTTTGCCATAGAATTGAACCGTTCGATGCTTGACGAAATGGATGAGAATAAGGGCAGTGCACTTTACAATCTCATTTTCCTGATGGTGCTCTTTTTTCTCGGTTTACTCGCGGCCATTCTTACGGTTAATCGGGTCGCTGGATCCTTGCTGCTCTCTCCCTTGTCGATGATTTTGAGTAATGTGCGGCGGTTGGAGTCAGGGCAGGAACTTGAAATGCCTGCTGCCTCTTTTCCGTCGGACGAAATCGGCCGCTTGGCGACAGCCTTCTGGCATACAGGTGAGAAGCTGCGGAAAACCACTGTTTCCAAGCGTTATGTCGATAATATTCTGAGCAATATGTCGGGCGGCCTGGTGGTGGTGAAGCCTGATTTGACGATTGATAAAGTCAGTCAGCAGACCTCCCGGTTGTTCGGTTACCGTGAGCAGGAGCTGCTTGGCCAACCGATTGAAATATTGATTGCACCGGGAGAGGATTCGATTATCAGTTCTTCCCGGATTGATGAACTGCTTGGCGTCGGTATCGTTAAGGAGGTCGAAATGACCTGTATGGCGCGCGACGGTATGCAGTTTCCTGCCCAATTTTCTGGTTCAGCCATGTACGATGTGAATGGCGATCTGACCGGGATAATCGGAATTTTTACCGACATCACCGAACTGAAGAAGGCCCAGAACGAACTGATTCAGATGGCTCATCACGATGCCCTGACCGGTTTGCCGAACCGTTACCTGTTTTTTGATCGGCTGGTCTGTACTCTGCAGGACGCCAAGCGGCATAACCGGATATTTGCGCTGCTGTATCTTGATCTCGACAAGTTTAAGGAGATTAACGATAGCATGGGGCACGATGTTGGCGACATGGTTCTTAAAGAGGTCAGTAATCGACTGCTTAAAATATTGCGCGCTGACGACACGGTGGCACGGATGGGGGGGGATGAATTTCTGGTGATCCTCAATGGTCTGCAGTCGCCGGCAGATGCACAGGGTCTCGCCGATAAGGTCATTCAGGGCATCGCTGAACCATTTACTTTTGGTACCGTAGAACACCGCTTAAGCGTCAGTGCCGGTATCAGTATCTTTCCACAGGACGGAACCAGTATTGATACCTTAATCAAACAGAGTGATACCGCGATGTATCTCGCCAAGCACCGTGGCGCTAACAGGAATTCCAGCATCGAGTTGTAGTGCCATTTTCCATTCCTTTCTCTTCCAAAAAATAAAACCAACAGTCTAACTCCCCTTCAGATTGTCATGGGCTAAAGCACGGTCAATTGTGCTTGTATGTGGTGATATGTATAGCCGGATGATACTATAATTAACGGTGCAACTCTCATTGCCAGTGCAACCAATCGTCCCTTGTTTCTAACCTTCTGATTCCTCAGGTCTTTTTCCAAATCAACAAATAAGTGCGCAACTGTGGTTGCACTTCGCAGATACTATTTGCCAGCCCTAACAGTCCTGATAAGTCTTTTGATAACGTGTTGTTGTACTTCATTACGCCGTTGGCACTGCTTTTGCGAGTAGAAAATATCAGAAATGGTGAGGTGGTGTACTCGACCTGACCAACGATGACATGTCGATAGAAGATTTCTGATGTTTTCGAGTAGATGCAACTGAGTCTGGAGTAGAGCTGTAAGCAGGAGGCGGCAGCTTTTCTCCACATCAACATGAAGGGAGGAAGTGTTGTTGAGGGGTCATCTGCGGGTGGCCAACAATGTCGTTTCCACTAAATGTTAATAGGAAAAGGAGATTTACGGATGAATGTATTCAAAAAAATTGGTCTTGCTACCGTGGCAGCTATTGCATGCGTCAGCATGGCAAACGCTGGTGTTATCACCGGCTGGAACATGGGTAATGTCGCAACCGATCCCGGTCCCTACGTTTTGGACGAAAACTACCAGAGCACCCTGTTTACCGACACCGCTAAAACCGCGACCAACGGCTTCATCGGCTGGACAGAGTCTGACGTTCTGGCACCCGGCATGAAAGTCGTCACCGGCGACGATCAGGATGGCTCTAACTGTATCATGACCACTGGTTTCAATCCGGGTGATGGTTCCGACAAGATGTGTACCGACGATCTTAAATACAGCAAGCGTTTCAAGCTTAAAGGTGAGCTTAACGCACCGATGGATATCACCTTCAACGTAGCGGAAGGCACCACCGGCCCCTACAAGATTCTCCATAAGTACAGCGACTACACCACTGTAAACTGGGATGAGTTCACTCTCGAGCTCGGCTTCATGGTTGACGGCAGCTTCGTTAAATCGACTGTTGGTGATGGCCTCGGCTTCAGTGATTCCCGCGGCCGTGTGTTCTCTGGTTCGGTTACCTCATACCAGAGCAAAGCCGACGTCCTCTCCGGTTACTTCTCCCAAGGATTGGCTGGCCCGGCTGACAAATACCATCCTGAGCCTGGCTACTTTGACACCACGACTCGCATGAGCTACGGCCTGATCGCGACCGAAGATGATATCGTCAGCGATGGCATCTCCTCCAACTACTCCGACCTGTTCGGCACCTGGAACACCATCTACAACGCACCAACTGCCTACTACTGGGATGATGACAACGATCCGCTGACCGACGACCTGCTGATGGCTAACTGTCAGGGCGAGTTCGTTATCACTGACGAAGTTGCTGAAACCGGTTACTGCGCTGGCCAGTGGGTTACCTACCGTGAGTACCCAGGTCTTGAAAATGGCGTTCCTGGTGATTCAGCAGGCGTACCGACTCCAGTTCCTGCCGACATGATCGCCGCTTGGGACATCGACACCATGTACCACACCGGAGCGATCGAAGATCTTTCCAACCTCGGCCTGACCTACTGGATCAAAGTCGATGATACCAGCAGCTGGCCAGTTCAAAGCTTCACCATGCGTTTTATTCCGATCCCTGCTGACGCACCGGTACCGGTTGAAGTCTGCACCGATGGCATCGATAATGACGGTGACGGTGCCATCGACTGTATGGACAACGACTGCTCTGCAGATCCAATCTGCTCACCTCCAACTCCGGAAGTTTGTGATGACGAGTTGGATAACGATCAAGATGGCATGACCGATTGTGCTGACAATGTCGATTGTCAATTAGCTGCTAACTGCCAAGCTCCAGTTTCTGAAATCTGCACCGACGGTATAGACAACGATGGCGACAGCTATGCTGATTGTGCCGATCCTGACTGTGCCGGTATCGCTGGCTGTGGTGCCGAAGGTAAGTTCGACACTTGCTCCGATGGTTTCGACAACGATGGCGACGGTGATGTTGACTGTGTCGACTCCGGTTGCTCAAAAAATAAAGCTTGTCGTTAAATTCTCGCTGTAAATAAGCAAAAAAACCGTAGGGCTTTGGCTCTACGGTTTTTTTGTTCTGGTGAAAAAAGAGATTTTAAAAAGAGATTTTATCTCGATTGTGTTGTTATTTTAGCAGCTTTCCCCCGGATATATCTATTTCCTCTTTTAAAGCCGAACTTTAAATGGTATTAAATGGAGTTCTTTTTTGCGGGTGATATTCGTCTGGTAGGTAGTTGTTTTATCCAGTGAGATGACTTTGTTGGAGGAACTTCTCAGTGGACCCAAATGCCAGTGATGTTGTTTTTTTACTTCTTTTCATTTGACTGTATACCCGCTCAGAGATTAAAAATAGGGATGGCTATTTGTTTAATTAGATTTTCTGACAATAGATAGAACTATGCATCAGCTTGAAAATAAAAACGTGGACTCCACGAACGGATCAACAACGACAAAGAAACGACGTGACAAGGCCTCGGAAGGTCCGGTTGGGGTCGCTGCAACTTTTGATCAAAAGGGGTTGAACAGTTTTTTCGTCAACTACCTGACCACGATGCTGGTGATCGAAGGCCTGATTTTCTTTGTTTGCTTTGTCAATCACTTAGCAACCGAAAATTCCGTTTTCCCGTGGAAACCTTACCTGTTTGCCACCTTTATAACTCCCATCGCGATCACCTTTGTTTTTGGTCTGATCATCATGACCTTCAACAAGTATTTTTTTCGCGGAGCCGTAGAATCCCCTGACCAGGACAGCTACGCTGCCGATATCAGCCTCAATAAGGGCGATCGGTTGACCGGTTTTTTTCAGATTATTCACCGCTTGCCATTTCTGCTCAGTCTTCTGCTGCTTATCGCTGCTACGGCGATCGCTTATAAAATGGATGAT
The DNA here is from genome assembly GCF_055389805.1 of Desulfuromusa ferrireducens. Classification (NCBI taxonomy): domain Bacteria; kingdom Pseudomonadati; phylum Thermodesulfobacteriota; class Desulfuromonadia; order Desulfuromonadales; family Geopsychrobacteraceae; genus Desulfuromusa; species Desulfuromusa ferrireducens. Next base: position 2,681,399 of record NZ_AP042415.1, read on the forward strand.
ATTGTCCTCTACGCAGCCCAAGCGGGAGCGGCAACGGCCCAGTACCTGTTTTTTACCTTGGTTGGGGTGCTGATATTTATCGCCCTCGGTATGGCCACCTGGATGATTCTCAGTTACCGTCTGCGGCACAATAAGATGACCACTAGCCATCAATACAAAATGCAACTGATGAACCAGTTCGGCATGGTCCTTCTTGAGGATGGCACCATGATCGATAAAAGCGGCAATGTTGTGTATCAGCAAGAGGTCGCGGCACAGCTGGGTTATGAGAGTGCCGATGATGAGGTTCAGCTTATCGAAGAGGTGACAAAAGAAAATTAACCCCCTTTGGTAGTTTTGAAGCAAGTTTAAACCCCGGTTACTTTGATGTAGCCGGGGTTTTTGTTTTAGTAAATTGACGTATTTATAGAAAGCGCTGATAGGCTGGGTCAGTGGTCTCTTCAACGTACCTGTAACCGAGATCAGCAAGGAAGCCCGTTAACTTGATTTCGTTGTTCGGTGGGATTTCCAGTCCGATCAGCACACGGCCAAATTCACTGCCCTGGTTTCGATAATGAAACAGCGAGATATTCCAGTCGGCCCCCATGTCGGCGAGGAAGCGGGTCAACGCGCCGGGACGTTCCGGGAACCAGAAACGGAACAGTCGCTCTTGGGTTGCCTCGGGTGAGCGGCCGCCGATCATGTAGCGCAGGTGGGTTTTGGCCAGTTCGTTGTCGGTCAGGTCGATGTTTGAAAAGCCTTCTGCCGTCAGGCGTGCGGAAAATTCTTGCCGATCCTTGCTGCCGCCGATCGAGACACCCATAAACAGTTGCGCCTGCTTGCGGTCGGCCAGACGGTAATTGAACTCGGTGATATTGGCACCATCAAGCACATGACTGCAGAAGTGGCGCAAAGCCCCGGTGTTTTCCGGAATGGTAACGGCAAATAAGGACTCGCGTTCTTCACCGGTCTGGGTTCGCTCGGAAACGTAGCGTAAGCGCTCGAAGTTCATGTTGGCACCGGAATTGATCGCCACCAGTGTTTGGCCGTTGATATTGTGCTGTTTTACGTACTGTTTTACCCCGGCCATTGCCAGGGCCCCAGCGGGTTCGACGATGGAGCGGGTGGCTTGATAGACGCTCTTGATCGCGCCGCAGAGCTCGTCGGTACTGACACGAACGATTTCATCAACATGCTGACGACAGAGGTCAAAAGTCAGTTTGCCGACTTTGCGGACAGCAACGCCGTCAGCGAAAATCCCCACGGAATCGAGAGTGACCCTTTTATCCGCTTTGAGTGATTGGTACATAGCATCGCTGTCGAGCGGTTCTACGCCGATGATTTTTACTTCGGGACAGAGCGCTTTGAAATAAGCGCCGATACCAGCGATCAACCCGCCGCCACCGACCGGGACAAAGACGGCATCAATTTTACCGGCGCTTTGCCGCAATAGTTCATCCGCCACTGTTCCTTGTCCGGCGATCACCAGTTCATCGTCAAAGGGGTGAATATAGGTCATGCCGGTTTTCGTCATCAACTGTTGGCATCGCTCGGCGGCTTCCGAGTAATTATCGCCATGCAGGATGACTTCGGCACCCAGAGCCTTGACCGCATCAACCTTAATCAGTGGCGTGGTGGCTGGCATGACGATGAGCGCTTCCAAACCCAACTGTCGGGCAGAAAAAGCGACCCCCTGGGCATGATTTCCGGCTGAGGCGGCGATGACTCCGGCAGCCTTCTCCAGGTTAGTCAGATGGGCGATTTTGTTGTAAGCACCACGTAGTTTAAAGGAAAAAACCGGCTGTAGGTCCTCACGTTTCAGTAAAATCTGGTTGTTGAGTTCTTGCGACAGGCCAACCGCTTTTTCCAGCGGAGTCTCTATGGCTGCTTCATAAACTTTTGAGGTCAGGATTTGGCGAATCAGTTTCTGCATGTTGGCTCCTTGCAATCAGGTCCCGACTAAATAGCACAAATCACTGTGCATGTCAGTCGCTATGCAGCGAAAAAAAGCGCAGGCACGCGGCTGTCAGAAATATCTGATCAAGTCGATTTACCTGCGCAAATGGTTTTATACAATGCACGACTAAGCTTAACGGAATGCAGTTAAGTTTAGTCGTGCATTAAACTGCTAGAAAATTTCTTTTGAAAACGCCTTAACGTGGCGCTTATTCCACCGCGTCAACCCATCTGAGCCAGTCAATCTGGCCGGTAAAGAGGTGTTTGGTGTGATTGTTGGCATTCGCGCCGATGGCGAAATCACCATCGACCGGGGTGATCTGATCGCCAGTGTAGAACTTCTGCGTATCCGCATTGTATGACTGGGCGGCATTGGAACAGTTGAGATTGCCAGCCCAGTTTTCGCCGCTTCCGGTACTGTCAGTCCCCTGGTCATCGATATAAATATCGGAGGGTAAGAAGAACTGATCGGGCGTGCCACCTGCCTTGTTGCTGTTCCAAACCACTTTGACCTGATACCAGTGATCAGAAACGATCGGACAGCTGTCGTAGTCGCTCAATACCGGTTTCCAGTTTTTACCGCCATGGTTGTCCTGCGGCCTGACCCAGAGGGCGATGGAAGCTGCGCCGTCCGGGGCGTTGTAATTAACCCAGCCATTGTTGCGCCAGACCGAGAGTTGATAGTTGGCAGCGCCGCTGTCTCTGGCCAGAATCCGGCGGATGTAGTTGGCGGTGCCTGCCAGCCCGGTCGGTTTGATGCGGGTTTCGATGGTCATGGCCGCATCCGCCTGCAAACAGGCATTGTTGTTCTCGAAGTCGAGGTAGTTGCTGACGCTGTCACCGAAGTAGTTGCTGCCGGTCAGGGTCCCGGAGCCATTGACCTGACCGGGGAGCATCGATTGGCCGTCGAAGGCGTAGCTGCTGTCGGGAGCTTCGTTGAGATCGAAACGGACCTCGCCGCTCGGACAGGCGGAGGACATGACAATCAGGGTTGCGCTGGTTGTGGCACTGTTGTCATGATCGTCGAAGATCTCTCCGCTGACTGCTGCCAGACTGTCGACGCCGAAGTCGTCGGTCGTATCGAGCGGTGTACTCAGGGTCAGGATGGCGGTGTTGCTGCCGGGGTTGTGGTTGACGGCGGTGATCGTCCGGTTGTTATCGCTGTCGGTCAGGCTGAAATCGCTGGTCTGCAAGGATCCACTGGCACCAGTTGTGGCGTAGATCTCTTCGGAGAAGGTCACCGTCAGCTGGTCGCTGTTGATGACTCCGCTCACGCTGCTGATATAGGGACCGGTTTCGGCGTCGAGGACGGCAAAGTAGCTGGCATCCTTGGTGATGTTCCAGACCTTGGCGTCATCGAGGCGACCGATGAATTCGTTCTGCCATCCATAGAAACCGCCGATGGAGAATTCCGAGGCGCACCAATGACTTTCGTAGCAGATGTCCTCATTCCAGGGACTGTTCTCGGAGTAGGCATAGATCGAGGTTTCCCCGGTACCCGGCTGCATGTAGTTGCCGCTGGCATCGCTGGTGGTGACATCCTCGCCGTTGACGTAGATGCGGATTCGACCGACGGATGGATCGCCGCTGTCCCGATCGGGACCGTCTTTATCGAAGGTGACTGCCACATGGCTCCATTGGTTCAGAGGCACGCCGATACTGCTGAAGGCGCCACGCAGTCCGGCCATGCCGTTCTGGCTGAAGCTGTTGTTGTCGATCTGTGAATTGAACGAGGCGCGCAGACTGCCGTTGACCTTGCGCAGATTGAAGACATAGCCGCCGTTGGCAGTCCCGGTGTGTTTGCTGAAGATGGTGTAGTCGCTGGCGGTGTCCTCGGTCGGGTAGACCCAGGCCTCCAGGGTGGTGTTGTATTTCATCTCGGTATAGACCCAGGTGCCGTGGCGGCCAGCGTCGGTGGACCAGTATTCGTTCCGCGTGCCGACCTGGACATTTTTGCCGCCATCAAGTACCAGCGCTCTGCCGTTGGCTCCGGCGGTGGTGAAGGAGCCAGCGGTGTCGTCCATCCACTTGCCGTGCATCCGCCAGCTGCCGGAGTCGTTGAGGTTGTTCTCGAAAGCGTAGTGCAGCACCAGTTCGGGATCGAAACTGCGGACCCCGCCTGAGCGGCCGGCCGAGCCCATACGGTGGATCGAGTCGGAGACGTGGCAGCTGGCAGTACCGCAGCTCATGCCGGCGTGCCAGTCACTGTAGTAGTAATGGCAGTTGTTGCACATGGTATTCCAGATTCGCGTTCCGGTACCGCCGTTGGGGTTGCTGCGCATCATCGAACTCTCTGGCGAACCATGGGCCTCGTGACAGTCGGTGCAGGAGAGGGCGAAGTTCGCCCCGGCGATTCGCTCATCGTGGTTGTAGGGACCGCGTGAGAAGATCTGGTCCCCTTTGCCGCGGGAGATAACCGGCCAGCAGTCCTCCTCGCCGCCCATACATTCGTCGCCGTCCCAGCCTGCTGCCTTGCCGCAGCCGTACCAGTCTGGGCAGGCACCGCCGCCAGGCGGAGAATCAGCAGCCCGCAGGCCGTGTGCATCGTTATTCCAGTTGATGCCGAAGTTGCTGTGGCCGCTAGCGGATTCGGCGTGGCATTCCAGGCAGAAGGTGGCGTAGTCGGGCAGCTGGTGTCCGGCGTAGCTTTCGCCCTTTGGAGTACTGTAGGTGCCGCCGTAATCGAGCATCTTCTCTCCCGGCTCATCGCCCCAGAGCTCCAGATTGCGTTCACTGTTGCTCGGGGTGCTGATGCGGGTGACCGGACTTTTGTCTTCTTCCGCCTGCCAGTATTTACCGGTGATCAGGTGGACGTTGTGGCAGCTGGTACATTCCAGTGTATAGGTACTGCTGTCGATGCCGAACTCGGTACCGAGATCGTGCTTTTCAACTGCGCTAAAAGCCTGCTGGATATCGTCGGCCAGCTCCGCGCCGGAGATGGCGTTGTTCTGCACCATGCCGTCGGTGTGGCACTGGTAGCAGAGTGCTTCCTGGCTGCCCTTGGTCATGGCCGGGCTGCTGGTGCCGTGAACATCGTGACAGTCGGAGCAGAGGGTGCTGTTGTGGGCAGAACCTTCGTAAGCAGCGGAGCTGGTGTACCAGAGCGGACCGCCGGTCGCCATGCCGCCGGTTTCGTGGCACTGGTTGCAGTTGCTGTTGTTCTGATCGTTCTCGTAGCCAGCCTTGAGCCTGCGGCTGGCAGGATTGGCACCGCTGACGATATGCAGTGCGGCTGTGTCGTGACAATCGCTGCAGGAACGGTTTGCGCCCGGATTTCCGGTTGACGAGCTGTCCTGCCAGGAGAGTTGCGCGTAACTGTTCTGGCTGCCATGGCCGCTGACGTAATAGCCGTAGCTGCTGTTGTCGCCCGCCTTGTTGGGGGCGGATTCGCCGGCGATCAGCGAGGGCACCCCATCGTGACAACCGATGCACCATTTTTCTTTACCAGCTTGTAAATTGCCAGAGGCAGTGTAGACGCCATCACGCCAGTTGTCCTTGGCACCGATGGAATCGGTCGTCGAGGTTATGCCGTCGAAACCGCCGCCGGCACTGTGGCAGCTATCGCAGACATCGGTTTCGGCGAGATCAAAACGACCATCACCATTAGCGTCGGTTCCCGATTTGAAGAAGGGGAAGTTGTCGAGGGTATGACAGGAGTCGCAGTAGATGCCAGGACCGCGTGCATCATCGCTATCCAACTCGGTATGGGTTGAATGGCTCTGCGCAGTTCCGCGCCCCTGGCTGGCAACGGTCCCGGCACTGTAGGGAGAGCTGGAATCGGGATCGAAGAGGGTTTCGGCATCGTGGCCATGGCACTCAACACAGCCGACGCCACTGCTGCCGCTGCCGTGCGCGAAACCGTTGTCATGGACGTGGCAGTTCGAACAGGCGGCGCGGCTCGCATCGTGCCCGGCCGAGAGGTTATCGAAATGGCAGTTCAGGCAGATACCGTTGTAGCCGTCATAGTTGCCGGCCGCAGGTGGCGTGGTGTAGTCGAGAGTGGCGGTGATCTGTTCTGGCGGCTGGGTTTCATCGAGCAGCGGTCGGTTGAGGGTTACCTGCTTTTTCAGCATGAAAAAGTTGGGATTGCCGTTTGGGTCGTACTCGTGGCTGCCGTGACAGACCATGCAGCCGATGGTCGGCGAGTTGCCGCCGTGACGGCTGTAGTTGTGACAGGTTTGGCAGAGGCTCTGGTCGGGGTTCTCACGCTCCGGGCCGTCATGCTTGAGCAGTCGACCGTCACCGGCGCTCAAGCTATCAACCTGTTCTTTGCCGTCCAGGGTCGTGGCGTCGGAATCGGTCCAGTGGACGCCGTGACAGCTGCTACAGGAAACCCGGTTGCCGTCCAGCAGATTGATGTCGCCGTTGCTGGCAAAGTTATCCGGGGCGCTGCGGAATTTATCCGGTTTGGCGGCGACCACGGCCGCGTAATCGGAGACCATTGGGTGGGTTTCGCGGCCGCGGTTATTCTGCACATCCCAGCTGCGGTGGCAGTCGAGACACAAGGCATCTGCAGTTTCGGCGCCGGTCCGCAACAGTTGTGGGTTGAGTTCTTGCTCGCCGTGTGGATCGTGGCAGCGGGAGCAGGTGACCTTGTCTAGGGAAGAGCTGGCGTTCAGCTCCGGTCGTTGTGGTGGCAGGGCTCCCGCTTCCGGATTGGTATCGCTGGACGACCACATGTGCGAGGTCTGATCACCGGGGACCAGATCTAGCGGGTAACTGCCCATCAGGTTGCTGGCGTCACCGGCCTCGAACAGGCCACTGGGTGTTTTGGTGTTTTGGGTGGGGTCGCTTAGCCGCTGGATCGGGACATTGTTGCCGTTACTGTGGCAGAGCAGGCAGAGGGTATCGGCTAATCCGTCTGGCGGTTCCATGGCGAATGGCGAATGGCAGTTAAAGCAATAGAAATCGTGCACAGCGGCCGCTTCGGCGACTGGCGCCAAGAGGCTGAGCACAGCCAGAAGCAGAAGGGGGGCCACGCTTGCGGATCGGAAGGGATAATTTTTAGTTGTTTTCAACCTCACTTTGCTTAGCTCCTGGATTGTCGTCATATTTGTTATGTATAAATATCTTTAGCAAAACATCTGCTCGATCTCTCTGACTCTGCCCGTAAGGTAGAGCAGGGGGCAGATGAGGTTTTGCATATTGAGCAGGATACGGACTGGTGCCGTCTGGCTGGACCCTTTGGAAGTCTTCACCTGTTTCTTCCTCGATCAGTGCACAAATTCATCGGCACCCATATCGTATCCCAGACCACTCGGCCTGGCATCACCGTCAATGTCGTCGGCTGGGGAAGTCATTGAAGTTGCCTAGTCGATTGCCTGAGAGTTCGGTTTAAGGTGGTAGTCTCCGTTGGTAGTGTCCACAAACAGCGGGTCAGCATCAATGCAGGTCGCATCGAAAGTGATACTGCCATCTCTTGTTGAAAAATTATTATTATGGCTCAACACATCGGAGTTGCTGAACGAGAAGGTATTGCTCGCGCCTAGCCATGCATATGCTTCATGGGCACTGGCTAAACCGGCGGCCTTGTTCCCCCAGAAGATGCTGCCATTTATAGAGACGTTAGACAGACGATTGTATATACCCCCGCCAATACCGCCTGCTGTATCGGTCAGCTGGTTGTTGCTGACGGTACAGTTGGTCATGTTCAGGTTGCCGATTGCACTGTTGTAGTTACCCAGAAAAACCCCGCCGCCATACCTGTTTGCGGTGTTATCGACAATGTTGCTGTTGGTCATGGTCGCCGTGCTGTTTTCCTTAAGGTACAGACCGCCGCCGCTTCCGCCCGAGGTATTTGAGCTGATGGTGACTTTATTGGCATCCACTTTGCCCCTTGTGCAATAGACACCGCCTCCAAGGCGGGTAGCTGTATTGTTGCTTATGGTTGTATTTTCAATGGTCAAACCAAGGCTGGAGTTTTGGAAAAAGACACCACCACCGTTTGCCGATGAGTTATCGCTTATAACACTGCCTGAAATAAAGTGGGGCCCACCACTGTTGTAATAAATGCCACCCCCATTTGCAGTATTTACATTATTGCGGATAACTGAGTCTTCTACGCTCAATCTGCTACTGGTGGTAAGGGATGTTATGCCGCGGCCGTTGTTTTCAATGACGCAGTTTTTAACTAAAACCCCGCCATTTAAGAGGATTCCTTGGCTATCGCCGCCGGATATGGTGAAGCCGTTAATCACCGGATTGCTTACGCCCTGGATATAAATAGTAGAGGCAGTATCGACAGGGGCTTGAATGGTGGTGACTTCAGGTCCGCAGATTGATTGCAGGGTGATATTACTGTTGTTTCCTTGGCCGGTCGTGTAGCTGAGATTCTCAGTGTAGGTCCCTTCATAGACCAGAATTGTGACATCATGGGTGATAGCGGACTGGATGGTTTCTCCAGAGTGGATGGCAACTGCATCGATCACCTTTACTGTACGTGCAGTTGTGGCCTCGCCGACGCCATCGTCAGAACCGTCATTTGCATGGAAACGATAGTCGTAGCTGCCTGCCGGAGATATGACCGTGGTGTATCGGTACCGCTTGCCATCGCTGCAATCGGTGTCTGACGGGTCATCTTCCGACATCTCATGCTGTTCCGTGCCACTGTAGCCGCTGCCATCCAGATCGATCCAAACTTGGACAGTTCCCCCGGACGGACAACCGTCGGGGTCGGTATAGTTGACGGCAAATTCAAAATCCTCGCTTGCTGCACCGAGGGCTGGCTTGACACCGCTGGTCACACAGATGCCATCCTGCCATTCCAGCAGCGGAGGAGTATTGGCGGTTGAGTTGACAGTTACCCAGTTATCGATTACCGGCCCGGCATCACTGGTTGCCGTATCCAGACCGTCAGTTGCGTAGAATCTGTAGTTATGTGGCCCTGCATTTGTCAGTGTTCTGGTTAGTTTATAGATTTTACCGTCAGTACAATCCGTATCCCCTGCATTCTCTTCCTGCAGGTTGTGTTTTTCTCCGGTCTCGTAACCGTTATTGTTTTCGTCTATCCACACCTGGATATTATTGCTCCCGCTTACAGCACAGTCACCGTCTGCATCGGTATAGCTGATACGGAAAACGTATTTACTCCCCAGACCGCCGGTATTCGGGGACACGCCGTTTGTTCCAAAATAGGTTTCTCCTGTCCAGGACAGGACAGGGCGGTTGTTGGATACGGATACGGTCAGGTCTGCCCCTGAGGGAAATTCGACCGTATCTCCACCGCCAACGGCATGGAAACGGTAGGTAAAGGTATTTTCTCCAGTCTTGTACAAAGGAATATTGACGGAATAAAGCTTGCCGTCCTCCCAATAATTCACATCCCGAGGATCGATCTCGACCATGTCGATCGTCTCGTCCAGGTCTGGATCGCCATCATTATTTTCGTAAGTACCATCAGCGTCTTTATCTATCCATAACTGGATAGTCGATGGAGCATCATTGTTGATGTCCGCGTATTTGATGCGGAAAGAGAAAACACCCCCAGCATCAGCGTTTTCCGGATTAACTCCGTCAGCGACATAACCGTTTTCACCGGTCCAGTCGAGGGTCGGGGGTTGCATGGAACCGGGCTGGAAGGGTTGTGTGCAATCAGGATAGCCAACATCACCTTCAACACAGCGATTATCAGCAACCATGCCCGGTATGTGGCAACCGGTACAAACATTGCCGGCAGAATAGACCCGCCAGATGTTCCCGGTGCTGGCTGACAACGGAATGTTTTCTGGTTCCGGCGCAGCACCGGCCCAGGCAAAAACCGCTAAATCTTCATTGCCATACCAGATCTCCAGCCCCGGTTCCCGGTCTATCAGTTTGCCGTTACGGATCATGGCTAGGTTGGTCGAACCATGCACGTTGTGACAGGTGATGCAGGTTGTCCTGCTGGCAGCGACCAGGTCCAAATCGCCATCCCCGTCGATATCCGCACGTTCTGAGAAGTCATAATCAGCTGGCCATATTTTGAAAAACATACCGAGGTGGGACGAATGACGGTTTATGAAAGAGCCATTATTCCGGTCGGAAAAGTTTGTATTAACGTTAGTGCCGTCAGTAAAAGGCCCGGAATCATGACACTGGGCGCATAACCTGAATTGATCAGTAGTGTTTTCTACCCAGCCGAGCTTTGGGATTTCCATAGGATCTTGCCCGCCAACCATTTTGAGCCGATAACTTGTGCTGTACTCTGCAGGGTCACATTCGGTTTGATCAACACCGCAGTCAAATGTCCTGGCGTCTCCGTCTATATGGGCGGTCGAGTAATCATGACATGAATCGCATTCTATCGGTCGGCCGGCAAGAGTCTCGATGCCCCCCTTGGACGGGAAGGTTTCACCAGCCTTTAAGCCGTGACCGGTCTCGTAATAACCCCAGCCGGTGCCGTATTTATAGGAACCGTCCTCGTCGCCGATCACGTTGGGTGCATAAACTCCGCCGATCTGGGAAGGCTCCTCGTCATGGCAGCTGGCGCACCATTTGTCCTTGCCCGCCAGCAGGCTGCCATCCGTGGCATAGGCACCGGTTTGCCAGATCTGCTTGGCGCCGACCGCTGGATCGACCAGGCCATTGTAACTCCCACCGGGAGAGTGGCAGTTGTCGCAAACATCGGTTTCTGCCAGGTTGTAACGACCATCGCCATCGGCATCGGTCCCCGATTTGAAGAAGGGGACGTTGTCGATATCATGGCAGGAATCGCAATAGATGCCCGGTCCGCGCAGATCGTCGCTATCAAGTTCGGTATGGGTTGAGTGGCTCTGGACGGTACCGCGACCCTGACTTTCGATTTCACCGGCCGTGTAAGGCGCGCTGGAGTCGCTATCAAAGAGGGTGCCGGCATCGTGACCGTGGCACTCGATACAGCCGATACCGCTGCTGCCGCTGCTGCCGCTGCCGTGAGCGAAACCATTGCCATGAACGTGACACTCGGAACAGGCTGCGCGCCCGGCGTCATGCCCGGCCGAGAGGTTATCGAAGTGGCAGCTTAGGCAAATGCTATCGTAACCGTCATAGTTGCTGGCCGCTGGCAGCGTCGTATAGTCGAGATTGGCGGTGATTTGCTCGGCCGGTTGGGTTTCGTCGAGCAGCGGTCGGTTGAGGGTCACCTGTTTCTTCAGCATGAAGTAGTTCGGGTTGCCCAGCGGATCGTACTCGTGGCTGCCGTGGCAGACCATGCAGCCGATGGTCGGCGCGTTGCCACCATGCCGGCTGTAATTGTGACAGGTTTGGCAGAGGCTCTGGTCGGGGTTCTCGCGCTCCGGGCCGTCATGCTTGAGCAGGCGTCCGTCACCGGCGTTTAAGCTGTCGATATGCTCCTTGCCGTCGAGGGTTGAGGCGTCGGAATCGGTCCAGTGTATACCGTGGCAACTGGTACAGGAAACCCGATTCCCAGCGACCAGATTGATGTCTCCGGTACTGCCGAAGTTATCGGGCAGTATCCGCATTTTGTCCGGTTTGGCAGCGACCACTGCGGCGTAATCTGCCACCATCGGGTGGGTTTCACGACCGCGGTTGTTCTGGATATTCCAACTGCGGTGACAGTCGAGACACATGGTGTCGGCGGTCCCGGCCCCGGTCCGTAAGAGCTGCGGGTTGGTTTCCTGAAGGTCGTGCGGGTTGTGGCAGCGTGAGCAGGTGATCTTGTCTTGCGAAACATCGAAGAGGCCATTGTTAAGTTGTGCCTGTAACGGTGGCAGGGCACCGGCTTCCGGCTTGGTATCGCTGGATGACCACATGTGCGAGGTCTGAATACCGGGGGGCAGGTCGAGCGGATAACTGCCCATCAGGTTGCTGGCGTCACCAGCCTCGAACAGCCCACTCGGGGGATTGGTGTTCTGGGTGGGGGCGCTTAGCTGCTGGATCGGAACATTATTGCCGTCACTGTGGCAGAGCAGGCAGAGGGTGTCGGCTAATCCGGCTGGCGGTTCGACGTTGAATACCGGGTGGCAATTATCGCAGTGAAAATCATGCACCATGGCCGCTTCGGCGACAGGCGACAGCAGAAGTAGCAAGGAAAAAAACAGCAGAATGCGCAGCTCGATTATCATCAGCCTATTTCCAGCTTTGGTTCGCTTGTTCATATCTGTCTCGCCTTCTCTCATCACTGCAACAGTGTCGCGAGCTCTGCCGCTGTTGTGGCAAATTCCGCTGCCGCAGCAGCCAAATCTCCATCTGTCTTATTGACCAGTCTGCCGGTAAGATTGGCGACTCTGGTCAGATTTCCTTCGCCTAGCGCGCCGGCAATTCGATTGAGCAAGGCTTTGTGCTTACCGTTGGCTAGCTCGCGCAGTTGCGCTACTTTTGCCTCGAGTTGCTGCGGAGTTGGGAGTGGTGCCGGGCTGGTCTCTTCTATCGTCGGCGGATTTTCGTTCAGAATAGGGGGCTCGGCGACGTCGAGATCGAAAATGCTGATTCGACCGTCACTGTTGGCAACCAGTAATCGGCCGCTGCCGGGCTGACTGCCGGGCAGATAGGCCAGGCCGCGCGGCTGCCAGAGTTGGCCGGCGGTATGACCACTGAGCAGCAGGCTGCCGAGAAACTGGCCGTTGTTGCTGAGTATCCGCAGGTTGCCGGTTTTTTTGTCGGCAACATAAGTTCGACCGGCGTCATCGAAACCGATCTCGCCGACGAAACCGAGCTTTTTCTCGCCAAAAGCGTCGTCGAAATTGAGGGTCCGCTGCAAGGCGCCGCTGAGATCGAAGACTTCCACCCGACGCTGGGAACTGTAGGTCTGGATGCCGTCGGCGACATAGACGGTATTGTTGACGCGATCGACCGCCATGGCAAAGATTGAGGCGAAGCGCCCCTGTCCGAAGCTGTACTGTAGTTGTCCCAGAATCAGCTGTTCACTGTTTTGCAACTGGTAAGCTTTGATTAAGCGCTCGCCGCTGTCGGCGACGAAGACCCGCCCTTGGACGTCGATGGCAATTGATCCAACCAGGCCGAACTCGTTTTCAGCACCCAGTTGCCCAATCTTTTTGCCGCTTTCGGTGTCAACGATATTTACGTTGTGTCGATCGGCGATAAATAGCTGGCGACCATCGGCGGAGACTGCCAGGCCGGAACCGAAGACCGGGACACTGTCGAAGCGACCTTGGTAAACGCCGTCAGGATTGAACTGCAGCACTGCTTGCTGGCGTCGGTCGGCAACAAAGAGGTTGCCGGAATCATCGACGGCGAGCCGGGTGGGGGCGGTCAATCCTTCGCGCAGTTCGGTCAGGGGAACGATGGTCGGCTGTTCGGCAGCGTTCAGCGGGCCGGCGAGGCTCAGTGCCAGCAACAGTAGCAAGCCCGCAAGACGGGTGATGATCTGTTTCATGTACCTACTCCTTCTATGCCAACGCGTGGACGTTGGTCGTGAGCGTGCGTGGGCGCTTAATTAATTATTTTGCATTTAAGACGGGTCGTATTGCTAAATGAGCTGGTTACAAACGGAGCCGCCCCTTACAGTCGCCGGTGGCGGGCTGCCGGTTAGTTTTTTTTGTTGGGGATGACGAAACACGCAGATTTTAAATAGAGTTTTTGTGGAAAATCGGAGCGGTTGTTCAGTCGTTAGTTCGGAGCAATCGACAGGTTAATTGAACCATTCTGTCGACATCCCTGTTTTTGCCAGCGGCTCGTGGTGCTGTTGTTCAGGCAGTTGCCACGAGCCGCTGTTAATTCCCCTAAAAACCCGCCATTGATGTTAATTGAGCATAGAGGGCACTAAGCAGAATAATTGTCAGCCAGGCAATTGTTTTACTGATGGAATGAATCACGATACCGCTCCAAATATTGATAGAGTGACAGTTCTGTTAATCTTTTCCCGTATGGCAGCTGTAGCAACCACAATCTGAATCTCCATTGCCCGTTTCGCATTTGCCGTAATCCCAACGCAGCATATCCGGGTATGGGGAGCCGTGTGCGCGGTGGCAGGAAATACAATTGACAATATCGGTACCGGGTTCAACCACCGAAGAATTGCGTTGGCCAGCTAAGTCAGGTTTAGCAATTGGCGCCATGGGATCGTAAGTGTTGTAGCTGGCATATTCCCCTTCGTCCGGCAGTAGGACATCGGAGGGGTGACGAATCCAAGCACCGCCGGCCTCCATGCCTGATCCATCAATTTGGTAGGCAGGATGATGAAATGCGCCATGGCAACCGGTGCAGAATTGACCGATCGCATAATCCTGGAGATAACTCATATGGCTTTTGGAGTATCGATTAGTTGTACCGAAATAACCATTATGGGCACTTTCCGAGGGATTCTGTTCCCAGTTTGGTTCTTCGATACCCATGACACCGTTGGTTGAGGTATTACCAGTGAGGATTGGCAGCATAAGATCGCCAAGAAAACGGTACCAACCACCGGTCATCGAGACCACCTCGGCAGAATCGTCAGCATGATGTTTGGCGAGGTGACATCCTTGGCAGCCACTTTCCGCTGTCGCCAGTGTCATATGGCAGTTCGCACATTCTGGATCTGAACTGGCGCCGCGGACAGTCCGCCCTGGGGCTTCGGTAAGTACGGTATCCGGTTTGGTGACGAAAACATTATGGCCGTTGGCCTGGTCCTGGTCTACCCAGTAAAAGTTTCCCCCCGCGAGTGCGGCATTCGTACCGCCTTCGGGTGGATATTGCAGTCCGCCTCCCGGATTGTAAACTATGGGCACCCGCGAGTTCCCCAGGTCGACAATGGTTTCTGTGCTAGCCGCATTGGTGTGACAACCAACACAGTCGGATTTGAGTAACGACCCAAGCGGGCCGGTCGCGCCGCTGTAGCTAAGATTGAAGGTCATCGTCTGACCGTCCTGGCTGTTGTGCATGGTGTGGCAGTTGACACAATCACCAGTGACCGACGCCAAGGCCTGGCCGAGAAAGATACTTGAATTAAAAGTGTAAAGCAAATGGTCAGGGTGTTTCTCATTTGTTCGCCTCCTGATTAAGGCCGTGCGGTCGACATGGGGTCAGCAGCACGGCCTATTTTATCAATTCACTTCACATTTGAAATTAATAGCAAGATTCTTGATTTGACGCAGGCTACGGGGGGGTAGCGCCATCTTTGGCAGTGTGGCAGGTAAAACAGCCGCATTTGGCATTAGCGCCCGCGTTGGTATTGCATTCGTTAGCATAGTCCCAGCGCAGCATGTCCGGGTTAGGGGACCCATGGGCGCGGTGACAGCTGATGCAGTTGACCAGGTTTCGGCTGTTGTCGATCACCTCAAAATTGGCGTCACTGGCAGTAACATTGAGGACACCTACCGGAGTTAAGGGACTGTAGGTATCAAAATCTGAATATTCTCCAGTATCCGGAATCAGGACATCTGCCGGATGGCGAATCCAGGCACCTGAGGTATCTGTCATTCCGTCGCCGTTGCCATAGGGAGTATGAAACTTCCCGTGGCAGCCGACACAAATCTGGCCGATCGCTCCCTGGCTGAGACCAGGGCCGACTCCACCATTACCATAATTCACGGCACCCTGATAAACATTGTGATCATTCGAGCCAACGGTCTGCTCCCAGTCATCATCTTCAATACCGACTACGCCGCGTGATGTGATCATCTGATCATAACGAGCCCGTTCCATGGTCGAACCGAGAAAGCGGTACCAACCTTCTGCTTGTCCGACGACGGTATTAGTGCCGTTGGCGTGATGCCTTGGAACATGACAGGCTTCACAGCCGCCGTTAGTGACCCCCCAGCCGAACCGGTTATCTCGGGGGGGGTCCGTGAGGTCATAGTGGCACGGAAAACATAGAGTGACGCTGTCCATGGAACCAGGTGGATAGAAGCCTATCGAAGCGTCGTCGGACGAAATACCAGCAACATTGTGACCATACCCGTCACCGGAACTTTCGACCCAGAAGAAATTGCCACCCGCCAGCGGCAGGGTGGGTTCAGAATGATTGTAGACGATCGGAACCTTGGTGGTGCCGATGGTAACGATCGTGTCGCTGCCTGAGTTTGAGTGGCAACCAACGCAACCGGAAACCAGCAAGTTGACTTGAGAGGCGGTACTGTCCCCGCCGGTAAGGTTCGTATCATCCCAGCCAGCACCGGTTCCTGAATGGGCGACTGCGCTGCCGTCCTGACTGTTGTGCATGGTGTGGCAGTTGACGCAGTCGCCGGTTACCGCCGCTAAAACCGGACCGAGAACAAGACATTGAAATAAAAGTGCAAAGCAAATTGTCAGGGTATTTTTCAATTTTCGCCTCCAGATAACGCTCACGGTGATGATATTTGATTAGGTTCGCGAGCTGTAGCAACACTTCACATTACATTTTAACTTCATCATTTTCGGTGCTGGTTATGGGGTCGTCTCACCATCTTTGGCTGTGTGGCAGGTAAAACAGCCGCAGTCGGTGTTGACTGTATTAGTATTGCAGCCAGTGGCGTAATCCCAACGCAGCATATCCGGGTAGTTACTGGCGTGCGAGGCGTGACAGGACAGGCAGATTACCACGTCGCTACCACGGTTAACTGTGCTGCTTGCCATATCTGGAACAACTTGGCGGGCAACTGGTACATTGACGTCGTAGTTTTCGTACCCACTGTATTCGCCTTCGTTCGGCAAAATAATATCGGTCGGGTGGCGGATAAAGGGTGATGACGCACTTGCTCCGATGCCACCTCTCGTATTATTCATCGTTTCGAGGGTGTGAAAGCGTCCGTGACAGCTGGCGCAAAACTGACTGATGGTGCCATCTTGAGATTTAAGGCCGACAGGTCCGTGCATATCGTGGCAGGTGGTGCAGTTGTAGGCAGCTGGTGATGTAACGCCAAAGTACTCATTGTGGTCACTGTCGCTTTTTGTATACTGCCAGTCATTATCTTCCAGACCCCTGACGCCATATAGGAAGCGATAGCTGTCACTGACAAAACGCGGCGCTGCCAGTTTGCCGTCAACGTTGGCGTGGTGAGCTCCGTTAATTCCTACCGCTGGTCCACCCATCCGATAGCCGTGGCAACCGTTGGTGCCCGCGCAGGTTAGTTCGGCGGTTGAAACTGTGTCGGTGTGAAACTCTCCTGGCGGGTCAGTGAGGAAATCATCCTCCCCCGTCAGCGCAGCTATATTGTGCCCCTTGGTATCAGAGGCCCCCAATCCTTTTGCGCCAGTGATAAAGGCAAAATTACCGCCAGCCAGATCGGTTGCTTCGGTATGCATGACTTGAGGAATATTGTCGACTCCGACTGATATCAGCGCCTGGTTTTTCATCTGAGCGTGACAGCCGAAACAGGTCCCTCTGAGCAGCGCCTCATTCGGTTCCTCCGAAGCATCAAAATTCATGCTGGCGCCGTCTTGGCTGTTATGCATGGTGTGACAGCCTGAACAGCTGCCCTTGATGCTTGCACTTGCGGGTAGACTCCAGAAAAGTAGGAGGAATGTTAGAGTTAACAATTTTTTCATTGTTCAGCGCCTCTCGTTGGTTGTGTGCACCGCAAACGTTAAAAAAATCAAGTGGCAGTCTTAAAAGCTATCTAGCAGGTGTGGCTGTTCACCTTAAGGAACACCATCCTTCGATGTATGACAGCTGAAGCAGCCGCAGGCACTATTGGTCCCCCCGTTGGCGTTACACTCATTTGCGTAATCCCAGCGCAGCATGTCGGGGTAATCGCTGGCGTGCGCAACATGGCAGGACATGCAGGTAACGGAATCAGTGTAGGGGTTGACCCAGTCAGCGCTTTCCTCGGGGACAACGGGACGGGCAACAGGAGCGTTGATATCGTAGTCCGTGATGCGAGCGTATTCATCACCAGGGCCTTGCGAGAGGGCCAGATCGGTCGGGTGGCGGATAAAGGGTGAGGATGCATTGGCCCCAATACCGCTAGAAGTGGAGGTCTGGATGGTATGGAAGTTGCCGTGGCAGGTGGCACAGTACTGGCTCATGGTGCCATCGGGAGGGCTGACACCGAGCCCGGTATGGCAGGATGTGGCGTTTGAACAGCCCAGTTTGATCGGTGTCGTCGTGCCGAAGTACTCGTTGTGGTCATCTTTTGAACGGGTGTACTGCCAGTCGGAATCTTCCAGGCCCTTGACCCCGGTCAAAAAGCGGTAGCTGTTGCTGGCCTTGTTGGCAACGTACAGCTGTCCGTCAGCATTCGCATGATGCGCGCCGTTAATTCCGACTGCGGGGCCCGAGAGCCGATAGCCGTGACAGCCGTTGGTGCCGGCGCAGGTGAGTAGTGAGGTGTTGACAATAAAACTCTGGTGCCCAGATTGAACAATTCCGCCTGGTAGGGCAGTCAGGGTCGCATCTGCACCAGTCAGTTCGGTGATGTTGTGCCCCTTGCCATCAGAAGCGCCAGAGCCTTTTGCGCCGGTAATAAAGGCGAAGTTACCGCCGGCCAAGTCGTTTGCTTCGGTGTGCATGACCTGTGGAATCTTATCGCTGCCAACGGTGACTAAGGCCTGGGTTCCGCCCTGGGCATGGCAGCCTAGGCAGGTCCCTCTGAGTAAGGCGTCGTTAGGAGTCTCCGAAGCGTCAAAATTCATGCTGGCACCGTCTTGGCTGTTATGCATGGTGTGACAACCAGAACAGCTGCCTTTGATGCTGGCACTAGCGGGCAAGGCGAAAAAGAGAATAAAGAAAGAGATAAGAACCAGAGTTATGTTTTTTGCTGGAGTTTTTCGGGAAAACTGGGTTTTCATTTCTTGGCCCCTCCTGGGTTTGTCAGTACGGCAGACAATCAACCTTGTTGTGGCTATTCCACTGTGGCAGTGGTGAAGCATCCTGCTGTCGTCTTCGGGCAAACATGTAAACGAAGATCCCACCGGTGATATGATTCAACGAGTGGGATCTTCATGCAGGTCAACTTATTGAGATTAGTCGCCGTCTTTGGCTGTGTGGCAGGTGAAGCAACCGCAGTTGGCGTTCACTGAGTTGGTCATGCAATCGTTGGCATAATCCCAGCGCAGCATGTCGGGGTAATCGCTGGCGTGGGCAACGTGACAAGACATACAGTTGACGGCGTCAATGGTGGGACTGACTGTGTCGCTGCTGAAATCTGGGACAGTGGTACGGGCAACTGGCACGTTGACATCGTAGGCCGTGTAGAAACTGTACTCATCGCCGGGATTTTGCGACATGACCAGATCTGTTGGGTGGCGGATAAACGGAGATGACGCGTTGGAACCGATGCCGCTGGACGCGTTGGTCTGGATGGTATGGAAGTTTCCGTGACAGGTAGCACAGTACTGGCTCATGGTCCCGTCAGGAGATTGGATGCCAAGTCCGACACTGCCGCCGTGGCAACTGACTACAGCGCCGCCCGAGCAGCCGAGTTGAACCGGTTCGGTCATGCCGAAATATTCGTTATGATCGCTGCTTGACCGGGTGTATTGCCAGTCGTTGTCTTCTAGCCCTTTGACACCGGTCAAAAAGCGGTAGCTGTTGCCGATACTGTCAGGTGCATCCAGCTTTCCATCGGTGTTGGCGTGATGGGCACCTTCGATTCCTACAGGAATACCAGCAGGGAGGCCACTTGTGGTCCACCACCGAGCACCATGGCAGCCGTTGGTTCCGGCACACGTCAGGTTGGAGGTGTTGACGATTGAAGTTTCGTGAAAGGATTGCTGGATTCCGCCTGGCAAGGCTCCAATGGTACCATCCGATCCGGTTAATGCGGCAATATTGTGCCCCTTACCATCAGAGGCGCCGGAACCCTTTGCTCCAGTGATGAAGGCAAAGTTTCCGCCCGCCAGGTCGGTGGTCTCGGTATGGAAGACTTGCGGAATCATATCAGCGCCAGCAGCAACCAGAGCCGATCCTCCGCCCTGGGCATGGCAGCCGAGGCAGGTGCCTCTAAGCAGCGAGGTATTTGCTGTTTCAGAGGCGTCAAAATTCATGCTGGAGCCATCTTGGCTATTATGCATGGTGTGACAACCTGAACAGCTGCCTTTGATGCTGGCGCTGGCCGGCAGTGCCGAGATAAGTAGAAGGAGGAAGAGTGTGCCCAGGCAGTTGAGCTTTTTAACAACGGGGAAGTTAGCTTTTTTTGCCATAGTCATTTCGCCTCTCAGTATTTAAAATGCCGCACAGCTGGATGTAGCTTTATCCTCAGCGTGCGAGTTTACGGTTCTTAAACTCTGTATATTTGGAGGAGAGCAATCCGTGGCAGGATGAATGCTGTCCTCAATTAAAAATCACATCTTGATACAATAAGAATACTAGGGAGAGTTTCTGTTTAATGCAATATAGTTTTAGTCGTGTAAGCTCTGCAAGTTGCTGGAATACCGAGTGATTGCTTGTTTGGCCTGCTTGTGCTGGTTTGTCTTGCCGGGATTGGTTTGGTTGGGAGTTTGGCCATATCGCGGAGTTTTGTGGATTTACCGATAAAAGCTGGTGGTTTTTTCACTGCTCGACTTGTGATTTAACTAAATCGATTTATAAGCAATTATTACCACTGCTTACATTAGTCTTCCCCCATATTTAAAATATAATGTTGAGCATTGCTAATATCCGCCTCCTGGGCATGAGGTGAATATAACCAAAAAGGCAATAGATGCCGAGGGGAAATTGTTTATAATGTTAAGAAGGGTAATGGCCGATTTTGTGCCCCTCTTTGCTTGGATCGATGAAAATGCACATGCCGCTTGCTGTCTTCTGGCAGCCCCTGAATTTCATTGCTCATTTGTTACGAGGGCTCAACAGGGGAGAAGAATCATTAGGTATCTCATCATAATTTTCGTGCTGCTTGTTACTTCAACTGCGACGGCTCAAACAGGTTCATCTATTTATGTTCTGAGTGATTCGGAAACCAGTATTTCCTACGGTGGTTTTCAGTATGCGATGGAGAACAGTCAAGATCATCAGGTTGTCGATTGGTTGACTCCTGCGACCGGTTTGAACGGGACGACCGTTGCGATTAAAACTTATCGAAGCGCATCTGGACAGTATTGTCGTGAATATCTGGCAACGATTCAATTCGGGGCGGCAGTTCAGCAATATTACGGCACAGCTTGCCGACAGTCTGATGCAAGTTGGAAGGTTGCTGAAGAACGAATTAGTTGAAAGACAAAATCCGCAGTTGAAATTCGCCGTTGTAAACAAATCCAGACAGCACAACTGTTCGCACGCCCAATCCAGAAACTTGAAGACTGTGCGAGGCCCTCAGCGACATCAGCATTTTCACAGCGATCGCTTTCATGAACAATTGCGACAGATTGAGAAGGGCGGACAACCTGCTCCGAAGTTGAGACAAATGGAGAAACGGCATCCCTCAAAATTATTGAAGCTGGTTGCTAATTAGCTGGTCAAAAATGTGCTGGACAGTTCGTTCTAAGCTGGCAGACTATCGGGGTAACTCTATAATCCCTTGCCATGAATAGTTTGGGGGATTTGCTCACTCACTGGTGTGGCGTGTGATTGTCGTTTGTGCTAACGTTCTTTTGTCCTCATATGAGGTTATGAGCGATTCATTTCATTGAAGTGCCAATAGGTGGGGAAGAAGCTAAGGAATGTCGAATGTATAAAGTAGTCGTGCATCCCGGTAGCGCGCATAAAGATGACTTTCTGTCAGTGTGCGTGCTGCTTTCTGTCCTCGATGTTGATACGGTTTATCGCCGTGAGGCGACCGAAAAAGATCTCGCCGACCCGTTAACTTACGTTGTTGATGTCGGTATGGAATATGAGAAGGACAGGCACAATTTTGACCACCATCAGGATCGTTCCCTGCCTTGCGCCTTTCATCTGGTCATGAAGTATCTCGGTCATCATGAAAGTGCCAAGTCGATGTTTGGTTGGTATGCCCATATGAGTATGATGGACGTGCGTGGGCCGTATAAGACTGCTGAGCACCTTGGTGTCGATACCAGTGTCCTGTTTGCAGCCTCATCACCGATTGACGGTTATGTTCTGTCCCGTTTCTCCGAGCTTAAAGCATTGCGAAAAGGGGATATGTTCTATGTTCTGTTGCGAGAATTGGGGCAGGATCTGATCGCCATGATCGGTCGTAAAATGGAACGGCTTGAGCGATTGAAGGCTGAAGCGCAGGTTGTTCCGGTAGGGCACTTGAAGGCCATTGTCAGCACTATCGGCGATGATCCAAAGCTCTCGATGGAAAGATATTTAAGTTTTCTTAATGACGATAGCATTGCCATGAGTATTACCCCCTCGGTGCGTGGTGCCGGCTGGGAGATGTTGCGGCTCGGGGATAATTTAAATGTTGATTTTCGCGCTGTAGCCGATAATCCGCAGATACGCTTTGTACATGCTAACGGTTTTGTGGCGAAAACGCAGACGCTTTTGCCGTTGGCTGATGCACTGGCGTTGGCGACTCAGGCTGTCTCTGTCTCGAGTGTTTTTGCCATTTGAAGCAAAAGTTGTTTCTGCCTGTCTGCAGAGGATTTTTCTTTTTGACGGTTGATGAGGCCTCCATCCTTGCCGGATGGAGGCCTTGCTGTTTCAGTCGATACCGACAAACAGTTTGATGTACTGCAATCGCTCGTAATCGGCTGGGGTTTTGCTTTGAATCTGGCTGAGTTGACCACGGAAATCGCAGAGTTTTTCGTAGTTGTGTTCTTCCATCCAGCCTTGCATCTCTTCGAGGATCTTGCCGATTTGTTCAACACCATTGAGATAAAGGGTTGAGCAGAGCTGAGTCACTTTCGCACCCGCCAGGATGGCTTTAACGGCATCGCGGCCAGTGTGGATTCCGGTACTGCCGGCCAGGTCGCAGGGAATTTTCCCGGCCAATAGCGACAGCCAGCGCAGGCTGTAGTGAATCTCCTGCGGGGTGCTGAAGGGGTTGCCATGCACCAGTTCCCGTTGGTCGATATCGATATCGAATTTATAAAACCGGTTAAACAGCACCAGTCCGTCGGCTCCGTGCCAGGTTGTCTTGCCGACTTCTTTGTTTTGACCGAACCAGCCGACGCTGTAGGCGGGGGCTTCGACACGGTCTCGGGTTAAACGATCGGCAAAGTTGGCAAAAGAGGTGAAGTGGGGACCGACCTTTATCGCCACCGGTATCTTAACCCTGGTTTTAACCGCATGGAGAATGCGGAGGTGCAAATCGACGATTGTCGGTCCCTCTTGACTGGCCAGGGTCGGCATCAGGCCGACATTCAACTCGATCGCATCGGCGCCGGCTTTTTCAAGTTGGCAGGCGTAATCAGCCCAGCGTTCGGTCGAAATGCAGTTGAGGCTGGCAATGATCGGCACATCAACCGCCTCTTTGGCGTCACTGATCAGCTGTAAATAATCTTTTGGCCCCAGGTCCATGCCGTAGCCCTGGATATACTGATAGGCCTCGCCATGACCGGAATAATCGTCTGCGTGTTGGGTCAGGGTTGCAGTCTCGGCAGCAATCTGTTCTTCGAACAATGATTTTAAGACGATCGCTCCGGCCCCGGCGGCCGCGCAACTGCGAACACCGTCGAGGGTTCTGGTGAGCCCGCTGCTCGCAACCACCAGTGGGTTGCGTAGTGGGATCCCCATGTAGCTGGTTGATAGGTCTGTCATTGAGTCCTCCTTTTTCTAACTAGCTAAACTTATAGCATCTATTCTAACAGAGAAAGCGATCAGTCCAAAGACACTGTTGATTTAGAAACTGCTATGATTGGAAACATGAGAAAACTTCACACCTTTGATTTATGGGCAAGTCCCCAGGCCAGCATGTTTAAGGACATGCTGCAGCAAGAGGGGATTCAATGCTTGCTGAAGAACGATCGGCTCTCCGCCGCGATCGGGGAAATTCCCTTTACTGAATGTTTTCCCGAGCTGTGGATCCTCGACGATGAAATCTATCCTCGTGCCCGGCTGTTGCTTGATGGCTGGCTGGCACGGGATACCGACTCCGCTGGTGAGCCTTGGAGCTGTCCTGCCTGCGGCGAGCACTCAGCCGCACATTTTGCCGTTTGTTGGAACTGTTTCTGGCAGCGCGATTAAACGATCATTGTTGCTGGCCCCTCTTTCGTTCCGCTCTTATCTTCCCGCGTTTATTGCGCTGGACAGAAAGACTTGACCGCCACGGTCGCATTTAACTAGGATGTGCACTTCATCCTCAAACATAGGTAAGGAGAAGAATAGAATCTTATGAAAATTGTCATCGATAAAAATAAATGCTGCGGCAGCGGGGAATGTATTAAGGCCTGTCCAGAAAAAGCCATCAGCATCGTTGACGGGACTGCCGTTCTTGATGAATCAAAGTGTGATTTTGATGGGATCTGTATCCCTGCGTGTCCTTATAGCGCCATCAGTTTTGAAGAAGGCGAATTATAGGTGGCTGCGTTTTCTAGGCCGATGAGTTCAGCGGCTGACTGAGCGACGTTTGCGACCGAACTGTTTTGCATGGAAACAGTTCGGTTTTCCACTTTTTAGGGCCATATGCTGAAAAAGAACATCGATCTAAAAAATCAGCTGGTAAAAAGAATCAAAATTCCCCTGCCTATTTATCGGCTCGCATTGTTTCCCTGATAGTTTCCATCCGCGAAGAAAACAAAACATTTCGAATACTTAAGATTGAGAAGGGGGCACGCCTGAACTCATTTGATGGTTGTCTTTTGGTTGGTGTTCGCTATTTGGTTTGTGCTCATGGTAAACCATTGTTTTGTCAGGGATATCTGTGGTTAAAGGGGTTGACTTGACCGGCGACTGTGATACATATATAAAAATATAACATAAAAGGTATTCGCGCTTTTTTACCGGTGTTTAGCCGAAATAATGGTTAGGAAAGGAGTTTTAACAATGGAAGCACATCAGCACAATCAAGCTGTTCCCTGTCGTTGCGGTGGCCAGGCCAAGATCTTCGGTCCAAGCGGATATGCACCTGCCAGTCATTGGGGAATCTACTGCTCGGAGAATGAGTGTGAGAAAATGGCCTCGGGAAATACGGTTGAAGAGGCGATTGAAATGTGGAATGAAGAACAGATGTTTGCCATTTATTGAGCGGGGGATATCTTTTATTCTGCTTTATAGAGAAAGAGGCGGCCAAGTATGGTCGCCTTTTCTTTTTTGTTTTTGTTTCTCCTTCTCCTTCCGGCGCCCACTAAAAAGTGTTATTATCAACAGGTTGTGAATTATCTAAATCCCCCGTTAAAACAAACTGAACTCTAACCGACAAAGTTGCTATGAAAAGCGAAAAAAAATCCACTGAAGCCATCCAGCTAAAAGATTACAAAACTCCCGCTTATCTGGTTGAACAGCTTTTCTTGAGTTTTGACTTGCAGGATTCGGCGACCCGCGTTCGTTCCAGTGCCAAGCTGTACCGTAACCCCGATCGGAACTCTCAATCGGAGCCGTTAAGGTTGGATGGTGAGAGTATGCAATTGCTCGGCGTCAAGATCGATGGCCGACTCCTGACCGAGAGGGACTACCTGCTTGATAGCGAGAGCCTGACAATTGCCGATGTCCCGGAGCAGTTTACCCTGGAAGTCGAGACCCAGATTGATCCGGCCGGAAATACCTCCCTCGACGGCCTTTACCTCTCCAACGGGAACTTCTGCACCCAGTGTGAGGCGCATGGCTTTCGCAAAATTACCTACTATCCGGACCGGCCCGATGTCATGACCCGTTTTCGGGTGCGTATCGAAGCCGAGCAAAAATACCCGGTACTACTGAGTAATGGCAATTTGGTCAATCAGGGGCAACTGGGAGGCGACAGACACTTCGCCGAGTGGGAAGATCCTTTCCCTAAACCGAGCTACCTGTTCGCCCTGGTGGCCGGTACCCTGGTTTGTCTAGAGGATCATTACACCACGTCCTCCGGGCGCGATGTGTTGCTGCAGATTTATGTCGAAGAGCGTAATAGCGATTATTGCGACCACGCCATGCTGTCGTTGAAGAAATCGATGCAGTGGGATGAAGATGTCTTTGGTCTGGAATACGACCTCGACCGTTACATGATTGTCGCTGTCGACGATTTCAACATGGGAGCGATGGAAAACAAAGGCTTGAACGTCTTCAATTCCAAGTATGTTCTGGCTCATCCGGATACTGCTACCGATATCGACTACCTCGGAGTGGAAGCGGTCATCGGCCACGAATATTTTCATAACTGGACCGGTAACCGGGTCACTTGTCGTGACTGGTTTCAACTCAGCCTCAAAGAAGGGTTGACGGTTTTTCGCGATCAGCAGTTTTCTGCCGATATGAACTCGGCAGCGGTCAAGCGGATCGATGATGTCCGTATCCTGCGTCAACACCAGTTTCCTGAGGATGCCGGTCCGATGGCGCACCCGGTGCGGCCAGCTGCTTATGTCGAGATCAACAATTTTTATACGACCACTGTTTATAACAAGGGCGCCGAAGTGATCCGCATGCTGCGCACCCTGCTTGGCGAAGAGAACTTCATCGCCGGAGTGCAGCTGTATCTGCAACGCCACGATGGGCAGGCGGTGACCTGCGACGACTTTGTCAAGGCGATGGAGGATGCCGGGCAGATCGATCTGCGTCAGTTCAAGCTCTGGTATTCCCAGGCGGGCACGCCGCTGGTGTTAATCCGCAAAAGATACGATGCGCAGCAGCAATCGTTGACCTTGGAACTGCTGCAGAATTGTGCGGCGACTCCAGGGCAGGAGCAAAAACAGCCGTTCCATATCCCGTTGGCGGTTGGCCTGCTCGATGCTGATGGCAACGACATCCCCCTGCAACTGGTCGGTGAAGAGTCAGCTGGCGCCACCACGCGCATTCTGGATTTGACCCAGTCGCGACAGGAATTCACTTTTGTCGGCCTGCCGGCAGAGCCGTTGATTTCGCCGTTGCGCGGGTTCTCTGCGCCGGTGCGGATCAAATGTGATTTTAGTGATGACGAACTGGCTTTCCGCATGGCGCATGACAGTGATGCGTTCAATCGCTGGGAAGCCGGACAAACCTTGGCGGTCAAAGAAATGCTGCGGATGCTCGGAGATCTGGAACAGGGGATCCAATTTGCCCTGTCGCCAAAGTTTGTCACTGCTTGGCGTCATGCTCTCGATGACCGCAGCGTTGATCCCAGTCTGTTGACCCAGCTGTTGACTCTGCCGAGCGAGCAGTACCTGTCTGAACAGTTGACAGAAGTCAACCCGCAGGCCATCCGCGCCGTGCGTGATCGGGCACGTTGGCAGTTAGGTAGTGATTGTCAAGGACGCTTGCTGGAACGCTACCATGAAGGTTCGGCGCATGATGAATACCTCCTTGATCCGACCTCCGTCGGTCAGCGCAGTCTGCGTAATTTCTGCCTTTCCCTGCTGATGGAACTGCATGAGCAGAGAATCACCGATCTGTGTTTGCAGCAGTATCGGCAGGCAAATAATATGACCGACCGATTAGCGGCCTTTTCGGCGCTGCTCGACAATCCCGCCCCTGAGCGCGGACAGGTTGTGACCGATTTTTTCAGCCAATGGCAAGATCATCCGCTGGTGATCGATAAGTGGTTCACCCTGCAGGCGTTGTCGCATCGGCCTGAGGCCTTCGACGACGTTGAAGAATTACTGCAGCACCCGGCTTTTTCGTTGAAAAATCCGAATCGAGTGCGTTCGTTGCTGGGTGCCTTCAGTCAGAATCTGGCATCTTTCCA
Organism: Desulfuromusa ferrireducens; assembly: GCF_055389805.1. Classification (NCBI taxonomy): domain Bacteria; kingdom Pseudomonadati; phylum Thermodesulfobacteriota; class Desulfuromonadia; order Desulfuromonadales; family Geopsychrobacteraceae; genus Desulfuromusa; species Desulfuromusa ferrireducens. Next base: position 2,708,803 of record NZ_AP042415.1, read on the forward strand.
TCGCGCCGATGGTGCGGGCTACTGTTTGCTGGCTGAGCAGATTTTGCTGCTTGATCAGCGCAACCCGCAGGTCGCTGCTCGGATGGCCGGACCCTTTACCCGTTGGCAGAAGCTGGAACCGCAGCGGCGGGCGTTGATGAAGGCAGAGCTTGAGCGGATGCAGACCGCCAAACTGTCCAAGGATTTATACGAGATTGTCACCAAAAGCCTTCAGTAGGGAGATTGACGTTGCAAGATATAACTATTATCGGCTGTGGCGACATCGGTTGCCGGGTCGGGAAAATTCTGCTCGAACGTGGCCACCGGGTGCAGGTTACGGCCAAGACCGAGGAGAGCGCGACTAAGCTGCAAACCCTGGGCTTTACGACTCTGGTTGGTCATTTTGATTATCAGGAAGATACCCCGGATATTCCGGTGAATGGGCAGCAGGTTTATTTTCTGATGCCGCCTCAAGGCGGAGGGAAAAGCGACTATCGGGTCCTTAATTTCTGTCGCAAACTGTCCGCGGAGAATGTTCCGGCAAAGATTATTTACATCAGCACCAGTGGTGTTTATGGCGATTGTGGCGGTGCGGTTGTCACTGAGGAAACTCCGATCAATCCGCAGACCACCCGTGCCATGCGTCGTGCCAGTGCCGAAAGCCAGTTGCAGGAACAGTCCGAAAAGCTCGGTTTTGAGTTGGTCATCCTGCGGGTTACGGGGATTTACGGGCCGGGGCGGCTTCCGGTTTCGCGGATCATGCAGGGGCACCCGGTGTTAATTCCGGAGGATGCTTCTTACACCAATCGGATTCATGCACTGGATCTGGTGCAAATCTGCCTGGTGGCGATGGAAGAGGGCGAACATGGCGATATCTATAATATCTGTGATGGTCAGCAGAGTAGCATGACCGATTACTTTTTGGCTGTGGCCGACCTCTACGAATTACCGCGGCCAAAGCAGATCAGTATGGCTGAAGCGGAAAAAGAGATGAATCCGCTGATGCTCTCATATCAGAAAGAATCGCGGCGGATGTCGAATCAGAAAATGCGGGAGAAACTGGGGATAACACTTCTTTATCCGACCCTGGAAGACGGGCTTAAGGTTTGTCGGGAGGAACAATGATTGGTGGTGTAGCCTCTGCGGCCGTCAAACCGGTGGCAAGCTTTACCCGTGGTTTCAGCTATCCGTTACGGGCGGTAAAATTTCTCAGTAAAAAGCCAGGCATGCTCAAGTACCTCGCTATCCCATTTACGATCAATCTGTTGATCTTTACCCTCTCGGTCTATTTCGGTCTCGATCTGTTTGAGGGCTTACTGGAAACCTATGCTCCCAGTACCGAAGTCTGGTACGGGGCCATCCTTTACTATCTGGCCTGGACAGTGGCTATGTTGCTGACCGCTGTGGTGGTGTTCTTCTCTTTTACCGTTATCGGCAATCTGATCGCGTCACCTTTTAACGAACTGCTCTCTGAGCATGCCGAAGCCTTAAAGGTCGGCCGTAAACCGGATGAGCGGTTCAGCGTCGGTCGTTTTTGGAAAGAAGGAAAGCATGCGCTTATCGTTGAGATCAAGAAGCTGTCGGTCTTTATCTTCTGCATGTTGATCCTACTTGCGATCAACTTCGTGCCGGGGATCGGCTCCTTGATCTATGCGGTACTGGCGCCAATTTTTACGTTGTTTTTTCTGGTGGTCGAATATATGGCCTTTGTGTTGATGAGAAAGCAGCTGACCTTTACCGAGCAACGGCGCTATATCAGTCAAAAGCCGGTGCTGATGACCGGTTTTGCCTGTGGGGTTTTCTGTTTGCTGGCGATCCCTTTTGTGCAGTTTTTCTGCATCCCGCTTGCGGTGGTTGGTGCGACACTGCTCTGGTGTGATTTTCCGCGCGAGGATAAGGTCGATGTTTAGACCTGCTTTGTGGGTTTTTGTGAGTGTTTTTTTCAGCGCTCAGTTGTTCCTTTCTCCGACTATCGTGTCGGCTCGTACTTCCGTTGATGATAATAATCTGGCGGTCAAGTTTTTGGAGAAGGGACGCTTTCTCGAAGCTGTCGAGTTGCTGAAAAAATCCCATGCAGTTGCACCCTATGATCAGGTCATTCGGCAGAATCTGGTGATCAGTTATCAGGCTGCTGGTCAGGCGTATGTGCGCCAGAGTCGTTATGCTGAACTGGCTGAGTTGATGCTCGAAGCTCAAGAGTTTGACGACATGCAACGCGGTTTCTGGAGTATGCGTGGTTTTGCCTTGTTGCGTTTAAAGCAATATTATGCGGCAGAAACCGATCTTCAGGAGGCGCGGGCGATGGGGGATCCGGACGCGACGATTCTGTCTCTTTTGGGCGAGCTTTACTACGATACCGACCGTATGTACGAAGCGTTTGATGCCTTTGAAAGTGCCCAGTTACATGACTCTGACAATCCCAATATTGCCCGAATGTTGGAAAAGGTGCGTCGCGAACTAGCCGTCGAAAAGGATATGGATAAGGAATATGGCGGACATTTTGTTATCACTTTTGATGGTGACCAGAATGATGACCTTGGCCGCGAAGTCCTTGACGTCTTGGATGAGGCCTATAACTGGCTCGGTTCGCAACTGGATCATTATCCGGACGAGCGGGTCACGGTTATTCTTTATTCACGCAAGCAGTTCAGTGCTCTGACCAATTCTCCAGAGTGGGCTGGTGGGCTTTACGATGGCAAAATCCGACTGCCGGTTGGTGGCATTTCGTCGGTTAATGCTGCGGTGAAGTCGCTGCTCTATCATGAATATACGCATGTGGCACTTCGTGATATTGCGGGAACGAATTTGCCTTATTGGTTGAATGAGGGGCTGGCGGAGGTCGGGGAGGCACATATCGTTCAGCCTGAACTTGACGTCTTGGCTTTGGCGCGTGATCAGTTGAAGTTGTTTCGTCTTGCGTCTCTGGAAGGACCTTTCAGGGGGTTACAGGGACTGCAGGTGTCATTGGCTTATCAGCAGAGCTACTCGGTGGTTCGTTACCTGATTGATGAGTACGGTTGGCATCATGTCCGGGATTTGGTTTTTGCCTTTGAAAACAGCAGCTCTATCGAGCAAGCGATCGAAATGACTCTGGGGGGCTATGGTTTGACCTACCGGAGCTTGGAAGAAAGTTGGCGGGAGTCGGGTTGATTTTAGTTTTTCGGTGAGGGTTCCTTTGTAGGAGCAACCTTTTCAGTCGCCTCCATCGGTTCGGAGCGAATCAGTTCAATTTCCTCTTCAAGCAGCACCGCTGCCTGCTTCAGTCCGACAAGCTTTTCCAGTAAGCGGGCAATGTCCTTGCTGGCTAGCAAGTCTTTTTGTCCCGCTTGGTACTGATTATCCACCGTTTTGCCGAGTTCAGCTTGGAGCTTCTCGATTTTTTTGTGAATGGCTCCCAGATCGATTTTCTTCTGCACTACCTGTTTGTACTGGTTGGCGTGAAACGATGCTGTATTGAAAACGTTGCGGGTAGTTTTTAGTAATTGTTCGGTTCTTTTCCTGTCTTGGGACATGTGAGCTCCTGTGTCAGTCTGATCATACGTTATAAAAAACTATAGCAGCTTGTTGAATGAAGAATAGTTTTTCCGCCAATTTATCACGACTGATTGGCGAAAGTTGGCGGTTGCCGTTACGGCTGTTCTGAGCTAAACTATTCAATTATTTTGACGCTGTTGTTGAGCGTCCTGCTTTTGCAACCATTGTCCTACCGTTATCGGGAGTTTTCAGCACCATGAATGAACCTGGGAAAACTAAATTTCAGATCGATCTGCGCCGCCATCTTCGTGAACAGGATATCGATGATAACCTGATCCATCTGATTTGCGAAATTGCGGAAGCCTCAAAATACATTATCCACTCGATCCGTACGGGTGATTTGGGGGTGGCCGGTACCTCTAATCTTTACGGCGAGCAGCAACTGGCACTCGATGTTCTTGCCGATCGGATTTTGCGTAAGCGGCTGGATCATTCACGTGTGGTTGCCAACATCATGTCAGAAGAGATGGATGAGATTATCCCGATTTCGCCCGATTGGGAAGGTAAGTATTCGGTCGCTTTTGATCCACTTGACGGTTCATCACTGGTTGACGTCAATTTGGCGGTCGGAACGATTGTCTCCATTTTTGAAGGCTGCGATCTGTTGCAACCGGGTCGTAATCAGGTAGCAGCGCTTTATGTTCTGTACGGCCCGCGGACGACCCTGGTTTACAGTGTCGGCAAGGGTGTTCACGAGTTCGGCATGAATACCCTGATGGAATATAATCTTCAGCAGGAAAATATTTCGATTCAACCCAGAGGAAACCTCTATTCTCCGGGCGGTCAGCGTAACCAGTACACACCGGGAACCGAAGCTTTTACTACCCATCTGGAAAAGCGGGGCGTCAAACTGCGCTACAGTGGCGGTTTTGTCCCTGACATCAATCAAATACTGCTCAAGGGGGAGGGGGTTTTCTTTTACCCGCATTTGAAAAATCTTCCGCAGGGGAAATTACGGCTTCTGTTTGAGCTTAGCCCGATGGCCTACCTGGTTGAGCAAGCAGGTGGTGCCGCATCAAACGGTCATCAGCGGATTCTTGATCTGCAGCCGGAACAGATTCATGAGCGGGCTCCAGTCTTTATTGGCTGTAAAGAGGACGTTGCTTTGGCTGAAGAATTTATCGCTAAGATGGACGTTGAGCAGCCGGCCGTTACCGAAAAGAAACCGCGTAGAAAAACTACGACCAGTTAACCTCTATCTGAAAACAGGGTGATCGATGTTCCGTTGGGTATTGCTGCTTCTGCTGGTCTGGTTTGGCTCTTCTGCATCAGCAGTCGCCGGAGAAGTTTCTCAGCGCGACTGGATGGAGCAGTTGATTGACAGCCTTGGTTGGGGCTATGGCCTGCCGGATGATCCTGTTGCCAAGGATTATATTGCGCTGCTCTCTGGAGAGCGTAATCTTCATGTTGAAGTTGAGGGTAATACTCGTCGTTCTGATCTGGTCGCCGTCAAGTCATTGACTAACTACGGTCAGTTCAGTGGTTCTGGATGGGTGAGTGCTGGCCGCGAACCGGTTCAACTTCACCTGGATGTTCTGGTGCAACGTAATGGGCGCTACCGGGTTTCTGCCGCGACGCGTTTGTCGGGAGTCAGCTTAACATTGGCCGGGCAGGAATTCACCGCTTCGGCCAGCGAGAATTTGACCTACCAAGAGTTGGGAGAGGTCAACCTTGTTGCCGGACAGACCGAAATAGTTGTTTCTTTACCTGCTAATGCAGGGATCGATTATTTACGCTTGAGTGCCTCGCCTTTGCCTGCGATTGCGCCAATAAACGGTTGGCAACCCGATCTTCCGTTGGCAACGGAAGACTTGGCGTTAACGATGCTACAGTCCCTTGGTTTGTTGGTGACCTTGCCCGAGGCAGGTCAGGTCCGCAAGGTTGAGGCAGAATCTGCTGCGCTACAGAATGGAGTCAGTTTGACGCGTGAGGGTCATTTGGGCGCACCGAGCGGCAATCGCTGGGTCCGTGCCGGACATCTTCCGAGCAAGCTGCAATTGCCCCTTAATGTACAGCAGGCCGGATGTTACCAACTGACTTTACGTGGTAGCAGTGCTGCGCCGGTGAAGGTCGTGCTGCCAGGGATTTTGGAGACGCAGGTCGATTTCGGTGAGGCTTTGACCAGTCATTCCCTCGGTCGTTACTGCTTGCCACAGGGAGAGGTGCAGTTTGAATTTGGATTGCCGCCTTGGGCTGGGATTGACAGTTTGGAATTGCATGTTCTTGATATCAGGCAACCGATAGTGACGCGTTTACTCGGGTTGTCACCTCGCCAAAGAGGTGTCGAGAGAGAGGTGGCCAATGACTTGTTGCAGTTGTTGTCCAGCTTGACTCATTAGTTGAGTTTTCTTTAACCGATTCAGCCTGTGCCGGGGGGGACATGCCGCTGATTCCTGTTTTGTTGGCTGCGACCGTCGCCGGTTCGCTGCTGGCGCCATTCTATTCATTAGCTCAAACCTCAGGTTGGGTGTCGTTCTGCGGCAGCTTATTGCTGGCACTTTGCTGCCGGCAGCGTCCTGCTCCCTTTCTCATTGCCTGTCTGCTGGCGTTTTTTTTGCTGGCTAATCTGCGATATCCTTTACAATTTCGAGTTGATAGTGCTGTCGATCAAATAGATCAACGCGCCCGCAAGGTGACTGTGACGGCAGATCTGATAAGTGTTCGGCCGCTTGTCGGCGAACGAAGTCAGCTGGATCTGCAGATTGTGGCATTGGCAGATGGAGGCGAAGCAATTGACGTGTCGACGCCTTTTCTGCTGCGCCTCTACCTTGGGTCAGAGGTGTCCAAGCTGTTGCCGGGTGATCGTTTGCGTTTTAAGACCCGTTTGCGAAGACCGCGCTTGTTCGGTACTCCGGGTGAATTTCACTGGCCCCGCTATCTGGCTAGTCAGGATATTGCCATGACTGGTTGGTTGCAGAGTACCGATGATATTTCTGTCGTCAGTAGCAGGGATACGTATCCGTCGCGTTTTATCGCCGCTTGGAAACACCGAGCTGCAGATGCCATTGATGCTGCGCTCGAAGATCGGCGGGGCGTGTTGGTCAGGGCGTTGGTGCTTGGCGAAGCGCGTATGTTGCCGGATGCGCTGCGTGATACGCTGGCCCAAGCAGGGATCAGCCATCTCTTTGCTATCTCTGGTCTGCATTTAGGCTTGCTGGCGATGCTAGGCTATCGATTGTTGTTGGTCTTTTATCGTCGTTCTGCGACCTTGCTCAATTGGCAACCGCCACAGCGGGTTTTGCCCTTGCTTTTGCTGCCGGTGCTGCTCGGCTATTTATTGTTGACCGGCGACGCTGTTTCCACTCGCCGGGCTTTTTGTCTTGCTGTGCTGGGCGTCGGTTTATGTCTCTGGCGTTATAACGTGAATCCGTTACGCCTTTTGATGTCGTTGGCGCTGCTGTTTCTGTTATGCAATCCGTTGTTACTCTGGCAGCCTGCCTGGCAACTTTCTTTTGCCGGGGCAGCGGGGATTTTGCTCTGGCGACCGCTGTGGCAGGGCAGGGTAGCAACCTTTCCGCTGCTGATTCGTGGGCCGCTGCAATTATTAATCGTCCCCCTGGCGGCGACTTTGGCAACTCTGCCTTTTGTTCTTGCCAGCTTTCACCTGTTCGCACCGGCGGGTGTGCTGGCAAATTTGCTTGCGGTGCCAATCGTCGCTTTCCTGGCTTTGCCGGCGGGGCTTTTCAGTCTGGTTTTTTTGGATCTGCCGCTGATTGGGGATCTGTTTCTCTCTTGCAGCGGTTTTCTTCTTGAAATGACTGTATATTTAGTTGAACGGTTGTTGTCTTTTTCGGGTTTTTCTGGTCATTACCTGTTTTTGTCTCGCTGGCAGTATCTTGCCGTTGGTTTGTTGCTGTTGCCGGTTGTTTTGGCGGTTCAACCGGCCAGCAAAAAACACAGGCAATATTTTTCTGTTGTCTGCTTGCTCATGGCGTTGTTCTGCTTCTTTATGCCGGTATTTGGAGCAGGTGGTTTATCCTTATATATGTTCAGCGTTGGTCAGGGGGAATCTCTGTTGTTAACCGATGCTGCGCATCGGGCGGTGTTAATCGATGGAGGGGGGCTTTATAGCGACCGCTTTGATGTCGGAGAACGGCTGCTGGCCCCGGCGCTGGGGGAATTGGGAGTGCAGCGTTTGTCCGCGGTACTACTGACTCATGATCATCCCGATCATCGGAAAGGGCTTATCTTTATTCTCCGACAGTTCCCGGTCGATGAATTCTGGTCCGGGATTGAATTTGCCGATTTACATCCGACGTTGCAGCAGGTGTTATCAGAAAAATCGATACCCGTGCGCAGGTTGCCAACCGGTTGGAGCGATGTTGATCCTCGCAAGCACGACTCAATAAAGCTGTTTCGGGGAGTGGAGCAAGGGGATAAAAATGATGATTCACTGGTGCTTTATCTGCCTGCTCAGGGTGGAGGATTGCTGCTGACCGGGGATTTAGAGAAGAAAGGTGTTGATGGGTTGCTGGCTGCAGGCTTGCCAGGACCGGTTTCTGTACTGAAATTGCCGCATCACGGCAGTAGGCACTCGGAGGCTGAACGGTTGATTGGACGTTTGCAACCCGAGTTGTGCCTCGCTTCCGCCGGTTTTCAGAACCGTTATGGTTTCCCGGCCCGGCAGTTAGTGACATATTTGGATAGAAAGTTTATTCCCCTGTACCGAACTGATATAATGGGAACAGTAAGAGTCCGTTATCTTGCCGATCAATGGCGGGTTGCTCGTTGGCAAAACGGGCTTTTCCATTGACAGCCGCTAGAGAAGGCTGATAAATAAGTCACTATTATTATAGGGAGCTTATGGTTTTGAGCCAATCAACTATTCTTGTTGTAGATGACGAATTGTTTTTTCGGAGCCTCTATCGTGAACTGCTGGCCGACGAAGGGTATCGGGTCGATGTCTGCGAGAATGGTGATGATGCGATAATCCGAATGCAGCAAGCTCCGGTTGATCTTGTTTTGACTGATATGGTTATGCCTGGAAAATGTGGCTTGGAAGTTCTGCGAGCCGCCCGTTTGCTCCCTAATCCCCCCGAAGTTGTTTTAGTGACCGGTTATGCCAGTGTCGAGTCTGCCATCCAGGCGCTTAAAAGCGGCGCCCGCGATTATCTGGTCAAACCTTTCAATCCGGATGAACTGAAACATCTGGTTCGTTCCTGTCTTGATCAGCGCCGTCTGCTGGCTGAAAACGAACACCTCAAATCTCAAATCCAACTGTTTCAGACCGGCCAGTCGCTCTCTTCGTTGATCGATTTGGACCGCTTGGTTCCGCAGGCTCTTGATGCCTTGCTGCGTGAAACAGGAGCGGCCAGCGGCTTCGGTTTTACCATTAAGGGTGGCTTGGAGTTGCGGGTGTCAGTGTTGAGGAATATGCGCGATGATATCGCGGCACTTTTGCTCGACCAGATTCTGCCGCAGATCAACGTCTCTGCTGATGCTGCTTTTCTGAAAAAACTATCTTTTCAGCCGTCCCCAGCTTTGCCGTTTGAGGCTGACCAACTTTGGTGGTTGCCTTTAGGGGACAATGATGAGTTGAAGGGTGGTTTGGTTGTTGTAAATGCGCCCATCGTTATTCCACAAAAGGTTGCGCAACCCGATTTGCATTATCTCTGTGAGCAGATAATCCTTGGCTATGAAAATGCTTGCCGCTTTCAGGATGCTCAGGAGTTAATGTATACCGATGATCTGACTGGTCTGTATAATCATCGGTACATGCAGGTTGCCATGGAGCAGGAAATCCGCCGCTCACAGCGCTATGGTTTACAGTTTTCCCTGTTATTTTTAGATCTTGATCGTTTCAAGGAGGTTAACGACCAGCATGGTCACTTGGCGGGCAGCGCAGCGTTGCAAGAAGTGGGAGCGTTGCTACGCCAGTGTGTCCGGGACGTTGATACTCTGTTTCGTTTCGGTGGTGATGAATTTTCAGCCATGCTGGTGGAGACGGATGGTCGGACGGCGCGGATAGTTGCTGAGCGGATTCGCAAGACCGTTGATGAACATGTCTTTTTGGTTGATAGGGGAATCCCGTCACATTTAACCATTACCGCCGGGTATGCAACATTTCCTTCCGATGCCGTTGAGAGGGATGCCCTGCTCGATCTCGCAGATCGAGCTATGTATGCCGGTAAGGTGACCCGCAATGTGGTTCGTGGTATCGAGAGTATCCCACCGGAGTAGGTTTTTTGTCGGCACTCTGATTCAGCGAGCCCGCTGGCTTTTGGTTCTCTCCATTTCGAGGTTTTAAGACTGCCTATTCTCTTCCCGTAAAAAAATGCACTGATTATTTCAACCGGCCCTTTCCGTCTGCGCAAAAATAGGGTATCTTCTCCTGCTTGCGTACAAATTTATACCGATGCGCCATATTTACCGTGTGAATCGGGAAAAAGGATTGAGTTTTGAGTATTACAGCAATTAAGGGAATGAATGATATTCTGCCGGGCGAAATCGAAACCTGGCAGTTTTTGGAAGCAACTGCACGGCAAGTGTTCGGCACTTACGGATTTTCCGAGATCCGTACTCCGGCGGTGGAAAAGACAGAACTGTTTTGTCGTTCTATCGGTGAAACCACCGATATCGTTGAGAAAGAGATGTACACTTTTGACGATAAAAGTGACAACTCTCTGACTCTGCGCCCTGAGGGGACGGCACCGGTGATGCGTTCCTTTATTCAGAACCGTCTGCACAACCTTGATCCGGTAAGCAAACTCTATTATATGGGGCCGATGTTCCGCTACGAGCGGCCGCAAAAAGGTCGCTATCGGCAGTTTCATCAGATCGGCGCTGAAGTGCTCGGTGTTGAAGATCCGAAGATTGACGCTCAGGTTCTGGCGATGCTGCATCACTATTTCTGCCAGGTCGGTATCGACGCGGTGTCGCTGCAGGTAAACTCCCTCGGTTGTCCCGATTGTCGCCCTGCCTATCGACAGCAGTTGATCGATTATCTGGATCAGCGGCTCGAAAAATTGTGTGCTGATTGTCAGCGGCGCTATCAAACCAATCCCCTGCGAGTTCTGGATTGTAAAGCCACCGGATGCAAAGAGGCGACCGGTGATGCCCCGTCGATGCTCGATCATCTTTGCGCTGGCTGTAACGAGCATTTTGCTGCGGTTAAAAAGCATCTGAATGCGTTGCATATTCCTTTTGAGGTGAACGCGCGGATGGTGCGTGGACTCGATTATTATGTGCGCACAACCTTTGAGATGGTCACTGATCAGCTTGGTTCGCAAAATGCTGTCGCGGCAGGTGGTCGTTATGACGGTCTGGTAGAAAGTCTTGGTGGTCCCGCTCTGCCGGGGATCGGCTTTGCCATCGGTGCTGAACGCCTGGTCCTGATGAAGGGCGAGGATCGAATTTCCCCCGCTGTTCCGCAGTTGTTTATTGCCGCTATGGGAGCTGATGCAGCCGACCAGGCATTTGTATTGATGTCTAAATTGCAGCATGCCGGTATTCGCACCGAGATGGATTATCAGGGGCGGAGCCTGAAGGCGCAAATGCGTCGGGCCAATAAACTTCATGCTGTTTATACCTTGATTCTTGGGGACGATGAGCTGCAGTCTGGTCAGGTGCAACTAAAGAACATGACTGATAGTAGCCAGACCACGGTTGCTCTTGAGAGTCTGGCTCAGGTTCTGACTGAGAAGCTTATCGCCGAAAAAGAACAAATTTAACTTTAACTCTGCTGTCGCTTCTGCTTGACCAGTAGAGAAACTGATTCTTATAATCAAAGTTTGGCCGATCATGAAATTAATTTGGCTTGTGGCGGCACTCATTTTGGAGGAACGATTTTGAACGATAAATTAGGAAATTGGAAAAGAACCCATCGTTGCGGCGATCTGACTGCCGAACATATAGGTCAAGAGGTTTGTCTGATGGGCTGGGTGCAGCGTCGCCGAGATCATGGTGGCCTGATCTTTATCGATCTGCGCGACCGTGAGGGCATCATTCAATTGGCCCTTGACCCAGATCGTGACCTCGCCTCGCTGAAGAAAGCCGAGCAGGTACGTAATGAGTTTGTTGTGGCTGCCCGTGGCAAGGTTTCTCCGCGCCCGGACGGGACGGTCAATGCGAAGATGAAAACCGGCGAAGTGGAAGTTGAAATCAGTGAGCTGCTGATTTTGAATCGTTCTGAGACGCCGCCGTTTATGGTCGATGAGTATACAGACGTTGCTGAGAATATCCGTTTGAAGTACCGTTTTCTCGATTTGCGTCGTCCCGCGTTGCAGAGCAATCTGGTTATGCGCCACCTGGTGGCTAAAACGGTGCGTAATTATCTCGATGGTCAGGGTTTTCTCGAGATTGAAACACCGGTCCTGACCAAAAGTACCCCAGAGGGGGCCCGCGATTATCTGGTCCCAAGCCGAGTCAATAACGGCAGCTTCTATGCTTTGCCCCAGTCGCCGCAACTCTTTAAGCAGTTGTTGATGGTCTCCGGTTTCGATCGCTATTTCCAGATCGTCAAGTGTTTCCGCGATGAGGACCTGCGTGCCGATCGCCAGCCGGAATTTACCCAGATCGATTGCGAGCTGAGCTATATCAACCGTGATGATGTGATTGAGATTATGGAGGGCATGATCGCGACCATTTTCAAGGAAGCGATCGGCGTCGAGGTTTCGCTGCCAATGGCTCACCTTTCCTATGATGAAGCGCTGCATCGTTTCGGAGTCGATAATCCGGATCTGCGTTTTGATATGGAGTTGATCACCATCACCGAACTGGTTGCAGGTTCGCAGTTCAAGGTTTTCGCTGATGTTGCTGCCAATGGTGGGCTGGTTAAGGCGCTCAATGCCAAGGGCTGTGCAACTTTCTCACGTAAAGATCTCGATGGCTTGACCGATTTCGTTAAGATTTACGGTGCCAAGGGTCTGGCCTGGGTGAAAGTGACTGAGGACGGTTGGCAATCGCCGATCGCTAAGTTCTTTACTGCTGATGAATTGACCGCCTTGAATGCAAAGCTGGGAGCTGAAGTTGGTGACCTGTTGTTATTTATGGCCGACAAACCTTCGATTGCCAATGAGGCATTGGGGCGCTTGCGGGGTCACTTGGGGCAGCGCTTGGGACTGGCACGCAAGGATGATTACAAATTTGTCTGGATCACCGATTTCCCACTGTTTGAATATGATGAAGAGGCAAAGCGTCATGTCGCCGTTCATCACCCCTTCACCGCACCGCTTGAGGAAGATGTCGCACTGCTCGATAGCGAGCCGGGCAAAGTTCGAGCTCAGGCCTATGACTTGGTGTTGAATGGTTCTGAGGTTGGTGGCGGCAGTATCCGTATCCATGATCAGGCCGTTCAGACGCGGATGTTTGAACTGCTCGGGATTGACGAAGCGGAAGCTCGTGAGAAGTTCGGCTTCCTGCTTGATGCGTTGAGTTTTGGTGCGCCGCCGCATGGTGGCATTGCCTTCGGTCTGGATCGCTTGATGATGATTTTAACCGGTTCTGATTCGATCCGCGACGTTATTGCCTTTCCGAAGACCCAGAAGGCGACTTGCTTGCTTTCTGATGCTCCCAATGAAGTTGGGGAGAAGCAGTTACAGGAATTGGGTATTCGCTTGCGTGCTCGTCAAAAGTAGTCGGCTGTGAGTCGTCTCTTCTTCATTGATGGAAAGAGTGTGGATGTTTAAGCGTCTGTTGTTGGGCTTAGTTGTCGGGGCGTTATTGACCTCTTGTGCCAAGCCGCCGGTTGCTGAATTGGCAGACGCGCGCACAATCCTTTCGCGTGTATATGCGTCTGGGGCATCTTCTTTGGCTCCGAAAGCTTATCAGCTGGCAAGTGAGGCGCTTCAAGCTGCTGAAGAGTTGGTACTAAAGAAAGAATATGACAAAGCGCTTACGTCCCTCGACTTGGCCCGTATTTATTCTGAAAAGGCTTTTCAGCTTGCGAATGTGCGGAAGCAGGAACAGGAACGAGAGGAAAAACGCTTGGCAGAAGAGAGGCGTCAAGCCGGGATATTGGAACAGGCTGAATTGTTACGCGAACAGCGCGATGAAAAAAAACGACAAATCGCAGCCGCTAAGCAGAAGGTGGCGGAACGCCCATCTGTGGCTAAGGTGACTCCTGAAGCGGTTATTGAGCTTGTCAGTTATGTCGAAGTTACTCCCGGCGAAAATCTAGCAAATATCGCTGCCAAGCCTGAAGTTTATGGTGATGAGAGGCTTTGGCCATTAATTTATAAGGCCAATCGGGATCAGATTAAGGATCCGAAGCAGATTTTTGCTGGTCAACGTTTTTTGATTCCAAGAGATAAGAGCAGCGAAGAGATTGCCGCTGCTAAGCGTGAAGCTGAAGAACTGAATCTGTTTTAGTTGTTAGGCTGAATGATCGAGATGAAGCGTTTATGCCCTCAGTAGAAAGCCATATTGGTTGCCAACTGAAGGGGGTAAACGCTTTTTTTATGCCCGCCGTTATATGGCGTAATTTCACTAAGTGTCATCTGTATGAAAAAACCTTAAAAAACAGTCTATTAGCTGGCCTTTATTCTTGGTAGAGATAATTTTACTTCAAGACGCAAAGGCTCTTGACAGTCAAAAATTGTTTGTATACTGTATACACCGTTATCTAGTGTGCTTAAGTCTAGGTCAAACGGGGTTATTCCTGTGTTTGTCGTTAACGGTAAGTTATATTATCTTTAAAGGAGAGAGAGAATGGCGAGACCAAAAATTTCTTTGATCGGTGGCGGACAAATTGGTGGCGTGCTGGCTCAACTTTGCGCACTGCGTGAACTGGGCGATGTCGTTCTATTTGATATCGTCGAAAACATGCCTCAGGGAAAGACTCTGGATATTGCAGAAGCTTCCCCAGTTGACGGTTTTGATGTCAGTGTAACCGGTACCAACGATTACAAAGATATTGCAGGCTCAAATGTTGTTATCGTTACTGCTGGTTTACCACGTAAGCCTGGTATGAGCCGCGATGACCTGATCGAAGTTAACTCCAAGATCATGACTTCGGTTTCTGAAGGCATCAAGCAGTATGCTCCTGATTCCTTTGTTATCATCATCTCCAACCCACTCGACGCCATGGTTACTCTGTGCCAGAAAATCACTGGCTTCGCACCTGAGCGTGTCATGGGTCAGGCTGGCGTACTCGATTCTGCCCGTTTTGCTGCCTTTATCGCTTGGGAATTGGGCGTGTCCGTTAAAGACGTCACCGCAATGACCCTCGGTGGTCACGGCGACACCATGGTTCCTCTGGTCCGTTATGCCAGCGTTCAGGGTATTCCGGTTATGGAAATGCTTGAGCAGAAGTACGGTAGTGCTGCAAAGGCTCAAGAAGTAATGACCGCTATGGTCGAGCGCACCAAGGCTGCTGGTGGCGAAGTTGTCAAGTTGCTCGGCAACGGAAGTGCTTTCTATAGCCCTGCTTCTTCTGCTGTCGCGATGGCAGAGGCGATCCTCAAGGACCAAAAACGTGTCATGCCGGTTTGTGCACTGCTGAACGGTGAGTTCGGTATTGACGGATTCTACGTCGGCGTACCTTGTATTCTCGGTTCTGCTGGTATTGAGAAAATCATTGAGTTCAAACTGGACGAAACAGAGCAAGCTCTGATGGACAACTCCGTGGCTGCGGTCAAGGAACTTGTCGGTAGCATGGGCCTCTAAAGGCCGCTTGCTGGATAGATCCAGAAGGGCAGCCGTTAGGCTGCCCTTCTTACTGAGTACAGCATTTTAGAAATCTGAATAAAACTATTTTTTCGTCGGCCTTTGTGATGCGAATTACGATTCACAAACCCCTCGAATATACAGTATACAATTGGTTCTGGTTTGTACCAGCCTCTTGTGTTAGGATTTCGCCGCTTTGGGCAAGTTGTTGTACCATTCAGCAGCAAATAACGTGTAAAGGAGAAAGACACTAATGAGCGCGAAAGCGGAAATCGAGATCATCGAAAGATACTGTAAGGGCTGTAATATCTGTGTTGAGTTCTGCCCTACTAAAGTTCTTGAGATGGATGCATTTGTTGTCAAGGTCGCCAATGCTGATGCATGTATCGGATGTAATCAGTGTGAGTTGCGTTGCCCTGATTTCGCAATTAAAGTTCACAAGCTGTAAGACGCTATAGGAGGTCGTTTCGTGGCTAAAAAAGTAGCTCTATTACAGGGGAACACTGCATGCGCTATGGGCGCTATTTATGCAGGCTGCACATTTTTCGGCGGCTACCCCATTACTCCCTCCACTGAAGTTGCGGAAGTTCTGTCTGAAGAACTCCCCAAGGTCGGTGGCAAGTTTATCCAGATGGAAGACGAAATCGCTGCTATGGCATCGGTTATCGGCGCTTCCTTGACCGGTGCAAAAGCTTTGACAGCAACCTCCGGTCCTGGTGTCTCTTTAAAGCAGGAATTGATCGGCTATGCCTGCATTGCCGAGGTCCCTTGCGTTATCATCAACGTTATGCGTGGTGGTCCTTCAACCGGTATGCCGACTGGTCCTGGCCAGTCTGACGTCATGCAGGCCAAGTGGGGAACCCACGGTGATCATGCTGCGATCGCTCTTTGTCCTGAGTCTTGTCAGGAGATTTTTACTGAAACCGTACGCGCATTTAATCTTGCGGAAAAATATCGCATGCCGGTACAGGTTCTGTATGATGAGATCGTCGGTCACATGCGCGAGCGTATTGTCTTCCCTGAGCCAGGTGAATTGGAACTGATTGATCGTACAGCTCCTACTTGTGCTCCAGAAGATTACAAGCCGTTCGAGGCGGAAACCCTTACTGATGTGCCGCCACTGGCTGCTTTCGGTTCTGAATACCGTTTTCATGTCACCGGTCTGAACAAGGCAGCTGACGGCTTCCCGACCACCAAGGCAAATCTTGTCGACTTTGAAGAGCGTCGTCAGATTCTTAAGGTCGAGTGTCCGGAAGCGCGTGCTGACATCGAGTCGAACGAAGAGTATCTAACCGAAGATGCAGATGTTGTCATTCTGGCTTACGGTTCTTCCGCTCGTTCTGCTCGCTATGCAGTTAACGAACTGCGTTCCGAGGGGATCAAAGCTGGTCTATTCCGTCCAATTACGCTTTGGCCTTTCCCGGAAAAACGCGTTGCCGAGCTTGGTAAGCAAGCTAAAGCTATCGTCGTGCCGGAAATGAACCTTGGGCAGATGATCTTGGAAGTTGAGCGAGTCGTCAAGAATGACTGTAAGCTTGCTGGTGTTAACCGTGTTGACGGTGACCCTCTCACCCCTGGTGAGATCATTAACCAGGTTAAGGAGGTGCTCTAATGGCTTACGATTACGATAAATCTCTGCGTCCCGGCAAATTGCCGCATATCTGGTGTCCTGGCTGTGGTCACGGCATTGTTATGAAGGGTCTGATTCGGGCAATGGACACCTGCGGTCTGGAAAAGAAAGATACCGCTATTGTGTCCGGTATCGGCTGTGCCAGTCGTTTGCCTGGTTACCTTGATTTCAATACCTTGCATACCGCTCATGGTCGGGCTGCTGCTTTCGCCACTGGTGTAAAGATGGCTCGCCCGGATATGACCGTTATCTGCTGTGGTGGTGACGGAGACGGTACCGCTATCGGTGGTAACCACTTCATTCACGCATGTCGTCGTAACATCGACATGACCTACGTAATAATGAACAATCACATCTACGGCATGACCGGTGGTCAGTTCTCGCCTTGTACCCCGACTGGTATGTTGGCCTCGACGACTCCATATGGTAACCCTGATCCAATTTTCGATATCAGTAAGTTGGCGATTGGCGCCGGCGCAACTTTTGTTGCCCGGACGACGTCTTTCCATGCGAATCAGATTGATAAATTGATTGCTCAGGGCATTAAACACAAAGGGATGTCGATCGTTGAAGTTGTTGATGACTGCCCGACCAGTTATGGGCGTCGTAACAAGTTCCGTAGTGTTGTCGACATGATGAAAGTTCTCAAAGAAACAGCAGTCCCAGTTGCTGCAGCAGCTAAGATGGACGCTGAGCAGCTCGAAGGTAAAATCCTGACTGGTGTTCTTTATGAAGAGGACAAGCCTGAGTACTGTGAGCAATACGCTAATATCATTGAGCGTGTTAAAGGCGCCTGATAACACCCAAAAGGAGACGAGAATCATGGCTGAAAGATATGAACTTCGGTTTTCCGGTGCAGGTGGTCAGGGTCTGATTACCGCCGGGATCATTCTGGCGGAAGCTGCCTCGATCATCGAGGGTCGGCACGCCGTTCAATCGCAAAGCTACGGACCTGAAGCCCGTGGTGGTGCATCAAAGTCTGAGGTTATCATTGGCGATGAGCCGATTGACTACCCCAAGGCAACTGTCGTTGATGCTTGCTTGGCAATGACCCAGGAAGCTGCCGATAAGTACGCAAATGGTATCAAAGAAGGCGGGCTTCTGTTGCTCGACAGTGACTTTGCTCCAAATGCACCAGAAGGTAACTTTAAAACCTATTTCCTGCCGATTATGCGTCTTGCCAAGCAAGATATCGGTCGTGAAATCGTTGCCAATGTTATTGCTCTTGGTGCAATGATCGCAATGACTGATGTTGTAAAGCGTGAGTCAGGTGAGCAGGCTGTGCTCGCTAAAGTGCCCGCGGCCTTTACCGATTTGAACAAAAAGGCATACGCTCTTGGTTACGAAAAAGCCCTCGAGATGATGGCTGCTCAGTAAGTTCTTGCCGGTAGTTAACGGATAAGATATAAAAAGGCTCGGTGTTTTGCACCGAGCTTTTTTTATGCCTAATACATGAGGAGTTGTCGTGATGAAAATGTTGTTTTCCTTGTTGGTGGTGTCTTTGCTGGCAACAGTTTCTTTTGCTCAAGAAAATCTCAAGACTGATCAGGAAAAACTAGGTTATGCCATTGGTATGATTACTGGTTTGAAAATGAAAAGCCAGAATGTTGAAGCCGATGTCGAGCAGATTGCCGCTGGCCTTGTTGCAACTTTTCAGGGTGAGAAAACACTATTGACTGAGCAAGAGATGGGGGAAATCCTCACCGCGTTTCAGCAGGATATGCAGCAAAAGCAGATCGCTGAGATGGCCGCAGCTGCAGCGGCTAACATAAAGTTGTCTGAAGATTATTTGTTGCAGAATGGGGCAAAGGACGCTGTTGTGACGTTGCCGAGTGGCTTGCAGTATAAGGTCATTACTGCAGGAAACGGTTCTTCGCCGACAGCGGAGTCAACGGTTGAAGTTCATTATCGCGGAACCCTGATCGATGGAACCGAATTTGATAGTTCCTATAAAAGGGGTGAACCTG
Source organism: Desulfuromusa ferrireducens (assembly GCF_055389805.1). Classification (NCBI taxonomy): domain Bacteria; kingdom Pseudomonadati; phylum Thermodesulfobacteriota; class Desulfuromonadia; order Desulfuromonadales; family Geopsychrobacteraceae; genus Desulfuromusa; species Desulfuromusa ferrireducens. The sequence continues at coordinate 2,727,517 of NZ_AP042415.1, forward strand.
TCAGTTTTCCGGTCGGGGGAGTTATTTCCGGGTGGACTGAGGCGCTGCAGTTGATGAAAGAGGGAGCAAAGTGGGAATTGGTAATCCCCTCCGCTTTGGCCTATGGAGAGCGTGGTAACCCTCCCGTTATTCCACCCAGCTCTGCTTTGATCTTTGAAGTTGAACTGCTGAAGATCGTTCAATAATAGCCAAGTAATCAGGTTGAATTGCAGCCCTTGCGGAAAACTTCCGGGAGGGCTGTTTTGCGTTAAGCGCCTGCTTTTTGTGGAGGTGTGTCGTGCTTCTAACCATTTTTTTTGCTTTGTTTTTTTGAGGCGATATTTGTGCGGGGGATTGCTCTTCATGTTCAGAAACTTCTTTTGGTAGTAGCTGACCGACGGTGATCAGCGCAACACTGACTAATAATAATAGCTCAAACATTGAATTCTCCTTTGTCCATTTGTCTAGAGTGAGAATTCTACATTCTAGATGTGACAGAAAATGTCGCAGAGCCTTTCTTGGCAAAGCGATCTTTGGATATTTTTATTCCCCTGCGATCTGCTCAGTTAAAGCTTATTTTAACCACTCGGGTGATTGACAGGTGAGGTTGAAATCGTATACAGTATGCAATGTTTTGCCCGCAGGGTGCGTTTGTTCCTAGCAGGTCAAAAGTTTTTTTAGGACGACTTTCATGCAGTCGATACTGCAAACCTGATAATGGAGGAGAGAGATGATCGAAGCTTATCTGAAACACGAAGAAGAGCGTAATGCTCAAGGAATTCCGGCTCTGCCGCTGAGTCCTGAGCAAACTGTTGGTCTCTGCGAACTGCTGCAGAACCCTCCAGCCGATAAGGCTGATTTTTTGATGAACCTGTTTATTCAACGGGTTTCTCCCGGTGTTGATCCTGCTGCAGAAGTCAAGGCTGCTTTTTTGGCCGAACTGACGACCGGAGCCAAAAGCTCGCCGCTGATCGATAAAGTTAAAGCTGTGCAGATTCTCGGCACGATGATTGGTGGTTATAATGTTCAGCCACTGATCGCTGCTTTGAGTGACTCTGCTCTGGCAGAAGAAGCTGCCTGTGCTCTGTCCGGCATGACCTATGTTTATGATGCTGCGGCCCAGGTTATTGAGCTTTCCAACAGCAACGCTGCTGCAAAAAAGGTTGTTGAGAGCTGGGCTGCTGCCGAGTGGTTTACCAACAAGCCTGCAGTAGCAGAAACCATCAAAGTCAAAGTTTTCAAGGTTGAAGGTGAAATCAATACTGATGATTTCTCTCCTGCCGGTGATGCCTGGAGTCGTCCAGATATTCCACTTCATGCTTTGGCGATGGGTAAAACCCGTTTTGTCGGTGGAATCGAGCAAATTGCCAAGTGGCGTGAAGAAGGCCATCAGGTTGCTTTTGTTGGTGATGTTGTTGGTACTGGTTCTTCCCGTAAGTCTGCTTGTAACAGCGTGCTCTGGTGTATCGGTGACGATATCCCGGCGGTTCCTAACAAGCGTCGTGGTGGCGTGATCATCGGTGGCGTTATCGCCCCGATCTTCTTCAATACCGCTCAGGATTCAGGCACCTTGCCACTGCGGATGGACGTTTCCAAGCTGAACATGGGTGACGTTATCACCATCAATACCGCTAAAGGTGAAGTCACCAATGACGCTGGCGAAGTCGTTTCCACTTTTTCCATCAAGCCGGATACCGTTTCTGATGAGTTCCGCGCCGGTGGCCGAATTCCTCTGATCATCGGTTGTGCCGTGACCAAGGAAGCCCGTGAAGCTTTGGGTCTGGGCGAGACTGATATCTTTGCCCAAGCTGCTGTTACTGCTCCTAAAGCTGGTCAAGGTTACACTCAGGCACAGAAGATGGTTGGTCGTGCTTGTGGATCTGACGGTGTCTTGCCTGGTTCCTCTTGCGCACCGATTATGACCACCGTCGGTTCCCAGGATACTACTGGTCCGATGACCGCTGACGAGATCAAAGAGTTGGCTTGCCTGCGCTTCAAGTCGCCGATGGTTATGCAGTCTTTCTGTCATACCGCTGCGTATCCGAAGCCGGCTGACGTCAAGATGCACGCCAACCTGCCGAAATTCATCTCCGATCGCGCTGGTGTTCCGTTGCGTCCGGGCGATGGTGTTATCCACAGCTGGTTAAACCGTCTGCTGGTTCCTGACACTGTCGGTACCGGTGGGGACTCCCACACCCGTTTCCCGATCGGCATCAGTTTCCCGGCCGGTTCCGGCCTGATCGCTTTTGCTGGTGCTCTCGGCTTCATGCCGCTCGATATGCCGGAATCAGTTCTGGTACGCTTCACCGGTAAGTTGAACGAAGGTATCACTCTGCGTGACGCCGTCAACGCCATCCCATACTGGGCCATCAAGCAAGGTCACCTGACCGTACCGAAGAAGAACAAGGTCAACATCTTCAACGGTCGGATTCTGGAGATGGAAGGTCTGCCGAATCTGTCGGTTGAGCAGGCTTTCGAGCTGACCGATGCCGCTGCTGAGCGGAGCGCTGCTGCTGGTTGTATCAAGCTGTCCGAAGAGAGCGTCTGTACTTACCTGCGCTCCAACGTTTCGCATATGAAAAAGATGATCGAAGAAGGTTATCAGGATGCTGAGACCCTGCAGGGGCGGATTGATGCCGTCAACGAATGGCTCAAGGATCCAAAACTGCTCGAGGCTGATAAAAACGCTGAGTACGCTGCTGTTATCGAGATCGATCTGGCTGAAATCACCGAGCCGATTCTGGCTTGCCCGAACGATCCTGATGATGTCAAACTGCTCTCCGACATCCAGGGGACTCCGATTCAGGATATCTTCATCGGTTCCTGTATGACCAACATCGGTCACTTCCGCGCTGCTGCTGAGATCTGGCGTGGCGAGAAGTTCAACCCGAACGTCCGTACCTGGGTTTGTCCGCCGACCCGTATGGATCAAGCCAAGCTGAAGGAAGAAGCTGTCTTCTCGGTCTTCAGTGCCATGGGTGCCCGTCTTGAAATCGCCGGTTGCTCGCTCTGTATGGGTAATCAAGCGCGCGTGCCTGATGGGGTTAACATGTTCTCCACCAGTACCCGTAACTTCGATGACCGTATCGGTAACGGAGCTCAGGTTTACCTTGGTTCTGCTGAGCTTGGTGCCGTGACCTCGACTATGGGTAAGCTGCCGACTCCGGCTGAGTATCTCGCGGTCTACAAAGAGAAGGTTGCACCTAAAGCTGACACCATCTATCAGTACCTGCAGTTTGATGAGATGGACGGTTACGAAAAGTAAAATTTAGTCTATTTATTATGATGTTATACAGGCCGCCCATTTTTTGGGCGGCCTTTTTTCTTGGGTTGTGTTAATGTGTTCTCTGGTTTTCTTTATTAACACACTCCTCTGGATCATTTAATGACACCTCTGCGTAAGTTATCTGTCCTGCTCGTAATTTTCCTTTTATTCTCTACGACTGTTAGTGCTTCCGACCTGATCAAGACTTCAGGGCTCGATTTATCAATGGGTTATCGTGTTGATCAGTTAGATTGGAATATTGCCGGCAATAATAGTGGGACAACCCCCAATGTCCTGTCTGAATTGACCTGGAGTGACCTGGAAATCTTTCAGCTGCAACTAGATGGCTGGGCCGAAACCAGGGATCTGCTCTGGCTAAAGACCAATACCCTGCTGGTTGGGAAGTTGGCTTACGGGAGAATCTATAGCGGAGATAACCAGGATTCAGACTATGATGGGGATAACCGGAGTCTGGAATGGTCCCGCTCGAACAACCAATCCGATAAGGGTTTTACCCTTGATGCCAGTGGTGGCTTTGGGCCTAAGTATAAGTTGCTTGCCGGGCGATTATCGATAGCACCGCTACTCGGTTATTCCTTTCATATGCAGGATCTTTCAATGACCGATGGGGTTCAGACCGTTGCTGATACCGGTCATAGCCCTGCTCCTCTGTCGATCGGCCCAATCCCAGGGCTGGACAGCTCATATACTGCTTATTGGTGGGGGCCTTGGCTCGGTCTAAACCTGCAACTGGCACCGGTTGAGAAGTTGAGTTTGGAACTGACCGGTGAGTATCACATCGTTGAATACTTCGCCGAGGCCAACTGGAACTTGCGGCCGGATTTGGCCCACCCGATCAGTTTCGAGCACGAGGCGCACGGCACGGGATTGGTTCTAACTCTGAAGTCTGCTTATGAACTGAACCAGCGTTGGTCGGTTGTCTTTTCCGGCAATGTCCAGTATTGGCAAACCGGAGATGGGCAAGATACAACCTATGATGCCGATGGGACCCGTGGCGGAACCCGACTCAACGAGGTTAACTGGGAATCTTATGCCCTGATGTTCGGTTTGCGCTACCGTTTCTAAAACAATAAAAAGGGGCCTGGATGAAGGCCCCTTTTGGGTTCGATTAGTCAAACTGCTCCCTGAATTGCTGAAATTCCTCTTTCAATTCTGCAAACTGAACCTTCAAAATTGCTATTTCTTCTTGCAGTTCCGCCATTGAGATCCCATGTGCGGGTTGCATTGTCTGTTCTGATTCTGCTTCTTCGATTGGCCCGCAGAACAGCTGCATGTAGCGGTTTTCTTTGCGTCCTGCCTGACGGTCAAGTTTTACCACCATTGGTGGCTCTTTTTCGATCAGTTCCTGTAAAATTTGGTCCACTTTTTCCAAGGCACTAAAGCTAGCCATCCGGTCAGCTCGAGAACGTAATTCTCCCGGAGTTTGCGCGCCGCGCAGCAGCAGTTCGCCAAGGATTGCCAGTTCATGATCTTCTAGGTAGAGACGTTCACGCAGGGTGTGGCGGAATTTGGTAACCCGACTGCCGGCGTCCTGCGACTGCATCGCCAGTCCCTTTTTACGCAGGAGTTCAACCGTTTCAATCACTTCTGATTCAACCAGTTGCATCACCGGGGCGCGGTTCGATTTTTGGTTGCAGGCATTGGTCAGGCTATTGGGGCTTAGTGGGTAATAGTCGGGCGTGGTCAACTCTTTTTCGATAAAAGCTCCAAGTACTCGCGCTTCAAGCTGGTTGAGTTCAATCTCCATGATTGCTGTCTCCTGGTGTTAATTTCAGACTGCGGCGCAGCCAGTAGTGGATGATGGTAATGATCAGGGCAAGGGCAATCAACAGGCCAAAACGCAGAGTCAGACTTTGCGCCTGCTGCCAACTGACGCCGCCTAAATAACCCAGTCCGGGATAGGCAATGCCCCAGAGAATGGCGCTGATCAAAGCGTAAACGCAAAGTGCCTTGCCCGGCATTCGGGATATTCCGGCGATGAAAGGGATAATGCCGCGAATCGGACCGAGAAAGCGGGCAAAGAAGATACTTTTGCCACCATGCATATAGAAAAACCGCTCTGCTTGTTTGACCAATTGATGGTGTTTGTGGAAACTTTTGCTGGTCAGCATCCGGTTGCCAAGGTGTCCACCCAACCAAAAGCTGAGCAGGTCACCGAGTAGTGCACCGAGAGCGGTACTGAGCAGGATCGGAAGAAACAGCCCCTTACCGTGAAAAGCCAGAAAGCCCGCCAGGACAACGATCGTGCTGCCTGGCACCAGTAGGCCGATCATCGGCAGAGATTCAGCGAATGAGACCAAAAATAGCAGCAGATAATAACTGCCCCCCTGCGGGAGAAGTTGCACCAGCTGTTGCAACCATGTGTCCATATTAGCTCAATTCTGGTTCAAATAGAAGCAACCAAGCATCGAAAACGATCAACTTTTCAGGGCCATATTGGGCCAGTGTGCGGCGAACTTGGTCCGGCGTTTTTATCCGGTTGCGATTTTTATTCCCTTTTGAAAAGAACAGGTCCGCGTAGCAGATAATCTGTTCTTCCGGGGTTGACGGTAGCATGTCGCGCTGTGGTAAGGGCAGCTTCTTGGCACTGATTTCAGCTGCGGTTAAGCCAATACCGATATGTCGTTCACAGACCAGAGCGTGCCGTGGCAATCCTTCCTGTTCGAGTATCTTCCGGCCGGCAACGCCATGTTGCAGGTACGGTCCTTCGCCAAAACAAGCAAGCTCCGGGGTATTTGTACAGATCATGCCGATGTCATGCAACATCGCTGCTTCGGCAATGAATTGCAGGTCGAGGTTAACGGTCTTTTGCCGGTAGCGAGCAATTTTTAAGGCCCTGCGAGTAACCTGCCGACTGTGCTCAAGCAGGATCTGCCAGGCCTGCGGATGACAGGCGTAGTATTTTCGAATAATGTCGGCCGGACCGATAGGCACAGACATAATAGAGCTAGTTCCCCACAGGTTCAGATACAACCACCTCAACGAAGCTAGCGACGATATCTTCGAATACAGGCAGTAATTCATCAAATCGACTGGTCGGAAAATCGAGCGAAATGATGAAGTCGCGACTTTGCCCTTTTAGGGCAATGGTCAAACGGCCGCGGTTGTCGTCGTGGCCGAGAAGCTTTAGTGCTGGTCCGGACGGGTGGTCGAAATTTTCCACCTTACTCGATTTTAACTCCCGTTCCGAAGAAAGGTAGGAGCTGAGCAGATCGGGCAACTGTTTTTTCGGATCGGCTGTTCGACTGATGATCATTATCTCGCCGACATCAAGGTGCTGCTGTTTTAGATCCTTGATCTTCCACAGGATTGTGTCAGCCCGGTATTTCGGCGAAGAAACCGGAATCTGTACAAGTAGCCAATCAAGCGGGTGCTTGATGGCAAAACCGAGCCGGGCGTCAATATACAGCTGCTCGTTGATATCCCCGGCCGGTTGATTTAGCAGCGTTGAAAGACAACCGCTTAACAGGGCGCAGCAGCACACCAGTAGGATCCATAGGGAACATCGCCGGCGAGTCAGCATGTTAATCGTTCCAAGTGATGCAGGCGACCGGACAATTGTCCATTGCTTCTTCAATCTTCTCTTCGTTGTCGCCGGTTGGATTGTGAATGCCAGCGATGTGCTCGGAGACCATATGGAAAACATTCGGACAGATCCGCGTGCAGGTTTCGCAGCCGATGCAGGCGTCTTGGTCAAGGTATGGGGTTCTGGCCATGAGGGGTAACCTTTCTTGAATATAATGAATTAGAGTGATATCTCGATTATCCAATATTTTCACCCTGTTTATCAAACCCTGGATTTCTCTTTTTGGTTAAATTATGATAACTTAGTAAATTTCAATGATGATAAATTCAAATTGTGCCGCGCGTGGAGAATGCATTTGTCAAAACCTGCTGGTCTGAGAGCCGAAATTCTGACCACCCTCACCCTGTTGATGGGGGCCGCTCTGCTCTTAGGTGGTGTCATGATGTTGCGGTTGACCGAACAGAGTCTGTTGGAACAGAAAGTCAGCCAACTCAGGCTGATCTCAGGAACGATCGCCCGCTCTCTGGCGGACAGCTATGACATTACAGAACAAAGTGCGCCTTTCGTATTAAATTCTCTAAAACAGTTACCTGACGAACTTAACCACGATGGCTGGTGGTTATATGGGGCGAATTTACAGCTGCTGGCATCATTTCGCAGTGGCGATGGAGAACCTTATTCTGCCGTGCGTCGTCAGCAGGCCCGACTTTCCGGAGAACTGCTGGAGTCGGTCGAATTTCCTGCCTTGCTGCAGGTGTTTGCCGATGCTGAAGCCAGTGCCCACTTTGCTTTGCCGCTCTTTCAGCAAGACCGTTTTATCGGTCTGCTTGATATTCGCTATTCCCTGGATGATATTCGCTATCGCTTGCTTTTATCGCAGCGGATGATCCTGATTTATGTTTTTCTCTACGGCAGTGTGTTGATCTTCATCGGTTACTATTTGTTGCAGCGGAATGTTATCCGTCCGGCAATCAATTTGTTGCGGGCCACAGAAGATGTCAGCCGTGGGCATCTTGAAACCCGACTGCCGGTGGCCGGACCGGCTGAGATTGCCCAATTGGCCGACGCCTATAATCATATGGTCGCAGCGTTGCAGAACAGTCGCCAGGAGACTCAGTCGCATATTGCGACCCTAGAGCAGACCAACGAAGAACTTCAGCGTACCAGAGATGAGCTGATTCGCAGTGAAAAATTGGCGTCGGTCGGACAGCTCTCTGCTGGTTTGGCACATGAACTGGGAAATCCGCTGGCGGCACTGATCGGTTATTTGGAAATACTCAAAGGACGCTTACAGGCTGAAGATGGTGAGGTGGTTTGCCGCTCGATTACTGAAGCGGAGCGGATCGATTATCTGGTGCGGGAACTGCTGAACTTTTCTCGCCCCTCAGATGTTGAACCGGTTGAGTTGGACCCGGTAACAGTTTTGCGCTCGGCGGTGAGTTTGCTCGAGCATCAGGGAGCGTTCGCCGATGTTGAGTTGATCGATCGTTTGCCGGCGCAATTGGGGCGCGTTAAAGGTTGCGAGCATAAGTTGCAACAGCTGTTTGTCAATTTGCTGCTCAATGCCGTTCATGCTTGTCGTCTGGGCGGGCAGGTTGAGTTGGAGGCAGGGCAATCAGGAGCGACAGTCTGGGTGACGATAGAGGACTGTGGCTGTGGGATCGCTGCCGATAAACTCGGTAAAATTTTTGATCCGTTTTTTACCACCAAAGCTCCTGGTGAGGGAACTGGGCTTGGGCTGTCGATCTGTCATCGGATCGTCGAAGAGATTGGTGGACGGATCGTAGTTGAATCCGAGGCAGGAATAGGGAGCTGTTTCAAAGTCGAATTGCCGAGGTGTTAATCCGCTATCGTGCAATAAATGCACTTATAAGCCATGCAATCTCTGCATGACGACGAACCTATTATCTTCGGCTGTTCTGTAACAGCTGAAAAAAACACTGCTATATTGTTGATAATAACTTGGACCAATCCTTGCGAATGATTAGTTCATCAACCTGTGAGGGACTATGATAAAAAACAATTTATTTTCTTCAACGCGGCAACAGCAAGCCGGTTTTACCTTGATCGAATTGATTGTGGTTATGGTTTTTGCTGCAATAATCATGACGTTCGCCATCCCGAACTTTAAGGTCGCCATCCGAAACAACCGTTTATCGACACAGACAAATGATTTGGTTTCTTCCCTTAATCTGGCTCGCAGCGAAGCTGTGACTCGGGGGGATCGGATTACCATATGTCGAAGCCTCAACGGGACAAGCTGTAATACATCTACGGGCAATTGGGAGGATGGTTGGATTGTTTTTCATGATCCTTTGACCAGCGGTACTGTGGGGGTTGTTGATTCCGGTGAACAGCTCATTCGTGTTTATGCGGGGTTGGATGGTGATAATACATTGCGCGCTGGGGATAATTTTACAGATTATATCTCATATTTAGCTATGGGAGAAAGTGCTGGCAATGCAGCGGATACCGACCCGGAAGATGATGAGTTTCGCCTCTGTGATTCCCGTGGTGATGCATCTGCTTATACGATAGAGATTATGACCACCGGACGAGTTCAGTCCAGCCGGACAGCAAACTGTCCTTAAGACGGATTTTAAAAAGGATTGAATATGTTAAACCGAGCACTTAACGATACACGCGGTTTTACCCTGGTTGAGGTGTTGGTTGCTTTGGTCATCTTAACGATTGGCTTGATGGGATTAGCTGGGATGCAGACCCAGGGTTTATCCAGTAGCAGTAGTGCTTCTGTTCGCTCGCAAGCCACCCTATATATTTACGATATGGCTGAAAGGATGCGTGCCAACCGGACGGCGGCAACCACGGCCCCTTGGCCTTATGAAATTGCCTTTGGTGCGACTCCGGCGGGAAGCCTGCCGACACTGGTAAAGGCGGATTTAGATGGCTGGCTGGCTGCTGTGACTACCTTACCTGCCGGTGCCGGAGCTGTTGATATTACTAACACCGGTGGGATGATAGAGGCGACGATCAGTATTCGCTGGACGGAGCGCGGTGGACTGCAAACGGTACAGGTGGATACACAATTATGAAAAATAGACATAGTTGCTTGCAGAGAGTTAGGGTTGGGAAGCAAAAAGGCTTTTCGTTGATTGAGCTGCTGGTTGCTACGGCAATTGGCTTGGTCTTGCTTGGTGGTATTTATCAGGTATTTGTCGGCAGTACCACCGGATATCGCTACAATGAGCAACTCTCACGGTTACAGGAAAACGGTCGTTTTGTTCTTGACCTGATGACCCGTGATATCCGCATGGCCGGTTATATAGGGTGTGCCGGGCAAAAATACAATTCTGTTATTAATTCTTCTGATTTTGCATACGATTTTGGTCAGGGGATTTATGGACTGGACGCGACAGGGTCCAATGCCTGGGCAGATAATGTAGGCACTGTGGACCCTACATTGACTAGTGGGACTGATTTAGCATTGACGTCCCCCTTGGGGGGAAGTGATATTTTTGTTGTTCGCGGTGTTGATCAGGATTTGGATATCGGAGTGACTGGGACCATGATAGCCACCTCCGCGGATTTAAAAGTTACCGCAGGGTTAAGCGATGTTTTTGCGACGGGGGGGGGAGATATCCTGCTAGTTTCGGATTGCACAGAAGCAATTGCTTTTCAATCGGTGTCATATACTAACGCTAATGGCAATCTCGTTCACAATACGGGGACAAGTGTCACGCCGGGGAATAGTACTAACAATTTTGGCCATCCGTTTGCGCCAGGTGCCCAGGTTTTGTTCCCACGAACGACAATTTATTATATTGGTCTAAATGGGATTGAACCTGCGCTTTATAGGAAAATCGGCTTAAACGCAACGGAAGAGTTAATTGAGGGGGTTGAAAATATTCAGGTTCTCTACGGTGAAGATACTGATGCTGATCGTAATGTTGATGTTTACCGTGCCGCCAATGCTGTCGCTGATTGGGACAATATTGTCGCGATTCGTATCGGCCTGTTGCTGCGCAGCCCGGGTGAAATTGGCAAGAAGGCGTTGGATACCGCCACTTATGTGGTCAACGGGACCAATGTTAATCCCATCGGCAATGGTACCGCTACCGCTCCAGTTGACGATCGCAGAATGCGGCAGGTGTTTGTGACCACCGTTGGCATCAGAAATCGTTTACCTTAAATCGGAAAGAAGATGATGACTATTTTTTCTCCAGTAAAAAATGAGCGTGGTGCCGTACTGGTCACTGGATTGTTGTTGTTGGTTATTATGACCTTGATCGGTATTACCTCGATGCAGACTAGCACGTTGGAAGAAGTAATGAGCCGAAACCTGGGTAGCCGGAACATCGCATTTCATACTGCTGAAATGGCCCTTCGCGATGGTGAGCGGGTTCTGACAGCAGCTAGTTTACCGACTTTTCCGGGAACCAGTACAACCGCGACAAGTACCGGTCTGTACATGCCTTATGTCGATATCGATGGTATGGCCTGGGATGCCACCGATTCAGCTGTTTACTCTGGGACTGCTCCATCTGGGGCTGCGGTGCCGCCGCGCTACATTATTGAAAATCTCGGGCCTGCCGGATCAGGCGCAGCTGAAGGTTCGCTGGTTGCCGGTTCTGAGGTTGCCGAAAATAATATGTACCGAGTCACTGCCTATGGAGTGGGCTCCAACGCCAGCTCGATCGTCATTCTGCAGAGCACTTATGCACGGTAATTCAGTTTCTCGAAGTGCACGCGGGAAGGAAGACATTATGAACGGGAAAGCGAAGCAAATTTTGCTGCAAAAATTACTGATCACGTTATTGCTGGTGCCGCTGACGATCATGGGGGCAGCGACTTTCAGTCATAGTGCTATCGCCGACCAGCCACTGTTCCTGTCTCAGTCTGCGCCACCGCTGAATCTGTTGGTGATGGGGCGTGACCATAAGCTGTATTACGAGGCCTATAACGATGCCAGCGATCTTGATGGAAATGGGACTCTCGATGTCGGCTACAAGCCGGATGATATTGATTACTACGGCTATTTCAATTCTTACAGCTGTTACGAAAACTTAACCAGGAACCTTTTTGAACCAAGCAGTAGCACCACCGATAAAACCTGCTCTGGGTCTGCCGAGTGGAGTGGTGATTTTCTCAATTACCTGACCACCAGTCGGATTGATGCTCTGCGCAAAGTTCTTTACGGTGGAACACGCTCCACCGATGATGCAACGACGACCATTCTTGAGAGGACATATATCCCCCAGGATGCTCACAGTTGGGGGAAGGAATATACTAGCGTGGCTGATGATGGCTACGATATCGCTGACTATACCCCGCTTGCATTGCCTCTGCCCGGAACGCGGCACCTTTTTGCCAATACCACCTTGTTGAATACCACTGCACCATTGTTGCGGGTTTTGAACGATTCGAACTTCCGGGTTTGGGAGTGGCTGTCAATCGAGCAAGAAGTTGCTGGGGATGATTGTGATAATGGTTCACGACAGTCTTGTACGACGGGGGCGGATACCGTCTGGCAAATTGTTCCAGCGACTGCATTTACCGATCTGACGCAAACAGTTTATAGCTTGCCGGGCGGACAGGGGCATCCCGCAAATCATACAGAATACGAGACTTTTGTTACGACCTACGCAACCGCTGCAAATTTAGATGGCAGCCAGGCCGCAACAGTCATTGATGGTAGTGGTAACCCTTTTGTTGTCGACCAAGAAAATTATATGACGATCTTCACTGGTAAAATTACTATTCCTGCAGATGGTAATTATGATTTTGCCGTTAATGGAGATGATGCTGTCGAGGTAATTATTGCTGGCGATACGTCAGATGAACTGATCGTTGGCTATTATGACGACCATGCAGCAGACGGAGGAACGTCATATAATGATACGGGGTATTTTGTTGCTGGGACCTACTCTGTTGAATATCGTCATGAAGAAGCGTTTGTCTCGGATTCTTGGCAGCTCTACTGGGGGAAATCGATTCCCGCCTCTGCCATGACAGATTATGAGGTGCGGGTCGAAGTTTGTAACTCAGGCTTAACTGAAACCAACTGCAAACTGTATCCGAACGGAGATTACAAGCCGACCGGCTTATTGCACGAATACGGGGAAGACGGGCGGATGAAGTTCGGTCTACTGACTGGATCCTACGAAAATAACACCCAAGGCGGAGTGTTACGTAAGGCGGTCAGTGCTTTTACCGATGAGGTTGACTCTGCAACAGGTCAGTACACAGGGACCGTTGGCATTGTCAAAACCATTGATCGCTTGAAAATCGCCAACTTTGGTGGCGATGGCGATTATGATTATGATGGCTCCCGGCTCGATACCCAGCCATTGAGCAATGGTCAGTTCAGTGACTGGGGGAACCCACTCGCTGAGATGATGTATGAAGGGGTGCGCTATTTCTCCGGTAAAGCTGCTGCTAGCACTGAGTTTGATATATCTTCAAGTGGTAACGATGATGCCGATTTGGGGCTGCCATTAGCGACTTGGGATGATCCCTATTCTTCAAACCCAACCTGCGCCGAACCTTTCGAGCTGGTGATCAGCGATATCAATCCTTCTTATGACTCAGATTCCTTACCTGGGATAGATGGTGATTTTGGTAGTGGCATTTCTTCTGATTTAGTTGATACGGGGGCTTCTGATTGGAGTGATATTAATGTCAAACTTCTGGGTGATAGTATTTGGGACCACGAATTTGGCTCCACAACAACCAAGTCGGTTTTTATAGGTCAAGTGGACGGTACCTATGACGGTTCACCCTCTCCGAAAACAGTTTCCAGCTTTGGCAATATCCGCGGTCTGGCCCCAGAAGAACCGACCAAGCAGGGGAGCTATTATGCTGCCGCTGTTGCTTATTACGCAAAAATCACCGATCTGAACACTGCCGCTGACGATCAGAAGATGAACACCTTTTCTGTTGCCTTGGCATCACCTTTGCCGCAAATCGACATCCCCGTAAATGGGCAAACCATTACTCTGGTTCCTTTTGCCAAGTCGGTTGGGGGGAATTTCATTAGTGCCTCCTCTGGCAGTTTTCAGGCGACCAACACGATTGTTGATTTTTATATCGACACCCTCACTCCAACCTCCGGTCTTTTTCGGATCAATTTTGAGGATGTCGAGCAGGGTGCTGACCATGACATGGATGCAATTGTTGAATATTCTTATCTTGTAAAAGATGACAATACCGTCGATATCACGCTGACTTCTACCTACGCTGATGGTAGCATTGTGCAGCATATGGGGTATGTGATCAGTGGGACAACAAAAGATGGTACTTATCTTGAAATCCGAGATTGTGATACGGCTAATCTCCCGGGGAGCGGGACTTGCTCAGGGAATAATCCAGCGACTGATCCCGATTATTTTCTTGACACACCAGACCCTGATGTTTTTCACCCAGATGTCGATTCCACGGTCTGGGATGATGACGATCCTCTTCCCCTCACCAGGACACGTAACTTCACCCCGGACTCAAGTGGCGCTGCTGCGACCTTCCTAAAAGACCCTCTCTGGTATGCTGCAAAATATGGTTTTTTTGACGAAACTGTTGACGGGGCCATCGAGAATGATCTGCCTGACACGGACGAGTATGGTGTCGATGCCGATGGCAATCCTGACAATTATTTCCTGGTGACCAATGCCCTGACCTTGTCACAAAAGTTGAACACCGCCTTTCAGGATATCGTTGGTGTGACAACCTCTGCGGCCGCAGTTGCAACCAACTCGACTCGGCTTGACACCAACACCATGATCTATCAGGCCAGCTTCGATACCGAATTCTGGGCAGGTCAATTGACTGCCTACCCCTTGCTGACAATTGGTGGTATCGGTAGCCCGGAATGGGCAGCTGGAGATTTGTTGGATGCTGTGGTCGATCCAGAAATCAATCGAGATATTTTCACCTTCAAACCGACGAGCGGTGCCGGCGTTACTTTTGAATGGGCAAACTTGGATACAGCACAGAAAGATGCTTTGAAAGATCCTGTAGAAGCCGATTATACGAACGCTCTATTACGGTTGGTGTATTTACGTGGTGAGCAGTGCAACGAAGAGCAGAACGAACTTGCATCGCCAAGTGCGACTTGTGGCCTCGGGATATTCAGGGACAGAACCTCCATTTTGGGGGATATTGTCAATTCCGATCCCTGGTTTGTCGGTAATCAAAACTACGGTTACACCGCCCTTCCGAGCCCTGAGGGGACCTCTTACTATACTTACCGCTCTAGTACTGCCTATGTCGAAAGAACGGATGTTCTGTATGTCGGAGCCAATGACGGCATGTTACACGCTTTTGATGCCGGTCCGCGTGATACCACTGCAAGTCCGCAACTGCTTGGTGGCAAAGAACTGTTTACATACGTGCCGAACCTCGTTTTTGACAAGTTAAGCGCCATGACGGCTCCTTCCTATAGCCATCAGTATTCTGTAGATGGTCCGGTTCGAGCAACCGATGCCTATCTTGATCTGGATGGTGATGCGGTTTATGAGTGGGAAACCATTCTGGTCGGTGGCTTAGGGGCTGGCGGCAAAGGGATTTATGCCCTGCGTGTTACCGATCCGGATAACTTCTCAGCCAGTGATGTCCTCTGGGAAATTACGCCCGCAACGACTGGTTACGCAGAAATCGGCCAGGTTTTTGATCAGCCGTTTATTGTTCGTATGGCAAACGGGGACTGGGCGGCGGTTTTTGGTAATGGTTACAATAGTGCTAGTGGGACCGCTGTCTTGTATATCACCGATCTCCACGACGGCAGCTTAATTAAGGCGATCGACGTTGGGGGGACCTTGAGTGGCATGTCGGGTGTTGCTCCGGTCGATTTTGACGGAGGGGTGTCTGACAGTATCGTCGATGCAATTTATGCCGGTGATCTGCTTGGCAACCTGTGGAAATTTGATGTTTCAGACGTCAGTGCGAGTAAGTGGGTTTCTGCTCACGCAGTTACCTCAACAAAGGCTCCGCTTCCGATGTTTACCGCAGTCGGTGGTGCGGGTAATGCCCAGCCGATTACCGTACGACCCGAAGTCGGTGCCGCAACCGCAACTGTGGCAATCGATGATGTGATGATTTACTTTGGGACCGGCCAGTATTTTGAAACGGGAGACAATATCGTTGTCGCTTCGCCTGCTGTTGAAACCTTCTATGGCATTCTTGACGATGGGACGAGGATTACGACGACCGATAGAAGTGATTTGACCGAGCAAACCATATCGGTGGAAGCCGCTACCTTAGGTTTTGAGGTGCGGGCGCTTTCAAGTAATCTGGTTGATTATACGACTGAATTTGGCTGGTATCTCGACCTTGAATCGCCAACCGATGGGGCACAAGGTGAGCGTGTCGTCGAGCGGGCGCAATTGATTCCTGGGAAACTGGTTTTTGTAACTCTTATCCCCAATATTGACGCTTGCGAATTCGGTGGCGACAGCTGGTTGATGCTTATTGATCCAGAAACCGGCGGAAGGCTCAATGGTTCGATTTTCGATTTGAACAATGATAACGTCTACGATTCCGATGATGAAGTGACAGACCCTGATACCTCGACTGGTGTTGCTGTTTCAGGTAAAAAGTCCACAACGGGTATTATCTCCGCGCCAGCGGTCATCTCTGGCGGTGACGTAACGCACTTGATTACTTCTGGAACGGATACTTCTGGAGGTGGCGGTGGCGGCGGTGGGTTGGAAGATGAGGAAGTTGACAGCGGTGGCATCACTACGGGGCGTGGATCATGGCGCCAGATCCGTTAATGTTTAGTTTGGAATTTATCTGAGAGGGAATCATGAAGGTCAAAGGGACAGATAGAGGTTTTACACTGATCGAACTGGTCGTTGTGATAGGAATCATTGGTATCCTTGCGGCCATATCGGTACCCGCTTATAACAGTTACAAAAGGACGTCCTATCGAGGCAATGCCAAGGCCGCGCTGATGAATGAAGCTCAAAGGGCGGAACGCTTCTTTACGCAGAATGGTACTTATGTCGGTGCGCCACTAGAGTCAGCCTCGACAGGAGGCGGCACCTACACATTGCAATTTTCTTTTGCTGATAGCAGTACCTTTACCTTGCAGGCAGTCCCTGCGCGGATCCAGGTTGGCGATAAATGCGGCACGTTAAGTATAAATCAGCTTGGAGTAAAATCTGCCGCACAATCTGGTTGTTGGTAAGGTCCGAACGAATTAGTGCAAAGCAACTCAGATTTCGTATGTCTGGGATCTGAGTTGCTGGCATATGCTGCGACTTATATTTTTTGCCCCATCTCTGCAGATTCATTAAAATTCCACTTGACACTAATGAGTAGTTTGTTCTGTAATGTGCGAGTGTTTCGTTGTCTGAGTTGAACAACTGATCTACGCTGTTTACTTTGTCTCTGGGGGGGGATGCAGATGCTACGTAGCTTGAAGACCGCTGACAGCGGTTTCACCCTGATTGAACTGCTTATCGTTATCGTCATTATCGGTATCAGCGTTTCGATCGCCATTCCGCAATTTTCTACCTTTTCTCAAAAAGCCACCCTCCGCGCGACCGCCCGCGAACTATACGGTCAGTTTCAACGTGCCAAGATGGAAGCGATCAAGCGAAACGAAACGGTCGCTATCGTATTTTCTACTTCCGGTCAAAGCAGTTATTCTATTTTTGCCGATACCACCAGAAACGGTCGTTGTGACAGCGATGAAGATCTTTTGGCTGAGATAACGTTGCCGCAGGGAATTGTCTTCGACAAGATCAGCTTTCCCGATGGTGCAACCAGTTTTACTTCAAGAGGGCGTCCCGGCGGTAATTTCGGCGGCGTCGATGTCAAGGATTACAGAAGTGGTAAAACGATCCGCTTGACGACCACCTTGGCCGGTTATGTTCATCTGGCGAACAAATAAACGATGAAGAGGCCTCTCTTACGATGGCGACCGGGGAATTGTCGTGGTTTCACCCTGCTAGAAATGCTGATAACCTTGGCGCTTACGGGCATCATCGGCAGCTCGATGCTTAATCTGTATCTCGGTAGCTCCCGGGTTTATACAGCTCAATTGCAGGTTACAGAAATTCAGCAGAACCTGCGGGCGGGACTCGATGCCCTCAGTTCCGATCTGAGAATGGCCGGTTACGCCAGGGGCAGCGATGCGGTCACCGGATTGATTAATGCTGGTCGTCAATCTGTTCATTTCACCATGGACTTGAGTCGTGATGGCGATTGCAACGATGCCAATGAAGATTTGACCTACAGTCTCTATAAATCCTCAGGAATCCCACGTTTGGGACGGAAATCCGCTGGCGGTAATAACAGCCCGGCCGCTGAATATATCGAAGCTATGGGGTTTGCCTATGCCTTTGATGGGAATGCTGATGGGCTGCTTGATGGCGATACTGCCGGTCGTATTCACTGGGGGGTGATTGGTCGCAACGGCAACTGGGTTGAATTAGATACTGATGCCGATAATCGGATCGGTGAAGAGGATGATGCCGATAACGACGGGATTATTGATGGCATCGATACTGGGATTTTGGCCAAAGTTGAAGATGTCAGAGTGGTAAAGATCTGGTTGCTCGGACGGGCGCCGCAGCAAGATCCTCACTACGGCGGCGGGCAGCGTTTTGTCATTGGTGATCGGGTCCTGACCTTTAATGATCATTATCGTCGCAGACTGCTACAGACCAGTGTCAGCTGCCGAAACCTGGGGATATAGGATGATGGATATACAACGTGAGACGGGCTTTTCCTTGCTTGAAGTGGTCATTGCCATGGCGATATTTACAACGGGAATGCTTGCTGTTGCTGGTTTGCAGATAACCTCCGTGCGTGGCAATGTGGTTGCCAGGGAAGCCACGGTCACGACGGCATTGGGGCAAGCTGAAATTGAACGTTTATTGGCGCTGCCCTTTGAACATCCTGACCTGTCCGCGACTGGCGCTGGTTCGCGCAACTGGGAGGAAGCTCATTATTTGTACCGGTTGGTGGTCGTAGAGGATGAACTGTTGCAAAAGACCAAGACGATTCAGTTGGATGTTGATTGTCTGCTGCAAGGGAAAACCAAGGGCACTCGCCTCGTGGCTGCCAAAGCGAATCTTTTTTAGGTGAGGGGAAGATGAAAAGACTGCGGAATCAATCGGGAAGTGCATTGCTCTTTGCTATTTTGATGTTAGCGCTGCTGACCATTATCGGTTTGAGCGCCTCCTCAAACACAACCCTGGAGTTACTGATTGCCGGGAATGACAAAGGGCACAGGCAGGCCTTTTACTATGCTGATGGTGCCAATGAAATCACCAAGGTGCTGATTGAAGAGGCGATTGCCGAGCGTGGCTGGTCTGATCACTCGGGTAGCGACATAACCCTTGGCAAGGTGCATCTGCTAGATAAGGATTTTTTTCTGGCGGACGCGTTGGGGAGCACCCAGGCCGATGCGGATAACCGCGCTGCGACTGTTGATTTTGGGCGCGGCAGGACCTCTTTGGTAGTCGGCGGCAATAGCCGCCTGTCGAGTGGCGGTGCTGTGCAGATGTTGGCCGGCTATGAAGGGCAGGGTAAAGCTTCGGCCGCGGGCGGTGCCTGGATAATTTACGATATCCGCACCCAGCATGAGAGCCCAACCAAGAGCAAGGTGAAAATTGCCTCGCAGTGGCGACACATGCTTTAAATCAAGCTCGTTATCCATTTGACTCAACCTTGAATGATTTAACGTCAAAGCATGGTGGAAAAATATTATCCACTGAAAGCACTGAACTCACGGAAAATTCTTGATCTTACAAATTCCGTGTCTTCCGTGTTTTCCGTGGACAAAAACTGAAGAGCTAACGCAACACCGATTTTTGGTGAAGCGAAGTAGATAGCCAGATAAATATATTCCAATTTCAATTGTTATGATGAATCCTGGGGGGGATGATGACTGCCAAGTGTTACTTTACGTCAGCCGGATATCGGTTGGCTTTTCTTTGTATCTCTACATGCCTGTTGCTGATACCTGCCGATCTCTGGGCAGGTAATTCCTTAGCTGATTACACCGCTTATCCACCTTTTTTGACCGCTCAAACACCGCCCAATGTCATTATCGCTCTCGACGTGTCCGGAAGCATGAAATTGCCTGCCTATACCGAAGCAGGGATTGATTGGCGGACTGGAGTGCAAACCAATTTCAGCCCGCATGATGAATATTTCGGCTATTTCGATCAGGATTCGCGTTACGGCTACGATACGCAAAAACAGTTCTTCTTTGCGGATTCTGCAGGCCAATGGGACGGGAATTTCCTGAACTGGGCAACCACGCGGAGGATCGATGTTGCCCGGAAGCTGATTGCGGGGGGGAGAGTCTCGGTCGTGACCCGGGATAGCGACCGCAATTCCCCGACTTACAAACAGATTGTGTCGCTTAATCGCAATAAAGCGCGAATGGATCAGAATTGGCAGCAGGACTGGGACGGTTGGTACATCATTGAAGGTCAGAATGAGCCTTATGATGGCCAGTTTTACAAGCGCTACCACAGTAATTCCAGTGGTGGCCACACTCCGCTGGTAATTGGTGACGATAAGGTTTTTCAGGTCAGTCAGCAACGCCTGATCCCGCAGCAGGACGTCGCTGTGAATGCCTTTGCGCTCAGTGCACAAATCGAAGTTGGTACGTTGGCCATCAAGCTGCGAAAAGGAGAAGAGTGGCACTGGGTGCCGTTCGTCAATAGCTATAACCAGCCCCGGGTGGTCGTGACCTCCGCAACAGCGAATGGTCGAGATCCGTTAAGTGCGCCCATAATCCGTCTGCAGGACGGTTTGAATGATGGTTTTTATGTTCGCTTGCAGGAGTGGGATTATCTCGACGGGGAGCATGGTGAAGAAACTTTGTCCTACCTGGTGGTTGAATCTAAATCAGTGGCCGGTGCTGCGCTCGGCTGCCTCGATATCGAGGATGAGCAGGGGGCAATCTGGCAGTTTTGTGCTGAAGCTGATTCTCAACCGGTTAGCTCGCAGCAGTGTGGGGTGAGCGGCTATCCCGGCGTTGTGGCGCAACAGATTAATTGGGATGCCCCGCTTCCGAATGCGAAACCGCTCGTCTTTACCGGGCTCAGAAGTCGAACTGCGGCGGTTGATAGTGACGCTCTGGCCGTGCGCAGCTATTTTCCCGCTGGTCGTCTTGATCGTTCTTTTGTCCAGGTGACTATCCAGGAGCAGGAAGAAAAAGGTGGCGCCAGCAGTTGTGACCACGAAACGGTCGAACAGGTTTCCGCTATTGCCGTCGTGCCGCCGAAGGGGATGTCTGCTGTTTCGGTTGGTCGCTGGAACTATGGTGATCAGCAGATTAAATTACAGGCCGGAATTCTGCGAGGGGTGAGCCAAGACTGGACGGAGCTCAATAATGATTCTGAACAGCCTTTTTCTCAGTCACCATTCTTACTGACGGCAATTCAGTCGCAGCGAGAAAATGACCCGGCAACGCTACGAACCGATTTCGCCGAAGGGGATAATGGTTGGCGGGTGGAGATGAAGATCGACGAAGAGCAGTCACTCGATAATGAAACCTCTCATCGTGCCGAGGAGGTCGGTTGGTTGGCGGTTGAGGTCGTCACCGGCTATGCCATCCGGATCGGGGTTCGAGAAGAACCGATCGGTCTGTTGCAGAAATCCTCCGGGTCGATGCGCTTGGGGCTGGCGGTCTATAACTATGACCATCAGCGTGCCGTAAGCGAAATATATACGGATAATCAGGTCAACGGTGGCACCCTCTATCCCTGTTATCCCGATCCGCAGTTACCGATGGGACAACGGACCACCACCGATATCTGTTTGCCGACCGGGGTGCATGATCCGCTGGCCAACAGTCTACGCGTGGTTGAAGAATATCCACTGCTCTGGGGTACGACGCCGCTGGCTGAAACGTTGCTGGAGATAGGTCATTATCTGCGCCAGTCCAGCCCGACTGGCGATGGCTATTATGACGATAAAAGTCCCAAGCCGAGCTATCCTTTCGGGCTGGAAAACGATCCCTACTATTCTCTGGAACTGGGTGCCAAGATGGATTGTGCCAAGAGTTTTGTCCTGCACTTTACCGATGGCACTCCAGAGCGTGATTGGGATGGTGCTGGGCAGCCGTCGCTGCGTAGCGACGGGATTGGTCCAAGTGGTGAAAATGAAATGCTCGATGCTGTCGCCGCGTTGCTGCGCCGAGAAGATCTCCGCCCCGATGCCGAACTTTCCAGCCATCAGGAGGTTGTTTCCTATTATGTCCTGGCGGCCTTTGGGGGTGATGGGGATGAGGGGAGCGGGCAGGACAATAACGCCAGCAGACGTTTACGCGAAGCAGCGATCAACGGCGCATTTTTTGATCAGGATGGCGATCACCGTCCGGACCCACAACCGCCAGGCGATGTTAATCAATATTTGATCGATCATATCGATCCACTGACCGGGCAGCCGGATTGTCGAGATAAAATCAACGAATGGGACCGCAATGGGGATTGTAACCCGGACGGGTTTTATCTTGCTAAGGATGGATTTGCCCTGGAGAAGCAGTTGGAAGCGGCTTTTATGTCGATCGGCAAGCGGAGTTCTTCCGGAACCGCTGCTGCGGTTGTTGCCAGTTCCCGCTCTGGGGCAGGGGCCATTTATCAGGCGCTTTTTTATCCGCACTATGATGATCGACAAGGCCATACCCTGCAGTGGAGTGGACAGCTTCAGGCCTTGCTGATCGATGATTACGGAAACTTGCGTGAGGATACCAATGGCAACGACGCGCTCGATTTAGCTGAAGACTTGATGGTTGTCTTTGACCGGTCTGCCGAGGACGGGGCGCAGGTGACAACCTATCGTGACGGGATAGTGCAAAGCGATGGCTCGGTGGGCAAGGCCAACGGCCGTCTCGATCCCGATGAGCTGGCAGCGCCGGTTGCCGTCGGTGATCCTGATTCGCTAAAATATTTGTGGCAAGCAAGTGACTGGCTCAATCGGTCGGAACTGCAACCGGTTAGTCAGCGAAATTATCGCACCGCCAGTCAGGAGCGATATGTTTTTACCTTTGTCGATGATGGTGATTTGCTCGCCACCTCAGGAGAGGTCGTTGCTTTCACGGCCGCAAATCGAGCCCTGCTGGCCCCTTATCTTCACCTGTCAGAACCCTTTCGTTATTCGGCAAACCATCCACCTGCCGGTGTCAATAAAAGAGACTATCCGGCATTTCAGGATCATCAAGCGGCTCGACTGATCAACTGGGTGCGTGGGCAGGATCAGGCGGCGTTTACTTTCGGGGATTCTTCTTTGCCAGCGATGCGCAGTCGGGCTTATCAGTATCAAGCCGCCGGGCAATTATTCGATGGTACTTGGCGATTGGGTGATATTATTCATTCGACACCGACCGTTGTCGGACGTCCGGCGGAAGATCTGGACCTGCTCTATCGTGATCGCAGTTACGTTGAGTTTTACCAGCGCTACAAAGATCGTCGCAACGTGATTTATGTTGGCGCTAACGACGGTATGTTCCATGCGTTTAATGCCGGCTTTTATGATGCCGCAACCCATTCTTACCAGCGCCTGCCGCGACTGGCGAATGGGAAAGCCGATAACAGGAAGAACAGTTATGAGTTGGGCTCGGAAATCTGGGCCTATATCCCTCATAACCTGTTGCCCCACTTACACTGGTTAACCGATCCTGATTACACCCATGTCTATTACAACGATCTCAAGCCGAAGGTTTTCGATGCGCGGGTTTTCCTCGATGACGACCGTCATCCGAATGGCTGGGGAACGCTGTTGGTGACAGGGATGCGGTTGGGCGGCGGAGCGATATACGCCGATCTGAATCACAATGGTCGGATCGATGGTGATGATAAGTTGATGCGTTCGGCTTTTTGTCTTTTTGATGTCACCGATCCAGAAGAACCTCCTGTTCTTTTGGCTGAGATTGCCTTGCCTGGGCTTGGTTATTCCACCAGTTATCCTGTCGTTGTCAGGGTCGAGGATGACAGTGGTGGCACCTATGGCGCCAGCCACTATCTGCTGTTCGGCTCCGGTCCGGCGGGCGTTGATGGCCTGCCTGACAGGCAAGCGCTGGAGCAGTTTGCCAGTCGTCAGCCGGGTCGAATGTTTATGCTGCATTTGAATCGTCTGACCGATGATCGTCAGCAGCTGTGCTTTGTTACTGCGTCGGGCGCGTGTGCGGCGGCTGATAGTCGCTCCCCTTATCTGATGCTTCTTGAGAACAAGAGCTTGGTGAGTGAGCCGATAAGCGTCGATTGGGACCTTGATTACGGTACCGATGCGGTCTACTTCGGGACAGTAAATGGCAGTGCTGCTAGCGGTTGGGGAGGGTCCTTCCGGCGGATTGTGGTTGACAACGATCCGGATAGCAGCCGCTGGGATACGGAAAATCTGTTTTTGGACCTGTCTCCCGGCGAGATTGAGGGCTCTGCTGATGGGAACTCAGTCTCCAGCGGTCAGCCGATTAGCGCCGCACCGACCGCGGGACTTGAGGAGAACGGTCACTTGATTGAACGCTGGCTTTTTTTCGGCACCGGTCGTTTTTTGAGTTCCGATGACAATGCCAATGGTGATCAGCAGAGTTTCTATGGGCTTAAGGAGCCGAAGGATGTCGGCGGTAACTGGTCGTATGCAACCTTGCGGCGCAATGCCGATCTGCTGGATGTCTCGCAGGGGCAGGTCTACGCTCGTGGGGCGGCTGTGAGCGGTCTGGATGGAATCGGTACTTTCGAGCAGCTTTTGGCACAAATATTTCATCAACACGGCTGGTTGATGGATTTGCCCGATTTTAAAGAGCGCAGTATCAGTCAGGCTACTTTGCTGGGGAGTGTTCTGACGTTCGCCAGTTTTGTTCCTCAGCAACAGTCTTGTAGCGGAGCGGGACAGAGTTTGTTGTACGCGCTTGATTATCGCGCTGGAACGGCTAGCAGCAAGCAGATCTTTGGTGCTAAGACGGATGAACGCAGTGACTCGGATGGAAATACCACAGAGGATGAGCCGGTAAAAAAGCGGCAAAAGGTCGGCGAGGGGATTGCCTCATCCCCAGGGATCCATACGGGGCGTGAAGAGGGGACTAAGGTGGTCATCCAAACAAGTGGTGGTGCCATTATAACCGTTAAACAAGAGAGTCTTGGCCCAAACAAAAGCGGTGTGACTGCCTGGGAGGTTGAGGACTAGGGGACTGACTGCTGGACGAAAACTCCAGCTGAGGTAAACCGGTAGAATGTGGTATAAGGGCCTGTCACCGATGGTGGCAGGTTTTTTTATTCTTCCCCTTTTTTTAAAGTTGGCTGTGAGTATGCACCCCCTTGATCAAAAAATTTTATCTGTGTTGGCGAAGCAGTCCGATCGTCCGTTTAATCGTCGCGAACTTGCAGGAAAGCTGCGCTTGCAAGGGGCCGAGCGAAAGCTGCTCACTGTTCGGCTGAAGCAGTTGCAGAAAACCGGACAGGTGCTGATGAATCAACGCGGTTGTTACCGACTTGCCGCAGAGGCCGTTTCGCTGGAGGGGACGGTGACGATCTTGGCAGAGGGCTTCGGTTTTTTTCTGCCAGCGGATGAAAAGGCCGAAGACATTTTTATTCCCGCCCGCTCACTTGATGGCGTGATGAATGGTGATCGGGTTCTGGTGCAGCCGCTACGAGGGGGCCGTGATGGTCGTCCCTATGGCCGGGTTGTCAAGGTTCTGCAGCGGGCACATTCTTCGGTGTTGGGTGTCTATCAGCAGCAACGAGGGAAGGCCTGGCTGATGCCGCTCGATCCAACCATTGCCAAAACTGTCTTCGTGCAACAAAAAAACAGTATTCAAGCCGAACCCGGGCAGGTGGTAAAGTTGGAGCTTGACCATTACCCGACGGCGACTTCCGCAGGTAGCGGACGTATCGTCGAAGTGCTGGGGAGTCAAGATGATCCACGCGTCGATATTGAAACCGTGATTCGAACGCGCGGTTTGCCGCAGTATTTTTCCCCCGAAGCTGTGGCTGAGGCGGAAACGGTTGCTGGTCAGGTAGACGCCGAGGAAATTGCGCGGCGCACCGACCTGCGTGATTTACCGCTGATGACTATTGATGGCGAAACGGCCAAGGATTTTGATGATGCCGTCGCTTTGCGCAGGGAGACCGATGGCAATTATCGACTCTGGGTCTGTATCGCCGATGTTGCTCATTACGTCGCTGAGGCGGGTGCGCTTGACCATGATGCCCGTGAGCGGGGGACAAGTGTCTATTTCCCCGGTCATTGCGTACCGATGTTACCCGAGGCGTTAAGTAACGGTATCTGCTCGCTCAATCCGCAGGTCGACCGTTTGGCCATGGTTGCCGAAATGCTTTTCAATCGGCACGGGGAGCGCTTAAGTGAAGATTTCTACCCGGCGGTCATTCGTAGCCAGGCACGTTTGACCTACACCGAAGTTGCCGCTTATTTGGCTGCTCCAGAGGGAACACTGCTCACCTCGGCGATAGCCGAACAATTGCCGCCGATGGCGGAATTTGCCGAGGTTCTCGGCCAGATGCGGCGGGAACGGGGCAGTTTGGAGCTGAATCTGCCTGAGGTGGAGATTATCCTGGACGATACCGGTCGTCCTGTTGCAATGGAGAAGATTGAACGGACGATAGCCCATCGGTTAATCGAAGAATTTATGTTGGCGGCCAATGAGGCCGTTGCGGGCTTTCTGGAGCGGCGCAATTATTCTTTTCTTTACCGTATTCACGAATCTCCGACTTTTGAAAAGTTACAAGATTTTCAACAATTGGCCGCTGAATGTGGTGCCGGACTGGTGCTCAGTAGAAATCTGCAACATGACCTGCAGCAATTGCTCGATGATATCACCGAGCGTCCTGAAGCGCGCTTGTTAAATCAGCAACTGTTGCGCAGTCTGCAGCAGGCGCGTTATACGCCGGAAAACAAAGGACACTTTGGCTTGGCCGCACCGTGCTATTGCCATTTTACCTCACCCATTCGTCGTTACCCGGATCTGAGCGTACATCGGACGCTGAAAAAGGCCCTGCTGCAGGCACGTCAAACGACAGCACCGCCAACCGCTGCGTTGCTAGAACTTGGTCTGGATTGTTCCGCCAAGGAGCGGCGGGCGATGGCTGCCGAACGCGACTTGCTGGAGTTGCGGCGCTGTCAGTTAATGCGCGAGAAAGTCGGTGAACAGTTTCATGGGACGATCTCGTCCGTGGCTGAATTCGGTTTTTTTGTCGAGCTTGACGATCTGTATATCGAAGGGCTGGTCCATGTTCGCAGCCTGACAGGTGATTACTATCGTTTCGATCCGATCGGGCATACCCTGATCGGAGAACGCCGCCGAACCGTTTTTCGTGTGGGTATGCGGGTTCGTATCAGGGTGGAGCGGGTCGAGTTGTGGCGCCGGAGGATTGATTTTACCCTTGTCGAACGAGCATGATAATCGCTAATATTTAACAGTTAACTCCTGTTTTCTTGCAGCCAGGTAATTTTAGCTTATGGATATAAGAACAAGGTTCATCTCCGCAGACCCTCCCATCGGCCCCTGTGTGGTCACTCTTGGGAATTTTGATGGTGTTCATCTCGGCCATCGGGCCCTGTTTCGCCATCTGATTTGTAAAGCTCGTCAGTTAATGTGCAAATCAGTCGTTTATACTTTTGATCCGCATCCGCTTAAATTGTTAGTCCCTGACAAGGCCCCGCTGTTGTTGAACACTCCAGCTGAAAAACAGCGCCTGATTGCGGCCTCCCATGTTGATCTTTTGTTGGAGGCACTCTTTACCAAAGAGCTGGCAAATCTCTCCCCCGAGCAGTTTGTCGATGACGTGCTGATTGGCACGCTGCAGGCACGAGGGCTGGTGATCGGCTATGATTATGCTTTCGGCAAAGGTCGCCGTGGTGACGCAGATTTTATGCAATCCTATTGTGCCGCCAAGGGAATCGCGGTTGATGTGCTGCAGCCGGTTGGCGCCGACGGACTGCCATATAGCTCAACCCGCATCCGCAAGTTACTTGCCGAGGGGAAAGTAGCTGAGGTTGTTGCCCTGCTTGGCCGTCATTACAATTTAGAGGGGGAGGTTGTTGCTGGGGAACAACGTGGACGGGAGATCGGTTATCCGACCGCCAACCTGAAGACAGAAAAAGAGCAACTGCCAGCCCCAGGTGTTTACGCCATCAAGGTGAGGCACAACCTGCAGGAATATAACGGTGTGGTTAATCTTGGCCAGTGCCCGACTTTCGGTTCCGGAAAATCAACTATTGAGGTTCATATGCTTGATTTCTCGGGTCAACTCTACGGTCAGAAAATCCGTATCTATTTCGTAGAGCGTTTGCGCGGTGAACAAAAATTTTCCAATTCTCAGGAGCTTGTCGCCGCCATCGCTGCCGATGTCGTCAGGGCGCGCCAAATTCTCGGCTTGCGGCAGGTCATTCAATACCAGGAGTATCTTTCTTATTGAAAGATTAGGGCTGGTGCATTAAAACATGGTATGGTATGTTTTATGATCTCAAAATTACATTCAGTGTCACTTTTCTTTTGCGCCACATAGGCCCGACTACCGGTTTGTTGCGCAGAAAAAACCAGTTTGGAAGGGGCATCGCTTTTCAAGGTTGTTGAATCCTGTTTTTGTTAGAGATCTCGAAGCGATTAAATGGAATTGGAAGGGTAACATTTAGATGAGTGCAAACCGCCTTGGTGAATTACTGGTTCGCAACCAGTTAATTTCTGATGATCAGCTTGCAAAGGCCATTGCCGAACAAAAAATAGAAGGAATCCGCCTGGGCGCAGCTCTGATCAAGCTTGGTTACGTGCAGGAAAATGATCTCGCCTCTTTTTTGTCAAAGCACTACGGAGTCCCATCTATCAACCTCGCCGAGTTTGATGTCGACCCGGCTGTCGTTGCCCTGATCCCCGCCGACGTTGCTCAGAAGTACCAGCTGGTTCCCATTAATCGCGCCGGTGCCACGCTGATTGTGGCCATGTCTGATCCATCAAATATCTTCGCTATCGACGACATTAAATTCATGACCGGTTTTAATGTCGAGGTCGTCGTTGCTGCTGAAGCCGCTATAAAAGAAGCAATCGACAATTATTACGATCAAAGCTCTTCGCTGGCCGACGTTATGAGTGGGCTGGAGGACTTTGATGATCTTGAACTGGTTGACGATGCCAGCTTGGAAGATGTCGGTGAACTGGAGAAAGCCAGTGAGGATGCCCCGGTTGTCAAACTGGTCAACTTGATTCTGACCGATGCCATTAAGAAAAAGGCTTCGGATATCCATATCGAACCGTATGAGCATGTTTTTCGCGTACGGTATCGGATTGATGGCGTGCTTTATGAGGTGATGAAGCCACCTAAAAAACTTAAAAATGCCATCACTTCGCGGTTGAAAATAATGGCCAACATGGATATCGCCGAACGGCGTTTGCCGCAGGACGGTCGGATCAAAATCAAGTTGGCGCGCAATCAAGAAATGGATTATCGGGTCAATTGCCTGCCTACCCTGTTTGGCGAGAAGGTGGTTTTGCGTTTGCTCGACAAGAGTAACCTGCAGCTTGACATGACCAAATTGGGCTATGAAGAACAGGCCCTGAAATGGTTTAAGAACGAGATTCACAAACCCTTCGGCATGGTCTTGGTTACCGGCCCGACCGGCAGTGGCAAGACCGTTTCGCTTTATTCGGCGTTGTCTGAGCTGAATAAAGTCAGTGAAAATATTTCCACGGCGGAAGATCCGGTTGAATTTAACTTTGCCGGGATTAACCAGGTGCAGATGCACGAAGATATCGGCTTGAACTTTGCCGCTGCGCTACGTGCCTTTTTGCGTCAGGATCCTGATATCATCATGATCGGTGAGATCCGTGATTTTGAAACCGCAGAAATTGGTGTCAAAGCAGCCCTCACTGGGCACATGGTGTTGTCGACTCTGCACACCAATGATGCCCCAAGCACCATCAATCGTCTTTTGAATATGGGGATCGAGCCCTTTTTGGTGGCTTCTGCGGTCAACTTGATTTCTGCTCAGCGACTCGGCCGCCGAGTCTGCTCCGAGTGCAAAGAACCCGATGATCCTTCTAGGGACGCGCTCCTTTCTGCCGGTGTTTCTGAAGAGGATGTTGGTAAGGTTACAATTTACAAGGGGCGTGGTTGTTCAGTCTGCAACGATACTGGTTATAAGGGGCGGATCGGTATCTATCAGGTGATGCCGATGTTTGAAGATATTAAAGAGATGGTTCTTTCCGGGGCCAATACTGCGGAAATAAAGCAGGAGTCGATGCGCCTCGGGGTTAAGACCATGCGCCAGTCGGCGTTGACCAAAATGCAGGAGGGGATGACGACTCTGGAAGAAGTGCTTCGTTGTACGATCGGTGATGATTGATGGAATGCTTTATTTTCTACGTCAATAAAAAAGAGGTTTTGGCTTATGGCTAATATGCACCAATTACTTAAGGTAATGATCGAAAAAGGCGCTTCGGATTTGCATCTGTCGACCGGATCTGCACCGCAAATCCGGGTTGATGGTCAAATGGTTGTATTGAATACGGAATCTCTTTCCCCGGCAGAAACTAAACAGCTTTGCTACAGTGTGTTGACTGATGCGCAGAAAAGAAAGTTTGAGGAAGAAAATGAGCTGGATCTCTCCTTTGGCGTTAAAGGGCTGTCGCGTTTTCGGGGGAATATCTTTTTACAGCGTGGCGCGGTTGCCGGAGCTTTCCGAGCGATCCCATTTGAAATAAAAAGTTTTGACGATCTCGGCCTGCCACCGGTGGTCAGGATGTTATCGAAAAAACCGCGGGGCTTGGTTCTGGTCACCGGACCGACCGGGAGTGGAAAGTCGACGACTCTGGCGGCGATTGTCGATGCGATCAATTCAACGCGCAGTGAACATATCATTACCATAGAGGATCCGATTGAGTATCTTCATCCGCACAAAAAATGTCTGGTTAATCAACGCGAGGTCGGTGCCGATACCCAGTCCTTTAAGAAGGCACTGAAATATATTCTGCGACAGGATCCGGACGTTGTTCTGTTGGGTGAGTTGCGGGACATTGAAACGATTGAAGCTGCGTTAACCATTGCCGAAACCGGTCACCTCTGTTTTGCGACCCTGCACACCAATTCTTGTGTCCAAACCATTAACCGGATTGTCGATGTTTTTCCGACCAATCAACAGTCGCAGGTCCGGACCCAATTGTCTTTTGTCCTTGAAGGGGTTCTGTCGCAAAATTTGTTGAAAAAGACCGATGGGGTCGGTCGTTGTATGGCCCTTGAGGTCATGGTTCCCAATCCGGCCATCCGTAACTTGATCCGCGAGGATAAGGTTCACCAGATCTATTCACAGATGCAGGTCGGGCAGGATAAATTTGGTATGCAGACGCTCAACCAGTCACTCTTCATGCTGGCACATTCGCGGCAGATCACTCAGGATGAAGCGATGATACGCTCCGCGGATCTCGAAGAATTGAAGCAGATGTTTGCCAACCCCAGTGCGATTTTGCGGCGTCAAAAGCCGATCAATCCTGGCCGTGGTATGTAAGTGAACTGAAACTCGAAGTGTTGTAAATGGAAAGGGAAAGGGGCAGAGCATGCCAAAATTCTCATATACGGGCCGGTCGCGGGACGGAAAAAGCGTCAAGGGTGAAATGGAGGCAGCGAGCGAGTCCGCAGTGATGGCCAGTTTGCGCCGTCAGGGGATCCAGGCCAACAAGGTAAAAGAGGCGGGCAAGGGAATGAATATGGAGCTTAAGATAAGCTTCATGCAGCCTAAAATCACCACCAAGGATATCGTCGTTTTTACTCGCCAGTTCGCGACGATGATCGATGCGGGTTTGCCGTTGGTTCAATGTCTCGATATCCTTTCTTCTCAACAAGAGAACGCGACCTTCAAAACGATTTTGACTCAGGTAAAAGAGGATGTTGAATCTGGATCCACTTTTGCTGATGCTTTAAAGAAACATCCTAAGGCGTTTAACGACCTGTATGTAAACTTGGTTGCTGCCGGGGAGGTCGGTGGTATCCTCGATACGATTCTTAATCGGTTGGCGGTTTATATTGAGAAAGCGCTGAAGTTAAAAAAACAGGTCAAGAGTGCTATGACTTATCCAACGACGATCATTGGTATTGCCTTTGTCGTCATCGCCGTTATCCTGATTTTTGTTATCCCGGCATTTGAAAAGATGTTCGCCGATTTTGGCGGCAGTTTGCCGCTGCCAACGCAGATCGTCATCAATATCAGTAATTTTATTCAGGATTATATTTTGCTGATTATTGCCTCTATGTTCTTTGTTGTCTTTGCCGCTAAGAAAATTTACAAGACTGAAAGAGGGCATAATACGATTGACGATTTAGCGCTTAAGGCTCCAGTTGTCGGGGTTTTGATCCGTAAGGTCGCGGTGGCTAAATTTGCCCGGACGATGTCGACAATGATTTCCAGTGGCGTACCCATTTTGGACGGTCTGGATATCGTGAGTAGGACGGCAGGTAACCGAACCGTTGAAAAAGCAATTAACAAGGTTCGCTCCAGTATCAGTGAAGGTAAAACGATCGCTGAACCGCTCAAGGAGTCAGGTGTCTTTCCGTCGATGGTCTGTCAGATGATTGAGGTCGGTGAACAGTCCGGAGCGCTCGATACCATGTTGAGTAAAATAGCCGATTTTTACGATGATGAAGTTGACGATGCGGTCGGCAACCTGACGGCGATGATGGAGCCGATTCTTATGTTGTTTCTGGGGACGACCGTCGGCGGGCTGGTTATTGCTATGTATCTGCCGATCTTTAAGCTGGCCGGCGCCGCTGGTGGTTGATGTCCTTACCTTGTGATAAGAAAAACTTCGCTTTGAGAACCGATTACCGCAGTTTGACATGGTATCTTGCCTGTCGAGCTGCGGTAATTACATTTCTGCTCGGTGGCGCGGCGCTCTTCTACCTGCAGGGCAATGTCGCAACGAGCGCTGTTGTGCCGCTGCTTATCCTGATCGGGATCTCTTATGCCCAGGCGCTCTTTTCGGCACTGTTGCTGCGATTTGTCTCCCGACTCAACCTGTTTGCCCAAGTGCAGATCGTTTGGGACCTGCTGTTTGTCACTGCGCTGATTCTGTTGACCGGCGGGGTGGAAAGTGTCTTCTCTTTTGCTTATCTGTTAGTCATTGTTTCTGCCAGTTTTTTGTTACCGCGTCGGCAGACGGTGTTTGCCGCAGCTTCGGCGGCAATTCTTTTCGGCGGTCTCCTCGACCTGCAATTTTTCAACTACCTTGGCCAACTGAAATTGTATCGTAGTGTCCCTGGGGGAATTTTTCTTTCTGCAGTTTTCGTTCATGTGGTGGCATTTTTACTGACCTCTGTTTTGAGCGGAACGCTGGCAGAACGCTGGCGAAGCAGTGAGGCGGAGCTCGTGCGGCAGAAGATTGATTTTGCCGAACTTGAGAAGATGAACAGGACCATTCTGGCTCACATCAACAGCGGGTTGATGTTGTTGGACCCGGAAGGGATGATCCGTTCCTTCAATCGGGCTGCCATGGACGTTACGGGATTTACCCTGAGGGAGGTTTATGGCCGTAGCGTAGCGGAGGTTTTTCCGGATTTACGGTTGTTTGAGGGGGGAGCATTGGTTCTGCATCGGCGCTCCGAGGGGCATTTTATAAGTAACACTGCTCAGGAGTTGATTCTCGGTTATGACACCACCACGGCACGCGGCAGGCAAGGAGAGGACATTGGCACCTTGGTCACCTTTCAGGATCTGACTCAGTTGAAAAGGGTCGAAGCTGATCTGCAACAGGCCGATCGTTTGGCTGCTGTCGGTCGACTCGCCTCAGGGATGGCTCATGAAATCAGGAACCCTCTAGCCTCTATCAGTGGCTCGGTGCAGCTGCTGATGGAAGCGGAGCATGTCAGCCAGGAAGATCATCGCTTGATGAAGATTGTCGTTAAGGAGGCTGACCGGCTAAGTGGGTTACTCACCGGCTTTCTTACCTATGCTCGGCCGCAAATGCCGAATAAGGAAAGACTTAATGTCGCTGAAATATTGGATGAAATGATTGATATCCTCGCTCAGGATATGCGTTTTGCTGATGTTGCGATGATGAAAAATTACCCGGAGAGGGTCGAGATGTTTCTCGACCGTGGCCAGGTTTGGCAGGTTCTGTGGGATCTGGCTATAAATGCGGCCGAGGCCATGGAAGGTTCTGGCGAGCTGCACTTCGGTATTGATGCTGAGCTTGGTTGCGTCAGTGTTGAGGACACTGGGCCGGGTATTTCCGAGGAGGTCAGAAGTCGAATTTTTGATCCTTTTTTTTCTACCAAGGAGAAGGGGACCGGGCTGGGGCTCGCCTCGGTTTATTCGGTTGTCGATGCCCATGGTGGTAGGATTGATGTCAGCCCCGGTAGACTTGGCGGGGCCAGATTTGCTCTCTATTTAACTGCGGCAGAAGGTTGAAGGAATGCATTCCAGTAAAGTAAGCAATCGGATTCTCGTTGTCGATGACGAAAGCAGCCTCAGGGAGCTTCTGGTCATAATGTTGCAACGCGAAGGTTATCTGGTCGACGATGCGGAAAATGGTGCGGTTGCTCTGGAGAAATTGACTCAGGGGCATTACGACCTGATTATTTCTGATATGAAAATGCCGCAAGTCTCCGGCATTGAACTGCTCAGGAAGATTCGGGAGAATGAGAATGATGTCACGGTGTTGATGATTACAGCTTTTTCTTCCACCGAAGAGGCGGTCGAGGCGATGAAGCTGGGCGCCTATGATTACATCACCAAGCCGTTCAAAAATGACGAGATTCGTTTGGTGATCAGGAAGGCGCTAGAGAGGACTCGGCTGCAGGCGGAAAACAGGCAGCTGAAAAAAGAGCTAGGCGAGCGTTTCTCCTTTAAGCGTTTGATCGGCAATAGCCCGGCCATGACCAAGATGATCTCCCTGCTGGAACGGGTCGCTCCGAGTCAGGCTAATGTGTTGATAGGTGGCGAAAGCGGCACCGGTAAGGAGCTGGTCGCCAAGGCATTGCATCTGAACAGTGCCCGCAAGGATCATCCCTTCGTGCCGATTAATTGTGGCGCCATCCCCGAAAATTTGCTGGAAAGCGAGCTGTTCGGCCATGAGAAGGGCGCTTTTACCGGAGCGGAAAAGCGTAAGGAAGGATTGTTCGAGACGGCCAATGGTGGCACCCTTTTTCTTGACGAGATCGGTGAGCTGCCGATGTCGATGCAGGTCAAGCTGTTGCGAGTGTTGCAGGAACGAGAGTTCCGCCGGGTTGGTGGGACAAAAAATCTGCCATTGGATATTCGTTTGCTGGCGGCGACTAACCGTGACCTTGAGGCCGCGGTTAAAGAAGGGCTATTCCGTGAGGATCTTTACTATCGGTTAAATGTCGTACAGATTGACCTGCCGCCGCTCAGAGAGCGTTCGGCAGACATTCCTGTGCTGATAGATCATTTTTATAAGTTACGCACCGGGCAGAAGCATCTGCCGATTTCGACAGGGGCCCTTAGCTGTCTGTTGGAGTATCCGTGGCCAGGGAATATTCGAGAGTTGGAAAACTTTGTTGAACGGTGCATTGTCCTTGGCTGGCAGGAGCAGATTGATGTCTCTGCCCTGCCAGCAAATATCATAGGCACAGGTGTTTCTCGGTGTGCTGTTGACGCCGAGATTCCGGCTGAGGGATTAGATCTTGAGGCCTATCTTGAAAACATCGAAAAGCAAATGATATTAAAGGCTGTTGAGAAAAGCGGGGGGAATCGTACCAAAGCGGCAGAGTTGTTGCAAATCTCATTTAGGTCGATACGTTACCGATTGCAGAAATTGGGGCTAGATACAGATGATTAAAAAAATGAGCTTGCAGGATGGATTTACTCTGATTGAGTTGTTGATCGTCGTGGCGATAATTGGGATATTGGCTGCGATCGCGATACCGCAATTAACCATGTACCGGGCAAGGGCATTCAATGCCGCGGCTCAATCGGACTTGCGAAATTTCAAGACTGTGATGGAGTCGTATCATTACGATAATCAGGAGTATCCAATTCTTTAGACTGACAAAATTTGTCAGCTGGGGCTGCCGCAAAATGTCATAAATTGAAAGTGATATTTTCTTTATGGGCAGAGAGTTGGTTAAAAAGGGGTCCTGAAGGAAAGTTAATATATGGCATGCTGCTTGCTCTTTAGTTAAACGTGATTAGAAACGTAGGTGCCAGTTGTTTGGCAATTTATTTTTTAACCCCCGAAAGGAGATCCACGATGTTGAAAATGATCCGTAAGGCTAAGGACCAAAAGGGTTTTACCCTGATTGAACTGCTGATTGTTGTTGCGATCATCGGTATTCTGGCAGCTATCGCGATTCCTCAGTTTTCTTCCTATCGTGCCAAGGCGTTTAACTCGGCTGGCCTGAGCGATGTCCGGAACTTCAAGACCCAGATGGAATCGGCCTACGCAGATGATCAGGAATATCCGGTTCTGTAATTTAATTCGGACCAGCTGATTTAACAAAACTTTTAATAGGAGAAAATCATGAAAAAATATCTCGTAATCGCAATGACTTTGCTGGCCATGGTTGCCTTTACCGGTTCAGCGTTTGCTGTTGAAACAATTGACTCGGATAATGCAACCACGATCGGTGGGGCCGATTTTGTTCCCTCTACCGGCGTTACCCTTAAAGCTGTTGCCACTGCAACTGCTTACGCTGTGCAGTCGAAGCACCTGAGCGGCAACAAGATTTATGGTAGCCTGAATACCGATTCTGCTATCAGTGATGCCACTGGAACCGTCGGCAATATTGTTGCTGCGCCGACAGATACGACTACATTGAATCTTGTTGATGCCGCACCTTAGTAGTTGATCCATGATGGGTGAGTGATTCGTTTTTGTCGAATTACCCCGGTTTAGTAGTATCGATAGGGAGGGTTGATGATGAATCAACCCTCCCTTGTTATTTATAATCCGGGCCACAGGGAGGTGTGATGTTTCCGGTTTTTCTTGCAACATTTAAAGGGGTCATACGCGACCGTGTTTTGCGGGGCGTGTTGGCGACAGCACTGCTTTTTCTGTTGGTTCCTGTCATCAGTTCCCTCTCCATGAGGCAGGTGGTGGAATTGTCGATCACTCTGTCGTTAGGTCTTTTCTCCTTTATTCTGCTGCTGCTGACCGTATTTCTTGGGGCAACATCGCTTTGGAAAGATTTTGAGCGGCGCTATACCTTCAGTGTTCTCGGTCTTCCACTCTCACGACGTTCCTATCTTTTCGGCAAGTTCTGCGGCATGGCTGCCTTTATCGTCGTTTCCGCCCTCATCCTTGGCGCTGCTGTGGTTGCTGTGGTCTGGGTATCTGCATTGCTATATCCGCCGGCACAGCCGGTTGCCTGGGCCAACCTTGTCCTGGCCGTCCTGTTTGTTGTGTTGAAATACTTGTTACTACTCGGTTTTGCCTTTCTGTTTTCAACTGTTAGTACTTCGTTTTTTTTGCCGGTCTTTGGTACCATTGCCATGTATTTGACGGGAAACGTGACTCAGGAGATGTACGATTATTTGCAGACCGAAGCAGCAGGCCAGACTTTATCGCCGCTGGTCCAGAATTTAGCCCAGATATTTTACTATCTGTTGCCAAACTTTGGTGCCTTTGATCTGCAACTCCAGGCGACTTATGGCCTTGCTCTCTCTTTCCCCGGTATTCTGCTAACTGTCCTATATGCCAGTGTTTATCTGACTATACTTCTATACCTCGCATCGATGATTTTCCAGAGACGGGAGCTGATCTGATGCGATTGCTGCTGCTGACGATTCTGCTGGCGGCATATTTGGCAGTAATCGTGCCTTTTACCGATTATTTGCGCGATAAGCCGGTGGTAGAAAAGCTTGGCTATGTCCCACAGTCGGTAGTTTTGAAAGTGATCTTTGCAGATCAGCAGCAGACCATGGCGTCCTGGTTGGTGATGAAGGTTTTGTTTTATTACGGTAGTTTAGTCGAAGCGGCACAAAATGAAATTATTCTACCGACCGATTATCCGGCTATCCATAAAAATCTTGCGACAGCGATTGAACTCGATCCCTACAATATGGATGCTTACTATTTTGCCCAAGCTATTCTTGTGTGGGATGCTGGCCGTATTGATGATGTCAACCGCATGCTTGAACATGGGATAAAGTACAGAACCTGGGACTGGTCTCTACCGTTTTATACCGCTTTTAATTCTGCTTATTTTCAGAAGGATTATCAGCGAGCGGCTAAATATTATCAGCAGGCCGCAGAAATATCCGGTTATGACCTGTTTAGCAGGCTTGCCGGGCGCTATCTTTATGAAACCAGTCAAACTGACCAAGCGATTGCTTATTTGACTGTCATGGAAAAAAATGCGCGCAAAGCCTCTATCCGTAAATCATTTCAGATCAGATTGCAGGCGCTGAAGGAAGTTCAGCGTGTAGAGGTAGCCCTGCAGGAATATCTTGAAATATATGGAAATACTCCGGAAACACTTCAGGATTTGATCCGTTTGGGGTTGTTGGAGCGTTTGCCGGTAGATCCGTATGGTGGGGACTTTTATCTGGATACCTTTGGCAGGGTGAGAACAACCAGTAACTTTGCTTTTGCTTCCCAGAAATAATCGATAATATTAAGAATTTCAGTTGCAGATGGGATAAATGATGCTGGCTTTGGAAATTACCGATTTGTGCAAAGTATTCCGCGGCAAGAAACGACTTCGTGTTGAAGCCTTAAAAGGAGTATCGCTAGCGGTTGAGCAGGGTGAGATATTTGGCTTTCTCGGTCCGAATGGTGCTGGGAAGAGCACAACGATCAAACTTCTGATGGGGCTGATCAGAGCAAGCTCTGGTCAGGCAAAGATTTTGGGAGTTGATAGTAAATCAACCGCTGCACGCAGACAGGTTGGTTACCTCCCTGAAAACCCGGCATTTTATGATTACCTCAATGCCAGTGAGTATCTTTCTTTTGTGGGTAGGGCTTTTTCTTTGCCGTCATCGGTCTTAAGTGAGCGTTCCGATTTTGTGCTTAAACGGCTTGGCCTCTGGGACGCCCGAAAACGTCCGATTCGGAGCTACAGTAAGGGGATGGTTCAGCGTCTCGGTTTGGCTCAGGTGCTGCTGCACGATCCCGAGGTTTATATCCTCGACGAACCGATGAGTGGACTTGATCCGGTTGGACGGGCGCTCGTAAAAGAACTTATCCTCGAATTAAAGCAAGCGGGTAAATGTGTGTTTTTTAGTACCCATATCACCAATGATGTGGAATCGATTTGTGATCGGGTGGCGATTATTACTCAGGGTGAATTACGTAGTGTCAATGAGGTTCGTTCGATTCTTGATGAGGGGATATCCGGCTATAACATTAGTTGGCATGACCGGAAAACTGCAGAGAGTACTAAGCAGCAATATGTTGATAAAAATGAACTCAACAGCTTGCTCCAACGGCTGCAGGAACAAAACCAGGAAATTAGTCTGATTGAACCTCAACGTAAAAATCTCGAAACCTTTTTTCTCGATATCGTCAATAAAGCGTGACCTCTCGACGGAACCCATATTTCATAATCTTTGTGGCAATCATTGCTGCCTATGCTCCTGCGATTCATTCTGGTTTTTGCCGCATCGATGATCCCCTGCTGCTGCGAAGTCTTCATGAAATAACTGATTGGGATATATTTCGTCATTTTTTCCCGGGAAATGATAGCGGGCTTTATTTTCGACCTTTGTTGATGTTGACCTACATCTTTGATCTGTTTCTTTGGGGGGCCTCCCCGCTGGTCATGCACCTTGAAAATGTACTTCTTCATCTGTTCAATTCCATGTTGGTCTTTGAGATGACCAGATTATTACTGCCTTCTGTTGGCAGCAGATCGTCTCATTTGCCGCTGTTGACGGCACTATTGTTCGGTCTGCATCCGCTGAACGTCGAGTCTGTCTCTTGGATATCCGGCCGCACTGATCTTTTGTGTGCGAGCTTCATCTTTCTCTGTGGCATTGCCACCCTTAAATTCAAGCACGAAGGAACGCCCCGCTATCTGATCGCGGCGGTCATTACCCTCTTTCTCGGGTTTCTGACCAAAGAAGTCGCCATCGCTTTTTTACCGGGGGCAGCCCTGATTCTGTTTGCTCGCAACGCTGATTCAAAAACAAGTGGAAAAAGAAATGTTCTCATAAAATCAGCCCTAGTGCTGGTGGGTGTCGTTGCCCTGGTTTTTCTCTACTACTTTGTGCGTGATCATGCTTTTTCATCAGATTCCTCTCGAATCGGCATCACCCTAAGTGTCATTTTTAATGATCTCCATTATGCGCTCTTTGTCTGTCTGCGTGCTTTCGGTTTCTATCTTAAAAAAATATTCTTACCCTTCCCGTTGAATTTTGCCATTATCGAAGTTGATCCTCTTTACGAACTGTTGGCCATGCCACTTGTTCTGTTCTGTTTCTGGTTGTTGACCCGGAGAACCCTGCGATCATCTCTCTTTTTAGCAGGTTTGTGTCTGGTTACTCCGGCGTTTCTCATCGCTTTTGGTCAAGTTGCCTGGGCTCAGTATGCAGAACGTTATCTCTATCTGCCTCTCGGGTTTATTCTTCCTGTACTGGTTTGTTATTTGGGACAGAAAATATCTACAGCTTGGCCAGACAAAATAAATACTGCTGCAATTGCCTGTGTAGTGCTTCTTTTGTGTCTGGGGAGCGCAGTTTTTTACCGAGCTTATGTTTGGCGCAGTGATCTGCGACTGCTTGCCGATACCACAAATAAAAGTCCGTTGTTTAAGCAGGGCTGGAATGAATACGGGGTTGCATTATACAAAACTGGTGAGTTGGAGAAAGCTTTGGCCAGTTTTGAACAGGCAACTTCCCTGCGCGGGGTTGGTCATAAGGCAATATACGATACCAACCGTGCTGTAGTTTTGGAAGAGTTAGGGCGAGATGATGAAGCAATTGATCTGCTCCGTATGGTAATAAATAAACAACGGGGCGCGGAACGCATCGACTCAGCAGGTTTGATCTCGCTTCTGGAGAAGAAAATTGATCGAATTCATGATGAAAATGAAAAGAAGCTGCTTCTTCAGGAAATCAATGGTTACAAAGGACGCTCGGTAAAATAAGCTTGCTTGGGCGTGATTATCGGCAGATTCATTTCTTTCTGGGGAAAACGGAATAGGATCGATGAAAAACTGGTTAAGATTATTGCGGCCGAGTCACTGGTTGAAGAACCTGATGCTCTTTTTCCCTCCTTTTCTAGGCGGCCTGACGACCGATATCTCTTTTCTGACTCATGGCCTTATTCCCTTCAGTGCTTTTTGTTTGGTTTCCAGTGCTACCTATATCTTCAATGACCTCATTGATGCTCCGAATGATGCACTGCACCCTGTAAAAAAAACACGCCCAATAGCGGCCGGCGATATATCCTATCCTGCAGGTGCTGCTTCGGCTCTGGGACTTGCAATTATTGCCCTGGTGTTTGCTATACAGGTTTCCGGGATATTTCTTTGGATTTTGGTGGGTTATGCATCGCTTTCCATTATCTATACGTTGAAGCTTAAAGATATTGCAATCGTTGATCTGTTCTGTATCTCGATATTTTTTCTTCTGCGTCTGGAAGCTGGAGGCCAGGCTTTTGGGATTGAAATATCGGATTGGTTGTTCCTCAGCGTTTTTCTGTTGGCTCTATTTTTAAGTACGGGGAAGCGACTATGTGAAAGAAATCATCTCGGGGATGATGCCGGAGGTCACCGCAAGTCCTTGACGGGGTACCCAGAGGGTTTGCTTGATGGGATTATGTATATGACCGGAGGGGCCGTTCTTGTGACATATACCCTCTATGTCATCAGTCGTCACGGCATGGTTTACACGGTTCCTCTGTGTTGCTTTGGTTTGATGCGTTACATGTATCGGGTTAAAATCGGACGGGGTGGGGATCCGACTTATGCCCTGTTGCAGGATCGTTTATTGTTTGGTGTGGGGTTGCTTTGGACGATAATGGTTGGCTACTGGATTTATTTTGGACAATGAGACTCGGTATGAAGTCATTTTCCGCATATTCGGAAAATTTTTGACTAAGGATGATCATGAACGATAGCCCACTGAAAGTGACTATCTATACTCCTGGATCCCAATTAAGGCAACCAGGCCTATTAGTGCGAGAAATGCTGGCTGACCTGGTCGCTTCTCGTGGGCTGGCTTGGCGGTTGTTCGTGCGTAATATCAGTGCCCAGTACCGTCAGAGTTTTCTCGGTTACCTGTGGGCCTTTCTGCCCCCTCTGTTCACCATGGCGGTCTGGGTTTTTTTGAATTCTCAGAAGATTATCAATATAGAGGATGCCGGCATGCCATATCCCGTATTTGTTCTCACTGGAACAGTGCTCTGGCAGACCTTTGCCGATGCGGTCAGCAGTCCTCTCAAGATGGTGAATGAGTCAAAGGGAATGCTGACTAAGATAAACTTCCCGCGAGAAGCGTTGATTCTGGCAGGGATCGGCGAGGTTTTCTTTAATTTTGTCATTCGCATTCTTCTGCTGGTGGCCATTTTTCTATGGTATCGAGTCTCGTTGCCGCCAACAATATTATTGGTGCCGTTTGGGGTTTTTGCCTTAATGGCACTTGGGTTGATGGTTGGTCTTCTTTTGACACCTCTGGGGGTGCTTTATGCGGATGTCAGTCGCGGGATTGCCATAATTACACAGGCCTGGTTTTTTCTAACTCCTGTCATCTATCCCATGCCTCAGAGTGGATTTGCCGCCTTCTGCGTCAAGCTCAATCCTGTTACCCCTGTGTTGGTATCAACTCGCGAGTGGATGACCACTGGTTCCGCTACACAACTGGGCGGCTTCTTGTTGGTTTTGTTGTTTACAATAATTTTTCTCATGTTTGGATGGCTGCTTTACCGTATTGCAATGCCCCATCTTATTGCCCGTATGAGTGCCTAGGTTTTGATGAAAATGAGTGACGATGTCTTGGTCAAAGTTGAAAATGTATCGAAAAAGTTTTGCCGTACGCTGAAGCGTTCCCTTTGGTACGGGGTGCAGGATGTTGCGGCCGATATGTTCAATATTCAGGGGCAACATGATGAATTGCGTCCAGGTGAGTTCTGGTCGGTTGATGATGTATCGTTCGATTTAAAACGTGGGGAATGCCTGGGCTTGATTGGGCCAAATGGAGCTGGCAAAAGTACTCTCCTGAAGATGCTCAATGGCTTGATCAAACCGGATTGCGGACAAATTACTATGCGTGGACGGGTTGGTGGCCTTATTGAGCTTGGCGCAGGTTTTAACCCGATATTAACAGGCTTGGAGAACATCTATGTGAACGGGTCCGTACTTGGGCTGTCCAAGCGGGAAATTGATGCCAAGCTTGATGCAATCATCGAATTTTCTGAGATGAAAGAATTTATTGATACGCCAGTGCAGAGTTACAGTTCGGGAATGAAGGTCCGACTTGGTTTTGCAATCGCCGCACAAATAGAGCCAGAAGTTTTGCTTATAGATGAGGTGCTGGCTGTTGGAGATGTTGGGTTCCGGTCAAAATGCTACTCGAGATTGGCTGATCTGGTTGAAAAATGTGCGGTTATTTTTGTTTCTCACCAGATGTATTTTGTCAACAGGTTGAGCAGTTCTGCCCTTCTATTAAATCGTGGAAGGAATGTTTTTCATGGAGAGCCCCCACAGGCAATCGCTGAGTATAACTCTCTGTTTGAGCATAAGGGCAAGGTGGTTAGGGGGGATGAGAACACTGAAGTTGAAAATATTAGCTTGCTTGATCATGATAATGTTGCCTGCGATAGCTTCGATTGGTGTGCCCTTTTTGTGCTCGAATTCGACCTCCATGTCTCGAGACAGTATGAAGAGGTTTCGTTGTCAGCCACCTTTATGGGATTGGATGGTGCCTTAGCAGCACAGTGCCATTCTTCCTACAATAATGTGAAGCTTAAGTGTTCAGGTAAGAGCAAGCGGGTTCGTCTGGAAATCGATAACTTGGATTTGAATCCTGGTGTTTACTACCTCAATCTGATCGTTTATGACAAGACCGACAATCGGCAACTGTATTGGTTGTATGCAGGTAAAAAATTTGAGGTCGTTGGTAACTTTTGTGGCGGGGCTTCAGTCCAGTTTAAGGGCCGTTGGCAGTTAACTTAGAATGTGTGATGATTTATGAGTACACGGGACCTGAATCGCGAATGCCTCTTTTGTAAAGGAGAGGCTACTTCCGTTTACACGATGGGAGACTATGCTGTTTGCAAGTGCGCATCCTGCGGGACCGGTCAGGTTTGTCCGATGCCGAATGAGATCGTGTTGCGGGAGTTTTACAAGGGGTTCCTTTTCGGTGCGAACATCTCTAACTTGGAGACCATACTAAAGAGCGCTCCACAGCTTTTTTCTCAGCTCGGTTTGTCCAAAAGTGTTGGTTTGAAAATGCTTGATGTCGGCGGGGGCGGAGGGTTTTATGCAAAAGCATTTGAAGTCTCCGGTTATGGAGCTAGTACCTACATTGACTTGGATGGTGAGGCTTGCGAATTTGCAAGAGCAAAGGTCGGGTTGAAGAATGTTTTGAACGAGGATGCCGCCGTGTTGAATGTACAAAAAGGCAAGTATGATTTTATTATGTG
The DNA here is from genome assembly GCF_055389805.1 of Desulfuromusa ferrireducens. Taxonomy (NCBI): domain Bacteria; kingdom Pseudomonadati; phylum Thermodesulfobacteriota; class Desulfuromonadia; order Desulfuromonadales; family Geopsychrobacteraceae; genus Desulfuromusa; species Desulfuromusa ferrireducens. The sequence goes on from NZ_AP042415.1 coordinate 2,771,767, forward strand.
CCGGCATCTCATTGAACACTTGGTCGATCCAACTGCTTTTATTCTGAAAATGACTGATCTCCTCGCCGAAAACGGTACAATGCTGCTCATTTGTCCAAACGGTGATTCATTGGAGTACTTTGCGTATCCCAACTCGAATTTGAAAAGCCGAGTTGGGACTATTAGCAGGTCTGGTCGTATTTCCAGAGTAAAAGTTGTGCTGAAACTATTGTCAGGTGAAATGCTCCACGGGATAGACCCACCCAGGCATCTTTGGGCCGTTTCCAGAAAAGGCATGCAAAGGTTTCTGGCTGATAAAAAAATTGAAGCTGATATCTCAACCTTCCCACTGACGGATCCTCTTTATTCGCCGTATCATTCATCTTGGACGCTCACCCAGAAAATATCCGATTTTATTGGCGATAAGATCGCATCAAAGATAGCTGGGGGAACCCACTTGTCCGTTGTGATCAGGAAACCCGGAAGGTAAAGCATGAGCCTGTTGCATAAGGCGTATAAACTGAATATTAGTGAGATTACCAGAAGTAATCTCTGCATCGGTTGTGGTCTCTGCTCTGTTGCTTGTCCTGAATCGGCAATTACGATGCTTTGGGACACTCGCCGAACCTGGTATCCGAAAGTCGATGATGACTGTTGTACGCAATGTGGCCATTGCCGACTGGTTTGTCCCCACACCCCCCAATGTATCGGAGAGTATGCCTTTGCCGCACAGGCTCAAGGAGTAAGGTTCGGGCTCCCGCAGGATGGTACATATTTTATTGCTCACGATAAAGACGAAGCCAAAAGAATTCGTTCCGCATCTGGTGGCGTGACAAGTGCATTGTTAGAACATCTTCTCACGTCTGGGGCCGTTGATGGTGTGCTGGCCTCCCTGCCGGTAGAGGGAGAAATGGGTGAACCTCATTTCCAGATGCAGATTTTTCGCTCTGCTGAAGACCTCGATCGCGCTCGAAGCTCCCATTACCACCCAATGTGTTACGACAAGGTTCTTGACGAACTGCGGGAAAGTGATGGTTTTTTTGCGGTTGTGGGTGTTCCCTGTTTGTTGCGCGGGATTGTCCGACTCCCCTCAAATCTGCTGGAAAAAATAAGGTACAAAATCTGTCTAGTTTGCGGGAAGAGTGTGACGGGCACCTTTGCCGATTGTTTGGCCAGTAAAGAAGGAGTTGAGAAGGACGTCCCATTTCGGATTAATTTGCGTGACAAGGTGGGGATCAAGGATGCAAATAATTTTAATAACCTGTTGGAACTGCCTGATCGTGAGATAAGAAGGAATCGATATGCAACAGCGTTTACAGACATGTGGCGGAATTATTTTTTTGCTCAGGAGTGCTGTCTTTATTGCCCCGATTTTTACGGAGTCGATGCTGATATCGCGGTGAAGGATGCCTGGGGTAGGTTGAGTGGGGATCCTCTCGGAACCTCTCTCGTCATCGTCAATAATAGTGAAATTGTAGACCATCTTGTTCGTATGGAGGATAATAACCTTTTATTTCTTGAGAAATGCGACGCTGATGAAGTTTTTATCTCTCAAACAGTGACGCCGGTTTTCAAGCACGTAAAGGTTCGTGATCGTTTGGTTTGGAAAAGAATCATCAAGCAAGAATTGGATAAAAGTTATCCATCCCTGGGGTGGCGTAGGCGTTGGTTATCACGAGACAGTCATGAATATTGGCGGCTTTGGTCGCTGATGGAATTATCAAATTTCTTCTATTTTCGATTCGGTAGGGTGCCGGTGAAAAGCTTACTTTTCCTGGTATCACCACTTCAGGGAGAATGGCTTGGCCTGCGGAAGCTTTTGAAACGATGGAAATTAGCGAGATGAACCTATCCGGAACCAATGAGACAAGAGGAGGGCTCAAAAAAGGTTTGCGGGTATGTCTTTATTGCGCACGCTACAAAGGTGAGGAGTTCAATGTCAGGCTCTTGGGGGTAAGCTATCTTGCTGCCTATCTTCTGCAGAAAGGGATTGTCGTAGAGGGAAAATTGTGGATCGTCGACGATTACGAAGAGGCTATTGATTTTTAACCCGATATCCTCGGTGTCAGATCATCGGGTTCTATTTATTTAACCCCATTCCCGGAACTGTTTTGTGGGAAGAACTCGAAAGCAGGGGCGCGGTTTCCGAGAACTTTGAATTTGATCGTTTGCAACTCGATTTGTTGAAAGCAGATTTTTCGTGGGAAAAGGCTCTGTATTTTAATAATGAGAATGTCCCTCTGGAAACTTTACGCGAAATTGTAACTTTGATCAGAGCTGAGTTTATCGATCAAACCTTACATGTAGAGGGACGAAGAGGAAGACTGACTGGCGCGATAAAGAGATATTTCAAAAAGCTCGCAGTTGTAATACTTTGATTTTTTAACTTGTGCGCGAGAAATTCCAATAACAACCGGCTTATACGAAGTGAAGTTATGGACCGTTTATTAAAAATATTAGCATGGCCTTGGCGCATAATAATATTTCCTGCAATAAAGGCCGGAACTCTCTTCGTCGGCTATCGTCGATCGGGGCGGGTGGTTAATAAAAAGCGGCTCAAGGTCCTGATCGCCGGGGGCTACGGTTATGCTAACATTGGTGATGAAGCCCAACTGGCAGCCAATCTCCAGTATTGGAAAAAAATCGTTCCAGGCTGTCGTCTGACGGTTCTGACTCCCGATCTTGTATATACCGAGGCAATTCATGGTCCGATCCGAACTGAGTTAGCCCCAAGATCGTCCCTGTTCGGAAAAGGGGATATGCAATATTATGGTTCGGAGAAGGTTTTCAAAAAAAGGTTCTTTCTTGTTGCCGCACTTTGTCTCTTTAATACTTGGCTGATTCGGGCAGGGTTGCCTACGTTTGGACTCTCGATCCGACAGGCAAGGATGTTGGATGAATTAAATAATTCAGATGTCTTGTTTTTGTCTGGTGGGGGCTATCTGACGGGGATGACGCTGACCCGGTTATGGGACAATATGCTCCTGTTACGTTTGGCCTATGCCCTTGGCGTGCCGACTGTTCTGTCCGGGCAAACCATCGGGATTTTCCAGGACAACATTAGCAGGGAATTGGCAAAATGGGGGCTTAAATATGTCGAATTGATTTATCTGCGGGATCATGCTGGTTCGCCGCAAGATTTGACCGCTATTGGGTTCCCGGCGGACAGGATCAACTGCACATTCGACGATGCCCTGTTTTTCGAGCCTGCTTCGGCTAGTGAGGTCATGTTGTGTCTTGAACAGCACGGTATGGCCCCGAAAGATCCCTATATCGCTGTGAATTGCCACTACTGGGGGCAATCGTCGGAATTGGCAAATACTCTCGTTGTAGAACTCGCCAAGGTGCTTGATTTGGTGATAGAGACGCACCAACTGCATGTTGTTTTTGTGCCTATGTGTCACTCTGACGAGGAAGCCATGTGTGGGGTCATGGAAAATATGCAACAGTCATCTTTTCTTCCGCCGCATCGTTACGAACCGGCTGTCGCTGTAGGTCTGATTCAAAATGCTGCATTGTGTCTTACCCTGAAACACCATCCGATTGTTTTTGCCATGGCCGCTAGTGTTCCAGTTGTTTCGGTAGTTTTTGATGATTATTATTGGCACAAAAACCTTGGTGCTATGAAAATCTTCAATCAGGAAGCGTATTTGATTGACGGGAGAGAATGTGAGAGCCTATCAGCTAGTATTGTAGAGAGAATTGATGCCGCTCTTCAGGAAAAAGAGGGTATCCAGCGAAATATAGGGAGTATTATTTCTGGGCTGAGAGAGCGAGCGGGTGAAGCCATCTCTATCTGGACAGAAAATAATATTTCTAAATCTGACAAGTAACACCTCTCTGCAGGTTCTCGGGGGAATTAGTTAGCGTCAGGTTGGTGGGTGAGAAAATGGTTTTTATTTCATTAGGTTTCATGCACGCCATAGGGCATGGTTATCCAGTCTAGGATTGAATATGTTTGTACTGTATCTGTCCCCATACGGTTCAAGAAATCGGGAAGCTCCTTATCTTTGGGTGCTGTATAAAGCACTCAATCATATTGCTCCGAAAGATCTATTTGTCATTGCCTCAGAGGATTATTTTAAAGATCCTTCTTATTATGTGTCTGGCAAGTGCTGGGATGTTCATGAATGGGCCCAGTGGTATGGCGAGTATTCCCTTCCATCAAAAGCAAACCTTACCGACCTTAACAAGCATGTCCTTTCTAAGGATGTTTTTACTGGGCTAGGGGCGGACCCTGAGTCTGCAGTTGAAAGGTTTCGTTTACTGCTTACTCAAGAGCATCCACCCCTTCGTGATGAATTAAAAACGGTTCTGACGGATCTGGGGCAATCCCATCAGATTGAGGCGGTTCTCTGTTGGTGCAATTGTCCAAGTCTCAAGGCTGCTACCGTTGAGCTGGGGATTCCTCTGATTCATAATGAATTTGGGCCTTTCAGGAAAGGGAATTATCAACATACGGCAAATTTTGATTTCGAGGGTGTCAATGGCTGGACGGAAGCTCACAGGGGTTCAAGGGAGTTCCGAGATTGCGTGATCAAGGAAAGCTTTTCTCTTTTGTCGCGTGAGGAGATCAAGGCATTGATTATGGACCTGCCCTTGCCGGAAGCCACGAGTTCCGAACCCGAATATGCGGTTGGGGTGCCTTTGCAGATCGAAGATGATTCAAATGTAGTCGCATTCTCGAATGGTTATGATAACGCAAGGATTATTCGAGAGGCTGAACAGATAGCATCCCCAGGCAAGGTGCTTGTGAGAAAGCATCCCGGTGGTTTGAAAGATTATACGACAGATTTTGGAGATATTGACGAATCCAGGTCTTCCCATGAATTTATCTTAAAGTGCAGAAAAATACTGACGTTGAATTCAAGTGTGGGGCTTGAAGCTATTTTACTTGGTAAACCGACATATATTTTGGGTGATTGCCCCTTTTCAATGCTCTCCGCTGGGCTAGTTGATCATGAAGATGAGCATGGAAATTTGATTTGTCTGAACTACCTAATATTCTGCTACCTTATACCCTATGAATTTTTGTTTGATATAAACTACTATCGCTGGAGATTGACTAACCCGGAATTGCTGGAGATTTACACTTTTCACTTGGATTACTACTATCTTACTAATTCAGTTACTGACTCACTTGATTTTGAATATATAAAGACGTTACCTCCAACTTATGGCAATGCACTCCTGCGTTTGTTCGCTCGGTCCAGATCTGAGAAACAGGAGATGTATCTCAGCTATCGTGAGCAGGAGGCTATTGTTGAAGATTTGACATCTTCACTCTCTTGGAAAATTACGGCCCCTTTGCGATGGGGGAGAGGTCTTTTGGCGAAGTACTTTTCTTGGAGGTGACGCTGAATGGTGATTGTTGACCTGAGCAATTTTACAATGTTTAAATTCTACTGGGTATTGCGGGCACCTGTTATGTTTTTTAAAGTCAACCTAAATGAATAAGTTTGAAGAATGTTTGTTGGACAATATTCGTGTCATAAGTGTTGATATGTTTGACACTTTATTATTGAGAAACACTAAGTCTGAATTGTGTAGATTTTATGAAATATCAAAACTTCAGGCATCTCACCTTCGAGCATTTGATATAAATATAAGTCCATGTGATTTGTTGAGTTCTCGGTTATTTGCTGCGAAAATAAGGTATCAGACAGCGGCTAAGGGTTCGAAGGAGCGAGAGCCAGATCTTTCTAGTATATTTCAAGTTATGTTTAATATGTTGGGTTTCTATGGCCGTGTACCGATAGAAGACTTTTTGGATATTGAAGTACATTATGAATGTGAAAATTTATCACTAAATTTAGAGCTATTCAGTATTTTAAAGAGTTTTTCTTTAGATAAAAAAATTATTGTAGTCAGTGATACGTATTTATCAAAGGTACTGTTGGAAAAGCTATTGTCTTATTTTTTAGGAGGTTTTTATTGTGATGTTTATGTTAGTTGTGATTTGTCTTTAACGAAAAGATTCGGAGGGATCTTTGAACATATATGCGAAAAAGAAGGTTGTTGTCCCAGTGCAATATTGCATGTTGGTGATAATTATATATCTGATTATGTCAATCCAATTAGGTGTGGGTTGAACGCCTTTCATCTCAATCGAGCATTTTCTTTTAGGCTTTTGCGATTTATAAATAATACTTTTACTAATGCCAAACTACGTAGAAAGATTTTATAAATGTCTGAGTATAATAAAGCCTTTTATCGTGACCAAATGAAACAAAGTAAAATATCTGCAAGTCACATCATACCTATATTGCATCAGTATCTCACGCCTAGATCCGTTGTTGACATTGGTTGTGGCTGTGGTTCATGGCTTTCGGAGTTTAAGCGCTTCGGGGCAAAAAAGGTCTTGGGTGTTGATGGGGCGTATGTAGATCGGGATATGCTGGAAATCGAACCATCTGAGTTTCTTGTGAATGACCTTAATCAATGTTTTGCATTGGATGTCTCTGAGAGGTACGACTTGGCAGTGTCCCTTGAGGTTGCCGAACATATAGAACCATGCAATTCAGAGCAGTTTGTTGCGTTTCTTGCTGGGCTTTCAGATATCGTTCTTTTTTCTGCTGCTTTGCCATATCAAGGAGGGACATCTCATGTCAATGAAAATTGGTTAGAGTATTGGGCCATTCTTTTTAGGGAGCATGGTTATGTGCCAATTGATTGTATTAGGCCGGTGATTTGGACTGATAATGATATATGCTGGTGGTATCGTCAAAATATTATATTGTTCGTAGAAGAGGCTGTCGCTAAGGAGAAGTTTGGTCAAATTCCGGGAGATGCAGCGACGCTATTGTCTTATGTGCATCCAGAGCTATTCCTTGATGTTTGTAACCGTAGTTTGTTGGGTAGAAAAAGACAAGCTGTAAATGATGCTGTTTATTATAATAATATTTGCGATGTTTATCATCGCCAAACAAATAAAAGTACCTCAATTGAAATAGTTAATTATCGTAATACCTATAATGTTAAATTTTATGGATTTAACAATTTGCTTAGGAAGATTATTAGTTATTTGAAGTTTTTAAAGTTGTAATTATGGGATCTATAAAACAGCACACCTCATTTGGGTTTGACTTCGGTTGCGAAATTTTAGGTCCAATCTTTTATGAATATTGTCATTTATTGCATTCATATTGCCTGTCTTTAGCTTATGATTCTAAGTGGAACTTATTGTTCATGTCGCGAGGTGGGTTTCGTTTAAAATACCTTTTTGACCTTTATCGAAAAATCCACTTAATTGATGAACTTGTTGAAGAAAAATGTTTTTTTGTTTCTCGTTTTTCTGTCGCAAGAGCTTGTCTTTACGATGATCGAGAGTATGTATCTGGATTGATTGAAAAGGAGTTTATCGGTTTAAAGATAAAAAAAATGATTTTTGCCTTGCTGGGCGAGGAGAGTGGCAGCTTTCATGGCGGTAGATATGAAGAGTTGGTTAGATCGGGAACCCTTTTAGCGTTGCTAGAAGATGATGTTTGTGCGAGCCAGAAATTGTCAGAGATGGCTCTTGAGCAAAGGGATCTTTTTGGCGAATATCTAAGTGATCTTATCGGCGGATCGAGAAGGCTTTGTCTGGTCGATACGGGATGGACTGGCAATACTCAAGCTATGTTAATGCGTAGTTTTCCTCAGGTTGAATGGTTGGGCTTGTATTTTGGGAAATGGAATTATAGTAAGGCTTACCAATGGCACTTTGCTGATGTTGTTGGGATATCTGTTGAGGGTACAGGATACAACCCATTCTCACCATCTACTGCGATTTTTTTCTATCACCATTTGATAGAAGGTCTATTAGAGCCAACGCTAAATAGTACGGAAGGTTATTTGAGAGATTTGGTATCTGGAACCGTTGTTCCGGATAACGTTAATGCGGATATTGACCAGCTAGTTCAGCCCGCTAGTGATGAACATGTATTGGCTGGTGTTGTGGAATATTTTCAGTCAGTTGACCCTTCTGAATCTAAATCGACCATTAGGTTAAATTCTCGGAAGGCTTATAAGCTACTTGCACGTAAAATAATGAACCCTACAGATATTGATTTGAAAATATTGCAAGTGGGAGCTCGTTCTGCTGATTTTGGTAAAGAGGTATCAGTCCCTGTTGTTGCGTGCAGGGATGTCCAGGGTAGTTATTTTAGTGTTTTTGGTAATTTAAGGAGAGCGCTTTGGAAACAAGGGCAGATTGTTCTCGATTGCGGGGGGGCAGCTAAGCTCGTTTTGTTTATTTACAATTCTTTTGTTTCTCTTTGCTGTCTCTTGCGTTTGTTTGTGAAGATTGTACATCGTAGATAGGGATGCATAATGCCATCAGTAGCAGTAATTACTAGAACAAAAAATCGTGACATTCTTTTGAAGCGCGCCTTGAAGAGCGTTTTGTGTCAGTCGCATAAGGAAATTGAGTGGATTATTGTCAATGACGGGGGAGAGGCGGGGCCTGTTGATGACATAGCGGAGAGCGCCTTAGGGAAAGGTGTTAATGTCGTTGTTATTCATAACTCTGAATCTCTCGGGATGGAGGCCGCATCCAATTTAGGAATAAGGCGAGCAAAATCAGGTTATGTTGTTATCCATGATGATGATGATTCTTGGCATAGGCTATTTCTTGAAAAAACGTTAGGGTTTCTTGAATCAGAGCGAGGAGCTAAATATGGTGGGGTCATCACCCATTCAGTTAGGGTTGAAGAAGTGATGGGTGGCGACAACTGTAAGGAGTGGTCTAGGACTTCATTTAACGGGCACCTTAAGTCAATTTATCTTTTTGGAATGGCGCGAGTTTGTCAGTTTCCGCCAATCTCGTTTGTTTATCGACGTGAACTATATGATGATTTGGGTGGTTATGATGAAAGTCTTCCCGTTTTAGGCGATTGGGATTTTAATTTGAGGTTTTTACTCAGGTCAGACATCGGGCTTATATGTGAACCCCTTGCCTATTATCATATCAGGATATCAACGAATGAAGGCGAATATGGGAACACCGTTACTCAGGGAGTTGATAAACATATTGAGTATGACGCGATTATAAGGAATAAATTGTTAAGGGAAGAGGTTAATGATGGCCTTAGTGGTTTAGGTTGTTTGGTTAATTATGCGCGAGAGTTGAAGTCGGAAAGCGCAGCACAGTTATTGTATAGGTTCATGTGCAATCTCTATTGGGGCTCAATCGTTGGAAAGTATTTTCGAAGATTATTTTTCCGTAAAAGCTATAAGTAGTTCAACTGAATATAGTTTTGTCCCTGATTTGACTCTTTGTTGGTTAGTGTCAGGCAGATACGGCCGGAGTATAGTTTATAGATAGTGTCTTGCTGTGTTTATATGGTCAGCGGGTCATAGTCGTGAAATATAATGGCAATTTTAGTCAACGGCCAATACGGGCACTACTGTCTGACGGGCCCGTATGGTTTATAGACACTGCGTAGGGTCCGGGCTAAAGGATTCGTTCATGACCGTTTTCTCCTTTGATGTGTTCGATACGTTAGTCACACGTACGGTTTTTCACCCTAAGGATGTGTTTTGGCTGGTGCAGAGCAAGCTTTCAAGTAGTGGTGACCATGCGTTTCCCCAGGCATTATCCAGAGGTTTTTGGGGCGCACGAGTATGGTCTGAGTTTATCGCTCGCAGGCGAAGTTCTAGGGAGGATGTCGGATATGACGAAATCTATTCAGTCTTGGCTGAGCTTTACTGTTTAGACTCCGTTGCAGTTGATAGGCTTAAGGCCATTGAGTTGGATGTGGAGCGAAGTGTGCTTGTGCCAATAGATGGTGCGCTTGAGATTGTCGGCGATGCTCGTAAAAAGGGGAGAATCGTCTTTCTGTCCGATATGTATCTTCCTACTGATTTTGTCTCTCAAGTTCTAGAGAAGTTTAGCTTTAAAACCATTGAAGAACCTTTATATGTTTCTGGAGATATAGGGGTGACAAAAGGGTCAGGAAACCTGTTCCGTAAGGCGATAGCAGATCTTGGCCTTGAGCCGCAAGATCTTGTCCACTGTGGTGATCACCTTTACAGCGACTGCCGAACCCCGAAAAAACTTGGTGTACGGATTCCCCCCCAGGTTTCCCCGCACCGTTTGCGTCCGGGGATGGGGCGATTTGGATATCTCCTAGAAATTTTGCAGGCTCGTTTACGCATGGGATTCATTATTTAGTGATGTTTGAGCACTGGGGTGTAAATACATATGAAAGGCAGATGAGCAAGGGAGGCTTCTCCGCGGAGCAGTGTTCGTTGCTTGCTGGTCTTTCGCGCTCATTGCGTTTGAACCACAGCCCCCGGTTTGAAGCGGATTCGACTGCAATCATGACAGCCTCAGGCGTGATTGGGCCCATGACCTTCCTGTTTGTCTGGTGGGTGTTGTTCCGGGCAAGAGAGCTTGGTGTCAAACGGCTCTACTTTCTAGCGCGAGATGGGCAATTGATGTTTCGTGTCGCCAAAGTTCTGGCGCAGAATTGGAAACTGGACCTCGACCTTCGTTATCTCTATTGCTCAAGAGAATCTCTGTTTCTTCCTGCTTTTGACAAAATGGGAGCCTTCGAACGCCATTGGATCACCTGGGGGACCACTGGTGAGATCAGTTGGACGGAGATCTGTCATCGCCTTGGTTTGTCAGAACAACTGACACGGCCATATCTGAAACAATATGGTCTTGAGGATTTGGTGTCAAATAAGGTTCTTTCTTTGTGTCCTGATTTTCAGCGGCAATTAGAGAACCTGCTGACGGACGAAGATTTTTGTTGTCTGGTGAGAGAGCGTTCTCAACAGGCTTTCGATGTGACCTGCGCCTATCTCAATCAGGAGGGCATGTTTGAAAATGAACCTTTTGCTTTGGTCGATACGGGCTGGAGAGGGTCATCGCAGTATGCATTGAATTCTATTCTTTCTAAAGTGTCTGGGCAACCGACTGGTGGACTGACGGGTTTTTATCTGGGTTTGGGCCAACAAGTGTTCGCCTCAGGTGACAATCATCTAGAAGCCTTTTTGTTCGATTGGCGGAGAGAGCGACGAGATGATCGCCTAGCAAGTTTCTTGTGCTACGAGATGCTCTGTAGTGCGGACCATGGACGGACAAGCGGATACCGAAAGCTGGAAAGGTGTGTCATGCCGATCCTTGATGACATGGACTCCGGGGTACTTCCTTTGATAAATCATCATCACCGAATCGCTGTTTCTTATGCTGATCAAATTTCCCGGTACATACCTTTTACATCCTTCCGCAAGGAACCGTCGGCTCGTATGGTGAGGAAATTGTTACGGACGTTCATCTGTACGCCGACTCCTGCGCAGGCTCAACTTTATGGTAATTGGCGCATGGCTGGCGAAATACGTGAGAGAGATTGCCAGCCCTTGGCTCCTCCTATGGGGATGAAACGTTTTATAAGGTGTGTTTTGGGACGGGAAAAAATTCGTGGATTCTGGCCTCAAGCCAGCCTGATAAGATCAGGACGATCGTATTTGGCTAGGGGGTACAATCTTTTTCTAGCTTCCGGTTTTCTTGAGTGGTACCGCAAGCATATCTTGAAATATTGACTGTTGGCATGCCTGGGCGGTGGCCCTAATCATTACGTTCATACCTGTGACATAATGTTCCCATGTTATTTTTTAAGCCGAAATTTTCAGTATGTTTCTGGGAGAAGAATTAACGTGCAGTCCTTTTTTCTGGTGAAAAGCTTATTTAATAAGCCCTGTGGAGCTGAACTTGCATGATTTCGATGAGCAATATTATGAGCAGAATTGCCAGTTGGAAGATCGACCGGCGCTTTGGTTTTATGCTCGTCTGGTAAGACGTTGGCTAGCACCAGGGCCGGTACTCGATTTCGGTTGTGGAACCGGTTTTTTATTGCGTCGTTTGCAAGCACATATGCCGGTTGCCGGTTTTGAGTTATCAGGGTATTGCCGAGAACGGCTCATTGATGAGTTGCCCGAGGTTCCTGTTCATGCGAGTGTATCCGCTCTGCCTAAATCCGCATTCAGCGGTGTCGTGGCTTTGCATGTATTTGAACATATTCCAGATAATGATCTGGTCGAGATATTGCGGAAACTGCACGCAAGCCTCAGGCCTGATGGTCGGCTTTTGTGCGTGATGCCGGATGCAGGTGGCCGAGGGATGCGTCTTAAGGGAAGCGGTTGGAGCGGCTATTGTGATTCGACCCACATCAATTTAAAGACGGCTGATGAGTGGCAGGAATTTTTTTCACGTAATGGTTTTTGCGTTATTCAAAGTGGAACAGATGGACTTTGGGATTACCCCTACAGCAACCGAGGGCTTTGGTTGGACTATTTAAGATATGCATGGGGGACCGTTCTACAGTTTCTGCTTGGGCGATTGTTGCTGCCAGTAGGTTCAGGAGAGTCGGTTGTTTTCTTGTTACAGCGCACTGCTAGATTTTGATGGGTTTACAATTTAGGGGGGCGAATGTTCTTGGTGGTGGTTTTGGAACTTTGAAGATCAAGTTGGTCAAACTTATTGATTCGATTGTGGGGCGCCTGTTAACTGCTTGTTTGCCGCGACCTCGAAAGGTTGTCGGTCGTCCCGTCCAGTCGATTTTGTTGATCCGCCCTGGTGGTATTGGCGATGCTGTTATGTTGATGCCATGTATTGCCGCCCTTAAGTCTGCCTACCCTGATGCCAGTATCGATGTGCTTGCTGAACGTCGAAATTTTCGGATTTTTAACCTTTGCCCCAAGGTCAATCATCTCTATTGTTATGACCGTCCGTTCGATTTTATACGCGTTATGGTTCGTCGGTACAGCGTTGTTATAGATAGCGAACAATGGCATCGACTCTCTGCCGTTTTTGCCCGTTTAATCCGTAGTGATGTCAAAGTCGGCTTCGCGACCAACGAGCGTGCGCGGATGTTTACGGCGGTAGTTGATTACTCGCACGCTGACTATGAGTTATGCAGCTTCTTACGGTTGCTTCAACCCTTAGGAATTGCTCACGCAGAATCTTTTTCTGGCCCATTCTTGCAAATTCCTGCTGCTGTTAAAAATTCTGCAGAGCTGCTTGGTCAAAATCGAAAAAACTACGTTGTTCTGTTTCCTGGGGCGAGCATTGAGGAACGACGTTGGGGGGGGCAGCGATTTGGTGAGCTTGCTGAAAGGTTTGTTGCATCGGGCTGCACCGTTGTGGTTGTCGGCGGTATGGATGATGTTGCTGCGGCAGAAGAGATCGTTGCGCGAGTACCATCGGCAATCAATCTGGCTGGAAAAACCTCTTTGATGGAGACCGCTTCTTTTCTGCGTGATGCAGAACTTTTAGTCAGTGGTGATTCGGGTGTGTTGCATATTGCTGTTGGTCTCGGGACGCGAACAGTTTCTTTGTTTGGTCCAGGGATTGCCGCGAAATGGGCTCCTTGTGGAGATCTGCACATCGCTGTAAATCATCATCTGTCTTGCTCTCCCTGTACGAAATTCGGGACCACCCCACCATGTCCAATTGGGGCGAAATGCATTCAGGAGATTACTGTCGATGAGGTTTTTCGTGAAGCGACTAAATTGCTGGTTTCTATGACAATGGGTGCCTGATTCGGGCTCGAACCTTGTTATCTGTGCCCGACTCATCGCTCCCCAACTTGACAACATATACGCTCCGTCCTACAGTATGAAAAAATTCACATCTTGCGCGAATTAATGAGGTTGAATGGTTGGTGATGGGACGTAGTGCACCAGCCAAGATAACCTCTCTGCTTTGGCAGAATCCGCTCGTGAGATTTGCCTCTCTTTTTTGTTCCAGTGTGCGGCGAGATTGCTGTGCCTAGAGGGATATTGATATTGTGGTTATTTTCTGGTTTTGATGCAGTGAGGGATTGATTCTTGCTATTTGACTATTATTTTTTTCTGACATCCGCTTTTATTCTTGGTGCTGTCGTCGGTTCTTTCCTTAATGTTTGCATTTACCGCATTCCCGCCGGTCAATCTGTCGTCTCACCTCCATCGTCCTGCCCGAAATGTGGAAATCGGATCCGTTGGTTTCAAAATATCCCGATCCTCAGTTATCTGTTCTTGCGTGGCCGCTGTGGATTTTGCCAAGTAAGGATTCCGCTTCGTTACGCTCTGGTAGAGGCGTCTAGTGGTCTTCTCTTTGTTGTCGTTCTGTTCCATTTTGGACTTAGCTCAGCAACACCGGTTTTCTGGCTGTTTGTCGCGACCTTGCTGGTCATCACTTTCATCGATCTGGATCACCAGATCATCCCTGATGTCATCAGCCTCCCTGGAATTGCGATCGGATTCCTCTGTTCATTCGCTATTCCTTGGCTTTCCTGGTACGACTCTTTGTTTGGAGTTTTACTTGGAGGTGGGCTTTTGCTGGCAATCGCCTGGCTTTACGAGACTTTGACAAAGCGCGAAGGGATGGGCGGCGGAGATATTAAGTTATTGGGGATGATAGGTGCTTTTCTTGGCTGGAAGGCTGTTTTTCCGATAATCTTTTTCGCCTCGCTGGGAGGGACATTGATTGGAGTCCCACTCATGGTGGCTAAGGGCAGGAGTTCCCGTTTTGCTTTGCCTTTCGGCCCCTTTTTGGCCGTAGCAGCAGTGGTTTATTTATTTTGGGGACAGGATATACTTAACTGGTACTTGGGGTTTTATCGTTAATCTGCAGCCTATTTATTAATACAGTCTAAAGGTTTTTTCAGATTTATAAAAAAACGATTATTGGTTTAATCTAAAACTTCTTGACATTGATGCACAGTGACCTATAATTATGCACAATTTGATTGGTATTGCTATACAGGGGCTATGTGCATGTTGCAGAACAGTGTGAAACAAATCCGCGAATCGCTACTGATGAGTAAGGCTGAGCTTGCACGCAAGGCTGACGTATCTCCTTTGACAATCACACGTATTGAGCGTGGGTATCCTTGCCGAATGGAAACTATGCGTAAAATCATTCTTGCCCTTGGTTATAAATTGTCTGATAAAGAAACGGTATTCCCTGAGAAAGAAGAGGTATAATAGCGTCCTGTGTCGCTTGTTTCAGTGTAACTCTATTATGACTGGATAAGAAATGTTTGCCTCGAAAAAAGATATTGTTGGTATCGATGTCGGCTCTAGTGCTGTGAAGTTGGTGCGCTTGCGAGAGTCTCGCGGTAATTTCCATTTGGTAAATATTGGGATCATGCCTTTGGCGCCAGAAACTATCGTCGATAATACCATCATGGATTCAACGTCTATAGTGGATTCTATCGGAAATCTGATGGTAGGGATGAAGGTTAAGGCAAAGAGGGTCGCCACCTCCGTTTCCGGACATTCTGTCATCATACGAAAGATTATGCTGCCAATTATGACGGAGGATGAGCTCGAGTCTTCCATCCAGTGGGAGGCTGAGCAGTATATTCCATTTGATATCTCCGAAGTGAATATAGACTTTCAAATTATAGGTCCTGACTCTAAAGACCCATCACAGATGAACGTCATGCTGGTTGCCGCGAAGAAAGATTTTGTCGACGATTTTGTGGCCGTTTTTTCTGAAGCGGGTTTAGAGCCTGTGGTGATGGACATTGACTGTTTCGCAGTCGAGAATATGTTTGATTATAATTATGGCTTTGTCGATGATGAAGTTGTTGCGCTGATCGATTTGGGTGCAAGCGCAACAAGCGTCAATGTCCTTAAGGGTGAGGTTTCGGTTTTTACCCGTGATATTCAGGCCGGTGGAAATCTCCTGAGTGAGGAACTGCAAAAGCGACTCGGTGTGAGTAGCGAAGATGCAGAAAGGGCAAAGTTAGGAGGCCGGGATATTGCTGATGTAGATGCTGATTCAATCGAAGAGGTGTTGACTGACGCAATTGAAAATCTGGTGCAGGAGGTTCAGCGCTCTCTCGATTTCTTTACTGCCACCTCAAGCGAAGATAGGGTTTCTAAGGTTTATTTGACTGGTGGTGTTTCAAGCTCTGACCAGATACGGGAGGCCTTGGAGAGTAGACTTGGGATCCCCGTTGAGCGCGCGAACCCGTTCCGCAACCTGACCATAAATGAAAAAGAGTTCGACAGTGAGTACCTCAATGCAATCAGTCCAATGTTTTCTGTGGCCACTGGTTTGGCAATGAGGAAGGTGGGGGACAAATGATTCGGATAAACCTACTGCCAGTCAGGGCGGCTCAGAAAAAAGAAAAACTACGTTCGCAGCTGTCAATTCTATTTCTTTGTCTCCTTCTGGTTGGTGTCGGCTGTGGAGCTATTTATGTCCAGCAGATGTTGGCCATTGGTGACATAAAGGCAGAGCTTTCTGATTTGGACCAGAAGAATGCGGCATTACGTAAAAAGCTTGGTGATGTTGCTAATTTTGGGAAAAAGAAAAAAGAGCTGCAGCAGAAACTTGATGTTTTGACTGAGTTAAAGGATGGAAAAGCCGGTCCAGTACATTTACTCGATGAGTTAGCCCGTGCCTTGCCAAATAAGGTATGGTTAACCCAGTTTTCTGAAGGCTCAGGGAGGGTGAATCTGGCTGGTTTTGGAGATACTGAAGAAACCGTTGCTATTTTCATGGATAGCTTGGAGCGTTCTCCATATTTCAGAAATGTCGAATTGTCAATTACGGAGCAGGCATCTGTTGGTGATATTAAAATGCAGAAGTTTACCCTCAAATGCCAAACAGAAAAGCCAAAACCCAATTAAGGTGGGGTTGAATTAATGGACGCACGTGTTGAGAAAACTTTAAATCTACCAATGTATCAGAGAGCTCTGATTGTCGTGGTACTGATGGTTGTTCTTGTTGCTGGGTTTTACTTTCTTCTTTATCAGGGACAAGTGGATGAATACGATAGCTTTGTCCAGCGGCGCGATTCTGCTCAGGTTCTTTTGAAGAAGAATCAACGGATTGCCGATAAACTCGATGTTTACCGAGAAGAATATTTCAAACTGCAGGAAGAGTTGAATAAAGCTCTGGATGAACTTCCTCTTAAGAAAGAAATCCCAAGTCTGTTAACTAATATTGGTGCATTGGCCAAGGCTAAGGGGCTGGATATTCTACGATTTAAGCCGCAGGGCGAAGCTGCTAAGGGGTTCTATGCCGAGGTTCCCGTTGAGTTGAAGCTCTCGGGTTCTTATCACCAGGCCGCACTTTTTTTCGACGCTGTGGGTAATATGGAGAGGATAGTAAATATCCAGGGTCTTAAAATGGGCAGCGCTAAAGAAATTGATGGACGAACAACACTTTCTATTGATTGTCGCGCAATTACTTTCCGTTTTCTCGAGGGGAGTGGGCAATGATACTTCAGAAAGGTGGTAAGCGGGGATGATTTGGGCTATTAGTTTATTGCGGATGTCCATATTGATTGTATGTGGTTTTGCCGTTTTAGGATGTATTCCAACGTCAGGGTTCGCTCAGGACGCGGAGGCACTACAAGCCGAAATAAAAGAAGTCACAACGAAACCCAAGTTTGTCTACAGCCCAAGAAGTCGTGACCCTTTTGTACCGCTTTTTCAGCAAATTCATAAGAAGAATGGTAAAGCTGAGAGAGATAAAGGTCCGTTAGAAAAGTATGAATTGAGCCAGTTTCGGTTGATGGCTCTTTTGATTGTTGAAGGCTCGCCAAGGGCGATGGTAAAGGCTCCCGATGGGAAAGGTTATACCGTTAAACCTGGCGATCTGATCGGAGCCAATGGTGGAGTCGTTAAGCGCATTGAAACAAAAACGGTTGTCGTTAGCGAGTCCAGTGGTCAGCGGATTGAGAAGAGTCCTGATCAGGTCGTTGTTGAGGAAACCGGCGTAGATAACTTTACCGGAAAAGAGTTTAAGGAATATCGCTATATACAGATGTAGGTTTGGGGGTGTGCCGAGCCAAACTTTGTTCACGACTGATTTTTTAGGGGAATAAATATGAGAAGAAGCGTTGTGCTCCTCAGTGTGGTTATTTTGACGATGATTACAGTTCTGGTGCCTATGTTGTGGGCTGCAGACTCGGTTACTCTAGTCACTGTCACCGAAAAAAAAGCTGAGCTTAAAGCCAGTGCCGGTGTTGAAAAGATACGTTATTTTACGCTCGATGCCCCTAAGCGTTTGGTGGTTGATTTGTACGGTGTTCAACCGGGCCAGCATAGCGATAACTTCTCACTGACTGACGGCTTTAAAACTTTAAGGGTTGGTCCTTATGAAGACAAAACACGCTTTGTGTTTGATGTCGCAGGGACTGTTTTTCCAACGTTCAATGTGGATACGGACAATGAACAGGTCGTTGTTACTTGGCAGGCGACTCAAAACGTAGTTCGACAAGTACGTTCCGAGCCTGTTACCACTGGTAGTGCTCAGGTTACAGCGCTCGATTTTTCTTCTGAAGTTGGTCAATCCAAGTTGTTGATCAGTTTAACTGGTGCATCTGAGGCGACACCACTTGTTCGCGACAATAATAAGGTTCTTTTTTCCTTAAAGAACTCAACTCTTCCGCGAGCCTTAAGACGATCCTTTGATACTCTGGCTTTTCCGAGTGCGATCCATTCTGTTGTCCCTTACCTGGTTAATATCGGCGGTCAACCTGAGGTACGTTTTACTGTAACGTTAAAGGCTGAGGTTCCCTATAAACTTCAGAAAGTTGCCGGGGGCTACGCTTTTATTGTCGATGATGGTCAATTTGCGTCTGCGACTCCAGCAATGACTGGATTGCTGCCGCTTGCTGTTGAGGGTGGGCAACCGGTGACGGTTGATTCCTCATTTGTTGGGACCGACGCTGCTCCCCGTCTGCCATTGCTGCTTCCGTCACCTGTGCCGGATTTTGATCAGGTTGCCGCTGATGGTCCCATGTATACTGGGGTGAAGACCTCTCTGGTTTTCGACAATGCGGATGTCAAAGACATCCTTCGTTTGATTGCAGAAATCAGTAATTTGAATATTATCGCCTCAGATGATGTTGCGGGTAATGTGACTCTCCGTTTGATTGATGTCCCTTGGGATCAGGCATTAAAACTGGTTCTTGACGTAACTAATCTAGGGATGCTGCGGGAAGGTAATGTCATTCGTATTTTACCAAAAAGTAAAATACGGACAATGAAAGAAGCCGAAATGACGGCTGCTCGCTCGCAGGAGAAATTGGAACCACTGGTAACTGAAGTCGTCAGTGTCAGTTATGCAGATCTGGCGAGTGTTTCAGTCCCAACCAAAGAAACTTTGAGTGAGCGCGGCAGTTTAACCGAGGATAATCGTAATAAGCTCTTGATTATAACTGATGTTCCGTTACGGATTCAGGCCGCCAGGGATTTGATCAAAATTCTCGATACGCCAGAACGTCAGGTAATGATTGAGGCAAGAATCGTTGAGGTTAACTCTGAATATTCTCGTGAGTTAGGTGTAAACTGGGGGCTTGAACATACGAATGTTGTTGATGCCAGCATAGACATGACTACGGGCGGGAGCTTCTTACTCGGTACCGCACTCGGTACTAATGGTTTAGGTGCTGGGTTTAGCTTTGCTGACATTGGAATCGATAACACTGCCTTGGATATGCGGATATCTGCCCTTGAGGCAAGTACTGACTTAAAGGTTATCTCAACACCAAGGGTTACCACACTCAATGGTCAAGAGGCGACTATAAGTCAAGGGACTGAAGTACCGTATCAGACTGTAGAAGATGGTGAGGTTAAAATTGAATTCAAGGAAATTGTTCTTGAATTGAAAGTTACTCCTGTTATCAATCCTGACGGCAGTGTGATTTTGACAATCTCGGCAAAAAATGATTCCCCGATTACCGGTTCTCAAGCTTTGACAAAAAAATCAGCCGAAACTATCGTTTTAGTTAACGATGGAGAAACGACGGTTTTAGGCGGTATTTTTGTTGAGCGTGAAGGGTCTGGTCATGATGGTGTCCCCTTTCTGGGTTCGATACCGATTTTGGGACATTTATTTAAATCGACTATAAAAACTGTTGCAAAAGACGAATTGTTGATTTTTATAACACCGCATATTCTTGATAATAACTAGTGGATAGAATAGATAATTTACAGAGGGCAGGGAAACCTGCCCTTTTTTTTTAATGATTATTTAAGAACATTATTCCTTGAATTTCATTTTATGGATTGTTCAATGCTAGAAAAAATTATTGTTCCTTTAGGACATCGTAGCTATCCAATCTTAATTGGGTCAGAAATTATTGGCTCTCTTGGTGCAAATTTACTTGAAATAGATTTTCCACGTCGGGTTGCGATTATTTCAAATCCCGTGGTGAGTGGACTTTATGGTGAGGCAGTTCGCAAGTCACTTAAGGAGTCTGGTTTTGACTTTCTTGAAATTAACCTTCCGGATGGTGAACAATATAAAAACCTGCAAACGATTGAACTTATCTATGATGAGTTGATACGTAATAATTTTGATCGTAGTACGGGCTTGATAGCTCTTGGCGGCGGTGTTATTGGCGATATGGTTGGCTTTGCCGCCGCGACATTCTTGCGGGGAGTTCCTTTTGTGCAGGTGCCGACGACTTTGCTATCCCAGGTTGATAGCTCTGTCGGGGGGAAGACCGGTGTCAATCATGCTTTGGGGAAAAACCTGATCGGGGCATTTAATCAACCGGAACTTGTTCTTATTGATGTTGCGACTCTAGATACCCTTGATCCGCGTGAAGTCTCCGCCGGGATGGCTGAAGTTGTTAAGTATGGGGTTATTAAAGACAGGGATTTCTTTGCCTGGTTAGAGGTAAATTATTTATCATTGCAACAACGCAATGTTGCGGCGCTGATTTCCGCAGTAAAGAGATCTTGTCAAATAAAAGCTGATATTGTAGAAATTGATGAAAAAGAAGGTTCAGTCCGTGCTTTTTTGAACTATGGACACACTTTTGGTCATGCCATCGAGTTTTTGTCCGGTTATGGTCAATGGAAGCATGGTGAGGCTGTCGCTGTCGGAATGGTTGTGGCTGCACGTATTTCAGCGCATCGGAAGCTTTGTCGTCAAGAGGATGTCGACCGTCTTATTGCCTTACTTAAATCGCTTGATTTACCGATTAATCCCCCTGATTACACTCTGGACGAATATGTTGCAGCAATGCAACGGGACAAAAAAGTAAAACATGGCTCCTTGACGCTGGTATTAAATAAGCAGATTGGAGACGTAACCTTAGAAAAAATATCGGATATTTCTGCCGTATTCTCGGAAATATTGACCCCGTGAGAGGGTATTATGACTGAACCGAATCAGCAAAATTCGCTATTGGGTAAAATCGCCGCCTACACAGAAATTCTGGCCAAAGACCCCAAATCTACAATTTTTGTATCTTTAAGTGAAGCATATCGAAAAATGGGTATGTTGGACGATTCGCGTTCGGTCGTTGAGCGGGGGCTCGAATCTCACCAGGATTTTAGCCCCGCCCACATAGTTCTCGGCCGAATTCTTTGTCAACAGGGTGATTATGAAGGGTCAGAAGGTTCTTTTCAGAGGGCTCTCCAATATGATGTCGATAACTTAGCAGCCCTTGTTGGGTATGCTCGTTTATCCATTTTGCTGGGTCGAGAAGGGAAAGCTCGCGATTTGTTGCTTGCTGCCCGTAGATTGAGTCCTGCTGATCCGATTATTAATAAACTCCTGCTCTCTCTCCCCCAAGCCCAAGCCCAAGCCGAAGCCCAAGCCCAAGCCGAAGCCCAAGCCCAAGCCCAAGCCGAAGCCGAAGCCGAAGCCCAAGCCCAAGCCCAAGCCCAAGCCCAAGCCCAAGCCCAAGCCCAAGCCCAAGCCGAAGCCCAAGCCCAAGCCCAAGCCCAAGCCCAAGCCCAAGCCCAAGCCCAAGCCGAGGAATCCTTTGTAACCTCAGCCCCTGATGGTGATATGACGACGCCCGCTAACGAGGTCGTGGTAAATTCGCCGCTGATTTCAGGGACTCTCGCAGAGCTTTATTTGAAGCAGGGGTTAGTTCCGCAGGCGTTGGAGGTTTATCGCCAACTTTCTGCCAAAGATCCCAATAACTTTCTTCTCCGGCGTAAAATCCGTGATATTGAGGAAGGTCAAATTGAATCGTTGCCAATTGACAACACTGAACCTAGTGCTGTTGAATTTGCTGGAGACCGGGAAGAGTCAATTGCTGTGGATGTCATTGATGAGACACCGCAGGTAAAACATGAGGATGAACTGGCGGATTCGCCAATTGTTGGAAGGGAGACAGTTGCCCCAAGTCAAGCTGCTGGGGTAGATAAATCTCTTGAGACCTTGCACAAATGGCTCGATAGTATTCAACAAAGGAGAGAGGATGTTTAAGAGTATTCTGGAAAATATAGTGAACTCCTGCTCTGGTGGTGTCGGGGCCATTTTGATGGGTTATGACGGTATCGCAATTGATCAGTATGTTATTGATGATGTGTCTCTTGATTTGAATCTGGTTGCAATTGAGTACTCAAACGTCACGAAAGAAATCAGAAAAGCCGCTGAAGTTCTTGAAACCGGAGAATTGCAGGAAGTCGCTATTAAGACAGAGCATTATTTTGTAATTATATATGCGCTTACCGATGATTATTTTGTCGCTTTGACGATCAATCGGAACGGTAACTATGGTCAGGGACGTTATCTGCTGATGCGTGATGCCGGTAGCTTAAGAGAGGCCTTGGCATAACCGATGAAGATACTTGTGGTCAATGGGCCCAACCTGAATTTGCTGGGGACGCGCGAGCCGGAAATATACGGGCATGATACGCTCGATCACGTCATGCAAGCACTTACCTCTGAGGCCGCCGGTTTGGGGGTTAACCTTGAGAGCTTTCAAGCTAATGGCGAGGGAACCTTAATTGACCGGATTCACCAAGCTAAACTCGAAAACTGCGTTGGTATTATAATCAATCCTGGTGGTTATACTCATACCAGTATCGCATTACGGGATGCCATCTCCGGCGTCGATTTACCAACGGTAGAGATCCATTTGTCAAACATCCATGCCCGCGAGCAGTTTAGGCAACACTCGTATATTGCTCCGGTCGCTATCGGCCAGATCTGTGGTTTCGGGTCATTTGGTTATAGTCTCGCTTTGCGTGCTTTATTGAAGCAGATCCAGGGGGCCTGACTTGTTTGCAGATCGGGTATGCAAAGTTCGACAGTTACTGAGCACTGAAAATCTGGACGCCTTGATTTTTTTTGGCTTGCCGACGATACGTTATCTCTGTGGATTTACTGGGAGTGATGGTGTGTTGTTGGTGACAGCTGACGAATCGATTTTTTTAACCGACTCCCGTTATCAATGCCAGGCGCAACAACAAGTTTCTGCTAATCACAGCATTTGTTATAAAAATAAATTTTCGTCGATTGTTACAGAGTTATCGACAAAAAAGCTCAGAAGAATTGGGTTTGATGCTGATAATTTGTCGGTTGCGGCATTTGATGATTTATCTAAGCTGGGTAATGGCACTCTTGATTGGTCCCCTCTTGGTGATAAGCTGCGTTCTTTAAGAGTGTGTAAAAGTGCTGCAGAGCTAACATCACTAAAAAAGGCTGCGGCTATGAATAGAGCCGCCTTTGAAGAGGTGCGTCCACTTATCCGTCCAGGTGTTTCAGAGCGGATGCTTGCATTAGAGCTTGAATTTTCCTTGAAGCGCTTAGGTGGTGAATGTAATGCATTCGATTTTATCGTCGCTTCTGGGCTCCGCGGAGCTTTGCCGCATGGCATTGCCAGTGAAAAGTTGTTACAATCCGGTGAATTGGTGACAATTGATTTCGGTACGCGAGTCGAAGGGTACTTTTCAGATGAAACCGTTACTCTGGCACTCGGAGAAACTGATGGAAACCTTCGACAAATTTTTGATATCGTGTTAAAAGCTCATGATTTAGCTCTTGATGCAGTTCAGCCGGGAATGGAACTCTCTGATCTTGATGCTGTTGCTAGAGATTATATTTCGTCTCAGGGTTATGGTGACTATTTCGGGCACGGGTTAGGGCATGGAGTGGGGTTGGAAATCCATGAGTACCCAGCAGTATCTCCGCGCACCGCTGCGCAGGTTTTGGAGGGGATGGTTATAACTATTGAACCGGGTATTTATATTCCGGGGACCGGTGGTGTCAGAATAGAGGACACTGTCGTTGTGACTGCTGATGGTTGTGAGGTGTTGACCAGTATCCCCAAACAATATAATCAAATAGGGACTGTGTAGATTTTGCCCTAATAACCATTGGTACCATCTGGCTGCCGCGGGCAGCCGATTTTTTTGGGATCTTTCCCAGGAGGAAAAAAGAATGGAAATCAAGGACTTGAAAAGTCTGATCAAAATGGTGACAGATACCGATATCACCGAATTTAAAATCGAAAACAAAGACGAGAAAATTCTGATCAAGCGGGGCCAGGATAAAGAAATCATTCATGTTGCTGCCCCAGCTGCTGCCGTTGTCGCTGCCCCGGCTGCTGTTGCCGCTCCGGCTGCTGCCGTTGCCGCTCCGGCTGTTGATGATAAGTATGATGCCATCCCATCGCCAATTGTTGGTACTTTTTATCGCAAACCGTCCCCTGATGCGGCTGTTTTTTCTGAGGTTGGTGATATTGTCGAAGCTGGACAGGTGCTTTGTTTGGTTGAAGCAATGAAGATGTTCAACGAGATTGAGGCAGAATACAAATGTAAGATCGTCGAAATTGTCAAGGATGATGCCTCGCCGGTTGAGTACGGCGAAACACTGTTCCTTGTCGAGCGGCTCTAGACCTGCTCATTTGTTTTGTAACAGTGAACAATAACCGGCGTAGTCCGGTTTGTCATGGAGTCATAGACGATGTTTCATAAAATTTTGATTGCCAATCGTGGGGAGATCGCCCTGCGGATCATCCGAGCTTGTAAAGAGATGGGGATCAAGACTGTGGCGGTCCACTCCGACGTTGATAGCGAAGCGTTGCACGTCAGTTTGGCTGATGAAAGTATTTGCATCGGTCCCGCAGCAAGTGCCGATAGCTATCTGAATATGAAGGCAATTATCAGTGCTGCTCAAGTTGCGGACGCTGATGCAATTCATCCCGGCTACGGTTTTCTTTCGGAGAATGCGGAGTTCGCCGAAATTTGCGAACAGTGTGGAATCACTTTCATCGGTCCTACCGCAGAAAATATGCGCCGTATGGGGGATAAAATTTCTGCTCGTCAAACGGTTACCGAAGCAGGGGTCCCTATTCTGCCGGGCACCAACAAAAGCGTCGAAACCACCGAAGAGGCACAGAGAATTGCCGATGAAATCGGCTATCCGGTTATCATTAAGGCATCAGCTGGTGGCGGTGGGCGAGGAATGAAAATCGTTCATTCTCCTGCGTCTCTTGCTAACGCCCTAGCAACTGCACGTACTGAAGCGCAGGCCGGTTTTGGCAAAGCGGATGTTTATATCGAAAAATTCTGTGAGCATCCTCGTCACGTCGAAATTCAGGTTCTCGGGGATAAGCACGGTAACGTTATCCACTTAGGTGAGCGGGACTGTTCCATTCAGCGGCGCCACCAAAAGCTGATAGAGGAAGCACCCTGTCCGGTTTTATCACCTGAGTTGCGGGAAGAAATGGGCGGCTGTGCTGTCGCCGCGGCGAAATCAGTCGGTTATTCCAGTGCTGGTACCGTCGAGTATCTACTTGATACCGATGGCAGCTTTTATTTTATGGAAATGAATACTCGCGTGCAGGTTGAGCACCCGGTGACCGAAATGGTGACCGGTGTCGATATTATCAAAGAGCAGATAAACTCGGCTGCTGGGATCCCACTCCGTTATCAGCAATCCGATATCAAAATCAGTGGCCATGCTATCGAGTGCCGGATTAATGCTGAGGATCCTGAGAAGTTTACCCCTTTCCCAGGAAAAATTACCGGGTATCATACCCCCGGTGGTATGGGTGTTAGGGTAGAAAGTGCCATGTACGATCAGTATACGGTGCTGCCTCATTACGATTCGATGATCGGCAAGTTGATTGTTCATGCGGAAACCCGTGAAGAAGCAATCACGCGAATGGCTTGTGCTCTAGACGAGTACATCATCGAAGGGATTAAGACGACCATTCCGTTCCATCAGAAAATGATGACCAACAAGGCATTTATCGATGGCGATTTTGATACCAATTTCCTCGAACGGGTCAAAATCTGATTTTTATGAATTGATTGATAGATGACAACAGGTGGGGTTTTCCCCGCCTGTTGTTATTTAATTGAAGCGATAACGTCTGGATTGCCTATGAATCCTACAGCGGGATTAACTGTCGGACATATCCCATATCTGAACTGCGTCCCCTTTTTTCACTACCTCCGTGAAAGCGGTTTTGGTGGGGACCTTGTTTCGGGCGTACCTTCAGCATTGAATCAAATGCTACAACAGGGGGGGCTTGATATCAGTCCCTCCTCCTCCTTCGAATATGCCCGCAACTGGCAGGATTACCTGTTGCTTCCCGGACATTCCATCTCATCAATCGGGCCAGTCGAAAGTGTTTTGCTCTTTTCTCCGGACGAATTGACAAGCCTGGAAGGTCAGTCGATTGCGATTACCGGTGAATCTGCGACCTCAATCAATCTTTTACGAATTATCCTGCGCGAATTTATCGGTCTTAAAGATGTTCGTGATGCTGTTCCCGTCGATCCCGTTGAGGTTTTGATCGCCCAACGAAAGCCCGCTCTGCTAATCGGAGACCGGGCTCTGCGGCTTGCTGCTAATCTTCCAGAAGGAATGCGGATCTTCGATTTAGGAGGACTCTGGCATCAGTACACCGGCCTGCCATTTGTTTTTGCCTTATGGATGGTTCGGCGGACTTCTATCTCCAGTTTCCCGGTAGAACTATCCGAACTGTCGGGTCAGTTATGCCAATCACTCGATCGTGTTTTAGGTGCACCGCAGCACATTGCAAATCTGGTTGCCGAATCCTCCGGTTTGTCTATGGCGAGAATCGTCGATTACTGGCACAGTATCGATTACCGTCTCAATAACGAACATCTGGAAGGCCTGCATTTGTTTTTCGGTCTCTGCGTAAAACACCAGCTGTTGCCGCAAAAACCACCAATCGAATTCTTTCAGCTTTCTGAGTCCGTCATAGCAGATTAGCAGTTGACAGAGCGCAAAGATTCACTAATATAGGGGCCACTTGCCCGGGTGGCGGAACTGGTAGACGCAAGGGACTTAAAATCCCTCGAGCGCAAGCTTGTACGAGTTCGATTCTCGTCCCGGGTACCATTTAAAAACAGCTACTTAGCCTTTTGGGCCGAGTAGCTGTTTTCTTTTCTGTCTATACTTTCATCTATACTTTGTCTTTTGATTGGCCCGTGAGTGGCCCACGGGTTGAGGTGAACGCCCGCCGAAGGCTCAAGCCTTCTAGAAGGTGGGGGGGGGGGGGCTAAAAGGCGAACACCGGCGGGCAACTGGTTGTTTGTTGAAAGCATAAATCAGCATACCTAGGGCTAGAGGTTCTGCACGTTAATGCAACCTTCTCTCCTGGCCTAAATGATAGCTTGGACTGCTAGCCTTGCGAACCGGCGGCGTATTAACATGTACCCAGCCTTCAGATCGCTCGAACATTGCGATATCCCCGGATTCGATCAAGGTTGTCAGCATAAATTTAGTTACATAGTCATACGTACCGTCTTGGTGCACTGCTCGTAATAGCATAGACCCACCTCCCACTTAGCGATGAAGTAGTTACTCTTTATGCTCTATTGTAGCATTACATTCATTGTTTTGATTTTTTGCTATATTCCCGCGACCGTCACGCAAGACTTGCTGACAATGCCATAGCCCTGTTGGGGCTTGGCTACATAAGCAGTTTCGATATCTAGGCGGCTTCGATGGTTAGCTCGTCCAGGGCAAGGCCGAAGACTCCGTATTTTTGCATGGTGTAGGATTTAAATTCCCTCTGGTGCTTCTCTCGACATTGCACTGAAAAGCCCCGGCAGCTGCCGGGGCTGCAGGTGGTAGATAATGGGAACGAATATAATATTTATGTAGGTTTATTTTTCCTATTCACACTCGGCAGGGATAATTATTTAAGTATTATCAGTTTGTTACAGTCCTTCTTCAAGATTAAGTCAGCCATCTGTATGGTTTATGGTGTATGCCTTCAATATACTAATTAGCCGCACGACGAATCGCTTAACCCACCGAGCCAATAATTTTGTCTTGTAAAAATAGTTAGTTATGGTGACCGCCTGTTGTTTTTCGGCGTTGGCACAATTGCTGCAATGTATAGAGGGTAAGGTCAACGAAGCCAGGATCGCAGGCTAATTTATAAACACGGAGGATCTTATGAAAAACATTCTGCGTAATGCCCTTATCGCCCTGTTCACTTGTTCATCATCCGCTTTTGCTGCCGAAACTGTGGCCAGTAATGATGGCGGGTTTCTTCTTATTCTGTTCGGCGGCTTCTTTGCCTTGATCATTGTTTCTCAGCTGGTTCCGGCAACTATCTTGTTTTTCGGCATGCTCAAAGGTTTGTTCCAGCGCGATCACAAGGAAGAAAAACACCTCAGCTGAGGTGGCGGGAAGGGGCCGATTTTAATGTGCGGAAAGGGTGTCGTCATGCAAGGACTTCTCATAGCAAACAAGAATCGTGACTCACGGGATCGCTTGGCGGAGCTTTTTGTAGAGGATGATGTCCATGTCGAAACCACTGACTCGGTGGTTGACGGGCTTGAAGGTATTCTCAACAAGACTACTCAGGTTGTTGTTTTGGGTGGGGATTTCGATGAGATACATGTCGCGAAGCTGGTTCCTCTCCTGAAAAAATGTAATCGGTACCTTTCGATTATCCTGATTTCGGATGAGATATCGATCAATCTGCTGCGCCGGATACGCAAGGAGGGAATTTTTTATCATGCCTTGAAACCGGCCGGTGATGAGGGCCGAGAAGAAATACATCAAGCTGTAAGTTGTGCTTTTAGAACCTATCAGGCGAATATTAACTCACCAAAACCTACATCTCTTAAGGAGGAAACCATGTTGAACGTCAAGTCAATTCTCACTACTCTGTCGCTCATTCTGATGTCGGTTCCGGCAATGGCTGCTGACACAAGCAAGGTTTATAACAGCGGTATCCTGGTTCTTCTGTTCGTTGGTTTCTGTGCCCTGCTGGTTGTGGCACAACTGCTGCCAGCCGTTATGAACCTGTTTGGTATGACCAAAAAAGCTGCAAAAAGTGCTGCCAGCAAGAAAAATCAAACTGACGGAGCCCAAAAGCACTAAATATGGAATGTTGGCTTCACTGAAAAACTGACAACAAAAAGGGCGGCCATTTCGGCCGCCCTCAGATCACTGACAAACCCCATATTTTCGGATATGGGGTTTGTTTTGCTGAACCTTCGAGGGACGTAGTTGTGCGAGTGCTGGGGGGCAGATCTTCACATTTGACAGCATTATTTTATTCTCTGTATGTCAAATGGCCACTCGGCTAGTTATTTGGGGGGCAGAATCTTCCTCAAGTGTTTAAAAGCAATTTTTGTAAACGGACACTTTCTTGGACCAATATTGGATAATTGCTGTTTAACAATAAGAAAATACAAAGAACCTGGGTGATTAAATATCACTCGCTTGGGTGATAGGTGTGAAGTGAACGTGAATCCGAGAGGCCACTATTGATACTAAGTAGACCTGAGTAGGTTTGGAGGGAACCAGCAGCTTTTCCAGTAAATACGGAACCATACTGAACGGTACTAACGGATTCAGCCCATAGGTATTGCACTTAAAATCCCTCGAGCGCAAGCTTGTACGAGTTCGATTCTCGTCCCGGGTACCATATATAAAAACGGACAGTTAGGGTTTTCCTACTGTCCGTTTTTTTGTTATGCTTTTGTAGTTTTGTATTCGAATCAGCTAATTTGCTCCCAGCATATGAATGATTGGAATTTATGTATGAAGGTTAACGTCAAGCTCATTGGAGCCTTCCGGGTCGGGCGGTTTAAGGAAAAGGTATGTGATTGTCGCTCTGAAGCTTCGGTTCGAGAGATCGTTGACAGTTTGCAGTTGCCGGAACAGATTCTTGGTTTTGCGTTGATAAACGGGGTCCATGCTGAATTTGAGGATCTTTTGCAAGAGGGCGATAGTTTGACGATTCTGCCGATACTTGATGGCGGTTGATTGGTATCCGTTTTGTCTGTGATTCGTTGCTGTTTTACTCATGAAATGAACAGGGAGATCTCTTATGAAATTCACGACCACTGATCCTGCGGCAAATCCGGCCGCAGTTACCTACCGACGTTGCACCGTTGATCTGCAAACAGGTGAGATGGTTTACGCTGATGTGGCGTGTCGCAACCTGGAAGATGTGCTCGGTGGTTTCGGCCGCTCCTTTCAGGATCTGGCGCAGCGCAAAATTGAAGCTGCCTATTGCGACCAGAATCCGTTGATCGTCAACACCGGTCTTTTGACCGGCAGCAGTGCCATGACCGCCATGCGTACCTACTTTTCCGGTTACAGTCCGATCAAGGGCTCGAAGGCGGGATTGCCGGCGGCGATGTGGGCGACCGGCAGTGGTAAATTCGGCGCCAAATTCAAGTGGACCGGTTTGGATGAGTTGATCTTCGAGAACCGCTCCACTACGCCGCTTTACGCGGTGATCAAAGAGACCGCCGACGGCCCGCAGGTTGAACTGAAACCGGCCGAGCATCTGCTGGGCCTTTCGACCCACGACAAGATCATGGTGCTGCAAAAAGAGTATGATAACGCCCACTTTGCTGCCATCGGTCAGGCTGGTGAGAATTGGCAGAATAACTACATGGGCGCAGTCGCCCTGTCGACGGAAAATCAGCTTAAATCAAAGGAAGATAAGTGCCGTTTCGCCGGACGTGGCGGCATGGGTTCCTTGATGGGCTACAAGAACATTCTCGCCCTGGTGGCGCAGAGTACAGATAAGGTCAGCAAGCTCAGCGAAGCGGTCAAAAAGGTCAATCTCAATGTCATCAAGGGTGGTGGTTCGGCACGTATCCAGCCCTTAAAACGTGGCGGAGGTGGCGGCACCTGGGCGGCCTACGACGTGCTGCAGGAATTCCACGCCGTGCCGGTCAATAACTTTCGGCCGCAGGGCAATGCTATCCCCGAGAAGCTGTTCCGCGAGAACGTCGAGCCCAACTACGATATCAAGACTGAGGCTTGCTACCGTTGCGGGATCACCTGCCATAACAATATCTCCGAGAAGAACGCCGATGGCAGCCGTGGCGAGTTTCTGGCCAAGTTCGATTATGAGCCGCTCAACCTGCTCGGTACCAACATCGGCATTCACGAAGCCGGTCAGGCTGCCCGACTTATTCAACTTTGCGACAATTACGGCATGGATTCCATCTCCCTTGGTGTCACCATCTCCTATGCGATGGCTTACAACCAGCGTCATCCAGAAAAACCGATTCTCAACGGCGCGACCTTTGGCGATTACCAAAAGGCGCGCGAGCTGATTATCGAAGCCGGGGAGGGCAGACTGCCGGAAATCGGCAAAGGCTCGATGCGTCTGTCGGAAAGTTGCGGCGAGACCTCCTACGCATATCACGTCAAGGGTTTGGAGATTGCCGCCTACCAGCCGGAAACCAATCCAGGTTACGCCTGGGCGATTGCCGGTGGCCACATGTCGATGGGGACCTACGGCCTGTTAACCCGCGAAGGCAAGGCGGATATCGAGTCCTGGGTCAAAGGGATTACCGAAGACAAGCTGCATATCGTCGGCTTTGACATGATCGGTCTGTGTAAATTCTTCGATATCGCCAAAGGCATCGGCACCGAAATGGTCGTCGATTGCCTGAAAAGCGAGTTCGGTTTTGAGGTAACGACCGATGCGATCCGAGGTGCCGTCCATCGGGCCTTCTTGCGCGGTCTGGCCTTAGAGTTGCGCCAGGGTTACAGCAAGGCTGAATTCTGTCTGCCGGCCGAAGTGCATGAAGATCCGAACCCGAACATCAAGTTGCCGAATATCACCAGCCCGGAATTTCTCGCCGAACTGGAGATGCGGGTTTGGGAAATATTCGAACCGCAACTGGAAGGAATTCTCGACTGAGTTGTTTTTATGGGGATGATTTAAATGCAGGGTGTACGGGGAGCGGCCAAGGGGCTGGCTCCCCGTTTTGGTTTTAATCTCTATCCGCTTGACAGCCCAGCAGTCAATAGTTACTTTATGGTAACTATTGACTGCTGGGAACTTCTCTGGAGGCAGTATGGCAACACTGACCGACCGTCAGCAGCAGGTTTATGATTTTATTGTCCAGTATCTGGAAGGACAGGGCTATGCGCCAACTCTGCAGGAGATTGCCGGGCACCTCAGGATACGTGGCAACCTTGGGGTGATTCGTCACCTGACGGCGTTGGAGAAAAAGGGGTATATCCGCCGCAGTAGCGGCAGCTCGCGGGGGATTGTGCTGCTCGGGCGCAGCTCCGCTGTGGCCCTGCCGGTGGTCGGCAGCGTTCAGGCGGGGGAACTTTCCGAAGCACTGGAGGATATCGAGGGCTATTTGGCGGTCGATCCTTCGTTGGTGCGGGGAGAGGGGGCTTTTGTGTTGCGGGTAAGGGGTGATTCGATGATTGAAGCACAGATTGCTCCCGGCGATCTGGCCATCGTCCGGCCGCAGGCAACGGCTGATGATGGTGATATCGTCGTCGCGATGTTGGAGGGGGAGGCAACCCTCAAGCGCTTTTTTCGTCAGGCTGACTCGATCCGGCTGCAGCCGGAGAACAGTCGCTTGCAGCCGATTATCCTGCGTCCTGAAGATGGTGAGGTGGTGATCCTCGGCAAGGTGACCGGTATTGTTCGTTCGCTGGTCTCGTGATGCTGGTGTGGGTATTTGTATTGACACGTTTGGTTCCCAAAAGCAGGAGAGTATTTAGTGGTTGAGAAAAAAACCGAAGGTGATCAAGGCAACGGCGCAAAGCTACCGATGTTTAGCGAATCTGTGGCTGCTGGCTTCCCGAGTCCGGCGACCGATTATTGTGAGTCCCGCCTTGATTTAAACGATCTTTGTGTAAAACATCCTGCGGCGACTTATTTTGTCCGTGCCCAAGGTGATTCGATGTGTGATGCCGGAATCTTCCCCGGTGATGTGTTGGTTGTTGATCGCTCCCTGACGGCGAAACACGGTGATATCGTGATTGCCACATGGAACGGTGAGCTGACCGTCAAGAGGTTGGAAACAAAGCCAAAGCTGCGTTTAATGCCGATGAATGCTAACTACTCGCCGGTCGAGATTCCCGAAGACACCGATATCGAAATATTCGGTGTCGCGACCACGGCGGTTCACTCGTTGCGCAATCTATGACCGCGGTTTTTGCTTTAGTTGACTGCAATAATTTTTACGCCAGCTGTGAACGGCTGTTCAACCCTTCCTTGAAAAATGCCCCGATTCTCGTCCTGTCCAATAATGACGGCTGTGTCGTCGCCAGAAGTCAAGAATGTAAAAAGCTGGGTATAAAAATGGCGGTTCCGGCTTTTAAAATTGAACACCTCATCAGGCAGCACAAGCTAAAGGTGTTTTCTTCCAACTACGCTCTCTACGGTGATATCTCCTCGCGGGTGATGGCCACGCTTGAGTCGCTGGCTCCGCAGATAGAGGTTTACTCCATCGATGAGGCGTTTTTGGACCTGAGCGGGTTTCTTTTCGCAGAGTCGCTTGAAGGGTACGGGCAAAAAATACGTCAAACCGTGGAACAGCACGTCGGGATTGCTGTTTGTGTGGGGTTGGCGCCAACCAAAACATTGGCCAAGCTGGCGAATAATGCGGCTAAAAAATATGCAGCTACCGGCGGTGTTGTTGACTTGACTGATCCGCAGCGGCAGCAGCGTTTAATGGATATTACTCCGGTTGGTGATGTCTGGGGGGTTGGTCGGAAAAGTGCCGAAAAGTTGAATCGACTTGGCGTGAAAACGGTTCTCCAGTTGGCACGGATGGATAGGAAATATGCCCAACAGCGTTTTTCTATCGGGCTGGTGAAGACGATCGATGAGTTGAACGGATTGCCGCGTTTTTCACTGGACGATAGCCCGGCAGCCAAAAAACAGCTGCTGTGCTCCCGCTCGTTTGCGGAGCGTATCACGGACTATGATTCTTTACGCGAAACTGTTTGTGAATTTGCTGCCAGGGCCGCAGAGCGTCTGAGGGATGGTGGGCAGGCCTGTGGTGCGGTCAACGTTTTTATTCGAACCAGTATGTTTAACGCCAGCGAGCCTTGCTACACAAATACTGCCACAGGGAAATTGTCCTCTCCCCGATCGGACACCAGGGCCATTTTGAAGGTTGCGACCGAGCTCTTTGATTCAATCTGGCGGGAGGGCTATCGATACGCCAAGGCTGGTGTGATGTTGGGCGATTTGTGCGGCCGGGAGAGGGGGCAACTAGATCTTTTTGCTGATGCATCTCTGCAAATCAAAAGTGATGAGCTGATGTCGGCTATTGATCGGATAAATCAAGGTGGACGAGGCAAAATATGGTTTGGTGGGCAGCGGCAGAAAGAAGACTGGTTTATGAAGCGGGTCAATCTTTCTCCCGCATATACGACTAGGTGGGATGACTTACCAGTGGTCGGTTGAGGGTGTGTGAGTGATTCTCCCTTGGTTAGAAGGTTTTTTTGCAGCATGTTGAACTGTTGTATTTTGCTAAAATTTTCGTCTGGGTGAAATTTTGTAGTGCAAGAAATCGATTAGTAAAAATAGTTGCTCGTCCCGCCATCGAAAATAAATTTTTCTCAAAATCGGAAATTTTTCATATTTTCCGGACACTTCCCTTCTGTTTTAGTGCTTGATGGCCGTGATTGGCATGAGCGTTAACAGAACGTCTTTATAAAAATGGAGAATCGGATTCTGGTCTTCCATATCGGTTATAAAGAGAGATTTCTGGGTTTTGCCGCTTTTGACCGATAATCACATGAGGAAGAACCTGAGTTCCATGGTATGGGCGGCTATATGTAAGTTTGCTGTTCTCAATAATTACTTAAAAAAAGGAATATTGCTGTATTTTGTAGTTGTAGATTTAGTTAATATCAATACGATTGCTTATTTGTGGCTAAATGTAATAAATAAAAATGTAGAAAATTTATGTTAATAGATATAGCAGTAAAAACGTTTTTATTATCTATGTAGTTAATTCTTTAAAATAAGCTAAAGCTTCTGATAATA
This sequence comes from Desulfuromusa ferrireducens, assembly GCF_055389805.1. Taxonomy (NCBI): domain Bacteria; kingdom Pseudomonadati; phylum Thermodesulfobacteriota; class Desulfuromonadia; order Desulfuromonadales; family Geopsychrobacteraceae; genus Desulfuromusa; species Desulfuromusa ferrireducens. The sequence continues at coordinate 2,806,710 of NZ_AP042415.1, forward strand.
AAGATCATGAATGATTAGTTGGTAGCATATAGAAGAAAAACAAACATGTTTTTAAGTTTTACTAAAAATGACAATCTAAAAACAGTCAAATTCAATGTAGCTAAACTTTTTTACTATTACGATAATGGTTATTTTTTCTTGACCGTAATCAAGGTGATTGGTAATGTCCAAACCTCGTTTTATAAAAATTATTGTCGATAAGACTGGAGGATACTATGAACAATCTCACTATGGGCGTAGAGAACATTGTTTCTACTAACGGGATCACTATTTCAATTGTTGGGATAATCATCGTTTTTGCAGCGTTGTCAATTATCGCCCTCTTTATCGCTATGCTCCCCAAGCTCATGCCCTTGACCGAAAAACTCTTCCCTGTAGAAGAACACCCACATGGTGCCCCTACGGTCAGTAAAAGTTCCGACCATGAAGAGGTCCTCGCAGCCATCGCATATGCACTTTTCCACAAGCAAGCGGAATCGCTGCCAGCGAAATAAATCGAACGACACAGAACACTACCCAAACTCCCAGAGCTAAAAGAAAGACTAAGGATATCAGGTGAATATTTTTCAAGACTTCCTATCTACAACTGCGTTCGCCACCATGACCGCAGGAAATATGTTGATGATTATCATCGGCATCATCTTTATTACTCTGGCGATCCGCAAGGATTACGAGCCGTTACTGCTTGTTCCAATCGGCTTCGGTGTGGTCGTTGGTAATATTCCTGCGGTCGAAGGGATGCTGCTCAGTGTTTATGATCAGGGCAGTGTGCTGAATATGATCTATTACGGGGTCAGTCAGGGGCTCTTCCCGCCACTGATCTTCCTCGGTATCGGTGCAATGACCGACTTTTCCACGATGCTTTCCAATCCGAAGCTGGTGCTGCTTGGAGCTGCTGCCCAGGTTGGTATCTTTCTGACTTTTCTCGGCGCACTTTACCTCGGGTTTACCCCGGCGGAATCTGGCGCTATCGGCATTATCGGTGGTGCTGATGGGCCGACAGCAATCTTCCTCGCGGCCAAATTAGCCCCCCATCTCCTCGGCTCGATTGCCATTGCCGCTTATTCCTACATGGCTCTGGTGCCGGTTATCCAGCCGCCGATTATGAAGCTGTTAACGACACGTGAAGAGCGCTTGATCCGCATGAAGGCGCCGCGCAAAGTTTCGCAGCGGGAAAAGATCATATTCCCGATCGTTGGCTTTCTGATTGCTGCGGCCATCGCTCCGGGCTCCATTGTTCTGGTTGGCATGCTCTTTTTTGGCAACCTGCTTAAAGAGAGTACGCGCACCGAGCGTCTGGCCAATACCGCCAGAAACTCCATGATTGATATCGTCACCATCCTGCTCGGTTTCTCCGTTGGGGCGAGTACTCAGGCGCAAACGTTTATCACTTCTGAGTCGATGCTGATCTTCGGTCTTGGCGCAGCTTCTTTTGCCGTCGCGACTGCGGGTGGGCTGATGTTTGCCAAATTTATGAATCTGTTCCTGACAGACAAGATCAATCCGCTGGTCGGTGCTGCGGGTGTTTCCGCTGTCCCCGATTCTGCTCGGGTGGTGCAGATGGTTGGCATGAAGGAAGATCCGCAGAACTTTCTGCTGATGCACGCCATGGCCCCGAATGTGGCTGGGGTGCTTGGTTCAGCTATTGGTGCCGGTATCCTCTGGTCGGTTCTGGTTCTTTAGACCTGCGATTTTGACGGTGGGATCAAACTGTTTATTAAGTTCAACTCGAAATATATAGGGGCAACAAGATGAGTAAAAAAGTTAAATTCATGTGCACCGCCTTCCGGGACGGTCTTCAGTCGGCTTATGGCGCTCGCGCTTACACCGAGGACTTCATGCCAGCTGTAGAGGCGGCACGCAACGCAGGTATTGAGTATTTGGAAGCTGGTGGCGGCGCTCGTTTTCAGTCGCTCTATTTCTACTGTAATGAAGACGCCTTCGATATGATGGATCGTTTTCGCGAAGTGGCTGGCCCTGATGCGCAACTGCAAACCTTGGCCCGTGGCACCAACGTTGTCGGCCTTGAGTCGCAGTCGAGCGATGTCATCAGAATGCATGCCGAGCTGTTTGCCAAGCATGGTATCAGCACCATCCGGAATTTTGATGCACTCAACGATCTGAATAATCTCAATTTTAGTGGTAAGTGCATCGCCGAGGCTGGTCTTAATCACCAGATCTGCGTCAGCATGATGGAACTTCCTCCTGGTTGTAGCGGCTCGCATGACCCAGATTACTACGAATCGGTGCTCAAGGAGATCATTGCCTCGGACATCCCCTACCACTCCGTCTGTTTCAAGGATGCTTCCGGAACTGCCACCCCCGCAAGTGTCTATGAGTCGATCAAGCGGGCTCGCAAGCTGCTCCCTGGGGATATGAATATTCATTTCCATACCCACGAGACAGCCGGAACCGGCGTAGCTGCCTACACCGCAGCGCTTGAAGCAGGTGCGGACACCATTGACTTGTCTCTGGCTCCCTGCTCGGGAGGAACCTGCCAGACTGACGTTTTGGTTATGTGGCACGCGCTGCGTGGTACCCGGTTTGACCTTGATGTTGATATCGACAAGGTGCGCGAGGCTTCTGAAGTTTACAAGGACTGCATGAAGGACTACTTCTTGCCGCCTGAAGCTATTGCCGTTGAGCCGCTGATTCCATGGAGTCCGATGCCGGGTGGTGCTCTGACCGCCAATACCCAGATGCTGCGCGATAATGGCATCATGGACAGATATCCAGAGATGATCAAAGCGATGAGCGAATGTGTCCGCAAGGGCGGCTTCGGCGCTTCGGTCACCCCGGTATCCCAGTTTTATTTTCAGCAGGCATTCAACAACGTTATGTTTGGCGAGTGGCAGCGGATTGCCGAGCCTTATGGGAAGATGATTCTCGGTTACTTCGGCAAGACTCCCTTGCCGGCCGATCCGGAAATCATGAAGATCGCTGAGGAGCAACTCAAACTGCCACCGACGACTCTTCCACCGCTTGAGATCAACGATGCTGATCCGACCAAGAGCCTCGCCCATTCGATGGATATGTTGCGCAAGGAAGGGCTTGAAGAAACCAAGGAGAACATCTTTATCGTTGCGACTTGCCGCGAAAAAGGGATTAAGTTTCTCAAGGGTGATGGAGAAATTGGTGTTCGCAAGGTCGACAAGGAAAAAGAACATGCTATCGGTGAAACCGCCGATCATGGCGACTTTGTCGTCACCGTCGATGGGACCGACTATCAAATGTCTCTGAATGGTGAAACTGTGACCGTCAACGGGAAGGTGTTTTCTACTGATATCCGCCGTGATGTGCATGGCACGCACAGCCCACAGGCCGTTGATGCTGCCGCCTCGGGTGGAACTTCAGTGAATGCTCAGATCCCTGGCAATGTTTGGAAAATTCTGAAAAATCCGGGTGATGATGTTGCTGAAGGAGAAACGATCCTTATTCTCGAAGCGATGAAGATGGAGATTCCGGTGAGTGCGCCTGGTGCGGGGAAAGTGACCCACTTGGAAGTTGCCGAGGGTGAGCAGGTGGTTAATGGGCAAGAACTTGCCAGGATTGCCTGCTAACGGATAACTCTTTCAACTTTATTGTAAACCTGGAATGCTATGCGGGGGTTGAGGAAGGTCGTTTTTCTTTGGCTCCCGCATTGTTTTTTGCTTTTTGCATCATTTTGTTGTCGAGTGCGGTGCTTGCAGTAGCCACTCCCGCAGTTTTTCTTGAGGGATAGTCCTCGTGGGTTTCTTTAGTTTTGATATGGAATGTCCTGTCTTTACTTATTTTTTTGCAATTCGTAATTTTAATGCTCGTTTTTAATTCTGCGCTAACACAATCCTAACAATCTCCTTATAATGTACCCCGCCAGATTGGTTCGCTGTGTCAATCGTGGGGTTTGCAAATGATCTGTTCTCAGGGTTTTATATTGGTCGGACGGCCATTTGTGTCTGCCCGATATTTTGGCATAGAGTTGTTCAGTGCAGATATTTAACTTTATGATTTTTAGGATTTAACAAATGATTGAACCCTTTAAGATGGGCTATACCGCCATCGGTGGTCTTGGGATTTTTATCCTTGGTATGAAGTATCTTTCCGATAGCCTGCAGATGCTTTCGGGAGGCATGATCCGTAAGGCGATCGCGTCGGTGACGACCAATCGCTTTTTAGCGGTGCTGGTTGGTCTGTTTATAACCACCTTTGTTCAGTCGTCTTCGATTACCACGGTCATGGTTGTCGGATTGACCAATGCCGGGCTGATGCAACTGACCCAGGCCATCGGTGTCATTCTTGGCGCCAATATCGGTACGACCATTACCGGCTGGATATTAGCGGTCAAGGTCGGTAAGTATGGCCTGCTGCTGATCGCCATCGGCGTTTTTCCGATGCTCTTTTCCAAACACGACCGAATCTCGGCCAGTTCGAAGGTGCTTTTTTCCCTGGGTCTGATTTTTTTCGGTCTGCAGATCATGAGTGGCGCTTTTAAGCCTCTACGCAGCGACGAATCCTTCATGAATCTGATGCTGACGCTCGATGCGCAGACACTGTTGAGTATCCTCGGCTGTGTCGCTATCGGCTGTCTGATGACCATGGTTATCCAGAGCAGTTCGGCGATGCTCGGCATCACCATTGCGCTAGCGACAACTGGCGCGATCCCGCTGTACACTGCCGTAGCGCTGGTCATGGGTGAAAATATCGGTACGACCATCACGGCACAGTTTGCAGCTATCGGAGGCTCTACCGCCGCGCGCCGGGCAGCGATGGCGCACAGTGTTTTTAACCTGCTGGGGGTGTTTATCATCATTGCCCTCTTCTCGCCATATGTCAGTATGATCGAGAAGTTTGTTCCGGGTGTTTCCGGCTTTGTCGATGCCGATGGCAATCGTCCCTACATTGCTGCTCATATCGCGATGGGGCACACCTTCTTTAATGTCACTGCTACGCTGGTGATGCTGCCGTTTCTCAATTATCTCGCCAGGCTGGTCGTCAGGATGGTGCCAGAAAAAGAAGGCGCCGAAAAGGGTTCCTTTAAATACATCGGGGCCCCTGGGTCGATGCCGATGGCGATGGGTATCTCGATGGTTTTCGAGGAACTCAAGCGGATGCAGAAGCGCGTTAATAAGACCCTGCGGCATGCTGGAAGTTATCTTCAGCGTGATCTGAAGGGGCGTGATCGTTTCTATCGCAAGGTGAAATCTCTGGAAGAAGAAACGGACATCATCCAGCATGAGATTACCACTTTCACCGTCACCCTGATGCAGGCCGGTCGTGCCAGTAAGGAGCAGTCGGATCGCGCTTATAGCTTTGTGCGTGCGGCCGATGAGCTTGAGTCAATTGCCGACTATGCCGCTTCTCTTTGTTCCTATATGAAACGCCTCGACAAGCACGATCTTGATTTTAGTAAGGAGGCCTGGAAAGATCTGCTCAACTTTCATCATGAGGTCTTCTCTTTCTTCAACCGTGTCTGTAAATCTTTCAACAACGAAGATCTGAATAACACGCGTAAAATTTACGACGAAGCCAATCGTCTTAACGATCTAGCGGATAATATTCGCAAGGCGCACCTCGTTCGGATGAAAGAAGGCTCCTGTGGTGCTCTGTCCGCGCTGACTTTTAGCGATATGGCCGTGGCTCTGCGACGGGTTAAAAATCATACCGTCAACCTGCATGAGGCGCTTTTTGATCAAACTGTGACAGGGGGGAAATAAACGAGGGTGAAGCCAAATAAATCATGATTTTAATGTTACACTAACATAATCCTAATATTCTGCTTATATGGTCGGTCTGTGTTTTGGGTTATGTTAGTTAAATGAGCTTGCAAAGATCGTTTTAACCAATGATCTGAAACCGGATATACCAATGGGTATGTCCGGTTTTTTTGCGGAAAACTGGTCGGTGCGGGCCGCTGAACAACGCTGAAAAGGATAGTCGGATAGTATGAGTACAGAAATTTTCTTTGTTGCAGTGTGTCTTCTTGGTTTGATTGCGCTGTTCGACATCATGGTCGGTGTGAGCAACGATGCGGTCAACTTTCTCAACTCCTCGATCGGTTCACGGGTGGCACCGCGGGCCACTATCATGGTTATTGCCAGTTTGGGGATCTTGGCCGGAGTGACCTTCTCCAGCGGCATGATGGAGGTGGCACGCAAGGGGATCTTCCATCCTCAGTTTTTTACCATGCCGGAATTGCTGACGATTTTTCTGGCGGTTATGATCACCGACATCATTCTGCTCGATCTTTTTAATACCTACGGGCTGCCCACCTCGACGACCGTTTCCATTGTTTTCGAACTGCTCGGCGCTGCTGTGGCCGTTTCGCTGCTGAAAATCGTCCAGTCCGGAGACAGCCTGCTGACGATTGTCCAATATATAAATTCGGCCAAGGCGATCACTATCATCATGGGGATTTTGCTTTCGGTCGCTGTCTCCTTTGTTTGCGGCGCCCTGGTACAGTTTCTGACCCGATTGTTGTTTACCTTCGATTATCAGCAGCGGATCAAACGCTATGGTGCTCTGTGGGGTGGCGTCGCTTTGTCGTCGATCACCTATTTTATTCTGGTCAAGGGAGCCAAGGGTGCTTCCTTTATGTCCAAGCAGGATGTCGCCTGGATCAAGGGTAATACCGTTTTTCTGCTGCTGATTATCTTTGTCGTCTCGGCAATCATTCTGCAGGTCTTGCAGGTGCTGAAGTTTAACATTCTCAAGCCGATTGTCCTGGTCGGGACCTTTGCATTGGCGATGGCGTTTGCCGCCAACGATCTGGTTAACTTCATCGGTGTGCCGATGGCCGGTCTGCACGCTTACGAGTCGGCGATGGCGACGGCCTCGCCGCTGACCGCCACTATGGGCGCGCTCGGCAGCAAGGTGCAGACGGAGACCTTTTTTCTGCTGCTGGCCGGCGTGATCATGGTTGTTACTTTGTGGCTGTCGAAGAAGGCCCGCACGGTCACTGAAACTGAACTCAGCCTCAGTCAGCAGGATGAGGGCAATGAGCGGTTTGAGTCGATTTTCCTGTCCCGCGCTATTGTGCGGCTGGTGCTGCATGTTTCAGACACGATGCGACTGATCGTGCCGAAGGGGGTGCGCTCCATTGTTGCCCGGCGACTCGACCCCGGCAACGCCCCGGTGTTGGCCGAAGGGACCCGCCCCTCGTTCGACCTGCTGCGCGCTTCGGTCAACCTGATGGTGGCCAGCGCCGTGGTATCCTATGCCACCTCCAATAAATTGCCGCTTTCAACCACCTACGTTACCTTTATGGTTGCCATGGGCAGCTCTTTTGCCGATCAGGCCTGGGGGCGTGAAAGCGCCGTTTACCGGGTTACCGGTGTGCTGACTGTTATCGGCGGCTGGTTTATGACCGCAGTCATCGCCTTCACCCTCGCCGGCCTGTTTGCCACGGTCATTTTTTATGGCCAGGGCTTTGGTGTGCTGGTGCTGCTGGTTGTTGCTGTGGGTTTGATCTGGAATGCGCACCGCAAGCATCGGGCGATGACGGCCGAAGCGGAGAAGGAGACGATCTTCAATCTCAAGTCGATTGAAGATGCCCAGGATAGTGTTGAGACGACCTTTGGGCATATGAGCTTTTTGTTGCGTGAGACCCGTGAATCGCTCGATGTGACCCTTGAAGCGCTGTTTCGGCAGAACTTTGACCGGATTGGTGGTCAACGCAAGCGGCTGAGTAAATTTCAACAGTGGTCGAACATCATCAGCGCTAACATGTTTAAGTCGATGCGCTTGCTCGGCCAGAAGGATCTGGCGGTCTCGCATAAATATCCGCAGACCATTCGACGTCTGCAGAAACTCTCTGACGCCCATCGGGATATCGTTCTGCGTGCTTATACCCACGTCGGTAATCACCATGAGGGACTATTGCCGGTCCAGGTTGAAGAGTTGGAGCAGGTCAGGCAACTGCTCGATGAGATTTTGCTCGAGGTTGAAGAAACCTTCAGCCGCCGACAAACCGCTGACCTCAAGCGTCTGAGCGCAAAGGATGGCCAGTTGCGCGCCCTCGCCAAAAAACTCAATAAGAGTCAGGTGGCAAGGATTCAGGATAATTCGTCCAAGACCCGTCTTAGCATCCTCTATTATGCGATTGTCGGCAATGCGACGTTGTTGTCGAAGCATAATCTTGAGCTGCTGGAGATCTTCCATCGATCTTTCGGTGCAATCGAAGAGGGACCTGCGGACGACTCCTGATCACCGGCTGAAGTTGTTTTTACTGACGCCTTCGCGGCATTTTTTGTTGCGGAGGCGTTATTTTTGTCTGAACAGCCTTATTTGCTTGGCACACCTACGCCTTTCTGACATAATCTCCCGTCTTTTAAGAAAATAACGCTATTTAAAGGGTTTAACTGATGTCGGAAATGATTCGCAATATCGCTATTATCGCCCACGTTGACCACGGCAAAACCACTTTGGTTGATGCCATGCTGGTTCAATCCGGGGTTTTTCGTGAAAATCAAGCCATTACCGAACGGGTGATGGATAGCAACGATCTGGAGAAAGAGCGCGGGATCACCATCCTGTCGAAGAATCTTTCGGTTCAGCATGGCGGTCTGAAGATTAATATCGTCGATACTCCAGGTCATGCCGATTTTGGTGGCGAGGTTGAGCGCGTCTTGAAAATGGTCGATTCGGTCCTGCTGCTGGTCGATGCCTTCGATGGTCCGATGCCGCAGACCCGTTTTGTGCTGAAAAAGTCACTTGACTTGGGGCTCAAGCCGATCGTCGTTATCAATAAAATTGACCGTCCCGGTTGCCGTCCAGAGGCGGTGGTCGATATGGTCTTCGATCTGTTCTGCGAGCTGAACGCCAACGAAGATCAACTTGATTTTCCGATTGTTTATGCGAGTGCTAAAAATGGTTACGCCATGCATGAGTTGGGGGACGAGTCTAGTAATCTCGAGCCACTATTCGACGTGATTCGTGACCGGGTCGATCCTCCCCAGGTTGATGTTAATGCCCCGTTCCAGTTGTTGGTCACCAATATCGCCTATAACAAGTTTATCGGCCGGATCGCCACTGGTAAGATTTTTAACGGCCGGGTCAAATCGGGCGAAACCATCGCCTGGATTGATAAGGATGGCAATATTAAAAAAAGTCGCATCTCCAAACTGCTTGGTTACCAAGGTCTGCAGCAAGTTGAAGTTGAAGAAGCGACGGCTGGAGACATCATTTCTATCGCCGGTTTTGAAGATTTGGGCATCGGTGAAACCCTGGCCTGCGCAGAAACTCCAATTGCTCTGCCTTATGTCGCGATTGATGAGCCGACCCTGTCGATGAACTTCATGGTCAGTAACTCACCTTTTGCTGGCCTCGAAGGTAAGTTTGTCACTTCGCGGAACATTCGTGACCGTTTGACCGCTGAGTTGCGGACCAATGTTTCGTTGCGGGTTGCAGATACCGAAAGTACTGATACATTCAAGGTTTCTGGCCGTGGTGAATTGCACCTGTCGATCCTGATCGAGAACATGCGTCGCGAAGGTTTCGAGATGTCGGTTTCCAAGCCGGAGGTTATTTATCGTGAAATTGATGGCCAGCGCTGCGAACCGATGGAGTATTTGACCATCGACGTGCCGGAAGAATATCAGGGTTCAGTCATCGAAAGACTCGGCACCCGTAAAGCCGAAATGGTGGCGATGCAGCCGATGGATGGCACCAATCGGATTGAATTTATCGTTCCGGCCCGTGGCTTGATCGGTTTTCGCACCGAATTTATGACCGAAACCCGCGGTACCGGGGTGATGAACCACACCTTTCACGAGTACGGACCCTACAAGGGTGCGATTGTCGGCCGGAAGACTGGTGTCATTATCTCTATGGATTCTGGCGTGACGGTTGGCTACTCATTGTTCAAATTGCAGGACCGCGGATTCCTCTTTGTCGACGCCGGGGTCGATGTTTACGAGGGGATGATCATCGGTCAGGCTGCCAAAGAGGGCGACCTGGTTGTCAATGCCTGTCGCGGTAAACAACTGACCAACGTGCGTTCCTCTGGTACTGATGAGTCGACGCGTCTGACCACGGTGACCGCTCTGTCGCTGGAGCAAGCGTTGGAGTATATCGCTGATGACGAGCTGGTCGAGGTGACGCCGAAGTCGATCCGCCTGCGTAAGAGATATCTCGACGCCAATGATCGTAAGAAGATGGAAAAGAAAAAGTAGAACTTAGAGAGCTCTTTCTGCGGCGCTCTTGTTAACATCGTAAAAAAACGGGCAGAGGTTGTCCGAAAAAATTATAAAGGCCGGTTCCGTAATGGAGCCGGCCTTTTTTGTGTCCATCTGCTCTTAGAGTTCGATGTCGAGACGTTTGATTTTTTCTACCAGTGTCGTTCGGTTGATGCTGAGCAGATTGGCGGCACGGGCCTTAATGCCATTTCCTAAATCCAGTGCCTGATGAATCATCTGTCTTTCGATGTCAGCAATCACCCGGTTAAGGTCGACCCCCTCGCTGGTAACTTGCGGTGCAGTAGAGTGCGCTTCACTGCTGGAGTTGCTGATATCGGGGGGAAGGTCGTTGCGGGTGATACTGCCGCCGTCGGTTAGGGCAACGGTCCGCTCGATGATGTTTTCCATCTCGCGCACGTTGCCTGGCCAGTCATAGGCTTCAATGTCATGCAGCGCATCCTGATCAAGTGACATGAGAGGGCGGTTCATCTCTTTGCAGATTTTTCCGAGAAAAAATTTTGCTAACAGGGTGATGTCGCCGCGCCGGTCTTTAAGTGACGGCAGGACAATAGGGATGACGTTTAAGCGATAGTAGAGGTCTTCACGGAAATGGCCGGCTTTGACCTGTTCGGTCAAGTCGGCGTTGGTGGCAGAGACCAGCCGGACATCCAAGCTGATTTTACGGCTCGAGCCGACCCGCTCAAATTCATGTTCCTGCAGGACCCGGAGCAATTTCATCTGCAGTTGCAGTGGCATGTTGCCGATCTCATCGAGAAAAATTGTCCCGCCATTGGCTGCTTCGAACTTGCCTGGCTGGTCGGCAATGGCACCGGTGAACGATCCTTTGGTGTGTCCAAAAAGTTCTGATTCGAGAAGGTCCGCAGGGATAGCGCCACAGTTGATGGCGATAAACGGCTTGTCTTTGCGTTGGCTGTTAAAGTGGATTGCTTTGGCGACCAGTTCTTTGCCGGTCCCGGACGCGCCGAGAATCAAAATGGTCGAGTCGGTGTTGACGACCTTCTCCATGCGGGCGAAAACCTGTTGCATGCTTTGACTGGTGCCGATGATCTTGTCGAACTTATATCTTCTGTGTAACTGTTGTCGTAGATATTTATTTTCGCTGACGAGTTGACTTTTTTCCAGGGCTTTGGCGACTTGAAGTTTAAGTTTTTCAAAATTGAAGGGCTTGGTGATGTAGTCGAAGGCTCCTTCTTTCATTGCTTCAACAGCTGTTTCTGCCGAAGCGTTGCCGGTGATCAGGATGAAACAGGTTTGCGGGAAATTCTCTTTAACCTGTTTGAGGATGTCAATACCGCTGACACCGGGGAGGAAAAGGTCACTGATAATCAGCTCGAATGATTGTTTCTTCAGCAGTGTTAAAGCGCTTTCCCCGGAATGGCAGGTCGTAACGCGATAGCCAGCACGGGTAAGGAGAAGTGAAAGGGCTTTGCAGCTTTCCTGTTCGTCATCAATCAACAGGATTTGTATGTTTTGCGACATCGGTAGCCTCCGGGGATGGAGCGTCATTTCATTGACGTAATTTAGCATGTGCAGAAAGTTGTCACAAGTTTTAATAGGTTGGTTGCTGTGGATGAGATTTGTTGACCTTAATGTTGGTTTTGTGAGATATTGAAAAAGACGAACTCTATATAGAGGTTTTTTATGCTCGATGGTATTAATTCACAAGCAGCTTCTTTTGCGGCAAACCAGTTCCAGGGGCGAACGGAGCAGTCTGCCACTGTAACGCCGAACAGTGAGCACGAGGAGAAGGTCGCTAGCGCTGGACAGGTGCGGAACGTGCCTGGCCAAGAAGAGGTTGGTGCTGACGGTCGCAAGCGTGATTCCTTTGAACTGAGTCAGGAGGCAGAAGAAATTCGTCAGTTACAGGTTCGTGATCGCGAAGTGCGAGCCCATGAAGCCGCTCACGCTTCAACGGGTGGCTCTTATGCCGGTGGTCCTTCGTATTCCTTAGAGCGAGGCCCTGATGGCCAGTCCTATGCTGTTGGTGGCGAAGTCAGTATCGATATTTCGCCGATAGCTGGTGATCCGCAGGCGACTATACAAAAAGCGCAGCAGGTTCGTGCCGCAGCTTTGGCTCCTGCAGAACCTTCTGCTCAGGATATGAAGGTGGCACAGCGGGCGCAGTCGATGGCCGCTGAGGCGCGTGTGGAATTGGCTCAAAAACAGTCCGAAGAATTAAAAGAAGTCGACCCGGAAGCTTCCTCTGCCGCAGATGGAGAGACGGAAGAGGATGCAGCTTCATCGGTTTCGCCTCAATTAGACCCACAGCCATCGAGCAATAATATTTCTTCAGGTTTTGCCCGTCTCAGCGTTCAGGCTTAAACAATTTAATTTTATAGAGCCATTTTTTTTACCCTTCCTGGTACATATGTAGTAATAAATCTTTTTCGTGTAATTATCCGATATCACATCATTTCCCTGGTTGTTGTGCCTTTATTGCTGGAATTAAGTACAAGATCTGTACGTAGTAAAACGCTATTCTAGCTTGACATTGAACCATCGGTTCTGTTTTCATATCCCTGTGTTATAATTATAACCAGTCGAAAATACAGGAAAAAAGTTTTAGTGAATATTTTTTAGTTATCTCGAAATATTTCATTTTTTTGAATCAATAAATCATTTTCTTGGAGGAATAAACTATGGGTGTAAAGAAATTTAGAAAAATCATGGCGGCTAATCGTGGAGAAATTGCCATCCGAATTTTTCGTGCCTGTACTGAATTGGGCATCTCAACCGTAGCTATTTATTCCGAAGAAGATCGTTTGTCCTTGCACCGCTATAAGGCAGATGAAGCCTATCAGATCGGTAAAGGGAAGGGGCCGATCGATGCATACTTGTCGATCGATGAAATTATCGACCTGGCGCGCAAAAAAGATGTCGATGCTATCCACCCAGGATATGGCTTTCTGTCGGAAAATGCTGATTTCGCCGAGGCCTGTGAGCGGGCTGGGATTACTTTTATTGGGCCGACCCCGGAAATACAGCGCCGTCTCGGAGATAAGGTTTCCGGTCGTCAGGTCGCGCTTGATGCGGGTGTGCCGATTGTTCCAGGAACGGAAAGTCCAATCCAAACCGATGAAGAGGCTCTGATCTTTGCCAAGGAATGTGGCTATCCGATTATCGCCAAAGCGAGTGCCGGTGGTGGTGGCCGTGGTATGCGCGTAGCGCACAACCAAAAGGAGCTCCTCGAGGGGATCCGTAGCGCTGCTTCTGAGGCGCAGGCCGCTTTCGGTGACTCCACGATCTTTCTGGAGAAGTATGTCGAGAATCCGAAACACGTCGAGGTGCAGATCCTTGGTGATACCCATGGAAATCTGGTGCACTTCTATGAGCGTGATTGCTCGATTCAGCGGCGCCATCAGAAGGTTATCGAGATCGCCCCGTCACTCTATCTGACCAAGAAAAAACGTGAAGAGCTCTGCGGCTATGCGTTGAAAATCGCCAATGCGGTTAATTATCGCAATGCAGGAACGGTCGAGTTTTTGATGGATAAGAAGGGGGACTTCTACTTTATTGAGGTTAATCCACGGATTCAGGTCGAGCACACGGTCACAGAGCTGGTCACCATGCGCAACCTGGTGCAGGCGCAAATCCGTATCGCCGAAGGGTATAAGTTAGCTGATCCAGAGATCGGAATTAAATCACAAAAAGATATCGAGCTGCGTGGTTTTGCTATTCAGTCCCGGATTACCACCGAAGATCCGGGCAATAATTTCGCCCCGGATTTTGGCACTATAAAAGCGTATCGAACTGCCGCCGGCTTCGGTGTCCGTCTTGATGCAGCGGCCGGTTATGCCGGTGCCTACATCACTCCGCATTATGATTCTTTGCTGGTAAAGGTCTCGACCTGGGGCCTAAGTTTTGAGTGCGCGGCCCGTACCATGCACCGAGCTTTGCAGGAATTCCGTATTCGTGGCGTTAAAACCAATATTGGTTTTTTGGAAAAAGTGATGACCCATCCGGTTTTCCTTAAGGGGACCTGTGATACGTCTTTCCTCGAGAAGCATCCAGAAGTTTTTGATCTGAAGGTGAAAAAGGACCGGGCCAATAAAATCCTCAATTTTATCGGCCATACCACTGTTAATGGTTATCCTGGGATTTCACCGGAAAAAGCTTTGCATTACAAAGATCTGCGTGAAGCCGATGTCCCGGAAATTCCTTATGGTCAGGCTCACCCGCGTGGTAGCCGCGACATTCTGCGAGAAAAGGGTGCCAAGGGGTTAGCTGAGTGGACCCGCAAGCAGAAGCATCTGTTGGTGACCGATACGACCATGCGCGATGCTCACCAGTCGCTGATGGCAACCCGTTTCAGGACTTATGACCTGGATCGTATTGCCGAGGCAACCGCACATCTGGGGGGGGGTCTTTGGTCGCTGGAGATGTGGGGTGGGGCAACCTATGATGTGTCGATGCGTTTTCTGCGCGAAGATCCATGGGAGCGTTTGGAGCGTTTGCGGGAGAAAATCCCGAATATTCTTTTCCAGATGTTGTTGCGTGGCTCCAACGCTGTCGGTTACACCAACTATCCCGACAACGTGGTGCAGGAGTTTGTCGCCAAGGCTGCTGAACGTGGCATCGATGTTTTCCGGGTGTTTGATTCGCTGAACTGGACCACTGGCATGAAGGTCGCGATGGAGGCGGTACAAAAGAGTGGAGCCATCTGTGAAGCGTCGATATGTTATACCGGCGACATTCTCGATCCGAAGCGCGATAAATATCCGCTTGAGTATTATGTCAATATGGCCAAAGAGCTCGAGATTATGGGCGCAGATGTTCTCGCCATCAAGGATATGGCTGGGTTACTCAAGCCGTTTGCTGCAGAGAAACTGGTGAAGGCACTGAAAAGCGAAATCGGGCTGCCAATTCACTTGCACACCCACGATACTTCAAGTAACGGAGTCTCTACGCTGATGATGGCAGCTCAGGCCGGCTGCGATGTTGTTGACGCGGCTCTCTCGTCTGTTTCCGGTTTGACTGCTCAACCGAACATGAATGCCCTTTTGGCCACCTTGGAAAGAACTATCTGGGATCCGAAGTTGGATATGGTGGGATTGCAGAAGCTGGCCAATTACTGGGAAACCTGCCGGACTTACTACGCGCCGTTTGAGTCCGAACTGCGCAGTGGTACCGCTCAGGTCTATCATCATGAGATTCCCGGTGGTCAGTATTCCAACTACAAGCCGCAGGTCGAGGGCTTGGGGCTGGGGCATCGTTGGGAAGAGTGTAAGGAGATGTACCGCAAGGTTAATGACATGTTCGGTGATCTGGTAAAGGTTACCCCCTCATCGAAAATCGTTGGTGACATGGCGATGTTTATGATTCAAAATAATCTTGAGCCCGAAGATGTCTACGAGCGTGGTCAGGATCTGGCCTTCCCGCAAGGGGTTGTCGATTTCTTTAAAGGGATGATCGGCCAGCCCTATGGCGGGTTCCCCGAGAAACTGCAGAAAATTATCCTTAAAGGCGAGCAGCCGCTTACCTGCCGTCCCGGTGAATTGCTTGAGCCGGTCGACTTTGTGCTGAAGAGGGATGAGCTGGAGAAGAAGCTTGATCATAAGGTTCGCGACGAGGATGTGCTCTCTGCGGTTTTGTACCCCGGTGTTTATGAAGAGTTTGACCGTTTCCGGCAAGAATACAGCGACACCTCATTTTTGCCGACTCCGGTGTTTTTCTATGGTCTGGATGTCGGCGATGAAGTGGTTATCGAAATCGAACCGGGTAAAACTCTGATCGTAAAGCTTAATGCCGTTGGTCGGGTACGAGAAGATGGGACGCGAAATATTTATTTCGAGCTCAACGGTGAGCCGCGCAGTGCAACGGTCAAGGACGATTCTGTCGAAGCAGATGAGTCGAGTCATGTCAAAGCCGACCCGGATAATGGCAAAGAAGTCGGTGCGCCGATGCCGGGTAAGATTTTCAAGCAGTTGGTTGATGCTGGAGATAAAGTTAAAGAGGGCGATGTTCTGATGGTGACCGAAGCAATGAAGATGGAGACCAACATCAAGGCCAAGAAGGCCGGGGTTGTTAGGGAAATTGTTTTTGGTGAAGGTGATCAGATCGATCAAGGTGATTTGCTGTTGATCTTCGAATAGCGAAATTTTTTATACGCCGTTAATTCCGCCGGGCCGAAATGGTCCGGCTTTTTTTATTCCGCTCCTGTCTGAGGGAAGGGCTAGTGCCTTGTAACTCTTAAAGTGTCGCAAGATTGCGAAGGGGTTTGGCGTGCCAATAAGGCGTGACTAAGGGCGCATAGCACCGCTATGCAACTAAAGTCACAACACAGGTGGCGCGTCAAATAACAAGCAAGGTGCGACGATTTAGGGGGTACAAGGTACTAGTTGATGGTAAATCTGTTGATCTTTTCCACGAGCAGCGCGCGGATTGATTTGCTATCTGCCAATTCCAGGATTTTGTGGGCCAGGGCTTCTGCCTCTGTGGTGTCGATCAGGCCGATGAATTCCTTCAGCCTGGGAATGTAGGGTGCTGAGAGGGAAAATTGACGGAAGCCTATCCCGATCAGGGCCAGTAGATTGACCGGGTCGGTGGCCATTTCTCCGCACAGGCACAGGTCGATATTTTGCTCGCGGGTGACTTTGGCCAAAGATTCGAGCGATAGCAGGACTGCTGGATGGAGCGGATCGTAATAGCTTTGTACCAGTGGGTTGCCACGGTCCGCAGCGAGGAGATACTGAATCAGGTCATTGGTGCCCAGGGAGAAGAAATCTACTTCTTTGGCTAAATGCGGGGCCAGCCGCACGGCGGCAGGAACTTCAATCATTGCGCCAAGGGGCACGTCCTTAGCGTAGGGGATCTGCTGCTGTTGAAGGTTTTCCATGGCATCCAGGACCACTTCCTTGCAGCTGCGGATTTCCTCCATATTGGAGATCATCGGGAACAGCAGTCGGATTGGACCGTGGACAGCGGCCATCAGAATCGCTTCGATCTGCGTCTGGAAAATTTCACGGTTATCGAGGCTGACCCTGACCGATCGCCAGCCCATAAACGGGTTATCTTCTTTTGGTGGTGTGAAGTAGGGGAGCGCTTTGTCGCCTCCGATGTCAAGGGTGCGGATAGTGACCGGGTCACCATTGAATTCCTCAATGACTCGTTTATAGAGCTTGTACTGATCGTCCCGATCGGGGAAGCTGCTGCGGGCCATGTAGGGGAATTCCGTGCGGTACAGACCTACCCCTTCAGCGCCGTTGCGTCGGGCAATATTGATATCGCTGAGCAGGCCGATATTGGCTCGCAGTATAATCCGCTGATTGTCTCGAGTGGCCGCTGGAATGTCGCGGAGTTTATCGAGCCGCTCCTTTTCCTGGAGGCGGTCATGTTCGAGACGGAAGTACTCGTCGAGAATCGAATCGCTGGGGTTCAGATAGACGCAACCAGCGTTGGCGTCGAGGATCAGTTCGGCATCCGGTTCGATCAGTGATACCGCGCCTTGCACGCCGATTACCGCTGGGATGCCGAGAGCCTTGGCCATGATGACTGAATGCGAATTCGCTTCGTTTGACTCGATGACCATGCCACGGATAAGGTCGTGATCGAGAATGGCCATGTCGGAGGGGAGTAGACGTTTCGCGACCAAGATGCCGGAATGATGCAGGTGCAGGCTTTCAGGCTCCTGACCGACCAGGTTAGCCAATAGACGCCGGCCGATATCTTCCATGTCCGCGGCGCGTTCTCGCAGATAGGCATCTTCCATGTTGGCGAATGCATCCAGGTAGCCACCGATAACTTTTTTTAATGCGTAGGGAGCACTGTGGCTTTCTTCGATTAGGTCGTGCAGGCGCTCGATGAAGCCGCGATCTTCAAGGATCATCAGGTGGGTGTGGAATATGGCCGCGTCTTTTTTGGTTAACTGGTCGGCTACCCGTTTTTCCAGGTAAAGAGTTTGGATGCGGGTTTTGCGGAGCGCTTCATCGAGCTTTTTCAGCTCCGCTTTGGTATCAACGTTCGACTCGTCAAAAATATCGGCAAAGCCGAGCTGTTGATCGATGATATTCGCTGGGCCGGTAACGACACCAGGGTAGGCAACTTGTCCGCGTAAAACGGTTTGTTCTTGGCCGTTCGATTCGATGGGCTCTAGCTGCGGCAGTATCGGTCCGTTAGTTTTGTGGTGGAGCTGTTGATCGTCGAGTGCATCCAGCAGGCGCGCGTTGACCACAATCGATGCGACTTGAAAGGCAATGGTGGTCAGGGTGGAAAGCTCTTCTTCTGTAAACTGGTAGGCTTTGCGGGTCTGGATAACCAGGACACCGATCGAATGACTGCGATCAAACAGGGGGATGCCGACGAAGGTGTGAAATTGTTCTTCCTTGGTTTCGGCAAAGTATCTGTAGTGGGGATGGTTTTGTGGCTCCTCAAGGGCCAGAATACGTTGTTCCTTTGCTACTTGCCCGGTGAGGCCTTCGCCGATCTGCAGGCTGACGGTGCCGATAGCAGCTGGGTCCAGACCATGGGTTGCGCGCAAACGCAGGGTGAGGCCGTCTTCATCCAGTAGGTAGAGAGAGCAAACATCAGAGTGGGCTCTCACCGCGACAAGATCAACGATGTTGCTGATTGTTTCGTCGAGGTCATGAGATTGCAGAATCAGCGCGCTAATGTCCTGCAAGGTGCTCAGGCCGAGGCTGCTGTCAGATTTTTTATGAACTTTGGGGGTCATTGAGGCGCCAACGAAAGGGTCATAAAATTAAAGCTTGCATAGTTTAGCGCAAAATTGTCCCTATTGCGACTGCAAAAAAAAACGTCGTCAAGGGGAGAGAGGTCCTTGACGACGTAAGAGGGATGTTGCTGTCCGTTCGGGCGGGAACGTGATAAATCCCTATGCATTTACTCGTAGACAAAGCAAAGGCTGTGCCAGTATTTTTGTCTGGGTCGAAAGATGCTTAAGTTGGCTCTTTCTGCGGGATTTGTGTTCAGGTCTGGTTGATATTTGTGCCATGGATGGCACATGCTGTGGCCTTTTGATAGCTAACTGGTCTTATCGCCGTGTCGTCTGGTAAAATCACCGTGTGTCACGAGTGGCACAGGTGGTTATGGTTTGTGCATTGTTTGACACACTGTCTATCTTTTGTCACGGTAACTTTTGCTGTCGATACTTTGTTTCTCAAGCATGCGGTAAAAGGTCCTGCGGGGGATACTGGCCAGCCTCGCTGCTGCGGACACGTTACCACCCGCTTCGCGCAAAAAATGGATCAGCAAATCAGCTTCAATTTTACCGGCTTGCTGGTCACGCTGTTGGCGTAGTCCGGTTTCTCCGGCGGTCATTTCTCCCTGCTGTTTTCGCAATAATTCAGCAAAAATGACAGGCAGCTGCTCCAAGTGGATCACCTGGTCTGGAGAAAGTACAACGGCGCGCTCGATAATGTTCTGCAATTCGCGGATATTGCCCGGCCAGTGGTAGCACATCAGCGCTTGCCTGGCTTGATGGTCGATTTTGTGGATGGTTTTATTGAGCCGGCGAGCAGCATGGTTGAGGAAGTGATCAACCAGCTGCTGCAGAGAGATCAAGCGACTGCGCAACGGTGGCAGGGTGATGGTGAAAACATTGATGCGATAGAAAAGGTCTTCACGGAACCAGCCATTGCTGATCCCTTCTTCGATTTGTTTGTTGGTGGCGGCAATAATCCGCACATCGACGGTTTTGGTTTTGTTGCTGCCGA
Source organism: Desulfuromusa ferrireducens (assembly GCF_055389805.1). Classification (NCBI taxonomy): domain Bacteria; kingdom Pseudomonadati; phylum Thermodesulfobacteriota; class Desulfuromonadia; order Desulfuromonadales; family Geopsychrobacteraceae; genus Desulfuromusa; species Desulfuromusa ferrireducens. The sequence continues at coordinate 2,826,550 of NZ_AP042415.1, forward strand.
CCGGTTTGATCTCACCGCTGTCGAGAACGCGCAATAGTTCCGCCTGGAGTTTTGGCGTAATATCACCGATTTCGTCGAGAAAAATGGTCCCGCCATCAGCAGCCTCGAAAAGGCCCTTTTTGTCGTTGACCGCGCCCGTGAACGAGCCTTTTTTGTGACCGAAAAGTTCACTTTCCAGCAAGCTATCGGTCAGTGTCGTACAATTAACGGTGACCAGCGGTTTGTCGGCCCGCAGGCTGGCTTCGTGAATCGCTCGGGCGGTCAACTCTTTGCCGGTGCCACTTTCGCCACGAATCAACACCGAGGTTGGGGTCGGCCCGACCTGTTTGATCATGTGCAAGACGCCTTGGGTGCGAGGGTCGTTGCCGATTATCGAGGTTCCGGCATATTCCTGATCGAGGGCGCGACGGGCCAGGTCATATTTCTGCTCCAGGCTGGTTCGGTCTTCTTCCATTCGGTTCATCGAGAAAGGCAGGCACATGCGGGTCTCTGCCAGGCCTTGGTAGACGGCTACGGCGTGTTCGCGGCAGGTGGCATAGCCACAGCTGGCGCAGTTGAGTTCGTCCTGTTCTGTGAATTTGTCGGTTTCATTGAGGATGCGTTTGATGGCGTCGCCGTTAGGGCGCTCCAGCTGATGTTTTTTGTTGGAAAATTGTCGATCCAGGTGCAGCTCATCCGGGGCTTTCAGGTAATGTGCCGAGGGCTGATAGGGGATGTCCCGATGCAGGTAGTCGATAATCAGGTTGCGCTTGGAAAATGAGGTCAGCCGGTTGGTCCTTCCCGGACCGCCGATGCAGCCGCCACTACAAAAACGCACGTCGACATATTGGGGTGAAATCCGTTCGGCCGCAAGGTCGTGAATAACTTCCATGCTGGCTTGCTCACCGACGGTGGTGACAAAGTTTGGGTCGAGGCCGTTATTCACGATACCGAAGTTGTTAAAAGGGCCACCGACAATCGAAAAGCTTCGACCGCTGCTGGTTGGTAAGCCGGCCAGCGGAGTTTTGCCGAGGCGATGTGGATCAATTTTCCGATCTTTTAGCATGCGATTTAATTCGCTGTAAGTCAGTACCGTGTCGATCGCGCCTTTGACCGGATCGGAAGAAATTTCGAATTTCCCCCCTATGCAGGAACTGATATAGACAACTTGAATGTCTGCGCCACGGTGTGCTTTGATGAAGCGGCCGATGGCTACCATCGGCGAAACGACCGGAACCAAGTTTTTCAATAACTGCGGATAGTGACGTTCAATGAGATCGACAACGGTTGGGCAGTGACTGGAAATCAGCGGTGTATCCTGCTTTTGTTCGATCATCTCTCGATATTCTGGGGAGATTAGTTCGACTCCGGCGGTCCCTTCGAGAACCTCGTCAAAACCGAGCTTTTTTAAAGCGGTGACCATTTGTGCTGGATCCAGGTCGTAAAAGAACGCTGGGAAAGAGCAGCCGAGTACGGCGACAACCGGTTGCTTACCGCGTAGCCGCTCTTCGGTTTCTTTGATGGCGTCAGCGATGACCTTCGCTTGCTGTGAGCAGACCTGGATACATTTGCCGCAGCCGATACAGCGATGATGGATGACCTCTGTTGATTCCTGAAAAACGCCAATCGCCTTGGTCGGGCAGTTGCGCATGCATGAGTAGCATTTACGACAGCGGTCGCTGATGGTTGCAATTGGTCCGGTGCTTTTCGGGGTCGACATGGTGAAATCCTCTGCGAGCAGAAATGATTTCGAATTGTGTCACTCGTGGCACAATTATGTCAAGTAGATGTTTTTCTTAAGAGATAGCGACCAACCTGATCGTTGTGGTGACAGGCGACCAGATGTCCGTTGCCGCAATCGTTAAGTGGTGGCGATGTCTGTCGGCAGAGTTGATCAGCATAAGGGCAACGGGGGTGGAAGTAGCAACCGCTCGGTGGGTTGATCGGTGAGGGGATTTCTCCCGACAGTGGTGCTGGGCGTGGTTGTGCCGGGTCAGGGATCGGTACAGCGTTAAGCAGTGCTTCTGTATAGGGATGCTGTGGCTTGCGGTAAAGCTCATCTGCTGTTGTCAGTTCGACGATTTTGCCCAGATACATTACAGCTATCCGGTCGCTGACATGCTCGATAACGGCCAGATCGTGGGCAATAAACAGATAGCTGAGGTTGTTTTCCTGTTGAATGTCCTGTAGCAGGTTGAGGATCTGCGCCTGTACTGAAAGATCGAGGGCCGAAACCGGTTCGTCGGCAATGATCAGCTTCGGTTGTACCGCCAGAGCCCGGGCAATGCCGACCCGTTGTCGTTGCCCACCAGAAAACTCGTGTGGATAGCGTTGCTCATGCTCTGCCGTCAAGCCGACTTTGTCCAGCAGTTGAATCACCAGATCACGGATTTGTCGACCCGGGGCCAGTTTGTGGATGGCAAACGGTTCGCTGAGGATATCGCCCACCGTCATGCGCGGGTTGAGCGAAGAGTAAGGGTCTTGAAAAATCATCTGCAACTGGCGCCGAAAGGGGCGCATCTGTCGAGGCGAAAGGTCGCTCAGATCGGTCCCGTCGAATAGCACTTGTCCTTGATCCGCTTGCAGCAACTGCATGATCAGTTTTCCGGTGGTCGATTTTCCGCAGCCCGATTCGCCGACCAGGCCGAGGGTTTCCCCTTGGTTGAGCGTAAAGGAGACGCCGTCTACGGCAACTAGGCGACCCTTTGATTTGCCGAGCGAATCGCTGGTGCGGAAACTTTTATGCAGGTTGCAGACTTCGAGCAGTGGCTTCATCAGTATCTCCAGCAGCGGACCCAATGTTCCGGCTCGATTTCCAGCAGCTCCGGGGCCTGATGTCCGCAGGGCGGGCAAGGGGTATCGCAGCGATCGATAAATAAACAACCATCATGATGTTCGCGCAGATTTGGCAGTTGTCCGGGAATCGTTGGCAGGGCTTCTTTTTGGCCGAGTCGGGGGATGCAGTTGAGAAGTCCCTGCGTGTAAGGGTGCAGTGGATTGTTGAATAGAGCGGAGACCGGTCCGCTTTCGACGATCTTCCCGGCATACATGATGGCCAGTTTGTCTGCGTTGCCGGCGACGACTCCCAGATCGTGACTGATCAGCAGGGTGGCCATCTGCCGTTCCTCTTTTAACTTTTTCAACAGGTCCATGATCTGCGCCTGAATGGTGACATCAAGGGCCGTTGTTGGTTCGTCGGCGATCAATAGCTTGGGGTCACAGGCCAGGGCGATGGCAATCATGACGCGCTGGCGTTGTCCGCCGGAGAGCTGATGGGGATAATCACGCAAACGTTGCTGTGGGTCGGAAAGTCCGACCAGGGAAAGGAGCTCACCGGCCTGGGCAAGTGCTGCTTGCGCACTAAGTCCTTCGTGCAGGCGCAATACTTCGGCAATCTGTTCGCCGATGCGTAATACCGGGTTTAGCGAGGTCATCGGTTCTTGAAAGATCATTGAGATCTCGTTGCCACGGATGCGCCGCATTTCAAGGTCGGGTAGCATCAGCAGATCGTGACCTGACAGGCGGATTTCACCATTGACGATCCTGCCCGGTTCCGGGAGCAGGCGCAGTAACGAAAGCGCAGTCATCGATTTACCGCAGCCTGATTCGCCGACCAAGGCCAGGGTTTCTCCCTGGTTGATGGTGAACGAAACATCATCGACCGCTTTGACCAGACCGGAGCGGGTAAAGAAATAGCTCTGCAGATTTTTAACTTCTAAGCGTGGAGGCATCGGCGTCTCGTAGTGATAATCTGTTGATTCATGTGTACACGCTGGTGTGTCAATGGTCAAGCATCCTTCGCTTTGCAAACGTCAGGCTGCGTGTTAACATCGCGCACCCAAAACTTATAGCATATAATCGAGGATTTGGTGCCTGATCAGATCCTCGTCGTTTAAAGGAAACTTCTTCTATGGCTGAACCTGCAACACTCGAACTTAAACAGCTGCTGGTTGAAGAAACCGGTTTGCAATTGGCACAGGTCGTACAGACTGTCGCATTGTTGGAAGAGGGCTCTACGGTTCCCTTTATTGCTCGTTACCGGAAAGAGGCGACCGGTGAGTTGGATGAGGTGCAGATCCGACTTATTCAGGAGCGTTACGAATACCATAAAGAGCTCAACGATCGTCGCAAGACGATTCTTAAAACCATCGATGAACAGGGCAAGCTGACTGCCGAATTACGTGCCAAGTTGCTTGTCTGTCGGCAGAAGACCGAACTTGAAGATCTCTACCTGCCCTATAAGCCGAAGCGTCGGACCAAGGCAACCATCGCCCGAGAACGGGGTTTGGAGCCGTTGGCTGCGCTGCTGTTGGCTGCCACTAGCGGTGATCTGAAAGAACTGGCAGCGCCCTTCATCAACGCCGAACTTGAGGTGCCTGATGCCGAAGCGGCTTTGACTGGCGCCGGGCATGTTGTCGCGGAACAGTTCTCCGACAGTGCCGAGGCGCGCGGTTTGGTGCGCGACCTGACCTGGCAGCAAGGACTGTTTAATTCGCAGCCGGCACGGGGCAAAGAGGGGACCGTCAGTAAGTTTGAGATGTACTACGATTTTAGTGAGCCGCTCCGTCAGGTTCCCTCGCACCGGATGTTGGCCATGCGTCGCGGGGAAAAGGAAGACGTGCTGCGTTTAACGGTGGCTGCTCCAGAAGAGGACATTCTCGCACGGCTGGCCCAGTTGTTGATTCCGCGCAGCAGCTGTTTTCGTGATTGGCTGCTCACGGTGATCAGCGATACTTACAATCGTTTGCTGGCGCCTTCGATTGAGGTCGAGTTGCGCCTGCAGGCAAAAAAAGCGGCCGATGAAGAGGCGATCCGCGTGTTTGCCGAAAACCTCCGCAACCTGCTGCTGGCCGCTCCGGCCGGGAGTCGCCGGGTCCTCGGCATTGATCCCGGTTTGCGCACCGGATCCAAGTTGGCTGCGGTGGACCCAACCGGGCAATTTTTAGAACATGTCACCATTTATCCGCATACCGGGGGCGGCCGCATTGAACCGGCCAAGCAGGAACTGTTGCGTCTGGTTAAAGCGCACAATATTGAAATGATCGCTATCGGTAACGGCACGGCCGGGCGTGAGATGGACCAGTTTGTCCGGCTTTGTTTGAAAGAAAGCGAGATTAAGCTGCAGGTGGTGATGGTCAGCGAGGCTGGTGCCAGTATCTATTCTGCTTCCGATATCGCCCGCGAAGAATTCCCCGATCTCGATCTGACCGTCCGCGGCGCCATTTCCATCGCTCGTCGTTTGCAGGATCCCTTGGCTGAGCTGGTCAAGGTTGATCCAAAAAGTATCGGTGTTGGTCAATATCAACATGATGTCAGTCAAACGGCACTGAAGAAATCTCTCGACGAGGTGGTTGAGTCCTGCGTTAACTTTGTCGGTGTCGATCTCAATACCGCTTCCTGGGCGTTGCTCAGCTTTGTCTCCGGAATTAGCGAGTCGCTTGCCAAGTTGATTGTCCAGCAGCGCGACGCACAAGGCCTTTTCGCCCGGCGGAAAAAGTTGCTAGAAGTGCCACGCTTCGGCAAAAAGGCCTTTGAACAGGCGGCTGGCTTTTTGCGCATCAGAGGCGCCGAACAGCCTCTTGACAACACCGCCGTACACCCGGAGCGTTATCGGTTGGTTGAGCAGATGGCGAAAGATGTTGGACTCAGCGTTGCGCAGTTGATCGCCGATCCATCATTGCTGGTCAAGATTGATCTGCAAGCCTACATCAGTGAAGATGTCGGCTTGCCAACCTTGCAGGATATTCGCGACGAATTGAAAAAACCCGGTCGTGATCCGCGTGAAACTTTTGTCAGTGCAGCGTTTCGCGAAGATGTGATGGAAGTGAAAGATCTCAAGGAAGGGATGCGACTCAACGGCGTGGTCACGAACGTCGCAGCCTTTGGCGCTTTTGTCGATATCGGTGTCCATCAGGATGGGCTGGTGCATATTAGTCAGCTGGCCGATCGTTTTGTCAAGGATCCGAATCTGGTTGTAAAGGTTGGTCAACAGGTGCAGGTACGGGTTCTTGAGGTCGATTTACAACGCAAGCGGATCGCTTTGAGTATGAAATCTGCCGACGCGAATAACGTCGAGCGTCCGGCGCGAGCGGCGCAAAAAAAACCAGTTAAGGCTGCTCCAGTTAAGGCTGCTCCGGTCAACGTTAACACCGACCTGGCCAGTGCGCTGGAAAAGTCTGGCTTCCGGGTCAAGAAAAGGAAATAATAAGCAGATGGAAAGAAAGCTTGTAGACCTGCATATCCACTCGACCTGCTCGGACGGTTTTTGTTCTCCAGAAGAGCTGGTGGCTATGGCCTCAGCGGCGGATTTGGCGGTGATCGCTCTGGCTGATCACGACAATGTGAATGGCATTGCTGCCGCCCAGCAGGCTGGTGTCGCGCTGGGGATCGAAGTGCTCAGTGGGGTCGAGCTGTCGACCCAGTGGTACGATTACACCGACATGCACTTGCTCGGTTATGGGTTTAATCCGCAAGATGCCTACCTGAATCGCGAACTGGCGGAGTTTCAGGCGTTTCGTGCTGGTCGCAATCGGCAGATTATCGAGCGGGTTAACGAAAAACTGGCTGACGAGGGGCGTGCGCCGATCGATCCAGATGCGGTAATGAAACTGGCCGGTGGGACCATTGGTCGACCGCATATTGCCCAGGCGCTACGTGAGGCCGGTTATGTCGCTGATAATGAAGCCGCCTTTAACCGCTATCTGGTCCCCTGTAATGTGCCTAAACGCTATTTTCCTGTTGATGAGGCGATTGGTCTGATTCAGCGCAGTGGCGGTTTAGCAGTGCTGGCCCATCCTCCCTATATCACCCGCGAACGGCGCAAGCTGGAAACCCTGGTTGTCGAGCTGGTCGGTCTCGGCCTTGATGGCATCGAAGCCTACAACAATGGTTCAAATATGGAAGATACCGACTGGCTGATCAAACTGGCGCGTGAGCATGATCTGGTTGTCACCGGTGGTTCGGACTTTCATGGTGATCCTGGTTCTGGAATTGAGATCGGCAGTGGATTTCACGGTTTGAAAATACCCTATCGTTGCGTCGATGAAATCAAGGCAGCATTGCAGAAAAGGAGCGAGCGAAGTTAGCTCTGGCCGTAGGCTTAAAACAGTAATAATTTTAAGAAAAGGCCCAGCTGGTTTTGCACTGCTGGGCTTTTGTTGTTTGCTCTGTTGGTGGTTTGAATTGGTTTCTAAAAGTTACAATATTTTAGACGTAGAAACGAAGAAGCCTCAGCTATGGCCGGGGCTTCATTTTATTACTACTATTCAGACACAGAAACGGCCCATTCGGAAATAGGGTGGGCTGTTCTTCTGTCGTGGCTTTGTGGTAAGTTTAAAATACCTCAAACGAAAAGGAGTAAGAGATTATGATATCCTCTGAAACGCCTGATCAGTTAGTGGAAGACTCATCAACCTAAATGTTGATGTGGTTGAGATCACGGTAGTAGGGTGCTCGAAAAAGGTTCCCATGGCGGGAATGATTACCAAAAAATAAATGACTGCAAAGCGCCTCGAAGATTTCGGGGCGTTTTGATTTGGTGGGGCATTGCTGTCTGGAATAGCGCCATCCGTAAGACAAAAACGGCTCGACCAGATTCCAAATGGTTGCCCTATGTGCCAGGATAGTTGTCACCTCAAATTAACATTTCTATTCCCCCAGTACATTGTTGAGATAAGAGACCAAGTTTGCCTTACGATTCGTGAGTCCCAATTTACGGCGAATACTTTCGCGGTGTCGATTTACAGTTGACAGTGATGTCCCACGTAGGTTCGCTATTTCCTTTGAGGACATACCGTGTTTTATCATATTGCTGACCTGCAGTTCGGCAGGACTAAGCGTATACACCACTTTTGGACGATTTTCTACGAATGGTGAAATAATATTGCTTAGGTTTTTCTTTATAAGACATAAATATTGAAGTTGCTGTTGGTTCATCTCTCCCTGTAATGCATAAATGATAGGAGTAATTATTTTATCAATTTTCGCCTGAATAGATGTACCAACCATCCTCTTCTCTTTTTGACTTTGAGTCAAAGAGTCGTGGAGAGAAGCATTGGCCTCCTGAAGTGCTTGACGTTCGACCTGTAGTTGTTGTTGAGTGCTTATTTTCTCAATCGCTCTAGCAATGTGGTCGCTTACTGCATTGATCAAGAGGCGTTCTTCTTTAAGAAACGGGCCTTCATCGAGCATAGGCTTTTTCTTAAGATAATAGACTTCAACCGTCCCTTCTTGCTTTCCAAAAACATAAATTTCTGACTTTTGTTTCCATTGCGTTAGTTTGAAATTCTCGGACTGGAAAACCTTGTCATTGAGTTTAATTCTTGCGCAAGTAACGTCCGGATATTGCCAAGAGCCCGGAAGAAGCTTCACTGTGCCAAGTAATATGGACTCAAGCCCCTGCTTGTCCTGCTCAATCAGCCTTGCCAAACCATACAGACAATTAAGTTCCTTGACCCGTTCACGCAGTTGGAATTCCAGCAGGCTTTCTTTTGTGCCAGTAGGTTCCTGATGCTGTCGTTCCAGAAAGGCTATATACGAGCGTGCATGCGCTAATTCCTTGTGAAGTTTTTGGCAGCACTCTTCCCGTTGTTCCATTGTGACTCCTCTTTATCCTTTTTGCCAGTATAGCATAGGCAGTTTGTCGGTAGTTAGCTGGTATTTACATGGGGAGATTTTAGCCGTAGATTTAGAAGAAACCGACCTGTTTGGTGTAGAGGAACATTTAATGGCTCGTTAATTCAAAAGTGGGGTTGCAGATATCGGCATTTAAATATGAGAAATACAAATAAGCTTTTAGAAATATCCAGACATATAAATCGAATGATTACGTATTTCGGTTCTTTTTTCTCCGACAGTTTAGTTTCTAGGGGAGAGTGTTTGGCCCTGTCTATGAAATCAAACTTTCTACACAGCAAATTCGTGGAAAGTGCTGATTTGAATTTTTATAGCGAGCAAATAGATTTGGCAAAAACTGTACACAAGATCATGATCAAGAGATTTAAAGACAAAAAGATCGTAGCAGACATAGTTTTTTGTGCGTCAACAAGCCTTCCATGGGCGAAAATCAGTACATTTATGGATGATGTTTATGGGCTCGATATGCATGAAAAGGCTATCTGCTCATTTTATTATTTAGATGAGATCTGTAACGGGTATTACATTGATAGCCCCTTACCGATAGTAGACAACTTATCTTCATAAGATGATTCTGTCAGGACTTTTTTATCAGGAAGTAATATGGAGAATTGGCCACACGACCTACGACTTAAAACTAGAAAATTTATAGATGGAGTAGAAACGTTCCCCGAAGGAGGAATTCTGCAGATGAAAAATATAGGCAGCTTTTCAGGCCACATGAAAAAAGAGGATCTGCTCAACGGAAAACTGATTATTTATGATGAACACAACTTGCTCTTTCAATTCAATTCTGCAGGAGAGATTTTTGCCGCGGGATGGGTTGCTGACAATCACTAATTATCAGGAAGGGAGGCTGGAAAATGATCAGCAAAAAAAATCACCCTGAAATAGAGTTAAGAAACAAAATCAATATTGAAGGAAAAGAATGTGTGATTAGCCAGATACACCCTCAATATTCAATTGTCGGCGCATGTGAAGTAGTGACGCAAGCGGCTGATCCAGTTTGTCGTGACGTTTGTTGGGATGGGGGGGGATGGGTTTTCTCTGATCGCCCAACATTCGTAGATGCAACGAAAAGTCCAAGGCTGAAAGAGTTTGTCGAAATGCTGCAAGAGCCCTCCTGAAAGTATAGGGCGATCTTGAAAACAAAAAGGCAGGGACGGTCGTTAGCTGCAAAGGGGAAGTATTGACCGTAAAAATCGGCGAGACGGTAGAGGTTTGGGATTACAGTATTTGCGAAGCAGTAGATTTTGGTTGAACTTTTCAGGCAGTATCCATTCTGCGCTTTATGTTTAAACGTTTGAAGCAGGTAGGTGAATGAACATCAAACGAAAGAGTGCGGTATGAATAACATTTTATTGGCAACCGATCTTGCGGCTGAAACCGATCGCGCTTTCGAGAGGGCGATTAATCTTGCATCATTCATTGTCTGCAGTTCTTCACATCCTACATAGATGCCCTGTTTATTCATTCTCCCGAGCCAATAATCAGACCAATACTCCAAAACTTGAGGCAGAGAGCAGACTGAAGAATTACTTATCCGGCAATGAAAAGTTGGTAAACCTTGAACACCGCATTGACGTTACAGGAGGCCGTGAGATATATGCTGAAATTATCAGACAGGCAGAAAATGTTGACGCAGACCTAATCGTTATGGGGATGCATGGCAAAGCCACGCTGCGAGATATGTTCATCGGCACGACTATCGAAAGAGTTATCGGAAAAGGAGTTCGGCCGGTTTTGATGGTTAAAGATAAACCTTTTGGCGATTACAAAAAGGTGTTAGTTGGTACAGATTTTTCGGCTGGGTCAAGTAACGCACTATAGGTAGCCATAGCACTTACAACAAGATGTTAGATTTGGTGCACTCATCTGATGTCCCGGATACCAATATCGGCGACAAAATCAGTCAGTATGCTGGTGATGTTATTGCCTCCTCCGAAAAAGGGAAACTAGAGAAGTTTGTCAGTGATCACAGCGAGGTCTTACAAAAACTGAACGAATCGCAAAATGTTCCCTTTCGCATTGATCAAGGTGGCGCATATCAATGCCTTATCCATGAAGTTGGAGCGATAAAAGCAGCTCTTATTGCCATCGGAAGCCACAGCAGACCAAGTTTCACACCTTACCGGCTAGGGGGGGGGAGCGCGTGAAGTTCTGGTCAATCCTCCCTGTTATGTATTGGTGGAAAGCAACCTTTAAGCTGTTCAGGCCTGTGTTGGCTTTGGGGCTGAAGGATTTCTTGGAGGGGGATCTACATTGATTTATTGGCCAGGAAGGCGACCAAATTGAATATGTTCTGAATCTCGCCACTTCCAGTAATCTATTTAGTGGAAGTCTTCTTCGCGCTGGTGTCTGACCGCTAGAATTGTGACCGTTTTGTGGTCCTCAATTTCAAAGAGAGCAACATAGCCCCTTGCCCCAAATGGGATGATCATTTCTCGAAGTAAGGGGTCTTCTGGTGTCGCCTTGCGGCAAGTGAAGGGAAAGTCTTGGAGAAATTCGACGCCTTTTCGAATGGCATCAAGTGCTTTTCTGGCTGCAGCGAGATCTTGCTCAACTAAAAAACCGTAGAGACGGAGAAGATCCTCCTTAGCAGCTTTGGTATAACGAACCTGGTAACTCACTTGCCGATATTCTCTTCAGCTTGGGTGAGCATTCCATTCAATTCGTCAAAAACTTCTTCAGCAGCAAAATACTCGCCAGTTCGCTGACCTTCGTCTCTCGATACGAGACCACGCGCAATAAATTCCTGCTGGGCCTTTCGGTGTTGAATCCCTGCCCGCAAGGATTCTTCCATAAAACTGGATAGGGTCTCGCCGTCACGCAAAACATTCTCAGCCGCCTGACGAAGCTCCGGCTCGACTCTTAACGATGGGATAGTAGAAGATTTCATGTCTCTGGCTCCTTGCGCTGCATTTGCAATACATTCTACCGAAGATCGATGCTCACGGCAATGTCTTTCGTGTCTGGTTAATGCTGCAAAGCAAGAACCCGGTCGAGTGTGCCTTCCATAAGACAACGCAGAGTCCCCCTGATTTAATCAACCAAAATGGATGGAGCAAAGGATCGGACATATTTGAGTGACTGCAAATTTTACGTGGTTGTGTCCTAGAGTGTAGGAAAGCGCAAAACCTAACGAAAGGCTTGACCTCTAATTAAGCTCTGATAGAAGTAAAGATATATTGCAATAATATCTACAATCCCGACAAAGCCAATCCTTCTGTGAGGGGGGACGGAAAGCGGCGGGTCTTTGGGATAAAGATAGCTGAGCTGCCGAAGGATATTGATCCAATGGTTGAGTTCGGCTTTTTTTGTTGGTTAGGTGTTTATTGCATACCAACCCCTGCTGACAATCAACTATTGCAACGAAAAAATAATCAGGAGTCAGTCATGCCGGTAACGCACAGTCTGTATCAGAACTCGGGAAACGTTTTGGTCGATGAGCAACAGTGTGACCGCTGCGGTCTCTGCGTCAGCACTTGCCCTGCAGAAGTTTTAACCCTTGAAGCAGGGAGTGTACAGCAGCTCACAACCGGTTTTGGCTGCATCGCCTGTGGCCATTGCATGATGGTCTGCCCGCAGGAATGTATCAGCGTCAACGGTCGGGGCCTGTCCCCCGCTGACCTGCGACCGATGCCACCGCAGGAACAACGGGCCGATGCCGATGCATTGAATGCTCTGCTGCAGTCGCGGCGTAGCGTCCGCCGATTTGACGAGCGGCCGGTCGAAGCGAACCTGATGAAGCGGATCGTTGCGATTTCGGCCAGCGCGCCGATGGGCATTCCGCCATGGGACGTCGGCGTGGCGACGGTTTCTGGAACGACCGAAGTACAGAAACTCGCCAGCGAGATCGTTGCCGGTTACCGGGGGATGCTGAAAATTATCCGGCCCCGTGCTTTGGCGCTCATGCGGCCCTTTATCGGCAAAGTTCGCTACGAACGGTTCCGCAGTTTCGTCCTGCCCTTGGCTGAGGGCTATGTCCGTAGCCAGCAACAGGGACGGGATACGCTCTTTTGGAACGCCTCAGCAGTCCTAATCTTCCACCATTCACCCTATGCTGAAGCCGCCGACGCAACTATCGCCTGCACCTATGCCATGCTGGCCGCCGAATCTCTGGGGCTGGGAAGCTGCATGATCGGCGGGGCACCACCGATCATGCAACGCAATCGGGCGATCTGCCAACAATTGCAAATACCCGACGGAAACAAACCGGCCATCGCCCTGATCCTCGGCTATCCTGCGGTTAGGTTCAGACGCTCGATAGTGCGGCGCTTCAGCCATCAGCAACAACCGCAGGCCTGGAGTTAGAACAGCATGGATAACGAGCAACCCACACGAATTCTGGTGGCCGGAGCAACAGGGACTCTGGGGAGATCTCTGATTCCGGTACTCCAGAAACTTGGGAGAGAAGTTGTGGCTCTGGTTCGCCCCGGCAGCCGGAGTCGCTTGGAATTTCTTGAAGATGAAGTCATGGAGATCGTGTCGGCCGAGATAACAAGACCCGACATTGAGTCCAGTCTCTTCAACGGAGTGCATACGGTCATTTCGTCCATTGGCATCACTACGGCCGCGAACCACGGTTCCCGTAGCTTGGAGAAATTCTTCCTGGCTCAAAAGGAGACCGAATCTCACTGAGAATATTTGGGGCTTTGATATAGGGAATTAAGCAGAGCTTCGTATCAATGCAACTTGAGTGCTATGCAGTTGGGAAAACCGAGAACGCCGGCCGGAATTGGCGGAATTGATACCGCCCCAGAAGTTGGGCAAAAACGGGACAATAAACCTGTTAGGGCCACAAACGATTGGATCTTGAACTCGGAGGAAAAGTGAATCTGCTTGGCAGACTACTTTCACAAAGCGGAAGGCCTCGCGGCTGGTTTGGCCGGATTCTTGTTCGTGGTATGAACTTAGGGCATTCTGGTCTAACGCGTTGGGGTCTTTCTAAGGTGGAGATACCTGAAGACGCGAACGTACTCGATATCGGCTGCGGTGGCGGTCGAACCCTCGAGTATCTCTCATCCTTAGCTAGACTTGGCAAAGCAGTCGGCATTGATTACTCAGAGGACTCTGTTGCCGTCGCACGGAAAAGGAACCAAAAACTGATTGTCAGCGGTCGAGTTGAAGTTCTCCATGGGGCGGTATCATCGATGCCATTCTCGGATGCAACCTTTGATTGTGTTACCGCAGTGGAGACCTATTACTTCTGGCCTGATATTACCGCAGACCTTACCGAAATAAGGCGGGTGATGAAGCCGAATGGTCAGCTGGTGATCATCGCTGGTATGTACCTTGGGTCGAAGTTTGACAAGCGAAACATGCAGCTGAGCAGAGTTGGTGGCATGCGGTGCTTCTCTGTCCAGGAGTTCGAAGAGACCCTCCCGGATGCCGGATTCCTCAATGTCGCTGTCACTGTGGAGCCCCGAAAGGGATGGATTTGCGTGGTGTCGGAGTTGGGGTCTAATGACAACACAAAGGAATGCGCAAAACGAGACTCGGCCTAACCAACCGCTTGAGAGGGGGCGGGCTTACGGCGCGGCTTTTTGAAAGTATGTGGTTTGATAAAATGAAAATATTCACCAGAGGTTTCGGGTTCAAGCCGCCCGGTCCCTCAGCCAACCGTTAGGTTTTACATACGTGCAGGATGCGTTGTCGCCAACAATTTTGAAAATGGTCGAATCGAAGTCATCTTCGAGGGGATACTTATGAAAGCGATTACCCACACTAAATACGGACCACCTGAGGTTCTTCAGCTCAAAGAGGTAGAAAAACCGACACCCAAGGACGATGAAGGCTTGATACATGTTCATGCGGCTTCCGTCCATGCTGATGTCTGGCACGTCGTGAGCGGCTTGCCGTATGCTCTACGTCTGATGGGGGCCGGACTGCTCAAGCCAAAAAAAACTATTCCGGGGACGGATGTGGCGGGGGTCGTTGAGTCGGTTGGCCAGAAGGTGACGCGATTTAAACCCGGTGATGAGGTCTTTGGCGAGTGCATTCGTGGCCATCAGTGGACCAACGGCGGGGCCTATGCTGAGTATGTCTCCGCTCCTGAAGAGGCACTGGCTTTGAAACCTTCAAACATAACCTTTGAACAAGCCGCCGCCGTACCGACCTCCGGCTTAATTGCCCTCTGGAATCTTGGCGATGGAGCCCTGGTGCAGGCCGGACAAAAGGTTCTGGTCAACGGCGCGGCGGGAGGAGTAGGAGCCTTTGCCGTACAGCTTGCCAAGGCGTTTGGCGCAGAAGTGACCGGCGTGGATCATACCAGCAAAACGGATGTCGTCCGCTCGCTCGGTGCAGACCAGGTCATCGATTACACCCAAGAGGACTTCACCCTAAGTGGCGAACGCTACGACCTCATTTTCGATATCCCGGGGAACCATTCCTTAGCAAACTGCAGACGCGCACTTAATCTTAAGGGGACCTATGTGCTCATCGGGCACGACAATTATGGCAACGGGATGCGCCGTTGGGTGGGACTGCTGCCGCGCTTTTTTAAACTGATGTTGCTGTCGCGGTTCGTGAGTCAGTTGCGGGATATGAACTTTTCGCAGCCAAGTAAAAAGGACTCGATGGCTATCCTCAAAGGGTTACTAGAAGCTGGAAAGATCACGCCGGTCATCGACAGAACCTTTTCACTGAGCGAGACTCCCGAGGCTCTCCGTTATCTGCAAGGGGGATCTGTTAAAGGAAAAGTCATCATAAATGTATTGTCGTAAACCGATTTGACGATGGCCGAAGCAAAGTCATCTTCGAGGACGACTTATGCAAGCGATGGTATTCACAAAATACGGACCACCTGAGGTTCTTAAGCTAAAAGAGCTAGCAGAACCGAGGCCCGAGAACAATGAGGTTTTGATAAAGGTTTATGCGGCATCGGTTAATTCATGGGACTGGGAGCTCCTCAGAGGGACGCCGTTTGTGAACCGTCTCATGGCCGGGCTGCTAAAACCAAAAAAACTAAAGATACTCGGCTGTGACATTGCCGGACGGGTTGAGGCGGTGGGTAAAAATGTGAAACAGTTTTCACCCGGTGATGAGGTGTTTGGCGACCTGTCCCGGTGTGGTTGGGGCGGTTTTGCCGAGTATGTCTGTGCTCGCGATAATGCATTAGTGTTGAAACCGACCAGTATGACATTCGAGCAAGCAGCGGCCATTCCTCAAGCAGGGCTACTCGCCCTGCAGGGGCTTCGCTATAAAGGAGAGATTCTGCCAGGACAAAGTGTTTTGCTGAATGGTGCGGGCGGTGGTGTGGGTACGTTTGCGGTGCAGATTGCCAAATCATTCGGGGCTGAGGTAACTGGCGTGGACAGCACCAAGAAATTGGATCTGCTGCGTTCGCTGGGTGCAGACCATGTCATTGATTACACGCAAGAAGATTTTACCAAAAATCAGCAGCGTTATGACCGGATTATTGATGTTGCCGGGTATCGATCGATTTTTGATTACAGGCGTGCATTAAGCCCCAGGGGAATTTATGTCATGGTCGGAGGGTCCTCGGCTCTCGTGAACCAACTCCTATTTTGGGGCCCATGGATGACGATGACCACTAGTCAGAAAATGGGACTCCTGCTGCACAAGGCAAACAAAGGGCTGGAAATTATGGCAGAACTTTTTGAGTCCGGTAAAATCGTGCCTGTTATCGATAGGTGCTATCCGTTAAGCGAGGTTGCTGAAGCTCTCCGCTATTTTGAGGAAGGAGAGGTTCAAGGAAAAGTCGTCATAACTGTGGAGCATAACGCATAAGGAGCGCAACAAATTCGAGGAGGATGGAATGCCAGGTCAAGTGATGGGCTATTATCGAGCGCACCAAGGAAAACTCCTGAAGGATTTAGACCGTACCTCTGAGTTGATGAAAGCCTCGCTTATCGCACGTTACGGCAAGAAGTTGGCCCACAGGTTGGAAACTGAGGTCCGCCATGAGTATGCGCAACTCATCCCGAAGATTCCCTACATTAAAGGGGCGCGTGCAAGATTCCTCAATAGTTTTCTTCTCATCACCGCCCAGGAACTTGCGGTCTATAAGGCGCTGAAGAAACATGCCAAGCCACCAGCAGAGGCTTGGGAACTGTGCCACGAGGCGCTTCGCCTCAGACTGGCGGATATTCCCCCATGGAAACGCTGGCTGCTGAGGCGTTTCATGTTTTCTCAGCTTGTGAAGAAGGTTATCGCGAGGCGAGCCAGGCAACAACAACAGGTTCGATTCGGCGACTTTGAAATCGAGTACCTCATTGGCACGGGATGCGATTTCGACTTTGGCGTCAATTACCTTCAATGTGGTAATCACACTTTTGTGAAAAAACAGGGCGGAGAGGAGTTTGCTCCGTACATCTGCATGTCAGATATCGCCTTGAGCGAGGCCATGGGCTGGGGTCTTAGCCGTACACAAACCCTAGCGGATGGTTGTCCCCATTGCGATTTCCGGTTTAAGAAGGGCACGGCAACCCTGATTTCCTCGAAAACACCAGAGGTTCAAGAATCGATCGAAAGAATTCGCAAGAAGGAGGTCGAACAAGGCGCTGCAGCGAACGGTGACCGCCTCGGTTAAGCTTAGCTAATCTCTTTCGAGGGAGATTCCGTGCGCAAGGATAAACCCAGCAGGACAGCGTACAAGGCGCCTATGAAAGCGAACTTGGGGTCGAACATGTCCAGTTTTCAAATGTAGTAAGTTTTGGCCGGCCGAGTCCGACAAGTGTCGACTCATCAAACATAGAAGTGGCCAATTCCTGCCCGAAATTTTCGCCCCGCCGAAAGTGTCCAGTAGGTTAATCAGTATTGCTTTTGACGGTCAGTAAGTCGGCCAGATGGAGAATGTTCTGAATATCGCCACTTCCAGTAAAAAAGCCGCACGATCAAAGATCAGTGCGACTCTTCTTGTTTGCTCGTAAATTGAATCTCGACGTCCATGCTCTCATGGAGAATGCGGATAATAGAGACCTGTGATTCTGATATGCTGCGGTAATAAATTACATGGCTCCCAGTTGGAAACTTGTAGTACCCGGTTCGAACCTCACTGCATTCTCGCCCCAAAGATGGATTGTCTGCCAATCGAAAGAAGCAAGCATCCAAATCCTTCAGGTATTGGTTCCGCTGCTCACGGCCCCAACGTTTCTGCGTGAAACGCGCAATGTCCTTAAGATCGTTTTTGGCCTTTTCGGTAAGTGTAAATGGGGCCATTATTTCAGATCTTCTGCGTCAAGTTCCTGAATCAAGCCTGCCAGTGTGTAATCAGCCATCCCACTGTTCTCACCTTCCACAAGAGCCTTACGCAAAAGGCCGAGTTTGGTTTCCTTCTCTTCCAGTAGACGCAGACCAGCACGAATGGCCTCGCTTACGGACCCAAAATGACCAGATTGTACCTGCTGCCCGACAAATTTCTCGAAATGAGGACCAAGAGTAACGCTTGTGTTCTTTGACATAAATAACCTCCCCAAAAAGATGATATATTATTATTTAATATTTATCACTATTGATCAAGGAGAATCAAACACACTCCCTTGACCATTTGGCTTACCCGCACCCACGACAGATTTTTTTTCTCTACCGGAAGGAGGCAGTCATGGGAATGAGAATTGGTTACGAAAGGGTCAGCAGTGCTGGACAGAAGATGGACGTTCAGCTTGATAAGTTGGAAGACTGTGATCGAGTCTATTATGAAAAAGCATCCGCTTCTTCGACGACGTCACGACCAGAACTATTGAAGGCTCTAGGTTTTGTTCGAGATGATGACGTCTTGGTTATTACCAAACTAGATCGACTGGCACGCTCTGTTATCGATATGGCGATGATTGTTCATCGCCTGACGGAGAAGAGTGTTGATCTTGTCGTTCTTGATCAAGGAATCGACACCACGACAATGTACGGCCGACTTTAATTCAACATCCTGACATCCATTGGTGAATTTGAGCGAGAAATCATAAGAGAGCGATCCTGAGAGGGACGAGAAAAAGCACTTGCCAATGGCGTGAAATTTGGAGCCAAGCCGAAGTTAAGTGAAGCCGATATAGATCAGCTAATCAAGGACTATGAGAGTTTAGATGTCAGGAAAAAAGACATTGCTGAATTCTACGGCCTCAGTCGCTCATCGGTCTATCGAATCTACAATGAGCGCTGTCACAATTTGTCTGATTAATACACCAAAGCAAGAATCGTCCATGATTACCAGATCATGGGCGATTCACGTGTTTAAAGGGGTAATTAATCAACCATAGCAACCCCTGTTCCTATCGCTGTGCCTCTCAGGATATTTTCTTACCCTCCTTGGATAAGCAGGGTAGCTCGGCACATAAACAACTGTAACAGGTGTGAATGATCTGGTATTCAGTCTATGGGAAAAGCCACCAATAAACAGCAGTCAGAGAGCTGCCGCAGATCCCCAGATCAACCTGTAAAGCGATAGACGATAGCCGCTAAGAAAATCGATCAGCAATTCCGTCTTCAGTCAACTCTACCAGCTATAGCAAAACCAAAGAAAACAGTTGATTGGGAATCTGCGGCACATCAATTTATCCATTCCCCCCTGTCAGCCCGGACAGCGTTATGCTGCTCATAACGAGAAGATTAGTTTCATAGGCCATCTGGGTAGCAAAACTCGTGTTTGCGCCGAACAGTACCGCCAGAACGAACGGTTCCGCAGGCTGTCCCTTCTGGGTTGCAATCGATATCGCGATGGGTGCCTCCATGACTGCCGTAGCATTGTTGACGCCTCTCTCTTCGCCGGGATAGTGGGCTATCTTCTGCTGAAGAAGGTTTCGAGCAAAGGTGGAGGTTTTTTAGTTCCTACATTGCATCCACTAGAAGGAATAATCCACGTAGCTTGGCTACCGGTAGCGTTCCTTCTACCATTTCGGTTATACCCAGCTTTTTTTCTAAAAATCATCACCTGCCCAATAACGATTACACCCAGTAGCAGACGGACAAAAATAAAGGCCAATGGATTTTCACTGCCAGGAATCCCCCAGACATTGATACCAAACCAGCCGGTTATAAGCCCAAGTGGAAGAAATATGCCGGTTATGGTCGATAGGATATAAAGCGTTTTGTTTGTGCCCCCATTCTGCTTTCCAGCTCTTCCTGACAGACCGCCGCCCGATCTTTAGCAGCGTCGAGATCTTCCACATAACGGGTGATATGCTCCGCTGTCTCACGTAGGTGGATTCGGTCACTATCTGAAAGAAAAGAATTTTTTTTCTGTCAGTAGCCTAGTCATGATTTCTCGTTGAGGGGACAGATAACGTCTAAGGCGAATGATTTTCCGTCGAAGAGCGCTTAACTTGCTTCTGTGTTCATACGCCCCCTGTACAATGACTTCATCTTCCAGCGCGTCAACCGCATCATCGACCTGAGTCATGACATCGCCGATCCGGTAAGAAAGCCCCTTCGTCAGGTGTGCTAGAAAGTCACTGGTTGCAACCGGCCCGTCTCCTACTTCTATTGCCTGTCTAGTATTGTCGATTGCCATAACTTTGCGGTGGCGGAAAGAGATGATTCGCGATTCTTCAAGCCATAACCGCACCGAGATCATGTCCTCTGGATCGGCTCCTGGGTTTAAATTGACACTGCGCAAAATGATCAGTTGTCCGCGGCTATAAGGCGTACAGCGTGGCCGGGTATCCTCTGCCCGCAATGCCTCGACAATGATAGGATCAAAGCCACTCCCTTTGGTAAACCACTGCTGCGCCTGTTCTTCTTTGTAGTCCAGATGCAGCCAAAGCACACCGTTTTTAGCCGTTCAGTTGTTGATTTCATCCCAATCAAGCTTAAGCCCACCGGCCGCGCCATCGAGTAGGCAAGAAAAAATCAAGGCTGATTCCATGCTGGCTCCTTTTCCGCGTTATTAGAAAAACAACGAACTTAATAATACAATACTTTGCTGGTAACAGTTATCTGTGGGGGAATTCGCTTAAGAAGTCTGCTCGTGTTGTGACAGATACTTCTTATAATCTTCAGAGTGGGGAAGTGCGATTTACTTGATGTCGATTTTATAGAACAGGTCGACGCCGCTTTCGGTGCCGATATTTGATTCAAGTTCCCAGTCCGGGGTCAACGTGTAGCGGACTTTCATCTCATTGCTGTTGCTGAACAGCGAGTAGCCCAGACTGACATACAGGTCGGGACTCAGATATTTACCGGTGGTGATCACCGATGAACTGACCTCACCATCCCCGGCACTGATATCCAGCACGTCGAGTCCAAGTCGGTTTTTCAGTTTTTCCTGTAATACCGCCGACTCCCCCTGTGAAAGGAGTGCGCCGGCAGCAGTCATCAACATGCCGGTCTGGCTACTTCCCGCTCCAATCGGCCGACCGAGGACAATGTAGGAGAGAATATCGGTTTCTACCATGACCGGTTCGGAGTAGAGCTGCACGACGGGGTGTTTGGGGGTGCCGTTTACTTTAACCCCGGCCTTAACGTCCCCCGATTTGCGCAGGGCCAGAATATCGAGAGTCGGTTGTTCGAGCGGGCCGCCGTTAAAAAACAGGTTGCCTCGGTTGATATCGAGGCTGACACCATAGCTGGCATATTTACCTTTAACGACATGAACCTCGCCGAACGCGACCAGCTCCTGTCGGGTGTTCGACTGCAACCGCAGACGTCCAGCCAACTTGGCATCGATTCCTGTGCTGTTCAGCAGAACCTGCTCACCCAGAATCAGTTGCAGGTCGATATCATGCTTTAGCCGGAGGCGGCGTTCAGGTGGAACCTCCGCGTCGACGATCACTAGATCGGGACTGCTTTCAGCCAAAGCAGCTTTCTTCCGGTTGTTGGCGAGCAGTTCCGGGACGGACAGGGTGCCACGCAGCTTATATTGGGTCATGTCCCCGTCCACCGTCAGATCCGGTGTGACACGGATTTGCAGCTCCGGCAGGTTGACCAGTTGAAACCGCTCCCCCTTAAGTTGGAGCTGATAGTCTTGCGGTCGCCAGTTCTCCAGTTTCATCCGTCCCTGTCCGCTCAGCGAACCGCCAGCGGACACCAATCGGAAGGTGTTAACTTCAACGTGGTTTTCATTGATTGTGCCGTGCAGGTTAATCTCGCTGAGTTGAATGCCAAGGGTTGGCAAAAAAGCACCGGCGTCAAACAGTCGAGCGTCCCCTTGTAAAACCGGTTGCTCCCAGGCTCCAGCCAGTTGCAGATCAATTTTGACCTGACCGCGACTTTCCAGGACCCGGCCGGGAAAGAGGATGGACAGCAAGCCTGATTCCTGCAGCCTGGCACTAAGCTCCCCAGCGACCGGTTCAGACCGGTCAAACTGCAGTGGTAACGCTGCAGCGAGGGGGAGTTCAAAGCGGGCATCGATATTACCGCGGTCCTCAAATTCTAGTTCGAGATTTCCCCTCAGCTGGTTCTGCCAACTCCAGCCAAATGTCGCTGCGCTGAGTTCAGTGTTGATGGTCTCTTCATCCTCCTGCCAGAAAAAATTCCCATCTCTGATGCTGGCGTCGCCAGTGATTGCCCAGGGCTGCCCGGTTTGCCACTGCCCGGAGGTCTGCCAGTCGAGTTTTCCGGCCAGATTCAAAAAGGGTGGCAACCAGGGCCGAAGCCGCGTCAAGGAAAAGTTTCGTCCCTGCAAATGCAGAGTCCCTCGCTGCGGCCAGCCGAAAAATGCTTTCTCCGCAGAAGCTGATCGGCCTTCAAACTGGCTGCCATCTGCCAGTTGCAGATTCATAGCGCTGCTGAATCCTTGATCGTTCCAATCCAGCAGCCATTCAGCTTGCTGCAAATTGAGCGTCAGCTTTTCATTCTTCACCCGACCCTGCAGCGTGAGCTGCCCGTGCAGGCTCTGCTCTTCAGCCATCTGCAGGTCAATAGAGCCACTGCTGCTACCTGCCACATCCCAACCGGCCAACCAGGGGCGGAGTAAACCCAGATCGAGTTGTGTCCATTCCATGCGGCCTTCGGCTTGTTGGCTTGGGGGTAGAAAATACCCCTGCAGCAGCAGACTGCCATGCCCCGCGCTGTTAACTTCCAGTGGGTCAAGCTGAAGTCGATCGGCTGAGAGCAGCAATGGGACGGTCCGATCTGTTCGCCAGGTACCGAGCTGCTGGTCAGTGCCAACGAGTCGGCTGAGATTGCCTTGCCAGCTTTGTTGACTCAAGCCTCCATGCAACGTTGCTTGCAGACCGGCAGATTCTTGAGCAAGAGCCAGGTTGATCTCATGCTGATCGAGCGCGCCTGTCAGGTCGAAATGGAGATTCTCCAGCCCCAGTTGTGTTTGTGTGCTGGATAGCTGTTTCCCCTCTAAAGCCATCTGCCAGTGATGTTGATCTTCGAGGGTTTTCCCTTGTAGTTGCCAGTTGTCCAGTTGCCAGCCGTTAAAGGACAGTTGTTGCCCCTGGCTGGAAAACTCTGCGACCAGCGTCTCCGGCTGCAGGCGGAACCAGCCGTTACCGGAAAGCTGTCCACGGAAATCGCTGAATAGCTGTTCCAGCTTTTCAATCTGCCAGGACAGCTTGATCTGTTCATTCAGTTTCCCGGTTGCTTGAAATTGAAGGCCATCGCCAAGCAGTTGCAGTGCTCCGATCTCCAGTTGTTGGCCATCCAGAATTAGCTCCGCAGCACCTGTTAAGGGCTGACCGTGCAGGGTCGACTCCTGCAGCTGAACCATCAGTTTGCCGGCCGGACCTTGTTCTGTCCCTTGCATATCAGCTTGCAAGTCGAGGTTTATTTCGCCGTCGAGTTGGTCATGCAACAAGTGGGGTGCAAAGTTACGCCCGGTTATTTGCGCGGTAACTTGCCCGTTCTGCTGCCAGTCGATTTGCGCCTGTCCACGGATGATTCCATCTAACCAGTGGCCCTCTAAGTCGGACAACTGCAGCTGGCTCTGCCCACCGGAAAAGGCTCCGGACAGGTTAATGTCGAGTGGGTTTTCTGCTCGATTTGTCAGCTTGAAATTGCCACGGTAGTTATTCAGGTTTCCGCTGACATCCAAATTTCCAGATAGCCGGATCGGCTGTCCGGTTTCCGCCTGCAGATCGAGCTCACTCAGCTGTAAGCGGCTGTTTAGTCCAACCACCGGGCTGGCAAAATGTAAACTGCCGGCGGCGGTCAGGACTCCAGGACGATTCGGACGCTGCAGGCGTAAATGTTGGAATTGCAGTGACTCGCTCCCCAAACCCAGTTCACCGGTGACGTTGAGTTGCGCCTCTTGACTTTTGGTAAGAGAAATATTGATCGGCCCGAACAGCAGTAGCTGTTCAGCGGCATGCAAGTCTGTAGATATACTCAGCTGTTGCCAGAAACTTTCGGGGGCAAGATGACGAATCTGCAGATCGCCCTGCAACGTAGGTTCTGTAAAACCGGTGGTGAGATGCCCCTCGACAATCAATTCAGGGCTTTGCAACACAAACTGCGAGAGTTGCAGGTTGTGATCCCGCCAGAGTGCTTGAGTTTGCAGATGTTCAATGCGGAACTGTTCGGCCTGTTTCTCGCGCAAACGGAACTCAACAAGTTCCAGTTGCTGCAGATCGATCTCGATCAGGCCGAGCCACCAGGGCAGTTCCGGCCAGCTCAAGAGCAAAGGTTGCTCCGCTTGTTGCTCTGCCGGTTGCATCTCGACCAGCAGGTTTTCTATGTGTAACTGTTCGATTTTCAGCTGCAACGGCATGATCTGCTGCAACCGGGTTGATAACTCAATTTTTGCACAGTTTAACTGTCCGCTCGGCCAGTTGAGTTGTAGTTCGGTTAACTGTAGCCGACCACCGAGAGTTCCGACGATCAGCCCGATTTTTCCGCCCTGTGCCGTCACGACACGAGTCAGCAGCCATTCGCTTCCAGAGGGCGAATACAGCAGCCAGCTGCCGAGAGCAAATACTCCGAGCAGCAGGAGAACCACCAGCGTTATGCTTACCAACCAAATTTTCACCAGCCAAACCCCATGCTCAAGTGAATCCGCCAGCGCTGCCTGCTGTTGCCGATCTGGCGGGCGAGATCGAGACGGATCGGGCCGATCGGGGTATAGCGCCTGACACCGATCCCCGCCCCCTGTTCCAGTTCGTACTCGGCAAAAGAATCGAAGGCGTTGCCAAGATCATAAAACAGCGCACCGCCCCAGTTCTGGCTTAAACGCTTTTCAAGTTCGAAATTGGCAACCAGTAGATGTTTACCGCCGACCACCTGACCGGTCTCATCTTTGGGGCCGAGCGACTGGTAGCCGTAGCCACGCACGCTGCGATCGCCACCGGCAAAAAACCGCAACGAAACTGGAAATTCGCGAAGTGGATCGTCGTGCCAGGTGGTGCCGCCCTGTAACCGTAGCAGTAGAGAATATTCGCGTGGTAACGGAAGTAGACTGGTTGCGTGGGCCGTCAACTGCAGCAGACTGGTATCGGAAAAGAGAGCCTGTTGCGCCCCTTTAAGTTTGATGCTTCCTTGAAAGCCCTGTTTCGGCAAAACGGGCTTGTCGACTTTACGCCATTGCAAGCGAACCCCGGGCAACAGCATCTGGGCACGGGTTGTCTCCTGTCCGATCTCTGAATATTCCTGTGTCAAGCGGACAAACAGCGACCCCAACAAATTGCCACCAAAGGTTCGTTGGTATTCTGCTTCGCTGAACAGTTCGCGGCTGAGGTAACTGTCACTCTCTTCCCGGTCCAGACCGAACCGCAACTGGGTCTGGCTGTCGAGTCGCTGCAGGTCGGGGATAATATAGGTTGTGACCAAAGATTGTTTTTTCTCCGCGAGGAGCAAGTCCCCCTTCAGCTCATGGCCTTTCTGGAACAGGTTCAGGTCGCGGTAACGCAAGCTGACCCGAGCGCCGGTATCAGTTCCATACCCGACCCCAGGGCGCCAGCGATGACGGGGGGAGGGGGACAGGTCGATATTGACCGGCATTTGATTGTCAACGATTTGCGCGTTATCGGGTGTTATATTGACCTGTTGAAACAGGTCGGCATTAAGCAGGTTAAGCTGGGTTTGGCCAAGTTTGCGATGAGAAAAAAAATCCCCTTTTTGATAGCTGATGTAGCGCCGCAGGAAGCGCTCAGGATAACCGCTTTCACCAAGAAAAGTTGTACGGCCGAATCGATAACGGACCCCAGTGTTCAGTTGCAGAACGATCTCAGCCCGCTGCTCGGCACGATAAACCCGGAGCTGGTGTTTGGTGAAATCTGCATCGAGAAACCCCTGCCCAACCGCATCCTGAATCAACAAGGCTTTCCCCTGTTCGTAAAAATCCTGGCGAAGAACATCTCCATTTTTTAGCGGAAAGGTTCGCAGTGCCTGCAGTAGCTCCGGGAGTGCCGCACCCTGACCCTGTATTTCGAGCAACAGGCTGGAAATTTTGATCGGTTCACCGGCGGTAATTTGCAGCTTAAGGAGATACTCTTCCTCATCGATCGGTTCGATTGTTGACTGCGTCTGACTGTGAAAATAACCATAAGGTTCGAGGCTGCTGCTGACGAGCGCCGGGAGCTGCTTCTGATAATGTCTTAACCAGCGCCGATTCAGCGGACCACCGTCTGTCAGAGTGGCTGGAAGAACCACGGCAGTCTCCAGTGCCTTATGCAACTCCGCAGCATCAATCTCAATTTTTAGTTTAAGTGTATCCGCGTAACAGGAGCCGGAGAGCAACCAGATTACACTTAAAATAAAAAGAAAAAACTTCATTCTGCGCCTTGCATAAAGCAGTCGAGCAGCTTGCCCGATAGAAAGAAATCAGAGGGTAACGAATTATATCGACAGAACGATATTTATAAACTATATAGCGGCAAAAATATCCGTATTCAGGAAATTATTCTCATTCTATAGAATTGAACTTAAAATTATAGCATTACCTGTTACGCTTTAAATCGATAATAATTTTAGAAGGTTATGCGTTCTCTAATTTTTTAATCCACTGCTAGAAATGAGGGATCTTCTGTTGCTGACAACTGTATGTCTCGGTTCTGCTGTGGGGGACGACTTTAGCACAGGATTTGTATCTCTTTAAATTTGTTGAAACCGCTGAGGAAGGCTGCCGGGTCATTGCCGATTCCTGCACTTCGAGCGAACCTTAGGAATATTCAAATGACGAAAATACAATTTTTTCTGTGCAAAACACAAAAAGCTGGTGGGGCGATTACAATTTATCTTTGAAAGATTCGTTACTGTGCAGTTCCCGGACACGGAGACGGGTCTGGTTTCAGCCAAAAACGCTGACCGCCGAAAACTGTCTCGGAAGTTTTCCTGGATTGTTTTATGGGGCAGAGCGTCGGACTGATCGAGGGATTACTGGAAGTCGCGGATTATAAAAAAAGGCCCAACCTGACTTTCAGGTGGGCCTTTTTAAAATGCATATTTCTGTGGCGATTAGTTAACGGCATCCTTGAGCTGTTGGCCCGCTTTAAATTTTTCTGCGTTTGAAGCCGGTATGGCAATCGCTTCACCTGTTTGAGGATTTTTGTCAATTCTAGCTGCACGTTGTGACAGACTGAAAGTACCAAATCCGATTATGGCGACTTTTTCTCCCTAGATATGAGACGTCAAGCCTTCACACCTTATTAGCTTTGGAATTGTCGCCGACTAACTGTCCTTTCGCCTAGAGAAGCTAGTTCGATACATTGACCTTATTGGCATTTTTACCGCTGAGCACGAGACCAAGCCAGCCGACCGTCAACATAAACTTGGTCAATTTGCCCGGGAACTTTAGGGTTATAAATTATACTGGATCGAGGATCTTCGCCCTTAAGGGGTTTTGGGGTGTCCTTTGATCGTAAAAGCCCGTAACAGCTAATCAATATCCAACCCATCTGTGACACAAGAGATGGCAAGTTGAAAGTGTTAGTCAAAGAGATGAGAACAAAAGTTGCTCCAAGGATATTTAGAAGGCTGTATATGTAGCCCTTTTCAACCTCAATTTTTCCAGACTGTAATAGATAATATGAGAGCAAATAAGCGAACACACCTAGCGTGCCAATAATGTCGTAGTACATAATGTTTCCTATGCGATGTCTGTTGTTGTTCCTGCCGTGTATTTCAAATGTATTAACGGTGGCAATATTCTTAAATTTTCATTTTGCGCGGTTTTATTCCGAAAACTGTTTTCCGCTTTAGAGCCAGGCTCTTAACTAATGCAACAATTGCTGGATTGAATGTGGCCGATGTCATTTCATCCCTGCGCACACGATGTTTGTGGGTCTGGTTGCTCGATAAATATGTTGTTGTACGTTGTGCATCAAAAAACAAAGCTTCATATTTTCTCAGTTTAAATAGTGGTTTTTTAAAGGCCAGTATCAATCGTTTTAAGCGACCTGCAATTTCACAGAAAGCGCCATAAACCGTTGTTTCCCCTCGACAATGAGTAGCTCACCAATAATATGTACGGTTTGACTCAGACAGGCTTCAAGGTCCTGGTTTTGAGTACCATCAGTGAAGGGATAAACCCTTTCCTCTCTGGTGCATAGTTGAAGCGAAACGCAATCTCCTGCTGGGTCGAAGTCGCCCGCCAACAGAAGGCCGGGCAAGCATAAATGAATCATAATTTCCTCATCTGATCTGTTTGGGTCTTATTACAATTTAAGTGCCAATCTGTAACTACCCGAAACTACAGAATAAATATTTATTGGGCAGGCTTCTCGATCAAGCTTAAGGAACTAATAGTTCTTGTTTTTAATGGTGGATACGAGGGAATCGTCACAAAGCCCATTTGATTGGATTTAATATCGGAACAATTTGTTCTTTTGATGTAGGGTGGGAACTTAAAGTTCTTCTTGTTGGTCCATTGAGATAAAAGAGAGATATATGAGCACAATTTTAGCTGGCAGCAAGGACAAAGACGGAGTCGCCACACTAGCTGCGGCGTTTGATCCGTTGGAGCGTTTTGATCACCTGACAAATTGGGACTCTATTGTCGAGGCAGTGGTTTTGTACCGTTATGATTTTGTTTTTCTCGATTTGCGTTTGGCTGGAGAAGACTTCAGAAAGCGAATCAAAGAGCTGCTGGATATCGCTCCCGCCTTGCAGATTATTGTCATGGCGACACAGGATCAATTCAGGCAGGTTTTACTCGCTATCAAAGATGGGGCCCGTGACTATGTAACATTTCCTGTTGCTGTCGATGAAATCAAGCTGGCGATCGAAAGTGTTGATGAAACGGTCAAGCTTGAGTTGGAGTTAAATTTTCTTCGAGACGAATCCTGGCAGACCGAAACGATGGACGAGGTTCGCTCCGACTCTCCGGCGATGCAGGCGGTTTTTCGCAAGGTCCAGTCGGTCGCGCCAACACGTTCGACGGTAATGCTCTCCGGTGAAACGGGGACAGGAAAAGGAATCCTGGCTCGCTTAATCCACTTGCACAGCAGTCGTCGCGATAATCAATTTATTTCGGTTCATTGTGGAGCCATCCCAGACACCCTGCTTGAGAGCGATCTGTTCGGGCACGAGCGGGGAGCCTTTAGTGGTGCCAGTCAACGGAAGCTGGGGAAGTTTGAGATTGCAGAGGGTGGAACGATTTTCCTCGATGAAGTCGGCACAATTTCACACTCTGCACAGATCAAGCTTTTAGAAATACTGCAAGAGCGAACATTTTACCGCCTGGGAGGTGAGCAACAGATAGAAAGCAATACTCGCATTATTGCCGCAACCAATGTTGACCTGAAAGAGCTATGCGCACAAGGCCTGTTCCGCTCTGACCTCTACTACCGCCTGAACGTTTTCCCCTTGGAATTGCCTCCATTGCGGGAGCGCAAAGAGGATATCCCGCACTTAACCAACCTGTTTATCAGTCAACTGTCACGAACCTACGTAAAAGAAATTATCGGTATTCATGCGACGGTACTGGATGCTTTTTGCAACTACGACTGGCCTGGGAATATTCGTGAGCTAGAAAATCTGATCGAACGAGCATTTGTTTTGGAAGCGAGCGATGTCCTGACACCAGACAGCTTCCCGCAGGAATTGTTTGACAGCCCAACCACAGCAACACAAAGCGTTGTCGATCTGGATCGTCCCCTGGCTGAAGTCCGCTCGACTTGGGCAAGAGAAGGTGAAGTAATCTACCTCAAGCAATTGCTGACACTGACGCAAGGACGGATCGCCCCAGCGGCAGAGCGAGCAGGGATTACGACTCGGCAACTGCATAAACTGATGAAGAGGCATGGCTTGCGCAAAGAAGATTTTAAAGATTCAACTCGGAACTAAAATATATATAAGTAACGTTTCGGTTTATCAAATAGCAGGATTTTATTTTTGAAAAGGAAATATTGATCAATTTAACAGATTTGCCCCTTCAAATGTATGGGATTTCTGGTGTGGTTTCCCTTTCCATCAAATTACTATTCCCACTGCCTCAAATAGCATCTTAAACCGGGCACCTATTATCTCTAGGGAAAGTTGATACACCCTATGATTATGCTGCCAACCGGCACCCCCACGCTTAATTTACCCGCTGGACCTTTGTCGTTTGATACCCGGCGAATCAAGGCATTTGCAAGTAGCGTTTGGGGGAGATCCAAGCGGCCTTGACCCCAATTTTATCAAATCTACTTATCCTTCCAGACCGCCTGGCGTTTCTCCAGAAATGCCACCATCCCTTCTTTTTGATCTTCGGTTGAAAAACAGAGGCCGAAAAGTTCGGCTTCGTAAGCGAAGGCTTTTTGGCTCTCCATTTCCAGGCCATTGTCGACGGCCTCTTTAATCAGTTGGATTGCCACTTGCGATTTACTGGCAATTTTCTCTGCCAGCTGCCAGGCCGTGTCGAGTAGCTGCTCTTTGGTGACAACTTGATTCACCAGGCCGATCCGTTCTGCTTCTGCGGCGGAAACCATATCGCCGGTGAACATCATTTGCTTGGCTTTGCCTTTGCCGACCAAGCGTGGCAGGCGTTGGGTTCCGGCCCAACCGGGAATGATGCCGAGGTTGATTTCCGGTTGCCCGAGTTTGGCGCTGTCAGCGGCAATCCGGATGTCGCAGGCCATTGCCAGTTCGCAGCCGCCGCCGAGGGCATAGCCATTGATCGCACCGATAACCACCTTAGCGCCGTACTCAATATCGTTAAAGAGTTGCTGGGCCTGCTGGGCTACTGCACGGGCTTGCAGGGGGGCGAGTGGTTGCATAAAGGCAATATCGCCGCCGGCAACAAAGGCTTTTTCACCGCTGCCGGTCAGGATAATGACTTTAACCTCGGGGTTGGCCTGTAGTTCTGCCACCATCAGCGAAAGCTCGTCGAGGGTTTGTGGGTTGAGTGAATTTAGTGCCTTGGGGCGATTGATGGTCAGCAGGGCAATATTGTCACGAATTTCCAGCAGCAAGTTTTCGTAGCTCATCGTCATTTCTCCTGTTGGGCAA
The DNA here is from genome assembly GCF_055389805.1 of Desulfuromusa ferrireducens. Taxonomy (NCBI): domain Bacteria; kingdom Pseudomonadati; phylum Thermodesulfobacteriota; class Desulfuromonadia; order Desulfuromonadales; family Geopsychrobacteraceae; genus Desulfuromusa; species Desulfuromusa ferrireducens. The sequence continues at coordinate 2,857,432 of NZ_AP042415.1, forward strand.
GTTTGCGTTTGGTTTTAGCGGTCGGCAGTGCTTTGAGCGGGTCGTCGGGCCAAGGATGCTTGGGGTAGCGACCTTTCATCTCTTTTTGCACTTCCGGATAACTTTCTTTCCAGAAGTGTTGCAGATCCTGGGTGATCTGCAAGGGCCGGCCGGCTGGAGACAATAAATGGATGATGACAGGGACTTGTCCTGCGGCGATCCGCGGGGTGTCGACTTGGCCGAACATCTCCTGCAGCTTGACCGCTAAAATAGGCGCCCCCTGTGGCGGGTATTGCAGGCTGATCTGTGAACCGCTGGGGACTTTGACACGTTCAGGGGCGTGCTGGTCCAATCGTTGTAACTGTTGCCAGTCGAGGCGACTGCGCAAAACGGTAAACAGATCAATCTTAGACAAGTCGTTACGGTTGCGGGCCGTGCCGAGATAGGGCAGTAGCCATTCTTCCAGCGATTGTAGCAGTGCTTTATCCGAAAAATCCGGCCAATTGTGTTGCTGCTGGTTGTGTCGTAGTAAGTTCAGCCGTGCGCGAAAACGCTGCACTTTGTCGCTCCAATTGAGCAGTTGCAATCCTTCCCGGCGAACGGCAGCGAGGATCGCAATGTGAGCCTGCTCCGCTTGCAGCTTGCTGGGGCGTTGACTGATGACCAGTTCCCCGAGGCGCTGTTGCTCGCATGCGATCACGCGTCCTTCATCGTGATCCCAATAGTTTAAGGATACCCACGGAAGGTGAGGATAAATTTTTTCCAGGGTGGTTTTGTTGATACTGCTGGCAAGGCATATTTCTGCATCAACTTCACGGTCGACACGCATGTCAACGGCAATCAGGAAATCAGTATTTTGCACGGCTGATTTTGGGCTGAGCTGAGCCCCTTGGCCGGATGACAACTGGTAGCGCTTTGAGCCCGGCTGTCGGACTTTGCCGATGCGGTCCGGGTAGGCGGCGGCAAGCAGTAGCGCAACTTGTTCGGCCGTTGCGCTGCTCACGGGGCTGCTGGGTGCTAAGCCGAAATGACGCCTCCAATAGTGACTGGTACGAGCTATGGATGCGCATTCAGTTGATTTTGTCTGTTGCCGGAAAAAATCGAGGCGATCAAGGATATCGCTTTGGCTGCTCTGCGCCGCTTGCTTTTTGAACCAGGGGTCGCGTTCCGAGAGCAGGGCGGTCAGATCGCAGCCAAGCTCGAGTAAATTATTTTCTTCGGCGGCAATCAGGAGCCGGCCGAGGCGTGGATGGATCGGCAGTTTTGCAAGTTTTCGGCCGATGCTGTTGAGCTGTTTTTGATTACGCAGGGCGCCGAGGAGCTCAAGGAGTTCAAGTCCTGATTGCCAGGCAGAGGGGCTGGGTGGGTCAAGCCAGAAAAGGGTTGTCGGGTCACTGATCCCCCAGCCGAGCAGATCGAGAACCAATGGTGCCAAATCAGCCGTCCTGATTTCGGCCGGGGTAAATGGCAACAAAGCCTGGTGTGCCCCTTCGCTCCAGAGCCGGTAACAACTGCCGGGGCCCAAACGGCCAGCTCGACCGGCCCGTTGTACGGCGCTTGCTTGTGAGATCTGGCTGAGTTGCAAACGGGTTAAGCCGCTGCCGGAATCGAAGCGCGGCTGACGACAGTAGCCGCTGTCGATAACGACACTGATCCCTTCAATCGTCAGGCTGGTTTCAGCAATGTTGGTCGTCAGTACAATTTTTCGCATAGCGCCCGGTTTGATCGCCCGCTCCTGTTCGGCGAAGGGCAGGTTGCCGTACAGGGGACAAAGGGAAATTGTCGCGGCGAGATCGGAGAGTTGCTGCTGGCAGCGGCGGATTTCGCCTTCTCCGGGGAGGAAGACCAGCAGGTCGCCCTTGGTTTCAGCAAGTGAGCGGCGAACAGCCGTTACGGTAGAATCGACAATTGAACGATGTTGCTGGCCGGGTAGGTAATGGGTCGCGACCGGATAGCTGCGTCCTTCGCTGGTCAGTAGCGGTGCCTGTAGTTGTTTGGCCAGTGGTTCGCCGTCGAGAGTTGCTGACATGATCAGCAGTTTCAGGTCATCGCGCAGGCCTTGTTGGACATCAAGACAAAGTGCCAGGGCCAAGTCCGACTGCAAGTGGCGTTCGTGGAACTCATCAAAAATAACCAGACCCACCCCGTTAAGCTCTGGATCCTGTTGCAAGCGCCGAGTCAGTATCCCCTCAGTGACAACCTCGATGCGGGTTTCAGCAGAGACTTTGCGCTGATAGCGGATGGTAAACCCAACCCTTTTCCCAACCGGCTCAGCAAGCTGTTTTGCCATGTAGCGCGCTGCGTTACTTGCTGCCAGTCGCCGCGGTTCAAGCATCAAAATTGTTTTTCCGGCCAGAAACTCTGCTTGCAGTAGTGCAAGTGGAACACGGGTGGTTTTGCCGGCTCCGGGTGGAGCCTGTAAGATGACAGTCTCCTGTTCGGCCAGGGTTTGCAGTAACTTGGGCAACAGGGGAGTGATTGGGACATCGGTTGGTCGCATGGAAATCTTCTTTGTCGGCTCGCTGATTTTTATAAAAAAATTATTGCACGGGTTGAGTGTTTTTAACAGCTTTCGTTCCGAAGATAAGAAAAGTTTCAAAACAGAATGATAAAGCTATATTAGCTGTTATTATTGTTTTTCATTCTTAATGTCTGGAAAATACAAACATTTTAGATGGTTATTTGATTGACCTCGGTTTTGTGATGAGATAAAAAGTGTTGCTAATAATAAAATGCGATTAATATATGCGTGAATGAAATTTTGTCGCAGAGTAAAATTCAATCTATTTCCAATTTCCTTGTCTGGGTTTAAATATGGAGAGAGTTTCTCATTTGCTGTTGATCAACTCGATTGAGGATGATCGTGCCGTGTTGTGTCAGCTGCTTGAGTCTTTAAATGTACACGTAATACAAGTGTCATCCGGTCTCGAGGCGGTCGATGTGTTGCAGACCGTGGCTATCGACCTGGTCGTAACGGCAATTTCGATCGGTGAGTTCGACAGCTGGAGACTGGCTCGTTTCATCCGTTGTGGCATCTGTCAGGGCGGCCGTACTCTGCCGATTATCATTGTGACGCGCGTTTGGTGCGAGCGGATCACTGAAATCACCGCCCGGGATTTTGGTATTAATCATCTTTTGGCTTTCGAAGATCGCCATCTTTTACCTGCTACGGTTTTGGCCTGCCTCGAATCACCAACGAAAGGTTTGGGTAAGAGGAGTGTGCTGGTTGTCGAGGATCACGAGGACAATGCTCATCTGGTTGAAAAGATTCTGCAAGCGCGCTTTGAAGTAGAAATCGCATTCGATGGTCCCTCTGGTTTGGCTGCCTGGAAAGAGAGACGCCATGACTTAGTGTTGCTGGATATTATGTTGCCTGGTCTGTCTGGGGAGTCAGTGCTCGCGCAGATTGTGCAAATAGATTCCAGTCAACCGATTGTCATGATGACCGCTCATGGTTCAACGGACGTTGCGAAAAAAATTCTTCTGGCCGGCGCTGCCGATTTTGTCACCAAGCCATTTCGAGCCGACGAACTACGAAGGGTTTGTGAACTGGCGACTCGCCGTGAGGACTATCTTGTCAGTAATGCCCAAGTGGTAGAGCGGATGGATAGTTTGCAGCAATTGCGTAATTTGCTCGAAAATATCGTTGATTCAATGCCTTCAGTATTGATCGGTGTTGATTTGGAAGGGGTTGTTAATCTTTGGAATCGACAGGCTGAAATGATTAGCGAGATCTCTGCTGACGTGGCACAAGGTCAAAAGTTAGTGGATGTCTGGCCGACATTTAGTGAAATAAAAGCGGTGCACGAATCTTTACAGCGGGGAGAGGTTCGTAAGCTTAGCAAGATTGCGCATCAGCAGAGCGAGAAGGACTGTTACTGCGATATTACCATTTATCCCCTCTATGAGACCTCCGTTGTTGGTGCTGTTATCCGGATCGACGATGTGACCGAACGTGTTTTGCTGGAAGAAAGGATTATGCAGTCGGAAAAAATGGTTTCCATGGGACATCTGGCAGCGGGTTTAGCCCATGAGGTTAATAACCCCCTGGCCGGAGTCATGCAAAATATCCAGGTCGTGCGTCATCGCTTGGCTGAGCAATCAAGTGCTAATTGTGCTGCGGCTAAAGTTGCTGGGATAGATATGGATGCTCTGGCTGTTTATTTACGCCAGCGGGAAGTTGATTCTTTGCTTGATGCCGTTATGGATTCGGGTAAACGAGCAGCACAATTGATCGAAAATATGCTCAGTTTCAGCCGTCGTGATAATTCTTCAATGTTGTCGTGCGACTTGGCAGGTCTGATCGATAAAACGGTAGAATTGGCGGCGGGTAATTTTAGTCTGGAGAAGCAGTTCGATTTTCGATCGATAGAAATTCAGCGTGATTTTGAACAAAAAGTTCCGCTTATCGAGTGTAACCCCGTTCAAATTCAGCAGGTAATTTTTAATCTGTTGATGAATGGTGCGCATGCCATGGAGGAAAAGCTACAGACCTTTCGTGCTTCTCCCGTTACCTTGAATTATCGCCCGCGTTTTGTCTTGCGCACCAAATATTCAAATCAACGGGCAAGAATTGAAATTGAAGATAACGGCCCGGGGATGGATGAAATGACGAAAAAGCGGCTTTTTGAGCCCTTTTATACAACGAAGAAAATTGGCGAGGGAACCGGCCTTGGGTTGTCGATTTGCTACTTCATTATGACCGAAAATCATCGAGGCAGTCTGAGCGTCGATTCTACACGTCATGTCGGAACCAGATTCGTTCTGGAGATCCCCCACATTAGAGGATGACTGACTGTAGTTGTTGTCAGAAATTCCACAATTCTGTGTTTTCTGTTAATAAATACCAGCCAACATTATTATTTTGTTGGCTTTTTTGTTTGTATGTTTTGAATATATCACTCTATATCTTTCATTTATTGACCAGGGTTGATTTCATATGTTAATAAATTAAATCTTAATTATAGTTATATATCTGCTTTGAATTGTTTTGTTTTTTCTTGATTTTGCCGGACCTGCTTATGATGCCAGCAAATATTGAAATTTTACTTGTCAATGCCGATGCTATGCTTCGACGAGCTATTCGGGAGCGGCTGTGTGCTTCTGGTTATGGCGTTGTCGAGGCTGACTCCGGTCTCGCTGCCGTTGGGATTCTACAAACGGTTGCGGTTCAGTTGGTGGTGATGGATATTTCCATCGGTGACCTCGACGGGTGGCGACTTGCCCGGATCATCCGCTCTGGAATCTATCGTTGTGAAAAAAATACTCCCATAATTTTAGTCACCAAGAGCTGGTGTGAGCGCATTACTCAGATCACCGCTCGGGAATTTGGCGTTAACCATCTTCTTTCGTTCGATGATCTTGAAGACCTTCCACAATTGGTGGAAAATTGCTTGGTTGGGCCAATTACCGGTCTCTTGTCGCCACGATTGTTGGTTGTTGATGACCATTCGGATATTGCTGAACTGGTTGCGCGGATCCTGCGTAATAAGTTTTCTGTTGAGGTCGCTTCTGATGGTCCTTCCGGCTTGGCGGCCTGGCTGGAAGGGCGACACGATTTGGTCCTGCTGGATGTTATGCTGCCGGGAATGTCAGGCCCGGATATTCTTGAGCGGATTTTACGTATTGCGCCGCAACAGCCCGTTGTGATCATGACTGCTCATAGCAGCATGGATTTGGCTGAAGAGTTGATGACTAAAGGGGCGGTTGACTTTATTAGTAAGCCATTTCGGGCTGATCAGTTGCGTCAGGTCTGTGAACTGGCCAGCCGCCGGGAAGATTATCTGGTCAGTAATGCACAGTTCGCCGCTCGTCTTGACGCATTACAGGAGCGTACTGAGGCTTATCGAAAGGTCTCTGAAGACCATCAGCGGTTGCTCGATAACCTGAGCACGGTTATTTTTGAACTCGATGAAAAAGGTTGCATTAAATTTCTCAGCCGAGCCTGGACTCGTTTAACCGGTTTCTCAATTGAAGAATCCTTGAGGATGCCTCTGACCTCCTTCCTGTCAACAGAGGGCCGTCTGCAAAAATCACGTTATTTACGCCATTTCAGAGCTCTTGTTTCGGGTAAACGGCAACAGTGTGAATTTGAACTGCAACTGTTAACCAGCAAGAAGAAGGTTGTCTGGTTGGCTTGTAAGTTGGATGCATTGAAATATGGACAAGACAAGTTAACCATCTTCGGTTGCCTTGATGATATTTCCAAACGTAAAAAAGTGCAGCAAGAGCTCGAATTCCTGGCGATGCATGACAATTTGACAGGTGTCAATAATAGACACTATTTCGAAAATATTATCCGACAGATGTCAGCTTCAGCGGCGCGTGTTAATGATTCCCATGCGTTGCTCTACATCGATTTGGATCACTTTAAGGTGATCAATGATACTTTCGGTCATAATCATGGCGATATTGTGCTGCGCGATATCGCCTCCCTGTTAAAAACCCGCTTGCGTAAATCTGACGTACTTTGTCGGATTGGTGGTGATGAATTTGCCGTGTTGATCAACAATTGCGCGCATGGCCAGGCACGGGCAACGGCCGATGCTATTTGTGAGCTAGTGCAAGGTTACCAATATAGTCTCGCTGGTCAGCAGTTATCACTGAGTTGCAGTATTGGGGTTTGCAAGATCGATGGTAAGCAGGAGAATGCGGCCTCCTACTTAAAGCAAGCGGATACTGCTTTATACGTGGCCAAGCGTCGGGGCCGGAACTTGGTGCATTTTTACAACCCCGCCGATCGGGAAAGTGCTGACTTGCGAGCCAGTATTGATTGGGCCCGGCGTTTTCGGAAGGCGATTCGGGACGGTCATCTGTCACTCTTATTTCAGCCCGTTCTGCATATCGCCAGCGGGGAAATTGCACATTACGAAGCTTTGATTCGGATGACTCTGCCTGATGAAGGGGTTGTATTGCCGGGATCGTTTATTCCTGCGCTTGAAGATGCCGGAGAAATGGCTGTGCTCGATCATTGGGTCGTCGAGCATGCGATTGATCTGCTCAGTCAGTTTCCAAAATTACACCAGGTCGCTATTAATCTCTCTGCTCAGGCGTTCAGAGATGAGAGATTGGTTTCCTTGGTGGAAGAACTCTTGGAAGAAAAGCAGGTCGACCCACAGCGGATTATTTTTGAACTGACCGAAAGCGCGAGTATGACAAACGTTACGGCCACGCAGAAAATGATTGAGCAATTGCGAAAAATTGGTTGCAGTTTCGCTTTGGACGATTTTGGGACTGGTTTCAGCACCTTCAGTTATTTAAAGCAGTTCCCTGCTGAAAGTATAAAGGTTGATGGCAGTTTTATTGTTCAACTCGAGAACAGTCGTGAAGATCAAGCTGTTGTTCGGGCGATTAGTGAAGTTGCCAAGGCGTTAGGAAAGCTGACCGTTGCGGAATATGTTGAAAATGAGACGCTTTTGGATCTGGTCAGCGGGTTAGGGATCGATTATGCCCAGGGGTACTTTATTGGCCTGCCGACCCCAGTCGAAAATATTATCCCCATGTGTAGATCAAGTGTTTCTATCGTTTGATTTTTTATTTCTCCGTAAGAATTTATCTTAACTGTTGTTTGCGATTTTTAATTTGTGTGTCTCCTTCTGGAGCCTGGCCCTATATTGGATATTTTAAATTAATGGTGGGCAACGCATTTTTAGGGCGTTAATATTGTCGTTATTTGGTGAACTTACATATGTCAATTAAACATGACCGACCCGGTGAAGACCTTCGCCCGGCGATACCGAATACACTTGCAGATCTGCTTGTCGATCATCTCGAATCCCTCGGTGTTGAGTATGTCTTCGGCGTGCCCGGGGGAGCGATTGAGCCACTTTACAATGCGATGGCGCGAAGTAGTCGAAGGGGTGGATTGCGGCCTGTTGTTGCCAGGCATGAAACCGGAGCGGCGTTCATGGCTGATGGTTATGCACGGGAAACAGGCAAGTTGGGAGTCTGTTGTTCGACAACCGGTCCCGGTGCCACCAATCTGATTACCGGGGTGGCTTCCGCATTTGTTGACAATATTCCCTTGCTTGTGATTACCGCACAAACTGCTCTCCATCTGTTTGGCAAGCAGACTCTTCAGGAATCTTCCTGTACGGCAGTCAACACGGTTGCCATGTTTAACTCTTGTAGCTGCTACAGCAGCCTGGTTTCTCATCGGGGGCAGTTGGAAGGGAAGCTTGCAGTGGCCATTGCTGCGACTCAAGGCCCTTCCCCCGGCCCGGCTCATTTGAGCATTCCGATGGATGTTCTTGCCGCTCCCCGGCGGATGCGTAAAGTTAAATCATCCATTCGGCCGGACTCTTTACTAAATAGACCTCTATTGACCGATGCCGCGGCTGTCGCTGACCTGCAAGCTGAACTGGATCAAGCCAGGCGCATCGTATTGTTGCTAGGAGATGGCTGTGGTGAGGCGATTGCTGAAATTATGGCATTTGCTGAACGTCTCAAAACACCCATAATTACCGGTCCTTCCGGAAAACGTTGGGTAAATCATCAGCATCTTCTTTATCGTGGCGTGCTGGGTTTTGCCGGTCATGACAGCGCACGGGAGGCTTTGCTCGATGAACGGAATGATTTGATTCTGGCCGTTGGTACCAGGTTCGGAGAAATGATTTTCGGCGGTTTTGAAGAGGATGAAGAGTTAAATGGAAAGTTGATACATATTGACGATGAATTGGAACATTTTTCCCACTCGCCGCTGGCACGTATGCATGTCTGTGGTGACTTGAAAGCAATTTTTTCTACTTTGATCGGTTGTTTGAACAAGCAAAAAAGTAATGCACCGCTATGTTTGGCTCCGCGGACATCTCCCGCTGTGGGAAATACAGCGCGAACAGACTGTAGTCATGTATCTGCGCTGATCGCTTTGAATCAACCGGCGGCCTGTCTTTCTGATTCTTTTCCGATCAAGCCTCAGCGTTTGATGCGAGAACTGTCCAGACGTCTGCCGGATAACGCGCGGGTTTATGTTGATGCCGGCAACAGTTGGGCATGGGCGACTCACTATTTACATTTAAATAGCAGTGGTTTGTACCGTGTCGCGATGGGTTACGGAGCAATGGCTTGGGCTATCGGTGCCAGCGTCGGCGGCGCGCTTGGCGCTGACAGTGCTCCGACGGTTTGTATTACTGGTGATGGAAGTTTTTTGATGAGTGGTCAGGAATTGACCGTTGCCGTAGCCGAAAAACTACCAGTGATATTTGTGATTCTCAACGATAGTGCTCTCGGTATGGTCAAGCACGGTCAGCGGCTCGGCGGAGCGGAAGAGATTGCTTTTGAACTACCCCCGGTTGATTTTGCTCAAGTTGCCCGCGCGATGGGGGCGCAGGCGCAAACCGTTCGAACAGTAGAGGAATTAGCAGAGGTTGATTTCAGTGAAATCTGCCAGCGGAAAGGTCCGACTTTGCTCGATGTACAGATCGACCCGGAGGAGGTTCCGCCGATGTCCTCGCGGATGAAGACTTTAGGGCGGTAAGGCTGGGACGGTTAGCCGCCAAGTAATAATGAATAACAAGAGTTGTCCAAGGGCAAAGGAGAACTCTTGTTTTTTACTTTAGAACAAGGGAGGAAAGTTACTTGTCTCCTAAAGACAGAGACAAACCTTGCACGGAAAATCCTCCATCTACAGCCATCTCAGCGCCAGTAATCCAGTCTGCAGCATCAGATGCCAGAAAGGCAGTCAAACCGCCAATATCTTTAGGAACTCCAACTCGGCCGAGGGGGTGTAGCTGGAGGTACTTTTTGACTCTTTCAGCAAAAATGTCTTCAGAAACACCACTGTTTTTATATGACTCAGTTTGAATCATCCCAGGGTTGATCTGGTTAACGCGAATCGAATCGGCCGCCCATTCAGCCGCCAGAGTTTTGGTCATCTGGGAAATTGCGCCTTTAAGAATTGTATAAAGGGGAATGCCCAGCAAGTTCCGAGTTACTGTCGCAGAGCCGATATTGATAACATTGCCGCCAGACTTTTTTAGATACTTATGTGCCTGTGAAGTTAAATAAATTACATTCGTGAGATTTGCAACTATACCTGCTTCAAGCTTTTCATAACAAATATCCTGTAATTGCGCAGGCGGCAGGGTTGGATGACTGATTGCATTGTTCACGAGAATATCCAGTCGACCGCATTGCTGAGAGACCGTCTCGATCATTTCACCGCCAGAAGTTTGATTCTCCAGTTCGAAATAACAGAACCCGGTCTGACCGCCATTGGATGCTATCTCTTCTGCCACGTTTTTAGCTCTGTCGAGGTTGCGGCTGGTGATATAGACATGTGCTCCATGTGCTGCAAAGCGCTCTGCGATTCCCCTGCCGATCCCCCCAGCACTACCGGTGATGACCGCCACTTTTCCTGTTAAGTCCAATTGTTATCTCCTGGTGAAATGAGTCCCTGTGCTATTTTTCTGGAACCGGGCGGGGCGCTGGACCTTGATAGTCAATGTCATCGCAACGCATGGGAAGGAATGCTTCAACCGGACGCTCGATAGTGTCTATATAGCAGGCGGTGACGCCGCTAGCGACAAGCGTGGCGCTGATTCGATAGACTTCTTTTCCGGATAACCCTTGATCTGAGAGGAAAGCAGAAACGTACCCATTGATGTTCATTCCCTCATCAAAGTCGCGCTGCAAGATGTTTTCAATTTCATAGGCTAACGCTAGATGTTCACCGGTATTAAATCCTAGCGAAGCGCTAACCTTTTCCATGACGGCAATCCGCTCATCGCCCTTGGCAATCGGCCGGGCGTAGCCCATGATGTGTGGTTTTCCGCTGTGACGAGCGCACTCCGTAGCGACAATCTCTTCGGCCGTAGAGCCGCTTTTGTAGTCTTGCAGGGCTTTACGTATAAAGGCGATCCCCTCAACGGCTGTTTTGCTTCCGCCGAACGCACGAGAATCGGCAGTTAGCACTCCTGCAACAGTCGCAGCCGTCACCGATGTGCGCAGAGTCCCTGCCAGTGCCCCAATATGGTTACACCAGATTCGCGGGTCAGGCCAGCTCATGCAAATCTGTCGCGCTTCAAACCAGTCGGCCAGACGTCGCTCTACCAATCGACCGGTTGCGTTAAGAATCAAGACCTGTTGATATGAGACTTTGCCGACCAATTCTTCAAGCATGTTATAGCCGTGGCTGAATACGCCCTGACCGACTATCCATCCACCGTTGCGGCTACGGATAACTCCTCTTTGCTCATCCCAGAACTCTTGTTTAAGCTCATTTTTCAATGATGTAATCCTCATCGTCAGGAAATGGCATAGCAGTAAAAGGTTTATTGGCCATTTCGAGACCATGGGCCAGAAGCCCCGGTCCGCTAAATAATTGAAAAAGGCCGGCTGCTGCCCGTGGTGGAAAACCCAAATCGGCTAATGTGGCAGCAGCCACGCCGGTCATCAGCCAACTCTTGTTAGTTGACTCAAGGGTTGCGGCAAAATTCAGGCCCCAGCTAAGGCATTTTCCGGCGCCAGGTAACAGCGCGAGTTGTTCGGCGAACTGCTTTGCCTGAAGATCCATCCCGCTAAAACGGCAACCAAAACCTGGCGTCAATTGTTCATCAGTATCATTTTCCTCACTTGGGGGGTGAGACGTTTCGATGAGCTGTTGTGCAAACGACTCTGGAGCGTGTTTACGCGATTTGCGTAAAAAGCGCAGCGATTTTTCAACTTCACATGCGCCTAGCCGTTCTCCTGCCAACACTGTCAAAGCTATAGGTAAAATGTGTGCCGAGTCGGATTTTCCGACACCAGCCATCATTGCTGCCTTAGTCGCCGGATGTCGTGGTCCTGGGTTAATCAGGCAAACCATCAGTTTTTCTAAAAGTTCTGCCTGCTCTGGAGATGGCAACTCACTTCTGAAAAGAAGAAATAATACATCGGTAAAACTGCGCTTCTTGAGTAGTTCCAAATGGTCGTAACCATGGCAGCGGCTGGTCGTAGCATTATAGGGATTATCGGTTGTTGACAGCTCCTGCCAGATCTTCGTCACCGGTCGTTGTGAAAATGTATCGTTTCGCCGTTCGACTTTACGGTGTTTTCTTTGCCCACTCAAAATTTATAACTCATCGCCGCCCAGAGACTGCGTCCTTCCAGAGGGTAATCGTCGGTTATTGTTACGCCATCGCTCGGTTCTTTGGCGTTCTGATCAAACAGGTTGCGAATCGTAAGGCTGAAGTCCCAGTGCCTCCAAAGTGCTTTGTGACTGACGGTCATATCGACTAAAACATAGTCGTCGAGTTCAGAGCGGGAATCTGTCGCTGCCCGCTTCCGTCCGCCAACCAAGTTAAACTGTGGATGCAGGTTCCAGTCCGGGAAGAATTTCCAGTCGGCACTTAGGGATAGTTGATAAGTTGGAACATCTGCGATTCGGTTTCCGCTGTTTGCGTCCTCAGCTCTCACCCAAGCAAAGTTGCTGCTTAGATCTAGAGTGTCTGTTGCGTCCCATTTTAGCTCAAGCTCAGCGCCATAGCCTTTTTGATCCCTGGTCGCGTAGACATTATTGATATTATCGATCAGACCATCGGCCAGATAGTAAAAGATATTCAGGTTAGAGTGGAGATTAAACGTTGGCCGATAATCGAAAGACAACTCAAGAGTATCTATGGTTTCAGGTTCAAGGTCAGCGTTGCCGAAAACGACTGTTCTGGAATCAAGTTCAGAAAAAGAAGGGGCACGAAAAGCTCGGCCATAGAGTAATTTCGTTGTTAAATTATATCGAGTTGCCCAGACTAGGGCCAGACGTGGATTTATCGTGCCGCCAAAATCGGAATATTCATCAAAGCGTACCCCGGCAGTCAGTTCCCAGTCTGGTGCAAATTGCCATTCATCTTGTAACGACAGATACCAGAGTCTGCGTTGGGTATCTTCCAGCCAAACATTGGATGTATTGCTGACATCGGTTAATTCGCCGGGCACGGCGCCCGTGGGGAAATTTTTGATTTCGCCGGTATCCAGATTTATATAACGAAATCCAGTGCCGATGCGCCAATGGTGGCTCCCTGGGCCTCGATACTCAGCGACGAGGTCAATCCCCATATCATGTTGATTGGCTGTCGGGTTGCCGATGATGCCGTCTGTGAAAGGGGTCGCTTGTGGGGGTCTTAAAATAAAATAGCTATCGATTTGATAGAAACTGTAGTGCAGATTGGCGTTAATCTCCCAGTTCGTCGCTAGATCATCGTTGTGATAATTCAGTTCGGCAAGGCTGTAATTCCCGTCCTGACCTCCAACCGGGTCGAGCGCTAGGGCTCCACCGACCCCGAGACCATCATCGAATTGCTGCCAGTGCCATAAACGTAAGAGCCAGTCGTCCCTTTCCAGTTCCACGTGTGCGTCGAAAACTTCATAGCGAGTATTTAAGGAGCCTGGTGCCAGGGAATAAATCGGATCAATCTGTGTCTGTCTATCGCTGCTGATTCGTCGGTCTTTGTCACCGGTGGTTTTTTGCCATTCGGCAGTAATGGCAACATCCCAATCGCCCCAGGACTCGCCATGTTGTAGCCAGAGGTCCTTGCTTTCGAACGAACCAGCCACGCCGCCGACTTCGGTTCCGGCAATATCGGCCGCATCTTTAGTGATAATATTGATTACGCCGGCGTAAGCGTCGGCTCCATATACTGCAGAGCCCGGACCGCGGATTATTTCTATCCGGGCGATGCTGGCAGTAGGCAAGCGTAACAAATGGGGACGGGTGCTGTTTACGGCATAGGTAACCGGGATGCCATTCATCAACATCAGCACCTGCGGGTTGAATTGAGAATTGATGCCACGGATTGCATAGGTTGGAGTCAACCGGTTCAGCGCAGAAGGCATTACGTGTAATCCCGGCACCGTTTCAAGCACATCGTCGAGTGTTCGTGCGCCCATCCGCTCAATCTCTTTGGCCGTAATGACACTCGCCGCTGCCGGCGCCTTGTGAACCGGTTTACTGCTGCCGGTCGCAATGCTGACAAACTCTTCATCGCCGTAGAGTTCCTCCATTTCGATCTCGTCAAACTCTGGCACTTCGTTGTTTGACTGAGCATGTATCGGGCTCAGCATAACAATGAACAGTATGCTTAAATGCCAGTAGTTTGATAATTTTTTCAGCATGATCTACCTCCGCTCAACGGCTGTTTCTTGCCCCCACAAGACGGTCTTTGTTCTTAGCTTTTTGACATGTGTTATCTACTGCTTGTGGGTTGTTCTGTGCTGCTGATAAGATTTTCGTCCAACTCAGTTTCTCCGTGCAGTATCTCTTGCCCTTCGGTTCTGACTGGAAGAGGGATTTTGATGCTGAAGTTTGATCCCTTGCCGGCTTCGCTATGTACCTCTATGTAACCACCCATCTGTTCGGTAAAGCGTTTGGTGATCGCAAGCCCCAGGCCGGTTCCCTCAAAATCTCGGGTTGAGCTGCCGTCAACCTGTCTGAATTCTTCAAAAATGATCTGTTGCTGTATTTCGCTTAGACCGATCCCGGTGTCGATGACCTGGACAACCAGCAGGCTGGATTGTAATTGCGCAGCCAGTGTGATGGTTCCATCTTTTGTAAACTTCCCCGCGTTGCTGAGCAAGTTGAGGATCATTTGTAGTAACTTCTCCCGATCGATGATGAGATTGCTTTGTTCTATGTGTAGGTCTGTTTTTAGTTGATTGTTATTTTGTCGTAAAATCGGCAGAACGGTATCGGTCGCTTCTTTGAGAATATCCTCAAGATTAACTAGCTGGAGGTCCAGATCCATTTTCCCTGATTCTATTTTGGTCATATCGAGAATATTGTTGATTAAGGAAAGTAGCCGGTTGGCATTGCGAGTGACCCGGTTTAGTTCTTCGGATTTGTCGGCCATTCCTTCCATCTCCAGGTCTTCTCTGACCACATCGGTGTAGCCGATAATTGCTTGCAGTGGGGTGCGTAATTCGTGACTCATGTTGGCAAGAAATGTTGTTTTGTGGCGACTGGCGGTCAGCGCGGCATCACGTGCGACAACGAGCTCTCGAGTTCGAATTTCGACCTCAGATTCCAATTTTTGCCGATGTTCGCGAAGCCGGCGGTCGCGCTCGTCAAGGTTGGTCATCATTCGATTGAAGACTTTGGCAATATTGGTGATTTCCGTCGGGCCGGACAGCTCGGCATAGACCCGGGTTTTTTCTTGCTCATTCTGCTCCATAACCCGGATCAGGGTATAGAGTGGTCGGGACAGCCGATCGATTCCAAAGTTAACCAGACATGTCAGTATCACAGCAAAGGAAAGGGCGATGAACAGATTATTTAATGTGACATTGATTTGCAAATCACGCAGGGTCGATTTATCCATAACTACATAGGCATAACCGAGAAATTCATTTTTTTCCGTACTGAGTTGAAATTGAAGGTCGTCGCTTTGCAAAAGCTCGCCGGACTGACCGGCTTGTATCGGTGCAACAAAATGCCAGGCACGACTGGTCTCGTCAATCAGCGTTGGCTGTTTGATTTTTTTAGTTTTCCTAGACATTGGTAATTGCAGTTGGTCATTTCCCTTAATCAATAGTGCTTGCATATTAGTGTGATAAACGCCTGCACGAATGACGTCCGGAAAGCTCATGATCGCTTCGAGCGGCTTTTCCGCATTGATGGGGCTCTCGTAGAGCAGCGAGAGAATGCTTTGGTCGGCTAAGGTTTCGACAATTTTTAAACCCTGTGCGACCATTTGATCTGCCGCCTGATTTCCGGTTACCCACGCCGTCGTCAATGACGCCGTTAGGGCAAGAGTTATGATGCCAAAGGAAACAATGCCCAGCAGTCGCCCTCTGAAACTGGTAAATGGTTGAAGTATTTTATTGATAATCTTCATATAAGTCAGTTATCCGTGGCGTCAGCGAGTCGGGAAGGTCAGGGAAAAGTTCTCCTGCTGGGCGGGGCTAAAATTAATGTCCAGGTGTGCAGCAGTACGAAGGTTGACCGCCATACGTAATTTTTTTAATGGTTTTACCGGTGGAGACTCCTGTCTTTCCAGGCATTGAGTAAGCAGCTTCGAGAGTTCTTGTCCGAGGCCAAAATTGTTCGGATACATGGAAAACAGAACCCCGCGTTGTGCATGGGACGGTTTGTTGGAAAAAATGACCAGGTTTTTATCCCAGGCGTTTTGCAGCAGCATCGGCAGAACAATATCGCTATTAGCCGAAATATTGTCGAGTGGGAGCCAGATAGCATCTTTTTTGCCCCGTGCTACTTTGAGTACGCTGCGGTAGTGATGCATTGCTTCCTTTAGGTCGCTCGCTGGAAAAGTCATTAATTGCAGTCCAAACTTAAGGGCCGCCTGCTCAGCATAAGGGATCAGCCAACCGCTGGTTTGTGTGGAGTAGACAACGAAGACTCTTTGACTTTCTGGAACCAGAGATTTAAGGCGGGAAAAGAGCAGTTCTGGGTCTGCAGAGAGGCTAATCCCTGGGGATTTTTCAGGAACCATCGACAGTGCACCAACAACCGTTGGTATTTCGTTCTGGAGTGCCCTTGCCGCTAAATAGCCCCGTTTGCCGAGGGTGATGATGCCACCGGTCTGATTCTTTTCAAGTGCTCGGCGCAGGTCTTTGAGTTTATAGTCTTTGCTTAGGGGGTAACTGTGAATGGGCCCGTTTTCCTCTGCGGTAATACCGGCCAGTATCGACTCGAAAACGTGTTTGTATGAACTGGTCATTTCGGGAAAGAGAACAGTAATTCGTTGAGCAGACAGGGCCGTTTGCGGGAAGAATAACAGGGTGAAAAAAAGAAAAATGCACGCAGCTAGAGTGGGGGGCCTGAAAACGGACAGCCACATTTTGTTTTTGTGTGGATCGCTAAAGAGCCTGTAGTGGCTTGGGGTAGTTGGCAACTGGTTCACCGCTTGTGATTTTCATTTGAGATTTACATTTAATGATTCTAGGAAGCTAGCGCATTAAAATTATAAATTAATGAGATCCGAATTTCCCACAGGAGCGTAAGCAGGTCAATCTTTTTGTTTGTCGTTCGCAGCCCCGTAGCGGGTGGCTTTTTCTTAATCACTCTTTGTCGGTGCTAATGAAGGCAGGCCGTGACTTTTTGCTGCTCTGCCCCGGCCTGTTTTCATCGTTTGTCTTTTTACGCTAATTGGGAAATTTGAAGTCGCTACCAGCAAATTGAATATTTGCTGCATCGTTTGCCCGTGGAGGGGAAACGGCATGCACGCCACCGCAATGTGGACAACAGGCAACAAAGGTCGCGAGAATAAATTCACCTTTACAACCTTGGCAGTTGGTTTGTAAACCACCTTGAGGCAGTGGTCGCTGACGTAGCGCTCCGCCGTGTGCTTGATAGACAAATTCCACCAATTCTCTGCCTTCAGCAAATGGTCCCGAATCGGATCCGCAACTTGAACAACCGCTCATGATAGATACTCCCGTCACGCATTGAGTAAGAAAGTTAAAATGAAGAACAAGCTTTGATGACACCTTACTGGTTTTGTTGGCGGAGTTTGTTGACGCAGGTCAAAATAGGGTATTTTGTTTAATCACAGAGCAGGAAGCGTTCTACGGCGGTAGGAATAAGCTTTTCACTGATGTTGCCAAAAGCGAGACGCAGATAGGGTTCCAGGGCTGGGCCGAAGGCTTCCCCGGGAAGACAGAGCAGGTTGGCCTGGTCGATAAGGCGGTGGGCAGCTTGTCGTCCGGTCAGCTCTGGCCAGGGGTGCTTAATCCAGGCGAAAAATGAGCCGCTGGCGACCAGTTCGAAGCGGGAGGACGTCGCGTTAAACGAAGAGCAGAACAAAGTGTGCCGGTCGAGCATCATCCGGGTGTTTTGTGCAACCCAGTGGTCCAGTTTTCGACAGCCATATTCAAGAGCAATTTGTGCCGGACGTGGCTGGCAGACGACCATACTGTCTTGAATTTTCAACGCCTGCTGAATGAAGTCTGCGCCGGCAATCAGCGCTCCGCAACGAAGGCCGGTCAAAGAAAAGGTTTTACCGAAAGAGGCGATGTGGATGAAATTATCCGGCCAGTCTTTTCGGCCAAAAAGAGCATGTGGTGGGCCCTCTATGAACGCGTTGTAGGTTTCGTCAAGCACCAAGGCGATATTATTGCTTTGGGCCAATAAAAACAGCGCATCGATCTGCTCCGCTGGAATCACGGCACCGGTAGGATTGCTTGGTGTGACCAGCAAAATTGCGCGCGTTCGGGGGGTGATCAGTCCCGCTATCGTCTCAGTGTCCGGTAGCCCGGCACGTTCCGGTTTGAAGGGCGCGAAGACCGGCTTGATGCCGAGGGCCTGAAGTCCCATCGGGTGATCGAAGTAGGCTGGCAGCTGGACAATGACTTCATCGCCCGGCGTGCAAAGGCAGCTCATCGCCAGCCAAAAGGCTTGACTTGCGCCGATCGTCAGGCAGAGCTGCTCTGGGCAAGGGGCCGTTGCATAGCGTCGTTGATACCAGTCGCAGACAGTTTTACGCACCTCTGGCAGTCCTTCGTCGGGACTGTATTTGAAACTTTGCGGATCATCCAGGCTGTTTTTTAAATGTTCGATCAACTCCAGCGGCGGTGGATAGTCGGGGATCGCCTGGCAGAGGTCGATGAGCGGCATTTCGGCGCTAAAAGTACGCCCTGCAAGCCAGCCCTTGACCTCGGTGATCGGTGGCGGCTGAATCTGTTGAATATGCTTGGCGACGGACATGGTCGTTAAGCCCGGCGCAGAATTTCGACCAGCAGCTCACTGACTTTTTCCATGTCATCTACAGTGACCTGCTCATTGACGGTGTGGACCTTATTCATGCCGGTCGCCAGAATCACCATGTCGATTCCCTGGCCGTTATAGATGTTGGCATCGGAGCCACCACCAGCTGAACGAATATCCTGGGGACGGTCGAGGGCATCGCCAGCCTCGCGAATGATTTGCAGGATCGGTGCATTGTCGTCGACCTGCATGATCGGGAAATCCTCATTTAGCTCAAGCGCCAGCGAGGCCTGCTTGGTTTCACCGTCAATTTCAATCGTCGCTTTGGCGACTTCTTCTTCAAAGGTTTTGATGATTAGTTCGGTCTGCTTGCGCAGTTTGTCTGTGTTGTGGCTACGGATCTCTCCGCGTAGCGTCACGTGTCGAGCAACAATGTTTGAGGCCAACCCACCTTCGATGGTGCCGATATTGGCGGTGGTTTCATGGTCGACGCGACCGAGGGGGAGCCTGGCAATCGCTTTGCTGGTAATTTCGATCGCTGAAATGCCTTGTTCCGGGCAGACCCCGGCATGAGCTTCCAGGCCGAAAACATCAATTTTAAAGCGGTTGGCCGCCGGAGCGCGATTGATAACGACATCGACACCTGTCGTGTCGAGAGCGATTCCCTGCTTGGCATGCAATTGGCTGAAGTCGAGCAGTTTGGCTCCCAGTAGTCCCTGCTCCTCACAGACAGTGACGACAATCTCCAAAGGAACGTGGGGGATCTGCTGTTCGCGTAGCACCTCTATCGCTTCGATGGCCTCGACAATTCCAGCCTTGTCGTCGGCGCCGAGAATAGTTTCTCCGGCACTGGTAAAGACACCATTATTTAGAACCGGTTCAACGTTCTCGGCCGGGGTGACGGTATCCATATGTAAGGAGAGTAAAAACGGTTCGCCTGCTTTGGTGCCCGGTAATCTAGCAATTAAATTACCACTCTGGCTGCCGATCTTTGGCCCGGCATCGTCGAACTCGACCACGGCACCGAGTTGCTGGAATCGTTGCTCAAGGTAGCTGGCAATGGCAGCTTCCTGATATGAGGGACTGTCGATGGCAGCCTGTTTGGAAAATTCGGCGCAGATGCGATTTCTATTAATCATTTGAGTATCCTTTGGGTCGGTGGTAAGGAGTGACTTATGTTAGCTGGTACGGCGACAACTGGCAATCATTTCGCAGCGTAGTTTTCTGGACAGAGTCCCCTGGGGAATGTTATAGTCGTTTAATTCGCGTGTCGTATCTAACAGTAATTTCAGGGTTAGAGTATATCTCTTGCCCCTGTGGTCTGCCGATGAGTTTGAATCAAGATTTTCAACCGCCCCGCAAAAACTTCACCTTTGCCCGTTCCCGTCGCCCGAGCCGTCGTTCATTGACCTTTGCCGCTGGATTACTGATCGCGGTTGTGGTCGGTGTGATTTTGTTCGGCAGCGGTTCCAGTCCGGACTTGCAAGCGCGCAGCGAGCCGCTGGAAATTTCAGCTGCTCCAGCACCCGCGACTCCGCCGGCACCGCCCGAACCGCCACAACCGGTTCGGCGTGAAGTTAATAACCTGATTCAGTCCGGAGAAACGATTTCCGCCTTACTCGGTGATTATTTTTCGCCGCAGGAAATTCATGAACTGAATCTGCAGAGCCGCAAGGTCTTTCCTTTTACCAAAATTTGTGCCGGTCAGCCGTATCGTCTCTGCACCACCGATGGCTACTTCGACCGGTTTATCTATGAAATCGATGATGAAGAGCAGCTGATCATCAGCCGTGAGGCAGATGAAACCCAGATGGAACGGGTGCCGATTATTTATGATGTCGAAACCGAGTTGGTGCAGGGGGTGATCAAAACCAGCTTGTTTGACGCCGTAAATGAGGCCGGTGAAAATTCGAAATTGGCCATCGCCCTGGCCGATATTTTTGCCTGGGATGTCGATTTTATTCTTGATTTGCGCGTCGGCGACACCTTTCAGGCACTGGTCGAAAAACGGTTTCGCGAGGGCGAACCAGCTGGGTACGGTAATGTTCTGGCTGCTGAGTTTATCAATCGGAAGAAGGTCTTTCGTGCCTTCCGCTATCAGGATGGCGAGCTGCGCCCGTCCTATTATGATGAAAATGGCGATAACGTGCGCAAGGCTTTTTTACGCGCGCCACTTTCCTTTACGCGTATCTCCTCCGGTTTCACCATGAAGCGCTTTCACCCGGTGACTAAAACCTGGAAGGCACATCCGGCCATCGATTACGCGGCTCCTCCCGGAACCCCGATTAAAACCGTCGGTGATGGCACCATTAAGCGGATTGGTTACACCAAGGGCAACGGTAACTTTATTGAGGTGCGTCACAGTAACGGTTATTCGACCCTCTATCTGCATATGAAGGGTTTTGCGCGCAAAATGTCGCGCGGTAAGCGGATCAATCAGGGGCAGGTCATCGGCTATGTCGGTAGCACCGGATTGGCAACCGGGCCACACCTGTGTTTCCGGATGCGAAAAAATGGTGCTCCGGTCAATCCGTACCGGGTCAAAGTTCCGGCGGCGAAGGCCGTTTCCAAGGCGCAGATTGCAGAATTTAAAGCGTTGGCGGTGCCCTTTATCGCGCGCTTCGAAGAGAGTCGTCAAGTCGAGCAGGTTGCGAAAGTTGAGATTCCAGACGGAGTTCCGGTGCTGGAGTCGGCGCAATGAATGGTTGGCATGGCCGACTGCTCAATGTTGATTTAACTGCCGCCCGCATCTGGGTAGAAACGATTCCGAGCGAATTATTACATTCCTACCTTGGTGGCCGCGGTCTCGGCGTTCGCTTGATGCGTGATTACTACCAGCTCGATCCTTTTTCTGCCGATATCCCCTTGATCTTTGCTGCTGGGCCTCTCTGTGGAACGCCTGCTCCAACCGCAGCGCGTTTAGCGGTTGTTTCCCGTTCTCCTTTAACCGGGACCATCTACGATTGTTCGGCAGGCGGGCGCTTTGCCTGGCGTTTGAAGGCTGCCGGATTTGATGCGTTGAAAATTTTCGGACAAAGTTCCGCTCCGGTTGTGCTGCAGATTGATACACAAGGTGCTCGTTTGCTGCCGGCCGACAATCTCTGGGGACAGAATGTCGGCGCAACGGTCAAGGCACTATCTGAGTATGGCAGCGTAGCAGCGATCGGTCCGGCCGGCGAAAACCGCGTACTTTTCGCCAATATCATGATGGGCGAGGGCAATTCCGTCGGACGTGGTGGCCTCGGTGCGGTGATGGGGGCGAAGCAGCTCAAGGCGATTGCCGTAGACGGCGATTGTAAGGTCGCGTTGGCGGACCGGGATCGCTTTGATGTAGCGCGTAAAGATGTGCTGCGCCTGTTCAATGCCTCACCGGTGATTTTTGGTGACCTGGGAATTGCGCAGTACGGAACCCCCGCATTGGTCGACCTGATGGCGCAGCGCCGTATGGCGCCGACGGAGAACTTCCGTAAAACCCATTTCGCAGCCGCCGATCAGTATTCCGGTCCGGCGATCCGTAAGGAATATCAGCCGAAAAATCATGGCTGCTACGGCTGTCCGATTCAGTGCAAAAAGAGTACGCAGGATGGGACACCGCTGCCGGAATATGAAACCGTCAATCATTTCGGGGCACTCAACGGCATCAAGGATCTACGTTCGATCGTCAATTCCAACAACCTCTGCAACCAGCTCGGCATGGATACTATTTCTGCTGCAGCAACGTTGTCCGCTTGGGGGGAGATTCGTGGTGAGTTTCCGCGTGTCGAAAATATTGGTCAAATGTTAGAGCAGATTGCTCTTCGCCAAGGGGAAGGTGAACTGTTGGCCGAAGGTTCGCAGCGGCTGACACAACAGCTCGGACAGCCGCAACTGAGCATGGGTGTCAAGGGCTTGGAGCTGCCGGCTTACGATCCGCGTGGTGCCTACGGCATGGCGCTGGCTTACTGTACCAGTAATCGGGGCGGCTGCCACTTGCGCGCCTATCCGATTTCTCACGAAATCCTGCGCAAGCCGGTACCGACTGATCGCTTCGATTTCGCAGGCAAGGCGCGGATGATAAAGATTGCCGAGGATTGCAACGCCGCGATTGATTCGTTGGTTGCTTGTAAATTTTCCTTTTTTGGTGCCAGCCTCGAAGAGTACGCAGAATTGATTGCGGCAACCACCGGGGTCGATTATTCACCCCAGGCGTTGAAAGAAATCGGCGAGCGTATCTATCTGACCGAGCGATATTACAATCTGGATAACGGCTTCAGTGCCGCCGATGACCTGTTGCCGGAGCGCTTTTTTACCGAAGCGGGTAGCAGTGGTGACGGTATCGAGGTGCCACCGATCGATCGGTCGCGGTTTGTCGAAGAGTTGCAGAAGTATTATCGGATTCGCGGTTTGGACGATCAGGGGCAGTTCCAGGAGAAGAACTTTCTGGTGCAACAGCCATGATCCGCCAGCTTGAAAGGTTTGTCGGTAAACTGGCGAAGGATGGCAGTGCCGATATCTCGCGGATGGCTATCCTGGCCAAGGATGAAAACCTGCTCTGCCGGGGAGCAGAACCCCTACTGCCGCTTGGGCAGGCGGTGATTGAGCGTCTCAACGTTATCTCGCTGGTCCTGGCGGCTCCGCCGTTGCCGTTGGTTGATCTGTTGCTCGGACGAATGCCGGCCTCCGCTGATTCAGTTATTCCGCAAGATACTGAAACCAGAACATTTCTGCACGATATCCCGATTGTCAGGCTGGATGAGTTTTCGGTTGAGAATCCACAGCGACTGGTTGAATTGCTCGGTCAGCGCAAGGGTATTCTGGTTGAAGGGGTCGGGATCCTGGCGACCGGTAGTGTCACTGTCGAACAGGCCTATATCAACTATTCCTCGGTTTATCATGCCCTGTTTGTCAAGTTGCTGTTGATGTTGTTGACCGATCCGCAACCTCCGAGTGCTGCCGAAATGGATCAGCTGCAGCCCCTTTGGCGGCAGCTCGATAGTGAAATTCCCGACCGCAGTGACGATCTGATCAGCGCGCCGCTGGAAGGCAAAAGTGCCATTCTGCAAGCGATGGATCAGGTTGGCAAGCGGACGGTTGAACTTAAACTGGTCGATTCTTTTTTCGGTAACATCTCCTGCCGGCAAGAAAATAGTTTGTATATCTCGCAGACTGGGGCCAGTCTCGATGAGCTGCCGGGTTGCATCGATCTTGTGCCGAATGACAATTCGAGTACGGCAGGAATTACCGCTTCGAGTGAATTGATCGCCCATCGGGCTATTTTTGAGCGGAGTGGCGCACGAACCATTCTGCACGGTCATCCTAAGTTTTCAGTCGTTCTTAGTCTCTTGTGTCATGAGACAGAATGTAATATTACAGATTGTTGGAAAAATTGTGATAAAATCAGATACTTAAACTCAGTCCCGGTGGTTGCTGGGGAGGTCGGAGCCGGTGGGATTGCGCGTAATGTCCCGCCAGTGATTGACGCCGGGATTGCTGTTGTTTATGGTCATGGGGTTTTTGCCACTGGCGAGCATGATTTTCGCCAGCCCCTTGCTGCGATGGTAGCTCTGGAAAACTGGTGCCGTAGAGAATTTTATCAATCATTATTAAAGCGGTACCAAAATGGATAAGTCAGGAGACAGTGTGGAAAACTCAGGGAACAGTGGTGTGGGACAGAGGGGGGAGAAGCGTCAGCTTTCGGTTATCGAACTTTCTAAACGGGCGCGGCAAAAATTTCGCGCACGACGTTTCAACGAGGCCCAGGAATTGTTCGGCCAGGGGCTGCAGCGGGAACCGGATAACCCCTATTTGTTGTCCGGGATGGGCGATGCCTGTCGCGAATCCGGCGAGTATATCGAGGCCGAGCGGTGTTATCGGCACCTCCTGGAGATCGATAGTCGTAACCTGTTTGCCCTGCGTGGTCTGGGGGATGTTTGTAAGAAATTGGCGCGCCATCAAGAAGCGATCCGTTTCTGGAAAACCTATCTGTCGCTTCGTCCTCGAGACAAACATGTGATGACACGGATTGCCGACAGTTGCAAGGCGCTGCTGCAATTTGAAAAGGCGGGAGAAGCCTATCTGCAAATCCTCAAACAAGACCCGAGCGATCGCTTTGCTTTGACCGGAATGGCTGACTTGCAGCATCGAATTGGCAAGGACGAAGAGGCCATCGAATATTACGAAAAAGTCTTACAGTTTGATGCCAATGAATTACATATATTGACCATTATCGGCAAGCTCTGCTGGCGCATCAACGCGTTTGATAAAGCGGAACGTTATTTCCGCCGCGCCCTGGCTGTTGATCCGCATAATCCTTATGCCCTGTATGGGCTTGGAAACTGTTTCCGCTGGCACCATCAATATGCTAAGGCGATAGAAACCTGGCAGGAAATTTTACAGCACAATGAAGGAACCCAGGCTCTTTTTACGCGAATGGGAGATGCCTATATTAATCTAGGCAACGTCGCTGACGCGGAAGTTTCTTATCGCAAAGCGATCGAGTTGGGCGATGATCCTTTTGCCGTTACCGGATTGATCCGCTTGTACTGTGATCGTCGGGACTGGGCACAGGCGTCTGAATTGTTCTGGCAGTTGGTTGAAAATCAAGAAGATGCCCACCATCAGGTTGAGGAATTAACCAAACGGTTTGTCCGTGCCGGGCAGCGAGAAATTATGCTCGATTTTTTTCGGCAATTATTGGCCGCTGGCAATGATAATCGATGTGCTAGCGAAGAAATTAGAAGTTTGCTTTCTAAGCTTGAGGGCGAAATATAACTATTTTTCTGGTGTTATTGTCTCGTGAACTACTTGGCTCATCTCTATTTTTCGGCCCCAACGCCTTTGGCTTGGTCCGGCTCCCTGATGGGAGACTTTGTTAAAGGACCGGTTCCCGCGGATCTGCCTGTCGAGTTAAGCAGGTATTTACGGTTACATCGTCGCATTGATTCCTATACCCAGCAGAATCCCGTTTTTCAGCAGAGCCGGCGGCGCTTGGATCCCCGATTCCGTTATGCCCGCAGCATCCTGGTCGATGTCTTTTATGACCACTTTCTGGCGCGCAACTGGTCTCAGTATTCGTCTCAGCCACTCGCCGAATTTGCTCAGGATGTCTATCGTGGTTTGCAGGCCAGCCATGGGCTGCTACCAGAATTGTTGCAACAGCAATTACCGCATATGATTGAGCATGATTGGTTAACTTCGTATCAGGATAGCGAGGTTGTGTTGCGGGTTTTACAGCGGTTGGAAAAACGCCTAAAGAACAAGTTTCCGCTGGCGCAGGGGATTGACGAGTTGGAACGTTGCCGAGTTCCACTGGGAAATGATTTTTCTGCATTTATGATTGAAGCAACGGCAATGGTCGATGACTGGTGGTTGCAGAATTAGGCTGTTTGTTAAGTTGTGCTGCACTTAAATGTAATGGGGCTTTTTTTTCAAGAGGGAGGGGTCGATGGGCAGGGAAGGTTGGGTACGAATAATACCGTTTGCTGTGTTTATGGGTTTTATCGGTCTGCAGCAGGGCTTTCAGTGGGCTGCCGAGCAAGGCATATTAAACCTATCCGCGCAACAACTGCTCTATCTCTATCCGCTCAAGGCCGTTCTGGTTGCGGCACTTCTGCTATTTTTCCTGCGTCGTTACAAAGAGTTGCGTTGGGCCGATTTCAAAAACCTCGCCCATACGGGCGGCAGTGTTCTGCTCGGACTACTGGTTTTCATCCTCTGGATCAATATGGATTGGGACTTTGCCACCTTCGGAACGAGTAAAGGCTTCGATCCCACCCTGATTGACGATGGTAGCATTCGAGCAAGTCTCATTTTTTTTCGTATCTTTGGTGCGGCATTGGTGGTGCCAATTATGGAAGAGCTCTTCTGGCGTTCCTTTTTGCTGCGTTACATCATCGATTCAAACTTTATCGCTGTGCGTATCGGCACCTACACGCTGGCGTCGTTTGCCATCGGTTCGGTTCTGTTCGGGCTTGAGCATAATCTGGTTCTCGCGGGCATCATGGCTGGAGTCGCTTACAGCCTGCTGCTGTACTGGACCAAAAGTATCAATCAGTGCATCCTGGCGCATGCCGTCACCAACTTGGTGCTGGGGATTTATGTTCTGCAGACCAGCAACTGGCAGTTCTGGTAAATTCGGGCTCCCCTGAAGCACTCCAGCTATTGCAGGATAGTCCCGGAAACAGTGAACAGGACAAATTGTTCCTGTCAGCAGTAATGTTCTCCTACTCCTAATGTCGGTTGGATCATCTCACCGAATAAAAAAAGGCGACCTGTGTTAAGGCCGCCTTTCTTATGCAATTTTACGTTTGAGTCACAGCTTTGCCGGTAATGGCCAGTCGCTTTCAAACCCCGCTGGATAAAAATTATCCTTGGTTCGATTGAAATAGCCGAATTGAATTTGCGGACAGGCGGTTTTTATCCGGTCGAGCATTTTCTTCATACCAATTCCTTGTCCGCTAGCGCCCATGGCGTTCCAGTAAAGCAGTGGATCGATACTCAGGTTGCGCATCTGGATCATGTCGACGCCGGTTGAGTTGAGCAACTCCAGCAGCTTGTCTATTTCATCTTCGCGATCAGTGATTCCGGGGAACACCAGATAGTTGAGCATGGTGTATAAGCCATTTTTCTTCGCCCGGTGGATCGATTCGATCACATCTGCAAACTTGTATCCCTGTGGTCGATAGTAGGGGGTGTAAAATTTGCCCTGTACCGAATTGAGTGAGACACGGATTGAATCGATGCCAGCCTCAGTGAGTTGGTCTATCGCTGCCGGAATCGAGGCGTTCGAGTTGAAATTGATGGTGCCGCGCTCGGTTTGCTGGCGCATCTCTCTGACCGCGCTGCAGATAGTGTCGGCTTGCAGGATTGGATCACCCTCGCAGCCCTGACCAAAAGAGACGATGGCATTATCTGCTGTTTTCAAGTGCGGTACAGCGACCTCGCAGAGTTCCTGTACGGTCGGGACAAAGGTCAAGCGATCCTGGCTGGATGGGCAGCAGTCCGGCGCTTCCTGCTTGGAAATACAACCGACGCACCGGGCATTACAGGTCGGCGAACTGGGCAGGGGCGCTTCCCAGCGACCGAAAAAGAGATTCTTCGCCGCGAAGCAGTGGTAGTCGAGAGCGCAGCG
This sequence comes from Desulfuromusa ferrireducens, assembly GCF_055389805.1. NCBI lineage: Bacteria > Pseudomonadati > Thermodesulfobacteriota > Desulfuromonadia > Desulfuromonadales > Geopsychrobacteraceae > Desulfuromusa > Desulfuromusa ferrireducens. The sequence goes on from NZ_AP042415.1 coordinate 2,885,151, forward strand.
GGAAAGTTGCTCAATCAGCCGATTCTGCGGATAGGCCGCGACCCGCTCGCGCACCAGTGGCTCCAGTTGCCGGTCGTCAAAATGTTCCGCCTGCCACTGTTGATTGCGATCAACGCGCACTGCCGCAACGTAAAAGCGTTCCTCCTCGACACACCAGCCTACGGCAGTATAGGACCAGAGGGTCAGCTCGACCTTTTTTTTCTGGTAATCGGCGGCGGGCAGCAGGGTGCGGGTAAATGCCGGGGAGACAAAGGCCGAGACGGCTTGCATCGCGCCGCCGCCCCATTCTTCCGGCAGCCGCTCGGCGGTTATTTGTTTCCCGCTGTCGCGATCAAAGCCGATCGGTGGAGTTCCCGGAATGGTGAACAGGCGACTACCTTCTGGCAGCGGGATCAATTCATCCATTTCCGGCCGGCGGACAGTCATACCGTTCATTCCCGCCATCAACAGCTCAGGGTGTTCAAAGACCTCGCCGCTCTCGTCAGCAACAACTGCAAGGATAGTTTTTTTATCACTCATGGGTAGATTCCTTTTCTATGGCGGCGGAGCATAGCACAAGTTGGGATTGCGGATAAAGGGACTAGGGCAAGGGCAGGTGTCTTGATCCTTGAATCCCGACAGTTATTTAAGCTATCCTCCCCGGTATGCGAACACTTTTAACCACCCTGCACAGTAAATATATCCACGCCAGTCTGGCCCTGCCGTCTTTGGCCGCGTTTTGTCGCAACGATTGCGGAGAACTGCTGATCCAAGAATATACGGTTCATGAGCCGAAGGAGTCGCTGCTGGCGCAGATTGTTGCTCAGCAGGTCGATGTCGTCGCTTTTTCGGTTTATCTGTGGAATCGGATGGTCACGTTAGAATTGGTCGACAGTCTGAAACGGATCAATCCGGATTTGAAAATAATTCTCGGCGGCCCGGAGGTTTCTTTTGAAGCGGCTGATTTTTTTTCGTGTTATCCGGTCGACGCGTTGATTTGCGGTGAAGGGGAACTTCCGCTGCGCCATCTGCTCAGCGCTTGGCAGTCCGGCGAGGAACCTGCTGAGCAGCCCGGTTTGCGTACGCCGTCAAATCCAGTTGCTAATAGCAACAGTCAACTCGCTGAGCTTGATCTGCTGCCATCGCCTTTTGCCTCTGGTCTGGTTGATCTGAGCCGTGGCCTGGTTTATTACGAGAGTAGCCGCGGTTGCCCGTACGATTGTAGCTTCTGCATGAGTGCCTTGGATGACAAAGTGCGCTCCTTCTCCATGTCGCGGATATGTGCTGATTTGCAATTGTTGATTGATGCCGAAGTGCCGCAGATCAAATTTGTCGATCGCACCTTTAATTACCACAGTCAACGCGCTCGAGAGATTTTCAGCTTCATTTTGCAGAATAATCGCCGCAGTCATTTTCATTTTGAGATCGGCGCTCATCTGCTGGACGAAGAGACCCTGCAGTTACTGGAGACTGTTCCTGCCGATACATTTCAATTTGAGATCGGCGTACAGTCAACCCTGCCGGAGACCTTGAAAAAAATCGGCCGCCGAGCGTCGCTGGAGAAGCTGGCGGAGAATGTTCGCCGTTTGCGAGAAAAAGGCACTATCCATCTGCATCTCGATCTGATCGCCGGCCTGCCGGGCGAGAGTTATCAGCAGTTCCTCCGCTCCCTTGACTGGACCGCCAAGCTGAATCCTCAACACCTGCAATTGGAACCGGTCAAGTTGCTTCCCGGCGCGCCGTTACGTTCACAGGCAAAAGAGTTCGGACTGCAGTTTGATCCTCATCCCCCCTACAGTATTCTCCGTTCTGATGATTTGGCATACGCCGACCTCGAACGGTTGCGTGGCATCGGTCGTTTGCTCGATCTGTTGGTTAACAGTGGGCGATTTCAATTCCTTCTGCCGTTATTGACCGAGAGGTTTCACCGCCTTTCTGCCTGTTTGGAAGATATTGATCGCTACTGGCGAAAGGAAAATCTCTATCAGGGAACAAAATCTCTGCGGGAGTTATTTTCGCTGCTCTATGGTTATCTGCAGCAGAGGTTCGATGCGACTGAAATCGCAAAGTTTCGCGAGGCGCTGGCACGTGATTACGCCCACAATGAACGCGTGGTGAGCGGTTCTGAACCGCCTTTTTTTGCGCTTGATTTAAATGATGCCGAGCAAGGGGTAGTGCGACAGACGGTTAAGCGGGAGGTTGCGCAGTTAAAACGTTCCGGGAAAATTCAGTATTTTGCAGCTGCTTTTCTCGCATTGCCGGACAGTCCGGGGCGCACTATTTTGCTCTTTCTTTACCAAAGCAGAGCGCGACGCGGGCAACAGGTTAAAGAGATTATGCTACGCAGTGACTAAACAAACGGCCGGGGATTTGCTCCCCGGCCGTTTGTTTTAACCTTGTCCGAATATATTTATTCGGTTGCTCCGCAGGCGACTTCTACGCGGCGGTTCTGGAACAGACCATCTTCGGTTGAATTGTCAGCCACCGGCATGGTTTCGCCGAAACCGCGACTGCTCAGGCGGTTTGCAGGGATGGCGAACTTTTCAATCAGGCGATTTTTGACCGCTTTGGCACGACGTTCCGAGAGCTTTTGGTTGTAAGCTGCAGGGCCGAGATCATCGGTGTGACCATCAATGAAGACGGTGTTTCCCGGAAAATTATTGATGCATTGCGCTGCTTTGGAAATTTCACCATCAAAGTCCGGGCCGATCTGCTCGCTGTCGAGACCAAAATTGATCCGTAAGGTCAGCTTGCTGGTGCAACCAACGGCGTCGACAGAAATTCCTGCTGGAGTATTCGGGCACTGATCCTGATAGTCGAATACGCCATCGTCATCAGTGTCGAGTGGGCAACCGTTGCTGTCGATCGCGGCATTGGTTGGCGTATTTGGGCAGTTGTCGCGGTAGTCAGGGATGCCGTCGCTATCGCTGTCAATTGGGCAGCCAATACTGTTCACTTTGGCCCCTGCCGGAGTCTCCGCGCATTTGTCCCGGTCATTCATGACCCCATCACTGTCACTGTCGAGTAGCGGAACGGGTTCTGCTATAACGACGGGATCCGGAACAACATCTGGAGTTCCGAGTTGAAAAACTAAGCCCGCCGAATAGAGAAAGTTGTCTTCCGGTTCGGGAAAGTCGAGCAGGTAACGGACGTCGGCGCGTATGGCAACGAAGTCGTTAAGAAAGAATTTGAGCCCGCCGCCGACATTGGCGAGCAGATGTTCACTGTTGCTGCCGCTGTTGGGATCGATGATGATTTCACCCAGGCCAACGGCAAGGTAGGGCACCAGTTGTTGCTGTGGTCTGAAATGATAAAGGGCATCGAGGCGGTAGCTTTGCACCTTTGCGTCGCTGCTTGCTGCGGCATCGGCGTCTGCATCGGTTCGGCTATAGACGGCTTCAAGGGCGGCACGATCAGTCAGGTTAAAACCGAGGCCGACCGACCAGAGGGAAGAGTCTTCGAGGTTTTGCTCGTCATCGAAGATATGTCCGCCGAACATCGGGGACAGGGTAAAGGTCCCTGGTTGGATACCAGCCCAGGCGGTTGTTGTCAGTAACAGCGCAAGCAAGAATGTGACGGTCGTTCTGAACAGCATAAAAGTCTCCTGAGGTGGCATCGGTAGAGGGATATTATCAATTAACACGCTGGTTAAAATAGCACTCCAGGAATAGAATGCAACCTTAACATTCAGATTTTGCTAGTATTTTACCAATATGCAGAGCGGATATCCGCAGTCGAGTTCGGCGGGGTCGATGGCACAGAGGTCTTCCTGCCAACATTCAAGGCAGAATTCAACAAAGAAACCACAATCGACGTCGAGTTCTTTGATCAGCGCATGAAGCTGGTTGCGAAAATCAATATTAAGCTGGTTGTCGCTGATGGTTTGAGCTTTAAGCAGTAGCAGGTCCTCTGCAGACAAGTGACGCGGCTTAAACGGGCGGCTAAGCACCTGATTGGCAACGGCGGTCAAAAAGAGAGTTGAAAGAGAGATTCCCTCTTCATCAAAATCGTCGTCTGCGGGAAGGTCAAAGGGCAGTTGTTCGCTGAACAGTCGCTGCAATTCTTTGATCTGCTGCAGACGCAAATTGACGAGCTCGAGATCTTTTAGCGTCGCGATTGCTTGCAGATCGCTCGGTTTGTCGGCGCATGCTTCGCGGTAAAGAACTGGTGGCTGCTCGGCCAGGGCATCGAGGAACAGTTGCTCTGGATAATCAAGCAAGAGCCCGATCGGTCCGCTGATAATTTGTTTCGCGATCGTTTGACTTTGCGTTATGAGGCTATGTCCAAGTTGAAACAGATGTAGCAGGTAGGTGCTGTTAATGACCTGCTCGGCTTTGCTGATGTCGATTCCAGCCAAGTGCTCTAACGCCAAATTGAGGGTATCGTAGATTTCCTGCAGGCTGCTGCCGACATCGGCAGGGGACGCCAGATCTGTTCCATCGGCGCTCATTTTGCGGTTGGCCAATAGGCAGAGTTCACTGGCTAGCTCGTGGCTCAAGCCGTTAGTCAGCAGTTCTGCCAGCAGGTTGTCGGGATTAGCCTGGGCGAGCAGGGCCGCTGGATTTGGCAGGGTTTTCGCTTCAACGAGAAAGTCTTTTTTCCCCCCAGAAGTGAAGTGTTCAGGATCGCAAAAGGCGTAGATTTCTCTGGCGTCAACGGCCGGGACAAAACCAAGGTCGGAAAGACGGTTATTGCGTTGTTGAAAGACCTCTTCTTCGAGGGTTGTCACCATTTCGCTGCGGACCAATTCCATCAGAAACAGGTAGGTTTGTTGAGCATGCTCAGCGAGAATCAACAAGAAGGGACCGACGATTTTGGCGGCATCTTCACTGGTATAGTCGACATCGTAAACACCGAGTATCCGCTTGGCATTTTCGGCATCATCGTCGTCGTAGGCTTCTAGACCACGAATGATGGTCAGATGTTTTTTCAAGAAGATGGCCAGAACTTCCGGTTCGAGTTCCTCGGCTAGCTGGCAAACTTTGTCCGGCCCGGTTTCGAGCAACAGTTGCAGCCAGAGCAGGGACAGCGTCGGGCTGAGCACATCGCCCTCCCAGCAATCCAGATCGAGCAGGGTGGTGATCTGTTCAGTGCTGGCCAGCGCAAGCAGCTCGACAAAATATTCGGCACCCAGTTCGTTAACCGCCAGGTAGAGCTCCTGCGGATGCAATTGCGGGATGAGTTCGGCCACGTCGGTGGCGTTGATCAGCAGGTCATATTTTTGTTTGCCGCGGGCCTGGCGGATCATCTCCAATCGTTCCGTACTGGCCAGAGCATTATATTCCTTGATGGAGATGCTGCGGTCCTGGCGGTGCAGTGTCAGGTGGCCGACCTGGCGTTCGTTGGGTAGATTGATCCGGGTCATCATTGTTTCCTTCCATTTTACATTTTCATACTTACGACTTAAAAGGGACGCTACTCTAATGCAGACGTGGGGTTTTTTCAATAGGTAAGGTTGCTGATTCAGCCGGATAATCAAGCTTTTACTTCATTTTATTAAAGAATATTGCTAGTCTGGGCGAGAATTTGCCAGGAGATAGTTAACCTTGTTCGTACGCTTTTGTAATATATCAATCAGGAAAAAACTGACCGTGCTGATGATGTTGATCAGTATGCTTATTCTCCTGTTGGTCAGCAGTCTCTATATTGCCGAAGAAATCTACTCTTCCCGTTTTTTTCTGCAGCGTGAAATGTCCACCTTGGGAAGGACCCTGGGAGACAGTTGCAAAAAGCTGCTGATGGTCAAAGAGTTGGCAGCCACCAAGCAAATCATTGCTTCCTTGCAGGTGCAAAAAAACATTCATGTCGCCTACCTTTTCGATGAGACCGGCACTCCGGTTTCAGAATACCTTGATCCGTCAGATACGCCATTTGTACTGAAACATATTGCGCTTGATTTCGCCGATCCAAAAACAAAATTTTGGGCCACGTTGGAGCAGCAGAAAATAACCTCCAGTTGGAACCATTTGGGGCTGTTTTTACCCATCAAGCATAATGATCGACAGGTCGGCAGCATTTACCTGATGAGTGATTTGCGCGATCTCTATGGGCGACTCAGTGGGGTTGTTTTTGTTGTTTTGTCGCTGATCGGGTTGCTGTTGTTTTTATCCTGGTGGCTTTCCGGCAAGTTGCAGCGACCGGTTTCTGCACCGTTGCTGAGCCTTGTCGAAACCATGGGCTCCATATCGCAGAGCAAAGATTTTTCGTTGCGGGCGCAAAAGGAGGGTGGAGATGAAGTCGGACTGCTGGTGGATGGTTTTAACCGCATGTTGGAGCAGATAGAAACGCATCGTCAAGAGTTAGTGGCTCATCAGCAGAGTCTGGAAAATACGGTCGAAGTTAGAACTGAAGAATTGCGCGAGATGGTTGGTGTGCTGGAGCGTGCCAAGCAACAAGCCGAAGCTGCAAGTGAGTCAAAGTCCCAGTTCCTGGCTAATATCACCCACGAGTTGCGAACACCATTAATCGGGGTGCTTGGAATGAACGAGCTATTGTTCCGCACCTCAATGGATGGACAGCAGCAGATGTTGGCGACGACAGTGCAAAAATCAGGGGAAGACCTACTGTTGCTGATCAATAATGTGCTCGATTTTTCCAAGATCGAAGCCGGGAAAATGCAACTTGCGCAGGCCGAATTTGAACTAGCTCGAACGGTGGATGAGGTTCTTGAACTGTTGTCTGGACCGGCAGCCGATAAAGGCGTGGCACTTTACAGCGATGTGTCTTTACCCGCCGCTTGTCGCGTGATTGGTGATGAACTGCGGATGCGGCAGATTCTTATGAACTTGATCGGCAATGCGATTAAATTCACCGGCGAGGGCTCAGTTACCGCAAAGCTGGATTGCCAATTTACCTCTGCCGATGTGGCCGAATTTGTTCTCGAAATTATTGACACTGGGATCGGCATGACTGATGAGGCGCAGCAGCAGATCTTTTCTGTCTTTTATCAGGCCGATGGCACCCACACGCGGAAATATGGTGGAACCGGATTGGGTCTGTCGATAGTACAGCAACTGGTGCAATTGCTAGAAGGGCGGATCAGTCTGGAAAGTTCCGTCGGGCATGGCAGCAGTTTCAAGGTCAGTTTTAAGCTGCCCTTTGTTTCTGCTGCGGATATGCCGTTAGCGGAAAGCCAGCGACAGCGGCCTGTGCTGATTTACGCTGTCGATGACACCGTTCAGCAGCTGTTATCGACCCGTTTACATGATCTAGGAATTGTGGCCGTTGCCGCAACTTCTGTGGAAAATGCCTGGTATCAACTCGGCTCTGCGGAACGAAACGGGCGACCTTTTAGGCAGGTGATTTTTTCCGCTGAGGCGTTATTGCCCGATGGTCAGACCCTCTATTCGGCGATTCGTGCTGAAGTTAAATTCAGCTCTCTGCGGCGAATTCTGTTGATGAAGCGTATACAGACCATCGACCTGGGTAAGCAGGAGCACAAGCTTTATCTGCCGGTCGGTTGGAGTGATCTCCACGAAACCCTTTGCCAGAGCTGGCATGAACTGCACTTGGTTGAAAAATTACCGAACGACCTTCAGCCTGCGGTGGTTTCTGCCCCGTCTGTTGCAAAGGCGAAACTTCTCCTCGCCGGTGGGAGTGTGGCGAGTCGCGAACTAATCAAGATTTCTCTCAGTGATTTGTCGGTCTGTGTAGATAGTGCGAGTGATTTCGATCAATTACAAAATAAAGTTGCAGGTGTGGTTTACGCCGCCATTGTTTTTGATCTGTCGACACTTCCTTTGCCGCAAGTGCACGATTATTGTCAGCAACAGCGGACAAAGGAGCGCCTGTTTGTTCTTTGTCCACCGTCGGGCAATGTTGATTTCTTGCGACCTTTGGTTGCCGGAGTGATCGAGAAGCCGTTTAAACAGGAAGCGTTTTTGCAAATGTTACTTCCCTTGCTAAAGAGTGAAACCATACTGTCTTTGAATTCGACCGTTGATGATGAGGCCTGTCTATGAAGCGGTATCTCCCGGTTTTAATTCTTTTGCTCATCCTTGGAGTGTACCTGTTTGCATTCGGTTGGGCGGGCTTCAATTTTGCTTCTTATGCAAGAGGGAGTTTGCAACTGTCGCTCGAGAAGATTGCACCTCGCCAGACACGATTGGATGAAAAGGTCACCTTGTCTTTAGCGGGAGAGGGGTTTGATGACGAGACTCGCGTCACTATGCATCTTGATGTCAATAATCAGGATGCGGTTGTTGGAACGTTTCCAGTCGATAATATTATCCATGATATGGAAATTATCGACAAAAAACTCATTCTTGCCGTGAACAAAAATGGACTTAAAGTTTTCGATATCAGTGATCCACTCAAACCGAAAATGATTCCAACCCACATCGGATCGAATATCACTGTCATTGACATAGAGAGCCAAGGTGACACCTTGTACCTGAGTTGTGGAGTGCAAGGGTTGAAAATCGCTCAAATTGGGGGTAAATCAGGATTTATTAACTGGAAAAATCTCAAAACTTGGTCTGCCGCTATTGCCAGCAGGGTCGTCGGTCATTTTCTTTATGTTGCTGCCGGCAAGGGTGGGTTGCTTGTTTACGATCTGGATAATATTGACGATGGTCAGCCTCTTGCGGTTATTTCTTCTGATCATAGAGTTCTCGGCCTTGCTGTCTTTGGTAATTACTTGTATGACGTCTCTGGGCCTGGTGGTATCAATATTTATAAGATTGATGACTCAGGCTTGCCGCTTCTCACCGGCCAGTTGTCTTTTGACCTTCCTGTCAGGTCAATTAGCATCGCAGATGGATCTCTTTATGTATTGGAGAGGGGGCGGGTGAGTCAGTATAGCCTTGCTGAACCGGAATCTCCCCGACTTGTTGCTGAACAGCCGCATTTCAGTATGCCTCATAGGCTCCATTATGCCGGAGACAGAATTTACGTCAGTGATAATGAGAGTGGTTTGGGGCTGATTGATAATAGCGAGAAGCTTCTGCCTGAAACGGCTAGTTTTTTCCATCTGGGCGGTAATTCACGCGCGTTAACAACTGTGGGGCAATACCTATATGTTGCCGTTTCGAATTTCGGAATTAAGATCGTTGACCCTCAAGCCATCTTGCCTCGCCAAGTCACAAGAACATTAAAGACATCCAAAGCGGTTAGGGCTTTTCTGATTCACGGTGACTACCTGTATGTGGCTGACGACAACGATAAATTTTTCGTTAAGAGTTTGTCTGAAAAAAGTTCTTCGTTTAAGCCCTTTGCTTCGGCCCTTTCGCGCTCGATGACAATCTCCGGAAATCTTCTGTATATCGCAAGTCAAACATCCGGTATTGAAGTTTATAGCCTCGAAAATCCTGCAGCTCCCGAGTTGGTTGCCAAGTGGCCAGAACTAAAAATGCACCTGGCTGCGGTTGACGGAAATTATCTGGTTGGTTCTCTGGGGGCGGCGGGACTGAAGCTGATCCGCCTAGCGGGCCTTGATACGCCAAAGATATTGGATACGGTGCCGGAGATTGTTGTTTCAGGCCTTTTTGTCAAAGATGATCTGGTCGTCGTGGCTGGTGGGCGTGCCGGTCTGATGATTTATCGAATTAAAGAAGATGGACTCATTTTTTTAAGCCAGCTTGCCTTGCCCTTTCCGCTTGACCAGTTCTCGTCAGCAACTCAGGTTCAGGTTGTTGGTGATCTTGCTTACGTTGCCAACGGTGAGAGTGGCTTGATGCTTGTTGATATTAGTGCTCCTGAGGAACCCTATATCCTTAGTTCGTTAAATTTGCCGGGGTATGTGACTTCCTTGCGGGTTGATGGGGATCGGGCTTATGTCATCAGTCGTTATAGTGGTTTGCACACAGTTGATGTCAGTGACTTGCACTCACCAATATTGTTGAGTTCTGTGAATATTTCAGATTTGTATGGTGCACCGCAGCGCTACAAAGAGCTTCTTTATCTGGGGAACCGTTACATGGGAGTGACCGCCATCCCGCCGCCTCGCGAACTTGAAGCTGTTTCGGTTCTGTCCTCAGGAGTGTTGCAAGTGACTATCCCGCCACCGGCGTTTCCCGGTCGCTACAGTCTACAAGTGAGTAATGGGGAGGGCACAGCGTCTTTGGCCGGGGTGCTAAGATACCAGTAGCTTTAGAATTTGTAGGTCATCCCTGCCCAGTACTGGCGGCCGAGTTTGTATTCATCGTCTTCTGTGCCGACTTCAACTTTTCGGTTAAAGACGTTGAAGACTTCCACGTTGAATTCTAAAGATTGAAAGTCCAAAAGTTCTTTTTCCCAACTTATTTTCCAGTCAAATGTTAACCTGATTAGCGCTAATCTTCAGCCAGTCGCAACCAAGTCTCTGTCCTTGGGCTAGTCTGGCAGCCAGCAAAGAGAAGGCGCGGTAGAATACTGGCTAAATCAAAGCGCCGGTTGAATCGATACTGAACTTCGGACAAGTACCGATGGGCATACTTGTCGAATTTGAAACCGTGGTAATTACCATCAATAGAAGTCTTGATATTGCCCAAGATCGTATTGACCCAATGAAAGCAGCCCATGTCGATGCTTTTTCGCTGGGTGCCGACGACTTCACGTTGATGTGTGCAACCAGCCGCCTCAACGGCTCGAAAACAAGCCAGACCATCTGAAACGACTGTTGCGGACGCTTTTAAAAACTGCTGAGCCCATGCTTTTACTTCAGCGCTACTGAATGCTTTAACGGGGGTAAAGACGGCTCGTTTAGGGTGACCTTGGGAGTTCGTCTCTATAGCCGCTATAAAGGGGAACTTGTTTTCTGAACCCCGCCCGACCTTGCCTCCAGTGCGTTCACCACCCAGGTAGGCATCGTCAATTTCAACGCGATCTGCAAGCACTGTTGTGTCTTCGCGCTCATGCATAACTTGCATTAGCTTGTGCTTCAGGCGCCAGGCTGTGCGGTAACTGACGCCGATCCGCCGCATAAGCTCCAGTGTCGAGATACTGGTTTTGGTCTGCGTCAAAAAGAACAGCGCCTGAAACCAGATGGACAGCGGCAGCTTAGTCGCGTGAAAAATCGTTCCGCTGGTCAAGGTCACCTGCTTATGACAGCGGTTACATTGAAAGGTTTTGACCCGGCCATGCCAGACGTTGCAATGGCTGCTGCTTTGGCAGCATGGACAAGTAAAGCCTTGTGGCCAGCGAGCTTTTTCAAGCGCAGCCTCACATTGCTCGTCGGTTCTGTAACGACTTAGAAACTGGTTAAGGCTCAGGCCAGCTTGAAACTGAATACGATTCATCTTCATGGACGCCTCCTTTGCGTGTTGTCCATGTGATGATACACAGTTAGCCTGTCAGGCTATGTCACTCACTGGCTGAAGCTCGACACTAATCAGGAATGTTAAAGCGCTGTGCTTGGAGATTTCATCGTAGATATCATAGGTTTCGCCATCGATACTGATATTTTTTCTCGTGTCACCCAGGGCCCGATAGCGGCTTTGATACCTGGTTGTGTTGGCGAAAGAAAAGTCATAGGGTAATTCTGCCATATAGATCATAGTGACAGTCCAGGGACGAGTGTAGTCGGTTCTTGGTAGATCGGTTTTGAGCTTTAACTCTCCATCGTGATAAACAAAATTTTCTAAATCCTCTTCATCTAATGTATCTGTGTAGCTTTCATTGCTGCTGGTTGTTTCTTCGTAAATTGCGTTTATTGCTAATGAATGCTTTCGCCATTGTTTTTCCCAGTTAATCCGAAAGCTACTGTATTCACTGGAGCCATTATTGTTTAGGGTCGTTTCACGGTATCCGTCAGCGTTGGGGACGGAATTTTTTTCTTTGGCGAGTTGATCTTTATTCTGCCGGTGAATGAAGCCGAGGGTTAGGGTGCTGGTAAGTATCTTTTGTCTGAAATCAAAGGAAAGTTCATCTGAATAGGGTGTTTTTAGGGTGGTAAACTTTGTTATCGCAGGACTGGTGGATTCGATTGGGTCCGTCCAATCAGTAAATTGATCCGGTCGTGTTGAGTTTCCTAATGGCTGGATGGCTTCGCGAAGTTTCGCTGCTAACAGATTCTTGCCGTAGTAGCGGTTGGCACCAAAGGTCAAAGTAGAATTATCGTTCCCAAAAAAATCCACTGCAATGGAAAGCCGTGGTGCCGTATTCAGGTTTTTCATCAGATCATCGTAAGACACACGAAGACCTGGTTTGAACGTCAGCCTGCTTATGGTTTCATCCAGCTCGAAGTAGGATGCCAGTGAGTTTACACGTTCACTTGCGCTTCCTGCTGGGTATACACTGCGTTTGCTTAAGAACTGCTCTCCCTCAACACAGGCTGGATCGTTGGGGGCACATAGATCCCCGGGATTAAGCTGTATGGGCGTTCGGTATGCATAGACGGTGTTCGGTCGCATATTTTTAGCTTGAAGGTATTCATATTCAAGGCCGAGATTAATTCGAGTCTCAAGTTTATGAAAGGTAATTGGGTGAGCGTTCAAATGGGCTTGTAAATTTAACGCTTGAGATTTTCTTGTTAAATCGCCGAACCCTCCTTCGTTGCTTGAGCTTCTGTTGATCAGTGTCCCCCAGTCCTTGGTCGGGCCAAAGGTTGATTTCCAGGAAAAAAAATGGTCAGGAGCCGCTCGTTCGTCAATATTTTTCTTCATCGCGGCATTCAACTCAAGTGTTCCCACTGTGGTGGTTGTCTCAAGGTTGGATTGAACGGCATATGATTCACTGGAATATATAAAGTTACTATTGAGAGTTTGGTTAAGGAAAATATTTGCTCGGTAGGGTGCAAATGTAAGAGAGGATTTTAATAGTGTGTCTGCTGATAATTCACTAACCAGCTTGAGGTAATAGTTGTCTGAGTCTCTTGTTTGGATTTCTTGTTCCCCGAAAGGGTTAAGTGGAATCCTTGAGTAGTTTTTTGAATACGCAAAAAGCAATCCATGTTTGTCATCGATCGGGCCACTTAACTGAACGTTTACGTAGTGTTTGTCAAAATGCGGTTGTGTGGTGGTACGATCAGCACCCTGGAAACCCTCTTCATCATCGGGATGAATGTAGAAATTTGTCCAGTTGTCACGTGTCGTTTTGTAGCTGAAATTACCCGCTAATTTGTTTCCAGGGTCTATTGTCTCAGCATCAACAACGCCACCGGTGAAATTCCCATAGCGAGCGGAAATGTTGTGATCGTGTATTGTTAAGCTCTTCAACAGGTTTGGGTTTATGTAGATTTCTTGTGGATTTGAGGCCAGTATGTGAAAATCATCTATTTTGAGTGCATAAGGATCGAGGGAACTTGAATTGCTGATTCCATCAATAAGGAAATTATTTTCGTAACCACGTCCACCTGATATCGATATGTTCTCAGGCTCTATTTCTCCTGATTGGGACGAGGCGTTGCTTTGTTCTGAAATCTGAACACCTGGGACTAATTTCAAATAATCAGTGATAGTTCCTTTGTTCGGTAGTTGCTCCAGTTGTTTTTCATCGAGCGAGGTTGTGCCTAGCAAAGGATCAATGCGGCGTCCCGATACAGTAACTTTTGGCATTACAGGGACACCATTGCTTATTTGTGTCCCTTGCAATTCTTCGGCATAGGTACTATTGCAGTTTAACATAATCATTATGAAGCTGAAATATGCTGCGGTTACGCTGTATTTAAGGTATCTGGTCATGCAGGTGGTTGCCAATCAGTGTATTTTGGGTTAGTAGCTATACTTGTCATTTCGCGGTAAATTACCAGCGATATGCTCTGCTTTACAAGCTAATACGTTTTAATGGGGATACTGGTATACGCTATGTTTTTTGATGGCTTCTTTTGACAGGTGTTCTTTTGGCGCAAATATATCGACCGGCAATCTTTCTCTTACTATCATTTCTTCTGCATTTTCTTTTTCTGCAGGTTGAAATTCCTAGGCAGGTTGCTTCGCAAGCAACTGAGCAACATGGAGTCGATTATGTGACCCGTTCCGCTAAGCAGTTTCTTTCTCCACTGTCTAGCTCTGTATCCTCTGCCGAAATGTTGCCCAAGGAGAAGGTTGAAATACCCCAACTTCCAAAACCGCTGTTGAATCCACCTGTTCAGCAACAACCCTCAAGGCATGAAAAGAGAACGAACCCAGCTGCCCCCCCAGTGTCAAAATCGCAAAAGTCTGCAGTGTCGCTAGCTGTTCAGCCGAATGTTGGTGCTGATGGCGCGGGTGACTCCGTCGCTCTTCTGAACAAGCAAAAGGAACCTCTTGCGCCGCCGTTGGGGAAGGAAACTGTTCATCAGACGGTTGTGATAGCGACCCCTGCACAGGAAGGACAATTTTCCCCGGGTCAAAAGGTTGCAAGCTTGCTATCAACTCCGCAGCTAGCTCATGGTTCCCAAACGTCGCTGCAGGCGATACCACGTTATGATCTTAACCCCTTGCCGCAATATCCAGAAATCGCCAGACGACGGGGGCAGCAGGGAGCGGTTCAGTTAGAGGTCCTGGTGTTGGCCAATGGTCGTGTTGGTGAAACGAAGTTGGTTGTCTCTTCAGGTTATAAAGGCTTAGATCGTGCCGCTCAAAAGGCCGTTCGTCATTGGCAATTTAAGCCAGCAAAATCATTCGGAGTTGCTGTCGTCAGTCGTGTCGTTGTTCCTGTTGATTTCGTGCTTAATAATGACTAGCTGGGGGATTTGTTAACTCTCTGAATTTATATGAATAAGTCCTGCCTCTAAACAGTTGCATTTGCTCAAATTAAAAACTATGCATACTTATTTGCAGATGGTAAACTTCTAACGTTTTCGCCTTTAAGACATTTAACCGTTGCCGATTCATTTGGAGATATGTACATGGCTACAGAGGGAATTAAAGTTCTTCTGATTGATGACTCACCGACCGTACGACGTTTGGGTGAGCTGATCCTGTCTCAGCAAGGATATAGTGTTTTTACTGCCGAGGACGGAGAAGTCGGCCTTGAAATGGCCAAGAAAATCAGACCCGCTGTTATTCTGGTCGATTTTATTATGCCGAACATGAATGGCCACACCTTCTGTCGGATGGTTCGGCAGGATGAAAGTATGAAGGATATTCCGCTCATTCTGATCTCCTCCAAGGGGGAATCTATTGGCCAGGCTTTTGAACAGGAATTTGGCGTCCTTCATTATTTTTCCAAACCGTTTGAGCCCGATGATCTGACCTTGAAACTTGAAGAGGTTCTCAAGGATATTGTGGTCGAAGAACCAGCGCCGGCAATAGCCGCGACCGAAGGTGCCACTCTGGTTTCGCCGGGGGTGTTGCATGAGATGGTTGATAAGCTTTTGCGACAGTATTTTCAGAAAGATTTCCCCCTGCTGATGCGCAACGTCATGTCCGATATGTTGTGTGAAGCAGGCCTGGTCAAAAAGGGTGGCCTCGTTTTTTCCGGTTCCCTTGAAGAAGTGCCGCTGCCCGATGTGATCAATTTTATTTATAATTCTCGGCTGTCAGGTCGTTTGACAATTTTTTCTGCCGACATTTTCGGCGAGATTTTTCTTGAAGATGGGCAGTTTGTTTTTGCCTCTTGCAGTACCAAGGGAACAAAACAACCGTTTCTGACCGATATTATGCGGAAGCAGCATTTGCTTGTTGCTGATGACGAAACTATCCGCGGGGTCGTGACCGAGGCACGTGAGAGGGCCATGCCGATCGGCCGGATGTTGGTGGAGAGAGGGCTGGTTAACGAACAGCAATTGATGGAAGCTCTGCGTCTGCATGCTCAAGATGCTTTCGGTGCCATTATCGCAGCCAAAAGCGGTAATTTTTTTCTTGAACGTGACGAGCTGCCTGCCAATCTGCAAGACCTTCAGGTTCGGATTCCACTGATTAATGTTCTGATGGAAGGCTTGAGCCATCTCGATGAACGCCATCTTGCGGCCACTGAGTTTAAAGATGAAACTATGGTTCTGGTGCGCTTGATTACCAATGAAGATGCTTTGGATACGGTACAGTTGAAAGCACGCGAACTCGATGTCTTTGCCCTGATAGACGGTCGCAAGCCGCTCGCGCAGATTATTAATGAAAGTCAGCTCGACCCATTGGAGACCAAACGTATCTGTTATGCCTTGCGTAAAGTCGGTTTGTTGCGGGTTAAGGGAGCTTAGGGAGTTAGCCGATGGATGAGATGCGGCAGAAACTTTTTCCGATTTTTCTCAAGGAAGCAGAGGAAAATCTGCAGGTTTTACGACAGTACCTCGCAAATGAGAGCCTCTCTGCTGCTTTGGGCGAAGAGCTGGAGTCAGCTTTTCGTGCGGCGCATACGCTCAAAGGAACTGCGGACTTGGTTCAGGCGCTGTCGATTTGTAAGATCAGTCGCCGGCTTGAGGCGATGCTGGAAAAGCATTTCTCCGCGGGTAGTGTGCCGACTCCGGTAGAACATGAGGCCATGCAGTTGGCGGTTGATTGGCTGGTTCCTTTATTATCTGCTCTGCGGGGGAATATCCAGGAACCAAAGATGTTTGTCACAGAAGCGCTGCAGGCGTTGGATCTGGCTGCGACTTTTCCCGGACGCACACCGCTGGTGGAGTTGATCGATAGCCGCACTCAGCTGCGTTCGCCACAACTGGATGACCCGTTTGACGATGATCCGGATTTGCTGTCGGACGAAGAAGAGCTGCTTAAGGCCGAGCAGGACCCCTTTGCCGATGATCCCGGTTTCGGTATGGAGATCGATCTGGTCAGGCGGAGCGCTGAAAATCTGCAGCAGGAGAACGCCGAACCTGTGGTGATCGAAGATCCTTTTGCTGATGATCTGGATTTTGTTGTTTCTGACGCTCTCCCCGAAAAGACATCAATAGCACCAGAAGTTGAATCCCTTAGCGAAGATATTCCTTTCGATCCCTTTGCCGATGATGACCTTGGTCTGGATGTCGCTGCTCTTTCCGTCGAAGAAGTCGAAGAAGTCGAAGAAGTCGAAGAAGTCGAAGAAGTCGAAGAAGTCGAAGACGTCGAAGAAGTCGAAGACGTCGAAGAAGTCGAAGAAGTCGAAGAAGTCGAAGAAGTCGAAGAAGTCGAAGAAGTCGAAGAAGTCGAAGACGTCGAAGAAGTCGAAGAAGTCGAAGAAGTCGAAGAAGTCGAAGAAGTCGAAGAAGTCGAAGAAGTCGAAGAAGTCGAAGAAGTCGAAGAAGTCGAAGAAGTCGAAGAAGTCGAAGAAGTCTCTGCACCTTCTGCCCCGGCGTTTGTCAGTGCCGATCCCTTTGCCGATGACGATGATTTTGAGGCGCACAGCGGTGTTGATTCTTCTCTACCCTCCGAACCGTTAATTCAAGAGGACTGCGCTGCAAAAGAGACTGAGCCGGTTGAATCTGTTGCCGAGAGCACGCAAACGGTTACCGAGCGGGCCGAAGGCATTGCTGAGTCTTTGCTTCTGCCGCGCCAGGAAAGCGAGCCGCGCACTGAGTATGCGTGTTGTGTTTTTGCTATCGGTGGCCGCGATTACTATCTGCCGATCAAGCAGATGCTTGAAATTGCCGATCTCCCGCCACTTTTGCCCCTGCCACTGGCTCCACCGATGGTGAGCGGGTTGATCAATCTGCGCAGCAAGGTGTTGCCTGTCATTAACCTTTCTGTCTTGAATCAGCATCAGCATCAGCAAGCCGAGAGTCGTGTCCAGCGGCGATTGGTTATCGCCGGTTACCAGGGGGAGTCGCTGGCATTCTTGGCTGATGGCGTTCCCCAACTGTCGGAAAAATTCACCGGAGAGCAGATCGATATGCGTCAATTCCTTTCCCTTCACCGGTTAAGAGGGGCCCAACGATGAGTATCATTGATAACGTCTTCGGTTTCTTTCTTGACGAGGCGGCTGAACATCTCGGGGTTTTGGAAGAGGGGCTGTTGCAGTTGGAAAAAGATGCTTCTCTGACTGGCCAGCTGATCGAGCCCCTGTTTCGTGCGGCGCATACGTTAAAGGGTTCGGCTAATCTGGTTAATGTGACCAATGTCGGTTCTATTGCCCATCGCCTTGAGGATTTGCTCGAAGCTGTCAGGGATGGTGAGCAGGTTCTGACGCGCGCCAGAGTCGATGCCATGTTGTTTGCTCTGGATCAGATGCGTGAATTGATCCATCTGCGCAAGTCGGGTGAAGATGCCCCTGACGAACTCGTCACGCAAGCTCTGTCCCGAATGGCCGAGGCCGATCAGCAGGATGATTCTGGGCCCGCTTTTGAGGGGGCTGAAGCTCCAGCTTCTGACGTGACAAGTGTAGAAAGTTTTGTTGGTTCTGATCGACGCAGCCCCCAGCGTCGTGGTGAAGAAGCTGGCGTGGTTCGTGTCGGCATGGACAAGATTGAGTCGTTGATGGGGTTGGTTGGTGAATTTACGGTGACCAAAAATCACTTGCTGGATCGGTTGCCGATTTTGGAGCGGATGAAAGGTGAAGTCGACTTTGCCGGCAAACGCCTGCTTAAGGAAGTGACCAGTTTTTCCGAGCGTTATGATTATACGCTGCCAACCAAGAGCTTGGCAGGTGGCGATGAGACCTTTGACGATCTTGAATTTGACCGTTATGACGAATTAAATCTCTTTTCGCGAAAACTACGCGAAGTCACTGACGATATCGAAGAATCTCTAAAGGAAATGACTGGATTCTTTAAGCTCTTTTCGCGGGATGTTTTTTCTCTCGATCGTATGACAGAGGAGATGAAAGAGCAGATTTCTTCGGCTCGAACAGTTCAGGCAGGGGAGTTGTTTCAGCGCTTTAACCGTTCAATTCGTGACCTTGCGCAGGAACTGGATAAGCCGGTCGAGCTCTGTATCTCCGGTGGGGAGACGGCCATCGACCGGGTTGTCTACGATGGACTTTTTGACCCTCTGCTGCACATCGTGCGCAATGCCTTTGCCCATGGAATTGAGCCGCTGGCGGAGCGGCTCGAAAATGGCAAGCCGGCCCAGGCGACTCTCTGGCTAAAAGCTGAGAGGAGGGGCAATACGGTTGTGATTACTATTGAAGATGACGGCCGTGGCATCGATCTCGAACGGGTCCGCGAACGGGGAATCGAAAAAAACTTTATCTCCGCTAACGATGACGTGACCGAACAGGACTTGATCCAATTGATTTTCCGGCCTGGTTTCAGTACGACTGTTTTTGCTGACAGTGAATCGGGCCGTGGTGTTGGAATGAACGTGGTTATGGATCGGCTCTCCAGTCTCAATGGAACCATTGAGGTCAAAACAGCTAAGGGGCAGGGGACCAGATTCCAGTTGCGTTTGCCACTTTCTCTGGTCATCGTCAACGTTATTCAGTTTACCTGTGGTGATTTGAAATTGGTTATCCCCTCCGCGCTGGTTGATGAGATCGTCGATCTGGAATATCAGGCAAAGAACACAGGCGCGGAGAATAAACATGAGGGTGTCCAGCAAATAGCTTTGTCTGCACTGTTAAAAGTGGCATCACGGCAGGAACAGCCAGCTTTTGGAATTGTCACCCAGTCGGAAGGTTCGCCGGTCATGCTGCTGGTGGATCGTATCCTCGGCCAAGAGGATACGGTTATCAAGCCATTCGACTCCTTCCTTGAGGAATTGCCTCATTTCTCCGGTTCCAGTCTTTCTGGTGACGGGACCATGCGGCTGGTGGTCAACCCTGCCCGGATGAAGTATCACCGGGCCGAAGAGAGTGAGTATGTTGCTCCGGTCGTTCCGCTAGCACCGGCTATCCCTAAGGTTCTAGTTGTTGACGATTCGTTGAGTGTTCGTAAGTATGCGGGGATGTTGTTGAAGGCCAACGGTTTCTCCGTGGTGACTGCGGTAAATGGCCAGGATGCTTTGGATAAAATGACGGGTGAAAATATCTTCTCGATTATTACTGACTTGGAGATGCCGATCATGCACGGCTATGAGTTGCTGCGCGAACTACAGCGTCGGGAGGTGCATATCCCGGTCGCTGTACTGACGTCGCGCGGCGGCGAACAGCATCGTAAAGAGGCTCTTTCTCTCGGGGCGACAGACTATCTGGTAAAGCCCTTTGATGAAGAGGGTTTGATCGATGTTGTTTCGCGGCATCAGGGGAAAGTCTGATTTAAAATCTTCTCATATATATCTCATCTAAACAAAAAAGGCGGGCCACTTCAAATGGCTCGCCTTTTTTGTTTGTCTTTCATTCGCTTTAGATTGTTGGAGTGTTCTGGTTGAGTCCATCCTCATCGTCCAGAGACAAGAAAGTGTCGCTGACAATATCGTCTGCCTGGGCTGAAGTTTCGATGGCTTGCTGTTCCGGTGATGAGAGGCGGAACTGAGCCAGTGATTGCAGCAGTGATTCGGAAACTCCGTTCAGGCCTTCGGAAATTGCTGAAGATTCGGTAATCAAAGATGAGGTGCTGGCGGTGATTTCAGCCATTTTGCGAATCGTGTTAACCATGTCGCCGGAGATCTGCTGCTGTTCCTGCGACAGCTTGGTGATTTCGGTGACCACTTGTTTTGATTCGTTGGTCGATTTGTTGATCGCTGCGAGCGCTTCGCCGGTGTCCTGTGCGATTTTGGTTTGTTCCTCAACCGTGCTTGTTTCTTCTTCCAGTGCCAGGGTGACTTCGTTTGCCTCCGACTGAATCGCTTTAACGATGCCGCCGATCTGCCGGGTTGCATCTGAGGCTTCATCAGCAAGTCGCTTAATTTCATCGGAGATGACCAGGAACCCGCGTCCTTGTTCTCCCGCTCGCGAGGCTTCGATAGACGCGTTCATCGCCAGAATAGTGGTCCGAGTTGCAACATCGGAGATGAGCTGCGAGATCGTACCGATCTCAAGCAGTCGTTCGGCCAGTGACTTCATTTTTTTGTTGATGACCTGCACGGTGACGCGAATCAGCTGCATCCCCTCAATACTGCGATTAACCCGTTCGTTGCCTAGGGTGGTCGCTTCTTCAACGCTGTTTGCGGCTTGCTGAGCAAGGGCGGTTTTTTCGGCGATCTGTGTCGCGGAGCCGGCGGTTTCTTCGGCGGCATCGGTGGCGTTGGTAACGTATTGTAGCTGGTCGTCGGCACCATCTTTCATGCTCTGGAAGATGCCTAGCAGGTGACGGGATTCTTCACCGACCTCTTCGGCATTGATAGTTGTGTCGGTCAACAGGTCAGCAAGACTTTCAATCATCAGGTTGTAGGCGTCGGCGATAGAACCGAAGGCATCCTCGGTAACCGGGGCGCGTAAGGTGAAATCGCCTTCTGCGGCCTCGCTGACGACCTCGAGAAAGTTGATAACATTCTCATCTGTTGCCTGTCGTTGCTCGTCGGTTTTTATATAGCTTTTAATGCGGCCAATGGTTTCATTGAAGGCGCGCGCAATTTCAGCAAATTCATCTTCTGACGGAACTGATATTTCAACAATCTCCCCTTGGCCGACTTTTTCAATCCCTTCCATCAGTTTGTTCAGCGGGATGGTGATCCGTCTGGAAACAAACAGACCGGCCAGAATGCCGAAAATGATCATGCCGCAACTTAATGCCAATAAACCGGTAATCATTTCTGTTTCAAAGGTATTGGCTTCTTGTCTTTGAGTTTCCAGCGCC
The DNA here is from genome assembly GCF_055389805.1 of Desulfuromusa ferrireducens. Lineage (NCBI taxonomy): Bacteria > Pseudomonadati > Thermodesulfobacteriota > Desulfuromonadia > Desulfuromonadales > Geopsychrobacteraceae > Desulfuromusa > Desulfuromusa ferrireducens. The sequence continues at coordinate 2,906,554 of NZ_AP042415.1, forward strand.
AGACTGAGGTGTGTCCTGAGTGCTTCTATGCTGTCTTCCAGATCGTGAACTTGTTTATTGTAGACGCCGTACAGTTCCGCTGATTCAATGAACGATTGTCCCGCTAACATGTTACGAGTCAGGGGTTGCAGAGAATTCTGCATACCGTTAAATGAGGTGCGGACACTGTTGATAAGCTTCAGGCGTTCATCCTGATTGGAAAATTTATCACTCTCACTGACGGTGATATCTTTTAGCAGGGCGGGGATCTTGGTGTAGGTCGCAGTAAGTTTGTCGAAGTATCCCTGTTGCTTCTTTTTATATTCTGGATTGTCACCAATGCTGGAAAAGAGAAAGAATTCCTTTTCATAGCGGCGTGCTTTAGCTGTCGTTGTATTTATATTGTTGGCTGCTTCGAGGGCGGGAACCAGATGGGCCTGGTATTGTTCAACCATTTTGGAGAGCCCGTAAAAGGATGCTGCACCAACGAAAATTGAGATAAATACCAGTAGCAGGATCATTGCCAGTAGTTTGGTTCTGATTCTCAGGCCTTTGGTTGTTGTCGCCATAGTATTTGTGTCTCCCGGATGTACTTGTGGAAAAATAGAAAATCAAATTTTTCCAATAATAGGGGCGTATTAAAAAAACTTCAACATATAATCTGTTCTCAAGGGACAGTATGTTTGTCGATACGAATAATTTGCCAAGGCAGAAGAGGCTAGCAATAAAATGGATCAATGTGTTTGAGTCTGGGCTTGCAGGCTGGTGGCTGTTTTGTGTTCGCCTTTGGGTGGCTACTGAGGCATTGGAAAGTCAAAGCACTAATGCGCTGCTGTGAAATGGGGCCGCAATTTTTACTGCCTAATCGAACGCTAAAGACCGAATTGTGCTGGGGGTAAAATAGAATGAAGTAATAGCCGACTTTTTATTTGCAAATCTTTTCTTAGCATGATAGAAACTCAGCCTGCCGTCGGCGGCCTGCGCCTGAAGTGGCGCGGTCTTTGATTGCTACGCGCCAGTAGCTCAGTTGGATAGAGCAACGGACTTCTAATCCGTAGGCCGAGGGTTCGAATCCTTCCTGGCGCGCCATTTTTTAAATTGACAATTAAGGGTCATTTCCTTAATATGGCCGAGTTTTTTGGTGGGTGTAGCTCAGTTGGTAGAGCGCCAGGTTGTGACCCTGGTTGTCGAGGGTTCAATCCCCTTCACTCACCCCATTAAACACTGCTGCTCACCTTCCGCACTCAGTTAGCCCTTCACCGGGTGGGTATGGGAGGTGAGCATTGTTAGTTTGTAATCACGTCTTGCGAGAGTGGCGGAATTGGTAGACGCGCTGGTCTTAGGAACCAGTATCTTATGATGTGGGGGTTCGAGTCCCCCCTCTCGCACCACTAAAAATCCAAATATTGATCATTTTTGCTGTGAACTGATGTCGTCCCTCGGCTAGCCGAGGGCGAAATTCCAAAAAATCGGGAAGGAAAAGATTATGAGTGTCACTATTGAAGATGTGAGCGCTATTAAAAAGAAGCTAGTTATCGAGGTTGCTGCTGATGTTGTCGCTACCGAATTGGAAAGTGGTTACCAGAAAGCTGCAAAGACCGCTGACATTAAGGGCTTCCGCAAGGGCAAGGTGCCGCGGGCTATGCTCGAGAAGCATTACGGCCCGCGTGTCGAGCACGAGGCAGCCAATAATCTGGTTAACAATAGTCTTTATAAGTCTTTGGTCGAAAACAAGATCGAAACAGTTTCTCAGCCAGAAGTTGTTGAAATGGGTGCCATTGTTAAGGGTGAGGCTTTCTCCTATCAGGCTGAAGTTGAAGTGCGTCCAGAGCTGACGGCAAAGGATTATGCTGGCTTGAACCTAGAAAAAGAGAAGCTTGTTTTTGACGATGCTGTTGTTGAGCAACAGATTGAGCAAATGGCAGCGTCCAAGGTTCAACTTGAAGTGAGCAAACGCAAAAAAGCCCGTGATGGCGACACCTTGATTCTTGACTTCGAAGGTTTCATCGGTGATACCCCATTCGAGAATGGGACTGCCAAAGATTACCAGCTCGAGTTGGGCTCAAATAGCTTTATCCCCGGTTTTGAAGAGCAGTTGGTTGGCGTTAAGCGGGAAGAGGAAAAAGAGATTAACGTCACCTTCCCTGAAGGTTATGGTTCCAAGGACTTGGCCGGTAAGGACGCGATGTTCAAGGTGACCGTAAGCGAGATTAAAGAGAAGGTCGAGCCGAAAATTGACGACTCTTTCGCCAAGGAATTCGATGCCGATACTCTTGCTGAACTCCGTGAAAACGTCAAAACGAATTCCATCAAGCAGGAAGAGGGGCGCATCAATGGCCTGTTGCAGGAATCTCTGATCACCGCACTGATTGAGAAGAATTCTTTTGATGTGCCTGACGGTATGATCAAGAATCAGCTGATGCACCTGAAGGACAGCTTTACTCAGCGCCTTAAGGCGCAAGGGATGAGTCTTGAGATGCTCGGCATGAATGATGAGACCTTTGCTAGCTCCTATCGTGAGATGGCGGTTCAGCAGGTCAAGGGTGAATTGTTGCTCGATGCGATTGCCAAGCAAGAAGAGATCGTCCTTGAAGAAGGTGTTATTGAAGAAAAGATTAAATCCTTCGCCGAGGAGAGCAACGCTCCAATCGAAGAAGTTCAAAAGTATTTCGAGAATGCTTCGGCACTGAACGGTCTTAAAGGGCAGCTGCTGAACGAAAAGGTTATTGCCTTTATCCTTAAATCGGCAACATTGACCGAAGTAGAGCCTAAGCAGCCAGAAGTTCAACAGGAAGAAACCACTGAGGAGGAATCCTGATTATGAGCCTCGTCCCGATGGTGGTAGAAGATTCCGGTCGTGGTGAGCGTGCGTACGATATTTACTCACGCTTATTGAAGGATCGAATCATTTTTCTCGGGGGAGCCATCGAGGACCATATGGCGAACCTGATTATCGCCCAGTTGTTGTTTCTGGAGTCGGAAGACCCGGACCGCGACATCCACCTGTATGTTAATTCGCCTGGTGGCGTTGTGACTGCGGGGATGGCTATTTACGATACGATGCAATACCTGAAAGCTCCAGTGTCAACGATTTGTGTTGGCCAGGCAGCGAGTATGGGCGCTGTGTTGTTGGCCGCTGGTGCTCCAGGCAAGCGTTATGCTTTGCCAAACGCGCGGATTATGATCCATCAGCCGTTGGGTGGATTTCAAGGTCAGGCAACCGATATCAAGATTCATGCTCAGGAAATTCTCCGCATGCGTGATGATCTTAATAACTTGCTGGCGAAGCATTGTGGTCAGGACGTTGAGAAAATTGCCGCCGATACCGAGCGTGATTTTTTCATGGATAGCGAATCTGCACGCAATTATGGTATTATCGATTCCATTGTCGACAGAAAAGTCTGAATCGACCAGCGTGGAGGAATGATACGTGAGTTCAAAAGATGAAAATGGCCAATTGACTTGTTCTTTCTGTGGTAAGTCGCAGGACGAAGTCAAGAAGCTGATTGCCGGCCCCACCGTTTATATTTGTGACGAGTGTATAGAGCTGTGTAACGATATTATTGATGAAGAGGCACGCCTCGACGATTCTTCCGATCAGGAAGTGAAAAATCTACCTAAACCTGCCGAAATCCGCGATATTCTCGATGAATATGTGGTTGGGCAGGAGCATGCGAAGAAGGTTCTTTCGGTCGCCGTTTATAATCACTATAAGCGGGTAGAATTTGCTGAAAAGAACGATGATATTGAAATTCAAAAGAGTAATATCCTGCTGCTCGGTCCGACCGGTAGCGGTAAAACCCTGTTGGCGCAAACTCTCGCCAAGGTGCTGGATGTTCCTTTTGCTATCGCTGATGCGACGAATCTGACCGAAGCCGGTTATGTTGGTGAGGATGTTGAAAATATCATTCTCAGCTTGTTGCAGTCAGCTGACTATGATTTGGAAAAAGCGCAACGCGGCATCATCTATATTGACGAAGTCGATAAAATTGCCCGCAAATCCGAGTCCCCTTCGATTACGCGTGATGTCTCTGGTGAAGGAGTCCAGCAGGCATTGTTGAAAATTATCGAAGGAACCACGGCAAGCGTTCCACCTAAAGGTGGGCGCAAACATCCGCAGCAGGAATTCCTTAAAGTCGATACCACCAATATCTTGTTTATCTGCGGCGGTGCTTTCTCCGGCCTCGAAAAGGTGGTCAGTAAGCGGATTGGCTCCAAGGTGATGGGTTTCGGAGCAGAAGTTCGTTCCATAAAAGAGGAGAAGTTGGGTGAATTGTTGGCTAAGGTTCAGCCGACCGACCTGCTTAAATATGGTTTGATTCCTGAGTTTGTTGGTCGTTTGCCGCTTATCGCAACCTTGACTGAACTTGATGAAGCGGCGTTGATCCAGATTCTACGCGAGCCGAAGAATGCCTTGATCAAGCAATATCAACGTTTGTTTGAGATGGAAAGAGTCAATCTCAAGTTTACCGATGGTGCCTTGGTGGCCATTGCCAAGGAGGCCCTGGATCGGAAGACCGGTGCTCGTGGCTTGCGTTCGATTATGGAGAACGCGATGCTTGACGTGATGTACGAGATACCTTCACAGGATCGGGTAAAGGAGGTCGTGCTGAACGAAGAGGTCATTACTAAGGGTAGTAGGCCAATTGTTCTTTATGATGTAGCTGAGAGCGCGTAAACCTCTCCTTATCTTACATTCAGAGTTTAAATAGGAGCGTGGAACGTCACTAGACACCGCGCTCCTTTTTTCTTTACGGGGAACGCTATGCCTGAAACTATTGACCAAATCATGCCCGAAGAGGCCGTTGTTTTGCCTCTGCTTCCATTGCGCGATATCGTTATTTTCCCCCACATGGTCGCGCCTTTGTTTGTTGGTCGCCCACAATCGATAGGTGCCCTGGAAAAGGCTTCCCAAGCCGACAAGTATATATTTCTGGTCAGTCAAAAAGATCCCAAAGTTGATAATCCGACTGAGGATGATATCTACCAGGTTGGTACTATTGGTAAGGTAGCCCAGTTGCTCAAGTTGCCTGACGGTACCGTTAAGGTTCTGGTCGAGGGGCTCTGGCGTGCCCGTGTGCTCAACTTCTATCAAAGTGATGATCTGCTCCAGGCTGAGGTTGAGCCGCAAGAAGAACTTCTCGCCGATACTCCCGAAGTTGCAGCGGTGATGCGCGCCATCAATACGACCTTTGAATCTTATGTCGGCCTGAGTAAGAAGTTGTCCCCAGAAGTTAGTGCCAGCGTTGCGGCGATCGAAAGTCCGACGCGCATGGCGGATACGGTTGTTGGTCATCTACAGGTCCCGATTGCTGATAAGCAGGAAGTTCTAGAGCTGTTAGATCCCTCACTTCGCCTTGAGCATATCTTGGTTCTGCTGGAGCAGGAGATCGAGATACTGCAGATAGAGGGGCGAATTCGCAGTCGGGTCAAGAGTCAAATGGAGCGCAGCCAAAAAGAGTATTACTTGAACGAGCAGATGCGCGCCATCCAGAAGGAATTGGGTGAGAAGGACGAATTTAAACAGGAAATTCTGCAGTTTGAAGAGTTGATTAAAAAGAAACGGATGTCGAAGGAAGCGACTGAAAAGGCTCATGCGGAACTGCGCAAGCTTAAAATGATGTCGCCAATGTCGGCAGAAGCGACAGTGGTTCGTAATTATATTGAATGGTTATTGGCGCTGCCCTGGAAAAAAGGGACCAAGGACTGTCACGATCTGGTCAAAGCGGAAGCGATTCTTGAAGCAGATCATTATGGTTTGGAGAAGGTCAAAGAGAGGGTGCTGGAATATTTAGCCGTCCAGGCTTTGGTCAAGCAGATCAAGGGACCTATTCTTTGTTTGGTCGGCCCGCCGGGGGTCGGCAAGACCTCGTTGGGACAATCGATCGCCAAGGCTTTGCAGCGTAAGTTCGTCCGTATCTCTTTGGGTGGGGTGCGAGATGAGGCCGAGATCAGGGGGCATCGTCGTACCTATATTGGTGCCATGCCGGGTAAAATCATTCAGGGCTTGCGCAAGTCTGGGGTGAAAAATCCAGTTTTTATGCTGGATGAAATCGACAAAATGAGCACAGACTTCCGTGGTGATCCGTCATCGGCATTGCTTGAGGTGCTTGATCCTGAGCAGAACAATAGCTTTGCCGATCATTTTCTTGATGTCGAATACGATCTTTCACAGGTTCTGTTTATTGCCACAGCGAATAATCTGCACTCGATTCCACATCCGTTGCATGACCGTCTCGAAGTGATCAGGGTTGAGGGGTATTCCGAAGAGGAAAAGTTGCATATTGCTCGTCGCTATCTTTTAGGCAAGCAGAAATCCGCTCACGGTTTGACCGAAGAACAAGTTAAATTTTCTGATCGCGCAATTACCGAAATCGTTCGCCACTATACCCGTGAGTCTGGTGTGCGTGGTCTTGATCGGAGCATTGCTTCAGTCATGCGGAAGCTGGCGAAACGTGTGTTGCTCGAAGGGAAGCAGAAAGCTTTCACGGTGGGCGAAAGCCAAGTTAAAAAATATCTTGGAGTTGCCCTGTATCAGCATGGTGTTCGCGAGGAAGAGGATCAGGTCGGCGTAGCGACTGGTCTGGCTTGGACGGAGACTGGTGGTGAGCTTTTGTCTATTGAAGTCACGACGTTACCGGGAAAAGGTAAGCTGATAATTACCGGAAAGTTGGGAGAGGTAATGCAGGAATCGGCTCATGCGGCAATGAGCTATATTCGCTCTCGTTGGCAAGAATTGGGGCTGGACGAAGATTTCTATTCTTTGTTGGATATTCATATCCATGTCCCTGAGGGGGCTGTTCCCAAAGATGGTCCTTCGGCCGGGATTACTATCGCGACGGCGTTAGCATCGGCTCTGACCGGGCGGCCGGTCAGTAAAGACTTGGCGATGACCGGCGAGGTGACTTTGCGTGGTCGGGCTTTGGCGATCGGTGGGTTAAAAGAGAAGCTGTTGGCGGCTCGCCGGGGTGGAATTAGCAAGATATTAATTCCTGCTGAAAACGGTCGACATCTTTCAGAATTGCCCGTTGAGCTGACTCGTTCAGTTGAGATTGTCACTGTGGCTCATATGGATCAGGTTCTTAATGCTGCGATCAAAGGTATGGACCTTTAGGCCTTGGCTTAATGAGTGTGACGAGAGTCTGTAAATCGCATCAAACCGCCAAAAACCGGGAGAAAGTGCTTGACAGTTTTTTTGCAAACCTGATATATCTTATCGCGTTTTTACGACGTTAAACTTACTAATAAACTACTACGGAGGTACGCTGTGACTAAAGCTGATCTGGTCAATGCAATGGCAGAAAAAGCAGGCTTGAGCAAAACTGATGCTGAGGGCGCTCTGAAAGCTTTTACCGAAGCTGTGACTGATGCTTTGAAAGCTGGTGAGAAAGTTGCTCTAGTTGGTTTTGGAACGTTCAGTGTTGGTGATCGTGCTGCCCGTACTGGTCAAAACCCTCAAACTGGTGAAAAGATTGAGATTGCTGCCGCCAAGGTACCAAAATTCAAGGCTGGTAAAGCCCTGAAGGACAGCGTCAATTAATTTGTAAAAAGTACCATAAGTATCAAAAGTAGGAAGCACAAGCTGCCCATTTTTTCTTCCCATTAGGGCAAATAAGCTTCCTATTTTTATGCGGGGGTGTAGCTCAGTTGGTTAGAGCGCTAGCCTGTCACGCTAGAAGTCGCGAGTTCGAGTCTCGTCACTCCCGCCATTTTAAAAGTTAAAAGTCAGGGTGAATAGCTCAACTGCGAGAGCGCTGCCTTAGACAAAGGTAAGTTGCTCGTCAAGAATCCCGACAGATTCTTGTGATGATGCTGAGATTTTCCTTGATTAAAAGATTTAAGTTGTTTAAGTTGCTGCAGAATTAAGTTCCCAGGGCGAATAGCTCAGCTGGGAGAGCGCCTGCCTTACAAGCAGGATGTCGGGGGTTCGAGCCCCTCTTCGCCCACCAAATTTAGACTGTAGAAGAACTACTGTAAATCTCTGTAGTCGTTAGTAGATAAAAACATTTAGGGGGGTGTAGCTCAGTTGGTTAGAGCGCTAGCCTGTCACGCTAGAAGTCGCGAGTTCGAGTCTCGTCACTCCCGCCATGTTACAATGAAGAGATAATCGTTAATAACGATTATCTCTTTTTTTTTGCATATTGATGCTGCTAGCTAAAAGATTTATGATCAAAGCTCATGTTTGATAATAAAAAGGAGCAATTGCTGATGAACGGAAAGTCTTTCTTTGCGGTTTTGTTTTTTCTTTTGACAGGTTTGTTTGCCAGCCATGTTTGGGCAGCAGAAAAGATCGTTGCGCATGTCTCTGATGTCCCAATTTCTGAGGCAGAGGTTCAGCGACAGATTGATAAGCTGATGCCTTTTAAGGTTAATTTTCATGGCAAAATGTCGAATGATAAAAAAGAGAAATTGAGAAATGATGCCTTAGATTTGTTGATAGAAAGGGCATATAAGGTTGCCTATGCGAAGGAAGAAGGGATTTTGGCCTCTGCTAGTCAGGTCGATGAGTCTTTAACCAAGATCAAATCTTCTTACAAAACGGAAGATGGATTCAATCAGGCCGTTGCGAAAGAAACAATCAGTGGTTTACGTGCCTCAATATATCGGGATTTGGTTGCGAAAAAGGCTGAGTCGCTTGTTGTGGATGAAAAAATCAAGGTAAGCGACGAACAGGTGGAAAATTACTATAGTGAAAAGAAGGAAATGTTTTTAATGCCTGCTCAATACCGTGCCAGTCACATTATGATCAAAGTTGACCCTGCCTCAAATAAGGAAGAACGCGCAGAGTTGTTGGCTAGAGCTAAGGATCTGCGGGTAAAGGCAAAAAATGGCGAAGATTTCTATAACTTAGCCTATTTCAATTCTGATGATCGGACCAAGTATGTCGGTGGTGATTTGGGTTTGTTTCATGCTGGTCGCACCGAAAAAGAATTCGATGATGCTCTAAAGACGATGCAGGTAGGAGAGATCTCAGAGCTCGTAAAGACCCGCTGGGGGCATCATATTATCAAGTTGACTGAGAAGAACGAACCGCGTCAGCTTACGTTTGCGGAAATGCAGGATAAAATTAGGGCGCAGTTAACGAAAGCCCAACGTGACGCGTACTATCAGCAGTGGATGGATGGCTTAAAATCTAAATACCAGGTGGAGAGGGTCGGTGAGTAATTATTTCTCTTCATTGGTGAACTCACTCATTCTCCTTACGATGTTGTTGGTGGTATCAGGCTGTGCGCCTTCTGTTTTTCCAGTGGAGTGGCAAGATGCCGCTGTGACATGGGTTTATCCTGAGCCACCCGAGAAACCACGTATCCGCTATTTACGTTCGGTTTCTGGTTTGCAGAATTTCAGTTCAAAGAATGATTCAAGTAAGCGTCTTTTGAGATGGATAGGTGGAGAAGATGCTGAGCAGATGCAGATGAATTCTCCTTATGCTGTTGCTGCCGATGGTAAGGGGCGCATTTGGATGACGGACCCTGGAGTCGGTTTGCTCTACCATATCAATCTTTCTCGCCAGGAAATTGATTATTTTTCTGTTATCGCTGGTCGACAGTTGCTTGCCCCCACCGGAGTTGCCTATGATGGGGTGAGAAATCGCCTCTATATTTCCGATACCGGTTCTGCAGAGATCTTGGTTTTTGATGATGAGCATAATTATTTATTAAGTTTATCCCCGCCACAAGGCTTTGGTCGGCCTGGTGGCATGGCGGTCGATGGGGATGGCAACCTTTATGTCGCAGACGTTCTAAGGGGGACAGCAGAGGTTTTTTCCTCTGGTGGCCGTTATTTAAAATCTCTTGGCAGCGCCTTGAATCCAGGTGGCAAGTTCAATCATCCCTCCAACGTGGCAGTTGATTCTCAGGGGCGTGTTTATGTCGTCGATTCTTTTAATTTTCGGGTCGAGATTCTAGGGATTGCTGGAGAACCTCCACGTTCCATCGGTGGTTTGGGGGATTCCGCTGGCAGTTTTGCTCGTCCACGCGGTATTGCCCTCGATGCTGCTGGGAATATTTATGTTTCTGATGCCGCTTTTGACAATATTCAGATATTTAATCGCCAAGGAGACTTGCTGCTTGCTTTTGGGCAACCGGGAAAGGGGCCCGGTAACTTTTGCCTGCCCGCAGGGCTGACATTTGACGCCGTAGATCGACTCTATGTGGCTGATAGTTGCGGACATCGGGTTAAGATTTTTCAGTTTCTAGGGAATTGATTATTAAAATTATTGGTTTTGGTTTTGAAATTGCATAATGTAGGTGATCTAATTTTTTTATAATAGTGATTTATTGGTAACGGGGAGGCATGATTCTTTTTGAGTGAGTTGCTCGCGCGAATAAGGTGTTTTATGAAATTATTAAATCAGTGTTTTCCCCTCCTTGGTTTGCTATTTGGCGCTTTCTTTGGTTGTGTTTCCCCCGCAATTTCTGCCGCGGGATTACTCGGTGACAGTGGTGGCGTCAACAACCATCCGCATAATCTTAGCAGTAATAGTACTGCGGCGATCAAGTCCAGTACTGAGGACCGTATTTGTATCTTCTGTCATGCTCCGCATGGAACTTCTGCTCAAGGGGCGTTGTGGAACCGACCTGATCCTGTCGGGCCGGTCGGTGGTTTTCCGTTATATGCTAATGTTGAGCAGGGCTTGAAAGATAGTGTTGCTGCTGATTATGATGATTCAGATCAAACCACTTATCCGAATGGTTCTACACGTCTTTGTCTTTCATGTCACGATGGTGTAACTGCCATAGCTGAGGTGGTCAGCGGCGGAGATTTAGATCTTGGCCTTGGAAATATGACAACTGAGGGGAGTTCTATGGTTGTCGATTTGTCCCAAGCTCATCCTGTTTCTTTCGTCTTTAATCAAACGATAGCAACAGATGTTTATGGTGCCCGTTTTGATCTGTCTGCTATGTTGCCGGGAGTTTTGGATAGTGCTGGTCGTTTACAGTGTGGTGGCTGTCATGATCCACATACTGATACTTTTGTTGGGAATGGCGTAGGTGAATATGATTTGCCGATGTGGCGTTATTATGCGAGTAATGGAGCTGATGCTGATGATGATTATAATAAGACCTGCGAAAGCTGTCATAAGGCTGCACCTCTTGGTCTCACACATGATCTCCCTCACAATTAATCATAACAAGCTATGTGGCTTATGAAAATATTTACGTTGACCATAATATTTTTTCTGCTGTTACTCGGGCCTGCGCTAGCGAAATTGGATAAGAGCATGCTTCAAGGCTCACATGGCAACGATAGGCTGCTGCCGAAATCCTGCCGTGCCTGTCATCGTGGCATGAACATGAGTATTCGTAATGAGGAGAAAACCTGTCTTAATTGCCATGGTAGCCCGGTCAATCGACAGCAGATGAAGTCGTCCGGACGGGTACGTGGTTCAGCGGCTGACCAGTTGGCAAATATCGAAACCGAGCTGCGTAAACCTTACAATCACCCGGTGCTGACTGTCCAGGGAGTGCATAACAAAAGGGAGCTTTTGCCTGAGAATATGGTTAATGCGAGCCGCCACAGTGAGTGCTTCGACTGTCACGACTCTCACCAGCTCTCTGCTGATAAGCCTTTTAAGGGTATTTCTGGTAAGCGGGTCGGTAATTTTGCCACGGAAATAACCGAAGAGTACGAACTCTGCTATAAGTGTCATGGTCGCAGCGCCAATCTTCCGGCTGATGCCAGCGATAAGCAATTGGAGTTTCGTCCGACCAATAAGTCCTATCACCCGATTGAAGCCGAAGGGGCCAATACGCATGTTGTCAGCCTCAAGGAGCCTTATGCTGCGCGCAAGGAGCGCCCTGGGGATATCTCCATCATCAAATGCAGTGATTGTCATGGCAATGATAGTGCGTCCGGTCCCAAAGGTCCGCACGGTTCGATGTACCGTGGTCTGCTGGTAGCTAATTATGAGATGGAAGATGGCAGAAGCGAAAGTACTCATGCCTATGCACTTTGTTACAAGTGTCATGACCGAATCAGTTTGTTGAATGACGAGAGTTTTCCCTACCACTCACAGCATATTCTTGGTAATCGCAGTAAGAACCAGCCAGGAACTTCCTGTCTGACTTGCCATGATGCTCATGGGAGTAGCAGCAATCAGTATCTGATCCGTTTCAATGAAGATTTTGTCGACTCGAACCTGGATGGCAAGCTTCAGTTCAGGGCCCAAGGGGTTGCCAGTCGTCATGGTTCCTGTGCGCTTAATTGTCACGGTGTAGAGCACGAACCTAAATCTTATTGAATTATCATTGTCAGAAAAAATGCCCTGTCAGCGAACGTTGATGGGGTTTTTTACGTTTTAGAAAGGAAAGACGACCGGGATCATCAGGCTGCTGGCCAGCCAGACCAGTATATTTAGTGGTGTTCCGACTTTCAGGTAGTCGGCAAAAACATAGCCACCAGGGCCGATCACCAAGGCATTTGATTGATGACTGACCGGAGTCATAAAACAGGTCGATGCAGCCAGTGCGACAGCCATAAAAAAGGGTTGCGGGTTAACCCCGAAGTGGACCGACAGATCGAAGGCAATTGGCGCCAGCAGGACCGCCGTTGCAGCATTACTCATGATGCAGGTCAGCAGCATGGTGATTAAAAAGAGCACGCCGAGAGTGATCCACGGCCCGTAAGGGCCTGCCAGTGTGGTCAATTGATTGGCCAGATAGCTCGAAGCGCCACTGGCTTCCATGGCAGCTCCCAGGGGTAATGTGCCGGCGATGAGCATGATAACCGGCCAGTTGATACTCTCGTAAGCATCTGCGAGCTTAATGCATCCGGTCAGGACCATCGCAGCGGCACCCAGTGTTGCCGCGTGCATGATCGGTAGCAGCCCGAAGGTGACCAAGAGGATGACCGCCAGCATGATCAGCAGGGCGATAGGTGCCTTGGCTGGTAGATAGGGCTCCGGGTTGATGCCGCCGAGCAGCAGAAAGTCGTGTTTGTCGGCCAAGTGCAGAATTTTACTCTCTGCCCCTTCAATCAGCAGCATATCGCCAAACTTCAGGACGACGTGATCGACTCGTTTAACGACCGGTTCTCCGTGTCGCCAGATTGCCAATACATTCAGACCGTGGGTGTCACGAAAATGGACTTCGCGCAGGGTTTTGCCGACCAGATCATTGGTTGGTGTTAGCGCCACTTCGGCGACCCTCTGGCGCTCCTTATTTTCTGCGGGGGCTGACTGCGCTCCTCCCGGAACAACATCGATCCCTTTAATTTTTTTAAGTTTTAGTAATTGTTCCGGTTCCCCTTCAAGAAACAGGATATCCCCTTGTTTCAAGACAATCGAACGGCGCGGGGAGGTAATCTTCAATTGTTCTCGCAGCAAGGAGCGGATTTTAAGTTGGAAGTCCGCTTCGAGTCCAGATTCCTGCAAGGTCTTACCGATAAAAGTTGAGTCTGCTGTCAGCAGAATATCCGAGACGTAGGCTTTAAGTTGATTTAACTGTTTAACCGATGCCGGAGGGTTGTGCGGCAGAAGTCGTCTTCCGATCAGCATCATGTAGCTGATACTGATGATAATGACCATCAGGCCCAGTGGAGTGAAATCAAACATCCGAAACTGCTGACCGGTATATTCGTACATCAGTTCATTGATGAGAATGTTCGGTGGTGTGCCAATCAGGGTACAAACCCCGCCGATCAAGGAGCCGAATGCCAACGGTATCAGCAGGCGGGACGCGGCGACCTCGGCTTTTTTTGCGATCCCGGTGACCATTGGTAGCAGTACGGCGGCGGCACCTATATTGTTGATAAAGGCAGAGGCAACAGCGGTCAGGCTCATAATTGCCAAGACTAATTTCGCTTCGCTTTTTTCGGCAAAACTGAACAGCCAGCGGCCGAGATGGACGGTGACGCCGGTATTGGCAATGGCCGCACTTAAGACAAACATGGCCGCAACAGTGATAACTGCGGGATTGCTGAAAGCAACAAAGGCTTGTTCTGCTGGGATGATGTTGAATAATGGTAGGCTCAGCAGGATCAATAAGCTCACCAAATCCATACGGATCCAGCCGGTGGCAAAAAACAGAATAGCCACGCTGAGAATGCTGAGAACCAAAATGATTTGCATGTGGCACCAGTTATAAAAAGGGAGACTGTCGGCCACCTTAATTCTAATCGAACCGGCCGGTATGACAACTGGTGGTGTTTTAGTTGTTTAGCTTTTCGAAGAATTTTTGGCAGGTAGCCGCCGGTGAATTGGCACACAAAAGGGCTGAAATCATAGCAATGCCATTTGCTCCGGCTTGCTTGACCGCAAGGGTGTTCTCTAGCTTAATCCCGCCTAGGGCGTAAACCGGAATCGTCCTTATGTTGCAGGCTTGGTGCAGCTTTTCAATTCCGACCGGATCGCCATAGGCCGCTTTGGAGGCTGTGTGAAAGACCGGGCCGAAGGTGGCAAAGTCGGCGCCCTGTTTGGCAGCGGTCAGAATCTCTTGTGGCGCATGGGTTGAAACGCCAATTAATTTGTCCGGGCCGAGCAGCCTGCGAACCGCTAGGGTCGGCAAAGAATGCCCACCGAGATGTACCCCGTCGGCTCCGACTGCCATTGCCAGGTCGACCCGGTCATTGATCAGCATGAGACAGTTGTGCTGGCGGGTGAGGGCGCGCAGTTTTATGGCCAGTGGGTAAAGTTCTGCCGCGGACAGGTCTTTTTCCCGCAATTGCAGCATCCGTACGCCGGCCTGCAAGAGCTCCTCGACAACGTCGAGGAATTGCCGGCCAGCGGTGATCTGCTGACGATCAGTGATCAGGTAGAGCGGGGGCAGGGCCGGCATCAGCTGGCTTGGTTGAGAAACGCGCTGTCCCAGTCCTTCCAGACCGGATCATAACCACGTGATTTCAATAGCTGTTCGATTTCTGCCGGGCTACGCTCATCGCTGATAGCAAACTGTTCACCATCGTGACTATCATCGCCATAACCGCCCGGAGAGGTGCAGGACCCGGCGCTCATCTGGGTGATCCCCAGCGGTAACAGATTGTCACGCAGGTCAGCGCTCTCACGGGTGGAGAGGACCATTCCGGCATCAGGTATCAACAGGCGCAGTGCGCAGATAAACTGGGTCAACTGACGATCGGAGACGATGCTGTTTGGCTGATAACCGCCTTCGGCAGGGCGCATCCGGGGAAAAGAAATGGTGACTTGGGTGCGCCAGAAACGTCGTGCCAGATAGAGAGCGTGCAGGCCGGTATAAAAGACATCGCTCAGGCACTCACCGAGGCCAAGCAACGAACCTATACCGATGCGCCGCATGCCTGCCTCACCGGCCCGCTCTGGAGCAGCCAGGCGGTAGCTGTAGTCACTCTTGGGCCCATAGGGGTGCAGATCCTTGTATAGCTCGACATTATAGGTTTCCTGGTAGAGGGTCAAACCATCAACCCCGGCGGCAACCATCCGCCGATAGCCATCCGTATCCATCGGGAAGACTTCGATCGAAACTGAGCCACACTCACTTTTGATGGTCTGGACCGCTTGTTCGAGAAAATCGATGCCGGCACTTTCCGGTGCTTCGCCGGTCAGCAGCAGCATATGGCGAAATCCTTGGCTGCGTAGGTATTTAGCCTCCCGTTCGATTTCCGCAGGCGACAGGGTTTTGCGCGGGAGATGGTTGTCCGCACTGAAACCACAATACTTGCAGCCGTTGTGACATTCATTCGACAGGTAGATCGGGGCGTAGAGCAGGATCGTGCGGCCGAAACGCTGACTGGTGGTCTGGTGGGCGCGGTTCGCCATCAGCTCCAGTTGTGTATCGGTTAGCTGTGGTGACAGCAGGCTGGCGAAATCCTCGATGCTCAGGCGCTGTCGACGCAGGGCCTGTTCAATCCGCTGCGGTGTCGCTTCTTTGATCAGCGGCAGGATTTTATTCTGCGGATAACTCTCTAGCTGTTGTTGAAAACTCATCACTCGTTCCTTAAAAAGCCGGTCAGTGGGCTGGAGGCTTCGGCTTTTTGTCGCTGTGGGCCGAGTCCTGCCAGATAGGCCTCGCGGCCAGCTTCGACCCCTTTGCAAAATGCGCGACCCATGGCTGCCGGATCAGGAGTGTCTGCCAGTGCCGTATTGACCAGCACCGCATCGGCGCCCATTTCCATCGCCTCTGCAGCATGGGATGGTGCGCCAAGGCCGGCGTCGACAATGACCGGGATATTCGCCTGTTCGATGATAATGGCAATAAGGTCTTTGGTGCGCAGGCCACGGTTGGTCCCGATCGGAGCACCGAGCGGCATGACAGTCGCGGTTCCGACCTCTTCTAAGCGCTTTGCCAGGACTGGATCAGCCGGCATGTAGGGCAGCACAATAAAGCCCTCTTTAACCAAAACTTCTGCTGCTTTTAAGGTTTCGATCGGGTCGGGCAGCAGATAATAGGGGTCGGGGGTTACTTCCAGCTTGATCCAGGGCTCGCAACCGGCGGCCCGTGCCATGCGCGCCAGGCGGATCGCTTCTTCAGCATCGCGGGCTCCGCTGGTATTTGGCAGCAGCAGGTAGCGATCTCGATCGATATGCGAGAGCAGTGAATCTTCGGGATTATCGATGTCGACCCGGCGCAGGGCAACGGTGACGATTTCGCTGCCGGAGTTTTCCATGGCTGCAACCATCGCCTGGTTGGAGGCGAATTTTCCGGTTCCGACCATCAGTCGCGAATTAAATGCCCGGCCCGCAATGATTAATTGATCCATAATATTTATCCTGTCAGGAGTATGATTGATTGCTCAGCCGCCACCAACAAACTGGATTGCCTCGAGGCAATCGCCGTCGTTGAGTAAGGTGTCAGCATGTAAATCTTGGGTCAGAATCACCCGGTTCAATTCGACGACAACCCGCTCCGACTCCAATTGCAGTTGTTCTAGGAGTTGGCTGACTGTCAGTTGTTGCGAAAAATCACGGGGCTGGCCATTTATTGTCAATTGCATTTTACTGTCCTTGGGTTTATTCCGGAACTTCTCCGAGCAGCAAGCGTAAGACCGCATTCGCCTGGTGGTGCGCGGCGATGCCGACCCTTGGTGCCATCAGTCCACACCCCGCTTGTGCTGCGGTAGTGCCATCACCGCAGAGGTAAAAGCTGTCGGTGATTTTACGCGTGCGGATGCTGTTGGAGGCTGCATAGCCCGCCATTCCCGATGCCGTTACCAGTGGGACATTCGGGAAGTTGCGGAGGAAATTACTGGTCAGCATGGCTTTCTGGTTAGCGGCGTCGAAGGCTTCAACCATGACATTGACCTGACTGAAGACCTCTTGCAGATTGTCTGCGGTAATTCGTTGGTGCAGTGCCTCAATTTTGACGCCCGGATTTATCCGCGCCAGGGTGTCTTTAAGGGCGGTAACTTTCGGCTGCCCGATTTGATCGATAAAGTACTGTTGACGGTTCAGGTTTGAAGGTTCCACCAGGTCAAAATCAGCGATAATCAACTGCCCGACACCGATGCGCGCCAAGGCGATGGCGATATTCGAACCGAGTCCACCGGCTCCGGCAATCCCGACACAGCTGTTCTTGATCTTTGCATGTACGCCAGGAGTATGGCGAGCCATCATCAAGTGTTCCAACTCTTCTGCGGTTGGTTGCTCGCCACGTTGAATCAGGACAACCCGATCTCCCTCGCTAAGTCGTTGATCTGTGTTGGTCGGGAAACCATTAACAATGACAAGGTCGGCAGCGGGCTTATGCCGATCGCGCAGCTCAAACAGGCCTACGTCGGGCTCGATCTCTATTGTTTGTTCGTTGAGGTATATCAGCATAAAAAACAACTATAAAAATAAAAAAAGCCACCCATGGGCGGCCACCAGCATCAGCTTGATGCGGTAAACAACAGCCACTTCCCTACGCCGGTATCAACCGGATCAGGTTCCAAGGGTCATTCTGTTTACACAGAACTCTCAGTAACGACGACTCCCCTAGGGCTTTACAATAATTCGTTTTTCGAAACTAGCAGTCAGGGGAACGAAAAGTCAATATTTTTGCGATAATTTCGGCCGTTCAGTGATTGATCTTTTGTCCGAGTTTGCTTAGGATGGCAAGCCCTCCTCTTTGGGGGAGAGAGATTTATTCTAGAAAGGGAAATAGTATGTCGATATCTGAACGTTACCGTCAGGTACTGGAGCACATAGAGACAGAGGCGGATCGCTTGTACGAGGTTTTGCCGGAATCGACTGCCAATGCTTTGCGCTTGGTTGATGTTACGGTAGAAGAAATGCAGGATCTTCTCGAAACGGTTGGTGAGATCCCGCAGTTTCAGTTGGAGGCCAAACTCTCTCCGGTGTTGTTGACCTGCCATGGTTGCCTTGATCGAGCCAGGGTGATGCTCGAGGGGGATGGTCACGAAAAAGAGGCTGCCAGTGTTTGGGAGATGGAACAGCTGCTGTATCGTCTGTTGAATGACCTCTAGTTTGTCATTTTTCTGCAATTACAAAGGCGTCCAGATGGGCGCCTTTGTTGTTTCGGGAAGCCATCAATGGAAAGTTTTCCGCGCGGCTTTCTCTTCTCGCTTTGCTGGCATGTTCATTGCTAAAATTACTACCGGTTAGAATATCTATTCCTCCGATTCGCGATCTCTTGGCTGCGGTCGATTTCCACTGGAGTAACAATTTACTATGCACAAGAAATTGGAAAATATTTTTTATGAGGTCCGTGAACCGGTTCTCGATTGGGACGATATCGGCGGGTTTGCAGAAGTAAAAGAGATTCTCAAGGAGATGGTTTGCCTGCCGTTGCAGAAGCCGGAGATGATTAAGCAGCACCAGCTCGGGATTCCCGCCGGGGTGATGATGTGGGGGCCTTTGGGCGTCGGCATCACCATGCTTGCAGAAGCCTGTGCCAAGGAAGCCGGAGCCTCATTTGTTTACATCAGTGGGCAGGAGATGCTCGGCAAAGGCGAAGATCTGATTGAGGCTTTCGATACGGCCATTCACGAAGCCCCCTGTGTGTTGTTTATTTCCGATTGCGAATGGTTGGCGCCGCGGGTCGGCTGTAATTACGAGTGGGATACCGGCAACTTGCGCGGTATCCCTCCGACCTTTGCAACCAAGGAATTGAACCATTTGTTTGTCGAACAGATCGACCGGATTAACCAGGTCGAGAACGTTATGCTGGTCGGTTCCTGTTATCGTATCGATACAGTTGATCAGGCGATTATCAAGGAAAAAAAGCGTTTTAATCGCAAGGTTTTTGTTCCTCCGCCACGGACCAATGATCGGCGTGAAATGCTTGATATCTACATGGATATGATGCCGAACATGGCTGCTGATGTCGATCGTCAGCAGCTCGCTGAAATGACCGAAGGTTACGTTGGTTGGGACGCTGAGAGTCTCTGTAAACGGGCGACGATCAATGCGATTAAAGAGGATGCCCCACAAGTGACCATGGCGCATTTTCTCAAATCACTCAAGGAAGTCCGTTACTGGTTGACTCCTGACATGACCCGCGTCTATCACGAAATCTACAATAATGACTGTCCGCACCATTACGCGTTTTAGGTTCTCATGTGAGCGTGATTGATCTCTATGAGCAGCTTGCAAAACGCCATGGCCATTACTGTCCGATGAGTACGCTGGGCCTGCGCCTCGGTCTTGAGATGGTGCGTCGCTTGAGTGCCGCTGAGCACGGTACTTGGCAGCTTTGTTATCAGATGCGGACCTGTGCTGCCGATGGTATTGCGATGGCGCTGGAAAATAGTTTACTGACAGCGGAGCTGCAAGTTGACCCACAGGGACAGCATTTGCTCCTTTGTGCTGCTGATGATGGCAGAGAGCTGTCACTTGGGCTTTCTGCTGAAGCGCTGCTGTTGGCCGGTCGTTACCGAGCACTCAGTGATGAGGAAAAGCCGCAGCACTTAGAGCTGTTGCGGCATATCGCCGTCGAACGGATCATCGACTGATGCAGGATTCAATTTTCATTCAAATTCTGAGTGTCATCCAGGAAGAAATCCTACAGATGTGGTGGTTCTTCCTGTTGTCGATTCTTTTGGTCGGCATCATCAAGGGCTACAAGCTTGACCTACGCATCCGTGACTCGATCAATCGGGCTGGCTTTTGGGGAATTCCCCTCGCTGTTATGGTCGGCATGGTCTCGCCGCTGTGTGCTTGCGGTATCTTGCCGGTGGTGATTTCTCTGGCGATGATGGGCACGCCGCTGGCGCCGCTGATGGCCTTATTGGTCACCTCGCCGGTGATGGGCCCGGATGCGCTACTGCTGACCTATCGCGGCTTGGGTGGCGACTGGGCGCTAATGAAACTTGTTGGTGCTGCAGTCCTCGGGCTTTCATCGGGGATGTTAGTGCTCTGGTTGCAGAAGGTCGGCTACCTGACCGCTGATATGGTGCGACTGCAACCGATCTATAAAGAGGATGGCACTCTGGCTCCAGCGGCGGAAATTGGTGCCGCACAGGGGATCAAAATCAAGCGGATGCAGGTTGTGCCTCGTGATAGCCGCTTGCGTTTTATTTTTGATCGCACTCTGGATGCTGGCCTGTTTGTCGGTAAGTTTTTGCTGCTGGCCATTATTCTCGAAGCAATAATTGTCACGCTGGTGCCGGTTTCCTGGATTACCTTTCTGGTTGGCCAGCAGAGTGTTCAGTCCTTGTTCACCGCGGCTTTGATCGGGCTGCCGCTGCCGACGAATCAGATTCCGATTATCCCGATTCTGGCCGGTTTGCTAGAACGAGGTATTGATAATGGTGCCGCCTTAACCCTGCTGCTGGCCGGACCGGTGACCAGCCTACCGGCCATGTTCGCTCTTTGGGCCATGTTCCAGAAGCGGTTGGTGATGGTATTTGTTGCTCATTCCTTGTTGGTTTCTATTTTGCTCGGTTGGTTCCTGCAGTTGGCTCTGTAGTCTTTCTTTGTATTGGAGTGCATGGTGAAATTGTCTTTCTCGGCACTACTGCTGGCGCTTGTTCTCTTATCTTCCTGTGCGCAACTTTCTCCTGTTGAACCGCTACGTTTGCGGAATATTGTTATTGAAGAAGATACGCTGTGGCAGGGTTCGATTCTGATCGATGGGCGGGTCGAAGTGTTGCGCACCGCGATCCTGACCATTGCTCCGGGAACCGACATCTCTTTTGTTTATCATGATGGAAATCGCGATGGATTGGGCGATGGAACCCTGGTTGTCAAAGGTGAGCTGATCGCCATCGGAACCAAGCAGCAGCCGATCCGCTTCCGCAGCGCCAAGCAGAATCCGCAACCGGGGGACTGGCTGGAAATAGCGGTCGATTTTTCCAAGCAGGCCCATTTTCGTTACTGTGAAATCCGCGATTCAGCTTACACACTGCATGCCCACTTTACCCGGGGAATCGTCGAGGATAGTCATATCCATCACAATATCGACGGCTGTCGCATTGGGCAGGCCAATTTCGTTTTACGCCATAATCTGATTGAGAATAATACTGGTAAAGGGGTCAATTTCCGAAATTCGCAGGTGCAGGTGAAAAAAAATCTGATTCGGAACAATGGCGCCGGGATTTTCCTGTTCGAAAACGATCAGCCGTTTAAGATTAGCGGAAATAATATCGTCGATAATCAATATCAGTTACGGCTCGGTGACTTTTATACCGCAGATGTCAGTTTGCAGGGCAATTGGTGGGGAAGTACAGATTTGGGAGCTATTCGCGAGGCAATTTATGATCATCGCGTCGACGCAGAAATAGGCGCGGTGACTTTTGCGCCGCTGGCTATTGAAGTCCCCGATGCCGGTCCGCGCTGATCCATCAGCTTAGACAATCATTTCTTCGGGTTGAGGTGGAGATTTTGCTGGACACATTTTTGCATCATTTACTGCGAGGCAATCGGGGATATGATCGCGGTCTGGTTGTTCTGTTGGTTGTAACGCTGGGTTGTTGTTGTTTTTGTCAGTAGCTTGGCTGTAAAGACAGTTTTTTGCCAGAATGGGTGGGTTTTGGATACGGTTGCAAGTAAGGTAGTATTTTTCTTCCTGAGTGTTTTGTTTCTGTTGGTTGGTCCTGTCGGGGCGGATAATCAGTCTCCTTTGGTGATTGGTGCGGATCAGCGGTGGCAGGGAACCATCGATCTTAGTCAGCCGATTCTTGTTGCTGCCGGCGCAAAATTGTCGATTGCCCCCGGTACTCGGATTGTTGTTAGCGAAAAGCACTTCTCTATCCGGGTTGAAGGCAATCTGCAGGCACTCGGTAGCGCTGCGCAGCCGATTGAGTTTGTCACGCCTGAGGGATGGTTGGGGATAGAGCTACATCAGTCTGCTGAAATGAATCGCTTTGAGCATGTTCGGATTGCTGCTGCGGCGATTGGGCTGAGCAGTTCTCTGAGTCGTTTTGAAGTGCGAGAGAGTCAGTTTATTAACTGCGGTACGGCGATCAAGTTGCACCGGCAGTCGACTCCGTTGGTTGAAAACAGCCAATTCAGCGATAACCAGCTGGCCATCGATATTGGGATGCGCTCGCAGGTGGTGTTGCGGGGCAATCGGTTTCTCGGTAATGCCACGGCAGTCATGGCGAGTCATAACAGCTCCGGCGAGTTGACAGGGAATCATTTTGCTGAAAATCAGCAGGGGATTTACCTTCGGCATCTCTTTGCTGGGCGTGTCAGTGGTAATATTTTTGAACAGAATTCTGCGGCGCTCCTCTGCGATCAAACCATGTCGAGCCCGCTGATCGAGAGCAATCAGTTTGTTGGTAATCAGCAGGGCGTCGTCTGTTTGCTGGCATCCAAGCCGCAATTGCGGCGTAATGTCTTTCGCCAGAACCAGCAGGCACTGGTGAACAATCAACTCGGTAGCCCGCATGTCGAGCAGAATTTATTTCTGCACAATGCGCTTGCTATCAAAAACGAGCGGCGCGCGGCGCCACTGATTGAGCGAAATCAGTTCGAGAACAATGAGCTTGCTCTGTTTTGTGATTATCTGTCCTACCCGACGGTCAAGCAGAACAACTTTACCGGGAACCGTTTGGCCGTTAAATTGGGGGATCATCAGAGTGCGGCGATGGAGGAGCAGGGGGCCAGTAGTGAGCAAATGCAGAAGTTTCTTGCTGACTCTGGACGCTCAGGTAAGATGGCGGTCCTCGCTCCGGTCAGCGGTGTGGTTGATGTCAGGCATAATTGGTGGGGGATGGAGTTGAAAGCAGCGGCTCCGAAGATGTTTTCTGCCCGTCGACAGAACAAGTGGGTGCTTGATGATACGACTGGCGCACGTTATCTTCGTGACCAGATCGATTTTTCTCCGTGGTTGCAACAACCGGTTGCCGATGCGGGGATAAACTAATTTTTTGGAGATTTGAAATGGATAAAAAGGCCGAACAGGAGTTGAAGGTAGAAATTCAAATTGATGACGATGTCGCTGCCGGTCAATATATCAATATGGCTGTTGTTAATCACAATGACAGCGAGTTTGTGCTCGACTGTATTTATGTTCAGCCACAAGCACCAAAAGCCAAGGTTCGGGCACGTCTTATTACTTCACCGCGGCACGCAAAACGGTTGTTGCAGGCGTTACAGAATAATGTCAGTAATTATGAAAATCGCTATGGCACCATTGTTCTTGAAGAGGTTAAACCACCCCAGGTTGAGACTGATAAGCCGATCCATTAAATCTTCTGCTTTTGGTTGAAACTTAGATTTGGGAAGGAATGAAAAATGTCCCTTTTGTGTAAAAGAAATATTTCTCTGTTGTTGCTGCTGGTCTTTTTACTGCTGCCGCTGGCCGCGTTTGCTTGTGTCGGTAAAACCCTGGTAATCGGTTCCACCGGCGGAGCCCAGCAGGATCTATTGGCAAATATGCTTGCGCAATTGATTACCGAAAGAACCGGCACGTCGGTAAAGCTTGTGATCCTTGGGTCCAGTCCTGAAGCGCATCAGGCGCTCCTGAAGGACGATCTGGATATCTATGTTGAATATACTGGCGTTGGGCAGGTGCAGATTCTTGGTGACGAGCCGTTGCAGGATGCAGAGCAACTCTATCAGGCGGTCAAGAAGCGTTACAACGAGGAGTTGAACTTGATCTGGCTGAAACCGCTCGGTTTTGAAGCGAGCCTGCAGGGTTTTGAATTGCCAACTCAGGCGGTTCCCGTGGCCCGCAAAGATACTCTGAAAAAATTCCCGGCTCTCGCGCGCTTAATCAATAAACTGGGTGGGAAAATAGATGCGGAGACTATCGCTGGTCTGGAGGCGCAGGTTGCAGCGCAGGGGGCCAAGGATGTTGCTCGGACCTTTCTTAAGCAGAATCGTCTGATTTGAACCGCCTGATGGTTTTTAGTGGCCTGCGAATATCGCTGCTGTTGTTGTTCCTTGTTATCAGCTGCATCGATTCGGCAGGAGCCGCTGAAACTTTTTTGATCGATGACTTCGCCACCGATCTGTCTCGATGGAAGGAAGAGGTTTTTAACGGAAAGAACGATTATCGGTTGGTGGAAGATGAAACCGGGAATCAGGTTTTGCGCGCCTATAGTCAGCGCAGCGCTTCCGCATTAATTCAGCATCTGGATATCGATCCGAACCTATCCCCACGTTTGAGTTGGCGCTGGAAAATTACTCAGACGGTTAAATCCGGTAATGCCAGAGTCAAAGAAAAAGATGACTATGCTGCGCGGATCTATGTGATTTTCCCCCATTGGTTTAAGCCACTATCCCGTTCTATTAATTATATTTGGGCAAATAAACTCAAGCTTGAGGAAGTCGTGCCGAGTACTTATTTTCAACGTTCGGTTATGCTGGCGGTTGAATCAGGCAATGGTAGGGCAGGGCAGTGGGTGCAGGAAGAACGAAATCTGGTCGAAGATTATCGCCGGCTGTTTGGTGAAGATCCGCCACCGGTTGGTGGCATCGCCATTATGACTGATACTGATGATACCGGGGAGGAAGCGCTGGCCTGGTACGATGATTTAGAGCTACGGATAAATGACTAGTTGGATATCTCTCTGTCTTTTACCTGGTTGCGGCCAGAATTCTTTGCTTCATACAGGGCATCATCGGCACATCTGATAATCTCGTCAATTGACCCTTCAAACGTCCCATCGTAGGCAGCGACGCCAAAACTCATGGTGAGTTTATAGTTCTTCATCAGTGGAGGGAATTTCATTTGTTCGGCCTGCTGACGAATCCGTTCAGCAACTTCAGTGGCCGCCTCAAGGTCCGTCTCCGGCAATACCAGGCAAAATTCCTCGCCACCATAGCGGGCCGCTAAATCATAGGTTCTTAGCTGTTGTTGGAGAAGATCGGCAACCTTTGTCAGCACTTCATCGCCGACCTGATGCCCGAATCTGTCGTTAACCTGTTTGAAATGATCGATGTCGGTCATTATCAGGGCAATCGGATTGGTGCTGCGAAAGCAACGATTGAGTTCGATTTCAAGCTTTTCATACAGGTGACGCCGGTTGTAGAGACGGGTCAGTGGGTCGGTCTGGGCGAGCTCCATAAGCAGTTGATTGCTGCGACGCAGCTCATCCTGCAGGGTTTTGATCTGCATATGGACACGTATTCTGGCAACCATTTCTTCGGGTTCGAACGGTTTGGTGATGTAGTCACTGGCCCCTGATTCGAGGCCGCGAACCTTGGTGCTCAGGTCGCCGTGGCTGGTGAGCATAATAACTGGCTTTTCGCGCAAGTCCTCGCGGGACTGCAGCATGGCGAGGAATTTAAGGCCATCGATACCGGGCATCTCGATGTCGCAGAGGATCAGGTCGACATCATTATTAACCAAAAGTTTGAAACCTTCTATGCCATCGGCAGCTTGCAGCGTTTTAGCAAATATTTTGCCGTCGGCAAACATCTGCGTCACCTGAGTGCGGATTGCTTTGGAATCATCAATTATAAGGAGGGTTTGATTCATTGAGGGCCCATATGAGAGTTTAGCTAACTCTAATATTCGTATGTGCTAAAGTAAAGCCTTATTTTGTTAATTTGCTAACAACAGTTAGAACCGCTGTCACAATCACAGCTCGGTTCATTACCCGTTAGCCAACTATAAATGATTGCACTGGCACAGCCAACCCCGGCTTCAACGCTTATCGCCGCAACGGGACAGTTTTTGCTGCAGGCACCACATTCTATGCATAGGTCCTGTGCAACTATCTGAGCTTTTTTATCTGCAACGACAAAAACCCGATGTGGGCAAACAACTTCACAGGCTCCACAGCCGATGCATTTATCAACAAAAAGCTCCAATGTTGTGACGTCTTGCAAGTAGGTCAGTCCGCTGTTTATCATAGTCATTGTCGCGTTCCGTAGCTCAAAATGCTGCTCCGATCCATACCAGACCGGCGATCAGAACAGCCAAGGCCTGGCAGGGGATCGCAATCCTCATCTCTTTTTCTACCCCGGAAGGGGAGGTGAAGGTTGTCGAACCGGTAAAATTCATCGCTGTGTATGAAGAGATGGCAATCACCAAGAGATAAAGACAGATCAGGCCCGCAGTCCCAGCTGTCTGATAAGGACCAAGTGCTAAAATTGTCGCTGTAATGAGTCCGAGTAATGCACCTTTAGAGGTAAATGCTCGGGTTGGTAACCAGGGCAGCAGAACTGGTGTCAGGACGCAACCGGTCACTACGCCGGTAAGTCCGGCTGCAACAGCGGCGATTCCTCTGTGCCATGCCGCAGAAAAGGAGAAAATATTTGCGCCGATACCGCTGAGAACGAAAATCAGCAGAATAGAGGTCAGGATCGGTTTGTAGAGCATCGTCACTTCAACCGGAGCCAGAATCAACCGCTCCCATAGATTGAACGAGACTTTTCGCATCTCTTGTGTTGCCTGCATCCCCGCTGCCATGAATGGTTTCAGGTCGGTGGCTCGAACGGGTCCGTAGGTCACTGTAAAACCAGTTTCTTGTTTTATCTTGTAGCCAGCAACCCCGGGTGCACCCAATTGCGGAATAATGATTTGTCGATGGCTGACTAATTGGTCAACGTTGGTCTGTTTGCAGCGGGAGATGATTTCATCCGTTCCGAAGGTCCCTTTACCGGCTGCGCACCAGACGTTAACGCCTTTGGTATCGATGACTAGTAGCCAGACATGTTCACCGGAAAGTGCGGCCCGCAAACAATCGAAACTGAGTTTGTAGTTGGCTGAGACCAGGAGCGGTGATTTATCATCCGGCTGTCCGACGGCGTAGATGCCAGGGGTTACACGGTAATGATCACGGCCGATTCCCCAGCGCATTGCCCAGCGACCACGCCGATCGGCCCAGGTTAGCGAGGTGCTGACTTGCGGGACAGTTCCGATAGGTGTGTTCAGCCAGTCACTCACCCATGGATAGATACTGTGCCCTGCAAATTCCGGTTTGTTTGTGGCTGGTGAACAGCATGCTTCAGTTGTAGCCTGCGGACCGCAGCAGTTTCCCTTGCCTGTTTGAGCCGGGTCGCAGCTCTCCTGTTTAGCCGCAGCTTGCTTGTCCGTTGAATTTTCAGCACAACAATTATTCATGACCGTTTCTTATCTCTGTGCTCAGGAATTGCCATTTGCGGAGAGGCTTTGGAATGTCCTCATCAACATTTTTTCAGTGGTTTGCCAGTCGATACATTTATCCGTTACCGAAACTCCGTATTGCATGTCTTCGAGATTCTCCGCGATACTCTGGTTGCCAGCGTTCAGGTTGCTCTCGATCATCACGCTATTGATTGCCGTAGTGCCAGTTAAAATCTGCTTGACGATATCGTCGAGGACTTCTCCTTGTCGCTCATGATCTTTGTTTGAATTTGCATGGCTGCAATCGACCATAATCGAAGGGGGCAGGTTGTTCTTTTTTAAGAGCTCGATGGTTTCATCAATATCTGTTGGCGAATAGTTGGGACCGTCGTTACCACCGCGTAGCACAATGTGGATGTCTGGATTGCCGGTCGTTTCAACGATAGAACTCCGCCCTTCGTAGTTTATCCCCAAGAAGCTGTGCGATCTGCAGGCTGCTGCCATCGCGTCAGTGGCAATTTTCAGGCAGCCATCGGTACCGTTTTTAAAACCGACAGGGAAGGATAACCCGCTGGCCATTTCACGGTGGGTTTGTGACTCGGTTGTTCGGGCTCCAATTGCCCCCCAGCTGATCATGTCCGAAAGGTAGTGTGGGGTAATTGGGTCGAGCATCTCGCTGGCGATCGGCAAACGGAGCTTGGTGATCGCATTGAAAAGCTGGCGCGCAATCCCCAAACCTTTGGAAATGCTGTGCGTACCGTCCATGTCCGGATCGTTGACCAGGCCTTTCCAGCCGACTGTGGTGCGTGGTTTCTCGAAATAAACGCGCATTACGATAAATAAAGTATCTTTAACGGTAACCGCTAGTTTAGCTAACCGTTGGGCGTATTCCATTGCCGCTTGCGGATCATGAATGGAACAGGGGCCGACGACAACCAACAGCCGTTTGTCCTCGCCGTGTAGGATCGATTTAATCGTATTGCGCGAGTCGTTGACGAATGCGGCATCTTCAATACTCAACGGAAAAACTTGTTTGAGATCTGCCGGAGCAATAATCGGTGTGACTTCACGAACGTTCAGGTTATTGGTTTGGACCATGCTTTCCTCACATTTTATTTAAGAATTACAGAATATTTCAAAACCGTTACAATCTATCTGTTTTTGCAATTAAAGTCAAAATTACCACTTGCTTGAAAAGCCCTCTAATCGTTTGACAGTAATTCACAGTTTCTGTATAAGTTCAGA
Organism: Desulfuromusa ferrireducens; assembly: GCF_055389805.1. NCBI lineage: Bacteria > Pseudomonadati > Thermodesulfobacteriota > Desulfuromonadia > Desulfuromonadales > Geopsychrobacteraceae > Desulfuromusa > Desulfuromusa ferrireducens. The sequence goes on from NZ_AP042415.1 coordinate 2,935,134, forward strand.
GAATTACGCTATTTTTGTTACTGGATGTAGAGGAAAGGTGTTTTGTATGGACTTTATTATAGTTGCGCTTGCCAGAATTCTTGATCTGGCTTTTAATATTTACATTTTTATTGTCATTGCTCGAGCATTGATCTCCTGGGTTAGCCCGGATCCGTATAATCCGATCGTTCGTTTTTTGCACAATGCGACCGATCCGGTTCTTTACCGTTTGCGTAATCTGATCCCGTTTTTACGTGCTGGAACCTTTGATTTTTCGCCTATTGTGTTGCTGTTGCTGCTGTCTGTCGTACAGCAATTTGTTGTCGGTTTTCTCATGCAGATAGCGTATTAACTTCTCAAGTTGAGGCTTAAATCCCATGCGGATTACCCCGATTGAAATCCAGCAACACCAGTTTAAGACACGCCTGTTCGGATATGATACGGCCGCCGTCGATCATTTTTTGGAAATGCTTGCCGATGAGCTCGAGCGGATGCACAAGCAGAACAATGAGCTGAAAGAGACCCTCGCTAGAACGCGGACCTCATTGGAGCAATTACGTGACCGGGAAAAGGCGCTGCAGGAAACTTTGATGACTGCGCAACAGGTGACAGTAGAACTAAAGAATAACGCCCGTAAAGAAGCGGAAATAATGGTTGCGGAAGCCCATCTGGAGGGGGAACAGGTGGTCAGGGATGCAACTGATCGCCGTGTGCAGTTGGTCAATGAAATACAACAGCTCAAACGGCAGAAAGTTTCTTTCGAAACCGGCTTGCGTGCGCTGATTGATGGTCATTTGAAACTGCTGGATATGGATATCCTGCAGATCGAAGAGGATGATCGGCAAGCCGGATTTCTCCAACAACCGATGATTGCCGGGCAGATTGAAGACGAAGTAGATCAATCCTGATGTATCCCTGCCTTAGTGAAACCCCCGCTGGGGTCATCCTGCGGGTACAGGTGCAGCCTCGCTCGAGTCGCAACAAAATAGTCGGTCTGCAGGGAGACGCCCTGAAAATTAAATTGACATCGCCTCCGGTCGAAGGTGCTGCCAATAAGGCGTGCTGTGAATATCTGGCAAAACTGTTCGGTATCGCCAAGGGCGCGGTTGAATTGATTTCCGGAGACAAATCACGGCAGAAGAGAGTTTTGCTCAACGGACTGGATGTGCAAAGCGTTTCTGCTGTTTTGGATGCGTACATTGAGGTCATATCTTGACATTGATAGCTGCTCCAATTTAATATCTGTCCTCATTTTAAAATCAAGAGAAAAAATACAAGTCAAGTTTGGAGATTTTGATTATGCCAATGTACGAATATCAGTGTGAATCTTGTGGGCTGCAATTTGAAGTGCGGCAAAAGTTTTCCGATGAACCGATCAGTGATTGTCGTGAGTGTGGCGGTGCGGTCAAAAAGCTGATTTCTCAGGGAGGTTTTGCTCTCAAAGGGAACGGCTGGTATCAACAGGGATATTCCGCGCCAGCTTCTTGTGGTAGTGACTCTGCTGGCAAGAGTGAAGCGTGCGCAGGTTGTCCGAAGGCTGCTAACGGCTAAAAGCCTTTAAACTCATTTTGGTGAACAACGACAGAAGCCCCGTCTTGATTGAACGGGGCTTCTGTCGTTGTCCGGTACCCTTCAATCGTAGAACTGAACTTCAAACGTAAGGGTGAAAATTCCGGCGACCTTGAAGTCATTTTCTCTAGACCACTTTGCCTCTGGTTTGAGTTCAACAAAAAGCCATTTTTTTATAATTTTTTGCCGGTATTTGATAAAGGCATCATATTCGGTGACATGGTTTTGCGGGCGAGTTTCTCCGGCGACAAAGCTGCCGACGGCCAATGCTTTTTTGTGGCTGAACGATTGGAGCCATTGCAACATGCTTAACCATTCATAACCGTTGCTCGATTCCGAAAAGAGTCCACGTCCGGTTGCTCTGAGCAGCTTTTTATTACTCAGTGGGAAGTCGTAGTCAATGCGGCTTTCTTCGCCGAACCCTTCGTCATCTTCCCAGTAGGCCGCCTGCGCAAGGGTCAAAATCGATTCTCTGGCAATGGGAATCGAGTAGCGCACGCGTGAACGAACCCGAGGGTTGAGACCATCTTCGAGGTCGAGACCGACCTGGTGGGTCAGGCTGAATGTACTGCTACGTTTCTGGGTATAGAGCAGGGCCAAGCTGGTTTCTTCTCTTTCAGCCAACTCCCGGTTAGATCTTGCGTCTTTTAAGGTTTCGTCACGAAGGTCTTCGTCTTCACTTGAGAGGATCAGGTGGAAGCGTCGTTTGAGGTTTGGCAGCCGCAGTCGCGCTTTCGCTTTGCCTTTAAAGCTGAGCTTTTCACCCTCTTCTGAAATCATGGAACCACGTAAGCGTAAAAATGTTCCCGCAGGTTCTTCGTCTGTACGTGGATCGCTAAAAAAATTATCAAACCAGCGCGAAGGAGCCGCCAGCGATTCGGAGATCCCTTGGTGGGTTTTGTCGACAAGAGTTGGCTCTCCGGCTTCTTCCTGAGTGTCATGTTCCGCATAGCAAAAAACAGTCAGTTGGAGGGTCAGGAATATGGACAATAGTAGGACACGTAAGTGAAATTGTATAAACATAGGCGTAGCTTCCCTCGTAGAAAATAAATATACGTCTTTAGCTTTTATACAGCGGCTTTACATTCACAAAGTGCTTACGTATAGTTTGTGACTTGTTAGAGTTACTTTCACTCTGGTAGAGAGACAATCTGCTTTTAATTATAACAGCAAATGGAGGCATAAGGTGGCAAAGGTAATTGATGGTAAGGCAATCGCTGCGGATCTACGTCTTGAAATCGCAAAAGATACCGCTGACTTGATCGCAAAAGGTGTAACGCCAGGGTTGGCCGTGGTGCTTGTCGGTGAAGATCCGGCTAGTCGGGTTTATGTCTCGATGAAAGAAAAAGCTTGTGCTGCCGCGGGGATCTTTTCCGATGAGCACAAGATGTCGGCTGAGACCAGCGAAGCAGAGCTTTTGGAGTTGATCGCCAAGTTAAACGCCGATGAGCGGATCGATGGTATTTTAGTGCAGTTGCCTCTGCCTGCCCATATCGACGAATCAAAGGTGCTGGAGTCTATCTCGCCACAAAAGGATGCCGATGGTTTCCATCCGTATAACGTTGGTCGTTTGGCTACCGGCAACCCACTTTTTCAGCCCTGTACTCCCTATGGCATAATGAAAATGCTGGAGAAAACCGGTGTCGATTTAAAGGGTAAGGAAGTCGTCGTTGTCGGTCGTTCCAACATCGTTGGTAAGCCGGTTGCACTGATGTGCTTGGCGGAGCATGCGACCGTCACCATCTGTCATTCGCGAACCCAAGATCTGCCGGGCAAGGTCGCTGCTGCCGATGTGGTGATTGCTGCTGTTGGTGTTCCGGAGATGGTCAAGGGGAGCTGGATCAAAGAGGGTGCCGTGGTTATCGATGTCGGTGTTAACCGGGTCGGCGAAAAGAAGCTGGTTGGTGATGTCGAATATGATGCTGCTTTTGAGCGGGCTGCTGCCATTACTCCGGTTCCGGGTGGTGTCGGACCGATGACCATCACCATGTTGCTGTTTAACACCGTTGTCAGCGCCAAGCGGCGGGCAGCCAAACAATAGGGCGATTGGATGATCATCAGCACCCCGAAAAGCCGAGATGAACTGGAAGCGTTGCTGACCGGCTATGATTCTCTGTTTCTGATCGGTTGCGGTGCTTGTGCCACGGTCTGTAAAGTGGGTGGCGAGGACGAAGTCTTTGCCACCCAGGAGTGGCTCGAAGAAACCGGACGCGAGGTGGTTGGCAGTATGGTGCTTGAAGAAACCTGCCATATCATGCGAGCGGCCCGTGAATTGCGGCGCTATAAGGCGCAGGTTGAAGAGGCGGATGCTCTGCTGGTTCTCTCTTGTGGTGCCGGGGTGCAGTCAATCTCCAACTGTATCGATAAGCGGGTTCTGGCTGCGGTAAACTCGCTGTTTCTTGGCAATATCCGCCGCTTTGGTGAATTTGAAGAAAAATGTTCTCTCTGTGGTGATTGCATTTTGAACGACACCGCCGGTATCTGCCCAGTAACCAATTGCGCCAAAGGGGTGTTAAACGGCCCTTGCGGTGGGATGGAAGACGGTCATTGCGAGGTCGATCAAGAGCGCGATTGTACTTGGGTACGCATTCACGAGCGGCTGGAAAAACAGCAGCGGCAGGGAGTGTTTGACAAGATGGTCGAGCCGAAAGACTGGAGTAAGAAATTCAAGCCGGGACAGCACCGGTTGGATAAGAATTCCTCATCGGAGCGTAAAAAATGAGCCGTTTGGCAGAGAAATTGTCTCAGCAGAAGTTTGTTTTCACTGCTGAAATCGCTCCGCCAAAGGGGGTGGATGTCGCCCCGGCTCTGGCCAAAGCCCATCTTTTGCGTGGCATGGACGCGATCAACATCACCGATAATCAGGGGGCCTGCATGCGTATGTCCCCGCTGGCTTTAGCGCGCTTGTTGATTGAGCAGGGCTATGAGCCGATTTTGCAGCTAACCTGCCGTGATCGCAATCGCATGGCCTTGCAATCCGATCTGCTTGGCGCCGCGGCATTGGGGATTGAAAATCTGTTGCTGTTAACCGGTGATCACCCTAAGTTTGGCGACCATAAGGCTTCTCGCCCGGTTTTTGACCTTGATTCAGTGCAATTGCTGCAAGCGGTTGATGATCTGAGTGCTGGGGCCGATATGGCCGGTAAGCCTCTTTGTGTCGCGCCAAAATTCTTTGCTGGAGCTGCTGTCGCTCCGGCCGCTGAACCCCAATCTCTGGTCTTAAAAAAGTTTGAGAAAAAAATCTCCGCCGGGGCAAAATTCTTTCAAACACAGGCAGTTTTCAATCGCTCCCAGTTGGAATCCTTTATGGCGACCGCCGGCGGTTTAAAGGTTCCTGTTATAATGGGAGTTCTATTGTTAAGAAATGCCCGTATGGCCGACTTTCTCAATCGCAATATTCCGGGTGTACAGGTGCCGCAAGATCTGATACAACGCCTTGAGGGAGCCGAAGACCCGTTGCTGAGCGGAGTGCAGATCGCTCGTGAAATGGTCGCATTGGCTCGTGATCTCTGTCAGGGCGTACATCTGATGACTTTCGGTCACGAAGATTTGATTCCGCAGATCCTTGCGGATTAGCAAAATCCTGTTGCCATACAATCTCACTTATAAGGGAGCCTGCCGATGAAGAAAACCATTTTAAATCAGGTCCACCATCAAGCAGGAGCCCGTATGGTGGAGTTCGGTGGCTGGGAAATGCCGGTTCAGTATACTGGTGTGATTTCTGAGCACATGGCTGTTCGCGAGGCTGCCGGGCTGTTCGACGTTTCCCACATGGGGGAGATTGAAGTCAGCGGACCGCAGGCCTTTGATTTTTTACAGCAAGCCACCATTAATGATGTTGCTGCGTTGGCCGATGGGCAGATTCAATACACGGCGCTCTGCTATCCTACTGGCGGGGTGGTGGATGATTTGACCCTTTACCGTTTTGCTGCCGATAACTATTTGCTATGTGTCAATGCGGCAAATACCGAAAAAGATTTTGCCTGGCTACAGCAACTCCTCGATGAATTCGATTTTACCGAACTTAAGCTGATTAATCGTAGCCCAGAATATGCCCAATTGGCGTTGCAGGGGCCGCAGGCGGAAAAGATTCTTGCCGGAATGACCGAAACTGATCTGTCGGCTATCAAATATTACTGGTTTGCCGAAGGTGATGTGGCGGGGTGTAAAACGATCATTTCGCGGACCGGTTACACCGGAGAAGACGGTTTTGAGCTGTACTGTCCTGCTGCTGACGGCGTAACGCTCTGGCAGGCGCTGATGGCTGCTGGTGAGCCGCTAGGCTTGGTGCCAACCGGGTTGGGTGCGCGCGATACGTTACGGCTGGAAAAGGCTTATGCCCTTTATGGACATGAAATTACTGCCGATATTTTGCCGCTGGAAGCGCGCCTCGCTTGGATCACCAAACTGAAAAAAGGTGATTTTGTCGGTTCAAAGGCGATGCTGTCAGCAAAAGAGGACGGCTTAAAGCGTAAATTAATCGGCCTTAAACTGACGGAGCCAGGGGTGCCGCGGGAAAATTATCCGGTTCTTTGTGACGGTCGGGAGGTCGGATACGTCACCAGTGGGACCATGTCTCCTTGCCTTCGGCAGGGTATTGCCCTGGCTCTGATCGAGGCACCGATTGCCGATGGGGAACTGCCGCTGCAAATCGCTATCCGTAAGCGTCAGGTTGCCGCGGAACGCACAAAACTCCCCTTTGTTTAAACGCTTCCCGGAAGGGACCATTTTACTGATTTTAGGAGGATGTCATGGATTTTCCCGACGAGTTGAAGTACACCGAAGAGCACGAGTGGGTCCTGGTTGAGGATGAGATTGTCACCATCGGTATTACCGATTTTGCTCAGGATCAGCTGGGGGATGTGGTTTTTGTTGAGCTTCCCGAGGTCGGCGATCAACTGGAAATAGGTAAGCCGCTCGGTGTTGTCGAGTCAGTCAAGGCGGTCTCAGATGTTTTTTCCCCGATCAGCGGAGAAGTCGTTGAAATTAACGATGAACTGCCGGATGAGCCGGAAATGCTCAATACTTCTGCCTATGAAGATGGCTGGATGATCAAGGTTAAGTTTTCTGCTGCGGCAGAACTTGATGCCTTGATGGATGCGACCGCTTATCAGAGTTTTATTGAGCAGGACTGATCATTTATTTTTGCTCCTGGTATTTGTCAAAAGCAGCAGCTTGGACTGCCGAAGAGGATAACTATGCGCTATCTGCCCCATACGGACATGGACATTCAGCAGATGTTGGAGACCATCGGAGTCGACCAGATCGATGACTTGTTTTCCGGCATCCCTGCCAATTGTCGTCTGCAATCCCCGTTGAATCTGCCATCTGCTTTGGCTGAGTCGGAGTCGATGACGGTGTTGCGGAATCTGGCCGAGCAAAATGCCAAGGTTTCGGAGTGGGACTCCTTTTTGGGTGGTGGCGCATATAATCATTTTATTCCGTCGGTGGTCGACCATCTGGTTAGTCGGAGTGAGTTTTACACAGCATATACTCCCTACCAGCCAGAAATCAGCCAGGGGACGCTGCAGGCGATCTTTGAATTTCAGACCATGATCTGCCAATTGACCGGCATGGACGTCGCTAATGCTTCGATGTATGACGGTGCTTCGGCCTGTGCTGAGGCGGTATTGTTGGCTCTGCGGACCGGTCGCAAGCGGAAAAAGGTCCTTCTGTCCGAAGCGCTTCATCCTCAGTATCGACAAACGGTCGCCACCTATTGTCGGTATCTGGATGTTGAGTTACTGGACGTTCCGGCGAGTGAAAATGGCGTTACCGATCAGCAGCAGTTAGCGACGCTCCTCGATGACCAGGTTGCTGCCGTGGTCGCCGGTTATCCGAATTATTATGGACAAATCGAAGATCTGCAATCGCTCGCGGATAGTGCGCACGGCGCCGGGGCAAAAATGATTGCTGCGGTTGCCGAACCCTTGGCACTGGCCCTGTTTAAGTCACCGGGTGATTTAGGTGCTGACGTGGTTGTTGGAGAGGGGCAAAGTTTCGGTATCCCGATCTCCTTCGGTGGCCCGGGGATCGGCTTTTTTGCCGTCAAGCAGAAAGAGATGCGTGCTCTGCCGGGGCGTTTAGTCGGTGAAACGGTCGATCTGGATGGCAAGCGCGGGTTTGTTTTGACCCTTGCTACCCGCGAACAACATATCCGCCGTGAAAAGGCGACCTCGAATATCTGCTCTAATCAGGGTATGTGTACGCTGATGGTCGGTATTTATCTGGCGCTGCACGGCAAGCAGGGCTTGCGTAAATTGGCTGAATTGAATTATTCCAAGACCGCCTACGCCAAGCAGCAGATTGCCGCGCTGGATGGTTTTGCGTTGGCTTTCGCCGGAGAGACCTTCAACGAGTTTGTCATTAATTGTACCGAGCCGATTGCTGATTTGCAGCAGCGCCTTGAACAGGAGGGGATTCTCGCAGGGATTGCCCTGAAAAAGGACTATCCGGAGCTGGGAAATGCTTTGCTGATTTGTGTTACCGAACAGAACAGTCGTGATCAGATCGATCGCTTGGTGACTGCCCTGGCAGGAGGTGAATTATGAGCCGCACGGACAGCCGCGGGCTGGTACTTGATGAGAAACTGCTCTTTGAATTGACCGATCCAGGTCGGATCGGCTACAGCTTGCCACCGTCCGATGTCCCGGAAGCGACGCCAGACTCAGCGCTGACCCGTGATGAAATTTGCGATTTTCCGGAACTTTCAGAGGTTGATGTGGTGCGCCATTACACCCGTTTGTCGACCTGGAACTACGGCGTTGACAGCGGTTTTTATCCCTTGGGAAGTTGCACCATGAAGTACAATCCCAAGGTCAATGAGCAGGCCGCTCGTTTGCCCGGTTTTACCGAGTTACATCCGCAGACCCCTGATCATCTCAGTCAGGGTGCCTTGGAGCTGATGTATGTCTTGCAGCAGGATCTGGCCGAAGTCTCCGGTTTCCCGGCGATCACTCTGCAGCCGGCCGCAGGAGCTCAGGGGGAGTTTGCTGGCATGCTGATGATCCGTGCGTGGCATGAGGCGCAGGGGAATAAACGGCACAAGGTGATTATTCCCGATACCGCTCATGGGACGAATCCCGCTTCGGCGGCCCTTTGTGGTTACGATGTTGTTCCGGTCGCGACCGATGGCGTCCTCAGCAAAGAGGCGGTCGCTGCGGTGATGGATGATGATGTCGCCGCGCTGATGGTCACTAACCCGAATACCCTTGGCTTGTTCGAGTCCGATATCCGCGAGATTTGCGAGTTGGTTCATGAGCGGGGTGGCCTTGTTTACTGTGATGGGGCCAACCTCAATGCCCTGATGGGGATCAGTCGACCGGGGGACATCGGTATCGATGTCATGCATTTCAATCTGCATAAGACCTTTTCTACGCCCCACGGTGGTGGAGGCCCAGGTGCTGGTCCGGTCGGCGTTGTCGAAAAACTGCGTAATTTTATGCCGGTACCGATCGTCATTAAAGACGGTGATAAGTATTGTCTCGATTTTGACTTGAAGCAGTCGGTCGGTCGGGTTAAGGGCTTTTCCGGACATTTCGGCATTTTGGTGCGCGCCTATTGTTATATTCTGGCGATGGGGGGCGAGGGGCTGAAGCGGGCAACCGAATTGGCCGTGCTTAACGCCAATTATATCCGTGCGCGGCTGGAAGGGACTTATGATCTGCCCTACAAACAGCGCTCCCTGCACGAAGTGGTTTTCTCCGAAGCGGCACTGGAAAACGATTGCCACACCCTCGATGTCGCCAAGCGACTGATTGATTACGGTTATCATCCACCGACGATCTATTTCCCCTTGGTGGTCAAGGGGGCGCTGATGATCGAGCCGACCGAGACCGAGAGTAAGCAGAACCTGGATGAATTTTGTGACGCTTTATTGGCTATCGCTGAAGAGGCCAAGCAGAGTCCTGAGTTATTAAAGCAGGCGCCAGTGCGTGCCAAGGTGAAGCGTTTGGATGAGGCGACGGCCGCACGCAAGCCGAAGCTGCGTTGGGTCAAAGATTGACTTAGCGGCCTTCTCCGTAGATGTACTTTCCGCTTAGCGTGTATTGGAAGTGTGCATAAAATTTTAGGTCTGGGTGGGGGTAGTGCTTCGGCAGGGGGCCGAATGGCCCCGCCGCAAAGATTGCCTGTATTGCTGTCGAGTCGAGGAGTTCATAGTTGCTCCCGCGGATCAACTCGACATCAACAAGTTCGCCAGTTCGGTCAATGGTGACCTTTAGCAGCAGGGTTCCCTGCATTTCGTTCACAATCGCCTGCTGCGGGTAGTTCCAAACCCATTCGACTTGATTACTGAAGCGCCGGAAAAAAGAAATTAAGTCGCCTCGTTTCAGGTTGAGCCAGACGGTATCTCCCGTTTCCATGTCTTCCCTTTGCTTTATCCTTTCTCTGTCCGACTGGCTTGCTTGAGCAAGCCGATTCAAGGTGTTGGGTGTCAACTGGGTCAGTTGCTCCAGAGATGGAGTCGGAGCAGCTTCCGGTTGTTTGGTGCTGCTGGCTGACTGCTGAGGCGCTGGCGCGGTGAATTTCCCCTCTTGCTTGCGAGGCAGTTTTGATTTTGTGGTGTTCTGAGTCATCGCCTGCTGTTGCGCTGGTCGGTTTGCTGCAGGGGGCTGTGCCTTAACGGCTAGGCTGGGTTGTTTGATTGCCGGCTGCTTCGCTTGGTCACGGACGTCGTCGCCTTTCGGGGCCATCTCCTTTTCCGTTTGTTGATTCTGCTCTGCCAAACGCGTGCTTTTTGGTGGTGCTTCTGTCTCCACTTGTTTCGGCTGTTGGTCCAGTTCGTATTCCATTTTTTGTTCTGTTGAGGGTTTGTCGACCAAGCGGACAACCGTCGGCTGTTGCGACGTTGTCGTCATATCGGGAGCCGTTTTTAAATAGGGCAACAGGAAAATCACCAACAGGTGCAGCAGAATTGAAAAAAGCACGCAAAACGTCAGGAGTGCCGGCCTGTTACGGTTTGTATTTGTGGTCGCTGAATTGTTTAATTGCATAGGCCGAGGATTATAGCGGTTGTTGCTTCGTGCTGCTAGTCTGATGGTCCGAGTAAAAATGAAAAAGCGATTGACCGTCGCTTCGGCCTTTAGGTATAAACGACTCTATTCTTTGTAGGTCTTGAATTGTTCAGGACTAATTTTATCAAATATTGTTTTAATTGGAGATAAGCGGACGTAAAGTGAAGGAGGAATTTAATGCATCTTGTTGATCAGATCAAAGCAAAGGCCCGCCAGAATTTACAGACTGTCGTCTTGCCGGAAGGGTACGATGATCGGATGATTGAGGCTTCGGCCAAGATTGTTGCCGACGGACTGGCAAATGTCGCTCTGCTTGGAAATGTTGCGGTCCTTACCGCTAAGGCAGCCGAAATGGGTGTTTCTCTTGACGGTGTTACGCTGATCGAGCCGAAGAGTTCCGACCTGCTTGAAGGTTATGCTGCGGAATTAGTCGAAATCCGTAAGAAAAAAGGATTGACCCGCGAGCAGGCGATCGAATTGCTGACCGGTGAGGATAATCTCTATTTCGGCGCCATGATGGTGCACAAGGGAGACGCCGGTGGTGCTGTTGCCGGTGCTTATAATACGACGGGAGACGTCCTGCGTGCTGCCTTTCAGGTGATAGGAACCGCGCCTGGGATGAAGACGGTGTCCTCGGTCTTTCTGATGGTGACCAAGACCCCCGAGTTTGGTGAGAATGGGGTGCTCTGTTTTGCTGACTGTGCCGTTAATCCCAATCCGGATGCTCAGGCCTTGGCGGAGATTGCGATCAGTACAGCGGCCAGTTGCAAGAGCTTCCTCGGTGTTGAGGCCCGGGTTGCCATGCTCAGTTTCTCAACCAAGGGAAGTGCCAAGCATGAGGATTGCGACAAGGTACTAAAAGCGCTGGCAATCGCCAAAGAATTGGCCCCTGACTTGGCTATTGATGGCGAACTGCAGGCCGATGCCGCACTGCTTCCGAAGGTTGGCGAGAAGAAGGCGCCCGGTTCAAATGTTGCCGGTCGGGCCAACACCATCGTCTTTCCTGATCTTGATGCTGGCAACATCGGCTACAAGTTGGTAGAGCGTCTTGCTGGTGCCGAAGCCGTTGGCCCGATCATTCAGGGGCTTGCCAAGCCGGTCAACGATCTGTCCCGCGGTTGTTCCGTAGATGATATTGTCAACGTTTCAGCAATCACTGCAGTGCAGGCACAGGGTTGATCTAGGGGGCCATTTTTATAGTTTTAAGGTCCAGCGGGAAGCGGCATGTCATTGTTGCTTCCCGCTTTTTTATTATGTGTAATTATGGTGAACTATTTACGTTAAAAAATTCTCTTTTGGCTAATGGTATGATAGCATTGTTAGCTATGCCGAGCTATGTATGTAAAATTGGAACTGCTGATGGACGGGTCGTTAGTAAGCAGTTTGAGTCCACGTCAAAAGAGCAGTTGAAAGAGAATCTTCAGGATCAAGGCTTTTATGTCTTTCAGATCCGTCGCGAGACTTTTCAGTTGTTCGCAAAGGAGGGGTCGAAGGGCGGTCGTTTAGCTGGGCGTCGATTTCTCTCTTTTAACCAGGAACTATTGGTATTGCTCCGTTCCGGGCTACCCATCCTGCAGATTCTGGATACGCAGATAGAGCAGATGGAAGTGGGTAACTTTCGTGATGCCTTGGCTGATATTCGTGAAGCAATTAAGGGTGGGAGTCTTCTGTCGGATGCTTTTATCAAGTTCCCCCAGTATTTCCCGCCACTCTATATCGCGGCAATCAAGGCTGGTGAGAAGACCGGGGACTTGCCAGAAACCATGTCGCGTTTTCTGGTTTATCAGAAACGTTCGGAAGCGATCCGGGCAAAGGTCCGAAGCGCTTCATTTTACCCGCTGCTGTTGACTTCCGCTGCTGTTTCAGTTGTTATTTTTCTGATGATTTTTGTGGTTCCTACCTTTACTCAGATCTACGCGGATGCCAAGGTTGAGCTGCCGCTGATGACCCAGATACTTATAGGTCTCTCCACGCTCCTGAAGGATTTCTGGTATCTTTTATTGATTGCAATAGTCGTTGTTGTCTTCTTTTTGAAAATGCTCCTGCGCTCTTCACGCTGGCAGCTTCAATTTGATCGCTTGCTGCTCAAATTACCTTTTTTCGGTGGCTTGAAGATCGATTATGCGTTGGCCGGATTTACCCGCACTCTTGGGACAACCCTCGCTAGCGGAACCCCCTTGGTGCCGGCGATGCAGATGTCGCGTGGAACCTTGAATAATCGCAGCCTGGAAAAAGAGATGATCCAAGCTATCCGTCGGGTTGAGGAAGGCGTTTCGCTATCCGAGTCACTTGAACGGACCGGTTTCTTTCCGTCCCTGGCATTGCGAATGGTCGGAGTTGGCGAGACCTCTGGATCTTTGACCGAAATGCTTGCCGATGTTGCTGATTATTATGAAGATGAAGTTGAGCGACTGTTGACCCGCTTAACGACCATGATTGAGCCGGTTTTGATGATGACGATGGGTGGTCTGATCGCCTTTATTGTTGTTGCTATGTATGTGCCCATTTTTCAGTTGGCAGGGACTGTAGGCTGAGCCTGAGGGTTAGAGACACGGATGAAGTATCAACGCAAAATGATCGGGAGAATTCTTGTCGATATGGGGGCCATCGCCGCTGTGGAAATCGACTTGATCCTGGAAAAATTGCAAGTCAGTGGAAAAAGTTTTGGTGCGACCGGTATCGCTGATGGTTTGTTTGGCGAAGAAGAATTGGCTCGTGCCTTAGCGATCCAGTTTCAGTATGAATATATTGATTTGGACGATCTGGTTCTCGATCCGGAACTGCTTGCAATGCTGCCGTCTGATGTGCCGATGAAATACAGCTTGGTCCCGCTTGAGCACCAAGGGGACAAACTGGTGGTGGCCGTTGCCGATCCCACTGATGTCGTTGCTCTGGACAATCTTGAACTGCAGCTCGGTTTGGCTCTGGAGTTAAAGATTGCGTCAAAGAGCCAGATCGACCGATTGATAGAACGAGGTGCCGGTTCTCAGCGGGTCTTGCGTGAAGCCTCGGAAGACTTTAAATTGCAGCTGATCAGGGAGACCGACAAGGGGGATGAGGTCCTTTCGATCGAAAAACTGACTGCTGATACCAGCCCGATTATCCGTTTGATTGATTCAACCCTGTTTGATGCTCTCAATAAGCGCGCAAGTGATATCCATATTGAGGCAACCGGTGAGGGTGTTGTCATCAAGTACCGTGTTGACGGGGTTCTTTACCAGGCAACCGAAACCATCGACGGCCGTTTTCAAAGCCCGATTATTTCGCGAATCAAGGTCATGAGCGAACTTGATATCTCCGAACGACGAGTTCCGCAGGATGGCCGTTTTAAGGTGCGGATGGGGAGCAAGTCGATTGATTTCCGCGTCTCGATCATGCCGACTATCTTTGGCGAAGACGCTGTTATCCGGATTCTCGACAAGGAATCGATCGCTGCGGACATGCAAGGTTTAACCCTTGAAGCGCTTGGCTTTGCTGAGCGGGAAAGAGGGCGGATGCGCAGCCGAATTCGTGAGCCTTACGGCATGGTGTTGGTCACCGGACCGACCGGGAGCGGCAAGACCACGACTCTGTATGCCGCCTTGTCTGAGATCAACTCGACAGAAGAAAAGGTTGTCACCATCGAGGACCCGGTGGAATATCAGGTCAAAGGTGTGGTGCAGATTCCGGTTAACGAAAAGAAGGGGCTGACCTTCGCTCGCGGTTTACGTTCCGTACTGCGCCATGACCCGGACAAGATTATGGTTGGCGAGATTCGCGATCCTGAGACGGCGCAAATTGCCGTCCAGTCGGCGTTGACTGGTCACCTGGTTTTCACCACTGTGCACGCCAATAACGTGTTTGATGTGCTTGGGCGGTTCTTGCACATGGGGATCGACCCCTACAACTTTGTCTCTTGCCTTAATTGTGTGTTGGCGCAGCGTCTGGTTCGTGTTCTTTGTAAGCATTGCAAGGAGCCGGTTAGTCACGATCCTGAGGTGCTACGGGGGTATGGTTTGACTGAAGAGCAGTGTGCCCGTGCCAACTTCCACGATGCGAAAGGGTGCAAAGAGTGTAATAGCTTGGGGTATGTCGGACGGAGTGCGATTGTCGAACTGTTGGAGATGAACGATGAACTGCGCGAGCGGATTGCTGCTAAAAGTCCGGTGTCCGAATTGAAAAAACTGGCGCGTGAAAATGGGACGGTTTTCTTGCGCGAAGCGGCTTTGGAAAAAGTCCTGCTGGGCGAAACGACATTTCGCGAGATCGATCGCGTCACCTTTGCGGAGATTTGATTTACGTGTTACGACGCAACTACTTGGGACTAGATATCCGCCGCGAGGGGTTACGGGCCATTGCGGTACAACGGCGTGGTTCTGGAACTGCCTTGTCCGGAGGGCAAACCCTCAATTTTAGCGAAGGGGTGCTGTTGCCGACGGTACTTGAGCCCAATGTTCGCAAACCAGAACTGTTCGTTGCCGCCGTGCGCGAGGTTCTTTTACCTCTGGCCAAGCGGGAAAAGCGGATTGCTGTTGCTTTGCCTGATACCGCTGGACACGTTTTTCACCTTGATATCGACACTCCTTTTAAAAATTACGCTGAAGGTTTGGATATCGTTCGTTGGCAATTAAAGAGTTTGTTGCCGCCCCAGTTAGAAAGAATCGTCGTCGATTATCAGGTTCTTGAAGAGCGTGAATCTGGTGGAAGACGGTTGCTGGCTTCCGTTATGGCGGAAGACGTTTTAACCCAGTACGAAGAACTGTTGGAACAAGCCGGGTTTTCTGCGGCACTGGTCGATTTCCATGCTTTGAACCTGTATAATGCCTATCATTCCAGAATCGATCTCGGTTCCGATTTTATCCTTATCGGCGTTGATGGTAATCAGCTTTGCATGCTCGCCTTTGAAAATCATTTGCTCGATTTCTGTCGTGCCAAAACGGTTTCTGAAAATCCGGAAAAGATCTTTCAGGAAATCAATCGTTCGATGGTCGGTTATCGTCGCGCCCATACTTCTTTTGCCCGTTCGACAGTGTATCTCCATAGCAACTGGGAGCAAACGGACGATTTGCTCGATGCTGTCAGTTCAGCCTTTGAGCGGGAAGTAAAACTGTTGGCTTCGCCGATTCACCAGTTGGCAGATTCTCAAAAACTATCAATTTCTGCTACTGATGCCAGTGGAATGGCTGCTGCACTTGGTGTAGCTGAGCGGATGATTCAAAGAGTGACGCGATGAAACTGACCCTCAATCTTGCCAGTCGCAGTTATGTCAATGAGCGTGCTCTGAAATGGGGCTATCTGCTGTTTGCTTTACTGATATTGCTGATCCTTCTTTTTCAGTTACGGATTTCTCTGCATACTTGGCAATTGAATCTTGATTATCGAACTGACATCGAGGCGATTGAGAAACAACTGCGTGGCAAAATCCCTGCGCATTTTACCGCCGAGCAAATTTCAGCGCAGAAACAGAGTCTCGGTCGGGCAAAAGAGTTGCTCCGCGAAGATGCCTTTCGCTGGACGGTTCTTTTCGATCGCATGGAAGGCTTATTGCCTAGAGATGTCAGCATTCGCAGCTTCAATCCAAATTATTCTGACGGTACCTTGGTTCTGACCGGGGTGTGCAAAAAATTGCCTGATTTACAGAAACTGCTCGATAATTTATATGCTTCTTCCTTTAAGCAGGTGTTTTTGCAAAATCAAAGTCAAATTGAGACGCTTGGATATGACGAGATAAACAGGACCGCCCTGCAGTTTTCGATTCGGCTAGAGGGGGTGTTTTAGTCATGTCGAAAACTGCCCTGCTAAAAGACATCTGGAGCCGGAACCGTGGATTGTTCAGTGCTATTGCTGCTCTCGTTCTGCTATCTGTTGCGCTGTTTTTTTACCAAACGCTGGTTGCCGATCCTGAATCGAAGAGATTGCAGGCCCGTCAAAGGGTGTTGCAGCAGCAACTGATGGACAGAGAGGCTAAGCTTGCGCAAAGCGGTGTCCCTGTTTCGACCGTTGAACAAATGGAACGCGATCTGCTTAAGTTTTCAGAATTGATTCCAGAAAAGGATGAATTCGCCGATTTTATCGGGGATCTTTTTTCCTGGGCGGGACAGACCAATCTGGATATTCGACAGATTTCCTATGAACCTAAATTAGACACTGAAGCAAACTTTCTGACTTATAGCCTGAGTTTTTCCGTTGATGGAACTTACGGACAGATGAAGAAGTTTATCCATTTTTTGGAAAATTCGCGGCGGATTCTTCTCATTGATAAAATCAGCTTAACCGGACGACGGAGTAAGGATAATTCTTCGATCGTGAGCCTGCAGATAAATTTAACAACATATTTTCAGGAGGTAGCGCGATGAGCCGAACTCGTTCGCTACTGCTGATAGTTGTTTTACTGTTAGCTATCGGTTACGCCTGGAATGAATATCCCCGTCAGCAACAGGTGGCTAATTCAACCGCTTCTGATCCCCGCCGTTCGGTTTCCTCGGTTGCTTCCGGCCCTGGTGTTGATCTTGCGCTCGATTTTTCCGGTGGAGAGAAACTGCCCTATAAAAAGCCGAAACGGGATCTTTTCCGTGCACTTTATCGAGCACCGCGCGTTGTCAAGTCTGTGGCTGTCGCGGCTCCAATTCCGGCCCCCGCAGTTGTTGAATTGCCGCCACCAGTAGTTATTCGTCCGGTGGTCCGAGGGCCTGTCGTGAATAAGTCGATTCCGCCATTGAATGTCCTTGGTTTTTTGCGTAAAAGCGGCCGGATGACGGTTTTTCTTACGACATCGCAGGGTGATCTTTACTTGGTGAAAAAGGGGGATCGCTTTGCGGATGGACTCCTGGTTCGTGAATTGACTGAAACACAAATGATCGTCAGTCGCGGACAGGATGACACAGGTGTGGCGCTCACAATCGGAGAGCCGAAAACGCAGCGGATGCCGGTCCCTAAAGTATCATCGGGGCGCCCAAGTGTACCGACTTATACTAGCCCCGTACCCGAGGCGGAGATCCCCGCTGTTGATAGCGAAAAAGTTGAGGTAGATCCGTGAGCCAAATAGATATTAGGAGCTTGATAAATATGCGATTCTTGATCAGAGGCTGGTCAGTACGCTTAGGCTGTATTCTTCTGGCCGTTACTCTGTTGTCCGGTTGCGCTGCAGGACGAGCAGCTTTTAAGGATGGTGAAAAGGCTTTGTCGCAGGAAAGTTATGATCAAGCCATTTATTCTTTCATGGCAGCTGTTAAAAAAGAACCGAAGAATTATGAATATCGGTTAAAGCTCAACTCCGCTCGTGAAAAGTCAGCTCAGAACCATAAGCATTGGGGAGACAAGTTTTTTGAGCAGTCAAACTACAGAAAAGCTCAGGAAGAGTACCGCCTTGCTGCTGATTTAGACGGATCATACTATGTTGCGGCCGAAGGCTTGCAAAATAGTATGAAGTATCTGCAGGCGCAAAAGCTGACCGCTGATGCTGAAGAACTACTGAGTGCGCGGCGGCAACAACAGGCTAAGGTGACGTTAGAGCAGGCTTTAAGTTTTGTAAACGATTTCCAGCCAGCATTACAATTGCGACAAAAACTGGAGCAGAATAACTTTGTTGTTGTCGATGGTGTCGAGTTGGAGGTCGTTTCAACGCAACCGATAACCTTAAATTTTACTGATGCGAAGTTGCCGGATGTTTTTGAAATTCTGACCAATTTATCCGGTATTAATTTTATTCTTGATGAGGATGTGCGTGGCAGCAACACGACGCTGTTTCTGGAGCAGGCAACCTTTGCCCAGGCTTTGGAACTATTGTTGCGGATGAATAAGTTAGACAAGAAGATCCTCAATAGCAAAACCATCATCCTGTTTCCCAAAACGCGCGACAAACAGAAGCAGTTTGAAGACCAGTTGATTCAGACCTTCTACCTCTCGAACATCGATGCCAAGAAAGCTGTCAACCTGCTACGGACCATGCTGCAGGTGCGAAAGATTTACGTACACGAAGAACTTAACGCCATTATTATTCGTGATACGCCTGCAGTGATCAAACTAGCGCAAAAGGTTATTGAAGCGAATGATCGGGGCGATTCGGAAGTGGTTTTTGATCTTGAACTGATAGAGATCGAGCATTCTGATGATAGCAGTTTTGGATTAAGGACAAGTGCTAATATTGTACAAGCTGGCTTGGCCGCAGATGGAGCGTTGGCAATTGCTGCCGCAGGTGTAGGGGCTACAGATCCTGTTTCTGGCTTACTATCGTCATTCGACAATCTTAATCCTTTCTATGGGATTCCGACAGCTACCTTTGACATGGTAAAGACGCTAAATAACACCGAGACGCTGGCGAGTCCCAAAATAAGGGTTAAGAACAAGGAAAAGGCTAAGGTCCATATCGGTGCTCGTGAACCGGTGGTCACGGTAACGATCAATGGCGATCAGACCTCTGAAAATGTCCAGTATGTTGATGTCGGGGTTAAGCTTGACGTTGAGCCTGTGATTCAACTCGACAATACCATTACAACCAAGCTTGGCCTTGAGGTTAGCAATGCTACCGCGGGACCGCCTACTGAAAATGGCACAACAGTCCTGACCATTTCGACTACAAACGCAAATACGACCCTTACCCTTAAAGATGGCGAACAGACGATAATTGGTGGATTACTGCGTGATGTCGATTCGGTAAGCAAGTCTAAAATTCCGTTTCTTAGTGATATCCCGTTACTCGGACGTTTGTTCACAGGGACGACAAAGAATAAAATCAAGCGGGAAATTCTTCTTTCGATTACTCCGCATATCGTCAAATCTGTCACCCTGCCGGGCCATGATGTGTCCAGTATCTGGTCCGGTGGTGAGGACGATTTGAAATATGGTCGGAATTTTGGGACATTTGCCGATGATTATGTAGGAGGGCAAAAAGGCATTGAGCCACAGGCCGACCTGCAGGTGCCGACCGACGTTGTTCCCGAGCCTGAGACAGCGCCGCTAGTTGACCCTGCGACAGAAAAAGAACCGGTGCCTGAAACTTCCGCGCAGGTTCCTTCAGCGTTGGCCCCGGATGTTGGCGAACGTTCCGAGTCTGCGCCAGTTGTTACGCCAATGACAACTCCTGAAGAGGAAGCAGTCGCAGAGCAGGCGATACTTGCAGACGCGGCGCCGGTGGCCGTCGTTAAGCCGATGGTTTTTATTAAGGGAGCGGAGTTGGTCAAGGTTGGAGAGCCCTTTTCTTTGACCTTTCATGTCGGTGAAATCAAGGATTTGTTCAGCGCGCCCATGTATGTCCAGTACGACAAAGAAGTCTTTGAATTTATCAGTGCCACTGAAGGGGATTTTCTCAAGCAAGGGGTCAGCCCGACCATTTTCACCCACACTGCGCTGGAAGGTTCTGGCCGGATTATCGTTGGCTTAAAACAGGGGGCTGGTGGCAAGGGTCTTTCCGGTGGAGGCGATCTGTTTATTATGAACTTTAAGGCGCTGGCCGTTGGAACTGGAGTCATTGAGCCGACGAGAACAAACTTTCGCAATCCGCGCGGGGTGCGGTTAAAGGTTGAAACGGATGGTTTGACGATAGAAGCTCAAAAGTAGAATCGCCAGCTGATGCGAAACTTCCGTATATCGAATCGCTCTGGTTTGACTTTAATCGAGCTGGTGATTGCCATCGCCATCATGGGCATTTTGGCCGCGACCGTTATTCCGCTTGCCGAGGTCACAGTCACCCGCACCAAAGAGCTCGAGTTGCGCAGAACCTTACGCCAAGTGCGCACCGCGATTGACGAGTATCAAAAGGATTATCAAGAGGCTGTTGCGACAAAGAAAATCTTTGCGACTGTTGATGCGAGCGGCTACCCGGAAGAATTAGAGAATTTAATCGAAGGCAATGATTGGGGGGGATTGTTCCCCTATAAAAAGAAATACCTCAGGCGCTTGCCGCGCGATCCATTCGATCGTTACGATGATGGTTGGGGGAAGCGCTCCTATGCCGATGAGCCGGACTCTACGGTCTGGGGTGGCGATGATGTGTATGATATCTATTCCCAGAGTGACGACATTGCTCTAAACGGAACTTACTATCGTGACTGGTAACCGATGATCAGTATAAAAAAAACATTGAACACACGCGGCTTCACGCTGTTTGAATTGTTGGCGGTTATGGTTATTCTCGGCGTACTTGCTTCGATTGCGATTCCGTCATACAAGCGGAGCCAGATCAAGGCAAAGGAGTCGGTATTGGCTGAAGACTTGTATCAGATGCGTCGCGCCATCGATGCCTATTTCGCTGATAATGGGGCCTATCCCGATAGTCTTGAGCAGTTAGCCAATAGCAAATATCTGCGGGATGTTCCGCGCGATCCGTTCACCCGGGACTCTGGCAGTTGGGACTGTCTCCCGCCTGAGCCCGCAGATAATGGTCAATTGGCCCAAGGGGGCTGTTATGATGTGCGCAGCGGCAGCGATCTCGTCGGTGGCAATGGCATTCCTTATCAGGACTGGTAACTGACGATGATTCAGCTGTTTAATGTAACCAAAAGTTATGGTGGTGAAGCTCCCGCCGTTAAAGATCTGTCCATTCAAATTCCCAAGGGGGATTTTGTCTACGTAACCGGTGCTTCAGGTGCCGGTAAGACCACTTTTTTGCGCATGCTCTATGCGGCTGAAAAACCGACTCGTGGGCAGATCCTTATCAATCGGCAGAATATTACCCGCATTCGTGGTCCTCAGATTCCCTACCTGCGGCGGAAAATCGGTGTCGTTTTCCAAGACTTCAAATTGTTGCAGAGCCGCACTGTTTATGAGAATGTCGCCTTTGCCTTGGAAGCTCAGGGGAAAAAACGCTACGAGGTGAGTAAAAAAGTTTATCAGGCACTTAAGGAAGTTGGCCTGGAACATCGCCTGCAGCGAAAACCATTAGAGCTGTCTGGTGGTGAGCAACAGCGGATTGCGGTTGCCAGGGCGTTGGTTGTTGATCCGTTGATTCTGCTTGCCGATGAGCCGAGTGGTAATCTGGATCAGGAGGTCACTATGGAAATTATGGAGCTTTTTAAAAAGGCCAATGCCCGTGGTACCACGGTGTTGCTGGCAACTCACGATCACAGCCTGCATCATCGCTTTCCGCGGCGCATAATCACCCTGGACAAAGGTCAACTGATTTCAGATCAGCAGCCAAACGAAAGCTGATTGTCGCAGATAATTCAATTTTATTCGGAGGATCCGGCTGTGCTGGAAAATATCCGTTACTTTATTCGCAGGGCCGTTCGCAACATGCGTCAATGGCCGTTGCTTTGTACTGCAGCTATTTTGACGATGGCTGTTTCGCTGGCGACGGTTGCGACCTTTTTTCTGGTCGTTGCTAATGTCGAGCAGTTGGCATCCAACTGGACGCGAGAAATTCAGGTTGTTGCTTATCTGGAAAAAGCTCCCACGCAGCGAGAGTTACCTGCTTTGCTCACTGAGGTCAAGCAGTTCCCCGAGGTCGACTCGGTCAGCTATGTTTCGTCTGCTGATGCCCTGTTGCGTTTTAAAAGTCGCTTGGCAGATGATGCCACGCTACTCGAAGGGGTCAGTCGTGACCTGTTGCCAGCCTCTTTTGAATTGATTCTGCTGCCAGAATTTCGTAATCAGGAAGGGATCAATAAGGTTATTGAGCGACTGGACAATACCTTGGCAGTAGAGGATTTACGTTATGGGCAAAAATGGCTGGAACGCTTTAATTCCTTTGTCGATATGTTACGCTTCGTCGGCATGGTATTGGGCGGGTTTTTGCTCTTTGCAGCCCTGTTTATCGTCTCCAACACCATCAAACTGACCCTTTATGCGCGCCGCGATGAGCTGGAAATTATGGCCCTGGTTGGGGCGACAATGCGTTTTATCAAGATTCCATTTCTTTTGGAGGGCGCACTGCAGGGCTTATTGGGAGGAATCCTGTCCCTCGGCTTTCTCGCCATTTCTTTCAAATTCGTTATTCAACGTAGTTTGACCTCTTTCTGGTTGACCCCGGTTGATTTTGACCTTTTGTTCCTGACGACTGGGCAGCAAGTCATCTTGGTTTCTTCTGGTGTGCTATTGGGTATTCTCGGCAGTCTTTCCTCTTTGCGTCGTTTCGTTCGTGTCTGATGGGCATGTTTCGTAATCAATCCCTTTTATTCGTACTGTTGTTCATCCTCGTGGTCCCCACTGTCGATGGGGAAGATCTGCAGGACAGTCGTACTCAGTTAAATAAAATCCAACAGCGGATAGAAAATGCTCAGATTGATCTGAGCGCTAAAAAAAAGTCGGAAGTACAGTTTAGTCGCCAACTGGCTTTATTGAATCGAACCCTCCAGCAGTTGGATAAACGTATTTCGGAGTTAAAAAAACAACAGTCTCAAGTACGACGTCAGGTTGAGATCCAGAGGCAGCAGATTGCCACCGCACAAAAGAAAATCCAGCACACCGGCAGACGATTGCAAAAACGCTTGGTGGCACTCTATAAAGAAGGGGACATCGGGCCTTTAAAAATTCTTTTTTCGGCGGATTCTCCAACTGAGCTTGTTCAGCAGTATCATTACCTGACCCGGGTCATGGAATATGATCGAGAGTTGCTCGGTGATTACCGCTCGGCGGTTGACTCGCACCAACAGCAGTTGGTTGAACTCGAGAGTCTTAATCAGCAGCAGACTGATTTGCTGGCAAAAGAACAGCAGCAAAAGAAAACCGCAACTGATGGGCGCAGATTGCATTCGCGCTTGCTTAAACAGGTGAAAACAGATAGAAAACTGCTCAATCAGGAACTGTCCCGCTTGCAGGAAAAAGCAAAACGCTTACAGTTATTGATTACCCGTTTAAAAGAGCGTCCTCAACCCGAACCACCACCGTCGACTGCTATGGCCAGCTTCAGCGCGGGCAAAGGCAAGTTGCCCTGGCCTGTGCTCGGCGAGGTGCTGATCGGGTTTGGTACAAAAAAAGACGCAGTCCTCGGCGCTTATTATGAAAGTAATGGGATTGAATTGGCGATTCCCGCCGGGACGCCTATTCACGCTGTTGCCGCAGGTAAGGTCGTCTTTTCCGCTTGGTTTAAAGGATATGGTAATCTTTTGATACTGAGTCATGTTGGTGGTTTTCATACTCTTTATGCCCAGGCCGATCAGCTTGACAAGGTACCCGGAGATCAGGTGTCCGCCGGGGATGTGGTGGCAAAGAGTGGCCTTGATGGTCGCGATAGTATCTATTTTGAGATCCGTAAGGATGGTTCGCCGGTTAACCCATTAAGTTGGCTGCAGCGCCGCTAGGATGCAGGGGGAATTTATGTTCCGTGTCAGACGTTTTGTTCTTCTGGTCATGGCAATGAGTTGTGCTTTTTTCAGTGTTACCGTGTCTTCGGTTGGGGCAGTTGCCAATGAGCAGAAGGATTACCAGACGCTCGAACTGTTTACCGATGTGCTGTCGATCATTCGTAAGAGCTATGTTGAAGAAACGGATGCCACTGAATTGATCTACGGTGCCATTCGGGGAATGCTGGCCACGCTCGATCCTCATAGCAGTTTTTTAACCCCGGAGATGTATCAGGATATGAAAGATGATACGCACGGCGAGTTCGGCGGCTTGGGGATTGAAATAACGATGAAGGATGGCGTTCTGGTCGTTGTCTCGCCGATCGAAGACACTCCTGCATTCACGGTTGGGATAGAGGCGGGCGACCAGATTGTCAAAATTGGCGACAAGTCGACCAAGGACATGGAAATCATGGAGGCGGTTCGCTTGTTGCGTGGACCTAAGGGCGCAGCAGTTACTATTTCTGTCTGGCGTGAAGGTTTCACTGCGCCGAAAGCTTTCACCATTGTTCGTGACATAATTCAACTGTATAGCGTTAAGAGTAAACTTTTGCAGCAAGGATATGGCTATGCCCGAGTTTCTCAATTTCAGGCTCGTACTGGCATTGACTTGCAAGAGCAATTGGCGCTCTTAAAAAAAAGCAACGGTGGGGATCTTAACGGTCTGATTTTGGATTTGCGTAATAACCCAGGTGGTTTGCTGGATCAGGCGGTTTCTGTTTCCGACCTGTTCCTTTCCGAGGGGTTGATTGTTTATACTGAAGGTCGTGAGTCTGGAAGTCAGATGGAGTTCAGGGCTCAAGCCGAAGGGACCGAACCAGATTATCCCCTGGTGGTGCTGATCAACGGTGGCAGTGCCAGTGCCGCTGAAATTGTTGCCGGGGCAATGCAGGATCAGGGACGGGCCGTTCTTTTAGGCGAGCAGAGTTTCGGTAAGGGGTCCGTGCAGTCGATCATCCCGATGGGGGATCGGTCAGGGTTACGTTTGACGACGGCGCGCTATTTTACTCCCGCTGGTGTTTCGATACAGGCACGAGGAATCACCCCAGATATTGTGGTTCCGCAAATTGTGGCAAAAGAACAGAAAAACGGGAACTCCTTGAGCGAAAAGGATCTTGAAAATCATTTTCAGCCTTTGAGAAATACTCAGCCAGAGCCAGAAGTGTCTGAACAACAAAAGCAGCTTGAAGATGGGGAGAAGAATGATTATCAACTGATGCGTGCCTTGGATCTGTTAAAAGGGGTGGATATCCTCAATCGTCGTTCGCGCGCAGCTTAATTTGTAAGCTCAGGTGGCCAAGTAAACCTGACCGGTCCTTAAAAGAAGAACTGTAATATAGATGATCAAAAGAAAAAAACGTCCCAATGCCAAGCTGCCTAAAGCAGCAAAAAAAACGTCTGCACTGCAAGGACAAAAAGTTCGGGTTTTACTTGCCTCTTTGTTTCTTCTCTCCTTCGTTGGTCTGTGTTTGGTGCTGTTGGTGAGTTTGCGCTCCAGCATTGTTCCGAAATATCCCCAAGTGGTTACTCCGACTGAAGTGCATAAACCTGAGACGCAGCCGATTTATGGCTATCCACAGGTTTATGCTCTGGTTGACGCGGAATTGCTCAGTGGCCCGCAATCGCAGGGCTGGCAAAAGTTGCCGGTCGAGGGCAATCGGCAGCGGTTGAAAATGTTTGGCGATTTTCCTGATCGGAGTCGATTACTCGATCTATCGGCAAAGATCGGTCTGACTGGCGCGCCTGCTCAACTCGACCTGTTGCCTCGTAAGGGCTTAGTGCGCCTTTATTGGCAAAACGAACTGCGTCTTGAACTTCGCTATCGTGTGCCGATTGAGATCACCAGCAGTCGTCCGCAAATCGCCATTGTGATGGATGATATGGGGCGCTCACTCTCCACCGTCCGCAGTTTGCTTGAGTTAAGTCTTATGGTGACACCGGCGATCCTGCCGGAAAGCCACAAGGCGACGGAGGCGGCGCTTTTGTTGCAGGATGCCGGTCGCGAATATATGATTCACATCCCCATGCAACCGAACAATTATCCCCGGGTTAATCCAGGTCCCAACGCTCTGCTGCTTGATCAGACCGAAATGCAGACGCGCCAACTTGTACGACACTATATGGATAAAGTTCCCGGAGCCTCTGGTGGGAATAACCACATGGGCTCAAGCTACACGCAGGATCGTGCGGCTATGAATGTTGTCCTGGACGAACTGCAGCAGGGCGGACACTTCTTTATCGACAGTAAGACGATCGCCAGTTCAGTTGCTTTTGACGAGGCACGGCGGATGGGAATGTTGACCGCAACCCGGCAGATCTTTCTCGACAACACTGAAGACGTCGCTTATATCCGCAAGCAAATTCGCAAAATGGTACGCATGTCGAACGAGCGGGGAGAGGTGGTTGCCATCTGCCACCCTTATCCTGAAACATTGCAAGCGTTACGTGAAGAACTTCCTTGGTTACGGCAACAGCAAATCGAGTTTGTTCCGGCTTCGGCGCTGGCTAAAGCTTATTGATCCGTTTCCAACTCTGGCATTGATAGATGGTTTTCTGCGGCCAATTCAACTTGAACCCGACTGAAAATGGTTTGCCATTGCAGATAGTTTTGATGCTCGATAATCTTTAGCGGATTATTGCTGGTTCGATGCGCCAGCAGCAGCTGGGCACCGTCAGGGTTGCTTGCGCTGGAGGCTTTACGGAATAACTGCAATAATTTCGATTTTTGCTGCCGGTTGAAAATTCCCCGCTCCTTTATTTGTAAGCTGCGACCGGAGAGCTTTTCGCCGTGTTGATCCAAACGATAGAAATCTATCCGCGACTGATCGTCCGCCAAGGGGGTCCTCTGCAGCAGAATATAGGAACGTTCAGCCGTTTCAACCAGTAGCTCACGCAGGGAATTCATCAAGCCATTATTCAGCTGTTCGCCGTAGCAATCTTGCAAGACCAGGTCGAGAAAACAGCTGTCTTCGATATAGCCTGCCAGTTGGCCATCGTCACTTTCCAAATAATAGGCCCCAGGCCAGACTTGATCTTCAGGCAAAGCCTCATCACAACACAGGCAACTCTTATGCAACTGCGCAAAGCGCTTGCGGCGTTCCCGTTCGAGGCGAGTTTCCCGGTCGTAAATCTCGCTGGCAACCTCATTCATCCGGGTCGGGCCGGATTGCAGGTACTCCAGGTAAACCTGACGGGCCAGGTGCATGAACTGTAGGTGAACATCGGTGTTGCGGCCATGGGTGATGATTGGGTAGATTTTGCCCGCGGGGTTGGTGCTGAGCGATTCCACCTTTGGACTTTTGGCAATAAATCCTTCGAAGCAACGATAGCCACGATTGATGGCGTAGGCTTTGAGTAATTGGTAGGAATTGCGAAAAGGGCCGTCAAAGTGAATACGTGTGTCGATCAGGCAGGGGAGCAGCCGCAGGGTCGATTTGGGCCGTCCTTGTTTGCTCAGGAACGTAGCCAGATTCTGGCAGTTTTCCAGTGAGGCGGCATCCTTGATCGGCACGATCACCCGGTCAGCGGCAGAAATTGCACTGCGTGTATAGGTGTCGAGTATGGGGCTGGTGTCGATGATGACCAATCCGCCGAGCTGGCTGCGACTGAGAATCTCACCCAGTTGATCGAACCCTTGCAGGTGTCTTTGCAGTTCAAAAAGTTCTCGGCAGGAGGGAATGTATTGGACGCCGTATTGGCCTGCAACGGTCAGCTCTTCAGGTGTTGTGTCGGTAAAAATGTGCCCGATGTGTGTTTTTGACTGCTGCTTGCCGAGCTGAAACATTTGGTCAATGGTGAAGTGATTGTCGAAACTGAAAAGGGTAACGGGCAAGTCTTCAGCCAGCCCTTTAAGGTAGACTGCCAGGTTGGTTGCCAGGGTGGTTTTGCCGACCCCTCCTTTTTCACTGGCGATAGTAATCACATAGGGTTTGGCCATCGATATCCTCATAGGCAGTTGATTGAATCAATTTAACCAACTTATAGGTCAACTGAAGGTCACTGTCAATCTTCGGCTAACAGGGCTATAATACGCAGCAGTTATTGGGTCGAAAGCTGGAAGGACTTTATTGTTTGATGGATACACAACGGGTTATTTCTGTTTCTGCGCTGGTGAATCTGCTACAGGATTTGGTTGAGGAGAACTTTGTCGAGGTCCTTGTACAGGGTGAGCTCGTCAGTATTTCGCGGCCGGCTTCCGGGCACTACTATTTTACCTTAAAGGATGCGAAATCTCAGTTGCGCTGCGCCATGTTCCGCAGTCACGCACGAGCTTTGCGTTTTCAGCCGGAGCAAGGGCTTGAAGTCATCTGCCGCTGTCGGGTTTCAATCTATCCGCAGCGTGGCGATCTGCAGTTAATTGTCGAAGGGATGGAGCCGGTCGGGGTTGGCAGCCAGCAGTTGGCACTGGAGCAATTAAAAGAGAAACTAGCAAAAGAAGGTTTGTTTGACGCACAGCGTAAACTGCCGTTACCTGAGTTCCCGACCACGATCGGGGTGGTGACTTCGGCAACCGGCGCGGTAATCCACGATATTTTGACTGTTTTACGGCGCCGCTCAACCGGGATCAAGGTATTGCTCTGCCCGGTTCGTGTCCAGGGCGAAGGGGCGGCCGCAGAAATCAGCACTGCGATATCCGATCTGAATCGCGAAGGCAGTTCCGAGGTGTTGATCGTAGGGCGTGGCGGCGGTTCGCGTGAGGATCTGTGGGCCTTTAACGAAGAGGCGGTTGCGCGGGCGATTGCCGCATCAGCTATCCCGATTATTTCGGCCGTTGGGCATGAGGTCGATATCTCCATTGCTGATCTGGTTGCTGATCTGCGTGCGCCGACGCCGAGTGCTGCTGCAGAACTGGTGGTTAAAAATCGACTCGATCTGGAGTGTCATCTTGATCAGCTACTCCTGCGTTTAGGTCAGCAGATGCGTTCGCGGCTAGAGTTGTTGCAAAACCGTTTGCAGGGACTGGAAAAAAGGCTTAAAGCCCCGCTTGAGCAGCTCCGCTTTGAACGTATTCAATTTCGCCAACTGTCATCGAGGTTAGAACAGGCGATGGCCGGGATCCTTGGTGAGCACCAAAAACGCCTCGCTATTCTTGCCGGTCAATTGGATGCCTTATCCCCGCTGGCGGTTTTGAATCGTGGCTATGCCATCGTTCGAAATGTCAAGTCTGGGCGTGTGCTAATAGATTCGCAACAGGTTGTGCCGGGTGATCTCTTGACCGTGCATCTGGCGAAAGGGGAGCTGACGGCGGTTGTCACCGGTCCTGGGGGAAATGAGAGCAAATAAGTCCCGGAAAGGACTTGACGTAAGTCTGTCCCGGTGGTGATAATCTACCTTTTGACATTAATGAACAGGCAAGCAGTTATGGCAGTGAAAAAAGGTTTTGAGACGGCGATAAAAAAACTCGAAGATGCAGTTTCCAAGTTGGAGAGCGGTGAGTTATCTCTCGATCAATCTTTGAAAGTGTTTTCAGTTGGAGTCGAACAGGCAGACATCTGTCGCGCGTCATTGCAGCATGTTGAACTGCAGGTTGAGCAATTACTAAAACAAGCTGATGGCAGTTTGACCACCGAGGATTTTATTGATGAGTAGTGATTGGCCTCTTGAGACCTATCTGCAGGAACGGATTCAGCTGGTCGAAGCTGCGCTTGATCTCTATCTGCCCGGTGCCGATACGCTGCCGGCAAAATTACATGACGCGATGCGCTATTCCGTTTTTGCCGGTGGAAAACGGATTCGACCGATCCTGATGATGGCAGCCTGCGAAGCCGTCGGCGGTACCCCCCAACAGGTGTTGCCCGCAGCTTGCGCGTTTGAAATGATCCACAGTTATTCACTGATACATGATGATCTGCCGGCCATGGACGATGACGATTTTCGTCGTGGTAAGCCGACCAATCACAAGGTGTACGGTGAGGCACGGGCGATTTTGGCTGGTGACGGTCTCTTGACGGAGGCATTTATTCTGTTGTCCAACCCGGAGATTGCCCCAGAAGTGTCAGCCGAGTCCCGCTGTCAAGTAATGCACTTGCTGGCGCGCAGTGCCGGGTCTCGTGGTATGGTCGGTGGCCAGGTGGTCGATATGGAATCCGAGGGGAAGGAGATTGACCTGCCGACCCTCGAATATATTCACACGCATAAAACCGGCGCCCTGATTCTGGCTTCGATCGAAGCAGGCGCAATTTTAGGTGGTGCAGATCTCAGCCAACGGCGGGCACTTTGTCGTTATGGGGAGGCTGCGGGTTTGGCCTTTCAGGTTGCCGATGATGTCCTCGATATTGTCGCCGACCAGCAGCAGTTGGGGAAAGATGTCGGTAGCGATCAACAGCGTGGCAAAGCGACCTATCCAGCGCTGCTTGGTCTTGATGGCGCTCGCGCAAGGGCGCGTGAATTACGTGATCTGGCTTTTTCTTCACTGGAAATTTTCGGCGAGACGGCACGTCCGTTGCGCGAGATTGCCAGTTATATTGTCGATCGATCATTTTAAGAGAGATTGTTGTCGGAAGGATCTGTGCCGGGCAGCACAGCTGACAGCAGACGTAGCTTTAGGATGAGGAACATTATGGGCACTATTCTTTCACATTTGAAGTCTCCTGCCGATTTAAAGCAGCTTTCTAAGGGGGAACTGACTCAACTCGCCGGTGAATTGCGTGAGCAGATTATTGCGACGGTATCGGAAAATGGCGGTCACCTAGGTAGCTCGCTGGGGGTTGTCGAGCTGAGTATTGCATTGCATCGGGTTTTCGAATCCCCCAAAGACAAGATTGTCTGGGATGTCGGCCATCAGGCTTATGCGCATAAACTTCTGACCGGCCGCCTGGAGCAGTTTGATACCTTGCGACAACTAAACGGAATTAGCGGTTTTCCTAAGCGCAATGAAAGCGAACACGATGCCTTTGATGTCGGTCATTCGAGTACGTCGATTTCTGCTGCGCTGGGCATGGCCGCAGGTACTGGTATCTGTGGCAACGATGATAAGGTGATCGCTGTTATCGGCGATGGTTCCCTAACTGCCGGAATGGCTTTCGAGGGGCTTAATCATGCCGGGCATCTGAAGCAGAAGATGGTCGTTATCCTCAATGACAACGAGATGTCGATTTCGCCAAATGTTGGTGCTCTTTCCTCATTTTTAAGTCGTAAACTGTCTTCCGATGCATTTATTCGTTTTAAAAAGGAAACGGAAAATATTCTCAGTTTCGTGCCGGGATTCGGCAAGGATCTGGTCAACCTGGCTAAGCGGACCGAAGAATCGCTGAAAGGTTTTCTGACCCCGGGGATGCTTTTTGAAGGATTCGGTTTCGATTATTTTGGCCCCATTGATGGGCATAATTTAGACGAACTGATGGAGACTCTGGAAAATGTCTCCAATATCAAGGGGCCTGTCCTGCTTCATGTAGCAACCAAAAAGGGGAAAGGGTTCGAACCGGCTGAGCTTAATCCGCCCAAGTATCACGGCGTCGGTCCATTTAATCCGGTGACGGGTGAAGTCAAAGGGGGCAAGCCTGGCGGGGCAGCCTCTTACACTAAGGTTTTTGGCGATACCCTGGTCGAACTGGCTGAGGACGATGAGCGGATCGTGGCAATAACCGCGGCAATGGCGGAAGGCACTGGACTAAACCGTTTTGCTGAGGCGTTCCCCGAGCGTTTTTTTGATGTCGGGATTGCCGAACAGCACGCGGTCACTTTTGCCGCTGGCCTCGCTTGTCGCGGTTTGCACCCTGTTGTTACCATCTATTCGACTTTCATGCAGCGTGCTTACGATCAGATCC
This sequence comes from Desulfuromusa ferrireducens, assembly GCF_055389805.1. Classification (NCBI taxonomy): domain Bacteria; kingdom Pseudomonadati; phylum Thermodesulfobacteriota; class Desulfuromonadia; order Desulfuromonadales; family Geopsychrobacteraceae; genus Desulfuromusa; species Desulfuromusa ferrireducens. The sequence continues at coordinate 2,966,718 of NZ_AP042415.1, forward strand.
TGCATGATGTCTGTCTGCAAAACCTTCCGGTGACTTTTGCCTTGGACCGTGGCGGTCTGGTTGGTGCTGATGGGCCGACTCACCACGGTGTTTTCGATCTTTCCTTTATGCGCCATATTCCGAACTTAACCTTTGCCCTGCCGCGCAACGAAGTTGAAATGCGCCGTATTATGAAGACCGCTTCTCTGGCGGAGGGTCCTTTTGCGTATCGCTACCCGCGTGGCAACGGCGTAGGTTTGCCATTAGAGGGAACGATTGAGACCATAGAAATAGGCAAGGGGGAATTGCTCCGTAGTGGTGACGATGCCTTGATTATTGCTGTCGGCGTGATGGTCGGTGAGGCCTTGGAAGCGGCTAAAATTCTTTCGCAACAGGGGGTTGAGATCGCCGTTATCGATGCCCGTTTTGTCAAGCCGCTTGATCGAGAGTTGATTCTTGCCGAAGCGCAGAATGTGCCGCTTGTCATTACCGCGGAGGAGAATGCTCTGCAGGGTGGGTTCGGAACCGCAGTTCTAGAGTTGTTGAATGACGCAGGGCTTTCAATCCCGGTGGTCCGCATCGGTATTCCTGATAAATTTGTCGAACAGGGGACACAAGCGGAGTTACGTGCCCAATTGGGTATCGATGCCGATGGTATTGTCGCGAGTATTGAAAAATCATTGCGCACCGAGTCGGTTCAAATTTTCGCCGGTTAATTCATCCCTCTCCCTCAGCTGAAATCATGTCAAAGGCTACCTTTAGCGAGGTAGCCTTTGTGTTTTCTTCTGGGTTATTTTGAGTCTATACGAATGCTTTCGAAGATCTTTTCTATCTTTTGTCTGTCGTTTGAATCCTTTAGGTAATCGGTCGCGTAGAAGAAGAACCAGTGAGGGGCCGAAAAACCGATGATGCCGGAAAAGTGTTTATTTTTGTCGTGCTGTAAAAAGTCAGCATCATAGCGGTAGGCGTACCATGCGCCGTTTATAGTGGTCTCATTACTTGTGTCCTGCAGTTGGCTGACGCCTTCTTCCTGCTCGAGTGATTGACCGGCATACTTAGCCGAGAGCTTGATGCTTTTTTTGCTGGGCGGTCTTTCTCCTTGGCGTAAATGACTCATGTCGAGGGTTATGAATGCCGTACTTTCAGGGTTATAGAGGAGTACTTCATTGGCCTTAAGTCTCTTTATGGCCGCTGCCATCAGTTGCGCTTGCGTTGGCGAATATCCTTTTTCCGCCGCTTCATGGCCAATATGCTCAGCCATTTCTGCCACCAGGGCTTGTGGTGGCTCTGTGGTTAATTGCCAACCATCCGGTAGCTCGAAAATAAGACTGCTCGTTTCAGTTATTTGAACCGTTTCAGCTAATGCCAACGTCGGAAACAGGGCGATAATTATGATACTGCAGATGAGTTTTTTCATCGGTAGCTCCATTGTCTTGTTTTTCATTTTTGATTACTTAAAAGGTTACTTGTTGGCTGGGTATTGTCAATTTAAGTCAATAGTCATCATTTGTGTGTTACTCCACTGGCGAGAAAAATGAGAAAAGATTAAAATGGCAGTCTTATCGACATTTTTTTGTTAAAATTCACTTCTGTTTGGTTTTAGTCTTGTTGCCGAAGTGGAGACGTTGTATGGCAAAAAAAAATCTATGGGGGAATATGCCGGACATCTCCAGCATCCGAACTCCGCATGAAATTGTTCTTGAGCAGGGTCAGTATCTTGTTGAAATGACGGAGGGTTTACTTGATTACCTTGTCGAGAGGCGGCAAAAAAATACCTTGTTTAGTTATGAGTTTTTTTTAACGGTTCCCTGTATTGATTACAAACAGCCATTACTCAGAATTACGCACGATATCAAATTGTTTCCCGCCATCCTTGTCAGTGATCAAAGTGGTGAAGAGTATACAGCGAATAACCAGGATGAATTTGAGGATGATTTGGGTGCGATCCTCTCTGCAGAGGAAACTCGACGGCTTATCGGTGGCTTACTCGCCCAGGCGAGACTGGAAAGCACATTGCATGATTAACCGGTTGGTAAATTAAATAGCTAGCGAGGGACGTTCTTTTTACCGGAACGTCCCTTTTTTACGCTTTAATGCTCTATTCATTGTTATTCTTTACATGTTAACTTGACCTGAATTGTTGTAATGTCTGGAAAAAATTAGTCAGGAGACTTTATGGCCCGTAAGATATTTATCGCAGCAACGGGAATGAATAGTGGAAAAACGACCACAAGTTTATCTCTCATGCATATGGCGCGAAAAAAGTATGATCGTGTCGGTTTTGTCAAACCTATCGGTCCGAAACCCGTCGAGTTTAACGGTCTGATTGCCGATAAAGATGCCATTTTGATCGCGCAAATGTTCGGGCAGGTTGACGATTTGCCGTTGATGTCACCATTTGTCCTTCGGCAGGGGGACACTCGGCGAATTATGGATGGTGAGTTGTCGCGCGAAAAAATTGTTCAGCAGATGCTCGATGCCATCGCTGAACTTGATGCTAAAAATGATTTTCTGATTATTGAAGGTGCTGGCCATACAGGAGTCGGTTCGGTCATCGGTTGTAACAATGCGCGTATCGCCAGGGAGACTAATTCTCCCGTTGTCATGGTGACAGGGGGGGGCTTGGGTAACGTGGTCGATGCCGCGATGATGAACTTTGCTCTTTTTCAAAAGGAAAAAGCGGACGTCAAGGCAATCCTGGTTAATAAAATTATTGCCGAGAAAAGGGAGCAGACTCTTAAGTATCTCGAAAGAGCCTTCGAGCCTGAAGGGATTCAGGTTGTCGGCGGATTTAATTATCAGCCAATTTTGGCGAATCCGACTTTGCGGAGAATTGCCAGTGTCCTCGGGGTGAAGTTGCATGCGACAGAAGTAGAAGCGCAACGGATTGTACATAATGTCCAGATCGGCGCTGCCTCGGCGCAGCGTGTTGCCGAATTGCTTCAGGAATCATCGCTGGTGATTGTTAATAGTAGCCGAGATGAGCTATTGATGACGATTGCCAATCTTTATCAGCTCGAGGAATATCATAAGAAAATTGCCGGTATCATCATTCCTGGGGTTGGTCAGATCAGTCATATTACCCAGCGGATTCTTGAAAAAAGTGGCATTCCATATATGCGTGCGATGCGGACCTCTTCGACGGTTTTTGAAATTATCAATGATGACGTTTCAAAATTAACCGTTGAGGATACGCATAAACTGAAAATGATTACTGAACTCGCGGAAAAACGTTTCAATTTTAACGCAATTGATGCACTGCTCGATTGAATCGGAGGTTCTCCTGATGTTGATACGTGTGAGATACAAAGATGGCAGGATCGATCTGGTTCCGTCGCGGAAGCTTGATGAATTAATTGTTATGAGTGAAATTGAACAGTTTGAACGAGCAACGGGCTGGGTGACCTTGGGCAGAGATCCGATCAGAAGCTCTTTGCGGGGTGATTATCGTGGGCAGGATCGTCGTTCATCCATTCTGTTTGATCTTGAAAGTGGAAAAAGGAAATAGTTAGGTCTGCAGCAGTAAGTTCTGTTACTATCCGCATCACATTGGTGTTGAAGTTGACTTGCCGTGTTCTGCCGTGTTCTGCCGTGTTCTGCCGTGTTCTGCCGGTTTGCTGATGTTGAAAGGGTGCTTGATGTTGATACGTGTTCGTCACAGTACTGGGAAGGTTGAGCAGGTGCCACCCCGGAAACTGCAAAAATTAATAGAAAAACGAAAAATTGTACAATTTATGCGTTCCTCTGGTTGGGTCACTGTTGGTTTTGATTCGATTCGAGAAACCGTACCTGATAATTATTTGGGTGTAGAAAGAAGAAGTTAGCGTTTGGTTCAAACATAAAAAAACCGGCATTAGCCGGTTTTTTTTGTGCCTGATTCTACCGAGAAGAAAATCTCATTATTAGCTAAACTCAATTAAGTGTCCGATCTGGCGTTGTTTTTTTTCGCTATGGCTTTGCGGGAAAGGTGATTGATGTTAGTATGACCTTTAGATAAAGGAGGTCAGCGATGAAAGAAGTTCCAGTAGTTTATCAAGATGGCATGATGGACATGGTCGAACCTAAGGTATTGCAGAACCTCATTGAAGGCGATGGAATCGTCAAGTTTCAGCGGTCTGATGGCTGGGTTTATCCAGGGATTGATCCTGTCCGTCGATTCGCTCATCGTACCTATCAAGGCCCGGAACGGCGGATTATGCACGCAATTTATTAGTATGGTGGTTGATTCTCAATAAATAAAAATGCCCATCCAAAGACTGGATGGGCATTTTTTTATGGTTGCAGGTTCGTTAGCTTTTCGCGATAGCTTTTTAGTATTCTTAACAACTTCCCGCGATGATTGGGACCGACACGCAGCAGAGTTTTTTGCCCGGATGAGAGTTTTTCAAGTAGCGGATCAGCATAAATATAAAGCACAGCCGGTTGCGACAGCAATATTGGTTCGGTTGGACTTGGTGTTTCCAGGAGATGATCAATGACATTAATGAGGCGATCATTGAAATAGGCGTTACGATAACCCAATTGCTCAAAGGCGGTTTGAAATAACGGGTAGAAATGAATGTATATTTTTATAACCAAATCTTGATCCAGATTTTCTATCAGCTGTACATGCTCATTGTAACGAGCTTGGTTTTGGCTACTCGTCTGGGGAGCTTCTGTTGTGCCTGCGACAATATAGCGCCCTTTAATGGGCGCTAGTGGCAGATGGGCTCTTGGTACGCGTTTTTCCGGAAGATTATCGATGGTAACGACAAAGCGTTGAATAAAGTTCTCGATGAAAACTAAGTTGCTGAGCGATTTTTTTATATTAAGATTGCTCATAGCCTGCTGTATGCTTTTATCACTTTGTTGTACCGTTGGTAGTTGTTTGGGGAGCACCGGAGAGGCCTTAGCCGTTTCTTGACGCTCTTCTTGTACCATTGGCAAAATTTGATCTTTAATCTGTACCGGAACCGGGTAGTGAACAATCGTTTGTTTGTCTGGTTTGGGTGGTGTTTTTTGAATCTGCGGGCTGACCGTATTCTCCTGAAGTGGTTTTTTTTGCATAAATATTGTCAGCGCAAGCCCTGAGATGACAATAACCAGTGCCACAATCAGTAAGTTGATTTTTTTCATCCGAATCCTCCGAGTTATTAATCTGTCTATTATGACTTGCTTTTCTCATCTTTTCTACCACATATTGTTGGCAATTTTGCTCGCAACGGTTGGTGATACTATATCGAGGCGCGCGTATCAGTTTCTACTGCTGCGTAAAAGCGGCAATTCTTTTTATTTAATCGTGCCGGCGACGGAGTATTTTCGCCGGGCCTTGACACCATACGGACTTTTTTGAAGACAATGCAGATCATCGCGCAGGAACTACAACACCATCTTCCCAATAATGAAGAATCAAGACGGTTGTTTCACGGACGTGGACACTGCTTTCCGGGATATGAAGATCTACTTATCGACTGGTTTAAGCCGATCGTGTTGATCAGTTTATACGCGCCGCGCGATGACGAGTGGTTGCAGGACCTCGTCACACTGTTGCAAGCGGAAGTGTTTGGTGTGACCGCCATTATGTTGCAAGAGAGATTTATTGCTAACGGTCCGGTGCGGGTTCTTTGGGGCGAAACTGAGGCGGCGGTGGATGCTCAGGAGGCGGGACTGCGTTATCGGCTCCGCTTAGGCGAAGCGCAGAATATTGGCTTTTTCCCCGATATGGCTCAGGGCAGGGCGCTGGTCAAACAGCTTTCGTCGGGAAAACGGGTCCTCAATCTTTTTGCCTATACCTGCAGCTTTTCCGTGTCCGCTCTTGCTGGTGGTGCCGACCAGGTTGTGAATCTGGATATGAATCGAGGAGCCCTGGAACAGGGGAAATTAAATCATCAGCTCAATAAGCTCGACTTGCGCAGTGTCAGTTTCTTGCCCTTGGAGTTTTTTCGTAGTGTCACGCGCTTGCGGAGGTTGGGGCCGTTTGATCTGATTATCTGTGACCCTCCGGCTTATCAGGGGAAAAGTTTCACGGCAGAGCGCGATTGGCCAAAAATGTTGCGAAAGATCCCTGCTTTACTTGCTCCCGGCGGAGAGCTGATCGCTTGTCTTAATGGGCCACGCTTGCCACCTGAGTTTTTACAGCAACAGGTTGCTGAAGTTCTTCCGGAGATGGAGCTTTTGCAGAAGCAGCAACCAGGAGAGGATTTTCCCGAGTCAGAGGCCAGTCGTGGCGTCTGGATTTTTCATTACCGAAAAAACTAGCGCTGTCCCGACGAATTTCTATTTCACGTTAGTAGGTTGCGCGGGTGATAGATTTTTCTGCTGCGTTATTCTGCCTGCGCAGGAGGTGGATCTGGCCAACTTTTCCCAGCAGCAACTGTGAGTGAGTTGCGAGTTGGCTCAGATAGAGCAAATCGTGTTCGGCAAAGGGGTTGTTAGGTGGGTGGCCGCTTAATAACATAATGCCGGCGGTGCGATTATTGAGTTGCAGCGGTACGGAAATCAGACCCGGAAGCAGCAGTAAATCAGCCTCTTCCGGAAGGCATAGTTCAGCCAATCCTTGAGGTAAGTGGGTCGGAACCAATATCGGTTTGTTGCGTTTGGCAATGACCTGAATCAGTCCGTTGGGAATTTTTCTGGCATAGCGGGAACACATTTCCGGTGATATTTTTTGCGTCAGTTTCAGCGCCAATGAGTCGCTGTCGCGATTGAATAGAGCAATTAAACCGTTTTTGGCATGAAGCTCGGACGTGGCAGCCTCGAGCATGATGCTGAAAATATCTTCAACTTGGTCGGACTTGGCCATCCGACGAATATTTTCGGTTAACGATTTCAGTCGATGCAAGGCTTGGCTAAGGGATCGATTTTTGACTTCCAGTTCCTGCAGCAGGCTTTCTCGCTCGTTTCTTTGTTGAATGTGATCCAGGGCGCGACAAAGGGTATTAAACAGGATTTCACTGCTGTCGATGGGGCGCAGAATGAAGTCGTAGGCCCCATGTCGGAGCGCCTGAAGCAAGGTGAATGAAGAAGCGTTATGGGTTAGCAGGATGACTTCCACTAGTGGCTGGATGCCTTTGGCTTCTTTGAGTAAGTAGAGACCACTTTTGCGCGGCAGGTCGGTTTCGGTCAGAATGACCAGGAAGTCCATCTTTGCCAGTAATTCTAGGGCCTCCTCACAAGACGACGCCTGAACGACCGCCATTCCTTGCTCATCAAGCAAGGTAACGAGATGTTCGCGACGATCTGTAATGTGGTCGACGACCAGAATCGATTCATTGTTCATCTATTAGCCTCTTGTAATTGATAGGTATAGAGCTTAGCGAGATGTCTGTCAATTAGATTTCTGGTCGATCCTGTTGTCTGCGTTTACGATAAAAGGAGAACAGCGCCAATAACACACCGACGGTCATCAGGCCGCTGCCTGCGGCAGCTAATGCCGCACCTGGATCGTAATTAACCGTCAGCGAACTGTAGTTAGCGTAGATCGGTGAAAGAAGTCTGATCTGTACCCCCTGAGCGGTCAGCTCTCTGGGGAGACGTTCCCCTGCCACGTACCAACCCTGCCATTTCTTGCCATTTACCGAAAGATAGCGCAGTTCAAACGCTGGGTTGCCAAGTCGACCACTGCGATAAATGATTTCTCCGCTGGATTTTCGTCGCGCATCAGGGAGGAATCGAAGGACCTCAAGTAGACTGCGATCAGTCAGGACAATTCGTTGGCCGGTTTCCAGTTCGACTGGAGGTAGCCCCGGAAGCAAAGCGCGGAAGCCGACCGGTTTTTGTCCAAAGGAGACAGGGGTAATGACGATCCCCCCATGCAGTAAGGGTCGGTTAATCTGAACCTTGCCGTGGACCAGAAGTTGATCACCGCGCAAGAGTGAAACTTCACTGATCATGTCGCGTGGAGGGCCGTTTGGGGATAGCAGCGGCTTGAAATTATCGACGCGAAGAAAATGTCCAGGCCAATTCGGCAGCGGGGTGACTGTGCCAACGCGAAACTGCATGCCATTATGTCGCCAACCGGCACTACTGCCCCACAGGTAAGCAATCAGGACGAGAACAACCCCGAGGTGCAACAGGTATTCGCCGATTTTTTTCCAACGCGAACGGATCTGCCAAAGCCAGTCGCAAAAGCAACATAAAGTATTAACTCCGAGCAGCGCCATCAGGATTGCTGCCAGATAGAACCACCAGGTTTTATCGAGGTTTGCGGCGGCAATCTGCGGCATCCAATCACCGATCGCCATGCGATCCATCGGTCCGAAAATGCGGTTGTTATAGGGGATCAGCAGCGATCCGCCCATCAGCAGCAGGGTGACTGCCGAGGCCAAATAGATGGCCAGTTTTAAGGAGCAGCAGAGATTCCAGGTCTTTTTCAGCATCAGCGATTACTCCAGTGGATGATTGCTTTCCAGCAACAGGCCGATGCCGAGATAAGTAAAGAGGACAACGCCGAACCCGGCGATCGATAACAGAGCGTAACCGGTTCCCTGCCAGCGGCGGATGAATTTGGCGTGACACATGCCGGCATAAAACAGCCAAACAAGAAAAGACCAGACTCCCTTGATATTCCACGAGAAATAATAGCCCCAGGCCCAGTAGGCCCAAATCCCACCAACCACCATACAGAGGGTGAAAAGCGAGAAGCCGAGAAAAATCGACTCTTCGTTTAGTTTTCTCAATGTACTTAAGGGTGGCAGCTGTTGATTCGGCAGATAGCGTTGAACCAAGTAAAGTACACCAAGCGAAAATGCCATGGCAAAAAAGGCATAGCCGAGAAATGAAAAGACGATGTGCAGGCTGAAAAATGGGGTGTCGAGACTCGGCACAAGCGTTGGTAGTGAGGCATCGCGGTTAAGGGCAACAAACAGTAGGCTTAGGTTGAGAAACATGACAAATAGACCGCTGGCGGCAATTTTATAACGGATTTCAAAATACAGATAGCAGGCCGCCAGTGACCAGCTGAAGAAAAACAGCGTGGAAAAAAGGTTGGTTACGGGCAGAAACCCGGCCAACTGCCAGCGCCAGATAAGGCAAGCGCTTTGTAGCAGAAAACCGATAAAAATGCATGTTTGAGAGGTTATTTGCAGCCAACGATGTTTTCGTACCACCAGCAACAGATATCCGCATACGGCTAGACAGTAAGCAAAGGTGGCAAATTGTAACAGGTGTAGATTGGTCACTGGGATCTCGCTTCTTCGATGTGGTTGATGAGAGATAGAAAAACTAGCATGCTGGAGAAAAAAAGGGAACTGCCGTCCTGTCAACCGGTGCTCTTGTGTTGGTTGACAATCCTCGGTTGAAGTGATAATTTCGCCGACATGTCAAACCCTCTTAACAGTCTAAGAATGCGTGCTGAGCGCGAAGAAAAACATATTTCCGGGGCTGAGCGGCTGATCGGTTTTGATGAGTTGGAGCGCGCCGCGATTGAAATGTTGCAGCGTGCGCTGTTGCATCCGCGTGGGCAGGCGCAACGAATCTGTTTTCATATCGATACGGTCGATCAGGCTGAGCTGCAATCAGGCCGTCTTCCTGATCTGCATAATAATCAAGTGCAGAGTTGGCAGCAAGGGCGTGTTTTGGCAGCGGAGATGCTGGTTTCTTCCGCTGTTGAACGCCGTGCTGTAGAGAGTGCTATCGATATCCTTGCTAATGGCGCAGCACCCGGCGGTCACAGTATGCGCGGTGCAATGTTGATCGACGCTGATAGTGGCGCTCGTTTAGAAAAAGATCCGACACGCGGGGTCAGGGTCAGTCGGATGGATTTGTCGGTTGATGCGCGAAGACAATTGCGTGATATCTTGGCTCTACACGGACTGGATAATCCCCATGTGATTGAAGCCTTGACGTTGGCGGCCAAGGTTGTCAGCTGCCCGGCTGTCGTTGCAGAACTGTGCTGGTCTGATGACCCCGATTACCAGGCAGGCTACGTCGCTTCGCAAGAAAATGGCTATCAGCGCATCAGTTTGTTAAAACCGGCCGGTGATGAACGGGGTGGTCGCGCATTTTTTGTTCGTTGTGGTCAAGGCCGCCTCGGGACTTTGGTTAAATGGCTGGAGCGGCAACCGTTTATCATCGAGCGTATTGGCCGCGTTCATACGCCGCGCCACTGGAAGGAAGAGGGATGAGGCAACTGCAAAGCTATCTGACTGAGCTTGCCGGGCAGGGGATGTTGCGAACCCTGCGCGAGGTCGAATCGGCCCAGGGTCCGCGGGTGAAAATTGCTGGTCAGGACTATTTGCTACTCTGTTCCAATAATTACCTTGGTTTGGCGAATCATCCCGCGTTGATAGAAGCGTCCTGTAAAGCAACGACCGATTTCGGTACCGGCTCGGGAGCCAGCCGCCTGATCTCCGGCAGCATGTCATTACATCATCAATTGGAAGAACGGATTGCCGAGTTTAAGGGAACCGAAGCCGCCCTCGTTTTTAACACCGGCTATGCGGCTAATAACGGCATTATCCAGGGCCTGCTCGGCCCGGAAGACACGGTCTTTTCCGATAGCCTCAATCATGCCTCGATTATTGATGGCTGCCGTCTTTCGGGCGCCCGCATCGAGATCTATCCACATAAAGACATGGCGGCGCTGGAAGAGTTATTGCGGCAGCAAAAGGCGGAGCGCTGCGGTCGCTGGTTGCTCGTCACTGATGGCGTTTTCAGCATGGATGGCGATATCGCACCGCTGGCTGAATTGGTCGCCTTGAAGCAACGTTATGACGCTTGGCTGATGGTTGATGATGCGCACGGAGGCGGCGTTTTGGGTAAATCTGGACGTGGCACGGCAGAGCACTGCAATTGCCTTGAGCAGATCGATTTGCAGATGGGGACCTTCGGTAAGGCGTTTGGTAGCTTCGGCGCTTATCTGGCTGCTCGTCGCGAGGTGATCGACACGCTGGTCAATCGCTCGCGCAGTTTTATCTTTTCTACCAGCCTTCCCCCTGGGGTGCTAGCCGCCAATATGGCCGCTATTAATCTGGTCGACAGCGCAGAAGGGGCACGGCGGCGCGCGCAATTGGAAGCAACTCGGCAGCTTTTTCATCAACTGTTGAGTGAGGTTGGATTCGATCTTTGCGGCAGTGCCACGCAAATTGTTCCGGTTATGATTGGCGGCCCCGAGCCGACAATGCGGGCTGCTGCAGAGCTGTTTAGTCGCGGTGTTTTCCTCAGCGGCATTCGTCCCCCGACCGTAGCTCCCGGGACCTGTCGTCTGCGTGCGACCTTGATGGCAGATCATAGCTTGGTTGAAGTGCGACAGGCCGCGCAACAGATGATTGATGTCGTTCGCCAGGAACTTAGCCGTGATTGACGTGCCGCAGGTTCAGTTCTGTACGTTGCCGAACGGCCAGCAACTTTCTTGGCGCGAATGGGGGGCGGGAGAGCCGTTTATTCTGCTGCATGGCTGGTCAATGAGCTCGGCTGTTTTCAGCGAAGTGGCACCTGTTCTAGCGAAAAAATATCGCGTGCTTTGTCCCGATCTTCCCGGTCACGGCCAGTCGGATTCTGTGGCAGACTGCCAGTTGGGTGTCTTGGCAATGGCAATAGAGCAGTGGGCGCAGCAACTTGGAGTTGCGAATCCTTCGTTATTAGGCTGGTCTCTCGGTGGTCAGGTAGCGCTGCAGATTGCGGCGAATAAACTGTTGTCCGTCAAAAAGTTGTTGCTCATTTCGACTACACCCCGTTTCTGCCAGTCTGATGATTGGCAATATGGTTTGCCGGCCACGCAGATTAAGTCGTTAACCCGGAATCTCGAGCGAGCCTACGCAAAAACTATGGGCGACTTTTTTAACCTTCAGTTTGTTGGCGAAGACCTAGCTAAAGAACGTTATCGCCAGATACTTGCCTTTGCTGTCCGTCGTGAACAACTGCCTAAGCCGGAGCAGGCGCAAAAAACCTTAGCTGTTTTGGGGAGTGCTGACTTACGAAATTTATTGCTCGATGTGCAGCAGCCTGTCCTGGTTATGCATGGTGGACTCGATCAAATTATTCCTTTTGCCGCCGGTGAGTTTTTGGTGCATCAACTGCCGAAGGCCCGTCTTTATCGTCTGCCGTCAGCCGGCCATGCGCCTTTTTTTAGTTGTCCTGAGGAGACGGTCGACCAATGGTTGAAGTTTCTACAGTGATAGGTGAAAGAATTGATAAGCGGCAAGTTCGCCAACATTTCTCCTGTCATGCCCAGGAATATGATCGTTACGCTCTGGTGCAGCAACAGGTGGCAACACGTTTGATCGAGTATCTGTCGTCGCACTATCGGCAGCCAGAACATCTGTCATTGGAGGTTGGCTGTGGAACTGGACTGCTCAGTCGCCAACTGCTGCAACGCTATCCGGAAATGAAATTGGTTTTGTCGGATATCGCGCATGGCATGAGTCATCATGTGCAACAGACCCTTTCCCCTGCGCCGGTATGTGATGCGGATGCCGCGGCACTCCCTTTTGTCGACAGCAGTTTTGACTTGGTCCTCTCCAGTTCTGTTTATCAGTGGTTGAATGATTTGCCCAATGCTTTTTCCGAGGTAGCAAGGGTACTGAATCCGGATGGTTTGTTGGCGCTGGCACTTTTTGGCGAAAAAACGCTGCATGAATTGCGGACTTCACATCAATCGGTGTTAGTCGACAAACAGTCGCATAGTCAAAGTTTCCCGTCTTTGGAGACGGTTTCAGCTGCGCTGGGGGATCGATTTGAGATTGTGACCCTGCGTTCGGAGTTTGAAGTAGAGTGGCACGCAAATGTGCCAGCCTTGATGCGTAGCCTGAAAAAAATCGGTGCGCAGAATGCCAGTCAACAGCGTCCGCAGGGATTAGCTTCGCGACAGGTTATGCAAAAGATGATTTTGTATTACAATGACTGTTATGGAAGTGAGCAAGGGGTCCCGGCAACATACGAGGTCATCTATCTTCTGGCTCGTTTACTGTAGCCGGCAATTGACTATTGATTCTTTTCTCGCTCGGGCTATACTAGATCTTCGCATTTAATCAGTGATGAAAGGAGGATACCAGATGCCTGTTGTAACTGTACGTACTGTTGGTGGAATCAGCGAAGAAAAAAAAGAGGAGTTGATGGATCGGATTACCGTGGCAATGAAGGAAGTGCTTGGTAAAAATCCAGAAGCCACCCATGTTATCATCGAAGAGATCCCGGCGGAAAACTGGGGGATTCGAGGCAAAACGGTTGCTGCAATCCGGGCCGGAAAATAAAGATTAAGTCGTATTTACGCCACCAAAAAAACGGTCACTTATAAAATAAGTGACCGTTTTTTTGGTGGACGCGATTATGTTTACTGGTCGCAGTTGATGGGGCCTTCAAAAATTGCCCCGACAATCCGCTTCGCTTCTGGAGAGGTGACTTGGTAGAAAACCTCTACTCCTTCACGACGTCCAGAAATAATGTCTTTGTTTTTTAAAAGTGCCAGATGTTGAGAAACGGTCGCCTGCGGAAGGCCGAGACATTCCCAGATTTTTTTTACATTACAGGACTGAGACATCAAACCCGCTACAATCTTTAATCGTATCGGATGGCCGAGAACCTTTAAAATTTCTGATTCGCGATCATAATCCTGTTCTTTCCCAAACGGCAACTTTTCAGCAGACTCAATCATAATTATTTACCTTTATTGAATTTTGAATATATGGATATTAGTTGGATCAAAGCTTTTCGTCAAGTGTGTTATTGCATGGTGCCCCGGTTGGGGGGGGAGCGCCGTTAGATTAGTATTTTGTTTGCCAGTAAATTGGCATTGATTTTGAAGTAAATATGTATCCACGATGACACGTAAGCGACCAATAAATAATGATAAATTTTCAAGTTGTTGCTTTTGCTCTGGAATGTTGGAGAGGGTGTGGCAAGTAGATCGGTTTCGATGTGTCGGCGGTTTCAAAGGTAGATGCCAATACGCCACACCATGGTATAAATGCTACAGTTTTTCTGGGTAAAATTATTGAAAAAGGTCTTATATACATGATCAGGAAGCTTATTCTCATAATCAATGCTCTATTCCTGCTGTTCGCAGTGCAAGTTTCATCTGTTGCTGCTGATCAGGGGAATATTCATCCAGTTGAAGGGCTGGTCGGCGAGCAGTTAGCTTACGATGTGTCTTTTCTGTGGTTCAAGCGGCTCGCTGAAGGGACTATTCGGCTTGAGAGAGGTGAACAAGCCGGGACCTATCTTGCTACAATGGAAGCCCGTACCCGCGGCTTTGCTGCTTTTGTTACCAAGAATCGCATTGAAAAATACCAAACGTTGATGGAAATCGGCCCCGACGGTTTTTTGCGTCCGTTGGTCCACAGCTCCCACACCTATAAGGGGGAGGGCAAGGAGCAGCGTGAAAAGCAGACCAGCTATACCTTCGATTATGATCAGCGCCAGGTTCAGTACAAAAAAATTAAATATCATCGTATCGATGCTGACGAGATGTTGCCCCTTGAGACCGATGGCCCGGTGTATGATATTTTGAGTGCGTTTTATAATTTACGTTTAGAGGCTTTTGGCTCTCTTGAACAACAGACAATCCACATGCCGACCTTTCATCGTAAAGGGGTCGAAGAAATTGTTGTGACTCCAGCGGTAGGCCTAAAGAATAAAGATAAAAACTTTTTTGCCGCTGAAGGGACACTCTGTAAGGTTTTGGTTGACCCTTCCGTATTTAAAACCAACGGCCGCGAGCTATTGGTTAGCTTTGATGCAAACAATCGTCTCGAACGAGGGATCATCAAAAATGTTATCGGTTTGGGTGATGTGAAGGGCGTACTACGTCAGGTCACAACTTTGGCGCAAGTCACTGACTGATTGATTTTCAACTTATAAGTTTTTTTTACAAACCTGTGTCTTCTGACGCAGGTTTTTTTATTTCTGCTGATGACAGTTAAGCGTCTGGGTGGTAAAAGGCAGCGAAAATGTTTTGCTCTACTGAAGGAGGCTGGCGATGAATATTGAGGAAAAAATTTACGTTATCGGGCACCGCAATCCCGATACCGATTCCATCTGTAGCGCTATTGCTTACGCAGAGTTGCGCCGCCAGCAGGGGCTGACAAATGTGTATTCCGCTCGTGCGGGCAATCTTAATCAGCAAACAGAGTTCGTTCTTGAGCACCTTGGGGTTCCGATCCCTGAATTGCTCGCCGATGTGCACCCTAGAATTAAGGATGTCGTCACTGAAGAGGTTGTGACTATCCATGAATCGACGCCGATGTCAAAAGCCATTGAGCTGTATCACAAGCATCGCATTCGTATGTTGCCGGTCGTTGATGATGAGTTCCGTCCAAAAGGGATGTTGTTACTGAAAACGGCCTCGGAGGTTTTTCTTGTCCCCACCGAACCGGATAAAATGCGTCGGGTGCGCGCTTCCCTTGCGTCAATTCAATCTTGCTTGGCGGCGACAGCGCACCACCTGGTTGAAGCCGATCAGGTGGATGATTTCAGCCTTTATGTTGGTGCCCGTTGTGAGGCCAGCTTCAGTAGTTGGGTGGATGAAATCGTACCGCAGCAGACGATTCTAATTACCGGTGACCGGGTCGGTATTCAAAAAAAAGCCATTGAGGCCGGTGTTCGTTTGCTGATTATCTCAGGCAAGTCTCCGGTCAGTGATGAGTTGCTGAGGGTAGCCGAAGAAAAAGGTGTTTCGATACTGGTCAGTGCATACGATACCGCAAACAGTGTCTGGTTGACGCGCATGGCGACACCGGTTGGAGAGCTGGTTGAGAGCGATTTCTTAAGCGTTGAACCAAATGACCTGTTGGATGATTTACGCTTCAAGCTGCAGCACGGCAAAAATCCTGGAGCTATCGTAATTTCACCCGATAAACGGGTTTCGGGAATTGCAACCAAGAGTCATTTGATCAAAAGTTCTCCCGTTAAGTTGATTTTGGTCGATCACAATGAATTATCCCAAGCCGTTCCCGGAGCGGAGAAAGTCGAAGTTCTTGAAGTGATTGACCATCATCGTTTGGGTAATTTTCATACCGATACGCCGATTCGGTTTATCAATCAACCCTTAGGTAGCACCTGCTCTTTGGTGGCAACTCTCTATCAACAGGCGCGGATCGATCCGCAACCGGCGACGGCTGGTTTGCTGCTTGCCGGTCTGTTGTCAGACACGGTTATTCTCAAGTCTCCGACCACAACCGAGAGTGACCGCCAATTGGTTCCCTGGTTGGAATCCCTTTCCGGTTTGGAATATAAGACCTTCGGTGCTGAGCTTTTTGCCTCAGGCAGCGCGATGGCTAGTGGGACGGCTGCTCGTGACTTGCTGTTGACCGATTTTAAAGAGTATTCTGCTGGAAATCACATGCTTGGACTGGGGCAGGTTGAGGTGGTTAACTTTCATTCGTTCCATCAGCGCTACGATGAGTTGTTGGTCGAGTTGAAATCGCTACGGAAAGAACGGGGCTACGAATTGGCGGCGTTACTCGTTACCGATATCGTTATGGAGACCAGCTTGTTGCTGACGGTTGGGCCTAACGAGCTGCCCTATGTCATCGGTTACCCTCAAGAAAATGAAAATTTATACATCCTTAAAGGGGTGTTGTCGCGCAAAAAACAGTTGGTGCCACATTTGTTGAAAGTCTTCAAAAATATTTGAGGGGTGGTGGCAGGGTAGGGTTTCACCTGCGCAAGACAAAAAAAGCCCCGCGTCAGGAGGGAGAACACGGGGCAAAAGTTTGTTTGGAGAGAGTTTGTTTTCTCTGTTGTTTGTAATTATAAGGATTAAATAATTAATGTCAACTAAAAATGAAAATAATTTCATAATATCTTTAAGGTAATAAAAAAGGCGAGCCACAACGGCCCGCCTTTTTTATTGTGATATCGTGATTATTTTACGTGGCAAGCCTTACATTTCGTCGGTCCGGCTTCTTTTTTATGACAGTCTTTGCACAATTTATGGAAAGCTTTCTTTGCTTTGGGAGCTTCCGGCTTTGAGCCATGACAGGTTTTACATGCTCCGTCGGCAACCCCGGTGTGGTGACAGGTTGCGCAGTCAGTCACCAGTTCCTGGTGCTTAGCATGGTTGAAAGTAACATCGCCCATACTTGCAGACATTTTTAATTCAGCGGGTCCTTTGTCGGCAGCAATAACGGTCATGGCAGCGACAGAGACCAAGGCAACAGCAACAAACAGGGTCAGTAGTTTTTTCATCTTCTTCCTCCTCTAGAGTTTAAAGCGGTGACAGCCTCCGCGTCACCTTTGCGATGGATAATTCCACATATTTTACCTGTTTTCATCAGACATCGGCTTGAATGTCGTAAGATGTCGGGTTGTGTTTAAGTAAAATTAGCCAGTTGCGGTTTGTATGTCGGGTTGGTTTTATTGATTTGATGTTATCTAATTCCACGGTTTACTCAACTGTAAACACTCTGGTAGACTTCATTGGTCAGATAAACTCTATTTTTTAGGTCAACTTATATGGACTTGGATATTCGACAATTACCTTCCGTTTCAATCGACGGGGAGGCTATTCGCAGGGTGCGGGAAGATAAACGTCTTACTCAACTCTATGTGTCGAAAGTTGTTGGTGTGACGACCGATACAGTGTCGCGTTGGGAAAATAATCGTTATCCGACCATCAGGCGAGATAACGCCCTGAAGCTTGCTGAAGCTCTTGAAGTCGAGCTTGAAGAAATTCTAAAGCGGGAAGAGCAACCGGAAGAAATAATTCCTCCACCTAAAAACTCGCAAAAACAGCTTTGGTTGCTTGGGCTGCTCGTCGTGTTTCTGCTTGTTGTGGGTGCTTTTTATCTCCGTAGTACTAGTGTACAGGCACCGACAATGCAGGCCAAGCGCTTACTGCCGCCGTATGCTGCTCCCGGAAGTCGGGTGTTGATTCGAATCAAGCTTTCATCGGATAAGCCTTTGAAGGGTATGATCCTGCGTGAAGAATACCCACAGGGTTGGAAACTGGTTGAAGCTGATCCGCCTGCCTCAAGTTTGGATAATCTCGAGGGGATGGCCCGTTGGATTTTCCGTAAGCCAGCGTTGCAGACAACTGTTTCCTATATGCTTGAGGTGGCAAAAGAAGCCGTTTCCAGCGATTCGATCCGTTGGAAAGGGGAGTTGATTGCCAATCCCGATGGCCATCGTTCGGTGATCCCGCTACAAACCGTTGGTCCGATGGAAATCAAACCGTTTCATTGGGCGGATAGTAACGGCAATTTGATTATTGAAGATCTCGAAATGCTGGAAGTATCGGAGTTGTTTGATGAAACGGGACAACTTCATCTCGATTGGGATTTATTGGAGGATATCTGGGATGCTGGTGGATACGAATGGCAGGCGGATAAACATCACTTTGCGCCGCTGAGGGCCAGTTTGCTGAAAAAGAAACCCTAATAGTTTTCGCTAGGTTAGCATGTTGATGTGTCCGTAAAGATTGTAACAGCCCATCAGTGCCACAGTCACACCGGCCGCTTTGAGCATCCAGCTGCGTTTTGAACTGACCCATTGGGCCGTTCCGCCGACCAGTAACAGGGCCGGAACCGTTCCCAGTCCGAAAGCCGTCATCATCAGCGCCCCGATACTACTGTCGGCGCTCTGTGCCGCCGTCAGCGCCATTGCGTAAAGAAGTCCGCACGGCAAAAATCCAAACAACAGACCCAGCGGTAAGGCTGCGAACGCGGGCGGCAGTTTTCGCAGTCCTTTGACCGCTTTCGTCATGACGCCGATCGGGCCTTTGATTTCCAGGGACATCATGTTTAGTTTGGTGAATAGCCCGGCACTCCCCAAGCCGACCAGAATGATAAATAGATCACTGCCAATCAACAAGACTCGCGTCACGTCCTGCAACGAACTTTTCACCACCATCGCTGACCCGAGCCAGCCAACGAGAAATCCAATCAAGGTATAGGTCGTAATGCGGCCGAGATTGTAGAGCAGGTGAAAGGCAATGCCACTGTTACGACCGTCAGCGGTCAATGAAAGGGCGCTGACCAAACCGCCGCACATGCCGATACAGTGGGCAGATCCAAGCAGACCGGTCATAAATGCCATGCTGATTAGTGGATCCATGGGAACTCCCGGCATCTCGATTTATGGGTACCTAGAGGTCTTTTTTTCACCGTCGAGTCCCGCCTGGAAAATCGTCATCAGACTCATCATCATCATCGTCAAGCATACGGTATTTGGCTCCTTCGATATCATCGAAATCGCCCCGCTTGACCGCCGACATAAAAAACAGCCAGACGCCGGTACCGATGCAGAAGGAGAGGAAAATCAGGATCAGGATCGATTTAAGCATTGGTTAAGGCAATCCTTTTCAGTCGCAGGGAGTTGGTGACCACGCAAATAGAACTGATCGCCATCGCCGCTGCGCCGTAGACGGGTGCTAAATGCCCACTGGCCGCCAGTGGCAAGGCGATTAAATTATAGCTGAAAGCCCAGAGTAAATTCTGCCGAATAATTTTCATGCTGCAGCGCGACAGGTTCAGGGCGGTCAACAGGTTGCTCAGTTTCGGCCGGGTCAGGATTAGGTCAGCGCTTTCCACGGCGATGTCTGTACTGCCAGCCAGGGTGCAACCAATCCGCGCTGCGCTCAAGGCTGGCGCGTCATTGATCCCGTCGCCGACCATCATCACCCGCGAATCAGGCCACTGCTCGATCAATTGCGCTTTGTCTGCCGGGGTCAACTGTGCGTGGTAATTGTCCAGGTTAAGTTGGGCGCTAAGGGCAGCGGCCGCATCGGTGCGGTCTCCTGTTAGCAGTAGGGTCTGATAACCCGCCTGTTTCAGGGTACTGATCAGTGTCGCTGCATCCTCCTGGGCTTGATCGCTTAATTCGATCCAACCCCGGTATTCGCCATTTTGCGCCAAGTGGACTTCGCTGTTTGATGAATTATTGTTTGTGGTGGCAAACTCGATGCCCTGCTCCTGGAGAAACAGCTGGCTGCCAGCGAGAATTTCTCCGTCCCTTCCGGAGCTTTTAATCCCCCGTCCGGGGACCGTTTGTGAGCTGTTTTGCGGGGAGGTTGTCAGGTTCTGTTCTCTGGCTCGCTCTAGAATCCCTTTGGCTAAGGGGTGCTGACTCCCGGCTTCGGTATTGGCGAGCAGTTGCAGCAGCTGCGTTTCTGTTATTGAAATTGGTTGTATCTTTGCGACTTGAGGCTTGCCGGTTGTCAGGGTTCCGGTTTTGTCAAAGGCAATCAGTTTGATATCGGCTGTCGCCTCGAGAACATCGCCACCTCGGTAGAGAATTCCCTCTTCGGCAGCGCGTCCGGTCGCCACCATGACAGCCGTTGGTGTCGCTAACCCCAACGCGCATGGGCAGGCAACCACCAGGACAGTGATGGCGTACAACAGGCCGTTTTCCCCTCCGCCCCAGAAGAAGAAGGTTACTGCCGCAATCAGCAGGACAATGGGGATAAAGATCGTCGCAATGCGATCGGCAAGTCGCTGCACCGGAGCTTTTCTGGCCTGGGCCTGCTCGACCATGCCGGCCACTCTGGAGATAAAAGAATCAGCGGCTGCGGCAGTAATTTCAACTTCAATCCGTCCGGTCAGATTCAGGGTGCCAGAGGTGACGTTTGAGCCAATTTCACGCACCACCGGTAGCGGTTCGCCGGTGACGGCGGCCTCGTCAATTTCTGTCGCTCCGCTGCGGATAATGCCATCGGCCGGCAGGCGTTCACCGGCGACAACCTGGATGCGATCGCCCGGTTGTAGTTGTTGACTATCGACGCTGATCCACTCTTCGTCTTGCCAACGGCTGGCTTTGGCCGGAGCAAGTTTTAGCAGTCGGTCGACACTGGCTGAGGCTTTTCGCCGGGCACTGCTTTCGAACAGGCGGCCGGCCAGAATCAGGGTGATGATCATTGCCGCGGTATCGAAGTAAATCTCGCCGCCAATGGTCAAAGCGTAGAGGCTGTAACTGTAGGCGGAGAGGGAGCCGAGGGCGATCAGCAGGTCCATGTTCGGCTGACGATTAAGCAGGCTGTACCAGGCGCCGCGCAGAAACGGGTAGCCGGAATAGAAAATCACCGGGGTGGTGACCAGCGCCGCCAATATCTGCAGCAAGTCACGGGTTTGCGGGTTGATGCCCTGGAAATAACCCGCATAAAGAGCGATAGAAAAACCCATCAGTTGCATCGACAGGAATACCGCGGTGCCGAAACGGAACATCAGGCTGCGTTGTTCGCGATCGGCCGACTGCTGTAATTCGTCGGGAGAGTAGGGGCGGGGGATATAACCGATTTGCGCCAGTTGCGTGCAGATGAGCGCGGGAGAAATCTGTGCCTGGTCAAAATCGATCAGAATCCGGTGGGTGGCAAAATTGACCCGGGCAGAGTGAACCCCCGGCTGTTTTTGCAGAATTCGTTCGATGACCCAGATGCAACTCGCACAGCGGATACCGTCAATGATCAAACTGATTCTGTCTATGTCGTTTGCATGACTGACGAACCGGGCCAGATATTCGGGGTCGTATTTGGTTTGAATGGCTTCTTTGTTGGCAACCGTTTGCCGATCCTGGCGGCGATAGTAACTGCTGAGGCCGGCACCATTGATAATCTGATAGGCACTACTACAACCGTGACAGCAGAAGTTGAGGGTTTGGCCATCAATTTCAGTAGAAACGAGATCCGCAGGCAGAAATATCTCTTTGCAGTGGATACATTTCAGTGGTGGCGGGGTCGATTCTGTCATCAGATATTGAGTAATAACTGGCGTGAAATTCTGGCACCTTCGCGCTCAAAATCAACGCGCACAGTAATTTCACCAGTGAGTGTTGCCGGCAGTTGAATGTGATAACTTCCCGGTGAGTTTTCAACGAGTGGTAGCGCTAATTGGTTGCTCTCTGCCTGAGTGTAGAAAGTTAACAGCCCTCTAGCTCCACTGACCGGAGCGGAGTTGCCGTCCATCAAGCTGATCTGTAATTGTTTCTCAGCCAGCGTCGTAGCGACCTTCCAGCCGAGGACACTGGCCGCTCGTTTTTCGACCAGCGTGTTGTTGTATTTCAGGCCCTTGCTGTAGTAGTCACGGTCAGTGACTTCGGTCCCCGGAGTTGAGGCCTGAAAGGCCGACCAGGTCGAAAAGAGCAGAAAAGCTCCAAGTAGAGATAGAATGAAAAACGGGTAGAAATTATTAGGCATTTAGGGTCCCGGATTTATTTGCTCAACGGCGATATCTGCGCTTCACTGACCGCCAGTTGTCGATTTTCATTATTGAATAGTACGAAGTCTATCATGAATGCTTGCTCGTCAGTGGCGGAGATCAACACGTAATCAATTTTACGATTTTGTCCCGCAGAAAGCCTAAGCTGTTGCGTCTGCCCCTTGATCGTCAGTGGGGCACCTGATTTCGTCTTGGCTTGCAGGTAGTAGATTTCGCTTTTCGTACTGCGATTGTTAATCCAGCCATTAAAGAAGGTTGCCTGCCGCCCATCTTTGAGCAGGCGACTTGCGACGCTGTGCGAAACTGATATTTTGAGTGACGCTTCAACACGATTGAAAATGGAAAACGCAAGAATCGCCATCAGGATGACCAGGATCAGACTCAAAAGGATCGTTCGCGGATTAAATAGCGCCGCAGGGCTCAACTTATCGACACCGAAGGTGTAAGAGATCAGTCCCGTTTGCTGGCGCTTTTGCATGATCTGTCGACACGCATCGAGGCAGCGTCCGCAGTTGATACATTCGACCTGGTAGCCCTGACGGATGTCAATTCCCATCGGACAGCAGCGCACGCAGGAGTTGCACTTGATGCAGCGCTCCTTTTCGCTCTCCGGCATCTGCAGGGTGAGAGTTGCGGGGTCGACCAGTGCCGTTTGGATGCGTCCGTAGGGGCAGAACTCTTTGCACATCAAGCGTCGGATCAGAGCCAGGTCAAGGTAGATAATCAGAGCAATGCTGATAAATGTCAGCCAGATCGAATAGTGGAGCTGGCCATAGTAGATGCTGCGGAAAAAGCGTTGTGGTTCGATGAAATACCAGAGCAGATTGGCGGAAACCAGCGTTGCCAGCAGAAAATAGAATCCCTGAACAACAACTTTGCGCCAGCTAGCACCCTGGAGGCGATTTTTGCGGACGTTTAATTTTAGTCGTTTGGCAAACCATTCTGCAAGGTCGTTGAGTGTCGTTTGTGGGCAAGCCCAGCCACACCAGACGCGACCGGAAATCAAGGTGATAAGCAGGAACCCGATACCGAAAACGAGGCAGAACAGTAAAAAAAGAAATAGCTCTTCTATCCGCAACACTTGCCCGAACAGATACAGGCTTAAGCTGGGGACGTCAATGCGCAGCAGACTGTTGCCACCCGGTTGCAGCCAAGGCAGCAGCAGAATCAGTAACGAGATGACCCATTGAAATTTGCGCCGCCAGGGGCTGAGTGGCCCGGGGAGTTTATCAACACAGGATGTTTGTGACATAGCCAAGGTTTTGCCGGGGCGAGGAACCGCCCCGGCAAGCTTTAAGGATTAGAGGTTTTTGGAGAATTCAACCAGGGCGTCTACTTCTGCGTCCTTTAGTTGGCCACCAAAAGGAGGCATCTTGCCACCGCGACCATTTGCGATACTCGTTTTAACCGCAGCGGTATCTTTTCCGTAGATATAGCTGCCACGACTTAAGTCGCTGCCGAATCCACCTTTGCCGTCAGCGCCGTGACAGCCAGCGCAGTAGGATGCGAACAGCTCTGCTGCGTCAATGCTGCTTGCTGCCGATTGGTCTGCAATTGTCGCCTCGGCGGATGGGGCCGATTGATTGTAGGCCGAGGTGTGTGCCGTCATTTTTTCATCAAATTCACCGCTGGAACTCCAGCCGCTGAACAGATAATAGGCCATGAAGATCACCCCCCAGGCAATCAACCCGAAAAACAGCAGATAAAAATAGACTGGTGCCTTCTTGCCTGCTTCAACGATTCCATCGGCATGATCTTCATGCGACTGATCAGAATTGCTCATATCAATATCCTTTTAAGTGTAACGGCCGGTTTGCTGCGAGCGTTACAAATTAATCATCATCAAGCATGTTGTATTTTGGGGCTTCGCCTTGGTCTTTGTTTTTGCGCCGATAGGTCCGAAATACAATCAGCGCGAAAATCACGAACAGACCGAAGGTGACGCCCAGATAAAGGAGTGATCCTAAATCCATTAGTTATGATCCTCACCGAGGTTATAGTCCCTAATAAAGTTGGTCAGTTTCCAGACCTTATCTGTCCCAAGGGCTGAGAATGACGGCATGCCGCCATCCGGGATGCCATTGTAAATGATTTCAAACAGCTCCGCATCCGCGTAGTTTGCTCCGACCAGTTCGGGACCAATTTCCCCTTCGAGATGACCGCCGTGACAGGCGGCGCAGTTGCTCTGATAAATGCCTTCCCAGGATTCCATGGCACTATGCTCTGTATCGCTGTAGGGGTTGATCAATTCACCAACGATCTCGGTTTTAACCGTCTGTCGCCAAGGGATATCGCTGCCGAGTTTCTGCATATAGGCAACGATGGCGTCCATCTCGTTTTTACTTGCCAGCGCACTGATTTGTTCTTCAGTGTAAGGGAAATCAAGAACTTCCATTTTGCGGCGGATCATGTTGGGATCGAGAGAGTACTCGCGCAGCCATTTATAGTCCGGCATGTTGGTGCGCGGAACCATTGAGCGCGGCGAATCCATATGCTTGTAATGCCAGGCATCCGGGTATTTTCCACCGAGGCGCGCCAGGTCGGGGCCAGTCCGTTTGGAACCCCAGAGGAAGGGGCGATCATAGACGAACTCGCCCGATTTGGAATATTCACCGTAGCGCAACACCTCGGCGACCAGCGGGCGGACCGTCTGCGAATGACAGTTGTTGCAGCCTTCGCGGATGTAAACGTCACGGCCTTCCTGCTGCAGCGGGGTGTAGGGAACCACCCCTTCGATACGATCTGCCTCGGTATTGACCCAGGCAAACGGCAGGATCATGGTGACGATGGTGCCGACCAGAATCGCGCAGGTTGCCAGAACCATGAGAAGGACAGGTTTTTTTTCCCACATAATCAGGCCCTCCCTTCCGCTTTGGCAATCGCCGGTGAAGATGCTTCGCCTTGCCGCGTGGTCATGTAGAGGTTGTAGATGAAAATCAGCACACCGACAAAGTAGATAATTCCGCCGCCAGCGCGGGCCCACCAGTAGGGGTACATTTCGACCATGGTTTCCATGAAGGTGTAGGTCAAGCTACCATCTGAATTCATCGCATTCCACATGCCGGCCTGCAAGACGCCGGCAACCCAGAGACTGATCGACCAGATCAATTGACCGATCAGAATCAACCAGAAATGCAGGTTGGCCAGCGGAACGCTGAACAGTTGCTTACCGTAAATGCGAGGCACCAGATAGTAGATGCTGGCAAAGCTGATCATCGAGACCCAGCCCATGGTGCCCATGTGAATGTGCGCGGGAATCCAGTCGGTATAGTGGATGAAGGCTGAAAAAGTTCGGATCGCCTGCATCGGACCCTGCAAGGTCTGCAGACCGTAGAAGGTGATACCGATAATCAGAAACTTGACCAGATAGTTTTCCCGCATCTGCTGCCACTGGCCGTTCATCGACAGGTAGCCGTTGATGACCGATCCCCAGGAGGGGGCAATCAGCATCACCGAAAAGGCCATCGCCAGGGTCTGCACCCAATCGGGGACCGGAGTCCAGAGCAGGTGGTGAGCGCCGGTCCAGAGGTACATAAAGATCAACGACCAGAAGGAGATGATCGACAAACGGTGGCTGTAGATCGGTACACCGGTCGATTTTGGCAGAACATAGTAGAACATTGCCAACGGTGGCGCAGTCAACGCCATGGCAACGGCATTATGCCCGAACCACCAGTGGACGTTGGCATCATTGGTTCCGGCGTAGGCCGAATAGGATTTGAACAATGAAACCGGAAAAGCCGCCGAGTTGACCAGAAACAGAATCGCCACACCGATGATCGCCGCCATCATGTACCAGAGGGAGATATACATCTGCTCCTCTTTGCGCTTGATGATGGTCATGATGATGTTGACGGCAAAGACGACCCAGAGAATGACGATCATCACATCGATCGGCCATTCCATTTCGTGGTATTCCTTAGAGGTGGTATAGCCGAGCAACAGGGTTATTGCCGAGGCGATGATGGTCGCATTGAAAAACCAGAGTTGAAATTTTGCCAGTCCAGGGCTCCAGAGCGGGGTTTTGCAGAGCCGCTGGGCAATATAAATGAACATGGCAAAGGTGGTGCCGATCCCCCAACCGTAGATGCCGGCATTGGTGTGAATCGGGCGTAGTCGACCAAACGTCAGGTAGGGAGGGAAGTTGAGGTCCGGGTTAACCATTTGCAAGGAGGCAATCACTCCGACTAAAATGGCCACCACGCCCCAGACGATACTCCAGTTGACGAAGCTCCTGACAATGTCGATATTGTAGGATGGTTTTTCCATGCAACCTCCTGTTGAGAATTTACAAATGGGACCAAATTAACAGAGTAAGTTTATGGGATATGAGAAAAATGTCAAACACCATTTAGATATATGACAAAAGCGGTTAGAGATTATGGGGCAACGCCTGAAAAGTCAAAACAAAAAAGTTGCCGCAGTTTTCTTGACAGCTTTGCTTTGCTCCTCATATGATAACTATTCTTCTATAATTTCAGGTGATTATGCGGATTACACTAGGTAGGAAACTATTTATATATACCAGTGTCTTGCTTCTGGTTGTGCTTTTGGCGGCTTTTGCTGTGCTTGAACGCAATCAGGCGCGGCAGTGGCAAGAGTCTCTCAATGTCCAACAACTTGCCTTTGCCCGTTTTGCTACCCCGGAATTATTAAAGCATTTTCGCGGCAACTTCAGTCAGGCTGCGGGTCCAGCCCATCGAGAACAATTAAAGGGCTTGCTGAGTTTCAATCCCGATCTGATCAAGTTCATCATTTATTCTCCGACTGGGCGGGTTCTTTTTGATCCACCACCCTTCAATGGCGAGCAGCTTCCCCTGCTGCCCGTAGATCAGGCCTGGTTGATGTCGGTGCTTGATCCCGTCTCACGAACGCTGGAGTTGGCAGATAACAGGCGGTTGCTCGAAGTTGTTGCGCCGGCTTTTGGTCCCTCTGGTGGAAAAGTCCTCAACGTTCGCTACCTGTTTTCATTTCAAACTGTCGACCGTCAGCTCCATGAGATGCGTCGCACCTTTTTGTTTATTGCTTTGATCGCTGCGGCGAGTGCTCTGTTTTTGGTCGCCTTGGTGACGCGCCGGGTAACCCGGCCGATCCAGCAATTAACCGCAGGGGTGCGGGCTATTTCCAGTGGGCAGTTGCAAACCACTATCCCCTCCACTGGGCGTGACGAGTTAGCGCTGTTGGCGACGGCATTCAATGAAATGGCGTCGAGTCTGGCGCAGAATCAGTCAGAATTACAATCGAAGAATGTGCAATTGCAAAACGCCAATTCGGAACTCTTGCAGGTTCATGAACGTCTGATTCGGACTGAGCGGTTGGCAGCCGTTGGGCAAATCGCTGCCGGAGTCTCTCACGAGATCGACAACCCGGTCGGCATTATTCTTGGTTATGCGGAGCTGCTATTGGAGGATTGCCCTGGGGACGATCAGCGCAAAGATGATCTGCGGGCGATTATTGATGAATGTCATCGTTGCAAAAAAATCACTGGCGGATTATTGGGGCTGGCAAAAATCGGTATTCCGCGACGAGAACCGGTCGATTTGAAGGCGCTGGTGGCAGAAACGGCTGAATCGTTACGGCCACAGAAGTTGTTTCGCCAAATCAATATTCATTTGCCTGACAGCGACGATTTGCCGAGTGTTTGGGCCGATGGTGACAGGATCAGGCAGGTGTTGGTTAACCTGTTGCTAAACGCCGCGCAAGCGTTAAAGGGTTGCGGTGAGATCTGGATAGAGCTGCTTGCGTCGCAGACGCACGTGATTGTCGAAATTCATGACAGCGGCCCTGGTTTTGCTGATACCGATTTGGAAAAGTTTTTTGAGCCATTTTTTACCACCAAGGGAGGGAGCGACGGGACCGGCCTGGGATTGTCAATCTGCCGTAAACTGATTGAGGAGCATGGTGGTGAAATCTCCGCAGCACCTTCTCCGCATGATGGCGCGTTGCTGGTTGTCTCTTTGCCGCTTCGAGATCGCTAAGTCGCAAGTTTTATCCCTTGTCTTGAAAAAGGTTTTGACATCAATAGGTGTCGTTTCTACAATGGTCCGATTGTGAGGGATAATACTTGCCGGGTCTGTAAGGGTTACTTTCGGTAGCCGTGCCTGGCTCTGTCTCAATGTCATTCGAAGTTCAAGGAATTCAGCTTGTTATGGATACAGTTACTGCTCTGCTCAAAAATGAAATGGATGCGGTCGAAGGACACATTAAACATAATCTGACCTCCGACGTGCAGTTGGTCAGTCAGGTTGGAGAATACATCCTTTCCAGCGGCGGTAAGCGTATCCGCCCGATGTTGCTGCTGCTTTCTGCTCGCCTTTGCAACTACCAGGGTGAAAAACACGTATCCTTAGCCAGCGTCGTTGAATTTATCCATACGGCAACCTTGCTACATGACGACGTTGTCGATAGTGCAGATTTGCGGCGCGGTAACCGTTCGGCCAATTCGGTCTGGGGAAATCAGGCCTCGGTATTGGTCGGGGATTACCTGTTTGCCAAGTCATTTTCGGTGATGGTCGATAGTGGCAGTCTGAAAATTCTGAAAATACTTTCCGATACCACGACCCAGTTAGCCGAGGGTGAGATCCTTCAATTGATCAACACCTGTGACCTTGAAGTCGATGAGCAACGTTACCTGCAGGTTGTGCGTGATAAAACCGCGATTCTGATTGCCGCTGCCTGTCAGGTCGGTGGGGTTCTTGCCGACACCGATGAAGCTCGTGAGCTGGCTCTGCGGGAATTTGGCCTGGAGATCGGAATCGCCTTCCAGTTGATGGATGATGCGCTTGACTACGTTGCCGATGTAGCCGATTTCGGCAAAGAGCGTGGTCATGACCTGTTCGAAGGAAAGATGACCCTGCCTTTGATCTGTGCCTATTCCAGGGCATCGGCCGCGGAAAAAGAAGAGATTGCCCGGATTATTGATGCCGAGGAATTAAGTGACGAGGACCTGAATTACACTTGCGAACTGATCGATCGTCATGGCGGTATTGCTTACACCCGGAAAAGGGCGGCTGATCGGATTGAACTGGCCAAGCGTCAGCTCGAGCTGTTCCCCGACTGCGAGGCCCGGCGCGCACTCTACACTCTGGCTGACTATGTGGTGTCGCGTAATAAGTAGGTTTGATGTGAACTATAGGCCGGCTGCGTAGTTTGTCGGTTGTTATTTTCTAGGGGTTCCATTTGTGGGACTCCTTTTTTATGCTTCTAATTGTTGATTGCTATGCTCAGTAACTGAATTCGGCTATAATCTGCTCCATGTTTCGTGTCAATTTACATACAAAAGTGCTCGGCGCTTTTCTGTTGCTCTCCCTGCTCCCTCTGGTTTTATTACTGATCAATTCCCATCACAGTTTACGCCTGGTCGAGGATCTGCTCCGTCAGCGCACCACCGAAGCGCTCGATACCCAAGCTGCTAAGGCGCTTGAACTACGCGCTGAAATGGTGGCCGGTCAAGTCAGTGCTTTTCTTCAAGAGGTTGAAGGGGATTTGCAGGATTTGGCTTTGCTGCCAGCGATGGAAAATTCGTATCTCGCTTTCAGTACAAGCCATCAACGGATGCTTTGGTATCAAGGTGGCAGTAAAGAACAGCCGCTGGAGGTGCGCGAAAAGGCACTGCTGTATAGTGAACTGACCTATATCGATGCAAGCGGGCAAGAGCGGATCAGGATTGTTGATGGTCGGCCCTCCAGCGAGTTGAGAAATGTTGCTGACCCGCGCGCGACCACCTACAGAAATGAGGATTATTTTCAACAGGCAGCCCGGTTACCAGCGGCAGGGGTCTGGGTCTCGCACTTGAACGGTTGGTATGTCAGTCGAACCGATCTGTCGCAAGGGGTGCCTTATCGTGGCGTCGTCAGGTTTGCGACCCCGATCTGGCGCGAGAATCAATTCAAAGGAGTGGTGGTCCTCTCTCTCGATCATCGCCACCTGATTGAGTATACTCAGCATATTTCGCCGACCGAAGATCGTTATGTCGCTTTTCCGTCCTACGCCAGTGGTAATTACGCATTTATGTTTGATGATCAGGGTTGGACTATCGCGCATCCGAAATATTGGGATGTGCGTGGTTTTGACTCTGACGGGACGCTGGTTCCCGCTTACACAGAAAATACTTCGGAAGAGGATAAACGCCTCGGACGGTTGCCGTTTAATCTCTTTGAGGCAGCATTTATTCACCCCAACTACCCCAGGGCGGCAGAAGCAGTTCGGCGTGGTGAAACCGGAATCTTCGACACGACGAATATCGGTGGATCGAAGAAAATAATGGCCTATGCTCCGATTCATTACAGTCGCGGTGATTATGGGAAATATCAGGTATTCGGCGGCATTACCATTGGTGCAGAGGTTCAGTATTTCCATCAGCCTGCGGTCGCGACTTCCAAGCTGATTCGCCGGGAGATCACCAAATACTTGAGTGAGTCTTGGTTGGTGATTTCAATGACGGTCATGTTCGTCATTGTGGCGGCATACAGTTTGTCCAACAGTATTATCCGGCCGTTGTTGTCGTTGACGGAAGGCACGCGCGAGATGATCCGTGGCAATATGTCCGCCCGGGTTAATGTCCGTTCAAATGACGAGGTTGGGGTGCTCACCGAGTCGTTTAATACCATGGTCGATGAGTTAAATAATCGCCGACAGCGATTGTTGAAGACCTTGCAGGCACTCCGCCATTCACGCAAAGAGATCATTCGGGAACGAAACTTCAAGGATACAGTTTTTGAGAACGTTGAAATCGGAATTTTGACCTTTGATCACGATTGCCAGGTGACTTCGGTTAACGGTCCGGCATGTAATATCCTCGGCATCGAAAGACCGGCGCAGAAGAGTCCGTGGCAACAATTGCTAACCCTTTGGCCGGAGTTTGGCGAGGTGCTAGAGGAATGGTTTAATACCGGTGAACTCGACCGTCGCGAGTCGTCTCGGCGCTATGTGGCGCTGCAGAGAAACGGTCGTCCATTGACTTACCGGCTGGTCATATTCCCCTTGAGCTTTCGCCAGCAGGCTGGCTGGTTATTGACTGTGGAAGATCTGACCGAACGGGTCAACATGCGTCAACAGATGGCCCGTATGGACCGGTTGGCATCGCTGGGACGGATGTCGGCTGGTATTGCGCATGAGGTGCGCAACCCATTGACCGGTGTCAGTTTGCTGCTCGACGAACTGCATGATCGACTGCTGGGTCAAGAGACTGATCAAAAGTTGATCCGCCGCGCGCTTGGTGAAATAGAGCGTTTGGAGTCTCTGGTTAACGAGATGTTGCGTTTTTCTTCCATGCCCGCGCCGCAATTGGCGCTTGGCGATATCGGGACGGTTCTGCAGGATTCCTTGTTTTTGGTGCGCAAGCAGTGCCAACGGCAGAAGGTGGAGTTGCGGGAATCTATCGCCGCGCAACTGCCTGAGATGCAGATGGATGCTGATCGTCTCAAGCAGGTTCTGCTGAACCTGCTCAATAATTCACTTGATGCCATGCCGGATGGTGGGGTGTTGTCCGTGGCCGTTGCATTGACTGCCGGGCAATTGCGCATCAGTGTCATCGATACTGGCATTGGTATTCCTGCTGAACAGATTCCGCTTATTTTTGAACCCTTTTATACCAGTAAAGGGCAGGGCACAGGTCTTGGCTTGGCGATCAGTTACAATATTATCTCCGATCACGGCGGCAAGATTGATGTTGAGAGTCAGCCGGGGCAGGGGACGACTGTGCATATTACCCTTCCGCTTGATCACGACGCACCAAACAACCTTATCGGCTAAAATCCACCACATCTGTTCGCTTTTTCTTTTGATTTATCCATTTTATTGAAGGTTCTGGTCGAAAATGGCCACATTGCTTGTCAGTGATCTTAAATGTGGCTATATTTGGTCGGTGGCTCGATTTGATTTTCGCAAAGGATAACTTCATGGAAAAAATACTTATTGTTGATGACGAAGCGTTTATTCGCGAAAATCTCGAAAGAATTCTCGCCGAAGATGGTTATCGGCCGCTGTCTACCGAATCGCCCGACGAAGCTGTACGGATTGTTTCCGAAGAGGAAATCAGTCTGGTTTTGCTTGATTTGAATCTTGGGAGCCATAGCGGTCTTGATGTGCTGCGGGCGATGAAAGAGGTCGATCCCGATATTCTGGTGATCATCATTACCGGTTACGGAACCGTTGAAAGTGCTGTCGAAGCATTAAAAATTGGTGCTTATGATTACATCAAAAAACCGTTTAAGGCTGATGCCATTCACCTGATTGTTAAGTTGGCCCTCGAGACGCAGAACCTGCGCCGCAAGGTCAAGCGTTTATCGAAGGATGCAACGGGGATCAATATGGTCGGCAACAGCCCGGCGTTGCTGCAGATTTTTCGCCAGA
Organism: Desulfuromusa ferrireducens; assembly: GCF_055389805.1. Lineage (NCBI taxonomy): Bacteria > Pseudomonadati > Thermodesulfobacteriota > Desulfuromonadia > Desulfuromonadales > Geopsychrobacteraceae > Desulfuromusa > Desulfuromusa ferrireducens. Next base: position 2,999,114 of record NZ_AP042415.1, read on the forward strand.
TTCGCGAGGTTGCCAAGCACGAAACGGCAACGGTGTTAATCACCGGTGAGAGCGGGACTGGCAAAGAGCTTGTTGCTCACGCAATTCACAATCTGTCGCCGCGTAAGGAGCGTCCTTTTGTTGACATTAACTGCGGATCTTTACCTTATAATCTCCTCGAATCTGAACTGTTCGGTCATGAACGGGGCGCATTTACCGATGCCAAAAATCGCAAAATAGGTCTGTTCGAAGAATCGGATAGTGGGACCATCTTTCTCGATGAGATCGGTGAGATGGATATGAATCTGCAAGTTAAATTATTGCGAGTTCTCGAAGATCGCAAAATTCGTCGTCTTGGTGGTAACCGGAATATTGATATTAATGTGCGGATCATTTCTGCCACCAATGCTGATTTCAAGGCGGTGATGGAGCGCAAAGAATTTCGCGAAGATCTCTATTATCGTCTCAATGTTTTCCCGATTCATATCCCGCCTTTGCGTGAACGACGCGAAGATATTCCCGTTTTGCTCGAAACCTTTTTGGTCCGCTTCCGTAAGGAGTTTAACAAGTCGATGAAAGGCTTCTCCCGCGACGCGCTTGAACTGATGATGCGTTATCACTGGCCGGGAAATGTCCGCGAACTGCGCAATATTGTCGAGCGGATCTGTATTATGCATAACGTTGAACAGATTCGCGCCGAACACCTGCCACGTGAAATCTGGGGTGAAGAACCGCAGAGTGAAGTGCCTTTCAGTTTCGAAATTCCACCAGAAGGGATCGTCCTTGACGAAGTGGTCGGACAGGTGGAGAAGGAGTTGGTCGAAAAGGCTTTTAAGGTGACAGGTGGTAATGTTGCCAAAACTGCGCGTATCCTCAATGTGCCGCGTGGAACATTACGTTATAAACTGGAAAAATATCAGTTGACCTGCGATTAGCTGCATTATGCATAAAGCTGGCTGCTTCAAGCCGACCCGATTGGCCAAAATTAGCCGATTGGGCCGGCTTTTTGTATTTTTTCACCATTTCTGTACCATTGTTCGTTTCCGGATATAAACCTGTTTAATCTAGTAAGCCACTGAAATGACAATAGATATATTTTTATTGTATACGATTTGTTGTTTTGGCATCGCCGTTGCTCCTATCTAGATAATCAAAAGTTGTTTGAAATCGTCAGACATCATTTAAACAGTCTCTGTTTTCGATAGCTGGATAGGAGTAAATCATGATGACAGCGTTATGGAATCGTCTCTGGACGATGCATGATGACACCAAAGAAACGGTCGCTTTTACACCGAAGGGTATGAAGCGGTTGATGGGCCGCAAAGGCATGCTGGTTGTTGAAAGCCATACCGAGCATGATGTTGACCTGGCCGATGAAATGGATGAAGCGCCGGCAGAACATGCCAATCGTCTCAAGAGTACCCCTGGCGGAATTGACGAGGGCGATCCACGCGAATACACCAAGCGGCAAAAGATCGGTCTGGCTCTTGGACCGGCCCTGTTTCTGCTGATGCTGTTGATTCCGACTCCTGCCGGGATGGATCCGTCAGCGCAGAAAATGGCTGCGATTGCACTGTTGATGGCCACCTGGTGGATGTGTGAATCAATCCCGATTCCGGCGACCAGCTTGCTGCCGATTGCCCTGTTTCCATTGATGGGGATCATGCACACCAAGGCTGCGACTGCACCTTACGCAAGTCACTTGATCTTCCTGTTTATGGGCGGCTTTATCATCGCCCTGTCGATGCAACGTTGGGAACTGCACCGTCGTATTGCCATGAACATCGTCAAAGCGGTCGGCTTTTCACCCAGTCGTTTGATCTTCGGCTTCATGGTTGCAACCGCTTTTCTTTCAGCGTTTGTCTCCAATACCGCGACCACGGTGATGATGATGCCGATCGGTCTGGCGATCATTGCCCACGTCATCGAAGAGGGTAAAAAAGAAGGGCTCGACAAACACATCGATTTCTCGCAAGGCAAGTTTAACTTTGGCCTAAATTTGATGCTCGGTATTGCTTATGCGGCTTCCATCGGCGGGGTTGCCACCCTGATCGGCACCCCGCCAAATACCGTGCTGGCTGGATATCTGCAGAAAACCTACGGTTACGAGATTACCTTTGTCGATTGGATGAAGGTTGGTGTGCCGTTGGTGGTGGTGATGCTGCCGGTCTGCTGGTTCTGGCTGACCCGTATCGCCAACCCGATGAAGCTGAAAAAGGTTCCTGGTGGCTGTGAGTTGATCAACAAAGAGCTCAAGGAAATGGGCTCGATGAATACCGGTGAACGCTGGACGGCTCTGGTCTTCGTCTTGACTGCGCTGGGCTGGATTTTCCGTAAGCAACTCGGTTTTATGTTCCCTGACCCAACGCTGGTGACTGATGCGGCTATTGCCATGGTCGGTGCCTTGGTTCTGTTTTTGATCCCGATCAACATGAAAAAGAACCAGTTTGTCATGGACTGGCACTGGGCCAGCAAGATGCCTTGGGGGGTTTTGATCCTCTTCGGTGGCGGTCTGGCAATGGCGACCGGCTTTAAAAAGACCGGACTGGCCGAATGGATTGGTGCGCAGGTCGGACAGCTGGAAAATGCACCGATTCTGGTGCTGATGCTAGCTGTTGCGACGCTGATTATTTTTCTCACCGAGTTGACCTCCAATACGGCCACCTCAGCGATGGTTATGCCGATTCTTTCGGCGGTCGCCATCGGTCTCGGTCAGAACCCGCTGTTGCTGGTTGTCCCGGCGGCAATCGCCGCCTCCTGCGCCTTCATGCTGCCGGTTGCAACGCCACCAAATGCGATTGTTTTCGGCTCCGGCTATGTTTCCATCCCGCAGATGGCGAGAAGTGGTATCGGTCTAAACTTTATCGGTATCGCTTTGGCGGTTGTTGTTACCTACGTGCTGGTGATTCCGGTTTTTGATATCGTCATCGGCGAAATCCCGACTTGGGCTCAGGTTCTTCCTAAATAACGCTCTCTCTCTGTCTGCACCTGGACAGTTTTGCCCCATCCTGACCACATCGGGATGGGGTCTTTTTTTTGGTTCTGTTGCGACAACTATGGTGACACAAGGGGGGGGGAATAAGCCGCTCGCCCATGAACCCAAGCTGACTTCAAAAGTACCTATATTTGGAAATCTGCCGAACTGACCGAAAATCTATTTTTAAAAGTGAATCCCTAATTTTTGAAAAGCCGATCATGTACGAATTATCCTAAGGTCAAGCAGGATCACATTATCGGACAACATGCAGTAACGCCTCAGCCCGCACAGGCAGGCTGAGACATATTTTGTTCAGGAAATGGTGCCTTATCAGACATCCGGTCGCCATTAAAACTCCTATGGATATGTGAAAACCCATACCGGCAGGACATTTGCGAAACGAACTGAAGGGACTCGCCAGTTATGTCGGTCGCCTGGCTCAACTGATAAGTTCTGTGAATGGATCGCGTGGCGTGTTGGATTGCGTGGTTCGATGCGAAATTCATTTGCAAAAGTTAAATCCTGTTTTTTTTAAACCGAATCGGTGAAATTAGGATTTCGGCGACGGTGCCATACCCGAATTGTGAACCCTTACCGGAAGAGCTTTCTCTTACACTTCAACTGATTACGGCAGACTACACTTCTCGATTCTGCCTCCGGCCCCTAAAATGACTTCGTAACGGCTCCTCCATTCCCATCCTAAAAAAGTCAGAAACTCTGATCGCTAGTCGTTCAATTCTGTATTCACTTTCCTTTTGTCCAGGCCCCGTGTATTCCGGTGAACGAAGGTCGTGCAAGAAATAAGACGGTTAGAATTTGTTGCGCGCACTACCGTACGCGATGCTATAGTTGCGTCTCAAGGTGAGGCGGCAGATACCGTGTATATTCCGGCCATTACCGCAAGCATAACCAAGCGAGGAAGGCGTTCGGGATGCCCTTTTTCTCAATGAACAAATCGACAACTTTCCGGTTCCTCCTCGCTGGGCTGCTCTTGCTCTTGGCCCCTGTGGTCATGGCGGCGACACCGGTCGTCGTCGGCGGCGACCGCGACTACCCCCCCTATGAATTCCTCGACGAAAAGAGCGAGCCAGCGGGCTATAACGTCGACCTGACCAGGTCCATCGCTGAAGTAATGGGGATGGAAGTGGAGATCCGCCTCGGCGACTGGGTCGACATGCGCCGGGCCTTACAACGCGGGGAGATCGACGCCCTGCAGGGGATGTCGTACTCGGCGGCGCGAGCACAGGAAGTCGATTTCACCCCTCCCCACACCGTCATCCACCACTCAATCTTCGCCCGCACCGATGCCCCCGTTGTCCACAACCTGGAGGAGCTGCGAGGAAAACAGGTCATGGTTCAGGAGGAAGGCATCCTGCATGACTACCTCAGGAGCGAAGATTTCGGCATCACGCTGGTGCCGGTGCCGACACAGGCCGACGCTTTGCGCCTTCTTTCCGCCGGAGAGAACGACTACGCCCTGGTGGCCAAACTCCCGGGACTCTACCTGAAAAGGAAACTGTTGCTGAGCAACATCACGACCGTCGGTGCCCCGGTGACTACCCAGAGGTACGGCTACGCCGTCGGCAAGGGGCGGGCCGAGCTGCTGAGCCGCTTCGCCGAAGGACTGGCGATTCTCAAAAATACCGGCCGCTACCAGGAGATCTACAACCGTTGGCTGGGGGTTCTGGAGCCGGTGGGGATCAGCTGGCACTCGGTCTTTAAATATGGGGCGGCGGTGGTCGCCCCCCTGCTTCTCGGCCTCGGCCTCACCCTCCTCTGGTCGCGCACGCTGAAGAAAGAGGTGGCTCTCCGCACCGAGGAGCTGGCCCTGGAGGTCAGCGAACGCAAGCGCGCCATGGACGAACTGCAGTTGCGCCAGCAGCAGTTGATCCAGGCGGATAAGCTGGCCTGCCTCGGCGTCCTCGTCTCCGGGGTGGCCCACGAGATCAACAATCCCAACGGCATGATCCTGCTCAGCGTTCCGCGGCTCATGGAGGCCTACGAAGACGTGGAGCCGCTCCTCGAGGAGCACTTCGAGGGGCACGGCGACTTCATGATGGGGCCCCTCGAGTATTCCCGCATGCGCGAAGAGATGCCGGCGATATTCTCCGAGATGCTCGGCGGAGCCAACCGTATCAAGCGGATCGTCGATGATCTCAAAGACTTCGCCCGCCGCGAGGACTCGGAGCTGACTGAAAGGGCCGACCTCAACACGGTGGTCGAGACCTCCCTGCGCCTGGTTTCGACCTCGATAAAGACGGCCACGGAGCATTTCCACGTCGAGTACGGCGAGAACCTCCCCCCCTTCCAGGGGAACAGCCAGCGCATCGAGCAGATCGTGGTCAACCTCATCCTCAACGCCTGTCAGGCCCTCCCCGACAGGGAGCGGGGGGTCATCGTTAGGACCTCCCACGACGAAGCGGCGGGAGCGCTCAGGCTGGCCGTACAGGACGAGGGAACGGGGATCGCGGCGGAGAACCTGGCGCGGCTTACCGACCCCTTTTTCACCACCAAGCGGGAGTCGGGGGGGACCGGCCTCGGCCTCTCCGTCTCGGCGGGGATCGCTGAAGCCCACGGCGGCTCACTGGCCTTCGCCTCCGAGTCGGGAATGGGATCGACCGTCACCCTGACCCTCCCGGCAATCGAAAAGGACAAAGGATAAACGATGAAGAAGACCCTCTTTCCCGCCTTTGGCGTGCTCCTCGTCGACGATGAGCCCTTCTGGCTGCGCTCCTTCGGCATGCTTCTAGAGGGACGCGGCGGCATCACCAATCTGCACAAGTGCTCCGACAGCCGGCAGGTCATGGAAATCCTTGGGGGCGGCGGCATCGGCCTAGTCCTTCTCGACCTGACCATGCCCTACGTCAGCGGCGAGGAACTGCTGCAGAAGATCGTTCAGGAGCATCCCGCCGTGGTGGTGATCATCGTCAGCGGCCTGAACCAGATCGATACGGCGGTGCAATGCATGCGGCTCGGTGCCTTCGACTATTTCGTCAAGACCACCGAAGAGGACCGTCTGCTGCAGGGGGTGCTGCGGGCCATCCGTATGCAGGAGATGCAATTAGAGCACCGGGAGATGCGCACCCGTTTCCTCTACGACAAACTCGACCACCCCGAAGCCTTCGCCGAGATCATCACTGTCGACAAATCGATGCGCTCGATCTTCCAGTACATCGAGTCGGTGGCACGAAGCCCCCAGCCGGTCCTCATCACCGGCGAGAGCGGCGTCGGTAAGGAGCTCGTGGCGCGAGCCGTGCACCGCCTCTCCGGCAGCGAAGGCGCCCTCGTCTCGGTAAACGTCGCCGGTCTCGATGACAACCACTTCTCCGACACCCTCTTCGGCCACCTCCGCGGAGCCTTCACTGGTGCCGACAAGGTGCGCCGCGGCCTGGTGGAAGAAGCCGCTGGCGGAACCCTCTTCCTCGATGAGATCGGAGACCTCAGCCTCGCCTCGCAGGTGAAGCTGCTGCGCCTGCTGCAGGAGGGAGAATACTTCCCGATCGGCAGCGACAAGGCGAAACGCAGCAGGACCCGGTTCGTCATCGCGACCCACCAGGATCTCGCCAGCAAGCAGACCACCGGCCAGTTTCGCAAGGACCTCTACTACCGCCTGCGCTCCCACCACGTCCACATCCCTCCCCTGCGCAAGCGCCGGGAGGACATCCCCCTGCTTCTCGAGCATTTTTTGGCGGAGGCCGCCGAGGCGCTAGGGAAGAAGAAGCCAACTCCCCCTCGAGAGCTGGCAATCCTCCTCTCCAACTACGCCTTTCCCGGCAACGTCCGCGAACTCAAGGCGATGGCCTACGACGCGGTGAGCTTCCACAAGACCAAGATCCTCTCCATGGAAACCTTCAAGAAGGCGATCGGGGAGAGCGAGCTGTGCGAAATCCCCCCCGCCTGGGAGGAGGAGCTCTTTGCTGGTCTCGAAAGCTTGCCCACCCTCGGCGTGGCCACCGAGTCCCTCATCGCTGCGGCACTGAAGAGAACTAAGGGGAATCAGACCATCGCCGCGGGGATCCTCGGCATCTCCCAGCCCGCCCTGAGTCGGCGCCTCAAGCAGCGGGAGGATTGATCAGCGTCGGCGAAACGTGCAGAAAACCGCTCACCCCGCTGACAAAAGATCATAACATTCCGCATCATCTGCCATCCCCGCATAACCAAAGCCAACCCACTAATATCTAAGTGTTTCCCAACATCTTTCAGCAATATCCGATAGCATACTGCATAACCTTTCCGTCCCGCCCAGTCGCCTCCTATTTTCTGCTTTACCATTTAATTCCAGTAGCTTACCAGCCACAATCAAAACTGGCACCGGCCTTGCTCTATAAGAAGATCGAAGCGAACGCGAAACGGTCTATGAACGGCCAGAACGAATGGCCCTAAAAAAATCGATCATCCCACCAAACGAAGGAGAGCGAGACATGGCAGAGGCAGCAAAGATTATCGAAATAGAGAGCAAAACCCGGATGGAGCATGACCTCATCGGTGACCGCGAGATCAGCAACGATTGCTATTATGGGGTTCAGACCTTGCGTGCCCTGGAGAACTTCGAGATCACCGGCATCCCCATCTCTACGACCCCGGAGATGATTCATGGCCTGGCCTACGTAAAGAAGGCCGCCGCTCACGCCAACAGGGATCTGGGACTCCTCTCCGTCGAGGTGACTAACGCGATCAGTCAGGCCTGCGACGACATCATCGGCGGAGCGCTCCACGAACAGTTCCCCGTCGACTGCATTCAGGGCGGCGCCGGCACCTCCACTAACATGAACGCCAACGAGGTCATCGCCAACCGCGCCCTGGAGATCCTCGGCTACGAGAAGGGGCGCTACGACATCGTCCACCCCAATAATGACGTCAACTGCTCCCAGTCGACCAACGACGCCTACCCTTCCGCTTTCAGAATCGCGCTGCACATGGTCATCGACAAGCTCCTCACGGAGATGACGGCCCTGCGCGATTCCTTCAAGCGCAAGGGGGTCGAGTTCGCCGACGTGCTGAAGATGGGCCGGACTCAGCTGCAGGACGCGGTGCCGATGACCCTCGGCCAGGAGTTCAGCGCCTACGCCACCACCTTGGGCGAGGACGTTCTGCGCCTGCGGGAGTCCCAGCAGTTGCTGCTTGAGATCAACCTCGGGGCCACCGCTATCGGCACCGGCATCAACGCCCCCCACGAATACCCCGCTTTGGCGGCCGATTATCTGCGCAACTTCTGCAAGATCCCGGTAACCACCGCCACCGACCTGATTGAGGCGACCTGGGATACCGGCGCCTATATGCACGTTTCCGGCATTCTCAAGCGGACGGCGGTTAAGCTCTCCAAGATCTGCAACGACCTACGCCTCCTCTCGGCAGGACCGCGAGCAGGACTGAGCGAGATCAACCTGCCCAAGATGCAGCCCGGTTCCTCGATCATGCCCGGCAAGGTGAATCCTGTCATCCCCGAGGTGGTTAACCAGATCGCTTTCAAGGTCATCGGCGCGGACCTCACCATCACCATGGCCTCCGAAGCCGGACAGCTCGAGCTCAACGTCATGGAGCCGGTTATCGCCTACAGCCTCTTCGAATCGATCAATCTCATGAGCCGCGGATGCAAGACCCTCGCTAAGAAATGCATCGACGGCATCACCGCCAACCGGGAGCACTGCCGGCAGATGGTGGAAAACAGCATCGGCATCGTCACCGCCCTCAACCCCTGCATCGGCTACGAGAACTCCACCTCCATTGCCAAGGAGGCCCTCGACAACAACCTTTCCGTCTACAAACTGGTCCTCGAGAAGGGGCTTTTGAGCAAGGAGAAGCTCGACGAGATCCTCTCTGCCGAGAACATGATGCACCCACAGTTCATCAGTTAGTCGCTATCGGAGGTCGGGGTCAGGTGGCCCCGATCTCCACAACTTGAGGACCAGGTCGCCTGTTCCAGATATTTTCGACAAGCACTTTCATCTGGAAACTGATTAAACAGTTAGAACTAAAAAAGGAGTCTAAGATGTTATTGCTAGAAATTATCGTCGTACTCGGAGCCATTTATTTCGGTGCCAGACTCGGCAGTATTGGTATCGGATATGCGGGCGGATTAGGTGTTATCGTTCTTACTTTAGGGCTTGGACTGAAATTAGGATCGATCCCTATCGATGTCATCCTGATCATCATGTCAGTGATCGCAGCCATTGGGGCGATGCAAGTGGCTGGTGGACTTGATTTCATGGTCAGCGTTGCCGAGAAAATCTTGCGTAAAAACCCAAAACACATTACCTATTTGGCGCCAGTCGTTACCTATGTCATGACCTTGCTTGCCGGGACTGGGCATACTGCGTTCTCAACTCTTCCGGTTATCGCCGAAGTGGCAAAAGAGCAAGGGATTCGTCCTTCAAGACCACTAAGTATCGCGGTTGTTGCATCGCAAATTGCTATCACCGCATCACCAATATCGGCAGCCGTTGTATTTTTAAGTGGTGTCTTAGAAAAACAAGGGTTCGGTTATCTGGAGCTACTTGCGATATCGATTCCTTCTTCTTTTCTTGCCTGTATGGTCGGGGCTTTTGTTGCAAATTTCCTAGGCAAAGATCTTAAGGATGACGAAGTCTACCAAGACAGGTTAGCAAAGGGTCTGATTAAGATGAGGGGAGAAACCAAACTAGAAGTCAAAAAAGGAGCAAAGCTCTCGGTTACCATTTTCCTTTCAGCAATCCTTATCGTTGTCACCTATGCAACGCTAATCAGCACTAAGGTCGGCATCATTACCAACCCGATAGTTCCACGCAATGAAGCGATTATGCTCTTCATGCTAGCAGCAGCTACCTTTATCACTTTCTTCTGTAAAATCGAATCCGCAAAAGTTCTAAACACTTCGACTTTCAAGTCTGGCATGAGTGCTTGCATCTGCGTACTTGGTGTTGCTTGGCTCGGGGATACATTCGTATCAAACCACATAGAAGAAATAAAATTATTCGCTGGCGACCTGCTTAACGTCTACCCCTGGATGTTAGCAGTTGTCCTTTTCTTTGCCAGCACCTTACTCTACTCCCAAGCGGCAACGACTAAAGCGTTGATTCCAACGGCAGTCCTATTAGGGGTTGCCCCGCTTACCATCGTTGCTTCATTTGCGGCAGTTAGTGCGCTTTTTATCCTGCCAACCTACCCGACACTGATTGCGGCAGTTGAAATGGACGATACTGGTTCTACCAGGATTGGGAAATATGTATTCAATCATCCGTTCATCATTCCTGGGGTGGTTACTATAGCGCTGTCCGTTACCTTCGCATTTATCATCGGTGGCATGATTTTATAACGGCTGAAAGGGATATCTGATGACTGACGCAGAAAAAATCCGCTGGTTCCGCCAGGTTTCCAAATCGATCACCGCCCGCAGCCTCGACTCCGGCGCCAACCTGCAGTGGCTGCAGGAGCAGATGCACCCCTATCTGTCGATCACCATGCATGACGAGGCAGAGGCAATCGGTTCACTAGCCTTTCAGCTCCCCGCGTTGAAGATCAACAAGCGCCTGGTTCTGCGTGACACCGAAAAGACGCTGATCCTCGCCCGGCTCAATCAGCCGGGGTCGCTTTACAGCACCCTGAAACTGCTGCGCGAGCGGGAGATCTCCTACGCCCAGTTCACCCATTCTTACGCGCCGATCCCTGGCGTTGGAGAGGAACTGGAGCTGCAGCGCTTCGAGTTCGACAGGCGCAGTGCGGAGGAGATCATTGCCGGGGAAGAGGTCAGGATTCCTCAACGGATCCAGAAAGAGGTGCGCATCGCGCTGAAAAAGCGTTACCCGCATTACGACTTCTCCCGTTTCGAAAAAGAACTGCGCTTGATCTGGCTGAACAATGAGGACTATGTCCGTCATTCCCCGGCCCGCCGGGTGGCGCAGATCATCTGGCTCTATCACCAGGCCGTCGCTCATGGCGGGGTTTACCTCGATGTCGAAGTCGCCGAAGAAACCATGGAGAATCCGGAATACCGGATCATGTTCGCTGCCGGTAACCCGCCACAGCTCGATTTTCTGCAGCAGGTGATGGAAGTCTATCAGCGTTTGCAGGTCGGCATCAAACGGGCCTACTGCCTGACCATTCATAACGGCGTTCATCCCTATTTCCTTGGAACTTTTTACGTCAGTGGTGAAGGCAAAAAACTACTCGCCAAAGATGGGTTCCTCTACAACCAGCTGGAGCACGAGCTGTTCAATACCCAGATTTTGGCCACCGCCTCCGATACCTATCGGATGGTGACTCAGGGGCAGCTGGCCGGGGTCGACGCGGCGTTGATCAATGCTTTTGCCAGTTTCTGTCATACCTCCCTTGGCCACAACCAGCCGGATCGCTTCAATTACCAGCAGGTCGAGGAGAGTTTTACTGCCGATCCGGAGATGGCCCTGAAACTGGTGGCACTGTTCCGCATCCGCTTCGAGCCGCAGCTTCCGGAGCGGGAAGCCAACTATCAGGAGGAGCTGGCCGAGTTAGAAAAGGCGATCACCGCTTACAATACTGGTCACGCTTACCTCGACGGTATCCGCCGGGCGATTTACCGCTGCTGCCTGTTGTTTGTCACTCACACCCTGAAGACCAACTTCTTCGTCAGTGAAAAACACGCTCTGATCTTCCGCCTGCATCCGGGCTATTTGGAAGAGTTGGGCAGCGAGTTTACTGACGACCTGCCGCCGGAGCGACCTTTCCGGGTGACCTTCTTCTTCGCCCGGCACGGCTGCGGTTACCATATCGGTTTCTCCGATATCGCCCGCGGTGGCTGGCGAACGGTGATGGCGAAGAACCGTGACGACTACATCACCAGCGCCAACACCATTTTCCGCGAGAACTACGTGCTGGCCCACACCCAGCACCTGAAAAACAAGGATATCTACGAAGGGGGGTCAAAGATGGTGGTGGCTCTCGACGCCGCCGATCTGACCGATCCGGAGACCGTCACCCGCCGCCTGTACAAGCTGCAGTACGGTTTCATCCAGGCGTTTCTCGATATCTTCGTCACCGAAGACGGCCGGGCCCGCGATCCGCGGGTGGTCGACTACTACGGCGAGGACGAGCCGATTGAGCTAGGTCCAGACGAGAACATGCACGACGAGATGGTTGAGCTGATCGCCCGCATCTCCGAGAAGCGCGGCTACCTGCTCGGCCCGGGCGTCATCTCCAGCAAGCAGTTCGGCATCAACCACAAGGAGTTTGGTGTTACCTCGACCGGCGTTATCACCTTTGCTGACATCACCCTGGCGCAACTGGGGATTGACATACGCAGCGACCCGTTCAGCGTCAAGCTGACCGGCGGACCAGGCGGCGACGTCGCTGGAAACGCCCTGCGGCTGCTGATGGAGCGCTGCCCACAGGTGCAAATCCGGATGATCCTCGACGGCACCGGGGTCTTGGTTGATCAGCAAGGTGCGGATATCGAAGCTCTGCAGCAGGTGGTTTTAAAGAGCGATATCGATCAGTTCGACCCCGCTGCGCTGCACGACGGCGGAATGATGATTTTCCGTACCCATACCCACAAAGAAGGGCTGCGGGAACTTTATCGCAAAGTGACGATGCAGGATGGAGAACTGTCCGAAGAATGGATCACTGTCGATGAGTTCTACCGGCTATTCAATAGTTTGATCTTCACCGTCGAGGCGGACCTATTTATCCCGGCCGGCGGTCGTCCGGAAACGATCCATATTGAAAATTGGGAGCAGTTTTTGCCGAACGGAAAACCGAGCGCCAAAGCGATCATCGAAGGGGCCAACTCCTATATCACTCCGGCGGCTCGTGATCAATTGCAAAAAGCCGGAATCATCATCATGCGCGACGCATCGGCCAACAAGTGCGGGGTCATCTCATCCTCCTACGAGATCATCGCCAACCTGCTGATGAGCGAGAAGGAGTTTATCGCTAAAAAACAGCAGTATGTCGGCGATGTGCTGGAGATTCTGGAAAAACGTGCCGCCGAAGAAGCGCGGTTGATTTTCCGCCGTCACCAACAAAGTGACGGGACGCTCAGTTACACTGATATCTCGGCGGCCCTGTCGACCGAGATTAACGCTCACTACGCGAGGCTGTTCGATTATTTTCAGCAGCGCCCCGAGCTGGGCAACAAGCCGCTCTACCGTAAGGCGCTGCTTGCGCACCTGCCGAAGCTGTTGCGCGAAACCGCCCGCTACCGCAAGCGCTTGACACAGCTGCCAGAGAAATACCGGGCGGCAATCCTCGCCAGCGAGATTGCTTCTTCGCTGGTTTATCAGGAAGATTTCGAGGCCGATTACGAACAGCAGCTCAATGGCCATCTGCGGCGTCATTTTAATATGTCAGGGGGGGAGAACTAACTTTCAGTTTGTTTAATTACCCTACATCAGCAAGATAAAACGGCCCAACCTGATTTTAAATGGTTGGGCCGTTTTGCATGTGGTGCTGGAATGGAAACCTGCTTCGCCTAGGGACGCAATTGCACAGATCAGGCATTTCAAAAATCAGAATTTCGCTTTTGAAAACAACTTTTAGTGGAATCTGGCTGTTTTGCAAAATTTCGTAAGTTTTGACCGACCTGATTCTGACAAGTGTCTACCTATGGGCCGTTGATAGCGTGTGGTTTCAGCCCAAACCTGACGATCAGCCGAAAACGTCCCGGAAGTTGTTCCACATTGTTTAATGGGTTAGAAAATCGGCCAGATCGATCCCGTCTTGGATATCGCCACTCCCAGTAAAATTTGTCTGATAAATGCAGCAAAGCACGAATGGGCCATGATCTGGTATCCGTGGGCGATTCGTGTGTTTAAAGAGGTAACATCCAAGAACACCTTTGCTCTACCGAGAGAACAGCTCTTGTCTCAGGTTTTCATTTCTCTGAGCCGTTTGGCCGCTTCAAGCAGCATCTGCCGAGTCGCTCCCCAATCGAGACAGGCGTCCGTTATCGACACACCATGCCTGAGCTGACTGTCATCATTAGGGATCGGTTGATTCCCCGCATTCAGGTTGCTCTCAATCATTAGCGCGCGGATGGAGCGGGAGCCTTGGACCACCTGATCGACAATCTGGGTCAAAACTTCCTGCTGCCGTTCGGGGTCCTTAAGTGAATTCCCATGACTGCAGTCCACCATGATGGCCGGTATCCGGCCCGCCTTCTCCATGAGAGTTTCGATTTTTTGAATGTCTTCGGGGTAATAGTTTGGTTTGTTATTGCCTCCGCGGAGGACAATATGGGCATCCGGGTTCCCGGTGGTTTCAATAATGGAGATGGTCCCCTTGCGGTTGATCCCCATGAAGCTGTGGGGATGACCGGCGGCACTGATGGCATCTAGCGCAATATTGATATTACCGTCAGTACTATTCTTGAAGCCAACCGGAAAAGAAAGACCGCTGGCCATTTCACGATGGATCTGGGATTCGGTGGTCCGCGCACCAATCGCCCCCCAGCTAATGAGGTCAGCAAGGAAGTGAGGGGCGAATGGGTCGAGTACTTCGTTAGCAACCGGAATGCCCCGGTCGTTGATGCGGCACAGCAACTGGCGCGCCAATCCCAGACCCTTGGAAATCGGGTGGGTTCCGTTCAGTTCCGGGTCGTTAATCAAGCCCTTCCACCCTACGGTGGTTCGAGGTTTTTCAAAATAGACTCTCATGACCAAGCAGAGTTGATCCTCAACCTCACTCTTTAACTGTGCCAGACGGTCGGCATATTCCAAAGCCGCCTTGGGATCATGAATCGAACAGGGCCCTACGACAACCATCATGCGCCGGTCCCGGTGATAAAGAATATCTTTGATTTGTTGACGGGAGCAGAGGACAAACTCAGCATTTTTTTCTGAAAGAGGAAAAACTTGCTTAATATTCTCCGGTGAGGTTATTGAAGTAAAACTCTTTACATTCAGGTTGTCGGTGCGTTTCATGTTTCCCTCGGAATGGAAATAAGGTGGGTCTGACCGTTTTTCCAGAAATGCCGGATTCCAGTCCTTTATACGACCTCATATCCTTCAGGATAGATTAATCGGCTAATTTCTTCAGGGGAGCGGTCATCGTCTGATATTGAACTGTCCGATGCTTCTGTCTTTGACGAACAGCCATATTTACTTGCGTTGCCGGAGACATTCGTCCAGTGCCGATTCTATGCGACCAATGAATCCTCCGCACTGAGCGAATTCAAGATCGGAAAGCCCGCTCACTATCTGATCTTCCAAAGTTGTTATGACTTTCTGGATGCCCAAGACAAGCTGGCGTCCGTCCTCCGTCAATCTAAGTGACTTGGCCCGGCGGTCTTCGGGGACTTCGACTCGTTCAAGAAGACCCCGGTCAACCAAGCTGTCCAGCAGGCGAACAATCGTCGGGCCTTCGATGCCGATGGACGAGGCCAGATCCTTTTGCCGGATCCCATCTCCCAGACGATAAAGGTGCAGGAGTGGTCGCCAGGTGGCATCGGTGAGGCCAACCGCCTGAATCTCTTTGTCAATGGCTTGACGCCAGCGCCGGCCCAATACCACAAGTCGAAACCCGAAATTACACCGATCAATAGGTGAAGATAAATAGTCCATGAATTATAGATAGCATCATACCTATTTGAATGCAAATCATCTTTCAAGTCTTGACCTGACCGTTGGTCGGTTTTCAAGTTTGACCCGGCATCCGTGAGCAAGGAACGACTTGACTCTCTGCCAATACGACGGAAGGCAAAGGCGGAGTGGGTCAATTTTCAACGCCGATTTCATCTCTAAATGGGTCGAATTTGCATGCCGATTAACACTGCATAAAGAGCACTGCCGTGGGGTGTTAAAAACGGAAAAGCCCACGACATGGTATCCGTGGGCTTTCAGTGTTTTATAAATAGTAAATTTTGACCGGCCTGATTCCGACAAGTGCCCACTTTCTGGACAGTGATCGAGGGTGATTTAGCCCGCAATTATCGATCAGTCGAAAGTGTATTGGAAGTTGTTCAGTATTGTTTTGACGGTCAGGATGTCAGCCAGATTGAGTATGTCCTGAATAATGCCACTTCCAGTAAGTTCATGTTTGATATGTACCCTATTCAAAGAAACGCCCACGATGAGGTAGCCGTGGGCGTTTTGTGTATTTAAACAGGTGATTTATCAGACATCCGGCCTCATCAAAATTCCTATGGATATATGAAAGCCCTTTTTGGCAGAATATTTGCGAAACGAACTGAAGGGGCATGTCGGTTATGCTGGTCACCTTCCACAACTGCTATGTCTTGGCAAACGAGCACTCGGAGTTCTGGGTTGTGGGGGCTGTAGGAATCCACAAATTACACTTCTGCAATGTGGCCAAGATTGGGGAGGGGGGCAACTTATCAGAAAGGCCTAGCATGTTGGTAGAGACCATGCTGCCTAAAGGTGAGAGTGTGTTGAATTGCAGGATATCTTGGAATTAATGATGGTAAAGTTGTGTAATTAGAAATATTGCTTCACCCTGGTGGTCACTGCTCCAAACACGGCAAAAGTACTCATTCATTGACGTTTCGTAGCAATTTTACCACTGCACCCTAAAAGGACAAAAATCATGGATTTCATGCTGCCTTACAAAATCATTTTCGTTTCAACTTTCTTGGCTGTCTCCATGACCACAGGATGCAGCGGGACTGAAGGCCAAATGAAGCAGATGAAAGCCTTGCAGGACAACCCTTCAAGCCCGGATATCTCAGCACCTGAACACAACCTCACCAAGGAAGTTTCCATACTGCAGACTTGGAGTGGGGATTACCCTGTGGCCCAACTGGAACGGTTGCCGGATGGGCAGAGGCACTCTTCGATCGGAGTTATTGGCGATGATGTCTCTTTCGCCGCCGTCTGGGAGACCTTTAAACCGGGCGAAAATATGCCCGAGGTCGATTTTAGCAAGAATATCGTTGTCTTTACCCGCAACGTCAATTTCTACAACCGCACCAACATCTTCAGGGTGACCCTCAAGAACGGTATGGCCGAGGTCCTCGCCATGGAGACAATGTCGGCTCTACCGATCGAAGATCGGGCGGCCATGGCGATTGCGGTGATTCCACGCACCGGTGTGAGGTTTATCCGGGTTGGCGAGGGGCAGGTTGTTGTGCGATAGGTTGCGAGGTATCAGGAGGCAGAAATGACCAATTCTTTATTTCTCGGTCTGCTGTTTTTACCTGTTCTTTTTGGCTGCTCCGGTCCTCAACATAGCGGCGAGCAGAGAGACGCTCATGCCGAAGTACGGAAGGCCTTGAATCCAGAAAACGGTACTTATCGGATCGAGAATGAGTGGGTGCGCCTTGCCAACGGGCGTGCGGAGACGATGATTGTTCCCGGCACGTCTTCGAAAACCATTACGAAACTATCCGCCCAACCTGTGTATGGAGACTTGGATGGTAATGGCGATTTGGATGCTGTGCTGCTGCTGGTCCAGCAAGACGGCGGCAGCGGGTCTTTTTTTTATCTGTCTGCTGCCCTCAATTTGAATGGATCGTATCAGGGGACCAATGCGGTGTTTCTTGGAGACCGGATTGCGCCACAAGCTATCGAGATCCGAACTGGCCGCATCGTTGTTCTATACAGCGATCGCCGGCCCAATGAACCGATGGTCGACACACCCTCGGTCAGTAAGACGAAACGTCTACACATCAAGTACGGCCGTCTGGAAGAAATCCCCTCCGCCAGTGAGGGCAGCAGGCTTGAGCAAGGATGGGTAACTATCGGACACGAGGTCCGATCATTCCTGCCATGCCGGGAGAAGGCGCAGCGTTGGTTGCTTGGGGACTCACTAGCGCTGCCGGAGATCATGGCGGTCTATCAGCAGACGCTTGCGGATCTCCCTCCCTATGCCCCGCTGTTCATGGTGCTGACCGGTGTTTCCGCTCCGCGCCCTGAAGATGGATTCGGCAATGACTATGGAGCGGCATTCCGAGCCGACAAATTGCTGGAGGCCGACCCCCGGGGCTACTGCCGCAACGAGCTCATTGTCGTGGAGAGCCCAGCACCGGGCGAGCGCATCGCTACCCTGCTCAAAGTGACCGGAAAGGCCAGGGGCGCCTGGTACTTCGAAGGAGATTTCCCCCTACTGCTGACCGATGCCGCGGGGCAGATTCTCGGCCAGGGTTTTGCGACCGCGCAGGGGCCCTGGATGACCAAAGACTGGGTCTCCTTCACTGGGATCCTTGACGTCCCAAAATCTCACGATCAAGGCTGGGGCTGGATTATTCTCAAAAAGGACAATCCCAACGACCGGCCTGAACTTGATGACGCGGTGGCTATTCCTATTTTACTGGAATGACCAACCTTTAAGACGACAAGGCTCTTTTTACCTGAACCAGAGAGAGGTGTGTTGATGCGCAAACGGATTACCAAGCAAAGCTCGAAGGAAATATCCCCCCCCGAACAGGGCTGGTTGAACCTCGAACCTCTCGCGGAGATCGAGCTTACTTCCGAAGATGCTGCCCACCCAATCGAGTCAGCCATCATTCCCGGCACCGGGCCTGGCTGGCGAGCAATGCACCCCGGGGAGCAGACAATTCGTCTTCTCTTTGTCGAACCGCTGAGAATCAGGCGGATCCACCTGGAATTCGCGGAAAAAAAACAAGCCCGCACGCAAGAGTTCGTGCTGTGTTGGTCAGTGGCTGACCGCCAGAGCCCCCAGGAGATTGTACGTCAGCAGTTCAGTTTCAGCCCGCCAAGCACGACCGATGAGGTAGAGGACTACATGGTTGATCTCAGTGGGGTGACGGAACTCGCATTGAGAATTATCCCAGACATCAGTGGTGGTGCTATCTGTGCTTCGCTCAAGCGGCTTCAGCTTGCATGAACATAGAAAACCCTACCCGGAAGACGGTTTTGTCCTGGGCCAAAGGGTCAGATCTGCGGTTGCAACTCTAGCAGGTGCCACAGCGGAGCCCCCTCATCCCCTGACTGCCACAGCCTTGGCCTAATTTCCAGGCTTCTGCAGGAAACCGAAATGTTTTCGATACTATCACACCCAAGCAAAGGCAGAGGGGGGGGGGGCGTCTCAGGACTCCCGCAATCCAACATGCTCGGCTAGTTCGCAACTATCAAAACTTAGGATTTCACTCTTGAAAACGGTTTTCCGTGGAATCTGGCTGTTTTTCAAAACTAGTAATTCTGAAGATAGTCGTCGTTCTGATCTATACCTGGGGGGGGAGTGGTGCTTTAGGTCAGGCTAGGTAACCGCACAAGGAAAGAGGATGTTTTCTAAAAGAGTAAATCTGAATAAATAGGGCTGTCGGGATCTTCCCTTAAGTGCGATCTTCTCTCCTGGACCTTATGATTTCTTGGTCTGTCAGCCTTGCGAACTTGCGGCAAATCAATATCAAACCAAACATCTGACCGCATGAATTTTGTGATCAGTCTGGATTCGATCAAGGATGTCAACATTGGTTCATTCACAAAACCAAGCGTGCCATCCAAATACTCAACACGTAGCAGCATAGACCCATCCCCCTATTCAGTAATGAAACAGTTACTGTCTAGATCTACATTGTATCATTAGCGCTCCCTATTGCAATTTTAGATGCCCCAAGGCGGTCAGATATGGTTTTTATTATATTCCAAAAATCGGCAACTCAAATTTGACAATTGTTCTGCCGGAGACGCTGCTGGTTGAGATTGGGAGTTATGGATATTTGCGAAATGAAAGAAAGGGGCTTGTCGTTTGCGCCGGTCGCTTGCACAACTACATATCTGTGTGTTCCAAAGCAATGTAAAAAGAAAATTGTGAATTCCCTCTCTTTGCCATAACGCACAAAACAGTAAAGCCCTAGCAAGTCAGATTAATTTATTAGCAGCCACATGCCTTGAGATCTTGAACTGTTTGTCTATACTCAAAGTTACCCTAGCTGCATCATTAACGACAGCATACCATCCCCAGGGGGGATTCAATTTATGATTCTCGGAGCAGATCTCTTTTTTGCGCTTTTCAACAACCTGGCAATCTTTATCGGCCTTGTCGGTGTCTATGGCTACTTGATATTTCAACACAAAAAGTCACCTTGGTACATGCGGCTACTGCTCCTTGGCTTGGTTTTCGGTATGTTCGCTATCAGCTGCATGTGTGCCAAAATCCCTATTTTCAAAGGTGTCATTGTTGATCAAAGAAATGCGATCATCGCACTGAGCGGTTTCTTTGGTGGGCCAATAGCTGCATACCTCAGTGCGGCGGTTGCCGGTGCTTTCCGTTTATTTCTCGGGGGACAGGGGGGCTTTGCGGGAGATATCGGTGTCTCTCTAGCGGCGGCATCAGCCCTTTGGATCAATACCAAAGGCTGTAACCAGCGCGTTCCTGGCGAAAACCTTCATTCTCCCCGGTTTCCTTTTTGTCAAAGATTTCCAGACAGGTTTGTTATTATTAAAACAAAGGAGTAGTTCAATGCCCAAGCTAGGGAAGGTAACCCTGTTGCTGGCAGTGCTCATGCTGCTGGCAACCAGCTCAGTCATGGCCTCTCAGTGTGTTTCGTGCCACACTGATATCGAGAAACTCAAGGCGGTCGCCAAGACAATACCGAAGGAAGTTGGGTCGGCCGAAACTGCGGGCAAGGGGTGAGGCGGCTCTGTGGCTCCGTTGGAGCTGCACGAAAAAGTTTTGGTCGCCAAAGATTTTCTGGAAACAACCCACGGTTCCATGGCCTGTATCGATTGCCATGGCGGAAACAGTAAAGCCGCAGAAATGAACGCAGCCCACGTCGGCATGCAAGCCGACCCGACTTTCCCGAATGCGGTGGAAGCCTGTGGAGAATGTCATGCTGAGGAAGCAGAACTAGCCAAAACCTCTCTCCACTACACCTTAGCAACCTATCGTCCGATGGTTCATGAACGAGCCACCACAGACCAGACACAGTTACAGATGCTGAATCAGGGGATGGACAATCATTGCTACAGCTGTCATGCCAGCTGTGGAGAGTGCCACATCAGCCGACCCAATTTTGCCAAAGGCGGTTTCATCGCCGGGCATAATTTCAATAAAACCCCGGATCAGACCAACCAGTGTACGGCCTGCCACGGCAGTCGGGTCGGCAACGAGTTTACCGGCAAGACCGGGTCCGGCGATGCTCATTACACCAAGCACGACATGGATTGCATGTCGTGCCACAGCAGCAAAGATCTTCACGGTGACGGCAAGACCGATCATCGCGACCGTTATGATGTCGAAGGACTCTCCAGCTGCCAGGATTGCCACGAGCAGGACGACAGTATCGAGCAGCATGCCATTCATGGCGAAAAAGTTTCCTGTTACGTCTGCCATTCCCAACCCTACGCCAACTGTTACGGTTGTCATGTCGGCTTGGATGACAAGGGCTTGGCCTATTTCAAGAACCCGGACGAAGAAGAGCTGTTCCGCATCGGTATAAATCCTGATCAGACCGACAAGCGCCCGGAAAAATGGATCTTGCTCCGCCGGACTCCTTCAGTACCGACTTCATTTGATTTCTACGGCAAGGACCTTCTGCCCCGTTTCGACCGGCTCAATAACTGGAAGTATGCCTCGCCACACAATATTCAAAAGAAGACCACCCAGAACCGTGAATGTAACAACTGTCACGGCAACGAAGAGCTGTTCCTGACCGAGGAGAAAATTAAAGCGGAATTCCGTAAAGCGAACAAGAAGGTTATCGTTGCGTATAAGATGATCCCGGAAAAGCAGGAGCAGGCAGAACCGAAAAAATCAAAGAAGAAAAAAGGCGGATATTTTTAACGGGGCTACTTGCGGCCATAAATCTCAAAGTGAGTAAAAGGAGAAAAGAATGAAACATTTGACCCATCTGTTTTTGATCGCTGCACTGATGCTGACCATCATCCCCTTTGCGGCCACTGATGCTGCTGCGGAGAAGGTCTTTGTCAAGGCCAAGCAAGTTGCAGAATTGGCGACAGCCAAAGCCCCGAAACTACAGATTATCGACTGTCGATTGGATGAAAAGGCATACAACAAAGGCCATGTCCCAGGAGCTGTCTATTTTAATATCGATGCAAATCTGCGCATCAAAGGCGCTTGGGATACCGTCGGTGTCCGTCGCCAGCTTGAAGCCCAAGAAGAACTGTTCGGTCGGACGCTCGGGATCGATAACGAAACCATGGTTATCCTCTATGACGACATTGAGGACACCGCAACCCGTCTGTTCTGGGAATTGAAATACACCGGACACGATAACGTCGCAATCATGTTCGGTGGCTGGCCCGAGTGGACCAAGAAGAAGCTGCCGGTTGAAAAAACCGTCAATACCATAGAGCCTGCATTGTTTGTTGCCGATGTCCAACCGCAACTGCTGGCAACCTCCAGTTACATCATGAGTAAAATGGGCAACCCGAACACTGTACTGCTGGATGTCCGTCCTCCAGAGCAGTTCAAGGGCGATACTAAGCATCCGATGGCCAAAATTGGTGGCCGTCTGCCGAGCGCAGTTAATGCCTTTACCTTGGCCAACTGGGAACACAAAACCTACCTGAAGGATCCGGCTGAGTTGGAAGAGAAGTTCATGGAGTTAGGTGTAACTCCAGACAAGGAAATCATCGTTTACTGCAACACCGGCTGGTACGCAGCCAATACCTACTTCGTTCTCAAGGCCCTTAACTACCCGAACGTACGCGTTTATGATTATTCATGGGTTGAGTGGAACGGTAAAGGCCACCTGCCGAAGATCGTTGGCAAAGCAAAATAAACAAGATGAAGCAGCCTCCCTGTACGAATGAAGGGAGGCTGCTTTTATTACGCAAGCTGTGGGGCAATTTGAATTGCCGCCAGTTGAACAAGCATTTCCCATTCTCAAAACTAGTAAGTTGTGACCGGTCTTCCTGCAAGTATCGACTTATCGGAAGTTGAACAAGGTTGCTTTCTCGCTACACTGCTGACCCGCCATGGACGTCTCGGAAGTTTCTTCATATTGAATTGTGGGTCTGGTTCTAGCTCGTTCCGCCCTGTCTTGAATATCGCCACTTCCAGTAAAGATGCCTCAATGAGTGACAACCTGATGTCTAGGTTCAGGTTTCCCAGCAGTCCCTTTCTCACTGACCCAGAAGACTCTTTTAATATTAATATACTTAACTGCCCAGCTCTTTTTTCGTACACTCGTAGCTATGAAAATTGGAAAGGAAATCGCTTTGAGGTTTTGGGTTAGGCTCAACAAAAAAATAACAAAACATGCCAGCGGCAATGACCTGAAATTCGCCTTGTTGGCTGGAGTACTGTCGCCAGGTTCTGACTCTTTGCAATACCGACGCATATCATCTGTTTCTCAGGAACCGATTGATCCTAGGCAGGAATTGTATGGTGAAAAAACGATTATTTCGTGATCAAGGGAGCCTGCACCTAAGGCTCAACTAGAGAAAGCCTGTCTGATTAATGCCCTATTCCAAGAAAAGCTCACGATATAGTAACCGTGGGCTTTTTACGTATTTAAACAGGTGACTGATAGGACGGTTCGGTCACACGTCAAAATTCCTATGGATATATGACAACCCCTTTTGACCTGATATTTGTGAAACGAATCGTAGAGACTTCTCGGTCACGCCGGTCGCCAGTCACAACTGCTAAGTTTTGAAAATGGTGTTACATCTGAAAAAATCATCCTCTGCCCGTTCGGGCGATTTTCACCTTCCACAATTGCTGAATTTTGAAAAGTTCCCTGCGTGTATTGGATTGCAGGGTCTATAGGAATCTGCTCTTTGCAAAGGTCAACATATCCTGAATGTAGGTAGAGCAACTTCCGAGACGCTTTTGTTTGGCAGAAAATCATTGACCAACAATCTATTGCTCAACGTATTGGATTACGCGATCAGTAAGCCTTGCCTGATTTGGTATCTTGTCGACCCATTAATCAATTTGGAACAACATCCGAGTCACTTTGAGTTGGTCGAAGCCTTGATGCTGGCATGGTCCTCGATCAGTGTGCTGCAATAGGATTACAATACTTGAGACGGGGTTTCTGTTGATGGGTGTGCTATTTGAAACACTTCGGGATTCATCTGTGGTTCAGTAATGGTCCAGCACTTCCCGCACTTTTGATGTCAGTGCTTCTAACGAAACTGGTTTCTGCAAGAAATGAACTCCCGCCTCAATAACGCCTTGTCTTGAGATGATATCAGCCGTATAGCCGGACATGAAGATAACCCTTGTCTCAGTCCGCAGGGCCGTAATTTTTTCCGACAACTCCTTGCCGTTCATCTCAGGCATGATCACATCGGTAAGCAGTAGATGAATCGGACTTGTGTATTGCCGGGCCAGGGACAGGGCAATGCCAGGTGTCAACGCGGGCAAGACCGTATAACCGCATTTTTCGAGCATGGATGTTTTTAATTGAAGAAGCATTTTATCATCTTCGACGAGCAGAACTGTTTCGGCTCCAGGTTGCAGCGGTTCTGCTGTTATCTCCGGCACAACGTCTATCGCTGTAATCACCCGAGGAAGGTAGATATTGAAGACCGTTCCATGCCCCGGTTCACTGTACAGAGTGATAGCACCGCTGTTCTGTCTGACAGCACCATAGACTGTGGCCAATCCCAAACCGGTCCCCTCGCCAATTCCTTTGGTGGTATAGAACGGCTCGAAGACATGGGACTGCACGTCCTTATCCATCCCCTTGCCGTCGTCGCTAAAAGAGAGTTGGACGTAATCACCTGGCACAACCTCTGGATGCGAGACACAAAAGCTCTCGTCCATGCTGCTGTTCGCCGTTTTGATCGTTATCTTGCCGGTCCCCGAGATTGCATCACGAGCATTGACGCACAAGTTGGCGAGAATCTGGTCAATCTGTGAGGGATCGACCTTGACCGGCCAGAGGCTTATCTCCGGATTCCAGGACAGTTGAATATTTTCACCAATGAGCCGTTGCAGCATCTGGAGCATTCCCGCCACAGTTTCGTTCAGGTCCAGCACTTTGGGCGCGATGGTTTGCTTACGCGCAAAGGTTAACAGTTTCCGGGTCAGATCGGCGGATCGATTGGCTGCGGATCTAATTGCCTCTAAATCTGGAATAAAAGGGCTGGAAGGTCCCGCTTTCCTCATCGCCAGTTCCGCGTGGCCGAGGATAACTCCTAACATGTTGTTGAAATCGTGTGCCACGCCGCCCGCCAGTTGTCCTATCGATTCGATCTTCTGGGTCTGTTTAATCTGGTGTTCAAGCTTGCCCCTTTCTTCTTCCGCTTGTTTACGTTCCGTGATTTCCTTTTCCAAATCCTGAGTATGTTCCCTCAACTTAGTAATAATCGGTCGGCCTAGGTGGAAGAATAGAGCAGTACCGCCTAGAATAAGGATCAAAGCAAATGTAACTGCTATGAGACCAGTTTTTATGAAGGGTTCCTGGATCTCTGCTAGGTCGATTTTGACAACTAACCCCACATTTAGTATGGCGACAGGCTCGTAAGCGGCAATTACCATGTCACCACGATAATCAAGGCCAATGATTGATCCTGAGAGTCCCTGCAAAGCTAATCGCATCGGCTCTGCCAGAGCGGAATCATAAGCCACTGGCTGTTGATTCACAGTCGAATCAAAACGATCTCGCACGATGAATTCGATTTCATCCCCGGTTTGACGGGCTAATACAAACTCTCCCGTTGTGCCAAATCTTGCGAATTTGGCGTGGGCATCGATAATATGACCCATAGTTGCCTGTGAAGAAGCTCCTGATACATCTTTATCATGAAGAGGATCGTGTTGCGCGACTGCCTCTATTAAGCGGGCTTGGATTTGGACTGTCGACGCTAATTGCTCTCTGTACTCCGTGATATTAGAACGATAAAGCATGACAATAGTGATAGTCATCACCATTAAAGAGACTAGGACCATTACCAGGGCCAAGGAAAACAACCGTCTCCCCTCACTCATCCCGGTTCTAGTTCCAGGGCCAATAGTGAAAGAGAGCCAACGTAGAGGGATCGATCCTTTGCCAGAAGCGCGAACTATTGCGGCACCGAGCATGATAAAGGCCAATGCCGTCGTCAAGGCCATCGGAATAGTAGCGCCTTGTCCGTATAGAAGCGGGCTTCCAAAGAGATAGGCAAGACAGACGGCGACGGCTGTGCCAAATGTTATGACACCCAAGGCCCCAATTAAGTCCCCCAGACTGGTCCCGCTGTTATTTGCTCGGACGCGCCAGAGCAGGGCAAGCACAGCTAGACCTGAAAGCAAGAACAAGGCTCCTGTGAACACAGACATACGACCGATGGGTATCTCGCCGAGATGTCCGGCAGTCGGAACCAAAATATCCTCGAAATTGAGGTCCATGCCTGTGAAATACCCGACAACTTCAAGGGCGGCAAATAGAGTAACGACCATTGTCAGAGCAACGAATATACGGAGGCTCGATTCTGAGAGAGACCGCAGAAACTGATTAAGCAAAATACCCGCGAGCACAATGAAACTGATTGCAGTAGTCGGAGCCATAGGGATGTAGTCTTCTTTAATACTGCCCAGCAATCCAAATCCAGGAAGATATCCAAGCAAACCAAAAATGGCAATTGAGATTGCACATAAAGAAAAAATAGCTATAGATGATTTTATTTTACTATTTATATACACATGTAGCCCCTTGTGTTGCCTCTAGGGGTCTTTCTTTAATCAACCCAACCACTCTGCACTTTCAGTGCAGAGGTTCCTTTGGGGCTAAAGTCCCCTAACAGAGTTTCTAAAATATACAGTATTATATAGGGACTTCAATTCCCTAGACATTAGCCGTTTTCCTTATAGGATTTAAAAATCCCTATAGGGGGGGGACAGCTATGCAGCAAAGACGTGCTCTGGCTATTGATGACGACAAATTCTGCCTCGAATTGCTGTCTGAAATACTGATCGAGCAACAATTCGAGGTCGACGCCTTTCCTCAGGCAACCTGCAACATGACGATCCAGGAGGCAGACTGTTGCCCGATGGAGGTTCCCTGCTACGATGTCCTCCTCACAGATAACCAGATGCCGGGCATGACCGGTTTAGACTTTCTGGAACTTCAGCGGTGCAACGGCTGTAAAATCCCAGCTCATCGCAAGGCAATCATCTCCGGATACTGGACCACGGATGATTTAGGCATAGCCGCCCAGATAGGTTGTCAGGTCTTCCACAAGCCTTACGCACTTGAACTGATTGGCGCTTGGCTTGATGTAAGTCAGAAGAAGGATTGAATCGCCCCACAAATATTAGGCAGTATTGGCTGTGAAGTAATAATTCAGAAGAGCCCCAGTCCAATGGATCGGGTCTTTTTTACGTCCACCATAAATCGGTATTTTATTTTTGACGATGGATTTGTTGGTGTTCGGCGATTTTCAAAAATAGTAAGTTGTGACCGGTCTTCCTGCAAGTGTCGACTTATCGGACGTTGAACAAGGTTTCTTTCTCTCAACACTGCTGACCCCGTCAAAAACGTCTGTGAATCGCCACGAGAATCCTAGACACTCCCCACTTTCATAGAATGCTGCCTGGGTTAAATTTCCGTCCTATACACCAAGTGGGATGTGTCTCAAATAGAGTCACAGGTATCAAAAAATGGATTTGTGCCTATGTAGACAATTCCTAAAAGCCCTCCAAAACAAGAATCGCCCATGATCTGGTAATCATGGGCGATTCTTGTTTCTAAAGTGGTAAGTCTAAAATACCTACAGTGGAGATAGCAGGAACCTTACAGTGCTTCCTGTAAAACTTTTCTGGAAACATCCAGGGTGATATCACCATGTTCAGACAGGGCAACCATGCCGTGCTTTTCCAGCCCCTTGATAATCCGTTCGATTCCCGTTGCGTCGATATCATGATCGGATAATCTGGTTTTGATGCCGAGGCTGTGGAAAAATTCTTCAGTTTTGTTGATTGCGGCATCAATTCTTTCATCCTTGGAACCAGCGCTGATGTTCCAGACCCGCTCTGCGTATTGTAGCAACTTTTCTTTCTTCTGCTGTCGTCTGACCCGCCACATGGCCGGGGTGATCACCGCCAGGGTTTGCGCGTGATCGATACCGAACAGGGCGGTCATTTCATGCCCAATCATGTGAATACTCCAGTCCTGCGGGACACCAGCACCGATCAGGCCATTTAGTGCCATGGTTGAGCACCAAACCAGGTTGGCCCTGGCATCGTAATCAGTCGGATCAGCCACCGTTTGCTTACCGATCTCCACCAAAGTTTGGAGTATCCCTTCGGAGGTGCGATCCTGGAACCCCGCGTTTACTGGATAGGTAATGTACTGTTCAACGGTATGTATAAAGGTATCAACTACGCCGTTGGCAACCTGGATCGCTGGCAGGGTATAGGTTAATTCCGGATCTAGAATCGAAAACTTGGGATAAGCATGCGGGCTGAACACCGGCAGTTTATCTTCGCCATGAGTCACCACGCCGCCGCAGTTCATTTCGGAACCAGTGGCCGGCAAGGTGACCACGGTGCCCATAGAGATAGCGCTGTCCACTGGAACCGGAGCAAAACCGTAAGTCATCAGTTTTTCTTCCTGGCCAACAAAATCATCGGCACCCGCAGCAATGGCGATAAATTTGGTGCCATCCATGACCGAGCCACCACCGACGGCCAACAGGAAATCAACCTTTTCAGCGCGTACAACTTTCACAGCATTCATCAAGGTTGGAAATTTAGGGTTCGGCTCGATACCACCGAACTCAAGAACCTCGCGTGAGGATTTGGCCAACTCAGCTTTTACATTGTCGAGCACGCCGTTTTTGATAACACTGCCGCCGCCGTAGGTAACCAGCACCTTGGCATCTTTGGGCACCAAATTGTCCAGCTCGCTCATTTGACCTTTGCCGAAGAGAATATTGGTCGGATTGTAAAAATTAAAATTTAACATCTGCGCTCCCTTTTTAAATCGTGATGATGAATGTTGTTTTTGCTATTTGTGAGTATAGGAACTGCGCGGTAAAGAGTTAATACCCAATGCTGCCAAAGTATTGCCTATTCCTGCTCCAAGCTAGACCTTTCGGCATTCAAATGATAAAATTCATGTCCAATTACATAATTATTCGCCAAGAGGATAAGCACTATGTCGCAACTTGCAGAGCTGATGCAGCAGTTTGATCTTGCCGAAGGGTTTTCCGAATCGCGGCTGCCCGGCGTGCGTTTTTTTAAGGCGCTACAAACCATACCCCGCTGCCCGCTGATCTACGGTCCGGGCATCTGCATTGTGGTGCAGGGGAGCAAGATCGGCTACTTGGGGGACAAATCCTTTTCCTACGATACCAATAACTACCTGGTCACCTCGGTCACCATGCCCTTCGAGTGTGCAAGCTTCGCCACCCCTGACGAGCCGTTACTCGGTCTATATATCGATGTCGACCTGCCGCTGTTGCATGAGTTGATCGCTAAACTGGGGCAGAATCAAGAGCTTACGGTGCACAACAACACTCGTCTGCCCTGCGGGATAGGTCCGGCACCGCTGGAAGCGGAGATGAGCGATGCCATTGGCCGGTTGCTTAAATGCCTGCAGTCTGAGGCCGAAACTCAAGTGCTCGGAACAGGCTTGCTGCGAGAGATCCTCTTTCGTGCCTTAGCTGGCAAACAGGCCCACGTCCTTTACGCTCTGGCTGCGCACAACAGTCACCTCGGACGAGTCGCACGAGCTCTGAAACTGATCCAGCACAATTATGCTACCAGCCTTAATGTCGAACGTCTGGCACAACAGGCCCACATGAGTAGTTCCGCCTTTCACCGTGCTTTCAAGGAGGTCACATCCGATTCTCCACTGCAGTACCTCAAAAAAATCCGGTTGAACAAAGCGAGAGATCTCATTCTACAGGATGGGATGAAAGCCTATGTAGCGGCAGATCGGGTCGGTTATGAAAGCGCTTCGCAATTTAGTCGCGAGTTTAAGCGCTATTTCGGGCAGAGTCCGGCCGAGATGATCCGGGAGGTACGTCCCTGACTTTTATTTCCACGATCAGGAGTTCCCTTTTGAAAACGAATATCGGATCGATCAGACTTCAGTACCAAAATAGTGGGTTCTGACCGACCTTATTCCAACAAGTGTTGACTTGTCGAACGTTGATCGAGGATGTATTTGACCCAAACCGACGATCAATCGTAAACGTCTCGGAAGTTGCTCCACATTGAATTATAGTGTTGGAATCTGGCAGGCCGAGCATGTCTTGAATATCGCCACTTCCAGTAAAAGATGACCGCTAAATACTGCAAACCGAGCCCCCCTCTGCGCTGTTCTGAGCTTTTTTATGTTCAGTGTTATTTAATATTGTAAACCATGGTCATCTTGAGGATCTTGAGTAGACTTAGAAGTCCCTCTCAAGAGGTTACATGTATGAATTTGTGGTCAAAAATAATAAGAGATAACGCTGTAGAAAAGAGACTACAGATCACTTTGATGGCAGATATATTGTCATCAGGAAATGTCCCCCTACAGCACAAAAAAGCTACATCCCTCCCACCACAACCAGTCAATGTCAGAGAATCATTATACGGTGGAAAGCCTATCGACCACTAAACAACAAAAGACCCAATCCAGGAGAACTGGCCAGGTCGGCCATTCATTGAATATCGCGGGTTCCAGTAAAAAGTGTCTGATTAATGCCGAAAACCAAGAAAACCGCACGATCTGGTATCCGTGCGGTTTTCGCGTGTTTAAAGCAGTGATTTGTAGGACAGTCTGGCGGCCTGGCAAAATTCCTATAAATTTATGACAAACCATTTCGACAGGATATTTGCAAAACGGCCTGAAGCGGCCTGACAGTCACACCGAGCACCTGTCACAACTGCTGATAAGTGTTGCGAATGATCGATATGGTGTACTGCAATGCGCAATATTTAGCACAGACCCAAGGGGAGCGATTTCGGAAAGGTGCAAGGTGGCCTTGCCGTTCTTTTCCCGCTCAACCTTCGACTTTTTTTATGCCTGGAGGAACGTTGCTTGCTAAAGAGCTTGCACGTTAACCAGACATTCATCACCCTTTTATGGGCATACGCTTGCAAATCAAGCAGATTCCGCTACAAGTTATACTCTAATGAGGGCTCCGATCTCCAGCTGAGTCATTATGACCTAGGGCGGGAATACATTTACAGCATCCGACCTTTTTTGATGAGCGCTGATAGAAAGAAGTTTTGAGCCCAACTTATTGTTTCAGTGGCACTTTGACTGCCGAGAATCTGGCTTGCTAGCTACCAAATAGCGTTGTTTTGAATTGTGTTCGGGATTCACAGCGATCTACGGTTGCGAGGGATCGACCTGGTCAGCCTGTGAATTTTGCCGGATTTATATCCCGACTCACCAACAAGGAGGAAAGCATATGGAGCTTAGCAGACGAGCGTTTTTGCAGCTCTCCGGTGGGACTATCGGCGCATCGATCGTCGGTGTCGGCTTAAAGCCGGCCCAGGCCTATGCCGCGCCGTTGGCTATCCAGTATGCCAAGGAGACCATCACCATCTGCCCCTATTGTGCGGTTGGCTGTGGCCTGATCGTTCACACCCGCGGGGGCGAAGTAATCAACACCGAGGGGGATCCAGATCATCCGATCAACCGCGGGACCCTCTGCAGCAAGGGGGCGGCCCTCTACCAGCTGCGTCACAACGAAAACCGCATCACTGAACCGATGTACCGGGCCAAGGGTTCCAGGGAGTGGAAGAAGGTTTCCTGGGATTGGTCTCTTGAGCAGATCGCTCGTAAGATCAAGGAGACCCGCGACGCCACCTTTATGGAGACCAACGCCAAGGGGCAGGTGGTTAACCGCACCGATGGGCTCGCTTCGGTCGGCAGTGCGGCGCTGGACAACGAGGAATGCTACCTGTTCCAGAAGCTGCTGCGTAGTTGGGGGCTGGTCTACATAGAACACCAGGCGCGAATATGACACTCCGCCACGGTTGCCAGTTTGGCGACCTCGTTCGGTCGTGGTGCCATGACCAATCACTGGATCGATATCCGCAACTCTGATGTTATTCTGGTGATGGGTTCAAATGCCGCAGAGAATCACCCAATCTCCTTTAAATATGTTTTGGAAGCGATGGGAAAAGGCGCCAAGCTGCTCAGTGTCGATCCACGCTTTACCCGCACCAGCGCCAAGGCTGATGTCTATGCCGCCTTGCGGAGCGGCACCGACATCGCTTTTTTAGGCGGCATGATCAAGTACATCATCGAAAATAAGCTCTATCACGCCGAGTACATGCAGTTGCACACCAATGCGCCCTTCCTGGTCAATCCCAAGTTCAAGATGCCGGGCGATTTGGACGGGCTGTTTTCCGGTTACGATGCCGACAAGCGTAGCTACGATAAGTCGACCTGGTCTTTCCAGCGCGATGGCAACGGGGTGCCCAAGTCCGACCCGAGTATGCAGGATCCCAACTGTGTGCTGCAGCTGCTGAAAAAGCATTTCTCCCGCTACACACTCGATGTTGTTTCCGATATCACCGGTACGCCGAAAGAGAAGCTGACCCAAGTGTATGAACCTTACGCCTCGACCGGCAAGGCCGGTAAAGCGGCGACCATCATGTACGCCATGGGCTGGACTCAGCACACCGTTGGAACCCAGAATATCCGTACCATGGCGATCATCCAGTTGTTGCTCGGCAACATCGGTTTGGCCGGTGGCGGGGTCAACGCCCTGCGTGGCGAGTCGAACGTGCAGGGCTCGACCGACCACTGCCTGCTCTTCCATATCCTGCCCGGCTATTTGCCGACGCCGAAATCGAGCTGGGGCGATCTGGCGACCTACATCAAGAAGAGCACGCCGCAGACCAACGATCCGGACAGCGCCAACTGGTGGAGCAACCGCAGCAAGTACATCACTTCGCTGCTGCGCGCCCACTTCGACAACGGCCTGAGTGCCGAAGAGGATTTCGGCTACAGTCTGCTGCCGAAACTGGATGATGGCCAGAATGCCAGCTGGCTGATGCTTTTCGACCGGATGTTCAAAGGTGGTATCAAGGGCTTCTTCGCCTGGGGGCAGAACCCGGCCTGTTCGGGAAGTAACGCCAACAAGGTGCGCAAGGCGCTGGCCAAACTTGACTGGATGGTGGCCGTCAACCTGTTTGACAACGAAACCGCCAGTTTCTGGAAGGGACCGGGCATGGACCCGAGCCAGATCGACACCGAGGTGTTCTTCCTGCCGATCGCTGCCTCTTTCGAAAAGGAAGGCAGCGTTACCAACTCCGGTCGCTGGGCCCAGTGGCGCTATCAGGCGGTGCCACCGCTCGGCAACAGTCGCCATGATTCGGAGGTGATGAACGAGCTCTATTTCCGGGTTGCCGAACTCTACCGCAAGGAAAGCGGTGCCTTCCCCGAGGCGATTACCAAGCTGACCTGGAATTACGGTTTCAAGGGGGTCGACGGTAAGATCGATCATATGGATATCCATGCTGTTGCCAAAGAGATCAATGGCTACTTCCTTGAAGATAAAGTCATCAAGGGCAAGCAGTACAAAAAAGGTGATCTGGTTCCCTCCTTCGCCTTTCTGCAGAACGACGGCTCGACCAATTCGGGCAATTGGCTCTATTGTCAGAGCTACAACGGCAAGGGCAACAACATGGCTCGCCGTAGCCAGAAGGATCCGAGCGGCATCGGTCTTTATCCCGAATGGAGCTGGTGCTGGCCGGTCAACCGGCGGATTCTCTACAACCGTGCGTCGGTCGATGCCAATGGCCAGCCGTGGGACAAAAAGCAGCCGGTGATCTGGTGGACCGGCAGCGGCTGGAAAGGGGATGTTCCCGACGGCGGCTGGAAGCCGCTCAACCAGCCCGGAACCAAAAAGTCCTTCATTATGCTGCCCGACGGGGTTGCCTCGATTTTCGGGCCCAAGATGAAGGAAGGTCCTTTTCCTGAACACTACGAGCCGCTTGAGTGTCCGATCGAGAAGAATCCGCTTTCCGGCACCAAGAACAACCCGGTCATCAAGCGCTTCTACGAAGAAGGTGGGCTGGAGGAGGATGTTTTCTACTCCTGCGACCAGCGCTACCCCTATGTGGCCACCACTTACCGGGTTACCGAACACTGGCAGACCGGCGTCATGACGCGTAACATCCCCTGGCTGCTGGAGATGCAACCGAGCATGTTCGTTGAAATGAATCCGGAATTGGCCACGGAAAAAGGGATCAAAAGCGGCGACTGGGTGAAAGTCTCCTCGGGACGCGGTGAAGTCGAGGCAGTGGCCATTGTCACCAAGCGTTTCCGCCCCTTCAAGGTACAGGGCACGACCATCCATCAGGTTGGATTGCCTTGGTGTTATGGCTGGAGCACGCCGAATGCCGGAGACAGCGCTAACCTGCTGACGCCGACCATCGGCGATGCCAACACGATGATTCCAGAAACCAAGGCCTTCCAAGTCAACATCGAGAAGAGGGGGTGATGAGCGATGGCACGTAAAGCATTTATGATCGATACCAGTCGCTGCACCGCCTGTCGGAGTTGCCAGGTGGCCTGCAAACAGTGGAATAAACTTCCGGCCGAGGCGTCGGTGAATCGCGGCAGCTACGAGAATCCGCCGCAGCTGACCCCACATCTGTACAACAAGATCGAGTTTGTCGAAACCGAAGAGAGCGGCGAATTTAAATGGCTGTTCCTGAATAAGCGCTGCCTGCACTGCGGTGAAGCAGGCTGCCTGAAGGTGTGCCCCTCAGTTGGCGCGCTCTACCGCACCGAAGAAGGCCTGGTCGGTTTTGACCAGGACAAGTGCATCAGTTGCAATTACTGCGTCAATGGCTGTCCCTTCGATGTGCCCCGCTACAACAGCGATAAAAAGATCACCAAGTGCCACGGTTGTATCGACCGGGTCGCTAATGGTCTGCAACCGGCCTGCGTCAAGGCTTGCCCGACCGGAACCTTGCAGTTCGGCGACCGTGACCAGTTGATCGCCAAAGGCAAAGCAACCGGGCGACCCATTTACGGGGAAAAAGCTCTCAGTGGTCTGGGTGCCATGTATCTGCTCGATAACCGACCGGAGGATTATAATCTCGCGGCTGATCCGGCGATTCCGACCTCGATCTTCCTCTGGAAGGATGTCATCAAGCCGCTCGGTATTCTCGGCTTCTGGGGCGCCGTTAGCGCTACCCTGCTGCATTACGTGACCATAGGTCCCGAGCAGTTGGAAGAAGAGGAATATCAGGACGAGGGAGGTGAGTGATTATGACCCAGTATATACATCGTTATAATGCCCTACAGCGGGTGTTGCACTGGACAGTCGCCGGCTCATTCTTTGTTCTGCTGTTTTCCGGGCTCGGCTTGTTCGCCCATGCTTTCTTTAACTATTTCGACTTCTTCGGTGGGCCTGAGCGCGGAATCATTTTTCACAAGTGGGCTGGGGTCATCTTTCTCAGTTCCTCGGTGCTGCTTTTTCTGGGCAATGTCCGGGAAGTCTGTCGCTTCGATAGCGACGACAGCAAATGGTTCGCTGCCCTCGGAGGCTATTTTTCGCGGAAAAAACCGCATCTTCCACAAGGCAAATACAACGCCGGACAAAAACTTTTCGGGATTTTTTCTTTTGTCGGCACCCTGGTGATGGGTTTCACCGGCCTGGTGATCTGGAACCCGGTCGCTTATGCGCGGACCCTTGCCCAGTTTTCGCTTATGTTGCACGGTCTGTTTTTCGTCCTGTTCATGATGGCAATTATTGTGCACATCTATCTTGGTTCCATTGGCAACCCCGGCACAGTAGAGGGGATGCTGTGGGGCCGGGTAAGATCCGCCTGGGCGAAAAAACATGCCATCAAGTGGTACCGGGAAGTGATTGGCAAAGATTAGAGCATTGGGCACCCCGTAGCCGGACTGTTCTTTGCGTGCCGGCTGCGGGCTCCAATCCGCGAATAAACTGAGGGTGAATGATGCGTCTGCTGCTCATCTTGATGTTTAGCTTGTTGGCTTCGCCAGTCGGTGCCGCTGAGAAACCGTTGCTTGAGGTGCCGCTCGGCGATGCCCCGGTCCGTGGCCCAGCCGTTGCACCGGTCACCATGGTCGAATTTATCGATTTTCAATGACCCTATTGTCAGGCGGCCGGTCCGACCGTCGAGCAGCTTCTTCAGGAATATCGGGGTAAGGTGCGGCTCGTTATCAAGCACTATCCCTATCGTTACCGGGATTATTCTTATTTGGCGGCCCAGGCCGCAGAAGCGGCTCGGGTGCAGGGGAAATTCTGGGAATATTTTGATCTGATGATGGATCAGAAACGGCTGACCCGCGATGACCTGATCGGCTACGCCCGGCAGCTGAAACTTGATGTGCCCCGTTTTACCCGCGAGCTCGACAGTGAACAGCATCGGCCCCGGGTGGAAAAGGATGTCCAGTTGGCACGCAAGCTCGATCTTTATCAAACGCCGAGCTTTGTTGTTAACGGCCGCCTGCTGGTTGGTGAGCGGCCGATCGAGAAGTTTCGTCAGTTGATCGATCAGGCGCTGGCGGAACAGGACAAGGGGGAATGATGAACATAATTTCCCAATCTTTATGTGGCCTTTTAATTTTCTGCGGACTCTGTTTCAGCGGTTCGGCAGCCGCGCATGAATGGCCGGATTTACAGCCGCTAGCGACTTTGGAACAGCCTGATCAGTCTAAGGTTGAGCTGGGTAAGGCGCTGTTTTTCGATCGTCGTCTGTCGGGGGACGGCACCGTCAGCTGCGCTGTCTGTCATATTCCGAACGAAGCCTTTGCCGACGGGCAGAAGATTTCTTCCGCCTATCCGACCAACAAGCACTGGCGACATACCAGCAGCCTGCTTAACGTTGCTTATTTAGATATCTTCTTCTGGGATGGTCGTAGCCGCAGTCTCGAAGCCCAGGCCTTGGGTCCGATCCATTCCTCTTTTGAAATGAATATCAACCCGCAATTTTTGGTCGCCAAGCTACGCGAGATCCCGGAGTATCAACAGCTGTTTCAGAACACATGGGGCGGCGGAGTCTCGGTCGATCGGATTGTCGGCTCTCTGGCAAGCTTTCAGCAGACCCTGCTGATGCTCAACTCTCCCTTCGATAGTTATCTGGCCGGCAAACGGCAGGCGCTCTCCACCCAGGCTTTGCAGGGGGCCGAAATTTTCTTCGGTGAGCGGGGCGGCTGCAGCCAGTGTCATACTGGTGCATTGTTGACCGATCAGAAGTATTACAACCTTGGAGTCGCTGAGTTGCCGGAACTGATCAATGATCCGCAGCATCGCACCAGTCGCAACTTCTTTCTCGGCGAAATGGGTCTGCCGCCGATGGATCGCGACCCCGGCTATTATGTGATCAGTCACCGGCGGCAAGATATGGGCGCTTTCCGTACGCCGCCATTGCGTCAAATAGAGCAGACCGCCCCCTATATGCATAATGGCAGCCTGGCAACGTTGGCCGAGGTCATCGAATTTTTCAATCAAGGAGGTGGAACCGATCCGAACAAGTCCACCCTGCTCAAGCCTCTCGGCCTGAAGGTCGAGGAAAAGCACGCACTGGAAGCTTTTTTACTGAGTTTGACAGGAACCTATGAGTCGATCCGGGCGCCCCGCCCGCCCGGCTATTGAATGAAAGGGAGGAAGATCTGTGAATCTGCTTAGCGAAAAACTGCTGCGCCTGGAAGAGTTAAGCAAGCTGCGTCCCCAGTATGTCGAGGTTTACCATTTCTATACCGGTCTCTGTAAATTTCTGCAGGGCAAAAAAGTCACCTGGCTTAAATGCAGTCCCGATCTGGAGAGTTGGGAGCAGCGTCGGCAGGCGGGCTTCCCGCTGCTCAGTCGTGATGCTCTGCAGATAGATGAGTGCGAAGCCAGTCAGTTTGTCAGTTTACTGATCGACAATCTGATCGATCTCGGCCAGCAGGGCGGAGCGGAGTTGCATCTGGTTCGGCAAGCCCTCGACTTAAAAACCATCGCGATTGACAAACTACTGATCGCCTGTCTGGAAAAAGATCGTGCTCCGCTTGAAGAGGTTGCCAGCAGACTGGAGATCCCTTCTGCCCTGCTTGAGTATGTCTGCTCTACCACTCTTGCCTTCGGCCTGCAGCAATGGCAGGAAAATTTGGCCAAACCACTATTTGATGGCTGGCAGGAAGGTTATTGCCCGGTCTGCGGCGGTATTCCGGCAATGGGTGAACTGGTCGGCGAAGAAGGGCAGAAACGACTGCACTGTTCGATCTGTGCCACCGGCTGGGACGTGACCCGTCTCAAGTGCAGCTACTGCGGCAATCAAGAGACCGACAGCCTGGAATATTTCACCGCCGAGGGGGAAACCGGCTACCGGGTCGACATCTGTCGCAAGTGCTCCTGCTACCTCAAGGTGGTCGACAGTCGCGAACTCGGCGAAGGTCTGCCGATGGATGTCGAGGATCTCAACACCATGCACCTTGATCTGTTGGCGCAAAAAGAAGGTTTTGCCAAAGGCAAAAGGCTCCAGGGGTAGGTCAGCTCGAAAATTTGTCTTTTCGGATATGGTTACTCTCTATTTTTTGCGAGATTTTAGATTTGCCAGGGAGTAAAGACCTATCAACCTATTAGAGTGTTCTTGTGTCTGGGATGACAGGCTGTTTTCCGGCCAGTTAGCGGCGGGAAGGGGATATCTCAAGCACCGTAGGCGCTACCCCTTAAAGCCATTTTCACTAAGGGAGGATCGGATTATGAAGCAACTACAGCTCGTATCTTTCACGCTCGCGGCGCTTCTTTTGGGACTGGTCAGTGCGTCCTGGGCCGAGATCAACGTCTTAAAGGGTGAAACCCACCAGTTGAGCATTTACGGCTGGATCAAGCTGGACGCAACCTATCAGGGCGACGACATGAACAGCAAGGTGGCGCCGAGATTCGCCACCGGCGACGGCGCCGAAGGGACCAACTTCACGGCCATGCACAGCCGCTTCGGTCTCAAATGGGCCGGGCCGGAGATGGTCCACGGATACAAGGCGGCAGGCGTGCTCGAGTTCGACCTGTTCGACGGCTCGACGAACAACAATATGGATTTCCGTACCCGGCTGATCGCGTTCACTTTGTCCAATGAGACCTCGACCTGGTTGTTCGGCCAGCACTGGGACATCTTCTCGCCGTTGAACCCAACCACGTTGATGACCAACGGCAACCTGTGGCAGACCGGCAACCTGGGTGCCCGGCGCGCTCAGGCCCGCTACGCATACAAAAGTTCGGGATGGGAATTCGCGGCGAGCATTAATGATCCCAGCACCAGTGGCAGTACGTCCGACACCGACTTTCCGCTGTTGGAAGGCCGGGTCGGGCTCGAGTACAGCGGTGCCAAGTTCGGCATCTCCGGGAACTGGGGCAGGGACGAGACGACGGTTTCGAGCGTTGATTCGGACATCTGGGGCGTCAGCGCCGACTGGGTGGTGCCCATCGCTTCCAGCTTCTCCCTCAAAGGCGAGTTGGCCACCGGAGAGAACCTGGGTGTCTTCATGAGCCGTGCGAAGGTCAACAAGGTGACAGGGGAAGAGCAGGAAGTCGTCTCGGGTTGGACCGAACTCGTCTACTCGGGAGCCGACTTCAACTGGTGGATCGGCGGTGCCTTCGAGAACCCGGACGACATCCAAAGCGGCAGTATAGAGGATTCCTGGATGTCCTTCGCCGGCGGTCAGTACAAGTTCAAGACCGCGGTGCCCGGTGGCAAACCGATCTTGTTCGGTGCCGAGGTCGCGACCTTCGAGTCCGACATCGCGGGCGGCGGCGACAACGACGCCGCTCAGCTGATCCTGAGCGCCCAGTACAATTTCTAGACGGCGCGGACCGTGGACATCCTCGCTGGCTAGCAGCGAGGATGAAGGCCGTGCGGTGTAGGGGCTCCGGGTCCCTGAAACCAACTTTGCGCTATGCGGCATGTTCAGTTGCTCGGTGTCAAACGAACTCGAAATTCGTAGAAATACCGATTGCAGGAGCGTTTCCGCCCGATCCACTCAAGGATGACGGGAGCCGAGAATGTTTTCTGAATCGTCGCGAGAGTCACGGAAGTCACCGAAATGACGTGCCTTGAGAAGATTTTTTACCAAAACCGAGATGGAATAGGACCTGCGGCAGGTATTTGAACGGCCTTAACAATACCCTTGGAGACGGCATGGAGAGAAACAATAGCCGCAAAA
Source organism: Desulfuromusa ferrireducens (assembly GCF_055389805.1). Lineage (NCBI taxonomy): Bacteria > Pseudomonadati > Thermodesulfobacteriota > Desulfuromonadia > Desulfuromonadales > Geopsychrobacteraceae > Desulfuromusa > Desulfuromusa ferrireducens. Next base: position 3,038,971 of record NZ_AP042415.1, read on the forward strand.
TTCTCCGTTTGGAAAACGGGAGGTTGCGTCCTGTGGAACGGGAGGTGGTCCAGGAGTTTCCACTCACGCTCTTCGTCAACGGTCATGAACTGGCGACCCTGGTCGGTTCGCCGCACCAGCTGAATTTTCTGGTGGCCGGTTTTTTCCGGACCCACGGGTTTGTCGAAACCCTTGACGACTTTCTTGTGATTGGTGCCTGTGAAGAATCTGGAGCGGCCAAGGTCCAGATAAAAAAGGAGATCCCTGAGCGGCTCAGCCCGACCCTGACCTCCGGCTGCGGAACGGGGATTGCCTTCAACCTCCCGGGAAACCTCCCCAGAAGGGAAGAGGGGCCAATTTCCCCCCGCTATCCACTCTCAGCCATTTTCGGCCTGATGAAAGCATTGGCCCAGCGGGCGGAAAATTATCGGGCGCACGGGGGTATCCACTCCGCCGCCGTCGGCGATGGAGGTGGCCTGCTCCTTTATGCCGAGGATCTCGGCCGCCACAACACCTTTGACCGCATCGCCGGGGAAGCCCTGTTCCGTAGCATTGACTTGCGGGGCAAGCTCCTGGTGACCTCAGGGCGGATTTCCACCGAAATGGTAGGCAAGGCGGCTCGTCTTGGGATCGCCCTGATCGCCTCTCGCACTTCCCCCACCGATATGGCAGTCAGAATGAGCGAGGCGGCCGGCATCACCTTGGTCGGTTATGTGCGCGGGGAATCTTTCGAAGTCTACACCCACCCTGAGCGCATTGCCACTGCCCCGGAGACTGAAAAGATTCCAGGAGTGACGGGGGTCATCCTCGCTGGAGGTGAATCAAGACGCATGGGCAGCGACAAATCGCTTCTGCCGCTTGACGGGGGCCTCTTTATCGAGCATATCTATCAGCAGATGGCTTCACTTTTCGATGAGGTCATTCTGGTCACCAACTCGCCCTCCCTCTACCAGGATCTCCCCTGCCGAAATGTCTCGGACATTTTCAAAGCTCAGTGCGCTCTGGCCGGGATTCATTCCGGGCTCTACCATGCCCGGCTTGACCGGACCTTCGTCGTCGCCTGCGATATGCCCTTTCTGTCCTCCGGGGTGATCCGGAATCTGTGCCGGAAGGCCGTCCTCGGCGATGTGGTGATCCCCGAAAGCGCGGCGGGCCTGGAACCGTTGCATGCCCTGTATCACAGACGCTGCCTACCTGCGATGGAAAAGGCCCTCGCTTCGGGGCAGCGTAGGATCGTTAGCTTCTTCCCGGACGTCCGGATCCACAAAGTCCCTCAGGAAGAGTTGGCTTCGCTGGATCCGGAAGGACGTTCCTTTCGCAACATCAATACACCCCAGGAGTATTTTGCCCTGCGGAAACAGGAACCGACTGCTTCTCCTATGTCCCAATGGCCATCCGGAATAGGGAAAGGCCTGGGGGGGAAGGGGGGGGCGGAGAGTTGACCAGGTAACGGGAGCATTCTCTGCAGCCCCTGAGGTAGGCTGCAACCGAGCCTGTAGAATCCTTTGTGTAAATTGCGCGGGAGTCTTGGTAGGTAAGTCCTCGGGCTTCAGACCCGACACCCATGCTCAGATTCTTACAAATGCCGTATTTCAAAACACTGAACAAGGGCAGATTGGCAACAATTCCCTGCACTGCCCAAGCCGTCTTGGAAGTTGTCTCGGATTGTTTTATGGTCTGAAAATCGGGGGATCAGAAATTACTGAAAACCGCCACTTCCAGTAAAAGATGACCGCTAAATACTGCAAACCGAGCCCCCCTCTGCGCTGTTCTGAGCTTTTTTATGTTCAGTGTTATTTAATATTGTAAACCATGGTCATCTTGAGGATCTTGAGTAGACTTAGAAGTCCCTCTCAAGAGGTTACATGTATGAATTTGTGGTCAAAAATAATAAGAGATAACGCTGTAGAAAAGAGACTACAGATCACTTTGATGGCAGATATATTGTCATCAGGAAATGTCCCCCTACAGCACAAAAAAGCTACATCCCTCCCACCACAACCAGTCAATGTCAGAGAATCATTATACGGTGGAAAGCCTATCGACCACTAAACAACAAAAGACCCAATCCAGGAGAACTGGCCAGGTCGGCCATTCATTGAATATCGCGGGTTCCAGTAAAAAGTGTCTGATTAATGCCGAAAACCAAGAAAACCGCACGATCTGGTATCAGTGCGGTTTTCGCGTGTTTAAAGCAGTGACTTATCAGACATCCGGCCCGTGTCAAAATTCTTATGGATATATGGAAATCCATTGTCGCTGAACATCGGCAGGATATTTGTGAAACTAACCGAAGGGACTTGCCGGTCGCTCCGTTCGCCTGGCACAACTGCTAACTTTTGTGAATGGGTCCTACCTTTTAAAGAGCATATTTTCCATTTTCAGAAGGGTTCAGCATTCCAACAAAAGGTATTAGTGGTTAAGTGTTTGTACCTCCCCTTAATGAATTGACACTGTCTTGCTTGACATTGGCACTGTCCAATACTAGGATCGCAGTCAGGAATCCTTTAGTGAGGAGAATGTTATGGTACGGGCAACGCTGGTCATCTTATTACTGCTAATACTTTTCAGTGGTCGAAATGTGTACGCTTCAACCCTGTTGCACAATTCAGACAATACGGGTTCGACAAAATGGGGCGGAAACTGGGGACAAGCTGGGGGACAGTACGGTGTGATCGATTGCTCTACCTGTCACATCAAAGGCTCCTCGAATATCAAGATGGTCCAAACCTCGATTTCTACTCCCGATGCCAGCAATTGGGGCAGCTCCGGGACCCCAAGCGTTTCAGTTAGCTTCCTTTCCACCGTTGACGGCTCGGCAGACATGGGGAACGATAGTGGGGGGCATGCCACGTCGAACAGAATTTGCGAAGTCTGCCACAGCCAGACCAAATACCACCGCTACGATACCAGCGGGCAAAGTGGTGGTCTGAATCATTACAACGTGGGTGACTGTATTCGGTGCCACCAACACGATGGCGGGTTCAAGGCAACCTGCGACTCCTGTCACGGCAACCCACCGATCAATGCCACAGCTGGTGGCCCGGATGGCCTCGATAATACTGCCAATGCCGGGACCGGGACCGGTTCGACAACCGCTGGGGCTCACGCAGAGCATGTTACAAATCAAGGAATCAACGATTGTAGTACCTGCCATTACGGCTATCTTAACGTCAATGAAATGCCCAAGTCGGACGACGGCGGCGATATCAATAGCGGTTTTTTGCTATTTGGCGGTGGCGCTCCCGAAGTGGGAGCAACTTATGGCGGCCAGTTGGCTGTGACTTATAACGGTGTAGCGGGTGATGACACCCTGAGCTGCAATAACCTCTATTGCCATGGCAATACCATCGGCCAAGCCCAGCTGCCGGTCTGGAATCAGGCTGCGACAGGCGACTGTGGCGACTGCCATGGCGCAACCGCAGCGAGTCCACCGGTCAGTCCCGCGTCTGGGATCAGTCATGCTACTCATGCAGGTTCCGCTGGACGGAACCTGCCCTGTAGTGATTGCCATGGTGTTGGTTATACCAGTGGTGTCGCTGCACCGTCCGGGCATGTTGACGGCGTGGTCCGTTATGATGTCAGCACTTTGGCCGCAGATTATCGCAGTGGCGGAGCCGCGTCGTACAATGGCAATACAACCCAGGCTGCTACTGCCGCTCGGGCACCAAGTGTCTCTTATGCCACCTGCCTGAACACCGCCTGTCATTGGAACATGCCAACACCCACCTGGAACAGTGCAACTCCGGCGACCTGCACGACTTGCCACAACAACGGCATCAACGATGGTGCGGTCGATAACGCGGCACCTGCGACCGGTTCACATGCCCTGCATATCGCGGCCAGCGATACTTATATTACCTGCGACAGTTGCCACGGCAGCGGCGCAACCACTGGTACGCACACGGGCCATTTCAACAATGTTACCAACTTCGCCGGCGATCTGAATTCGGGCGTAAACTTCACCGATGTCGGCGGACGTGGCAACACGGCAGATACCTGTGCGATCATCTGTCACAAGGATGGAACCTGGGGCGGGCTGCTTAACTGGACGGATGGGATAACCGATTCCTGCACTGACTGCCACAGCAACGCTTACGCTGGTAAAGCAGGCCCGATAGTGATCACCGATCCTTTCGTTACGCCCTCGGGCAGTCACCTGAAGGAGACTACCGGTCAAATACTGCCGACTACGGCAGCCACCTGGAAGACCCGTTGTTTGGGCTGCCATACTAAGCACTATGATGTGACCGCGATTAAAATCGACCTACCAGCCACCAGCTGGGACAATCCCGGCACCGGTGCAATCGAAACGACCAACATGCGCACCCAGCTCGGCATTAACTATACGGGCACGGATCATGGTGGTATCTATCTCAAAGGGAGCCTCGGTACGGATGAAGCTGATGCCTGCTGGAGTTGTCACGGTGTCGATGAAACCATCAATGAGTGGGGCTTCAACGCGGACACCAACGGGGCCTTTCCAGATAATGGCTGGAGTGGTTCCTCGCACAACTTCGGTACCCCATACACCACATCGGCACACACTACTGCGAGTTCTGCTTGGATCACCCAGACCGGCGATGGCTACTGGCGCAAGGACTACTATTCAACTTCCGCAGCGCTAAGCCGCCAGATCACCTCGGTGCATACCGCCAATGTCAATGCCGTTGGCATCTCCAGTGTTTCAACGGCCGTCGATGCCAATGGCAATGTGGTGGCCGCCACCCAGGAAGCTCGCAACCAGATCCGCTGCAGCTACTGTCACGACCTACACGATCTGAATCAGGCGGTTGGCGACAGCAGTTCCGGCCGCCCTTACCTGCGCGGTAGTTGGATGGGGGACCCCTACGGCCCCGATGCTCCACCGCTGAGCACCTACAACTACGCGACCACCGGTGGACCTGATAACAAGGGCAACCGCTTCTCCGCTAACGGTGGTGTCGCTCAACAGGTCGCGGTGCCGCGCCTTTTCACCACCACCACTCAGGAAAAGGGCGGCTACTTCATCGATCAGAACAGCGGCTGGCCGACCCGGGTCGGCAACACCCCAACCGGTGCGGATATGACTCTGGCCGAAACCGCCGGCATCTGCATCCTCTGTCACGGCAGCGATATCGACGGCATGGATTTCTACGGCTCTTCCATGTGGCGTGATTCGATGTCAAACGGGCACAGCAACGCGGCACTGGGCGGCACCGGTGCCAACCGGCGCAACATCTTCGACGGTTTCATCGGAGGAACGTCCAGCGGCATGCACATGGCGATGCAGGGCACTCTCGATTACAGTGGCGATTTCGGGATCGCGATCTTCGACGGTTATTTGGTAAAGAATGGCCCCTTCTTCGATGCTTATGATGGGGCTGGCCGCACCAATACTAACCACCCACCGAAGAACTTAGGCTTCTATGGCGGCACAGTCGGCAGTTTCACTCAAGGGGCCAATGGTCAGTTCACCGCCTGGTTCAACGGCAGCACATTGTCCACCGACATGGCGGCGGTCGGCACCGACGGCAGCAAGGCCAGTGGTCTGAACGCTCGGGCCCATAGTTTCACCTGCTCCAAGTGCCACAGCCCACATGCCACGGGGCTGCCGGCCCTGCTGATCACCAACTGCCTGGACACCTCGGCAGGAACCTGGTCCAAATCCTATAACGGACTGAATATCGGCCCCAAGGCGACCAGTTCCTGGGGACAAGTCGCGGCGATGAACTGCCACCGCAAGGAAACCTGGGGAACGGCGGTGCAAAATCGCGATACCGGCTGGCATAAGCTGGCCCCGGGACAGTAGGAGGGGGACGTGCAGAGATTAATCCTGCTATGGATTGTGGTTGGCGTAATGGCTTCGGGGTGCGCCAAAAAGATCGCCTTTGAGCCAGAATTCAAGCCGATGCTTGAGAAGGTTGCCGGACCTTGCCAGATCGGCGAAGATCACGATGGCGATGAAATTATCGATGCCAGGTTCGATTTTACCTATTTGAAAGGAGGTAAACTCCAGTCGCAGGAATATGATCGTGGCAATGACGGGACCATCGAAGAGAAGACTGTTTACCGTTATGCCGGTGGTCGGCTACAGCAGGTGTCAACTGATCGGGGAAACGACGGAACCATCGATAGGACAGAATTCTACAGCTACGATCTGGCCGGCAAGGCCACTGTGAGCATCAACGGCCAAAAAGAAAAGCAGATTGAGTATGATCGCCTAGGACGCATGGTCAAAGAGAGTTTCGACCGAAATCACGATGGCAACTGTGATCGGGCCGTCTCCTATATTTATAATGCGGAAGGGCTGATGGTTGAGCAGAACCGGGATTCCGACTGTGACGGCCAGGCGGACCGCCGAATCAGCTATACCCCGGGAACTGACGGCAGGATTACCGAAGAGGCCATGATTGATGTCACATCGAATCAGCTGTTTGCTGTGATCAGTTACCACTATACTGGGAACAGGCTGGTTAAAGAGAAAAAGGATAACGGCCAGACCTATGAAATCGTTGAGGAGCGGTACGATCTCTACGGAAATTTGCTTAGTAAGGCTTATTTCAATGCGGGAAAAAGTCTGCAGAGAAAAAAGATTTATACCTATGGTTGTTGGAACTGATTCTGCCGAGCGATTGCCACATGGGGCTTGTCACGGTGAGTGATGAAAAATCTATTGAAGCGATCTACAGCACAATGGAGGCCCATGCATAAAGACATCTCCATATTTATCGTCCTGACTTTGCTCGTAGGCCTTACGGGCTGCAGTAACAGCGAAGAAAAAGCTAAAGAAAAATTCGACGCAGCCTATCGAACTGAGCAGGCCGGCCGCATTGACAACGCTAAGACGTTCAACCAAGGATTGTTAGACAACTCCCCAGGAACAACGCCAGCCCAACAAGCCCATGAACAGTTGGCCAAAATACAGAAGAAAAACGAAGGGGTGTTGCGCCAGGCAGTCCATGCTGAAACGGAGAGTATTCGTAACGTCGTTGAGGCTTATCATTCTGTGTATCGCCGCTGGCCTCAATCGATCAAAGACTTTGACGATGGTGAATACCTCTTCGATTCCGACTATATGAGCGAGTCGCTCGGCGATAATTTTTCTATTTATTTGGCTATGTCGAGCCAAGGCTCTGGCTACCGATTCTGGTCCTTCCCTCAAGAGGAGAAAATCGCTTTTCGGTATGAGAGCGATAGGCGCACCCACACAACTGTGCCGAAGGAGGATGCGTTGGCGGAAATAGAAAATTCTTACTCTGTTGAAGAAAGAAAAGGCTCGCTGACTTTTCTTATCCCCCGGCTTGGGAATATCAATTAATCATCCCGCCTTTGCGCTCAAGGAAAAGAACAGGAGTTCATTCGTTCCGGTATTCATAGCGCCCGAGATCAATTCCCGCCTTGTCTGTCAACGTGAGGACAGTCTGGTAATCATCGACCGTTGTTTCGATGAACTTCACAGTTTTCATTTTTTCCAGGGCCAGTCTGCCTTCAGGATTCCCATCTAAGTTCAAGAGCGCATTTTTCAGCTTTTGCCTGATCGTTGCGATGGGGGAGTGGGTTCTTAAAACCGCCTGCCTGCAATATATGAAATGGCAAGAACAAGGCTTGCCGATTTTTCGAATGGCTGTCAATCTCTCGCCGCGCCAGTTCCGGCAGGGGAATTTAGTTGCTACGGTGTCTTGCGTATTGCGAAAAACCGGGATGAAGCCCCAGAATCTGGAGTTAGAAATCACCGAAAGCATGGTGATGGATGATGTTGACACGGCCATCATCACCATGCAGAAGCTCGCTGATATGGGCATCACATTGGCAATCGACGATTTTGGATCTGGCTATTCCTCATTGGCGTATCTGAAACAGTTTCCCATTTCAAAGCTTAAAATTGATCGTGCTTTTGTGCGTGACATCCCCAATGATGGAAACGATATGGCAATCGCCATAGCAGCTATCGCTTTGGCAAAAAGTATGAATTTGGAGACGATTGCAGAAGGGATAGAGACTGATGCTCAGCTCAATTTCTTGCGCTCCCAAGGTTGTTCACAAGGCCAGGGTTATTTTTTTGGACGGCCCGTAGAGTCTGGAGAATTGACTGCAAGATGGGGGCAGGTTTCTTAACGCTAGCGACAATTACTATTCACTATTCCCAGAACAAATTTAGCCTCAGCCGATTATGTCGGCTGGGTGTAGTCATAAGGCTCTTCTGTCTCATATATAGTAAGTCTTGAGGAAAAAAAACATTCATTTTACGCGAAGCTTATCAACCGTTCTTAGTCAACCCCACCACGCCCTAACCATTCCCTGTAAGTTTGATCGCCCCAGAAGCTTTGAAATGCGGCAATCACCGCTTTTCGCTCTTCATGGGTTAACACCTCTGCAAAACCGGGCATAGTTGCTCCGGGATGCCTACCACCCATCTCAATGGTCTCTTCCTGATCGGTCAATGAATGATGCCAGGAATGGCCGGAGCCATTCAAGGGTTGCGGAGGATATGAGCCGTTAGGCAAAGGAGTGTCAGAATTCGGAGCTCCTTCGCCATTCTCACCATGGCAGCCTGCACAGTGAGTTGCATAAAGAGGCTTGCCGATAGCGACCTGTTCAGGTGTATACCATCGCGATATATTTATAGGTGTCGTGCTACAGGAAATTAGTAGCGCCATCAAGGCTGTTGATATAGCCAGAACAAGACAAGTTTTTTTCATTCTCGTGGCCTTTCAATCGTTTCACTCTTAGCATGCCATGCCGGATCTTTGATGCATTGAACGTTTTTTACGAAAAAGCCTACCAGATGAATCGAGAATGACAATCCCGTGCGGCACACGAATACTAAGTTGCCATAACAAGTTACCCAAAAGTTGTAACAAAACAGGGCCCTAGCCTACGCCGGGACTACTTCGTTTCATCGTCTCGTATATGGTAAGTTTTGACTGGCCGAGTCCGACAAGTGTCGACTTAACAGACATAGGAGGAGCCAATTTCTACCCGAAATCCTCGCCCCGCCGAAAGTGTGCTGTAAGTTGTTCAGTATTGTTTTGACGGTCAGAAAGTCGGCCAGATTGAGTATGTTCTGAATATCGCCACTTCCAGTAAGTTCATGTTTGATATGTACCCTATTCAAAGAAACGCCCACGATGAGGCAGCCGTGGGCGTTTTGTGTATTTAAACAGGTGATTTATCGGACAGTCAAACCCCAGCAAAAATCCCTTAGATATACGAAAACCCATTTTGACCCGACATTTGAAATTGGGGCGAAAGCCCTTACCGGTCACTCCGGTTGCCAGTCGCAACTCCTAAGTTTCGATAATCCCGCTGTCGAAAATTCAAAGGTTCCAGACGAGGGAACTCTGAATGTGCTTTTTATTGGAATAGGTAGGAAACGCTGAATAAAAGCAACCACTCTGCGCGAAAACCTTCAGGAACAACAATTATACGGCCTGTCATTATTTCTTGACGGACCTTTTTATATGGGGTCAAAATCACAGGAATTATCAGATAAGGTCTTCACATACCCGAAAGCAGAGACAATAATATAAAAATTATTAACATTTCTATCCCCCCCCCCTCTGAGGTTTTCATTTTTATGCCTGTCGAACATTTAAAAAACTATGGCAATAATCTGGATACCCCTGTCTCGTTGACCATTGACAGCTCCCGCCAGCAAAAGCTTTTGGCGATGAGTCCAGCGGTCATTTACTCCTGTCGTTCAGATGGAGATTTTGGGGCCACGTTCGTCAGTGAAAACATTAGAGAGCAACTTGGGTACGAGCCTTCTGAATTCACAGAGAACTCAGGGTTCTGGGCTAGCAAAGTTCATCCAGAGGACAAGGTAAGGATCTTAGAAGGTCTTTCGATGCTATTCAAAACAGGCAAACATGTCCATGAATACCGTTTCCTGCATAAAGACGGATCATACCGCTGGATGCGCGACGAGTTACGGCTTTCAAAAGCTGACGGATTGCCCATCGAAATTTTTGGTAGTTGGACCGACATCTCCGAGCGCAGGACGATGGAAGAGAGCCTGCGCGATAACCAGGCCCTCCTTGAAGAGGCCCAACAGATAGCCCACCTTGGGATATGGAGCTGGGATATCCTCACGGATACCTGTTCCTGTTCTGATGAATTTTATAAGATTTTTAGTCTTGATTATAAAGTCTTCGATTGGAACTACGCGTCCTTTTTGGCTTCCATCCACCCAGAAGACCATAGCCTCGTTGAGGTGGCGATGAAACGGGCGCTCGATAAAGAAGGCCCTTTTGCAATGGATTACCGCATCGTGCGTCCAGACCAAGGTGTCCGCTATATCCACTCTCAGGGCAAGACGATCTTTGGCGATGGAGGGAAACCTGTTCGCATGGCGGGAACAGTTTCAGATGTTACCGCTTACAAACAAATCGAACTGGACCTAATAGAAAAGAAGTCCCATCTAAAGCGACTTGCCTACCACGATCCATTGACAGGACTTCCCAATCGTAACCTTTTTCAGGATCGCCTCACCAGGTCCCTGGCGAGGGCAGGGCGGAACGGAAGCCAAGTTGCACTTCTTTTTCTTGACCTCGATTTATTTAAAAAAGTCAACGACACTCTAGGTCATCAGGTCGGAGATCAACTATTGCGGGCGGTGGCCGAACGGTTACAGACGTCTACGAGAGCCGTGGATACGATTGCTCGGTTTGGTGGGGACGAATTCACCATTGCTATCGAAGATGTTACAGAAATCAAACAGGTTGCACGCATTGCTCAAAAAATTATCAACAGCCTTGGACCGCCATTTTCCGTTGGCGGCCATCTTTGCTACGTTTCGGCCAGTATCGGCATCAGCCTCTACACATCTTGCGACGATGATTTAGAAAGCATGCTGAAGCGTGCTGATATAGCAATGTATGCCGCAAAAGAAAGCGGAAGAAACAGCTTTCAGTTTTATTCCCAGAAAATGGATGCCCAGGCGCACGAACTTCTTCTGCTGGAAAATGATCTACGACTAGCACTGGAAAAAGATCAACTTGTTATGCACTACCAACCCCAGGTAGACATGTCCTCTGGTCGGATTATTGGCCTGGAAGCCCTTGTGCGATGGCAACACCCGGGAAAGGGGATGATCCCTCCTAATGACTTTATTCCGTTAGCGGAAGAGGCAGGGCTTATCGTTGCCATAGGGACATGGGTTCTCCGTACAGCATGTGTCTATGCTCGAACGTTACGGGAGGCTGGGAGTCCCCATCTTCGAATGAGTGTCAACATTTCCATGCATCAATTTAAAACGCAGGACTTTCCGGCATTAGTTTCCCAGATCCTGGATGAGACGGGCCTTGCGCCACAGTGGTTGGAGTTGGAGATTACGGAAAGTATCGCCATGGAAAACGCCAGCGAGACTATTTCCCGCCTCGCCGCCCTGAAGGGGATGGGGGTCTGGTTGGCAATCGATGATTTCGGTAAAGGACACTCTTCGTTGAGTCACTTGAAGCACCTCCCCATTACAACCCTAAAAATTGACAAGGGCTTTGTGATGGAGATCCTGACAGACCAATACGACTTTGCTATTGTGGAGGCCATACAGGCTCTTGCAAAAAGCTTGGACCTTGAAGTGGTCGCTGAGGGAGTAGAAACGCAGGAGCAGAGACAGTTACTGTGTCGGTTAGGATGCAAGTTAGGACAAGGCTTTTTGTTCAGTCGTCCCCTGCCGCCTGATGACCTCCTCTCTCTTTGCCAGCTTGAAAAACCATTTAAAGATCTGTTTTAATTATCGCCTATTCCAGAACAAAATAAGCCCCAACCTGTTTATACGCTAGCCGGTGTACAAAGGTGTTGAAAAACAGAAAAAGCCCCGCAATTTATTGAGATTGTAGGGCTTTTTCTGTCTGGACTCATAGCGGCCAACATTTTGGAATCATTGCCGTTGCTGGGTTTCAACACCTATATGAACCGGCTAGTGTTTATCCGGGTCGGTGTCTTTGTGTAGGTTGCCCGATAAGGTGGGCCTGCTTTACCTCAGGAAATGCTGCACAGATTTGATTTGTTAAAAATCAGAATTTTACTTCCGGAAACGATCTTCAGGAATTACAGACCCCACCCGCAAAACGAGTAAGTTTTGACCGGCAGACCTGATTCCTGCAAGTATCGACTAATTGGACACTCATTGAGGTTGACTTCTACCCCAAAATCCCGATCAATCGAAAGTGTGCCGGAAGTTGTTCTGGATTAAATTATAGGTCCGCAAGTCGGCCAATCGATCAATTACTGTAAATCGCCACTTTCAGTAAAATCTATCTGTTAAATGCAACAAAGCAAGAATGGCCCATGATCTAGTAATCATGAGCCATTCGCATGTTTAAAGGGGTGAGCTAAGCCGATAATTTTTCGCCCCTATGGCTTGAAGGATAAATCTTCGTCCTGGTTATCTTCCAAAGCGGGCTTTTCCCGAGCCAAAACCTCTTTAGTGTATTCCCAGTTCAGTCTATATTTCGTTGTCCGGCGTTCGCCTTCCATAGACAGAACTCCTTTTGTGACCAGATCAGCCAAGTCCCGCGTTACGGTTGCGCGACTTCCTTTTGACATGCCTTGGTACTTCTTCGCTGTCAATCCGCCTTCAAAACCGTCTTCTCCCGCCTCAAGAAGTTTGCTGAGGGCCTTCCTCTGTCGAGTATTCATATCAAGGTGGGAAACGTTCTGCCAGAAGCGCGAGATTCCCATGACTTTGTTGATTGTCGTTTGAGCTTCCTGCATCGCATGTTCGTGGCAACTTAGAAACCAGGACAACCACTTTGTCAAATCACCTTCACCGTTTGATGTGTGCGACAAAACGTTATAATAAGTGTCTTTACTCTGCATAATTATCGATGAGAGGCTGTAGCAACGCTTTGCTGTTCCCTCGCCCTGCGCGAGCGCCATATCGGCCAGTGCGCGGCCAATACGACCGTTCCCATCATCAAAAGGATGGATCGCAACAAACCAATAATGCGCAATACCGGCTCGAAGAATCGGATCAACGTTCCCTTGTTCTGGGTGACTTTCCTGCCACCATGTCAAAAAGGCTTCCATCTCATTGTCAACCCGGTCAGCGGGAGGAGCTTCGTAGTGAACCTTTTCCCGCCCTATTCGACCGGAAACAATTTGCATAGGTTCTGTGCGCCAATCTCCAGTGATGATCTTGTAAAGGCCGGAATACCCAGTTGGGAACAGAGCTGCCTGCCAGGCTTTCAGTCGCTCTGCAGTTAAGGATTTGCTGTCTCCGGTGGTGGCATCAATAAGGACATCAACCAGCCCATCGACATTCCTGGCGGCAGACGGGAGACCACCAGTCGGCAAGCCCAGTCGAATTGCAACAGAAGATCTAACCGAATCTGGGTTGAGTAGCTCGCCCTCAATCTCTGCTGTCTTGACAGCCTCATTTGTCAAGGACTCCAGTTGAGTCTTGAGTTCCAGATCAAGCCCAAGAGATTTTATCTGCTGGAAGAGTTGTCCTTGGAGGTGTCGGCAGCGGCCTAATTGTGGGGTAAGTTGCTCAAAGTCCATTGAGAAGCTCGGCCAGGTCGGATGTTGCCAGATATGTTGAGGCATAAAAGGGTCTCCATTGCATCAAAGTATGAGGCAATAGTAGTTCCACATGAGATTAAAAAGCAAGCTTAATGCATCAGAAAGTGAGGCAATGCATGTCAGTTTACTGCCTCATGCGAACAAATATTGTAAGTTTTGGCCGACTTTATTCCGACAAGTATCGACTTGTTGGACAACGATCGAGGGTGATTTCAGCCCGAAACTATCGATCAGTCAAAAGTGTATTGGAAGTTGTTCTGCATTGTTTTATAGATCAGGAAATCGGCCAGATCGAGCATTACTGAATATCGCCACTTCCAGTAAGTAGGAGTTAGTGTTTGATAAGTACCCTATTCAAAGAAAATCCCGCGACCTAGTAATCGTTGGCTTTTTGCGTGTTGAAACAGGTGACTTGTCAGACATCCTTCAGTCGACGCGAGTCGAATGATTAACGTTATGATGTCCACTATCACAGATCTACTTCAATGACGGAAAAGCCCGTCTGCAGGACGTTAAGTTCTAACCTTATCCCTTAATAAAAAGAGGTAGAGGCCAGCGGAGATTCCTGCTGAGCCGAAGACCATGCACATGACCATGATCTGATAACGAACCGCGATCAGTGGTGATGTGCCGGAGAGGATCTGCCCGGTCATCATGCCGGGCAGCGAGACCAGACCCACAGCGAAGAGGGAGTTGGTGATCGGGATCATGGCGGTATGCATGGCCTTGTTTCTGGCCTCTTGGTAGTCGGGTTTGCGGTCTATCTCGCTTTGAAAACGCTCTGCCGCCAGGCTGACCGCATTCATGGCATTGGCAAGGATCATGCCGGCAATAGGGATCAGGTAGCGCGGTTCATACCAAGGCGAGAGGCAGAGTACCCCTTTAACGACAATGAGCAGGGTGAAGAGACTGCCGCCGGAGATCGAGGTCAGGGAGAGCCAATAGGCATTCTTGTTGCGGCGTTGGAGAGGACGCAGGGAGATCCAGCCAGCTGCCGACAGCATCAGGCAAAGGATAGCGCTGATCAGGTAGGGGTTGGTGGCGGCAAAGATATAGGTGAGTAAATAACCGACAAAAACCAACTGCACCACCATTCTGGCGAGGCCCTGCAGGGTCTGGCCAATCTCGATTGACCAGCTGTAGAAGATGGCCAAGACCGCCAGAACCGGAACGCTGGCCCACAACAAGTCGGCAACTGAAAGCTGATAGATAGACGGGTTCATCGTAGTAGTCCCTCTTATGGGTTAGAATTGACCCGATCATAGCACTCAATCAATCCAGCCTAAAAACAAACAGGCTACATAGATCACCAGTCCGATGACGAGCAGGTAAACTGCCCCCTTAACGAAGCAAGTGCGCTTGTCCGATATGTACCCTATACCAAGAAAGCCGCATGATCTGGTAATCATGCGGCTTTCGCGTGTTTAAAGGAGTGCCTTATGGGAAAGGTTTTTATACAGCTTCAACGTAGTCTTTAATCTGACATGATTTGCTCTTCAGGGGGGTCCAGTTCTGGAGGAAAATTGGTGAAAGGAAAAGGACGCTGGCTTTCGTTCAGAGTGACATATCGGAATATTCGATATCCATAGGTGGAAATTTTGTTGGAAAATTCCCGAACCGATTCATTTGGTTTCCGGGTGCTGAAAAAATAAATAAATTGAAAGATAACTACGACTTTAACAATGACCATCACAATTCCAAGAATGACAAGGAACAGAATGGTGTATAGCAATCGAATACCGATCTGTTTTCCAGACACAACAGGTTGCTGTTCTTTTTCTGTTTGTTCCTGAGGTTCTTGGGGTGTCGTTTGTGTATTTTCACCTTTCGTTGATTCTGGTGACATAATATCTCCTTTTGGGTGATTTATTGGACAGGTTTTTCTACAGGCTCAACGCCCTAATCAGTGGCGCTTTTAGCGTCCACTGCATTCGCTGGTTATGGAGCAACATACTGCACATGCCCAAATGACTGTTGTCTATATTAGCGGAAGACACTATGGCCGTCCGCTAATGTCCCGAGATAGACATTCTAGATCCAGCTCAGCGCCTTTCTGATAATCTCTGTTGCCCCGGTTTGTGCGCATTCGCCGTGCGCAATCAGTAGTCGGCTGGGTCCCCAGCCAAGCACTTTCTGACGAGCAGCGCGGGCGGGTCCGCGGCTAAGAAAGCTAGCCCGCCACTCCCGCGGTGTGCTGCCTTGCTCACCAACCAAGCTATCTAGCTGCATAAGCTTACCTTTCCAGCCCGACATTTTTTCTTGCGCATGCCGCTGGATGAGGTCGCAAATGATCGTAGTGCAAGACGCCCGGTGGAAAAACACGACCTCGTCCATTGCCAATGAGCCACGAAAGATCACTTGATCGATGTCCGCCGCCCAAGCCGGATCGGGTTCATCGCTAAGATCAGCATCAAAGTGAACTTCCGGCTTTTTACGGGCAAGACCAGGCGGAGCATACAGCCGCGCACTAGGCCATCGCTCAGCCCATTCTCCCAAGAATAGATGATGTATTTTGTTCGGCGATACGATATGACGTACGGGTCCGACTGCCTCGACCGAGCTGGCCAGCTCGTCGGTCAGGGCGACTGGCGACCATACCCATACGCCGCCGTCCGAGAGTCGTACCACCGCCATACGGGTGGGATACGGAAAGCCGAAAAACGATACGGCCGGACCCTCGGCTACATAGAGAGAAGGTCCAAATTCTTCAAGCATGCAGACAGCCTCCTAATGTGCAGCCGGTTATGATCCTCCAGTGCAGAAGGCCCACACTTGACGAGATCAGCAGCCAACGCATTGATCGATCACTCCTGTTGCGGCAATAATCCTGTCGGGCTCCCGATCCGCTGTTCAATCGAAGACTGCAGCGACTCAATCGCCTGAAGACACGCCAACATATTATTGATTTCAAGCAACAGCTCTTCAGTGGTCGCGCCACCCAACTCTTCTCTTCCGTCTTGAGTTTTCCCGCCCCTTCTGACAGGCTATCAGAACCACCCAACAACTCAAATCAAAGGAGGATGAATAATGCCTGATAAGAACCCTGGTCTTTCAGCAGATGAACACCAAGCCCTTGTTGACGAATTGCGTGAGATATCCGATCGACTAGGTTCCGTTACCTCCAAAATCGCAGTCGCCTACGGAAAAACAGAACCGATCACCAAAGAGGCCGTCAATACAACAAGAGCGGTTCACAAGCTTATTCACTCACTCGAAGAGATCAATTGAGCGGTCTGCCGCATCTGGGAGCAGGCTCACTCCACGTTCTACAATGTTGGCCGTCAGGTTTCCGGTACGACACCGGGCCGCCGTGGCCCGCGTCCGTCGATCAGCGACGAGGACCTTCTGGCCTTGATCCGTCACGATCTGGCAACCACTCCCTTTACCGGAGAGGGACATCGCAAGGTCTGGGCGCGACTGCGGTTTCGTGAAGGTGTGCGCGTCGCTCGTTAGCGGATTTTGCGTCTGATGCGCGAAAACCATAAACTGAATTTAGTAAAATATTGACATTAGAATCGCCACCAACCTGAAGGGGGCCTGTAAAATATTTTGTGTAAATGGCCAGTGCCATAAACAAGCAGACATTCCTGACGGTTGCCCTCTATTCTTAAAAGTGTCCACTTGTCGGACATAGAACGAGGCTGGATTCGGCCTGATATTGCCGCTTAGTCGAAACTGTCTTGGAAGTTGTTCTGCAATGTTTTATGGGTCAGAATATCGGACAGATCGTGGGTGTCTTATATATCGCCACTTCCAGTAAGTTAGTGTTTGATAAGTACCCTATTCGAAGAAAACCCCACGATGAGGTAGTCGTGGGCGTTTTGCGTATTTAAACAGGTGACTTCTCGGACATCCGGCCCCCATCAAAATCCCTCCGGATAGATGAAAACCCATTTTGACCTGATATCTATCAAACGAACGGATAGGGACTTGTCGGTTGCTTGGGTCGAAGTCTACTGGATTGCGAGGAACTATAAGCCTGTCGATCTGTCAGCTTTTCGGTTCAGGAAAACAACATTGTGATTCAATAGAACCATACCTGTAGGTCGCATTGCTTCATCCAATACGTTAGTCGCAGTGGATTAGTGCTAACTTTCTATTTTGAAATCCTGGGTATGTCCATTTTTAGAAAAAATAGTTATCAATGTCCGGATTTCCATTCGCCCCATAAGTTGCTTTCTCATGAAGTGGTAGTAGCTTCTTAGTAGAGGGAGAAATGAAAGGGGGGGAGCGGATGTGTAAAAAAATAGCTGCGGTTTTCGATGATAACGAGGACTATCGTGACTTATTGGAAGCTATCCTGGAGCAGGGAGAATTCAAAGTAATCTCTTTTGCAGATCCGTGCCTCTTCATGAATCGGGAGACAGGGACACTTTGCCATATTGATAAACGCTGCCAGAGTGACCTCCCTTGCTTTGATGTTCTTTTGACCGATAACCAGATGCCTGGCATGACTGGGGTGGAATTCCTGGAGCGGCTCAAGGAAAAAGACTGTAAAATTATGGATCACCGCAAAGCCATTTTTTCTGGTGACTGGTCAAGTGAGTATTTAAAGCGCGCAGAATCTCTCGGGTGCAAGATATTTGACAAACCCATTCCGATAAAGGATATCCAAGCGTGGCTAGATGGATGCATCGACGCCTAATTAGCTACAATTGACCTGGTAGAGAGAGGCACAGCGGTCGAAAGGTCGACTTGTTGGACAGTGAACGGGCTTCATTTAGGCTCGAAAATGTTGACCGGCAGAATTTGTCCTGAAAGTTGCCCGGTATTGGTTTATGGGGCAGGCCGTTGGACAGATCGAGTTTTACTGTGAGGGCCACTTCCAGTAAATCAGTGTTCGATATGTACCCTATTCAAAGAAACGCCCACGATCAGGTAATCGTGGGCGTTTCGCGTTCTATAGCGGGTGATTAATCGGACAGTCGCTGCCTCTGGTATAATTTGTCCTTGGACTTTTGAAATCCCATTTTGACGCAACTGGTGAGATGCTGAATAGCGCTCGCAGGGACAAGTCACACCACTTTGCATATCTCCAAATATTTGAGACGGAACCCTGAGTGTGCTGTTTATCGGGCAATTTAACTGCTACCGCCGCTGTACCATTTCGAGAAGGTGATAAAACAAAAGGCCTAGCCATTTCTGGCTAGGCTTTTTGTTTTTGTTGATGGTCGAAGACCGGGATCGAACCGGCACGGCCAGAGGGTATCGGGTTTTGAGACGCATCTACCTAAACAAAAAAGTATAAAACGTGTCGACAGACAAATGCCCCCTCATTGACAGCTTTGGATTTCAAGATATGCTGACATCACTTAGTTATCGGGGGAGCACCCTTATTGGTCGGACTTTTTTTCATAAAAAGGCAAGGAGGTTATGCAGATAGGAAGGGCTGTATTACGTGGGTAGTTGTTTTTTGATGAATTCAAACAGACGATAGGGAGGACACTAAATGAGTAGACTATATTGGGCCTTGAATCTAACGGTGATATTTTCAGTATTGTTCAGCGTTAATTCATTTGCATGCAACGAGGGATGTACTCCTGGTTACTGGAAACAACCCCAGCACGCAGCTTCCTGGGTTGGTTATCAACCTGATACTCCTCTATGCGAGGTATTCAATTGCCCGGCAGGTCTGGAACTGAAAAATGGCACCCCTCTGGAGCAAGCAACCCTTCTGAACGCCCTCAAGGCTGGTGGAGGTGGACTTAACGCCTTTTTGCGTCATGCTGTTGCCGCTTTGCTAAATGGCAGTGCCATTGGATGTGACTTCCAGGGAGATGGAGGGGTTGCGGCCATGGTCAATGCACTTTTTGACACGGAATCTTTTACGCCCGGGTCTGAAGCGATGGAGAGTTTGAAAGATATTTTTGAGGCTGAGAACGACGGCGTTTGTCCCCTGAACTGATTTCTTGCAGACTAAGATAGGTTGCCCCCCCCCGTTTGCTTGTGTAATTCACGGAGATTGTTTCAATCTCCGTGAATTACACAGCATATTTACTAGGATACAGCGCACATTTTGGTTGAATCTGATTGCAGCCGGAAAGGAAGGCATCTCCGGCACCTGTTTTCCCAAGTTTTGTAAATTGACCGATAATGTGATCCTGCTTTGCCTAAGGACCAACGGCACACTCAATCAAGGCAGGAAGGTATCTCATATATTGTAAGTTTCGACAGGCAAGTTCCTGCAAGTGTCGACTTGTGGAACATTGAGCAGGGGCTACTTCAGCTCGAAAACGCCAACCTGGTTTAGCGTCTCGGAAGTTGCTCCATATCTAATTATGGGTCTAAAGGGTGGCTAGATCGATCGTTACTGGAAGTCGCCACTTCCAGTAAGTTAGTGTTTGATGCGGAAGGGGCTCGCCGGTTACGCTGGTCGCCTTTCACATCGTTTAAGTTTTGTTAGTCGCAAGTTTCCCCCCGGTTATAAATAGGTTGTCTGCTTGGGGGCCCATAGTTGACCATTACACTACGGTCAACCCGTGGGGCTCTTTTGAATCAAGTTTGATGGCTCAATCATATCAACCCTTAGCCCAAGAGGACGTTTGCTGTGCAACTATCTTGACACTTTCCAGGCAAAGCTTATCATTGGTGTTAAATTAAACGCAGCAGTAAGGAGCAACCACGATGACCTGGTATCGATCGACTCTCCCCCTGTGCCAGGGTAGTTGTCGCCTCTAACTGAACTTAAAATATCAATATGAACTGGGGGCAGTTAGGTGGCACATGTATTCCAAAGCATTCCGAGCCTTGATGGTTCAGAAAATGACAGATCCTGCTGGCCCCAGTCCTGGGGTACTGGCCGATGAGATTGGTGCCTCTCGTGCGTCACTCTATCGGTGGCAGCGGGATGCTGCTACTGTTGATCGTCAAGCCATAGACCCGAACAAACTTCCTACTACATTACCGAGGCCTTCCAAAATGAAACGCCCGCAAGACTGGAGTGCAAAAGAAAAGCTGACTGCCGTGCTCGAAGCAGCATCTTTGACCGATGAAGATCTCGGCGCATTCCTACGCAGTAAAGGACTTCACAGTGCGCAGTTACAGCAGTGGCAAGAGCAGATGCTTGCTGGCTTGGAACCAAAGCCAATCGCCCCTGGCAAGAAATCCCCAGAAACCAAGCGTGTCCGTGGGCTGGAAAGGGAACTCAGGCGTAAAGACGCGGCACTCGCTGAAACTGCGGCCCTGCTGGTTCTCAAAAAAAAAGCCCGGATGATCTGGGGGGACGAGGACGACAACACGGACAGTTAGTTCGACGTCAGATTCTCGACCTTCTTGATGAAACCGTTGCTTTGGGTGCCAGATTGAAACCTGCAGCTCAATTGCTGGGTCTTGCTGCCCGTACCATTCAACGCTGGCGACGACTGGACGGCGGAGAGGACCGGCGTTCAAGACCACTGACCGCCCCTGCAAACAAATTGACGTCGGCCGAACGGGAACAGGTCTTGATGGTGGCCAACTCGCCAAAGTATCAAGATCTTTCACCCAAGCAGATCGTGCCTCGCTTGGCCGATGAAGGCAGATACGTTGCTTCGGAATCGACCTTCTACCGTATTTTGCGTGAAGAGAATCAACTGGCTCATCGGGAGCGTTGTCGACCTGCAACTCACCGCCGCCCGCGTGAAAAAGTTGCAACCGGCCCATGCCAAGTGTGGTCCTGGGATATTACGTATTTGAAGTCTCAAGTCAGGGGACGATTTTACTATCTGTATCTGACTATCGATGTTTGGAGCCGCAAGATTGTTGCTGCCAGAGTGTTCGAGAAAGAATGTGGCCAAAACAGTGCACTGATGCTTGTTGAAACCTGTCATCGGCATAAGATTGATCCAGACGGCCTGGTATTGCACTCCGACAATGGCAGCCCGATGAAAGCTTCCACCATGCTGTCCACTTTACAGCGGTTAGGCGTAGTTCCATCATTCAGTCGTCCCGGAGTCAGTGACGATAATCCGTTTTCCGAGTCGCTGTTCCGAACCATGAAATATCGCCCCGAGTACCCCGCCGGGCCGTTCGCAAACCTGGGGGCTGCCCAGAGCTGGGTCGATAAATTTGTTCAGTGGTACAACACCGAACATCTGCATAGCCAGATCCGCTTTGTGACTCCGGATGACCGGCACTATGGGCGGGAAGAAACGATCCTGAAGAAGCGGAGAAAAGTCTACTCCGAGGCACGGCACAAGAATCCGGACCGCTGGTCCGGTCAGACCCGTAACTGGCAGTCCATCGCCGTAGTTCGACTCAACCCTGAAAAGAGCGAACCATCAGAAGAGACTCCTTTAAAGAAGGTCGCATAGTGCGGCTTGAGGCGACAACTACCTTGACACCCGCCGCTCTGAACAGTAACCAAGTAACAACGGGTGAGGTGGAGTCCCGCAAGGAATTTTTTTCTGAAGCTTTCGCCGCAGCATGCGCACCTAGGGTGATGGCTCTGTTTCAGCTGCAGCGAGACGATGGCGGCATCGACCTTTACTTCACTCCTGCCTGTGCCGACCATGCCGAGGAACTTCTTAATCGCTGGGGGGCTGTTCCTTGTGATCGGCCTTCCCCCCGCAATTTAGAATTTCTTGTCGGAATGAATGAAATTACCTATTATCTTCCATGAAACTTGGAGAGCTTAAATTCCTCGACCAGAGACAAACGTTACCTGGTAAGTCGCCCTGCGCAATACTGTTGCTCACGCGGATTTTATCCATCTCGTGATGACCGGTTGCCCTGACTCAGGTTGCCAAACGAGCGGATAAGGGCATTAGGTCTTTTGTCGACGTCGTTCAATGATCAGGGTTTGTCAGCCAGGCCGTTGCGATAATCCTGTAGAATCCGGGCATGATCGAAGCACAGCTCAGACGGAAGTTGAGCCAGCGCAAAAAGTTGCGCCCGGGCAGCATCATCGCCACCGCACAACAGACCTTCCCCTTCGGCGGTGAAGACCATGGAAATATTGTGTTGGCGTGGGTCTCGGTTGGGGTCTGAGTAGGCTCTGAATTGGCACAGATTGTTAAGATCGAGCGCCGTTTCCTCTTTAGCTTCACGCAACGCGGCCTGCTCAAGGCTCTCGCCGTAGTCGACAAATCCCCCGGGCAGCGCCCAGCCGTATGGTTCATTTTTACGTTCGATGAGTACAATCTGTTCACCTTGACGAATAATGATATCGACCGTGGGGAACGGGTTTCTGAACGTGGTAACGGCGGCATCACACTTGGGGCACTTCAAAATATTCTCATGCATAATTTATCTTTCACATCACAGTTATTGAACTACGGGAAGATGGTCATGGCCAGAGCGCGGTTAAGTATTGTCCAGCCCGTATAGTTTTATTTTGCGGTGCAGGGTATTGCGTGCAATGCCGAGGGCCTTGGCTGTTGTGGTGATATTCCAGCGCTGCTCCTCAAGGGTCTTTTTTATGGTCTCCACTTCAGAGTCTTTGAGGATTTTGTTTGGCGGAGGCTTAAGTCCCCTGTCGCGCATCACGCTAATGAGAGTTTTTTCCAGCCCGTGCAGCGACAGTAGCAGTTGATTTAATTCCCCAGGACTCAGGCTCTGCAGATGCTCTTCCCGGGCATAGTATTGCCAGAAGTCTTCCCACCCATTTGCACCACGCTGCTCGGTCCGGCCCTCCGTTTGTCCTGGGAACATCAACGCTTGTGGTGACAGGTCCTCACTGGTCAACTTGGTTCCCAAGTCCGAAATGCGGATCGACTCGCCATCGCACAACGCGACCGCCCGACGTAAGGTATTGGCCAGTTCACGGATATTTCCCGGCCAGGTATAGGCCTCAAGGGCCGCTATAGCCTTCGGATGCAGCGTGAGTCCGGGACTGAACTGTAGGATAAAGTGTTCGGAGAGGGCCTTGATGTCTTCCTGCCGCTGAACTAGGTCTGGTGAGACCAGTTGCACTACATTGAGCCGGTAGAAGAGATCTTCGCGGAAGGTTTTGTCACGAATGGCTTCTTCCAGGTTGACGTTGGTTGCCGAAAGGATGCGGACATCGGTCTTAATCGGATGTTCTCCGCCGACGCGGCAGAATTCACCGGTTTCCAGCACCCGCAATAATTTGACCTGAATCGACGGGCTGGCATCACCGATCTCATCTAGAAAGAGGGTTCCTTGGTGAGCTAACTCGAAAATACCGCGGCGCGACTGATTCGCCCCGGTAAAAGCTCCGCGCTCGTGACCAAAAAGCTCACTTTCGAGAAGGTTTTCCGGCAGCGCCCCACAGTTGACAGCGATGAAGGCTTGATCGGCCCGACCGGAGGCCGCATGGATAAATCGGGCGAGGACTTCCTTGCCCGATCCGGTATTGCCCTGTATCAGCACGTTGATATTTTTGCCGGCAATCTTGTACGCCAGACTGACGAGGCGGCGCATTTCCTGCGACCGGCCGACGAAAAAACCGACCCGCTCAGCCACGGTGTGCCAGTCTTCCTCTTCGATCTGGCCAGTTTGCAGCTTCAGTGCGTGATTGGCGGCCTTTTCAATCAATGCTTCGATTTCGCCGATGTCATCAAAGGGCTTTTCAATGTATTCAAACGCCCCCAACTGCATGGCCTGAACAGCTGTTTTGATGGTACTGAAGCCGGTCATGATAATGACTTCGCAGCCCGGCTGAGCTTTCTTTATATGCTGCAGCAGGGTCAGCCCGTCGGTGTCAGGCAGCTTCAGGTCGACCATGGCGACGCCGAAATCCCAGTCATTAAGGGCCAGCAGGGCATCTCTCTCACTGGTGGCTGTTGTTACTTGATAGCCTCTTCTGCCGAGGAGACGTCTGAAAAAGTTGCAGACATCCGCTTCGTCGTCAATGATCAGTATCCGGTTTTCAGACAATGTCTTTTACCTTTGTTGAAGGGTTACAGCGTGATCCTCAGAATCCACCGGCAACAACAGAGAAAAGGTACTTCCCATGCCGAGCGTACTTTCGACTTCAATCGTTCCCGAATGCGACTCAGCAATCCCGAGACTGACTGATAGGCCGAGACCGGTCCCCTTGGTTGCGTCCTTACTGGTAAAAAACGGGGTGAAGATTTTTTTCAGATTTTCCTGATTGATACCGATGCCATTGTCATGAACGCTGACCACGGCTGACGATTTCTCCCCGTCATGACAGATAAACGAGTAGACGGTAATCGTTTTATTCTCTCGGCCGCAATCTTTCACGGCGTCGCGGGCATTGATCAGCAGATTGGTTAATACCTGCTGCAACTGCGGCCCGTTGGCGTTGACCATGACAGGGTTCGGATCGAGACGGTCGACGATCTGAACCTGATTCCGGTTAATCTGGTAGCGGATCAAGCCGAGCACACGTCTGACTTGTTCATTCAGATCAATGTCGGCCATCGGCACCTGATCCTGGCGGGAAAAGGTCAACAGGTTTTGAATAATTCCCTTGCAACGAAGCCCTGAATTGATCACGTCCTGCAGGCTTTCATGCTCCAGTGATTCACTTTGGAAATCCCTGGCGAGCATTTGCGCGGTGCCGATAATAACCGTCATCGGACTGTTCAGTTCATGGGCGACTCCTGCAGCCATCTCCCCGAGGGCGGCAAGTTTTGCAGAGTGGACCAACTGGGCTTCCATTTTGGTTTTCAAGGTGACATCTTTGAGGATTATGGTGATCGCCGCGAGTTGTTTTTCATCATTATAAACCGGGTAGTAGTCCGTTTCCAGCAAGGTGCCGGAATCGGTCTGCCAGTTGCGTTGCAACGGTTGTCCAGTTCTTTTGATCTCATCCAGCGGGCAGTCTGAGCAGGGCTCAGTTAGTCCACGGAGTTTGGCAAAGCATTTATTCTCCATGCCCTGTTGCCAATACTGACTGATCTCGGGAGAGAACCTGTCATTGTGGCGTAATACATTATAATCCGTATCGATCACAAAGATGGGGTCGGTTACCGCCTTGAACGTTGCCTCCCATTCCTTTGTCGTTCGTGAAACCTGTTTGTAAAGACGGGCGTTCTGGATACTGATCGCCAGTTGGTCGGCGAGGTGATTGACAAACTGGAGCTCTGCAGTTGAAAATTTCGGCTCGCTCGCCCGGCCGACCACTAAAACCCCAATGACTTCGGCACGTTCAAACATCGGTGCGATAGCAAAGGAATTTACTTGGCCCGGATACTTGGAACTGTGCCAGACATGGTGAGCATAATTCTGATCAGCAAAAATTGCGGCCTTTTTACTTCGGATAACCACCCAGGAGGGGGAGTCCTCAGGAAATTCATCAATCCGGCAGAAGTCGCGTGGGGTAACCGCCTTCAGGTGGAGGTTTTCCTCCTTGAGGGTGATTATGCCGATAAAACTGCAGGGTAGCGCCTGGGGCAGTTTGCTGAAGGCCCGGTCGAGCATGTCCTGTATCGACATGTCGATATTGATATCCCGGGTCAGTTGATGAAGAATTTCCAGGCGGCTGTTCTGCTTGAGGGCTTCCTCGGTCGTCTTCTTCAGCTCGACATAGTAGTTGAGCTTCGAGGAGTTGACACCGGTCAGTTGCTCTAACAGCGTTTCGTGATTATCCACAGGGAAGTCCTTCATTGCTGGAGCCTATAGCGCCCTGCGGAAAATGTCTTCAATATCCTGAAGGTTTGCCGCTCGCGGGTTGGTGACCAAGCAGGCATCGTTCAGGGCGTTTTTGCTCAGGGGCGGAATCATCTCCTCTTTGATTCCGAACTCGGCCAGCCCTTTGGCTAGTCCGATGTCGTCGAGTATTTCATTGATCGCTTCGATTGAAAGTCGTGCCGCAGCGGCCGTGCTCAGGCCACGGGTATTTTTGTCGAGAGCATTGGCAATGGTGACGAACTTTTGCGGATTAGCGCTCAGATTGAATTCCATGACATGTGGCAGGATCGCTGCGTTGGTTTCACCATGATGGTGATCCAGTAAGCCATCGATCTGGTGGGTCATGGCATGGGTCGCACCGAGAATCGCATTGGAAAAGGCGATTCCAGCGCAAAGACTGGCCATGGCCATGTTGGTATTCGCCTCGATATCGTCACGCTGCTGCACTGCTTGACGCAAGTTCTGCGAGATGAGCCGGATGGCATTGAGTGCGTGAATGTCGGTCAGCGGTGTTGCCGCCAGAGATACGAATGATTCGATGCCGTGGGTTAGCGCATCGACGCCGGTGGCTGCCGCCAACAGACTGTCTTTGGTGCGTAGCAACTCAGGGTCGACAATGGCGATGTCGGGAACCAGTGACTTTGAGATAATCGACATCTTCAGTTTGCGCTCCGTGTCGACAATGATGGCAAACTGACTGACTTCCGAACCTGCGCCAGCGGTGGTGGGAACCATGACCATTGGCGGCAGGGGGCGGGTGATGTTATTGATTCCTTCGTATTGCTGTAATGTCCCGCCGTTGCTGGCAAGCATGGCGACGGACTTGGCAACATCGACCGGGCTACCGCCACCGACGGCGATGATCGCATCGCAGCCGGACTGCAGATAGTGTTCAAGCCCCGCGCCGACTTCAAGATCTTTGGGATTGGTAGTAAGGGCAGAAAAAATTTCCGTCTGCAGACCGGCTTGTTTGAGATAGTTGCAGGCGATATCGACCCACCCGGCGCTGATAACTTCTGCGTCGCTAACCAGGAATACTTTACCGGCTCCAAGCCGAACGGCACTTTCACCAATTTGGCTCAAAGAACCACAGCCAAAGATAATTTCCGGAGTAACAAACTTGCTGATATTCATGTACGCTCTTTCCGGCAGATCAAGGCCGTTGTATTGTCTGTGTCCATTGATTCTTTCCATTATCGCAAAAAAATGCTTTCACTGCCTGAAAAACTGTTAAATCAGATGGACATCAACCGGCTCGCCTGCCTCGATTCGTTCAGGTGCCGCTGGCAGGATGGCGATCCCGTTGGCCCGTAGCATGGTCCTTAAAATACCAGTATTCTGATCACCGGAACTTGCGGCGCTCAGGCGGCCTGCGTGCTCGGTAACGAAAACCCGTAGAAATTGCACCCGTCCAGGCTTCTTTTTGACCGCTTCTTGCAGCGTAGCTTTAACGCATGGCTTGATGGGGTTGAGATGCCCCTGCATTTTCAGCAGCGCCGGCCTGACGAATTCCTCAAATGTCACCATGGTCGAGACCGGGTTGCCGGGCAATGAAAAGACTGGCTTGCCGTCCTTTAAACCGAAGGCCGTCGGTCGTCCTGGTTTGATGTTGACCTTCCAGAACAGTTGCTCGACCCCAGCGTCCTGCAACATTTCGCAGACCAGATCACGATCCCCCATCGACACCCCAGCCGAAGTGATCAAGACATCCGCCTGTAAGCCTTCGTTGAGTTTTTGCTTGAGGCTGTCGCGATTGTCACGTGCAATGCCGAGCAGCACCGGTTCACCGCCAACTTCCTTAACCGCGGCCGCGAGGGAGTAGGCATTGCTGTTGGCTATTTGTCCTGGGCCGATCGGTTCCCCTGGTTCGACCAGTTCGTCACCGGTCGACAGGATGGCGACTTGCGGCCGTTTGAAAACCTTGACCGTTTTGCAACCAAAGGAGGCGAGCAGGTTGATTTCCGCCGGACGCAGAATGCTGCCGGTGGTTATAACCACCTCACCCTGCGGAATATCCTCGCCACGAAAACGGATATGATCACCAACCTGGAACGGGCTGACGATGACCACCTGTGTGCCATCCTCTTCGGTCTCTTCGATGGGGACAATCGCCTGACAGCCGCTCGGGATTGGCGCGCCGGTCATAACTTTTATTGCACTTCCCGGAGCAACATGAAGATCCCCGGCGCTGGCGCCAGCCGAAATATAGCCGCTTATGGTCAGTCGCGCGCCAACGCGGCTGTCTTCGTGCCGGACCGCGTAGCCGTCCATGGCCGAATTGTCCCAACGCGGCAGTTCGCAGGGCGATTCAATGTCCTTTGCCAGGACACGGCCAACGGCATCAAGTAAGGTGACCGAGTCGCTACCTAACGGCATGACCCGGTCGAGGATCAGAGCCCTTGCACTTTCAAAGGATTTAGCCATCTGTGTTGCTCCATGGTGGTGAGTTCAATCTGTTTCATTGGGTTTTTGGGGCTGGCGATCAGGCGACCATTCTCCAGCCGGATGGTTTCGCTGCCCAACCGCTCGGGTTGCGTCAGATCATGGGTGGTAAAGATCAGCGTAACGCCATAATTTGGAAGCCTGCTGAGTAATTCCTCAAACGCGGGCAGGCTGGCGCTGTCGATGTTCGCGGTCGGTTCATCTAGCAGCAGCACTTCAGGTTGCAAGGCCAGAGCACGGGCCAAGGCCACTCGTTGTACTTCCCCTCCTGAGAGTTTGTCGGCTTTACGCTGTTCGAAACCGTTCAGGCCGACCGTCTCAAGGGTCGATTTGATCCGTATTTTTTGCTCTTTTCCCGGAATGCCGCGCAACTTCAGCCCGAAAGTGAGATTGTCCGCCACCGTCCCCTTGAGCAGGTAGGGGGATTGCTCGACCAGGGTGACCTTCTGCCGTCGCTGCGTCAGGGTTTCTGCTGTCGCGGCGAAGCTAATAGTCCCTCGCTGCGGCACGCTCAAAAAAGCCAGCGCCCTGAGCAGGGTGCTTTTCCCGGCCCCATTGTCTCCCGTTAGCGCATAGCTGCGGTTTGGCAACAGTTCCAGTCTCTCAATCGAGAGGCTGAAGCTCTGCCCCTGACGAATGATCACATCTTTTAAGCGGAGTACCGGTTTCATCAACTTACCTTTGTTGCAACAGGTTCAAAAATAGATTTACGAACAGGGCGACACTCAAAAGCACCATCCCCAACGCCAGGCCGAAGGCGAATTCTCCCTTGCTGGTTTCCAGAGCGATCGCCGTGGTCATGGTGCGGGTTGAACCGCGGATATTGCCGCCGAGCATCATCGCGACCCCGACTTCGCCGATAACCCGGCCAAAACCGGCAATTACTGCCGCCATCACCCCGAAACGGATCTCTCTAAGCAACTGTATTCCGGCTTGAAGTGGCGTCGCCCCCAGCGTCAACGCGGTGTTGATGATCCGTTTGTCTGAACCCTTGACAGCGGCCAGAACATAATTGGCGATGATCGGTATGGCCAGCACCATCTGGCCGACAATCATCGCCAGTGGCGTGAACAGCAGGCCGAGACTGCCAACCGGACCCTGCCTGCTGAACAGTCCAAACAACACCAGGCCGACAACCACGGTCGGCAGCGCCATCAGGGTGTTCAGCAGTGTAACCAGTACGCGCCGACCGCGAAACTGTGCCAGCCCGAGCAACACGCCAGCAGGGACAGCCAGCAGCGCCGACAGGACAATGGCCGTGCAGGAGGTATAGAGGGAGGTCCAGACGATACTCTGGATCTCCCGATCAAAGGCGAATACCAGCTCAATCGCCTGCAATAATGATCCACTCAGATAGCCCAAGCTATTCCCTTATTGGACGTAGAAAAGCTGCTCACCACCGCGGCGATAAGCGGTGATAAGGCTTTTCGCCTGAGGGGAAGTCAGGTAGTCGAGAAACTTTTCGGCCAATTTTACCTTGACGTGTGGATGTTTCTGCGGATTGACCATGATCACGCCGTAGGGGTTAAACAGCCGCTGGTCCCCTTCGCTGACAACCTGCAGATCAGTCTTGCCTTTGAACGCCAGATAGGTGCCGCGATCGCTCAGCGTATAGCCCTGGCGTTCTCCTGCCATAACAATCACCTCGCCCATACCGCG
This sequence comes from Desulfuromusa ferrireducens, assembly GCF_055389805.1. NCBI lineage: Bacteria > Pseudomonadati > Thermodesulfobacteriota > Desulfuromonadia > Desulfuromonadales > Geopsychrobacteraceae > Desulfuromusa > Desulfuromusa ferrireducens. The sequence goes on from NZ_AP042415.1 coordinate 3,069,100, forward strand.
GCCAGCTTCCAGGTACCAGTCGCCGTATGGGGTGACCTCGGCCGCTTGCCAGAGTTGTTTCTCGCGGCTGTGGGTGCCGGAGTCATCGCCGCGTGAGACGAAGGTCGCTTCGGTCGCGGCAATTTTGGCCATGGCGGCGGCGACATCGTTTGCTTCTTTAAGGCCGGCCGGATCCTTGGCTGGTCCGAGGATGACAAAATCGTTGTACATCACGTCCCGCCGGTCGACGCCGTAGCCTGCGGCAACAAACTTATCTTCTTTATTGCGGGCATGCACCATGACGACATCAACATCGCCCGATTCCCCCAGTTTGATTGCTTTGCCGGTGCCGACGGCGATTACATCAACCTGGCAATCATTGGCCTGCTCAAAAGGCGGGAGCAGTACCGCCAGTAACCCTGAATTTTCTGTCGAAGTGGTGGTTGCCAGGCGCAGATGCTCGGTCGCCAACGCAGGGGTGGTCAGTGCCCCTAACAGGCAAGCGGTGATTAACAACGTCAGTCTTGATTTCATTGGTTCATCCTTCTGTCTTGTGTTTGTCGAATAGATAGGTTGTCCGTTTAGGGCAAGGCGAAAACCGTCGCTTGCAGTTTTGTCCGGCGACAGCCTTTCTTTCAGGCAGGGCATCAATTGCAAAAGTCATGCAAATTTCCAGTTTTCCTTCCAGACGATGGGTTTATCGCGACGACGAGAGTGTGCTGATAGGCGGCAGTTCGACAGAGTTAAACGTTGTTACGTATACGGGCTGGGAGCTGGGGTGGGTTTTAGATATTTATATGGGCTGTCCTTTTCGGCGATCCCTGCTCGTTGAACAGCAGGGCTACCATGTAGTGGAATGTATTAAATAGGTACATATTGTCCCACTTTGGAACGATTTGTGCCATGAACTGTGTTTGTCGCAGGGAGGGTAGGGGGAGGTGTGACAGGTGTGGCAGGTGTAGCAGATCGATCCGTTCTGGAACGTTCTGTGCCGAAATAGTCCTGAAGGAGAAATTTAGTTCAATACTGTTTCTGTCAGCGATGGCAAGAAATAAGATTGTGTTTACGGTATGTTAAGTACTTTTTTCGCAACTGGCACCCTTGTTGCTCTAGTCCTAAACCTACGTTTTACTTTTTATATTTTCTGGCAACACAACAACACCAATGAAACAACAAGGAGAGAAAAAATGGCTTTAGCAGATCAAACTTATGGATTCTATATTCCGACTGTTTCCCTCATGGGCGTAGGTTCCTCAAAGGAAACCGGCGAACAGGTCAAGGCGCTGGGCGGCACCAAGGCACTGTTGGTCACCGATAAGGGCATTGTCGCTATGGGCATGGCTGAGCAGATCAAAGTTCAGGTCGAAGCCGCTGGTATTCCCGTGGTCATCTTCGACGGTTCCGAGCCAAACCCGACCGACAAAAACGTTCATGACGGTCTGGAGGTTTACCAGGGCGAGAAATGCGACACCATCATTTCCCTCGGTGGCGGCTCTTCCCACGACTGTGCTAAGGGCATCGGCATGGTTGCCACCAATGGCGGGCACATCCGCGATTGCGAAGGCGTTAACAAGACCACTAAGGCAATGCCTCCTTTTGTCGCCATTAACACCACCGCCGGTACCGCTTCAGAGATGACCCGCTTCTGCATCATCACCAACACCGATACCAAAGTGAAAATGGCTATCGTTGACTGGCGTTGCACGCCAAATATCGCCATCAATGATCCAGTCCTGATGGTCGGCAAGCCTGCTGCCCTGACCGCTGCAACCGGCATGGATGCACTGACTCACGCGGTTGAGGCCTACGTCTCGACCATTGCCACCCCAATCACTGACGCCTGTGCCATCAAGGCGATTGAGCTGGTTGCCGAGTACCTGCGTCCGGTCGTTGCCAACGGCGACAACCTCGAAGGGCGTGACAAGATGGCCTACGCTGAGTACCTCGCTGGCATGGCCTTCAACAACGCCTCCCTCGGTTATGTCCACGCTATGGCCCACCAGCTCGGTGGCTTCTACAATCTCCCCCATGGTGTCTGTAACGCTATCCTGCTGCCGTCGGTCTGCGAATTTAACGTTATCGCCAACCCACAGCGTTTCGCTGATATCGCCGTGGCGATGGGTGAGAACATTGACGGTTTGAGTGTTGTTGCTGCTGCCGCCAAGGGCATCGCGGCAATCCGCAAGCTCTCTGCTGACATTGGCATCCCGACCGGTCTGACCGCACTCAACGTTAAGGAAGCTGACCTTGCCGTTATGGCAGGCAACGCTCAGAACGATGCCTGCATGTTGACCAACCCGCGCAAGGCGAACCTCGATGACGTCATCGGCATCTACCAGGCCGCAATGTAAGCGTTTCGGATTCTGGGGCCGGGGTGAATACTCTCCCGGCCCTTTTTTGCAATAAGCAGCAATCTGGCTGTTAGTTATTGAAACAAATATCGATCTCCGAGCCTGATCACCTTAGAGGATTTTCCTGATGGTGGCAGGCCGCCGGGTTCCGCTGGAAACGGCGCGGCCTCCCTTTCGAAAAGGAGATTGAACGTATATGTGCATTACGCATCATCTTTGCCGAATGGGAGTATCTACAACATGGACAAAATTTTTCGCGTTAACATGACCGACCTCACCAGCAGCGTTGAGGAGGTTCCGCAAAACTGGGCTGGCCTCGGTGGCCGCGCCCTGACCTCGACCATCGTTTCCGCAGAGGTCGATCCCGCCTGTCACCCGCTGGGATTAAATAATAAATTGGTCTTCGCTCCTGGTTTGCTCTCAGGCACTGCGGCCGCCAACTCCGGGCGAATGTCCTGTGGCGCCAAGAGTCCCCTGACTGGCACCATCAAAGAGAGCAACACCGGCGGCACCACCGCTCAGCAGTTTGCCAAGATGGGCATCAAAGCGCTGATAATCGAGGGCCTGCCGAAGGAAGACAAATTCTACAGCCTCAACATCACCGTTAACGGTGTGACCATCGCCGAAGAGACTGAGCTGCTCGGTCAAGGTAACTTTGCTGTCATTGAGGCGCTTGAGGCCAAGTTCGACAAGAAGGTCGGCATCATGATGATCGGCCAGGCCGGTGAAGCGAAGATGGCCGCTGCCAATATTTCGGTCAAAGACCCCGACAGCAAGATCCGTAGCCACGGCCGCGGCGGCATGGGTGCGGTCATGGGCTCGAAAAAGATCAAGTACATCACCGTTGATGCGAGCGACGCTCCCGGCGTCACCATCGCCGATCCGGAGAAATTCAAGGCCGCGGCCCGCATTTTCGCCAAGACGATTCTTGATCACCCGGTCGCTGGTGAAGGTCTGGCTACCTACGGCACCAACGTCTTGGTAAATATCCTCAATGAGGCTGGTGGTCTGCCAACCCGCAACTTCACCTACGGTCAGTTCGAAGCACACGACAACATCAGCGGCGAGACCATGCATGACACCATCGTCGAGCGCGGTGGCAAGACCAAGCACGGCTGTCATGCCGGTTGCATCATGAAATGCTCACAGGTCTACAATGACAAGGACGGCAAGTACCTTACTTCCGGCTTTGAGTACGAGACCATCTGGGGCTTAGGTGCCAACTGCTGTATCGAGATCCTCGATGATATCGCCGTAGCCGACAGCATCATGGATGATATCGGTGTCGACTCCATCGAGACCGCCGTCATGTTCGGTGTCGCCATGGAAGCCGGCATTCTCCCCTTTGGCGACGGCAAAGGGGTCATCCGTTTACTGAGGGAAGAAATCGGCAAAGTCACCCCGCTCGGCCGGATTCTCGGTGGTGGTGCCGGCAGCGTCGGCAAAACCTACGGCGTCACCCGCGTCCCAGTGGTCAAGAATCAGGCGATCCCTGCCTACGACCCTCGCAGTGTCAAGGGTATCGGCATCACCTACGCGACCAGCACCATGGGCGCCGACCACACTGCCGGTTACGCTATCGCCACCAATATCCTGAATATCGGCGGTTACGTTGACCCGCTGAAGAAGGATGGTCAGGTCGAGCTCTCTCGCAACCTGCAGATTGCTACCGCCGCCGTCGACTCGACCGGTATGTGTATCTTTGTCGCTTTCCCGGCTCTGGACATCCCTGAGTGTCTGCCGGCGCTGATCGACATGATCAACGCCCGCTTCGGGATCGAACTGACCGGCGACGATGTCACCAACCTCGGCAAAAGCGTCCTCAAGACCGAGCGTGCCTTCAATATTGGCGCTGGCTTCACCAATAAGGACGATCGGCTGCCCGAATTCTTCCTCGAGCCGGTCGCGCCGCACAATGCGGTCTGGGATTTCACTGGTGACGAGATCGATGCATTCTGGGACTTTTAAACCATCTCTCAAGAGGGTGTAAACTCTCTCTCCTGCCCGGTGTGGCCGTCACTGTGCGGCCACACCGGGATTTTTTTCACGAGTACCAGCGTGAGTGATGGATTGCAGAAAACAGGGAGAATGAGATGAAGATTACCGTTAAACTCTTTGCCAATTTTCGCAATGATCGCTTCAAGATCAAGGAACAGGAAATAGCCGTCGGCACGACCTGTGCCGAGGTGGTCGCGGTTTTAACGATTCCAGAAATAGAAATTGGTATTGTGCTTATCAATGGCCGCCATGCGCAATTATCGCAACCCTTGAACGAAGGGGACACCCTGGCGCTGTTTCCCTTGGTCGGTGGTGGCTGAGTATGTGCGATGCCCTTAGCTTTCTCCGTGCCAGAAGCGATGGCGATCTGCTGCCCTGGTCTATTCAGCTCGCGGCCAGTTGTTGTTACCGAAAAAGCATTGCCGAAATTGAAGCGATTGCCCTGGAAAATGATCTTCTTCCAGCCCGTTATCAGCGCAACCGGGCGATGCTTGACGTTGCCCAACAACGTCAGCTGTTTGCCAGCTGTGTCGCGGTGATCGGCTGTGGCGGCCTCGGTGGCTACGTTCTGGAAGAGCTGGCCCGTCTGGGAGTCGGCAAGATTATCGCCATCGATCCCGATATGTTCGAAGAGCACAATATGAACCGACAGCTGCTGGCATCGATCAAAAGTCTGGGACAGCCGAAAGTCGATGCGGCCGACGAGCGAATTGCCAACATAAATCCAGCCGTGTCCGTTACTCCATGTTGGGAGACCTTCGGTCTGGACAATGGTCAGCGACTGCTGCAGCACGCCGATGTTGTCGTCGATTGTTTGGACAGCGTTAACACCCGGCTGGATCTGGCTGAGGTCTGTACGCGGCTTGGCCTGCCGATGGTGCACGGGGCGATTGCCGGTTGGTACGGACATGTCTGCTCGGTCTTTCCCGGCGATCAATCGCTAAAAAAACTCTACGCCCATAACAACAGTGGAAAAGGCGTGGAACAGAATATGGGCAACCCTTCTTTTACCCCGGCAGTTGTTGCCAGCCTTGAAGTCGCCGAGGTCTGCAAGCTTCTCCTCGGCAAGGGGACGCTTCTTAGGGGGCGCATCCTGAATATCGATCTGCTCGATATGGAATTTCACGAAATATCGCTTTGAAGCAGATCTCGCTCCACCCCGCTGGCTTTCAGAACCGAAGAATTCCGAATAACCTTTCGAAGGGACATTGATTTCATGCTGGTCATCTCTTGTATCAAGCAGGTTCCTGACACCACTCAGGTGCAGATCGACCCGGTTACCAACACTCTGATTCGCGATGGCATCCCGTTCATCATGAATCCCTACGACACCCACGCTCTCGAAGAAAGTCTGCGGCTGCGCGACCAGTACGCGGTGCGCAGTGTTGCGCTGTCGATGGGTCCACCGAATGCCGAAGCGACGCTGCGCAAGGCCTGCGCGCTGGGGGTCGATGACGCTATTTTGCTTTCGGATCGTTGTTTCGGCGGCGCCGACACCCTGGCCACCAGTTGCGTGCTCTCGGCTGCCATCGATCTACTGGCCAAAACCGACGAACTGGCGATTGTCTTCTGCGGCAAGCAGACTATCGATGGCGATACCGCCCAGGTTGGTCCTGGTATCGCCTCGCGGCTCGGCCTGCATCAGCTCACCCTGGTCGATCGGATTGAACATCTCGATCTGCAGCGCAAAATGATCCGTGTCCGGCGTAAGCTGGAAGGGCGTTATGAGATCGTCGAAGCGCCGCTGCCGGTGACGATAACCGTGGTCCGTGAAATCAACCAACCACGCTACCCGACCGTGCCGATGCGGCTGGCGGCCGAAGATGCCGAGGTGACAACCTGGGACAACAGCGTCCTGCAGCTGAATGTCGAGACCATCGGCCTGAAGGGCTCGCCGACCTGGGTCAGTAAAATATTCTCTCCGCAGCGCGATCAGGGCGAGATCATTGGTGATGGCATCAACGACCCGCAAGGCACGGCGCAACTGCTCATCGACAAACTTTTATCCAAGGATCTTTTGGCGGTTTAACCGCCCAGAAACTCTGTAAGGATTTTATTGCTATGCAAGAGACAAAAGTTAAAAAGCCACGGGGCGTGGCTCGTTGTATCGAGGGGAAATGTGTTGCTTGCGGTGAACGCTGCGCCAGCGCCTGTCCGGTTGACGGCATCCGCATCAACGACGCGGGTGAACTGCTCTCCATCGATGAGGAAAAATGTGTCGGCTGCGACAAGTGCGTCAAGGTCTGTGCGGTTGGTGCCCTGGAGATGTTTTATACCCCGGAGCAAGTCGAGCAGCTCAGACTCTGGGAAGCACAGAAAAATGGTGTTGAAGAGTTAACTCCCGAAGAGGCTGCCCTGCGCGCAAGGCTCGCCCAGTATAAAGGGGTCTGGGTCTTTATCGAACAATATCAAGGCGAGATCGCCAAGGTCTCCTGGGAACTGCTCGGCAGCGGCCGGGAGCTCGCGGATAAGCTCGGTGTTGAGCTTTCAGCGGTGATTATCGGCCAGGATATTGAAGCGGTTCGGAGTGAAGCTTACGCTTACGGCGCCGACGCGGCGATTACGCTGGATGCTGCCGTCTATGCCGACTATCGGACCGAGCCCTTTACCGACGCCCTTTGTTTCCTGATTGATAAACACAAACCAGAGATCATCCTGATGGGCGCGACAGGTCAAGGTCGCGATCTAGCCGGCTCGGTGGCGACCGTGGTCGGTACCGGGCTGACCGCCGACTGTACCGGACTGGCGATCGATGCCCATGGCAACCTGGCGCAGACGCGACCAGCCTTTGGTGGCAACATCATGGCGACCATCATGTGCGACCGCTTCCGGCCGCAGATGTCGACTGTCAGGCCGCAGGTGATGCAGGTTCCGGCCTATGTTGCCGGTCGTAGTGGCAAGGTGACGCGGGAATCGTTTGCTCCGAGTGAAGAGAGCATTCTGGTCAAGGTGCTGGAGGTGCTTACGGATCAGGGGGGCAAGGATCAGGTCGACATCGCCGGCGCCGAGATTATCGTCTCGGGTGGCCGTGGCATGATGAATAAAGATAATTTTTCTCTCCTCCAGGAGTTGGCTGACGAGCTTGGCGCGGTGGTTGGCGCTTCGCGTAGCGCGGTTGATGCCGGCTGGAAACCGCAAAGTCGTCAGGTCGGTCAAACCGGCAAGACGGTGCGGCCGATGATTTACATCGCCTGTGGTATTTCCGGTGCCATTCAACACATGGTCGGCATGCAGGACTCAGACGTAATTATCGCCATCAACCGTGATCCCGAGGCATCCATTTTTCAAGTGGCCACCTACGGCATTGTCGGCGATCTGTTTCAGGTGGTGCCGGCGTTGACTCAGGGAATCCGCGCGCTGAAAGAGCAACGTCGAAGCGACCACGCCGCGTAACACTTTGTCGCTGCTAACGTTTTATATCCAGGAGTAATGAGATACGTCATGTCGATCAATCAAACTATATATATCCCCCTGTTGGCTGTTTCGCTGCTGTGCTTCTGTTTCAGCTGCTACCAGCGGTTGGAATTAATCTCTCTGGGGACTGCTGAACAGCGCAACGACCGGTCTGGAACTCGTTTTATGCGCATGCTCAGCTATGCTTTCGCCCAGAAGCGGGTCATCCAGCGCCCCTTTGGCGTTAACCACTCGCTGCTGTTCTGGGCCTTTTTGCTGCTGGTGCTAGCCAACGCTGAGTTTCTGCTGGAGGGTCTGTTCCCCTCAGTCTCTTTGGCGCTGTTGCCGGCTTTTTTGCATCAAAGCCTGGCGTTTGTTTTTGATGCCGTTTCACTGCTGACTCTGGCCTGCGTCATCTTTGCTTTTTCCCGTCGGCTGTTCTTTGCGCCCGACTATCTGGGTAACGATTATACGTCACCTCGGAGCGGCGAAGCCTTGCTGATTCTGAGTATGATCGCCACGCTGATGCTGGCTTTCTTCTTTCTGCACGGGGCGCAGATTGCCCTCGGCGCTGACCATGCCGCGCGGCCGATATCGGCTCTGTTTGGTAAGCTGCTTGCTGGCATTTCCTCTTCCGCTCTCGAATCCCTGGCGCTGGGCGCCTGGTGGCTGCATGCCGTGGTGCTGCTGGTGTTTATGAACCTGTTGCCGCGCAGTAAGCACATGCACATTTTGACCGCCATCCCCAATACCTATCTGTCCAGTCTGGAAAAACCGAATACCCAGCCACGGGAAGAGTTTGCCAAAGGCAAGCGCTTTGGCGTCAGTGTCGTTGAGCAGTTTTCCTGGAAGGATCTGCTCGACAGCATGACCTGCACCGAGTGTGGTCGCTGTCAGGATCTGTGTCCGGCGCACACTACCGGCAAGCCGCTCAATCCCCGGCGGATCGTTCACGATATCAAGGTCAATCTGCTGCACAATGGTCCGGCGCTGAAAAACGGCCAGACCGGGAATCTGCCGCTGATCGCCGCAGAGCAGGCCGAAGGCAGCAGTTGCGTCGAAGCCTTGTGGGACTGCACTACCTGCGGCTCCTGCGTCAGCGTCTGTCCGGTGTTGATCGAGCAGATGCCGAAGATCGTCAAAATGCGCCGGCATCTGGTACAGGAGAAGGCCGAATTCCCAGAAGAGCTGCTCAACCTGTTCGAGAATATGGAGCAGCGCAGCAACCCCTGGGGCATCGCTCCTTCGGAGCGGACCAAGTGGAGTACTCAGCTCGGCGAGCGCCCCTTCGAAGCAGGAACAACCGAAGTGCTGTTCTTTGTCGGCTGTGCCGGCAGTTTCGATAACCGCGCCAAACATGTTTCCGTCGCTCTGGCGACGATCCTCGATGCTGCCGGGGTCAGCTGGGGGATGCTCGGCAAAGAAGAGCTGTGCTGCGGCGATAGCTTGCGGCGGCTCGGCAATGAGTATGTCTTTGATAAAATGGCCAAAGAGAACGTTGCGCAGTTTAAGGAAAAAGGCGTCAAGAAAATTGTTACTGCCTGTCCGCACTGCTTCAGTACCCTGAAAAATGACTACCGCCAGTACGGTCTGGAAATCGAGGTACTGCATCACAGTGAGCTGATCAGCGACTTGCTGAAAGAAGGCAAGCTCAAACTGCCACGGGTTGATCAGGGCAAGTTGCTGTTTCACGACTCTTGCTACCTGGGCCGCCACAATGATACCTACGAAGCTCCACGCGAAGTGCTCAAAAGTGCTACCGGCAGCGCACCTGTCGAGTTCGAGCGCAGCCGTGAGAGTGGGTTCTGCTGTGGTGCCGGTGGTGGTCGGATGTGGTTGGAGGAACTGACTGGCGAGCGGATCAATCGCACGCGGGTCAAAGAAGCGCTGACGCACGAGCCGGATACCCTCTGTGTTTCCTGCCCCTACTGCATGACGATGATGGAGGATGGGCTCAAAGATGAGGGCGCTGAGACGACCCGGGTCAAGGATATCGCTGAAATTGTTGCGGAGGCATTGAAAAGCAACAGGTGCAAAGCGTTGTAGCTTCAATTTATACCAATCCGTAAATGTTCTTATAGCGAAAGGAAGTCCTGACATGCCCAAGTACATTATCGAACGCGAAATCCCCGGAGCGGGTCATCTCAAACCTGCTGAGCTGCAGAGCATTTCACTGAAATCTCGTTGCATCCTCGGCGAAATGGGCCCTAAGATTCAGTGGGTTGAAAGTTACCTGACCGCCAACAAACTCTATTGCGTCTATATTGCCAACAGCGAAGAAGCGGTCCGCGAACACGCTCGGAAGGGAGAATTCCCCGCCAACAGTGTTGCGGAGATTCGGCGGATGATCGACCCGACCACTGCGGAAGCTTGTATTTAAAGTCGCGGCCCTGTGGCAGCTGTGAACTGGAGGTCCAATGTCCTTGATCGATACCTTTGGGCGAAAAATAAACTATCTGCGGCTTTCCGTGACCGATCGCTGTAATTTGCGTTGCAGCTATTGCATGCCGGCAGAAGGGGTGGTCAAGCGGCCGCATCGTGAAATACTGCGATTCGAAGAGCTGTACCGCATTGCCAGCGTGGCGACCGAGATGGGGATAGAAAAAATCCGCATCACTGGTGGCGAACCGCTGGTGCGAAAAGGCATCATCGAATTTCTCGCTCGGCTGTCAAGCTTGCCCCTGCTCAAGGAACTGGTGCTGACCACCAACGGTACGCTGTTGCCTGAGATGGCTGACGATCTTCATGCTGCTGGTGTCAAGCGGCTGAATATCAGTCTCGATTCGCTTCAGGCCGAAACCTTTGCCCGGATCACCCGTCAGGGGCGGCTTTCTACCGTTTTGGCGGGCATCGAGGCGGCGGGTTACGCCGGGTTGCCGGTAAAAATAAACACTGTGGTGATGCGGGGAGTGAATGACAGCGAAATTCTCGATTTCATCCGCATGACCTTGGATCAAGCGCTGAGTGTGCGTTTTATCGAATATATGCCGGTGATCAAGGCGCCAGAATGGCAGTCGCTGGTGATGACTGGGCCGCAGATTCTCGAGGTGATCACTAGGGCTCACCGGGTCGAGCAGATCGAGGCCGGTCGCAGCTGCGGCCCGGCGAAGATGTTTCGTGTTAAAGATGCCTCCGGAAGCTTCGGTTTGATCACGCCATTATCCGGCCATTTCTGCGAACAATGCAATCGGATCAGGATTTCAGCTGACGGTCATGCGAGTAGCTGCCTGTTTTCTGATGACAGAATGGATTTGCGCTCTGCCCTGGACAGTGGGAAGGATGCCGCCCTGGTTTCTGAACTTAGAGCGATGATCGGTGGTAAACCGGATCGTCATCATTTATCAACAGTAGAGGCCCCGCATGTTCCCTTTGCGATGTCGAATATCGGGGGTTAAATGGAAAGGACGTCTGTTATGAAAGCTCAGGTTGTTGCTGTCTGTACCAGTGAAAATAAAGGTGAACGCAAAACTCCTGTTGGCAGTGTGCAGTTTAAAGAGCAGCACGGGATTACCGACGATGCCCATGCCGGCCCCTGGCACCGGCAGGTCAGTCTTCTGGCCATGGAAAGCATTGATAAAATGACAGCTCTCGGGCTTGAGGTTGGCCCTGGGGACTTCGCCGAAAATATCACCACCAGCGGCATTGATCTTGTCTCGCTGCCGCTCGGCACCCGCTTGAACGTCGGTTCGACCCTTGTCGAGGTAACGCAGATTGGCAAAGAATGTCATAACCGTTGTGCCATCTATTATCAGGCCGGGGATTGCGTTATGCCGAAGGAGGGTATTTTTGTTAAGGTGCTGGCCGGGGGGCCGGTTGAGCCTGGTTTCCCGATATCGGTACTGCAGTAAACGGCTGAAGGATAGAGCCCCCGACCTCCTGCCACAGGGCAGGGGATCGGAGGTTTCTACTCAGGGACAGGCAAGGGGTGTTCTAAACTAAGCCTTTTCAAACCTGAAAAAATCTGATTCGCTGTAATCATAGAGCTCGACGTTGTCGTCATTGACTATTCCGCTGAAGTGGGACGTACTGGCATGATCATAGCCATCGAACAGTTTTCCGTAAACAGACAGGCAAACATGATGCCCTTTGTCCGCGTCGACGATGCAATGGTTGATGCCGTCGATACTCTTGTTTGCGGTACAGCCCTTTTGGAATGGTTCTTTCTGCAACTTAAGTCCGGTTCCATTTTTATCGATCGGTATTGACTCTTCCCGGTCTTTGTCCCAAACAGAAGAGGTGTCCCAATCAGCGCCTAATCGTCCGGCACAGTATGCTATGTAGGCCTGGGTTTCCTTTCTCATCATTTCCTCCCTTTCGTTGTTTGTTCGCACCCGCCCTGATTCTTTTCGCAGCCTCGCCGCTGGTAATTTGTTTTCCGCCTGTTTTACAGCCAGTTAGAAAAAAGACATTTGCTGCGCAATGTAGATATGACATACTGTATACGGTAAATAATGAGATAACAAGTTGAGGCGGGCTGTCTTCAGCCAGTTAAACGGACCGCCGAAAAGAGCTTCCAGCGAGTGATCTCGTACTTTTGGTAGCCTTCTTTCTGGCTTAAAAAAGCAGACAATGAATCCAGAGCAAAGCAGACATATTTGTTGTCCCGGATGTGGGGCAAGGGAAGGCTACCGGCTTGGTGATGGCAGGAAGAAGTGTCGGCGTTGCGGAAAAAAATACTCCAGCCGACTGTTTCGAAGTCGACTTGCGGCTAAAACTCTCAAACAGATTGCTCTTTATTACTGGCTGGCTGTACCGATCGCAACCGTTGCCCGGGATCTCCACCTGGATCCGAAAACCGTGCGCCGTCACAATGAACTGATCCAGCAGGGGATAAAACGCTATGCACGTTCGCAGTGTCGTTTGTCATCGGAAGGTCGTCGGCAGGAGGGCCTTTCGCTGTTGGTCGCTGCCGAAACCGCGAGGGTTGAGTTTGGTCCGCAGGTGCCCCCCCAGGACAGCGCTGACGGATCGTTGGGCTACTTCTGGTGGTATTCGGAAATAATGTGCTTTGAGGCACCCTTGGGGGAAGTTGTCTGCCAGGTTTTTCTGGCCAACGAGGTAAGGCAACAGGAGCGCAGCCACTGGCGGGGTGATCTTGTAAAACTGGCGAAGATCATGCAAGGGCTTTGTCGCAGGAAAAAACCTCGCACGGCAATGTTACGCCAACTATTTACCTGATTAGCGCTAATCTTCAGCCAGTCGCAACCAAGTCTCTGTCCTTGGGCTAGTCTGGCAGCCAGCAAAGAGAAGGCGCGGTAGAATACTGGCTAAATCAAAGCGCCGGTTGAATCGATACTGAACTTCGGACAAGTACCGATGGGCATACTTGTCGAATTTGAAACCGTGGTAATTACCATCAATAGAAGTCTTGATATTGCCCAAGATCGTATTGACCCAATGAAAGCAGCCCATGTCGATGCTTTTTCGCTGGGTGCCGACGACTTCACGTTGATGTGTGCAACCAGCCGCCTCAACGGCTCGAAAACAAGCCAGACCATCTGAAACGACTGTTGCGGACGCTTTTAAAAACTGCTGAGCCCATGCTTTTACTTCAGCGCTACTGAATGCTTTAACGGGGGTAAAGACGGCTCGTTTAGGGTGACCTTGGGAGTTCGTCTCTATAGCCGCTATAAAGGGGAACTTGTTTTCTGAACCCCGCCCGACCTTGCCTCCAGTGCGTTCACCACCCAGGTAGGCATCGTCAATTTCAACGCGATCTGCAAGCACTGTTGTGTCTTCGCGCTCATGCATAACTTGCATTAGCTTGTGCTTCAGGCGCCAGGCTGTGCGGTAACTGACGCCGATCCGCCGCATAAGCTCCAGTGTCGAGATACTGGTTTTGGTCTGCGTCAAAAAGAACAGCGCCTGAAACCAGATGGACAGCGGCAGCTTAGTCGCGTGAAAAATCGTTCCGCTGGTCAAGGTCACCTGCTTATGACAGCGGTTACATTGAAAGGTTTTGACCCGGCCATGCCAGACGTTGCAATGGCTGCTGCTTTGGCAGCATGGACAAGTAAAGCCTTGTGGCCAGCGAGCTTTTTCAAGCGCAGCCTCACATTGCTCGTCGGTTCTGTAACGACTTAGAAACTGGTTAAGGCTCAGGCCAGCTTGAAACTGAATACGATTCATCTTCATGGACGCCTCCTTTGCGTGTTGTCCATGTGATGATACACAGTTAGCCTGTCAGGCTATGTCACTCACTGGCTGAAGCTCGACACTAATCAGGACTATTTATGATTGAGGCTGTATTCCGCTTCAACCATCGCAGCAATCCCGGCGTGACGGCGATCCTTTATGACTTTCTAAAAAACCGACCGGCTTAACCTGCAAGGAACTTCATTGCCTGGCATCGCCGGTTCGGATCAGTCCTTAAATATTACCCGCAGGCATATTCGCTTTTGCCTGCACCCTGACGGCGGGCTTTATTTTCAGCGAAGTCGAGACAGTTGCGCACCAGTTGGGTGATGCTGACTCCGTCCTTATGGGCGCGTTGCTTAAGCATGATCATCTCGTTGTCGTCGACCCGGCAAGAAATAATAAACTTCTTCGAATTTTCTTTCTTTTTAGCCATGGGAAATCTCCTCTTGTTGTTTTATGTGTGAAAAAATCAGATGCCGTACTGGTGGCAGACTTCTTCGTGCGTTTTATACATCGTTGAAGGTTTGGACAGACTGTCAAAATCAACCAGATGTCCGTTGAATTCGGGACCGTCAACGCCGGTAAATTTCATTTCGGTGCCGATCTGGACTTGGCAGCCACCGTAGATACTGGTGCCATCAATCATGATCGGGTTGAGACTGACGACCGTGGGAAGGTCATGATAGTGGGTCAGTTCAGAGACTTCTCGCATCATCGGAACTGGGCCTGCGGCAAAAACCCTGCACGGCCTGGATTCCGGGTTTCTGATCAGGGTATCGAGTTCATTGGTAACAAGGCCCTTGGTGCCGATACTGCCGTCGCTGGTGGTGATATGCACCGCATGGCAGAATTCGGAGAGTTCAGCGGCGAGGATGATCAGTGAACTGGTCCGTCCGCCGATGATTGTGGTTACTTCATTCCCGGCCGCGACCAGAGCCTTGGCCATCGGATAGAGCACCGCGGTGCCGACACCGCTACTGACACAAACGACGCGTCCCCACTTTTCGATTTCGGTCGGTAATCCCAGTGGGCCAGTTACCTCCGTAAAAAAACTCCCCACCGGGACAGTGACGATCATTTGCGTGGAGGCGCTGATCGTTTGTACGAATAAGGAAATGGTTCCCTGTTCGCTATCGGCATCGCCAATTGTCAGCGGGATTCGTTTATCTCCCGCCCTGTTACGGGCAAGAACAAACTGTCCGGCCTTGCACTTCTCTGCAATTTCAGGAGCCTTGACCACGAGGCGATGTAGACTGGGAGCGATAAGATCATTCCTCAGGACGGGAAACATGTATACCTCGCAAATATCTGCTAAAAGAAACTTTTCTCATCCACTAGCGAATTGTATGCCATCTTTCGAAAACCCGTAAACGGCAAGTTTTCATAGACGAAATAGATTCTATCTGTGGTTTTGAGGTGGTGGCGGTCTGAGGTGGTGGTCTGTTCTGATGCACTTAGTCTCACGATTGAGCGTTTTGTGAGGTGCTTTAAACAGACGATATATAGTGGTTGTTTACGGGGGCGTTGCGACAACGCTACGGGCCGAAAGGTTTCCTGAAAAACAGGGGGAAGACGTATCTCATATATTGTAAGTTGTGACAGGCAGCGGCTCTGATTCCTGCAAGTGTAGACTTGTAGAACATCGAGCAGGAGCTACTTCAACTCGAAAACGTCAACCTGGGGCAAGTGTCTCGGAAGTTGCTCCATATCTAATTATGGGTCTGGAGGGTGGCTAGATCGAGCATTACTGTAATTCGCCACTTCCAGTAAGGATGCCTCAATGAGTGACAACCTGATGTCTAAGTTCAGGTTTCCCAGCAGTCACTTTCTCACCGACCCAGAAGACTCTTTTAATATTAGTATAACTTAACTGCCCAGCTCTTTTTTCGTACCCTCATAGCTATGAAATTTGGAAAGGAAATCGCTTTGAGGTTTTGGGTTAGGCTCAACAAAAAAACAACAAAACATGCCAGCGGTGATGACCTGAAATTCGCCCTGTTGTCTGGCGTACTGTCGGCAGATTCTTATTCTCTGCAACACCAACGCATATCATCTGTTTCTCAGGAGTCGATTGATCCTAGGCAGGAATTGTATGGTGAAAAAACGATTATTTCGTGATCAAGAGAGCCTGCACCTAAGGCTCCACGAGAGAAATACCGTCTGATTAATGCCCTATTCCAAGAAAAGCCCACGATATAGTAACCGTGGGCTTTTTACGTATTTAAAGAGGTGACTTATCAGACATCCGGCCCCATCAGAAAACCCATTTTGGCAGGATATTTGCGAAACGAACTGAAGAGAATTGCCGGTTACGCTGGTCACCTTCCACAACGTCTGATTTTTGAAAAACAACTGAAGCTGGAGGCTTACGTACACCTTTACCGTGAAACCAAATAGCGCAATATTTACCTTTCAATGGGGGCGGAAGGTGGCCTACAATGGTCAAATTTCACCACCATTGAAATTAACAAGATGAGCTTGAGGGGACCTTCATGGCCAGAGGCAGAGAGACAATTCACATCCTTTTAGTTGAAGCCTCTGCCACTTCCGTGACGATCATTCAAGAAGCCCTAGAGTCTGGCTACATCCCGGTTAAGTTAACTGTCGCGCAAAATCTTGCTGAAGCTCATGCCTGTCTGAGTGAGTCTTTGCCCCATCTGGTAATCATTGATTTGCTTCTGCCCGACGGTAATGGCGTCGAACTTTTGCCGACCCAAAAGAAAAAACTGGCCTACCCTATCGTGATAATGTGCAGCCAAGGGGACGAGCAAGCGGCGGTCGAGGCGATGAAGGCTGGGGCGGTGGATTATGTGGTCAAATCATCCACAGCACTGGCCGAAATGCCCCGTATAGCAGAAAGAGCCCTACGCGAATGGAGGCACATCACCGAGCGTAAACAGTCGTACGAGGCGCTTCAGGAGAGCGAGGAGAGGTTTCGATCGTTTTTCGATTCGGCTGCTTCCGGCATGGCCATCATCGACCTTGAGGGGAGGGCCATGCGGGCCAATCCGACCTTCTGCCGCCTTTCTGGCTACAGCGAGGCAGAGACGCTGGAAATGAATATCCTTGAGGTAACCCATCCCGATGACCGTGAAATAACGCGGCAGCTTTACGACGAAATCCGGATGGGGCGCAGGCAAGTCGTCGACTATGAGAAGCGCTACCTGTGCAAGGACGGTTCTGTTATCTGGGGCCATGCCACGGTGGCAGGAGTATTTGGTTCGGACGGAGCGCTGCGTTATTTTGCCGCCAACGTGCATAACATCACCGAGTCCAAACGTGTACAAAACCAGATCCGCGAGTCGAAACAGATGCTGCAACTGGTCCTCGACTACATCCCCCAGCACGTATTCTGGAAAGATCGCGATTCCGTCTTTCTCGGCTGCAATCGCAACTTTGCCAGGGCCGCAGGGGTGGAGAGGCCCCAAGATCTCATTGGTAAGTCCGACTACGACTTAGCCTGGAAGAGGGAGGAGGCCGATTTCTACCGGAAGTGCGACCGCCGGGTGATGGAAGCCGACGCGCCGGAGCTGCATATCATCGAGCCACAGCTTCAGGCCGATGGTAAACAGGCTTGGTTGGATACGAACAAAGTACCTCTCCATGATGCCGAAGGAAACGTTGTCGGCATCCTCGGCAGCTTCGAGGACATCACCGAACGTAAGCGGGCGGAGGAGGAACTTCGCACCGCTCACCGACAAATGCAGGACATCATCGAATTTCTGCCTGACGCCACCTTTGTCATCGATCGGAACAAACAGGTCGTGGCCTGGAACCGGGCCATGGAGGAGAAGACTGGGGTTCACAAGGAAGACATCCTCGGCCAGGGGGATTACGCCTACGCCGTTGCCTTATACAGAACACGCCAACCGATTCTGATTGATCTGATCGGCTGCTCCGATCCTGAAAATGTGACACAGTACAACTTTGTGGAAAAAAAGGGCGAAACCCTGTTCGCCGAACGGTTCATGCCGACCCTTTATGGAGGGAAAGGGGCCCATGTCTGGATAAAGGCCTCGCCACTTCATGACCCGGAGGGAAATCTCGTCGGTGCCATCGAATCGATTCGCGACATCACCGACCGCAAACTGGCCGAGGAGAACCTTCGCACCGTTCACCGACAAATGCGGGACATCATCGAATTTCTGCCCGATGCCACCTTCGTCATCGACCGTGACAGAAAGGTTGTGGCTTGGAACCGGGCCATGGAAAAGATGAGCGGAGTCGGCAAAAAAGAGATGATTGGTCAGGGAGACTATGCCTACGCCATCCCTTTTTACGGAAAACGAAGACCGATCCTGATTGATCTGATCGCCTCTCCTGAATTGGAGAAAAAGGTGCAATACGATTCCCTCGGGAATCGAGGTGAAACAAAATTCGTCGAACAATACCTGCCGTTCCTTTACCAAGGGAAGGGGGCTTATGCCTGGGCAACAGCGTCACGACTGCTTGATCAGGAGGGAAATTTTGCCGGTGCTATTGAGTCGGTTCGCGACATCACCGACCGCAAGGAGGCTGAAAAGAAACTAAAGGAGGCCAACCGGGAGTTGGACGCCTTTGTTTACACTGTCTCCCACGATCTGCGCTCCCCTCTCACCCCCATCATCGGTTTTGCCCAGCATCTCAAAGCGACCTACAAGGAGCGTCTCGATGAGGAGGCCATGGATTGCCTGACGGCCATCGAAACCCAAGGCGACAAAATGGTCGCCCTGATGGAAGACCTCCTCTCCCTGGCCAAGGTGGGACACCTGGAAAGACCAGCCGAAGCCGTTGATCCAAACGAGGTGGTGCAGGAAGTTATCGACAGCATGGAGAATCTTCCTGCCAGCAGGGGGGGGGCTGTAAAAATGGAATCTATGCCGGAACTCTTCGTGCCCAAGACCCTTCTGACCCAGATCTTTAACAACCTGGTTGGCAATGCCATTCGATATGCGGACACCGAGGCTGGTTCCATCGAAGTGGGAGGAGAACGATCTGGAGCCCGGGTTGGCTTCTATGTTCGCGACCATGGGCCAGGTATTATGGCCGAGGAACGCAGCCGCATCTTCGATGTGTTCTACCGAGGTTCTGTCGGCAAAAAGATCCAAGGAACTGGGGTAGGCCTCGCGATAGTGCAAAAGATTGCACGTCTCTATGGAGGCAAAACTTGGGTAGAGGAAACTCCAGGTGGTGGTAGCACCTTCTTGGTGGAGATGGTGGATACTCCAACCACTACCGAAGAGGAGAAAAGTACCATCGAAGAGAATCGGAGGAGGGAAGTTGTATCGTAAGGGATTCTCAGATTGCCTAATTGTAATTTAATTCTCATATATGGTCTCCCCCCTGCATGCAAGGACTTTGTGATGAATGACAGTGACAAGGTTGCTACCATATATTCGGCCTCTTTTTAGCGGCTTTACGCCGCCGGGCCTTAATGATTTACGCGCGCATCGTCCTTATCAAAAGTTCGGTTTTTAATAACCGTTGAGACGCTCAGGTTTTCAATGCGCCGGTCTGACCTGTTTTGTCATTACTGATCACAGGGTCTTCGCAATTTCTGGTGGGAGTTCTCCTTTCCTCGCTTCGTTAATGCTTGATCGATGCGATGGTTACGCTATGTTCGGCTCATAACATGTGTTGTACTTCAGAATAGCCCAACCGATCCGCGCCATTTTGTTCGCCAACGCAACAACTGCTTTGTTCCACCCTCTTTGTTCTCGGATGCGATTGATCCATCGACTCAAGGGATCATCTCTATTGGCTGCTCGAAGGACGACGGTACGAGCGCCATGGATCAATTGCATGCGAAGGTATTTATCCCCGCGTTTGCTAATCCCCAAAAGAACATTTTTGCCGCCACTGCTGTGCTGACGTGGAACCAGGCCAAGGGATGCCGCTGCATGTCGACCGCGAACATAGGCACGCCCATCACCAATCGTACTGCGAAAGGCACTCGCAACAATCGGACCGAAGCCCGGGATTGTTTGTAATCTCTGGCAGGCATCATCCTGCTGACTTAATAACTCCAGTTCCTTCGTGTAAAACGCAATATGCTCGTCAAGCTCGACGAGCTGCTCATAGCGTCGCGCCAGGAGGTTGCGGAACCGAAAGCTCAACACGTTGTCGGCATCTTCCAGTAGTTCCGGAATCTTTTTGCGTAAAACGGTCAATCCTTTCGAGAAGCTGATACCGTACTCTCCGAGCAAGCCCCGTGTTGAGTTACTCAAGGCGGTGCGATCCCTCAAGCACTGGGAGCGCATCCGATGGATGGCTTGCATGTCATGTTCTTCCACTGTTTTAACAGCGACGAACGCAATTCTGGGTCTGTCAAGTGCCTCGGCAATGGCCCGCGCATCGTTGTAGTCGTTCTTGTTTCCTTGCACTAAAGGCTTCACGTACTGGGGTGGTACCAACTTCACATCATGACCAATGGCACGCAATTCCCGACCCCAGTAGTGTGATGTTGCGCAGGCTTCCATACCGACACGACATGGTGGTAATTGAGCAAAGAATTGAAGGACATGATTACGTCGAAGCATACGTTTCTTGACTTCCTTATTGCGCTCATTGAAACAGACAACATGAAAGACGCTTTTTGCCAAGTCCAAGCCGACAGTGGTAATATTCATTACGGTCTCCTCTCGCTCAACGTTGATGGTTAGCTTCTTACTCTCCATCATGGCGCATAGATGCCGATTTCGGTAGCGGGGGAGACCATTTCATCAAAAGTGGCGATTTGCAGTAAACACTGTCCGATTTATGCATACCCTATATTTGAGACAGATCTTTTAAGTTTTGACAATTGCCCGAAAACGGTCGAGAGGGGCTGGAGGTCGGTATTTGTAGGAACCGGCTTTGGGTTCCCTATACAACCACTCATATCCAGACGGAGCAACTTCTTGGACAGATGAAGTCGATAGTTAAAAAGTCGGCTTCTTTTACCTTATAATTCCGGCAATATATTTATTGCTGTCTGTAATTCAAGGTAGAATTGTTGGGATGCCTCAGAGGAGGGATGTCCGGGACGGAGGGAAGAGAGAATACCCAAATCGTTCACGAAGAATTGCTATCGAGTGAGTTCGCCTGAAGAAAAAAACGTCCCGTTCGGTACTTCATGACGATCCGCTTCGTGTGAAGCGTGCGGCGAACGAGGAGGTTAGCATGAAACAGAAATCTTATTTTCTCATTTATGCCCTTGTCCTGCCTCTGTTGCTGTTCACTGCGCGTGGCGATGCGGCGTTCCGGCCCTACAAAATCCTTGTCCTGCATTCTTATTCCGTGGACTTCCAATGGACGGAGGGGCTGCATCAGGGGATCACCGAGACGCTTGAAGAACATTCACCGGCTTCTCAATTCCGGGTTGAGTTCATGGATACCAAGAACTTCTTTAACCCCTCATACCTGAAAAATCTTGCCGCTGTTTATACCGATAAATACGCCGGAATCCGCCTGGATGGTATTGTCGTCACCGACAATAATGCCCTGAACTTTATGACCAGCTATGGCAAAGCGATCTTTCCTGGCGTTCCGCTCGTGGCTTGCGGGATCAATGACGCAATCCCACCGGCAGAAGGGAGCAACGTCAAAAGTATTATCGCGGAAGGCTCTGACCATGCCGGGACCATCCGTCAAGCTCTGAAATTTTGGCCGGAAGTGGAAACCCTCTATGTCCTCTACGATGCGACCCCGACCGGTAGGTACATTGCCCGCGAGGTCGAGCAGTCTCTCGCTGCCATCGAAGTCCCGTTTGCCGTTGAGTTCATAACCGATAAAAGCCTTGCAGAAATGAAGCGCTTCGTTTCCACCCGCAAGGCAACGGATCTCGCCTATATTCTGCCTTTTTTCAGGGATGCAACCGGAGCGGTATTTGCGCAGGGGCAGGCGGCCAGGGAACTCTCTGCCGTTTCCACCGTCCCGATTCTGGCCACCTGGTCCTTCCAGCTCGGTACCGGAGTCATCGGTGGTCATGTTATTTCTCCGCACCATCTGGGAGAGTTCGCCATGCTCACGCTTTTACAGCTCCTAAGCGGGCAACCGGTGGCGTCCTTCCAGACGAACCTGTCCGTATTTGAAAATCTCTATGATTTTGCGGTGGTGAAACAGTACCGCATCAATGAAAACCTGCTGCCCGAGAATGTGATCTTTATCAACAAACCCCTAAGTTTCTATGAAAAACACCGCGACGTATTACTGCTGGCCGGGGGCGTGATCGGCATACTTGCAATTATCACGACGCTTCTCTTCCTTAACCTGCAAAAACAGCGCACCATCAATGCCGCCAACCTGCGCCTGCTAGCACTGGACAAGGAGGTGATCGAGACGCAACGCGAGTTGGTGAGCACCCTGGGGGAGGTGATCGAGGCCAGGTCCAAGGAGACCGGCAACCATGTGAAACGGGTGGCTAAACTATCCCGGATGCTCGGGGAAAAGATTGGCTTGAGTGAGCATGAACTGGAAATGCTTGAAGCCGCCTCGCCGATGCATGATGTGGGCAAAATCGGCGTTCCCGAAAGCATCCTGCACAAACTCGGAAAGCTCACTGATAAGGAATTTGACATCATCAAGACCCATACCGATATCGGTAAGGAGCTGTTGGGGACATCGAACCGAGAGCTGCTGAGAATCGCCGGAATCATCGCTTATCAGCACCATGAGCGCTGGGACGGTAGCGGCTACCCCAACGGTCTCAAAGGCGAAGAGATTAGTATCCTTGCCCGAATTACCATGCTGGCGGACATCTATGACGCCCTGTCATCGGCCCGTTCCTACAAAAAGGCCTGGCCGGCAGAGAGAATTTTGAAATATATCCGTGCCGAACGCGGAAAGTATTTCGACCCCTACCTGGTGGACATATTTTTGGAAAACCTCAACGAGGCGCGGGCTATTCGAGCACGCTACTCCTCTGCGGCCGCCACGAGCGTCGCTGCCGCCCTGGACGACTGAGCGGGACATCCATTTCGCGCACGGCATTTTACTCGCTGATTCGATTGAGCACGACGATACCAGTAGGGGGCAGGGGGGTCGCAAAAGTAGTAATTAAAAAGGAAAGGTGTACCCTTCATGTCAAGGACACACCTTATATTGTCTAAAAGGATCTCGAAGAGGTTACCAGTAATACCTGACATTAAGATTCAGGCGAGTGGACCGTTCATCGTTATTGCGCACGCTTTCATCCACCATATTGCCGTTGCTGAAGATCATGTTCTCCCCGGATATGATGCCCAGATAGGTGTAGACCGGCCCAGAGGCAAACAAGGCTACGACCACGTTCTGCCAGATAGTCGGTTAATTGCTGTCTGAAGGCTTGATGACAGTGTTATCGGAATAGAGGGTAATGCTATCGAGCCACTTCAGGTTGGTCGGCAGCGAGTAGGCGACGTTGGCGATTGCAATATCTTCTTCCGCAGGTGCGCCCCAGGAGATGGCGAACGCGCCCATGGTGATGATGTTGTCATCGTAACCATCTGGGTTTTCCGGATTGTACTCGTAAGTCGCATACTCGAGTTGAACCTTCCACTTGCCGTAATTGCCATTCATGTGCCGTCCGGCCGCCCATTGGTCACGGGTGTTTTTGTTGTAGAGCTGTCCCCTCTGCCCGGAGACGACAAGTTCTGTGTCGCCGAGGTCGCCATGATTGAAGGTGTATGCCAACCGGCCGTTGAACTGGTTGGTCTCTTCATTGCCCGCACCCTGAGCCCCTGAGAAGCCGTCGTCATCATTGCTGATGACATCAATCGAGTAACGATCGGTGCTCGAGGAGTTACCCAGTTCGTCATTCTTGAAGAAGGCCAGAGTCAAATCGAGGGGTCCGTCACTATATTAACCCTTGACACCCATGTCGTAGTCGTCTTCCAGGCCGACATAGTAAGCGCCGCTGGACCAGAAGTTGTGCGAAGCAAAAGGTTGCAGACCGAAGGGGACTTGGTGCACACCAGCCTGAACCTGCCAATTGTCATTGATATTGTTGCCAACATAACCGTGATGAATGGTGTTCATGTAGGAATAAAAGCGATATTCGGCTGAGAGAATCCAGTAACCAATCGCGCCATAGGCATTGACCCGAAACAGATCGACCTCGCCATCGTCATACTTCTCTTTCTGATCATCGTCCCAATCCATGTAGCCGTAGTTGACACGCATGGCAACGCCAAAGGCAATCGGCCGCTTTTCGCCAAAACTTATTCGACGACGGTCACGGTGAAGGTTGACTGCGCCGCAGCTTCTGCAGTCTGGGCCTGTTGCCCGGCGACAATCAATTCCAGCTTGGCCAAGCGTTTTTTCCATAGCGTCCATCTCCGCGACCTAGGCACTCAAGGTCCGAATCTCCTTGAGCAGAGTCTGGTTATCGATTGTCTCGGCGACCAGGCTTAAACCAACCAAACCGAAGATCAAGAAACCCAAAACATATAACAATTTAGTTGATTTCAGCATTATATCTCCTTTGCTTCACATTCATCATCATCACTACTTGCTATATCGATCGCCACCGCGAGTCGGTGTTCTTCCTCCACTCGTTTCAAGCTGTGCTTAACTGCATCCTCGACATATAGCTCCTGGGAAAAGCCAACATAGAGGGCATAGATGATAAACAGCAGCACGATGGCAAAGGGCAGACCGGTGCTGACGGCAGCAGTCTGCAATGCAGTCAGGCCGCCACCAATCAACAGCACAGCGGCCACCGCACCCTCCATAAGGGCCCAGAAGACCCGTTGTGTCACCGGTGAATTGAGTTTGCCACCGGAAGTCAGGTGATCGACCACCAAAGAACCTGAATCTGAAGAGGTGATAAAGAAGACCGTTACCAGCACAATCCCAACCAGGGAAAGCAGTTCCGGCATCGGAAAATGGTCCAGCATGACAAACAGTGCGGTTGCCACATCGGTTTTCACCGCGCTTACAATATCTACGGCACCATTGCTCTGCAGGTAGATTGCCGAACCACCGAACACAGACATCCACACAAAGGAGAGCAAGGTTGGGATTAACATCACTCCGAGGATAAACTCACGCACAGTGCGTCCCTTGGAAATACGCGCAATGAACATGCCGACAAAAGGCGACCATGATATCCACCAGGCCCAGTAAAAGACCGTCCATGAGCTTTGCCAGGTTGATTCTCTAAATGTCTCGGTCCAGAGGCTGATCTGGGGCAGCTTGGTTAAATAGTAACCGAGATTTTGAGTGAAACCGCTGAGAATAAATACTGTTGGCCCGGCAATGATCAGGAAGAGCATGAGTAGTCCCGCCAGGCCCATGTTCAACTGGCTCAACCGTTTGACCCCACCGTCTAGACCAGACAGGACCGAGAGCGTCGCGAGGCCGGTAATCACAACAATCAGGATGACCTGGGTTGTGACGCTGACCTGAATGCCGAACAGGTAATTCAATCCGGCATTGACCTGTTTGACACCAAGGCCCAGAGAGGTGGCCAGGCCCATCATGGTCGCCAGGACCGAAAGGATATCGATAAAGTTGCCCCAACCGCCATGAATTCGGTTGCCGAGAATCGGGTAAAAGATGGAGCGAATCGTCAACGGCAACCCTCGGTTGTAAGCAAAAAAAGCCAGACCGAGGCCAACGATCGCATAGATCGCCCAAGGATGCAGGCCCCAGTGAAAATAGGTGATCCCCATCGCCGCCTGAGCGGCTTCCGGGGTTCCGCCTGCAACGCCGCTGAACATAGGTGATGGGGAGCTGAAATGATACATCGGCTCACCGACGCTCCAGAACATCAGACCGATCCCCATACCGGCGCTGAGCAGCATAGCGAACCAGGCTCCGGTGGTAAATTCAGGCCGCGCTTTGATACCACCGATACGGATATTGCCAAATCGACTAAAAGCGAAAAACAGGGAGGCAAGAATAAAAACATTGGAGGAAAGGATCAGAAACCAACCGAACGTCTTGGATATGAACGCCAAGGTTACACTAAACAGCTCTGTGGCCTGTTCGTGGAACATGATGGTCAGCAGGATAAAGGCAATGAGTACAGCCGTAGACAGAAAGGTAACTTGCGGATGAATGGGGCCTGTAACGCAGATTGTGTAAATGGCCAGTCGGTCAGAGTAGCGGCATTCGCCCTTCAAATATAATCGAAAATTGATTCAGTGCCGATCGCCAGTTGTGGATCGGCATTGTCCATTTCTTTGAAATATTCTGTAACGCTAAGTAGAGCAGCTTGATCATTGATTCGTCATTGGGAAACGATCCCCGGTTCTTCGTGACCTTCCGCAGTGACATGTTCACCGATTCGATGGCATTGGTCGTGTAAATCGCTCTGCGTATGTCGGACGGATATGAGAACAGTGGCGTAATCCGCTCCCAGTTGCGTCGCCAGGATTTAGCAATTGTCGGGTGACTGGCGTTCCATCTATCTTCGAACAGCTCTAAGTTAAACTCGGCCTCTTCGACAGTCGCTGATGAGTAAATTGCCTTCAGATCCTTGGCGACCTCTTTCCGCTGTTTCCAGGAAACGTAGTTTAAGCTGTGCCGCACCATGTGAACAATACAGAGTTGAACCTGTGTATCAGGGAAGACTGTCTCAATCGCTTCAGGAAAGCCTTTCAGGCCATCGACGCAGGCGACGAAGATATCCTTTACGCCCCGGTTCTTCAACTCTGTGACAACTTGCAACCAGAACTTGGCACCCTCAGTTTCGGCGGTCCACATGCCAAGGACTTCCTTGAGGCCATCAAGGTTGACACCAACGGCAAGATAAACAGCCTTATTAATGACTCGATTTTCTTGCCGTACTTTGATCCGAATGGCGTCGAGATAAACAATCGGCCAGATATCATCCAGCGGCCGGTTCTGCCAAAGAACGATTTCCTCTTGGACCGCTTTCGTCACTTGGGAAACAAGCGTCGGTGAAATCTCTACACCGTACATCTCTTCCAAATGCGCCTGAATATCGCGGGTCGTCATGCCACGGGCATACAGGGCGATGATCTTGTCATCAAAACCGCTGAAGCGGCTTTGCCCTTTAGGCAGTATTATCGGTTCAAAACTGGAATCACGGTCACGGGGAACGGTAATGTCAAGATTGCCGAACTCGCCTTTGACCTTCTTCTGGTAGCTACCGTTGCGGGCGTTACCAGCCTTGTTGTTTGACGGAGCATTCTTTTCGTAGCCGAGATGTTCGGTCAGCTCGGTTTTCATTGCACGTTCCAGAAGCTGTTTGGTCAGTTGTTTCAGTAGCCCAGTTTCCCCGATAAGATCTTCAGGATTCTTGTAATCCTTCATCAGGGAG
This sequence comes from Desulfuromusa ferrireducens, assembly GCF_055389805.1. NCBI lineage: Bacteria > Pseudomonadati > Thermodesulfobacteriota > Desulfuromonadia > Desulfuromonadales > Geopsychrobacteraceae > Desulfuromusa > Desulfuromusa ferrireducens. The sequence goes on from NZ_AP042415.1 coordinate 3,096,187, forward strand.
TCGAGCAAGTCGTCGGGTATGGTCATCAGTTCCTCCAGTGGTTACGGGTTGTAACCGACTGGGAGCATTTACACAAAAGATTTTACACCCTCGCCAACCCAGTTATCTTCCCCTGGATCCTTCTTCTCTGCGTCATCGTAGAGGGAAGCGGTCGGTCGAATCTGTAAACCCCGGAAGTGTTCACGCTCTTTAACCGCTTTGCGGCGAGCCTCTTTCTCGGCTTTTATGAGCTTACCCACTAGCTCCTGCTTCAAATGAGCATCTTGTTCGTCAACGTAGTGGCTCATATCTTCTCCTCTTTACTGAACAGGCAATTAGCAGTGCCTTCGTATGAAGAAATCTCTGATTTAATCACAAAGAGGGGTCCTATTCCCCGAAGAATGCGCCAAACTTTGACGCTGGACAATGGATCCGAATTCGCGAATTTCAAAGAACTGGAGAAAAAGACCCGACTGACTGTTTACTTCGCTGATCCCTATGCCGCATGGCAACGTAGTGCAAATGAAAACACCAACGGATTATTGCGACAGTACTTTCAGAAGGGAATCAACTTTCGTACAATCGATGGAGTCGCTGTTGCAGAAGCCGTCAAAAGGTTAAATAACCGGCCACGAAAATGTCTCGGATACCGAACCCCTTATGAAGTGTTCTGGTCTGTTGCTCGTGGTGCACTTACAAATTGAATTCACCGCCTCAACAACTATAACTCTGAGTTTACTTGATGAACCCATTGTCGAGCCTCCAGGGAACGGAAGAAGTGTTAGCCCCGTGCCGTTGTCTTTAATTTTAACATTCAGGATGAAGATAACAATGGATTGCAGTTTTCTACCTAATTTCTATAAATCCTGACAAAAAATAAATGGCCACTCGGAATAGATCCAGGTGGCCATCATTTTGTCGTCTTAAATGTCTCTATCAATAACGCGCCCGTTTTTGCCTCAGAAGTCGTGACATTTCAGAATTTAAGATCGCCTCAAATCTGGTGACTTAATTCTCACTTCTCCATTTTGAAACATTAAAATTGGCCATCTTTCCCTCTTTCCTTCTTTCCTTCTTTCCCTCTTTCCCTCTTTCCCTCTTTCCCTCTTTCCCTCTTTCCCTCTTTCCCTCTTTCCCTCTTTCCCTCTTTCCCTCTTTCCCTCTTTCCCTCTTTCCCTCTTTCCCTCTTTCCCTCTTTCCCTCTTTCCCTCTTTCCCTCTTTCCCTCTTTCCCTCTTTCCCTCTTTCCCTCCTGCCGTCCTGCCGTCCTGCCGTCCTGCAATTTCAGAAGTTTAGCCGAAGGGCCTTATTAATCAATAGACGAGACGGCTCGGTGTTAAAATCCTGCTCAAAATAATAACTCTTTAGTGTGTTGCTAACCTCCCAGAAAAAGGTAGAGTTCTGTAAGGAAAGGACCATAAATCAGTATGTTGCCCCGATAATTTCCTTTCCCGCGCTTGTGTTAAAGAGTGGCAACCACAAAAGGAGGTCGAGAATGAAGGAACAGAAAGGTCATCATGCTGATCGTCGTAAATTTCTGGTCGGTATGGGAATCGCAGGCGCTGCCGCAACTTTGGCAGGGCCTGCTTTAGCCATAGCGAGTAACAAGTGTGACACCAAGTGTGTCACCAAGTGGGATCAAGAACACGAGTTGGTGATTATCGGCTCCGGCTTTGCTGGTCTGGCTGCAGCGATTCAGGCCAAGCGGCTTGGCGCCAAAGATGTGGTCATCTACGAAAAAATGGCAGTTTTCGGCGGCAACTCCGCTGTTAATGGAGGCCTGTTTGGCGTTCCTGATTCGCCACTGCAGAAAAAAGAAGGTCTTAAGGATTCTCCTGAAATCATGGTCGCCGACCAGGCCAAAGCAGGCCGTGGCGTTGCCGATGAGGCGTTGTTACTGCATGTCGCTAAAAATGCCGGCAGGGCGTTGCAGATGACCTTGGATGCTGGTTCCGAGTACTTCCCTTATCTTCAGCAGCTCGGTGGGCATTCGGTTCCACGGACCTATCAGACCACTGTTGCGGTTGGTTCCGGTATTACCCAGCCGCTGCTCAACGAGTGCAAGAAACTCGGTGTGCGCCTGGTCAACCGCGCTAAGTTTGACAGCCTGATCTTTGATGACAAGGGCAAGGTTGTTGGTGCCAAAATCCTTGAAGGCCATTATTTTGGTCGCGGCAAGGAAGGCACCCCGATCAGTGTCCGCTCTGAGCGTGGCATTTTGATGGCGACCGGTGGTTTTGCCCGCAACGTAGGTCTGCGCTCCGCTCAGGATCCAACACTGACAGCTGAAGTTGGCTCAACCAACCCGGCAAATGCAACAGGCGAGGGAATGCTTGAGCTTTATAAGGTCGGTGCCGTTCCGGTCCATATGGCGCATATTCAGACCGGTCCTTGGGCATCCGCCGATGAGGATGGTTTCGGCTACGTTTCCAACTACTCAATTTACAATTTTGCTCACTCAATCTCGGTCTTCCCGAAAAGCGGCAAGCGCTTCATGAACGAAATCGCCGATCGCAAAACCCGTTCCGACGCCCAATTGGCCTGTCGCGACGATGACGGCAATCCATTGCCACCGGTCACCATCACTAGCTATGAGCATGCCAAGGAACATCCGACCATGAAAAAGGTCCTCAAGTATGGCGTCGGCTGGAAATTCGATAGCGTTGAAGAGCTGGCCAAGCATCACAACATACCGCTCAAAGCCCTCAACGAGCAGATTGAAGAGTACAATGGCTACGTCAAAGCAGGCGAGGACAAGCAGTTTGGCAAGCCGATGGCAAAGGCTGCAGGAAAGTACCTCAAGGCTCCGTTTGTCACCGTTCGTAACTGGCCGAAGGTTCACTACTGCCAAGGCGGTGCCAAGATCGATGTCCAGGCCCGGGTAATTGACTCCACCACATGGGAACCGATCCCAGGGTTGTATGCCGCTGGGGAAGTGACCGGTGGAATGCATGGTGTCAGTCGACTCGGTAGCTGCTCGATCCCCGACTGTATGGTTATGGGAATGACTGCTGCTGAAAACATGATGAAGGCCTAATTCGAGTCGGTAAGGAGAAAACATGAAGTCATATAAAAAGTTGATTTTCGCAATGCTGCTCGTCTTTATTGCCTTCACTGTTCAGGCAAAAGAGACTCTCGAGCAGTATGATGGGATTAAAGGCAGAAGCTATCATACCGATTTTTATGACGGTAAATCCTGTGATTCCTGCCACGACAGCAAAAAGCCATTGAACTTCCCGGCTGATGATGCCTGTCTGGCGTGTCACGATCTGGACGAGCTGATCAAATCAACCGAGCGCCCGAAAGATGAAGAAGGGCAGAACCCGCATAACAACATGCATTACGGCAAAGACGTGCCCTGCATGGAGTGTCACGGTGAGCATGAATCACGCAAGCCGCTTTGCCAAGGTTGCCACTCGTTCCATTATGATAAGTTCCAGGAATAATTAAACAACTTAGAGACATCAACAGCCCGGCAGTACCTGCCGGGCTGTATTGACAACTTAACAGGTTTGGGGTGTGAACCAGCAGTTTTGTTAAGTCAATTCAAACTCATCCGGTCCAACTGGCACAGGTATTCTGCTGCCAGATTTCAACGACTCGATCACGAAGGGTACGATAGTTTTTCTCGCTCATCAAATGTCGCTGATGGCGGAACAGATTATTTGCCAGACCATGGAATGATAGATAATGCTTGGAGCTGTCTTCGCGACTTGAAGCGCCGCATTTTCCATTCACGCTGGCGAGTAGGTTGGTGCGATTGAATCGCTGTCAGTCAAGCAGACAATTCCCAGTCTCCAATATAGTAAGTTGGACTGACATCCACCGCTCTGAATCCTGCAAGTATTGACTTATCGGACCCTGATCCCCTGAATATCGCCACTTCCAGTAAAAGAGCCGCATGATTAATTATCAGTGCGGATCTTCCTGTCTGGTTGTAAGCTGAATTTCTACGTCCATACTCTCATGGAGAATGCGGACAATTTCGACTTGTGATTTTGCGATGCTGCGGAAATAAATCACATGGTTCCCTGTTGGGAACTTATGATACCCGGTTCGAACCTCACTGCATTCTCGCCCCAGAGATGGATTGGCTGCCAAGCGAAAAAAGCAGGCATCTAAATCCTTGAGATATTTGTTCCGCTGGTCACGGCCCCAACGCTTCTGCGTAAAACGTGCAATATCCTTCAGATCACTTTTGGCCTTTTCAGTAAGGGTGAATGTTGCCATCATTTCAGATCGTCTGCGTCGAGTTCCTGAATCAAGCTATTCAGCGAATAATCAGAAGTACCACTGTTTTCACCCTCTACCAATGCCTTGCGTAAAAGATTGAGCCTGGCTTCCTTTTCTTCTAAAAGACGAAGACCGGCACGGATGGCCTCGCTCACCGAGCCATAGTGGCCCGATTCTACCTGTTTACCAACAAATTCCTCGAAATGGGGACCAAGAGTGACGCTAGTATTTTTCGACATAAAACCTCCACAAAAGACGATATTATTATCTAATACTTATCGGTATTGATCAAGGGGAATAAGTCACACTCTTTTCACTTTCACTTTCACTTTCACTTAACCGCTCCCACGACAGGGTTTTCTTTTCTCTACCGGAAGGAGGAAGCCATGGGAATGAGAATTGGTTACGCGAGAGTACAGTAGTGCCGGGCAAAAACTTGATGTGCAGCTTGACAAACTGGAAGACTGTGATCGTGTCTATTATGAAAAAACATCCGAATCTTCTACGACCTCATGGCCAGAACTTTTGAAAGCACTGGATTTTGTTCGGGACGACGATGTTTTGGTTGTCACCAAGCTAGATCGACTCGCTCGCTCGGTTGTCGATATGGCTATGATTATCACCCTCCTGCAGGAGAAAGAGGTAGATCTCGTCGTTCTTGATCAGGGAATCGACACGACAACCATGTACGGACGGCTTCAATTCAACATCCTGACATCGATTGGTGAGTTCGAGCGAGAGATCATAAAAGAGCGCTCCCGAGAGGGCCGCGAGAAGGCAATCGCTAACGGAGTTAAGTTTGGAGCACCGCAGAAGCTATCAGAAACTGAAATCGCCCAACTAATTCGGGATTATGAAAGTCCAGATGTCAGTAAAAAAGACCTAGCTGAGTTCTATGGTCTAAGTCGTTCATCGGTCTATCGAATCTACAAAGAACGCTGCCAAAACCTTTCCGATTAATGCAGCAAAGCAAGAATGGTCCATGATCTGCTAATCATGGGTCATTCACGTGTTTAAATGGGGTGACTTATCAGACATCCAGCCCCATCAAAATTCCAATCCCTATGTGTCAGCGTAGTTGTCACCTCTATCTGATTTCCAGAATATTGGGGCAGGTGGGAGAGCTCTACTTCTGCCCCAAATGACCGGCTAATTTCAATAACACAACATTTCGGACGTTTCTTACTATGTTGAGGTTCGGCACGACGACTACCGTGACACCCGCCGGCTCTTGACCTACCGCACCACCAACCGGGAAGTCTATCGCGAATACCGCTCCGACCCAAAAGTCTGCCAGCATTGTCCCCTGCTGGGACAATGCACCAGCAACGCTCAATACATAAAAATCGTCACTCGACATGTTTGGGAAGATTATCGGGAGAAGGTTGATTCCCACCGTAAAACCAGGCAGGGGAAAGCCCTCTACAAACGACGCAAGGAGACCATCGAGCGCAGCTTCGCCGATGCCAAACAGCTCCATGGGCACCGCTACATCCGGATGCGTGGATTACTCCGTGCCCAAGAGCAGTGTTTGCTGTCAGCCGCCTGTCAGAATATAAAAAAGATGGCGTTGATGCTGGGCAATTCAGAGGGGAAGAGCAAAAAAGGCTCTTCGCTTACATTTTGGACGCTATTTAGTCGCGGAGTTGAACTTATGGGGCTGGCGCAAAGATCCGCCTGGGATTGAAGTTCTGAACGTTCAAGGGAACCCGTAAAAAGAGCAAAACAAAACCGCACATTCGAAAACGTGGGGTTTGTCAGTGATCTGTAAGTGCCCCTCAGGCGAAACCTGGAGGGCACTTTTTTGCTTTGCAACCCTGCTTTTCCGAGTTGTTTTCAGCTGTGCTGCGGAATGCAGGCTGCTCCTGAGAAGTTTTTTTGGGGAGAGCCGCTTGCAAGAGTTTCTGCGTCGGTCATAATTCTTTAGCCCCGTTGTTTGCTCTTGGGACGGTTGATGTTTAGCAATGTTGTTGGAGTTGGCATTTATGAGAATGCTTAAGGACCTGAAATTAAAACCGAAACTGGTCTCGCTTTTTCTCTTGGCAGGACTGATCCCGCTGCTGTTGATCAGCTTTCTGGTCAGTCATCTGGTGACCAATACCTTGATGGATAAGTCTTTCGATCAGTTCCTCCTCTCGCAAGCCGCGAAAAAAAATCAGATTGAAGCCTACTTCAGAGATCAGGTAACGGACTTGAAAATTCTGGCGAACAGCCGGGATATCGCTGCAACCTACGCGGCCTTACACGACTATCGTAGCAAAAGAGTGATTTTCCCCGACCATCCTTTTCCGATTGATAATGAAGAGTATGTGGCGCTCCATTTAGCCAATAGAGATTTTTTTGATGCCTACATCAAGGCCTTTGCCTACCGCGAGATATTTATTCTTTGTGAGGAACATGGGCATGTGATGTTCACCCTGAACAATAAGGCCGCAGCCGGCACCAACCTGCGCCATGGTCAGCATAATAATTCCAATCTGTCCAAACTCTGGCAAACGGTCAAAGAGCGTCAGGCTTATGTTTTTATCGATTTTAGCGATGATTCCTTAAGTGACGGACAGGAGTCAGCCTATCTCGGTTACCCCTTTTATGACCAGAATGGCCGTATGACCGGTGTTATTGCTCTGCAGCTCGGACCTGAAACGATCAATCAGATCATGGATTCCCGCGATGGTATGGGAGAAACCGGCGAAACCTATCTGGTGGCTTATGATCAGCTGCATCGGCGTTATGAGTTCCGCAGTAATATGCAGACCATGGGGGCCGGTAAATATGTTGTCGGGGCTTCGATCAGCCCTACCGAATACTGGCTGGACGCCTTTGATGAGAATACAGCGGATAGCGGCAAGGGGCTCTACTTCGACAGTATCGGCAGCGAGGTATTGATTGCCTATGACAAGGTCGATGTTCAGGATATCAGCTGGGCGTTGATCTCCAAGATTAGCAAGACAGAAGTGACTGCGCCGATCCGGGATTTGATCGACAGCATCTTGCTGTCCGGCTTGGCTATTCTGCTAGGGCTGGCTATTTCTTCCTATCTGCTGGCGCGCAACCTGAGCCGGCCGATCCTCAACAACATCCGCTTTGCCGAATCGATCTCCAGGGGCGAGCTGGAGGCGAGTCTCGACCTGGATCAGAATGACGAGCTTGGCAACTTGGCTGCAGCGCTGAACGGCATGGCCGGGAACCTGCGTGCCCTCGATTGGCTCAAAAGGGGCAAGGAGGGGTTCGATGATGAGCTACGCGGAGACCATGATATTCAGCAGTTGGCAGAACGGTTTATCGGTTTTGTGACCCGGCATTTCGCTGCTCAGCTGGGCGCCCTCTACCTGGCGGATGCAGAGAGTGACAAGTTGCGGCTGGTTGCCAGCCACGCTTTCAGCGACCGCCGCGGTCACTTCACGGAGTTTGCCTTCGGCGAGGGGCTGGTCGGTCAGGCCGCCTGGGAGAAACAGATTCTCTATTTCTCCCACGTCGAAGACCAGGCGCCGGATCTGAACTACGGGGTCGCAGAGACCGACATTGCTCATTTCGTGATTGCCCCGCTGATTTTTGAAGATCAGGTGTTGGCGGTTTTCCTGGTCGGCTCCCAGACCCCTTTTACCCCTTTGCAGAAAACACTGCTGGAGCAGAATCTCGGCAATATTGCCATTCTCTTTAATGCGGCAAGATCCCGTAAATTGATTGAGCAGCTGCTGCAACAGGCCAAGCAGCAGCAGGAAGAACTGCGGGTGACCAACGAAGATTTGGAGGCTCAGGCGCGGCAACTGCGGGAATCGGAGGCACAATTACAGGCCCAGCAGGAAGAGTTGCGGGTCAGCAACGAAGAGTTGGAGGAGCAGACCAAGAAGCTGCGAGAGTCTGAAGCGCTGTTGCAGGCCCAGCAGGAAGAACTGCGTGTTACCAATGAGGAATTGGAAGAACGGAGCAAAGCCCTGGAAGAGCAGAGTGACGTGGTTAAAAGCAAGAACCTGGCACTATTGGAAGCCAATCAAAGCGTTGAAAAGAAGGCCCGCGATCTGGAGCGGGCCAGTCAGTATAAGACCGAATTTTTGGCCAACATGTCGCACGAATTGCGCACCCCACTGAACAGTATTCTGATCCTGTCACAACTGTTGACCAATAATAAGGAGGTCAATCTTACGGAAAAACAACTGGAATACTCCCAGACCATCCATAACTCGGGCACCAATCTTCTCAACCTGATCAACGATATCCTCGATCTCTCGAAGATTGAGGCGGGCAAGATGGAAATCCTGGTCGAGGAGGTCAGTCCGCTTGAAGTTGCCCATGAGATGGAGTCGTTGTTTGTTCCGCTGACCACAGATCAAGAGATAGAATTCATCGTCGACTGCAGCCCCGACCTGCCGACGCCCTTTCTGAGTGATCGGCAGAAGCTGCAACAGATAGTCAAGAACCTGCTCTCCAACGCCATCAAGTTTACCGCTAAAGGCTCGGTTGCCCTGCGGATCTCCACGCCAGCGGCGGAGACCCTTTTTAAGGATGAGAGTTTGCGCGCCCGGTCGGTTATCGCCTTCACTGTTGAGGATACCGGTATCGGAATTCCGCTCGACAAGCAGGACGCGGTTTTCGAAGCCTTTCAGCAGGTCGACGGCACAACCAGTCGCAAGTTCGGCGGGACCGGACTTGGTCTGTCTATCTCGCGAGAATTTACCCGGTTGCTGGAAGGGGAGCTCCAGTTGCAGAGCAAACCGGACAAGGGGAGCCGTTTTACCGTTTTCCTGCCGTCATTGACCCCTGTTGAGAAGATCCCGGCGCCGGAACCATCTGTCGTTGAGGAACAAGTAACGACTGAAACCCCGATGGCCGTGGAGTCTGGGACCAGTGCCCCGGTCAGTAAACCACCCGCAACCAGTTATGTCGAAGATGACCGGAAAGAGCTGCATGAAAATGATCGGGTGCTGTTGATCATCGAAGATGACCGGGACTTTGCCCGGGTGCTCAGGGATCTGGCACGGGAGCGCGGCTTTAAGTGTCTGGTCGCCGAGGATGGGGAGTCGGGCCTGCACTTTGCTGATTACTACCATCCCTCCGCCGCCATCATCGATCTTGGTCTGCCCGGAATCGACGGTTTGGAAGTCATCAAGCGTTTGAAGGCCAGTCCCGCCACGCGACATATTCCCGTGCATATCATCTCCGGTCGGGAGCGCTCAGCCAATGTCATGAGTATGGGGGCGATCGGTTTTTTGACCAAGCCGGTTGCCGAGGACGAGCTGTTCAGAGCTTTTGGCAAAATTGAACAGGTCATCTCCAAGAAGATGAAAAAGTTGTTGGTCGTTGAAGACGATAAGATTCAGCGTGACAGTATTATTGAACTGGTCGGGGATAACGACGTCGACTCGAAGGCGGTTGCGACTGCTGAAGAGGCCTACCAGGCCCTTTGTAACGACAGTTACGACTGCATGATCCTCGATCTTGGCCTCAAGGGCTCGGATGGTTACCAGCTGCTTGATCGCATCAAGCAGAGCCCCCGGCTTGCGGATGTGCCGATTATCATTTACACCGGCAGGGAGTTGACCCAGGACGAGGAGATGCGTTTGAAGCGGAGTGCGGAAAGCATCATTATCAAGGGAGCTCATTCCCCGGAACGGTTGCTGGACGAGACGACTCTTTTTCTGCATCGGGTCGAAACCCAGCTGCCGGACGCCAAACAAAAAATGCTGCGTAGTGTGCAGAGTGCCGATAGCGGCTGTGAAGGTAAGCTGGTCCTGGTGGTTGATGACGACATGCGTAACGTCTTTGCTCTGTCTAGTGTACTGGAAGAGAACGGTATGCAGGTGATTGTTGGTAAAAACGGTCGGGAAGGTCTGAGCAAACTTGAATCGGTTCCTGGTATCGATCTGGTGCTGATGGACATCATGATGCCGGAGATGGACGGTTATGAAGCGATGCGCCAGATCCGTAAAAACAGCAAATACCGGAAACTACCGATCATCGCCCTGACGGCTAAAGCGATGAAGGGTGATCGGGATAAATGTATTCAGGCGGGTGCTAACGATTACCTGTCGAAACCGGTTGATACCAAGAAGTTACTTTCACTCTTGCGGGTCTGGTTATACAGCTGATGGGTGACACTCAGGATCTACAAAATGTCCAGATCGAATTGGCCATGTTGGCGGAGACGGTTTTCCGTAAATATGGTTACGACTTCAGGGATTATTCCGAGGCGCATCTGCGGCGCAGAATCAAGCATGCCATGCAGAAGTTGAATGTCCCCAGCATATCCGCTCTGCAGCATGAAGTTCTTTATGACAAAGCCTGTTTCGACCTGGTGCTGAAAGAGCTTTCGATCAACGTTACCGAAATGTTTCGTGACCCCTCCTTTTACCGGTTGTTGCGGGAAGAGATTGTCCCGGCCCTGAAGACCTATCCGTTCGTCAAGATCTGGCACGCCGGTTGTGCCTCGGGCGAAGAGGTTTATTCGATGGCCATTCTGCTCAAGGAAGAGGGGCTCTATGGCAAGGCCCAGATCTATGCCACAGACTTCAATGCCCGCGTGCTGCAGAAGGCCAAGGAGGCAATCTTTCCGATCGAACTGATCAAGGAATACACCGCTAACTATATTGCTGCTGGCGGGAGGCAGGATTTTTCCGACTATTACACGGCCGCCTATGATTCGATCATTCTCAGCAAGGGTCTTCGGGAGCAGATTGTTTTCTCTGATCACAACCTGGCCACAGATACCGTCTTTGGCGAAATGCACATGGTGATCTGTCGCAACGTGATGATCTATTTCAACCAGGAGTTGCAGGATCGTGTCGTCAAGCTGTTCGCTGACAGCCTCTGTTACCGGGGGATCCTCTGTCTTGGTTCTAAGGAGTCGCTCAAGTTCAATGCGAATGCGGCGCTGTTTGAGACGATATCCGCAAGCGAAAAAGTATATAAAAAAACCGGGAGGCAGTAGTTCGAGACATGCATAGCAGTTATCGGGCGATTGTTGTCGGCACCTCGGCAGGAGGTTTTAACGCCAGTCAGACACTTCTTAGTGGCTTGGCTGCCGATTTAAACGCTGCGGTTATCATTGTGCAGCACCTGCCGAAACAAGCTAACGACAGCATGATCAGTCTGTTAAATGAAGTCTCGCAGCTGTCGGTCAAGGAAGCGGAAGAAAAAGAGTCGATCAGGCCGGGAATCGTCTACCTCTGTCCGCCCGATTATCATTTATTGATTGAGGCCGACAGGAGTTTTGCGCTGTCTGCGGACCCGAAGGTGAACTATTCGCGACCATCAATCGATGTCCTGTTTGAATCGGCTGCGGAGATTTATCGGGCTAGGCTGATCGGAGTAGTTTTGACCGGGGCCAACGCTGACGGGAGTGCGGGGCTGAAAATTATCAAGCAGTACGGTGGCTTGGCGATTGTCCAGGATCCGGGCGATGCGGCGTATCCCGAGATGCCCCAGGCGGCGCTGGACGCCGTCGAGGTCGACACCATTCTGCCACTTGCTAAAATTGCCGGAAAGCTGAACTCGCTCATCGCTGCGACAGGAAAAGATCATGAATAGAAAGGCAAAGATTCTGATCGTTGACGACCTTGAGGAGAACCTGCTCGCTCTGGAAGCCATTATCGATTTGCCGGAAACAGCCCTGGTTAAGGCAAGTTCGGGAGAAATGGCTCTGGAAATGCTGCTTTCGCACGAGATTACCCTGGTCATTCTTGACGTGCAGATGCCCGGCATGGATGGCTTTGAGACCGCCGAGTTGATGCGTGGCAATAGACGCACCAGGGACATTCCGATTATCTTTGTCACTGCCATCAGCAAAGAGGATCATTACCAGTTTCAGGGTTATGAAAGTGGCGCCGTGGATTATCTGTTTAAGCCACTCAAACCGGAAATTCTGCTCGGCAAGATCCGGATTTTTGTCGACATGTATTTTCAGAAGCTTGAATTGATAGAAAAAACCAACATCCTGGACAGAAAAGTACTGGAACTAGAACAGGTAAAAAGTGACCTGGAGGCAACGAATCAGAGACTAGAGGAGCTCTCTGCTCACGATGCCTTGACCAACCTCTTCAATCGCAGGGTTTTTGACGAAAAATCCGAGGAAGAACTTTTGCGCGCCAGTCGCACCGGCAGGCCCTTGTCGGTGGTGATGGTTGATATCGACTATTTTAAAAAATATAATGATCAGTATGGTCATCCGCAGGGGGATGAATGTCTGGTACGAGTTGCTGATGCGCTGGTGGCTCTAGCTCATCGTCCCGGTGACCTGGTTGTCCGTTACGGTGGCGAAGAGTTCCTGCTTCTGCTTCCAGAGACGGATTTGGAAGGGGTGCAGCATATTGCTGATAATATCTGCTCGGGCATTCGTGACCTACGACAGGAACATGCCCAGTCGGACATTGCTGAAGTTGTCACGGTCAGTGTCGGTGCGATTGCCATTGCAACCTATCCTCAGCATGTTTCCGGCATCTGCAAGTTGATCAAGGCAGCTGACGAAGCTCTCTATCAGGCAAAGCATCTTGGGCGGGATCGGGCCGTGGTGAAAGAGCTGACACTCCCAACGGACGTGGGCTGATTTGCCGAGTTTCCGGGCTAGGTCCTGCCTGGGGGATGGGTAAGGAAAAAGCCTTCAGGCTGCCCATGGTTTGAACCAACCGATTTGAGCGGTTCACAATTAAAGCCCCGGCTTTGCTGGGGGATACTTACTCTTGCTGAATGTGCCTTACAGCTGACCCATTCCAGAACAAATTAAGCCTCAACCTGTTCATGCGGGCGGAGGCTTTCCTGCAAATTATTTCATAATGTGATCCTGCTGGATCTAAGGATAAATTGCACAGATTCGGCTCACAAAAAATCAGAATTTCACTTTTGGGAACGAGTTTCGGAGCGAGCGGGCTCCTTTCGCAAAAATTGTAAGTTTTGACCGACAACCACCAGCCCTGAATCCTGCAAGTGTCGATTTATCGGACTCTGATCGAAGAATTTCAGCTCAACAATATCGACCAACCGAAATTGTCTCGGAAGTTGTTCCGCATTGATTTACAGGTCAGAGAGTCGGCCAGATCGAGCCCGTCTTGAATCTCGCCATTTCCAGTAAACCAATGTCTGATAGGGTACCCTATTCCAAGAACCGCCCATGATCTGGTAATCGTGGGCGGTTCACGTGTTTATAGGGGTGAGTTCTGGGAACCGTGTATTGAGTCACCAGCGGTCTAGTGCTCTATAAATGGTAAGGCAATAGGCTTTATAATTTCCCAAGGTGTTCGATTCAAGACATCTCTTAAGACCTTGCCAAGGAGATACCCACCGGCTTATTCAAAGAAAGTCCATTAGGCAGACAAAGCAGAACGAATGTGCTGGCAACCTCAAATGGACATGCTCTCAACCGAGGGCTTCAGCAACCGTCCTGCTGAGCGTTGCGGCATCATAGGGCTTGGCAAGAAAACGCCCCCCTGCATCGTGACCCTGTTGTAAATCGCCTTCCTTGGCGAACCCGGAAACTAAGACGACAGGGACCACAGAGTCGAGTCTCCGCAATTCCTGATAGCATTCACGTCCGCCCATCCCAGGCATAATCATATCAAGCAGCACAAGGTCAATCTCAGCTTGGTGCTGCCGGTACAATTCAAGACCTTCTTGGCCATCCACAGCGAGTAGAACCCTATAGCCCATCGTTTCCAGCATCTCCTTGGTTGAGACGCGGAGGATCTCTTCATCTTCCACCATCAAAATGGTACCAGAACCGGAAATGACAGCTCCCGGGCCATGCTCTGGGCGGGGCAAGGCGAGTTCAGACAAAGGCAGCAGAAGGGTAAATACTGTTCCCTCACCCTCCTCACTGGCGACCTGGATATCCCCGCCATGCTGTTCGACCGCACCATAGGCGGACCACAAACCGAGGCCAGTTCCCTGGCCCTGTTTTTTGGTGGTAAAAAATGGCTCAAAGAGCCTATCGAAAATCTCCTGCGGGATCCCTTCACCGTTATCTTCTACTTCGATTTGCAGATAGCGCCCGGGAGAAATTGCCAACGACCGCTGGTCACACTCAGTAGATAGCAACTGACGTTCCGAGGAACCAAACCTTAACATTCCACCGTCGGGCATGGCGTGGGAGGCATTAATCCCCAGATTCAAAAAGGTGCTCTGCAGTTGCGACAAATCACCGACCACCACATCGTTCTCGGCTTGAAGATCGAGCCTTATTTCGATCGACTTATCCACACTCCGCCTGAGAATCTCGACTGTTTCATGAAGCGCCTTGTGGACATGAATCTGCGTCGAAACCTTTGCATTCTTCCGGGAAAAGGTCAGCAGCTTCCGCGTCAGGTCCGCAGCCCGCTGCGAAGCGTCTTTAATGATCTTAAGATAGTCTTGCGCCTTTTCATGACCAGCTAGCTTCCGTTCCAACAGATATGCCGAGTTCTGGATTCCAGCCAGCAAATTATTGAAGTCATGGGCAACGCCACCGGCAAGCTGGCCAATCGCCTCCATCTTCCGACTCTGCAGCATGGACTCTTCCATCTGTACCCGCTCGGTAATATCATCGATACGGATCACGGCCGCCTGCAAACCTGCCGGCAGCGGATAAAGGGTCACATCAAAGAATTTGACGGCCTGATTTTCCGAGACCACCCGACAGGAACCATTGAAATGTTGACTTAACTTAAGTGCCTGCTTAATTTTATTTAGAATTTCAGCGCAGTCGCCCAACACCAATTCCAGCGGCTGCTGCAACGCAGCCTTCCGGGACAGACCGGTATACTCGACGGCTTTTTCATTCCAGAGAATGACCTTTTCCTGATCATCCACGCCGACCAGCATCGAAGGCATCGAATTGATAACACTGTCCAGTTGTGTCAGCAGATCCAGTTTTTCCTCCTCTGCGCTCACCAAATTTTGGGTCAAAGATTCAATCGCACGCCCGACCGATTCGACTTCAGTCACAGCCCGGAACGGCATCTCGAAAACCTTCTGCTCACGATAAAACGCATCCAATCCGCCGATCAGCGCGTTCAGGGGGCGCGTCAAACTGCGACTGAACTGAACCGTCAACAGCACCAGCATTCCAGCGACAAAACACATCAGCACATAACTGACCAACATCAACTGGCTGATCGGGGCGGTAATATCATCAACATAGCCGGAGGATGCAACATACCAGTCGAAGTTTTTTAGCTTCTTTACATAGACAAATTTCTTCTCTGCCTTCTGGTCAGAAGGGTTTTTCCAATCGTAGTAATAAAAATCATCCAGGTGTTTAATCATCTCCTGAGCGATATAGATGCCTTTTTCATTCTGTACCCCAGAACCCTCCGCCCCTTCAATCTCTGGGTGGATCAGCGCTTTCAGCTGTTCATCCAGCACAAAAAAATAGCCCCGCTCTAGAACCTTGAAAGACTCAATCAGTGGTCTCAAATCCTCAATATTGACCAGTTGGGTAAATTCATCCCGATAGGAGGTCGCCCCCACCACCCAGTTCCAAGACTCAAAGTAGCGGAAATAACCGACCTTATCACGGGCCGTTTCATCTTCTGGATTTTGCCAGTGATATTCGTTGTAACCATTTTTCTGGGCAACCCAATCCTGGCAACCTTGATTAAACGCACAATCGGTTCCGCGAGAAAAGGGGTGAATATCGATCATGATGCGCGACTCCTCGGGCCGCAAGGCAACAATGTAACCACTGTCTCCAATGGTTCGACTCAAAGCATAGTCCTGATATGCATCTTTCGCCCGCTGCTCGGTCAACGTTCCCGCTAGCTGCTGCTGATAGAGCCGCTCAAGCACGACAAAGTCCTGCTCGACGATGCCGCGTAAATAATTCCGAATCACCGCATCTAGCATCGTCTCGGCAGCAGTGTTTACCGACTCAGCTACCTCGCGAAGTTCTTTTCGGGCATTCCTATGCAACGTCCTCTCGATGACGAAATAATTCACCGCCATGAACATCAGCAGGACCAGAAAAATATAGCTTCCGAAATATAAATATATTTTACGGCTAAGTTTCATTAATTACCCTCTTGTAGAGGTGGTTCCCAACCGTGCCCACCTAATCTTCCACAAAAAATTGCTCGATAAGTATACCGTAGGATGCCATATCTATCTTTTCCTTAAAACCAGAAGCCTTAGAGGTACTGCAGACGCTTGGTCGGCACGATGAAGTTGATCTGTTTGCCAGTTTGGCAAGGAGTTGAAACTTATTTTAGGGGCGAAGTAAGTGCCGGCAGTTGTAGTGAGGGGCTCGGGAAAAAATCCCAAGGCCCTGATTCCAACAGGTGTCGTATTTCCGGACACTGATCGGGTGCGATTTCAACTCGGTAGTACCGACTAGATGAAACGGTCCTGGAAGTTGTTCAGTATTGTTTTGGCGGTCAGAATGTCAGTCGGTTCGAACATGGTCTGAATATCGCCACTTCCAGTAAAAGATGACCGCTAAATACTGCAAACCGAGCCCCCCTCTTCGCTGTTCTGAGCTTTTTTATGTTCTGTGTTATTTAATATTGGAAACCATGGTCATCTTGAGGATCTTGAGTAGACTTAGAAGTCCCTCTCAAGATGTTACATGTATGAATTTGTGGTCAAAAATAATAAGAGATAACGCTGTAGAAAAGAGACTACAGATCACTTTGATGGCAGATATATTGTCATCAGGAAATGTCCCCCTACAGCACAAAAAAGCTACATCCCTCCCACCACAACCAGTCAATGTCAGAGAATCATTATACGGTGGAAAGCCTATCGACCACTAAACAACAAAAGACCCAATCCAGGAGAACTGGCCAGGTCGGCCATTCATTGAATATCGCGGGATCCAGTAAAAAGTGTCTGATTAATGCCGAAAATCAAGAAAACCGCACGATCTGGTATCCGTGCGGTTTTCGCGTGTTTAAAGGGGTGACTTATGGGACGCCGCCCCCCCAACTTGTCATGATTCCCTTGGAGGAATGACAACATGTTCAATCAAACACGACTAGTCCATTGGGCGTAGCTACCTGTGCTTTCAGCCCTTCCTCTGCTTCAGTACTGGCCTCTTTGATGTCTATCTCATGTCCAAGACCTAGGGACGTTATGACGCCTTTCAATAAGCTTGGATTGTGGTGGTAGCCTTCAAACGCGACTAAGCGACATCCCGATTCTTGTAGTCTGTTCGCGGGAGACTGGTCGAATTCCCATTCGATGATTGGTGGAACCAGTCCTGCGAAAGTCAACGCACCATCCTGGGGAATAGTTATCTGCCAGTTCAATTGTCCACGACTCATTGGTCGAACCTGCCCGATATCGATATTACTTCTTTTAACTGCTGCGTGGATATCATCAGTTCTTGCCACCCAGGTAATCAGCCTGGGCCGCTCACGAAGTTTTGCCTGCATTTCTGGAGAATCTAATTCGAACCATCTGGGCTGGCTAGGTTTGCTCCCCGCAGGATCTATGGCGATCACCTCTAGATAACGATCTAGATCCAGCTTTAGCAACATGTTGTGGGTTCCTTGACTGGTGTGCTGCCCTCCTATCTGCATCTCCACGCCAAGTGTTTCTCGAAGGTACTCGGTTCCCTGCTCCAGAGAGGCCGCTGCTATGACAAGGTGATCCAGGTTGGCAGAAGGCATGAATCTGTCCTTTCTCGCTAAGGTCCTTATGTAAAATCTGTTCTTGGTTATTTAACTTAAGGGATCGGCTGGGGGCTCTGGTACTGATAGATCGGATCGCTGCTGATTCGTTGGTGTAGGAAGTCGACCAGCAGCCTGACCTTGGGGGATAAATGTCGATTGGGCGGATAGACGGCCCAAACTGCCGACTCAGGCTCTCTATAATTATCCAAAACCGAGATCAAGGCCCCGCTTTGCAGGTGTTCAGCAACATAGTAATCGGGGAGCTGAACCAGGCCAATTCCGCGTAGTGCCGCATCGAGTAACGCCGGACCACTGTTGCAACTCCATTTGCCACCGACCTTGAGGGTGTGGCTTTTGCCATTCTCCGAAAAGCTCCAATAGTCGAGTGTCCCGAGCAGGCAATTTTGCTTGGCTAGATCCTTCAAGGTCTGTGGCGGACTATGACGAGTGAAGTATTGCGGTGAGCCGCAGGCATAGAGAGCCCGTGGTGCCAGTTTTCTGGCAATCAACGAAGAATCTCTCAGTTGCCCGAAGCGGATCGCCAAATCTATTCCTTCCTCCACCAAATCCACTATTTGATTGGTAAAGACCATCTCCACGCTTAAGTCAGGATACTCACTGGCGAATTTATTGACCAGCGGAGCGATAAATCGATCACCGTAGGCAACGGAACAGGTCAATCGCAGTTTACCGCGTGGAGTGGATTGGAGGGAGGTCACCGCTTGCTCGGCCTCTTCCAGACTATCGAGAAGTTGTCGGCAGTGCTGATAATAGGTCGAACCCACTTCCGTCGCTGTCACCTTGCGGGTGGTGCGATAAAACAGCTTGGCTCCCAGTCGTTCTTCAAGAGTAGTGACCTGCCGACTGACATGAGCAGTCGAGACTGAAAGCCGTTTGGCGGCAGCAGTAAAGCTCTGAGTTTCTGCGACGGCAACGAACTCTTCTATTCCTGCCCACTTAGCCATTGTTACTCCTCGGTAATAATATTTTACAAAAAAGCCTGATTATCATTTTGTCAGAAATGGATAGAATCCGTCCATCACAAAAACAGTAAACACGCAACTAGCAGATATCTGTGTTGCACAAAAAGGGAGAAATTTTCATGGCATCATTCACTGTACCAAGGCAAACATTTCACGGAGCGGGTTCTCTGGATAACCTGAAGGAGCTTAGCGGTCAGAAGGCCGTTATCGTCACCGGCGGTGGCTCTATGAAACGCTTCGGTTTTCTTGAAAAGACCATTACACTTTTACAGGAAGCAGGGATCGCTTCAGTTGTTTTCGAAGGGGTTGAAGCTGATCCCTCTGTCGAAACCGTCATGCGTGGTGTTGAAATTCTAAACCGCGAAAAACCGGATCTGATCATCGGTCTGGGAGGCTGCTCTGCAATCGATGCGGCCAAGGCGATGTGGGTCTTTTATGAATATCCCGAAGCGACATTCGAGGAAATCACCAAGCCTTTTACCATTAAGCCTCTACGCAACAAGGCACGCTTTGTCGCGATCCCCTCCACCAGTGGAACGGGTACCGAGGCGACCTGCGTTGCTGTTATTACCGATACGACAAAAGGGATCAAATATCCTTTGGTCTCTTATGAACTTTGCCCAGACATTGCCATCGTCGATGGCGAGTTGGCCGTCAGCATGCCTGCAAACGTCACTGCCGATACTGGTATGGATGCGCTGTCCCACGATGTCGAAGCCTTTGTTGCTGCATTGGCAAGTCCATATACCGATGCGCTGGCCATCGATTCGGTTCGCTCGATATTCACCAATCTTCCACGCGCCTATGAAGATGGTCAGAACCTGGAAGTGCGGCAAGCGATGCATGATGCCTCCTGCCTGGCTGGAATGGCATTCTCTAACGCGATTCTCGGCATTGTTCACTCAATCGCCCATCAGCTTGGTGGCATGTTCAATATTCCTCACGGCCGCGCCAACGCTATTTTGATGCCGAATGTTGTCCGCTTCAATAGCCGCAATACTGACAAGTACCGCTTGTTAGCTCAAGCTCTCGGCAAGGAGAGTGCTGAGGATTTTGCGCAAGAGCTTGATCGTCTCAGGCAACGTGTGGGTATTGAAGAAAGCTTTCAAGCTTACGGTCTCGATGCCAATATCTGGGAGGTAAAGCTTGATAGCATGGTGCAAAATGCCCTGGATGACCCTTGTACCGGCACCAACCCTCGACAGCCGTCTCAAGAAGAGATGAAGAGAATCTTCCAGTGCTGCTTTAGCGGTGAGGTTGTCGATTTCTGATCAATAGGCACGTTAAGCACCATCCGCAAGATAGTAACGGCCCAACCTTATTCTAAATGGTTGGGCCGTTTTGTATTTTGTTCCGGAGTGGAGTCTAGCTTCATCTAGGGACAATAACTCACAACTGCCCCTTGAAAAGCGCTTCCTCTCCGCTAACACGACCATTGTTTTTTAGCAGGCCATGGGTCTCTTTCAGTAATTAATTATCGTTTTGCGATAATTAATTACTGAAAGACGGCTAATCTCCTGCTATGTTCATCTTAATCAATCATTCAGGAGGAACCGCCATGGACAATTTGTCAAAAATTAAAAAATTCAGTAAAAAATTTCATCTGTTAATTTCTTTGATGCTTGCTGCAAGCCCTGTATATTACGTTGGTTATTGGGTGTTTATAAACATTCTACCCAAAACGCTAGTCACCGTAAATGTTGACTCCACGACATTAGTCCCTAATCATTTGCCGATAAAATTACAGCTAATCGGGTTCGCTATTAGCTTACTTCCTCTTTCTGCTTTGATATATGGGCTAATGAACATTAGTCGTCTATTTTCCCTCTATATGGAGGGTGTGTTCTTTTCCTTTGAACATGTCAGTGTTTTTAAAAAAACGTCTAAAGCTCTCTTGTCATGGGTTTTATTGTCAATGCTTTATGAATCCGCCAAAAGCATCTTGTTTTCAATCGGAAACCCTCCAGGACAAGGAGTTGTTAGTGTGAGCTTTGGCTCCTCAGAATTCACAAATCTTCTGGTCGCAGGTATTGTAATTGTTATTGCATGGGTCATGGATGAGGGACGTATTATTACCGAAGAACAACATCTAACCGTCTAGCCGGAGTTCTCATGCCAATAATTATTAACCTTGATGTTGTTCTAGCAATGCGCAAAATGAAGTCTATTGAGCTTGCAAAGTTGATCGGAATTACTGAACAAAACTTATCAATACTAAAGACAGGAAAAGCTAAAGCTGTTCGCATATCAACATTGGAGGAGATATGTAAGCACCTGCAATGCCAACCGGGAGATATTCTTGAATATAAAGAATAGTCATGTTAGCCAAAAACGAGATTCACTTGAAAACTAGGTTGCTTGTAGTGAATCTCCCCACAAGCAATGGACAGTTTTGAGAAATGACTTCATAGACGATCTAATCAATTTTTCAAAATGTATTTTGACCGGCCAAGTCTGACAAGTGTCGATTTATTGGACAATGAGCATGGGTGGTTTCAGCTCGAATCGTCAGATTGCCAGAAACGTCTCGGAAGTTGCTTCACATTGTATTATGGGTCTGAAAGCCAGCCAAATCGGGCATTACTGTATGTCGCGCATTGCAGTAAAAACTGTCAGATTTATGCACCCAAGCAAGAATCGCCCACGATCTGGTATCCGTGGACGATTCGCGTGTTTTCAGGAGTGACTGTGCAAGAATATTTGCTATAAATCTGCTCCTTTTCTTTCGAAGCATTGCTCACTTCAAGCACGCAATCGCTGCGCCCACTTCTGTAATGTTTCAAGCTGCTCAATGATCAATTCCTGGATTTTTTCATCGACCAGGTTACCTTCTGCGTCAAAGCTGCCAGTGAAGGCATTGCAGAAAACCTCTGGTTTGTTCAACAGGTGTAGATTGAGAAAAACACACACCTGACGCAGGTGATACTGCGCACGCGAAGTCCCCATACCGCCGCCGGACCCCATAATCGCTGCCGGCTTCCCACTCAACATCAGATTGTCAGGTTCCCGCGAGGCCCAATCCAAAGCATTTTTCAGTGCTGGGGCGAGAGAGTAGTTGTATTCCGGGCAGGCCAGCAGCAGGGCGTCGGCTTGGTCAATTTCGGTCAATAGCGTCTGCACGGCAGTTGGCCTTTTTATGAGGTCGGCGTTATAAAAGGGCACCTCGGAAAGATCGGCAATGTTTATTTCCATCCCCGCAGGGATATGTTCTTGAGCGTAGCGCAGCAGACCCCGATTGGTCGATTGGTTACGTAGGCTGCCGCAAATGCCGAACACCTTCAATGTATCCATCTCTTCCTCCTAGTTATGTCATTGGAACTTCAATGCACAGCAGTTCTGCCTGGCTCTGTGCGCTGATTTGTACGTCGTTTCCGCCCGTCAGGCCGAGACCATCACGCTGCTCAAGAGCATGGCCGTCGATCTCCGCCTGTCCACTGATGACGAAAAAGTAGAGGCCCGTTTCCGCCCGGTGTTTTTGATAGCTGAGAGATGTTCCAGAATCGAAATCAGCCATTGAAAACCAGGCATCCTGATTGATCCAGACCGCGCCGGAATCTTTATCCGGTGAAACCAGGATCTGAAAGCGGTTCTGGCGGTCTTTTTTTGCGAACAGTTGCTGGCCGTAACGCGGGATGATGTTCTTCTCTTTGGGAAAAACCCAGATCTGTAGGAAATTGACATCATCCTGCTCCGAGTTGTTGAATTCTGAGTGAGTCAGGCCAGAGCCTGCCGACATGACCTGAACTTCACCGGCGGTGATAATATGTTTGTTCCCCATACTGTCCTGATGCCACAAGGAACCAGCAAACGGGATGGAAACAATCTCCATGTTTTCGTGAGGATGAGTGCCAAAGCCCATCTCCGGCTTGACGATGTCATCGTTGATGACTCGCAACA
This sequence comes from Desulfuromusa ferrireducens, assembly GCF_055389805.1. NCBI lineage: Bacteria > Pseudomonadati > Thermodesulfobacteriota > Desulfuromonadia > Desulfuromonadales > Geopsychrobacteraceae > Desulfuromusa > Desulfuromusa ferrireducens. Next base: position 3,118,852 of record NZ_AP042415.1, read on the forward strand.
GACCGAAGTTCATCCGCTCGGAATTGTGATAGTTGGCGAAACTGAAAGTATGTCTGCTGACCAGCCAGCCGTGATCGGCCAAGCCGCGTGAGTCGACCTTATGTAGAATGTGATTCATCTCTTTGTCCTTTCGATGATCCGTCTGTCGAGTTGTTTAAAAAATCGACATCATACAAGTGGGGGAAATTATCCACCCAGTCCAAGCTTCTTCAGCAAGGCTCCGAGCTGAACTTGCTCTTCATCAGACAGCACTGCAAATTTCTGGGTGACAATTCCAGCGTGTCTGGGGAAAACCCTAGCAATTAATTCCTTCCCCTCGGCAGTCAAGGTCACTGTAACCACTCGGCGATCACTCGCTGAACGATCCCGTATGACCAACTGCTTCTTTTCTAGGCTGTCGACGACGGTCGTGAGGTTGGCATTGCTTTTGAGGATCTTCTGGCCTAATTCCCCTTGGGAAAGGGAGCCGAGATGGAACAGGGCTTCTAACACTGCGAACTGACTGTGGGTGAGATTGTCTTGCTTCAGGTGGCGGTGAATATCGCTCGATGCACGGTTTGTGGCACGCATCAGTTTGACATAGACATTAAGAGCGTGGCGCTGAGTCGCTGGGAGTTGTTTGTATTTCATCGGACCTCCAAAATGTTTCGATGTCGAAACTTATGATTTATAAATATCACCGTTGTGGTCATAAATCAAGCCCTGCAGAGAAATATATTGGAGTTGCTCTCGGACCGAAAAGCCGAAATTCAAGTGGCCCTGTCAGGTAGATTGAATAAATGACCCATTGGTCCAAAAGGGTGTAAGTATTGACCGGCCGAGTCCAACAAATGTCGACTTATTGGACATAGAGCGAAGGTGACTTCAGTCTGAAAGTGCTGGCCGGAGAAAAGCGTCTCGGAAGTTGCTCCATATCTAATTATGGGTCTGAAGGGGTGGTTAGATCGGGCATTACTGTAAATCGCCTATTCCAAGAAAAAACCACGATCAGGTAATCGTGGTTTTTTGCGTATTTAAAAAGGAAATTTACAAGATTTCTTACACCTTCACCCGATAAAAAATTTTGTAGAGGGTCGGCACGAACAACAGAGTCAACACGGTAGCGAACAGTAGTCCAAAGATGATACTGATCGCCATCGGTTCCCACATCAGCCCTCCACCGTACCAAAGCGGGATCAGGCCGAGTGAGGTGGTAGCAGTGGTCAGAATAATCGGCCGGAACCGCTGCAGGCCCGCCGCGATTATTGCTTCTCCCGGTTCCCGGTGGTATTCGTCTATTTCAATCTTAATCCGGTCGAGTAAAACGATGGCATTATTAATAACGATCCCCGCCAGCGAGATGATCCCCAGGAAAGCCATAAAACCAAAGTAGGATTGGGCAAGTAATAATCCACCAACCACGCCGATCAGGCCAAGAGGGATGGTCAGCAGGACAATTCCTGCTTTTCTCACCGAATTGAACTGGCCGATCAACAACAGGACGATGATGAAGAAGGACAAGGGCAACTTGTCGACCACGGCGCTCATCGCCTTGCCACTGTCCTCCGCCTCCCCACCCAGCTTAAAGCTGTAACCGGGCGGCCAATTCTGCTGCTGCTCTGCCAACCAGGGTATCAACTGCTCGGTAATATCCTTGGCGGTGTAACCAGTTTTTAAGCCAGATGTCACCGTGACGGTCCGGTAAAGATCACGGCGCAGAATCTTAGCCGGTTGCCAGACCAGGTCGATATCGGCAACTTGCTTCAAGGGGACATTTGCCACTCCTCCCTGGCTGTTAATCGGCAGGCTTTCGAGCTGTTCGATGCTCAGGTCCTTGCGCTCACTGTTGATCATGATGATAGGAATCACCTGATCACCTTCCCGATAATCACCGACATCCGCTCCCGTCAGAATGGTCTGCAAAGACAGGGCGACGTCCTGGTTGGTGATACCCGCCAGCTGTGCCTTGAGCGGATCGATTCTGACGACGATTTTTTTGACCCGCATTCCCCAGTTGTCCGCGACATTTTTGCTGCCTGGCAACTGGCGGAGCTTTTCTTTCACAGCTGTGACGATCGGATCAAGAATTTCCGGATTTTTCCCGGTCAATCGGATCGAGACCGGATCAGCTGAACCCCCGCCGGTCTTGAGACGATCGACGACCGCCTTCAAATCGGGAAAATTGTTCAAGCAATAGCTGTCCAGACGTTCGATGACAACCTGATTGAATGCATCCGAAGTGGTATTGAGCAGGATATGCGCCGAATAGGAGTTCGCTTCCGGGGGCGAATAGCCAAGATCATATTTCGGTGCCCCCTCGCCCACATAAGCGGACCAACTGACCACCCCTTCCGAACGCTCGGGGGAGGTCGTCAGTTCATCTCGGATAAAACCTTCAATCTGTTGCACGACCTGATCGGTTTTTTCGATTGCCGTGCCGATCGGCAGTTCAAGGTTTGCCGAAACAACCGTCTTGTCGCTGTCCGGCATAAACACGAAGGGGAGATAACCCATGCCCCAGAGTGAAATCATGAACAGCACCACCACACTGACCAGCAGAACCGCCGGACGCTTGAGGCACCAGCGGATCAACTTCTCATAAATATCCTGCGCCTGCTCGAAGGCCCCTTTTTTAGATTTGAGTTGCTCCGCTTTCGGTGTGACGCGAATGAACAGAATCCCCAAGAGTGGAATCACCGTCAGAGACATGACCCAGGAGCAGAGCAGTGCACTTGTCACCACCAGAAAGATCTGCCCCATGATCTCTCCCATGGTCGACGCCGCCAGAAAAAAAGCCAGAAAAGCTGCTGCAGTCGTTAAGGAGGAAACCAACAACGGGACCGAGAGTTCACGGCAGGAGGCAATAGCCGAAGCTGTCGCCGTTTCACCATCCTCCATTTTCACCATCATCGATTCCGCCATGACGATGGCATTATCGACTAGCATCCCCAGGGCAATAATCAGTGCCGCCAACGAAACCTGGTTCAGGCCGACCTTAAGGATGGTCATCAGCAGGATGGTCATGACAATTGTCGAAGGGATCAGGCTGGCGACAACCAGGCCGGTTCGCAAGCCGAGAAAAACCAGCATGGTTCCCAGCACGACCAGCACCGACTGCAGAAGGTTGGCGGTGAAATCACTGACCGATTTATCCACCACCAGGTCTTGGGAAAATGAGCGCCGGAATTCAACCCCAATCGGGTAGACCTGTTTATAGTCATCGATCTGCCGATCAACCAGATGGCCGAGTTGGACAATATTGCCCCCCTGTTTCAGATTGACACCAATGACGATACCGCGCTCTCCGTTCACTCGCACCTGACTTTTGGGTGGGTCGACATAGCCGCGCCGGACCTGCGCAATATCACCCAAGCGGACCAGATCATCGCTGCTGCTGGAAAGCAGCATCCGCTCCAGATCAGCAACCGACTCAAAACTTCCGCTCGGTTCGAGAATTATCCGCTCATCATCAATTCGGATATTCCCCCCGGAGAAAAGGATATTGGTCCCGGCAAGCAACTTTTCGACCGCGGTTTTCGATAGCCCCAGCTCTGCCAGCCGGGCATTGTCAAATTCGAGGTAGATCCGCTCCGGCTGATCGCCGACAATTTCAACCTTGGCGGCATCGGGGATTTTAATCAGACCATCGCGGATCTCATCGGCGATTATTTTCAGCTCGGCATAGGAATAGCCGTCCGCAGTCAAACCGATCAGGATGCCGAAGACATCACCTAGTTCATCATTGATTTCCGGTCTGACCCCGCTTGGCAGGGAACTCTCCAAGCCTTCGACTTTGCGACGGATCCGATCGAATATCGGTTGCAGATTGAATTCTTCTTCTTTGATACTGACGGTGACAATAGAGAGACCGGTTCGCGATTCACTGGTTATAAAATCGACCTCAGGGACCTCCTGCACCACCTTTTCGATGGCGTCACTGACCAGCAGTTCCACCCGTTCGGGTGAGGCCCCGGGAAAACTGGTCACGATACTGACTGCCCGAATCATAAAGGGCGGCATATCATTGCGCGGCATATCGTTAAAGGTCGTCACACCAAGTAACAGCACCACCGCCAGCAGGGAGAAAAACAGACTTTTATTCTTAATGGCCAGTTCCGTCAGATTCATAATCTCTTTCGCTTCACTTGGCGGGAGAGGCTTTGTCAAACCGCACCTTCATGCCTGCACTGATTTTGCTGACCCCCGAAATCACAACCGCGTCACCTTCCTGCAGGCCGTTTCGTATCACGAATCCCTGCTGGGTCAATTCGCCAACCACTACCGTCCGGCGTTCAATAATTGCAACATTTTCCTGATCCGTTGTCCCTAGCAGGTAAACGTAGTTGCCGGCCTGATCTTCAGCAACAGCGCTGCTGGAAACCTTCAGGGTGTCACTGGCACCTCCGGCAAAAGTGAAGTTGACCTCGGCGGCCATCCCCGGACGCAGTCTGGCATCCGGATGATCCAAGCGGATCGTCACCGGAAAGGTGGAATAATCAGCGGCGACATAAGAGACTTCGGTCACCACGCCGGGATATTTTTGCTCCGTCAGGGAAGAGAACTGCACGCTGACTGCAACGCCGGACTGGATATCCGAGATATAGGCCTCCGGCACTCCAACCCGGATTTCAATATCCTTGCTCGAAGAGATAACCGCGATCACTTCCCCGGTGTTGATGTTTTCATTTTTTGCCACCGGGACCTCAGTCACGACACCGGTCATCGGTGAGAATAGCTGACTGTACTGCTGCTGGCTTTTCGCCAGATCGAGCTGTTTGAGCCGCGCGGCGTAGTCGGCCTTGGCCGAGGCATAATTGTTTTTCGCCTGTTCATATTCACTCAGCGCAACATTATTGTTTTCGTACAGTTCCCGGATGCGCGCCAAGTTTGCCTGGGCGTTATTCTCCTGCACCTGAGAATTGAGCACTGCCGCCTTGGTCTCTTCATATTTCAGCTGCAGATCACGATCATCCAGCGCAGCGATCAGATCGCCCCGTTGCACCATCTGCCCCGCCTTGACCTGAAGCGTCTGCAGAGAACCACTGACCCGGAAACTGAGCTTGGTTTCCGTCGCAGCAACAGAAACCCCCGAGAAGGAACGGATCTTCTGATCGCTGCCTTTTGCAACCAGCTGATAACGAACCGGCCGGAGGATTTCTTGAGCCGTTGGCTCCTCCTTACTGCAGGCGACCAGAAGATTGAGCGACAAAAGCAGAAACAACCCGATAAATGTGCGCATTTTTTTCATCAGCATCCCATGACTCTGCTAAGACTTAGCGTGAGTCCATAAATTTCTGGAAACGGAGTAAAAAGGCCTGTTGATCTTCAAGTGAACTGGTGATCGAAAAGCTTCCCATCGCCCGTTCGACCTGAAGCAGGCTGGCATAGTAATCATAGACAGAATTTGCTGCCGACTGTTCCGCGGCCAAGGCCGAATTCTGGGCATCGAGCAAGGCTGTAATGGTTGCGGTTCCCTGCGCATAGGCATCCTGGACCAGTCGATAGTTTTCTTGTGCCGCCTCAGCCGCCGACTTGGTCAGCTTCAAGTTTGCCGATTTAACCCGCAAGTCGAGAAGGGCATAACGCAGAGCCAATTCCACTGAACGTCCTGCATTGAGAAGCTGTTGCCGCAATATATTCCGCTCGGCTCTTGCCTGCCGGACTTCAGAGTTGATCGCGCCGCCAGCGTACAACTCCCAACTGGCATTCAGGTTAAGATTCCAACTGGTCTCGTTATCAGGCAACAGGTTAGAACCGACCCCGTCCCGAGCCAGCACCTCATCGACATTCCCCCGCAAACTAAGGATCGGCAGCCAGCGCTGTCGCTGGTTGCTAAGGAGAAACCGTTCCTGAGCAGCCAGATTCGACCTGATCTGCTGCAACTCCGGCATGTTGGCCATTGCCTCCAAAGCTAGAAATTGGGTTAATTTTTCCAGGGCCTTCGAGGTGTTGACCGCCGCACGAATCTCGTCACCGCCATAGCGTTTCAGCATGTCCCCTGCAAGATCAACGTCCTGCAGACTGAACTCCTGGTTGAGGGGGCGACGCAAAAATTCATTCAGCCCGATCTTGGCCTGGCTCAGAGTGCTTTGTGCCGCAAGCCGATTGCTGGTGGCTGTCGCCATTTCACTCTTCAGACGGAAGACGTCCGCCGCTCCCGCGTAGCCGACCCGCTGGCGATACTCTGCCACCTGGTAGTTTTTCTTCACTAGTTCCAAATTGTTACGATTGGTCCGTTCGACAGACCGCGCCTGCAGGATATTCAAATAATTCAGCCCGGCGGTGAGTATCGTATCGTAAAGCACTTCCCGGTACTTTTCCTGAGATGACTTCAGCAGATGTTTCTGCGCGGCCAGATTGGCCTGTGCTCCCTCTGAGTAAAGCAGTTGGTCGAGCGTTAACGACCCGCCGAAAGTCTCTTCCGCCTGGAATGCCGCGGCGCTGTTTTCGTCGACCCGGGTTGCAGAAACTGCTGCGTTAAGTGAGGGGAGTAAAACCGCCCGGGCTTGGGCAACATTCTCCACCGCCGAGGTTACCGCGAGTTGCTCGATGTCCAGGGTAAGGTTGGCCTGCAGCGCTTGCGCAACCACCGTCTTAAAATCAAGGTCATGGTCGCTATGGCTTTGATCTTGGTCAATCAGGTCAGCACTGGCCAGAGTTTCCCAGGTGGGGGAAAAGTCGATCTGTTTGGCGGTCTGCATATTCAGGGTCAGGCGTCGCTCGAAGCTCAGCAGGGTCGGCATAGCTGCCGGATCAATACCGGCGAGAATCTGTTCGATATTTAAGGCGATTCGGCGACTGAGTTTCTGCAGGTCGGTTTCCGGGGCAGACCCGGACAAAACACCACGTTTGACATCAATCACCCCTTGAAAGGCATAGCTGGGAAGTTTCAGTTGTTTGACATGATCGATCAGCTTCTGCTTTTCGGCATCGCTCAGCGCATAAAGGCCACCGAAAAAGACCGCGTCCGCATCAGCTGGAAACTGGTTGAGCAATAAATCGATATCACCATCATAGGTGATGATTTTTGTTTGACTGCCTTTTTGCGCGATGAAGGCAGTCAGTAACTTATCGAGATTCGGCAACAATGCCGTTAGTTTTTTATCCGTAACAACGGTCAGGTTTTGATAAGGGAAAATTCCGTAAAAAGAGTCCAGATCAGCGCCAAATTCACGCGATTCCAGAATGTAGGTCAGATTGTGAACGCCCGATTTTTTATCTGTGGTCAACGGGATCTGCTGCAGAAAATAATCGAGGATTCCCAACAAGATAAGAGGCTTGGGATAGCTGGGGTGTTGAGCAAGTACCGCTGAGTTCAGCGCGCCAACCGCAACAATGATATCAATTTGAGGATCGGCCAGTAGTGCCCGATAATTCTCTACCACACTATCGTGTGACCAGCCCGAGGTCCGGCGCTTTTCTTCCGGGAGGCTGATCGTATATTGATTGCCAAGCAAGCTACTGACTTCCTGGCGGAGCTGGGTCACAAATCGTTCTCTGGTTTCATTATCGATATCAAACAGCAGGCCGATTTGAACCTCACCAGACTTTTTCAACGGTGCTGCCAATACCACAGAACTGCTGGCAAACATCAGGACGACAATCAATAAGAAAAGCCGGGTTCGAAGTGAAGCACATTGAGTTATTGTAGACATCACGACCCTCACAATAATTCCCAACATAATTAAATCAGGAATTTGTTCATTAAATGCCCCCTTGAAAACAAGCTGTGCGTAAACATCACAGATTTTCAGCTTTCCCCGCAAAAGGCAGAAAACGCAGTAGCATAAAACTATTGAAATCATATCTTAGATAGTAAGGAATTCAATATGTGTGGAATGGCAGATCAATTATCCAACCATAAATTCTAGAATTCGGGAAAGGTGCCCCATCCAGTTTAGATCGTCTAGAGAGAGGGTACTATTCATTTTACGATCCCTGATTTACCGCACACTCGGCTGATTCATTGCAATTTGCAAAACTTAGCCATTCAGGCAGGGGAATTTAGGCAGATTTTAGGGCAGAAGGTAGCGACAGGACATTTGGAACGGCCAGAACCAGGCTGCCGATCCGGCTAACCACCTGAAATCAGAGTCGTCTTGGCCTGGAGTTTCGCAAATGTCATGTCATAAGGTTGGATTGTTGCTGACTAGCCAGTTTCCGGTTGCTTAGCAAAGCGGAAAGTTTCTGCCAAAAGTCCAGGCATTTTGAAAAACCACGATTTCCCGTCCCGGTTTCAAATTAAAGAAAAAAGCTCTCAGCCGAATTCAATTCGCAAAAGTAGTAAGTTTGGAATGTCCAATTCCTGCAAGTGTCGATTTGTAGAACATTTAGCAGGGGCTACTTGAGCTCGAAAATGCCAACCTGGTCACAGTCAAGCGTCTCGGAAGTTTCTCCATATCTAATTATGGGTCTGGAGGGGAGGGGTGGCTGGGTCGAGAATGTCTTACAAATCGCTACTTCCCATAAAGACTGTCTGATTAATGCCGCAAACCAAAAAAACCGCATGATCTGGTAATCATGCGGTTTTCGCGTGCTTAAAGGGGTCTGAAAAACACATAAAACGTTCTGCTATAAGGCGGTATTATCCGATAGTTTCACGCTGATTAGCTCCGTTATCTTCTTGATGAACCAATCATACCGCTTGGGCAATGTACGATATCTTTTCCTGGCCAAAAACAATTCGTCACGAATAGGATCATTTAGGTTAGGCACATAAAGCAATGATTGACATTCGAATTGCCAGATCGCCGTCTGCGGCAGGACGGTAAAGCCCAACCCTTCAGAGACAGGGATTAAAATCTGACTGAGTTGATTGATATAACCGGTTTTTTTTATCTTTCTTAAACCTTGGTAAGCCCCCTTGAAGTTGGCGCTCAACAGGCGGTCAGCATAGTGTGCACCATCGGGATGATCGATAAAACCAAGTGCGTTTAGGTCTTCAAAACTGGGGGTCTGGGCAGCATAGGTGCTTGGCAGTACCAAACATAGAGACTCAAAGCCGAGCGCCTCGTACGTCAGATCAGTCGATGGAGCTGGTTGAGTGACGAGTCCTAGATCAATGGTATTTCCCAGCAACCCTTCCACAATCCGGTAGTTAGGGGCCGCTTCAATAGAGACCGCGAGTCCGGAGTGGTCTTTCTGCCGGTTCAATAGATGTGGATAGAGAAAGGTTGCCATCGCCCCCGAACAGGCAATCCGGCATTCCCCTTTGTGTTCGTCATCAAATTGTAATTCACCGAACAGTTGCTCTTCCTCTTGCTTTCTCTGACAACCGAAGCGGTAGAGCGTTTCCCCCTCCCGGGTCAATTCAAACCGCTTACCGACCCGATTTAACAAAGCAACACCAACCTGCGCCTCCAGCTTTTTGATCTGCTGGCTGACCCCTGGCTGAGTCATATAGAGCTTTTCAGCCGTCTGGGTGAAGTGGCCAACCTCGACCAAAATAAGGAAAGTGTGTAGCCATTGTTGGTTAATCATCTGAAACTCCATCCATAACTATTAGTTATCATATAGATAATATTTGATAATTTTTAATTTTCAAGAAGTTTATTTATAATGACTCCAACATAAACACTTAAACAAGGAGTTGAGTATGACTAATCCATATCCACGCACCTTTTCTCACATTGGCATTTCAGTCCCTGACCTAGAGGCGGCAGTAAAATTTTATACCGAGGTTCTTGGTTGGTACCTGATTATGGAACCAACCAATGTTGTTGAAGACGAGAGTGCGATCGGTGAAATGTGTACCGATGTCTTTGGTCCCGGCTGGGAACGCTTTCGCATCGCCCATCTGTCAACAGGTGACCGCATTGGTGTCGAGCTGTTTGAATTCAAAAACCAGGTTAACCCTGAGAATAACTTCGAATACTGGAAAACAGGCGTATTCCATTTTTCGGTACAAGATCCCAACGTTGAGGAATTGGCCGAAAAGATCGTTGCAGCAGGTGGTAAACGTCGTATGAAAGCACCGCGTTACTACTACCCGGGAGAAAAGCCGTATCGCATGATCTATATGGAAGACCCGTTCGGTAATATTTTGGAAATCTACAGCCACAGCTACGAACTTCATTATTCGTCTGGCGCGTATCAATAATTGTTAGCAACGCAATCTGCCGATCGTCGTCAAGCAGACACAGGCAAATTGCTAAAGTCCCCCAACAACAAATTAAACTGCCCGCCAGAAATGGTTGGGCTGTTTAGTTTGTTGGTTCGCAATGTTTTAATTTCTGCAAGTGTCGACTTATTGGACATAGAGCGAGGGTGATTTCAGCCTGAAAGTACTGGCCGGAGCTAAGCGTCTCATAAGTTGCTCTGCGTTGTTTTATAGATCAGGAAATTTGACAAAGTTTAAAGTGTTCGAGTAGCCAGGGTCGATTCGGTAATCCGGTTTATGTTAAAGTTTAAACGTCTTGTCGGGTCAATGACAACAGGTCAAACCTCGCGTCAATTTAAGGAGAATGGCATGGAAAATATCAGTTTCAAGGCCATGGTCGTAACCGAAATAGCGAAAAAACAGTTCACTCGCGAGATCAAACAAAGACAGATTGATGATTTGCCGGACGGAGATGTGCTGATCAACACTCAATATTCATCTCTGAACTATAAAGACGCACTCTCGGCATCAGGGAATAAGGGTGTTACTCGGAAATATCCACATACACCAGGAATTGATGCCGCTGGTGTGGTGGCGGAAAGCAAAAGCCCTGAATTTAGGGTGGGAGAGCAGGTCCTGGTTACCGGTTATGATTTGGGCATGAACACCTCCGGGGGCTATGCCGAGTATGTCCGGGTTCCTGCGAACTGGGTCGTCAAACTACCGGAGAACCTAACTTTACGCGAGAGCATGGTCTATGGTACCGCAGGTTTTACCGCAGCCCTGTCATGTTTCAAATTGATCAACAGTGGAGTAACTCCGGACAAAGGGCCTGTCCTTGTGACCGGGGCCACAGGTGGTGTGGGCAGTATCGCCTTATCAATCCTGGTGAAAAGTGGTTACGACGTGGTTGCGGTAAACGGCATTGTCGATGAAGCGGAGTATCTTCTTGAACTCGGGGCCAAAGAAGTGATCAGTATTGAAGACGCTGATGATCAGAGTGGTCGGCCACTACTGAAACCACGCTGGGCCGGGGCCATAGATACAGTTGCCGGCAACATCCTCTCAACGGCGATCAAAACAACCCAGTACGGTGGGTCAGTCACCTGCTGCGGCAATGTCGGGGCGGCCGAACTTCACTCCTCGATCTTCCCTTTCATCATAAATGGTATCACTCTATTTGGCATCGACTCAGTGAACTGCCCGGTCGATATGCGCATGAAGGTCTGGAACAAGATCGCCTCTGATTGGAAGCTTGACCGTCTTGAAAAGATCACTACCGAATTACCCTCTCTGGAAGCGCTCGAAGAGCGTATTGGCCTTATCTTGGAAGGAAAAAACAGAGGCAGAGCAATCGTCAAAATTCCATGATAATCACGCTATTTAAACCACAATTTTTTATGGCCACCCAGCTTAAGCGCGGGGTGGCCATTTGCATTTCAAAAGTTAGGATTTAACTTTTTAGTACAATAATCCGCACATTCTAGATCATTCTGAAAAGTAGTAAGTTTTGACAGACAGGCTCCCCCCGGATTATTGAAAGTGTCGACCTGTGGAACATCGCGCAGGAGTTACTTCAGCGCGAAAGCGTCAACCTGGGGCAAGCGTCTCGGAAGTTACTTCATATCTAATTATGGGTCTGAAACTTGCGTAAATCGAACATTACTGGAAATCGCCACTTCCAGTAATGTTCGATATGTACCCTATTTAAAGAAACGCCCACGATGAGGTAGTCGTGGGCGTTTTGCGTATTTAATCAGGTTACATTTAAAAAAGCCGTCGGAGAATTTCCGGCGGGTTTCCTGTTCCAAAACGTCTAAATTTTGACAAAGCCTAAAGTGAAAGGCCCGCCACTTGCCGCGCGGGCCTTCTAACTATTCTGCGAGTTTCCCTGGTCACGGGCTCTTCCGGCGCTCAATGGTCGCCGGTTGCTGTGTAGTACTCATCATTGGATCGGGCGTAGTTTCGATAGGCAAACCTCCTTGCTGGGGTTAGCGAATCTAAAACATCCTACACCTACATTATACAGCTATCTGGCGACTATTACACCCCTCCCAGATCAATTAGTAAATCTAGGCTGCGGCGGGTCTCAAAACTTGTGAGATGGTCGCTTCATGGGAAAGGGTATTTGGTTGAATCGATCCTCTCATCACCCAAAGCAAATCGACCAAAATAAACACGGTTATTGCTGGCTGGCAATTGAGACTTGAGTGATTTCATTGCTAATAATTTGCGCCCAAATAGGCTTCAATGTCCTAAACCTACACCAAAAACAATAAGGTTCATGCCACGAGCGCCGTATTATTCAGAGAAGGAGAAATGAAAACATAAGCAAATAATAGCTGAAAGCTTGCTATCTATCAAACACTGTTTACAATTGACTTGGCGCTGTTAAAAAACTTGAGAAGGAGGGCTGTATGCGTAAAGTTATCTGTTCGACCTGCCGGTTCCGCTACAAAGATGTAAGGCTGCCACAAGGGATGATCCAATGTGCCTTGACGAACGCTCAGAAGAAGGAGATAGCGCGACGGAACTGCCAAGATCACAGTGTTTTGTCTTTCTAGTAAATTTCTATTTTTGAATCATTTATTCAAGGCTCCCAGATTCGGCGGGGGTCTTTTCCTGCAATCCTATGACCGTTAGTCAGAAAGTAGTAAGTTTTTAAGATAGCTGTCGCTCTGATCTACATAGCGGAATGGCGGCTTCGAATCAGGTCAAAGAGCCGCATTGGGCTACTCGATGTTTGCTAAAAGAGTGAATCTGAATCAACAAGGCTGTAGGGGTCTGCACTTAGGTACGATCTTCTCTCCGGGTCCTTATGATTTATTGGTATGTCAGCCTTGCGAACTTGCGGCAAATCAATATCAATCCAACCATCAGACCGCATGAATTTCGTAATCAATCTGGTTTCGATCAAGGATGTCAACATTGGCCCAGTCACAAAACCATGATTGCCATTCAGGTACTCAACACATAGCAGCATAAACCCACCCGCCCCCCCTGTTTTTAATAATGAAACCGTTACTACCTATGCCTGCATTATATCATTAGCGTTCCCTATTGCAATTTCATTGCTTGTCCCCCCGCAACAGTTACGCAGGTCATGCCGAGTGAATCGCCACAAGGCCAATAGACATTTGCCAGTCTCAAAACTTGTAAGTTTTGACCGGCTGAGTCCGGGCAGTGTCGACTTATCGGACGTTGAACGAGAGTGGTTCAACGTCAAATTTTGTCGACCACGGGAATGTGTTCTGGAAGTTGCTCCATATTGAATTATGGGTCCTGAAGTACCCCTGATCGAACATGTCTTGAATATCGCCACTTCCAGTAAAAAATGTCTGATTAATTCAGCAAAGCAAGAAACGCCCATGATTTGGTATCCATGGGCGTTTAGCGTTCTATAGAGGGTGACATTTGGGATTATCGACCCAGTTAAAACTCTCAAGCGGAGTCACTCATAAAGACCTTGCTCACAGTATCAATCAATTCACCGAGTTCAAAAGGCTTCGGAACAAAGGCCCTTAAACCGTAGTCGGCATAATTCGCCCTAACCGGGTCATCAGCATAACCGCTTGAAACAATGATCTTGGCTAGCGGATGAAGGGCCAGGATCTGCTCGGCAACCTCTTTACCGCCCATGCCGCCGGGGATGGTCAAATCCAGGATAACCAGATCAAACGGGCTGTCAGTCTCCAATGCCTGGCGATAGCGATCGAGCGCCAGCGCGCCATCAGGGACTGCCTCAACTGTATGTCCGGCTTCTTCCAGCATGGCCTTGACAATGTTACAGATCATCTCTTCATCATCCATGACAAGAACACGGGCGGCTTGATGTAGGGGAGCTGTGACGCTGACGGTGGGCACTGGGGGCAGTTTCTGATTTTTGGCCGCGGGCAGGTAAAGGGTAAAGGTTGTTCCTTGGCCGAGTTGTGAGGCGACGCTGATGTGTCCGCCGTGTTTTGTGATGATGGAATAGACCGTGGCCAGCCCGAGTCCGTTACCGGCCTGTTTGGTGGTGAAATAGGGTTCAAAAATACGCTCAAGGTGCTCGGGAGCTATGCCGGTGCCGTTATCGGCTAGAGTGACCCTAATATAATTCCCCCCGTCCAGACCCAGCAGTTGATTATCTAAAACCTCAGTATTTTCGAGCGTAATCTGCAACTCTCCCCCACCGGGCATGGCCTGTTTGGCATTGATCGTCAGGTTGCCAAGCACCTGCTGAATTTGGCCTTGATCAATAAATGCCAGCCACAGGTTGTCTGGTAGGTCTATGATGGGTTTGACGTTACTTCCGGACAGAGTAAACGAAACCACTTCTTCGATCAGATGGCTCAGGCTAAGGGTCTCTTTGGTTGGTACGCCGCCTTTTGCGAAGGTGAGTAACTGATTTGTTAGGGCGGTCGCCCGATTCATTGATCTCTCGGCTGCTTCGAGATAGCGGTAGCCGGGGTGGTCAGGCAGAGACTTAGTCAGACTGGCTTTGGCCAAAGAGAGGTTGCCATACAGTCCGGCCAGAATATTGTTGAAATCGTGGGCGATGCCACCGGCCAGTTGGCCTATAGATTCGATTTTCTGGGCTTGGTGGAGTTGGCCTTCGAGTTTGATTTTTTCTTTTCCCGCCAACTTGCGTTGGGTAATGTCATGGATTGAGCCCACCATACATTTCACCCCGGATTCATCGATGAAGCGTATTTTCCTTGTGATGATCGTCCGTGTGCAGCCTTTCACCGTGAGTTCTTCTTCTCGCAGGTCGGGCATCCCGGTATCGAGAACCTTCCGGTCGATTTCGAGAAAATGTTGCCTCTCATTTTCCGGAACAGCTTCAACAAGGGTTTTGCCTATTACGCTGCTTTCATCCATACAAAAAAGGTCATAGAAGGCGCGATTGGCGACGGTAATACGATGGTCGTTATCCTTGACGAATATTGGGTCTCCAACCAAGTCAAGAATGGTTTTTATGCGATTCTTCTCATCGCGCAGGTCATCCTCAGCAAGCCGTTGTGCAATAAGTTTCTCCTCTAAGTCACTGGTTTGTTCTTTAACTTTTTCAGAAAGGTAAGTCTGGCGATTGGCAATCGTATAGATAAGTAAACTCAGGAATACTAACGAGATAGAAGCAAACCCATTGAATATGGTTTGTTGTTTCTCAAACTGTGGCAGCAATTCTCTGTTTGCTGCTACTCCTATTTCCCAGAAGCCGTCTGGCAAATTAATGCGTAGTGAAATTGCGCTATCAGCAACGACCCGCTCTGCGCCATAGAAGTATTCCCCTCCATTTTTACGGAGGCTGATGTCCGATTTTTCTGATGGCAGACCAAGGCCCGCATCTTCCAAGAGAGGGGGGATATCCACAACCATGGACACAAACCCCCAAAATTTTTCTCCCAGAAAAACAGCTTTCCTAGCTACGAAGCCGAGACCGCCCTGTCTTAACTCGTAAGGTCCGCTCAACGTGATTCTCTGTGTCCTGATAGCTCGTTGCACATCGACTCTGACATTTGGACGAGGATCAGCAATCAGGTTATGGCCGAGGACTAGTTCGTTCCTCTTCAAAGGGTAAACGTAGCTGTTAACACCATCGGGAGCCAAAACAAAGTTACGAATCCCACCAACACCTGACGGGAGCGCAGAGGCAAAGGTTTCAAATTTAGCGTCGAGCTGTTCTTGACTCGGGTTGGCAATGACGAATGCGGATAAACCTTCAAGTAAAGCAAAACGCTTTTGAATTGCCCTGCTGAGAGTATTTGCGCACTGACTGAGTTCGTCTGTTGACAATACTCGTTGTTCGTCAAGTAGATGTTTATCTAACTGATAGCTCGCAAAAAAAATGGCCGGCAGAAGTATAAACATATTGACGAGAAGGGTAATCAATAGTGCTTTGCGCATTCAAATCCCCGTATCTAAGCTTATGCATTTCTTACTCTAGTCCGGACCATGATCGTACCTTTTTATTTTACTTGAAAACTATAACATTCGCGGGCTCTGATGCCAGTTGAGGGGGAAGCTCCGTTTGTTATTGACTCAATTACTTGTCATGGATGTCTCGAAAGTTGCTCGCCAATGAATGATGGATCAAGATGCCGGTCAGTTTGCACGTTACTGTAAGGCGCCACTTCCAGTAAATCAGTGACTGATTAATACCCGACTACAAGAAAGGCCCACGATCTTGTAACCGTGGGCCTTTTGTATGTTTTAAGGAGTGACTTATCAGACATCCGGTCCCATCAAAATTCCTATGGATATATGAAAACCCTTTTTGGCAGGATATTTGCGAAACGAAATGAAGGTATTTGTCGGTTACGCTGGTCACCTTTCATAACGTCTAAGTTTTGATAGTCGCATACCTGAATGTGCTGCATTGCTAGCTCCCTGCCTTCCGCAGTTGCTAGAAACTACCCTCAAAGGCAATAAGGCGATTTTTCTCTCAGGTGACCACAACCTTATGCTGAACGGGCTGCATTCTGATAGCGCATTAAATTTAGGATTTCAGCTCAAAGACCCCTTTAAAGGCCATAGTGGGAAAACGTTTTTCCCTTCCCAACTAATTTTATTGTTTACCATGACAACATCTGGTATTTGTTGAAGTTGACTGTCATTAATGTTTTTTGGGGGGGGGGCAATGCTGTCCACCTCTTTATTATTTCAGCTGGCTCAAAACTATGTACTTTTGTCCAAGGTGTTTAGGCCCGTCAGAACCTATGCACTTTCAGAAACGCAGGGGGCAGTGGTTCAATCCGAAGTGCCACAATCAATGAATTAGATGGTCCTGGCCGCCGCAGGCAGGGGAGGAGCTAGATTCAATGAAAACCCGTTCGCTAACAATTCAATGGTTACCCTTGTTTTTTCTCTTTGCATTGCTGGTTATTGCAGGGTGCTCCCCACAGGAGCAACAGCTCGATACTGGGGAACTGGTGATCCCTGGCACCGGTGCCTGCCAAGACCTGCTTCGGCAGTTGGCGGCGGGTTTCAATGCAACAGGCCCGGACTTCAAAGTTGTCATCCCCGATACAACCGGCAGCAATGGCGGTATTCAGTCGGTTCAGGACAAAGAAGCCGTTTTAGGTCGGGTGGCACGATCGTTACGTCCCGAGGAAAAGAACACCGGCCTGGAACTCCTTCCCTTTGCCAAAGATGCTATCGTTTTCGCTGTTGGTGCTAAGGTGCCACAAACTGAATTTACCGTAGAACAACTTGCCGCAATCTTCGCCGGGCAAACTGTTAGTTGGCAACTTGAAGATGGCAGTAGCCAACCGATCAGGGTTATTGGCCGACAGGAAGGAGATTCCTCGCTGACTCTGATTCGTCGTCACCTGTCACCATTTGCTGCACTGAAATTCGCTCCCGATACAAAGATCGTCCATCATGACCCGGAAATGGTCGAGTTACTAAATAAGTACACCTACAGCATCGGTTTTCTTTCGCGTTCATCACTGCTGGGTCCAGAGAGAAGGTTTCACGCTGTTGCCCTAACCGGCCTGCCCCTCACTGTAGAAGGTATCAAGTCTTCAGATTATCCCATGGCATCAGAGTATGCCTTTGTCTCCCGTGAAGGAAAAACCTCAGGGGAAGCCACAAAATTCATCAACTTTATCAAGTCACAAAAAGGCCGTGCGATTATCGAAGCAGGCGGGATGATTCCTTTTGGGGGACCGCCTTGAAGCGATTCCACAGTCTGAAATTCCCCCTGAGTCTATTGTTGGCCCTTGCAGTCCTCGGGACTTCGGTTTCGATTTATCTGATTCAGAGTAACGCTCTGGAAAGGAGCTTGCTGCTGCGTGAGCAGGATAGGGCTGCCAACAGCTATCGCCTGTGCGCGAATATTTTTTCCGAAGAGACCGATGAGATGATGGCCTTGGCTCACACTCTCGCCGAGCAACCGTCCGTGACGATGGAGCTGAACTCCACATTGAGTTTATCCAACTTACGGCAAGCCGGATCAAATGCTGATGCCTTACGGCAAATACAGGGACAACTTGCAAGCGACCTAGGTGAAGAGAGAAATCTCTCTCTGATTAACCGACACGGTTCGTTGATATATCAATCTGAGTCAGACCACCTTGCGCTATCTCTAACTAGCTGGGGAGTGAATGAGGCTCTTGCTGGGGAGTCATTGCTGATAACCACGAAGCATGCGGGCCACTGGGAAGTTCGAGCCTTGGCTCCAGTTAAATCCGATCAGGAAGTGCTCGGTGTCCTGATGGTTTCGGTTAATCTTGTTGACCTGCTGGAGCGGGTTGAGGCGATTGTCGAAACAGATATATTCCTGCTCAATTATGATGGTGTTCAGGCTGAGACGGGAGGTGCGGACGCTGTTTCAAAGCCGTTTTTCGATCAATCCCTAATCAATCAGATACTGGAAGAAGAGCAGGTTCAAATCATCCAGTCGGACGATGGATTGCTGCTCTACTATTACCAAATGTTTCGGGTTGCGGATGAAGTCTTTTGCCTGGTGATTGAAGAAGATCTCCGTCCTGCGCAGCAGTTGCTAGTAGGTCAGCGTCAAGAGACACTGTGGGTTACACTTATCATTCTCACCACGACCTTGCTGGTCAGTTCATTGGCGGGCGGATGGTTGTTGCGTCCCTTAAAGCGACTCCGGCAGAGGGCTGAGTCATTCGGAGAGCAGTTGACTGGCATCAACGCAGTGTCCCCTCAGGGTGATGAGGTCACGAGTCTGGTGCTGACATTTAATTCAATGTTCGACGAGCTACAAAAACATGAGGCTCGGGTACGGCAGGAGCACGCACAGCTTGAGGAGCGTGTTCACTCTAGAACCCATCTACTTAACCAACAAAATAAACAACTCTGTCGCGAAGTTAAAGAGCACCGGGTGACGGAAGAAAAGTTGCGGGAGAAGGAACAGCACTTAAACCACCTGGCGCATCACGATCCATTGACCGGACTGCCTAATCGAACCTTGCTGGGCGATCGTCTCGTGCATGGGCTTGAAAAAGCCATTCGCTACAATCATCAGGCCGGACTGCTGTTTCTCGATTTGGATCGTTTTAAAACCATAAACGATACCATCGGCCACGCCGCAGGTGATCAAATACTGATTGAAATTGCGGCACGGCTGAGAGCTTTGGTCCGTCATTCTGACACCTTGGCTCGCGTCGGTGGGGATGAGTTTGTAGTTTTTCTTGAAGAAGTTAAAGATACAAAACATGTTTCATTGTTAGCGCAAAAGATCATAGATAGCATGGCGGCTCCACTGTTCTTTGCAGGAAAACCCTTTTACTTATCTATGAGTATCGGCATCAGTCTTTACCCTGTCGATGGAACCGATGCTGAAACACTGATGAAATACGCTGATGTCGCGATGTACCGCGCCAAGGCGCAGGGAGGGGCTACTTATCGGAGCTATACTCCGGAAATGAATGCCAGGGCCCACGAATTACTTGAGCTGGAAAGAGGCTTGCACACCTGCATTGAAGATGAACAGCTCATTCTCCACTATCAACCACAACTCGATCTAAATACGGAAGAACTGGTCGGTGTAGAGGCGCTGCTTCGTTGGCAGACCCCCGATCGCGGTTTGATTCAACCGAAGGACTTTATTCCTTTGGCAGAACAAACCGGACTGATCGTTGCGATGGGGGAGTGGGTTCTTAAAACCGCCTGCCTGCAATATATGAAATGGCAAGAACAAGGCTTTCCGAGTTTTCGAATGGCTGTCAATCTCTCGCCGCGCCAGTTCCGGCAGGGGAATTTAGTTGCTACGGTGTCTCGCGTATTGCGAAAAACCGGGATGAAGCCCCAGAATCTGGAGTTAGAAATCACCGAAAGCATGGTGATGGATGATGTTGACACGGCCATCATCACCATGCAGAAGCTCGCTGATATGGGCATCACATTGGCAATCGACGATTTTGGATCTGGCTATTCCTCATTGGCGTATCTGAAAAAGTTTCCCATTTCAAAGCTTAAAATTGATCGTGCTTTTGTGCGTGACATCCCCAATGATAGAAACGATATGGCAATCGCCATAGCAGCTATCGCTTTGGCAAAAAGTATGGATTTGGAGACGATTGCCGAAGGGATAGAGACTGATGCTCAGCTCAATTTCTTGCGCTCTCAAGGTTGTTCACAAGGCCAGGGTTATTTTTTTGGACGGCCCGTAGAGTCTGGAGAATTGACTGCAAGATGGGGGCAGGTTTCTTAACGCTAGCGACAATTACTATTCACTATTCCCAGAACAAATTTAGCCTCAGCCGATTATGTCGGCTGGGTGTAGTCATAAGGCTCTTCTATCTCAAAAATAGTAAGTCTTGAGGAAAAAAACATTCATTTTACGCGAAGCTTATCAACCGTTCTTAGTCAACCCCACCACGCCCTAACCATTCCATGTAAGTTCGATCGCCCCAGAAGCTTTGAAATGCGGCAATCACCGCTTTTCGGTCTTCATGGTTTAACACCTCTGCAAAACCGGGCATAGTTGCTCCGGGATGCCTACCACCCATCTCAATGGTCTCTTCCTGATCGGTCAATGAATGATGCCAGGAATGGCCGGAGCCATTCAAGGGTTGCGGAGGATATGAGCCGTTAGGCAAAGGAGTGTCAGAATTCGGAGCGCCTTCGCCATTCTCACCATGGCAGCCTGCACAGTGAGTTGCATAAAGAGGCTTGCCGATAGCGACCTGCTCAGGTGTATACCATCGCGATATATTTATAGGTGTCGTGCTACAGGAAATTAGTAGCGCCATCAAGGCTGTTGATATAGCCAGAACAAGACAAGTTTTTTTCATTCTCGTGGCCTTTCAATCGTTTCACTCTTAGCCTGCCATGCCGGATCTTTGATGCATTGAACGTTTTTTACGAAAAAGCCTAGCAGATGAATCGAGAATGACAATCCCGTGCAGTACTCGAATACTAAGTTGCCATAACAAGTTACCAAAAAGTTGTAACAAAACAGAGCCCTAGCCTACGCAGGGGCTACTTCGTTTCATCGTCTCATATATGGTCTCCCCCCTTTATGCAAGGGCCGAGTCCGACAAGTGTCGACTTCTCGGACGTAGATCGAAGGTCATTTTGCCCCAATCTGACGACCAGCCGAAAACGTCTCAGAAGTTGCTCCGCATTGAATCATGGGGTCGGGAACTGGCCAGATCGGTCATGTCTTGAATATCGCAACTTCCAGTAAGTTAGTGTTTGATATGTACCCTATTCAAAGAAACACCCACGATCAGGCAATCGTGGGTGTTTCGCGTACTGCAGAGGGTGATTTATAGGACACTGCCGTCGGCCGCGATTAACCCGCTCATTCTTTCAAATATCCTAAGTTTTGATAAATTTACTCATAAAAATTCAAAGAGTTGTGGACTTACCCCACTTCACTAGACACCAAAGGGAATCAACGGCTTCTCAGCGGCCGCTATCAAGCTGCCACACAAGGCCAACGGGTAAGGCTATAAATATAAACCACGATCCTCTGAATGCTTGACTCATGACAATACTGAATGCTAACCGTTGACACGTATCCGCATAAACAGATACGATGCCGCTATGAAAAAACTTGCCCATACATTTAAAGCGCTGTCCGACGAAACCCGACTGCGCATATTGGCGTTGCTAACCCATGGTGAACTTTGCGTCTGCGACCTGATGGCGGTCTTACAATTACCACAGTCGACTGTGTCCCGTCATCTTGCCTACTTGCGCAACACAGACCTGATCGCGGACCGGCGCGAAGGGATCTGGATGTATTACCGCCTGGAAGATCAGCTTCAGATCATGGATAGAACTTCCTGGCAAAGCCTGCTCGCCCAGATGCTGAAGCAGCAACATGCTGAAACTGATCTGGCAGAACTGAACCAGTATCTTGCACAAAAAGACGCCGCCAGCTGCCGGTGATTTTTTTATTAACATTCAGCAGAACCAAGGGGGCAGATGATGAGCAAGGAATCAACGAAAAAGTTATCCATTTTTGAGCGCTATTTAACCGTCTGGGTATTACTTTGCATCATCGGTGGAATTATTTTGGGCAAAGCAGCTCCTGCTGTCGCCACCAGACTGAATGATTTTTCGCTTTACCAAGTCTCTATTCCCATCGCTGTCTGCCTGTTTTTCATGATGTATCCGATCATGGTCAAAATTGATTTTTCGCAGGTGATGAAATCGGCAAAAACCCCCAAACCTGTGTTGCTGACGCTATTTATAAATTGGGCGATCAAACCATTTACCATGTTTGCCATCGCCTATTTCTTCTTGGGCTATCTGTTTAAGGATTTCTTGCCAGGCACAGAAATCCTGGCAAATGGCGAAGAAGTAGAGTTATGGCGCAGCTATATTGCCGGGACGATCCTGCTGGGGATTGCCCCCTGTACGGCAATGGTGCTGATGTGGGGATACTTGGCAAAAGGCAATGACGGTTTAACACTGGTGATGGTGGCGATCAACTCCTTGATGATGCTGTTTCTCTATGGCCCGCTGGGCGGATTGCTGCTGAATGTAAACTCCATGCCGGTGCCCTGGCAAACGATGTTGTTTTCCGTCTCAATTTATGTCGCACTCCCTTTAATTGCCGGTTACTGGTCGAGAAAATGGATCATTAAATCCAAAGGTATGGACTGGTTCAACGACAAGTTTCTCCATTGGCTGACCCCGATCAGCATTACTGCGTTGCTGCTGACCTTGGTTCTGCTGTTCTCCTTTAAGGGGGAAGTCATCATCAATAATCCGCTGACGATTTTTTGGATTGCCATTCCGCTTATCATCCAGACCCTGTTTATTTTCGCCATCGGTTATTTTGTCTTCGCCCGGTGGTTGAAACTTTCCTACCAGGATGCCGCACCAGTTGCATTGATTGGTGCCTCTAACCATTTTGAGGTGGCGATAGCTACCGCTATCCTGCTGTTCGGATTATCCTCTGGCGCGGCATTAGCCACCGTGGTGGGAGTTTTAATTGAAGTCCCTTTGATGCTCATGCTTGTCTCGCTCTGCAAAAGAACCGGTCATTTATTCACTGATGGCCAGAAGACCGTTTTGTAGTATTCTGCTGACCTGTGCGAATCACCAGCCACCAATAACGCCAGGAGTCAGTATGCCTGCTGAAATGAAACGTTCGGTTTGTCCCGATGCCTGCGGCCTGCTGGTCGAGGTGGAAGATGATCGCGCCATCAAAGTCAGCGGCGATCCTGAGCCCCCCTACACCCGTGGCTTCCTCTGCGGGAAAATGAATCATTATCAGGATACCGTTCACTCGCCGCGCCGTTTGACCGAACCACTGCTGCGCACCGGTCCCAATGGCTCGGGAGAAGTTTCTCGGCTATCTGGAGTAGGGCACGACCCGCTACGCGCCAGCATCAAAAAGGTTTGTGTTGTTAAAATCCATAGAAGCGCATTGCAGTAAATGTTGTCCGATTTATGCCCACTTATCGAACATTGGGCGAGGGTGATTTAAGCCCGAAATTATCGATCAGTCGAATGTGTACCGGAAGTTGTTCTGGATTGTTTTATAGGGCAGAGAAACGGCAAAACAATCGGTTACTGTCGGCTGTAAGTCGCAACTTCCAGTAACGCAGTGTTTGATAAGTACCCAAATACAGGAAAAGCCCATGATCTGGTATCCATGGGCTTTTCGTATGTTTAAAGGGGTGGCTTATCGGACATCATGACCATTTGGAATTTTTTTACACTTATAAAACTGTATTGAATAGCAAGCCTGCAACAACAGCAATGAAGAAGATTGCCGTCAGAAATGCACCAAGCATAGGACCTTTGAATATACGCTTGAGCATGACTACTTCAGGGATACTTGCTCCTGCCCCGCCGATGACCAAAGCAACGACCGCGCCCATGCTCATTCCTTTACCCATAAGTGCAACTGTGATCGGAATCATCGTTTCAACCCGTACATAAAGAGGAACCCCGATAACGGCAGCGATCGGAATAGCGAAAGGATTGTCGGGGCCAGCGTACTTTACAATCAGTTCTTTTGGAACGAACCCGTAGGCCACAGCACCGATAGCCACTCCGAAAACAATGTAAGGCAGAAATGTCTGAAACTGCTTTACAGCTTCTTTTAAAATTCGTGCCCAACGTCCAGAACCAATGACGGCAGTATTAGCCCTGAAAGACGCAACGCTCCTATAGTTGGTCACCTGTGCACTTCCCGTTGCAACACAACAGGCGACGGCGGGTTCAGGGACGATCGGTGGACTACATCCGCAGTCAGACGACATAATTTGCTCTTTACTAGGTTCTGCTTCCGGCTTGCTGCAACAACTTTCCTGGTTATTGTCCAAAGCATCCCATTTGACGAATCGTTTAAAATTGAGTTTTTCCAGCACCACACTGATTGATACCGCCATCAACAAAGCCAAAACCGAGTAGACGACGGTAGCCTTCAGACCGAATGCCATGAAGAAAAGGCCCACGATGATGGGATTGACCAATGGTGAAGAAAAGAGGAAGGCCATGGTTGGGCCAAACCCAGCTTGTGCTTTGAGCAGGCCCACCATGATCGGGATTGTGGAGCAACTGCAAAAAGGAGTCAAAGCACCCAACCCGGCTCCTATAAAATAGCCACGGCCTTTTCGGGCAGAGAGAAGAGTTTTGATTTTCTCTGGTGGGACAAATTCCTGGATTATCCCAACGATGAAGCTGATCGCAATGAAAAGAACTGCAAGCTCAGTGACGGTGAAGGCAAAGAAGCCTAAAGCGTCTTTTGCCATGGGGATGATTGTTTCCATATTCATGATGACTTCTCCATTACCCTATTTCTGGGATAATCGAAATATGTAGTTAAAAAAAGGGGATTACCCTTACTGTTATTTACCTTTAGCCTTTAGTCACCTCTACGCCCGAGCAGCATTCCGACTGCAAGAACTCAATCAGCTCAGCAAGAACTTCATATTGTGGCAAACAATGAAGGACGTTACTTTCTCTTTCTTGCTTAATAAGACCCACTCTCACCAATCGTGAAATGTGGTGTGAAAGGGTCGACCCAGGAACCTCAAGCTCCTTCTGGAGCTGGCCAACCGGGGCTCCTTCATGGCCTGCTTTGACCAAGTAGCGAAATATTGCAAGGCGGGTTGTGTTCCCGAGTTCAGCCAATCTGTTTGCAGCGTCTTCGTGTTTCATGGATTCTATGTTAAGCCCAATCTAAAATAGATGTCAACCTAATTTCTAGAAACATGGAAATAGGCTCAAGGCCTACGTAAATTTCAACAAGAGCCGAATTGTCGGACGTTGACAGAGGTTGTTTTTACTCAAATCAGTCGAAAAGGTCTCGGAAGTTGTTTTGGATTGAATTATAGGTCTAAAAATTGGTCAGATTAGCCATGACCTAGGTGGCTGAAAAAGTTAGCCTGGTCGAGTGCGTATAGAATATCGCCGGTTCCAGTAAAAACTGTCTGATTAATGCAGCAAAGCAAGAATGGCCCATGATTTGGTAATCATGGGCCATTCGCGTGTTTAAAGGGGTGACTTATAGTACCGATTTCTCCCTCCAGAAGAAGACCTTTAGGTATATAAAAGTTTCTAAGGGCTGCTAACACCATACTTTTCAAGCCGATATTGCAGAATATGCCGTGGAATTTTCAAAAAAGCAGCGGCCTGCGTCTTATTCCCATTACAGCGGTTCAACGCTTCTTCGACGGCTTCTTTTACTAGAGTTTCCAAAGGGTATCCGTCTTCTGGAAAATTAAGGATCCTATCGCCACGTGCTGCTGGTCGACGAATACGTTGCTGCAAATCTGCGATTTGCAGCAAGTCTCGGTGCCGAAATATTAACATCTGTTCGACCACATTTTCTAGTTCACGGACATTGCCTGGCCAACTGTAACTTGTTAGAAATTTGATAACTTCTTCAGAAAATCGTACACCTACTTCACCTTTTTGTTTTTTCAGAAAAAAATTGAGAAGCAGTGGGATATCTTCTTTTCGTTCGCGTAGCGGTGGCAGTTCCATCGGTACAACCGCCAGGCGATAGTAGAGATCTTCCCTGAATTCTCCATTTTCCATGGCTTCTTCGAGATCGCGGTTGGTTGCGGCGACCACCCGTACATCGACTTGTTGAGTTGTCCCTCCGACCGGTTCAAAAGCTTGCTCCTGAAGGGCTCGTAGCAGCTTGGGTTGTAAATCGATAGGAAGCTCGCCGATTTCATCAAGAAACAGGGTCCCACCATCGGCTATGGTAAATTTACCTTTGCGGTCCTTGATCGCGCCGGTAAATGAACCCTTGATGTGTCCGAACAGCTCGCTTTCGATCGGATTTTGGGGGATCGCTGCACAATTCACGGCGATTAAGGGCTTTGGCGATCACCTCCTTGCCGGTTCCACTCTCACCATTTATCAATACTGAAGCATTGGTAGGAGCAACTCTTGCCACCCGCTGCATCACCTGTTGCATCGCTCGTGACGTGCCAATGATCTGCTGTGGGCCGCTATTCCCCCCTAATGTCTCCTTCAGATTGGAGTTTTCCCGTTGCAGCTTTCGATACTGAAGAGCTTTGGCAACGACAATATTCAACTGATCCCGGCTGAACGGTTTGGTCACATAGTCGTATGCTCCATTCTTCATTGCAGTTACAGCCAGTTCGATCGAACTGAAAGCGGTGACCATGACGACGAGTGTTTCCGGTTCTAGCTCTAACACCTGATTCAAGACCTCATATCCGTCTATTTCGGGCATCTTAACGTCGGTAATCACGAGGGCCGGACGATATCTCTTGAATGAGGCGATACCTTCCGCTCCATTGGCGGCTGTCAGCACTCGATAGCCTTCTTTTTCCAGATTGAACTCTGTAACCCGCCGCAAAGAAGCATCATCATCGATCAATAATATCTGTTCGGTCATCTAATCCCTCTGACTAGGCAAAAAAAGAATAAGCATGAGCCACTAACGGCAGAAACCATTAGCGGCGAATAATCTTGTCACTGTGTAGAATATTGTGCAAAACACAACTTTCAGACAAAAAGCAAAACCCCTAACTATCTGAACTTAATAGGACTTCCATGTTGGCACACGCATTGTAGTAATTGTTAAAAAGAATGATAAGAAATTGGCCTGCCAAAGGAGAATGACATGAAAAAAACAATGATGGTAATGGTTCTGGTTGGTTCCTTTCTGATGATGGTCGCTAGCATGAGCATTGCTGCCACCGATCATGAAGGGCATCATCCTGGAGAAAAACAGCCTGCAGCAACGAGTTCGTCTTCCGGGATGCACGGTTCCGGGATGCATGGTTCCGGGAAGATGGCCTGTCAAAGTTCTCAATCCTTCTTTCTTGACCAGGAAGCAGACCTAGGGCTATCCGAAGATCAAATTGCCAAACTCAAAGCAATCCGCTCAGGTACCCGCAATGAGAACATTCGCACTTCCGCTGAAGCAAAAATTGCCCGACTGGAACTGGCCGATCTGCTGGATAGCAACGATTGGTCTTTGAAAGATGCTGAAGAGTTGATTCGTAAATCACAGAAGCTTGAAGGCGATATTCAGGTTCGCCAGCTAAAAGCACTGAGTGATGCTCGCAAAGTGTTGACCAAAGAGCAGCTCGAAAAAGCGAATTCAGGCGGAAGCTCAGAAAAGCTGGAAGAGCTTTTCCAATAATCCGTAAAAGCTGAGCGTCAAACAAAACTTAGCCATTGGGACTAGGGCAGGTAGCACATGAGAACAGAAACAGTTCATAAAACCAGCAACTTAGATTTACACGGACCAAAGCAGCGAAATGGGAGTTGTTGCGACATCGAGAACCTGAAGCAGAAAAAGAGTAAAGGCATGATCGCACGTCTTCTGGAGAGACTGGCAAAAGAAAATGAAAAAAGCTTTGGCAGTACACCACCCAGGTGTCACTAAGAGGCATCCGGAACTTAAAAAGACAGATGACTGACACCAGATCGATCGAGGAGCGAAAATGAAAGCAACAATGTTACTCCTGCTAGCTATTTTGATTGCAGTTCCAGCTCTGGGCTTCCCTGGGGAGCAAAATGAGCAATGGCAGTCGCAAGAGCTTTCAGATCTGCCCGGCATGTCTTCTGCTGGGGCCAAATATATGCTCGGAGCCACTAAGGTTGATGGAGTTAAAAGTGTTGCTTACCTGAATGATGTCCGAAAATTGATGACTCGCTACGGCCTGAAACAAACGCATCATATTATGGTCACTTTTGCTGAGACTGTTTCTGGCAGTCCTATAGAGACTGGATCTGCAGAAATAACTGTAGTGGGGCCAGCTGGAAAAATTGTTGAAACGGTGACTCTTCTGGCCATGGACGGTGGTTTCGGTGCCGATATAACCCTTGCGCAGAAAGGAACATACCGGTTTGAAATCAGTACGTCGCTTGCAGGCGGGATTAAACGGGTCTTTTTGCATCAATTCGTCAATTAGGTGATGTAGAGGATTTTCCGATATTTTTCTGGTTGAGTCGCCAATGGAATACTTTGAAAAGGGGCCTTAGCCCCTTTTCTGCTTTAAAGACGTTAGAGGATGAACAGGCAAAAAAAATGGAAACAGAACCCTTGACCCTGAAGTATGGTACCGGGTTTATGCTTGCCTTAAGTCAGAAACGACAGGTGGATCGCGAGCATGAAAGGGGAAACAGATGAGCCTTCAGACATACAGAACCGACTCAGTTTACGCTGCAGGGGCAGATATCCTGACCGAAAAAACCGAACTGGCCATTTCCGGGATGAGCTGTTCCAGCTGCGTCGCCAAGATCGAAAAATCGCTGAAACAGATTCCTGGGGTTAGCTATGCCCAGGTCAATTTTGCCAGCGAGATCGCCACGGTCGAATTTACCAGCGGACAGGTTGCGCGTGACGATCTGGTCCGGGCCATCGAAGCGCTCGGCTACGAAGTCCAGGATGCTCGGCTAGAAGATCCTGTGGCCGGAGAACAGCAAGCCAGAGAGCAGGCGTTCAAAAAATTACGCAGCAAGTTTCTGCTCGGGCTGTCTCTCGTGGTGCCGCTTTTCATCCTGGTCCACTGGCAAAATCTGGGTCTGGAAAATCTGCTACCCCTGTCGAGGCAGAATAACTTTCTTCTGCAATTGTTGATTCAAACCCCGATCCAGTTCTGGGTCGGTTGGCAGTTCTATCGCGGGGCATGGAAAGCGCTGCAAAACAAAACCAGTGACATGAATACCCTGATAGCCACAGGAACCAGTGCTGCCTACTTTTACAGCGTTCTGGTTACTTTTATCCCATCACTCTTTGTCGCTGAAGGTCTGGTGTCTGAGGTTTATTTCGATACCGCAGGAGTGATTATCGTTCTGATCCTGTTGGGTCGTCTGCTCGAAGCCAGAGCCAAGGGACAAACCTCTGAAGCGATCAAGAAGTTGGTCGGTCTACAGGCGAAAACCGCAAGAGTGATCAGGGCTGGTCAGGAACTGGAAGTGCAGATTGAGGATGTGGTAATCGGCGATACAGTCATCGTACGTCCAGGCGAAAAGATTCCGGTCGACGGAATCATTCTTGAGGGAAATTCGTCGGTCGATGAATCGATGGTGACCGGCGAGTCAATCCCAGTGGGGAAGCAGGTCGGAGATGAAGTGATCGGTGTAACGATGAACAAGACCGGCAGCTTCCGCTTCGAGGCGACCAAAGTCGGTAAGGACACCATGCTCGCCCAAATCATCCGCATGGTTCAAGAGGCGCAAGGCTCCAAGCCGCCAATAGCCCGGCTGGCCGATATTATCGCCGCGTATTTTGTCCCGGCAGTCATCCTGGTTGCCCTACTCACCTTCGTTATCTGGCTGGTCTTTGGCCCTGAGCCAGCTCTGACCTATGCTTTGCTGAACTTCGTTGCGGTGATGATTATTGCCTGCCCCTGTGCATTGGGTTTGGCAACGCCGACCTCGATTATGGTCGGAACTGGTCGTGGCGCGGAATCGGGGATTTTGATCCGGGGTGGTGAAGCGCTAGAGACGACCCACAAGCTTGACACCATTGTGCTGGATAAAACCGGCACCATCACCAAGGGTGAGCCTGAAGTGACAGACATATTGCCACTTGCAGGGTTCGATGAGCTTGAGCTGCTGCGTTTGGCTGCTTCAGCGGAAAAAGGCTCTGAACATCCTCTCGGTGAAGCGATTGTCAAACGGGCCGAACAGGACCAGCTAGAATTGGCTGGCCTGGGTGATTTTCTAGCCATCCCCGGTAAGGGGATCAAAGTACAGATCGAAGGACGTGAGTTGTTGCTCGGTAATCCGCTACTGCTGACTGAACATGAAATTTCTGTACAACCATTGGTGGAGCAGATTTCTCAATTGGCCCGCGAGGGGAAAACCCCAATGCTGGTTGCTATCGACAAGCAGGCCGCAGGCATCATCGCTGTTGCTGACACGGTCAAGGATAACTCTGCGCAAGCGATCAAGGTGCTGCGCAAGTTGGGCCTCAAGGTTGTCATGCTGACCGGAGATAACCGCCAGACAGCCGAAGCGATTGCCCGCTCTGTCGGTATCGACCAGGTGTTGGCGGAAGTTCTGCCAGATCAGAAGGCCGCAGAGATCAAGCAGCTCCAGGCTGAAGGGAAGATTGTCGGCATGGTCGGTGATGGGATCAATGACGCACCGGCACTGGTCCAGGCTGATGTCGGTATCGCCATCGGGACTGGTACCGATATCGCCATCGAGGCAGCAGACATCACGCTGATCAGTGGCGAACTGACTGGAGTCGTCACTGCCATCGCCCTGAGCAAAGCGACTATCCGTAATATCAAACAGAACCTGTTTTTGGCCTTTGCCTACAACACCCTGCTGATACCAGTAGCGGCCGGTGTCTTGTTTCCGGCCTTCGGCCTCCTGTTGAACCCTATGTTCGCCGCTGCTGCGATGGGGCTTTCGTCGCTGACCGTGGTTGGTAATGCCGTCAGGTTGAGACGCTTTAAAGCACCAGTATTATGACAAGCCCTTGACTCTGTAGTGTGCTATAGGGTTTAGGGTATAGGTAAGTCATAGAGACAGACAAAGGAGTCACGATGAACGGTTTGACGATCGGCAAAGTTGCCAAGAAAGCAGGGCTCGGGATTGAGACAGTGCGTTTCTATGAGCGAGAAGGTCTAATCAAACCGCCGGCTCGGACCGAAGCGAACTATCGGATCTATCCGCAACGCGACATCCTCCGCCTGCGCTTTATCAAGCGGGCCAAAAACCTGGGGTTCACCCTCAGGGAAATCAAGGAACTGCTCTCCCTGCAACATGATTCAACAGCGACCAAGGCAGATGTCAAATTACAGACCGAGGCGAAGATCGAAGCTATCGAATTGAAAATTCTCGATCTGACCCGTATTAAAGAAATTCTCGAAACACTGGAGGAAAGCTGTGATGGCCACGGACCGACCAGTGACTGCCCGATTCTCGACGCACTTGAAACCGGCCATGGACTAGACGATAGCTGATCCTGCAAGAAAAAGGAGCTGTCATGAAAACTTCAAACCAACTTTCCGGGATAGGCCACTGTGGTAAATGGATGATAGGAGCGCTCTTAACTGGCGGGGCAATCTACTTCCTGTTTCCAGAGTATCAACCACAAATCATCAATGCTCTTCCATTTCTGATTCTGCTGTTATGCCCCTTGATGCACGTATTTATGCATCGAGGTCATGGCGAGAAGCAGGACAAGAACTAACGAGTAACATTGAAGGGAGGTTGAATCATGAACGAATCTCTTCCCGCTTACGGACTATGGACGATGGTGATTATCAACTCCGCAATTTTCATCATCTTTGCTTTCAGTTTCACCAAGCCGAAGACCAAACTCGATTGGCGGTCGCTCGGCGCGTTTTCCGCCTTTATCGTCGCCTTGTTCGTCGAAATGTATGGTTTCCCGCTGACGATTTTCCTCCTTTCCGGCTGGTTGCAGAGTACGTTCCCGCAGACTGATATTTTTGCTCATGGCAGCGGCCATCTCTGGCAGACTATTTTTGATTTTGAGATGGACCCGCACCTGAATCCCATCCACCTGCTAAGCAATGTGTTGATCGCGGCCGGATTTTATATTGTCTACAAAGCCTGGCAGGTGTTGCATGCCGCGCAACAGCAGGGAAAATTGGCAACTACCGGACCTTATGCCGTGGTTCGCCATCCTCAATACGATGGATTTATGTTGGTGATGGTCGGATTTTTGATCATGTGGCCGACCCTGCTTACATTATTGATGTTTCCGGTGCTGGTGGTTATCTATCTGCGGCTGGCCAAGCAGGAAGAAAGACTGGTTCGAGCAGAGTTCGATCCTGAATATACCGAATATGCTCAGAAGGTCCCCGCATTTATCCCTCACTTGAAGCGGGCAAAGGACAAATTTGATGGGGTATTGCATCCATAGCAGGAATTTAGCATGTGGTTTCGATAGAGGTGAAAAAGGAACTAAATGCAGTACAGTATAGACTGCGGAACGGATAATTATTCAGGCAGAGGAGAGCTTAAATGACGTACTTTTTCAATAAAGAAGTTCAGATGGATTTTGAGCAGACGATCGAGTCTGTGACCGAAGAGTTGAACAAAGAAGGTTTCGGCATACTGACCGAGATCGACGTTAAAAACACCTTGAAAAACAAGCTGGATGTCGATTTTCGCAAGTATCGTATCCTTGGGGCCTGCAATCCGCCCTATGCTTACCGGGCGCTGCAAGCCGAACCTCACATTGGCACCATGCTGCCCTGCAATGTCATCGTCCAAGAGTTGGAAAACGGTTCCGTTGAGGTGGCGGCCATTGATCCGCTTGCTTCGATGCAGGCAATTGGAAACCCTGAGCTGCAGACGATTGCCGAAGAAATTCAGGGGAAACTAAGAGCAGTCATCGAACGGATGTAGTCGCTACGTGTAGCCTGATATTGAAAGGGGGAATCATGGGGTTGAAAGCTTATGTCGTATCTAGTGTAACACTAGCCTTGTTTGCGTTTTTGCTTAGCCAAGCTGTTTTCGCTCACGGGACGGAAAAACATCAGGCAGGCAAGGTGATGTCTGAGCACATGAAAGAGATGTATGCCTTAAGAGATAAAATTCCCGAAGAGTACCGCGTCATGCAGCGTACGCCGATTGTTCCTGACGAAGAATCTCTGCAGCAGGGACAAAAACTCTTTGAACAGAGCTGCGTGGTTTGTCACGGTAAAGCCGGAGACGGTAAAGGCCCTGCGGCGGCAGCAATGTCGACTCCACCGGCAAACTTCCTCGACAAGAAGCATAGCGCCATCTATGGCCCCGGTGAAAAATACTGGATTATCGGCAACGGTTCAGGAAAGACCGGGATGCCTGGATTTTCGCAAATTGACCCGATCGATCGCTGGCATTTGGTGAACTACATTCTGCATTTACAGCAGGAAGGTGCTGCAGAAACCAAGGGGCATGGCCACCACTAAGAAAAAAATGAGTAGGGGGGACAAAATGGCAAGGTTCAGCGTTCTTATCCTGGCAATCATTCTGACCGGAAGTGGCTTTTCATCTTTGTCCCTGGCCAAAACTGTCGAGTATCGACTGACCGTTGCCGAACAGCAGGTCAACTATACCGGCAAGACTGTTTCGGCAATGACCATCAACGACGGGATTCCGGGGCCGACCCTGAGTTTTACCGAAGGCGATCTGGCCCGTATCGAGGTTCATAACCAGATGTCAGTCGACACCTCGATCCACTGGCATGGCCTGCTGGTTCCTCCCGGCATGGACGGAGTGCCATTGATCAGCTTCCCGCCGATCGCGCCTGGCACCACGTTCACCTACGAATTTCCGATCCGCCAGAACGGCACCTACTGGTATCACTCCCACACCAGTTTGCAGGAACAAAGCGGGGTCTACGGGTCGATCGTCATCGAACCACAGCAGCAGTCGCTTGCTGTAGACCGTGATCATGTGGTTCTCCTCTCCGATTGGACCGACGAAGATCCGCATCAGGTGCTTAGAACCTTAAAGCGCGGCAGCGAGTGGTATGCCTTGGAGAAAGGGAGCGCCCAAAGCATCTTCGGCGCTGCGCGTGCCGGCAAACTTGGGGAATACTTTACCCGCGAGTTGCAGCGGATGCCGGCGATGGATATCGCCGATGTCGCTTATGATCGCTTCTTCGCTAACGGGGCCAGTGAAATCACTCTGGCTGCAGAGCCGGGAGAGCTGGTACGCCTGCGGATTATCGACGGCTCGGCAACCACCTTCTTTCACTTGGAGTTTTCCGGCGGTCCAATGCAGATCATCTCCGCGGACGGTCAGGATGTTGAACCGGTCGATGAACAAATGCTGCTGATCGGCGTAGCCGAGACTTATGATGTTCTGGTGAGAATCCCTGAATCAGGGCGCTGGGAGCTGCGCGCCACAGCCCATGACGGCTCCGGTTTCGCCAGCATCTGGCTTGGACAGGGAAAGGCGCATCCCGCTCCAAGTTTGCCGCTGCCGGATCTCTACGCCGGCATGGGTCATTCCAGCCTCGAAAACATCTTCGCTTTGACCCCTTCCGGGGTGATGGGGATGCCCGACGCAGACGTAAATGCCGGTCGTTTTGATCAGCCCGGGATGATGATGGATCATGGCGGTCATGACATGCATGATATGGGCGGCTCGACCGGAACAATGGATCACAGTGGCCACGCTATGCCCGGCATGATGAAAAGTGAACCACTGAGTATAGAAGAGACACAGGAGCTGGAATCTCTCTTCGGGGAAGATCCTGCTGATTCAGTGCACACTGGACATGATATGAGTCCAAAAGCCGAATC
This sequence comes from Desulfuromusa ferrireducens, assembly GCF_055389805.1. Lineage (NCBI taxonomy): Bacteria > Pseudomonadati > Thermodesulfobacteriota > Desulfuromonadia > Desulfuromonadales > Geopsychrobacteraceae > Desulfuromusa > Desulfuromusa ferrireducens. Next base: position 3,153,565 of record NZ_AP042415.1, read on the forward strand.
GGCCCAGACCAAGTCGTACGAAGAGCAGCCTATGCCGACTGATTCCATGCGTAACGGAAAAAAGTATGGCCGGGTTTTCCGTCCGCTGGCCACCGATATCTCTGCTGCCGAAGCTGTTGCCGTCGATGGTATGGGCCCGGCCCGGCCGTGGCCCCCTTACGAGAGATTGCGTGCGACCAGGTCCACAGCACTGCCAAAAGATGCCCCGATCCGTGAGGTGCGCCTTACCCTTGACGGCGATATGGAACGCTACGTCTGGTTCCTGAATAATCAGGCCTTGTCCGAAGCGGACGATATCCTGATCCGTGAAGGTGAAGTCGTTCGCTTTATCATGATCAACCGCACCATGATGCACCATCCGATGCACCTTCACGGCCATTTCTTCCGTGTGGTCAACGGTCAGGGTGACTATTCCCCACTGAAACACACGGTCGATGTTGCCCCCATGTCGACCACCGTCATTGAGTTCGAAGCCAATGAGGTAGGCGACTGGTTCTTCCACTGCCACCTGCTGTACCACATGAAAGCCGGCATGGCCCGCATGGTCCACTATGAAAACTTTGACCTGCCGCAAGAACTTGTGGATCTGCGTCCCGGACTCTACAAAGATTCTTGGTATGCCTGGGGAGAAGTCGACCTGTTGAGTAACATGTTTGAAGGGATGGCTGTTCTGTCCAATACCCGCAACATCCTGAGGGCCGAAGTCGAGGTCGGCTGGCAGGAGGTCGAAGAGACCGAGTGGGAAGCTTTCTTACTTTGGGAACGTAGCATCAACCGTTTTTTCAGCCTGTTTGCTGGCGGCAACTTTGAGGGTGAACTGGTTGACGGCGAATTAGGGGAAGCTGTTGAGGAAGAAAGAGGGCTGATCGGTGTTCACTATCTGCTGCCACTCAACCTGGAATCGAGCGCTTTTGTCGCCACTGATGGCGAAGCAAGGATCGTTCTCGAAAAAGAATTTGAACTGACACCACGCATTGGGCTTGTCGGCGAGGTTGAATACGACACAGAAGAGAAGTGGGAATCGGCCATCGGTGTTTCCTATCTCATCAACAAGACCATGTCGGCGAAAGTACAATGGCACAGTGAATACCAATGGGGTGCGGGTCTGCAGATTCGGTTCTGATCTTGCTGGTATAAGTCACAGCTTCATGGGTTTTCTCTCTTGCAAAGTTAACAGTTTTTCAGAGCGGCGTATTTTATGGGGTCACAAAAAAAATGGATAAATCTGTTTTTCGCTGCTGCGATTGTCGTTCTCTCTGCTGTTGTGTTGCTCGCCATTTACTTGTCTTTCGTAAAACATCCTCTTCAACAGCATCATACTATTCCTGACCTGACCATCAACTTGGGGGGAGGACCTGTTCGGGAACATTGTACCTATTGCCATCCTGAAGGAAGCAGACCATCCCCTGATCTTTCGCAACAAGCAGTCGAAGGCCACCCGGATATAAGACCTCACCAATGGGAAAAACTCGGCTGCACTGGTTGCCATCTCGGCGAAGGAATGGCTCTGGATGCCGATATCTCACACGGCCTTCAGGTACTTGGTGCACGCAGTGTCCTTAAGGGGAAAGACCTCCAGGCCAGTTGCTTTCAGTGCCATTTGGTTGGTCCACTGGCAGGGGCCGAGAAAGCCTGGAAAGGCTATCAAAGGTTCATCGCCAAGGGCTGCAACACCTGCCATCATATTGCCGGGATTGGCCGTGGAGGGCGCTATGGTCCAGATCTGAGTCATATCGGATCGTTGCTGGGGCTTGATCTGATCCAGCAGGCCATCCGTGAGCCGAAGGCAAATCTCGCCAACTCGATCATGCCCCGTTTTCCGTTGTCGAAAGGGCAGGCACGAGAGATCGCCTATTTCCTCAAAAGCCGCATCAAACAGCCTTTCTACGCGACAATGATGCAGATACAGGCCGGCCAGGTAGAGCTGCCTGCCATCAGTCTCGCTCCGAAAGGACGTAAGCTTACCGAGGGGGAAAGGCTGCTGTACGAGAAACAGTGCCTGGCCTGCCATCAGTTTCGCGAGGTCAATGGCCGGATCGCTCCTGATCTGAGCTTTATCGGTTCACAGCGCGACCAGGATTATCTCTCCGGTTTTCTTGATAACCCTGCCCGTTACGTTCCGGGGGCGGTGATGCCACGGGTTGCCATGTCTAAGGAAGAGCAGACCGTCCTGGTCGACTATCTGAGTACGCAGGCCGTTGCGCCGGAAAATTTGTCCCTGATGCTGGCAAAAAAGATGGGGAACGAAGAACCCACCAAGCAACTGTTTATGAGGTTGTGCCAGGTTTGTCATGCTGCCGAGGGGAATGGCCTGGGCCCGATTCAACCGAACCTGGCGAACTTTCCCCGTGCGTTTACCGGCAACGCTCAATTTTTTCAACAGGTTGATCATAAGCGCTTACTAGCGAGTATCGAAAACGGTATTCCGGGGACCTCGATGCCAGGCTACGAAAAGATCCTCTTGGCTGAGCAGCGTGAGCAAGTGCTTGGCCTGATCTTCCAGGCATTTATCGGCATCGATGCCGCCGACAAGATCGCTCTCACACCTTTACCAGAGCAAAGTTTAGCATTGTCTGAGGAAACCATTGACGACCTGTTCCGAGAACGCTGCTCGCGTTGTCATGGCATCAGCGGCAACGGCAAGGGAGGCGAATCGCTGCAGTATTTGCCGCGTCCGCGCAACCTGACCAACAGTCGCTATTTTTCTACCCTCAGTGATGAGCGGGTTGCCAGGGCGATTCTTGATGGCATTCCGGGAACGGCCATGCCGGCCCATAAACAGGCATTGAAAGCGGCTGAACTCTGGGGGCTGGTCGGCAAAGTCCGAAGACTGTCGAGGTCACAGAATGCAGAATAGTGCCAAACCGGAACGACGCAGTTTTCTCAAGCGGAGCCTGCTGATCGGTGGGCTGACCATCTGTTGGGGCGGGATTACCGCAATCCTGCTCGATGTCTGGCTGGCTTCCGGACGGTTCTCCTCTGCCCACTGGCGCAGCTTGACCCTGCAGAAAGAGTTGGCCGATGAAGGAGTTTTCCCCTTTCCGGAACAGGGGGTTGCTCTGTTGGTGCGTAATCAGGCGATTGCTGCTGTCAGCCTGGAGTGTACCCATTTGGGGTGCCTGCTAAATGTCGTAGACGAGGGCTTTTTCTGCCCCTGCCACGGCAGTGAATTTGGCCCGCAGGGTGAAGTCTACTCCGGTCCGGCAACCCGATCGCTCCTCTGGCACGATATCAAAATCAATAACGGAAAAATATGGGTTCAGTCGGTCGCGGAACTAAAGAAACCGACCTGGAAGTCCCTGGGGAAAAGTAATGGAGAAACGGCGTGAGTGGTAAGGCGCGTAATTTTTTTGACCATCTGCATGTCGGTCAGGTTCGTCGTCGGGTACTGCATCCACTAACAACCTGCGGTTTTGGAATCGCAGCACTGACCTGTCTCGGCACCCTGTTTGTCACCGGCTTCACCTTGTTCCTCTACTACGTACCTGATCAGGCCCAAGCTTATGAACGGATTCTGCATATCAGCACCACCTTACGTTTTGGGAGCTTGATCCGTAATCTGCATTACCTGTCGGCAAATGCCCTGCTGATCCTTGCCGTTCTGCATCTGAGCCGAATTTTTCTGATGGGGAGTTACAAGCAGCGCCGCCTGAACTGGATCTACGGCCTTATTCTGCTGGTGCTGGTACTTTTCGCGAATTTCACCGGTTACCTGTTGCCCTGGGATCAGATCTCCTACTGGGCCGTCAAGGTCGGGGCAAGTCTGGCTGGATATTTCCCAATATTAGGTCCGACATTGCAGAGCTTCCTGCTCGGCGGACATGAAGTTGGCCAAGAAACCCTGGCGCGATCCTTTGCTCTGCATGCAGGCATTCTCCCTTTTCTCTTATTAACCCTTACCTCACTCCATCTCTGGCGCGTGCGCAAGGATGGCGGACTGGCTCTCCCGGAGAGCAAAGACGAACAGCATCTGCCTACCGTGCCCTGGCTTTATCGACTTGAGGCCGCATCGGCGATGTCTGTCCTAGCGATTCTGATCAGCTTAGCCCTGGTCATCGATGCCCCGATCTTCGAACGCACCGATCCCGCTCATCCACCGAATCCGGCCAAAGCCCCCTGGTACTTTGTCGGCTTCCAGGAACTGGTCAGTTATTCAGCCGTTATCGGCGGAATCGTTGTTCCGGTGCTGCTGGCAACGTTTCTGCTGGCTGCTCCTTTTCTTGATCGCAGCAGCAGTTGTGGCGGCAAGTGGTTTGCCCCGGATCGCTGGCGCTGGAACTTGGCATTTACCTTGCTCTTAGTTAGTCAGATCGTATTGATCCTCGTTGGCCTATTTATGCGAGGACCGAACTGGCAACTGGTGCTGCCATTTTAAACCTGGTGGCCGTAAGGAGAAAAAATGCTGAAGCGCTCTATGCAGATTCTACTGGTCTTGATCCTGTTGTTTCCAATCGCAGCCGTAGCCATGGACAACGTCCAGCAGCAACGCTACGACCAGATTATGAAAATGAAGATGGCGCAATTGACTGAAGCTACCGAGGAACTGCTGGAGCAGAAATTCCCGGACCACGACTGGGATCAATACAACTTTCCTGACTACGCATTTCTCAATGATTCCATTGAGATGGGGTATCGTGTCGCTGTTGTTACACCGAAATTGCTGGGCAAGATTGATGCTTCGGCAATCGATCAGGGAATTCCCTGTTACTGTTTTTGCGACGCGATGGGGCATCGTGATTTGCTGGCCTGCTTCTTAAAGGATGGCAAACTCAACAATGGCTACGATGATCACGCCTCCGCCTGCAATATCTGTTATGGCCAAGCGTTGCTGGCTTTTCTTTGGCAGGACGCAGGGGCCAGCCACGATGAAATTCTGGCCGGAATGAAGGTCAAGTTTGCCCGTATGATCAAGATGAATGAAGAAAGGAAATAGCGCTTCAAACTGTTGAATAGTCTACAGCTTTAACTGAATATTCTCCGTATCTCCCTGATTTAGTCTGGGTCGCTGTAAGGAGATAAAAAATGAAAAGATTATTTTTCATATTGTTTGCGTTGATCTTATTCCCTCTGAACGGTTATTCGCAATCCTACCAGGTGATGCGGGATCTAACTTTTGAATTTGAGTTACCAAGCATCCGTTGGCAGACCGCCGAAACTGCCCCGCGTTTTCTCATTGTGGAAAGAGCCAAGCATATCCACGACAACATGATGAAAAGATTTATACAGCGTGGGATCGAATCCAAGGAGAAGGCAGCCGAAGTTCAGCTCAAAGCCAACGAACTCTTTATCTTTAACCAGCAGACCGGATCCTACCTGGAGATCGACTTCAGCCCCTTAAAAAAAGACGACAAGGTCCCATCAAAAAGATCAATCGCCCTTTCCGCAAAATACACCGGTGAAGAACTCGAACATGAAGAAGGATTGAGCCAGGTAAAACAGAAATCCCACAAGGTCAAAATCGAAGGGTCGAAATACGCCTACCGCGTTGATGCTGAATTTGTAAAACATGATGAGGCCAAGAGGTTCATTGGCTTAATTGGTTTTGTTGACAAATACTGGTTCTATCTTTACTACACAGCACCTGCTGGCGCTTCTCAGGATTTGTCTGAGATGGAGGATCTTCTGAATTCAATTGTTATCAAATCTGCGGGATAGTTGACTAGGGACTACTCGACTTTTTCAAAATAGTAAGTTTGACCGGCAGAGTCAGCGCCAGATTCCGACAAGTGTCGACTTGTTGGACATAGAGCGAGGGTAATTTCAGTCTGAAAGTGCTAACCGGAGCAAAACGTCTCGGAAGTTGCTCCATATCTAATTTTGGGTCTGGAGAGTGGCTAGATCTGACATTACTGTAAGTCGACACTTCCAGTAACGCAGTGTTCGATATGTACCCCATTCCAAGAAAAGCCCATGATCTGGTAATCATGGGCTTTTCACGTTCTATGGAGGGTGACTTTTGAAACACGCCCAATAACTCTTCACGATTCTAACGCTTCTCTTTGAAGCGCTCGCAAATAAAGAGCTAGCGACTCCTCCATAGCAGAAAGCTCCAGATTGGATTTATTTGCTGTGCATTGTAGCGCCAATGCGAAGCCATGTAGATAATCGACGAGTAAATCCAAAGCGGCTTTTTTATGCTCATCCCTTAACCCCAGGGGAGCAATTGCCAGGTAAAATCGTTCCCTGAAGACATTGGCTGGGGCTTCGACTGTCTCCCCCATAGAGAGCAGTGTTTCAAGTAAACCTGGATGATCTCGCAGTAGGGTCAAGTAGCTGCCACAAAGTTGCGTCACTTCCTTCTTCCAGTTATCGCCCGAACCAGGCATATAGACATCCCGCATGATTGAAACCGTAATGGACTCAAGTAACGCAGCCTTATTGGCAAAATAGTGATATATCGCCATTGGATCGACTTCTAAGTGGTTAGCAAGGGCGCGAATACTGAGTTTTTTGTTTTCCTGCAACAGCCACTGTTTGGCAGCGCTGACGATTGTTTCGCGATTTAACCTGTCGCTGTCCCGACCCGGACGACCTCTTTTTTTCTGCTTGACGCTCATTCTGACCTCTGTTATCTATTTATTCTACAGTGTAGAATTTACATGAATCGGTTGATAAAGGCAACTCTGTTTTCTTCAACCAAGTCCAGCGCATAATGTCTGCTGGCGCAATCAATATAAGGAGTAAATTGTGGCTTCAGTAACAAAAACCAAAGTTTCCGTTTTTATCGCCACTAGTATAGATGGCTTTATTGCCAGGCGAGATGGGAGTATCGATTGGCTGGAAAGCATTGAAAGCTCGGAAAAGGGCGAAGACTATGGCTACAAAGAACACTTCTCTTCGGTAGATGCCCTAGTCATGGGTCGGAATACATTCGAAAAAGTTCTGTCATTCGGCGACTGGCCCTATGGATCTAAGCCGGTCATCGTGCTCAGCAAGAGTTTAACGGAGGTTCCCGAAGACCTGCGGGACCGGGTCAGAGTTGATGCTTCCTCGCCTGAAGAGCTTATTGAGAAATTCCTCCAGGAGGGTTTCCGGCGTATCTATCTCGATGGCGGGGCCGTCATCCAGGCCTTTCTTCGTGTCGGTCTCGTGGACGAAATCACCCTAACGCAGTTGCCCCTGTTGATCGGTCAAGGTCTGCCTTTGTTTGGAGAGCTGCAAGAAGATGTCAGGCTGCGTCATTTAAGTACCCAGACATGGGATAATGGGTTTGTGCAATCAAAGTACGAAGTAAGTGGAAAGTAGAAGAGAAATTAACGACAAAGGATAAAAGCCCTTCTGATTTCCGGAAGAGCTTCTTTTGGGTGTCTGATAAATGGCCATTTCCAGTAACCTACCTTACCCCCTGAATAGATTATTCGATAAACTTCAAACCATAATCCTCTTGCACCACACCCTGGGTGGACTGTCAGAAACCAGTATCAATGGAGGTTGTTATGGGAATGAGAGTTGGTTACGCGAGGGTTAGCAGTGCCGGACAGAAGCTGGATGTTCAGCTTGATAAGCTGGAAGACTGTGATCGAATCTATTTTGAGAAAGCATCCGCCTCTTCGACGACATCACGACCAGAACTTTTGAAGGCATTAGATTTCGTTCGGGATGATGACGTCTTGGTTGTGACCAAGCTGGATCGACTGGCTCGCTCCGTTGTCGATATGGCGATGATTATTACTCGCCTGACGGAGAAGAATGTTGATCTTGTCGTCCTTGATCAGGGGATCGACACGACAACGATGTACGGGCGACTGCAATTCAATATCCTGACATCCATTGGTGAATTCGAGAGGGAGATCATAAGGGAACGATCCAGGGAGGGGCGAGAAAAAGCACTTGCCAACGGTGTGAGGTTTGGAGCCCCAGCAAAATTAACAGAACTAGAAATCAATCAGCTTATCAAGGACTATGGAAGCCCCGATGTAAGCAAAAAGGAACTCGCTGAGTTCTATGGCCTTAGCCGTTCATCGGTATATCGAATCTACAAAGAGCGCCAGCCAAATATGTCTGATTAATGCAGCAAACCAAGAAACCCGCATGATCTGTTAATCATGCGGGTTTCGCGTGTTTAAAGGAGTGACCTATAATAAAAAGGACACCTGTCTCTATGTGGTTATGAATATTTGAGGTCTTTGCTGCACGCGAGCTTTAAAAGAATCCCCTGCGTTCAGCAAAAAAATTAAAATCTCTGTCTTTTCCCAAGTCTCTCTGCGGCCCCTCACCAACATCAATCCAACCATTCGACCGCTTGAATTTGGCGACTTTGTCTAGGGATAGAAATACATTAAAGGCTTTCTTTCCCATCAGACAGACAGCCCCATCTTTCAACTCAACATCGATTCTCAATGGCATTGCAAACACCTCGTCAAGCAATAGACTCCTGCGAACGAAAACAACGTAATCATTTAATAGTTTACACGATGAACAAGAGATGACCACTGGTTGGCGGTGGCCATCTCTTTTCACCTCTAAACATCAAGGCTTTTCGGAAGTTGATCGTGGGTGTTTTTGCTCCAAACCCGACAAACAATCGTAAACTTCTCGAAAATTGCTCCGCATTGAAATACAGGTCGGAAGGTTGGACAGGCCGAGCATGTCTTGAATATCGCCATTTACAGGAATAATCGTACAAAAACTAGGTCTTTTGGTAAATAAATTGTGGGCGATTCTTCCTATCAAATGCTTGGAAAACAGTTTCGGCGCGATAAAATCGTAAGTGTTTAGGGTGCTGGGAACAATTTAAATTAGATCCAGCAAAGTTCAGGAAGGTCGCCTTAAGACTTTTTTATCGATAGGCAGAATGCAATTGCGAGACGACCAACGCGTCTGATCTTTGAACCTTGGCAACTCAATTGTTTTGCCGATCAAGTGAGTTTCTTCGGCACCAACTACAGACAGTAGCTTCACCTCAACGCTTTCTCGGTGAAGTTTAACAATGGTCGCTTTTCCACTATAGAAGAAACCACCTTGGCACCAGCTAGCCTCTACAGCCATGCCGGTCGATAATTTCCGATCAAAATTGCTGAGGTTAAATAGGTTGTCGATCATCATCCCTCTTCTCTTTTATTAATCCATTCCAGGCAAGCCAAGAAAGAAACGTAAAATATGAATAGAAATCCTTACTTTGTGCAGAGACTAAAAAAAGCCCACGGACTTTTACCCGTGGGCTTCACGTTATCTTATTGCCAAGCAATCTCTTCACAATCGTTGTAGTCCCAGATTTCAGTGCTCGAACCGACACTGACTGTCAGCCCATCCCCATTGACATTGACGACAATGCCCTGTTTTTCCGAATTGAAGTTTTTGACCCGGCGTAGGTTGCCGTGTGCCACTGCTTGAGAGAGATTAATCAACCCTTCAGTTTTCATTTCGATTCAGAGCCTCCTCTGGATGTGGTTTCGCCACCAAATGATGGCTGATAAACATGCCTCTACTTAGATCGCCGAATTTTAAGTTGCCCCGACTGAAGCTCCCGGACGTTGGTAGCCATCAGCCGCCCGTTATTGGAGAACTAATCAGAGCTGTAAATCCACTTCTTTTACCTGAAGTCTATGGTTAAGCGCTTTCAACGTAAATACAATCATGTTACACATATAATGCATATGCAATATAGGGGTTCTGCTCGGAAGATCTGAGAGGAGAAACAATGAAAAAAAGAGGGCAATGTCCTGTCGGAATCTGTGAAGAATTTGAGTCTTTGCGTACTCAACTGCAATCGCTGCAGAAAGCGCATGATGTTAATGCTCAAAACCAGTTAGAATCTCAATTACGTGAACGGGTCAAGGAGCTTGATTGCCTTTATAGGCTGACAAAGCTGATTGAGCGCAATGAGAATTCGCTTGATACCATCCTGCATGGCACTGTTTCCCTCCTTCCTGGATCCTGGCAATATCCAGAAATCGCTTGTGCAAGAATCCGTTTTCGGGAGCAAACTTTTCAGTCGAGCAATTTCAGGTCAACTCAGTGGCGGCAGAAAGCTCCTATTATGATCTCAACTTTTAATGAGGGAGTTGTTGAGGTCCATTACCTCAAAAAGAGGCCGCAGTTGGATGAAGGTCCGTTTCTTAAAGAAGAGCGACAACTGATTGATGCCATTAGTAATCGCATTGCCAAAGCGGCTGAAAGGATAAGTACCCAAAGGCAACTTCAGGTTGAACGCCAGGCGCTGCAAGATGCTAATGCTGCCCTTCACGACTCATTGGTGCAGAGTCAGAAAGAAAAGAAAATGCTTGGAGGGTCGATACAGGCCAAGATCGATAAAATCATCACGCCGATACTTTATGCACTGCAAACGGAAATGAATCCTAGTCAACAGGAGTATTTGGCATTACTTAAAAAAAATCTATCGGACATCGTTACCCCTTTTGTTGAAGGGAGCCAAGTAGTTATGGGCAAGCTTAGCCCTGTAGAACTTCAGATCTGTAACATGGTTAAAAATGGTTTGGGGACTAAGGAAATAGCCAATTTAAGAGGGATTTCTCCCGCGACAGTTAATCGACATCGGGAAAGTATCCGACGTAAACTCGAACTAACCCATCGCAAGGTTAATTTGACATCTTACCTCAATAATCTCGTAAATGAATGACAACCCTATGTGTCAGCGTAGTTGTCACCTCTATCTGATTTCCTGAATAATGGGGCAGTGAGGAGAAGAGGGATGCAAATTAGCTGGTAAGCGCTAAGCTTAGTTGAGGAAAAGTGGACCAGAATAAAATTTGGGAACGAGCACGCATGCCTCAGGAATCGACCAGAACTCGGCGAATGACCGCAGAAAAAATTGGGCTTCAGACCCTCTGGGCACTGTTACAGGGGTCACCGTTGGCAATCTTCGCCGTCGATAAGGAGGGATCAGTTCTGATTTGGAGTCTGGCAGCCGAGCGTCTGTTTGGTTGGGAAGAGCAGGAGATATTGGGTCGAACCAACCCAATTATTTCAGAGGAACGGGAAGAAGAATTCCAGCAGTTGCGAAATCGTGCCCTATCTGGAGAGGTTTACACCGACATGGATATGCGTGTGAGCAGGAAGGATGGCTCGCAAGTAGAGATCAGCATTTCCACGGCACCGCTGCGGGACGAAGCTGGGGGCATTTTTGGTCTCATGGCCGTGATCAAAGATATCAGCGAACGCAAGCGGATGGAAGAAGCACTGCGAGAGAGTCTGCAGAAATCGCAGAGAATTTTTGATGAAACCATCCATGCTCTAGCCTCTGAGGTTGAAAAGAGGGATCCATACACCGCTGGGCATCAACGTCGGGTTGCCCGGTTGGCGTTCGCCATAGCGAAAAGAATGGGCCTTCCCGAAGAGCAGATCCATGGCATTCACACTGCAGCTATTGTTCACGATATCGGCAAGATTTCCATTCCGGTTGAAATCCTCAGCAAACCGGGAAAGTTGTCAGCCATTGAAAAGAGCTTTCTCAAAATCCACCCGCAAACGGGCTATGAAATCCTTGAAGGGATCGAATTCCCCTGGCCGATTGCCCGGATAGTTCAACAACATCATGAACACCAAGATGGAAGCGGCTACCCATTGGGTCTAAAAGGCGCTGAGATACTGTTGGAAACCAGCATCCTGACCGTAGCTGATGTTGTTGAAGCTGCCGCGTCCTATCGTCCCTACCGGCCTGCCAACGGAATTACCTTTGCTCTAGATGAAATAAAAAAACACAAGGGCCATTATTACGCCCCTCAAGTCGTCGATGCCTGCCTGGTCCTGTTCAAAAGTGGGTTCAGCCTAGAGGACTTACCACTTCATAACAGCCCCCTCTGAATACACCTTGTATATCAAGTCTCTGGTTGGAGTTCTGGCAATCGTCAGCCCCTGGGGGCTATTCCGATCTTTCTGGTCCTGTGTGGCACCGTTTCACCACTGAATGCCAGAAGAGGGGTAGTAACTGGAATCTAATCGATATTGTTCGACTCACCCCGGAACGAAAAAAGACCTCCGAATAGGCCCTGAGATCAGAAACTGCATGAATGAGTTTGAAGCGACAACTACCTTGACGCCTGCCGCGGGGTCTTACTTTGCCTTAGGAAAAATAGGGCAGGGGAGAAGTCCCTGCTACGATAATTTCCTTTGCAATAGCAGCGTTGTCAGTCATGAGGTTTAAGGTTATCTATTAGCTTTCTTATGTCCTCAGTCCTCCATACCGTCGTTCTTTCCGTGAGTTTTATCGCTTTTGGAAATCTTCCTGTTTTAATCCCTTGCCACCAAGTTGTTTTTGATACCGGTATGATTGGTGGTATTGGCGGACCTGCTTTAGGGTTCCCTATGATTTGTGACAATCTTAGAAAACCAATTTCAGGAAGTCTGTTATTGCCCATTATTTTCCACCTTTTTAATTGTGCGCCGTCGTCGTGTTAATCGAAGCGCAGCGAGCGATTAAATCTAGGGAGTTGAGGGTTTCTCAGATCCCATTTTTGTATTGCGCGTTAGTTGTTGGGGGTAGTCGCTGTTTTAGTTCGCTTATCGGCTGAGGATCGCCAGCTAGAAATTTGATAAATAATTTGATGATTCTGGCGCGGTCTATCGCCGTATTGATTTTCTGATCGACGTCCCTTAAATCGATCAGAAAACTGGAAAAAACACCCGGCAGGTCGGTAACGATCCCTGGGTTAAAAAAATTGTCACTACTATAAATATGATGATAGTCGCCCTTGGTCTTTGTTAGCCGAAGAGATTCATTTTTCAAATTTGTAATCGATGTGGACTTATGACAACTTTGCCGACAATCCCCGTCAATCAGCTCTTTTTCACAGCCGCTAACCTGCTGAAATAAGCATTGTCTGCTGGTCAGTAGTAACTGTGGCTGATAGATACTGTAGTAGAGCTCAAAGTTGTCAGGGCTGACGATGGCTGCTATCTGCTGCTTGCTGATTTCATTCGAAATAAATGCGCCACCGCAGTTGAAGGTTTCTTTTAAACAGATCAGGCTAAAGGAATTCACCAAATTCAGGTAAGGGCCGGCGATCCATTTAATCCCCTGTTTAAAGGCTTCATAAGCGATGCCGCTGTTATTTGTTACGATCCGTTGAGGCTTAATCTGCTGCAGAATATCTAGCGCCGCATCATAGTCATTGCCGAGCAGAACCGAAGGGAACCAGGGGGTTAGTTGTTTGTTTTTCAGAAATAGATCGACAAGCTCGGAATTGTTCCCGTTAAAGCAACTGGGAAGCTGAAAGAAGATCTCAGCCGAATTCTCGGTGCAGGCGGCTAGCTGCTTTGCTGAGGAGATCAGTACGGCGAGGGTTGGTTTAACCTTTGCCCGGTCGTTTTTTTTCAAACGGGGAATGGTCACCGGTTCAACCGTTTGCGTTGCACCATTCAGGGCAGAAATAATTCTATCCCTTATCGAGGTCAGCTCCCTCGAATGAATAAACAGGCCGGCTTGGAGACCGGTTAGTTCGGTTTTCCGAAGCGCATATTCAGTGTCGTTTATTGCGTTGAATTTCTTTGAAAAAACCTCTTCAGTCAAAGGTTTAATGGATATTTTTTTGGCGGGCCGCTGGTGGTGCGCTGTTGATTTCTCATCCCTTTGATCGCGATTGTTCAGGCTTAAGGAGTATGCACTGGCATCGATCAGCGGAGCCACTGATGAGAAGTTAAATGAGCCTTCGGCAGTTTTAACCGTTACAGTTAACGGGTTGTCAACGGTTCCTGCAATGACCAAATCCAGGGGTAGTTTTTCTATACTCAAAGGTTTAATTCTGTCTTTAACGGCGACGATAATCTCAGTTCTTAGCGCGTGCAGTTCCTGTTTGGATCTCTCAACCCCTTCCTCAGTTGAGCAGCCAGCTATTGCTGAAAAATGGCGCGCCGAATTATCCCGAGGATTGTCGATATACATATCTTTATCGAGCCTGCTTTTCAGGAAGCCGTTGGAAAAGTCCCGGTTAAACACCTTTTGCAGCGCACCGTACGCATCGTTTTGTTTATGCTTCTGATAGAGCCGATCAAGCTGGTCCCGCCAGGCTTCGACGACGGTATAAACGTAATGAAACTTCTTGATTCGACCTTCGAGCTTGATGGAATCAACCCCGGCTGCCGCGATTTCCGGCAGATCAAAATAGGCCGAATTGTCCTTGAGATTTAAGGGGAAGTGTTTACCCGCAGGCGTCGTTAGATATTCATCTCGACATGGCTGGCTGCACCTGCCGCGATTGCCCGACTTCCCCTCCAGCACAGAACTCATATAACAAAGCCCGGAAAACGAGAGGCAATAGGAGCCTTGGACGAATATTTCAGTTTTAATCCGGTTATTATGCGCAACCGAAGTCAACTCTGCTATTTCAGCAAGATTTAACTCTCTGGAGAGATTTACTTGGCTGGCGCGCAGTTTATGGAGAAATTCTATCTGGCCAGAATTATGCGTCGTTAGCTGGGTAGAGGCATGGATTTCGAGATTTTTGAAATGTTTTGCTAACAGATAAAATAGACCTAAATCCTGAACGATGATGCCATCAATACTGGTGTTGACCAGTTTATTCAGCAGATTGACCAGCGCCCGGAATTCATTCTCGACGATGATGATATTTATCGTCAGATAAACCTTACAGTTATTCCGATGGGCCAGATTTAAAATCCCATTTAAATCTTTAACTTCGATGTTGGTTGCCCGATTCCGAGCATTAAAGTTATTCAGGCCACAGTAGACAGCATCCGCACCCGCTGCGATTGCAGCCTTGATGGAATCAACATCTCCTCCTGGCGCCAGTAATTCAATGGTTCTTTGCATAGATAAAAACTTCCGCGTTCGGAAAAAATAGGAAAGTGAAGCTAGAGACATCCATTGACTTTACTTATCATGGATGTCTCTAGTTTGCCCGGGAAATAGTCAACCAGCCTGCCTGCACTAAAGGACCACATCGGTTGCGATTCATGTCTTCGGAGATCCTATGTCAGCCAGGAGAGGTTTAAGGGGACAGGCACCGTTACTTCCGGTGCCCGTCCCCTTAAAGGCATTCAGCCCCTTGGCATCCATAGCTTTTTTGCATGTTTTCGGCTAATACACTTATGGTTTCCATTTGCGTTACCTTTAGGTAATTGGTAAAACAGGGCTGTTTTCAATACAGAGGTGTATCGGTGTCACTTAATCCCTGTTAGGTGACAAGGAGGAAAATCCATGACCAAACTCGAAATCATCACCAAAGCTTTTGCAACGCTTTCGGATAAATCCGAAAGTGAAATGAAGGATTGGGCCGATCAAAATATGTCCCCCGGCGTAAAAGAGAAACTCGATCAGGAAGTAAGCCCTGAAGAAGAGGCGACCCTATTGGCTGAGCTGCAAAAAGACCCCGGTTCCGTTGTTTCTATTTTTATGGGCAGCTTTCTCGGCCAAGACGCAACCAACTAACACCGTCAACAATTCTCAGGATTCTGCCTCGGTCGAAACCGCGGCGATAAAGTTGGTCCAGGCTTTGCTCATAACCGTTGATGTGAGAAAAAGGGAAAGTCCCCAGATTGCGCCAATTTAAGGGTGGATGCAGCAAAACCGGGACTGTCCCCGCGCCGTTTCACTTTGAGGGGGCTGTCCCAGGCTTTTGCGGTGCGAACCGTCACAGTTTCATGGCTCGTAAACTCTTTGGACAGCCCCCGATAGTGCTGGGGACAGTCCCGAGTTTACTACAAAATTGCTTAAACTAGCGCCATTCGGGTCACTCCCCAGATTGCGCCAATTTTAAAAGATCGCCCCAATAAGGGCGGTCTTTTTTTAAATCGGCGCTGTCGTCGTGGGAATCCTGATTTCTTCCATAATGTGGAATGTGTAGACGCGACCCCTATGTCATTACGCGGCGTGGTAGGATTCACTCCCCGGAATCAATCAGCAGAACTTCTACCCTAAGGAGCCAGCATGTCCTACGACACGATAGAAGACGCTTTCAATTACATCAGTAACGGCCAACCAGGTGACCGCAGGGCGATGGTCCACCGCGTCACCGGTAAGGTCTTTCTTGCCTCGGTTGAAGCCGGGTTCGACCAGGCTCCACCCGAGGCCGATAACGACCCCGACTATCTCCTCATCCCCCGCAGGCAAGATCTCGATCCGGGGAAGGGACTGATGCTCGAGTTCTTCAATACCCATGCTCAATCGGAGGTGCCGCAGGTACAGGCGATCTTTACCCGTTCCGGGGCCTTTCGCAATGTGAAGGATTTGATGCGCCGCCTCCACCTGCTCGACCTCTGGGATCTCTTTGAAGAGCAGCGGATCGAAGAGCTGCTACGCAAATGGTGTCTGGATAAGGGCCTCACCCTCTGAAGCGCAAATAAACAGGTCAGGGGACTATTGGCCACGAATTGAACCACAAACAAGAGACGAGTCGAAACGATGAATGGACAGAATAGATCGGAGATCACTCCCGGGCTTGCCGTGGTGATCATTCTCAAGCAGGACCAGCGCTCAGGTAAGCTGACCAAGGGGATCGTCAAGGACCTCTTGACCAAGTCACCGTTTCATTCCCGGGGGATTAAGGTCAGGTTGGAGGACGGTCAGGTCGGGAGAGTGCAGGGGCTTGCTGATTGACCGGGTCAGGCGGCCGGCGGTCATGTTGCCTTAAGTTTCTGAGTGTGACAGGGTCTGGCCATATTCCATCTTTATCATCAACCAACCAAAGGAGTGACAATGAACCCTTTTACTACGCGGATGCTGCGTGCAGCGAAATTAGACGTTCCCTTTTATGAAGAGGTCGAAGCCGACCAGAGTGCAATGCCTCAGGCCATGGGGGTGGTTGTACTTTCCAGTCTGGCGGCCGGGATCGGAAGTATCGCGAACCTCGGTCTTGGTGGGATTCTGCTCGGAACCCTTGCCGCCCTTGGCAGCTGGTACATCTGGGCCTGGCTCACCTACTTCATCGGTACCAGATTTCTAGCCGAACCGCAAACCGAAGCCGATCTCGGGCAATTGTTGCGCACCACCGGATTTTCCAGTTCTCCCGGCCTGATTCGGGTTCTGGGGATCATCCCAGGGCTGGGACCGATCATTTTTGCGCTGGCATCCCTCTGGATGCTGGTGGCCATGGTGGTCGCGGTCCGGCAGGCGCTGGATTATACGAGCACCCTGCGGGCTGTGGGCGTGTGCGTGATCGGCTGGATTATTCAGACCCTCATCATGCTGCTGCTGTTCGGGCTTCTGGGTGGCGGGGCCAGCTGACCAGCGCTTAGGTAAGCTGACCAAGGGGATCGTCAAGGACCTCTTGACCAAGTCACCGTTTCATTCCCGGGGGATTAAGGTCAGGTTGGAGGACGGTCAGGTCGGGAGGGTGCAGGGGCTTGCTGATTGACCGGGTCAGGACTGACCGGTCAATCGTGGCTCAATTGGGTCTAGCATCTAAAGCGGTCTGGATGGCATCAGCCGTCTGGACCGTTTTGACTTTTATGAGAAAATATTACGCGATCAAAGTCACTCTTTTTACGAGGGAAATATTGACGGCAACTTTAGCTTCAATCTATACCTTGGAGCTAAATGGTTCTGGTTGACAATCGGTAACCTTCGGTGGGTCCTTTCTTGTCGGCAAATTACTGAATTTTAAGGGGAGACTAAACATGAAAAAAGTGGTTCTGTTTTTGGTCTGTGGTCTAGTGTTGTTCTCTGTTGGGAGTGTTTATGCGAAGTCAGAATGGGCAAAATATCAGTTCCTTCCGGTTCCAAGTGATGTGAACGTCCCACAAAAGTTCATTACCGAAGAGTTGACCCTCGATTGCTGTGGTTGTCATTGGAATTTGAACCACGATGGACCCCAGTTCTGCAAATAATAAAACCTGAAACGGGCAGGTTTTAAAGCCTGCCCGTTTGATTCTTTAGTTGACCACTACATACCGTACTTTTGCAAAGGTTCGACTAGGTGATCTTTTAGGAATGCAGTAATTGCATGATTTTGGAAATATGGGGAGTTTCCCTGGTTTGTCCCTAGTTTGTCAACAGCGTCCCCTTTCGGCTCCCCACGGAACATTCTCTCAAATGGCTTCAACTGCTGACAAGCTGCCTCGACGCCAAACGCAGAAACAAAAACCTGTAAAAGTATTTCTGATTAACATTAATAGTTACACACTCACGTTAAGATATATGGTAAGAAATATCAGATCAGTGAGAAGCGCAAGGGAACAAAGGGAAACAGGAGCCTGTGTTTCGCTGGGCGCGTTCGTATATTGAAAGGGAGTGTGAGATGTCTGGGGAAATCCAAATTGACGAAATGATCAAAAAAGCACGCATTGCCCAAAATGCGTTTGAATCTTTTGATCAGACAGGTGTGGATGCAATAGTTAAAGCCGTTGCGAAAATTGTTTATGACCATGCCGAGGAGCTTGCGTACGATGCTGTTGCAGAAACCGGAATGGGCGTCTACGAAGACAAGGTGGCTAAATGCAAAGGCAAGTCAAAAGTCATCTGGAATCATTTGAAAGATAAAAAGTCAGTTGGGATCATCGACCGAGATGAGAGCGAAGGTCTCGTGTTCGTCGCCAAACCCAAGGGTATTGTTGGAGCGATAATGCCCACCACAAATCCCGTTGTAACCCTCATGTGTAATACCATGCTTGCCTTCAAGGGGCGGAATGCGATCATTATCGCAGCGCATCCACGGGCAAAAGCCGTCACGTGTAAAACGACCCTCCTGATAAAAGAAAAAATCGCAAAACTCGGTGCGCCGGAAAATCTTATCCAGTGTATCGAAGAGCCATCACTCCCGTTAACTCAGGAGCTTATGAAGTCTGTTGATGTGCTTGTGGCAACAGGCGGTCCCGCAATGGTTGCAGCTGCATATAGCAGTGGCAAACCATCCTATGGCGTCGGACCGGGAAACGTTCAGGTATTAATCGACACAGACATCGACTATAACGACGCGGCACAAAAAGTAATCTACGGTCGTAAATTTGATAATGGCATCATCTGTTCTGGAGAACAGTCGATTATTGCTCCGGCAGATAGATATGAGGAAGTTATTGCCGCATTTAAAACGAATGGCGCATTCTATGTCGATGATCAAGCGATCGTCGATAAATTCAGAACGGCGCTGTTTGAAGACGGACATCTTTTGGTCGCTGCGGTTGGACAGAGCGTGGCCAAAATGGGTGAGCTTGCGGGAGTAAATATCCCTAAAAACACAAAAGTCATCCTGCTTCGTTCGAACGATAAAGACGATGACATCTTGCGTAAAGAGAAGATGTTCCCCGTTATGGTCAGCTTTAAATACAATTCTTTTGCTGAGGGCATTGCCATCGCCAAAAAGAATCTTCTTATCGAAGGTGCCGGCCACTCGGCAGCTATTCATTCAAATAATGATAAACACATCGAAGCCGCTGGCATTGAACTTCCTATCAGCCGTCTTGTCGTCAATGAACCGAGTTCGACAACAGCCGGAGGCAGTCTGTCTAATGGTTTTGCGCCGACCACGACGCTCGGTTGCGGCTCCTGGGGAAACAATTCAATCTCGGAAAATCTCGACTACCAGCACTTGATCAATATTTCAAGGGTCGGTTATCCGAAAAAAAACAGAACGGTTCCCACCGATGAAGAAATCTGGGCGTAGCTTTATGTAATTTAAAAATCAACAGGGAAAATGCAAAAGGGGTCGCGTCTCCACAGATGTGGCCCCTTTTTGCCTGCTTTTTGAGAAAACTAGGGTCACCCCCCGAATGGCGCTGGTTTAAGAAATTTTGTAGTAAACTCGGGACTGTCCCCAGCACCTTCGGGGGCTGTCCCAAGATGTTTACGAGCCTTGAAAATGTGGCGGTTCGCATCGCAAAAGCCTGGGACAGCCCCCTCAAAGTGAAACGGCGCGGGGACAGTCCCGGTTTTGCTGGTGCCTACCCTTAAACTAGTGCCATTCGGGTCCCCCCCTGATTGCACCAATTTAAAAAAGATCGCCCCTAACAGGGCGTCCTTTTTAATCGGTGCGCCGACGGACTGAATGATTCCTGCTGCCTGCCTAGCAAAGCCATAGATAACTGACCCAAGCATTGGCAACTTGCATATAAAACCCGCCGCTATTACACTTTCGAGTTCAACTATCCTAAAAGCCGAGGCCTAACCGACCCATGCTGCTACATTCTTTCACCACCTTCAGCCGACCAAACCGGCGGCTGATCCTGTTGCTGATCGCCAGCCACCTGCTGTGGAGCTGTGCCATCTACGGCCTCTGGTCGACCGGGCGACTGCTTGAAGCGGCGACTCCTTTGTGGTCCGCCGGCTTTATCGCCTTGCAACTGTACGCCGCCGCGCAACTGCTGCTGCCTGCTCTGTTGTTGCACCCCGAAGAACGCAGCCGCGGCTTTTATCTCTTCTGGGGGTTCACCCTGGGCTTGAGTGTCTGGCTGATCAACCAACTGCCTCTGGGTGGTTCCTGGCAGTCGCTGTTGACGGTGATCAAGTCGGGGCTGCTGCTGTTGGTCGCGACCCTCATTGGCGCGGCTCTGGCCCGCTATGTTCAGCGGCTCTGGGAGGTCGTGCCGATTGGTATAGCAATGACCCTGGCCGATTTTTCCAGTTGGCTCTACGGTCCGACCGCCGCTTTCACCCGGCAGATCGAAGAGTATTACCTGGCCCCGGTGGGGCCGCCGCCGCTTATCGACATGGTGCTGATCAAGCTGGTGTTCCCCGGTTCTATCGGCCTGGCCCCGGTGTTCGGTATCTCGGACTGGATTATCGTCGTTTTCTTCGCCATCGTTGCCCGTCGCCACGGGGTCAACGACAATCTGCTCGGAGCGTCCGGTGAAACGCTGGCGCGCCAAGGGCGGATCGGTCTCTACCTGCCGGTATCGGTGGTCGCGTTGTTCGTCGCAACGGTGCTGGCGCAGCTGACCGGTCTGTTTATCCCGGCGTTGCCGTTGATTGCCCTGATCATGCTTCTCTGGTACACGCTCCGTTATCTGCTTTTACGCAGTCGGTCTTGATTGGCGGCGGGCAAAACCGGTTCAGCGGAAACTCTTCCATTGGCTGCGCTTCTGTATCAATGTGGGAGTGTCCCTCTTTACATAGTTTTTCCTTCGCTGACGGGGCCAGAGGTGGGGCAAAAATGTTATCCTGAGTTATGTTTCTCTGCTCATGGAGGCTGCTATGGAAAACATCGAACTGTTCAGTGCCCGGGTTTGTCCCTTTGCCCACCGTAGCCGTTTGGCGTTGATGGAAAAGAACCTTCCTTTCACCCTGATCGAAATCGACCTGCGTAATAAACCGGACTGGTACTCGAAGGTCAATCCTGCTGGTGCCGTACCGGCATTGCGGCAGGGAGACTTTCTGTTGCACGAATCCTTGGTTATCAATGAGTACGTCAACGAATGCTGTGCCGAACCGCCGCTATTGCCGACGACCGTACAGCAACGAGCTGAGGCCCGGCTCTGGATCGATTATGCCGGGTCGAGCTTTGTTCCGTTGTTCTATCGCTTGCTCAAAGCACAACAGGAAGAGGACCAGAGCAGCGTTACTGAGCCAATGATCCAGGTGCTTTCGGTCTTGGATGGGGAATTACAGCGTCGTAAAGGAGAGGGGCCTTATTGGTTTGGCTGGCAGGTCGGACTGACCGACATCGCCATCTATCCCTGGTTTGAGCGCTGGGCAGTGCTGGAGCATTATCGGGGGCTGAGGATTCCTGAACATCTCGATTACTTGCTGGGCTGGATCGAAACGATGCAGGGGCGCGATGCGGTTATGTTGGGGAGTGAATCGGCTGAATATTATATTGCAGAATATACCGATTATGCTGCTGGGAAGAAATGAGGTCGGCAGAAACAGCCATATTCAAAGTGAGTTAACTTCTGCTATGGTGAGTATCAGCAGTTTCCGCAATCTGAACACTGGGAGAACAAAACCTTGCATGTTGATCCAAAGATAGCCTTGGACTGTCCCTGTTGTGGCGCATCTATTTATGAAGCGCTGAGCTGGTTCAAAAAAACTTATTCCACTTGTCCTGCCTGTGAAAATGGTCTTGCTGCCAGCCAGTTCAGCACGATTATCGCTGAGCTTGAGCAGTCTTTTGACGCTAACATCGAAGAGATGTTGTTTGACCAACCACACACCAGTTGTTGCTCTAAAAAGTCCTCCTGTTGCTAGTCGGTACTTAGCCCCCGAAAACGTAGGAGAGCAGGCTGATCTCGCTACCGTCAGGAATTTCGGTCTGGTCTTCTCCGGCCAGAATCATCTTGTCATTAAGAACAATATTGAGGTTTGCATCGTCAAGGATGTCGGTTGCTTCCGGTCGCTTGAGTCGCAGGGGTTGGTGCTTAAAACAGCAGGCGGTGGCGTACTTTTTTCGGTGCATGGGCACCAACCGAGGCGATGACAAAAGCGAGTAGCACGATGCCCTGCATCGGCAGAAATCCATGATATGCAGCGCCAAGAAGAATGAGTTTTGAAGTGGTGATCATACCTGAGAACTCTCTGAAAATTTGGTGATGGCGCAACCATTCAGTGATAACCAACAAGACGCCAGTGACCAGAGCTACAACGGTAAAGATCACCGGCGGTTCAGGAATGAGTTCGAGAAGATAGACAGTAAGAAAAATTGCTGCCCCAACTTGATGTGCGGCCCTGATCAGAATAGACAGAACCAGAGCCCAGTAGGGACGGTCGCCGATCTTGCCCATTTTTGTAGCGGTTTCACAGCCGGTTTCAGATTCTGTAGCAATTGGTTGTTTCAAAGGTCTTTACTTCCTGATCGATTTGATCACGCCAAGTCCCTTACTTTGGTGGGATTTGACTATTCGGGTGTGGAGAACTTGGCCCGAAGACGTGATCTATTGAGGGCTTTTTCCAGGGTGATTGTATCCAAAACCGCCTTGGTGAGGTCGTCAATCTCACGGGTAATGCTTTGCAGTTCTTCGATAACGGCTAAATCTTACTATCTTTGTGACTGGCTTTCGAACGAAATCAGTGTTGATGCTCCTCATCGCCGCCATTAGTTACCCCAGGGAAGCGCCTTGCTGCATACTTTCCGTGGCAGGAAACACAGGCAGTGTTCATCTTGTAGAAGTAGAAATTGACCACATCCGCATTCTTCTTTTCTGCGGCATGGGCCAGCATTCCCGCCGACTTGTGAAAATCCATGTCCATTTCAATGAACTGCTGCGGAAGCACTTGATTCAATTCCTCTTTCTGTGCATCTGTCAGTTTCTGCTTGAGAATAAAGCTCGCCTTGATCTTCTGGCCGATGGCCGACACCTTGCCCCACTCACCAGCCGCGATAGCTGGAACCATATTCATCATACCCTCTTGGATCAATCCCATCTCCTTGTTGAGCAAGGCCAGTAGGTCGGCGGAAAGTTGGACCCCTTGAGTGGTCAGCGGTTTCATGTGGTGAGCATGTTCAGCATCCGGTTTCGCATTGTTTCCGTCATGCTCATGACTAACAGCCAGAACAAACTGGGGAAGACAGAGAAGGACGGTAGCGAAAATCAGGGAAGTTTGTTTCAACAACGACATCGGTGGACTCCTTGACATGGAAATAGGGGCTAAGATGTGACCAAAATTATAACAGAGATTGTCCCGACATAACCGGGCCATTGTCGCCGAAAACGAGGAACAAAAGGATGCATCGCTCGAAAGAGTAGATGGCGGGGATTTTCACATGTAACTGCTTTTGACAATTGACCAGATCGAAATAAGGCCGCCATAAATGCGAAAGCCCGATTCTGAAGGTAGCAAAAAAACAGTTTACGATCCAGAATAGGAAACTTCCTGAAGACAGTTTTTATAACTCACAACGATCGATTCCCTGTGAGGCGATTCAAACAGCCCTTCCGATCGCCAGAAGAGCTTTTCTGTGTCTGATTAATTAGTGGAAGATAAATTCTAATCATTTACTGCATAGCCGGGTTTTCCCAGAAAACAATACACAAGGCCCATTCGGTTAAGCAGGCCTTGTGTGTTGAAAAAATTACCCCATCAGGAAGCGGCTTCGGGGAATGTCCCGGTAATGTAGTTTTCCAATTGATCGATCAGAAACGACTTCTCGGCAAGAGAGGCTTTGACCAGATCGCCGATCGAAAGAACGCCCAACAGTTGGCCTTTGTCCATGATGGGCAGATGACGGCAACACTTGTCGGTCATTAGCGCCATCCCTTCCTCGATGGTCAGTTCAGGCCGGGCATAAACTACTCGGGTAGCCATAATGTCGCGGACCGGAGTCTTGGGCGACGAGAGCCCCTTGAGGATGATTTTGCGGGCATAATCTCTTTCGGAGACAAGCCCAACGACCTTTCCCTTCTCCAGCACAATCAACGATCCCACCCCTTTTTCGGCCATGATCTCCACCGCATGATAGACCGATCGGTCAGGGCTGATGGACAAAATTTCGTTCCCTTTAGCTTCTAGTACCTGTCTGATGGTTTTCATAGGCAACCTCCTCCGATGTGGTTTTGATTCCTCTTTAGAATGCAGTGACATTGAATAAAGATTAGGTGCGGATGGCAAAATGTCAACCTGAGGCGGATGTGGGCTCCCCAAGGGAATAGGCACCTTTGAAAATAGGATTTGACCTATGACGGTGACGATGAGCGGCCAGCGGCTTTTCTAGGATTCCCGCAATTCGAGTACGTTCAGTTGGCAACTTGTCTCCTGACCTAGTACCTTGTACCCCCTAAATCGTCGCATCTTGCTTGTTGTTTGACGCGCCACCTGCGTTGGGACTTCAGTTGCATAGCGGTGCTATGCGCCCTTTGTCACGCCTTATTGGTACGCCAAATCCCTTCGCAATCTTGCGACACTTTAAGAGTTACAAGGCACTAGGGGGGATTCATGAAGATTTGGCGTCAGAGTTGCCCAGAAGGTTTGGGAAGAAATAGCGCGAGGATGACGGCGCTAGCTGTCAGGGCCGCCGAAGCGAGATAGCTGCCGGTGAAGGTGCCAGTTGTTTCGGCCACTACGCCGGCCACTGCCGGACCCAGGGCCTGGCCGATGGCGAAACAGAAGGTGATGATCGAAAAGCCGGCCGCCGCTCGGGCTTTGCCCAGATAGTCACCGATCGCTGCCGCCATGATCGCTGGGATGGCGAATGCAGCGATGCCGTACAGAACTATTGAGCAGAAGATGGCCGTTGTGCCCAGCTTTAATCCGGCGAACAGGTAGGCTAGAGTCTGAACGCCGAAAACGGTCATCAACCCACCTTTACGGCCGATCCGATCGGAGAGCGTGCCGAAAACAATCCCGGAAAAAAGGCTGAAAAAGCCGACCCACGACCAGAAATGACCGGCGCTTGCCTCAGCGAAGCCGTATTCCTCAATCAGGGTCGTAACAATGAAGGTGCCGTAAATGACATAGGTTGCACCGAAAACAAAGTAGAGCACACCCAGGTGGGCAAGGATCTGTACGGTCGTGAAGCGTCCCTTAGTTTCAGCCGAATCGTAGACAATTGGTTCTTTGCTGCCAACCGGTTCCAGCCCTTTTTCTGCCGGGTTGTTGCGAATTAGGATAGCGGCAACGGCAGCGATTGCCAGTACGATCATGGCAATCAGAAACCAACTGGCTCGCCAGCCGTTCACTCCGAAATGGATGTTGAAATAGGGGATGGCAAAGCCGGAGAAGACGATAGCGAAGCCGCTGCCGATGACGATCAGGCCGGCGGCCCGGCCACGGCAATCCCGCCGGAACCAGTAGGAGACTAGAACCATCAGCGGGATATTCGCTAGACCGCTTCCGACTCCCACCAGAGTGTAGAGGATCAGTACCGGGAGATAACGGTTGCAGGCGCTGATAGCAAAGATACAGACGGCGATCATCATCAGTCCGCCGGCGATCAGTTTGCGTGGAGTTAGCCGGCGGAGTAGCAGGGGGGTCATTCCGACGGCGACCAGGTAGCCGGCGAAGTTTGCCGTCCCAAGCAGTCCCATCTCGTCATACGACATCCCCAGGGCTTCTCGCATCGAGGGCAATAACATTCCGAAGGCAAAACGGGCCAACCCAAGGCAGGCGACGATGGTTAGGGTGCCGACCAGAACGATGACCCAGCCGTAATGGATGCCTTTGGGCGGTGGCGCTGCTGCTGTTGTTTCGATTTTCTCCATAACGCAAGATCTTATCGACTCGCCGGCAATTCGCAAAGAAAAACCTAGCGGTTATGAAAGAGGAAATCGTTCGAATGAGCAGATGGCGAGATTTTAACCTAAAACAATGATTGAGATACGTCGTTGACTGGTTTAGGGGGATGGATTTGTGGCCCAGGTCCCCTTCGCGACTTCATCTCAAAATTATGCCAGTTGAGATGTGAGCAGGCCTCAATACCTTCTTTGTTATGATTGAGCCATTGAACCTAAATCAAAAGAGCCCCACGGATTGACCGTAGGGCTCTTGAGGGTTTTAGCGGTTGTAACTTTTTCTATTATTTTCGAACATTAGATGCTTGAGGCCCTTTTTGGCCCTGGGTGACATCAAAAACCACACGGTCGCCCTCAGCTAGAGATTTAAAGCCCTCGCCCTGGATTTCGGAATGATGAACGAACACATCATCGCCACTCTCCTGCTCGATAAAACCAAAACCTTTTGCATCGTTGAACCATTTAACAGTACCTTCAGCCATTTTTAACTCCATGCTCCCTTGTGGGAGCGTTTTTTGTTGTGCAAACAATATCTATGTAAAAATAAAACACCCCGCAACCATAAGTTGTCTGCGTGGCATATTCGTGACTGATTAACTTTAAATCTCGTCCAACAAATTATCTCTGCACAAACGTATAAGATAAGTGACCTTAACACGGACAGCCAAGTCAATACAATGTTGATATCATCATCGGATGATCCTGACAATTCGTTTGCCGATGCCATCCCAAAACCAAACGCTTGTGGAGGGGGAATGGGCAGGTCGGCTGGTTTTGTGGGCAGATCGAGTAAAAGGGTATCCGGATCGATGCGACAACAAGCCTACCTAGCCAGAATAAAACAGCTTTTCCCATCAAGCTTGTCCCTCTCATTCCTCACAAAGAACTTGCCTAAGGGGGGAGACCATATGATGAGACATGGAAATACTGAAATCTGGGACCGACAAATCGGGGGAGGGGGCTAGTTTGGAAATTTGCGGTACTTATAAAATTATGCCCGTCCCTCCTAGGCTCCTGGAATATTCGCATACTGGTAGGTCCAAGATATGTTGATGAAATTTCGGGATATCGTACCAATGCCGATATCGGACACAACTATTATCGCTTCATCTGTTAATAATAGTATTGTATTGTGAAACTTGATTTCTTCACCTTTTAGCAAAAATCTAATTTATTTAAAAATATTGTCGAGCAGTGAACATATGTTTGTTAGTCATAATGAATTATTGTGGATGTTAAGACAAGTTGACGGTCAGAGAGTCAACCAAGATAAATTAATTCGTAAATTTACGAATCATGGCATTTCTAGCTTATTGCCTTACTTTGATGGCATAGAGTCACTTTTTGATAAATCAAATGACAGGTATGGAGTTATAGAAAATGTTGTTCTTGATTTAGCAGCCAGAATAAATCATGAAATCGATTGTCATGATGATAGTTTAAGATACATGTCTTGCCGCGAGTTTGAAAATTATTTGCTCCCACTTTTTATTCAATACATAAAAATTGATGATTTTACCACTTTAGAAAAAGGTGCCAGGGTTAGTGTGAGGCTGGATAGTGATGCTAGCTATGTTAAGCCTGGAAGTGAAGGTTTTATCACAGCAAAATCAGATGGTGTCTCAAAGGTTAGGTTTTACTCCAGTGCTGGGCGTTATGGCGTAAATATGCCTTCAATGGAAATCCCTGATGAAGAACTTCAGGTTTTAACCGTTGATAGCCTTCTAGATAGACATCAAGATTTTAGTGGCGTTGCCCAATATTTTTACAATGATTCCATACTGAGGACTATGAGATCCAGTATTGATTCTTCGGTTTATTCTTTTGCGGCGAACCTCGCGGTTAAATTCTTAGTTGAAGAAGGTTTCATAAAAACTGAAGGTGATGATTTTATTAGTGTTCCTAGCCGAATCTTTTCCGTTATTGCTCCTAAGTTGGATGAGACCTATAGGAATGTTAATTTGTTTAGCTCTCATAGTTTGTCTTCGCCTCCTTCTGAGAGAAAATCTCATGTTTTACGTTTAGAGTTAACCACAGGGTGCGATTATAATAGGTGCACTTTCTGCACTGAATATTCTGGGATGGACCCTGTAACGAAATCGCTTGTCGAGTTCAGAGAACACACAGATAGGGTTGCTGACTCTATAGGTTCTGAAAAATCAAGGATTCAGAGGCTGTTTATTGGCAGTGGGAACTCGTTAGGGGTTGATACCGATTTATTACTGGAATCATTAAATTATGCGAGTGGCATCTTTCGCCCGCAGAGGATTTCACTTTATGGCAGGACTGCTTCGATATTGAAGAAGTCTGTTGCCGAATTGAAAATGCTTAAGGAAGCGGGTTTTTCCATGCTTTACTGGGGGGTGGAGAGTGGGGCTGATGACGTCTTAAATTATGTGTGTAAGGATTGCACACGCAATGAAATGATTGAAGCTTCGAAGATGTTGGTTGAAGCTGAAATCGAAGTGTCCGCGATGTTAATGCCAGGGGTGGGTGGCTTGAGATTATCAGAAGAGCACGTTGTTGGCACTCTGGAGCTATTACATAACATTGACATAAATTATTTGACCTTACTCTCTATTCGTCCTTGTGAGAATTCATTGTACGCAAGAAACATGAAATCTGAAATCAATAATCGGCACTTAACCCCTGACGAAGTTAATGCCCAGGTTTACAAGTTATTAGAAGGTTTAAACCCTACTGGCTTTCAAATAGGGATGTTCACAGAAGAGGTTGATCAAGTGAGTAGTAATACTATGAGGTTTAACTATCAATTCACAGATTCAAATAAGGAACTTTTGCTGAGAGATTTTTGGAAGTAGTTGTGTCTAACTCATGAAATCCTTTTCAGCCGATGTTCAGGAATCCAGAGCACAAGTTCAAAAGATATGATTAAATATATTCACAGCAAAATATGTTATCTCAACAGGAGGGCTTATGCATCGAACGCAATCCATAAAGAAGCTATGCAAGGCTTGTGGTAAGAAAACAAAATTTAAACGCCGTGTGAAGCCCATAGGCGGCGGAGATTTAATTCTGGGTCTTTTCACCGCGGGAATATGGATCGCTCTTAGGTTTATTTTTTCTCCGAATTTTCGCTGTAGCGTATGCGGCAGCAAATAGCCCTTTATGTCTGTCATATAGCTCTGACGTGCCTACCTACCTTGGAGCTATATCAGGTCTAGGAGCGTCTTGTTGGGACGGGCAACAAAGCTTCAGTCAGTTTATCTGGACTGAGGCTTATTTCGTTCTTGGAAAGCGAAGCCGGTGGCTGAATTGACTCCAAGCCTGACGGCATGTAGAGTGTCCGATTTGGTGCTCAACAGTTCACAGCCATGAGGATCACCGTATGATGCTACTTTGCCCGCTTTGCCAGGAACCCCTTGCCCCCGATGAGAAAAATGTTGCCTGTAGGCAGGGGCACCGCTTTGACCGAGCACGTCAGGGCTACCTCAACCTGCTCCCCGTCCAGCACAAGAAAAGCCGGCAACCCGGCGACGATAAGGCCATGGTCTGGGGCCGAAGAGCGTTTCTTAACGCAGGTTACTACCAGCCCATTGCAGAAGCGGTGACCCGATCACTGTTGTCGCACCTGGATGGGGGCAGCGGCAGCCTTCTCGACATGGGCTGTGGCGAAGGCTACTACACTGTCTTTATGCAAGAGGCACTGGAAGCGAACGGTCAACAGGCCGACTGGATGGGAATCGACATCTCCAAGGAGGCGATTAGAACCGCCAACCAGCGAAGTCGAAGTATCGAATGGGTGGTGGCCTCCGCCGCCCGCATCCCCATTTCGGATAGCTCACTCGACGGCATGACTGCCCTGTTTACTCTGTTCGAATCCGCTGAGTATGCCCGCGTCCTCAAGGCCAACGCCCCTCTGGTGGTTACGACAACCGGCCCTGATCACCTGCTATCCCTGCGCGAGTTGATCTACGATCAGATCCGCCCACAACCCTTCGCCCCCGTGGATAAGCTGGCCAGCCACTTCCGCCGCATCTCCGAAGAGCGGGTTCGGTTCACCCTCGATCTCCAGGGTGAGTCCATCCAGCAACTTCTCGGCATGACGCCCCATGTCTGGCACACCTCGCTGGAGCGACAGGACGCACTCAAAAAACTCAGTGTTCTCACCACTCAGATCGATGTGAACGTCACCGTATTCAGCAAAGATCCTGCTAAAGTTTGAGCTACCCCGCAGCGAGACAATCTTACCGGCTCAATTACTATATTCGAGATAAAAAAACGAAAAAGCCCCAGCTAGGATCTGTTTTCATTTTGTTACCATATTTAAGATTGCCTTTCCCCGTAAGCGGCTGCCCGAAAACTTTCAATTGAGTAGAAACCTTCTACCGAACCACTACAGCATCGGTTAGTCCGCTTCAGTGGTTGGTTAGGATCATCTACTTTTAATGGAAGCATTGATATCGTTGCACCATTCTGGACTATTACGATCTGGGATGTTCGGATTGCCCCGGATGCCGAGTTTGAACTCAATAACAGACTTCCATTCGCCGGAGCCAACATCTGGTCCGTGACCCATACCATCCCCAGAAGGAATCGACCCAAAATCCATTTCCAGAAGTAAAATTCTGGTTTTTGATGTCGAAATTGTACGATTTTTCCTTAATTCAAACAGGAATGCATTGTGATTAACTTTGTATGAAAGCCTCAGCCTGTTTAAGCAGGCCGAGACTCGCCTTGTTCTGGTATTGGTAGTTTCCGGGGCAACAGGGGGTAGAGAGAAGCTCTCTCTATCCAGAATCTATAACCAGATTACCAGTGAAGTATCTTCACAAGGGTTCTCTTAGTAATTTTTACACTTTTCGAGATCGGGGGTTGCTATTGAGGCATCAACTGTCTTTAGGTCAGCCTTGCCACCTGCCCACTCACTGCCAAAACGTAAATAACTGGTTCCATTGGCGACGGACTGCACGGTGACTTCAAATTCATATCCCTTGCGCAGCATTGCATCCTCTTTCAGTTCTACAGTATGAGTACCCGGGACAACGACAAAGGGTTCGTAAGCTCCATTGGAAAGCTTCCCCATCTCCTGTTGATCGACCCATATCGTGTACATTCTGGCCCCACCAACCATATTGAAGGGGCGATAGAGATAAATAACTGCTTGGTCGTTAGTCATCTCCTTGATTGGTGCGAATGGTTGTCCAGTGGGAATACACCCGGAAAAAACCGTCACCAGCAACAATAACGCTACAACCAATCCATTTTTTAGTAAGTGCATCAGCATTCTCCTTTTGTTGGCAAATACGAGTAATAATCTAAAACAGAAGCGTAGAGTAACAGAATCACACTTCTAAGCTGCCCCAAGACCACGTTCGATTAATATACACTAATTCAAG
Organism: Desulfuromusa ferrireducens; assembly: GCF_055389805.1. Taxonomy (NCBI): domain Bacteria; kingdom Pseudomonadati; phylum Thermodesulfobacteriota; class Desulfuromonadia; order Desulfuromonadales; family Geopsychrobacteraceae; genus Desulfuromusa; species Desulfuromusa ferrireducens. The sequence goes on from NZ_AP042415.1 coordinate 3,184,935, forward strand.
AAGAATGCTACGGGTATGGGCCTTTTCAGAGCACTAAACAGAGACAGGTCGGCATCATTTCCTATTTGCCTATTCTGATGAAATCGTTTCGTAAATTGACCTGGGTTGTTTTATGGATCTGAAAGTCGGTCAGTACTGGATTTGTTAAATATCGCTCATTCGCAGGGATACATATGGCTGGTTGAAAACAATTGTCAAAATTTAGAAGATGTGACGGGATGGCTGTCTCAAAAGTATGGAACTGATCGACATCCAACCGTCCAGATATCCGATTCAGAAGCCCTTTCAACCAAAATCATTACCTGCCGGCCCCACTCAACTTCATACCTATCCGGTATTACACAACTATTCTCCCCTGGATCGTCTCGAAAGTCCGTAACAAAAAGGTCCTTCCGCTAACCTATTGAAATCACAGTAAAGCGAAAGGGCCGATTTTGGTGTTTCAAAATAGAAGGGTGAGGTTTAAGTCACTAGTTTTGGACAATTCCCCCTGTGACAGGCCAATCTGTCTTTGTTTTTCCCATTAAATGTCCTGCCATAAGTCACGACTTCAATCGCTCCACCCATTCCACCGTTTTTTCCGTGACCTCTCCTCGTGTTTGTACACAGCATTGTCATGCCAACGAATGATTTAAGCAGATATTTTCTCTGTTGGGGCCGCACAAGAAGATGCTACAGTTACTAACCCTTTACCGTACAGGAATCCCTATGTTTTTTTCTGCAACTCTTTTAGATAGTTACGAACTGGTGGTCTTTCTCAAGATTATGCTGGCAGCATTGGCCGGTGGGGTCATCGGTTTTGAGCGGGAAAAGCACGGTCGGCCTGCGGGATTACGAACACACTTACTGGTCTCAGCGGGATCTTGTCTCATGATGATTCTGTCCGAGGCATTTTACCTTAAATATGGAGATCTCTCTGCGACTGGAGTAGTTCGTCTTGATCCCAGTCGAGCCGCAGCCCAAATTATCACAGGTATTGGTTTTCTTGGTGCGGGAGTCATTATTAAAGAGGGTTTTAATGTCCGCGGGCTGACTACTGCAGCCTGCCTATGGATGGTCGCAGGCATCGGTATGGCTTTCGGTATGGGGATGGTAAGTGCGGGAACGATAGCAACCTTTGTAGCCTTGTTTTCGTTGCTCATTCTCAAAAAACTGGAACCGAAATTCAAAAAAGATCGCTATTTACATCTCAATGTAACAGTAACAGCGGAACCCGATATCTACCCCCGACTTGAATATGTTTTTTCAGAGCGGAAATTGCGCATTTCCAGTATTGAAGCTGACATAAACATTATTGAAAACAGCATTCTCTATAGGTTAGTCCTAACACAACACAGCGACAAAATTGGTAGAGCCTTAAGTAAGGATCTCGCAAAAATAGAAGGTGTTCAGAAAATTCATTTCAAATAGCGTCCACTCAAACCACCATAAATAAACAAACTGCAGGCGTTAACTATTCACGATCAGTTCTGGGTGTGGTTAGAATTAAATCGTGGAAGATGTGACGGATGCCTGTCTCAAAACTATGGTGTTCATCAACCGCGGATCGGCTAAACCAGGGCATTTCGTAGCCAAGTCGCCCCAAATAGTTTCCGGATTCATGCGGCCAACAGTCTATCGGGCCGGAATCCCTTTTTTGTCTTACGGATGGTGATTTCTCGAATACTCAACACCCAACAAAAATCGCCATCCAGAGCTACGCGACAGTATAGTTCTGGATAAAATAGTCCAAAGTTTGCTTCTGCTCGTCTGCCAGTTCTTTAAAACATACGCAACGGCAACGAACCGGCACGAAATAATCGTCGCGAATACGGAAATCCGCGACCGGTTTAGCCGGGATTGAATCGACAATGAGCTGATCTTCGTGATAGAGGCTTATTTTGGAAATTCCCGAATAGTTTAGTTTTTCCCCTAGGTAACGGAAGGAGAGTCCGCCATTGCCAATCTGAACAATGTGGTAAGGCAGATTGTCGTCCTCGTCCTGCACCAAGACCAATGCGCGAGGCTTTCCGGAAAAACGTTGATGACTTCTAATCGTGTCATAAACAAGATCTCTTTCCATTTGACAACTCCTTTTCATTTTGTATGTTAAGGCATCAAACTTAAAAGAGAAATCAATTTACGACCCATTTTATCACAATTTAAAAATAGCAGAAAGTTCTTTGTGGTAATTTTTGTTCGAGTCTTGCATTCGCAAATATAGGAAATTATGATCTCCACCCACCTTGTGCCAAAACTATGGAGCGTTGGCCGCAATAGGCTCAACTCGGCAACCACCCTTTAATCCGAACCTCAAATATCCTATCAAAAGGTTCGCACATATCCTTAGGAATTTTGGCATCAGCAATAACTCACCAACGGAGCCAATAAAAAAACTGGCTCTGTCCGCGAATTATTGCTGAGATTCAAGCAATCTGATCAATTCGCGAACAGAGCCTTCTGTAACTCCGGTTCAGGCGCTGGTTTAGTTTTCAGCAGCTTCCTGCGCATCGACCACGGCGACTGCCGCCATGTTGATGATGTCTGATACATCGTCACCGCGCTGGAGGATGTGAACCGGCTTTTTCATTCCCATCAAAATCGGCCCGATCGCTTCAGCGCCGCCCAGTTTGTTGAGTAGCTTATAGCTGATATTGCCCGAGTTCAGGTCAGGGAAGATAAAGACGTTGGCGTCACCCTTGATTTGTGAGAAGGGGTATTGGGCGGCGGTCAGTTCCGGATCGAGGGCGACATTGGCTTGAATCTCTCCGTCGACGGTCAACTCTGGAGCCTGACTTTTGACCAGGGCTGTGGCTTTTCTTACCTTCTGGCACTGTGGATGGTCGACACTGCCGAAGTTAGAAAAGGAAAGCATGGCGATCCTCGGTTCGACGTCAAACTGTTTGGCTTTTTCCGCAGTTAGAATTGCGGTTTCGGCCATTTCCTCGGCACTCGGATCCATGTTGACGGTGGTGTCAGCAAAGAAAACCGTCTCTTTTTTGGTCACCATCATGTACAGGCCGTGGACTTTTGACAGGCCCTCTTTTTTGCCTATGATTTCCAAGGCAGGGCGAATGGTTTCCGGATAGTGGTGATTGATGCCAGCCAGAACCACATCGGCATCGCCCATCTCGACCATCATCGAAGCGTAGTAATGACGGTTGGTTTTGATTTTGTTTTTAGCTTCCGCGAGGGTGACTCCCTTGCGCTTACGTTTTTCAAACATTGCGTCAATGTAGTTGCAGCGCTTGTCAGATTTTTCTGGATCGATGATTTCTACGCCCTCTAATTCCAGACCCAGTTCATCTATTCTGCTGAGGATTTCCTGCTGGTTGCCGAGCAGGATCGGCTGGGCAATTCCTTCATCGAGTAGGACCTGAGTGGCGCGGAGGATTTTTTCCTCGTCGCCTTCAGGGAAGACCAAACGCTTCGGATCCGCTTTGGCCTTGTTGATCATGGTGCGCATGATCTCTTTCGAACGACCCTGCATCGCTTCTAAACGCTCGCGGTACTTGTCCATATCCTCAATCGGACGACGGGCGACGCCGGAATCCATTGCTGCTTGAGCAACAGCGGGAGCAACGTGCAATAGCACCCGAGGATCGAAGGGTTTTGGAATAACATATTCGCGGCCGAACTTGATCTCTTCGCCGGCATAGGCACGACGCACTGAATCGGGGACGTCCTCTTTGGCCAGCGCGGCCAGAGCGTGAACCGCAGCCAGTTTCATTTCGTCATTAATGGCACTGGCGTGAACGTCGAGGGCACCACGGAACAAAAATGGGAAGCAGAGCACGTTGTTAACTTGGTTGTTGTAATCGGAGCGACCGGTGCCGATGATGACATCGCTGCGTACGGCTTTGGCTTCCGGAGGGGTGATTTCCGGGTCGGGGTTGGCCATGGCAAAAACGATTGGATCTTTGGCCATCGACTTGAGCATATCGGTGGTCAAGGCACCCTTGGCGGAAACACCGAAGAAGATATCGGCATCGACCATCGCCTCTTCCAGAGTCCTTGCTTCGGTGTCGGCAGCCAGGCGCTCTTTGTAGTCGTTCATGCCGTTGGTGCGGCCTTTGTAGATAACGCCCTTGGTATCGCAGAGGATGACGTTATTCTTGTCGATCCCCATGGTGATCGCCAGATTGGCACAGGCGATGCCGGCGGCACCGGCACCGTTGACGACAATCTTGCACTTTTCAATCTTCTTGCCGATAATCTCCACGGCGTTCACCATGCCAGCCGCCGAAATAATCGCTGTACCGTGCTGATCGTCATGGAAGACTGGGATATCCATGATCTTCTGCAGCTCTTCTTCAATATAGAAGCACTCAGGCCCTTTGATGTCTTCCAGGTTGATACCACCAAAGGTCGGCTCGAGCAGCTTGACGGTGCGGATCAGCTCATCAGAATCCTTGGTGTTCAGCTCGATATCAAAGACATCAACATCAGCGAAGCTTTTAAACAGCACGCCTTTACCTTCCATGACTGGCTTGCCGGCCAGAGCACCGATATCGCCGAGTCCGAGCACCGCGGTGCCGTTGGAGACAACCGCAACCAGATTGCCTTTGGCGGTATATTCGTAGGCAGTATTGGGGTCTTTTTCAATTTCCAAGCAGGGCTCAGCGACACCGGGGCTGTATGCCAACGACAGATCGCGACTGGTGGCACAGGGTTTGGTGGTGATAACTTCGATCTTACCTTTGCGCCCCTTACTGTGATAATCGAGGGCTTCTTGACGTTTCGACATGTGGTTTCTCCTTGGGATTAAAAATACACCGCAGGACGCTATGTCTCTGCGGTGCCATTGCATTGTGTGAACTGTGGGTGCGGAGATGGTGCTATGGTCCGGACTATCCTCGCGGTTAACTTGGGCTTGATTGCTTTAGCGCTTATGGGCACTGAGAAAGGTCCAGTCTTCATGGTATGAAGGCACGGCCACCTGTTGTTCCTGACGTTGGATAAAAAAGTGGTCGACCTGACAGCGGATCTCGTCGAGCAACAGTTGATTCTCTTTGCCCAGCAGTGGTCCGATTTTTCCTTCGCCGCAGCACTGCATACTCAGTAATCCTCCAGGCCGCAGGCTGATAGCGATGTCCTTAAGTGTTTCGGCAATAAACTCGCTGCGCGATTGTCCTTCGCGAACTGGATTCATCGTCAGATCATAAATCACGGCATCAAGTCCCTGCTGCTGCTTGATGTGACTGAAGACATCTTTGATCAACACTTTAGTTCTTAAATCATTGAAGGCCCCAGCGTTTAAGCGCGGCAGGTGTTTCCGGCAGGTCTCGATAACTTCGCCATCGATGTCGACCATCGCTGCTTCGTGTAACGGCCAGCCGAAAGTGTCAGCCGCCTTGAGCAATTCCTGCAGTACGCCGCCATCACCGCCACCCATAATCAGCACCCGTCCCACCTGATCGAGTTCTAGCAGCGGAGCAACCATCGCTTTGCCGTAAGCGTGATCCGATTCGGCAATCTGCAGGTCGTCATCAATAACCAGCAGGTGACCGTAACTGGCGTGACGCTTTATCTCGATCGACTGATAAGGACTGACGATTTTTTTTACTGAGATTGATTCGCTCACCGCCGGTTGGCTGTGAATAGTTATCCCTTGGCTCATCGAATTACCCTGTTTTACGTAGCGGCGGGCGGAATCGCTATACAATTCCGCCCGCCAGTAACATCAGCCGGTTAGCTAAGCGCGATCTCAAGCGCTTCGGCGAAAATATCCAAGCCTTTGTTCAGCTGTTCGTCGCTGATCACCACTGGTGGCAAAAATCGCACCACGTTACCGTAGATGCCGGCACCCATGGTCAGCACACCGCGCTTGAAGCATTCTTCGATAATCACCGGCACGGCCGCTTTGAACGGCTCTCTGGTTGCTGGGTCTTTGACCAGTTCGACCGCGACCATCGCACCGAGGCCGCGGATGTCTCCGAGCTGCGGATACTGCTGCTGCAACTCTTTCAGGCGCGCAACGATCTTGTTGCCGACCGCTTCGGCTTTGCTGCACAGATCTTCCTTTTCCATCAGCTCGATGGTCGCCAGTCCGGCGGCGCAGGCCACCGGGTTGCCGCCGTAGGTACCGCCGATACGGCCTGCGGTCGGTGCGTCCATGATTTCGGCGCGGCCAACCACGGCAGACAGCGGCATCCCAGAGGCGATCCCTTTGGCCAAGGTCATCAGGTCAGGAACGACGTCAAAGTGCTCGCAGGCAAACATTTTGCCGGTGCGGGCGAAGCCGGACTGCACCTCGTCGGCGATAAAGACGATATCGTGCTCTTCACAGATTTTTTTCAGGCCGACGAGAAATTCCTTCGGCGGTACGACGAAACCACCTTCGCCCTGGATCGGCTCGATGATCATAGCGGCGATATTCTCCGGATCGACCTCAGAGATGAAAAAGCGCTCGAAGTGCTCCAGGCAGTGCATGCCACACTCCGGGTAGCTCGACTTGTAGGCGCAGCGGTAACAGTAAGCGGCCGGTGCCTTATAAACTTCAGGGGCGAAAGGGCCGAATTCGTGTTTGTACGGCTTGACCTTGCTGGTCAGGGTCATGGTCAACAGAGTGCGACCGTGAAAGCCGCCTTCAAAAGCGATGATGCCGGGCCGTTTGGTGTAGGCCTTGGCGATCTTGATGGCATTCTCAACCGCTTCGGCACCGCTGTTGACGAACATCGCTTTTTTGTCGTGCTTGCCGGGTGTGATCTGGCAGAGTTTTTCCGCCAGTTGCACGTAGGGCTCGTACATGCCTACCATGAAACAACTGTGCAGCAGCTTGTCCGCCTGTTCTTTGATGGCGTTTACGACCGTCTCCGGACAGTGGCCGGCATTGATGACACCGATGCCGCCGTAAAAATCGATGTAGCTGTTGCCGTCGATATCCTCAAGGATGGCACCGTCGGCTTTTTCAATAAAAATCGGCGCCAGGCTTGAAATCCCTCTGGCAACGTACTTCTCTTTTTTTGCGTGCAGGGTCAGGGACTTATTGCTGCGAATGTTACCTGTCTTTGGTGCGAGATCTCCATCTAGCATTTTTATCTCCTCTATTTTTTTGTTGAATGACCGTTCTGCCTGATGCTTGCTCGTGGCAGCGGTGCCCAATGCAATTGGTTTCGATTAGCCTGACTCGTTTCTATTGATCAGCTGTACACCGTTGCGTGATGACCAGCGGGTCTGGTCGGCAAAGCGTGGAATCCTGAGCTGTTTTCCTTTTTTGAATTGCGCGTTGCTGCCGACGGTTTCCGCCAGCGTGACAAAGACATGGTCCTGGCCGAGGGAGCTGATTGAGCCCTTTGCCTGGTAGCTGTAGCCATTACTGGTCCAACGTGCGACGACCGGTTTATTGCGCCTCAACAGCAGGTCTGCGCTTCGTTACTGAAAGAGATTATCGACCTTTTCCCTCTGCTGTTTAGAGCGGGACCTCTTCGATTTCCATAGCGAGGAGATCGATGGTCAGTTTTCTGTTTCTCAGCAGTCCCGGTTTGCCGAGCAGGATTTTGCAGATTTCGGCAACCTCAAGGCTGGCGATCACTGCTGGGGTAAAGGCTGGATTGCCCAATTCCTGTTCGATTCCTGCTCCGCCTTGCCAGTTGCGGTAGATCTTTTCCAGCGATCGGTCTTCGGGAAAGACGGTACAGATATGTCCGTACCAACCGGCGATCGCGCCATGCACCAGCGGGATGTTCAGCTCCCGGCAGGTTTGTGCCAATTCAAGGCGGGTGCTGACGTTATCGACCGCATCAGCAACCACATCCACTCCAGCGAGCAGCTCAGAGTTCAGGGTGCCGGTAAATCGCTGTGTGATCGGTTTGACCGTGACCGCAGGGTTGATCTCGCTAATCCGTTGCGCGGCAACCGTTGGCTTGGCCTGGCCAAGGACCTGGGGATGAGCAAATAGTTGGCGATTCAAATTATGTTCTTCGAAAACATCGTCATCGATGACGGTGATCTCACCGACTCCCAGTCGGGCCAGTTCTTCGATGATGTAGCCGCCCAGCCCGCCACAGCCGACCACGGCAACTCGGCTGGAAAACAGCTTCAGTTGCTGCGCGACGCTGATGGTTGAGTTGTTGCGCTGGTAGCGCACTGGCAGGAGTGCGGCTTGCAGCGATTGACGTTCGATTTCGGCGTGACTCAACGAAAAGCGCAACATGGCCTCATCTTGGCAGGCGATGGAAAGCCGCCCGTCGGTGGCACTGTTTTCGAGAAAATCGCTAACTGCAGACATTTTCCGTGAGTCGCTTTCATTGGTTATTAAGAGACAATTAATTGATCATTTAAGGTGCCACTGTAGAGCCGTAGATTACCGACCAGCGCGAATGGTTCGCAGCAAACCGTATTCAGCAGGTTGGTACTTGAAGAGATGGCTAATGATCAAGGAACGTACCAATGCGTACATAAATCGTAATAGGGGCGGTAACTAGCTGATTTTGTGGAAATGAGTTTCGTGCTGGAAGGTTTGGGCGGGGTTGATAATGGTGGTCATTGTGATTCCGTAACGCATTGTCGATGCATTGTGGAATCAATAGGTGTTACTTTCACTCCATCGTCCAGCAATTGTCGGACTTGTATACGATTTCAATGCAATCTTTGTCTGTCAGAATTGTAAATCTCAGGTTGTCGCGGTGAGTCGTTGACGTTTACGGCTTCTTGTTCAGGGTAACTCAAACGTAGCTTAGTCGCTATGTCTATTGCCTTGTTATTGGGTCGTGTAGCGATTGGCCTCGAATATGTCCGCTGATGTTTAGGTTTGGATGCTTATTTATCTGCGTTACCGTTTCGTTCCTTAATGCATGGTTGCATCTTTTTTGCGCTGCTTGGAAATATCCAAACCTGTGGTTTATTGAAGTAAAAAAAAGAAAATTTATCAGTTCGATAAACTCTTTTATTTCTATCGAGATAAGAAGCCTAAAGAATCTTTAAGTGACTGAATTGAAGTCCTTTCTCCTGTTTGGTTAAGCTGTCTTCTTCTGCTGTAAATTTACCACTCCCTTTCGCCTGTCTGGCGGCGCTCTTTTTCTTTGATGGCATGGCTCATGCTCAAGTGGACAGAGGAAATAGAACGCTATTGTGTTTTTAAGGTGTCCATTCATAGCGGAAATCGCTTGCAGTCAAGCAGGCAGAGATTCCGTAAACATCATGATTTAAAGGAGAAAAGAATGTCTGACGGTGGAGATAAGTCATTAGCAGAAGCAACGGCAAATGAGCGTGTTGAATTTCGTAATATCAGTTTTGCCGGTGCCGAAGCGGGACGGATGGTTGATCTGATCACCAAGCCTGAAGAGCAGGTGACCCAACAAGATCGTGAGCAGTTGACCACCGAAACGACCGAAAACTTTGCCAATTACATCAATAAAGGTTTTCTCGAGTATCGCAAGTCGGTCACCGAGGCTGGCGACTTCGCTTCCATCGAATGGAAAGGGCAGGGTTCGCTGATTAAAGACGCCATGGGTCGCGAGTTTATTGATGCCTTAGGTGGTTTCGGTATCTACTCTGCCGGTATCCGTCACCCGGAGATCGTTGCTTCGGTCAAGGCTCAGCTCGATCGCAGTCCCCAGTACACTCAGGAAATGCTCGACCCGCTGCGTGCTCACCTCGGCAAGGTGCTGGCCAACCTGACCCCGGGCGACCTGCAGTACATGTTCTTTAATAACAGCGGCACCGAAGCGGTTGAGGGTGCGCTGAAGTTAGCCAAGTTTTACACCGGAAAAACCGGTTTCATCTCTACCACCGCCGCCTTCCACGGCAAGAGCCTCGGTTCTCTGTCGGTGATGGGCAAGGCTTGCTACCGCAAGCCGCTGATGCCGCTTTTGGGTAACACCCGTCACGTTCCTTTTGGTGATGCTGACGCCCTTGAGCAGCTTTTGTCCATCTGTGAGCAGGTTGGTGACGACATTGCCGCCTTTATCGCCGAGCCGATTCAGGGTGAAGCAGGTGCAGTGGTACCGCCAGCCGATTACTGGCCACGTGTTCGCGAGATCTGTGATCGTTACGGCATCCTGCTGATCGCTGATGAGGTCCAGACTGGCCTCGGTCGGACCGGTGAACTGTTCGGCGTCGATAACTGGGGCGTGGTTCCAGACATCATGACCCTCGGTAAAGCCCTCGGTGGCGGCGTGATGCCGATGGCGGCCTTTGTTGCTTCGCCGAAAATCTGGAAAGTGATGGAGCCGAACCCATTCATGCATACCTCGACCACCGGTGGTAACCCGCTGGCCTGTTCCGCTGCTCTGGCCTACATCAACGTCATGCTCAAGGAAGACCTGCCACGTCAGGCTGCCGAGAAGGGTGACTACATCATGGCCAAGCTGGAAGAACTGAAGATCAAGTACCCGACCGTTCTCGAAGGTTACCGTGGCAAGGGTTTGCTGATCGCTATGGAGTTCGTTACCGACGAGACCGGCTACAAGGTTGCCTCCGGCCTCTATCACCGCAAGGTGCTGACCGCTGGGACCCTGACCAACGCCAAGGCGATCCGTATTGAGCCGGCGCTGAACATCCCCTATGAGTTGATCGACGAGATTCTCAACCGCCTCGAGGACACCTTTAAGGATATTGCCTAAATGACGATAGCCGGTCAGCGACAACATGTTTGTCGTTGACCGGCTTTTTTTACCTCTGAATTCCTGAGTAATACAGGGTTCTAGAGTTCGCCATGAACGAAGGAGAAAAGCATGAATCTTTACGCAGGCAAGCTTCTGGTTGTTGATCTGACCACGAAGGAGATCAGCACCGAACCCCTGCGCCAGGAGTGGATCCGGCAGTACTGGGGAAGTTGGGGGCTGGCGCTACGTTACTATTGGGATGCAGTTCAACCAGAAGTTGATCCGCTCTCGGCCGATAACGCCGTGGTGATTATGACCGGGCCGTTTTCAGGTACTTTGGTTCCTTTGACTTCACGCTTGAGTCTGGTGTCCAAATCCCCCCATACCGGAACTATCTTCACCAGTAATGTCGGTGGCGCCTTCGGTCCAGAACTTAAATATGCCGGTTACGATGGGCTGATAATCAAGGGTGCTTCTGATTCGCCGGTCTATCTGAAGATCGTTGACGATCAGGTGACGCTGGAAGATGCCAGTGAACTGAGGGGCAAGGGGATTTTCGAAACCGAAGAATGTCTCGAAGAGGAAGTCGGTCTGATCGGCGCCAAGACCCTGGCCATCGGTCCGGCTGGTGAAAACCAGATCACTTACAGCATGATCGGTTCCGAGTCCTACCGTCAGTTTGGGCGTGGTGGCACCGGTGCTCTGTTCGGTTCGAAAAATCTCAAGGCAGTCATCTGTAAGGGCAGCCAGTCTGTCGCGGTAGCTGACATGCCGAAGTTTATCGAGCGCATCACACACCATAAAACCCAAAACCTATTTACCGAAGACAACCTCTGGGCGCAGAGCGACGGCACTGCGGTGCTGGTCGATGCGACCAACGAGCTCGGTATCCACCCGACCAGAAATTATACGGCCGGGATCAGCGAGCAGAAGGACAGTCTTAATTCCGACGCCATCAAGGCGGCCAAGCTCTCCGACCGTGCCTGCGCCGGCTGTCCCTTGGCCTGCGGTAAATTCACCCGCATCGGTGAGGCAGAAGTTGAAGGGCCGGAGTACGAAACCCTCTGCCTGGGTGGTACCAACTGCGAGATCCACGATCTGGAAGCGGTCATCAAGTATAACCGCGTCTGCGATGATCTGGGCCTTGACACTATGAGCTGTGGCAGCACCATCAGTATGGCGATGGAGATGACCGAGAGCGGCCGCCACGATTTTGGTATCAAGTTCGGCGATGCCCAGGAATATCTGACTCTGGTTGACGAGATCGCCACCCTGTCGACCGAGCGTGGTCGCGACTTGGCCATGGGTGCCAAGAAACTGGCTGAAAAATATCACTGCGCCGATCTCTCGATGGAGGTCAAGGGGCTGGAGATGCCGGCCTATGAGCCGCGCGGCAACTATGGCATGGGGCTCTCTTATGCCACCAGCGAGCGCGGTGCCTGTCACTTGCGCGCCTTTACCATCTTCTCTGAAACCCCCTTCGATATCGAAACACAGATCAAGGATGTCATTGCCGGGCAGAACTTCAACGCCATCAAATGGTCGATGTGCTACTGCGATTTCTGGGGCTCGGTCAACTCCGGAATTACCGCCGATCTGTTATCGGTGGGCCTTGGTGAGGAAGTCACTGCCGCTGAGCTGGATCAGGCCGGAGAGCGGATCTGGACTCTGTCGCGACTGTTTAATCAGCGCAACGGGTTTGGCGTCAAGGACGACAGTCTGCCGGAAAAGGTGCTGAAGAATCCTTTGAAAAAGGGACCGAACGCCGGCCGGACTTTTAATCCGGAAGATTTCTCTGCCGCCCTCCAGTCCTATTACCAACAGCGTGGTTGGGACGAACAGGGACAGCCCGGAGCAGCCAAGTTGGCTGAACTGGGCCTGGATCAACTTTAAGGACGGGAGGAATAAATCTATGAGTAAAGCGCTATTTGCCGATCAGAATAAATGTACCGGTTGTGGCCGTTGCGCCTACGTCTGTTCGGCCATGAAGATCGGACGGTTTGCGCCGACCCAGGCTCGGATTCAGATTAACAACTTTCCGCATAAAGGGTTCGCGGCGCCGAGCGTCTGCTTTCAGTGTCCGGGCGCCCCTTGCCACAAGGCCTGTCCGAGCGCTGCCATTTCGCGCAATGCCGACGATGTGGTGGTGATAGACGCGGATAAATGTACCGCCTGCGGTGACTGTGTCGCTGCTTGCCCCTACGGCATGATCGAACTGGATGCGAAAAATGTCGCTGCCAAGTGTGACAACTGCGGTGGTGATCCTGCCTGCGTTAAGGAATGTTTCCCCGGTGCGCTGGTCTTTACCGAGAAGACCCCTGAGTTGATCAAACTCAAGGGGATGCAGATGAAGCAACGTGCAAATGAGGGCAGCCCAGCTGAAAAAAGGTCTCGGCTAGGCAAGGCTCTTCTTTCTATAGCGAGGGTTTAACCTCTCCCATTTTCAAAGGAGTTGTGAAATGTATCAGGTGAGAAGAACTGGAATTGTGCTGGCTTTTTTGCTGGCCATGGCGGTCGGCTGGACTTCTGTTGCGACAGCTGCCATCGAAGTTGAAGGTGATGCCTATGTCGGTGTCTACAGCAAGTATCTGTCCAAGGGTTTTGATTACAGTGATGGTAAGGCTGTCCTTCAGGGCGGCATGGATCTGAGCGCTTACGGGTTTACCCTCAGCGTCTGGAATAACGCGCAACTCAGCGCCACTGATGATTATGGCAGTGGGGTCAACGAGACCGATTTCTATATCGATTACACTTTCAGCGCGGGGGAAATTACCTCCGTGAGCCTGGGTACCGGTCACTATACCTACAGCTTTGCAGATGATGCCAATGAGTCAGAGAATGAGGCCTATGTGGGAGTCGCTTTTGATGTCCTGTTTGCTCCGGAAGTTTATGTCACCTACGGTTGGGACGTTCCTGGTGATGACGGGATGGCCGGGCTTTTCTATACCATTAGCGCAAGTCATGGGTTTGAGCTGAACGAAAAGACCGCTCTGACTTTTGGGGCACTGGTCAGCTACAACCAGGAGAGTTACTTTGCTGGTGATTACTCCGCATTCCACAACTACGAAGCCACAGCTACTCTCGACTATGTCTTAAATGATAACTGGAGCTTGACTGGTGAAGCTATTTTTTCGGATGCCCTGTCTGATGATGCCGAAGACGAAGGCGTTGACGATGAGTTTGTTGGTGGCCTGAACATCACTTTCAGTTTCTGATCTCTTGTTGCCGGGCGGGGCAACCTGAGATCGGCAAAGAAATTGACGTGGCTGTTGTCAACAACGGCTGACGGGAATGTTTAGCTGGTTCCTGTCGTGGATTTGGAGTAAGTTTTGTCGCGGGGTAAGCATTATACTCCGTGGAAGGAGAGTAGTATGAGTTATGGAAGTGAAGAAACACTAGAAAAGGTCGGCGCGGAAATGGAGCCGACCTCGGTCAAGAGAACCGTGATCGAGTATATCGTTCTGGCCATCGCTTTTGTACTTATTACCGTTTTGACCCCGGCGGAAGTGGAAAGCTTCGGCGCTCTTACAGCGATTCCGTCGATCTTTCTGCTGGCCTTTATCTTTTACACCAAGCGAATTCTCGAAGGCCTGACCCTGGCCTCGCTGCTGGCCTTCTTTATGGCTTACAAGCTGGAATTCTTCGGGCAAGTCAATGAGACTCTGGTTAGCGTGCTGACCGATGGTGACACCCAGTGGTTGTTCATCGTCTGCGGCGTAATGGGCAGTATTATCGCCCTAGTTCAGAAGGGTGGCGGCGCCGCCGCTTTCGGTGACTGGGTCGCCACCAAGGCGAAAACCAGAAAAAGCACCCTGCTGTGGACCTGGTGTCTCGGTCTCGTCATTTTTATCGACGATTACCTCAATTCCCTGACGGTCGGTTCCTGCATGGCGCCGATCACCGATAAACACGGTGTTTCCCGCGAAAAACTCGCCTATATCGTCGATTCCACCGCCGCGCCGGTCTGCGTGCTGATCCCGATCTCCACCTGGGCGGTTTATATCGCCAGTCTGCTCGAGCAGTCTGGGGCTGCCGCCGAAGGTGAAGGGCTGAAGTACTTCATTCAGACCATCCCCTATAATTTTTATGGCTGGATTGCCGTTCTTCTGGTGCTGTTGGTCATTCTGGGGATTGTCCCCAACATCGGACCAATGAAGGAAGCGGAACGACGCGCTAAGGAGGACGGTATTCTTGCTCCTCCCGGTTCGGAGAAGATGGATATCAGTGATGGCGAGGGCCCGTCACCGACGGTCAAGAAACCGAAGATCATCAACTTTTTCTTGCCGATCGCGTTTTTGATTGCTTCGACCATCTATTTTGATATCGACATGCAGATGGGTGTGCTGAGCACTGTAGCGTTCATGTTCCTGCTCTACATCCCCCAGGGTATTCTCGGACCGGAAGAGTTTTTCGACGCTTGTGTCAGCGGTATCAAGAACATGCTCTTCCCGCTGTTGATGGTGGTGCTGGCTTTCACCTTCGCTAATGTCAATGAGCAGATCGGCTTCATGACTTTCGTCATCGATAGCGCAAAAACCATCATGACTCCGGAACTGATGCCACTGATCGTCTTTATCGTCCTCGGCATCACTGAATTCATCATGGGCTTGAGTTGGGGCATGTACGCCATCGCCGTGCCGATCGTTGTGCCTTTGGCGGTTGCTATCGGTGCTGACCCTTATGTCTGCATCGGTGCCGTCTGTTCGGCCGGTGTCTGGGGCAGCCACATCTGTTTCTACTCCGATGCGACCATTCTCAGTTCTGCCGCTTCGGGTTGCGATAACTATCGTCACGCTGTGACCCAGATGCCGTACGGTTTCTTGGGTGCCGGTCTGACCGGTATCGGATTTTTGCTGATCGGTTACCTGGGCTAAGTCTCTGGTAGTTCAACAGGCAAAATGTTGACACGAATAAGCGGTGTACTTTGGGGGCGGCAATGCTGGCCCGAGGGTGCACCGCTTTTTTTGTCACTTTGTTTCGAGGGGGAAATGTTGGGTTTTGTGGGGCAGTTGCTGGGTGGGGATGGCTGGTAGGTTTCTTCGTTTTGCTTATCCGGATTTATCCGCTTTGGCGTTCACGCTCGCTCAAGCCGTCAACCAGCGAGAGTTGGTCGAGATCGGGATCTCCTGTGGGGAGTCCGGACTTGATCCAGTTGGTCAGTGTGTTGTGGCTGGCCTGAAGTTGCAGGCAGACCTCGGCATGGCTGCAGCCCTCAGAAATCATTCTCAGTGCTTTTTCCTTGCGCAAGTCAACGCCGGGTTGATGGTCAAATAGTAGGTCTCTTTTCATCCGCACAATCGTAATGCAGTTTTTAGATCTCGTCTATTGTTTTTGTCGATTTTTATGCCGTTAAATGTCAGATTGGTTAGACTGGTTTTGCTATGAAATGTTGCGCCGCTTGAATTTTTGATGCTGCCATGCTTATATGATTCGCAACTGCATGTGTCGATGCAAAATGGAATTGTTGGGTTGTGATTTTTGGGCTTTGGAAAAAGGATTGTTAAATATGGCTGGTGGTTTGGAATTGACAGGTAACGCTGAGCTGCAACGAGATCATCTGCAGCACCGAGATGCCTTTAATCAGACGCAGAGCAATGTTGGTGGTGATGGCGTACTTTCGGTCGACAACGCAGGTGCTGTTCTCTTATCTGACCGGGTTATCAGGCAGAATTTGGATATTCATCCCGGTAGTTCTCTGGTTGACCATTTCCCGCAATTATGGGCTCAGGTCGAGGCGACCTTGCGGGATAAAACTCCGCGCTCCGAACTTGCGGTGCTGAAAGAAGGGCATGAATTTCATGTCACCGTGAGTCCGATTCTTTCTGGTTCTAAGGTTTTCGGCGCGATCTGTGTCTTTTCCGAGAATACTGACATTGAAGTTATTGCGCGGAAAATGCGTGATTTTAAGGAACTTTCCAGGGAACTCTCGGTCATAATCGATTCCTGTTATGAAGGTCTCTGGGTCTTCGACGGTCAGGCGAATGTGCTGCGCATTAATGTTGCTGCCGAGCGGATTAACAATATTCGGGCAGAGGATTATATCGGCCGCAATATGTATGAGTTGGTAAAGACCGACTTGATTGAACGCTCTGCCTCCCTGGAGGTGATCGAAAAGAAAGAAGCGGTCAGCTTTCTTTGCTCGACCAGGGAAGGGCGTAAGTTGATCAAGTCAGGCACGCCGATTTTTGATGATGAAGGGACGTTGGTAAAGATTGTTGTCAGTGAGCGCGACATTACGCAAATGGACGAGATGCAGCGCAAACTGGAGGAGCAGGCGGCGATCAGTAGTCATTTCCAGCATCAGATTTTAGAGATGCAGCAGGCTGAACTTGCCTCAACCAAGATAATCGCCAAGAGTCCGGCTATGATCAGGGCGCTAAACCAAGCGTTGAAGGTCAGTCAGGCCGATTCTTCGGTGTTGATTCTCGGAGAGTCAGGGGTAGGTAAGGGGTTGTTTGCTGACCTGATTCACATGCGTTCGAAGCGGACCGACAAACCGCTGATTAAGATCAACTGTGGTGCGATACCGGAAACGCTGATTGAGTCGGAGCTGTTCGGCCACGAAAAGGGTGCCTTTACCGGTGCTCAGGCAGCCAAGCCAGGCCATATTGAGCTTGCCGATGGCGGTGTCCTGTTTCTTGATGAGATCGCCGAATTGCCACTCTCATCACAGGTGAAATTGCTCCGTTTTTTGGAGGATGGCAAGGTGACGCGGCTGGGCAGCACCAAGGCCAAGCAGGTCGATGTGCGGATTCTTGCTGCCACCCACGGTGATCTCGAAGAGATGGTTGAGAAAAAGGAATTTCGTCTCGACCTCTATTATCGTCTGAATGTTATCCCCTTGACTATTCCGGCGCTGCGCGAGCGCAGAGATTGTATCGTCCCGCTGATTCAGCATTATGTCGAGCTCTTCAGTCAGCGCAATGGCATTGATAAGCGTATAAGCGGAGCGGCCATGGATGTTCTGCTGGCTTACGATTGGCCGGGCAATGTCCGCCAGTTGATGAATGTCTGCGAGCGTATTCTGGTTATGTCCGATGGTGATGTCATCGATATCCAGGATCTGCCGCAAAGGATTGCCGGTAATGCCTCGAAAGGGGCGTTGCCAACCGAACGTTTGACTCTGCAGCAGGCGATGGATAGTTTTGAGCGGTCTTTGTTGGCCGAGTCGATGGAGGAACATGGAAATCAATATCGGGTTGCCGACGCGCTCGGTATTAATCAATCGACTGTGGCCCGCAAGTTAAAGCGTTACGGAATTTCCTGAAAAGCCTCAATTATCGTTCAGAACAACTTGCGCCAGTCGATACGAATGCAGAACTGCATCCGCGTCGACTGGCGTTTTTTGCTGTTTGCGGCTGTTGGTTTGGTCTGCTGGCTGCGTATCAATTCCATCGTTGTTTTTCTTGCCACGTTGACGATATTTATTGGCCGTCGTAACTGACTGTAAAATAGCGATAAATCCATTTGCGGTAATGGTTTTCAGCCGTCACTCCTATCGCCTTTGTCCTGCTTAACGAATTTCTTTGCCAAAGCGTATACTGCTGGCACGCCTTATGCTCGTTCTCTTCGCTGAAATTCAGGTTTCATTTACGGGCTATCATTCAAGGCGAAAGAGGAGCTTTCAAAATGAGTAACGCAAGCAGCGCTACCATCGAAAATGAGATTCAGTTACAGAGTCCAGACTTTTTGCAGTCAATCAATGACAAGTATGCGCAGATGAATGACAATCTGCTCTGGCTAAAAGAGAAAATGCATCCCTATTTTTTCGTTTCCATGCAGGACGAAAAGGATGCGCTGGCGACTTTGGCCTATGGCTTGACCGGGATAAAGAACAACCGGCGGATGATTCTTGCTGACCGCGAGAAAACTCTTATTCTGGCGGGACTGAATAAGCCCGGATCACTTTGCGAGAGTCTACAGATAGCGCAGGCAAAACAGATCTCATTTGCCGAATTTACCGATTCGAAAGAAAAGCTGCCGGGGACTGAGCAGTTCCTCGGAATTCAAAAATATGAATTTGACCGCAAGAAGCATCGCGAGATCGCCGATGCCGAAGCGCCGAAGATTCCGCTGAAGATAAAGCAGCAGATAAGCGCTGCCCTGAAAGCCTATTATCCTGAGTTTGATCATGCTCAGCGCGATAAATTACTGTCGATCCTCTGGTTGAATAATCAGCCTTATGTTCTGGATTCGCCGGCCCGCCGGGTTGCCCGGATGCTTTGGATCTATCAGCAGACGCGGGTCCACGATGGGATTTATCTTGATCTGGAAGTGCCTGACCAAAGTGAAGGGCTGGAGAATGAATCACGGCTCTTCTTTGGTGTCGGCAACCCGCCTGAGAAAGATTTTCTCTCTCAGGTGATGGAGGTTTTCAAGCGGCTCGAGGTTTCGGTTGAGCGAGCCTACGGGTTGACCATCAGTAACGGCACCCATCCCTATTTTCTGTCTTCATTTTACGTCACCACTGTTGATGGCGAGCGGATCGATAAAGATTCGGATCTCTACGGTCTCTTGCAGGAAGAACTGTATAATACTCAGATTTTACGCTCCTGTTCGCAGACCTATCGCGAGCTGGTACCGACCGGGCTGGCCAGTGGCACCGACGCATCGCTGGTTTGTGCTATGGTCGGTTTCTGTCACACCAATATGGCGCACACCCACCCTGACAGTTATGATCTGGAAGGGGTGATGCGGGCCTTCCATAACCATCCCGACATTGCTTTTCAATTGGTTAAACTTTTCCGCGTCCGGTTTGATCCTGCCCAGCAGCAGCGTGACGCAGAATATGCCAAGCTGTTGGTCGAAACTGAGCAGCTGATCGAGCAGTACAATACCGGTCGGCGTTTTCTGGATAAATATCGGCGGCGAATTTTCAACTGTGCGTTGATCTTTATTCGCAATACCTTAAAAACCAATTTCTTCGTACCGCAGAAACATGCTCTGGCGTTTCGCCTCGATCCGGTTTATCTGGAGCAGCTTGGTGGCGATTTTATTTCCGACTTGCCGCCGGAGCGCCCCTTTCGCGTCACCTTCTTTTATGGCCGTTACGGCACTGGCTATCATATCGGTTTCTCCGATATCGCCCGTGGTGGCTGGCGAACCCTGATTACCCAAGGGCGCGATGACTATGTTACTGCCGCTAACACGGTGTTCAAGGAGAATTACGTCCTCGCCCACACCCAGCATCTGAAAAATAAGGATATCTACGAGGGTGGCTCAAAGATGGTTGCGGTCCTTGATGCCGGCGGCAACCTCGATAAAGAGATGCTGATTCCTCGTCTCTATAAGCTGCAGTACGGTTTTATCAATGCTTTTTTCGATATCTTTGTCACCGAGAATGGTCGCGCCAAGGATCCGCGTGTCGTTGATTATTATGGCGAGGACGAGCCGATCGAACTGGGCCCGGATGAGAACATGCACGATGTCATGGTTGAGCTGATTGCCAAACAGGCGGTACGGCGTGGCTATCTGCTTGGCACCGGTATCATGTCGAGCAAGAAGGTCGGTATCAATCACAAGGAATTCGGCGTGACCTCGGCCGGGGTCGTGCGTTTCGCTGAAGTGGCAATGGGCAAGTTCGGCATCGACATGCACAATGATCCTTTCACCGTAAAGTTGACCGGTGGACCGAATGGCGATGTCGCTGGCAATGCCATGCAGTTGATGTTGGAGCGTTGCCCACAGGTTAAAATCTGCATGATTGTCGATGGGAGCGGTGCTTTCTACGACCCACAAGGCGCCGATCATCAGGCGTTAGCCGACATCGTCCTGCAACAGGACATCGATTGGTTTGACCCACAAGCGTTGCATCCGGGCGGTTTCTTGCTTTATCGCAATCAGGTTCGTCAGGACGGACTGCGCACTCTGTTCAAGAAGATGGTCGCCACCGGCGCAGGTGTTGAAGAACAGTGGGTGACCAATGATGAGTTTTATCGCGAATACAACCAGCTGATGTTCACCGTCAGCACCGATCTGTTTATTCCTGCCGGTGGCCGTCCGGAAACCATCGACAGCAATAACAGCGCACGTTTCTTCGATGAAAAAGGGGTGCCAAGCGCAAAGATTATCGTTGAGGGCGCTAACTCCTTTATTACCCCTGATGCACGGATTGAGCTGCAGCAACGGGGCGTTGTCATCCTACGTGATGCTTCGGCCAATAAGTGCGGGGTTATCTCGTCCTCGTACGAGATCCTTGCCAACCTGATGCTGACCGAAAAAGAGTTTCTTGCCAACAAGGCCGAGTATGTATCCGACGTTATCGATATTCTCAATCGTCGCGCCGAAGACGAGGCGGAGCTGATCTTCCGCCGTGCTCAGCGTTGTCAGGCGCCGGTTCTCTACACCGAGGTTTCTGCGGCTATCAGTACGGAGATCAACGAACATTATTCTCGCCTGTTCCGTTTTTTCCAGAACAATCCGGAGCTGTGTGATAAACCGCTTTATCGGAAGGCCATCCTGCTGCATCTGCCGCGTATGATCGGCAAAACTGGCCGGTTCCGCAATCGCATCGATCAGCTGCCGGTAAAAATCAAATATGCGATCCTGGCCAGCGAAATAGCATCTTCGATGATTTACAAAAGTAATGAAGAGGCCAGCTACATGGAGATGATTGAAGGGCATTTGGGTCAATTGGAATCTTTGTGACAGTCCAGCAAGGGAGTGATGGTATGCAGGTGAAGGTGCGGCTTATCGGGGCCTTTCGTACCGATCGTTTTAAAGAAGAACAAGCAGAGTACCCTGTCGGCACCAAAATTGCTGAAATTGTCGACCAGCTGCAGATCCCCCGGCGATCTTTGGGAACGCTGCTGATAAACGGTTTGCACGCACGCATCGAAGATGCGCTCAGCGAAGGGGATACTCTGGCCTTGCTGCCGATTTTGGGTGGTGGCTAATTGCTTCCTTGCCTACTGAAGCTATCGATTTTTTCTGCTGACATGCGGGCGAGGCATGCCTCGCCCCTACCGAGCCTCTTGTTGGTTTTGTAGGGGCGACCCGTGGGTCGCCTAAATGTCTATTGAATTTGAAGGAGTTTTTTTATGGATTTTACCACAACTGATCCTGCCGCAAACCCTGCTGCGGTCACCTATAAACGTTGCACCGTTGATCTGCACACTGGCGAGATGGTTTATGCCGATGTGCCGTGCCGCAACCTGGAAGATGTGCTCGGTGGTTTCGGCCGCTCTTTTCAGGATCTGGCGCAACGCAAAATTGAGGCTGCCTATTGTGACCAGAACCCGTTGATTGTCAACACTGGTCTGCTGACCGGCAGCAGTGCTATGACCGCCATGCGTACCTATTTTTCCGGTTACAGTCCGATCAAGGGCTCAAAAGCGGGATTGCCGGCGGCGATGTGGGCGACCGGCAGTGGTAAATTCGGCGCCAAGTTCAAGTGGACTGGACTCGATGAGCTGATCTTCGAGAACCGTTCCGACAAACCGCTGTACGCGGTAATCAAAGAGACCGCCGACGGCCCGCATGTCGAACTGAAGTCGGCCGAGCATCTGCTTGGCCTTTCGACCCACGACAAGATCATGGCGCTGCAAAAAGAGTACGATAACGCTCACTTTGCCGCCATCGGTCAGGCCGGTGAAAATTGGCAGAATAACTACATGGGCGCAGTCGCCCTGTCGACGGAAAATCAGCTCAAATCAAAGGAAGACAAGTGCCGTTTCGCCGGACGTGGCGGTATGGGTTCTTTGATGGGCTACAAGAATATTCTCGCCCTGGTGGCGCAGAGTACAGATAAAGTCAGCAAGCTCAGCGAAGCGGTCAAAAAGGTCAATCTCAATGTCGTCAAAGGTGGTGGCTCGGCGCGTATCCAGCCCTTAAAACGTGGCGGCGGTGGCGGCACCTGGGCCGCCTACGACGTACTGCAGGAATTCCACGCCGTGCCGGTCAATAACTTCCGGCCGCAGGGCAACGCTATCCCCGAGCAGCTGTTCCGCGAGAACGTCGAGCCCAACTACGATATCAAGACCGAGGCTTGCTACCGTTGCGGCATCACCTGCCATAACAATATCTCCGAAAAGAACGCCGATGGCAGCCGTGGTGAGTTTCTGGCCAAGTTCGATTACGAGCCGCTCAACCTGCTCGGTACCAACATCGGCATTCACGAAGCCGGTCAGGCTGCCCGACTTATTCAACTTTGCGACAATTACGGCATGGATTCCATCTCCCTTGGTGTCACCATCTCCTATGCGATGGCTTACAACCAGCGTCATCCAGAAAAACCGATTCTCAACGGCGCGACCTTTGACGATTACCAAAAGGCGCGCGAGCTGATTATCGAAGCCGGGGAGGGCAGACTGCCGGAAATCGGCAAAGGCTCGATGCGTCTGTCGGAAAGTTGCGGCGAGACCTCCTACGCATATCACGTCAAGGGTTTGGAGATTGCCGCCTACCAGCCGGAAACCAATCCAGGTTACGCCTGGGCGATTGCCGGTGGCCACATGTCGATGGGGACCTACGGCCTGTTAACCCGCGAAGGCAAGGCGGATATCGAGTCCTGGGTCAAAGGGATTACCGAAGACAAGCTGCATATCGTCGGCTTTGACATGATCGGTCTGTGTAAATTCTTCGATATCGCCAAAGGCATCGGCACCGAAATGGTCGTCGATTGCCTGAAAAGCGAGTTCGGTTTTGAGGTAACGACCGATGCGATCCGAGGTGCCGTCCATCGGGCCTTCTTGCGCGGTCTGGCCTTAGAGTTGCGCCAGGGTTACAGCAAGGCTGAATTCTGTCTGCCGGCCGAAGTGCATGAAGATCCGAACCCGAACATCAAGTTGCCGAATATCACCAGCCCGGAATTTCTCGCCGAACTGGAGATGCGGGTTTGGGAAATATTCGAACCGCAGTTAGAAGGAATTCTCGACTGAGTTCATTGGTCGCGGACAAGACAATCTTTGTAGGTGAATGGAAAAGTTCATGAAAAGTAAAAAAGCAAGCGAGTTTGTTATTTCTTTCCGGGTTAATAATGAAGAGCGGGATGTGTTGCTTGAGCAAGCACGAAAATCAGGTGTCAGCATTTCACAATTGTTGCGGAAGAAGCTCGATATCCTTAAATAGTCACAAGCATGCAAGTCAATTCTTTGCATTAAGAATGACCTGTTAACTATCACATATAAAAGGTATTAGTTCATGCCAGTTAGGGTTGCCATAAACGGCTTTGGTCGCATTGGCCGGGCTTTTTTTCGCTCTGCGTTTGATCACGCAGAGATTGAAATCGTCGCGATTAACGATCTGGTTGATGTGCCGACTCTGGTGCATTTCCTGCGTTACGATTCGGTACATGGATGCTTCAGTCAAAATATCGAGATCGGAGAGGATTTCTTTACGATAGCCGGCAAAGACGTCCGGGTTGTTCGCCAGCCGGATGCCAGAAAGCTGCCGTGGCACGAACTGGATGTCGACATTGTCATCGAGTCGAGTGGGCGCTATACCAATCGAATGCAGTCGCAAAAGCATCTGCAGGCCGGCGCCGCCAATGTGATTATCAGTGCTCCAGCCCGTGATGCCGATCTGACCGTCTGCATGGGTATCAACCAGGAGCAATATCTTCCTGATGAGCACCGCATCCTCTCCAATGCGTCCTGTACTACCAACTGCCTGGCTCCGGTTGCCAAAGTAATATTGGAGCAGTTCGGTTTCGTCAAGGGGCTGCTCAATACCGTGCACTGCTACACCAACGGACAGGTCATCCATGATGTTCCGCAGGCTGATTTGCGTCGCGGCCGTGCTGCCGGTCAGTCGATTATTCCGACTACCACCGGTGCTGCTAAGGCGGTGACCGCCGTTTTGCCCGAATTGGAAGGGAAGTTGATCGGCATGGCAGTTCGCGTTCCGGTGCCGAACGTCTCTTTGATCGACTTGGTTGTAGAAACCGAGCGCCCGGTTTCTGCCGAAGAGGTCAATGCGGCCATGCAGCAAGCGGCGGCAGGAAGCCTTGCCGGGATACTGGAGTACTGTGAGGTGCCGCTGGTTTCAAAAGACTTTACCGGCAATCCAGCGTCGGCGATTGTCGATGCGCCGTCGACCGTCGTTGTCGGTGACAATATGGTGCGGGTGATCGCCTGGTATGACAACGAATGGGGCTACTCTAATCGGCTGGTCGATCTGGTCAAATTCGTTCGTTTGCGCAATCAAGAAAATCAAGATCAGTGGTTGGATAATTTTTTGCGCGCTTCGGTGTGATAAGACGCCATTTTTAGTTGTTAGCAGAGAGGTAATATCGTGCAACATATAAAATCAGCAGAATGCTTTGCTCGGGCGCAAAAAAGTATCCCCGGCGGAGTCAACAGTCCGGTTCGTGCTTTTAACTCGGTCGGTGGAGAGCCGCTGTTTATCAAGCGGGCCGAAGGCTGTCGGGTTTATGATGTCGACGGCAATGTCTATACCGATTACGTCGGTTCCTGGGGGCCGATGATTCTTGGTCACTGCCATCCTAAAGTTGTTGAGGCAATACAAACTACAGCAGCTTCGGGAGCATCGTTTGGTGCGCCGACGGAAGTCGAAATTGAGCTGGCTGAGCTGGTTTGTGATGCCTATCCCAACGTCGAAAAGGTGCGCATGGTTTCCTCGGGAACCGAGGCGACCATGAGCGCAATTCGTCTGGCGCGCGGCTACACCGGTCGTGACAAAATCGTAAAGTTCGAAGGTTGTTATCATGGTCATGCCGACAGTCTGTTGGTCAAAGCTGGTAGCGGCATGGCGACCATGGGGGTGCCGACCTCTCCGGGCGTGCCGGCTGATTTTGCCAAGCATACCCTGACGGCGACCTATAACGATCTCGCTGATGTGACCGGACTGATCGCTGAAAATCAAGATGAGGTTGCCTGTGTTATCGTTGAGGCGATTGCAGGAAATATGGGCTGTGTGCCGCCTGTTGCCGGTTTTCTCGAAGGTTTGCGTCAGCTTTGTGACCAAAACGGTATTGTGCTGATAATTGATGAAGTGATGACCGGTTTTCGGGTCGCCTACGGTGGAGCACAGGAGCGTTTTGGAGTTCGTGGCGATCTGGTCACTTTCGGCAAAATCATCGGTGGCGGTCTGCCAGTCGGTGCCTTTGGTGGAAAGCGGGAAATCATGAATTGCTTGTCGCCGGAAGGTGATGTTTATCAGGCCGGCACGCTGTCCGGAAATCCTTTGGCGATGAGTGCTGGTATTGCCACCTTGAAGTTGATCAAAGCGGAAGGCTTTTACGACCTGATCGAAGAGAAGAGCGCCTACTTGGAACATGGTCTGCTTGAAGTTGCGGCAGGTTCTTCCTTGTCAACATGTTGGCAGCGGATCGGCGGAATGTTCACACTCTTTTTCAATCCCGGACCGGTCAATAACTTTGCCGCCGCTTTAAAGAGCGATACCCGACTATTTGCACGCTATTTCTCAGGCATGCTCGAAGCGGGAATCAATCTGGCTCCGTCCCAGTTTGAAACCGGTTTTATGAGCGCCGCACATAGTCAGGCCGATCTCGATCGGACTGTAGATGCTGCTCGTAAGGTTTTTGCGACACTTTAAATTGTCAGCGTGAGTCTTTGTCGGCTCCCGTACTTGATTTGTCAGTTATTGATAACGTCTCTTTTCTGGTGTGGAAATTTTAGTTGGGAACTGATCCTTCATTTTTGCTTGCCTTTTCTGTTACTTTGCTGGTTATCCTCTTTTTTGCATGGGGAGGAAAATCCAAGGCGCTAACTGGGTCAGATTTTTCCCTCGGCGGTCGCAAGGCAGGAAGTTGGCATGTTTCCGGCGCGATTACCGGAACATTGGTTGGTGGTGCTTCGACCATTGGCACTGCGCAATTGGCATTTCTTTACGGTCTGTCAGCATGGTGGTTTACCCTTGGAGCGGGGCTGGCCTGTTTGTTCCTCGCGCTGTTCCTCGCTATCCCTTTGCGACAAAGCAACGTTGAAACCATTCCGCAGTTTATTTCCCGCTATTACGGTGAGCGTGCCCGGGTTGCCGCCAGTCTGTTTTCCGCGCTAGGAATGTTCATTCAGATTGTCGCGCAACTGTTAGCCTGTGGCGCCATTCTCGCGGTACTGTTTGACCTGTCATTACTCTGGAGTGCTGCAATTTCCGCCTTTCTGGTGGTCCTATTCACGCTCGGTGGCGGGATGAAGGCCGCCGGGGTGACCGGTCTTATCAAGATGTTTTTGATCTACCTGACCATGATTAGCGCTGGCTTGCTGGCTTTGCATCAGGCCGGTGGCTGGGAAGCATTACGAACAAGTTTTCCAGATTTCCCCTGGTTCAGCCTGTTTGGCTATGGGGTCAGGGAAGGGGTGTCCGATCTGCTCTCAATGCTGGTTGGAGTAATTTCCACTCAAACCTACCTGCAGGCGATCTTTTCTGCCAACGATGGTAAATGTGCTCGTCGTGGTGCGTTTTTCAGTGCCGTTATGATACCACCCCTCGGCTTGTTGGGTGTGCTGGTCGGTCTCTACATGCGCCAGAGTTCCCCGGGTTTGGAGAGTGCTCTGGCCTTGCCGACCTTCATATCGCTAAACTTCCCGATGGCACTTTCCGGGGTTGCTTTTGCGACTTTACTGATTGCCGCCGTTGGCACTGCATCCGGTTTGGCGCTGGGTGTGGCGACGACTCTCAGGGTTGATGTTTTACAGCGTTGGCTCGTAGCTCAACGCAACGAACTGCTGCTTTTTAGAGGGCTTACATCGATCATCGTGTTGGTTGCCTTTGTCCTGCTGCTGTTCAATCTGGGGTCGGCAATAATGGACTGGAGTTTCTTGTCGATGGGATTGCGTGGTGCCACCCTCTGTTTTCCACTGCTGTTTGCGATTTTCCTCAGTCGCTACAATTTACGCCACTTCGGCGCTCTGTCGATCTTTATCGCTCCGACCTGTGTAATTATTGCCGGAGTGTTTCATTTTGATTTTTTACCGCCGCTCTATACCGGCTTGGGTGTCTCGGCGATTTTATTTGTGGTAGGAATTATCGTTACGCAATTTAGTCGTTCTCGATCGTAAAAATTATTCCTCCGCGATTGAGTCCGGTCAGAGTATGTTTTCCCCCTTTTTACCGATACACTGCGTTTTTTGTGAATCTCACCCGCCAGGTGTTGAGATTATCCATCTCGGCTGAAAAGAGCTTGCCTTCTTTGTTGTCATCTCTCAGATTAGAAACTCAACTTCTACTTCTGTCCCTATAATGATAAAATCATATTTTCTTATGGATTTCGTTATGACCAAGAAAAAACAACGTGACAGCGTATTTAAGGAAGCTTGGGATAATATGTCCAGTGACTTTAATGGTCTGTTGCCTGAGACTCTTCGCCAACGGAAGGGGAAGAAAAAACTTGTTCTCTGGTTGTTCATCTTGGAAATGGTGGTGCTGAGTGCAATTGGGACGTTTGCCTACAAGTGGTGGACAGGTGGGTGATAAGTTTCCCGCCAACTGAAAACTGAAAAGTTAGACTGTGCAAGAGGATAAAAAGGGAGGATGTTGTGGAGTATTTTATTGTTTCTGCAATTTTCGCTGCTGCTGCCGGCTCTTTGGCTAAAGGCAAGAATCGAAGTGTCCTGCTGTGGTCCGTTCTTGGAGCAATACTCGGGCCTTTTGCAATTCTAGCCGTCGCTTTGATGAAATCGGCCCCTGGAGAGGATCAGGGGTACTCTTGATTTTTGCTCAAAACTGATTGTTTGGTCACGCCTAAAAATGTAAGGCCCGCATAGTTTTTCGCGGGCCTTCGTTTTACCTATCTACGTACCCTAATCACGGGTTTGTCCGGCAAGCTTTCGCCACCAGATGGGTGTACCATAAGCACATCGGATCAGGTTTAGCTTCGATAGGCGACCTCCTTTGCTCGGGTTAACAGCATTGATCAGCTGTTGAGGCCATTATAGCGCATTTTCAGATTGCTGCACAATGCGTAGCTTAATTTAGCTTATTGTGATGACTTCGTAATGACATTGATTGAGTACTGGCCAGGAGTTGATAAAATGGACAGATCAATTAGTGATTGTTCGTTGCAAATAAATCAGGAGGTTCGTCATGACAGAAGATAAGAAAAATACAGAAGAGCACGAGGATGTTGGTCTCTACCAAAAATTAGCTGATCGTGCTGCAGAAATTCTGCAGGAAGGGCGTAAGACGCTTGATGAAGCGCTAAAGAAAGCCGGGGATGAAGTGACCTCCGGGGGGGAATATACGCGTGATCAGGCTGAGAAAGTCGGCAATTTCCTGCGTCGTGATCTTACTGAGGTTGGAAAGAAAGCTCAGCAGGCGCGAGATTCAGTTATAAATGCAGTCGAGCCTCATCGGCTTGTTGCTGGAATGCAGAGCGGTTTGTCTCGTTTGTTAAGAACCGCATCCGACGCATTAAATGAATTGGCTGGAAAATCGGAGCAGGTTCTGGAGTTTAAGACTGGCGAAGTTACGAGCCCGGGCACGTTGACTTGTAAGGGCTGCGGAAAAGAGGTGCATATTAAATCGACAGTGAAAATTCCGCCTTGTCCTGCTTGCCACAAAACGATTTTCAGTAAGTCCTATTGACTGACCAGCAGCAGGGGATGAACTTATCCGAGACCTGTTAAGAGTTTTTATTACGTTGACTGCTTTGTTTTAGGTTATATGAAGTTCTTAGAGAATATTCCATATGCGATTCTGCTGCCGGCGGCGGTATTGCTTGGTGCTGCGCCTTTTGTCCCCGAACCGCACCTGTTTGAGAAGGTGCGGTTATTGCTGAACGGTCAGCTTGTCCGTTCTGTTGATATCTTTGACCTACTGCTGCATGCGACGCCCATTGTGTTGTTGGCGTTAAAACTGACTCTGGCCGGAAAGTAAGGGCTGACGACAGAGGAAATATGTCTCGTCTGATAGCGGTCGGAGATATTCATGGGCATTTTGAGCTGCTGGTAGCATTGTTGGCGAAGATTGCTCCTCGGCCCGATGATCAGTTGGTGTTTCTCGGTGACTATATTGACCGCGGACCAGATACTCCTGCGGTTTTGGACCTGTTTATCCGTTTTAAGCGGCAGTTTCCACGCACGATTTTTTTGCGCGGCAATCATGAACAGATGTTGTTGGATGCGATAGGTGCCGCCGAGCAGAAAGGAAATGGCAAAAATAATTGGCTGAATGATTTTTTCTTGAAGCAGATAAACGGTCTGCCAGCAGCAATATATTTTTTTGTTTCCTGCGGCGGCCGAGAAACCCTGTCTGCTTATGATGCAAAACAAAGCGCAATTGATCCCTGTCGCGTTCTTTCTGAACTCCCGCAAGCCCATCTTGATTTTATTCGGCAAACCAGATTCTTTTTTCACTATCAACAATTCATGTTCGTTCATGCGGGGGTTGATCCAGACGACATAACAGGAAGAAAAACTGACAACCGGACTTTCTTGTGGGAGCGATCCCCCCTCTGGAAAGCTGATAAGCGGTGGGATAAGGTGGTCGTTCATGGTCATACCCCGGTTGCGGTGCCATATTTTGATCGATTAGAAATCAATCTTGATACCGGCGCTGGTTATAACGGAAGCTTGACCGCTTGTGATGTTTTGACGCAAGAACTGTGGCAGGTTGCCCCCAATATTTTATAAGCCAATGATTCTCCCTTTTACTTGACAAATTGTAGCGCAAACGTGTCTATGTCATCTTTCGTACGCACAATTATCAATGTTTTCTCTCAGGATTATTTATGACTCTCACTTTCGCTGTTATTGCCGTGGTTGGCGGATTGCTTTTGTTGGTCTGGAGTGCTGATCGCTTTGTTGATGGTGCCGCCGCAACTGCTTTGCACGCGGGGATGCCGACGTTATTGATTGGTATGGTTGTCATCGGTTTTGGTACTTCGGCTCCCGAAATGGTGGTCTCTGCTTTTTCAGCAGCACAGGGCAATCCTGGCCTGGCGTTGGGCAATGCCTATGGCTCAAACATTTCAAATATTGCACTGATTCTTGGCTTAACTGCGCTGATCTGTCCGATCGCCGTCAAATCCAGTTTGCTGCGCAAAGAGTTGCCGATTTTGCTCGTGGTGACCGTCTTTGCTGTTAGTCAACTTGTCGATGGGTATATCAGCAGCCTGGATGCTTGGATCCTTCTCGGCTTATTTGCCGTTTTGATGGGCTGGTCAATCTGGCAGGGAATGCGGCATCGTCAGGACACTCTGTCCGCCGATGTTGATGTGACTCTTGAGATCGAACCGATGCCACTGAAGCGAGCGATCACCTGGTTGATTGTCGGCATGCTTTTGTTGGTGTTGAGCTCTCGTATCCTGGTTTGGGGCGCGGTCGAGATCGCGCGTTCTTTTGGCATCAGTGACCTGATCATTGGTTTGACCGTGGTCGCCCTCGGGACTTCCTTGCCTGAGCTGGCATCGGCTCTTGCGGCGACCCGTAAAGGGGAACACGATCTTGCCCTCGGTAATGTGATCGGTTCCAATCTATTTAATACCCTTGCGGTGGTTGGTATCGCTGGGACCATTCACCCGATGCAGGTCGCCTCGGAAGTCCTTTGGCGTGACTCTACTGTAATGATTGGACTGACTCTGGCCTTGTTTGTCTTCGGGATTGGAATTCGCGGGGCAGGTAGGATTAATCGCTGGGAAGGGGCGGCACTAGTCATGGTTTATCTCACTTATAACGGCTACCTGATTACCCAGATGATCTCAGCTGCCTAATTGAAGGGTTCATCACCAGCTTCTGCAAATATTCTCGTATCATCTTCCATGTTGCTGACATTGCTATCTTGTAAAGTTGACATTTTCCGGCCATGCGAATAACATTCTAACAATATGGATATTAAGAGAATAATCGACGATATTGACCATCAGATTCTGCTGATACTTCAGGAAAAGGCGCGAATTCCCAATGCTGAGGTCGCTCGTCAGGTCGGCATGGCTCCTTCGGCGGTCCTCGAACGTATTCGCAAGCTTGAGGAGCGGGGTTTTATTGAGGGGTACGAAGTTCGCCTCAATCCCAAGGAATTCGGCCAGGGGCTGATGGCCTTTGTTCAGGTCAGTGTCTCAGCAGATGAGCAATTGGCGACACGCTTGAGTGGCGTTACCGGTGTTCAGGAAGTTCATCAGATTGCCGGTGTGGATGGCTATTTGCTCAAGTTACGTGTCACCGACAATGCAGAATTGGGGGTTGTTATTCGCGATGAATTGACAACGCTTCCTGGGATTAAATCCACCCAAACCCATATCGTTCTCAATACAATTAAAGAAACCAGAAAAATAGATTTGAATCGCTAAATCAATTATTTAGGAGTTATTGTCATGCCCATGTCACAAGGATTTCAGGATCGTCTCTACCCGATCATCGATCAATTGGCTGATCACTATGGAACTCCCTTTCATATTTACGATGAAGCCGGCATCCGTGCTACCGGTGAAGCGTTAAAGAAGAGTTTTTCCGCCATCGAGGGTTTTCGTGAGTATTATGCCGTCAAGGCATTGCCGAACCCGCGAATCCTGCAATTGATGTTCGAAATGGGTTTTGGTGCCGACTGTAGTTCGATCCCGGAACTGCTTATGAGCCGCGAACTCGGTGCTCGAGGTGAAGACATCATGTTTACCTCGAATAATACCGATCCGGTTGAATTCCAGATGGCTGCTGCCGAAGGTGGTTGCGTCTTGAATCTGGATGATATTTCGCTGATCGATAAGGTTCCTGAATTCCCGGAGCTGATCTGCTTCCGTTATAATCCTGGTCCGCGGCGCACAGGGAACGTGATCATCGGAAATCCTGTCGAGGCCAAATACGGCGTGACCCACGAGCAAGTTGTCGATGCCTATCGTATGGCTCGGGATCGTGGCGCGAAGCGTTTCGGTTTGCATACCATGGTCGCCTCCAATGAACTTGACTACACTTACATGGTTGAAACCGCGCGGATGGTACTGGAGATCAGTGAGCTGGTTGAGTCTGAATTAGGAATCCGTTTTGAATTCGTCAACATTGGCGGCGGTTTCGGCATTCCCTACCAGCCGGAGCAAAAGCCTCTTGATATTGACGCAATGTCGCAAGAGATCATCGCGCAGTTCGACGCTTTTCGTCAAAAGCATGGCTATGCACCACGGATGTATATGGAAAGTGGTCGCTTTATGACCGGTCCGCACGGATGTTTAGTCACCACCGCCATCAACCAGAAAGAGACCTATCGCAAGTATGTTGGGGTTGATGCCTGCATGTCATCACTGATGCGTCCCGCACTATACGATGCCTATCATCATGTTGATGTCATCGCTAAAGACAATCAGGCTGAGCGTGGGACTGAGGTCTATGACGTGGTCGGCTCTCTGTGCGAAAACAACGATAAATTTGCCGTTCAACGCGAACTGCCCACGATAGAAGAAGGTGACTTGGTGGTGCTGCATGATACCGGTGCTCACGGTCACGCGATGGGCTTTCAGTACAACGGTCGCCTGCGGCCGAAAGAGTTGCTGCTGCGCACTGATGGTAGTGTCGAGTTGATTCGTCGTGAAGAGAGCGTCGAAGATTACTTCGCCACCCTGAAGTTTGATACCGACAACCTCAAACCAAAGACAACCTGAGTAGCGTATTGATAAAAAGAAAAACAACCGGTCTGTTGATCGGACCGTTACAGATCGAATCACTTGCTAACGGTGGAAACGGCATCGCTCGAGAGCAGGGGCGGGTGATCTTTGTCCCCGGTGCCTTTCCGGGAGATGTCGTTCGTGTTCGGCTGACCAAAGAAAAAAAGAACTACGCCGAAGCGGAAGTTGTTGAAATTTTGCAGGCATCACCGCAGCGCCGGACAGCTCCTTGTCCGGTTGCTGAACAGTGCGGTGGCTGCCAATGGCAACAACTACCGTATGCTGAGCAGCTTGATTGGAAACAACGCCAGTTTGCCGATACCCTGACACGGCAGGCGGGAGTCGATCCACAGTTTTTGCAGCCCATTGTTCCTTCTGACGAAGAATTCGGTTACCGCAGCAGGGTACAAGTGAAGTGTTTTAATTCTGCCGCTGGTTTTATTACCGGTTTCTTTAAGCCAAAAAGCCGCTTTGTTGTCGCAATCGATCAGTGCCCGCTGATGGCACCAGGGCTGAATCAGTTGTTGGTTCGACTGCGAGAAAAAATCGCACCCAGTATTTATGCCCAGCATATTTCGCAAATTGACTTGGCTATCGATGATGAAATGGCGACCCGTGCGGTCGTGCATTATCGAGGTCCGCAAGCGGCTGACTTGGCGTCGCTGATAAGGCCTTTAGCCGAGCAGTTCAGTTTCGGTCTTCTGATTCGCACTGGTAGAGAAAAATCCCTGATTAAGGTTCACGGTCATGGTGATTTGAAAATCAAGGTTGACCAGCCGGCACTTCACCTTAACTATGCTGCTGGCGGTTTTGCACAAATCAATCTCGCGCAAAACCGGCGCTTGGTATCAGCCGTCTTGGATGCTGCACAACTTACCGGGGCAGAGAAAATACTCGATCTCTATTGCGGTATGGGAAACTTTTCTCTGCCCTTAGCTCGTCAGGCGGAGGGTGTCTGTGGGGTGGAAGATTTTGCTCCGTCGATTGATATGGCAAAACGAAATGCCGTAGAGAATGGTATTAATAATGTTGATTTTTACACTTTGCCTGCCGAGGAGGCATTACAGAAATTTACAACCGATTTTGATCTCTTGGTCCTTGATCCGCCACGCAGCGGTGCTTACGCGGTCGTTGAGCAATTATTACAACGACCAATCGCCAAAATTATTTATGTTTCCTGCGATCCACAAACCCTGGCAAGGGATCTTAAGCCATTGTTGGCTGGCGGTTATCATCTGCTTTCTAGTCAGGCATTCGACATGTTTCCTCAGACCTTTCATGTTGAAAGTCTCTCTGTGTTGGAATATCGACCCGCTTGATTAGCGTTGCCTAGTTTTTCTTGCAGTTAAATGGTAGGGATACTATGGTTAGTCTCCTTTTTTACCTTTCTGTTTTAATTATTCGTTAGGAATTGCCATGTTGTTGCTCGATCATCAAATTGAAGCTGAAGGTTTATTGTCTGCGGCGCGACAGATTTGTATGGCGGCCAGAACAGCGCCTAAGGGCAAAGGTAAAGATCTGCTGACGACTGCGATTGTAAGCGGAGCCGAAAAGGATGCCATTGCCAGGCAGATGCGACAGATCGGTGACGAGCAGAACCTGCCATTTTTCCATCGCGATGCCAACAACGTCGATGCTGTTCAACTGTTGGTCCTGCTTGGCACCCGCAAGGAACCGCTCGAAATTCCTGGATGTGGTTTTTGTGGTTTTGATGATTGTGCCACCATGCTGGCTGCTGGTGGTTGTTGCAGTTTTAATGTTGGCGATTTGGGTATTGCAGTCGGTTCTGCCGTTAGTATTGCAGCTGATCTAAGAATCGACAATCGAGTCATGTACTCCGCAGGTAAAGCTGCTATCGTTTTGAAAACTCTAGGTACTGACATTCAAATTGCGTACGGAATCCCCCTGTCTGTTACGGCGAAAAGTCCATTTTTTGATCGCGGCTAGTGCTTATGTATTGTGCAGCATGCACATTGTTTGCCTTTTTTTTGTGCGTATCGTCATCGATCAATATTTGCAGCGACCGTCGTCAGATTTAATAGATCCTGTATCTACTTGAAATATAGCTTTAAAATGGTAGCATCTCATGGTTGAGGTGGGTGGCAAGCTCTTTGCAACTAATTTGTCGATTGGTGTCGGGAATTACCGCGTAAGTTCCGGCCAAACCTAAGTTTAATAGCGGAGGATAGCTGATATGCGTAAGGTTGAGGCGATTATAAAGCCTTTTAAACTGGACGAAGTCAAAGAAGCCCTGAACGAAATAGGAATCCAGGGAATTACCGTGAGTGAAGTCAAAGGCTTCGGTCGTCAAAAAGGGCACACTGAGCTATATCGTGGTGCCGAATATGTTGTCGATTTTATTCCTAAAATCAAAATGGAAATCATTGTTTCCGACGACCAGGTCGCACAGGTTGTTAGTAGCATCGAAGAAGCAGCTAAAACCGGTCGTATCGGGGATGGCAAAATATTTGTAACTCCAATTGATGAAGTTGTGCGAATTCGTACCGGTGAGCGGGGCGAAGACGCGCTCTAGTTTGTTTATGTTTATGTTTATGTTTATGTTTGTGTTGCAGATAAATTCTGCATGAAAAAGACTTTCAAAGGAGAAAAGACTGATGACCCCGATTGATGTAGTAAAATTTGCAGAAGAAAATGATGTTAAGTTTGTCGATTATAAATTCCTCGACTTTGTCGGTATTTGGCAGCACTTCACCACCCCGATTGGTGAGTTCAGTGATGAGATTTTTGAAGAGGGTATTGGCTTCGACGGTTCTTCGATTCGTGGTTGGCAGCCGATTCACAATTCGGACATGCTGATCATGCCTGATCCGACTACTGCCAAGATCGATCCGTTTGTTGAGATGACTACGCTGAGTCTGATTTGTAACATCATCGATCCGATTACCCGTGAAGGTTACAGCCGTGACCCACGTTTCATCGCTCAGAAGGCCGAAGCTTACTTGAAGTCAACTGGTCTTGCCGATACTGCTTACTTCGGTCCTGAGCCTGAGTGTTTCGTTTTTGATGACGTGCGCTATAACTCAACCACCAACGAGTCTTTTTATTCGGTTGATTCTGTTGAGGGTATTTGGAATACCGGTCGCGAAGAGTTTCCTAACCTGGGTTACAAGCCGCGTCACAAAGAAGGTTACTTCCCCTGCGCTCCGACCGATAGCATGGTCGATCTGCGTAATGAAATGATGACTGTCCTGCAGGACACTGGTTTGATTATCGAATGTGGTCACCACGAAGTTGCCACCGGTGGCCAGATCGAAATCGATATGCGTTTTGACAGCCTGTTAGCTATGGGTGATCATCTGCAGTGGTTTAAATACATCATCAAGAACGTTGCATTCCGTAATGGTAAGAGTGTGACCTTTATGCCTAAGCCAGTCTTCAATGACAACGGCTCTGGTATGCATTGCCATCAATCCCTGTGGAAAGACGGCAAGAACCTCTTTGCTGGTGACGGCTATGGCGGACTCTCCAAAATGGCCATGTATTACATCGGCGGCATCATGAAGCACGCTAAGGCCCTTTGTGCTTTTACTAACCCGACCACTAACAGCTACAAGCGTCTGGTGCCTGGCTTTGAGGCTCCTGTCAATCTGGCTTACTCCAACCGTAATCGCTCCGCTTCCCTGCGTATCCCGGTTACCAACAACGAGAAAGCAAAGCGGGTTGAGTATCGTACCCCTGATGCCGCAGCTAACGGCTATCTCGCCTTTGCTGCTCAGTTGATGGCCGGTCTTGATGGTATTGAGAATAAGATCGATCCAGGTCAGCCGCTCGATAAAGATATCTATGGCCTCTCTCCTGAAGAGCTCAAGGACATCCCTTGTGTCGCAACTTCTCTGGAAGATGCGCTCATTAATCTAGAGAAGGATCATGACTTCCTGCTCAAGGGAGACGTTTTCACTGAAGACGTTATCGAGATGTGGATCAGCTATAAGATGGAAGCAGAAGTTGATCCAGTCCGGATGCGTCCATGTCCGGAAGAGTTCGCACTCTACTACGATTGCTAACTAGATATTTCTAAGTTAGTACAAAGCCCCTGGCATTAGCTGGGGGCTTTTTTTGTTGAAAATTAATAAGTCAATATCAGTTACAAATCATTTGGTACGGCAGGTTATTAACTGTCGCTGCTGTGACTGCTGGGTGTATTTGAGTAAACGGTTTATAGTTGCACGCAAAAAGGCCCCATCGTTTTCGATGGGGCCTTTTTGCGTTTATCAAATATTACTTGTTTCTACTTTTTTTAACTGGGAGATCGTGAACATCCAAATGGCAAGTTAAACATTTGGGGAACATCTCCAGCAGTTTAGCCGCATGTGAATCTGGTGGTTCATGACAGTTACTGCACTCAGGGATCATACCGTGCTCGGTATGACATTCAGCGCAGCCAACCTGACCGTGTTTACTTACGGTCCCTTGCCACTTGCTATAGACGCCATCATGGCAGGCGTTGCAGGTTTTAAGGTCAACGTCAGTACTTAACGCAATTGAACGCGGCTGGTGAACCGGGTGACATTGCATGCAAGTCGCTTGTGCCTGCGCTTCAAAATGCGGTTCATGACATTCCGAACAGGTCGGAATGTAACCGTGCCGATTGTGATGGCAGCTATTGCAGGCTTGCTCTGTATGCTTGCTTGGAAACTGCTGAAGTTCTGCAGCTTCCGAACTGTGGCAATCAGCGCAGATACCGGCGAGCATGTGAGTCATCGGTACCCGTTTCGGCGCATGTGGATTCTCATGACAATTGATGCATTGCACATGCTTGTCGCCGTGTGGTTGTCCGTGGCAGGTCGCGCATAATGGCATTATTTCCGCGTAATTTTTCTTTAGCGGATTGTACGCATGGAAGACTTCGTGGCATTCACGGCAGTCAAATTGATGTTTGCCGCCTGCATTTTTGAGATCGCCAAAATGCTTGGTGTGGCATTGGCCGCATTGAGCAATTGTCAGCGGCTGTGGGTCCGTGGCGTACAGGGTTGCATCCTGCGGTGGAAGCGTTACCCGTGTTGCAGCCTGTTGGGCCAGGGTGGCAGTTGCCACCCCGGCGACCAGCAGTAAGGCTGCAATAAGTGCCACTATCTTGTATTTAAGATGAATGTAGCTACTCATTTATTTGTCCTGTATTTAAGTTATTTCCCGCTGAAGTTATTCAGATCGTGAGCAGTATTGTGACAGCTGCCGCACTCGGGGAATTTCGCATGGATGCCTTCAGCGTGAGGCAGGTCGTGACATTCGCTACATGCTGGGACGGTTTTGTGAGTGGTCGCATGGCAAGAGACACAGGCAACGTCACGGTGCTTGGTGTTGGTTGCCATGAGCAGATCGTAGGCGCCGTCATGACAGGCAGAACAGAGAACGTTCTGGGTTGTGTCTGGGTAGTTGAGGACCAGCGGTTGGTGAACTTCGTGGCAGATTGCGCAATCGGTCTGAGTCATCGTTTCTGCGTGTGGCTCGTGGCAAACAGCACATTCTGGAATGTTGCCGTGGGTGTCAGCGTGACACAGGTTACAAGCAACTTCTGTGTGCATGCTCGGATTGGCAACCAGTTGCTCGTTCTGATCGGTGTGGCAGGTGAGGCACTCGGCTTTAAGATCGCCTTCGAGAACGACGCGCATCGGTTGGTGCGGGTTGTGACAGCGCATGCAATCTTCCAAGGTGTAGTGGTCGGAGCCATCGTGGCATACGCTACAGGCTGGGATGTTTGCCGCACTGGTCGGGCGGTGGCCGGTGTGACATTCCTGACAGTTGATCTGTTCCTTGTGGGCGGCACCAGCTTCTTCAATTTCACGCGGTTGCAGCTCGTGACATTTTGCACAATCGTCAACGCTGAGCATTGGTTGTGCGAATGCTGTTCCGGACGCAAGCAGTATCCCACAAAAGATGACTGCCAGCAGGGTTGTCAAAATGGTAACCGATTGATTTTGCATTGTGCCTCCTGGTTTTAATTGGATTAAGTCATGTACAACATGACAATGTAGAAATTGCTACAAATATATCAGTAAGAGCTAGCGGGTACTGTGTCCACTTATAGCGTCTTAGATAACAAATATAATGGCAGTTTATAGCAAGGCTCAAGGCTTAATTCAAGTCTTTTCCAGTCATTTGTAACATATTGTTTATATGGATATTTTTATGTCTACGTCATAGATCGAAAGGCTTGGGAATTGTTGTTAGTTTTGTATACTGTATGCATGGATTTGTAATTGAAAAAAAGCCGCTGATCAGATTTTCAGCGGCTTTTTAGGGGATCGGCTAGGCTGCGACTTCGTTGACAATGTGCAGGTCCCGTTGCGGGAACGGAATTGAAATCCCTTCTTGGTCAAAACGCAACTTGATCTCTTCCTGTAGAGCGAACAGGGCAGGCCAGTAATCGCCAGTTTTTACCCAGGGGCGAACGGCAAAATTAACACTACTTTCGCCGAGTTCGAGCAAGCCAATTGTTGACTCTGGTTCAGCCAGAACCCGCTCTTCATTGCTGAGGATATCCTCTAACACTGAGCGAACCTTCTTCAGGTCGTCACTATAACCAACTCCAATGACCAGGTCGATGCGACGTGTTTCTTTGGCCGAATAATTGGTAATAATATTGCCGATAATTTGCCCATTGGGGATGATGATTTCTTTGTTGTCGCCTGATTTCATTTTTGTACTGAAAATCTGAATTTCTTCGACAACCCCAGCAGTGCCTCCAGCTTCAACAAAATCACCGACTTTGAAGGGGCGAAACATGATCAGCATGACACCGGCAGCAAAATTGCCGAGGGTCCCTTGGAGTGAGAACCCAATTGCAAGACCGGCAGCGGCAATAATCGCAGCGAAAGAGGTTGTTTCGACGCCAATTTTATCGATGGCCGCAAGGATAACAAAGACCATCAGGGCAATGTAAATCATACTTTTGGCGAACTTTACCAAGGTTTCATCAACCTTGCTCTTGATCATCATTTTACCGACACCGTTAGAGACAACCCTAGCGACAATCCGTCCGATGATGAAGATGCCAATCGCCCAAATGATGGGCAACCCGTAACTCTGAACAAGATCAATAATCTTCTCAGTTGAGATGTTTTCCATAACTGTGCCTCCATTAATTTAATAGTCAAAAAGAAAGCTCCCGACCAGTGTTTATCGGGAGCTAAATATTAACAGAAAAACTTTTATTTTCCAGTGATTGCATAAAAGAGATTAAAGAGAATTCTTAGCTACAAAATTCTTTATTAACTCGGTATCTGCAGCAATCGTTTTCATTCTCTTGGGACGTTTTTCTATTCCCTTTAATGCTGCAGGTATGTCGGGGTTACGGCCGATTGCTGACTTAACTGCCTCACCGAATTTGGCAGGGTGTGCCGTCGATAGGCATACGAGCGGCAGCTTGCTATCCCGAACCCTGCGGCCTGCTTCTACTCCTACTGCCGTGTGAGGGTCGAGAATGTAGCCGGTTTCCTTGTAGAATTTCTTGATCGTCTGCAGGGTTTCTGAATCATCGACAGCTGATGCAGCAAAGGTCTGTTGTACTGTTTTGATTTGCTCTGCAGAAAACTCAAGTCGGCCGGTTTGCTTGAAGCTTTCCATTGCGTTGCAGACCGCAGTAGTGTCCTTATTGTACAGGTAGAAAAGGTAGCGTTCAAAGTTGCTGGCAATCTGGATATCCATCGATGGTGACAACGACTGGTGCACATCGGCTGTCGAATAATCGCCGTTTTCGACACAGCGGCTCAAGATACTATTGGAGTTGGTCGCGAGGATTAGGCGTCGAATCGGCACACCCATTTCCTTTGCGATGTAACCAGCAAAAATATCACCAAAATTTCCGGTCGGTACTGACACTTCAATTTCTTTAGCTCCGGTCTTCTTGTTGACTTGAAACCAAGCATAGAAATAATAAACAACTTGAGCCAGAACGCGTGCCCAGTTGATGGAGTTTACGGCGCCTAGCGCGTGTTGCTGTTTATAGTCGAGGTCACCAAAAATTTCCTTGACGATCGCCTGGGCATCGTCAAAACTCCCCTCGATGGCAAGGTTGAAAACATTTTCATCGGTGACGGTGGTCATCTGCAGTTCCTGAATCTGTGAAACACGACCTTTGGGATGCAGGATGAAAATATTGATATTCTTCCGACCGCGGACGCCATAAATGGCGGCACTGCCAGTATCACCGCTGGTCGCGCCGATAATATTCATCCGTCGACCCGATTTATCCAACAGATACTCGAACAGGTTGCCAAGAAACTGTAGGGCGACATCTTTAAAGGCCAGTGTTGGCCCATGAAAGAGTTCCATAATGTAAAGATCGTCTTGCTTTACAACCGGGGTCGTCTCTGGATGGTCAAAACTGGCATAGGATTGATCGACTAGCAGCTTCAGATCGTCTGCTGGAATATCGTCGATAAAACGAGACAGGATCTGGAAGGCCAAGGCGGGATAGGGGAGCTGGCTGAGTTTGGCCAGCTCTTCTTTTGACAATGTCGGAATCTCCTCCGGTAGCAGCAAGCCTCCATCGTCCGCCAAGCCCATCATGACTGCTTCGGTAAATTTGAGTCCGTGTACCTTGCCTCGAGTGCTACAGTATTTCATCGATTCTCCTTATTGATATATTCGGAGCGGCATCTTATCAGGAAGCTTGATCGATGGGAAGTCATCTCCAATAGAAAAAGGGAGTACTCAATCTAAGAGTACTCCCTTTTTTCTTTTTCTAGATCAAACAGATTGCTTATTTTTCGGCTGCTTCCTGCGCATCGACCACGGCAACGGCTGCCATGTTGATGATATCGGAAACATCATCCCCGCGTTGCAGGATATGTACTGGTTTTTTCATCCCCATCAGGATCGGACCAACAGCTTCTGCTTCTCCCAATTTATTGAGCAACTTGTAGCTGATGTTCCCCGAGTTGAGGTCTGGGAAGATGAAGACGTTGGCGTCGCCCTTGAGTTGTGAAAAGGGGAACTGCTCTGCGGTCAACTCAGGATCAAGAGCCACATTAGCTTGAATTTCGCCCTCTACAATCAGGTCTGGAGCTTGGGCCTTGACCAATGCGGTCGCTTTCTTCACTTTTTGGCAGAGTGGATGATCGGAACTACCGAAGTTGGAGAAAGAAAGCATGGCTACTTTCGGCACAACATCAAACTGTCGGGCTTTTTCTGCTGTCAAAATGGCAGTTTCAGCCATTTCTTCAGCTGTCGGGTCCATATTGACGGTGGTGTCCGCGAAGAAAACAGTCTTTTTCTTGGTGACCAGCATATACAGCCCATGGACCTTTGAAAGACCTTCTTTTCTGCCGATTACTTCCAGTGCAGGCCGGATGGTTTCCGGGTAGTGGTGGTTGATGCCGGCTAGAACCACATCTGCGTCGCCCATCTCCACCATCATTGAGGCGAAGTAGTGGCGGTTGTTTTTGATTTTACCTTTGGCTTCAGCTCGGGTAACACCCTTGCG
Source organism: Desulfuromusa ferrireducens (assembly GCF_055389805.1). Lineage (NCBI taxonomy): Bacteria > Pseudomonadati > Thermodesulfobacteriota > Desulfuromonadia > Desulfuromonadales > Geopsychrobacteraceae > Desulfuromusa > Desulfuromusa ferrireducens. The sequence goes on from NZ_AP042415.1 coordinate 3,227,416, forward strand.
CTGCCGCTTTCTAAACAACTCATCAATGTAGTCACCACGTTTTGGGTGGGTGTCGGGATCAATGATTTCCACACCGTTTAGTTCCAATTTGTATTCGGCGATTTTTTCACGAATTTCCTGCTCATTACCAATCAAGATCGGTTTGGCAATGTTTTCGTCGATGAGGATCTGTGCGGCGCGCAGAATTTTTTCCTCGTCACCTTCCGGGAAGACCAGGCGTTTTGGATCAGCCTTGGCCTTGTTGATCATAGTGCGCATGATCTCTTTGGAGCGCCCCTGCATCGCCTCTAAGCGTTCTTTGTACTTGTCCATGTCCTGAATCGGACGGCGGGCAACTCCGGAATCCATCGCTGCCTGAGCAACCGCCGGCGCAACATGCAACAGCACGCGTGGATCGAATGGTTTTGGGATAATATATTCGCGGCCGAATTTGATGTCTTCGCCTGCATAGGCCCGGCGAACCGAATCGGGCACATCTTCTTTAGCCAGATTGGCGAGGGCGTGAACCGCGGCCAGCTTCATCTCCGCATTGATGGCGCTGGCGTGCACATCGAGGGCGCCACGGAACAAAAACGGGAAGCAGAGTACGTTGTTGACCTGGTTGTTGTAATCAGAACGGCCGGTACCGATGATGACATCGCCACGTACGGCTTTAGCGTCGGGAGGAGTGATCTCCGGATCAGGATTGGCCATGGCAAAAACGATCGGGTCTTTGGCCATCGATTTGAGCATATCAGTGGTCAGGGCGCCCTTGGCGGAAACACCGAAGAAAATATCGGCATCGACCATGGCGTCTTCCAGAGTCCTGGCGTCAGTCTCGGCCGCCAAACGCTCTTTGTAGGGGTTCATCCCCACGGTGCGACCTTTGAAGATAACACCCTTGGTATCGCAGAGAATGACATTGTTTTTGTCGATTCCCATGGTGACTGCTAGGTTCGCACAGGCAATTCCTGCCGCCCCGGCACCATTGACGACGATTTTTGCATCCTTAATTTCTTTACCAACAATCTCCAGGGCGTTAACCATGCCAGCTGCGGAAATAATCGCCGTGCCGTGCTGGTCGTCATGGAAGACCGGGATGTCCATGATCTTCTGCAGCTCTTCTTCGATGTAGAAGCACTCCGGGCCTTTGATGTCCTCAAGGTTGATGCCACCGAAGGTCGGTTCCAGCAACTTGACGGTGCGGATCAATTCATCCGAATCCTTGGTGTTCAGTTCTATATCGAAAACGTCAACATCGGCGAAGCTCTTAAACAGTACGCCTTTGCCTTCCATGACCGGCTTGCCAGCCAGGGCACCGATATCGCCAAGACCGAGTACGGCGGTCCCGTTGGACACGACCGCAACCAGATTGCCTTTGGCGGTATATTCGTAGGCCATGTTAGGGTCTTTTTCAATCTCCAGGCAGGGTTCGGCTACACCGGGACTGTAGGCCAGCGAAAGGTCGCGGCTGGTCGCACATGGCTTAGTGGTGATAACTTCGATCTTACCTTTGCGCCCCATACTGTGATAATCAAGGGCATCTTGACGATTAGACATTGATGTGAGTCCTCCTGTAGCGGGAAATTTCCAGTTTTGAGAGCATTTGGTTAGAGATGAATGAGCTGCTCTCTTTGTTAGTTTAGCTCCATTTGAAAATAATGAGTAATTCTTTAGCTATACTTAAAGTAAAAATTTATAGTTTTACTAAAAAAAAGTCAAACACAAACTTATACCTGTAAAAATATAGCTGTTTTTTGTGCTGTCGCAATGGTAGTGCCAAAAATAAACAATGGTTGACTAGCCCTTTTAATTCAGATACATAGATTGCCGGTATGAGCCATCTGGTAATAAATGAGATCGTGTTTTAGTTGAAAAGAAGAATATTGTGGCGATTATTGGCCAGAGCTCTGATTGTCAGGCTATTTTTAAATTAGGTTAAACAGCAAACGGAGACTTTAAATGAAATTGGGAGTTCTGTCTGATACGCATATCCAAGACAATACAACAGCTCAAAGATTGTCTGAAATGTTATTGACAGGCCCTTTCGCGGAGGTTGATGCTATTTTGCATGCCGGAGACGCAGTAATCCCTGAATTGGAAAGCTATTTTTACCCTTTGCCATTTTATGCAGTTCGAGGAAACATGGATCATCAACTTGCAGATCTACCAATTAGTCGACGACTTAGATTTGCAGACAAAACTATTGGGTTAGTGCATGGCTGGGGTGGCCGCGAGGGTATTGAGGATCGTGTGCTTTCTGCATTTCACGGGGAAGACTTGGATGCGTTAGTTTTTGGCCATAGCCATTGGCCTATATGTCGTATGGACGACTCAGTTCTGTTGTTTAATCCCGGCAGCGCGACTGATAAACGTAATGCCGCAGAACATACCGTTGGCGTTCTGACTCTCACCAGTAAAATCATTGGTGAGATAATACCAATAAACTGGTGATTCTACTCTTGGTAGCTCTTCATCTTTGTGTTATCTTTTTTAGAATATTTTGATAATCTTGGGAATTGATTGAAATGATTGAAATTTTTCTAAAAGGTGGCCCTCTGATGTACCCGATTCTGATCTGTTCAGTGATCGGGTGGGCAATTTTTCTCGAACGTTTGAGGACCTTTTTTCGTATTCGTCGCGCCATCGCTCCAGCGATGGCGGAAATTAGGGCCTTTCTCAATGCTCACAAAATCGAAGAGGCAATCTCTTATTGTCAGGCTCAAACAACACCACTAACACGGATCTTGTTAGTGGTGTTGTTTAACCGGGGGGCTGAACGAGCAAATATAAAAACTTTAGCGGAGGAAGTCGGCCAGCGAGAATCCGTTGCTATGCAACGTTATCTCGGACTGCTTGGAACAATTGCCAATATTTCTCCATTACTTGGATTGCTCGGGACGGTGCTAGGAATGATTGAGGCTTTCAATGTCATCGCGACTGTTGGTGTCGGGACACCGATGACCTTGGGTGGTGGGATTTCGGAAGCACTTATTACTACGGCAGCCGGTTTGTCCGTGGCCGTTCCGATGATTTTGATTCATCGTTACCTGACGAGTCGCGCTGACCATTTAATTCTTGAACTGGAAGAATCGACGATGCAGATCGTCGATCTTGTTGGGGAGTAGCAGGGTGGGGTTTCAGCGCCGTGTGGCAGAGGCTCCTCGGGTTGATCTGACACCAATGATAGATGTAGTATTTTTGTTGCTTATCTTTTTTATGATATCAACCACCTTTGTCGAAACACCCGGGCTGAAAATAGATCTGCCAGAATCCTCGGTATATAAGTTAGATCAGCACGAGAAGGAAGTTCAGCTTTACCTGACCGCTGAAGGGGAAATTTTTTATCAGCGCCAACCGATTTCCTTGCCGGAAATTGCACAAAAGTTGACTGAATTCGGTGCTTCTGCGAAACACACGACTTTTCTTTTGATGGCAGATAGGGATGCGCTGCACGGCAAAGTCATTCAGTTGATGGATTTAGCAAAAACAGCCGGTTTTGAAAAGTTGGCGATTGCGACAGATAACTCTACTCCTAAAACAGATTAACAGGTGGCGGTTCATCAAAAACTCACTATATTCAAGACGTAGAAACGAAGATGCCCCAGCTATGATCGGGGCTCCATTTTGCTAAAACGAGAAAAACCCAGTCGATAACAAGTTGGGGTTTTCCTTCGAACTGGAGATGGGGACTTAAACGTACGCTATTGATAATCTGTTACATAAACGTCATGCTCTCTTCGGTCCTTTTCTACGACAGGTGTCTTATGGTCGCGCATTTTATCGCGTTCGACATCAGCCCACCCATCCGACCGCTTAAAAAGCAGTATCTGTTGAGTAGCCATCAGATACTGTAACTCATCTTTGCTTACTATCTCTTCATTGCCACCTTTAAGTACCACCGGTATTAACATAGCCTACCCCCACATTTGAATCGTGATGATAACTAAACGTTAGCGCAAGCAAAAGCGCTGTCAAGGTGTACATTTCTACAGGAGTCCGGATAGAAAAATAACGTAAATTTAAATATTTGTGACTGTTTTCTGTCGGTAGGTGCGTCTTTAATCATAAGCCAAAGAAGAATCACATTAACAGATACCACTAACAGGAAGGCTCCGGCCAGTTTCGTACGGGGTGGGGGTATTTGCGCTGCGAATTTTGGGAATTTAGAGCCGGTCATTTTCATTAGATTTTCACTTGCTTCACCTTGTCAGCAAGATAGACTTAAATCGTGAGATCAGAAAAATTCGGCCATGTTAGTGACGATCCTGACAAAAGAAAGGCAATGACTAACTCAACCTGAAAGGGGACAGCAAAATTCAGGCAGATAAGACCGTGCCCAAATAGGAACCTAATCACCAGTGGAGGGAACTATGATCGCGAATAATAAGGGACGGAGATGCCAGTATCCCATTTGTGGTTACAACTCGGAGTTCAATTCAGCCTGTGCAATTGTTCGTGGAGCCTACGGGAAGTGTGCCGGTCCCTGTGACGGCCCCTGCCATATCGTCAGTTGCCTACACTATCCTCCTGGTATGCTTAAGCGCAAAATCCATACCGCAGATAGCTGATTATGAAATTACTACACTTGAAACGGCTTTTGCTATCGATGGGTGTGCTATTAATCCTAAGGTAAAGCAGTATCCCCACTATGGCATAACATTTAGGAATGCCCCGGTCCGCATAAGCAGGCTGGGGCATTTTTGTTCCGAAAATGGTGAATTTTTTTGCGAAGCACCTATGGTCCTGAGTGTCTACTGGACCTGGGTCGATTCAGTAAGCAGAGAGTTAGTCTCCAAAGCTAATTCCAAGATCGCGGGCAGTCAAGACAGTATCTCCATCGACTGGAACTCTTTTATTGATTTTCAGTGCTTCTTCTAAGGGGACGAATCCAATGGACGGAGATAAGAGTGATACCATATGATCAAACTTCTTATCTTCGATAGCTCGTACAGCGGCTGTGCCAAACCGAAGGGCAAGTAGGCGGTCGAAAGTAGTAGGGGAGCCACCTCTCTGAAGGTGCCCTAAAACGATAGAACGAGAATCTTTGCCTGTGCGCTGAGTTATTTCAGCTGCGATAATTTCGGCACTTCCGCCTAATATAACATGCTCACGACCAGGCTCGGCACCTGCTTTGATTATCTCTTTTCCGCCCTTGGCGATTGCTCCTTCAGCAACAACAACGATGGCATGTTTACGGCCATGTAATTCATTTTCCATGATTTTGTCACAGACTTTTTCGATGTCATATGGAATCTCGGGGATGAGAATTACATCAGCATTACCTGATATTCCGCTGTTCAGGGCTATGAATCCTGCATTGCGCCCCATAACCTCAACCACCATGACACGCTCATGTGACTTTGCTGTTGAATGTAAGCGGTCGATTGCGTCTGTGGCTGTGCTGATAGCAGTGTCAAAACCGAACGTGACCACAGTTCCGCCCATATCATTGTCTATCGTCTTCGGAATACCAACTACAGGCATTCCCTTTTTTGCAAATTCGTGAGCGATCTCAAGGCTTCCGTCACCACCAATGGCAACAAGCGCATCGAATCCGAGTCGTTGAAAATTATCAATTACCTTGTCAGATATGTCACGAAACTCACTTTCGCCAGTCGCATTCTTTACTGGCATTTTGAAGGGATTGCCTTTGTTGGTGGTGCCTAAGATGGTTCCTCCAAGGCTAGCTATTCCATCAACTTTTTCGGGGGTCAGGCGGATGATCTCGTCGGTGTTAATCAAGCCTGAATAGCCACCTTTGATGCCGTATACCTCCCATTGCCGATTGTATCCGGCCATAGTGACTGCTTCAATCGCCGCATTCAAGCCCGGAGCGTCACCGCCACCGGTATTCACACAAATCTTCATTCGTTTTGGCATATGTCCTCCTATGATTTGTCGATTTTATTTTATATATTAACTGTTTTACATATTAACCTAAATCGGCTATCTTTAAATTATTATTATGGTCTACAGGTATGGTTTGAACAATTGATTTTTGTTTGCAATACATTAAGCCTCCCATCCTGACATTTTGCGCCGATAAAATGCCGCGTATATATTACACGTTCCATTATAATTGGAGATAATCTAACAAGGTTGCACGCTTAAGAAATTGAAGGTTTTGGGGATTACAATAAAAGCCCTGGCTTTAATGACGTCATTAGGGGGGGGGGGCGTTCGATATGCCGTTGGGCGTCATGGTTGGCGGGTCATTGGGATAGAGGATGGTTTTGAGGGTTTAGTCGTCGATATGCGCTGGCGGAAATTGCCCCTTAATTCAGTACGTGGGTTTCTGCAAATTAATGATTCTGATGATTGAAATACAGGGACTTCAATGAAAAACATTTTTTCTTTGGTTATAGAAAAAAGTGCTGGCGGGGTGCAGGGAAAAACGGGCTCTCTCGACCGCAGCGTTCTGTACGCCCTTGCCGGTTTTTTACTGGGGGTTGCTGCTCCCATCGGTTGGATGATAGTTCGTCTGTTTTTATTTTATGAGCCACATCTATCGCTATGGGAACAAACTATTGGTCATTTTGTTCTCGACAATCAACGCCTGGCCTTGTTTGCCTATATGGGTGGTGGCACAGCGGTTGTTCTTGGGACATTCGGTTACTTTATCGGGCGCGCGGCAGAACAAATTCATTTACGGGCGGCCAGACTAAACGAGATGAACCTGACCGTTGCAAGTCAGAAAGAAGAGTCCGAAAGAAAATATCGCGAGCTGAACAGTCGGATTACAAATTTTCACACTATCAGTGCGCGAATTCAAAAAACCATGGATATGGAAGAGTTAATCACCCTGACCGGACATGGCCTTTTTGAAGTTATCGATTTTGACCGCGTCAATATTCTGCAGGTCGATCATGAACAGGGTGAATTGCGCATGCTGGTCAGTCGTGGTGAGAAGGGCGTTTCGAATGTTTCTGCCTCCTTGCCGCTCGATAGCCGCGCCGGTGTCATTTACAAAACGGTCGTTGAACAGCGCCATTATCTGGTTGACGATATTAGGCTGATGCCACCGGATTTCAAACTTAAACCCCCTTGTGACGGAATTTCCGCTTTACGTTCTAACAGTTTCCTGGTTTGTCCGGTTGTTGTGAATGGCATCGTGGAAATGGTTTTGGCTGTCGATAATAAGTTGACGGGGCGTCCCCTTGAAGATGATGACGCAGATACCCTGAAGTTATTCGCTGCACAGTTATCTTCCAGTATTATCCGTCTGCGACTATTCAGCGCGGTGGGTAGCCTGACCAAAGAGTTGGAACGAACTTTCAGTCAGTTTTTACAATACCGCCAGGACTATCAAATTCTGCTGAAAACTTTAAAACGAGCTTCATCTTCAACGATTAAGCTGGTTGTTGATATTGCCAATTCCGCTGACGTTGTTCGTGACGCGGTCAATTCTACGCAGTCCGCTTCAACTCAGATTTCAGCATCTATTGACGAGGTTGGAAGCAATATCAATCAGCTGTCTGAATTTATGGACAAATCTATTTCTGCGATGACTGAAATTGCCGCAACCATTAAAGAGGTTGATGATAACAGTGTCAGTTCGCACCAAATGACCGAACAGGTCCTGGATCAAGCAGAGGGCGGAGTTGCCTCTGTTCAGGAAACACTCATTGGACTCGATGGGATTACCAAGGGCGTTATTCAGGCAGCCAAGACAATCGATCAGTTGTCAGCGCGTGGAGATGAAATCAGTACGATAACGACGGTTATTACCGAGATAGCGCAAAAAACCAATTTATTGGCTTTGAATGCTGCGATTATTGCTGCTCAGGCGGGGGAACAGGGGCGATCATTTGCCGTTGTAGCCGAAGAAATACGTGGCTTATCGCAAAAAACGGCCTTCTCATCGGAGGCGATTGCTCAGTTGATTCGTGATATGCATAACAATACAGCAGACGTCGTTACTCAGGTGCGCAATGTTGAATCCTTGGTATCTCAGGGCGTTGTTTTGGGGGGTAAAACAGAAAAGTCATTGGTGCAGATCCTTTCCAGTTCGACTTCTGCAAAAGATATGGCGCTGAACATTCGTCACGCAACCCGCGAGGTCTCACGCTCCGCAGAATTTGTCACTCATTCGATTGAAGAGTTGGGTGAGATGACCGATCAAGTCTCCACTGCGTCTCGCGAACAGGCCCACGGAACGCATGGAATTGTCCGCTCAATAGAAGATATCCGGGAGATGGCTGATGAGATGGCAAATGTTGCCATTCAGCAGCGTCAGGACAGCAGGGATATTGAGACGGCGGTCGAATCAGTTGCCGATATGGCGGATCAGATATTTGGTGAAATGGATGCACGCAGCGAACAGAGTCGTTCGGTTATCAAGCAGCTCAATCAGCTTAAAGAGACCGAGTAGCTTCTCCAGAAACATCGTGGTTTGTTAATAAAAAAAGCCTCCGCATGCGGGGGCTTTTATTGTTTGGCAGCGCGGGATTTCGAAATTTCACAAGCGGGTCTGCCCTGGCAGTCGCCTTTATCACAGGGCTCGATATGGATAATGACGTCAGCTCCTGGAATGTTTTTCTCGATCCGTTTTTCTAAGCCATCGGCAATTTTGTGAGCTTCATCGACGCTCATTTCTTTACATACCTCTAAATGGAAATCCATGATCTTCAGTGATCCTGCACGTCTGGTTCTTAAGCCGTGATAACCACCGAGTGGACCTTCGTGAGAACTGATAATCTCGTGTACCTGCTGCTGGATTTCATCCGGCAGTTCATGGTCCAGAATGTCGGTCAGGCTACGTTTGATTAACTGCAGAGCTTCATGAAGGATGTAAGAAGCAACCAGAATCGACAGGGCTGAATCGAGCCATGCAATTCCGAACCAGCGAATCAGCATTAATCCCGCCATTAGTCCCAAGTTGCTGTAGATATCCATACGGAAATGAAGTGCATCGGCTTCTAATGCGGTTGAGTCTGTTTGCTTTGCTACTTTTCGCAGATTGCGGGCGATGAACCACGAAACGACAGCGCTGAAAGCCAGAATGCCAATTCCCTGGTCGAGATTTTCTAGCCCTTTACCTTCGGATAATCGTGTAGATGCTTCATAGATAATCCAGCCACCGGAGCAGGTAATGATAAGTGCCTGAAAGAGAGTCGCGAGTGTTTCGAATTTACCATGGCCAAAAGGATGACACTGATCCGGTGGTTGTTCTGCGTGGCGGATTGCCATCAGGTTGACGCCGGACATGAGAATGTCGAGTAAGGAATCGATCGCAGAGGCCATAACAGCCATAGAACCACTGGTTAAGGCGATAAATAATTTAATAACGGCCAGGCCGAATGCGCCCGCTATTGAGAGTGCTGCCGCACGTATTTTAGGGTTTTTGGGTAATATCAATGTTTGACTCAATCAAGCGGACAGTTGCTTTTCCAGTGACTGAAACCGTCGCCGGTGATGTCGTGAAAATCTTCGATCCGCTGCTGATAATAGTCCAGCTGGCTGCAGGTCAGCTTTATCTGTTCTGCCGTTGCTTCGGCAACCAGTTTGTTTTGTGCGCAGTAGAGGTAAAAACTGATGGTCCCATTTAAAACAGCACCCAATTCGTCCATATTCGGTTCCAGGGTACTGATAATGTACCAGTGTCCGGCAAATTGTCTGACCAGCTCCGCAGTGCCATTAAAGATATTGTCACGTCGATGGCCGACCATGAATTCGCGTAAAAAATAATCAGCGCCAGCAGCCTGCGAGCCAGCTTCGAGAGTCTCAAATTTAGCGTCGCTGAGGAGATATTGGTGGAAGTTTTTTAGCAGTGCAGCGCACAGTCGATCCACATCGATTTCACTGTCAAGGTCAGTGACCTGATAGTTGTTTTTATCGTGAAGTGTCGATAGTTCATAATTCTCTTGAAAATTGTTCATTCAGTGATTGTACCTCGTGATGGAGTGAGCACAAAAGATGCTGCCGGATATTTAACATTCCGTTTCTTACGGGTCAAGATGGTGGTTGTCTATCTGGCGATCATTTGTTTACTTCCGCTAGGTGCTTTGTTACGATGATTCGGTTTGGAAAGTTTCGCTGATAAAATCCAAGATGTCTACGAATTTCATAATAATAATAGGAAGATAGAATGTCTGCAGCAACCCCCCTGATGCGTCAGTATCTGGAGATAAAAGCTAACTACCAGGACGCAGTCCTTTTTTTCCGACTAGGCGATTTCTATGAAATGTTCATGGAGGACGCAGTCCTTGCTTCGCGAGTTCTCGGGATAACTCTCACCTCCCGTAACAAGGCGGATGATGATGCGATTCCTCTCTGTGGCATTCCCTTCCATAGCAGTCAGGGCTATATAGCCAAGCTGGTCGCTAACGGACACAAGGTCGCAATTTGTGAGCAGGTTGAAGACCCGAAAACGGCCAAAGGAATCGTAAAACGCGAAGTTGTCCGCGTGGTTACGCCGGGGCTGGTGACCGATACCGACACCTTAGAGCCGAAGGAAAATAATTACCTGCTGGCGATCGCCGGGGATGATGATTCATACGGGATTGCTCATGTTGATATCACCACTGGTGAGTTTCGCGTAACTCAGGTCAATGGCATCGCTCAGGTCGAAAGCGAACTCGGTTCATTGCGGCCGCGAGAGTTGTTGTTTGTTGACTCTGAAAGTGGACTCAAGCTTCAGGAAGGCTTGTCGTCATTACTCGATGGGATGATGATTAACCTGCTGCCGGATTGGGTCTTTGAAACCGATTATGCTACAGAGCAATTGACCACTTTTTTTGGTGTCTCTGGACTGCAGTCATTCGGCTGTCAGGATTTATCTGCGGCACAACAGGCAGCTTCAGCGGTTCTGTACTATCTGCAACAGACACAAAAGGACGAACTGCGGCACATCCGCCCTTTGCAGACCTATCATACTCGGCATTTCATGGTTCTTGACGACGCGACCCGCCGCAACCTGGAATTGACAGCAACCTTGCAGGAAGGCAAAAAGAAGGGTTCTCTGCTCGGGGTTCTTGATCGCACCGTCACGGCGATGGGAGGGCGAACCTTACGTCACTGGATCCACTATCCGCTGATCGATCAAGGACAAATTCTACAACGGCAGGACGCCGTAGCCGAACTGGTTGATGAAAGTCTGGTGCGGATCGAGATCATAGAGGCCCTCGATGGTGTTTATGACCTTGAACGGTTAAACAGTAAAATTGCTATGGCCAGCGCCAATGCCAAAGACTTGGCGGCGTTACGCGCCTCAATCAGTCGATTGCCGCAAATTGATGACCAGTTCAGCCATTTTCAAAGTCCCTATCTGCAGCAATTACGCGGTCAGCTTGATTTGATGCCTGATTTGCTGGGGTTGCTCGAAACCGCAATAATTGAAGATCCACCGTTCGTTCTGCGCGACGGTGGTTTAATCCGCGACGGATATAATCTCGAACTGGACGAATTGCGCACCATCAGTCGCGAGGGCAAGGGCTGGATTGCGCGACTGGAGCAGGAAGAGCGCGAGCGAACCGGCATCCCGACTCTTAAAGTTAAATACAATAAAGTTTTCGGCTATTTCATCGAAATCACCAACCGCAATCTCGATCGTATTCCGGATGATTATCAACGCAAACAGACCTTGAGCAATGCTGAACGTTTTATTACGCCGAAGCTTAAAGTTTATGAATCCAAGGTATTGGGCGCTGAAGAGCGGATGGTTGAGTTGGAGTACAACCTTTTTCAGGAAGTTCGCCTGCAAACTGCTGCGGAGGGACGACGGATTCAACAAAGTGCCGACGTCTTGGCGGTGCTCGATGCATTGATGGCATTGGCCGATTTAGCCCATGATCGAGATTACGTTCGCCCTCAAATTGATGATTCCGGGGTAATTAAAATTGAAGGCGGTCGACATCCGGTTGTCGAAGGGATGCCCCTTAAAGAGGCTTTTGTTCCCAACGACGTGGAACTTGATAACGAAAAGAATCAGTTGCTGATCATTACCGGCCCGAATATGGCTGGTAAGTCGACCTTTATGCGCCAGGTTGCGTTGATAACGCTGATGGCGCAGATCGGCAGTTTTGTTCCGGCGGAAAAAGCTAGAATTGGCGTTGTGGACCGTATCTTTACTCGGGTCGGCGCAAGTGATAATCTGGCTAAGGGTGAATCGACGTTCATGGTTGAGATGAATGAGACAGCCAACATTCTTCGCCATGCGACTGATCGCAGTCTGATTATTTTGGATGAGATCGGTCGCGGGACTTCAACCTTTGATGGTGTCAGTATCGCTTGGGCTGTTGCCGAGTACCTGCATGACAACCAGGATGTTGCTGCCAAGACCTTGTTTGCTACCCACTACCATGAGTTGACCGACTTGGCGCTGACCCGCGATCGGGTGCAGAACTACAACATTGCGGTTAAAGAATGGAACGATCAGATTATTTTCTTACGGAAGATCATCTCTGGCAGCGCCAGTCGTTCCTACGGCATTCAGGTCGGCCGTTTGGCGGGATTGCCGGAGGCTGTTATCAATCGGGCCAAGGAAATCTTACACAACTTAGAAGCGGGGGAGTTTGGTCGTTCCGGTGAACCTCGTTTGGGGGAAAGCCGTAATCAGCCAAAGAAGCAACCCTCATCACAGTTGTCGCTGTTTAACACTGACCCGGACAGTGCGATCCGCACTCAGCTGGAAGCGGCGAATTTAAGCTGTATGACTCCGATCGAGGCTATGAATTTGTTAAACAAACTAAAAGAATTGCTCTAATTTATGTCTTTACGACGTTTAAGCGTTTTTCTCATGCTGTTGTTTTTGTCTGTCACTCAGGTGCCATCAGTGGCAGCGGAATCCTATTCTGAGATTCGCAGCGACTATCGGCTTCTGATTAAATCTGCTCAGTTACAGCGGCAGCGTGTCAACTGGGAGAAATTGATTAGACGCTTTGATCGTTATTTAAAAAATCCGGCGGCGGAGAACGTCGATAAAGCGTTGTTTTTAAAGGCCCGAACCTGGGACGGTTTATCACAGGCTTCTGGTGGACAAGAGGATGCCCGCGAGGCGATCAGTCATTATTTACACATGGTTGATCAATTTCCCAAGAGTCAATTAGCCGATGATGCCCTTTTTGCTTCGGGTCAAATTGCTGAAAATCGCTTGAATGACCCTTCTGCGGCCTATCGCTATTACCGATGGTTGCTTGAGCAGTTACCTGATGGTGATATGGCAAAAGAGGCAAAAGCACGCTTAGTTCATTTGCCTGAACCTCCCCTGCAAGTCGCCCCGAAAGTTAAGGAAACGACCTACTCAGCAAGAGCAGATTCTCCCCGTTTGGAAAATATCCGCTACTGGAGTGGCCCTGATTATACGCGCGTAGTTTTTGACTTGTCCGCACCGGTGGCGACGGAACCTCATCTATTAAAAGGGGACAAACCACGCCTGTATTTTGACTTGCCCTACACAGAACTTGCCCCGGAATTGCAGCAAGAGGTGCCAATCCTTAACGGTTTGGTGCAGCGTGTTCGGGCCAACTATTTTGATGAGCAGCGCACGCGAGTGGTTGTCGATCTCTATCGGCAAACCGACTATAAAGTTGTCAGCATGGAAAACCCGTATCGTCTGGTTGTCGATCTGCTCGGTGCGTCTCGGCAACCAGCGAACAAGCCGACCCATAAAGCAACGCAACAGGGTGGGGCTGACGACTCGATTGCAAATATCCTCAATAAGATCCCCACACACCAGTCGGTTCTGCATGTTCCCCAGCAAGGTAAGGATGAAGGCATTCACCTGATTGTTGTCGATGCCGGACATGGCGGAAAAGATCCTGGTGCTGTTGGCCCGCGCAAAGTCATGGAAAAGGATGTCGCCCTCGGAATGGCCAAAGCGCTGGCGGCAGCGCTACGTAAACAGCTGGGCGTCAAGGTTTTGCTGACCCGTTCCGATGACCGTTACCTTGGGTTACGCGAACGGACGGCGTACGCCAATCGAGTCGGAGCGGATCTGTTCATTTCCCTGCACGCTAACGCCAGCAAGACAAGTAAGGTCTATGGCTTGGAAACCTACTTTCTTAATCTGTCGAAAAACAATCAGGCCGCCGAGGTTGCTGCCCGGGAAAATGGCACCACCCTGCAGGATGTCGGTAATCTCGAGGCGATCCTGTTCGATTTGATGGCCAATGCGAAAATCAACGAATCGAGTCGCTTGGCGGCCAAGGTACAGAAAGCTCTCATCTCTGGATTACGCCCTCACTACAGTCGGATTAAAGATCTTGGGGTTCGGCAAGGTCCATTCCATGTCCTGCTTGGGGCAACCATGCCTTCCGTGTTAGTTGAGGCGGCTTTTATCAGTAATTCACGGGAAGAGAAGCGGCTGGTTAATAAAACATATCAAAAACGTGTCGCTGATGCCGTCGTTCAGGGCGTCAGGGATTATGCGGCAACGGTAAAAAAGGTGGCAAAACGATGAAGGTTGAATCAGCCGATCAGCACCATACGGGTTTGACAGCCATGCAACTGCTTAACGGTGAACCCTACGAGCAGCGCCGCGATGCAATCCTTGATGCCGTTCGTGATTTCATCAACGGACAACTCGGGCGGATTCAGCAAATCTCTGACACCCATGGGTCTGGACGTGTCGTTGTGCAGGAATTGACGGCGGCGTTTGATCAGTTAAACGATATCCTTTTTCAAGTTGTCAGTGCCGACCTCGACCCGGATGCCGTCGCAAGCTGCGCGCTGTTTGCTTTAGGTGGGTATGGTCGGAGCGAAATGAATCCGAAGTCGGATCTTGATTTGATGTTTTTTTATGAACCGGCGGGAGAGCAAGCGGCAAAAACTATCTCCGATCGAATGCTTTATTTGCTCTGGGATCTCAATCTTGATGTTGGTTATAGCGTTCGTTCCAGCAAGGACTGTATTGAGCAATCCCAGGACACGACGGTCCGCACTTCGCTGCTAGATGCCCGCCTGCTGTCCGGCAATTACGATCTTTATGAGCTGTTTGTCAAGAAGGTCGGTCATTACGTTCTTAATCATGATTCGCAGACTTTTATCAAGCTGAAGCTGGAGGAAAATAACGAGCGACGCAAAAAATACGGATCTTCCGTCTATGTCCTCGAGCCGAATTTAAAAGAAGGGGAGGGTGGTCTACGCGATCTACATTCAGCCTTATGGATTGCTCGCGTCAAGTTCAAAGCGGCGAATATCCGTGAACTCGTCATTAAGGGGGTGCTGAATGAAGATCAAGTCGAAGAGTATCATTCTGCCCTCGATTATCTTTGGCATGTTCGCAACCATCTGCACTTTTTAGGACAGCGCAAAAGTGACCAGATCACTTTTGATCTGCAACGCCAGATCGCTGATGCCTTTGGCTACCGGGATGGACGCAAAGGTTCCGCGGTTGAACAGTTTATGCAGGATTATTACAAGCATGCGGCTCATGTCGAGCATCTCTCTTCAACCTTGATCACTGAAGCGACGCAACGTGACAAGGTGCAAAAAAGCATCTTCGGCTTTCTGGTCAGACGCAATCTTGAAGATGGATTCAATGTTGGCCGTGGTGAACTGAGCTGTAGTGACGAAAATGTTTTTAAGAACAATCCTGCCTTGCTGATGAAAGCCTTTGAGCTGATACAGAAGCACGGGGTCACCCTCAATCTGAAGCTAAAAGCCCTGATTCGTGAAAGTTTACCCTTGGTAAATGATAAGGTTCGTCGCTCTCGACAGATGAATGAGTCATTTATGGCGATTCTTCGTCATCCCAAGGACGTTGGCAAGACTCTCAGAGAGATGCATCACCTTCATTTTCTAAACGCCTTTATTCCCGAATTTAAAAATATCTTCTGCAAAGTGCAGTTCGATCTTTATCACATCTATACCGTTGATATTCATACGCTGTTCGCTGTCGAGCAGATGGTTAAATTGTGGGATGGTGAATATGTCGAAACGCACCCTCTGTTAACTGAGGTCGCCAATAATGTTGAAAAACGCGAGTTGCTGCTGTTGGCGATTCTGTTTCACGACATCGGTAAGGGCAGTGGGAAGGATCATAGTAGTCAGGGCGCGTCGATGGTTCCGACTATTGCGCGGCGACTCAGTTTAAACCGTGAGGACAGCCATCGTTTGCAGTTTCTCGTTCAACATCATCTTAAGATGACCCATATCTCACAGCGGCGTGACCTGCATGACATGAAAATGATTTCGCAGTTTGCCGAGTTGATGGGTATGAGTGAAAATCTGCGAATGCTTTATTTGCTGACCTTTGCCGACCTAAAAGCTGTTGGCCCTGATGTCTGGTCCGAATGGAAGGGACAGTTACTCCAGGAGCTGTACGAAAAAACCTTTGATGTGCTGGAGAAGAAAGACTTCTTCCAGGAGATGCGCTCCGAAAAGGTACGTAATCGTAAACGCAAAATCCGCGCGGCATTGTCAGATGATTACCCTGAACGGCTGATCAATCGCGCTATCAATAGTTTGTCGAATCGCTATCTGATGAATTACCGTTCGAGGCAGATTGTTCCGCATTTAAGACTCGCTCTTGGGAGGGGTGATAGGCCGCTTGCCATGCAGGTGGAGCAGAACCCGGACCAGGGATATACCGAGTTGACGATGGCAACGATTGATTCTCCAGGTCTATTTTCTCTAATTACCGGAGTTATGGCTGGCCATTCGATCAACATTTTAGGTGCGCAAATCCATACCCGCAAAACCGGAGCAGTTCTGGATGTTCTGCAAGTTAACAGCGCGATTGGCGATGTGGTTGCTAACCCCGCCAAGTTGGGCCGGGTTGAAGCTGATTTGATTGCAGCCATTGAGGGACGCTTAAACGTTCAGGATCTTGTCGAAAAGTGCCAGGTGCCCGCCTATCTGAGCGGAACCAGAGAAAAGCCGAAGCGGCCAAACAAAGTTGAATTTGATAACGAGACCTCTGATCGCTACACAGTCATCGATATCTTTGCCAATGATAAGGTCGGACTGCTTTATGATATAACCCGTACTCTCAATGAGCTCGGCCTTTATATTGCGGTTTCAAAGATTTCGACCAAGGTTGACCAGGCGGCAGACGTTTTTTATGTCAGTGATATTTTTAATCAAAAGATCACTGACCCGGAGAAAATTGAATCGATCAGAACTGCCATGTTGGATCGTTTGAAATAGGTCTTTGGGGTTAATTAAGTGGATCAGTATCTCGATTATTTTATTAATTACCTCCAGGTGGAGCGCGGCTTGGCAGTAAATACCTTGTCCGCCTATAGTCGCGACTTAACAACCTATATTCGTTTTCTGACGAAAACGAAAGAAGTCGACACGCTGTCTGACGTTCGACAATCTCAGGTTCTGGCCTATCTGGGGCAGTTAAAAAAAAACGGCCTAACTCCGCGAAGCCGAGCTCGTGCACTGAGTTCCGTAAGGATGTTCCACCGTTTTTTGTTGAGCGAGAAATATGCGCAACTCGACCCGACCGCGCTGATAGATTCTCCGCGACACCAACAGGCGCTGCCAAAGATGCTTTCTCCGTTACAGGTTGAGGCTATTCTTGCGGCTCCGGGCGGAGCAGGCCTTCTGCATCTACGTGATCGGGCCATGCTTGAAACGCTCTACGCCACCGGCATGCGAGTTTCTGAACTGGTGGGCTTAACTCTCGCCGATCTTAAGCTTGATATTGGTTGTGTGACCGCTTTCGGCAAGGGAGGAAAGCAGCGCTTGATCCCTCTTGGTGAGGTGGCACTTGAAAAATTGCGCGATTACCTGCAGAATGGGCGGCCGAAAATACAGAAGACGGTTGTTGATCAGGTTTTTTTAAACCGTCTTGGCAGGCAGATGTCGCGGCAAGGTTTTTGGAAGAATTTAAAGCGCTATGCACAGTTGGCCGGTATAACCTTTGACGTTTATCCACACATGTTGCGTCATTCGTTTGCCACCCACTTATTAGAAAACGGGGCCGACCTGCGAGCGGTTCAGACGATGCTCGGGCATGTCGATATTTCGACTACGCAGATCTATACGCATGTCATTCAGGAACGATTGAAACAGCTGCATCAGCGGTATCATCCGCGTGGCTAATTTGAACAAATTTAGAGGATTCGATGAAATATATTGTTTTGTTAGGTGATGGAATGTCGGACGAACCTATTGCTGCTCTCGGTGGGAAAACCCCGCTGGAAGCCGCCAAGACCCCCAATATGGATCAGCTGGCTAAAACGAGTAGTATTGGTTTGGCGGCTACGGTTCCGGATGGATTCCCCCCAGGTAGTGATGTCGCTAACCTCTCGGTGTTCGGCTACGATCCGGCGGATTGCTACACCGGTCGCTCTCCATTGGAAGCTGCCAGCATGGGCGTTGAGCTGGGGCCAAACGATGTCGCTTTTCGGCTCAATTTTGTCTGGCTTGAGGCCCATTTTGGAAAAATGTACATGGGGGATTTTTCCGCCGGACATATTGCCACTGAAGATGCGTCACAGTTGATAGCAACGCTGCAGGAGGAACTGGGAGATGACGAGTTCACCTTCTATCCCGGCGTTTCCTATCGTCATCTGTTGGTCTGGAAAAACGGCCGTGATCAATTACAGTTTACGCCGCCGCACGATATCACCACTTACAGTATCGAGGATCATCTCCCCAAAGGTGATGGTGCCGATCTGTTGCTCAATCTGACCAACGCTGCACAGATGGTCTTGGCGCACCATCCTGTCAATCAACAGCGCACCGAACGTGGCGAGTTGCCGGCAAATTCGATCTGGCTCTGGGGGCATGGCCGCAAACCGAAAATGAAGACCTACCAGCAGTTATATGGTCTTGAGGGTTCAGTTATTTCCGCCGTTGATTTAATCAAGGGGATTGGTGTTAACGCCGGGTTGAAAATTATTGATGTCCCGGGAGCCACCGGTTATCTCGATACAAATTATCGCGGCAAAGCTGAGTACGCAGTTGCTGCACTTGCGGAACGTGACTTTATTTATGTTCATGTCGAGGCGCCGGACGAGGCTGCACACGGTGGCCTGCTGCAAGAGAAAATTACCGCCATTGAGGATTTCGATCGGGAGGTTGTCGGCACCATTATCGAGAACCTGCCGACAATTGGCGACTGTCGTATTTTGCTTCTGCCGGACCATCCGACTCCGGTTGAAAAAAGAACCCATACTTCTGACCCCGTCCCATATGTACTGTTTGATTCGCGTCAGGTTGTTGAATCGAAAGCTCACTGCTACAGTGAGGCAGAGGCGAAACGTTGTGGCAATACGGTTGCTGGCCATGAGCTCTTGCCGATGTTGTTGGATCGCAGCTGAGACAGCCGATGACAGTTGTTAAATTTGCCAAGCTGGAACGCCAGGAAAAAATTCATTTACTTTGCCAGTTGGCCGAAGAGCAGTTCAACATGGGCAAGAAGGTTCTCGTCCTGGCGCAGGATGAAAATCAGGCTATTTCACTTGACCGTTTTATGTGGACATGGGAGAAGGGGGCCTTTTTGCCGCACGCCTTTAATAATGGTTCGGTTGACTGCCTCGAAGAGCCGATTGCCATCACCGTGCGTGAAGACAACCCAAACGGCGCTTCGATTTTAATTATGGGCCAACCGTGCTCCTTGGATTATGTTGGCAAGTTTGAATTGGTGATCGATTTTGCTGAAGTTTACGATAAGCAGCTAGCTGAGTTATCACGTCAGCGTTTCCGTCAATATCGGGAGAATGGCTTCAACCCACAGATGTACTAAGTGTCAGAAAGTGGCCCAGTAAGTATCACTGTCTGCAACTTAAAAAATAGAATTGGTTTGGATAATAACTCCAGCGACATCTGTTGCTGGAGTTATCTGGTTTTGCCTTACCAGGACATGTCTTTAAGGAGTTTTTTTGAACACGGAAAATATCACAGTCGTTCTCGTTGAACCGCAGGGGCCGCTCAATATTGGATCGGTCTGTCGAGCGATGCTTAATTTCGGAATTACTGACCTGCGACTGGTTAATCCGAAGACCGACCATCTCATACACGAAGCACGGCAGATGGCGGTTAAGGCGACGACAGTATTAGAGTCTGCGCAGATTTATACCAGCTTGGCCGAGGCGCTTGCTGATTGTACCTTGAGTGTCGGGACGACGCGTCGTTTTGGCCAGTATCGCGAAGATCTGCTTCATCCTGATGAAGCTGCGAAGCTGCTGCTGCCGGAAACTGTTGAATCTAAAGTCGCGCTGGTATTCGGTCGCGAAGACAAGGGACTGCATAATTCTGAGCTTGATCTCTGTCAGCGTCTTGTCACCATCCCGACCGACGATCGCCTGCCTTCGATGAACCTAGCGCAGGCGGTCTCTCTTTGCCTCTACGAGGTCAACAAGGTTAAGGGGGCGTTGAGTGGAGTCGATCACGGTCGTAAACAGCTGGCGACCAATCATAATCTGGAGCACATGTTCAAACATATGCAACAGACTTTGCTCAGCGTTGGCTTTCTTGATCCGCAGAACCCTGATCACATCCTGCGTGCATTTCGACGGATTCTCGGTCGTGCTGGCCTAAATGATCGAGAGGTGCGGATTTTACATGGATTGTTCAGCCAGATTGACCTTATGGACACGCAAATGCAGGACCTCAAAACCAGGAGCTGTGCTGATGACTGACGAATTGCTCTCGGTCCCGCTTGAAAATGGTTTGCTGATCCGTTTTTTTGATCAGACCAACCGTTATTTTGGTGATTTTCATCGTGTTTGCGTTGCTGTGAAAGTCGAATTTCCAAGCGACTCTAAGAAGTCGGGTGATTCTTTGCAGGAAATTCCATGCTACGAGCGGTCTCTTGAACGGATGGGAGTAACTACTGCAGCACTCGATCGGGAGCGACAGGCCTTGATTGACGCGTTCCTGACAACATCAAGGCCCTATCTGGAGAAACCGGGATTTCCACAACAGTTGCTGGCAAAAATTCAACTGAAAAAAAAGAATCCCATCTTTATGCGGGGCAGTAAGTTTTAATTATTATCTTGCCTTTTTCAGACCAGAGTGTTACTTAATCTGAGTTTCCTGATGTAACACCTTGAAGTGAGCCCCGGCTCACTTTTTTTATTATCGCGAGGTTGAAAATTGGCGCAGTTATCCGAACGGCTAGAAGAGCTTGTTCAGCCGATTCTGGACGATTTGGGTTTAGAATTAGTTGATCTGATCTATCAACGCGAAGACCGTGGTTGGGTTCTACGCTTCCTGCTCGACAAGGAGGGTGGTATCAATCTTGATGATTGTGCTGCTGCGAGTCGAGAAATAAGCGCCATTGTCGATGTTGAAGAGGTTATCGATACCGTGTTCACACTCGAAGTGTCGTCGCCTGGAATTGACCGTCCGCTGAAAAAGCCACAGGATTTTGAACGTTTTTCAGGTCAGCAAGTCAAGATTAAAACTGTCCTTGCAGTTGATCCTGATGAGCGCGGCCGCAAGCGTAAAACCTTTGTTGGCAGATTGGATGGTTTGGATGGCAATGACATCCTGTTGACTCTTAAAGAGAAGGACGCTGTCCAGCTGCGAATTCCACTCGATCAGATTGAACGTACAAATCTGGAATATGAGTTTTAACCGAAATCTATAGGTTTCTTTCAGTCAAAACAGCGGCTGATACACACATGTAAAAGGGGTATGGCAGGATGGTGGGCAATCTGAATCACATCATCGATCAAGTCGTTAAGGACAAAGGCATCGATCGTGGAGTCTTGGTCGAGGCGCTTGAGTCAGCAGTTCTTTCGGCTGCAAATAAGAAGTTTCGCAACACCCGAGATCTTGAGGCGCATTTTAACGAAGAGATTGGTGAGGTAGAGGTTTTCGAGTTTGTCACTGTTGTTGATGAAGTAGTCGACTCTTATAAGGAAATCGATATCGGCGAAGCACGTGAGGTTGATCCCGACGTTGAAGTCGGCGATTCCCTCGGTATGATGATGGAAGCAGGTAGCTTCAGTCGGATTGCAGCCCAGACCGCTAAGCAGGTTATCATCCAAAAAGTACGCGAAGCTGAGCGCGAAGGGGTCTTTAACGAATTTAAGGATCGGGTCGGAGAGGTTGTCAACGGTATCGTGCGTCGTTACGAGCGAGGTGACCTAATTGTTGACTTGGGGCGTGCAGAGGCTTTGCTGCCGAATCGTGAGCAGGTGCCACGCGAGAACTATCGCCAGTCTGACCGCGTTCGAGCTTATATTTCAGAAGTCAAGATGTCGGCTAAGGGTCCGCAAATTATCCTCTCCCGAACTCATCCTGGTCTGTTGATTTCCCTGTTTAAATCGGAAGTTCCAGAACTCGCTGAGGGGATCGTTGAAATCAAGAATGCTGTACGTGAGCCAGGCAGTCGGGCTAAGATTGCAGTCGAGTCTCACGATATGGATGTTGATCCGGTTGGTGCTTGTGTTGGTATGCGCGGCTCCCGTGTGCAGAACGTGGTTACTGAGTTGCGCGGCGAGCGGATAGATATTATTCCGTGGAGTGCCGACCCTGCACGTTTTGCCTGCGCGGCCTTGGCTCCAGCAGAGGTGTCACGAGTCTACATTGACGATGAAGGTCAAACGATGGAAATCATCGTTCCTGATGATCAACTTTCGCTGGCAATCGGCAAAAAGGGACAGAATGTTCGCTTGGCCGCTAAATTGATCGGCTGGAAGATCGACATCAAGAGTGAGTCGCGGGCTCAGGAAGAAGAGCAGGAAGAATCTGCCGCTGAGGTTGAGGCCACTGAGGTTGAGGCCACTGAGGTTGAGGCCACTGAGGATGAGGCCACTGAGGTTGAGGCCACTGAGGTTGAGGCCACTGAGGTTGAGGCCACTGAGGATGAGGCCACTGAGGTTGAGGCCACTGAGGTTGAGGCCACTGAGGTTGAGGCCACTGAGGTTGAGGCCACTGAGGATGAGGCCACTGAGGTTGAGGCCACTGAGGTTGAGGCCACTGAGGTTGAAGCCGCCGAGGTTGAAGCCGCTGATCAAGTTAACAACGATGACGGGGAACAACCCCAGGAATAATTGTGACTAAAGTGGGTAAAGGTCCGCAGAGGACCTGTGTTGCTTGTCGAGAAAGTAAAAAACAGGACCAACTTGTCAGATATGTCGTTGCTCCTGATGGTGAGCTTGTGCTTGACTATAGGCATCGCTTGCCTGGCAGGGGAGCTTATACTTGTATTGATTTTAACTGCCTGAAGGCTGCTATTGATCGTAATCAGTTCCAACGAACCTTTCGTGGCCGCTGTGGTGAGGTTGACTTCAACTCGTTAAGTAGTGAATTAACCCGTTCCGTGGAGCAGAAAATTATCAATCTGCTCGGGATGGGACGTAAGTCAGGACAAGTAACATCTGGAAGTAACGCGATTATTGCTGCACTGCGCCAGAACACAGAATTGTCTCTGGTGATTGTAACAAATGATATTTCGATTGCTATTGCCGAGAAGATCAAGGTCTTGGCGGCAAGGCATCAAGTTGAATGCCGGCAGCTGTTTAGTAAAAACCTGTTGGGACAAATACTCGGTAAAGGCGAACGGAGTGTTGTTGCCGTACAGGCAGGTGCTCTGGCAGATGCGATACTGATTGAACTGCAAAGATATACGCAACTGGTAAGGGAGAATTGATGGGCAAGTTAAGGGTATATGAACTGGCAAAAGATCTTGGGCTCGAAAATAAAGAGCTGTTGACCAAGCTTGCTGATGCCGGAATTGAAGTGGCATCCCATGCCAGTTCTCTCAGCGATGAAGATATGCAAAAGTTTCAGGCCGCCAGCAAGCCGCCTGAAGAAAAAATAGAAGAATCCCGGATTAAGCCCGGCCTGATTCGTCGTCGTCGCACCGTTGTGGCTAAGCCGGTTGAAGAACCTGCTCCAGTTGAGGCGCCAGTCGAGAAGGCTGTGGAAGTGTCCGCTCCGGTTGAGACTCCAGTTGAGAAGGCTGTGGAAGTGTCCGCTTCGGTTGAGACTCCAGTTGAGAAGGCTGTGGAAGCGTCCGCTCCGGTTGAGACTCCAGTCGAGAAGGCTGTGGAAGTGTCCGCTTCGGTTGAGACTCCAGTTGAGAAGGCTGTGAAAGCGTCCGCTCCGGTTGAGACTCCAGTCGAGAAGGCTGTGGAAGCGTCCGCTCCGGTTGAGGCGCCAGTCGAGAAGGCTGTGGAAGCGTCCGCTCCGGTTGAGGCGCCAGTCGAGAAGGCTGTGAAAGCGTCCGCTTCGGTTGAGACTCCAGTCGAGAAGGCTGTGAAAGCGTCCACTCCGGTTGAGGCAGCAAAACCAATCACGAGGGCTCCGGTAGAAAAGGCAACCGCGGACAAGGCAAAAATCCTTGGTCGTGTTGAATTGCCAAAACCTGCTCCCAAGCCAGATCGATCTCGAGGCCGCGTTGAGCGTCCAGGCAGCCGTCCTGCTCGTCCAGGTGCTCCGGCCCGTCCAGGTGCTCCGGCCCGTCCAGGTGCTCCGGCCCGTCCAGGTGCTCCGGCCCGTCCAGGTGCTCCAGCCCGTCCAGGTGCTCCAGCCCGTCCAGCCCGTCCAGGTGCTCGCCCAAGTTTGGGGCCGGTTGAAGCGCCCGTGGGTCTGGAAAAAGAGGGTCGCAATAAAAAGCGCAAAAAAGGTACCCGGAAGGATGAGAACGATACTGCGGAGAAGGATGGACGCGTTTCACGGCGCGGACGGCGCGTTGAAGTTTTTGAGCCTGGTCGTATGGGTGGCAAAAAACGCCGTACCGGAAAAAATAGCAAACAGTCAAAGCAGACTGAGGTCACCATCAGTAAGGCGATTAAGCGGATCATTCGTATCAGTGATTCCATTACCGTTGGCGAACTTGCCAAGCGTATGGGGGTCAAGGCAAAGGAATTAATTTCTGAGTTAATGCGACAGGGTTCGATGGTAACCATTAACCATCCTCTCGATTATGAATCTGCCGCTCTTTTGGCGACTGAATTTAAATATGAAGTTGAAAACGTTGCTTTCGATGAGGAAATGCTCCTCGAAGTGGAAGCGACCAAGGAGCAGGTAGCCAACCCCGAAGATCTGTCACCCCGTCCGCCAGTTGTCACCATCATGGGTCACGTTGACCATGGTAAGACCAGTCTCCTCGACGCCATTCGAGAAGCGAATGTTACTGAAGGCGAAGCCGGGGGTATTACTCAGCATATCGGTGCTTACGATGTAGAGTTGGATGGCCGCAAGATTACTTTCCTCGATACCCCGGGTCACGAAGCCTTTACCGCTATGCGTGCTCGTGGTGCTGGTGTGACCGATATTGTTATCCTTGTGGTTGCTGCCGATGATGGCGTTATGCCGCAAACCAAGGAAGCGATCAATCACTCCAAGGCTGCCGGTGTTCCGATTATCGTTGCCGTGAATAAGGTTGATAAGCCGGACTCAAATCCTGAGAAGGTCAAGCAGGAGTTGACTGAGTTTAAACTGGTTCCAGAAGAGTGGGGCGGTGAGACGATCTTTGTTGAGGTTTCAGCTAAGCAGCGGACTAACCTCGATTCTCTCTTGGAGATGGTCCTGTTGCAGGCAGAAGTTCTCGAACTGCAGGCAAGTCCGAGTAAGCGCGCCAAGGGTTCAATCGTAGAAGCCCGCCTTGACAAGGGGCGTGGTCCCGTGGCTACCGTGTTGGTCCAGGATGGAACGCTAAAAATTGGGGATTCGATTGTTGCTGGTCTGCATTACGGTCGGGTTCGCTCGATGACAGCTGCCAACGGGGTTCAGGTTAAAGAAGCTGGACCTTCCTTCCCCGTCGAAGTGACCGGCCTTGCTGGCGTTCCTGACGCTGGAGAAAATTTCCATGCGGTAGAAAATGAGAAGGCCGCTAAGGATGTTGCCCAGCATCGTCAACACAAACAACGGGAAATCGATCTGGCCAAGAGCAGCAAGGTGTCTCTTGAGCAGCTGTTTGCCAAAATGGAGGCAGGTGTCGTTGAAGAACTGGCTGTCATCATCAAGGCCGATGTGCAGGGTTCGGTAGAGGCCGTACGCGATGCCTTGGAGAAACTCACGACCGACACTTGCCGTTTGAACGTCATTCATACCGGTGTTGGCGGTATCTCTGAAAGTGACGTGACCCTGGCAACAGCTTCAAACGCTATCGTTCTCGGATTCAATGTGCGCCCGGAAACAAAGGCCAAATCTTTGGCTGAGAGTGAAAAGGTTGATATCCGTCTTTACAGCGTTATCTATGATGCCGTTAACGACATCCGCGATGCGATGGAGGGGCTGTTGGCCCCGACCCTTAAAGAGAAAGAATTGGGTCGCGTCGAAGTTCGCGATACTTTCCACGTCTCGCGGGTCGGTACGATTGCCGGTTGTTACGTTCTCGATGGAAAAATCGTTCGTAATGCTCAGGTCCGCTTGATTCGCGACAATGTTGTCATCTGGAATGGCAAACTCAGTTCGCTGAAGCGCTTCAAAGATGATGCAAAAGAGGTCGCCAGTGGTTACGAGTGTGGTATCGGTCTAGAGAATTACAACGATATCAAAATTGGTGACATTATCGAAGCCTTTGAGATGGAAGAGATTAAAACCACGCTCTAGCCATTACGCGATAGGCTCTGAATATGATTGTTGGAGTTCAGCGACTTGATATCCGATTGTATGATGTTCAGAGCCTAAAGCAAAAGCGATCGCAAGTTAGTCGCATTCTTGCTCGATTGCGGTCCCGGTATCCCATATCCGTTGCTGAGGTTGGTTGTAACGATCTACTACAACGGGTTATTATTGGTCTGAGTATGACCGCCGGAACAGAGGCGCAGTTGGATTCAGTTTTTAAAAAGGTTGAAGAGGAAATCTACAGTTCCGGTTCAGCCGAATTACTCAACAGTGATGTTGAGTTCCTGCACTACGGAGAAGATGTTAGTTGAGTAGTTATCGTCCAGAACGGGTGGGAGAACAGATCCATAAGGAGATCACTCACCTGATGATGCAAGGCATCAAAGACCCGCGAGTTTCTCCGGTTGTCATTACCGGTGTAAAGGTATCCCGCGACCTCAGTATGGCGCGTGTATATTTCACCGTTAGTGATGAGGAAAACGAACGTAAGGAAGCTGAACGAGGGCTTAAAAGCATTGCTCCCTATGTGCGGCGTCAATTGGGTAAGATTATGCGTTTGCGCTTTATCCCAGAAATACGCTTTGAGTATGATAGCTCGATTAATTACGGTCAAAGAATTGATGGTCTGTTGCGCCAGGTAAAGGATAATTTTAAAGATGATTCAACAGATCGTTAGACAGATTGAAGTAAATCATAGTTTCCTTGTCGTCTCACATGAAAATCCTGATGGTGATGCGATTGGATCGACCTTGGGATTGGCAAACGCATTGCGCGAAATGGGCAAGGAAGTTGTTGCTCTTAATGTTGATGGCGTTCCTCAGATTATGCAGTTTGTTCCTGGTTGCGAGCAATTAGTTACAACCTTACCTGCCGATGCACAGTTTGATGTCGCTTTTGTCCTCGACGCCGGCGATCTGGTGCGCGCGGGAATCGCAACGCAGGATCATTGTCGGACGTTGATCAATGTCGATCATCATCCGCATTCAGATTTTGGCGATATTTGCTATCTTGATACGACTGCCAGCGCAACTGCTGTTCTTATTGATCGTATCCTTAGTCGCTGCAACTACGAAATCAGCCTCGATGTCGCAACATGTCTTTATCTTGGCATTCTGTCTGACACAGGCTCATTTCGTTATTCGAGTGCCAATCCGGAAGCCTTTACGGTTGCGGGACGTTTAGTCGGTTTGGGGGTCGATCCCTGGGATATTGCCAGCTGTCTATATGAAAGCTTGGCTCCGGAAAGAATGCGTTTACTCGGCTTGGTTTTGCCGACCCTGGATATTTCTTCCTGCGGTTGTTACGCCTCGGTTGCCATGACCGATGAAATACTAAAAAAGTCTGGAGCTTCCGAAGAGCACACCGATGGTTTCGTTAACTATCCACGCGCTATTCAGGGTGTTGAAGTTGCTCTTTTTTTCCGCCAGGTTGACGCCAATAGCTACAAAATCAGTTTCCGCTCTCGTGGTAAAATTGACGTTGGTTCCATGGCGCGAAAACTTGGCGGTGGTGGTCATCATAATGCTGCCGGTGCCCAGATTACCGGTAGCCTCGAAGATGCCAGAGCTAAAGTTTCTTCCCTCCTCGATCATTTGTCGACCTGATTTTTTAAGTGCACGGATTATTACTGATAGATAAGCCTGCCGGAATGAGCTCGTTTGATGTCGTGCGTCAAGTCAAACGGGCCTGTCACACGCGCAAAGTTGGCCATGCCGGTACTCTTGACCCACTCGCCACCGGCGTTCTTCTGGTCGCCATAGGCGATGGGACAAAGATTCTGCAATTTTTGCTGGCGGACAATAAAAGTTATCGTGCAACGTTACTGCTGGGCAAAACCACAGACACCCTCGACGCAGAAGGGCTGGTCCTGCTTGAGCGTCCCGTGCCTTTAGATTGCCAGCAACGGCTTGAATCCATCTGTGATCAGTTTCGTGGTGATATCATGCAGACTCCACCGATGTATTCGGCATTAAAAAGAAATGGTGTGCCACTGTATAAATTGGCTCGTCAGGGTGAAGTTGTCGAGCGGGAAGCTCGCCCAGTGAGCGTCAGTCGTCTGGACATTGTTCATATCGATTTGCCGTACGTGACCATTGAAGTTGATTGCTCTAAGGGGACCTATATCCGGTCGATTATCGATGACATCGGAGAAGCACTTGGATGTGGCGCACATATGACCGAATTGCGCCGTACCCAAAGTGGATGCTTTAAAATTGAGGACTGTGTTCCACTGGATAAACTGCAGGCGGCTGATGGCCAGGTCCCAGGCTTGCTCAGTCTCGATAGTGCATTGTCAAACTACCCAGCTATTCAGGTCAACGATGAGGCTGCTGGAACTTTACGGTGTGGCGTTCCTCCTGCGGCAGATCAGACCGACGTTGCAATTGATTTAGAGGACGGACAATTGGTTCGTTTGCGGATAGCACAATCCCTTGCAGCAATGGCACGCTATGCGCCACGACGCATGGAAGAAAAACGCGGAGATTTTGAATTAATCAGGGTATTCGTTGGACAATAAGCAAAGATTGATTATTCTTTACAGTGCAACCCAACTATGGTAGATAGCGTAGGTTGTAAATCACTGAAAATAGCCACGCCACTGGCTTTATTGTAACTAAAAAAAGGAGACAGCAGTGCTCGGTACAGAACGTAAACTAGATATCATCAATGAGTATAAGCGTCACGAAGGTGACACCGGTTCCCCAGAAGTTCAAATTGCACTTCTGACCGAACGGATTACCTATCTGACAGGTCATTTCAAAACCCACAAAAAGGATCACCATTCCCGTCGTGGATTGCTGAAAATGGTCGGCCAACGTCGTCGACTGCTTGATTATCTTATCAAGCAGGACGTCGAGCGGTACCGGACGATTATTAAAGCTCTCGGGATCCGCCGCTAAATAAAAGCAGCATGCCTTTACCGGGTATGCTGCTTTTGTCATTAAACTGTTGTAGCTCTGGAGGCTGTCCGGAGAGAGTCTCTGTTACTTAAACAGGATTGTCTCAGGCCAACCTCCAACGGCTATTGTATCAAGCTGTAATGCTTTCCAGATGGCTGGAAAACAGATAAAGGAGAAACGTATGGCCTTTAACAAGGTAGAAATTGAATTCAACGGTCAGCCATTGACCATTGAAACTGGTAAAGTTGCCCGTCAGGCTGACGGTGCAGTTATTGTGACTTACGGTGAAACCAAGGTTCTTTGTACCGTGGTTTCAGCTCGGAAAATGCGTGCCGGTCAGGATTTCTTCCCCCTGACCGTCAACTACGCTGAGAAATTCTATTCAGCAGGCAAGATTCCCGGTTCTTTCTTCCGTCGTGAGCGCGGTACGACTGAGCGTGAAACCCTGATCTGCCGGCTTATTGACCGCCCAATGCGTCCCTTGTTTCCGAAGGGCTACATGTTCGAAACCCAGATCATGCCATCTGTCATTTCTACCGACATGGTCAATGATCCTGACACCTTGGCTATGGTTGCAGCCTCAGCTTCAGTAGCGATTTCTGACATTCCTTTCGAAGGGCCAATTGCAGCTGTTCGCGTCGGTCGTGTTGAAGGACAGCTTATCGCTAACCCTACCAGAGAACAGATGGAGCTGAGCGATGTAGAGATAGTCGTCTCTGGTTCTAAAACTGCGGTTATGATGGTTGAGGGTGAGTCGAAATTTCTTTCGCAAGAAGAGATTCTTGAGGCCATCTTCTTTGGTCACGATGCCCTGCAGCCACTGATCGCTGTTCAGGAAGAATTGGCTAAGCTGGTCGGCACCGAAAAGCGCGTCTATGAAGTCCCTCAGGCGGATGAAAAGTTGGCTGCCAAGGCTCTTGGTCTGGTTGAGTCGAAGGTTGTCGAAGCGGTAAAAATCCGCGCTAAGCAAGAACGTTACGCCGCTCTTGGTGACATCCGCACCGCAGCTAAGGAGCAACTGGCAGCAGAATATGAAGGGCGCGAAGAAGAAGTTTCCGCGGCCCTCGCTTCTATTGAAAAGAAAATTGTTCGCCTTATGGTGACCAATGACCGGATTCGTATTGACGGTCGCGATATGACCACCATACGTCCGATCAGCTGTGAAGTTGGCGTGTTGCCACGTGCGCACGGTAGTGCTCTGTTTACCCGTGGCGAGACTCAGGCGCTGGTCGCCGTGACCCTCGGAACCCGGACTGATGAGCAGCGGATGGATAATGTACAGGGGATGGATTTTAAGAAATTCATGCTCCATTACAACTTCCCTCCATTCTGTGTTGGTGAAACTAGCATGCGTCTCTTCCCAGGTCGTCGCGAGATCGGTCACGGCATGCTTGCCGAGCGCAGTGCTGCACAAGTTCTACCGAGCACAGAAGCCTTCCCTTATACGATCCGGATTGTTTCTGATGTCCTGGAGTCAAATGGTTCCTCTTCCATGGCTTCCGTCTGTGGTGCCTCCCTTTCGCTGATGGATGCCGGCGTGCCGATTTCCGAAGCGATCGCTGGTATTGCCATGGGTTTGATTAAGGAAGGCGAAAATGTTGCTGTTCTCTCCGATATCCTCGGTGACGAAGATCATTTGGGCGACATGGATTTCAAGGTTACCGGTAATGCTCGAGGTATCACTGCCTTGCAGATGGATATCAAAATCACTGGTGTGACCAAAGAAATCATGAAACAAGCACTGGATCAGGCGCGTGAAGGTTGTATTCACATTCTCGGCGAGATGGCCAAGGCGATCGAAGCTCCGCGTGCTGAACTTTCCCCATATGCACCGCAAATTACCAGTATTCAGGTGAAGCAAGACCAGGTGCGTACCGTTATCGGTTCTGGTGGTAAAAATATTCGGGGCATCATTGATGCGACCGGTTGTGCCATCGACATTGAAGATGATGGAACCATTAAAATTGCATCTACCGATGGCGCTGCTGCCAAGGCTGCAATCAAGATGATCCGTGACCTCACTCAATCTGCCGAGGTCGGCAAACTCTACGCTGGCAAGGTTAAGAAGATTATGGAATTCGGCGCATTCGTCGAGATCTTCCCTGGTACTGACGGCTTGGTTCACGTTTCCGAGTTGGACAAGGAGCGCGTACGTAATGTCACTGACGTTCTGAACGAAGGCGATGACGTGCTGGTTAAGTGTATCGGCGTTGACCGTCAGGGTAAGATCAAGCTGTCGCGTAAAGAGGCTCTTGGTCAGACACTTCCAGAAGAAGGGTAAGACGGAAGCTTCATGTTGCAGAAGTCGACCCTGCAAAACGGCATCCGTGTCGTAACTGAACGGATGCCGGGACTTCATTCAGCAACAATAGGCTTCTGGGTACAGAACGGTTCTCGGCATGAGGATGAGCCCTTAAACGGCATTTCTCATTTCATTGAACATATGTTGTTCAAAGGAACAAAAAACCGTTCCTCGCTACAAATTGCCAAAGAGATTGACTCGGTCGGTGGGGTGCTAAATGCCTTCACCGGCCGAGAGTTCAGTTGTTATTACGCCAAAGTTCTCGGCAATAAACTTCCCCACGCTATCTCCCTACTTTCAGACCTGGTCCTGAATTCGACTTTCGACGATAAAGAAATCGAGAAAGAACGCAGGGTCATCTTGCAAGAAATTTCGATGGTCGAGGATACCCCAGACGATCAGATTCACGATCTGTTCTGTAAATCTATCTGGCACAGTCATCCTCTTGGTCGACCGGTTCTTGGCAATACATCAACAGTTGGCGCTATTTCTCAGGCTGATCTTTTGCAAATGCTTAAAAAGCGTTATCTGGGACACAATATTTTGATTGTCGCTGCCGGCAATCTTAAGCACCAAGAAATTATTGATCAGATTGAGCAAGCTTTTTCTGTCGTTATCCCTGGTGCTCCTGATAATCTCTGCACGCTACCGGAATATCGTCCGGGTGTTCAGGTTGTGAACAAAAAACTAGAACAGGCCCATTTTTGCCTCGGCTGCAAAGCCTTACCGCAGAACCACGAAGATCGCTTCATCTTACATCTTTTAAATAGCATCCTCGGCGGCAGCATGAGTTCAAGGCTTTTCCAGGAAATACGTGAAGAGAGAGGATTAGCTTATTCAATTTACAGCTATCTCAACATTCACTCTGATGCTGGTTCGCTGATCGTTTATGGCGGCACCCGACCTGATGATTTGAGGGAAACACTGGATCTGGTTCTAGAACAATTCGTGGCATTGAAGAACGGTTTTATCGGCAGTGAAGAGCTTTATATGGCGCGTGAGCAAATGAAGGGGACCTTGCTTCTGTCGCTGGAAAGCTCTGATAATCGAATGTCGCGTTTGGCCAAGAATGAGATCTTTCTCGGTTGCCAACCACAGATAGATGAGATTCTTGCTGAAATTGACAAGGTAACGATCGAATCGCTACAACGTTTAGCGAGTCAGTTATTGGCTGATGATTCATTGAATCTACAAGTCGTTGGTTCTGTCGACGAAAACATATTACCGTTGAGCATGCTCTCTATCTCTTAAAATGAAAACTATGACAAATCCAACCATACAATTCAAAAAACTTCGCTCCGAAGCACAAATCCCGCAATATATGACCTCCTTGGCTGCAGGGTTAGACATTCAGGCCTGTACGACAGAGGAAATTGTTTTAGCTCCTGGTGAGCGCTATTTGGTGACAACTGGACTGGCCGTCGCTATTCCACCAGGCTATGAAATCCAAGTTCGACCACGTTCCGGTTTAGCCATCAAGCATGGAATATCGTTGCTTAATTCACCGGGTACTATCGATGCCGACTATCGCGGGGAAATTGGCATAATCTTGATTAATCACGGTCAGGATGACTTTAAAATTTCATCAGGAGATCGCATTGCGCAACTTGTCGTCGCCCCGGTTTGTCAGGCGGAGCTGGTTGAGGTCTCAGTTCTGACTGAAACGGATCGTGGTGATGGCGGTTTTGGACATACTGGGCACAATGGAGGTCTGGAGTGACCGAGAAGACTAATCCCGAAGATCTTCTAGATTTTCCATGTCAATATCAGTTCAAAGTGGTCGGTGTTGCTGGTAATGTTTTTGAGGATTCTGTCGTTGCGGCAATCTCTCAGCACGTTACAGTTATTACGGATTCAGTGCTCACCCGACCCAGTGGCAAGGGAAATTATCAATCGGTGTCCGTATTAGTTACTCTTTCTAGCTATGAACAGTTGACGAGTATCTACACAGAGTTGCGACCGATTGACGGTTTGAAGATGTTGCTTTAAGTGCGATATGCACGTAATATTGTCCAATGCTGTAATGATATTTCTTTAGGAGTGAGGCCAGCCATGATTCTGTCAATCAATCCAGAAAATCCACATTCCCGACATATCACTCAGGTGGTTGATTGCCTTCGCCAAGGTGGCGTAATCATCTACCCAACTGATACGACCTACGGAATTGGTTGCGATATTTTTAACCGCAAAGGCATTAAAAAGATTTTTCAGATAAAACAAAGAGATAGCCGTAAGCCTTTTTCCTTTATCTGTAGCGACCTTGCGGAAATTTCCAATTATGCGCAAGTAAGTAACTTCGCTTTTAAAATCATGAAGCGACATTTGCCCGGACCCTATACATTTGTTCTTGATGCGACCAAGATCGTTCCCGATTCCTTAAGCACCAAACAAAAAACTGTTGGCGTTCGGATTCCTGATAATAAAATCTGCCAAGAAATCGTCAAGCTGCTAGGCCACCCTCTGGTCACTACCAGTGCCAATTCTTCCGGGGATGAAACTCCGCAGGACCCTCAGGAAATTAACGCTTCCTTTGGACGGATGGTCGATATAGTGATTGATGGCGGTATTTCCCTGTCTGAAGCTTCGACAGTTATTAGCCTAGTTAATGATAAGATTGAAGTATTACGTGAGGGAAGTGGCGATATCTCCTGGATAGAACAAGGCGATTAAGACTATGGATAAAGTTCTGGATGTTATTTTCTTTCAACGAAATTGGTCTGCTGATGGTTGGAAGTATGAGTTGTATAAGAACCTTGAAGTTTCTCTGAATCTTTTTTATGTAGAGATTAAAGACGAACTTGAGAAATTTTCTATTACGTTGCGTTTTATTGAAGAAGAATTGACCAGTGACATTAAAGGTTATGGTGAGTTGTTGAATAGCATCCGCATTTGCTGTCCTTCTGCTGGAGTCGGAAGCTATTGTCTTGGCCACATCATTGGGGCAAGTAAAAACCTCGACATCATTGAAGACCTGCGCCGAGGAATAAATCGCGTGGCATTTGCGCCAGAAACTGTAGAGCCAGCTGGCAGCGATAAAGTTGTGTGCCACGATTGTGGTTGCGGTTGCTAAATATGAGCAAATAATTTGCACAACAAAGGGCTGCAGAATTTATTCAGCAGCCCTTTGTTGTCTAGAGTCACACATACTCAGGTAAAATTGAGTTTACGTTCAAGATCCATCGAACTGGAAACCCGCTTGGCTTCCTTCATGGTTATCATGCCATTTTTGCATAGCTGTATCAGGTGTTGATCCATTGATTGCATCTGATATTGAGCACTGCCTTTTTCGATATGCCCCTCTATCTCATCCAGGTTGCCTTCGCGTATACATGCCTGAATTGTCGTCGTCGAGCGCATGACCTCAACAACCGGGATGACATTTTCTCCAGTCTTGTCCTCGACTAATCGTAATGAAACTGTCGCTACCAGAATATCTGCAAGTCTCTGCCGCATGATTTCCTGCGAGTCGGGTGGAAAGTTACCGATCAGGCGGTTAATCGTTGACGAGGCATTTTGGGTGTGAAGGGTTGAAAAGACGAGGTGGCCTGTTTCCGAGGCTTTAATGCAGGCATCTATCGTTTCAAGATCACGCATTTCTCCAACCATAATGACATCAGGATCCATGCGTAGCGATGCTTTTAATGCTGAGCCAAAGTCATCTGTGTCAATTCCGACTTCACGCTGAATAATACAACTCTTTTTTGAACTAAAGAGAAATTCAATCGGATCCTCAATCGTAATAATATTAAATGCGTATTTTTCGTTAATGTGGTTGATCATCGAAGCCAAAGTAGTTGATTTTCCGTTGCCAGTTGGCCCGGTGACAAGTACCAAACCATTGGGCGCTTTGACAATTTCAGAAAGAACCGCGGGTAATTTCAGCTCTTGGAATCCCCCAATCTCTGGTGGGATAACCCGCATGACGATGCCAATATTGCCACGTTGTCGAAAAATGCTGACACGAAAACGACCGCTGTTGGTCAGTGCGTAGGAGGCATCAAACTCTTTAAAATCTTCTGGAAGATCGCGTTTATTGTGTTCCATGATCGTTGACGCGATAAACTCTGTATCTTCTGATTTTAAATTGGGAAGCTTAGAACGCAGTAGTTGGCCGTGAGCTCTGAAAAAGGGGGGGTTGTCCACTTCGAAGTGGATGTCCGAGACCCGCTTAGCGAAAGCTATCTCCAGAATTTGATTGAGGGTTTTTAGGTCCATAAAAGTACCTTAGTGTTTTTTTGGTGGTTGGGATGATTTACCTAATTGCTTACGGAAAAGCGCATTTTCCATTGCGACTCCGGCTTGGGCAACAAAAAAGTCAATAAAATCAAGAGGGATGTGTTTGGTTTTATTTTTACCAAAGTCAGCATAGGTCAAAGTGATGATTCGGTCATTAC
This sequence comes from Desulfuromusa ferrireducens, assembly GCF_055389805.1. Taxonomy (NCBI): domain Bacteria; kingdom Pseudomonadati; phylum Thermodesulfobacteriota; class Desulfuromonadia; order Desulfuromonadales; family Geopsychrobacteraceae; genus Desulfuromusa; species Desulfuromusa ferrireducens. The sequence goes on from NZ_AP042415.1 coordinate 3,263,418, forward strand.
ATTTAAGCGGGATCAAGAAGATTGTCGATTCCAATGGCGCGCCAATTTCAGAAAACAGAGAAGTTTCCAGGCAGTTGTCTTTTACCGGGCCATAGAATGCTTTACCGTCGGCAATAACTTGCCGGAAAATAGAGTCACCATCCAATGGCAGGCGAAACTTCTGCGCAGCAGCGACTCCTTGCTTTTTATCGGTTAATATCCCGATACTGCGCTCAGCAATTAAATCTGATTTGTCGACGATCAGGGTGACCGAACGTTCAAAAATCTCACCCACAAACTGCAGCACAGAAAGTGAAATATCAGGAGCCTTGTTGATGAGTCTTAAGCCGGACAAACTGTTACGAAGCTTTGCGAAGTATTGTCGACGTTCTGCGTTAAAACAGCTACGAATGTAGGTCTGAAATGTGTCGAGGAAATTAATCATATCCGCAACATACGTCTCTCGCTGTTCTGTTAAAAATGGTTTTGGCAGGACGGCACGAATCCCATCATTTAAGGATTGTAAAGAAAAAGTATAATCGTGCGCTGAAGCCAACTGGACAAATGATATCTCCCGATAGACGGCCATTTTTCGAGCCCGGACTTCGGTCAGCTGTTCTCTAGAAAAGCCATCAATTTTGTCATCGGGGCAGCCGAACACTAAAATAGGTTCAAGACCTTTATCGAGAGTCCGATTGATTAAACTATCAAGTTCCTTGCTGTCGGTTGTGGTGAAAACCCGGTTTCCTTCTTTTTTACATACCGTCATGACCGCGTGCTGAATAAACTCATCACTTGTGTACATGATGATCGCTTGCGCATTTGCCGAAATTGTCGTGCCAGCAACGTCATATAACGGTTTGGAAACCTCGGCAAGAAAGTCGGCCAATTGATTTTTCTCGTCATCGGTCAATTCGGGAATGGTTTTATTGATAATCTGACGGTGGATTTCAGTCGGATCGAATGCTTCCAAGCTTTTGAATACTTTAGGTTTTTTTCTTTCAACTTTGTCTAAATCGGCGAGTCCGAGTATGTCCTCGGACACAATCAACTCTTCATCCGCTTCTATCGCGAGCTCATCTTGTGTCGCAAGCGGCGAAAAAGGTTCTTCTTCCATGGGTTCATCAACAATTGTTATCTCGCCGGCATGGACCTTTTCGTCAAAAATGCGTAAAGCATCCATCAAGACCATTTGTGTGTTGAGATTGATCTCCTGCAACTGGGTTGGCAAATAACGGTAATCATCGGAAATGTTTATTTTGTCCATATCAAGAGTGAAGATGCCTTTTGTCCAACTGATCATTTCGACCACTGTCATTTCAATCAAAGTTTCTAATGCTTTAAAAGCCGAATCTTTTGAGAGCCCACAGTGATCAAGGAGGGTAGCAATCAGCGGTTTACGTTCGGAGGCGGAATCATTCTGAATCTTAAGTGCTTTTTCGAGGTCTGCTTCTGAAACAATCTTACTCTCACAGAGAATCTGCCCGATACGTAGTTTTTCACTCGAGTGGGTCGCACCAACGATATAGCCATTATTGAAAACCAATTTCCCTTCACCCTTGCGACTATAAACGTTAAGGGTTCCGGATTTGCGGGTCGAGTGTATTAACTGTATGACATCGACAATCGGCAGATGTTCAAGTTCGCCAGTTAGGGGCATTGTCAGACATCCCTCTCTAAAATTAATGGTATAGACGTGGGTTCCTGTAAACGTTAGAGCACATTAAAACTAAAACCTTGCACAAATTCAAGATATTTTAACGATTTATCGCAAATAGATAAAAGGTTGTTATGTTCTGCAGTGATTAATTCATAAAGCACAGTGGTTATTTTTGATGCTTGAACTGACGAATATACTTTTCCAGGTCATACAACTTTGCATCTTCTTCTGGCAGCGGCTTGCCTTTTAAAGCATCGTGAATACAGATATTGATGATGCCACGAAGCGTTATCGGCATATATTGATCAATATGGTCTAATTTCCCACCGTGTGCATGGCACGTTTGGCAGGATTTTCCATTGCTTCCCAATTCTGTTGAGTTGAATAGTTTCTTTCCTGAAGAGTCATTCCCCAAAACAACAGAACTCAGAGCAAAAATGAAGAAAAGGGTATAGCCAAAATATCGAATCATGACAGTTCTCCAACGGTAAAAATACTTACTTTAGGATATCAGGATTTTTGAGCCTGTCATGTCATTGATATTATTTGTTGGGAGAAACGGCAGAGCGATTTTTGGCAGGCTAGAACCGATGGGATAAATAAAAAAAGTCTGACCAGATCAGGTCAGACTTTTTTTAAAAACTTGGTGCCGAAGGCGAGACTCGAACTCGCACGACCGTAAGCCACACGCCCCTCAAGCGTGCGTGTCTACCAATTCCACCACTTCGGCAGCGGGTTGTATATATACTTAAAATCCTTGAGTTCTGTCAACTGTTAAAACGGCCAAGACTATTATTTTTCAGTAGGAGCAATCGGCTCGACAGGAGCAGCTGGAGCCGGTTCTACTGTTGGAGCCGGAGCTTCGCTAACAGGCGCTGCGACCGAGCTTGGCATGACACTTTGCGAGCTTGGTGAACCATAGAAATAGGCGAGTGTCAGGCTGGTCAGCATGAAAATAACTGCTGCGCCAGCAGTGACTTTACCCATAAAACTGCCGCCGCCGGATGCGCCGAAAATAGTCTGGCTACCGCCAGCGCCGAAAGAGGCACCAGCTTCGGCTCCTTTGCCCATCTGCAGAAGGACAATGATGATCAGTGCAATGCTAACAGTGACATGAAGTGTTATCAGTAATGTGGTCATACAGGGTATCTCCTTTGGTCAATCGTAATCCAGAACCGCAGCAAATTAACATAGAACGTATTTTTTTTAAAGCGGTTTCTCAACAAAAAAAGCCACTTGCAGGGTGGCTTTTTTTGTTGTGAAACCGCTGATATTATCAATGGATATAGGCGTCTGTAACGTATCGCCGCATCATGACGTGAGTGTTAAAGTAATAGGCATTTTTCCCAATAGCATTTTTCATGACCTGAATCCATCCCTTTCGGTCTTCGTAGTACAGGGGGATGATGACCTTTTCAAGTTTGTTATACATGTCATCGAGGTCCTCTGCCGCCCGACCAGTTTCTTGATCAATTTCGGTTGGCGGTGGTCCAATCGACCAGCCGGTGACTCCCTCAATATGCCCCTCAATCCACCAGCCATCGAGGACACTGAAATTCGGAACACCATTAAGAGCTGCCTTCATGCCGCTGGTTCCTGACGCTTCTAGGGGCCGCATTGGATTGTTTAGCCAAATATCGACCCCAGGAATGAATTTTGATGCAATATCCATATTGTAGTTTTCCAGGTAGACCAGATCTATTTCACCATTCATTCTTTCCACCTGCTTAATGATCCGCTGGATAACCTTTTTCCCTTCTTCATCTTTTGGGTGCGCCTTGCCACCAAACACGAACTGAAGTTTCCCTTTGCCAATATCCAGCAGACGATCGATGTCGTAGAAAATCAAATCACCCCGTTTGTAGGTTGCCGCTCGTCTGGCGAATCCGATTGTGAGCAGATCAGGATTAAGTTCTTTTCCGGTTTGTTCTTTCACGTACTGAAAGAAGAAGGCCTTGGCTCCGCAATGGTTTTCCCAGATTTCATCGTCTGGGATCGTATCTACGCGGACAAGCAATTCTGGTTCATTTGCCCAGCCCGGCAAATGTTTATCGAACAGGTTAACAAAGAAGGGAGAGCACCATGTAAACGGATGGATACCGTTTGTAATGGCATGTATCTCAAATCCGGGGAATAGATTCTGCGACACTTCTCCATGCCTTTTTGCAACACCATTAATAAAGTTACTTAACTTCAATGCCAGCATAGTCATGTTAAGATTGTCCGGTCCGGAAATTTCCTTTAAAAGACTGATCGGCGCCTCGGGAGGCATTATCCTTTCGACAAGATCAAAAGGGAAGCGATCATGGCCAGCTTCGACCGGAGTGTGGGTCGTAAAGACACATTGATCCATGACCTTTTTGGTGTTCCATGAGTTCCGTTCGTCCCATGTGTCCTCGGCAGACAGGCGGGCGTTGTTGAGCAACTCTACCGTCAGTAAGCTGGCGTGCCCCTCATTCATGTGATATTTTTTTATGTCGAAATTAAGAGCGCGTAGAATTCTCGCTCCACCGATACCGAGAACGATTTCCTGCTTCAACCTTAAGTCGAGTCCACCTCCATAGAGGTGGTGGGTAATTGTTCGGTCTTCTTCATCGTTACCGGGGATATCGGTGTCGAGGAACAGGATTGGAAGCTCTCCACCCGTTGGACTTTTAACGTTGTAAAGCCAAGCTTGAACCTTTACGTCCCGGTTTTCGATGGTTACCAAGGTTTTTGTCGGCAGACGCTGCATGTGTTTTTCTGGTTTCCAGGAGATATCGCTCTCCTGTTGCCACCCATTCGCATCAAAGTGTTGCTGGAAGTAGCCTTTTCGGTAGAGCAGGGTGACCGCGACCATCGGGATCTTCAAATCCGCGGCACTTTTTATTGTATCTCCGGCAAGTACGCCAAGGCCGCCACTGTAGGTTGGGATTTCTGCTTTGAGGCCGATTTCCATTGAAAAATAGGCGATACGCGAATTCTGAGTAAAGCGTTTCCAGCTTTCCATCGACAGAACCTCCTGAATGTATTTAGCGTAACAACTCTTTAGTTTAGCAGAAGGCGTTGACTCGTCTACCGATTTAGTACTTGAAATAACTGGCCCTGCTGTGAAAGATTAGGCTAAGATATAAAATGTTTAATGACAGGAATTTATATGTACCTTGAGATGTTCGGTTTTGATGAAAAACCGTTCCACATAACTCCCAATCCACGCTTCATCTTCCTGAGTAAAAATCATAAGGAAGCCTTTGCTCATCTGCTTTATGGCATCCAACAGCGGGTCGGTTTTTTGTCCCTTGCGGGTGAGGTTGGCACAGGTAAAACAACGGTACTCCGGACTTTGCTTGGGCAGTTGGCAGAATCCGAATATCGTGTTGCATTGATTTTCAATCCATGTTTGACGTCACTAGAACTGTTGCAGACCATCCATCGTGAATTTGCCATTGAGGTTGATCTGGAGCGTTCCCATCTGATTGATTTACACGAATCTCTTAATCGTTTCCTGCTAGAGCAAAGAGAAATGGGTAAAACCGTTGTTCTTGTGGTCGATGAAGCGCAGAATCTTGATCCGAAAGTTCTGGAACAGTTGCGTTTGCTTTCAAATCTGGAGACGGAGACAGAAAAATTAATCCAGATGGTTTTAGTTGGACAACCTGAACTTGATCAGATTCTGCAGCGCAACGATTTGCGCCAATTACGTCAACGAATGGCCGTTCGCTACCGGCTTCAACCTATGGATATGGATGATACACAACGCTATGTTCTGCATCGGGTTAAGATTGCTGGTTGTCGGAAGACGGCTCTATTTACAGCCAAGGCCTTGGCGCAGGTCTATCGTTTTTCTCGTGGGACGCCACGATTAATCAATATTCTTTGTGATCGTGCCTTGCTGGTTGCCTACAGTCGCGATTCTCAATTTGTTGACAAACGGGATGTGCGGGTTGCGCAAAAAGAACTGCAGCAACAGAATTCTGTTCAAAAACGAAAATTATCTCCCATTATTTACGGTTTTTTTGCCGTCTTGTTGCTTTCTTTTGTCGGTTCGAAAATATTAAATGCCCCAGAGAGCAATTCTGGTCAGACCGATGACAAGCAGACTGTTACAGTAAACCGGCAACTGCAACAGATATTACCGTTGGCCGTAAAGTCATCGTCCGTTGTAAACGACAATGTCAGCGCTGGAAGGATCAAAGAACTACAACAGACAATCGCTCAATTGTCAGTCGAGCAGAGTGGCTTGCAATCGGTAATGACCATTGCGCAGTGTTGGCAGCAACCACTGCTAGAAAAGATGCCTGCGATAAGAAGTCGTAAAGGGTTGAAGGATCTGCTTATCGGGGTCGGGTTTGATCTGGTTGATATCCAGGGCACGGCTGCAGATCTAATCAAGTTGGACGCTCCGGTCATTCTAGAGATTAACTTGCCGAATGTGACCGGGAAACGTTTTTTCTGCGTCAACCGTTATCGCGATGGACAATTTCAGACGGTTCCGGCCTTGACTGATTCCGGTTGGCTGGATATAGCTGAATTGAATAAAGTCTGGTTTGGTCGGGCCTTAATGCCTTATCTCAATTATCAAAACATCCCTTTAATTGATCAACCTAAGGCATCAGGGAATAACGTTGTTGCCCTTCAACAACTGTTAACCCGTCTCAAGGGTGAACCTTCCGTTACGAGCGGAGTCTACGACGAGCAAACCATCAACATTGTTACCCGTTTTCAAGCTCGCATGCAATTGGCACCGGATGGGCGTGTTGGTGCACATACCCTGTATTGGCTTTATCGTCAGACAGGAAAAGACATGCCCCGACTGACGACCGGAGATCGACTATGAGTTCGATACTCAAAGCGTTACGGAAACTTGAGAATGAAAAAGCAACGCTAGGGGAGGGGAGCGTTGATTTGGCTCACGATATCCTTAAACGTAATTACGATGATCGCCGCACATTCTCTTGGTCAATTCTTGGGACGATTTTCACGCTACTGGTTATTGCTTCTGTCGGTGGTTGGTGGTTTTATCAGTCCAGTCTTAGTGTTCCAGCCTCGTTACCGTCAGCCTCTCAGGTAGAAATACAAACAATTCCCCGAGCGGCTCCTGTCTCTTCTCCGACTGAGCAATCGGCTGGGTTGAAGCAACAGCCATCCATACCAGAGGTCGTTGTGCTTGAGACCGGGCCATCGGTGGCGGCCAAAGGCGAAATAGTTGAAATCCAGAACCGACTTGCCGCCGACAAAAAAACACTATCAAATGCGTCCGTAGCCGAATCAGAGCCGATAGACATTCCACTGCTTCGTGTCGATGAAATTGTTTATCACCAGGAAGCAGAATCGCGCCTGGCGGTCATCAACGATTTACCGGTGATGGAAGGAACTGATATTGAGGGGGCGCATGTTGTAGAAATCATGCCCGATCACGTTCTTTTTACCTTCCGCGGAATTCGCTTCAATAAGTTTTTGTCCAAGGTCCATAATTAGGCCGGCCCTTGCATTAAATCATTGTAAAGTCTTAAATTCCTTCATATAATCGCTTGATAAAGACATGCTAACCAAAACGATCCGCTAACTTTTCTATGAAATAACTGGTCTCCATGAGAATCGATTTCAGCCTTAAAGATGCATTAGCGTGGCGATTTGTGGTTGTCGCTATTCTTCCCCTTTTGATTGTTAGCATCGTTTCCTTTAATTACTTTATCCGCGAAACCGAACATCGCCTGTCTCGTGAAAATTTCTCAACGGCCGAATCGATAGTCGCTCAGATCTCTCTGGAGTTACAGGAAGCACATATCCTGATTCGCGAGCTTACTCGCATGTACTCGCACATGTCGCCCGCGTCGGCAGAGTTCAACAACTACCTCAACGATTTAATTATAGACAACAACTCGATTGAATCGATTTTTGTCCTGGACAAAGGTGGCCATGTTGTCGCAACGGGTATACCGAACGAGTTTGGTGTTAGCAATGATGATTACCTTGGCCAAGATTTCTCGTTGTTGCCGCAGGTTAGAAATGCCCGAACACGTGTCGGTGTTCATTGGTCCAAAGCTTTCTTTTCGAAACTTACTGGACGAATTTCACTCGCTATCACCAGCCGAATCAACGATGGCTTGGTTATAGCTTATATAAATATTGAACAATTGCATCGGCGCTTTGTTCCGATGCTTGGCGATCAGCCATCGCATCTATTGCTTCTTGATCAACAGGGGAAGCTGGTTTTTCAATTACCGCAAATGGCTGTTCCGGAATTGGTTGATCTGAATCATTTACAACCAGTTTCAGCGGCGCTGAGCGGTAAGCTTGAGACGTCGCGCTATGAATTAAACGGTAAGTCCTACTTAGGAACCGCCATCCTTATCCCGACTATTGACTGGATCGTTCTGTTTGGTCAGGAGCGCTCGGGGTTATCGAATATCGTTTCCCGCCTGCAAATTGTTTTTATCAGTTCTCTGCTGCTTGCGTTTCTCTTGAGTATTTATTGGGCACGATCCTTAGCTAGAAAAATCGTTCGGCCAATCTCGGACCTAGCAGAAAGCGCTGAGTCTTTCGCACTTGGGGATTATCGTTATCCTCTGCCTTACGGCAATCACCTTGAGATAGACAATCTGTCTGACAGCTTCCGTAGCATGCGCAAAACCATTGACGAACGGGAGAAAGCGCTTCTACAGAACAAAGAGTATTTTTCGCGCCTTTTTAATGGGGTCGCTGATGCCATTTTGATTTCCAAGCGCAACCCGAATGGCACACCAGGCAACTTCATCGAAGTCAATGATGTGGCCTGCCAATTGCTCGGTTATTCCCGGGAGCAGTTCAAAGCCCTTACTCCTTATAACACCAATCGAATCTGTCAGGATGACCCTCAAGCATTCAAGTTGATTCTTGATGAAATATCTCAAAACGATAAGACTCTGTTTAAAACGGAACTGTTTTCTGCGGATGGTGAATGGCTGCCGGTTGAAATAGGCTGCCAGTTGTTCGAACTCGATGGCCAGCAAGTCTATTTTTCCGTAGCGCGTGACATTACCTTGCGTGAGAAATATGAAACCTCTATCAAAACTCTGGTTCGCAGTACTGTCGGACTGACGGGACAGGCCTGCCTGGATGAAATTGTCCAGAATCTCTGTGATTGGTTGGATGCTGATGGCGCCAGCATCGGTATTGTTGCTGGTGATCGTTTGCAGATCCAATCCAGTTATTTAAACGGCCAGCTGAAATCACCTTTTTCGTTACAGCTTACAGGAACACCTTATGCTGAAATTTTGGCTGGAGAGTATCGTTTTTACACAGAAAACTCTTCGACGCTGTTTCCGGCGTTAAGCCAGTTCAAGTTGACTAAAATTAAGAGCTTTATCGGGATTCCGATGATCGGACACGATGGACAGGTGTTGGGTGTTGTCAGCGCTTTTTCCCGTCGGGCGATGGGTGCGGTGCCACATGTTGAAGAGTTGTTATCTGTTATTGCGTCTCGGGCTGCGGCTGAATGCGAACGGCTCAACTACGTCCGTGAACTGGCGAACAACGAAGAGATGTTGCGGACTCTGTTCAACTCAACTGCCGAGGCCATCGTCGGCATCGATCTGAACGGTGACTGTGTTTTTTGCAATCCATCAACGTTGCACATTCTCGGTTACGATGATGAATCAGAATTGATCGGTCAAAGTTTCTACCAATTGGTTGATAACGATCAACTGCGCGAGATGACGGCCACTGGTTGTGATTGTCCCTTTATGACGGCGATTGAACGTGAGGGAAAGGTTGTAGGAGCCGATGGCGTCCTGTTGCGCAAGGATGGTCAGGAGATACCGGTTGAATACTGGGGCCACCAGATGTTGCGCGATGGCGAGCTGGTCGGTGGGGTCATTACCTTTATCGATATTTCTCGCCGCAGGACCCTTGAAAAGCAATTACAGCACTCGCAACGGATGGAGGCCATCGGCACCTTGACCGGCGGTATTGCTCACGATTTCAATAATATCCTAACGGTTATCTCTGGTTATGCCGGTTTGTTACAGTCGCTTTACATTGATGATAAACAGTTGTTACCGAAAATCAGTAAGATTGCCGAGGCTGCCGACCGCGGATCTAAACTGACCCACGGATTACTTGCCTACAGCCGTAAAAAATCAGGACCTTCAACGCCGGTAGATTTAAACCAGCTGGTTCTTCAAGTCCAAGACCTGTTCGGTAAAGCGATCGGTGAACACATCGAAAAACAGCTGACCCTTTCCGAGCAAAAGTTATTTGTTCTTGCTGATACATCCCAACTAGAACAGGTCCTGGTCAACCTGGCGACCAATGCGCGTGATGCCATGCCCGGTGGTGGGGTGTTGGCGATTAAGACTTCTAGATCAACAATTGACCGGGATTTTTGCTCCGCCCATGGATATGGCGAGCCTGGAGAGTATGCCTTGATTACCGTAGAAGATAACGGAATCGGCATGTCCAAGGAAATCCTACATAATATTTTTGATCCTTTTTATACCACCAAAGACACAGGTAAGGGGACCGGGCTCGGTTTGGCGATCGCGTGGGGAGTTATCAAGCAACACAAAGGCTATATTCTGGTCGACAGTGAGTACAACAAGGGCTCAATATTCAGGATTTACCTACCACTGACAAAACGTAAACCACTGCAGAAACACACTCCTGTCATGGGAGAGCTTCCCGGTGGCAAGGAAACAATCTTATTGGTTGAAGATGACTTGCAGGTCCTTGAGACTACCTATAATATTTTAATTTCTGTCGGCTATCAGGTTATCACAGGGAATTGTGCTGATTCGGCATTGCAAACTCTCGACAGTAAAACGCAAAAAATTGATCTGATCCTGTCCGATGTTGTTATGCCAGGGATTAAGGGCAGCGAATTTTACCAGGAAATCAGGAATAGAACCGGTGTCCCGGTGATATTTATCAGTGGTTACACCTTTGATACACTACGCGACCAGGGCCTGGTCGGTGATGATATTATCCTCCTGAACAAGCCAATCGCCCCCCTGTTATTGCTGACAAAAATTCGCGAAACCATCGATCTAAACCAAGACAAAACTGCCTGTTAATTCCCCCCCCAGCTTCCCATTGTGTAGAAAATTCTACAGCGTCACTGTTGGATATTCTTCGCTTTTCTTAATCTTACCAATAGGATCTTATAAATTATCAGCTAGTTACCGTTGGCACGAATCCTGTTTATTAAAAATCAAGAATATATTCCTAATTGATGAAGGGGATCCATCCATGAGTTTGAGAAATATGTGTGTTGCTGTGTGTTGCGTATCTGCTGTTATTGCTGCGACTGCCTACGGTGTGATGACAACACGGACCGTTGATCCCGCCGGGTTAGCAATGACTGAACTGCAAGTAGAAAATATGACTTGCGGTTCTTGTGTGGCAAAAATCACCGCGGGATTGAAGTCATTATCCGGAGTACAATCGGTCGATGTCAGTGTCACTACGGGGACCAGTAAGATCACCTTTGATCCACAGCTTATCGATGCCGAAAAGTTAGCCGCAAAGGTTACGTCGATTGGGTTTCCTGCAAAAGTAGGACAGCTCCTTAGCAGTGAACAATATCACTCCCTACAATCAGAAGAATCCAAGTTGTCAGCTGATTATGTCGCCCGTATTGGTGAGAAATTAGTTTCCCGAACTCATTTCAATCAAGAGATAGAAAAATATTTCATATCGACTGGCCAGCAAGACAGTCCAGAAGCCCGTGTACGGGTGATCGGCTCCGTTTGGCAGACGGTTGTGCAGAGAACTTTGTTGCTGCAGGCAGCTGCGGGAAATCAGGTTATTGTGCAAAATGGTGAGGTTGACCTGCGGATTCAAAGGATGCAGCAAGGGATGCCAAAGATGGATGACTTTATTCGCAGCCGTTATGGAACCGCTAAAAAATTTCGCCAGCAATTAAAGGAAGATATGGTGATCAACCGCAATATCGAACAAAACGTAATTGCGCAGATTAAGGACGGTCGCCAGCGACAGGAAAATTACAATAAATGGTTTCAGGGACTGGTCGATAATACCTCGATCATTATTTACGATCAGCAACTCAAGCAAACAGCCAGTTCAGCAGGTGGATGTGGTAGTGGCGGCGGTTGTTGTGGCTGAGGTTTATGTGTCTAAATATCAAGGAGCAATTGCATGAGTGATCAACGACAAGTCAAAAGAGAACAATTTTCGGAGCAGAAACATAAGAAGTTTGGCGGTAAGGTTTTCGCCTTGCTCGCGATCGTCGCGTTGCTCGGCGGCGTAGGCGTGTTTCTTTTGACAGGCGGCGCAACGCAAGGAAACGCCAGCCTCAAAAGTGTGAACGGTGAAATCCGAATAGACTTGAATAAAATAGACGACGGACAAGCGCATTATTTCAGTTATGCATCCTCAACAGGGGAGATTCCTTTTTTCGTCATTAAAAGTGTTGATGGCGTGATGCGCGCTGCGTTTGACGCTTGCGATGTCTGCTACCGAGAGAAAAAAGGTTATCGGCAGGAAGGGGACATGATGGTTTGCAATAACTGTAATATGAAATTTCGTTCTGACATGATCAATCAGGTAAAAGGCGGTTGCAACCCGGCGCCACTCAACCGACGCATCGAAGGCAAGCAACTGGTTATTACCGACTCTGATCTCCTTAATGGGGCTTGGTATTTTGGTGGTTAATCACGGAGAACTCTGTTTATGAAACTTGAATCGATTGCCTTGAATAATTTACGTCGCCGAAAAAGCCGCATGGCTTTTCTGGTGATTGGTCTGATGATCGGTGTTGCCACAGTTGTTACTTTGATTTCACTGTCCAATGCGTTAACTGAAGACATCCAGCACAAGATGGAAAATTATGGGGCCAACATTCTGATCACCCCAAAGAGCGACACTCTTTCGTTGAGCTATGGTGGCATCACTCTGGGCGGCGTAGCCGTCAGTAGCGATGAAATCCGACAGTCGGATTTAGCGAAAATTATGACAATTCCCAATAGTCGAAACATTGCCGCAGTTGCCCCGAAAGTTCTCGGCGCAGTTGTTGTTGGCAATGAAAGGTTACTGCTTATGGGGGTTGATATCGATAAAGAATTTCACCTTAAACGGTGGTGGAACATCTCCGGCGCACCGGTAACCGAAGATTCACAACTGGTTGCCGGTCAAGCAGTGGCGACAAAGCTTGGTCTCGTCACTGGTTCGACCCTGGATATAGCAGGTGAAACTTTTCATATCAGTGGCATCCTCAGCAAGACCGGTTCTCAAGATGATCAATTGCTGATTGGTTCCCTGCCAATGGCTCAACGCCTGCTGCATAAAGAAGATACGGTTTCTTTGGTCGAGGTGGCAGCCTTATGCGCCGATTGTCCGGTGACTGACATGGTCACGCAGATCAGTACCGTGCTGCCGGATGTTGAAGTAAGTGCAATTCAACAAGTCGTTAAGACGCGGATGCACACCCTCGAGCAATTTCGTACCTTTTCCCTGGCTATTGCCGGGGTGGTCCTGCTGATCGGTGCTTTGGTCGTCTTTGTCACTATGATGGGCTCTGTCAATGAGCGTACCCGCGAAATCGGTATTTTTCGTGCTCTCGGCTTTCGACGCTCCCATGTTATCCGTTTGATTCTGCTCGAATCATCAGTCGTCAGCTTGATCGCCGGCTTGCTTGGTTTTCTGGTTGGTATGACAGCGACAGAAATCATCTTACCGTTTATGACCGAACACCAGGTCCACTTGTCATGGAATCCGATTTTGGCTGGTTCTGCGATGTTGCTGGCGTTGTTGATCGGTTGCGCGGCGTCTTTCTATCCGGCCTTACAAGCAAGTCGGCTCGATCCAACCGAAGCACTGCGCGCTTTATAGGAGTCTTCATGTCATTTATTCAAACAACCCAGCTCGGCAAAACCTTTCACAATGGTGCCGTTGAAGTGTCCGCACTCGATTCTGTCAGTTTACAGATTGATGAAGGCGCATTTTTAGGTGTGATGGGGGCTTCCGGTTCGGGGAAAAGCACATTTTTGTCGATATTGGGTGGCTTGTGTCATCCGACAATGGGGCAAGTGCAGGTTGATAATATTGACCTATATTCTCTCCGTAGTGAAAAACGTGCTGATTTTCGCCGTGAATACCTCGGTTTTGTTTTTCAATCCTTCAATCTGATTCCATACCTCACCGCACATGAAAACGTGATGTTGCCTTTGGCGGTAAAAAAAATGCCCGTTAAAGAAAAACGAGAAATGGCACTAAATGTCTTGCACCGTGTCGGCCTGGATAAACGCACCAATCATCTGCCCAGTCAACTGTCAGGGGGAGAACAGGAGCGGGTCGCGATAGCCAGGGCGCTGGTCAATGCCCCACCGTTGATTTTGGCTGATGAGCCAACCGGAAGTTTGGACAGTGCGACCAGTAAAGAAATTATGGACCTTTTTCAGGATCTTAACAGGGAAGGGCAGACCATCGTCATGGTGACGCACAATGATGAAATACGCGACTATTTTAGTCGTACCCTGATTCTTCGTGACGGACGTATCGATACCGACAGTGCTGATAGCGTCGAGATACTCGCAGAAGCAGGATAAAAATGATTTTACTACTGTTGGTTATTCTCGCCGTGGTGCTTTGGTCAATACAAGCTGAAGTTGAGCCGGAGAGTAAAACTGAGGAACAGGTAAAGACGTCCTGTCCGGCATGTCGTCGGCCGACAGAAATTGACTGGATGGTTTGTCCGTATTGTCAGCAACGTTTGCGTGAAGCCTGTAGCCAATGCCACAAAGGTAAATTGATCAATCATCAATATTGCCCTTTTTGTGGGTCAGCGCAGGGGGGGGGGTAATGAAGGCACGACATAAAAATCTATTCTTTTATCTCTTCATGTCAATGCTGCTACTGGTCATTATTGGTTATAACTTCTGGTCCTTCCGTTGCGGCTATTGCACGATTTCGTCTTTACTATCATTCAGTCCTCCGGCACTGCTGTTGCTGGCCGGTATCCTTATCGCAGCAGTTTTTCTCTTAATCGTAAAAGTCAAAAACAAACAATTACGTCGACAACAGTACTGTCATTGCGGGGCATTGTTGCGTAAGCAATGGAATCACTGCCCGACATGCGGGCAGGGCCGAAATTGCTAAAAAAACTGGTCCGATTTTTTATCTGTCCCGCCGAATCAGGGGAGATATTTTTCCAACAGTGACAGGGTTGGCAGCACCGCAAGTTGTTCTGCTAATTGCTCGATCTTCTGCTGTTCATCCCCGGTAACGCTGTCCAATACCCCTAACAATTCATCAGAGGTCAAAGAGGCAAGGGTGTGGGCCACGGTTTCTTCGGCCAGGCTTTTACTGCTTGGCATGTTATTTATGAGGTATCCAGCTGTTGGCAGATCCATGTTGCGGGCAGAAAATAACGTCAGCAACGTATGATTGATGGTTCCCAGGCCTGGGCGGCAAACCACGAGTAAGGGCAGTCCTAGCGCACGCGCAAAGTCGGCCATCAGCAGCCCCCCGGCCAGAGGGACCATCAAGCCGCCAGCGCCTTCGATGATGGTGAATTCGTGTTCTGCTATTAATTGCTGGGTTTGCGCTACCAAGCTGCTGTAATCAATGCGGACTTGCTCTTTTGAGGCGGCCACCGCCGGTGCCAATGGTGCACGCAAGCGATAAGGTGAAAGCTGATCGTCAGTTAAATTGCTGCTTGCGGCCCATTTTAACAATTTAGCATCCGGCCCCAATTGTTGCGGGTCATCAACCCCGGTTTCGGCGGGTTTCATAACACCAACCTTGACGTTACGGTCGCGGATAAACCTAGCTAGGGCGGCCGCAAATAAAGTTTTTCCAACCCCGGTGTCGGTCCCCGTAATGAAGAGTCCTTTGGGCTTGTTAGTGGCAGGCATTTATCGTTACCTCGGCATCCTTTAGCATTTGCAAATCTATTTCACGATTTCGTCCAGTCGTGGTCAGGTAATTACCGACCATAGTGCCACTGGCTCCGGCCATGAAAATGGCCGATTGGAATTCGCGTAAATTCTTTTCTCGACCGCCACAAACAGTAATCCGTTTGGTCGGTAGTAAATATCGATAAAGGCAAATTATACGCAGGCAATCCATCGGCGTCAGCAACTGTGCATCCTGTAGTGGCGTGCCAGGGACCGGGTTGAGGAAATTCAACGGGACAGAGTCGACATCAAGCTCTTTTAAGGTGAGAGCCAATTCGATCCGTTGGTCTGTCGACTCACCAAGGCCAAAAATACCACCACAACAAACCTCCATCCCTGCTGATTTTGCACAGCGTACGGTATCAATATCTTCTTGATAGTCGTGAGTCGTGCAGATCTCCGGGAAGAAGGAACAGGCGGTTTCAAGGTTGTGGTGGTATGTTTTGCATCCTGCATCCATTAGCGCTTTAGCAGCATCAGCATCAAGAATTCCAAGCGACGCCGACGGAGCAATTTTTGTCTCTTGCCTGATTTGGCGCAGGGCCGTCAGGATACTTTCAAATTCCTCGCCAGGCTCTATCCGGGTCCCGCTGGTAACAATTCCGTAACAGTGATTTCCTTCTTCTTGCGCTTGCCTCGCCCCTTGGACAATCGTCGCGACAGATTTTAACGGGTAAACAGGACTGTCAGTTTGATGGTGCGATGATTGTGCACAGAAACTACAATTTTCTGAGCAGCGCCCCGACTTAGCATTGATAATTGAGCAGAGATCGATGTTGTCACCGAGGTGGTGTTCTTTGATCATGTGCGCACCGGCCATAAACGCTGACAGCTCAGCACCTTTGGCAGACATGATCTGGCGAGCTTCGGACATTTCGAGAGCATCGCCATTCATCGAACGGTTAATTATCTGTAAAACTAGTTTATTCATGGGAAGTTTATCCTTTCAATTTGATGCTGCAGATTACAGATAGTTTCCTCCCATGTCAACCGGCCACAAACTCCAGGTTTACAAGAATCTTCATCAACATGGAAGACTGAACAACTACCATTTATGTGTTTCTCCTATCTCATATGGCATTGACAGGTCATACCAGTGGTGATAAAACATGATTTTATAATTCATATGAGGTGTTCTGAAATGGTCAAAAAACTAATCGGCAGAAAGCTGAAATACTCGCGTTTAAAGCGGGATAAAACAATACAACAACTTGCTGAAAACTCGCGGGTTTCCTCCAATATGATCTCCAGGATTGAACGGGGTTTGACTACGCCTTCAGTTGAGATCTTGATGAAGCTGGCAGATTCCTTGGGTTTAAGCCTGAGCTATTTTGTAGAAGAAGCTGAAAAGGGCAGTACTGTCGTCTATACTCCGGCAGAACAAGGTGAGCCGATCTTCTTTTTTGAAGACAAACACCAGATCAATAGTTTGACGCAAGGCTTACGTGATCCTGGTTTTTCAGTGTTTGTCGATACGCTAGAACCCTATTGCGATAGCGGTGAAGGGGGGATGGTTCACACTGGGGAAGAGTTTGCGACTGTGCTCGAGGGTTGTCTTGAATTTCTTATCGAGGGTGAATCATATACCCTTGAAAAGGGTGATTCTATCGGCTTTAAGGCCTCTCTACCCCATAGCTGGAAAAATCGCAGCAGCGAACAGGCCAAAATCCTCTGGGTCGTTTCTCCGCCGCCGAATGTCTAATTAAATCATAATGTAATACAGTTATAGCGGGAGACAAAAGATGCAAGTAAAAAAAATTGTCGGTAAAAAACTCAAAGAAATCCGCCTTAAGCAAGACATGACAATACAGATTCTTGCTGAGAAATCACAAGTGTCTTCAAATATGATCTCGAGGATTGAGCGCGGACTAACGATCCCTTCGGTAGAAATTCTGATGCGCCTGGCGACGGTTTTCGATAAAAGCATCAATTATTTTGTCGAAGATGTTTCAACGTCGCACGAAATCGTACATACCCGTCCAGGGATGCGAGATAAAACCGTATATGATGATGAACACAATATGCACACCGAGTCTTTTACTTCAGGGCTGCGTGATCCTCAGTTCATGTCGTTTTTTTGCACAGTGCAAAAAGGTGGCAGCAGTGGCCAGCAGAATATGTATCACCCTGGAGATGAACTCATTTACCTGCTTGAGGGACGTTTGAGGATGACGATCGTCAATGAGGTTTATGAACTTGAAGCGGGGGATAGTCTTTCCTTTAAATCGCATCTGCCACATCGCTGGGACAATGTCGGTGAAGAGGATGCAAAAGTCATCTGGACGCTCTCTCCATTTACGATTATTTAACCACCCATAAAGGCCCAACTGCTTGAAATTTTAGCTACTCTTGTTGACATGTGATTTTCATATTGTATAGTCGTCACAAGTAACTCTCATTTCAGCAGCCAAAACAACACCTCCAGGGGGCAACATGAACAAGTCAGAACTGGTGGAAGCACTGTCGATTAAAAAGAACCTTACGTATAAAAAATCAGAACAGATTGTTAATCTGATTTTTGATTCCATGTCACAGGCCTTGATAGATAAAGATCGGATTGAAATCCGTGGCTTTGGTAGTTTCATGATCAAAGACTATAAGGCCTATATGGGACGCAACCCCAAAACCGGTGAAGTGATACAGGTTAAAGAGAAAAGGCTACCTTTTTTCAAGGTGGGTAAAGAGCTTCGGGAACGGGTCGACAGTTAATAGTCTTTTTATAGTAATATAAGCCACTTACGGAACCGTAAGTGGCTTTTTGGGTTTCTGGAGAACGCTATTTTGCGTCATTACGTCATATCGCCCAGAAAAGATTAGTTTGTTTAGTTAAAAACTTTCTTATCTTGACATGAAAACTATGTTATTATAGAAACTTAAGAGTCGAACTATTAATCTGGCACACATATTGATAGATGATCATAGCTATCCTTAGCTTGATGCAAATGCCTTTTTGTTGTAATAGAGGATTTTGTTGCACCAAAGATTAAATATGACGTAGGGGTTCACAGATTTGAAAATCACCTTGCATACAAAATCCAAACTTTTTTCCATCTTTGTCATTCTCTTGGGATTATGCACCCTGTATAGCGTCACGGCATATGCAACTCCGACTCAATATGGTGTCAGTGGGCTGATAAATCAACCTACGGCCGACACTCTTGATTCCGGTAATATTTCGGTCGGTCTTTGGGCGAATAACTCGAAGCGGGCATCCAGTGACGGAGCATTAATCTTTCCGGTCAGTTTAACGTTGGGACTCGGAACCTTTTTAGAAGCTTATGGCTCATTCCCGAACCTGCTTTTTAATAACGAAGAAAGCCTGAGCGGAAGGGGGTTTGCTAACCTCGGTTTCAAAGCTCGTATTTTAGGTAAGCGCTCATCCCCCTATAAACTTGCCATTGACCTACAAGCGCGACGACATATTGCTGATGATGCCAATCAAGATGGCCTTACCGATATCCTTGCTCGTACAATTGTAACAATGAAAAAAGGCCGCTATGGTTTACATCTCAACGCGGGCTTTCTAAAAAATGACGACAGCCTAGGTGCCGATGATCAGATTGTAGCAGCGGCCGGTATTGAATATTTCCCGATGGCTCGTTTACGCCTGATTGCTGAACTGGAAGGCGCAACAGAACGTATGGCCGGGATGGACAGTGAAATGGAAGCGATGGCCGGTCTTCAATATTTCTTTTCTCCCCACCTGACATTTCATGCGGGTTTTGGAACTGGCTTTTCAGACACTTCTGCTGACTGGCGTTTTATTGCCGGTATATCAAGCAGTCAAGGGATAGGAACCTTTACCAAGCCGATACCGCGGGTCATAGAACCTGTTCTGCCTAAGAATCAGTCTGCCAAAGCAGCAAAGAAACCTAAATTCAAGACCATAAGTCCCTTATTGCCAATGTCACGGCTCGGCAAACCGGAACCAAAAATTGAGACTGAGTTGCCGGTTAATCCAGGTGAGGAAGAAGTTGTTGTTCAGCCGGAGAACCAAATCAAACTGGCGAGCAACGTATTGCCGGCAACGCTTCCAGTTAGCCCAGTATCGTCTCCAGTGCCATCAGTAAAGGCCAAGCCAGAAGTTGGTTTTAAGGCTATTAAACCGATTAAGACCGTTGTTTATAGAAAATTCCGATTTGATGATGTGAATTTTGCCTACGACCAACACTCTTTGTCTGAATCTGGTCTTTCTGCGGTCGCACAGGTTGCAGCATCTTTACGTAAAGAGAAAAAATGGTTCCTTATTCGAATTAATGGGCATACCGATTCGATTGGCTCAGAAGAATATAACAATAAGCTTTCTTACCGCCGAGCGATCGGTGTCGGCCGTCAACTCGTTGTTCATGAAGGTTTTGATCCCGCCCGAATCTTCATAAAAGGTGCAGGGGAGGCAGAACCACTTGCCAGCAATAAAACAGCTGCTGGACGGAAGAAAAATCGCCGTGCAGAGATCCTTGTTTTGTTACCGCAAAAAGGAGAGTAGGGGGATGAAAATCATAACAACCCTGCTTATGATCCTGGCTGTTCCGTTAGCCTGCCTTGCCGGTCAAACGACCGAAATTGACAAGTTTCTAGCTAGCAGAACTATCGCCGGACAGATTTATTTTGCTGACCGCATCAGCGAGTTATCAACTGCGAACAAAATTATTCTCGACAGATTGACAGCAACGTTAAAACAACAGAAATCTTCACGCCTGATCCGGGTAGAAGGCTTTGCTAGCAAAATTGGTCAAGATGAAATGAACTTTGACCTTTCCATGCAACGTGCCCTGGCAGTAAAGAATTATTTGCAGCAGCATGATCTCGCCGTTGAGTTGTTTTTAACTGGCTTTGGCGAGAAATTATCCGCAGATGATAAACTCACAGAACAGCGGCGTGTTGATATCGCCATCTATAAAAGAAATAAGGTGGCTATTGAGCTATTTAAAGAATCCGGTCGAGCCGAAAGGTTTATCATTCGATGAGTCAGGTTAATTTTGATGGATTGAAAGATAGCCCCTTATTTAAGGGGATGAGTGGTGCTGACGTCAAATGTCTTGAAAGTATCTTCTCTGTCAGGCGTATTCCAGAGGGAAAAACTATTTTCATCGAGAATATGCCTGGTGAATCTCTCTATCTCATTAAGCAAGGAACGGTCAGGATTTCACGCATGCTTGCCGAAGGTGACGAGCAAGTCCTGATTGTCCTTAGTCCTGACGATGTTTTTGGTGAGATGGCGGTCCTTGATGGCGGAAAGCGTTCAGCAACCGCGCGTATCGCCGAGGATGCTATCCTGTATGGATTGACCCGCAAAGATTTTGAAAAACTTGCCCAAGAAGACCCTCGTCTAGGTCTGGCGCTTACTCTGAATATTGTCAGGATTTTCAGTAGCAGAGTGCGCAATTCGCAAAAGGATTATCGGGCCATGTTGTTGGTCAGTTTGAGTCGAAAGTAATATTTTCGGAGTCTACTTATGATGCGCCTAGTGTACGCTCTCTTGGTTCTACTTCTTTTGACGGCCTGCTCTTCAGTTGTCATAAGCCCTAAACCGCAAGCAGAGCATCAGATTGATAACGATGGTCAGCGGATCGGCCAAACGGTAAAAGGTGTCCACCTGACGGCAACAGTTCGGGAAGCCAGTATTCGACCTGCACCAATTGAGCAAAATTATTGCTCATTCTGGGTCGAATTAACTAATCAACGCAATGTACTGCTTCCGCTCAGTATCAGTGATTTCCTGTTGATTGATACGCAAGGCCATCAATACAAGGCTGCCGATCCCGACGAACTACTCGAACGACTTACCCTTGATGCTCCATATTTGATTCCATACCCCTACGTTGGTTTTTATTATTTACAGGATTCCTTCCGCTCCAGGGTAGATAATCTGTTTACTAGTGAAAGCCGATATTTCGCCTCAAGAAGTCCAGATTTCATCAAGACAGATGCCTTGCCGATAGCAGACATATTGCCTTCGTCAACGGTCGTCGGGACCCTGTACTTCCCCGCCGAGTTACGTAACATGGAAGGCTTTCAGTTACGCTATCAGATAGGCCACCTGCCAGGGCAAAAGTCTTTTCAAATCTCCCTTCCTTTTACGGTTGAGAAAAAATGACCCACAGTATATATTTCGCCCGAGTTGTTAAGCGGTAGTTCTGATTATGGATTTACCGCTTTTTTATGTTTTCAGGCTGACAATTTGGCTTAAAAAGAGGTGATCATATGTCGGCATTACTGAGCCAACAGTTGCTATTCGGCTTGCTTGGTGGCCTCGGTCTGTTTCTCTTCGGCATGAAAACCATGTCGGACGGATTGCAAAAAATTGCCGGCGACCGGATGCGCAAAATTCTTGCCGCGCTGACCAATAATAGACTTATTGGTACATTGGTCGGAATCGGCGTAACAGCCATAATCCAATCATCCAGCGCAACAACCGTTATGACGGTCGGTTTTGTTAACGCCGGCCTGCTTTCTCTGACGCAGGCCATCGGCGTTGTGCTCGGCGCTAATATCGGCACCACCGTCACCGCCCAATTGATCGCCTTTAAAATCACCAAGTTTGCCCTGCCCGCAATCGGCATTGGTGCCGGACTTAAGCTCTTCAGCAAACGCAAAAAATACGTTTATATCGGCGAGATAATTCTCGGTTTCGGTATCTTGTTTTTTGGTTTATCGACCATGAAACACGCTTTTGACCCACTTAAGGCGAGTGAAGAATTTAGGCAGCTGTTTCTCTTGGTCGGCGACTACAAATTGCTCGGTGTGCTAATTGGAGCCCTGCTGACAGTTATCGTCCAGAGCAGCAGTGCAACGATTGGCATCACACTGGCGCTGGCGACTTCGGGACTCCTTTCTTTTGAGGCCAGTGTGGCTTTGATTCTGGGAGAAAATATCGGCACAACGATAACCGCCAACCTTGCAGCTATCGGGACCAACCTTGCAGCCAGACGAACGGCTTTCGCACACTTTCTATTCAATTCTATCGGCACTCTTTACCTGCTATTGCTGTTCCCTGTTTATCTTAAGTTTATCGCTGCGATCACCCCTGGAGATGCAGATTTCGCCATCCAAACCCAAGCCCAGGCAGAGAGCTTTTCTGCAGCGATCGGTGACAAACCTTACATCGCCCGGCACATAGCCAACAGTCACACCATTTTTAATATTCTCAATACGTTGATATTCCTGCCCCTCATTGGCGTTTTGGCCAAGCTATCGACACTTATCGTCCGTGGTCGGGACGAAGTTGAAACCCTGCAAGTTAAATTTATCGATAACCGGGTTTTGAACACCCCGCCGATTGCCATTGGACAAGCTCGACGGGAAACCCAACGAATGGCCAACATTACCTTGGAGATGCTGGAAAAAACGACCCGTTTCCTTGAGGATGGCGATACCAAAGCGATACACGGCTTGGAAAAACGGGAAGAGTTGGTTGATATGCTGCAAAAAGAGATCACCGATTTCCTGGTCAAATTGTCGCAGCATTCGATTTCTACCGAAACCTCCGAATCGATCGGCTCGCTGATGCATATGGTAAACGATCTGGAGCGGGTTGGTGATCACTGCGAAAACCTCTGGGAATTGGGCTTACGCAAAATCGAAAGTAAAATTTCTTTTTCCGAAACCGGCGAAAATGAAATCGCTGCTATCGGTGATAAAGCCAAGGA
Source organism: Desulfuromusa ferrireducens (assembly GCF_055389805.1). Lineage (NCBI taxonomy): Bacteria > Pseudomonadati > Thermodesulfobacteriota > Desulfuromonadia > Desulfuromonadales > Geopsychrobacteraceae > Desulfuromusa > Desulfuromusa ferrireducens. Next base: position 3,286,580 of record NZ_AP042415.1, read on the forward strand.
ATTCCTGCTTTATATCATTGAATCGATGGAGAGGACCGATTCGACCGCTAGCGACTCTTCCGTTGCCACTAAATCGATGGAATACGAAGATGCGATTGATGATATGGAACGGACCATGCGGGTCAGCCATATTGCTCGTCTAAATACTGGAGAGTGTGCCGTACAGCCAGGTTTGATCTTTATTGACATCCTGCACAATTTCGAAAAGATCGGTGATCATACTTTTAACGTTTCTGAGGCCGTACTCGGAGAAAAATAAATTGTTTGCGGCTATCGACGTTGGCAGCAACACCCTGCGGATGCTTATCGGTCAATGCACCGACAGTGGCATCCGAGCAGCAAGTTACCATCATCTGATCACCCGTCTTGGCGGCGATTACTCACCAGCAAAGGGTCTTGCTTCACAGAGTATGGAGCGGACCCTTTCTGCATTTACGGCCTTCTCGCAGCTGCTGCAAAATCATCCAGAAGTCCACGTCAGGGCTGTGGGAACAGCGGCGCTACGGAGGGCAAAAAACAGTCCACACTTCATTGCCATGGTCAAAGCACGGACAGGTCTGACTATTGAAATAATTAACGGGGCTGAAGAGGCGCGATTGACTTGCACTGGGGTTCTCTCGGTATTAAATCAAAGTCCTGCTGCATTGATCGTTGATATCGGCGGAGGGAGCACTGAGTTTGTTTTTTATGCTGATCAGAAAATTTGGTTCAGCCAGAGTTATCCCGTTGGTGTTGTCCGCCTTTGTGAAGAAACAACTGGCGATGCGGCAAGACAGCACAAGATTCAGCACCTCTTAAAGCAATTGCTGACCGATCTTCAGTCGACCGGAATTTCCAAAGCACAACTGAAAAACTGCCAGTTGGTTGGAACAGCCGGGACAATAACATCTCTTGCGGCGATGAATCTGAACCTGCTTGAGTATGATCGATTGCGGGTCAATAATCACCTGCTCGATGTCGCATGGCTGACGAAGACCCATACCTATTTGCAACAACTATCGGTTGCCAGGCGTGAACAGTTGCCAGGAATGGAGCTCGGCCGGGGCGACCTGATTATTCCCGGTTTGGAATTGATCATTGGCTTGTGTCGTCACCTCGACAAGCAGTTAATTCAAGCTGCGGATGCCGGGGTTCTAGAGGGAATTCTGCTTGATTTTTGCCTCGATTGATCTGATTGACAGATAACTCTCAATTGCCTATTATTCGGGCTCGCTTTACCAATATTTAAGGTCATTAAAATTACAAGGATTTTTATGCAGAAAGTTATCCTCTCTGGCAATGAAGCCATCGCTCGCGGTGCGTACGAAGCGGGTGTCCTGGTCGCTTCGGCCTACCCAGGCACTCCAAGTACCGAAATTCTGGAAAACACCACCCAATACACTGAAATCGATGCCTCCTGGGCACCAAATGAAAAGGTTGCTTTGGAAGTCGGTATCGGTGCCTGTTTTGGTGGCGCCCGTGCGCTGGTCACAATGAAGCATGTTGGCGTTAATGTCGCTGCCGACCCGCTTTTCACCCTGTCTTATGCTGGCGTGCGTGGCGGTCTGGTTCTGGTCGTCGCCGATGATCCGGAGCTGCATTCCTCGCAGAATGAACAGGACAGCCGCAACTACGCAAAATTCGCCAAAGTGCCGATGTTCGAACCGGCCGACAGTCAAGAAGCTCTCGAGTTTACCAAGCTGGGCTTTGAGGCGAGCGAGCAGTTTGATACGCCGATTTTTTTGCGCAGCACCACGCGGATTTCGCATTCGAAATCGATTGTCACCCTTGGTGAGCGCAAACAGGACATTCCACGACCGAGCCTTGAACGGAATCCAGCAAAGCTAGTGATGTTGCCCGGCAATGCCCGGAAGCGGCACTACGCAGTTGAAGCTCGTCTGCTGGAGATGGAAGAGTGGTCCTGTCAGCAACCGTTCAATCGGGTAGAAAAAGGGGCAGGGAAGGTTGGCGTCATTACCGCTGGCGTTTCATACCAGTACGTCAAAGAAGTGATGCCGGATGCCGATGTTTTGAAAATCGGCTTGGTCTACCCATTGCCTAAGCAGATGATCCGCGACTTCGCTGCTAATTACGAGACCCTCTATGTTGTTGAGGAACTCGATCCATTCATCGAAGAGCAGATCCGGGCCATGGGCATCAGTGTTATCGGCAAAGACAAGCTGTCCGTCTGTGGCGAACTGACACCCGGCCGGCTGCAGCAGGGGCTATTTGGAAAAAACTCACCGACAGAAGACACTTCTTCCGAACTCCCGCCGCGCCCGCCGAACATGTGTCCCGGCTGTCCGCACCGTGGCGTGTTTATGGAACTTAACCGCGCCAAGGCTTTTGTCACTGGCGATATCGGCTGCTATACCCTCGGTTTCATGCCACCGCTTTCGGCAATGGATACCTGTATCTGTATGGGCGCCAGTATCGGCAATGCCACGGGGATCAGCAAAGTTCTTTCCGAAGAAGATCAGCGCAAGGTCGTTGCCGTCATCGGTGATTCGACCTTTCTACACACCGGCATCAACGGTTTGATGGACATGGTCTATAACAAGTCCGCGTCGACAGTGATCATCCTCGACAATCGGATCACCGCCATGACCGGCCGTCAGGAAAATCCGACCTCCGGATACATGTTGAACGAACTGGAAACCTATCGGGTCGATATTGAACAGCTCTGTAAAGCGGTCGGCGTTAAACACATCAAAATTCTTGATCCCTACGACATTAAACTGACCCGTAAAACTATCCGTGAAGAGATGGCTCGACCTGAGACGTCGGTGATTATCACCACCCGGCCCTGCATGCTGGTACCGCGCGACAATATGGACAAGCGGATGCCGCTGTATGTCGATCACGACAAGTGTACCGGCTGCAAAGCCTGTCTGCGGCTCGGTTGCCCGGCAATTACCTGGGATGAAGAAAACAAGAAGTCGAATATCGATAAGATCATCTGCGTCGGTTGTAAAGTCTGTCAACAGACTTGCGGTTTTGATGCCTTTACGGAGTGTGGTGAATCATCATGAGTGATGTGAAAAATATTCTGCTGGCAGGTGTTGGCGGACAGGGGACTTTGCTCGCCAGTGAAGTCCTTTCCGAGGTCATGATGATGGCCGGGATGGACGTAAAAAAGAATGAGATTCACGGCATGTCGCAGCGCGGCGGCAGTGTCGTTTCTCACGTTCGCTACGGGAAGAAGGTTTATTCATCGATTATCCCGGAAGGTGAAGTCGACATCCTGTTCAGCTTTGAATTGCTGGAAACCTGTCGCTATCTGCCTTTGCTGCGCAAAAATGCCCAGGTTATCGTCAACAACCTGAAGATCGCTCCGCCTTCGGTCGCCTTGGGCAAGCAGGCATATCCCGAGGGCCTGGCTGACAAAATTGCCAAGCAGTTCCCGGCGACCATCGTCGTCAACGGCCTCGACCTGGCCCTGGAAGCGGGAAATCCAAAAACCGTCAACACCGTCCTGCTTGGTACGCTGTCTAATGTGCTCGATATCGATTACGAGCTCTGGATTCAAGCCTTGAAAAAGATGGTTCCAGCCCGACTGCTGGACATCAATCTCAAGGCGTTTGAGCTTGGCAGAAACCTTAAGTGATCTCAGTCGATTCGGTTATTAAAGGAGTCTCCAGATGATCTGGAATGATGAGTTTGAAACTCTGCCACGTGAAGCGATTGAGTCGCTCCAGTTAAAACGTTTACAGCAGACAGTTGAGCGCGTCTACGCGACCGTGCCGTTTTATCAAGAGGCGTTCAAAAAAGCCGGAATAGTCCCTGCGGATATCAAACGCCTCAGCGACCTGCAACGCTTGCCATTCACTCTGAAGCAGGACATGCGTGACAGCTATCCGTACGGACTGTTTACCGTGCCGCTGGAGCAGATCGTCAGGATTCACGCCTCCTCCGGCACCACAGGCAAACCGACGGTGGTCGGTTACACCCGTCGAGATATCGATACCTGGACCGAACTGATGGCGCGCTCCTTTGTCGCCGCTGGTGCCCATAAAGGTGATGTCATCCACAATGCCTATGGTTATGGCCTGTTTACCGGTGGCCTGGGTGCTCACTACGGTGCCGAACGACTCGGTGCTTCGGTTATTCCGATGTCGGGTGGTAACACCAAAAAGCAGTTGATGATCATGCAGGATTTCGGCTCGACAGTGCTCACCTGTACCCCATCTTACAGCCTCTTTTTAGCCGAGGTAGCAGCGGAAGAGGGGATTGATATTCGGAACCTTAAGCTGAAAGTCGGCATTCTTGGCGCCGAACCCTGGAGCGAGCAGATGCGCCAGGAAATAGAAGAAAAACTAAATATCAAGGCAATCGATATCTATGGTCTTTCGGAGATTCTTGGACCTGGCGTCGGTATTGAATGTATCGAAGCGCAAAACGGGCTGCATATCTGGGAGGATCACTTCCTGCCGGAAATTATTGATCCTGAAACCGGCGAAGTACTTCCGGACGGTGAGAAGGGTGAGCTGGTTATTACCACTATCACCAAGGAGGGGATTCCGCTGATCCGTTACCGGACCCGTGACATCACGCGCTTGTTCAAAGAGCCGTGTATCTGTGGTCGTACCCACGCCCGGATTGAACGCCTCAGCGGCCGCACTGATGATATGCTGATTATCCGCGGCGTCAATGTCTTCCCCAGTCAGATCGAATCAGTGCTGTTTAACATCGAAGGCGTTGAGCCACACTACCAGCTGATTGTCGAGCGTGTTGGAACTCTGGACACGCTTGAGGTCCAGGTTGAGGTCAATGAACAGAGCTTCTCCGATGAAATCAAAGAACTGCAAGGCTTGTCGAATAAGATACGCAAGGATATCAAGGATTTGCTGGGTGTGACCTGTAAGGTTCGACTGGTTGAACCGAAAACTATTACCCGCAGTGAAGGTAAGGCCAAGCGGGTTGTCGATAATCGTCCAAAAGCATCTTAAGGAAAAGGAAACTGACAATGAAAGTTGAACAGATTTCTATTTTTATTGAAAATAAGTCTGGCCGCTTGGCCGAGGTCTCCGGAGTTCTCGGGCAAGCCGGGGTAAATATCCGCGCGCTCTCGTTGGCCGATACTTCGGATTTCGGTATTCTGCGGTTGATCGTAAACGATACCGATAAAGCATTTAAGGTGCTGCGCGAGCAGAATTTTACCGTCAGCAAAACAGAGGTCATCGGCGTCGGCGTCCCAGATACTCCGGGCGGGCTGTCCTCCATCCTGCAAATCCTCGATCAAAACGACGTCAATGTTGAATATATGTACGCCTTTGTTGAGCGTTCTGGCGACAATGCGGTTATTATTTTCCGTTTTGACAATATCGACGAAGCGATCGATGTGCTGAAAAGCAATGGTGTAAAAATCATTGAAGGCAACAAGTTAACATCAATATAGTGCTAAAAAACAGCAATTTGAACACTACTACTTGACTGGATAGTTGAGCCTTATGGAAAGTCATACAAGCTTCTGGAATGCTGAAGCCGAATGCATGCCCCGCGAGCAATTACAGCAATTGCAGCTGCAGCGCCTTCAGCAAACCCTTCACCGGGTAGCAGATAACGTTCCCTGTTATCAGAATAAGTTTAAAGAGTGTGGATTTGCCGCCACTGATCTGGAGTCGCTTTCGGATCTCGCTCAACTGCCTTTTACCACCAAAGAAGACCTGCGCCTTAATTATCCCTATGGCATGTTTGCGGTGCCGATGCGCGAAGTGGTGCGAATTCATTCATCGTCCGGCACCACCGGCAAACCGACGGTGGTTGGATATACCCAGGAAGATATCCACGTCTGGACCGAGCTTGTGGCCCGTTTTATGACCGCTGCCGGGGTCAGCAATGAAGATATTGTCCATATCGCCTTTGGCTACGGTTTGTTCACCGGTGCCTTCGGATTGCATTATGGTTCAGAAGCGATTGGCGCCTCGGTTATCCCGATTTCCGGCGGAAACACCGACAAACAGTTGATGATCATGCAGGATTATCGTTCATCTGCACTGGTTTGTACGCCATCCTATGGATTAACCCTTGCCGATCGCATGGAAAAACAAGGGATCGATCCGAAATCCCTGGCCTTGCGGGTCGGCCTGTTCGGTGGCGAGCCCTGGAGTGAGCAGATGCGTATCGAGCTGGAAAGTCGGCTCGGTATCCTGGCCACTGATAATTACGGCCTGTCGGAGGTTATGGGGCCAGGAATTGCTGGTGAGTGTGCCTGCAAGCAGGGCATGCACTTGGCGGAGGATCACTTTATCGCCGAGATTATCGATCCCGACAGCGGCGCGGTGTTGCCGGAAGGTTCGATTGGCGAACTTGTGCTGACCAGCCTGACGAAACAGGCATTCCCGATGATCCGCTATCGGACCCGCGATATTACCCGCTTGAACTACGATGTTTGTGCGTGCGGTCGCACCTTGGCACGGATGGAAAAAACCCGTGGCCGCAGCGATGACATGTTGATTATCAAAGGGGTCAATGTCTTCCCGACGCAGATTGAGGAAGTTCTGTTTCAGATTGAAGGCTGTGAGCCTCACTATCAGTTGGTTGTTGATCGAATCGACAATCAGGATCAACTGGAGATTCTGGTTGAAGTGAACGAAAAAATCTTCTTCGACGAGATGAAGCAGCAGCGCTCTTTCGTTGTCAACGCGGAGAAGCGGATTCACTCGGCGCTCGGCCTCAGTGTGAAGGTCAAATTGGTCGAACCTTCCAGCATCACACGCCACGAAGGCAAGGCTTGTCGGGTTTTTGATCGACGGAAAAACTAACCTTGACAGACCGCTGTAAATACAAGATAATTCGCGACGCATTGAGATTGACGGGATGTGGCGCAGTCTGGTAGCGCACTTGACTGGGGGTCAAGGGGCCGGAAGTTCGAATCTTCTCATCCCGACCATTACAATGTAAAAAAGCCGATTCCTGATAAAGGAGTCGGCTTTTTTTATTATTAGTTTTCTGCCGAAACGGCTATTTTGTTTTTTATTGTAAGGAGCAATTTATATGGTACAGCAAAAACTCAGTCGTCTCGGCCGCACCGAACTCCATATTTCACGCCTTGTTTTCGGATCCTTACCGCTCGGGCCGCTGCAGGCCGATCTAAGCCCGGAGCAGGGTGGTGAATTGATTCGGCATGCGCTTGATCTCGGTGTCAATATGATCGACACCGCTGAACTGTACGGTACCTACACACATATCCGTGAAGCTTTGCGTGGTGTCAAAAAGAAGGTTCATGTGGTCAGTAAAACTCATGCGACCACGGCCGAAGATGCCCGCAAGCACGTTGAAAGGGCGCTACGCGAGATGGATCTGCCCAAGCTCGACGTTGTTCACCTGCACGGCGCACGCCTGGATAATCCATTTGTTGATCGCGCAGCGGTGTTTGCTGAAATGCAAAAGATGAAGCAGGAAGGAATGATCGATTTCCTCGGACTCTCCACTCACTTTATTTGTGCGGTGCGTTTAGCCGCAGTTCATCCCGACATCGATGTCATTCACCCTCTGATCAATCGCACCGGAATGGGCATTCTTGATGGCAGTGCGGCCGATATGGCGGCAGCGATTGCTTTTGCCGCCGGCAACGATAAGGGCATTTATGGCATGAAGGCGCTCGCTGGCGGAAATCTGATAAAAGAAGCACGCGCCAGCCTACGCTATGTCCTGGATCTTCAGGGCATGCATGGCTTAGCCGTGGGCATGTTATCCAAGGAAGAAATCGAAGGAAATTTCATCCTGGTCAACAGCGGTCAGGCCGAAGCTTCGCTCTGGGATGAACTGGAAAAGCGCGAACGAAAAATCCAGATCATGGAACAGTTCTGCAAAGGCTGTGGCGTCTGTGTGCCTGCCTGTACCAATAATTGCCTCTTTCTGGAAGGTGATAAGGCCAGGATTAAGCGGGAAGACTGCATCCTCTGTGGTTACTGTGCCGCCGCCTGTCCGGAATTCATGATTCGTGTCGTTTAGTCGGGTGGAGTGTTTAATGTCTTATCGGAAGCGTTTATCGAGTGATTTTGCCGAACTTGAGCAGTTCGGCGCGTTGGAAACAGGTGGTTTTAGCAGAATAGCATTCTCACCGGAGGATTTAGCTGCCCGAACCTGGTTGCAGGGGGCGATGGAAAAAGCCGGTTTAGAGGTTTCCGTAGATGCTATCGGTAATATTCGCGGACGCCGTCAAGGCTTAAGTGACCTGCCACCGGTGATGCTCGGATCCCACCTTGACACTGTCCCCGAGGGCGGAAACTACGACGGTTCGGTCGGCGTTCTCGCCGCCCTTGAAGTTGTTCGGATTCTCAATGACCGTAATTTTGTCACAAATCGGCCGCTGGAAGTCATCAATTTTTCCGCCGAAGAATCGAGCCGCTTTGGTGTGGCCACAATCGGCAGTAAAGCCTTAACCGGAAAGTTGGATCTGCCATCCACGAAAAAACTTGTCGACAACGAAGGCTCATCCCTCTACGAAACACTTCTAAAAAGTGGCTATCATCCTGATGCTATTGACAGGTGCTCGCTACATCCCGGCCAAGTCCATGCCTTTTTGGAACTTCATATTGAGCAAGGTCCAGTCCTTGAGAAAAAGGGCTGTCCGATTGGTATCGTTATCGCAATCGCCGCCCCGACCCGCTTAAAGGTCTTCATTGATGGCCGCGCTGATCATTCTGGGAATACCCCTATGGATATGCGCAAGGATGCCCTTGCTGGGGCCAGCGAGCTGATTCTAGGGGTCGAACACATAACCTCCGTCCAGCCTGAAAAAAAGACTGTCGGCACCGTCGGTTACATCAATGTAAGCCCTGGATCGATGAACGTCGTTCCCGGACGGGTTGAACTTGGCATTGATATCCGCGATGTTGATCAGGATGACAAATCAAGCGCAGTAAACGCCATCCTCAGCCTTATGTCGCAGATTGCTGACAAGAGGGGACTCACCATCACTTTTGAACAGTTGTGTGATGACAGCCCAGTGTCTCTTTCCACAAAAGTTTTAAACCTGCTGAAGGACTCGGCGACCAGCGCCGGACTTCCTTATCTATTGATGCCAAGTGGAGCCGGCCATGATGCGATGAACATGGCTCGGATTACCGATGCGGGTATGATCTTTATCCCGAGTGTCGGTGGTGTCAGTCACAATATAGAGGAGTTCAGTTGCATTGAGGATATCTGCAATGGCACAAAGGTTCTTCTAGAGGCAGTACTCCGGTTGGCAGACGGCGAAATGTAGTTTATGACATCGTTGCTGCGCTAAGCGAATGCGGTTGTTGCGTCGTATATTGCCTCCAGATTATCTTTGAGAAAGGGTATGTCGCACCCGGCCTAAAGGAGGGCAGAGAAATAATCTATGACTGAATCAGACAACAAATATATCCTTACGGCTGAAGATGGACGATCTCGCTGTTGGTGGGGCCATGAACCTCTTGTCTACCGTAAATATCATGATCAAGAGTGGGGGCGCCCAGTTGCTGATGACATCAGACTCTTTGAGAAAATTTGCCTAGAGGGATTCCAGTCTGGGCTCTCCTGGCTGACCATTCTGCGGAAACGGGAAAATTTTCGCGAGGCGTTCGCTGGTTTCGACTTTAACAAGATTGCTGAATTCGATGATGAGGATGTTGCCTGTCTGCTGCAAAATGCAGGCATCGTTCGCCATCGCGGCAAAATAGAGGCGACCATCAATAATGCCCATCGGGCTATCGAGATCGTTGCTGAGTTCGGCAGTCTTGCAGGTTATATCTGGGGGTGGGAGCCTGAATCCCGTGAACCCGGAATCGGAAAAAATGACGACAATGTCCAAATTCCGAGTATCACCAAGACATCTCAGTTGTTAAGTAAAGATCTGAAAAAACGCGGTTGGAAGTTCTTTGGACCAACCACCGCATATGCATTCATGCAGGCGATGGGCTTGGTGAATGATCATATGGAGGGCTGCGCTATCCGAGAACTCGTGGAACGTGCGCGAAGAGAATTTACGCCTCCTTGCTAGAGGTAGCAAGACAACCAGATGACAGGATTTCTCTCCATGCAATAGGCCAGAAAGCTGGTCCTACTGTCATAGCGGACCTCCGGCAAAGCAAACCGGCAGCTCCATGGCAGCCACGCTGTCAGCAATTGAACGCCTTGGCTATTTGATCCAGATCGATACCATCTCGATTAATTGATTGCCGATAAGCAGGTTCGAATACTGGTCTCACGCTGCCGCCTACCTGCCGATGCGCGACTACCGTTTCAGCTTGCCCTGAAAGCAGGCCATATCCGGCTACACAGAACTTCCCCTGCTATCTCTTTCCCGGTGTTGGAAACTGTGGATAAGCGGATATCCGCGCATCCCGGCAAAATGCCTCTGGATGTATGAGGCCTATGTTGATCTGGTAATTGCAAATGACCACCGCCATCTCAAAAAGTAGGGCAAAGGGAAGTGCAAGCCAAGAACAAAAAAACGCCTCAACATCGAGGCGTTTTTTTGCAGGTTTTTAGCGAACTTTTCCTTGATCAGGCGGTCATCGGTTTGCGTGGTAGGTGCGGTAGAGGCGCAGGGTGTTGCGCATGCACATTGCCACGGTCGCCGGGCCGACCCGGGGGATGAACAGTTCGGCGGCTTCTTCCGCCTCGGGAGTGAAATTCTTGATGGTGGCGAAGTTGAGGCAGATGGTGTGCGGGGAGAGCTCTTCGGCCTCGATCTTGGGGAAGGCCTTGGAAGGAACCCCGGTGATCACCATATCCGACGCTTTGAGGGCGTCGCCCCGGGAGATAGAAATCTCTCTGGCCTGTCCGTCCTCATAGAGAAGGGGGCCGAACTCATCGAAGGAGTAGACCCTTGCGCCGTCGTTCGACATCATGACCGCCAGAGGGCGGCCAACCACTTCGCTGCGGTTGAAGATGGTCACCGTCTTGTGCTCCGCCGGACGAGTGCCGCTGCCACCGTAGGCCCCGTTGGCCTCGAGGACTTTCAGTGTTGCCAGGGCGGTGCAGGGAACCACTGCCTTACCGGCAATCTCGGCCTCGTCGATGATCCGCTCGTTCTCGTAGAGTTTGCGGATCCAGAAGGAATGCAGTCCCTCGATGTCCTTGCGGTAATCAACCACGTCCTTCAGGTAGCGGTCCTGCTCGTTGCCGAAGATCGGGTAATAGATCATGATGCCGTGGACGGAAGGGTCCTCGTTGGCCTCGACGATCGCTTGCTCCAGCTCGAGCCGGCCACTGGTGCGCAGTTCGTAGGCGATCCCCAGCTCTTCGCAGGCACTCTTGGTATATTCGGCGTAGGTGAGGGAGGGGCCGTAGTCCCCGGCGAGAAAGCCGACGACCTTGAGTTGGGTGCCAAGGGCCCGAATCTCCTGCCTGATCTCCGCACGGTAGCGCGCAGCGACGACTCTAGGTAGTACCAGCATGGGCATCTCCTTTTCTGGTAGGCGTACCGACGAAGAAAAAAACAGGAGGCTGCCGAGCCGCGACCTGCCGTTTCTGAATGGTTCGAAATAGTTCAATAAAACAGAAGGTTGAGAAACTATCACATGGATTTTGGCGGGGCAACCATGTATACGCTTCCCAGAAATAACAACAGGGGCAGGTCAGATTAAATAACTTAAAACCACCATGTATTTTCAGAAACCAGCCACTTAGAAATAGTGTGACGAAATGAGCTTGCGCGCAGTGAAAAAATGCAGGGTTAAGGGGGGATCCGGCCTGAAATTGGCCATCAAAGGCAGGCCACTTTCCAATGTCGCGTGAAATCCTGTTAGCGGCACCGACTTGAAATCCAGAAGTTTTAACAGTACATTTCAATAACGGTTCAAGTCTTCCATATTATTAATTTACTGAAAAACTTCGAATGGTCGAAGGAGTTCCGTATGCCTTTCAATCCCGTCATTATTGTTGCCAAGGGAGAAAAGCCGGAATGGTACAAGGCCACCGCACACTATCTCCAGCGCGATACTCGTAAGGCCATTTGGCAGCTCCTGACCACTCTCATAGCCTATCTTCTCCTGCTGGCGGTGATGGTTCTGACCGTCCTCCAGAACTATTCTTACGGAATTACCCTTGCCCTTGGCGTGGTCGCGGCCGCCTTGTTGACGCGTATTTTCATCTTATTCCACGATTGTACCCACGGATCCCTTCTGCCTACACCTCGATGGAACAGGAATATCGGGTACCTTTGTGGCCTTCTGGTCTTCACAGCGTTTCATGACTGGCGGCGCAGTCACTCCGGGCATCACATCACTGCCGGCGACCTGGACCGGCGGGGCGTGGGTGACATTACAACCTTGACCGTCGAGGAATACCTGTCTGCACCGCCGTTACGGAAACTAGGCTACCGGTTGTATCGCCATCCCCTTGTTTTGCTTGGGCTTGGCCCTCTTTATTACTTCCTGCTGCGTAACCGTTATCCCTCTGCAGGGGCGAAGAAAACAGATTTTGTCAGTGTTATCATCACCAATCTGGCCCTTGTTGCGATCATTGTCGCAGCCAGCCTGACCATTGGAATTCGTATCTACCTGTTGGTCCAATTGCCGGTTCTGATGATGGCAGCAACGCTTGGCGTCTGGCTGTTCTACGTCCAGCATCAGTTCGATGGAGTTTACTGGGCGCGCCACGAAGAATGGGACCCCTGGCAGGTTGTCATGGGGGGAGCTTCATTTTACCCGCTGCCGAAACTCCTCCAATGGTTCACGGGAAACATCGGCTTTCATCATGTTCACCACATGCGCCCCGGCATACCGAACTACCGTCTGCAGGAGTGCCATGATGAAACGCCTGAATTCCAGGCCATTGAGCCGCTTACCCTGCGAAATAGCCTGCAATCATTACACTTGAATCTTTATGATGAGCGCACCCGGAAAATGGTCAGTTTTCAGTCGCTAAAGAGCCGTTAACGCAGAGGTTGGGACTCATTGAATGGCATCCATTTGAACTTAATTCCGATTTCACGTTCTATGGAGGGGCACTTGTCAGACATATTGGACTGGCTGCCGAAAGTTCATCTGCCTGTGTCTTCGAATTCAGGCTAGCAAAAAAATCAAGCAAAAGACTTGACCTCTTATTAGGGCCTGATAGAAGTAAAATTACATTATCAGTAATTCAGAAAATTCCAGCCCTTGTCATTTTAATGATGATGTAGATACGAACCATTAACTCAACTTGGAGGTAACAGCTGAAGACAGGATGATAAAATAGCAACCAAATTGAAACCTAAGCAACGGTGGAGGACTCTATGATCGCGAAACGTGAAGGCCGGCAATGCCAGTATCCTTGCAGCGGTTACAACCCGGAGTTCAATTCCGCCTGCATAAGGGTTCGCGAAGCCTACGGAAAATGTAGCGGCCCCTGTAGCGGCCCCTGCTACATCGTCAACTGCGCACACTATTCTATCGACTGCAAGACCGACAGCCGATAGGTGTCAGGGTCGCTGTCACAGCGAGCCACATCAAGATCAGAAAAATTCAACGTCCGATCTGTTGTATTATGGAAACTGGTGAGTCGTTAAAGACCAATAAGCGGGAAAACGACTCACCCCTTTAAACACTCAGAAGCCGCACGAATACTCAATCGGGTAGCTTTATTGCATTACGCCACTTTCTGTAAATAAGTATTCGATTAATGCAGCTACCTGAGAAACGGCCACGAAATGGTATTCGGGGCATTTTTCCTTCCCCTATGCAGAGGGTGACTTATCAGACCTTCGGATCCCATCAAAATTCCTATGGAGACATGGCCTTTTAGGCAGGAGTTTTACGAAATGAGCGACATGAGCTCGCTGGTCACACCGGCTGAGTTTTATAATCACGAGTCGAGTAAATTGGGTTGAGTGGTCTCGAACGTTCTAAATTTGTCCAATCTGTTGATCTAAAAACTATTCCAGAACAATATCCGAAGATTTCAATCTACCTGGCCGGGCAATGTAATTAGTCCTGATCTGTGCCCGGGAACAGGGTTTTCGTACAACTGAAATTTATGCGATTTTGCAGTGAATGCAGGTGAGACGTCAGTACCGGCACCGTCATCGATTCAAGAACTTTTCGGGTTGCCCCACCCAGCACCCATTCCCTCAGCCTGGAATGGCCGTAACCGCCCATGATAATGAGGTCTGCACTTAGGTCTGCTGCGCGAGAAAGGAGCACATTCCCTACATCCTTCCCGCGACATGCTCCGTCGACACCTCAACATGAACGCCATGGCATACGAGATAAGAAACGATATCCTCAACAGGTATGCGCCCCTGAGCGTCATGTTTAGGAGAAATTGCGATAAGATTGACGCTATCCGCACTCTTAAGCAGCGGGAGCGCATCGGTGATGGCTCGCATCGACTCGCGACTCGCATTCCAGGCGACTAGAATGCGACTACCTATACTGAGGAAACTACCTGCATAGGGGAGAATCAATACTGGCCGGCCGGCCGGCCGGCAGCCAGCACTAACTGCGCTGGGAAATCCTTGGTCACATTTGACACATCAGAAGAGTCCGTTTGGCCGACGATGACCAAATCAGCATATCGAGCCTGCATTGCTACCGCATTGACTGGAAAGTCGATAGTGGAACGCCATTCAGTATTTTTTAAACCCATGCTCGACGCCTGATTATTGTAAGCCATTTTGGTCCTGTTCATTTCCGCCGCCGCGGCCTTTTCCTGAGCTTCGCTGATCTCCAGACCAGCTTGTAATAAATAGCCAGGGATGATGAAAGGCTCCTGCGCGTAGAGCGCGACCAGGTGGGCACCATGTTGCTTGGCCATGCGGATAGCAACTGATTATAGATGTTCAGGATGGAGGATGAGATATGAGAAGAATTGATAGTATTCATGAGCCTGAAGAAGGAAGAAAATAAGGAAAAGAATTTATCAGATGGTGGCGGAAAGAGAACGTTTTTGTCGATTTTGAGTTAATCGAACCCTACCTGCAGTCGAAGGAAAAAGTGCCGAGATAGAAAACTTCAAACTGCTCGATAAAGAAGAATTGTAGACAATTCTTACCCGCTTGAAGCCAGCGGGGCTACGCCGCCATAAACCAAGAATGGTGAAATTATCGAATGGCAGCATTTCCAGTCCATTTTTCTGACCAAGAGGATTATCGCGAATAACTAGGCCGATCTACTGATTTCTTAGGACCGCAGCTGCATCCTCACAGCCTTTGGCTGAGACCACCTCATAACCTTCGTCTGCCACTTCTTCCGAATAGAACAAGCGTAACCCGGGTTCGTCGTCAACCATCAGAATTCTGGCCATGAAAACCCCTGTTAAAAGCCGCTGGAAATTATGATTATAGCAATCATAGCGGCTGCCATCTCTAGAAGTGGAATATACCTGCTTTGAATCGCCACGAGAATCCTAGACCCTCCCCACTTTCATAGAATGCTGCCTTGGACTACCCCCACTTAACTAGACACCTGCTGCCTGTTTTCAAACTTCTGCTCAAATGCTTCTGGGGTCATGCCGCCAAGATGGCTATGTCGCCGATTACGATTGTAGAACACTTCGATGTAATCAAAAACATCCATGCGTGCTTCGTCATGGTTTCTGTAACTCTGCTTACGAATGCGTTCCTTCTTTAGGCTGCTGAAAAAAGATTCCGCGACTGCATTATCATAACAATTACCACGCCGACTCATGCTGACTGACAAATTATGCTGTTCGCAGAATCGTGACCATTCATCGCTGCTGTATTGTGACCCTTGATCAGAGTGAAGAACGACCTGATTCTTGGGTTGTCTCCGCTAAACGGCCATCAGTAAAGCATCCAGCACCAGTTCCTTTTCAAGCGTTGCTTTCATTGACCAACCAACAACCTTACGGGCATATAAATCGAGAACCGTGGCGAGGTAAAGCCAACCCTGCCAAGTTCGAATGTAGGTGATGTCCGTCACCCATGCGGCGTTCGGGCTATCAACAGTAAATTGCTGCTCAAGTTGGTTTGGAACCGCCATGTGAGGCTTACTATAACGATACCTTGGTTTTTTATATCCACGCAAAGCTCGTATCTTATTTTTACGCATGATCTTGGCCACACGGTTGATGCCACAGCCTTTCCCTGCCTCCCTTAGATCCGCATAGACCCGGCGACTGCCATAGGTGCAGCCACTGGCCTCATAGGAGGCGCGAATCAGGCCAAGGAGCCGCAAATCCTCCTTGGCCCGGCCAGACACAGGCTTATGAGTCCAAGCGTAAAAGCCCGAGCGATGAATTTTCAGAGCCCGGCACATAGTTTTGATGCCAAAACTCTCGCGGTGCTCATCAATGAACGCGTACTTTACTCTGACTCCCTTGCAAAGTACGCGGCGGCCTTTTTTAGTATTTCACGCTCCTCCTGAGTTCGCCGAAGCTCAGCCTTGAGCTTAAGAATCTCCCGTTTGGCTTCCAGAAGTTCTTCGTCTTTGCTCTTTGTCGGAGATGGTTTTGCTGCCTGGACCCACTTGTACAAACTATGCGTCGATACCCCTAGTCGCTCGGATATCTCCTTGACGGAATAGCCTCGTTCCAGCACCTGGCGGATTGCTTCTTCTCGAAATTCCTTGGGATACTGCTGGTTGCTCATTGTCACCTCCGCAAAATCTAATTCTACCTTAGGAGGTGCCTAGCGTTTTGAGGGCAGTCCATCAGGAGGAACCGATGAGCAACCGACAGCGACGACATGCCAGCTTGGGCAATCTCTCCCCAGCGGCATATTGGAAGAAACTCATCAGGCGGCGGGGGGTTGCCTGACCATAATATGGTGTCCACTATTGCGGACCGACCTCAGTCCGACAAATCATCCGTATCAGAACAAATCTCATGCGCGATATTGGGGCCTGCATCTCACCCTTCAATAGCTTCTTGCTGCTGCAAGGGGTGGAGACCTTGACCTTGAGGATGGAACGCCACTGCAGCAATGCCTTGGCGGTTGCAAAGTTCCTGCAGAATCATGAGCAGGTGAACTGGGTGGTTTACCCCGGACTGAAAAACCACCCTAGCCACGAACTCGCAAAGTGCTATTTGAAAAATGGCTTTGGTGCCATCGTCGGGTTTGGGATCAAAGGCGGCCTTGAGCAAGGCAAGCAATTCATCAATAATCTGAAACTGTTCAGCCATCTGGCAAACATCGGTGATGCCAAAAGCCTAGCAATCCATCCAGCGTCGACAACCCATGCCCAGTTGACCGAAGAAGAACAAGCGGCTGCCGGGGTTGGTCTAGATTTTGTGCGGCTTTCGATCGGCATTGAACACATCAACGATTTGTTCAATGATCTGAATCAAGCTCTTGCAGGTTAATTAAATCACTATGCAATTTCATACATTCAGTCTGTTTTTGCTCACGGTCCTTACTCTGATAGTTACTCCGGGACCGGATATGCTTTACGTGGCGGGACGTTCTTTATCTGAAGGCCGAAATGCCGCAATATTATCAGCGCTAGGAGTCGCCATCGGCTACGCCGGACACACCTTACTGGTAACTTTGGGGCTGGCTTCAGTCCTTGCCGCCTCTCCCACGGTATTCAGAGCCATTCAGATGGGTGGGGCCGCCTATTTGATTTTTCTCGCTTTGTCGCTGTTCCGCTCCAGTGGGGCGAGCTTCACAGCTGAAATTCCTAAGAAATCGTCATCTGGGTTGCTGATCAGGCAAGGGGTTCTGACCAGCATTTTAAATCCGAAGGGGCTCTTGTTCTATTTTGCATTGCTCCCCCAGTTCTGTACACCAGGGACAATTTCTGTGGCAACGCAGATGCTGGTCTTCGGGTTTGTTACCAGTCTTCTCTGCTTCACGATTTATTGTTTGGTCGGTTTAGCGGTTTCAAAAGCAGGCAACGCCTTCGCGAAAAATGCAACTTTACAGCGATTTCTCCCAAAACTATCAGGCAGTATTCTTCTCGCCCTTGGCATCTATATGCTGAGTCCTCTGCAGAGGTAATGAGTTCATCGATATTGTTCTGAACGTCATAAACCGCTATGTTTCCTCGGCGTAAACAACTAAGTAAAATTCTAAAGTCATGTCTATGACTCTATCTACCATTTTGGGGCTGGTATCCACCTCGACTACCCGCCGAGTGTCTCACAATCCACCATAAATCAGAAAAACCTCTGAGATAATCTTCTTTTCCATTCTACCCAGAGTTCAGGGGGGGGACATGATATCAATTTTAATGTAATGTCATACCTATACAGTTAAAAACTGAGATATGGACGCACAAATTCCATTGGCTCCCGAATCAAACATTTAAGTGAAAATACTTCAACCGTATGTTCGGTACCATACTTACAAGCATAGTCACATTCCTTCATCTGTACGTCTTCAGGCGCGCCAGTAGTATTCCGCTGCTCACGCGCCGCATGCCAAAACGGCATATTGCCTTGACTGGCGTCGTGATGTGGGGGCTGTTCGTAATTGGCCGTTTTTACGGTCACGACAACCCTGGTCTTCTGGCTGGCACACTGGAACATCTCTCGATGAATTGGATGGCGACATTGTTTCTGTGCGCCGTGTGTCTTCTGGTTGTTGATCTGTTCACCGGCTTCGGTTGGTTGTGGTCACGCCAGGTTGCTTGTTTGCGTGGCCTCGGTTTAATCGTTGGCCTGGTGTTGGCAATTATCGCTCTGGTGCAGGGGATGCGGCCACCGGTAGTGAATAACTATGAGGTTGCTCTCAAGGGATTGCCCAAGCAACTGGAAGGGACGGTGATTGTTGTCGTCTCCGACCTGCACCTTGGGTCCCGACTCGATGAGAAATGGCTTGCGGTCCGCTTGACGCAGATAGAAGCGGCCCAGCCCGATCTGATTTTTTTACTGGGTGATATCTACGAGGGCCACAGCGACCCCTTACCGGGCCTGCATGCTGTGCTTGCGCAACTTAAAGCACCGCTCGGAGTCTGGGCTGTGTTGGGTAACCATGAATTTCACCGCAGTGGAGATTCAAAGGCAGGCGTCTTTCCCGGCAATGGCTTCACTGTACTGAGAAACAGCTGGGCCGAAGTCGACCCAGGTTTGGTTCTGGTCGGAGTCGATGATCTAACCAGGGGCCAGCGAAACGGCAACGGTCGCGAGAAGTTACGTCAGGCTCTGGCCGGACGACCAAAGGGGCCGACGATTCTGCTGTCGCACAGCCCCCTGTATGACGACGTGGCAGCCGGGGACGGAGTCGATCTTATGCTCTCTGGACATACCCACGGCGGCCAGATATGGCCATTTGATTACCTAGTGCAGCAGCGCTACCCGTTACTCGAGGGCCGTTACCAGACAGATGACATGACTGTAGTGGTCTGCCGTGGCACGGGCACCTGGGGGCCGCGCATGCGTCTGTGGACTCCTGGTGAAATTTTGAGAGTGACGTTACGGCAGCCGGCGGGACGTTCATAAGATCATAAGTTTCCTCGCAGCAAGCCTAGAGATCAAAACTGTTTCCCATAACCCACCCCTTTAAATACGCGAATCGCCCATGATTACCACATTATGTGCGATTCCTGCTTTGGTACATCTACAAAACTCAGGATTTTTGCCGATCAAGATTTGTGTAATTCAGGACCGCGGCTTCAGGTAAAAACCACCCTTGCTCAATGTCCAATAAATCGATACTTTATACGATTCTCCCGTTTCTGATGGCACTAAAACTGGGTAGGTTGCACTGGCCTGCGCTGCTCCAGATTATATTTTACACAAGCAGTAAAACCCATATCCTGGGATCACCAGACTGTTTTTGAAAATATTAGGGCTTTCACCGTGATACAAGGCCAACAGTGGTTGGTATTGCGCCACCCAGGTCCCTAGGTCTTCCAGATTGAGGTGCAACGGTTTGTTGCTGTTCAGTTCCTGTTGCCAATTGAGATGACCGCTGATCGGTTCGGTTTTTCAGGGAATGCCTGCTATTTCAAACAGTTCATTTCCATTTGGTTGAACGCTGATTGTTCGACTCAGTAAACTCTGAAAACAACCAAGAAGGCCGCCAGCAACAGCAGGCTAACTAAAACCGCAACCGTCCAGCCACGTGTGAGCCTTTTTTGCTTTTCGAGTTGATGGGCGTGCTGACAAATGTGCTCCCAGATCTCCGACAGCTCTGTCCCTCGGGGAATTTTATGCAGAATTCCGAGCACCTCCTGCGGAGAGACCAGGATGATCTGCTGCTGGCACTTCATTTGTAGATACACGCCCTGCCGCAGAACGTTTATTGTTGAAGGATCGCAGCCGAGACGGAATAATTCGCTACGCACCTTCAAGGTGGATTCTTCGGCACGCTTGGCCATCTCTGCGATTGCGTAAATACTCACCGGACCGGTCACAGGTTCTCCTATTCCATTCTCTTTGGCGTGCGTTTTGTTGTCACTAGCGCTACGGGGTGTCAATGTCACCATCGATAATCAGCAAATCCATGGATGCCATCCGGGCCTGTTCGACAATCTTGTCGAGCGAATGGGCATTGGTAAATGTTCGGTCCGGCGACCAGAGCAACACCTCGAACAGCTCGCCAACTTTCCTCCGCTGCCCACCATAAAGGATGCTACGAATTGCTCTCGTCCGCCAAAGTTTTGAACCAAACGTTCATACTTTCCAGGCTGCCGCCGATCTGAGTGTTTTTCACCAGTGTTCCGCCAAACTGATACCCGTTCTGAGCAAAGCAGATATTCATCCCGTAGGAAGTTGCCCTGGCGATGGTGTAACCGTTTTTGATATCTAACAATTGCAACTCTTTTTCCAGATATTGAAGTAGCCGGTTGGCCAGCCCATACCCTCGCCAATCGGGATGGGTGGCAAAATCGGTCAGTTCCGCGTTGCTGTTGTGATGATCAATCTCTGCTGAGGCCAGCGCCAACAACTGCTCTCCTTTCCAGATCCCGGCATAAAGGACGTTTTTGGCCATGGTCGCGTAAAGGTATTCGGGATCATTGATCGGAAAGGGGTAGCTGGCAAAGGTTTGCCGATACAGATCCGCCATCTGCCGACAATCGGCAGGGCTCGCTAAGCGACAGGCACATCCAGCAGAAAGAGGCACCGAATGATGATGTTCGGCTTTCAGATAAGCGGCTTCAAGCACTTTATTGACCAGATCTGCATCAGGGTCGATACGCCGATCCTCATGGTAGTAGCGAGACATGAACAGGCCGTCTTCCTCGCCCTTAAACAAGCCGGGAACCTTTGCCTCAAGGAGATATCCGTCAGCGAAAAAATCGTCCTGCAGGGAACTCGGAATCTTGATGAAAGATTTTGAGTAGCTATGCAGAGCCGCAAGGTTGTTAATCTTGGTCACGATTTCCGGCACATCGGATCGATCCAACTTCATCAGGTAGATCCGGTCATTTTGTGGCCCATGCTGAACAATTGAACTGCCGAACTCTTCGATCAAATCACTGGTCATCTCTTCGCTCCATACGCGAGTTGTTCTCTGGGGTGAGGCTGATCGTCTCATCGTAATCGGACAGCAATTTTTCAATACCGATGAAATCCGCTTCCTCGCCATCCTCAAGCATCAATTCGAGATCACAACTGGCACATTCTCGGTCACAGAATTTCTGTTTGTAGCTATCGGGTTCTTGGTATGTCGCGATGACCCCCTCGTAGTTGCGTAACACCACCTTGTTTGTCGACAGGGAGATCAGGTAATTCGGGGTCACCGGAATCTTGCCGCCGCCACCGGGGGCATCGATGACATAGGTTGGCACGGCAAAGCCACTGGTATGACCAATCAGGCTCTCCATGATTTCAACTCCTTTGCCAACCGGAGTTCGAAAATGCGCCAGACCTTCAGACAGATCACACTGATAGAGGTAGTAGGGACGAACCCGGTTCGCCACCAGCTTGTGCACCAGTGACTTGATGATTCTTTGACAGTCGTTGATGCCAGCCAGGAGAACTGACTGGTTACCGAGGGGGATTCCAGCATCCGCAAGTTTGCGCAACGCCTTTTTCGAAGAGCTGGTCACTTCGCGAGGATGGTTGAAGTGGGTGTTAATCCACAGCGGCTGATGTTTCTTCAACATCTCGACCAGTTCATCGGTAATTCTATAGGGCAAAACCACCGGCATCCTTGAACCGATTCGAATGATCTGCACATGCTCAATCTGGCGCAGTTCGGTGAGGATCCAGTCAAGGTAAGCATCATTAAGCATCAGCGGATCACCGCCGGAGAGCAGGACGTCCCGTACTTCTGGCCTGCTGCGGATATAATCGAGACCTTGCCGAATCTGGTTTCGATCGGGGATGGAATCGATATCTCCGACTTTGCGCTTGCGAGTGCAGTGTCGACAATACATGGCGCAAACGTTACTGACATGAAACAGCACCCGGTCAGGGTAACGGTGCGTAATTCCAGGAACCGGGCTATCCCGCTCCTCGGCCAAAGGGTCGGCCATGTCACATTTTTCAATCACCAGCTCTTGCGGGTCCGGAAATGCTTGGCGGAAAACCGGATCGTTACGGAAGTTTTTGCGATCAATCAGCGAAAGATAATAAGGGGTGATTGAGAGTGGAAACTTTTTCAGCGTCAGCGCGATTTTACGTCTCTCCAAAGCGTCAAGCTCGACGCCGAGAAGTTTCTCGAAGGTTTCAACCCTGGTGACAGAATGCTTTAGCTGCCAAAGCCAATCGGTCCATTTGGATGCAGCAACCTGATCATCACGACTTAAATATTCAGCAATTTTTTGTTGGTTATTTGAATAGATACTCATAGACAGCTCCTTGCGCCTTAAAAAAACAGCTATACACCTGATTGTGCTGCTTGTTTTAACGTGGCTTGGAAGTTATGTTTTGCCGCGAATTTTGCGGCGTAGATCAAAAGATGTTGGGCCGAGCAGTTTTTCCTGGATAGACGCCCCTTAAGTGGGACCCATTTGGAATACTCCCTGGTCGATAATTCTCGACCTTGAATATTAGTTCGCAACTTAATGATTCGTACACGAATGATATTCACATAATGCGACCAGTCTGTCAAGTTGCGAAAAAATCGAGAGAAAGTTACTTTTCGGGGGTTAAGGAACCTGTTTCCAAAAGCGGAGCGGCACCAATGTGGCGGGCTTCCATCAGGTCAACCAACTTCTCTAGGGACAGCACAATGGCAACTTGTTCAATTTCCGGAAGCTCCATCAGAGCGCTTGACAGGGTGTCTTGCAGGAGGGAGGGAGCAGCCTCAATCAGTTGCTGTCCGGCAGCGGTGATCGAAATATAAACTTGGCGGCGGTCTTTGTTGTCACGGTTACGTTCAACCCATTTCTTTTCTTCGAGACGGTCGATAATTCCAACAACAGTGCTCGGGCTCAGATAAACTTTTTTCGCCAAATTCGCACTGGTCAAGGGCCCCTCTTCTTTGATCGTCAACAGACATGCCAGTTGCGGGCCGGTTATTTTATGCTGGGTAGCCAGTTTATGCGAATGGATATCAACCGCACGGATAATGCGGCGAAGTGTCTGAAGGACACGCAGATCATAACTCCCCTTGGGAACCTCTGGATCACTATCGACATTTCTTTCCGTTGTATCCATCAACACCTCTTTTCGTCTCAATTGTCCGCCATCTTAAAAGCAGAAGCCCTTCCTGACAACCCTGATTCAGCGGTCTAACAAGATCTCAGGTATCCGATCAATAGATTTTTCGGCGCGAAAAGGTCGATCCGAGCACGTTAAAGGTGTTTTCGACAATAAACAGAGCATACTCGTCAGTAGTAAAAACAATCTCTTCGAGTCTTTTAAGCTGGATATTGTTAATAACCACCATCAACATCGTCCGTTGCTGTTTCTGATAAGCTCCGACCGCCGGAACCATGGTTGTGCCGATCTTCAAATGACTCATCACCTGCTCGGCGATCGCCTCTGGCTGGGAAGAGACAATAAACACCAGTTTTCGCTGGTTAAACATCGATAGGCAGTAGTCGATCGTGACCGAACAGACAAAGACCGCAATCATCGAAGCGATCACCAGGTCATTATCAAAGCTGACAAAACTGACAGAAAACAACACCAAGTTGAACAGGAAGTAAAGCTTGCCCATTCCGATGTTATATTTCTGGCTCAAAATAACCGCAACGACATCAAGGCCACCATTCGATCCGAGCGACCGCAGTACCATTCCCGCCCCGGCCCCTAGCAGGACCCCGAAAACCAGTGCAGAGTAAAGCTGATTGCCGATATTGAAATCGATATCAACAACTTGATAGAAGAAAGTCAGCGAGGCCATCGCCAAGGCGCTGTACCCTAGAAACCGGCGCGAGATATACAGGTAGCCAAGAATAAACATCGGAATGTTTAGCAGCAGATAGAACAGACCCGGGTTGATCCAATCAGTCAGGTAGTAGAGCAGCGTGGCCACCCCGAACAAGCCGCCCGGGACAAACTGATGCGGTATCGCCACCGACTTAAGGGCAATCGCCTGGATTAATGAGCCTAAAATGATCAGCCCACTGTTCCAGAATAACGAATAAACAAAACTGCTTTTTTCTTGAGACATTAAAGCTCCCCGTATTTATGACAACTATGGTGCAAAACGAGTGGGAGCTTGCGCTATTTAGCACCAGTCGTCAACCTAGGGGGCTTGTCCCAATAAGGATCTCCGGATCCTAAGGGCCAAACCTATTTCCGGGGATTTTCAAGATAAGCGGGCGCATGGCAGATGACCGCACGCGAATCTCGTTCATAGGGCTAGCTAACCAAAGCGATAAAGACTTTGTCCTGCTCTATATAACTCCACCGGGCCATCTTCCGACACCTTGACCACACACCCATAATGGGAGGCCGATGTCGCAGCAGTCGTTCGCCCTCCGCCAGTCACCAGATCGCCGACCTTGGAGGTATCGACAATCACGCCGGTATCAAGCAACTCTCCTCGGCGGTTGATGACCGTCAGCCCATCAGATGAAAGAATCCGGATCAACTCTCCCGATCGCTTTAAGGCGCCAATTTTCTTACCCCGGACATGTCGTATCAACGCCCGGCTTAGGGGGTCTCGCCCACCGACAGAACCTTTGCGCAAAACATCCAGGTCGGTACCATCGTCCGCCACCAAAACAACCGTCCCGTGCCGAGAGTTGGAGAGAGCATAAACGGTCCAGGCCAAGTGCTCGATAGAACGTTTGTCGAGCCGCCCGCTCAAAAACTCCCGCATGATATCTGGATCGTAAAGCCCCCAGTAGCCCTTACGCCACACCAGCATCTGGTCGGTATCGAGCACGATCTCGACTTCTGACGACGTGTTGACATAGATCGCAAAGGAACCTTCTCCCGCGCTGGAGAGCAGATTCAGGGTTCTGCGATGCGCAAACTGCTCGATCTGATCTCCCGGACCTGGAGAATTCAGCCCTATCGTTCCTTTGATATTCATCCGAATATCGCCAACGAACAACGATCGGTGACCATCAACCAGTCGATAAGAGAGTGGATTACGAAAAAAATCTGCGTAAATCCTGCGCCGGTCCTCACCCAGATCAAGCCAATCGTAGTGCGTCTTTTTCAAGTCTGCGAGAAAATCATCCAACTGACTTCGACAAATCAGAAAGCCGGTTGTTGCCGGGGTACCTTCATAGCGTTGGTATGACAGACTTTTGAGCAACTAGATCACACTCTGCGCCGGCCAGAAAAACCCTTTGCGCTCGGCGCGAATTAATAGTTGACGCCGCCAATTTCGACAGCTAATAAAAACTCAGCATCGCTCTGCCGGCTTGAGGGGCAATTCATTTTCATCGCATGCAATGAGTGCGACCTTAGCTCCACTCAAAAAAATCCGCACACTGCCCTCAATGGCATTAAAAGCTGATTTCGGCATCACTAATCCTAGTAGGACAAATATTTGATCACAGTTACGATCAATAAAGATGAGGAATTACTCACCGACGATTCGCACAAAAAGCTATTCCCTGGCCTGTTCAAGTGCCTATTTGTTGAGTGTCAGCGATGTTGTGGCACTAAAATCCGTTATCGATGTCCTGGCACTCAACAACTAAACAAAAGAGCAGGGTGCACTTACGATAAACACATAGCTCAGCGTCGGTTCCTTTCTGCGACCATTTAGTCATTCTCTTATATCATGAAGCTTCAGTTTACCTATTGGTAGAGCAATTACTTTGACCGCTACAATCACCAGCGGCCTCATTCCAGTCTGGACGACTGAACACCGGATGAGGCATATTGGCAAAAACCGGCAAAACTACGCCGGTCCGGTCACCAAACTGGCGGCATAACCATGAAGGCTTTCCACCTTATTTCCGCCGTCGACCTGTCCGATCAACCGGGACCACCTCTGTGCTCTTGGCTTTTTCCAATCAGTGCTGCTCGGACTTGCGCCCGGTCATATACTTGGAGGCATCTTGTCAACATTATTATCAAATTCCGTTTTTCTGCTGTTTGCGATTATCATTATTGGTGAGGCTCTTGGTCACCTTCGGGTCAAGTCTTTTTCCTTCGGTTCTGCGGCAATAATATTTGTTGCCATGGCCTTTGGCCACTTCGGCTATACCCTGCCAGCTGAATTCCAGACTCTCGGGCTGGTCCTTTTTATCTATTCTGTTGCAGTAACCGCTGGCCCGGGATTTTTTACTTCATTCAAAAAGCAGGGTATTAATCTCGCCATTGGTGCCCTAACTATTATCGTCGTTGCCGGACTGATGACAGTATTGTGTAGCTGGTTGTTCGGTTTTGATGCTTCCACCGGAGCAGGTCTGTTTGCCGGGGCCCTGACCAGCTCTCCTGGCCTGGCTGTCGCTGTTGAGGCTGTTGAAGGTAATGCTGCCGCTGCCTATGGTGTGACCTACGCCGGTGGCATCATCAGTGTGATTGTCTTTGTTAATCTCCTTCCCAGCATTCTCCGAATCGATATCAAGAATGAAGAAATCAGTCTTGGCAAGGAGAGAACCGAGAACAATCCACCCTTTACCTTTCACCATGTCGAGGTGACAAACACCAATTTATTTGGAAAGAAAATAATCGATCTGAAACTTAAAGAGATAGCTCCTGTCGTTCTGACTCGGTTGCTACGGAAAGATGCAAAGGAACCAATACTGGTGACAGGTGAAACTATTCTTTGTGCAGGAGATAAACTCAGAATTGCCGGTCGAGAAAAGGATTTATCGCGAATTGAACTCTTTTTGGGAAAACCTGTTGCTGGAGAAATAGCCTTCAACAAGGTCCTGACCAAGAAGAAAATTGTTGTTTCCAAGCAAAGCGCAGCGGGGCACACTTTAGGCTTTTTGAACCTCAGGGAAACATTTGGCGTCCAGGCGACCCGTATTACCCGAAACGAGATGGATCTCCCCGCATCCGCCACCATAAAGCTCCATCTTGGTGACATCATTCATGTCGTTGGTGAAGAGGATGCTCTGAAAAATGTAAGTCGGATACTCGGCAATGATGTGAAGCAGACCTATAAGGTTAGCCTTCTTCCTATCCTGATAGGTCTCGTTGCCGGGTTTGTCATCGGCCAGATCCCCTTTAGCTTTCCCTTGCTCGGCCAGTTCTCCCTAGGGATTACCGGCGGGGTTTTGGTCTCAGGACTCATTCTCGGTTATCTCTACAAAACCGGTCCGTTTATCTGGGAAATGCCAACGACCGCTAATTCATTTTTAAGAGAGCTTGGTCTTATGTTCTTTTTAGCCACGGTTGGAACCAAGACCGGGGCGACCATCATTGAGACCGTAGCAGCCCAGGGAGCTGAACTGATTGTCGCTGGACTTGTCGTGACCATAGTTCCAATGATTGCTTGCGTCGCGATCTGTAAGTATGTCCTGAAAATCCCGTTTTTACGGATGCTTGGTGTTTTAACTGGCGGTATGACGAGTACCCCAGGGCTTGCAGCTATAAACTCGTACACCAAGTCATCTTACCCCTCTTCAGCTTACGCGACAGTCTATCCGGTCGGGCTAATTGGAATGATTGTCGCCACCAAGGTTCTTGTCTACATTTTTTCTCTCATGTAAGCAACGTCAGCATGAAATCAATATGGCCAGAAAGCTGGAGTTGCCCAAGGGCTCATACGTTGTTTTCGACCGTGGTTACACCGATTACGCCTGGCATCAGGAACCCTGCGAAGAGGATATCCGTTTCGTTGAGGCTGTAGAAAAACTATCCTATAAGTCATCCTCCATAGAACGTGAAAAGCCCATGATTACAAGATCATGGGCTTTTCTTGGAATAGGATACATATCGAACACTGATTTACTGGAAGTGGCGATATTCTGTTTGAATTGACAGAGAGTTTTTTGATTGCTGACATTGATGAAAAGATTGTGCTGTTTAACAGTTTAAAGGAGATGGGTATCAAGTTATCGATTGATGATTTTGGTACTGGCTACTTATCGCTTAACTATTTGTGTAAATTACCCGTAGACGAATTGAAAATTGATCGCAGTTTCACCATGGCGGTTACGCAAAACTCCAACAGGCGGGCGATCGTGTTGACCATTGTCTTTCTGGCGAAAAGTCCCAACTTGTCAACGGTCGCAGAAGGGATAGAATTAAATTCCGAACTGGAATTTATGCAGGAATTGAACTGTACTCAATTTCAAGGATTTCTGTTCAGTAAGGCGATCCCGACAGAGCAATTATCTGAAATGTTGGCGGCTACAATTTCTGAGTGATATCCGGGATAAAATTTATTGAATACTGTGGCTGATTGGGGTAGTTTCTGCGCTCTTAACGTTTGCTGGTCCTATAACCTCAAGGTTTCGGGACTTTTCACTTCGCCCATATCATTTCAACCTGTTTCCCATTATGATAACAAAATGACAAATATGAAAATTAAATGCCCCCGTTGTGGCACTGAGTCAGAATGGCAAGGAAATGCTTACCGTCCTTTTTGCTCGGAGAGGTGTCGTTTGGTCGACCTTGGCCGCTGGGCAAGTGAAGAATATGCAATTGATGGTGGCAAGGCCCCACAACACGACCGGGATGACGATCTCGAATTTTAGTTGTCCGCTGAAGGAGACCCCATGTATCACTTGACGATCCATACCCATTTTGCCGCTGCGCACAATTTACTCAATTATGATGGCGACTGTGAAAATCTGCATGGTCACAACTGGAAGGTTGAAGCGACGGTCACCACTGAAACCCTCGATACTTCCGGCCTCGGGATAGATTTTAAAATTCTTAAAAAACGCACCAATAACATTATGGATCGGCTCGATCATAAGTATCTTAATGATCTTGAACCGTTCAAAAATATCAGCCCATCATCTGAGCATATTTCCAAGTATGTCTACGATGAGCTGGTCATTGCACTGCAGGAATTTGATGTCTGCGTCGCCAAAATAACCGTTTGGGAATCCGATAATGCCTGTGCCAGTTACACCGCAAGCTGATCTAGTTGAGATCTTCTCCTCGATACAAGGGGAGGGGGTTTTAGTCGGTTGTCGTCAGGTGTTTATCCGTTTTGCCGGCTGTAATCTCGACTGTCGTTATTGTGACACCGATTTTGCTGCCGTCGAAGAATGCCAGTGTGAAGATCCTCCCGGTTCCGGGAAATTAACCGGGCTGGTCAATCCCATTAGCTTATCCTCGGTTCATGGGATGATCGATCGCTGGTGCGAACAGGCACCCGCAGCTCACCATTCTATTAGCCTGACCGGCGGTGAGCCACTGTCTCAGCATCAAATTTTGGCTGCCTGGTTGCCCGAATTGCGCAAATTGTTGCCAATCTATCTCGAGACCAATGGCACGCTGCCGGACGAACTTGAGCAGGTTCTGCCGCACATCGATTGGATTTCGATGGATATCAAACTTAATTCTCTGACCGGTCTGATTACCCGCTGGGAGGACCACCGACGGTTTTTGCGCCTGGCCAACCAGACCAATTGTTACGTAAAAATGGTGGTCTCCGATTCGACCCCTGATCTCGAAATCCAACTCGGTGCCGAGTTGGTTGCCGATGTCTCAGCTGATATTCCACTGATCCTGCAACCGGTGACAATTGGTGATAGAGGTGCCGTTTCAACCCAGCGACTTCTGGAGATGCAGAAGTTTGTTTCTGCGATTCATGGTAATGTCCGGGTCATCCCTCAAACCCATAGATTTATGGGTCTTCTCTAGTATCCCTTCATGTAATACCTGAACCGTTTCACGCGAGGCAGTATGCTGATTGCAGAGATGACTATGGACGAATTTTCAGCCGGGCTAAAGAAAACCCAGTCGGTGCTGATTCCCTTTGGTTCTACCGAAGAACATGGTTGTCATTTGCCGTTGGCGACCGATACGTTGCATGCAATTGAGGTCGGCCGTCGCTTGGCGGAAGTTCGTTCCATCTTTGTTGCCCCACCGATTCATTATGGCGTCTGTCGCTCCACGAGCCAGCATCCAGGCACACTCAGCATTACAACTGAAACCCTCAAGGCCTTAACCATCGACATTGTGTCCGCGCTCTATGCTCAGGGATTGCGCAGCTTTGTTCTGCTTAGCGGACATGCCGGCGGAACGCATATGGCTGCCTTGACCGATGCCGGTGAAATATTGCTGCAACGCTTCGCTGATCTTAAAATTGCCGTGCTGACGGAATATATGCTGGCCAGCAAAGAAGGACGTCATCTAATTGAAACTGAAGGAGATTCTCACGCCGGAGAAATTGAAACCTCGCGCATTCTTAATTCTCATCCGCAGTTGGTAAAGGGGAGTGCCCCGCGAGAATTTCCGACGTTTCCCAGCGGCATTCTGGTTCGCAATAAACAAAAATATTGGCCGGGTGGCGTTTGGGGGGATCCGGGAAAAGCGACCGCTAGCAAAGGTGCCGCGCTGGAAAAGCTTGTGGTCAGCGCTCTTTCCGCGCTAGTGGATAAGTTGGAGGGGTGGGAAGAGTAGGTTCTGCTAAAAACTGCTGCCATTAACAAAACAGGGGGACATATCTGTCCCCCTGTTTCTGGTCCTGTCTATTTGTTTTTCGTCTCAGCAAACTTTTTATTTAACGCCCGCAGTACTGATGGTGGAACAAATTTGCTGATATCTCCACCGAGTCGGCCGACCTCTTTAACAACGGAAGAACTCAAATAAGCGCAGGCCGGAGAAGTCATCATAAACAGTGTTTCTACCTGCTCACAGACGATATGGTTCATTTGCGCAAGCTGAAACTCAAATTCAAAGTCGGTCACCGCGCGCAGGCCACGTAAAATCACCCGAGCTTCTTTATTTATCACGTAATCAACCAGCAGACCATCAAAAGCGTCAACCTGTACCCGAGGATTGTCCGCAACGAGCTCGGAAATGATTTCTACTCGTTCTTGGCTGGTGAAAAAGCTCTTCTTGTCAGAGTTATTGGCAACGGCAATAATTACCTTTTCAAATATTTCCAGTCCCCGTTGGACAATATCCAGATGCCCGTTGGTAAAGGGGTCGAACGAGCCGGGGTAGATAGCGATGTGTCGGTTCATTTCAATCCTCATTCCAGATAAATAAATGGATCATCGTTGATCCATACTTGCGGTTCTCGGTTAGTTTGAGCTTGCCGCAGTCTGCGAGTACTTCATTAGAATCCGATTCGGCACAGATTATTCCATCTTCGCTAAGCAGTTGCAAGGATTCAATTTTTTTCAATATTGGTTCCATTAACCCCTGGTTATAGGGAGGGTCAAGTAAGATAAGGTCGAAAGGGGCGGAGGCAGACAGGCCTGGTAACGCTTGGAGGGCGTCCCTTTTAACGAAGCGGACCTTTGCTTCAAGTTTGCAGCGCTTGATATTTTCTTCCATCAGCTTGATCGCCTGATTTCCTGAATCGACCATAATAGCCGAGTCGGCGCCACGACTGACAGCTTCTAAAGACTGTGCACCGCTGCCGGCAAACAATTCTAGAACCTTCAGTCCGGTGAAGGACCCGAAGCGGCTGTTCAGCATACTGAACAAGGATTCACGGACCCGGTCGGGAGTCGGGCGGATATCGGTTCCAGTAAATGCTGCTAATTGACGGCCTCGAGCTGTGCCACTGATGATTCTCATGTTAAAATCTCCCTAAGTGCAAGTCTGCACACTTTGCCGAACTCGACCGACAAGTTCAAGTAATAATCAAAAAAGAAGCTCTATGGGAAGCGATTGTTTGCATACCTAAATTGTTTAGCTGGTTTTTGGCGCTACCAACTGTCACGGGCCGACCAGCGGAGCTTCGCTTGTACGGCCTGGGTCTTAAGCTGGCGAGTTTGACACTGAACGAGGAGAATCACCATGACTTCAGAGAGTAGAGAACTGCCCACGGATTTTTTGCAAGAGCTTGGGGTTAAAGAAAAAAACTACGGCGCTTCGACCGGGAAGGAGTGGAACACCACGACCGATCAGGGGGAGTTAAAGATCGTCTCCCCCGTTGATGGAAAACATATTGCCAGCGTTTATCTTGCTTCATTGCAAGATTACGAAAGGATCGTTGCCAAAGCGGAGGAGGCCTTCAAACAATGGCGGATGGTTCCAGCACCCAAGCGTGGCGAAGTGGTCCGTCAGATTGGCTTGCGCTTGCGCAAATATAAAGATGCTCTCGGTGCGCTCGTCTCCTATGAAATGGGAAAATCTCTGCAGGAAGGGAAGGGCGAAGTTCAGGAGATGATTGATATCTGTGATTTTGCCGTCGGGCAGTCCCGTCAGCTTTACGGTTCAACGACCGTTTCTGAACGGGAATATCACCGCATGTATGACCAGTATCACCCCCTTGGGGTCGTTGGTGTCATTTCCGCTTTTAATTTCCCGGTCGCGGTTTGGTCTTGGAACGCCATGATTGCGACGGTTTGCGGTGATAGTATCCTGTGGAAGCCATCATCCAAGGTACCCTTAAGTGCTATCGCCGTGCAGAATATTTTAGCCGATGTCATTCGTGAAAATGACCTTCCCGAGGGTCTGTTCAGTCTCATCGTCGGGCGCGGCTCGTCGGTCGGCGAAAAGTTACTCAATGATAAGCGCGTACCCTTGATCTCGATTACCGGTTCGACGGAAGTCGGTCGCCACGGAGCCCAGATTATTGCGAAACGGTTTGGCAAGGCTATCCTTGAACTTGGCGGCAATAACGCAATTATTTTGACACCAAACGCCGATTTCAAAATGGCGCTGCCTGCCATTGTCTTTGGTGCCGTTGGGACCGCCGGGCAGCGCTGTACCACAACGCGCCGTCTTATTATTCATGAATCGATTTACGCCAAGGTCGCAAAAAGTATCGTCAAGGCTTATGCCGGACTGAAAATCGGCAATCCTCTCGATGAGGAGAACCATGTCGGACCTCTGATCGATACCGCGGCGGTCAGTGCTTTCCAAACAGCACTTAACCGTGCCAGTAAAGCAGGTGGCAAGCTTATATACGGTGGTGAGGTTCTGAACGGTGCAGGCTATGAGTCCGGTTGCTATGTGGTGCCGGCCATTGTTGAGGTTGAAAACAGTTATGAAGTCGTTCAGGAAGAAACCTTTGCGCCGATCCTTTACTTAATCAAGTATCAAGGTGATGTTTCCCGCGCAATAAAACTGCAAAACGATGTCGTGCAGGGTCTCTCTTCCGCAGTATTTACCCAGAATCTACTTGAAGCGGAGGAGTTTTTGTCCGCAGTCGGTTCGGATTGCGGGCTTGCCAATGTTAATATCGGAACTTCAGGTGCAGAAATTGGAGGCGCTTTTGGCGGAGAAAAGGAAACCGGCGGAGGTCGTGAGTCCGGTTCGGATGCCTGGAAAGCTTATATGCGGCGTCAAACCAACACCATAAATTACGGCAGAACTCTGCCCTTGGCCCAAGGGATCAAGTTCGACATTTAGAGCAAGCTGAGTTGCATTGAA
Organism: Desulfuromusa ferrireducens; assembly: GCF_055389805.1. Lineage (NCBI taxonomy): Bacteria > Pseudomonadati > Thermodesulfobacteriota > Desulfuromonadia > Desulfuromonadales > Geopsychrobacteraceae > Desulfuromusa > Desulfuromusa ferrireducens. Next base: position 3,320,189 of record NZ_AP042415.1, read on the forward strand.
TTAATTGTTAAGAGGGAGACTGAATTATGCAAAGAATAGTCAACTCGACTCTGGTCCTTGGTCTGGGGAAAGTCGGCTCGTTGATGGCTTCGATGCTCCATGAAACCGGGTTCGTGGTCACTGGAGCCGACGTTCAAATTCATGAAAACTATCCCTTCTCGGTTAAGGCTTTAGACGTCAGCAGTAGCGCCGAATTGGCAAAAACCATGCAGGGTTTCGACGCGGTTATTTCATGTCTTCCATACAGCTTTAATCTTGGCGTCGCCAGCGTTGCCCATAAGCTTGGAATCCATTATTTTGATCTCACCGAAGATGTGCCAACCACCAAGGCCATCATCGACATGAGTAAAACCGCCACTGCGGTGATGGCACCACAATGCGGTTTAGCGCCTGGATTTATTGCCATTGTCGGAGCTTCCGTGGCCAATCGATTTGATAAAATCAGAAACATCAAGCTGCGCGTCGGAGCTCTTCCCAGTCATCCGACCGGGTTACTTTCTTATGCCTTTAACTGGTCACCTGAAGGAGTGGTCAACGAGTATCTTAATGACTGCGAGGTGATTGAACATGGTGAGCATAAATGGGTTTCTCCCTTGGAATGGCTGGAGAAAATCGTTATCGATGGGATTCAACTCGAGGCGTTTACCACCTCTGGTGGCCTTGGGACCATGTGTGAGACTTATGCGGGTATTGTCGATAATCTGGACTACAAGTCGATGCGCTATCCCGGGCATGCGCAGTTGATGAATTTCTTTTTTCACGAACTCCTGATGCGTGATGATCGCAAAAAAGCCGGCGAGATTCTGGTGCATGCCAAGCCACCAGTCAGTGATGATGTGGTTTACGTCCACGCTTCGGCGGAAGGCTGGCACCAAGGTGGTCTGGTTCGCGAGGAGTTTGTCAATGCCTACCGACCGGTGTCCATTGCCGGGCGTCAATGGCGAGCAATTTCCTGGACGACTGCCGCATCCGCTTGTGCTGTTATCGAACTGGTGAGTAACGGGACCTTGTCCGACAAGGGGTTTATCAAGCAGGAAGAGATTGATCTCGATAAATTCTTAGAGACCAAAAACGGACGTTTATATTCCGGCCGAGTTCATGGCGGGACACGCGATAGCTAACGGTCTTGGCGCGGTCTATGCCAGCATCAACGGTGACGGCCATTGCTGGCATAGATCGTTTCTCGATGGTTCATTCTCGAAACAGCCGCCCTTGGTTATGGAGATGACGCAAGGTCGGTTGCGACGGCATTTGGGTAAGACGTGATATTATGGAGGGGGGAAACAACACAACCTTAAGTGCCTACGCCGCGCAACAGGATGGAGAGGTTAGGGAACAGGAGCAATGGACATGAGCAAGTCAACCCCAGCCAAACTGGGCGAAGCTGAGCAATCTGCAGTCGCGCAGCAGCGGCATCTCATTGTTCAGCTCGCCGATGTCGAGGCGATGCTGGACAGATACGAGTTCTCAACCGACGCCCGACGGATCGTCAAGGCAGAAAAGCTTCTCCCTGTCGGCCTGTTGAGTCGGTTGCAATCCTCCTACCCACAGCATTCCGGGCTATTGGAAAGCAAACCATTCCTGTTCAAGGACGGTTCGAATTACGCCGGCCTGGATGGTTTTCGTCAGGTCTGTGCGATCCTTAAAGCGAACGGGATTGAACTCAGCCAGATCAAGGAACGTGAATTTTATATTGAGGTGTACCGCTTTTTAGCAACCAGCCATTCCTTAAACAGCATCAACTGGGGCAATTACCAAACCGATGCTGTCTATCAACTGGTGCTGCCGCAGCCCGGCATGATCGCTCCCGAACCGACCGCCGCCTATGTTGCGGCCGCGACTGAACAGGAGCGCGGCCGGGTCGTCAGCGAGTATGCCGAAAAGACCAATCCCCACGATGGCAATCAGCAGCTCAACAAGCCCTGGTTTGAAAACTCCGCCGGGGAGGTCGAGTTCCTTGACGGCAGCCAGCATAAATACCCGCAGTGTCAGCTGATCTTCGATACCAGCACCCAGAACTGCTTCTCCTTTTGTACCTACTGTTTCCGGCATGCCCAGGTGCGCGGCGACGAAGACATGTTCCTGCAGAAGGATATCGCGCAGCTGCATCGCTACGTCAAACTCCATCCAGAGATTTCAGACCTGCTGATCACCGGAGGTGACGGCGGTTTTATGCCCGCTAACCGCTTTGAACAGTACATCCGGCCGATCATTGAGGATCCAGCGCTGAGCCATATCCGCACCATTCGTCTTGGCTCGCGGGCGCTGACCTTTCATCCGGAGATGATCCTCAGTCGTCACTACGACAAGATGCTTGAACTGTTTGATCTGCTGACCGACAACGGCATTCAGATGGCCTGGATGGCGCATTTCTCCACCCCGCGTGAACTGTTGAATCCGCGCACACTCGCTGCGATCCGCCGACTAAAAGCCCATGGGGTGATGATGCGCAGCCAGAGCCCGATCATGAACCACATCAGCCTGTTCACCGATGAAAACGGGAAGGTTGATGTCGATAAGTCGGCGCAAAACTGGATCGATCTGGCCAATATCCTGGCGATGCTGGGGATTGGCTTCCACTCCATGTACGCTGCGCGTCCGACCGGTGAACATCACTATTTTGCCGCGCCGTTGGCCGATATTGAACGGATTTTCAGTAAGATTTACAACTCGCTTTCCTCGATCAATCGCCCTTCGCGGCATATTTCGATGACCATCTCGGCCGGTAAATTGGCGATTCTCGGAACCTCGGTGATTGGCGGCGAGAAGTGCTTCGCCCTGCAGTTTACTGAAGGACGAAATATGGAATGGATGAACCGCGTTTTTCACGCCAAGTACGACGAGCAGAAGAACAAGATCGATCTGCTGCTGCCTTTTGATTCCGAGAAGTTCTTCTTTGAGGATGAGCTCAAGGAGATCGAAGCGCGTCTGGCGGAAACCCTGCGCCAGCGGTTGGCTTAAGCCTGCGCGGGTAAACAATAGAGTCGGTTTAATCCCATAGGGGGCACGATGATTGATAAGTGTATCGATTCACTTGCGGATGCTGTCGCAGACATCTTCGCTGGTGCAACGGTTATGATCGGTGGCTTCGGCGAAGCTGGCAGCCCGATTGAACTGATTCACGCCCTGATCGATCAGGGTGCCGGGAATCTGACGGTGGTGAACAACAACACCGGCAGTGGTCATGTTGGCCTGGCGGCGCTGATTGAAAATGGTCAGGTAGGCAAAATGATTTGCTCCTATCCGCGGACCGTCGGCTCTAAGGTTTTTCCTGAACTCTACCGTCGCGGTAAGATTGAGCTCGAGCTGGTACCTCAGGGGACCCTGGCCGAGCGGATTCGCGCCGGTGGCGCCGGCATTCCGGCTTTCTATACCGCCACCTCAGTCAATACCCCCCTTGCCGAAGGCAAGGAGCAACGCAACTTCGCTGGTCGCGATTATGTCATGGAATATGCCCTGCAGGCTGACTTTGCCCTGATCAAATGCGCAGCTGCCGATCGCTACGGCAATCTGACCTACAACAAAACCGCCCGCAACTTTGCGCCGATCATGGCAATGGCGGCGAAGACGACCATTGTGCAAACCGGCGATCTGGTTGCTGTTGGTGCCATCGACCCGGAAGTGGTGGTCACTCCAGGAATCTTTGTCGAGCGAGTTATTACCGTTGCTCATCCCGCTCAGGAATCAGAACTGGTCGCCGCGGGGAGGAGGTATCCATGACGATTGCGCAGCAGCAGGTATTGGGCTGGAGCCGGGAAGAGATGGCTAAACGGGCCGCCCTGGACATCCCCAACGGCGCCTATGTCAATCTGGGGATCGGTATCCCTGAACTGGTGGCTAAATACGTTCCTGCCGGGCGGGAAGTGATCTACCATAGCGAAAATGGTTTGCTCGGCATGGGCCCGACCCCGGCGGCGGGGGAGGCTGATCCCGAGCTGATCAATGCCGGTAAAAAAGCTGTTACGGTTATTCCTGGTGCTGCTTTCTTTCATCATGCCGACAGCTTCGCCATGATTCGCGGACAGCACATTGATCTTTGCGTCCTTGGAACGATGCAGGTCTCCGAACGGGGTGACCTGGCCAACTGGTCGACGGGCGAAGCTGATGCCATTCCGGCGGTCGGCGGGGCCATGGATCTGGTGGCTGGGGTCAAAACAATCCATGTTATTACCCAGCATTGCACCAAGAGCGGCGCTGTGAAGCTGGTTGCCACCTGCAGCTATCCGTTAACCGGTAAAGCAGTGGTAAGTCGTATTTATACTGACTTGGCCGTGGTTGATGTGACCCCTAAAGGGTTTGCAGTCGTGGAGCTGGCCCCTGGTGTCAGTTTCGACTATGTCCAGAATAGAACCGGTGGCAAGCTGTTAACGGGGTGATCTTCGCTGGCTGCGCTAGGGAGTTACTCGGCGCCGTTTGCCTTGCTCAATCCTGACAACAGGCGGAGCAAACAATGACCACGAAAAACGCTAAAATATCGATTACTGAATGCAAAAGTGCAGCTCTTTACCGACGGGCTTGCAAGGTCTTACCTGGAGGAGTCAGCAGGAACACCGTACTTCGATCTCCCCACCCACTCTACGCAGAGCGAGGCGAGGGGTGTTATGTCACCGATATCGAGGGTGTGAAGCGGATCGATTTCGCCAATAACATGGCCTCGCTGATCCACGGCCACGCCCATCCCATGGTCGTGGCCGCGGTTACTGAACAGCTACAAAAAGGCACGGCTTTTACCCTGGCGACAGAAGCCGAGATTCTCTACGCCGAACATTTATGTGCTCGCACAGCCAGTTTTGACCGCATTCGTTTTGTCAACTCCGGTACTGAAGCTGTCATGGGCTGCCTGAAGGCAGCCCGCGCTTACACCGGGCGTCCTAAAATTGCCAAGGTCGAGGGGGCCTACCATGGTCTTTATGATTATGCCGAGGTCAGCCAGACCGCCAGCCCCATGAATTGGGGAGCCGTGGAGAATCCGACCAGCGTCCCGGTTGCCTATGGTACCCCCGCTGCGGCACTTAATGATGTTGTTATTATTCCCTTTAATGATCCTGCCCGGGCTCTTGCTATTCTCGATCAACATGCCGACGAATTGGCCTGTGTGCTGCTCGACCTGCTGCCACATCGGGTCGGTCTGATTCCCGCCACTGAGGAATTTGTCCGGACGCTTTATCGCTGGACTCGAGATAATGGCGCCCTGTTGGTCTGTGATGAAGTGATTACCTTCCGCTCAAATTATGGCGGCGCGCAAGAGATTTATAGATTAATGCCTGATCTGACCGCGCTGGGTAAGCTGATCGGTGGTGGCTTCCCGGTAGGAGCATTGGCCGGGCGCAAAGAGGTGATGGACGTCATGAATCCCTTGACGGAAAAGCTGCTCTTTCCTCACTCTGGAACCTTTTCCGCCAACCCGATTACCACCGTCGCCGGGCGTTTGGCGATGGAACTGTTCGACCAAACAGCGGTCAAGAGGCTCAATAACTTGGCGGAGCTGGCTAGAGATAGGCTCGCCGAAGCGATTAGGATTGCCGATATCCCGGCCTGCGTCAGTGGTGGTGGCTCGATGTTTCGCGTCCACCTGAAGGCTGCTGTGCCAAAAAACTATCGCGAGGCATTTGTCGGGCCAGAGGAAGCCAAACTGACCAAGATCCTGGTGGACCATCTTTTGGACCATGGCATTATGTTGATTAATACCTGCTCCGGGGCCCTCTCTACGCCGATGTCCGAGCAGGAAATTGACCAGCTGGCCGAGGTGATGTTGAGCGGCTTTCGTAAAATAAGAAAAATACTCCCCCGCGATTATATTCACTGACGCAAAGGAAGGTTCAAACCATGCGAGAAGTTTTTATCTGCGATGCAATTCGGACACCTGTAGGGCGTTACGGCGGTTCTCTCTCTTCGGTACGTGCTGATGATCTGGCAGCGATTCCACTCAAGGCCCTGAGGGAGCGTAACCCTGACGTTGACTGGGAAGCGGTGGACGATGTCATACTCGGTTGTGCCAACCAGGCCGGTGAAGATAACCGCAATGTGGCACGTATGGCCTTATTGCTGGCGGGGCTCTCGGAGACGGTCGCGGGCAGTACCGTCAACCGACTCTGCGGTTCAGGCATGAACGCCATCGGCAGCGCTGCTCAGGCGATCAAAGCCGGGGATGCTGAGTTGATGATCGCCGGCGGAGTAGAAAGCATGTCCCGCGCGCCCTTCGTTATGGGTAAAGCGACAGCTGCATTTTCCCGTGCCGCCGAGATTTTCGACACGACCATCGGTTGGCGTTTCATCAACCCGCAACTAAACGCGCTTTACGGCACTGAATCGATGCCGGAAACCGCTGAAAACCTGGCCCGGGAATTCGACATCAACCGTGCGGATCAGGACCGTTTTGCCCTTTGGAGCCAGGAAAAAGCCGCCGCAGCGCAGCAGGACGGGCGTTTGGCGACAGAAATCGTTGCGGTCCAGGTCCCCCAGCGTAAAGGGACCCCCCTGAACATTGAAAAAGATGAGCACCCTCGCGCCAGCTCGCTGGAAAAGCTTGCCCAACTCAAAACGATCTATCCTGATGGGACCATCACCGCCGGCAATGCCTCGGGTATCAATGATGGCGCGGCGGCGTTGCTATTGGCAACGGAACAGTCCGCTGCTCGCAATGGCCTGACCCCCAAGGCCCGCGTGTTGGGCATGGCCGTAGCCGGTGTTGCTCCGCGCGTTATGGGCATAGGACCGGTGCCAGCAACCCAAAAACTGCTGAGCCGACTGGGACTGACGTTGGATAACCTGGATATTCTGGAGTTCAACGAAGCATTTGCCGCACAATCACTGGCCTGTACCCGTCAGCTTGGTTTGTGTGATGATGATCTGCGAATCAATCCCCTGGGAGGTGCTATTGCGCTCGGGCACCCCTTAGGCATGAGCGGGGCACGATTAGTGACTACTGCCGTCCACCAGCTTCAGGAGACTGGTCAGCGGCGCGCGCTGTGTACCATGTGTGTCGGGGTGGGGCAGGGGATTGCTCTGGTGCTCGAGAGAGTCTGACCGAAATATTTTGTAATAAGATTCGGCCCCTGGTTGATGTTGTTGTGCGGAAAATTGCTCCTACGTAGCGAGCTGTGTGACATAGTGCGACGTTGAGTTGCCGTATCCTGACTTTGTAGCCAACCTTCCTCCCTCAGCTAAGAGGCAATTATGCGTCAAAATGGATTAGCCAGTTATGCCGCCCACAGTGATCAAAGCCGCGGTCGCGCTCACGCCGAACCGTACAAAGATGATCGTCTGACTTATGAGCGGGACCGGGACCGCATTATCCATTGCGCGGCCTTTCGCCGTCTGGAATATAAAACCCAGGTTTTCGTTAATCACGAAGGGGACTACTACCGAACCCGCCTGACACACTCGCTGGAAGTTGCTCAGATCGCACGTGGAATTTCCCGTAATCTGCGCCTCAATGAAGATCTGGTTGAAGCATTGGCGCTGGCCCACGATCTTGGTCATACTCCCTTCGGTCATACCGGAGAAGATGTGCTTAACCGGTTGATGAAAGATTATGGTGGTTTTGAACACAACCGCCAGTCATTGCGGATTGTTGAGGCCCTGGAACAACGCTATCCTGAATTTGACGGTTTAAATCTCAGTTGGGAGACCCGTGAAGGGATTATTAAACATTCCTCCGATTACGATTGTGCCGGTAATCAAGCGATTACCGCTTACCAACCGGACCTGCGCGCAACACTGGAAGCGCAAATTATCGACCTGGCGGATGAAATTGCTTATAACAATCATGATATCGATGATGGATTGAAAGCTGGTTTTATCAAGCTTGATGATTTGGCAAAAGTGCAGCTCTGGCAACAGGCCTGGTTGATGGTGGGAGAAAAATTTCCCGGCATCAGTGAACGTCGTCATACGTTACAGACGATTAGTTATTTGATCGGTGAATTGATCCATGATCTGGTCAGTACAACGTTAAGCAATCTCAATAAATTTAATATCCAGACGTTAGATGATGTTCGTTGCCAACCGACAAACTTAGCCAGTTTTAGCCCACAGATGCAGGAGTTAAACAGAGAACTTAAGAAATTCCTTTATGCTAAATTGTACAAGCATCACAAAGTCGAAAGAATGCGGGTCAAGGCGGAACGCTTTTTGACTCTATTATTTCAAAATTATATTGAAAATCCCTCACTTTTGCCGGAAAAATATCAGCCTCGTTTTGACATGTATGGCACTGAGCGGGTGATTTGCGACTATATTGCGAGCATGACAGATCGTTATGCGCAGGATGAGTACAAGCGCCTTTATGAGCCCTTTGAGAGGACTTGAGGGTGGATTGTTTTGCGAAAAAATGCTTTTATCTGTCGATCGAAGACTGGACGCAAAACAGATTCCATCTATTTTCCCCCCATCCATTTACAATCCACTATTTATAAAGTAAATTTAATAACTGTTCAGTTAGTCATGCGGGATATTTTACCGATAAGCGAAATCTTTTTATCTCTCTGGCTCAGCTTTTTTAAGGAACTACAGCTACATGCAAGTTGAACGTATCTATATGACTCCTGGTTGTGCCGATCGCTTAAAGGCAGAATTAAAGGATTTGCTCTACCAACAGCGCCCAGAGATGGTTAAGACGGTCACTTGGGCTGCATCCAATGGCGATCGTAGTGAAAATGCCGATTATCACTATGGTAAAAAACGGCTTCGGCAGATCGATGGTCGCATCCGTTTTTTGGAAAAAAGACTGGAACAAGCGTCTGTTGTTGACCCGTTACAGCAGAAAACTGTTGCTGGCGAACGGGTGTTGTTCGGCTGCACTGTCACCGTTGAGTATGAATCCGGGGAGAATAAAGTTTTCAGTATCGTTGGCGTCGATGAAATAGACCTGAAACAGGGGCGGATCAGTTGGGTCTCGCCAATCGGCAAAGCGCTCCTTGGTTCATCTGCAGGGGATGCTGTCACATTCCGAAGCCCAGGCGGTGTTGAAGAGCTTGAAATTGTTAAGGTTGAATATATAAGTCTTGATTAGCCGCTTGTGGGGGATGATTTTATGCTGAAGATGAAGTGTCCAAAATGTGATGAAATGATTGTTTCAGCACTTTTATCGGAGATCGACACGGTTGGCTGTGGGCATTGCAAAGAAGTCGTACCGGTCGGCGATGTGCTTATTTACGCAGAAGGGTTTACCTTTCACCGCAATGATTTAGTCAAAAGATTGTTCAGGTATAAAACCTTGCTCAATGAAGTGCGTAAAGAAAGAGAAATGCTGGAGAAAAGTACTGACGCTTCAGATGAGAGCAAAAAAAGCCTCGATCGTTTTTTACAGGCCTTAGAAGAAGTGATGGCCGGAGCGCGGAACCACTTACGCTTGGACTTTTCAGATCGTCTGCCGGTGCGTTTCCGTTGCAATGAGCAGATACAGACGGGATTTCTTTCCAACCTGAGTATGTCAGGGGCCTGTATCGAACTTAGCCCAAAGACCGCATATCCGAAAAAGAAAGCACCTATCTCTGTTTGTTTATCGCTGCCCGGATGTAACGATGACTTCACTCTTCCTGCTGTCGTTTCTTGGATCAACAAGGAAAAAACAGCCGCCCGCAAAGCCAATTCTATTGGCGTCGAATTTAAATCCCTCAATCAAAAGGTTGTCGATATCCTCTGGGATTTCATAGCCTCGGCTGCCTCCGTATCCTGAGAGATAAAGTCAGCCCCCTAGAATTCAACCCTTAATGGCGACTGAGCCGGGGCCAAGGTTCCTTTTGCGCGGTTGGTTTTACCGTCAAACAGCAAATAACTGTATTTCCCGTAATGGGGTATTTTCCGTGCGACGATAGCGTCTGTCGAGCTGTCCGCAGAGAGAAACCAGGCCGCCGTTTTGTCTTTGGATAAAGGGTGGGGCTGAACTATAAATGCAGATTTATCCCTGAGCGCGTATTCTTGTTTCTCCAGAGTGATTTTCGCTCCCTTAAGTCCTTCAGGATTAAGTCTGCTGCTTGCACCGAAAATCAACAGATCATGTGTCGCTAATTCTGCTGTCGAAATATTGTTAAGCTTTTGCACCGGTAAGTTCAATTTGCGCAACGCGCCCAAAAGTGTTCTTTGCGCAGTGACGGATGGTGCTAGTTCAGCTGCTGTCACCACGATCAAGTTGTTACTGCCTCGAATCGTGTTTACCGTCGGGGGGATTTCATTTTTGTCCAAAATCCGGAACAGGTCTGCAGCAGGGTCAGCAAGCAGGGCTAAGGGGCGCTCAGGCAGATTAAGCCGAAAGCCTTGTGAGGCAGTGTTGATTTTGATTGGCACTTGGATGCTCTCATTTTCCATTATGGCTTGTAGCTCTACCGTCAACTGATAATAAGGGGCGGTCTGTACCAGTTCACCATGAATAGCAAATCCTTCAGTATCTTGCGTGAGCTCAACGTGCTGCAGCGACAACCGAGGGCCGTCGACACGCTGCAACCACTGCTTGAAAAATGGCTGCAGATCACTGCCTGTGAGCGCGCTAAAATAATCAGCGAAGCCGCTCCAGCTAAGCGATTGGAACATGTTTTCTTGAGCGATTGTTTTCAATCCGCGCCAAAAGTATTCTTCTCCAATTTTCTTGCGCAACATATGAAATAGCATTGCCGCTTTTCCATAGCCAACAGATTGGCTGGCCTTGTCGTGACGTGATCTGAATTGAGCTAATGGGAACCTATTGTCAGCAGTGACCAGACTGGCATATTCCCGTAAAACTTTCAGACGATATTCATATGCCTGCGCGGCAGTGTTTTGCTCCTGATAAAGGTAGTCAGCAACGTAAGTGGTTAATCCTTCTGCCCAGTTTCCCTGCGCATAGTCAACCCGCACTCCGGTTCCCCACCAGGAATGAGCAATTTCGTGACCCAGGCTGGTTTTAACAATAAATGGCAGTTTGATGACGCTGCTGCCGAGCAGAGTCCATGATGGCAGGCCATAGCCAGTCGGGAAAAAGTTTTCGACAATGGCGAATTTGTTAAAAGGATAGGGGCCAAAGAGTTCTTCGTAGAGTTGCAGATAACTTCGGGCTTCTTTTAAATAGGTCGCGGCAAGTGTCGCTGATTCAGCATAGAAGTATGCGTAGATTGGGATACGGCCCTTTGAATCCTCAAAAACCTGGTAGTTACCGGCGGAAAGAGTCAATCCATAGAGGGGATAATCGATTTCCCAGACGGAATGGGTTTTGCGGTTATCGCTATTACGTAAAACGCGACGCCCGGAAGAGACAGCCTCAATACCCAACGGTGCCGTAACGCTGACGCGATAGTGAAGTGCTTCGCTGGTCAAGCGTGGATACCAGTTAGCTGCCGCAGAAAGATAGCTACCGATGGGCGCTATGCTGGCCGTGACACCATAGCTCGGATCTTCGTTGTGAACCGGAGAGCTGATTACTTGATCTGAAAACTTTCCTTGATAGCTGATACTTAAAGGTTGGCGGTTATTCAGTTTAATTGAAAGAGTCTCGCCGGCATGAGAATAGCTGAGGACTTCGCCTGCCTGATGAATGTCCACAATTGTGCAATTATTCGACAATCGCAGCTCTATTTGTCGACCCAGTGATGGGTCGGGAGTGATCAGGGCCGTGGCTATCAGGCGTTGCTCAGCAGGGAGCAGGATGACATCGAGTTGATAATCGATAAGGGCGTGGGAATGTATCGGGAACAGCAGCAGGAAAAACAGCAAAAGGCGTATCATGAGAGCCCCTGTTGTTGGCAGTAGTGAAGATGCTTAGATTTTCAGAGCGATACTTGCTTGACCCAGTCACGCATCGATTGCAGTTCACCAAAGGTGAGGTTAGGGCGCAGAATCAATAAGGCCTGTTGTCGGTATTCTTCCAGATGGGAGTTTTCACGACAAAGCTGCAACATTTCCTGTTCAGCAGCAGGAAATGTTGCCAGGCTTTTTATCTGCTCAAGGCCGTTAAAAACCCGCAGCATCTGGCGCCCTATCAGGGTGCTGGTAAAAACGATACTGCCGGCAATGATTCCGGCAAGAATGCTACCGGCGACAGTCTGATCCGGGAGCCCATGAACCAGGCCACCGACGGCAAATGCAACCGCTATCGCTATTAACGCAACGGTTATCAGATCCGCTTTGCGCAGACGATTTTTCAATGTTGACGCTAATACGACCGCGATGACAGTTCCCAGTCCCACGATCGCCAACAGACCAAGCCCGCCTAGCAGATCGGCTAAATAGAGACCCAATAGGGCCGAACAGTGTACCCCGTCTGAAATGAAGGAGTTTCTGATCAGTTGCTTCTTCAGCTCTGCGAGGTGACGTTTTTCCACCTCGAGTTCCTGATGAGTCGGCGGTGACTGGTTAATATCGAAGATAAACATAGTTATAGATTATACCTGCTGAGTATTATCTTTCATATTAAGTTTAACCGACAGCTGACGTTATCAGCTTTTGGGTAAAGTAATCTTGTGTTCCTTGCTGGTACGGTAGAGCAGAATGTTTTTGCCGAGAATCTGAGCGATGGCGGCACCGGTGGCTTCAGCCAATTCGCTTGCAACTTCTTTGCGGTCACTCAAACAGCCATCTTGCAACTTGACTTTAATCAGTTCGTGACTGTTCAACGCTTCTTCCGTTGCCGCAATAACAGCCTGGTTGACTTCTTCTTTGCCGACAAAGACGAATGGTTTTAGATGATGTCCAAGTCCGCGCAGATAGCGGTTTTGTTTTCCTGTCAGTTTCATAAAATCTCCAAATTTAGATAAACAGCCCGGCTAGCCAGTAGAGTACCATACCGACCAGAACGGTGCCGCCGAGACTACGGGTTTTTAAGGCAAAGATCAATGTCGGAATTGCCACCAGCAGCTCCGTTTTGCCGAAATCTAAACTGCGTGTCGCAGCGTTGGTAAATAAGGTTGGCGCGAGCAGTGCGCTGAGGATCGCCACCGGGATCAGGCTGAGCCAGTCGATCATCCATTGTGGCAACTGTTTGTGCGCCAGGTAAAGTAGCGGCAGGGCGCGCGGCAGGTAGGTGACAAGGCCCATACCACCAAAGAGGAACAGATAATCGGTAAAGCTCATTTGTTCCTCCGATAGCGTAACTTTAAAAAATAACCGAGGGTCGCGGCGCTCATCGAGGCACCGACGATATAGGAATCTCCAGGAATCAGTAGGTACCAGCCGACTGAAATGACGGCGGCCAAAAGGCCGGTGACAATATAGATACGACCCTGCAATTGAAACACCAGCAGGCAGATGAACATACCGGTCAGCGCGTAATCAATGCCGAAAGCACCTTGCGGCACAAACTGGCCGACCAGAGCGCCAATGATCGTTGCTAAAAACCAGACGCTGTTAGCAAGTTGATTGACGATCAGCGCACGCCAGAGATCCCAATTACCGTCGCGAAAGCGGGTCATGTTAACGGCGAAGCTTTCATCGGTAATGCCATAGGAATACAGCGCAAGAAAGCGACGACTGACGCCGGACAGGTGGACCGCTAAGGCAGAACTCATCAACACATGACGTAGATTAACCACGAAAGTGGTCATGATAATTGCCGGGATTGAGGCCTTTGCCGCAAGCATGGCTACGCAGACAAACTGCGCACTGCCGGCAAACACCAGCACTGACATCATCGCCATCGCCCACCAGGGCAGGCCAGCCTTTTGGGCCAAGACGCCGAGGGCCAAGCCGATCGGAAAATAGCCGAGACAGATCGGCCAGCCGGCAGCAGCCCCTTCGCGCAGGGTTGAGTTGGTGTTGTTTTTCATGGTTTGCAATTATATAGAATTTCGGCAAAAACAGAAGGGGACAGAAAATGAATTCTGTCCCCGTTAATTTTAAAAAGAATATGCTGAGATTTACCTAGAGGACCTGCTTTAAGAAGGCTTTGGCCCGTTCTTCTCGCGGCTCGGTAAAAAAGTGCTCCGGGGTGCCTTCTTCTACCAGTTTGCCCTGATCCATAAACAGTACCCGATCGGCGACCTCGCGAGCGAAACCCATCTCGTGGGTAACGACGACCATGGTCATCCCTTCGCGCGCCAGCTGTTTCATGACTTCGAGGACTTCACCGACCATTTCCGGATCGAGGGCGCTGGTCGGCTCATCAAACAGCATCACCTTTGGCTCCATGGCCAGGGCACGGGCAATCGCCACCCGCTGTTGCTGACCACCGGAGAGATGCCCGGGATAGACGCTCTCTTTTTCCGCGATCCCGACTTTTTTCAACAGTTGTCGGCCCTTGTCTTCGGCTTCCGAGCGCTTACGTTTGCGTACCACCTGCTGGGCCAGAACGATATTTTCCAGCACCGTTTTATGCGGGAACAGGTTGAATTGTTGGAACACCATGCCGACTTCGCGACGAACCTTGTTGAGGTCGGTCTTTCTGTCAGCCAGGTCAATGCCATCAACCATGATGTGGCCGGAAGTCATATCTTCCAGACCGTTCAAGCAGCGCAGATAGGTCGATTTTCCTGAGCCGGAAGGGCCGATGATGACCACAACTTCTCCCGGTTTAACGTGAGCGGATACGCCATCAACGGCGTGCACCGTCTGCCCTCGTCCAACAAAAGTCTTTTTTAGATCAACGGTCTTAATCACTGACTGCGAGCCTCCGTTCAACCCAGGCAATAACCTGCGATAGAGCAAATGTCATAAACAGGTAAAGCAGGGCGACAATAAACCATATTTCAAAAGTGGCGAAGGTTGAGGTGATGACCTCACGTCCGCTTTTGGTCAAGTCGTTAATGGCAATAACCGAGACCAGCGAGGAATCCTTGATCAGGCTGATGAACTGTCCGGCCAAGGGCGGCAGGGTTCGTTTAAAGGCCTGCGGCAGGATGATGTAGACCATTGCTTGCGGCACGTTCATGCCGAGAGAGCGGGCGGCTTCCATCTGTCCCTTGGGGATAGATTGGATTCCGGCACGGATAATCTCTGCAACATAGGCCCCGGCAAAAACAGCCAGGGCACAGATGCCGGCGACAAATCGATCAATATCGAGAACGGTGCCGAGAAAGAAATAGAAAATGAACAGCTGTACCAGAAGCGGGGTGCCACGGATCAACTCTACATAGATAGCCGACAGATCGCGCAAGGTGGTGTTTTTGGAAACGCGACACAGCCCTGTGACCATACCGATGATCATCCCCAGAATACTGGCGGCAGCAGAAATCCAAAGTGTGTTCCATAGGCCAACAATCAGCGGCCCGGCACTCCATTTAAAAGTGGAGCCGAGGTGATCACCTTCGAAAAGATCCTCATCAACACTGACGTTGAGGGAGGTCGTATCGATTTCAAAGATCAGTTCCTCATCCACTTCACTTATTACTTTGATTCGGGTGGTGTCGCCGAGGTTGTCTATCGTCGTCACCCGCCCATCAAAGGGGGAGTTGAGGGTGGTTTCAGCGTTGTAGGCGAAGTATTGAGGAACCCTTTTCCAGCGCCAAGTATAATCGATTTTTTTTGTTGCAACCCACAGGCCAGCACACATCATAAATAGAATGAGGAGTGTTAACAGACGCCAGGGCAAGATACTTTTGGTTGTATTCAACGTTTAATCTTTCGTGCTTGGGTCAAACAAAAAGATGGTGGGAGCTTCTGCATTACAGACCCTCCCACCATCTTCAAAAAACAATTATTTAAGCTGGTTCAGCCACTTGTCGCTGAGGAACCATTTTTTATAGATTTTGTCGTAGGTCCCGTCATTTTTGGCCTGGACCAAGAAGTTGTCCAGCCAGTTGATGAAGTCAGCGTTACCGCGCTTAACGCCCCATGCCAGGGGCTCATAGGTGAACGGCTCGTCCAATAGGGCCAACTTGCCTTCGCCTCTTTCAGCAAATGCGATGGCATTGTAGGGCAGGTCGTAGATAAAGGCATCGATTTTGCCGTTGACCAGGTCCATGACGCCTTCCTGCTCTGTTTCAAAGGAGATGTAGGTGCCGTTGGGGATCATCCGCTTGGTGGCTTGTTCGCCGGTTGTTCCAAGCTTGGAGGCAATCTTATACTTCTTATTGTTCAGGTCTTTATAGGATTTGATCTCCCCAGCCAAATCTTTTTTGATCAGAATGCTTTGACCGATAACAATATAGGGATCGGCAAAGCTGATCTTCATGTTGCGTTCTTGAGTAAGGGTCATGCCGCTCATGATAATATCGAACTTTTCGGTCAATAGAGCCGGAATAATACCATCCCAGGCAGTGCTCACCAGTTCCAGCTTTACACCCATGGCTTTTGCCATGCGCTTGGCCATATCAACATCAAAACCGACAATGTCACCTTTTTTGTTGGTCATTTCGAATGGCATGTAGCCAGGCTCCATACCGACCCGCAGTACGCCACGATCAAGAATATTGTTCAGGGTGTCGGCTACGGCAAAGCCGGGAAGAACAACACAGAGTGACAACAAGCAGGCAATAACAATTTTCAGATGTTTCATAGAATTTTCCTCCGTACATAATAGGGAAACAAGACCGCATCAGACGGTCGGTGACTAGTAAGATTTACCTTCATCAAGGAGTTCGTTGATCAACATCGGGGTGTTGCATTCGGGACAGCGAGGTAGGTCTTCAATCGGCAGGTAAATAATTTTGGTATAGCGGCATTTGGGGCAGATAATTTCCACCGGTTCTTTTCTGCCACGTTTCATCCATGAGCCTCCAAGCTTGGTAACCTCAAAAAAACATTTGAATTAACGGAATTCTGCTTATACCATAGCGTCTTTGTCGGAAACAAGAGTCTAGCATTTTTCCTGGATACTTCATGAACCCGCAGCAAAAACGACAATATTTCGCCGAATTTATGCTAGCCACGGTAACGCTCTTTTGGGGGGCCACCTTTCCAATCGTCAAGGAAGCCATCAGCGAGATGCCAGTTATGGCGTTTCTTTGGGTTCGTTTTGCCATGGCTTCAGTTATTCTGGCCGTCATGGCTGGCCGGGCAGGGTTTGCAACCCTCGATCGCCGGGGCTGGCGGCTTGGTATTTTGCTCGGGATGCTGTTATTTCTTTCCTACGTATTCCAGACTTTTGGCCTAGAGCGGACCTCCTCTGCCAATGCTGGTTTTTTGACTGGACTAGGTGTTGTCTGGGTTCCATTGATGGCCGGTCCGTTTTTGAAGAAACCCGCAGCTTTCGGCTCCAAGGTAGGAGTTACCCTGGCGCTGTCTGGTCTGCTGATGCTCACCTGGCACACCCCCTGGACAATTAATTTCGGGGATCTGCTCGTGGTTATCTGCTCATTTTTTGTGGCACTACATATTCTTGGATTGGATGTTTTTACCAAGGGGTACGATGGGCGGGCGTTGACTTTTGTGCAAATTGCGACGATGGCGGTCCTTGGATGTTTTGGCAGTCTTTGTTTTGAGCCGATTTCATGGCCACAACAGTGGACCGATTCTTTGATTTTTGCCTTTGTCATTACGTCTGTGTTTGCCACCGCTTATGCTTTTTGGGCAATGACCACCTACCAGAACCGCACAACACCGACCCGGGCAGCCCTGATCTACACCCTCGAACCTGTTTTTGCCGCAATATTCTCGATCTGGTTGGCCGGAGATCGGCTGACTCCATTGGGCTGGTCAGGTGGCGCACTTATTGTTACCGGAATGATTGTCGCTGAAACCTGGCCACTGCTTGCTGCCAAGCAAAAATTAAAAAAACTTAGCGCAAAACTTTCGTAAATTTGCGCTTATGCACATTGTTATAATCCGGTCTACATTTATAATGAAATTATCGCTATATGAAATGTCATTTGCATTTCTAATATTTAAATAGAGGAGCAATGCATGAGAATCCTCGATTTTGTCATTAATGTTGAGCAGGCTGAGCAGGATCTTTATCGGCGACTGGCTGAGTGTAGTGGGGATGATGCTATTCGCTCTGTGTTTCAGACCGTGGCGACCAAAGAACGTATTCTGCTACAGAAGCTACAGCAATTGAAAGATGATCCCAGCAACAATTCTCTGCAGTTGCGCAAGGAACGACCGCCAACTCAGGTTCGAAAAAATAGGGCTGGCAGTTGCGAATTGCTTGATGATTACGGCATCCGCAACGACCTGGGTAGCTATAACTATATTCTGCAAACCGAACAAATGGTTTTCAATCTCTATGTGAATCTGAAAAAAAGAGAATCCGACCCCGAAGCGCATGCATTATTCGATCTTATTCTAGATGAAAAACAGTTGGAGATTGATCGAATTCACACACTCTACGATGTCGCGCGGGTCGTTCATTGATCTGCCATGTCGGCATGTATTTGTGGCACTTTGGCATAATGGTCTAGGGTTGTAATCTCGACATTCCTTTCCCCTTTACAAATCTCTGTCGACAAGGCTACTATCTGCGGTTCACTTAGGTTGTCATTAATCTTTTTTCGTACTGTTTGAGAATGCATGAAACAAAATAATATTCGCAACTTTTCCATTATTGCCCATATAGATCACGGAAAATCGACCCTTGCCGATCGCTTGTTAGAGATGACGGGGGCACTGACTGATCGTGAAAAGTCTGCTCAATATCTCGATAAGATGGAACTTGAGCAAGAGCGCGGGATTACCATCAAAGCACAGGCCGTTCGTTTGAACTACCATGCTAAAGATGGTGAAGATTATATTCTGAACCTGATTGATACGCCCGGGCATGTCGATTTCTCCTATGAAGTAAGCCGCTCGCTATCTGCCTGTGAAGGTGCGATGTTGGTGGTTGATGCCGCTCAAGGGGTTGAAGCCCAGACTCTGGCCAACGTTTACATGGCCATCGATCAGGATCTGGAAATTTTCCCGGTGCTTAATAAGATCGATCTGCCGAGTGCTGAGCCAGAACGTATCAAGGCAGAGGTCGAAGAGATCATCGGCATCGATACCAGTGATGCCATTCTTGCCAGCGCCAAAGATGGCATTGGGATTGAGGATATTCTTGAGGCAGTTGTCGCTCGGGTTCCTGCTCCTGGCGGCGATCCAAGTGCTCCACTTCAAGCCTTGATGTTCGACTCCTGGTACGACTCCTATCAGGGCGTTATTGTCCTGGTTCGCATCATGGAAGGAACCGTCAAAAAAGGTGAGAAAATCAAATTGATGGCTACTGGTGGGACCTATGAGGTGCTTAAGGTTGGAGCTTTCAGCCCGCACCCGCTAGAGTTACCGCAACTGGCAGCCGGAGAAGTTGGTTTTATTATCGCTGGCATCAAGGTTGTTGAGGATGCCAAGGTTGGGGACACGGTTACCCATCTGCACCGTCCTGCCGAAACGGCTTTGGAAGGCTATAAAGAAGTTCAGCCGATGGTTTTTTCCGGGCTCTATCCGATTGACTCGGGTGAATACGATAATTTCCGCGATGCCTTGGAAAAACTGCGCCTCAACGACGCGGCATTTTCCTTTGAGCCGGAAAACTCTTTGGCGCTCGGTTTCGGCTTCCGCTGTGGCTTTCTTGGCCTGCTGCATATGGAGATCATTCAGGAGCGTCTGGAGCGTGAGTTTGATGTTGAGCTGATTACCACCGCGCCGACAGTTGTCTACAAAGTCACGACCACTAAAGGTGAACAGCTACAGGTGGAAAGCGCCAACATGCTTCCCGAACTGCAATTCATCGAAAAGATTGAAGAACCGTTTGTGCTGGCATCGATTCATGTGCCGAACGAGTTTGTCGGTGCAGTGTTGAATATCTGTATTGAAAAACGCGGCATTCAGCGTGAGATCAAATATTTGACCTCGACTCGCGTGATGATAGTCTACGAGTTGCCGCTGAATGAAATCGTTCTCGACTTCTTCGATCGGCTTAAATCGATTTCGCGTGGTTATGCGTCCCTCGATTATGAGCATCTTGATTTCAGGCTGAGTAAGTTGGTCCGACTGAATGTCCTGATTAATGGCGAAGTCGTCGATGCTCTCTCCCTTATTGTTCATCAGGATAAGGCTCAGTATCGTGGTCGTGACCTGGTTGCTAAGATGAAGGAATTTATCCCTCGGCAACAGTTTGAAGTCGCCATCCAGGCAGCAATTGGGAGCAAAATCATTGCCCGGTCTACGGTCAAAGCATTGCGTAAGGATGTCACCGCCAAATGCTATGGTGGTGATATTTCTCGGAAACGCAAGTTGCTTGAAAAGCAGAAAGCTGGTAAGAAGCGGATGAAGCAGGTGGGGAGTGTCGAACTTCCTCAAGAAGCGTTTCTGGCAATCCTCAAAGTCAAAGAGTAGACAATGTCATTCTTCAATAAGAAAACCCCTGCCATTACGGAAAAGAAACCCTGGTATCGTGAGTGGTCTGAAGCGTTAATTGTTGCCATTGTCCTGGCGCTGATTATCAGGACATTTCTATTTCAGGCGTTTAAGATTCCATCGGGATCGATGCTCGATACTTTGCTGATCGGCGATCACCTGCTAGTCAATAAATTTATCTATGGAACCCATCTGCCGTTTTTTGATGGGACCTATTTAAAATTGAGAGATCCAGAGCGAGGCGACGTCATTGTCTTTGAATTTCCCGACGATGAAGGGAAATCCTATTTCGAGCGACGTGACTTTATCAAACGGGTCATCGGTACGCCAGGTGATGTTGTCGAAATTAAAGCCAAGCAGGTTTATGTTAACGGCGAAGCCTATAGCCTCCCGCAGGAAATCCACAAAGACGGACAGGTGATTCCTTCGGTTGCTGGTCCGCGTGATTTCACCAAACCGATCAAAGTGCCGCAGGACAGTTATTTTGTCATGGGGGATAACCGTGACCATTCCTTTGATAGCCGTTTTTGGGGGTTCGTCCATAAATCAAAAATCAAGGGACTTGCTTTCATCAAGTACTGGTCCTGGGATGGCAAGGCTGACCTGACAGAGAAGGTTCGCTTTGAACGTATCGGCCGACCAATAGAGTAATTATTTTTAAAAAATAAGCTATTGACTTTTGCCCGACACGGTTGCTAAAGTCGGCGAAATTTGAGCTTGTTTCACCCTTTAATCTGATCCGAGAGGTCAGCAAGGGAACAAAAGTGGTACTATTTAAAACTAAAGTCTATCCGAAGGTACCTGCGCATATTATGTGTGCAAGTGCCTTTTTTTGTGTCTGAAACACAAGGAGAGGAAGGGCCATGGCCGCTGAAAAAATTGAAATTCTGGATATTGAGGGAATAGATCGCGCGATAACGCGAATTGCGCACGAAATCCTGGAAAAGAATAAGGGCGTCGATGATCTGGTCCTGATCGGTATTAGAACCGGCGGTGATTACCTGGCGTCGCAGTTACAACAAAAAATTTCTGAGATCGAAGGGCATGTCGTGCCACTCGGGACGATTGACGTCACCATGTACCGTGATGATATCGGTTCGCGCAGTGACTTGTCGGTCGGGCAGACCGATATCCGGTTTGCGCTCAGTGGTCGCAGTGTGGTGCTGGTCGATGATGTTTTGTTCACCGGTCGGACCATCCGTGCCGCTCTGGATGCGTTAACCGACCTCGGTCGTCCAAAATGTATTCAGCTGGCGATCCTGGTTGACCGTGGTCACCGTGAACTGCCGATTCGACCTGACTACATCGGCAGGAATCTGCCAACGGCCAGAAATGAACAGATAGAAGTCGATTTTGATCAGCAGCATGCCGCGCAAGCCGTTCATCTGATAAGAATATAATTCTGGAGGCGTTCAATGACATTCAATCCTAAGCATATTATCAGTATTAAAGACTTCAGCGCTGAGGAACTGACCTTCATGCTTGATACGGCGATCAGCTTTAAAGAGATCAATCGCCGCGACATCAAGAAAGTTCCGACCCTGCGCGGTAAAACTATCATCAACCTGTTTTTTGAAGCCAGCACCCGGACCCGGACCTCTTTTGAAATTGCCGGCAAACGTCTTTCTGCTGACACAATCAACATCAGTGCTTCCGGTTCCTCGGTGGTTAAAGGGGAGACGCTGGAGGATACGGCGAAGAATATCGAAGCGATGAACCCCGATATCATCGTCATGCGCCACAACGCCTCCGGGGCATGCCAGTATCTTACTGAGCGCCTCGACTGTTCGATCATCAACGCCGGCGATGGCATGCATGAGCACCCTAGTCAGGCGCTGCTCGATGCCTACACCATCCGTGAGAACAAGGGAAAGATTGAGGGGCTTACGGTGGCCATTATCGGTGATATCACACATAGTCGCGTGGTGCGCTCCAATATCTACTGCCTGAATAAGTTGGGCGCAACGGTCCATATCGCCGGTCCGGGGACCATGATTCCACCAGGCATTGAAAAGCTCGGCTGCAAAGTTTTTAATAAAATCGATGATGCGATTCGCGGCGTCGATGTGGTGATGATGCTCCGTATCCAGCGCGAGCGCCAGGGCGCGCCGCTGATCCCTTCGGTCCGCGAATACTGTAAGTTTTTCAGCCTCACCGAAGAACGTCTCAAATTGGCTAAGGAAGATGCCATCGTCATGCACCCAGGTCCGATCAATCGCGGAGTTGAATTGTCAACCTCGGTTGCTGACGGTCCGCAGAATGTCATTCTCGATCAGGTCGAAAATGGTGTCGCGGTAAGAATGGCCCTGCTTTATTTAGCCGCCGGTGGCGAAAAACTGCAACAAGATTGATTTGAGGATAGAGGTGACAACTATGAAAGTTCTGGTGAAATCAGGAAGAGTCGTTGATCCGGCAAATAATATTGATGAAAAACTCGATGTTCTGATTGTCGACGGGAAAATAGCCGAATTGGCTGCTAATATCGATGCCGGCGATGCTGAAGTTATCAATGCTGCCGGGACTATTGTGACCCCCGGCCTGATCGATATTCACGTTCACTTGCGTGAACCGGGTCTGGAGTACAAGGAAGATATCATTTCCGGGACCTTGGCTGCCGCCGCCGGTGGCGTAACTTCGGTCGCATGTATGCCGAACACCAGCCCGGTGATTGACAATCTGCCGATTGCACAGTTCATCATCAATAAGGCCAAATACGAAGGCACCGCAAACGTTTTCCCTATCGGCTGCGTGACCAAGGGTCTTAAAGGTGAAATCCTTGCGGAGATGGGCGAACTTCAAGAGGCCGGTTGTGTCGGTTTTTCCGATGACGGGTTGCCGATCAAAAATGGCGAAATGATGCGCCGGGCACTCGAATATGCCAATACTTTCGGTGCCGCAGTTATTTCCCATGCCGAAGATCTGTCGTTGGTTGCCGGTGGATCAATGAACGAAGGTGAGGTTTCCACAGAGCTTGGTCTCAAGGGGATTCCGAATGCCGCTGAAGATGCAATGACTTCGCGAGACATCATGCTGGCTGAACTGACCGGCGGACATCTGCATGTCGCTCACGTTTCCACTCGGGCAAGTCTGGAATTAATCCGCCAAGCAAAGGCACGCGGTGTCCGGGTTACCTGCGAAGCGACACCGCATCACTTCACGCTGACCGACGAAGCAGTTCGCGGCTACAATACCAACGCCAAGATGAATCCGCCGCTGCGCTGTCAGGAAGATGTCGATGCTGTTCGTGCGGCCCTTGCCGATGGTACGGTCGACGCAATTGTTACCGACCATGCACCGCATCACATTGATGACAAAAACGTTGAGTTTGATTTGGCTGCCAACGGGATAGTCGGACTTGAGACGACCCTCCCGCTGACCTTAAGACTGGTTGCCGACAAGATTTTGAGCCTGTCACAGGCGATTGCCCTGCTGACCTGTCGGCCCGCCAAGGTTCTCAACATTGATCGTGGTACTCTCTCAGTTGGTGCCGTTGCAGATATCACTCTGATCAATCCAAATAAAGAGTGGCTTCTTGATGCGGCAAAGTTGCACTCAAAGAGCAAAAATACCTACTTTGACGGTCACACCATGAAGGGGTGCGCGATGAAGACTTTGCGTGCCGGGAAAGTCGTTTTCAGTAGGGATTAAATCGTTATAATAGGTGTTTAGTGTTTATCTTTTTAACCGACAGGTGAGGTTTTATGCCAAGACGTGATGATGTAAAAAAAGTATTAATTATTGGATCCGGTCCGATTGTTATCGGCCAGGCCTGCGAATTCGACTACTCAGGAACCCAAGCCTGCAAAGCGTTGCGGAAACTTGGATATCAGATCGTCCTGGTTAATTCGAATCCGGCAACAATTATGACCGATCCCGGCTTGGCAGATGCCACTTATGTAGAACCTCTTAACATTAAAACCCTCACCGAGATTATTGCAAAAGAGCGACCGGATGCGCTGTTACCCAATCTGGGCGGCCAGACAGCTCTCAACCTTTCCAGTGCCTTAGCCGAAGAAGGTGTTCTCGATAAATATGGGGTTCGAGTTATCGGCGTTAATCTCGAGGCGATTAAACGTGGTGAAGATCGCGAGATCTTCAAAGAAACGATGGACCGTTTGGGGATTGAAACGGCCAGAAGCGAAATTGCAACGACAGTAGAGGCTGCCGAAGACATTATCACCCGAATTGCCTTTCCGGTTGTTATTCGACCTGCGTACACCATGGGCGGTACCGGTGGTGGCTTCGCTTATAATATGCAGGAATTCGATGAATTAGTTCGACGCGGCTTATCCGCTAGTCCGGTCAATCAGATTTTGGTTGAAGAATCGGTCCTCGGTTGGGAAGAGTTAGAACTAGAAGTCGTTCGTGACGCTAAAAATCAGAAAATCACTGTCTGTTTCATTGAAAATGTTGATGCAATGGGGGTTCACACCGGTGATTCATTCTGCACTGCACCGATGCTGACAATCAGTGAAGAGTTACAACAGCGGCTGCAGAGATACTCTTACGATATCGTTGACGCCATTGAAGTGATCGGCGGTACCAACGTCCAGTTTGCGCATGATCCGGCCACCGATCGGGTTGTTGTTATAGAGATAAATCCGCGGACCTCTCGTTCTTCGGCACTTGCCTCCAAAGCGACTGGATTTCCCATTGCCTTAGTCTCATCAATGCTGGCCGCGGGCCTGACCCTCGATGAAATTCCTTACTGGCGTGATGGAACCCTCGAAAAATATACCCCCTCCGGCGATTATGTTGTTGTTAAGTTTGCCCGCTGGGCTTTCGAGAAATTCAAAGGAGTTGAAGATAAGTTAGGCACCCAGATGCGCGCCGTTGGCGAGGTTATGAGTATCGGCAAAAACTACAAGGAAGCGTTTTTAAAAGCGATCCGTTCTCTTGAGAGTGGTCGTTATGGTCTTGGTTTTGCCGCTAATTTTAACAGTTTGTCGCTGTCGGAGTTGATGGAGAAGTTAGTCGAGCCGAGCAGTGAGCGCCAGTTTATTCTGTACGAGGCTTTGCGCAAGGGGGCCACAATTGAGGATCTGCACAACCGGACCCATATCAAGGAATGGTTCCTTGAGCAAATGAAGGAACTGGTCGAACTTGAGGAACAAATTCTAGAATATCGTGGTCAACTCCCACCAGGCGAACTGTTGCTGCAGGCGAAAAGAGACGGGTTTGCCGATAAGTATCTCGGTCAGATCCTTGCTCTGCCAGAGCAGACAATCCGTGAAAAACGCCTGGAACTGGATCTTGCTGAGTCGTGGGAACCGGTGCCGGTCAGCGGGGTTGAGGACGCCGCTTACTACTTCTCCACCTACAACGCTGCCGACATGGTCGATGTTTCCAGCAACAAAAAAGTCATGGTTCTTGGCGGCGGTCCGAACCGGATTGGGCAGGGGATCGAGTTTGATTATTGCTGTGTGCATACCGCTTTTGCCCTTCGTGAAGCTGGCTATGAAACGATTATGGTCAATTGTAATCCGGAGACGGTTTCCACCGATTATGATACCTCCGACAAACTCTATTTTGAGCCTTTGACAGTTGAAGATGTCCTGTCGATTTATCACAAAGAGAAGCCGGAAGGGGTGGTGGTGCAGTTCGGTGGACAAACACCGCTGAACATTGCCGCAGAGCTGGAAGCCGCCGGGGTGAAAATCCTTGGCACCAGCCCTCAAACGATCGACATGGCTGAAGATCGCGAACAGTTCAACGCGATGATGCAAAAACTTGACATTCCGCAGCCTGATTCCGGCATGGCCAGCACTCTGGATGAAGCTTTACAGATTTCAAATCGAATCGGCTATCCGTTGATGGTACGTCCTTCCTACGTTCTCGGTGGTAGAGCTATGGAAGTGGTTTTCGATGACAAGATGCTTCAAGAATATGTAACCAAAGCGGTTGATGTGTCACCTGATCGGCCGATTCTGATCGATAAATTCCTGGAGGATGCGATCGAGGCTGAGGCAGATGCAATCTGTGACGGCACCACTGCTTTTGTCCCGGCAGTGATGGAGCATATCGAAATGGCAGGAATTCACTCTGGGGACTCCGCATGCGTTATTCCACCCGTGAATATCCCACAGAAACATATTGATACCATCGTCAGCTATACGCAAAAAATTGCTGTCGAAATGGACGTTGTTGGCCTGATGAACATCCAGTATGCAATCTTTGAAGACAAAGTATACATCATCGAGGCAAATCCTCGAGCCAGTCGGACCGTACCGTTGGTTTCCAAGGTCTGCAACATCCCGATGGCTCGTTTGGCAGTGAGGGCAGTGCTCGGCGAGAAGATCGCCGATATGAACTTGGTTGCGCAGAAATTGCCACATTATGGTGTTAAAGAAGCTGTTTTCCCATTCAACATGTTCCCAGAAGTTGATCCTGTATTGGGTCCGGAAATGCGTTCAACCGGTGAAGTTCTCGGCATGTCCGATAACTTTGGTCGCGCTTTCTTTAAAGCTCAGGAGGGGACAGGAACTATGTTGCCGCAAAGCGGCTCAGTTTTGATTACCGTCAATGAAAATGACCGAGTTGGCGGACTGGAAGTTGCGAAACGTTTTGCTGAGCTCGGCTTTAAGGTATTCGCGACCGAGGGCACCTCTGCCTATCTCAATGAGCATGGTATAACAGCAGAAAAAATCAAAAAAATGCACGAAGGTCGACCAAATATCGGCGACAGCATTATGAATGGTGATATCCAGCTGGTTGTCAATACGCCGATTGGGCGCCTTGGTACGCACGACGATTCCTATATTAGAAAAACTGCGATCAAACAAAAAGTTCCATATATTACAACTATTTCAGCAGCAATAGCTGCAGCAGAAGGTATTGCCGCCTGCAGTGGAGTTGGTAAAGGTGCGGTGAAGAGTTTGCAGGAATACCATGCTGATTTAAACTAAATACAAGTATGAACATACAGCGAAGGTTACCGCTGTTTGATAGCTTGAAACAGGCATTAACTGAAACAGGAAAGTGATATCTATGAAAGCAATTTTGGCCCTTGCCGACGGCAAGGTTTTTGAGGGGAAAGCATTCGGGGCAACTGGTGAAGTTTCTGGTGAAGTGGTTTTTAACACCAGCATGACTGGTTATCAGGAAATTCTGACTGACCCTTCCTATTGCGGAGAGATTGTCACAATGACCTATCCGCAGATCGGTAATTCCGGTATCAACTTGGAAGATGTGGAGTCGTGCAAACCGTTCCTTTCCGCCTTTGTGGTTAAGGAGTCTTGCCCTTTTCCGAGTAACTTCCGTTCGGAAATGACCCTCGATGCCTACCTGAAAGAAAGAGGCATTGTTGGCATCGAAGGCATCGACACCCGGGCGCTGGTGCGTCACATTCGTACCAAGGGGGCTCAGGTCGGGATTGTCTCCTCGGTTGATAGCGACCCAGACCGCCTGATCGAAAAAGCCCGGCATTCACCGGGTCTGCTCGGTCGTGACCTGGTCAAAAAAGTCACCTGCGATTCTGCTTATAGCTACTCCGAAGGGGTCTGGACTCTGGGGGAGGGTTACGCTGATCGCAGTTCGGAAGTGCTCCCTTACAAGGTCGTTGCCTATGATTTTGGTATCAAGCGGAACATTCTGCGGAACCTCGTCTCTTCGGGTTGCGATGTGACCGTCGTGCCAGCCGCGACACCAGCCGAAGAGGTCTTAAAGATGAATCCAGATGGGGTTTTTCTGAGTAACGGCCCAGGCGATCCTGAGCCAATTAAATATGCGCAGGAAAATATCGTTAAGTTGCTCGGCAAGGTGCCGATTTTTGGCATCTGTCTCGGTCATCAACTGTTGTCGATTGCACTTGGCGGTAAAACCTACAAACTAAAATTTGGCCATCGGGGTGGCAACCAGCCGGTTCTCGACCATCAGCGCCAGCAGGTGGAAATAACTTCTCAGAATCACGGTTTTGCAGTCGATGCTGAGTCTCTGAGTAAGCAGATTAAAGTGACCCACATCAACCTCAATGACAACACTGTTGAGGGCATTCAACATACAAAGCTGCCGGCTTTTTCTGTGCAATACCACCCTGAGGCTTCTCCTGGTCCACACGATGCACAGTATCTGTTCGCGCGCTTCATCGAGATGATGGCGAAACACAAAAACTAGTTTTATCGATTTTTTTTATATAAGGAACGTCCATGCCCAAGCGTACAGACATTAAAAAGATTCTGATTATCGGTGCCGGCCCGATCATTATCGGTCAGGCCTGTGAATTCGATTATTCGGGAACCCAGGCGTGTAAAGCCCTGAAAGAGGAGGGCTACGAAGTCATCCTGCTGAATTCAAATCCGGCGACCATTATGACCGATCCTGACTTTGCCGATCGGACGTACGTCGAACCAGTTACCCCGGAAGTTCTGGCCAAAATCATCGAAAAGGAACGCCCGGATGCCGTGCTGCCGACCCTTGGTGGCCAGACTGCCCTTAATACGGCTGTTGCCGTTGCTGAAATGGGCATTCTGGATAAGTTCGGTGTCGAACTTATCGGTGCCAAGCTCGGCCCGATCAAAAAAGCGGAAGATCGCACTCTGTTTAAAGCGGCGATGGAAAAAATCGGTCTTGCTGTGCCCCGTTCCGGTCTGGCGCATAGTCATAAAGAAGCGATGGAGGTCATTGAGTCGGTCGGTTTCCCTGCGATCATCAGGCCTTCTTTTACGCTCGGTGGCACCGGGGGCGGGATTGCCTACAATCTCGAAGAATACGAGCGGATGGTCATGGCAGGCATTGATGCCTCACCAACCGACGAGGTGCTGGTTGAAGAATCGGTAATCGGCTGGAAAGAGTACGAACTGGAAGTCATGCGCGACATGGCCGACAACGTCGTCATTATCTGCTCGATTGAAAACTTTGACGCTATGGGTGTCCACACCGGTGATTCGATCACTGTTGCACCCGCGCAAACCTTGACCGATAAGGAATATCAGATTCTTCGCGATGCTTCGCTAAAGATCATCCGTGAGATCGGCGTTGAGACCGGCGGCTCCAATATCCAGTTCGGGATTAACCCGAAAGACGGTCGTCTGGTGGTCATCGAGATGAACCCGCGCGTTTCCCGCTCCTCGGCGCTGGCCTCAAAAGCAACCGGCTTCCCGATTGCCAAGATTGCCGCCAAATTGTCGGTCGGCTACCTGTTAAACGAGCTCACCAATGATATTACCCGTGAGACGCTGGCCTCCTTTGAGCCGACTATCGATTATGTGGTCACCAAAGTGCCGCGTTTTACCTTTGAAAAGTTTCCGCAAGCGGACGCCACCTTGACGACACAGATGAAATCGGTCGGAGAAGCGATGGCGATCGGTCGGACCTTTAAAGAGAGTCTGCAAAAAGCGCTCCGTTCATTGGAGATAGGTTCGCACGGTTTTGAGAGTCGTCTGTTTGAAACCCCAGGTGACTACCGTCGCACCTTGTCACAAAACGAGTTGGATGAACTGCGCACCAACTTGCGTATTCCCAACTGTGATCGGATGTGGCATCTGGGTGACGCTATTCGCGCCGGTTTTAGCATTGATGAAATTCATCAGCTGACCGGGATCGATCCCTGGTTTTTACATAATATCGAGCAGATCATCGAGATGGAGTCGCTGCTTGTTACGCAGAAAAATCTGATGGCTGCTGGTGATCAGCAATTCATTGATCTACTGCGCGGTGCCAAACAATATGGTTTTTCGGATAAGAGACTGGCGTCTCTTTGGGAAGTGACCGAAAAGGATGTCCGCGAAATGCGGCATAAATTTTCCGTTCGCCCGGTTTATAAACGCGTCGATACTTGTGGCGCCGAGTTTGAAGCCTTTACTCCGTATCTTTATTCGAGTTACGAAACCGAGTGCGAAGCAGAGCCAACCGATAAGCGCAAAATTATGATTCTGGGTGGCGGCCCTAACAGGATTGGCCAAGGGATCGAGTTCGATTACTGCTGCGTGCATGGGGCATTTTCTCTGGCTGAAGCTGGATTCGAAACCATCATGGTCAACTGTAACCCGGAAACGGTTTCTACCGATTACGACACCTCCGACCGGCTCTATTTTGAACCGTTGACCCTTGAGGATGTCCTGGAAATTGTCGCAATCGAAAAGCCGGAAGGGGTTATCGTTCAGTTTGGTGGCCAAACGCCGTTGAAGTTAGCTGTTGAGCTGGAAAAGTCTGGTGTGCCAATTATCGGAACCTCACCAGATGCCATCGATCGTGCCGAAGATCGTGAACGTTTCCAGGCGCTGCTGCATAAGCTCAACCTGCGCCAGCCAGAAAATGGTCTGGCTCGTTCATTTGAAGAGTCGGAGAAAATCGCGGCCCGGATCGGTTACCCGGTTGTGGTTCGGCCTTCCTACGTCCTCGGCGGGCGGGCGATGGAGATCGTCTACGATGTTGAACGGCTACGCAACTACATGAAGTTTGCCGTTCTGGCGTCACCGGAGCATCCAATTCTGATCGATAAATTTCTTCAGGAAGCGATCGAAGTGGATGTCGATGCTCTCTCTGATGGTACTGATGTCGTCATCGGCGGAATAATGCAGCATATCGAGCAAGCAGGGATTCACTCTGGAGACTCGGCCTGTTCCTTGCCAACCTACTCGCTGTCGCAGGAAATTGTCGCCGAAATTCGTCGCCAGACGATTGAACTGGCTCTCGAACTCAAGGTCATCGGACTGATGAATATCCAGTTCGCTGTTAAAGGGGAGACTATCTACCTGATTGAAGTCAATCCACGTGCAAGTCGAACCGTACCCTTTGTCTCCAAGGCGACCGGACGGCAATTGGCGCAGATCGCTGCCAAGGTGATGGCCGGCCAAACCTTGAGCGAACTTGGCGTCTCAGGCGATATCATCCCGAAGTATATTTCGGTTAAAGAAGCAGTCTTTCCTTTCGTTAAATTTCCAGGAGTTGACACCCTGCTTGGGCCGGAGATGAAATCGACGGGTGAAGTCATGGGGATTGATTACGATTTCGGCAAAGCCTTTGCTAAAGCTCAGCTTGGTGCCGGAGTTAAACTGCCGGAAAGTGGCAAGGTTTTTATCAGCGTCAAGGACTCGGATAAAGAGTTAATACTTAAATCGGTGACAAAACTCATTGCGGCCGGTTTTACCATCGTTGCCACCAGCGGTACGGCTAAATTTCTCGCCGACAAAGACATTGCCGTGGAATACGTCAATAAGGTCAAGGAAGGTCGACCACATTGCGTTGATGCCCTAAAGAGTAAGGAAATATGTATGGTTTTCAATACAACTCTTGGAGCTCAATCGGTAGCGGACTCTTATTCGATCCGACGTTCTGCGCTGATGCAAGAGATTGCGTACTTTACAACCGTCGCTGGAATTGATGCTGTGACTGATGGGATTCTGGCAATGAAGAGAGAAAGTCTTGACGTCACTCCGCTGCAAGAGTATTATTCCGTATCGTAGTTAACTAATACAAACATTAATATAAACAATATGTGGGCGGGTTTTCCCCGCCCACTATTATTTTTTCAGGAGTAAATAAGTATGAACGACACGGTTCCGATGACCGAAGAGAGTCATCAGCGCCTGCAGGAAGAGTTAAAGCAGTTGGTCCGAGTCGAGCGTCCTAAGGTTGTACAGGATATCGCAGAAGCTCGTAGCCATGGCGATCTTTCTGAAAATGCTGAATACGACGCCGCCAAAGATCGCCAGGGATTTGTCGAAGGCCGTATCCTGGAACTCGGCGACAAGATTGCTCGAGCGCAAGTAATCAACCCAGCGACCATCGTCAGCGATAAAATCGTTTTTGGCGCCAAGGTGACCCTTTTTGATATCGACACAGAAAAAGAGGTGACCTACCAGCTTGTTGGCGAAGAAGAAGCTGATATTAAAATCGGTAAGATTTCTGTTACCTCACCGGTCGGCAAGGCCCTGATTGGCCATACTGTCGATGAAGAAGTGAAGATTGTCGTTCCTTCTGGTGTGCGCGTCTACGAAGTCACCAGTATCGAATACAGCTGAGCTGCTTTAATATAGTTGAATGGCGGGGCGGGTCTTTTGACTCTGCCCCGTTTTTCTTGCATTTTATGAGTTCTTCTGTGACAATTCGTACAATTTTAAACATTTCACTTACCAAATAAATTCAATTAATGGAGAAAATAATGGGCCAGAAGATTACCAAAGATATGACCTTTCACCAGGCACTGCAAATGAGCCCGGAAGTTGCCAGGGTCCTCGGTGAATTCAATCTCGGCTGTGTCGGCTGCATGGGGGCGATGAACGAAACTCTCGAACAGGGCGCACGGGCCCATGGACTTGATGTTGAAGATATCCTCACTGCTCTGAACGCTATTTTCGAAAACTGAGCCGGGCAGATGCCCTCTGCCATTTCAACGACAGAAAACCATTCTGCACTGAACCTCTCATTGGGTAACATTCGCGGCGTCGGTCCGCGAATGTTACCCAAGCTTGAAAAGCTCGGCCTGAAAACGGTCGAAGATGCCCTCTATCATCTCCCGTTACGTTACGAAGACCGTCGGCAACTTAAGTCTATTTCCCAACTGCGTGCCGGTCAGCAAGAGGTTTTTGTCGGCAGGGTCCTAGCGGCTGGAGAAGCAAAAACCGCGCGCACTCGCAAGCAGATATATGAAATTATTGTCGGCGATGACAGCGGTCAGATTTCTCTCAAATGGTTTCGTTACCGCAAGCCCTGGTTGCAAAAACTTTTCCCAATCGGCCAGAAATCAGTCTTTATCGGCGAAGTTAAACAGTATGGCGCCACGCGAGAAATCTATCATCCCGATGCTGAACCTCTTCCCGAGGGTGTCGATCCAATGCAGTTATTGGAAAGTGACCCACTTAATTTCGGTCGTATTCTCCCTGTTTATCCCTTAACAGAAGGACTCAGTCAGAAACAATCACGTAAAATCTGGTTTCCACTCGTTGCAGATCATGCCAGGTTTGTCGTTAGTCAGATTCCCACCGACATTCTGCAGCGGCATAAACTGATGCCGCTGACTGACGCGCTCCTTCAGGCGCATTGGCCAGACAAGCAAACGGATCTATTTGCTTTGCAGCAGGGGAGGGATCAGGCTCGTAGTTCTCTGGTTTTCGACGAGTTTTTCTATCTGGAACTTGGTCTCTTATTAAAACGCCAGGGCATACAACTGGAAGAGGGGTTTGCTTTTAAAGTTGAGCACCGTTACACCATCCCGCTGAACAAAATGCTGCCCTTTAAATTGACGGAGGCACAACGTCGGGTGCTGGGCGAAATCAAACAGGACATGATGTCTGCCCATCCCATGAACCGCTTGTTACAAGGGGATGTTGGCAGCGGTAAAACCTTGGTTGCTTTGATGGCGGCGCTGATCGCGATTGAAAATGATGCCCAGGTCGCAATTGTTGCACCGACCGAGATTCTCGCCGAACAACACTTTGCCACCTTTCATGGATGGCTTGAACAGTTGGGACTTAGGTCACTGCTTCTACAGGGAAGTATGAAGGCTTCCGATAAAAAGGTAGCGTTAGAGAAAATTGCTACTGGCGAAGTCGATCTGGTCGTCGGTACCCATGCGATTCTACAGGAAGGGGTTGAATTTAAACGCCTTGGTCTGGGAATTGTCGACGAGCAGCATCGCTTCGGTGTAAAGCAACGCAGTATCCTCAAGCACAAAGGATGTAATCCCGACATTCTCGTGATGACCGCAACGCCGATTCCACGCACGCTGTCTTTGACCCTTTATGGCGACCTTTCTATTTCGGTCATTGATCAACTTCCACCGGGGCGCAAGCCAGTGACAACGCAAATCTATAGTGGCTGGCAACGCAGCAAAGCTTACGCGCAGATCCGCGAAGAACTAGAGCAGGGCAGGCAGGCCTATATTGTTTATCCGTTGGTCGAAGAATCAGAAAAGTCTGATCTGCAGGCCGCTACCGAAGCGGCAACACAGTTGGCCAACGAGGTTTTTCCGCAGGCCCGCATTGGACTACTGCATGGTAGATTAAAAGCAGCAGAAAAAGATTTAGTCATGTCTGCTTTTCGCCGCAAAGAACTTGATCTTTTGGTGGCGACCACGGTTATTGAAGTTGGTGTCGATGTGCCGAATGCGACAGTGATGATGATCGAGCACGCTGATCGTTTCGGGCTGGCTCAATTGCACCAGTTACGCGGACGGGTCGGTCGGGGAGCCGACAAAAGCCATTGCCTGTTAGTCCCATCAGAACATTATAGTGAAGATGCTCGCAAACGTTTGCAGGTCATGGTCGAGACAGAAGATGGCTTTCGTATCGCTGAGACTGACCTGGAAATTCGCGGCCCGGGAGAATTCCTTGGTACCCGGCAGGCAGGATTGCCAGATTTTCGGGTTGCCAATCTTTTACGTGATGCCCGCATTCTAGAAACTGCTCGTCAGGAAGCCCTCGATTATCTTGAGAAAACGGATATGCTAAATGATCCCGCAGCAAATCAAGTCAAAGCAGAATTACTCCGCCGTTGGGGCGGTCGACTGGAACTTGCTGGTATCGGCTGATATGCTTACATCTCATTAAGTTGGGAGGTTTCTATGCAAGCGATCCGTGTTCATAAGTTTGGCGATCCCAGTGTCATGCAGCTCCAGGAAGTCGCGCTGCTCCCACCGGTGGCAAATCAGCTACACATCGATATCAAATCAATAGGTGTCAACCCGGTTGACACCTATATCCGTGCTGGGATTTATCCCGTCAGTCCACAATTACCCTATACCCCTGGATTCGATGCTGCTGGGGTGGTTATCGCTGTCGGCCCAGAGGTTAAACACCGAAAGGTTGGTGACCGGGTCTATTGTTTTGGCAGCGATACCGGTTGCTATGCCGAACAGCTGCTGGCGAAGGAAACAAACTGTTATCAGTTGCCGGATAATGTCAGTTTTAATGCTGGTGCCGCGCTGGGCGTTCCTTATTCGACTGCCTATTTCGCAATTTTTTATCGAGCGCAGGTACTGCCTGGAGAGACCATATTGGTTCATGGTGCCAGTGGCGCTGTCGGTCTGGCGGCATTGCAGATGGCCAGTGCCAATGGCATCCGTGCTATTGGCACTGCGGGGACTCCCGCGGGACTCAAACTAATCAAGCAGCAGGGAGCTGTTGCTGCACTTGATCACAGCAAACCAGACTATTGTGATGAAATTGATGAATTAACCTGTGGCCAGGGCGTTAATGTCATTTTGGAAATGTTGGCCAACATCAACCTGGCAAAGGATCTCAATCTGCTGGCAAAATTTGGTCGGGTCGTGGTTATCGGTACTCGCGGCAGCATCGAGATTGATCCA
Organism: Desulfuromusa ferrireducens; assembly: GCF_055389805.1. Lineage (NCBI taxonomy): Bacteria > Pseudomonadati > Thermodesulfobacteriota > Desulfuromonadia > Desulfuromonadales > Geopsychrobacteraceae > Desulfuromusa > Desulfuromusa ferrireducens. The sequence goes on from NZ_AP042415.1 coordinate 3,355,605, forward strand.
CGCGCGATCATGGGACGTAACGCCGCTATTTTAGGAATGTCATTGTTCAATACGACAGAGAAAGAGTTATTCTGCATCCATTCGGCACTGCGAGCCGGGATGGAAAATGGTTCGCTAGCGCCAGTGATCAATGCTGAAATGCCTCTTGTGGACGCTGCTCAGGCGCATATGAAGGTGATGGAATCGGGGGCAAAGGGAAAAATCGTACTGATCCCTTGAGAGGTCTCAGTACATTCATTTTAAAGTTACAGAATTTAAAAAATAGCTTAGTTGACATAATATATATTATGCGACGTTAAATATGCGTCATCCCGTAGTGGGGTCTTTCAATGACCTCGCTATTTCAATACCTGCAAGACACCCTCAAGGTCAATCACCTCGATGATGGCCAACTCGAAGTAACCGTAACTCTCCCACGAGAACACTATCACCACTATGCACAGCTGCTCGATTCCCTCACCGGATTCGTCCAGATCATCAATCGAGAGTCAAAACTTGCCAAGTCTCGTGCTGCTGCTGATTCAGAGATATTCGCCCAGGAAGCAAAACAAAACTTAGAGAGATATTACGCACGCCTGGTCGAAGCGTACGACCTCTACCTTTCTCAGGGACTTAAACGCAATGCTGCTATCAAGCAGATATCCGCTGATCTACGTGCAGAGAAGCATCCTTGGAGTTCCCCCGATCTCGTTAGACCGTCACTTATAGAGGCAGGTCGTGGTGGCCAGCCCGGGCGACCCCGGAGGCAACCATGAGCCAAGCCTCCTTGTTTGAAGCTCCTGCCTCTGGATTTAATAATAGTTCTAAATGTCTGACAGAACCTTTGGCGGATGAGGATAACCAGTATTTATGTAGTCCTAACGATCTTGAACAGTGGCAACGGGATATTTATTTTTCCTGCGTCGATGAAACTTCTGTTGGTGTCACCGTCAACCTGTATCCCTCCGGTGAGATTTCCAGCGGCTACTTCTCCCCGAAACGCGCTTCTTTAAAACCGAAAGGCGCAAAACGTGGAAAACGCTGTACCGATGATTTAACCGATGAGGCTCGAAAGAAAATCAGGCGTGTTGGTCGAAACGTAAAAACTCCCTTCATAACGATGCTGACACTCACCTTTGATCCCAAAATCGCTGATCTAAACGACGATGGCACCGTCAACCATGATTACGCCAACAAAGAGAAAGAACGCTTCCTCAATACCCTGTCTAAACGATATGCCCGATTAGCAGAGGTCTCAGGAAAACCTGAACTTCAGCTTGAATATACCTGTGTCGCAGAGATCCAACCTCAGACGGGCAATATCCATTATCACCTTCTGACAAACAAGTATTTCAACCTCCGTTATCTGGGTGATATCTGGAAACAATCCTCCAATTCTGTCGATGTAAAAAAGCTCAAGGGCGATTCAATCCGCTGCATTCGTTATCTGCTCAAATACGTCACTAAAGAACAGAAAGACAATCCCTACGGCAACCAGATTTACGGTAACCGCTATTCAATTTCGCAGGGACTTCGAGATGAGGCAAAGCCAGTAACCTTCAGGGCTTGCGGCTCCCAATATCGTCGAACCGTTCAAACTTATATCGATAAAAACGTAAATACCCTGCTGCATGGCAAGGGATTCGTTTGCGATTACGGTTTTTGGGTTCCACCTCCATCCAGGCAGAAAGACGGTCTGAAAAACATCGAACAGCTGGAATTCTTATTCGGTATGGCAAGTCAACTTGCTCAGGCTGGTGACGATACTCTCCTTCTGCATCTCTTAACTGAGGGATACGGAAAAACCTCAAACAATGAAAGGAAAAATCATGAAAAAATCGACGAATTTGGTGAAAGAGGAAATCAAGTATCATCAAACAAAGAATCTACAGAAAATAGCCTATCGTCTTGTTATACAACTTCAAACCGTCCGCGAAGAGATACCGGATTCGAAAATCGATCAGGTCGCACAGACACTAGCATCCCTTTTTGAACAGTCGGGCAATGGCGGCTTTTTACAGTGTGCTGTTGCAGAAGAGCTTGAATGCTTGGGACAGGCAAAACTGCTTGTTAACCCCCCTTCCCCAGTCGGCGCTTTTGAGATTTTAACTGGAAGCGAAGCGGCAATGGATGCGCCACCCATGGCTCAATAATCGTAGAAAGCAAGGGTGCCAACTGGTCGACTTCTCGCCCCTGCGAGAGGAAGACCAAGAGGCACTGCGCGGCCGGAGCGCGTTTGCGCTTCGGAGTGCAGCATGTTAATGCGCAACGACCAGAAGAAATCTATTTGACCCTTCCAGTGAATTTCAGAACTCAACAGCGAATTCAATATCGGCTTTTTCTGAATCAAAAACAGACAGGGCAAAAGGCAGTCCCCATGTGTAGAGATCGCGAATTGTATAATCCTTTCCGGGTACTGCTCCTCCTTCGATAAGGGAATTTTCAACATTTTTGGCCATAACCAGAAGAAGGTCTTCAAGTTTCGTCGCATCTGTTTTTCTTACTTTTCTCAACAATCGATCTGCCATTTTGCTCTCCTTGTATTCTCTGTTATGAAGTATTTGCTGTCCTAAGCATATACCTATTTTAGTTGAGTAATCAAGGGTAGAATTTCTGTAAGTAGCTGATAGTAAAGCGCTTTACTCTTTTTTTTCGTATTTGTCGATCTTGTCACGGTAGAAAAGAGGCACACGATTTACCGTTGACACGGGTGTGACACCATTGTATATTCCGAAAAACAAAGGAGATCGCATGCCAATAGCAGAAGGTAAAAAACGATATTATTTAACGCTCGATCAAGAAAGTATGGATCGGGCACAGGAGCTTGTTAAAGAGCTGAAACTCCCTAAGCAGACCGTTTCTCTTGTCATCGACGAATATTTACGTAGCGGGCTTATTCCTCGTCTGGCCAATACTCTTGAGAAAAAACGTTCTGGAGAGCAACTAACCTTTAGCGATATTTGCATTTCTGTCGGTGATTCCGTTTTGGTGACAGATGGAGACCAGCGAGGTGCAGTTGGTGAATTATGGGTTAGTGGTCCTTCGGATGATGATTCAGAGAACACAGTTGACTAAAGAAGGGTTTGAAAATTAGAATCGCGACCAGAAGAACTACCAGATATTGGTAACGCCAATTACCAACAATGGTATTTAGGTCAGGCAAACATTAGAGAAAAAGCCCCCCAGAGCGCCAACTCTGAGAGGCTTTAAAAGGCGAAACCCCAGAGCGCCAACTCCGAGGTTTCAATAAAAAATCCACACAACCGACTAAAGTTTCAGGGGATTTTCTGTGATGTTATCGTGTATATCGGGAGGTGTCAATCCCTCTCCCTGCCCTTTCTTAGCCACATTTAGGTTAACGTTACCACCCTATATATTATGCGACGTTGATAATGTAGCAAACCCATGCGGGGTCTGTCCATTGGTCGAAACGTCAAAACCCCGTTCAAGACTATGTTAACCCTTACATTCGATCCGAAAATCTCTGATTTAAATGATGATGGGACCGTCAATCATGACTACGCCAACAAAGAGAAAGAACGCTTCCTCAATACCCTGTCGAAGAAATACGCTCGATTAGCAGACGTCACCGGGAAACCTGAACATCAGCTTGAATATACCTGTGTCGCTGAGATCCAACCGCTATCCGGCAATATCCATTACCACCTGCTGACCAATAAATATTTCAACATCCGTTATCTGGTTGATATCTGGAAACAATCTTCCAATTCCGTCGATGTCAAAAGACTCAGGGGCGATTCGTTCCGCTGCATCCGCTACCTGCTCAAATACGTCACTAAAGAACAGAAAGATAATTTTTACGGCAACCGTATTTATGGCAATCGCTACTCCATCTCTCAAGGGCTACGAGATGAAGCAAAGCCAGAAACCTTCAGGGCTTGCGGCTCACAATATCGGCGAACCGTTCAAACCTATATCGATAAAAATGTAAATGTCCTCCTGCATGGCAAGGGATTCGTTTGCGATTACGGTTTCTGGGTTCCACCTCCGTCCAGGCAGAAAGACGGTCTCAAAAATATAGAACAGTTGGAGTTTTTATTCGGAATGGCAAGTCAACTTGCTCAGGCTGGTGACAATACTCTCCTTCTGCATCTCCTTACTGAGGGATACGGAAAACACCCCAACAATGAAAGGCAAAATCATGAGCAAAGAAAAAATCAAATATCATCAGACAAAAAATCTACAGAAAATAGCCTATCGTCTAGTTGTTCAGCTTCAAACCGTCCGGAAAGAGATTCCGGATTCGAAAATCGATCAGGTGGCACAGACCATAGCATCCCTTTTTGAACAGTCAGGCAATGGCGGTTTTTTCCAGTGTGCTGTTGCAGACGAGCTAGAATGCTTAGGACAACCAAAACTGCTTGTTAATTCGTCTCTTCCTGTTAGCCATGCCGACCAAAACTAGTACCGCCCTCCCCTGATTAGGCGGCCGCAAGCCGAGCGACCGGGGGACCCGCAGGCCCGCGGCTTTTTGCGGGTTTGTGGGGGATGGAGCGAACCTGATCACGGTAGAAGCTCCCTTTTAGGGACGCTTCAGCAAAGCCGTTAGGCGAGCGTTATTAAGGGGAGGAAGGGGGAATTAAGGTATTTTTTTTAGTAGTTTCAAGGATAAAGTTACAATTGCCACACTTGAACCCATTGGGGGTTTGCCTTATTGATTGTCGACAGGTTGGGCACCGTGGCGGATCTACACGCTGGTTATTGAGCATGGCAATGACTCCAATGTTATCGAGTGTTTTACTTGTCGCACCATATCAACATAAACATGCCTATGCAACGAGAATGTGTAAGCTCTAACAATGGAAACGTAGTCCCCTTAAATCAAAAATAAATTTGACGGATATATCCTCCCGTGATAGTTATGTCACAGTTGATGCACGTAGGAAACACATAGAAAGGGTCGGCCAAAATGACGGGAAAAAATAAAACTAGGGTAGTTCTCTCTATTGATGAGGATGTTTGGAAGGAATTTAAGGAAAATATCAAGAAAGGTGGATATCCTCGGGGGACGGCATCTTGGTTTGTTCAGCAGAAACTTGAATCGATAAATTTACAACTTGAGGTCGTTGGAGAATCTCCAGAGCTTGACATGCTGTCTGCTGTAAAATTAAAATAGCCACAACTTTATGTACCACTAATGGTAACGCCAATTACCACCAATGGTAATCAGATCAGGTAAACATTAGAGAAAAAGCCCCTCAGAGCGCCAACTCCGAGAGGCTTTAAAAGACGAAACCCCAGAGCGCCAACTCCGAGGTTTCAATAAAAAACCACCCCAACTCGCTAAAGTTTAAGAGGATTTTCAGTGATTGTAATGCGTATATCGAGAGGTGTCAATCCCTCTCCCTGCCCTGCCACATCATTAAAATGTCTATCGACAGAACACCTATTATGCGACGTTAGATATTCTCGCGGGGGGCTGTCCATGACCTCGCCCGTACAACGAAGTAAAAGTCCTTACTTTTCTGAAGTAAAAGTACAAACACACTTCTTCATTCATTAGATTTATAGTGAGATTTTACATACGGAACCGATGGAAGCATCATCGCCTCCATCCTTTGCCGCGCGAGTGCAGTTATCCAGTTGTATTAAGGCACCCAGCGGACAGGGACTCAATTACAGGAAGCGGATCTGCTGTGATATACCCTGAGGCACGGCAACAAAATGGTTGGGCCGTCTCATCACATGTTGTGTTGGATAGGGTAAAGACTTAAAGCACACCCTCCCCTTCAGCAGAAAATCATTCTCATATATTGAGATTTAATTTTCGCACCCAGACATTTGAAACATAAAATTGGCGCTTTCGCTTTGCTGTGATTTCAACAGCAAAGCCAACGCTTAAGCAATTTGAGAGACTGCTCGTACCTGCTGTTGGCACGCAATGACGCAGAATCATTCGTGGCAGCGCTGCTGAACCGCAGCTTTGTTTTGTGGATAGGACCGTAGTTAAAAAAGAAAACTCCCACCCTGTTTCGCAAGAACGTTCCTGTTCCACAGGAAAATTCCTGTGGAACAGGGGCGCTCACCTCATTTTTAGTACCAATCAACCTATTGAAACTAATAAGAAATATCAATTATCTTTGCTTTGGCACGTCTAGTGCTTAGTTACCTGTGAAATACATTCTGTGGAACAATCAAACCGCTCTAACGCCTCTAAGCCATGAAGACAATGAAGAGCTACGCTCGGTCGTAGAATGTGCCGTTGGTGATCTTGAAACAGCATTAACTTAATAACCTATCACCATAACAAATTTAACAACGGAGTAAGTTATGTCATGGACAGCAAGAATGGTAGCAGCAATCAGCATTATGATGGTTTTCTACTCACCAGTATTAGCTGAGACTGGCGCAAGAGGTGATCGCAGTAATGCTCTGATTTGGCTTTTTTTGGGTATTTGTGGACTGATTATGTTTTTGCAAATTGTTCCAGTTGTTAGGTTGGCTTTTAGATTGGTTAAAGGGGACTTCGGCAAGAAAGAATCAATGGAAGATGAACTACAAACCGCGACAAACAAGTACAGCTAAGAGATCAGATCTGTTTGGTAAGTGTCATTGATGTGGTCTGGTTGGGAAGAAGAATTGGACGACCACTCAGAGTCGCATGTATCACATTGATCGAGAAGGTCATAGCAAAGCCTGAACTGATAGCGTTTGAACGCGCCTCAGATTGGTCGTTAAGTGGATGGGGTATGATTGGAATAATTAAGCAGGAAACGGAATCATCACGACATGAGTTAAGTCGTATCCAGCAGCAGATAGGGCAAGAAAGCCAAACCCTTTCGCGCCGAGGACTTGGGGCCATCCTACTATTTATCCTCATCAGCATGGGGGCTTTCCTGTTGAGAGATTTTGATTTGTTCTCCTCAGTTTCTGAATCGGTTCGTCAGTTCCTCGGTTATCCCCCGCCGTCATTTATGGTGAGTGTTGCCTTGGTAACCTATTGTTTCTCCGTTTTGATGATTGATCTGATGCAGATGGATAGTGAAGTTGAACCGCAGCCGAAATGGTCACATCTCGGTTATCGGGCGGCATTTTACTTCTTTTATGCAGTCTCTGGAGCTTTGACACAACACTTTTTGGCGGTGTTTTTTATTGGGTTACTTCTTTATGGAGTGGAACAGGTTTGCATTATGGTTTATTGCAGGCGGCTTGCTTATCGGAAGAGGAGATTTTGGGCAAGCGCTAAGCATGTTTCAAAGCTTCGCTAAAAGGACTATCTCTGGGAGATGGGACAAATCCATTTTTTGTTGGTTCTGCCGCTGTTGTGGGCCTGTAACGCAGATTGAGTAAACAGTTCTGGCGGCGGGTGTCATATATTGTGACTTAACGGAGGCTGCAACCAAATCAGGAGCAGCCTCCGTGGTTTCATGCCTCCTGGTTCTGTTCTTCAAATTCCTTATCAAGCTTTGCTGCCAGCCTGTAAACCGTAGCTCTAGAAACGGTAATCCATTTGGGGTGTTTCAAAATGGATGAGTGAGATTTAAGTCATGAAATTTTACAGACATGCCCGAATCCCAGGAATAAATATAATTATTTCACAGATTAGGCCTGTCACACCCTTCCCCACCATGATCAGCCCTTCACAATATTCAAAATTGTAAATTTTATATCGCTTGATCAAAATAACTCATCTCGAGTTACTGGAAGTGGCGACTTACAGTAAAACTCCATATGGACTACCCCCCCTTAACTAGACACCTGCTGCCTGTTTTCAAACTTCTGCTCAAATGCTTCTGGGGTCATGCCGCCAAGATGGCTATGTCGCCGATTACGATTGTATAACACTTCGATGTAATCAAAAACATCCATGCGTGCTTCGTCATGGTTTCTGTAAATCTGCTTACGAATGCGTTCCTTCTTTAGGCTGCTGAAAAAAGATTCCGCGACTGCATTATCATAACAATTACCACGCCGACTCATGCTGACTGGCAAATTATGCTGTTCGCAGAATCGTGACCATTCATCGCTGCTGTATTGTGACCCTTGATCAGAGTGAAGAACGACCTGATTCTTGGATTGTCTCCGCCAAACGGCCATCAGTAAAGCATCCAGCACCAGTTCCTTTTCAAGCGTTGCTTTCATTGATCAACCAACAACCTTACGGGCATATAAATCGAGAACCGTGGCGAGGTAAAGCCAACCCTGCCAAGTTCGAATGTAGGTGATGTCCGTCACCCATGCGGCGTTCGGGCTATCAACAGTAAATTGCTGCTCAAGTTGGTTTGGAACCGCCATGTGAGGCTTACTATAACGATACCTTGGTTTTTTATATCCACGCAAAGCTCGTATCTTATTTTTACGCATGATCTTGGCCACACGGTTGATGCCACAGCCTTCCCCTGCCTCCCTTAGATCCGCATAGACCCGGCGACTGCCATAGGTGCAGCCACTGGCCTCATAGGAGGCGCGAATCAGGCCAAGGAGCCGCAAATCCTCCTTGGCCCGGCCAGACACAGGCTTATGAGTCCAAGCGTAAAAGCCCGAGCGATGAATTTTCAGAGCCCGGCACATAGTTTTGATGCCAAAACTCTCGCGGTGCTCATCAATGAACGCGTACTTTACTCTGACTCCCTTGCAAAGTACGCGGCGGCCTTTTTTAGTATTTCACGCTCCTCCTGAGTTCGCCGAAGCTCAGCCTTGAGCTTAAGAATCTCCCGTTTGGCTTCCAGAAGTTCTTCGTCTTTGCTCTTTGTCGGAGATGGTTTTGCTGCCTGGACCCACTTGTACAAACTATGCGTCGATACCCCTAGTCGCTCGGATATCTCCTTGACGGAATAGCCTCGTTCCAGCACCTGGCGGATTGCTTCTTCTCGAAATTCCTTGGGATACTGCTGGTTGCTCATTGTCACCTCCGCAAAATCTAATTCTACCTTAGGAGGTGCCTAGCGTTTTGAGGGCAGTCCATCCAGGAGGATCACATGAGCAACAAGCGTTACACCGAAGAATTTAAGATTGAAGCCGTCAAGCAAATCACTGAACGCGGCTATTCGGTTCAGGAAGTTGCGAATCGTTTAGGCACAACAACTCACAGCCTCTATGCATGGCGCAAGAAGTACGACCACGGCCCACAAAAGGCTGCTGAATTGGATGATCAGCAAGCTGAGATCAGGCAGCTACGCAACGAACTTAAACGCGTCACTGAAGAACGAGATATTCTAAAAAAGGCCACCGCATACTTCGCCAAAGAGTCCCTGTGAGGTATGCCTTTATCCGGGCGCAACAGGATGTTTTTGCTACGCGCAACCTGTGCCGCATGATGAATGTTCATCGTAGCGGTTACTATGCCTGGACCAACCAGCCTAAGTCAGCTCGGCAAAAAGACGACGAAAGACTGTTGGGACTCATCAAACAATTCTGGCTGGAGAGCGGTTGCATCTACGGCTACCGAAAAATTCATCTCGATCTTTGCGAACATGGTGAAACATGCGGACCTAACCGTGTTGCCAGATTGATGAAGCTGGCTGGACTTAAAGCGCAGGTTGGCTACAAAAAGCCTCGGTTCAAGAGCGGCAAACCAGCTATTTTTGCCGAGAACCATCTCAATCAAGACTTTGATGTTCAAGAACCCAATCAAGTCTGGGTAACGGACACCCTAGTTCATCAATAGTTGGCACTCATCGCAGTTACCCGGTCATTGGGCCTGATTAGCACTAATCAGGTCGGATTTTAATTTACAGCAATGTCCTTGACCTCCCAGAAAGGTTTGATAAATCTTTTATGAAGTCTAAATTAATCGACGGAGGAAGTGATGACGAAACAATTGAAAAACGTGTTGTTGTTGATGGTATTTGCTGTAATCGGATCGGTTCTGGTGTTGCCGCAAGGAATTTATGCCCACTGCCAGATCCCATGTGGGATTTATGATGACCATGCCCGAGTTCAATTGATGCTCGAAGATGTCACAACCATTGAAAAGTCAGTGAAGTTAATTGTCGAGTTATCAGGCAAGTCCGATGCACAGTCTCAGAATCAATTGGTTCGTTGGGTAATGAATAAAGAAAAACATGCTCAAAATATCATTTCTACAATTAGCGATTATTTTTTGACGCAGCGAGTCAAGTCGGATCAAAAGGACTATGCTGAACGTTTGATAAAGCACCATGCAGTAATCGTTGCGGCAATGAATGCCAAGCAAAATGCTGACATGAAATATGCGAAAAACCTAAAGGAAAGTATTGAGGCTCTGGCTATTTATTATCCCGAACACAAGCACTAAATGCACAAGATGCCATCGGTTAAAGTCGGCGCACAAATTCGCCTGGTTTGCCAGAATCATTGAAACGGACGATATAATACCATCCATAAAAAAAACGGCCCAATCTGACTTCAAATGGTTGGGCCGTTTTTATGTCTTGTGCTGGAATAATGCCCTGCTACAAACCCCGAATTCAAGCCCCAGTTCCTACCTGAAATTTCGTACATACGAAATTTTATAACAACACTTTACGCACCCGAATGTATAAAATTTAAGCAATGAGGACCAGCCCGCGTCCAGCAGTCCATAACATCACCCAAACAGCGCTTTATACACAATTTATCCAACAGCACACAAAATGGCCTCTCAAATCCCACTCAAGCAATCTTATTGGGGCTAACGCAGAATTCGGAAAAATCGTACGCTAAGCGTGTCATTACAACAACTGGGTACGATCTGTAGCCGGAAAAGTTTGCCGGAAATGCAGCTACCCGGCCATTGCCTTTGAAGCCCAGCGGAACGAAAACGTACGCTAAGGATTCAGAAAAAAGTCACAACAAAGTGGAAAGGCCGGTTTTCTTTTCCAAAAAGGGGGTAGTGAACATAAAGTTAGAATTTTTGAGACGCTTTACTGAAGGCTGAGATCATTTATATAACTCAAGAGTATTTACGAAAGTAGTGAGGTCAGAGTAATCTCGCTCCGTGACACTTTATGTCTCAACTGGAGCGGGGGTAAATAGCCAAAATTAATATTAGTTGCCCAGCCCTCCTATCGCACCATTTATTCCTGCAACCACACTGAAACAGACCTGCCCTTACAGCGGAAACATCCCCAGCCATCAGCGTTTGTCTGGATCTTTTCGGGGACATGTTCTGTGATGTCGTAAAAGACGGAATTGGCCCGGCAAACGTTCATCCACTTGTGTCCATCCGAACCATTGCTCAAAATAACTGCCATGGCTCCTGGATGTTCAGCATTACCCAGGCGGGTCCATCCTATTGTGTTTCTATGATCGAAATAGTCATACTGAACCCCGAAACCGTAAGCCTTGCGCGCCCATAGAAATTTATCTATTAACCACCGGTGGGAATAGAGAAGAACATCATAGTCTCCACGGCAATTGGGATACCTTGCGCCATAGTAATCTGCATAAAAAACACACGGGAAGCCATCACCCCGTAGAAGAATAAGGGCATAAGCAAGAGGTTTGAACCAGGGTTCCACAGGAGATTCCAGCTTCTGGCAAGGCTGACTGTCATGGTTTTCAACAAAAGTCACTGCTAGCGCTGGTTGTTCCTTCACTAAAGTTCCATCGAATATGGACTGCATGTCAAATCCCGCCCCCATGCGACTGGCCGCATGGAGTTTGTAGTGCAGCGGAACGTCGAAAAGGGACATGACGCCACCACTCTGGCTTATGTACCGATGCAGATTTTCCACTTTCCCAGACCAATATTCCCCCACGCTGAATAGTTCCCGCCCACCGAAGTGGTTTCGAAGGTGATTGAGCCAATCCCGGAAGAAACTGGAACGAATGTGTTTAACAGCATCTATGCGGAACCCATCGACATTGGTGACGTCAATAAACCATCGGCCCCAGTACATCAGTTCGCCGCGCACCTGGTCTTCCCCCATATCGAGGTCACTGGCCATGAGGTAATCATAGTTGCCATACTCTTGGCTGACCTCGGTTTCAAAACCCCGTGCTTTCAACCGATACAGTTTGGATGAATCGCGGGTTACGGCATTGTAACTGACAGCATCAAAATGCCACCAATGCCACTTCATACTTGAGTAAATATTTCCCCTACCCGGAAAATTGAATCCCGTCCAGGCAGATATCGGGTGCCAGTCACTCCTGGTGATATTCCGGTTATTCCAGTCAACCTCCTGGGCCCACACTTCTTCTATGAAATCCCCTCCATTCTTGTGATTGAAAACGACATCCGCATAGACATTCATCCCGCTGGCCTGAACGGTTTCAACTGCTTCTAGCAGTTCGTCTTTGCTCCCATATTTTGTTTTAACGGTATTTTGTTGATCGAACTCGCCAAGGTCGAAAAGATCATAGACCCCATAGCCCACGTCATATCCTCCACTGTGCCCCTTATAGGCCGGAGGGAACCAAACGGCGGTAATCCCTTGGTCCGCAAGCTCACTAGCCTTATTCTTTAATTCCTTCCAAAGATTTCCATCCGAGTGGCTATACCAGTGAAAAAACTGAAAAATCACCCCGTTTTCAATGGACATGAATTCCTCCTCTAGTTGCCACGGCAAAGACCCGTCGCTTTCTGCTCTTCCCTCTCACGAGAATTGGCTTTATCGGGTTTATCGATATTATTGTGATATATTTACGTCTATCAGGACTTAATGAGATTGCAAGAGCCTGCGAACATGAAACAAACGAATATTACTCAGTCAATTAGAGGGAATTTCCGTCTCGAAACTATGAAGTTGATTGACAACTGACTGGCGGAATCGGCAAAAACCTATCTGCGAAATTCCCCAACCAGCCAATTTTGCCGTCCACTCAATACGACAGCTACCCATCTAACCGAAATCACAAAGCAAATCCCAACCAGGCTATCTCGTAAGTCGTACCAAAACTCAACACCTTTCTAACTAACTGAAAATACTTCAAGTCGAAAAGTCGATTTTGAACAGAAAAATTCGGGTATTTTGCGAAAATGGGTCTTTGGATATGGGGTTCATTTCAAAAAATCCTTCAGTGAAATATGAACCTGAGAGGGAGAGAGGATTCGAGATATGAACGGACAAAGGATTGGATACGCTCGCGTCAGCACTACCGACCTAGATCTCAGCCTGCAAAGAGACAGACTGGCAGACTGCGATAAAGTTTTTGAGGAGAAGGCATCGGGAGCCAGGGGAACTGTAAGACCTGCGCTTGAGGAGGCCATGAACTATGTCAGGGACGGAGATGTTTTTGTTGTCACCAAACTAGATCGGCTTGCCCGTTCCGTCCTTGAACTGATGCAGATTACCCAGATTCTCCAAGATAAAAAATGTGACCTTCAGGCTCTCGATCAAGAACTTGATACTTCAACGCCGACAGGCCGCTTGATCTTTCATGTTCTTGCCGTGATCGGCGAGTTTGAGCGTGAACTGATCACCGAACGGGCCAGAGAAGGTCGTGAACGAGCAATGGCTGCCGGAGTGAAATTCGGTCGGAAACCGAAATTGTCAAAACGGAAAGAGCAAGAGCTGCTAAATATGCTTGAATCGGTGGTCATCAGCAAGGAAGAATTGGCCCGCCAGTTTAACGTTTCCAGGGCAACGGTTTACCGGCTGGCAGCGAAACTTGATAAAGAGTTTGAAGATCAGGCTCAGGCAATCTGAAAGCTGTGAGGCTGCACCAAAAATGGTAGCAGCCTCCACTTAACTCACGATATATGAGACCTGCCCGCACTAAAAGTAAAAAGGCCCCGACTCGAATGAATCGGGGCCTTTTTATAGGTATGCAATGGGAGCTACTTTTTAGCCTTTCGACGATAAAGAGCAAGGCCAGCTAAACCGCCGCCAAGAAGGAAAATTGTTGAGGGTTCTGGAACCGGGGCGACATAGATTCCAGCCCAACTTTCATCACCGTTGTCCATACTGGCATTAATTGCCAGCCGACCATTGCGGAAACCATCCCGCTCAATACCGAGGGAGATAATAGGCAGCCCCTCTGCCATTGAATCGAGCCGTCCACCGTCCATTCCAGTGGTGAGAATGGTGAATAGATCATCGTAAACGAACTGATCGGTCACATCCATCGCTCCGTAAAGGCCTGACTCACCAGATGTGGAAAGGGCCTTGAATACAAGATCATTACCGTCAAGCGCAAGAAACGCGGACGAGCGCCAGCGTGCCCCTTCGGCTTCGTCGGTGTCATCACCGTTCCCGGCGTCCTCCGGCTTACCCGAGAAATTCCAGAACAGGAAGTCCTCGTAAAGGTCTCCGGTCTGGGCAACTAGAAAGAGGTCTTCCGTCACTGTATCCGCGAGGAAGATGCCCTGGTTTTTTATGACATCAAAAGTATATATCCCGTCGTTGGCTGTGCCGTTGTCATCTTGTCCTTTGCATGCAGCAGACAAGGAGCTGTTGCCGTCGGATCTGCACTCGACCGTTTTTTCAAAGGTATCCTCCCCCCAACCAGCCCAGAAGCCAACGTATCGGCCATCGAACGACAAGCCTTCTCCAAAAGTGTTTAAGGTGTAGTTCTCGGCCTTGGGAACCTTAGTATTAAAACCGGCGACCGTTGTCAGGCTAGCGTTTTCAACAAGATCGGCCATGAATATTCCGCCCGCTGTTGGGGCAGCTTCATTGTCGAGCCCAGTGAAGACCATTTTGCCTGCCGCAGCGCTCGGCGGAGCCGTTGAATCGAATTTGGCAGCTACCGTCCCTTGCGGCAGGGCAGCAGTCGGGATTTCATCGCCCCTTCTGGCGATCTCGACAACTGGTGATTCGCCGTTGGCGGCGGTCAGGTCCCTATAATAGACCCCAGTCTGTCCAATACCGTCGGAATTAGTCCAGTTTCCCTTGAAGGTAATGACGTTGCCGGTTGGGGATGGTGCGCCGGGATACTGCTCAAAACGGGTATCTGTTTGATTCGGGACCAGGTAGGCAGGGAAGCCCTTTTCGGCTTCAATATTTCGTATCCCCGTACTCAAGCTGCCATCTGCGGAGCCAACATAAAGTCCTGAAGTGCCGCTACGGGTTTCCTCCTCTTCGCCTAGGATGACGTTCCACGAGGGCTGCGATTGCCCCCGGAAGGCCAGGGTATCAGACGAGGCGTCTATCCTGGAAAAGGAAGGGAATTCATTGAAAGTCGCCGGACCGGGCTTTTCAATGTTGTTGGGGGACGGAATTTCACCCTTCTTCTCGGCGATTGCGATGACCGGTGCGCTGGCCACTGACATGTCTCGGGTGAATATGCCACTGGTTGTGCCGCCGTTGCCATCGTCGTCCGTCTTAGCTCGCGCCCGGAAGACGACGGTTCCGGCATCATTGATCGAAGGTTGGTTGTAGCTGAAGAAGGTCTTTTTTCCCGAAACCGGTGCAACAGTTTTGTTGTTGACTACTGTCGTCCAGTCAGAAAAGGATGTTGCGTGGACCGTGGCTAACGGCATAAACAGAATTGAGATAAACAAGCAAACAAACAGAGTATTTTTCTTGTAAGGCCATGCACGCTGAAAACCTGTA
Source organism: Desulfuromusa ferrireducens (assembly GCF_055389805.1). Classification (NCBI taxonomy): domain Bacteria; kingdom Pseudomonadati; phylum Thermodesulfobacteriota; class Desulfuromonadia; order Desulfuromonadales; family Geopsychrobacteraceae; genus Desulfuromusa; species Desulfuromusa ferrireducens. Next base: position 3,371,006 of record NZ_AP042415.1, read on the forward strand.
CTGTTTTTATACAGTATTTCATTCATTGTCTTGCCCCCTTGGATAAAATAAGATGGATCTTCATGGTTTCCCTGAAGCTACATTCTTTTCATTTAAGGGATTTACATTTGCGACACTCGAAAGGATAGACCTGGTAGGTGGGTGCAGGTTTTGGCCTAATGAGGGAAGATTGTTACTCTAGACCGTCGTACGCAGGATTATTCTGCTGTCTGACCGATTCTGGTCAGAAGAGAATCAGCCCCCCCCCCTCCTTTCGCATGGCTGTGGATAGAATCATGGGCGTGTACATAGCCAGTAAACTGCGCAGACCTCTGTTGTTTAAGCAGGAACCATGCCGTCTTGATTCCTAGTAATTGAGGGTAGTTAGAGAGAGGGAGCGGCGGTTAACTTTTTGTGTAAAGAAAGTCGACTCTATATCCGGCTCGAAACGAGCCTGCCTCGCCGATTCGCCAGCGCAACATGCTTAGTGGATATACATTCCGCAAATCTTAGAAGATGTGATGGGCTAATCTTCTCAAATGTATGGAGTTGATCGACAACCGACTGGCTGAATCGGCAAAAACCTATCGGCGAAATCCCCAAGCCAGCCAATTTAGCCGTCAACTCAATACGACAGCTACCCATCTAACCAAAATCACAAAGCAAATTCCAACTAGGCTATCTCGTAAGTCGTACCAAAACTCAACACCTTTCTAACTAACTGAAAATACTTCAAGTCGAAAAGTCGATTTTGACCAGAAAAATTCGGGTATTTTGCGAAAATGAGCCTTTGGGGATGGGGAATCATTTCAAAAATCTTCAGTGAAATAGGAACCTGAGAGGGAGAGAGGATTTGGGATATGAACGGTCAAAGGATTGGATACGCTCGCGTCAGCACAAACAGCCAAGACCTCAGTCTGCAAAGAGATAGGCTGGCAGACTGCGATAAGATTTTTGAGGAGAAAGCATCGGGAGCCAGGGGAACCGTAAGACCTGCTCTTGAAGAGGCCATGAACTACGTCAGGGAGGGAGATTTTTTTGTTGTCACCAAGTTGGATCGACTCGCCCGCTCCGTTCTTGAACTGATGCAGATCACCCAAGTCCTTCAGGATAAAAAATGTGACCTACAGGTTCTGGATCAGGAACTTGATACTTCAACCCCGACCGACCGCCTGATCTTTCACGTTCTGGCAGTGATTGGTGAGTTTGAGCGCGAACTGATAACCGAAAGGGCCAAAGAGGGACGAGAACGAGCAATGGCAGCGGGGGGTAAATTCGGGCGCAAGCCAAAGCTATCAAAGCGGAAAGCGCGTGAACTGCTTGAGATGCTGGAAACTGTAGTCATGAGCAAGGAGGATCTGGCTCGCCAGTTCAATGTATCAAGGGCAACGGTTTACAGACTGGCGGCGAAGCTAGACAGGGATTTTATTGAGCAGGTTCAGCAGGGTTGAAAGCATGGAGGCTGTGCCTCAATTTGGCAGCAGCCTCCACTTAAGTCACGAGTTGAGGAACTTTTTGCCCGAACTGGCCTTCTCCATAATTAGGATATTTGAGAACAAGTCAATTTCCCCTGCCGATAAAGGATAGCCACTAAAGAAATCTGGCATTGGTCAAATCCGCCATGGATATGTGCAAACCCGATGCGTAAGGGCTGTGACTTTTTTTGTCACAGCCCTTACGTATTCTTCTTGGCATCGAAAGGAGAATAAAAACAACAATGATAATCAGAGAAATGCGCGACCCAACCTTAGAGAAAAACATTGGTAAAACTAAAAAAAGGATTCAGAAGTTCATAGCCAACCACTATGCTGCATATCAAAGTGAATATCCACAAAAGAGCCGCAGTGAGATCGTTTCCCAACTCCATAAGGATTTTTGGGAGGAAATTGAACAGGGGGGAAGAAAAATGATATATACACCATCCACAGGAACCCAGAGTTGGCAAGCATTTCTAGCGGACCCTGAAAAACAATGGAAAACAGGCTATTCAGCAAAAGCTCTCGCCTATTGTTGGGAGGAGGCTTCAGGCTTCCCTAAGGAGATACAAGAACTTTTCGATCATGCTGACAGCGGCGACTTTGTTGACATTGTTCCTGCCTTGGTTTTTCCAGAACACAAAGTTCCCCTGCCCGGCGGCAGTACCCAGTCGCAAAATGATGCTTTTGTTCTCGCGAGAACGCCCGACGAACTCGTTTCTATAACGATAGAGGGAAAGGTTTCAGAACCGTTCGGCGAAACACTTGGAAAGTGGAACACACAAACCAAAGGAAAAATTGAGCGTCTGGCCTACCTCAAAAAGCAGCTTGGCTTGACCGGTGACATCAATCCGAACATTCGCTATCAGTTACTCCACAGAACAGCATCTGCAATCATTGAAGCAAAGCGTTTTCATGCAACTAAGGCTGTCATGATCGTACATTCTTTTAGCCAAGAAAACGAGTGGCTTGAGGACTATCAGGCTTTTGTTCAGTTGTATGGGAAAGAAGCAGGCATTGGTGAACTTGTCCATGTGACAACTAGCATGGGGATCGATCTCTACCTTGGCTGGGCAAAAGGCGAAGCCCGTTACTTAAAAGTCTAACAGGGGCTTCGATTCGATCATTAGTTCTCCTCGCTCGCTCAAAAGTTAAAAGGATCGTACGGAATTTAGAAGTTTTGAGATTGGACCGCTTGCAACTACATTTGACACACCTCTGCCTGAATAGACTGATTGACTTGTGGCGTGCGCAACGGCAGTCAGATAGTGCTATAATAAACACATAGGATGTTTTAGGTTCGCTAACCCCAACAAGGAGGTTTGCCTATCGAAACTACGCCCGATTCAATGATGAGTACTACACTGCAACCGGCGACCATTGAGCGCCGGAAGAGCCCGTGATCAGGGAAACTCGCAGAATATAAAGAAGGCCCGCGCGACAAGTGGCGGGCCTTTCGCTATTAGGGACGATTTGATGTGTGAAAACTACTATTTTCGAGATTAAGAATAGCCTGTTCTGCTAGTGGTGATTCACTAGCTGATCAAACAATTACTGCTCACCACCCCTGGCGAACGACTCATACGTCCTGATTTAGGTTTCGGCTTACATGTTCTGACGCTCGCCTGAAGTCACAACATTTGAAATGGGAGAATGGCTACTTAACTCATGTCGATTCATGACCGGTTCATCGAGCAAGGGGGTGGTCTCCTTACCGACAACTCGTAAAGCCTGCTTGCCGGTTTGCACTGTCAACTCCGGCGCCGTCCTGGTTACTGTTTTAAAGCACTGTGAGAGTCCAGAAACTAGGACGGTAAAACATAAGGTCAAAGCGACCAGTATGACTCGGTTCATAGGGACCTCACTTTAAGTCGGCGCAACGGCCTCGACACAAATGCTCTCCCGGACCGGGCAATTCTCCGCCTGTCCAAGAAAAATGTGCCGGTAGCTAACATACATAACAGCCGGGACGTAGATGATCAAAGGGATAGCCAACAGACTGTTGATCTTGTCTAAAACAGCAACTAGCAATAGCAGCGAACCAATCACACTTCCAAGCGGAATGATATTCAGACGCATGGTTACCAAACCGGTACGGAAACACTTCGAAAAATCATGGGAAGTGAACAGGCATAAGGGAAGCGCAAACCAGAACACAAGACCCAGACCAAACAGGGAAAAGGAAAACTCGACCTGGTTGATTGCCCAGTTGTTTAGCAGCCCCTGCAGATCCCATAAGTACGCGTAGTCGATAGACAAGCGCCCTGATGCTGCCGACAAGGCTTTAGCATAAGAAATAGCGGCGGTTACCAAGGAAATTCCGATAAAGATTGAGAGTACCGCCTGGATGTTTTTCAGTGCGGCAAAACAAAGCCCTACCGAGACCTCTCCCTTATCAACTCCCTGCATACAGATGATCAATGTCGCAAGGACCGGCAAGGAGATAAGAGCCCTAACGAAGTTATAATATTCCGCAGGAACCGGCGCTGACACGAAGGAGATCGCAAATAAAATGGTAACCCATAGGGAAGGCCCCCTGAAAACCAGGACGAACGCTTCTTTGAGCCAGAGCTTCCAGCTGCTATTTTCGACTTTTTGAGGAGTGATAGACATTTTACTTTTCTGACTTCTTCAGTTGCTGTTGTTTGCTCTACAGATATGGCTATTAGACCTTAACTAAATGCAAAAAGCAAAAAATCCGCCACTGATTCTGATAACAAAACCGCCACCCTTTAATAAAGGAATGGCGGTTTCAAAACTTACTACATTTGAGATCGACCTGCGGGAAAGATGGCGCCTCGGGAGATCCCGATCTCCCGGCTACTGCAGCATTTTTTTCATCGCCTCGACCGCCTTCAGCGACTGCGACTGATCCTCGATTGAGAGCTTTTGATAAACGCGGCCTCTTAATTCTTGATCTCCGGCCAAGGTCAGCCAGGCGTAAGCCTGGAGGTCGTCGCGGGCAGTCCCATCCCCCTGGGCCAGCATCTCCCCAACCAATCGCATCGCTTGCCGGTCGCCTGCGCGGGCCTTGCCCAGCATGTCTTGGTAGATTTGCGCACTAATGTCCTGCAGCGAGCCATTCAGCTGCTGGAGGGATAGTTCTCCTGGCGAAGGAAGTTTGACCATGCTCAGGCAACGATCCATATCGATATGCACCCAAGCTGCTGTATTGATGATGAAATCGGCGGAGTTGACAGTCTGTCGTAGCACCGCCGTATCCTCCGCCAGGCAAGCGAACAGGGCCAGACGATTCAGATTGTAGGGGGAGCGGGGAAACCTCTGTTGCAGCTGCTGAAAACCGGAGCGTAGTTTCGGCCAGGACACTCCGGCCGAGGGTAGTTTTTTGATCTCTCCAACGGCCTGAATCCCTGAGACAATCATCAGGTAGAGCAGGTCCTGCTCTCCGTCAGGGGCCGTGGCTGCAGCCTTCTCAGCAAACCTCAGCCAAGCACCTGGGGCTCCTCCCCAGCGTGGTAACAGCTTGAAAGCGGCAGATCGATACAATTCGAAATAGTCGGGGGCAAACTCGATGGCCCGCTGGAAAGTACTTTGGTAAAGCTTACCATCCACGGGAAGCGTGCTGGTCAGATTCAACAACAGATGGTGCCTGCCGGGGCAGTCTTGACCGCTCGGTGGTTCGACCACCAGCTGCAGCGCATTCCCCAGCCGCTCACGGAAGAGCCGCCAGCCCTCCTCGCCGACGGTTTTCGCGTAACCAGTTCCCCGAGCATGCCAACCGTATCCCAACCAGGCCCGCCCAAGGGCGACCGTTGCCGTCACCGAGAGGGGATAGGCGTCCCGCCAGCGTTCGATCCCGGAGATCCTTTCAAGCCAGACTTGCTCGGCTGGCGCGGTTGCAGAAAAGCTGGAGTAGAACGCGGTGAGTTGCCACTTGTTATCGGTAAAGCGCCGCTTGGTCGACCGCAGCTGTTCGGCAAAATCCTCTAGTTGTTGGTAGTCTTCATGCTGCAGCAACTGCTGTACTTTGTGGTTGATCTCACGATGGGCAAGCACGCCTTCCAATGGACCAGCATAGGAGCTGGCCTCAGCCAGTAGAGTGAGGAGAAGTCCGAAAAGCAAAAATGCAGTGGCTGATTTAAATTTTGGCAACATTAAATACCGGCTCCGAATAGTTGATGTTTAGCTAAATATTCTGCCGGGAAAATGAAGATAATGCACCTCAATAATTCAGATAAAATCTGTATCCCCTGGTAAATATCGGTCGCTCCTTATTCACCTTATTGAAACCCAAGGGATTTTACAACTTATGAGATCAGGGGCGAATGGCTAGAAGCCCGTCTCAAAAAGCACACTGCCGACTTTTGAAACTCCGATGTGTGCGATTTATCCTTAGATGAAGCAGGACCCCATTCCAGCACAACAGGCAAGACGGCCCAACCATTTGGAATCGGGTTGGGCCGTTATGGTCTTGCGAATGGTGAATCTTGAGACTTTAGAGTGGTTCGTTTTTCGGCTCATCCAACGTTACGAACAAGAACCGGGAGGCACCTTGCGGCCCCTCCCGGTTCTTGCGTGTGCCTGTAGCAGCATTGTGGACGGTGATTTGAGGCTGGACTGCTGCGCTGGCGAACTCTCTGCTTTATTGTTTTGGTGCCTCCGCTACAGATTCCTGATCCTCACCGGCGATCGCGAACTCATTGCTGGATACAATACAGCCGGTGGCTGATGAAGCAATCATCAATATCGAAAGCTGTCCAAAGGCCATCGGTCGCAGCGGTTATGCCGTAAACGGCCCAGTCTCCCACCGACCCTGATCCCCAGCCGTTACAGAAATCGCCACCAGGGCTTAGCGCCTGGCCGAATTGGTCCGTCCCCGTCCAGACTGGTGCAAATTCATTGAGGTTGCCATCCTCATCATAACTGATCGCCTGCGCTAGGCTCCCATCAGTCAAATCGGCCCAATTGTCCGCGATGACATACCCTGGGTCTCCCGGGGTGACGTACGGAACATCCGAATGGGTCAGTCGCTCGGCCGCTGATTCAGCGGCGTCGGAGAGCCATGCCTTGAAGGTTCCAGACAGATTTGCCGCGTCTGCCAGTTGTTGACATTTGCTGTCGGCGCCGTCCAGACCTCCGAGGTCTCCGGTGTAGGCCTCACTCGAAAGAAAGGCTACCTTATAACTACAGAACGAGGGGAATGGCAGATTAAGCGTGTTGTACAGGTCACACAGCGCACCGGTCACCGCCGAATCTTCACCACCCGCAGGCCCTTGAGGACCCATGATGTTCATCTGCTTCTCCCAGCCGCTGAACTCCTTTCTCCACAAGTCCCCTGTGCTGTTATCCAGATAAACATCGCCCTCAAGTCCGTCGGCATCATCCGGCACACCAGTGCCGGCAAGCATGATCGCGCCACTGTTGCCATCGGCACCCGCGACACCCGCCGGTCCGGCCGGGCCCTCAGGTCCCATCGTACCGTCAGCACCGGTCCGGCCAACCGGACCGGGCTCACCGGCAGGCCCCTGCGCGCCGGTCGCGCCCTGCGGCCCCGGTGTCAGCTCAATGGTGTCAATCTGCTTTTGCAGGTCGTCGATCTGGCCTTGCAGGGTGTCGACCTGTGCTTGTGTTGCTGGCAATCCCCCTTTTATTCTCTCCACTTTTGCCGCCCATGACGGAATCTTTCTCTCCGTTTTAACCGCCCAGGCCGGTGAAACCAGCAGGGTTACCATCCCCAAGATCATGATAATGCGCAATACGTTCATCCCATTACCTCCCTATTGTTGGTGGTGAAACGCCAAAAAACTGCCGTGAACCACAACGGAATCGGTCACTTGCCCCTTCAGCACCCTTGCGCGAGGGCCCCTCCAGGGCAAATCACCAGACACAAAAAAGCCGGGCAAACCAAAGGCTTCAATCTCCTTTGGCAGCCCGGCCACCTGATCGTTTAAAAATCGGTGAGGTCCGTAACTTTCCGTGTCCCCCTTCACAGAAGGATCGGCTTTTTCGGGATGTTGATAAGCTTATGTTGCTTTTACTATTATCAGAGATCAACGCAATCGCAAGAACGTATCAGCAAGAACAAGACAAAAGTTACTCAGTTGGCACATGGGAAAAGGGGATTATCAAAACTTAGAGGAGGTGACATGATGCATGTCTTAACAGTATGGAGATGATCGACAGAAGAGCGGATGATTTGGCCCATTCTTGAGCCTGTTCGACCGAAATCACCACCTGAGCAATCGGCTGAGCTCCCTACCTTTCAGTAATCACACTGCTATTTCCTCTGCCCCTGTATCATAAGTCATATCAAAAATGGCCCCTCCGCTAAACTGCCGAAAATGCAGCAAAGCGAAAGAGCCGATTTTGTGTTCCAAAAGTCAGGGGCCATGAGATTAAGTCACGATATTTGGGACTGGAAAATCTTGACTTTACTAGTGGAGACTTGTTTTGTCGTTTAGAGCATTTAAAATGCAGCCTCAGTAAATCCAATCCTGAGGATAGAGATAAAAGGTTGTGGCCGCTGGCTGTTTTACATTCACCCACCCGTATTCAGTCGGTCCATCCATCATCGCATTCACTGGTTGCCACTTTTTAACGGTCGGGGCATATATTATCTCGTAAATACGATTCCTCGCAAAGTTGACTCTCTGGCCCTGCGGGTTGAAGTTTAAGTAGGTCTGAAAGTGGCTTAATGCCTCATCGTAGTTTCCCAACAAATCATAACAAGCTGCCGCGTTGTAATGAAAATCAGGATAGGCATACAATCTATTTGACTCTTCAAAATTGTAGAGAGCCAATCCATAATTCTTATCATTCCAAGCTTCTATCGCAGCATTATATTTTACAATTGCTTCAGTCCGAGAATCTGCTGAAGATTTACTCGGGTTAGATATCACGGCAAGCAGAAGAATGAGAATCAATATGCATCGTCGCTGCTTAATGATCATCATTTTACATGCCTCCTATAATTAAATTGCTTGTTTATTTAGACTTTTCCCCAAAAACATCCTCCGCTGGTCTAAATATATATTCTTTGGGAGGTGGGGGATTTTTTTCCTCAACAGGCACTAACCATTCAGCTTTCATTGGTATGAGCAGGACTGAGAGCATTAAGACCACTCCCAGTAATATCATTAGCAAGCCAGGTTGCCCCCCTTTGAGTTTAGTTGATAGTTTGTTAAAAAAAGAAAGCGAGAACTCAAAATTACTTTTCTGATTTTTCTGTAATATCAAAGCACCAAAAATGATGAGCAGAACGCCCGCTATCATCACTGAACCCTTAACGATAAATATATATGTCTGTGGAAGCATTTAATCGATAAACCTAATGTAATGGGTTGTTTTATAGACTCTATCGTTATATCAACTCCTGTCAATTCAAACTGATATGACTGAGATTTATGATGCCTAAATGAAGAAGCCCCGGACCTAGCCGGGGCTTACTATTGTTACGATATTTGAGATTTGTTTGATGCAAAACGGCCTATTAATCCTAAGCTCATCCAAGACCCCATTATGAAGCAACTGGTAAGAAAGCCTCAGCCCGCATGTGCAGGTTGAGGCTCGTGTTGTTCTGGAAATGGTGAATTTTAGGAAAGGGGTTTCCGTCCGTAGACTTTTGTATGAGCTACCCAAGCTGGACACCATGTGCGATGCCATCGCATGAGCTTGCCAAAAGCAGAATCCGGTCTTTTGTCCGCGTAGGGACATATCTCGCACTTGTGACAAATGCCCGGCAGAGCCAGAGTAACCATTCCGAATTGTTCCCTTGTCGGTGTATGATTTCTGTTTGAGACCATTAGATATTCCTCCTTTCTATTACCGTAGATGTAGTAGGCAGGAGAAAAGATACACCCATTTAGATATTGATAACGGAAGCAGAAATCTCATTGGTGGGACAACCTACGAAAGAGTAGCAAAACTGTATACTATAGTTCCCGCCCAGTAACTGACCTTCAACCCCGAGCAGGGCTGGTCATATCTTCCCGATAAATGATAAAAGCCCTCCCGATTTACGGATGGGCTTTTTTGTGTCTGATTGATGGTGACTCTAAGGGCTAATGTTTTGCGGTTGTAAATCTGAAATGAAAGCTTATTGGACTGCTCCAAGTCCCCTTTCCACCTTCGGGGGGGGGGGGGTAGGAAACTTGGAGCGATTCATGTTATTTAAAGATCGTAATGTCATCAAGGCGATTAAATAGACCTCCCGATGAAATGGTGGTCTGAGTTCCAAACGAATCCATCTTGATAACTCCCGCCCCATCAGCAACAAATAAGTTGCCCGCTCCATCCAATACTAAAGCGTGAGGACTGACCAGCAAATTGCCCGAGAATCTTATCGTTTGCGCCCCACTGACTGGATCAATCTGGACGATCTTCCCGTCGTTGACCCCTGATGTGTGGGGGCCGCAGGTTAGTATCTTGCCTGTCGATTCAACCACTATATGCCCATTGGCCTGCTCCAATTCACCCCCTGAGGAGACGACGGTTTGAGTTCTCGCCGCAGGATCTAAACGGAGGATTTGGGCCTGCCCCCCTTCAAAGGGGTAAAAGTTCTTCACCAGAATGGTGCCGGCTGTTTCATAAGCGATCCCTCCTCCACAATTATCAATGGTCAAGTCCCCTCCCTCTACTAAATCCGTGCTAGTTACTTCTCCGGTCGCCGGGTTCACCTTTTTTACAGCGAATTCTGTAGCCACGAAAATGTCGTCGTTAGGCGCAACGATAATGCCGTCTGGATCTTCCAGGACGCCCCCTCCAACGAGTTCGATTTGTATTCCCGTTCTTGGATTGATCCGGATAATCCGCGAATCAGCAGTTCCGCAATTCACAACCAGGATATTACCATCGTTATCCACGGTGATGCCATTCGGAGCCTTGATTAAGCCACCAATTACAATCCTAACCTGGCCCCCCGTAACCGGATCGACTTTATAAATCGCACCCTCCTGCATGCTTACGGTAAGGAGGTCCCCGGGGTGCAGATCAAGCCCCGGTACGATTGCAATGCCTGTCGGAGCCCTTAAACTCCCTCCCGAGGAGACGACTTCCTGGACTCCATTATTCGGATTAACCCGGATAACCTGGCCGGTAATTGTTGAAGAGTTACCGGTTGCCACCAAGATGGACCCTGTTGAATTCAGAGCAAGGTCGGACGGGTCGGCCAGTAACAATCCGGAAGTTAAGGAGATCTGGTCCCCCGTATCGGGTTTTACGCGAATGATTTCGCCATTGTTGAGTCCGGGCGAACTTGCATTCAATGCCAAAATATTACCAACGTTATCCACCCCCAGGCTCAAGCAGGATTTCAACAAATTTCCGGATGAAACAGATTCCATGGCTGCCGACCCCGGGTTTATCCGTACGATCTCGCGCCCATCGGTCACACTATTCAATTGCGCTACCAGTATGTCACCTGAAGGTTCCGAGGCAATGCCTCGGCCGACCGTTTCGGAAAGAATGCCGTCGTATCCCCCCAGCCTTGCCCCTGTCGCTGGATCTACCCGAATGATGCCCTTTTCATGAACCAACAGAATTTCACCATCGGCCGCCATGGCTATTTTGTTTGGAGCTTCAACCCATTCAGAAAATTCAGTTATCTTCGTTTGCTCGCCCGTATCCGGATTCACCCTGATGATGCCAGATTCTGGGCTGTTGCCTGGGTTCAACACCAGTAGGCACCCGTCAGCCTCCGGAACCAGGTTCCCGGGGCCGTTGAGCAGTCCGCCGGAGGACACTACCAACTGATTGCCTGAAGCCGGATTCACGTGGATGATGGCGTTCGTCTTTGGGTCCGAGATGAGTATATCCCCAGGGCTCAGAAACAGATTGTCCAACTCGATCAGGTAGCTTTCAAATCTGGAGGCACCGGAACGTAGAGAAGTGGTATGCAGAAGGTTGCCTGTCGGGTCATAGACCTTGAGAACCAGATCAGGCCCTCCTTCTATGAAGTATTCTAGGATATTTTTTACAAAGTCGGCATTGCGGTATTTGACAGTAAATCTCCCGTTCCGGTCAGTGGTCCCTTCACCAAGAAAATCGTCATTGCTCAAGCGATCAACATCAAAGGCTTTCACCAACAAGCCAGGCATTGGTTCGTCGGTTCTGTTCTGGATTTTGCCAGCAATGATATATCTTTCGCTCATTTTTACCTCCAATCTGTTTTTTTGGACGCAATAGGGGGTGCATCGGCGATGCATCTCCCCAGCCGGGAGCTCAAATGCCAGGAGGAAATGACCTGTTTTTTGACTTGCTAATGACCTTCCCCACCTAAACAGCCGAATATAATATTTGTTTAACCCCGCTATTGGCATAGCCTTATTGAATATCAAAATGCTGGACTGGATGGTTTCTGGTACCGGAGATTGTTAGCCCAAAGCATTGTGTTGGCACACCATATTGTAATGCTGTCTGTGACATTTCTGCCTCCTGGATATGGCAGAAGGTCAAAAACAAAGGCCGAGCCCACCATAAGGATTAAGATCCTTCGGCAGCTCGGCCATCTTTTGCCCACAAAGACCCGTCACTTTCCGTCCCCCCCTCACAGAAGGATTGGCTTTTTCGGGATTATCGATATATTTTGTTTTGCTTTTACTACTATCAGAACTTAATGAGATTGCAATGCCATTTGCTTGATTCTTTCAGATCGTCAGCATTCCAAGGGACGGGGTAGTTGATGTTTTAGCGGCTAGATTCATCTGTCTTATATGTTGCTCCACCCCATTTGACTGGTCGAATGGAGGATAGCAGGCAGATTCTTATGGATCCTGATAAATAAGAACGGCCAACCCGATATTTCGAGTTGGCCGTTTGTGTGTCTGATATGTAGCCACTTCCAACACACTAAGGCAGGCGACCTCTTACGTCTCAAAAATATGGAGATGGTCGACAGTAAACCGTCCAAAATGTCGGTTTCTGACCCCGGTCGACCCAGATTACCACCTGATCAGTCCAACCAACTTCCTACCAGGCCGCAATCACACAGCTATTTCCACCTGGGCCGTCTCGAAAGTCATTCAAAAATGGCCCCTCCGCTAAACCCCTGAAAGTACAGGAGGGCGAAAGGGCCAATTTTAGTGTTCCATAATGGAGAAGTGAGAATTAAGTCACTACTTTTGAGAACTCGAAGCGGAAAAGCAGGGCCCGGTGAGCCCCGCTTTTCTTACACCTTTTTGAAAACAAGCTTTTATTTATTACGCCTGCGGCTGAACCATGCCAGACCGGCTAGACCGCTACCAAGAAGAAGGATTGTCGAGGGTTCAGGAACTGGAGCTGCAGAAGACATTGCGATACCACTCATTCCTAAAACTCCAAAGTTGCCAACATAATCGTGTGCCCCAGAAAAGAGGTCGAATGAAAAAAGATCACCAAACTCGGTAGAAAAGTACCCAGTGGTTCCATTGGAGGTCATTCCTCCAACATCACCAACCAAAAGATTACCCAAGTCCATAAAAATGGAGCTGCTTGCGGTGAAAGGGTCGATTGTCAACAGGGCATTCGTAACGCGATCAAGGCCTATAAGGGTCCCATCACTTCGCATAGTGAGACCATCAATATCATGGTCTCCGCCACTGATTATCCCAACAGGGGTTGCGGCCCCAGAGTCCAGGTCAAGAGTGATGAGCTGTGGATTAGAGGCAAACCCACGGTTTGTCCCGTATGCTGTGCCATCATCCGCAAAAGCAAGGCCACCCTCAAACACGAAGCCGGTAGACAGATAACCTATACTTGTTGCTGAGGCCGCTAAAGGATCAATCGTATATAACTGTGCATTATAACCGCTATTAAAGGCATATAAAGTGCCATCGTTCGAATACTCTAGTGCACCTAAGGTATCTATTATCCCTGTGTTACCGACGAGCGAAACTGAAGCGTCTGTCGTTGAAATATTGTAAAGATTGCCTACCTCATCAACTCCAATCATTGAAGCGTTAGTTTCGTCTGCAGCAGAGAACGAGAAAATTAGCGCACACAATAGCGTCATAAAAGCCAGTTTTTTCATTGATGCCTCCTTGTGTTAGTTGTGAGAAAATGGAAGAGCTTAATTGACATAGCTCCATGCAGGTATGGCGCCATATTTGTATCTCTTCAAAATCATGAGGGAATTTGTCATACGCTTATTATCTATAATCAGAAGGTAAAAGAAGTCGACACTTGCAAGACTTAAATGGGTGATTTATAGACATCTGAATCACGACGGACATTACGTGCGTGAGTACGTCTATTGCAAATATCTGAACTTGTTCAACGGTAAGCCGTCCGAATCGGCCCGCTTTCAGGCCAGAGCTGCAAAAAGTGCTTCCGAATAGATGCTGCTATTCCCCTACCAGACCGAAATCACGCCGCTATTCCCGGCCAGATCGTTTCAAAAGTTGGTTCAAAAAAGGCCCTTCCGCTAATCTGCTGAAATTACAGCAAAGAGAAAGGGCCTTTTTTATGTTCCAAATGTCGGGGGCCATGAGATTAAATCACTACATTTACGACGTAGAAAATGTCTACTCGACCAGTGGTGATTCAGCTTCCTCCTCCTCACTATTCGGCAGGCAAAACATCCGGAAGCCTCACCACCAGCACCGGAACCTTGGTGCTGTGCAGGATCTTCATCGTTGTTGAACCGAGAAGAGCATCGGAAACCACCGTGTGACGGTGCGAACCCATGACGATCAGATCGGCCTGAAAATCATCGGCGGCAGTCAGTATGGCCGCTTTCGGTGCATGCTCGGAGATACGGATATTGGCGATAACACCAGGAGCCACCGCATATTCACTCAGCACCTTTTGACAGATCTCTTCCAGATAGGCAGTGACTTTCGCTTCGGTATCGAGTGGTGACTTTTCGAAGTCGATGGAGATCCCCTCCTGTCGCATGAAGATCTCGGCTTGCGACTGGTCGCTGATATTCAGCGCCTCGTGGCTGTGCACAATGTGGATGCGGGCATCGTACTTCTGGGCCTGACTCAGGGCGTAGCCAAGAACGTAACTGGTGTCTTGGCCCAGTCCGACAGCAAACAGGATGTTGCGGATATTCGGCAGCATAATTCTCCTCCTTTTCTCTTCTTGGAGCGGAACGAGTGGGGAGCTTATTTGATTATGCCGCAGTTTTCCGTTATCGGCAGCGAACGGCAGAAAAAAAAGACTACTTTCGCGCCGCCTAAAACGAAAAAGCCCCGGTCCATAAGGACCGAGACAAGAATGCAATTTGTACATTGATTTAGGGCCATGACAGGCTTAGAGGTTGATTTGAGAAATTCTGAGGATCAAACGGCGAAGATCCAGACCTCTATGATTGAACATAAACTCACAACAAAACCGCCACCCAAAATTGTGAAGGTGGCGACATTCTATCACTAGGCCCTTGCATAAGGGGTGACCATATATGAGACTGAGTGGTGTCTACCTAAATGCAGTCGATTCAGTGGTCGCCCTGACCAACCTCTGTACGGCAAACAATACCGTGGCTATTATCGTCAATGCCGATGTAGCCCGTAACCTGGCCGAGCGCAACGACATACCACCGCGTCATGCCGCCAGCACTCTTGGCATCTTTTCCTGTGTTATCCAGGAGATTATCCCATACAGTGCCCAGATCCTCCTGGTTTCTTCGATCATGGGGCTCAGTCCGCTGCAGGTCGTAGGCAAGGTCTACTATTGCTACCTACTGGCTCTTGCTGGCCTAGTGGCGATCATTGTAAAGGCTGCGCGGATCGCCAACAAAAAAGAGTGGATTTCTCAGCTTAGCTGAAAAAAGATGCAATGTAGGAAAAAAGACCTGATTCCTCGACTTTTGCATAAAGGACCACGGCCACTGCGAGCGGAGAAACGAAGCGGATCATGAAATGCCAAACCGGGTAAACCCAGCTAGCATTACCAGCCAACAGCTCCTCTTTCCCTTTTGTTCCATTCCAGAACCAGCCAACATAAATAGCGATAAGCAGGCCGGAGAGGGGCAGCAGATAATTGGAAGCGATCAGATCAACTGAATCGAAAAAAGAACGTTCTCCAAGAATAGTCCAGTCTGCCAGGAGGTTAAAAGACAGGGCAGAAGGGATGCCGACAATGAAGCAAAGAGCAGCCAAAAACGCGGTAGCGGGTTTTCGTCCCCAGCCGCGTTCGTCAATTAAGTAGGCGACCTGGGATTCGAGCAACGAGATAGTGCTGGTCAAAGCAGCGAAGGCGATTAAGAGGAAAAAGAGAATAGCCAGAAAGTAGCCGCCAGGCAGCTTGGAAAAAACGATCGGGATAGTCTTGAAGACCAGGCCAGGGCCTGCGGAAGGTTGCATACCGACGGCAAAAACGATGGGAAAGATGGCCAGGCCTGCAATCAGGGCGATACCTGTATCGAGCAAGACGACACGCAGACTGGCGCCGACGATGTTGGAATCTTTGTCCAAGTAGGAGCCGTAGGTGATTATGATCGCCATACCGAGAGAGAGGGTATAGAAAGAATGCCCCATAGCTTCCAGAACAGAGGCCGGAGTCAACTTGCTGAAGTCCGGGTAGAACATGAACCGTAGTCCTTCGGCGGCACCGGCGCTGAGCATACCATTGATAAACAGCAGAATAAGCAGAGCGAAGAGCACCGGCATGAGGATTTTGCTCCAACGCTCAATCCCTTTTTGCACCCCACCGATAACTATAGCAAGACTGAGCAGGATAAAGCCGAAGTGGCAGATGATCTGCCGTGTGCCATTGCCGATCAAACCACCGAACATCTCCTCAATGGCTTCGGGAGATTGGCCGACGAAAGCACCCTGCACCGCACGCCACACATAGTCGAGTGTCCACCCCGCCACAACAGAGTAGTAGGACAGGATAATAAAGGCCGAGGCGACACTGAACCATCCGGCCAATTGCCAGGGGGAGCGTTTGCCTTCCAGGGCTAAAAAGGCGCCGACGGCATCCTTACGCGTATGACGGCCAATCATCAATTCTGAAATCATAATCGGTAAACCAACAATAGCGATGCAGAGCAGGTAAACCAGGACGAAGGCACCGCCGCCGTTTTGTCCAGTAATATATGGAAATTTCCAGATGTTGCCGAGCCCGATCGCGCTACCTGCAGCAGCAAGGATAAAACCAAGTCGCGATGACCACTGCCCTCTCGGTTGAGTGTTAGCCATTTATTGTTACCTTTCAGATATGCTGTAAATCGCAGAAACTTAGAACTCCCGACCTTCTGCCCGTAGATACCCGTATTTCCATATCTTGGTTGAACCGGGAGAGAGATCCTAGCATTTTCAAGTTAAAGGACAAGTAGAAAACCGTTGACGGGAGGGCTGTCTCATATATATGAACTTGATCGACAACTGATTGGCTGAATCGGCAAAATTCTATCGACGAAATTCCACAGTCAGCCAATTTTTCCGTCCTCTCAAAGCAACAGCTACCTATCTAACCAAAATCACGAAGCAAACTCCTATCAGGTTATCTCGTAAGTCGTATCAAAACTAAGCACTCCTCTAACCAACTGAAAATACTCCAAGTCGAAAAGTCGATTTTGACCAGAGAAATTCGGGTATTTTGCGAAAATATACCTTTGGGGATGAGGAATAATTTCAAAAATTCTTCAGTGAAATAGCAACCTGAGGGGGAGAGAGGATTCGAGATATGAACGGACAAAGGATTGGATACGCTCGCGTCAGCACAACCGGCCAAGACCTCAGCCTGCAAAGAGACAGACTGGCAGACTGCGACAAGATTTTTGAGGAGAAGGCATCAGGAGCCAGAGGTACTGTAAGACCTGCTCTTGAGGAGGCCATGAACTACGTCAGGGACGGAGATGTTTTTGTTGTCACCAAACTAGATCGGCTTGCCCGCTCCGTTCTTGAACTGATGCAGATTACCCAGGTTCTCCAAGATAAAAAATGCGACCTTCAGGCTCTCGATCAAGAACTTGATACTTCAACGCCGACCGGTCGCCTGATCTTTCATGTTCTAGCTGTAATCGGCGAGTTTGAGCGTGAACTGATCACCGAACGGGCCAGAGAAGGTCGTGAACGAGCAATGGCAGCAGGAGTTAAATTCGGTCGCAAACCTAAGTTGTCAAAACGGAAAGAACGAGAACTGCTAGAAATGCTGGAATCGGTCGTTATCAGCAAAGAAGATCTGGCTCGACAGTTCAACGTTTCAAGGGCAACAGTGTACCGCTTGGCGGCGAAACTAGACCAAGAATTTGAAGATCAAATTCAGCATGCTTGAAAGCAATGAGGCTGCGCCGAAAACGGCAGCAGCCTCATATTTAGCAATTAAGTCACGACTTTCAAGACGCGAAAATTGGCGATTCAGTGCTCGTGTGCATGATGCGATCTTTTTTGATTTTTAACGAGGTACCATACACGAGAGAACAACAGGGCAAATATCGTTAGCAGAGTAATAAGTGTAGCTGACCATGGAAGATTGAGATAGCTCTTCAGAAGAAATGCGAAAAAGAGGGTCTGCAAGAACCCGAACACTGCCATTTTCAGCATGGAAACTCCTTTAAGGCCTAAGCAAGCCACTCATGAAAATGAAATGATACAGTATGTATTTCAAACAAATCGTAATACTCTTTTGTTTTCTGTCAAATAAGAGTTCTGTTGGTTGACTCCCTAAGGACTTCTTAGGGCCTAGCTCGTCGATTCAATGTTTCCAGGTCGATGGTTTTCGTTTGGCAGCAACCCCATTTAACTCACTACATTTGAAACACAGAAACGAAAAAGCCCCGGGTCTGGCCGAGGCTTCATTTTGTTACAATATACGAGACTGGAAAAGCCTACTCGACCGGCGACGATTTACTTGATTTGATTAGGTTCACACCCTGTTTTTAAACGGGCAGCTATTTTGATAATCCAGAATCTTTTCTATCCGCGTTTCTGGTAGTTGGTTTAAATGAACAACAATTTCTCCCTTTGTCATACCTTTTAGGTCCGAAAGTATGCAGCCTGAAAGAGAGTGGCACATCGGGCAGGTCAAAACTTTATCGACAATATTTCTGATCGGATTTTTAGCAAGTTCCTTTCGGCGTTCCCTTCTCCAAGCCATTACTCCTTCAACGTCACCGGTAAGTGCCGATTGAAAACGATTCTCTGAAACAGGTTTTAAATCGTGTTCCTGGATAAGACCATCAATCCCCAAATCAAGCAAAGCCTCATGCTTTGTTTTCCCTGTTGCGCCTTGGTAGGCTGCAACCATCATCGAAGCGTATTTCATTTGTCAGTTCCCTCCACACCAATATCAATCAGCGTAGTATACCGATGATGCCTGACAGGAATCTTAATGGAGGCTGCTCACTAAACGGAAAATATCGTGCGCTAAGGATGGGCTCGGAAAAAAGTTACTATATTCGAGACTGGAAAGAGTATATTTGCCTCGTGACGATTCATCCGGTTTCCCCCGATATCAAAACTGGAGTCCCGGTGCCAGCGACTGAGCTTTAACCGCTAATATTTCTCCATCCCAACCACATTGAGAATTTGTCCTGATACTCGTTGTGACGGTGTCAATGTCAATACCTCAAGACCTGAGTCGGTGACCGCAACAGTGTGCTCAAATTGTGCGGAGAGCGACTTGTCTTTGGTGCGCACTGTCCACTTATCCTTTTTATCTGTCACCACGCCATGCTTGCCCATATTAATCATTGGCTCGATGGTGAATGTCATCCCAGGCCGGAGAATCACCTGATCACCCTCTTTGTTTTTATGATGTAACACCGTAAAGTTTTCGTGAAATTCGCGGCCGATACCGTGCCCCGTGTAGTCTCGAACAACCGAATAGCCACAAGACTCGACAAATGGTTGAATGATCCCACCAATCGCCGACAATGGCATCCCCGGTTTTACCCCTTCAATGGCCATTACCAGTGCCCGTGCTGTTACCGCGACCAGTTTTCGTGCCCGACTACTGACATAACCGATGAGAAAGGTTTCCGATGAATCACCATGAAAACCATCGACAATGGTGGTCAAGTCGACATTAACAATATCGCCTTCTTTGAGGACATCGCCGGGCGACGGAATGCCATGGCAAACGACTTTATTGATCGACGTACACAGCGATTTCGGGAAACCATGATAGCCGAGGCAAGCAGGAATATGGCCATGCTGTAGAGTATAATCATGCGCAAGGGTATTGATCTCTTCAGTGCTGATCCCAGCCTTAACATGGGGACGAAGGTAATCCATCAACTCACCATTAAACGCGCCAGCACGACGCATTCCATCTAATTCCTGTGCTGTTTTAATCAATTTATTCACCGATCCATACTCTTTATATGACCACGGGCAAGCTCATGATCGCGTTAGCATAACACCAGCATAGCATTGACCTCGCAATGCGCACTGTTGGCCCTGGATACGGAATACTATGATGCAAAAGTAGACTTATGTTTCTATGCTTACTGCAAAAACTAAAGTGACCTGTTTGATTCTTGTTGATTTCAAGTCACTACATTCGAGATTCAGAAACTGAAAGCCCCGGCATCAACCGGGGCTTACTTATGTCACTATTTTTTAAACGTGTTCTTTGTCGGTTTGACACGATAGACCACCAGCCCCGACTTGCCCTGTAAATACTCCAACAGATCTACGTCAACGACCCGTCTCACCTTATCGTGCGATGAGGCATGGCGCAGCATGACGTTGCCTTTAATTTTAACAATCAGCCCGGTATGACTGACGTCAAGACCAGCGTGATTACTATAAATGCCAACATAGTCCCCCACCTGTAGAGCTGAGAGTATTTTTATGTCTATTTTTATCGTGGGGATGTAGGTAATCTCACGCCGTGTGACAGAGATCTCTGGTAGCCAATGAGTACCGTCGCTCTTAAGGTTGAGATGCTTGACGACAACTTGAGCTCTTCCTTGTCCGACTCCTGCGGTAACATCACCGATCAGAGCGGCATCACCAGCAATCCAGTCGCTGAAAAAGTGCCTGCGATTTTCATAGGTAACCATGCCACCACGATAGCGGACTTGTTTCAACTGCTCAGGGAAATCGGTTACGTCTGATGCGCGACGCAAGGCTTCGACCACATCGAGCAAAGTGAAGCAGTCAAACCCCGCCAGGTTGATAACCAACTTTTCCGTTTTTGTCGGCTCGCCAATCAGGGTGTCTGCAAGATAGGGTGTATCAATGAAGTCGCGGGAGATTGCTACAATCCGGTCACCAGGAGCATTAACATGGTGTGCCGTTGAAATGATTTGTGCCAGTTCTGTTTCGCTCCAGCGACCGAAATTCACCAGCTTCTGATCTGCACCCAGGGCAACGCAGGACATCAGGCAAAAGACACAGAATGTCG
Source organism: Desulfuromusa ferrireducens (assembly GCF_055389805.1). Taxonomy (NCBI): domain Bacteria; kingdom Pseudomonadati; phylum Thermodesulfobacteriota; class Desulfuromonadia; order Desulfuromonadales; family Geopsychrobacteraceae; genus Desulfuromusa; species Desulfuromusa ferrireducens. Next base: position 3,391,699 of record NZ_AP042415.1, read on the forward strand.
AGTTCAGTATTTTAATAGCCATCAGATTTGCTATTTTGCGGCCCCTCTTTTTGCAGTTAGCCTGACCTTTGAGTCGGGTGAGTTATAAATTAGTTAACTGTTTTCTTGAGAACATACATTCCATCCTCAAATTTGGAAAAGAAGTATTCTAGCATAGGGTGATAGCAGTAAAGTGAGGTTATCTGACCGGCCTATTTACTGCCACTTAGCAGAGTAGAAAATTCCGCCATAAATCCGGCTATCATGAAACTCACGATATTCGAGACACTGAAATGAAGAAGCCCCGGTTAAGGCCAGGGCTTCAATTCGTTACAACTTTTGAGGTTGGAAAATGACTCGTCGGATAGTGGCGATTCAGCAATTCAAAATATAAGTTCACAAGAGGGGCTAAGTCCCGCATATTTACTCAGGGAGGTTATCACCAGTACCTCCGGCCTCAGTGGAAAGATCCTTGAATTTAGGCAAACCATCTCTCATCGGCTGTACTGTTTCCTGATAATGAACATGAAATCCGGGGTCAAAAGAGAAATTCTTGATGAGCGCAGCCGGAACGTCGACAACTCCCATCGTCGGGTGCTCGATAAAGACGTGTCCACCGCAGGTTTTACACCACTTGCGGACACTTGTACCGGTTCCATTGTTTGTTGCAGCAAGCTTGTCGTATGAGGCAATGTTACCTTCGCCTTTAATGAGCTTAAATCGATCAGGTTGCCACAGGGTGAAAGAATTTATCGGACCGGCGGACCAGTGTCGGCAGGAATCGCAATGGCAATAGGCCATCGCCTCCGGACTTCCACTCACGCTGAACTCAACTGCTCCGCAAAAACAACTGCCACTGTAGTTTCTTGTCTGGTTCATGATATCGCTCCTCGTTCCCTCCTGAAGGTTTGACATCTGAAATATTTACCCCTCAAAGTCTACGGATGATTGAGGCTGGATGTTTACATGAAGTTTGAAAATGTCTGGTCTTGAATAATGTCCAGCGACATCTAACACCCTTCTGGCGATGTCGACTTTGCCCCGATCAATGTCGCAATACAAAATGCCAGACTCTTTGCGTAGTGGGCCGGCAATAATTTCACCTCCGGGTGCGATAACGACAGAATCTCCTGGGTTAACCCATTCGTCAGCATCAGGGTACAGGCGGGATTTTTCCGGGAAATCCTCTGGAAAATCAGTGCCCTGCATGAGGTTCCCGCAGCCAACAACCCAGCAGCGACCTTCGCGGGCAATGTGTTGCAGGCTACCGATCCAGCCGTCACCACTGTCGTAGGTTGGGGCGACATAGATCTCTACACCCTGGGCATACAAGGCATGTCTTGCCAGCGGCATATAGTTTTCCCAGCAAAGCAAGGTTCCGATTCGGCCCACTGGAGTATCAACGACCTTCAACCCGGATCCATCACCGAATCCCCAAACCATCCGCTCGGGATTGGTTGGCATCAACTTACGATGTTTATTTAACAGGGAGCCGTCTGCACCTATCGTGATGACTGTGTTGTAGAGAGTCGAACGGCTAAGCTGGTTATCGCGCTCTTCGATACCGCAAACGATGGTGACAGCATGTTTCCGGGCCGCATCGTAGAGCGGGAGCAGATCGTCCGACTCCATATTTACTGCATTGTCGAATAACCGCTTGTACAACTCTTCAGACAATGTCCAATCGCCGCCAGGTTTAAGGCGCCAAACCCAGGTCGGATAGCCGGGGATAAATGCCTCGGTGAAGATCACGGCATCAGCTTTTTGTGCTGCGGCCTCCTTTACGGAATCAACGGCCAGCGCAATAGATTTTTCCTTATCTAGAAAAACTGGGGGTTTTTGTACGATCGCGAATTTGGTCATCTTTCTACCTCCCGTTTTCACTACTTGGGTTAAGTGATCGGTTATGACTAAGCATAGGCTTTGCGCCTAACTGCTTACAATTCGCGATATAATGAAACGTAATGTGCAAAAATGCACATGTGGGGAGGTACAATGAACTGGGATGATATGAAGTTTTTTCTGGCGGTGGCTCGCTGCGGTTCCATTAGTGGTGGAGCCAAACAACTGGGTGTGCAGCACTCTACGGTTTCCAGACGGTTGCGTGCACTGGAAGAAAAACTGGGCACGCGCCTGATTGAGAGAAAAAGGTCCGGTTATGAACTCACCGTTGCTGGTGAACAGATCAAACAGTCAGCCATTCGCATGGAAAGGGAAATTCTCGGCGTGAATGAGGCGCTCCTGGGGGAAGATGCCAACCTTGTTGGCCCCCTGCGAGTGAGCGCCATCAACAATATGGCTTCGTCAGTACTGATGCCAATTTTTGCCCGTTTTTCCGAAAACCATCCTCAGGTGGAATTACACATCGCCGTATCAAATATGGATGTCAGTCTGGCGCAACGGGAGGCGGATATCGCCATTCGCCTCACCAATTCACCCACAGACACTTTGATTGGGAAGCGGATGCTGACCGTTGCATCAACCATTTACGGCAAACGAGAATACCTAGAAAAAATCAACCTTCAGGCCTACGAACCCAAATGGATTGGGGTGAGTTGCTGTCAATTCCACAAAACCTGGACAAAGCAATCGTGCAATCATCAGGTACACACGTTTTATAGCGATGACACCCTACTGACGCTCTCGGCGATCAGGGAAGGTCTGGGCGTTTCCTATTTACCCTGTTTTATGGGCGATGCAGACCCCTTACTACAGCGCTATTCTGATCCAGACCCGCAACATGATTTAGGTTTATGGATATTGTTACACCCTGACTTGAAGCGAACAGCGAGGGTTCTTACATTTAAAGATTATATGATCAAAAACATTCAGGAAAAGCGTGATCTGTTCGAGGGGCGCATGCCCCAAAGCGATGGCTGAAAATCACTTCCTGTAAGAGGCAAAAAAATGGGGGACGGGGGGCTCTTGGGTGTCATCGTAAGCCTCAAAGCTTTCTTCGCTTAGGCCACGCGAAGAAAGCCATCGATTTCCTCTTTATCAAGTGGCAGGGGGATGTCATCTTCCTGTTCCCCCTTGAGCCGGCTTCGGCATGAGACAAGAAGGTAGCCCCGAGCTGTCAGGAGCGAGATCATCGCATCTCGCGCCTGTATCCTGTATTTACCGGGTAAAACCTGAATGGTGTTGCACTCGTAGACCAGGTCAAAATTTTCGGCCCAAGCTGCGGGGTAGGCAAAAAGATCCGCTACGAGATATTTGACTTTGGTTTTTGGGTAACGCTTTTTACAAAGACGTATTGCTTCAGGCGATATATCAAAAGCAGTTACCTCATATCCTGCTTCACTCAAGGCCTCAGCATCATCACCAACGCCGCATCCAACTGCAATGGCTTTGCGTCCTGCATGCTTTAAAGTACAGTTTCTCAGCCACTTCAATAAGTAGGGACAAGGCTCTAGGTCTGCCCAGAAAACAGCGCTATGATCTCCCTGAGCGTCAGTGTAGATACTATCAAACCAACCCGTAGGTTCGTCTCTCGCTTGGTAAGATTTGACCATTTCTTTGTACGCAACAGGATCAAATTCCTTCATGCTTTTTCACCTCTGTCCCTAGCAGTAATCCACTGCGGCGAATTAAATTCAGTATCCTAAACACGCACAGCCTTGTCAAAAGTTAAAACGTGTAAACAAACCTGTCTTACAACTCTGGAGATGATCGACAGTAGAGCGTTCAGATTGGCCGATTTTGAAGCCAAATCAACCAAAACGCTGCCGAATCGAAGTAACCAACTTTCTACATATATGAAATCACACAGCAATTCTGGCCAGATTATCTCGACTGTCCGTATCAAAAAGGCCCCTCCGCTAAACTGCTGAATTTACAGCAGTGCGAAAGGGCCTATTTTATGTTCCAAATGTCGGGGGCCATGAGATTAAATCACTACTTTTGATGAAATGGTCTCCCCCGCTACCGAAATCGGCATCTATGCGCCATGATGGAGAGTAAGAAGCTAACCATCAACGTTGAGCGAGAGGAGACCGTAATGAATATTACCACTGTCGGCTTGGACTTGGCAAAAAGCGTCTTTCATGTTGTCTGTTTCAATGAGCGCAATAAGGAAGTCAAGAAACGTATGCTTCGACGTAATCATGTCCTTCAATTCTTTGCTCAATTACCACCATGTCGTGTCGGTATGGAAGCCTGCGCAACATCACACTACTGGGGTCGGGAATTGCGTGCCATTGGTCATGATGTGAAGTTGGTACCACCCCAGTACGTGAAGCCTTTAGTGCAAGGAAACAAGAACGACTACAACGATGCGCGGGCCATTGCCGAGGCACTTGACAGACCCAGAATTGCGTTCGTCGCTGTTAAAACAGTGGAAGAACATGACATGCAAGCCATCCATCGGATGCGCTCCCAGTGCTTGAGGGATCGCACCGCCTTGAGTAACTCAACACGGGGCTTGCTCGGAGAGTACGGTATCAGCTTCTCGAAAGGATTGACCGTTTTACGCAAAAAGATTCCGGAACTACTGGAAGATGCCGACAACGTGTTGAGCTTTCGGTTCCGCAACCTCCTGGCGCGACGCTATGAGCAGCTCGTCGAGCTTGACGAGCATATTGCGTTTTACACGAAGGAACTGGAGTTATTAAGTCAGCAGGATGATGCCTGCCAGAGATTACAAACAATCCCGGGCTTCGGTCCGATTGTTGCGAGTGCCTTTCGCAGTACGATTGGTGATGGGCGTGCCTATGTTCGCGGTCGACATGCAGCGGCATCCCTTGGCCTGGTTCCACGTCAGCACAGCAGTGGCGGCAAAAATGTTCTTTTGGGGATTAGCAAACGCGGGGATAAATACCTTCGCATGCAATTGATCCATGGCGCTCGTACCGTCGTCCTTCGAGCAGCCAATAGAGATGATCCCTTGAGTCGATGGATCAATCGCATCCGAGAACAAAGAGGGTGGAACAAAGCAGTTGTTGCGTTGGCGAACAAAATGGCGCGGATCGGTTGGGCTATTCTGAAGTACAACACATGTTATGAGCCGAACATAGCGTAACCATCGCATCGATCAAGCATTAACGAAGCGAGGAAAGGAGAACTCCCACCAGAAATTGCGAAGACCCTGTGATCAGTAATGACAAAACAGGTCAGACCGGCGCATTGAAAACCTGAGCGTCTCAACGGTTATTAAAAACCGAACTTTTGATAAGGACGATGCGCGCGTAAATCATTAAGGCCCGGCGGCGTAAAGCCGCTAAAAAGAGGCCGAATATATGGTAGCAACCTTGTCACTGTCATTCATCACAAAGTCCTTGCATGCAGGGGGGAGACCATATATGAGACGCTGAAACTCGATCATATCTTCATAGCTGGTTTCTGGCGGCGGCTTACCTGGATGCCCGGCCTGCCATAAGCGCAGATGACAGGGTTTTGCAAAAAAAGAGGCCTTCCTGAACACAAGGGCACAAACCGGTGTTCCCTCACCGCTTCCTCTGCCTTGCAACATTGTCGAGGCGACCTATAATCCTATTAACATGATTATGATTATTGCGAGGAGGAACTGATGCCTACCTACGAATACCGTTGTCAGAAATGTCAGGAAATTTTCACGGTTGTCCTGAGCATGGCTGAACATGATCAAGGCCGGGTCGAGTGTCCCAGCTGCCACGGAAAGAAGGTGACTCAGCAGTATACGACCTTCTTCGCCAAGACCAGTAAAAAGAGCTGAGTGCGCTAACGACAGAAACCTGTGCCGGCGGCCTGATGCCGGGAGAGAGGATGGTTGCGTCATGCATCGGATCGACCGGATACGTGACGAGATCGCCCAGGAAGCGGCCCGTCTCATATTCGAAGAAGGCGTCAAGGAATACCGCGATGCCAAGCGCAAGGCTGCGCGCCGCTTCGGGCGGCACAAAACTGTCCCCCTCGGCTCACATCTGCCTTCCAACGCCGAGGTTCACGCCGAATTGGTGCAACTGATCGAGCGCTACGAAGGGGAGCTGCTCCCCGAGCTGCTCCCCGAGCTGCTCCTCCAACTGCGTTCGTTGGCGCTGCAGTACCTGGAACTTTTTAAACCTTTTCGTCCGCTGCTGGTCGGATCGGTGCTTAAGGGAGCGGTGCGGGCCGTCAGGGATGACGATCCCACCAGAAATGCCAGAAGCCGTAAAGCCCGGCTCAGTCATCGGGACCTGATTCAGTTGCTGCAGAAGAGTCTGGTCACCGATATCAGGTTCGGGATTTATTAAGGTGTCTCTAACAACAAAGACGGGCTCTGGGATATTGCTAACGCCAGGGAAGAGCTTGGCTACTATCCCGAGGATGATGTCTCAAGTCTGTGAGAGTGAAGAGTGAATCTGTCCTTCTCAAGTATCTGCCACACTTAAATAATATTACAAAATAACTATCATTGAGCCAGGCATACCCGTTGTTGGAAAATATGGACTGACATTTTTGATTCCAAGGCAGGAGAAATGATGTGGGCCCTTACTGCCAATGTAGACAGTCATGCTACAATATAAACATGCAAGAGGGAGAAAGAGAGGGGCTATGGGACGTGTCAGCAATTGGCTTTACGAACACAGTTTTCGCCATGAAGATCTGGACGAATTCAGGGACACGCAGAAAACGATGTGGGAAACGGTTCTTCTGGTAATTTTGGTTGCCACGATAGTTTTTACCCTGATCGTGCTGATGTCCCCTCATATGGCATTTTGATGATCCAGCTGAAATACATCCGCATTCGCGAGAAGAAAGCTCTTTTATTTTGCCTCTAGAGGGGGATTCCGTGAAAGTTTCTAACGGGTCGAAAAAATTCAAGTAGACGCTGTGCTAAATATAGCGATAAGTCAGAAAAGCCCTCGATCAACTGATCTTGGGCTTTTGGCGTCCGATAGATAGAGCTACCCCTCGGTGCCTTTAAATGGTGACACAGGGGGGTAAGGTTCAAGACTTCCAACGCACTCGGGGTAGGTGATTGTCAAAACTTAGACCTTATGGAAGTCGAAAATCTCGTACAGCAAGTTTCAGGTGTTTTCACATGTAACTACATTCAAGACGCAGAAAAAATGAAGCCCCAGCTATAACCGGGGCTTCATTTTGCTGCAATTATTGAAACTAGAAGTTATCTACTCAACTGGCGACGATTCAATGTGTTGTTAGATAGGCCATGCAAGTCTGTAGGCTATCTTTTGAGAGGCTTTGTATTGACAAGCGCTAAAGTGCAATTTATGCCTAATTTTCCACCGAGATGTGTTGTTGAATCGATATATGGCCCCCCGACAAAGTTTCCACGCCAAGGGATGGCACCCCATTTGCGCTGCTGAGTCATAGCCTTTTTCTACTTCACCCTTTGATACGAATTTACTTTTGTCGAAAAGTGAATCATACATTTGCATTAGGTGGGGTATATAATAGCCAAGATGTTTGTAGCCATCTATGGTTGGCAGAGGCTCAAATCCTCCTCTTGCGCTCAACGTGCCTGTTGGGAAATTAAATCTTTCTGCCCAAAATTGAAACTGTTGGAAGTCCAGCCACAATCCAGCACTAAGCGAAAGAGGTGCTCCCTCTTCAATAAGTTTCTTAGCACGAACTTTTAATGCGTGGCAGCCCCACCCTTTCAATAATTTTTTCCGACGCAGCCAATGATTTCCAATGAGAAGCAAGTCTTTAAGGATTGCACGTACCAATACCTTTTGTGAGGTAGAGGAGATCTTTCGAGCCTCTGAATAGACAGACTTCAGAACCATCCGAGCCTCCCTAAATCCGCCAAAGCATCGAAGGGCGTCGCAGGCATCAAGCTTCCTTAGCAGCTTAGTATTGTAATCAGACGCATTATTCGCTGCCCAAAAATACTGATCTGCACTGGCCCGATATTGCCCATTCTGAAAAAGCGCCTGGGCGTACTCAGCAACAATGTCAGGATCTGTTGAAGACCGTAGAAGCAGTGGTTTGTTCGCATCTAATGCGAGACGTGCATGGCCAATGGAAGTAAGAACTCTTGCTCGCCATAAGAGTAGGGCATCGCTAGAGAAAAGGCTTCTCAACTCGTCTCCGATATTGTGCACACCACCGCTAGCATAAGTAGGACTCACTGGAACTCCAAGAAGCGAAAAGAGTTTGCGCATATCGCCGATTAAGGCATGTTGGGGGGTTCTCAGTTGCTGCACATGTTTAAGCCCAGGAGAACGTTCTTTGTCCGCATTTGAGAAGAAATTCCATAGTATTTTAGATGGACTGCATCGTTTGAGTTCAGGACATATCTCAAAATCTAGTCCCGAATAACCTATCAACAACAACGGCCGACCTGAAAGAACGCTAGAGAGCACATTTTTTTTCCATAACGGCAGCTCAGATTCTTGGCTTAGACTATAAATCATGGTTCCAGGGGAGTTGACGCACCCATGAATCTTGAAATACACCCTGTCGCCTGGAGGTGGGGCGTCGGATTGGCTCACAACTGTGGGTAACGGTCCTCCAGATAAAACAACATCTAGCCCAAGATCATAGTTTGTGGTGATGATAGAATGTATTTTTCCACTCCTGGCGAGATCGCCAAGCGCTTGATGGATTTCATTAACTGAATGGCCAGAATATAGACTAGATAAGAGTTGGCCAATGCGACCTTGATCAGGGCACCGCTCCAATATCATTTCGAACGGAATATTGTCGAGATGATCTTTTAAAAACATGATGTCGTTTGAAGATATAGAAGGATGTCCAGGAGTTGAAAAAAGAGCGTCTTTAACTCCAGCGGTGAAGTCTTGCCCGGTTGGTAGTGTACTCGGCTCCCAGCCTGAAATACCCGACCCTACAATCACGACGAAGCCTCGGTTGCCAATATGGGTTGTTAGGTCCAATGGTGTAATTGTTGATAGCTGCAGATCTATCATGATATGCCTTCCGGAACGCTGATTCGTAGCGGTAGATTTGGCTTGCAGGGATTTTAATTGCACTGACCAAGGGTTGATTTATTTAAGCAATTTAAAAAGATATTGTCTGTTTTCGTTAATCACTACCCTGCAATTTTCTTAGCGGTAATATTCTTTGTATGGCTCGCTTTTCAAATCTTTAGCTTGCTATAGAGCTCAACTTGCAAGCTCGCAGAGTAGATCTTTTGATTATTCCCATTATGAAGCCAAGCCAAATACGACGGTATCACAAGTAAAATTCTTCAGCACATCGAGCCCAGGCGGAATGTCACCTGTTTTCTAAATTGTAATGTCGTAATCAAATATTAAGATGAATCATTTTTTTATCTGCCATATAGCATATTTGTTGATTTGGCTTTGTTGATTTTTTCCATAAAATCCTCATCTGTACAGTCTGGAAAGAATTTCTCCATCATATGTATCTGAGCGTATCCGCTTTGCAATGGAAGGAAGTTGCTAAGCAGCGGGGGGCCACCAGCAGTGCGGATAATTACATCGACGCGTTCTGGCACCCATAAGTGGTCAATAAAATCCACTGACTCGTTTTTCTGTTTAACTAGCTTGATAGCTGCTTTTAATTCATCACTTGGATCATAACCTAGAAGTAGGTATAGCGTTCGCTCCGAAAAATGTTTCGTTTGTTCACAAAGTTCAACCAAGGAAGATTGCATTCGCATGGGCAGCAGTGCCCCACTCCCCGCATGAATTACTTTGCACTGAAGATCATCCATTACGGATGGCAGCATAGTAGTTAAAAAGAGAGTCTCTGCATCAAAAACAGCAGCTAAGTCATCTCTTCCTCTGGATAAATTTGCTGTGCTCAGCAGGTAGATGCTGCAACTATAAAAGCCGGCGTTATAAAACAAACTTGCACACTCAGTTACCCGCTGCATGGCTTTAGTATACGCTTCATGATAGGTGTAGGAATTCTCTTTAGCCCACCTTCGGTTGCCATCTGGTATCAGGCCTATGTGTCGGATCATTCATCCTCCTCTTGGTGCAGCAATAGGTCATTGATTTCTTCGAGAAACCAGCTTTCGTGTGGACTACGCGACCCTTGTTGAAGCTGAACAAGCCTTTTGTTGACGATGTCTTTAGAGCCTAAAATCTGCTTAGTTTTTATCGCGACAGGACTATCCCCACCATAATGAAACAACGAGCAATTTTTGTTGAAACAGGAAAAATTACCTTGGACGTCTGAATCGATTGGACGCATATTAACATTGGCTTGTTTGGCTGCAAGACTAAAAGCAACCTCTTCTAAGTACCTTGGCGGGATGATACCTAACAATTGCCTATATGCATTCTCCCAGAAAGAAATTATCTTTCTCCATGAGCCAATGTGGCCAAGAATAATAGAAGTATTGAAATGTCTGCCTTCTAAATTTGAAAGAATGTTTTCAGGTACTTTTATTGAGTTAAGTGTTTTTAGTTCAGAACTAACAAGAACCTCCGATTTTTCATGCCTGAAAGTGAATGGTTTCAGGGCTATATGGTCTGGATCTAAGTAGAGAAAATATTCATTTGTACAACGCAACTCTTTAAAGAAAGAGCATAGTAAAAATTTTGTCCTATATGGATCATCTAGCCGTTCAAGAGGATATGGAATTGGTTTCACACCAAGTTTTTCAATTGAATAGATAAAAGTGTCTTCTACTTCTCCAGTTGGATATAAAAGGAAAATATCAGTAAAAGTGGCTGGAGATTTCTGTCCTATACTAAAAATTAATAAGCTCAATGCCTCTTGATTTATTTTGTTTTTATCAGCGACTGAAACTAATATCATATTATAGGTTTCTGTTGATGAAGGTCTTAAAAAAGAGGGCAAGCTTAAAATTATTTTTTTTCAGCATACGACTCTAAATTTGTAGAATACTCACAAAAGAGTCATCAATTACAAACAGGAATAGTTCCTAGACTCTATCTGTCAATCATCTAAAGTCAATCTAGGCTACTGAATCTTTATTCGAATGCCCGCGATTTAGCTCTCAATGTCAGAAAGCTTTGCGCGTTTAACTCAATTAAGCCGGTCCTCAGCCTCCTTACTCCTCTACCAAATGAACTCAATATAGATTTTTCGTAATTCCTTAGAGCTTACGGTAGCCTGTTTCAAATGTATGAACCTTATAGACGGCAAACCAGCCAGATCGGTCAATTTTGAGGTCAGCTCGACCGGAATCACCATTTGAAAGAGCTGTCGAACTCCCTACCCGACTGAAATCACACGGCTATTTCTACCAAAACCGTCTCGAAAGTCCGTATCAAAAAGGCCCTTCCGCTAAACTGCTGATTTTACAGCAAAGCGAAAGAGCCGATTTTGTGTTCTAAATGTCGGGGGCCATGAGATCAAGTCACGATATTTGAGACATCCACCGGTTGCCCCCTGTGTCTATTGGCCTTGTGGCGATTACTGTTCCCAAATGTGTGTTTAAGAAATTTCATGAGGGTTCTTTCTCATCTTTTGTTCGCCATGGCATAGTGCACACGTAGAGGATAAACATCACAAACGCAATTCGGCTGAACCAAAGAAATCCTTCCCAAAGGGCCGGCGCCGCGATCCATGCCTGCGATGAATCAACCATCAGCCAATCAAGCAACAGGCCTATAGACTTCTCGAGCAACAGCCAAGAAAAGACGAAAAACACCGAATAGGCTGCGATGGTCTGCATCGTCCCGTACCTGCCTCGCGGAAGTAGGGTCCATGTCGAGCTCATCGCCGGCTCGGAAATCAGTTCTTTGTCAAACTTCTTGCCGGCCGCATACGCCTTGTAGTGACCTGTCAGATTCATCCCAATGGCAAGTACGTAGGCCGCCACAGCCACCAAAACTAGGGGTAAAAGTTGAATGACCTGATAGGTCTTCACCAGCCCGCGCACCCACTGCGGCAAGATACTCTGCAATTCCTTGTCAATATCGTCTAGGTTGCTCCCCTCGGATTCAATCTGGCTATTCAACGACTCCGATTCCTTGTTAACAGACTCCCTTATTTGCTTCAAGGCAGCCAGTTCCTGCCTTACAACCCTCGAGAAATTATTGAGCCGCTGGTTCAGATCCCGAGTGAGACTCGACATCGTTTCGCCTTTTCTTCTGATGGTGTCATACCATCGCTTACCAATGTACTCGGCCTGCCATTCATCGATGAACGCGCTCAAGGCCTCAATTTCCTCACTCAGCCGCCCGAGGTCACGATCTCGCCCACCCGATGCCCCCGAACTCTGTCGCAAAGGGCCGACGATATTTCCGTGCAACATCGCGGCAATATTACGAATCGTTTGATCCGCCTCGCGCTGGTAACTCGCTCGGTCATGGCCTATACGCATCCCTTGATAGCGCCGGATTAACACTTCCTTTTCCTGTTGCCACGGCTGCGCCGAAATAAACCGACTTACGTTATTCAGAATCTTCTCTGTGCGCTCAATAACCTCCATTTTCTCATTCACTCGCTCTTTTTCTTGCTCCAGTAAGTCTATTCTTTGAAGAATGGGTTTTTTGGTTTGCGAGTAATCGACAAACGGGACGAGCACCTTCACAACCAAGGCCAACGAGATTGCGACGGTCAGAAAAATTACACGCTTTATTTGCTTATTGTTCTCTTCCCAGAGCTTGAAATGACGCTCCAGCCGATAATCTTCCATAGCCTTCCCTCAATATCGTCATGTCTGACTGGGAAATATTGCCTATTCCACCAGCAGTGTATATCCAGAAGGTGGAGCAGCGAGATTTCGAGTTATGACCGACTCCGTTTGCTTTTTAGGACGTTATGCTTGCGCCTTGCTTCAATTACGTCATCAAAGCGCTCACCAGCCCAGGTTTTCAGCTTGGCCGTGCACATCATTTTGTAGCTGATGAAGATGTCACCCATATCAGTTCTCAACACCTTAAATAGCACCATAGTTCAGGCATTGAACTGTCCGGTATGCTGTCTATAAATCTTCACTATTCAGATGCTGAGGTATGCCCGAAATGCCTAATGGACGAGCTCTCCATAAGGATTAATATCCTTCTGCCGCTCGGCCATCTATTAGCCAACAAAGACCTGTCGCTTTCTGTCCCCCCCCTCACGGAAGGATTGGTTTTATCGGGATTATTTTTTACTATTGTGTGTTTCTATTTCTATCAGAACTTAATGAGATTGCAAGGAGCTGACGGTAGAGCGATATCAGAAAAAGCAGCTTAAATTGACATTCAGTCAGGTATTTTTGAGTCTCAAAATTATGGAGTTGTGTTCAGACGCTAGCACTCGACCAAAGCCCAAGCAGTTGCCATCTCGCATGTTGTATCAAAACCAGTCTCGGATGTCCTTAGGAGCTCCTGACAGGCTGGCAGGTTCCAGCAGAATATGCCATCTGGGTACGGGGTCAGTACTATATACACAAAGGTCAAATTCAAAAGCCCCCCCCGGGGGTTAATATAACTTTGCCCTACGATTTTTCACCGGACGTTTCCTAGCACTATGCCCCTCGTAGCTCGGGTCATCTATCACAACCCTCTTTATATCGTGGCATATTGTATGCCCACCTTCCTGATCAGGAGTCCATCATGAAAGCTGTATCTCAGTCTATGCTACCCGAGTCAGTCCGTAACATCATTAAGTCCGTTAACTGTGCATCCCGTGTTGTCCTCGCTACTTGCGAAGGAACTGAGCGAGCAGTCAACGGTGTAGATGAACTCGCGACAACTATGCTCAAGCAACAGCAGACTCGCCTGCTTGCTGAACTGGCAGATGCGTAACCCCTAACGTCCCCGCTTCGGCGGGGATTAAATCTTTACAGCTATCTACACTTTAAAAGCTTACACACCTACAGCTACACTGCCCACAGATAGTATTCTTAAAGACAGATCCCTGACCACATGGATAAAGCAATTCATCCCAGAGCTTCAATCATGACCCAAACCACAGTTTAGCTGTCACCAGCCTGACCAATTAGCCGCTCCACTCGGCACGTTCCGTTCGCTATCGCTCACCGCGTAAGGATCCTTACGCGACATGTTCCGGGATTAAACCTCCGGAATACCCTCGTTCCCACTTTTACATAACAGGTATTATGTAAACCATATGGTACAGACAAGGTTCCAGCGATCAGAAGCATCTCATCCCCGCCCACCCGGCACTAGCGTTATTTATCCAAAATCAGATCAGTCATGCCATGAAGTTATTGGATTTTACTGTTAGTGGTAATTGTGTGCCGCCCGTCCGCCCGAAGGCTCCCTAGTGTAATTCATGATGCTATCGCCACGCCTCCAACAACTGAAACATAAGCTACCTGCGTATGTATCTATCAAAAGAGTAAAATTCACACTTTTATTCACACCCAGCAAATTTGCACAAAAAAAGGACTCAGCATTTAAGCTAAGTCCTTGATTTTTATGGAGCGGGAAACGGGATTCGAACCCGCGACTCTCAGCTTGGGAAGCTGTAGACGTTTTATCTACCCAACCCTCAGCAGACATACATAGACACCAATGGACAACTTAACTACTTGTTTTTAAATAACTTTATTAGAATTGTTGTCATACTAACCTCCGTGTGGATACAATAAAAACCAGAGACAGCCACAACAAGAGTGTACCCCAGAGTGTACCCCACGGAGAAAGAAGCATGTTAAACCTAACAGACAATTTTATAAAATCATTAAAACCTAAACAAAAACGATACGACATCACCATAAATGATGGTTTTCAGGTCAGAGTTTACCCTTCTGGCATCAAGGTATTTCAGTACCGTTACAAAATTAACAAGAAACCGAAGCGCCTTACTTTTGGCAGATACCCCGGCCTTTCTATCCGGGAGGCAAAGTCAAAACACCTAGAGGCATCAGCCCTCAAGGCAAATGGCAAAGACCCCGCCGAAGCTTTATTTGAGAAAAAGGAACACACAGTTGAAATGTTAGTGGAAGAATTTCTAACTCTTCGATCAATCAAGAAAAAAGATCAAGGTGTGGAGGATCGACGCGTCCTTGAAAAGGATGTCATACCGGAAATAGGCTCCAAACCAGCAGGAGAGGTGACGCGGCGAGACATCGCAAAAATCATCGACAAGATCATGCTACGAGGGGCCGACCGCCAAGCCAACATAACACTGACTAAAATTTGCACTATCTATAATTTTGCACTAGATAGAGGCTATCCAGGAGTGGAGTCAAACCCCGCACACAAAATGAAACGCCCAGGAGTGGAAAACGAGGGTGATCGATCCCTGTCCGACGAGGAAATAAAACAGTTCTGGCATGGGATTGCTACAGGACGCAAATGTGACATAGCAAGCAGAGCACAAACCATTAAAGTCCTTCGATTGATCCTATTGACTGGACAAAGACCTGGAGAGTGCCTCGGGATCGAATACGAAGAAATTGATGGGAACTGGTGGACCATCCCAACCCATAAAACAAAAAATGGACTTCCACACCGCGTATACCTATCCGCGACAGCGAAAGATATTTTAGGGGAAGGAAAAGGCCGTGTTTTCCCTGCACGCGCCGGGAGCCAAACTCGTGTAAACAAGTTAAGCTATACAGTTAGACGGTTGCTAAGCACCACTAAAAGCGGAGTCATTAGACTACCAATGGAGAAGTGGACGCCTCATGACCTGAGAAGAACTGCCTCAACAGGCCTTGCCGCCCTTGGATACAGATACGATATTATCGACCACTTCCTATCGCACAAGCCGCCAAAGCTAAGGCGGACATATAATAAGTACAAATACGATCTAGAAAAGAGGACTATGGCAGAAGCGTGGGGGGAAAAAATTCTTGAGCTTATCAATTCAACTACTCAACATAATGCTTTACAACTTCTGGACGTCCATGACCCAGATCTTTAGATAAATCACAATCAGAGGCACCAGCAGTTTTCTCTAACTGCGCCCAACCATGACGATTTGCATGGCTATGCGAATTAGTGACTTTCTTTCCTCCTGCACGGTTAACGTGGTTGGAATAACATTGCTTTGCCTGCTTAAGATTCATGGAGGAAGGGCAAAGAGAGTTTCCACCAGCGGCCGCTATGTGGCCCTGAACCTTTTCGAGAACATTTCTCTGAGATTGGTTTTTCACTTCTATTTCACGTGCCCTCCCCCCCTTAGCTCCTTTAACGATGAGAAATGTTTTCCCCTCTCGCACTATAATACAGTTCGAAAGCAGTGCTTCCTGACGCCTCAGACCAAATTCTTGTGTCATGCGATAGGCCAAGCCAGCCCATTCATGACCCTTCTCAGTAAGCAATTTCTCAACTTCAGAAACTTTTTCACGATCAACCATTATCGGGTGTCGGCGGGCACCGAGATCTCGCGAAAAACCAAAAGCTTCAGCGTTTGATTTGGCTACCATATCCCCCTTGCCAACCTTCTTAGCTATCGCCCGAAGTGTGCTGGCATAATTAGCAAGTGTGGATTCGCTCAATCCCCTAGTTACTTGCAATTCCATATAGCGCTCAACATGCTTTAACTTCATATGTTCAATGCAACGCAACCCCTGAGACTGCATAAAATCGCCGATTTTTTCGGCCCGATGCTGATGGCCAGTCCTTGTTGATCCCGCTTTATCATACATTTTCCCAAAAAGTGACTTTGCCTGATATCCTATTTTCGTTGCCATCCTAAAACTCCTTACATACTAATAAATATTTAAAAGAAAAAAGCCCAACAGCAAAAGCCATTGGGCTGAACATTTTTGGCCTTGGTCCACCTACACGTTGACGCTTGCATGTTGAGAGAAAATGCCAAATCCGAAGATTCTCAAATGGGGGCCAAGTTCTTACACCTGGGGCCATTTGAATCAATCCCGATACTGATCTCAACCCTCTGTGAGGGCTCAAATCAGGCCTAATCAACGCTAGGCAGGAATGGGGCTAACTACGTATATGCACCGGTCATATACGGGCGCGTCTAATCCGCATATCTAGCGGTTAAAGGGAAATCGGGTGCCATAAAGGAGAGAGTATATAAACTTACATCCCTCGACCATCCCGCGTTTCAAGACCTCTTGAATATTGCTCCTATGCGGCCCAGGATCAT
The DNA here is from genome assembly GCF_055389805.1 of Desulfuromusa ferrireducens. Taxonomy (NCBI): domain Bacteria; kingdom Pseudomonadati; phylum Thermodesulfobacteriota; class Desulfuromonadia; order Desulfuromonadales; family Geopsychrobacteraceae; genus Desulfuromusa; species Desulfuromusa ferrireducens. The sequence goes on from NZ_AP042415.1 coordinate 3,408,577, forward strand.
CCTGTCTCTTTTTCAGCTTTGCAAAAAAAAGAGACAGGGAGCCATCACAATAGGAGCCAGAACCATGAATTTATTTTATTTTATATGCCATCTAGTGAGTGGCTTGGCCTACTGATCGCAATGCGTTGAAGAGTTATACATAAATTCAGACAATCGTGAACATTTACAAGGTTAAACTACAAAATTTCCAATTCATACCGTCCATCAGGTAAGCGAGACTGTCTGTACCTTGGCATCAATCTTAGCTTGTCTGCTCCGGGAAACATAAGCCATAAAGACTCAGCAGTTTCATGTGACATCTGCAATAGTTCAACTGTCGAAAACTCATGATCAACAATCTTTGTCCATCGACCATTCATATATTTAAAATCATCCATACTATAAACTCCTTCCTAGCAATATATTCCCAGCACTATGAACAAAGAGTTGAGACAAATTTAGGGTTTAATGTTAAGTTATGACCTAACACACACACCATGAATTTATAGGATATGCAGTTTATTATCTACTTCACGAAGTCTCTTCTAGGCGTACTCATTTGCAGGAAGGAAGTTTACTGAGAAACTGATTAAATTCATTTTTTGGAATAACATGTTACCTAGAACAGAATGACTATAAATCTGCATTATCGTACGTCTCACAAATAAAATTTTGTTATATTTGTTATCAGCATAATAATAAAGGGGACTTACATTGCTTACTTATCCAAGCTAATTCCCTAGTAATATTTCGGCATATTTAAATTTCTCAATATATTCATATTCTTAGCAGCCTTTTGCCGCGACTTACGGGCCAGGTCATTGCCAGAGACTGACGGCAATATAAGATTGATCGCTTCTCAATGGGGACGCTATACGTCGTTTATTTTTCAAAACACAATATTGCGCCTAAGGGATATGAAGTGAAATTATCTTTCATATACAAGGAATACTGAAATGACACAAAAAGCACATGCCTCACCAACAAAAGATTTTTTTATCAGCATGATCACAAAGGACATTACTTTGGAGGCATGCCTTCTTGACCTCCTTGATAATTCTTTTGATGGAGCTAGTAAAAGTCTTCGAAAACATGGTGTCGATGATTTGAGGGTGGCAGATTACAACGGTTACGAGGTCTACATAGATTTCAATGCTGAGCATTTCTCTATAGTTGACAATTGTGGAGGCATTTCAGTTGAGGAAGCGGTGAATTACGCTTTTCACTTCGGACGTAAGAAAAATGCGCCTATAGACACATCCTATGGAATAGGTCTCTATGGCATTGGCATGAAGAGAGCTATTCTAAAACTTGGTAAAACCATTATTATAAGTTCCTCTACGGATGAAGAAGCTTTTTCTGTAGAAATAGATGTAAATGCTTGGGCAGAAGCTGAAGATTGGGATTTTGACCTTAATACCATCGGGAAAAAGGATATACCTGGAACTCATATAGAGGTCAAAAATTTAGACAAGGACATAAGTGAGGAATTTTCGGATCCAGTTTTTGTAAATAACCTTATAAATAATATTGCAAGAGATTATTCATTCATTATCCAACGAGGATTCAAGGTATTTATAAATGGCACTAATGTTATTCCTCATCCATATTGTTTCAGAGTAGGAGATGATTTCAAGCCTATTAAATTCGAGTATGCAGATGAGAATGGGGTGCTTGTTTCACTAACTGCCGGAATGAGCGGACTACCTCCCGATGATACTGACGCGGATACTCCTGATCCTGCTGATGTTGATTATTATGGCTGGTTTGTGACTTGTAATGACCGGGTTGTATTAGCAGGAGACAAATCCAAAGATACAGTGTGGGGAGACGAAGGATTCCCTTCATGGCACCCTCAGTACAATGGTTTTGCAGGATTAATTTCTTTCTACAGTGAAGACCCGAAACTCCTGCCCTGGACAACAACCAAGACAGAAATAGAAACAATGAGCAAGCTCTACCGTAGAGCTATTTTAAAAATGAAAGAAGCCACAAGAGCTTGGATTGACTATACAAATCGTAGAAAAACAGAAGTGGAAGATCTGAAGGCAAGAGAGCAAAGGTCTATCATCACACAAATCAGAGACTTACCCACTCAGCAGACTCTGATTACCCCTATCTTTTCGGCTAAACCGCGGGTTGCTACGACCTCAATTACATATATAAAACCCATTGAGGAACTAAATAGGGTAAAAAGAGCCCTTGGATCTCCCTTAATGACAAATAAAGACGCGGGACTTAAAACTTTTAAATATTACTTCGACAACGAGGTAGATGATTAATATGTCTTCTATAGATAAGATTAATTACTTTATTCGTCCTAATAAAAACATTGAAAGAAAAATAATATTTGAGTGTTTATCTAGATTCTCTAATATTTTCAATTTAAGCGATTATAGATATATTGGCTTCGGTGCATTCACTTTTTCAGATTTCATACTTGCACACAAAAATTTAAACATCTCAGATCTTATCAGCATAGAAAAAAAGGCCTGTTTTGAAAGAAGAGTTAATTTTAACAAGCCATATAAATGCATAGATATAAAAATCGGAGAAGCCAACATTGTATTACCTGAGTTGAAACTTCAAGACAAAGAATCGATTCTATGGCTTGACTATGACGGAACGGTAGACACATCGGTAGTATCAGACGTTAGATATACATGTGAAAACATCAAAACAAATAGCTTCGTAATTTTCACAATAAATGCCCACAGGGGATCAATTACCGACACTCAAGGCCCTAATGAGACTCCAAGAGATGCACTGGAAAGAGGTCTACGATCGATCTTTAAAGATTTAGTGCCCTCAATATTGGAGGGATCTGATTTACAAAATAGCGGTTTCCCAAAACTTCTTTCAAGGATGATGATCTCGTTAATCAATAGATCCATCAGAAAGTCTGGTCGAATAGATAAATTTATCCCTCTTTTTAATTTTTCATATCAGGACGACTCGCCTATGATCACGATAGGTGGTCTTGTTTGCGAGGACATTGTTTTTAGCAAGATTGATGAAAGTTATATCTACAACTCACACATAACTGGTGAAAATCAATTCAAGATTGACGTCCCTCCACTAACTACAAAAGAAAAACTCTCTATAGATTCTATCCTTCCTGCCTCTTGGCCTTTGAGTAAGGAAGATATTAGCGATATTCCCTTTGAAATAAAGGAGTCTCAGCTAAAAGCCTTTTTTGAGTTTTATAAACATTACCCCGTTTTTATGGAAGGCAATATCTGACTCAGAGCATCTGAATGCTGCTTTTGAGACAAGGTCTGCCCTCTCTTATTCCGATAGGTCGCCCCACTAGGGAATAGTTGCCTCTGGTAACTATTCCCTGGAAGTTCTTTAGTTGGTCCGTATCGAATAGTTCTGAAGATCTTCCGGTGAAATAAAAGAGGCTGGAACAAGCTTATAATGCTTTTCGTCGACTACTCTTATTTCACCATCCTGTTCTGTAAGCTCAAATATGGCGATGCGGTCTTCGCTCATAAACTGAACGGACACTGCACGACAAATTAAGTCGGGAAATTTTTCAACACAGCAGGCAATGTCCTGCTGTGTCTGAACGATTGCATGCTTGTCATTGCCACCTTTGGCCTGTACAGGCACAACAAACTGCCGCCCGTGACGATCGATACCAACGTAGATTTCATCAATTTCGATTTGACCGACACCACACACTGTAGTGCGCAAGTGATTTTGCAACGAATACGCAGTGATCCCAAGAAAGATATCTATCAGGCGGTTATAGCGAACCTTGGCGAGAAGAGCTTGCTCGTCGCTCAAAGCATATGCCGTTATGATCTCAGGGGTTGCATCGGGCACCTTGATGGTCAGCAACTCTTCGCGAGGAGTTATTCGATTTAAGCGCACGAGCCTAAATCGGTAACGCGCACGCCCCGCCCCTTCAATAATCCATTCAAGGTCGCCTGCTGCCGTGTCAAGAACCTCCTGCGGCAACTCAGTGCGATAACGAACCGCATAAATAACGTCGCCAAGATTCTTTGGTAGATCGATACCAAGATCCAAGGCGATAGGAACAATTTCGTCGCGCGCAAATTCGAACTCACTTATCCCGCTACTATAATGATTTGAAAATATGCGCGAGATGATCGCCTGATACCGGTTCTGCTTGCGCCCATTGTCACTCGACATCATTATCTACTTTCTCAACTGTTACGATTTACGAGTTCGTTGTGCAATCGTGTCGTACGGAACATTAAAATACTTTGCAGCTTCGGCCATCCCAAAAGATAACAAGGCTTCGCTCGGCGGGCGTAGAATTTTCCGAGGCTTCGAAGGTTTGATATTAAGAACCTTAATGATCTCAAGGCCAATAGCGCGACCTAACAGAGGAGGCACACTATTACCTATCTGACGAAAACCATGCCATTTCGTTTTGTGAAACCTAAACCAGTCGGGATAAGAATGAAGTCGAGCAGCCTCCCTAACAGTGATCACACGCGGGAAAATTGGATGAATCGGCCGCGGTGACGTATGCGCACCTCGCGCACTATCGGTTCCCGCTCGCAGCGTATTACATTTACCACGCATATCAAGTCTACAAAAGCGGCTAACGGGTTCAGTCTTGCCCTGCTTCGTATTCACAAAACGATTCCGCGACAATTCAGTATGTTTGGTACGCAAACTCGACGTTAGCTTGTTGTTATCAAAATCGCGCCTATATCCAAAGTCTGTAGGGTCACGATCAAGGCCTCGAAGTTTGCGCGCATAAGGAGCTTCGGTTTCCCAGTCCAAAAGAACGTTGTCGCTCGCAATTAATTCATCGAAACTGTCAGCGTCTGGCAAATCGCCTATAGCCTCTTGTACTGAGACGTCAACATTCTCAGCCTCAGGATATATCGGTTGTGAGAGTCCACGACGTGTACCAACAAGAAATAGTCTATGTCGATTCTGAGGCACTCCATAAGTTGCAGCATTAAGCACTCTAAACGGCGACAATATATCGTAGCCAGCAACTTGCAAAGCTTCTATAAGCTCACCTAGAAATTTTACATGTTTCCCAAGTGTGAGGCCCTTCACGTTTTCAAAAACACAATATTTCGGATTCAACTCACGTACTATGCGAACATAATGAAATACCAACTGATTTCGTGGATCATCGAGTGCGCGCTTGCCGATCATAGAAAATCCCTGGCACGGAGCACCGCCGAAAACAACATCGATATCGGCGTTGCCGAGTTTAGCGCGTTTGCGAATGTCCTCACCGGTTAAATCTGCGACACTGGCACAAACAGTAGTTGAATACGGAAAGTTAAATTCATGCGTAGAGCAATGAACTGGGTCAATTTCTATAGCAGCAGCAATATCGAAGCCTGCCTGTTCAAAACCTAATGATAAGCCGCCCGCCCCGGCAAAAAGATCAATCCCTACTGGTCTACTCATTTGCAAGTAATCGCTTTCATACTGATTTGGTTTAAGTTTAATGCCTTTATAATTTTCGGAAGTTTAACCTATGGGGCAATCGAATCGCAAGCATTGCATTGTGTTGCAGAGAGGACAATTCTAACTAAAACCGAGCGTTTGAATCGTTCAATACCCGAAAGACTCATTTTCAACTGTTGAGGCTGCGGAATCCGGAAAAAAGGGAAGTCAAAACAAGAATATGCCCATAACTTCCCTTTTTCCGGCTTCCTATTTCTTTATACTTTTTTTAAGTATCGCAGGATTGACTTGGTATATTGTCGGATGGTTCCGAGTCTGCTCTTTACTTGGAGAACTAATAATATTTCTCTCAATCAAGACCTTTAGAACCCTCTTGAGGTTTTCCGCCCTGCCAAATTTTTTATGACGCATAGCATACGTCACTTCCGACTGACGAAATGAGTCGCTACCTATTTCTTCAATCCATAAATAGACTTCTTTTGCATCATTAGTAGGCTGATCTGCGCCCATAAGGCCAAATGTCGCAACAGAATGTTCAATCAGTAAAAGACCTAAGTTCACTGCACTCGACATGGTTGAAACGTCGATTGTTGGGAGATCCTTACCATGCATAGAGATATGCAAGAGGCCTGCGATCCGCAAAACGGTACCACATATTTTATTGCCCCACCCACGGCAAGATGAGAATTTCCCACCTGGTCTAAGTCCAACCTCAATAGACGCCTGAAACGCTTTCCAAGTAGCCCGAGCATCCGAATCCAATGAAAGAACTCTACTAGGGTCAATTTTGCCACCCTCGTATGTAGGAATATCCAAAAGAGACAATATTTTTTGTTCATACTCTTCCACAATTTCATTTGAAACAAAAAAGTCATCATTCTCACGGAACCCGGCTTTGCTCTTAGGCATGACATATAGGAACCGCTCAACTACCCCATTCCCTTGAAATGAAGGTTTTGCGGCCATGTCTTGAACTTTTTTCGGTTGAGCAGCAAGGACAAATGAAAGAAGTGGATTAACATCAAATTCACGATTGCTACGCTGCACCCTGAGATGTCCGCCGTCATACCCCTTCAAAACGATATCTACATTTGCTACCCCACCAGAGTATAATCCCGCCAATGTCTCAATAATTCCACCCTCATCAGAGATTATGGCCAATCTCCCGCCCTGCTCATGAACTTTCTTGGCTAGGGTTTCTGGTGTTGAATCGTTTGTGAAAAGTCGTGGAAGGACTTTAGGAGTTTCAAGTTTTGACTCCTTAACAGAAATTTCCTTAATTAATTCTGCCTGCACAGTTGAATCCTTTTCTTTAGCAGCCCTTGAGCGCATGGCATCAATTATTCTTTCTTGAGTTTTTAAATCGGAATTCTGCGTCTTGATTACTTGCTCTAGCATCAATTTTTTATGCTGCTCCCACTTCAACAGAGGTTCTATGCATTGATTTAATACAGCGCTTTTATTGTTGCCTGACTCCAAGGCGATAAATATGTATAAATTTAGTGATTCATTCCATCCTTGCTTAGGGCACACCGTAAATCCTTTGTTGACTGCCACTGACAATGTTCCTAGCACGAGCATAACGGACAAAGCCTCTGAGGTTTCAGTGGCCCGCGCTAGCGCCCTAGCGAACGTGCCTAATATCCCCGGCATATTATCAGCCGAAATTTCTGGAGCCTCAAATTCATCAAACAAAATAGGCTTGCCCCAACTTTGCGGGACTGTCTTAGGTTGTATATTATTATGCGTTATAATTTTTATCTCTTCCGTTAAATTGTCGTCTTTATTTATGTGCTTTTTACTATCAAAACCGGAGAGTACCTGCCTCATAGTCCTTTTTAAAAACATTATTTCCTCCTAGCAAGCATCAAGCAATTTACTGATCCAAGAGTTAATATCATTAAGCCTCCACGCTACTGAACGTAGTCCAATTTTTATCGGCTTTGGGAATCGCCCACATTTCATGTCTTCATAAATTGATGATCGACACCTGCCGGTTAATAATATTACTTCTGGCAAACGCATTAGGCGGTCCTGGGTAGCAAATGGACTGAAATGATTCTTAGGCATAAAAATATCTCCTCTTAAATAAGTAAGTCGAAGAGTTCTCGACTGAGCCAGTTTCTCCATTAAGCCTGCTGTGTCGCGTTCACAGTTGGCTTCCTCGCTTTCGGTTCGAGAAGATATATCAGCTAGGTGCCGGAGACAAGCTTTTTAACACACCTAAGTATCTGTTATTATTGGATTAAGTACCGGTCTTGAGTGTGGTATGAAAAAAATTATAAGCTGGGGAGGGAAAGTTACAATATATTAATTTTATTGATTACGGCAAGTTACAGGAAGTAGATTATTTCTGCTTTGAACTTTAATATAAATTCTATAGCGTAAAGCCTAAAGCGTACCCCAGAGTGTACCCCGAAAACAAAAAAGGACTTAACCGAATCGGCTAAGTCCTTGATTTTTATGGAGCGGGAAACGGGATTCGAACCCGCGACTCTCAGCTTGGGAAGCTGATACGCTACCGCTGCGTCATTCCCGCATGTGTGGAGCGCAGTATAGAGATTGAGGTTCAATTTTGTCAATCGGATATTTCACTTTTCAACCACTGACGAGCATCGCTCTCAGTGGTTATTTCTCCTGTAAGTTCGGCAGATTTGACCCGCTCTTGCCAGAGGCCGATCTCTTTATCTGGACGCCCCTTAAGCAGTTCGCGAAGCTGATGACCACTTAACAGGTCTGGCACCCGTCCAAGCTGCTGTTGGCCACGAAAAGCTTGCAGTAAATCATGGACCTTATCCAGACTGACGAGCTTCCGATAAACAGCCCAATAGAGCAATTGCTCATCGGGGAAAAAACCAATTCCTTCAACGAGCAGTGCTTTTTGTCTACCGGTCGTGACTTGGGCGACCTGATCGAACCACTGTTGCGGGGGTTGTTGCTGTAGATTTGACAGGATCCGCTGCTGCTGTTTACTCAGACGCAGCTTTACATGCAGCAGCGCAGGCAGATTTTCCGGGGCGTAATCACGCAGGAGGGTCGCCAGCAGAAAGAGTGCCCGGGTACTGAAGGGATCTTCAACCGCAGGCTCATCATCAGGTACGCTCTCAAGATTGTTCAAATCAAGGTCTAATTGCTCCAGAGCCGCGAATGTTTGCCCGGCATCCCACCCAGCATTTCCAGGGCCGAAAAGTTCATGCAGTAATCCGCTCTCATGCAGCAGTTTTAAACCGGCAACCGGTTGCGCTGCTGAAAGGATTTTTCCCAGCTCATCCCTGATCCGCTCACCAGAAATCTGGCCGATAGAACCGGCCTGCGCTTTAATTCTCTGTAACGTCAGCTCACTCAATGCCATCCGCAAGGTCACTGCGTGCCTGACGCCCTTGAGCATGCGTAAGGGATCATCTGGGATGCTGTGTAGCGAGCAGAGCTGCAAACAGTTTTGCTCGAGGTGGGTTAATCCACCGAGCGGGTCGAGGAGAACGGATTGAGAGAGATCGCCCTGTAGTGATAGCGCCAGGGAATTAATCGTATAATCGCGCAGGGCCTGATCTTCGGCAATGGTTGGCGCTCTAAGGGGGGTAAAATCGACGCTCAATTGATTGGGGAGCAGGACCCTGCTCTGCATGCGATCGGGATCGAGCCAGAACCATCGACCTCCAACTTCATGAGACCAGGCCTGGGCGATAGGAGTAGGATCACCATCGACAGCAATATCGATATCGACCACGGGTCGATTCAATAACAAATCACGGAGAGTTCCTCCAACCAACCAGGCATTGGAAACTTGCTGTTGGAGCCTTTTCAGCTCCGGGTGATTGTCAAATAATCCGCTAAGCCGCTGTTTGAATAGGTCCATAATCCCCACCGCATAAGCTATGAATCAATATATATCTGTTAATCTAGACTAAGATCAAGCCGAAATCCATAAAAAAAAAGGCCCGCCGAAGCGAGCCTTTTTTAGAAAAAACGGAAGAGTGCTTAGGCCAAGTCTTGTTCGGCTTGAAAAACCAGATCGAACAGCTCTTGAATGTCTTCCTTGGCAATACAGGAGAAAGCGATGCGCAAATCGGTCTTGCCGATCGAAATACCACCAACGCCGTACTTGTCGAGCAGGTGAACCCGCAGTTGCTCGGCGTCAACCCGCTTAAGTTTCAGGCACATAAAATAACCTGAATTGAAGGGATAGTAAGTCCAGGCAGCGTCGTACTTATCGGTATTGAGAACCTCTTTGGTCTTTAAGGCGCGGCCTTTCATGACCTGGAACTTCTCTTCTTTTTGCGTCAAAAAGTCTGGTGACTGCAGGGCCTCGATAACAAAGGTCTGTGAGGGGTGCGGACAGTTGGAAATTTTTGCCCGGATGATACCCATGGTTTTCTTTTCGAGGGCCGTCAGCAGCGCCGGCTGTGCCTCTTTGCTACCCCCGGCAAAGGTAATGAAACCGGTGCGGAAACCCCAGACGAATTCCTCTTTGGTGGCACCATCAAGCTTGATGGTCAGTATACGCTCATGCAGGTTGGCCAGTTTGCCGAACAGAGATTCCTTCATCGACTCTTCGTAAAACAGACCAAAGTAGGCGTCATCAGTGATAGCAACGATGTTACAGCCTTCTTCGGCCACTTCCTTGATCACCGCGACCAGCGCAGCGCCTTCGGCGTCTGTCGGGGTATAACCACTGGGGTTATTCGGGAAGTTAAGCAGGACGATGGCTTTGCCTTTTTCAGCAGCAGTCGCCTTGAGGCATTGCTTGAAGGCAGCGACGTTAAAACCACCAGCCTCGGTAAAGGTCGGGTATTTCTTAACGACGGCGCCGTTACAAACGCCAAAAGTCAGATTGTAGTTACCCCAGAGCATCTCCGGCAACACCAGATGATCACCAGCATCAACAAACATATCGCCAACGATCGAAAGACCGTGGGTCAAAGCGTTGGTGACGATCGGATTACTGAAATGCTTGTCTTGCATGCTGGGGTTTTCACGCAACATTTTTTCCCGCCACAACGAACGCAATTCCGGCTTACCAGCCGGTGGTGCGTAGGGATAAATGTCCTTTGGATCAAAACCGGAGAGTTTATCCTGAAAACATTGCAGGTACATCGGGCCACCGTTCTCTGTAGCAATCCCGATAGTCGCATTAAACTTGTGTGCCTTTTCTTTGGCTTCGGCCGATTGGGTCAAAATACCTTTAGGAAAAAATAGGTTTTTGCCGAGATCGGAAAGCATGTCGAGGACGTTCGGGTTGATAGAGCTAAGCTGCTCATTCAATTCCACAGCAAGTGGGTTCATTGGTGTTCTCCTGTGTGGGTTTATATTCGCCCGATGGGGCAATCACTAACGTTTTGATATACTGCTAAGTTGCTGGTCTGTCAATGATCATCAACTGATTAGCGCTAATTATTTTCTCCATCTACGCTTGATGCCTTTTCAGCGCTTGGGGAAACCTTCTTCTTGCTCCGACTGACCATAAATAAAATCCCACCAATGAGAACTGAAATGAGCAGGATCAGCAAAGCATCAGCAAAAGTTACATTACTCATCATGCCCTCTCATTCGCCGCCAAAATGCGGTCAAGTCCCTCTTGGGCAGCTTGATGCTGCGGATCAGTTTCAAGTGTCTTAGTAAAAGACTCAAATGCCTCAGCCGGTTTTTCTGCTTTTTCCCGACAAAGAGCGAGAAAATAGAAAAACTCAGGATTCGGCAATTCCGTCGGCAGAGTCGCTTCTTCTTCCAATCTTTCCATGATTAAGCAGGCGTCAGCGTATTCATTGATATGATAATGCTCCATAGCAATACCAATCGCCTCAAGACTATCGATCAGCGGCTGCCTTGGTAGATCACCATTCTCGATCTTGTTGATACGTGCCAAAAGTTCGCTCTTTGATGCACCCTCTTCGAGCTTATCAGCAATAATCCGCCAATATAGTTTGGCTTGCGGATAGCCCCCGGAAAAGTAACAGATCTGGGCCAGATAATTGAGATTAACGATATCATCGGGCTGCAGGCGTCTGGCCTTCTCCAACCAGAGTCGCGCCGCACCGAGCTCCCGCTTGACGTTAATCAGCTCGGTGTAAATAAGCGCATAATCGAAGTAAGCAGTGCCGATTTTCTGTAACAGCGCAAAGTTGTCCGCATCGACTAAGGCGAGTATTTTCAGCATGGAAATTTTACGCCGAATAAAGGCCGGATCGACCTCCTTCGCATCGAGCATGATCAGCTGTGAGCCGAGATCGGCAAGATAAAAGGGATAAGCCTCTTTGAGGATTTGGGCGTATTCTTGGTTTTTCGGACAATCGGGGAAACGCCGCAGGTAATCGTACAGCCCCTCGCCGATCATTTTCTCCGATGGCTGAGCTGCGGCCTCCAGATCTTTGACATGCAGGGGAATTAAAATCTGCGCAACGCTGATTTCTTCATTATCGGGACCCGTGGTCAGGGTCATTCCTTCGGGCGGTAACCAGAAACCGTACTCAACCGGGTCGAGAGGTTGTTCGACGTTTAGCATATCTGTCCATCCTTAAGCGATTAATTAGTCTGAGCGCTGAATCTAGCTGAAAAGTAGGTTGAGAAGCAACCGGCTTGGACATATTTAGCGGCATTTTTTTTGGCGGGCAGAAAACAGAAAAGGATGAAGCCGAAACTTCATCCTTTCTTTAGCCATCCCTCAGGACAACCGTTATTCTCTGAACAGGCGGAGCCTGTTATTTTAATGGCTGGGGCGCCAGGGATCGAACCTGGGAATGCCAGAATCAAAATCTGGTGCCTTACCGCTTGGCGACGCCCCAATAAACGTGAACGGTTTTCTAACAAAGATAGATACACTCGTCAAGAGAAAATTACCCGTTTTTTGTTCTCCAGAATTTCCCGCGCGCCGATTCGGCCAAGGAATAGAGCACCGGCACGACCACCAAGGTCAATAAGGTCGCGAAAGCCAAGCCAAAAATGACGGCCACAGCCATCGGTCCCCACCAATCAGCCGACTCGCCACCTATTTCCCAGGTGAAGGTTTTAAAATTAAAACTGACACCAATAGCCATCGGCAGCAGTCCAAGAATCGTGGTCACAGCCGTCAGCAACACCGGGCGAAAACGAACGACACCGGCCCTGAGCAAGGCGGCATTGAGCTCCATCCCTTCTTTTACCAACTGATTAATATAATCAATCAGCACGATGGCGTTATTGACCACCACCCCGGCCAGAGAAATCACCCCGATCCCAGTCATAATAATACCGAACGGGGTTGAGGTGATCATCAGACCGAGAAAAACTCCGGTGAGCGACAAAACCACCGAGGTCATAACGATCAGAGTCTGCAGAACCGAATTAAATTGCGTAATCAGTACCAGCATGATCAGCAAAATAGCGCCAATAAAAGCCTTGGAAAGAAACACCGTCGCCTTTTGCTGCTCTTCCTGCTCGCCGGAATAATTGATCTGATAACCGGCGGGCAGATCAAGGTCGGCCAGACGCTGCTGCACCTCGGCTAAGACCTCATTGCTGTTGCGGCCAAAAGTATCCGCGGTAATCGTTACGACCCGTTTCTGATCGATATGACGGATCGCACCGAAGCCGGAACTCAAGGTGATATCGGCAATCGTTGACAAAGGCACTGGCGAACCATCAATGGCTGGCACCAGCAGGTTCTCAATATCGGCGACCGAGGTGCGGCGATGCTCCGGCATGCGAGCAATAATGTCGTACTCATCCTCCCCTTCCCGATAGACACCGAGTTTAGTGCCGCTGATGGCCGCCTTGACCATCTCGGAAATCTCTGCCGTCGTCAGTTGCAACAGGCTGGCTTTTTCGCGATCGACATCAATGCGGATTTCCGGCTTTGCCTTGGAAAAGTCATCCTTTAGATCGACCAATCCATCGACATCCTTGATCAACTGTTTTGACTGCGACACCAGTCGATCAAGCACGCGGATCTCTTCACCACTGATCTCAACACTGACTGGCGGTCCGGTCGGTGGCCCCTCTTCTTGCCTTGCCACCTTAAACTCAGCACCAGACATCGGGGCGACCCGCTGGCGGAGGCGATCCAGAACATCGCGTGAATCCTCCTGCCGATCGTCACGGTCAAGAAAATCGAGGGTCACCTTGCTCAGGTTCGACTGCACACTGTCGCCACCACCCCGATCACTACTGGAAACACCGACTTCAGTAATAACGAATCGGGCATCGGCTTCTTCAAGGGCAAAAGCCTCAACGCGTGTCGCAAGCTCATTGCTGGCAGCAAGATTGGTCCCTTCCGGCGCCTTAATTTCGACAAAAGCCCGATTCGGTTCCATGTCAGGAAACAGTTCAACACCATGACCTAGAAAACTGTAGGCGATAATGATTCCGATCAAGAGGAAGATTGAAGCGCCAACAACCAACAAACGATGCAGCAAGGCAAACTGCAGACATTTACTATAGGAGTCGACCACCTTAGAAGGCTTTCGCTCTATCTGTTTGGTATTTTTTCCCAACGACATAAAGTGACCGCAAAGGGTCGGGTTAATAACTAAAGCCACCAGTAATGATGCGGTCAAAGTTATAATTAAAGTCAACGGCAGGTACTGCATGAACTCGCCAATGATTCCCGGCCAAAAGATCATCGGAAAAAAAGCACACAGGGTCGTCAAGGTAGAACTGACAATCGGCCAACCGACTTCGGCCGTTGCGATCTTGGCGGCAGTGACTCCGGAATGACCCTCATGCATATGGCGGTAGACATTTTCCACAATGACGATGGCGTTATCGACCAACATCCCAAGCGCCAGGATCAGGCTGAACAGCACGACATTATTGAGGGTAATGCCCATCAGTTGAAGAACGGCAAAAGAGATCAGCATGGAAAAAGGGATCGCCAGCGCGACAAAGATTGAATTGCGCAGGCCTAAAAAGAGAAACAGGACCGACACCACCAGAATCAAGCCGGTGATGATGTTGTTCTCCAGCTCGCCAACCATGCGGCGAATATCTTTTGACTGATTGAGCGTAACCGCGACTGTAATGCCGGGGGGAATCTGCTCTTCGGCCATTTCCAGCAAAGCGAAAATCTGATCCGCGACCTCAATGATATTGGCCCCGGTGCGCTTCTTGATGGCCAGGGTGACGCTCTGCTTGGCATTTAAGCGGGCGCGGCTGGTACGATCCTCGAACGAATCGACAATCTGCGCAACATCCTTAAAATAGATGATCCGGCCATCCCGTTCGGTCAGAACCAGGTTGTCTATCTCATCCGGATCAGTAAATTCACCTGGAATCCGCAGCAGATATTTACCTGCGCCTATATCGATACTACCGCCGGGAATATTGACATTTTCCTGCTGAATTGCGCGGATTACTTCGCTCAGAGAAATACGATAGGCATATAACCGGTCCGGATCAAACTCGACCCGGATCTCGCGCTCTCGACCGCCGGTGACAACTACGTCGAGAACTCCGGTGACCTGCTCGATACGATCCTCAAGTTCTTCGCCGACTTTTTTTAAGACGTTTTCATCGACCGGCCCTGAAACAGCAACCAACAAAATCGGAAATTCCGAAAGGTTTATTTCCAGAATGGAGGGGTCATTTTCAAGGTCTTTGGGCAAATCGCCCTTGGCCTGATCAACCTTGTCGCGCACCCATTGCAGGGCATTATCGATATCAACATCCGGCGTGAACTCGATGGTGATCATCGACGATCCCTCGGCACTCACCGAACGTAATTCTTCAACGTCCTTCAGCCCTTTGAGCTTCCGTTCAATCGGATGGGTAATCAGGCTTTCGATATCTGCCGAAGAGACCCCTTCGTAGGGCGTAATAACCAAAACAATGGGAATCGTGATATCGGGCGTTGCTTCGCGCGGCAGCACAATATAGCTGTAAATGCCGACAATCAGAATAATCAGCATCAGCGCAAATACCGTGCTGCGCCGATCAATGGCGACGTTGGAAATCAACATCGGTTAATTCTCCCCCGGCTTGATTTTTACCCCATCGAGCAGCAGTTGCTGTCCTTTGACGATCAGCTTTTGTCCCTGCTGCAAACCAGAGGTGATGATAATGCGCTGATCGACAGAACTGCCGGTTTCAACCTTGATTCGCTTCGCCAGCCCGTTCTCTTCAACAAACACGACCTTCTGCCCATCGCGATCAAGCACCGAATAGAGCGGCGCAGAAATAACCTGCTGCAACTGTTGACGGACAAATTTTGCCCGAACAATCATGCCCGGCCGCAAATCTCCGGCGGAATTATCAATAGCGATTTTTGCCCGATAAGTGCGCGTCGTAGCATCAGCGGTAAAAGCAATATGCTCGATCACCCCTTTCGCGATTGCGGCTGTTCGCTGATTGATATTTGCCGTAATAACGTCGACGTGCTGACCAACGTTAAGAAACGGAATATCTTTCTCAGGAACATCTGCGATGGCCTTGAGCTTGTCTATTTGCACCAGTCGCAACAAAGGCTTTCCAACATCAACAAATTCTCCCCGATCAACATAATGCAGGTCGACAATCCCGCTGATCGGTGCGGTCGGATAACATTTAGCCAGTTGCAAGCGGGTTGAACGTAACGCCATATCGGCAGCAGTCAGACTGTTTTCCAGCTCATCAAGCACTTGTGCGCTGACCAACCCCTCGGCAGCCAGTTGACGGTAACGCTGCAGCTTCCTGTTGCTAACAGCGAAGTTCTCTTCATCTCTGGCGAGATTGCTTTGCAGCGTTTCCGGATCAATCTCCAGCAAGACAGCATTGACTTTGACCCGCTGACCTTCTTGATAATTAAACTTCCTGACCGGCCCGGCGATTTCCGCGGAGAGGAGCAGATCCTCCCAAGCTTCGAGGCTGGCCGGCAAGGTGAAGGTTTCGGTCAAATCTGTCAGCGTGACCAGCTCAAAAACAACCGGCACGACCTTCTCCGGTCTTTCAATGGTCGCGTTTGCCGGCTGATCAGAATTGCCGCAGCCACTCAGTAACAGCAATAACGGCAGTAAGCAGATCATTGCAAATCGATACGTATAGTTACATCGTTTCAAAAGAGTTCTCCTCTGTCGCTTGCAGCAGAGTAATATTGTGCTGTTCAAGGATGGTCCCGCGAGTGAAAGACAACTGGGCAACACCTATATAGTATTGAATCAGGGCGTTAATCCGGCCGATTTTTGCGTTGATCATATTATTCTGGAACAAAATCATCCGGAAGGTGTCAGACAAGCCTTCATCCAGGCGGCGTTGCTCCTGGTGCAGGCTCAATTTCGACAACTGTTCAAAACGTTCAGCAATCTTGACCTGCTCAAACGCCCGCTTCAAATTGACCATTTGTTGCTGCAATTCGCTCTTCAGTTCCGTTTGCAGATCACGTTGCCGATAATTGCTTTGTTTTCGTTGCAGCTCAGCCTGCCGCAAGCGGGATTTAGCCGAGCGATTACCGAGCGGAAGAGAAAACTCAAGACCAGCTCCCCACTGATAACCGTCTGCTTCAGCAGCGCGGTTAAATGATTCGCCCCAGGAACCAGCATATTGACTACCCTCAGCAGCACTGCGTTCATCACCCGACAAACCATTGATGCCGGCCTGAAGATTCAGATCAAGCCGCGGTTTCATTTGATTTTGATAGAAACGTTGCTGAATGTTTGCATTACGGATGTCGAATTCTCCAAGCTGGAGTCTAATGTTTTTGTCCAGTGCTGCATCAAAGATATGATTGATGTCGGGCAGATCCTGAGTGCGGATATCCGCTGGAAACGAATACAAGATGGAGATATCAAAATCTACCGGCAGCTGGTGGTTCAACTGGCGTTTCAAATCTTCATAATGCAGCTCACGGACCTGGCGGGCTACAGACTGATCAAGTTCGCGATTGGCAAGCGCGGTCTCCGCTTCCTGTACTTCGGAAACCGGAATCACTCCGGCATCAAAGCGGCGCTGATTAGCAGCATAAAGATCCTTAGCCAAGGCAACCGCCTCGGAGTGCAGCGCAACAATCTCGGCTTCGCCAGCCGCTTGACTGGCCAGAACTTCAATCTGCAAAGCCAGGGATTGCGCCTGCAGCAGGTGCAGTAACGAGGCTTGACGGGACTGATTACGTGACAATTGCAGACCGGTGGTATTGGTCTCAAGACCAAAATCGCGCAATAACGGTTGGGTTAGGTTCAAATTGACAGAGCTGCGATAGCGTGGATCGAGATCATCGCTCTGGCTATTATCCTCGCTCCACTCTGAGTTGAGAGAAATTGAGGTGCTGAGACCGGAATAGTATTTTTTCCGCAGTCCAACCTGGGCGGTTGTTTGTTCGCTGTCGCTACGATCAACAGAACTGAGAGTCGAAGAGATCGGCGTTTTGGACAATGTGAATCCAGCTGAGGCAAACAGCTCCGGGTCAAAAACAGCCTCATTTATCCTAATCGCTTCACTACTCACAGGGATATTCAGCTGCTCAACCTGCAAACCGATATTCTCTTGCAACCCGACAATAATCAACTCGCGCAGACTGGCAGGGCCAACTCCTGCAGCAGAGCTATAAGCAGGGCAACAAACCAGCAGTAAAAAAATAAACCCGACAACGCTGTGGCTGTTCATATCCCAATCCCTTCAAAAACTTGGTTAAAGAGATTACGCATCGCCTCTTCAACCTCTTCCACCGTATCGACATAGCCTCCGTACCAACCAGCCAAGACGCCCAAATAGAGCGAGAAAAAATGTCCCGACAAAAGGAACAGGTCGTGCTTTTCGGCGAGTTCTCCCCTGATTTGCGCTGCCCTAAACAGATTTTCCAGAATGTCAAAATAGCGTTGATCATGTTCTTTGGCCTTCCCATTGGGCACTTTCGGAAACACCATCTCGCGCAAAAGCTGGCGACCAAATTCCTGATTTTTGGTAACAAATCGGAACTTAAGCATAAAAAAATCGACCAATTGGTCGACTAAATTAATGCTTTCGTTTTGTGGCGTTTGTAAATGGGTAAAGGCTTCCTGCAACTCATCGTCGCAGAAAGTTAGAAAGATTTCGTCCTTAGTCGCAAAATAGGTATAAACCGTTGCTTTGCCAATACCGGCCATTCGCGCAATATCTTCAATGCTGGTTTTATCAAAACCTTTTTCGGTAAACAACTGAACGGCTGATGCAATGATCGCCCTGCGTGTTTCAGCTTTTTTTCGCTCTCTGATCCCTGCCATAGCTAACCTCCAGATTCCCGAACGCGGTCGAGTTTATCATCGTCCGTCACGGTGTCAACTAATTTCCCGACCAGGGTCGAGTTAAACAACAGTTATTTTGTGTTTAAGAATTGCATTCAAACACCCAATGAAATATCATATAAAGTAATATACTGATAATTAAGGATAAATCATGAATAGTGCGGAGCAGGACAATAGCGATAAAGCTCAAGCTGATTTACGCAAAAACCTACGCGCGCCATTAATCGTCCAAAAGGTTCACGTTGATGTCGAGCGGACCGTATTTTTTGGCTACAGCAAAAACCTCAGCCGAAGCGGGATGTTTATCGCGACAACAAATCCGCTTGCTAAAGGTGAGCAGATCGATTTAGAAATTCCACTCCCTGAACATCTTAGTGGGACTGTTCGTTGTCGTTGTGAAGTCGTCTGGCGGCGGCCGCTGAGGAAATCTCTGCCCTTTGAACCGGGGATGGGGTTAAAGTTTATCGACATGCCAGTGAATGTCTCACAACAAATCGACGACTGGATTAAGAGCCAGGAGCAATAGAGCGACAAAAAGAAAGGCCTGATGTGATTTACATCAGGCCTTTCTTTTTCATCATTTTTCAGATCCAACTACGAACCTGATTCATCCCAGCCAATGCCACTCTGAACAGCAGCAAAATCTTTACTCTCCTGTGCTGCCGCAAAACCGATAGTGCTGGACTGCAAGGTAAACTCGCTTAACATATGCCGTAATTCTTCCGCCTGACTGGAGAGTTCTTCCGCAGCAGCGGCACTCTGTTCTGCGCTGGCAGTGTTCTGCTGAGTTACGTTATCTATCTGTCCTAAACCTTGCGTCACCTCGGAGATGCCCTGAGCCTGCTCATTACTTGCAGTCGCAATGTCCTGAACCAGATCGGTAACTTTGCTTACACTGGCGACAATTTCATCCAAGACCTTTTCCGTTCGGCCAGCAACTTCAGTTCCTTTCGCCGTTTTCTCAACAGATCCTTCAATCAGCTCAGAGGTCTCCTGGGCTGCCTTTGCACTCCTCGCGGCTAAATTACGAACTTCTTCTGCGACCACGGCAAACCCCTTACCGTGTTGCCCGGCACGAGCGGCTTCAACAGCTGCGTTCAAAGCCAATAAATTGGTCTGAAAAGCGATCTCATCAATAACCTTTATAATCTTGGAGATATTCTGTCCGGCATCATTAATTTCCACCATCGACTGAACCATCTCCTCCATCTGCTCCGAACCGCGTACCGCAGCTGATTTGGCTTCATCAGCGAGCGAATTGGCCTGTCCAGCATTTTCTGCATTGAGCTTGGTTTGCGATGACATTTCAGCCATTGAGCTGGTAATTTCCTCAAGCGAACTAGCTGAAGTGGTCGCCCCATGAGACAGATTCTGGCTGGAACTCGATATCTCACCTGAACCTGCAGCAATCTGCTCACCAGCCAGATGGATGCGACTTATCAACTGGTTGAGACTTGAAATCATCTGCTGAAAGGCTTTTCCGAGGATATCATTGTCCGACTCCAGCGGCACCTGCATCGATAAGTCGCCTTGGGCAATTTTTTGTGCAATAGCGGCCTTACCTTCAAGACTGTCTGCCATGCGATCGAGAGCCGCACACAACTGACCAACCTCGTCTGAAGTCTTCAGATGCAAGCGCTGAGACAGATCACCATTTTTGATCGTCGTCGCCAGGTCAATGGCTTGTCCGAGAGGTTTCGTAATTGAACGATTGATCAGCATGGAAACAATCAAAAACAGGATAATCCCAACGGCCGAGATAATCCCAATATAGGTAAAAGCCTGAGTTTTCTCCTGTTGCATGATTTGCGCTGATTGCTGGAGCATCGCTTCAGCGCCTGATTTCAGATTGCCACCAATCGTGTCAAGTGAAGCAACAGTCGTCTGTTCTTGGAGAAAGAGGTCCCTTGACTGATTTAACAGTTCGGCACCGCCTTCTATCCCCTTGCGGAAGCCGTTAGCCGTGGAAACATAATCGGGACGACCGGTTGAAGTCGCGAACTGTTGTAGCCCTGAAAGGGCCATCAACCCATTTTCCTTCAGGTGCGTGGCAAAGCCATCGATCAGCGCCGGGTCGCCTGTCAAAAGGAATTGCTGAAGGCTGCTGCGCAATGTCAGGGCAAGATTACGTGCATCGCGGGTCAAACTAAGCAGATTGATTTCCGCAGAGCTGAGACTTTCTCCTTCCATCTGCAGCTCAAACTCTCTCATCTGGATATCATCCTGCACTTTGTTGACCAGAACGGTCACACGATCCAGAAGCTGTATCATCTCAGCGTTCAAATCGTCATTTTCATGATGTAAACCGACGACTTGAGAAAATGATGATTTGTATTCCAAAAGGAGTGTTTTAAATCCCGACAGGCTCAGGTCGCTTTTGTCTGCAACCTCCTGCAGACTGCCGGTAGCGGCATCGACCGTTTGGTTTAAACGTTCGATATGCTCCTCTTTATAAAATTGCAGATAGGCTTTTTCTGCAATTCTTGCCTGCTGAACTTGCTGGGCAATCATGGAAATATCGAGTTGTAGTTTATGTGCAGTATCGATCTGCCGGTTAAAAAACAACCCTATTGACAAGACTGCCGCTAATAAAGAGAGTCCCATGGCACATAAAAATATCAATTTCATTTTAATGGTCAGTTGCATGGCTATTCTCCCTTATTCGATTTACATACTCTGAGGATATCGCTATTTCCCAAGAGCTTTATTGATCTCATCAAGGGTAATGTCATAAACACCTGATCCGACGACATATTTTTCGCCATTGTGCTCGGCAAGCTTGACGAAGGAAACCTTCATGCTCGGTTTCTTTTCACCCGGTTTTGGCCACTGATAATTGACCCAACCACTCCCCTGTTCGGTAGCAACTCGGTTGAATTCAACAAAAAGCAGCTTGCCAGCAGCATCACGTAATGGATTGACATTTTTCCCTTCCAATTTCGTTTTCATTGGATGCATCAACATTTCGCCAGTCGTAGGGGAATGAATCCAGATGTAAGTCCCTGCATAAATAAACGCACTGTCAGCCCCCTTAAATTTATCAAAGCCACTCCGCCCTTCCTTATTCATCACAGCGACACCGGCATTCACCCGCTCCATGATCATTTCAACTGATGGCTTGGTTGATTCGGTCGCTTTTGCCCGATCAACACTCCCCTGGTTGACCTCCTCAACCGTCGCCGCAAAGACCAGTGATGGGAGCAGAATAAACATCACGGATACCAGCCTGAACAAATATTTCCCTGTCATTCTCTTTCTCCTTCAGATAGAAGTTGACACACAGAATTAACCAACACCAACAATATAACTGCGTTACATAGAAAGTGCAATGACCTCTAACATTAAAAATATGAGCGGCTAAACAACCCCAAGGCGAACAAAATAAACAGGATTAACTTCATGGTTTCGGGAGCTTATAAGGTACATAGCTTCAGGACAGGAGAAGATCAGATATAAAACATTTTTTGAGAGGGTACTGAAAAACAAAAAAAGCCCGACCAGAACGGCCGGGCTTTTGAAGTTAAACATGATTCGGCTACAAAGTCTGCAATGCCTGACTGATGCGGTCCAACGACCGATCCTTCCCTAAAACACTGAGCACCTCATAGATACTGGGACTGGCGGTCCCACCGGTCAGGGCCACCCGCAACGGTTGTGCAACCTTGCCGAACTTAAGCCCACTCGCCTCCATGATCAGGGCAAAGGCTCCCTCCAGCTGCTCTTCGTTGAAGTCCGCACACTTTTCGAGCTCGACCAACAGAGTCTCAAAAAGCGGTTTCTGTTCAACAGTTAGAAATTTAGCCTGAGCCTTTTCATCATAGGCCAGCGAATCGGCAAAATAGAAAGCTGCACCATCAGCCATTTCTATCATGGTCGCAGCACGCTCCTGCAGACTTTTAACGACGTCCACCAGGTCCGGGCCAGCAGCGAGATCAATCCCCTTTTTAACCAGGAATGGAGTCAGCAGTTCAGCCAGACGCACCGGGTCACCAGTCTTGATGTAGTGACTGTTCAACCAAATCAGCTTCTCCGGATTAAAAACACCGGCCGACCGACCAACATTATCGAGACTGAACTTTTCGATCAGGTCGTCCATGCTGAAGATTTCTTCGTCACCGAAGGACCAGCCGAGTCTGACCAGATAGTTGACCATCGCTTCCGGTAAATATCCCATTTCCTTATAAACCATGACCGAAGTTGCCCCGTGACGTTTCGAGAGGCGCTTTTTATCCGCGCCAAGAATCATCGGGACATGGGCAAACTCCGGAACAGAATAACCGAGTGCCTCGTAGAGCAGAACCTGCCGTGGCGTGTTGTTGACGTGGTCATCGCCACGGATGACCAGGGTGATGCCCATTTCCGCATCATCGATAACAACGACCAGGTTGTAGGTCGGCGTTCCATCGGTCCGGGCAATAATCAGATCGTCCAACTCTTCATGCCGTACGGTGATCGCCCCTTTGATTTTATCGACGAAGGTTGTCTCAGATCTGTCCTCCGGCAACTTAAAGCGGACCACATAGGGAGCATCGGGTTGATCGGTGCGATTGCGACAGGTCCCATCGTACTTCGGTTTACGCCCCTCTTTCATTGCCGCTTCACGTTTGGCGTCAAGCTCTTCCTGGGTACAGTAACAACGGTAGGCCTTATTCTCCTCAAGCAGTTGCTCAACCTTCTGCTTGTAAAGATCGAACCGGTCCGATTGATAGAATGGTCCCTCATCGCAGGACAAGCCGAGCCACTGCATGGCATCCAGAATAGCGTCTACCGATTCCTGGGTAGAGCGGGCCACGTCGGTATCCTCGATCCGCAAGACATATTTTCCACCCTGCTTTTTTGCCAACAGATAATTGAATAGGGCCGTACGGGCACCACCGACATGTAAATAACCGGTCGGGCTGGGGGCGAAACGAACGCGCAAATCGGACATTTTTTACTCCTTGGATATTGAACAAAAAAAACAGACCGCGACAGCGGTCTGACCTTTTATACAGCGAAATTTTCAATCAAATCAAGCGATTTAAGTAGCTATAGGAGCCTGTCGGACTATCCATGAGCAGGCTGCAAATTCGGCTGTTTGGCCCTTATTTCAGCTCCTTTTCAGACCATAGCTACGGCGATGCGCTCTCAAATGAGCCAAAATCTGGTCTCAAACCTCCAAATTTTCGCTTCTGCCCGTATAGTCCGTCACCCTCCTAGTCGATCGACAGGGCAGCATAACCGACCACCCGGCTATTGTCACCATTAACCAGTCCCGAGTGCGAATAACGAACCAGGCAGCAAACTGTTGCGCCCATCGTTTTAGCGGCCTGCAGCACAACCACGGCAGGCAACACCCCGCACATGCTGATCCGATTTTCCCGCACCGTCCGGTAAAGAGCCTGCGGATCAAATTCGGTCATTGCCGAGATCGCCTTAAAATCGAGCTGCTCGGTGGTTTCCGCATCAAGAAAGTGATTCATATCACTGCTGGCCAAAAGCAAGATATCTTCCTCCTGGCGTAGCAAAATCGCGGCCAGAGAGACCCCTAGGGCGACGGCCTTTTCGCAAGTCAAAGAACTCAATGAAATCGGAACGATCTGCAGGTCGGGTTGACGCCTTTGCAGCAAGGGAAGCATCACCTCCAAAGAGTGTTCGGCTTGGTGAGCGCGCTCATCAACCACCAGATCGGTAATTTCGTGACAAAGTAGATCACGTAAAGGAACGGCAATCGGAACCTTACCCAACGGCGTCGCCCAATAATCCGCACCCGTCACAGCAACATCGTGGCCGGTGCCCTGATGATTAGGGCCGATCAAAACAACGGTTTTGGGAATTTTGGTACCGGCTATCAACTCACCAGCGACCGCACCGGAATAAATATATCCAGCGTGGGGGACAATAATCGCCTTCGCCCCTTGTGGCGGTGAATCAGTGCGCAACAGTTGCTCAAGTTCTGCAGACAGACGATCAGGTTCGGCCGGGTAAAAACTACCAGCAACGACAGGTTGACGTATCATCGTACCCCCTTTATCCGCTGAAAAGAATCCTGGCACCGATAAATATCAGCAACACAGCAAAAACTTTGATCAGATGTTTCTGACTGGTTCGGCTTGCCAGCTTAACGCCCAACCGGGCGCAGCCCATCGACACCGGCGCGACCACAGTAGCAACTAACACATTAACATATCCGAGCGACAATGGAGCCGTTACTGGTTGCTGCAAACCGTGCAAAACATAGCCAACAGTGCCAGCGAAGGAAGAAACAACAATCAGTGCGCTGGAATTACCGACGGCCAGATGTATCGGCAACTGCATGATGATCAGCATTAAAGGAACAGCAACGATGCCACCACCAACACCGAAAAAGGCGGAGAACAGACCACCAGCCAGGCCAACCAACAATGACTGTTTTACTGGGGTCGGAGCCGATCTTTCGGGGGGCAGGTAGGGGTGATAGAAGAGCAGTTTCAGGGCGATAATGATCTGCATACAGCCGAAGACGATTTTCAGCGTTTGCCCCGGAATATAAGCGGCCGCGGTAGAACCAAGCAGCGCGCCGACGATTCCGCCGATCGATAAATAGCCCACCATGTGCCAATCGACGTTGCCACGCTTTCGATGTCCCAGGGTGCTGCTGAACGAGGTCGGAATGATTATCGCTAGACTGGTGCCGAAGGCGGTATGAACGATCAGTGATTCTGGAAAGCCGGCAAGGGGAAACAGCCAGAGAAACAGCGGCACGAGGATAACCCCGCCACCGATGCCGAGCAGACCGGCAAGAAACCCGGCAGAGGCGCCAAAAAACAGCGTCAGAGCTATGATCTGTAGCGAGAGAAGTTCCATGATCCCTGCCGAAAAAAAAGAGTGCCAACCGTTGGGGCTGACACTCTGTATTTTTGGAGGCCTCGGGCGGATTCGAACCGCCGATCATGGTGTTGCAGACCAGTGCCTTACCACTTGGCGACGAGGCCGTTCATGCCGTTTTGGCGTGCGCATTGAAGTACCAAATAGGACTGGGAGTGTCAAGAAAAATCAGTCCATCTTTTCTATTCTTATTTGCAGGGCACGATCAGCCTGCCCGTCGCTGCTGCGCCAGGAAACAATTGCGCGGCTTATTTCATCGCGTTGTACCAGTTGATTCCCGAGCGAATACCATTGCCCCAGAGGCACCAGCAGTCGGGTGCGCAATTGAGTAAAGTTGATGGTGGGAGCTTGCTTGTTTGCAACCTTATCGCTGCTACCGATATAAGGTTCAACCTCAAGTAAAACTTTATTTCCCGTAATTGCGACCGGATTAACCCAAAAACCGGTCGCAATCGTCTTGTAGGCAATTTTCTCCGAATAACCGGTAATATCCCCTGTCATCGCCGACCACTGCTCGGTATAGGGGACCTCCTGCCCAACCTCAATCAGTCCCCTTCCCCCCTCGACCAATTGCAAGCTCTGCTCCTGCCTGGTAGTTGAATTGCCGCGTCTGAAACCTACGCCGGCAGAAGTCGACAAGCCCCCCTGGTTGCCATAATAGAGACTCGCGGTCGACTCTTTTCCAACCTGTTGCAGTTCTTCTGACTGCTTAACCCGGATCAACAGGTTAACCAGAGGTCGATCAAGCAAGGCAACCAGTTTTTCAGCCGCAAGCAGGGTCTCGCCATCGGCAATCAGGATCAAGTGGTTGCCCGCTGCCTGTGCTTTTTCACCAGCATCGAGCAGCTCTCTCACCTGAGCGACCAAATCGACAGCGGCCCGATGCTTGATTTCGATAAGTTTCACTTCAGCTGCGCACTCAAACGGCAGCAGCAAAAGCAAAAACAGGAACAGGGTGCGCATATGATTACTCCTGCAGGTTCCAACTGATTCGATAAATAGCGTTGGCACGATCATCGCTTAAATAGAGGGCTCCATCCGGGCCGACAAGCGGCGCGACCGGTCGTCCCCAGGCCTTACCTTCGAGCAACCAACCGGAAAGAAACTCACGAGCGTCAGCGCTCGGCCCTGCCGAGCGAAATGGCACTCGAACCAACTTGTAGCCGGTCGGCGTACTACGGTTCCACGAGCCATGAAAGGCAACGTAGAGGCTGTCGCGAAATGCCACTGGTGCCTTCAATTGATCGCCAAAGGTGATGCCCAAAGGAGCCGAGTGGGCCGGCAGATCGACCGCCGAAGCCAGCGTCTGCTCACAACGGCTGCTACTGCCCAGATTCGGGTCAACCAGACGGTCACCAAAACAGTACGGCCAGCCGTAATCGCCACCTTTGACAATACGGTTGATCTCCTCCGGCGGCAAATCATCCCCCAACATGTCGCGGCCGTTGTCACTCCCCCACAGGGTTTGCCCATCGGCAGCAAAAGTCAGCCCAACCGTATTACGCAACCCCTTGGCGAAGATTGTCGACGCGCCGGTCAGCGGATCAACCCGCAGAACAGCAGCCCGACGCGGATCAGCTTCTTCACAGGCATTGCAACGCGAGCCAATCGAAAGGAAAAGAGAACCATCGGCAGCAAGGGTCAGACTCCGTGTCCAATGACCGCCATCGTCCGGCAAATCATCCAACAGGACCTTTATCTCATCGACCTGATTATCCCGGTCGTTATCAGTCAATTGTATCAACCGTCCGGTTTCAGCGACATAAAGCTGGTCGCCACGCCAAACCAACCCGTGCGGGCGATCCATACCAACATGGAAAAGGATCGGTTGCTCGGCAAAGCCGTCGCCGTTGGCGTCTGAGAGCTGATACACGGCACCTAAGTTTGGAATACTGGCATAGAGTCGGCCCTGCTCATCAAACGCAAGCATGCGCGGCGCTCCGGGCAAACGGGAGAAGAGTTGGACCCTGATATCGGCGAGGGAGAAGAGGGTTCGCTCTGGCGCAAAGGGACCGATGCGATCGGCAGCACGCACTTCAAGCAAAATCGGCTGACCTTGCCTGACCGGCGTTTCCATCCGCTGCATAAAACCGGTCAGAGATATTTTACGGCTCGGGTAGATTTGATTAACGGCAAAAATAGAGGCGACTACCGTTAAGACCAGAACGATAATCGTGCGTTTGATCTTCAGCAGCTTAAGAACAAGTCCGAAACCGACACCCAGCAGAGCGGCCGGAACCAGGTGATAGAGGTCACTCTGCTGAGGAATCGCACCGATCAAAAAAGCACTCATCCAGCCGGCCAACAAAAGAACACAGCCAAGAAGCAATAACAGTTGTCGTTTCACCAGCAGCACCCCCACAGGATTTAATCACACAATGATAACACAGTGATTCAACAGCGGCGACTCCGCTGAAATCACCGAGCACAAAACACACTCAACTAGGAATCAACAAGTTGCAGGCGAACTATTGAGGTTATTTCTACAGGGCAGACCAGGGTAGCAAGATAGCCGCTAGCAACCGGCAGAGTGCGGTTCTGCCAACCGGACGGAGAAAGCAACGCTTGCGCCGGCGCTGAAAAGCCACCACCGAGCGTCTTCAACTTGGCTTCTTTGCTCGTCCAGAGTCGGTAAAATTCTCTGCGTTGCCATTGTCGCCCCTGCCCTTTTAACTGGTTTAATTCCTCGGCAGTAAAGAATTGTGCAGCAAGCTTCAGGTAATCGAGCTGAGAATCTATTTTCTCAACATCGATACCGACATCGCCTGCCTGAGTTATAGCAAGCAACATCCAACGGCCAGAATGCGACAGATTGAAGAAAATCTCCTGGTCTAAAACATTCGACAGGGCAGGTTTGCCGTAACGTCCGTAACAAAACTCAACGACTGCTGGATCATTGTGCAGATAAGAAGCAAGAATCTGCCGCAAACGGCCACGGGTCAAGATTGATTGCTGTCTTTTGTCCGCGTCAATAAGTCGCGCTGCACGAGCAAGTTCGTCATGACTCAATAGATGCTTTAAGTCTTGTCTATGGCGGGAGGGATCAAGGGAAATGCGCCAGAGATGGACTTGTCCGGCAGAAAGAACGGGGGCGACAGAAGACTCTTGCCAACGGCTGATTGACAATGGCATCGGCTATCTCGTTTCCAGCCAGTCCTGCAACCGGCGCATCCCCTCGGCAATAGAGATGCTTGGATTATAACCGAAGTCCCGGCGCGCATTGCCGAGATCAAACCAGTGCGCCGTCGACAACTCGCGAGCAACAAAACGGGTCATTCGCGGTTCGCCCTTAAGAGAAAAAGAGCTGTAGATTTTTTCCAGCACAACGCCGACCGCATAAGCCAGCGCGGGAGAGATGGTTTTGCTCACCGGTGGCAGAGCGCCTGCGGCGAGAATCCGATTGATCACATCCCATAACGGAAGCGGCTCATCGTTGGAGAGAAAATAGGCCTTACCGGCAACCACCGAACCAATATCGAGTTTTTCACCAGCCTGAAGATGAGCCTCAGCGGCATTATCGATGTAAATGGTATCGACCAGACAGTCCCGCTTGCCTATCTTGCGCAACGCTCCTTTTGCACCCCGCTCTAAAATCCTCGGCACCAAGTGATTATCATCCGGTCCCCAGATCAAGTGCGGGCGCAGTGCCACCGTCGCCAACGACTGATCGTTGGCCGCCAGCACCAACTGCTCAGCCTGCGCCTTGGTTTGTGGGTAGAAGGAGTGAAAATGGTCTGGGTAGGGAGTCGATTCATCAACGCCCTCCATGTCAGTGCCATCAAAAACCACGCTTGGAGAGCTGGTATAAACCAGACGTCGGACGCCGGATTCACGGCAGGCCCGAATCACATTTTCAGTGCCAACCACATTGGCCTGATAGAACTCGTCAAACGGCCCCCAGACCCCGGCTTTGGCCGCGACATGATAAACGATATCACAGCCCGTCACCGCCGCTTTGACGGCTGTCAAATCAGCAAGTTCACCACGGCAGTGCTCAACCCCAAGAGCAGTCAACTCCGGATATTCGTTACGGGAATAAGAGCGAACCGCAGCCCCGTTTGCCAGCAACAAGCGGATAATAGCCTTACCGAGAAAACCGCCACCTCCGGTCACCAACGCTTTCATTTGATTTGCTCCTGCGCCCAGACCGCCAGTTTTTCACGGAAAATTTTGGCATTATGCCGAATATCAACCGGAAAAGAAGGATGCAGCAGGATATGTTGAATGCTCTTGGTCAGTTCATGCCCCTTGCCGATAGTGCGCAGTTCAGCGATAATCTGCAATTGTGCTGATTTCTCAACACCCTTTTCCAGCTCGATGCAGATCAGCGGTTGCAAGGCACCGCCAATGGTGACGCCCACCAAAGCCGAACGAAAAACTTTCGCATGGGTATTAAAAATCGCTTCACAGGGGATGGTAAACAGGGTCTGCGCGGCACAAATAACCCGATGTGCCTTACGGCCGCAGAACCAGATCCGCCCCTGCGCATCGCGATAACCGAGATCGCCCATGCGATGATAAAACCCGCCGCTTTGCGGATCGTCAATCTTGGCCAACCGCGTTGATTCTGCCCGGTTGAAATAACTGCCTGTCACCTGCGGCCCAGTAACGACGATTTCGCCAATTTCACCGTCAGCAACGCGTAGTTCATCCTGCCAACATTCAATCACAGCATCACTGATGCCGATAATTTCCAACTGAATACTCGGTACCGGTTTGCCAACACAGACCCCCCTGCCCAGATCGGTCGCCAATCGGGTCTCGGTGAGAATTTCCGCGCTACCGATCGAACAGACCGGCAACGACTCGGTGGCCCCATAGGGGGTGAAAACCTGCACCCCGGGGGTGAGCATTTCGCTAAAACGCTCCAACACCGCTGCGGGCACCGGAGCACCTGCGGAAATAGCCCGTTTCAGCGACGGCAACTGAATATTATTTTCCTGGCCGTACCGGCCTACGCGATTAATCAGCGCTGGTGAACCGAACATGGTGGTGATGTTGAAACGCTTGATCGGGTCGATAATCTTTTGCGGGTCAACCGATCCGGGACGGGTGAAATCCATTTCTGGAATCACCGAGCTCATGCCCAACGCGGGAGCAAACAGCGCAAACAGCGGAAAGGTCGGCAGATCGATCTCACCGGGCCGGATATTGTAGACCTGTTTTAACTGCTCGACCTGGGCAACAAAATTACCGTGGCTGTAAACCACCCCTTTGGGCACCCCGGTACTGCCGCTGGTAAAGAGAATCGCCGCCGTTTCCTCGGCAGCGGTGGCCGTCATTTCATAGGGGCGCTCGGCGGGAACATCAGCAATCAATTTCTCCAGTGTCGTGCCACCCCAGAAAAAGCGCTGACCGACAGTCAACCAGATTTTCAGTGTCCCCTTACCCCAGCCGAGCAACAAACGGGCGATCTGTGCCTTGGGGATCCCGATAAAGGCCTGCGGTTGCGCCTCGGCGAGACAGACCTTGAGGTTTTTTACCCCCATACCTGGATCAACCAACACCGGAACCGCACCGACCTTGAACAGCGCGAAGGTCAGGGCAAAAAAATCGAGGCCGGGCTGAACCATCAGCACCGTACGCACACCACGACCGATACCAATCGACTCCAGGCCGTGGGCGATGCGGTTGCTTTGTTGATCGAGCTGTTTAAAGCTGTATTGTAGGTATTGCTGATCTCGCCCAGTAGGAATATAAACTGCGGGAGTATCTGGTTGTCGGCGAGCCATCTCCGGCAGGTGCGCCGCGATGTTGGTCAACTCGCCGGAGGTCATGAGGCTTTCGCCAAGATCGGATGAGCAGAGAGAAACTTGCTGATGATCGGCAGCACCTCATCCTTGGCATCTTCGAGGATATAGTGGCCGCAATCGGCAAAGGAATGAACTTCTGCTGCCGGAAAATGTCGCTGCCACTCTTGAAGAAAGTGACGATCAAAAACAAAATCTTTCTCTCCCCAACAGATACAGATCGGCAGATGCCGGAAGCGATGCAGACCTTCTTGCACCTCCGAGATAATATCGTAACCAGAATCCTCGGGTTTCAGCGGAATGTCCTGCACAAAACGTAAGGTGGCGATACGGGTCTGCCAGCTGTCGTAGGGGCTGCAATAAGCCTTGCGCAACTCGGCCGACATCGGGTTACGCTTGCAACCGACCAACGCTGCACCACGGGCAAAGAGATTAAAACCCTGCACCAGAAAAGCACCGATTTGGGTGTCGCGGCAGATTTTCAAGGCCGGCGGGAACGGTTTACTCTGCGGCAGATGAAAGGCAGCGGTATTCAAAATGACCAGCCGGGCAATCCGCTCGGGATAACGCGAAGCGAAGGCCATCCCAATCATGCCGCCCCAATCGTGAACGACCAGGGTGATATTGGTTTTGACATCGAGCTGATCAAGCAGTGCTTCGAGATCATCGACCCGTTGTTTAAGCGTAAAGGAATAGAGCGAATCGGCCGGTTTGTCGGACAAGCCGCAGCCCATATGATCCGGAACAATAACCCGCTGATCGACGCTTAATTCCTTGACCAGATGGCGATAATAGAATGACCAGGAGGGATTGCCATGCAGCATCACCACCGGGTCGCCCTGCCCTTCATCAAGATAATGATAGTTGAGCGGCCCCATCTGCAGATAATGACTCTCGAAGGGATATTCTCTTTCCATCAATGTCGTCGCCATTACCACTGAATCCCCATCATCAAGCAGTTCAAGCCACTCCCGATGCCAAGAAAACCGACACAGTCACCAGGCAACAGAACATCGCGCTCTTTGGCGATCGCCGCAGTGATCGGCAAGGAAACGGTGCCCATATTGCCCAGAAATTCAAAGGTGGTGAAATCTTTTTCGGGAGAAATGCCGATGGTCTGCAAAATCAGTTTCTGATGCGCCTCGCCGACTTGGTGACAAATGACCTTGTCGATCTTGTCGGTGGTCAGATCCAATTCCTTGGAAAAAGCATCCCAGGTGCGCTTGCCCAGTTCAACGCCATGTTTCATAACGGCAACGGCATCGGTCTGCATATAGGGCGTATGGTTCTCCGGCGAATCGGATCTGATCCCCCAGCGGCAGAGTTCGTGATGCTGCGGTTCGGCGAGATTGACGCCACCAAGCAGCCGGGGCCGACGTGATGGAGTAAAAGATCCGTCAGTCAGCAGAACTGCGGCAGCACCGGAACCACCGGTCAAGGTCGCCAGCGAGGTGGTGAACAGCTCCATGGAGGGCTTATCCAACATCTGCTGGATCATGATCTCGTTGATCTCCCGGGAACTTTCGCAAGCAACAACCAACCCAGCACGAATCTGACCCAACTCGATACGATTAGCGATATCGAGCACTCCGTTCAAAACACCGAGACAGGCATTGGAGGTATCATAAATAGCGGCATTGCCTTTAACACCGAGAGCCGCTGCCACCTGACAGGCGGTGGCCGGTTCAAAATGCTCGCGACAGACACCGGCATAAACCACAGCGCCAATATCATCCGGTGAGATATTCCGTTCCTGCAACGATTTCTTCGCTGCCGCAATCGCCCCGTGGGAGATCCGCGTATTCGGTTTCCACCAGCGCCGTTCACGAATTCCGGTCAGCGCTTCAAGCTGTCCTGGAGCAATGTGCAGGGCGTCGTACATCGGTTGCAGCCGATTTTCCAGCTCGGTCGATGTCACCACAATCGGTGCCAACTCATAACCGACCGACTCTATAAATACTCGCGAATACTTCATTAACTCCACCGGTTTTAACTGTCACAAAAAAAGATTGCCAGTTACAGCAACCTAAAGAATCAATAATCGGATAAAGTTTGTACCATGGAAGG
Organism: Desulfuromusa ferrireducens; assembly: GCF_055389805.1. Taxonomy (NCBI): domain Bacteria; kingdom Pseudomonadati; phylum Thermodesulfobacteriota; class Desulfuromonadia; order Desulfuromonadales; family Geopsychrobacteraceae; genus Desulfuromusa; species Desulfuromusa ferrireducens. The sequence continues at coordinate 3,441,791 of NZ_AP042415.1, forward strand.
AACCGCAAATAGAAGGGAAAATGAAAATTCATCCCAGCAACGGTTCCGCCAGCCTAAATCACCGACTTACGCCAAATCATCTGATCAGGGGTGCAGGCGCAGGGTAAAATCATTCAATTGATAAATAATTTTACCATCAACCGCCAGGTAGCCGTTCGCCTTAAGTAGCCTCTGTTCATCATCGATGGCGGTAATAACCGCCTCAACCTGCACCAGATCATTGCTCGGCACAATCTGGCCGCGATAATTCCAGCTCTGCTTCTCGCCCAGGGCAATGGTTTCAAAACGTGTCTTCGCCGTAGCCCCCCAGCGCTTAACGGCAACCACCTTCAGCAGCTGCAGAAAGGATTCGAGCCCGAGCGAGCCGGGACAAACCGGGTCCTGATAGAAATGCGCCTTAAAGAACCATTCGTCAGGATCAACCTTCTTCGTCCCCCGAATATAACCGAGGCCCTGCGCGCCACCATCGGCAATCAGCAGTTCGATAGTATCGACCATGCGCAACTTGGCTTCCGGGAACGGCGCTTCTTGCGGGTAGGCGAACTGTTCGGCGCGGGACTGTTCAGCGGCGCTCGGCTGATAGAGCGAGGCACCGCGCACCCCAACCTGCTGCGCGAGCGACTCGGCGGAAAAGAAACCGAACACCGTGTCGCCACCATAGACCGGCCCGTGCTGGTCGCTGATCTCAAAGTCGTAGGCCTGAATGATCATGCCACCGCTGCTGGCGACGCGGGTGATTTTGACCTTGGTGGTCAAGGTTCCCGATTCCGGCGTGACCGGCCGATACTGCACGGCATTGCCGTCGAGATTACGGAAGGACAGGTCGACGGAGCTGGTCAACGCCGAACCGAGATAACCAGCCAGCCAGCCACAGGGCTGCAAGCCGGTTTCGAGCAGAACACTGAACGGCATTTCCGGCTGACGTCCGGCGGCAAAATACCAGGCGTCGCTCGGCACATCGTACTCCGCCTCAACCGTCGGCCCGGAAATCAGCTTCCAAGGTTCTCCATCGATGGCGACGATACGGTCCAGAAATTGGAACGGCGGTCCCGGCAAACGGGCAATCTTGCGCTCGAGATCGAAGACCTTATACGGCTCACCGAAGGCGTCGGACGGCTTACCGATAGCAAAAGCGGTAATCCGCTCAGTATCGTAAAGAACCTGCTTTGGGGCAGGCGCTTGAGTAACGCTCCCCTGCCCCAGCCAGAGCGCTTCAACCTTTTGCCGATCAAGACCGGACAAACGCACCGACATGTTCGGAATTTCGACAATCGCCTTGCCGTCGGCAAACATCAAGGCATCGACAATGGCGAAAGGTTCAGGGGCGTAGCCCAGCTCTTTGATACTGACCTGATAAGTGACCGTCCTGGTGGTCTCGGTAACCTGACCACGACACTTGAGCCCGCTGTCAACGCCGGGAATCGGCTCGCACCAGGTCTGCCCTTCTTCTCCAATCCAGCCCATACGCAGCAGATAAATACGCAGGGTATGCATACAGCACTCGTACATCAGGGTGCCGGGCATCACCTGGTCATCAACAAAATGGCAGGTCAAAAACCAGTCATCGGGGCTGATGTCCATTTCAGCGACAATCTGCCCAATACCGTAGCGTCCGCCGACAGGATCGAGCTTAACGACCCGATCGACCAGCTTCAGATGGCCACCCGGCAACGTGTACGGTTGCTCCAGCTTAAGGTTGGCAAAACGTGCGCCGAAACAGCTGGCGAGATCCCCGGCGTAGAGCGCGTTGACCTGCGCTTCATGGTAAGATTCAACCTGCAATGGCAGCAGTTCACGCCAATCGGCTGGAAGCTTGCCGGGTTGCGGCAACCGATCCAGCTTGGTGTGCACAATCCCCTTACCAGCAGCCAACTCATCTTCGGTGAAAAAGCCGGCACAACCGTTTTTCATCGATAAGAGCGGTTCGCCATTAACGCTCCCCTCAAAATTAAAGCGGAACAGGTAGGTCTGATCCTGACGGAAGAAATGCTCGATCTTGATATCGTAATGGATCGTGTCACCTACTACCGGCAAGCCACGATGAAAGGTCACCACCGCATCGAGCAGACGATAAACCGCCTTGCCCTTGCTGATAAAATCGATACCGAGATAACCGGACAAAAACAGATCAGCCTGACCGGCTTCAACCGCGACACAGGTCGGAATCCGGCCACCGTCCAGGTACCAACGGTCGGCGGTTACATCATGTTCCGTCACCACCCGACCACTGGTCATGGAACGCGGCTCACCCTCGACGCTGAGAATCCGATCAACCAGCATCAGCGGCTCATCAGGCAGCCGCACCCGGGTCGGATAGCTATCGATCTCGGCAAACTCAGGTCCGAGCATCTTGGCCATCGAGCCGACGGCGAACTCCATGCACATCTGTCGATCAAAGGCCACGGTTGGCTGTTTTGCTACCACCGTCAGCGGTGTCTGACGGGCAACAGAGGCTGTCGGCTGCGGCTCAGAAGTTTGGAAATTGGGGATTACTTCGCCATTGGCTGTCATCTGCTGTAAAAGCGACATCTGCAGAGCGATATTTTCCGTCAGCGTCTGCTCCATGGTTTCAGAAAAGCTCAAATAGGCGGCGTGGGTCCGGGCATTGACGGCCGCCGATGCGGCCAACTGTTGCAGCAGTGGATCTTGCAAGGCAGGCTGCGTTGTCCCTTTGGACTCTTCTTTTACAGTGACCTTCGGCGCTGTTGCTGCAGGCTCAAAAGCTGGCGCCTCGTCGACAAGTTTCTTCGCCGGCACAATTGGCGCGAACTCCTTCCCACCGATCTGGGTCTGGATTGCGGTTTTGTTTTGCGCCGCAGTTTCAGGTCTTTGAGAATATAAAGTCCTAAGGTCGACCGGCACCCGCTCCGCTAGTGATTGCGCCAGCAAGCGTAGAATTGTCGAGCTGGCATCCTGATTGGCGGTGCAGGTCGCACGTGCCAGGTGCGGTCGGTCGGCGAGAATGCTATTGATCATCCGACTGCAAGAATTGCCCGGTCCGGTTTCGATAAAGATGCGCACCCCATCGGCATACGCCTGCTCGATTAGTTTCGGATAATCGATCGTATCGAGTGCCTGCTCAAGAATGACATCAGCGCAGTTGTCACGACTCGGCTGATATTTCCCGCCCCGCGCGCAACTGTAAATATCGATTCCTTGCTGCGGATTGGTATCGAACAGGTGCAGGTCACGGTAAGCTTTTGAGACCGGTCTGGTCACCGGACAATGAACAGTAGTGACCCCTTTTAACGGGATAAAGTGACAACCAAGCTCCTGCACCAGCTTCTCGACCTGACGACGATCACCACCGATGACCGACTCGCGGTAGGTGTTGACGATCAACAGATAGGCTCGGTCTTTGGCCAAAAGCTTTTTCCTAACCTCTCGCGCTGGCGCATCGACAATCCCCAGCGTCCAGTCGACCTGCTGCTTCGCCGATAAACCCCAGAGTTCTTTCGCTGCCTTGCATGCCCCCGCGAGATCCTCAGTAAATAGACTGGAGGCCTTTAAACGACTCAGCATGCCATCGCGATCTCGCCATGCCGCGGAGGAAAACAGTCCCGCCGACTCTCCCAGACTGTAGCCGCTGATCACCTGCGGTTCGATGCCGAAGCTACGCACCAGATCGCTGATTGCAGTACACAAGGCTACGTGGGAGATAACCAGCGCATTATGGTCTTCATAAATGGCGTCACCTAGTTGCTGTTGCCAGAAATGTTGCGGCTGATATTGATCAGCCAAAAACTCACTCTTCTGGTCCTGACAGGCATAAACTGCCGGCCAAAGAGCTGACAGCTCGCGCCCCATACCAGCAAAATGATTGCCGGATCCGGGAAAAACAAATGCCACCTTGCCATCGAGCGCTAAGGGACGTGGACTATAAAACACTCGATCACGGATCGCCGCAGACAGAACCGGATCGCCGCTTCTACCAAGGGGCTGATCCGGATGATCAACCAATGCAGTCGTGGCATAGTCGAGCTGCTCGACCAACTGCTGCGGTGAATCAGCAACCATCGCCAGACAGAGCTTGCGCTGAGCTTCAAGCGGCTTGGAACAATGCCACAGCCGGGCAAGTTGATCGATCGGCAGCTCGGAGCTTTGCCGGACAAACCCTTGCAGCTCGGCAATTTGTTCCAATAGCGCTTGCGAAGTCTCTGCAGGCAGCGCAAATAGACCTTCGGCCAACAACCCGATCGGACGATCAACGCTTTGGGGTGTCGATCGCCCGGGGGAATCGACAAAAGATTCAAGGAGTGCGTGGGAACAGCTGCCATCAACAGATAACGAACTGACAAGCGCCTGCCGTGGCCCTTCAGCCCGGTTGCGCAACCAGTATTGCGGGCCACAAGGGAGCAAGAATTTACGTTTGCCGCGAATCCATTCATAGCGCAAGGCACTGACATTACGCAGCGGTGGCAACAGCTGTCGGTCGAGGCAAAGAGCAGTTTTTACCAACGCCGCCAAACCCGATGCGGCTCCGGCATGACCGATATCGGCCTTGACACTCCCGACGTAGCAGGGGGTTTCATTCTTCTGCGAACCGAAGAATGCGCCGAGCGCCTGGGCTTCGACGACATCCTCTTGCGGGACTCCCGAACCGGATGTTTCCAGGTAAGTCACCGTCTCCGGAGAAATGCCAGCATCCTGACAGGTGCGTTGCAATGCAACACTGTAGGCCTGTTGATCAGGCTGCGTGTCTGCGCAGTCGCCACCAACAGCAGTACCAACCCCTTTAAGAACAGCATAAATGCGGTCGCCATCCTGCTTGGCATCTTCGAGTGTCTTCAAGACCACTGCAGCGGCCCCTTCACCGATGATCGTCCCATCAGCATCCTTGCCAAATGGCCGGATCAATCCTTTGGCTGAAAAGGCGGTTGCTCCCTGCTGACCCAACACTGAGCGTAAATCACCAGCTAGATCGACCGCGCCGACAATCGCCCGGTTGATCGAACCCTCCTGCAAGGCGCGGATTCCGACCTCAAGAGCCCGCAAGCCGGAATTTTCTTCACTTGAAAGGGTAAAGCTGGGGCCACCGATACGAAACTCTTTGGCGATGCGACTGGCAACGATACTGCCGAGTGCTCCCATGGTCCGATTGGCGGTCAAGGCTGGGCCCGCCGCCTCACGTAAACTGGCGATCCACTCCTTCAACTCCTTATCACTGAGTTCCAGCCCAAGCTGCTCGGCCCAGAGTCGCGCCTGCTTCTGCATCCCCCAGCGGAAAGAAAAGTTGGTCGCATTCAGATCGAGTCCGGTACCGATAAAGACCCCGGTAAACAGCAGATCCTCGTTTTTAAGCCCGGCATCCTGGAGGGCCTGATCGGCGACATTGAGCATCAACAGCTGCCGGGGCAGCATCTCCGCGAGTTCGGTCGGTGGGATGCGGAACTTACCCGGCACCACGGACACCTGCGGTACAAAATGTCCCTTGAAGGTCGTTTTCCCCGCCATCGCTTGAGCGAACCACTGACTCTTATCAAGCCCCCACCAATTTTGCGGAGCGGTCACCGGCACGTCTTCCTGACTGCCGAGAACCCGCTGCTGGAATTTCTCCAGCGAATCCCAAGGGCCGAAATGGGTGCCCATGCCGACAATCGCCACCGGTTGGGTCTTTTGCTTGAAGGTCGGGTGAAAGGCCAAAGAACGCTTGGCCGGTTTTTTCGGTAGCCATTCTTCGATCAACAGGTGCGCATTGATACCACCGAAGCCGAAGGCACTGACGGCTGCGCGCCGGGCCCGATCGGCCTTACGCGGTTGCCAGGGGGTCGCGGCGTTGCGCACGCAAAAGGGACTGTTGCCCATATCGATGCCGGCTGCCGGAGTGTCATAATTGGCGGTCGGTGGCAGGGTTTGCTCTTTGAACGCCAACAGCGTTTTCATCAGGGCGGCCGAACCAGCGGCAGTCAACAGGTGACCGACATTCGACTTAACCGAACCGATGGTGCACTGCCCCCGCTGCCAGCCCTTCTCGCCCCAAAGGCTCTTCAAGCTGGCAAACTCAACGGCATCGCCAACCGGGGTTCCGGTGGCATGACATTCGATCAGGTCGATATCGCTCGGCGACCAACCGGCCTGCTGATAGGCAGAACGCATCGCCCGCAGTTGCCCTTCGGAAACCGGTGCCAGTAGACTGCCACCAAGATCGTTCGACAGGCCGATGCCACGAATAACCGCATAAATATGATCGCCGTCGCGCACTGCATCCTCAGTCCGCTTGAGCAAAAACATGCCGCAACCCTCACCGACGACCAGGCCATCACCCTGCTGATCAAAGGGAGAACAATTGCCGCTCGGCGACAACGCCCGCAATTGCGAAAAACCCATCTGCGTATAGAGGGAATCGGGCCGCGACAGGCCACCGCTGAGCATGGCATCAGCGCGGCCGGACAGCAGTTCGTCAGCAGCCAGCTTGATGGCATAGAGGGAGGAAGCGCAGGCGGCATCGAGGGTAAAGCAAGTCCCACCAAGGCCGAGGGCTTTGGCGAGGATACCGGCAGGCAAACCGGCGACGTAGCGATTCAGCGGCGCGACTTCAAGCGGTTGGTTGTTCTCCTGGGGGCCGAGCAGCTTTTCGGCAAAGGTACGGCCCAGATATTCACGGGCCAGTGCGGAGGATTTTTCACTCGGCAGGGCCAGATTGCCGATGATTATCCCGGTTTTGCTGCGGTCGAGTTGCTGCGTTACACCATCGCTAAAGGCCTGATTGCCGGCGCGTAACAACAGACGGAACATCGGATCAAGACTGGCGAGAAAATCGCCATCTATATCCAGTCCGGCGATCGAAGTGCGATCAGTCTCATCCTCGATAAAACAGGCTTTTTGCGAATAGATTTTATCCGCCGCGGCAATCTCCGGCGCAAAAACCTCATCAGGATCGAGCAGCCAGCGCCCCTCTGGCGGCAAACTGGCGGTATCGACATTGCCGATAATGTTTTGCCAAAAACGATCCAGGGTCGGTGACTTGGGAAAAATGCCACCGACCCCGACAATAGCAACTGATTGTCCGTGCTTCATTCTCAAGCGACTCCCTGCAGCTTGTTGCGCTGGAAGCTCTGATTCAAAGAGGCATCGATGACACATTCATAATCATCGATGCGCGCAACCAAAGAGCCGCTGAGCGGATCGAGGAAATCGATCTCCGCTGTCGCCCTGCTGGCATTTTGTTTAGTCACTCGCACGCGGATTTCCGCCCCGGTCTCGGGGAAGTGCTCCCGATACTGGCGATAACGACCGGTAAACACCGGCAAAGATCCGGCCTGATATTGCTCAAAGCTCCAGAGGATCATCATCTGGAAGCTACTGTCGAGAACCAACGGATCAGCCAACCAGGAATTGCGCAGCGGTTGCTTGACCCACTGGTCGGGCAACGGCGCCGGCGAGACCAGTGAACTGATCCCTTCAGCAGCGCAGCCGAGAATTTCGCGAATGCCCTGGAAATCGGCGCCGTGAAAGAGGCGATCAGGCTGGTAAATTTGCGTTATCGGCCTAGCGTAGGCGGCCAGTTCAAGCTTCTCTGCCGCCGGCTTGGCTTCCGGAAGACGACCGGCAAGGACGATCTTCGCCCGTGCGTGCACAAACTCCTGGCCATCGGCGGCTGTCCCCGACAGTTCCACCGGCACCACATGGACACCAGCACTCTTGATCGATTTCCCGGTCATCAGTTGCAGATTGTGCGTCTGCCCCTGCTCAAGGGTCACCCCTTTGAGAATCCGCAAGTCGTTGAAACCGTGGAAACGCAAGCCGGGGTTATTATGGATAGCACCGTGCGCCATCCATTCAACGATCACTGCCATCGGCAGAACCGCTTTTTGGTCGATGACATGAGATTTGAGGAACGGATACTGATCGATGGAGATATCCAGATCAAACGCTTTGGAAACGTAAATATTCTGATGCGCGTGAACCTCTTCCTCAAGTGCGACTTCGGCCTCACCACCAAGAATAACCAGCTCGACCGGACCTCCTGGCGGTGTGGAAATTTCTTTGATCAAGTAATCGGACCCGGCCTGCAGGTCGATAACCTCAATACCCTCCTGGGCGAAGACTTGCTTCAGGGCTGGTGTCACCATACCACCATCCCATGGCCCCCAGTTGAGGGACAAGACCCGACAGTTAGGCCGCAACGTTGCTTGCTGCTGAGCGGTTTTGTTCAAGACCTCATTGGCGACTGCGTAATCAACCTGTCCAGTGCGGCCAAAACGACCAGTCGAAGAGGAGAACATCACCATGAAGGACAGGTCATCATCGCTAACGGCAGATAACAAAGCATTCAAGCCAGTGATTTTGGTTGAATAAACGCTGTTAAACTGCTCCAGAGTTTTGTCTTTAATCAAGCGATCAGCAAGCACGCCGGCTCCGTGGATCAGACCTTTGACCGGTCCGTGCTCTTGGCGAGCCGCAGCAATCACCTGCGCGACGCTCTCGGCATCACGCAGATCGACGGAACGATAGATTGCCCGCCCCCCAGCCGCCTCAATTCTACGGATACTGGTGAGAATTTCGCGGTTACTGCTGACCTGCTGATAGCGCTCAGCGACATCACGTGGTTTTAACGGGCTCTCGGCATTGACCATCAGCGCTTTTTTAATTTCCGCCTCCGTCGTTAAGCCGACCAGCCAATCCGGTTCCGCATCTGTTAATGGACTGCGTCCGAGCAGCAATAAAGTTGCCTGACTGGCCGCGGCTAGACTCACAGCAACTTCTGCCGTGACACCGCGCGCTCCGCCACTGATGACCACTAAATCACCCTGGGCAACCGGCAGTTGCAGATCCGTTTCCGGCAGCGCAACCTCGGACAGCTTAAGGGCATGTAACCCCTGCCCCGAGATGCCGACCTCTTCTGGTCCGACAGTCAAAGCCTCGCTGACGATCATTTCCGCAGCTTTGGAAATGTCTTGCATGTCGACAGCTAGATCAAGGGCCTTACACTGCACCCGTGGCCATTCATGCCCGGCAGTCTTCACCAACCCGGCAAGACCGCCCGCGAGCGGATTAAATGAGCCATCAGCAGCCAACAGGCCAAAACTGCCGTTGAGCCGGGCGACCGTGACACACAGGGCCGCAGCTTTTTCTGCATTGGCAGTTAAGGCGCTTTCAGCTTTTTGCATCAGACTAAAGACGTTTTCCAGGAAGCGATCGTCAACACCTGACCGCGGCGCTAAAACGATTAATCCCGACAGGTTGCCAGGCACAACCAAAGAATCTACTTTAACTATCGACACCTTGATTGGTTGCAGTTTTTTTGAACTCAACTGCTGACAAACAGCATCAGTTAAATCGCTGCCATCATCTGTGACCCAGATCTCTGCGCTGTCTGCAAGTTTCAGTTTTTTGCGATCAGCATTGGCCTGCAGTGGCACGACCTTAAGCACCTGACGACTGATACCTGCCGCAGCCTTACCACTTTCGGCGTAAACCGTCGTACTTGCCGAATCAGCTGTTCCGCTGACGCTGGCAAGGAAATCGACAATCTGCCCGACGGTCTGCAAGGTGCCCAAATGTTCCGGTTTAATCGCCGGTGCGCCAGGCAGCTGCTCCTGCAGCGCGGAAAGGATTTCAACCCGCTTAATCGAATCGATACCAAGATCGGTATCGAGGGCCATCTCCAATTCCAACATTTCGACCGGGTAACCGGTTTTGTCGGCGATCACCTTAAGCAGAGTGGCAGCAACGGTCGCACTATCAATCTGCCCCATTTGTGGTGTTGAGGGTGCCGATGTCGCATCTTTCTGCTGACCATTGGCCGCTAAATAATCGACAATCTGACCGAGGGTCTGCAGCACGCCGAGATCCTCCGGCTTGACCGCGGGCGCCTCAGGCAGACGTTCCTGCAAAGCAGAGAGAATTTCCACCCGTTTGATCGAATCGATACCGAGATCGGTATCGAGGGCCATCTCCATTTCCAACATCTCTACCGGATAACCAGTCTTTTCGGCAATCACTGCCAGCAGCGTTGCTGCCACCTCATCACTGTTTATGGAAGAGGCCTGCGCCTTTGTTGAGGCTGTCGGCATGCTGGCGCTTAAATGTTCGACGATCTGGCCAAGGGTCTGCAGCACGCCAAGGTCTTCCGGTTTGACCGCCGGGGCTTCTGGCAACTGCTCCTGCAAGGCGGAGAGTATCTCCACCCGTTTGATCGAATCGATACCGAGATCGGTATCCAGCGCCATCCCCATTTCCAGCATCTCAACCGGATAACCGGTTTTCTCGGCAATCACACTCAACAAGACAGTAGACACTTTGCCTGAATCAACCGTAGTTCCGACCGGTGCCGAGCCGACCGCAGCTGGCACTGCGGTCGCATGCGGCATTCCCGCGTTGAGATGGGCGACAATCTGACCGAGAGTCTGCAAGGTACCGAGATCTTCCGGTTTAACAGCCGGAGCCTGTGGAAGCTGTTCCTGTAACGCAGAGAGTATTTCGACCCGCTTGATCGAATCAATCCCGAGATCGGAATCGAGACTCATCTCCATTTCCAACATCTCAACCGGGTAACCGGTTTTTTCCGCAATCACGCCGAGCAGAACCGCAGCCACCTTGCCGCTATCAACGGCAGCAGGTGCAACGGGTGCCGGCGGGATAACCGGCGCAGCAGCGATCGGTGCAACGGGTTGCGCCTGAACTGGACGTTGCATAGCTGCTACTGGTTGCGCGGTGAGCGGCACCCCTTGAATCAGGCTGCGCTGCTGTTCGACCAGGTTGAGGAATGAGCGGGTTGCCGACTCCTGGCCCTCGAGAAATTGCTGATGGAGACGTGAAGTCTGCTCTTGCAGCGACTGTAACGCCTGCATGCTCTGCTGCGTCATCTGCAAGGCTTGCTGCAGAGCCGACGGGTCAACTGTTCCAGTCGCAACCGCTGCCGAAACGGGCACGGCATGATTAACTGCCGGCGGTACAGGCGCCGCCGCAACCGGGGCAGACATAACTTCTACCGGAGACACCGGTGGTCGCTTGGCTGGTGGCTTAAAATGATTCGCGCCGCACAACGGCACCATCAGACCTTTTTTAGCCGCTGGCTTCTGCCGCTCAGTTGGGGCAAAACCGTCATCCCAGAGGGGAAGATTGATGCTGTAACCAAGACTGGTCAATTGGGCCAAAACCCGAGCCAGATCAACAATTCCTGAGCGCTTACCGTTGGAGGAATCGACCGCAACCGCTTGATGCTCACGCTCACCGAGAATCGCCTTGACCATGCCGGTCAAACGCGCACCGGGACCGACCTCAACAAAGGTGCGGATGCCAGCCTTGTACATATTCTCTATTTCAGAGATAAAGTCGACCGGCTTGGCCAACTGCCCGGCAAGCAGTTGCTTGGCCTTGGCAGCGGTCGCCGGATAAATCTTACCGGTGCTGTTGGCATAAACACTGGCCCTCGCCTTGCCAAAACTGACCTGTTGCAAACGCTCGGCAAAGGGACCACTGGCAGCAGCCACCAGTTCGCTATGGAAGGCAGCAGCCACCGCCAGTTTTTTAAACCGCAGACCCTGATGTTCAAGCAGTTCGGCGGCCTTGTCAATTTCCGCGCTGGCACCGGAAAGCACCCCCTGTTCGGGAGTATTGCGGTTGGCCAGGACCAACTTCAACTTGTGCTCAGCAAGGAATTGTTCGACCCGGGTAATCGGTGCCGAAACAGCCAACATCGAACCGCGATCGCCCTCCCCTGTAGCCATCAACTCACCACGCAAGCGGGACAACCGATGCAAGGAATCCTGATCGAGCACACCACCAGCACAGAGCGCCGTCAATTCACCGTAGCTGTGCCCTGCATAGGCTTCGGCAGTGACACCGAAATGAGCCAGAACCGACTTGGCTGCCAGGCTGACTGCGCCCAGTGCCGGCTGCGCGTTTTCGGTGGATTGCAGTGCAGCATCATGCTGCGCTGCGGTTGCCGTATCGAAGCTCGGTCGGGGATACACTTTATCGACCAGACGCCCCTGCTGCCCGGCAGTACAATCGACATAGGTCCGATCAGCCACGCCGAGGGCATCCAAGGCGGAGGGGAACTGCAGCAGTAAATCCTTGAGCATGCCGGTGTACTGCGCCCCTTGACCAGGGAACAGCATCGCCAGATTGCCGGAAGCATCGACCGCTGAAAAGTAGCTGCCATCAGGAGTACTCCAGATCGCTTCGTCGGTCTTATTCTCAAGCATCGTCAGCGCAGTTTTGATTTGTGCGCCGCGATTGGTCTTTTCCTTATCGATCACCAGGGTCAGTCGTACCGGCAAACTGGCATCAAACTGTGCACGACTGTCGGCTGCCGCCAGGCGCAGTTCATTCCAGGTCCCCTCAGCGGGGAAACCCTGCACAGCCGTTGTCAGACTGTGCCGATCGGCGGCACTGAAGGCTGCAATCTGCACGTCTCCGGCCCAATCAACAACCGGTTTCTGGGCCTGATATTCCTCCAGCAAACAATGAAAATTACTGCCGCCAAAGCCAAGGGCGCTGACACCGGCCCGCCGTGGATGATCAGCCCGTGGAATCCAGGGGCGAAGTTCAGTATTGACGTAAAAAGGGCTATTTTCTGCAGAAAGAGCTTCCTGGGGGTTCTTCACCTTAATGGTCGGCGGCAGGACTTTGTGATAGAGGGACAAGGCCGCCTTGATGATACCAGCAGAACCGGCTGCCGCCTTGGTGTGACCGATTTGCGATTTGATCGAGCCGATGGCGCACCAGGGGGTGGTTGCCGCACCAAACACTTCGCGCAGAGCGGTCACCTCGACGGCATCGCCAACCTTGGTACCGGTACCGTGGGCTTCGATCAGCTCAATGGTATCCGGAGAGACACCACCCTGCTCGTAGGCACGCTGCAGTGCCTTTTGCTGACCGGCAGCATTCGGCTCGTAGATCGCCGAACCACGGCCATCACTCGATGAGCCGACCCCTTTTATGACCGCATAAATCCGGTCACCGTCACGTTCGGCGTCGGCCAACCGCTTGAGAACCACAATCCCCAGACCTTCGCCGAGGGTCGTACCATCAGCATCAGCATCGAATGGCCGCGCGTGACCTGAAGGAGATAGTGCCGGGGTCTTGCTGAAGCAGGTGTACATGAAGATATCGTTGAAGGTATCGATCCCGCCGGTGATAACCATATCGGATTTACCGGCCGCCAGTTCCAGGGCCGCCAAGTTGATAGCGCTCAAGGAGCTGCCGCAAGCAGCATCAACGACACAGTTGGTACCGCCGAAATCAAAATGCTTGCTGATCCGGCCGGCAACCACATTGCCGAGCAGTCCCGGAAAGGAATTCTCCTGCCAGGGAACGTAGGTATCGGCAATCCGCGCCATGGCATCTTCGGCAATAGCATCGGCGACGCCAGCATCTTTCAATGCCTCGCGCCAGCGCGGATGACCGAGCCGTGCGCCCAGCGGGATAACCAGTTCCAAGGTACCGGTAACACCGATAATCACGCTGACCTTGTCGCGGTCAAATTCTTTATCAGCAGGATAACCGGCATCTTGCAGGGCCTGCTCAACGACCACGAGACCAAGCAACTGCGAGGTGTCGATCGCCTCCATCGCATTCGGCAGAATTCCATATTCCATCGGGTTGAAATCGACCGGCGAAAGGAAGCCGCCATGCTTGGCGTAAACCTGATCGGGCGCCTTGGCATCGGCATTGAAATAATCATCCGACCGCCAATGGGTTTCTGGCACCTCAGTGATGGTATCAACGCCGGACTTGATATTGCTCCAAAAGGTCCCGACATTATCGGCCTGGGGAAAAAGGCTGCCGATACCGACAATCGCAAGTGGGGTCGTATTTAGAGCTGGCTGGCTGATCTGTTCTCCGCTGTTCTTCTTCAACTGAGAAACTCCTTGATTCGGTCGATTTCCAATGGAGCGACAAAAGAAGTTTCTTCAATTGCCCCCCCCTGTTGTTTTAATTGATTGGCCCGCAGCATAACAGCAGCACCGAAAAGAATATTATATGCGACGTCAACCACCCGCCGCTTTTCAGGAGATTCCATGTAGGAGCCTCTCACCCACTCATTGAACGCACCCATGGCCGGTCCGCACCAGATCTGATAATCAATTTTGCGCGTTGCATCACCCTGATTAGCCCACACCGGCGACTGACCAAGATACCAACGAAAAACCAATGCCATTTTATATTTCGAATCGGCTTCTGCTTTTTCCACCTGGCGCGGGTCACGCAGCGCAAAGTAGCTGCGCGTCTGCTCCCAGATGGTCGTCAGAGGCGCCCGGAAGAAGGTTTTTTCCAGTTTTTCACGCTCATCAGTCGGGATTTCCTCCATGCTGTTACAAGCGCGATAAAGCTCGTAAAGTTTAGCTGCGCGGATCGAAAACATGGTACCGCGCTTGACAACCTGAACCTTAACGCCCATCTCGAACATATCGCCAGACGGGGCCATGGTGATATCAGCTTGGCGGGTTTCAGCCAACATCTGGCGAACGACATCACAGGTCCCGGATTCAACACAGGCCTGATTGATGGTTCCTGTGACCAGATAAGCAGCCCCCATAGACAAGGCAGCGACCGCTGAGGCCGGCGTGGCAATTCCGCCGCCCAAGCCAATCCGGATTTGTTGCTGAAACTTATATTGCTGCTGAAAGGTTTCTTTCTGCGCAAGAATAGTCGGAAAGAGCGATAGGGCTGGACGATTATCTGTATGCCCACCGGAATCGGCCTCAACGGTCAGGTCCTGCGCCATCGGGATCTGCCGGGCCAACTCTGCCTGCTCCTGGGACAGATCACCTGCTTCAACCAGTTGCTGGAGAAATTTATCGCTCGGTGGCGCTAAAAAACGGGCAGCGACTTCTTCCCGGGAGATTTTCGCGATCACCCGATTTGGCGTGATGATTTGCCCTGCAGAATCACGATAGATACCGTGCGTCCGATAACGCACAATCGGTAAGGTTAAAGCCAAAAAGGCTGAGGCTTCAACCAGCCGAACTTGTTTGTGCAGATATAGATCAATTAAAGATTTTTCCAGCTCTGGCTCATTCGGACTGTGAATAAGATTAACGCCAAAGGGAAAATCGACCCCCTCGGCCTGTAATTGATCAATCGCGTCCTCAACCTGCTCGAGAGCCAGCCCCGCCGCACCGAAAAAACCGAGCATGCCAGCCCTGCCAAAAGCTTTGACCATGGCAACGGAACTGATTCCCTTGGCCATAGAACCGCCAACGTAGGGGAAGCGGATACCGTGATCAGAGCAGAAAGATCGGTCACCGAGTGATTCCAGGGCATAAGCAGCAACCAGCCCCTTGGTCGTGGCACGGGTTGCTGCATCCAACTGATCAGCAGGCAGAATAACGGTCTTACCTTGCTGTTCAACTATATGCAGCGCCGCGTCAACCTTTCTCAAAGAATCAAGACGGCAACGGACCGGTTCGGTAATGGTTTGCGGTGAGCCAGAAAAACCCTTTGAATTGCTGGTTTTATTCAGGTTGATAATGTTCAAAAAAATCTCCTCATGCCTACCCAGAACGCTTCAACAGTATCTATTAGCAAAACAGCAATAATGTCATTATGCAGACCAAGAAATCAAGGATTTTAAGCAGCTTCTGCACGGTAATTGCGATCAATCTGCAACAAGTAATTTTTGAGGCTGCCATCTACCAGCGGAAAAATCATTCTGCATATCGTTTTGCAGATATGGGCCTTTAACAACAAGTATTTTCACCGTAGCGGCCCACTTGAGACTGACCTGAGATGGCCTAGATTAGGCTCTCCCCACAAATAAAGGTCGTCAAAGAATCGTTCTTCTTGATTACTAACCGACAGAATCGTGAAAATTGCTGTGAACCGCCCATCATCCAGCCCAGTACCGGAGAGCCTTGGATGGGGAATTTTATACACCACTAACTCAGCAGGCTCGAATTTCAATTCCAGCCTGCTGCAAAACCACTCTCTATACTTGGGATCACGAAGGGAAACATCACCCTACAGTTACGGTAGAACTATGAAATTTATTCTACATTCTCCTTTTTGACTTTCTGGCCTATTCGGCTAAATTTAATGGGAGCAACAAATCGAACCTGTTCCTAAGAAACGACAAGGAGATTCTCATCGATGCGAGCACTTAAAAGTTACCCCAACTCGTCAGCTTCCTTTGCGGAGAGGCTGACTGACTGTTCAAGAGCCGTCTGCTGATCCATTTGTTTGTCGAATTCCAGATTGTTCCCCCATAAAGTCGCCGACCACATGGGTGGGTAACTTTCAGCGCTCAGCAATGCTTCGTAAAGCCTAACCAAACAGTTTCCAGAGACCACTATTCGCAACCTTGTTAAATTCCTTCAGATTGAGGCGTGAATATGATCCCCGCAATTGTTCTTTCGACCCATAACATGGGGCTTGGAGTCATCAGGTCCCTTGGAGAAAAGGGCGTGCCGATCATCGCCATTGTTTATACCCCCAATGACATGGGGTATTTATCAAAGTACGTGAAGGAATCTATTTATGCACCGCACCCCGAAAAACATCCCCTTGAGTTTATCAAATTACTAACCTCCTGCCATATACGCTACGGTAAATGCCTTATAATACCGGCAGACGATGCAACATTATGGGTGGTTTCAAAATACAAAAGTCTTCTTGAAAAAAACCATCTGGTTGCTTGTTGTGGATGGGAGGTTACCCATAAAGTCCTAGACAAAAAGCACACATACGCTGTTGCGGAGGCCGTTGGAGTGGAAATCCCACAAACAAGGACCCCCAAGTCAAGCGAGGAAGTAAAAGAATTCTGCGACCTTATCGGATTCCCCTGCTTAGTTAAACCCTGCTACAGCCACAGGTATTTTGAATTATTCAGAAAAAAACTGACCAAAGTCAACACGCTTGGTGAGGCTCTCCACGAGTACAAAACCGCTAAGAAAGCAGGGATCGAGGTCATGATCCAGGAGTATATTCCAGGAGAAGACTCCAATGGAGCGAACTACAACTCATATTTCCTCGAAGGCCAACCGGTAGCCGAAATAACCGCTCAAAAAGTCAGGCTTTCCCCAAAAGGGTTCGGAGTCCCCTGTGTCGTCTCCAGCAAACACATAGAGGAAATCAGCCAACCAGGCCGAGAACTTCTCAGGGCCTTGGGCTTTCACGGATATTCCTGCATTGAGTTCAAAGAGGATTCTAGGAACGGAAAATACAAACTGATGGAGGTGAACGGGAGATACAACCGGTCAATCCTTTTGTCTAACAAATGCGGGATCAATTTCCCCTGGCTTGAATATCAGTATTTTGTGCTCGGGAAAATAGATCCTATCCCCGAATGGCGGGAGGGCGTCTTTTGGATTGACGAATTCAGAGACATCTACGAGCAATTTAAGCCCCAAAATAAGGGCAATTTTCAATTTAAAAAACTCATGACTCCGTATTTTGGAAAGAGGTCTTTCGCTGTATTTGACCTAAAGGACTTGAAGCCGTTTTTCAAAAGAGCCATGGATGCTCGTTGGGTTGGCGGGGATTACAATAAAAAAGAGTACCTGCTACAAAAAGCCCTTATTAACAGGTTCTTCCCCAAACCAAAAGCCAATGATGTCCAATAAAAAAACCTTATGCCATTGGAGCGAAGAACAGAAGGAAACGTTAGGCAGCGGAAGATGTTTCCAATAACATTCATTCACAGTTGAGTATCAATTCAGAAATTCAGTGTCTTCCGTGCTTTCAGTGGACAATGTTAGATAAATTAACGCAACACCGATTTTTGGTGTAGCCAAGCAGATAACCAGAATTCATTATTCCATAGTGAGTGTCAACTCAGCGATAGCGGGGTAATGATCAGAACCACCGGAATCAGACAGGGTTGACGCACTCCCGGCAACAAAATGGTGGCTATAGAATATGTGATCAATACGCACCAGGGGCGGAACAGACAATTTGCCGAGAAACTTGACGTTAGAAGACGGATAAGTAAATCCAAACCCCCACCCTGCTTGCCAATGTGCATTTTTCAGCATCGGCTCAAATAGTCGATAAGTTTGCGACTGGTCGGTTGTGTTAAAATCGCCACCCAAAATCAAAGGATTAACCTCCCCAACAATTTCTTCCGCAATTAAGCGAGACATTTCCCTATGTTTTCGCTGCCACCTTCCACGTGATGGATGAATATTAAGTACCGTGATAGGGCCACTTGGTGTCGAGATAATAACTTTCTGTGCCCTCCCCTTACCATTTCCCGTATTTATTTGCCTCACTGGAAAATGACTGATAACGGCCTGAAGCTTTCCTTTTTCAAAGGTCACATTGGGTTCATTGAGATATAAATCATCAAGTTCAGCGATCAAGGCCCTTAATTTGTCTTGATGAATTTCCTGCAGAAGAATCAAATCCGGGTTTTGATTTCTAATGACCTTGGCCATTTCAATTACGTTTGAATTTTCTCGCCAGACATTATAGGTCATCACTTTCAAAGGGAATCCAGCGGCAGGCTTCTCCTGTCCTGACAGGAGGAGTGGTGCGTAAGCAGCTAAAATCAAAAACGATGGAACAACCAAGACCAGTGCCAATAAATTACGATTCGACATTAAAGCGAGTGCAATTCCTGCCAAAAGGCCCAAGAAACACCATGGCATCAAGTAGTTGAACATGCGCACAGGCATAAACTGGTCTCCAGTCCACCAGCGCAAGACCCAAGCAAGGAGCAGCCCTATCCCGTACCCCCAAACAGCAGCCCAAAACAGGACACTCAAAGAGATCAGTATTTTAGTGGCGATTTGAGATTCAAAAATCATGAATTATTTCCAGAATGTAAAAATACTAAGCCATAACCAAACCCATGGTTGCAGGACATGTTATAGAATAAAACACCAATCCCCCCTGTCAATTCTATCTTGGCTGGCTACGTAGGGCGACACAACAATCTAACTTTATTAGACAATTTAACTTCTAAGAATTGGGGACTTAGGTTGTTAAATTTAATTTTCATTTTTTTGCTTGACTGCTTTTCTGAAGCCCCCTATCATCCATAGAAATTAATGAATCTCCGACAAGGGCAAAGCTAGAGTGATCTGGTGACGCAAAGCCACGGGTCCTGAAAAATGGATAGCCGGGCCACCGAAGAGTGTGCTTTCCTGCGGATTCGTCCATATTTTAAGCACAGCACTCACCTTCGGTTACGAATGGTGAGTTTTTTATTGCTCAAATTATTTCTAAAGCAAAGGAAAAGAACAACCGAAACGGTTAAAAACAAAAACCAACCAAACCTCCGATAAGGGCAAAGCCAGAGTGATCTGGTGACGCAAAGCCACGGGTCCTGAAAAATGGATAGCCGGGCCACCGAAGAGTGTGCTTTCCTGCGGATTCGTCCATATTTTAAGCACAGCACTCACCTTCGGTTACGAATGGTGAGTTTTTTATTGCTCAAATTATTTCTAAAGCAAAGGAAAAGAACAACCGAAACGGTTAAAAACAAAAACCAACCAAACCTCCGATAAGGGCAAAACCAGAGAAATCTGGTGACGCAAAGCCACGGGTCCACTGATTTGTAACATTGGTGGATAGCCGAGTTGCCGAAGAGAGTGATTACACTTTTTGCCCTCCATCCCCCTCCCGCATTCTGTGGTGCTCGTTCGGTTAAACGTATGGGCGTATAGCCCTGTCGGAACAAATGACAGGAGAACACAGAAATGCACAGACTCACAAAAACACTTTTCACAGCACTCACACTCATCTGCCTTTGCGCAGGACTGGCATCGGCCAAAGACATCGTGATTACCTGGGACCCAAGCCCGTCAGAAGATCTGGCCGGCTATAAAGTCTACTACGGAACCAATCCAGGAACGTACGATGGGTCCGCAGCAGTCGAAGGTCTCTCCCCGATCGATATCGGGACCTCTACGACTTTAGATTTTGTCGGGCTGGACAATTCCGAGAACCATTATTTTGCTGTTACTGCCTATAATTATTCTGGGGAAGAGAGTGTCCACTCCAATGAAGTTCTCTCTCCAGTCTGGTCATACGAGGATTACGACGCCGATGGCTATGACCAAACCGTTGACTGCGACGACTACGACGCCAAGATCAACCCCGGCGCTACTGAAATCCACAACAACGACATCGACGAGAACTGCAACGGTATGGATGATGATGTCCTGATCGTTGCCCCAGCAGGAGCCATCGAAGCGGAAAACGGCAACCTGACGGCTCCGATGGGAAAAATCGCCGATAGCGCAGCCTCCGGCGGCTACTATATTCAAACGACAGTCAACCAATCCGGCTTAGCAACCTACAACTTCAACGTTACCACTTCCGGTGTGTACAAGTTCGTCGCTAGAAGTTTCATGCCCGATGGCAGTGCCGACTCTTTCTATGTCGATATTGATGGCCAGGGAGAATTTACCTGGTACCTAACCACAAATATCTATAACGCTTGGCACGAGAACGAGATCACCAACATGGCCGAGGGAATCTATACCGCAGAACTGACCGCAGGTAACCATTCGATCACCGTCAGGGGCCGTGAAGCTAATGCAAAAATCGACTATCTCTACTCGGTAAAGGTTGGCGAGATTGCATCCCTGGACGTTGACAATGACGGCTACGACGTCAACAGTGACTGCAACGACAACGATCCAGCAATCAACCCGGCGGCAAACGAAATTCCTTATAACGGGATTGACGAAAACTGCAACAACATGACTGATGACGATGATCTCGATCAGGATGGCTTCGCAACTGCCGACGATTGTAACGACAACGATCAGACAATCAATCCTGCAGCAAACGAAATCCCTTACAACGCGATTGACGAGAACTGCAACGGTATGGATGATGATGTCCTGATCGTTGCCCCAGCAGGAGCCATCGAAGCGGAAAACGGCAACCTGACGGCTCCGATGGGAAAAATCGCCGATAGCGCAGCCTCCGGCGGCTACTATATTCAAACGACAGTCAACCAATCCGGCTTAGCAACCTACAACTTCAACGTTACCACTTCCGGTGTGTACAAGTTCGTCGCTAGAAGTTTCATGCCCGATGGCAGTGCCGACTCTTTCTATGTCGATATTGATGGCCAGGGAGAATTTACCTGGTACCTAACCACAAATATCTATAACGCTTGGCACGAGAACGAGATCACCAACATGGCCGAGGGAATCTATACCGCAGAACTGACCGCAGGTAACCATTCGATCACCGTCAGGGGCCGTGAAGCTAATGCAAAAATCGACTATCTCTACTCGGTAAAGGTTGGCGAGATTGCATCCCTGGACGTTGACAATGACGGCTACGACGTCAACAGTGACTGCAACGACAACGATCCAGCAATCAACCCGGCGGCAAACGAAATTCCTTATAACGGGATTGACGAAAACTGCAACAACATGACTGATGACGATGATCTCGATCAGGATGGCTTCGCAACTGCCGACGATTGTAACGACAACGATCAGACAATCAATCCTGCAGCAAACGAAATCCCTTACAACGCGATTGACGAGAACTGCAACGGTATGGGCGATGACGATGATCTCGATCAGGATGGCTTCGCAACTGCCGACGATTGTAACGACAACGATCAGACAATCAATCCTGCAGCAAACGAAATCCCTTACAACGCGATTGACGAGAACTGCAACGGTATGGGCGATGACGATGATCTCGATCAGGATGGCTTCGCAACTGCCGACGATTGTAACGACAACGATCAGACAATCAATCCTGCAGCAAACGAAATCCCTTACAACGCGATTGACGAGAACTGCAACGGTATGGGCGATGACGATGATCTCGATCAGGATGGCTTCGCAACTGCCGACGATTGTAACGACAACGATCAGACAATCAATCCTGCAGCAAACGAAATCCCTTACAACGCGATTGACGAGAACTGCAACGGTATGGGCGATGACGCCATGGTCATTGCGCCTTCAGGAGCTATTGAAGCAGAAAATGGCAACCTGACAGCTCCGATGCAAAAAGTCCCCGATAGTGCAGCCTCTGGCGGTTACTACATCCAAACGACAGCTAACCTATCCGGCTTGGCAACCTACAGCTTCAACGTCACCACTCCCGGGGTGTACAAGTTTGTAGCCAGAAGCCTTATGCCCAGTTCCAGTGCCGACTCTTTCTATGTCGATATTGATGGCCAGGGAGAATTTACCTGGTATCTGACCACCAACATCTACAACACTTGGAACGAGAATGAAATTACCAACAAGGCCGAGGGAATCTATACTGCAGGACTGACCGCAGGCAGCCATTCGATAACCATCAGGGGCCGTGAAGCTAATGCCAAGATCGATTACATCCGCTTGATAAAAGTGGCGGAACTCCCTTCGGGCCCAGTTAGAATCGAAGCCGAGTCGGGAACCCTCTCTTCACCAATGCAAGCAGTACAGGACTTGGCCGTTTCGGGTGGATCCTATATCAGTTCAACATCAAATAATGCAGGTACCGCAAGCTACGCTTTTGACATTGATGTCGCGGGATCATACAAAATCGTTGCTCAAGTATTCGCTGCCGACAAAGCTACTGACTCTTTTTATGTCAATATTGACAACAAGGGTGAGGTGATCTGGGATCTGAACCCCACTGAAGCAGCAAGCGAATTCAATCTCTGGCGAAAGGATGATGTTACAAACCGCGGGACCGGAACCTATAACGCCCCCCAATTCGATCCCTATATCATCGACCTGAACAGTGGTAGCCACACCATCACCCTGAGATGCAGAGAAAGTGGCACCAGGCTGGATTACCTTGAATTTGTAAAAGAATAGACAGTGGAGCGCAACTTAGCGAGCTATTACCGCAGGCGATTGCAACGGGCAATAGCTCGCTAAGCATCCAATTTATGGTCTCTTTTTTTGGCAAAAGCCGACAATCTTCTTGACTCAGGTAAGCAACTGGATAAAAATGAGATCGAGAAGTTTTATCAAACACACTAGAAATGACACACAGTCAAGCAGTAAAAGCTAAACATAAAGTCAATTAAAACGCTTTTCCTTTGTTCAGAGCAAACCATGGGAAACCATGGGACGCAGAACCACGAGACTAAAGGGGTGTGATGCTTTAAATCCATCACATTCCAACGTCAGTCGGGTCGCCGGAGGCATTACTTCTGGCGACCCGTTTTTTTATACTCTAGAGGATCAATACAAAATGAAAAATATATACGATACAGACACTGCCCAGGGGGTTAGACTTCTTTTGAGTAGAAATGGAACACATAATCTTCCCGATTATTATGCCCATTTGACAACAGAACCAAATTGTTTAGCCAGTGACACACAGAGTGCACGAGTAGAGAAACAATTAATTGGAACATTCAGGAGAAAAGAAATGAGTATTAAAACAATTACTTCAAAAGGAGTAAGCCCCCTATTCAACAACATGAAACGCACCCTTAGCACTATCGCACTCATAATGACTATGCTCGCATTAATGGCAGGACTGTCATATGCCCTACCAGCGTTCCCAGGTGCGGAAGGGTTCGGATCGGGTACAATAGGGGGTCGTGGCGGAAAAATAATTGAGGTAACCAACCTTAACAATAGTGGTTCCGGCAGCTTTCGGGAAGCCGTTGAAGCCTCAGGGGCTCGCATTGTTGTCTTTCGTACCGGTGGAACCATTGACAGTTCTGGAGACATTATTATCCGCAATCCCTACATAACGATTGCGGGACAAACAGCTCCTGGAGATGGGATTGCCATCCGCGGGTCAAAACTACAAGTCGCGACTCATGACGTGATTATCAGAAATATTCGCGTCCGTCCTGGCGTTGCTGCCGGTAATGACGCCATCATGATTGGACACCCCACTGTCGCGCCCTACAATGTCATCCTGGATCACTGCTCGGTCAGTTGGGCAGGAGATGAAAACTTTTCCACATGGGCAGATATCCACGACATCACTATCCAGTGGTCTTTATCCACAGAAGGCCTGCTGCACAGCAATGTAAGCTATGGCATGCTGATAGGTGAACACGCAAAAAATATTTCAATTCACCACAATTACTTTGCCCACAACAATGATCGCAACCCGCTATTTAAAGGAGATACCACTGGCGAAGTTATAAATAATGTCGTGTACAATTGGGGCTCATTCGGAATGAGACTGAAAGACGTCGTCGATTCAGGCACCGATATAGCATCTACAGTGCAAGTCGAGGGGAATCACTACAAACCGGGCCCCCAGACGAGCAGTAGCAAATTAGGCATAACGGTCGCCGGTATAAGTGGTTCCAGATTTTACGTTAAAAACAATATCGGCCCAGGCAGACTGACAAATACTGGGGACGACTGGCTTGCCGTTGATGGCAGTACCGCATACAGGGTCAACACACCTCCATTAGGGATCTCCCGCATTACCGTTGATGATGTATCCCAAATAACGGATATCATTTTTTCCGAAACAGGTGCAGGTGCTGTTGCGCCCCATAGAGATTCAGTCGATTTACGAGCAATGCAAACCTTTGCAAACAACTCAGGAACATGGATTAGTTCAGAAAGCGAAGTAGGCGGATGGCCATATCTGTCATCCGGCACGCCGCCTGCCGATTCTGACCACGATGGTATGCCAGACAACTGGGAGGTTTCGAAAAACCTTAACCCTCAAGATTCTTCGGATGGGAATAGAGATCGAGATTCCGACGGCTACACGAATATAGAAGAATATATTAATGGCTTAATGCCCGGAACATCTATCCCTGCTGAAAAGACGATTGAGCCGCCACCAAACGTAGAAATCATTAACAAGAGTTGAGTCCGTGGGCCTGTAACGCTGATTGTGTAAATGGCCCGTCGGTCAGAGTAGCGGCATCCGCCCTTCAAATATAATCGAAAATTGATTCAGTGCCGATCGCCAGTTGTGGATCGGCATTGTCCATTTTTTTGAAATATTCTGTAACGCCAAGTAGAGCAGCTTGATCATTGATTCGTCATTGGGGAACGATCCCCGGTTCTTCGTGACCTTCCACAGTGACATATTCACCGATTCAATGGCGTTGCTCGTGTAGATCGCTCTGCGTATGTCGGAAGGATAAGAGAACAGTGGCGTAATCCGTTCCCCGTTGCGCCGCCAGGATTTAGCAATTTGTCGGGTGACTGGCGTTCCACTTGTCCTCGAACTGCTCCAAGTTAAACTGGCCTTTTCGACAGTTGTCGCTGAGTAAATCGCTTTTAGGTCAGTGGCGACCACGCGCATTCAAAAAAGCAGGGGTACCATATAAGGTGCCATATGCTATGCGGCATAGCTATGCCGCGTGGTCGTTAGCCTTAGGAATGAACCCCAATCAGCTAGCTTCTTTGATGGGGCATGCTTCAAGACAAATGGTCTACAATGTTTATGGAAAACATACGGATGGTCTCGTGAACGATGTAAGCAAAATCCAGAATTACTTCTGAGCACAAAGGGTCACAAAAACAAACGCCATCCTAAACTAAGTAGTTTAGGATGGCGAACGTCTTAGCGAAAGCCGGCAGCCCATCGCACGTAAGCTACTGATTTTACACTATTTTAATTGGTGGAGGTGGCGGGAATCGAACCCCATCTTACCAATTTAATCTAGCCGCGACAAACAGCTATTATTACTAACCTTTCAACAACTTAACCACTTTTCGTCCGTCTGGGTTTGTCCATATAATACCGTATAAAACATGTCATACCGGCATGAATGGCGAAAGTTTGGCGAAAGTTCCCACACTGAAATGGTAGGAAATAATGAATAACAACAGACTCTCTGCAATTGTCAGCATCCCTGAAGCAGACCCACCTATAACACCATTCATTCCGGTTTCAAAAACATTCAAAAACCACTTGCTGCCAAGAAGTAAAAACCGGATTTTTTCCAAAATCAGTAAAACTCACGTCAAGACCAACTGATTGGAGAGTGGAGGGTATAAAAGGGTCAATAGAGAACCTAGGCCACAAATAATAACCATCCAACGCCTTACAGATGTTCTTCTCCCCTTCCCTATAAGCCCTTAAGTGAAGCAGGATATGATTATCAGCATAGTTGTCACCTCTAACTGAATTCATAACAACTCAATATTTTTCTGCTGCAATCAAACACAATTAACAAATGCCTTTATAATTAAAACAAAAGACCAGTGTTTATTAATTCAACAGGAAGTTATTACTGGAGATGTGGGATGAAAAAAATGTCCGGTTCCATACCATGGAACGACCTGCAACTGGCCTACTTTGGCATCTCACATGTGGGGCAAGTACGCAAAACCAACGAAGATGATTTTCTTATAATGCCTGAATACCGCCTATTTTGTGTTGCTGATGGCATGGGCGGCCACGATGCAGGAGACATTGCCAGCCGCTTAACGCTTGAGAGTATTGCCAACTATATGGACTCGATCAATCCGGATACTGATGTCGCTCTTCCGCTTGTGAACCCTAGAACCCTCTTCTCCTCTTCTGCTCTAGAAGGTTCAATACAATACGCTAATACCATGGTAAACAATGAAGCTGCGGGGAGAATGATGGGTTCTACCATTATTGCTGGGCAATTTTTAGACAATGAACTAAAACTCGCCCATGCCGGTGACAGCCGTATCTACCTGTACAATAATGGCCGATTAAGACAACTGACCGAGGATCATTCTTTGGTCTATGATCTTTATCTGCAGGGGCAAATATCCAAACAGGGAATGCGAACCCATTCACAGCGCAACATCATTACCCGCGCAATAGGGACAAGTGCTGACATTGAGGTAACTTCACAGTCTTTAAGACTTGATAAAGGAAGTTTGCTGTTATTTTGTTCTGACGGGTTAACCTCAATGCTGGAAGATGAGGAAATAGCAGATATTCTTGAAACAGGAAAAGACCTTACTCTCAGTGGCGAAAAACTTATTCAGAGAAGCAACGATGCCGGCGGTCGGGACAATATCACTATTTTACTGGTATCAATTCAATAAACCTTTGTGCCCAGCTTATACAAGTTAAAAGGATTGAAACATGCCTGCGCCACCAGTAATCACAGTGCAAATCATCCATATTGAAGGCCCCTTAAAGGGGCAGATACAGGAATTTTCTAAACCGGAAATCTCGATTGGTCGCCATCCTTCCTGCGATGTTAGATTTCCCGCTGAATGTGGAACAATCTCACGAAAGCATGCCAAGCTGCTCAGAGAATGGAATCAATTTCGTTTGAGCGACATCAGTGCTAACGGAACCTTTGTTAACGGGAAAAAGATCGATCAGATTCACTTGAAAGATGGCGATGTCATAACCATTGCGCCGAATGGTCCGAAAGTGAGCTTTTTGACCAAGATTGAAGACTCACTGGTTGCCCCGGATGTCGTCGTTCCGACAGCCGATCCCGCCCCACCTCTACCAGCACCTCAGGTGCCACCACCAGTTACGAAATCGAGCGAGCAGCCCCAGCAATCTCAGCCGGTCGTGTCGACAAAAACCCCACTGATCATTCAGTACGGCCCGAAACTCGAATCTTTCGATCAACTTCCTATCGATCTCGGCAAAGCTGCTAACTGCGCATTTATTATCGATCATCCTGAAATAAAAGATCTACATGTGCAGTTGTTTTACTCAAACAATCAGTATTGGATTAAAGATCTTACCGGCCTCAAATTGGTCTGCGTTAGTGACCAACCGGTCGAGAATGGCATGCAACTCAATACAAATGACGAAATAAGCCTCAGCCCGAGTGGACCATTTTTCCGCTACCTGGGGAACGGTCGTTTGGCTGAGCTTGAAAAATGACGTATTAATCTACCTTTTGAGCAGCTTGCGTACATTCTTCAGCCCTTTTAGCGCTTTATTGTGGTCAGGGTTCAAATGAAGAGTGGTTTCCCATTCACTTGCGGCAGCGGCAAACTCTTCAGCCAGAAAATATTTTACCCCTTTGCGATAATGTGATTCAGCTTTCTGAATGACATTATTCTGCACCTCAGCCTTAATAGCAGAGACATCCCTATAATGACTATCAACGTTTTTCAGCAGACGTAACGCATCCAGGTCATTACCATTGGCGATATGGATCTTTGCCAGTTGATATCCCGACTGATTAAATATTTCTCTCGCTTTCGAGTGCTCAGGGTTGCCTTTCAAGACCATCTTGGCCAACGACATCGCATTGTTATAGTTTTTGGACTGATAGCTGCTATTGGCTCGTTGCAGGACATCACGTGTAAATGACGAATCCACCTCTTGATAACTATTAACAATATCTTCTTTAACAGCCTGTTTTGCCACTCGATAGGGACCTTCAGAGGTAATAAGTTTGATGGCTGATCCCTCTTTAAATCCATGAGTGCTTTTCAAGTCATTATAGTGAGCGATGACATTTAGCATTTCTGCGTTGCGGTATTCGCGCATAGCAATACTACGCAAATTCTCACCACTTTCTGTCTTGTAAACCCTGAAATCCGGTCGACCTAGGTTGTTTTTCAAATTGTTCAATGCGGTTGTATGTCGCGGGTTATAATTCAAGGCGATCAGGAACTCCCGCTGGGCTCTGCTACGGTTGTTATTGTCCAGCTGAGCCAGGCCGTTTTGAAAATGCTGGTCAGCTTTCTGTTGTGCGGTTGCCAGCAGAGATTGAGCACGCTCTTGCTCAAGAAGATTATCAGGTTTGAGATTGGCCAGAATCCACCAATAGAAGGAGGCCCGATATAAATCTCCCCTTCTCTCAGCAGATTCAGCTTTCGCTTGATACCTTTCCTGCAGCGCAGGGAAATCAGGTTTCTGAACTGATGGCATTTGTTTTTGTATGGGAGAGCTTGAACAGCTGCACAGCACCATCATCACTACGCAGAGGGATAAGCAATGATACAAATGACGAAGAGCCACCGGGCACCAACGCTTGATAGCCTCAGTTGTTCTGGAGCGCTGCAAGCAGGTCATGCCAGTCGCCTTTCATCATCACGGATGGTCATTGATCCCCCTATTGCAGAGTCAACTTTTTAAAAGTCTTGAGACTTGCTTTGAATTTGTTAATGTCATATCCACCAAAAATCATGATGCGATTGATTCTGTAGCGTGGCACAAAAAACGGATTGGGCTTTGGATTGACGGTAAAAGCTCCACGAAATCCGTTTTTAAAGGTGTACGCTGACACCAGATGGTTCGTTTCCCCATATGGGTAAGCGAGCAGATCAACTTTTTTGTTGATCTTTGCTTCGATGATGCTTGCCGAATGATTCAGTTCATTTTCGATCTCGTTAACATACATGAGGTAAGACTCGCCCGATTTCCTTTTTGTCAAATAGCGATGAGAGCGGGTGTGGCACTGCATCTCAATCTGGTGTTTTGACATTTCCTTAATCTCAGCCCAATTCAAGTGATTCTTTTCTCCGTCGATCAAACCGGTGTAGATAAATAAAGTGGCCGGATAGCCGTATTTCTTCAGAATCGGGTAAGCGAGAGTATAAAAAGACCGCCATCCATCGTCGATAGCAATGAGCACCGATTTTTTTGGGATTTGGCGTTTAAAATCAAGGAACTCAAAAAAAGACTTCATACTGATGACATGATAGTCATGGTCTTTGAGGTAACGCATCTGCGCCTCGAACTCACTTGCCGTCACAGTCATCTTATTCGTAGCTCTGGTCGAAAAATTATGATAGGTCAAAATCGGTACTTCCTGATAACCATCAATCGAAAGCCCACCAAGGAGATAGGGCTCTAAAGGAATAATAATTTCCTCGCCCGGCACCAATTCTTTGAGTTCGTTAAATTCAGCAATCAGCCACCCCATGGATGCGTCTTTCAGGTATTTTTCTGCCAGCGAGGTAACACTATCGCCAGCCTGGGATGTTACGACGAGGTAATCAGGAAAGTGCTCAGAGCGGACAAGATCACCACCGGGGGGGACCGGTTGCAAATCGACAAGCGCACAACCGGATAAGAAGAAGGCATTGAACAACAAGCAGACCAGCAACAAACGCATGAAACGATAAAAGCAGCAGATCCTCATGTTGCCACCTGCATATCAGCCTGCGACGAATCATTTAAGCTTCGCAATCGATAACTTTCCAAAACACCTTCGTGACCA
The DNA here is from genome assembly GCF_055389805.1 of Desulfuromusa ferrireducens. NCBI lineage: Bacteria > Pseudomonadati > Thermodesulfobacteriota > Desulfuromonadia > Desulfuromonadales > Geopsychrobacteraceae > Desulfuromusa > Desulfuromusa ferrireducens. The sequence continues at coordinate 3,471,723 of NZ_AP042415.1, forward strand.
ATTAACTTTTGCGGCGTTAATGGCTCAACACAGGCAATATCCTTTATTAATTGATAAATGCTTTTGCTGATAATGATCTCCTTGGCTTCAGCTTGGCCATTGAGCCAAAAAGCTTCTTTAATACTTTCTCCTATCGAACTGTATTCAACCCGAGAAGCTGAACCGATATTCCCGGAAAGCACTACCCCGGAACTCATACCAATCCGAATCTTACCCAAAAGTTGATTTCTGCCGACATCATGTTCACGTAGTACTTTCTGCAGCTCCCAGGCCGCCCTGACTGCTCTTTTGGTGTGATCCTCACGGTAAACCGAAACACCAAAAATCCCGACAACCGCATCCCCCATAAACTTGTCGACATAGCCCCCTTGGGCCAGAATGGTATTCGTGGCGATCCCAATGTATTCATTCAGCGCCTCCACAACCTCTTCTGCCTTGGTATGGCTGGCGTACTCACCAAAGCCGACAATTCCGGCATAGAGGATTGTGACCTGTCTTCTAGATGCATAACTGGAACCGTTCGATTGTGATGTTTCTAAAATCCGTTCAAGGCTCGTGCAATTGAGATAATCGGCAACGTCGCTTTTCGTCTGTTCTTTCACACGAAGGTTGTTGGATAATTGTCTGACCTCAGAAGCCAGATCGCCAAATTCATTATTATCCGACAAGTCCAACTGAAAGTTTAAGTCACCCCGGCGGATTCCCTGAATTGCCGTCATAATTTTATAGAGAGGGAACTTAATCCAGGCTGTTAAAAAAATAGCCAGACTGAAGACGAGCAGCAAAAGGATGAGTAAAGGTAAAAAAAAGGATTTCAACAATGCTGAAGATTCAACATCAACAAAATCACTAATATACTGTTGAGACAGCCCCACATAAGCAGTTCCCAAAATTTTATTCTGTAAACTCAGCGGTTGACTCAGTTCATAAACAGTTCCCTCATGCTGCTTTGTGTCGGCGGCTGTTTCATTATAATTTTCACCGACTCTGCTTGGATCTGTATGTGCCAGAATGATTTGATTGTGATCGACTACAGATATAAATGAAACAGCCTCATCACGCGCATAGTCACTCGCCAGAAGGATTAACCTTGAAAGATCACCTTCCAACAGAATCATTTTGGAAGTTAGGCTCAGGTGAGCGAGGGTCAACTTCCCCTTATTAATCACTGATTGATTAAGCGTATCGTTGTAACGATCGTAAAAGGCTCCCCCAAGGGCAAAGACAAGAAGCACAAGAATAGACAGAAGCGTAACAAAGATTCTGACAAAAAGCGGAATGCGCCGACGTATCCCTGAATCATTTTTTCTAGGAAACAGGCTCTCGAAGAGATTCATTTTCCCGCCTTGATGAATGACTATCAAACCATAAACTATTCATACAAAACATATTCTGTCAGGCGCACACTTCCATTTATTCAACCGTACAAAAAGATTACCTAAAAAACGATCACTGGCAATTCTTCCAAAAGCTAAATATGCTTAAATTCAACTAAGGTCTATATCGAATGCATTTATCTACTCATTAAGTTCAAACACAAGCTTGATAGGTCGTCATCTGGCTATATACTAAAAATATCTATTTTAATTTCTTGGCCGTGGTGGGGGTAGATCATGACTACCAATCAGCCGAAACGTTTTGGCAAATATATCCTTCTTGACCAAATGGCCGTCGGTGGCATGGCTGAACTCTACCGCGCTATGATCACGGGTGTTCAGGGCTTCGAAAAACTGATCGCTATCAAAAAAATCCTCCCCCATTTAGCCGCTGAAGAAGAACTGATCACCGCCTTTATCGATGAAGCCAAACTGGCGGCCTTGTTGCATCATCAGAATATTGTCCAGATCTACGATTTCGGTAGTCTGGACAATTCTTATTTCATCGCCATGGAGTACCTGTTCGGCAAGAACCTTCGTTTCATCAGCAAACAAGCAGTCGAGAAGAACCTGCCGCTTCGTCTGGCCGACGCACTGTTCATTGTCTCCCGCATCTGTAGTGGCCTCGACTATGCCCACACACTGAAAGACTTTCAGGGCAAATCGTTACAGATTATTCACCGCGATATCAGCCCGCCCAATATCCTGGTGACCTACGAAGGAAACGTCAAAGTTGTTGACTTCGGCATTGCCAAGGCGGCCAACCAGACCACCATGACCCAGATGGGAATGGTCAAAGGCAAGGTTGCCTACATGTCACCGGAACAGGCAGCTGGCAAGATCATCGACCAGCGCTCCGATATCTTTTCCTGTGGCATCATTCTGTATGAGCTGGTCACCGGTCAAAGAATGTTCGAAGGGGAAACCCTGCATATCCTCTCCCATGTCCGCGATTGTGTCTTTGTCTCAGCGGAAAACATCAATGATCAACTGCCGGAGCAACTTGTTCAAATTCTGCATCGCGCCCTGGCCAAAAACCCAGAAGATCGTTACAAATCCTGCGCAGAAATGGAAGCCGACCTGGAAGAATGCATGTACGCCAATTCCATGCGGCCAACAGCCCACGGGCTAGCTGATTATCTTAAAAAACTCTTTGCTGATGAGATATCCTCCGAGGAAACCATCATCAAAGAGCTGACCGAACTTGGAGCGGCAGTCAATGCTGCAGAACCAGTTGACACAAAGAAAGACCGTAAGTGGCAGGATAAGTTCAAACAGTCCTACGATACCCTTACAGAATCGAGCAAAAAACAAGTTGAAACCTTGAAGAAGCAACAAGCTACGAAAAAACCATTGTTCCTGTATGGTGGCATCGGGCTTGTCGTCGTGGTTCTGATCGGATTGATTGCACTCTTTACCGGCGAAGACCAGAAGACAGAAGTTGAAGTTGCACAAGTGCCTGCAGCCAGCCCCCCTGCCCCAACTCGTGAAGAACCGGCGGTTCCAGAAACAGAAGCTTCACCAACCACAGAACCTGCTGCTCAAATTATTACAGAGGTCGAACCTGAAACCACCATATTAGACAAAGCATTACTCGCACTAAATGAACAGGACTACGACCAGGCCATCCCTCTGTTTGCAGAAATCTGGGAAAAAGAGCCGCAACTCGCGACCGATATCTCAGCGACCTATTCCCAGGCATTGACAGAACAGGGCAAGGGGCTTGTTGATACAAAGCCGCTGGCAGCCGAAGAGAACTTCAACCTGGCGACTGAGATCAACCCGAGCAATGCCGACGCATTTGAGCAGCTTGGCCGGCTCTACATGGCAATGGACGATCATCCGATGGCCGTGGTCTCCTACAACCGGGTGACTGAGCTGGATCCCGAACGAGCAGGCCCCTATTTTGCCATGGGTTATATCTACGGAATTAACAAAGAGTACAAAAAGGCAGAGGAGATGTATGGCCAAGTGGTAGAACTTCAGCCCGATTATCTGGACGATGCCCTGTTCAACCTGGCAGCCATGCAGCATCGACTGGGAAAAAAAGAAGACTGCATCAAAAACCTGGGACGAGCAATCTCCATCAATCCGGAGAATGCACCGGCACTGAAGTTATTGGAAAAACTAAAGTAACAACTAGGAGGGTGATTTGAATATAGATTCTAGACGACCTGTCCGAACATGTCTGGTTTGGCTTGCTTTATTACTGATTTGTTCTAGTTGTGGTTCGGTGAGCATGCTTGGATCCAAGAAGGCTGTTTTCTTTGAACATACCGTCAAATGGTCTGAGGAGAACCTTTACAACATTACTGTTTGGCATACCGGCAGTCTGGATAAGTACAGCGAAGTACGTGAGGCCAACCCGAATATCTCCCCCTACGGCCTCTCTGCTGGAGACAAGGTGCTGATACCACAAAGCATAATCACCAACAGAGAGCCAATGCCGAAATTTTCTGATAAAAGTAAACAGGGCAGCTCAAAACCATTGCCAATTCAACCAACAGGAAGAAACTATTATTCGCATCGAGTCACACTCCAAGGAGAAAGTGTCTCCATTATTGCCAAATGGTATACCGGTGATCTGAAAAACTGGAAGATCCTGGCCGAAGCAAACCCCAACCTGAACCCGAATCGTATCGAACTCGGCGATGAGATCCTCATCCCTGAAGATTTAATGATCAGAAGAGATTCTATATCTAAAAGCTTTGTCGATTCCTTTACGCAGAAAAAGAGAAAGATCAGCACCAGCCCCCCCCCGACACCGATCAGCCCTCCACCACCTGAGCCAGCAGAAGAAGATAACGATATAGAATTGGTGCCACCGAAGTTTTGAATTTATGGGGGATTAGTGTCCATCTGAAATCTATCGCTATTTTCAAGGGATAGCGGTGGTCACCGCGCCCGGGTTGTTGATCGTAATCACGCCTCCCCAGCTGCACACGCACTTGCTGGTGTCGTTGAGGGCTGGCATATTGCCGATCAGCACCGTAGGTGAACCGGGAGTCCAGGGGGCAGCCGTTGCCGGAACGCACGGCGCTGGGGTCGGCGTAAAAACACCCGCAGCTGCAGTCGTGGCCGCGGCTGTGGCCGACGCCACAGCCGGATTCGCCTGAGAAGTGCACATCCCGAAGGTAGGGATATTGACGACCGGTACATGGTCCATGATATTCGCCGCCAGTCGGTGCTCCACCAGCAGTCGGTTGGTCGGCAGCACCACCAGGGCCGAAGGGCTGGCCCCGAAGCTGCACTGCATCATTGCCCCCAAGACGACCTGTTTTGCCATAGTGAGATACTCCGGTATCAATGCGTTGTCACATGTCGCGTTAAATCTGACAGTTCCCAGGGGCAAAAGGACATCACCGTGTTTTGACAAAAGTCCGTTTCAACCCTTATCATCGGCCTCTTTTGGCAGTTTCGGAGCCTTCAGTGACGCCCCCGATCCTGACCCGGCCGACCCACCACTGTTGATATTTACCATTACTCCCGAGATTGATACCCCCTCAGGGCCAAGGGTTGCGAAGCTCCCCCCGGCCGACAGGGTAATACTGACACCAGCTTCAATGACAATGTTCATCCCCGCTTTCAGGTGAATCTCCGTCCCTGCCTCGAGGGCATGTTTTGAACCTGCCTTCTCCTGCAGGTCCATCATTGCTTCACGGGAGATCGTCCCTTCGACCTTCTCGTTATGATCACCCTTGACGGTCAGGTTATTTTCACCCTCCACCTGTTCCAATAAGTCTTTTTTTACAATCAGGTGGTTGTCATTCCCGACCCACTGGCGACGCTCGTTTTTTATCCGGATATGCTGATCTTTTTCGGCATGAATAAAAACCTGCTCCTCGCCCTTCTTATCCTCAAAGCGGATCTCGTTAAACCCGCCTCCCCCGGGTGAGGAATCGGACTTCAGGGTGCTTTTGGTCTTTTCCGCCGGCAGGTCGTAGGGTGGTTTATTATTACCGTGATAGACGCGACCTACAATGATCGGGCGATCGGGATCCCCCTCGATAAAATCGACGATCACCTCGTGGCCGATCCGCGGGACATACATGGCGCCCCACTTGGCGCCAGCCCAAAGCTGACTGACGCGGATCCAGCAGGAACTTTTATCATCCTTCTTGCCTTCGCGATCCCAGTGGAATTGCACCTTGACCCGGCCATGCTCGTCGGTGTGGATCTCCTCGCCCGCCGGGCCGACCACGATCGCCGTCTGCACCCCTTCGACAACCGGCCTGGGGGTACTCCTGACGGGACGGAAAGGCACCTTGAAAGGCATACATTGAAAGCTGTTGCTGTAGCTTGCGTCGTTATCGCCCGACACATAACCGCCCTGGGTTGCGTCATGTTCAATCGCCGTCAGCACATATTCCTGATCATTCAAGTCGCTGCGGTAATGGTTGGTCAATTTGAAACGGTAACCGCTGGTAAAGGCGCGACAGACACTACTGCCGCTGATCATGGCGAACTGGGCTTCTTCTTCCTCCATCCGGATATCAACCAGTTTCTGCCCGCCAGCCTTAACATCATATTCTCCGGGATGATCATAGATCTCCCGTTCGCCCGGTCCCAAGTTCTGCTCCGCCTTGGCCATGGCCGTCACCTTCAGGTTGGTGGTAGGCATCTCAAAGTTGAAATCGTTCAGGGTGAACTTGCCGGGGCGGATCTGCTGCTCAATCTCAATACTGGTAATGACATCTTCTTCCAGCCAGCCGCCGGCGGCAACCTGACAGCTGGCTTCCTCCTGCTTCGGGCAGGGGGGATGCTCACCGGAAGCATCGGCAATCACCAGGGTATGCGCCTTTTTTGCATGCTCAAAAAAGTAATAGATCCCTTCCTCTTCCAGCAGTCGACTGATGAAAGAAAAATCGGTCTCGCGATATTGCACACAGTAGTTTCGCGGCTCATAACTGGCATTGAGGCGAAAACTGAAATCCTGAAAACCCTGATCCTCAAAAATCGACTTGATGATATCGGGAACCGATTTTTCTTGAAAAATGCGCGAATCGGCGGTGCGGGTCAGTAGCCACAACCAAGGGACCATGGTGGCAGAATAGTGGGAAAAGCGACTGTCCCCTTCCCCCTCGCCGCCCCCACGGCCTTGCGAGAAACGGGAGATCAAACCGTGGAAATGCCGCTTTTCTCCATCTGGGGTGTAAATCGAGAGGGAGACATTCTGGCCGATTATTTTATCGAAGGCGATGCTGTGATCTTCGGAGAGAAAACTGAGATCAAAGTGGAACGGGCGTGACAACTCTTCCTTGCCGTGAAAACCGGTCAGCAGCAGCTTATCCTTACCAAGCGGCGTCTCTATGGTGATAAACCGGTTTTCTTGGGTAATCATAGACCCCCACCCTCGGCTCAAACAGCAAAGCAGAACTATGATGCAACATAAAGAGCAGCGTCCGTTTTGACGCTTAAGAAACTGATAGCATTACACAAAAGAGCTATTCTCATTAATAGCAGTAGACAAGCCATTGTCAAGGTGTTGAGCCACCGATCCTGGTCCAGATTTAAAGTCGTTTCAACACCACCAGCGTAATATCATCCGAATATGACTCAGCTTTCCGGAAAGCATCCACGGTAGAGACCACACGCTCAATCGTCTTCTGTGCACTCAATTCGGCAGAGTGGGCGACAACCTCTTCCAGCCGTGCTTCACCAAACAGTTCACCGGCGCTGTTTTGACATTCGGTGATACCGTCACTGTACAGCAGAATTGATTCGCCCGGCGCAAGCTGTAGCTGATAGGGAGTGTAGTCGCTCTGTTCGATAATCCCCAACGGCAGGCCACTGACATCCAGATTGACCACCTGCCCCGACTGTCGCCGCCAGAGGGGACGGTTATGCCCCGCATTAGCATAGTTGACCGTGCCATTTAGGGGATTGAAAATCAGGTAAAAAAAGGTCACAAATTTATCACTGCCGACCCGCTCGAACATGTCATTGTTCATCCGCACCATCAGTCCTGAGGGATCGCTGAATTCGCTCGCCCGCGAGCGTAACAAGGCCTGCAGGTTCGACATCAGCATCGCCGCGCCGACCCCCTTACCGGTCACATCGGCAATGGCAATGCCATAGCTGTCGTCGGTGGACACAATGTCATAATAATCCCCGCCAACCTCAGTACAGGGGATATTCACCGCCGCCAGCTGGTAGCCATCAATCTGCGGGATCTCACGCGGAAAGAGCCGTGACTGGATTTCGCTGGCAATCTTGACCTCAGCATCAAGCCGTTGCTTGTCTTTGGCTATCTCCTCCAAAATGCTGATCTCGATCTTTTCCGCCAGCATTCCTGACAAGCTGGAGAAAAACAGCAGGTCAATCTCACCGAACAGTCGATCCGGCAGGTTGGTATCGACATAGAGTACGCCAACGGTTTTATCCTCTTTCCATAAGGGGGTGCAGATCGCCGAGCGGATTTGCAGATTGAAAACGCTTTCGCCCATATCATGGTTGCCGGGGGCGATGGCGTCCTCGACTAGAATCGCCTGTTTTTCGTCCAGGGCTTTCTGGGCGATCGACTGACTGATGGTAAAGACATCGGTGGCTGTGGTGCTGGAGAAATACCCACGTGGAAGCAACTTTCCGGCATCATCCAGCAACAGCAGGGCGGCCCGTTCGGCGTTGGTCTTTTCGACGCACAAGCGCAGGATAATCTGCATAAAATCTGCCAGGGGGCGATCCTTCACAATCTGCCTGGCGATCTCGGCAACGGTCTCCAGTAACCCAAAGGGGGCCAGTATATCTTTTGAAGGTGGCTCTACGGGCAGGCGCAGAATCCTGGTTTTTTCAGCATCGTCCTGTTCGGTGAAAACCGGAGTTGTCTCTGCTTGCTGATAGATGATTTTCGCCGAGCCTACTGAGATGGTGTCACCAGGGTGAAGTTCGGTCGGCTGGGTAATGGGTCGATTGTTGACAGCTGTGCCGTTGGCGCTGCCGCTATCCTGAACAAAATAGCAGTCGTTTTCACAATATACTTCAGCGTGCCGCCGGGAGACGATCGGCTCATTAATAAACACCTCGCACTCGGGAAGTCGGCCGATTCTTAGCCTGCTTTGCGAATCGGCAATCTGCTTCTGCTCGCCCGAAGCGAGTATCAAGAGAAATGAAGACAATGGAGCTCCTTTTCTCTGTGCATGTAACGCGGTAAAATCGGGCAGGCACCGCCTCGCCCCTACAGCTGCCTCTTCAATCTTTTGTAGGGGCGACCCATGGGTCGCCCAGCACTTACCTCCCAGCCACCACCAGATGACCGGTCACCGGCTCTTTCCCCTCACTGCGCAGAACAACCGATTCAAAACGCTGCACCTGCAATCCAGCAGCGCTCAGTGACTCTTGTACATAATCCTTGTTGTGTGCATAACGCCCGGTCTGGCCCAGCACCGCGCCCTGCCCTGTTCCTGCATCCTCCAGGGTAAAAGCCAGCAGGCCGGCCGGTTTCAACGCCTTAACTGCCGCAAGAAAAACCGCTTCCAGGTCGCCGAAGTAACAGAGAGTGTCCGCCGAGACGATCAGATTGTAAGCAGCGGATTGCTGCTCCATAAACTGAGTCAGTTCGGCTTTAATCAGCTCATCATAAAGCTTGCGGCCACTCGCCTTGGTCAACATCCCAGCGGAGAGATCTACGCCGCTCATCTGCTCGGCATAAGGGCGCAAAAAGTCGCCACAGAGCCCGGTGCCGCAACCAGCATCGAGGATCGCCAGCGCTGCGGATGGCTCCGGCAGGATCTCGGCAAGTGACTCGGCCAGCAGTTGTGGTGCCCGGTAACCGAGGTTCTCGGTCAAATGCGCATCGAAGCGATCGGCCATTTCGTTGAAGATCTGCTCAACATAGGCATCAGGTGCCCGCTCAGGAGCCTGGTCGCCCAGACAAGCTGCCTTCAGGTAAAGGACAATCGGATTGCCCGGGTCTTGTTTCAGCCAGTCCGCAAACATCCGCTCCACCTCATCCCTGCGACCAGCCTGCAGCAAGGCTTGCGCCTGCCCCTGCCAGGCCCCGGCATGCTCGGGGTTCAAGCGCACCGCATCGCTGTAAACCTCGGCCGCCTGGACGTAGTCCCCTGAACGGCGCAGCGCATTGCCAAGGTTGTAGCGGAAGTCGGCAGATTCCGGAGCCAGCGCCGTGGCGTGGCAGTAAGCCTCCACCGCCTGTGCCGGCTGCTGCTGCGCCATCAGAATCACACCCAGGTTGTTATGCGCCGGGGCGTGTTCAGGCAGCAGTTCGATCGCCTTGCGGTAGCAGCTTTCCGCCTCGGTAATTCGGCCCAGCCCCTCCAGCACATTACCCAGGTTGTTGTGGGCATCGGCGTTTTGCGGGTCGAACTTGATGATCTGTTGGATCAGTTCGGCGGCTTGTTTGTGGCGGTTCTGTTGATGGCAGAGCAGGCCGTAGTAATGCAGAGCGTTCAGGTTGTCGGGGGCGGATTGAATTGTGCGTTGGTAAAGGGTTTCGGCCTCCGGCAGAGAGCCAGCCTGATGCAGGTTAAGTGCAAGTTTCAGCGCCTCCTCGACCGTCAGACAGACCGTACCGTCGGTTAAGGAATCCGGATCGGATGATCGTAAAGCTTCATCCACAGTCATCGGTTCTGCCCCCCCTTTCAAGTAACCCAACATCACAAAAAAGCACTACCTTCATTAATAACAGCAGGCTGAACATTGTCAACACAACCAGAAGGGGACGTTCTTTTCTATTTTTCTATCTACTCATGCACTAGAACGTCCCCTGCCCTCCTCTGTTTGACATGGGGTGTTGATTGGTTAAAATCCATAGAAACCACTTAATGAAAGAACAGGTGAAAGTGGATAAAGGGAGGGGTCTATGAAGATTAAATACTGGTTTGCTTGGTTCTTATTTGCGCTCCTGTTTTCAGGTTGCTCACCGATCTCACCCATAGATGAAGAAGCAATCGGCCACGTCATTTCACTAGATGAAGATGGAATACTCGAGAGTATTAAGCCAGGAGAAAAAATAGCCCCGGTTCTAAGCGACAATGGTGACAAAAACTATGAGAAACATTTCGAGAAAATCATCGACGGTATACGGGCGTTCTCCCCGAATGGGGATGGTGATATTGAGGTGCTCATTTATGTTCACGGCGGTTTAAATACCAAGGGAACATCGTTAAAAAGGGTCCAAGAAAAATATAAGTTAATCAGAGATTCCAAAAACGAAAAGAAATACCCGATATTTGTCAACTGGAGATCCGGCCCGCTAACAACCTATGGGTCCCATTTGTGGAGAATCAGACAGGGGGAAATCTCTTCCACGGCACCACTGACTTCACCAGTCTATCTGTCAACCGATGTCGGAAACTCCCTAATCAACGCTCCAAAAGCCTGGTTGATAACGGGAGAGCATTCATGGCGGGCAAGTTACTCGAGAGATGACAAGTATCTAGAGGAATACCCCAAAGGAAACAATTTGGTGTACTTCACCAACAACACAGGCGAATACGCTAGATGGGGCAGAAGTCTATGGTGGCTGATCACCAGTCCGGCGAAAGTGGTCACCACGCCATTTACTTACACTATGGCGAAGCCAGCATGGGACATTATGCTCCGAAGGACCAATACGCCCTTTTACACCCCGGCGGACCTGGCAAATGTCGACCACAAAGTGGATGAAGTCATTAAGCCAGGAACAGGCGCCCTGGGAATATTCCTACGCCAGCTTGCCGACGCAATAAAAGAAGACACAAAGAAAAATAAACCGCCGGTTAAAATCACCTTGGTCGGCCATAGCATGGGAGCGATCATCGTCAACAAGATTATCAACCAGGAGATTGACCTACCCTACGAAAATATCGTGCATATGGCCTCGGCAGATTCAATCAACAATCTCTTTGAACAGGTGGTGCCCTATCTTTCAGCTCAGGCTAAGACTGATGACCCTGTTAACTTTTATAGCTTGAGCCTTCATCCGGAAAATGAGGACCGAGAGAGGAGCGCCGGGGGGCTGACTCCTAGCGGAAGTCTTTTGGTCTGGATAGACAGTATGTTCACCACACCGGAAACTGTCATGGATAAAAGGTCCGGCAGGTGGGAGAACATGGAAAGAGCGATCCGGTTATTGCCGGAGAGTGCAAGGGCCAAAATGCATTTCAAAATTTTCAGCCTGAACGACGACGGCGATAAAGAAAACGGGTTCATCACTGAACCTCAGAAGCATGGACAATTCGGGGACCTTGCTTTCTGGTTGGAAAGTACCTGGTGGAAGTAGCCGTTTACCCAGGTAATTTTCTGCATTCAGTTGTGACGCAGGGGTGTGGAACCGGATCGCGCTCCGCCAATAGTGAAATAAAAAAAAACGTCCCCCTAGTCTACTTAGAACTTCGGCAAGGGCAGCTTGCTAGCTATTATCTGCCCCTCGTTCTTCAGCTTGTTTATCCTGATCTCGTAGTCGAGAAGCCAGTTATCTCCGCTCAAAAGCCTGTTTTTGCGGCCATGCCCTTGCGATATTATTCTGTTAAGCAAGTGCGTCACAACATCGTAGAGGAGATCGCAATTCTCAGCGTCCTTCACACCCAGATCTTTGGATATACCTGCAACGCACGTCCTCCAGTTCGACTTGCCATCAGGCGTATAATACAAGAGCATCCCATTTCCAAGATTGCAGGCGAGTTCCTCGATCTCGGTTTTCTTTGCAGACTTCACCATTTCGTGAGCATACATCAGCCATGTTTTAGAGTATCCCGCAGTTGCATTCTTCATATCGACGTTATGCGGGGTGTAGCAGAAATGTGCGACTTTTATCTCGTTGGTGTTGCAATTGCTGAAAGCACAGATATTCCGATTGGACTGATAGGCACGGTCGTTCGCCTCAGATATCGCCTCCATGAGTTTCAGGTAACCCACCATTACTTCGCCTTCGATTTTGGCCTTGGCCATGCCTGCAAGCTTCAGCGGCTTCAAGCCATCGATGAAGGCTTTCTTGTTGTCTATATAGTCCTGGGCGCGGTGGCAATTTCCAGCTTCAAAAACTATAGCATCGGCGATATCATAGGCAGCTCCCATCTTGCCATGATCTCCCATCTTCTTGCCGATGATCTCGTCATCAATGTGTTCTCGCGCCTTGAGGTTCCCCCCCCCCGGATACCTGATGTGGATCAATCTTTTTTCTTCAGATGTATAAGCATCTCGATCGCCAGACATTAAGCAAACTTTCTCAACAGCCCTCACTCTATTCTGATAATCTTCCAAGACGATCTTCTGCTGCCAAACTTCCTCCCAGCCCTCCAAAATTTTTATCACTTCCCCTTTCGGGTTTGGATTGAGAGCGATGAAGCCCCATTTCAAATTAGCAGTGATACTCATCTCGCCTCCCTTGCTTCCGAATAGTTAATTTGCGGGTGGGGACGTTCTTTTCTATTTCACTATTGACACCCCTACCTATATTAATCACCTAACCTCAAACCCAAACCCATCCCCACTCAAACGCACCACCACCTCCTTGATCTGTTCCCCGCCAGCCATTCGCGCCAATAACTCCCGCGACAAATCCGGCAACAAACTATTGCTCAAAATATGATCAATATTCCGCGCCCCGCTCTCCACCTCGGTACAGCGGCTGGCGATCGTCTCGATCAAGCTCTCGTCGTAACTGAACACCACCTTGCGGTTCTCCAACATCCGCTTGGCAATCCGCCCCAGCTTTAGGCGCACGATATTGCGGATCACCTCGTCGGTCAGCGGGAAGTAAGGCACCACCTTCAGCCGCCCGAGAAAGGCCGGCTTGAAATGCTTGAGCAGTTCTGGCCGCAGCACATCGGTCAGCCCGGCCGCATCCGGCTTGGTCTCCTCGTCGGCACAGACGGTCATGATGGTGTCGGTGCCGAGGTTCGAGGTGAGGATGATCAGGGTGTTCTTGAAATCGATGCGCCGCCCCTCCCCGTCTTCGAGCATCCCCTTGTCGAAGACCTGGTAGAACAGCTCCATCACATCGGGGTGGGCCTTTTCCACCTCGTCGAGCAGCACCACGCTGTAGGGTCGCTTACGCACCGCCTCTGTCAGCACGCCCCCTTCGCCGTAGCCGACATAGCCGGGCGGCGAACCTTTGAGGCCGGAGACGGTGTGGGCCTCCTGGTATTCGGACATATTGATGGTGATGACGTTCTCCTCGCCGCCATAGAGCAGTTCGGAGAGCGCCAGGGCGGTTTCGGTCTTGCCGACGCCGCTCGGCCCGGCAAACAGGAACACGCCGCTCGGCTTGGAGGGGTCTTCTATTCCGGCATGGGCGGTCTGGATCACCTGGGCGATGGCGGTCAGGGCGTGGTCCTGACCAATGAGCCGTTCGCCGAGTAGCTGGTCGAGTTTGAGCACGGTGTCAATTTCATCGACCAGCATACGGCCGGTGGGAATGCCGGTCCAACCGGAGATCACCTCGGAGATGGTCTCGGGATCGACCTCGAGCTGCACCATGGGGTCACCACCCTGTACTTCAATCAGTTCCCGTTCCAGTTCCTGCAGATCCGCGCGCTGTTGGGCCAGATCATCGACCTCAGCCGGTTTCTTTTCCGCAGTCTCCTGAAGAGTCTTGCGCAGCTCCTGGATACGCCCGGCAAACTCGACCTCCTGCTGCCATTTGCCATTAAGCATATCCAGGTGAGCTGCTGTTTCATTTTTCAGCCCGTCCAGTTCTTGTAATCTTTCCACATGATCGCGCCCCATCAGCTCTTCGCGCTTGAGGATCTTGACCTCACGATCAAAGGCTGCCAGCTGCCGAGTGGCCGCCTCAACCGGTGGCGGGATGGTGTTCTGACCGATAGCGATCCGGGCACAGGCGGTATCGAGCACACTGACCGACTTATCTGGCAGTTGCCGTCCCGGCAGATAACGATGGGAGAGACGCACCGAGTCGATCAATGCCTCGTCGGTCATCATCACCCCATGGTGTTTTTCCAGAAACGGCGCGATCGCCCGCATCATCATCACGGCGGTCGGCTCGTCCGGTTCCTCGACCTTGACCACCTGGAAACGACGCGCCAACGCGGCATCCTTTTCGAAGTACTTCTTGTATTCCGACCAAGTGGTTGCGGCTATAGTGCGCAGTTCGCCCCGCGCCAGCGCCGGTTTGAGCAGGTTGGCAGCATCACCCGAACCGGCCGCGCCACCTGCGCCGATCATGGTGTGCGCCTCATCGATAAACAGAATGATCGGTACCGGCGAGGCCTTGACCTCCTCGATCACCGACTTGAGCCGCTCCTCGAATTCCCCCTTGATCCCAGCCCCGGCCTGCAGCAACCCCAAGTCGAGGGTGTGGATCGCCACGCCCTGTAGCGGCGGCGGCACATCCCCCTCGACAATCCGCAGGGCGAAACCTTCAACCACAGCGGTCTTGCCGACCCCGGCTTCGCCGGTGAGGATCGGGTTGTTCTGCCGCCGGCGGATCAAAATATCGACCATCTGGCGGATCTCGAAGTCGCGGCCCAGAACCGGATCGACCTCCCCTTTCCGAGCGCGTTCTGTCAGGTTGATGGTGAACTGGTCGAGGGCCTTGGCACCTCCCGCCGGTGCCGGTCGCCCCGGAGCGGCTGAAGCACCTGGAGACACAGCCGCTTCGCGCTCTTCCTGCGATCCAGCGGTCAGATCGGCCAGGTTCTCCTTCAAGGTCTCAAGCTTGATCTTCCTGAATTGATCGGAACTGGCGGTCAGGGTGCGCGCTGACTCGGCATCGCTCAGCAACGCCAGCAACACATGTCCGGAACGCGCCGCACTGGACTGATAATCGACCGAGGCGAGCAGCCAGGCCTGTTCGACCATTTTGGGAATGCTGGGAGAAAGCGCCGGGGTTCTAGCGTTGCCGGTCTTGAATTCCTCGATGGCCCGGGTCAGGTCGCCGATCAGGTGTCCCTCGTTGACCTCAAAATAGCGCAAGATCTTCTGCAGATCGGTATCGGGCACCTCCAGCAACTTAAGCAGAAAGTGCTCTAGGTCGACCTCATAGTGGGTATGCGACAGGCAGATCCCGGCAGCAGATTCGAGGGCCTTGCGGCAGGTATTGTTGAGCTTGCCGATCAGCGATTTCAGATCGAGCTTAGCCATGGGCGGCCTCCTTGATTGTCGTTGCAACACAGCAGTTCAAAACGTTCAGCGGCAAATCATTCAACGCGGGCGAGACATATTTTGCCCCTACAGGTTCTTCATAGGTCTTATGTAGGGGCGACCCATGGGTCGCCCGGAACCTAAAGCACAGCCCGCAAATCCTTTTCCGCAAAGGTCAAACTCGGATTCTGCCGGTTATCGAACTGCGGACTCTGCAGCCAGCTGGTCCAGCCGAGTTGCGGCGCATCCGTGCCGGTTTTGCCGAGTTCGCAGGGCTTAATCTCAGCTTTTTTCAAAACCAGACGCACATCGAACTCGAACTCGATCCCGACCATGTACTTGACCAGCGCGAAGATCGGCCGCAGCATTTTGCCGGCGGGTAAAAAGCGGTGAAATTCCCTGAAGGTTAAGGGACCCAGTTCAACACGAAACTTGGTCTGGCACTCCCAGACCTGGCAACCGACCACAGTATTCACCCCGAGTTGCCCGTTGGCCCCGCCAAGCTGCGACAGATCTTCCTTTTCCAGCGGCAGCAGACGATTGATGAACTGATGGACCTGAGCCTTGACGCCGGAAAAATGCTCTACCGAGGCTTGGATCGCCGTTGCCGATGCGCACTGTCGAGAAAAATGGCCGCTGTAAAAATTGAGGGATTCCTCGGGCAAACCTATCCGTTCGGACAACCCGGCCGTCCCGAGTCCGGTCAGGCTAAGCAGTTGCTGTGAGAGGCGATCTTTTGCTCCGGACTGATAGTTGGCGGTGAAGCGGTGCTTTTTCCAGGCTAGGTAAAACAGGCTGATCAGCCGGTGATGGAACAGGTCGAAAAACGCCTTGAGGGTTTTGTCTTTTTTATAGATTCTTTGTTGGGCCAGTTCGGTGAACCAGTACGGCAACACCCCTGAGGGGCCAATCAGGCCGAGGAAGGTCACTTCCAGGTCGGTTGGATGATCATCTGTGCTCTCTGTCAGAGCGGAAATATCACTGGCAGGAAATTTCAGATGTGCTGGCACGCTAAAGCGCACCGCTTCTTCGGCGGGCACCAAGGCCTGTCCCAGACGTTTTTTCTCCGGTATGCGGTCCTCCAGCAGCTCAACCGCTTTGAAGAACGAAAAACTGTAATATTCTTCGCGCAGCAGCTGGGTTACAGAAGAATCTGATTGCCGTTTCTTGCTGGCCACTGTTTTAAAACCTCTTTTCTCTGGAGGGTTTTCACCACCAGCTGGGAAAAGGAGTTCACCGAAACATACTGCCCCAAAAATCTTTCCAGAACGCAGGCGAACAGCATCAAACCGGTGCCGACGTATTTGTCTTCATCAAGGGTGATCGTCGTCTGCACACCGCGGCAGAATGCCTGCCCCACCCTGCGGGTGACAAACTGTGATTCAAGTGAAACAATCCCGGCGATCTGTTGTTGGGTGCTGGGAGAATTTTCAAAATCGTACAGCTTCAGCAGCTCTTTCAGACCGTCTTCGCCATCCTGAACGATTGACAGATAGTTCAATGACAGATGGGAAATCAGCCGCCACTGCAGGGCCCCGCCCAAGGCAGGTCGGCAGGCCGGGGTCGGCTTGATCAAGCTGTTGATCCGCGCAACTGGCGCGGCAGATTCCATATCGAAATCACCCCGCACATCACCAAAAGGCAGTCGTGCCGGTAGGTCTCTGTTGGTACAGGTGACTTTCAGGGTCAGAATTTCTACCTCGGGTTCCGCCGGTTTGAAATCCTGGTTGGAGAAAGACAGATAAACTTCAGTGCCGTTGTCACCCTTTTTCCCGGATGCGCGGCGCTGACTGTGCCAGAAAGCGTTGCTTTTGGAACTGCTGCCATCCTCAAGATGATGACGTAATGAATAAAAGGGGTTGTACTCAGTAACTTTCATGCCGGCAGCCCCCCGCGCCGCGCTGACCTGATCAACAGAATAAATCTCGGTCGCCTCCTGCCGGCGGACATCGGCGATCACCCGATATTCGGGCTGGCGATGTTCCAGGCGGATCGGCTCGGCGATGCGCTTGAACAGGTTGACCACTGGTGCGGCATTCAGCCTGAAAGTCTCCTGATTGATAACCAGACTCGATTTCGCCACCCGATCCAGGTAGATTCTGATCTCAAGATTGTTGCCCAGCTTTTCCTGTGGCAATCGCCCGAGCCCATTCAGATCGAAGAAGAGAAACTTTTCTGCGAAGACGAAATATTCAAACAGCAACAGATAGCCGGGAAACGACCGTTTTGAATAGGGCAGCATACTTTCGTCCGCTCCAAAACCGACCGGTTTAAACTGATCGGGCCGAAGAGAAATGGTCTTGTTGCTCCCGTCAACTGTATTCGCTGACAATTCTAAATGGCAGACGTTATTGAACAGCAGTTCGTAAAGATGAAAGATATGCTGCGAAGGACCATTGAGGAAAAAGCGTAAAGACTGCCAACTGACCTCTGAGAGACTCAGGTCGTTGAGGGTTTTCAGCTGTAGAGTAATTACCTGCTGAGCATCAGCCACGGCCAGTTTCGGTTCCGTTAAAGTAGCCGAAACGACCTCGACCGGCCAGAGGGTGACCGGGTAGCAGGTGGAAAACTCGCAGGGCGTGCCGGCCACCGGCTTGGAATAGATTTTCGTGCCTTGTTCTATCAGGTAGCCGGTCTCGGGAATGTTCTGCTTGACCGGCTCAAAGCTGACCACCGACATGGAGGGGATCGGATTAACATAGTGGGGATAGAGGATAGTGAGCAGCGATTCGGTGATTTCAGGAAAATCGTCATCGATCTTTTTATGGATCCGGCCACTGATAAAGGCAAAGGCTTCGATCAACCGCTCAGTAAACGGATCTTCGCACTTGTCCGCTTCGAGCAGCAGGCGACCGGCAATCTTGGGATACTTACCGGCAAACTCGGCCCCCATTTCACGGATAAAGGTCAGTTCCCGTTCATAATAACTGAGAAGTTTATCATCCATGACTGCCCTTTAAATTCCCCCTCAGCCTGAAATGGTACACAGGCTCCGATTCATGTCGAAAAAAGTATCAAAAGCGACTGGTTCCGATATCGGCTCAACATGCAGTACCCCGGTGATACGGAACCTCAGGTTCCGCTTGTTCTTCCCATCCCCATCCAGTTGTACCCTGACGTTTTTTAACCGGGGTTCAAACTTTAAAATCGTTTTTTCCATATCCTGCCGCAGTTGCTGTCTGATCATGATGCTGTTCGGATTTTCCCCGGTAAAATCCTTTAGCCCATAGACCAACAGAGACCTGTTGATCTCGCGCATTTTTGCGGGCGGGGTCTCGATATGCCGCCGGGTGTTCAGCAGGTTTTCCAGATGCCCGACCACCGACCTCTTGATCGGCTCAACCCCCTGCAGGCGTTTCTGAACCGGTTCACTTGAAACACGCGGTTCCAGGTCGATCAACCGGTCCAGAATCGATGCCTGCACATTTAGCTGTTGAGCGATCATTTTTCTTCATTCGCTGCGATATCAAATTTGAATGGAAGAGTATCGCCTTTTGAACCATCAGGTTTCTGTGACGTGTACTCGTACACAAATTGGCCAAAATTGATGCTTATATTTTCCGTCAGCTGATCCTCGCCACCAGAGCCACCGGTTGATACAGACGAGATCAGGCAATCCTTCATGGTCAGCTTGATGTATTCTAGTGGATTGTCGCCGGCCTTGCGCACCGTCAACAGTGCCTCTTTGACATGTTTTCCCTTGGCAAGATGTCTTAATAATTCAAATGAGGCAGAATCAACCCATTTGGTGACACTGATGTCCTGAAAACTTGCCTTCCCCGAGCCACCGCCACCGCCCATATGAGTGGTTCCGGATTGTGAAGCCCCCCAACTCCAGGCCAGCACATCAATTTCTTTTTTGTGCTTGGCATCCTGAGCCTCTCCGTTGATCCCTTCGATCTTTAGAAACATATCAACAGCCATTTTCAATTCTCCTTTTTCTGAAATGCCGGTTACGGCCACCCTAAGACAGGAAAAAATGCCTTAGGTCTCCATTGAAAAAAAGCTCTATTTATGCATACTGTTCCTTCCTTTCACCTCTTCAGTTATCCTCCCGCCGGCGGCGGAAGTTCCGCAACCAAACGCAACGAAACGGTCAATTCATCCAGTTGGTAGTGCGGCTTCAGAAACGCTACGGCCTTATAAACACCAGGCTTTCCTGGAACCTCTGTAACATCGACCCGGGCCTCACGCAGCGGATACTTGGCTTTCATGTCCTGGCTGGCATTATCGTCGCCCAGCGTGTAATTACTGATCCAGCGATTGAGAAAAGTCTGAGCATTCTCCCGGGTCATGAAGCTGCCGATTTTATCGCGCATCATCGACTTCAGATAATGGGCGAATCTCGACACGGCCAGGATATATTGCAGCTGCGACGAGAGGCGGGCGTTGGCCGTGGCGCTGTCAGTATCATAGACCTTCGGCTTGTTGTTCGACTGGGTGCTGAAGAAGGCCGCGTAGTCGGTGTCCTTGCAGTGCACCAGGGGGATAAAGCCGAGATCGGCAAATTCTTTTTCCCGCCGGTCGGTAATGGCGATTTCGGTGGGACATTTCAGTGCCACCTCACCTTCATCGGTATTAAAGGTATGGGTTGGTAAACCCTCAACCAGTCCGCCCCCTTCGACTCCGCGGATCGCGGCACACCAGTGGTACTTGGCGAAGGCATCGGTCAACCGGGTGCCCATGGCATAGGCGGCATTGCCCCACAGATATTTATCGTGGTCGGTGCCATCGACCTGTTCTTCATAACAGAACGTCTCGACCGGCACGTTATCCTGACCATAGGGCAGACGCATCAAGATATGCGGCAGCGCCAGGGCAGTGTAGCGAGAATCTTCCGATTCGCGGAACGACTTCCATTTGGCGTATTCGACCGTCTGGAACAACTTGGCCAGATCCCTCGGCCCGCCCAACTCGGTAAAGCTCTCCCAGTTGAACAACTGCGGCGCTGCGGCCGAAATAAAGGGCGCATGAGCAGCGGCAGCCACTTCGGAGATTTTCTCAAGCAGCGCCATGTCCTGGGGATGGGTGCTGAACTCGTAGTCTCCGATCATCGCGCCGAATGCAGAACCGCCGAAGGTGCCGAACTCATCTTCGTAGATTTTTTTGAACAGCGCAGACTGGTCGAATTCACTGGCTTTCTCAAGATCCTTAAGAAGATCCTTCTTCGAAACATTCATCACCCGGATTTTTAGCTTTTCTCCTGTCTCTGACTGCTGAACCAGATAGTTCAAGCCGCGCCAGGAGCCTTCCAGCTTTTGGAAATCGGGGTGATGCATAACTTCATTGAGCTGGTCTGAGATCAACTTGTCAATCTGACTGATTCTGGTGTTGATCATCGTTTCTGTGTCGGTCGAAACCGTGATGGTCTCATCCATAACCTGACCGACAAATTCACTGATGACATCTGTCGCCCAGCCTTTTTGCTCTTTTTCACGCGCCAATCGACCATCTTCCAGAATCTGATCGAGCAGGCTTTTTTCTTCAGCGCCCTCAGCCGTTGCGGTAATTTCTGGGGCTACAGCTTCTTTTTCGGCCATGACATCCTCCTAGTCTGCTTTCGGCTCATCTCCAGATTTCCCCCCGACTTCATCACCCAGTTTTTTCAGCGCTTCACTGTTGTGGATGATGTCCTGGAGAAGCTCGTCAAGTTTGTCGTTCCCATCCAGCTTACTGAGGAGTTCGAACAATTTGGTTCTGGCTTCAACCAGCTTGCGGATCGGTTCCACCTGGTTCGCCACTTGCTCAGGATGGAAATCATCCATCGACTTAAAGCGGAGTTCAACCGGGATCTGGGTATCGTCATCAGTCAGTTTGTTATCGACCCGAAAGGCAACTCTGGGATTTATCCCGGCGAGAACATTGTTGAAATTATCCCGGTCAATTTCAACAAGCTTACGATCTTTGAGTTTTGGCAGGGGTTCTTCTGGTTTGCCGGAAAAATCGCCCAATACCCCGACAACGAAAGGAATTTCCTTCATCTCGATCGCATCACCGATTTCAACATCATAGGTGATCTGTACCCGCGGAGCTCGGACCCTGTCGATTTTGTGCTGTAGACTTTCTTTAGCCATAGCTGACCTCCTTTCCAGTCATTTAATATCCAATATTTCTGTTGTGGCTTTCCTTACACACTGCGAAATTCCTCAAATCAGGCTTTGTAATTCATCGCCTTGGTCACATCAGTGGTGCAGAGTTTCTTTAACAGTTCGGAAGCGCGATCCGGATCCTGGAAACGTTCATCTGCAGAAGTCAGACACTGATACAGGGCTTCCAGAACTTCACCAACCCAGGTTGGAGATTCCCAGCGTTCTAGCTGTAATTCCTCAATCAGTGTGTTCAATTCCTCTAAAATCGGTTTGGCTAGGTCGACCCTGCTTGCCTTGAGGCACAACTTGGCCATATAGAGGCGATAGCGATTCTTCTGCCGGACCGACAGAGCGCTGCATGAGGCAGCAAAAAGTAATGCCAGTGCCGCATCGATGTCGTTACTCTTCAGCAGGGCCACGGCGCTGTCCCAGACACCGATTTCCTGACTGTCTGAAGCAGTCAATGTCGTCTCTTGTGGTATTACTTTCACTTCTCCAGTCACAACGGCTTTTTCTGTCTCCTGCAACTCAGTCTCTTCATCATTGGCTGTGTCGACGGTTCCCGTGTCTTGTTCTGTCGTCGTCTCCTCTTCGATCTCTTCAATCACTTCATCCCAACCTTTGCCTTTAAAGAGTCGTTTAAAAAACTGACCACAATCGCTAAGGGTTTTATCCAGTTCAACCAATGAAGGACCTTCATTGCCAAACTTCTCATCGATTAGCTTATCCAAGCGGGTGAATTCTTCCTGGCATTCCTTCAAAAAGCTCACCTGAGTACGATAGAAATCCTCTGGAGTGAGTGCGATGGCTTTATCGAAATCCTCGGGCGCAAGTTTGCCTTCGGCAAGCGCTTCATTTCTCCGGGCCTGTTTTTTTTCATCAACATCGCCATCCGGAGATATTGCGTCTTTTTCATAGCCAACCTGCCGTGATTCCTGCCAGTCGACCCAGGAGTACTCGGCAGCTTTACTTTTATCGGTAAGCGGAATCTGCTTAATCGCCAACCAGAGTTTATCGTTTAAAAATTCCAGCGGGCCAGCCCGGTATTCAAGGTCTCCATCGTCAATTTCCGGATAGAAGGAACTCCAGAACTCCACCAGAAATCCATTGATCACCTTAAGCCCAGCTGACAGGCCGGAAAAACCAGTCGTTTTAATCAGGCCTTCTGTTAACCAGACTGCGACCTGCAAATCTTTCGTCTTCTGTGTCAGCGCATCGAGCGACACCTGGGTCACTGTTTGCCAATCTGCAGTCTTTAAATCCCGTTGCCAGTCACCTCTGTCAAGTTGATCATCGGCTTTTCTGGCATTCTTGATTTCGTCATAGATGGCATCATATTTCAGATCAATTCCGGCAGGATTCTCTCCTGGGATTGGTGTAAGAATTTCGGCAACATCGATGTTTAAGTTCATAACAGTTACCTTTACAGCGTTTCCGGATTGACACTAAGTAGCTGAAAAGACAATTTCACGTATCTCTAAAATGCTTATCTCTTCAGTTCCAACCTGATAGACATGCTGCCCGCTCCCCTTCGAATATCCTCCTCCCAGAGACTGCCAATCGGTCATTCTGCCAAGTTTCACCCGATCATCCTGATGCCGATATGACTCAGGATAGAGAACTGGGAGGTAGCAATGGATATTCAATCCCTCCCAAGTCGTCACCTGTGCACCGGTCCAAATCAGATCAAAGAGGGTCTTGGGAGCAGCAATAGTCAGTTCTCGAATCGATGCAAACGGAATCAGCACGTAATGCTCATAGGTGAAGGTTTCCAGGAAGCGTGACAGGAACTGATCGGTATCGGCAATACCGCAGAAGCTCTTGCCATTGACCGTACCGATTGGCTGAGGAAGCTGCTGATCGATTTGATCGAATATCTCTTTAGCGGATTCTGGCTGGTTGTCTAATAGCTTTTGCCAGGCGCTCAGGTAGGATTCTAGATAAGCTGGCGTCTCTGGCATGAACGAGGGGCGTCGACCCTGATTGAAAACTTCGAGTCGTTCTTTTTCTGCGTGGAGGAGATTCTTATAGACCTGAACACCCGTTTCAGTCTTAGGATCCTGAAGCACAATGGTATCGAGGTGATGCTCTGCCTTATCCCAATCGCCACAAATAACCAGGGTCTGGAACAAAAGTGTACGCACCGAATGATCAGCTGGTGCTGATTTAACTTCGGCAACGAGTTGTTCACGGGCCTTGGAAAGTTGTCCTGCTCTAAGCAGTTCTTTCGCTTCCACAGCCATGCCCCCTTTTTAATTAATATTGTAAGCTTTTCTCCATTTTAACAGGAACTTCTGAGGCTTCATCCTATCCAACAACAAAAACCCTTTACGTGTATTAATTTCTATATTTCAAACACTTAGTGTAAATAGACCGGTTGCGGCTTAGAGTTTTCCATCCTACTGAGATTACTCTTTTTTTCTCCGTGATTCATATCTTCCAGAGTTTTTCCAAGTCAGCAGAAACCAGAGATCGTGAAAACACCGCCAGATAGGTTCTGGCGACATCTCCCCCGATAAAAACTGCATTTGGAAGTTGTTTGAGCCTGGATGTAAACTGCATATGCCAGTGGATGATCTGCTGGAGCAGTTCCTCACTGGACGTGGACGGCAATTGCAGCAGCATCTCGTTGTTCTGAACAAGCGCAGCAAAGCCGGAATCCTGAGCGCCATCAACGGTCTGCAACTGTGAAGAGAAGCAGTTTGTGGCAACAGGGCAGATCTCTGCCAGTGCTCTCCAATCACTACTTGGGACAGGTAGCTGGCTGACATCTGCCTTGAACTGTTTCAAGTTTTCATAGCGCTTAACAGTGAGATATTCCATTTGCCCCCAGCCCTTTTCTAGGGCAGTGGGCAGCAAATGCAGATGCTTTCCCCAGCCGTTCAAGGTGCCGTTTCCCATCAGCAGCAGCGGGTATGGACGGCCGGCTTGATCACAGCTGTTTTTTAGAATACCGAAGGCTAAGACATCCTTATTCGGCGACTTCAACCAGAAGCGCCAGGAGCGGCAATCGGCAGACCTCTGTTCCTGAGTGGAAAGGGGTTGGTAGCCGCGATCGATCCATTCGCAAATCGCCTTTGTCGTGGAATCTTCCGCTCCCAGAGTGAAGAAATCACTGGCCATTGGGTGTTTTCCGTGGGCTACCCATCCCCAGGGTGACGTCGCTTTAGTTAATCCCAGCATTTGCCAATTTTCTGCGGTATTGATCCGAGAGACCATTGATTTAAGGCTTTAACTGTCCTCAGGTTTTTTCCGCTCAGTTGATATTTGACCTTGATCTTGCGAATTCCCGAGCGTTCAAGTAATTGCCGCTGTCCCGGGAAGTCCTGTGGAGTAAAAACCTCCTGACCATTCTCGAAAACCCTGATGAAATCAGGTAAGGAGAAACCTTTTTCCAGTATCAGATTGTTTTCAAATTCAATCCGCAGGTTCGCCTCACCACAGGTTTCCGGAAACCAGGAAAACGGAGTCACCCGGGTCGGGAAACTTTCGGTATCGAGCATCAGGTTTTCGTTTGCGCATGGGATAACCAGATGAGTGGCATGAAGGTTAAGTCGTGCCTCGGGGTTCAGATCGGTGGGGACGCCTTTGATGAATATAAGATAACTGGATTGGGCGACCGGAGGTGACACTTGCCCCCTGTCCATCATAGAGAACAGGGCTTCTTCAAAGGGGAATGAGTTTTCGTAGAAGTAGTTTTGCCGCTTTTGTTGCCCTTGCTGATAAAAGGGCTTAGCCGGGCCATCAATAAAGCTCAAAGCGTGTCCTGGATTCTGGAAGAGCATTTCCCATTTCTGCCGCTGAGCGGTCACCCTTTTTACCTTGTTGAGCACCTCCGCATCCCAGATATCCTGCAGATAGCAGGAGGACTCGGTCTGAAAATAGCTCCACAAGAAATCGAGAGGGCCATTTACCAGCTTCCAGAAGTTTTCCTCCCCTTTCGGGTCGAAGAGCATATTGTCCCGCAACCGTACAAAAGAGCGGTAAGCTGTGTAGAAAGGCGACTCACCGGTCACCGAATCTTCTTCATATACCTTGTAGCTTGCATCGTAGACCGCTTTGCTCGAGGCGGTCTTCTTGGCGATCGACTTTAAGGATTGACGCATGGCGTGGTAAGCCTTGATTGAGTTGACACGATTCCAGGAATCCCCTTGGGCTTTGTCGACCACCTGACGGCCTTTTGCGATGAGTGTCTTACCCTTGTCAAAGGCTGCGCTGAAGAGGTTTTTTTCTTCTTCACTGGTTTTCGGTGCCAGGGCACTCAGTTCCTTATAACGAAAAACCTGCTGGACCCAATGCGGTAATTTCTCCTGAGCGACAAAGGGCACTAACTCTTCGGCCATCCGATCTAACAGGGCGAAGTAAGGTCCCTGGTTGTCAGCGATTTTTTGTGCCATCAAGCGCCAATCATCACCGCCGCGCAACATATCCTGTCCTGCAGAAAAACTTGCTGCAAACCGATCCCAGACAGCCAGGTAGGTGGCTTGGTACCAGGGCTCAAAGGCTGCAATTTTCTGGTTGAAATCTGCAATCTTGTCTGTCTTCAGGTCGATCTTCATCTCCTCGATGAAGTCATCGATCCGCTGCTTGCCCTTTCGGGTAAATGCTGCGCCGACAAAATATGCTGCCGAGTCCTGAGTCCCCTCCCCGTTCCAGAAGTCAGCCAAAGTCACCCCGGGCAGATCTTCCAGACTATTGGCCCAAGCCACTAGCCAATTAAGATCGCCCCCTTTACGCCAGAGGATGGACTGCAGGAATTCATTCAACTGCTCTTTTTCCTCTTCCAGGGTTTCTGCATCTGACGTCCAGCGCAGATAGTCTCTGTAGAGTTGTGGCAACGTTTCGCTGACCTGTGGTGGAAAAGCGGAACGATTTGAGAGAAGAAAGGCCTTTTTAGGGATGGCGTCCAGATCCTCGGGGACGGTCGAACGATTCTCCAGACGATTTTTCAGCAGCGCGATACGCTTCAGAATGTGGATCACATAGGTACCGATATCTTCGGCTGGAGTGACATCTGAAATATCAGCGATCTCAGCACGTAACCCTTGAGTGAATGGTTGTAATAGATAGCGTGTGAATTTTTCACTATACCTTTTCTTCAGTTTGCTCTCAGCTTGCAGGCTATGATCCAAACCCAGGCGGGGAACCCACCAATCCCGGTTTTTCTCTTCGATGGTTATGATTTCCTGGCGAAACCCGTCGAGGGAATCCACATCCAGCAGCAGATCGTCCTTGAAGTCCGGACCCTTGATGTAGTCGTTTGAAACAGACTGCAAGGCTGTCATGTTGTTGATGAAGGAAAACGCCAGCACACCGCACAGGGCCGTAACCAGGATAACCCAAGCAGCAAACCCGTAGTTCCTGGTCAGGCGATTCCACTCCAGAGCCCGACCCGTCGGAGCGAAGACGGTTCGATCGGCAGGTAGAATACGAGCAAAGAAATCATGCAGAAAAAGTCCCTTGCTACTCCCTGGCAAGACATCCTGTTCACCGATCAGCCCAAGAGTTTTTAAGAAATGTGAGTATGGGGTTCCTTCCTGACAACCACTGCTGAAATAGAGTCCACGCAGGATCGGGACTTCCTGATAGGGAGTTTCCTGAAACGCCACCTGGATAAATGTTTCCAGGCCCGACTGGAGCTTGGCAAATTCATCAGGAAAGAGCAGCAAGGCCGGGTCGATCTTGCTCGTTTTGATTTCATGCAGCAATAGCAGGCGCAGGTTTCTTAGCCGATCGACAATTGAGTTGATCGATAGTTGGGTCAGCTCACCAGCCTCTTCCATCTTGCCCTGATTCAAAAAGCCCATGGCCTGTTTGTGAGCTTCTTCCGGAAGCTGCTCACAAAAATCGGTCATTCCCTGAACCAAGTCGCATTTGGTTATCAGCAGGTAAATAGGAAACTTGACACCGAGTGCCAACATCAGTTCCTGCACTCTCATGCGGATACTGCGGGCATCGGCCTCTATTTCAGTCGCATCAGCGGTAAGTAGTTTGTCGGCCGCAAGGGTGACGATCAGGCCGTTTAATGGCTCTTTCCTGCGGTATTTTACCAGCAAGTTGAGGAATTTCTGCCATTCGTCTTTATCTCGTCCTTCGTCAACCGGTATCGCGTACCTGCCGGCGGTGTCGATGATGATGGAGTGATCAAAAAACCACCAATCACAATTTTTGGTTCCTGAGAGTCCTGATACCCGAGGAGCTTCTGCAAAGGGGGAAGAGAGTTTGGCGCTCTTGATCGCAGTTGTTTTTCCGGAACCACTTTCCCCGATCACCATATACCAGGGGAGGACGTAGAGGGGATTGCCCAGCTTTCGCAAGTGGGAGCGTTTCAGAGTCCCCATTGCATCTTTCCAGCGATCCTGAAGTTCTCTACGTTGTTCCCGTTCTTTATCGCTCTGTCCTTTTTGCAGGTTTTCATCCTGCTCGACGATCTGATTTACAAACCTCTGTTCCCGACGTCTGAGCCAGATTTTACGGAAATACAAGCCGGCCACAGTCAGGCCAATAATCCCCAGAACAATAAAGAACCCGTACCATCCCAGGGTAATAATCAGCATGGCGAACAGCAGAAGTACTAAGGCCACCCCTGTGGCAATGAGAATAACCTTGATGATCTTTCCAAGCATTTGTCACTCCCCCATTTATCCCTGAATCAGAAACTTGCAACCTTCATTTTCAGAATCAGAGTAAAAATCAAAAACAGCAGCACAAACAACAGGACCGGCCCGCCCAGAAAGCCGAGTGTTGATGGTGAAAAACGCCATTTTTCACTCTTCAGTGGGATCGATTCGGCTTCAGCCGAATAGGCCTGCGGAAAGAGATCGGACCTTTCCAGCGAGGGGATACCGACCGAACTGCCGGTCAACAACTTCAGGTTGGAGGACTTCAACTGGTTGAGCAGAAACTCATCCCCCTCCTGGCAGTAGCGCCCCTTGAAGCCGATCGCGAGGCAGAGATAATAAACTTCGCGTACATCCCCCTGCTGTAGACCGAGATTGTTCAGACGCTGATAGAATTCTTCCCCGGCAGCAGCCGTTTGGTAATACTCTCGTTGCAGTGGTTTCAACTGCCAGCGCCCCTTATCGTGCCAATTTGAGCTGAGCACGGCTTCATCGATCCAGGCGCAAATGGCAAACCGGGCCTGATCATAATCCTCCTGGCTGACGAGCTCTTTCTTGACATAGGTTTCGCT
The DNA here is from genome assembly GCF_055389805.1 of Desulfuromusa ferrireducens. NCBI lineage: Bacteria > Pseudomonadati > Thermodesulfobacteriota > Desulfuromonadia > Desulfuromonadales > Geopsychrobacteraceae > Desulfuromusa > Desulfuromusa ferrireducens. The sequence continues at coordinate 3,500,420 of NZ_AP042415.1, forward strand.
TTCATTGAGCAGACGACGGACGTCTGCCATCAACTGATCGAAAGAGACCTGGTTGTTGGCATCGGAAGCCAGAAAATAACTGACATAAGCGACTGTCTCAGAGAAGCAATCGGTCATTCGCATAGCTAATTCCTCCCGACAACCATCAGCTCGACCTTCAAATCTTCAGGCGCTGAATCCCAGTAAAGAGCAAGGTTTTTGGCCTGCTGAACGTTGGCCCAAGGATCGCTGTGGTGATCAATTTTAAAATAGAGGCAATTGACCCGTCGTGGCAATTCTTGCGGGGCGACCGGTAAATGTTCCAGGCCGATACCGGGAAGTGCGCGGGCAATCATCAGTGGCAAGGTTTCACGCGAAGCCAGCTTGGCGATCCCTTGTAAAATATCGATTGTCTGCTTGGGGTCTTCTTCACTCTCAACGACCAGATAGAAACGATTACGCCCGTCAAAAATCGCTGGCTGGAGTTCTGCGGCATAATAGGTGCCGTCATAGCTCAGATTGATGACATATTCTGGGCCGGCGGTGATCTCGTCGAGCAACCGGGTTACGGTGGACTGAACATCTCGAAAGCATTTGGAGAGATTACGGTGATCATAATTTTCAAGCAGCGACTCACCGTCGGTTGTTTTTCCCATGACATTGACGCTGCTGGAAAAGGTAGAGAGTTCTCCGATCAGTTGGCGGATGACGCCATAGACCGGCCAGGGATGGGTCTGCTGAGCACTGAGCATGGAGTTCAACTGGGGGATATAACGATTGAGAGTCCGCAGTGCCAACAAGTAAACCATATCCCTGGCCCCGAACTCTGCAGTATGTATTCCTCTTTGCTGTTTATAGTCCTCCAGCTGCCGACCACGACTGGCGATCTGATCGCTGATTTCCTTTACGATTTTCACCAGTGGTGTAGAGCTTTGGATTGTAACTGCCGGTGGGATAAAATCTGGAGAGAGGATGATTTCATCCCCCTGCATTTCCAATTGGGCTAGCGGCAAAAGAGAAAAGTTCGCCGCCTGCTCTTTCTCGTTCGCAAAAAAAACCTTCAACTGAAAATTGAGCTTTTTTATCTGTCCACTCGGTCCGGTCTGGTAGAGATCTGCGATTTCCTCTGGTTCACTGGCAGCGACGAACCTCGACGAGAGTTCGAAGAGCTCTTCCGGCTTGGAAAACTCGCTGACATTACCGCCTTCATGATCAACTTTTCGCAGACCCAGAAACACCATGAGAGGCTGGTCTTTATCTTTCCAGTTTTCTTCGAAAGAACGGTTTTCAAGGACCGCATTGCCAGGAAAAACAGCATAGCTGCAATCGGGAAAGAGGAATTCACCCTGTTGCACATCAAAGCAGAGATTGTTCAATGCAGTTCCTGAGATCTCCAGTTTGATCACACCCCAGAAGTACGGGCCGAGAAATTTGTAAAGCGGCGTCAGCAGAGACTGATGGTAGAAGTCCGTCAGTTGCAGATGCTGAGGTTGGAGAAAAAGTCCCTGGTGCCAGAAAATCGGTCTTTCAATGCCCATTCTGGTTCCCCCTAAGCGGTCAATTATAATTTCGGATACTCAAACGCTAATGATCTATTTGCTGCGGACCTAGCTGCAGGCGCAGATTGAGACGATCAAGATCGTGAATTTTAGAAAAGAAGCTCCTCTTCACCGGAACTTCATGCAACTCGATGATGCCCTCTTTGTGCAAACTGTAGTAACCGGCAACGATACCGACAAACTTGGTCCCCTCTGCCCTGTCGACCAATAGGGTCCGATTTTCTCCGGGATGGATGAATTCTTGTTGCGACACTTTAACCGCCGGATCGAAGCGCTTACATTCCAGCAAATCATAAAGACCATTCATATCGTTGGTCAGTTGTTTAAAACTGTTCGGATCACTCAGCTGATAAAGACAGAGCTTCAAGGTATGAGAAACATTCTGGTGCCAATTCAATTGTTGATCGGCGGCAACGTCGACGCGTATACACTCTTCGCAAAAAGTTGCGGCGACCATGGGTGCCCCAGGAGATCCTGCGCAAGCTGAAAGACAGGCTAAAAAGCCGAATAAGCAGATCGATTTGGCGATATTCTTCATAATAACCTCATTTTTTTGCATAGATTTTCTGACAGTTTTTTTCAAACTCCCTCAATAAGGCTTCCGTGATCAGGCCAGTTTTCAACCAGTTTTCCAGGGTTCGATGCTTTTCCTCGTATATCTTGAACATCTCGGCCTTTTGAAATGGCCCGATCTTCAAGCCACCAGTTAAAGATTCTTCAATCTTACGCGGATCGAGTTCTGTGAGCATTTCCGTCATTTTGATCATCGCCGCATCCTTGAATGCCTCATGCATGATCGAAAAAGCCTCCTTGATCTGAGCCAGGTAGTTATGCAGAGAGATCGATTCGGCTGAATCATCGACGTTGGACCTGATAACCAACCGGATGGTTTCGGTGTCCGAGATATGCCCCATAAAAGTCGCATTGATCCCGAGAATAAGCTCGTTGAGAGTGTCGAACACTGTGTTTAAAGATTCCGCCAAACGTTCTATTAACTCTTCCGCAGTACAATCAATCTCTGAACTATTTTTCCCTAGTAAAAGCGGCACCAGCTTCGAAAGTGCATGAGTATCAAGCGGAGCAACAGGCACTTCGGATGAGGCCGTCTCTGCTTGGAACTTCTGGGCTATTTTCTCAACCAACGCAACCTTCGTTTCAACTGTTTCATCAACAAAGCAGTTCTGCAGATAATCCTCGATTGCTGCTGCAGCATTCCGGGGATCTGAGCGATAGAGTTGAGTAATTTTAGCCTCTATTGTTTTGTCATCTACGTGACTAATCAATGTCTCCTCTTTAACCTATTAGCTAATTCTTCAGGATTCAGGATAACGGTTTCGTCCGCTTCGTCTTGCTTTTCAACTTTATTTTGCGGGTCGGTATTTTTGTCGTTAGTGGGCTGAACAGTTACAACCTGGGTCTCTAAGACCTCATTTTCAACCTGTAGAATTACAGTCTTATCAATCTCGTCTTCACTCCCCTGAGCTGATATAACCTTTGGCTCATCCTTTTGAACCGGCTCTGATTCAATTTCGAATTTCTCTGCCGCGGACTCAATATCACCAGTATCCGTCGTAAGCCATTTATCCCTAATGCCAAATAACAACTCGCTAATCATTGTATTTTTAACCCGCGGTTCAGCAGAAGACGCCACTGACGGCAACAGGAACAGGCCGTTTTTCACCTCTGCAATAAGACTCTGCAACTCATCCATAAGCTGTCCTGCATGCCATCCTGACTGTTGATTCTGACAAGCTTTTATTACATCCCAGCCAAGCTGTAATGCACGGTCCCAGAACAATTGCCATTGACTACAGACCTGCTGTCCCAACGGATTCCAGAAAATGTTCTCTGCTGCCAATAAATTTTTACTGAATCCAGAAGGAAACTCTTCGGTAAGTGGTTGTTTGACTACTGAGGACAGAAAGCTTCGAATATCGTCCATTGATTGTTGTTGATTCATCAGCAGTGCAGAAAACCAGATCAAGACAAAGGAATGGAGGCGAAGAGAAAGAGGTAAAAAAGAAGAAGGTTCAGACATGACACCAAGGCTGCCGCCAAGCGGTTTGACTGAAAAATTCCACAGACTGGGCAAGAGATTATGACTGGCAAAGAAATCAACCCAAAACTGATCCAGTGAAATTTCTAAATCTGAATGCTTTTGTAAAACGTCTTCCGATAATGCGAAAAGAGCCAATTGATGCAAGTAGTTCAACTTCAAAAAAAGGACTTCGAGAAACCATTTATCACTATTAAAAAAGAGAAAGTTGCTTTTACCAATCTCACGTTGCTCTATTACTTCGAGACAGTTGAAGCGTCCAGGTTCGAGAGTTGGATCGATAATTTTCTTAAGTTCAGAAATCTGAGCACCTGAAACCAATCTCAGAAAATCTAAGCCATTAAGAGACATGGCATCAAATGCAAACATGTAGAAATTATAAAAAGAAAACGGAACAATCCTTTGCAAAGCATAAGCATCACGACCGAAACATTCTTCAACCTTATCGCAACTGGCGCACGGTAAAAAATTCGCGGAAGAATTATCTTTCAACAACTCACCAAACCATCGAATCAGCTGAAAACGATCAAAAACAGAGACCGGGTCGGTATCTTCTCGTTGATAAGTATAAAATTTATTATCTGTGCACTTTGGACAATGCAGATAACGTTTCAATGATTTTGAATAGGGCTGCAGACCCGAATCAGAGAGATAATCATCCTGTGAACATTGTTCGAGGAGGATTCCACAATCAGGGCAAGGAGGATGAAAAAATTTCTGTTTAAGCTGACAATAGAAAAGGGAGCGGAAAGGAACAAGAGAACCATCGCTCATATTTTGACATGACATATCGATAAATGCAGTTTGACGTACATCATTTGAATAAACTGAATAATTGTTTTGCCAATTTGCGTCGATAGAATAATTAGAAACTTGTTCAAGAATATTCCCGGCATAACAATAGGAATCTTTCTGCTGCAACAGAAAGATATCTTTTACTTTTGAGCCAGTTTCTGTAACCAACTGGCCTCGAAGCATCCGAGTAAAGGGATTAGAGTTTGAAATTATCTGAAGTGTGGCCTGGTTTATAGACTTTGAGTTTGAATCTAAAGGGTGGATATATAAATTTAAAAGAACGGCATTATTCTCTCTGTTGAGCCAAGGGAGTAGAGATTGGGGAGAGCCGTTATTTTCCACGCAATATCCTCACATATCTCTTGAAGGAAGATATTTTCAGGGTGCAAGCAGCATAAGAGTCACGAACAAAGCATTGCTGCGTTTAATCTTTAAGTGAAAATGAGTAAGAACAATTACAAGCTCATTCAAATATCAACGTAATTTCAACGATCATCATGCTCAAAATTAGGCAACTCTAAATCTAATTAAAACTATGTACATATTGAAAATGCTACTAAAAACTGACCAACTGTCAAGATGAGACACCGATTAACATCAAACAGATAGGCAGACGACTGGTGTCTCGTGAAGTGGGGTAAGTCCAGAATCATAGCAAACCTGCTATTAGACATAGAAAATTCATTGATTAAAAAAGGTGGGGTTAGGCGTTTATTCGATAAGTTTTGCTGATCACAGCGCCGGTTTACAAAAAGTTAGACAAATACTTTAAATTTCGGGAAAGCCATATGGCCCATTCTGGGCCATATGGTGGCGGGAATCGACCCCACACCAACCCCTGCAATTTCAGCTGCTTACATATTCACATAAAAAAAAGTGTCCACATTAAAAAAACCGGCACTCGTAAGTAGCCGGTTTTTTTAATGTTTTGGTGGAGGTGGCGTCCATCACATAAAACAAGTTAAGTATCTAACATTACTAACGTAAGGGAGACTGACAATAAGAGCTTTACTGCATAACGTACTGCAACAGCATTGTTTTAATCAGGTGGATTCCCTGTTTCTCCATCGACCTTAACTATTTCACGTCGCCTCTTTCTCTGACTCACCTTCCTGCGCTTTTATTGATTCTATTATTCCCCGCGAATTCTCGAATATCGTCTGGGCTCTTTCCGTTGTGAGGATATGTGCTTCAAAGCCCAATCCACAAAGCATGGATCAAGCAACCAGAATATCAGCGGCACGAGCAAACACACGACAACCCACACTACCCTCCACCATTGCAAAACATCTGATTAAATCAGTAATTACATAGCCTCCTGCGATCTTCTACATAAAGTCATAACCCCTTTTATATATCGGGAAATAATACCCACATAACCGCAACTCATCAGTCACGACTGTGGGTTGTCAAAGGAGGGTTAGCTATGAACATATACGAACAAGTCACCGCTAGAATTATGGAAATCTTAGAGACTGGAACCGTTCCCTGGAAGAAACCTTGGAGCTCCAGTAAGGGGGCAAGGAACCTCATAAGCAAGAAGCCTTACCGAGGTATCAATCAGTTCTTACTGAACTGTTCACCCTATGCCAGCCCGTACTGGCTCACCTATCGTCAGGCTACGGAGAAAGGTGGTCACGTCCGCCAGGGTGAAAAGTCGACAGCCATTGTGTTCTGGAAATGGCTTGATTGCAAAGTGCCTCCGGGTGAAGAGGACAATGAAGCCACAGGGAAGGTTCCTCTGCTGCGATACTACAACGTATTCAATCTGGAGCAGATCGACGGCATTACAACCCCAGTAGAGGTGCAGCCCGTCAATCCCTTCTCACCCATAGAGCAGGCGGAACTGGTCATCAGAAACATGCCGTACAGGCCGATCATCCTGTACGGTAGCGATCGAGCCTGTTACAGCCCCACGCTCGACAACGTGAAGCTACCCAACCGTGAAGCATTCAAATCGCCGGAAGAATTCTACAGCACTGCCTTCCATGAGCTTGGTCATTCCTCTGGCCATTCCTCACGCCTGGGCCGTAAAGGCATACTTGAACCCAGCTACTTCGGCAGCCACGATTACAGCCAGGAGGAACTTGTTGCTGAGTTTGGTTCATCCATGCTCTGCGGCTTTGCCGGTATCGAGCAGCAGACACTTGAGAACAGCGCTGCATATATCCAAGGCTGGCTGAAGGCGCTGAAGGGCGACAAGAAGCTTGCCATCGTCGCTGCAGGACAGGCACAGCGAGCTGCCGACTTCATTCTGGATATCCAGAGTACCGACGATCAGCAGAACTAGACTTAGCAAACATTCAAAGAATGTCGCTTGCATGCTCCTGCACCTCCCGTAGAGGCGCTACAGGAGGAAGCTTCCATCCAATCTAAGGGGGTAAGCCAGGGCTGCTTTGTGTTGATGCCTGACAGAGCCCTGGAACACATTATTCAAGGTTGCGCAAGTCGACGATCAGCAGAACCAAAAACTCAACAAACATCATTCCGCGAGAAAGGGGCAGGCCATCAGGCTGAGCCCCTTTTCGCTTTAAAGGAAACCAGCCATGACCATACAAACATTATTCTGTGAGAACGATGGCAAGCAGATCCGCAGCATTCGGATGAAGGTGATTCGGCCAGTCTGGGAGACGCTGACGATCAATGAAGTTGCTTCAGGCTACCTCGATGGGCGCGCTAGATTTACATCTTCCCACGAAGTTTTCGCGCTTTTCAACTTTCTGAAGTACGAGACAAAGGAGCATTTTCTTGCGCTGCACCTGGACAGCAAGAACCGGATTCTCTGCCTGGACAAGGTGTCGTCAGGTTCCCTAAATGCCTCGATTGTTCATCCTCGAGAGGTCTTCAAGACGGCTCTTCTCAGCAGTGCTGCAGCGATTCTGTTTATTCACAACCACCCCAGCGGAAATGCTGAGCCCAGCAGAGAAGACCTGGAACTGACGACCCGACTCAAGCAGGCTGGAGACCTGCTGGGCCTTCGGGTGCTGGACCACATCATCATCGGCGAAGACCGATATGTTTCTTTAGCCGACAAAGGACTCGTTTAAACCATCCTGAAAAGAAAGCCGCTGTCATTCACTGCCAGGGCGGAAATCCGTGTCTTAAATATCCCTAGGTGATGTAAGAACGAGTTGCAGTAATGACATATAAGAAAGCCCCTGCCCTGAAAGCCAGGGAGGGGCTAATATTTACTGGAAATGGTGATTTATCAGACATCCGCCGTCTTCTCAAGGTTCCTATGGATATATGACAACCCAGCTCTTTAGTTTGCCGGATAACGCGGACCCGCATGACCACATCTTCTGAGTAATGGAGAAACTCGCATCAGGTATTTGCGGCTGCTCTATCTGAGAGCGATATTTCTCTTTTATTGTTGATCGCCAGCTAACCCCGTTAACGGAAGATATTTTACCGCTTGACATTCCTTTGCTATTTGGCTAAATTGCCAAGCAGAAATGGAGAAACGCAATGTACCAACAACGAAAAAAACATTTTGAAGTACGAGCAAAGGTTTTGAAGGCGATGGCCCATCCAAGCCGATTGTTTATGATCGAAGAGCTAGAAAAAGGCGAGCGCTGTGTTTGTGATCTGACCGAAATGATCGGAGCAGATATCTCGACTGTTTCTAAGCATCTATCGGTTCTTAAGCAGGCTGGCATTGTTATTGACGATAAACGAGGGAATCAGGTTTTTTATCAATTACGAGTGCCATGTATTTTGAACTTTTTTGGTTGTATTGAATCTGTTTTGGAATTACAGGCAGATGATCACGCTGCTACGCTTGCTGTGGTGGGGAAGTAAATAGTTCGTCGCTATTTTTTTGCCCATCTATTTGGCAATTTAGCCAATAAGGAAACATCATTATGAATTGGAAAACTGAATGGAAACCTTTGTTCTGGATCATTGTGATTTTCAGTGGGTGTTTTTTTCTCCCTATTGAAATCCCAAGGGTTCAGGGTGCGATCATGGAATCACTGTATCTGGTTAAATGGTATGCCAGAGAACATGTCCTGCTTTGTTTAATCCCGGCTTTCTTTATCGCCGGTGCGGTTGCTGTTTTTATCAGTCAAGCGGCAGTAATGAAATACCTGGGACCGAACGCGAAAAAGGTCCTCGCCTATGGCGTTGCTTCAGTTTCTGGGACGATTCTCGCTGTTTGCTCCTGCACCATTTTGCCACTCTTTGCTGGAATCTATCGGATGGGAGCAGGGCTCGGTCCGGCATGTGCCTTCCTTTATTCTGGTCCGGCGATCAATATTCTGGCAATCGTCCTCACCGCTCGCATCCTTGGCCCGGAAATGGGTATTGCTCGTGCGGTTGGCGCTATTGTTTTTTCCGTCGTTATCGGTCTATTGATGCACTTTTTCTTCCGGCATGAAGAAGCTGAAAAAGCGGCCGCCGCTCCAGTCATGGGGGACGAGGATGGCGGCCGCCCGCTGTGGCAAACCGCTCTCTACTTTGCCTCCATGGTCGGGATTCTGGTGTTTGCTAACTGGGGGAAAACTGATCAGCCTACTGGGCTCTGGCATGAGATTTACGTTGCCAAGTGGTGGGTCACCAGCGGCTTCTCCGTCGCTTTGGCGGTTATGCTGGCAACTTGGTTCAATATAGGTTTTGTCCGCATTCTGCTGGCAAGTATTCCTGCGCTTGTGATGGCGATCATTACACCGCAGCACCCTGAGCTTGCTTTTACCTTCGGAGTGATCGGCCTGTCGGTGCTCAGCAACCTGAAAAGTAATCGTGATGGCGAAATGGGGCAGTGGTTCGAGGAGAGCTGGGATTTTGCCAAAAAGATTCTGCCGCTGTTGTTGATCGGTGTGCTGATCGCTGGAGTTCTGCTTGGACGGCCGGGGCAGGAAGGATTGATTCCATCCGAGTGGGTTGCATCGCTGGTTGGCGGTAATTCGCTCGGGGCGAACTTGTTTGCCTCGGTTTTCGGTGCTTTTATGTATTTTGCAACCCTCACGGAAGTACCAATATTACAGGGTTTGATGGGCGCTGGCATGGGTAAAGGACCAGCACTGGCTCTGTTGCTAGCCGGCCCGGCGCTCTCATTACCGAATATGCTGGTTATCCGGAGCGTGATGGGAACAAAAAAGACGGCTGTGTTTGTAGTACTGGTTATGTTGATGGCAACCATGAGCGGGTTGTTTTACGGAGCATTTTTCTAAATTCAAGGAGACAGATAATGAAAAAGATCCAAATTCTCGGCACTGGTTGTGCCAAATGTCAGAAGCTTGCAGAAACCACTAAGCAGGCGGCAGATAACCTCGGCCTCGATTACGAGATGGAAAAAGTGACCGAACTTAACCAAATCATGAGCTTCGGCGTAATGACCACGCCAGCGCTTGCCGTCGACGGCAAGGTGCTGGTCACCGGCAAGGTTCCGAGTCAAGCTGACCTCGAAAAACTGCTCGGGTGAGGTCGATGATGAAAAAAATATCATTGTTGATTCTGCTGAGTTTCTTGCTGACTGCATCAGCATGGGCAGAAAGTTTGCCCAAGCTGGTCGATGTTGGTGCCGACAAATGCATCCCTTGCATCAAGATGGCACCGATCCTCGAAAAGCTGAGAGAAGACTTTACTGGCAAGATGGACGTTAAATTTGTCGATGCCTGGAAAAACAGGCAAGAGGCAGCTGAGTATGGTGTCCAGATGATACCGACCCAGATATTCTACGCTGTAGATGGCAAAGAACTCTATCGACATACAGGTTTTTACAGCCGTGAAGAAATCCTCGGCAAATGGCAAGAACTCGGCTACCAATTTTAGGGGTAACGGCTAATGATCGAACAGATGATGGGAAGTTTAAGCCAAGCTGTCAGTGGTGCACCGCTGATTGCTTTGTCAGCTGCTGCCGGTTGGGGTGTTCTGAGTATCCTGCTCTCTCCCTGCCACTTGGCCAGCATTCCGTTGATTGTTGGTTTCATCGATAATCAGGGGACGATGAGTACCCGCCGGGCGTTTTTTATTTCCAACCTGTTTGCCGTCGGCATTCTGGTTTCTATCGCTCTGATCGGTCTGTTGACTGCATTGGCCGGCAGGATGCTCGGTGATCTCGGCCCTTGGGGGAACTGGATGGTCGCCGGTATTTTTTTTCTTTTCGGTTTGCATCTCTGGGGACTGATACCGATGCCCTGGTCTGGACCGGGCCAGATCGGTATGCAGCGCAAGGGCCTGTTGGCGGCATTGCTTCTTGGACTGATTTTTGGAGTTGCTCTCGGCCCCTGTACTTTTGCTTTTATGGGGCCGGTCATAGGTGTGGCTTTGACCGAAGCGAGTGAAAGTCTGACCTACGCAGCTTTGTTGCTGCTCGCCTATGGGGTTGGGCACTGTGCGGTGATTGTCTTTGCTGGGACCTTTTCCGAATCGGTTCAACACTACCTTAACTGGAACGAGCGCTCTAAGGGCACTCTTTGGATCAAGCGGTTGTGCGGATTGCTGGTTATCGCTGGCGGTGTCTGGTTGATCTATACGGCTCCATGATGAAAATTCCGATTAGGCTGTTAATGCTATGGGTGTTTTTATCGAATCACTGATATAGGACTTGTCATGTTTGCTGCCTTTATTAGATTAGCACAAGCTCTCCTGGTGTTGCTCTGCTTAAGTAGCACTTCTTCTGCTACCGTTATCGTCAATTATTTTCACGGAACGGTTCGCTGTGAAACTTGCTTGATGATTGAACAATTCGCTGAAAATATTTTGCAACAAGAGTTTGCAGATGAAATGAAAACAGGACTTTTGATCTTGCAACCGATCAATATTAACTTCACTGAAAACAAGCACTTCATTGACGAATATGCTTTGACTGCAAACGAATTGGTCGTTTGTATAAAACAGGACCAATCGGCATTTATCAAGGTGTCGGATACTTGGCAGTTGGTAAATGATTATCAAAAGTTCAAATCGACCCTATCTAGATTCGTTGTGCAAGCTTTGGAACGGGATTCCAAAAACAGGAATTGATCAGTCGTCGATAACAGCTTTGTAGTACTCACTGAATGGTCCAGCGGACTTTCACTATTAATGGGATCCGAATATGAAAAGATTTACTTTTGCCCTGCTGACAATGTTCATGTTGAGCAACCCTTCTTTTGCCAGCGACAATATGCTGGAAGATTATGTCAAAAACTACAATTACGATGCCCGTCTGGAGATGAAAGTCAGCAGTAAGAAGCTGATCGACATGCTCGAAGACGGTAAGGCAGTTCTGGTGGATATTCGTTTCAAAGAAGAACAGCAGGCGTGGGGGCCAAGCTTTGCTCTTAAAATTCCTCTTAACGAGCTTCCTGCACGACTTGATGAATTGCCCAAAGACAAAATCATCGTCACGGCTTGCCCCCACAAAGATCGGGCTATCATTGCTATGACCTATTTACGCTCCAAGGGGATTCCCGCACGTTATCTGACTGATGGGCTGACTGGCTTGTCGGAGAATCTGCGTGGCGATGCCGCACTCTATTTTATGAAACTGTTGCCCAAACAGAAATGAAGCAGGAAGGATTATAGGAGCGTGGAGTCGTGCCAAGTGCATAGATATCCTTTTCTCAATAGACCTCTTAGCCTGAAAGAAGTTCGGGTTCGCATACCTGTACCGGTTACGGAGGAAGATATACGGCCTGTATTTGTAAAGATCTGTAAAGGTTTCACTGATGTTGAAGGATCTGTGCTAATAAGCAGTAGCAGACTGGGCAAACTACTCTTAATACGGAGGGTATAAGTTGCTAGGGTTTGACGGTAATGTGTCTTCACCCCGATTGCGAGAATAGAAGTAGTGATTTCAGGTGTCATTCCTTTTAAACTTTCCATGGATTTATGTTGAATATCGAACTCCATAAAAGATGGTTTGCACGGTTTTTTGTTCTGATCATCCTGCTGTTCAGCACCAGCGTAGGGAATGCGTTCTGGTGTACTGGGCAAAAAGGCAATTCTCACCTGGAATTGAATTCAATCGGCGAATGCCAGTCGGCTTGCCACTCGGAAACTGAAAATCATCAGCGCAATAGAGGCACAACAGACAATGACTTGACTCTGTCAGATCTTGAGGATGACTGTTTCGACTCTCCTGCATATTCATCGTTTCTTACTTCCTCAACTCAGCCTGATCTGCAAAGCAACATTGCTGTAATTGATCTTGACCAAACCCATAGACCGATCATTCCTGTAAAAAGTTTAAGCCTTGCAGGTCGGGGCAACCTGACATTTGCATCCAAACTCCCCCCTCCTCAGGCTCTAACGGCCCTGCGTACAGTTGTTCTTCTGCATTAAGCCACTTCTGTGATTTTCCCGACATCCAACAGATAGTCCCTCTCCACCCGAAACCGGGGAAGAGCGGATGATATACGAAATTGTAAAACAATCAGTGGGGGCGTACGTCCTCAGTTTAAAGGGAGAAAACATGAAAAAACGTATCCTTATTCCAGGGTTACTGATTGGCGGTTTAATGCTCGGAAGCATGGCACTGGCGAATCCAAACAGCTTCGGTCTCGGAAATCACCATAGCGGTGATCAGCATACGATAAATCATGACATGGCGGATGATCAGCAACTTCAGCAGAATGTTGAGACTCGTATCGCACAGATGGATACCTTTCTCGAACTGGATGAACACCAGAAATTGCAGTTAGGGGAATTGCTCAATGCGTATTGGCCGCTCGATCAGGCTGCGACCGGTGAACATGATTCCCGTCATGGCCTGATGCATAGCGCTGACCAGGACCCTGCGACGCTTCGCAAGGTGATGGTCAAGCGTGCTGAGTTGCGCGCTGATCAAATCATCAAACAGCAGAAATTACAGAAAGATATGTCAGCAATCCTTACCGAGGAACAGCGGGGAAAAGCCGATCTGGTTTGGAACTCTCGCGGCCATCATGGGAACGGAATGCACGCGAGTGGACATGGAATTTAAATTCAGCTGACAATCTCACCGAGCAGGCTTCACGTTGGAGTCTGCTCGGTGTTGCTACGTAAAGAAAGATCCGTGGTTTGTTTCATGCCGAGGTTATGCCGGTAGATCGAACCGTTTGGACAAGGCGAAAAAACAAATCATTTAAGGATAAAACAATGCTCAAGCAAATAGTTCTGGTAACAACGATTTTCCTGTTCCCTGTACTGGGGTTTGCTTCTGACAACACACTTGAACAGTATATTTCAGGTTTTACCTATGATTCACGTATCGAAATGAAAGCCAACAGCAAACAGTTAATAGACATGCTGAAAGAGGGCAAGGCCGTTTTGGTCGATATTCGGTTCAAGGAAGAGCAGCAGGCCTGGGGGCCGAGTTTCGGGTTGAAGATTCCACTCAATGAATTGCCTGCTCGATTGAACGAATTACCGAAAGACAAGATTATTGTCACCGCTTGTCCTCACAAGGACCGGGCGGCAATCGCTATGACTTATCTACGTTCCAAGGGTATTTCGGCTCGTTACCTGACCGATGGACTAATCGGCTTGTCAGAGAACCTGCGGGGAGACAAAGCGATGAAATTCATGAAAGCACTCGAAAAATAGCCAGCAGAAGAACCATAGCGCACCGTCTTTTTCATTCCTTGTGAGGGACGGTGCTAAGTCTGCCAATATGGCATGGTTGGAATTTAAACTAGTCAGAGGTTCAAGCTACAAGGCCAGTGAAAAATTATTGTTTTGGAGCAATCCAACTGAGCAAATTGAATATGCAAAAGGATACATCATGAAAAAAGAAACCATTGTCTTACTTCTTATCGCTCTGGTGGTGGGAGGTTTAGTCGGCGTCATCATTACAAATGCGAAAACAGATTTAGCTCCGGGCAATCCGTCTGTGGCTGCAGTCCCTTCGGGTGAATATCAACAGAAGATTCAGATGCTGGAAGGAGTTGTAAAAAAAGAACCTAAAAATCGGGGTGCCTGGGTGCAATTGGGCCATAATTATTCCTGATTAGTGTCGAGCTTCAGCCAGTGAGTGACATAGCCTGACAGGCTAACTGTGTATCATCACATGGACAACACGCAAAGGAGGCGTCCATGAAGATGAATCGTATTCAGTTTCAAGCTGGCCTGAGCCTTAACCAGTTTCTAAGTCGTTACAGAACCGACGAGCAATGTGAGGCTGCGCTTGAAAAAGCTCGCTGGCCACAAGGCTTTACTTGTCCATGCTGCCAAAGCAGCAGCCATTGCAACGTCTGGCATGGCCGGGTCAAAACCTTTCAATGTAACCGCTGTCATAAGCAGGTGACCTTGACCAGCGGAACGATTTTTCACGCGACTAAGCTGCCGCTGTCCATCTGGTTTCAGGCGCTGTTCTTTTTGACGCAGACCAAAACCAGTATCTCGACACTGGAGCTTATGCGGCGGATCGGCGTCAGTTACCGCACAGCCTGGCGCCTGAAGCACAAGCTAATGCAAGTTATGCATGAGCGCGAAGACACAACAGTGCTTGCAGATCGCGTTGAAATTGACGATGCCTACCTGGGTGGTGAACGCACTGGAGGCAAGGTCGGGCGGGGTTCAGAAAACAAGTTCCCCTTTATAGCGGCTATAGAGACGAACTCCCAAGGTCACCCTAAACGAGCCGTCTTTACCCCCGTTAAAGCATTCAGTAGCGCTGAAGTAAAAGCATGGGCTCAGCAGTTTTTAAAAGCGTCCGCAACAGTCGTTTCAGATGGTCTGGCTTGTTTTCGAGCCGTTGAGGCGGCTGGTTGCACACATCAACGTGAAGTCGTCGGCACCCAGCGAAAAAGCATCGACATGGGCTGCTTTCATTGGGTCAATACGATCTTGGGCAATATCAAGACTTCTATTGATGGTAATTACCACGGTTTCAAATTCGACAAGTATGCCCATCGGTACTTGTCCGAAGTTCAGTATCGATTCAACCGGCGCTTTGATTTAGCCAGTATTCTACCGCGCCTTCTCTTTGCTGGCTGCCAGACTAGCCCAAGGACAGAGACTTGGTTGCGACTGGCTGAAGATTAGCGCTAATCAGGTAATTATTTTGATTCTGATCAGCCAATGCAGGCGATTAAAGCTTACGATAAAGCCTTAGAGTTGGAGGGCAATGATTCAAATGTTCTGACTGACCAAGGCGTTATGTATCGTCGTGTCGGTTGGTTCGACAAAGCCATTGCCAATTTCAGCAAAGCCAACGAGCTGAATCCACGCCACATGCAATCGCTCTTCAATCTCGGGATTGTATATCACTACGATACCGTGGAGTCAGATAAGGCGAAGGAAGTCTGGACCAAATATCTTGAACTGTCACCGTCAGGTGAAGAGGCAGACAAGGTAAGGGATCTGCTCAATCAAATATAGAATAGTTCGCTTTAATGCCGCTTCTAACTTTCAAAGGAGGTTCGGTCATGGAAATCGGTAAATTATTAAAACTCAGCTGTATTCGTGCTGTTTGTTTTGTTTTTGTCCGCCTGCGACAAAACAGATTCTTCTACTGCCAACTTTCAGCAAGGGGGGGGTACCGATTTACTGGAAGTGGCGCATTGCAGTAAAAAGTGTCCGATAAATGCACCAAAGCAAGAATCGCCCATGACCTGGTAATCATGGGCGATTCGCGTGTTTAAAGGGGTGATATTTAAGACATCACTGATATGGAATGCAGGCACTATAACCGGCATGCTGTGCAGTTCAGGTCTGCTATGGTGTTAAGGGAAATTCAAGGATAGATATCAAAAAGACACAGGTTCAGTGTCATTGACAGGCAAAGATTTATCGAGAATATCTGTTATTATTCTACAGTTACTATTGAACCTTCAGGCGTTTCGGCATGGGGGGGGAATCCCTTGAAAAAGCCTATGCAGGAAAAGAAACATTGCCAGGATGTTTACATCTGCATGGTTGGCGCAAACCGGTTTCAGAATGAGCTGTTTGTCGCCAACCTGAAAAAAATCCAGGGCTGCCAATGCACGTTTGTCTTGGCCACGAGTTTGAGTGATGTTCCTTCAGTGCACTGGAAAGGCTTTGAAGCGAAGTCTCTGGTTTATCTCGACTGCTACGACAAGACCTGCAATGAACTGCAAGCCATGTTGAGATACGCCGGTCAGATGATCCCCCCAGACAATCTGTTGGCTCTGTTTAACCTTCCAGTAAACACCGGGTTTGAACAACCCGCCTTGAGCTATGGCATCCGGGGGGTCTTTTACCCCGACAGCACCCTGGTCGATTTTTGTCGGGGAGCACAGACCATTTTAAAAGGTGAAGTATGGCTCCCTAGAAAAGTCATGTCCGAAATATTATTAAGATCTGGCCCTCCCACCGTCCAGTCACAGGCCCAGCCTGAACAAAACCCGGCAACCTTGTCCCCGCGTGAAAAGGAAGTCCTTACCGTCCTGGATACCGGCGCCACCAACAAGACCATCGCTGCCGAGTTGTGCATCAGTGTCCATACCGTCCGGACCCACCTTTACCATATCTATAAGAAAATCAAGGTCAGCAACAGGTCGCAGGCCGTTTTGTGGGCCGAAAAGAATCTGTAAGGTACGACAAAAAGCCTAGGTTCCCCCTTTGGCATTCGTAGATGCCTAGTCTTTTGGCATGACCCGCTTGGTGAAAAAATACGAAAAATATTCGTATAGATGGACGATTGATATCCTCTGAACCCCACCTACAATGAATCAAGCTAATCACAAATAAGAGATCAGGCTTGTTGTCCAAACCCGACAAAGCCAAACCTATCGCGAGATGGGGACGGAAAGTCTCGGGTCTTCGAAACTGAAGATGGCCGAACTGTCGAAGGAGATGAACCCTTCCGCAGGCTCGGCTTTTTATTGGCCTTTTGATTGTCATTGAATTGGGAGGTGGCGGCGGGAACAGCGCTGGTACACTGCTGGATGGCCTGGGCGGAGGATAGGCCAACGGTGGGAACCGACCCGAGCGCAGTCCCGAGCTACTGAACCAGGAATGAAACGTGAAAACCGAGATCGGGTCTCCCGGATAGGCGTAACTCAGAAGGCGTGGTTCTTCATTTCACAGTGAGCCACTATGTCCAGGTGGTTGTGTGACAACAAACGGCCGCCTTACAGGAGCAGTAAATCATAAGGAAAGGGAGGCAAATCATGCGAAGAAAAGTTCTAATTGCAGCGTTAATGGCCATTCAACTGCTACTTTTCATTGGCCCCTCTGTAGCAGGTGAGATTTACTATGGAAAGGAGATTGACGATACCCTCGACCTGCTTGATGGTGCAATAGTCGGAGAAGTACTAGTTAATGCCGAACTTAAGTACTATATCGTCTACAAGCCAAGCGAATCAGAAAATGTCGAGAAAGTGGAGTTTAACTTAAACGACCTATATTATTATACAGCTTATGGAACGACCCTTGATGATGGTACTACCATATACATCTTCAACGACGATGTGTTCGATTTCTCTTTATTAAATATAAATGGGTTTGTTCACACCGTAACGGCCAACGTCTATTTTGAGGGGGAATCGGAGTATTCGACTTATGAGGCGAACTTCAGTAGAGTCGGCTACGTTCGCTTTTCAATGATTTCTGATTCTCATATCTGTGCGGCCGGTAATTTTTTTGGTGATCATTGTAATACACAAAATAAACATGATGACCGTCGCGCAGGGCTAGCAAATGCAGGTAGTGGTATATTTGCTGGATCGGAGTTCGTTGTTTCCCTTGGGGATCATATTGAAGATTTATATTATCTCTGGCCCTTCAGCCCCATCGATGATTACTTTTTTCTAGTAAATGAATATTTCGATAAGGACATGCGCCATATTATGGTCCTTGGTAACCATGACGTCAGAAGCTATTCAGATACAGTTATGCGGGAATACGCCAAAGAACAATTTCGTTTCTACGAGACGAAATACAACAACAATAATGGCAATTATAACTTCCAATTTATAGAGGATAAAGCGCTGTACCACGATAATGGCTGGAGATTTTTCTTTTTAAACAGTACCGCAGCAGCAGATACTGCAGCTAAAGGCAGCTGCGTTAAGCTTAGTCAGGAACAATTGGACTGGCTTGATGAACAACTTGGGGATTTTTATACGAAAACGGCATTGTTGTTTTGGCACCAAGACCCAAGGAAAGAACTGGATGGAGTCAACGAAGATCTATGTAATGTTCGCCAACCAGGTGAACTTGATGATTACATAGATGTACTTTCTAAACATCGAACAAAAATCAAAGCAGTGTTCGCTGGTCATACGCACTCATTCAAAAGATATAAATGGGACGCAAGTTCTACAGAAGCTCATCCAGTCACCGATCTCTACGATGGTTTTTTTAACTATGAGGTGGAAGAAGATGAGATCCTGTTCTTCAGTGTTGCGTCAACCGGCCTAACGGAAGGTGAGTATGACGACCTGTGGTTGGACGTCTTACTAAGACCAGATGGTCTTCATTTATTCAATGATGCGTTGGGGTCCGTAATATGGAACAAAGTTGGTGGTCCAGAAATTGATGATGATACAATTGAGGTGGAAACTCAAATCGATGAAGGAACAGAGGTGAGTGTATCAGTAACCTTCAACGAACTGGTCCCTGGTACTTGGTACGGCTATAGCTTTGATTGGAAACATATTGATACAGGTGAAATTGTTTACACGTTTTCGCAGGCTTTTTCGTTACATGAGGATGATACGGACACCACCGCCACGCTTACTAATTCATACATATTTCCAGATGATCACCCTACAAGTGATACTGCAGAGGATCTTTTCCATGTGGAAATAAAAATTTGGGATGCAACCGGATATGGTGATTCTGGTACATCACCGGAGATCCTGGTTAGCAACCTTGATCCCGAGATCGACTCCATCAGCCTGAGTGCCACATCCATTAACGAAGCAGATCCTGCCGTTGTCGTATCGGGCACGTTTAGCGACCCAGCCTATGGAAAGTCCACTGAGAGCTTTACCGGCACCGCAGTGTGGAGCGATGGGGAGACGACCTCGCTCACGATCACAGAAAAATCCTTTGAGACCACCCGTGGATTTCCGGACGATCACCCTGCTACCGGTACGGTGGCGGATGACTTCACGGTGGAGATCACGATTGCGGACGACGATACCGGTAGCGGTACCGCCGCTTCACCGACACTGACAGTGAACAACGTTGATCCGACCGTGACTGTTGACGCGGTCACCCAGGAGAATATCCCGTTCCTGCTCCCGTTGGCCAACACAAATTTCACTGGAAATTTCACCGATCCTGGCTGGCCTGACACCCACACTGGTTTGTGGGACTTCGGTGATAACACTGGCATTGAAGGGGTTGTAGATGAAGAAAACGATGCGCCGGACTCAACAGGAGCAGTCACAGCCGAACACGTATATGCGGCTCCTGGTGACTATAAGGTAGCTTTGACGGTTACTGACGATGATGGGGGACCTGGGACCGGTGAGATGCCGATCAGGGTTCTCACTGCACAAGAGGCCGCACAGACCATCAACGACTTTATCCAGGATTGCCCGGATGGAGTTTTCCTAAGAAACCCGGAGCAAATGAAAAACGCTCTTTCGGAAAAATTCGACGAATTGATCGGGCTGATCAATGATGGGGAATACCTGGACGCCATGGACAAGCTTAATTCCGACATCCGCGCCAAGGCAGACGGCCTCATAACCGATTGGATAATCGATGAGGGGACCCAAAAGACAATCTGTTCGACGATCGATGCCCTGGTTTCTTATCTCCAGAAACTGCTGTGAGATGACAACCAGGAGATTGTTCAGTCCAATCCCCTGACCGCCGAGGTTTAACCGGGGCCGCAGGGTGGCCCCGGTTAAGGGGTAAGATTGATATTTGATTCATCTTGCCCCCTGTGCGTGTTGACTTGAGCAGTGCCTGAGTTTGTAGAAACAAACAATCTCACAATCCAAACCGCGAAATAGCCTTAACTAACAAGCCTCGACTCATTGAATCGGTTATGGCTGACCAAAATCGGATTTTCACTTTTGGCAGAGAGACAAGGGGCGAGCAGGCCGTTTTTCATAAGTAGTAAGTTTTGACCGGGAGAGGATCTGATTCCAACAAGTGCCGACTTATCGAACGTCGATTGCGATTGATTTTGCTGAAAACTGGCGCCCGGCCGAAAACGTCTCAGAAGTTGCTCCACATTGAATTGTGGGGTCGGAAACTGCCCAGGTCTGTCATGGCTTGAATATCGCCACTTCCAGTAACGCAGTGTTTGATAAGTACCCTATTCAAAGAAATGCCCACGATCAGGTAATCGTGGGCGTTTTGCGTTCTATAGAAGGTGACTTATCAGACATCCGGTCCCCATCAAAACTCCTATGGATATATGGAAATCAATTTCGGCAGGATATTTGCGAAACGAGCTAACGAAGGCTTTCCGGTTATGTCGGTAGCCCGTCACAATGTCTAAGTTTTAAAAACCCACCAACCAAACTTGAAGGGGTCTCAACCGGCAACGGCTGCGTCCGTCAAATTAGCCTAACATTTCCAATAGTTTTGCCGGCAGAGATTCTTTGCTTGAGCCCATTTTTCGTTGACATTAAGATTGGGCTAATTCACATTGTCAAATGTGGAAACGCTTAACCAGCTATCCGTGTCTCCCTACCGATGAACGCTTGTTTTTTACTAAACCATTATTACGTCCAATTATTCCAGGAGGGGATAAAAGATGAAATCTAAACAGATACTTGGGGCGTTTAGCCCCCTACTTGTGATTGTTGTATTGCTCGTGCTTGCGGGGACCTGTCATGCTGGCAAGTTAGAAGGCCCGTACCGGCTGCTTTCTCAAGATGGCTCTGTCGTGTTTGGTGTGATTGATTCCCATATGTTTAAACTGCAAGACGGAGTAACAACTGACTTGGGCTCTTTTGGGGGCAAATATATCTATCCTGCGGCGGTATCTGCAGATGGGTCTGCCGTCGTTGGTCGGGCTGATCCCGTGGGTAGTGGGTATCATGCTTTTCGCTGGAGCAATGGGACTATGACTGACCTGGGCACCCTCGGGGGCACATATAGTGATGCCTACGCAATATCAGCGGATGGATCTGTCGTTGTTGGGGGTGCCAACGTCGACAATAACCTTTACTACCATGCGTTTCGTTGGGTCGATAATAACATGACTGATCTTGGCACTCTTGGGGGCGGCTACAGTGAGGCCGTTGCGGTGTCAGCGGATGGATCGGTCGTCGTTGGGGAGGCTCAGACAACCGACAACGGTCCCAATCATGCGTTTCGCTGGGTCAATAATACCATGACCGATCTCGAGACCCTCGGCGGCACTTACAGCGCTGCCGTTGCGGTTTCTGCGGATGGATCGGTCGTCGTTGGGACGGCCTTCAACGCTGACGAGAACGGCCATGCCTTTCGCTGGGTCAATAATACCATGACCGATCTCGAGACCCTCGGCGGCACTTACAGCGCTGCCGTTGCGGTTTCTGCGGATGGATCGGTCGTCGTTGGGGATGCCTTTCTCTCCGGAAACAGTTCTCGTCATGCGTTTCGATGGGTCGATAATACCATGACTGATCTTGGCGCTCTTGGGGGCGACAACAGTGAGGTCTACGCAATGTCAGCGGATGGATCGGTCGTCGTTGGGAAGGCTGATACGTTGGTTGGTCAAAGTGCTTTTCGTTGGGACGAAACAACAGGCACTATTTCGGTGACAGAATGGCTTGAAGATGAAGATGTCACCCTCGCAGGTTGGGACCTTAGGAATGTCAAGGATGTGTCGGCCGATGGTTCCGTTCTTATCGGTGACGGCTACAACCCTGATGGAGATTATGCCAGTTGGATGGCACGTAAGGGAGTGCTGATCGATCCGGTGCAATGGATGAGCACGGTTTCGGGTGCCCGTCAGGTTTTCCACACTGGGGCTCAGTTAAGTTCCCTCTCTCTGACCGGAGCACATCACCGGCCGCTGATGAGCTATGACCAAACGGGAAAAGGTCTGGGCTTCTGGGCAACAGGTGATCTGGGTATTTTTACCGAGGACCTCGACATCGTTTCTGATTCCGCTGAAATCGGGATGTATAACGACTATGCTGATGGCCGACTGCGTGCTGGACTTGGTTTCGGTTATTCCGGGCAACGACAGGATCTGCCGTTTTCTGGCTCAACCGATCTTGACGGTGGTTACCTAGTCGGCGAGATCAACTGGCGTGTTGGTCCAGCTGACAGGCTGATTGCCTCTGTAACCGCAACCTACGGTCTATGGGACGCTGAAGTGACTCGTGGCTATCTCAATGGCTCGGATGAGGACCGTTCGACCGGCGATACCAACGTTCAAAGCGCGGCCATCCGCATGAAGCTTGATTGGCAGGATGCTGGACAGATCGGCCCCGTGCGCTTCGACCCCTACGCAGGACTGACATTCTCTCAAACCCGCGTCGATAGTTATACCGAAGCAAACGGCAGCGTACCGGCACAGTTCGATACACAAAAACAGAATGCGCAGGAATTGCGGGCTGGGGTTGCTAGTGTCATGTCGCCCTCATCGTCAACTCAACTGCGCTTGACCCTCGAAGGGGTCTATCGTTTTGACAACAATGGACCTGCATTGTCCGGCCAAGATGTGGGTGGCTTCAATATCGCCTTTGATATCCCCGGCGACAAGATCCAGCGCACTTGGGTTCGTGTGGGGGCTGAGGTCGATTACACCATCAACGACAGTTCGATGGTTGCCTTGAGCTTGAATGGTGCAACCCAAGGACAGGACCCTGATGTCTCAGGGGCAGTCTCCTATCGCATGAGGTTTTGATTTGTCGTTTCTTGGGCGAGATTAAAACCTCGCCCTCTTTCTATTCGACACCTGTAGAAGTCCCTGGTGCGTCCATACTTAGATTACGATATTTTCTATGGATTAACTGGGTTGATTCAGCAATCCAAAATAAGAAGTTCACATTTAAAAACGAATTACTGAGCGGTTCGTTACAATAGTAAAAGTAGTAAGATTTGACCGACCGAGTTCCGACAAGTATCGACTTGTGGAACATTTAGCAGGGGTTACTTCAGCTCAAAAAGCGTCAACTTTGGGCAAGCGTCTCGGAAGTTGCTCCATATCTTATTATGTGTCTGATAGTCGGCCAGATCGAGCATGTTCTAAATATCGCCACTTCCAGTAAAAAGTGTTCGATTAATACCGCAAAGCGAGAAAGCCCCACGATGTGATAATCGTGGGGCTTTCTCGTATTTAAAGAGGTGACGTGTGGGGCCTCCGGACACCCCTATCAAAATTCCTTTGGATATATGACAATCCAATGCAGTCGACAGGATACTGGTGAAATGAAGGGACTTGCAGGTCATCTGCCGCAATTGCTAAGTTTTGACATTACATGCTCTTAGGAGTGGCTGTCTCGGGTCACAGAACATTACGGACGGATGATGAATGATCAACACCTCGGATAGTTGTTCTTGTCAGCAAACTGAAGACAATTTCATGGGGGATTGCATAATCAAATATCCCTGTTACCGTTCTGGAATAATTAATAGAGAGAAAGGAGATTTAAGATGGGAACTCACTGGATCGAAGATGGATGTATTAATTGTGCCGCCTGTGCGCAGGTTTGTCCAGTTGATGCCATCAGCGAGCAAGGGGATGTTCATATCATTGACAAGGAGGTCTGTATTGATTGCGGGTCCTGCGATAGTGTCTGCCCGGTGGATGTTATCAGGTGGGTAACGTCCGCCTAAAAGTTTTCTCACCGTAACATCACCATTACCCCCTCTGGCGTCTGGAATGGTGAAGAGTTTAGGAGGCACATGGTGGATATAGACAAGGCAATGCTTGATCCCGTAAGCATCTTTGCTTCTCCAGACGACGTGTTGAGCGAACAGTCTCTGGCCCGGGAGCAAAAAATCAAAATCTTACGTCGCTGGGAGTACGATGCCCGCGAGTTAGAAGTTGCCGAAGAAGAAAATATGGGCGGCGGCCCACCTGGGATTCTGGACGAAGTTTTACACGCGCTGCATCGCTTGGATGCCGAGATCGATATTGATCATTCCCCACCGACCAAACAAGGTGGCGAATAAAAGTAGTAATTCCCCCTGGATTCCGACAAGTGTCGACTTATTGGGCATAAAGAGAGGGTGGTTTCAGGCGGAGAACTCCATTCAGTCGAAACGTCTCGGAAGTTGCTCCACATTGAATTGTAGGTCTGGAACTTGTGCCGATCGAGCGTTACCGTAAGTCGCCACTTCCAGTAAAATCTGTCTGATAAATGCACCAAAGCAGGAAAGCCCCACGATCTGGTATTCGTGGGGCTTTCGTGTGTTTAAAGCAGTGACTTATCGGAATGTCCGTGCCCCCGTCAAAAGTCCTTTAGGTACATGAAAACCCCTTTTGACCTGTTATTTGAAAAACGAGCAGAAGGGACTTACCGGACACTCCGGCCACCAGTAGCAATTTCTAAATTTTGAAAATCACCGTCTGAGATTCTGGCGATGGTGTAACTATCCCCTAAAGAGTGGTCTTTGCAATGGGGGATAGGAGTTGGGTGATTCAGATCCATTTAAACGGGATGTAAGGCCAAGACCACAACCTCAATAAGTTGTTCCCTTATCCGAAAACATCGCGAAATTTTACTTCCCGATAATCATAAAGATATAATCAAATACCAATTGACATGCAAACCCCAGAGATTTACGATTGTTTTTCATTTAATGAATTGATTTATTGCGCTGTGAGGGGTTGGGAATGTACTGGAGGGGTGCCAGATTTCTAAGGCTCGTGTTTGGTCAGGTATTTACCTGAACCGGATGCGGGCTTTTTGCGTTTTGAGACTCCCTTGGTTTAACGCTAATTCCTTTTAATTTTAAGCATTTATTGTTTTGATTTTATAAACGCGAGGGAAATCATGAAAAGATTTGTTCTGCTGATTCTGTTGTTGCTTATCTCTGTTCCGGCATTCGCATCAGTCAACGCATTTTCTGGAAACCTGTCCCACCGACAAGAGCTGTTTTCTTCTCAAGGCGGGCCGCTACCGTTGCGTATGGTACTTAAATACAACAGTTTCGACCGGATCGCCGGTCAGGTTGGCAAGGGCTGGAGTCACAGTTACGAGATCTATCTGCATGAAAATAGCGATGGCACCCTGGTACTGACCGGCGGGGTCGGCAAGCGGTTTTACTTTTTAAATAGTCAGACCGGGCTTTACGAAGCTCGCGTTACCGATAAATCGGCCCTCACCGCCAATGGCGACGGTAGTTATACCATCAACTTTCCTTCCGGCAGCGTTTATCAGTTCGGCAGCGATAAAAAACTTGCCAGCATCACCGATCGTCACGGGAATACCCTCAGCTTCGATAACAGCATCGCCGACCAACTCACCGTCACCGACCCAACCGGGCGTAGCGCCTCGATCCATTTCGATGTCAACGGCCGGGTTGATTATATTCAAGATCCGGCAAGCTCACAGTTTGATTTCATCTACAACGGCAACGGTCAACTGGAAACCGTCAGTTGTCCTGAACCACAGCCGGGATCAGGACGGCCTGTGTGGATCTTTAATTATACTGCTGAGGGCTTGCTCGAATATATTACCGATCCGAACCTACAGATCAGCAAGTATGTCTACGATCAAGGGAAAGTAGTGCGTACTGTCGCTCCAGAAGGAGTGATTGATGTGGACGGTGCTGAAACCGCTGATGCTGCCGATTACAGCAAAAGCTACCAATATGACAGTAACGTATTGCCCAGCAAGTATTCGGCAACCATTACTGCTGCCACTCCACAAACTGTCGTCACTGAAAAAGATGGCGGGCAGTGGATCAATTACTACGACACCTATGAGGGGCGACTGGTTGGTAAACAAGATCCTCTTGGCAATGTTAAGCACTACAGCTATTACCTCTCAAGCGATGCCGATTCTGGCCGTCGTGGTCGCAGAGAATACTCTCTTACTCCGATGGAAGCAGTTGGCACTCAGGTAAACTATCGGATGATTCGCTACAACAGTTACGATGCCGATGGCAATCCGCTCGATATCACTACTCAGGTACGCACCATTACCTACGATGCAGCCGGTGCTCCAATTGCTACCGTCGATGAACCGGTCCACCGCCACCTGGCTTACACCTACGGCACTTACAACCGTCCGACCAGCATCACCGATGTTATCGCTGGAATCACCACAACCATCGACTACACAGAGCCGGGCGACGGGACCGAAGTTGTTACCTTGACCGCACCGAAGATCAGCGCGGCCGACGCCAGCGGTCCCCAGACGGTCATGATCTACCGTGCTGATGGGCAGCTCGACACGATTACTGATCCGCTACAAAGAGTTGTCGACTACCAGTACGCCGCCACCGGCCAGCTTACATCAATCATCGATCCGAACAGCATCGTCAGTAGCTTCAGCAACTTCGACGCTCTCGGTCTGGCGCAGACCGTCACTCTCACTGGCACCGACGGCACCAGCACCCGTGATACCTCTCTGCGGTACGATGCCCTAGCGCAGCTGGTTCAGATCACTCAGGGGGCCGCTACCCCGCTTATCACCGAGTTTGATTACGATGGTGTTGGCAACCGCAACTATGTGTTCGATGCCGAGCAGAACGAAACCAGCTTCGAGCACAACTCCAAGAGGCAGGTCACCAAGATCAGCAACACCCTTAATCCGGGGACTGCCGAAGAGCAGATTCTCGATACCATTCTCGATTACCAGGGCGCCGGATGTCCCAGCTGCGGCGGAGCTGGGGATAAACTCAAGGGCCTCACCGATGCCAAGAACCAGACCACCCTGTTCGGTTACGATGCCCTCGGGCGGCTGGAGCAGGAAACCGATCCGCTCAGTAAGGTGATCGGCTACACCTATTACACCGATGGTCGCCCCAAGCAGAAGTTCTTGGGTGAGCCGGGCACCGGCACGCTGCTGCTGACCTACGAGTACACCACTGACGGCAAACTGGAGTTCAAGAAGGATGCGGCGAACAACACTCTGGCCAGTTACAGCTATTATGCTGATGGCCGCTTGCAGACCGCAGCCACGCCGGACAGCAGCCACAGCCTAACCTACTACGATAATGGCTGGTTGAAGAGCGTTGATAACGGCAGCTATATCATCGAGTACCAGTACGATGCCCTCGGGCGCCGTGAACTGGTTGAGGTCAAGCAGGGTTTAACTACTCTGCAGAGTATCGATTATGTCTACGATGCCATCACCAAGGAGCTCAAGGATATCGTTTCCGACCAGGCCGGCACCTTTACCTTCGGTTACGATGCCTTCGGTCGTCGTAGCAGTCTTGACTTCCCCAACGGCGTGGTCGGCAGCTACAGCTACGACGATGTCAACCAGATGGATTGGCTCACCGGCATCGACTACACCGACGGCGCAGCCGGTCCTGATATCCTCAAGGTTGGCTACCCGCTGCACGACAAGGTCGGTAACCGCAAGCAGCGGGTTGAAGACGGCATCGCCACTGATTACCAGTACGATAGCCTCTACCGCGTCACCCAGGCAAAGACCGGTCCTAGCGAAGAGGACTTTACTTACGATCTGGTCGGCAACCGCGAGTCCGGCCCCACGGTCAAGGACACCCCGGCTGTCTCTTTTGAGCACAACGCCGCCAACCAGATGGAAAAAGGGCGTAAATACACCTACGACTATGACGACCTCGGGAACCAGAGCCACCGCTACCTGAACGCCGCCAAGACCAAGTATTGGCAGTACAGCTGGACGGCCGAGAACCAGCTGCAGCAGGCGCAGCTGATCAAGGACAGCCAGACCCTGCGCACCCTGAACTTTAAGTACGACGCTTTCGGCCGGCGGATCGAAAAGCAGGTGGTCGATACCCTTGCTACCACCACAACCACCTTTGTTTATGACGGTGAGGATATCGTCCTGCAGCTGGTCGATGATGGGGCGACTGTCAGTACTCGCCAGTACCTGCATGGGCCGGGGATTGATGAACCGTTGGCGCAGGTTGTGGGTGGGCAGAGCTATTTCTACCATGCTGATGGGTTGGGGAGTGTTCTGGCGTTGACTGATAGCGCTAAGGGGATTGTTCAGCGGCACACCTACGATACCTTTGGGATGCTGACCAGTGTTTTGGATAGCGAGTTTGGGAATGCTTATACCTATACGGCCCGTGAGTGGGATCGGGAGTTGGGACTCTATTATTACCGGGCGCGGTATTATGATCCGATGGAGGGACGGTTTATTAGTAAGGATCCGATCGGGTTTGCTGGGAGTGATGTGAATTTGTATGGGTATGTTTGGAATAACCCAGTTTTTTGGCGCGATCCCAGAGGATTGGGGGGGGAAGATTGGCATACCGCGTTTCCTAGTGCTGACAATTACACTTATAATCAAAACGGTGTGACCAAAACAACAAACAATGAGGCATCGGATGCAACAGTAGATGCTGTAAGAAATTTTCCCAAGACAATTTATTGTAATGGTGGCTCGAAAGTTGTTGCTGTATGTGCAGATGCCGCTTCTGTTATTGGTACAGTTTCGGTTCAGCCAGAAGTTGTTGTTCCAGCTACAGCAATATCTGTCGGTAATGCGGCTCTTGATATGGCCGTTTGTGGCAGTGATTTTTTCAAGCCATCAACAGCTACAACTATTGGGGGGGCTATCCTTCCTCCTATCCCATCAGTCATTGTTACTACTGGAGATGCCGTTTTGTCTGGAGCAGGTTTCTAATTGGAAGGTATGAGTGATGGCTAACAAGTATTTAAAGTTAAATATTTTAGGATATATATTTATAGTGGTTGGGGTTTCTTTAGCTATATATTCTAGGAAGGCTGACGAGGCAACAGCGGAAGCTATAAAAATAGCATTGACCTTTTGTTGCTCCTTATTCTTGTTTGTATACTTCTTTCTCTCTTCGAAGGAAAAGGAATTTTATGTAAGAGGACTGGTTATTGTGAAGAGCGAAAACCCTTCTCAATATCTTTTTATGCAAGTGGCCACTTTTTTTTCAGCGATAGTGTTTTTCGCCTTGGGGGTCAAATACTCTCTGCCTTGAGAACCATAAAAGGGGACAGGCTATTTTATTGACGTTGTTTCTTTGATTGTTCGTTTCGTTGTGAGCGGGACAGGCACCATTCGATGAAGCGAAATGGTGCCTGTCCCTGGGAGGGGAGCGTTGCGTTTATCCAGAATCGAGATCAAAAACTTCCGCAGGATCGAGCAAGCCGACATCCAGCTTGCCAACTCGACCTTTCTTATCGGTCAGAACAACTTCGGTAAAAGCTTGGCCATCCGCTGCCTGTAGCTGCTGCTGGCGCAGGAAAGTCCCGACAAAGGCGACTTTCGTATCAATACCGAAGGGGGATGCCTGCGAAGAGATCGAGCTGACCGGTTACTTCAACGCTGTCTCTGACGAAGTGGCGAGCTCTCAGCTCCTTCGGAGAGACGTTGCCGAATCCGGACAATCAAGTTTGCCGATTGGGGCAATGGTTGAATGTGGATAATTGAGCAAATTTATTGCTAGTGCTGAAAATATACTAAGTGAGGGAATTATGACATTGAGATCGATTTTCGTTGTTGTTTTGTTTTGTTTTGTCGCGGGGGGCGCACCAGCCTTCGCAGTTGATATTGACTGTATGATTTCTGACTGCCCTGATGGAATTGGTGCATGTAATTGTTCTTCTGCCGATCCAATTCAGATAACAGAGGGGCAAGATGTTTGTGCAGGATCTTCCTTATCTGTCAGCGGAGGAAGAGCCCCATATACCTATGATCTTGCCGGTGGGTCCGTTGATCAAGACACTGGAACCGTTACTGAAACGCCCACGAATCAAACCTCCGCTACGCTCACAGTTATCGATAACTGTGGTGTACCGGCTACATCATCAGTCCAGATTCAGGCACTGTCCGGTTTGACGCTCGATGGCCCGGAGATGCCTGGAGAGGGCAGTCAGTATTCGGTGTCAGGTGGAATAGCACCTTATGTTTGGAGTTTCTCTGGCGGCTCAATCGATGAAAATGGCATGGTCTCGAACATCAGTGCCTGTACCGCACCGGGTGAGGTTCGTTCAGCAACGGTTACGGCAACTGATAGTGGATGTCGTACCGCCAGCATTGAAGTTCTCTTGTCGGGGGGCGCATGGGTAAGCACAGGAAGAGCCTGTGTTCCAGGAAGTGAAACTTGCGGTAATCAATACGTTGAAACGGGAACATACCCGAATGCTTTTTGTGATATTTCACAATGCTATTGTACGAGTACAATGGATAGATATGACTCGCCTGATTATTACTACACCGGTTTAACATCAAGATATTCTGTTTGTAAGCTACCGGCCTGGGCTGGGACAGAAACTTTGACGTGTAGTGATGGAAGCGTGTCAACTTGTTGGGCGTATAACCAAAAATGGGAGTGCCAGTGATATCTGCTGCGGGCAGCAACGGAAATGATCCATTGTCGTTGTATTGGTACACTATTTAGTTTGGACCATTTGCGGTCGATGGGATGAAGTATTCATTTTTTGTATTCACAGGAGGTTGGGGAATGCGATCTCTCCAGTTCGTAATAGTGCAATTGCTGATTGTTGTCATGCTGGTGCTTACCGCTGGCGTTTCTTTTGCCAGATATACTCTGGATGAGTACC
The DNA here is from genome assembly GCF_055389805.1 of Desulfuromusa ferrireducens. Taxonomy (NCBI): domain Bacteria; kingdom Pseudomonadati; phylum Thermodesulfobacteriota; class Desulfuromonadia; order Desulfuromonadales; family Geopsychrobacteraceae; genus Desulfuromusa; species Desulfuromusa ferrireducens. Next base: position 3,531,291 of record NZ_AP042415.1, read on the forward strand.
CCACACCGGTTTGGGACAGCAGTGCTGCTGATCGTTTCCAACCAGAGGTTGCCGGAGGGTATCAGTTCCAGTATGGTGATACAGAGACCGTCGTCTTTAACTTGCCCTGGTCTTTTCCCTACTACGATATTTTTTATACTCAGATCACCGCCGATACCGATGGCAACATCTGGTTTGGCGCCGTTGGCAGCAGCCCTCGTATTGCCGTATGGAATGCCGATTTTGATTCTTATTACAGCGGCGGTCTGTTCATTCAGCATCGAAACTCCCCTGACCGTGTGGTTGTGCACTGGCAAACGGATATAGCCGCTGATGCCGGTTATGGGCGTACCAACAACTTCTCAGCAGTTCTCTATCCCGATGGCACAATCCAGCTCAACTATAAAGACATTTCACCCTTTGCCAGTGAAGATAATGGCAGTGGGTTTTACAGTGGCAAAAAATGGCTGTACCTCCCTGTTCCAGTGCCAAATATAACCTCCACTTCTTATGCCTATTCTGAAAATACCGATGGGGACGGTATCAGTGCCGTTGATGATAATTGTCCTGCAGTAGCCAATGCCGATCAAGCTGATGTTGACGGTGATGGCTTTGGTGATGCCTGCGATGACGACAGTGACAACGATGGCGTCATCGATACCTTGGATTATTTCCCCTACGATCCAAGTGAATGGGCAGACTTTGACCTTGATGGTACCGGAGATAATGCTGATACCGACGATGATGATGATGGCGTCTCGGACGTCGATGATGCCTTCCCGTTAGATGCGGGCGAATCAGTCGATACCGACGGAGACGGTGTCGGGAATAATGCCGATAATGATGACGATAACGACGGAGTCCTGGATAACGACGATGCTTTCCCGCTTGATCGTACTGAATCGGTCGACAGCGATGGTGATGGTATTGGAAATAATGCCGACATCGATGATGACAATGATGGGATTCTGGACGGTGCTGATCCTTATCCGTTGATCCCACTGGCGCGGGCTGGTGAACTGGACCCGTTCTTTGCCGGGACCGATTTGGAGAATGTTTACTCTCTTGCCGAATCTATCTCTAAAATAACTCAACAGCCTGATGGCAAATTTGTCGTTGTCGGCGCCGCAACAAGTAGCGATGATACAGATTTCTTCATTGCTCGTTATGACGCTGCTGGTAGTCTGGATCCAAGTTTCGCCTCGGGAGCGGGTTATCTGGTCAGTTCTCTTCGGGACTCTGATGTATACAGTAAAGTGTTTTTACTAGATGACGGGAGAATTCTAGTTATTGGCTCCACGTACACGTTTGGTACCGGAAGTGATACCATTTTTGCGCGCTATAATGCTGATGGCACACCAGACTTTTCGTTTGGTGGCGGGGATGGAATGGTTCTTCTCTCGACTGACCTTGGCCTTCCCATTGGGAGTGCTTATGCCTCAGCTCTCCAGGCCGATGCAAAAATTATTATTACGGATATCTCTTCGAATATCTTCCGAATAAATCCAGACGGCTCTGCGGACACTCTGTTCGGTGGTGGCTCTGGCTATGTCGCCAATTTGCTTGCTGGTGAAGCTGTTAATGCAGAAGTTGTGTCAGTAGAGTCCGACGGAAGATTGTTTGTTGTTGGTCGAACAACCGGAGATAGAGTTGCCTTTGCACGTTACGATTCTGATGGCAGTCTCGACCTGACTTATGGCCAGGGAACCGGATATGTATTTAACGATTTTATCCCTACTGGGAACAGTGACGGAATAATTCAACAAGCTGACGGGAAAATTGTTGCCTTCGGAGATTATACGCCGGTCCTGGAAGAAGGAGATTTTGCCCTCGCCAGGTATAACTACGACGGATCACGTGACATCACATTCAGTGTCGATGGCCAGATGCGGTCAAGTCTCGATGGTAGTGGTCATGTATGGACACTGAACCAACAGGCCGATGGCAAGTTGTTTATTGCCGGTTATCGTCAAGAAGCTGATGGGACCCCACTTCTTGCCACTATTGCTCGCTACAATGTGGATGGCAGCCTCGACACGGGATTTGGTGGCGGAGATGGGTTGGCGCAATTGCCGAATGATGGTGCATTTAACGGGATCTGGATTCAGAGTGATGGGCAGATTATTGCGCGTGGATACGACGCAGAAGGCCCGCATTTAAAACGTTTCAATGCGGGCATTGTAGGTGAAGTGACTATAAATGGTGACGCAAAGGAAACGTCGACCTCTGATGTTTCCCTTGATTTACCATGCTTGAATGATGGCGCCCCCTGTACTGAAATGCGCATTGGTTATGACGGTATCAGTTGGTCGGACTGGGAAGTTTATGCGTCTAATAGGGCTGAAAACCTGCCAGATGCGCAAGGGACTTTAAGTTCGATCTATGTTCAGTATCGAGACGAATTCGATAATTATTCAAGCGTATACAAGGATGAGATTTTCTACGGGGCCTATGCGGCACCGATAATTACCGGGCAAAACCCTCTGGTTGTTCCTGAAGATTCATCATTGGTGATTTCTTTGGCTGACCTTGTTGTTTCTGCCCCAGGAAGGGTCGTGCCAGACGACTTGAGCTTCAGTGTTAGCGATGGAGCTAATTACAGTCTCACTTTTAGTGAAACAACAGGGATTAGTGTTGTTCCCGTTGCCAACTTCAACGGAACATTGTCCGTTCCTGTTGGCGTGAGTGACGACTTGGCCTCCAGTGATGTTTTTGATCTGCAAATTACTGTTTCTCCAATCAATGATGCACCCTCAATTGGTGGCGTTTCAGAGACAAGAATATTTCCTGGTGCTTACTATTCATTCACTCCGACTGTAAGTGATATTGACGGAGATTTGCTTACTTTTTCTATTGAAAATAAGCCCGCATGGGCAACGTTTGACACTGCAACGGGCCAACTGTCAGGCACACCACAGGTTGCAGATGTTGCTTATTATTCTGATATTAAAATTACAGTTGGCGATGTCGTTGATTCGACGTTGCTGTCTCCATTCGACCTTGATGTTAGGGGGTTGTCACCAGGAGAACTAGATCCTGACTTTTCTGGTGGGGCTGGATTTATAGAAACACCAATCATCAGCTATTTCCAAAACAACGAAATTGTGGTGCAGCCTGATGGGAAAATTCTTGTCGGAGGAACGTACGGCTATGGAAGCTTTGTTCCCGTCATCGCCAGATTTCTCCAAACTGGAGTACTTGATAGTTCTTTTGGCGGTGGCAACGGCTATGTATTGTCTATGGGAGGTTCAGGTTCTTTTTCTGGCCTGGCAATACAGGGTGATGGGAAAATAGTCGCAACTCGTTCCTTGAACGATGGATCTTTGAATTTGGAACGCTATAACCCTGATGGAAGTATCGATAGTTCCTTCAATGGAGTGGGGACTGTAACTGTTAGTGGGTATGGTTTTGGAAATACTGATGTGCAAATTCAGGAAGACGGGAAAATACTAGTCCTGTCTAAATCGAGTCAGTCTGGACTTTCTGTCTCGAAATTCAATGTAGATGGTTCTGTTGATACTTCTTTTGGGACTGGCAATGGCTACATAAATATCGGCCCATTAAGCTATGTTTCATCAGAATATAAATTGTTGCTGGGGGAAAATGGAAAAGTGTTGATAGTGCTTGAGGGCACAGTTGATACCAATGACCCATACTATGAATTTAAAATTTTCAAACTAAACCAAGATGGAACTAATGACTCATTATTTGGGACCGATGGTTTAGCCGTAAATCAATTTCCAGGTTGGATTTCAGGCTTGTACCAAGTAGATTCGGCTGTTCAAGAAGATGGGAAAATCCTTGTTCTTGGGACGACCTATGACGGAAGAATGGAAAATATCACCATTATTCGTTATAATTTTAACGGCACACTTGATGAGTATTTCGGAAGCTCAGGTGTGATTGTGACTGACCTACAGTCTATGGGAAACTTTGCTTCGGCTATCGATGTACAGGATGATGGAAAAATAGTTGTTGGCTGTCGCTCTTATATTTTTACTCAAGCTGTTTCTAGTGTCGTTAGATACGAAACTGATGGGAATTTAGATCTAACTTTTGGTGGTGGAGATGGGGTAGTTAACTTCCAGGCTGAGTTATTTAAATACATCGACGATGTGAAGGTTCTGCCTGACGGAAAGATAATAGCTATTGGCGGTGATGGCTATCCAAGGAATCAGAGGCTTGTTCGCATCATAGCTGGCTTGGTCGGGACTATCAATATCGATGGTGATGACACCATTTACAACGACCCAAATGTCAATTTGTCGTTGAGTTGCATCGATGATGGCAATGCGTGCGCTGAAATGAACTTCAGTAATGACGGGATAAATTGGAGTTCTTGGGAGCCCTTTGCATCAACTAAGCAATGGACATTGTCCAGTGGCTATGGGCCGAAAAATGTTTTCGTCAAATATCAAAGTACGATGGGCCTGGAATCTTCAGTTTATTCGGACAGCACGAATTTCGTAGAGGCCGTAGATAGTGATAATGACGGTTTTTTCGATGCGTTGGACAATTGTCCCTCAAATGCAAATGCCGATCAGCTGAATTTTGATAATGATAGTTTAGGTGACGTTTGCGACAGCGACGATGACAATGATGGCATGCCCGACAGTTGGGAAACTAGCTACGGACTTAATCCATTTGACGCCTTAGATGCAATCGTTGATACAGACAGCGATAGTTTGAGCAGCTTGGATGAGTATCTTGCCGGAACCGATCCCACGAACAGCGACAGCGATTCAGACACTATACTTGATGGGTTTGACCACTATCCAATGACTGCTGCAGCAATCACCCTAGACCATTCAAGTATTTTGGCCAACCAGTCTGCGGAGGTACTTGTCTCCATTGATAACCTGATTCCGGTTGGTGGGAATGTGTCCTTGGAGCAGATTGCTGATCTTGATGGTGATGGCGCTATTGATGCTGGCGAGCCCGAAATTCGTCGAATGGTACTTAGTGACGGAGACGCTGATGGTGTTATCAGTAGCACTATTGGCATGCTCAACACCTTTGCTGTCGACCATGCGCCGGGTAGCTATCTGATCCGGGTAACGAGTGACGGCAACGAATTGAGTTCACCATTTACCGTTGACCCGGTCAGTCAGCCCCAAACACTACAGGGACGTGTGACGGATGGTGTTGTCGGTGTTGCGGGAGTTCAGCTAGAATTGGTTGACAAATGGCAGAGACCAGTCGCTTGGGCCATTACCGATTTGAACGGCGACTATCTGTTTAATATTGTGCAACCGGGCGACTACCGGCTCAAGCCACAGAAGGCTGGTTATGCTTTTGACGCTAGCCTTGAACTCCTGACCACTGTTCCCGCTAGCAGTGCCACAGCCGCCGCTGATGTGGTGCTGAGCGTCGGTAGTTATGATGTTTCGGGGCAGGTTATGGCTGGGCTGAATGACCTGGCTGGGGTTCTGGTTGTCGCCAGTGGGTCAAGTGGGACCACTTACCGAGCCAGTGCCTTGACGGCTGTTGATGGTAGCTATCAACTTGGACTACCTATAGGTGATTACACCATAACTGTCCCGGCTGGACCCTATGCCGGGTTGTCAGAACACGATGTTCTTGCAGATCCCGCTACAGATATTACCTTAAGTGTCGGTGGTCATCTTGTTGGTATTGATTTTGTCTTGCCGACTGCCACGGTAACGATCAGCGGTGACATTGTTGACGAGAGCGCAATACCGGTTACTGGTATGTATGCTGTTGCAAGTAATGCAGGAGAAATTGTTGCAACTTCGGTTTCTGCCTCTGATGGAAGTTATCACCTGCCAGCAAGTAGTAACGATAGTTACGCTGTCACCCTTGATCCACTAGCAACGCAAACCCTTGGCTATGTCAGCCCGCAGATTGTTGTTGCAACGCTCTCTTCGGATCTGACCGGTCAGGGTTTGGCAATTCACGCAACTGATAGCTGGATTGCTGGATCTGTAGTTGACGAACAAAGTGCGCCTGTCGCGGGTCTCCCTGTTTATTTGCGTTCTGATGACAATCTCTATCAGTTGGATATGTTGACAGCAGAAGATGGAAGCTATCACTTTGCGACATTTGGTGGCTCTTGGCATGTCCGGGCAGCAACTGAAGCGCAAGGGTTTCTACCTGCTACTGAACAAAACTCAAATGTTCAGCCTGAAACGATAGACTTTGTCGCACAGCTTCCGCCACTGGAATTGACGATTGATGCAGTCGTTACCCCCACAGAAACAGATACTCAGATCCTGACTGGAACCATGTCCGAAGGAGCAACTGTTTCTGTCTCTGTCGATACCTCTTCCGTTGTTAGTCAGGTCACCTATCCGACCCTGACAAGCTGGGAATGCACACTTTCCAGCCTAGCAGAAGGGGCAAATAATATTACGGTGACGGTAGACAATGGAACTCAATCCGTTTTTGAGCAGACCTCTATTACTTATAACTTGGTTCAAAGCAGTTCAATTGCCGTTCAAAAAGCATTGTACTGGGTTCTTAAGGGTACCTTGACTGTTGATGCGACAAGTGACCTTGGAGTTGCAGCAAACTTAAGTGTTGATGGCTTTGGGGCGTTGGATTGGGATTCAAAAAATAGTGATTGGTCAAAAGTTTTCTCCGGGGTTTCAAGTAACCCGGGAACTATTACCGTTTCAGGCCCTGAGGGCAGTGTGACTACTAGCGTCACACTTAAATAAGATCCGATCGGGAGATTTCATTCATAAATAGGGGTTGGCTTCGGCTTGCCCCTATTTTTGTGTTTCGGAATTCACCCATTCTAGAACAAAATATGTCTAAGCCTGTTTATGCGGGCTGAGACCTGTTTTGTAGGTTGGTCAATAATGTGGTCCTGCTTTATTTAAGGGATAATTGCACCGATTCGGTTTGTCATAAGTCAGGATGTCCCTTTTTGAAACCGACACTGGCTAGTCGCGATCAGATTCGATTTTCAAAAGTAGTAAGTTTTGACCGACCGAGTCCGATAAGTGTCGACTTATTGGACATAAGAGCGAGAGTGAATTCAGCCTGAAAGTGCTGGCCGGAGCAAAGCGTCTCGGAAGTTGCTCCATATCTAATTATGGGTCTGAAGGGTGGTTAGATCGGGCGTTACTGTAAGTGGCCACTTCCAGGAAATCAGTGTTCGATATGTACCCCATATAGGAAAAGCCCAAGATCTGGTAATCATGGGCTTTTTGCATGCTTAAACTGGTGACTTATCAGACAAACAATCCATCTGACGAAATTTCTAAGTTTTGACAATCACCTGTCCCCGAGGGTGTTGGATTGCGGGCTCCGTAGCACATGAATACTTTACTTCGCTGAGGACGTAGAAAAGTGGTGACATAACATTTTGGATGTTTCAAAAGGTAGAATCTGTCTGCTTGTAAGACCAGCTATCCCCTCTCCGAATCGCAGGAATTCCAGCAACGCATCATTCCTGGCCTAAGCAATTGCCTCCGCACTTAATCTGAAACCGAATTTGCAGGACTCCCGGTTTGATTAAACCTTCCATGAAAATAGGGAGAGTCTAGTCACCTGTGCGGCTCATCCTATCTGTTAACTCCGGGCATTTTGCTCGCTGTCTGCGTTGCACATCTTAGGCGAAAACCATCAGAAGCTGCCTATGGATGGGTCGAGGGCACTCAGTGGGAAATCGCTGAAATTTTTATGATTTTAGGTAGTTAAGAAGCTTAGCAAGTGTGGTTTTGGGTTGACATGACCCTGGCCATAGCATAGTAGTCATGGTCGGCTAATGCTGAGCTGCATTGGACATTTTCATTCTTTCTGCGCCGGGAGGAGAGACGGCCATGCCTTGGCGCATGGCTGGTGATCATCAGCCTTTTCTCCAAACCGCTATCTGTTATTAAAATCGGGAGACTCGTATGCAACGGCAAGGTTCATCGAATCGCGCTTTCCCTAAGGCCTGGAACGTTTCTTTGCAAGTATGGAAAGTGGCTACCGAAATTGCTGGGAGCGGTTACCGGCTGGTTGCGGTAAGCAGCCTGCTGTTTTTGTTTTACAGTAGTAGTGCTCTGGCCCAGGGCCTGCCCGATATCCTACCCACAGGTGAATCGGTCACCGCCGGTAGCGGCAGCATCGGCCAATCCGGTGGCCAGATGGTTGTCAATCAGGCGACCGACCGGCTGGCTGTTGATTGGCAGAGTTTCTCTATCGGGCAAAACAACAGCGTCACCTTCAACCAGCCATCGGCCAGCGCCATTGCTCTGAACCGGGTACTTGGCAGCCAAGTGTCGCAGATTCAGGGTGCGTTAAACGCCAACGGCCGCGTCTTTCTGCTCAACCCCAACGGGATCATTTTCAGCAAGGGCTCTCAGGTTAACATCGGTGGCCTGGTCGCTTCCACCCTGGGGCTGAGTAACGATGATTTTCTCAATGACCGGTTCGACTTCAGGGGCGACAGCCTCGGCAGGGTCGTCAATCAAGGGGAGATTAACGCTGCCGGCGCTGGAGCTCATATCGCCCTGATCGCTGCCAGCATCGAAAACAGCGGCCGTCTGAGTGCCGATAAAGGGAGTGTACTGTTGGGGGCCGGTAGCCGCGTCACCCTCGATCAGGGCGGCCCGGTCAAGCTGGAGGTCGAAGAAGCGGCAGTCAACGCCCTGATCGAGCAAGGCGGCGCCATCCAGGCCGACGGCGGCTTGATCTACCTGAGCGCTAAAGCGGCGGGCGATCTGGCGGCCACCGTGATTAACCAAACGGGCATTCTTGAGGCCAGAACGCTAAGCAGCGGCGAGCGCGGCGAAATATATCTGCTCGGTGATATGCACAACGACCGCATCGCGGTCGGCGGCACTCTCGATGCCTCGGCACCTGCCGGCGGCGACGGCGGTTTTATTGAAACCAGCGCGGCCCGGGTTAGCTTTGCTGATCAATTCAGCGTCACCACCAAAGCGCCCGGCGGCAGCAACGGTCTCTGGCTGATCGATCCCTACGACTTCACCATCGCCGCAAGCGGTGGCGACATCACCGGGTCAGCCCTGTCCACAGCTCTAGGTAGTAATGCTGTGACCATTCAAACCTTGGCGGCTAGCGTCAATTGCAGCGGTGCCGCCTGTGGCAGCGGCGCTAGCGGCGGCAACGGCGACATCTTTGTCAACGATAGCGTCAACTGGGTAAATAACCTCCTCACCCTTTCGGCCTACCGCAATATTGAGATCAACAGCCCCCTTAACGCCTCGTCGACAGCCGGTCTGACGCTTGAATACGGTCAGGGCGCGCTGGCCAGCGGCAACGCCAGCAGCTACCGCATCAAGGCTCCTATCAACCTCGATTCCACGGGCAGCTTTGCAACCAAACTAGGTTCGGACGGTATAGCGGTTAGCTATACTATTATCACCGACCTCGGCGCGGCGGGCTCCAGCACCGCTGCCGATCTGCAGGGGATGAACGGTAATCTTTGGGGCCGCTATGTCCTTGGGGCTGATATTGATGCCAGCACGACTGCAGGCTGGAACGGCGAAGCTGGTTTCATGCCGGTGGGCGATACCTATAATAGCTTCAGCGGTAGCTTCGACGGCCTGGGTCACACCATCACCGCCCTAACCGTCAATCGTCCCGCTGAAAGCTCTGTCGGCGGTCTCTTCGGCTACACCCGCGGCGCGTCTATCAGCAATCTGGGGCTGGTGGGTAGCAGCGTCAGTGGGCACGGCTCTGTCGGCGGGCTGGTGGGGAATAATTCCGATGGCAGTAGTGTCAGCAACTCCTACGCCACCGGCAGTGTCAGTGGTTTCAGCCTTGTCGGCGGGCTGGTGGGAAATAACTGGGGCAGCAGTGTCAGCAACTCCTACGCCAGCGGCAGCGTCAGTGGTGACCAAAATGTCGGCGGGCTGGTGGGGTATAACTACTACAGCAGTGTCAGCAACTCCTACGCCACCGGCAGCGTCAGTGGCAGTAGATATATCGGCGGGCTGGTGGGGCATAGCTGGGGCAGCAGCGTCAGCAACGCCTTCACCAGCGTCAGCGTCAGTGGTGGCGACTATATCGGCGGGCTGGTGGGGTATAGTCACGATGCCAGTATTGTCAACAACGCTTACGCCAGCGGCAGCGTCAATGGTGGCATGTATATCGGCGGGCTGGTGGGGTATAACCGGGGCAGCAGCGTCAGCAACGCCTATGCCACCGGCAGCGTCAGCGGCAGCGTCAGTGGTGGCTACTTTAGCGGCGGGCTGATGGGGGGTAACAACGCCGGCAGCGTCAGCAACGCCTACTGGAACAGGCAAACCAGCGGCCAGTCGAGCAGCTGGGGCAGTGATGCCAGCGCTGGTAAAACCACCGCCGCGATGAAAACCGCAAGCACGTTTACCGGCTGGGACATTTCTGGCCAGGGCGGTGAACAGACCAGCTGGCGCATCTATGAGGGGACAACAGCGCCGCTGCTGCGCTCCTTTTTCACTGCCAGCCCAACGCTCACAGTTACCGCTGACGGTAAAATATATGATGCCACCACAACGTTAAGCAGTGGGCTCTACAGCCTCGAAGCTGGCTTTGATAGCCGCCTCATTGAAGATAGCGCAGCAACCTACCACGCAGATAGCAGCGCCGTTGGTAGCCGCAACGTTTTTCTACAAGGGCTCTATTCAAACCAGATGGGTTATGATCTGGTATTCGTCGGGGGCACCGCCGACATCACCCCAGCGCCGTTGACGGTGACCGCGGATGATAAAAGCAAAGTCTATGGCGATGCGAACCCGGTGCTGACCGCCACTTACAGCGGACTCAAGGGGAGCGACACCGCAGCAGTGGTCAGCGGCTTAACCCTGAACACGAGCGCAACCAGCGGTTCTGATGTCGGCGCCTACAGCATCAACGCCGCAGGCGGTACGACAACTAATTACATCCTCAGCTACACCAACGGTGCATTGACCATCACCCCGGCGCCGTTGACCGTGACCGCAGATGATAAAAGTAAAGTCTATGGCGCTAGCATTCCGGTGCTGACCGCCAGTTACAGCGGACTCAAGGGGGCTGACACCGCAGCGGTGGTCAGCGGCCTAACCCTGAGCACGGGCGCAACCAGCGGTTCTGATGTCGGCGCCTACAGCATCAGTGCCGCAGGCGGTACGACAACTAATTACATCCTCAGCTACACTAACGGTGCATTGGCCATCGCCCCGGCGCCGTTGACCGTGACCGCAGATGATAAAAACAAAGTCTATGGCGCTAGCATTCCGGTGCTGACTGCCAGTTACAGCGGACTCAAGGGAGCCGACACTTCAGCGGTGGTCAGCAACCTAACCCTGAACACGAGCGCAACCAGCGGTTCTGATGTCGGCGCCTACAGCATCAACGCGGCAGACGGCACGGCGACTAACTACACTCTCAGCTACACTAACGGTGCATTGGCCATCACCCCGGCGCCGTTGACCGTGACCGCAGATGATAAAAACAAAGTCTATGGCGCTAGCATTCCGGTGCTGACTGCCAGTTACAGCGGACTCAAGGGAGCCGACACTTCAGCGGTGGTCAGCGACCTAACCCTGAACACGAGCGCAACCAGCGGTTCTGATGTCGGCGCCTACAGCATCAACGCGGCAGACGGCACGGCGACTAACTACACTCTCAGCTACACCAACGGTGCATTGATCATCACCCCGGCTCCGTTGACCGTGACCGCAGATGATAAAAACAAAGCCTATGGCGATGCGAACCCGGTGCTGACCGCCACTTACAGCGGACTCCAGGGGAGCGACACCGCAGCGGTGGTCAGCGGCTTAACCCTGAACACGAGCGCAACCAGCACTTCTGTGGTCGGCGCCTACAGCATCAGCGCCGCAGGCGGTACGACAACTAATTACATCCTCAGCTACACTAACGGTGCATTGGCCATCGCCCCGGCGCCGTTGACCGTGACCGCAGATGATAAAAACAAAGTCTATGGCGCTAGCATTCCGGTACTGACTGCCAGTTACAGCGGACTCAAGGGAGCCGACACTTCAGCGGTGGTCAGCAACCTAACCCTGAACACGAGCGCAACCAGCGGTTCTGATGTCGGCGCCTACAGCATCAACGCGGCAGACGGCACGGCGACTAACTACACTCTCAGCTACACCAACGGTGCATTGATCATCACCCCGGCTCCGTTGACCGTGACCGCAGATGATAAAAACAAAGCCTATGGCGATGCGAACCCGGTGCTGACCGCCACTTACAGCGGACTCCAGGGGAGCGACACCGCAGCGGTGGTCAGCGGCTTAACCCTGAACACGAGCGCAACCAGCACTTCTGTGGTCGGCGCCTACAGCATCAGCGCCGCAGACGGCACGGCGACTAACTACACTCTCAGCTACACCAACGGTGCATTGATCATCACCCCGGCTCCGTTGACCGTGACCGCAGATGATAAAAACAAAGCCTATGGCGATGCGAACCCGGTGCTGACCGCCACTTACAGCGGACTCCAGGGGAGCGACACCGCAGCGGTGGTCAGCGGCTTAACCCTGAACACGAGCGCAACCAGCACTTCTGTGGTCGGCGCCTACAGCATCAGCGCCGCAGACGGCACGGCGACTAACTACACCCTCAGCTTTAATGATGGCGTCTTGTCCATTATCGTCAATCAAGAACCATTACAGACGGGCATTAAATCAGCTCAGAACCTTACACCGGCACTCAATTCTGCTGCTCGCAGCGGTGCCCTCCAGCCAGCTAACCCCGCATGGCTGAAGCCAGAGAACGACAATGATCCCCTCTACGAAAAACTGGTTCTTGTCGAGGCCAGCGACGGTCAGCTGAATGCCATGGCACAGGCCGAGCTGGCTGCCGCCGGTTTTATGTCGTTATTTATGGTCAATGGCAGCATCAACCTGCCCGAATTGGCTCGCTCACAACCTTACAATGGATATAGCCGATGATTATTTATACCGCCCTTGCGCGGCAAAACCTTAACCGGCTCCTGAGCCGCAGCCTGCTGCTGCTGCTGGCGGTCGGGCTGCTGCCCTGTGGTGCTATGGCTCAAGAACTGCCTGATGCCGGTCGCGTTTTACAGGATAACTTCCCCGCGTCGTTGCAGCCGGTCGAGCCGTCTGTTGATTTTGCTCCCCAGGGTGAGTTGCTTGCTGATACCCAGCGCGGCGGCTCTGCAGTCGAACTGAAAAAAATCACCTTGACCGGCAACAGCGTCTACTCCGATGGAATCCTGCTGACCCTGGTCGACAGAGAGCTTGGACGATCCTTTGATTTAGCGGGGCTGCGGCAACTCAGCACCCGTATCAGCCGCTATTATCACGCTAACGGCTATCCTTTTGCGCGGGCCTATCTTCCACAACAAACCATGGCCGATGGCGTCTTGACTATTGCGGTGCTTGAAGGTCGTTATGGCACGGTGCAAGCTACGGGCGAGGGCGCGCTTGCCGCAGCAGCGCAGGGGTTTGTGTCCGGCCTTGAAGCGGACAGTGTCATTGAAGCTGGCCGCCTGGAACGTGCCATGTTGATTTTAGGCGATCAGCCGGGGATCAACATCATCCCGGTCATGCGCCCCGGAGCTGCAACCGGCAGCGGCGACCTGGAGGTGCAGGTCAGCAAAGCACCGCGTGTCACCGGGCAGCTGAGCACCGACAATCATGGCAACCGCTACTCAGGGGGATATCGCGCACAGGCCGAACTGCAGTTGAACCGCGTTATCAGCTTCGGTGACGAAATCTCGGTCCAAGGGCTGTACAGCAGCGAGGATCTTTGGTTGGGGCAACTGGCTTACGCGCTGCCGCTTGGCCGCTCTGGCTTGCGGGGGCGGGTCAGTTACGCCCACACCGCCTACGATCTGCGCGATCCCTATGAAGGCTATACCGGCACGGCTAAAATCAGTACGGCCGATTTGAGCTATCCGCTGATCCGTAGCCGCAACAGCAATCTGATGGCCGGAGTCAGCTACCAGTACAAGGAGCTGGACGACAAACTGCTGGGGGCGAGTTACGAACAAAAAAACAGCCACAGTTGGCCGCTGGGGCTGCAGTTTGATCAGCGCGACGCCCTGGCCGGTGGCGGTATCAGCTATGGCGATCTGAGCATCACCCCGGGACGGCTGAATTCCGACAACAGCAAGGCCACCCAGAGGGCATTCACCAAAGCGAATATCCGGTTGGCCCGAATCCAGAATCTGCCAGCCGCCTTTTCGTTATTTACCTGCGTCTCCGGGCAATGGGCAGACAACGAACTGGACTCTTCGGAAAGCTTTAGCTTGGGCGGTGCCAACGGCATCAGGGCCTATCCTCAGGGGGAGGGTGCGGGGAGCAAAGGCGTGCTTGGACAGGTCGAACTGCGTTACGCCATCAGCAAAGTAGCCCCCTACCTGTTCTATGACGCCGGCCATATTAGCCGGGATGCCGAGGACAACCGGCGCAGCATTGCCGGGGCCGGAATCGGCCTGCGCTACCGCTATGCCAACTGGAGCCTGGATGCGGTCTCGGCATGGAAAACCGCCGGCGGCGATGCGAAGTCGGATGATAAGCAACGCGATCCCCGGATCTGGTTCTCTGCCGCCTATCGGTTTTAAACTGGGCCGTTGAGAATTGGGGCGCACCATTTACCTGCCGGATCATTGGGTAGAAGAGTGCTGGGTGGGGCTGCCGGGGGATAGATTCCTGTAAGTCACCCTTCCCAACACACAAAAGCCCATCTTGGAATTTTCTAGGTTAGGGCTCTTTTTTTTAGAAAAGCGAGTCTCATAATCTTGTAAGTTTTGACTGTCTATTTCCTGCAAGTGTCGACTTAACGGACGTATTTCAATGGCGATTTAAGCTCGAATGGCCAGGTCAGTCTAAAACGTCTCGGAAGTTGCTCCATATTGAATTACCTGATTAGCGCTAATCTTCAGCCAGTCGCAACCAAGTCTCTGTCCTTGGGCTAGTCTGGCAGCCAGCAAAGAGAAGGCGCGGTAGAATACTGGCTAAATCAAAGCGCCGGTTGAATCGATACTGAACTTCGGACAAGTACCGATGGGCATACTTGTCGAATTTGAAACCGTGGTAATTACCATCAATAGAAGTCTTGATATTGCCCAAGATCGTATTGACCCAATGAAAGCAGCCCATGTCGATGCTTTTTCGCTGGGTGCCGACGACTTCACGTTGATGTGTGCAACCAGCCGCCTCAACGGCTCGAAAACAAGCCAGACCATCTGAAACGACTGTTGCGGACGCTTTTAAAAACTGCTGAGCCCATGCTTTTACTTCAGCGCTACTGAATGCTTTAACGGGGGTAAAGACGGCTCGTTTAGGGTGACCTTGGGAGTTCGTCTCTATAGCCGCTATAAAGGGGAACTTGTTTTCTGAACCCCGCCCGACCTTGCCTCCAGTGCGTTCACCACCCAGGTAGGCATCGTCAATTTCAACGCGATCTGCAAGCACTGTTGTGTCTTCGCGCTCATGCATAACTTGCATTAGCTTGTGCTTCAGGCGCCAGGCTGTGCGGTAACTGACGCCGATCCGCCGCATAAGCTCCAGTGTCGAGATACTGGTTTTGGTCTGCGTCAAAAAGAACAGCGCCTGAAACCAGATGGACAGCGGCAGCTTAGTCGCGTGAAAAATCGTTCCGCTGGTCAAGGTCACCTGCTTATGACAGCGGTTACATTGAAAGGTTTTGACCCGGCCATGCCAGACGTTGCAATGGCTGCTGCTTTGGCAGCATGGACAAGTAAAGCCTTGTGGCCAGCGAGCTTTTTCAAGCGCAGCCTCACATTGCTCGTCGGTTCTGTAACGACTTAGAAACTGGTTAAGGCTCAGGCCAGCTTGAAACTGAATACGATTCATCTTCATGGACGCCTCCTTTGCGTGTTGTCCATGTGATGATACACAGTTAGCCTGTCAGGCTATGTCACTCACTGGCTGAAGCTCGACACTAATCAGGTTGAATTATGGGTCAGAAACTAGCCTGATCGGTCATGTGTTGAATATCGCCACTTCCAGTAAAAAGTGTTCGATTAATGCCCTATTCCAAGAAACGCCCACGATCAGGTAATCGTGGGCGTTTTGCGTTCTATAGAGGGTGACTTATTGGACGCCGCCGCCCGCCTGATAAATTAATTCATTCACTTCCAGGCAAAATAGATTTTTCCTGCAACAACACCAAAAAGCGATTTCCGCCCTCACCGCTAGTCTCTACTCGCACCGTTCCCTGATAGAGGTTTGCGATATGCTTGATGATGGAAAGCCCCAAACCGGTACCTGAATGTTGCTTGTTGCGGGACTGTGAACAGGTATAAAAACGTTCAAAGATTCGCTCCCGATCACCTTCGGCGATCAGTGGTCCTTGGTCGTCGACACTGACCATCAGGCCAGCATCGCTTCGACGTATGGTGGCGGTGACAGCGCTCCCCTCAGAATACTTGAACGCGTTGTCGATCAGGTTGGTCAGGATGCTTTGCAGGTGTTCTGGCCGGATGCGGACCTCGACGGGATCGGCTTCCAATGCTAGCGTTTTATCGCTGGTCTCCGCATAAAATGCTCTGATATCCCCTGCGACCTCGGCAAGTGAAGTTGTTTCGTCAATCCTGAACTCACCACCAACCGATTCCAGCTTGTGCAGTTCGATAATATCGTTGATCAGATTGTTCAGTCGCACAGATGAACTGTAGATATTATCCAAAAAGCGCTGCCTGGTTGCTTCTTCAATCTCAGGGGTATCGCGCAGGGTTTCGGCATAACCCATGATCATCGCCAGCGGGGTTTTTAATTCATGCGAAATATTCCCCGTCAGCTCTGTCTTGAATAATTCATATTCGATCTGCTTGGTAAGATTACGGATCAGCAGCAGCTTTTGCTCCGCAACCTGCTTCAGGCTGATATCAAAAACCTCTTCATGCAGAGAAGCCCTGAAGGTTTCAGTGGTCTGCTCCAGAATCCCGCTGAAAAAATTGATCAAATGAATATCATTGGTTGCCTGAAAGAGACTGCTGCCGGGGATGAAATCTACGCCGAACTGTTTCTCCATCCAGGGGTTGGCGTGCAGGATGGCATTTTCTTTGCCGAGCAGTAAAACCCCCTGATCCATGCTGCTGAAGATATGCTCAAGCTTCTGCTGGTCGCGGGCCAATTCTAGATTCTTCTTCTGCATGCTGGAGTAAATTCGATAAATCAACCCGGCAATTTTGGCCATCGAAGGATCTTTAAAGCGTGGAAAATGGACGTTGCTGCGGCCCGACTCGATATTATCGGCGATGTAATTCAGCTTCTGGATAGGCAGAGAAACCTTGCGGGCAAAGTAGAGGGCGAGCAACAAAATCACCAGACTCAAACAGAAAAATGCCCAGATTGATTGTTCGGTGAACTTCTGCTGTAAGGATTGGACGTAGGTCGCCGGATAGGCCAAACGTAACACCCGTTCATTCGAGAGTTTTCTGGCAAAATAGAACATCTGCATGTTGGTGGTGCTGCTGAAGCGGGTCGCAAAACCGTCACCAGAATAGATGGCATCCTTGATTTCGGGACGGCCTTTATGGTTTTCCATCTTGGCAATGCGCTCAAACGAAACTAGCGAGTCGAGCAAAACCTGTCCACCGCGATCGACAAGGGTCATGCGAAGTGACGTCTGAAGGGTCAATTCGGCTAAACGTTTATGGCTCTCAGGCGTTGCTAAGTGAAGGTCGTTACTCTGCTGTGCGAGAATAACCCACTTGTTTTTCATCTCCTGAAGCAGTTCCTGACGGGCGTTACTCATCATCATACCGTGAGTAAAGTAAAAGGTCAGAACTAGGGCCGCGAAGAGCGGGATGAACAGCACCAGAAAGACTTTGGCAAAAGAACGCATTTATTCAGCCTTGTAGCCGATTTTTGGAATCGACTTGATGATCTGCCCTGCTGCACCCAGTTTTTTACGCAGGGTAGAGATATGCGAGTCGACGGTTCGGGTAAAGACGTCGGCGTCGTAACCCCAGATGGTGGTGAGCAGTTGGTTGCGGGTGAAAACCCGGCGCGGATGCTTGACAAACAGCGTCAGCAGTTCGAACTCTTTATGGGTCAGCGTCAATTCTGCTCCGCCGACAAAAGCTTTGTAGTTGGTCTCATCGATGGAAATACCGGCGTAATTAGTCAGTAGTCCTGATTCATCGCTAGCAGTGCGTTTCAGCATGACCGGGATTTTCGCCAGCAGAACTTTCATGCTGAATGGCTTAGTCAGGTAGTCATCTGCGCCGCCTTCAAGCAGGCGAACAATATCATCCTCGCTGCTTTTGGCCGAGATGATGATCACCGGGAGCTGCGCAAACTTGTCATCGCTGCGAATCAGCTTGAGAAACTGATCGCCCTTTAACCCGGGCAGCATGATATCGAGCAGGATCAGATCGGGCAGGAAGTCTTCCAGCAACATCAGGGCATCGTTGGCGTTGTCGCTTCCAACAATAGTATGCCCAGCATTCTGCAGGTTGAAGGTAACAATCTCCCGCAAATCGGCTTCATCTTCGACCAACAGTATTTTAGCCATCGATAACCTTGTCCGCTGAGCAGTGTTTGATGATTTCACCTGTCTTCATAAAATATATCATTTCAGCAATATTTGTTGCGTAATCGGCAATCCGTTCAATGCTGCGGGTAATAAACATCAGCGAAATAATGTTGCGCGTGTTGTTAAGGTCCCCGTTCATATAGCCGAGCAGGTCTTCGGTAATCTTGTCATCCAACCTGTCAACGACATCGTCCCGCCGGATAATTTCCAAAGCGGCATCTACGTCTTTGTTGAAGTAGGCAGTGATGGCATCCTGAATCATCAGGATCGCTGCATCCGCCATTTTAGGCAGATCAATGTAAGGCTTAACCGGCGGTGACTGATTCAGTTTTTTGACCTCTTTGGCAATACTGGTGCAATGGTCACCAACCCGCTCCAGGTCAACGATAATCCTCAATGCGGTGACAACAAAGCGCAAGTCGACCGCCTTCGGCTCATACAGGGCGAGCATTTTCAGGCAATGCTCATCAATGTTTGTGTCGAAGGCATCAACTTCATCGTCGCGGCGGATTACGCTGTCGGCCAACTCAGAGTCACGCGTCATCAGTGACTTGGTGGCATCCTGCAACATTGAGGTCGTGATTTGGCACATACTGGCCAACATGGTTTTTAACTGGATGTACTCCTGCTCTACTTTTTTCATCACTCTTCCTGTCTCAGCCGAAGCGCCCGGTAATATATTCTTCGGTCAATTTTTCTTTCGGGTTGGTGAACATCGTCTCGGTCTGGTCGACCTCGATCAGTTCGCCCATATACATAAAGGCTGTCTGGTCTGAAATCCTGGCCGCCTGTTGCATGTTGTGGGTGACGATGAGGATACTGACTTCCTGCTTTAATTTCACCATCAACTCTTCGATCTTGCTGGTCGAGATCGGATCGAGAGCACTGGTCGGTTCATCAAAGAGCAGGACGTCCGGCTCTACGGCCAGTGCGCGGGCGATGACCAGCCGTTGTTGTTGCCCACCGGATAGCCCGTTGGCAGATTGCTTAAGGCGATCCTTGGCTTCATCCCAAAGAGCTGCCTGCTTCAGCGCCTGCTCAACCCGGTCGGCCAGTTCTGCCCGGTTTTTTATCCCCTTTAATTTCAAGCCATAAGCGATGTTATCAAAAATACTCATCGGGAAGGGGGTCGGCTTCTGAAAGACCATGCCGATGCGGCTGCGCAGTTCGGTGATATCTTTGCGTTCCAGCAGGTTGCCCCCCTCGAAAAGGATCTCTCCTTCATGACGGTGACCGGGGTAGAGATCGTGCATCCGGTTAAAACAGCGCAAAAAAGTGGTCTTGCCACATCCGGAGGGGCCGATTAGCGCGGTGACCTGATTTTTCTTAATCTCCAGCGACATGTTTTTAACTGCATGAACATCACCCTGGTAGTAAAAATTCAGATTTTTAACGGACATAATTTGCTCGGACATATTTAACCCCTATATTTCCAGCGGATGATCAGTCGTCCCAGGATTGTCAGCCCCAGGATGAACATGGTGATGACAAAAGATGCGGCCCAGGCCATTTCGTGCCAGTCGTCATAAGGCCCCATCGCGTATTGATAAATCGTCACGGTCAGCGACGGCATCGGTTCGTTCATGTTGGTGGTCAAAAACATGTTGTTGAATGAGGTGAAGAGCAGCGGTGCTGTTTCTCCGGCAATCCGCGCAATCGCCAACAAAACACCGGTAAAGATCCCGGTCGCAGCACCACGATAGACGATCTGTAGAATGACCTTGTAGTAGGGGGCCCCAAGGGCAAAGGCGGCCTCGCGGATTTCCCAGGGAACCAGGGAAATCATCTCTTCAGTGGTGCGTAAGACCACCGGAATCATAATAATCGCCAGCGCCAGAGACCCGGCAAAGCCGCTGAAATGTCCAAGCGGTTTAACAAAGATGGCGTAGACAAAGGTGCCGATAACAATCGATGGCACGCTGATCATGATGTCGGAAAGGGTGCTGATAAAGCGGCCGATACGCTGATGCCGGCCATATTCGGCCAAGTAGGTGCCACCGAGAATCCCCAGCGGCACACCGATCAATACGGCGAAGAAGGTCACCAGCAGTTGGCCGATAAAGGCGTGCTTCAAACCACCTCCCCCCATCCCCGGAGGGGTCGCTTCGTTCAGGAACAGTTCTGGTGTGATGTAGGCAATTCCATGACGTAAAACATCGGCCAGAATGAAGATCAGCCAGAACAAACCGAGGGCCGCAGCAGCGCAGGAAAGACTCAGCGCCACAAGATTGATGATTTTACGCTTACCAATTTCAGTCATAGCTCTTACGCCTTTGCCTTACGCGCCAGAAAGGTTTTGGCGATCGCCAGCAGCAGGAAGTTCATCCCGAGGAGAATTAGTGCCAGATAAAAGAGTGACGACAGATAGAGGTCGGTGTCGGCTTCAGTAAACTCATTTGCCAGAGTAACGGTAATGGTTGCCGAAGCGTCGAACAGCGAGGTCGCAATCGCGTGCTTGTTCCCCAGCACAAAGGCGACCGCCATCGTTTCTCCCAGAGCCCGGCCCATGGCGATAATAATACTGCCGAAGATGCCAGTTTTAGCGTGAGGGATAATCACATCCTTGATCACTTCCCAACGGGTTGCGCCGATGCCGTAGGCCGACTCCTTCAATTGCACCGGGGTCAGGGCAAAGGTATCGCGCACGATGCTGGAAATAAACGGGGTGATCATGATGCTGAGGATGATGCTGGTGGTCAGGATATCGATTCCCAACGGGACGCCGGTGAAGAGTTGGCCGATTATCGGGATAGGCTCAAAGATGCTTTGCAGTAGCGGCTCAACGTACTCACTCATCAGCGGCGCAAAAGTGAACAGGCCCCACATGCCGTAGATAATACTGGGGATCGCCGCCAGTAGTTCGATGGCGGTGCCGAAGATCGGTTTTAAGAATTTAGGGCAGAGTTCGGTGATGAAAATAGCAATCCCCAACGCCACCGGTACAGCCATCAGCAGTGCCAGCAGGGTGGTGATCAGGGTGCCATACAGGGTCGTTGCCGCACCGAAGTTCTCACGGACCGGATCCCAGGCGGTACTGCTGATAAAGCCGAAGAACCCGAAGGCATCAATGGCAGTCAGGGATTCACGGAACAGGGAGATAAAGATACTAACGATAATCGCCAGCACCAGAAACGCTGCCAAAAAAGTAATGCCGGAGAAAAGTTTGTCGAGGGTCTGTTCGCGTTTAATTGTGCTTGCCATGAATTATCCGTCCTAAGTGGTGTGGGATAAATCTAGCGGAGCGATGTAGGAGAACTGTCAGGAAGCTGTTAAAGAAATGTAAAATCTACATCAGATTAAAAAAAGGGGGCGATTTCTCAATCGCCCCTCGGTGTCAATGGTTGGGATGGAGGTTTCTACAACCCGTTAGACTTCCAGTAACGGCGGATATCCTCTTTCAGATTCTGTGGCAGCGGTACATAGACCAGCTTGACCGCCATCTCGTCACCATTATCGAAAGCCCAGTTGTAGAATTTTATCGCTTCACGGTTTGAATCAGGCTTGTCTTGAGCCAGCAGGACGAAGGAGGCCCCGGCAATCGGCCAGGAGGCTTTGCCTGGTGCGTTGACCAGCCACAGGTAGTAGCCCTTGTCTTGTTCCCATTTGGCACCAGCGGCCGCAGCTTTAAAACTGTCGAAGGAGGCGTTTACGTAATCACCATCCCGGTTTTGCATGACGACATCGGCCATCTTGTTCTGCTTGGCGTAAGCGAACTCAACATAGCCGATGGAGTTCTTAACCCGCTTGACATAGTTGCTGACCCCTTCATTCCCCTTACCGCCAATGCCTACTGGCCACTTCACCGATTTTCCAGCACCGACTATTTCTTTCCAGCTTTTGCTGGTTTCTGCCAGGTAGCTGGTGAAGATCGCGGTCGTTCCTGAACCATCAGAGCGTTGCACAACGGTAATCGTCTCATCAGGGAGATTCAACTCCGGATTCAATTCAATAATTTCCGGATCGTTCCACTTGTTGATTTTGCCGAGAAAAATGCGAGCCAGAAGGTCACCGGTTAACTTAAGTTGCGCACTACCGATCCCTTTAATATTAACGATGGGTACCACGCCACCAATGATTGCCGGGAATTGCAGCAGCCCTTTTTCCTTTAAATCATCAGGTTTGACCGGGGCATCCGATGCGCCGAAATCGACGGTCCGATTGCTGATCTGGCGAACGCCACCACCAGAACCGATCGACTGATAATTGATTTTTGTTCCGGTATCCTTCTGATACTGAAAAGCCCAACTCGAATAGACCGGATAGGGGAATGAGGCCCCAGCACCATTGACGGTTGACCCTGCAATAGATGAGAAGGGCAGCAGCAATAAAACTGCCAGAGCGAGTAATGATTTTTTCATGATGTTTCCTCCGTAGTTGATTGATTTTGGAGGAACAATACAAAAGGGATGTTTCACAGTTATGAAGGAACTGTTAAAGAGATGTAAAATTGACATCACCCAAAGAGGCAACCTGTGTCACTCCTGTCCGCAGATGTTCTACAACTTGGGGTAGCTACTGGCTAGTTTGAGCTCGAAACGATAGGGGGTTGTTTGTGTCAGATAATCCATGATCGGTTGATAATTCTGATACATGATCATCGGATTGTAACGGGGAATGATCCCGAAATGAATAATCGCTTTTTCTTCAGCAAAAACAAAGGGAGTCAAGGTGTAGGAAAAAACTATGAATAACAACAATTGAAGGACAGCACGTATGTAGCTCATAAGGATATGATCCTATCTTGACTTTAATCCGCCTATGCGGATATGGTGGCAGGTATGAAGAAACTTGCTCAAACATTCAAGGCTCTGTCTGACGAAACCCGCCTGCGGATCTTGGCTCTGCTGACACATGGAGAGTTGTGTGTCTGCGACCTGATGGCAGTTTTACAATTGCCACAATCCACAGTATCTCGCCATCTTGCCTACTTGCGTAACGCCGGTCTGTTAATTGGCCGACGGGAAGGGGTCTGGATGTATTACCGCCTGGAAGGGCAACTTCCGATTCTGCAGCAGAAATCCTGGCAAAATCTACTCGCGCAGTTATTAAGGCAACAGCAGGCGGAAAGCGATTTAACCGAATTGAGTCAGTACCTAACCGAAAAAGAAGAATCACGCTGCTGCTGATTTTTTTTGTTCAACTTTAATCCGCTTATGCGGATACCATAGTTTAAAGGCATAAAGAAGAGAAGGTTTTAATCTTCTCTTTAAAAGATGAAAGACCTCTTTGTCGAAAAGGACAATTAATGATGAGTATAAAAGTTGGCATCAACGGCTTCGGTCGCATGGGACGTCTGGCACTACGCGCTGCCTGGGATTGGCCGGAGTTAGAAATTGTTCATATCAACGAAATCAATGGAGGCATCGAGTGCGCTGCTCATCTACTTGAATTTGATTCGGTGCATGGTCGCTGGGATCGTCAGATCCAATTCTATGATCGATCGCTATCAATCGATGGCAAGAGTATCAGCTTCAGTGAGTACAAGAATCCTGGCGATGTTCCTTGGAATGAACTGGGAGTTGACATCGTCATCGAATCATCGGGGAAGTTCCGCACAACCAAACTGTTGCAGCCCTACTATGACTGTGGAGTAAAGAAGGTAATCGTTGCCGCTCCGGTCAAAGAGGGAGCCTTGAATATCGTCATGGGAGTCAACGATCACCTCTACGATCCGACTGAACACCACCTGCTGACTGCTGCCAGCTGCACCACCAACTGCCTGGCTCCAGTGGTAAAGGTGCTGCACGAAAAGATCGGTATCGAACATGGTGTGATCACGACTATCCACGATGCCACTAACACGCAAGTGGTGATCGACGCTCCGCACAAGGATCTGCGCCGGGCACGGGCGGCGAGTATGTCACTGATTCCAACGACAACCGGTAGCGCTACGGCCATTACCCTTATTTACCCTGAGCTGAAGGGCAAGCTGAATGGTCATGCTATCCGCGTACCGCTGCTGACCGGCTCACTCACCGACGCCGTGTTCGAAATGCAGCGCGAGGTGACTGTACAGGAAGTAAATCAACTGTTTCACGAAGCTGCTGATTCCTACCTGCAGGGCATACTTGGCATCGAAGAGCGCCCGCTGGTCTCCATCGACTTCAAAAGTGACCCCCGCTCGGCGATCGTCGACGCACCCAGTACCATGGTGGTCGACGGCAAGCAGCTCAAAGTATTTATCTGGTATGACAACGAAATGGGCTACGCCAACCGGATGATGGAGCTTTGCAAGAAGGTAGCACTGAGCCTGGCATGACCGATCTGCGCAACTATGCACTGGTCACCGGTGCTTACTGGGGCTTCACCCTCACCGATGGCGCTCTGCGCATGCTGGTGCTCCTGCACTTTCACGACTTGGGCTACAGCGCAGTACAAATTGCCTTTCTGTTTCTGCTCTACGAATTCTTCGGTGTGGTGACTAACCTGATTGGTGGCTGGATCGGTTCTCAGCTGGGACTGAAGGTCACCCTGTTCGCCGGGTTGACGTTGCAGGTGGTCGCACTAGGTGCGTTGGGAATGCTTGATTCTGGCTGGCCGATGCTGCTTTCGGTCTGCTATGTGATGGGCCTGCAGGCTCTTTCGGGGATCGCCAAGGATCTGACCAAGATGAGCAGCAAAAGTGCCATCAAGGTATTGGTGCCTGACGGGGCCGACAGCGCCCTGTTCAAGTGGGTGGCGGTGCTGACCGGCTCGAAGAACGCCCTTAAGGGGATTGGTTTCTTCCTCGGCGGCCTACTGCTGGCGACAATCGGTTTCCGCTATGCTCTTTGGTTGTTGGCCGCAGGGTTGGCGCTGGTACTGCTGGCAACACTGATCTCGTTGCCGCATGAAATCGGCATGGCGAAAAAGAAAACCAAGTTCAGCGCCATTCTTTCGAAGAGTCGCGATATCAACCTGCTTTCAGCTGCACGGCTGTTCCTGTTCGGCTCGCGGGATATCTGGTTCGTGGTTGGGCTGCCAGTGTTCCTCTCTGCAAGCCTCGGCTGGAACCATACCCAGGTCGGCGGCTTTCTCGCTCTCTGGGTGATCGGCTATGGCGGCGTACAGGCCCTGGCCCCCAAGTTGCTGAAAAGCGTCCTCGGTGATGGCACCCCGCGTGGCGGCACCGCCAGCGCCGGTGCCTTTGCACTAGCCGGATTAACGGCACTCATCGCCATCGGTGTAGTACTCGAACTTTCTCCCTGGGTGACAGTCGTTGCCGGACTGGCGCTGTTCGGGCTGATCTTCGCCGTCAACTCCTCGGTGCACTCCTACCTGATCCTCGCCTACACCGAGCAAGATGATGTCGCGCTCAACGTCGGCTTCTACTACATGGCCAACGCCGCCGGGCGGCTGGTCGGCACTCTGCTGTCGGGAATCGTCTTCCAGTTCGCCGGATTGGCCGGTTGCCTCTGGGTGTCGGCGGCTTTTGTTCTGATCGCTGGTGGAATTTCCTTATTGCTGCCCCGTGGCCAGCAGGCGAGATGTTGATTTACCGATAAACCAAGGAGGATGACAAGTGAAGCATGGACTGACGAAAAAACTCTCGTTTCTCGACCGTTACCTGACCCTGTGGATCTTTCTCGCCATGTTCATCGGCGTTGGGACCGGCTGGCTCTTTCCAGCGGTTAAGGATGTGGTCAATGCCTTTTCTGTCGGTACCACCAACATTCCTATTGCCATCGGCCTGATTCTGATGATGTACCCACCGCTGGCCAAGGTCCGCTACGAAGAATTAGGTGAAGTTTTTCAGAATAAAAAAAATCCTCGGTATCTCGTTACTGCAGAACTGGGTCATCGGCCCGGTATTAATGTTCATCCTCGCCATTGTCTTTCTCGGCAACTACCCCGAATACATGGTCGGCCTGATCATGATCGGCCTGGCCCGCTGTATTGCTATGGTTATCGTCTGGAACGAACTGGCCAAAGGGAACAACGAATACTGCGCCGGGCTGGTCGCTTTTAACTCGGTCTTTCAGGTGTTCTTCTACTCGGTCTACGCCTGGCTATTCGTTACTGTACTGCCGCCGTTGTTCGGCTTGCAGGGAGCGGTAGTTGAGGTCAGCATCGGCCAGATCGCCGAGAGTGTCGCCATCTATCTGGGTCTCCCATTTGTTGCCGGAATGCTGACCCGCTTCGTGCTGCTGAAGGCGAAGGGGCGCGACTGGTACGAGCAGGTCTTTATTCCAAAAATCAGTCCAATTACCCTGATCTCGTTGCTCTTTACTATCGTTGTCATGTTCAGCCTCAAAGGGGAACTGATCGTTTCGATTCCGATGGACGTGGTGCGGATTGCCATCCCACTACTTATTTACTTTGTCGTGATGTTCCTGGTCAGTTTCTGGATGGGAGTCAAGGTCGGTGCCGATTACTCCCAAACCGCCACCGTTGCCTTCACCGCTTCCGGGAACAATTTCGAGTTGGCGATTGCCGTTTCCGTTGCAGTTTTCGGGCTCGATTCCGCAGTTGCTTTCACCGCCGTTATCGGTCCATTGGTCGAAGTGCCGGCCTTGATCGGGCTGGTCAATGTGTCTTTCTGGCTACAGAGGAAATATTTTAGTGCATCTATTTAGTCTCAACCAACATTGTAAGAATAAAGTGCTTACGCAAGAGCAATCAATTTCCCCACAGCAGGCTGCAAAACATTAACTCAACCTTGGATAAATCACGCCGATTTGGTTTGTCATAAATCAGACTTTTCTTTTGACAAGAAAATTTAAGCGCCCCCGTTCCGCTTGCAAAATTAGTAAGTTTGGGCCGGTCAAGTCCGATAAGTGTCGACTTATCGAACGTAGATTGAAGGTTATTCTTGTCCCAATTTACCGACCATCCGAAAACGTTTCAGAAGTTGCTCCGCATTGAATCTTGGGGTCGGAACTGGCCAGATCGGCCTTGTCGTAAATATCGCCACTTCCAGTAAGTTAGTGTTTGATAAGTACCCTATTCAAAGAAACGCCCACGATAAGGTAGTCGTGGGTGTTTTGCGTATTTAAACAGGTGACTTCGCAGACATACAGACCGCATATATATAGGGAATCCATTTTTAACAGGATATTTGTGAAATAAATTGAAAGGACTCGCCGATAACTCTGGTCTCTTCCGCAACTGCTAAGAGTTGATGATTGTGTACGCCACATATGTTGTGTAGGACTGCGGGAATGGTTGGAGTGGCCGCTATTGTGCCGCATGCTGACGACAAAGTCTGCAGATACGGACCTGCCATTTCTGAAGAGGCTGTTTTGTTGTTTACTGATTTACAAAATTTCAAAGGGAAGGCGTATGAAGGTTAACCATTTATGCCCTTAAGAACCCATCTGACGGCCTCACCCATACCTGCAACACAACTTCTCAACCAGTCAGACTATGATACCAGTCAGGTCAACCCCAGGAAGTCCTGGCACATAGGGATACTCGGTTGGCATAAATATTAAAACATTTGTCTTCTATGCACTTTTCAGCCTATATAGTAATTTGAATTTTAAATAATAGGATAACCGACAATACTTAACCACTCGCGAGGGTGGGGCGGAAAACCTACAGGGTCTCACGCAGACAGCCAGGTTGCCGAAATATCTTTTTGATATACGGCAACCTGGTTTTTTTTGTCCGTAATTCAGGACTTTTCTGCCGTTACCAAAGTTTTCCAATTTAAGACCACTTGAGAGTTTTCAACTTTAACGAGGGTGGCAATTCGCTACCCTATGGACCAAGGAAAGGAGCAACAAAAAATGAAAAGTATTGCCTTCAGCTTAACCGTGTTGTTTGTTGTCTGTTGTGTCGGCGTCCTCCCCGTTGCGGCAGCCCGAGACAGGGATCATGACGGCTCCAACAGTCGACAGGATTGTAACGATCGGGATGCCAGTGTCTATCCAGGTGCTGTCGAGATCTGTGGCGATGGAATAGATCAAAACTGCGATGGGGTCGTGGATGACGGTTGCTCGTCAGCCCCACCAACCGGCGGCCACGAAGGATTGACCTATATGGGCCCGGAAATGTGCGTCAGCTGCCATCGCGTTGAGGCCAGCGACATGTTCGCTTCGACCCACTATCAATGGCAGGGTGATCCGCTTTACATGACCAATCAAGACCAGCCAACGCAAGGCAAGATCTCAGGCGCGGTTAACACCTATTGCGGCAATGTCAGCGGCAACTGGAACGGCTGCTCATCCTGTCATGTCGGCCGCGGCCTGCTCCCCGAAGAGACTTTGTCGGAAAGCCAACTTGAAAATATTGATTGCCTGCTCTGCCACCAGAAAGAGTATAAGCGCATCAAAGTGGCCGGCGTCATGGTCCCCGATACGGCTAAAATGGCGATCAGCATGGATCGTGCGGTGCAGACCGTGCACCTACCGGAACGGGCCAACTGTCTCGGCTGCCATGCCAAGGCTGGCGGCGGAGATGCCGTCAAACGCGGCGACTTGGCCCTGGCGACCGTCAATACGACCGATCGCAATTATGATGTCCATATGGCAACCACCGGTGCCAACCTGGCTTGCCAGAACTGCCATGTGACCGAGAATCATCACGTCGCCGGCAAGGGCTCCGATCTGAGGCCGACTGATTTAGATGTTCAGGTAGACTGTTCCAATTGCCACGGCAGCAAGCCGCATTCCAACTCCGATATCAACCAGCATACGGCGACTGTGGCCTGCCAGACCTGCCATATCCCGGTCTATGCGAAAAATGCCAACGACACCGAAGCGGATGAAGCCACCGAGTTGAACCGCAGCTGGCAAGCAGGCACAGAGCACACAGCGCCCCCCTTGCATCCGGTGCTGACCAAGGCCAACAATGTCATACCGAAATACAAGTTCTGGAACCGCTTCAGCACCAACTACCTGCTGGGTGACGTGGCCAAAGTTGACCCTGAAACCGGTGCCTACGCGACCTCCCGCCCGCAGGGAAACGTCAATGACGGAAAGCTCTATCCGTTCAAGTACAAAACCTCTGACTATCCGCTGCGTTCTAACAGTCAGGAACTTATCGCCCTGGATACCAGTGTCTTTTTTGCCACCGCTGATGGCGATGCGGCAGCAAAATCGGGACTCGTGAACATGGGCTACAGTGCCGACGACGCCTACGAGTGGGTGCTGACTGATACCTATCAGCTGTTGAACCATCAGGTCAGCCCCAAAGGGCAAGCGTTGCAGTGTGCCGATTGTCACCTGAAGACCACCCGGATTGACCTGCAAGGCTCACTTGGATATGCCCCGGTGCGGCCAAAATCGACCTGCGCGACCGCCTGTCACGAAAGTTCAAAGGCAAATGAATGGGCGTACGGAGACTGGGAGGAATTCACTGCTCATCACGACAAACATGTGAATGAAAAAGGGGCCACCTGCGCAGATTGCCACAGCTTCAGCCGTTAGTAGTTACTGATTTTTTCAGCAGATCGTTGACAAGCCCCGTCCATTTCTGGCGGGGCTTGTTTTTTTTATATCCATGGCTAGGCGGATTTTTCACAACTGGTAAGTTTTGACCGGTTTGATTCCGGTGTCTGATATGTGCAGCAAAGCAAGAATCGCCCACAATATGGTATCCGTGGGCGATTCGCGTGTTTTAAGGGGTAAATTATAGGAAAGTTTTTTTCCTTTCTAAATAGAGGATATTGGGTGTCGAGCGCTTCGTATTCTACACTTTTCAAAAGTGTAGATGGATTCCCTGAGGTCTTCTACTAAATGCCCCTTATAACTCTAAAATCGGCTCTGCTGCAGAGGGGGATCAGCTACTTGCCCTTGGTATGCAGATAGCTTTTACCAAAAAGTTAAAAGACACCAAGGTCAACGATCTGAATGTCAACTGCCTTCCTCCTTGGTCGCTTTTATTCATAGCGCAATGCGTCGATCGGATTGAGGTTAGCTGCTTTGCGCGCCGGATAATAACCGAAGAAGATCCCAACTGCGCCGGTAAAAAACACAGTTACCAGGACAACGGCAGGATTGATGGTTGCACTGACACCGAGTACTGTCCCAACCGCCCAGGCGGCACTCAGCCCACCGAGGATCCCAAGGAGCCCGCCGATCAGGCTGAGGATAGCTGCCTCGGTGAGAAACTGTGCGAGGATATCGAAGGGCCGCGCACCGATGGCAAGGCGAATCCCGATCTCACGGGTGCGTTCGGTCACCGAAACCAGCATGATATTCATGATCCCGATACCGCCGACCAGCAGGGAAACCCCGGCGATGGAACTGAGCAGCAGGGTCAAGGTGCCGGTGACCCGGGTGGCGATTTCGACAATCTCGGTCTGATCGCGGATGATGAAATCATCCTCAGCATCGGCGGCCAGTCGGTGTTCAGAGCGCAGCAGGGTCGTCAACTCCTCCTTGGCCGCGTCCATCGCTTCGGAGCTGATGGCACTTGCGGATATATCACGAATCGTCTTGCCGTCACCCAGACGGTACAGCACCGTGTTGTCGGGAGCAAAGATAATATCGTCCTGATCGTTGCCCATGGATGATTGCCCCTTTTCGGCCATCACGCCGATCACCTTAAAGGGCACATTACGAATGCGCAACCGCTCACCGATGGGATCGCTATCGGGAAAAAGTTCATCGGCGACCGTCTTGCCCAGCACCGCGACCTTGGCCCGCGTCTTACTATCCCGGGCCGTGAAGAAGGTTCCGCTTTCAATCTCGTAATTGCGGATCGCCAGATAATCAGGCGAAACACCGGTGATCGTCGTGTTCCAATTGTTGTTTCCGGCGATCACCTGCCCGCTGGCGCGAACCTCGGCAGAGACCCAGCGCAACTGCGTCGCGTTTTTCTCTAACCGGGCGACATCCTTCATCGTCAAGCTCGCCCGCGAACCGGCGCCACCGCGCACGCCGCCCGTATCTATGCTGCCCGGCCGCACCATCAACAGATTGGTTCCTAAGGAGGCAACCTCCCCTTCGATATCCTTCTGCGAGCCTTCCCCCAGAGCAACCATGGTGATCACCGAGGCAACACCGATGATAATTCCGAGCATGGTCAACAGGCTGCGCATCTTGTTGCGGGCAATACTCTTCAGGGCGACCAGGATCAACTTATGCCACCTCATCAGACACCTCCTCGGCCAGCGTTAGCAGATCGGCCCGCGCATCGCGTGGCTGCCTATTGATCTCATCGCGCAACAGCACACCGTCACGCAGCTCTATCAGGCGCCCGGCATATTCAGCGACCTCTGTTTCATGGGTGACCACAACCAGTGTCAGACCGTCGCGATTCAGCTTCTGGAACAAGGCCAGAATATCGAGGGTGGTGCGACTGTCGAGATTGCCAGTCGGTTCATCGGCGAAAATAATCGGCGGATCGGTAACCAGCGCACGAGCGATAGCCACGCGCTGCTGCTGCCCGCCAGAGAGCTGGTTCGGCTCATGGTCGAGGCGATCTCCCAGGCCAACGTGCTGCAACGCTTCAATGGCGCGCGCTTGAGGATTGGCGACCATACGATGCCGATCGTAGAGCAGCGGCAGCTCGACATTTTCCAGCGCGCTGGTCCGTGGCAGCAGGTTGAAGCCTTGAAAGACGAAGCCGATCTTGGTATTGCGCAGATCAGCGAGCTGCTGCCGATTCAGGGAGTCGACCGGCAGGCCTTCGAAGCGATAGCTGCCGCTGGTCGGGGTGTCGAGGCAGCCGAGGATGTTCATCAGCGTCGATTTGCCGCTACCCGAACTGCCCATGATGGCGACAAACTCGCCCCGGCCTATCTCCAGAGAGAGGTCATCCAGAGCCCTGACCTCGACATCCCCCAAGGAGAAAACCTTACAGATATGGCTGAGATTGATCTGTGCTTCGCTCATGGTCGCGCCCCTCCACCGCCTCCGGACCTCTGCCCCGGGCCGCCCCCGCCACCCATCGGTCCTCTTTGCCCCTGGTTCATAAAACCGAACAGTGAGAAAGCCTCTTCTTCAGCATCTTCCCCCTCCTGTTTCATGCCGATGGCAACCTGCATCCCGGCAGCCAGCTCGTCGCCAGCAACCTCGGTCAACAGTCCGTCGCTCTCTCCCGCAGTGATCTGGACCGCCCGTAAGCGGCCATCGGCCTGCCGGCTGAAAATCTGGCTGCCGTCGTTGCTCCCGCGATTCGCGTCGGGTGTGAATTTGAGTGCGGCAACCGGCACCAGCAGGGTATTTTCAGCCTGATGGACGATAAAGTCGACGGTTGCCGTCATGCCCGGCATCAGCTTCCCCGATTCATTACTCGCAGCGACGATCACCGTGTAGGTGACAACGTTGTCGACAGTTGACGGCTGCAGGCGGATCTGACGGACAGTGCCGGTGAAAATCAAATCTGGATAGCTTTGCACCTCGAAACGCACCTGTTGCTTTTGGCGGATCTGGCCGATATCGGTTTCATCGACCTGGGTTTCGATCTGCATCTGCGCCAGATCTTCTGCGACCAGAAATAGGGTCGGGGTACTGAGGCTTGCTGCCACGGTCTGTCCGGCATCGACACTGCAATCGATAACCGTTCCGTTAATCGGTGAGCGGATTACCGTATGTTCAAGGTTGATTCGAGCCTGTAGTAGACCGGCTTCGGCAGACTGCAATGATGCTTTTGCCGTAGCCATGGCCGTATTCAGGGGCAGGAATTCCTGCTCTGAAATAAAGCCCTTCTCGTACAGGGGTTGATTCCTGTTGAATTCGGACTCGGCCTGTTTGAACTCGGCCTCGGCTTTGAGGACGATTGCTTTGGCGTTATTGAGTGCGGCATTGTACATGTCCTGATCGAGGACAGCCAAGATCTCCCCTTCTTTGACCTGATCGTTGTAATCGACCTTCACCTGCTCAATGGTTCCGGAAACCTGGGTGCCGATCTCCACCGTCTCCACTGCAGCCAGGGTTCCGGTACTGGAAATCGTGATCTCAAAGTTGCCTCGTTCGACCTGAGTAAACTTGAAGCGGGGCATCGATGCCGTTAATTGCTGCTGAAACAGAGTCAACCAGGCGATAACAATCAGTGCTGAAATCGCGATCAACAGCGCCCCTTTTTTGAGGAATCCTAGTTTTTTTACTTGTGCTGCCATATCAATTTTTCTCCAGACTTAATGCTGCAAAAAGCGGTTCCATATCACCAATGTAGTAAGCGAGCGCTATCTCCTGATTGACCAGGTTGTAGTTGGCTTCTATCTGCTCAAATGCTGCAGTTACATAAGCGGTCCGGGCCTGGCTGAGTTCGACCAGGGTCGAGGCCCCGACCCGATAGCGTTCCTCGTAGGATTGCAGAGATTGACGAGCTGAAGTTAACTTGCTGTCGACAACCTCAATCTGCTGCTGCGTTGTTCGACGGGCCTGGATCGCCTGTTCTATTTCGAGACCGACTTGCAGTTGTTTCTCCTTAAGTGCCAACTGTTCATTACGCTGCACTATTTTGGCTTTGGCAATTTCGTTGCGCGTCAGATGACGGTCAAAGATCGGGATCGTCAGTGAGATACCAACGGTTGCATCGAGGCTGTCATCCAGCAGTTGCTCTGAGAAGTCTTCATCTCCCGAACTGCGATACCCGGAGGCCAATTTGGTAAAGAGATCAAGCTTGGGTAACTGTCCGGCCCTGGCCTGACGAACCTGCTGCCCGGCGGCTTCAATTTGGTGCTGTTGGGCCTTGATATCCGCCCGGTTATTAAATGCTGTGGCCATCAGCCTTTCGAGTTCGGCATCTGTCAGCACCGTTGACAGACTGTCAAAATCCGGGGCAGCGGCCCGATAATCGATCATCGGGGCCAGCCCCATGGTCTGCATCAGCAGCAACTTATTGTCGTTGAGGTTCTGCTGTGCCTCAAGCAGGTCCTGCTGCGCCTGTTTAGTTTCTACCTGCTGCTGATAGAGGTCGCTTAACGCAAGCCGTCCGGCTTGTTGAAAGGTTTCGATCTGCTCCAACAGCTTGCGGTTCTCCTGCAGATTTTCATCTTTAACCAGGATCAAAGCCTGATTGGTGAGAACCTGAACAAAGTTGGAAAAGGTCTCAAAGACCAGGGTCTGCTGCTCGCGAGTCAGGGTTTCCTGCACAGCATCCAACTCCAGTTCAGCGTTTTTCAGCGCGGCACTGTCGGCAAAGCCGTTGAACAGATTCAGCATCGAGGACAACTCCGTAGAGAGAGACCAGTCAGCTTGAGAAGAATCCTGCCCGGCTACAGAGACATTCAAGTCCGGGTAAAAATCTGCTCGTTGCTGGGAGACAGAAATTTCTGCAGTTTCCAGTGCATTGACTTGCAGGCTGAAGCCGGGATTGTTTTTTAATGCGATCAGCACTGCCTGTTCGAGCGAAAGAACCTGCTCTGTTTGAACCTCACAGTTCCCACGGCAGGGCAAGGCCAAAACAATGATAATAATGAGAGCTGCGGGCCAAATTCGAAAACGCATTGTTCGTGTCCTATCTTTCTTATTCATGACCTTGCCGTTAAACGGCAAAGAACCTGAATCTGCCACTAAGGGGCCAATTGGGTGGACGGGTTCAAGCCGAGGAAGATTGACTGAGGATATCAGGCTTCAGGTTTTTGCTGGTTTTTAGGCTCGTTATCGCCTCTGATCTCATTCACATCCAAAAATCCGTCACGGTTCCGATCCAGACGATCCCAGTGCGGCTTCAAATTGGTAGGGGCATCTTTCTGACTCAATACGCAGGCAAGCTGATTTCGAAGCGGTTGACAGGTCCCGGTAAATGTTTCACCAACTTGGCAGGTGACCTGTTCATTTTTGCCCTGGCAGGCCGCAACGATCTCCGGCGGCAGACCTCTATTGTCAGACTTTCGGGTTTTGTTTGGAGCTGAATTCGTGAAACGTTCTGCGTTGCAGGCATCACGACAATAGTGTCGATCTCCACAGGCCAAATCGTCCGAACCGTCACAATATTCCTTGCATGCCTGCTCATTTCCAGCCTCGAGTGCAGCGGAGTAGTCGCCATCTGGTCCGAGCTTTGATTGGGCATCCACGCTGATGAAATCAGCATTTAGGTTGAATTCATGAACAGCACAGGCGTCCCGGCAACTCCGCCGTGTTGCAGCATCGACCTCACGACAGTCGCAACAGTCCTTACATTGACTTTCGTTGCTGGTCTTGTTCAGGCAGTTAGAAGAGGTGGTTCCAGCCTCCGCATTACCGATGTGGATGACGAACATGAAACCAACTAGACTTAACAGCAAAAGTTTATTCATAACCATGACCTTCTACTTTTCGTTCTCCAAATGAGTCCCAGGAACAAATTCTCCCGGGACTCATCTGGGAATGGATTTTCTTGATTGCCTACTTTCCCCGGCGACCTCCCACCGGTACGGCGGCAAGTTGACCGTCTTTCTCCTCGCACGTTGCCTCTTGCGTTTCACCTCTACGGTCAATAAATTCGATACTGTCACCAGCACTCTTGTCTTCACATGCCTCTATCGCTTCGGGCGGCGGCCCCTGTGGGCGGCGATCGCTACCTTCTGGTTTATTGTCGGGAACAGCAGCCAGTTGACCGTCTTTCTCTTGGCATGTCGCTTCGAGAGTTTCACCTCTACGGCCGGTAAATTCGACATTGTCTCCGGCGCTCTTACCTTCGCAGGCTTCTATCGCTTCGGAAGGTGGCCCTTTGGGGCCGCGGACTTGACCACTGGCAAAGCTGGCGGATGGTAGCAAAATAGTCAGTGTCAAAAGTAAAACCGCTGTGCTCAATACCTGTTTCTTCATCTTGAAACTCCTTTTGGGTGCCGTACGCTATCGATTTGCTTGTCAACACAATAGCCATGGAATAAGGAGCAAATAGGGAAGAAATGGGGAAAAAGCTGGGAGATGAAAAAGTCAGGTGGGTGAGTTAATGGTCTGAAGATAAAAACCTGAATCCGGGTAACCGGATCCAGGTTGAGGAAGATCGACTGACAATAAGATCGTCAGACTGTTTCTGAAATATGTTGCGGATACATGTTGATTTGTTAGGCAGTCAGCTTCAGCGCAGAATAGTCCTCTTCACTCTCACTGCTGCCATTTAACAGCTCAATCAATTGACTGATGCTGTCGTCGTCACTGTTCGCCTGATAAGCCGAACTCACTTGTTTGGGCGGTGGTGGAGGTGGCGGCATCATGCCGGATTCACCCTCTTCGCTACCAACCATTCCTGATGGGTTGAAGCCCTGGCTGGATATTAGGCCGAAAAGTTCTTCGCCACTTAAGCCGCCATCCCCATCGGCATCGTACGTCGAAAGCGCTGCTTCGACATCAAGACTGTTTCCGGTGATTTCCTCGATGCCTGCGGTCAGCGCATCCAACTCACTGGATGAAACGATTCCATCCATGTTGGTATCCGCCACATCGAAGACAGTTTT
Source organism: Desulfuromusa ferrireducens (assembly GCF_055389805.1). Classification (NCBI taxonomy): domain Bacteria; kingdom Pseudomonadati; phylum Thermodesulfobacteriota; class Desulfuromonadia; order Desulfuromonadales; family Geopsychrobacteraceae; genus Desulfuromusa; species Desulfuromusa ferrireducens. Next base: position 3,567,961 of record NZ_AP042415.1, read on the forward strand.
GTCGCTTGACGGCGATTGTCGCTGCGCACCGCTGGTGCCCATCATCGACATGCTGCTCATGCTTACGCTGTTGATCATCTTGACCTCCCAAATTGGGTTACTTCATGACGTCCGGTCGCAGACAGTCTTCCTGTATATTTATTGTCGACCTGCGGCTCAGACAATTTTGTAGCAATCTTGTCACCCGGATGTAACAGTTTGTAACTTTCCGGTAGGAGTTTTGTTACTCACTCGAAAGCCGCCACAAACTTATAGCCTGCGCCCCGGACTGTTTTCAGGTAGCGGGGCATAATCGGATCGTCACCTATTTTGTGCCGAATCCTTGAAATGTAATTATCTATTCCCCGGTCGTAGCCGTTATAGGAGGAGTTGTAGAGATATTGATGAATGTCATCGCGACTGACGACACAGCCAGCCTTCTTCACCAGTGCCCAGAACAGATTGAACTCGATGGTCGAAAGCTGCGCCGGTTGCTCGGCGACAAACACATCCCGCTTATTGGCATCAACCGTCAAATGACCAAAGGTTTGCACCGCTAGCGGTTCGGGTGGTGCGAAACGCCGCAGTAAAGCTTTGATATGTGCGGTGAGCAGCGGAGAACTGAGGTTGCTGGAGAAAGACAAGTCAGCCCCCATGCTCATGCAGAGGGTGTGGGTTCGTTCGTCGGCATCATCGCTCAGCACCACTAGCAGCCCTTTGTAGCACGAGCGAATTTCGCGACAGACGGCAATCCCAACCACACTAGGCCCCGGAGAGTCGATGACAACCAGTTGCGGTAAATCGGCAGAAATCACTGCCTGGGCCCGTTCCCAGCAGTCGGCCTGACAGGTGCGGATATCGTCCTCTTCCAACCGTAACTTAACGTCTTCAATAATATCTGAGCGATGTGAAATCAAAAGTACTGTAGTTTGATTCATTACTCTTATCCGTTTTTGAAATTGTGACAAATGCCGTACGTTGAACTCGTTATGCGAATCCCGATCACAGATCGACAAATCGGCAAGTCTTTCCTTGATAGAGGCATTCTAGAGTTGGAATGAGGAGCAAATAAGGAAGAAAAAAGGATTTTGCTACTCAGGTGGGTAATTATTTTTACGCTCACTCCATATTTCTTCCACATTCAAGGCTTATGCTGTTTCTGCCTTAATGGTCGCCAGAAGAGTCAAAAAATGATTAGCTAGTTCTGTATATCGCTGCAATTAAAAAGAAACAAAGAGGTTCCTATGACTTTTCAGATTAAGTACAAGCTTTTTTTCACTCTGTTGCTGACCAGCATAGTGGTCTCAAGCGGGATGTTTCTGTTCATGCAGTGGAGCTTCGATCGCGGTTTTCTCAACTACGTTAACAGTCAGAAGGTTGAAGGACTCAATCGACTGTCAGCAAGCCTCATCGATCAATACAGCAGGCATGGGCAATGGCAGTTTCTTCAAGGAAATGAGCAGCTCTGGCATCAATTGATCAGAGCCACTGACAGAGAAATTGAGCGATCCCGTCCAGGCGCGGAGCAACCTGCCCTTCGGCCGCCGCCTCCCCCGCGTAAATTCACACCCGGATTTGCCCTGTTTTCAGCCGATAAAAAACAAATTTTTGCCCCACCGAGGGGGACTGAACATCTCCAACTGACCCCTCTCGTCTTTCAGGGGAAAACCATCGGCTATCTGGCGCTGGTTCCAGTCAAAGAAATTTCCGATGCTGGTGACCTGCTTTTTGTCGAACAACAGACCGAGTCTTTTGCTCTGGTTGCTCTGGCGATGGCACTGCTCTCGTTGCTGCTCGCTTATCCGCTGACAGTCCACCTGCTCCGCCCGATCAAAGAACTGACCGGGGGCACCCGCAAGCTGATCGCCGGTCGCTTCAAAACCCGTATCCCGGTGATGAGCAAGGATGAACTGGGTCAGCTCTCCGCAGATTTCAACAGTTTGGCAATGACATTAGAAAAGAACGAGCAGGCCCGACAACAGTGGGTCGCCGACATTTCCCACGAGCTACGCACCCCACTGGCAGTACTGCGGGGAGATATTGAAGCGCTACAGGATGGAATTCGTCAACCAGGGGCTCAAACCTTCGATGTGCTCCACAGTGAAGTCATGCATCTGGGACGTCTGGTCAACGATCTCTACGAACTCTCCATGTCCGATATCGGCGCCCTTAGCTACAAAAAAATCAATACCGACCCGGTTGGGATTCTAAAAGGAACTGTCGAGTTGTTTGAGCCGCGCTTTGCGGAAAAAAAGTTGCGACTTCGTAGCGAATTGCCAATCGATGTCAATTTTTCATTTCTGGCCGACCCAGACAGGTTGCAACAATTGTTCAGCAATGTGTTGGAAAACAGTTTGCGCTACACCGATTCACCGGGGCAGTTGAGCATCAGCATGAAGACAGATAAAAACTTCCTCTTATTCTCTTTCGAAGATTCACTGCCGGGTGTTCCAGAAGAGCAGATTTCCAAATTGTTCGAGCGCCTCTACCGGGGTGAAGTATCGCGAAATCGCGACACAGGTGGAGCCGGATTGGGGTTGGCAATTTGCAGTAATATTGTGGAGGCCCACCAGGGAGAGATTAGCGCAAGCGCTTCTGCTCATGGCGGACTGGCAATTACCATTAAATTTCCACTGCAGAGTTGAGGACACCGAGATGAAAACCAAAATACTGATCGTTGAAGATGAACAAAGGCTGGCCGAACTACATCGCGACTATTTGCAGCAATCCGGGTATCAGACAGAGTGGTTGGCAAATGGATTAAAGGTTGTCCCTTGGGTCAAAGATAACTCGCCTGCGCTGATTCTTCTTGACCTGATGCTGCCCGGAAAAGACGGCTTGGAAATCTGTAAAGAAATTCGCAGCTTCTCCAATGTCCCGATCATCATGGTCACCGCCCGCGTTGAAGAAATTGACCGTTTGCTCGGATTGGAACTGGGTGCTGACGATTATATCTGCAAACCGTTTAGCCCCCGCGAAGTGGTCGCACGGGTTAAAACCGTTTTACGGCGCAGCTCGCCGCAAGCCAAAGGGGGGGCTCAACAACTCCTAACCCTTGACGAAGAAAGTTATCAGGCGACCCTGCAAGGGCAAAAACTTGATCTGACTGCAGTCGAATTTAAGCTTTTGAGCATCCTGGCACTCAAGCCAGGTCGAATATATTCGCGAGATAAACTCATGGACAAACTCTACAGCGATCAGCGAATAGTCTGTGATCGAACCATCGACAGCCACATAAAAAAACTACGCAAAAAGATCTCCGTCGTTGCACCTGAACTGGAGTTGATTCATTCGATTTATGGGGTTGGGTATAAATACGAGCAATCATGAAATCTGTAAGTTTTGACCGGCTAAGTTCTCGACTCCTACAGGTATCGACTTATCGGACGCAGATTGAAGGCTATTTTTGGCCAAATTGCCGACCAGGCTAAAAAATGTCTCGGAAGTTGCTCTATATTGAAATATGGGTTTAACCGTGGCCAGACCGAGCATGTTCTGAATATCGCCACTTCCAGTAAGTTAATGTTTGATAAGTACCCTATTCAAAGAACAGCCCATGATCTGTTAATCATGGGCTGTTCACGTTCTACGGAGGGTGATTTTTTACTTGCTGGGGACAGATCTGCTTTCACTAGCGCTTTCTACGATGACGTGCGGCAAGAGGCCCGAGGTATCAAAGCGAGGTCGTCTAGACGGGCGTGTAGATAAATGAGACAGGCACCTAGACAAAGCCGTCCCACTCATTTAGAGGTTTAGTTAAAACGGCAGAGTGGCAGTTAATCCGAAAGAATAATTGCTAAGACTTCTGAACACTCAAGGTCAATAACTTCCGCCAACATTTTGAGGTATTCGATACTCAAATCTTGTCCTTTCAGGCGGGTTCCTGCCAACGTATCAAAATTGGAGGAGTGGTCTGTTTTTGTGCCAGGCGCGACAATGTCGGTAATCATTAGGGCCAGGCTCAAAACACGGGCCTCATCGGCGTAATCTTGGGCTGCCTCAGGAGAATATTGAAAGCGAATTGGGTGCCAGAGATTTTTTGGCAGTTGCCAGTCTTGCAATAGTGCCGAGCCCAGTTCCGCTGTGCTGAAACCAAGCACCTGACATTCGATTTCGCTGAGACTCTGTTTACTTTTTTTGACGCGCTCAAGAATTTTCCGTGCTTGTTCCGGTAAGTATAAGAGCAGAATGAGGCTCCCAATATCATGTAGAAGCCCGGTAAGAAAGAGGGTTTCAGCCTTGCCTGTCTGGCAGAATTCAGACAGCTTCTTAGCGGTCAGTCCACAGAAAACGCTGTGACGCCAGAAACTGTCCATATCGATTAAATCAGATGGAACTTTGTTGAAACTCTTTGTGACTGTTGACGCCAGGATCATGTTGCGCAACTCGATAGTTCCAATCATGGTAATGGCCCTGGAGATGGTATCGATCTGGGAGGGGAAATTATAGAAGGCGCTATTGACCAATTTCAAAATACGAGCAGCAAGGACTGGATCATGGGAAAGAACTTCGCCTATTTCTTTAACTCCGGCGGTTGGTGAATTTAGCAATTCGTTGGCGCGTACGACGATTTCTGGCAAAGAAGCCAGTTGTTCCAAGTCTTTGATGAATTCAGTCAATTGCATATAATTTTCCCCGAATGTCATTAAGTTGCTATATTTAGCTGATTGCTTGATTCGATTATCGTCCCTGTTCAAATGAGGATTGGGGTATTGCCCTCAACAGGGAGCAATAAAAAAGACCCCCCTCTCAACCGAGACGGGAGCCTACAGACTAATTGCTCTTTCCGCCATTCGGTAACCCGGCTATCCTAGATTGAGGACCCGTGGCTTTGCGTCACCAGATTTCTCTGATTTTGCCTTTTCGTGTTAGTAAGTACTAACCTAAATCAAGAAGACATACAACTCAATATGAAAATCATCATGCTTTTTCTGTGTTTCACAACTGGTAAGTTTCGACGGGCAAGGTCCTGCAAGTGTCGACTTGTTGGGCAGTGAACGAGCCTCATTTCAGCTCGACAACTTCGACCTGACGAATTTGTCCTGGAAGTTGCCCTGTATTGTTTTACGGACCTATCCACGAAAAAAAGGTGATTCAGCTTCAATGCCCCGAAATCTAAGAGAAAGCCACTTTTCAATCGAAAATGATGGTCAGCAAATTGCGCTACCCAGGAATCCGCTTGTAACGGCGCTTTGCTGAGAACTCTTTAGTTACAACCTTTGTTTGGTGGATAGAACCGTTGTTTTATGGGTCAGGATGTTGGACAGATCGAGGGTTACTGTAAATCGCGATTTCCAGTAACCGTCGGAGTTTTCGGGCTGAAATGAGCTTCGTTCTCTGCCCGACACAGGTCGACACTTGTAGGAATCAGACTGTTGCCGGTCAATACTTATAAAATTTGAACATTTATTTAAGCCCCCTCTTGCGGGCCTTCCTCTGTAATGTCTTCCTAAAAAGTCTATACTATAGTTTTCTTTCTGAGCAGCTTGATTTAAGGAGAACCATGTTCTGTCGTTTATGGGTCATAGGGTGGCTGATGGCCGGTCTGTTTTTCAGCGGGCCGACACTCGCCGCAGACAGGGACGAGGCAATCCCGCCATTAATAGAAAGCCTCCGCCTGAAGCAATCACTGACATTTTGCGGCGAGGCTATCCCGCTGGAAGATCCCGACGTGCGGGAACGTATGGAGAAGGAACTCCTGATATCTCTCTGGGATCGGGATCAGGCGGTTTTGTGGCTGAAGCGCTCCACCCGCTATTTACCTGTTATCGAAGCGATGCTTTCCCAGGCTGGGCTGCCCGATGACCTGAAGTATATCGCACTGGCTGAAAGTGCCTTGCGTCCACATGTCGGTTCACCCAAGGGCGCTATCGGCTTCTGGCAGTTTTTACCTGAAACCGGGCGTCGTTACGGCTTGATCGTCGACGAGTCCATCGATCATCGAAGAAACCTGACTGCTTCTACTAAGGCTGCACTGACTTATTTTTCAGAGCTTTTCGGAAAATTTGGGTCCTGGAGTCTAGCGGCAGCGGCATACAACATGGGGGAGGAGGGTCTGCAGGCGGAAATCCTGGCTCAGGGTGTCAGCAACTTTTATCGTCTTTACTTACCGTTGGAAACCCAGCGTTACCTATTTCGAGTTCTTTCGGCCAAACTGATCCTGACTCAGCCAGAGCGTTACGGCTTTCACTTGCAGGACAATGATTATTATCCTCCCATCAGGTTTACCACCGTCGAATTGACCTGCTATGAGGAGACCAGTCTGACAGTGGTGGCGCAGGCAGCGAAAACCGATTATAAGCGGATCAAGGATTTGAACCCTGAATTGCGCGGTCATTATCTGGCGGCGGGAACCTACACATTAGCCGTCCCCGAAAACACGCCCCTGGGATTTCAAAAGCGTTTCAAACAGGGGCACCACGAATGGAGTCAACAGAGGCAGGAGCGGATCTACATCGTTCAACCTGGCGATAACCTCTCGACCATTGCCGAACAATTTCGGGTACCTTTGGCCGCGATCCTGATATGGAACCGCATCGACCTCAACAGCCCTCTACATCCAGGCGATCGTCTGATTATCCACAAGGTTGAAAGTCGCACAGTTAGCCCCTGAGAGAGGTACTTTCCTCTGACACGCACCTAACAACATTGCATCGAAACTTTCCGTGGCGATTCATTTATTGTGCAATTTATCAAACGGATTCAGGGTCGGATACTCCCCGCGTGCTTGAATGTGGCATTGATCAGTTAGATTTTACTGGGAGTGGCCACTTCCAGTAAAAAGTGTTCGATTAATACCCTATTCCAAGAAAAGCCCACGAAATGGTAATTGTGGGCTTTTCGCGTTCTATAGAGGGTGACTTATCGGACAGTCAGCGCCCCGGCAAAAGTCCTTTAGATATATGGAAATCCATTTTGACCTGATATTTGAAAACGAAGCAAAAATCTTTACCGGTTACTCCGGTTGCCAGTCACAACCGCTAAATTTTGCGAATCAGCATTAAGGGTGTCCTTTATTGCAGATTTGATGAAATCCATTGGCCATCTTTTCCCCGTAATGTCGAAACCTATCTGACATTACTAGTTAACCCAAATCTAAACGATATAGTCTGTTTCCTGAAGATTAGGCTTAGGGGAAAACACATATCAATGATTGATGACTTGACCGACCACCTATTGCTGATAGCATTACCTTGAAGAGTCCACGAAAAGCTAAACCTGTTGAGAAACAGGGACTGAAAGCTACGGATCTTTCCCCTTAACCTGCAAGATAGCCGAGCTGCCGAAGGATATTAAATTCTACGGTGAGTTCGGTTTTTTTGTTTAAGGCTCACTGATTAAAGTTCTGGAGACGCAAATGACAAAACTTGCTGTCATACAAAGTCCGCCGGTATTCCTCGACAAGCATAAGACGATTGCTTTGGCTGTCGATCTGATTGAAGAGGCGGTTATCGGTGAGGCCGATCTGATCATTTTTACGGAAGCCTTCGTTCCGGGCTATCCCACCTGGATATGGCGATTGAAACCAGGTGGTGACTGGGGTCTTTCGGAGGAATTACACGAACGCCTGCTAAACAACGCGGTTCGTACTGACTCAGAGGACCTGACTCCCCTTTACGAGGCAGCACGAAAGCACAAGGTCACAGTTGTTTGTGGCATAGAGGAAAGGGACAGCCAACTGAGTCGAGCGACACTTTACAATAGCGTCATTATCATCGGTCCGAATGGGCAGTTATTAAACAAGCATCGCAAGTTGATGCCAACCAATCCGGAGAGGATGGTCTGGGGGTTCGGTGATGCTACCGGACTAAAAGTGGTCGAAACACCGGCCGGCCGAATTGGCACCTTGCTGTGCTGGGAGAATTACATGCCGCTGGCCAGATATGCCTTGTATTCACAGGGTGTGGAGATCTACATCGCACCGACTTATGACAGTGGTGACGGCTGGATTGGCAGCTTGCAACATATTGCCCGCGAAGGGCGCTGTTGGGTCATTGGTTGTGGGAACCTTCTGCAAGGCAAAGATTTACCAGATGATTTCCCTGAAAAATCCCGCCTCTACCCTGACGCTGAAGAATGGGTAAATCCCGGTGACTCAGTCGTTATTGCTCCCGGTGGGGAGATCGTCGCCGGACCGTTGAACAAAGAAACTGGTATTTTGCACAGTGAGATCAATCTGGAAAAAGCCGCAAGTGCAAAACGGGCGCTGGACATTGCCGGACATTATTCGCGTCCCGACATTTTTACGTTACACGTCAATAACAGTCCTCAATCACCAGTGAGATTTACAGATAAGCCTATTTCATAGAATCTTTTCGGTATCAGGAGATCATCATGACTCAAGTAGCAAGTTACAGTGGCAGTTGTTTTTGCGGAGCCGTTGAGTTCGCCGTAAGTGGCGATCCCGAGGTGATGGGCTATTGTCACTGCGATTCCTGTCGACACTGGTCTGCCGGTTTGGTCAACGCTTTCACTTTATGGCAACCAGAGAGTTTCAAGCTCACCAAAGGTGCAGATAGTATCGGCTCCTTTGATAAGTTTGCAGCGGCAAATAACGAAGCTGGAACGAGTGTGCGCAAGTGGTGCAAGACCTGCGGCGGTCATGTCTTTATCGAGCATCCAACCATGGGGGTTGTCGACGTACCGGCGGCGCTTATCAGGGATTTTTCTTTTACCCCTAGTTTCCACGTACATTATCAAGAAGCAGTTCAAATGATGAAAGATGGTTTGCCAAAATTTAAAGATTTACCTGCTGAAGCTGGCGGCTCTGGTGAAGAGTTGCCTGAGTAGATCAAATATTGGATTTTTCAAGACGTTCGATTGTTATGGGCAGCTAAAAAGAACTCTGCATATTTTTTCAGGGCTGATATGAAATATCCTCTATTGGTTGGCCCGCAATGGCTTGACGATAATCTCGCCTCCCCGGAGATTGAGGTCATCGAGAATGCCTGGGTTGCTGATGCTTACTCCAAAGCCCACATCAGCGGGGCCTTCTGCGTCACTTGCCACCCCTACCTGAAAAAAGATTCTGCTGATGGCGAGCGTTCACAACATGTCATGGACCCTGTTGCGTTTTCAGAACTATGTCACCGCCTAGGTCTGCAAAGTGATAATCATTATGTTATCTACGATGACTATTATGGACTTTTCTCGGCACGTTTTTGGTGCGTTTGCCGGTACTTTGGGCTGAATAATATCAGCATTCTGGATGGCAGTTGGCGTGGCTGGTTGGCACAGGGACGGCCAGTCTCAAGTCGATTGGACATTCCTGTTGTTGGCAGCGACATCGTTGTCGAACCTCATTCGACACATTTTATTGGTTTGGAAGAATTAGTGCACATATATGGCAACCCCGGAGTTCAGATTTGGGACACTCGCCGCGAGGGAGAATATAACGGTGATGAGCAAACAGATAACCTGCGACAGGGCCATGTTCCTGGTGCGCTTAATCTCGTATGGACTGATCTGTTGACCGAACCGGCGCACGAAGGCGATCCGCGTTTCCTCAAACCTCTGACCGAATTGGAACAGTTACTGGCCAAATTGGGGTTAAGACGCGACAAGACAATCATAACCTATTGCCAATCTGGCAACCGGGCGGCCTTTTGTAACTTTGTGCTGGAGTTGCTCGGTTTTACGCACCATCGACTCTATGATGCATCCATGGGTGAATGGGCAAATCTGGTTCAAACGCAACTTGACTGTGGTCCCTGACTGCACCAATCACTTTTGAAAAAGATTTTTGTCTGAATAGGGCCGCTTTTCAGAACTAGTAAGTTTTGACCGACAACCGCCATCCCTGATTCCTGCTAGTGTCGACTTATCAGACATCGAACAGGCCGATTTCTGCCCGAAAACCTCGCCCCGACGAAAGTGTTCTGTAAGTTGTTCAGTATTGTTTTGACGGTCAGAATGTCGGCCAGGTGAGCATGTTCTGAATATCGCCACTTCCAGTAACAGCCGTCTCAAATGTATGGAATTGATCGACAGCAGACCGAGTGGATCTGTTGATTTGGGAGCCAGATAGTGCAAAATCTCTTCTGGAGCGACACCGGTATAAGCCTACCCTGCCGAAAACAATCAGCTATTCCCATCCAGATTGTCTCGAAAGTCCGTTGCTAAATGGCCCCTCCGCTAAACTGCTGAAAATGCAGCAAAGCGAAAGGGCCAATTTGACGTTCCAAAAGTCGGGGGCCATGAGATTAAGTCACAATATTTGAGATACCAGAAACGAATAAGCCCCGCAGCAACGCTGCAGGGCTATATTTGTCAATCCAATCCGCTCTATAGGAGGGGACCGTTAATCATTGCCTTGATCGCCGCCTGCGCCGCCGTTAGAAACCGGCACCACCGCCGCCAATCACACTACCAATCACCGAATTAACCGGATCGTCTTCCCGATGCCGTTTGACCAGTGATTTCTCACCACCGATGTAATAGCGGATACCGCCCATGGCGTGTTCATAATCATTCTCACCGGTCGCCAGATCGGCAAATACAGCCAGACCGGCCATCACCTGATATTCAGCGCCGAGGTGGACTTTGCCATCATCGGTGTCGGCAATGCTACCGCCAGCTTCAACCATCAAGTTGTCCATCGGGTAGTAGCGCAGATCGAGACTGCCGAAAACCGAGTCATCAACATCACCGTCCTGAAGACCACCGTTGACAGCGAGAGTGAACTGATCCATGTAGGCTTCAGCTTCAATGCCGTAACGCTCAAGCTGCACGTTTTCCAGCTCGGCATAAACACCGGTCAGGCCCAGCAGGTAGAGTTCAGGGTCACGAGTAAACAGGTGAATGCCGCCACCCTTGACCTCATCATCGTCAATCTCGCCAAAGGCTCCATCAAACTGAACGCCGAATCGCTCACCCAACGGAATCGTCAAGCTACCCGCAGCAGCCTTGCCTTCTTCACCGTCAAAGCTTCCGCCCAATGCTTCGACCTTGCCGTTAATGGCAGACACAGCCGGGTCTTGCGCGAACGCAGGAGCGCAAATCAGCGCCAGCAGTACAAACAGAACAAGAATCTTCTTCATGGAACCCTCCAAGCAAAAGTGTAATAGCCGCAGAACGCCTGCGGAAAGTGGTGTACTAACGATATTTAGGGGGATGTTCGAGAGAAACAGACGTGCCCCCTCCGGCCAATCCATTAATTCAACGTAGATTACCGGATTAAGCAGATACGATCAAGCTTTGCCGGAAATGTGGTGACCCTTTCAAGGCCTTGGGGATTGGTGTCTCATAAGTATGGAGATGATCGACGGCCGATCGTCTAGATTGGCCAATTTGGAAGCTAGCCAGATCAAAATCATCACCAGATCTGTCCGTCCAACCTCCTATCAAATTTGAATAACACGGCTATTTTCAACCAGACTGTCTCGTAAGTCCGTATCAAAAAGGCCCTTCCGCTAAGCTGCTGAAATTACAACAGGGCGAAAGGGCCAATCCTACTGTTTCAAAATGGAGGAGTGAGATTTAAGTCACTACATACGAGACACCAAAGACGAAGAAGCCCCAGCTATGACCGGGGCTTCATTTTGTTACGACTACGAGACGCAAAAAGGAAGAAGCCCCGGCCAAAGCCAGGAATTATTCAAGCTGTGTTTCAATATAATTAGCCATTGGATCAATCAATTTTTTAACATACGATGCTGAGAAAATTTTTGCTTTATTATACTTTTCCCATAGCCTGTTTTTGAGTTCTTCCTTGGTAATACCCTCCTTGAAGTACGGGGTCTCAATGGACCTCATATCGTAAATATATCGTGACAACTCAGATAATTTTTCCGTTCGTTTAAATATAGTATTAACCATCCCGATCGTTTCAAACAACAACTGCTTTTCTCTAGCCAGGTGAATGGATAATTCTGCGGCCTGGTTCATATACCGGACAAGTTCTTTTTGATTTATTGTCCCCTCCTGGCTGCCATTTAGCCGCCATAAGTAGAGGTGGTAATCAATATGCAGGTTGGCAAGCATGAGGGAATCATAAAATTGATTGATTATCATTTTATGGCCCATTAACTTGCTATAGACCATTTGCTTGTTTCGATGATCATCTATGCTGATTTGAGTAGAAACCCCCTGGTAGTAACCGATGATCCCTGAACACGCGGCAATTATAATTGCACTAATAATAGCTAAAGCTGTTTTGCTTATCCTGGAGCCCTGATCGTGTGGTTTATCGTTGCACGCTGTTTCTTCTTCGGCCATAGAACCCCTCTTTCAGAAAACTTCACACCCAATAGGTCAGTTTGAATCTCCACTCTTTTTCTAGACACTTCTGAACCAAAACAGAAAAAGCTATTTCCCAAATTAAGTTGGAAAAATGACTTTGGTTTATTACTGAACTTTACTCACGCTATCCACCCCTTCAGCACGATATCAATTCATCAGTCAAGAGTGGTCAAATATGCTCATTAAGTCAAGAATTTGATCGCAGCGTCACGCTATCTCAAAACTATGAAGTTTTGACGATTGTCATTAGGCCAGCAAAGCTGAACTTCATGCTTCTCACAAGTTGTGCCTTAATGGGTCTCAATTATCCATAGGATATAATTGAAATCAACATGACAGATTCCAACAGTATGTTTAATTTTTTAAAGTAGTGTCGCGCCCTCGCATCTAATCAGCTTTCCACACGAATCCCGAAGAACCTAAAAAAAAGGCCCTCAGCGCGAAGCCAAGAGCCTTAAATTATCCATTATCGATCAAGTATTACTTTTTCTGGCCGCGAGCAGCTCTTGCTTTAGCTAAGCCAGCACCAAGATCTTTCTCTATAGCCATCTTCCTACGCGATTCAGAATAATCCTTAGAAGCCAGCTTAGTACCTGCTTTAATACCAAACTTTATACAATACTCTTTTGGGGTCATTTCATGTGCTGCTTTCAAGTGACGCTTCAGAGTTGTAAACGGTTTGCCACAGACCATGCAGAAAATCTGTTTTTTACCAAAAGCCTTACGCATTGAAATAGCTGGAGCATCTGCAACCACAACAGCATCTTCAGCAGTAGGGACAGCCTCCCCTTTTTCCATAGCAGCCAATGCTGCGTGCACCTCTTGAAGCTCAGCAATAAGCTCCTCTTTTGACATTGATGTTGAAGATGCATGTGAAGCTACGATCTCCGCTGCTAATTCTGTGATAGTCGCCAATGTGTTTTCCTTTTCTCAATAGATTAACCCTCCAGATAAATAAATTAACCACAACATTTACCTATTTTCAAGTAGTTAAAAGTTCGCTGAGGCGAACTCTTGGGAGAAAACTGGCAGAAATGTCCTTTTTCTACATCACCGTCAACAAACTCCTAAACATAAAAAGGAGTTAGAAGATGGAAAAAGAAAAGACAGAAGAAATGTTAACAATTGAAGAATTTTCAAAAAGAATGGGTATCAGTAGAACAACTACTTTTACATGGATAAAAAACAAGAAGCTGATACAGGGCAAGCATTACATCAAAATCAACAGAGTACTTAGAATCAATTGGAAAAGAGCAGTTGAACAGTTACTCGAAGATAACATTGATGAGACACCTCCCCCACTACCAGAACCAAAGCAACACAAGCCTGTAACACCAAAATTAATCAAAAAACAGCAAAACAATCAATCCGCAATCAACTGGGACTATTGATTTTCCCTGAGACCTAACCTACCCTTCTGTTACGGATAGAACACGAACAGAAGGGAGGTAATCCATGAAAAGAAGAGGATAAGTGTATGAAAAAAGGAAAAATTGTAAATTACGATGAACCAAAAGAATCAGGAAGCATAACCAAGAAGAAGAACTCAAAAAATCTTTACTTCGACTTCTACTACAATGGACATCGGATCGAAAAATCAACCCGACTTCCTGACACTCCAGCCAATCGACGTAGAGGCCGCTTGCAACTAGATCGGTTCATCCAAAAAATTGAAGACGGTATTTTTGAGTTTGCGGTAGCGTTTCCCGGAGCAACTGAAAAAGAGAAGGAAAAATTCACAAACCTAGAAGGTCAGATATACAATTCTGAACCTCAGAATGTCATCTTTGGCGACTATGCAAGATACTGGTTGGAAAACATTCTCGTAAACGCAACTTCTGAAGGGAAACAAGAAGATCACAGCGGCAGGGTGAATGGAAAAATTCTTCCTTATTTCGGAAACAAGACATTTAAGGAAATCAACCGCAATGAGATTGGAAAGTTTATCCGCCAATTAAATCATGAAAATGGGCCTAACATCGTGACATCGCTCACTAAAAAAACTATTCGAAATATCCTGACGCCTCTTAGCAACATATGGGAATCCGCTTGTGATGAGTATCAATGGGAACCTCGAAACCCCTTTCGAAATTTAGACGAATTCATGCCACAAGACCCAGAGCCAGCTCTCGATGAATTTGATGAGATGATCAAGGTATTTCGATTTGATGAGTGGATTGAAGTTATCAAAAATATGGACCCTCACTATCAGCCCACAGCGGAGTACATGATTATGACTGGAACGATAGCATCTGAAGTAGCTGGGCTTCGCACTATTGATATCAAGAACGAACATCTATTGGTTCGTAACTCTATTTCGAAAGGGCGCGAAAAAAACAGCCTGAAAAATAAGTATCGCTACCGTAGGCTCCCACTTACTAATGCGATACGAACACGTATCAATGCAGCGAAACTGCTATCAGCTGGGAGCTACCCGTTCAGAACCAAAACAGGCATAGAATTTAAGGAAGGTACATTCAGAAAAAATTACTGGATACCAGCTTTAAAGAAAGCCGGGGTTGATTACAAGACCCCATATTCGACACGTCATACTTTCGCGGCATGGGCACTAACAATCGGTATGAACATTGATCGCGTAGTCTCACTAATGGGACATGGATCAAGAAAGATGGTCTACGAAGTTTATGGTCAATACAGGGATGGGCTTGAGCAGGACAAAAAGAAGATTCTTGCCTATTTTGGGAAGGACTTTCTGGCTTAAAAACAACTTTCGCTAAGATATTATTAAAAATATCTTAGCGAAAGCCACAGCGAAAGAGACCCAGCAATAACAGCTAAGTAGTTGTTATTGCTGGGGTTTTGATGGTGGAGGTGGCGGGAATCGAACCCGCGTCCGAAAGCTTTCCACGTAAGGCTTCTACATGCGTAGTCTATGATTTAAATTAACCGAATCAAGCTCCCATAGACAGGATCTTTATCAGGCGAGTCTGCTTAAGTTTCGCAACAGAGCCACAGACACTCTCTGAAACTAGCCTGCTAAATTAACGTCTCTCCACCCACACAGGCGATGAATGGCAAGACGTAACAGCGTTAAGCTGCTAGTGCGTAACTAACGTCAGTGTCTGCGTTTAGTTAAGTTGGGCTTGTTACGGAGCCAGCCCACTCCGGCATGCGGCACTTCGTTTCCGTCCCCCGTCGAAACCTTGACACCCCCAATTCTTTAAAGTTGCTGGTTATCAACTATTTAGGAATTACTTCCTGAACCATTGTCTCACATTCACACAGCCTTGCCAAGCTATCGGAATGAGTTTTTCAACGCCTGGGCCATTTCACGATCGGCCTCTTTATTCTTTAACGTATGACGTTTGTCGTGCAGATTCTTACCCCGTCCGACTCCGATCTCAAGCTTGACGTAGTTCTTCTTAAAATAGATCTTGGTCGGGACCATCGTCATCCCTTTTTGCTCGGTCAGGCGGATCAGCTTATCAATCTCGGTATGATGTAATAGCAACTTGCGCTCGCGGGTTGGTTCGTGGTTCTCGCGATTACCAAAATCGTAGGGGCTGATGTTCATGTTATTGATAAACAGTTCACCACCCCTGATGCGGCAGAACGCCTCCTTCAGGGTCACATGGCCGGAACGAATCGATTTAACTTCGGTTCCGGTGAGTACGATACCGGCCTCGAAGGTATCATCGATATAGTACTCATGATAGGCCTTCTTGTTGGTGGCGACGATTTTAATGACCATGTTGCAGTGCGTCCGCTTGCGTGTCCGGCCGCGACTGGATTGCTATGATCCGCGGCATGAAGACTTCGCGCTTTATAGTGCGCGTTCCGATTTTAATACTGAGAAAAGTTCCGATCAAAAAAACGACCGCCATAAGGGCCGACAATAATGAAGGATCGATTCCAAACTCGCTATTTTCCCCGATCGTTTGGCCGATCAAGGCCCCGATCAATAACCCGATTATAGGCACAATGTAAAGCATAAACGAGGACTGGAGGAAATGTTTGGTGCTGGTCGCAACCTTAACCCGGTCGCCGACGTTGGCGCCGATGGCATTAAATGAGTCGACCAGCATCGACTCGCTGTCATCGCCAACATTACAGGAACCGCTGGACGGGCAATGATCGCAAGCGCTGTTGCGTTTACAGATCACAACTGCGATCTCTCGGCCTTTAAGCTCAACAACTGTCCCGTATTCTTCGATCATTCCGTCCCTCGGCCTGTCAGCCACAGTGTCTCAGTTAAAATTGTCAGTGAAGTCCAGACAACTGGGCACTGCCCTGATGATAAACCTGAACGATATCTTCTGTACAGCCGGAGGCAACCAGATAATCAAAAAGTTCGCTTTCCGCAACAGCGGCGGCCGGCTGCAATAGCTGAAAGCTGGCCGACTTGCCCACCGCTAAGTTCCCCAACCGATCAGCAACGCCCAGGGCATCTGCTCCCCCCTGGATGGCCATCCGTAACAGGGTCGGCGCATCCAGCAGGCCGGCAAACCATTGGTGGGCAAAGGCCAGCTCATCCCAGACCGACAGGCTGTCATTGCTGGCGAGGCTGTCGGTGCCGATGGCGAGCTTGACCCCGGCGGCGAGCAGTTCTGCAATCGGCGCCTTGCCGACCTTGAGGCGGGCATTGGAGCGGGGACAGAGCACCAGATGCATCTGCGCAGCGGCAAGCAGATCGATCTCAGACGCAGTTAACTGCACACCGTGAACCAGCAAGTTGCCGGGGAACAGGCCATTATGCTTTCGCAGATACTCTGCCGGCTGGCATCCGGAGGCTTGCGGTAGCAGATATTTCCAGCCGACCCGTGGATAAAAACTGGTCGCCAACTCTCCGCTGCTGTGGGCGACAAATTCCACCTCGGATGGCGATTCAGCCAAGTGTGTCGTGCACGGCAGCTTTTCCTGCTGACATTTCAGATAGATATCACTCAGGTAGGCTGCGCTGATACTGTACGGCGAATGCGGCGACAGCCCCAAACGGACCTGTCCGACCTGCCCTTCCGCCAGAACCGTTCGCAATTCTCGTTTAATTTTATGGATGATCGCCGGATCCTGGCCAAGACTTTCCAGAAACAGGACCCCCTGGATGGTCGTGCCACAATAGGCCTTGCGGCTGGGGTACTGCGAAAGGATGTCGCCAACAGCACCAGTTCCGGCGGCGATCGATCGCTCTATTCCGTTGGCCACAGAAAGGCTGTACTGTTTTGCATGTAGCGATCGTTTAACCCGGATCAGGCGCAAAATCCAATCAACAAAACTATCCGGATCCGCCAACTCCCCGGCATCCGCTGCCCACTGCGGAAAATCAGTTAACTCCAGATGGGTATGGGCGTTGACCAGCAATGGCGTCAAAATGGCATCGGGGAAAGTAACGATATCAACGGCGGGATTGGAGCGCTTGAGTTCAGCCAGAGTTCCAATTGCGGAGATATTTCCATCCACAGCGAGCAACGCCCCACCAATAATGGGCGGGGCGTCACCTAAAAATAAATACTTTGCGCTATAAATACGGACCAAATCTATTACCTGTTAAAAACTAACACGCCAGGCAGCTACAATCGTCGATCTCACTAAAAATCAGCTTGAGCGCCGCCATCAGGACCAGAATATCAACCTGCTGGATAATAGCACATTGCTCTTCCAGGACCGCAGTCAAAATATCCTCGGTGGTCAGAGGATTCGCCAATACGACCCGAAACACCGTCAGTGTTTGAGTATTGTAATGGATTGCCCGCAAGCGGGTGCGCGAAACAAATGTTTGCCCGGCTTCACGCTGCGATTTCTGCACCAGCCGAGTCACCTGATCAAGCAGAATATTGGCCTGTTCGACCTGCTCGGCAGTGCCATGCGCCATCGCGTCCTGCAACCAGGCAGGATTATAGCGATAGGTCATGATATTCAGCTCCGGTTCGGTCATCAACTCAAAGTCGGGGTGTTGGCGGACCTTTTCGGCAAACTGCCTGGCCCGCTCAATTCCCATATCGATCAGCAACTCGTAACCTTTGCGACCGATGATCGAAAGGCCGGCATGCACCAGCAGCGCCTTACCGGGGCGTGAGCCTTCCAGGGTGTGACTCCCCAAGTCCTTGGAGCCGTGGCGCAGGATATAAGCGGCATGATGTTCGATAGAGGAGAGGGCTGTCGGATCTTTGAAGACCACCATCCCGGCCCCCATCGGTACGTAGAGTTGTTTGTGCGCATCGATAGTCACGGAGTCGGCCCGTTCGATGCCGCGCAGCAGCGGGCGGTGCGTCTCGGAAAACAGCGTCGGTCCGCCCCAGGCGGCATCGACGTGGAAATGGCAGCCGACTTCAGCGGCAAAATCAGCCATCTCGTCGAGCGGATCGATATTACCGGTTTCGGTGGTGCCGGCGATTCCGACGAGCGCCAGCGGCCGGATGCCCTCTTCTTGCAGACGGGCATACTCTTGTTTCAAGTGCGCCATATCGATGCGATTGTGCGCGTCGGTATCAACCAGAACCAGATTATCCCGACCAATGCCGAGCAGATCTGCCGCTTTACCAAGGGAATAATGGCCACGCCGTGACACCAGCACGGCAAGACCGTTGCAGTCCAGATGCTGCAGAGCCTTCAGTAGCCCTTCCTGGGCAATCCCCTTGAAATTACCCTGGGGGGCACAGAGACGGTTGCGCGCGACCCACAAGGCGGTGATATTGGCGATGGTGCCACCGGAGCAGAAGGCGCCCAAGGCATATTGGCTTTTGTGAATCCATTGCGGGTAGAAATCATCGCTCTGGTTGTAAACCAGGCGATGCAGCATCGCCAGCACCTGTCGTTCCAGCGGCGTAAAGGCTTTGGATGTTTCCACCTTGACCAGATTCTGATTCAGGGCGGTCATAATTCGCGACAGAGGCAGCATAAAATATGGCAGCGCCGAGGTCATATGGCCGATAAAGGTCGGTGCGGCGGTGTGAACCGACTGGGCAACCAGTTTCTGTTTAACGAATTCGGTATATTCGGAGACGAAGGTCGGCTCTTCGGGAATCCGCGGATCGGCGAAATCCTTTTCGATTTCCTCCAATTCACGTTCAAGAGCAACAACATGCTCCTGCAAAAAACCGGTTACGTTATCGGAGATAGCTTGATCGATCGACCCCAGGGTCGAATCGGGAGCTTCCGGAACGGTAAAGATGCGATAGAGGTTCTCAAGGTTGGCCTGGGCCATTTCTTTCTTCGTCATAGGGTCACCGTAGGCGTGAAAGAGTCACCGTTTACAACACTTAAAAAATCAATCCAGCAAAAAGCTGTTGTCGATCAAGCGGGTCTTGTCGAAAAAAACCGCCAGCAACAGAACCGAATCGGCATCAACCTTGGCCTGTTCCGTCAATGTTAACTGGTGGCAAATTTTCAGGTAATCAATTCTGGCGTCTGGCTGTGCAGAAACTTCTTGTTTGACCGCAGTCATAATTTTAGCGCTAGCAACAACTCCCGCAGCGGCAAGCCGCTTTGCTTCTGCAAGCGAGCGGGACAGGCTCAGGGCCTGCTGACGGTGGTCTTCGCTGAGAAAGACATTGCGCGAGCTCATCGCCAGGCCATCGTCTTCACGATAAATCGGCAGACCGACAATTTCGACCGGCATATTCTGATCGAGGGTCATGCGCCGGATCACCGCCAACTGTTGGAAATCCTTGTTGCCAAACAGCGCGACATGCGGTTGGACGATATTGAACAGTTTTGTCACCACCGTCGTCACACCACGAAAATGTCCTGGTCGACTGGCGCCACAAAGGACCTCGGTGATGCCCTCAACATCGACATAGGTGGCATAGCCACGCGGGTACATGTCGCTGGCGGTCGGAGCAAAAATGATATCAACCCCGGCTTTTTCGGCGAGTTGACTGTCAAGCTGCAGATCACGGGGGTAATCCTCAAAGTCCTCGCCCTGCCCGAACTGGGTCGGATTAACAAAGATCGACAGCACCAGCAGGTCGCCGCGTTTGCGGCCCTCTTCGAGCAGCGACAGATGGCCCTGATGAAGAAAGCCCATCGTAGGAACAAAAGATATCCGCTGCCCTGCCGCACGGGCGGTCAGGGAGCGTTGCTGCATCTCGCCAACTGAAGTTATGGTTTGCATAGTGCTATTTAAAGGAATGGTCAATGGTCGGAAAATCTCCGCCTTTGACCTCTGAAATGTAGTCACTGATACCCTGCGAAATTGCCCCCGAAACGTCGGCGAAGCGCTTGACGAATTTCGGCGAGTACTTATCACAGAGGCCAAGGATATCGTGAATCACCAACACCTGGCCGTCACAATCAACTCCGGCACCGATACCGATGGTCGGAATATCAACCGCAGCCGTCACCTCTTTAGCCAGGTCGCGCGGGATCCCCTCCAGGACAATAGCAAACGCCCCGGCCTGTTCAACCGCCTTGGCGTCAGCAATAATTTTGCGGGCCTGTTCATCTTGGCGCCCCTGCACCTTAAAGCCACCCATACGATGGATCGACTGCGGCGTCAGACCGATATGTCCCATCACCGGAATGTCGATATCGACAATCGCGCGGATAGTTTCGGCCATATGTTCGCCACCTTCGAGTTTGACCGCATGCGCACCGGCGTCCTTGATCAAGCGACCGGCATTCAGACGTGCATCGGTAACACTGACCTGATAGGACATAAACGGCATATCTGTGACGATAACCGCCTGTTCACTCCCGCGTACCACAGCCCGGGTATGATAGACCATCTCATCCATAGTCACCGGCAAGGTGTTGTCGTATCCGGAAAAAACCGAACCGACCGAATCACCGACCAGTATGATGTCAATTCCGGCGCTATCCATCAATTTTGCAAAAGGATAATCATAGGCCGTCAGCACCGAAATTTTTTCCTGTTGGTGCTTCATGGCGCTGATATCAAGTATTGTTTTTCGCTTGTTCACCAGTAGTCCCTCAGCTTTTAAACAAAAAAAGCCCTTCGCAGCGAACGAAAGGCATTTATAAAACAGAAGCACAAAGCCTCTTGAGTGGAAACTAGCACCTTCCGTCCCGGTCTATGCAGATCCAGGCGGTATGTATAAAGAGCATACAGGCTAAACGGCTCCGGTACATGTCCCGGGCCACCTGTAATAAAGCGTTTACTGTATATCATTGCAGAGTTTTACTTGTCTAGCTCCTTTTCAACACTGCAGAACATTTTCTCATGAAAGCTGAAAGTTAGCTATCAGACAGGAGCCGCTTGCCGTCACTATAAGCCAGAGCACGTAGATTTCCTAGATCCCAGTACTGCCGGACGCCACCAAGGTAGACGAGCGGATCAAAGCGCCGGGCATCCATTTCGCCAGCCTCATCAAATGCCGTTTCTGCCGCATGAATTTGCACAATTTCTCCCAGCAGCAGACGGTAGTCGCCCAACTCAATCTCTTGCACCAGACGACATTCGACATTCAATGGTGATTCAGCCAGCAGCGGAACCTTAACCATTTGTGCTGGTTCAAGGGTTAAACCGGAAGTATCCAGCTTATTCTCATTGCGACCGCTGCGAATACCGCAGTAATCAGCTTCTACCGCCAAAGAGGCGGGCACCATGTTGACGACAAACTCTCGATTTTGACAAATATTCTCGTAGGTCTGTCGGCCTTTGTTCAACGAGACCGCGATCGTCGGTGGCGTTTTACTGACAATCCCGACCCAGGATGCCGTCATCAGATTGGTTGAGTTGTTGTCATCAATTGAGGTGATGATGGTTGTCGGTTGCGGGAAAAAGGTAACGCAGGGACCAAGTTGTCTTTTTTGCATGGCTAACACCTCCCAAATAGTGACGGGGCAGACGACCTTCTCGCCTACCCCGCAATTTATGCTTAGCTGTTTTACCGACGAAAGACTAACCGGCGAGGAAATTCTCCAGTGAACGCAACAAGACGGTAAAGGGGTGGAAATTACGCGGCATCTCCCCAGCCAGAGACTGCCGTAGACCTTCGAAAGTCCTTAACTTTTGACGCCGCTGAGCGAAAAAGCGCCGCGGATCTGTAGCATTATCAACGGCAACCTGCTGAACGATACGAACCATAACAGCATGCAATGAACCGAGTAAAGATTCCTTGGCTTGGCGGTCCCAACGATCACGCACCGGAACATGCTCTAGCATCTGCATGATTTCCTCTCCAGAAATTTTCTCTTCGACCAAGACCCGCATCCGCGCCAAATCTTCGAGGTTTTGATTTGAAACCTGCGCGATGAGAATCAAAGGCAAAAAGTCCGCAAGAAAATTTAGCTCGGCAAACTTCAACGCCATCTCTGCCGACAAACCATCAGCCATCAGTTGATCTCTTTTATCCTGGCAGAGCTGCCAGGTAGCTGCTGGGAGCACCGCAGGCAAGAGCTGAGAATATTGCAGCAGCTGATCCTTTACCCGCTGCAAATCGGCTTCGCCGGCAGGGAGTTCCATGCCATTATTAAGAGCGTAAGCACAGAAGGAAGCGAGCACTTCCTCAAGCTTCAGCAACAGCCCATACTGAATCACCGTCGGCATCTTGCAATCCTGAGCAAACACCGACTGCCGGAGATCATGCCCCCCGAGGATTGAATCGAAAACCAGATAAAAATTGGCAACCGTCACCTGGCTGCGTCCGGTCAACCGGCTCATGGTTTGGCAAAAAGTACTCCCGGCCTGATCGACAACACGGTTGGTCAACATGGTCGCAGTGATCTCTTTGGCCAACGGGTGGCGCTGCAAAGAATCAGGGTAGCGATCGATAACCTGCTGCGGGAAATAATCGAGCAGCAGATCATTGACAATCTTATTATCCGCCAGTTCGGTATCGAGCAACGCCCGATAAAGGAACATTTTACTATATGCCAACAGCACAGAGAGTTCCGGCCGCAAGAGGCTGTTCGGCTGCCGTGCAGAAACCTCTTTACGGGCAGGCAGGTACTCATCGCGGCGATCGAGCAAACCGGATCGTCCCAAGCGATCAATCAATTCCAGGTAAGGCTCAACATCGGTTTGGCAGCGGACTTCATCGAGAGAGATCGACAGGGTCTGCGTATAGTTGTTGCGTAGCACGTCCTGACAGACGGTTCCCTCCATTTCGTCGAGTAATTGATACCCCTGCTCGAGATCCTTGACCAGCCCCTCTTGACGTAGCACCTGCAGCAGAATTTTCAGATTAACCTCATGGTCAGAACTATCAACACCGGCTGAATTGTCGATGGCATCGGTATTCAGACGGCCTCCGTTTTTAGCGTACTCAATCCGCGCAAGCTGGGTCATCCCCAGGTTGCCACCCTCCCCGATGACCTTGGCCTGCAACTCCGTGGCATCGATACGTACGGTATCGTTAGCACGGTCACCGGCCTCTTCGTTCGATTCAGTGGTCGCCTTCACGTAGGTGCCGATGCCGCCATTCCACAGCAGATCAGCCTGCGCTTTAAGCAACAGCTTGATCAGGCCAGGAACATCGATGGTCTTATTCTTGACGCCGAGCCACTTCGCTACCTGTGGCGACAGAGGGATTTCTTTGAGCTGGCGTGAATAAATCCCGCCACCGACCGAAATCAATTCAGGGTTATAATCTTCCCAGTTGGAACGCGGCAAATTGAACAATCTTTCACGCTCTTGAAATGAACCTTCGGTGTCGGGGTCAGGATCGAGAAAGATGTGGCGATGATCAAAGGCAGCGAGAAGTTTGATTTTTCGCGATAACAGCATCCCGTTACCGAAGACGTCTCCGCTCATATCGCCGATACCAACAACGGTAAAGGGTTGCTCCTGGATATTGTGATCCATCTCGCGGAATAAGCGCTTAACGCTCTCCCAGGCACCGCGGGCGGTAATCCCAAGTTCCTTGTGATCGTAGCCATGCGAACCGCCACTGGCGAAGGCATCGCCCAACCAGTAGTTGTACGATTCGCTCACCGCATTGGCGGTATCAGAGAGATGCGCCGTGCCCTTATCGGCCGCAACCACCAAATAGGGGTCCTGATCGTCATAAGCAATCACCCCTTGCGGCTGCACGACCCCTTCACTGGTGCGGGTATCGGTCAGATCAAGCAAACCACGCATCAGGGTTTGATAGGCATCTTTGACAATATCGCCCATGATCTCACGATCGGAACTCTTCCTCTTGGTAACAAAGCCCCCCTTGGAACCAACCGGAACGATGACGGCATTCTTCGTCATCTGTGCCTTGACCAGGCCGAGCACCTCGGTACGGAAATCATCGGGACGGTCCGACCAACGGATACCGCCGCGAGCGACCTTGCCGCCACGCAAATGAACCCCTTCCATGGTTGCGGAGTGCACATAAACTTCATACAACGGCCGCGGCGATGGCATCTCAAGCACACCTAGCGAGCTGATTTTAAAGGAGAAAAAATAATCTTCCTGCTGATAACGTAAGTAAAAATTGGTCCGGACAGTCGAATCCATCAGGTTAAACAGGGTACGTAAAATTCGATCCTCGTTGGGATCGGCGACCTCTTCGAGCGCAGCGGCTAAATCCTGACGGATCGGGGAGAGGACATCTATTTCGCGGGTCATCTGATCCGACCAGGCATCGTTCGGCTTGAAGCGTCCTTCAAAATAGCGATAAAGCAATAAGGCGACGTTGGCATTATTGATCAGCGCAAAGGCGACCCGCCGCTTGGTAAAGGGACAGCCGAGCTGGAAATAATAATTACGGTAGCCGCGAAAAACGTCGATTTCCTTCCAGGACAAACCGGTTATCGGCAAGAGTCGGTGCAGGTAGTCATTTTCTACCCCCTGGGACTGCATCACCAACAAGGCTTCGACCAACAGCTCCTTTAACTCGCTAAAGGGAATCGATCCGACAGTATTGGGGCGGATGGCAAAGCTCTTAATAAAGACACGTTCATCACTGACGTTGAGAGAAAAATCGACCTCTTCGATAACACACAGATCGAGGTTCTCTAAAAACGGCATCAAATCATTCAGATAGCTTTCCTGCAGACTGTAATACTGCAGTCGATAAAAATCGTCCTGCTCATGGAAAGGTCCCCAGATATCGAAAGAATCCTGCTCTTCACGCAGTAACTGTTCAACATTCCGCACATCCCGCACAGCAAAACGCGGATGGGTCCGCGAGCGATAATCCTTGCTGAATGTCTTTATATAGCGTTCCCAGATATCGAAGGAATCGGCCGCATAGTTTTTTTCCAGCAAATCCCTGAATTTCAGGGTCCAGGGCAGAGTTAAGCGGGTCAGCCCCTGTTCCAACTGAAGCAGGTCAATAACGACTTTCTTACGCTGGATGCGTAGATTGACGTGCAGACTCAGATAATCAGACGACAAGTGAATCAGACGTGATTCAACAGCACAAGCCCTGAAATAGCGCTTGATGTAGTTTTCCATTCGGCTGATTTTCTCTGCCGCGTAAAACTCTTTCGGCATCGTCAGCAACAGAGTTAAACCCGATTCCGAAAGACTTGGCGCAACCACCACCTTAACCCCAGCCTGTCGATGCATCTGGGTAAAAGAACGGATCATCCGCCGCAGCTCGCTATCCGCCATCAGAAACAGTTCGATTTTAGGAAAGGTATTAATAATCTGAATGGTTTTTCGATAATTATGACTGTCGTGCGGGATATTAAGTTGCTTCTGCGCGGTCTCGATCCGCTCTCGAAGCGCCGGGATAGACGAAGTGCTCACATCCACACTTTGCTGAGTATAAAACCCCCAAAATGCATGTTCGTAATAATCACCATTTTCCAGCGGTTGACGAAATCCGAGATAGGATAATCGCTCAAAACGATGCAACGGGCAGCGCAGTTCGGTTTTTTCCAGCGCGACATCGCTACCATGGCCATGCATGTTGGTCACAGACGGGACCACCAGATCAACCGGCTGCATATGGACATCAAAGGGATGATCGTAGACTTCTTGTAAGCCGAGAGATTCTTCTTTAAGCTCGACAACCTCGTGCTCACTACCGATTTTGCTATAAAGATAACAGCGACTGGCGACCGGAATAAAATTATCTTCCTGCAACCAAAAGAACAAATCGGCAAATTTGTGCAGATTGGGAATCTGGGCAAGTTGGTTGATTTTCTGAATCGTTCTGCGCCGATATTGGCTGACCGTTAAAGCAGCGTCAATAATCTTCTCGACACCGTGTAACATCTCGTCAATAAGTCGCTTCGGAAATTGCTCAAGTTCGAGCCAGAGAAAAGACTCCTGATTGAGATCCTGGTTACCCTCTTCTACATGCTGCAGAACGCCATCGATCCGTTTGGTAGAGATAATCGGGTGGCAGATGACACGAAAATGCAGTGATCTGCGATGCAGAAACTCCTGAATGGAGGAGAAGATATGATTCGCATCAGGCGAGTTACTAAAGAGATAATAATGCCCGGGTTTATCCTGAGGCTGCAGAGCGACCTTGATTTTAGAGTCGCGCTGCAAAAGAAAATGACCGGCCTGACACAAGTCACTGGCGATCTGTTTGATGCTGATCGCTGCTAAAAAGTTTGCCGGGATTTGCTGGCGAAGGATTTCCCCCAAGGCACTAAATACAGTTAACGATTCAGATTGCCCCAAACGAAGCAGCTCCTTTTCAATGGCCTGCTTTTGCAGAGCGGGATCCTGCTCTCCCGTCTGCCGGCCACCTCGAGTCACGGTCACTTTCATAGGATGCTCCCTTAAGAGGATTTCCAAAATGAGATCAATATATTGTAACTGCTGACAGCATTGTCTGCAGTTAATATTTTGAAATAATAAACGATGAAAAGGAGGTTATCAAGAAAAGATTAAGAGAACTTTAATCAACCGGTCGAAACAGTTGGCGGGTCAAGCGTGAAAAGTCTTCGAGGCATAGGGTTTCACCACGACGAGACGGAGATATTTCGGCCGCAGTTAAGGCAGGATCGATCTCTGCCACGCTGAAGCCACTAGCCAGCAAACTGTTGCGTAACGTCTTGCGGCGCTGGGTAAAGGCTGCCTTTACAACCCGGCGAAAAAACTCTTCATTGACCGGATCGACACGTGGTTGCTGCAGGGGGCGAAAATGCAGAACGATTGAATCGACCTTAGGTGGTGGCGTAAAAGCACCTGGTTTAACCAGAGTGACAATATCGATATCGTACCAGAGCTGACACAATACCGAGAGAATGCCATAGTCTTTGCCACCCGGTTCAGCCACCAGCCGTTCGCCGACTTCCCGTTGAAACATCAATACCATCCGCTGAAACAACTGGCGATGATCCAGAAAACGGAAGACGATCTGACTGGATATATTGTACGGCAGATTGGCAACAAGGGTGTATGGTGGCCGCGGCAGAAGGTCTGACCAAGGCAGTTTGAGGACGTCTCCGGCATGAACCGTCAAACGCTGATCCTGACGAGCCTCGAGCCGTTCGATCAGGTCGCGGTCGATTTCCATGACATGCACATGCTCTGCGGCAGGTAACAGCTGATCAGTCAGCACCCCGAGGCCGGGCCCAATTTCAACAACCTCCTCCTGCGGATCAAGTTTGGCTGCAGAGATAATTTTGTCGATCACGGAACGATCATGTAAAAAGTGCTGCCCAAAGCGTTTTTTTGTACGGTAATCACTAGAACTCATTCAGAAGACTTCTCACTCTGTTGTGAACGGGGCCAACGTTGTATTTTCCACTGCCGAAGCACCGGGATAAAATGCAGCGTCAGAGCATAACCGATCAATGAAATCGGAATAGAGATAACGATACTCCCCAAACAGAGCGGTGAAGCGACCAATCCACCAATTTCCTGCATGGTTGCATAATTAAACTGCAGTGCCGTCTCGGGATGGGGTAAGCCGAGCAAAACGCGCCCGACTTCATACTCAGCACCATAAATAAAAGGGGCGGTCAGCGGATTGGTACTCCAGACCCCAATAAGCGCGGCAATCTTGTTCTGTCGCAAAATAAAAGCAAACAACAGCGCCAGCAGCATCTGAATGCCGAAGGTCGGGGTCATACCGATAAACAGACCGAGGGCCATGCCACGCGCGACAGCATCAGGTTCGGCACGTAATCGTACCAACCGGATCAGGTTAAGCTTGAACTGTCGAAAAAAACCGAGGCGCCGCCACATCATGATCGTTTCCCGCTAAAAAACACCTGCCTGCTCCAGTGGCCAACTGGAAACAGCATTTAGATCCAAATCAGAGCTGTAGCCTTGAGTCAGGTAGTGATCTCCGGCAACAGCCAACATTGCAGCATTATCGGCACACAGAATCGGTGACGGAAAGTGCACTTCCAAGGCATTGTCTGTCGCCAGTTCGGCAAATCGCTGGCGCAAACCACTATTACAGGCCACTCCTCCGGCGACAACAATCCGCGTCAGACCTTCCGCCTTGGCTGCGCGCAGGGATTTCTGCGTCAGCACATCAACGGCGGCAGTTTGAAAAGCGCAGGCAATCTGCGCCAGCAGCGTTTCATCCGGCGGACCGTCAAGCCGCTGCAGATAATTCAATACCGAGGTTTTCAACCCCGAAAAGCTGAAGTCACAGTTATCTTTCTTCAACAGCGGTCGAGGAAAAACAATGCCGCCATCATCACCGGACTGTGCCAGTTTGTCGATCACCGGCCCGCCAGGATAGGGCAAGCCAAGCATCTTGGCAACCTTATCGAAAGCTTCACCGGCTGCATCGTCGACAGTTCTGCCGAGCAGGCGATATTGGCCGATACCATCAACGCGAAACAGATGGGTATGCCCACCAGAAACCGCCGCGGCAAGAAACGGGTATTCAATCTGTTTCTCAAGTTGTATCGCCATGATGTGCCCCTCGATATGATGCACACCGAGCACTGGAATTTTGCTGGCATAGGCAAATGCCTTGGCAAACGAGACACCAACCAACAAAGCCCCAACCAAACCTGGACCACGGGTAACAACCACACCATCGAGCTGCTCTTTGGCGACCCCGGCTTGCTGCAATGCTTCTTCCACCAGAGGATTTATCACCTCAAGGTGACGACGTGATGCAAGCTCTGGAACGACGCCGCCATAAACAGCATGCACATCGACCTGCGAAGCAATCAGGTTAGAGAGGATTTCTCTTCCATCACGCACCACTGCCGCTGCTGTTTCATCACAGGAACTTTCTAACGCAAGTAATAACATCTTTGTTTTTTCTGATTTTGTTAGAGTAAATTCGCCGCGAATTCTGCCAGCGGGGAGCGCTCCCCTTTACTCAAAGTCATGTGCCCGGCAATCTCTTGCCCCTTGAGCCGCTCAACCGCGTAGGTTAAGCCATTACTGGAGGAATCTACATAAGGATTATCGATCTGGTACGGGTCGCCAGTCAGGACAATTTTCGTTCCTTCACCAGCACGGGTAATGATCGTCTTGATTTCGTGTGGCGTCAGATTCTGGGCTTCATCGACAATCATGTACTGACGCGGAATAGACCGCCCACGAATATAGGTCAGCGGCTCAATTTCCATCAGACCGAGGTCAATCAATTCACGATGGCCACGTTTGCGCTTGCCCCCTTCGTCAATACTCGAGAGCAAAAGCTCGACATTGTCGAAGATCGGCTGCATCCAAGGGGCCAGTTTTTCTTCAACATCTCCCGGCAGAAACCCCAGGTCACGTCCCATCGGGAACACCGGACGGGAAACAAGCAATCGACTGTAAACACTCTCATCTGCGGTCTTCAGCAAACCGGCGGCAATCGCCAACAATGTTTTACCGGTTCCAGCCTTACCGACCAACGAAACCAACTGGATATCATCATTGAGCAGCAGGTCAAAGGCGAACTGTTGTTCGCGATTGCGCGGGTGAATTCCCCAGACACCATCCTTAGGAACACGCAACAGAGTTCTAACCTGTTGATTCATGGCATCGTAGCGGCCAATAGCCGAATGTGAAGGATTGGTCTCATCAATCAGAGTCAGTCCCTGATTGGCTTGAAACTCCCCCTCCAGGTCTAGCGTTCCGAGCTCGTAGAACTGATCAACCTGCTCGCGACTGACCAGCAATTCTGAGGTGCCGGTATAGAGTTCATCAACTGAAATCTTGTCGTTCTGATAATCTTCGGCGATCATGCCGATGGTATCGGCCTTGATCCGTAGATTGATATCCTTGGTGATGAAAATAACCGAACCTTCTGGCGAGGTTTCCTGCAAGTCACGGGCGACAGCCAGAATCCGGTTATCACCCTGATCATTCTGTAGTTCAGGTGGTAATTTTTGAAGAAATTCCTCGCGGTAGATCGCAACCTTGAAGATACCACCATTTTCCAACGGCACGCCGTCTACCAGACTGGACTCATTTCGAAAGCCATCAATCACACGTGAAATCTGTCGAGCATTACGACCGGTTTCGCTTTGCTCTTTTTTGAAACGATCGATCTCTTCAAAAACAGTCAGTGGCACAACCACCATGTTATCCTGAAACTTATAGATCGCCTGAGGATCATGCAGCAGGACATTGGTGTCTAACACATAAGTTTTCATAGCATTTCAACTTTCTAAAAAGAGTTTAGATGCAGAGTTAGCGCCCATAGGAACTAATTATCAACCCTTCCGCCGTAGCCATAATCTTGACGTAGACAGGATATTTCCCCTCCATCGCCCTGACAACAACTTCCCCTTCCATATTGAGAGCGTTAAGAATTTCTTCCGGAGATTCTTCAATCGTATAAGCGCGGTAAACGCCGGTCACCAGCAACTGCTTTCGTGTCACCGGTGTCTCCGGTGGCAAGGAGCAGGCGAACAAAAAAGTTAATAACAATACGCTGGTAAGTAATTTTAGCATCGTTACCATTCAGTCTACTCCTTAACCAGTAAAGCCCTCAAGGACGGCGCTGGCAAATACAAGCTATGGCCTGCAGAAAACGCTCTATATCGCTCTTGGTCGTAAAATACCCAGGGCTGACTCTGACAGTTCCCTGCGGATATGTACCGATTGATTGATGTGCATCTGGCGCGCAATGCAGGCCAACCCTGACGCAAATATTCTCCTCTTGATCGAGAATAAAGCCGATCTCAGCCGGATCATAATGCTGGATACTAAAGGAAACGGCAGCACCTCGCAACTCCATCTTCGCCGGACCGTAAAGAGTCACCCCTTCTATTTGCCGCAACCCCTGCAGCAGGACTTCGAGCAATTGCAGTTCATGCTGACGAATCTGCTCCACTCCGACCTGCATAACAAACTCGATAGCCGCTTTCAAACCAGCCAATCCCGGAAGATTTAAAGTACCACACTCAAGCCGCTCCGGTAATTGCTCGGGCGGCAGATCAGAGTGCGAATTCCCCCCGGTGCCACCATAAACGATTGGGGTCAACTGCAGCTTTTTATCAACATAGAGGAATCCAGTGCCCTGCGGTCCGAGCAGCCCCTTGTGCCCCGGAGCAACAAACAGGTCAACGGCCAAAGCCATAAAATCGATCGGGATGCATCCTGCGGACTGCGAACCATCTACCATAAACAGAATATCGTGCTGATGACACCACGCGCCCAGACCTTCAATCGGTTGTAACGAGCCGAAAACATTGGAACAGTGATTGACCAGCAGCAGGCGGGTTTTGGCAGCTAAACAAGCGCTCTTCAGCGCTTCGGCAGAAACAATCCCCGAATCATGATCGGCAGTAACCTTAACAACCTCGACACCCTGCTCCTGCAAGGCACGTAGCGGGCGGGTCACGGCGTTATGTTCAACCGAGGTCGTTACGACCCGGTCGCCGGCAACCAGCAAACCGAACAGGGCCTGATTAATCGCCGTTGTCGCGTTAACGGTAAAAACGAAACGCTCTGAATCTTCTGCGTTAAAAAGTTCAGCCAGCAATTCGCGGGTTTCAAAGACCAGACGTTCGGCAGAAAGAGCCTGTTGATGTCCTCCACGGCCAGCACTGGCCCCCATCCGCAAAGCGCTATCGGTCGCCCGATAAACAGTTTCCGGCTTGGGATGGCTGGTGGCAGCATTATCGAGATAAAGCAACTTTTTCATCCAACCCTAACTTTCAACATTAGCGTCGTGCAGGACAGAGTAAATCTCTCTTTACCCCATCATCACGACAAAAATTGGCCAAGCCACGACAACCGCCAAAACAAATCTGGTAATCCCGACAATTTTCACAGCCGACAGGAACTTGCTTGATCTGCTCACAAACACCTAACCGCTGCGCCGATTGCCAGAGATTGCACAAATCATCATCCAAGAGGCTCCCCAAATGCTCCGGCCATGAAGCGCAAGGCAACAGAGATCCGACAGCATCAATATGGCCCAAGCTGTTAGCAGCCTGACAACCGCCGTACTCACTTCTCTGCCCACCGCTTAAAGGTTGCAGCAGTTCCCAGAGAAACAAATCATGGACTTCAAGATGAAGATTAGGGATTTTCGGGAGTCCTGAGGACGCAATCAGCCCCGCCAACTGCTCAAGATCGTTGCAATCAGGCAGAAAAGATGACGGAGACAGGTCAGAACTAGCACTGATTTTCTGGTTTGGCAACTTAAAACTACCGATCGAATCGGCTGCACAAAAATGCAGTAAATCTAGCAATATCGGCAGCTCACCTCGCCGAGGAAGCCAAAGCAAGGAGGGCTCTCTTTGAGCATCACGAAGTGAGTTTAATCTTTGCTGCAAGGCTTCGAGATTAATTTTCCCCGCGCGGATAAAAGGGGCGCAATCAACAGACAGGGTCACCGCAGCAGGGAGCAACTCAAGCAGGGGCAGTTCCGAAGCATCCCCGGTGAGCACTAACGTTGTCTGGCAGCCACCGGCAAGCAAATTCTCCAGCAAGGGGACAATTGAGGGGTGCTTTAATGGTTCACTTTCCAAGCTGACATAAAAAACACCGGCATCAATCAACCGCTGAGCGAGCAAAAGTATCTGCTCTTCGTTCAGGGAATTTTCCTGACCACAGAGGTCCCAACTGACACGTAACGGTGCATCAAGTAAATCTACAGCCATTTTTCTCCTACGACAAAGAAATTGGGGGGGGCACAAGGCCTCCCCCAGGATCTTAACACGGGTGTACGTTTGAGGAACCAACCACACGGGGCTTGATGTACTTCTTCATATCGGACCTCCTTCTAGGTTCTGTGCAGGTTAATAAGACGCTTCTTGATCAATCTATTTCCAACAATGAGGATCAGGTTCACTGAAATCACCAGTTGTAGCAAAAGCGCGTGCCGTGCAACCGCCGAGACAATCCTGATAAGCACCACATCCCTGACACTTACCCTTGGCCTCTTTGT
This sequence comes from Desulfuromusa ferrireducens, assembly GCF_055389805.1. NCBI lineage: Bacteria > Pseudomonadati > Thermodesulfobacteriota > Desulfuromonadia > Desulfuromonadales > Geopsychrobacteraceae > Desulfuromusa > Desulfuromusa ferrireducens. Next base: position 3,601,305 of record NZ_AP042415.1, read on the forward strand.
TACGCATATGGCTTAAAACAGGTGAATTGTACCACAAATCCTCAAAATCATCCGTTAAAATATTACCAATTACCAATGGAATGAAACCACAGGGGGTTAAATCGCCATTGGGTCGCATGTGCAACGATAACTTGCCGCAGCTACTTCCCTTCACCAAGGAATTATCCTCGTAGCCCGGCAGTGATGCAATGACCGGATCATCAAAAGAAATCAGCAGGTCCTTGGTCTCATTTTTAACCCGCAACGCTTCAACGTAAAAATCCTTCCATTCTTCCGGGGTAAGATCAAGATCATCACGATTCTTAAAGCCCCGACCGCTACACTTGAAGTTATGCAAGAAGACTTGCGAAACCTTATGCTTACGGGCCAGATCGAGCAAAGAATTGAATTCCTTGAAATTAATTCGTGAGATCACTGAACTCATGGTGGTCTTGACGCCAACCGCATGCAAAGCATCAAGGGCTGCCGTTGCCCGCCCAAATGATCCATTCTTATTACGAAAGTCGTCATGGGAGGCCCCACTGGCACTATCGATACTGATGCCGACGCTTTTAAAACCAGCATCCTTGAGCTGCTGCGCAGAAACATGATCGAGCAACCAGCCGTTGGAATTCATCGAAACGTTCAGGCCCTTACTGGTCGCATAGCGGGTCACTTCCAACAGGTCATCACGGATCAACGGCTCACCACCACCGAAGTTAACAAATGGCACTTGCCGCTCAACCAGGACATCGACGATCTGCTTTAGCTGCTGCGTCGGCAGCTCTTCAGATATTTCATCGCGACTGTAGCAATGGCTACAGGTAAAATTGCACTTGTAGGACAGTGTCCAGTTGATGGTTAAGGGCGCAGAAAACTGTTCGGTAATTGCATCAGCCATAAATCAGCCACTCTCGTTTCAACAAGTCTTGAATAAAATCATTCACATCAACAGCGAGTTCTGCCCGCTCGACATCAAACTCTTCGAGTAGCGCATCGACAATCTGCTCTTCACTCCGGGTGCCGTCACAAAGGTTCCAGATCATACCGCCAAGCAGGTTTAGTTGATGCATCATTCCGGAAAGCAGCAGAATCACCGTGCCCCGCTCTTCAACATCGCCTCCCTCTGCCAATTCTTTTAACACCTGCTCTTCGCGTCTTTTCTCATGCCGCCAGACAATCTGCGGATTTCGTTGCAATACAGCCAAAATGCACCCTTTCAAAAACTAAGCGGTTGTCCGTTCGCGAAACAACAACAGATTCAACAAGAAAAAAGCCAACCCGGCGATAACCGCGACTTTGCCATACAAGGGAACTCCAGCCGCCGTTCCAGCCAGTTGCCAGGATTGGACCAAACCAGCGCCAAGCAACATACCAACCACAACCAGACCCGCATCGGCGTCCCCTTCTCCAGCTTTTACCAGCTGGCGGAACGGACAACCACCAATCAGAACAGAAACCGACCCGACCAGCAACATGCCGAGAAAACTCCAAAGCATGTCCTGATGCGCACCCGGCTGGCCGTAAAATCCAGGATTAAATTGACCGCTCAACACAGAACCGGTAGTGGCCAGCAAAACAAAGAACAAAAATCCCCAGAAGAGCGGCGCTCGCAGGCCCATGACCAGCAAATCACGCAAACCGCCGGTGATGCAAAAGCGGGTGCGCTGCGCGACAGCACCCAAAACCAGACTGATCCCGAGAGCAAGCAACATTGGTGCGGCTTCGGCAGCGCTACCACGACTGGAAAACAGAACAAAACCGGGACGTAGCAGCAAAAAACCGAGCAATAGCAAAAAAACTAACGGGATCAAAAAACCGGAACCACCGCGTTCTTTTTTAGCATTGCCCAGGTGCACACCAACTTCCAGGGCTTTTAAGCCGAGCCAGACACCAACGAACAAACCGAACAACCCCGGCAAACTGGTCCAATCGCCGGCGCTTAAGCGCAGAAACAATTTAATCGGACAGCCAATAAACACCGAGCAGCCGACGATCAGAAAGACTCCCGAAAACAATCGTGGTAAAGGAGCACTGCCCCCTTTGGAAGAAAACTCGCGAAAGCCGATTGCCGACAGGGTCGAGCCGAGAACAAACCCGATTAACTCGGGTCGCAGGTACTGCATGCGCGAATTGTCATGCAAGCCGAGAGCACCGGCGCTATTTTCTAAAAAACAGGAAACGCAGATACCGGAATTTTGTGGATTCCCTAACATAGCCAGGAGCACGCCGGAAAGTCCGAGCAAGCCGCCGGCCAGCATCACCAACCAGGTATGTGGATCACGGAGTGCTTGACGCATCATTCACACCCGCCAGCCATCCGCCCCTGCAGATAAAAGAGATTTTTCAAAGCCGTTTGCGCTGCCGCAGATGTGCGCTGTTGCGCTTTTGCTTTTAACACTGGCAATTGTTTTTCCAGCAACTGAGCAATCAACGTACGGCGCGAAAAAGGGCTGAGCTGATCAACATAGTCACCGTTCATCCGCACCGCACGCGCCAAATGCTCAACCGCTTTCGGTAGCACCTCCAATTTGAGGAGGATCTCGCCACGTAACAGCTCACCATGCGCTTCTTCTGGGTACCGGCGTGATAGCTCATCTAACTTCAACAGGGCAGATTCATACTTCCCGGCCGTTTGCAATGTGCTGACCGGAGCATAAATGCGCTCAATAAAACTGACCTTGGCCTGGTAAGCCATGTCCCGTTCGATAGCTTTATCGACTGCCAGATTTCGCTGCGAGGCCTGCGAGCCTCCTCCAAGCAGCAAGCTGCCGATCACCGCCACACAGACAAACAGCAAAACGGCCAGCAGAATATCGAAGCGATCTTTCAACAAGGTCTAAAACTCCTGATAGGGAGGCATATTGGCCCGCTTGGCCATCTCCCGCAGCAGATCATAATCACTATCCTGCAAGGCTTCAAAACCGTCGATCCAGGCAGAGGCGAGAACCTTTAACTGCTCGCCCTGGTAGGCAACCGTATCCTCTGTAGTCAAATCGACCAACGCCTGTCGGAACTTTTGCACCAGTTGTGGATCGACATCCTTACGCGCACCGAAGGTGCAATAGGGAAAGGTCGGGCTCTGACCGAGAATGACGAAATCATCGGCGGTGATCTTCCCGTCGCGAGTCATTAATTCCAGATCAAGCGAAGGCGCAGAGGCGACATCATACTCACCAAAATAGACCGCATAAACGACCTTTTCATGTTTGAAAGACCCGGACGGAATGGCGTAATAAGCGATATCCAATTCGGGATCGATGCCGTTGCGCAGCATCAGGTCATACTGGGCAAGAAAACCACTTGGCGCCAACTGCGGGCCAAAGATCATCCGTTTGCCCTTAATATCTTCAAGGGTTTCGATGCCACTGCCCTTTTTGGCAATGATCGAACCAGCGGTACGTGAACCGTAATTACCGCGCATTTCCGTTGCCACCAATTCAGCTTGTTGTTCCTCGCGCATAATGACGTAAACCAGCGAATTTGTATGAGTAAAATCAAACTCACCGGCAGCGAAACGCTCGGGGAAATCTTGAGTATCGACGGGGATCGCCTGAAAATCGATGTTCAGTTGGGCGGACAAGTATTTGGTCAGCGGACGAAACCGGTTGAGGGTTTCTTCTTCACTGTTGCAATTCATATAACCGATCTTCATCACCGGACGCTCACCGGCATTCTGGCAGGCAGTCAGCGATAAAATCAGCAACAGACTCAGCAGCGATATAATCAAACGAGAAAACAAATCAAACCTCATAAACTTCATAAATGTATTTACTGCGGTGTCACTGCAGGTGTTGTCAGCGGTGGAGCAACAATTATCCGACCAACAGCCGGGCGTGAGTTACGATCGATAATCTGCGGTGCTTTCCCGTACCAGTTCGCAGCGACATTGAAATCATCACCGCCATCGTTGACCAAGGTTGACTGATGATTGGCGTAAATCTGATTATTGATGATTTCACCACCGGCCTGTTGAACCTTCATCCCCGAACGACCATTATCAGTGATCCGGTTGTAGGACAAATCTACCTGGCTATCTTCAAGATAGATGCCATGTTCCAGGTTGCTGCCAATCTGATTGCCACGAGCCTCACCACGACTGCGCTGCAGATAGAGGCCGCGCCGATTGCCGTTGACTTGATTACCGAGTAAAACAAACTCAGAATCGCGCAAACTGACACCATTGATCCGATTACCAGCTATCTGACAATCCTCAAGGTGCAATTTGACATAAACCGCTCGGACCCCCCAATTATTGTCTAAAATCTTACTACGCTGCAGCGTGACGGTAGAATCTCTAAACTGTAGCCCATTGAAGTTGCTAGAGAATTCACAATCATCGATTAATACCGTCGACTCTTGAAACTGTGCAGCGCGCTGATTGTGACGAAACAGACTGTGACGCAATTCGGCGTTGGAGAAGTGCGCATGAAAACCGCGGTAGGCGTATTCGACCCGACAATGCTCAAGCAGATTCGGGCTTTCTTCGCTCATCATCATGTTGAGTGCCCCCCAATCGCCGGGCCGGGGTTTTTTTTCGGCAGAGGTGAAGATTATCGGCGCAGAAGCAGTCCCACGAGCGAGCAAGCGTCCCTGAATAAACAGTTCGTGTTCACCAATCTGATCGGAATTACTATCGAAACGGGTAAAGCGAACGGTCGTTCCAGGGCGGATTTCAAGCGTCGCCCCCATCGCCACCGTCAGGATTCCGTCTACCAACACCTCCCCTTCCCAGACAGTATCCTGAAAGAGCGAGGTCTCCCCTTGATAATGCAGCAGAGCCTCGGCCGGCAGCGGTAAAAGCAGCAGGAACAACAATAGTCGCAGCATCAATTGTTCTCCTGGAGATAATGCAGAAAATCCTGACGATTGCTACTGACACGGTTTGAAGCGTCCACAGCAGCACCGACCGGCAGCACGACCCCGCGATCGTTCCCTTTAATCAGGTTGCCGGAAAAAGTCCCCCGGCAATCGCGACCGAGATAAAGTCCCTCTTCCTGATGGCGCGTAAACCAGCTATTGGTGACCACCGGGGCACTCTGGTCCCAACAGAACAAACCCGCCTCACCTGCCGTCAACAAACTATCCTTAATCTGCGGAGCGCTCTGTTGTTGCAATAGTATCCCATAGCGGCAGCGCTGGATATGCAGAGAATGAATCCGCGGCGACGCAGCAATGCAATGCACACCAACCTCGGCCTGTTCAATCAGCAAATGCTCCAACTGTACCCGTTCGCTCTCGACCAGCAGCAAGCCAGACCAGACAATCGCCTCTGGATCGTTCGTTACCGGCTTGAAAACAATCGGTTGAACTTCGGAACCGATCGCAATCAAGCTGCCACGCACGAGGATTTCAACTTCGCGGGAAAGAAACTCAGGATCAATTTTCGTACTGTCCGAAGGCTGAATATAGATGGTGGTTCCCGGTTTTATCGTCAGGGTAACACCTGCAGGAACCTGCAAATCGGCCACCAGTTGGTAATTGCCAGCCAGAACCGTATCAGCAGCAAGGGTGCCACCGATCTCCGGCAACAATGAAGGATCAGCAACCAGACGAGCAGGTTGCGGTGCAACGCAGCCGAACAACAACGACATCAGCACAATCAGCAGATATTTCATAGCCATCCCCGCAGCATGTAGAGTTGACGAACCGCAGTCGCCGGCAAGACCCCTGCAGCGATCTGGCGGCGCAGAGCCGTCAGCTCTTGCAGGGTGAGCAGAGTTTGAAGTTTAGCCAAGGATCGAGGAACAGTGGTAAATTGCAAGTTGTCTGTTGGCCGCGGACCACTCAGCAAAAACAGTTCATTGCCCACCTGCAACAGAGTCTTCCAGCTTTCACTTGCAGAAGGATGAAAAGCCAGGTCGACTTTTTCTTGCCGCAACAGATCTTCAGCGCCCTGCCCATCGCTAAATTCAAACCGAATCGATTCAACGCCAGTTTTTTCCTGCACATAAATGGCAGCCAAGTGAAACAACAGCTCACCGTCCTCTCCCGCCGGGGTCCCAAGGTACAACTTAGGACCGAAGCAGGCATTCACCGGCAGAGAGAGCGACCAAGTCAGCGTGAATAAAAGCAGCAACTTTATCAATTTGAGCATATTTAGTAGTGCCTCTGTAACGAGGAAAGGAAACTTTAATTCAAACAATGAAGAGCAAAGAACATACCGAACCATAAGAAGAGAAAAAACATACTATCTAACTGATTTCATGGGATATTTAAAATGAATAGCGACGATCCAAACCCTAGATGACAGATATCTGTCACTCCTGATGATCAATCAGGCCGTATTTCTCCATTTTATAGCGCAGAGTTGTGCGGGCAATGCCGAGAATATCTGCGGTTCTAGTTTGCGAGGCACCTTCTTGACGAAGGGTCTGAATGATCAATTGCCGCTCGAGATCTTCAAGAATTTCGGTCAAATTACCCCCCTGTTGCGGCAAATTGAGACAAATTTCACTGCCGCCGACGACATCGCGCGGTAATTCGCGCGGCGTTATTACGTCACCACGACAGAGCACCACCCCGCGCTCGATGGCATTTTGCAGCTCGCGAACATTGCCGGGCCAATCATAACCGACTAGACTGGCCAGCGCCTTGGGAGCAATCTGGGTAATTTTCTTACCCGTTTCGCGAACATATTTTTCCAGAAAATAATGAGCCAGCGGTTCAATATCTTCGCGTCGGTCACGCAACGGCGGCATTTCGATATGAATGACATTAAGGCGATAATAGAGATCCTCACGGAACTCGCCCTTCCGAACCTGTCCGGAAAGATCCTTGTTGGTTGCCGCGACAATACGCACGTCCGTTTTAATCGTCCGCATACCGCCGACCCGTTCGAACTCCTGTTCCTGCAATACCCGCAGTAACTTGACCTGAGCCGCAGCGGTCATTTCCGCGACTTCGTCGATAAACAAGGTTCCTTGATCGGCAAGCTCGAAGCGACCCTTTTTCATGGTAACCGCGCCGGTAAATGCTCCCTTTTCATGACCGAACAGTTCGCTCTCCAAAACCCCTTCCGAATAAACCGCACAGTTAAGCACGACAAACGGCTTTTCCTTGCGTGGGGAATTGTAGTGGATCGACCGTGCCACCAGCTCTTTACCGGTACCACTTTCTCCGGTCACCAGCACACTGGCATTACTGACCGCCACCGAAGCTGCCATTTCATAAATATCATCCATCAACGCAGAATTACCAACAATGCCGCTGAAACGATAATGCTCATCCAATTCCTGATGTAGATAATGATTTTCTGCAAGCAAGCGTTTGTGTTCTAAGGTCTTGGCCACCGCCAAACGGATCTCATCGGTTTCAAAAGGCTTGGTGAGATAATCATAAGCACCATTACGCAAAGCCTCCACCGCGCTTTCTACCGTCCCATAGGCAGTCATCACGACAATCGGCAACGAAGGGTCAAACTCCTTGATTTCTCGCAACAGCTCAAGACCGTTCATCTCCGGCATCTGAATGTCAGTCACAACCATATCGAAACTATCGGCAGAGATCAGCTCAATAGCCTCTTTAGCAGAGCCGACCGGAGTCGCTACATAACCCTCACGCTCGAGAACACGTGAAAGCAGTCGCTGCATCCCTGCCTCGTCATCGACAATCAATATTTTTTCACCGGCCATAAGAATTGAATCCTCGGGAGTGTTATTTATATTCACCTAAAGTTTAGCAGGCTGATCGGTTTTAGAGTAGTCTCGGCGGCAGAATAACCAAAAACAACAGCAACCACAAGCCTAACCGAACGAAATCATAAGCACTTACAAGACGACTATTGCCCCCTATGGTAAACAACAACAAAACCACCTATCCAGCGTAATTTTACGGACAATCAACACAAGGTCTATGCAAGCCCTAAAAATGCGTCTAATTTATTTTTTGCCCCTTGACAGGCACCATATCTAGTGGTCTATATTCTGTCACTACAAAATGTTGTGCCAAACCGTAACCTCATTGGTTATAAATATAATCTCTGGAATTGTTGAAAAAGAAAGGGTTTTTTAAATGAGTAAAGCGCAGGATACCGAGCTGCTCAAACTGTCTAAGAATGCCATGACCGTATTGACCAAGCGTTACCTCAGACGTGATCTAGATGGCAATCCACTTGAGACGCCGGTCGATATGTTTCGCCGGGTCGCTAAAACTATTGACGCCGTCGAACCAAAGATCAAAGGTAAAAAGGTCAGCTACGAAGACAAATACTACCAGATGATGACCGAGCTCGATTTTCTGCCCAACTCACCAACCCTGATGAATGCCGGGCGTGAACTTGGTCAGCTATCCGCCTGCTTCGTGCTGCCTGTCGGTGATTCGATGGAAAGCATCTTTGAAGCGATTAAAAACACCGCGTTGATCCACAAAAGTGGTGGTGGAACCGGTTTCTCTTTCTCCCGCATTCGACCAGCCAATGATGAAGTACGCTCGACCAGCGGCGTCTCCTCAGGCCCCCTCTCCTTCATGTCGGTCTTCGATGCCGCCACCGAAACCATCAAACAAGGTGGAACTAGGCGCGGTGCCAACATGGGGATTCTGCGCGTTGACCATCCCGATATCATGGATTTCATCATGGCCAAACGGGATCAAACCGTACTGACCAACTTCAACATCTCGGTTGGCATCACCGAAGCCTTTATGGAAGCTGTCGAAAAGGGCGAAGACTATGACATCATCAATCCACGGACCGGCAATGTTTCCAAGCAGCTCAACGCCACCAAGGTCTTTAATCAGATTGTCGACATGGCCTGGAGCAACGGTGAGCCGGGAATCGTCTTCCTCGATCGCCTCAATCGCGACAATCCGACTCCGCATATCGGCGAAATCGAAAGCACCAATCCTTGCGGTGAGCAACCGCTGTTGCCCTACGAATCCTGCAACCTAGGCTCGATCAACCTGACCAACATGGTCAAAGGTGGTGAGGTCAACTGGGCAAAGTTGGACGAAACGGTCAAACTTTCGATCCGTTTTCTCGATAATGTCATCGAGGCCAACAAGTACCCATTGCAGGAAATCGATGACATGACCCGCGCCAATCGCAAGATCGGTCTCGGCGTCATGGGTTGGGCCGATATGCTGATCCTGCTCGGCATCCCTTACAACAGCAAGGATGCGATTGAACTCGGCGAAAAAGTGATGAAGTTCATCAACGACAAGTCACACGAAACTTCAATCCTACTAGCAACTGAACGAGGTGCTTTCCCTAACTTCAAAGGCAGCACCTACGATAAGCCGGGCTTGGAACCGATCCGTAACGCGACCTGTACCACAATCGCTCCGACCGGCACTATTTCGATTATCGCCAACAGCTCAAGTGGCGTTGAGCCGCTGTTTGCCGTTTCTTACGTGCGTCAGGTCCTCGACAACAACAGGTTGATCGAAGTCCATCCGATTTTCGAGAAAATCGCCAAAGAGCGTGGTTTCTATACCGCAGCACTGATGCAGGAAATTGCTGAGAAAGGCACCGTTCAAGGGATCGATGCCATTCCGGAAGACGTCCGCAGGGTTTTCGTTACCTCGCACGACATCACTCCGGAAGACCATGTCATGATGCAGGCTGCGATCCAGCGCCACACGGACAACGCAGTCTCCAAAACCGTCAATTTCTGCAATAATGCCACCCGCGACGATGTCTCAACCGTTTATCGCCTCGCCTACCAGCAGGGTTGCAAAGGGGTGACCATCTACCGCGATGGCTCGCGCGACATGCAGGTGCTTTCGGTAGCGAAAAAGGAAGAGGAAGTTAAGCCCGAAGCCGCAGTGCCGATGGAGAGTAAAAAAGCATCGCGCAAGCGGGAACGGCCACGCGCCCTGACCGGTTCGACCTATCAAATGGAAACCGGCTGTGGTCCGCTGTACATTACCGTCAATCAGGACGAGAATGGTCTTTTCGAACTCTTTACCACCATGGGTAAAGCCGGTGGTTGTGCGGCCTCTCAGTGTGAGGCGATCGGTCGTTTGGTCTCTCTCGCCTGGCGCAGCGGCGTACAGGCCCGTCAAGCGGTTAAGCAGATGATCGGCATCACCTGCCATAAACCAGCCGGGTTCGGTGAAAACCGCATCACTTCTTGTGCCGACGCGGTCGCCAAAGCGATCGAACTGCACATGCTCAATGAAGATGAAACCCGCACCCAGCATGTCAGCAATGGTGGTGCCTGCCCCGAATGCGGCGGTCCGGTTGAGCACGAAGGCGGCTGCTGTGTCTGTCACTCTTGCGGCTATTCAGAGTGTGCATAACCTGAATTAACAAAATATTGCCAGAACGATTGAAAGTACAAGGGACAGCTGCTAGAAATAGCCTGTCCCTTGTACTTTTCGTCTAACACAACTAAAGGAAGCAACAACATGAGTGATTTGCCAAACTGCCCGGAATGTGGCTCAGAATATACCTACGAAGATCGAGAACTGTTCGTCTGCCCGGAATGCGCCCATGAGTGGACGGCTGACGCCACGACCGAAAGCAACGACGCAGAACCGGTTTATCGCGACGCCAATGGAAACGTACTGGTTGATGGCGATAGCGTTACCGTAATCAAAGACCTGAAAATCAAGGGCTCGTCCTCAGTGGTGAAGGTCGGCACCAAGGTCAGAAATATTCGCCTGGTCGACAGCGACCACAATATCGATTGCAAGATCGACGGAATTGGCCCGATGAAATTAAAATCGGAGTTTGTGAAGAAATCATGACAGCAGATCGGGACACGCACTCGCTGCAATGGGAAGACCTCTGTCACCGCTGCGGAGAATGCTGTTTCGAAAAAAAACTCGGCCGTAAAGGGACTGTCATCACCACGGCGGTCCCTTGCCGTTTTCTTGATATTCATAGCCGCAATTGCCGTATCTATCATCAGCGTTTGCAAGCTGAAGAAGACTGCATCAAACTCACCCCTGAGATCCTTCCCGACCTCGACTGGCTACCAAAAAATTGCGCCTATCGCAATCAACCATAGTCCACACCCCCCACAAATGGCCAGTTCTAGCCACTTCAGGCGACGGTTCGCCCAACCAAACCCTTACCTATTCCCACGTAGCAATAAGGGCAAACTCGCCTTTACCTAGTGTTTTCAATATATTGCATTTTTCGCATTAAATACATAGACATTGGTGTCTGTCGTGCTGTATAAAAACCCATATTGCTAATTCGCCTCGGATCTCCCCCCCCTCCTGATCCGGGGCATTTTTTTATCTACTGAGCCCCCTTCATAAATTTAAAATATCCAGAATCCTGTAACCAAATAGTGAACACGAAAAACACCTCTACAGATTCAATCAACGACAAATAAAAACGGGCTCCGACCATCGCTGGCCGGAACCCATCGAACTGAGTCCTTACTGTCATCTCGCCGCGGACACGGCTACAATGTCAATTGATGTGCATCTCCATGACATTCACCGCAGCTCTGGAAATTTTCCAGCAAGGTCTGGTTGTGTGGACCATTACCGTGACAACGCTGACATTCGGGGATCTGCCCGTGGTCTTCAACATGACAAAGAACACAGGTTAAAGATTTGTGTTTCTTTTCCGAAGACTGTTGCAATTGCTGCTGATCGGCATGACAACCGGCACAGAGAGCATTTGGCACCTTGTTATCATATTTGATGGATGTTGGCGTATGAGCAGGGTGACAACTAACACAACCGGCATTATCAACGTATTCGGTATGAGCGTCGTCATGACACAGGCTACACAGCGGCATTTCACCATGCTGCGTGCCCTGATGGCAATCAGCACAAGCTTGGCCACTGTGAGCACTTTCTGCCTGACTTAATTCAGCGACTTGCGTCTGATGACACTGGATGCACAGATCCGCCATCTTGTCATTGGCAATCAAACTTTCGAGCGGAGCATGTGCCTTCTGATGGCATTTGAGACAAGTATTAATCGCCTCGCCATGCGGAAAGTCGTGACAACTGCTACAGGACGGAACCCGCTGCTCCCATGGCGTACCGGGCGTCAAGGTATGAAACTTGTCATGACAGTCCCGACACTGCTGCTGGTGCAGGCCACCAGCGTCACGCAGCGATTCGAAAACCTGCAGGTGACATTTAGCGCACTCCAGGGTGGTCATCTCAGGAACCGCCTGTTGGTAGATATCGAGATCATCTTTTGCTACGACGCTTCCAGCCGTAAGCAGCAATAACGAGGCGACCAAAATCAGTGCCGAAAAGCGGCGTTGCCAACCATCAGTCCATTTCAAGTTCATCATTTCATATCCTCGCTGCTGGCGGCAGGTGCCGCAATCTTATCCTCAGTTTCTATCGTCACGTTTCCAGGGACAACCAGTGCGACCTGCGGCCCACCACGCCAGTCAGCCAGATCATGTGGATCGATGTGGCACTTGAGGCAATCTGGGAATTTGCGGTGCAAACCTTCATCATGCGGCGGTTCATGACAGCCGGCACAATCCAATGTGCTGCCGTGGTCCCCTTCATGACAATCAAGACAACTCAACGTACTATGCAAGGCTTTGCTGGCCGCCAGTGCGTCAACTTGAGTCTCATGGCAAGACTGGCAGAATGCTTTCGGCATTTTACCGGCAAAAGCAACTTGATTCGGCGCATGCGGAGTGTTGTGACAGTTCAGGCAATCGGCATAACTCATCCCAGGACTGTGCGCTTCGTGACAGTCGGAACATTGCTGAGCTTCGGCATGCCGTTGATGACACGCGGTACAGTCCTGCTCGGCATGCGCACTAGGGATTGCAGTAAAGACCTCAATTACGTCCTCGTGACAGGCCTGACAAGCAGCACGGGAGTTCTCGGCCTTGGCCAAATCATGTCCGAGCGGTTGATGACCAAGGTGACACTGCTGACAGTTTTCAACGGTAAAATGCTGATTGTCGTCACCATCGTGACACACACTGCACGCTGCAATCACCTTTTCGTCAGAAGGTGGATGTGATTGATGACAGGTAATGCAGGGCTGTTTGATGTGAGCGGAACCAAGTTCCTGCATTTTCGCAACAGGTTCCCGGTGACAGGCAGCACAAACGTCGCCTGCTTGACTCGGCCGATCTTTAATCATCTGCGGCAGATGCGGTGAATGACACTTAAGACAATCAAGCTGCTTCAGATTCGGGATATGCGGTTGATGACAATCCTGGCACTCCAGACTGCTGCCGTGCTCGCCCGCGTGGCACTTGCGGCAATCAAAAGCAGTGTGCTTATTCGGATTCTGTTTGTAGAGACGCTCCTGATTATTATGACAGGAAATGCAGACCGGCCGCACTTCTGCCAACTTGGAAAGATCCAAAGTCAACGGTTGATGCGGATCATGACAGCCAGCACAGTCGTCCAGGGTAAAGTGCCGCCGCCGGGCACGGGAATGACAATCATTGCACTCAACAGCAGTCACGACACCGTTAGGCCCGTGCTCGGGATGACAACTGGCACAGCTGGCAAACTCTCGCTGGTGCGCGGCACCTTTGTCGGCAAAAACTGCAGCTTGCTCTTCATGACAGGCTGCGCAGAACACGCTCGGCAGGTCTTCACTCTGGCGCAGTTGAATATCCTGCGGCTGATGAGGCGAATGACACCGCAGACAATCCTCCTGAAGCATCGTCTGCTCATGCGCTTCATGGCAATCAAGGCACTTACGATTGGTTTTGTGTTGCGTGTGACATTCGGCACAATCCTGAGCACTGTGCCCACTCGGCATTGCAGCAAATTGTTCGGCAACCTGCTGGTGGCAGCTGACACAAACAGGCTCCAAAGGCTGATTGGTCTGCAGGTTGAGTTCCAGCGGTTGATGTGGAGAATGACACCCCTGACAGTCACCAACAGTGAAATGCGGATGGCTGCTCAAAGCATGGCAGCTATAACAGGACTCGGGCAGCCCCTGCCCTTTTTGCGGATGCTCACTGTGACAACTGGCACAGGATCCAGCGGGATGTTCTTGATGACAGGAAGAACAACTGATCTGATCACGGTGCGCACCACCTGCCGCCTCAACCGCAGCCGTCAATTCTGCATGACAGTCAGCGCAAAGCCCTGAGGCCGGTTGGTTAGTAAAAGTAATTTGTAACGGCGCATGTGGCTGATGACAAGCCGAGCAGTCAGCTCTGGTCATCGCATCGCCATGACCATTATGACATCCCAGACAGGACGGTGACCCGCGATGTTCCCGGTGGCATGCGACACAGGCTCGATCATGAGCACTGGGGTTGGCAACCAATTGGTCCTCAACCTGCTGATGACAGCTGACACAGACCGGACGTGAATCATGCAAAGCAGAAATTTCATTGACTGCCGGTTTATGCGGATTGTGACAGCCAGCGCAATTCTCTACAGCGAAGTGGGGGTTATCGTCACTATCATGACAGTTTGCACATTCGGGAATGTCATTCTCGGCGGGTGGATGCTCTTGATGGCAGTCGATGCAGCCGATCTCTGATTTATGCGCCCTGCCGGAATTATTGATATCACTGACAGCCTGTTCATGACAGCTTCGGCACTGACCGGCAACCGCTCCATCGCTAAAGGTTACCGGCAAAGGACTGTGTGGGCTGTGGCACTTGGCACAATCCCCGGACCGCATCTGCTCATCGTGGCCCTGATGACAGTTCAGGCAATCAGGTGAATCACCGTGGGTTTGATGACATTCATTACAATCCAAGGCTTCGCTGTGCGCCGTCGCCCCTTTTTCCATCTCGGCAGCAACGGTGGCGTGGCAACTCACACAAGCCGCGCGAACATCCTGTAACGCGCTAAAACCGTTGACCTGCGGGCTATGCGGGTTGTGACAAGCGCTACACTCAGACAGTGCAAAGTGGGCGCTATCAGCGACTTCGTGACAGTTGGAACAGGGATTATTTTTCACTTCTGCAGGCGGATGAGTCTGATGACACTCACTGCAGGTCAGGTTCTGTTGATGGCTACCGCCGGAGCTGGCAAAGGTATCGGCAACCTCATCATGGCAGCCAGCACAGAAGGTCGTACGAATCTCTCCCGTAAACGCCGGTGGCAAAGGCCGATGCGGATCATGACAGGATTGGCAGTCAGCGGCGAGCATATCCTCGCTGTGACCTGCATGACAATGCAAACACTCTGGCTTGTAACCGTGCCGTGCATGGCAGATATTACAGGCAATCTGCGCATGGGCTCCATCGTCGGCGGCCATAACGGTGCTAGTTGAAGAATGGCAAACGGAACAGTCCTGAATCGCAGGCCCCTCTGCCTGAATTGCCGGGGTCGGATTATGCGCGGCATGACAACTGAGGCAAGGCTCCTTCGCCTTCCCTTTACTGTGTCCTTCATGACAATCCAGACATTTAGGAATATCCGCGTGGCTGGGGTGGCACTGGAGACAACTTAAATTATCCGTATGTACCGAGGGGCCAGGTGCGAAAGAACTATCGTGACAACTGGAACAAACCGGCTTGAGCGGCCGCTCTATCTTGCTGAAGTCGATCTGCAGCGGCCAATGGCCGTGGTGACAATCGCCGCAACTGGCAATCTTATAATGCTCATTCTGCTGCGGATCGTGACAACTGGCACAATCGATCTGATAGGCTTCGTTGCGCTGAGGGTGGTGGAGGTGACAATCCTTACACTCAATTTCGGTCGCATGTGCACTGTTTACTGCTTTAAATTTCTTGATAACTTTGGCATGGCAGCTGTAGCAGTTGCGATCGATCAAATGGCTAAGGTCACTCGCGAATACTGTCGTATTCCCCCAAGCCAACAACAACAGGCACAACACTGTCATTCGTACCAGTAAAGAAATTTTCATTCTGGGCCCTCTCAGATGCGGCAGCTTAATAGGCGGGAAGCTACCAGAACAAACAGATCAAACCGGGACCAAACAGTCTCGGCACACTTCATTCAAAAAAATAATTTCTTGAGAATATCATTAATTGTATACGGGGTGAAGATCATAACAAAAGAATATGGAATTTCAATAACCTGAACTTCACATAAAGTAATATCGCAGAAACCCGGCGACCATTGCAACAGTTCAACACAAAATTATGGGCATTTACACAACACCCGCTGATTATTGATTTGCACAGGGAATTAAATCCGCTAATCTGTCGGAGGCTAATTTTATGCGGAGAGAAATTGAATGGACGCACAACTGAAGAAAGCAAAATTCGGCTGGTGCCTTTACGATTGGGGCAACTCAGCCTTTGCAACCGTGGTACTCGCAGCAGTTTTGCCGGTTTACTTTGTCTCTCTGGTCCCAGAGGGGGGCGCTTCTCTTCCCTTTATCAGCAACCATAGTTTCAGCGCCAGCAGTCTGTGGGGATACAGTGTCTCGTTCTCTATGTTGGTCATCGCCGTCATTGCGCCAGGGCTTGGGGCTTTAGCAGACCGCAAGGGCTGGCACAAACGTTTACTCATCCAGTTCTGCATTTTCGGCTGCCTGGCAACCGCACTGCTGAGCCTGACCAGCGCCGGTGACTACCTAGGGGCAGCAGCCCTTTTTGTCCTCGGCAACATCGGTTTTGCCGGCGGTAATATTTTCTACAACTCCTACTTACCTTTACTGGCGACACCAGCAGAAGCAGACCGCCTCTCGGCACGCGGCTTTGCCTACGGCTATATTGGCGGTGGCCTGCTATTGGCGCTGGTATTTCTGCTGATATTACAACATCAAATGTTTGGCTTCGCCAGCGCCGGCAGTGCGACCCGCTTTGGTTTTCTGCTGACTGCTGCCTGGTGGCTGCTGTTTGCCCTGCCGACCTTCCGCTATCTACCAAAAACCAATAAAAGCCCTGCCAAGTCGCAGATTTTCAGTCTTAGAAGCTACTTTTCCCAACTTCGGCAACTGTTGCGCTATCGCGATCTGTCCCTGTTTTTGCTGGCTTTTCTTTGCTACAACGACGGCATTCAAACGGTAATCAGCGTATCGGCCATTTTTGCCCGCGAAGAGTTACAGCTCGGACAAACAACCATCATCGGTTGTTTTCTGATGATCCAGTTTCTGGCCATGCCGGGCGCCCTGCTGTTTGGACGCCTGGGAGAAAAAATCGGCACAGCTCGCGCTATCATGCTCAGCCTGTTTATTTTTACCCTGGTCTGTGTCTTCGCCTTCCGCATGACCGGGGCATTGGAATTCTGGCTACTCGGTGCCGTAATCGCTATTATTCTCGGCGGCAGTCAAGCTCTTAGTCGGTCACTATTCTCTAGCATGGTACCAAAACAAAAGAGTGCCGAGTTTTTCGGTTTCTTCACCATCAGCTCCCGATTTGCTTCGATCTTCGGCCCCCTCCTGTTTGCTGTGATCGCCGACCAGACTGGCAGTTCACGTAATTCGATTTTAGCGCTGGGAAGTTTCTTTATTGTTGGCGGGATACTACTGTTGTTAGTAAATGTGACACGCGGACGAGAACTGGCGGCAGAAGATAATTGATCCGCTTTTACCGTAATCAGCCGCTCCCACAATCAGAAGCAACAGATAGCACAACAAAATAATGTTGCGGTTAAACTGTTCTTCATTATTGATTTTGTTGCGATCTGTACCCTCCTGCCTAATCGCCGTTCCCAGCCTACCTCATGGGGATCACTATCGTGGTTCAGCTTTTTTCTTTAGCAATGCGATGACTTCATCATCCATCGAATTACGAAGAGGCGTTGCTGCGACCTTTAACGTCCCTTCACGCAGCAGATCCATATCAATCTTGTTAACCGTAATCTTTACTCCGTAGGGTGTCGCGATCTCTTCTATTTCCTCACTGGCGACCACGTGTATGCCATCCAACCCGAGGGCCGCAGTGCCGGATTTCTGAATGACCTTTAGCTTGTCCAACCGCTCTTCCCGCTTTGCGCGGCAGACGTTTCGACAGAAGCCGCAGACCGTGTAGTAGAAGGAGTCCGGCGACAATACGAAACCCCGATAGTCGGAGAAGGTATTTTTCTCAAGGTTCATTTGGGGATCAGCTTTTTGTAGGCTTATACAGAGTGCGTCGAGTGCGTCCTTTTCCTCTGGTAGGGGTGCGTCGAGTCGGTAGGGGCTCCAATTCGACCACTTGCCATTTGGGGCCATCCCCTCGTAACCAGTACAACCAATCCAACAGCAGGTGTTTGGGCGCTTTTGCGCAATTTCTTCTACGATACCGGCGATGGTTACCGTCAACGCTTCCTTGGGGCTTATCATCTCCACCGGGCAGACCATCGCGCACACCTTACATTTGTCACAAGGACTTTCCTCAATGAGAGGATCGCTCGCTAATTCTGCAGAGGTAATAACGCTCCCCAACTCCACTAACGCCCCGAACTCGTGGGTCATGAGGTTGCCGCTCCAACCCAGTCTCCCTAACCCGGCTGCCACAGCAGCATACCGATGAGAAAATTCAGGATGAAATTCGGTCAACTCTGCCACATCGGTAGCACCCTCTTCTGGTCGATAGTTGTTGTTGACGTCTACGTTGATCGCCTCAAACCCCTTATCCTCAAGCAATTCCACCAACCCCTCGCCGATGGAATAAAGCGTTGCAGCAGTCATCTTCCGGTCTGCGCAGTGAGAAAGCCAATCCTCCTTAGAGAGAAAATCGCTTGCTGCCTTTGTGTCGAGCGCTACAGCAAAAGAGACAATAGACCGCGCCGAGGGCAACAGATAAGTGGGGTCGCCCGAAGGAGGCGCATCGGCCAACCGCCCCCGGGTGGCGATCCTCACCAATGAGCCTCCCGCTTCAATCGCAAAGTTCTTTACAAGCTGTGTTAGCCCATCCATTTCATTATCCTTTAGTACCTAACCGGCCAGAAAACTTTAGTCTTCATCAGTAGGCTCAACCCGGCGCCCTAAAGTCCCCGGGCAGAATTGAACGAACCAAGTTTCCAGGATACACCCGAGGTTGTCAAAACTCAGCAGAAGTAGAGCATCCTCAAATTCTTTCGATTCAAAAATTCTTTTCTGCCTTTTAGTAAGCCAATCAGCCCATGAATTTCTATTCAAATGACCTCACACAATTCCAAACTTCCCACATAAGCAGTCCAGAGAGGACAATTCTCAAAAGTGATTTTTCTATTTTCAGAAGATCAAAAGCCCCATGTGTGGGTTAAATTGCTTCCATTGATCATTTCGTTGAATGTTTGACAGCCCCTGTCTAATTCAATACCCTCGTTTAGAGTCTATAAACCCTTACAGGATCTAAAATTTATGCATTCAGAGTCACTTCCCCCATTGAGACTCGCCTGGGCTGTCTGGGGCCTAGGCGCTGCACTCTATATTTTCGGGTTTTTCCAGCGGGTCGCCCCTGGGGTCATGACGACCGAGTTGATTTCTGATTTCAATCTCACAGGTGCAGAGTTAGGTAATCTTTCAGCTTTCTACTTCTATAGTTATGTTGCAATGCAGATTCCCACCGGACTTCTGGCTGATAGTTGGGGCCCTCGCCGCTTGTTGACAACCGGCGCATTGGTGGCGGGCCTCGGCAGCCTTTGCTTTGCCTTTGCGGATGGAATGTTCTGGGCTTGCGCAGGGCGGTTATTAATCGGCGGGTCGGTGGCCGTTGCTTTCGTTGCTATGATGAAACTTTCCAGCCACTGGATGGCTCTAAAGCACTTTTCCCTTGCATCCGGGATGGCACTCTTCCTTGGAATTCTCGGGGCCGTTTTTGCTGGGACTCCACTGCGACTGCTCGTCACATCCTATGGCTGGCGACCAGTGATGCTGGTTTCTAGCATTTTCCCTTTTTTCGTTGCCGCTTTGATTTATTCTGCGCCATCCTCCTCATAAGCAGGCAAATTCAAAGTAACGAGCATCCCTTCACCCGGGGTCGAAGAAAACTCGAGGCCGCCGCCCATCTCTTTCATAATACGGGCCGATACCGAAAGGCCGAGGCCGGTGCCGCCAACATCCCGTCTGGTGGTAAAGAAGGGGTCGGTAATATGGGCCAGATGTTCCGCCAGGACCCCCACCCCCTCATCGCGAACCTCGACCAGAACCGTTTTAGTGGTTTCATCCCGACGGGTTGCGACGCAGATCCCCCTGTCCCTCTGCGGCAAGGCCTGGCAGGCATTGATGAGCAGGTTTACCATGACCTGCTCGATTCCCTGACGGTTGCCCATGACCCGCGGCAACCCCGCGCCGTAGGTCACCTGGAAATTATTGGTCGCCTTTTTGAGGTTGTTAGCGGTCAGGCGGAGCGTGGCCTGCACGGCATCATTCAGGATCAGAGGTTCCATGGCCCTGCAGTCGGCCGGCGAGGCAAAACCTTTCAGATCTTCGACGATCCGCCGGATCCGCTTGGCACTCTCTGAAATTCCGATAAATAACTGCGGGATTTTATCTTGCAGATCAGAGTAATTGAGACGTCCCAGCGAAAAGTCGCCGTTGTCACGGTAGTGGTCATCCAGGATCTTCTGCGCATGGGGCATCATCATGGATAACATAGAAGCATTCAACAAGATCTGAGCATTGGGGTTGTTGATCTCGTGGGCGACCCCGGCCGAGAGTTCACCCAGTGAGGCCAGACGGCTGGAGCGTTCCGCATCATGGCGCAAGCGGGTCTTTTCGGTGATATCGCTGGCGACCTCAATCACATTGATGACCTTCCCTGCTGGGTCTTTCAGGGGGATGGCCTTGAGGTTCCAGATGATGTCGTAGTGGTTTACGACCTCCTCCTCCTCATTCCCGCTGGCGAAGGCGCGGACAATGGGGCAGTTGCCGCAAGGCTCAGAGCGCTTATGCCAAGCAGCGTAGCAACTCTTCCCGCAGATCTGGCCAATCTCTTTTTGCTGAGCATCGGCGGCCGCCTTATTGGCCCAGACAACCTTCATCTCAGGAGAAAGCAGCACAATCACATCGGGGATAGCATCGAGCAGGGTTCTAAATTCCTGCGAAAGGCCCTTAAAGCGCTCTTCACTCTCGCGCAGCGCGACATCGGCCTGTTTGCGTTCGGTATGATCAAGACTTATAGAAATGAAACCGACCACCTCTCCGGCATCACGTATCGCTCCAAGACGGTGGGCCCACCAAGTTTTCGCCCCATCATCGGCAATGATGAAACTTTCGTAGCCCTGAGATTCTCCACTCAGCAGGACGGCTTCCATCGCCTGGCGCAAGAGGTGCTGTTGATCCTGCGGGATATAGTCGAAACCACTGCTGCCGATCACGGCCTCCATGGTCAGGCCCGGCATGAGACGATTGACAAAGGTAATTTGTCCCTTCAGGTCGAGCAGGACAATGGTGTCAGGGGCATTCTCCACCAACGAGCGCCATTTCGCCTCAGACTCCCGCAGTTCCCCCTCCGCCTGCTTGTGTTCGGAGATATCCCGGATCGACTCGATCGCCCCGGCCAGGTTACCGGCGTGATCGTACAGGGGCGCCGCGACCCCTGAGAGATAGGCACCCTGGCCAGCGTAGGTAGAAGGGATGAAACCCTCTGCGCGCAGGCCGCTGCCCTGCCGGACGTGTGTTTCGTACTGACTGACGGTCGCTGCCTCGGGCCGCGCAAGGAGATCGATCAGGATCGGCCTGCGATCACCCCAGAACGGCAAGGCGTAGGCATAGTCGCCCTGGCCGACGATCTCCGCCTTGGCCACCCCGGTCATCGTCTCCATCGCTCGGTTCCAGGCCACCACCTTTTTTTCCTGGTCAATGACGAAAGTCGCATCCGGGAGAAAATCGATAATATCCTCCAACTGCCGATGGGCGGCGCGCAAGGACTCTTCGGCCTGCTTGCGCGCGGTAATGTCTTGAACCAAGGAAACGAAAAAGCTCAACTTACCGTTCTCATCGAAAATCGGGGCCCCGGAGGAGTGCCCCCAGATTATGGAGCCGTCCCCCTTCATGTAACGCTTCTCGTAGTCAAAATGGAGACGCTTGCCCTCCTTGCCCTCCCGATAAACCTGCTTGGTTCTGTTGCGATCCTCTGGGTGGGTGAAATCCTCAACCATCTTACCCAAAATCTGTTCAGCTGGGACACCGATGAATTCGCAGAGGGCCGGATTGACCTCCAACGTTGCCCCGTCTGGTGCTATGATGCCCATACCGGCGGCCGAGCCTTGAAAAAAAGACCGGAAGCGCTTCTCGCTCTCCCGCAGGGCTTCCTGAGCTTTCAACCGCTGGGAATTTTCTGCCTCCAGTTCGGCATTGGCCTTTGCCAGCTCCGCCGTGCGCTTCTCAACCCGGGCTTCGAGGGTCTCATTGGCCTCTATAAGCTGGTCAGCGAGGCTGCGGATGCGCAACTGGACACCGATTCTGGCCAAAACCTCTTCCGGCTGAAACGGCTTGCTGATGTAGTCGACGCCACCGACATCAAAGCCTTTGACCTTGTCAGCCGTTTCGTCAAGAGCGCTGATGAAGATCACCGGGATCTCGCAGCTGTGCTCATCGGCCTTGAGGCGACGGCAGACCTCGTAGCCGTCCATCTGTGGCATCTTGACATCGAGCACGATCAGATGGGGCGCCTTGGCCGCAACGGACCGCAATGCCAGGCGACCGCTCAATGCGGCACGGACCACATATCCCTGCTCTACGAGAATTTCCGTGAGCAACTGGAGATTGGCCGGTGTATCATCGACGATCAGAATTTCTTCACGACCGGTCTTCAGCTCTTCATGATCAGTCATCACTCTCACTCTCCAGCAGCTCTAACAGGCGGTCGAAATCGAGGTTTTTAGTAAGCTCCTTCAGGCCGGCGCCGAGGGTGGCATCTTGGGCAGAAATTTTCTCGATCACTGCCAGGGCTTTTTCCATATTCAGCTCTATGGCGACTTCATGCAGGTCACGGCGCAATTCGTCAGGCAGGTCTTTTAGTCGATCCGGACTCAGATCCTGCATTTCCCCCTCCACGGATGCCTCTGCATACCTATACCTCAGACCGAGGTGACTGGCCATGGCATCGAAAATTTCCTGCTCCCGAAAAGGCTTGCGCACAAAATCATCGAACCCCGCAGCGAGGATCGCTTCCCTTTCCTCCTCCAAGGCATGAGCGGTAAGAGCAGCAATGGTCGTCGACTTGCCAGCCCCTTTGGCCTTTATCTGTTGCGCCGCCTGCTGACCGTCCATCACCGGCATGCGAATGTCCATCCAGATGAAGTGCGGACGCCAGCGGTCAAAGAGCTCAACCGCCTCCTTGCCATTGCAGGCCTCATTGACCTCCATCCCCACCGCCTGCAGGAGTTTCACCAACAGCCGGCGGTTGTCTGCGTTATCTTCCGCCACCAGAATTCGGGGGATGCCCTGATCCGCCTCCAGACCGATAACCGTAGGTGTGGCAAGCTTTTCTTCAGGGGCAGCCCCTTCGCCTGCTTCGATGCAGAGATCAAAACGAAAGGTGCTCCCCTCACCCGGCCGACTGGCAACGGTGATGTCGCCCCCCATCAGCCGTACGTAATCCCGGCTGATGGCCAGCCCGATGCCAGTCCCGCACCCGGCCTGCCTGCCGCTGGCGGTCTGTTCAAAGTACTCGAAAGCCTTGTCCTGCTCCTCCACGGCAATACCGGCGCCGGTATCTTCCACTTCTACCGTCAGGCGCATGGCAGGCGCATGGCAGGCGGAGCATCGTCGTTGATAGCAACTCGTAAGGCAATACTGCCCTTCTCGGTGAATTTCACCGCGTTGCCAAGAATGTTGATCAAGACTTGACGCAGTTTGCTTGCATCCGCAACCGCATAGCGGGGAAGTTCGTGAACATACCTGATGCTGAGTTCTACCCCTTTGGCCTCCGTCTGGGCACGGAACATAGTCTCAATGTCGCGAAATAGGGATTTGGGATCGAAAGTAACAGGTTTCAAGGTGACCCTTCTTGCCTCAATCCTGGAAATTTCGAGGACTTCGTTGATCAGGGCCAGAAGGTGCTCTCCACTGCGATTGATGGTATCCAGGGTGTCCCGTTGTTCGGCAAGCAGCGACTGATCCCGCTGCATCAGTTGCGAATAACCGAGAATCGCATTCATCGGCGTGCGCAGTTCGTGGCTCATATTGGCCAGAAACTCGCTCTTGGCCCGGTTGGCGGCTTCGGCTCTCTCTTTGGCGTTGGTCAGTTCCTCATTGGCAGTGACCAGTTCCGTCGTGCGCTCGTAAACCCTTTGTTCCAATTCCTCATTGAGCTTTCTGACCTCGTTTTCAGCGTGTTTGCGCTCCTTGTTCTCGGCATAGAGGGCGGCGATCTTCTCCTTGATGGCATCACGCATGCTGGCGAAGCTTTTTGCCAGCACTCCAAGTTCATCGGAACGGCTGGTGTTAATCTCCCGGTCCAGGTCGCCTCCGGCAATCGCAGAGGAGGCTGCGGTTATGCTGGCGATGGGACGCAGAAAGAACAGATGCGCCAACACGGAAACGGCGAAGAGACCGACGATGAGGAAAACGCCGAACATCCTCGCCGAATTGAGAAGCAACTGCTGCACCTTCTGGTCGACGACACTATTTGATACACCAATGTCAATCGTGCCGATATAAGTGTGATTAGTCCCGAAGACCGGCACCAGGGTGTGATAGTGCCCGTCGTCAAGAACCGTGGTCCCCTGACGACGCGAAATGGCCTCTTTCAAATTGGCCCCGCCGGGCCGCGTGCCCCTCAATGCCAGATCGCTGTGAGCGACAAAGGTTCCAGCCTCGTCAAGGACGGCAAAATGCACGACCTCCTTATCCTGGTTCGCTTCAAAGAGCTGCAGGCACTTTATGGACTGGATTCGCAGCATCCAGGGGAAGTTGTCGCTGGCTTTTTGCAGGGTCGTGAGATCGTTAACGATGTCGAGGGCCATGGCTTCGGAGCGAAAGCCGATAGCCTCCAGATAACCTCGGCGTATCTCCTGAATCTGGACTAGGGTGCTGGTTCCCAAGACAACGAAGATGATACAGCCGACCGAGAGAAGAATTTTCGTGCGCAACGACAATGTCATCTTTTCAATTTTCCCTGACAGAGAATTTGCAATAGAACGTGCGGTTGCTGGCCCGGCCTTTTAGTGCCCATTGCCAACAATTTCCCGTTTCGTCGCCCCCTGCTCCATGATCCCATCGACCGCTTTAACAGCCGCATCAAGGGTTTCTTTTACCGGCGCCCCAAAGAAGATTTCGCTGAAGGCTATGGATGCCACCTTGCCTGCCTCGGGGAATTCAGGTATCCCCGTCTGCAACTTCGAGGGGGTTGCATTGGTCAACGCCCAGCGAGCGGCCACACTCAGCCCTGGGGCACCCAGTTCTTGAAACGCTTTCGCGTCCCATGCCGACAAGCGGGCCGGGGTGATCCCCGTACCCAGCATTTTTATCGTCGCTTCACTGGTGGCCCACTGCACAAAGAGCCAGGCAGCTCGTTTTTGTTTGGAGGAGCTGTTGATAGCCCACGCCCAGGCCCAGGGTGAGGTTTCCCGAGTCGCGGGGCCTCGCGGCGTGACAGCGGCATCCCATTGATCCCAAACCGGGGATTTTTCAGGGCTATTGATGTCATTGAAGAAGTCTGAGGCAACGATCAGGGAGGCGAGCTTGCCTTGAGCAAACAGCTTGCGCATTTGATATAGATCCATGGACTCACTGTCCGGGGGCGTCCCTGCGCCGACAATCATGTCCCGATAGGCTTCCAGGGCCCTGATCGCCTCAGGCGAGTTGAAAGCGGCCCGCCATTTATCATCGAGCATCGCCCCCCCATAGGCCCTGATGCAGGGAATGACCATCCAGGTATTTCGGCCTGCTCCTATTTTAGCTCTTGCGGCAAAGGCATAGGTGTCGGTCAGCCCGTCCTTTTCCAAAGCCGTCTGAAGCTTTGTCTTCATCGCGACAATCTCTTTATAGCTGTCCGGCACCCGGATGCCGTGCTTTGCAAAGAGATCTTTCCTGTACCAGAAAACCGGAGAGGCGCTAGAGTAAGGCATGGCCAGCAGGCGACCGTCTTTGATATGCAGCTCTCTGAGCGACAGTCCGATGTCTGCAACGTCATACCATGCGGCATCGGTCAGGGAGGGGTCCTCCATATATCCGGAGAGATCTTCGAGCCATCCGCCGGCATGGGCCTCGCCGAGGTAGGTCACCCCGATGGTGACCACGTCATAGACCCCCGCCCCGGAGGAGAGGTCGATACGCCTCTTGGTGCGCATATCGGTCTCTTCGGCCATCAGATAGCCAACCCGGATGCCGGTCAAGGCCTCAAAGGTCGGCAGCAGAGGCTCTAGGGCCGGGAAACCCGCGTGGGCGGTGGCCAAAATGGAGAGGTTCGCCCCTGCGGCCTGCCGCCAGTCGATATCGGAGTTATGCCAGGGATGCAGATTCATTTCAGGAGAAGGAATCGGCTTCGATACAGGCGTTATTTCGGTGATGTTACGAGCTTTTTCGGGCCATTTTTGCTCACAGCCCAGTGCCGTAAGAGAAAACACCAAAACCGTCAATGCCACAACTCTTGACGCGAAACCAGCATGCAACATGCGCGTATTCTCCAGAAAAGGGTCCCCAGTCGGTTGGCTGCCGGAATAGACCCGCAGACAACAGCTGCAGTCTAGGGCACAAATCATACGATTTATCGTAGTTCTTTTAAACATTAAACGAAGTTGTAAGAATTAGACGCGTATTTAACCACCCATAAGCTAAAACGACCCGACCAGGTTTCAAATGGTTGGGCCGTCTCACTTGTTGTGCAGAATTGCAGTCTTGTTTCAGCTTAGGAGCAATCGCACAGAATCGGCAAATCAAAAAATCAGGATTTTATTTTTGCAAATGAATTGGAACTAACCGCCCAAGCCGCAAAAAAAGCAACTTTAGATAAACGCAATCATTGCCCTCTTGATGCAAACATCAACTAAGCTCACTAACAGAGCTTGCCGTAGAGGCCATCGGCGCGGCAAGCAACAATCGACACCAGCCGACACTGCCCCTGTTCAATCTCGGCGGCTGGTACCCAGACCGACAGGTAATTCGGCGACAGCCCCTTTTTTCGACCATCGACCTCCCCGCCTTCAATAATAATTTCCAGTTGACGACCGACAAACATCTGTGAGTATTCCGCCAGTTTCTGATCACCAATCGCACGCAAAACCGCAGCTCGCTGTTTGATAACATTTCCCGGCAGTTGTTGTTTCATTTCGGCGGCCGGGGTCCCGGGTCGGCGGCTGAAGGGGAAGACATGCAGATGGGTAAAAGGAAGCTCTGTTAAGAGCTCGCAGGTGGTGCCGAATTGCTGCTCAGTCTCACCGGGGAAACCGGTAATGATGTCCAGACCGATGGCGGCGTGGGGTTGACGCGTGCGGATATCTGTTAATAATTGACGGAAGAAACCGGTCGTGTAATGTCGGTTCATCTTCTGGAGAACGTCGTCATCACCGGCTTGCAGCGGGATATGATAATGGGGGCAGATCCATTCTGCCGCAGTAATATAATCAAGCAATTCAGCGGGAAGTTCGGTCGGTTCGATAGACCCGAGCCGCAAACGACCGCTAAATACCGAACCCTCGATCTGCCGCAATAAGTCGAGCAGCTCAAGCTGGGGATGCAAATCCTTGCCATAATTCCCGATGTGAATGCCGGTCAGAACGATTTCAGGATAGCCGGCTGCTGAGAGGTTTTCCACCTGCTGGACGACATCGGCCGCAGCTACGGAACGACTGCGCCCACGGGCATAAGGGATGATGCAATAGGAACAGAAGGCATCGCAACCATTTTGAATCTGCACAAAAGCGCGACTGCGTTGCTCAAAGCTACTGAGCGGCAACGGTTGGGCTTCATCAACGTTGCGGATATCCGCAACGGCAACTTGGGTGCAATCGACATCCAGGTCGGTCAACCGAGCAAGAAAATCCTTTTTCTCTTCATTGCCAATGACCAACGCCACACCCGGCAGGTCGGCCAGCGCCTGCGGATCGACCTGGGCGTAACAACCGGTCACCACCACCCGGGCCTGCGGATTCATGCGCCGCGCCCGGCGGATCAGATTGCGTGACTGTGAATCTGTGGCGGCAGTTACGGTACAGGTATTGACGATCACCAGCTCGGCTCCAGCCTCAAAGTCAACCTGCCGGTATCCAGCGTTGGTCAACTGTTCGCTCATCGCCGCCGATTCGAACTGATTGGTCTTGCAGCCGAGGGTCACGACCGAAACGCTGCCGCTCATTTAATCCAGCCCCCACCGATCACCTTGTCACCCGCGTAAAAGACCGCCGCCTGTCCCGGCGTAATCCCTTTTTGCGCATCGTTAAACGTTATCCGCGCCTGGTTGTCCGGTAAAGGTTCGACCGTAGCCGCTACTTCCTGATGGCGATAACGGATGCGGCAATGAGTCGACAAGGGTTCACTTGGCTGGTCGATACTCCAGTTACAACCATCGATCGCCAATTCCTTACGGCTCAAATGTTTTTTTTCACCGACAATCACCTGCTTTTTCTCGACATCAATACCGACGACAAACAACGGCGAGGTCCAGCCGATACCCAAACCTTTGCGCTGACCAACGGTGTAGCGATAAACACCCTGATGCTGGCCTAAGACCTGACCGGAGACATGGACGATATCGCCATCGAGTTGACCGGCGCCGCGCTCTTCTTCGAGAAAACGGACGTAGTCACCATCCGGCACAAAGCAGATATCCTGACTCTCGGCCTTTTCCGCGACTCGTAGATTAAAACGCGCAGCATGCTCGCGGACCTCATCCTTGGTCATCTGCCCCAAAGGAAACAGGGTATGCGCCATCTGCTCCTGGGTCAGGGTGAAGAGGAAATAACTCTGATCCTTGGCTTGATCGAGGCCCTTACGCAAAAAGTAACGCTCACCTTCCTGCACGATACTGGCGTAATGACCGGTGGCCATAAAGTCGGCCTCCAGTTCACGGGCCTTGCGCAGCAGCAGTTCAAATTTGAGGATCTGATTGCAGAGCACACAGGGATTCGGCGTACGACCGGCGAAATACTCATCGCAAAAGCGGTCGATGACTTCACGTTGGAAATCATCTTCAAAGTTGATGACATAAAACGGAATATCGAGCTGTTCGGCAACCCGGCGCGCATCGTAGACATCGTCCAACGAACAACAGGAACCGAAGCTCTCGCCATGTTCCGCAGTGTAATTGGAATAATCCCAGATCTGCATGGTCATGCCGATCACTTCATAGCCCTGCTCTTTGAGCAACGCTGCGGTCACTGAAGAATCGACCCCGCCGCTCATGGCGACCACCACCCGTTGTTTTTTCACAGTATCCTCTAAACAGACAAAGGAGGGCCACCGCAACTGTGCGGCGCCCTCCCATAAGTTAACCTTCTACTTCAAGAAGAAAGACTTAACTATTTTGTTCTTTATAGTTTTTAATTGCCTCATGCAAGGCATCAGCAGCCAGGTTTGAGCAGTGCATTTTGGCCGGCGGCAAACCGTCCAGTGCTTCAGCTACGGCCTGGTTGGTCAAAACCAGTGCTTCGTCGATGGTCTTGCCGATCGCCATTTCCGTCACCATCGATGAGGTTGCTATCGCGGCGCCACAACCGAAGGTTTTGAATTTAACATCTTGAATGACATTATCCTCAACCTTGAGGAAAATCTTCATGATATCGCCGCAGGAAGCGTTACCAACCTCGCCAACACCATTGGCATCTTCAATTTCACCGACATTCCGCGGATTAGAAAAATGATCCATTACTTTCTCAGTATACATAAGGTATCTCCTTACCTTTTTAACGTTCGGATGAAGCCTGGAAATTCCGGTTAGACACGGCGGACTACGCGACATTCGTCGCAAGTCAGTGGCTGATCACGGTTATATAGTGGGCTCATTTCGCGCAACCGCTGCACCATCGGCGGCAGCTCATGCAAAACAAAATCAATGTCCTCCTCAGTGTTATCAGCCCCGAGGCTGAAACGCGTACTGGAATGTGCCAATACCACGTCAACACACATGGCGCCCATGACGTGGGATGGTTCCAGCGACCCCGAGGTGCAGGCCGACCCGGATGAAGCGGCAATGCCCTTCATATCAAAGTTGAGCAACAAAGACTCCCCTTCGATATAGGCAAAACTGACGTTCAAGGTATTCGGCAAGCGCAGATCGGCGTCGGGATGACCGTTTAGCTTGATCTCCGGGACCAGATCCTTGATACCATTTTCCAACTTATCCCGCAAATTACGTACGTACGCGTACTCTCGTTCCATATTCTGCTTGGCCAGCTCACAGGCCACGCCCATTCCGACAATTCCGGCAACGTTGTGGGTTCCAGCCCGGCGATTACGTTCCTGATGACCACCGTGCATGAAGCGGGTCATACGGGTACCGCGACGGATATAAATAGCACCGACCCCTTTCGGGGCGCCGATCTTGTGCCCGGACAGCACGGCAAGATCGAGGTTGGCCTTTTGCACATCAACGGGAATTTTACCGACTGATTGTACCGCATCGGAATGAAAACGTACCTTGTACTTCTTGGCGATCTTGCCGATCGCTTCCATCGGAAAAATATTGCCGGTTTCATTGTTGGCCCACATCACTGACAAGAGAATCGTCTTGTCGGTGATGGCCGCTTCCAATTCTGCGAGGTCGAGCATGCCGTCACGATCAACCTTGAGATAGGTAACGTCATAGCCATTCTTTTCCAGATATTCACAGGTTTCCAGTACCGCCGGATGTTCAACCGCGGTGGTAATAATGTGATTCCCTTTTTCCTTAAGTGCGTCGGCGGTTCCCTTGATGGCGAAATTATCGCCTTCACTCCCGCAGGAAATAAAAACAATTTCGGCCGGCGAACAGTTGAGTAAATCAGCAACCTGCTCACGCGCTTTTTCTACCGCTCCGCTGACCGAACGGCCAGCCCAGTGGACACTCGACGGATTGCCGAACTGTTCGCGGAAAAATGGCAACATCGCCTCAAGTACTTCAGGCTTAACCGGCGTCGTTGCGTTGTTGTCCATGTAAATGTGTTTCACGCTATTCCTCCAAGCTACGAAAATATCCCATCCAAAAAATCAAAAAAAAACAGGCCTTCATCCACCTTAACTGTCAAAACGCTGTCGACCTTCGTTGGTCAAATCTTCAAGTGTCATTGATGCCAGAAAACTGCGGATCTGATTGCCAAGCCCTAGCCAGACCGACTGCGTTGCGCACTCCGAGGTGCACTTGCAACTGCCATCAGCCTCCATGCAGGACACCGGCACCAGGGTTTCTTCCACAGTATCGATAATCTGATCAACACGGATGTCAGCAGCTGATCGGGCGAGCAGATAACCTCCGCCAGGGCCGCGAACACTGCGGACAATCTCTCCGCGCCGCAATTTAACAAACAGTTGCTCTAAATAATTTAGTGAAATATTTTCCCGCGCGGAAATATCTTTGATCGAAACCGGCTTACCACCACTGGTGAGATTAAGACTGACCAGAGCTCGCACTGCATACTGAGCTTTCGTAGACATCCGCATCAGACGGTTTCACTTTCTTTAACGAACTCAGTTCGCTGGGCTAATTCCTGCTTCAATATTTCTTGATCCTTTTTCAGCGTCTGCACCTGGTCTTCAAGCCGATTAATTTGATCCAGCATGCAACTGACCGCTTTGGCCACCGGATCGGGGAGATCAGCATGCTCAAGATCGACACCAGTTTTCTTCTGCCCGGACATGACAACCCGGCCAGGAATGCCAACTACTGTGGCATTTTCGGGGACTTCTTTGACAACGACTGAATTGGAGCCGACCTTACTGCCATCGCCGACAGTAAAAGGGCCCAGTATTTTTGCACCGGAACCAACAACGACGTTGTCACCCAGGGTCGGATGTCTTTTTTCCTTGGCCCAGGAGGTACCACCCAGGGTCACACCGTGATAAAGAGTGCAATTTTCGCCTATTTCAGCGGTTTCACCGATAACCACTCCCATGCCGTGATCGATAAAAAAACCGCGTCCGATCCGGGCACCAGGATGGATCTCTATTCCGGTCATGAATCGACCGAGATGCGAAACGAAGCGGCCGAGAAAATAAACTTTATGGGTCCATAACCAATGGGATACGCGGTAAAACAACATGGCGTGAAAACCAGGATAGCAGAAGAAAATTTCAAACACACTGCGTACCGCCGGATCACGATCAAATACAGCCCTCAGGTCATCTTTGAGATGTGAGAACATATTGTCATACCTCCGCATTCACTGAAAAAATACCTATCGTACATAAACAAAAAAGCTACCCAAGCAACGGTAATTCCTCTTTTTTCTTGGCAACTTCTCTCATAGAATTATCATACCTTATCTTTTCTGTCAATTATTTAAGTAAGCATTTTAGTCAGGTATTCTGAGGGGGACAGTAAGGAGTATTGTATGCTTGAAAAAGGGGGTTATTGAGGCAGGCAGACGGTGAAGCGACTCCCCTGCCCCAAGCTGCTTTCTGCCCAGATACGCCCCTGATGAGCTTCGACGATTTTCTTGCAGATTGACAGGCCGAGGCCGTTGCCATTTCGGGGATCGGAGACAGAGGCGGTCACAAACTCATTGAACAAAGTCGAGACCTGTTCCGGCTCAATACCGGGGCCATTATCTTCTACGCTAATTCGGGTTTCACCATCTGCGGCAGACAACTCCAGGCGAATAAGCCCACCGTCTGGGGTGAATTTCAGGGCATTACTGACAATATTGTAAAATACACGGCGGATGCCATGCTCATCACAGACGACCATGGCCTGGCGTTGCAGGCAGTCAGCCTGAAAGCTAATTTTACGCCGCTGCATCAACGGCAACAGATCACAATAAACCGTACCCATAATCAGACAAATATCCTGCCTTGCCAGATTCAATTCAAACCGCCCGGCATTGAGTTGCGAAAAATCGAGCAAATCACTGGCCATATCGACGAGGCGGCGGTTACCGGCCATCAATCCGTCGATGATTTCGTTCTGCTCCGAGGAAAGATTGCCATTGCCGGTCTCGTTGAGAAGCAAACAGTAGCCATCAATAACCGAAACCAGAACACGCAAATCATGGGCGGCCATATCGAGCAAAGAAGAGCGTTCCTGAGCACCCTTATTGTCCTGTACACGCCTTTTAAAAGAAACAGAACGATCCTTGATAAAATTCTCGGCTTCTCTAACTTCGGCCAAGCGTAGTGCACTCGTTGCCACATTGACCACCAGTTGGCAAAAGGAGATCTCTTCTTCGGTAAAGCCTGAAATCGACCGGGCAGTACGCAAAACCAAAACGCCAATAGTTTGCTGCCGGTCCACCATCGGTAGAACCAGAAGTGAACTACAACCAAGGTTTTCCAGATACGGCCGCACACTTTCCATCAACGGATGAGTGAGAACATCATCAATCAGCAAGGGCTGACCGGTTTTGACCGTCTCCTGTATCTCAGGGTAACGCTCGAGGTCAATCCGTAAACCATTGACCCCAAGGTCATCACTCGAAGCCAGTACATACCCCGACCCCTTCTCCTTACGAACGACAGTCACCGAACAACGCAGAACGTCAATCACTTCGGAAATAGAGCAGACAACCCGTTGCAGAATCTCGGTACTGCTTAATTCTGAAACGGCCAAGTTTGACAGACGCCCTAAAAAAGCAAAATCAACAGAGGGCATCGGCTGCGGCGAATTTCTCTCTGTCGCCGACAAGCGAAGCATCAAGCGTGCTTGAAATTCGTCAATGGAATAAGGTTGGCAAATATAATCATCAGCCTCGGACCCGCAAAGGTACCGACTGATATCACCAGGTCCCCGAGGAAGGAGCAAAATAATTGGTAACCGTTTTTCCGGACAAGCAAGACGAATTTTACGGCACAAGGAGAGATTTTCCAGCACCATACGACCATCAAGCAAAATCAAATCGGGGCGACTGATACGGATCGACTGGCAGGCGGGCTCGGGACCATTCTCAACAAAAGCTTTCAACCCAGCGTCTTCAATGACAACTTTGAATTGTTCTGCGGAAGCAGAATTATCATGCACAATAAGCACAGACGCGGTCATTGAAATTCCTAAAAGTAAATCAGCAAGTATTTACGCGTAGATAACGAGCATTAAGAAGTAAAATTTAATCTGCAGAGAGCATACCAAGCACCAGTCAATAAGCGATAAAACCGCAAAGCCAACAAACCCGCCACAATCAATCGACATTTCACCGCAACATACAAACAAAAACACTGAAGAACTGTGGAAAATATGGCGAATAGACTATAGCTGTCAGCTTTTTAACCGACACATTGTTAGGCTTGACGAAAAATCAAAATATATACCAGATAACTAATGCCTATATGCATATTTCTAGATATAAATAACTTATGAAAGATATAGCGCGATAGCGGTCGACAACTGTATACAATTCACTTACAATGAGTGCGTTTAAATTCTGGCCGATTTGGCCTGATTTCCCATCCCTATGCACAAGGAGTGAGAACATGCCCGACTTCAAGTACCAGGACCCGATGCCGCTAAGCGCGGACACTACCAAGTACTACAAAATCGAAGGCTCTGAAGAGCTTGTCAGCGTTGTCAACTTTGAAGGCAAAGAGGTCCTCAAGGTTGAGCCACAGGCGTTGACCGTACTCGCCAACAACGCCATGCGCGATGTATCCTTTATGTTGCGTCCAGAGCACAATGAGCAGGTCGCTAAGATCCTCACCGATCCAGAAGCCTCACAGAATGACCGTGGCGTTGCCATGGCCTTCCTGCGCAATGCTGAAATCTCTGCCAATTTCGAACTGCCTCTCTGCCAGGATACCGGGACTGCGACCATCGTGGCCAAAAAAGGCCAGCAGGTCTGGACCGACACCAATGATGCTGAGCGTCTCTCGGAAGGTGTTTACCGAACCTATACCGAAGAAAACCTGCGCTACAGTCAGACCGTCGCACTCGATATGTACAACGAAAAAAACACTGGCACCAACCTGCCAGCTCAAATTGATATCATGGCCACCGAAGGCGCTGCATACAAGTTTCTGTTCATCGCCAAAGGCGGTGGTAGCGCCAATAAATCCATGCTCTTCCAGGAAACCAAGGCACTGCTCAATCCAGATACCTTGGAAAAATTTCTTGTCGCCAAGATGAAAACCCTCGGCACAGCAGCCTGCCCTCCCTACCACATGGCTTTTGTCATTGGTGGCACCTCCGCTGATGCCTGCATGAAGACCGTCAAACTGGCGACCGCAAAAGAATTAGACGGCCTGCCATCAGAAGGCAACGAGCACGGCCAGGCATTCCGCGATCTGGAGCTCGAAGCAAAACTGCTGAAAGCAGCACAAGATCTCGGTATCGGCGCTCAGTTCGGCGGCAAATACTTCGCTCACGATGTTCGTGTTATCCGCCTGCCCCGTCACGGCGCATCCTGCCCGGTCGGCATGGCTGTTTCCTGTTCGGCAGACCGCAACATCAAAGCCAAGATCACCCGCGATGGCTTGTTCGTCGAAGAGATGGACCGTAATCCTGGCCGTTTCATTCCAGAAAAATATCGCACCGGCAAGCACAGCACCGGTACCCAGATTGACCTGAATCAACCGATGAGCGAAATCCTTGCGCAGCTGACTAAGCTCGAAGTCGGCGCCCCGCTGCTGCTCAAAGGAACCATCGTTGTCGGCCGTGACATCGCTCACTCCAAATTCAAAGAGATCCTTGATAGCGGCAAACCGTTGCCTGATTATCTGAAAAATCACCCGATTTACTATGCTGGCCCAGCAAAGACTCCCGAAGGCAAAGCCTCCGGTTCTTTCGGTCCGACAACCGCCGGACGAATGGACTCCTACGTCAACCTGCTGCAGAGCAATGGTGGATCGATGGTTATGATCGCCAAAGGTAACCGCAGCCAACAGGTCACTGATGCCTGTAAAGAGCACCGTGGTTTCTACCTCGGCTCCATCGGTGGACCAGCGGCAGTATTAGCAGAAGAAAACATCAAGAAGGTCGAATGCATCGACTTCCCTGAGTTGGGAATGGAAGCTGTCTGGAAAATCGAAGTTGAGGATTTCCCGGCATTTATTCTGGTTGATGATAAAGGGAACGACTTCTTCAAGAAGCTCGGCCTGTAAGAGAATCATAAGGAGTGCAGCAAAAAAGCCCCGACCACTGGTTGGGGCTTTTTTTTGTAAATAGTGCGTTGAGTTGGTATTATCACCTGAGAAGCGTCAAGAGTTAGCAACGACGATCAACAGGAGGGCAGTATGAAAATCACTATCGAATATTGTACGGAATGAAACTACCGTGATCGTGCTGCCGGTCTGGCAGAGAAACTAACAGACAGCTTTTCGGCGGAATGCCATTTGATCGGCTCTTCTGGGGGAGTATTTGAGGTCGTTATCGATGGACAACTATTTTATTCAAAAAAAGCGACCGGCCAGTTCCCGGATGAAGACCAGCTGCTAAAAAAGATCGCCAGGGGAAAATGGACTAAAAATAGAAATCTTACCTGTCGCGGCATCCCATCTTAAAAATAAAAAAACGACCTTGAATGTTGAAATTTGTCATATTTCAACTTATTACTAATTACCGAGCGCAATCGGAACGTAATCTGGATTTGTCAGAGAACGTAACTCGTCCATAAGATCTTTATCATAAACCCTCACAGATGTGGACATCAGCCCCCCCGCATCATGCGAATTGGCAATTATAACCATCGCCCCGCCATCAGTCCGATACACATCACTCTCAACAAGCTGTTCAGCTGAAGAGGCCGTTTGGCGATGTGAAATTTCGCTTAAACCATATTTCTGATCGAGGGCTTCCACGACAGAGTCCAAACAAAAAGACATCGTAGACACGTCACAAAGCACATCAAACCGAACGCGCAAAAAATGATCCTGATAATAGTCATATTCCGGCGCTGAAATACGTACGCGCTCCAGGTGGGTAATATCCGTTGAGCGCATATAAGTCGACAAAAGGCTATCTTTCGGCAAAACGCCCTCGCCAATCTCACCGTCAGGACATGCGCCCTTGATACAGATCATCTCTTCAATTGGAAAATCGCCGAAATAAACGCCTTGAAATTCAATATTTGCATTTTCGATAGGGCCATTTTGATTAGCTTCTGCCATAGCAACCACAGGAACTGTTAGAAAAATCAGTAAAAACCATACTCGCATGCGTTTCCCCTCCGACTACGAACAATCATAATAGTTAACTAACGAAAAACCAAATGAGAGGCAGAGATTCCTATCGGCAGGACTCGTCGTAAAAACAAAAAAAACCACCGACCGCTATATAGGTCAAGCAGCTGACAAAAAAACCCCTCCAATAACTCATCATCCCCTCCTTGCCAAATAAATAATTCTTCGGTAATTTACTCCAGCAAAATCATAAATGCAAATGTTGTTACAAATTATTGCGGTTAAGACAGAGGGAACTAAAAACATCCATTCCCATATGTATCCATCAAAGCTATAATCACATCTTCGCTCTGCAATATCGTCAACTTAAAGGAAAACCATGTCCAAAGCAATTCTCAGAATCTATGAACGAGTCGTCCTGAAACACCCCATCATGACAATCCTGGCTATGCTTCTGATGGTTACCGCTGTCGGCTTTTACGCCAAGGATTTCCGTCTCGATGCCTCTGCGGATTCGTTACTGCTGGAAAACGACCAAGACCTCAAATACTATCGCTCTATCAGCGCCAGGTACGGTTCTGATGACTTTCTGATCATCACCTACTCCCCGAAGCAGGATCTCTATGCCCAGGGAACACTCAACGATCTTCGCACGTTACGTGACAGCCTGCAGCAGATCGAGCGGGTCAAGACGGTGGTCAGCATTCTCGACGTACCATTGATTGATAGTCCGCGCTTAACCCTTGGCGATCTCAACAATGGTATCCGAACCCTGGAGACACCAGGCATCAACACGGAACTGGTGCGGGCGGAATTTGAAAGTAGTCCACTCTACAGCAGCTTACTGGTCAGCCCGGAGGCAAAAACCACGGCCCTGCAGGTCATTTTTAAGCGGGACGAGAATTATCACTCACTGCTGAAACAAAGAAATGATCTTCGTGAAAAGGCGCTCGTCAAGCCCCCAACGGCAGCACAGACGCGGGAACTGAAAACTGCCGTCAAGGCGTTTGACGACTACAGTGCCCAATATGCCGAGCAGGAAGCGGTTGATATTGCCCGGGTCCGCTCAATCATGGACAACCACCGTGAAAACGCCGAGCTATTCCTCGGCGGCGTGCCGATGATCGTTGCCGACATGATCGACTTTATCCGCCACGACCTGACCTCCTTCGGCCTCGGGGTGCTGGTTTTTCTGGTCTCGATGCTGATTCTGATCTTCCGCAAATTGCGTTGGGTCTTGCTGCCGATGCTCTGCTGCTCTGCCTCGGTGCTGTTCATGTTCGGCTTTCTTGGCTGGATCGAGTGGAAAGTGACCGTTGTCTCTTCAAACTTCACCTCGCTGCTCCTGATCATCACCCTCTCCCTCTGTGTCCATTTGATCGTCCGCTACAATGAATTATTTGACGAAATCCCCGGTGCCGATCAATTAACCATGGTTCGTGAAATGGTGCGCACCAAAGCGGTCCCCAGTATCTACACCGCCTTAACCACCATC
The DNA here is from genome assembly GCF_055389805.1 of Desulfuromusa ferrireducens. Classification (NCBI taxonomy): domain Bacteria; kingdom Pseudomonadati; phylum Thermodesulfobacteriota; class Desulfuromonadia; order Desulfuromonadales; family Geopsychrobacteraceae; genus Desulfuromusa; species Desulfuromusa ferrireducens. Next base: position 3,639,641 of record NZ_AP042415.1, read on the forward strand.
GTCGCCTTCGCCTCCCTGCTAACCAGTGACATCCGCCCGGTTATCGACTTCGGCTGGATGATGGCCATCGGTATCAGCTTTGCGCTGATCCTCTCCTTCGCCCTTTTCCCTGCCGGACTGATGCTATTTAAGACCCCGGTCAAATTTGAGCCGCATTTCGATATCACCGGCATTATCACCCGTGGTTGTGCGCATTGGGTCGAGCACCGCAGCAAATTAACGCTGTCAATTTTCCTCGGTGTGGCAATCCTCAGCGCTATCGGCATTTCCCGGTTAACGGTGGAAAATCGTTTTATTGACTATTTCAAACCGACAACGGAAATCTACCAGGGGATGGAACTAATCGACCAGCAACTCGGTGGGACAACGCCGCTGGATGTTATCATTGACGCCGATCCAGACTTCTTCACCGCCAAGGTGGCTGAGCAGGCCTTTGAGGAAGATGACCCCTTCGCGGACGATTTTTTCGACGAAGAAGAAGCTGATGTCGGGCTCTCCGGCAGTAGTTACTGGTACAACAGCTACCAGATCGAAACCCTGCACAATATCCATAATTACCTTGATGGCCTCCCGGAAAGCGGCAAGGTCCTGTCGATGGCGACCACCATGAGCCTGATGCAGCAGGTCAACGAAGACCTGCCGCTTGACAACATCTCGCTGGCCGTTATCCACAAAAAACTTCCAGAGGCCATCTCCTCTGCACTGTTCAAACCCTACATGTCGGAGGATGGCAACCAGGTGCGTTTTTCTTTACGGGTTATCGATTCCGACCCCAACCTGCAACGGAATGAGCTGCTCAAAACCATCCGCGGACACCTGACCGAGAAGCTCAACATCAAAGATGAGCAGATTCATCTCACCGGCATGTTCGTGCTCTACAATAATGTCCTGCAGAGCTTGTTCAGTTCGCAGATCATGACCATCGGCGTGGTTTTTCTGGTCATCATGGGCATGTTCGTCGTGCAATTCCGCTCTTTACGACTGGCCATCATTGCCATCATCCCGAATCTTATTTCAGCCGGCATGGTGCTTGGCCTGATGGGACTGCTTAATATTCCCCTCGATATTATGACCATTACCATTGCCGCCATCACCATCGGCATAGCGGTTGATGACACCATTCATTACGTGCATCGTTTTACCGAAGAGATCGAGGTCGATGGCGATTACCTGGCGGCGATGAAACGCTGCCACGACAGCGTTGGCCGGGCGATGTACTACACCTCGATCACCATCATCATCGGCTTTTCGATTTTGGGCCTGTCAAGTTTTATCCCGACCATCTACTTTGGTCTGTTTACCGGTCTGGCCATGCTGGTTGCCATGTTTGCCAACCTGACGCTATTGGCCTTACTGCTGCTCAAATTCAGACCAGCGGCAAACTAAACAAGCACCCTTAAACCTATTTATTGCAATAACGGATATTAGTATGGACAACAAACAACGCGATCAGCTGGTCGCAGATATGCGCAAGGAAGAGCAGCAGCGCCAAGCGGGCTACCGAGAGCAGGCGTTAAAATTGTTCCCGCACGTCTGTGGCCGCTGCACACGTGAACTTTCCGACAAAAAGCTGCCGGAACTTACCGTTCACCATCGAGATCATAATCACGATTATAATCCCGCTGACGGCAGCAATTGGGAGCTATTGTGCACCTATTGCCACGAACATGAGCATACCAAGGGTGTGCAGGAAGATCGAACGGAAGTTGAGCGTGAAGAGTCCGGTCCAACGCTGGCGCATTCACCATTTGCCGGACTCAGTGATCGTTTTAAGCAGAAAGAGTAATTCAACCAGAAAAGCGTACTACAACCCAAGATTAATAGCGCCACCAAACAACTCGCCATACTTGTCTTCCTGGGCAGGACTGCCGATAAGCACCAGACTACTGTCGACAGACAAGCGGGTCTCGGGAGGCGGTGCCAACAGCAGTTCTCCGCTGTCCTTTTCCAGCGCAACAATCGAGCAACCGGTTCGTGGGCGCAACTTCGATTCCTCAATCGTTTTGCCAACCAGCGCATCGGGGACAGCTCGGCGGAAAATGGTAACCCCCTCAGTGAGGAAAATCGACTCTTTCGCTTCGAGAATATTCATCAGAATACTCGCCCCGACCGACGCATTGGAAACAACAAAATCGGCACCGGCCGCGTAAAGCTGTGCAACATTCTCTTCGGTATTGGCGCGCGCAACGATCCGCATATGCGGATTACTATTACGACTGCTTAAGGTCAGAAAGATATTGGTACTGTCATCGTTGGTCGTGACAATAAGGCCCTTGGCCTGTTCGATCCCTGATTTGCGCAGCAGGTGGCGATTGGTTGCATCACCTATAACGGAGATATGTTTGAGACAATTCTGATTTTCTATTTCATCGATTAGAATGTATGGAACTGGCTTTCTATCCAGAAAGTTTGCCGCCGCACAACCGATCCGCCCATGACCAAGAATGAATACCAGGTCATCTTCGGCTTGTTCGCCGGTCAACTCTTCAATCCGGCGCAATTGTTCTCGAGTACCAGCTAACACCACCAAAGAAGCAGGAGAAAGAAAGGTTTCTTTTTCCGGGACAGTAAAGGTGCCGCGCTCCCAAACACCAATCACCGTCATGCCGGTCTGCTGCCGAATCTGCGCCTGCTCCAAAGTCAAGCCAACAAAAGGTGTTCCATAGACCGGGATTTCAGCAATCTGCAACGGGCCAAAAGAATCGATAACATGGGCCAACGCACCACAGGTTGTTGAACGAGTACCAAGATAGCGGCCGATAATCCGTTGCAAGGGCACTGCCTTGTCAGCACCTGCCAGACGCAACAAATCGATGTGTTCCGGATCTTCTACGACTGCGGCAATCGGTGTGTCGCAGAGCGAACGAATGGTCAAACAAAGATTGGTGTTTTGCGTGTCGCTGAGATTGGCAAAAATATAGCGAGCTGAGTCGACCCGGACCTTAGCGAGCAGTTTATCATCGGTCGGCGAGCCACAAACTACGCGGACGCCCTCTTCCTCTTCCAGTCGCAAGGACTCTTCATAATCTTCAGTGATCACGACAAATGGAATGTTGCGACTAGACAAGTTACGCAGTAATACTTTGGCGGTCGGATTAACACCAAAAACCAAGACATGTCCCCCGGTTTCCGGGGGCAGTGAAAAACTCGGTCGATAGCGTAACCGTTGCTCGATCCAAGGCGCTAAAAACAGACTGATAAGCGCAAATGGCAGGATGATCAATAAAAACACCACCCCGGAAACTGTAACCAATGCAGCAAACGCGTAACCTAGATCAGTATGAAAGGTGATATCGCCGAAGCCAAGAGTCGTCATAACCGTAATCGCCCAGTAGATCCCGGCGATAAACGAAAATTCGCGCCCCTCGAGGTGCAACATCAAGTAGCGGAACAGGACGGCATAAGTGAGGATCATGACTAATAGAAAGAGGCTGTAATAGACCAGGAACTTAAGATTTTGCTTGGCCCGGCCTCGTAAAAAATAGGCAATTTCCGCCGAAATTGTCTTCATAAAACCCTTCGTTCTTTTAAAGAAAGAAATCGACAAATGATTTTACTAGGTTACCGTTAATACTCTTCTTTTACCAGCCCAACTGAAAACGCCAGACAGGGCGATACCGTAATCTGGCGTTCAGAACTTTAGGAGATGGGTGAAAACTCTAATTCTCAATTCCTAAAAAATGGTCCATCATCTTGATAAGTTTGGCAATCTCTGGCTTGGATGCATAACCATCGGCACCAACAGAATCACATTTAACTTCCATCGGAGGATTAATCAAAGAAGAGAACAGTAGAACCGGGATATGTTTGTAGCCTAACTCTTCCTTCACTTTTCGACATAGAGTCAGACCGTCCATTTTCGGCATTTCAATGTCACTGATCAATAGATTCAAATGCTCACTGATATCCTCATCTGCTTCTGCTGCCTGTTGTTTAAGCTGCAAAATACGCTGATAACAAGCCTCTCCATCGGAAAACACCTCTAAATCAGTGAAACCGGTTTCGCACAACACCTTTTGTAAATTCGTACGAATAATCGAGGAATCTTCAGCCATCAAAACCTTCTTTAGCTGACGCTGCTGCACCAGCGAAGTCTGACCGTCATCATCAGTATTCTCACTGTGTACACCGAGAACCGATTCGGGGTCAAATTCACCAACGATATATTCCAAGTCGAGAATCAAAATCTCCCGCCCTTCAATATTGATACTGCCAGTGAAGCGCGGTCTGAATTGATCGATAAATTGAGCGAGTGGTTTCACGTCGCTCCAGGAAATCCGGTGAATCTGATTTACTCCGTCTATCTTAAAACCATTGGTGCGATGATTAAACTCGCAAACAAGGACCACCGGCTTGCCGTCATCAGCCTGGCTATCTTTATCACGCTGCTGAAGGTGCTCCCTGAGATCAATTAAAGGAATAATATCACCACGCATCAATAAAACACCGAGCATAGCCGGAGGGCTTTCGGGGAGAACCGTTAAAGCGGATTCGTCGTAGCTAATGATTTCCTTAAGCTTCTGCACATTGATTCCAAGCGGCTGCGCACCAACATAGAACTCAATGATCTCCATTTCGTTAGTACCACTCTCGAGCAAAATCTCTTGTTTTTGTTGATCGGCCATTAGTAATCCTTTCATTAGACAATACTATTGCTTACGCATACAATATAACTGATTATTCGAGCTTGGCAATAAGATTGAGGGTTCCATTATGCTTACTACTTGATATTTTATACGTAATAGAAAAAGCTGGCACTTGATCTAATAATACGGTAAGGTGCGAATCTTTTGCCGCTAAACTAAAATAACGCACTGTCAACAGGTTAGACTATGACTGAAGAAACTGTTCCATCCTTTGAAGAACTCTCCCTTGCCCCAAACGTCTACAGTGTCATCAAAGAAGTCGGTTATGAAACACCATCACCGATTCAAGCACAGAGCATCCCCCCGCTCCTGGAGGGACGTGACCTGTTAGGACAGGCGCAAACCGGAACGGGTAAAACAGCTGCTTTTTCCTTGCCGCTGCTCAGTCGTCTCGACCCTAAGTTGAAAGCACCACAAATACTGGTTCTGACTCCCACCCGCGAACTGGCTCTGCAGGTCGCCGAAGCGATGCAAACCTACGCACGACACTTAAAAGGCTTTCAAGTCCTGCCGGTTTACGGTGGGCAGAACTATACCCAGCAATTACGTCAACTGCAACGCGGCGTCCAGGCAATCGTCGGCACACCAGGCCGGATACAGGATCACCTCAATCGCGGCACTCTAAAGCTGGACAAAATCACCTGCGTTGTTATCGATGAAGCCGATGAAATGCTGAAGATGGGCTTTATCGATGATGTCGAAGCAATCCTTGCATTTGCCCCTGAAAAACGCCAGACCGCCCTCTTCTCGGCAACCATGCCGAATGAAGTTCTGCGCGTCGCCCGCAAGCACCTGCAGGATCCGGTTGAAATCCGCATCAAAACCAAAACCTCAACCGTGGAAACCATCTCGCAGCATTACTGGCAAGTCAAAGGGATGCACAAACTGGATGCCTTGACGCGGATTCTGGAAGCGGAAGAGATTGATGGTATGATCATCTTCGTCCGCACTAAAATCGCCACAGTAGAGCTGGCGGAAAAACTCGAAGCAAGAGGGTTTTCCAGTGCGGCACTCAACGGTGACATGACCCAGATGCTGCGCGAGAAAACCGTCGAACGACTCAAAGACGGCAGCCTCGATATTGTTGTCGCCACCGACGTCGCCGCGCGCGGACTGGATGTCAAACGGATCAGCCACGTCGTCAACTACGACATCCCGCACGATACTGAATCCTATATCCATCGTATCGGCCGCACCGGTCGCGCCGGGCGTGAGGGAAAAGCGATCCTGTTTATCGCACCGCGCGAAAGACGCATGCTCAGTGCTATCGAGCGGGCCACTCGCCAGACAATCAAACCGATGGCGCTGCCGAGTCGCAAAGACATCACTAACCGCCGCATTGATCTATTTAAAGAACAGATCGCCGAAACAATGGAATCTCAGGATCTGGAATTTTTCGAAGAACTGATCGACCAGTACCAGACCGAATACGATATCGGCCATCGCAAGATTGCTGCGACCCTCGCCTACCTGCTGCAGAAAGAACGTCCTCTGCAACCGGAAGAGACTAAAGTGGAAGAGTTCCGCGATGAACGACCTCAATCGTCACGGCCTGAACGGAGCTCGAGACCGGTCGAAAACAACATGTTGACCTATCGCATTGAAGTCGGGCGGATGCATGGCGTCGAACCTGGCAATATCGTCGGAGCCATCAGCAATGAAGGTAATCTCAACAGCCGTGACATCGGCAAAATCAAGCTGTTTGACAGCTTCAGCTTGGTTGACCTGCCGAAAAGCCTGTCACCGGAGGTCCTGCATAAGCTGAAAACGGTCTGGATCTGTGATGAGCAATTGCAGATCAGCCCCGACAAGGGCAGCCGCAGCGCACCGACGGAACGTCCAACAAAACGGCGCACCTTCGGCAAAGGCAAGCCTGGTGAAAGTCGCGGCTTCAAGCCGGGTGTTAAAAAGGCCCCCTTCGGCAAAAGAGGCGGACCAAAACCTAAATAGAAAAGAAAAAGCCCCAGCCAACCGGCCGGGGCTTTTTTTATTTATATAATTAGCAGGTCTATTGCGGAATAAACGACTGATCCTTATCCAGTCGCAGTACCAGTGCGGTCAGCAACTTGATACTGTTTTCCAGATCGGATTGTGCCAACACCTCGACTGGCGTGTGCATGTAACGCAGTGGCACGCCAAGCAAAGCCGTAGCAATACCTCCGCGCGATAATTGCATGACATTGGCGTCGGTTCCAGTGGCCCGAGGCACACCAATGACCTGCACAGGGATCTTCTCCTGTTGGGCAGTCTTCAACAGTAAATCAAACAGCACCGGATTGATATTGGCACCACGAGCAAGCACCGGCCCCTTACCAACGTCAACCTGGCCAATACCGATGTTCTCAACGCCTGGGGTATCGGTGGCATGTGTCACTTCGACCACAATACCGACATCCGGATTGACACCATAGCTGCTGGTCGCAGCACCGCGCAGACCGATCTCTTCCTGTACGGTGGAAACAGAATAAAGATCCCCCGCTGCCCCCCCTTGAGCTTTAACCCGTTTGAATACTTCGGTCACAATAAAAGCGCCCATTTTGTCATCAAAAGCCCGTGAGGTAAGACGATCCCCCTGCAGACGTTCAACCCCGACCGCAAAGGTGACCGGATCGCCAATCTGAATGAGCTTTTCAACTTCTCCCCGCGATGAACAGCCGACATCGATGTACTGATCCTTCAATTTGATCACCGTATCACGATCTTTCGCTTCTATCAGATGGATCGCTTTTTTACCAATGACGCCATTGACTTCACCATGTTGCGTATGGATACGGATTCGCTGCCCAGGCGACAAATGTGGATCAACTCCGCCGATGGCGCCAAAATAGATAAAACCCTCATCATCGACGTACTGGACCATAAAACCGATTTCGTCACAGTGACCGGCAATCATCACTTTGGGCCCCCCTGCCCCGGCGAGACGGGCAATCAAGTTGCCCATGACATCGGTCGTCAGCTCATCGGCAACGTCCTCGAGTTGCGCCCGAATCACCCGCTGCGCCGGTTGCTCATAACCGGAAGGGCTTGGAGTTTCCACCAGTTCTTTAAGAAAAGCGAAATCGTTATCGTTCATCATGTCCTCACCAGAAAAGGAAAAGGGACAGAATTGAATTCTGTCCCCGGATATTTTAACGCCAGTCGCGGACTAACCCTTGGCTTTTTTCACCAAGTCTGCTGAGTTCTGCCGCGCTTGCTGTATCTGCTCCTTGGTCAAACCGGCCCCAAGAGCAACCTTATGTGACATCTCCCGAGAAACCAAATCCTCCGGTCCATGCGCATCGTTGTCTATCACCAGCTTGGCCCCATACTGCAAGGCCAGTTTGGCGACATGACCGTTGGTCAAAGAATGCCCCTTGCGCGTGGTGATTTCCAAGCAGACCCCTTTTGCCGCGGCCAGTTGCGCGTCTTCAGCACTGATCAGACCAGGATGGGAAAGAATATCGACTCCGGCTTCGATCGCCGCCCGGTTGGTGCCTTCCATAACCGGCTCGACAATGGTTTCACCATGCACGACAATCAGTTCCGCACCATTATCTCGGGCCAGTTGCGCAGCAGCGGCGATCATCTGCGGCGGTACATGGGTCAGCTCGACCCCGGCTAAAACCTGCATACCATTGGCCGCCCCAATTTCATCAACGACACCGACCAACTGCGACAGCAACCACTTGGTGTTACTCTGATCGGCGTGATCGGTGATAGCCAGCGCCCGATAGCCAGCAACCGCAGCACGTCGCACCAACTCAGCCGGTCCCAGTCCACCATCACTAAAAAAAGTATGGGTATGCAGATCGATCATGTTTCGCTCCCTCATTTGATGTCAAACGTCAGTAAGCAACTCACCTAAGTTCGAATTTCGAAAAACCTTGGTTATCTTCACCGAAACAACCTGACCAATCAGGTCGGTACTGCCAGCAAAATTAACGATGCGGTTCCAGGTGGTGCGACCGAAGACCTGACCATCGCCCTGCTTGCTCTCCCCTTCGACCAACACTTGCAAAACCTGCTGCAGATCGCTCTGCCAGGTTTCTTCACCGATCCGATTCTGCAGATCGAGCAATCGTTGGAACCGCTGCTTTTTCTGCACACTCGACTGATCATCGCTGAGTTCAAAGGCAGCGGTTCCGCTGCGCGGCGAATAGAGAAAGGTGAAGGCGTCAGCATAGCGCACTTGTTCGACCAGATCGAGCGTCGCCTGAAAATCGGCTTCCCCTTCTCCAGGGAAACCAACAATAATATCGGTCGTCAAGCGGATCTCCGGGCAGACCTGCTTCAAGCGTGCAACCTTGTGCAGATAATCCTCAATCGTGTAACCGCGGTTCATCAGCTTGAGGATTCGATCACAACCGCTCTGCACCGGCAGGTGGATATGCTTGCAGAGCTTATCCAGCGCCCCAAAACAATCGATCAGTTCTTCGGTCATATCTTTTGGATGCGAGGTGGCAAAACGGATCCGCGCTAGCCCGTCAACCGCATTAATCTTATGCAACAGTTCAGAAAAAGAGATTTCACCCTCTTCTTTGATCCCGTAGGAATTGACATTTTGCCCCAGCAGGGTCACTTCGCGGACCCCTTGCGTCACCAGACTTTCGATTTCAGCGACGATTTCAGCGCTTGGCCGGCTCACTTCCCGGCCTCGAACATAGGGGACGATACAATAGGAGCAGAAGTTATCGCAGCCCTGCATAACGGTGACAAAGCGGGTGACATTATCGCGTACGCTGCGCTGCGGGAACAGATTGAGACGAGTTTCACGATCGAGAAATTCGGTGGCGCTGCCGCGCTGCCGTTTCTGCTCGACCTGCTGCACCAATTCCGGCAAACGGTGGACATTGTGCGTGCCGAAGACCAGATCAAGGTAGGGGACGGTCTGCAGCATCGTTTCCCCTTCCTGCTGGGCGACACAACCTCCGACCCCGATAATCAGATCAGGCCGTTTGTCTTTGATCGGCTTAAAACGTCCAAGATGGCCGTAAACCTTGCGCTCGGCTTTATCACGCACCGAACAGGTATTAAGCAACACCAGATCGGCCTGTTCCGGCGAATCAACCTGCGCATAGCCGATTCCTTCGAGCAGATCGACAATCCGTTCCGAATCGACCACGTTCATCTGGCAGCCGAATGTCTCTAAATAAAAAGCTTTATCCATAATTCCTATCAACCCGACAGAGCAAAATTCGGCGCATCATAACGGCTCATTTCCGGGCAAGTCAACGGAATCCTCTTCTTTGACGGGCTTTTTCACTTCGCGTTCGAGGTGTTCGAGCAGATTTTGCGGTTGCTCCAGGCAGTGCAGAAGGATAGACGGGCGGCCCCTTAGCATTAGGCGCAAACTAATCAGATGCTCACTAAAAGGTTTCTGCTGCCAATCGATGACCTCGCTCAAGGAATAAGAATCGATCTGGGCGGAGAAATGACCGTCTCTCACCAGCAAGCGCACATCGGTTAAAGCATAAAAGACGTTTTCCCAGCGAATCCGAGCCAACAACAAGGGGACCGGGCCAAACAACAGGGATACGACCACCAAGGGGGCTGGGAACAGCAGCAACCACCAGGGGTAACCGTCCGCTTTGACCAGTTCATAGGCGAGCATCAACCAGAAGCTGCTGGCCAGAAACATAAAAGTCCCAAACGCGCAGCGTTTCCAATTGCGAAAGGTGTAACATCGCGGGGCTGGTCGCCCCTGCCAGAGAAGTGTTTCATCAGCGGTTAATGGCCACTGCCAATCAAGACCACTCATTGTCCGAGCCTTTCAAGTTTTGCCAGCGCCGCCTGCCCGAGCTTGCCACCGGCATCCGCCCGGGCGACCGCTTGGAATAACTCACGCGCTTGCACAAGATGGCCCTGTGCGTGCTCAGCGTCCCCCAGCAGGTAGGCCGCCTGAACGGTCGGCATTAATTCGAGGGATTTTTTGAGCTGGGCAGAGGCCTGCGCCGCTTGCTTATTTATCAGATAAACGTAACCGAGCCCCATCCGGGACTGGTAGTAACTGCCATCGGCATTAATCGCCTTCAGCAGGTAACGTCGCGCCGGGATAACATCCTCTTTACGCAGGTAAGCCATCCCCAGCGCACTGAGCAGCAAACCATGCTCAGGAGCCTGCTGCATGGCCTTATGATAGCTTTCGATCGCCGCATCGACCTGACCTTTTATTTCCAGTTTTCGCGCTTGATCATAGAGAGCATAGGCCTTTTCGCTCTCAAGCAATGGCGCAATTGCCTGCCGATAACTGCTACGATCAAGACCATAAGCAGAACGGCTGGATGCGTATCTCGTGCTTACATAGGTACGGTTGGCGTCGAGTCGATCCTTTGAAAAAGGGTGACTGCGGAACAAACCTCCAACCCAACCAGAGTCGCCGCCCCCTTCAATCTTGCGGTAAAAGATCTCCTGCAGTTCAACGGCCCCTTGCGGAGCATAGCCAGACTGCACCATATAATCGATGCCGAGCTGGTCAGATTCGCTTTCCTGCTCGCGGCTGTATCTTTTATCTACTAAATTTGCAGTCACACCACCGATTTGCGAAACCATTTGCCCGTAGTCCCCGGCAACGGCCCCAAGGATACTGACTGTCGCGCCGAGCAAAGTTGAGCGCTGCATCCCCTGAACACTGTGCCGAGCGGTGACGTGTCCAATTTCATGGCCGAGCACCGCTGCCAACTGCGCTTCATTTTCCAGGTTGAGCAACAATCCACGCGATATCGCAATGAACCCGCCCGGCAGTGCAAAAGCGTTGGGCGCCGAATCGTTGACCACGGCAAAGGAATATTTTATTTCTGGCCGATGGCTGCGTCTGGCAACCCGCTGTCCGACTTGGTCGACAAAAGAATTGAGAGCCGCATCCGGGTAGCTTCCGCCCATTTTCTGCAGAGCCTGGGCGAACGATTTCTTCCCCATGGCAGCTTCCTGTTGCGGCGAAACACTCATCAACGCCAATTCATTGCGCCCAGTCACCGGATTAACCGCACAACCAGACACAACTGCGAGGAAAAGCAGTAAAACGATAAGCTGAATGAATGTTTTCAATGCAGATCTCCAACTCATGATCAAGGATAAAATAAAGCAGTGACCAAGTTATTTATATACATATTATCAGAGGTAAAATGAGATAAATAGGTTGCGAACATCTATTGTAGACACTATAAATGAACAAATCCACAGCGTGACTACTTTTCTCAATTAATATATGGAGTGTATGGATGCTAGCAGATAAAGATGCATCAGTCCTGCTCAATATCGCCCGCGAAGCCATCACCAACCTCGTCAATGGGCAAGAGTACCATCCACTACCCAGGGAAGAAAAAAACCTCAACGAACGTTCTGGTTGTTTCGTCACAATAAAACAGGATGGTCAACTACGCGGTTGTATCGGCAATTTCCAGAGTGAGCGGCCATTGTTTCTCGAAGTTGCGGAGATAGCTGTCGCTTCAGCCAGCAAAGATCCGCGCTTCCACCCCCTGGAAGAACATGAATTGGACAATTTCTCCCTTGAGATCTCTGTTCTCTCGCCACTGGAAAAAATTGATGATATAGACTTGATAGAGGTCGGCACCCACGGTATATATCTGGAAAAAAACTTCAGCCGGGGCGTCTTACTACCACAAGTCGCCACTGAGCAAAACTGGGATTTGCAGACGTTTCTCCAACAAACCTGTTTAAAGGCCGGTCTGCGCGCTAACGACTGGCAGGATGCTGATACCGACATTTACATCTTCAGTGCCCAGATCATAAAAGAATCCGAACATACGCAATCAACCGCATAAGGCTGGTTAATGACCGAAGTATCGATAGAACTTGTCCCGCGCAACGAAGAATCACTATTAAAAGAACTGCAGCTGGTCCACGAGCATTTCCCCAATATCGACCGAATCAATATTCCGGACATTCTCCGCTTTGACCTGCGCAGCTGGGATGGTTGTGCGCTTGCCGGTAAAATCTTTCCCAAAACCATTCCGCATCTGCGAGCCATCGATTTTGACCCGAACAAGCCGATCCATATCGACGCCGAACTCTGCAGTCCTGAAATCGAAGCAGTTTTGGTTATTACCGGTGATCCGCCTCAGGACATGGCCCACAAGTGCTACCGCACCAGCTGCCTGGAAATGATCCGCCGCCTCAAACGGGAACTGCCGCACCTTAAGGTTTACGCCGGGATGGACCCTTATCGAAACGGCATTAAGGAAGAGATCGACTACGTTCGTGCCAAGCAGGATGCCGGCGCCGAGGCCTTTTTCACCCAGCCATTTTTTGATTTACGATTGATGGAAATTTACCAGGGGTTCATGCAGGATTGTACGGTTTTCTGGGGCATTTCTCCGGTGTTGACTGAGAACAGTCAAAACTACTGGGAAAACAAGAACAACGCCATCTTCCCGCCTGACTTTGAACCAACCCTGGAATGGAATCGCGACTTCGCCAAAAAAGCGCTACAGTTTGCCAACGATAACGGTGGCAATATTTATTTTATGCCGATCAGGACCAATATCGCGGCTTATCTGGACGGTATTCTCTAAACATACGACCTATAATTTGACCCATCAAAGCCGCGCCCGATCTCTGTTTCGGGGGCGGCTCTTTTAACAAACACGAATAAAGGAAAAACAGATGACGAAGCAAGACCGGTTGAAACAAGCAATAATCCAAGTTGTCGATACTCAAGTAGACAGCAATGATCCACCAGAAACTAAACAGACCCTGCTGCGCCTCATAGCCGAGGGTTTTGCCAGCGACGATGCCAAAGACCTGATCGGCAATGTTGTCGTCGCAGAAGTATTTGATGTCATGCGTGAGGGAGAACCTTTTGATATTGATCGATATGTTGCCGCCCTCAATAATCTGCCACAAATACCCAAGATAAAATAAGAAACAGGGGCTATTTCAGCAAAGCAGCAAACTCTTTTTCCATCTTGCCGATCTGCATATTATTAACGAAAGCCAGAGTCCCCCAATTGGTCGTTCCTTGCTGCACGGACTGGTAAATAGCCGTCGCCTGCTGCCCAGTCCGCCGGGCAAGAAAAAAAGCTAAAATGGTCTCACGATTATCCGCACCTGCGACCCGTATTTGACGGAGTTGAGCGGAATCGGCAGCGAGTCGCGCAAGCAGGGTTGCGTCGACCACCGCCGCCGCAAGCCGCGCATCATCAGCTTTGGCTGTCAACGCCGCTATCACTTGAGAATCAAGTTGATCCTGCGAAAGGTCTGCAGAGGTCAATACAGCACTCCAGCTATCCTGTTCACTGCGGGCAAACAGCAACGATTTACTGGTCACGCCGTATTTGCTCGCCAGGTAGTGTGCTGTCCATAGACGCCCTGACGGAACACCACTCATCAACGCTTTGACCAGCTGGAATTTCTCTGTTTTAAAAGCCACGGCGAGAAAAGAATTCTGCGTTGTCGCCAGCAGATAAGGGATAACCTTTTCGGGATTTTGCTGATCGAAACTACGGTCTTTAAAGCAATGACAATTGATGGTCGATTCAGCAAGTACGGTTACCGGCAGAAATCCACAGACGAATAAAAACAGGGCTAAAACAGATAATCTTCGCACAGGCCACCTTCGCTATCGTTGAGGTTTAATTACCTCCGACAGTAACAGGTCAACCGACAAAAACATTGACGTAAATCAACCGCCTTAGAAAAACCTCACGACGGCTGAAAACTAACCCATATCAATCAAGCGGATCAAAATTGTCCACCGTCGCATAGCACAACGGGCAAACCCAGGCCTCGGGAAGATCCTCAAATGCGACTCCGGGCGCAATATTATTCAACTCATCGCCTTTTTCCTGATCATAGACGTAACCGCAACAGGTACAGATATAGCGCATGAAGTTCCCCCTCTGTTTTACACAGCAAAATATTTCGCCTGCGGATGATGCACAACGATTGCCGAAGTGCTCATTTCCGGCACCATCTCAAATGACTCGGTCAAGCGGACACCGATCTCTTCGGCCTTCAGCAGTTCAAACAGCGGCCGGTGTGCGCTCAAATCGGGACAGGAAGGGTATCCGAAACCATATCGCGAGCCCTGATAACCCTGGGCAACGTAGGCTGCCGGGTCGCCTGCTTGTTGCTGAATACCCATTTCGATGCGCATCTTCTCATGCCAGTACTCGGCCAGGGCATCGGTCAACTCCACCCCCAGTCCGTGCAGCATCAGGTAATCGTGGTAACTGTCTGCCGCGTACAGCTCCTGGGTGCGAGCCGCCAAGCGATCACCGATACTGACAACAAAGAACCCGACCTTATCACCGCCCTCTGCTTGCGGCCGGAAATAATCGGCGATGCAAAGACCCGGCGCTGCGGCTTGACGTGGGAAACTGAAAACCTTTTGTCCGGCTGCAGATTCCACCAGCAACTGCTCACCGACGCTAACGCAATCAAAATAGCCGTAAGCGACCTTCGGCTGCAGCCAGCCTTCGCTTTGCGATTCATCTTTTAAACGTTGAAACAGCGGCCGAACGGTTTTTTCGGTCAGTTCGGTATATTCAGCTTTTGACATTTTGCCACGCCGATAGCCCCAACGACCACGGAACAAAGCCGCCTCATTGAGCAGAGCGAAAAGTTTTTCGCTATCGACATCCTCTACCACCCGCCGGCCGACAAACGGCACTTCTGGCACCGCACAGGAACGGTCCAGCACCTCAATCTGCGGCCCCGGTCGATTCGGTACCACGCCGGTCGCTTCCCAGATGGTCGAGACAAGCTGTCCAGCTTCGAATTCGCGAATCGCTTTGAGCCCGGCAAAAGCATCGGCACAGTAGATGACCGGCTGCTGATAATGCGGCACACAGTCCTCGGCAACAAAACGGCTGGTCAAGGCAGCACCGCCGAGCAGCACCGGCTGCGTCAAATCAACATTTTGAAACTGTTTGAGATTTTCTTTCATCAGTAGCGCTGATTTGACCAGCAGGCCGGAGAGGCCGATAACATCGACGGCATACTCCTTGGCCGTGGCAATAATCGTTTCCGCCGGCACCTTGATGCCGATGTTGTAAACTTTGTAGCCGTTATTGGAGAGGATGATATCGACCAGATTTTTGCCGATATCGTGGACATCGCCGGCGACGGTGGCCAGCAGGATACTGGTCTGGCTGCCATCCTCCAACTTATCCATAAAGGGTTCCAGTTGGCCGACGGATTGCTTCATCACTTCGGCGGATTGCAAGACGAAAGGCAGCAGCAGGTCACCGCGGCCGAACAGCTCGCCGACTTCGCGCATCGCCGGCACCAGCAGACCGTTGATGATGTCGAGCGGACGCCAGCGACCACGCAGTTCGACCAGCAGATCCTCCAGCCCGTCCTTATCTCCGTTGAGGACCTTGTGCCGCAACTGCTCTTCCAACAGCGTATCGGCGTCATCCTCTTCGACCTCGTCGACCGCCTGTTCAAAATGGTCGATAAAATCCATCAGCGCTGACTCATGGCGATTTAACAGCAGATCAAGGCAGAGCTGACGATCTTCAGCACTGATCGCAGCAAAGGGCAGCACCTTGGCCGCATCGACAATCGCCGTATTCAGACCAACCGCCACCGCTTCGTGCAGAAACACCGAGTTCAGCACCTTGCGCGCCACCGGTCGCAGGCCAAAACTGATATTGCTGATCCCAAGGGTAAAACCGACGCCGGGCAACTCCTGCTTGACCTGTTTGATCGCCGCCAGGGTCTCAATCGCCGCGTCACGCATGGTCTCGTCACCGGAGCCGACGGTAAAGGTCAACAGATCAAACAAAATATCCTGCGCGCGCAGCCCATGCTTATTGACCGCCAGAGCGTAGATTTGTTTAGCGGTGGCGACCTTCTTCTCGCAGGTTAAGGCCATCCCCTCTTCAGTGATGGTCAACGCGACAACCGCAGCACCATATTTTTTTGCCAACTGGCAGATCTGGTTCAGATTAGCGCCGCCATCTTCCAAATTGATCGAATTGATGATCGCCCGGCCGGGATAGAGCGGCAGGATCGCCTCCAGAGTTTCAGGACTGGTTGAATCGAGCATCAATGGTGCCTTGCAAGAGCCGGCAAACAGTTTGACCAACTGACGCATATCGACCAATTCATCGCGTCCGGCGTAAGCGACGCAGATATCGAGCACCTGTGCACCACGAGCTTCCTGATCGAGAGCCAGCTTCAGACAAGCGTCCCAGTCCTCAGCCAACAGCGCTTCGCGAAAAGCCTTCGAACCGTTGGGATTGCAGCGTTCACCGATCAACAGCGGCGGGATCTCCTGGTTTAACTCAACAGCCTGATAAAGAGAGGCAACTGAAGGTTTCATTTGCTCATCTCCCGCTGTTTCGGCTTGAGACCGCTTAACCTATCCACCAACGCGGCAATATGCTCTGGACTGGTACCACAACAACCACCCACGACACTCACGCCCTGTTCGACGACGAACTGATGCATCTGCTCGGCGAACTCTGCTGGAGTTAAAGGATAAACCGTCTGATCATTGACCACTTCCGGCAAGCCCTGATTGGGGATACAGGAAATACGCTGCGACCAGTGCTGGCTGAGGTAGTTAATATGCGAAGCCATATCCCGTGGACCGGTGGCACAGTTGAGTCCCAACGAATAAAGCGGATAAGGTTCAAGCGTGGCGACAACGGCAGCGATATCGGAGCCGACCAGCATGGTACCCTGCTGCTCAATGGTTACAGACGCCAGCACCGGCAGTTCCAGCTTGGCCGAGTTAAGGACCTCGAAGGCAGCAACCAATGCCGTTTTAGTCTGCAGCAGGTCCTGACAGGTTTCGACAATCAGACAATCGACTCCGGCTTCGAGCAATGCTTCGATCTGTTCGCGGGTGGAGGCTGCCAGTTCAGCGACCTCGATGTGACCAAGAGACGGCAGCTTGGTTCCCGGCCCGATCGATCCAGCTACATAACGGCCTGCCTTTCCTGCCGCTGCCGTTCGAGCATTTTCAACCGCCCTGCGGTTGATCTGCTTGACTTGATCCTGCAAACCGTATTCGGCCAGCACCACACTGGAAGCGCCGAAGGTATCGGTCTCAACCACCATCGCTCCGGCCTCATACATGCTTTTGTGCATCTCAACGATAAATTCAGGAGCTCTTAAATTTAGAATCTCGTTACAGCCATCGCAACCGCCCCAAGCCTCGCCGGGGATTTCCATCTGCTGCAAACTGGTGCCGCAAGCGCCGTCAAAAATCAACAGGTCATGATCTGAGATACTCATATGTATGGATAAACCTCGTCTGTCATTCTTTTTCAGCGTCTAATTCATTGGCCACTTTTTCCATAAAGGATACCGAACAACCATCTAAATGACATGTCATCCTCAAAAAAACATATGAAAAGATTTATGCGAGCTGAACAACTTACGCAGTTCAGCCCGATGAGTCCAGATCGAAGGAAACCGCCAGATATAATAATAATCTGTCAATGGGCGTTACAAACTGACTACTTTTTGTTAGGATACTCACTTATTCATCAAAAAAAGAGGTGTAACGTGGACCTACCTGAGTATCAATTAAAAAGCACCGCCCTGCAGCGGCGCCTTGGTGACTTTCTGATTGCTGATGGACAAATTTCTCCCGACCAGCTTGACGAAGCAATCGAATATCAATGTATCTATGGTGGCAGGTTGGGAACAAGCCTGATTGAGCTCGGACTTATCAACGAAGAGCATCTCGCCCAAGTCCTCAGCAAACAGCTGAAGTTGCATTATATCAAACCAGATCTTTTGATGAATGTCCCTAATCCAATTCTCAATCTGGTGCCGAAAAAACTGGCCCTGAAATACCGGATCGTCCCCTATCACAAAGACAAAGGTAAGCTTTTCCTGGCGATGAACGATGCTTCAAATCTCGCCGATATCGATGAACTTTCTTTTCAACTCAATCACATCATTGTGCCCTTGGCCATTCCAGAAGTCAGACTGATGTTAGCCCTGAAGAAACATTACGGGTTGGACCTAACGCCTCGCTTTGAAAACCTTGAAGCACAGATTAAATTTCGCGCCAAGGCAGCAAAAAAAAATACGGCAAAGAAAAAGGACGTTCAGGCAGAGCCAGAAGATGCCGCTTGGCCGCTACTTGGCGACGAAGAGTACGGCGGCGAAGAACCAACCGATGATGCATATTTCGATTTAGGCACATCAACGCTAGAAACATCCCAAACAAGTCTGAATCAGCAACTTGCAGCAGCAACGGACCGCAACGATATCGCCAGAGCCCTGATAAATTTCCTTGGGCAGGAATACTCCGCCAGCGGTTTGCTAATGGTCCGCTCTACCACCGTAACTGGCTGGCTGTCCTCCTGTGGCAGTGTCGAGCCGACCGGGTTCGATCAGTTCAGCATCCCCCTTCAGGATCATTCAATTTTCAACTTGGTGGTCAAGAGCAAATCCCACTTCTTGGGTACCGTCGCTGACACACCGCAAAACTGTAATCTGCTTAAATTCTTCAATTCCAAACCGCCACAAACGGCCCTGATCATCCCCTTGCTGGTTCGCGATCGACTGGTCAGTATTCTCTACGTACAGGACAGTCTGCAGGTTCTTGAACAACACTTTGCCGAACTTCAGAGTATCGCCAGAAAAGCAGAAATGGCGTTCACCTTGTTAATCCTTAAAAATAAGATTCTAACCACTTAGCAATCGATGAAGAGTCAGAACTCACTACTCGAGAAGCAACTTGTCGAACGACTCAAACAGGCCCTTACGGCGAGCAGTGAATCTTTATATCAACACATTCTGGATCCACAGCCGGAAGTCATAATTGCAGCGCTTAAAAATCGCCAACTCCAGCCTGACCACTTACTCGCCCTGCTGAAAAGGCGTAACCTTAACGAAGAAATCATCGATAAAATTCATCGTCGAGCCGGAGAACCATTAAATCATAAGCTGATTCTCGCCTTGGTTAAGAATCCCTCTTCACCAGGCCGCATCATTCGGACCCTGCTGCCGCAATTGCACCTGTTTGAGCTGGTTGATATCTGCTCACTTGCCGGAGCGACGGTCGACCAAAAGCTGGCTGCAGAACGGGTCATCCTGCAACGGCTACCAACCATCCCACTTGGCAATAAACTGACCTTGGCTCGGCGAGCAACCGCGAATATTGTTGCGGAACTGATCAAAGATGGAAACCCGGCACTGACCGAGGTCTGTCTGAACAATCCCCACCTCAAAGAAGCTTCAATTTTTCAGCTTCTTAATGGACCACATGCCTCGGCGGAAACCATATCTATTATTGGCCGACACAGCCGCTGGCAACAACGGGCAAATCTTCGCATGGCCATCCTTAAAAATAATCGCACTCCGGATATTTGGTTTTCTCTTTGGCTGCCTAAAATCCCGTTGCCTCAGATTAAACAACTCCACTTAAACCACAAATTAAATCCCAGAATTAAAGGGTTTATCGCAAACGAAAGCCGCAGACGTGGTTTAATATAAAGACAAGGTTGGATTTTTTTACTATTATTTCTCACGACAATGGATATAATTAATTTCCTGTAATTTTAGTAATGTGAGTGCTTTAAATGCCAAAACAAAAAAATTCAAAAATCCATAAATTAATTGAAGAGCAAATCAACCTGCCCTCTCCTCCGGCAATTGCTGTGCAGATTCTTAACGCTGTGCAGAATGAGGACTCCTCTATACAGGAGCTGGCACGCATCATTTCAGCTGATCCGGCCTTAACGGGAAAAATGCTGAAGGTTGCCAATTCTGGTTTTTATTCTTTACCGAACGAAGTCACCAGCGTTGAACGTGCGCTATCCGTTCTCGGCACCAACGTCATAAAGAACATCGCTCTCTCTTTTGTCATTGCCGCGGACCTGCGAGGAGACAAACAATCTACCTTTAACTTTGACTATTTCTGGCGCCGCTCGGTCACGTCAGCGGTTGCCGCGGAACTGTTAACCACTCTTCTCAATGTTAAAAATGAAGATATTTTTGTCACTGGACTGCTCCACGATATAGGCGTGCTGATCATGTACCTGAGCAAGGGAGATGACTATGCCGCACTGCTTCGCGAGAGAAGAAACACCGGTGTTTCTCTCTCAGAACTAGAGCAGAGCAAATTTGGCTTCGATCACCAGCAACTCGGCTTCACTCTGGTTTCGGACTGGGGCTTACCTGACTCAATATCGATGCCGATACATTATCATCACTCAACAACCAGCGCTCCCGAAGAACATCGTCGGACAACCGAAATTCTCTGGATTGCAGACCTCCTATCAGCGATTTACAGCGAAACGGAAACGGCAGAAAAGGTCCGCCTGCTACAGGAAGAGATGGTCGAACTTTTCGATCTCGATCCCGATCAAGTTCGTATATTACTCGATGATGTCGCGAATAAAAGCATCGACATTCTCAAGACATTTGAACTCGATCCAGGTGATCTCAGACCATATTCGCAGATGCTGCAAGAAGCCAACGCCGAACTCGGACGCCTCAACATGTCTTACGAGCACCTGGTCATGGAGCTCAAAGAGGCCAAGGAAAAGGCCGAGCGCCTGGCCAATGAACTGCGTGGCGCCAATTCACGCTTAAAAGAGTTGGTCTCACGCGACGGCTTAACCGGGTTATACAACCACCGTTATTTTCAGGAAATTCTCAGCAAGGAACTATCGCGAGCGAAGCGCTATCAGGGGTCCGTCTCCCTGATTATGTTTGATATTGATTTCTTTAAGAAGGTTAACGACAATTATGGCCACCCCACCGGCGATCTGGTCTTGATGAACATTGCCCGGGTTATCGAGGGAGCTGTGCGACCTAGCGATATCGTTGCCCGCTACGGAGGAGAGGAATTCGCCGTTATCCTGCCAGAGACAAATGAGTCGGGAATGAGGGTTTTCGCCGAACGCCTCAGAAGAAGTGTCGAGGGCATTGCGACAATTGCTGATGGTCAGCAGATACAGGTCACGATCAGCGCAGGCGGCACAACTTTTTCTTCCGACAGACCACAAATCACCAAACAAATGATGATTGATGCCGCCGATCGTGGCCTCTATAAATCGAAGAATGCCGGGCGCAACCGGGTCAACATTATTGATGCCCTGGAAAAACCTTGATAAATCAACCCTTCTTCAATGGCACAGTGAATAAACTCAGAATGAAGAATTCGGCTGTAATAGAAATTCTTGCTCTTCGGCACTCGATGGTCGAGCCAAAATCTGATTGCGGTGCGGAAAACGCCCGAAACGTGCAATAATCTGTTGATGGCGGATGGCATAGTCTAAAAAACCAGCGTAAGCAGATTGCAACGGCTTTGCCACGGAATTTTGCAGTTGTGTGAACAACGCGACGCTACGATCTTGATGCTCCAGGTTTTCACTGTGTTCCAGCGGCAGATAAAGAAAAACTCTCTCAATCGGCCGAAGCTGTTGATCATGGCCTGCAATTAATGCCTTAAGGGCTAAATCCAAAGCGACAGAATCATAAGCAAAAGCTCGGGCTTTACCGCGATAGATATTACGGGTAAATTGATCAAGCAACAAGATCGTCACCAGATATCTCTGCGCGACAGATTCGTCGCTGTCGATCAGGCCCCACTCAACCGCAGCGTCCACCGCGGCGGAAAAACGGGAATCAATATCCCTGTCAACCTGTTCATCCTTTCCAAACCAAAGTTTGCCGTACTGTTTTAGAATCTGCAAATCGTCGCCACTGTCGCCAAACCAATAGCGCAATACTTCCTCTACAACAGACATAATGGCACTCCTTGAAACAAGATCATCCAATTCTAGCAGAACTCACAGAAATCGACACTGCGGCAACTCTTTTCCCGCGACAACTGGATACTCAGCCAATCACATGATATTTTTGTTCATAGAATATCATTGAGAGAATAAATACTTTCTAGCGACTGATTATGCCAATTGCCACGAACGACAAATATACCCTCACTAGATCTGGCAGCGAAATCTGTTTGCGCTTTTCTGGTGACTGGCGCTTTGTGGATGGTATCCCCGAAGTCGCCCCCCTGATTGAGCAGATCCGGTCTTCTGCAGACTTTCGCTTATTGACCTTTGACAGTGCCCAACTGGGCAACTGGGATACCGGTCTGATGACCTTCCTGATCAGCCTGCTCGGCAAATGTCCGCAACCGATCAACATTGACAACAGCGGACTGCCCATGGGGGTACAAAAGCTTCTGAAGCTTGCTGCCACAGTTCCGGAAAGAAAGGGCGCACGCCGTGCCTTCCTCGGACAACCGGTTCTCACTCGTATCGGCAATGTCACCATCGAAATGCACCGCAACTGGACAGACCTGCTAGATTTTATCGGTGAAACATCTTACGCCGTTATCAAGCTGTTTCGCGGCCGGGCCCGCTTCCGCGCTTCCGATCTTTTTTACCAGATTGAAGGGGCCGGCCCTTCGGCCCTGCCAATCATCACCCTGATCAGCATGCTGGTCGGCCTGATCCTGGCGTTTGTTGGCGCTGTTCAGTTGCGCCTATTTGGCGCCCAGATATTCGTCGCCGATTTGGTCGGCCTCGGCATGGCCCGTGAGATGGGCGCCATGATGACAGCGATTATCATGGCCGGTCGTACCGGCGCCGCCTACGCCGCGCAACTGGGGACCATGCAGGTCAATGAAGAAATTGATGCCCTT
Organism: Desulfuromusa ferrireducens; assembly: GCF_055389805.1. Lineage (NCBI taxonomy): Bacteria > Pseudomonadati > Thermodesulfobacteriota > Desulfuromonadia > Desulfuromonadales > Geopsychrobacteraceae > Desulfuromusa > Desulfuromusa ferrireducens. The sequence continues at coordinate 3,662,858 of NZ_AP042415.1, forward strand.
AAAACCATGGGCATCTCACCGATTGAATTTTTGGTCCTGCCGCGCCTCCTGGCTCTTTGCCTGATGATGCCACTGCTCTGTATCTATGCGGACTTCATGGGGATTCTCGGTGGTGCCATCGTCAGCGCCGCCATGCTCGACATCTCCATGTTCGAATACTACCAGCAGGTTCAATCAGCCGTTCCACTGAAACATTTCCTCATCGGCATCATCAAGGCCGGGATTTTCGGCGTACTGGTAGCCACCGCCGGATGCTTTCGGGGCATGCAGTGCGGTCGCAGCGCATCAGCGGTCGGTTTTGCCGCCACCAACGCAGTGGTCACCTCAATCGTACTGATTGTCGTCGCTGATGCCATCGTCACCATCATCTGCCAACTTCTGGGGTATTGAGATGATTCCTGACAACCACCTCGATATCCGCAATCTGACCATGGCCTATGGCGAAACAATCATTCAGGAAAATCTCAGCTTCACTATCTCGCGGGGAGAGATCTTCGTTATCATGGGAGGAAGCGGTTGCGGAAAAAGCACCCTGCTGCGCCACTTAGTTGGGTTGATGTTCCCTTACCAAGGGCAAATTTTTATCAATGGCGTCGATCTGTGGCAAACGTCAAACGAAGAACGCAACCAGATCATCAGCCATTGTGGTGTTCTCTACCAAGGGGGCGCACTCTGGAGTTCCATGACTCTGGCTGAAAACCTTGAAGTCCCGTTGAAAGAGTACACCAAGCTGTCTGCACGGCAGATCCGTGAAGTAATTTCCTACAAACTCTCACTGGTCGGGTTGGCCGGATTTGAAGATTATTACCCCTCCGAAATCAGCGGTGGCATGCAAAAACGGGCTGGTCTGGCACGGGCAATGGCGCTCGACCCGGAGATTCTGTTTTTCGATGAACCATCCGCAGGCCTCGACCCGGTCAGTTCTCGCTTGCTCGACGATTTAATTCTGCAGTTGCGCGACAGCCTCGGGGCCACAATTGTTATCGTCAGTCATGAGTTGGCGAGTATTTTTGCCGTTGGAGACAACGCGATCTTCCTCGATCCCGACAGTAAGACGATTATTGCCAGCGGTGCCCCCAAGCAGTTGCTAGAAACATCCACAGATGAACGAATTATAAAGTTTTTAACCCGGGCAAACTGATAGCAAAACAAATGGAATGTAAATGAGGTTGATATGTACCGACGTAAAAGAATAGATCCACGGGTCATCGGTAGCTTTGTCGTTGGCGCCATTCTGCTCAGCGTCGCTGGCCTGGTCTTTTTTGGTCCGGGTGGATTGATATCCGAAACCAAGCTGTACGTTTTACATTTTGACAGCTCGGTCAAGGGCCTCACGGTCGGCTCGCCGGTCCGCTTTCGCGGCGTTAAGATCGGTCAGGTAAAGGATATTAACGTCCGGGTCAGACCGACGGATTTTGCGTTTCACATTCCGGTTCTTATCGAAATAGAACCTTCACGGATCGAAGCCGAGGGTTCAGACAAAGGCATTTTTGAAGCATTAAAAACATCGGTCAAGGGCGCCAACCCGATAGAACGTTTGGTCGCGAAAGGCTTGCGGGCACAACTGCAACTTGACAGCCTGGTCACGGGACGCTTGTACGTTAACTTTGATATGCATCCTGATGAACCGATCTATTTGACCGAGTATTCAACCGAGCACCCGGCATTACCGACCATCAGTTCCAGCCTCGGTGAACTCACCAAAACAATTGAAGATCTGCCATTACGGGAGTTGGCGCTAAAACTGATTAATTCCGCCGAGGGTTTCGAAAAGCTGGTCACCTCACCAAGTCTACATAATGGGCTGGCCAAGTTCGATCAAACAGCAACCCAGTTAAACGCATTGTTAATGTCCCTGAATCAGCAGCTGCTGCCGCTGTCGAATAAATTACACGCCACGCTTGAGGCCACAGAAAAGACCATCGACCACTTCGACAGGAAAATCGATCCGGTCAGTAAGGACTTGTCTCAAGCCCTGTTGGCATTCACTGCGGCGTCGCAGAAAACTGAAGATTCGATGCAACGTTTACATGAAATGACGGATAACGATTCACGCCTGCAACAGCAACTATCGCAAACGCTTCAAGAACTCAACCGAGCTTCGCGTTCGGTGCGCTACCTCACCTCAGAGATCGAACGCAATCCACAGATTTTGCTGCGCGGCCGCAGTGTTGGAGGTCAACAATGAACCGCTTTCTCCTTCTATTTTTCCTGCTGCTCTGCAGCTCCTGCATTCAACTGGGTGGAGAACCGCAGCCAACCCGTTTCTACCTGTTAGAAGCGACCGCTGAGCCCTCTGCTGATCATTCTGCGCAGACTATTCAGCTGGATTTAGGCCCGATCGAATTCCCAACCTATCTTGATCGTCCACAAATTGTCACACGTGATCACAGCAACGCCATCGCCATTGCGGACCATGACCGTTGGGCAGAGCCTTTACCGGAAAACTTCACCCGCACCCTACAGGAAAACTTAACCAAGGCAATCAACGGTGGGCGGATAAACTCTGCCCCCTGGACTGCGACTAACAGCAAAAACCTGTCGCTCAAAGTAACGCTAAATCGTTTTGACGGTATCATCGGTCAACAGACCGAAGTTGATATCCGCTGGACATTGTTCGGCACTGATGGCTCCACGGAGTTACAACGGAAACATTTCATTGCCAAAACCCCCATCAGCGACAGCTATCAAGCGCTGGTTGAGGGACTCAACAAAGCTCTCGCCAAGCTCAGTAGCGACATCGCCCTGGCCGTAACGACACACTTTGAAGCCAGGGCAAAAAAAAAGGAGCCGCAATTACGGCTCCCTTTCTAAGTATTAAGCGGCAGCAAACAAACTAAAGCTGACGACAGATATTATCCGAGGATAAACTTTTCGCCCTGTACAATCAATTCTTCCAGCGCCGCACTGGTGGCAGCTTCGGCATACAAACGGACCACCGGCTCAGTCCCCGACTTACGGAACAACATCCAGCTGCCATCGGCGAACAGAAACTTGTTACCATCGATACGAATAATCTCAGTAATTTTACGGCCGCCAATCTGCTCCGGTGGGTATTGCAATTTTTCCGGCAGAGTCTCTTCCAGCGCTGCTGACAACTGAATATTGATGCGCTTAGTATAAATTTCTCCGACTCGGCTATACAGATCCGCGAGCAATTCACGCAAGCTCCGTCTTTCAACCGCAACCATCTCTGCGACCAGCAGGCAGGCAAGAATACCGTCTTTTTCCGGAACATGTCCGCAAATACTCAAACCGGCGCTCTCTTCGCCACCGATCAGAATCTTACCCTCACTGATGTACTCGCCGATATATTTGAAGCCGACCGGCGTTTCCAGAACCTCAACCCCATGATGTTTAGCCACGGCGTCGATCAGGTGCGAGGTTGCAACGCTACGCGCGGCATTGCCCTTTAACCCCTTGCGACGTATCATGTAGTCGAACAGCAGCGCCAGAATGTAATTCGGTTCAATATATCGACCGTCGCCATCAACAATGCCGAAACGGTCCGCATCGCCATCGGTGGCAATACCCAGAGCGATGGAATCATCTGCTTTGATCAGTGCAATAAAGTCTTGAATATGCGCTTCAGCGGGTTCCGGTGGTTCACCGCCGAAGTAAGGATCGAGATGGTCGTTGATCTTGACGATCGACACCCCGGCCTGCTCGAGGATAGTATCCAGATAATCACGGCCGGAACCGTAGAGCGGATTAACAGCAATCTTCATCCCGGAAGCAGCAATGGCTGCAAAATCGACCAGTTTGCGCAAGGTGTCAAAATAGGCCGCGCGCGGATCTATTTCCTCAAATAAACCTTTTTCTGCTGCCCTACCTAGCGGCATATCCTTAAAGACAATCTCACCGATCATTTCATTGGCGCGTTTTTCAATATCACCTGTTGTTTCGGGGAGTGCGGGGCCACCCCAGGCCGGAGAAAACTTTATCCCGTTGTAATTGTAAGGATTGTGACTGGCGGTAAAATTGATCGCACCGGCAGCCTTACGTCTGAGCAGTTCGTGGGCTATCACCGGGGTCGGGGTGTCTCGGCAACAGAAAAAACTCTTAATTCCAGCACCGGCTAGAACACGAGCTGTCTCGCGACCAAAATCAGCACCCATAAAACGGGCGTCGTAACCGATGACAATACCCTGCTCAGCAATGCCTTCGGCATGCAGATGATCGGCAATTGCCTGGGTCACAACCCGAACATTGTCCAGCGTAAAATCTTCGCATAAAATGCCACGCCAACCTGAAGTACCGAATTTAATATGGGACATCGAAAACCCTCCGATAGTGATTAAAATCTGGATAAGAGAAATTTTGAAAGAGAATTAAAAATATAACATATGAAAAGGAGAACGGGGCAAAGGAGCTAACCCCTGAAACACCACCTGATAAATCAATGTTCATCTTCTTCCAGACAGGGAGCCTGGTAGTCACGGATCCCTTTGACGTAAGGACAATCTTCCGGTAAAAACCCAGCTTTGAGCAGCTCAGGTGTTAAATGAACGCAATCAGGATGCAATTCCGAACGTTGCCCGTAAATGCGGCAGCGATTAATAATCGTATCAAGGTGTGGGCAAGGCTTTTGGGTATAAAAAATCCTTCCACGATAATCAAGTTTTTCATAACAGCAGCGGCCGCATTGCTGGCAAAGAGCTTCCCATTGTGCGGTCCCTGGCTCGACTTTTTTTCTTTCTTCGCTCATGCCCGCAGATTAACCGTTTCATCCTCGAGAGGTCAATCGTCGAAATCGATAAAAAATAAAGAAAAATCGTTGACTCAAGAAATGAAATTCGCTATTAGTAGGCGTTCTGAATCTGAATCAAAGCATAAAGCTAGGAGGAATAGAATTTATGCAGTGCCAAACCGTACTTCCCGGTACCGAGTGTACCTTTTGGAAAAAAGCTGGTTGTGTTGCCGAAGGTGGCAGCTGCCAAATTGTTGTTGAAGAATGTCAAGGCTGCGAACGTATCGCCAAGGGTAGCATCGGCGACGTCTGCACCTCTTACCCGAACCCTACCAGCAAATGGTTGAGTGGTTTGTGTAACTTCGCAACACACAAAAAAGTTGACCTCACGGTTGCTGACGTTCGCGTCAATCCGCTTAAAGCTGCCAAGCGGGCTGCTGCTGGTCGGTAATCAGTCAGTCAAAAAGCTCAAGAAAAAAAGGTCATCGGTTTCCGGTGACCTTTTTTTGTGCAACAACAATCACTTTAATGAAACACTCAATGCCTCCATCGCAGTTCTCTGCGCCAAATTTCCAATAACCGCGATCAAATCATCAACCTGGAAAACAAAATCGGCCGAAGGGTTGGTGGTAAAATCTCCATTCCGCAAAACACCGACGATTGAGACTCCTGCACGGCTACGGATATCTAAATCACGGATGCTTGAGCCGACCAATAAACTTTCCTGCCCCACCCTCTCCCATGTCAGCTCGAGTAATTCGTGGGCACTCTTCAACAACCGCAATTCACGGGTACCATTTTCATTTTCCACATCGGAATGATAATGGTCACGTCGAACCGAATCGGTGAAGCGTTGAATGATGTTAATCGGAATTTTCAGATGGAGCAGCGCCTGCCGTGCGATCTCGAGGCCGGCCTCGAGTTCTGGAAGGATAACCATATAGACGCCATCCTCATAAAGCGCTTTCATCTGCTCTGCCCCTTCAGCGCGAACAACGATATTCAGATCGGGGTGATGACGATGCGCGTAACGGACGATGCTTTCAGTGGTCGCAATGTGCGGGATAGTAATCAATAATTGTTTCGCTTCATCGAGACTGGCGGCTTCAAGGATAACGTCGTGACTGGCATCGCCATAAATAGCCGGGTAACCGCAAGTTTTACAATCTTCGATGAGACGATGACTCAACTCAATAATGACAAATTGCACTTCGAGCTGCATTAACACCTGAGCGACATGTTGCCCAACCCGTCCACCGCCAGCAATGACGATGTGGTCATGCAGGCCTTCCTGCGGCAGGTTGACCGTTTCCAGCGTGTCGGTTTTTAGCATCCGCCGCTTTAACCCGTAAAGGGGTGCGGTCAATCCGGAAGCCAGCGGTGTGATCAACATACTGAGAATGGTTGCTGAGAGAATATAAGAATGTTGTTCACCATTCAGAAATCCACCGGCAAAACCGATCTGCCCCAAAACAAAAGAAAATTCTCCGATCTGAAACATCCCCAAACCAACCGCTAACGGTACAACATTGCCATAACCGAAGCTACGAACGATCCCGGCCATCAGCAAACCTTTACCGATGGCAATCAACAGCAATAACTGCAAGACCCCAGCGTAATTCTCCAGCAGAAAATTAGGATCGAGCAGCATGCCGACCGAGGTAAAAAACAGCAAGCCGAACAGGTCACGTAACGGGATAATATCGCTGAGGGCCTGATGCCCATAGTCCGATTCGCTGAGCACCATCCCGGCCACAAACGCCCCAAAGGCGAACGACAGCCCAACCAGGTAGGTGGAGTAACCAATTCCCAGACCAATAGCGGTGATCGTCAGGACAAACAGTTCTCGCGAATTCCAGCGCGCAACAATCGCCAGCAACCAGGGCAGCAGGCGCGTGCCGATAAAAAACATCAGCAGCAGAAAAACAACCGACTTGATCGCCGCGATACCGAGAATAGGCAGACCGCTGGTCGGGTCGGAGAGTTGCGGTAAAAGAATCAGCAGTGGCACGACCGCCAGATCCTGGACAATCAGAATCCCGACCATGACCCGACTGGAGAGTGTCCCCATCATGCCTTGGTTCATCAGGGTCTTGAGGATCACCATGGTACTCGACAGGGATGCGATGCCACCCAACCACAGCGAAGGTCCTGAATCCCAGCCTAACCAGCGACCAATCAGGAAGCCGTAACCGATGGTCAACAATATCTGCAGCGAACCGCCGAGCAGAGCGACATATTTAACCGGTTTGAGTTCTTTCAGGGAAAACTCAAGCCCCAAGGCGAACAGCAACAGGGCGACGCCGATTTCAGCAAGTTTTTCAATGTCGTGAACACCGGAAACAGTCACGCCGCCGGTAAAGGGACCGATCGCCACCCCGGCCAGAATATAGCCGAGAATTAACGGCTGACGCAGTCTCTGTGCAATCAGTCCACCAACTAGCGCAGCAACAACGATGATGACAATATCAGCGGCAATTCCCATTATTCTCTTCCATCTTTCGAAAAACTAAATTCCATGACCGCGCCCGAGCATCTCTGAAGCTTCCATCACCACCATGAACGCATCAGGATCATGTTGCCGGATAATATCGCGCAGCAGCATAATTCGCCGCGCTTCAACAGTAACAAAGATCAGATGTTTTTCTTGGCCTTGAACCAGATCGGTTCCAGTGATGATCGTCCCCTGCTTGCCAAGCGATTCACAAATTTTCTGACTGAGCAAATCGACTCGATCCGAAGCGATATGCACCACCTTTTCTGAGGGCGCTCCGGTCAGGATCATGTCGATACATTTTGCCGTAGCATAAATACTGATCAGACTCCACAGAGCCCGTTCGATGTCGTTAAAAACAAAACCCGAGGCAACGATAATCAAGACATCAATGGTAAAGATCACCTGTCCCGGCTTGATGTGGCTACGCGCCGAAACAATCTTGGCAATAACGGTTGAGCCTCCGGCCGAGGCATTGCCGCGCAAAATCAAGCCGACGCCGCAACCAACAGCAATACCGCCATACAGAGCCGCAAGCAACGTATTATTACTGACGGCAGAAAGCACGAAAACTTCTGCCAGCAGATCAATAAACAGACCGGAAAGTACAATTGCGATCAAGGTACGAACAGCAAAAGCCCGTCCCAGCAGTTTTGCACCGGCTAACAACAGCGGTACATTGATGGCAATCATCAGCGTACCGATCGGCTGGTCGATCAGGTAATTAAGCAGAATCGCCATGCCCGGCGTACCACCGGTGGCAATCTGATTCGGCGCCAGGAAAAGAACAACGCCAGCGGCCAGAAACATCGAGCCAATCACAATAAAGATGCTATTTTTCAGTTCTGCGAGATGTTTTTTAGGCTTGTCAGTCATCGAACCTTATCCAAACAGCAACCATAACAAGGGGACCAGGAGCGCGGTCGCCAAACCGTTCAACCCGATGGCCAGACCAGATATTGCCCCGGCAAAACGATCCTCACCCAACAGGCGGGCGGTGCCGATGCCATGTGACGCGGTGCCAACGGCCAACCCCATCGCCACCTTGGAACGAATCCCGATCAGACGACAAAATTCCGGACCACAAATCGCCCCGAGGCAACCCGTCAGCACCACCAGCGCAGCCGTCAGCGGCACGATGCCGCCGATCTTTTCGGTAATACCGATGGCAATCGGCGTGGTGACCGATTTAGCCACCAGAGAGAGCACCACCTCGTGACTGCCGCCGAGCAACCAGGTGATACCGGCGGCAGAGACGATTGATGAAAGCGCCCCGGCAACAATCCCGATGAGTATGGGTAATTTCCGTTTGAGGATTTCTGCCCGGCGCTGATATAGGGGCACTGCCAGTGCAACCACTGCGGGCCCAAGCAGAAAAAGAATCATCTTGCCGCCATTGTTGTAATCCTGATAGGGAATATTACAGAGCTTAAGCAGCAGGATAATACTGACGATGGCCACGGCAACCGGATTAAAAAGAATGAAACGGGTCCGCTGATAAAGCAGCTCGGCCAAGCGGTAGACCAGCAGCGTCAGGGCAATACCGAACAAAGGGGAAGCAAGCAGCTCTGTCATGTCTGGGATTCCTCGTGCTTGTCGAGGAGCTTCTCTGCCCAACCGGTGACCGCCATGACGACAAAGGTACTGATGACCGTCCCGGCGACAATCGGCAACCACTCCCGACCGATCAAGTCGAAATAGAGCATCACACCGACGCCTGCCGGGACAAAGAACATCGCCATGTAGGAAAGCAGCAAATCAGCCGCATCCTGCAACCAATCAAGCTTGACCCAACCAACCGACAGTGCCAGCAGCATGAGCGCCATACCGATGACATTGCCAGGGATCGGCAGCGCAAACAGGACGGCAACGCCCTCACCGACCAACTGGAAGACCAGCAGCAGTACCATCCCCTGCAACATGACAAACCTCCCAAAAGCAATAAAATATGTACTATTTCAAACCTTCAATGGCAGCTTTCACTTCATCACGAATCTGTTTGGCTGATGAACTATTCTCCAGCTTTAAAAATTGCTGGAAATTCTCAATGGCATCCTCGGCACGATCCAGGTCCATGTAAATATAACCCAGCGTCAAGTAAGCTAGCGCCAAACCAGCATCCAGTTGCAATGCTTTACAACAGGCTTCTTCGGCTTCCGGCAGTTTTTCCATCTCGTAATAAAGATCGGCAAGATTCAGATGGGTCTGTGGTTCTTCGGGATCGATTCCGACAGCCAGCAGATAACTCTCCAGCGCCTGCTGATTCTGCCCGCTGGCGCAACAGATATCACCCAGAGCATTGAGAGCCAGAACCGAATCAGGCTCCTTTTCCAACGCGGTACGGCAGGTTTTCTCCGCTGCATCCAGCCGGTCTTCATCCATCTCCAGCAGGGCCTTATAGACCCGGGCGTCAGTCTGCTGGGAATCAAGTTCAATAATCCGTGCGTAGGTTTGCAACGCGGCGTTGACCTTTTCTTCCTCCAGGCTCAGATCGGCAGAGAAATAAAGCAGATCGATATGTTCACTATTCAGTTTGAGTCCGGCGGTCAAACTTTTCTTCGCTTGCGCGAGCTGATTTTCATCCAGCTGCGCTTCTGCCAGCAACAGCCAAGCTTCTGGGGTTTGCTGAAGCTTGAGCGCCTCCTGCAACAGCGGCAGAGCAGTGCAGCTATCGTCCTCCTCAAGAGCACGTTGGGCCTTATCAAGCAGATCATCAAATGACATCTAATTTCCTCCTAGAGATTTTTGCGCCGGACGACTTCAACACGAAATCCGTCCGGATCGGTGACAAAATAAAACATCGGCTGACCGGCACTCAACCCTTTTAGCTGAGTGACCTCCAAGCCCATATCGCTATGTTTCTTGTGGGATGCTTCCAGATCGGTCACGGCCACTGCCAAATGGGAATAGCCGTTGCCGATGACGTACGGTTCCTGCTGATCGTAGTTGTAGGTCAGCTCAAGCTCAAAAGGCAACTCTGCCGACGTCATGTAGCTGAGGGTAAAGCGGCCTTCAGGAAAATCCTTTTTACGTGACACTGCAAAACCAAAGGCTTGACGATAAAAATTCTCACTGGCGTCCAGATCCATGACGCGATAACAGATATGAATCATCGGGTATTCCATTACTACACCTCCTACCGAAGAGAATTGAGCGCAATTGACTTTGTTTAATCAGCTCTTTATAGTGGCCGACCATGAGAGCTATTTTTCTTGCCGATGCCCACCTGCGCCAGCCGCAGGATCATAATTACCAGCGACTGCTTGAGTTTCTTGACCAGCAGCAGGATCTCGATGGGCTGTTTCTGCTCGGCGATATTTTCGAGTTCTGGCTCGGCTACAAGCATGTCGCTTTTACCGCGTACATCCCCTTACTGGAAAAATTACGCCAATTAGCGACAACCGGTACCAAACTTTATTTTGTTGAAGGGAATCATGATTTCCATATCGATCCCTACTTCACTGAACAGCTTGGATGTACAGTAATCACCGATCAACAGTTGGTCGAATGGGATGGCAAAAAACTGCTGCTCTGCCACGGCGACCTGCTCAACCCCAATCCCAACTATAAGCGCCTGCGCTCCTTCTGGCGCAGTAGCCTGGTGCGTTTCCTGGCGAGAATCATCCACCCTGACCCGGTCTGGACCTTCGGCATCTGGTTGAGTAGTCTGAGTAAGAAGAAAAACCCGAAAAGCCATAGCTGGGACCCATCCCCCCTGCTGCTCCCTTTTGCCGAACAAGAGTTCGCTGCCGGTGCAGACGCCGTGCTGTGCGGCCATTTCCATCAACCGACGGCGAAACAGTTAGAGAACAAACAAATTATTGCTGTCGGCGATTGGATACAGCAGTTCTCGTATGCAGAGATGCGCGATGGTCAAATTGAGCTAAAAACCTACTCCGCCTGAACCATTTTCGGCCCAGAGCCCTCGTCCGTCAAACCGGCCTCACGCTGTTGGCAGCTGAGCACCATATCGCGCAATGTCATCCCTTGCAAGCCTTCCTCGACCAAGCGCTCCACTTTCTCACAGGCTTCAAGGGCAACCAGGGTTTGTGGATGCGGATTTAGGTGCAAAACCTCCTCCCCTTTATCGCGCAAAGTTTGCAATATATCCGCTAGCGGTAAATTTTCGGCCGCCCGTCCGAGCTGATAACTGCTGCGCCCGAGCCGACTGCAAAGCTCCGAAACGTAACCAATCTCGACCAGTAACCGCAGAATGTTACGGCAAAGACGTGAGGGAAGAAACAACAACTTGGCCAACTGTTCCTGGCTCATCGCTTTTCCACCATGAGAAAAACGATCAGCCAGCGTAACCAACAAAACTAGCGCAACCTGCTCATAGCAATTGCGACTGACCTCAGAACCTCGCAGATCTCGCCCGCTGGTACGCAGGTTCTGTTTGGCATAAGTCACCCCAAGCCCGAACAGCACAATCACCCAGGAAAGGTAAAGCCAGACCATAAAAATCGGCAACGCTGCCATCGTCCCGTAAATGGCATTATACTTGGCAACGCCGACCTGAAAATTCACATAGGCCCACTGGGCAAATTGCCACAGGGTACCGCCGACAACACCGCCGATAAACGCCGCCCGCCACTCCACCTTTATATTCGACATAAAGACGTAGAGCACAGTAAAAGCCAGCCACATGAAGATAAAGGGGACCACCTTGAACAGCAGCAGGATCATGCTGCCGACCAGCTGCATTTCAATCAATTTCTGCACCAGGTTATGACTGGCAAGACTGGAGGTCATGGAGATGGCTGCAATAATTAACACCGGGCCAACCAGAATGACCGACAGATAATCGGAAAAACGACGCATTAACGGACGGATCTCGGGGACACCCCAGACGTGATTGAATGATTTTTCGATATTCGTAAGCAGTGAAGTTACCGCAACCAGCAGGAAACCAAAACCGACAGTCCCCATTTTGCCGACCTGGGTATTATTGATGTAACCAAGGATTGCCTGAACCGCCTCGCCGTTACCAACATTGAGCCTCTCCATGATCAGCGGTTCCAGCAGATTCTGCACCCCGAAGGCTTTTAATAGGGCAAAAATCAGTGCTAGCAGCGGCACGATAGAAAGCATCGTGTAATAGGTCAGTGCGGAAGCCCGCAGCAGACTCTGATTGATGCCAAAATCACGAAAGACCAACACCACCGTCTGCACCTGACGCAACAAGACCCGCTGCAACCAAGACATATCGTTGGGATTCTGCTCCCAGAGCAGAGACTTGATTTTCTGGCGCAGGGGCATCCGCGACTGGGCAGACTTGAACATTGTCACTCCTTGCTAACAAACCACATCAATATAATTACAATTCTACCTTCTCGACCGGCAAACCGAAAGCGGTGATAGCCGCAGAAAACTTACTGGTATCTCCGACCAGCACCATCTGTAACTGATCAGGCTGCAGGTACTGACGGGCTACACGTTGCACATCGGCAACCGTAACTGCTGCTATGTTCTGCTGATATGTTTCCAGAAATCCTGGCGGATAGTCAAAAAAGTTAAGCCGCACCTGACGGCTGACAACAGAGTGAGTGTCGTTAAAAGCAAAAACAAAAGAATTGACCAGGCTCTGCTTTGCCAGCTCAAGTTCTTCTGTAGCCACCGGTTCATCCCTTAGCTGCTGTATCAACTGACGCATCAGTGTCACCACCTCAGCCGTCGTTTCACACTTGGTTTCACTGCTGGCAATAAAAAGTTCCGGCAAACGTCGACCAACCTGAAAATATGAATAAACAGAATAAGCCAAGCCCCGATTAGATCGAATTTCGCGCATCATCCGTGAATTAAAACCACCGCCACCGAGAATAAAATTCGCCACCCGCAAAGCAAACAGGTCGGGGTTATCTTTATTTATCCCAGGATGACCGAGCAAAATGCTGGTCTGGGGAATATCCTTATTAACCATCAGGATACGTCCAGCCGGTGCCGGCGGTAGCGGCGGTAGCGGCGGTAGCACTTGCTGGCCGAGGGCAAAGGTCTGCCAATCAGCCAGATTTTTCTCCAGTAAGGCCACCAGCTCTTGCTGCTCAAAGGAACCGGAAGCGGCAATCCAGATATTGTTCGGTTGCAGGTAACGCTGCTGCAACTGTAGTAAATCTTCCCGGCTTATCGCGCCAACCACATTTGCCTGCGGTGTGCTGCCAAACGGATGCTGCGGATAGATCGCCTCAGCCAGAAGCCGAGCGGCGATGGACCCGGGATCATCATTTTTCCGCCAGATTGATTCGAGTAAATTTTTCCGCGCCAGTTCCAGACGATCGGCAGCAAAACGAGGGCGACGTAATAGATCTGTGAGAATTTCGATGCCGCGCTGCAAATCGCGCTGATGAAGCGATAAACGGATCGAATAGCTATAGGTCGAACTTGAAACCGAAAGCTCGGCGGCCATCGCTTCCAATTCAGATTCCAACTGCAGCGGGGTTAACTCACCAGCTCCGCCGGTTTCCAAGGTTGCCGCAAACAGGTCTGACAAGCCGGTCTTATCAAGCGGGTCGAAAATACTGCCACCGCCGATCATCAAAGTCATATCGACCAACGGCAATTCATGATCTTCCTTCACATAAAGTTGCAAACCGTTGGCTAACTGCTGTTGTTCCACGGCCGGAAAGCTGAACTGAAGTTCGGGAAAACTGAGTTGATCTGGACGTACGGCCTGTGGCGGAACAGACGGGCTGCAACCGACCAACATCCAGGCGAACAGACAAATAACAATGATGCGCATTATTCCAGCCCCTCCCGACCAATGCTGACCACGGTGCGATTACCTGGCTGCAAATACTTTTTGGCCGCAGCCATAACCTCTTCAGCGGTGATCGAGTTCAATTGTTCCTCGTAAGCAACCAGATATTGCCAACTCCCCAACACTTGGTATGAGGAGAGCATGCGTGCCAGACCGCTGTTCCCCTTCATCCCTCGCAGGATCGAGGTCAAAATCTGCTTACGGGCTTTCTTGATTTCCTCGGCAGCTATCGGTTCGCGCTGTAACTCCTCTAATTCGAGTTGCACTGCATCTTCGATGTCAGTACAACTGCATGACTGCCGCGGTGTCAGTGATATCGTCAGCAAGTTGTCATATCGTGACCCTGGCGCACCAAAAACAGAGAGGCCGGTCACCAGCTGCTGATCAATGACCAACGCTTGATAAAGCCGTGAAGTCCGTCCTTCACCAAGCACCTGCATGAGGATATCGAAGGCGTAATCCTCCCGATGCGGCATGGTCGGTTTGTGATAGGCAATCATCAGCTGCGGTTCGGTATCGTAAATCACATGGGCACGGCGCTCACCTTTTTGTGGAGGTTCCTGCTCCACCACCGGCGGCACAACAACTCCCGGCGGCAATGAGCCGAAATAACGGGTGACCAATTCAAGCGTTTCGGCGCTGTCAAAATCCCCGACCAGGGTAATGATCATGTTGACCGGCGAATAATACTTACCTAAAAAATCACGCGTTTCCTTGAGAGTCAGATTGTCTATATCTGAATCCCAACCAATAATCGGATCGCGATAAGGATGGACCTTGTAAGCGGTCGACAGCAGGGTTTCGTAAAGCTTCCCGCCCGGATTGCTCTCATAGGAACGACGGCGCTCTTCCCGAACAACTTCCCGTTCCGTATAAAATTCACGCAGCACTGCGTTTTGTAAACGGTCCGATTCGATTGCCGCCCAGAGTTCCAACTTATTGGCTGGCAGATTAATCAGATAGGTGGTCTGATCCTTGCTGGTAAATGCGTTGTAGCCGACACCACCATTTTCCGAATAAATTTTGGCAAATTCGTCCTTAATCAACAACTGGTGATGTTCCTGCTGTAGCTGCTCCAGTTGGGCCTTTAATTGCTCAAGTTGCTGCTGATCACCTTTGGGCTGATTCTTTAAAACATCGATGCGCTGGCCCAGATCTTCAATCTTCTGCAGCGAATCTTTTTCCAGTTGATAGTCCTTTGTGCCCAAGGTTTTTGTGCCCTTGAACAACATATGCTCCAACAGATGAGCAACACCACGCTGCTCACTGTTCTCATCAACCGAACCAACCCGAAAACTGATATATGCAGCGACCGTCGGCGACGCGTGACGTTCAACCAACAGCAGGGTCAAACCGTTGTCAAGATGGTGCTCCTGGACTTTCTCTGCCAGAGTCTGAGCGCTGCCCGTAACCGGCAACAGCAGCAATAAAACGAGTATAAATATTGGTAACTTAAACATGACAGACCTCTACACTATATGAATTAGCGAATATGTGATCTTCATAGTAACTCATAGATCAGGGAATGACTACCGGTGTGGTAACTTTTTGGCGAGGCACTGTCCTGCGTTGCAGGACAGTGCCGAATAAAATCAGGCGGGTAAAAGAATTTTTTCGACAATTTGATCTATGGTATCCACCAACTCGACAGAGATGCCATCAAGGTTCGCTTCTTCGAGTTCAACCAGATGCTCTTTATTGCGGGCTGGCAGCAAAACTATTTTAACTCCGGCTCGCCTGGCAGCCAGCACCTTTTCCTTAACTCCGCCGATCGGCAAAATACGGCCTGACAGGGTCAGTTCACCAGTCATCGCAATATCGCGGCGCGCCGGACGACCCGACATGAGCGAAATAATCGCCGTTGCGATCGTCACACCGGCCGATGGTCCATCTTTGGGGATAGCTCCAGAAGGAACATGGATATGCAAATCATGCTTTTCGAAAAAATCAGGATCGATGCCAAAATCCGCAGCGCGGCTGCGCACATAGGTCAAAGCTGCCCGCGCTGATTCCTGCATCACATCGCCGAGGCTACCGGTCAAGGTCAGATCCTTGCGACCAGGCATTTTGGCTGCTTCAATAAAAAGGATGTCACCACCCGATTCGGTCCAGGCCAGGCCGGTGACCACACCGATGCGATCTTCTTCACTGGCGACATCGGCAAAAAAAGCGCAGGGACCGAGCAATTCCTCGACATCCGCGGCATGGATCTCTTTACGTGGTTTATCCCCTTGGGTAATTTCCCTGGCGACCTTGCGACAAATCGCCGCTATCTTGCGCTCCAGATTGCGCACCCCGGCCTCGCGCGTATAATCATGGATAATCTTGCCGACAGCGGCCTCATCAAAATCCAGCGGATAATCGGTCAGCCCATTCTCTTCGATCTCTTTCGGAATAAGATACTTATAGGCAATCTGTTGTTTATCCTCATCACTGTAGCCACTTAAACGGATAACCTCCATCCGGTCTTTAAGCGCGTGCGGGATCGGATCGAGCAGGTTGGCGGTGGTGATGAACATCACCTTCGACAAGTCAAACGGCACATCCAGATAATGATCCTTGAAGGTATCATTCTGCTCAGGATCGAGCACTTCCAACAAAGCCGAGGATGGGTCACCACGGAAGTCCTGGCCGATTTTATCAACCTCATCGAGCATGAACACAGGGTTGTTCGATTCCACCCGACAGAGTTCCTGAATCACCCGTCCCGGCAGCGCGCCGATATAGGTGCGTCGATGGCCACGAACTTCAGCCTCATCCTTCATCCCGCCGAGTGAAAAACGGATAAATTTTCTCCCCATGGCCCGCGCGATAGAACGACCCAACGAGGTCTTACCGACGCCCGGTGGGCCAACAAAACAAAGAATCGGTCCCTTGGTGGTAGCGCGCAAGGAACGG
Source organism: Desulfuromusa ferrireducens (assembly GCF_055389805.1). Classification (NCBI taxonomy): domain Bacteria; kingdom Pseudomonadati; phylum Thermodesulfobacteriota; class Desulfuromonadia; order Desulfuromonadales; family Geopsychrobacteraceae; genus Desulfuromusa; species Desulfuromusa ferrireducens. Next base: position 3,679,694 of record NZ_AP042415.1, read on the forward strand.
ACGGCCAGGTACTCAAGGATGCGCTGCTTTACTTCTTTAAGATTATAATGATCCTCATCCAGCACCTCTTCAGCCTTGTTGACATCCAGGTTGTCTTCGGTCCCCTGCTGCCAGGGAGCGGTACAGAGGTAATCCAGATAGCTGCGCGAGACGGTGTACTCCGGGGATGCCGGATTGATCTGCTCAAGTCGACGCAGCTCTTTTTCCGCCACGGTCAACACTTCATCCGGCATTTTCGCCTGCCGAATTCGTGTGCGTAACTCGTTGATCTCTGCCTGGCGCGGATCCTGTTCGCCGAGTTCCTGCTGAATCTGCTTCATCTGCTCACGCAGGATATGATCCTTCTGATTCTTGCCGATCTGCTTGGTGACCTCGGTTCGTATTTCACCCTTAACCTGCATCTTCTGCACTTCATTGGTCAGATGCATAAAAACCGACTTCAGACGCTCGACGGGATCGATAGTCGTCAAGAGCTGTTGCTGGGTCTCGATTGAGAGCCCGATATAGACCGCTATCATATCCGCCAGTCGACCAGGGTGCTCGATCCGATCGATCATACTCATGACGTCATCGGGCAGCGGTTGACCATAGGCCAGAGCAATTTTCAAAAGAGCATTAACACTCTGCACCAGTGCTTCACTCACCGACCCCTTGGAATCCTGCTCCGAGATCGGTTTGATCGAGACAATCAAACACGGCTCCTGGCTCACCAGCGCATCCATTGTAAATCGGCTGATCCCCTCAATAGTAGCTTTCCCACCACCTTTGGGAAACTTAATCAACTGGTTGATTTTGCAAACCGTCCCGATCCGCGGATGCTCATCATAATTACAGATGCCCTTATTGCCAGGACAATAAACCATGCCCAGCAATTGATCACCGCGCATCGCCTCTTCAATTATCGGGGCTGTTGCCTTGGAAAAAAAAACCGGCAACACCATATAAGGAAAGACTATTTGATCTTTAACCGGATAGATTGGCAGGACACTCGGGATTGGTACACTACTAGGCATAAATTTATCCCCTCGAAAGGCGTCATACTGAACCTTTACGCGACTGACGTTAGCAGAGTAACACATTGTCATATCAGTTACTTACCATATAAGCTAACACTTATTCATGACCCGTCAAGATAAGTGAATAATTTTTGACAAATACGATCGCGACTGTTTAACTTCTTGATGTCATATAGAAAAATAGATTTCGCCTAAAATCTACAAACCATACATCAGATAAGGTATCTCCCTATGAAACGGATTGCAGTATTAACCAGTGGCGGTGATTGCTCAGGGATGAATGCAACGGTCCGTGCGGTCGTTCGGGCCGGATTAGCCGCACAGGTCGATGTCATCGGTATTTATAAAGGCTTTCAGGGACTGATTGACCGGCTCTATGAAACCATGGGCACTCGGTCGGTCAGCAACGTGTTGCAACGTGGCGGCACCTTTTTGCAAAGTGCCCGCTGCGCGGAAATGCGCACTGAGGCAGGCTTAAGGCTAGCAAGCGAAAACCTTAAGGGGTTGGGGGTCGAGGGGCTGATTGTCATCGGTGGTGATGGTTCTCTTAAGGGTGGTTACGCCATCCATCAGCAGGGGGTTCCTGTGATTGGTATTCCCGCGTCAATCGATAACGACATCCCTTTCACCGATATGGCACTCGGGGTGGATACCGCCCTTAACAACATCGTCTCCGCCGTGGACAATTTAAAGGATACCGCCTCATCACATGATCGCGCCTTTGTTGTCGAAACCATGGGACGCGGCTGCGGTTACCTGGCGGTGGTCGCGACTATCGCCTCCGGGGCTGAATACAGCCTTATCCCGGAAGAAGAATACGATCTGGAACAGATCTGCACCGATCTCCGCCGCCGTTACCGGGAGGGACGCAGCAACTCGATCATCCTGGTGGCCGAAGGAGCCGGCAAAGCCCAGGACATTGCCGATCAGATCAAGGATCGGATCGGCTTCGAAACCCGCGTCATCGTTCTTGGCCATTATCAACGTGGCGGTTCGCCGACAGTCTTCGACCGCCTCTTAGGGGCTCGCTTCGGTCAAGCTGCCGTCGAAAACATGCTGAAGGGCAACCACGGTAAAATGGTCGGTCTGCAAGCGGCAGAGATAAAACTAACCGATCTCGAAACGGTGGTAAGAACCGAGAGTCGTCCCATCGACCCAATGCTCCCCTGGTTGGCGAAGCGCCTATCAGTCTAAGTAGTTTCTCAATAAGTTGGCAGAATTCTTAGTTCAATTAGGTGCCGAGACGACTGTTTTCTATCTGGAGGAGAAGATGCCGATTGCCCCCCCCGCCCAAACCTTAATGGAGCTGCCAGCAATCGGCTTGATGGAAATTTTCGGCCGGATGCGCAACCTGACTGACAAGGCCGGGTTCAATGGCACGCTGCCGGCGATATGGCAATGTTCCGATGAAAGTCAGGCAATCAAAAAAGCCCTGTTCGGCTACGTTTACAATTACCCGCCTTTCAATCTGGGACTGGTCGGTTCGTTGCTCGATCCAAAGCGGATGATGATCGCAGCGCAGCATGGCAAAGACCTCGTCATCTTCGGTGGCAGCCATATCGGTGCCCTGGAACAGGAAGGTTGCGGTTATATCGAAAGGGTTCACGATCGCATTGATCCCTGTTGCGGAATGTTGCATCGGGTTCTTGATGACTATCTTCAGGCCTACCGCCGCGCAACCCAACTGATCAAGCTCTCGAAAGATAGGGGCATTTGTAAAATTGAAGTTCCTTACAAGTACCTGTTTAAAAAACCGTCTGGCGATACAGTTCGTATCCGCATCAACCTCGCCAACCTGGTCGAAGGTGATGCCCTTGGGGAAGGTTCTCTCGGTAAAATCTATCGCTTAAATCGCCAATTCCTGGCCGTAAACCTACAACTAAGTGATGACCTGCAAACACTCCCTCAACCGATCGGCGACCTGCTGCAGCCAACGGCCTTTTCCTTTAAAAAACGGCTCGACCACGAAAGTCTGGAACCAAAGAACATGCTGGAGGCAGAGCTGTTTGATTTTTTACCGGAAGTTGTCGCCAACACTCAGCCACACAGACGACTTTGCAACATCAACACTTGGCGGCAATTTCATCGCAGCGCATCTTTTATCACTGATGCATTTGACGGCAGTGATCGCAATATATTCGTTTTATCCGGGCTCACAATCGACCACAATATCCGCCATAACAGCTTTATTCCCCAGTTTGGTTTCTGGATGGAACAGGGACGCGCATTAGAGGCAAAATATTACGGTCCACAGGACATCAACGCCCTACTGGCAGAGCAGGAAATCTATCGACCACCGGTGACTTTCCTCGAGTACGCCGGACTGTAAGCTAAAGATAAACCTCGAAGGCACAACTGAGCCTTCGAGGTTCGGAGATCTTGCTAAGTTTTTTAGCTCTTAATCTAAAAACCGAGCAACCTTGTTTTTAAGATCCTCCAAATTATAAGGCTTGCCGATAAAGTCGTCGGCCCCAGCCTCCAATGCTTCTGTTTTGTCTTGTTCCTGAACCTTTGCAGTCATCACAATAATGGCGCAGACAGCGGTTGTCGGATTGTTTTTCAAAATACGCGCAACGCTGTAACCATCAATACCACCAGGCAACATAATATCCAGAAGAATGACATCCGGGATAACCGATTGAGCAATTTCAAGAGCTTCCTCACCGCTTTTGGCCAAAAACATCTGACGGTTTTCGGCCCGAAGAACCATACCCAACAATTTCAAAACGTCCGCTTGATCCTCAACAATCAAAATTTTATACATCGCAAGCTCTCCTTTGACTAATTTTCACCAGTTTCGAAATAGAGAGGGAGCGTAAACCGAACAATCGTACCCCGGCTCAAATTGCTTTCAACCCATATCCTGCCGCCATGAGCCTCCACAATATGTTTAACAATATTCATACCCAAGCCGACCCCGTCAACTGCGGTATCAGAAGCATCGACCCGGTAAAATTTTTCAAATACCTTCTCTGCCTGATCAGGGGTCATTCCAATGCCCTTGTCGACAACAGAGACCTGATAGTCATCCCCGACGGTACACCCCATAATCTGTATTGAGCTTTCGCTGTCGGAGAATTTAATCGCATTGCTCAATAGGTTCTCAAAAACCTGGACAATCTTGCCCTTATCTAAATACAAAGTTGAGGACTCATTTTCCAAGTTGACTTCAAGTGGGTGTAAGCCGAGTTGGACTTTCAAAAACGGTTCAAACAAACGATAAATCTCTGCGACCGAACAAGGGGTCATTTTCAAAGAAATTGCTGCCCCGGATTCGATACGCGCAATATTCAACATTTCATCGACCAGTTCAGACAAACGGAAAGAGCGTTCGTAAATGTAACGAAGTGACTCCGCCTGCTCCTCCGGCGTAATTTGGGCCTGATTTATTAACAACTCTGAAAAACCCTGGATCGCTGTTAAGGGCGTTCTTAATTCGTGAGCAACGGTCTTGACAAACTCAGTCTTCATCAGATCACTTTGACGTAAAGTTTCCACAGCCAGCCGTCTTTCAGTGATATCTGAGATGAAGCCCTCCATAGCCAGGAGCTTTCCATCTTTATCAAAAATCCCACGCCCCTGCTCCCAGACCCAACGTTCACTTCCATAGACGGTGCGGATACGGTATTCGAGCTCAAATGGTCCCTTGCTCACTAACCCATCCTGGACCTGTTGCCATACGTGCTCACGGTCTTCCGGATGAATAACCTCCGCATAGGAAATAGCCTTATTGCCAACTAAGTCTTCTGGAAAATAGCCAGTCAAAGCACGACAACCGTCACTAACAAATTCCATGGTCCAATCACGATCATTGCGACATCGATAAGCCATTCCGGGCAAATTATCCAACAAGGTCGAAATCCTTCTTTCACTTTCCTGTTGTGCTGCCACAACCCGTTGCCGCTGGATGGCACTACCAAAAAGATTACCGACCGTCTGCAGAAGGGCAATATCCTTTTCACCCCATTGTTGTTCCTCTCCAACGCCGTCAAAACCGAGGAAACCGATAACCTTCCCAGCTGCGAGAATCGGCATGGTAATCAGCGACTTAATATCCTGCTCTTGCCAATGATCTTTTTCCGCTTGCGCGACCAAGGGCAGCTCCACGACAGATGGAACATGCAAAACCTGCCGACTCAACGTTCTCTCTAACGCCCAGGACAGGTTGCCCCTGGCAATTGATTGAAGTTTTTCCTTTTTTGAGACAATCTTCTTCGCACACCACTCGTGCGTATTGTCCATATGCTCGCCATCAGCAGAAAACAGAAAAACGTAACTACGATCGACACCGACAAACTTGCCGAGATCCTCAAGCGCAAGATCAATTCCACGGTCAGTTGCAAATGTCGGCAGTTCAACAAACCGCGTTGAAATCCCTGTCACCAGGGTTTCAAATGCTTCCCGATAGATAAGTTCAAGCTCCTTTTCCTTACTATCGGTCACATCTTGCATCAAGATGACCAAGTAAAGCGGCGCCCCCTCAGCATCGCGCACTGGAGCGATGGTAGCGTGCCCCCAGACAGTAGAACCATCCTTCCGCTGGTATCGCTTCTTATAACTGATCGCCTCGCTCTTCCCGCTCAAAAGGTCCTGGTAAAGCGTCCGAGGGTCCTCTCGATCTTCGGGATGGACAAAATCTTCGATATTAAATCCAAGAAGTTCGGTCTCGCTATAACCAATGAGATGACAAGCAGCTGGATTGACTTGCAACATATGGCCAGCAGTAGAAATAATCCCCATGGGGGCTGCAGCGGATTCAAATATTGTCCGAAAGCGCTCTTCACTTTCACTCAGAGCTTTCCGATCTTCAATACTTCTCAACTTCTGCACACCCATCTGGGTCATAAGATTTACAAAACGGGTATGATAATCGAGAATGTCCTTCACCTTCTGACGATCGAAGATGGGAACCTTTTTCAGGGCAACCAGATAACGTTCTTTATCGAAGCCGTAACGCTGCGCTTGTTGAAGAAAAAAATTTTCCTCCGGTGGTTCATAAAAAAACTGCCCCAGAAACAGAGTCGCCAAGTGCTGTCCTTCAATCACGATCGGAACAGCTATGTCTATCATCCCATTCTTACAATGATATTCATAGTAACCGGACTCTGGAAGAATTCGATTGGCAGCTAAATGTTCCTGCAGGTAAGCGTCACTCTCGCGGCAGAGAGCTTCGGATTCAGAGGAGCTCCGATGAAACTGAGTACAGATATCCTGCCAGCCCGTGGCAACCAGCACCGTTCCTTCAATATCGACAATACCGACCGGAATACCGGAGGACTTCCACAAACCCTCCATCAATTCTTGAATTGCCGGGATATCGACAATCTCTGAAAACGTATAATGCACAAACGATCCTCAAAAGTGGCGTTCCAAAACATTAGTCACAACTAAATAAAATGACTCGGCCAATCCCCCCGTTATTATAGAAGTTTTACCAGCAAATCGAATTATCGCAATAAGCCGACGTCAACTTCCTCAGTTTTTTTTGCTCGTGATTACACTCTAGGTCAAAAGGTGATTAATTTCGCCGAAAGGAAATAAATATTCAGGTAGGAATTTAACATCACGAAGCGGGGCTAAAAATTAAATTATGCGCCTCTTTTTCGCTATGGACGTTCGCTATTCTAAACAACCTGCTATCGCTGCCTGCCCCAAAGCCAGCCCACCATCATTTGGCGGCACCTGACGATGCAACAGAACCTCGAAACCGGCCCCACGCAATAGCTTGACCGTGCGTTCAGTCAGGTAACGATTCTGAAAAACGCCGCCGGAAAGTGCCACCGGAAATTGACCGTGCGCTTGCACAAGTCTTTGGCAGACAGTGACAATCGACAGCGCAAGGCCGTTATGAAAGCGAGCACTGATCTGCTGGCCAGTCGCAGCAACGCTCAAATCATCCACCAGTTGCTTGATCATCGGCGTCGGATCAAGGTTTATCAAACCATCAGTTTCAAGCAAAGCGAAGGGATAAGCTGACTCCGTTGGTCCGTCGCAATCGATCAACATCTCCAGTTCCAGGGCCGCCTGCCCTTCGTAACTGACCTTATTGCGCAGTCCAACCATAGCCGCCACGGCATCAAACAGTCGGCCGACACTACTGGTCAACGGGGAATTGAGTCGTTTTTCTATCATCTGCAGCAGCAGTTTAACCCCCGGCGGATCGATGGTTTGAAGAAATTTCAGACGAGGCAGATCCGTACCAAAAGCGGCGTGCAGATAACTAACCGCCATCCGCCAAGGTTCCTTGGTCGCGGCATCGCCACCCGGCAAGGGATGATAATCCAGATGAGCCACCCGGCGGAAATTGCGCAGATCGCCGAGCAAAAATTCACCGCCCCAGATATGCCCGTCGCTGCCATAACCGATGCCATCGAAAATCACCCCGATCGCCGGGCCAGTGTGGCCGTTATCAACCAGACAACTGGCGAGATGAGCGTGATGATGCTGGACGCCAACCAACGGCAACTCACCGGCCAGATTTTCGGCAACGTGGGTAGAGAGATAATCGGGATGCAGATCGTGAGCGATCAACTGCGGCTGCACTTCAAGCAGGTTCTGGAAATGCGTAATCGCCTGGTTCATCGAATCAACCACCGACTGATTCTTCAGATCGCCGATATGATGGCTCAAATAGGCCCGATCGCCACGAGTCAAACAGATGGTATTTTTCAGCTCAGCACCGACCGCCAGAACCGTTGGCTGTGCAGCCGTCAGCTTTACCCCACGCGGCACGTATCCGCGCGAGCGGCGATAGAGCACCGGTTGACCATCGAGCAGACGAACAATGGAATCATCGGTGCGAATATTGATACGCCGGTTGTGCTGCAAATAACAATCAGCAATCCCCTGCAAACGCCCCAGAGCATCGTCATTTTCAAAGGAAATCGGTTCATCATTTTGATTGCCACTGGTCATCACCAACGCAGAAAACTGTTCAAGTAATAGATAATGTATTGGCGTGTAAGGAAGCATTATTGCGTAGAATTTATTTTTTGGTGCGATCTGTCCAGACAAGCAATGTCCAGCGCGTTGCGGCAGCAGCACAATCGGTCGTTCGACACCGGTCAGCAAGCGCTCTTCCTGCTCACTCAGTTGCGCAAAGCGTTTAATCCGCTCAAGATCGAAGCTCATCAACGCAAATGGTTTTTCATCACGCTGCTTGCGCAGGCGCAGGCGTCTGACCGCAGCGTCATTCTCCGCATCAACCGCCAAGTGATAGCCGCCCAACCCCTTAATCGCGACAATCTCACCAGCCTTTAAGCGTTTAACGGCCTCGGCCAATGGATCGGGAACTGCAACCGGCAGACCGTCTTGATCGGCAAACGAGAGTTGTGGGCCGCAATCGGCACAGGCGTTCGGTTGGGCGTGAAAACGACGCGATGCGGGATCTTGGTACTCGGCGAGACAAACAGGACACATGGGAAAATCAACCATGGTGGTCAAGGGGCGATCGTAAGGAATATCGGTGACGATACTATAGCGTGGGCCACAATTGGTGCAGTTGATAAATGGATATCGATAACGGCGATCGTTCGGCGCGAAGAGTTCTTGTAAACAATCAGCGCAGACATGGGAATCTGGTGCGATTTGCGCAGCGCGTTTGCTACTTGCCTGGCTTTGGACGATAGAGAAGGAAGAATGTCCCCTTGCGGGAACCTCGGCAACATTCATGCAACTGATTGAAGCCAGCGGTGGCAGCTCCGCTTCTATCGCAGCGAGAAATCCAGCAACAAGCGACGCTTCCCCCTCAATATCGATCAGCACCCCCTGGCTATCGTTCAAAACCGTGCCGCGGAGATTTCGCTCTGTCGCGATCCGATAAATAAACGGACGGAACCCGACCCCCTGAACAATCCCCTCAATCCTGATTTGTTTCGCTATTATCTCTGTCACAAAGCCTCCTTGTTGGCGAAAATCATTGTGGCATTTTCAGCCCGCTTCGGGCAATGCCGTATACGCACCCACCTAGGTGAAAGAGCTGTTACTAGTTTTGCTAAAAACGTACCTGTCATATTGACAATACGTATGACGCATGTACATTAAGGTGTTTCTATTTTTCATTAAATTCTATCTTCAAAGGAGGCAACATGAAATCTTCACGCCTTTTTATCCTGCTGACTCTCCCCTGCCTGTTTTTCATCGGCTGCAGCCATTTCAACGCAACAAGCGAATCTTCCACAACGAATTCGGAAAAGGCTGCTGTAGCGGGAGCGGTAGCCGTTACTATGGCAGAAGAAACAGTCGCCGAGACAGCAGAAGTCGTTGCCAAAACATCGGCAGAAAAAACGCAGATGTTCGAACCTGGAGAGTTTGATACTCCCAATAAATGCCAGAATTGTCATCGCGATATTTATAATGATTGGTCTAAATCGATGCACGCTCAGGCCTGGGAGGACAAGTGGTATCGACCTGACTATATGCTCGCCCATGAAGAAACCGATGGCGGAACCGACTTGCTGTGCGGCGCCTGTCATGCGCCGATTGCCGCGCGTACAGGGTTGCTTCCACCTGCAGATGGAAGCAAGTTCGATGCAACATCGCGGCGCGGCATTTCCTGTGATTTCTGCCACACGGTAACGGGTGTTAAACAGATGTACAACATGGGGCATATTTCGGAGCCGGGCGATACCAAGGTCGGTCCGCGCGATGACGGCAGATCGCTCTATCACGAGGTGAAAAACACCGGACTGCACGCGAAATCCGATTTTTGCGGCGCCTGCCATATGGTCATCCATCCCGCCACCGGTGTCCACATCATCGACACCTGGGATGACTGGAAAAATAACGAATACGGCAAACAAGGCATCACTTGCCAGAATTGTCACATGACACCGACTTCCGGCATCAGTAAGGCTCCCGGCCGTTCTTCCTTGATGGGCAAGCAGCGGGAAAACATTGCATTTCACGGCTTTATCGGTGGCAGCTCTTATCTACAGGATGCCGTAGGACACCCCGAACAGGCAGAGATGTCGCGCGAATACCTGCGATCAGCGGCCGAGGTCAAGCTGGCAGAGCAGATCACCGACGACGGAACGCTTGAATTGAAGGTCGAGGTGCACAATGTCGGTGCCGGGCACAAGATCCCCACCGGCACCACCTATATTCGTATCATGTGGTTACAGGTTGAAGTTGCCGACAACGCAGGTCAGTTGGTTTACAGTTCCGGTCAGATCGATGAGAAAAACCATGTCGATCCTGATGCGGTCTTCTTCCGGGTCTTGTTCCGCGATGCCGAGGGTAATCTAACCGGAAAAAGCTGGCGCGCCCACGGCATTGGTTACGACCGGCGCATCCCCGCAAAAGGGATGGACAGCGAAACCTATCGTATTCCGTTACCCGGCAAGGGCGAATATCAGGTGACCACGCGACTGATGTACCGCTCCTTTACTCAAGAGTCTCTGGATGAGGTTTTCAAGCGGACCGGAAAAACGCTGCCTCCTGTAGAGAGTGTTGAAATGGCATCAGCACAAACCAAGGTCAGCCTCTAGTTAGATCTTTGCTTATCAATGAATAAAAAAGGGGGGCGAAACTCATAACGAGATCGCCCCCCTTTTTTCTTTTTACTTTCATCGCCAAACACATCCCGCTAGTATCGCAGACTTAAAAAAACCTTAAATTTCGGAAACAATGAATTGATCAATTATCGACCGCCAAAAACAGAACCGGAAATCATCTACGCTGATAGTGACATCCTGATCGTCTCTAAACCGGCCGAACTCCTGTCGGTACCAGGTCGCAGGCCGGAGCATCAGGACTGCTTAATTTCGCGTGTTCAGCAGAGCTATCCTGAAGCGCTGATCGTCCATCGCCTCGATATGTCGACTTCAGGAGTAATGATTCTGGCCAGAAACAGCGCAACGCACCGCGAACTGAGTCGCCAGTTCGAGCAGAGACTGGTGCAGAAGAGCTACTTAGCAGTAGCCAGTGGACGGGTACAGCCACTTACCGGACGGATTGATCTGCCGCTGAGTCGCGACTGGCCGAACCGGCCCAAGCAGAGGGTTGATCATGCCGCTGGCAAAGCTGCACAAACATATTTCCGGGTTCTAACATACGATTCGGCTAGCGATACAACCAGGATTGAGCTGAAGCCAATTACCGGCCGAACCCATCAGTTGAGGGTGCACATGCTGGCACTGGGACACCCGATTCTGGGGGATGATCTCTACGCGGACGAAGCCACCCTGAAGAAAGCAGACCGTTTGCTGCTACACGCATATTCTCTGGAGATTACCCATCCGGCAACGAAAAAAAAGATGGTTTTCAATCAGGACGCACCATTCTAAACTGTTTACGCATCGAAGGGGTTGCAGCCAAACCCAGCCTGCTTTATAGTGCCGTCGAAATTCCAATCTTGAGGAGATATATATATGATTACCGCCATCAGCCCGATTGACGGGCGTTACGCATCTAAAGTCACCCCGCTGACCGAGTGTTTTTCCGAGTACGCCCTGCTGAAAAACCGGGTCAAGGTCGAAGTCATGTGGCTGATCGCCCTCTGCGCTGAAGCCGGAATTGCCGAGTGTCGGGCCTTAACCGACGACGAAGAGCAAACCTTGCGCCAAATCGTTATTGATTTTACTCCGGAAGAAGCGGAGAAGATCAAAAAGATCGAAGCGGTCACCAACCACGATGTCAAGGCGGTTGAATACTATTTGAAAGAGCAGATTGATGGCACCAGCCTGGCTGATCTGTCTGAGTTCATCCACTTTGCCTGCACCTCGGAAGACATCAACAACCTCTCCCACGCATTGATGCTCAAGGACGGTCTGACCGCCCTGACCCCTCAGCAGCAGGAGATTATTGCTGTTATCAGCAAGTTGGCCGATGAATTCAAAAATGTGCCGATGCTGGCCCGCACCCACGGCCAGACCGCCTCGCCGACCACCATCGGCAAGGAACTGGCGGTATTTGCCGCGCGCCTGCAAAAGCAGAGTGAAAAGATTGCCGCGGTAGAACTGCTCGGCAAGCTAAACGGCGCTGTCGGCCACTTCAACGCTCACCTCTCCGCCTACCCGCAGATTGACTGGGTGGCACTGACCAAAGCAGTCATCGAAGATGAACTGGGCATCAAGCAGAACCTCTTTACCACCCAGATCGAGCCACACGACTACATGGCCGAACTGTTCGATGCCATGGGCCGCTGGAATACCGTCCTCAACGACCTAAACCGCGACCTCTGGACCTACATCTCAATGGCTTATTTCGGTCAGAAGACGGTGGCGGGTGAAATCGGCTCGTCGACCATGCCGCACAAAGTCAACCCGATCGACTTTGAAAACTCGGAAGGCAACTGCGGGCTGGCCAATGCCATCTTCCAGCATATGTCGAGCAAGTTGCCGATCTCTCGCCTGCAACGTGACCTGACCGATTCGACGGTGCTGCGCAACATGGGCGTCGGTTTCGGTTACAGCATGATCGCTTACGCATCGACCCTTAAAGGTCTCAGCAAGCTGAAACTCAACGAGCAGAATCTGGCCGACGATCTCGATAATGCCTGGGAAGTGATGGCCGAGCCGATCCAGACGGTGATGCGCAAGGCCGGTATCGAAAAGCCGTACGAGAAATTGAAAGAATTGACTCGTGGTCAGAAAATCAACCGTGAAACGATCCGCACCTTTGTTGAAGGTCTGGAGTTGGCAGCAGAAGATAAGCAGCGCTTACTCGACATGAGCCCGGCCAGTTACATCGGCATGGCACCCCAAATTGTTGACTTACTCGACTGATCGTTGCGAACACTAAGATAATTCTGAAAAGGGCCGCGTTTGCGGCCCTTTTCAGTTCATAACGACCGGTTAAAAGTTAAAGTCCGCTACAAGCGCAGAACCGGACAAAGGTTGAAGTTGTCAGCTCAGCGGTTCAGGAGCAAAAGATGAGTGACCAGCAGCAAGAGTTTATCCGCAGCGAAGAACAGCGCCTGCAAGATGTCCAGTCGGCAATCGTCATCAACGAACAGGATCGCAAAGACAGAATCCGTGATCATGATGCCGTGGTGCGCGAGTTGGAAAAACAGCGCTACGCTTCGGCCAACCCGCGCGAAATAGATAAATGTACGGCTGAAATCCGTCGCCTGAGCAGTTTCGACCCGGCAAAATATAAACGCGCCCATAACTCCCAGATCGAACCCTACTTCGCGGCCCTTTCCATCAATGACAATGACCCGCGCATCGGCAGAAAAACCTATCTGATCGGCAAGCAGGGCCTGCTGGTCGGCACCAAGCCCCTGGTGATCGACTGGCGCAAAGCCGAACTTTCGCAACTCTATTACGAGTACGAAGTCGGCGAAGAGTACGAAGAAGAGATTGTCGGCCGCATCCGCGAAGGCAGCATTGAGCAGAAATTTAAATACGCTATTGCCAGAGGACAGCTGCAGCGCATTGAGTCGGCAGAACTGATCTATGAAAAAATCGACGGCGAGTGGAGCTTTAATGGCCGCTCGTTGACCACCCAGCAGATCAAGGAGAATAAAGGCGACTACCGGATTGTCGATATCATCTCGCTGATTTCAGCGGAACAGTTTCGGCTGATCACCAAAAACCACCTCGGCTGTACCTATTTGACCGGTGGCGCCGGTAGCGGTAAAACCACCGTCGCCCTGCACCGCCTGTCCTATCTGGTTTTCAATCATCCAGCAACCTTCCGCCCGGAACGCTGCATGGTGGTGATGTTCAATCGCGCCCTGCAAGGTTACGTGCTGGAGACCTCCAAAGAGCTGATTGACGCCAAAACAGCGGTCAAAACCTTCCATTCCTGGGTTGATGAGGCCCTGGCGCGAATCGGAAATTTTCGTGGGCTGGCAGCACGCAAGCAGCAGTTCACCGATATCAAAAAATCCTGCAAGATGCGTGATCTGTTTGAGAACTATGTGCAGCAGAGCGAGCAGCCGGAAAACGCCATGCTTGACCTCTATCAAGCCTATAGCCATCCGCTGCTGACCAAGAGATATTTAGGAGATACAGCGCCGGTCCGAGCCTTTTGCACCCACTATCAAAACAGCCTTGAACGTAACGAACTTACCCTCGATTTTGCCGATAAAGGCATTTTGCTGCGCCTGATTCAACTGCGAAATATCGGCCAGACCATCGCCTCCGCGCTGAACTGGTTTGATCACATCATCATCGATGAAGCCCAGGATCTGAGTCGCGTCGAACTCGACACCCTGGCCGCTGCCAGCACCGACAAAAAAAGCCTGACCGTTTGCGCCGACACCAACCAGCGTATTCTTGATTTTCTCGATGACGGCGGCTTCCCTTCCTTTCAGGCCGACCTGACCAAGATTGGCCTGGACAGCACCGAACTGACCATCAGTTATCGCAGTACCGCGCAAATCATGGCCCTGGCGTCTCGGGTTTCCGGTCGGCCCGCCACGAAAGTGACCAAAGAAGGCCCAGAACCACGCCAGCATCATTTCACCAGTAAAGACGAAGCCGAAACTGCTCTGTATCGCGCCACCAGGGCGTTGCTGATGTCGGAGCCGAAAAGTTTAACCGCAATTATTTGTCGCTATAAAAACGAAGCCCAGGAGCTATACGACAAACTGAAATCCATCGCCGGGGTGCGTCTGGAAACCAAAACCTTCAACTTCAAGCCGGGGGTTATTATCACCAACGCCCATCAGGTCAAAGGCCTGGAGTTCTCCGGCGTCATCCTCTGGAACCCATCGGTCAACAACTATCCAATGACAACGGTCAATAAGAATCTCCTCTACGTAGCAATCACCAGAGCCAGTGAGCGTTTGGCCACCTATGCCTATCAGCCGTTATCACCGCTTTTGACCAGCAACCAATGAGGCTTCACTGAAGGTCAGCGCACAAAGTGCATGTAGGTTTTGGCTTCTCTTGGCGGCGGTTCAACCACGCCTTTGCCGTTTGCGACCAACTTCAGCAGCCAGGCCATATTCTTACCCAGCACGCGCATGATCTGTACCCCCTCTTCATCTTGAACCGCTTCTCCTGGCTGGGTGCCATGGATCACGTTCCAGTAGTTGGAGGTCGGCAGCAACATTTCGCCGTAGCACAAAAAGTTGTTTAGTTGGTCAAAGGTCGGCAATCCGCCAGAACGCCGCACAGCCACCACTGCCGCTCCAACCTTATGACGAAACAAACCGTCATTAACACCAGCGACATAAAAAGCCCGGTCAAGAAATGATTTCATCGTTCCTGCCATCCCAGCAAAATGCACCGGCGATCCAAGGATGATGCCATCGGCCTGTTTCATCTTTTGAATCCACTCATTGACCTCATCACCCGGCAGCACACATTGTTCATTGCGATTTTTTGCGCACTGACCGCAGGCAGTACAGCCCCTGATCACCTTATTGCCAACATGAATAATTTCCGTTTCAAAACCTTCTTTTTCCAATTCAACGGTTACCATTTTTATGGCATGAAAGGTATTGCCCTCTTTTTTGGGACTGCCGTTAAAGGCCAGTATCTTCATAGCGATTTCCTCCTATCGTCGATTCAAAACAGATTGCTCTCTTTTCATTCCAGAGCCGGTGAGCTATATTCAAGCATAAGTACATTATCGTCAATTACGTACTTTTTTGTTACGTAGTACCTTTTTAGGTACCCATAAATATCAGGAGCATTAAGATGTCAGCGAGTCAGCCAGCAGAGAAATCTATGATTTTCCGGGATAAACAGTATAAGTGCTCAATCGACGTGACCCTGGCGGTGGTTGGAGGCAAGTGGAAGGCCTCAATCCTCTGGCACCTGGCGCAAAAAACCATGCGCTTTTCCGAGTTGCAGCGACAATTTTGCAGCACCACCCGCAAGATGCTGACCCAGCAACTACGAGAACTTGAAGCTGATGGGCTGGTGCACCGCGAGGTCTACCCGCAAGTACCACCCAAGGTGGAATATTCCTTGACGGAAAAAGGCAAAAGCATCTTCCCCATCCTCGAGCAAATGGGCGAATGGGGAAAGCTTTTCTTACAGGGCTAAACTTTTCAGCAGGATTTCAATCATCCGTATCCCGACCGAACTGTCTGACCTCGTCGAGATTACTGAATTCGGACCAGGCCATATATTGGTTGGGAACGTTAACAAAGTGATAAATATTTTCCAGAACGGTAAAGTGCTTGCGTTCCTCGGCAGCAATTTTCAACAACAGCGCTTTGATTTCCTGATTGCCCTCTTTACTGGCGGCATGTTCGTAAAGGCGGTAGCTCTCGGCCTCAAGTTGCATGGCGTGCTGATAAGCCGCCAGACTTTCTGCCCCTCCCCTATCGGTGTCCATGTCCTGCAGCAAGTCGGCAAAAACATTTTTCACTTCAGCAATCATGGTACTGTCCTGCAGTGACGAAATAGTTGCGCCGTTTTTCAACTTTTGGAAAATATCGTAATGCTTCTGTTCATCTTCAGCCAGTCGTGAAAAAATCGTCATCAAACCTGGTAGCAGTGCTTCGTTAGCCAGCCTTTCGTAGTATGTCTTACCGTCCTCTTCCATCTTCAAGGCGAAATCAAATATGTTCATCACTGCCTCCGGATGTAGGTTTCGTCGCGTTTAAATTTAACTCTAAGAGTAATGGCCCAGTCGGAGCTGTCAAGTAACTTGCAAACTCACTGCCCACCGGCAGCAACCCGATCGGCCAGTTCCCCCACGGCCAACGCAAAGCTATGCGCCTTGTTCCAACGCATCAGCACCCAATAATTCTGATAGACCAAAAATGCCTGTCCTGTCTTTACGTCCGGCATAACGATTGCTGCGGAGATATCGTCCTGCGGTAAATTTTGCCCGGAACTGAGTCGGACGCCAAGCTGCTGCCATTTGCGAAGAGAAAGTCGATGCTCCAAACCCACCAAGTTATTATCAAACGTTGCGGGAAGTTTGACTTTGCGGCCCCAGCGGTAATTCCACTGCCAGCCGGCGTTGTGCAAATAATTAGCAGCGGAAGCGAGATAATCTTCCCGCGTCTGCCAAAGGTCGATACGACCATCAGCGTTGCCATCAACGGCGTTAGCTAAAAAGGTCGAGGGCATAAACTGCAGCTGCCCCATGGCCCCGGCCCAGGAGCCGAGAAGCTGATCTTTAGTCAGCTTGCCGGAATCCAGAATACGCAGCGCGTTGAGCAGTTCGCGGCGAAAATAATCGCTGCGCCGAGCATCAAAGGCGAGCGTTGCCAAAGCTGAAAGGATCGGGACCTTGCCGGTGTTACGCCCGTAATTGCTTTCAATCCCCCAAAGCGCAACCAGATAGTGCGGCTGAACGCGATACTTGTGGGAAATTTGTTGCAGCAGATCGCGATTCTCCCTCAACATACGGCGGCCCTGTTTGATCCGCTGCTTTGACAGAGCTCCGGCCAGATATTCGGCCAGTGTTTTTTTAAATTCCGGCTGACGTCGATCCGCCTCAATCACCCAGGGGAGAAACCGAACATCATGCAAGGCGGCGTTGACCGTTGGTCCGGAAATCCCTTCGGACTGAGCTTGAGTGTTAAGGTGCTGAAGCCATACATCGAAGGCCGGTGGGGATTCAGTGGCAACAAGAGAAAGTGGTAAAAAAAGAAACGGCAGCAGTGCAGCAAGCCACGCATATTTTCGTCTCATAGGATTTATCCCCCGTACCAAGAAGGATAACAAATACGGCCACACCAACAACCGCGGACAAACAAAAAGACTCTAATTGTCAATTGAGTTGGTTTTGAAAAGTTACTATATTCAAAACAAAGTTCCTGCTGAAGGGTGTGTTTTAATTCCTTAGTTAAGCAGGACCCCCGATTCAGCACAACATGTGAGACGGTCCAACCATTTGAAATCGGGTTGGGCCGTTTTTATATTGCGAATAGTGACTTATAGGACAGCTAGGTCACACGTCAAAATTCCTACGGACATATGACAACCCCTTTTTGACCTGATATTTGCGAAACGCCCCGTAGGGACTTCTTGGTCATGCCGGTCGCCAGTCACCACTACGTGATGATCTCTCTACCTTTCATGCCACTCAGCTAGGTCCGCCCTCCCATGTATCTAAATATAGCGTATTTACGAATACATACAGTTCGTTGGGCTACCATAATTAGCCTTGACACATGTTTAGAGAAATGTAATCCTCCGCAGGTAACGGGAAAACAAGTGGAAAGATAAGAATACAACATCAGGGTTTAACAGGGGAACGGTAGACTTGTCATTTCACCATAAAACAAATTGTATTTAATGAAGAAAATACTTTCCCTACCCCTCAAATAAGGTTTATGCCCAAAGATTATTAGTTTGTTTATTTGTTGTCAAAGACTAGCCATTACCCTTCACCTAACTAATAAAAAGAGGAGCTTACAATGAAAAAGATTGTCGTCCTGCTTGTGTTTTGTTCGTTATTTCTGAGTCTTGCCGTGACGGCGGGGGCTGCCGAATTACAATCAGTTGCGGGGGCTGGACCGTCGACAAAAATAGTTCAACTCTTTTTTGATAATTTCGCCCAGAACCCAGCCGCGCAAAACTATGCCTTTAAAGTGCCTCCCCGGTCCGCCAAACATGCGGGAGGGATCAAGAACTCAAGCAATTTCATATTCGGTCGTACCGGGCGCCCCCTGAACGCAAAAGAAAAGGCGATGGATAAAGCCGAAATCTTTCTAGCCAGGGTTCCTATTGCCTTTGCTACGGGGTCTGCTGCGGGCGTATCCAAGCTTTCATTGCTTCAGCTGGAAAAGATCTTTACTGGACAGATTAATAACTGGAAAGAAGTCGGCGGCTCTGATGCGGCTATTGTTCTCGTCGGCCGCGAAAAAACTGAGGCGCTCTTTTCGGTCTTAAGAGAAGACCAAACCTTCTTTGAAAATGTCAGTTTTGCCCAAATATTTAAAAAAGATCATCAAGTAGTGAATTTCCTGAAATCGCCACAAGGTGCAAACGCCATCGCTTTTGGCGCCAAACCAAATTTCGGTGAGGTGAACATGGTTGCTGTGGATGGTTTTTCTGCGGGGGTCAGCCTTGGCCTGGTTTACGGTCTTAATAATCAAGGCCATCCGGTTGTCGAAGCGGCCAAGACCTATGCCGATAGCGGGCAGTGGAAACAGCTGGCTGTTCAGTCCGGATTACTGGCCGCCAAATAGCCATTGCTGTGCACTGCGCCAACGCGCACCGACTTTTGCACGTTAAATTAATCCAGCTGGTTTCCGGGGCAAACCGAACACTGCACCGGAAACCAGTGCTCTTAACTTGATTCAATTGCTTGGGGGCAAAAGCATGCTTTCTAAAAAAATGGGCATTTCGGGTAAGTTCATTTCGGTCATATCCCTTATCACAATCATTATTCTGGCGGCTATCGCCGTTGGCACCATTTCTCTGACCGGAAATGTTCTTGAACGACAAGTCCAAAGCGCTGTCGAGCGATTAAAGACCGAGCAAGGCAACGAAGAAAAGCTGCTACGCAACCAGCTGCTGGCCAAAGGCGAATTGTTGGCCGAGTTGATGGCTGACTCCGCCAGGGAAATGATCCTGAATTATGAACATGAGTTGTTGGTGCCACTGGCCCACAGCCTGGAAAAAGACCAAGACATCCTCTCCCTGACCTTTTTTGATAGCTCAGGAAATCCACTGACAACAAAAGTCGAAGCGCATCGAAATGCCCATATAATCAAAAAGGACATCGCTCTTTCCGGCGAAGTTTTAGGATCCGTAGAGCTGGAGCTCAGTTTCAGTTCTGTGGATGAAGCTATCATGGCTCTTGCTGCCCGTATTGAGGAGATGTCCCATTCCACCGAGAGTGCCAAAGCACAGGCAACTCACAGTATAACGAAGCAGATAGCACTATATTCAAGCGTCGGCTTAATTGCCCTTTGCTTGGTTATTTTTACCCTTTTTTCCCGCATGATTGTCAAGCCGCTGAAGGATGGGATCGCGCTGGCCGAAGCGATTGAAAGCGGTAATCTTTCCAAGCGTCTCACCATCAATTCGCAGGACGAGCTTGGACAGCTTGCCCAAGCGCTCAACCATATGGCGGATGAGCTGGCAGAAAAGGTTCGCATGACCGAGATTATTGCCGATGGGGATTTGACCTCGGAGATAACACTTACTTCCGCCGAAGATCAGTTTGGCAGATCTTTACAGAAAATGGTTACCAACCTAAGTGACCTGCTGGGGGAAACCCAGAAGGGCTCTGCTGAAATCGTCAGTGGTTCGGCTCAAGTGTCCCAAACGAGCCAGTCGTTGTCGCAAGGAGCCACCCATCAGGCCAGCAGTCTGGAAGAGATTACTGCATCGTTGAGTGAAATGTCTTCACAAACGAGTTTGAATGCCGAAAATGCCAATCGGGCCAATCAGCAATCGGTTGAGGTTCAGCAAGCTGCACAAAATGGAAGCATCCAGATGCAGACCATGGTTTCAGCCATGGTCGAAATCAACGAAGCTGGCCAGAATATCTCCAAGATCATTAAGACCATCGACGAAATCGCCTTTCAAACGAATCTACTGGCTCTCAATGCTGCCGTGGAGGCGGCCCGGGCCGGACAACATGGCAAGGGCTTTGCTGTGGTTGCAGAAGAAGTCAGGAACCTTGCGGCGCGCAGTGCCAAAGCGGCAGAAGAGACGGCCGGCTTAATCGAAGGATCTGTTGCCAAAACAGAAAATGGCAGCGTTATTGCCAGGCAGACTGCTGAATCTCTGCAGGGAATAGTCGAGGGGGTCAGCAATGTAACAGGACTAGTCGCTGAAATTACTGCGTCCAGCAACGAACAGGCCCAAGGGATCAATCAAATCAATCAAGGTTTGACGCAAATCGATTCCGTAACGCAACAAAATACCGCAAATGCGGAAGAGAGTGCCGCAGCGGCAGAGGAACTATCGGGCCAAGCCCGAAAACTTCAACAACTGGTTCAGCGCTTTACCTTGAGGAATGATCAGCAGGTTCAGTTTTCGACAAGCCATGATACGTCTAACTCGATGTCAAATATTGGCTGGGTACAGGGTGGATAGTCTATCTATCTATCTAACTCGCACAGATTCGGCATATCAAATATCAGGTTTTTACTTTTTGGAACGGACGACTTAGTGGTAAGGCCCCATGTGCAAAAGTAGTAACAAAAAGAAGCCTCGGCCTGATCCGGGGCTTCTTTGTATCTGAATCACGAATGTAGTGACTTAAATCTCACCCCTCCATTTTAAAACTGTAAAATCGGCTCTTTCTCCTTGATGAAATTTCAGCAGGTTAGCAGAAATGCCATTTTTGATACGGACTTTCGAGACGACGGAGGGTGGAGGTGGCGGGTCCATAGTATAAGGACTTACTAAGTATCCTATATTATTGGTTGTGAATTGCCTCTGGAATTTTGGAGGCAATTCACAACTTACTTACCTTCTGAACATACTTACCAATTGCTTAGGTACTCGACGCAATATACTCATAAAAAAAACAAAACTGAAAACCATCAAGCCACTACCCAAAAGAATCCGGTATATGTCCTTAGATAGTCCTGTCACTGACACCGATGCGTACCCTATCAAACCCGACAATATCCCGACTCCGAATATCCAGCCAAGTTGTTCAAAATCATATAAATCGACAATAGGTATCCCTAATTTACATGCACCCTTCCATACAGCCATGAAATGGCCAATAAATAGTGCTGCAACGCTACCAAATGCCCCACCCGGCAAACCAGCAATTAAAATCCCCGCGTAACTTATGGAAACGACGAGCGGAAGCATCATCAAGTCAATTCCCAGCGCCACCCTGCCCTGCCCGGTCACTCTTAACAGAGTACTACTCTCAAAGACCTGGGGAATAACACCAAACAAATATATGCGCATGATATCTGCGGCATCTACATATTTCCTTGTATAGACAAGTGCAATAACTTCATCTGCAAGCACCCACAGGAAAATGGCAACCGGTACAAGTACAAAGGCAACGGTAGAAGTCGCTTTGCGATTTAAATTGGCAAATCCCTCTTTATCTTCGTTTGCATTCAATGCGCTCAGGCTGGGAAAAGCTACATTATTTACTGACCTTCTAATCAGTCCGAATAGTGGCGACGCAACGGCCCCCAAAGAAAATGAAACAAATTCCTTTGCGGTAAATAGTGCAGCAATCAACCAGAGTTCAGCCTGCCGGCGCATACTATAGAGACCACATGCGACTCCAAAAGACCAAGTATAGGCAAGCTGTTCCCTAACAGATGCGTATGACAATACTCGTGGCCATCCATGAAATTTCAGGATATAGAACGCGAGCAGGGCAACCTTGAATAGAGAAAACAGAATCAACACCTGAAGTACCGCTTCCAAAGAACCGGCCAGCCAGGCCACAATTGAA
Organism: Desulfuromusa ferrireducens; assembly: GCF_055389805.1. Lineage (NCBI taxonomy): Bacteria > Pseudomonadati > Thermodesulfobacteriota > Desulfuromonadia > Desulfuromonadales > Geopsychrobacteraceae > Desulfuromusa > Desulfuromusa ferrireducens. The sequence goes on from NZ_AP042415.1 coordinate 3,701,962, forward strand.
ACAGAAAACACACGGGTGATTGATAGCGCAATTATCAGACCCGCCTGCCAGCCAGCCCGCCCGTCACCAACCGGTAACCAATCGATCAAAGAGCCAATGATCCACAAAAACGCAAACACCGAGTAAAACCAGGCAGGGCCGCTGATTTCTATCCACTCTAACGGCAATAACGGAAACCACGGATTGACTGCTGCTGATGAAACAGCCGCCAGTACAGATAATATGTAGACTGCACTAACGATGAATGTGGCACGTCCCTCTTTTTGCATGCGCGGTAAAAAATATGAAAGGCTTTGCGGAACCTGAAGCGTTGCAAACGCCATCAGGGTCCCCACAACCAACCACACCATCCGATAACCGGCAAAATCATCAGGAGAGAGCGTCCGTGCGACAACCACTGGCAGCAAAAACTGCAGGGCATATTCTATCGAATGGGCAGTACTGATACTCAAAACATCGCGTTTTAAAGTACGAGAACTCATATAGACCCTCTTCCCGATTGCATCATAACGGCATTAAATCAATCTACCTTTGCACGTAGAATGCGTTATCATTACTTCGCAAATACGTTCGCAGGCAGCAACACATAGCATAAAGTGTCTCAAGAAAGACGATATGTGCCTCACAGAAAAGCAACTATCAGGCACCGGACCGACTCATTGCGTCCAACACCTCACAAACTTTGGGCTTTATTGTTTTAACATCGTATTTTCGCTCAACTTCCAGGTAGGCACTATGAGAAATTCTCTCCCTCAAGTGCTCGTCCCGTAAACACATCAGGATTTTTTCACTCAGATCTTCTGGGCTTCCTGCGTCAGTAACGACACAATTTTCACCATCAATCAGAATTTCCCGTAATCCTCCTACCGCGGTCGAGATAATAGGAAGCTTAGTCGCCATTGCTTCTAAGATAACGTTAGGAATGCCCTCTGAATAGGAAGGAAGAATCAATAATGTGTGGCGATATAATGCTTCAATTTTCTCCTCAAACATTATCCAGCCGTTTACGCTAATATTTTTTGATAATTTCTTATCTTCAACATATCGTCTAAGCTCATCGACTTCCCTGTCCCCATAAAAGTCGAGATGAATTTCCGGATAATGCAAAACGACCAATTCGATCGCATCAACCAAATCATAAACCCCTTTGGGCCTGATGAGACAACCAAGGTAAAGCAAGTTGCATTCTTCCCGCGCCACTCCAGACCGGTTTGACATTTCTGAAATATTTATCGGATTTTCAACAACATAGATGGGCGTATCAGGATAGTAGGCGGAGAAGAAATTTCTGGATTCTTCAGACAGCACAACAAAAGCATCAATATGTTTGAGAACTGAAACAATATATTTCTTTCGCAGTCCAATTGTATTTGAGAAAAAATCACAGAAATGCGTCGGATGTAAGTGAAGTATGATTTTTTTTCGAAACAATATCCCGATAATAATAAATATTGATTTTCGATAAAAGCCATTCGAAGAAGATGTGTGTATATATATGAATCTGCATTTTGAGTTTATGGTTCTTAAAAGCTTACCTATTGCATGTAAGAGACGTAACACTTTACCGATTCCCTTACCTGAAACAGTGGATATATATTTAACATCATAATTATTAAGAAAATTATTCTCTAACCAAATCTTTACTACCCTTGAAATTCCACCAAATCTTTCAGGGTCAGGGCCTATCATTAATATCACATTTGATTCTTTCATCTTCTTGCCTCTCTTGACAATAAAATGTTCAAACCTTAATACAATTAACAACTGACATTATTTCTCAATAGCCAGTATTTATAAAAAAACACAGTATAGAGTTCTCGGCCAAAATCCCTTTTACCTGTCAGGTGGCACTGAAAAATATTTTTTAAAACATTATTGTCTACAACCGGGTCATTTTTTGTATTTTCAATCATTTCATACATCAAGGGCTTCCACTCATTCCTGAACCACTGCCCGACCGGCACACCAAACCCCTGTTTTTTATGCTGCAAGACATCAGCAGAAACGTTGTCCGCTAATAATGTTTTTACAATATTTTTCAATCGTTTAAGCTTGAACCGGATATCGGCAGGACAGGAAAAAGCCATTTCAACAAGTTCGTGATCAAGAAGAGGAACCCTGACTTCAAGAGAATTTGCCATAGAGGTCCTATCAACCTTGGTTAAAACATCATCGGGCAAATAACTAAACAGATCGATTAATTGCAATTGAGTTATTAGCTTTTTATCAGGGCCAGAGTGTTTATCCAGAATTGATTGAAAAAAATGATTTCCTTCATGTTCAAGGTTATTTATAAATTCTCGATTATAAATTCCGGCCGATCCAGAAGAGTAAAAACTGGTATTCATCGTTTGATACAGATCGGTATTATCACAAAAGGCCTGCCTGCGAAGGAAGCCATGCCCACTCATTTCCTGCGGTAACACCCGGCCTAAAGAACCTATAAGCTTTCTTATTTTCAATGGAACATACCTGAGACAACCGTAGTTGTGGACCCTGGAGTAACGCTGATACCCGGCAAAGATCTCATCCCCTCCGTCACCTGACAATGCAACCGTCACATGCTTTTTTGCCATTTTGGCGACGTAGTAGGTCGGGATGGCAGAACTATCAGCAAAAGGCTCTCCAAAACTATCAACCAATAAAGGAACGATTCCCATCGCATTCGGCTTAACAACTTCAACATGATGGTCAGTTTTAAATTGCTCTGCAATTAACTCAGCATACATACGCTCATCATATGCGTGATAATCGAACCCGATAGTAAAGGTCTTAAGGCTCTCTTTAATAATCTTGGCCATTGTCATGACAATCAGGCTGGAATCGAGACCACCGCTCAGGAATGCCCCCAGTGGGACATCGCTAACAAGTCGTAGCTTGACGGACTCCTCAATCTTACTACTAATCCTTTCAAGCCAATCACTTTCTGACAATCCACTATGGCTCTTTACCGACTTTTTCAGCTCCCAGAAAGGTTCCTCACTCCTCATCTCCTTCCTGTTGAGATCATAAATTATGGTATTGCCGGGCTTTAATTTTTTGATGTATTTATATGCAGAAAATGGGGCGGGAATATAACCGAACCTGAAATAGTAATCCAGACCAAGGTGGTTGATTTCCAGATCTATTCCTTTAATGCTTTTCAAAGCGGACAATTCTGAAGCAAACGCAAATTTACCGTCTTTACAGTAATAATATAGAGGCTTTATCCCAATACGATCCCTGCAAAGCATTATTTCATTTTTAAACTTGTCATACACACTAAAAGCAAACATTCCTCTTAAAAATTGAGGAGTTTTCAATCCAAAAAGATTAAACATTCTAAGAATTACTTCAGTATCTGTATTTGAATGAAACTTTTCAGAACGAAGGTATTCCTTCCTTAATTCGAGAAAATTATAAACTTCCCCGTTGTAGGTAATATAGTAATTACCGTCAGCCAACCCCATAGGTTGCCTGCCTGCACTGGATAAATCTATGACTGAAAGGCGCTGGTGCCCCAGATAAATACTTGCATCTTTATCAACATATTCACCCCAATCATTTGGTCCCCTGTGCTTGATTTTTTGGAGCGAATCTCGGGAAGAGCTTTCAAATCCAACAGAACCAAATATTCCGCACATAGAAGCCCCTCTTCAGCATCGGTTATTTCCATAACAGCAGGTACAACGGTACGTACGGTCCAGATCAACAAAATAAACACTTTTGATAGCAATCGAGATGACGCCGGACCAGACCCTCCAATGTTAGTTCCCTTAAAACAAAATCCCTTCCTGCCGTCCCAACTTTTTCATAAATTGAGCTGCTATCGAGTATTAAATTTATTTTCTCTGTTACAGATTTGACATCGTACGGATCAACCAGAAAGCCGGTAACATTGTCTTCCAGTATCTCGACAGTCCCCCCACCCCTTGTTGCAACAACAGGCTTTCCCAAAGCCATATACTCGACTATTGAGTTAGAGATCCCCTCGCCATGAACCCTTTGATTTGTCGTAAGAACTCCAATAGTGAATATATTTACAATAGATTCAACATCTTCCTGGTCACCAAGAAACTTGAATTTTAAACGATATTTATCTTTCACCAACTGCTTACAATGGTTTAAGTTTTCACCAGCACCTACAGCGACAAACTCTACGTCGTTTCTGCTTTCCAGAACGTCCATAGCCGAACCGATAAAAGTTTCATAGTCTTTGCGTGGCGCGAATCGGCCAACCATCCCGACGACATGATCTGCCTGTATATGAAATTTCTTTTTTATGACTGCAGGGTCAGAGAGACTACTTAGCCTGGATTGATCAAACGCGTTGTAAATACATAGGCTTTTATGTTTTGGTGCGTTGTATGCCTTCAATCCGGCGTATGAATTGGCTATAATTTTATTTGAAAAAGGGAATATAAGTAAGTTTCTAATTCTGGATTTGTTGTTTATTTTATCAGGAGCATTCCTAATCACACTACTTATGAGTTTAATTTTTAACGTCTTAGCTATGGGTATTAGATACATCGAACATAATGATTCGCAGGAATGTAGTATATTTGGCCTAAAATCTTGGCATATTTTATACAACTCACGAATTGGAGACAAGTCGTACTTACCGCTCCTAGTTAAATAGTGTTTTTTAATATCTAGCTCATCAAGAGCAGGATAATGTACAACTTTAGAAAGAATGACTAATTGCATATCAATATCAGTGAACATTATAATGCCTTTTATGAGTTCGAGAAGTTGTCTCTCTTTACCACCGGCACCCAATGTATCAATAATATACAAAATCCTTAGCTCATTCATTTAAGTACCTTTATACTATAAACTAATCTTTGAACCGTCACACTTCAACAAATCTTCGAATAGTTCCATATACACCTTACTCACCTTTTCAATTGATAGGTTTTTTTCGAAATATTTTTTTATTCTTTCAGGAGATATATTTAAATGTCCTTCGCATATAAATTTTAATTTTTCAGCCATATCATCTAACGTTGTTGCAACTAGGCCCAAGCTATGTGATTCAATCAAATCATCCGGGTCACAAAAAGATAAAACTGGAACACCTACCGACCATGCATGGAGGAATGTATTTGGAAAACCTTCATGTAGGGAGGTATTTATTAGAACCCGGCAGTTCAAAATACACTTTTCAACTTCACCTATTTCCTGAAATCCCCTTAACTCTAGATTGCTTATGCTTCTAGACTCCTCCAGTAACTGGAAATAAAGATCTTGCTCAGCGGAATCACTCCCCGCACTGCCCCCTATCATCACAAATTTCTGCTCAGGCAACTTCCTCGCCAGCTCAAGAACCATTCCGGGCCTCTTAGGGCACCTGAAATTAGCGACCCAAAGTATAGTTTCACCGGGTACAAATTCATTTTTAGATTTGCTAAAACCATTATGGATAACGTACGATTTTCTATCAAAATCAACTAATAATTGTTTTTGTTGTTTTTTGTTTTGAGAAACAATGAGATCGCACCTTTTCAATCCCCAAAAATACAAAAGTCTATCCCTTTTATGTTTCAATCTGACTCCACTCTTATCGAAGTCAGGATCATCTGCACCACAAAATATAACTTTTTTCTTTTTAATTTTTGCGACAATGACGACTGCCGCTATGACAAAACCAGCCCCTCTAACGTAGTAGATATCAGCATCCGCTTTAATAAGAGCCATCATTATTTTATAAAGTCTGGGATAAATAAATCTTATAAAGGGCAATCCTTCTTTATCGTTAAAGGTAGGATACACATGAAATGGGCCTAAACTTTTCGAGTCTTCCCGTTCGACATTCTTTGTTACAAACGAGACTACATACCCGTTACCTACAAACTGCTCTCCTAAAAGCAACTGCTGCAACTCACTCCCACCCATAAACTGGGAACTGCGTCCGTCCCTAAGTAGAGAAATAATATTATGATTTACAAAACAAATCCTGGCCTTGCTCATACGTTTCCCCATTGTTTTTAGCCTGAACACCCAGACAGATAAACAGCCCGATAACAATCCAGAAATATGAGTTATCAATTGTCGGAAAGAAAGACCTTCCTGTTATTCCTGAAATCAAAAAAGAAATAATGGAAACTAAAACTGGATAATATATTTTTTTAATTCTCGCATCGTGAGTTTTAACAATTAATATATGTACCCTTTGAACCATTCTGTAAAACATGAACGATATCAATAGCAGGCCGAACAACCCAGTATCGACGAGTAACTCAAGGTACATATTATGTGGGTGATTATATATACTCAAGGCTCCGCTTTTTGCAGCACGTGAACTCAACATCCCATAACGCCCACGACCAAACATAAGAGTTTTGGGATTTCCAAGAACTTCACTTAAAAGGGGAATCCATAAATGATCTATACGCCCCGCAGAGATTACTTCTGTGTCCCGCGAATCAAGGCCCGTCATGGCCCTTTCCCTGACCTCAACAGAACCAAAAACGAAAACAGAAGCAACCAATATTGAAAGGATAGGGATTACTAATTTTTTTCCGATCAAGCAAAGATAAATAATCATTGAAATAACAATTGCTAGATATGCAGTCCTTGAAAACAGAACTGCTATGGCTAAAGCAGATACGGCTAAAATAAGCACGTCGACCAATTTCTTATTGCTTAAAGCTCTGGCAAAAACAAATGGATATAATACTATCAAAAATGTTGCAATACGATTTCTATGCATCCCGAAATACGTATGATAAACCTCAGAGATAGCCTCGACGGTATAAAAATCTAGTAAGTACAAAGTTATGACCATTACAGAAATAGCGGTTCCAGAATACACAAGTACACGTATCACTCTTTCTATGTCATCCAGATCCTTGCAGTACTTAATAATATAAACAAAAGGAATAAAATATATTAAAGGCTTAATAAGAAATGAAAACAAGTAACCGCTAATAGACAAACCACCCCCACCATCAACTAAACCCATTGAGACAACAGTTGCTAAGTTTGGAATAGTTCTGAAAACCGATATGCAGAATATGGATATATATATCAACGCAAACCACAGCTCCAACTTAGGAATCTTGTTAGACTTTCCATATTGGAACACTCCGAATGCCATAAATATTGCGGCAAGAACATTAAATGGCTTCAATATAGTCAAGTTTGGATCATTCGATAAATACTTGGCCCCAGTAATCAAGAACAATGGGTCATTAAACAGGGGAGTCGAGCTAAATGGAACAAAACAGATCATTACATACAAAATCCTCAACGGTTGGTTTGCCACTGAGACAAAGACCAGTAGAGCAGTTACAAAGATCGCAAGAAGATATATTGACATCTTAATTGCCACGGCAAAGCACACGATAGATAAAAAATAAAGTGCATAAACAGCAATTTCACTTCTTACAGACTTAAACATTAAAACTGATTCCTTTCCTATTCAACCCTAAGCAATATAGATATGTCCTACTTAAATTAATTCTACTTATAGAATCATTTGTTAGATAGTTTTTCTAGTTTCTCTTCAAACATGTACTTGACAATAACAAACTCAACGAATAATACATCCAAGCCTGAGACCATCGTATATAACTTAATTTATTAATAAAAATTTTGTGCTTTTGATAATAGAAATATCCACTTTCATCCTGCATATTCTCAATTACCCATTTTGATATTTTACTTAGCAACTCAATTGATTTATTACTACTACTATTTAACTTTAAAATAGTTACTATACCTTGCGCAGAGCAGTGAATATCAATTGGAAACAATGAATTATTATAATATTTCGGGCATCCATTTTCTAACCAGAAATTGTTTATATAGTAATCATATGCCATCCCAAGTTCCTCTTCCCAAACAGGCTCCGCTGAAAATTTCATCCAGTCGCTTAAAGAGACAAGATTGAATCCGGTATGGAAACTATCAATAAACTGTTGATAATTGCTTTCTCCATAATTCCATGAATAATCAGAATTCATCGCTTTAACAGAATAAAGCATGGCTTTTCTTGATATATTCAACTTTTCCTTGTCATCAGTTATTGAATAGATCCTTGCCAACAGTGCAGCGGCCAACATATTAACGTTATGCACACGGGTATTTGCGCCTGGCATGTAGCCAAAACAAAGATCGGTTTTATCCTCATGAAGAATTAAATTGTTTAAAAAAAAACGACAACTGCTCTCTGCTATTTCTAAATATTTTTCATCGTTCGTTTGCTCGAAGTAGTCGAGGCATGCATTTGCAACAAATACAGTAGTGACAATATTGGGAGTTCCAAGAGAGGTCATGTGGCCACGAGACTGCCAATCGAAGTTATATCCCCAGCAGGCTTCTGAATAACCATCACATGTCAATGATTCCAATTGTCCTAATAGTGATTTTGCTTGTTCATAGTCGCCGGAAAATACCAAGCCTGAAACAAACAGAGCTAACCCCTTCGGATTTATTCCCTTAGGCACTAAGGTTAACTTTCGAAAGTTAATAGGGGAACGCTTAAAAAACTGAATCCAGGCTAGTCTCAAAAATCGTGAATTGTACAAAGGGCTATTTCTGAATACTTTCGAATTCAAACCATCGAAGTTATCCCAACCGGCATACCCTTCCTGTTCACAATATGTTTTTAAATTCTCAAAAGATTCTTGAACCATAGCTATAATCCTCACCTTGGAAAAATAGGCTTTGCCAAATCACATTCAATTTGCTAGCAGACAATATTAGCTATACGTTCACTCGTCTTTCCGTCCCACAAAGGTGGGATTGCGCCCTTCCTAGCATCACCATTAAGGATGTTAAATAGTTCTGCTTTCATCCGATCCATATTTGTCCCCACCAAAGTATTGGTCCCAACTGTCACGGTTACAGGACGTTCAGTATTTCCCCTGATGGTTAAACAAGGGATTCCCAGATATGTTGTTTCTTCCTGTATTCCACCAGAATCAGTAATAACCACAGTTGCGCCCTGCTGCAGAGCCAGAAACTCAAGATAACCGACGGGTTCAATCAGAAAAACATCTCTATCGTCAACCCTAAGCCCCAAACTCTTAAGTCGCCGATATGTCCTTGGGTGGATCGGGAAAACCATTGGAAGATCGCGACTTAACTCCGATAAGGTCTTAATGATTTTATTCAACATGACTGGATCGTCAACATTGGAAGGACGATGCAAGGTCACCAATCCATAACCATTCGCAATTGTGCCTGGGGAAATATTGTATTTACCAGCGACCTGCTGAGGGCTATGCATGGCAGTGGCCCTCTCCTTTAAGCGGACGAGGGTATCGATCATCACATTACCGACGAGACGAATTTGTTCTCTCGGCTTTCCTTCGTGTAGTAAGTTCTCATCACCATCAATCGAAGGCGTAAATAACAGGTCAGCCAACTGATCGGTGACAATACGATTTATTTCCTCTGGCATCGTCCTATCGAATGAGCGAAGGCCTGCTTCAACATGCGCTACTGGGATTAAAAGCTTCGCGCAGACTAAGGCTGCAGCGACTGTCGAATTAATATCACCGTAAACCATAACCATGTCCGGCTTATTCTCTATCAAGACCGCTTCAATCTTAGTCATAATTTGAGCGGTTTGAGCTGCATGACTTCCTGACCCTACCCCAAGGTTTATATCCGGGGCCGGCAACCCTAACTGCGTGAAAAAAATTTCAGACATATTTGCGTCATAATGTTGGCCGGTATGAATCAGAAACTGACTCACTCCCGCCCTTCTTCCCAGTGCGTCCATTACCGGGGCGACCTTCATGAAATTCGGCCTTGCTCCTGCAACATGTACAATTCTCATACGACCCTCCACTAAGGAGTGTTCTATCACTCAAGATGAATTCACAAAGACCAGTAGCTAAGTCCCTCTGCCTCAACCTCTTCTTTATCTAAAATCGATTTAACATCAACGACAACACCTCGACCATTTCCATTGCCGCACAATTCTTTTAGGTGCCTGGGGGTAAGATGCTTGAAAGCGTCATGATCAACAGCCCAGACAACCCCATCAACCTTGCCGACCTCTCCCAGCGATACCAACTCAATAGCGTACTCATCCCGTGCTTCGTCGATATTGACCATTGGATCGTGTACCAGAGGAGTCACCCCGAGCTCTATTAAGTTTTGAAGAATATCGACAACCTTGGTATTTCTGATGTCGGGTACGTTTTCCTTGAAGGTCAAACCCAACACAAGAACCCGGCACCCATTAACAGCTTTTCGGGCTCCGATTAGCTTTTTGACGGTCATTTCCGCCACGTATTTCCCCATACCGTCATTGATGCGCCGTCCCGCAAGAATAACTTGTGGGTTGTAACCAATGGCTTCAGCCTTGTGAGTAAGATAATAGGGATCGACACCTATACAGTGCCCACCCACCAGGCCTGGCTCGAATGGGAGAAAATTCCACTTGGTACCTGCTGCCTTGAGCACGTCCCTAGTCGAGATACCCATCTTATTGAAGATAATAGATAGCTCGTTCATTAGGGCGATATTCAAGTCACGTTGCGTATTTTCTATAACTTTTGCAGCCTCAGCGACACGAATTGAAGATGCCCGAAACACCCCAGCGGCAATAACCGCTTCATAGATTGAGGCTACAACTTCTAAAGTTTCCGCATCTTGCCCTGAAACGACTTTGACTATATTTTCAACGGTGTATGTTTTGTCACCAGGATTGATGCGCTCGGGGGAATAACCGACCTTAAAATCCACCCCACAGGTAAGGCTCGATTCCGCCTCCAGAAGAGGAACACAGATCTCTTCGGTCACCCCGGGGTAGAAGGTTGATTCAAAGACAATAATGGAATTTTCAGCGAGATTTTGTCCAATGATCCGCGAAGCTGATTTTACGGGTCCGAGATCGGGCCTTTTTGACTTGTGGATGGGGGTCGGAACTGTGACAATTATGAATGCAGCCTCTTTGAGCCTGCTAGGGTCTGTGGTGAATTCTATTTTAGTGGAAGCAAGAGCTTTACTCGTAATTTCCCCGGTTGAATCAAAACCTCGCTCAAGTTCGCTGATCTTCTTACTGCTGATATCATAACCGATCACATCGACCACTTTATCGAATGAGACCGCTAGAGGAAGGCCTACATAACCCAAGCCGACCATAGCGATCTTGGACTGTCTTAACATTAAACTTTCTAAGGATACCAAAACAGCCTCCTTGCGCATACCATAGGGAAGTAAATAAGTTCAATACTAACCAATGCTTAACATGCTGTAGAATCGCTATCTCTGATCAAAGTCCGTCACTTACAACATGCTTCAATAGTTGAAACTATAGTGTTTAAAACATGAGGATTGCTCTTGATTGTCCCATTGTTTTTTTCTCTTTTATTTAATGAAATTTTACTCCTAATCTCACTTTCATTATTTATTAATTTTAGCTTTCCAGTATCAGAGAGGTATCTATCAACAGCTCCAATTTTTCCACCAAAGATACTATAAGCAGGAACACCAAGAGCTGCCGCTTCCCTGATCATTGTTCCACCAGCACTAATTACTAAATCTGAGTACCAAACCAGGTCTAGACCATTTATGACGTACCCAGGAATAATAAGTGCTCTTTTTTTAATTAAATCAGGCCAAAGCTTCACAATTTGAAGCTCCTGGTCTTTCGTTCGTGGGACAACAATCATCTGAATCGAATCATTTCTTCCTAAATAAGCGATGACAGAATCAAATAATTTATCGCTCTTTTCAGCATGATAGTGAGCCATCGTGGCAGGTGGTCGGATAGTAACTACAATTTTATCCTCATCTATTCCTAGCTGATCAAAAAGAGTAGAATCAGGGCGGAAGTCTTGCACATATACGTCCTCCTTGATTCCCGGATACGTTGCGACATCCCCTGCGCCTTTGGCGGGACTTGACTTTGAAACAACCTCAGGAATAAGCCTCAGATCAGGTGCAAAAAAAGGAATCACTTGAGTGTGTTCATAGTCAGTGGCCATAACTGAAAAAATACCAGCAAGCTTCGCAATAAATATCTGAGAGCGAGAACCATGCGATAAAGCCAAACAGGGTTTTTCTTTTAAAATAAAAGGTAACAATTGAAAAGAGCGAATAAACATACCAATTACTTTAAACAACTTATTCTTGCCATAGTGACTTCCAACCTTTTTATATTCAATTCCAAACAATTCAGCAAGGTCTAATACCTGGGCATAATCACGAGCAGTAACAACAACCTCAAAACCATTGCTATCTAATTTTTTTATAATTGGGCTAAAAAACAAAACATGAGGAGAATTATCAAGATCAATCCAAACTTTATTTTTGTACATAAACAACCCCTCCATTCTTATTATAAATCAATATAACTACTTTAAACTTTGTGTAACTATCAGCTATATACTTTGTCTAATCATACAGCCGATAAATATGTACAGCACAATACTATCAACATCAAGTTACTAGCTTTTCGCCACTCTTTCGTTTGATGTTTTTACTTTATCACTGCATTCCCACCAGAAAAAAGTTTGAGGGGGTTTGCACTTGCGATCTGCATCAACGAGTCCTCTGGCTTGCGTACTGACCGTTGCAAGGCATGCCATACCTTCACCATTGCCACCCACTGTTTTTCATAGAGGGAGTCAGACCCAAAATAGATTCTGTCCATTTCGATATTTTCAAAGACAAGCGAAAGCATATCGATCTCGATTGCCGCAGTGTCAACGACAAGATTGGCGTATCGGGACAACATCCTATCCAGTGAGGGAAGAACATCTCGACTAAATGACTCGGGGACATATCCAAAAGAGGCAGCATGAGCAATGACAACAGTCTCAGGAGTTATGGCCCAATCAATCTGTTGCAGTTTATTAACTGAACCATATGCGATGGCATCAGGGTTATTACATTCCGGGCTCAATCCACCATGAATAAGAACTTTCAGGTTCGCCTCTTTTGAGGCGACCAAGATCGCCTCTACCCTTTCCTGGCCAGCGCTTTGAGAAAGATCGATGCCCTGCAGGCTAGGGTGGATTTTCAGGATCCTAATATTGTATTTCTGAGCAATAGACGTTACCTTCTCAACAATATTATTGACGGGAATATCATTTGGCACACAGTAGCCAAGCAAAAAACGATCGTTGTCACTAAAAATATCAGACAGCATCTGCACCTGATGATCGCCAAATTCATCTTTGGCCAAAACCGGCAGAAGGATGACCTTATCGATTTTTGCTAATTTCATTAAATCGGAAAACACTCTAGGCCCGGTATGTGAGTATATACGCCTTCTGTTCAGTTGCTTGACCTTGTTGAAAATTTTACTGTCGTACTTGCTGCCAACAGACTTCTTGTGCTTTGTCAGAGAAATATCAGCAATTTCATAAGCTTTATATTCTGCCGCCCCTGCGCTATATAATCCTGGCAAAGAGGTCGATTTCACATATGTTATCGGACTATCCATAACTTCAAACGGGTGTGCGTGGATATCATAAAAAGTGTTTTCACCCTTTATGTCCCCGATCGCTTCCAACGTGTATTCAAGCATTTTTTTATCCATAACAACCACCTACGGGCTCAATGCTCTTTAACTTCTCATAACTAATTTTTCCGCGGCGACAACGTGGCATTTTATCTATCTGAACAAAACGTTTTGGAATCATGTAGGGGGGTAAATGCTTTTTCAATTGTGTTTTCCTCACCACACTATTGTCACCACCGGCTGATTCGATGAAGGCAACCAACTCCATTATCCCGGCATTTTTTTCTGATTCTTGCAGGACGACGGCAGCGTCATTAACTCCACACAAGGACAAAAGAGCATGCTCGATTTCTCCTGCTTCGATTCGATAGCCCATATACTTCAACTGGCGGTCTTTTCTGCCGACATATTGATAATTACCGCATGGCAGCAAAGTGGCTATGTCACCTGTTCTGTAGATTATATCCCTAGAGACTCCCAGGTCAATTTCGACAAACGCTTCAGAGGTTTTTTGGGGATTGTTTAAGTATCCCTGCGCCAGGCCGGACCCACCGAGGCACAACTCACCAATTTCCCCTCGCTGAGCCATTGAGCCGTCCTCCTTCCACAGACAGACATAGGTGCCGTCACATGGAGTGCCGATGGGGATTTTTTCTTGGAAATCCACCGGCGCTTGCTCAACGCGAAAACACAAAGAAATGCCGGTTGCTTCTGTAGGTCCATAGGCGTTGTAAAAATATTTATTTGGATATGTGGTCATCCACTTAGACAGGTATTTAGTCGGAAGTGTCTCGCCAGAAAATATTATTTGCTTCAAACTAGCCATACGATTTCTTTCGACTGAATTCGTCATGACCATATACATAAGCAAGGAAGAAATTCCCTTCCAGAGAGTGATTTCTTCCTGTTCAATAAAGTTTACTAACAGATTGGGAAATAATGTTGCTTGCTCATTCGCAATGCAAAAGGTACAGCCCGTTTTGAGGGAACAGTAAATATCAAAAGTTGACATGTCAAAATGAAAGGGCGCAGTCCCTAAGATTCTGTCGTTGCTTTCGATTTGAAAATAATTAACCGCCCAATCGATGTAACTATGGATATTAGAATGCGAAATCAGTACGCCTTTTGGGCTTCCGGTTGATCCAGAGGTGTAAAGAATGTAGGCAATATCTGCGCCGCAATTCTGATAATTCGGCCGGCAGGTCGCCTGCCTGTTGAGAGGCACTCCTGCGAACCGAAAATCACCGAAACTATTTTCGGAAGAGAGCTCCAGGACCGGCATCCGTTCTTCACATTCACCCACCAAATGCATAACATTGTTTTTGTTGTGCCGGTCACATACGATTACCGCCGGGGAACAATCGTCAAGAATACTCTGCCAGCGATCCGGTGGGGTTTTGCAGTCGATCGGCACATAAATAGCGTCAGCCTTAAGTATCCCCAGTATAACAATCAGGACCTCTGCGGATCGCTGCATACAAAAAACCACACGATCCTGTCTTTTGACTCCGTGAGAAATCAGAGACTGGGCGAGGCGGTTCGAAAAAACCTCCAGGTCGTTATAACTCAGAGAATTTTCACCATCGGTTACAGCAATTTTCGATGGTTGGTTGCTGATAATATGATCCAGATATTGATGAACAAGTAAGTGGCTCAAGCTTATAGTCCTATCAGTTTGGATATAATATTATATTGAAGCTCCGATGTTCCTGAATATATGGTTGAAGCGACACTGTCGCGTAAATCCCGCTCTATTTCATACTCACACATATAGCCATAACCGCCGTGTATCTGAACGGAATCAAGACACGCCTGTTTCAAGCTCTCACTTATAAAGAGCTTGCAGATGGAAGCTTCGACAGGTGCTCTCTTTTTCTTATCTTTTAATACCGCACACCTATATAGAATTCCTTTGCCGAGTTCTATATTCATTTTCATGGTAGATATTTTATTGGCGACGGCCTGATAACTACCTATTGATTTACCGAATGCGCTGCGTTCTTTCGCATATTTGACGGAAATATCAAAGATCCTCTTCATGGTTCCCAGATGTACGGCTGGAAGGAGGCTTCTCTCCAACTCCATCGACTCATTGAAAATGATCGCCCCCTGCCCGACCTTACCCAGAAGTTTGTCACTCGAAACTCTGCAATCATCAAAAAAGAGTTCGCCATTTTGCAGGGTGCGCAACCCCATTTTTTCCAGTGGTTTACTTTTTTCAAACCCATTGCAGCCATCTTCGACAAGCAAGCAGGAAATCCCTCCTAGGGCCGTCTTTTCAGGATCGGTTACCGAAAAGACGATAACAACGTCGGCCATCGGTCCGTTGGTAATGAAATTTTTACTCCCGTTGAGAATAAAGTCATCACCGTTTTTTTTGGCACTGGTGCGCATCGACAAGGCATCGGATCCGGACCCTGATTCGGTTATCGCTTGGGCAAAAACTTTTTCTCCGCGACAGAGGACAGGTAAATATTCTTTCTTTATTTCTTCGTTGCCAAAGAGAAGGATCTGCAAACCACAGAGGATTTGTGTTGCGATAGCGTGGACGAGGCCGGCGTCTTTGCACGCATAGCCAAGAGCATCCATCGTAAGAACTGTCGTTAAAAAGTCCGTACCACAGCCGCCATATTCCTCAGGAAAAGGCAGCGCCATGATTTGCATCTCTGCGCATTTTCGCCATGCACTCCAAGGAAACTCACCGCTTTTCTCGTGGGCTGAGATATCATAGGCAAGTTCCTGTTGAGAGAACTTGATGACTGTCTCCCTCCAGATTTTTTGCTCGTCGGTTAATTCAAAGTCCACATTCCCCCCCCACCTGACAGCCATTTTTTTGAGCGATAAACTCGCTGATCGTCGCGATCGTGGAAAAGTTTTCCGGAACCAAATCTTCTCCAGAAAGTTGTATGGAGAAGCTTTCTTCCAAATAGCCCAAAAGCGCTATAATTCCGAAGGAATCAATGATCCCTGAGTCGACAAGCGGTGCAGTGTCAGTCAATACGACCGCAGCATCGTCAGAGATAAACTCAGAAATTATGAATTGACGGATTTTCTCTCTTACTAGCATCTCAATCCTCCCTTCTTAGTTCACCAAATAACGATTTCCTTATTTAATCTTCCGCAGGCCAAGAAGAAAATTCTCGTAGTTCATACTTTCCCCCTTTATAAGCGGTCGCGTTACTTTAAATAGTGGTTTCGCCGATGGAGGTCCAAACAGCACACTTGCCGGTACGTTTTTGGAGACAATACTTCCTGCAGCGATGACCGCACCTTCACCAATGGTGACATCATGAAAGATCACGCAATGGGGTCCGATGTAGACATTTTTTTCAATGCAGACCTTCCCGACTTTTTTCCCCGGCGCATAGTTACCGGAGTAAAAATGAGCAAAAATAGTGCTACGCAGACCAATGGTGACATTGTCTTTAATCTCAATGTTTTCCGGATGAACTTCATCGATATAGACAAATTGGCTTATCCAGACATTTTTACCGATCGTCACGCCTCTTTTTTTGTGGAGCCAAGGCCTGAGGGTATAACCACCAGGAGCGACCAAGGCCAGTTTTGCAAACAAGCGGCTTCTAATCATTTCGAGCATAGCGAACGACTCCTCTCGCCCTAAACAATGTGCGCCATCGTCACCTCAATGGGCCCTATCTCCCCGTTCGTTCCATGCATAGTCCTGACTTTTTAAATACGAAACCAACTCAGAGGGGAGAGCATTCCAGTATTCACCACAATATTTCTCTGTTACATAGCTAAGAAACTCCGCATACCTTTTATGTGAGTACTTTTCGATACCACCTTGAGAATCCGAAAAGGCCATGTAATCCGGGTGCGAATTGAGCATCGCCATCCCACCTGACTCAACAATCCAGTCCAGTTTCTGCTGCCAAATTTTGCTAGTTTTGTTTTTCATCAAAATGAAAAGGGTAAAGTCCTGCGGCAAGGTATAGGGTAACTCATAGTACCCACTGCCGTTATTTTGGCTTTTTACATAAAATGGGAAGATGGTTTGAACACCATCTGCCTGTGGCTCAAAGGGGTCGGTATCGAAGGTTGAAGAATCGTATTCAATGTTCAGGTCGTGTATCCATTCCAGGTTATGGTGCATCGCAGGCGAGCGAAATCCTACTGCCCCCCACTCATTCAAGTAAGAGTTTATCTTTGCAGCTCTGCTGGAAAAAATCTGTTTTGAATTGTATAGCTTGCCGTCATGGTTTAAGCCGTGAACACCTATCTCAAACCCGTCAGCCCTAAGGCTTTCTAAAATTTCGTGATCCACCGGATAGCGCTCCGGGACAAAATTGAAACAAGATTTTAGTCCATACTGCTCCTCAAGGTTTTTCAGTTTGACACAATTCGCCTGCCCTGCTGCAGTATCTACATCGTGGGTCAAAACCAGAGCAAACTTCTTTCCTTCAGGCCAGCCGGGCCAGCCTTCCGGCTTCTTTCCCGCAGCTGGATCTATCGGCCAGACATCCAAGACTCTCTTTAGTTGCAGATCGACAACATATTGCCTGATTGCAACCTGTACTGACCTTGGAATGGACGGTTTCATATAATAATAAATTCTATTAGCCAACATGTTTGTAGAAAACCTCACCTAAAAAGCTTGATACTGTTACCGGGGCAACTCTAAAAAAACGTGTGCCGAGGGAATCCGAACTCTTCTTCTTTGTGACATATTTATTATCTTTGAGACTAAAACGATAATAATTGATTGATTTTTTTTCTGCTGACCAGCCATCTTTATATCTCACTAATCCATCATTAGTTTTCTCCGTTCGTCCCAAACTAAGATTCTTATACTTCCTACCTGACAACCATTTTATTGCTTCCCACATTACTAGGTTGTTAGCTCTTAAATATCTCCCTTCTATTTTAGACGCTCCATATTTATAAATTGCACTATCACCGGAGAGTAAATAAATTGAGCCAGCAACAACTTCTCTATTTTTCTTAGCAATGACTACAATTCCCTTACCAACACTAATGACATAGTTATAAATATTTTCAAAAAATCTATACGGCTGGGAGGGAAGACCATGTCTCTTTCTGGTCATAGAATTTAAATGGTAAAAGTCTACGATAGATTGAATGTCTTGACGGATTTCAATTTCGACACCTTCACGAACCGCCTTTTTTATATTTCTTCTATTATTGCTACTGAAACGAGAAAGTATTTGTTCAGTACCATCTCCTAACCGGAGATCATGCTGATAGAAGCTATCGTAAATTCTTGCCTTTGCCTGCACACCGATATCTCCGTGCAAATCGATGTATTGCCATTTTGATTTTTTTCCAAAAGCAACCAACTCCTTCCAAAGCTCTCGTGCTTCCTCGCGATTTGTCACGAGAGACGGCAGGTAATCAGTAAAGGGCAACGACACGCCACGTCGGCCAGTTAAAATGCTCCTTATTTCCATCATTGGAACCAAGGAAAGCAGATTCTCATTGGTCAGATTTGAAAA
This sequence comes from Desulfuromusa ferrireducens, assembly GCF_055389805.1. Classification (NCBI taxonomy): domain Bacteria; kingdom Pseudomonadati; phylum Thermodesulfobacteriota; class Desulfuromonadia; order Desulfuromonadales; family Geopsychrobacteraceae; genus Desulfuromusa; species Desulfuromusa ferrireducens. The sequence continues at coordinate 3,720,844 of NZ_AP042415.1, forward strand.
ATATACCGGCTCATAACCATAGGTTTCGCTGAGCACATTTGCCCAGCACTGGGTATGAAAAAATGTTGCGCCTGGATAATGCAACAATAGTTCATCCCATTTTTCGACATGTAGCGGGTTAAGAACCTTGCAACTCGTACTCATTGGCACTCCTCATTCCAATCAAAAAGCTTCCCTAACCTGCAGCGACACGTATTGAACTTGCTCGGCACTCAATTTTGGACACATCGGCAGAGAAACGAATTCCTTTGCACATTTTTCCGCAACCGGAAAACTCCCTGCAACTTTTCCTAGCGAGGCATAGGCTTTTTGCGTGTGAACCGGGAAAGGATAATGGATTCCACAAGCAATACCTCCCCGCTCCAAGGTCGCCATGAAATCCGATCGGTTAGGCACCCGAACGCAATAAATGTGATAAACGTGTTGGTTGTAGGCCTTCGCCCTCGGGAGTTTGACCTCTTTTACCGACGACAGTAAATCGTTGTAAAGGATGGCATTTTGCCTGCGGCCCTGATTCCAGCGATTCAAGTGCTTCAGCTTGACGCTCAAAACAGCCCCCTGAATACCATCCATACGTCCATTCCAACCGATGACACCGTGATCATTCTTTTTCTGCTGACCATGATCCCGCAGGGCACGAATCTTCTCAGCAAGGTCTAGATTATTGGTTGTCACCGCCCCTGCCTCACCAAATGCCCCCAAATTTTTCCCTGGATAAAAGCTGAAACAGCCGACATCTCCCATTGAACCGGCAGAGCGTTGTTTATATTCCGCGCCATGAGCTTGACAAGCGTCCTCAACAACGAAAAGTCCGTGTCTTTTAGCGATGGCCAGAATCGCGTCCATATCTGCCATCTGCCCAAATATATGCACAGGGATAATCGCCTTCGTGCGCGGCGTGATGGCACCTTCAATCAAACCAGGGTTAATCGTGTAGCTGTGCTCGTCGATATCGACAAACACAGGTTTTGCTCCACAAAAACTGATGGCCTCTGCGGTTGCAATAAAGGTATTAGGAACAGTAATAACCTCGTCTCCTTCACCGATACCAAGTGCCAGCAACGCCATCCATAAGGCCTCGGTACCGCTGCCCACGCCGATGGCATAATCGCACTGACAAAAGGCTGCGAATTGTTGCTCAAAAGTTTCGACAAACGGACCTCCGGCAAAAGCGCAACACTCGACAACCTCTTTCATCGCAGCGTGTAATTCGTCATTTATTGAGTCATGCAGCGCTTTGAGATCCATAAACGGAACTTTCATAGTCTTCTCTCCTCTATTTTTTCATTATCCTGGCGGGGTTTCCGGCGACAACGGTATTGTCTGGAACATCCTTTGTGACAACGCTCCCTGCTCCAACAATTGCGTTTTCCCCGACCGTCACTCCACACAATAATGTCGCGCTAGAACCAATAGATGCGCCTTTCTTTATCAGCGTCGGCACACAGACCCAATCGTCCTCAGTCTGTAATTCACCCGATTCTGCAGTAGATCGTGGGTACCTGTCGTTAATAAATGTAACGTTATGGCCAATGAAGACACCATCTTCTATCGTTACCCCTTCACAGATAAATGTATGACTGGACACCTTACAGTTCCTGCCAATATCTGCTCCTTTTTGTATCTCCACAAACGTTCCGATTTTTGTATAATCACCAATTTTACAGCCATAAAGATTTACGAAATCGTAAATCTTCACATCGATCCCAATTTGAACATCAGAAGAAATCGCTTTCATCGGTACCCCCTCCATATAGTCAACCTAAATCACCCAAAGAAACAGCTGATCCGTTTTGCTTCAGTGATTCTGACGCTGCAGAAAGTATTTGAACAACCTTCAACCCTTCTAGGCCGCTAGAAATTGATTTACACTGAGTCTTTATGCAATCAATAAAATGTTGGCACTCTTCTTTTAATGGTTCGAATTGCTTAAGATATGGCGCGTACATATCGCCATAATGATAAGAGTAATGAAATTCTGCAAAGGTGTCGTAGTGCGGAGGTTTTTCTACCCGTTTGTCGTATATTTTAATCTTTTCAATCGGCTCTAAATCATTATAGACAAGCATCCTTTTTTCACCGACAAAGGTCATTTCACGAATTTTATTAGGATCAAGCCAACTGCTCTGAATTGTGCAGAACCCCCCGTTGGCAAAATTAATCGTCATATTGCAGACATCCTCAACGCCCTTGGCGACATGCGATTTCCCCTGGCAGTTGACAGATACGGGAGTATCGTTCAAGACATAAAGAATGATGGAGATGTCATGCGGGGCAAGATCCCACGTCACATTGATGTCTTTTTGGAACAGGCCAAGATTCAATCGCCGCGAACTGACGTATTGGATTTCCCCGAGGTCGCCAGAATCGACAAGTTCTTTTATTTTCCTGACCGGTGGGGAATAAATAAAGGTATGACCGACCATAAGGGTCAAACCCTGATCGAGCGCAAGATCAAGCAACTCTCGACACTCGGCGACCGATGAGGCCATGGGCTTTTCGATAAAGGTATGTTTCCCAGCCTGCAAGCTCTTTTTTGCCAGGACATGGTGGCAGTTAACGGGTGTCGCGATGGCGACAGCATCAATATTGCTATCGTTAAAAACGTCATCAACCTCGGTTGTCGTTGTTATGTGTGGATACAACTGTTTCATATGTGCCAACCGATCTTTGCTAGCATCACAGACCGTCGTAACATCACACTCAGGGAGCGAGTTGAAATTACGGATTAAATTCGGTCCCCAATAACCGCATCCAATAACAGCTACATTCAACATTTTTATGCTCCTTCGTTGAAAGTCGTATCCTTTTTTTTCAGGCTGTCCCGAACTTGCTCCACGATAACGATTGGAGTCCTAAACAGAATCTTGATATCTCCCCACAATGAACGCTCTCTGGCGTAGCGGATGTCCAACCTCACCATTTCCCGAAATGAAAGTTTATTTTTGCCACTGACCTGCCACAGACCGGTCATGCCCGGGATGGCATCAAAACGCCCCCTGTGCCAGGAGAGATATTCTTTCACTTCGTAAGGGATAGGCGGACGAGGCCCAACCAGACTCATTTCTCCACGCAAAACATTAATCAACTGTGGAAGTTCATCGAGACATGATTTGCGCAGCATCGTTCCAAAAGAAATGATTTGCGGATCGTGATCAAGCTTCGCCATTGGTACTTCAGCAGTATTATTCACGGCCTCAGCCTTAATAAGTTGGGCCAGGTAGCCTTGATGTTTTTGAGTCTCTGCGCCCGGACTCATGGTGCGGAACTTCAAAAAAGTAAACGGCTGCCCTGCATAACCAATCCGCTGTTGCTTATAAAAAACCGGCCCAGGGGAGACACTCTTGATGATGATCGAGACCACTAAAAAGACAGGAGAAAAAACCAATAAACAAACAGCAGCACCCACAAAATCGAAACCACGCTTAAGAACCCGCTTTGTCAGGCAATATGCGTAATCGACATTTCTCTGCGACTTCGCAAAACGCCAACCACCGCGCCGAATTGCCGACTTTGTTTTATTTTTGTATTTCTCAGCGAAGACGTAGATTGCGACCTTTTCCGGATCGACCAACTTGTCGGAAGGATAGGTAACAATTTCGTATTTCGGAGGGAGGCGTATAAGCAGGATTTCCTGGTAAATCTTATTGGCAAACTTATAGGCACCGGAAGAGTTCGTTTCTGGCAATAAAATACCGACATGGTCAGAATCGAGCCAGCCGACAGCATCGATAGAGCGCATTCGCGGGCAAAGCGTCTCAGCGAGAAGAGTGAGGACATCATGGTTTTGTTTTTTGTCAGACAGCGTAAAGACCACCAGGGAAAAAACATCGCCGGTCCGATTAGCGCGATCCCGCTCCCGATCAATGATTCTGCGGAAGACTTCTCTGGAGAGAAATAATTCGATCTCAACGGCTGTTAACACTAATGAGTTCTTCATCAGGTGTTTGATTTTTTCTGTAATAGCCATCTCAACACCTCCACTGCCCCTTATAGTCGCCTATAAATACTTTCGGGGATTGGATACGTCCGGTTCGTAAGGATGACGCCCAAAACGTTCCCCCCCTGAGCCGCAATCTCTCTCTTTTGTTTTTCAGCGATCTGCCATCGGGTTTTCCCCGCATCAACAACCAGAACGATACCGTCAACGTGGGGCGAAAACAGAGTCGGCCTGGGTGGTTTGGCAACGGACCAGGAATCAACCAAGACAAGATCGAAGGTTTTCTTCAACTTCTCCATGAAGCTTTCGGTCTGCTTAAAATCAGAATCAACCGGCAACAAACCGGACTCCATCGAGAGACGACTTACAAACAACATATTTTTGCCCGCTAAACCCTTAGACTCGGTGACACCAAAATCTTTTTGCAAACCCCTCATCCAACTGAGCCTTGAGTGCTGATCAAAAAAATTAAAATCGCTCGTCTGCTGCGGATCAGAATCCAACAAAAGTACCGACTTCTTCAGCACACTGGATGATACCTTGGCAAAGGTGCGAATTATCGGTGTACAGCCGGCCCCTTTACGGGTATCAACAAACTGAACAATTCGACCACCGGAGCCATGCACAACAGTAAATATCGTCCGATATAAACCAACCAGGGTTTCAGTCAACTCTGGAGAGACAGTATTATTGATGTCACTCACTTGCGGAATCGGCAGCGAACGCTCTGATATTCCCGACTTCTCAAGTTCAAACTGCTGAAGAGCTTCGTATATTTTACTCATTTCAATACAACCTCCTCCCTTGTGGCTCTCAATCGGCCATTAACACGCTGCTGCCTATGCCATAAGAGCAATGGATCCATTTCAGGGAAAAAAATTACCCCGCCGATTTGTATTTCATCCATATTTGCAATATGTGGATTGTGCCTTTTGATCCACATATGAATTCGCGTGTTATAAATGCCATAGGTATCGAGACAAAGCTTAGATACGGTGTCGCCTTTTTTGATTATCTTCACTATTGGAGAAGGCTGGGCAGAGTTTTTGTAACCCTCTGCGAATAAGGAAAATTTTGATTCAGCCTTTGGCCACAAACTCTTTTCTGCTGCAACATCCGTTGTTGATTGCTCTTCTAATACGTCTGGCGAGGCTGTTGAAACTGGTGGCTCGGTGGGGAGAGGAGAAGAAGTTTCAACTGGCAAGTTGCTTATTTTTGAGTCGTCGACGGTTGCGATAAGCTGCGGTTTGTTAGCAGTAATCGGAGCCTTGTCCTTAACCGGTGCTGTGAGCTTTTTATTTGCAGAAATCGGCCTGACATCATACCTGACCAAGTTGCTTATTTTTGAGTCGTCGACGGTTGCGATAAGCTGCGGGTTGTTAACAGTAATCAGAACCTTGTCCTTAACCGGTGCGGTGAGCTTTTTATTTGCAGAAATCGTCCTGACATCATACCTGACCGATTGTCCGTAAGACTCTTGAATGGTTTTGGCGCCAATCAGTTTTTCCATCGCTTCACTAACCGCGTGGGGGAAAGAATAGAGATAAGAAGCAGCCAACAAGGCACTTGGTATAAGAATCAGCATACTGACCGCAGCCCCCTTGCGCTGGTGCTGAGTGGAGAAACAGCTCCCTTCATAATCAGCGATAACCTGCTTGACGAGTTTCGCAGATAGCGGTTTTTTCTGCAGACCATAACCCGCAACCAGAGAATTTTCGCTCAGAACATTAATGATCCTTGGAACCCCTTTCGAATGCTTGACAATCAGCTTAATAGCGTGTTTCGTAAAAATAGGATCATGCCCTCGAGAGGACAATGTCAGTCTGTGGTGAAAATAGTTAAAACTCTCCGGCATGGACAAGGGCGTAATTAAAGCTTTATATGCAATGCGTTGACGGAGTTGTCTCAACTCGTAAAGATCAAGCTTATTTTGCAATTCCGGCTGACCGACAAGAACGATCTGAATGAGCTTGGCTTTTGACGTTTCAAAATTTGACAGGATGCAGAGATTTCCAAGAGTTTCAACTGGCATATTCTGCGCCTCATCAATGATCAAGACGAGATTCCTCCCTTTACTCATTTTTTCGAGCATCACTTCATAAGCCAACCTCACCATGTCGTTCACTTGGTGATTTTTTTCGATCGCCTCAGAGGAAACTCCTATTTCATGCAGAAAAGTTTCCAGTAACTCGGTAAAAGTTATTCTTGAATTGAAAATAAATATTGGCAAAATCGCACGAAGATCAATTTTCTGCAGATATGATCTTATAATGGTCGTTTTCCCGGTACCGACTTCACCTACAACCGAAACAAACCCTTCGCGTTCCCGTATGCCGTAAATAATCGCCCCTAGAGCGTCTTTGTGCTGCGGACTCAAATACAGAAACTCTGGGTCTGGAGCCAGACTGAAGGGTTTTTTATTCAACTGATAAAAGTTCAAATACATGCTTCAAATTCCTTTTGAGAAATACTGGCCAACACAGGCAACCCCAATTTCTCCTCAACATCCTCAGGAACCTTAATCGTGCTATCAAAATACTCGCGTAAAAAAGCCACGCCCAAGCCGCCAGTCAAGCCGAACAGCACGCCAAGCATTAGATTCAAAGCTTTGCGTGGTTTTATCGGCACGAGAGATAAGGTTGGCGGCTGAACAATACTGACATTGGAAATGCGACCAGAATCCAAATCTGCCGAAATTTTTGCCCGCTGCAGATTCTCTCGATATTGCAGATACTCACTGTCTGCGATATCTATGTCACGATGGAGACTCTTCAAATTTATTTCGTGGCCCGACATCTCGATCAGGACCGCCTTGCGCGCTTCAAGTTGCTGCACGAGGATTGTCTGACGAGCATTAAGTGCCTGCAGTTGGGCCAATTCATTTGCAAGACTTAATTGCAATGACTGGTAGTTGGTATCAACCCCTTGCGTAATCTCGGTGAGTGTTACACTTTCCTGGCTTAATTGATTTTCAACCAGACGAATCTTGTCGCGCAGGTCGATAAGAGCCCTGTCAGTATCAGGGTAACGTGCGGACAGGTCTGACTCCTCAGAGCGAAGCTCAAAAAGTCGATCTTTTATAGCCTCCACAGCCCTGTTTGGCCGCCCAGTAACACGGTTCAGTTCTCGACTCGGTGACCGTCCTTGAAGACTGCTTTTGATAGATTCAATTTTGGCACTAGAAGCACCGATCAAGCTGACAACCTGATCAGCTTCCGTCTGCAACATACTGACCTGCTCCAAAACTTTCACCTTTTGCCCATCCATTGAGGACATTGAGTTCTGTTCTTGAAAGTTTTTTAGTAGATTTTCTTTATGCTCTAAGATCGCCCTAAAACTCTCTGCCCTTTCCTCTATAAATTGAAGCGGTGCTTGTGCTTGATGCATTTCTATATGTCGGTCAAGATACTGGTCTATCAACACATTCAATATATCTCGAGCCAATTCTGGATTTCCTGACTGGAAGGCAAGACCAATGATATGACTTTGTTTTTCGGCCCCTACGGTCAAACTTTCCATTAGCTTAGCAACAGCTATTTCACTCAGTGGCAGTGGATCCTTCAAACCAAGCTTAATCAACAGGATCCTTGCAAAACCCATTAAACTAAAACCAGTATTTTGTGCCGACTCACCTTCATTCATTTCCAAAATGACATTCGGACCCATTTCCGCCACCGTCAGTTCGGCCAGGATCCTACTGGTAAGGGTGGAAACCTCAGAGTTCAACTCACTTTCTCGATCAGACCGTACTGAATTCGTAGGACCAATCACGGAGGGATCAACAGACATGCTTTCTCGGCCCAGCTTGATAAAAAGTTTGGCATCCGACTGGTAGGTGGCAGAAGAAACAAATGTTAGGACTGTAACAGTGACAACCGTTACAATAAAAAAAGAAAAGATATAGAACTTATGACGAAAAAGTATGCCAAGGAGATGACGAAGTGAATTATCATCTCCAGTAGCTACAGTTATTGCCTGGTATATTTCGGTATTGGCTGGAAGATTGCTTTTATTTTCCATAACCATATCCTCTCAAATAACTCTATTCAGAGAACAATGCCACCATTTAACCTATCAAACAGACACTTAACAAAAAATGATTATCAGTTATTATCATCTGGATTTAAGTCATAGCTCATACCAATACCGACACCTCGGTAAAGCAGTAAATCTTGAACATACTGTTTAACAAATTTATTTACTTTGGCTATTGCAGATTTTGGAACATAAACAATATCTGCAGGCTTCAACAGCACATCGACATTAGGGTCACTCCCATAAAGAACCTTATGTAAATTCACAAAAATAGGAACAGGCTTATTATCTGCCCCTTTTCGAATAATGATGGCACTCTCTGGCTCAGCAGTTTCTTTAAATCCACCAGAGTTGATAACCGCCTGCAGGGCGGACATATTCCCCGTCAAAGTTAAGACGCCAGGGTTTTCAACCTCGCCACCCACGTAAATGTTCTGATCAGCAAGGGAAACGACAACAACGGTGATTTCCGGAGATTTAAGTTTTGTGGAATAAAGTTCCGTAAGGTGCGTATCCAAGCCAGCAGGGGTGAGGCCGGCAGCGGTTACTTCATCAACTAACTGCAAGGATATTTTCCCATCAGGCCGGATGCTTTGTTGATAATCCAATTCAGGCCAGAGCCTGAACTTGACATCAATAACATCACCAGGACCAAGCACGGTCGTAGTCAGCGTTGGGACCATAGCTTTCTGGGAATTTAAAGCAGTAGCGGAGATTTTAGGGGTCGGAGCGCAGGCAGCTAAAGACAAGATACACGTTACGATGATTAATCTAACGATCAACATTACACCCTCCTTTTGAGTTATGACTTATTCAGCCCCAATTAAATTGCAAGCAACACTGGCAATCAATCGGAAGCTAAAAAAATGACATTTCATTTTTTCATTCATTTTACAGGATTGGTGTATACCCACCTCAGGAAGAGAGTGGTGTTTACCGGGAGACAAGCCCTGGATCGTAGAATCTTAGTAGTAGGATTTCAGGGCGACACAAATGGCTGCGTCTCGCTATCCTGTCATCCCTCAGGCATTTACAATTGAATTCATTCTCTAATAAACTTATAAATATGTTTATCTCGAATTTGTAAGAAATCAAGAGGTATCGAAATTTTTATTTCTAATTAAGAAAGCCCAACCACCCTAGCATTTTCCTTGCATCAAGACAGACAATAAGCCTAGGCCATTGATAAACAACTGCTATTCCCATAAATAAATCAACAAGGAAAAATCAACAATTCAAGCAAGTACCGGATATTTGCGGCATAGAACTGACGGCTATTCACATGATCTGACACGGAAAAAAAATACATCTAACAGCTCCTATCTACAGCGACAAAGCGCGATTACAGCCTCGCATGAAGAAAACACAGTAACTAGCTTAAGATACTAATAAATAGAATCTTTATTTTTTACCAATTGACCTCAGCCCTTTTCTTGGCCTATAATTAAAATAAGCAAATCTCATAAAAAACTGTAAATCAACCCGACAAAAAACAATCCATCGCAAGCTACGAATAGTGATATCAGCGGTCCAAAGTGAATAAGTCGCCACGACGGCGGAACTACCAGATGCCCCCCCCATCGTATCTTTGGTAATACCTGCACAATGGGCGTTCTAGGCACGCATTGACGAAAGTTACCAGAATGAAATATCCCAGATTCAGAATCTTTGCATGCTATCGGTATTGCCTGTCGTTCTCACTCGGAATCATCTTCCTGCTGTTCGGAAGTACCACCTACTCGGCCACGTCAGAATCCACTACCGAAATCAATCTGCCTGAAATGCTCGGTCAAGTTGTCTACCATTCGAACACCTCGGCACCCTCGAAAATCTACATTATCGCCAATGGCCATCGCAGCGCCATCACTGGAGCGAACGCCGTCAAAACCGTACAAGCCCAAGTTGAAACCTTTCGGATCGGGGAGTGGTTGATCCAACAGAATCAGATTGAGCTCCTCCTCCCCGAAGGATTTTTCGGTCAGATAAATGAAACCGATACAGGTACTGAAAACAACCGCCTTCTCGACAACAAAGCATTGCGCGAAACCCTGACTGACACATCACTATTCGTCAATGCCGAGCTGCTTCTCCATAAAAACTATGGCATCAGTCTCAATCAGATTGAAGATCGAACGCTCTACAGCCGTACGCGCGAACGACTCCGCGCCAGCCTGAATACCGGTGACCGACACTCTGCTGCGTTCAACAGCGAGTTTGCTTATTTACAGAAGCTTAGAACCGCCGCCATCCTGCAAGGCACTCCTGGTGCCATCGAAAACGCCTATCATCAGGGTAGAATTTCAGCCCCCCATGCCATGCTGACGATTGGCCTGGGGCATCTGGATGACATCCTTACGTTTCTCGAAGCTGGAGAGATCAACATTGCTGCCCTGCAAACAAATACAAGGGACTTTCCCGCCCTAGCAGCAAAACTGGAACTACTAAAGAACAAAATCAGCGTCACAGTGATCGTTCCCCGAGCGCTGATTGACCATCGACAGAACTTGAAGCGCCGGACCTAACCTGAACGACAGTTCTCAAAAAGAAATATTTCCTTAAACTACGCCTAGAGCCGCTGACGAAAACACCATTTTCGAAGTTGAATAAACCTCGGTAATCACTCCACTGTTCCCATCAACCCAACCTAAACAACCGATTTATAGTTCTTTTCTGTATTGACAATCTTTTCGCAGCTGATAAAAGGAACGTCAGGGCGAAGAAACCATGCCCTTGATGACATATTTTGCTGATGTGTCGGACCTGATTTGAGGACTGACGTGCCGGAGTGGCTATGGGCAATCTCATGGACGCGATCGGAAAGGAGAAACCAAATGAAACGTGGAGTTCTAATTCTAACCCTGGCTTGCACTATTGGCCTGCTGATTTCCAGCCAATCACTTGCGAGCAAGCAGCTTCAACCACTGAGTAGCTCACAAAGTGAATCAATCCAAAACAGCCAGCAAATAGCATCGCAACAGCTCAACCAAAAACAGACCAAGGAGATGCAACGCCTTCTGAATGAGCAAGGCTACCAGGTGGGCAACGTCGATGGCACTATCAATCAAGAAACCATGGATGGAATCCGTCAATTTCAGGAGTCCGAAGGGCTGGCTGTCACCGGAACGCCAAACCAGGAGACCCTGAGGGCCCTCGCACCCGGCAGTGATCAACAAGAATTCTTTGGGCTTTCACCGGAGTTCGGAGAAATGGGCAAAGAGGCGATTGACTCACCACAAACCCCGAAAGCTAAAAGCTATTAGCCCTTCGTGACAAAGGTCCCCATAGTCGGCCGGGACGCAGTCCCGGCTTTTTTTCTACTGCGGACCAAACCAGACCGCGCACGATCACATCCTCACAACACAAAGAGCACTTCAAATACCTATATGTTGCAACATTAAAAGCAAGACAACCCACCGGCCAAATGCGTCTAGTCCTCGGAAAGCCTTATTCCAACAAAGCCGACAAGCCAGAAAAATGATGCTGCCAACCTGGACCCATCCCGAACAGCCCAAAAAAGATTAAGCCAAAGGTAGCAGTCAGCAAACAGGCGACGGCCATCGGGAAAAAATCTGGTTTAAATCAGCGGAGACGAAATAACTGAGCGTTACAATTTAGGCTAATTACAAAAAAAAGCGACCAGGTCAAAGACCTGATCGCTTGATTTCTTATGGAGCGGGAAACGAGATTCGAACTCGCGACGTCAACCTTGGCAAGGTTGCACTCTACCACTGAGTTATTCCCGCAAACTTTATGTTTGCGAACTGCCAAAGCAGTTTATTTTATGGAGCGGGAAACGAGATTCGAACTCGCGACGTCAACCTTGGCAAGGTTGCACTCTACCACTGAGTTATTCCCGCTCAGATTTATGCTCGTCGTGACGAGCGGATGCAGTTATAGCAAAACGATTTGCAGAGTGTCAATATAAAATAAAAGTTTTTCCCAACACGGCCATATTACTTATATTTCAACAATTTAAATCACCTGGCAAAAACGCGAAAAAACCTTATCAGATAATCTGCTCCTGACCAGAGGGTCAACAGGAATGAAATGTAAAAGAAGAAAATCCCGACATTATGAAAAGAGGGATAAAGAAAGTTCACTTCGATGCCAAAAAACCAGTAATACTGGTAATGCAACAAGAGTCCAATAATGGCGACCATCTGAAAAATGGTTTTATATTTCCCCAAATCACTAGCAGAAATCACGATCCCTTCCGCAGAAGCAATGGAACGCAGACCGGTAACAAGCATCTCCCTGGCCAGAATAACAAAGACAGCCCAAGCCGGCACACGATCGAGCGGAATCAGCATAATCAACGCCCCCATGACAACAAGCTTGTCCGCCAGAGGATCAAGAAATTTCCCCAAGACAGTGACAATTTGCCACTTCCGCGCCAGGTATCCATCCAACCAATCAGTGATTGCAGCTAAAGAGAAAATGAGCGCGGCCCAAAAACTGTTCTCTCGCGATTCGAACATCAACAAAACAACCACCACCGGCACTGCAGCAATTCTGCCCAGGGTAAGCATGTTCGGCAGGTTCATCAACTTGACTTCTTGTTCCATCAATAAGTGCCCTTTACACGGCGATAATAATCAAAATAATACTTAACCCGCTTAACGTAATTCTGGGTTTCTTTATAGGGTGGAATACCGCCATATCTACGGACAGTCGTTGGACCGGCGTTATAGGCCGCCAAGGCATAATCAAGGTTCCGATCAAAAGAATCAAGCATTTTACGCAAGTATAATGAGCCGCCATAGATCGCCTGTGAAGGGTCAAAAGGATCGTTGACACCGACTTCGATTGCCGTTTCTGGCATCAACTGCATTAATCCCTGGGCCCCCTTATTGGAAACCACCGATGGATCAAAATTACTCTCAACCCTGATAACCGCTTTGATTAACGCTGCATCGAGACTAAATTTTTGGGCGAAATGCTGAATCAATGCCTCCAGACGATAACCTTCACCATCGCCACTATATAAGCGGTACTGGCTGCTGGTCGGAACATTGGTAAAATGCATCCGCCCACTCGCATCAACATAGCGATAGATGGCGGCATCAACCAAATTCGGCAGCAACAGCGCCGTTATAAGAAAGAGCAAAAGGGGTAAACGTGGATTCTTTATGAGCATCTTGTAACCTTAGACGAATCAAGAAGATAATTCAACCGTGTAAAACCGTGAATTTCTTGACATCCTCAACGCTGCGCCCGATAATGCCGCTCATGAAATTTTTGCCTGTTATTGTCTTCTGACACATTGCCAGTCAGGACTTGTAAGCCATGAAGATTACATCTGATTTCCTTGTTATCGGCACAGGTATCGCCGGTCTTTCCTACGCCCTTAAAGTGGCCGATCGCGGAACCGTCTCGCTGGTCACTAAAAGAGATATCGACGTAACAGCAACGCAATTAGCGCAAGGAGGGATAGCAGCGGTCTCATCTGCCGAAGATAGCTTCACCTCTCACGCCCAAGACACGATGGTTGCGGGCGTGAACCTGCCCCACCCTGATATCGTCGACCTGGTAGTAACTTCCGGCCCAAAAGCGGTGGCCGACTTGATCGACTGGGGTGTCAAATTCAGTCGCAATCAAGAAGACCAATACGACCTGACCCGCGAGGGCGGTCACAGCCACCGCAGAATTCTCCACGCCAAGGATGCCACCGGCCGTGAGATTGAACGCGCCCTGGTCGAAGCGGTGCTCAAACACCCCAACATCAACCTCTATCAGCACCATATTGCCGTCGATTTAATTACCGAAGGAAAACTACTTAAAAAGGATTTGGAAACAAATCGCTGCCTCGGTGCCCACATCCTCGACATTAACAATGAAGAGGTCATTACCTTTGCCGCCAGAATTACCGTCCTGGCGACGGGTGGGACCGGAAAAGTCTATCTCTACACCTGCAACCCGGACGTAGCGACCGGCGATGGGGTCGCGATCGGCTGGCGCGCTGGCGCGGCTGTCGCCAATATGGAATTCATGCAATTCCACCCGACCACCCTCTATCACCCGAACGCTAAATCCTTTTTGATTTCCGAAGCGGTGCGTGGTGAAGGGGCGATTTTGCGCCGTAGTGATGGCTGCGCATTCATGCCCGGCTATCATCAACTCAAAGATCTCGCCCCACGTGACATCGTTGCCCGAGCCATCGACAACGAGATGAAGAAACATGGTGACGACTGCGTTTTTCTCGACATCACGCACAAAGGCGAAGATTATATCCGCGACCGCTTTCCGACCATTTACCAGACCTGCCTTGATTATGGCATCGACATGACCAAGGAACCGATCCCGGTCGTGCCAGCGGCACACTATCTGTGCGGCGGACTGCAAACAGACAGCAGCGGCGAAACCTGCATCCGCAATCTCTATGCAATCGGCGAAGTTGCCTGCACCGGCCTGCACGGTGCCAATCGACTGGCCAGCAACAGCCTGCTAGAAGGGGTCGTTTTTGCCAAACTTGCGGCCGAATCCTCAATACAACGCCTGAGTGAGAGCTATCCTCCCGTCCCTCTTTTTGAACCCTGGGACTGCGGCTCGGCGACCGACAGCGATGAAGAGGTTGTGGTCGCGCATAACTGGGACGAAATCCGGCGCTGCATGTGGAACTATGTCGGGATTGTCCGCTCAAACAAGCGCCTGCACCGCGCCATGAGTCGGATAAAGATGATTCAGGAAGAAATTATTGAGTACTACTGGAACTTCTATATTACCTCCGACCTGATTGAGTTGCGCAATATCACCACTGTCGCCGAATTGATCGTACAAAGTGCCTTAATGCGCCAGGAAAGCCGTGGCCTGCATTACACCATCGACTACCCACAGACAGATGATGAAAACTCACTCCACGACACGGTCATCAGCGGCTGCCAGTATCACGATGACCAAGACCAATCGACCTAAGGGATTTTGCTTTGGATATCGACACAATCAGAAAAAAAATCAATCAACTTGATAACGAGTTGTTGCGCATCTTTAACGAACGCGCAGCCATGGCCCTAGAGATCGGGCAGATCAAGAAAAAACTCGACCTGCCGATCTATGATCCAAAACGGGAAAAACTGATCTTTGAGCGAATGAAAGAGATCAATCCCGGACCACTCGACGATGATGCGATAACCCGTTTTTTTGAACGGGTCATTGACGAAAGCCGCAGCCTCGAGCGCGCACGCTCAAAAGGGGAATAATTGCCATGCTGGTTATCATGAAGAAAACCGCCACCGAAGCAGACATTGAACAGACGAAACAGTTTCTGGTGGAGCAGGATTGTGACTTCCACCAATCAACCGGAGCTGACCGGATCATTCTCGGTGTTGTCGGCAACACCAGCCGTATCGATCGGGACGATCTCGGCCACCAACCGGGAGTGCTTGACGTTTACTGCATTCCGAGCGAAGAATAAAAAAGCGGGACCCTGAATCGAATCAGGGTCCCGCTTTTCTCTATCCGTAGGGGCGACCCATGGGTCGCCCGCCATATTGATCCGGGCGAGCTATAGCTCGCCCCTACGTTTTTATTTAACCAACAACTTCCGTGCGGGTAAAGACGGTCCGCAATTGCTGCCCAGCGCCTTCAATCGCCTCACGCGCACCCTCTTCACGATCAACCAGCGTGACGATCCCGAGGACGACCAAGCCCTCCTCTTCTGCGCGTTCAACAGCTTTGAGTGAAGAGCCACCGGTGGTGGTCACATCTTCAACAATCACCACCCGCGAACCCGGTGGTAGATTTTTACGTCCTTCGAGCCACTGACCGGTGCCGTGACCTTTAGGCTCCTTGCGGATGATAAAGGCATGCACATCAGCCCCATCAAGGTGTGCGGCAATCGAGGTGGCCGTTGCAATCGGATCGGCACCGAGAGTCAAACCGCCAACGCCATCAATTGGTCCTTCGAACTGCTTAACTTCTTCCCAGAAAGCCTTGCCGACCAGCAAACCACCTGTGGCATGCAGGGTCGTTTGCTTGCCGTCGAAGTAGAAGTTACTTTTGCGACCGGAAGCGAGGGTGACCTCTCGCTGCTCATATGACATTTCTACAAGAATCGGTTTCAATTGATCTTTAACACTCATCGTACTCTCCTTGATCCAGCCTTAACTATCGGGCGATAACAACCTGAAATATCAGAACAAACCAAGTTGCTCGTCAGATTTCATACGCGGGAACTTTACCGGATACTCACCACTAAAACAGGCATCACAAAATTTAAAATCCCCCTCACCAAACTTCTGCACCGACGAGAGCATGCCGTCACGCGAAAGATAACCGAGAGAATCAGCCGTGATATAACGAGAGATTTCATCAATGGTATGTGACGCCGCAATCAACTCTTTGCGCGATGGGGTATCGATGCCGTAGAAGCAAGGAAAACTGGTTGGCGGACAGGAGATGCGAACATGAATCTCCTTGGCCCCGGCATTGCGGATCATCTTAACAATTTTCCGTGAAGTGGTCCCGCGCACAATTGAATCATCTATAACGACAACCTTCTTGCCTTCGATAACTTCACGCACCGGGTTCAATTTCAACTTGACTCCGAAGTGGCGGATCGACTGTTGTGGCTCAATAAAGGTCCGTCCAACATAATGATTACGGATCAGACCGAGCTCAATCGGCAAGCCAGCCTCTTCGGCGTAGCCCATCGCGGCGGGGACACCGGAATCGGGCACGGCAATAACCAGATCGGCATCCACCGGGAACTCCCGCGCCAATTGCCGACCAAATTCCTTACGCACCATATAAACGTTGCGATTGTAGATCCGGCTGTCGGGCCGAGCAAAGTAGACGTACTCGAAGATACAGGGAGTATTATGCGTCTCCTTGAATGGAAAAAATGATTCCATCCCATCCTTGTCGATAACGATCAATTCGCCCGGCTCAAGTTCACGGATATATTCAGCTTCAATCAAATCGAAAGCACAGGATTCGGAGGCGACCACATATGCGCCGTCCAGTTTTCCGAGAGCCAAGGGACGGAAACCATTTGGATCACGCACCGCAATCATCCGCGTTTCGGTCAAAAAAGCCAAACTGTATGCACCCTTAACCTGGAGCAAAGCCTCACTAAGACGCTCAACCAGCGAATCAGACTGCGCGCGGGCAATCAGATGAATAATGGTTTCGGTGTCGGCCGTGGTGGAAAAGATCGAGCCGCTCTTTTCCAGCTGGTTGCGCAATTCCTGGGCGTTGACCAGATTGCCGTTGTGGGCAACAGCAATGCTGCCGCGCGAATAGTCGACCATGATCGGTTGACAATTCTTGAGGTCATTGCCACCGGAAGTCGAATAACGCACATGGCCAATAGAGGAACTGCCCGGCAGGGTGTCGAAAATTTCGTTACGCTTGAAGACATCAGAGACCAGCCCCATCCCCAGATGCGAGTTGAGATGTGTGCCGTCCGAAGCGACAATACCGCAACTCTCCTGACCGCGATGCTGCAAGGCATAGAGGCCGAGATAGGTCAGGTTGGCGGCTTCCGGATGGCCGAAAATTCCGAACACACCGCATTCTTCGTGTAATTTATCAAACATCAGTATCGATGACTCCTCAAGCGGTACTACTTCAGTAGTTCGTCGCGAATAAAGCGGATTGCGTTCTGATACAGCCACAAACCCATGCCCTCTTCCGGAAGTTCCTCCCGGGTCCAGCGTGGGTGATGAGTGCGGTGAATGTAGGCTTCGGGGTGTGGCATCAGCCCAAACAGACGCCCGGTCGGGTCGCAAATACCGGCAATGGCGGACTGACTGCCATTTGGATTATCCGGATACTGCTGCGTTGGCTGCAAATCACTATCGGCGTATTTCACCACCGCCAGATGCTGCTGCTCAAGTTGTTGCAATGTCCCTTTATTGTCGGTGACAAATTTCCCTTCACCGTGCCGTACCGGCAAATAAACGCCCTCAAGACCGCGAGTAAACACGCAAGGCGATTCACTATCAACCTTAAGCCAGGTCCAGCGATCCTCAAAACGCCCGCCATCATTGAAGGTCAAGGAACAGCTTTGCTTATTCTCGACGGTAAGCGCCGGTAACAGGCCCATTTTCACCATCAACTGAAAGCCGTTGCAGACGCCCATCACCAGTTTTCCAGCGGCGACAAACTGGCGAATCTGGTCGGCAATCGTCTGCTCGCTACCAGCAACCTTGGCGTACAACAGGCGGTTGGCTCCCGCCTTGGCACTACCCAAGTCATCACCATCGAGAAAACCACCGGCCAGATTCAGAAAGTGATAATCTTCCAGCTTGACGCGCCCGGCCAAGAGCTCTGCAATATGAACAATATCGGCAACATCGGCGCCAGCCAGTTTACAGGCAAAGGCGACCTCGCGCTCACAATTGGTGCCATTTCCGGCAATGACAATCGCTTTAACACTTTTGGGCATCTTACATCTCCCGCAAAGGCGCTTGCCACGCCTCTTTCAATAAATCGATTGGCGTACTGATCAGTACCGCCCCATTTTCCCCGGTCACCAACAGTTCAGGCTGATTAGTCACCTGGCCAATCAGTTGGCAGCTTTGCCCTGTGAACAGGCCTTCAAAGGCACCCTGCTGTTCAGGTCTGATCGTCACCAGCAGGCGGCTTTGAGATTCCGAAAAGAGGATTTTATCCGCCCGCATACCGCTGCTTGCTGCCACCTTTTCCAGAGAAGCCTTGATACCGTAACCGCCAGCAAAAGCTTTTTCCGCCAGTGAAACACCCAGGCCACCATCCGAGAGATCATGGCAGGAGACTATCAAGCCTTGCCGTTGCGCCTGATTCAGGGTGCGATAGCGCGCCAGCGCAGTAGTGGAATCGACCTTCGGCACATTACTGCCCAACTCTCCCAGCTCCGCGTAATACTCTGAGCCGCCCAATTCGTCAAAGGTATCACCGAGCAGATAAACCAGGTCGTCGGGACGCTTAACATCCATCGACACCGATTTGCGCGCATCGGCAATCTTGCCGATCACCGAAAAGAGCACTGTCGGCGGAATGGAAATCTTGGTGTCGCCGATCTGGTAGTCATTCTTCATCGAATCTTTGCCAGAGATCAGCGGCACACCGAAGGCAACGCAATATTCGTACAGCGCCTTATTGGCCCGAACCAGCTGGGCAGCCTTATATTCACCATCCGGTGTCTTGTCGCTTTTAACCGGATCACACCAGCAGAAGTTGTCCAGGCCGGCAACATGGTCGATGTTGCCACCGACGGCGACATAATTACGCAAACCTTCGTCGATAGCGCAAGCCATCATGTGATAGGTGTCAATATCGCTGTAATTGGGGCAGATCCCGTGGGAGACCACCACACCTTCAAAGGAATCGAGGATCGGCCGGAAGACTGCTGCATCGGAAGGACCATCATTAGCAACGCCAACCAGCGGCTTGATAACTGTTCCTGCCTGCACTTCGTGATCATAGCGGCGAACAACCGATTCCTTGGAACAGATATTGAGTCGCGCCAGCAATTTCTGCAGTTCAATATTCAGATTTTGCGGCTCAGGGAAATCCGGTTCACTCAGAGTCTTCGGCTGCCACTTGGCCGGGATAACCATCTGCGGCACACCTTCGTGCACAAATTCCATCGACAGATAACAAACCGTCTTGCCTTCGTAGAGGCAGTGGAAATATCCAGAGTCAGTAAAGTTACCGAGATCGGTCGCTTCGACATCCATCTCTTTAGCCAGAGTGATAAAATCATCCAGCTTGTCGGATGGCACCGCCAAAGTCATCCGCTCCTGCGCCTCGGAAATTAAAATTTCCCACGGCTGCAGGCCAGCATATTTGAGTGGTGCGCGATCGAGGTGCATTTCGAAACCACCGGTATCTTCGCCCATCTCTCCCACCGAAGAAGACAGGCCACCGGCACCGTTATCGGTAAAGGAATTATAAAGGCCACGATCACGGGCAATCAGCAAAAAGTCGAACATCTTCCGCTGCGTGATCGGATCACCGATCTGCACTGCGGTCACCGGCGAACCCTCGTGCAACTCCTCGGAAGAAAAGGTCGCGCCGTGTATTCCATCCTTGCCGATGCGGCCACCGGTCATAACGATATGATCGCCGATCAGAACCTGTTTTTCGTGGCAAGGCTGACCGTTGAGGTTGCGCGGCATAATCGAGGCGGTTCCGCAATAGACCAAAGGCTTGCCGGCAAAACGCTCATCGAAAACCAGCGAACCGTTAATGGTCGGAATGCCGCTTTTGTTGCCACCGTGCTCGACACCCTCGACCACCCCTTCAAAAATCCGCCGTGGATGCAGCAAACGCGGTGGCAGCTCTTTTTCAAAAAAAGGTGAGGCGAAACAGAAGACATCAGTATTAAAGATCAACCGCGCGCCCATACCGGTGCCGACACCATCGCGGTTACAACCGACAATACCGGTCAACGCGCCGCCGTAGGGATCCAAAGCGCTTGGTGAGTTGTGCGTTTCGACCTTGAAGACAATGCTCCAGTCAGCGTTGAACTCGATAACCCCGGCATTGTCTTTGAAAACCGACAGGCAGAAATCATCATCGCCCATCGCTTTACGAATATCGCGGGTTGCGCCGACAATATAAGTCTTGAACAGCGAATCGATGATCTCTTGATTGCCATTCTCGTCTTCGTATTCAATCTTGGCGGAAAAGATTTTGTGTTTACAGTGCTCACTCCAGGTCTGCGCCAATGCCTCAAGCTCGACATCGGTCAATTCCGCACCAAGACCGACCGTTTCACGGATGGCAATAATCTGCGGATCTTCAATGTGTTGCTTGATCTTCAGCATCTCTTCGAGATTAAGCGCCAACATTCCCTGGCGGCTGATCTCGAGCAACTGATCGTCACTGACCTTGAGATTAATATTCTGTACGGTCGGGGAGCTACCGCTGACGACCTTCGGAACGGTCACTGGAACGCCGGTCTTCGCATCCAACTCATCAGCGGCAAGAATGGTCCAACGCTGAATCAAACCATTGGCAAGAAAATCCTTGGCAATCTTTTCCGCAACAGCGATATCCTTCAGCCCAGTCAGCAGGTACTGAGTGGAGGTATAAACGCCCTCTTCAGCCTTAAACGGACGACCGGTAATATACTGGATAGCCTCTTTGGCGGTCCGACCGGTGTTATCTGTCACTCCGGGACGTAAACCAACCTCAATCAAAATATCAAAACCGCTTGCCAGCGGTCGATTGATTGCGACATCCTGAATGACAGGGTCGGAAAAGGGACCGGCGGCAGCCAGTTCAATTTCGGCATCACTCAACTCGGCATCAACGGTATAGACATCCAGTGTTTGGACTGAGTCCAACTGGTAGCCGAGATGATCCTTGATTTCGCGACGCACCCGCTCACCACGAGCATCCTTAACGCCACTTTTCAGTCCGACAACTATTCTCCAGGCCATTCAATTCTCCGCGTTGTTCTTAGTCCCATGAAACAAGCAAAGCAGGAAAATTCATTCCTGCTCCGGTAATTTATTTATTTGAACTGCTGACTATAACAG
Source organism: Desulfuromusa ferrireducens (assembly GCF_055389805.1). Taxonomy (NCBI): domain Bacteria; kingdom Pseudomonadati; phylum Thermodesulfobacteriota; class Desulfuromonadia; order Desulfuromonadales; family Geopsychrobacteraceae; genus Desulfuromusa; species Desulfuromusa ferrireducens. Next base: position 3,742,288 of record NZ_AP042415.1, read on the forward strand.
AGCTCCGACAAAACAGGAACTCGCTTGATGCTGTCGACCGACAATTATTTGCGGATTATGCCCATGCTGCAGCATCGCCTGCAAAAACGTCTGTTCGACCAAGTCGGGGCAATTATTTTCCTCACTGAGGTGTGCAAGAAAAAGGGCTTCCAAGCCAGGCCAATTGATATCGCGCAACAAGCCTTCGCTTTCAAGATTAGAAAGGTGCCCATGACGGCTACGGATTCTCTGCTTCAGCGGCCAAGGATAAGGGCCATCAAGCAACATCTGTTCATCATGATTGGCTTCCAGAACAAGCACGCGGCATTCCTTTAAGTGCTCGCTCACCAAACGGGTCGGCATCCCCAGATCGGTTGCAAAACCGACCCTGCCTTCACTAGAATCAACGACAAAACCAACCGGATTGACCGCATCGTGAGTGGTCGAAAAAGTGCTGATGGTCAAATCGTGACAAAGGAATTTTTCACCGGCGGTGAAAAGTTGCAGCTGATCAATCTTTCCAAGCTTCGGTAAAGCGGCATGCGTTTGGTGATCAACATAAACCGGCAGGTCATAACGCCTTGCCAGTGGACCGACGGCACCGACATGATCATGATGTTCATGACTGATCAAAATCGCATGCAGGTCTTCACCTGTCAGTTCGAGGGTTGCCAAACGTCTTTCGATTTCACGGCCCGACAGACCGGCGTCAACCAGGATTCGGCAACCGTCAGCTTCGATTAAGGCACTGTTTCCACGGCTGCCACTGGCCAACAAACATACTCGCACACGACTATCCCTTCTTCCCCTGAAAGCGTTGCCCTTATACCGAAAATCAACGCTAGCTGCAAGCAGAAAAACAATTGTGATTTTAAAGGATTTTTTTCCGTTAAAGTGATTTGCAAAGTTGGAGTTTTAATGTAGGCTTAGGCACAAATAATCTACGTGAAAAACCGCATAGTTGCCGTGTTTTTCCTAATCAAAAATTACTTTGCAACAACTAACCGCATCACATCTTTATCGAGGAGGCTTCATGTCTGTAAAAGTAGCAATCAATGGGTTCGGACGTATCGGCAGAAATGTCTTACGTATTGCCAGTGGATCACAAGCGATGGACGTTGTCGCCATCAACGACCTGACCGATGCCGCAACATTGGCCCACCTGTTTAAATATGACTCGATCCACGGCACCTTTCAGGGCGACGTCAGTGTCGAAGGCGACAACCTGGTCATCAATGGCAAGTCAATTAAGATTCTCGCCCAACGTGATCCGGCCCAACTTCCCTGGAAAGAGCTCGACGTCGATATCGTCATCGAGTCGACCGGCATTTTTACCGATCGCGCGAAAGCAGCCATGCACCTTGACGCTGGAGCAAAACGCGTGGTCATCAGTGCGCCGGGCAAAGATGCTGACATCACCGTCTGTATGGGGATTAACGAAGATAAGTTCGACCCATCAAGCCACCAGATCATTTCCAATGCCTCCTGCACCACCAACTGCCTGGCTCCGGTGGCCAAGGTCTTGTTGCAGAACTTTGGCATTGTGCGCGGCATGATGACGACCATCCATGCCTACACCAATGACCAGAGCATTCTCGATCTACCACACAAGGATCTGCGCCGCGCTCGCGCTGCCGCTGTTTCGATGATCCCCACCACCACCGGTGCCGCCAAAGCGGTTTCGCTGGTGCTGCCTGAACTCAAAGGCAAACTTGACGGCATGGCCGTACGCGTCCCGACCCCGAACGTCTCGGTGGTCGACCTGGTTGTGGAAACGGAAAAAGTGACCAGTATCGAAGAAATTAACGCGGCCATGAAAGCTGCGGCCGACGGTGAAATGAAGGGCATTCTCGATTACTGCGATCTGCCACTGGTTTCGGTCGATTTTAATGGTTCACCGGCCTCATCCACATTCGATTCGCTGAGCACCAACGTCATTGGCGGTACCATGGTCAAGGTCCTCAGCTGGTACGATAACGAGTGGGGCTACTCAAGCCGGGTTTTCGATCTGGTCCGCTACATCGCCAACAAGTAACGTTTGATAACAACGCCGGTTCTGCAAAGAACCGGCGTTGTTTTGTTCAACCTGTATATGTGGGGATGCGGTGGATGAAGAGTGCAAATGCTTGGATCGAATGAGTGCTTCTAAAATCTGAGCTGCACTAAAGTAGTTCAGCGGTGATTTTTGGAGTGCGCAGGCGATTCAATGAATTGTGCTATTCGCCAGCAGAATATCCACATATACAGGTTAAGGAGAAAAGATGTTTAACAAACTATCAATTGATGACATTGATGTCGCAGGCAAGCGGGTTTTCTGCCGAGTCGATTTCAATGTTCCTATCAATGAAAAGGGTGAGATAGCCGACGATACCCGTATCGTTGCCGCATTGCCAACGATACGGGCGTTGCTCGACAAAGGTGCACGGTTGATTCTGGCATCACATTTGGGACGCCCCAAAGGCAAACCTGCTCCAAAATTCAGTCTCTGCCCGGTGGCGAGCTATCTCGGCAAGTTGCTCAACCAGCAAGTGATCATGGCTCCCGATTGCATCGGTGAAAATATTGAATTCATTGCCAACCAGTTAAGCAATGGCAGCGTTATGCTGCTGGAAAACGTTCGTTTTCACGCTGGCGAAACCGATAACGATCCACAATTCGCAGCGCAACTGGCCAAACTGGCTGAAGTCTATGTCAACGACGCCTTCGGCACCGCCCACCGCGCCCACGCTTCAACCGAAGGGGTTGCCAAGCTATTGCAACCGGCGGTCTCCGGCTACCTGATGGAGAAGGAGCTGAAATATCTCGGTGGCGCACTGGCCGCGCCGCAGCGTCCCTTCGTTGCCATTTTGGGTGGCGCAAAAGTCAGTGACAAGATTACTGTTATCGAAAATCTGCTCAACAAGGTCGACGCTATCCTGATTGGCGGCGGCATGGCCTACACCTTTTTAAAAGCGCAAGGTTACGAGATTGGCACCTCCCTGGTCGAAGAAGATCGCCTCGATCTGGCCAGAGAGCTGCTGGAAAAAGCCAAAGCGAGCGGCGTTGACTTTTTGCTGCCAAGTGACCATTTGGTCGCCGCAAAGTTCGCGGCAGACAGTCCCGCTGAAATCTGCACCAACGAGAATTTCCCGGCCGATAAGATGGGCCTCGATATCGGTCCGGAGTCAATCAAGGTTTACGCCAAAAAAGTTGCCGCAGCACAAACGGTCGTCTGGAACGGGCCGATGGGAGTGTTCGAGTTTGACGCCTATGCCAAGGGGACTTTCGCCATCGCCGAAACCCTGGCGGAGTCAGACTGCCTGTCGATTATCGGTGGTGGCGATTCTGTTGCTGCGGTCAACAAATCGAATCTGCAGAACAAAATGACCCACATCTCAACCGGCGGCGGAGCCTCTTTGGAGTTTCTCGAAGGCAAGGCTTTACCCGGCGTTGTGGCCTTAACTGACAAATAGAAAAGCGGAGGGATTCAAATGCGCAAACCAATGATCGCCGGAAACTGGAAGCTACACAAAACCATCGCCGAAGCTTGCGAACTAAGTAGTTCTCTGGCGAAGTGCTTAGCCAATTTTGAGGACGTTGACATCGTTATCGCCCCGGTTTACACCTCTTTAACCGCGGTTGCTGAGACGATTAAAAACACACCGATCAAACTGGCGGCCCAGAATTGCTATCCGCAAGAGACCGGCGCTTTTACCGGCGAGGTCTCACCACTGATGCTCAAAGACGCTGGTTGCGACTATATCATCATCGGTCACTCGGAGCGACGCCAGCTGCTGGAAGAGTCCGATACCTTCATCAATCAGAAAATGATCAAGACCCTGGAAACAGGCCTAAAACCGATCCTCTGCGTTGGCGAAACCCTGCAGGAACGCGAGTCGGATCAGATGCTGGAGGTTTTGACCGCGCAAATTAAAGGCGGGCTGGCTAACCTCTCAGCGACCCAAATGGCAGATGTCGTCATTGCTTACGAACCGGTCTGGGCGATTGGCACTGGCAAAACCGCCACTGACGAGCAAGCCCAGGAAGCCCACTCGTTTATTCGCGGCATGCTGCAGGGACTATTTACCCAGGACGTCGCCATGCAGACGCGCATCCTCTACGGCGGCAGTGTCAAACCAACCAACGTCGATGGGCTGATGGCGATGGACGATATCGATGGTGCCCTGGTCGGCGGCGCCAGTTTGAAAGCGGAAGATTTTATTCGGCTGGTCAGATTTGAAAAAGGCTAAAAGCTAGCGGGCGAGGCATGCCTCGCCCCTACCTAGTTATCTCGATATGTATAGGTAGGGGCGACCCATGGGTCGCCCTGAACCTTTATTTCCTACATCAGGAACTCTCGCCGCCGATCAACAGCAACAATTCTTCGGTTTTTTCCTGCATCAACGCCGCATCCCCTCTCGACTCGACATTTAAACGAATGACCGGTTCGGTATTCGACTCACGCAAATTGAAGCGCCACGTCCCCATATCGAGGCTCAGGCCATCAGTAAAATCAATGCTGTCAGCATCCGTTTCATAATGGCTGCGAATGGCACTGATAACCGTCGTCGAATCTTCAACCCGGCGATTAATTTCCCCACTGGCTGGAAACCGGGCCACACAATCGGCCACCAGTGACGACATCGACTTGCCGGTTTGGCTGAGCAACGCAATCACCATCAACCAGGGAATCATGCCGCTGTCACAATAAGCAAAGTCGCGGAAATAATGATGGGCGCTCATCTCCCCGCCATAGAGGGCATTTTCCAGCCGCATCCGCTCTTTGATAAAGGCATGACCGGTCTTGCTCTGTACCGCTTGCCCTCCTGCCCGCTTGACGATATCGATAGTATTCCAGGTCAAGCGCGGATCATGAATGATTTTTTGCCCCGGATGACTGCTAAGCAGGGCTTCACTCAATAAACCGACGATGTAATAGCCCTCGATAAAATCGCCTTTTTCATCAAAGAAAAAACAGCGATCAAAATCACCATCCCAGGCAATGCCAAGATCCGCCTGTTGCTCAAGCACAGCATCACGGGTCATGGAACGATTTTCCGGCAACAGCGGATTGGGTATTCCATTCGGGAAGGTTCCGTCAGGCTCGTGACAGACCTTAACCACCTGCAGCGGCAAATGCTTTTCCAACAGATCAACAATCGGACCGGCACAGCCGTTGCCGGCATTAAAGACCACCTTCAGCGGCTTAATAGCAGAAAGATCGAGATAAGAAAGCAGGTGTTCGATGTACTGACTTTTAAAAGAGACCGAGATTTTATTTCCGATCCGCTCAGACGGAGAAAAATCACCCCTTTCCGCCAGTTGCCGAATTTTGTCCAAGCCGGTATCTCCACTGATCGGTTTGGAATCCTCCCGCACCAGCTTCATGCCATTGTAATCGATCGGATTGTGGCTGGCGGTGACCATGATCCCGCCATCGGTTTTCTGGCTGAAGGTCGCATGATAGATCTCTTCCGTGCCACACAGGCCGATATCAAGAACATCGACACCGCCCTGACATAAACCATCGGCCAGCGCCTGCGTCAGGGATGCACTCGACAAGCGCACATCCCGACCGACGACCACGTTTTTCGGCTGTAAAAATTCCGCATAGGCACGCCCGATCCGCCAGGCGACGTCTTCATTCAATTGATCCGGCAGTCGCCCGCGAATATCATAGGCCTTAAAACAGGTGATATTCATTTGCCCGACTCCTGATCAGCTTGGCGGCCGTAGACATCCTCAAAACGAACAATATCGTCCTCCCCCAGATAACTGCCGGACTGAACCTCGATCATTTCCAGCGGAATCTGCCCCGGATTCTCCAAGCGGTGCACCTCCCCCAATGGAATGTAGGTCGATTGGTTTTCGGTAAGCAGCAGGACCTTATCTCCACAGGTCACATTGGCGGTGCCACTGACGACAACCCAGTGTTCGGCGCGGTGATGGTGCTTTTGCAATGACAGGCTGGCACCGGGGGTAACAGTAATCCGCTTAACCTGAAAGCGCTCGCCAACATCAATCCCTTCGTAAGCTCCCCAGGGACGATTGACCCGCCGATGCAACAAGGCTTCGCTGCGCTTTTGCTCTTTGAGCTGCTGGACGATCCCTTTGACGTTCTGCACCTTGTCCCGGTGCGCGACCAAGACCGCGTCAGCCGTTTCCACCACCACCAGATCCTCAACCCCGACCACCGCAATCATGCGATTGGTCGCGTGCAGATAACAATTTTCGGCACCTTCGGTGAGGACATCGCCGATCAGAACATTACCTGCAGGATCCTTCTGCTGCACATCCCAAAGCGCCGACCAGGCACCGACGTCGTTCCAGCCTGCGTCCAGCGGCAGAACAACGGCAGCTTCTGTTTTCTCCATCACCGCATAATCGATCGATTCGGATGGACAGGCGGCAAAAGCAGCTTCATCCAAGCGTTGAAAATCAAGATCACTGGTTATTGTCTGGTAGGAGAGTTGACAGGCAGCGAGGATATCCGGACGATATTTTTCCAATTCTTCAAGATAACGGCTGGCCTTGAACATAAACATGCCACTGTTCCAATAATACTGACCGGAAGCAACATACTGCTGCGCTGTCGGCAGGTCGGGCTTCTCGACGAAATCCGCGACCCTAAAAGCGTTATGCCCTGCTAACGGTTGAGAAACAGCTTTTATGTAGCCATAACCGGTTTCCGGAGCATCGGGGACAATACCGAAGGTCACCAGAGAACCCTCCGCAGCCAATTTTGCCCCCGCTATGACCGTTTTTTGAAACAGCTCGACGTCCTGAATCAAATGATCTGCTGGCAGAATCAACAAGATTGGATCGTCGCCAGCAGCCCGAGCTTGTAACGCCGCGATCGCAACGGCCGGAGCCGTGTTACGCCCGCAGGGCTCCAAAATAATTGAGTTCGATTCAATGTCTAGTTGCCGCATCTGTTCTGCGACCATAAAGCGATGACTCTCGTTACAAACCACCATCGGCTGAGCGATATCTGCTATGCCTGATAAGCGCAATACAGTTTCCTGCAACATGGTCTTGTCGCTGGTCAATGGCAAGAGCTGCTTTGGATAGGATTCACAGGACAGCGGCCACAACCGAGTTCCGGCACCACCCGACAAAATAACAGGTAAAAGCATTTTATCCCTCGCCACAACACTAATAGTGAGTAAATATTTAATATGGTTATCTACTTCGCTCCACCAAAAATCAGTGTTGCGTTAATTCTTCAGTTTTTGTCCACGGAAAACACGGAAGCCACTGAATTTAGTAACAATAAGATTTTTCCGTGAGTTCTGTGCTTTCAGTGGATAGTCAGTATATTTAATTTGATGTGACGACATCAATACAAAAGACCGGCAACGCTGCAAGAAAAAAGGGCCCTGGAAATCCAGAGCCCTACTGTAACTGATAATATCTAGCCAGATAAAATCTTTCTCGCACAAAGCCACGGAGGCACAAAGAAAACCATTATTTTGTTTCAAACCCAAAAATCTGATTTTGACTGTGCACCCCTCTGTGGCTTGGTGGCTTGAGTGAGCAAAGCGAACGGGTGCGAGAAAGTTTTTAAGTTTTCTTACTTCAAATCACCCTGCACGCCGATCTTGATCGTTTCCAGTGGCATATCGACTCCGCTGGCATCGATTGCCTGCTTGGCAATGGCGATCAGTCCCGAGCAGCATGGCACTTCCATATGCGCGACCACCAGTTTGGTAATCCCCCCGTCCTTGATCATCGCCGTCAACTTTTCGATATACAGCTGAGCGTTATCAAATTTGGGACAACCAACGACAACTGACCGATTCTTCAGAATATCTTTATGGAAATCAGCATAAGCAAAGGGAGCGCAATCGGCCGACAACAACACTTCTTTCCCCTCCAGAAAGGGGGCGGTCGGTGGAACCAGATTGAGCAGCACCGGCCACTGACGTAATTCCGAAGGACGCTGCCCCGACTGATCATTATCAGAATCTTCTTCAGTCGCCTTGAAATTCATCACCTTCGACGAAGGACAACCGGCATGCTGCGCCGGCGGTGCGAAATTTTTCACCTGTGCAGACGGACAACCACCTGCCGAAGGAACCAGATGGCTGTGTGCAATCGGTTCACGGCCGATCTCTTTCAGGCGATCATCAACCGCTTCCTCGTCATATTCATCGGCGTCGCGAAGTTCGATGGTGATCGCATCTTTAGGACAATCTCCGAGGCAAGCACCTAATCCGTCACAGAGGTTATCGGCGACCAATTTTGCTTTCCCGTCAATGATCTGAATTGCTCCTTCAGCACAGGAAGGAACACAAAGACCACATCCATCACATTTATCCTCATCGATTTTAACCATCTCACGTTGAGCCATCTTTGTTCTCCTTTATAAATTAAGTTCGTTTTTTTCCGAATTGATAAACAGAGTATATACAGCTTAGCCAGACACAACCTTGACGCTGATCAAGAAACGTATTTTCTCAAAAAAGGTAGTGCCAGAGTAGATCCAGGCGTCCCTTACGGATAAGTGCCTGCCCGGAGAAACGCATAATCTGCCGGACCTTCTCGCGGTGTCCGGAGCGATAACAGTGAACATGACAGTGCTTGCAGGAAGGCTTTTCCACGAGGGGACAGTTGAGGCGTCGCTCGATGGCATAGAGCAGGAATTCATGACAATCGGGACAACACTGATAACGGCTTAAGTGTTCCAACCCGGCAGGAAGTGAACCGACCGAAGAACGCTGTTCACCATGATGAGCGGCGCAGTAAACCGAGGTAAAGAGTGCAAGGATTTTCATATCCTTACGCTCTTTGCGCGTTAATACGGGGTGGTTTGGTAATTTATTGTCCATACAGACAGTTTAAGAGAAGTCGTCGCTAAGCACATTGATGCAGGTCAAATTGGCCCGTCAGGGATTGAGAATATTATTTCGCGCCTGATAATAATCGCGAAGATTGATTTCTCCCCGACTGCGCTGTTGACGAATACGTTGCAGCTTCACCTTCTCTACACCAGTGAATTCGATCTTTTCCGGAACCTGATAGCCTGAATAGAGATACAATTTTCGTTGCCAGGCGACAAACAGACGCTCAGCATCGTCACTGAAACGAACCTTGGCCCGCGCTGGCAGCTTCAGTTGCAAGCGATCCTGCGCATAGAGGTTACCATCGAGATAAAACAATTCCCTCTGCGGCGCAATCTGCAAGGATTCCCCCGGTGATTGCCAACGATAAGTCACCTTTTTATTCCAGGGGTTGGTAAACAGAACCTGGCCGCGTCCATCAGGGAGCAAAACCCTCTCTGCATCAGCAGCGCAAAACGCCTCGGCTTGACGATTATCTGTTTCAATCAACACCTTTTCTTTACCGGTCAATAAGTTATGCAGGACAAGTTCAACCCGTCCATTAAGAACTGGGGGGTCGAGAAAACGGCTGTAAATCAGCTCATCTTTCAAGGGCGACACATCAAAATAATGCAACAGATCGAAATCAGTAGCAGAGGAAGGAGAATAAAAGTTCATTTTGTAGAGTGGGATTCTCTCGACATCCCACTGCCCATCCCAGATCAACAGACCGACCTGAGTCCCCGATCCGGATGAAGAGTCTTCATTCGTTTGTGCCATCGCCAATAAGCGACCGTCTGTCAGCCAGGCAAAATCGGTGATCCGTTCATCGACTAAAATCTGCGGCCGATCATCTGAATTCGCGGTTAAACGCACCAGACGGGTTTTCTCCACTTCGCGAAAGGCGGCAACCAAGGTCAGTCCATCCGGCGCCCAGATCAATGCTTCAGGATTGTCATAAGTAAGGCGTTGCTGATACCGATCGGCTAGACGTAGGATATTTAGCCCTTCGTCAACATAAGCGATCATTTCACCATCTGGCCGAACAGCAAACAATTCGGCATCGTTCAATTCGACCAACAGGTGGGTATCTGGAAGTGTTTCGACAAAGGAAGAAGGAAGCGAACAACCAGAACAGAACAGCAGACAGAAAACCAGCAGGCGGTAGATTCTATTCATCAGATTTCCTTGTAGCTGTCGGCAAGGTCGAGCAAACGATCGACGTCCAAAATTTCGATGGTCTTTCCCTGAACACGGATAATTTCCTCGTCCGACAACTTTCTGAAGGTGCGTGATAATGTTTCACTGACAGTGCCAAGGTTGGAAGCCAGCTGGGTTTTAGAAAACGGCAGAGTCACACTGGCCTGCTCTTCGCCACCGATTTCCGCCAGATAACGTGCCAGCCGCGCCGGCACATCGCGAAAAGTCAGATCTTCAATCTGGGTGGTGAACTGACGCAAAAACATCGCCAACCCACCGATCATGTTAATCGAAATTTGCGAATGCTGATGCAGCAGATTCAAGAATTCGTTTTTCGGAAAGAACAGTAAGCTCGTAGCCTCCAATGTTTCGGCAAAGGCGGGATAGCAACCATCGGCAAAGATCGCAGCTTCAGCGAAAGTCCTGACCGGCTGTACGATATGCAGAATCCGCTCTTTCCCCTCAGGAGAAAGCTTGTAGAGCTTGACCTTACCGGAAGCGACAACATAAAATCCGACCGCGGCTTCGCCCTGCTCAAAAAGAATTTCTCCGCGCGAATAATTTCGTAAACGACAAACGCTAGAGAGAAGTTCGAGATCATTCTCTGTAACGCCTGAGAACAAGTGACATTTTTTGATTATTTGATGAATTTCCATAAAATTAATCTAACAAAAAAGCAGAGAAAGCGTAAAGCAATAGATGAAAAATGATTGGTTTTTTGCTGATATTTTTTGCTAAGATGCCCAATCTAATGAAAAGGAGGACCAAATGATAAAGTATATATACCTATTCTTGTTGATCTTGTTACCACTGTCGAATGTTTGTGCTGAAGATGTCACCCTCAACTGGGACGCCAGTCCAACCCCCGAGGTTGTTGGCTATAAAATCTACTATAAACTTAACAGCACCGAACTGCCCTTTGATGGCATCGGTGCAATTGAAGGACCCTCCCCGGTCGACGTCGGCGATACGCTGTCGTCAACACTGACTGGTCTGATCGATAACAGCATCTATTATTTCACTGTCACCGCCTACGATGCCGCCGGCTACGAAAGTTCCTACTCCAACATCATCAGCAACCAGGAGATGGTGACCCTGAGCAGACCGCTGGAAGGGGCTGTGGACGAGCCGAGCCCGGTGACCTTTCAGTGGGACTTCAGTTCAACTGCCACGCTGAACTACACACTTTACTATGGAACGGACCGAGACCAGGTCACCAGTGCAGCAGGCATTACTGCGCCGATTGAGTCGCCGCCGGTTTCAAGAACCGGGCTGCTTTTGTTGCTTCTTGCGACTATTCTGGCCCTTATCTGCCGATCACTGCCACGCAGAAGATTCCAATTGGCGACAGCGTCGCTCGCCTTAACCCTGGCATTGACCGCCTGTGGCGGTGGTGGAGGCGGTGGCGATACCGGCAGCACCAAATCATCAACCGAATCGACCGTCGCCCCCAGTGCCGCAGCTATCTATAGTGTCGATACGGGAAGCAGCGACTACTATCAGGCCTACGATCTAGAACCGGCAACAACCTATTACTGGAAGACCGTTGGCGTCGATGCCGCCGATGCGTCACAGGTCTATACAAGCACGGTTGCCAGCTTTACGACTGAAAGCTTCTAGCTATTTGTTTCCGGTGATACGTTTGAGGACGGGCTTGGGGGGCTGCTTTTTAAATTTTAGTTTCAGGTCAAAATGGTTCAGTAGAGAGGAAAATAATTAGCCGCAGATGGACGCTGATTGGCGCGGATAGGGCCTTTAAGGCTAGGCTCTTTGACAAGGTCTACTGGAAAGTAGGCGGATTAAATCTGAAAAGATTGATTTTGGCTTTTGATTTCAACTATCAGACCTTATCCGCTCTTATCCTGTCAAAATAAAGATTTAAAACAGGTTTGAATTATCTGCGAACATCGGCGTGGATCTGCGGCAAAATTGTTTTCCCCTGGAAACCAAAACCCGGCCAACTAAGTGATCAACTGTGCAAACCGTGCTTTTTTAACAGGTCATAAAATGTCGGTCGACTGACAGCCAATTGCTCTGCGGCCTTCTGTACATTCCCCTGGCACTTCTCCATCACCTGCTGGATCAGTTCATGCTCAACCCGATGACGAGCATCCTTTAACGTCAGTCCCTCTAGATCGAAACCTTTGCCAGACGGTATCTCATCGGTCGGCACATCGTCAGCACTTGTCGGAGCCTTTTCTTCAAAACCAAGATCCCAAGGTTCGATGATCGGCGTTTCGGCCATTACAATCGCCCGCTTGATTTTATTTTCCAGTTCTCGCACATTCCCTGGCCAGGGATACTCGTTAATCCACTTAAGGGATGCGGCACTAAAACCACGCGCCTTAATATTAAATTCCTGGCTGAAACGGCGCAAAAAGACGTTCGCCAGTAAGGGCAGATCGTCGCCACGCTCGCGTAGCGGCGGCAACTCGACAGTGATCACACCAAGCCGATAATAGAGGTCCTCGCGAAAAGTCCCCTTTTGCATTGCCTGGTTAATATCTATATTGGTCGCAGCAATAATCCGCGTATCAACGGGGATATCGTCCCGCCCACCGACGCGCTGTACGAGTTTATCCTGCAGAAAGCGTAACATTTTGACCTGCAGCAGCGGCGGCATCTCACCAATCTCATCGAGAAACAGCGTCCCCTGATCGGCAAATTCAACCTTGCCCTGCACCCGCGATTGAGCTCCGGTAAAAGCGCCCTTTTCATGGCCGAACAGTTCGGACTCGAGCAGGTTCTCAGGAATCGCGCCGCAGTTGATGGCGATAAAATTGCCGTCCTTGCGAACCCCGCGCTGATGGATCGCTTGAGCAACCATCTCCTTACCGGTGCCACTCTCCCCCAAAATCAAGATCGGCACATCGATGGAAGCCACCTTTTTAATGATAGAAAACACCTTCTGCATCTGCGGACTATTACCAAAAATACCGCTATAGCCCTCTCCCCCCGACGAAGTTGCTGACTGCAGACGGCGATTTTCATCCTCAAGGCTAGCAACGTGATAAGCGCGTGAAAGAATGATTTTCAACTCAGCCAAGTCGATCGGCTTATGATAAAAATCATAAGCGCCCATATCGACCGCAGCCAGAGCATTGGCGTGGTCCTCGTTACCGGAAAGAACGATGACTTTGCAGGAGGGTTGTTTTGACAGGATGGCCTGCAGACAGCGCAGTCCTTCGCTGGCGCCATCAATATCCGGCGGCAGACCGAGATCGAGGGTGACCACCTTGGGAGTATGGAGATCAAACTGCTTGAGCGCTTCGTCAACGCTTTCGGCCAGAATAACCCGGTAATCTTTCCCCAACCCCCATTTCAGTTGCTTACGAATTTCTGTGCTGTCATCGACAATCAGCAGTTTTTCCAAAACACCCTCCGGTGAATATTAATATTCCTAGAATCAATCTCTCGCCCGTTCGCTGCTCTCACTCAAGACGCAAAGTGCGCAGAGAAAATCGACCATCAGTTTTTTGCTTAAACCCAGAACCCAGCTTTTAACCTGACCTTCTCTGCGGTCTCTGCGAGAAACACTTTTGACTTAAAACCAAAAAGAAGGCACCAGAACAAACACCAGTAAACCATACGGTTAGCCACCAAGGCTCCAGATTCAAACTCTTGTAATTAGGTTTCTTGGTTCTCTTGGTGTCTTGGTAGCAAATAACCTTTGTTTGGGTTATAGGACCGTAAAACAAACCCTGAACTTTTAGTTTCAAACCCTATCTGCGCCAATCCGCGTCCATCTGCGGCTAAAGCTCTGCACCACTGCATGAAGATTAATACTTAAAACGAAAAATCAGCCCATCCCCACTCTCACTCAGAAACCATATCAGGCGCCAGAGGCAACAACAGGCTAAAGGTTGTCCCCTCCCCCTCACGGCTTTCCACCGTGATAGTCCCATGGTGCGATTCAACAATCTGCTTACATTGATAGAGTCCGATCCCAAAGCCATGCTTCTTGGTGGTTTCGAACGGTTTAAACAAACGCTGAGCAATAAACTCGCCACTCATCCCGCAACCCTGATCGACCACCCGGATAAACGCTGACTCTTGATCGTAACCGTAGTCGATAGAAACCGGAAGGTTCTCACGCGTTGCTTCGCGGGCATTGAGCAGCAAATTCAAGACAACCTTGTAAATCTCCTCCTCGTCGGCATCGATACGGGTCGTCTCGCCTGAAATCTGCACATTACCGCCAGATGTCTCAAAGGCATCCATGACAACTTTGCTTAAATCGACCGGGGCTGTAATCAATTGCGGTTTTTCTTTGAGATTCTTCAAGCGGCCGATCAAACCCTTCATGTTGCTGACGGTATTGCCAACCGTTTCCAGCATATCTTGCTGAAACTCAGGATCATCAATATAGTCACAGGCATTATCCAGCATCAACGACAAACCGGACACCTGATTTTTCAAATCATGCAGAACAAAGGTCGAAACCTTGCCAATTGCAGCCAGCTCGCGGCTGGTTGCCAACTGCTCGGCCAAACTGATGCCCTGCAGGGTGGCGATCGATTGCCTGGCCAGCATCCGCATCAGGTCAAAATCCTCATAGGTCAGCACTTCATTACTATTGATCTGTCCGGCCAGCACCACAAACCCCTTAAGCTCATTATCGAACAACAACGGGATGATAAAGGAGGCCTCCGCTTCGGCCAGAGACTCACTCAAGGAATCGGCAAGAGCCGGATTGTCCTCCTGCAAATTAACAATCCAGTCCCGCTCGGCGAAGAGGCCGATCAAGGGATCATCATGCGTAAAGCTGCGCCAGTCGCGACGAAATTCAAAGTACGCGCTATTGGTGAAGCAGTTCTCCTCGGGGTCGAGCTGATAGAGCGCCGCACCTTTACAAGCAAAGGTCTCGCAGAAAAAAACCAGGATTTCCTGCTGCAAATCGGCCAGCGATGCGGCGGTGGAAATCCGCTCAGTAAAAACCTGCCAGTGTTGCCGATAGTCATACTTGGTCTGGCGGAAGTTCTTATGCAGATAAACCTTTACCCGGCGACGCAGATTTTCCGACAGAAACAGCGCCGAAACGATAACCGCACTGACCATCGCTAAGGCCAGCAGAAAAGTCCGTTGCGCGGGGAAATCGAGATATTTCATCCCTTCGCCGAGCAGACCCAGCCCAATCAGATAAGCGCCGACGGCAAACAGGATCATCGAGCGATAGGCGGCACCGCGGGAGACATGAATCTGCTCACCACGACTGCGATAAACCCGGGAATAACAGAGCAGTCCCGAAGTCAGCAGCAGGGCAAAAGAACGCGCATCCAATAGGCCCATATCGAGCGAACGATAGAGCAGACTCTGGCTGAAATAAACCACATAGGTACCGAGAAGCACACAAAAAGCGATGATCTCAAACTTGACCCGCCAGCGTTCATGCTGGCTGAGAGCCGACATGGTCCGCTCCAGCTGGATCATCGAAAGCACCATAAAGATCATCAATATCAGGTAAAACAGAAAACCACTGTTGGTCAGAAAGAGAATCTTTTCTTCACCAAAGTCAGGCGAAAAATAGAGTTGTTCAGGACTGAGGAAAAAAGACCCGAGCGCATAAAGCAGCGCCAAAGGCAGCAGCAGCCGTGAAGCGAGTGACAGCCGCCGAAACTCGATTGCGCGGCAGAAATAGACCGAATAGCCAATGGCGGACAGCGGCAAGCAACCTTCCAGGAAGAGGATATATTGTTTGAGAAAAAACTGTTCGGGATTGGCCAGAAGATAAGCTTCCAGGGCATGAAGCACCACCGCCAGAATCAGCAGCAGCGCTGGCGGCACAATGTCTTTCGAACGAAACTTCAGCAGCAAAAACAAGCTGAACAGCAGCGTGCAAACCAGCGCAGTTATGGAAAGAAAAGACATCGTCATCAAATGCTAATGGGGCAGCGAGGCGTTAATCGCCGGAAAGAAGTCACGGATAAATTGCTCACCGATCGCCACCGCCTTACTTTCATCGCCATCCACCATGATCGACAGGCGAATAAAAGCGGAATCCCGTCGATTGGCCAGCACCGAATTTTTCACCATCGCCAGCTTCAAGGCATATTCGTTGGTCAGAATATCATCGCGCACCTGGAACCAATAGAGAAACAGCTGCTTCTGAATATCCTTCTGATAGATGGCGCCGACATAAGGGACCTCTAGATCCCCCGCTGTCACAGTATGAACCTCGTTGCTTAGATAATTCCAGCCACTGCCCGGCAGACACTGCTTCGGCGAATGGATCGGGCCACTCTGCGGTCCGCCATTATGAAAACCGATATACAAAGAAAGACGCTGCCCGCCTTTGTTCTCGTAAGTCCGCGACAGGTAATCGGAAGGCTTCAGCACCGCCAGTACCCGCTCATCAAAGCGCGCCTGCCCGATCATCCGCCACTCCCCAGCGCGCTGCGGAAACAGCTCCAACGGCGTATTAATCGGCACCGCCGCTTCCGAGCGGGTATGCACATAGACCGCGGCTAAACCAAGGAGAATAAAGAGGAGGTAAAACCGCCAGGGTTTGATTGCTTGCATAGTATGATTCTCGCTTGAGACAATAACCTAAAGAAAAAGACATTTGACGGGATCAACAGGATAAAATCTGATTGTTAAATTCCGCAACCAATAACCGTAAGTTTTGTCCCACAGAATTTAATCCGCCCTATCCTGTTGATCCTGTCAAAAAAGGATCTATGAGTGCCGAAAGTTTCACTTGCCACAGGCTTATCTCTGCGATGCAAACGTCAAAACCTTCCGCTTAACCTCTACCTTTGATTCACTAAAATTGATCAACAACCCGACAGGTATCTTTGTTGCTGCTAAATAGTTGACTAACTGCACTTCATGGGCGACAGAAAGACTCTTCACCGCTTTCAATTCAACAACGACTTTTCCATTAACGAACAGATCAATGATAAAACTACCAACTATCTGCTCATCATAATACACATTAACAGCCTTTTGAGATTCAACTGTCAATCCAGACTTTTCAGCCTCAAGAATAAGACTTTTCTCGTAAACACTCTCAAGAAAACCGCTACCTAACGTATTGTAAACTCGGTATGAACAACCAATAATTTTTTCTGTCAGTTCAGCAGATTCCATTGCAAACCTAAGCTTTAGAAATAAATCTCGACGGGATAATTTCAACCCTACCAAACCCTAAGGGTCGAACCTTTAGATCCTGCTTTAATCCGATCTTATCCTGTAAATCCTGTCAAAAAAAGAACTTCAAGGCCAGACCTTCCGTAACACCCCACTAGCCGCAAACAACAAAACCATCGCCAACACAAACACCGCCATGCCGGCAAATTCGTGAAAAAATCCCTCCGCCGCCGCAGCGCCATAATGTTGTGCCAGAAATCCCGTCCCGATCACCCGAAGCATATTCGTCGCCACCGCGATCGGCACCGTCAAGGCAACAAGCAATACCCGCCGCGAGATCTTATTCTGTGAAAAGACCGATAGCGCAACGCCCAACGCCAATAACGACATCAGTGAGCGCAATCCACTACAGGCATCGGCAACTTCCAGCACCGTATGCGGAAACATGATGATATTGCCTTCCCGCAGTACCACCACGCCCATCAACTTGAGGACAATAACCGAGAACTTGGCGACAAACAGCTTTAAGGGAAAAGCCAGCGCATCATAAATGATGTACGGCAGCGGGATCATAAAAAACAGGAAGCCGATCGGCAGTAGCAGCGACTTCAACCACTGCCAGCCGAGCAGAAAAACCACCATCCCCGCCAACAGGAAGATGAAGGAAGCGCGCATCGAGTAAAACTCCTGCGCCGCAACACCGACAAACAGAACAAAAAAACCGAAGAAGATCAGCGGCAAACCACCGCTGGCTGGACGAACAGGGATCTGTTGCAGTTCATCCCGCTGCTGCCAGATAAAATAACCGGAGATAAGCGGGACCAGAAAGCCGTGGGAATAGTTCTCGTCGTTGAGCCAATCAAGCGACAAGCTATGAAAGATCCCGGCGTAGATAGCCGAAAGACCGAGCAGCAGAAAGACCAAAAGACTAAGCTGGTAGGCGGTAAACTGGCGGAACATCAAGAAATCAATCTCCCTCTTAACTGGCTAAATACAGTTACCAAATATGACATTAAGGACGATACACTAAACCTAACATAACCAGAACCTTGAAAGTACAGAAAAGATAAACCAACAAATCGATAACTGGACAGGATCAACAGGATAAAGTCTGATTCTAACCCCCAAAAAAGATCCTTGTTTTTAGACTTTAATCCGAATCTATCCTGTTAATCCTGTCGAAGACCAAAGATTGAAAAATATAATCATTGACGGGATCAACGCGGATACAATCTGATGTTTAAACCCAAACAAAGATCCTGATTTTTTTAGTTTTAAATCCGCACCTATCCTGTCAGAGGCTTTAGCCTTAAAAGCACTATCTGCGGTCAAGACCAGTCTAATTTGACAGGATCGACGCGGATAAGGTCTGATTGTTAAACCAAAAACAAAGATCCTGCTTTTCTGACCCTAATCCGCTTCTATCCTGTTAATCCTGTCAAAAAAGTCCTGTAATCATCTACGGAATAGACACATCTATAGCAGAAGACAACTCCTGCAACTGCTCCTGCAACTCAACTTTAGCTGTCTCATCGCCATGCACCAGATAGACCTCGGATGGCAAATGCCGCATCCGCTTGACGAAATCAACCAGATTCTTTTGATCTGCATGGGCAGAATAACCACTGATCGTATGTACCCGGGCATCAATCTGGTAGCGCTGACCATCCAGGTCGACATAACCGTTGCGCGGCCCATACTGCTGAATAGTTCGTCCAGGGGTTCCTTGCGCCTGATAACCAACAAACAGGATATCGGTGCGCTGATTGCCGAGCAGGGCTTTCAGGTAATTCTGAATCCGGCCACCGGTGCACATACCGCTACCGGCAATCACGATGCAGGGTCGGGCTTTACGCTGTAAATAATCGACCGCCTGTAAATGATCCTGATGGCTGTCGATGGTAGTAAGCTGTTCGAACGAAAGCGGATGCCGACCACTTGCAACCCGTCGCCGCGCCTCAGCATCCCAGAGCGGTTTCAGTTTTCGATAGACCTTGGTAAATTTGTTCGCTAGGGGTGAGTCGATGATCACCTCCAGATCATCCCAGGGTAGTTTCGAAGCAACCTCACGATTTCGCAGCCGATGAATCAAATCTTCCAGTTCATACAGCAGCTCCTGGGTCCGACCAATGCTGAAAGCGGGGATAAGAATAACGCCACGATTGGTCAAAGCGTTCTCGATCACCTGCTGCAGCTGCTTGCGGCGTTGACGTCGACCGGCATGCAGGCGATCACCATAGGTGCTTTCCAGAATCAGCGTGTCAACACGATAAGGGGAAGATGGCGCTGGCAACAACGGCGCATAGGGCGCACCAAGGTCACCGGAAAAAACAATCCGTCGTCCCAGCGTTTTGCACTCAACGTAAGTCGAACCCAAAATATGCCCGGCCGGTTTCAATTTTATCTGCAACGCCTGAGAACCGGTTTCGACAGTTTGCCATTGCCCATAAGCAACAGGAACAATCTGCTTGCCGATCTTTTTCAGAAAACGGTCGATCAATTGGCGATTACGAGTAAAACCGATTTTGACCGCATCCTCAAGCACCAGCGGTAACAATTTTGCAGAGGCCTCAGTGCAATAGATAGGACCAGCAAAACCAGCTGCCAGGAGATAAGGGATACGACCGACATGATCGATATGGACATGGGTAACGACCAGCGCCTTGATATGGTCGATAGCGAAATCGATCTCCAGGTTCTGCGCTTCATCATCACCTTGAAACAGCCCACAGTCGATGAGAATCCCGGCATCCTCCGCAACACGAAGTTCATGACAGGAACCGGTCACACCGGAGGTTGCGCCATGGAAATGGATTTGTGGATAGGCCAACATAAACTCCCCCCCAGGAAGACAAACCAGTTTAAAATATTTTCTGACAGGATTAACGCGGATAAAAGCTGATGTTAAAACCAAGAGCTAGATCTTGATTCTAAGAGTTAATCCGCCTTATCCTGTTAATCCTGTTAATCCTGTTAATCCTGTTAATCCTGTTAATCCTGTTAATCCTGTCAAAGATTAAAGTTTAAAAGCCCTATCCGAGTCAATACTGTGGACAAAGACACTATCTCGCCCGTTCTTTGCATTCACTCAAGTCGCAGAGATCTCAGAGTATAGACCAAGACAAACAAATCGTCCAACAGGATAAACACCAAAAAGCTATGATGTTAAAACCAAAAACAAGATCTTGATTATAAGATTTCAATCCGCCCCTATCCTGTTAATCCTGTCAAAGAACTAAATCTTTGCACGCCTTTCTCTGCGCACTCCGCGTGCTCCGCACGAAACCAGTCTCTCGCCCTTCACCGATAAACCTCCCCATGACTACCGATATCAACAAGAACAAGGGCATTGTCCTGAAAAAATAGATCTAGGGTAATACGATAACTGATATTGATCGACACAGAGTGGAGTTCGCTTAATGAGCCTTTCAGCTTATGTAAGCGCAACGAAGGATGCTGTGGGTCCAGTTCAAGAAGCTTGAGTGCTTTTTCATATTGAGGACAAAGTTCTGGGTATTTCTTTAGAAACCGCGCGGCCCGTTTATTATAGCTCGGGGTATATATGATGCGATAAGTCATTGATCAAGGCTACGTAACCGCGAAAGATGATCTTCAACGCTCTCCACAATCCCCTCCCCCTCAGCAACTTCACGACGTGACTGATACAACGCAGCTTCCAGCTCACAAACCCTTAGATGATTAAACGTAGCCATATCCATCACCACGTAACGATCTCTGCCGCGAACAGAAATAGTCGCCTCTCCCTGCTCCTTAAGAGCTGCATCAATTGACGCCACTCCCCGTGTTTTTAAATCATTTGCTGTAATCGTACCCATAGGAACACTCCTTATCGCACTATTAATAGTACGATAATAATACAGAAAGAAAGTGAAAGCAATGAGAGTCGGAGAGATGCTTCGCAAAAGAAGCTTAGTTGACAGGTGAAATATGGGGAGTGCACCCAGTTTCTCTCGCGCCGATCGGGTGAATATTGACCTGCTAACCATAAAGAGCTAAGCTTAGCTAAACCCGTACCGAAGGGAGCTATTTATGCAAATCAATATGCACGAAGCCAAGAGCAAACTCTCAGCACTAGGTGAAAAAGCCTGGAAGGGAGAAAAAGTTGTCATTGCAAGAGCAGGTACCCCCTACTTGGACCTTCTTCCACACAAAGAAACACCTATTCAGCGAAAGCCTGGTCGCTTCAAAGGCCAGATCCAAATGTCTGTTGATTTCGATCAAACCCCGGATGAATTAATTGATGCGTTTATGGGAGAAAACTGATGCAGCGCTTTCTACTCGACACACACGTCCTGCTCTGGTGGCTTTCTGATGATCCAAAACTGGGGCCTCGCTGCAAAGAATTAATTGGCGACGGTCGCAATCAGATATTTGTCAGTGCGGCAACAACCTGGGAAATGTCGATAAAATCTGCACTTGGTAAGCTGAACGCCCCCGAAGATATGGACAGCATTGTCGAAGATGAGGGCTTCGATAAACTCCCCATCAGCCTTTATCACGGGCAGCTAGCAGGCAAACTGCCAACGCTGCATCGCGATCCCTTTGACCGCATGCTGATTGCGCAGGCACAAGCCGAAGGCCTTATCCTTATAACTGCAGACGATGCCATTGGTCAGTACAGTCTACGCGTTAGGGATGCTCGGGAGTAAAGGGAAATTTCTTGCAAAACAGACTCCCTGCCCCGCAATCTACAAAATTCGATGATAGCCCCCACTCCTACCCGGTGAAAGCAAAATCGGGACTGTCCCCAGCCTCACCGGGGGCTGTCCCAAGACTTTTGCGGTTTCCATGGAGGATGGTGGAATTAAATATGGGAAGTGTCCCTAGTTTATTCCATGAAACTGTGGCGGTTCGCACCGCAAAAGCCTGGGGTCAGCCCCCATGCGGGGACAGTCCCGGATTTGCTGCACCTACCCCTAAACTAGCGCCACTTGGGAGTGCCCATAGTTTTCGTTCAAATAAGTTTTTATTTATGGCGCAGATACACCTCTCGGCGATGCCCAATAGCCAAGGCTAGGACAACCAGTCGTTGATCCTGAATTTCACAAATAATTCGATAGTCACCCACGCGGTAGCGCCATAAACCAGCCATACCTCCGCGCAATGGTTCACCGAAATGTCTGGGATTCTTGCACCCATTGATGCGGTCATCAAGCCAATCAATGAGCCGTTTCTGAATGGGACGATCGAGCTTGCACAACTGCTTCTCTGCAATATCACTGACTTCAATTGTCCAGGCCAAGATCTTTCCTCAAATCCTTAAGGGATTTAGATCCACCCATATCAGCAAGTACCTGCCGTGCCAATTCCAAATCTTCGTTGTCTTCCAAATAGCGGACAATCGCTTCGCGTACCACCGCGCTACGATTACTCCCCCTTGCCTTGGCCAACAGATCAAGTTCCAACTCGAGTTCTTTTTCTAAACGAATAGCTAACATAAGTACCTCCACAAACCGCGTATTACAATGTATAACACTGTCAGCGATCTGTCAATGCTGCCACCGCTCCTGGCAGCATTGTCGAAGATGAGGGTCAGTACCAGCTGCGAGTTAGGGATACTCGGGAGTAAAGGTGAATTTTTTGCAAAACTGGCTCCCTGCCCCGTCGAAGAGCTTTAACAGAATGGGAAATGGGGAGAGTGTCCCTAGTTTCCGAGGGATAAAATACAGTAAAGCTGATGCACGGTCCCGAAAAAAGCACCCCTAAAGCACAAGAAATATGGGGAGTGTCCCTAATTTCATTCCTGCCCCGCAATCTACAAAATTCGATGATAGCCCCCACTCCTACCTGGTGAAAGCAAAATCGGGACTGTCCCCAGCCTCACCGGGGGCTGTCCCAAGACTTTTGCGGTTTCCATGGAGGATGGTGGAATTAAATATGGGAAGTGTCCCTAGTTTATTCTTGCTGACCCCATATGCTTTCTCCGAAAAATCACCTCGCAGCAAAACAAGGAGGATCCCCAAAAAAATGAATTCACATAACCTGACGATCAAAACTGCCTAGCTGCGCATTATCCCCAACTTGACCAGGCACCCTTTAACCAAAGCCTTTGAGACTTTCTTTACATCTTTCAGCATAAAATATATTTTCAACTTCATGCTGCCAGGCGGGAGGAATATCAGTGAATAGGTATACCTACACTGGTCTGACCATAATGATTTGTAATATTCGTCACCACGCAGATAATCAAACTCATCCAAATTGTGCGAAATCGCATCAGCGACGCTTTGCCACATCAATACTGTACCTGGGCTGCAAGCTGACCAATCGGGGTCGTAGCCAGATTGATAATAGAAGATTTTCCCCTTAAAACAGAATGCATAAAGGGCAGCAATGATAGTGTCCTCTACCTTAAGGCAGTACAGGCGCAGCATATTGCGTTCAAGAAAAGATTTTGCTACTTCCGTATGGAATGCCCGGATAGTTTTTTTCCTGAAATTCCCCTGTATCCCCTTCGCATTCCAACACTTCTGATGCAAGTTGAACAAATTCGTCAGCGAGTCATCCAGCGAAACCGCGTCATGGGTAACCAGTAATTCAAATCCAAGCTTATCCAGCTTTTTTGATTTTCGTCTTACCGTAGATCTTAGTTGTGGACTCAATCCCCCCATAGCCTCCTCTAACGAATCAGGAAGCTCCAGATAAGGACATTCTTGGGACAGGTTCTGTTTTACCAGGAAATTATTGTTCTGGGCAATCTTGCGAAAGAGACTATAGACAAGGGAGGTGTCCAACAGATCCGTCAGATAGATACAATCCCAAGCGCGATCCGGCGCGCAAAGACGCTCGAAAATTGCAGTGACAACCTCATGTTCAGAGTCAGCAGCACAGATAATGTCCAGGTATTCAGAACTGACCGCTGTCGTGCCGAGAAAAACCAAGGAGTTCTTTGGATAGACACCCCTGCTGGTTGTCAGACATAAGGGTGCAATGCCGATGAGACAGCCACCCTGATCCCGCACCGTCAACAGTTGAAGCTTATAGCCGGTGCCAAACTCCTCCCACCAGGTAAACAGCCAATCCCAGGCAAGAAAAACCGACCCGGATTGGCTCCTGTCCAACAACTCATTCCACTCATCTCGCAGGGCTGCAAAAGGCTGGAGCTCCGTAACAATCTGCGTATCCAGCCTGGCCAAAGCTAGACGAGCTCCTTCAATATCGTTGCAATGTACTCAATATGCTTACTTTTCAACCCCTGATGGATAGGGATTTCAAGCAGGTGCTGGCGCAAATAATCAACCTCGGGAAACTTACCAACGGGAACATCGGGGTGATTTCGTGACCAAAAATAGACAGCCTCAATACCACGCTCAACGAGTTTTGTATGCAAAGCCAATTTATTTTTCGCAATGATCGGGAAAAATAATGGACAGACGCCATCAGGCAGTTCAGGGAAAGGGAGTTCCACTTCCCCCTTAAGCAAACTTGCCAACAAGACATAGTTGCTGCGCCGCTGCTTGACGATATGCTCAGCATCCAGTCGCTCGATCAAATAATGGGTTATTGGCGACACACCAAGGCCGAGATGTTCTGCAACCAGCTGTTCGGTATCCACCGGCACCTGCTCGCTCGGCAGCCTGCGCTTGAAGACTCTTGCCGCTGACTTTATCGACTTATTGATCCTGAATCCGACCCCGGCAAAATTTATATCCAGATTATCCAGTAGCCGGTTACCAAGATATGCCGCTGTAGACAGCATATCCGGCCGTCGCGCCTGGGCAGGCAAGGATAACGAGCTGTCATTCAGCACCAACATCCCCCCATGTGGAACTGGCAGCGTTTTATATAGGCAGAATATGCCGACATCACCAAAGGTACCAAGCTGTTGGTTATTCGAGCAACTGAACAATGACAAAGCACAGTCTTCTATCAACTTCAAATTGTGACGTTGGGCAAAAGCCTTCAACTTCTTCATTGGTTGCGGGAAACCAAAATAATGGATGACGTAAAGAACCTTTGTCGCAGGGGATAAGCTACTCTCTAAATGGTTGAAATCGATCTTGAGCTGTTCATCGATACGGTAGTAGTCGAGTTTAAGACCTTTTTTCAGCAGCGTCTCGACCTCGATACCATGATGGTAGGAAGGCATGAGAACAGCATCCCCAGGGATCAGACCAAGGACATCAATACTGTGCCAGATAGCATTACGAGCGAGGTAGTAATAGCAACTGTTCACTGCAGAAAATGGAAAGCAACCGTGACTGTTGCTTTTTCTAAAGAACACCGACGGCGGCAGGGGCTGAAATTGAGGAATCCGGTACTTAAGTTCTTGCATTGATTTTCGCCCTCAGCCGTTTCAATTGCTTCACTAAAATAAATTTATACAGGTAGGAGAGTCTCCCAAGGAGAGTCTTATTGTAGATAAATAACCATACGATTCCATGTGAACTCTCGGTCCAGTCCCGCTTCTGTGTCGTCACCTCGCCAAGAAAATCATATTCCACACGTTTTTTTTCAAAACAATCCTCAAGGATCGCTTTGCACAGAAGTTGACCAACAGAGTATGGCTTAAATTCAGGATCATAGCCTATCTTCAAGCAATACAGCTTGTTATTGTAAACAAGACTGTAATCAAATGCTGCGTAAGCTTCGCCAACTTTAAGAAAAGAGAGTTGTAACCAGTTTTTATCAAATGCAACCTTGGCAATTTCGGTATAAAAACTCGTCAACACAGGGCTGCAAGCTATGGCACTTTTATTGGCACCTTTCCAGCTTTTTTGCTCTATCTCAAAGCCACAATTAAGGGCAGGAACGAGTTTCTCTGATTCCGTAATAACTTCATACTGGACATCGCCAAGTTTAGCAAGCCGCTTTGACCTATTCTTGATATTTGAACGAAACTTTGACTTAAGAGATTGCCAGTAACTACTCCAACCATCCTCTATCGCAATATAAGCAGAGGGCCCCCTGTGCCAAATTTCAGCTAAGCAGCTATCCTTCTTTGCCACACCCAATAGAGCTTCACAACAATTGAATTGTGATGGGATTTCTTCTAGTTGCAGGATATCCCACTTTCTTGTTCTGTCTTTCAAATAATCCCACAATAAACCCACAGTTTGTTCCTGGCCGCGCTCAACGATGAGAGTAAAGAGGTTAGAGTGGTGATTCGTTAAGGAACTTAAGGTGACAACAGGATACCCAAAAAAATAACTTCTTTTCTCCATTAGTGGGGCTGCCACAATCAGATGATCGCCTTTTTTAATCAGGATGATAGCAAGAGTATGTTCATCGCCGAAGTGGGCCCACCAGGACGTCAACCATTCATGCCGCAAAAAAGGGATATCGTTATCAGACCGAGCTAGTAATGCGTTCCATTCATCCCTTAAGCCATTAAAGTCTTCGGGAGAATTAAGCTCGGCAATCTGACAACTCATAACAGATGCTTTTTTGACAAGAACCAGTCAAGCTGTTGTTTTATTTTCCACTTGAAACGTCGTGGACGATCCAACACTCCAAACATTTCCAACGCAAAATAATCATCAAAATGCTTATCGTTCAGTAAAAAATAGTTGGCATCCTTCCTCTTGAGTCTGTATACATCATCACCAGCCTTGTTAATACCAATACAGGTTGAGCAATTCGCAATAAATTCTTCTTTAAGAGCATCAAGCTTATCGTTCGGTATATTACCGTTCGGGCAAGAAAGGATATTGCCAGGTTGCCCCGTCATTTCCCTGATACGATCCCTTGCAGGCACGGTCTCTCGCAATATTTCTTCCAGTGATAGCTCGTCTAAAAATGCATGGTTCACAGTGTGGCATTCAAATGAAAAATTGTTTTCCGACATCTCCTTAATCATCGCCCAGGTCAACATCGGTGATTCAAGTTCAGCAATTCCTTGAGCACAAGACCATACAAACAAATCCTCAAGAATAGAATTTCTTTGGCTATGAGGCATTTTCTTTATTGAATCTACAATAATGTTCGTATAGCTATTGAGACAATTGTTGCCTCTATTGACAGAAAACGCAGCTAGGGGGGATCTTAAAATAACTTCACTGAAATCATCTAAATCCCAGATGCTTGTGATTATATTGTCTACCCGATCCCACCAAAGATAACCTCTGTGATCTATGGGACCCGTTACTAGAAAGATTGTTGCAGGAAAATTATATTTCTTCAGAATGGGATATGCTGATTTATAGTTATTTTTGTAGCCGTCATCGAAAGTGATAACGACTGTATTCTTATCAAATTTTTCATTTGCATCAATTTTGCGGAGAACCTCGCGTAAGGATATAACATTTGCATGCTTGCTCAGGAAGGACATTTGATCATCGAAGCTGTTCTTTTCAATGACCAGCCCCCTTCTTCTACTAATCTTAGCAGCAACACTATCGATGACCATATGATAGGTCAAGATCAAAAATTCCTGCTCACCAAATAATTGATGTAAATCAAAAGTTCCCGAGAGAGCGAGAGCTTTTGAAGTGTACATTTTAAATTTATCGACAATGATCACAGGGCTGCCTTACCGAAACGTAATACAGGTTGTAAATATAACCGATAATTGCCAGCGAATCTAAAATGTTGAACGGGGTCAGTCACAGATTAATAGACAAGGTTGAAATTGCTTCTCAAATCTTCACAAAACCTTTGCTTGCGGCCAGCGAACCGTCGGGAGCCCCCACTCCTACCCGGTGAAAGCAAAATCGGGACTGTCCCCAGCCTCACCGGGGGCTGTCCCAAGACTTTTGCTGTTTCAATGGCGGATGGTTTAATAAAATCGGTTCTATCCACAATACAAAGGCTGTGGCTGAGTAACGCCGCCCCAAATGGTTCTTCGTAGCTGGGTGCCGACAGCATGCTCAAGAAGGGCTTCAAACTGCTCCAGCACCGGTTTTGTTTGCATCACGATCTTTGACAATCCGTTTCGCTTCTTTTCCACGGGAACCCGATTGTTCCAGCGGAAGGCGACTTCGCTGAGATAGCGCGGTATGTGCTGGCGACTGACATAATGAAAGACGCCTTGCTTCGCTCTTTCCAGAATCGCATTGAAGGATTCTGCCGTGTTGACATGAGCTTCTCCGCGAGCGTATTTCCTGATGCCATGATTGACGCTTTCATGATCGGAAAACTCCTTCCCGAGCACCATGTAGGCATGCAATTGGTCCGTCATGACCCGCGCAGCAGGTGAAACGACCTGCTTGACGTGTGGTGCCAGAGCCGCGTAGCTATCGCCATGGATCACCCCGACTCGAACCGGGCCTTTTCGGCTGACCGCCACATGAACACAGGTTTTCTTGGTTCCTTTGCCCCTGGGGTGTTTCACGCCGTGTCGAAATCTCGGCTTGCCGCCAAGATACTTTTCGTCCAACTCTACGATGCCGGACAACAACCCGATGGCGTCAGCATGGACAGCCATCATGGTTCGAATCGCATGACCGACCTTCCATGCGGTTTTCTGATTGACGCCGAGCCACTTGCCTAAAAAGACCGATGAAATTCCTTTACTGGAGTTGATGATGAAATACATCGCCAGCAGCCAGGTTTGAAGCGGTAGTTTGGTGCTGCGCAAGGGCGTCTTTGTCGTTACAGTGAACTGCCCTGCGCACCCGCTGCACTCGTAAAGGCCTGGGCGGGCCGAGTCACTTTTGAGCAGCCAAGATTTCAAGCATCCACAGTGCGGACAAACCCGACCCGCGGGCCAAATCACCTTTTCCAGATATTTTCGACAAGCACCTTCATCTGGAAACATGTTGCGAAACTGATTAAGTGTCATGGGCATACCTCCTTGTGGAGCTATGTTCCATCACAATAATGTCAACCTATGTCACATCCACCTTTGTTTGGTGGATAGGACCGAATAAAATAGGGGGGATGTCCTTAGATTTTCATATGGGGTCAGACCTTCACATCTGACATAAGTGTCAATTGTGAAGATCTGACCCCATATTCTGCATGTAGGTTAGCACTTGGCTGCTACTTTTATTACGTTTTTTAACCATATACGCACGCAATATTTCATAAATTCTTCAACAAAATCTCAACAATACGCTCAGCGGACGTTCCGTCCCATTTATCTGGCACGCTCCCTTTCTGTACGTCGCCATTCAAGATCTTAAAAGCTTCACGCAAAATTGTTTCTTTGCAATTTGAATTCACCTGTCCCTAGTTTTTCTAAGATCTTCACATCTGACTTAAGTGTCAATTGTGAAGATCTGACCCCATTTTCTTTCACTAACTCCACCACCAATTTATTGGCCCACAATAACCAGCGTGGAAGGTGGCAAAATTACCGGTACGCTTGGCACAACGTCACTGGGCACAGAATAATTAAGAGATATCGCAGGAGCATAGTCTTCAACCAACAACGTGGAGGCTACACCACCGTTGTCATGAAGTCGGCGGGTAAAATAATATTCGCCATCAACCACAGAATCAAAATAAATATCTACAATCCCCGGCCCTGAAGCAGCAAGGGAAGCAGAATCAACAGAAGCCCCACCACTGTAGGTATTCTCAACAACTCTTCCCGTACTATCATGCCAGTTTGACGCTTTGTTTGCAAAAGTAGCGTAGGTCGAAAAATTATCCTGCTTTATCAATGTATTTTTATACACCAACGGATAACCACGCGAATACGAGTAGGAATCTCCAAAGACGATATTGGTGACGTTGGACTTGACTGTATTTTCATAGAAAAACATGCTATCAGATTCATTCACCGTAAAGGAAACACCATAAGCCTCTCCTGTTCCATCTTTATCCAGAACGGTAATGTTGTTTCTATAAACGTGAGCGACTTCATCTCCTTTGACACCGATTGACATTCCCTTCCCTTTACCATCAACCCAAACAGGCTCTCCTGTCGGTGCATACGTTCCTGCGTATTTAGAATCTGTCTCAATGAGAATCGTATTATCATAAATATTAAGGTTTTCCATTCCTACTCTTGCAGCTCCATATCCATGCACTCGGATACCAATAGCTGTTAACCCGCAGCTATGCGTTTCAGTAAAACAATCGGGGGAACCGCTATACTCCTCATTGAGTGCTGTGGTTTTTGCAGAAATGTTATTTCTGTAGATAGTTACATTTTTGGGGGTTCCAATGTCCGCGGTAAAGCCGACACCAACAGGAGAAACACCTGTCATTGATATAGAATTATCATGAACTGACACATCCTCCGCTTGCCACCCAAAGACACCATAGGAGTTCGAATCAACCCCTCTCACAGAAATCTTATTCCCGTAAACCTCACTGCCATATCCAGGCTGTATAGCTCTGTGTCGTGCATTAATAATTGTATTATTCCTAACGATACCACCCGTAACTACTGATCCTTTATTGAGGGCAATTGCATCTATTCCTTGATGTCTATTTGTTGTACTCCCAATTGGATAATCATCTTCTATAATGCTTTGCTCAACAAGTGCGATATTACTCGTAAGCCATATTCCACCTACATCGTGACCATGTGAGTAAGTATAGAGGTTCGCAACATGGAAATTGTTTGCTGGCCTGCTACCACCAGCAAGAGTACTATAGGTACCAACAGGGTTATTCCCGCCACCCGACACGTCTCCACTAGAAGATGCTGCCCCCTGGATAATTGAGCCATTGCGAACAGAGATATGGTTTTTATTCCACCCTCCGACCGAAACCCCTTCACCGGGATTTACTTGATTGTAAGTAATTGTATAGCCATTAAGATTAATAATGACATAATTCCCAGTAATGCTAATCGCTGTTCCGTTGGCCGATATATTACCTTCCAAGATGTATTCGGTGTTATTTTGACCAGCAATATATGCACTGGAATAATTACCAGCAGGAATATTAATAGTATTCGTCACAAAGGATTGAAAAGGCACAGGCGCCAGAGTGCAACTCCCCCAGTCTATGGCAGTGGGGCTGCATGCTGATCCGTTACCACCAGAGGAAAAAGCACCAACAGGAAACAAAACGGACAAAAAAAGCGTCAAACCCATACATAGTTTTTTACTCATGATTCACTCCAACCACTTCACATTTAATTATTCCTACCTAGCCTTCTACCTACCATCAACATTAACACGGCTCAACATTAGCACCCACCCACATTAAAAGCAAGAAATCAATAGGCACACTAATCAATTGCGTACACAAACCGTAGCTTGCCAGTGGGAGACTTGTCAAAGTTATCAGTGTAGATAATTTTAATTTTATTATAATCAAATTTTTCAATCATTGTTCTTTTAACAATTTCGCCAACATCAACAGAATTATTGGACATATGCAATTTAACCTCAATTAAATCTATTTTTTTATGGTGTATTACCTGATACTGAATGACCGTTTTAATTCCAAAAAAAAGGAATTCAAAAAACTCCCCATTGATAACCTTGCCACTTGGAAGTTCAATATTGTCATTGTCCCTACCTATCAAATTAACTATTCTAGGCGAGTTTCGTCCGCATAAACATGGCTCCCAATTGA
This sequence comes from Desulfuromusa ferrireducens, assembly GCF_055389805.1. Classification (NCBI taxonomy): domain Bacteria; kingdom Pseudomonadati; phylum Thermodesulfobacteriota; class Desulfuromonadia; order Desulfuromonadales; family Geopsychrobacteraceae; genus Desulfuromusa; species Desulfuromusa ferrireducens. Next base: position 3,773,799 of record NZ_AP042415.1, read on the forward strand.
TTGAGCTGGCAAGGTCACCAACACGATAGCGGATAAAAGGCATAATATAATTATTAAAATTGGTAACCAGTATATCATTGCCTTCAAGCTCAACATATTGATTTTCAAAAACGATATGCAAACCATCGTGACATTCGCATTCCGTACCGATTTGACTGACCTCACGACAACCGTATGAATCAAAGACCTTACACTTAAATACATTCTCAATAGTCTCCCGCATGCGAGAATGCAAAACCTCTGTAGTTGAAATTATAGCCTTAGGGTAGTGGATTTTAATTGAATTAGAGTCAACAAAACGAGCAATATAATACAAAGAAGAAGCATAACCTCTAATCAACGGTGGTTTGACAAAATTATAGTACCTAAGGTATTTCGTGAGGGTATCCTCATCCATATCAAAAGTATTCAATGATAAGCAACCATCACGTAATAGCTCACGAAGCAACCTGTAAAGACTCAACCCCTTACCCACATCCCTTATTGCCCCCCAAAAAACTGCCTCAATATCTGCCGAAGAAAGATCAAGCATATACTTCCACGCTCGAATTCTGGCAGCATCTGACCATTTTTTATAATTTGCATCGTGATAAAAATTAAGGGGCACCCCCGTAGACCCTCCCGTGGAGTTAAGAGTAGCGCTACGGATGTCCCTTGTAGTAGCAATCATCAGGTCAAAAGATTGTTGAATATTCTGTTTCTCCAACACTGGCAACAAGGTAACACTATCTAAACTTTCAAAATCTTCGGGGACGAGCCCCGCGGTAATCATATAATTACGGTAATATGGGACGTTATCATATGAGAATTTGATTAACTTTTTAAACTGTAACAACTGATAATTTTCTATATCAGTTTGATCCCAATACTGCGATGTCAACAAAAACTCCAAAGAGTTACCCACTTCACGAGAATTTTTCCTTCTAAAATGCTTGATCATTACCTGTCCTTAAAAACGTGTGCCGTGAAAAGAAATGAAACAACGCTTTATTCAAGAAAGTTTATTTCATGCAAATATAATCCATAAAAGTTATTTCAGGGTTAAAATTTACGGTTCTATCCACAATACAAAGGCTGCGGCTGAGTAACGCCGCCCCAAATGGTTCTTCATAGCTGAGTGCCTACAGCATGCTCAAGAAGGGCTTCAAACTGTTCCAGTACCGGCTTTGTTTGCATCACGATCTTTGACAATCCATTTCGCTTCTTTTCCACGGGAACCCGATTGTTCCAGCGGAAGGAGACTTCGCTGAGATAGCGCGGTATGTGTTGGCGACTGACATAATGAAAGACGCCTTGCTTAGCTCTTTCCAGAATCGCATTGAAGGATTCCGGCGTGTTGACATGAGCTTCTCCGCGAGCATATTCCCTGGTGCCAGGATTGACGCTTTCATGACCGGAAAACTCATTCCCGAGCGCCGTTGATGATGAAATACATCGCCAGCAGCCAGGTTTGAAGCGGCAGTTTGGTGCTGTGCAAGGGCGTTTTTGTCGTTAAAGTGAACTGCCCTGCGCAACCACTACACTCGTAAATGCAAGGTCGGGCCGAATCAACATCGACCGCCAGGATTTCAAGCAACCACAGTGCGGACAAACCCGACCCGAGGGCCAAATCACCTTTTCCAGATATTTTCGACAAGCATCTTCATCTGGAAACATGTTGCGAAACTGATTTAGAGTCATGGGCATACCTCCTTGTGGAGCTATGTTCCATTACAATAATGTCAAACTATGTCACATTCACCATTGCCTGGTGGATAGGACCGAAAGTTTAAACATTTCCCATTTACAGATACCAACAATGCAACGAAAGGCAGATTTTTCTACGTCAATACTGCCCCAATTATACGTGAGCAAAATAATAAGGTCTGTCCACAAGAAAGTACAATATATTGCCCCCTGTCACCTGACGAATTTCTTCCAGTATGCCGCTGGGGAGAGGTTGTCCAAGCTAGCATGCAGTCGCTGTCGGTTTAAGAATCCCTCGATGTACTCGCTTATCGCTGCCATGGATTCTTGTCGGGCGCGATGAATATCCACCGTCTCCACAGGCTAGATCGCCGCTAGGTAGAGCCAACCCTCTTCGGTGGCGACGTAAGCTATATCGGCCACCCACACCAGGTTCGGACCAGATACTGCTAAGTCATGATTCAGCAGGCTGAGAGCAACCGGCAACCTGAGGCTCGGATCTGCCACCCCTTGTATTTTCTACTTGCTTGCAGCGGATTTCCATCTCTCGCCGCAATATCTTAACCGTCAATGTCAACCTAGGCCTTTCCGACTGGCTACTTTATCCTGGATATTCTCAGGCATGTAAATGCCCTGACTTCGTTCATGCGTGGCTCTATTTGCGGCCTAAGGCGATCGTCTTCGAAGAAGGATAGCGTAGGTTTGAAACGTCAGGTCTAGTTCCGTTACCGAATGCTGGCCATTAACTTTCTGCCAACTGCAGTGCGATGTTTTTTGTGATTCAATTTTACAGCGCCTGACAAGAGATACTTGGGTGCCGCATAACATTGGCAACATTTAACTCACCATCGATAACTAGGCTAACAGCGTCCCCCTTAAATTCCATGGTGCAACCTAATCTCGCTAATCTCGCTAATCTCGCTAATCTCGCTAATCGCGCCAATTGACACCACCATGAACCATGCAGGCTATCAGATTGATACTCCAATATCCCTCAACAGCAATAAAAGCTTTAATCTTTCATTCAAAAGCTATATAAATATAAATCACTTATTCTGAGAAATAGTAGCATTATGCATAAATGACCCCAAGTAAAGGTGCGGAGTGAAAGACATTATCAGTAAATTAGTTAAGGAATTAACCTTTCCTCTTTTGGCTCGTCGTTCTTCACTATCCGGACTATATGGACATACTAAAGACTTGGAAAAATCTCAATTCCTACCCAAACATAAAATTGAAGAACTGCAAGTGGAAAGACTCAAAGCCCTATTGAGTCATGCATATACTACGACAACATACTATAAAAGATTATTTGATGACATTGAATTTGTACCAGAAAAACTAACAACGCTAGATGAAATCAAGAGAATTCCCTTCTTAACAAAAAACATCATCAGAGAGAACTGCCACCCCCTACTCTCATCCGACTTTCCTTCTGATCAATGCCATAGTTCAGAAACAGGTGGAACGACAGGTGTGAAAATGAAATTCTGGAGAAACAACTCATGCCTTTCACCAAAAGAAGCTGCTAGATATAGATTTGAGAAATGGGCAGGATGGGATTTTGGTCAAAGAACCGGATTGGTATGGACAGCGCAACAGGATTACGTTGGACACAGCTCGACTAAGGCTAGAATAAAAAACGAGCTATATGAGAGGCAGGTAGTTCTTCCTGCCGTTATTCTTGATGATGACATAATAAATAAATACTTACGTCTATTAACGCAAAAGAAGCCTACCATTATCAGGGCATTTAGCAGCCCAATGTTTGAAGTCGCTCAAGTTGCACTAAAACAAAACCTCCAGTTCCCTTCAATAAAAGGAATTGTCTCAACCGGGGAGCCACTTTATAGGCACCAACGAAAACTAATCGAAAAGGCTTTTCGTTGCAAAGTATTTGACTCATATCGCTGTAGAGAGGTCGGGCCTATAGCACAAGAATGTGAAATGCAGAATGGACTTCATATAAATTCTGAATGCCTTTTAGTCGAGGTTGTTGAGCCGGAACAAGGGGGATATTATGAAGATGGGATTGGTGAAATTGTCGTCACTGACTTACTGAATTTTGGGATGCCATTCATTCGGTATAAAATGGGTGACATGGGCAAACTTTCTAGTCGTCAATGTGCCTGTGGACGAGGACTTCCAATACTAGATCAAATAAGTGGGAGATCAGCAGACAACCTAAGGACAATTGACGGAAAGCTAATCACTGCCGGTTCATTGGTCTTGTATTTGGTTGATGAGGCACCAGGGCCCTTAGGACAAGTACAAATTATTCAAGACAAAACCGACCACTTATTAATCAGAATGACCCCTGAGCCTTCCCCCACCGATCAGATTAAAAACTACCAACGCCAAACAGTCAAGAGACTATTCGGTAACAACATGAACATTTCCTTTGAAATTGTTGATAAAATAAGCAGGGGGAAATCCGGGAAATATCAGTTTGCAAAGTATCAAGTTTAATACTCTAAACATCTATCGCTACAGAAAAAAACTATGAGATGTACACTAAATAAGTGCATAGTTTCATTTACCCTGTCTGGCTAAAATTCCCCCAACTTTAGCCCATATTTTTTTTCTATTCTGTGTGTCGACAACAAGTAGGACCACGGATATTAAATATGAAAAGCCCCCTAATATAATATGTAATACCATAATTAAATAACTCGAAATTGGCTGAGTTATATGTAATAAATATAGCAATACAATAAGAATTGTAAGAGGAATTAAAAGCTTACCAATGGTACATCGTATATATACAACTGGAGAAACAGACATTAATCGGCAAGCGATTCCAAGAGTCATTAAATTACCAAAAACTGTCACCATGACAGCTGCTGCAGTCACCCCCTCAACGCCCCAGAGATAAGCGCCAGCGATTCCACACGGTATACTAATAGCGGACAATATCAACCAACCGAAAGCGCATCTACCATGAGCGTTATGAGCCGTTAAAATGTTGTACGCATTAATGGCTAAAGAATCTGCGACTAGACCAACTATAAGGATATAAAGAACATAATGGCCGGCTCGAGCATACTCTAGCCCAAGCCACAATTCTAAAAAGGGCTCACCAAAAAAAAAGAGAAATATAGGCATTGCTAAAGATACAATTTGAAGCGCTTGCGTGGACATTAACCAAGACTTCACTAATTGCAGATGATCCCCCCTACCGACGGCTGCTCCAAAATATGGCGCCAGAGGAAACGCAATAGCAAGTGACAACCCCCTGGCATATCGCATGAGTTGATTTGGCAAGACAAAATAAACAACAGAGCTAAGACCTACTACATGGCTGATAATTATTGGAACACTTTGTGATTGCAGGCGAGAGGCAATCAACATTAATGCACTTTTCACTGCAAAAACTGCCATCTCCCTAACCTTGACAAATGAGACTGCTGCAAAACTGATTTTAGGAAGTTGTGGAGAAGAAACAACTGCATAAGAAAGAAAAAACAACTGAAGCGCTGAAAACACCGGTGTCACAAAAGCAAGAATGATCAGCCCGTGACTATCAAATTTCTGCAACAACAGATATGTTGAGCAGGCCTGCACAATAACAAGAACAACCCGAACATTGTTGATGAGATAATGGCGTTGGACCCCCATTAGGGTAGCAGTAAACACCTGAAGCGGAAAAAGCATAAGGGCGTTAAAAGCAAGAAGCAGAAAAACAATCTGTAAATTCGCCACATCACCTATTTCACCACCTCCAACAATTTCAGGTTTCAAACTAAGTAGTGATAAAATAAGAGCTGCTACCAACCCGACAGCAATAAAGAAAAAAAATGATGTACTTATCGTTTCCTGCAATCCATCCCCATCTTGCTTCCCATCTTCGACAGAGACAAAGCGAACAAGTGCAGCACCAATCCCGAGATCAAGTAAACCCATATAGCCCATAAGGCTTAGCACAAGCTCCCAGAGACCATAGTCACGGTTACCTAATGCACGAATCAACACCGGACTCATGATAAAGGCGACAACGATATTTGCGAAATACAGAAAAGTCCCAGATAGGGAATTAAGAGTTAATTTTCTTGACACACTCAACCTTCATATTGTTTTTGCGATGACGTTACATATTGAAGAAGTAAGCCCGACAAGCCTGCAAGCCATAACCAATGCGGTCGATAAAAGTTATGACCAGCCAACCCTAATAGCAACAACAATAGTAAACAGGCAAATATTGACTGCGAAAGAGACAAGAGAAAGTTCGAAGATAATTTTTCTCTTTCCATTAAAACTATAAGCTTTTTTGCCTTTGAAGTAGTGCGCCATAAAGACACAATTAACCCTAAAAATAAAAAGAAACCACCAATTCCTAGGCCAGCAAGAACCTGTCCTAATAAATTATGCGCTTGTTCGTAGATGCCATCTAAATAAGTTTCTCTATATTCAGCGAAGTTCCCCCCCCCCGGCCCTACGCCTGTTAAAGGTGACTTCTTAAACATCTCCCAACTAGCCAACCAGCCAAGTCTCCTACCATCAGTTGATGCGTGAGCATTTGCAGGCCCAGCATCTTCGTCCCATAACGTTTGTATACGCTCCTGCTTTTCAGCTGGCATTAAATGCCAAGTTGTTACAAGCATTAAAATAGCAAACAGAAAGTAAAGTATTTTCTTCCAACCAGATTGAGAAAATACCCACAACCCAATCAAAAACACAAATGCAATCATGGCAGAACGTGAACCTGTCAACACAATACAGACCACCGCAACGGCATAGTATAAATAATACAATTTTCTAAAGCTTGAACTAATTTCTGTACGCAAAAGAGCATAGGCAAACGGCATGCCAAGAACAAGGGTCCCGCCAAAAGCATTAGGACCTCCATATGTATCGGAGGCGCCAACCATGCGTTTTATACCCATGCGCCAGACATACTTACCATTATTAAACTCCCACAAAGAATGAATAGAATACAATAGAGTGGCGAGGACTAAGACCTGAACAAATACCCTTAAATTATCCTTCCCCTCAATTACAGAAAGGATCAAGAGGTAGACGATAATAACTTTCAGGTATTCAATACTCTCATACCAAGTAGCATCACCATTAAAAGAAAAAGGAATTAATAAAAAATGTAAGATCAATAAACCATAAACGTATTTATTCAATGGTGAGGAAACGATAACGAACTTTCCAGAACTTAAACAAACTAGAATCATTAACACCGCAAATGAACGCTCTACAGGAATCCCACTCAGATAACTTATAGATTCCCATGGGCGCCAAATCACTAACGAAACGTAAGTACAGAGCATAACGAAGGGGAGAGGATAGGACCTATCAGGGCTTTCAATGAGAGAAATGTTTGATACCATGATGATTATTTTTCATGACCACACAATAGTGCCAATCTAAGTAAACGACGAATAAATTTATTATGGGTAAAGTTTTCTTCAACATGCTCACGGCCCTTGAGACCCATTTGTCGGCAAAGGTTGACGTTACCCCATAATTCAACAATACGTTTTCTCAACACTTCAATATCACCAGAGTCAACAATATAGCCAGTTTTACCTTCTATGATATAGTCACTTGCTGACATAGAATCAACTGCTATCACGGGTTTACGGTGCCACATGGCATTACAAAAATTGGCCTCTCCTCCACCTTTAAGACCCGAATAAACCATCGGTATCACAACAAACCTGCAGGCCGCCTGGAGCTGAGCAAAGGCAGGTTCAGGAGCACTAACAACAATAACATTTGGGTAATATTCTATTTTCTTGCGTACATCAGGATCAGTACTGCTAATAACCAATGGTATGTTTGTACCACGAACGGCCTCTATTAGGGTTTTGTAATCACGCTTACCGTTACCACCTGAAAATATAAAATTATCTATCGGAATGCTATAAGTTTCATATTTTGAATGATTAGCTTTATAAGGGATAAAAATGAAATGGTCTTCAGGTAAATTAAATTGTAAAGAATGAGTTTTTATTTGCTTCCGAGACCAAAGAACATTTAAAGAATATTGTTGAATAATAAAACGAGTAATTCTATTTTTAATTAAACATATTATTCCATACTTATTTCCCTGACATTCAACGAATAAATCCCAACAGATTAATTTTTTTTTTCCAATCATCGGAAAACTATTTATTATTCCAAAAAATAACCACAAATATTTTGAACCACCATTTACCAAAACAACTGTTTTATCATTTGCTTTCAGTAATACCTTGAAAGAATACATAAAGCTAAACAATAGCTTAGAATAAATCAATAAACTAAGAATCTTTCCAGGCTCAATGTGCACAATATCTAGGCCAGGAATATCTAAAAATTTTTCATGTGAGACTAGTTTTATATTATTTATTTCAGGGAATTTATCACAATCCAATATTTGCCAATTCAAGGCAACACTTTTAAGAGATATTCTATTAAGCATAATATTCTAAAGCCCTATTCACTTAAGCCAATGCATAACTTCTCATACTTACAAATCATCATACCCCTTGAAAACAGGTCACGACTTCGATCAAAGCCAACACATCCGAACGTTGTTAAAGGTTCGCTGCTTACATATTCAACTATCCTCTTACCCATTCCGATAAAGTCCCCTTGTTCAAATATAACGCCTGCCTGATCACCAAGAGCCTCCCTTGCGCCGCCGACATCCATCGAAAACACAGGAACTCCAGAAGCCATATATTCAATAATTGCATTGGAAAAACTTTCAGATTTCGAAGAAAGAACACCGATATCAATACAAGCAAGTATATCAGGAACATCCACCCTGGAGCCCAAAAAGAGTCCTGAACCTTTTATCTCAAGATCATCGGCAAGTTTTTCTAAACTGTCTCTTTCTGGCCCATCCCCTATAACTACAAAACGTGCCGTAGAAATCTCTCGCAATACAATTTGCACAACAGTAAGAAAAACATCGACAGATTTGACAGGTCTCAAATTTGCAATAATGCCTATGATTATAGACTCCTTCGGGAAACCAAGCAAATCCCTAAAAGCACTACGCTGGTCATTTGTCCCGCAATAAAATTCATCTAAGTCTAAACCGTTATAAATAACTATGACTTTTTCAGGATTGAGACCTTCAGTCTGTATAGTCCATTGCTTGGTGCTTTCTGAATTAGCAATAAATATAGTTACCCAACGGTTTAAAAATTTCTGTAATTTCAATTCAAGTGGAGTGTACCAGTACCCCTGATTTCTGCGAGTTGCTACTATAGTCTTAACTTTTGCCATTTTTGCGGCTAAGATCCCGGCAACACTAGAATCTCTGAAGTGAACCTGAACAATACTGATAGCTTCTTTAATAAAATAGTTAGATAGATCTCTTATACCCCTAATCCCGCTGACGCCTTTAAACGAAAAAAGTTCTGCAACAAAAAGTGGACACAGATCAAACTGCTGATCAAGCCAATCCGAGCCTCTTAATACACAAAGAAAAGGTTGAAAGCGAGTACGATCAAGGTGTTTTATCAACATTAACAGCTGTTTTTCAGTGCCAGCCGTGGGTGATTCGATCGTATCAATAACAAAAGCTATTTTAATCATTTCTTCGTTACCTAAGATTGGAGGTATTAAGCCCTAAGACACTTATCAAAGGGTTTAGATGAATAGACTGCTTTAAAAATCCCCATCCCAAACCTATATGTATCGATAAAAAAATCAAAGGCAAATACCGGAAATCTTGCCAGCCTTTTTTTCCAGCAATTCGCAATGATTCAATCAGGACAATAACAACATAAAGACCATAGATCGCAGATAAGAAACCAAGCACCTTTGACCCTAATCCAGAGTCTGGATAGACCAGACCAGAGATCGAAGACCAAATACCTAAGAAGATAAACGATATCAGGCCAAGAACGAACCCGGCCGGGACTAGCTGATTGAAACTGAGTGCTTGGGGGTGCTTTTTGGTGAAATTGCGGCGTCCCATGCCATAGCGGGTCATCTGGCGGAACAAGGCGGTTAGATTTTCCCGCGGGTAATAGCGGATGGTCAGCTTCGGGCTTGTGTAACATTTGAGACCGGCCTGTTCTACCCGGTAGTTGAATTCAACATCTTCTGCAGCATCAAATTGTTCATCTAAATAACCGACTTTTTCAAAAACCTGACGAGTATAAGCAGCACCGTTGCTGACAGGACTAGCATAACCCTCGTATTCACCAAAAATCAGCGAATCGCCACCATGCCCGAGCCTTGAAGAACGGGCCAGTGCAACAGCTCGTTGAAAATCACTTAACCCGGGCGGATCCAGTGGTTGAGGTCGACCCAAACAATCGACATTATTACTAACCATTAATTGTGCCGTATTGCGGAACAGTTGATCACCGGGAATATAACAATGACCGTCAATCACCAGAAATATATCTCCCCGGCCCTTTTCAAACCCAATATTACGACCGGCGCTGGATCGACGAACGGGATTATCGTGCATACGCACCTGGGGATGATCTTTATGTATATTGGTGACAATTTGCCGAGTGGCATCGTCCGACATGCCATCAGCCACAATAATTTCAAATTTGTCACCCGGATAATCCTGCCTGAGCAGTTGCTCCAGAGTATCCGCAATAAAACGCTGCTCATTACGAACAGGCATAACTATGGTGAGAAATGGAACCTCAGACACAGAGTCATGAACCTGTTGATTTGTAACCATAAGTTAGGCCTTTTATTTAACTGTCAAGAACAGTCCTTACAGAAGAGCTGTTGTTTATCACACCTGATTTTAGAGAGTTCAGATTATAAATCTCACTGTAGTCTCGACTCACAATCCCCTCCTCCCGGTATCAACCATAGACTGTATATTTAAGGCATTGAACCTCAGCCTTGTTTCTGGTCACCTGCCTCCACCGACGCTTGCCTTATACAATTCGGTATATTTGTGTGTCTGCGCCTCAAAACCAAAATGCTCTGCAATGTAAGAATACCCGGCATGACCCATCTGCTGGCGCAGCCCGGGGCTATCCACAAGTTTTTCTACAGACTGTACCATGGCGCGGATGTTATCAGGGGTGGTGAGAAATCCAGAGATGCCATCCTGCACAACTTCAGGGGTCCCGCCGACGGCAGTAGCGACGACCGGTTTTTTGCTGGCAAAGGCTTCAAGCACAACGTTGGGCAATCCTTCAGTGAAGGAGGGAAGCATAAAGATATCAATCTGAGGTATCAGGGTTGGCAAATCACGGCGAAAACCAGGGAGCAGAAACTTACCACCAAGCCCTTCTGTGGCAATCTGCTGCTCCAATTTGGAGCGCAGAAAACCTTCCCCGAAAATTATAAAAACCACCTTGTCATTAGCCTGAATAATTTTCTTTGAAACGGTTATCATGGTGGCATAGTTTTTCTCCGGAGAAAGACGACCGGCAGAGGCAACCAAAATACTCTGTTCAGAGAGTCCGAGCTGTTTCCGAAGTGATACAGCATTGACCAAAGGCGTTTGCGTCAGGTTAATAGCATTGCGGATAACACACAGATTGCGTGATGAAATACCATGCGCGACAATTTTTTTTTCCTGACCGGTTGATACCGCTACAATTTGTTGACTGAACCGTAGGAATACTCGATCAAGCTTTTCGTAAAAACGAATTCTGCGGTTTTCGGCTGTCCACCCTCGCGATACTGCAACCAGCGGTATAAGACGCAACCAACTGGCCAACCGCCCGACAACATTAGCCTTGTAGCCATGCGCACAAAGCAACTCAACTTTGTGTAAGGACAGAATGTCTGACAAATTTTTTATCAAACGCGGATCAAAAGGGTTGCCAACTGGTATTTCGGCAACTGTCACGCCTTTCTCACGGGCCATATCCACCAGTTCGTTGCGGACACCTCGTTCTACAAATGAGATCAAAATAAAACGGAAGTGCTCTGCGTCTAACTGCAGCGCATGCGATAAAATCTGCCTTTCCGGACCCCCATAGAAATTGGTAGCAATCAAATGGGCAACGACGATTGGTGACTTCATTGACGGCTTGTCCTGACCCACTGATTTTTTCGGAAACCCATCAGACCCAAAATCGATACCATACAGAGCCAGGCCATATAAAAGGGAGAAACGAGTAATCGGTACATATTCTGTAGGGTGATCCCCTGCAGCACAATCCCGATACCGATATAGAGCAACTGCGCCAGCATCAGAAGAGAGGCCCACCAAGCCAACACCGGCATGTGAGCAAACCATGCCAACAGAAGTAAAACTAAAGTGACTACCAGAAGTAGCGGCTTGCTACCAACCAGCAAACTTATACCCAGATCTGCCTGGTTTGCTTTTTTCCCGCTGACACCCTTAGCAATAAGGTCAATGGCACGCCCTTTCGTTAGACTGGAATTACCCGATGCCCAGCGCACCCGCTGAGCAAAAGCCTGATCCAGCGTTTCGGGCTGCCGAGCATAAACACCTGTTTCCGTGGCAAAACAAATGTGAACACCTTGATCCACTAGTTTTATGCCGTACTCTGTATCCTCAACAATAGAAAAAGCATCCCAGGGGTATTGTTCAACAATCTGCCTGGTGAAACACATGCCGTTACCCCGCAGCATGATGGGCAATCCGAAGATCTGCTTGCTCTCCCAGAACAGCTTGTTTTCGATGAGGCTGCCAACCTGAAACAGATAGGTCAAAATACTTGCATCGGGATTGGAAAGTCCATAGTAAGCCTGAACCACCTGTTCCCCCCGTTGCAGACGGGTATCCATGCGGGAAAGAAAATCATTGGACACAACGCTATCAGCATCAATGACAATAAATGCGTCGTAATTATCCGACAACAGTTTTGTAAACGCCAGGCGAAGGGCGTACCCCTTACCACGCAGATCCGGATCTGTCCGCTCCAGGCACTTGGCCCCTGCAGAAAGAGCTTTAGCTGCGGTGCTATCGCTGCAATTATCAGCAATAACGACTACATCAAGCAGCTCTTTTGGGTAATTGACCGCCAGCAGATTATTAACGGTTGTGGTAATGCCAGCTTCTTCGTTATGAGCTGGAACAATGAAAGCGAAGCGAGTCAGTGGTTGGGCTGTTTCTTGGTTTGAACGGTTGCTATTAACAAAATAGGCAACTGCAAAAAACCAGAGATACAGAATCAAAGGCGTAAGGGCGGCAACTCCACCTAAAACGAAAAAAGAAGCTATAGTCTGCATGACTTCAATCACAATGCTAACCTCACAAAAAAAATAAAGTAGACTTATACTTTACGCATCAACTGACTTTGACCTAAGTAGGCTGGCTGGACTCTTGAAAGTTTTCTTCACACTGTTTCCGATCCACCTTACTACTGGAATTCTTGGTCAGAACACTGACCTGCCGAATAACCTGTGGAACCTTTTTTATTCTGCTGTTTCTGCCGACATATGACAAGTACATCCTCCTTTTCAGATTCAGCTCAATCGGAACCAGTGCGGCAGCAAGCATATTGCCCAACAATGAATCAGGAATACTGACAACGGCATCCCCTACCACCAATCCTGTTACCAGGAAACATCTTCAACTTCCTCCATACGCTACACTCAATTAAGAAGCCAAGAACGCGAAGAAATAATATAATCAGCTTTTCCTTTTTACCAGAACCTAAACTCTCAGTTTTACTTTTTGTAAAACCATATATTTTCAATAGCCGGTGTCTTTCTGAAAAGTTCCGTGACTAATTGAATCAGCCCCTAGAAGAGCGTTGGATTTAACATCAACTGACGGCGAAATCGGCTTAAAATAAAAATCATCCAATAATCGCCGAAACCGCTTTTCCGTTTTACGCAGATTCAGATAATGTCGAAACTTGCTTTTTGCACAAGCACCCGCCATCCGGGGCTGCTCAGGATCAAACTCCCAGGGATGCAGATAAAACACAAAGGGCTGCTGCTCGTTCTGGTTGATGCGGGTTAACCCCCAACGGGTTAAAGCATAGGGCAAAAGACGAAAATAGCCGCCACCCGCGATCGGCAGGTTTTTTTGCACCAATCGCAGGGTGGTAATCGGAAATTCCCGGATGGCCTTCTCAGTCGAGTTGTGGGACTGCTGAGCAACCCAACACTCGCCCTGTTTCACGGCATAACCGCTGAACCTTGGCCAATCGGGAATCCCGTAAAAATCATGCTGCATCGGGAAAATACTGGAATCGTATTGATAGCCCGCGTCAACCAGTTCATCAAACGCCCAGTCGGTCTGGCGGGTGATGGAATAACTCGGTGCCCGGTAACCTTTGACTTCGACCCCAGTTTGCTCCTCAAGGATCGCCTTACTGCGACGAATATCGTCGCGGTACGTTTCTCTATCCTGCAGCGCCACCCGCTGATGCAGATAACCATGACTGGCAACCTCGTGCCCCTGTGCGGCGATCCGTCTGGTCAGTTGTGGAAAGCGCTCCGCAACCCAACCGAGCACGAAAAAGGTCGCCTTGACATCGTGCTCAGCGAGAATCGACAACACCTTATCGGTATTACGTTCCACCCGGCTTTCCCGACCCGCCCAAGTCGATGGCGGGGAGAGCTTCTCGAACGCAGAGACGTGGTAATAATCTTCTACGTCAATTGTGAGGTAATTGGTGATGGGCACGTCGTATTACTTCCTTCCCGCTGTTAGGGGAGAGAGATGGTCATATAAACCTTTTTGCCGCAGATAGACGCTGATGACCGCAGATAAAACAAATCTCCAAACTGCCTAACAATCAAACGACTGTCTATGACTTAAAATCGGCCTCGCACCCGTTCGCTGCGCTCACTCAAGCCACGGAGTCACAGAGTAAAACCTCTATTCTTTTGCTCTTTAACCTTCTCACTGTGTCTTCGTGCCTCTATGCGAGACTGCCTATGACTTAAAATCGGTCTTGCACACGTTCGCTGCGCTCACTCAAGCCACGGAGTCACAGAGTAAAAAATCTATTCTTTTGCTTTTATCCTTCTCACTGTGTCTTCGTGCCTCTGTGCGAGACTGTCTATGATTTATAACCGGTCTCGCCCCCATTCAGTTCTCTCACAAATCAGAACTCAATCGATATACCCATTCAACAATCGAGAAATGCCATCAACCATTCTTTCTTCACCGAAATTCAATAGATAACCAAGCTTCAACCCCGTCAGCTTCAAATATGTCAAAACCTGTTTTTTGTGTGCTCTTGAAAGTGAATCAACAGATTTAAGCTCCAGAACAACCTTATCCTCTATGACAATATCTGCTCGAAACCCTTCATCAAAACGGATACCTTTGTAGTTTAACGGAATCGGCACCTGTCGACGTACCTTAAGTCCTCTCGATTCTAGTTCATAAGCAAGTAGAACTTCATATACGCTTTCCAAAAGGCCTGGACCAGTCTCTTTATGCAGCTGAATTGCACTGTCGACGACAGCAGTGCCGATTTCATTTTCCGTCATCGCCCCCCCCTACTCGATAACTTTTATTCTGTTTCTAGTCTTTCTCCGTACATCACTATGAAGATGCTCAAGTCATAAAACCAGCCTCGCACTCGTTCGTTACACTCGCTCAAGCCACAGAGTCACAGAGTCTAACCTCTGTTCTTTTGTTTTTAGCCTTCCCACTGTGTCTTCGTGCCTCTGTGCGAGACTGTCTATGACTTAAAACCGTCTTCGCACCCGTTCGCTGCGCTCACTCAAGCCACAAAGTCACGGAGAAAACCAATAATCCGTTTTTAAGTCTTTCTCTGTGCCTCCGTGCCTCTGTGCGAGACTGTCTATGACTTAAAATCGGCCTCGCACCCGTTCGCTGCGCTCACTCAAGCCACAAAGTCACGGAGAAAACCTATAATCTGTTTTTAAGTATTTCTCTGTGTCTTCGTGACTCTGTGCGATGATGCTTTTTGTTTCTCTCTAATCAGCGTTCAACTATTACAAAGACCAATAAGCCAACCCAACCTCTTCGACCTCAACACGTTTCAGCAGACATTTAACATCCACCACCACCCCATTGCCGTTACCATTGGAACAGAATTCGACCAAGCGTGCGGGATTGATCTCCTTAAAGGCAGCATGACTAACGGCATAGATAACCGCATCCACCTTGCCGACAGCATCCAGATCGGTGAGCTGCAAACCATATTCGTGGGCGGTTTCTTCCGGGTTGGCGAGTGGGTCGTGAATCAGCACCTCAATGCCGTAATCTTTCAGTTCCGAAACGATATCGACCACCTTGGTGTTACGAATATCGGGGACGTCCTCTTTAAAGGTCAGACCCAGAATCAATACCCTGGAATCCTTGACCACCTTACCGGCGCGTATCATCTGCTTGACGGTATTTTCGGCAACATACTTACCCATACCGTCGTTGATGCGTCGTCCAGCGAGGATCACCTGCGGCAGGTAGCCGATCTGCTCGGCCTTGTGGGTCAGGTAGTAGGGATCGACACCGATGCAGTGCCCACCGACCAAACCAGGGGTAAACTTGAGGAAATTCCACTTGGTGCCGGCGGCAGCGAGGACATCCATGGTCGGAATATCCAGCTTATTGAAGATAAGCGCCAATTCGTTGATCAGGGCAATATTCAGGTCGCGCTGGGTGTTCTCGATAACCTTGGCCGCTTCGGCAACCTTGATGCTCGAAGCACGGTGCACCCCGGCGGTCACCACCAGCTCGTAGACCTTGGCCACCGTTTCCAGGGTTTCATCATCCTGACCGGAGACCACCTTGATGATCTTATCGACGGTATGCACCTTATCACCCGGGTTGATCCGCTCCGGCGAATAACCAACCTTGAAATCACGGCCGCACTGCAGACCGGACTCCCGCTCCAAAATCGGTACGCAGATATCTTCGGTAACACCGGGATAGACGGTCGATTCATAAACGACGATGGCACCCTTTTTCAGGTTCTGACCGATGGTTTGTGAAGCTTTCTCCATTGGCGTCAGATCGGGGTTATTATTTTCGTCAATCGGCGTCGGCACGGTAACGATGATAAAGTCCGCTGATTTGAGCTCAGCAGGATCTGTGGTGTAGGCTATATTGGTGTTGGCAAGATCTTCGGCGGTCAGCTCGCCGGTGGCATCGTAGCCTGCTTTGAGTTGCTTAACCTTTTCGGCATGGATTTCAAAACCGATAACATCAACCTTTCGGCCGAAGGCCGCGGCCAGAGGTAGTCCAACGTAACCCAAGCCAACAACGGCGATGCGTGCTTGTTTATTGATGATTTGTTCTATCGTAACCAAGATTTAATCTCCTGTTGTGTAATTTAAATACTAAATACGTATAGTCTTTTTGCCGCAGATTTACGCGGATAATCGCTGACAATTCAAGTTCCAGTCAAAATCTTCTTCTTTTGACAGGATCAACACGGATAAAGATCTGATGTTTAACCCAAAGCAAAGAACCTAGCTTTTTGTTTTAATCCTGTAAATCCTGTA
The DNA here is from genome assembly GCF_055389805.1 of Desulfuromusa ferrireducens. Taxonomy (NCBI): domain Bacteria; kingdom Pseudomonadati; phylum Thermodesulfobacteriota; class Desulfuromonadia; order Desulfuromonadales; family Geopsychrobacteraceae; genus Desulfuromusa; species Desulfuromusa ferrireducens. The sequence continues at coordinate 3,790,824 of NZ_AP042415.1, forward strand.
AATCCTGTAAATCCTGTAAATCCTGTAAATCCTGTCAATCCTGTAAATCCTGTCAATGCCTATTCTTCTGACAGGATCAACGCGGATAAAATCTGATGTTTAACCCAAAACAAAGAACCTAGCTTTTTGTTTTAATCCGAATTTAATCCTGTAAATCCTGTCAAAGCCTATCCTTCTAACGTAATAAAAGTAAATAAGGTCTGATGTTTAACCCCAAAAACAAAGATCCTGTCTTAATGTTTTAAATCCGATTCTATCCTGTTAATCCTGTCAAAGATTGTAGGTCTTAAGTCCTTATCAGCGTCAATCTGCGTTCATCTGCGGCTAAGAATTATGCTTTTGCAAATATAAACCTAAAAGCGACCATCTTTAGATGGAGAATCAAGCAGCAGGGTTTCCTGATGTTCCGATCGTTTCCCATCAACCAGAATCATCTGCCGTAAGCGATCAATTTGCGAAGAGATTTTTTTCAGCTGCTCTTCAAATTGATTGAATTGGCCCTGCTGTTGATTGATCAAATACTCGAGAATACTTCCCTGGCTGGAGAGCCGTTCGAGAATCGCTTCTTTTTCGGAACGACTTGCATTTAGCTTGGCGTAATTCTCTTCGATCAGCGCCAGACGATCATCCAGGGACGCGGAGACCATCCCGCTGGGCGAAGACACACGATCAGAGTCAGCGGTATTGACCGGAACCTGCACCTCTTCAAAAGACAGTTCGTTGACCGCGTCTTTGACCAGTTCGATATCAATATCACGGGTTTCTTCGACAAATGCGGAAAGCAGTAGGAAATCGCAAATGAGATTAATCAGACGTGGGATTCCGCCGCTGAAGCGGAATATCATGTCGAAAACACCCTCTTTAAAAGAGACACAGTCACGACTGCCGACCGTCGCCAATCGGTGGAAGATGTACTCCTCGGTTTCTTCACGATTGAGAGGGTTGAGGTGGCAACTGATGCTGATCCGCTGGCGCAACTGGCGCAAGGAAGGCTTGGCGATAATCTGTTTCAATTCCGGTTGGCCGACCAAAATGATCTGCACCAGCTTAAAGCTATCGGACTCAAGGTTGGAAAGCATACGGATTTCTTCAAGGGCATCGGCGGAAAGATTCTGTGCTTCGTCGATGATGATAATCGGCTGACGACCGCAGCTGCACTCTTCAAGCAGGAAATCGTTCAGTTCGCGCAGCAGAATAACTTTTTCTTTGCCTGCGACGTCCAGGCCGAAATCATCGTTAATCATGCCGATCAACTGATGGGCATCAACGCGGGTATTGAAGATCATGGACAGCGTAGTGTCAGAACTTATTTTATTGATAATATCGCGGACAAGGGTCGTCTTGCCGGAACCAACCTCACCGGTCAGCAGGGTAAAACCAGCGTGTTCTTGCACCCCATACTGAAGATAGCTAAGGGCTTTACGATGCCCTTTACTCAAATAGAGAAATTTGGGGTTTGGTAACAACTCAAAAGGTTTGGCACTTAAACCGAAAAATTCTGTATACATAGATTAAAACCGAACCGCTGCGCTAAGAGTAACAACATTGTTCGTATAGTCATTGTCAGAGATATCAGATTCATTGAGACGATATTTATAGCCGAGCGAAGCATCAAAACGACGATAATTGTAACCGAGGGAACACCCTAAAGAGTAGCGATCAGCATCTTCATCTGGCGCCGAAACGGAATCAAAGCTAACTTTCTCGTATTCTGCATCAAAGGAGGTACTGAACGCCTTGGTCAAAGGGATAGTGATATCAAAGCGTGAACCGAACGATTGATCCTCACGCGAGGTCAAAACATAATCGGACTGGTCGTAATAAAGCTCAGCAGATGCCATCAGCTGACTTTTCGCATAAGCTATGCCTAAAACTGCTGAACGAGATTTTGTTAAACCATCTGTCGCCGAAGTTGAAAAACTCTGATTAATATTGGCATTCAGCGCCAAAGCCTCGGAGAGCTTATAATCAACACCCAGCAACCAATTGGTATCCTCAGAATCACCACCATCATCGTACTCAACTGTAGAAAAACCTGCCCCTGCAGTAACGTTCAAACGTGGACCAACCTGATGCTTAAGATTAAGGGTATAATCCTGCTGATCAAAATCAGCATCGGTATCAGACTGATGAGCCTTGTAGGAGTAGTCAATAGAAACAGTTGTGTTGGATGACAGTTCTTTAACCAGCGAAAAGGTTCCGCCATGCTCTTCTGAATCGTTTCCGGCAGCTTCAACATAGTCGGTACGACCATAGGTATATCCGAAGACCAGCGAAAAAGAAGGTGTCAGCTCTAATCGATACTCTGGAGCTGCAACAAATTTGTAAACCGTTGACTTGTTAACCAGCTCATTATATTCAGCACTATTGTCACTCTCATCGAGGGTTTCACGAGAGATTGTCTCGCTCAACGAGAGGGTAAAGGGACGACCATTAAAAAAAAGTGCGGTCGCATTCGCCCGTTGAATATCGTCAAACTCATCCGAATTGCTGCTGCTGTTCTCCTGATAGCTTTTATAACTTAAAGAATAATCGACTGTTAACTCTACGGAACGTGCAGAATAGGTCAGAGCTATTCCGGGCGCGATAGTGGTGATCCAATCTTCTTGCTCATTGCTGTTGTTAAGAAACAGATTGTCCGTGTACTCTTCGGTCAAGGATAGGCGCGGATGTATTTCAAACTGAGCGATCGCTGAGCTGACAGACAGCAAACAGACTCCAAAAGCGAGAATTAAACGAGCGATATTTTTTTTCATTTTTTATTCCCCTGCATTCAATTCATATTAAATCAGTAAACTGGTTATCCACTTGACTCAACCTTGAATGATTTAACGTCAAAGCATGGTTGAAAAATATTATTCACTGAAAGCACTGACTGTTCCTCTCGGAACAGTCAGTGCATTTCCAACCTAACAGCTGCCGGGCGACCCATGGGTCGCCCCTACAAAAACAAAAAAAGTTCCTCGTAGGGGCGAGGTATACCTCGCCCGCATGGCATAAGGAGAAACTGAACCGTTGAACTAAGGTGATGTAACCATATAATCAATAATAATAATAATTCTGTTTATTCATAAAACTACGCGCATCATTGTAAACCACGCCGAGCAGATGATGTGCCTTAAACTGTGCAAGTGTTTTTTCGACATCCTCCCGATTGGCCCGACCTTCCCTGACGACAAAAAGGGTCGAATCGACCACACCGGCTAGAATTCCGGCATCGGCAAAAGGAAGAGCTGGCGGGGTATCAAAAATAACATAGCGCTCCGGATAACGGTTCTTGAGCTCGCTAATGATCTCTTTCATCCGCCGCGAGGAGAGCAGATCAACCGGATCCTTAATCGCCTCTCCCGCCGGCAGGACCACAAGTTTCCCCAGCCCGGTTTTTATAAGAGCTTTCTCAAGCGGTAGATTGTCGCGCAGACAATGAACCAAACCATACTCCGGCTCAATTCCCAGATATTTATGCACCGAAGGACGACGTAAATCGGTATCAACCAGCAACACCGTATGGTCATGTTCTTTTGCCAGCGAGATGGCCAGGTTCAGGGCCGCCATCGATTTCCCTTCCTCACTGACGGTGCTGGTCACCAGCAGGGTGTTCCTCATTGTATCCCCTGTGGTTAAAGCAATAATGGCTGAACGGAGCTTATTGAATTCCTCAACAACGGAGGTCTTATCATCCCTGACCGTTGCCAGCATTAAGTTGTCTATCTTCATCGGCACAACATCGAGCAGCGCCGACAATTTCTTCTTAACCGAAACGGACTCTTCGCGTTGTGCAGACAACTCACGATCGACGTCGCGAAGCGGTGCCGTTATTGTTTCTTCACTGCGCTGGGCAGCAATCTTCTTCAGCGCATCTTCAATTCGACTCATATAAACGTCCCAACTTAACGACTCAGCAGCAAATCATACGCAAACACACCAACCAGGCAGAGCGTATAGAGGCTGGAAACACTGACCAACAAAAAATCATGCCGCCGCCTGCGCTTAATTTCCTTGGGATCAGCAATATTCGGCACAACAGCCAGCAAGTCAACTCCGAGTTCCTTGATAAAGGATGCATCGCGGACCCGACCATCCAGATTTTCGAGCAAGAACACCATCCCAAACCCGCAACCAAAGCCGCCGGCTATCGCCAGCAGCAACATTTTCAACATGTTTGGAGAAACCGGGACTTGAGGCAAGATTGCCGGATCGACGATACGAAAGGTCGCCGCCTTGTCGCTAATCTCCATCTGTTTAGAGACCTCTGATTGCCCCATCCGCGCGAGAAGATCCTGATATATTTTCCGATAGGAATCACGCTCCTGGATCAGGATTCCCAGTTCTTTCTTATTGGTCGGCACTTCGCGCAGTTCCTGCTGACGTTTGGCGACCAGTTTTTCCAGACTGTTCTTTTTCGCCTGCAGGGAGCTAACTTCGGCATCAACCTCAAATAACTTCTCCTGCACATCCTGATAGAGCGGATTGGACGAGGTCGTTGTTTCTGTTTCCGTCCCCGTTGGCTGTTCATTGGTCTCAGTAAGCCGCTCATGGAAACCATTAATTTCAGCTTTTAAACGGACGATACCGGGATAGTTATCGGTATAGCGCAACCGCAATGTCTCCAGCTGCTTCTCCATCGCCGCAAGTTGCGTCCCTTCTGCAGAACCGCTGACAATACTATCAACGGTCCGATCAAGCGAGCCAAGCTGCTCCTTCAGACGATCTTTTTTTGCCTGCAGGGTGCCGATAGATAAATCGAGGCCTTCAATCTCAGTCAAAAAGCCCTTGATGGACTGCAGGTTTTCCTTTTCGTCAACGGAAAAAAAGATGCCTTGTTTTTTGCGAAAATCAATAATTCCATCTTCTGCCGCTTCCAGTTTAATCTTGAAGATATCGATCTGTTCCTGCAAAAAACGGTTTGCACCGTAGGTTTCTTCGCGTTTCGAAGAGACATTATCCTCAACATAAATACCGACCAAGGTGTTAACGAATTTTTGCGCAAAAACAGGACTACTATCAGTCAAGGACACAATAAACAATCCCTCTTTATCCTTGATCCTAAGATTGATTCTCTGTTTCAGTTCAGCGATAAAAAGCTGCTGCTCTTGTTCCGGTTTTGTAAAAATATCAGAATCTATCTCTTCCAGTGTTTTCGTCAGAAGATCTCGGCTGAGTAAGGCATACTTAAGGACACGTACTCGATCTTCAATATCAGGAGATATTGCGATGCCCTTAACCAAGCTATCAATGACGTTCTTCTCAATGAATACCGTCGTATCAACTTGATATTTTTGGGGCAGGGTGAAGCTATAAACAGTCACACCCGTGGCGACTAATAGAGAAATAACTACAAACAAGTATTTGTGACGATATACTGCCTGAAGGTAGCGAAATACTTCGGTAAAGTTCTGTGCCATTATTACTGAATCCTTAAAAGATACTCTCTTCTACGACAACATAATCACCAGGTCTGAGCAGAACATTATCGCTCAAGTCCTTGCCACGCCTGACTTTTTCGAGATTAAGACGCTTCTTCTGTTGATCCTTGTTGATAAGATAAACCGAGCTATCTTTGGCAAACTCGTTAAAACCTCCCGCCGCAAGGATTGCATCGAGAACCTTCATCCCCTCGAAATACTGTAATTTCTGCGGGGCGGTCACGGCGCCGAGCACATAGACCAGATTAAGTACGTTGCTCGGCATAAAAATGATGTCTTCGGCCTGAAGTAAAATATCCTGCGAAAGATCTCCCTTGTAGTACAGAGCGAAAAAATCGGTCGAGAGATTTTCTCCTTTGCGGGACAAATAGGCCTGGCGCAGATCAACGGCAGACAGATCGCCCAACTCACTCATCAATTTCAGCAACGTGGTTTCTTTGCTCATATCAAAGACGCGCGAAATGCCGCCGCCAGAGATATAGACCCGGTTATTATTTACCTGCTCCACCGAGACAGTAACAATCGGCTGTTTTACATACAGCAGCATCGCTTCTGAAATCTGCTTACTCAAGTCTACCGGGGTGACCCGGTCAGCCAGGACATCGCCCACTGCTGGCAGGGTTATCTTGCCATCGGGACGAACCACCACTGAGCGGCTCATCTCCGGAACCCCCCAGACAGCAACTTCAAGAACATCCCCCTTGCCGATCAGGTAATCCTGAGCAGCGACAGGGAGGGTGAAAAAAAGATTAAACAGCATGAAGAACAACAAAAACTTCATTTCTATCTCCCACCAAATCCAGAGGTAACGACCTTAACAGTATCTAATATAATTTTAAAATCAAGGAAAATTGAGTAATTCTTAATATAGAACAGGTCGTAACGTAATTTCTCCAGCGCATCTTCATCCGATGCACCATAAGGATAACGGACCTGAGCCCACCCGGTGACACCCGGCTTGATGAAATGCCGGGTCGAGTAATATGGGATGGTCTCTTTCAAACGATCGACAAAAGCCAACCGCTCCGGACGTGGACCGATAAAACTCATATCCCCTTTCAGCACATTGAATAGTTGCGGGATCTCATCAATCCGCGTTTTACGTAAAAACTGTCCCACCTTAGTCACCCGTGGGTCTTCCTTCTGCGCCCACACGGCCCCGGTGGCACCTTCTGCGTCCTGCCGCATGGAGCGAAACTTAAAGACAAAATACTCGATCTCTCGCTCACCAACCCGCAGCTGTTTGTAAATAATCGGCCCAGGCGAATCCAATTTTATTACCAAAGCAATTATCGGCAAAAAAGGACCAGCCAGCAACAATCCAAAGGAGGAAAATAGCAGATCAAAGATGCGCTTGTAGCTACGCATAAAGTCGGTCATCCGAAAGCCTTGCGTATAGATAAACGCACTGGGCTGAATATCCTCAACCAACAGGCAGCCTGTTTGTTGCTCGTAAAAGGTCGGTGCGTCAAAAACCTCTACCCCGCGCAACTTACTATGCATAATATCTTTGAGCGGCAGTGCACCGCGTCGTTCGGTGAGGGCAACAATGATTTTGTGCGGGCGGTAATCAAACAGCAGGTCTCTTAAATCTTTTATATCACCGACGATTCTACCTGGCTCAACAGCCACAGTTTCATGGTTACACGACACAAAACAAACATAACTATGCGGGTTAAAATCGTCGGGGATGATTTGGCTGATTTTGTTGGCCAACTCGCCGACCCCGACAATTAAGATCCGGTTGGCAAACCTTGAGGCCCGAGCAAATTTACGTTGCAGTAAACGCAAACCGATCTGCATTGAAGCGAAGAGGAGCAGGGCAATCAGTAATATCCCACGTCCGGATTGGGTGACCGGCAACAGGTAAAAGAGCGCCGATAAAACAAAAAAGGACAGATGGACAGAAAAAAACGTCGTTTGGAAAATGAATTTACGGCTGACGAATTTCCTGAATTCATAAAGTTCTAACAGGTAGGATGAAAATATCGTTACCAGTAAATAGCAGGACGCGCGCGCAAGGCCAACCGAGGTCAGCATTTGTGTGACATCAAACTGCGGAAAACGGATGACACACGCCAGCAGCAAGCTGCTGTAAGCAAACAGCAGGTCGGCAAGAATAAGATAAAATTTTGGTCTAATCATCGACTGAGCTACCTACAACGTCTTCAATATTTTTTCAGCCTGTGCCACTTCCTGTTGGTCCCCGGAAGCAACCACCTGCTTTAACAGCTCCCTGGCTTCGTTCTTTTTGCCGAGCTCTTTTTGGGCCATCGCCAGATGAAGCTTGATTGCTGCGGTTTCCGGAAGCAGCTCTGCAGCCTTTGCGAGCAGATTAACGGCATCTGCAGGGCGGTTATTGTTCAGCAGAACGTAACCAAGGGTATCCATGATGCGCGGGTCTGCGGGCTTCAAACGGTAGGCAGCCATCGCATGTTCGAGGGCTTCTTTGGCCTGACCAAAGTTATCGACCAGTAAGTAGGCGGCATTATTGAGCGCGGCAACATTTTTCGGATCATACTTGATGGCATTGCGATAGAGATCAAGAGCCTGCCCTTTATCGCCGGCGCGTTCTTTGAGAAAGCCCAAAGCGGTCGACGCCGGTGCAAAGCGCGGCGCCTTTCCAAGAATCCGCTGGTAGAGACTCTCGGCCTGAATTGAGCTACCTGATGCCTCATAGGCTGCTGCTAACTGCATTTGTAATCGTAGAGGATTTTTAACCGCTGTGATCCCCTTTTGTAAAACCTGTAAAGCAGCGTCGCCTTGTTTTTGGACCATCAGCAACCCGGCCGAAAGAAGATAGGGATATTCCTTCTGCGGTTCAGCTTTTAGTGCCTCGGCAATCAACTTTTCGGCCTTTTCTACTTGTTTTGTCTGCAGATACAACGGAACCAGCAAACGGCTGGCACGTTCGGCGTCGATCCCGGAGAGCTGGATATAGGTCGTTTCGGCCTCGGCAACCTGCCCTGCCTGGCGCTGCAAGCCGCCTTTAATTTCCAGCAAACCAACAGATACGGGAAAGTTCACCAGGCCACGTTCGACAATGGCTAGAGCCTCTTTAGGTTGCTTGAGCTTAAGCCGATAAACGGCCGAGGCGGTAAAGCCATCCTCAGTCCCAATTGCTTCCAGTTGCTTATAGGTCTCGGCGACCTTGGCATCTTGGCCCTGCACACCATAGACGGCGGCCATACCCAAAAGTGCCTTGATATTCTTACCATCCCGAGCAATGACCGCTTGATATTCGGCAATCGCCTTTTCGTACTCTGATTCCGAGGCAAAATAGGAGGCGAGATTGAAGTAAGGTGTCAAATAGCCTGGATCAGCCTCTTTCGCCTGATTAAGGGCAGCAACCGCCTGCACTGTATCTTTCTGCGAGAAATAAGCCGCAGCTAAATAGTTATTCAACAAGGCATCCGTCGCAGAACCGTCCATACCTTCTTTGAGTTTATCAATCGCCGCAGAATAATTTTTCTGTCGCAGGTAATGGGTCACCAGCATCAAACGACTGTTTAAAACCTCAGGAGCGGCATCTACAGCCTTGACAAGATCGGCCTCGCCTTGCGCGCCATCACCTTTGGCCAGATGGAATATGCCCCGCTTCAGGTGGGCGTCGGCCAAGGTCGGATCAAGTTCGGTCGCCCTTTCAAGTTCTGCCATCCCTTTATCATAATCACCTTGAGCCAGGTAGGCGCTACCAAGGATGTTTCTGGCATAGGCGTTTTCCGGGTTGGCGCGCAAAACCTTTTGAATTTCGATGATCGCATCATCGATCCGCTTCTGCTTCAAAAGTGTCATCGACACCAGAATCCGGGCGCGCTCGAAGTTTGGATTGATATCGAGGGTCTTTTGGAATTGATTAAGCGCAAGTTCCAACTTATCCAGGCTGTAATAGCTCAAGCCAAGAAACAGATAAGCCAACGGATGTTGTTGAGCTTTCAGTGAGATGTCGAAGGCGACAATTGCTTCTTCATATTTACCCTGGCGATAAAGCAGCAAACCATTCAAGCGTGTCCCTTCAGGACGGTCCTTAAATGTCGACAGAATTTTATCGATGGTTTTTTTCGACTCGTCCAGCTGCCCCTTTTCCATCTGCAGCAGGCCGATCATATACAGCGCCTGCAGTGCCTTTGGCTCAACGTCAATCAAAGACTGATAAACCTTAAGCGCCGCTTCCTGATCCCCGGAGCGGGTTTCAAGGTTCGCCAACAGGTAATAAGCCTGGGTGAATTTCTTGTCCAGTTCGATGGTTTCTTTGAGCAGCTCCCTGGCCCGTTCAATATTCTTGCGCTGCAGATAAACCTTGGCCAGATTGAAACGCGGCTGCGTTGCAGTCGGCTCCAGCTGCAGGGCTTTTTTGAATAGATTTTCCGCAGACCCAAGATCACCAGAAGCACCGTGTGCTTTACCATAGAGGGTCAAAGACTCAGAGGTTTCGGCGTTGGATGAATGGAAATTATCGAGCTCGAGCAGCGCCGCTTCCGGTTTATTCTGCTGGAGATAAACGGTGGCCAGTTTCAGCAGAATATTGCTGTCTGAAGGATTCTGATGCAGGACTTTTCGAAATTCATTTTCGGCCTTAGCAAAACTCCCGGTAGATAAGTAAGCCTCTGCCAGCGCAGTCCGGACCTCAAGAAAGTTCGCATCCTTTTCCAAGGCACTTCTATAGAGGACGATCGCCCCCCGAAAGTTTCCCTGATCTCGAAGGGTGTTCCCCTCCTGCAGCATTTCTTCTTTCGACTGACCACTACAAGCGAACAAAAACAGACAGATGAATAGAATCAGAAAACGTTGCATAGGTCCCCACCATTTATTTTTAGAGCTAATTTCGAGAAGACAGAAACCAAGACAAAAGGTTTCCAATATTGATCAATGTAATCAGAAAAGTGATTATTGACGATAAGCGGTGAGATTGCAAGCGGTAGAGCAGAGTTAAAGTCGTTGACAAACAGAAAGAGGGTGATGCTTTCGCACCACCCTCTTTCTGTTTAGCTATTTACGAATTCCAGATTAAGACTTGCGACGCTTCAGGTAAGCGAGGCCGATCAGACCGGAACCGAGGAGCAGCAGGGTGCCTGGCTCTGGAACAGCAGACATATCCTCAACCATGAAAACAACATCTTGGAAATCGAGAAAACTACCATCAGACTCCATCGCGACCAACCAATCATCGCCGCCCACCATAGTGCCTGAAGTGATTCCACTTGCCGCATATGCTGAGGTATCCCAATCCAGGCCGTCTGCCAAAGAATATGTTGCAGCGAAGTTCACGTTATTATTTTTACTATCTTCGGTGTAACGCTTATCATTGGTACCATATACTGAATAAAAACCAAAGGCACCTGACCAACCACCGGCATCCACTTCAGTCTGTCCGAAGTAAAGACTACCATTAAAGAAGGAGAAGCTTTGGCCGTTTGAAGTCGAAAGATCAAACAGATCCTTTTCCTTCCCAGAAGAAAGATCATAAACGCCAACGACAGCACTAACCGGATAGTTCGGAAACTGACTTATAACTCGAAAGGCTGAAGAATCATTTTCTGATTGAGTCCAACCACCGACACCCGTTTGATCATTCTGTACATCAATTTCACCTGCACCATAAACGGTATTCACAACAGTTTGCAGATCATAAGACGAACCTAGATCTATCGTAGTGGGACCATTACCAATTGGGTTGGCATATGCACTATTAGCAACAAAAAGAAGAATTACTAAAAAAATCATTTTTTTCATTTTTGACTCCCTCATCAAAAGTAGGTTAAAAGTTAAAAACTAAGATCAAAATCAAACTCAACTAATTGTCAGTACAAACTGCGTGCCAACATAAATACAGGTTTATTTCTAGATAGTTACAATGGATAAAAAAAAACAATAACGCTCCTGTAAAGTTTACCGTCAAGGGACTTACCCACCCCCCCAGCAGAATTAGAAGCGTTAATTCCATTAGGAAAAAACTAGGGACACTCCCCCTATTCTTTCCTTGCGCAAGGTCCACTTCATCCCATATCATCCACCCATGCCAAGAATCGCACGCATAATCGCTACCGACTACCCTCACCACGTCACACAGAGGGGCAATAACCGTGCTCCAGTCTTCTTCGACGATGAAGACCGGCAGACCTACCTGAAACTACTTTCAGGCTATGCACTAAAATATTCACTGCAGATATGGGCGTACTGCCTGATGGATAACCACATCCACCTGTTGGTCGTCCCGCAGAACGAGGACTCCCTGGCTCGCGGTATCGGCCTTACGAATCAGGTCTACACCCAATACCTCAATCGCAAAAGAAACCAATCCGGGCGCATTTGGCAGAATCGCTTCTTTTCCTGCGTCGTCGAAAGCGATCAGTATTTATGGGCGGTGGCCCGCTACATTGAACTAAACCCGATAAAGGTCGGCCTGACGAACAAAGCGGAGGAGTATCTCTGGTCGAGCGCCGCGGCCCATCTTGCCGGTGCAGCCGACCAACTGTTATCAGGGGATACGTGGCTTGATCCGCTCGAGCGTGAAGCCTATGGGGCTTTCCTGCGCGAATGTGACGAAGAATCGAACAATGCGATCCGCAAAGCGACCAGAACCGGGCGTCCCTTCGGATCGGAAGTGTTTATCGACAATCTGGAGGTGCAGCTGAATCAGTCACTGCGGCCGAAAAAACCGGGGCGGCCACGGAACACCCCAAACTAAAAACGAACTAGAACCCTAGCGTAAAAATGCCCGACCACTCTCGTGACCGGGCATAACTATTAATTTATGGGGCTGTTCTAGGCTTTTGCGGTGCGAACCGCCACAGTTTCATGGCTCGTAAACATCCTGGGACAGCCCCCGATGGTGCTGGGGACAGTCCCGAGTTTACTAAAGCGAGCTTATTTGGTTGTTGGAAAACCTGGCCTTCCACGGAAAATGTGGGGAGTATCCTGAATGGCTCTAGTTTAATGGGATAGATGGCAGCAAATCCGGGACTGTCCCCGTATGGGGCTGTCCCAGGCTTTTGCGGTGCGAACCGCCACAGTTGCATGGCTCGTAAACATCCTGGGACAGCCCCCGATGGTGCTGGGGACAGTCCCGAGTTTACTAAAGCGAGCTTATTTGTTTGTTGGGTAAATGAGGGATATGGGGAGACTCGCCCACTGCGCTTCGAGTCTCCCTAAAACCATAAACAAAAAAACCCGTCACCTTTCGGTAACGGGTATTTTTTTTATTTGGTGCCGAAGGGGAGACTCGAACTCCCACGTTCATACGAACACATGTCCCTGAAACATGCGTGTCTACCAATTCCACCACTTCGGCTCAAGCGAGGCTGTTTATAACAAATGGATTTTTTGATTGCAACAAAAAATCGGCTGCTTTTTCAAAAAACGTCTGGATTATCGCTATAGGGCTTAACCATAAGGGTTTTATATTGTTGTACTGTCACCATTCCCGGCTTGGCGCCGGGGGGCTTTTTTACCTCCTTGGCTGCCACGACCATCACTTCGACCTTTTGCTCTTCTTTGGCCTTGGAATGTGCCGCAGCGATTGATGCCGCGCAAACGATGTCTGCCTCCTCGAACGGACCTTTCCCGCTATCACTCTTTAAAACAACATGCGAACCGGGACAGCGATGGGCATGAAACCACAGATCACCCTTTTTCAATTCCCTGGTCGAGAGGGCATCATTCTGCCGGCTATTGGTGCCCCAAAGGATCCGAAAGCCGCCTGGGCTGTGTGTTTCGTGAAAGTCGGCTTTCTTAACAGACATCGTTCGTGGCAATTTACTGACTGCTTCTTTCAGCACACCGGCCCTCTTTAACTCATCCGCCACCAGGGCAATATCTGCCGGCTGCTGCGCTGATTTAAGTTGATAGTCAAGTTGCGCCAGCCACTCCAGTTCCCGGTCTGTTTCTGCTTTACGGCGGACACTATGCTCCACTCCCCGCCGAGCCTTTTTATATTTCTGAAAATACTTTTCGGCATTCTGTTGCGGGCTAAGCAAGGTATTGAGCGGAACGGACACTTCATCCGGAGGCTGCAGATAATAATTAACCAGCGAAACTTCCGCCATCCCCCTTTTAAGGAGATGCATATTGGCCAGCAGCAGGTCACCCAACTGCCGATAATGCTCAAAATCTTGCTGCCGGCTCGCTTCCTGCTCAATATTTTTAAGCCTGCGCGCCATCCTTTTCTGTTCTTTGTCGAGAATCTTTACCAGCCGCGATCTTAAATCGGTCGTACTTCCGGAGCTCCGACCATCACTGTAAAGTTTTTCGACAAACATACTGAAACCTTCAGGACCAGGAACATTTTCATCGACGGTTGGACGATTCTGCGTGGCTGGTGACCTCTTAACGGGATACGAATAGGTCTGCCCGGCCGACAGGCAACGCTCTAAGTCATCAGCCTGACGCTTCAAGGAATCGATGATCAAGCCATCGCTATTGACCAGAATCAGGTTGCTGCTCTTTCCGGTCAGTTCGACTACCAGTTGGCACTCCCCTTTGGGACCGAGACAGTCGAGCACCACAATGCGATCATCATTGGCCAACTGGACTTTGGCAATCCGGGAAACCCGCGATCTGAGCAACTGACAGAAGCGCGGCGGCGTAAAGGGATTGGGAAACGACTTTTCAGTGAGATGAATACGACTTTCTCGCGGCGCGGCAGAGATCAATAAACTCAGATTCTGCCGTCCGGTCCAAAGGCGCAAGATAAACAAGTCGGCAGCGGGCTGATGGATCTTCGCCACCCTGGCACCAGCTATCCTCTCGGCAAGTTCAGTAACGACGCTGCGTAGTAAACCTATGTGCATCGACTCAATTCCAACATGTATAGTGTAATCGCCATCATTTTATTACCCCATTGCAAAAACATCTGTTAAAATCCCCAGCTATTCTTTGTCAAATGTTTATCTGGAGGAGTCGATCATGAATCAAAACTGGAAAATTGAAACACAAGCAGTTCAAGGGAATTACGCTCCCAAAGCTGCTGAGCCGCGCACGGCACCGATCTGCCAGAGCACAACCTTTAAGTACGACAGTGCCGAACACATGGCCCAGCTTTTTGATCTTGATTGTGCTGACCCCTTTTATACCCGGTTGGGCAACCCAACGACCAGCGTTTTCGAAGAAAAAATAGCTTTAATGGAAGGTGGCGTTGCCGCACTGGCGACCTCATCCGGCCAGGCAGCTTGTGCGGTTTCGATCCTCAACATCTGTAAAACCGGCCAACATGTGGTATCAGCCAGCACTCTTTACGGCGGCACCTACTCGCTGTTTTCCAACACGCTGCCGAAAATGGGTATAGAGGCCAGCTTTGTCGATCCAGAAGCCTCCCTCGAAGAAATGAAAAAGGCCTTCCGCCCGGAAACCCGCTGCCTGTTTGCTGAAACCATTGGCAATCCCGGGCTCAATATCCTCGATTTCGAAAAGTTCAGCGCTTTGAGCAAAGCGATGGGTGTCCCGTTGATTGTTGACAACACCCTCGCCTCGCCGTTTCTGTGTAAACCGCTGAGCTTGGGTGCCGATATCGTTGTCCATTCGGCGACTAAATACATTGACGGGCACGGCACCAGCGTCGGCGGCGTGATCGTCGACAGCGGCAACTTTGACTGGACTTCTGGTAAATACCCAGAAATCAGCGAGCCGGACAGTTCCTACCACGGGCTCCGCTACACCGAAAAATTCGGCACGCTAGCCTACATCGTTAAAGCCAGAGCGCAATACATGCGCGACCTGGGAGTGACACCGGCACCGCAAAACAGCTTTCTCTTCAATCATGGTCTGACGACCCTGCCACTGCGGATGGAACGGCACAGTTATAACGCGCTTGCCTTGGCCAAGCATCTGCAGAAACACGCCAAGGTCTCCTGGGTCAACTATCCGGGCCTGGAAAGCCACCCCAGCTTCAGCAGCACGCAGAAGTATCTGCCCAAGGGAGCCAGTGGCGTTTTAACCTTCGGCATCAAAGGTGGCCAGCCTGCCGGGATCAAATTCATGGAAGCGTGCAAACTGATCGCCATGGTTGTCCATGTTGGCGACGCCCGCTCCTGCGTCCTGCATCCGGCCAGCACCACCCACCGGCAACTCTCCGCGGCAGAGCAGAAAGCCTCAGGGGTTGCCCCCGACCTGATTCGAATTTCCATCGGCATTGAGCACATCGACGATATCATCGCAGATGTTGATCAGGCGCTGGCCAGCAGTAACGACTAACCGCACAAGCACGCGGTCTCTGGTATCATTGAAGGGCAAGCCATTTTGGCTTGCCCTTTTTTATTCCCTGCTATAGCATGGCTTTCTTTACCATTTCACTTTCGCCGATGACATTTATTGCACACTAGTGATTGAGGTTTTCATATGGACGATAACATTAAGTATCAAGATGGCACCCTGGCCCTGCACGCCGGACAAATCCCCGATCCGACCACCAATTCCCGTGCCGTGCCTATCTATCAGACCTCATCCTACACCTTTGACTCGGCTGACCATGCGGCAAACCTGTTTGCCTTAAAAGAGATGGGCAATATCTACACCCGGCTGATGAATCCGACCACCGACGTGCTGGAAAAACGTTTGGCGGAACTAGACGGCGGAGTCGCAGCGCTGGCCCTCGCCTCAGGTTCAGCCGCGATCACCCTAGCGATCCTGAATATTGCCCAGTGCGGTGACAATATTGTTACCAGCAGTTCTCTGTACGGTGGCACCTACAACCTCTTCAACCACACCTTCAAGCGGATGGGCATTACGGCTAAATTTGTCGACAGCAGCGACCCGGCCAACTTTGCCGCTGCCATCGACGAGAATACCAAGGCCATCTTTGTTGAATCGATCGGCAATCCACAGAACAATGTCGACGATTTCAAAGCGATCGCCAAGGTTGCCCACGACCGCGGCTTGCCATTGATCGTCGACAATACCGTCACTACGCCGGTGCTGTTCAAACCGATCGAGCACGGCGCCGATATCGTCTGTTATTCGCTGACCAAGTTCATCGGCGGACATGGCACCAGCATCGGTGGTGCGGTGGTCGACAGCGGCAATTTCGACTGGTCGTGTGGTCGCTTTCCGGAATACACCCGCCCCGATCCGAGCTACCACGGACTGGTCTACCACGAGGCGCTCGGCAATCTCGCCTATATCCTGAAAATGCGCATTACCCTGCTGCGCGACATGGGCCCCTGTCTGTCGCCATTTAATGCCTTCCAATTCCTGCAAGGCCTGGAAACCCTGCACGTGCGGATGCCACGGCACTGTGAAAATGCCCTCAAGGTTGCCCAACATCTTGAGCAACACGAGCTAGTCAACTGGGTCAATTATCCAGGACTGGAAAGCCACCGCGATTACGATAGAGCGCAGCAGTATCTGCCCAAGGGACAAGGGGCGATTCTCGGTTTTGAAATCAAGGCGGGACTTGAGGCGGGGAAAAAGTTTATCGACAGCGTTAAACTCGCCAGCCACCTGGCCAATATCGGTGATGCCAAAACCCTGGTTATTCATCCAGCCTCGACCACCCACCAGCAGTTGACCGCCGAGCAGCAGCAGGCCGCGGGGGTAACGCCGGGCATGATCCGCGTTTCCGTTGGTATTGAGGATGTTGCCGACATTATTGCCGATCTCGACCAGGCACTGCAGGCGACTGTCTGACATATCCAACCATGATGCAACTCAATGGCGGCGGGCACTCATATGTCCGCCGTTTTTTTTGCTTATAGAAGGGAAACCAAAGGCTTTTAACCGCAGATGTACGCTGATTTTCGCAGATAAGGGCAGGATATAAAAATGGGACATCAAGAGTTTTTGTGCCGTAAAGTCATAATCATTCTCGCCCGTTCGCTCTCGCTCACTAGAGAAGCAGAGGGCGCAGAGCAGTTATGAGACAAATTCTAAGCAAAGGAATTTGCCGCAGATGTACGCTGATTTTCGCAGACAAGGGCAGGATTAACCCCTAACCCCATGTTTTTTTAAATTATAAAGCCAAAGACTTATGCTTTTCTCTGCGAACACCGCGAGCTCTGCGTGAGATAGAATTTGCATTTAAAGTCTACGGGATTAAAAAAAGATCACATCTGCGTTCATCCGCGTTCATCTGCGGCTAAGATCTGCCTGTCGCCCTAAATCATGAAGGTTTATTTTTGCCATCAGACGTCCGATATGCTAACGTCCCGCGCCATGCAAACTAACGAACACTTCAATATTGTCCTGATCGAGCCGGAGATCCCACCGAACACGGGAAACATCGGCCGGCTCTGCGCTGCGACCGGAACCCACCTGCATCTGGTTGGCAAGCTGGGCTTCTCCCTTGATGACAAACATCTGCGCCGTGCCGGACTCGATTACTGGCCGGAGGTTAAATTGCACCGCTGGGATTCGCTGGAACAGTTGCAGCTGGAATACCCGCAGGGCAGCTACTGGTTCACCTCAAAAAAGGCGACCAAAAGCTACACCAAAGCGGCCTTCAAACCGGGCGATTTTCTGGTTTTTGGCAAAGAGACATTGGGGCTGCCGGAGGATCTGCTTGAAGAGCAAAGCGACCACGCCCTGCGCATCCCGATCTTTTCTCCCGCAGTCCGTAGCCTCAACCTCGCAAATTCGGCGGCGATCCTGTTGTTTGAGGCACTACGGCAGAACGACCTGCTGGATTAAACAGCCATCACTCTAAAACAAAAGGCCGAGCCAATCAGACTCGGCCTTTTGTTATTCTGCTGTTGCGGGCAACCCGTGGGTTGCCCCCCCCCCCTGCACTAAATTTGCGGACGACACTGAATGGCGCTAATTTAAAGGTAGATGGCAGCGAATCCGGGACTGTCCCCGCATGGGGGCTGTCCCAGGCTTTTGCGGTGCGAACCGCCACAGTTTCAAGGCCCGTAAACTCTTGGGACAGCCCCCGATGGTGCTGGGGACAGTCCCAAGTTTACTACAAAACTGCTAAAACTAGCGCCATTCCGGACGACGCTTAAATCATCCCGAGCAATTTACTGCTGCGCTCAAGGAACGCTGCCATGCGGTCTTTATCAATTGCCTGATGCGAAAGCATCGCCAAGTCATAAATCTGCTCGATCAGCAATCCTGCCGTTTCTTTATCCGCCTCTTGCAAATCAAGAACCTTTTCGATCGCCGGGCTGGCGGCATTGACCATCAAGGTGTGATCGGCAAACATGTCCGGCATCTCGCCCTTCCCCATCATGCTGGTCATCTCTTTGAAACGCCGCTGCTGCTCGTTGAGCAGGATGATCCCTGAAACCGAATCATCCTTGAGCGTCTCGATGCGGATGTGCAAGCCCTTGATATCGAGCTCCGCCTTGAAGATCTCCTCAATCCGCTCATCACGACTTTTATTGTCGGCGTCAACAACCTTTTCACTGACATCCTGTTCAATCAGATTTTCGGTCACATCCGAGTCGACCCGCTCAAACTTAATATCGCTGTTTTTTGATTCGAGGAACTGGATGAAGTGATTGTCGATCATGGCATCAAGGACCAACGCCTCCATCCCTTGTGCCTTGAACATTTTCAGGTAGGTCGCCTGAATACCCTCGTCGTTGGCGTAATAAACCTTATTTTCATGCGATTCTTTGGCCCGTTCCAGATAGGCAGGTAGAGTGCTGTATTTATCTTCGCCGGTCGAGCGGTAGATCACCTGATCCTTGACCTTCTCGTAGAACTTATCCTCACGCATCATGCCGTATTTGACAAAGGTGTGGATGTCTTCCCAGATCGGCTCGAAAATCTCGCGGTCCTTCTTCGCCAGCTCGACCACCTTGGCGGCAACCCGTCCGCTGATGACCTCGCGAATCTTGCGCACCTGCGGCTCATTCTGCAGATAGCTACGGGAAACATTGAGCGGCAAATCAGGAGCATCGAGACAGCCCTGCAGCGGGGTGAGGAATTCCGGGATCAACTCCGGCGTACTGTCGGAGACAAACACCTGGTTGCAGAACAGTTTGATGTGACTTTTGGTGACATCGAATTCGTTGGTCAAGCGGGGGAAATAAACGATCCCTTTCAAATTGAAGGGGAAATCGAAATTCAAATGAATCCAGAACAGCGGGTCTTCCGACATGGGATAGAGCTTATGGTAAAACTCTTTGTACTCATCATCAGATATCTCATTGGCTGAGCGGGTCCAGAGTGGGTTTTTATCGTTGACCTCTTCGCCCTCCAGGCAGATCGACACCGGCAGGAAGTTACAGAACTTCTTCAACACTTCGCGGGTACGATCAGCATCGAGAAACTCTTTTTCGTCGTCATTCAGATGCAGGATGACCTCGGTACCACGCTCAGACTTATCGGCAGCGGACAATTTATAGCTGGTGGTTCCAGAACACTCCCAGTGAACCGCCTCAGCATCCGGCTGATAAGAAAGTGTGCGGATCTCAACATTTTCAGCAACCATAAAGCTGGAATAAAAACCGAGGCCAAAATGGCCGATGATCTCATTCTTATCTTCGAGACTTTTGAATTTTTCAATAAAGTCCTCTGCCGAAGAAAAAGCGACCTGGTTGATATACTTACGCACTTCATCTGCTGTCATGCCGAGACCGTTATCGACGACAGTCAAGGTTCCGGCTTCTTTATCGATACGGATATCAACCTTATATTCATCGGCCAATTTAAGACCATCAATCAGGTTAATATTCTGCAATTTATGAATCGCGTCGACGCCGTTCGATATCAATTCGCGCAGAAAAATATCTTTTTCGCTGTACAACCACTTCTTGATAATCGGAAAGATATTTTCCGTATGGATCGAGATTGAACCTTCTTCATTCTGTAGCTTATCTGACATGTCTATACCTCCAGTTTATTGATTAACGCACAGAAAGATAAGTACCATGGCAGGTTTTGTCAAGGGCACAAAAAAGACCCATATCAAATCTTTCGATATGGGTCTTTGAGTTCATATGTCGAAAACTTACAAACCGGGGATCGCCGCTATCCCCCGACAGAAGAAATAAATGGCAAACAACATCGGCATAATGACATTGGTCAAGAAATGAAACAATAGTCCCTGACTGCGTCCCCAAACTTTTTTCATCAAGGTTAAACGGAAGTATTCCTTTTCCGCCAATAAGCGTAACAGGGAGACCGCGACAATATAAAATCCAAAGAGCGCTTTAACAATATCCAGTTCCATAGCAACCTCCGGCAAAACGTTGTTATAGCAACTCTAGCAGATCAAATATTGCTTTGCAACCTGGTGTTTTTTCGACTATTTGTTATATTTTACCCTTTAAGTAAAAAAGGGATCCCAATGTATGGAATCCCTTTTTTAATGCAACAACTGAAAAACCAAACTTACTAGTTTTCAGTCAAAAAATATCTTTCATAAAAATCTTCTAGAGTCTTCAAATGGCGCGTTTCATCAGCCAGCAAACGCTGAAACAAAGGAGCCATCGGAGCACCTTCACAGCCACTCATCAAACGTTTATAAAAGTCTACAGCACCCTTTTCCAAATGAATTGCGTAAGCCAGGGACTGACGTGCATCGGCATCAGGGGTAATTTCTTTTTGCTCGAACATATAATCCAGGTTCATGGAAGGCACCGGTTTGGCCATATCAGCACTATTGGCATTGTGCCCTTCAAGCAAAGCCAACTCCAACTTCTGCTTATGTTCGAGCTCATCGGCAGCAGCATCGCGTAAAATAGCCTTTGCCTGACGATCTTTCACAATTTTGATGGCATAGAGGTAATTACGAAAACCCTCTTCTTCCATTACGATCGCTTTTTCCAGGGCTGCATCATAGGTATAACAGACGCCTTCTTCTAAACTCATCTCGTTTCTCCCATTCATCAAAATGTTCAATAAATTACGATATAACCATGCTTTTCAGCAATCTTCGAAATTTCCAACACGTCATCAATCTCGTAGTTGCTCCCATCAAGCACAAAGGTATAGCCCCCTTCGGGCTTCTCTTCCGACAAACCAATCAAGTACTCGTAACTCGCGGTTTTAATGGTTTCCATCCGTCACCTCACAGGTCGATCAAATAAAGTGAAATAATACCATATAGATGTATACAAAGTCACTCCCCAATGATCTTAACCAGAACCCGCTTGCGCCGCTGACCGTCAAATTCACCGTAAAATATTTGTTCCCAGGGGCCAAAATCGAGCCGCCCATCGGTCACCGCGACAACAACTTCGCGTCCCATAACGGTTCGTTTTAAATGTGCATCACCGTTATCTTCGCCGGTATTATTGTGCTGATAGTGACTGATTGGCGCGTGCGGAGCAAGTTCTTCCAGCCAGCGCTCAAAATCACAATGCAAACCATGCTCATCATCGTTTATAAACACAGAGGCGGTGATGTGCATAGCATTACACAGGAGAAGCCCCTCCCGAACACCACTTTCCTTAAGGCATGCATCTACCTGCGGTGTGATATTGCGGAATTCACGTCGGGTGGGGATATCGAAGCAAAGTTCTTTGCGGTATGTTTTCATCGAAGTATAGACCTTTTTAAGATTCTCGATTCTTATTCAATTATAGATAGTTGCAAATCAATCAATTTACGACCCAGGACCCAAGCGCTGAAAACCATTGACTCGAAAGTAGAATCTCTATATAAAGTCAGGCTGCCCTGCAGAGAGAACAATGACTTAACGGGGCCACAATACATATGATGATAAAAACTTCTCCCATAAAAATTATTCTACTCCTCTGCGGTATGCTTACTCTGCTGTTGGCCAGTTGCTCTGACAGCGCTGCACCAACTTACCAGGGATCAGATGTCAAGGTCCTAAAAACCGACCTGACAAAGGATCTGGAAGAAATATTCCAGAGTTACAGCTACAATCTCGATAATCTTGATCAGGGCGTACCCCCGCTGATCCTGCAAGCCATGCCCAAAGATTTATCCGAAATTACATCGAACCACCGAAAAAAACAGCTGTTTTTCAAATCCCTGTTACCGATGATTTTGTTGGCCAACAACGAAATTCGACAAGAACGTGAGCAAATCTTAAAATTCCAGCGTATGGTTGAGCAAGGTTTATCATTAACTGAAAGTCAGCTGCACAGCCTCACCTCACTGGCAAAACAGTACAAAATCAAAAGCGCCACAATCACCTCAAAACAGGCATTCACAGAACTACTGATCCGCGTTGACACCATTCCGGCGGAACTCGCGATGGCACAGGCCGCGAACGAATCCGCCTGGGGAACCTCACGCTTTTCACAGCTGGCCAATAACCTGTTCGGCGAATGGACGTTCCAGCCAGGCACAGGCATTGTCCCAGAGGGCCGCCCCGAAGGTGCGACCTACGAAGTTCGTCGTTTTCAAAACGTCTATGAATCGGTTCGCTCTTACCTGCGCAACCTGAATACGCATTTTGCCTATCAAGAGTTACGTCAATTGCGCGCCGCTGCCAGGGCCGAAAATCTGCCACTGGATGGTTCTCTGCTGGCAGAGGGCCTGTTCCGCTATTCAATCCGCGGTCAGGATTATGTCAAAGATTTACAATCACTTATCCGTATCAATCGCCTCAATCGGTTCGCTGCTGTCAACCTCAGGGTGCGCGGCTGAATCACTCCCTTGCGGCATTTCCAACGCTGGCAATTTAGCATTCACCCAGAGCTGGCTGAACCAGTGCCATCCCCCTTTTTTACCCGGGACCGTCAGGGTGTATTTGTTGCGCCGACTGCTCAACGGTTGCTCAGCGACAACGCGATACCAACCCTGCCGGCCGTCCACAGCTTCAACGCGACAACTGTTCTCCCCTTGGACAAAGCAGTTAACCCGCCGCATATCAACTTCATCCGTTTCGATCTGCAGCAATAACTCCGGTGGTGTATTGATGACCACCGGGCTAAACGGTTCCTGCTGCGCGACAACCAGCGACTTCATCGCCAGCTTATTTTTAAACCCTTGCAAGGTCGCATAAGGCCCGCCCATCGGGAAGCGCGGCAAAGTAAACAGGTCATGAGCGGAATGGATGACACCCGACTGCTGAGCGTAGCCAGCAGTGAAACCGAGCTCTTTTATCAGCTTAACCACTGCTGTGGAATATTCCCCGTAGGGATAGACAAAGAGCTGCGGAACCATTCCAAGATGCTGTTCAAATTGCTGCTGCGACTTATTGATATCGCTGCGGATTCGCTCACGCCAGGCAGAAAAAGATTCGCCCTCCTCCTTTTCAACCAGATAGGCATGGCTTGCCGTATGGTTGCCGATCTCCACACCCTCGTCAGCCAGAGCCTTGATTTCATCCCAATCCAGGTAACCATGCGTGCCGACAGCGTCAGTGTTAATAAACAGAGAAACCGGATAGCCGTATTCGCGCAGCAGCGGCATGCCCACCTCGGCAAAAGAGGTAAAGGCATCATCAATACAAAGAGCCGCCCCTTTTTCCGGCAACGGTTCACCAGCAATTAGGCGCCTGACGACCTCCCCCAAAGATAAAACCTGATAGTTATTCTCTTTGAGATAAGCTAACTGTTGAGAAAATATCTGCGCCGAAATATTCGTCGAGGGATAACGACTTTCATCGAAGCGATGATAGATAAAAGCATTGACCTGCCCGGCAGAAGTCGCCTGAGCCACCGGTCCAAAGGACAGCACGGCCAACAGCAATGCGACGACAGTTTTGAACATAAATAAACCAATCAGTTTCGGGAGGATCTAACTTTGTTACGCAGGTAACGACGGATGGTGTTACGACCTTTGGGGGTGATTGCCCACTCTAACCACTTCGGCAGCACTTCTGGTTTTTCCGAGGTTTCGATGGCAACCTGATCACCATCCAGCAAACGGGTCTTCAATTGCCGTGTGCGACCATTAATCAAACCACGGCGGGCGTGCAAACCGAGTGATTCATGGATATCGAAAGCAAAATCGAGGACGCTGCTCCCTTCAGGGAGGGTGCGACTTTCACCACGTGGGGTATAAACCTGGATGGTTGCAGAGGCAAGCTTGAGCGATTCGGTATCAAACGCGGACTCACCATCGAGCAATGACTTCATCAGCGAGCGGAAATTATCGTGACGAAACTTGAAACCGGGCGCCAACACACCGGAGTGGTTAAAACGGGCCAGTTTGCGGGTAGTAATCTCAACCCGCATCCGCTGCTCCCCAACCTGTACCGTAGTCTTTAATGCCTGATAGCCATGCTTGGAGGTGAGGTTGAGATGATCGCGAAGTTTACCGGGAATCGGCGGAAACAAGCCATGTAACAGACCGAGGAAGGTGTAGGCATCCATCATCCGATCAACCTGCACTTCCATCGTATAGAGGGTCGCAAAGCCGCGTTGCATGGCTTGGGTGGCGGCAATAGAGAAAGGACGCCAACGATCTTTCAAAACGACCGAAAATTTATGTTGTTCACAGGCTCCCATGATTTTAGCCCGGGTTTTACGCAGGTAGTCGGTGTTGCCTTTTTTCAGCAAGTCGATTTTCTGATTATATTTTTTACCGCGTGCGGGATACAGCAGGTTAAACGACAGGGACTCCAACTCGGTCGCAACATAGCCCATCCCCAGGTGCTGCGCCAAAGGCACATAGACACTGCGAGTTTCCTCGGCGATCAAGCTCTGTTTTTGCGGTGGCAGGGCGTCGATGGTCAACATGTTGTCCATCCGGTCCCAGAACTTAAGGCAGAGAACGCGGATATCATCAATCGCAACCAGAACTGTTTTACGATAGGTTTCCTTCTTTAGCTCATCGCGAGTCTTCGCTTCCGAGGTGACCTTGGTCAAGCCATCGACCAAATGCGCGACCTCACTGCCATACTTTGCTTCTACATCCTCCAGGGTTACGGGGGTATCTTCAACAACGTCATGCAGCAGTGCGGCAATCACCGAGGAAAAATCCATCCAGTGTCGAGCAGCCAGATGCGTAACCCGTAAGGGGTGAAAAATATAGGGTTCACCCGACTTGCGCACCTGCCCCTGATGCGAAGTCCGGGCATCGGTCAATGCCTGTTCGACCCGCTGCAGCTCATGATCAAGTTCTTCCTCAGAAAGGCTGGCACCGTAATGGGTCACCAGCAGTTCCATGATTTCGTTGATCATGCGTTGTTCTGTTTTGGCGTTAAACTTACTCATCAGAATATTTCAAACTCAATCAACGGTATCAACCGGGAGGCCAGCTCAAATCGCGGCCACCGAGCAAGTGAAAATGGAGATGCCAAACAGATTGGCCAGCTGCCTCATTGCAATTATTCACCACTCTAAAGCCATCCTCGGCAAAACCAAGATCGTTGGCCAGCTTGCCAGCAACCTGATAAATATGCCCGATCAAGTTATTGTCCGCCGTGGTTAAATCGAGGGTGGTCCGGATATGCTTGCGCGGCACAATCAGTAAATGATGAGGAGCCTGCGGAGTAATATCCTCAAAAGCAATCAGATCCTCATCTTCGTAACGGATGGTAGCTGGGATTTCTCCCGCTGAGATTTTACAGAAAAGACAGTCGGAAACCATGGTTGTTCTCCTTTCTGATATCAATTCATCCCTTTGAGTAGAGTTCGGGATAGTAACAAACATTTTCGCTACAGCCTATGCCAAAATGCTCACGATGGGCCTGCAAGGCCTTTTGTCGATACCGGGATAACGGCAATTTTAACTGAGCCAATTCAAGAAAGTTTTTTGCCAGCTGCATATTCTTAATTTTCCGCAACATCGGTGCGCCGCGCCCGACAAGTTTCAATCCTTTGATTCCAGCATTAAGCAAACCAGGGAGCGCGCAAAGCCCACAACCGTGTCGCCGGTCAGTCTGCTCCCAGCTCTGCTGCTTAGTCATCGCCTGCTGAACTGAGATGCTCTCCTTGCCGACAGGCTCCAGCTGGTAAGAGATTTCACATGGCCAGATTTTATCGGCACTGGAATGATGAAAGGTACAGAGTCCTTCGGTATTTGGACACTTGCCGACCAGTAGAAAAGCATCGCAATCCAATTCGGGGACGTTTGCACAAATACTCCCCATCTCGGAGACCGTCAAATGGCGCGGCAGAATAACGCGTCCAATCCCCTGCTGCTGATAAAAACGGATTGCCGCTGAATTTGCTAAATGGGCAAGTGTGCTGGCATGATAAAGCAGGTCGGGGAACTCTTGTTTCAATAACCGCAACAGCGCCAGATCAGCTAAAATGACACTGCTGACACCGGCAGAAGCCGCCTCGCCAACATAATCGAGAAGCAGCGGTATTTGCTGTTCGGAATAAAAGGGGGAATTCAAGGTCAGGGCAAATTCGGCTCCCTGTTGCTGACAGCAGTCGACAATCTGTTTTAAATCAGCCAAAGAATCAATCTGCGCGCCGGCAAAAGTGCGCTGATTGATTGAGGCCAACAAGCCGAAGCGCTGCTGCCATTTTTGCGGAACGTAGCCACCGTACAGCTCATCGGCGCCTGCCTGGAGTAGCGGCTCGGCCTCGCCAGCATGATCTATCGGCGAAATCAGCCTCATCGGCCTTCGGCCTCCTTACGCTGTTTCCACATCGTACTACGCCGGTAATCCCACCACGTCCCATCAACCTTCGCCTGCAAGGTATCGCCGACCACCACCAGGGTTAAAGCCGGTCTTTTTGTCGGGTCATCGAGATAAAAATAATCATGCCCCTGACAGGCATCAACAATGGTATCCAAGGTCGCCTCAATGATCTTTTCCTCGGATAACCCGAGCCGATGCAACAAGGCGATAGGCACGTTGCTTCCATAGCCCTGCCGCAACCTATCGACCAATTCTTGCAACGGCATATTATTCATGTAAATCAACAGGGTCACCCCCGGTGCAGCCAGATCTTCCAGCGTAGGGCTGCCTGCTTTGTCCCCCAGAGTTTTCGGCGAAACAATCACCGTCCGATTGCAAACCGAGGGGAGATCGAGGGTCTTTTTTAAGCGCGCGGATGCCGCATTGGCAACGCCAACTCCGGCAATAACCTCGGCTCGTTCAGCAAAATGATCGATCAAGCCCTGAAAAGGGGAATAAAAAGTCAGATCACCTGGAATCAAAAAAGCGACCGTTGTTGTTTCTAACTGCTGCTCGATGAGGGTGATTAACTCAGCATAGTCATAGTCAAAGGGAATCAAAATCTGCTTCCCCTGCAGGCGGGAAGCAAAGGTTTCGTCATAGGGCAAGTGCAGATAAACGATATCCGCACCCTGCAACGCCTCTGCACCTTGCAAAGTCAGCAGTTGCGGATCCCCGGGGCCAGCGCCGATAAAATACACCTGGGTCATGCTGTGCCCCCTTTTCGCAGATAAATCAGAAACTCACGATTGCCTTTCGGGCCGAGGATCGGACTCTCTTCAACACCGAGGACACCACAGCCAAGATCGACTGCAAGTTGTTTTACACTATCAACCACCTGCTGATGCTGTGCGGGATCTTTAACCACTCCGCCTTTACCGACCTTCCCCTTGCCAACCTCGAACTGTGGTTTGATCAGGGCAATAATCTCGGCATCTTCCGTTAGCAAAGCGAGCGTACTGGGGAGAACTTTGGCCAAAGAGATAAAAGAAGCATCTATCACCGCCAAAGAGGGTAACTCCGATAATTTATCTGCCGTCAGGGAGCGGATATTACAGCGCTCCATATTCACCACCCGTCGATCATCGCGCAGTTTCCAGGCCAACTGACCATAACCGACATCAATTGCGTAGACCTTAGCGACACCGTTCTGCAACAAACAATCGGTAAAGCCACCGGTCGAAGCGCCCACATCGATAGCAACCCGTCCCGGCAGGTGCAGCGGAAAACTCTGGAGGGCTTTTTCCAGCTTCAACCCACCGCGCGAGACATAAGCAAGGTCCTCCCCCTTAAGCCGTATCTGCACATCGACATCAACCCGTACCCCGGCCTTGTCCATGCGATGATCGTCAACAACAACCTTCCCCGCCAGAATCAACGCCCTGGCCCGTTCGCGCGAAGCAGCCAACCCGAGGTCGACCAACAATTTATCCAACCGCTCTTTCATTCTCACCCTTTACTCAAATCAATCTTTTCAATTGGTTAGCATAAATAAAGTTATCCTGTTAAGCAACAGGCACAGCAAAGCAAAAAATAAAAAAAGGGAGGCACTCGGCCTCCCCCTTTAACATTTCCCAATAGTGTAAATTTAACCAACAAAAAACTCTCTATTTTCGGCAAAGACCAGTTCTACTTCGCAGATAGCTTCCTCGACTTCAGCTTCCTCTAGCTCGAGGGCTTTGGCTCCGAGGCAATTGGCAACATCAACCGTTTCATCTGGTTCGCGCTGACCAATGCCCAAACGCCTACAAACCGTATCCGACAAATTAACTGTCGCCGTCAAACGATAAAGCTCCCGGCTTTCTTCAGCGACTTCCTCCTCGACTGGGATTTTCAAATCGTCGTGATGCAGGGTCGTCATCACCAGCGAGCGATTGAAGTTCCATTTATCAAGGACTGCAGCACCGACAACCGCGTGCGCATAAGGGAAGTAATTACCCTCTAAGGCCGAGTCACTCCCCTCGCCCGAATAAACAGCTTCAGCCAAGGATTGATAGGCTTCTGCGTCGCTGTAATTCATGACAACTTTGCCGAGATGACGAAACAATCCGGCCAAAAAAGCCTCTTCCGGATCGGCACTGGAAAACTTTCTTGCCAAGATCCGGCCTCCGATTGCACAACCGATGGAATCTTCCCAAAGCAATTTTTCCAGCAAGCCGTAAGATTTGTTCATCCCTTCAAGGCTTGCCGCCAGAATCAGACTGCGCAAGGTTCGTTCGCCAACCACAGCAATCGCATGGTCAAGGGTTTTGATTTGCCGCGACATGCTATAAAAAGCTGAGTTAGCCACCTTAAGCAGGCGAGCAGAAACAGCAGGGTCACTGGATACAGCATCTCCTAGCTTACTGTAGTTGACATTCGGATCACCGAGCAGCTCTAGAACTTTCGTCGCCACAGCTGGCATTGGCGGTAAATCGCTGATTGAACGGACGACATTTTGGAAAGCGGATGACATTTACAATTTCTCCCTGACGATTAATTATGGCAATGACTTAATCATAACAGAATTCGTTTCCAACACGGGCAGAAAAACTCAATCACCATCCATCATTCGCCCAAGTCCACCCAACAACGACCCTTCGCCCTGCTGCTTGCCACCGGCCGCTGGAGCATGGGCAAGGATTCGGTCGGCCAAGCGACTGAAAGGCAAACTCTGCAACCAAACCCGTCCGCTACCACGGAGCGTTGCCAGAAACAGTCCTTCACCACCAAAAAACATACTCTTCAAACTGCCGGCACGTTCAATGCTGTAATCGATAGTCGACTCAAAGGCGACAATACAACCGGTATCAACCCGCAAAGTTTCACCATGTAGATTTTTTTCGATAATGGTGCCGCTGGCATGCATAAACGCCATGCCGTCACCGCGTAACTGCTGTAGAATAAAACCCTCACCACCAAAAAAACCGGTTCCCAGCCGACGCTGAAAGGCAATACCGACCTGAGTTCCAGATGCAGCACAAAGGAAGGCGTCTTTCTGGCAAAGGATTTGATTGCCAGAAATGGTTGCCAGATCGAGAGGGATGATTTTACCGGGATAAGGGGCGGCAAACGCAACATGTTGCTTACCGGACCCGCTGTTGGTGAAATGGGTCATAAAGATCGATTCACCGGTGAGAGCCCGTTTTCCAGCGCCCAGCAACTTGCCGAACAAGCCCTGTTCCGGCTCAGAACCATCCCCCATCCGCGCTTCAAAGCTGATCCCTTCTTCCATATAGGTCATGGCACCAGCTTCGGCAACGACTGTTTCGTTCGGGTCCAATTCAACTTCAACCATCTGCATATCATCACCGATGATTTTATAATCGACCTGATGACATTTCATCTTCATCCTCCATCGAAAACAGTCACGCTAAAAACATGACTTATACTATCAGGGTTTCAGTTCATAAGCGAAGCTGTTGAGAAAATATTTAATAAATTTTTGCTTAAAAATGACCAAATCAGGCTCGTAGCCAAGCTCGAAGGCAACCGAGGTCACTTTCTCTTGCGGACGCCCACAGGGAACAATCATAGTGAAGGTTTTCAGATCATTATTAACATTTAAGGCGATACCATGGGAAGATATCCATTTCTTAACAGCGATGCCGAAGCTGCAGATTTTGCGGCCATTGACCCAGACACCGGGCTCTCCTGCCTTAAGCTCACCTCGCAGACCATAGTCCGCAAGCACCGTAATGACAGTCTTAAGAAATGCAGCGGAAAACCAACGTAAATCTTTGTGCTTCAAGGCGACGATCGGGTAGGCAACCAACTGACCCGGTTCATGAGCCGTTGCCAGTCCGCCACGGTTGATGTACTGCAAGCCGACGCCGGACGAACTAAACTCTTCTTCGGTCAATAACAGATCGGCGTCAGACCCGCGCCGCCCCAGAGTAACAACCGCCGGATGCTCTACCAGCACCAGGCTATCAACACCCTGCCCCGCCAAAAGCGCCTGTACCATCCGTTCTTGGCGTACGAAAGCTTCTTCATAGCCAAGCAGACCCCAATCTTCCACCTTTAAAGGTGTCAACGGCAGCGTAACCGGCATCACGGATTCTCCCCTGGAAAACAAAACAGGGAGTCGCACCGCAGCGCAACTCCCTGTAATTATTTGGTGGGCGGTACTGGGATTGAACCAGTGACCCTTCGCGTGTGAGGCGAACGCTCTCCCGCTGAGCTAACCGCCCTGATCGGTCTGACTTTATAACAATATCGATTCTAACTGTCAATACGAGAATCAGCGGTTCGACGCTTCTATCAGTCAGTACGCTGGCCCACTATGGTCAGGCAGATAGAGCGCTTTGGCTGCCCGGTAACCTGCCTCAGTCACCAGGGCCTTTAAGAGGATGGATTCGATCGCGTGGGAATTTTTACCGTCAACGACCTCAGCTAAATTTACCAGCGCATCAGCATCCCACAAGACTCTAAATTCGGGAGAATCAACTCCCTGCGGAGTATGGTGATTGCCGACTAATCCACACACCTGGTTGATGAGATCGTCATCTGCACCGATATCAGCCAATAACACTCTGGCAATTGGCGGACCCTCCTGTTCTTGAAGTTTAGCGTCGCAACGATCGTACTTACGCTCTGCCTCGGGGATACCAATATCGTGCAGGTAAGCGGCGCAAAGAGTCACTACCGGATCAGCGTCAACATAACTGAGCAAACTAACCGCGTGCTCGGTCACATCGTGCGCATGCGCAATGCGACGCACATCGGTCGCAAAATATGACTCCATCAGTTGACGGACCTGCTCAAGAAAAAGTCGATCGTGGGTCGTCAAATCAGCCAATGCGGGCTTTTCTAAATCCGACATCCCAACCTCCTTGTTAGCGATCGAGAATAAATACTTTCGCCGCGGCTTCAGCATAAAGGGTATCGTCGATCTTCAGCTGTGCACTTGCCTGCCAGATTTTTCGGCTACTATCTGTCAACTGACCGGAAACCACGACCATAGCCCCAACCGGAACCGGTTTACGGAAACGGATTTGAAGCTCGGCGGTAACACACTGATCGGCTTTTGCACGACAGGCATAAATGCATGCTTCATCGAGCAGCGAGGCAAGAATACCGCCATGGATGACATCCTGCCAGCCCTGAAATTCGGCCGGCAGCTGTAAGGTTGCGTGACTGCTGCACCCTTCAACATCGGTGCTAAATTCAGCTTTTAATCCGATGGGATTTTCCGCACCACAAACAAAGCACGAGGAATCATCAGCGACTTTCATCTCTGGCTTTTTATTCATATGACAAACGACCGACTCCGACATACTCAAACCCTTCACTGCGGATATATTCCGGATCGTACTGATTCCGGCCATCAAAGATGATCGTCTGTTTCATAGAGCGGCGCATGGCCGCAAGATCCGGATTACGGAACGGTTTCCACTCGGTCACCAACAGCATGGCATCAACCGCCTGCAGCGCTTCGTACTGATTGGACACCAATTGCAATGCACCAGAGTCAAACCACTGCTGCGGCAATTCCTGCTCTGCGATTTCCATTGCCACCGGATCGTAAGCCAACACCCTGGCCCCGGCAGCAATCAGATCGGCGATCAGAGTTTTGGCTGGAGCCTCGCGCATATCATCGGTACCGGGCTTAAAAGAAAGGCCCCATACGCCGAAAACCATCCCGCTAAGATCGGCACCGAAACGGCTGTTCAACTGACGACTGAACCATTTTTTCTGCTGCTGATTGCGCTCTTCAACAGAGAGCAATAACTCGGGCTCAAAACCAACGTCCTGCGCCATGCGGATCAACGCCTGAACATCCTTCGGAAAACAGGATCCGCCGTAACCACAACCAGGATAGATAAAGGAGAACCCGATCCGTGAATCAGACCCGATCCCGCGACGAACATTCTCGACATCCACCCCTAACAGTTCACAAAGGTTGGCAATTTCGTTGATAAAGGAAATTTTGGTCGCCAGCATCGAGTTGGCTGCGTACTTGGTCATCTCGGCATCACGAATTCCCATGAACATCGTTCGCTCATGGTTGCGGTTAAAGGGCGCATAGAGTTGCCGCATTATCTCGCAGGCCTTGTCGCTGTCACTGCCGATAATAATCCGATCAGGTTTCATGAAATCATCAATCGCCGCACCTTCCTTGAGGAATTCCGGATTACTGACAACATCAAAGGGGATCTGCAGGCCACGCTTTTCCAGTTCATCGGCAACAGTCTTACGAACCAGATCAGCAGTGCCGACCGGAACTGTTGATTTATTGACAATGACACAATACTCGGTCATCAACCGACCGATCTCCCGGGCGACGGCCTGCACATATTTCAGATCGGCGGAACCATCTTCACCTGGCGGAGTACCAACAGCGATAAAATAAGCATGGGAGCTCTCCATCGCCTCAGACAAACTGGTGGAGAAAAGCAAGCGCTCCTCGGCATAATTCCGCAGCACCATTGCTTCAAGCCCGGGCTCATAGATCGGCAACTGTCCTTGTTTTAAACCTGCAATCTTCTTTTCATCAACATCGACGCAATAAACACGATTCCCCATTTCGGCAAAACAAGTCCCGCTGACCAGACCCACATACCCGGTTCCAACGATAGTCAGGTTCATCAAATTCTCCAAATCGTGAGATAATTTTAGAAACAAAAATGGGTTACTAATTCGTAACCCATATTGCTTAATTATTGGCGACCCCGGGTGGATTCGAACCACCGACAATCACCTTAGGAGGGTGCCGCTCTATCCAGCTGAGCTACGGGGCCGTGCGCAAGCTTATACCGCAGCAAAAATGATTTTTCAAGCCAATGCTGCTAAACATCAAAAGTTAAAATTTCAACAAGCTGAAAACTTTTCCTTCCGGCAAT
Organism: Desulfuromusa ferrireducens; assembly: GCF_055389805.1. Lineage (NCBI taxonomy): Bacteria > Pseudomonadati > Thermodesulfobacteriota > Desulfuromonadia > Desulfuromonadales > Geopsychrobacteraceae > Desulfuromusa > Desulfuromusa ferrireducens. The sequence goes on from NZ_AP042415.1 coordinate 3,824,513, forward strand.
TTACTGCGGCCATTGAGAAACTCAAGCTCGGCCATAAACGCACATTCATGGATTTCAGCTCCGAACTGACTGACTAAATCGACGACAGCCGTCATCGTTCCACCGGTTGCCAGAAGGTCGTCAGCGATAATCACCCGGTCACCAGGCTTAAAAGCGTCTTCATGGACTTCCAGGGTATCACTGCCATACTCCAGGTCATAACTGATACTGCGGGTCTTGTAGGGCAATTTACCCGGTTTACGCACCAGAGTAATGCCGGTACCAAGTTTATAGGCAAGAGCCGAACCGAGGATAAAACCACGTGCTTCGATACCGACAATCTGATCGATTTTTTCGCCAATATAACGATGCGCCAGCAAATCCACCATCCGATGGAAACTTTTAGCATCAGCGAGTAAGGTAGTAATATCTTTAAAAACAATCCCTTTTTTAGGGAAATCGGGAATATCCCGGATAATATCCTTCAACTGATCCATGACTACTCCTAGAGCGATGACTCGTCCATATCCACATCTAAAACACGTTCTGCTAAGGTTTTCCTTAACTTTGCCAGGCTTTTTGCTTCGATCTGCCTGATTCTTTCCCTGGTGACGCCAAATTTCTGCCCAATCGTATCCAGGGTCTGTGGTTCACGATCATCCAGCCCAAAACGGAGCGCGAGGATCTCGCGTTCGTTCTCCGTCAGATCATCCATCCATTCAAGAACGTGAGCGAAGCGATCCAGATCTTCAATCATGCTGCCGGGATCAACAAGGTTTTTATCTTCTATGGTATCGATCAGGCTGTAGTCGTTATTGTCCCCCATCGGATGCTCGATGGAGTAGGTTTTTTTCAACAGGATCATCATTCGCCGCACATAGGCGACATCGGCCCCCATCGCCTCGGCGACTTCTTCGAGACTCGGATCACGTTTCTTTCGCTGTACCAGTTCACGACTGACTTTAACCAGGCGGTTGATGTCATCGGCAACATGAACGGGTAAACGGATGGTACGACTCTGGTTAACCAGCGCACGCTCTATCGATTGTCGAACCCACCAGGTGGCATAGGTTGAAAAACGGCAGCCCTTGCTGACCTTGAACTTTTCCACCGCCTTGATCAGGCCCATGTTCCCTTCTTCGATCAGGTCAAGAAAGGGCAAACCCCGATTCATATAACGTTTGGCAATCTTTACCACCAAGCGCAAGTTCGACTCGATCATCCGGGCGCGAGCAGCCTCATCCCCTTGTGCGATCAGGCCAGCAAGCTCACGTTCATCTTCAGCTGTCAGCAGGTTGCTTTTCTGGATTTCCTTCAAGTACAGCTTGATGGCGTCAGCTGCAACGTATTCCTCTTCGCGAACAACCTTCTCCTCAGCGGGAGATTCCTCGGCAGCAGGCACCTTGGGGGTATCTGACGGATCAACCTCAGTAAAACCGTCCATCTCTTTATTATCATTTGCGCCACGACCAAACTCAGAAATCAGATCATCCATCGAGCCCTCCCAAAAAAACAAAACAACATCGGAACGTTAAAACGCAGTCTATGAGACGTTGAAAGCTTAAGGCAAGTATAAAATCGGATTAACCGCACGCTTGCCTTTACGCACTTCAAAATGCATTCTCGCCGAACCTCCGGCTGGTGGCACTCCAGAAAGGGCAATCTTTTCTCCCTTGCTGACAAAATCACCCTGCCGAGCATAGTTCCGTTGATTAAAGCCGTAAACGGTAAACAAATCATTTTCATGCTGCAGAATAATCAAATGACCATAGCCCTGCACGCCATCGCCGCTATAGATGACCTTTCCCGCTTCCGCAGCCAGGACAGAACTCCCCGAGCTGACGCCAATCTCAATCCCCTTACCACCGCCTGCCTTGGCTGTCGTGCTGAAAGAACGGACAATCTTCCCACGGAGCGGCCACTGTAATTTTTTAACTTCGGTCGACTTGGAGGAACGCTGCTGCGGAGTAATCTTAGGCGTGCTCTTTTTGCCGCCTGACTTACTGACAGTCGATGGCGTTGCCTTCTTATTCGCTGACGACTTCTTCGTAACGACTTTTTTGCTTACTTTTTTTTGCTTCACCACAGAAACGGAACGGACGCGGTCGGCTTCGGGAATAAAGAGACGGGTTCCGGACCGCAGCCGGGTAGGATCGGAAATACGGTTCGCCTTGGCGAGGGATGCTTCGCTAACGCCATAGGTACGACTGATGCGATAAAGGGTTTGCCCCGGTTTGACGGTATGGTAAATACCGCCGCCACAGGCGGTCAGGCTAACGAGCAAGAGGACAAGCAGACACCAGCGACCGTTCATGAACAAACAGCCTTCTCGTCGCGCATATGTCGTCCAGCAACTGAACATCCAACAACACCTGTAAGACCGATCATCAGTGAAAGAATTTTACCAGCAACAAAATCCCTATCAGCAAAACCACAAACAAGATGGTCAATAAATTGAAATATTTTTCGATCAGCACCCTGGCAGGTCGGCCCAAATAATAGAACAGTGCCGCGACGAGAAAAAAACGCAAACCACGACTCACCAATGATGCCCCGGCGAACACGGCGAAATTTATCTCAAATGCACCCGACGCAATGGTAAAAACTTTATACGGGATGGGAGTGAAACCAGCAGCAAAAACAGTCCAGAAATCATACTGGTCAAAAAGTGACTTGACCTGGGCAAAGCCTTCTGGAGAAAATCCAGGGACATAGTGGAAGAAAAATGGACTGATGCCATCCCAGACACCCCAGCCGATCAAATAGCCTAAAAGTCCACCCAGAACTGAACCAATGGTTGCCACCAGGGCGAAACGATAAGCTTTTATTGGAATTGCCAGACAGAGTGCGATCAACAAAACATCAGGCGGCACAGGGAAGAAACTGGCCTCGGCAAATGCCAGCAATCCAAGTGCTGGAACCCCATAGGGAGTATTGGCCCAGGAAAGGACCCAATCATATATTCGACGTACAATTTTCATAGAATGACTATCATCCCGCAGATTCAATCGGTCGAATCTGTCTGCCAACCCTGCTTGCCGATCAATGGTACAAAGCGGCAGCCCATCAATTGCTCCCGTTTAAAGGAACCATTTTCCTGCCGCGTTATCCGCATCAGGATCTGCTGCAAACGATCACCAACCGGCAGGACCAGTTTTCCGCCTACCTCAAGTTGGTCAAGATATTCTGACGGGATATCCGGAGCTCCGGCAGCCACCAGGATTCCGTCAAACGGTGCCTGATCACGCCAACCGATGGTGCCGTCAGCGACCTTAATGTTGACATTGCTCAGACACAATTGATCCAGGACTTTGCGCGCCCTGCCAGCCAGCAACGAGATCCGCTCAATGGAATAAACCCGTTTAACCAGCATCGACAAAACCGCACTCTGATACCCCGAACCGGTGCCTATTTCCAGAATCCGTTCGTGCCCCTTTAAATCGAGAGCAGCAGACATGGCGGCAACCATATACGGTTGAGAGATGGTCTGCTTTTCGCCGATCGGCAACGAGGCGTCGCTATAGGCGTGACTCTGCAAACCGGGTTCAACAAACAAATGACGGGGAACCTGCAACATGGCATCGATAACCCGCGGATCATCAACACCACGGGCGATGATTTGCTGTTCAACCATGCGGCGGCGGGCAACAGAAAAGTCTATCAATTGGAATCCAAAGTAGAATCTAACGACCAACTTTCTAATGCCGAAAAGGAAGCATCATTGGTCAGGTTGGTGTGTAGCGGAGTTACTGAAATCAGTTTTTCATGCAGAGCATTGCAATCACTCCCCGGGATATTCTCAAAACCGACATCACCGCCGCCAATCCAGTAATATTGACGCCCACGAGGATCTTGCTTAACAGTCACGGCGTCACCATAGCGACGCTTCCCCTGGCGTGTCAACTGAACCCCGCGGTAACCTCCGGCGGGGACATTGACATTAAGAAAGGTATCGGGAGGCAGACCGTCACGGATAATATGATCAGCGATTTGTCGAGAAAAATTCGCCGCTAGGGTCAAATCTGTCGGCACAAACTTGCGACAGTCAAGGGACACCGCAAATGCTGGCAGCCCCATCAAAGAGGCTTCCATGGCCGCGCAGACGGTCCCAGAATAAGTAATATCGTCACCGACATTACTCCCACTATTAATCCCTGAGACGACTAAATCGGGAGCCTGCTGTAACAAACCATGGATACCGAGGTTGATACAGTCGGTTGGTGTCCCATCGACAGCAAAGACGTCCGGTTTGATTTCTTCAGCCCGTAACGGTCGCTCCAGAGTCAAAGCATGGCCGACAGCACTGCGATTGCGGTCCGGGGCGACAACAACAACCCGGCCAAGATCCTTTAACGCTGCGGCTAAGGCTCGGATACCAGGTGAACGTACCCCGTCATCATTGGTTACCAAAATTAACACAGGAGCCCTTTATTCATCATGAGAGTCACCACCTAAACGGTGGCGAATGCGTAATAAATCACTCTTGATCTGCGCTAGTATCTCTGCCGGGGATTCTCCGGCACTGTTTGGTAGGTCCTGCGAGCGCAGGTCTTTATTGAGTTTCTTTCGTGCACCGGCAATAGTAAAGCCCTGCCGATAAAGCAGATCCTTTATCAACAGGGCTGTTTCGACATCGGTTCGACGATAGAGACGCTGATTGGCGCGGCTTTTAACTGGCTGCAGGGCAGAAAACTCAGTCTCCCAATAACGGAGAACATGCGTTTTCAGCTTCAACAGATCAGCAACTTCGCCGATTTTAAAATAGAGCTTTTCAGGTATCTCGACCGCCATTTAGCTCAATACACACATCAAGAATCTTCGTCGTTAATCGCAGCCTTCAGAACCTGACTCGGCTTAAAGGTCAAAATCTTCCGCGAAGAAATCTCGATTTCGTCTCCAGTTTGTGGATTACGTCCACGTCGTGAAGCCTTCTCTTTAACAACAAAATTACCGAATCCAGCAATCTTGATTTTCTCTCCAGCTTCGAGCGTGGTCTTCATCAAATCGAAAACCATCTCAACAATCGCGGCCGATTCTTTTTTGGAGAAACCGGTCGTCAGGTAAATACTTTCAATCAGATCAGCTTTGGTCATAATCCCTCCCGCACATCCGTAGCAGGTTTATATAGAAATCTACTATCTATTTGATTTTTAAGGACTTATAACACAGGAAAACCCTGTGCGCAACCGCTATCAACGAATTTCTGCCCCCAACTGATGGCAAATTGATTTAATCAGCTTGCTATGGGCCTTAGCAACCTCTTCCTCAGTTAGGGTTTTTTCTAAATCACGATAACGAACCCGTACCGCCAAGCTCTTTTTCCCCTCGGGAATCCCCTTGCCAGTATAGAGGTCAAACAAAACGGCATTCTCTATGTACTTGACCTTGGTTTTGCCGATAATGTCCATCACCTGAGCGGCGGACACAGAATCATCCAACAGCAATGCAGTGTCGCGCATAACGTCCGGGAAACGGGATAATGGCTTGAACTTGCCATATTCACCCGCCACCGCAATGAGATTCTCGACATCCAGCTCAAGCAGATAGACAGGCTGGTCAATGTCAAAGGATGTCAGCACCTGCGGATGAACTTCGCCCAAGCTGCCGAGACGTTTTCCAGCACAAATCACTCGACACGACTTACCAGGATGCAGGTACGGCTCAGGTTGCTCAGCAGAAAATTCAACTTGCTTAATATTGATTTCATCGAGCAGCGCTTCGGCAACACCTTTCAAATCGTAGAAATCGACAGCTTCACCAGATTGAGCCCAGCCCTCGGGTTGGCGACGACCGCAGATAAGTGCCGTTAGCGTCAGTCGCTCCTGACAGACGGACTCGTTGCGTTGCGGCAAAAACACCGGGCGTAACTCAAAAAACTGCAGGTCGTTACTGCGATAAGCCAAATTCCGTGCGACGGTCTCCAGTAAACTGGGGACCAGACTGGTCCGCATAACGGCCTGGTCTGCAGAGAGGGGATTAAGAATCTCAACCTGCTCACGACGCGGATCCTCATCGGCCAAGCGCAGTTTAGCAACGGCATCTGCAGCATAAAACGAATAATTCATCGCTTCAGAGAAGCCACTGGCAACCAAACTATTACGCAAAGCACTCTGCACACGCTGTCGCAACGGCGGCAACGGAGCTTCAACGGTTCCAACCGGCATGGTGACAGGAATACGATCATAGCCGTACAGCCGCGCAACTTCTTCGATCAGATCAATTTCGCGCTCCAGATCTGGACGGAAGCTCGGCACAGTCACCTGCATTTGCGTCGTACTGTCACCAGGCTCTACCTGCAAGCCGATCGATTCAAGCAGAACTTGGGTGGTTTCAAAATCGATTGGAATATCGAGCAGCGCTTTTACTTTTGCAACATCAAGAGCAAGAACCGGGGTCTGCAGTTGTTGCGGATAATTATCAATAACCCCGGAGAGCACACTCCCCTGCCCCAGCTCGGCAATCAGGCTGGCAGCTCGGTCAAGAGCCACGGGGAGCATGTCGATATCGGCCCCACGCTCGAAACGGTGCGAAGACTCCGTGTGCAGTCCGTGCCGCTTACTGGTGCGTCGAATTGCCGTCGGCTTAAAATAAGCGGCTTCAAGCAAGATAGTTTCTGTATCGTCCTGGACTTCTGAATTCAGACCACCCATCACCCCGGCCATGGCCACAGCACGCTGACCGTCACAGATCATCAGATCATCCGCTATCAGGGTATGCTCCTGATCATCAAGGGAGGTAAATTTCTCCCCCTCTTGCGCGCGCTTTACAACGATGCGCCCTTCGTCCAGCAGTTTAAAATCAAAGGCGTGCATCGGATGACCAAGTTCCATCATCACGTAGTTGGTGACATCGACAACATTATTAATCGAGCGCATGCCGACCGCTTCGAGACGACGGACCATCCACTCCGGAGATGGACCGATCTTGACCCCCTTAATCATCCGCGCTGCGTAACGCGGACAATATTCGGCATCCTCAATGGTGACCGAGGTCTGCTGGTCGATACAGTCGGCAGACTCGCTGATTTGCGGCGCAGGCAACTTAAGTTTATTGCCACAGGCAGCAGCAACTTCACGCGCCACACCGACCACGCTCAAACAATCAGGACGATTCGGGGTCAAACCGATTTCGATTTGAAAATCTTTCAGTTTGAGTGCATCGAAAACCGGTTGACCAAGCGGAAGATCTGGCGAGAGGATCAAAATCCCCTCCGCCTCATCAGCCAGAGCAAGCTCTTTTTCCGAACAGAGCATCCCCATCGACACCTGACCACGGATTTTCGATTTCTTGATTTTAAAATCACCGGGCAATACGGAACCTGGCTGAGCAAGTGCGATCAGGTCACCGGTCTTATGATTGGTTGCCCCACAAACGACTTGAACGATTTCCGTACCGTTATTGACCTGACAAACGGTCAGTCGATCAGCATCAGGATGACGCTCAACAGCTTCAAGCCTGGCAACGATGACCGAGTCGAAGCCACCACCGATCTCCTCAAGGGAATCGACCTCAAGACCAGCCATAGTCAGGCGATCGCAAAGCTCTTGCGGTGCATAGTCAAAATCGACGAATTCTTTTAACCAATTATAAGTAACTATCATTTATCGCTATCCTTTCCCCAACATCAAAACTGTTTGAGGAAACGCAGGTCATTTTCGAAGAACAAGCGCAGATCATTGACGCCATATTTAAGCATGGCAATCCGCTCTAAGCCCATACCGAAAGCAAAACCACTAAAGTTTTCGCTATCATAATTGACCGAGTCAAATACAGCGGGATCGATCATGCCGCAACCGAGGATTTCCAACCAGCCCGTACCGCTGCAAACACGACATCCCTTGCCGGCACAAATGACACAGGCAATATCAACCTCGGCACTCGGCTCGGTAAAAGGAAAAAACGAGGGGCGGAAACGTACGTCTAAATTCTCGCCGAAGAACTCATTGAGAAAATGGGTCAAAATACCCTTTAAATCCCCAAAGGTCACCTTTTCATCCACGAGAAAGCCCTCAATCTGATGAAACATCGGACTGTGTGTCAGATCAGAATCGCGACGATAGACCGTCCCCGGCGCGATCACTCGTATCGGCGGCTTAGTTTTAAGCATCGTGCGGATTTGAACCGGCGAAGTATGGGTGCGCAAGACCTGATCGTCAGTAATATAAAAGGTATCCTGCATATCTCGCGCAGGGTGATCTTTGGGAATGTTCAGTGCTTCAAAATTATAGAAGTCCTGCTCAATTTCCGGTCCCTCGGCAACGACAAAGCCAAGCCTCGAAAAGAGATCAACTATTTCCTCACAGACTAAGGTGACCGGATGTTTGCTACCGGTCACACTACGACGACCCGGCAAGGTCACATCAATCTTTTCACTGCCCAGCTTTGCGGCAATGGCTTGCTGTTGCAGCTCGCCCTGTCGCTCGCTGAAACCAGCCTCAAACTGATCCTTAAGGGTATTAACCAGACTGCCGACCACGGGACGCTCTTCTGCAGAAAGAACGCGCATCCCCTTCATGATTTCGGTCAGCGCTCCCTTTTTACCGAGAACTTGCACACGAACATCCTGCAAGGCCTTTAAATCGCTGGCCTGCTGCAGAGCCGCCTGGGCCTCTTGCTGTAACTGTAATATTTTCTCTTTCATCTACGAATCCACGTCTGAACCAATCCAAGGCAGGACTGGTCTATCTCGCTAGCACTCAAAAGGGACTGACGGACAAGTAAAGGTCAGCTTAAAAAAAAGGAGTGAACCGGGGACAAAAAAGGGAGATGGAGCCATCGCTCCATCTCCCTGGAACGACTGAGAACGGTTTACTGTAGTCGAGCCTTAGCGGCTTCGGCAATAACAGCGAAACCTGCGGGGTCGTTGACGGCCAGATCTGCCATAATCTTGCGATCAAGAGCCACCTCTGCCTGCTTCAGACCATGAATCAGGCGGCTATAGGAGAGTCCGTTTTCACGGGACGCGGCATTAATACGAGCAATCCACAGAGCCCGAAAGTCACGCTTCTTGACACGACGGTCACGATAAGCATAACAAAGGGCACGATCGACAGCTTCAGTTGCTGAGCGGAACAACTTACTACGGGCGCCACGATAACCTTTAGCAAGTTTAAGAACTTTGTTCCGACGACGTCTGGCTTTAAAGCCTCTTTTTACTCTTGGCATCTCACTTCTCCTTCAACTTAGTTGGTTTCGGCATATGCCGCGGCCGGATCGGTAGGGGGAGATAGTCCCCACAGTTCACAGCCAACCTGCACCCCATGTCAGGGGCAGGCAAATCGTTACAGGTACGGAATCAACTGAGAAATGTTGCGCTCATCAGATTTGTGCACGAGACAAGATTGACGCAGGTCACGCTTCCGCTTGGTTGACTTCTTGGTCAGAATGTGGCTGGTGAAAGCCTTGTTCCGACGGATTTTTCCGGTGCCGGTCTTGCGAAATCGCTTGGCAGCACCACGATTAGTCTTAATTTTTGGCATTTTACTCTCCTGTTACCTTTATTTATTCCGGTGTCCCGGTTCACTTCTTTATTGGGCCCATCATCATGGTCATAAAACGACCCATTTTGCTCGGCCTGGACTCGACAACTCCGATATCCTTAAGCGCTATGACCGCTTTTTCCAGCTGCTTCATACCCTGATCCGGGTGAGCGTTTTCACGACCACGGAACATGATGGTCATCTTGACCTTGTTGCCTTCCTCAAGAAAGCGACGGGCATGCTTGATCTTAAACTGAAAATCATGGTCATCGGTCTTAGGTCGCATCTTGACTTCTTTGATTTCGACCTTGACCTGCTTTTTCTTGGCCTCGGAAGCACGCTTCGCCAGCTGGTATTTATACTTGCCGTAATCCATGATACGGCAGACCGGCGGCTCAGCTTGTGGCGACACCTCGACCAGATCGAGTCCCTGCTCTCCTGCCACCCGCAATGCTTCCCTGGTGTCAAGAATACCGAGCTGACCACCCTCATCATCAATAACCCGAACTTCGCGGGCTTTGATGGCATCGTTGATATTCGCTTCCTTAGCTATGAGCCTATCTCCTCTTCTCTATTATGCAGATTTCTGCAGCAATAAAACACGCATTCCAACGGCGAAAAGACCCTCGACGGGTCCCTTCTGAACTAGCGGTGTTCTGCTGATTCCTGATCTATAAAGCCAACAAAGTCAGCAACGCTCATCGGAGCGAGATTCTTACCGTTGCGGAAGCGCGGTGCTACCGTTTGTTCTTCCATTTCCCGATCGCCTATCACCAGCATATAGGGGGTCTTGGCGATCTGCGCTTCACGAATTTTAAACCCGAGCTTTTCATTACGTAAATCAAGCTCAACCCTGATACCAGCGGCACGTAGCTGCTTACATACGTCCTCAGCATACTCAGCTTGATTGTCGGTCACATTCAATACTATCGCCTGAACCGGCGACAGCCAGAGCGGGAAGCTTCCTGCGTAGTGCTCTATCAGAACACCAATAAACCGTTCAATCGAGCCAAGAATAACTCGATGCAACATAACCGGGCGATGCTTCTCTCCATCAGCTCCGATGTAGTTCAGGTCAAAGCGTTCAGGCAAGGTAAAATCGCACTGGATTGTAGCACACTGCCACTCCCTGTCAAGCGCGTCCTTCAGCTTAACATCGATCTTCGGACCGTAGAATGCTCCATCCCCTTCGTTGACCTCAAACTCCTGGCCACTGTCCTCCAAAGCACTCTGCAGCGCCGCCGTCGCCTGACCCCAATCGGCATCGCTGCCGATTGATTTTTCCGGACGGGTTGAAAGCTCCATCGTATAATCGAACCCGAAAATACCGGCAACATCCTGAACGAATTTCATGACACCTTTGACCTCGGCATCAATCTGATCAGGACGGCAAATGATGTGCGCATCATCCTGAGTAAACCCTCGTACCCGCAGCAAGCCATGCAGCACACCGGACTTCTCATGACGGTGAACAGTGCCGAGCTCAAAATAGCGTAATGGCAGATTGCGGTAAGATCGTGGCTTGGATTTGTAGATCAACATATGCGCCAAGCAGTTCATCGGCTTGATACCATAGCCCTGCTCGTCAATCTCTGTGAAATACATATTCTCGCGGTAGTTCTCGTAGTGCCCGGAGGTCTGCCAGAGCTCGGTCTTAAGAATCTGCGGGCCCATAACGATATCATAACCACGCTTCAAGTGCTCTTTGCGCTCGAAATCCTCAATAATCGTCCGCAGCATCGCCCCCTTGGGATGCCAGAGCACCAGACCGGCGCCAGCCTCCTCACTAAAAGAGAATAGATCCAGCTCACGGCCGAGCTTGCGATGATCGCGCTTGCGTGCCTCTTCGAGGCGATTAAGGTGGGCCTTGAGATCTTTCTTGTTTTGAAAGGCGGTCGCATAGATCCGCTGCAGCATGGCGTTCTTCTCATCACCACGCCAATAGGCACCGGCCAAGCTGGTCAGCTTATACGCCTTGATCATGCCGGTCCGGGGGATATGCGGACCACGACAGAGATCAATAAAGTCGCCCTGACGATAAAGCGAGACGGTCTCAGCGTCGAGGTCTTCGATCAACTCAACCTTATATGCCTCACCCATGCCACGGAATAGCTCAATCGCATCTTCCCGCGAAAGCACCTCACGGACAATCGGCAGATCGGCCTTGGCCAGTTCCGCCATTTTTGTTTCGATGATTTCAAAATCTTCCGGGACAAACTTCTTCGTGTCACTGAAGAAATCGTAATAGAAGCCGTCTTTTATGGCAGGCCCGATAGTGACCTGAACCTCATCACCATGCAGAGCCTTAACCGCCTGCGCCATCAGGTGGGCACAGGAGTGACGAATTATTCCCAGAGCTTCGGGAGAGTTCTGCGTGATCAGCTCAATTTTCCCTGCTGACGGCAACGGCAGATTAATATCTATCAGCTCACCATCAAACCGGGCGGCAACGGCCTGACGGGCAAGCCCTTCACCGATAGTCAAAGCAACATCGTAGGGAGTCGCACCCGACTCAACCTCTTTGACTGACCCATCAGGTAGTTCAATCTGTAACATTGCCATAAAATCGTCTCCTGAAACAAAAAGAGGCATCTATAAGATGCCTCGTAATGCAGTTCGGTTATTTTGGGTTGCTTTTATGGTAGGCACGGGCGGGATTGAACCGCCGACCCCTTCCGTGTCAGGGAAGTGCTCTCCCACTGAGCTACGTGCCTGCAACCAACCGAGGCGTTTTGTATCAAATCGCCATCAACACTGTCAAGCCATTTTGTTTGTTTTATTCAGTTTTTTTCTTAACAGTGCGCGCTGAGAGCTGTTTGGCGTTTTCAACCTTGCCTGTTAAAATTAAGAGGGTTAGATTAAACCAGCGCTTACACTAATAGCAATAGCTATTGCAGTAACTTTTATTTATTGATGAGGTATCTACGTGCAGACTATCGACCAGTTGATTCAAAGCAGCTGCCTAACGCACTCCAGCAGCGTTGCCATGCAAAGCAAGAATCGAGGACAGTGGAAGAGCCTCTCCTATACAAAACTCTGGGACACAGTGGAAAAACTGGCTGCGGGCCTGCACCACCTCGGGATTAAGCAACAGACACACATCGCTCTTCTCGGTCCCTCGTCACCTCGCTGGGTTGCTGCCTACCTCTCAATCTTACGCGCCGGTTGTGTTGCGGTGCCGATCGACAAAGAACTTAAGTCCACCGAACTGCGCCAGATTCTGGATGATTCCGACGCCGAAGCCGTTTTTGTCGGCCAACCGCAATTCGAGATCCTGCTGGATATTATCGATGACCTGCCCAAACTCAAGAGAATCATCCTGATCGACATCCCCCTCTCCGAGGTTACAGATCGCGGTGACATTGCTGGTGTACTGGAAAAACTCTCGACTCTTTGGCAGGACCTGGTGAGCGACCTAAGCATCCCGGCTGAAAAACGCCTGCCAATCGAAACGGTTGCCGTGGAGGCCCACTCCCTCCTGACCAGCACGGAAGAGCCAGAAGGAGATAAAAAAAACAGCAATTTCCTGTCACGCTCAGCAACTTCACGCAATAAGTTACTGAAGGAAAATCGCCTCTACGCCTACAAAAGTATTTTCCATGACACCCCTATTGAAGAAGCCAGAAATCAGCCCAGCGACAGAGCAGTCATTCTTTACACCTCAGGAACGACAGGTCGCTCTAAGGGTGCCATCCTCAGCCACCAGAACATCGTCAGCAATATTCAGGCGGCTAGCACGCGCTTTCAGCTGGACAGCTCGATCGAAACCCTCTCCTTCCTACCGATCAATCACGTTTTTGAACAGGTTTGCGGTGTGCTGCTCCCCCTGTCCCTCGGCGGCAAGGTCAGCTTTGCCGAATCAATCAAAAAGCTCGGCGACAATCTCAACGAGATCAAGCCGACCTTTTTGCTGGGAGTTCCGGCAGTTTACCGATTACTGTACGACCGCATCATGAAGAATATCGACTCCAAGACGGCGTCACGCCTGCTCTACAAATTCCCCGTAACAAGAAAGATCGTTGCCGCCAAAGTGCAACAAACGGTGGGAAAAAACACGACCTTTATCAGCGGCGGCGCAGCCCTGGATCCATCAATCGCAGCCGGCTTCAAATCCCTCGGGTTGACCCTGCTGCAAGGGTACGGCATAACTGAAACGTCCCCGGTCATTTCTGCAGAAAGCCCTTTCAAGAGCAAACCGGGAACCGTTGGCGAAGCGCTCGATGGCGTTGAGATAATGATCAACCAACCAAACACTGATGGCGAAGGGGAAATCCTCGCCAAGGGGCCCAACGTCATGCTCGGTTACTACCGTAACGATGAGGCAACAGCAGAAGTGCTGAAGAACGGCTGGTATCATACCGGCGACCTGGGCCGTTTCGATACCGATGGCATGTTGCAGATTTGTGGGCGGGTGAAAAACCTGATCGTCACTCCAAATGGCAAGAACGTCTACCCGGAAGAGGTAGAAAACCAACTGTTAAAGAGTCCATTTATTGCCGAAATCATGATCTACGGGCACAAAATCAGCCCGACAGCCGAAGACGTCTACGCCGTTATCTTCCCCGACAAAGAACACCTGTTCAGCTACGAAAAGGACCAGGACAACGGACCACTGGCGGACAGCGCCATCGAAGCCCTGATCCGCAGCGAAGTCCTCAGCTACGGCAAAGATCTGGCTGATTACAAACGGGTCAAAAAGTTCAACCTGCGCGAAGATGAATTCCCCAAGACAACCACCAGAAAGATCAAGCGTTACGTGGTTGAGCCGGAGATATCAACCGATTAAACAGAAAAAGGGGCCATCCTCAGCGGATGCCCCCTTACTTAACAGCGGCGACAAAATTCAATCCCGTCATCGTTTATTCTGAGATGAGCCTCAACCGAGGTTGTTCTCGACGCGGATCAACCGGGTCGGTTGCTGGACGATTTCCAGCAGATCAATCTCAGCCAACGCTTTATTGACATTCGACTCTCTGGCACCATGCGTCATGATGACAATCGGCACCGCATCGGCAGTGTGACGTTCCGGCTGAATCATCGACTGAATACTGATATCGTATTTGCCGAGTATTCCGGAAATTTGCGCCAGCACACCCGGAGCATCAACCGTCGTGAAGCGGAGATAATAATGGCTGTCGATGTCACTCATCGCCTTAACCGGCAGATCTGCAATCTGGTCAGCGCGATAGCCCATGATCGGCGTGCGCCGCTTGGCCCCAGACTGAATATCCCGAGCAATAGCCATCACATCGCCCATAACAGCACTTGCCGTGGCATCCATCCCGGCACCACTGCCGTACAGCAACGCTGGCCCGAGAAAGTCACCCGACAAACGGACAGCATTAAAAACGCCATCGACCTCGGAAAGCTGATAGGTCTTAGGAATCATGGTCGGATGGACCCGCACCTCGATCTGCTCACCTAAATTCTTGCCGATAGCAAGCAACTTGATCTTATAGCCCATCTGCGTGGCGAACTGAATATCGATGGCAGCAACATTGGTAATACCTTCGGTGTAGACCTTCTCGAAATCAACTTTTGTGCCGAAGCAGATCGCTGCCAACAGAGCAATTTTATGCGCCGTATCAACACCTTCGATATCGAAGGTCGGGTCGGCTTCAGCATAACCTAGATCCTGAGCTTCCTTGAGCACCGGAGCAAAATCACTCCCCTCGTCGGTCATCTTGGTCAAAATATAATTACAAGTACCGTTAAGGATACCGAGGACATTGCTGAAATCATTGGCGCAGAGATTTTCCTTGATGGCAGATATGACCGGAATACCGCCCCCAACGGAAGCCTCAAACAGCACATCCACACCCTGCTTGTCGGCCGCCGCGAGGATTTCCTGACCATGCACAGCCATCAGTGCCTTATTGGCCGTAACGATATGTTTACCGTTAGCTATGGCTTTCAGGATGAAGGTCTTTGCCGGCTCGTACCCGCCGATCAACTCGATGACAACATCGATCTCCGGATTGCTGACAACCTCTTCGACATCACTGCTCAAGATACCGGGAGCCAACTGCACGCCACGGTCGGTCGTTATATCCAGATCAGCAATTTTAGCCAGTTCCAGTGATTTACCGAGACGTTTCTGCAACAAGTCGGCATTTTTTTGCATCACCCTGACAACTCCGGTACCGATGGTACCGAAACCGATCAGGCCTACCTTGATCGAATCCATAATTCCTCACAAACAAATTGATGTTCAGAAATAATTAATCGTTAGATTTTCGTGCCTTCTGGGCAATCTTATCAAGCAGTCCATTGACAAATGAGGGAGAGTCCTTGGTCCCGTAGCGCTTGGCAATCTCAATGGCTTCATTGATAGCAACCCGGACCGGAATGCCCGGCTCATAAAGCAACTCGTAGGCACAGACCCGCAGGATTGACAAATCGACGGTCGCCATCCTCTCCAGAGACCAATTGGTGGCAACTTCGCGAATTTCACGATCGATAACCGCGCGATATTCGACAACCCCTTTTACCAGCGTTTCGGCAAAGCTCCGCGCGGCAACAGGCAACGGTGATTCCGTTGTCTCAAGAGGCTCCCCGAGGGCATCATCGGCAAAGCTGAAGTTGTACCAGAAATCACTCAACAGGCGTGTTGCGTCGGCCTGATCATCCAACCGCAAGGCAAAAAGAATTTTCAGCGCGCATTCACGCCCAACACGGCGATTATTACTCGACATCAGTTCAGACTGCTCCCATCAGGTTGACCATCTCAATGGCACTCATTGCAGCTTCAGAACCCTTATTGCCAGCCTTGGTGCCTGCACGTTCAATCGCCTGCTCTACCGAATCGGTGGTTAAAACACCAAAGGCGACCGGCAGACCGCTAGCCAGAGAAACTGACGCTACCCCCTTAGTCACTTCGGAACAAACGTAATCAAAGTGCGGGGTACCACCGCGAATAACCGCGCCAAGACAAACAATGGCGTCATACTTGCCTGATGCCGCCATTTTTTGCGCCAGCAGGGGGATTTCAAAAGCGCCCGGCACCCGCACTACTACCAGTTGCTGCTCTTCAGCACCATGTCTTACCAGGGTATCGATCGCACCCTCCAGCAGCCGATCACAGATAAAGCTGTTGAAACGGCTGACAATCAGTCCGAAACGGAAGCCTTTGGCGTCCAGTTTTCCTTCAATAAATTCAGGCATGCTTTCCTCCTGTAAAAGATAGGCAGTGGCTAGAGATTTTCTAGCAGATGGCCCATTTTCTCGCGTTTAGTGGTCAGATATTTGATGTTACGACCCTGAGCCTCAATCTCGATCGGCACACGCTCGACGATTTCCAGACCGTAGCCTTCCAGGCCAATTATTTTTTTCGGATTATTGGTCATCAGGCGAAGTTTGCTGATTCCGAGCTCTGACAACATTTGCGCACCGATGCCATAATCACGCAAATCAGCATTAAAACCGAGCACTTCATTTGCTTCGACAGTGTCGTGACCCTGATCCTGCAGGGTGTAGGCCTTGATCTTGTTGACCAAGCCGATACCTCGGCCCTCCTGACGCATGTAGAGAATAACTCCGGCACCCTCTTCTTCAATCTGGGCCATGGCAGCATGGAGTTGCTCTCCGCAATCACAGCGCTGCGAGCCGAAGACATCACCAGTCAAACATTCGGAGTGGACCCGGACCAGAACCGGCTGATCCAGCTTCAAATCACCTTTAACTAAAGCCATGTGATGTGCATGATCAACATCGTTATCATAAACAATCGCCTTGAAATCACCGCCAAAGGGGGTCGGCAAAACGGTTTCCGCCGCGCGCCGAACAAGCAGTTCCTTGCGCATCCGATAAGCCACCAGATCGGCGATGGTAACAATTTTCATGTCGTGTTTTTTGGCGAATTTCTTTAACTGCGGCATGCGCGACATGGTGCCATCTTCGTTCATGATTTCGCAGATGACCCCGGCCGGTTTCAAGCCAGCCAAACGCGCCAGATCAACCGAACCTTCGGTCTGTCCGGCCCGGACCATGACGCCACCTTTTTTCGCCCGCAGCGGAAAAACATGCCCCGGACGTGCCAGATCACGGGCAACGGTCTCTTCAGCGACAGCAACCTGAATCGTTTGCGACCGGTCGGCGGCGGAGATTCCGGTCGTTACACCGCGGCGCGCCTCGATCGAAACGGTAAACGCGGTGCCAAAAGAGGAGCTGTTATCAGTGACCATCAACGGCAGGTCGAGTTCATCGGCACGTGCTTCGGTCAAAGACAGGCAGATCAACCCCCGCCCCTCCTTGGCCATAAAGTTGATGATCTTGGGCGTTACCAGTTCGGCGGCAATAACCAGATCACCCTCATTTTCCCGATCTTCATCATCGACCAGAATAACCATTTTCCCCTGACGAATATCTTCCAGAGCGGCCTCTATCTTTGCAATCGGCATTATTTCAGTCCTTTATATTTAAATATGTTAGCCGGGAAATATCTCACATAAATCCGCTCTTGGCAAGAAACTCAAGACTGAGCCCCTTGCCCTGAGTCGCCTCTTTGCCGGTCGGCAACAAGCGTTCAACATAGCGACCGATCAGGTCGGTTTCAATATTAACCTGGGAACCCTGACGACAGGATTGCAGGGTGGTTTTCTCCAGCGAGTGCGGGATAACGGCAACCGAGAAACCATTAGCGGCAACACTGTTGACCGTCAGACTAATACCATCGATGGCAACAGAGCCCTTCGCCACCAGATAACGTAGCGCTTCTGGTGGGACGCTGAAGTCAAAACGGATCGCATTCTGATCCTGATAGCGCCGGCTGACCGTTGCCACACAATCGATATGACCGCTGACCAAGTGCCCACCGAGGCGATCGCAAAGACGCAACGCCCGCTCCAGATTGACTTGTGCGTTGGGTCGCAGCGCACCAAGGGTCGAGCACTCGAGGGTTTCCGGAGAAACATCGGCGCTAAAGCAGTCGCTATCCCAAGCAGTCACCGTCAGGCAAACGCCATTTACTGCAATACTTTCACCCAACTGCAGGTCGTCTTTCACTAAGTCGCTTGAAATCTGCAGCGAGGCAGAGTTGCCCTGCCGATTTAAGCAGCGAACCTTACCAAGCGCCTGAATCAATCCGGTAAACATCGTTTAACATCTCCTGTCAGCAGGATATCTGCACCGACCTGTTCATAGCAAAGACCTGTAAGAGGTACCGCGTCTGCCAATTTCTGGCAACCCTCACCGGAAAAGATGCCGAAATCGGCATGGCCGCCAATCAATTTGGGGGCGATAAATACCATCAATTGATCAATCAACCCCGCCCCTAAGGCTGAGTTGGCCAGGCCAGGCCCACCTTCGAGCAAAAGGCGCTGGATGTTCCTTGCCCCCAACTCTTGCCACAAAAAAGAAAGACACACTTGCCCGGAGGTTGCAGGACAAACCAGGACTTCAGCACCTGCGCGCTGCAAAATTTCGATTTTCCCCATATCGATGGAGGTGGTCGCTATCAGGGTTGCGGCCGCTGAGACCTGCTGCAACATGCGCGCAGTGGCAGGCATACGCAGAGTACTGTCCACGACGACCCGCAGTGGGTCACGGCCAGAACCTTCCGGCAAACGGGTATTCAGCAGTGGATCATCAGCCAACACCGTGCCAATACCGACCATAATTGCTTCAACCCGGTCACGGAGCCGATGCACACGCATGCGACTTTCCGGGCCAGAAATCCACTGCGAATCACCGCTTGCAGTTGCGGTTTTCCCATCCAGGGTCATGGCTGTTTTATAAATGGTAAAAGGCATTGCAGAAGTGATAAAACGGGCAAAGGGTGCAATCAAACGGCGACACTGCTGTTCCTCAATTCCGACTGTCACCTCAATGCCAGCGTCTCGCAGTCGTTCAATACCGCGTCCAGCAACTTGCGGATTGGGATCCTCGACACCGACGAACACTCTTTTGACCCCGGCAGCAATCAGGGCATCGGCACAAGGACCGGTTCGACCTTGATGGGAACAGGGTTCGAGGGTGACGTAAGCATCCGCGCCGCGGGCCTGTCCTGCGGCTTGACGCAAGGCAAACACTTCCGCGTGTGGTTCACCGGCTTTGGGATGATAGCCCTCGCCAACAATCGCAGCAGAGTGAACGATCACCGCACCGACCGGCGGATTCGGTGCCGTTCGGCCTTCACCGCGACGTGCGAGTTGCAGCGCTTTTTGCATGAACTGTTGATGGATACTTTCGGCCACAGCAACTCCCGCGAAGTAACCGCCTAAAAGAACAACAGCCGGAATAGTGACGATATCCCGGCTGCTAAAAAAACTTGTGTCAACAATGCTTATTTCGAGTTTTTCAGCAAATCGGTCAATTCGGTCATAAACTCGTTAATATCCTTAAACTGTCGATAGACAGAAGCGAAACGCACATATGCCACTTCGTCAACCGCCTGCAGGGTATCCATGATCGCCTCGCCGATCAAACTGGCGTCAATCTCTTTACCACCGCGTTCCTGAAAGGTCCGCTCTAACTGATCGACCATATCTTCAATCTGCTCAACCGAGACCGGGCGTTTCTCACAGGCACGCTGCATTCCGGAGATGATCTTCGCGCGATCAAAGGCTTCACGCCGGCCATCTTTTTTTATCACCCAAGGGAGAATCTCTTCAACCCGCTCGTAGGTGGTAAAGCGCCGCTCACAGGCCGGGCACTCGCGCCGTCGCCGAACGTTGTTGCCATCTTTGCCAAGCCTGGAATCGACGACACGGGTATCACCGTGGCTGCAGAAGGGACAATTCATGCTTCCTCACTTTGCGGATACTGCTGATATCCGATCCCCGCCTCTTCGAGCATTTGCAGGGAAAGCTGGTCAGGGTAACCGCGTTTAAAAACAATCCCCTCGACCCCGGCATTGATCAACATCTTGCTGCAGATAATGCAGGGTGAATCGGTGCAATAAAGGATTGCACCATCAATATTTATCCCATGGCGGGCTGCCTGAATAATCGCATTCTGTTCGGCATGCAGACCACGACAGAGTTCGTGCCGTTCCCCGGAAGGAACATTGAGCTGTTCACGCAGGCAGCCGGTGACATCACAGTGAGTGATGCCACTCGGCACGCCATTATAACCAGTTGCCAGGATATTTTTCTCTTTCACCAGCAGGGCCCCGACCTGACGACGCATACAGGTCGAGCGACTGGCAACCAGCTCGGTGATCTGCATGAAATATTCGTCCCAACTCGGTCGCTGCATGGCCTAATCCTTACTTCAAACGATGGGCGTAAAGTGGGAAATTCAGGCAGAGTTCTTTGATCTCGGCACGAATCTTAGCCAGTTCCGCATCATTTTCGATGTTGTTCAATGCCCGATCGATCCAAGCAGCGACCTTGACCATTTCTGGCTCTTTAAGGCCGCGAGTGGTGGTTGCCGGAGTGCCGATACGCACGCCACTGGTAACAAACGGTGAACGGGTATCAAATGGGACCGCATTCTTATTAACGGTGATGCCAGCTTTTTCCAGGGCCGCCTCGGCAACCTTGCCGGTCAGTTCGGTGCCGGAAAAATCGACCAGCATCAAGTGATTATCGGTGCCACCGGAAACCAGCTTGTAGCCTTTGCTGACCAGCTCCGCAGCCAGGGTCTGGGCATTTTTGACCACCTGCTGGGCGTACTCTTTAAACTCGGGAGAAAGGGCTTCCTTAAAGGCGACTGCTTTTGCCGCGATGACATGCATCAGCGGGCCACCTTGAATACCGGGGAAGATATTGCTGTTGATCTTCTTCGCCCATTCTTCGGTGCAGAGAATCATACCGCCACGTGGACCACGCAGAGTTTTGTGGGTGGTCGTGGTAACAAACTCGGCATAAGGAACCGGGTTGGGGTGGACACCAGCTGCAACCAGTCCAGCAATGTGAGCCATATCGACCATCACCACGGCACCGACTTCATCGGCGATGCGACGAAACGCCGGGAAATCAAGTTCACGAGCATAGGCGCTGGCACCAACCACAATCAGCTTCGGCTTGTGCTCTTTGGCCAACCGTTCGACTTCTTCATAATCAATGGTGCCGGTTTCCGGTTTCACACCGTAAGGAACAATATTGTACAATTTACCGGAAAAGTTGACCGAAGAACCATGGGTCAGGTGGCCACCGTGGGCCAGGTTCATGCCGAGAACCGTGTCGCCAGGCTTACAAACGGCCATATAAACCGCCATATTGGCCTGTGAACCAGAATGGGGCTGAACATTGGCGTGCTCGGCACCGAACAGTTCTTTAGCCCGATCGATGGCGATCTGCTCAGCAACATCAACCACTTCACAACCGCCATAATAGCGCTTACCAGGATAACCTTCGGCATACTTATTGGTCAGAACAGAACCCTGTGCCTCAAGGACAGCTTCGCTGACGAAGTTTTCCGAGGCGATGAACTCCAGGTTATATTCCTGACGCTCGGTCTCTTCGCGCAGGGTCTTGGCAATTTCAGGGTCAAATGCGGCTAAATTCTTTTCTGACATTATCTTCTCCAGTGCTACAGAAAAAAGCGGGACAGTCCGGCTGCCCCGCTTGAGTATTATTTTATTCAGACTGCTCAGCAGCAGCAATCTTCAACAGGCGATTCTGGTGTCGACCACCTTCAAACTCGGTATCGAGCCAGACCTCAACCAGCCTTACACCCTGTTCAATGGTCAGGATTCGACCACCCATCACCAGAATATTGGCATTATTGTGCTCTTTGGCCATCTGAGCGGTAAATTCATCATGCACCAGCGCGGCACGAATACCGGCAAATTTATTGGCAATAATTGACATGCCGATGCCGGTACCACAAATCAGAATTCCAGTGTCAACCGCGCCTTTGGATACTGCCCGAGCGACCTTGGCACCAAAGTCGGGGTAATCGACCGAATCGCTACCATTGGTACCGAAATCAGAGAACCCCAATCCGCGCTGTTGTAGCACCTCGCAAACAGCCTGTTTTAACTCTAATCCACCATGGTCACTGCCAACAGCAATCATCATTCACCTCAGATCTTGCGGAATGCCAAAGTGGCGTTAGTGCCGCCGAAGCCGAAAGAGTTCGAAATCGCGACCTTGCAATCGACCTGCCGCGCTTGATTCGGCACGTAGTCGAGATCGCAGTCGTCATCAGGCTCATTGTAGTTGATGGTCGGCGGAATCACACCCCGGTCCAAAGTCATCGCCAGATAGGCCGCTTCGATACCACCGGCAGCACCGAGTCCGTGACCGGTCATACTCTTGGTTGAACTGATCATCACCTTTTTGGCGTGATCACCAAGGACCGATTTGATCGCCATCGTCTCATAGAGATCATTGAAGTGGGTTGAGGTCCCGTGGGCGTTGATATAGTCAACTTCTTCGGGATTGATGCCAGCGTTATTCAGCGCCATCTTCATGCAGCGGGCCGCACCTTCACCACCGGCGGCTGGTTGAGTCAGGTGATAGGCATCACCGCTCATGCCGTAACCGGCGACCTCACAATAGATCTTAGCGCCGCGCGCTTTGGCTGCTTCGTACTCTTCCAAAATGACGATGCCAGCACCTTCTGCCATGACAAAACCATCACGGTTTTTCTCGAAAGGACGGCTGGCTCCTTGCGGATCGTCATTACGGGTCGATAACGCCTTCATGACGTTAAAACCACCGATCGCCAACGGCGTAATTGTCGACTCAGTACCACCAGCAAACATCGCATCGGCATCACCACGGGCGATCATGTGGTAGGCATCACCGATCGAATGGGTGCCGGTTGCACAAGCGGAGACTGAAGACAGGTTCGGGCCCTTGGCGCCAAATTTGATTGAGATATGTCCAGGAGCAAGATTGATAATCAACATCGGAATGAAGAAAGGGGAAATCTTCTTGTATCCGCGTTGCTGCAACGCTTCGTGATATTTCTCGATAGCAGGCAGACCACCTAGTCCGGAACCAACCAGCACACCGACTCGCTCAGCGTTCTCATCAGTAATTTCCAGACCAGAATCATTCAGAGCCATTTCGGCTGCTGCCAGACCATACTGAATAAAGAGATCCATTTTCTTAATCTCTTTTTTCTCAATAAAATCCTCAGCATTAAAATCCTTGACTTCACCGGCAATCTGGGTCGGCAGATCTGAAGCATCGAAACGGGTGATTTTGCCCAATCCCGACTGCCCGGAAGTAATGGCTGTCCAGTTTTTCTCAACACCGGTCCCAAGTGGAGACACGATACCGACACCGGTGACCACAACTCTACGCATATCTCTTCTCTTTCAGTAAGTATCCCCCGACCAGCCGGGAGAAAAAACCTATGCTCAACTTAGCATTACAGCAGAACGCAGAACGGTGGTGACGGAACAAGTTCCATCACCACCGTAATTACTTAGGAAGCGTTGGTGATGTAATCAACGGCATCCTGAACTTTCTGGATTTTCTCTGCATCTTCGTCAGAAATTTCAACGTCGAATTCTTCTTCAAGAGCCATGACCAGCTCTACTGTGTCGAGAGAATCGGCACCCAGGTCATCCATAAATGCAGCAGCATTGGTGACTTGATCTTCATCAACACCAAGTTGCTCTGCAACAATTTGCTTTACACGTTCTTCAATAGAAGCCATTTGCTTTCCTCCTGTGTGTTTTCGGCTATAAACCTAGCCATTTTGTTTACATGTACATTCCGCCATTGACGCCGAGAACCTGCCCAGTAATGTAACCGGAGTTATCCGCCGCCAAGAAGAGTACTGCATTAGCAATATCATCTGCCGAACCAAGCCGCTCCAGAGGTATCTGGGCCGCCAATTCCTGACGCTTTGCTTCTGGCAATGCCTCAGTCATGTCGGTAGCGATAAAGCCGGGTGCAACCGCATTAACCGTAATGTTACGCTTTGCCAGTTCACGGGCATTGGAACGGGTCAAGCCCATCAATCCAGCCTTGCTGGCACAGTAGTTCGCTTGACCGGCATTGCCCATCTGACCAACGACCGAAGCAATATTGATGATACGACCGTAGCGCTGCTTGGACATAATTTTCGCTGCCGCACGGGAGCACAAGAAAGCCCCCTTGAGATTGACCGTAAGCACGGCATCCCAATCTTCATCTTTCATCCGCAACAACAACGCATCACGAGTAATACCGGCATTATTGACCAGAATATCGACCCTCTCAAAGGTCTCTTTAGCAACCTTGAACATGTTTTCAACATCGGCAGTAACAGTCACGTTACCCTGTACGGCAACAGCTTCGGCGCCCTGTTCTTTCAGCTCGGCAACAAATGCATCCGTTGCAGCCAGATCAATATCAACAGCGACAATTTTGGCACCTTGTGCCGCCAAAGCCAGAGAAATACTCCGACCGATCCCCCGCGATGCGCCAGTTACAAGAGCGACTTTACCCTGAACCATGATTTTCTCCTTCTATATTTAAAAACGATATCTGTCAAACAATAGATAAAACAGTTTTGCTTGGTGGCCTTAGAGCTTCTTCAGGCTGGCTACATCACACACATTCTGCACAGTAGAACCTTTAGCTATCCGCTTAGCCAGACCGGAAAGTACCTTTCCCGGGCCAATTTCAACATAACAGGAAACACCAAGTTCCTGCATCTTCCAAACAGATTCATCCCAGCGAACCGGGGCGCAAACCTGCGTTACCAGTAACGGCTTAACCTGTTCCTGCTCCTGATAGGGCGCAGCCTCAACATTGCCGACCACAGGGCAGGCAAAATTACCAATGGCAATATCTTCTAGAGTTTCGGCAAGTCGCTTTGCAGCCGGTTCCATCAAAGATGAGTGGAACGGTGCACTAACAGGCAGAGGCAAAGCTCGCTTGGCTCCTCGCTCTTTCGCCAGAGCCATCGCCCTGGCAACGGCGGTCGCGTGACCGGCAATAACAATCTGCCCCGGGCTATTAAAATTCGCCGGTGCAACAACTTCACCTTCGGCAGCATCGCGACACAGTTGCTCCAGCTCGGGACGATCCAGCCCCATAATGGCTGCCATAGAGCCAACACCAACCGGCACAGCATCCTGCATGAAGGTGCCACGCTGGCGTACAATGCGAACAGCATCAGCAAGGGTCAAAGCCCCGGCACAGACCAACGCAGAATATTCACCAAGCGAATGACCTGCGGCATAAGACGGTTTGAGATCTGTCTCCTGTTCCAACACACGCAATGCGGCGATACTGGTGGTCAAAATTGCCGGCTGGGTGTTCGCCGTCAACTTCAGCTCATCTTCACTGCCGGAAAAGCACATGGCAGCGATGTCAAAACCCAAAGCGTCACAGGCTTCCTCAAAAGTCAGCTTAGCAACATCAAAATTATCAACCAGATCCTTGCCCATACCTGAAAACTGGGAACCCTGACCTGGAAACAAGAATGCATTCATATCGGTTATTCCGTAAGGTGAATTATTAATTGAACACTTACCAGCGAACCAACGACCCGGCCCAGGTAAACCCGCCACCAAAAGCAGTCATCAACAGCAAACTTCCCTCTTTAAGTAAACCAGCTCGATTTGCCTCATCCATCGCGATTGGGATGGTTGCAGCAGAGGTGTTGCCATACTTATGGACGTTGATAAAACATTGCTCGTCGGTAAGCTTCAACCGTTTGGCGGTCGCTTCGAGGATACGCAGGTTCGCTTGATGCGGAATAAACAAGTCAACATCGGTACTACCGTAACCGTTAGCCGCAAGGGCTTCCTTGGAAACTGCTGTCATCATGCGCACGGCAAATTTATAGACTTCGTTACCCTGCATTTTCAAAAAAGGGAGTCTTGCCTCTATACCTTCAACAGAAGCGGGGTTTTGCGCGCCGAAACCGGGCTGATAGAGCAGTTCAACGTGATTGCCATCCGAATGCAGGTGCGATGACAGGATCCCAGCGTCACCATCTTGAGCCTCAATGACAACCGCTCCGGCACCATCACCGAAAAGGACACAGGTATTGCGATCGGTCCAGTCAAGTGCACGACTGAAAGTCTCCGCGCCAATAACCAGAGCTCTTTTCCCGCGGCCTGCAGTCAGAAAATCGTCGGCACAGGAGAGTGCATAGAGAAAACCACTACAGGCAGCTGAGACATCGTAGGCAAAAGCCTTCTTTGCGCCAATTTTGGCCTGCACGAGACAGGCGGTTGCTGGCCATGGATAATCTCCGGTAATGGTTCCAACAATAATCAGATCAATATCGTCAGCCGACACGCCGGCAGATTCAAGAGCACGCTGAGCAGCATTTGCTGCCAAATCAGAGGTGACTTCATCCTCAGCGGCAATATGACGTTCTTCGATTCCAGTCCGGGCAATGATCCAGTCATTATTCGTATCAACAATCTTTTCGAGATCGAAGTTGGTCAGAACTTTTTCTGGAACATAGGAACCCGTTCCAATGATACGCGATTTCATAACTGGTTCTCCCTTGTCTGATATTTCATTCAATCACAATTCACAATAAACTGTAAATCAAGACAGATCAGCCAGACGTTCTTCTATACGAATTTTGGCGAACTCGGTTGCCTGGCGAATCGCGATACTGATTGCAACCTGATCTGAACTGCCGTGACAAATAATCCCGGTCCCGGCAATACCCAGCAGGGGCGCACCACCATACTCAGCGGGATTAATTCTCTTCTTGAAGGCCTGAAAAGCCGAACGGCTCAGCAGATAACCGACCCGAGCCCAGAAACGGCCTTCAATCTCGCGCTTTAACATTGTCCCTATAGCAACCGCCAGACCTTCTGACACCTTCAAGACAACATTGCCGACAAAGCCATCACAAACGACGACATCAACCGAACCATTATAGATGTCACCACCCTCAACATAACCGACATAGTTCAAATCGGCATCTTTGAGGAGTTGATGGGTTTCGCGAGTTAAATCATTGCCTTTTTTTTCCTCTGCCCCATTAGAGAGAAGACCAACTCGCGGGCGAACCTTGCCGAGCACTTGCTCAACATAGATACTGCCCATAAAGGCAAATTGGAAAAGGTTGATCGGTTTACACTCAACATTGGCTCCCATATCAAGAACCATCGTCTGGCCATCTAAAGATGGCACCAAGGTGCCGATGGCGGGACGATCAATCCCCTTGACACGGCGCAGAACAGACATGCCCGCAGCCATAGTAGCGCCGGAGTTACCGGTACTGACGACGGCAACAGCCTTGCCCTGCTTGACGAGCTCAAAGGCAACGCGAATAGAAGAGTCCTTCTTCTTGCGCACAGCATCTGACGCGGAATCCTGCATACCGACAACTTCACTGGCATGATGGATCTCGAGGGATAGTCCCTGGATTTGATGCTTTGAGAGTTCGAGTTGAATCTTATCGGTATCACCGACAAGAATCGCTTCACAACCCCACTGACGAGCAGCAGCAACAGCACCAGCAACTTCGGCGGCAGGTGCAGAATCCCCCCCCATGACATCAATGGCAATTTTAAACGACATGATCGAGTAAAATTAACTCAGATTTCGTCGCTACTGATAATTTCTTTACCTTTATATGTCCCGCAACTTGCGCAAACACGGTGCGGTTGCTTTATTTCTTGGCATTGTGGGCAGGTCGAGATACCAGGCGCAGAAACAGAATGATGGGAACGGCGCATATTTTTTTTCGACTTGGAAGTTTTCTTTTTAGGTACAGCCATCTCGTAAATCTCCTTGCAGCCAAACATTATGGTTCGGCTATATTTATAGTTCAGGCAATTGCCTGTTCTGTCTTATTCGTCGGACGAGCCAAGCTTTAGACCCGCTAAAGACGAAAAATTATTAATAAACAACTTTTTTGTACAATTACAGCTAACTTCATTCAGGTTACAACCACATTCCCTGCACAGCCCCCGACAATCATCTTTGCACGTCGGGCTAATCGGCAAAGTCATCATTAGTTGATCCTGTAACGGCTGAAGCAAATCCAAGCTCTCATCTTTATAGAAAACCAGACCCAATTCATCGGTATCAAGCTCGATCTCAATATCATCCTCTGGCGTGGCTTGATCATCAGCAACGTAAGGAGTAAAGGTAAAAGCAAAATCAGCGGCAAGCTGTTTCTCAAAAGTTTGCAAACAATGTCCACAACACAAAACGACATCGGCCGTCAACTGACCATCGACCTCGACCAACTGACCCGTCTTCTGCAAGCGCAAGATAAACCGTATTGGCTTATTGAAGTGGGCCTCATCACGCTGCCCCATTTCCAGCAAAATTGGAAAATCTGAAGCAGCACAGGTCAGTTCCCTTTCCAGGCAACCATCCGTTATGTCTTTTAACTCGAGGTGCATAAACACAGCTCCAGAGCAAAGGTGAACATTATAAAGAGAGCCTCAACCATGTCAAGGGAAAATGCTCTCTCAGCAGCGATTGAGAATGGCGAGTTTCTTAGCCCATCAGAAAGCAATTTGCAAGGTTTTTTTTAATCCGGAAAATGCTAATTATGGGGCGAACAGCCGGTACCAAACGTCGCGAACTACGGAAAGCCTACATCTCCCCATAATTTATGAAATGGATCTAAATTTTGCCCGAAAACAAAACTCTACAAAGCCTTCAGGAACTGATTGAGATCATGTCACTACTGCGGTCCCCCAACGGTTGCCAATGGGACAAACAACAGACAGCGCAAACCCTTAAAAAGCACATCCTCGAAGAAGCCTATGAGCTACTTGAGGCCATCGACCAAGGCAGCACAGAAGAAATCTGCGACGAACTGGGAGACCTCCTATTACAGGTCGTCTTCCAAGCCCAGATCTTCTCGGAGCTCGGACATTTCACACTGTCAGAAGTCGCGCAATCAATCAGCAACAAACTTAAACGCCGACACCCACATATTTTCGCCGACGCAAGCCACGAAGGACACGAACAGCGCTGGGAAGAAATAAAGCGCCAAGAGCGCTCTGATCGCGGCCAGAAAAACACCCTGGAACACCGCATCCCCAAAACACTCCCCGCTCTAAAGCGAGCCACCAAGGTGGCAAAGAAATGTCCCGTCGATGAGCCACACCATTCAATTCAAAAAATCGAGCTTGAACTGGCAGAAATCAAGCAGACCCTTTTCAACCACAACTACATGCGGTCTGACCTTGAAGAGCAACTCGGTAACTTACTGTTCAATCTCTGCAAATTTTCGGCCACAACGGATTGCGACCTGGAAGATATTCTGCGAAAAAAAACCACGCAGCTGGTTACGGAAATTGACTCTCAAATTGACGTGTACTAGGGTCATAATTTCTAAAGTCAGCGAAAAACATAAGATTTTAGCTGTCGTCAACAATTTCTGTGGAAAAGCTGTGGAAAAGCCTGTTGAAATAAACGACAGGGCAGGAATTCCTGCCCCCCGATGCGACTTGCCTATTTTTTAGTCATTTTATTTTGCCTGTATTTTCAGCAAGTTAGACATGGATGGTCGGCCGTGCCCAATATTACCAGATAACGAACCTATTTAATTTAAATAATCTTATGAAAGGCACAAACGATGTTTATAAAACTGCTATTTCTCTTCACTTTAGTCCCGATTGTAGAAATTTATGTCCTCATTGAAGCCGGTCGTCAACTGGGAACCATACCAACCATCGCAATGATATTTTTTACTGGGATTGCTGGTGCCTACCTTGCCAGAAGCCAAGGCTTCAACCTCATCAATAAAATGCAACGTGACCTAAATGAAGGACGCGTCCCTGCAGGCGAGATGATTGATGGAGCCATGATCCTATCCGGCGGGCTACTGCTACTGACCCCCGGTTTCTGCACCGACCTGTTCGGCTTCTGCTTATTGACTCCTGCTACCAGGTCGATATTTAAGGTCTGGCTGCAACAATGGATGGAAAAAAAGGTCCAACGGGGAGAAATTCACATCGGCCGATGATGATAATCGGGTCAATTTTTCGCTGCAGATCTGCGCCGCTTAACAAGTTGCCATGTCTGTTGCAACTCATCAACCCGGAACAACAGGCAACATCCCAGATAGGTCAGAAGTCCAGCGCCGACGGCAGCAGCGAGCACTCCGCCGCGAAACAGGACATTGCCGGTCTGCTGCCAGTCTGCCAGCGGCAAAATCAAACTGACAACCCCCCCCATCAACAAACAGGCGATCAGCATCTTCAGAAGAGGGGCAATAAACGACCTCCGGAATACTGGCCCAACCTTTTTCCGCAATAACCACAGCAGCAATCCGGCGTTAAACAATGTTGAAACGGTAAGCGCAATTGCCAGCCCCAAATGCAAGAAGTACTGCATAAGAACCAACCCACAAAACAGATTAATCAACAAGGTCCAAAAAGAAACCATCACCGGAGTGCGGGTATCCTTCATGGCGTAGAAAGTTTGCGCAGCAATCCGGCTGTAGCCAACAAAAAGCAGCCCCGGCGCATAGCAAATCAGTGTCGACGCGGTATTTCTCATCGCCTCCGGGTCAAATTCCCCACCGAGAAAAAAGAGCGAGTAGACAGGGGTCGCGCAAAGGATGAGACCGACAATGGCCGGCAAGGTAAATAAGGTGATCAGCGACAGCGCAAAGTGCAAAGACTCGCGCATCCCCTGATGATCCTTCTCCGCGACCTGTTTGCTCATCAGCGGCAAAGCAGCCTGAGCGAGAGAAACTATAAATATGCCCTGCGGAAACTCAAACAGACGCTGTCCGTAGTAAAGATAAGAAACACTGCCCTCAGGAAGAAAAGAGGCCAGAAGACGGATAACGATAACATTGATCTGATAAATGGCGACACCGGCGATACCAGGCAGCATCAAGGAGACTATGCGACGCAGTTGCAGGTCGTGCAGGAAGCGAAAATCTAAACGGAGCCGGATACGATACTTAAGCAATGCCGGGAATTGCAGCAACAACTGCAGCACGCCGCCAATGACAACACCGACAGCTAAAGCGAATATCGGTTGCTGGAAAAGCGCACCCATCGTCAGAGCACTTACAATCATCGCCAAGTTGAGAAACAGCGGCGACAGCGATGGCAGAAAAAAATGTCCCCGAACATTGAGAATTCCAGTCACCAGCGCCAGAATGGAAACCAGCCCAATATATGGGAACATCAGGCGATTCAATTGGTCGGTCAGCAAGAGCTTGCCTTCGACTTGACCAAAACCGTAACCGATACCCTGAACGATCCATGGGGAACAGACAATCCCCAGCGTTACAATCACCAGCATCGCTAACAATAAAAGCGTGACGCAACGATTCGCCAGTTGCTGAGCTTCCTCTTCGCCACGCTGGTGAAATATTTCAGAAAAGGTCGGCACAAAAGCGGCGGTCAAAGAACCTTCGCCAAAAAACCGCCGCAACAGGTTTGGAATAGTAAAGGCCATAAAAAAAGCATCGGTCGCAAAACCGGCACCAAAATAGCGGGCCACGACCATATCCCTAATCAAACCGGCAACCCGACTAAGCGACGTGGCTATCGCCATGACCAAAGTTGCCGCGGCAATTTTCTTCTTAGTAGACATTTAAATAAATTAATCCCAGGATTAAAATCGGTAACCATCTGAAGCTACGTAAATATTTCTATTTTATTATCAATTTCTAACTTGACAGACAACGACAGCACGACTATTATCCCGTCACTTTGTAAGACTGATCAACAAACATATTAAGGAGAAAATACGTGGCTAATCATAAATCGGCAATTAAACGTAATAAGCAAAATGCGGTTCGTAACGCCCGCAATACCCATATCCGAACCAGCATGCGCAACCTCGTCAAACAAGTTCGGGACGCCGCTGCTGCCGGAGACAAAGACGCAGCCGCTGCTGCACTGAATAAAGCAATCCCCTACATTGACAAGACATCAACCAAAGGCGTTATCCACAAAGCAACTGCCAGCCGTAAGATCTCCCGCCTGACCAAACTGGTTCATGGCCTCGGCTGAACAACGCTAAACATATCAGTAAAAAGGGGCTCTTGAAGCCCCTTTTTTTATTTTCATTTCTTCTGAATTAAATCCAACAGCAGACAATCAAGTAACGCTTCGGCATCGGCCCCGCTGGATTTCATTGCCAGATCGGTTTGCAAGAAAAGTTCATAGGCTCGCTGAAAATCTTTACGCGAAAATCGCTTCGCTTGTGAAATCAGAGGATCGACAACAAAAAATGGAACCCCGGCGCCACTGGCTATATCTCTAGGACTGAAATCCTGCACCTGCAGTTCACGCACCTTCCACAACTGCCGAAAGTGGCGGACCAATAACGACAGGATCTTCAGGGGCGCCTCTCCAGCATCAGTCAATTGCTTCGTCAGGCTTAAAGCCTTGGTGACATCACCCCGACCTACAGCATTGCCCAGTTCAAAAATATTTTCTGCCCGCCCCCTCGAAACAACGGCCTGAACATCTGTGACGTCAACCAGGTTTCGATCTCCGAGGTAGGTCTGCAGCTTTTCCAATTCACCGTGCACCTCATGCAGACCACCGCCAACCATACTACAAAAAAGATCTAACGCATCAGCGGAGATCCGATAATCGCAATCATTGAGGAATGAACGCACATAGCCTGGCAATTCTCTTTCAGCAAGCGGCTTAAACTCAACCATCTGACCACTTTTTTTAAACTGCTGAAAAAACTTACGGCGACTATCAATCTTATCCGCAATAAACAACAAACAGGTTTCAGGAACAGGATTTTTAAGATAGGAAAGGAGATCATCTAATTCGGCAGCCGGCAACAGGTGCGCATCACGCACCGTTACCAGACGCCTGGAGGCAAAGACCGGCAGCGTCAGCGCCGCTTCAATAATTGCCGAAGCGGACGCATCCTTACCGTAAAAGCGGCTGTCATTAAAATCATCATTGTCGGTTGCCAAGACGGCCTGGCGAACCAACCGACCAGCCCGTTGGACCAGAAAACCCTCCTTGCCATAAAGAAATAGCAAAGACGGGACTTTTCCCGCTCTCAGGTCACGAAAAAGCTCGTTAGCAGTCATCACTGCTCCGCTCAGAAATCAGCCAGCAAGCGGGATAATAGCTCTTCAGATATACGTAGGCTGATTTCTTCAACGGCATCGCGCTCGTAGTCTTCCTGAACGGTTTTATCATTTGCGGCCTGGTATTCATCATCCCAGGAGACAGTCCCCTGCCAAAGAAGCCGACCATCGGTTAACTGACGGAGCTTGGCGTCGACCACCATCGTGGCACGATACTCACTGATGTCATCATTTTTATCGTAAGACAGGGCGCGAGTTGAATAGGAGGTTATGGTTCCCTCCAAAACAGCCTCAGCCTGTTGTTGGCTTTCAACCTGAGAGATATTGCCATTGCGAGCAAACACCTCGCTGACATTGTTACTGAGCAGGCTCTCCAGTTGTGGTTCGGCGGTGCGGTTGACAAATAATGGCAGATAAATTTTCTGCACTTCACCAGGAAGAGCCCCCCCCTTGCCCGGAAAATTATAACCACAACCAGCGAGACAGAAAAACAGAACAACTACCGCGAGAGCTCTCATTATGATACCACTATGTTAATCAAGCGACCGGGAACAACGATGACCTTACGAACCTGCTTGCCCTCAACAAAACGCTGCACATTCTCCTCGGCCAAAGCAGCCGCTTCAATCGCTGCCTTATCCGCGTCAACAGCAACAGAAAGCTTACTGCGTACCTTACCGTTGACCTGTACGACCAGGGTGATTTCGGCAGAAATCAGTGCTTTCTCGTCCCATTTTGGCCAACCGACGGTTTCAACACTTTCACTATGCCCAAGAATTTCCCAAAGCTCTTCGCAGACGTGGGGGACAAATGGGTTGAGCAGCAGAACCACTGTCTCTAAAGCTTCACGCATTACGCCGGGATTCTGCTCTCCATCCTTAAAGGCGTAAATGCTGTTAACCAGCTCCATCACTGCAGCAATCGCCGTATTGAAATGGAAACGGCCATCAACATCTTCAGTCACCTTTTTGATGGTCTGATGCGTTTTACGGCGCAAATCAGCAGCCGAGCCGGAGACCTCGGCAGGGATTTCCGCTGAACCGATCAATTCCAGATTATCGGTCACTGCACGCCAGACACGACCAAGGAAGCGCGAACAACCATCAACACCTTGCTCATTCCACTCCAAATCTTTTTCTGGCGGTGCAGCAAACAGCGAAAACAGACGAGCAGTATCGGCACCGTACTGTTCAATCAGTTTATTGGGATCGACAACGTTCTTCTTCGACTTGCTCATCTTTTCGGTCCGGCCGAATTCAGCAACCTGACCACAGACAGTGCATTTGCCGTCGACAATCTGCTCCGGATAAAGCCAGCCGTGCTCAGAGCAGCGTTGGGTTTCCATGGTGACCATGCCCTGAGTGAGTAGGTTGGCAAAAGGTTCATCGACATCAACCATGCCGAGATCACGCAATACTTTAGTGAAAAAGCGCGCATAAAGAAGATGCATGACCGCATGCTCGATACCACCGATGTACTGATCAACCGGCAGCCAGTAGTTAGCAGCATC
Organism: Desulfuromusa ferrireducens; assembly: GCF_055389805.1. NCBI lineage: Bacteria > Pseudomonadati > Thermodesulfobacteriota > Desulfuromonadia > Desulfuromonadales > Geopsychrobacteraceae > Desulfuromusa > Desulfuromusa ferrireducens. The sequence continues at coordinate 3,859,337 of NZ_AP042415.1, forward strand.
CTTATCGAGCGGACCATCGGTATAATCAGGACAGGCGTAACGAGCGAAATACCAGGAACTTTCAACGAAAGTATCAAAGGTATCACTTTCCCGCCGGGCCGGCTTGCCGCAGGTCGGGCAGTCGACATTGAGAAATCCCTGATGACGAGCCAAAGGCGAACCACCCTCCCCGGTTAGCTCTACATCGGTCGGCAGGGTCACCGGCAGGTCCTGCTCAGGGACCGGAACCGCACCACAGGAGTCGCAGTAGATGATCGGAATGGGAGTTCCCCAGTAACGCTGCCTGGAGACACCCCAGTCGCGCAGCCGGAAATTGACCGTCTTACGCCCTTCCTGTCGTCCATCCAGATAAGCGGCAATTTTTTCTTTGGCACTTTCATTATCGACCGTATCGAACTGCCCAGAATTAACCAGCAGTCCTGGCCCGACATAAGCCTCTTCCATCTGCTCAGGTGACAACTTCTCACCTTCCGGCTGAATCACCACCTGAATCGGCAGATCGTACTTACGGGCAAACTCGAAGTCGCGCTGATCGTGTGCCGGGACCGCCATAACGGCGCCGGTGCCATAATCCATCAACACAAAATTGGCGAGATAGACAGGAACCATATTTCCGGTTAACGGATTGGTGCAGTACGATCCGGTAAAAACACCGAGCTTTTCAAGCTCACCACTGGTCCGTGCAACTTTATCCTGTCGCTCAACCTTGGTGACAAACTGATCAACAGCAGCTTTTTGCTCTGCCGTTACCAGATTTTTAACCATCGGATGCTCTGGCGCCAGACTCATAAAGGTCGCCCCGAAGAGGGTGTCCGGCCGGGTGGTGAATACCTTAACCGTCAGGTCACTGTCGTTCACCGGAAACTCGATTTCACAACCGTAGCTTTTTCCGATCCAGTTGCGCTGCATCGCCAGGACTCGCTCCGGCCAACCAGATAATTTATCCGTCCAGTCAAGCAGCTCATCAGCATAGTCGGTTATCTTGAAGAACCACTGCTCGAGCTCCTTCTGCTCGACCAGAGTGTGACAGCGCCAGCAACAGTCGTCCTCAACCTGCTCATTGGCAAGAACAGTCTGGCAATCCGGACACCAGTTAACCGAAGAACCTTTTTTATAGGCCAGACCACGCTGATACATTTTCAGGAAGATCAATTGCTCCCAGCGATAATAATCGGCGTTACAGGTAGCGAACTCGCGTTGCCAGTCGTAAGACAGACCGATACGCTGCAACTGCTGGCGCATGCTAGCGATATTTTCATAAGTCCACTTAGCAGGATGGGTTCCGTGTTCGATCGCAGCATTCTCCGCCGGCATGCCGAACGCGTCCCAGCCCATCGGGTGCAGTACGTTATATCCTTGCATCCGCTTGAAACGTGCAACAACATCACCGATGGCATAGTTACGGACATGTCCCATATGGATTCGCCCGGACGGATATGGAAACATTTCCAGCAGATAATATTTGGGCTTATCTGATTTTTCATCAACCCGAAAAGCCTGATTCTGCTGCCAGGCTTGTTGCCATTTCAGTTCGATATCTTGGGGAACGTACTGCTTTTCCATACTACCTCCGTAACGACTATGCTGGTCGTCACTTATGACAGATCACACTGGATATATATACACGAAAACCGGCAAAGGCCGGTATCGAGTTGAATACTTCACGATCGGCATGATAACCGATCTGCGTAATTTACCTTCTCTGTCTCAGCGGAACATAAAACAGAGGGGTCTAAATATCATTTGGCTCGATATGTGATTCTACCGCGCGTCAAATCATAAGGGGAAAGCTCAACCGTCACACGGTCTCCAGGCAGAATGCGTATATAATACTTGCGCATCTTCCCGGAAATATGAGCAAGGACAACATGATCGTTGTCAAGTTTCACCCTGAACATTGCGTTCGGCAATGGTTCAACAACTGTTCCTTCAACTTCGATCGCTTCTTCTTTAGACAAAAGATCCTCCTGATTGAATCTGTCTTTCCTGTTTTATCTAGAATGGCGTCTTATTACATGTTCACAGCCGACTGTCAAGCTCGGAACAACAGAGCGCCGATATCACGTTTCGAGAGCGAGCAACTGCCGGACGACCTCGATCATACGTGCCGTCTGTATCGGCTTGGCAATATATTCATTCGCGCCAAGTGCTGTCGCTCTTTCACGATCAAGAGATGCACCCTCAGTCGTAATGACAACGATAGGCAGCGCATTATATTGCGCATCGTTACGCAGCAAACTGATCAACTTCAAACCGTCCATGATAGGCATATTGATATCAGTCAAAAGAAGATCATAACATTCAGTGGAAAGCTTTTTCAATGCGGCAACGCCATCCCCTGCTTCGTCAATCTGCAAGCCAGCAATTCTTCGTAAAGCAAAAACAATCAGTTGGCGCATGGTTGGTGAGTCATCGACCACCAAGACTCTAACTGTCTGCATACTGTTGCTACCCCTCATTCCCAACCTAACTGACACTTCAAAAAACAAGTCACACTAACAGTTTACACGATTAAATACCAGCGATACGAACATCACCGCCCCTGTGAAGTCGGCCGACAACGTTGTTCGATTTCTTTCAACATCCCATCTAATGGAACAATTTTCTCCACCATGCCGGTCTGAACAGCCTCCTTTGGCATACCATAGACAACGCAGGACTCCTCGGCTTCGGCCAGCACCCGCCCCCCTAACCTGACGACTTCCTGCACACCGGATGAACCATCATTTCCCATGCCGGTTAAAACTACCGCCAGCACCTTTGACCCATAGACAACTGCTCCGGTTCGAAACAGAACATTTACCGAGGGTGTATAAATCTGCTCTGGCGAGGGAACAACCAGTTTAACCCGAACGACACCGGCAAAATGTTGCATGACCATATTTTTACTCCCAGGACAGATCAGAACTCGCCCCGGTAACATATGATCGCCATCCTCAGCTTCCTTAACATCCATCACCGAATGATCATTCAACCGTTGGGCAAAGGATTTTGTAAATCCCTCCGGCATATGTTGAGCAACAGCAACGGGGATAGGTAATTTCTCTTTTAGAGATGAAAACAGATGATGCAGAGCTGGCGGTCCACCGGTCGAACTGCCAAGAAGCAAGATTGATGATTTTTTTCCAGCGGCATAGAGAGATGAACTAAGGTCCGTACTCGCGGTGCCGCTCTCAATCATCCGGCGTTTGATTTTTTCGCCACTCAGTTGCGCCGATTGAACAATCTTATTGATGAGATCCTGCTGAATTGCGTAAAGATCGGAGCTTCTGGCCCGAGCCGGCTTAGCAATAAAATCAACGGCGCCCAGATCGAGTGCCTTAAAAACATCGTGTCGCTCACTCTGGGAAGACACAACGATAACCGGTACAGGGCTGTTCTGCATGATTAATCGCAGCAAACCAAAACCACCCATACGCGGCATTTCCAAATCCAAAGAGACAACATCCGGTTTCAAATCAAGAAGTTTTTTCAGCCCTTCTTCACCATTAACGGCATAGCCAACAACCCTTATTCTTGGATCCGTTTGCAGCATTTTACCGATCGACACCCGGCTAAAAGCCGAATCATCAACCACCAGGACCCGAATCATCGCACTTCCCCTGGCAAAACTTTCGGGCGCTGATACACCATATCGTGAGTAAAATGGCGCAGATCAAAATCGGTACTGATATTCATCAGTGATTCAGAGTGTCCAAGCAGGAGAAAGCCTTCTTCGTGCAACTGTCCATGGAGTCGTGATATGACTTTTTTCTTCGCTTCAAGATCAAAATATATAATGACGTTACGGCAAAAAATTGCATCCATCTGACCGAGAAAAGAGACTCTTTTCTGGTCCAGGAGGTTGAGGTGACTTATCGTTACCAAGCGCTTGACATGGTCTGAAATCCGCAGTTTATCTTCAGATTCGTTAAAATACCTCTGGATATAAAAATCATCGGTACTGCGGAAAGAAGTCTTGCCGTAAATACCCTCTCGAGCTATGGCAAGCACTTGTTTACTGATGTCAGTGCCGATAATTTCAACATTCCAGCGTCGCAATTCCGGGTTCTGCAACATCAACATCGCGATCGTATAAGGTTCCTCTCCAGACGAACATCCGGCGCTCCAGATCCTTATGCTACGATCACCCGTGCCACGCTTTTTCTTCATGATCTCGGGCAATATTTCCTCGGTAAAGGTCTTCAGTTGAAAATCTTCCCGAAAAAAATATGTTTCGTTGGTCGTCAACAGATCAATGACTGTCGATAACTCTTCATCTCGGTCACGACTGTACCGAAGCTGGTAATAATAGTCTTTAAAACTGCTGAAGTGAAGCTGAGCCAGCCGTCTATTCAGCCTCTTTTCGAGCATATACTTCGATTCAAGATCAAAATACAGACCACAATAATCATAAATAAAATCGCGAATCTGTTGAAACTCATCCTCCGACATCTTCACATCTGGTTTAAAAACAAACATATCCGCTCAGCCCCCTACCTTGCGATTTCTCGAAGCCTCTTCGAGCGCTAGACGAACCTGCGGATCTTGCTCACACTCTAAACGTTCCTCTAAAAGCTGAAACCGCCGTGGATCAGTCGACCGTTTCAATTGATTGATGGTAAGCAGTCTAACGATCGGGCGATCATGAACAAGCAACGGGGTATCAACCGCAGAGGCCAATAACAAGCGCACGGCGGTAGAAACAACCTCTTCATCTTCATGATTTAGAGCTGTCTGCAAAAAACGTCCGACCTCACTAGGTAACAATCGTTGGGTTGTCTCCAGTGCGGCAATGACGACTAAACCCACAGGATCAGAAAGTCCTCGTTCCAAAATCAGTAGCAGGGCTTGCTCATCGCCCTCAGTGAGAGATTTAATCGCTGCCATTCGAACCCAAGGATCAGAATCATCTAAAGCGTGATCCAATATCAAAGTCGAGCGTTGCGCCGGAAAAGCACCGATGGCAACGGCTGCCAGCCGACGAACATCTGCAACCTCATCGGTCAAAGCCAGAGAAAGACCGGATAACAAACGCGGCGACCGGAACCCTGCCAGACCACGTAAGGCTTCGCAACGAATTTCTGGCGTGACATCTTTTAATGCCAACAGCAGGAAATTTTCAACCGATTCGGTCGGAAGGGCGCCAAGTGTCCGAACGGCGAGTAAACGCAATGAGACATCTGATGCTTCCAGATAAGGGGCGACTGTTTTAATAATCATTGTCGGTTCGCGGCGGCCGATCTGACAGAGCGCTTCAGACGCGGCTTCTCGAATTTCCGGAACGTCATCCGCTAACGCATCGCTAAGCAAAGCAGTCGCTTCAACGACAGCGATATTCCCCAAAGTCATCGCGGCAGCGTAACGAAATTGCGGATCATCCGACTGAACAGCCTCAATAGCAAGCTTGCCAATTTCGGCATAACCCAACTCACCCATCAGGAAGATGAGGTAAAGTGCATTTTCATCATCCAGACTAACCGTCTTAACCAATGCTGACAAAATCACCTGTGGAATCAGTTTAGCAGCGGCAACAACATCGCTACGTAAGTCCTCATCGGCCAATAGCGGCAACATCTCGCCAACAACCCTGGTATTGGGGAACAGGCTCAAGACATAGCAGGCAGCGCGTCGATAATCCAGACGATCGTGATGCAGGTAATTGATTAACCCCTCGACAACCTGACCGGACTGCTGATCAACCTCAGGACAATCCTTTACCGGCAAAGACTTGACTAATTGACCAAAAGAGAGCAGCGCAACTTCGCGGGTTTTGCGCAGCGGATCGGAAAGTCCCTTCAACAACTCAGGAATAGCTTCAGCACTCCCGAGTTGCCCAAGACAATTAAAGACAGATTTGCGCAACAGCGCATTTTGCGCATAAGGAAGAATTCTGGCAACGGGAACACCTTCACATATAGATGACAAGGCCTCGAATACGGTAAATTGCAGTCCGGCATCGGATGTTTCCAAGAGATCGAGCAGAGCACCGACAGCAGAGACCGAGCGAACCTTGCCGATAGTTTCCACCACCGAATAACGCACATTTTCATCATCATCGTGCAGATAAGGCAAAAGTTCAGCAGCGCACTCCTGATGACCAATTTCGCCAAGAATATCGACGATAAACTTGCGTACTTCGGCATCACTGACAGAGAGGCGATTCAGTAAGAAGCCGACAACCTGCGACCCCAGCCCGATAAGAATTTCTATAGCCGCATTTCGCAACCCCGCGTTATCGGGGTGAGCGAGCAGATCTACAATAAAACCTATCCACTGACCGGTGTCGGGCTGTTGCATAAAAAAACTGGTGGCTTCCTTACGTACCCGCCAGTCTTCATCGCCGAGAGCCAAAAGGAACAACTCTTTGGTAACACTGTCCAATTGGGACAGATTACGCGTGGCGAGCAAACGTTTCTCTACCAGTTCATCCAGCATTAAAGCTTTTAGTTCGGCCTGCTCCACAAACGGCTCCATCTGCGCACCACAGCAGCTAGCTGTGGGAATAAGACTGACATACAGCAACAAAGGCCTGCTGCACAAAATCAACCGGCAAATCAACAGCAGCCGGCAATCGGGAAAACAATAAACGCCGGCCTTCCGCTAACTGTTCGGAGAAGATATCCACCAATTGATCGGACTCTAGCCCCTGTTCCAAACGTTCGCGGTGGTAAAGAACAATGTCCGCAACCAGCAACTTAGCGAGCCTGCCAGCCTGTGCGACAAGATCCTCTTGCTGCAGTGCTCTCTCGCTACCAGCATGGCAAGCGGGAGAAATCCGCGCCAGCCGCTCAAACAACCCGGGGAAAAGCTCCCCTAATAATGGCAACAGTCGATCGCCGATATGATGTAATTCCAGGTAGGCATCTGCACCATACAGTGAATCCGGCTGCTTCTTGTAAGCCGTACGGTTGTAAACCGAAGACAACAGAACAATCTTATGCAGATCATTGCCAGCGGCTTTTATTTTCTCCAGCAGCTGAAACGGAAAGCCGCCGGCAAAGGCGACATCCAGCAGCAAAACAGAGGAAAGATCCTGCTGCAAATGCCTGAATATGTCCTCTTCATCACGACATACCGTCACCATGCCGCCGAGAAATGCGAGTCGTTCCTGCAATTGTCGGCAGATCGCACTATCTTCGTGGGCAAGGAGAGCGGAGAACGCTGGGGCGTTAATAGCTACCTTGAACTTTGACTGGCAACCGGGGCAACGGACAACTATTGAGCGACTGACATATGCAGTCTTCTTAAAACGCAAACGGACATGGCAATGAGGGCATTCAATTAACATCTCCGCTTAGCTTTCCCCAGACAAAGCGGCAGTCCCTAGCTGACTCATATCAACACGCGCCTCACTCGCCAGTAGTTTTCGCGGGTCTAACAACATCATCAGCTGTTCACCTTTACGGCAAACTCCAGGGAAAAAATCGGCTTCCGCACCAGATAAGTAATAGGGTGTCGGACGAACGTCAGCAGGGGAACACGAAATCACCTCGGTCACTTCATCGGCCAACAGGCCGACGATCCGGCCGTCGATCGCACAAATGACAATCCGACGTCCCTTTCCTTCTTCCATAGCTGAATCCAAACCGAATCGACGGCGAAGATCGACAACAGGAATAACAGCCTTACGCAAATTGATCACGCCATCAACGTACGCGGGGGCCTTCGGCACTGCGACAATCGGAAGCACCCGAATAATCTCTTTAATACACATGATATCAAGAGCATAAAACTGCAGACCGACCCGCAAACAGGCGACCTTAAGTTGATGTTGAGATGCCAATGGTGTTGATTCTGTCAAAGGATCCTGATTCATTAGTATCAGCTATCGCCTTTAAGCAACATGGCGATAGTATCCATAACCATCGCAGATTTAAACGGCTTGGTAATATATTGATCCGCGCCAACTTCATGCCCCCGGCTGATATCCTCCGGAGTCTTTTTAGCGGTAAGCAAAATAACCGGAATGTGCTTGGTTGCCGGATTTTGTTTAATCCGCGAACAGACCTCAAAACCATCCATCTTCGGCAGCATTACATCGAGTAAAACCAAATCAGGCATCTCATCATCAACGGCCTCCAAAGCCGCTAGTCCAGAGGTGACCCCCTGAACCAAATATCCCTTGGTGGTTAATAGAATACTTTCCAATTTGAGCAAGCTCTCTTCATCCTCAACAATGAGAATCTTTTTCTGCATAATACTACTCCCTAAAATGCCGACACCTTGCGGCGAATTGAGTATCAACAGCCCCCTCGGGCCAATAGTTTACTCATCAGATCTTCAAAACCTCATCGGGATTCAATAATATCAGCATCCGATTTTGGTATCGCCCAACCCCGGAAACATAATTTTTCTCACCGTCCTTAAGAATCAGCGGCGCCTGTTCAATCGACTCCTTAGGCAACCGAACCACCTGAGTGATGCGATCTACCAGTAAACCGATCGATTGGAGTTCTCCCTCACAAATTATAATCCGCTGATAGCTGCCATCCTGCCCCGGGCCAAGGCCCAAGCGGGTGCGTAGATCGATGACCGGAACGACAACACCTCGGAGCGACAAAATACCACGAACATAGGCAGGAACATCCGGGAGGTCGGTATAGGTTCGGGGCTTGAGCAGCTCCATGACAACATCTAAATTTAAAGCATACTCCTCTTCACCGAGCAAGAAAGTCAGCCACTGAACGGTCTCGATATCCTGAGTCTTGTCTCTGCCGGAAATCCCTTGGATATAATCTTCTTCGGAAGCAAAATTCAGCTCCGGAAAAAACTGCTGCAAACCGGTGGTTTCTTCAGCAGCGACAGCCTCTGCCGCGGAGAGCGAAAACTCCGGTTCCGTCAGCTCGTCCCCAAGAGGTTCTGCCTCAATCACAGGTTCGCACAGCTCTTTGCTTTGCGGTGCAACAGCCTGTTGTTGTGCTTTCTTTCTGATTTCCGCCAAATCCATCGACTATTCCATTCAAAGAATCGGATCAAACTATAGCAAAAAAGCTAACCAAAATTCATAATGACGAAACAAAACTACCATTTAAAGGCCATCAAGCTCGTCAGCGACGCCATTGATTACATCCGCATCGATTTGCGGCACACCACGACCAAAACCTTCCAGCAATGCCAACGAGGCCAGTTGATTGATCCGCCGCGGAATCCCCTTGGAGTATCGGGCCACCAGCTCAACGGCATCCAAAGTAAAAAGATTTTTTTGTCCTCCTGCGCTACTGAGTCGGTGAGCAATATAGGCACCAACCTCTTCCCCCAAGAGTGGTTTGAGATTGAATTGAATACCGATACGTTGCCGTAACGGCTCATACACCGGATGAGACAAACGTTTAACCAACTCGGGCTGCCCCATCAAAACGACACTGATCAAGTTAACATCGTCAAGTTGATAATTGGTTAATAACCTGATTTCATCAAACACATCCTTATGCGGAATCAGTTGCGCCTCATCGACGATCAACACAGGATGAACCTGCTGTTGATAGAGTGAATAGAGCTGGCCACCGACCTGTTCGAGCAATTCAGATTTATTGAAAGCCGGCGCATCGACACCAAGGCGGATCGCCAAGGCATGAAGAAATTCCAAAGGCGACAACCGCGGATTGGTGATCAATACAATCCGATAACCGTCATTCAGCTCATCCATCAGGGCTCTGGAAAGGGTTGTCTTACCGCATCCAATTCCGCCAGTGAGGAGGATAATATCACGCTCTTCCACCGCATGTAATAGACGCGCAAAAGCTTCACGGTGATTGCGCGACTGGTAAAAAAATTGCGGGTCAGGAGTTTTAGTGAACGGTCGGGATTTAAACCCGTAAAAATCCCTATACACCGAGGGCTACCTCACGCTGCAAAGTTTCTCCAATCAAGCCGCTAACATCAAGCACCAGAATGGTTTTCTGATTACCCAGATCGGCCGCACCAGCAACCCCTTTGACAAAAGCGAGGGCCTTGCCGAGCGACTTGATAACCACATCCTGCTGACCGCGTAATTCGTCAACAACAAATCCCATCCGTTTATCAGCGAAACCAACCACGACGACAAATTGATTGCCGGTCCCGGCATCGCCAGTAAGATTGAACAGTTCATCAATTCGCAACAGCGACAGGGTCTGCTGCCGCAATTCCATCACCTCACGCCCCTCGATCGTCTGGACCATTCCCGTTTCCAGCATCAGCGTTTCCAGCACCGAATTAAGCGGCAGCGCATAATCAATCCCTTTGACGCGGACGACTAAGGCCTTAATAATCGCCAATGTGATCGGCAGGGTCAAACTCATCACTGTCCCCTTGCCAACTTCACTGGTTAAATCAATCATCCCGGACAAAGAGGATATATTGTTCTTCACCACATCCATCCCGACCCCACGACCGGAAAACTCACTGACCTCTTCACGGGTCGAAAATCCGGGATGAAACAGCAAACCAAACAGCTCCTGCTTACTTTGATTGGCATCTGCGGAGAGCAGTCCCTTCTCAATCCCTTTAGCACGCAACATCACCGGATCGATACCACGGCCGTCATCATGCACTTCAATCACGACATGATTCCCTTTTTGAGCCGCTACCAGTGAAATGGTTCCACACTCGGGCTTGCCGACGGCGAGCCGGCGTTGCGCGGGTTCAATGCCATGATCAAGTGAATTACGGATAATATGCATTAACGGATCAGCCAAATCCTCGACAATCAGCTTGTCCAGTTCCGTGTCCCCACCACGAATGTCCAGCTGCACCTTTTTCCCCAGCTCCTGAGCCATGCGCCGGATAATGCGATTCATTTTGTCAAACAATTGCCGTACCGGAACCATGCGCACGTCCATGACACCATTTTGCAGCTCATTTAAGCGACGCTCCAACGCATGGACTGCCTTTTCCAGATCTCGCACCGGTTGACCGGCCGTTTGCATATCAGCACAAAGTTGCGCGATTGCCCCCTTTGCCAGAGCCAGTTCACCAACAATGGTCATCAAATAGTCAAGCTTGACAATATCAACCCGCACGGTACTGGTAAAAGAACGCGCCGAGCCTGCGTCATTACTCTTCGCGGCAGTATCAGCAGTACCGGCCGATACCGTTTCTGCGCAAGACTGCGGAATCTCGCCCAACGGTGAGGGAGAAACATCTCTTTTGGGCGGCGTGACAACTTCAGCTGCGTGCACCTCTGGAGGAACTGGGGGCGCGGAATTCTCCACCACTGACCCGGTCACCATCTCGATCTCAAGACCGGCAAATTCGAGCTGTTCTTTTAGTGCCGCTAGCGCGACATCCGTTCCACAGAGAATTCGAAATGCCAGCAATTCTGGATTATCATTTTCAGAGCCAGGCAGCGTACTGATAACCTCGCCGTTTTCCTTTATTTTGTCGGTAAGTGCCGCCAACTCCGTATCGAAGGTCATTAAAGAGAAAGCAACTTTTATCAGAAAGAGGGATTTGCCCTGTTTGAGATTTTCCTGCAGTCGATGCTCTTCGTATTCGGTTAAGACATCGAGTAACGCCTGTTCGAGATTCAACCCGGCAAAAAGATCGGACTCATCCTCGACAGGACCAGTGAGGAGATGTTCTATCCGTGATAAATAGGAAGAAATATCCTGGGTGAAATCAGGATTTTCGGCTTTTCCACGGATCAGCCCAGAAACCCCTTCCAAGGTATCGAAGAGACAGTCGAGGAGAGTTTCACTCAAAGAAACTTTCCCCATGCGCAGGTTATCTAACAGATTTTCCAGGTGATGGGCCAGCTCGGCAACATCGTCAAAACCGAACATTCCGGCCAGCCCTTTGATGGAATGGGCATCGCGAAATATTCCGTTGAGCAGGTCTGGGTTCCCCTGCCCGCTTGCCGAATTATCACCGAGTTCTGCGAGATCCTGATTCAGTTTCTCCAGCAGTTCCTCGGATTCAGCAAGAAAATCATCAATTGCCTGATTAGACATTAAATCGGTCCTTTTATTTCAGCAGTTCTGCGACTAACTGCTGTAACTCTTCGGGGTTAAACGGTTTAACTAGATAAGCATTTGCGCCGAGTGCCAGTCCTTTATCTCTGTCTCTCTGGCTCCCTTCAGTGCTGATAATAATCAGCGGGGTATCTTTATAAAGCGGATTACTCCGCACAAAACTGACGAGTTCCAAGCCATTGATATCCGGCATATTAATGTCGGTCAGCACCAGATCGACCTTTTCTCGAGGCAACACGCGTAATGCCTCAAAGCCGTTTGCTGCCTCTATCAATTCAAAGTCATCCATCGCGTCGAGGGTGGATACGATCAAAGATCGCATCGTCGGCGAATCGTCAGCAATTAGAATTTTCTTCAAAACAACTCCTCAACTTACTCTAAAGCATCCATGGCCCTGCTCGGCAAATAAAATTACAAATTAATACGATCACTTCTGCAGTGCCTGTTCCATTGCAAGGCCAGCCTGTGACAAAAAAACGCCAAAGGCCTTGGCAGATTCAATCGGACCGTTGTCTGGATAGTTATCACCATAAAGTATAGCGACAACCTTACCATCACTCACCAACGGCCCAAGGAAAACCTCACCAGGGGTGCCCCCCATAAGTTCCATCAGGGTTCTCTCGGTAAAGGTTTGACTCAGGGTCGAACAGACGGCATTTTGTTCCTGTAATACGCGAGCAAAGATTGATCCCGGTTCAATATTAAGCCGTAACTTGCGAACAATTTCGTCAGCCGCGGAGGACAAACTAGTAAGACCAAACTGCCCCAAACCGACCAACTGCCGGCCGCGCACATCAAAGATAATCGCCCGGTTCATAATCTCACTGGCATAGCGCAGAATCAGCAGAATTATCCCTCCCCCCATGGAAGGATTTTGCAACTCAGCCAACATGCCGCGCAACAACGTCAGGTCATGGTCATCCTGCCGTCTTTCAAGAGTCTCAATTTCTTTCTCAACGACGTCATCATCAGCACTGTCATCAGTATCCAGCTGTCCAGCAAAGCGCTGCCCCTTCACCACCAGACGCTGTGAAGAGACACCTTTCCCCAACATGAAATCAAAAGGGTTAACGGTGGTACTACCAAAGGTTTGTGGCTCACCCAGGCGAAAGATAAATTTCCCTTTAGACCAGGTAAAAAAGCTGAAGACAATTTTTTCAATCTGCTGTTTAACAATGGATTCGATAATGTCTGGTTGAATTTGGCAGACAGAACTTAATATCGCCCCGAGGGGCTGATGATCTTTGAGTGTTTTTTGCCGCGCCAAGGCAGCATTGACCTGTTGAGTGGTAACAATTTTGTGTAGAACGAGCAACTGACCGAGGGTCTCAGTGGACAGCGAGGATGTCGCACGCACGACCTGACCATCGAGGAAAGTAATCGTCCCAGACTCTCTCTCCTGTGATAGAGAGAGAGTCCCGGACTTTTTACTCAGGCTGATAATCTGCAGGATATCGCTGATCCCCAGATCCTCAAGGTAGCCTTCAAGGCCCATAATGGAAAAATCCCGAACGGTTAACGGTAAGTATCCCGGTTAGCTTTCTGAACGATCTCCCACAAAGTACTTATTTATAAGAACAGCCTAAGATAACGGAGAAATCTCCATGAGTAAAGATTTTGTTCTAAATCAGGCGCTCTTTCCACGCCCTTTAAATTGGATCCGGATCGGGACCCGGTCAAAACCAAACGTTTCCCGAAAAGAGTTAGTTAAATAACGCTGATAGGAAAAATGAACATCATCCGGACGGTTGGTAAACAGGACAAAGGATGGCGGCCGAACGGCGCTTTGGGCCGCGTAATAAAACTTAATCCGTTGACCACGCACCATCGACGGTGGGTTTTTCTGGACAATCGCTTCAAGCCCTTTGTTTAACTGGCCGGTGGTAATCCGGGTATTGAATTCTGCAAAAACTTCCGCCACCAGCGGCATAATTTTAGCCACCCGCTGACTCGTTAAAGCAGACACAAAGGCCACCGGAGCAAAGGGCAGATACTTGTAACGGCGACGGACCTCGGCAAGAAAATTACCCATGGTTTTTTCATCTTTTTCCGGCAGGTCCCATTTGTTGACCACCAGAACCAGAGCCCGCCCCTTTTCAAAAGCATAGCCCGCGACAGCCAAATCCTGATCGGTCACCCCTTCTTCCGCATCGATGACCATCAGCACCACATGAGCACGATCCATCGCCTTTAACGCGTTGACCGCACTGTACTTCTCAAGCGTTTGGCTGATCTTCCCCTTGCGCCGGATTCCGGCCGTATCGATCAGTACGTACCGTTTATCAGCGTGCATAAACGGCGTATCGATACTGTCGCGCGTCGTCCCGGAGGTCGGGTTTGCCACCACCCGCTCATAACCGAGCAGTCGATTGACCAGCGAAGACTTGCCGACGTTCGGCCGGCCGATGACGGCCAGCCTGACTTCATCCTCCTGCTCGGACTTATCTTCTGCTGGCGGAAGGAGTTCTTCCAGATCATCCAGCAGTTCGCCAATTCCACGACCATGCTCTGCAGAAAGCGAGTACAACTTTTCAATACCGAGGGCATAAAACTCGTTAGTCGCCATCTCCTGCTTTTCACCATCAACCTTGTTGATCAGGTAAAAAACCGGTTTATCAACACAGCGCAGCATATTCGCCACCTCTATATCAGAAGCGGTCAGGCCATCCTTGACATCCATAAGAAAGAAAATGATATCCGCTTCTTCAACCGCCACCTGCGACTGCTCACGCATCTGAATCAGCAAACGATCGTCACTGACAGGCTCAAAGCCACCGGTATCAATCAGCAAAAATGGTCGGTCAAAACGGGTCACTTCAGCATAATGACGATCACGCGTGACCCCGGGGAAATCTTCGACAATCGCCTTGCGCTTTCCCAGTAGACGATTAAACAGGGTCGATTTGCCGACATTCGGACGGCCAACGATTGCAACAACAGGTAACATCAGTTTTTAATTCTTTCTTTATTATTCATAGCCGAGCTCACGCAACATCCGCTCACTTTGGCTCCAGTCTTTATCAACCCGGACAAAAAGTTCCAAAAAAACCCGGGTTCCCAAAAAGCGCTCGATTTCCCGACGGGCATCCTGCCCCAGAGTACGGATCATCTGCCCCCCCTTACCGACGATGATTTTTTTATGGCTATCCCGTTCAACATGAATTGTCGCTTGAATCACGACCAGATTTTTTTCCGGTTTTTCTTCAAAGGTTTCCACCTTGACCGCAACGCCGTAGGGAATTTCTTCGTTGGTGCGGCGCATCACCTTTTCACGGACCATTTCAGCGACAATGAAGCGTTCGGGCTGATCGGTGAGCATATCCTCGGGATAAAACTGTGGCCCTTCTGGAAGGTAGGGTTCGATCGCCTGCAACAACTGCGGGACGCCATCACCCTTTTCCGCAGAAATCGGCACCACCTCTTTAAACTCGAAACGTTGTGCATAGGCATCAATCAACGCCAACAAGCTGGTTGGGGCAACCTTGTCGATTTTATTGATGACCAGGCAAACCGGAGCCTTGGCTCTTTCCAGCAGTTTGAGGATATATTCATCACCACCGCCGGGCTTATCATCTGCCTCAACCAGAAACAGAACCAGATCAACATCGCTGCAGGCCTTAATTGCCTGATCAACCATATAGCGATTCAGCTTGCCTTTTGGTTTGTGAATACCGGGGGTATCGACAAACAGAGCCTGCCCCCCAGAGAAATTATGAATACCAAGAATTCGATTGCGGGTTGTTTGTGGTTTGTTCGAGGTAATCGCGATCTTCTGCCCGAGTATCCGGTTTAGCAAAGTCGATTTGCCGACATTGGGCCGTCCGACAATTGCTACAAATCCAGATTTAAAATTTTCCGTCATTAACTGTTCTCACACTTTCGCACTAAGGAATGGTCCAAGGCCGCCGCTGCTGCCTGCTGCTCAGCCCGTTTTTTACTGGGGCCACAACCGCTACCGAGGAGTTTACCATCAAAACGAACTTCCATTGAGAAAGTCCGATCGTGATCAGGGCCAGACACCTGCGTCAACAGGTATTCGGGAAGTCGTCCATAGGCCGCCTGCAAACGTTCCTGCAGACAGGTTTTGTAATCTGTACCGTAACGCGAGCGGGCTGTGGTTTCAATCGCTTCGACAAAAACCTTTTCAACAACGCGACTTGCGGCCGCAAAGCCACCGTCACAATGAACAGCGCCCAGTAAGGCTTCAAGCGCATCCGACAACAGACTCGACTTGTCGCGGCCGCCGCTCTTTTCCTCCCCTTTACCGAGGCGTAACCCCTCACCAAGTTTTAACTTTCGGGCGATAGCGTCCAAACCGACTTCACACACCACCTCAGAACGGATGCGCGTTAATCCACCCTCGGGAATGTCCGGATAGTGAAGATAGACCCACTCGCTAATCGCCAATTCCAGAACCGCATCACCTAAAAACTCCAAACGCTCGTTGTGCTTTGCCGCTTCGGACTGCTCATTACTGAAGGACTTATGGGTGAGTGCTTGGAGCAATAACTGCTTGTTTTCAAACTGATAACCAAGTTTTAATTCTAGTTTTTCGATATATGGCGACACATATTTCTCCAGCTAACGAGATGTTTGCCGCGGAGTATAGCCAAAAGGCCCTGACAGTACAAACTGTTTACCGGGTTATCGTATAATGAGTGGCGTGTCTAAACAAAATGTTTAAACTTGATTCATCTACAGCGCTTTCTCTATAATGGACTATTTTGAGGCGGCCAGATTAAACAGGATGAATTTATCATCCCCAGTTGTGGCAACCTAGAGCCCTTTTACTCGGATATTATATATTAAATGGCACCATTCATTACCTTCGAAGGGATCGAAGGCTCAGGAAAAACCACCCAGATCCGCTTACTCACACAATGGTTGCAGCAATATAATACCGAGGTTATACAGACTCGTGAACCGGGCGGCTGTCCGATTGCCGATCAGATTCGCGGCATTTTATTACATCCCGATAATGCAACGATGGTATCACGTACGGAATTACTGCTCTATGCTGCAGCCCGTGCGCAACATATTGAAGAGATTGTGCGCCCGGCATTAACAGCCGGAAAAGTTGTCCTTTGCGACCGATTCACCGATGCCACCTTGGCTTATCAGGGCGATGGCCGCGGTCTTGATCGCGACTTGATCATCCAACTGAACCATCTGGCGGCGGGCGATTGCTGTCCGGACCTGACGCTATTATTCGACCTGCCGGTAGAAATCGGTCTCGGCCGCGCCAGACAACGTGAAACCGACTTACAAGACAGCTCTGAAGGACGCTTCGAACGAGAGCAGCACGAATTTCATCAACGCATCAGAGACGGATATCTGAGCTTGGCGGCTGCAGAACCGCAACGTTTTAAAATTATCGATGCTACTCTTAGTGCACAGCAGCTCAGCCAGCAGATCACTCAAATTATTGCTGACTTTCTCCAATTGAAAACCGGTACGCTATGACCTTCGATTCAATTATCGGCCATGACCGGCAAAAAAGCATTCTCCGGCGGGCCCTGGAAAATCAACGCGTAGCCCACGCCTACCTGTTTGAAGGTCCGGATGGTATCGGCAAACGCCTGGTTGCTTTAGCCTTGGCGCGGGCGCTGCTCTGTGAATCGGGTCAGGGTTGCGGTGATTGTCATCCCTGTCGCAAGGTCGATCACAACAACCACCCGGACATTCACCTGCTTGATGCCGATGGTGCGACCATTAAGATCGATCAGGTTCGAGCGCTGCAAAAAGAGTTATCTTTAAAGCCGCTCGAGGGTCAATACAAGATCTGCCTGATTGACGGCGCAGAACAATTCAACCCGGCAGCGGCCAACGCCCTGTTGAAAACCTTGGAAGAACCGCAGCCGAACACCGTCATTATTTTGCTCTGCAGCCGTCCGGATGCGCTGCTGACAACAATCAAATCCCGTTGTCAACGACTTCCATTTCAGCGGCTACCGAAACAACGCCTGACCGAGATCCTGGCGAACCGCCTGGACCTACAAGAGACCGAAGCTGCAGTCCTTGCCGCGTTGTCGGATGGCAGTTTCAAAAAAGCTCTGGGGCAAAACAAAGAGCTGTATCTGGAAAAGCGTCGCGAACTGTTACGTGCGTTACTGGCACTCTCTTCCGGCAGTGTTATTCCCCTGTTTAAACTCGCTGACGAGTTGGCCGGGAACAAGGATCATCTGACCGAAATCCTGGAAATATTCCAAGCATTTTTCCGCGATCTGCTGCTGTTAAAACATGGCCGGCCAGAATCTGAGCTGGTCAATCTGGATATGAAAGAAACTCTGTACCGGCAGCTAGACAAACAAACCACAACCGCTTTACTGCAAAAACTTAAGGCTTTAGAAGCTGGCCGTTATTATCTGCAACGCAACGTCAACCGGCAACTGGCAATGGAAATCATGCTGATGCGGATGAACGCTGCCTGACGTGCGCTGTCACATAAAAGGACTAAATAATTTCTAATGGAAACTTTACGCTTAGTCAGCATCTCATTTCATACCGCGGGCAAGGTCTTCGATTTCGAAGCACGAGACTTCGAGCTCAAACGTGGCGATATGGTCATCGTTGAAACCGAACGGGGGCGGGCTCTCGGCATTGTTGTCCGTGAACCGCGCAACACACCTCCCGAGCAGGCACCTCCCAAACTCAAAGGGGTCGTGCGGATCGCCAATGAAGCCGACATGGAAATGTCGGAGGGGAATGCCCAGCGAGAAAATGAAGCTTTAAAATTCTGTCAAAAAAGAGTTCAAGAACGAAAAATGGAGATGAAGCTGGTTCGCGCCGAATATCTCTTCGACGGCTCGAAAATCATCTTCTACTTCACCGCCGACGGTCGGGTTGATTTTCGCGAATTGGTTCGCGACCTGGCGCAGCACTTTCGCACCCGCATTGAAATGCGCCAGATCGGGGTGCGCGATGAAGCAAAACTGGTCGGCGGACTGGGGGTCTGCGGTCGGGAGCTCTGTTGCAGCAGCCATTTGCGTAATTTCGCCCCGGTTTCGGTAAAAATGGCCAAGGCTCAAGGCTTGGCCCTCAATCCGGCTAAAATTTCCGGCCAGTGCGGTCGGCTGCTTTGTTGCCTGGCCTACGAGTACGAAACCTATAACGAAATGCGCAAAACCCTGCCCAAGTGCGGAAAAAAAATCCAGTTGGAATCGGGTCAGGCGGAAGTGATTGCGCTTGATGTTCTGGCGCAAAAAATGACCGTTTGCTGTGCTAACGGCGACCGTTGTCAGATCCATGTTGATGAGCTGAAAAAAGGTTTTGACAAACCTGTCACCGACAAAGCAAAGTCGGCAGAGGTAAAACCCGACACCACAGCAAAAAAAGGGCCGCAAAAACCTGCTGAAGACGCGAGCAAAAAGGATGA
Organism: Desulfuromusa ferrireducens; assembly: GCF_055389805.1. NCBI lineage: Bacteria > Pseudomonadati > Thermodesulfobacteriota > Desulfuromonadia > Desulfuromonadales > Geopsychrobacteraceae > Desulfuromusa > Desulfuromusa ferrireducens. Next base: position 3,878,645 of record NZ_AP042415.1, read on the forward strand.
GCGACGCAGTAATCGACGTCCGGGAAATCGCCCCCGTCCACAGAAAAACGCTCCGCAACAGGCTGAGCAGCAGGGAGAAAAGCCCAAAGAAACGGCCCGCACCAGCACATCGGAGCAGGACAAAAGTCAAACCCGAAGGCGGAGAAGACGCCCCCGGCGGCGGACCAACAAACCGAATCAGCCAGATAACAAATCTTGATTTTTATGCAATCCGTACCTTGAAAGAGAGCTTTGCATGAGCAAAACATTTTACATCACCACACCGATTTATTACGTCAATGATGTCCCACACATCGGCCATGCCTACACCACCCTGGCCTGTGACGTTATGGCCCGTTACAAACGTTCACGCGGGTTCGATGTGGCCTTTTTGACCGGCACCGACGAACATGGGCAAAAGGTTGAAACCGCCGCCAAAGCCAACGGTGAAACCCCGCTGGAATTAGCTGACCGGGTGGTCAAGCGCTTTGCCGCACTGTGGGAGAAGCTCAACTGCTCCAATACCGACTTCATCCGTACCACCCAGGAACGCCACAAGCATACCGTTTCCGAGCAGTTCAAGAAGATTCTCGCCTCAGGCGATATTTACCTTGGCTACTACGAAGACTGGTACTGCACGCCTTGCGAAACCTTCTGGACCGAAACCCAACTGATCGATGGCACCTGCCCCGACTGCGGCCGGGAAACCACCAAGTTGAAGGAAGAATCCTATTTCTTCCGCATGAGTAAATATCAGGACCAACTGCTTAAATACATTGACGAAAATCCCGATTTTATTCAGCCGAAAACGCGCCGTAACGAGATCCTCAGCTTCGTCAAAGAAGGCCTGCGTGATCTGTCGATTTCGCGGACCTCTTTTTCTTGGGGAATCCCGGTTCCAGGCAACGACAAGCACGTCCTGTACGTCTGGTTCGATGCTCTGACCAACTATATCTCCGCCCTTGGCTACCCGGAAGATGTAAACGGTGATTATGCCAAATACTGGCCTGCGGTACATGTCATCGGTAAAGATATCCTGCGTTTCCATGCTGTCTACTGGCCGACCTTTTTGATGGCCGCCGGACTACCGATGCCAAAGAAGGTTTTTGCCCACGGTTGGTGGACCGTCGAAGGCAAGAAGATGAGCAAGAGCCTGCGCAACGTTGTTGAACCGAACATGCTGGTCGACAAATACGGCGTCGATGCGATCCGCTACTTCCTGCTGCGTGAAGTGCCCTTCGGCCTGGATGGTGATTTCTCTCATTCAGCGCTGGTTTCCCGCATCAATTCGGATCTGGCCAATGATCTCGGTAACCTGGTCAGTCGCTCCACGGCGATGCTGAGTAAATACTTTAAGGGAGAGCTGCCAAAGCCCGGCCCAGCCAACGAAATGGATCAGGCGCTGATCGACCGAATTCCGACCACCCTGCAAAAGGTCGATGATCTCCTCGAAGAAATGGCGTTCAACAAAACATTGATGGCGATATGGGAACTGATCTCGGCCGGTAACAAGTATATCGATGATGCCGCGCCCTGGGCACTGGCGAAAGATCCCGAGCAGCAGGAACGCTTGGCCACAGTGATGTACAACCTGCTCGAATCGATCCGCATCACTGCGCTGATGGTCGCTCCGTTCATGCCGGACACCGGCAAACAGATTCTACAAATCCTCGGCTGCGATGGCGACAATTTGTCGCTTGATGGTCAGGATCAGTGGGGCGGACTTGTGCCTGGCACACAGGTGGAGAAAGCCAGCCCTCTTTTCCCCCGCATCGAAACCGAGTAGAATCGAAACTGAATAGATGTCACTAAACGGGGCGCCTGTGGCGCCCCGCTTCTTTTGGAGCAAATGATAAATGTCACAACAACTCCCGCTCTTGGTCGACAGCCATGCCCATCTCGATGGCAGCCAATTTTCTAACGACCGAGATGCAACCATTCAACGCGCCCTGGACAACGGTATCAGCCATATCCTGACCGTCGGCTGCGATCTGGGAAGTTCGGCCGCGAGCGTTGCCCTGGCCTTAAAACATGAACAGATTTATGCCGCAGTCGGCGTTCACCCGCACGATGCGACCGAAATCAACGCAGAGAGCCTATCCCAACTAAAAGAGCTGCTCGCCAGGCCGAAAGTCGTCGCCCTCGGCGAGATCGGTCTCGATTTCTTCCGCGATAGATCACCACGCGACATCCAGCGTAACGCCTTTCGCCAGCAGATTCGCTTGGCCAGAGAAGTCGGCAAACCGATCATCGTCCATGACCGCGATGCCCATGATGAAGTACTGCAGATTCTACAGGAAGAAAATGCGTCCGAAGTCGGTGGCGTGTTGCACTGTTTCAGCGGTGACTTAGCAATGGCCCGCAAAGTCCTGGAGCTTGGTTTTTATTTGTCGTTTCCCGGTACCATCACCTATCCCAAAAACGATGCTGCCCGTGAGGTGGTCAAAGCGATCCCGGTCGACCGAATGTTGGTAGAAACCGATTGCCCCTATCTGTCGCCGCAAAAGTTCCGTGGCAAACGCAATGAACCGGCCTACGTGCGCTACACGGCAGAGAAGGTCGCCGAAATCAAAGGGCTGTCAATTGAAGATGTCGCCCGCGTCACCAGCCGCAACTGTTTTGACCTGTTCGGAATCGGCAGCGTCGATCAAAGCACCAAGATCGCCTATCAAATCCGCGATTCGCTGTACCTGAATATCACCAATCGCTGCACCAACAGCTGTATTTTTTGCGCCAAATTCGATGATTTTGTCGTCAAGGGGCACGAGCTTCAACTTGATCACGAACCGAGCGTCGATGAAATCAAACGGGCTATTGGCGATCCAAGCCGCTATACGGAAGTGGTTTTCTGCGGCTACGGGGAGCCGTTGTTGCGCCTCGACCTGATCAAGGAAATAGCCGGTTGGTTGCAACCGCAAGGCATCAAAGTCCGGATCAACAGTGACGGTCAAGCCAACCTGGTTCACGGTCGCAACATTCTGCCGGAGTTGCAGGGACTGATCGATTCCATTTCGATTTCATTAAATGCATCGAACCTGAACGACTACCAACGTCTCTGTCAATCAAGCTACGGTGATGAGAGTTATCAGGCAGTGAAAGATTTTCTGCAGCAGGCGAGCAACTATATCCCCGATGTCACCGCAACGGCGGTCACTTATCCGGGCATCGACATCAACGCCTGCCAACAAGTAGCAAAAGATTTGGGCGTCAAGTTTCGCGCCCGTGAATATAATGAGGTCGGCTAACAGGAGAGACAACCATGGCTCACTACGATTTTGATCTGTTTGTTATCGGTGCCGGTTCCGGTGGAGTGCGAACTGCGCGCATGGCTGCGGCTGAAGGTGTAAAGGTAGCGATCGCCGAGCAGAGTGCCCCCGGCGGTACCTGCGTCAATCTTGGCTGCGTGCCGAAAAAACTCTACGTCCATGCCGCCGAATATGGGGCCAGTTTTCTGCAAGCGCCCGGTTTCGGCTGGCAAAGTCAGGTGCCGCTATTCGACTGGCCGACCCTGCGCGATAACAAGACGGAAACAATCAGCAAGCTAAACGGTCTCTACACTGAGATGTTGGCGAATTCCGGGGCCGAGTTGATTAAAGGCCACGCCCGCCTGGTTGATGCCCATCGTGTCGAGGTCAACGGCAAGCACTACACTGCCGAACGCATTCTGCTTGCCACGGGCAGTCGCCCGTTCCTGCCGGAGATCCCCGGGCGTGAGCACCTGCTCTCATCGGATCAGATCTTTGATTTAGAACATTTACCTAAAAAAATGCTGATTGTTGGTGGTGGCTACATAGCAACAGAGTTTGCCGGAATCTTTCATGGCTTGGGCGTTGAGGTGACGCAGATTTACCGTAGCGAGCTTTTCCTGCGCGGTTTTGATGTGGAAATTCGTCAATTCGTCGCCAAGCAGATGCGCAAAAAAGGGATGGACTTGCGCTTCAACACCGATCTACAGCAGGTGGAAAAAATTGCGGCAAACGATTTCAAAGTGACCCTGCAGGACGGTTCGAGCTTCACTACCAACGTGATCCTCGCGGCTACCGGACGAACAGCAAATACCGAAGATTTAGGTTTGGAAAATGTTGCTGTCGAGCGGAACAATCAAGGTGCCGTTGTCGTCGATGACTTTTACCAGACCAGCGTTGCCTCGATTTACGCTCTGGGAGATTTGATCGATCGTTTTCAGTTGACCCCGGTCGCTCTGGCGGAGGGGATGACCCTGGTGCAGCACCTCTACCAGGGCGGTGCGGATAAGCTCGATTACAACCTGATCCCAACGGCCGTTTTCAGTCAGCCAAACATCGGCACAGTTGGCCTGAGCGAAGAAGAAGCCTTAGAACGGTACCCACAGATCGACGTCTATTCGACAAATTTCCGCTCCCTGAAACATGCGTTAAGTGGCAGCGGCGATCGCATTATGATGAAATTACTGGTCGATCCAACGACCGACAAGGTGGTTGGAGCGCATATGGCTGGCGAAGGCGCGGGGGAAACTATTCAGGGGATTGCGGTCGCTTTAAAGGCAGGAGCCACCAAGACAACATTCGACACAACCATCGGCATCCACCCGACCAGTGCCGAGGAATTTGTCACCATGCGCAGTAAAACCCGCACCGTAAAACGGTCGAATTGACAGCTGACCTTGTTCCTTTACAATAAAAAACGGAGCCCATTTGGACTCCGTTTTTTTGTATCAATAAGCTGACCAGAAGCTAGCTGCCCTGAATTTTCGCTTTGCGCGCTTTAAGTATTGCGGCGTGCCGATCCTCTTCCCCAGCCAACCAGCTAAAGGCCTTTTTGCCATCGTCACTGCGAGCATGCGCGGCTGCCTTGTGAAAATAACCGGCAAACTTCTCCTCCGCCTCAATCGCCAGATCGAGAGCCCTGATATCCCCCGCTTCGCTGACTAAAGCTGCGGCGACCTGTTCTGCTGTCGGGAAAATATCCTTATCATTGAACTGCTGTAGATACGGCAGGTAATCTTCTTCATTGTCCCAGAATTCACCGTCCAGATATGTCTCTGCCAACTTTTCAAGGGTCTGCAGATGGCTCACCTCGTCCTGAGCCAGCAATGAAAACAGCTCTTTTGCCAAATCGGTATATGCCTTCTCAACCATCGACGAATAGAATCGATGACCGTTCTTTTCCACTTCCATCGCCGCTCGAATTACTTCAAAACCGCTGAAATACTCAGTTGCAAACATCTTTTACTCCTCTGGGTATGGGCTGAAACTTGCGAGCAAAAGTACCCGTTAGCATCCACCATGTCCAGACCATTATCCCAATAATTGGTTTGACCAACCTCAATTACCGAAGAGCTTATTCAAGGTATTATCGAGTAATTGTTTAACCGGGGTGTTGTCCCCTCCCCCTGGGGCGATTTTTTCGAGCAGCCGACTGGCGGCCTCATCCTTAAATTTATCCGTAGCTTGCGCCTGCAACGCCTTGGCATCAAAACCGATCTTCGGACTGGTTATGCTCCCCTTAATCGTCAAGGGCAGGATGCCCCAGCCATCCTTATCGCTCAGTGTTTGCTGCAATCCGGTTTTGGCACCTAAGCTGCGCATCAAATCGGGAGCAAGACGAGCGTCCAATTTCATGTTTAAAGAACCATCGACACCAATTGTGCCTTCCGGCTTCAACTTTGCTTTAGAGCTATTCAACTGACCAGAAAGATTTGCCATTCCGTCGCGTAAATCGTAGTTACTTTCCAGTGTTTCAAAACTGAGGATTTTCAACTCAGGAATACTCAGAAAAACAGACAACTGTTCCAGCAGCGGTGAACCTGTGATCTTTCCTTTATTCAACTGCATGGCACCTTTAATTTGCAACGCCTTGAGCAGGTTATCAGGGAGAGTCCCTCGACCGGAAAAATTATTCTGCCATTGCAATAAGCCGGTGACGCTTTGTTTTGCCTGCGGCAACACGCCGGAGATCAAAGAAACCAGCTGCGATTGATCGAGCTTCATCTGCCCTTGATAAGCAAGCCCCTTTACCCCCAAATTGACATCGGTCGAGGCCAAAAATTCACCACCAGCAATCCCACTACGTAACTGATTTATCTTCAGATGATTATCCTTCAAAACCAGATCGGCACTGACCTGATCCAGATTCAGTTGCTTATAAATCAGTTTTCCAACCTTCAAAGTCCCGGTCATATCGAGCGGTAGATCAAAGGGACCGATTTCGTCAGCAACTGTCGGTTGGCGTTCGGCCGGCGGCAATTGACTCCCTGAGGTTTTTTTTGCGGATGTTTTTGTTTTTGTCTCTGCCTCCACCGGCAGAAGACTGTTCAAGTCGAGCGTCGCCGCAGAGACGTGGAATTCCCCCTTGATGATCTTGCCGAGGAGATTCTCTGCCTTAAACTTCAACTCAGCTTGTTGATCAGCAAAATTCAGTAACAATTTGTCCGCAGCGACCTGCTGATCGGCATAGGTGATGTTGCCGTTGACTCCAGCACGAAGCGAATCGACCGTCGCCTGGACATTGATCAGGTCAATTTTGGCAGACTTAACCAGTTTAGCACCAGAACTCGGTTTACCCGCGAAGTCAACTCGGCCATCGACCTGCCCGGCCAAACTGTAAGCCTGCACGCTTTGCGTCAACCCTGCAGGCAAACCCTGAAGAAGAGCGCGTAAATCGAGCTTGTCAAACAGTAATGCCAAAGCCAGTGTTGGTTCTGCTCCGCCTAACTCGACTGCCCCTTCCACACCAAGAATCGTATCGTTAAAATTGAGAATGAAGGTCGAAAGATCCAACTTCTGCTTGGACAAATCAAAGTTCAGCGCATAATCAACGCCAACTTTCGCATTTTTCAATTCGGCCTCAGGCAGATCATTCAGCACCAGATCCAACCCCTCGAGCAACACCTTCCCTTTACTCTCAATCTCCTCAGGTTGCAATTGGACTTCCAAATTTATCGTCAAAGCAGCCGAACCGAGTTTTCCTGGAATCGATTGACGATAATAGGGAGCAAAGGGTTGCAGATCGAGTGACGAAAGCTGCAGATCCAGATCGCCACTTTGATTGGCAATATCGTAGTGGCCGGAAACTTCGACTTTACTGCCATTTAATTCCGCCACCAACTTGATGGGAAAGGAGCGGTCCAAAGTTATCTTGCTGGCCTGAAAATTAAATTGATCAAGGGTATAACGATACGGCGATTTAGAATTTTGCGCGCGGTCAATAAAGAGGATCTCGCCCCCGGTAATCGAAACCTCGTTAACCAAAAGATTAAAAGGAGAAGACGGGGTGGTTTGGGATTCTTCTGAATTCTTAGTTGTATCTTGGGTTGCGGCACTCTCAGTTTCCGCTGCAAGCAGATCATCAAAGTTGAACTGTCCATCGGCATTCCGACTGACAACAATTCTGGGTTGATCAAGTAGAATCTGATCAATAACCAGGTCACCGGTCAACAGCGCCAGTAATTTATAGTGCAACCCCATCGATTGAACCGAAATGAAATCATCATTTCCATCAATATTTTTAACCTGCAAACCAACCAGGGAAACTCCGCTGAATATCCCGATATCGATCTCGCTGACCTCGATATTTCTGTTCAAAGTTTCCGAAACCAACGGCAGCAGATGTTCCCGCACCTTTTCCGGGGTGATCATAACTTTGACAAGAATCGAAAGAGAGACCAACAGAAAAACCAAGGTACCACCCAGAGCTATCCCAACTTTTGCCAGTTTTGACATTGTTCCTCCAGAAAAAAGCAGCTATTTACTTTGTAATACTAGCATATTTAGGATTTCTACCAACGTTTGTGTAATAAAACTTCTCTTTCTTTTTTTGTAGAGCGTGAGCTTTAACTTCGCTTCAATGTTCTTGTCCACAAAAAGAGTCACTTAATGTTTCAACCTGTAACCCTTCGAAATCAATCGATTTAACCCCAGACATGCGAAAAGGAATAAATTTGCTTTGCCAAGCTCCGCTTTTCCCCTTGCAAACATCCGACTATTCATATATCTATCTAATAATTATTAAGGAGCGATTAATGCCAATCTATGAATATCGATGTTCAAATTGCGCACAGGTGACTGAAAAGATCAGCACTGTCATGCATAACGAGATCGACTGTCCCAACTGCGAAGCTAAAGCGCAAAGAATCGTCTCACTATTTACCGGGGAAACGACTGCTTTTTCCAGTTCTGCCTCTCATTGTAAACCCGGATCGGGCTTTACCTGAGGTTAGCCTGGGGCAGCGTGACTGCCCTCAATAACAAACGTCATCTATTTGCGGGCGCACGGTTCGGAAGTCAGCAGATCTGCGAATCTGTCCCTAAATTGGGCAAATATTTCCATGCGGAGACAATCCCGTTTTTTGATCAAAAATTTCCGCTTTATCCATACGTTATCAGCTATCAGCAACCGTTGCGGACACCCTTTTGCTGAAATTAAATTCTAATATTAGAATAATTTACTTTAAAGGGAGCAGCCATTAAAATCACCGCTATTAAACATTCCACATTTTCGGGGGATTTATTCCTATGAAGAAAAACAAAAACTCATTACTTATCGACATTGGATGGTGTGAATGGGTTTCCTTTCCATCATTAAAGATTCCAGCGATTGAAGCCGAAGTTGTCGCCGATGCACGCCAATCGATACTGAATATTTTCGACTATTCAACCTTTAAAGAAGGTGAAGACCTGATGATCAGCTTTGGTGTTCATCCAATCCAGAATTCAGATGAAGTTGAAGTGTATTCTGTCATGCCGATCAAGACCAGACGCTTAGTCAACACACTGGATGGAAATCGGGAATGGTGTTACGTCATCGAAACGGAAATGCGCATTGGTTCGCTGAAAAAAAACATCGAATTAACTCTGGTCAAAAATGAAGATACGCTTTTCCGATTGCATCTGGCTCCCAAAACCATCAAAAACCTGGTCAACGTCAATCCGCAGAAAAGTTACCTGACAGGACAAATACTCGCTAATTTCAAGCAAGAGGCGAGCTACAACAGGGCTTAAAGAATCGGGACAGATAAAGCAAAAAAGCCGACCCTTTATCGGGGCCGGCTTTTTTTATTTCAATTATCCAGGGCCGTTTCATAGGCTCGTTGTGACCAACCAACAATCTTCACGCCATTGATCACGGCAAAAGGCACGGCCCGGCCGGGATTTAATTTTTGTTTTCTTTTTGCCGCTTCAGCATCTTTCTCAATATCATAAACCCGATACTCAATTCCCCTGCTAGCCAAAAAACTTTTGGCCTGGGTACAATAGGGTCACCAACTAGTGACGTAGAGTTCAACCTGATGCTGCGGTTTTTTATGATAGACCTTGCTTTCGGCAGCGGCGGTCGCAGGTAAAAACGAAAACAGAAAAACACTGCTGACAAAAGCCGAAAGAACCAGCAGAAAAACAGACTTTTGCATACATGACTCCCAAATCACCTAGGTTAAAGAAATGAACAACAATATTCCTCCACTTACAATGCAGAGGATGGCCAACACATTGGCAAACCTCCCAACCATATTACGATGCTTGCTACATCGTACAGCCTGGCGTTGTTTAAAATAAATCAGCATCGCCAGCAGGAAAAAGGCTATCGATAAAAATAGTTCAGGCTTTGCCATATACCTTCTAAAACCATGTTGCCACCCAAGGTCGAAGATTGGCACGCAACTTAACCCTAAATATAACGCGACCGGTTAACTATAGCAAAAGTGTCAACTTCAAGGAATAGTTCTAATCCGATTCGCTAAGAATTAACATGCGATCGCCACCCTGCTGAAATTCATAGTCAACCGGTTCAATCTTAAATTGATAGTCAAGCCTCTCAAGCTCGCGCAATAAAGGCGACAAGTGAATCGACTCGTTACCAGCCAGATCAACCAATGGGAAAATGCGCACCTCTGCGGCAATTCGACAAAGTTCACAGATTGCCTGCAAATGAAGAACATAAGAAAGCTGCTCAGAATAGAGAAACAGCAAGTGAGAACAAAGGGCCAACTCGAAACGACGGGCAACAAATGGTAGTATCGGCAACTGCGCAGCAAGGTAACGACCCTGACCGATTCCTGCAGAAAAATCTTCTATAAATGTACGCATTGAAGAATGTCGTATTTGTGCCAACTGCTGTAAAGAAGAAATCTGCCGCCAGACAAACTGCTCTCGGTTCAGCCGTACCTGCTCCAACACCAGGGCGGAGGTTTCTTCAATACGTTCCTCTATTTGAGCGGCACTGAACTGATAGAGGGGATCAACCGATGTGACCCGTCCGCCGCGTTGCGTTAACTCGGCATTAAAACTCGCCGGGCCATCACCACAACCAAGAATCTCTTTCTCCAAGTCGGCATCGGTCAGGCTGAACATCTGCCGATATTCGGTGAAGGAACGGCCCCACGGAACCACCTCATCCAGTTGCATCGGCTATGTCCATTTCACACCAGCCGTCGATCAGCGGAAAATAAAGTGCCGCACGAATGGGATAAGCGTCATTTTGCAGCGACATTAAGCGCGAATACGTCGACATTTGCTGGAGATATTGACGTTGTTGCCTGCCCATAAAAGCGTCTTCCGACTCGTCAGCAGCAGGAGAACTGGTTTTGTAATCGACAATCCAACGGACTCCATCAGCAATAAAAGTGCGGTCAATGACGGCATGCACAACCTTGCTTTCCAGCACACCAGTCAACGGCAGCTCACAGGCCTGTTGTGAGTACGAAGCAAGCAGCCATCGCCCTTTAGCGCTTCGCTCTGTTTTATCGACGGCCTCAATGACACAGTTAACCGCTGCGGAAAGTTCCGCGCCGGGAACGCCAAGACGACTTAACTGCCGTCCTAAAATGCGCTGTCTTTGCGCCTCATCTTGTTTCCGCCAATTATCGCTCCCCAAGCGAGCAAACTGATCGAGATATTGATGGACAAGCGTCCCGATGTGCCGTTTTGATTCACTTTCCCAGCCGCTGAAGATCAGTTCACGCTCCTCGGTATCCTCTTTTTCCGACGCTGTTTTTACTTGCTCCGATTGCGGCAAATCGACTGCTGTTACCTGCGGTCTTTGCCAATCCTGCGCCAAGCGCCGCAACTGCGGCGGGACAAATTCTCTTTCATATGTTTCACAATTCACTGCCCGCGCGCAAAAATCACCTTCAATCGAAGGCCACAGTTTTTCCAGCAACGAGCCGCTCGCCGGGGCCAGTTTTTCGGCTTTATCGAGATTGGCATGCCCGATCAGATGCAAACGGGAAATCGCCCGGGTGGTGGCAACATACAGTAGCCGGGACACTTCCAAGTCCTGCTTTTCTTTCTCCAGATTACCGATCAATTGATAAACGGCATCTTTCTCGCTGCTGCCGCGCGCCGCAACCGGGGCCAGCAACAGACCGTACTCAGGGTGTTCCTGCCAACGCAATAATGGGCTATCCGCGCTCCGCGTCGACTTGCCAAGTCCGGGCAGAATCACCGTATCAAACTGCAATCCCTTCGCCTTGTGGATAGTCATCACCTGCAGTTTGTCGTCGGCCTCACCATCGGCAGCCGCGAACAACTTCTTCAGTCCCTGCTCTAATAGTTCGATATCGGGCAAATCACCACCCTGCTCGAGCGACTCGATGAGGTCAAAAACCAGTTGCGCATCCGCGACCCCTTCGGCGTCATAACAGGCGGGACCCGCTAACGCCAACCAGGTACCCTCCAGCAAAGCGCGCAGGGTTAATCTTCCGCGCCGGGAGATTGCCCGTTGCAGGATCGGCCAGACGCGACCGATGGCAGCCTGACCGGTAGCGGAGAGAGAGTGCAGCCGTTGCTGGTCGGCAAGCAGGCGGGGCAATGTCGCCTTTGGAGCATCGGCCACCAACGCGTGGAGATCAGCAAGGCTCAAACCGCACCAAGGGGCGCGCAACACCGTCAGCCAGGCCAGACGATCAGCACGATACAGAACCGCCTTGCACAAGTTGAGCAGATCCAGGGCCGCTGGACGAGCACCGAGCTGGTCGATATCCTGAGCCTGATATTTTATCTGTTGCTGCCGCAATAACGGCAAAATCTCCTGCAGATGATTGCGCCCGCGCACTAAAATCGCGACACGTTGCTCGGGATTTTCCTGCTGCGCTTGTCGCACCAACTGGACGACCAACTGCGCTTCTGCCTGATCATCCCGTCCGTTATACGGATGAAGGACACAGGCGGTACCGCTTAATTCGGCCTTGACGGCCGTAGCCACGGCCAGCGACACCGCCCCCGCGGCGATGTCAACCTGGGCAGGGAAAATCTGCGCAAAGCACTGATTGACCCAGCGAACGATGCCTTCTTGCGAGCGAAAATTACATCTGAGCTGCAACGGTTTCAGCTTTGGCCCTTCGGTTCCCAATTGACCGACAAAGGTGCGCAGAAACAGCCCGACTTCGGCCTCGCGAAAACGATAAATCGATTGCATCGGGTCGCCAACCAGAAACAGACTGCGCCCATCGCCTTCGCTCCAACCGCAAGTCAAGACCGTCAGCAGCTCGTACTGCAGCCACGACGTATCCTGAAACTCATCGACCAGAATGTGCCGCAGATCACTATCGGTGCGCAGCAGCAATTCCGTCGGATTATCCGCCGCACCGAGGGCCTGTTTGGCCTGCAAGGCAATCGCCGCGTAATCGGTCTTGCCCTGACCACGAAACACCAACCACAGCTCAGCGACCAGCAGCGGCAGCAGGTCGACCAGACAGTGCAGAACTTGCCACTGACTTTCCCGATAGCCGTCGCCCGGCAGATGCCGAACCTGCACGAGCCGTTCGATAAATGCCGGTACCAAACAAAGTTCCTTCAACAAATCGAGCATCTGCTGCTTGGCAAGGGCGTTCGCCTTACCGGCGGGAAAACCGTTTTTAACGTTAACCGTTTTACGCAGTTTGCCCTCGGCCGTCAGCAGCAGATCGGCAATTGCCTGCCACGCGCACAAATATTCAACCCCATCGCCAGGCAGTTCCTCCAGTGCAGCGAGTGGCTGCAGAATCTGATCATCGCGGTTGGCGGCAGCAAACCGAGCGCACGCCAGCAAGTCCGCTGCAAGTAACGACGGAAACAGTTGCCGCAAACCGCCCAGTTGGTCGGCGACCAATCGTTGCAAGCCAGCTTCCAGCGTAGCGCGCGGATCATCACCGGGATTAAGCAGATGTCGCAACCACTGGTCACGCCGTTGCAGCATATCGACCAGCATCTTCTGCAGATAACCAACCTGATTGTCGAGATGGCCAAGCAGCAGACGCAGTTGTTCGCTCCCGGCCCCCTTGCTATCGAGCCGTTTCAATAACTGTTCTGCCGCCTTCAGATAGAGCTGTTCGGGGTCATCCGCCAGTTCCGGCAACGCGCCGAAACGCGACAGCCAGGGCATCTTTCGCACCAGCGAGGCATTAAAGCTGTCGATGGTTTGTATCGCCAACTGCGATGGATTGCGTAACAGGTCGGCGCCCTGCTTTTGCAAAGCACGACTGGCTAGCTGCCAGGTTTTCGCCTCGTGGGCTGGCTCTGGACAAGGGCTGTTCTGTGCGGCCGCCAAGGCTTCGAGCAACCGCTGACGCATCTCGCCCGCCGCCTTACGGGTAAAGGTGATCGCCAGAATCTGGCTTGGTCGTTCAACCTCAGCCAATAACGCCAGCATGCGCTGGATCAACAGTTCGGTCTTTCCTGACCCGGCCGGAGCCTGGACAATACAGGATTGACTTACATCGATGGCAGCTTTGCGCTGCAGAGCATCGGCAATCATCATTCATCCCCTTCTGGCGCAACGGCTTCATTGATCCGGCACAGACCGGGCAGATCACAATACTGACAACTACGCTGCAGATTGAACGGGCGAACCGGTGCCTGTCCGGCAACAAAATCATCGGCCAGACCTTCCAACTGACTGCGCCAATCGGCCTGCAGTTGCTCCCAATCGGTGAGACCGCGCTCTTCGGCTTGCGGGAAGGCATCCAGCGCCTTGACCCTGCCGAGCAAGCCTTTTTCGCGGACAACTCCAATCAGGCGACAATCTCCGCGGCGCACCTGGGCGAAAGTAACACCATCGGCTTCGGTGCCTTTTTCCGCAGCGGCGTAGATCGGCAGTTGCGGTTCCAACAGCGGCGCGCTGAGCAGATCGTCGGCTTTGCTGCTAGCCCCGGTTTTGTAATCGATGACGATGCGACTGCCGTCGGCCAGCAGATCGATCCGGTCAACCTTGGTTTTAATCTGCAAGGGGCCAAGTTGCTCGATATGTTCCTGCTCCATTTCGGCGACCCGAAACGGATCACGCTTGCGTTCGACGCTCATAATCCAGTCCTGCAGCAGAAGCTCAATACGTTCCTTTTCCAACTGCAAGAGTTGTTCGGATGGATGGGTCTTATCGGTAAAATATTCATCGATCGCCAGCGCTACCAATTCGGCAAGCAAGCCATGCTGTTCTTCTTCACTTAAGGCCAACAGCGTCTGCTGATCCTGTAGCCGAGTCCAGAGCCGTTCCAGTACCAAGTGCACCAGATCCCCACGGGTCATGGCATCCAGTCCAACGGTTGCCTTGTCGATTTCCCGGCCGCGCAACCGGTGGTGGACAAATGCCCGAAAAGGGCAATGCGCCTGATCCTTGAGCAAACTGGTGCCGCCGCTGCCCTTGCCGTCCGCCAGCGGTGGTCCTTTGTCATCGGTCAGCTGTTGCAGCGCCGGTCGATTCTGCTGCATCAAGCTGAGCAAATCCTGACGCTGTGCCCGTTCGATTTGGTCATCGCAGTTCGGCTTCGGCAAGAGTGGGCTGGGGCGCAGATCGCAATCCCCCTCCTTGTCCGGATAGCTAAAAATCACATCGGGACTGGCCGTTTGCAAGCGAGCGACAACCTGTTCGGCAAAGGCCAATTCGCGCTCGGCATTGGCGTGCGGCATCGCGTACTGTTGCTGCAGATCATAAGGGATAAATGGATTCGGCCGAGGTGCGGCAGGCAAAACCTGCTCCCCCACCCCCATCACCCAGAGATGATCGAAACAGAGTCCTGCCGATTCAAGCTGACCAACTACCTGCAAAGATCCGGTTGGCGATTCGAGCTGAAAGTCGATGTCATTGGCTAGGCGGCGCAGCAGCGAAAGTGCCTGGCCACGCGCGATCGGTTGTGAAACCTGATCGAGAGCCGCCAGAACCGGCAACAGTTTTTCCCGCCAAGCTTTGATCGCCTGATACTCACTACTAGCGGGAGAACGCTCACCCGGCCAACCGAGCTGTTGTAATTCGGCGGCGAATTGCTCCGCCCAGGCACCCGGCAAACTGCTCTGTTTCTGACCTTGTGATTTTTTCAACTGTTCGCAAACAGCAGCCAAGTTAGCCAGCGGCTTGACGTCGCTCGCCAATTGTCCAATACGATTCAAAGCAATCTGCTGCTGGCGGAAAGATCGCAGGTGCCGGTCGAGCCGCGACCGCGCTTCAGCTTCCTGTTGACTGCCAGCAAGATAAGGGGTGCGCAGCAAAAATGAGGCTTGTTCGATACTGAGTTGATGACCGATCGCCAAAATTTCGCAGGCGGCATGAATCACCCCCTGCTCGGACAGGGGGCCACCGAGCGAGAGGCTGAAGTTGGCCTCTTCGTCGTGCAATTCTGGCGACGCGGCGGGATCGATCTGATCGCGAAAGATTCTTTCAATTTTACGTCGCCGGGCCTGCAGATCAAACACCACCACACCGATCGATTCCGCGCCCTGATCTAGCAAGCGGCGCGCCCAGCGGGCAGCATGTTCAATCTCCTGATCAGCATCCTGAGCGGCAAAATGGCGCAATTGCGGTGTCACTTCTGCCTGTAGCTGAAACTCGCGGCAGTCTCCTCCCAAGGTTTGACAGGTTTTCCGCAGCAACTCTGCACCCGGGGGCAGTTGATCAAAACCGACCAGCAATATCTGTTGCGGCAGCGGCAACTGTTTTGTGTGCAACCCCTGACAGATCCGTTCGGCCAACTCACTTCGATCAAGCCACTCCTGCTTCTGACATTCAACATTGAACAGTGAAAACCATCGTTGGAAGACCTGTTGATCATCGGTCAGAAAACAGTCATCCAAAGTGAGAGCATTTTCTTTTAGCGACTGAAAAGCCTGGTAGGCCTTTTCTGCCGTTTTGCTGACTTGCAGCAGTTCAAGTTCACTTCCGCGCGAAGCATCCTCGATCAGTTGTTCCCATAAGCGCAGAGCTTGATTTTTCTCCAGCAGACGCCAACCTTCACCCAACTCATCCAGACAGCGGCTCATCCAGCCCTGATAACTGATGATCTGCGGCGTAGCCCAGACCTTTTCTCCCGCATTCTGCATCGCCTGATCATAGAGGCCACGCAGATAGCGGAACAACCGTTCATTGGCGGTCAAGATCAGCGCACCAGCCTGTGCGGCAGAGATTATTTGTTGATATTTGGACAAGGCGTACCCCCTGTGGTGATCAATTTACTTTAGAGCAATAAGGCATCAGCAGGTCAGGATAAGTCACAAAGCAGTGGAGAGTCGATTTTCCAGAAGCTGTTCTTCTGCCGTGAGGCGCTGCGGATCCCAGCAGTGTTCCTTGCCCATCAATTCCAGCAAGCGCGGCGCAACCTGTTTTGCCAGCCGCGTATCAAGTAGCGCCAACGGCAGCCTTCGAGCGAGCAGATCGATGGCCCGCTCGGCCAGTTCAAAACGACAAGCATAGAGAACCTCCGCTTCGATACAGGGCAGCTCGGCGCAGAGTTGAGCGGCAAAACCCTGCTCAGCAATTTGCGCGACCTCGACGGCGTGACAACCATAGTTTTCATGCAGGTAACGGGCTGTATCCTGGGAAATGGAATAATCATCGACCAACGATTGCCAGCCGTTCGGCTGCCAATTATCTGCACCATGCACCGGCAGGGTTTCTGTCTGGCAAACTTTCGCACTAAATTGTCGACTGGCGACAACCCTATCGACAAGTTTTTCGGCCATCCGCCGGTAACTGGTCCACTTGCCACCAACAATCGTGAACAAACCAGAGGACGATTCCTCAATGACAAAATCACGTAAAATCCGTGCGCTGTCGTGTGCTTTGGGATCATGCACTAACGGCCGCAGTCCGGACCAGCTGGCGGTGATATTTTCTTTTTGCGGGGGCGGATTGAGGACGTTTGTCAAATGCCGCAGCAGATAATCGATATCCTCCGTTGTCACCTGCGGATGTTCATCCAGTTGCGCAACCTGATCGGTGGTACCGACCAGACAACGCCCCTGCCAGGGAAGGACGAAAAGGACACGATCATCTTCGGTTTCAGTAATCAGCAATCCGGCCTGCGGTGGTGGATAACTGGCATCGAGCACAATATGACAACCGGAACTGACCGTCAGCATCGGCGTCGCGCCCGGTTGATCCAGCGTGCGCAGTTGATCGCCAAAAGGACCGGTCGCATTGACGACCGCTTTCGCGCACAGTTCAAAACGTTCTGTGCTCAGGCGATCCTCCAGCACCACCCCGCTGATCTGATCGGAAGTCTTCAACAGATCGACAACCGCCAGATGGTTCGCGACCAACGCACCCTGTTTGGCCGCAGAAAGGACCAGCGAAAGCGCCATCCGACTGTCGTTGAACTGACCATCGTAATAGCGGACACCGCCTTTTAAGCCTGCGCGTTGTAACAACGGAAACTCGGCAACGGTTGTTTCAAGCGAGGCATAGCCGCTTGGCCCAAGGCTGTGCTGCCCGGCCAGCAGATCATACAACTTAAGGCCGATCCAGATTTGTGGCAGTTGCCACCAGGAGTAAAGCGGGGAAATCAACGGCAAGGCATGACAGAGATGCGGGGCATTGCGCAGAAAGTAATAACGCTCGTGCAGCCCTTCCTTGACCAGATGATATTGATCGCGATCCAACTGCTTGACCGCCATTTCCAGGTAACGCACCCCCCCGTGCACCAGCTTGCTGCTGCGGCCGCTGGTCCCTTCGGCAAAATCATTCTGCTCGACCAGCACCACCGACAGTCCGCGACTGGCAGCATCGAAAGCAATGCCACAGCCGGTGGCACCACCGCCGATAACCAGCAGATCGCAGGTTTTAAGTTGCTTGATTTGATGGAGGAGACTGCGTCGGTTCATAATTGTCCAGCGGCAGAGGTAAATTTCGTCATCAGTATACTGAAATCCACACCGGAATCGACAACCATTTAAGACGGACGAGACAAAAGTTGTTCGCGGACTCTTTAAATTGCTGCGGCAGTAACTAACGCCGCTTGGGTACCACGCGCCATGGTGAAGTTCAGATAGCCGAAGGTCAGTCCCAACAGATCAGCCACCCCTCCCATGGTCAAATTTTTGCTGCGAAAATCCTCGTTAAACTGCCTTAATAGCGGCTGTGGATCACTACCTGACAGCAGGCTCTGCTCCAACTCCGCCCCTGCTCTTCGCATCCGTTCCAACCCGGTCTGTCCGCCCCGATGCAGACAGGTCGTATCGTCACAGTACTGCATTAACCTGGCCATCGCCAGATAGCAGCCACGTTGAAAATCGCCTCCATTGGCTCGCAACACCGGCAGCGCGACCTTGAAAACTCCGGGCAGACCGTTAAGGCATTCGGAGATAATTCCGCCGGTCTGGTAACGCTGGCGCGCCAGTTGTCCATTACTGGTCGAATTTCTGGTTTGCTGGAAATAACGCACGGCATGCAAGGCAACGGTGTGTGAGAGACGATCCGGTCGTTCGCTGCCACAGTCAGCGTAGGCATAGAGCAGCAATCCGCTGAGAAAGATACCACCGCGGTGGCTGTTACTTCCCAGTTCTGTCAGCATACGCTGCTCTGCTGTTTGACCGATCGTTTGCAACTCACTAAAAGGACGTTGTTGATGAATGGCGAGCGCTAAACGGCGCAGATAATCGCGTAGCAGTGCAACAGAGCGCACCATCGCCACCAATGATAGATCGGGGTGTGAACCGACATCAGCTAAATCAACCAGTCCCGGTTTTGGTGTCAGGAACAGCTCGGCCTTAATGCCATCAACCAGGGCGGAAGCAAATGCTTCAAGATCGGAAAGGGGTAAGCAGCTCATCAATGCGCACTTTCAATTCAGTCATGTTATGTGTTTGCTGGCGGATGCACTCAATCGCCACTTGATCGCAGACCAGGCAGGACCGCGCTGGCAGGTCGATAAATTTCCGATCCAGTTGTCGACCTTGTCTGTCGTAGATATCGATATCGAGCAAGCGTCCGCCCGGCTGAGAATGTTCCAAAACTACCGCCTGCCGCTTCAATTGGGTGGCATCACTGCTGCTGCCGAGCAGCAGCCAGGGACCAAGCAGATCCTGACCGTGCGTGCAACTCTCGACCAGTGACAGCATTTCCAGCAGTTGCCGCAAGCCCCAGCCGAACAATTCCTTGGCTCCCGGCGGAACCTTATCCGGACCGGGGATATTGAGCGTTAACTGCACCAGGGTTTGCTGCATGCGCTGGCTGGTCTGTAAACGCCGTTGTTCACGTTGCTCACGGACTTCTAGTAGTTCAGCTCTTAACTTTTCGTACGGCATCAATAATGGTCCCATCCCGGTACTCAATCAGCGCAACCACGTCGTCACTAAACTCCAAGGGCCGCGGTCGGCCGGTGAGCTGATAGATTTCTTCCTGCAATTGGTGGATATCCTTGACTGGAAGTTTCCGTTTCCGCAGTTCCCGTTTCAGATCACCGTGTTGGTCATTAACCGCAATCCCCCGCTCGGTAATGATGACATCTATCGTCTCCCCCGGAGTCGTGACGGTGGTCAGCTCATCCCTGACAATCGGCAGGCGACCACGAATCGACGGCGCGGTAATGATCGACAGCTTGGCCCCGGCCGCAGTATCGCTATGACCGCCGGTATTATGCAGCAGCAGGCCGTTCGACTCGGTGTTGACGTTAACGTTGAAATTGACATCCACCTCGGTGGCGCCAAGGATGACGCAATCGAGCTGATTGACCACCGCCCCGGCATTAAAGGGGTTGGCATACATGTCGGCGCTTATTTCCAGATGCCCAGCATTTTTTCCGATTGATTCGACGGCGTTCAAATCGAAACACTGGACGTCGAACAGCGTCTTAAAAAGCCCCTCTTCGAGCATATCGACAAAATAGCCGGTGATGCCACCGCAGCCGAAACTGCCCTTAATGCTCTGCTGCTGCATCTTCTTGCGCACCTGATCGGCAACCGCCAGCGAGATTCCTCCGCTGCCGGTCTGAAAGGAAAATCCATCCTGCAGCAAGCCTGAAACTTCGATCACCTGCGCTGCATATTTGGCGATCTGCAATCCAACCGGGTCGCGGGTGATGCGGGTGGTGGTGGAAACGATTTTGCTCGGATCACCCAAAGAGTCGATCGGCACGACAAAATCAACAAGGGTCTGCGGAATGGAAATCGGCGTCGCCGGATAGGGCACCAGGTTGTCGGTAACGGCGATGACCTTTTTCGCATAGAGGGCATCGGTATGTGCATAGCCGAGGCTGCCGCAGGCCGAGGGCCCGAAGTAGCCGTTCATATTGCCGTAACAGTCGCAGGTCGGCGCGGCGATAAAGGCGGCATCGATCTGCACCTGACCAGAGATAATTGAGCGTGCCCTGCCGCCATGGGTTCTGACCACCACCGGGCAGGTCAACTCACCGCGGGAGATACTTTCGCCGATCAGACCGTTTACACCGCACTCAAAACCGCTGATGACACCTTTTTCGATAAACGGAATCAGCTCGGCGTGCACCGGGTGGATAGAACTGGAGGCGATCCTGATATCACGCAGACCGAGGGCATCGAGTTCACGGACCACGGCGCCAAGCAGGGCATCACCGTTGCGCAGATGGTGATGGGTAGCGATGCACATACCATCCTTTAGCTCGGCCGCCTCGATCGCCGCCCGCAACGATTTAAGTACCTTATCTTGACCCGGATTGAAGCGCCGCAGTGCCCTTGTAGCATGGGCTCCCTGGGGCATCCGGCTGAACGGATCCTGATAAGGGGTCAACCGTTGTCCATTAAAACTTTCCGGGATACTGCGCCCAAGACTATTCCTGACCATAAATAACCTCTTCATCCAGTTCGATATCGATCAAGCCGTGCGCCTGCGCGGTTTTCAGGGTACTGACAGCCCGCTTTACGACCGGTGCATCAATCATTTTTCCGCCCAGCGAAATAACACCGGTGCCCATTTCACGGGCCTTTTGAATCGCTTCAACGACCTGCAGGGCGTAATCAACCTCCGCTTGCTTGGGCGCGAAAACCTCGTGAATCACATCGATCTGGCGCGGATTGACCAACGACTTGCCGGAAAAACCGAGGGTCTTGATCAGTTCCGTCTCGCGGCGCAGCCCGTCCATATCGCCGGCATCGGAGAAGATGGTGTCGATCGCCTGAATTCCGGCCGCCTTGCAGGCCCAAACCACCCGAGTACGGGCAGCAAATAGTTCCTCGCCGCGCTTGGTGCGTTCGATTTCCAGGCTGGCGGTATAATCCTCAGCACCGAACGCCAGACCAATCAGTCGCGGAGAACTTTTCGCCGTGCGGATACAGTTAATCACCCCTTCGGCACTTTCGATCGAGGGCAGAACCTTAAATCGCCCGATCGGCAGACCCAACTCTTCTTCAAACTCGGTTAGCATGGTGTCGAGGGTTTCAACGATTTCTGGAGTATCGGCCTTCGGCAGGCGGATACCGTCCGGCAGTGCCGGAAGGACAGCACGCAAGTCATCTTCACCCCACTTGGTATCGAGGGCATTAATCCGCACCAGAATTTCTTTATTGTGATCGCGATAGTTATCCAGGAACTTACGCACCAGAATCCGTGCGGCGTCCTTTTCACTGAGCGGCACCGCATCTTCCAAGTCGATCATTACCCCGTCGCTTTCAAATATCGGGATATTCTGCAACATCGAGGGCATATTTCCCGGCACGTAGAGCATTGAGCGCCGCAAATGAAATCCGGACATAAGTCTTACTCCTCGTCAATATAGATAGTTGCGATCCCGCCGCTTTTTGATGCCTGCCGCGCGACGCCTTCGACCAGAATTTCCGTCAAAATCAATTCGCAACTGGCAAACACTTCGGCCTCGAACATATGGCCACCGATCACCTCACCGGAACTTTTCGCCAGCATGATGTGCAGGTGACAGTCGATTTCACCTGCTTCATTGGAAATCAGGTTACCTTCCAGGCCGAGCAGTTCCAGCGGACCCTGAACCTGATGCTGATGCATGCGCGGCGGTGTGATCGGCCGCTTGGCACCGGTTTTGATGCCGCGATAGTGAATGTTGACCACCGAACCGACAGCGGAAATGATGACCGCATTTTTTATCCCGGTTTCGCTGGCAAAGGCATTTAACCGCTCGCGGATCTGCTCACCCGGCTTGATCTTGATAATAAAGCGCCGCCCCTGCTGCCATTCTTTGTACCAGGCCCCATCCATAGAGTTGTCTCCTAACTATGCTGCGCACAGGCACGATTTAAGCCTGCTTCCAACCGGGCGACGATTGCATAATCGAGTGCGCCGCGATCATTAATCCTGATTTGTCCGGCAGTCACCTGATGCTGCTCAAGAACCTTCTCCACCTGGGCACGAATCAGATGCTCGAACTGCTGCTTCACCGTTGATTCGATCTCTATGCTCAACTCTGCAGCCGGTTCGAGGAAGATCATCAGATCACTCGATTGCATGGTTCCGGACTGGGCTGATTTAATGATTTCCATCAATGCCTCCTCTGATAAGTGACAAGTTTTTCTTGTAATTGCCGTCCCTGCGCTGACAACAGATAGTCCAAGGTTGTTGCCGGCACCAAACGCCGGACCGTTTCGTAAGCTTCTTTGCGCAGCGCCTGACGTACCCGAAATGCGCTGATCACCTCATCTTCCACCTGACAACGATCCAGTTCCACCGCCTCGATCCGAAACGCTGGCAGGGTCTTCTGCATAAGCTCACTATAGCTGCGGGTCGTCCGGCAATAAGGCTCGGTACCGATAAAGCGCGTTTTGATATTAAAAAAAGGGGCCAGATGCTTGGCAAACAGTAAGAGATCGAGTGTCATCTGTAACGACTGCTGATCATCGTCCGCTTTCAAAAAATAACTGGGAAAAGTGACGCTGCTGACCGCATAGTCACCAGTATCCAGAATCGTGACGTTGTTTAGGTGAGCCAGCCCTTGTTGGACCAGCTGCAAACGCACATCAAACGGGAAGAGTGACAGGTCTTCTCGAACAACAAAGACATAGAGCCGATCAACCTGACTGGCGGCGCTTTCGATCAGATATTGATGGCCCAAAGTGAAGGGATTGCAATTGACCACCACGGCACCATTATTTCCCGGCGTGACCAGATTTTGCTGCGCCGCAAGATAGCGCCTGAGCCCATTGCCGAACTCGAGCAGGCAAGCTTTGTGGTGATTAACCAACAGTCTGAAATTGCAGGCTTTAAATGAATCAGCTGAAAACGGCGGGGTATAAACAAAAAAGGATTTGTAGCCGGACTGAAAACCACTCTGCACCAATGCAGAGATCAGCTCCCCCAACAGACTGCTGCCCTGACTGTCTGGGGCAATGGCAAACATTTTGAAAATGTTACGTTCACGCGCAGCGGTAGCCACGAGTTGATTGCCGGCAAAAATTCCGACCTGGGTATCAAAATTTGTTTCGTAGCGCAGACCTTGCTGCTCTATCAATGCTTGAGCACGCTGAAGATCAAGCTGTCCGATTAAGGGGACGACCATAGTTCTTTGCACCGATCTAAAATACGAAAATGAAGACGCAATGGCACAACCTAACATTGGCGCGATGTATACAGAAATCCTTAATAAAACTTTTTACCATTTCGCACACAAAGCAACTTAACTGCGCAAAAACGATCACTTAGAAATGTCATTTTATCACAGAGATATGACTTATGAGTTTGAGGACAGAGCAAGATGTGTTGCTGATATTGGTGGAAATTGTATTTCGCTCGGGCCAACCGCTACGCGAGCGGGTATAAAACCGGTGAGGCAGTTGAATCCTACGCGTAACGAGTACTCAAATTTGCTGTAAGTCGGAGTTGTATTCTTTGGCAAAATTAACAAGTTGAGATCGATTACGCACGTTCAGTAGTTTAAAAATACGGCTGACATGGGCCTTGATGGTGTGTTCACTTAAACAGAGGACCTCTCCGATTTCTCTATTTTTATACCCCTCGGTAATCAGCTGGATATTTTTTTTATCCTGGGCGCTCAGACATTTAATTTCACCACTGTCAGTCAAAGCTCCATTGCGATGCAAAAGAAGCTTCAGGTGCTGTTGATCTATCCAAATTTCACCGTTATCGACGACCCTGATCGCCTTATGAAACATTTCGAGACTGGCGTCGCGGGAAATAATTCCCAACCTTGGCACCGCCATGGAATCTGTATTTCCGCTTTTTCCGTGCCCAGCGGATCCTTTGCCATGGACATCAGTTTTTCCGCCATGTCCATCCGCCCAGGCACTACTTTCACCATCAAATGACAGCGGCATAAACAAAGCGAGCAAAACGGTAAGACCAACGGCAAAAACCCAACGGAAACAATTTTTAACACCGACTGAATAGCCTCTGATTTGGACACTGATCCTTTTCATCTTCGCCCCCTTCTTTTCGAGTTATCGAACCGTCGGATACCACCGAACGGGCAGGGGTACTCTTGCCTTTCATTGTCGCGCTGTTTCCCGCCATAGCAATTAAGCAAGAGGCTCTTATTTGCTGACGGAAGTCTATATACAAAGGTATGGACGAAAAGTGACCTGTCACACCAACGGGAATGTTATTTTCCTATTAATAGCCGTTGTTCTTGACTTTTACTTCGAGCATTTACTAGCATAAGACGCAGTGTTAAAATAATCCAATCGTGCTATTTCTATTTGGAGATGCCATGTCGAGGCCAACCACCCTGCCCTTTCTCCTGCTTTTCAGCCTCCTATTCCTGACTGCCCCGGCCTGCCATGCCTACGACCTGGGTGGATATCTGACCATCAATGGATTTCTATCCCAGGGCTATATAAACAGCGACAGTAATAACTACCTCGGAGACTCCAAAGAAGGCTCATTTCAACTCAACGAATTCGGCCTGACTCTCAATGCAACACCGACCGAGAATCTCCGTTTAAGCCTGCAACTCCTCTCGCGCGACCTGGGCACCGAAGGGGATAACGAGGTTCTCATCGACTGGGCGATGGCTGACTATCACTTACGCGATTGGCTCGGGATAAGACTTGGTAAAGTCAAACTCCCCATTGGACTCTACAACCAACAACGTGACTCTGACTTTCTCCGTCCGATGGCTTTTCTGCCGCAGAGCGTTTATGACGAAAACAAACGAAACCTGCTGGTTGGCGCCTGGGGTGGTAGCATCTACGGAAATTTCGATTTAGCTCTATTAGGTGATCTCGAATATCAAGCATATTACGGAAAGGTCGATTTTCGAACCGATTCTGGGCAAGCCCGTGGGATGGAATTACTGATAAAGAAAACCGCCGCTAAAAAATCATTGGGCCCTGTTACCGATTTTGATGCCGAAAATAAGTATGTCTACGGTGGGTCTCTGGTTTATTCACCCCCAATAGCTGGTTTACGTCTCGGAGCCTCCTACTTCACAGGCAAGAGCGACTTCGATGCGACCGTTGGTGGTTTTCCCGGCACTGCGCAGGGGAAGAACAACGATCTAATCGTATTGTCCGCTGAATATTCAGGCAACAACTGGACCCTGAGTACCGAATATACAGAGTACACTAGCGATCGCAAAATCCTGGGGACGGATATCCCCGATGGCCGTTCCCAGGGCGGCTATATCCAATTTTGCTACCACCTACATGAAAAGATTGCCCTCTCTGCCCTTTACGATCAGTTTTATGCCAACAAAGATGATCGCGATGGCAGCAACTATGTCGCTCAGGGACAGCCCGACTATCTCGGCTGGAGAAAAGATATGGGAGTGGGGATTCGCTGGGACATCACCGACCAATGGATGGTCAGGGCGGAGTACCATAATATTGACGGCGCCACGCTGCAACTACCGATTTTTAATCCAACGGGGGTCGAAAGGTTCTGGAATTATTATGTCCTGAAGACCTCATTTAACTTTTAGGAAGGGGGATCAAAAATGCTTAAATATCACTTAGTCCTTCTTCTTCTGATTATTACAACATTGTGCGCAACAGCAGCTGATGATTTCGCTGTGGTGGTCCATAATGATAATCCAGTTAAAACCATGAAGAAGGCTGAAATTGAAAAGATTTTCCTTGGCAAAAAAAACTTTTGGGAGAACGATCACCGCATCGAGGTCTATTTACAAACAGAAAACGATCTGCACAAAAAGTTCATTTTTTCGGTCATACGAAAATCACCTCGTCAATTTAAAATGTACTGGCGTCGCGCACTCTATTCGGGAACCGGACTGCCACCACAACAATATCAGGATGATCAAATGATAAAATCAGAGGTCGCCGCTAACCCAAGAGCGATCAGCTACATCAACGAACAGAATCTGGATGGAACGGTCAAAAGGGTACAACTGGCAGACTGACATGCCTGCTCCTGCTCAACACACCGGCAACGTGAAAACACTGTCAAAATCAGTCTGCGCGAGGCTCCAAAGAAACAATCTGATCGGTCACCTCGGTAAAGGCGACATCGTGACTGATCAGAAACAGCTGATCATACCAGTGCTCGGTCACCTCTTCACGGCCGACATCGATCGCCCTGAAAGCGTGGGCCAGATTTTCTCGCCGGGCGGCGTCCAGATTGGAGGTCGGCTCATCAAAAAAGGCAATCCGCGCACCGATGGTCTGCAGCAACGCCAGGCGTAGCGCCACCACAGCACTCATAATCTGGCCACCGGAAAGCTGATCATCGACCCGCTGGCGAATTTCGCCGTCATCCAGATCGCGCAGAACAATCTGATAATTTTCCCCCCAGTAAAGCTCTTCATCGACCTCGGCGATGGTGCGGTAGATGCGGTCAGCGCGCAGGCTGATCTCTTCGCGAAAACGCTCCGAAAGATAACCGGAGACATTGCGGAAGACCTTGTTGCGCAGAAATTTAACCAACTCGTCCTTTTCAGCGTAAACCTTAACTTGCGATTTATTCGCTTCGATCTGCGCTACGATCATCTTCAGCTTATCGATTTCGCCGCTGAGCCGCTTTTGATCGTCATCCAGGCCGACGACTTTCTGCCGCAGCACACCGACCGTTTCGCGTAATTGATCCTTCTGGAGGCGCAACTGTTGATGGGCCTCCGCAGCATAGTCCTCGTTCGCCTGTCGCGACGCAGCCTCCAATTCACTCAATTCACCCTGCAGCCGGGTGAGAAACTGTTCGAACTTTTGCAGTTGATTCTGCCGCGGCTCAAGTTCTGCAGCCTGCTGCTGATTGGCGACATAAAGATCACGAGCCGCTTGATGCTGGCGTTTTTGCGTTTCGACCCGTTCCAGGTCGGCCTGCAAATGCGCATACAGTTGCAGTGCCTGCTGCTGTGCGGCAAGCTGTTGCTGCGCCCTTTTTTGCTCTTGCTGCAAACCGTCCAGTCCCGCAGCCTGGTCTTCGTTGGCCTTCCGCCGCTGGTTCAAACTGGCACCCTGCTGCTCCAGCGCCGCGAGTTTGACCTGAATTTCCTTAAGCTGCTCATCTGCCCGATTAGCGGTGGTTTCTTCCTCTAGCAACAGATCGATCTCTTGGCCGCGCTGCACATGCTGCTGGGCCAAATCGGCGAACTTATCGGTAAAGACATCCTGCGGCGGCTTATCGGCGATATTCAGGCAACCTTCCTGAAAAAACGGGCAGATCCCGCTGGCGAGTTTTTCACTCCCCTCTTCGAGCCCAGCGCGACGCCCTTCCAACTGTCCCTGCTGCTTGCGCAGTGATTCGATAGCACTGCGTATTTCCGCTAGACGCGCAGCCGTAGCCCGCACCGATTCATCGACAACCAACGCGCTCCTGCTATCAGTCAGCACCTGCGCTTCTATCAGCAACTGCCCACGCAACTGTTCAACCGATCGCGACTCAGCAGCATGCCGTTCAGCCAAAGCGGCGACCTGCTTATCGAGTGCCGCGACCTGCTGCTCCAGTTGCCGCTGCTGTTTAAGCTGATCCTGCAACGCAGACAGATCACTGACCGCTTTTTCAAAGGCCTGCTGACCGGCCTGGTTTTCGCTGATAACCTGTTGCGCTTTATGCGCGGCGTCAATCAACAGCTTCTGTGCGGCGATCTTCTCTTGCCCGTTGGTGATCCGCTCTTTATGGGTTGCGATGTCGGCCTGCAGCTTATGCAGTGCCTGTTCCCGCTGATCCAGCGCCACCAACTGCGCTTCTATCTGTTTCAACTCTTTTTGTCGCTGAGCAAAATCCAGCTGCGCCTGAGTCAGTTGCTGCCCAGCATCTTTGAGTTGCTGTTGTTTAACCGGCAACACCTCAACCTGTTCCTGCCGCGCGCCGATTTCAGCCTGCAATACATCGATCTTGCCCTTGATGGCACTGGTCAGCAGCTTGGTTTCATTGAAGGTTTTACGCCAGCTGGCAATGCCGAGGATTTCGTCAAACTTGTCGCGCCGTTTTGTTGCCTGTTTGATGACAAAGGGGCCGAGGAATTCATGTTGAAACGGACCAATCACCAGCTCAAACTGTTCGGCCAGCGCCCGTCCGTTATCAAGACCGAGCAGTTGCTTGATCCGCCCTTCGGTCTCCTTAATATCTTTATGTTCTTCGACCTCGAATTCGCCGGCCATCTGTTTAGCCAGCAACCACTTCGATGGCGTACCAACGGTGCGGGTGACACGATAGTTCTCATTTTCGTTGAGTACAAACTCGATCTCGATCAGCCCACGCTTGGCACCGATGGAAATAAAGCGCTCAACATTGCCGACAAAGCTCTGTGCGTCGACACCGAACAGGGCATAACCGATCGCTTCGAAGATGGTGCTTTTGCCGATGCCGTTGGGACCGGAGAGGACGTTGATCCCCGCGGAGAAGGTCAGAGTTGTGTCGCGATGCGATTTGATGTTCTGCAGGTGGATGGAAAGGATCTGCATCGCTTACACCTCCCCGTCGAGCAGGCTGAGCAGCTCGTCACCATCGACATCGCCCCGCTGTACAGCGGCACGCAAAGCAAGAGCCAGACGGGTCAATTCGGCCT
Organism: Desulfuromusa ferrireducens; assembly: GCF_055389805.1. NCBI lineage: Bacteria > Pseudomonadati > Thermodesulfobacteriota > Desulfuromonadia > Desulfuromonadales > Geopsychrobacteraceae > Desulfuromusa > Desulfuromusa ferrireducens. Next base: position 3,907,695 of record NZ_AP042415.1, read on the forward strand.
CGCGTCCTTGGTAATCGCTATTGGTACCGATCAACTCGTGCAACACGTCGCGCTCAATCTCGGTCAAACTCTTTTGCTCATCGCCGGCGTCACTGGCACGAGACAACAACGACAACTGGTTTTTAACTTCCAGATGCAGCGGCGGGGCAATCTCATCCAATGCCAGTTTGAGGCGTTCGCGGCCCAGTTCAAAAGGATGAAACTTGACCCGGCCGACCAACTTTAGCTCCAGCAGCGGCAAACGCAGATCAACATTTTCCGGCAGCAGTTCCTTAACCTGCACGCAGAAACTGGCCAAGGCAGCTTCTGCGTGCTCGGCCCCTTCGAGATCGATGTTCGCGACCAGCATCGGCCGCGGATCGGTCGCCCTGAAATCAACCAGATACTCCCCTTGATCGATAGTAACCAAGTAGTAGCCTTTGTCATATTTCTGCTCACCAAAATTGACCCGATCGGGCGAACCGGGATTATAAGCGTAGGGTTTGCCTTCCGGGGTTTCAATGACGTAAGGTTTATGACCGTGACCGAGGGCGACATAATCAAAGGATTCCGCCAACGGATGTGCCTCTTCAATTTTCATATTGCCGATCTCAACCGGCGAATAACTCCAGATGCCGACATGAAACAGCAGAATATTATTCTCCGTCGTCACCGCTTCGCAAATCCGCTCGACATGGTTGCCAGCCTGGGCACCGATATAACCGAGCCCATAGATGTTCACCTCGCCGATCTGTAGATGCCCACCCATCCCCTCGTCCTGATCAAAAGGGGCAAAATAATAGCCACCTTCTGCGCTGCGTTGTGGTCGCAACAAACGGAGATAACCCATCTGCGATAGCGCTTCCATCCAGGAAATGTTGTCACGCCGATGGATCCAGTCGTGATTGCCTTCGATGGCTATGCAGGGAATTCCGGCATCTTTTAGCGGTTGCAGGGTTTCAATGGTACGGGCGAAGGTCTTCGGCAATATCTGCCCAACATGAAACAGGTCACCACCGAGGAGAAAAAAATCGACCGACTCGCTCACTGCTACGCTGATGATTTCCTCCAAGGTGTGGAAGAAATCTTCATAACGAACGGTTTCAGCAGGAGAGTTTCGGTATGTCTTACCGAGGTGGATATCAGAAGTATGTATAAAGCGCATCTATTGTCTCGAATCACTGGAGGTGTGGTTGTAGCCAAACTAACAACTGCGATCGACGAGAGCAAAGAAAATTACTCTGATCGGTGCGCTGCTCTCTGTTTGCTTCTGCGTTATAATAAGAAGATGAGACAGTTTAAGTCACGATCGAACAGAATGATGGTCTCCGTGTTGGCATCTGCCCTGTTGCTGTCCGGCTGTGCCATGCAAAACAACTGGAGCTGGCAACACCCACAAGGGTTCGGTGAACTCGAACGGCAGCAAGCGGTCAGCGCCTGCGAATTGATCGCCGCCGGAGAAATCAATCGCCACGACTATTTTTACCCTTACCCTCCCCCCTACTTCGGTCGCCACGACTACCGTGATAATCGTTTGTATTTTTCATCCTATTATCATTACCTGTCGCGCAGAGAATTTGAGGACCACAAAAGATACTTCCGCATCTGCATGAAAGCTAAAGGCTGGAAAAAAATTAAGGTCAACCATCCACCAAAGCAGACAAAGTAATCTAAATTCCCACCCCCCTCTTGCTGAAAACTATCATCTGCCTTATTATCCTTCGATCTTTAATCAACTAAAAGGCTCCCAACTCATGACAAAAATTGATGAAGCACTAATTCTTAGTCGTCAAGATCCCAAGGCGCAACCACTTTTTTACGATCTCTTTCTAAACTCCCTGTTTTTTATTCCGGTGATTGAAGAGAAAGAACAAGAGGGCAAGAAAAAAGATCCTGAAGACGGAGCGATACCGTTACTGGTTGAAGCGGATGGCAATAGCTACTTGATGATGTTCGATACCGTCAAGCGACTCACCGATTGGGCCGATGAAGATGCCAAATATGCACCGATTCCCGGTCATGCCATCACCGAAATGTCTCTGCCCAATCTGCACTGGGCGCTGAATTATGGCTCCGAGCAGCAAAAACAGTTTGAGCCGGAAGAAATTGCCTGGCTTAAAGATGTCGTTCGCCAGGCTAAAGAGGATGATCAAAATAAGGAAGATAACGATCAGGCACAGGATGAGGAAGAATGAACCTGACCAACCTCAGCTGTATTGATCTGGATCAACCAGACCTGGAAGGCTTTCGTAAGTTCATCAGCTGCTGGCTATACCAAAGCGATAAATTCACTTTTGTCGTCGATCCGGGACCGCTGTCAACCATTCCAGTTCTGCTTGAACAACTGCGGCACCTACAAGTCAAACAGCTCGATTACATTCTGCTGACCCACATCCATATCGACCACGCCGGTGGCACCGGTGAACTGCTGAAAAAATATCCGCAAGCAAAAGTGATCTGCCATCCGCAGGGCATTAAACATCTGATCGATCCGGAAAAGCTCTGGCAGGGTTCACAGAAAGTGCTCGGCAATCTGGCGGTAGCCTATGGTGAAATCATTCCGGTGCCGGAGAAAAATATCAGTTATGCAGAAGAAATCGGCACCACCGGCATCCGCAGTTTTTTTACTCCCGGCCATGCTCAACACCACTGCTGCTACCTGTTTGATGATTTGCTTTTTGGTGGCGAGGTTGCTGGTGTTCACTCACCGGTGGCAGATGGTATCTATATGCGACCAGCAACACCACCGCGCTTTATCCTCGAAGTTGCCGTTGAATCACTGCAAACAATGATCGATCTGCAGCCACGTTATCTGGTCATTGCCCACTATGGGTTGGTCGAACCGGCGGTTGATTACTTGCAAATAGGACTCAAACAGTTGCAGCTCTGGGTTAAGGGTGCTACGCAATTCACTGATTTAGAGGCAAAAGAAGCCCAGAGAGAAACATATAACTGGCTATTAAAGCATGACCTTAACTTCCAGAACATTTCGCAGCTAGACGAGGATATCCGAGCGCGGGAGCAGCATTTTCTCGACAACTCACTCCGTGGCATCGGTGAGTATGTCTGCGGGTTATCAAGGACAGAAGAAACCAAATAACAGCATTCTGCCAGTCTTGATATCAGACATACAAACATTCTTTTTTTAAAAATATCATGACTTGCCGCCACACAATCCTATCTAGTTAAAAACTAATCCTAGAGATTTCACACACTTTTGCCGTACTATAGTTCATTGTCATCGCCATGATTCAATTCACGGAGATTTAAATGAACCTTAAACCAATCGAATTTCAAGATTTGGTAAACCTAGATGAATTGAGATCCCTTTTCGAGCAGTTTTCTCTGGCGACTGAATTCTCCGTTGGCTTAGTCGATGTCGAAACGCAACAGATGCTACTCAGGGTTGGTTGGCGCGACATCTGTCTGAATTTTCACCGCAGCTGCCCAGCGTCTGATGAGAGCTGCCTGGCAAGCGGTCGTGCACTACAGGCAGAACTGGGGCGGGATGAAAAAACCCGCATAGCCGACTGTAACCACGGGCTGGTCGATGGTTGCATGCCGATCATCTTTCAAGGCCAGCACGTCGCCAACCTGCTGACTGGGCAAGTCCTCTTTTCCCCACCCGATATCAAGCGCTTTAAACAACAAGCACAAAAGTATGGTTTTGATGAACAGGCATATTTAGAAAGTCTTTCCTGTGTCCCTATTGTCAGCAAAGCGAAGTTTTCCGCTATGTTGCTCTTTTTAGCTGAAACGATTCAATTTTCTATCTCTGCCGGATTGACCAATATTGAACACCACAAAACAGTGATGGAAAAGGAACAACAACTCAGCAGCATTCTTTCCGTTGTCCCCGCAGGAATCGGTTTGGTTGCTAATCGTAAAATCGAATGGGTCAATAAGCGGATGAGCGAAATGACCGGTTATAGTAGCGAAGAATTAATCGGCCAGAACGTCCGCCTGCTGTACCCAAGCGATAAAGAATATGAATATGTCGGCCGCGAAAAACATGCCCAGATCAGAGAACATGGGACCGGTAGTGTTGAGACCAAACTGCAGGCAAAAAGCGGTTCAATCATCAATATCGAACTTAGCTCAACTCCGCTTGATCCAGACAATCTATCCGCCGGCATCATCTTTAACGCGTTGGATATAACAGACAGAAAACGGACATTGCGAAATCTCGAAAATAGTGAACAGAAATATCGCGAACTGTTCAATAACATGAGCAGCGGCGTTGCCATTTACAGTTCCGTAGACAATGGACTCGATTTCGCTATCGATAGCCTTAACTCTTCGGCATTAAAATCTAAACAGATAAATCTTCAAGAGATTCTGGGGAGGAAAATTACCCAGATATTTCCAGAATCGAAATCGCTGGGCCTGCTTGCTGTCATGCAGCGTGTCTGGAAAACCGGCAAGTCGGAGACGCTTCCCGTTCAGCAACCGACTGATGGTAAACAACACCTCTTTCTGGATAATTATGTCTGCAAACTGCCTTCAGGACAGATTGTTACTATTTTTGATGATGTTTCCGAACGGATAAAATTTGAAAACGAAATCATCAAAGGCAAACAGGAGTGGGAAAACACCTTTGATGCCATGGCTGACATTGTCACTATCCAGGATAGTGATTTCAATATTGTGCGCGCCAATAAAGCTGCCTATCAATTTTTTTCTGCCGATTTTGGTGAGTTAAACGGCAAGAAATGTTTTCATATTTTCCGCGGGATAGACCTGCCTTGCTCCGGATGCCCGCTGCTGAATACGCTCGCAGATACCAATAGCCATTCGGAGATTATGGTCCATGATACCCTGGATAAAACTTTCCAGGTTTCTTCGTCACCGCTTTTGCTTCACGACGAAAAGAAAAAGTTCCTTATCCATGTTGCCAGAGATATTACAGAACAGGAGCGGCTACGTGGCGAAACAGACCGCTCCCATCGCCTGGCATCGCTAGGAGAGCTAGCGGCTGGAGTCGCGCATGAAATCAACAACCCGAACGGCTCAATTCTCTATAACAGTGAAATGATCCAAACCGTTTTCCAAGACTTCATCCCTTATCTTGAAAAAAGCCTGCCGGAAAATGACCAGCAGCGCTTTAGTGGTTTAACCTCTACAGAGATCATGCAGGACATCCCTGAGCTCCTAAACGATACACGCGACGCAGCATTGCGAATAAAGCGGATCGTCTCCGATTTGCGGGATTTTTCCCGCTATGACGGTTCGGGAGGTACGCAAGCGGTTGATCTGAATCAGGTGGTCGAGGTCGCCAGCCGTCTGGCCGGAAATACGATCAAAAAATCGACCGACTATTTTTCTCTCGCCTTAGCCCCGGAACTGCCGCTTATTCAAGGAGTCAGCGCGCGTCTGGAACAGGTGGTGGTCAACCTTTTATTGAATGCCTGCCAAGCGCTGCAAAATCCCACGCAGAAAATATCTGTTTCGACTATCAATAAACCAGACTCAGCACAAGTGTGGCTCCAGGTCACGGATGAAGGCAGGGGAATTCAAGCCGATAAACTTAAATACATTATGGAACCTTTTTTTACCACCAAACGTGATCAGGGAGGGACAGGGCTAGGACTGTCTGTTTCTGCACGGATTGTCAAAGAGCACCGGGGAGATTTAGGCTACACCTCAACCCAAGGCCTTGGCACAACCGCGACACTTAAATTACCGCCGATAGGAGATCCGCTGAATGGAAGCAGAAAGCCTCTATCCTGAGCAACCAATTCTCATCGTAGATGACGAACAGACTTGGATGCGCAGCATAACAATGTCACTTAAAATCTCGGCCGGGATTACCAATACTATTCAATGTACTGACAGCCGTAAAGTAGAGTCGATTTTAGACTCGGAACCGGTCAGTCTCATCCTCCTCGACTTAACAATGCCATACTTGAGCGGCAAACTGGTGCTCGAGTTTATCGGTGAAAACTACCCGGACATTCCGGTCATCATTATCAGTGGCGTGAATCAAATTGAAACAGCCATTGATTGCATCAAATCCGGCGCGGCAGATTTTTACGTTAAAACCGATGAACGACAACGAGTCGTCGCTGGCATTCGCCGGACATTAAAGCAAAGACAACTGAGGCAGGAGAATCTTATTCTGGCGGAGAGCATGTTGCGGCAGGGAGCAGAGAATGATCCCGCTTTTGCCGACATCATTACTGCAAGCCCCAAAATGCAAAGGATTTTCACCTACCTTAGCGCAATCAGCAACAGTCCCGAACCGGTTATGATTACAGGGGAAAGCGGTGTCGGTAAAGAACTGATAGCCAAAGCGTTGCATTCCGTGAGTTGTCCCCAAAGTCCATGGGTCGCGGTCAATGTCGCCGGACTTGATGATATTGTCTTCAGTGACACGCTGTTCGGCCACATCAAGGGGGCCTTTACCGGAGCAGAGCAGGAGCGACGCGGCATCATAGAGGAAGCGGATAGCGGCATCCTGTTTCTTGACGAAATCGGGGACCTGTCGTTAACATCGCAGATAAAGTTATTACGTCTTTTACAAGAAGGAGAATACTATCCACTGGGAAGCGACAAACCGCGTAAAATTAGAGCGCGTATTTTAGTCGCAACAAATCAGGATTTAAAAGCCAAAGAAACCCAGGGAACGTTCCGGCGCGATTTGCTCTATCGGCTTTGGGCGCACAAAGTCGAGGTCCCCGCCCTGCGCGACAGAAAAGAAGACCTCTCCCTTTTAATCGGTTTTTTCCTTGAAGAAGCCGCGCAGTCCCTTGGCAAAAAACTTCCGACCATTCCACCTGAGCTGCTAACCCTGCTGGCAACCTATAGCTTTCCCGGCAACATCAGAGAACTCAGATCCCTCGTCTATGATGCCGTTAGTGTTCATCAAACTGGTGTCCTGTCCATGAAACGTTTCAAGGACGCTCTGGCCGAAAACCAGAGTCCAATTCATGATCCAGGCGATATCCCCATTGCGAGTCACCGTAAAGTGATCTTTACCGAAGAGCTACCAACCCTAAAAGAAATCAGTCATCTGTTGGTTACTGAAGCCATGCAGCGAGCAAAGGGAAAGCAGACTATCGCTGCCCGGCTTTTAGGGGTTTCGCATCAGGCGCTGAGTAAAAGATTACAGAACAAAAGCTGATCACTCCCATTCCCTCCCAAAGGGGGTTCAACTAAAGTTGCAAAGGCAACCTTAGTTGAACCCCCCTTTTTATTCTTTAAAATAAGCTAGTTGACGACAATCTCAGTTCAGAAAAGCAACTTTCATTGCAAAAGATTTTCCCGCCGCCATAAACAACGATATCTATTCACATGTAATTTCGAACACTTACCAGCATCACATTGCTGGCATTATTTGTGCTTAATCACATATCCATAAAACCTCACTCGCAAGAAAAGGCCCGTAATGTACAACATCCTCGTACTGGACCCATTAATCGATTCCACCGATCAGCTGCATTTCTTGCTGAAACTAGCTGGTTACAAATGCACTTTGGCACATTCAGTTGATGAAATTTTGAATTGTATCGGCATTGCCAAGGTCACTGCTGAAACTATTGACCTGATAATAATCGACTCAACAATCAACCATAGCGACGGCATGCTGCTGATGGATGAATTTACTCAAGGCAGGACACCACTTATTATTTATCGACAAAAAACAGAAGCAGAATTGCCCACCTATTTAAACAAACATGTGCGTGTTTTACACAAGCAAAGTTTGCTTCCCTATTTACGCAGCGAACACTTCAAGAGATTGCTCCAATTGGACAAAGTGATCGAAGACCAGACGAATGGAACCAATGCTGTTTAATTCAAATCAAGACAACGGAGAAGAGCTTATGAGTTGGAAGAACTTACGCTTGGCGATGAAATTTTCACTCGGTTTTGGATTTGTCCTGTGCTTGCTGCTGCTGGTTGGTGGCTGGAGTATCTGGGGAGTCAGTGGCATTGTTGGCAATGCAAACGAAGTCATAGACGGCAACAAATTACGTGGCGAAATGGTCCAAAGAGAAGTAGACCACCTGAAATGGGCCAATCAGGTCAACGCGCTTCTGACCGATAACAACGTAACACATCTTAACGTCGAAACGGACCCGCACAAATGCGGCTTCGGGCAATGGTATTACGGCACAGGTCGCACACAAGCAGAAAAGTTTCTTCCACAACTATCATCGTTGCTGGCAAAAATTGAAGCTCCGCATAAAAATCTTCACGAATCCGCAACCGCTATAGGGAAGAACTTTCATCAGGCCGATTTATCTTTGGGCCAGTTTCTCAGTGAGAAAGAAGCTGAACATTTAGCCTGGATCAATCAGGTTCTCAGCTTTTTTGCGCAGAATAAAGACGAACTGAAAGTTGAAACTAATGGCCATCAATGTGCCTTAGGCAGGTTTCTTTACAGTGATAAAGGACAGCAAGTCGCTGCCAGCGACCCCGAGTTAGGTCGTTTGTTGGAGGCCATTAAAGAGCCACATCTACGCTTACATAAATCTGCCGAGAAAATCCAGACCAACGCTGCGAATAAAGAAGCGGCGTACAAAATCTTTGCCAGGGAGACTTTGGCCGCGCTGGCCGAAACCCAGGACCATCTAAAAAACCTCAAGGAACGGGCGAGCGAACTGGTTGCTGGAATGAATGCCGCCAACAGTATTTATGCAACGGAAACGATTCCCTCCCTAAATGAGGTTTCGGATTTACTTGGTCAGGTCATCTCAACAACCGCTCAGTATGTCATGACCGATGAAGAAATGCTCTCTGCAGCGAGCAGCACCCGCACCGGGATCATAACTTTGGCCGCCATCGCTTTACCAATTGGCATTCTCATTGCCTTCTGCATCGCCCGGGGAATTATCGGCCCACTGCGAAAGAGTTGCGAGATGATCGGGGAAATGGGCTCAGGTCATTTGGACATGCGTCTCAATATCGATAGCAAGGATGAAATTGGGCAGATGGCGCTGAGCATGGATAGATTTGCCGACAGTCTACAGAATGAAATTATCGCCTCTTTGCAACGCTTCGCCCAAGGGGACATGAGCTGTACCATCACTCCCTACGATGATCGTGACCAGATTCGCGGAGCAATGAAAAAACTCTGTACCGATCTAAATGGTGTTCTCGGACAAATGAAAATGTCGGGGGAACAAATTGCAGCAGGCAGCAATCAAGTCTCCGACGCGAGCCAAGCCCTGTCCCAAGGCGCAACCGAATCGGCCAGTAGCCTGGAAGAAATATCCGCATCGTTAAATGAATTGTCATCAAAAACAACGCTTAATGCCGAAAACGCCCGCCAGGCAAATCAATTAGCAACGGAAGCACAAGTGGCCTCCAAACAGGGTGGGGAGCGAATGCAATCGATGGTGTCAGCGATGGGTGAGATCAACGAAGCGGGTCAGAACATTTCGAAAATAATCAAAACCATTGACGAAATCGCCTTTCAGACCAACCTGCTAGCCTTAAATGCGGCAGTCGAAGCGGCCCGTGCCGGACAGCATGGTAAAGGATTTGCCGTGGTTGCTGAAGAAGTTCGAAATCTTGCCGCTCGCAGTGCCAAGGCGGCAGAAGAAACGGCCGAATTAATTGAAGGGTCGGTAGAGAAAACAGAAAATGGCAGCCAGATCGCCAACCAGACAGCGGAAGCGTTAGAGAATATTTTTAACGGTATTAGTAAAACCTCTGATCTTGTTGCTGAAATTGCTACAGCCAGTACCGAACAAGCCCAGGGAGTCAATGAGATTAATCAAGGAGTCAGCCAGATCGATCAAGTCACGCAGCAAAATACCGCCAGTGCCGAAGAAAGTGCCGCTGCAGCTGAAGAATTAGCCGGCCAAGCAGAGTCGATGAAACATATTCTGTCACGCTTCACTCTGATGAATGAACAGAAAAATCCGCCGGTCTCTTGGGCTGCGCCAGTTGCTGCTCAAAAACCAGCGTCAGCGGCAAAAGCAGGTTGGCCGGCAAACTCCACACAACCACAATTAAACCTTGATGACCTGGAGTTCGGTAAATTCTAAGTCCGCTTCACCATTATCGATAAACTGCGCCGTCTTCAGAGACACAAAACTATGCGTCTCTGAAGACGGGCAAAATAGCAGGCGGATAATCACCGGGTTAGATGAGTAAAATGTTTTGAAATGGATGGTGGCAACATGAGTTTTTTCTCGAGAGATACCCCTGAACCGACGATTATGAACAAGAGAAGGGTGATGCTTTTAGTTTCTGCCTCAATAGTGTTTCTTTCCATTACAATCATTTACAACATTATGATTAGCCAGCAAAACCTTATTGAAAATTTAATAAAATTAAAATTCATAAGCATTGAAAATGACTTCAATAAACTAGAGAGCAGCTCATATAGTTATTATAAAAACAAATTAAAACATTTAGTTCTAAGCGATAAAGAATTATCACAATTATTTTCTAAAAATAAGAGAAACAGTCTTTACGAAAAATTTAAACCTATATACGAAACCCTCAAAGTTGAAAGTCCATATTTTAAGGTAATGCATTTTCACCTAGCAGATGGGACAACTCTTCTGCGGATGCATAATCCAACCTATTTCGGCGACAGTCTGCGTGGGGTTCGCTCCATTGTCGATGCCGTTCATCGACATCATATCCAAAAATCAGGTTTTGAAATCGGTCGACATGGCCCTTTTTACAGAATCGTTCAGCCTGTATTTTCCGGAAATATCTACATCGGCGCTTTAGAATTTGGCATTAAAGCTCATCAATTATTGAAAATGGCGGAATCAGATTTAGGCGGTCAAAGTGCCGCATATTTTTTGCGCGACGAATGGGCCAAAGCAACGAACCTGGAAAAAAAAACCGACGTAATCCGTTCTTTCGATGAATTTGTACTAAATAGCCACGACAACGAATTATTCCTGTCACTGCCCACAGACTTCAATTTAGTGGGTCAAAACAAACGCGTTGGTTTAGAAGGTAACCATTATATTTTCTATAGTTGGCCAGTTTTCAAAGATTTCCAGGGAGACATAATTGGTGGCATTGTCGTTCTGCAAAACATTTCGGCCTTAGTCAAACAAAACAACCATCAAATCTTAAATTTATGCAGCATCATCGCTCTTGTGACCTCATTGCCCCTACTTACCCTGTATATCTGCCTGAACAAGATGACAAAAAAAAGCTTGGAATATCATGACAAATTAAGAGAAAATGGAAAGGTTTTGCTCAATGCGCAAAAAATGGGAAATATCGCTAGCTGGAAATATGATTACAAACACAAAAAAATGCTCTGGACCGATGAAGCTTTTCAGATACTTGGTCTTTGCCCACACAACGATTTACCCAACTACAGAACATTTCTTAAAGTCGTCCACCCGGAAGATCGCCATATTGTCGATAAGGCCTATTTGAGTGCGATAAAAAACAACTCTGCATACAATGTCACGTACAGAATTATCAGACCAAACGGCGAAGAAAGGATAATCCAACAACAGTCGGAGAACACCTTGGATGCCAATGGCAAAACAGCCACCTCTCTCGGCATGATTCATGACATCACCGCGTTCAAAAAGGTTGAAGGTTCGCTCCGACAAAGCAAAGAACAGTGGGAAAAAACCTTTAATTCAATACATAATGTCATTACGCTGCAAGATTCTCACATGAATATTGTAAATATAAACCAAGCAGGCCGCGATATTTTAGGAATCAGTGAACAGGAAGCTTACGGTCAACGTTGTCACGAGTTGTTTCATGGAACCGATGAACCTTGCCCTGGCTGCCCATTAATTGGAACGACAAAAACATTTAAAACCTATACGAAAGAAATAACCCATGAAAAATTAGGCCGAACTTTCACCGTGAGCGCTTCTGCGGTTTTAAACAGCTATGGTGAGTTACAAAACATAGTTCATGTTGCCACAGATATTACCGAAAAGAAAAAAATTGAAAGAAGGCTGTTTCTCAACGAAAAAATGACAACGATTGCTGGGCTTGCTGCCGGAGTCGCGCACGAAATAAACACCCCCTTAAGCGTTATCCTGCAGTCACAGCAAGTGATTAAAATGAAGCTCGATCCAAACAACCCGCGCAGTGTGACAAAAGCTGCTGAATACGATATTGATCTTGCCAAATTGCAGAATTATCTTGAGCAAAGCAAGGTCCAGCGGATGTTCAAAAACAGCAATCAATCAGCCATTAATGCAGCCGAGATTGTAAAGTCACTTCTTGAATTCAGTCGACCTCACCAAAAAGAGATCATCAATGATACAAATGTTGCCGACTTACTGGAAACAACTTTAAACTTGGCCGCTTCCGATTACGACCTTAAAAAACATAGTAATTTTATAAATATAAAGATTACTAGAAATTACAATGATAAAACAAGTAATGTCCCCTGCGTTGCAACTGAGATCAAACAAGTCATCCTCAACCTGATTAAAAACTCTGCTCAATCATTAACCGCTCACAAAGTGCCTGATCCGACCATAATTCTCAGCTCTTCATTGATTAAAAACAGGGTACGTATAGAAGTGGAAGATAACGGCCCAGGTATTGACGGATCGATTAAGTCGCAAATATTCGATCCGTTTTTTACCACTAAAGATGCTGGCGAGGGCACAGGTTTGGGTCTATTTGTTTCACACGCAATCGTGGTTGATAAGCATAAGGGGAATTTATGGTTGGAATCTGAACCGGGCAAAGGAGTAAAATTTATCGTTGAATTGCCGCAGGGGAAAGCAGATGAGACACTTATCACAGAGGAAGGTTTTGAAGATTATTCTTCTTTACAGGCTATTTAAATTGAACGACCTGGGTAATGCTGTGCACTTGCCCCTTTCCAATCAATCCTTTTGCACCTTGTAAAAAACGACTTACGGATTTATAGTCTAAGTGTGTGAAAAACAGCTATTTATTAACAGGACGAGGATTAAAGGGGTTTTGTTGTGCGAATTTCAGCCGCCAACATATCGGTTCAGGGTGGTAAGCATCCGACCTCGATCAACCCGCTGCCAGCCGCCAAGACTACTGGAGCCACAGACAGCTACAATAAGAATACAGAGACCTCATCTCCGCCTATCATCGACGCTGAATTTGTTGAATTCTACAGTCCAAGTGCAACGCTTTTCTCGCAAGAGCGGCATGTCCTGGACGACACATTGGCCCCGGAAAATTCAGAATTAAATCCACCTACGGATAATAGTTTCTCAGCCACAGCACCAGCATTATCAAAATATCAACTCAAATCATACGATGCCCCGCCTGCCGGCAGTTACATCGATATTTTTGCCTAAAAAAAAAGAGCCCTGCAAACAGCAGAGCTCTCGAGAACAAATCATAAATCGGCGACAAAACTATTTGAGCTTATGCATCACCTGTTTCATATCTTCCCAAACATCTCTTTTCCCCGCAGGGTTCCGTAACAGGTAGGCCGGATGAAAGGTCGGCAGCAGCGGGATGCCCTGATATTCATGCCAATGCCCCCGCAAGCGGCCAATCGGATCTGTGCTCTGTAACAAAGCCTGAGTTGCGAAGCGCCCAAGGGTAAGTATAATGCGCGGACGAATAGCGGCCAGTTGCAGCTTGAGAAACTGCTCACAAGCAGCTATTTCATCGGGTTGAGGGTCTCTATTGCTCGGCGGTCGACACTTGGTGACGTTGCAGATATAGACATCCTCTCGACTTAAGCGCATGGCAAAAAGGATTCGATCGAGTAAGCGACCCGCCTCGCCAACAAAAGGAAAGCCTTTTTCATCCTCTTCCCGTCCAGGAGCCTCACCAACCAGCACCAAGTCTGCCTGGGGATTGCCGACCCCAAAGACAATGTTCTGTCGATTTTCACAGAGAGGACAAAGCTCACACCCCTGTAAACGGTTTTCCAACTCTTCAAGAGTTTCAGGGCGACAGCCAGTTTGCTGATCGGCAGAGTTCGCACTGGGCAGAGGACAGATCGGCAACTCGGTCTCAGTAGCCAGTGGCAACGACTCAAATCCCCATTCCTGTAAATCTTCCAGAAGAGCACGCCCCTGCGAGATTAGTTCAAGGCTTTCGTGATATAATTTGTCGGGCATGATTCAATTATCCAATTATTCTGCGGTCATATGACCGTACTATCAAGGGCAACTATGCGCCTTCCTGTTATTCTGACCCTCTTAATTCTCATCCCTGCGGACGCGTTCGCCTGGGGTATGGGCGTTCACCTGAGTCTCGGTTCCTGCATTCTGACGGCCCCGGATCAACTCCCAGCGGCCCTGCAGGCGTTGCTGGCATCCCAACCACTGGCCTTTCTCTATGGCTGCGTTGCCGCGGATGTGACCTTGGGGAAAAAATTCACCCATTATCTTGAACACTGCCACAACTGGAGTGTTGGGCGTAAAATTCTGCACCAGGCGCGCCAGGAGGGTCCGGCCGCCGAAGCCTGTGCCTATGGATACCTGGCTCATCTCGCCGCGGACACGATCGCCCATAATTACTATGTGCCGTTAAAGCTAGCAATGACCTTCAATACCATCCTGCACAACCATGCCTATTGGGAGATTCGCGCCGACATCGGTATGTCTGATGATGTCTGGCCCATAGCGCAGCAACTGGAAAAACGCGATAATCGCGACTTGGATCAGATGCTCAGCCGGATTATCTCTAAAACGGTCTTTTCTTTTCGCACCAACAAACAGCTGTTCAACTCGATGCTACTGGTCAGTCGATTGCAACGTTGGCATAAGATGATGCAAACGGTCGCCAACCGCTCAAAATGGACGCTCGACGACACCGAGCACAGCGAATATCTCCTGCTTGGCGTCGATGCAATCAACGGTATTCTCGGCGATGAGAACAGCCCCTACTGGAATGCCGATCCGACCGGAGACCGGGCTTTGACAGCAGCCAAGCTGATCCGTAAAAACATGAAACTGCTCTGGCTGGACGGAAAGCTCAAAGCCGAAGATACCGAACTGATCCTCAAAGAATTGCGTAACCGCTTCAAACTCGGGATCACCGATCCGGATGAAATCCTGCCTTTATTTACGGTTGTTTAGCCTGCCAGAGAAGCTGAACATGATTGAGCAGCTGGGTCGCAACCTGCTCCTTCGACATCAAATCGAACTCTTTCACCCGGCCGTCGCCGAACAGGAAGCGGACAATATTAGTATCGACATCAAATCCTGCACCTTCTGCTGTCACGTCATTGGCAACAATCATATCGAGATTTTTCTTTTTCAGTTTTTCTGCAGCATGAACCAGCAAACGTTCAGTTTCCGCCGCAAATCCGATCAACACCCGCCCCTCTTTCATCGCGCCTAATTCAGCGAGGATGTCAGGATTCTTTTCCAATTTCAGGGTCAGTTGATCTTCACTTTTCTTGATTTTATTGCCAGCCCGAACAGCCGGTCGATAATCGGCCACAGCAGCGGCCTTGATAACAACATCGGCTCCATCAAAATGGTCCAACACGGCGGTGCGCATCTGCTCTGCGGAAATCACCGGGATACACTTGACGCCAACCGGAACCGTCAAATTGGACGGGCCCGAAATCAGAGTCACAGTAGCACCACGTTGACTGGCAACGGCAGCAACGGCAAAACCCATCTTACCGGAAGAATAATTGGTCAAATAACGCACCGGATCAACTTCTTCGCGGGTCGGTCCAGCGGTCACCAACAGATGACAACCGAGCAGATCCTTGGGAACCATAATGGATGTCGCTAAAGCGAGAATGGTTTCAGGATCGGGAAGTTTTCCTTTGCCCTGCCAGCCACAAGCGAGTTCGCCAGTTGCGGGTTCGACAAGATGGTAGCCCTGCTCGATCAGCAACCGCTCGTTGCGCTGGTAAAAAGGGTTCTCATACATATTGGTGTTCATTGCCGGGACCACCAACACGGGTGCCTTGGTTGCCATAACACTGGTGGTCAACAGATCGTCCGCCAGGCCTTGAGCAATTTTGCCCACCAGATTGGCCGTCGCTGGGGCGAGGATAAACAGGTCGGCACGATCAGCTAGTGAAATATGGCCGATCTCTTGCTCCTGAAAAAGATTGAACAGATCGGTATGAACAGGGTTACCGGAAAGCGTCTGAAAGGTCAGCGGAGTAACAAATTCCTGGGCATTTTTTGTCATCACGACGTGCACTTCAGCACCGGCCTTGGTCAACAAGCGTAACAGTTCGACCGCCTTATAGACAGCGATACCACCACTAACACCGAGTACGATATTTTTCCCCTGCAGCATGACGATCCCCTTTAATTCAAAAACGGATTGTGAATTTTTTCCCACCCGATGGTTGTCTCCGGACCATGTCCTGGGTGCGCAACGGTTTCCTCTGGCAACGGCAACAACTTTTCACGAATACTGTTAATCAATTGCTGATGATCACCGCCCGGCAGATCCGTACGACCGATAGATCCCGCAAAAAGCGTGTCGCCGACGATCACCTGGTCCTCAACATAAAGACAGATACCACCAGCTGAATGTCCGGGAGTATGTAACACCTTGAGGGTCAACTCCCCCACCGTTAACTCTTCACCACCGTTTAACAAGCGCTGCGGAGCAGGAGAAGATACGGCTGACAAACCATAGGCAGCGGCGTGCTCGACTGCCTTGGCGAGCAATTCGCTATCATCTTTATGCAACAACAAATCAACACCAGTCGCATCGAGCAACTGACTGTTGCCACCGATATGATCAAAGTGTCCGTGGGTATTGATAATCATCTGCGGTTTCAAATTCAGCTGTTGCAGTAAGGCGAGAATTTGCTCGGCATCGCCACCCGGATCGACGACCGCTGCATGACGGGTTGTTTCACAACCAATAATATAACAGTTAACCTGTAATGGCCCGGTCGGCAGACTTTCCAAAATCATGACTTTGTCCCTTTGTCTGAAAATGTGGCAAACAGGTCGAGATTCTTCTCTTTTAACTGTTCTCCCAACGTTGCACCGAGTGGCTTATCGTAACGTTTTTTATCCGACTTGCCGGTTTTATCTGCAAAAGCTGCCGTTGATCTTTCTTGCTGGATCGGTTGCGGCATTTGCGGCGCTGGGGGCTCTAATTGACTAGCATCGTTTGTTTGCGAACCCTTAAAAAAGTAGCGGTCGTAGAGCCGATGATAATTGGTCCAGTTCCCTTCGCGGTTGGGTTCTTTATCAATATGGGTCTGAATCCCGTTGATTTTCGAGTCGATGTCATCGACAAAGCTCAGGACCACCGCCTCGATAAACTTGGGACGCTTCGGGGAACCATATTCATATTGGCCATGATGAGAAAGCAGCAGGTGCTTCAACAGCACTGACAACTGCTGCGGAAAACCATCAATTTCACGCACCCGATCCTCAATCATCTGCACGCCGATGATAATATGGCCAAGAAGTTTGCCTTGGTCGGTATAATCGAAAGAACGCTGGTAGGAAAGTTCTTCAACCTTACCGACATCATGCAACAGCGCACCGGCCAGCAGCAGATCACGGTTAATTTGCGCATAGCGTTTGGCCATATCCGAAGCCAGGGCCGCAACGGCCAGCGAATGTTCAAGCAATCCGCCAAGATAGACATGATGCATGCCCTTGGCTGCAGGTGCCATGCTGTAGCGAGCATAAAATTGTTGATCATCAAAAAAAGAACGCAGCAGCGCCTTGATGTGCGGATCAGTAAGGGATGACAACAATTCATCCAACTCGCCGCGCATCTCTTGCTGGTCTCGGCTAGAAACCGGCAGAAAATCAGCAAGGTCCACGTGCGCTTCTTCCATTTTCCGCAAGTCCTGAACGATCAACTGCATCTTTCCCAGATAGACACTCGCTTTTGCCTGCACCTGAATAAAATCGTTCTTTTCAAAATAGCTGGACAGCTGATCGATCCGATCCCAGATACGAGCCTCCAGTTCACCGGTGCGATCCATCAATTTCAGGGTCATGTATGGCTTGCCGTTCTTCGCCATTGCGATGATCTTGTCGCGCACCAGAAAGATCTCTTCGACTTTATCCCGTTCACGGATCTGCTCTACATATATCTGTTTCAATTTAACCTCTTTTCAAGTTGAATATTGCTGCAAAATACTATTCGCGACCTTCAGTCCATCAACGGCAGCACTCATAATTCCTCCAGCATAACCTGCACCCTCACCCGCTGGATAGAGCCGGGGATGGCTGACCGATTGACAATCGACCGTGCGCAAGATCCTCAACGGAGCGGAGGTTCTTGTTTCCACTCCGATCAAGGTTGCTTCGTCGCTGATAAAACCGCGCATCCGCCGGTTGAACTGCGGTAAAGCCTGGCGCAGCTCATCGACGACAAAAGTCGGTAGACAGGTACTAAGATCAGCATGGACGACTTGCGGCTGACAGGATGAGTGCAATCGCCCCCCCTGTCCGCTTAAAAATTCCATTAGCGGTTGCGCCGGTGCACTCCAGGATTTTCCTCCCGCGGCAAAGGCCTGTCGCTCCCAGTGCTGCTGGAAACGGACCCCCGCCAAAGGATCAGCAGATGAAAAATCGCTTGGCCGTACCGCCACCACCAGAGCACTGTTGGACAATTCGGCGTTGCGCTGAAAGTCACTCATGCCATTGACAACGATCCCGCCTTCTTCAGAGGCAGCATTGACGACCATTCCGCCCGGACACATACAGAAGGAGTAAACGCCACGCTTGCTCTGACGGTTATTCCAGGCAAGGCTGTATTCTGCAGCAGGGAGTTGCGGGTGGCTGTTCATACCGTACTGAATACTGTTTATCAGTTCCAGGGGATGCTCAACCCGTAAACCAATAGCAAAGGCTTTTGACTCCAACTTTACCCCAGAGTCGAACAGCATCTGATAGGTATCACGAGCGCTGTGCCCTAACGCCAGCACGAGATGCTCGGTTGGCAGTTCCTCTGAGCCATTTAATTCCGCAGCACAAACCTGCCCCGCCTTAAAACGAATATCGGTCAGACAAGTCGAAAAGCGGATGTCGACTCCAAGTTGCTGCAAATGTTTACGAAAATTTATCAACACAGCGCGCAAGCGATCCGAACCGACATGCGGCTTGGCCTGCCAGAGGATTTCCTCCGGGGCGCCAAAACGGACCAACGTTTCCAGAACCTGACGCATCAGCGGGTGATTCAAACGGCTGGTCAGCTTGCCGTCCGAAAAGGTTCCAGCCCCCCCTTCACCGAACTGGATATTGCTGTTCGCATTAAAGATCTTTTGATGCCAGAAATTCTGGACATCCAGCAGCCGTTCAGCAACCGGTTTACCGCGCTCAACCAGCGTCACCTGGGCACCGGTTTGTGCTAACTGCAACGCAGAAAACAGACCTGCGGGCCCCATCCCGACGACCAACACTTGTGGTGATTGCGCTAAACGGATCAGCGGTTCGACTACGGGCTCAGGCGCAACAATAAGGCAGGTATTAGCGCGATTTTCATTTAAAACCTCCGCTGCCTCGGCAACCTCAAAATCGACCGTATAAACCCGCAACACCTTCGGCTTACGGCGGGCATCAATCCCCTTGCGAACGATTTTCCAAGTCCCGACAGCAGCAACAGGAATCCCTAAGATGGAGGCAATCGCAGCGGGCAGAAGTGACTCGTCGTCACCGAGCTGCAATGGAATTTCACGCAGGCGCAGAATCATCAGTGGACTGAAGCAGGCAGCAAGGGGATCTCAACCAGGAATCTAGCTCCCTCTCCAGGGCGACTTTCGGCACTAATTCTACCGCCGCAACCTTTGACGATGCGTAAAACAACGGACAACCCAAACCCGGTGCCTTTTTCCTTGGTGGTAAAAAATGGATCGAAGAGCCGCGGTAAATTCTCAGGCGGAATCCCGTGTCCGGTATCGGACACACGAATCTGAAGGTTTTCGGCATTATTTTTCAAACTGATACTTAGCCGTCCACCTTCTGGCATTTCAAACAGGGCGTTGCCGATCAAATTGGTAAAAATCTGTTCAATTTCTAGCGGATCAGCTTTAATTGTCGGGACATTCTCATCCAATTGACAAACCACCTCAACCTGCTGCGCATCAATTAGCACCTTGGTGGTTTTGAGAACCCGGTTAATTATTTTTGCCAAATCGACACGATCCCGATTTTTCCCTTCCCCCTTACTGGCCGCCAGCATTTGTAGCAGGATATTATCAATCCTCTCGACCTCCTGGGTTATCTTTTCCACATATTCTCGATTTTCCACATCCAACTCTGGCGCGGACTGCAACAACTGCGCAAAGAGATTAATGGAATTAAGGGGATTACGGATTTCGTGCGCCATGCCGGCGGATATATGTCCGAGTGTTGCGAGCTTTTCCGATTGAATGATTTCTCTGTGGGCCAATTCAAGTTCACGACTCTTATTGACCACCCGTTGCTCCAGTTCTCTATTCCATTCTTCAATCTCACGCTGCAAAAATTCTCGTTCTTTTAAGAGCTCGTGGTTCTCAAGTTCAACCCTACGAATAGAAAGGATCGAGTCGATCCGATCTTGAAGGTTTTTATTGGAAAATGGCTTTTGCAGATAGTCACTGGCACCGGCTTTCATCAGATCAACGGCAAGTTCTTCACTGCCTTTGCCGGTGAACATGATGACATAGGTATCCGGATAATTGATTTTGATTTGTTTGAGAGCATCAAGCCCGTTCATAACCGGCATCATAAAATCGAGCAGAACCAGTGCCGGCCTGTGCTCAGCCACGGACCGGACACACTCTTCGCCATTACGTGCCAGAAACACTTCAAAACCCCGCTTTTTCAGAAGAAGTGCAGTCAATTCGAGGATAATGTCCTCATCATCGGCTAGCAGAATTTTCTCTCCGGCAAAACGGCTATTATTCGTAGGCATGGTCTTTATTCCAAGTGAGGGCTAAAACTACCACGATAGGGCAGAATACCCTCGCTTGCTTGCTTTGACAAGGGTGGTGCAAACTAAAAAACAGCCTGATCGGCTGTTTTTTAGTTTGCTACTGGAAATTTAACAACGAACTTCAATCGGCATCATCAAGGCGGGCTGTCAGTACCGGCAATTTTGATTTTCTGACGACCTTTTCCGCCGTACTCCCGAACAAGACATGATCAAGTCCAGCCCGGCCATGTGTACCGAGGACAATCAAATCAGCGCCCTTGCCTTCAGCCTGAACAAGTATCTGGTCATAAGGCATACCAGGAACAATCAATGTTTCAAAATCGGTAAAATCACCTACATGCCGGCGACAAAAACTCTCCATCATCTTTTGTGCACCTTCTTCGATTTCTTCTTCAAGCTTTTCGAAGGAGATGTGCGGAACGTAGAATCCACGGAGGTCGATGGGCTCATTTATAACGTGGAGTATAATCAGGTGCGCAGAATATTTTTGCGCCATTGAAAGAGCCAACTGAAAGGCATTGTCAGAACTATCGGAAAAATCTACTGCCACCAGAATGGTCGAAAAAGTATTCATACCAACCTCCAGTTTGTGCGGTGTGAAACTCCCAGTTCAATTAACCTTCTTCATGTTACGATTGAAAATTCGCTCCATGACAGCTTTTAATTCTTCTAGTTTAACCGGTTTATTCAGATACTCAAAAGCTCCCAGATTCATCGCTTCCAAATAAGACTCTACACCGCCATAAGCCGTTACCATGATGACATTAATCGAGGGATAGCTGCGATTCAGCTCACGAAGAAATACCAGACCATTCATTTCCGGCATGTTGATATCGGTGATAACCAAGTCGACCGAGTGACGATCAAGATGCTCCAAAGCCTCGAAACCGTTTGCGACAGCAGCAACCTGAAAACCATCACGGGCAAGTAATTTCTTCAGGCCGATGCGAGCATTCTCTTCATCATCAACAATAAGTACACGTTCCATAGATATCCCATCAATACGAATAATTATTCTAAATCTTAACAGCTGACAGGGCTCTGTCAAGCCAGTGAACTACCCCATAACCAACTGATTTCACTTAACTATCAATCAAGCCACTGCATAAAGAGAGCTTCCAGCAGACTGGAAAAGAAGGATGCGGCCCGCTCGCCACTGGCGAGGACATCCTGATGATCGAGAATGCCAGCCGATTTGCCGGCGGCAAGGTTAGATATGTAGGAAACCGCAACCACCTCCAGACCAAATCGATGCGCCACGATGGCTTCAGGAATTGTCGACATAGAGACAGCAGTGGCGCCAACAAGCTGGAGTAATCTGATTTCCGCCGGGGTCTCATAGCAGGGGCCCATCATCCAAGCCAGCACCCCGGCATGTAAATTGACGTTCTTTGCCTGCAGCTGTTGCTGTAATTGAGAATAGAAATCCTGACGATAAAGAGTGGACAAATCGATAAAGTCCAGTTCCGGCCGGCCACGCAAGGGGTTTTCTCCAACCATATTCAAATGGTCGGTAACGAGCATAAAATCACCCGGTTGCATGGCAGCATCGATGCCACCAGCAGCGTTAGTCAGTAAAATTTTCTCACAATCGAGTGCGGCGGCTAAACGGACCGGTGCTGTCACCTGCCAGGCGCTATAACCTTCGTAACAATGATAGCGCCCCTGAAAAATCAAAATCGATCGACCAAAGAGCTGGCCGAAGTGCAAACAGCCAGCATGACCGACAACACCCGCGGGAGCAAACCCTGGAAGTTGAGAATAGGGAAGACTCATCGGCTCTTCAAGCTGTTCAAGAATGGTCGAGAGTCCGGAACCAAGGACAATGGCCAGTTGCGGTTTGCGGCCATCTAACCAACCGTGTGCCATATCAATCGCGGCAGAAAGATTATCCAGAAGGGTCATTTGTTGAGCAACTTGTCGATTCGTTCATTTAACTCATGCGGCTTAAATGACTTGCTGATAAAATCGTCGGCGCCAGCACGAATAGCCTTCATAGCGTCATCATCCTTGCGATAAACGCCGCTGATGCAGAGGATTGAAACTTTGCTCAGGGCAGCATCTTCACGGATCTCCCGGATCAGATCGAGACCATTTTTATCCGGCAAGTTGATATCAACAATCAACAGTTGCACCTCATGACTGTGCAATTTTTGCCAAGCATCGGCGGCACTGTCTGCTGTCAGCAGATTGGCCTTGCGCTCCTTGAGCAGATCAACCAATAACTCACGAAAAAAACGCGCATCGTCAACCAACAAAATAGTCGGCACTTCCACAAGAGCATCTGGTGGCACAGTGTTGCAGCTACTGACAACGAATCGGTGTGCACATTTAGGACACTTGACCGAAAGTGGAGAATGGTTTTCGGGCAAAACCTTGGTTCGATATCGTGCTTTACACTCCGGGCACTGAATGATCATGACTAAATCCCTTTTTAACAACCGGCCAACTATATCAATTTTTACCTGCAGCGTCACGGGACAGGCGGCGGAGCATCTCAGCTGATTGCATCCCCCATTCCGACGTGGGAGCGAGATCTACAACCCGTTCAAATTTTTCCGTTGCAGCCGCGATTTGCTGCTCTTTTAGCAACATTACCCCAAGCTGATAAATGGCCTGAGCAAAACCGGGAGCCACTTCAATCGCTTTCTCCATGGAACGACGTGCATTCTCACTCTGCCCCATAGCCTCATAGGTTTCACTCTGCAGGTAATAAACCTGCGCGTATCTGGGGGTAACAGCGATAACCTCTTCAAACTGTTGCAGGGCAGCAGGATAATCCTGTTTTTTTAAATAAGCGAACCCGATGCCGGTCAAGGCGACATGAGAATTGAAAAACAACAGATTACTGCCGGCGATTTCGAAATGGTTGATGGCTTTATCCCACTTCTGCATAACCAGATAGAGAGATGCCAGATTGTTGTGATAGCGTGGATTGTTATCCGACAGGGCTATCGCTCGCAAATAGTGCGTTTCTGCTTTGGTATAAGCCTTTTTCAATTGATAGGCTTGGGCCAATGCAGCATGGAGTTCACTATCGTCGCGCCCATTCTGGGAGGCCTGCAACAACTCCTTCAGAGCCATGGTCGGACTATTGGATTGCAAGTGGGACACACCCATCTGGTAGTGCATGTCAGCTTGCTGTTTAGCTTCCTGCTGCTTTTGCGAAACAACCGGCGCACAAGCGAACAAACCGGCAAGCAGAATAACGACTAATACACGTACGCAAAACATCTGCACCCTCCAAAAAACTGATTACATTGAAGAAAGAAAACGACCCAGGCTTTTCAAACTACGTTCACGATATTCATCAAGGCTATCCCGCCGAGCAGAGCCACGTTGTTCCGCTTGCGGTTTGGATTTTTCCTCACCAAGAGCGGATTCAGACAACTGACAGATCGCCATTGACGACCAGAGTTTTTTTTGATCAGCAGTTGAAAGCAGGTGGAAATCGGTCTCATTAAGCACAAAGCCCATAGATTCAGCAAAAACAAAACCTTCGTCGAAAGTTTCCTCCGCCTCCTCAACCGAAACCTCGCCGCACTTGGGAACAAAGAAAATCGACTTCTTGCTCTCAGAAAGATAAAAAGCAACCAACACCAAGACCTTATTGCCACTGGTTAGTGAGACCAGATAGGATCCGCACAGTTGCGGAGGATAGCCTGGAAACGCCATCTGCACATTGCAACCAGAGGTATTTAAGCGTGCGACCTTGGAGGCCGGCACATTTAATACCTTTAATTGTTTATGTTGCACAAACATCGGCTCTCCTCCTCATCTGACAGTATAGCTGGAATTACTCGATATCGGCAAAATCTGTCAGTAATTTTATCCGCTTATATCTGCTTTCGATCTGTGCAAAGTCGATTTCCTTGAGTCTCTCAAGGCTGAACTTTTCCACCGTGAAAGAAGCCATGACAGTACCAAAGACGATCGCCTTACGCAGGTTGTGTTCGTCCAGGTTGCGGGTCGCGGCCAGATAACCGACAAAACCACCGGCAAATGTGTCCCCGGCGCCAGTCGGATCGAAAACTTCTTCCAGAGGATAAGCCGGAGCAGAGAAGACCGAACCCTCACCAAACATCAGCACACCATACTCGCCACGCTTAACAACGAGGGTTTTCGGGCCGAAACCACGCACAATCGCCGCCGCCTTGATCAGGTTCGGCTCATCGGCCAACTGGCGTACTTCGGCTTCGTTAATCACCAGGATATCGACCCGAGAGAGGGTCTTGATCAACTCCTGCTTCTTGCCGTCAATCCAGAAATTCATCGTATCGCAGGCAACCAACTTCGGGGCTTTGACCTGTTGCAGAACTTCAAGTTGCAGTTCAGGATCAATATTGGCCAGAAAAACATACTCGGCATCGCGGTAGTTTTCCGGCAGTTGCGGCTGAAAGGATTCAAAAACATTGAGATGGGTTTCAAGGGTGTGCGCCTCGTTCAAATCATACTCATAGCGCCCTTTCCAGCGAAAGGTCTTCCCTTGACTGGTTTGCAGGCCAGCCAGATCAATATTACGACTTTTCAGGAAGTCGATATGCTCCTGGGGAAAATCATCCCCCACCACTGCCACCAGGTTAACGTCGGTAAAAAAGCTTGCGGCGGTAGAAAAATAACAAGCTGAGCCGCCAAGAACCTCGTCGGCCTCGCCAAAGGGGGTTTTGATGGAATCAAAGGCAACACTGCCAACGACCAGAATACTCATTTTGAATCCTTTTTAGTTGATATATTTGCCGATAATCGGCTCAAGAGCTTGCTTGGTTTCTGCCGGGATCATACTTGGATCAGTCATGATGGCAAATTCAAGTGCCTTTGCACAATTGCAGTCCCGCG
This sequence comes from Desulfuromusa ferrireducens, assembly GCF_055389805.1. Classification (NCBI taxonomy): domain Bacteria; kingdom Pseudomonadati; phylum Thermodesulfobacteriota; class Desulfuromonadia; order Desulfuromonadales; family Geopsychrobacteraceae; genus Desulfuromusa; species Desulfuromusa ferrireducens. Next base: position 3,933,282 of record NZ_AP042415.1, read on the forward strand.
TGTTCCTTTTAGTCACAATCGACTCGACAGACTTTTTGATAATTTCCCGCGCGGTCGCGACGTTCTGCTTGATGATAGCAATCACCGACTCGACAGAAACATCATCATGCTCTTCGTGCCAGCAGTCGTAATCGGTCGCCAAGGCAACCGTGCCGTAGCAAATTTCCGCTTCGCGCGCCAGGCGGGATTCCGGCAGGTTGGTCATACCGATAATATCGACCCCCCAGCTGCGGAAGATGTTCGATTCGCCGCGCGTGGAAAAGTTCGGACCTTCGATACAGATATAGGTGCCACCTTTGTGTACCGTTGCTCCGGCTGCGGTAGCGGATTCGGCGAGGATATCAGCCAGCCCTGCACAGATCGGATCGGCAAACTGGACATGACCGACAATCCCGTTGCCAAAAAAGGTCGAGGCTCTTTTCCCCTGGGTGCGATCAAAAAACTGGTCAGGGATCACGATGTGCCCGGGGACGATCTCTTCTTTCATACTGCCGACGGCGGAGACAGAGATAATCTGTTCGACACCGAGCTTTTTCATCCCGTAGATATTGGCGCGATAATTCACCTCAGACGGAAGCAGTCGATGACCGCGACCATGACGCGGCAGGAAAACCATTTTTGCGCCGCCTAGAGTGCCGGTAATAAAAGCATCCGATGGTACGCCAAAAGGCGTCTCCAGGGTTACTTCCTGGATATCCGTCAAGCCTTCAATTTCATAGAGACCACTGCCACCAATAACCCCGATAGTCGGTTGATTCATCGTTCTCTCCTTAGCGGTTCAAAACTATTTAAAGATTCGCTTCTTTATCCAGTTTGCCTTTTAACTGACCACAGGCGGCCGAGATATCCTGCCCCTTACTGGCACGCCGCATGGTGATGATCTGCCGATCCATCAGGTATTCCTGAAAGGCGTTAATTGTCGACTCGTCAGGGCATTGGAACTCGCTGCCCTCGTGCTCGTTAAAGGCGATCAGGTTGATTTTACAACTCAATCCATGCAGCAGCTTGACCAGCCGCTTGGCGTCGGGAATTGAATCGTTCACATCGCGGATCAAAATATATTCAAAGGTTATTTTCTGCCTGGTCTTATTGGTGTATTCGCGACAGGCCTTGAGTAACTCGGCCAGCGGATATTTTTTATTAATCGGCATCAATTGGTCACGGACTTCGTCGGTACTGGCATTTAAGGAAACTGCCAATTGAACCTTGATCCGCTCCGCCAATTCTGCGATCTGCGGAACCAGCCCCGAGGTCGATAAGGTCACGCGACGGGAACCGAAACCAAGCCCATCATCCTGATAGATAATCTGCAAAGCGTTCACCACGTTATCAAGATTATGCAGCGGTTCGCCCATCCCCATCAGAACGATATTCGATATCGGCGCATCGGCCTGTGCGGCGCAAACCTGATTAACAATTTCCGCGACCGTCAAATTGCGCGTTAAGCCAAAGGTTCCGGTCAGGCAAAACTGGCACTGCATGGCACAACCGACCTGGGTTGAGATACAGAGTGTTGCACGTCCTTCATCCATCGGAATGCGTACCGCTTCGACCGATTCACCATCGTCTAGTCGTAACAGATATTTCTTGGTTCCATCGCGGCTCTCTTCAACAGCCTCAGGCTGCCAGACAGAGATGAACGCCCGCTCCGCCAGTTCAGCGCGAAATACTTTGGCCATATCGGTCATCAAGGCAAAGTCGGTGACCTGACGCTGGTAGATCCAATGCAAAATCTGCTTGGCGCGATATTTTTGCTTCCCCAGATCAACCAGAAACTGCTCAAGCTGTTCCAGGGTCAAACTCTTAAGATCGACTTTATTCTGTTCCAATGGTGCCTCTTTGTTCTTGAAAACATTACGAAAAAAGCCCTCCGGATTGTAACCGAAGGGCTTTCTTACTGACAAGCTGTTTATGTCGCTAGTTACAGCAGTTCCAGCCCGTTAAAGAAGTAACCGAGCTCAAATGCAGCCGTCTCTGGCGCATCGGAACCGTGGGTTGCATTCTCGCCGATGGAAGCACCGAATTCCTTGCGCATAGTGCCTTCGGCAGCATCAGCCGGGTTGGTTGCCCCCATCAGATCACGCCATTTAAGGATTGCACCTTCGGCTTCGAGAGCCAGAACGACACAAGGACCACTGCTCATAAAGTCGGTGAGCTCGCCGAAAAAGGGACGTTCGCTGTGAACAGCGTAGAAACCCTCGGCTTCAACTTTGCTCAGATAGAGTTTTTTCAGACCAATAACTTTGAAACCTTCTGCGTAGATACGAGCAAGAATTTTACCGGCATAACCGGCAGCAAAGGCGTCGGGCTTGATAATAGCGAATGTTTTTTCCATGACAAATTTCTCCAATATTTTGAGTTGTAATAATTCAAATCGCGATGCGCTTTGTAGCATCCCCGCTAAACGCTGTCAAGGACACAACCTCAGCTGTTCTGCGCTAGCTGCTGCAACACCGGTAACACTTTACGTAACGCCGTACCGCGATGGCTGATCCGATTTTTAATATCGAGCGGCAACTCGGCCATGGTTTTGCCATATTCGGGAACGATAAACAGCGGATCATAGCCAAAACCGCCGTCACCACGTTGCGCGCGCATAATCAGACCGGAAACCTGCCCCGCGTAAGTTTGACAGCTGCCGTCGGGCCAGGACAGCGCCATCACGCAGTGGAATGCGGCCTGCCGCTGTTCATCGGCGATAGCATCTAACTCCACAAGCAATTTGGCGTTGTTGCCGGCATCATCGCCCTGCACTCCGGCATAACGGGCCGAATGAACTCCGGGAGCTCCATTTAAGGCATCCACCACCAGACCACTGTCATCGGCCAAGGTCAGATAACCACTGAATGCCGCCAACTGCTGCGCTTTTTTTCGCGCGTTGGCGTCGAAGGTTTCGCCATCCTCGACAACCTCGGGAGGATTTTCCAGCTGATCGAGACCGACAACTTCAACAGCGGTATCTTCCAGCAGGCGACGAATCTCTTTGAGTTTACCCGGATTGCCGGTTGCGACCAGTAACTGCATACTTAAATCTCCAGAGCCTGCTGCTGCAGTTCGGTCAACTGAGCACAGCCCTTTAGTGCCAGGTCGCGCAACGCATCAAGTTCATCCATAGAAAAGGGTTCCTCTTCTGCGGTCCCCTGGACCTCGACAAACTTCCCGGAACCGGTGATGACAAAATTCATATCGACATCGGCGTTGGAATCTTCTTCATAATTCAAATCGAGCAGCGGTTTACCATCGACAATACCGACGCTGATCGCAGCAACACTGTCTTTTAACGGCATCGAAGACAGAATCCCTTTTTCGACCAACCCGGACAGCGCGTCATACAAGGCAACGTAGGCACCGGTAATCGATGCGGTGCGGGTCCCACCATCGGCCTGCAAGACATCACAGTCGATCTGCACGGTAATTTCGCCCAGCGCCTTAAGATCAGTGACCGCACGCAAAGAACGTCCGATCAAACGCTGGATTTCCTGAGTTCGACCAGAGATCTTGCCCTTGGCTGCTTCGCGCATCGAGCGGGTGTGGGTGGCGCGTGGCAGCATGCTGTATTCGGCGGTTACCCAACCGCGGCCTTCACCGCGCATAAATGGCGGTACCCGTTGTTCGACCGAGGCGTTGCAAAGCACCTTGGTCTCGCCACAACAGACCAGCACCGAACCTTCGGCATAGCGGGTAAACTGGCGTTGAAAACTGATCGGCCGCAGTTGATCTGCCTGGCGATCGTTAATACGTTGTCCTTCGGTCAAACTCATTCCATTGTCTCCTTCTTCGACTTGGCGTAACTGCGTATCCCTTGATAAAGCGCCTGTGCCAGTCGTTCCTGATAAGCTCCATCCTGCAGATTGTGCAATTCATCCGGATGACTCAAATAACCGAGTTCAACCTGTACCGTCGGCAGACTGCCGCGCCCCAACGACAATAATGACGAGGGATAGATTCCGTTCACCTCAATTCCAGCAGTACGCAACGCCAGAGCAAGATCATCGGCCAACATCCGGCTGACATTGACACTCGGCTCGACCAACTGTGCGTCATCCCCGGTCTGAACAACGGCATCTGGACGGACAAACAGATTAACACCATGCGGCTCAGCGGACAGTGAGGACTGGGCGTGAAGCAGCAACCAAAGGTCGACATCATCTTTCAGCGCCGGTTGCAAGCGCTGCTCAAGGGACAATTCGTAGTCACCATCACGGCTTAAATAGATCGGAACGCCAAGCTTCATTTTCAGTTGCTTGGTCAGTTTCTCGGCAACCTTGAAATTGATCTCTTTCTCTTTAACCCCGGAAGCGGCGATCACCCCGGTGTCGAGACCGCCATGACCCGGATCGATGGCGATGGCACGGATCACCGGCCCACTCCGCTCGATTTTTTTATTCAGCAAAAAAGCAAACAGCTGTTCGAGACTACTGGTTTCCTCGCTGACCGCGACATCAACATCAGGATCAAGATTGCGAAAGTAGATCGGCTTTCCTATTAAAAACGAAAGCTGGTTAAGAATAAAGTTCTCGGTCACACGCAAGCGGCCGTCGATGAAACGGGGTTTTTCCTGTAAGGGAAAATAATTGCCATCGAATTTAAGAGAAGCGCTCGCCGGAGAGATTTCCGCCCAGCCGCGTTGTGTCCGGATGCGGAAGGTATGCTTGATCGAGTTCCAGTGACCGGTCAGGCCGACGGCATCCAGGGCATCTTCGATGGCAACATAAGGCACCCCCCCCTGCTGATAGACATCCTCCAGACGAACAGGATTCTTTCCGCGCGGTGCAATATCAACCGCAGCCAACAAAGGAGTGGCAACAAGAATAAGTAGTAGGATGGATAATATCAGGCGCATTGTTACTCCACGATCAAAGCCGCTCGGTTATACCCCAGCGGCAAACATTCTGTCAACGCAAGCGCCCTTGATCAGCTGTTTTCTACGAGCAACGGCTCACCCGGAACCGAGGGGAGCGCAAGTGCCTTGAACAGACGGCGGGTCAGAAGTCGTTCCAGTTCTTGCTGAGAACCATCATCTTCGGCCATACTGCGGATTTGACCGCCAGCGACCATACCATGTCCACCGGCCGTCCCCACGCCCTCAACCATCTGCTGAATGATTTGCCCCAGTTTGGCGTCATGCTCAAGTGCGCGCATCGACAAAATCTGCGTGCCATCGTACCAGCCCATCCCAAGGACATATTTCACACCTTGCTGGCGCAACAAAAAATCCGCCAATTCAGCGACCAGGTCAGGGTTAGAAATTTGTCGTAGATTAAAGACCAGTACCGGCCCATAGAGCAGTGCATTTTCGATTGCGGTTCGAAAGGTGGAAAAATAATCGCGTGGCACCTGCGGATGAATAATATCAAACAGGATACGATTATTCGATAACGGCAGCAACTTCAGATAGGCATCGCGATCGGCCTTTGACCATTCGCGGCCAAGATCCTGTGTCTCTGATTTAATCGCGTAAAACAAACTGGTTGCGAGTTTGGTGTTGATCGAAACCTGCTGCTTACAAAGGTACTCATACAACATCGTTGCAGAGGCCCCGTAATGAGTGCGGATATCGACCCAGCAGACCAGCGAAAGGTCGGTTTTAGGCGGATGATGATCAATAACCAGATGAACAGGACGGTCGGCAGGAAAAGAATTATTACCGGTATTCGGCTGCGTATCGACCATACAGACAACAGCAAACTGATCAATGTCCAGTTCAGCGATCGGCACCAAGGGGATTTCCAGCAGCTCAACCATGCTGCGATTTTCACCGCGACCGACAATTCCGCCATAGGTGATCACGGCATCCTGCCCGGTTTTAACCAGCAGAAGATGGCGCAGGGCAACTGCGGCGGCGATAGAATCGGGGTCGGGGTTATCGTGCGTAACAATCAACACCCGACCGCGGCCACGCATCCACTCGATCAGTTCAGCGACGGAATCGCCGTCAGCGCTAAAAAGTGGACAGCTTGCCGCCTCAGCAGGTGAATCAGTTTCGGACATCTTTTACTTCCCCCCGGCAATCGACTTGATCGCCATGGCAACCGCCTCTTCAGGTGTACTGGCGGCCAGAACGCCAGCTAAATCCTTCCAACTATTTAAATGGATAACAGTTTTTTCCAACTTCAGGCTGATCGCCATTTCGGACAGGGTGCCAAACTCACCCTCGATGGCGATCAAAACGTCGGCCGTGTGGGCAATAATGACATTGCGCGCATGCCCCATATTGGTGACGATCGGCAGCGTAATATATGGATTGGCCGTCTTAGCGGAAGAACCAGGCAGCACACCGATGACATCACCGCCAGCCTCGAAGCACCCTTTTGAAGCAGCCTCCATCACGCCACCTAGACCACCACAGACCAGAACAATATCATTCTCGGCAATCAAGCGACCAACCTGACAAGCCAGCTTTACACCAGCAGGGCTGGCCTTGCCGGCGCCGATAACGCCGATCATCCGCTTTTGTCTCATCAATCCAGCCCCCCTAAACGTTTGTTCATCCGGCGCAGCAGCAGGCTGTTTGCCACCACGGACACACTCGAGAAGGCCATCGCCAAACCAGCAAATTCAGGTTTAAGATATAGGCCAAAATGCGGATAAAACACCCCGGCCGCCAGTGGAACGCCGAGAAGATTGTAAAAAAACGCCCAAAACAGATTTTGTTTGATCTTGCGCAAGGTCTGACGCCCCAGACGAATGCCACGCTCGATATCGAAGAGATCGCCACCGACCAAAATGAGATCACCGGTTTCCTTGGCAACATCGGTCCCACTGCCGATAGCAATACCGACATCGGCCTGAGCCAAGGCTGGCGCATCGTTGATGCCATCGCCGACCATACCGACCAACAGCCCCTGCTGCTGATACTTCTGCACCACTTGCAGCTTCTGCTCCGGCAGCACTTCGGCCTCAACCTGCTCAATGCCGATCTGCCGTGCGACAGCTTCAGCGGCAGAGCGACGATCTCCGCTTAAGAGGACGCAAACAATCCCCAGTGATTGCAGACGCGAGATCACCCGCTGAGCATTCGGCTTAAGGCTGTCACTTAAGGCGATAATTCCCAACAACTGTTGACCACGTGCAAGGAAAACCAGCGATTTCCCCGCAGCAACAAATATTTCTATTGTGGCGGCTGCTGCGCTTAAGTCAACACCATCGTTGTGTAACAGTTGCTGCTGACCACAAAGGACAACCTGACCATCGATCTCGGCACGCAAACCCTGCCCACCGATCTCTTCCAGCACCATAGCCGGCGACCAGCGCAAATTTCGCTGCCGGCATTCACTGACAATACTTGTCGCCAGCGGGTGAGTACTGCCTTGCTCCAGCGCGGCGGCAAGTTGCAGCAGTTCGGATTCGTCATAACCGGCAGGAGAATAGACATCATCAACCTTAAATTGGCCGCTGGTCAACGTGCCGGTTTTGTCGAGCAGCAGCAGCTGCAACTTCGAAATCTGCTCTAAAACAGACGATTTTTTAAACAGGATACCCCGCTCCAAGCCGACCGAGCTACCAACCATAATCGCCGTCGGAGTTGCCAATCCCAGAGCGCAGGGGCAAGCAATAACCACAACCGCGATCGCCATTTGAAAGGCAAACAAAAATGGCCTGTCAAGCAGCAGATACCAACAACAAAAGGTCAGCAATGAAAGGCTGACAACGGCGGGGACAAAGATACTCGACACCCGATCGGCAATCCGCTGAATCGGCGCCTTATCACCCTGCGCAGTTTCAACCATACGGACAATCTGGGCCAGCACCGTCGCTTCACCAACGCGGGTGGCACGGATAACCAAACGGCCAGAACGATTAATTGTTGCGCCGGTGACCTCTGAGCCGGGCTCTTTATTCACCGGCAATGATTCACCGCTGATCATCGCTTCATCGACCGCAGCAACCCCTTCGACAACCTCGCCATCGACAGGGATCTTTTCACCCGGCCGGATCAGAAGGAGATCGCCCGGTCGGACGACGCTGGCCGCAACCTCCCGCTCCCGGTCACCATCAAGGAGAACGGCACGATCCGCCTGCAGATGTAGCAACTGTTTCAACGCGGCACCGGCGCGCCCCTTGGCGCGCACTTCTAACCATTTACCAAAGCGGATAAACAGAATCAGCATGGCGCTGGTCTCAAAAAAAACCGTCGCCTCCGCGCCGAGCAGACCCAAAACCGCCAACAATGAATATCCGTATGCGGCGGTGATCCCAAGCGTAACCAAGACATCCATATTGGCTGCTCGGTTTTTTAAGGATTTCCAGGCACTGCGATAAAAGCCGAGCCCAGCGGTGAACTGTACGATGGACGCCAACAGCGCATTGACGATGAGCGTCGTCGAACCGAATACAGGGAAAAACATCAGCAGCATAATCGGCACGGCACCAGCGGCGGCAATCAAGACATTGCGTAATTCTGTGCGCGTATCGTCACTTTGATCCGATTGTTGTCCGGGCGGCAAAGCCTCAAATCCGGCCGAAGCAACGGCAGCATAGATTTGCGGGGCGGTAACAACACCCGGAGCATAATCAACCTGAGCGAAATTACCTGCCAGATTCACCGAAACATTATCGATACCCGGCACTTGGTGCAGACGTTTTTCAATCGTCGCCGCACAGGAAGCACAACTCATCCCGCGGATGGCAAAACGAAGAGACTCTATAGAGGACTCGTCAATGGAAGGGGGCTGCGGTTCAGGGATTGGGGTCGTTACAATTTCTCCCGTGCCTGCAGTTTTAAATCCGGCGGCAAGCAGAGCGGTTTGAATTTCAGCAATACATTGATCGGCTGGGTTGCGACAGGAAATAACGGCTTGCTGCTCTTCAAGCGAAACGACCACCTGATCAACAACCGAAAACTCGTTGATAATACCGGTCACCCTGGCAACACACTTTTGGCATTTCATGCCAAAAACCGGAATTATGATTTGAGTATCGGACATCATCTTCAACAATGGATAATGTCAACCGGGCCATCGGCTAACTGTTCAAGCCCTTCGAGTATCCCCCAGGGGGAACTCTCGACAACGACAACAGGAACTTGCAATTTTTCGGCTAAATCATCAACCGTCAAATCATCCAGCAACCGCTGCTCACCTTCTTTGAGCATGACGTCAGGCAATAAGAGGCCCTGTCCCAAGTCTTGCTTGGATAATTGCTCAATAAGGTCTTTCCCGGTCAATAACCCGGTTACGGTGACAGCGTCACCAAAAAACTCGTTTACAACGGGAAGTACCGCCAGCTCTACACCGGTCCTTACCGTCAACCGCTCAGAAAATCGCTGCAGTTCAGAGACAAAAGATTGTCCCGTGACTAGCCCCACCCGGTCGATATCAAGCGATTCCGCCTCCAAAAGAACCTCGGTGGCCTGCTGACGGAATTGCGCAATCAGACCAACACCATTTTCAATCTGCTCGAGCTCTTCATAACAGAGCAGATCCGGGATCGCAACCTCTGCCTGGAGATAGATCTCATCGGCAGCGAAAACAAAGCGACTGCCTTTTTCAGCAAGATATTTCTGCTGATAAGAGTCGATGATAGCCAACGCATTGCGGGCTTGTGCTGCGGTCATTTTTTCCAGCTGCGGAAGATGCTGACGATGTTTTGTTAGGCCGACCGGAACCACTGCTAAAGAAGCAATCAGTGGGTAGAAAGCAGCGAGATCGGTTATCGATTTCTCCAAAGCGGCATCATCGTTGAGGCCGGGACAAAGGACAATCTGACACTGCAAATTGATTCCGGCATCAGTCAGACGTTTGAGCAAAGGCAAAATCGGCGGAGCGGCACACCCCAGAAGCTGCTGTCGTAACTGATCATCAGTGGCATGCACCGAAATATACAGCGGTGAAAGTTGCTGTTCGATAATCCGTTGAAAATCTGCATCTGTGAGATTGCTCAGGGTAATGTAGGAACCATACAGGTAGGAAAAACGGTAATCTTCATCCTTGATGTACAGGGAGCGGCGCATTCCCTTCGGCAGCTGATGAACAAAGCAAAAAATACACTTGTTGTCGCATTGTCTGGTTTGCGGGTGTTCAAGAATCAGTCCGAGATCCTCGTGTGAATCTTTTTCGATTTCCAATTCCCACACTTCATCGTCGTGACGCAAAATTTCGAGTAACAGACAATCCGACTCAATGGCCCGATGGTAATCAACCAGATCTTCAATTATTTGCTGATTGATTGCCAGCAGTTGGTCTCCGCTGTCAAGCCCCAGCTCAGCAGCGTAACTTCCTAGTTCAACGGACTCAATGCGCAGCATCACAAACTCCAAAAGAAATAATTTTGCCTAAGTATATCATTGCGCCCCTGAAGATAAACACGATATCCGCAAAACAAACAAAACAGGGGCAACGCTTCGGCGCTGCCCCTGTTTTGTGTAAATTGTGTCAAATCAGTGATTAATCACGTCCGCCATGCAGTCGGAAGGAACCATCCGAGGACGTAATTGAGCTGATCGCGTGCTTGTAAATCAGGATGTCGCCATCACTTTCAGCAAGTACACAAAAACTGTCAAAAGATTTAATAAACCCTTCCAGGTTGTCTCCTGACATCATTACAATAGTGACCTTGACCCGCTCTTTACGGGCCTGATTCAGATACTGATCCTGAATATTAAAAGGTGACTTTGGCATATCCACTCCTTTATTGACTGACAAAATCCTCAATAGACCGTAACACTCTACCAGACTCAGTTGAGGAATCAACCCAAATAATTTCAGGCTCTTTCCTGAACCATGTCAACTGTCGTTTCGCATACTGTCGCGTACTGGTGCGAATATCCTCTAACATCTGTTGATCACTATTCGGCTCATCGAGATAACGCACAACTTCACGGTAGCCAAGGGTCTGCAATGCCTTTAGCTCGACAGAATAGCGCTCAATTATGCCGCGAGTTTCTTCGACCAACCCTTCTACAAGCATCTGCGCGGCGCGTAAATCGATGCGGCGATAAAGTTCAGCCCTTTCCTGCGTCGGAGCCAACTTCATGACCCGATACGGCTGATCGGCAAACTGATGCTCGGCCTGCAGTTCCGTCAGGGTTCGACCACTGAGGTGATAAACTTCAAGTGCCCGAACCAGGCGAATAGTATTGTTCGAATGAATCCGCTCTGCCGCAAGCGGATCGATGCGTTCCAGCTCGGCATGTAAGGTTCCCGCACCGACTTCTATTTCGCGTTGATGCAAGCGATCCCGCAACGCCTGATCTGCCGTTGGCAAATCCGCTAACCCCCCAAGCAACGCACGAATATAGAGCCCGGTTCCACCAACCAGGCAAGGGATTTTTCCCCGCCCAGCAATCTCATTAATCAGCGGCCGAGCCCGATCAACAAATTGTGCGACAGAAAACTCTTCATCAGGGTCGATCAGATCGATCATATGATGGGGAACCAGTGCCCGCTCTGCAGCGGTTGCCTTCGCTGTACCGATATCCATCTGCCGATAAACTTGGCGTGAATCAGCAGAGATGATTTCGATAGGCAAGCGCTCCGCCAACGACAATGACAATCCGGTTTTACCAGAGGCTGTCGGTCCGCAGACAACCAGAACGGGTATTTTAGGCTCACACATAAAACGACTATTGACGCCGGAAAAGGCGCTCAACTTCGGTTAACGTCAAACGCTGCATAACGGGACGACCGTGCGGGCAGTTGGCCTTGAAATCAATGTTGTCCAACTCACGCAGTAACGCTTTCATCTCTTCGGTCGATAACGCCTGGTTGGCACGAATAACACCATGACAAGCCATCAAAATAAGAATGTCATCAATCGAATCCTGCAATTGGCCAGCACGGCCAACTTTCTCCAGCTCCAAGGCGACATCAACCACCAATTGACCGACATCCTGATTGAGCAGCACCTGGGGAATCGCTTTGAGGGCGAAGGATTTTCCGCCAAAAGGTTCAATCTCAAACCCGAGACGCCCCAATTCAGAACGATTATCTTCCAGTGCTGATGCGCTGCGAAAATCGAGTTCCAACATGTCGGGAAACAGTAATGACTGACTGGAAACCGCTCCGTTTGCATAAGAATGACGTAATTTTTCAAAGCCGATCCGCTCGTGTGCAGCATGTTGATCGACCAGGACCAGATCATCTCCATCCTGACAAAGCAAATAGCTCTGATGATATTGACCTAAAATTCGCAGGCCAGAAAAAAATCTGCTCCCCTCACTCTCCGGCAGAACCATTTGCTCGGCAGGTCTAATTTCGTCCTCGGCAGTTTCAGTCCTTGCTCCCAGCGCCGGAAGAGGGACTAATTCTGCAGGAGACGCGATCGATTGATAAACCGCCGAAGTTTCATTGGCGATCGGCGGAATGACTGCTGCACCCGGGCGATAAGCAACCGGCACAGGAACAGGTGCTGCTTGCGGTTCTGCTGCCGGAACCGACTCGCCGAGCCAATCAGCCGGTCGTAGGGCCTGCTGCAAGCTATGAACGATGAAATCATGCACCAAGCCCTGCTCGCGAAAACGGACCTCATGCTTGGTCGGATGGACATTGACATCAACCTGGGCCGGATCGATCTGCAGAAACAACGCGACAACAGGATAACGCCCCTTCATCAACAGATGACGATAACCGGCCATGACTGCATGCTGCACGACACGATCCCGAATATAGCGCCCGTTGATAAAGGTATAGATATGACTCCCCGCAGAACGGGTTAATTGCGGCTGCGAAATCAGGCCGCTCACGCACAGATCAGGTTCCGACCTTTGATCAATTTGCAGCATGTCTTTGAGCAGAGATCTTCCCAGAAGCGCGGCAAAGCGTTCCAGTAACCCCTTCTCGCGGCGCAGGTCAAGGAGCATCCGGTCATTGTGCTTTAAACGAAAACAGACATCAGGATGAGCCAACGCTTGTTTAGTAACTACGTCAGCAGCGTGACTCAGCTCGGTCTGTTCTTTGCGGAGAAACTTTCGTCGCGCAGGCAGGTTAAAAAAAAGATTTCGAACCTCTATAACCGTCCCTTGCGGCAAGCCAACCTCTTCTGCTCGCTTGACCGCACCACCTTCGGCATAGATCTGCTGTCCCAGCCCTTGATCGTCAGCACAGCTTTGCAGCAGAAAACGTGAAACCGACGCAATAGAGGCCAGCGCTTCACCACGAAAGCCCAGGGTTTGTAAAGCAAAGAGATCAGCATCGCAACTGATCTTGCTGGTTGCGTGCCGCTCCAGCGACAAAAAAGCATCCTGACGGTTCATGCCACAACCATTATCAGCAATTTTAATCAGTTTTTTACCACCAGACTGAAGCTCGATAAGAATTTCCGTCGCCCCGGCATCGAGTGAATTTTCCAGCAATTCCTTAACGACCGAAGAGGGACGTTCAACGACTTCGCCCGCAGCAATCTTATTACAAAGATCTTCGGGAAGAACATGAATTGTGCTTTGAGGAGCAATCATTGCGTTTTCCGTAAAAAGAAATAGCGGTCGAATAACACCGACCGCCATAAAAAATAGTTCATTCGTGTATTTATTTTTCTTCTAGATCATCAAAAATCATTTCGATTTCATCTAATTCATCAGATGAAAGATCTGCTGTTGCTGAACTTTTCTTCATATTGACCAAACCGAGATCTTCGGCAACATTTTTGATGATCTGTGCAGAAACTTCGGTACCACGCCGCAAATAGGTTTCAAACAACGCATTATCACAAATAGTATTAATCAACCGTGGCACCCCACCGGCCAATTTATGCACCCAGGTAATAGCGTCTGCGTCAAAGGGCGTTTTTTTACATCCAGCCACCTGCAGACGATGGTTGATATAAGCCTCACTCGCTTCGGCGGATAATGGTTTCAGGGTGTACTTGAAAGCAACACGTTGAGCGAGGGGCTCATCAAGCCGTAAAATTTTATCTAGCTCCGGCAAACCGAAGAAAATTATGTTCAAAAGTTTTTTATCAGGAATTTCCAAATTCAGCAAACCGCGAAATTCTTCCATCAATTCACGGGTTTGCAACATCTGCGCTTCATCAATCAGCACAACGGCCTTACGACCTTCTCTTTCTATCTGCAACAACCGCTCATAGAGTTGCTTGAGCATTTTTAACGGGCTGACTTCCGGGTTTTTGATGCCCAGTTGCATACAGATACGCGAAAGAATCCACTCAGGGGTAATCCCGGAATGAATCATCACCAACAAAGAGGATTCATATTGCTCGATCGGCAGATCATCAAGCATCCGCCGCGCAAGGGTGGTCTTGCCAGTCCCGGCACTGCCTACCAAAACAGCCAGACCTTTATTGGAATCGACGGAATACTTCAACCTTAACAAGGCTTGCGTGTGTTGCTCACCATCGTAATAAAATTTTTCATTCGGTGCGTTGGAAAATGGCTCACGCTCAAAATTGAAATAATCGGTATAACCCATAAATATAATCCGTGATTGTCAGAGCACTGCCCGTATGAACAAAGCTAAAGGAAGGAAATTCGCTCTTTTTTTTCAACAATTTCTTCTTCAACAACAATCCCGAGTTTCGACTGCAGGGTGCTGATTTTCGTTTTCACATCACGATAGGATTCATCAACCGACAAAACAACCCGGTAACTGCTTAAAGCTTCTTCAAAACGCTCCGACGACTCATAGAGGGAAGCCAATTCAAAACTAAGATTTAAACGCTGTTCCTCTTCGAGGTGCTGAGAATCGAGAGCCTGCTGGAACATGATTTCCGCACTGGCAAAATCGCCTTTTTCTGAGCTACAGAGGCCTTTTAAGGTTTGACAATCAACATAACGGGAAGGGTCGCGCTCGGCTTTACTAAACTCGCTGATCGCATCATCCAATAATCCCATTTCCCGATAAGCAATCCCTAAATTATAGTGAGATTCCATATCATCAGCAGCAATCTGCTCATCGACATCGGTCCTAAATATTTTTTGCCCAGGAGTGTCGCCCGACACAGCAGAAAATGAACTTTCGTCTTGACCTGCTTCGGTAAAACTTTCGCTTATCCCCTCAATAGTTGAAGAGTCCAAGACAGATGGGGTTTCGTCTGGTTCAGCATGCAACTGACTGCGGATATCTGCAAGTTTTTGCTGACACAATTCAGATTCAGGCGCATAAGCGAGAATATCGATACAGAGTTTTTCCGCTTCGGCAAACAGGCCCTGTTGAATATAGAACTCGGCTTCTTCCAAGTCAGAATTGACATCCCGCGCTGCGACAGGAGGCGCAACAGGTTCTTCTTCATCACCCTCCAAATCGAAGGAAAATCCAAGTTCATCATCCTCATTGAGATCAAGTTCAATAACACTGTCCGCTGTATCTTCATCAACGTCCACAGTTAACGATTCGACCTCTTCCATCACTTCAAGCTGCAGATCAAACTCTTCTACAGGAGCATCGGACAGCAAATCGTCAGTTTCTTCAAGCGGGATTTCCAGGTCAAAAGTTGGCAGTTCGATATCATTGTCAGCTGAACCGAGCAAGGAATCGGATAAGGTTTCATTGACAATTTCTTCGTCCGGCTCGTCTTCTTTTTCCGAGATAATATCGAGTATCTTATCCCCGTCGCCAGTCAACTCGTAAATAGAGTCAAGGGTTTGCAAGACAACAGAACTGTCAGGTAACCGCTCTTTCAGAATTTCGTAGTACTCTTTTAGCAGTGTAAGACGATCAGCTTTAAAAAAGCTGTCTTTCCACTCCTCCAGTTCCGTAAGAGCCGGATCATCCTGTCCACTATCAATTTGACATTTGATATATAAACCGCGGGTATCAAGATCGGTCGGATCGAGAACAAGGAGTTGTTGGTAGGTCTTGCTCGCGCGCTCCCAGTCCATAAGATCGTTATAGCCACGTGCAATCAAACGGAGTAAATCAGGGTCCTGCGGTTTATCCTGGAGCAGAGTTGTGAGAATCGTAACCCCTTTTTGCAGCTCACCTTTTTCATATAACGTTAGAGCCAGACCCATCTTAAGCTTTTGATTATCAGGATAGAGCGGCATGAACATTTTATATAGCTTGAGAATCTTATCGAAATCATTTTTCTCACTTAAGGTCGTGAGAACACCCTCAAATTCGGCAAGGGCTTCCTCTTGTCGATCATTGCCCGCATAGACTTCGGCAAGCTTTACCCGAACGTTCAGGTTGGCAGCATCAAGATCACGCATCTTCTCCAGGGTTTTGATTGCATCAGCAACCATGCCATTACGTTCGTAGTAGCTGACCAAACTACGATATTCCGCCATGGCGTTGCCGATCAAACCCTGTTTTTCGTTCAGTTCAGCCAGCCTGCTGAACAACGATACCTGGGTAGCATCGAGACGTTGCATTTGCTTGTAGATAGCGATGGCCTTGAGATAGAAACCATTGCTGGAGAAATACTTAGCGACCGATTCGTAATGCTCGTACGCTTCAGCACCTCGATTGGTCCGGACTAAAAGCTCAGCTAACTTCTGCCGAGAACGCACATCGCCCGGATCAAGCTCAACGACCTTGATATAATCTTTTATCGCCCGAACAACCTGTTTTTTTCTCAGGTTTTTCTGTGCGGATTCCAAAAATTTATCTTTATTTGCAGCCAAAAAAAATCCCCTAAAATGCGAAGTTTCACAATTTTTCCATCATGAAAGAATACGCGACAAAACCTCAAGGTGTCAAGTGAGGTGCCGGTAACGGCATAAGAAAACCAGTGACATATGTGCATCCAACCAATGCGTACCTAATAAAACAACAATTCATGGAAGTGACGATTTAACCTATCGATTTTAACCGGTCGATTTCCCGCGGCGTCAACAGCCGGTATTTTCCCGTCGCTAAACCCTCTAATTCAAGAAAAGCAATACGAATTCTTTTCAAACGCACCACACTCAGATCAACCACTTCACACATCCGCCTGACTTGACGATTTCGGCCTTCCTTTATTGTCAGTTCGAACCAACTGTTAGCCCCGGCATTTCTGACATTTGCAACTTGAGCAGGCTGAGTTTTGCCATCATCCAAGGTAACTCCACGGCGCAACAGATTGAGCTTTTTTTCAGTAATTAGGCCGCGCACTTTCACCAGATAGGTTTTCTCAACGTGGTGACGCGGATGGCTGAGACGTTGCGACAACTCGCCATCATTGGTCAACAGCAACAAACCTTCGGTATTAAAATCAAGCCTTCCGACCGGGAACAGTCGCTGCGGGAGATCCGCAACCAGATCAGTCACCAACGGCCGCCCCTGCGGGTCCTTCAAAGTCGAAATGCAACCACGCGGCTTATTCAGCATAACACTGACTTTTTCCTCGGCTAGCGACAACTTACGACCATTGACCGTCACCAGATCCACCAACAAATCAGCACGATCGCCTAATTTGGCAATGACGCCGTTCAACAGAACCTGCCCATCGGCAATCCAGACCTCTGCCTGTCTTCTCGAGGCCAGACCAGCCTGTGCAATCAGTTTCTGCAATCGTTCAGCCATCGGAGTCCTTTACAGCTTCAGGTTCAAGGGGTATCGCTTCTGCGAGTTCGGGGTCAAAAGAGCTGAACTCTTTTAAGGTCGGTAAATCCTGTAACGCCTTCAAGCCGAACAGCTCGAGAAAATGACGACTGGTGCCATACATCAAAGGCCGGCCCGGAACGTCTTTTTTTCCCAGAATGCGCAGCAGATTTTTTTCCAGCAGGGTTTTCATCACTCCGCCGGAGTCGACACCGCGAAGGTATTCTATTTCAGCGCGAGTGACCGGTTGCCGATAAGCAATAATTGCGAGAGTTTCAAGAGCCGCCGACGAAAAACGAAAGGGGCGATCCTTGCTCAGCTTTCGCAGCCAGGGAGCAAACTCAGCATCGGTTCGAAACTGATAACCACCAGCAACCTCCGCTAAATAAAAACCACGCTCTCCCTGGGCATACTCCTGCAACAACATGTCTATAACTGTACGCACTTCAGCACGCGGCTTCTCCAGCAAAGTACAGATTCGATCAAGCGACAGAGGATTGTCTGCGGCGAAGATATAGGCTTCAATAATCTTTACCAGTTCAGCCATAACCAAAAGTATCCGCTTCTTGAGAAATAGATGCTATCTGATCGTTTTCTGCCACCGCTAACGACAGCCAGATTTCACCAAATTCGTTAGCCTGCTCGATTTTCACCATCCGCATCTTGACCAGCTCCAGGGTCGCCAGAAAAGTCACGACCATTTCCAGTCGGGTTGGACGCTGCGGGAAAATATCCTTAAACGCCAGTCGCTGATCGACGGACAAGCGCTCGAGAACAATCTGGACATGATCAGCAACAGAAAGCTGTTCGCGAACCACTTCGTGAAAGGTTTCAACGGGAGCGTTATTTAACAGACGGTGAAAAGCTTCTGCCAGCTGATAAACACCAACGACATGTTCTTCCTCGGCATCAACATCAACAAATTCCGTCGAGACAAAATGACTGGCAAAGATATCGCGATTGAGCAGAGGCATTTGCGAAAATGATTCGGCCACGTCTTTATAACGCTGGTACTCCAAAAGCCGACGGACCAGTTCCGCGCGTGGGTCCTCGCCCTCATCCTCGTCAACCTCGTCGCTGAGCGGTAACAACAGTCGCGACTTGATATGAATAAGGGTTGCCGCCATAAGCAGAAACTCCCCGGCGATATCCAAGTCGAGCTGCTTCATCTGCTCGATGATCCCCAGATACTGCTCGGTGATCTTCACCATCGAGATATCGTAAATATCCATCTCGTTGGTTTTAATCAGGTGCAACAGAAGATCGAGAGGGCCGGAAAAGTTTTCTAACTGAATCTGAATCGACATCGACAGCTAGTGCCCCAAAAGAAACTTCTTGGCCGCTACGACCACATTTTCTGAACCGGCCAGAAAGGCAACCAGACTATCGACCAACGGCTCGAGCATCACCGACCAGATATCGGTAAAAAAAACCAGAAATAAAATCAAAATAAAACCGAAAGGCTCCAATCGGCTGATCATCAGGGCTTTGCTTTCCGGCAGAATCCCGGTCAAAATCCGTCCACCATCAAGTGGTGGCAAAGGAACGATATTAAAAATTCCGAGCAACACATTAATGTAAAGGCTGAAACTGATCATCATATGTAACGGTTTGGCCGCCTGAATAAAGAGTTCCATTTCGCCAAGAGAGGTGATCTCCAACCAGCCCAACCCGCGCAGCAACAGCGCCGACGAAAGGGCCAGCAACAGATTAGTGATCGGTCCCGCCAGAGCGACCCAGATCATATCGCGTTTCGGTCGACGCAAGTTGCCAGCATTAACGGGCACTGGTCGCGCCCAGCCGAAACCGAAAACAAAAATCGCCACCGTCCCGATCGGATCGAGGTGCCGCATTGGATTCAGATTCAAACGTCCCAGAAGACGCGCCGTCGGATCGCCGAAACGCTCAGCAACGTATCCATGGGCTACTTCATGCATGGTCAGCGCTAACAGAGCCGGTACCAACATGATCGATATTTTAGAGATGATTGCTTCCATTGCCCCTCTAGCTGCATCGGAATACTAAATTTAAAATTCAAGATACAATATATAGACGATATCAATCATCGGGTCTAGCAGAAGCGAAGATCTTTCAACACTTAAAAATTAAGAGAGTATTTTACCGGCAGGATAATTCTTTCGGACCAGGGTCATTTCGTCTTCCAGCGAGTGAATCTGCCCATTGAGGCGCGCATCGAGTAAAGCCAGAAAAACCTGATGGAAGTGTGGTCCCGGCTGCAAACCAAGATCGATCAACCCGTTGCCGTCAAGCAAGACACGCACCTTGCGGAAATCGGTTACGTACTGTGATATCCATTTGCGCACCTGATCGCTTTCCGTCCAGGACATCAAAAAGAGCAGCAACTCCAAAGACAAACCATTAAACCAATGATAGATCTCGCTGTTCATTGGAGTTTGTCTCATTTCAACGCAAGAGTTAGCTGTTTTCAGCGCCCACTTTCCCTGCGGCAACTGCACCATCAGCAGGTCTCGATATTTAGGTTGCAGGTCAAGCCAGCGGCAGACGCGAACCAATCCCTTTTCCGACAAGGGCTGGAACAAACAACAGAGATACAACAACCAACGGTGATATTTTTCCCCGGTGTAGAGAAGATCGAACCAGCTGCTCGATTTCTCTGCGGCAACAATCGATTGGGCCGATTTGCGATCAAAGCGCAAGTGCGGATCGATAAACTTCAGCAGAGAAAACTCTTCAAGGCGCCGAAGTGCAGATATCACCTGCGGCTCATCAAGGATTTGCCGCAACTCACTGAGCAGCCGCGGACCGCCGACCTTTTTCACCAGATTCATCCGAACAGCACTGCGCATCAAACGCTCGGTTTGACGGCCGATCTTAAATCCCAATCGCTGCTCAAAACGAACCGCCCTGAACAAGCGCGTCGGATCCTCTATCAGGCTCAGGTTATGCAGCACCCTAACCGACCGGTCCTTGAGATCCCGTTGTCCACCGAAAAAATCGAGCATTTGACCAAAATTATCGCAATTCAAGGAGATGGTCAGGGTGTTGATGGTAAAATCACGCCGATAGAGGTCATGGCGGATCGAGGCATGTTCCACCCGTGGCAAAGCGGCCGGGCTTTCATAATATTCCAGTCGGGCCGAAGCAACGTCAATTTTAAAATCATCCGGTAAAATAATCACAGCCGTGGCAAATTTTTCATGCGAACGGATACGACACTCGGTCGTTTTCGCAAAGGCCGCAGCAAATGCGATCCCATCCCCCTCGACGACAATATCGATATCGAGATTTTCCTGACGCAGCAGCAGATCACGCACAAAGCCACCAACCAGGTAAACCTTCACCCCTTGCTGATCAGCGACCTCACCCAATTTGCGCAACAAAACACGGATATTTTTCGGCAACTGGGTATCAATAAGACGCGCCAGATTCTTCCTCTTTAGGCGTAAACCGCCCCGCCCCGACTCTACCGGAAGAGTTTCATCGCTGTCCTGGAGACCACCGATCAAGTAACGGAGCAAGTCGGTCCGGGTCACAATACCGACCAGTTGTTCCTGCTCAACAACCGGAATACAACGCTGGTTATGCTCGATAATGTTCCGCTGCAACTGCTCCAACGAGGCTTCCGGAGAGACGGTTTCGAAATCAGTCGTCATCACCTCGACAACAGACATCCTCTGCAGCTTGTGATGGGCGGCCTTTTCAACCACCTGCCGGGTAATGATACCGACTAGCAACGGACCATCCATAACCGGCACGGCATTAAAGCTGAAACGGGCCATCAGCGCGCGAGCTTCGGCAATACTCACCGAGGCCGGCAAGGTTTTTACCGGAGAGGACATCAGCTGTCGGGCGTCACAGCGCAAACGGATCGACTTCAGCAAAGACTCTTCGAGCTGGTCGAGCAGTTGCACCAGCGGAATATCCCGCACCGTGGCCGAAGAAGCAAACGCATGGCCACCACCGCCGAATTCCTGGAGCAGCTCCCCGACATGCACCTCGGGCACGCGTGAACGACCGACCAGAAAAACGCGATCTTCCATCCGCACCGCGACAATCAAAACATTGAGATTTTCGATATCTTTTAGTTTGTGGGCCAGAGAAGAAATGTCTGCGACATAATAATCGATTGAGGCGTAGGCAATGGCGACCTCAACGCCGTTGATGATTTTTTTCTGGCAGGATTTGATCAGCTCGTTGAGCAGGGCAATCTGCTCCGGAGTCATCTCCCGAATCAGGAAATCGGCAACCGTGTTGAGATTTGCGCCATGTTCGAGCAAAAAAGCGGCCGCCAGATAATCGCGCGGCGTTGTTCCGCTAAACAAGAGATGTCCGGTATCCTCATAGAGGCCAAGCATCATCATCGTCGCCTCATCCGGCGTCGGCACGATACCCCGCTCTAAAAACAGGTGGGTCAGGATAGTGGTCGTGGCACCGACCTGTTCAATATGCTCTAGTTGCCCGGAAACGGTTTTATCATCAGCCGGATGATGATCGTAGACATGCAGTTCCAAACCGGGCTTGGTGATGATTTCGGCGAACTGCCCAATCCGGGCCGAACTGCGAACATCAACCAGAATCAGACGTTTGACCTGCTGGAGATCGATATCCCGGATTCGTTTGATATCGTAAGCGTAAAGGGTGCTCTGCAACAGGAAATCACGCAACCCACGTTCCTGCCCACCGGGAAAAACCAGCACCGCATCAGGATACAATCGCTTAGCAGCAATCATCGATCCGAGGCAGTCAAAATCGGCATTCACGTGGGTAGCAATAACATCCATAGGGTCGGTCCGTTAAACCTCCAGAGTCCCGATCAAATCATTAATATCCTCGACACCTTCATTCCGACAGAACTCCTCCAAGTCGTCGATAATCGTCGCCATGGCATTCGGATCGACAAAATTGGCGGTTCCGACCTGAACGGCCCTGGCGCCAACAATGAGAAATTCCAACGCATCCATCGCCCGGGAAATGCCACCGACACCGATGACCGGCACCTTGACCGCCTGCACCACCTGATGTACCAAGCGCACGGCAATCGGACGGATCGCCGGACCGGAAAGGCCACCAATCGTATTGGCCAAGCGCGGCTTGCGGGTTTTGACATCTACCGCCATACCGGTCAGGGTATTAATCAAGCTGATAGCATCAGCACCGGCGTCTTCAACCGCCTTGGCGGTCACCTGAATATTGGTAACGTTCGGCGTCAACTTGACGATCAACGGCTTACTGGTCCGCTTACGCACCAGCGAGACGACTTCGTGAGCAGCGGTTGCTTCGGTGCCGAAAACAATCCCGCCATGTTTGACATTAGGACAGGAAATGTTCATTTCCAAACCGGCGACTCCTGGCACATCATCCAGGCGTGCCGCGACTTCGGCGTACTCTTCCTGGGTGTTGCCGAAAAAGTTAACGATAACCGGGGCGTCAAACTGCTGCAAAAAGGGCATTTTGTGAGCAATAAAGGCTTCGATACCGACATTCTGCAGGCCAATAGCATTGAGCATGCCGCTGACAGTTTCACAGATCCGCGGTGTGTCGTTGCCAGCTTTGGGGTTCAGCGAAAGCCCTTTGGTCACAATCGCGCCGAGGCGATTCAGATTAAGATATGGAGCATACTCCTCGCCATAACCAAAAGTTCCCGAGGCAGGCATGACCGGATTTTTGAAGGTCAATCCAGCAATCTCTACGGCCATCTGTGGACGCTTTATTTTTGTTGTTTGTGCATTTCGCTCAGCCATTACTTACACCCTCCACAATCCGTATCCTGTTTCTCCAACCGGCTCCAGTCCAATTGTTCAGCATGAAATACCGGCCCCTGCTTACAGGTACAGAGGTACTGTGGATTCTCATCGGAGTGCCCGGCCCCCTTAACGACACAACCAAGACAGGCCCCAACACCGCAAGCCATCAGCGCTTCAAGAGAAACCTGCAACGAGGTTCCGCGACTGCTGCAGATCTTTTGTACGGCATCGATCATCGGCATCGGGCCACAGGCATAAACGGACGCTTTCGGGTATTTATCCAGCTTGCGCTGCAAGACCTGAGTGACCAGCCCTTCTTCACCAAGGCTACCATCTTCGGTGGAAACGTAGGTTTCAACACCAAGACGCTCAAATTCGGTAACGGTAATGATATCATCCCGAGTTCTGCCGCCCATCAGCAGACGAACCTTCGAGTTAGGCACCAGCTTTTCCGCCAACATGTAAAGAGGGACCAAACCGATACCGCCACCGACAAGGATCTTCTCTTCATCGGGATCACCCAGATCAAAACCTCGACCAAGCGGACCGAGCAACTCGACCCGGTCGCCCTGATGCAGCTCCTGCATGATCTCCGTACCACTGCCGACAACCTTGTAGATGATCTCGATAAATTCTTTCGGCGGCATTCCGTCACAATCAGCAGCGGCGTAACCGGTCCGAAAAATACCGAAGGGACGGCGCAATAACGGCGGCAATGAACGCTGGACTCGAAACATAACAAACTGACCCGGCATGGCCGTCTGATTATAGTCCGGAGCCAGTATCTGCATCCGATAATAACCAGGCGAAATCTCCTGATTAGACAAGATAATAGTTTTACAGTTTTTCATCCAACTCATCTCCTACATATAAAGCTGATGCTATAGCGTCTTTCCGGCAGGCAACGTGTCGGTAAAATCACAGACCATCATCAAAGCATCCTCACCATCACGATAATAACGGCTCCGAATGACATCGGCAACAAAACCGTGTTGGCGATAGAGATTAATAGCGCCGGAGTTGCTGGCCCTCACCTCCAACCAAGCCTTCTCAAGGCCATGCCCTAAACAATTATCGATGGTATTTTCAAGTAGCAAACCAGCGACGCCCTGACGCCGAAAATCACCGGCTGTCGCGACATTTAAAACTTGCAACTCGCCAGCAATGAGCCAATAACAAATATAACCGGCCAGCCGCTCACCAACCCAAAGAAGGTTGACGGTGGAAACCGGATTTTCTATTTCCTGAACAAACTGCGCAGCAGTCCAAGGATGCGGGTAACTTTGTTGCTCAATAGCCTGGACTGCGTCAAGGTCATCGACACACAGTGACCGAATTTTAAAATTATCGATTGACATCAATTTCACAGCTGAAGTTCATAGTTTCCGTGGTAAAATCTACTGACAAAAAGTCCTGCTCCCCGCGCCCAAGGGGCCCGAACGAGGATCTTGGGAGTTCTAACATAATTTTCAAACAGGATACAGACAATAGAACGTGCCGGTCCTGAAGAAACGGCCGTTCAACGATTGACAAAGAGGCTGTCGGGTGTTTTAATGTCCGGCCATTTGAATACCAAGGAGCGAGATAAATTGAGTAGCAAAAAACCGATTACCTATAAAGATGCTGGTGTTGACATTGACGCTGGTAACCGCTTTGTCGACCTGATCAAACCCTTGGTCAAACAGACCATGCGTCCCGAGGTCCTGACCGATATCGGTGGTTTTGGCGGCCTGTTTTCACTAAACAGCAGCAAGTACAAGCGCCCCACCCTGGTCTCTTCGACCGACGGTGTCGGCACAAAGCTGAAGCTCGCCTTCATGATGGATAAACATGACACGGTCGGCATCGACCTGGTTGCTATGTGCGTCAACGACATCATTGTCCAAGGGGCCGAGCCACTCTTTTTTCTCGACTACCTGGCCACAGCCAAACTTGACCCGGAAAAAGCCGTAGAGGTTGTTAAAGGGATTGTCGAGGGCTGCAAGCAATCCAACTGTGCGCTGCTTGGCGGTGAAACAGCTGAAATGCCCGGCATGTACACTGGTGAAGAATACGACTTGGCCGGCTTTACCGTTGGCGTCGTCGACAACGATGAAATCATTGACGGATCATCGATCACCAATGGCGACCAGATTATCGGCATTGCATCAAGTGGCCTTCATTCAAATGGGTTCTCCTTAGCTCGCAAGGTTTTCCTCGACACAATGAAACTAGACCTCAACGCCACACCGAACGATCTCGACAAATCTCTGGGCGAAGAGCTGCTAACCCCGACCCGCATTTATGTTAAAAGCGTCCTCAACCTGATACGCGATTTCGATATCAAAGGCATCGCGCATATCACCGGTGGCGGTCTGCTGGAAAACTTGCCACGGGTTTTGCCGCAGAAATGCCAAGCTATCATCAAGCGCAACAGTTGGGACAAACCGGCAATTTTCGAAATGCTCCGCGAAGGCGGAAACATCCCGGAAGAAGAAATGTACCGAACCTTCAACTATGGTATCGGCATGGCTCTCATCGTCCCGGCAAATGAAGTTGAAGATATTCTTGATCGCTTGATCGGACTTGATGAAAAAGCCTACCTGATCGGCGAAATTTCTCAGGCTAAGGAGCCCTCTGTCATCCTTTCCTGACAGGACATCTCAACATGTCAACAAAGACCAAACTAAAATTAGGAGTTCTTGCGTCCGGCGGTGGCACTAACCTGCAATCGATCATCGATCAATGTCAGCAGCAACAGATCGATGCAGAGATCGTACTTATCCTCTGCAACAATCCGGACGCCGGGGCCTTGATTCGCGCCAGCAAAGCCGATTTGCCACATACCTGTATTAATCATCGCGATTTTCCCGATCGACAAACTTTTGATCGGGCTGTTGTTAGCGCATTACAGGAAGCAGGCGTCGAACTGGTTGTTCTGGCCGGCTTTATGCGTATTATCTCTGAAGAATTCCTGACCGCCTTCCCACAACGAGTCATCAATATCCACCCGGCATTGCTTCCAGCCTTTCCCGGACTGCATGTGCAAAAAAAAGCCCTGGAATACGGCGCCCGCTTCTCCGGCTGTACGGTGCATTTTGTTGACGGCGGTGTTGATACTGGACCAATTATCACCCAGGCAGTCGTTCCAATCCTGGAGGATGACAGCGAGGAGTCCCTTTCCGCACGAATCCTGCAGCAGGAACACCAGGTCTACCCTCGAGCGATCCAATTGATCGCCGAAGGTCGTGTCAGAATTGACGGACGTAAGGTCCACATCGCCGGCATCGATAAGTGCACAACGCCACTTGTTAACCCGCCGCTCTAGGACGTCCAATGCCAAAAACAGCCTTGGTCAGTAGCTGCCTGCTCGGATTATCAACCCGCTACGATGGGACCGGTAGCTACAATCAAGACGTTATCGATTACCTGAAACGCCAGGACCTCACTCCGATTCCGATCTGTCCAGAGCAACTGGCCGGCCTACCGACACCGCGGCCGAAATGCTGGTTTAGCTCCGGTGACGGTTGCACCGTCCTCGATGGCTCTGGCGTAATCTGCGACGAAGCCAACAACAACATGACTAAGTTTTTTATCAACGCAGCCGTAGAAAGTTGCAAAGTCGCCGAACTGACAAACAGCAAACTGGCGATTTTAAAACAGCGCAGCCCATCCTGCGGCAGCCGACAGGTCCACCAAAACGGCCAGCTAATTACCGGTATGGGCGTTGCTGCTGCCAAGCTCAAAAAGGCAGGCATAAGGGTACTGAGCGAAGAAGATTTAGACCCTAAATAGTGCCGAAAAATATTTGCATCCCTATTGGAAACGTGTTAATAATGCGCGTTCGAAACTTTCAGGAGGATTGAAAAGATGTCTAAGCAATGTGAAATCTGCGGAAAAAAGCCCGTTACCGGAAATAACGTCAGTCACGCTCACAACAAAACCCGTACCGTCTGGAATCCGAACTTGCAGAAAGTTCGTGCCGTCCAGAATGGCGCGGTCAAAAAAGTGAAAGTTTGCACCCGCTGCATCCGTTCCGGTAAAATCCAAAAAGCTGTCTGATTTTTTCCGACGGCGCACAAGTTATAAAAAAAGGGATGACCCACACAGGTCATCCCTTTTTTGCTTGTTTTAAGTTTTAAGATTTAGGTTTTAAACGTTGGGTCGAATACTTAACACCGAAACCTTAACAACCTAAAGCGGCAATAGCATCAATCTCAACCAAGGCTCCTTTTGGTAAAGCAGCAACCTGAACTGTTGCCCGCGCCGGAGCGATAGTCGCACAATACTCAGCGTAGATTTCATTGACAACGGCAAAATCGGTCAGATCAATCAGATAGATAGTAGTTTTCACCACGGCACTGAAGTCGGTTTCAGCAGCAGCCAACACCTGGGCCAGGTTATCGAGCACCTGTCGGGTCTGCTCGACGATACCGCCGGCCACCATTTCGCCAGATTTGGGCACTAGTGGAATCTGCCCTGAACAGAACAGGTAATCACCGGCACGGACCGCCTGGGAATAAGGGCCGATGGCTGCCGGAGATTTATCCGTTTCAATTTTTTTCAGCATAAGCTCTCTCCCTTTAAGAATGTTCGAGGTTCGAGGTTGAGGCACCCAAAACTTAAAACTTAAAACTTAAAACTTAAAACTTAAAACTTAAAACTTAAAACTTAAAACCTCGAACTGGTTTTAGTTGCGGATGCGATCAACCCGATAGACACCCTTGACCTTTTTAACTTCACGAATCACTCGATTTAAGTGTTCCAGATTCTGCACATCGATTTCGAACAGGTTATTGCCCTTTTTTTCGCCCCGAGAGAAAACACTGGCACTGACGATATTGGCATCCGCATCGGTAATGGCTCCTGAGATACCGACCAGCATCCCCTTCTGATCATGACACGACACTTGAATTTTAACCGGGCGCGAACTCTTGCGCTGCATGTCCCATTCAACATCGATGCGCCGGTCAGGATCGCTGACCAGAACCTGCGAACAGTCGACCGCATGAACCGCCAATCCGCGCCCCCGGGTGATAAAACCGGTGACCGGCTCACCAGGCAAAGGATTGCAACAATTGGCAAAACGGACCATGACATCATCGATACCATCAATACGGATGACACTGCTCGGCTTACGCCGACTAAACTTACCAAGCACTTTCCCCAAGGCACCCGGTTTTGCTGGAGCCTTAATCGCATCACGCGGCAAGATGTGGGAAACAACCTGCCCGGGCGACAACTTGCCATAACCGACGGAAGCATACAGATCATCGATCTGCTTAAAGCCAAAATCGGTGACCGCCAAATCGAATGATTCGAGGGACTGAGCGCGTTTCAAACTATATTGATGCTTACGTAATTCCTTTTCCAGCAATTCCCGACCGATGACAATGCTCTTTTCACGCTGCTCCGTCTTAATCCACTGACGGATTTTATTGCGGGCCTTCGAGGTCTTGACAAAAGACAGCCAGTCTTTACTCGGGGTATGGTTGGCTGCGGTTATAACCTCGACACTGTCACCATTTTGCAATTGGGTTTTTAACGGACACAGCTTGCCGTTAATACGCGCACCGACACACTGACTGCCGACATCCGTATGGATAGCATAAGCGAAGTCGATCGGACTGGAACCGGTTGGAAGTTCTTTTACATCACCGTTGGGAGTAAAGACATAGACCTCTTCCGGAAACAGATTGATCGACGGCTCTGCGAGCCCGTGAGAAGAGCTGACATCCTGCTGCCATTCGAGCAGCTGCCGCAACCAACTAAAGCGCTTATCATCGCGGCCACTGGCGGAAACCGCCCCACCCTCTTTGTACTTCCAATGCGCGGCAACACCCTCTTCAGCAATGCGGTGCATCTCATGCGTACGTATCTGCACCTCCATCCGCTCGCCGAAGGGACCGATGACTGTTGTGTGCAGCGACTGATACATGTTCGCCTTGGGCATGGCGATATAATCTTTAAAACGACCGGTGATCGGCTTCCAGGTTGCGTGGATCAAACCGAGAACCTCGTAGCAGGTCCGCACAGAATCGACCAGTACCCGAAAAGCAGTCAGGTCATAAATCTCATCAAGATCAACACCGGTTCGCTCCATTTTTTTATAAACGGAGTAAAAATGCTTAAAACGACCTGTAACATCGCCGGACAAATCATTTTCCTGCAACAAGTGACAGATCCGATCACGCACCTGTGTCACATAACGAGTCCGTTCCTCTTTTTGCGCAGTAATACGGCTAGAGAGGCTTGCATATTTCTCCGGCTCAAGAAAACGCAAAGAGAGATCCTCAAGTTCACTTTTAAGCCAGCTGATGCCGAGACGATTGGCCAGCGGAGCATAGATTTCGAGAGTTTCGCGCGCATAGGTCAGCTGATGTGCATCTTCGCAAAACTCAAGCGTCCGCATATCGCTGAGCCGATCGGCAAGATAAACCAGCAGCACCCGCAGATCACGCGCCATGGAGATAAACATCTTACGGAAACTCTCGACCTGCTGCTGATTGCTCTTCCGATAAGGGATACTGCTAATCTTATTGCCGATTTCAATAAGCGAAAGAACCTCATCACCAAACTCGGCAGCCAAATCTTGCGGGGAAACCAGATCAGCCTCCAACACATCGTGCAAAAGACCGACCACGAGTGTGGTTTCATCAACCTTAAGCCGTGTCAGAATGGAAACTACTTCGAGAGGGTGCTGCAAATAGTCATTGCCGTCGCGATTTTTCTGCCCAAGGTGAGCGCGAGCGCACAAATCGTAAGCACGCCGCAGAAGTTCTTCATCAACTTGAAGTTGATCGGCGCTCAATTGCTGGATAATGTCTTCGAATGTGATCATAAACGGTATAGGCCAGGACCTTCATCCCGGTTAAACAAAACAGACAGGAGGACACAGTCGATGAACTGTGCGAGGCCCCTCTCGCTATGAACGAGAGGGGCTAAAGGTAGATCAGGGTTTTCGGACAGGTATATCGAACTCAACGCTGTTAGCGGCAATCTCACGCAAAGCAACGACTATTTTCTTATTGCCTGATTTATTTTCAATCATCGGCTCCGCACCCTTATAAAGCTGCTTTGCGCGCTTGGATGCAACCATCGCCAACAAAAAACGGTTAGGAATCACATCCAAACAATCTTCAACGGTAACACGTGCCATCTATTTATCTCCTTCTAAGGTTAACTCTGCCAAAATTGCTTTATTACGCTGTGCCCGACAACGCTCTGCCGTAACAACCGCGCTTAATTCAGCCAATGCAGTCTGGAAATCATCATTAACAATTAGATAATCATACCAGCCGGCCTGGGAAATTTCCCGTTCAGCATTATTTAGACGCGTCTGTATGACATCATCAGTATCTGTATCGCGCCCACGAAGACGTCTTTCGAGCTCGACAAAATCAGGTGGAAGAATGAAAACAAAAACTCCATGCTGGTAATTCTTTTTTAACTGCGCAGCACCCTGGAAATCGATGTCAAGCAACAGGTCAATACCCAGTTCTGCGGAATTCATCAGCGTTTGAAGCGAAGTTCCATAACAGTTACCATGAACTTCCGCCCACTCTGCCAACTGATTGTCCGCCACCATCTGTTGAAAAACAGCTTGTTCAACAAAATGGTAGTCGACACCGTCAGTCTCGCCAACACGAGGTTGACGAGTGGTGAACGATATAGATTGGCGCAAATCAGCGAACCTGTCAATCAATTCTCGACAAAGGGAAGTTTTCCCTGCCCCTGAAGGAGCAGAGACAACAAACAGGGCCCCCAACCTCTGGGTCGGGGCGTTCAATGTTCGATGTTCGATGTTCGATGTAGACAATTTAAGAACCTGTTCTTGGTTGTTTTAAGTTAATTAGGTTTTAGGATTTAAGTTTTAAGTCTTAGGTTTAACACCTAACACCTAACACCTAACACTATTCAATATTCTGCACCTGCACATTGATCACTAACATATTATTCCTTTATTTCCGATAACTTAAACACACAATAATGGCACGTAAAGCAGCCAGCTGTCACCAAATCTGTCACCAAACCTTAGAATCGTTCGCTCGTTCTTACGACGGAAATTGTTATAAAATATTTCGCAGCTCTAGAGAGTCATTAAGATCATTAATTAATTGGTCTGTTCTCTTTTCAACGCCAAGACCATTTAAGTGATAAGTACTATCAATATAATAAGAACTATCATACATATAGTTTCTTGGCTCCCCAACAAATAACACATTTCGCTCCTCATAATATCTCCGTATATTATTTAAAAACAAAATATATTTAGGAGAATCATAATAACTATTGTACATATGATTTGGAGGCATATAAACAAGGGTTATCTTATTCTTTTTAGCCCAATCTATGTAGTTATCCATACATTTAATAAATTCGGCACTAAGATCTGTTGATGCTATCGAGTCTGGCCTTGACGCCAGCGTAGCTATTAGATTCACTTGATAATCAGCCAATTCACCTTCGAATTTTTTTGCATCACCATGTACATTCCCCTTATTTTCATAGACTGAATCTTCCCTAAAATAGGAAACGAAACCATCATAAATTCTTGAGTACTTAACATAATAAAAAACTTGCAACATTTCTTTAATCGGCAAATTAAAGAAATGTACGGCATCTCGCGATAGGATGTAATCCATATATTGTGTATATGGTTTACCACCCATATAATAAAAATTGTATTCTAACGGGAGAATAGCAATATCTCCCGCTTTTAATACTTGTTGACTCTTATATAAAAGATAACGCATACCTAACCCCGCATGCGTAGCATCATTAACAACATCTATGCCCAGTCGATCCTTGATCATTTTTGAATCAATGCCAATATAGGAATTTGATCCCGACACAACGACTATCTTTTTATCATCAATACCTAACCCGTGGGCTTCCTTAAGAGAATACAATCCAAAAGCATTGGCCGAACTTTTGGTAGGCGTCCCCACCTGGGCACATACAAGCAACATCCATAATAAACTAAAAAATATGCTAAAAATAAAAATATTACAAACTGATCTCATGTCATCCCTTAAAAATTGAAATATAGAAACTCGCTATTAACAGATACAGCCATAATTTTAATTGAAATGAAAATTAAAAAACCAGCAAACATTGAAACCCAAACTTTTTTATACGAATTTCTGTACCTATCTATTAATTCACTTGTGTTTTTCATCAACAAGACCAAGATAAACCCAAACAGTATCAATATACACGTGTGCATACCAACCGAGGGCATCCACGAGGACCACTTCATCTCAAATAGACCTAATTGATTCCAATATTTAACTACGGTATTCATAGATCCTGAATAGAACTTCCATGATATTACAAAATTGTCTATACGAAACATGCCATACAATACCTTAGTAGCATCATCCCAATTTTCTGCCCTAAAAAACACCCAAGTCAAATTCACAAAGTTAAACGTAACCAACCAAGCAAGCCAGCCCCAAAGCTTTAACCCTAACCTAGACCACAACCTATTAACCGAGAGCGCTACACCGTGAAGCATGCCCCAAAATATGAAAGTCCAGCCAGCACCGTGCCACACACCTCCAATAATAAATGTAACTACCAAATTATTGTAAGTCCTGAATCCGACAACCCTATTTCCTCCCAACGGAATATAAACATAATCTCTAAGAAATCTACTTAATGTAATATGCCACCGTCTCCAAAAGTCCTGTATGCTTGTCGCCTTATAGGGACTATTAAAATTAATCGGCAACCTTATATTAAACAGAAGTGCTGACCCAACTGCCATATCCGTATACCCACTAAAATCAAAGTACAATTGAAATGTATAAGAAAGTGATGTAATCCATGCTTCAATAAAACTTAGCGTCAAACTAGTATCGTATCCTGCGGTTGCCCACACAGCAAAACTATCTGCCAAAACCACTTTTTTAAATAGCCCAATTGAAAATACGAAAATTCCAAATGAAACATTTTTGTAGTTAATGATTTTATTTCTGACCGCAGCAACTTGCGGCATCATCTCGCTGTGATGAACAATTGGGCCAGCTATAAGTTGGGGGAAAAACGTCACAAATACTGCATAATTCAAAAAATCATATTCGTCTGTTTTTAGCTTATAACTATCAATTAAGTATGCTATTTGCTGAAATGTAAAAAAGGAAATCGCCAAAGGCAATGCTAGATGCAGAAGTTTAACGTTTGATCCGATAACAAGGTTGTAATTTTCTATAAAAAAATCTGAATATTTAAAGTATCCCAAAAGAGCAATATTTGAAATTATACCGAAGGTTAATATTGCTTTATTGGAAAAGCTACGTTGTTTATTTTTTGCAAGGGTACTACCAACCATAAAGTTAAAAAGCATTGAAGACAATATCAGAGGCAAGTATGAGATGTTCCACCAGCTGTAAAAAAACAAACTGCTGAATACCAAGACCCCATTACCAACATTAGTTAATCTTTTTTTGTTTAAATAAAAATAAACAAAAAAAGTTAGAGGTAAGAATAAAAAGATATATTCATGGCTATTGAATAACAAAGAACGCTCCAAACTTTTCCATCAATAATGGAAATTAATAATATCAATACAATCATAGTAAAGGACAAACCCAAGGAAATTCAATCCACCCCCCTCCCTCAGTTATTATAGTGACCGGAATCTCTCGCTAGTCATCGCTCTACAGAAGAGGCATTTAAACTATGTAGGTTTCATGAAATATCTTCAGTTGTTCTACCTTTCAAATCTCGCCTTGTACCAACTTAAAATGCAACAATTGAACACCCAGCAGTTCAAACTGACGCTATAGAAAATGGGGGCAGGTTATGTTACACGTTTCCAAACGTCAAGCAACCATTAACCAATAGCGGCCTCAAGTTAAACATTGCTCAAAAATCAGAGTTTGCGCGAGGTCCGCGCGGCCGAATCCAAACGGCAAGTAGGGGGGTACGCCTCCGCAGTACCTATTTGTTTTCAGGCAGTTAAACCTGATTCTTTAACCTGCGGGCGTGTTTAAGATCGAGCTGGCGTTCCGCTTCGGCTTCAAGCCGGTCCCGATCGTCTTCAATATCTGCGTAGTAATCATGCAATCCATCACCGGGAGCAACGACCATTCCGCTACGGATTGCCTCGGTAGCTTCACGCAACGAGTTATACCAAACAGCCGTATCAAGGTGAGAAAGCGCCCGTTCGCGCTCTAGCCTGATACCCTCTTCAAGTAGATACGCGTAAAGCTCGGGCGCTTCCCGGAGCAACTGTTCAGGAGTCATGGCTTACAACCCCAGAATTTTTCTTGCGCCGTCAAAAATCTGCTCACTACTGTTGGCGGCCACCGATTGATAGTTCGCTTTAGTTTGATGGTTAAATGGTGTCTCCTCCTCTCTCCTCTCCGGCCCGAGCTGCGCGGCAAGAAACGAAGCGTTGTCAAAAGTAGTCCATGCTGTCGGGTCTTGCTGCCACCCGGCACCGGGGGTGAATACCTTAAGGGTTCTATGATCGACCGGGAGCTTATCGGTTTTGCCATTGTCACGCGGAACGAATTTACAGAGGATAAATTGATCGCGTGTTTTCATAGCTTCGAAAGGGGTAGAATTTTCCATCATAGCCCCTCCCCCCTGCTCCGACGCTTTGCCAATTCCTCCACGTCGAAGCGAACAACTTCCGCAGTCTTTCCATATTTCGCAGCAATCGCTTGCACTAACCCGGCACGCAGTCTTTTTGAACCTAGCGGAAGCCTCTTAACTGCTCTTCTTATGGCCTCGTAATAGGGCATCATAACTTGCCCTTACGCTGAATACTGGGCGAGCCAGTCGAGGTAATCCGATTCTTTATAGCCAAGGATATGCCCGCCAATTTTCACAACTGCGGGTAGCTTACCGTCTTGGCCTAGTCGCCATTCGTAGGTACGGCTTATTCCTGTGAGTTCGCGGAACTGTGCGCGGGAGATAATGCGCTCGGCGGGTGTTTGTAGTTGATTGTCCATGATAGCCACTCCTTATAGCTCGATGTTTTCCTTGGAGTGACTGTAGCGGACTTGATTCAGCCGCATAATGGGATAACTAGAAGTTATTTGGGGGGACTTTTCCTAAACCCATATAACTACAGATTTTCGCAACCTAACCTTTTCACAGCATCATAGATTCTACTCGATACAGATTCATTCGTATCGTTTTCGTCTTGATATATGACCCCTGCCAAGTCTAAAAACTGTCTCTTTGATATGTTCCGAGCAGGCGGGAATCGGTTCAAGAATTTCTTAAGGCCATACAGCTGCCGATCATGCTTTTTGAAATGCCTCAACGCCTCAGCATAACTTGCAGCACGCTCCTGAATCTCTTCCACAAACAACAACGGGTCGCATATAGGGAGACTGCGACCGTCGTATTCGGGTCGCTCTTCGCGTAGGGAGAGGATATTTAAACGGTCAATCGACGGAGCCCTCTTGAGGGTCTTAATCAATTCAACACACTGTTCAGCAACGGCCCCAAAAGTCTCTCGTTCTTCTTGCTCTATCGCCTGATTACTATCAGTTATCAGCTTAGGGGAATTCTCAACGTACCACTGCAACTCGATTACAAAACCACCCGCCAACCGGTCAAGGCCTCTTAGTTCGCTCCAAATTCGTTTAAGCTGCTGCACCTGATTTTCATTGAATGTGGTAGCCATACCTAAGCCCTCCGCCTAAAGCTGACAACATTCTCCATTGGGTTGATAACCGGCTCCAACTGGTCGGCGATCTTCTGCAACGCTTCGCGCCGCTCGTCCAAATAGTCGTAACGGTCATAAATGCCCTCCACACCCTTTAGCTTGTGATTTAAGCACCGCTCGGCTATGTGAGTCGGAACACCTGTACTAGCAAGCAAGCTGCGGCACGTCCGGCGCAAATCATGAACCGTGAAATACTCGACGGTAAGCTTTTTATCGTCGAAGAGTTTCGCGACAGCAGCGTTCAAAGTATCGGGGCTTATATGGCCGTAATTCTTGCTTGAACGGCGAGTCGGGAAAACATACTCGGAACCACAGGCCCGCATGTGAAGTTCTTGCAGCCACACGATAGCAATAGAGGGAAGCGGAACATGGATAGCAACGCCCGTCTTGCTCCGCTCAGCCGGAACACTCCAGAGTGCGGCGTCCACGTCGAACTCGCTCCACTTCGCCGCGATCAACTCGCCCTTACGCACCCCCAGGACAACCAACAAAGCAGCGGCTAAATAGTTTTCCCGCTTGAAGTGCCCGATATGCTCTCGGAACTCAGCAAAGACTTTCTTTAACTCGGCAACGGTAAGCGCACGGCTGCGGCTCTTCTCGATACCGCCCGCATGTTGAACTGTGAAAGCGTCCGCCGGGTTCGAGTTCATCAAGCCCAAGCGAATGCCGTGGCGGAATATCTGCTTGCAGTACATCAAAGCATCATTAGCTATCGTCGGTCGTCCGCTATCGACTATCCGGTCAAGTGCGTCACGTATGTCTAGGGGGGTGATTTGATCGAGCAGCAATTCGCCGAAAAGCGGCTGCAAGTCTTTTTCGTATGCGCGGCGAGGTCGCTCGGGATGCTTTAAGCGTTTATCGCAATCTTTCAACCAATCGGCGGCCAGTGCATCAACGGTCTTGATTTTCACACTGTCTGCCCGCTTCCGTTCGACAAGCGGGTCCATACCCTTCTTAACGTCCGACTTGATATGAACCGCTTCGATAGTCGCCTTCGCAAGCGTCAAGTCTGGATAACTCCCGAGTGTGATTTCCCGGCGTCGTCCGGTCTTCGTACTGTAACGCACCGTCCAGAAGCCGCTACCCTCGGCAGTAACGCGAAGATACAGCCCGCTACCTGCGGCGTAGCGTCCCGGCTCGCCTTTGCGTAGCAGAGACTTCACTTGTTTGTCGTTGATTTTCACAGCCATGCTGCCCCCTATCGCTAAAAATGGTGACAGATCTAGGAACGTGGATTGGTGACATGACGCTTTTGTCACCAAATCTGTCACCACTTTTATAAAACATAGAGAAACGGCTGTAAACAGGTAAAAATGAAAAGGCCCCTGATACAGGGGCTTTAGGTTGACAACTAATCAAACAGAAACGGCCAGAAACGCTATTCGATATTCTGCACCTGCTCACGGATCTTTTCGAGTTCAGACTTAAGGGTCACAACCTGCCGCGTCAATGCCGCATCGTTAGACTTGGAGCCCATGGTATTGGCTTCGCGATTCAGCTCCTGCACCAGGAAATCCATCTGCCGACCAACCGGTTCTTCCTGTTCCATCAAATCACGAAACTGCTCAAGATGGCTATTAAAGCGGGTCACCTCTTCACTGATATCACAACGATCAGCAAAAATGGCAATCTCCTGCGCTACCCGCTGCGGGTCGCCGGCGTTATCACCTAGCCGATCAAGACGGTCTTTCAGTTTCTGCTGCCATTCAATCGGCACCTGTGGGGCGCGCTCAACAATCATAGCGAGCAAATCGGTCAGCAGATCAAGGCGCTGCAACATATCCACCGCCGTTGCTTCGCCCTCCTTGCTGCGCATCACAATCAAGGACTCCAATGCGATTTTGAGAGCGGAATCCAGGCAGACCGACAAGTCCTGCTCTTCAATATCAACTTCCTGCAGGGTCAAGACATCCCTTTGCGCCAGCAGCAGATTAAGACCTATCCCACCGGACAAATCATAGCTATCACTTAACTGCTTAAAAACCTGCATGTAGGCATCAGCAAGCGGTTGATTAACAATCGGCAGTGCGGTCACCTGCGCGGACGTTTCCTGAGTAATAAAAACATCCACCTTGCCGCGCTTCAAGACCGCAGAAACCTGCTTCTTGATCTGCGATTCCAGCGGCAACAACAAACGCGGCGCCTTAACGTTAACATCCCCATAACGATGGTTAACCGACCGAATTTCTACAGAAAAAGACAATCCATCTACCTGGGCCTGCCCACGGCCATAACCAGTCATACTTTTGATCATAAAAACCCTTTACGATTATTGATGTACGGCAGTCGCCGGGTGCGGGATAATTTTCGCTGTTTGTTTATGCTCTGCCGGCTGATATTCAGGCACAATAACCTGCAATTGCGCCCGGACCGCGGCCAGGTCCAAGGCCTTTGCCGCAGCAAACAATTCATCTAACTGCTCAAGCAGGAGACTACGAGACAGCGGAGCCGACTTGGCAATGCAAATTTTCTCATGATGCGTCGGCAGCGTCCCCTCCCCTGCAAGCAACAGCTCCTCATAGAGTTTCTCCCCAGGTCGCAGACCGGTGTAAACAATATCGATATCTTCATGCGGCTGCAAGCCGGAAAGGCGGATCAACTCTTCAGCCAGGGTAACTATCTTGACCGGCTCCCCCATATCGAACAGGTAGATCTCCCCCCCCTGCCCCATGCTGCCGGCCTGCAAGACCAACTGGGTCGCCTCTGGAATAGTCATGAAAAAGCGGGTCACCTCGGGATGGGTTACCGTCACCGGACCACCGTTCTTAATCTGCTCCTTGAAGGTCGGGATAACGCTGCCATTGCTACCCAAAACGTTGCCAAAACGGGTGGTCACAAAACGGGTTTTGCTTTGCTGTGACAATGACTGCACATACAATTCCGCGGCCCGCTTGGAGGCACCCATGATATTGGTCGGTCTGACTGCTTTATCAGTCGATATCATGACAAAGTTTTGCACCCCGAACTCATGGGCCGCATCAGCAACCAAACGTGTCCCCTGGACATTATTATTGACCGCTTCAGCCGGGTTAGCTTCCATCATCGGCACGTGCTTATAGGCTGCAGCGTGAAAGACAACTTCGGGTAGTTGCTCATCAAAAATGACATTGACCCGCGAACGATTACGCACATCACCGATGATCGCCACAACATGAATCTCGGGATAGGTTTCAGACAACTCCTTCTCGATCAAAAACAAAGGGGTCTCTGCATTTTCAAAAAGTATAAGTTTTCGCGGCTGAAAGCGTGCTACTTGCCGGCAGATTTCGCTGCCAATGCTACCACCTGCACCAGTAACCAAAACACGCTTATCCTGTAAGTAATTACTGATTTGCGCTTGATCTAAAGAAATGGGCTGCCGACCGAGCAGGTCTTCCAGATTAACATCGCGAAGATGCTGAACCGACACATTGCCGCCGATCAAATCACCGACACCGGGCAATATTTTAAATTGCACCTCGACCTGCCGACACTGCTCGACGATAGAGCGAATCTGCCCTCCCGTTGCTGATGGGATCGCTATAACAATTTCAGCGACATTCTCACGAGCGACAATCTTGGCCAAATCCTTAATCACCCCGAGAACCTTGACACCCTGAAAAAAAGCTTTCCGCTTTTGCGGGTCATCATCAACATAACCAACCAACTCGTATTCCAATCGACGATTACTATGAACCTCTCGAGCAATCATCTGTCCGGCATCACCAGCGCCGACAATCAAAATCCGCGTCGAAGGCTGACTATCATCGTTAAACATGGGGAAATAATTTTCACGAAAAGCCCGAGTGGTAAACCGGACACCTCCCATCATCAAAAAACAGAAAATCCCATCCAGAATCAGTACTGAACGAGGAATATTCACCATTCGATAAACAAGAACTGCATAAAGAACAAAGGCTAAGGTAGAAGCTAGATTCGCCTTAACAATCTGCACCAAATCTGCCATGGAGACATAACGCCACCAACCGCGGAATAAACCAAAGCCCCAGAAAACAGCTAACTTGACAGCCAGAACAGCTGGTATCAGTTCAACAAGACGATTCCAGTGGATTTTATTGACAGAGAAGTCAAACCGAACAGCATAGGCTAGAGTCAAAGCCGCCAGAATGACCAAAACTTGAACAGTAAGTATAAAACAAAAGCGTTTTTTCGAATGAAGCAAGGCATCCCCCTAAAATTAAAACTTAACCTGCCGCTAGCGTCATCACTTCTGTTATGGCATCACAAGTTTTAAGAATTTCAATATCGGTCAGAGTCGGGTGAACTAAAAACATCAGGCTGGTTTCACCCAATTCCCCTGCTACTGGCAATCGCTCAGCCGGTCGCCACCCTGTTTCATCAAAAGCCTTTTCCAAATACACCTCAGAACAAGATCCAGAAAAACAGGGAACGCCACGATCAACAATCTCGTTCATGATTCTATCTCGATCCCAACCTGAACTCAGTGCATTTGGCTCAACAAACAGGTAGCACTTATACCAAGCGTGTTCAATGGAATTCGGTATTTCTGGCACCCGCAGACCAACTAGGCTTTCAGCAACAGACAAAATCTTTTGAGCATTTTTTTTTCTGGCCAGATGCCATTCAAACATGCGTCGCAACTGAATTCGACCGATCGCCGCCTGCATCTCGGTCATACGGAAATTCGTACCGAATGACTCATGCAGCCAGCGGAACCCTGGCGGATGCTCCTTTTCGTAAATCGTTTCCCAGGATTTTCCGTGATCCTTATATGACCACATCTTCGACCAGAGATCTTTGTCGTTAGTAGTAACCATGCCACCTTCACCACCGGTGGTCATTATTTTATCCTGGCAGAATGACCATGCCGCAATGTGGCCAATTGAACCGACACTGCGCCCCTTATATCGAGCACCGTGGGCTTGTGCGCAGTCCTCAACCACATAAAGACCACGCTCCTGTGCCAAATCCATAATTGCATCCATGTTACAAGGCCAACCAGCCAGATGAACACAAATAATCGCTTTTGTTTTTGGCGTCAAAACCGCTCGAATCGACTCAGCGGAAAGATTTTGACTGTCACAATCAATATCGGCAAAAACAGGGAATGCGCCCACAGTGACAATAGATGAAACGGAGGCAAGAAAAGTACGACTGGTGACCACAACCTCGTCACCCGGTCCAACACTCAAAGCTCTTAACGCCAAATCAAGAGCTACCGTACCATTCGCCACAGCGATGGCATACTCAGTTCCAACAAAGCTCGCAAATTCATTTTCGAATTCACGTCCCTCCTGTCCGGTCCAATAATTGACCTTGTTGGACAGAAGTACATTTTGAACAACGTCAGCTTCTTCCTGGGTAAAACAGGGCCAAGATGAAAAGGGAGTATTAAGCATAATAAATCAATCTCGACCTTTTATGATTTCACGAGCGGGGACACCCGCGACCGTTACATTATCGGGCACATTTCTAACTACTGTCGCTCCAGCAGCAATAGTCACGTTTTTACCGATGGTAAGATTTGGGATCACTGTAGTCCCTGAGCAAATAAATGTATTTCTGCCGACACGGACAGTTCCACAAAGAGTTGCACCAGGGGCGATATGCACACCATCCTCGATTACACAATCATGATCGATACTGGCCCCGGTGTTGACAATAACATTGTTCCCAATCTTTGCAGCAGAATTAACAACAACATTGGCCATGAGCACTGAACCCGAACCAATGCTAACATCCCGCCCCAATTGAACGGACGGGTGCACTGACGAAATCAGTTCGAAGCCATTCTCACTTAGCCAACTTGCAACCTTAACCCTAGCGAGGTTACTACCAATGGCAACTATAATGCCAGATGGTCGTTCAACCATTGCAAGAAGTTCATCTTTACCACCGATGACATCGTAACCAAAAAAAGTTTCCCCCTTAAGCCCTAAGTCATCATCAACTAGGCAAACAACCTCATAAACACCTTGTCGCTCTAGCACATCGATTACGACCTTAGCGTGCCCACTTGCGCCGAAAACCACTATTTTCCCTTTATTCTTTGTCATTCTGGCAAGATCCCATA
Source organism: Desulfuromusa ferrireducens (assembly GCF_055389805.1). NCBI lineage: Bacteria > Pseudomonadati > Thermodesulfobacteriota > Desulfuromonadia > Desulfuromonadales > Geopsychrobacteraceae > Desulfuromusa > Desulfuromusa ferrireducens. Next base: position 3,975,129 of record NZ_AP042415.1, read on the forward strand.
AATTTGGTCATTGTCGCCTGTCCGTCTTCAGTGACACCCTCCCTCTTGAAGACTTTAGCAATTGTCATCCAGAGGATTTTGATGTCAAGCAACAAGGATTGATGGTCTACGTACCAGACATCCAACTTGAACTTGTCTTCCCAACTGATAGCATTCCGACCATTCACTTGAGCCCAACCGGTAATACCCGGACGTACTTCATGACGTCGGGCTTGTTCAGGAGTGTAACGGTCAAGGTATTCCATCAATAACGGACGCGGTCCGACCAAGCTCATCTCACCCTTGATGACATTAATCAGCGCAGGAAACTCATCAAGACTGGTACTACGGAGAAACTTGCCGAAGCGCGTTAGTCTTTGCTCGTCGGCCAATAACTGGCCTCCCTCATCACGCTCGTCAGTCATGGTGCGGAACTTGAACATGGTGAACGGTTTACCGTGCAGACCTGGCCGAACTTGGCGAAAAAACACCGGGGATCCCAATTTCCTTCGAACGGTAACCGCCAAAGCGACCATTACAGGAAGAATCAAAAAAGAACCGGGCACCACTAATGTGTAATCTATTAATATCTTGAAGAATTTAGAAAATGTTGTTGCCCCACAACTGCGATCTAAATCGTTGAAAATTGATTCAAAGGAATCAACACCGCAATTAATTGACAATTTTTTCTGATAGAACCCTTTGCCATTCTCCCCAAACTCTTCAAGCTTTTCCCTTTTCATCATATTAAGTTTGGATACAGTTACAGCGAGAGCACCAGGATCTTCGGAATTACATTTAACCCCAGCGCCTGCTTGCTCCACTAAATCTGCCGCATCACCTTCCATCGCCATTATTATCGGCCGACCCGCTGCTAAATATGCTTGGGTTTTCGAAGGTATGGTTATTTTAAATAAATCATCCTTTTTAAGATGTACCAGCAAAGCGTCCGCAAGAGCAAAGACCTTACCCATTTCAGCCATTGGCTGACGTAGCACAAATACTACATTATTCAACTTTAGGTCATTTGAACGTGCTACCAGTCTGGCTTTTTCAACACCATCGCCGACTAAAACAAAACGAATATCGGGGTCACTATCTGCACAAATCAGCGCAGCGTCCAAAACAACATCAAGCCCCTGCATTACGCCCATTGTGCCCGCAAATACAACGTTAAAAGTATTACCAAGACCAAAATCTTCAGCTAAATTGCTATCAACAGTTTCTTGCAAAGCGGACTGTTCTTCGCACCAGTTATAGACTACCTGTATTTTACTTTCTGGAATACCGCGTGATTCAAGGTTCTTTTTAAAGCCAGGAGATAACACAACAATACGATCGGCTTTACGATAAGCCCAAAGAGACCAACGATTCAAAAGACTCAGGACAAAGCGATTCTGCATCATCCCGGAGGAAGCAACGGATTCCGGCCACAGATCCTGAACGTCATAAACAACCCGACAGCCATAGATAAAGCGCAAAAAACAAGCAGCCCAAGCCAGAGTAATGAGATTATAGACATAGACCACATCAGGCTTGCGGACCAGCCAAGGGCCCAAGAACCAAGCACAGAAACCAAAGCTTAGGTAATTAAGGATTCTACGAAGACCTGATTCATTGTGGCTAGGATAGAGAGGGACACGGTTTATGCGTATACCGTCCATGATCTCCCGTTGCCACGGTTTAATGCGATATCCATCGTAAACTTTACCGCCGGGGTAATTCGGAAAACCGGTTAAGACCTCAACCTCGTGGCCGCGCTCAACGAGTTTTTTTGCAAACGGTAACCCTTTAAACATCGGTTCCGGAGTGAACCACTGTGTCAGCATCAAAATACGCATGTACTTCCGTCAATCCCCCTATCCTGCTGCAAATGGCATGGTTGTTCACAAATTAAAACACCACTAAGACCTTACAGCCCGGCTAAATTACCATCTCTGCGTTACCATCATCCGGGCCCACTCTTGCAATTGGCAGCAAAACTCAGTACTTCTTCCACACCACCCGATTTACATAATCGGTATAACTTATAATGATCCGCACCACCTTCTCTGCCACGTTCGGCATGCTGTAATCGGCCACCTTACGCAACAGGCGCTCATCACCTCTCGGTTGTTCCTCCAGCACTGCCAACCCCTGCAGCACCCGATCAAGCTCCAGACCAGTCATCATCACCGCTGCCTCCTCCATTCCTTCTGGCCGTTCGTGGGCCTCGCGCAGGTTCAACGATGGGAAGTTGAGGATAGATGACTCCTCATTAATGGTGCCACTGTCGGACAGGACTGCGTAAGCATGTTTCTGCAAATGAACATAGTCGCTGAAACCGAGGGGTTTGAGCAGTTCAACCTTATTGTGAAAGGTCACCCCCATCTTATCCACCCGGTTGCGGGTCCGGGGGTGGGTAGAAACTATCACCCGCTTACCGTAGGTCTCGGCTACCCCGTTAAGGATAGCGACCAACTTATTGAAGTTCTGATCTGACTCAATATTTTCTTCCCGATGAGCACTGACTACAAAATAATCGCGCGACTCAAGGCTCAGGCGACCTAGGATATCAGAGGCATCAATTTTAGGGCCATAATGATTCAGCACCTCGCACATCGGGCTACCAGTCTTGATCACCCGGTCAGGAGGCAGGCCTTCGCGCAGCAGGTACTCACGGGCTATATCGCTGTAGGTCAAATTGATATCGGCTGTATGATCAACGATCTTACGGTTGGTCTCTTCCGGTACCCGCTGATCGAAACAACGGTTTCCCGCCTCCATATGGAAGATCGGGATTTTGCGCCGCTTGGCTGGAATAGCTGAGAGGCAACTGTTGGTGTCACCAAGGATCAGTAGCGCCTCTGGCTGAACCTCTTCGAGGATTGGGTCGAGCTTTATGATGGTATTACCGATAGTCTCAGCGGCATTCTTCCCCGCCGCATTGAGAAAGTAATCCGGCTTGCGGATTCCCAGGTCCTGAAAAAAAACCTCATTCAACTCAAAATCATAGTTCTGGCCGGTATGAACAAGTACATGATCAACATATTTGTCCAGAGCGGACAGCACTCGGGACAGTCGGATTATTTCCGGACGAGTACCGACGACAGTCATAACTTTTATTTTTTTCATACCACTCTCAATACAAAGAATTTATTGCTACGAAGGATACGCTGAAAATAATGGCCAAGGGTCATACCGGTTCAAAAAACGTGTCCGGAGTTGCATGATCAAAGATCTCATTGACCCACATGACAGTGACCATGTCAGTGACTCCGGTGTTGGAGATATTATGGGTATAGCCCGTAGGAATATCGACAACTACGAGCTTAGCACCCGATACAGTGTACTCGATGATCTCGTCAGTGCCGATCTTACGGAAGCGGATCACGCCACTGCCGCTAACCACCAGAAACTTTTCGTTTTTAGTGTGATGCCAGTGATTACCCTTGGTAATACCCGGCTTGGAGATATTTACTGAAACTTGCCCCCTGTCAATAGTCTTGATGAACTCGGTAAAAGAACCACGATCGTCTACATTCATTTTCAGCGGATAACTGAATTTATCTGTCGGCAAATAGCTTAAGTAGGTGCTGTAGAGTTTTTTTATCAGTGGGTCGGACATATCGGGGACTCCAAGATCTTTACGGCTGGCCTTGAAACCATGCAACAGGTCAACAATTGCACCCAACTTGATAGTATGCGCCGGCTCGACCATAGCATACCCGTCATTGATCACCGCCTGACCGTCGAAAGCAGCGACAAAGGCCTCCACCACGTCATCAATATAGGCCAAGGTCATGGTGTGGTTCGGGTCATTGAGTTGGATTGGAAGATCGTTAGCAATATTGTGGCAAAAGGTAGCGACAGCGCTATTGTAGTTGGGGCGACACCACTTACCAAAAAGGTTGGGGAGGCGATATACGTACACCGGCACTCCGACCTCCCGACCATAAGCGGACACAGCACCTTCGGCATGGCGCTTGCTCAACCCATACGGGTTATCCTGGGCAGCTTGAGTGGAGGAACATAACAACACGGGGACCGCTCTGCCCTGCGTCTGCAGGGCACCAACAATCTCCTCGGTCAGGCCGGTATTGCCAATGCGGAACTCTTCTTCTTTCTTTGGACGGTTGACGCCGGCCAGATGAAAGACAAAATTAGCCTCAAGTAAGGACGCTTTCAGAACCGAGAAATCATCATCGATATCGAAGGTTGTCAGTGTAACATCATCGCGCAGACGCAACGCCTCGACCAGATTTTTCCCCACAAAACCAGCCGAGCCGGTTACCACAACATTCTTCATGATCACAACCTTTTAGTTCCTGCCAAATGATACGATTAAAACCCACGGACAAGGCAGGAAAGCCCGTCACTTATCCATTTGCATTAGTGCGGTTCACAGTTTAAAAAACATGAGATATCACCCCTGCAAAGCAGCCAGTTCATCTCGAACTAATTGCAGGGTCAGCAATTTCACTTTTATTTGTTCGATATTTAATCGCTGAGTATTATGGGAGTGGTAGTCCTCAGTTTGCGACAGGTCCTGTTCACCTTCGACGAAATATTTATTGTAGTTAAGGTCACGATTGTCCGCAGGGATGCGGTAGTACCTGCCCAAATCTTCTGCATGCGCCATCTCCTCGCGCGTCATCAGCGACTCATAGAGTTTCTCACCATGACGAGTGCCGATAACCTTGATTTCGTTGTCAACGTTAAATAACTCAAGCAGCGCTTGGGCTAAGTCAGAAATGGTCGACGCCGGAGCTTTCTGTACAAATGTATCGCCCTGCTGGCCGTGCTCGAAGGCGTAGAGAACGAGATCGACGGCATCATCCAACGACATCAAGAAACGGGTCATATTGGGATCGGTGACCGTCAGAGGCTTGCCCTCCTTGATCAGTTTGATGAACAGGGGAATGACCGAACCACGAGAGGCCATAACATTACCATAACGCGTACAGTTGAGTGTTGTCTTCGCCGGGTCAGCAAAGCGTGATTTAGCAACAACAATTTTCTCCATCAAAGCCTTGGATATGCCCATGGCGTTAATGGGATAAACGGCCTTGTCGGTGCTTAAGGCAATTACATTCTTCACGCCGCAGGTCAAAGCAGCATTAAGTACGTTCTCTGTACCGAGCACATTGGTTTTAACCGCTTCAAGGGGATAGAACTCGCAAGAGGGAACTTGCTTCAAAGCCGCAGCCTGAAACACATAATCTACGCCTTCCATCGCAGGCAAAAGACTTTCATGATCCCTTACATTGCCAATATAGAACTTAACTTTAGAACTTGCCAAGTTGACACGCATATCCTCCTGCTTCTTTTCATCACGGCTAAAAACTCTAATCTCCTCTATATCCGTGTCAAGAAACCTCCTCAATACTGCATTACCAAAAGAACCAGTACCACCTGTAATTAACAAAGTTTTCTTCGAAAACATTTAGTATTTCCTTTTAATAGCGGATTCAACTCAAAAGTGAAACGGATAAACAAAACCCAAGATACATTTTGAGGAATCCTAAAGCCAATATATTTTCTGATCATCAATTGAGTTTTCTCATTTTTAAATCTCAGCGAGTATTACGCTCAAAGGGTCTTTACCAATCAAAAATGAATCCATTGCATTTGTAGTTAACCCCTAAATGAGGGGTCATTACAACATCCGTAAGCGCTTACTGAAAAGTTTTTTAAATATTGTTTCACAAAAAAAAGCTAAAATAACAACAATTAAAGATAAAGTATTTGCGCTAGACGCAACTATAAAATTTCCTACGGGTAAAGAAACTAGACCTAAAAAAACGAAATACAATAAAAATAGCTCCATGGATCTCTTTTTATAAACTATAACCCTCAATAAATATCTCGTAAACAGACCAAACATAAAAGCTAACAATAATAAAAAAATTATACCAACACGAAGAACGTATGTAACAATATCTGGAACCCAAGATGCTCCACAATCGAGAGCTACACCACACATAAGATCTGAATTCAAATCTGGTCGATGAATGTCAGCGAATGGCAAGAAAACAGAAGTAAAATTAAAGGAGTTAATAATGCAAAATTCTTCAATAAATTTTGAAGTATAGAAAATTCCAAACGTAAAATAACCACTTAGTTTATACGTTAATGATGCTAGTGGTTTTGATACCTGATAAAGGAACGTCTCAGTATTGAAGCAAAGCTCCTGAGTTGAGCAGCTAGCGATCTCTTTAAATGAATATCTCGAGGAAATATTGTAGCTATAAAGTAAAACAGAAAAAATAATGAAAAGTAAAAGTATAACGCTGTAAGTGTTTACAACAGATCTACTACTCCTAAAAATAACACTCCTCATTGAAACACAGAACCAGAAAAGCAATATAAGTTCAAATATTTCGAATGAGGTTCCGCGAGCTACAGAGAAGAATAATTGAGCAAAGCTAACAAGAGAAATACATACCAAACCCCTAAAATTTGAACTTTTCCCTAAGGCTATGATGTAAATAAAACAGTAAATAACAGATAATTTCAAATATAACATTGCAAGAATTGCTGGAACTTTCACTACAGATAAAACCGCAAGCCCTTGTAATTTAAAAAATAATTGATATTCATTATAAAGGGATTTTCCAGAACTCAACGCGGATAGAACATCAAAAAAACTCTTCCCAGTGTAGAATTTAGCAGCATAAAAACTAGCCAACAACGCGCCAAGTGAAATAAAAACCAACGGAATTGCTTTAGCACTTATTTTTTCACTAACCAAGGGTTTAGATCTATACGGATATAACTTCACATTACATCCAACAAAAAAGAAAAGAAACACAATCCAAAGCATTACAAGACCACTGGCGAGGTCTCTTACGTTAATGGTAATCGAGGAGATGGCAGCTAGTACTGTCAAAAAGGCGTACCAATAAAAAACTGAAACAGAAACTTTGTTCATCCAAGCAGTCTCGAAGCTGCAGTTCTGACAGAGAAAATATTTCTTAAATCAGAACCCCCTGAATCTAAACCTGTATTGATCGCCCCCATAAAGAAATCTAATGACTGCTCAACTTCAGCATCAGAAAAACAAAAAGGGTTTAAATATACTGAAGGGTATCCACCAACAACAGAATGCAACTCTGATTCCATTTCCACCAAGCAGTAGACTTTCAAACCAGCCTCTACATAATCAATTATCTTCGAAGGAAAAGTGGGTAAATCAGAATTTTGATCAGTAACAATCGCCCCAACATGGTATCTAGATAATTCAGCAAAATATTGATCTCGAGGCAATTGATCCTTAAAATCAATCCAGCTGTAAGAAGAGTAGGATCTCTTCAAATCATCGAAACCAGCACCTTTCGAGTAAATATCCAGTGTCAGCAGAAGACCCCTAGCTCTTAATTTGTCAAAAAAATCAATTAGGGATTCAACTTGCCTCCCCTTTATTATCTGACCACCAAACACAACCCGAACAACATCACTGACGCTCTCCACCCTACTACTTTTAGCGTCAAATGCACCTCGCCCCCACAGGTTGACTACTTTAACAGCACAAACAAGATCAACCGTCGAATAATAATTTTCTATATATGCCTTATTCCTCTCTCCCATTGCCGTGATTTCAGAAAAATTAGCCAACAGGCGTTTTTCAAGGAACTTAAGCAAACCATTGATAGCTGACGGCAATGCGCCAATTTTAATCTGATGAATAGGAAAGATGTCAAAGATTATTGCTGTTTTCTTGTCCGATTTAAAATATTTCAATAAAAAAGCAGCTGGCCACATAACAGAGAGAGGGGCGAACATGATGATTTGGTCAAACCCATGGTGCCTCCAAAAAATCCTAGATATGACCCAAAAAAGTCTTGGCCAAACCAAGAGATATTTCAATATTTTAATCTTGAAGCTTATTTTTATTAAATTCTCACTTATGTCATATTTGCGCCTAGAGGTATTCTCATCACTATACGCAACGACGGTGACATCACAACCCTGCTTCGTTAGTTGCTGCGCCAAATCGTTAGTCAAATATGGACTATCATCAATTGATGAATATTTTGAAGCTACAAACAATATCTTCTTCATAAAATCCCTAACAAGCCCGAATGATCTATTTCACTAAACTTAAGAACATTTTTGTTTTTATGCGCACAAAGTTATAAACGTAACCAACAAAGGGCAATGTGAAAAGTATCTTACAAGCATAAGCTTTTTTACATTTCCACCTTAGAAAACTAATTAATTCCAAATCCCGATGACCACACTGTTCTGCATCGTCCAGCCATCCCTTTTTCATATAATACTCATTCCTCTGCAGCACTAATCGCCTTGAAGGGTCGTTACTTTGCGATGCGTTTTCACCATGATGTCTATACTTAACTAATATCTGATCAAGATACTCAATCTGCCCCTCCAATAACGCTCTAAAGGAAAGACAACCGTCCTCTTGAAGAATAGAAGGATCGATTCTTCCATAATTACTATATACCTTCTTCTCGAAGGCAAAAGATGCACCTATCACCCAACAATCAATATTTTTCTTAAAATCTGATACCGTTTTTGCGTAAAGTGGAGGGGCTGAAAACATTGCCCCCAACGTGTGACCATTTTTGTCAATTTTTTCTAAATTCGAAAAGATCGCAGAGATTTTATTTTTAGAGTTAAGCCAAGAATCACAAAGTGTACTCACACGGTCTAAAGTTGCGATATCGTCCCCTGCAGCCATAACAATAAAGTCTCCAGCTGCAATTTCTATCAATCGACTAACATGAGCACCAATGCCTAAATTTTTTTCATTCCTATTAAGTACAACTTTATGGCTACAATCATATTCGCACACCAGTCCTTCAATGATTTCATAGGTATTATCACTGGAGCAGTCGTCTGACAAAATAATTTCAAGGGGTGAATACGTTTGAGCCAATGCACTCTCGACTGCCTCACGGATATAATTTTCTTGATTATAAGCAAACAGTATCAACGTAACCAGAGGTCTATCTCTGGCGGTCGAAATATTTTCATTCGTTTCAGTCATTACTTTTTCCATCTATGCATTAAAACGGGAAATACTATGAATCATCACTAGAACTCTAAACACTCTCTACTTCCATGAACTATTTTTATGACAACTAGCCACCAAAAAGGATAGCCATAGAAAACTATATAAAAGCATGGCACCCAATGTCAAAATGAATAAATCAATTCGTTAATCACAATAATTCACGAATTTTTGCTGAAATATATCTAGAAGAGGCTTGATAATTATACAAATATTGTTTTCGAGTCTCACAAATTGTCATCGCCCACCCCCCCCTACCCTGAATCAAACGATCGACAATTTTATGAGTAAATTCACTGGGTGTGCAAACAACCCCCACCCCAAACCTACACGTATCTTCCATAGGCTTAATCAATATTTCTTTATTCAATCTGGAGTTGATTTTTTGGGCGCCTTCACAGTCAATAAAAAGGACAGGTCGTTCGGTAGTAAATGCATATTCGTATGCAACCCCAGACCAATCTGATATTAGCAAATCTGAGCTTAGCATTTTGTCAGAACCTATAGCACCATCGACCTCAAAGTCACAACCTGCGAAGTACAACAATAGTTCATCAATCACATCCAGATCATACTCAAAAGAAAGATTATGAGGTCTAAGGATCACATGAAAACCACCTTCAATTAGTTCCTTCACTATAGAAAAACCATAATGTTTAAGAATATTAGCCTCCCCCCAAGAGGGCGCAAACATAACTACTTTCTTATCGTTAGTGTACTCCTCGATCGCCACTCCATTAATTGATCGGTCATAAGTTGCCTTCATTTTATCGATCTTAGGATAACCGGCTTGATAAACTTTCTTACCACACCAGTTTCTCAATTGAGACAACTGGTGAATTTCGGCTACATGATGAGGTCCCACTGCAAAAAAAATATCATAAGCATCAAAAGCATCATCACCATAGACATAATGCATACTTACTGGAGAATGAAAAATATGAGCGAACTTTGTAATTTTTGATTTTGAGTCTACAGAAATATGCGAAGCGGCAGTAACCATTAAGGGAACATCAAAAAAACTAAAGAAGATTTCCATATGGCTATTTACATAAAATATGAAACTGCTCCCCTCCCCTGACAACATAGGATGCGTTGGATCACCTACCAAATGGATCACCTTTTCACCCAATAGGTTCAATTCGCTGATGACTGGATTCGAAAAAGTGTCATGCATTGCTAAACGATCATAAAAAACAACCCTGAACTTACCCTCTTTCACTAACCGGTTAATTCTACGAACGACCAGTCCCGCCTTAAAAGATTCAAAGGGTTGTGTCAAAAACCTCTTAATTATCCTCCCCCCCCAAATCAAATTCAGCATTGTCGCTTTCTCACTTTAAGGATTTCAAAATACAGCCAAAAATACCTAATAAAAACCAATATAGAAAACAGTCTGACACCAAACAAAAAATCTCCCAAATAAATAGCAATTGTAAATGCTACACCTGCGCAAAGGAGTGTTAACAAATGCGCAAAGAAGATTTTTTTTTGATTATTAGTAAACTGAAATAGATTACTCAGCGGTGCAACATAAAGCATGGAAAATGCGAGAGGTATAAGTGCTACAGAAAACCTGATTATCTCTTGAGAGTTGTCCGGAAATAACCACCTAGCAACTACCGGAAAAAGGAAATATATCACTAAACAAGCCGTCATTGAAAAAATAAATAAAACCACATCAAGCATATAATCTTGTCTGAGACCGGTCTTAGTCCTATATTCTCTTGAGAGCCTACTGACATAAGACTGGCCTACGGCTTGCCCTACAATTGACATTGGTGCTAAAACAAACTTATAGGCAAGATTATAAGCAGCAATTGAAGTTGGACCAAAATAATTCAAACCAACAGTGCTGGGCATATTATATGCGACTGTATGGACGATCATACCTGGCCCAATATATTTCATAAATTTTGAATATTTTCGTACCAATGAATAAAAATCAAGCATAGTCACTTTTGACAAGTTCGGAATTACTGAGAAACGTAGAGCGTAGCAAGCTATTAAGGAATAACCGAATAGATATGAAAATGCCATTGAGTGATAGCTTTTCACAAAAAATAAACTCGCAATTATACAAACTGAAAAAGACGAGAGAGGGAGTAAAACTCTAAACACCGCAATATATCGAACCCTGCCTGATCGAACAAAAACTATTTCAGATAAGCTTGAGGCACTTAAGACTCCTGCAAACAATGGAAACAAAGCCTCTCTCAAACCGAAAACAAGAAAAACCCCTCCTATAAATATAAACGATAGACTTATGCTCGACAGGATTGTAACTGCATATCTTAATTCACGATTATCCATCAATGGTATTGCCTGCGAAAAACCAAAGTGAATAATTGTTCCCAATATCGTTGATGCTGCGAAAAGAGCAAAGTATTCGCCAATCACATCAATAGGGTAAACTTTAACAAGCAAAAAATATCCCAACAACCCTACAACATTGGAAACCAAGGAAGAAGCAAGTAAAATAGACGACTTTTTAAACATTTCTCCACGAATAGCACTCTTAATTTTTTTCAATTACGCACCATACTGTCAATTAATGATCCTACTCAATACAAAGTCACGCAAATTCTTATGCATGAAAAAATAAGTCCTACCTTCCGATTCATCCTGAACTTCACCTGGTATTTTATTTAAACTAAAACCACTATCTTCAACAAATTCAATCAAGTTAACCAACGTAATTGCTCTTAAATGAACATCAAAACAAGAAAGAAATGCCATGTAAACTGTATCTAAATCCACATCGGGGATAAGATCATAAACTTTGAATTTTGGCATTCGATATTCTTTTCTAATAAAAACCTCGCCTGTATCAATGCCATCAGACATATAGAAACCACTATAACCGAGTTTTCTTTTCAACAACATGGACCATAAAGGTCCATCTGACCCTTTTACATCTGGCACTATTCCTGGGTGGATATGGATAAATTTCACTCCATCAACATTCAATAATTCTGGTTTCAATATTCCGCCACCTGTAAAAAGAATAGTTTTTATTTCGGAATTCGAAAAATAATCAAGAAGTTTAGGGTCTTCAAGTCCTTCAACTATTAACCTATCAACACGATCTGAAAATTGTCCATAATTAAACAATCCGAAGAAATTAACTTTTATATCAAAGTGATTGCCCATGATCTTAATAAGCTTAGCCTGCTCTTTGAGCCTGTATTTGAAAATTAAAAAACGATATATCCTCAAGACATAAGCTACTAGCTTCTCTCCCAAAATTGACTTTAGCAAATTGGTCTTCGAGGAAGGTCGCAAGATATCTAAAACTAAAATTGCTTCTGGCTTAAATCCAGCACTTTTTAAATATGTTAAATATGCACGAGAAGCCGGTGATGACCTGTCAACCATAACCAAAAGGTTTACATCTTTCATTTCACAGAAACCCCACCCAACAATTCGCTAGCAACCTTATCGCAAAACATCTTGTGTTCTATTTCAAACTCTATGATTGGTGCAACAAGTATATTGTCAAATATTTTCATGGCACAATTGAAGAACTTATAATCTTTATCCCGAGTTGATAAATTCAACAACAGTGTTGTAAAAAAAACTACATATTGACTACTGACTGGTTTTTTGTCTACTGCCCTCTTTAAGTCTTCACTATAAAGCAAGCATATTCTTTTTGGCACTTCTACTTTCTTACAGAGCATCTCAATTATTTTTAAATCATTTTCAGTTATATTTACGATGTCCAAACCATACAAAAAACTCTCAGTAGAAAAACCATCCCCCCCCTTGGGTTCTGGCAATTTATCTTTGTCATCTTGTAGTAAATTATTATTCATAGAAAACTTCACTTCCAAACATCTCTGGATGTTTTTTGTTTCTAATTATTTCCTCATAGCACCTGAGATCATCCACAGTATCAACCTCCAGCCAGCCATTGCTTGTAAACGCAGCCTGTGCCTTCCAACCACTGTCGATTAAATGCTGTAAAAAACTTGTCATGTACATATTGTCAAAATCTTTGCCATCAAAGCATGCACTTTTATCAAGCGCATGCCATGCTTGACCAAAGGCTTTCACCTGATCACCACGCACCTTAATCAAGCCCATATATTGACCTTGGACGTCATCATAGCTTAGCGGCTTTTTCCCCAGCTCCACAATACACCCTTGTTCATCAAGTTTGAGTGTTTCGACATCCACCAAAGGGTTCTCCATGCGAAGTTCCCACAATCGGCGCCATTCACGATCTACAGAAATACCTAAAGGAGCGTCTGTTTTCAGTAAACTTTTAAGCACGCCGGGCTCATATACAATATCGCCATAAGCTACAATTAAATCTTCACCCGGTTGCATCCAGCTCTCAGCGCAAAACAGAGTCGTCACCATATTTGTTTCAGCATAGCGTGGATTCAGCACAACCCCGACCCCCTCAGCTACAAGGCGGTCGGCCTTGTAGCCCCCCACTAACAATATGTCGTCAATCCCTGCGCCTTTAAGCACTGCAAGCTGACGGTGCAACAAAGGCTTCCCCAGCAACTCAACCATGCACTTGGGACGATCTTTCGTATAAGGGTATAAACGACTACCTTGACCAGCAGCTAAAATTATTGCTCGCATGTAACACCTATTCATTAATTATTAATTGTTTGAAAAATGTTGTTCGATAAGTCGCTTATCCAGAGCAGATGCAGGATGGTTACGTTCGGGATGCCACATGATTCCCATCCATGGCAGATGTCGATGCTGAAAGGCTTCTACATAACCGCCTTCGCACCGAGCCAAGGCTTGTAGATCTGTCCCTAAGTGGTTTCCAGGGATCCCCCAATCATGAAAGCTATTGACTTTCTGATATTCTGCCCAAAAAGGCACATCACAACATGGATAAATAATATGTTGACAGGCTACATGCCTACTGATGGGGGCCATACTTCCACGCAAATAATGATTAATCATCTGCATCCCCCGACACACGCCCAATACAGGTAATACCTGTTCTTCAGCCCAGCCCAACAGAACCATTTCAGTAACATCACGCTCAGGAGCCGGACGTGAGGCATTCGTCAAATGGGAAAGGTCGTTACCACCTGTCAAAATAAGGCCAACAACCTCTTGTTGTTTGATCCAGCCTTCTGGATCAAGCAAAGCATTGGGCACTGGCAACAGATCAAAACCCAACAAGTCCAACAACTGCGTCCATTGCTGATCCAAACAATCACGACGTTCATCATACCCTGCTATCACTTCTACACGCTGTGTTACCGCAAGGCGTTTCACTGGACCACCTGGATCAATCGATTTGCTGCATTCAACTCAAGTACCGTGGCGCGCGTCAAAGTTTGATATCGGCTTTCACCTACACCAATTGCAGCAGGTAGCCCAAATTCGGCAGCACGAATCGCCATATGAGAGTTGGCTCCACCGTACATGGTAATTAAGCCAGCAATACCCCGACCAAACAGCCAGTCATAGCCAGGATCGGCCTGAGGAATCAAAACAATCTTACCCGACAGATCTACATTTTCATCGGAACAGGAGAGTTCTACGCAGGCCGCCCTTACATTCGCAGATCCAACATAGTTAGCTTGTGAGGAAGGATAAGTGAACACCGAAAAATCAGAATGACTACAAATCAGTGGCGGCAACTCTACTGCAGCAACTCGCTGATGTAATTCGGCCCCTTCCTTTGCACGACTACTTAGCCAACCGGAAATATCTGAAACCGAAACACAGCCTGTACACAATGCCAGGATATCCTCAATAGCCAGATGAAAAAGCGCTTCACGAGAAACTCCCTGCGACCCACCCCATTTCACCAATTCATCCAAGGCAAGGGAGAGATTTCGTGTAAAAGCAAACTTAGCGTATTCACGGCCCTCTATCGCTTCGCGCATGAAGCGTTCCAAGGCATCAGGATCACATGCTAGGCCCTGATCAGCTAAAGCTGCTGTAAAGCGTTCACGCGCACGCGCCCAAAGTTTGCCAGAAACTTCGGTAGTCTTTGCTTGGGGCATACAAGCACGTTCAACCAGTGGCCGCAGGTAACGTTCTGGATCGGCAACATAACTCAGGGAAGTGACATCATAAGTCCCTGGCCGTAAATGTCCGTATTTGGACACAAAATCGTCCCAAGACATTTGTCCTTGTGCAGTGAATCCAGCGTCGCGAGTCAAGTCATGGCTAATAGTGCGGATAGTATTTAGAAAATCGTCGCGTTCGGCCGGTGTAATAACCTCTGCACTAACGGCAGAACTAAGCAGAGTCACCGCGACAAAAGCACTGCGGGCCAAGTGGGCAAAAGGTAAAGCACCCAGCGAACGGCAGTCTTGCAAAAGCAAATATGCCTTTTCCAGAGGGAACAGATCGGTTGCGTTGATCTGCTCAAAACGCTGCTCCATTCGACTGACCAGACTAAGATCTTTAGCGTTGCGCTGCAAAGCCTGAGAAGTAATATCACGAAGCGCATTCCGAAGTAGTTGTACTTCGTCTAGCGAAAAGCCGCCCTGCTCCATTAAGCGCTTCTCCCAACTGGAAAAATCCAGCGAAAAGCAGGTGGGAACCACATCAAATTCTACCTTGTCATGCAAATGCGGGTGTTGCTCCAGCCAGTCAAGGTAAAATTCCACTAGTCTACTCGCCAGTGCATCATCAAGGACTGCAGGCACAAAGGAATTGAAACTGGCCCGCACATCCACATAAGGATGACCAGCGAATGCCACAAGCAGTGGCTGTGGTCGCACATCGCGATAACCATATTCAGCCCGCTGAGTAGCCCAGACCTCATCCATGATAAGAAACCGGTACAAGCTCATCGCTAAACGACCAGGCTTTGTACCAATAATTTCTGCGGGATTCCAATCCGGCATCACCCCGAAAATGGTACGTGTCCCAACCACAAATGGTGAAGCAGGCTGAAGACTCTCAAAACGTCGTTCCCCTTCTGACAGCAGCGCATGAAAGGCACTATCAGGAACCGCCCACTCAGAATGATCGACGGCAATCGGACGCACCTGCAATATATGCAAGTTATCTGGAGCAGTTAATGCAAATTCAATATCCAGAGAGTCATAACCCAGTAAAGATTCAACTTCACGCAGAGCGGGCAGCAATAGCTTAAGATGTTCAGGAATGTTATGACTGTGTTCGCTCGCATCACGACGAAGTATTAGCGTCTTATGCCCTTGGCTACTACCGTTCGTAATGGATTCGGTGCTACCCGTCATATCGTCATAGTTGACCACATAATAGGGTGCGCCACAGGCTAAAGTGCGGGTAAACACCACCCCGCTAACCTGTACGTTATGTAGCATGGGTTGAACTAACACTTGATTTTCTGGATGAGTATCCGGATAGGAGGACACCACCTGCATAATAGCGGCACTCAACGTATCGCGACATGCGCCGTCAACATTCAACAGACTGGTATATGCACCGGCATTGGAATTAGAAAAACCATCTTCAGACAAGGCACTACTACGAATCACAAGTTTTTTTTGTAAAAACCGCTTCTGGATACACAACATTACATCTTGTGGTGATGACTGCCACTCGGCGGTGGTAAAGCTGACCTGATCTTCAATGCAACTATGGGTCACCATCCCACGAAGTCGACGCAAGGTCTGAGCCTTGGTACCTAACACAAAGTGAGCTAGATCTTGTGGTGCGTTGAGCTCTGCCCAGTCGCCACACACATCCACGGCCTTAACACTCAACCCCTGCATGCGCAAGACTTCCACCAAATCTGACAGATTCCCTTTATGCAGACGTTGACGCAGGCCTTCTTTGTCGATGGCCATGGCGGCCAGAGCTGAAACACCAAAACGTACACAGCCTACAAACTCGGCATTTGCAAGATCGGTGTCGAGATCTGTACCCAACCGAGTAACTTGATCCTGGTGCAAAAACAGCTTTTCAGATCGGTCAAGATCCGCCGCAGTACGACCACTAAAACGTTTACGCCAATGACTATCCACCGCCACCACAATATCAGCATCAACCTCAAATAAAGAGCGAACCATACTCTCCCGAAAAAGGATATCCACATAAGAGACTAGGCACTCATTTTCTTCACTAAGAGGGCTATGCATCAAGGAATAAGCAGCCCCCGTGCACTGCCACTCATCGTTGACGATGTACTGAAAATCTGGATACCGTTGAGCAATAGCCTCAACTTGATAACCGCCAACAAAATGAACATCTGGTGTCAGAAAATCAACTGATTGCAGCAACCAGTCCAAAACCCTGGACTGACCTAACGCATTGCGCAATGCAGTGTGTTCCTCGCCTTGGTGCGGACGGCCCGCACCCAACATATAAAATTGAACACCAGATGATTTTTCGGCTTTTGGATAACCATTCACTTGCATATTATCGATTCTTGTAAAAGTTCAGAATAGGACTTACTAATATCTAATGGATTCAAATAGCACTGCTGGCCGAGAATGTATTGCATGCCTTTACAACTTGCTGCACTTTCTCCATCGCCATGTTCGGCCCAATTGGCAAGCTTAGTACTTCTTTATGGATACGCTCGGTCAATGGAAATGTCTGGTTGTTATAGGCAGAATAGGCCTGCTGCTTGTGGGGCGGTATCGGGTAGTGGATCAAGGTTTGGACACCCGCAGCAGTCAAATGATGCTGAAGTGCATCACGCTGAGGGTGTCGAACGACAAACAGGTGCCAGACCGACTCACACCATGCTGAAATGTGGGGAAGAACCAACCCGGAAGATTTACTCAAGTTTACCTGAAAAAATTCTGAAACCTGCTGGCGACGTGCGTTCCACTCATCGAGTTTTGTAAGTTTAACGCGTAGTAAAGCTGCTTGTAATTCATCAAGGCGGCTATTAAAACCCTTGACATCGTTGCGATACTTTACTTGTGAACCATAGTTCCCCAATACGCGAATTTTATCCGCCAAATCATCGTCATCAGTAACGATGGCGCCACCATCTCCCAACGCCCCCAAATTTTTCCCTGGGTAAAAGCTGAACCCCGCAGCATCACCCAAGCTACCGGCGCGACGACCTTTGTAATGTACGCCATGAGCTTGGGCACCGTCTTCGATGACCTTCAGGCCATGTTTCTGTGCGACCGCATTGATCGGATCCATGTCAGCAGGCTGCCCGTAGAGATGGACGGGTAGAATTGCTTTTGTCCTTTTGGTAATTGCTGCTTCAATTAATGCAGGATTGATGTTGTAAGTTTTCTCATCCGGTTCAACGGGTACTGGCGTAGCACCGGCATAGGAAACAGCCAACCAGGTCGCAATGTAAGTATTGGCCGGCACGATGACCTCGTCACCAGAGCCGATATCCATGGCACGCAAAATCAGGTGTAAGGCGTCAAGACCGTTGCCAACACCAACACAATGCTTCGCCTCACAGTAGGATGCAAACTCCTCTTCAAAGGCTTCAACCTCCTGCCCCAAAACATACCAGCCAGACTCCATAACGCGCCGGTAGGCTGAATCTAGCTCATCTTTAATTTCGAGATAGGGGGCTTTTAAATCAAGGAAAGGAATTTTCATTTCAAAACTGCCGATGTAGAAAGATATTCATCGTAATCACGGTAATAATCAGCCTCATCATAAAGATTTGATGCCAGTACCATACAAACGGATCCAGAAGAAAAATTATCAAGTTCCCGCCAGATCATGGGACAGACATAGAGCCCCTGATAGGAACGGTTCAGGTGAAACCTTTTCTTTTCTCGACCATCATCAAGAACGACATCAAAACTTCCAGACATAGCAATAATCAACTGACTCAATTCCTTATGGGCGTGACCACCACGCTCGGCCCCACCAGGGACATCATAAAGATAATAAACACGACTGATATCGAATGGAATCTGGTTTCCACTTTCAACAAAGGTTAAATTCCCACGAGGGTCAGAAATCTTGGGAAGTTCGATTATTCTACAATCACTAAGTGGCATAATTAATCCTCGAGAGTCTTTACAATTCTAGCAGGATTACCGACTACAAGCGTACCTGGGCGGACATCCTTGGTCACCACGGCCCCAGCACCAACCATTGCTTTCTCACCAATAATCAAACCAGGTAATATGGTCGCATTTGCGCCAATAGTGGCTCCTTTTTTTACCTGTGTACCCAAGAGCACAAAATCCTTCTTACTTCGCGGAGATATATCGTTTGTGAAGGTCGCATTAGGTCCAATAAAAACGTCATCCTCGACCCGTAAACCGTCCCAAACTTGCACGCCACACTTGATAGTCACGCGGTCACCAATTATCACGTCATTTTCGATAAAAACATGATCGCAAATATTGCAATCAGTACCGATCTGAGCATCAGAAAGGACATGGGTAAAAGCCCAGATACGAGTCTTCTCACCTATTTTTTTAGTTTCAACAATAGCTGACGGATGTTTGAAATATTCAGACACAATAGAATCCTATTTACTAAAAATCTGTAAAATCTTTCGCAAGAGACAACAGGTATTGTCCATAACCATTTTCATTCATTGCATTGCCACTACTTTGTAATCTTTCAAGGTTGTTCCAGCCAGCTCATAGGCTTGCTCAAACGACTTTATCAACACCTGTGCTTCGAGTTCAAGAAGGATCCCTTTGTCGATAATTTTTTTGAGTTACTTAAACGCTTTTTGGTTTCGTACTGCACTATTCTGTCGGTGCCACTTCTGACTGCATTCGGCGGCGTGCATTACTAATGAATTCAACAAAAAAAGCCAGTATTACACCACCCAAAACTCCAAAAAATCCAGACAACGCCATAAGAACTGACCTACCTGGTCCAACAGGCTTAAGGGATTTCACTGCCAAACCCAATACCTTGGTTTCGCGAATCTTACTAAAGCTATTTTCCAAAAGAGCAATTACGTTTTTTTGCTCGGCTTGCTGACTTTCACGCTGGACCCGAAGGTTGACAAGTTGACTCTGCAATTCATCAATCATAGCCACCTTCAACTCTTTTGCCCGCTTGTTATCTGCAATGTCTTTTTCTGCCTGTTGCTTCTGGCTTTCGACCCCAACAGTTAAACGTTCCTGCAACGAAGCCAGCCGGTTGTCACTTTGTTGAATCTGGTTATTGATCAGTAACAAAGTCATCGCCCTTGTCTCATCTGCTGCCTCAGATAAAGCTTTGGGTTGGCTGGCGTAAGCCAGATCCAGACTTTCCTCAATTTTTTTAATCTGCTTCTTCAGCAAAAACTGTGTTTCTGCAAGCTGTAGCTTTTTTGAGAGATAAAGCTTCTCCTGGTCATCGTATTCGACTAATGACATTCTTGCGGCATTCAGTTTCAGTTTCAGTGCCTTCTCTGCAATAGCATAAACTCTTGGATCTTCAAGATTATTCAACATTTTCGTAGCAGAATCGAGTTTAATACGGTGTTCAGTTCTCAACACTTCAACATCGCTCTGATGTCCTGCCAGTAAAGAAGCAACCACACTTGCATGCAGTTCTTTGTACAGTTCAATATTAACTTCCTCTCCCTTAGAAACGAGAGATATCAAATCACTGCTTTTCGGAATTGATGCAGCAACCCCCAATATACGACCATTATTCTCTCTCGAAATCTGGTATTGCGCTAAAGGAATATGACTTTGCTTAATCTTTGCCAGTACCATCTCAGGTGATTCAATCAGCTCTCTAGTAATTCCCCCAGTCTCATTGTTGTCCACTGGAAAAGACCCAATCTCAACGGTTGTCAAATAGCTATACTTGGCTGGGGGAAGAAACGCAATCATAGAACCCAGACAAAGACTGACTATGAAGAAACCAAGAACCAGGAACTTACGCTTGATCAGGATAAGACAAAGATCGCCCAGATTAATTTCATCATCGACGGCTTGGCGGGGGGAAACACCTGGTTCTTGCTCATTTATATTCTGGTCCATAAATCAATTCTTCTCACAATAGCTTCAAAAAGTTGGAGGATAAACAGTCGGAAAAGATGCACAACATCGACTTCTGAAAAATATCTGATTATTTGACGAAATATCCTTTATACCAACTAACAAACTGCCGCACACCATCTTCAATCGAGGTCTCCGGCTTAAAGCCGACATCTGCAATTAGGTCATCAACATTAGCATAGGTTTGCGGCACATCCCCCGGCTGAATTGGCATCAGCTCTTTTTCTGCAACAACCCCCAACTCTTTTTCCAACGTCTCTATCAAGTACATCAATTCAACCGGCTGATTGTTGCCTATATTATAAATCCGATAGGGAGCAGCACTCGTCCCCGGATCGGGGCTAGCACCACTCCAGTCTTCATTTGGCTCAGCGGTCCTGTCAAGTGTCCGCACCACTCCTTCAACGATGTCATCAACATAGGTAAAATCGCGTAGCATTTTCCCATAGTTAAAAACCTTAATCGGCTCCCCCGCCAGCATGGCTTTAGTGAACAGAAACATCGCCATATCCGGACGTCCCCAAGGACCGTAAACAGTGAAAAAGCGCAAACCAGTTGTCGGCAAACGATAGAGATGGCTATAGGTGTGGGCCATCAATTCATTAGCTTTTTTAGTAGCTGCATAGAGAGAGAGTGGATGATCGATATTGTCGTGAATGGAAAACGGCATAGTGGTGTTTGCGCCGTAAACCGAGGAAGAGGAAGCATAGACTAAGTGTTTCACCTCATTATGCCGGCACCCCTCGAGAATATTCGTAAAACCAACCACGTTGGCGTCGATATAGGCGTGGGGATTCTCTAAGGAATAACGCACCCCCGCCTGGGCAGCCAGATTGACGACCTTTTCGAACCGCTCATCTTTGAACAGCTGTGCGATCCCCTTCTGGTCGGCAAGGTCCATACGCACAAAGCGGAAGTTTTTGTGGCCTACAAGTTGGCTCAGGCGGGCTTCTTTGAGGCTGACAGCATAATAATCATTCATATTGTCGAGACCGACAACCTGATCGCCTCGGGATAATAGATATTGCGAGAGATGGAAACCGATAAAACCGGCGGCACCTGTAACGAGAATTTTCATAAATTCCTCATGGTTTTAAGTGGTTAAGTGTTAGATTTCAAGGAAACCATACCACCTAAAATCTAAAACTTATCACTAAAATTCAGCACTGAATTTCTCAGCCTCTTTGAAACTCATCCCCTCGGCATCCCTTGCCGACAGAACCGGGGTGATATCGGCAGGCCAATCGATGGCAAGATCGGCATCATCCCAACGGATACACTGTTCAAATTGGGGGGCGTAGTAGTCAGTAGTCTTGTAGAGAAATTCAGCGTTTTCGCTCAACACAAGAAAACCATGTGCGAACCCCTCTGGCACCCAGAGTTGCCGTTTATTTTCAGCTGAAAGGTGGCACCCCACCCATGTACCGAAGGTTGCCGAGGATTTGCGTAAATCAACCGCGACATCATAGACCTCACCTTGGACAACACGCACCAATTTGCCTTGTGTCTGCTGAGTTTGGTAATGAAGACCACGCAGCACACCCTTTTCTGACCGCGAGTGATTGTCCTGTACAAAGGTCGTCTTCAGACCGGTCAACTCTTCCCAGCGTTGTTGATTGAAACTTTCCAGAAAAAAACCGCGCTCGTCGCCAAAAACGGTAGGTTCGACAATCAGTACGTCAGGAATATCTGTTGCAATAATTTTCATTATGGATATCGTTTTAAGGGTTAAGTTTTAAGCCATTTGGCTCTTAACTGATTTTGTTAATTGATGGAGCATTTTTGACAAATCCACAAGTTCTGCCACCATTTCTTTCTGATCATCATTACTAACAACACCAATTTTCGCTGCTATATACACTTGGGTCCTTAATTCAGCAGCAGAACCCTTGGCGATGTGCAAAAAACGAACAAATTCCTTTTTGGAATCACGCTCGGCACCTTCAGCGATGTTCGATGCGATAGAGACCGCAGCCCTGCACATCTGGTCCTTCAATCCGAAATCGCTACAATCTCTTAACACTTCATATGTATGTACCGCAAGCCGGGAAGCTCGTTTCCAAACATCGAGATCCTCAAAAGACGAATAGCTCATAACGTTAAAACCATTTCAGATTTAAGGTGATAGGTTTTAAGTTTTAAGTTTTAGGATTTATGTTTTAAGGCTTAGGATTTATGCTTTATGATTCACCACCTAACACCTAACACCTAACACCTAACACCTAAAACTGCTTCAAAACTCATCACTTAACACTGACTCCAAATATTCACGGTAACTCGATTTTGGAGTATCTTCAATAACCTGCTGAAATCCATCCCGATCGATAAAGCCCTTACGGTAGGCAACTTCTTCCAGACAGGCAATTTTAACCCCCTGACGCGCTTCAAGGGTACCAATAAAGTGACTCGCTTCAAGCAAGCTCATGTGAGTACCGGTATCAAGCCAAGCGATACCACGCTCCAACTTTTCAACCATCAATTCCTGACGCTGCAGATAAGCCAGGTTGAGGTCGGTTATTTCTAACTCACCTCGAGGAGAGGGGGTCAGTTGCTTGGTCAATTCAACGACCTTCTCGTCATAGAGATAAAGTCCTGGAACCGCATAACGCGATTTCGGTTGTGCCGGTTTTTCCTCGATACCGATCGCCTGACCGCTACGGTCAAACTCAACGACACCATAGCGCTCAGGATCGTTAACCGGATAGCCAAACACCCGGGCTCCGCTCTTAAATTCTGAGAAGATCCGATCCAAATCCATCTTTCCGTAGAAGATATTGTCCCCGAGAATTAACGAGACCGGCTGATTGTCGATAAATTCTTCACCGACCAGAAACGCCTGGGCGATCCCCTTCGGCTCTGGCTGCACCACATAGCTGAGCTTAATTCCCCAGCGACTGCCATCACCTAGCAGAGCTTCAAAGCGAGGGGTATCCTGCGGTGTCGAGATAATCAGAATATCCTGCACTCCGGCGCGCATCAAAATCGACAGCGGATAGTAGATCATCGGCTTGTCGTAGATCGCCTGTAGCTGCTTGCTTGCCACCAGGGTCAGCGGATAGAGACGGGTACCGGAACCACCCGCCAAAACAATTCCTTTTTTAATTCCAGACAACTTAATACTCCTTAGAACAATTGGACACGGATTTCACAGATCGAATCAGATTTATATCAAACTAGCTTTTTAGGTGATTATCAAAAACCTTACGTCTTATTTCTGGCTTTGCCCCAAAGTTGAGCAAAAGACCAACTTCAAAATCGGTCGCTTTGAGATAATTGAGTAGCTGCGCTTCATGATCAGATTGTATCCTGAGGCGGAAATGGCTTTTGACCTTTAGACCACAAACCTTTCTTAGCCTCGGGATTACTCTGGATCAGGTCTGGTTGTAAGCAAAGTCAAAATCGCTGGCATTCTCTTTATCCGATGCTATCAGATTGCATCCTGAGGCTGAAATGGCTTTTGCCCCTTAGACCACAAACCTTTTTTAGCCTCGGGATTACTCTGGATCAAATCTGACTCCAAACAAAGACAAAAGCCCTGGCATTTGCTTTATCCGCCCTTACCAGATTTTATCCTGAAGCTGAAACAGCTCTTGGATTTATGTTAAAATTAGAACATATCATATAGATGAAGAACCAACATACTTTCGTCTTATCTCAACTTTCGAGCCGAAATTAATCAACAAACCAACTTCAAGATCAATCCCCTTAAGGTAGTTTTTAAGTTGCAGTTCGTGGATGGCAGAAATTTTATCAACCGCTTTCAATTCTACAACAACAAGCCCTTCAACAACAAGATCAGCAAAGTAATGCCCTACTTGGGTACCTTTATAAGAGACAGAAATCTCTTTTTGAGGATCTACACTGAGGCCTTGTTTTTTCAATTCGATGCAGAGAGCATTCTCATATACTTTTTCAAGAAATCCACTACCGAGATTATTGTACACTTCGTAGGCACAGCCGATAACTTGTTCTGTTATATTACTGTGAGAAAGCGACATGGACAAAACCTCTTTTTTTAGCCTCGGAATTACTATGGATCAAATCTGATTTCAAACCAGTTCAAAGTCTTTTGGTTTTGACCTATCCGACCTTATCAGATTGTATCCTGAGGCTGAAACAGCTCTTGATCTTCAAGCAATATGGACAAACCTCGGTTTTTAGCCTCGGGATTACTCTGGATAAAATCTGATTTGCCGCCCTGACTTTTAAAATTCTGTTCGAAAGCTCGAATCCAACCAGAACTCTCTGTGCTTGATTCGTTCATAATCAGCATTTTCAGATTTTATCCGTGTCCAATACCCGGTTTTTCAAATAATCATGCAAACTCTGTTGCCAGCCTGGAATTAAAATTCCCGTCGCCTGCTTGATTTTCCCCTTCGAAAGCACCGAATATTTCGGCCTTTCGGCAGGTAGCGGATAACCATCGGTTGGAATCGGCAGGATTTCTTCCACCTGTAAGTCTTCTAAATTTCGAACCTGATTGATAATCTCACGGGCAAACTCAAACCAACTGCACTCGCCTTGGTTACTGTAATGATAAATACCGTAAAGCGGGTGACGGGTGACCGGTGACGGGTGAAGAGTCAAATGCAACAGCGCATAAATAGCACGAGCCAAATCTTCCGTCCAGGTCGGTGTTCCGCGCTGATCGGCAACAACTTTTAACTCGGTTCTTTCTCTGGCAA
Source organism: Desulfuromusa ferrireducens (assembly GCF_055389805.1). Lineage (NCBI taxonomy): Bacteria > Pseudomonadati > Thermodesulfobacteriota > Desulfuromonadia > Desulfuromonadales > Geopsychrobacteraceae > Desulfuromusa > Desulfuromusa ferrireducens. Next base: position 4,000,685 of record NZ_AP042415.1, read on the forward strand.
GCCGAATCATGGTTTCGACAAAGTTGTTGCCCCCAGCACCATACAGCCAACTGGTCCGAACAATGAAATATTTTGCCAAACCGGACTGCTGAATCTGTTGCTCGCCAGAGAGCTTACTCTCTCCATAAACCGAAAGCGGTTGCGTCTGGTCATCCTCCAGATAGGGCGAGGTTTTCATCCCGTCAAAAACAAAATCGGTCGAGATATGAACCAGTACCGCACCTATCTTTAGCGCCAATTCCGCCAGCAAACCGGGTCCATCCCCATTGACCTGCATCGCAAGGTCGCGTTGTTCTTCGCAGCCATCAACGTTGGTATAGGCAGCACAATTGATGATGATCTCTGGACTCTGTTCTTGCAGTGCTAAAACATGCTCCCGATCAGTTAGATCGAACTCGGGCAGATCAAACGACTGAATTACATAGTCGGCCGGCACCAGTTTCTTGATCGCAGTCGCCAGCATGCCGTTGGCGCCGATAAGCGCTATTATTTTGTGACGAGTGACGGGTGACGAGTGACTAGTCAAAACTAGGCTCCAGACTTTTTTTCAAACCAATAATCATGCGACGTATTTCTTGAAGTCCCTTGTCTAGATCGGAACCATCAATCATATAGCCAAGCCTTTGTGCGATCACCACTTGGGTTTCTACTTCCGCCAAAGATCCCCTAGGAGCCTGTCGGACTATCCATGAGCAGACTGCAAATTCGGCTGTTTGGCCCATATTTCAGCTCCTTTTCAGACCATAGCTACGGCTATGCGCTCTCAAATGAGCCAAAACCTGGTCTCAAACCACCAAATTTTCGCTACTGCCCGTATAGTCGGACACCCTCCTAGCGATGAAAGAAAACGGGAGAATTCTTTCTTGCCAGCTCTGCCTGCCCCTTCAGCGATATTGGACGGGATTGAAACTGCAGCTCTTCTAATCTGCGAGGTTAACCCATAAATTTCTTCTTTTGGCCAACCATTGGTTTCGGAGTAAACACGGGTCACCATGTCCACACTTTTCTGCCAAGCCAACAAATCCTTATGACTTTTCATAATACTCGTCACCAGTCACTTATCAACCCCGAGACGTTCCCGTTGATAAGAGCCATCCTGGACCCGCTGGCACCAGACCTGATTGGCCAGATACCACTCGACCGTCTTTCTGATGCCAGTCTCGAAGGTTTCCTGCGGCTCCCAGCCCAGTTCACGCTGAATCTTGCTGGCATCTATGGCATAACGCAGATCGTGGCCAGGGCGGTCCTGCACATAAGTGATCAGATCTTCATAGCGAGAAACGCCTGACGGTTTTTCTGGCGCTAACTCCTCCAGAATGGCACAGAGGGTATGTACAACCTGAATGTTCTGCATTTCATTATGCCCGCCAACATTATAGGTCTCGCCTACTTTCCCTTCGGTGACCACCTTATACAGAGCGCGGGCATGATCCTCGACATACAACCAATCACGCACCTGGTTGCCTTTGCCATAGACAGGGAGCGGTTTCCCTTCTAGGGCATTGAGGATCATCAAGGGGATTAATTTTTCCGGGAAATGAAAAGGACCGTAATTATTAGAACAGTTGGTAATCAGGGTCGGCAGTCCGTAGGTCCGCAGCCAGGCACGGACCAGATGATCGGAACTGGCCTTGCTCGCCGAATAGGGAGAACTGGGTGCGTAGGGAGTTTCTTCGGTAAACAGATCTTCAGGCCCCTCAAGATCGCCATAAACTTCATCGGTCGAGATATGGTGAAAACGGAAATCAGCCTGCGCCGCCGGTGACAGCTTGCTCCAATAGGCGCGGGTGACATCGAGCAGGGTAAAGGTCCCGGTAATATTGGTTTCGATAAAGGCAGCAGGGCCATCAATGGAACGATCGACATGGGACTCGGCAGCCAGATGCATTACAACCGTCGGTTGATGTTGGCTAAAAACCCGTGCAACTTCCGCCCGATCACAAATATCGACCTGTTCAAACGCATATCGACTGCTGGATGCAACATCCACAAGGGAATCCAGATTCCCTGCATAGGTCAGCTTATCCAGATTGACAATCGCATCCTCAGTATTATCAATAATGTGGCGAATAACAGCAGAACCGATAAAGCCTGCTCCGCCTGTAACCAGTATTTTCACCTGCAACCTCACGAGAAAAAAAATTAACGAGTTTTGGGGCTAAAGCAGCTAAACGACGCAGCTCCAAGGGATTTAACACGCGTATTTACTTCTGCCCCAAAAGGAACCAAGAAACATTAGGCAAGCACGACGAACAAAGCCATCTTCATTCAACCTTGCGTTAATTGGTCATTTAAAAATGTAAAAAGGTTGGGAGAGGGGAAATCCCCCTCTCCCAACCGATGCGAAAAGGCTCTGGATCAGTTACTTAATCCGAAGAATTACTTCTTGGACAGGGTCAGATATGGAAGCATCTTCTCCAACTTTTTACCACCTACCCCTTTGACATTATTTAACTCATCCAGGGTTTTGAAGCTCTTGTGCACCTGCCGGTACTCAATAATCCGCTGGGCTAGCACCTCGCCAACCCCTTTTACCTCGAGTAATTGTTCCATGGTCGCCGTGTTGACATCAATCTTGTCCAAAGCCAGTGCCGGCAGACTACCGACTGACAACACGACCCCCAACACCAATGCACAGACAACTTTTCTCACTACAGTTTTCATAATCCCTCCCACCTTCTATCAGGCGCCCCTAGGGCGGTTTAAGATCTCAACGAGACCTTTTCGCCGTAATAAAAAACTTTAGTCCATTAAAAAAGAAATGAATAGTAACATCTCAACCAGTACTTGGGAAGAGCCAAAAAGATCAAGCGATTAGCTGCTTCTAGTCATGATTTCTGCGGCGGCCGCGGCAAGATCTGCGACGACCTGTACACCATACTTACGAGCACTGTCTATATGGTTTTCACCATAACCGGTTCGAACCAGAAAGGTTTGACAGTCCGCCGCTGTCCCCGCCAGGATATCGGCCTCCTTGTCCCCGACCATAAAGGATTGCCGCAGATCGATGTCCAATTCGAGTGCCGCCTGCTGCAACATCCCTGGCTTCCCTTTTCGACAGTCACAATCCTGTAGATAGTCTCCGCTGCCGGCGGTTGGATGATGCGGGCAGATATAAATACCTGCCAGACTGACACCAACCTCCGCAAGCAAATCGGTCATATGCTGGTGAAGGCGAGCGACCTGGGCTTCGGAAAAATAACCGCGCGCAACCCCAGATTGATTGGTCACAACAACCAATAAAAAACCAGCATCCTGGAGTTTCTTCAACGCAGCAGGCACACCGGGGATAAATTCAAACTCAGTCGGATCGATCAGGTAGTCCTTCTCGACATTAATCGTCCCATCACGATCGAGAAAAACTGCCGGACGTAATTTCGTATGGTTCATTGTTGACCTTATCTCTGATCAGCAGTTGCAGAAACAGAGCAGGAAAGCTAATATCCCCCAACTCAATGACCACTGTGCTGCAGAAGGAGCGCCACCATGGAAAAACTATCCGCATTTGTGACCACCTTCAATAATGCTCACACCTTGCGTATTTGCTTAGAAAGCGTCAAGTGGGCGGATGAAATTGTCGTGCTCGATTCCTTCAGCACCGATGAAACCATGCAGATTGCGGCAGAATTTGGCGCAAAAACCTTCCAGCACAAATTTCTTGGTTACGGCCCACAGAAACAATCGGCACTGGAGAAAACCAGTCACCGCTGGGTTCTGCTGCTGGATGCCGACGAGGCTCTCTCCCCGGAGCTGCAGCAGGAAGTTAAAGAATTACTACAACAAGGTCCAAGCTGCGCTGGCTACGAGCTGCCACGTCAGGAACAGATGTTCTGGCAAATGGCCAGTACCAAGTCGCGACTAAATGGCTTTCTACGTCTGTTTGATAAAACCAAGGCGCATGTTTCCGACATGCCAATCCACGCTGCGCCAAAAGTCGCTGGTAAAATCGGACGATTAAATGGCGCGTTCTACCATTTCGGTGAAGTCGACATCCACACCAAGGTCGACAAGGTCAATCACTACTCAACTGGACTGGTTGCTGATAAAATCGCCAAAGGCAAGAAAGCCTCACCTTGGATTCTGCTTTTCTATCCGCCGTTCTTTTTCCTACGGATTTTCCTTTTCAAGCGTAACTATCGAAACGGTTGGGCCGGCTTTATCGCCTCAGTAACCATGGCCTTTTACGCCTTTATGAAGTACGCGAAATTATACGAATATGAGCAACAGCAAAAATATGGCACCACACTTCTGCCGGCGTGTGCTCCACAACCGGAGCAGAAAAACCGGCCGAAATAATCAAAGAGCTCCCATTTCACATAACTTCTCAATAACCAGCTCCGGGGTCACCAGTTTCATGCAACTGTGATGGTCGCAGGGCTTCTTACAGTAACAGTTGAGACAATCAAGACCCGTGGTCTGAAGAGCCTGGACATTATCACCGATCGGCGTAACCCGACGCGGATCGGTCGGGCCACAGACCACCAGCATCGGTCGGTCTGCTGCCGAAGCGACATGGGCAGTCCCGGTATCGTTCCCAACGATCAGTCGCGCCCCTGCAGCGAGCGGCACAATATCAACAATCTGGGTTTTGCCACAAAGGTTGACAATCCATTCCTGCCCGACGGCAGTCCTGATATTCTCACACTCGTCCATTTCATCCGGCCCGCCGACGATTGCCACCTTTAGCCCTTGAGCATGCAACAAATGCGCAAGGCCGCTATAGTTATCCGCACCCCAACGTTTCAGATAACCAGCCGCCTGACAACCAGGCAAAAAAACCGCGTAGCGATCCGGCAACAGACCATGCTCCTTCTGCAGCGCTTCAGTTCTCTGTCGCGCTGCAGCATCGATATGCAACACTGGCCGTGGAGTAAGCGCCGGTATCCCGGCAGATTCAAGAGCACGCTGCTGGACAGTGAAAGGGTGAATCGGCAGCACTTTGGGTGGTTCAGGTGCCAAGTTGTAGGGATATCGCTTGTGGTTCCCAAGACGGTGCGGAACTTTGCCACCGGTCAAATGCAGTGCGGTCATCAGCCAACGACTGCGATCGTTTGACTGCAGATCTACAATCAGATCGTAATTGCGATGGCGTACCTCACGCACCCAACGCCAGAAACCCTTCGGCCCCTTCTCCGTTTTTCGCAGATCAACGGTAATGATCTCGTTAAAACGGGGGTCGTGTTGAAACAGGCGATCCCAGGGAGGGAGGATATTCAGATCGATACTGGCAGCGGGAAATGCCTGACGGATATCTTCAAACAGTGCCGTGGAGATAATAATATCTCCCATAGCACTCCATTTAATGATCAGAATTTTGCTGATTGATTTATCAGAAGGCAGATTATTCAACTTATTCATCCCGGTACATGCTTAAAACTTTGTCGATGATGTTGGTCGTCGACTTGCCATCGACAAACTGAATCAGCTCAACCCGACCACCATAGCTTTCCACCAGTTCTTTGCCGACTACCTCGTTTGGCAGATAATCACCGCCCTTGACCAGAATCTGCGGACGAACCTGCTGTAACAATTCGAGCGGAGTATCCTCATCAAAGATGGCGAGATAATCGATACAATCGAGCGCAGCAAGGATCTGCGCCCGCTCGGTCTCATCCAGAAGCGGCCGTTTCGGGCCTTTTAGTCTGCGAATCGAATCATCGGAGTTAAGACCTAAAACCAGCAAATCCCCGAGGTTACGGGCCTGCTGCAAATATTTGACGTGCCCGGCATGCAGCAAATCGAAACAGCCGTTGGTAAAGACGATTTTCTTGCCAGCGGCGCGGAGCGAATCGAGCAAATCAGCCAACTCATCGCGGGGCAGGATTTTCGTATCGGTCTGACGGTTACGGCGAGTGTAATCGTTTAAAATTTCAGCAGCAGTCACCGTCGATGTACCCAACTTGCCGACGACGATCCCAGCGGCAAGATTTGCTAACCGTGCGGCATCACTCAGACCTGCACCGACCGCCAAAGCAGCGCCAATAACGGCAATCACCGTATCCCCAGCACCAGAGACATCAAACACCTCCCGAGCTTCGGTCGGCAGATGTTCGACCTGGCCGTCGGCGGAAAACAGGCTCATCCCCTCTTCACTACGGGTCAGCACCAATGCATCGAGCTGCTGATCGTCTAGCAAAACAGCACCAGCTTTCAGCAAAGAGGCGTCATCATTGATCACAATCCCAGTGGCAACCTCAGCTTCGCGCCGATTCGGAGTCAGCAGTGTTGCGCCGCGATAACGACTAAAATCGACACCCTTGGGATCGACAATCACCGGCAGCTTGGCTTGATGACACTGCTTGGTAATTTGATGCAACAAATCAGCAGTGAGCACCCCCTTCAGATAATCCGACAGCAACACCGCACCAACCTCCGGTAACTGCTGCTGAACATATTCAAGCAGAGACTCTTGCTCTTCAACTGATATCTCACCAGTGCTTTCCCGATCAATCCGCAGCATCTGCTGATGACTGGCCAGCACCCGACTTTTGCGACTGGTGGTCCGTTGTGGGGACTGCTGAACACCGGTGCTATCGACACCGCGTTGCGACAGCAATCTCAGTAGTTTTTGACCATCCTCATCAGCACCAACCACCGATGCGACGGAAACCTGACAACCGAGCGAGAGCAGGTTATTAACCACATTTCCCGCGCCACCGAGACGCAACTCATCCCGTTCCACCTCAACCACCTGCACCGGTGCCTCGGGTGAAATCCGGCTGGTCTTCCCCCAGATATATTTATCGAGCATCAGATCACCGACCACCAAAACCTTGACGTTGGCAATTGAATTCAACAGTTGTTCCATCTGTTGCCGATTCATCTCAAGACTCCCTGCGCAGGCCATCAAGAATGGCGTGGGCCAACAGCGGAATATTTATCTCGTGGTGGCCGGTAATGGTGTAGCCGCGCCCCTGCCCTGAGGTCGGCCGTTTGACAACATTCTGCAGCGGTCGGTAATGCTGGATCATGTCAAAGTTTGCCGTAGTGAAATTATCGACCTGATGACCAAGATTCTGCGCAATGGAAAGAGCCTTGAGAAAAACTTCCGGCAACAACACCGCCGACCCGACGTTCAACCAAACACCACCATCGCCAAGGTCGGCCACAACCGAGGTCAGCAAACGGAAATCGTGCATCGATAACTCGCCGATCACCGCGCCGTCCGCCTGAGGATGCTGGTGGATGATGTCGGTGCCGAGGGCCACGTGAACAGTCGCCGGGATCTCATTTATTACGCAGCTTGCCAGCAGGCTGGATTCCATATATTGATGAGCATTGTCGACAATCGCCCGACCGATCGCTTCGCCGAAACCGAAGCCCTGCTCCAGTCCAACCCTTAAAGCGGTATTCATCCCGCCGCCAGTCTCTTCCGAAAAACCGAAATCCCCCGATTGCAGCACCGCACCGACATCCTCGGAGGTTGCGCCGACCAGGGAAACTTCGTAATCATGGATCGCCGCCGAACCATTCATCGCCACGGCAGTGATAATCCCAGCATCGATCAGCTTTTTCAGCACCGGTTGCAAACCACACTTGATAACGTGCCCGCCCATCGCCAACACCACCGGTCGGCCATTTCGATGCGCATTGATAACCGCAGCAACGACACCACGCAGAGATTCGGCACCAAGCAGATTGGGCAAGCTGGCAAAAAAATCACTGAAGGTACTATCAGCGGTTGGCTCAGCGGCAAAATGCTCGGCAACATTCACTTTATTATTGCGGGTCTTAATTGAATAGGTGGTAATTTTATCTAGACATATCGGAGTATATTTTTTCATCAGATTTCCATTTATTTAATCAGGCTCTCAGCATCGATCAATTCACAAAGAATATGAATAATCAGCAGATGCATCTCCTGGACTCTTGCCGTTCTTTGCGTTGGCACAACGAGAGAGCAATCAACCATAGCAGCAATGCTGCCGCCATCATGACCGGTCAAGCCGACAGTCGCACAACCAATCTGTTTCGCTGCCTGTAAAGCGACAAGGACATTCTGCGAATTACCACTGGTGGAAATCCCGATCAACAAATCTTTTTCGCCAGCCAAGGCCTCGACCTGCCGCGAAAAGACTCGCTCAAAACCGTAATCGTTGCCGATGGCGGTTAAACAGGAGCTATCGGTCGTCAGCGCGATAGCCGGCAGGCCGCAGCGCTCGACTTCAAAACGCCCGACCAGTTCGGCAGCAAAATGCTGGGCATCAGCAGCGGAACCGCCATTGCCACAGACGAGAATTTTCCCGCCATTATTCAAGCAATTCGTCAGCGTCTGCGCACAGACTGAAATTTGTCCTGCCAGTTCGGTACGAACCAATTCGGCCAAGGCAATATGCTCAGCAAATGAGTTATCTACAACTGCATCCATAACACTCCTATCAGTCGGCAGGAAGCAAGGGTTTTAAGGCAGCAACCAAACTGGCGGAAATCGATGCCATGGAAAAGTGACTTTCGTAGGTTTGACGTGCCAAACGCCCCATCTCGGCAAGCGCCGCACGCTTGCCAAGTAATTCAGCAATTTTATCAGCCAACTGCTGCGGATTATCAGCAGGCACCCAACCGATGCCGAGGTTATCGTTATCATCAAAGGAATCGGGATAAGCGGGTGCCGTCCGTGTCACCAGCGGTTTGCCACAGGCGAGGGATTGATAAACCTTGTTCGGGATCACCCGGCCGGCTTTAGCTGAAGAACCGAAGACTCCCAATAAGATATCGGCTTGATTGATCACATCGGGAAGCTCTTCATAAGGCAACCAGGAGACAAATTCAACGTTTGCCAATCCGATTGCCTTACTACGGCATTCTTCGAGTAGCGGCCCCTGGCCAACCATCTTCCAAACAACCGGTGGACCGTTATACAACCGAGCCGCTTCGACAATAACCTGAGGGCCCTGCAAATTCAGAAAGCTACCGTAAAACAAAACTGTCGGTACGGTCTCAGCTATTGCTGAATTCCTGTGCGGCCTAAAAACATCCTCTTCAGCGCCAACCGGGACGACTGCGATGCGTTCAGTCTCGGCTCCGAGCGTTTCAGAAAAAAACCTGCCATGCTCCCAAGTGTCGGCAATAAGCAAATCAGCCTTGCTGAAGATTTTCCGCTCCCACCGCAACAGCTTCTGCGCTTGACGACTTTGAGGGGGGAATTTTTGTCGCTCAAAAACCTGTTTATCGTAAGCGCTGATTAGCGGATCAAAAACGACCGGGATTTGCTTTTTTCGCCCCCAACGCACCGCAGCAGACAGATCACGCTGACGAAAACAAGGGACCCAAATCAGATCGGTAGCAGGTAATCGACTGAGGGCAGCTTCCCAAGCCCCAAAACGACTTAACCTGGGTTGAAAATCGAAGACTTGCCAGCCAAGTTGACCGAATATCTCCCTGAGGACACGATTACGCGAATAATCAGCATCGAAATGTCCCCACCAGAGAACTTGCCTAGTCACTACAAAACTCATGATCAGTATCCCGTTTCTCAATCCGCTGTGAATAAATCAGACCGAGGAAAAAGGCAAGGGTCCCCGCGAACCGAAAACTGGAAAACTTAAGATCAAACTGCCCCATGACCAAAAAAGAAATAATCGCAATCCACCCGGCAATAACAAGGTGGTTATTGGGGTAAGAGTAGCGAGTGAATATGCGCCAAAGAAAGAAAATAAAAATCATCATAAAAAACAAACCGCACAGACCGCTGGTAACAAAAATTTCCAGAAAAACATTATGTGCGGTTCGAGATATGAGTCCAAGCTGATCGATCAGATCTTTTGTCCCATTGAATCCATAACCGAAAAATAGATTTTTATCAACCGTCTCCGTAACCAATCCCGTCCAAAGCCCCTCGCGTTCGCTAAGGCTAAACCCCTTCCAATTGTACTTAAAGAACAATAGTGAAAGACCAGATACGATAACCGCACAAGCCCCCAACCAATATCTCCGGCGAAGACTATTCTTAAAAAGCAGCAAAGCGACCGTGGCCACGGCAATACCGAGCCAAGCCCCACGCCCATTTGTCAAAAAGAGAAGATATAAGGCAATAGGCAAGCCAAGAAGTGAAATAGAGTTTAACCATTTAGGTCGCCACGAATCGACTGCAGGGAATAACAAACAGATGAAAATGATTAACAAGACAGCTGCATTGTTTGGATTTTCAAAATAAGAATAAAAAAGACCTCCACGCTGCGGAAAAAACAAAGTTCCCACAACAAGCAACAAGCTGATCAGGTTGACTAATGCCCAAGATTTTTTGTCCTGTACCCACCGCGCAAAAGCGAAGCCAACGGGGAAGAGCAGAAGGCCACGTAGCACATCGTAGAGGCCCTTAAATGAGTGTTTCGGTACATATGAAGTCAGAGAAAAAAACAACGCATAGCCCATGAAAACGAAAAAAGCAATCTTCAGATTTTTTTCAACCTGATAGTTTCCCCTCTCAACCCAAGCAAAAAGATAGAGGGGCAGCAGAAGCAAGGATGTCCCCTTCCACGGAAGGTAGTAACCACAGATGCAGGCCGTCAACAAACTAACAAGCAATGCTTTCCCGTATGGACGATTGAACATTTCAGAAAATTTCATCATATAACTTATAACAACTGATCGAGAACAGTTTGGACTCTATGGACATAGGTATGCTCAGCTTCCACCCGCGACATGGCATTTGCTGCCAATTTTTTTCTAAGTTCTGAGTCAGCGAGCAACATCTTTGTTTTTTCCAACATCTCTTCAGTTTCAGTAAAGGTTAGAATCTCTCTTTCAGGCTCAAAATATTTTTCTATCCCCGGGCGATACTCAACCAGTTGTGGGATACCGTAGCCAGCACATTCGAAGGTTCGCATATTGGTGCCTTGGCGTACAACCTTAGCATGTAGATTTAATGACAGTTGATGATCGGCATATATCTGACCCATTTTTTCATTGCGGACCGAAGGGGAAAACTTTCCAGGATGACGCCAAAACAGAGGATGCCGAAGGAAATAATTTCCGACCACCGAGAAACTGATACCGGTGTTTAATAAGGCTTCCATATAAGGATCCCGCTTGTGATCCTTGTTGCCGATAAAACATAACTGTTTCCGTTCGCTTCTCGATTTATGCCAATGATGGATATCAGGGCTAAACGCAAAGCCCAACTCCCCGCCGAGACACTCATCAGGCAGAACCTTGGCAACATTCAGCAGATAGCCCGCATCGGAGAGATAGACTTTTGCATAGGGAGCATAATCACCCGGGGCAGGATTCGGACCGTCAGTCAGCCAGAGCACATTTCCGGCATGATACTCCAATCCAGAAAAGCCTGGGAGATGGTTGATAAAAAATGCAAGGTCACGCTCTTTTGTCGCAACTCGATCGAGAAGCCTCTTCTCCCATTTTTTTCTGTTCGCGCGATAACTGACCTTTTCAGCAATAGAGATCGGCCTCGTTGAAACCCACTCAACCCTTCCAGGGAAAAGGGTGTTCAGTGCAGCATAAACATAGTTGGCCAGTCCACCCCGCCAAGGTTTTGCAACCAGCAAAACTTTCATCCGACACCTATCCCCATTTTTCAGAGCTGAGCCTTGATTTTATCGGCATAGAATTCATAATCCTCACACCCAGTTTTTTTTAGTGGAGAGGACACGTAGTCAATAAAGATCTTTAGCAAAAGAGCTTTATCTGCTCCCTTTGCCCAGCGATAGATTCTTTGACGGTTTTTCCTCCAGCACTTTTTATGTTCCGCCAGGGTCAGCAGATTGCCATTTTCACGCATAAACTTGGCAAAGGTGCGTAACAAAGCTTCCAACATCACTGCATTTTTCTTATGAGAATTCTGACCATGATAGCGATAACGTGCCAACGCCTTGGGAACCCTGAGGATTGAATGACCTGCAGAAATCCGCAGCCAACAATCCCAGTCCTCCATTGCCAGACTTTCGTCAAATCCGCCGATAGAACACAGGGCAGTTCTACGGATCACAGCCGTGGGTGCATTGATTGCGTTTGCCTGCAATAGAATTCTATATGCCTCGGTGTTCACTCCCGGAGCAAGGCAACTTTCTCGTCCGGCGACAATCACCTGCCCTGAATCGTCGACACAGTCAACGTCGGCAACGATTAGTGCCACCGATTCTTCCTGACAGGAAAGATAGGCCCGCCATTGCTGCATAACCTTGTCAGGCATCCAACTGTCATCAGAGGCCAAAATATGGACCCAGTCGCCGCGACAGAGTTGTAGCCCCTCGTTCAAGGTGGGACTTACTCCCTTGTTTGGTCGCGACCTGAACTCAACCCGGGCAAAACGCTGCTGATTATTATGGAGAAAGGCTTTAACAACTTCAGCAGAATCATCTGTTGAGCCATCATCGATAATGATCAATTCAAGGTTAGTGTAGGTTTGCGTTGCCACAGAATCGAGACACTCGAGCACATAACTCGAATGGTTATAGACTGGAATCAAAACTGATTGAAGAGGAAATCCTGACATACAACTCTCGCGCATTTATTTATTATCTGAGAGGCAACGGATGACATAATCTACCATCGAATCGCTCAGATGTGGACCGATAGGCAAACTGAACACCTTCGCCTCTAACTCCCTGGATACCGGCAAATCGTAGGTCCGATGCAAACAACCAGCATAAGCCTGCTGTCGATCCGGACAGAGCGGATAATGGATCGACGTCTCAATCCCTTGATCACTCAGCCAGTTACGAAGACCGTCGCGATCATCGGATTGAACGACAAATAGATGCCAAACCGGCGTCGCCCAATTCGGAACCGTCGGCAAAATAAGACGCTCGGTCGAGATCTGCTGCAGATAACAATTTGCAATCTTTCTCCGCCGCTCACTCCATTCCTGCAAAACGGCAAGCTTTACCCGCAAAAAAGCAGCCTGCAACTCATCGAGCCGTGAGTTGACTCCCTGGGCAAGATGCTGGTATTTCTGCTTCGCCCCATAATTCCCAAGCATCCGAACAGTTGACGCCAGCTCCGAATCGTTAGTGGTAATCGCCCCACCATCCCCAAAAGCACCCAGGTTTTTCCCTGGATAAAAGCTAAATGCTGCGGCGTCAGACAAACTACCAACTTTTTTATCAAAACACAAAGCGCCATGGGCTTGTGCAGCATCTTCAATGACCTTGATTCGATAGCTTCTGGCAATAGCCGTTATCTTTTCCAGATTCGCTGGCTGTCCATAGAGGTGAACCGCAATGATGGCCTTGGTTTTTGTGGTTATTGCCGCCTCAATCAGGTCGGGATCAATATTGAACGTAGCAGGATCAGCATCGACAGGAACAGGGATCGCGCCAACTCGTGAAACAGAGAGCCAGGTTGCAATAAAGGTGTTAGCCGGTACGATCACTTCATCGCCATCTCCAATGTCCATCGCCAGCAAAATAAGGTAGAGAGCATCGAGGCCATTAGCCGTACCAACACAGTAGTCGGTGGCACAGAACTGAGCAAATTCCCGCTCGAACAGGGCCAACTCCTCGCCCTGCAAGTACCACCCCGAGGCCATAACACGCTGGTAGGCTTGATCAAACTGATCCTGCAGTTCAAGATAAGCGGGTTTTAAATCGAGAAAAGGAACCTGCAATTTTTTCAACCTATTTGAGTTTTGAATTCAGTATAGTCACGATAGTAATCATCTTCTGAATAGTAATTTGAAGCCAGAACCATGCAGACTGAACCTGATGAAAAATTATCCAATTCCCGCCAGATCATCGGGCAGACATAAAGACCATAATAGGAGCGATTCAGATGAAACCGGCGCTTCTGTTTGCCGTCATCAAGCAAAACGTCAAAACTCCCAGACATGGCGATAATCAGTTGATGCAGATCTTTATGGGCATGCCCGCCTCGTTCTGCCCCCCCCCCGGGACATCATACAAGTAGTAAACCCGCTTTAGATCGAACGGCAGATGCCGACCACCTTCGACAAACGTCAAGTTGCCGCGCGGATCGCTGATCTTAGGAAGCTCAATAATGCTACAATCATGGATTCCCATTATGCATCCTCAGTGTTGCCAATTTCACGCGCTGGATTTCCAACTACAATCGAACCGGCAACGACGTCTCGCGTAACGACAGCTCCAGCACCAACCATTGCATTTCCCCCAATACAAACACCAGCCAGGATTGTCGCATTGGCGCCAATGGAAGCTCCCTGCTTGATAATTGTCTGTTTCAATTTGAACTCGGTTTTACTTCGCGGGAAAAGATCGTTGGTAAAGGTTGCATTCGGTCCGATAAAAACATCATCCTCTACGCGCAAACCATCCCATAGTTGCACACCGCATTTGATGGTAACACGGTCCCCGATAATGACGTCATTTTCAATAAAGACATGGTCGCAAATATTGCACTGTGAACCCACCATGGCCCCCGAAAGAAGATGGGTAAAAGCCCAGATCCGGGTCCCCTCACCGATTTGATCCGTTTCTACCAGAGCGGTGTGATGACTAAAAAATGACATTTAATAAGCCTCTGCTTTACCTGTAAGGATACAAACTAAAATGAATCATAAACCAAAACGGTTTTTTCGACCATCTGCGCTAAAGAAAATTCACGGGCAATGAAATCCCGCATATTTTCTTTATCCATAGCTTTTTGCATCACCATATGGGCGGCAAGGACTTCCGAATCACCGACCGCAAACAAACTCCCACAGACATCCTCCTTAACCACATCGACAATGCCACCATGATTGGTTGCAAGAACGGGTGTTCCCATGGCAATCGCTTCGGCAGCACTGCGCCCAAAGCTTTCCGGCTTTTTTGAACAGGACACAACCAAATCACTCAGGAAATAAATTTCTGCAATATTTTTCTGGCTACCTACAAACTTTATGAACTCTGTTGCTCCAAGTCCCTCTACCAGCAGCTGTAAATCCTTAAAGTAGTTGGCCCTGTCCGGATGAACACCACCGACAACCAAACCGACAATATCTGGCCTTGAACTCCTGGCAAAAGAAACCGCACGAATAAATGTCTCGTAGTCTTTCAGTTGGGTTATGCGGCCAACTGAAGAAACGACAAATTTATCCTCCAACTGATAACTACTTCTAAAAGTATCAATAAATTCTTGATCAAGGTGATCTGGATGAAAAAACTCCAGATCAATTCCACGTGGAATCACATCGATCTTCCCATCAGGAACCTGATAATGCTCCTGGATGTACTTCTTGACGGCACTACTAACACAGATCACCCGGTCACCAAAAGTCATTACACGACTGTATGCGTTAACGCTGTTAAAGCCATGAACCGTTGTCACAAAAGGCATATTAAGTTTTTTATTTGCCAGATAAGCCAACCAAGCGGGCACTCGACTGCGGGCATGCAGAATGTCAGGATTTAGCTCCTTAAGAATATTCCGTAACCGCAATACTCTCGCTGGCGCCGTCAGGGGATTTTTACTAACAACGTCAAAAGAAACATGCTGCCCGCCATCAATATCGATCTGACGGGCCAGTTTCCCACCCGCACTGATGACGATACTTTCAACACCTAGTTTGACCAGTTCACGATTGAGTTCAACAACCCCTCTTTCGACGCCACCTTCATTCAGTTCAGGTAATAACTGTACAACTCTCACAAACGGACCTTATTAACACAAGAGGAGATAATCAATAACCAGACAGTATTGCTCATTTCTTGGCACTGATGATAGTGGACAAATTATCAGCAATGGCCTTCGAGGCTTTCCAGCTCCAGTGGGTATCATCTTGCCAGTAAATATCTTTTTCACCATGCACCAACATCTGGCTCAAAATCTTCTTACTATCTACAAAATGATACCTTTTGGGCAATTGCCGCAAGGACGAAAAAAAGTCGATTTCAGGGTAACTACTATCAACCATGAATTTTCGGTACAGGTCATACTTGTCTACTGCTGGCAGAAAAATAAGTTCAATCCCCTTTTCCCGCAACAAATCTGCCAAATGATTCATGTTAGCATTTACTTTGACCGCAATATCGTGCGTTTGCCTTTCGGCCCACTCCAAATCTTGATAAAAATAAGCTACTTTATTTGCAGCAGATCCGGAGAACAGGTTTGACTCTAAATCGGCCACATAAACAGTCTTGCTATAATCGTAACCTTTTAGAGCATAAGTAAATTTGTTTGCAAGAAATTTGAACCCTGCAGTATTGAAAAATCCTTTTTTATCAAGACTGTCTGCTCTGGTTTTAGTAACGCGTTCCTCGAGAAATTTTCGATATTCGGATGCCCGATCACGCTCCATCCAATCAGGTGGCACACTCAAGGTTTCACTGAGTCGCTCCACATTTTGCACCAGCAGGTAACGTGGTTTGATCTGGTCAAAGAACCCATCATTCAACAAATTAACAATCGGATCTAACCGATTACGCAAATCTGGATACCAGAAAATTTCATTCAGATTGAGAACTTCTCCATTTAGTGAAGAAGCAATCCAATCCTGATAGTGTCCACTTCCTCCCCCCTGGGAAAAAGAGTCCCCCATAGTAACAAGCTCGATTTTCTGGCTTTGATATTCCCAGTAATTAAGATGTTTGCCGCCTGGATTGCCAGAAGATTTTTCCAGATTTACAATCTCAGGCAAATACCCCATACGCGCCAAATCGCCAACAAGCGGATTTCCCGACAATATTGTTTGTGTGGCAAAAAACCAGGTCGAAAAATTAAATGCAACAACCCCCATAATTACTGTGAGGACTATCCATAAATAAAATCTGTTACTCATTATCGCCCTCCCTTAAAATTGAAAATAAAGAAATTCACTGACCCGCTCTAAGTTGAAAATAGCTGTCAATGCCAAAGCAAGGGTAAAAACAACAAGTTTCCAGCCGGGCCTAAATTTACGCGCGAGTTCAATCGAATTCGGGGCAAACACGACCAGAAGCATTCCAACAGCAACCCACCCAAAAGCTTTATCCTTAATTCCGAGAGGCAGTCGATACCCCTGAAAACTGAACATAGCAGAAAGAAGCTTGTCGGCTTCCTCAAAGCTGGTGGCTCGAAAAAAAATCCAGGCAATATTGACGAAAAGAAAGGTCAATAACCAGGCCGACCAGCGTGGCATAGAGATATTGAACCGCTGCCAGTACTTATGAACAGCCGTTCCAGCCCCGTGCATAGCTCCCCAGAGGATGAAGGTCCAACCGGCACCATGCCACAACCCACCGAGTAAAAAGGTCAA
Source organism: Desulfuromusa ferrireducens (assembly GCF_055389805.1). Taxonomy (NCBI): domain Bacteria; kingdom Pseudomonadati; phylum Thermodesulfobacteriota; class Desulfuromonadia; order Desulfuromonadales; family Geopsychrobacteraceae; genus Desulfuromusa; species Desulfuromusa ferrireducens. The sequence goes on from NZ_AP042415.1 coordinate 4,017,834, forward strand.
AAACAGGTTAATATACGTTCGGCCTGGGCCATCCTTGCTTCCCCCTAAGGGGATATACAGATAGTCTCGTAACCAACGACTCAGGGTCATGTGCCAGCGGCGCCAAAAATCTTGGATATTCAGAGCCTTATAGGGAGAATTAAAATTCAGCGGCAACCGAATATTAAACATCCGCGCTGAGCCAATTGCCATATCGGTATAACCACTGAAATCAAAATAGAGTTGCAGGGCATAACTCAAAGAAACAATCCAGGCTCCGACACAACTCAGCTCCGGAGATTTATCAAAACCGATGGTCGCCCAGACCGCAAAAGTATCGGCAATAACAACTTTTTTGAAAAGGCCGAGAACGAAGATGAAAAGACCTGTCGAGAGATTGCGATAATCGAGAACCTTGGTTCTGGTTCTGGCGAACTGCGGCATCATTTCGCCATGATGAACAATCGGCCCAGCAATCAACTGAGGGAAGAAAGTGACAAACAGGCAGTAATTGAGAAAATCATATTCTCGCGTCTGCCCCTGGTAACTGTCGACCAGATAGGCGATCTGCTGAAAAGTAAAAAAGCTGATGGCCAAAGGCAAGGCAAGGTTCAGTAGAGATAGATCGGCGCCGGCCACATCATTAATATTCTCGAGAAAAAAATCTGCGTATTTATAATATCCGAGCAAAGACAGGTTCGCAGCAATCCCGACGAACAGCGCGGTTTTACGTGAATATCTTCGAACCTCTTCCGCTTGCTTACCCAAAGCTGAACCTATGGCGTAATTCACCAGCATCGAACCAAGAATAAGCGGGAGGTAGAGTGGATTCCAATACGAATAAAAAAACAACGAAGAAAAAACCAGCCAGGTTGTTCCTGCAACAATCAGACGATATCGGTTTAAAGAAAAGTAAACGACTAAGACTAATGGCAGAAAAAGAAATATAAACACCGGGGAGTTAAAAAGCATGGATTTATCCTAATAAAGAAACAGTAGCTCTGCATTAATCACAAGAAAGCTTCTGCACAAATCAGTAAGCGGCTTATCGCGATCATTCTGCGAGATCTAACTTTGACGTCAAAGCCTTAAAGTCGATTTTTCTATTACAATTGCCAAGGGTACCGTCAAAGTAATGCAAATACTGTTGAGACTGAAGTTCATGCAGAAAGCTCCGTAATTTACTTTTCCGGTCATCAGGGTTAAGCATGAAAACCTCAATACTGCCGGCACCAAAACTTACCGCCTCACTAACCATCGACGTTGAATCAGCAGTTAAAAACACATACTCGCTATGGCGTAAAAAATCAGGGATCGGATTGATCTGCTCTGCGGAATAATAAATGGCCCGCTCAAACTTGAATTTTTTCAGTACAACCTCAATTTCAGCAGGTGTCCGACGCGAGGTTGTCAGCCAGAACTTGTGCCCCGGAAACAAAGCGAAAATCTTCTCCAATTGTTCATGGAGTAATTTCGGTTCAAGTCGGACATGCTTGCTGTTGCCACCGATGATGATCGACACATAACGGCTACCAGCAGCGGGCGTGATCAATCCTTGCGGCTCGACGTAGGTCAGATTGATCGGGATGCTAGTAATGTTGTCCCGCCGTGGTGGATCATCGTGCTGCTGAGCGACAATCAGATCAAAATCATAGCGGTAGCCCTGCGGCAGCATGATGGCGATCGACCTAATTCCCAGCCGCTTTGCGAGGACACGATTGGCATAGTAGGTCTCCGAGCCAGCCGAGACTACGGCCCGATAGTTATCAGAATGCGGGCCGACGCGAAACAACCGACCTAGATGCAACCTCAAATGATCAGCCAAATAGGAAATAGCTTTCCCCAGGCGACTGTTAAACGCAACGGGACAAATATCGAATTCGCAACCGAGATGTTTAGCGAAGGCAATCGACTGATTCAGGTGACCCGGCTTACCATCACTGAGGATCAATAGGCGATATTGCGACAAATGATTGGCCCTTAAAATGACTCAGCTTCGTCAATCAGCATCACCGGAATATCATCACGCACCGGATAACGCAAACGGCACGCCGAACAAACGATCGTCTGATTGTCTTCTGCCAATTCGACTGCTTGCTTACATTTTGGGCAGGCGAGGATTTCCATCAATTCTGCGCGTACTGTCATCTATTCACTCCATAAATGCTGTATTAATTCAGCTTTGAAGGCATCATTATTCTCGATTTCGAGACTCATTGGCACCTGATAACAAGGGACAGCAAACATCCCTGAGGCAAGTTTTACCGCATCTTTTTCGGTAGTAATCAATGCATCAAACCCTTTGGCAGCAGCTCTGATTTCTGCCAACAACTGATCATCATAATGACAATGATCACTAAGGGACAGTTGGCCACCAATCGGTAAACCAGCAGCAGCCAATCCGGCAAAAAAGCTGTCCGGGTCGGCGATCCCGGCAAAAGCAAACAGCTTTAGCTGAGACAGTTGCACAAATGCCAGCGGCTGTCCGTCCAGCGATATGGCATTATCAGCCAATTGATGGCAGCTTTTAAAGACCGTTTTACCTGGCAAACTGTACGCTGACTTGTCAGTCGTACGCGTTAATAACAACAGATCTGCCCGATTCAGTGCCCCAGGGAACTCGCGCAACAGTCCGGCGGGCAACGGCCAGTTGTTGGCGTGCGGCCGGTTCGCATCAAGCAGAACCAGATCGAGATCACGTTGCACGGCACGATGCTGAAAACCATCATCAAGGATGACAATATCCGCAGCCAAAGAATCAACCGCGACCTTTATCCCGTCAGCACGCTTTCGCGCAATAAGAACCAAAGCCTCTGGGTTTCGGCGGGCCAACAAATAGGGTTCATCGCCTGCTTCCGCAGCCTGCTTCAACAGGCCGGTTCCTTTTGAAACAATCCCCACCGTGCCGACAAAAGAACCACCGTACCCTCGGCTGACAACGGCTGTTCTTTTGCCCTGCTGGAGAAACTCTTTTACCAACCAGTCAACCACTGGTGTTTTCCCCGTCCCGCCGACGGCCAGATTTCCGACCGAAATAACGGGGACCTCCGCACGGTAGCTGGGAAACAAACCCCGGTCATAACATTTATTACGCAACCAGACGATGCCACCGTAGACAAACGCTAACGGCAACAATAAAAACAGAAACAAGTGCTCGCGCGGCCCCTTGGCTCCGTAGAGTGCAACACGACGGTGGAATTGGCGCAAGGTCTCCATTAATTTTTGATATGCCGCGAGATCCGGCGCATCGTTCGCTCTGTTGCACCAGCATTTTCGGCAATAAGAGAACGACCGGCCTGCCCCATGGCCCGACAACGGATTGGATCGTCCAACATCAAGGTCGCCTGCTCTTCCAGTTCCCGCTGGTTAAGAACCCGCACTCCGGCACCGGCCCGAATGAGCTTGGCCGAAATTTCACGAAAGTTCTGCACATGCGGACCGAACAAAACCGGTTTACCAAGCAAACAAGCTTCCAGTAAATTGTGCCCACCAACCGGAACCAGGCTCCCCCCGACAAAGACCAGATCAGAGACAGCGTACAGATTAAGCACCTCGCCAAGCGTATCGACGATTAATACCTGTCCCGTTGTAAGTGATGGCTGCCCCGGCTGCAACATGCTGCGCAACTGGCTTGAAACGCCAAGTTTCGTCAACATGTCCTGCACTTCGCGACAGCGTTCCGGATGGCGCGGGATAAGCACCAGTGCGAGTTGCCTATCTGCTGCCAGCAAAGATCGATAAATCGCGACGATCTGTTCCTCTTCCCCGGCATGAGTGCTGCCAGCAACAAAGATCGGCAAGTCTGTCGGCAAACAAAAAGTCTGTTTTAGCTGCTCGACTTCTTCATCGGGCAAATCTTTCAATGCGTGATCAAACTTCAAATTACCAGTATTTTCAACCTGCGTGCTGATTGCCCCGAGCTGACCAATCCGTTCGGCATCCAACTGCGACTGCATGCAGAAAGCGGAAAAACACTGCAACACCGGACGCAATAATGGGCGGAAAAAACGATAGCGAGGATACGAACGGTCTGAAATACGACCATTGACCAGAACTAGTGGAATTTCGAGTAACTTGGCCTGTCTGACAAAATTGGGCCAAATTTCAGTTTCGACAATAACAATCAGTTCCGGCTGGACGATCTGCAGGATCCGCCGCACAGCCCAGGAAAAATCGAAAGGAAAAAACAGGCAACAGTCGATATCCTTATTTTTCAAGGCGACGGCATGGCCGGTTTCGGTAACATTGGTCAGCAGAATCAAATGATCTGGATTTTTTTTTCGCAGTTCTTTTAGTAATGGGCTGGCAGCACGGGTCTCGCCTACGGAAACAGCGTGCACCCAGATGATTTGGCGGCCCTGCAAGCGCTGTAAGTGCTCATCCGAAAGATGGCCCAAGCGTTCACGGATACCACGGCGGCTCTTACCATGTCGGTAACCGCGCAACAAATAATAAGGGATAAGGAATACTGCGACAATCAGCAGCAATAGATCATACAGCAGATACACCGTATTCCTCCAGACGGGCTAGCGCTTGTTGCTGATTCAGCCGCATTGCCTCAATAAGACGTTGACGAAAGACTTCGACACCTTCTTTCCGGTCAAAACTGATCGGTTCACCAAAAGAATAGACCCCCCGACCGAAGGGGTAAGGCAGGAGAAACTTATCCCAAGAACTAAACCGATGCCCGCGACTGCAAACGAACGCCATTGGAACTACTGGACGACCGGTCATCCGCGCCAATTGCACAATACCATCCTTCAGTTCGTGGCGTGGTCCCTTAGGTCCATCTGGCGTAAAAACCAGATCCACTTTCTCCTCAGCAAGTTTGATCATAGCCTTAAAAGCTGCCCGCCCACCACGCGACGAAGAACCGCGCACGGCATCCTGACCAAAATATTGCATCGTTCGCGCAATCAACTCCCCATCCTTGGATGGACTGATGAGAATTTTCGCTTGCGGCCCACGGTAGCCCTTGACCATCAACAGTAACTGATCGTGCCAGAAAGAAAGAATCAGCTGTTCGCCGCGTTGCCAGATAGCCTTTGGTTGCTCTTCACCAACAAAATCGATCCGGTTCATCATGTAGAGCAAACGGATGGCATACGAAGCGAGAAACGGCCCAATCATCACCAACAAGCGGTCGCTAAGTCGCATCAACCTTGCTCCCGGAATTGCATATCGTAGAGACGTTTATACAAACCGCCTCCTTCGAGCAGCTGCTGGTGACTACCAACTTCCTTAATCCGGCCGTCCTCAAGCACCAGAATGCGATCAGCATGCATCACTGTCGATAAGCGATGTGCAATGACAAAGGTAGTACGGTTGCTCATCAAGTTACTCAGGGCATGTTGCACCATCGCCTCGCTTTCAGTATCGAGAGCACTGGTCGCCTCATCAAGCATCAGGATAGGCGCATCGCGCAAAATCGCCCGAGCGATACAAATGCGTTGCCGCTGCCCACCGGACAGGCGCAAGCCGCGATCACCAATCTCCGTATCGTAACCTTCTGGCAACAATCGGATAAACTCATCTGCGTAGGCCTGCTGGGCAGCCCGTTCAACCAAAATGTCGTCAGCATCCTGACAACCGTAACGAATATTATTGCGAATGCTGTCGTTAAACAGAAAGGTTTCCTGATCAACCAGAGCCAGATTGTCGTGCAAGCTCTTCTGCGTGACGTCGCAAATATTGTGTCCATCAATCAGAATCTGCCCATTTTGCGGATCGTAGAAACGGTTCAACAGACCGATGATGGTCGTTTTGCCTGCGCCGCTCGGACCAACCAGGGCGACAACCTCACCCGGCTTAGCCGAAACGGAAAAATCATGCAGAATCGGCTCGTCATCATAAGCAAAGCTGACATTCTCAAACGAAACATGGCCACCACTACGCGGCAAGACAACGGCATTGGGGGAATCGACAATTTCAGATTTTTCATCCAAGACTTCAAATACCCGCTCCCCGGCTCCGAGTGCTTGCTGGATGATATTATTGACCCGAGTAAGACGCTTCAGCGGTGTATACATCATCACGATTGCCGCCAGAATGGAGAACATTTCACCCTTAGTAATCTCTTCGGCCATCACCCGATTGAGCCCGTACCAAAGAGTGACCGCCACACCAAAGGAGGTCAACAGTTCAATCACCGGTGAAGATGCCGCGTCATAGCGGAAGGTTTTGCGGATCAGGGTAAAGAAATCAAAATTTTCGCGTTCAAACTTCCGACATTCCTGCTCTTCAGTGCCAAAAGCCTTGATCACTTTAATTCCAGAAAAACTTTGTTCAACAACCGAAGTCACATCCCCCATAGCGTTCTGCCCACGGCGAGAAAATTTCTTGATCTTTTTTCCGATCGCCGAAGCTGGCCAAGCCGCCGCCGGGATAACCACAAAGGCCATCAACGCCATCCGCCAGTCGGCGTAAAACGCGTAGCCGATTAAGGCAACCATGGTGGTTGTTTCACGTAAGATCGTAACCAAAACATCCGAAAGTGCGGCCTGCATGACGTTGACATCATTCAGGATACGTGACATCAAGCTGCCGGATGAGTTATTGACGAAAAAGCGCATCGACATTTTGACGCAATGGCCGTAAAGCTGATTCCTGATATCCTGGACAGCGGCTTGGCCAGCCGTCCGGACATTGTACTGCTGAATGTAGCGGGAACACCCTTTAAACGCGGCAAGGCCGATCACCAAATAAGGAACCAATTTGGCTAACTCAACATCCCCGGCAATGAGCAAATCATCAACAAAAGGCTTTACCAGATAAGCGATCACAGCATCCGAACCGCCAACGCCCAATGAAGCGACCATTGCCAGAGCAAGCAGCTTTTTATAGGGCGCGGCGTAACTGGCCAAACGCTTATAAACGTTCTTCTGTTTTTCTTCTAATAACAACAGGTTATTCCTTATCAGCCGTGCAACTCATGGCAAAAACCATCTGCGCAACCCGCTCCGAGCACCCCGGCTGCCCCAGGAGATGCTGTACGCGCTCCAGCTCAGATTTCATCGTTGCGACATAGTTTGTGTCATCCAGCAAACGGAGCATTTCCTGACAAAGTGCCTCAGGATTTGCCGCATCTTGTATAAACTCACGAACAATCCCTTTGCCAGCAACGATATTGGTCAAACCAGCGTGTTCAATTTTAATCAGCCGCCGCCCAATCTCATAGCTCAGCGGAGCGACTTTGTAGAGGATTGCCATTGGCGTCGCGGTTAAGGCGATCTGCAAGGTGACGGTTCCAGAAACTGTCAAGACAGCATCACAGGCCGCGGCCACCTCATAAATATTCTCGTCAACAATTTCGACCGGCAAGCCACTCTTGCTTATTTCTGTCTCAAAAAACTTTCGCGACAACGATGGCGCCACCGGCAACAAGAATTTCAAAGCGGGCTTATGTTGTGCTAACTGCTGCGCGGTCTGTAACAAGGTCGGAAAAATATATTTCAGTTCACTGTTACGACTACCGGGGAAAATCCCCACAACCTGTTCTTCGGTTGAAATATTCAAGCGTTCGCGTAACGATCCATCCGGCTGACAGGCAGCAAACTCATCAAGCAGCGGATTGCCTACGTAATCTGCAGCAACGCCATATTGTTGATATATCTGTGGCTCAAAGGGGAAAATCAACGCCAGGCGATCAACCCGTTCGGCAATGGTTTTCGCTCGCCCGCTCCGCCATGCCCAGACCTTGGGACTGATATAATAAAGAACTGGAATGCCGAGCTGCTTGGCAACCTTCGCAAGGCGCAGATTAAAATCGGGGAAATCGATCAATACCAACAAATCTGGCCGTTCAGTCCCTTGCAGGATTCTCTTCAGCTGCCGAAAACGGCCAATCAGTCGAGGTAACTGGGCGACAACTTCGACCAGCCCCATGACAGACAATTCTTCTGATGAAAAAACAATCTGACAACCGGCCGCTCGCATCCGCTCGCCACCGACGCCAAAAAACCGAAGTTGCGGATATTTTTCCGCCGCAGCCAGCAGCAAGTTACTACCATGCAGATCTCCGGAAGATTCTCCGGCGACAATCATGACCCTGCGATCCTGGTTATTGTTTTTTACGGGTATCAATCATCTGACCTAAAAAACAAAAGGCGAGACCCTTTCGAGTCTCGCAGCCTCTGTTAAAAAACGGACAATGAAAATTAGCGGGCCAGGCCGCGCTCACTTTTCTTTAAGAAATCAAGGTACGTTGCAACCTCTACGGCCTCTACTGGAAAGTCCGCCTCAATTTTGGCGATCGCTTCATCAAGCTTCAAATTGGCACGAAAGACCAGCTTGTACATCTGTTTGACGTTGGATAGCGCTTCAGCACTATAGCCGCGTCGTTTCAAACCGGTGAGGTTAATACCAACGGTTGAGGCCCGATCACCCTGCACGATCGAATACGGGGCAACGTCTTGAGCGATCATCGAACCGCCGCTGGCCATAACATGACAGCCGATGCGGGCAAACTGATGAACAGCTGACAAACCGCCGAGGATTGCATATTCGTCGACTTCAACATGACCTGCCAGGGTGGCACCATTGGCAAGAATGACATGATCCTTGACAATGCAATCATGAGCAACATGCGAATAGGCCATAAACAGGTTATCGCTGCCAACGGTAGTCACACCGCCGCCATCCTCGGTACCGAGATGGATAGTGACAAATTCGCGAATTTTGTTGCGGTCGCCAATTTTCAAACTAGATTTTTCCCCGTGAAACTTGAGATCTTGAGGAATCGCGCCAATCGAAGCAAATTGAAAAATCTGATTTTCCATACCGATTTCGGTCTGTCCTTCAATGACGGTATGTGGCCCGACAGTGGTTCCAGCACCAATGGTGACATGTTCCCCAATCACCGCATAGGGACCAACCTTAACGGTTGGATCGAGCTTGGCGCCTGGTTCAATTATTGCTGTCGGATGAATCATTTGCTTCTCCAATCTTATTTGTCCGCAAATGTGGCTTTTAGTTCAGCCTGGGCAACCAGAGTTTCGCCGACATATGCCTTGGCTTCGAACTGATAAATACCGCGCCGTTTGGACAGAATTTCCAGTTCCATTCGCAGAACATCACCCGGCAGAACCGGCTTACGGAAACGGCACTTATCAATGCCAACAAAATAAGTCACTTTATTATCGCCGACATTGTCAACCACAGAAGTATATGCGCCGCCAACCTGAGCCATCGCCTCAATGATCAACACACCTGGCATGATCGGATGGTCAGGAAAGTGCCCCTGAAAAAAAGGCTCGTTAATGGTCACATTCTTATAACCAAAAACTCTCTTTCCCTCCTCGACTTCCTCGAGGCTGTCGACTAACAAAAATGGATAACGGTGTGGCAGAACACCCATAATTTCAACGGTATTCATCTTGAGCATACTTTATTTCTCCCTAATCAGCGCTTCAAGCTCAGCAAGGCGCGTCTTTAATTGTTGCAAATCTTTGCGCATCTGCGGAACCTTCGGCAAAGACATTGTCATTCTCAGCCATTGTTTGTGCGGCATCAAAGGTACACCGGACAACACCTGGTTAGGCTCAACACTGCTGGACGCGCCGCCCCTTGCCCCAACGGTCACATTATCCCCCACCGTGACATGGCCAGCAACGGCAGACTGGCCACCGAAGGTACAATGCCGACCAATTTTACTGCTGCCGGCAATTCCCGCCTGAGAAACGACAATACTGTCCTCACCGACCTCTACATTGTGGCCGATCTGTACGAGATTATCGAGTTTAACACCGCGCCGGATTCGGGTTTCTCCGAGGGCAGCACGATCAACACAGCTGCAGGCACCAATTTCGACATCATCTTCCAGCACAACGATCCCGACTTGGGGGATCTTAAAATAACTGCTTCCATCCGGGGCAAAACCAAAGCCATCCCCGCCGATGACGGCAGAGGGTTGCAGAATCACCCGATCACCTAAACGACTCCCTTCGCGAACCACCGCACCAGCATGCAGAAGACAATCTGAACCGATCACGACATCCGCGTAAATGACAACTCCGGGATGAAGAATCGTTCTTGGACCAATCGTAACCTTGTCACCAACAACCGCGCCTGGGTATATCGTTGCAGAATCAGCAATCTCGGCGGATTCTGCGACATGCGCACCGGCCATCACACCCTTGCCACTCTCGGCGGGGCCCTGCAAGAAAGTCAAGATTTTCGCAAAAGCCAGATAGGGATTGGCCGTTATCAAAACATTTGCACCCGGCACATCGATACCAGGGGCAACGATAATGGCTGAGGCCTTACAGTCTTTCAGTTTCGACAAATACTTCGGATTGGCAACAAAGGTAATATCACCTTCTTGAGCCTGATCAATCGGGAACACCCGATTGATCATAAGCTCCGGATCACCGCGAAGCTCTGCTCCAACCACTTCGGCTATCTGTTGTAAAGTTGCAGACATTATTTATTTCGAAGCATCAAAAGCTTTGATCAATTCATCGGTCAGATCAACACTCTCGTCAGCATAGATAACTGCTCCCTCATTCTTTTCGATAACCATATGATATCCGCCATCTTTACCCAGCTTCTGCAGAATTTCGAACAATTCGTTTAGAATGCGCTTGGTAGCCTCAGTATCCTTCAGCTGCAACTCTTCCTTAACATCCTTCTGGAAGCGTTGTAATTCTTTAACATTTTGCTGGAAATCTCGCTCTTTTTGAGCCTTGGCACTATCGGACAAAAGGACTGCCTGCTTTTCAAGTTCGGTCTTTAATTTCTGCAGTGCGTCCTGTTTTTCCTTAAACTCCGCCTCGTATTTTTTTACTTGGGCGCCAATTTCATTTTTAGCGACAACCCCAGCCTTGGAGAGATTCAGAGCTTTCTGCAAATCAACATAAGCAATTTTAGTTTCAGCCAGCGCAGGTGCGGCCAGCATCAGCAGCGCGATCAGTGCAATAATAATTTTGTTCATTTTTTTCCTCCTGTTAAACGACTTTTAAAAAGCCGAACCGATTGAAAATTCGAAAACCGATTGTTTTTCATCATCTTCGGGGGCTAAATTATAGCCCCACTCGAAACGTAACGGACCAAGCGGACTATTCCAACGGATACCCGCCCCAGCACTGTGACGCAATTTGGAAAAGTAGTCAGCGCTATCCGCCCAGACATTACCAGTATCATAAAAGAGCAAACCCTTCAGGCCTAGGCTTTTAGCAACTGGAAACAAGTACTCGAAGTTAAAGTAGCCCATAGTTTCGCCACCAAGGTAAACATCTTCTTCGTCTTTAGGGCCGACTTCACGGGTCTTGAAGCCACGCAGATTTCGAATCCCACCGAGGTAAAACCTTTCACTTCTCGACACATCGTCATTACCTGTCGCAACCACGTAACCGGTTTCACCGTGGATGGAGAAAACGGTCCCCCAGAATAACGGAAAAAAGTGGCGATGCTCAATGATTGTCTTGGCGTAATTTTCCGTGCCACCCAGACCGGCATATTCCAGGGTAATTTTAGACATTCCACCAGTCGATGGATCTTGGTGGTAGTCAGTGCTATTGCGAACGATTTCTGTAGTCAGCGAAGAGAGTGTTGATTCGCCCTCTTCCTCCCAAAGCGTATTTTCCGGGTCGAGAGTTTCATCTATATTCAGGATTTCGCTCTGTTCATAACGATAGGTCAGGAAACCCTTGGTGTACTTCGCAATCCTATGGCCAGCCTTGATCGCACCACCGGTCCGATACTCGTCGTAATCATCATATTCCCGCTCGGACTTATAAACTTCGAATCCCAGGGTCCAGTCGGTGTCGAGAAAATAGGGATCGGTGACACCGAGCGAATAAGTGCTGCTCGACCCACTCAACGAAGCAGAAAGCTTTAGTTTTAGGCCATAGCCCAGGAAGTTGTCCTGTGTAACCGAACCCTGCGCGAGAACGCTATCGACAGAGGAATAACCGACACCGACAGAGAAAGTACCGGTCGCCTGCTCCTTAACATCAATATTCAGAACAGCCTGATCATCCGCTGAGCCAGGGCGTGTTGTCACGTTCACCTCTTCGAAATAACCGAGGTTACGCACACTACGATTAGCGGCCTTGATCTTACTGGCACTATACTGGTCGCCTTCAACGATCGGAACTTCTCGCCGAATAACTTTATCACGGGTCCTGGAATTACCACTAACCTGCACGCGTTCGATATAGACCTTAGCCCCCTGTTCAATATCGAATATCAGGTCAATCGCCAATTTTTCCTCGTCCTTACTGCTTAACGGTGCAACATTGACATGAGCGTAACCTTCATCAGCGTAGAGATCGGTCAAACGTTCAATACTGTCGTGCAGTTGTGAACGGTTAAACACCTCGCCCGGCTTCAAACTCACCAGAGGTAACAACTCTTCGCTCGGCTTTAGCAAATCCCCTTTAAAATCAAGCGTGCCGACCATATATTGCGCGCCCTCATCAACCTCGATCAAAATGTCGAGGGCTTTATTATCCTTGACCAGAGTCACCTCTGGTTGCTTGACCTTGACATCCATGTAGCCTTTGTCTTTGTAGGCGGCTTTGATCCGCTCGACATCCAGCTCCATGACCTCTGATTGATAAGCACCGCGCCCGGTCATCCAAGACAACCACCAGCTCTCCTGGGTTTGCATGGCATCTGCGAGATCATCTTCATCAATCGCGGTATTTCCAGTAAAGCGGATTTTGTCGATCAGAACTTTTTCACCTTCAGTGATTTTAAAGGTCAGTACCGCTTCGTTTTTCTCGTCAATTTCAACAGCCGGTTCGATGCTGGCAGCGTGGTAACCATCTTCAGCATAAGCATTTTCTATCTCAAAAATGCTCTGCTTGACCTTTGCATGATTGAAAATCTCAGGGATTTTAACACTCACCAACGGCCTAAGTTTATCTTCGCCAAGTTCGTCATTGCCTTCAAACAGGACATCACGCACCAACGGCAACTCCGCAACGACAAAGGTAATGACCTTAGCCCCCTGAACCTCAGTCAGCTCTGCCGAAATCTCCTCAAAACGGCCGAGGGAGAAAATGTTGCGCATCGCTTCATCCACATCCTCAAGGGTCACCTTGTCTCCCGGCTTAATCGGCGTCGCCGCCAAAATAGTCGAGGTTTCAATTCGGTCATTCCCCTCTATCTGGATATCAGACACCTTGAACCCCTGAGCACCGGCAACAACCGCGAACAACAGCAAACAAAGTGTCAGCAACAATCTTTTCAACATCAGCATCCCTCAGCTAGGAATTAAAAAAACAAAAAAAAGAGTATATGAAATCGGCCTAAGGAGTTCAATTTAAAATATCATCCGCCAACAGGCCGTCCTCTATCTGTAAAATTCGGTCAAGACTGGCCGCCAAATTCCGATTATGCGTAACAATGATCATCGTCAATCCACGCGTCTGGTGCATCTGGTTGAGTAGCGCCATGATCTCGTCAGAAGTACCACTGTCTAGATTGCCGGTCGGTTCATCGGCTAACAACAGACGTGGCCTACGCACCAAAGCCCGGGCAATAGCCACCCGTTGCTGTTCACCGCCAGAAAGCGCGCCCGGCTTATGGGTCAGACGATGAGCCAGACCCACCTCCTCAAGAAGTTCAGAGGCACTTTGCGTCGCCTCGTTACGGGAAATGCCACCGATCAATAACGGCATCATGACATTCTCAAGGGCGGTAAATTCAGGCAACAGTTGATGAAACTGGAAAACAAAACCGACAGCACGATTGCGAAAGCTATCCAGCGCCGAACCACGCAGGGCAAAGAGGCTCTCCCCCTCAAAAAGAACCTCGCCAGCACTCGGCTTATCCAGTCCACCGAGGATATGCATCAAGGTTGTCTTGCCAGCGCCCGAAGTGCCAACCACGGCCACCCGTTCTCCGGAAACGATTTTGAGATTGATATTCTGCAAAACGGTGATATCACCACCGGGAGAGGAAAAACTCTTCTGCAAATCGCGGATCTCAATCATCGCCTGATCACTCATAGCGCAGCGCCTCAGCAGGGTCCATTTTCGAGGCGCGCCAAGCCGGATAAACGGTCGCCAAAAGTGAAATCGTCATAGCCATAACCATAACCGCGACGACATCCGAGACGATGATATCGGACGGAAAACGCTCCATGCCGTAAACAGCTTGATCAAAAATGCGAATGCCGAAGGTACGCTCAAGGAATTTAATCACCGTATCGGCATAGTGGGCCAGCAGCACACCGAAAGCTGTGCCGAGCGCGGTACCGACGGTGCCGATGATGAAACCTTCCAGAACAAAGATTTTCATAATACTGCGAGCATTGGCTCCCATGGCACGAAGGATCGCAATGTCGCGACTTTTCTCCATAACAACCATAATCAAGGTGGTCGCAATATTAAATGCGGCGACCAGAACGATGATCCCCAAAACGATAAACAGACCCAGTTTTTCCAGCTTTAAAGCTGAAAGAAACGAGCCATAGATGCTCTGCCACGGGCGGATCACATAAGGAAAGCTGAACTGCTCGCTGAGTTCACCGGCAACTTGAGGAGCCTGATCAAAACGATCGACGACCAACTCAACACCGGTGACAGCCCCTTCTGAATCAAAAAACTTTTGCGCCACAGTTAAAGGGATATAGGCATAAAAGCTATCTACCAGGCTGCTCTGTTTTTCAAAAATACCGACCACCCGAAACGGCTTCATTTTGGGGATCATACCGAAGGGAGTAATGGTAAACATCGGCGGGATGACATTGATCGAGTCACCGACAGCGACACCGATCGTGGTCGCAGTATCAATACCGATGACGATTCCTGGGCGCTCAGCAGCCTGATCAAAAAAAGCTTCTTTGATTGGCCGTTGATCGAGCGTAAGTAGCTGCTGGCTGAATATCTTATGCTGGCTGCCAATCCCCTTGACACTGACAGCAGCGACATTGCCCTGAGAAAGCAGCATCGCTTCCTTGGAGATAAAAGGTGTGGCAGAAACGACATGTTCAATTTGCGTTGCTGCAGCAACCAATTCGTCAGGGTTATCTAGTCCTTCGCCGAATTTCTGCATCAGGACATGGGGAACATTGCCAAGAATCTGTTGCCGGACGCCGTCGGTAAAGCCGGTCATCACCGCCAGAACCAGAATCAGTGCGGCAACGCCCAATGTGACCCCAACGATCGAGATAAAAGAGATAACCGAGATAAAGGTCTGCTTCCGTTTGGCCCTCAGGTAGCGGAGGCTGACAAACCACTCATATGCCATTGTTGTCCATTTCGCTCGGCAATCAGCCGACTTCGGGTCGCATTTGCGGGAACAGAATTACGTCAC
The DNA here is from genome assembly GCF_055389805.1 of Desulfuromusa ferrireducens. Taxonomy (NCBI): domain Bacteria; kingdom Pseudomonadati; phylum Thermodesulfobacteriota; class Desulfuromonadia; order Desulfuromonadales; family Geopsychrobacteraceae; genus Desulfuromusa; species Desulfuromusa ferrireducens. The sequence goes on from NZ_AP042415.1 coordinate 4,033,077, forward strand.
GAATCGACGCAGAGTTGGTTAGCAGCATGACCAGACGATCGATACCGATCCCTTCACCAGCCGTCGGTGGCAAACCGTATTCAAGCGCGCGGAGGTAATCTTCGTCCATCTCATGCGCTTCTTCATCCCCGGCGGCTTTTTGTTCCATTTGACCCAAAAAGCGTTCTTTTTGATCAATCGGGTCATTCAACTCGGAAAATGCGTTCGCCAGTTCACGACCAACCATGAACAGCTCGAAGCGATCAACCACATCGGGATTGTCATCGTTTTTGCGTGACAGTGGAGAGATCTCAGTCGGATATTCAGTGATAAAGGTTGGCTGCCAGAGGTTCGGCTCAACCACTTCATCAAAAATCTCTGCCAGCAGATAACCGTGCCCGATCCGGCTGTCCAGTTCTAAACCAAGTGACTTGGCATAATTAAAAGATTGCTCGCGGTCATCCAGCACCGCCATTTCGATCTGGCCATATTTGACAATCGATTCCTTAAGAGTCAACCGATCCCAAGGCGGGGTCAGATCAACATCTTTCTCACCGTACGGGATAACCAGACCACCACAGACTTTATCCGCGACATGACAGATCAACTCTTCGGTAAAGTCCATTAAATCATGATAGGTAGCATAGGCCCGATAGAACTCCATCATGGTAAATTCAGGGTTGTGCTGGATGGAGATACCCTCGTTGCGGAAATTGCGATTAATTTCGAAAACACGATCGAAACCACCGACAACCAGACGCTTGAGATACAGTTCTGGAGCAATGCGCAGAAACAGATCCATCTTCAAGGTATTGTGGTGGGTGACAAACGGTTTGGCCGTCGCACCACCGGCGACCGGGTGCATCATCGGCGTTTCGACTTCGAGGTACTCGTTGTCAAGCATGAACTCACGGATCAGACTGACAATCTGGCTGCGCTTGCGGAAGGTATCACGCACCTCCGGGTTAACCATCAGGTCAAGATAGCGCTGCCGATAGCGTGTTTCAACATCGGTCAACCCGTGCCACTTTTCCGGTAACGGCAACAGTGATTTCGTCAGCAGACGAATCTCGCTGGCACGCAACGATAATTCATCGGTTTTGGTGCGGAACGGCACACCGCAAACACCGACGATATCGCCAATGTCGAACTTTTTAAACAGCTCGAAAGCCTCGTCGCCGACCTGATTTTTAGCGACATAAATCTGAAAAAAACCACCGACATCCTGCAATTGCAGAAACGCAGCCTTACCGAAATCACGTCGAGCCATAATCCGGCCACCAATACGGTATTCCAGCTCACAACCTTCCAATTGCTCTTTATCATCAGCCGCGTGAGCCTCAACCAACTGTGCCGTGGTATGAGTCACTTTAAAATCATTGGCAAAGGGACTGACACCGGCATCCCGAAAAATGTCCACTTTTGCCCGGCGTTGTTGCAGTAATTCGTTAAGTTCTTCCATATTTAGCCATCCTTGAGCGTCATTTTTTTTGCTGCGAACAATACCCTTTGCAGACTCATTCCGTCAAGGATAAAGCCGGCTTTCTACAAGATGCAAGTCGGCATCGACAAAGAATGCTTGAAACCGTTAAAGATGGTCTTTAATGATTAAAAAAATTGGCGAGTTGTTGACGAAACGGGGATGGAATACGGCAAGCTTTACGCAATTGATAATTGAAACAAACGATCGGAGTGTTGCCCTCCGCGGTCAACATTCCATCCCGCTCAATGCGATACTCTAAGACAAAGCTGGAGCGCTTCAGCTCGGCGCAGCGCAGCCCAACCAGGAGCTGGTCGCGCAAAAACATTTCTGCCCGAAAATAAACGTGCGCCTCCGGCATGATGATACCGCAACCACCCAGATCCAACTCGGTATATTCTCCCAAGCTGGCAAACAGAGCAATCCGCGCATCCTGGAAAATATTCAACACGGCAGAATTGGCAACATGGCCGCCGTAATTCACATCACTGACCCGCACCTGGTACGGAAAAGCATAAGGAAAACCATCCATAGCTACCTCTGACAATCACGGCAATAAAAAGTTGAACGCTGCCCCAGCCGAAGAGAGCTGATCGGTCGCCCACAATTGGGGCAACCCTCCCCTTCACGACCATAAACCTGCAGCTGCTGTTTAAAATATCCGGGGCGCCCGTCCGACTGGCGAAAGTCGGCGATCGTCGTCCCACCGGCGGCGATGGCTTGGGCAAGAATCACCTTGATCGCTGCGGCCAGCCGCCGATAACGCTCACGACTGACCCTACCGGCGGGCAGATCGGGACGGATGCCAACGCGAAACAAAGCTTCACTGGCGTAGATATTGCCAACCCCAACGACCAGTTTTTGATCCATGATAAATTGTTTTACCGCGATTTTACGTTTGCGCGAGGCTTCCCAGAGATAACCCCCGCTCAGCTTATCGGACAGTGGCTCCGGACCAAGTTTGACGAGCAGTGGATGAATCGAGGGATCGCTGTCAGTCCACAGCAATGCACCGAATTTACGTGGGTCATTAAAACGCAGGCAGGTGCCGTTGGTGAATATCAGATCGACATGATCGTGTTTCGTTTCACTGCTGCCAGCTTCAATCACCCGCAAGTTACCCGACATGCCCAAATGCAGAATCAATGTTCCCTTGGTGCAAGTCAACAGCAGGTACTTGGCGCGCCGAGTAACCGACTGCACGATCTGCCCCGGCAAGGAATAGCAAAGCTGCTGATCGAGCGGCCAACGCAGCTTGTCAGTCCGCAGGACCAGTTCAGATATGGTGCAATCGGTAATTAGCGGAGCGATTCCGCAACGCGTGGTTTCAACTTCAGGCAGTTCAGGCATAGGGCACGGTCGCCTTAATAACGAATTTTCTGTGCGACGCGATCGAAATGATCGAACTGGATTTGGGCTGGTGGACCGGAATAATCCTCGGCACCTAATTTCTGCGCGGAGTGGTAGCGCCAGCCATCCGGAGAATGAATCAACAAGGCCAGCTCATAAAAGTATTGCCGAGAATTATCCACCGACAATTCAATAACCAACAGATGCTCCTGCTGATCCGCATCGATTTGCCGCTGCCGCAAGGAACGCCAATCCATCACTTCGATAGAGCTCAATTGATCCTGAGCAAACGCTACATAAGCGGCGCAATCTGCAAAATGCTGCAGAAAGGGAGAATCTTGATGGTAGGTCGCATAAACCGTGGCGTAGTCTCCGCCGGCAAGAGCGGTAAACCGCTTTAACAGACAATCTTCAGCTGTCATTCCTGTAACCTCGGATCGAGCGCGTCCCGGACCCCTTCACCAAGCAGGTTGTAGCCAAGGACCGTAATCAAAATTGCCAGACCGGGAAAAACCGACAACCACCAGGCGCTGCCGAGGGTCTGCTTGCCGATAATCAGCATATTTCCCCACGACGGGGTTGGTGGTTGCACACCGATACCGAGAAACGACAGCGCACTTTCGGTCAGGATCGCCCCGGCCACCCCCAGGGTTGCGGAAACCAACACCGGCGACATAGCATTCGGTAAAATATGGCGGAAGATCAAACGCTGATCGGATGCGCCCAACGCCTGCGCGGCAAGCACAAAATCACGCTGCCGCAAACTCAAAAATTCCGCGCGGATTAAACGCGCCACCCCCATCCAACTGGTCAGACCGATGACAATCATGATGTTCCAGATCGATGGGTCGAGAAAAGCAATGACCGCCAAAATCAAAAAGAAGGTCGGAAAACAGAGCATAATATCGACAAAGCGCATGATCAGAGCATCGATCCAGCCACCATAGTAACCGGCCAGCGCACCCAAAAAGATCCCGATCAGGGTCGAGATGCCGACCGCAACAAACCCGACCAGCAATGAGATACGGGCACCATACAGCATCCTCACCAAGACATCGCGGCCCAAATCATCGGTCCCCAAGGGATGTGCCCAACTCGGCGACAGCAACCGCTGACCGACATCGATCGCCGATGGGTCACTACTGACCAGGGAGGCCACCATCGCCATCAAAAACATGCAGAGGACGATCAGGCCACCGGCCATAGCCATCCGGTTATGGCGCAAACGTTGCCAAACAACGTCGCGGATAAATGCTCTTCGCGCGGTCAACATAACTCGTCGGACTTCAGCTGTTTGACATCAAAATCACTTAAAATACCCTTGGCCTTGAGCATCTCGAGCAACCGATCTAGCCGCGGATCGTTTCCCGGCAGCTCGCTAAAGTCGACCATATCGGGGTCGGCAAATGCTTGTTGCAACGGTTCCGCAGCTTTAACCGGCGCATCCGGTAAATTCTTCTTTAAAGCCTCGCGAATCTCATCCTCTGCCGCCAGTACCGGTAGTACCCGACAGCCTGTTGCAAACTGTAAATCGGAAATCAACTTTTGATTGGTCGGATCGGTCATTACCACGCGTAAGGTTTTTTCCGCACCGGATTGCCGTAACTCGATCGGCAGCACCAGCAAATGCTTTAATTTGTCGGCTGGCAACAGGGTCATCAAGGCCGGCGGGATCTCTAAGTCCTGCAGAGAAACTCGGGAAAATCTTGCTTGCGACTCCAAAAATTCCAGAATGGTTTCTTCTGGCAGATAGCCGAGTTTTACCAGCGCACTGCCGATCCGGCCGCCCAGATTCCGCTGCATCGACAATGCAGAATCGAGTTGAAATTGATCGACCAGCCCAGCTTCGAGCAACATTTCACCCAGACGGTTGGTTGTTAACTTCATCTTCCCCCCTCTTTATCATGTTTCGAAATTTCCATTTTGACTAGCCTTCCCCTTGTTGTCCGTGTCGAATCCGCGGATCAGCCAAGGCGTAGGAAATATCGGCCAGCAGATTGCCCAGCAGAGTCAACACCGCCCCCATCACCAAAATACCCATAATCAAGGGATAATCACGCATCATGACGCCGTCATAAAACAACTTCCCCATACCGGGGATGGCAAAAATAGTTTCAAAAATGACGCTCCCGCCGATCAACCCGGGAACGGACAAACCCAAAATGGTAATCACCGGTAGCAGGGCATTGCGCAGCGCGTGCTTGTAAATCACCGTGCGTTCCGACAATCCCTTAGCACGTGCCGTAAGGATGTAATCCTGACGTACAACTTCGAGCATATTCGAACGCATGTAACGTGAAAATCCGGCCAGCCCACCAATGGCAGAGATAAACACCGGCAAAATCAAATGAGCGATACGATCAAGAATTTGACCTCCCCAGCTTAAATATTCGTAACCGAGGGATTTCAGACCAGAAACCGGCAGCATCCCGAGCCGCACTCCGAACCAGTCCATCAACAACAGCGCCAACCAGAAGGACGGCATGGCAAATCCGGCAAACACCAACAGCGTAGCGGCGCGATCGAAGCCAGAGTTTCTCCGCACTGCCGAGACAATCCCGAGTGGCACGGAGATACCAAGAATCAACAGGATCGAGAGGACGTTCAGCAAAATCGTAACCGGCAAACGTTCAAGCACCTTATCGAGCACCGGGCGCCGATCGGTAGCAAAAGATTCGCCAAAATCAAGCTGCACCAAGCGTGACAACCAGATGCCGTACTGCTCATAAAGTGGCTTATCCAAGCCATACTGCACCCGCAGGCGGTCCTGTAGTTCAGAGCTGGCCTGTGGATTCATCTGCGTCTGCAAATCGGTCGGTTCACCGGGTGCCAGATGAATAACGACGAAAGAAATCAGCGTTATCCCAAGCAACAAAGGCACAAGCAAGATCAGACGTTTGGCGAGATAGTGCAGCATTTAGACAATCCAGTGCTATTTGGAGTATTTCTGCTCGGCAACCGGTACAAACCACTGATTGAAATTATACCTGATTCCGGCGGGAGCGGGTTCCACGCGACGAAATCGCTTTGATACCGCCGGCAAGGCTTCCGAAACATAGAGGAATGTGTACGGTTGTTCCTCGGCCAGAATCTGCTGAAAACGATCGTAATAAGCTTTGCGCAGCGATTGATCGAACACCCGACGACCTTCTTCGAGGAGTTGATCAACCTCGGCATTTTTAAACCCGATAAAGTTCAGCTCCCGCGGGCCGGTTTTACTCGAGTGCCAGATATTATACTGATCCGGTTCCGGACCACCCGTCCAGCCAAGAATCGTCGCGTCAAAATTCCCCGGATTGATAAATTCCTTGAGAAAGGTCGCCCACTCGATGATCCGTAGTTTCACATCGATACCAACTTGTTTAAAACGACGCTGAATAATCTCGCCGGTCTTGGCGCGCAAATCATTACCTTGATTGGTGACGATGGTAAAGGAAAAATCCTTGCCATCCTTATCGAGCACACCATCACCATTGGAATCCCGCCAGCCGACCTCGGCAAGCAGAGCCCGAGCTTTTTCCGGGTTGTAGTCGTATCTCGGCACTTGGGAATTATAAACCCAGGTATCGGGCTTATAAGGACCGGTCGCCGCAGCACCGTAACCGAGCAGCACACCATCGATAAGCTCCTGTTTATTGATGGCATAGGCCAAGGCCTGCCGGACCCGCTTATCCTTAAACAACGGCCGGTTTAAATTGTAACCGAGATAGGTATAGCCAAAATTTAGATAACGGTACTTGTTAAACAGACGGCGAAATGCCGGGGTGCTGGTCTGCCGATCAAACTGTAACGGCAGCAAGCCCATAAAGTCGAGACCACCAGTCTGTAGCTCAAGGAACTGAGTCGACATGTCAGGGATAATTCGGTAAACAACCCGTTTGAGATAGGTCTGCCCCTCAAAATAACCAGGGTTCGATTCAAGGACAATTTTCTCTCCAGACTGCCATTCTACCAATTTAAATGGTCCAGTGCCGACTGGATTACGAGCTAAAGGACTGTTGGAAAGGTCCTGCCCTTCAAGTAGGTGCTTAGGATGAACCGACTGTCCCCAACTCATCAACGCAGGAGCAAAGGGCTTATCATAATGGACGACGACGGTGTACGGATCGGGCGTTTCGACACCCTTTACCTGTTTAAATGACTCGGCATAAGCGGTCGGCGTGTCCGGATCAACATAGAGTTGATAAGTAAAAAGGACATCCGCCGCGGTGAAGGGGGTACCGTCATGCCAGTTGACGTCTTTTCGCAACTTGAAAGTAATTGTCAGGTTATCGTCAGAAATCTTCCAGGATTCTGCCAATTCCCCTTCAATCTTAAAGTTTTTATCGTAGCGAACGAGGCCATTGTAGACATAACCATTGATCTCGCTGGACGCATTATCGGACGCAAGCACTGGCAACAAAGTACTGGCGTCACCAATCGAGGCCTGAATAAAGGTATCACCATATTCGGGGATAAGGACCTCATCGACTCCCGGATGGCTGGAGCGCTCAACAGTGTCACAGGCTATCAGCGATAGCAGGAGCACAGATCCTAATAACATTGAACGCATGAGCAGACCTCCAGACAATTCGGACAGATTAAGGTAAGGCTTCAACCGGGATCTTAATCGGTTTTTTTAAGCGAAAGCGTTCAGTTGGAATCTCTAGATTGGTCTGCAACTCAGAAAACTTAATCACTGCCTGAGTCTCCTCTGCCGGCAAATTGATACGAATCGTCTGCGGAAAACGGCTTTGCTCAGTAAATTTTTGATATAGAACTTCCATCCAAAGCTGATCATTCAAAAAGTAGCGACAGCCCGTTAGCTTGAGTTGTTCATCAAACAACAGATCCTGCTGCATGTCGAGATTTGACAGACGCAACAGCAACGTTCCTTTTTCAACCAGGACTTCGCGCTGTTCAGCACCGATCAGCGGCGGATCGTACAGTAGTAACCGTACCATATCCTTGGCAGGCAGTGGAATGCGGGTAAAGCGAGACAGATTCTCCGCCGATGCCGGCCCACGAAAAAAACGACCGGGCGTAGTGGTATGCATAAAAACCGCCAGATCCTCACCATCGGAAGTCAATTGAAGTACCAATTGTCCAAAACCGGTCAGCACATCAGTGCGTAAATGATCTGGCTTTTCTGCCAACAAAAACTGCTGGCTGGAAAAATACTTTCCCTTGAGCGTTAAACCAACGGATGCCGCACCATCGAGAGAACGGACTTGCCCGGTGGTAGCAGAAACCCGCTGCAGTAAACTTTCAGCCTGCGGCAATTCGGTCCAGACCGGTTGTGGTGACCTGGCACAGGCCGAAAGCAGCAGAAGAAGCAGAAAAAAGAAGTAACGGATCACTAGGGCATCTCCAACGGCAAGCGCTGTAACTTGTCCTCAACCCCGTCAGCCAAGGGATCAAGTTCGAGAGCTTTACGATAGGCGTCGGCCGCCTTTTCATTGAGTGTCAACGCGCGGTAAAGATCGCCCAGATGTTCAAGAATGACGGGATCATCCGGCAACAAACTGGAGGCCTCTTCAAGCTGCTCGCGACTTTCTGGGTAGCGCCCCATTTTAAAATAAATCCAGCCAAGCGTATCGATAATATACCCACTGGGCTTGACCATTAATGCCTTTTGCGCGCGGATCAGGGCCAAGTCGAGATCGGTCCCTTTTTCAGCATAATGATAGGCGATAAAATTCAAGGCGTCGGGGAAATTAGCATCGATAGACAAAATTTTCTCCATCTGCGCTAATGCCTTTTCCCGGTCACCCTGTTTTTCTGCGATCAGCGCCGACTGAAATAACAGTTCGACGTTGTCAGGAAAATGGGACAGGCCCGTGGCGACCACCTCTGCCGCCTGATCCTGATCACCGCTGTCACCAAGAAATGAAATCAGATAATAATAAATTTCGGGCTGCTGGATATCCTCTGCCAAAACTCTCTTAAGTGAAGCTATCGCAGGCTCGAACTGACCCGCCTGCCGATAAAGATATGCCAGCTGCATAACAGCTTCGGCAAAAATAGGTGACGACTCATCAATCGGAGCCATGGTTGCGATCGCAGCTTGATATTTTTCCTGCCCAAGTAACGCCAACCCGAGATAGTAACGATTACGACCGGCATTTTCTCCGTGCTGCAGCAACGAACGAAAATCCTCTTCGGCCTGCAACCAGGCTTCCATCTTCAAATGCAAAAGCCCGATCTGTCCGACCACCTGAAGATTCTCCGGCAGCAGCTGGCGAACGGCCAGGAGCTGCTCAAGCGCCTCCGGGTTCCGACTCTGTTTTAGATAGAGCATGGCCAATTGCTGACGGATTGCTGCCGCTTGCGGATTCTGCTTAATCCCTTGGCGATAAAGCGCAAAAGCCTCGGCAAAAAGCCCTTGAGCTTCTAGCATTCTGCCATATTCAAGAAAGGCCTGCTGTTGATTGGGGTGCTGTTGCAACAAGTCCTGGTAGGTCGCTTCGGCTTTTTCCAGCTGACCACGTTCCTGATAAAACCGCGCCAGGGCAAGACGCGCCAACTTGGCTTCAGGCTGTTCAGCGACCAACCCCTCCAGCAACAAGATCGCCTCGTCAGTGCGCTCGAGACGACCAAGGGCCATCGCCAGGCGCATCTGCAACATCTCATTGCCGGGAGTCCCAGTCAAAGCGTGCCGATAATGCTCAATAGCCTCTTCATCTCTTTCCTGGTAACTGAGCAAGTCACCCAACAATTCGTGCCCTTCGATATTATCAGGGGACTGAGTCAGGATCTGCTGAAGAATTTCGATTGATGCTTCAGCCTGATTCTTGTGTAAAAGCGCCTTGGCAAGGGCCATACCTAAATATTCAGTTTCAGGATCAAAAGCAACCGCCCGCCGTAACGCCTCAATTGCATCATCCCAGCGGTTTTCCGCTGCTAACATGCGAAACTCAACATAAGCATAGAGAGCCTTGGCTTGCGGCTCGGCAAGATCAGAATGATAAGCACGGGATTCCAGCGGCAGAGGAATCTGCACGGGCGAAATAGTACAACCGGTCAGCAACAGCAGAACAATCGACAACGCCGGTAAAAAGCTAAACAACAATGAATTTTGTATTTTTCTCAAAGGGCAAGGTCCATTCAGATAATACATCCGGACAGCGGGCCAACAGGGCGGACCGTTAATGCTCGGTTTATTGATAACTAGCATAGTCCAATAAAAAGCGTCAAATCCTTTCCCGTTCTGGTGTAATATACTTTACAGCCATGAAATCTCTGATAAATTTCAAAAACACAGCCAAGCACAAAACAGCTTTGAAGTTCTTACGGCCGAGCGTTAAAACGTATTGACAGAACACGGCAGAAACCTGATAACAAAGTAATTTCTCTTCACCTTAGCACCGAGGGTCAATAATGAAAGACCGCAATGGTGATTCAACCAAGGAGGCTTGGTTTATTTGCTTGATCCTCGGCATAATTTTTATCAATTTCCCCTTCATCCATATTTTTAACAACGAGCGGATGATTTTCAACATCCCATCGTTGGTCCTCTATTTTTTTATTGGCTGGCCAGCATCAATCTGCGTCACTTGGCTTTTTGTCAGGCGCATGGATAGAGAAAACTTTGATTCTGATGATGAAACGATGGAGAAGTAGCTGTCCATGATTTCCGCCCAATATGTCCTGATCATATCTTTACTCTATTTTGCGCTACTTTTCCTAGTAGCCTCCTATGCCGACAAACGACGACAGTTGGGCAAAAGCCTGCTATCCAACTCCTACATCTATTCTTTTTCCATTGCCGTCTATTGTACCAGCTGGACCTATTATGGCAGCGTCGGCCGAGCCGCCACCAGCGGTCTTGAATTTCTGCCAATTTATATCGGTCCAACATTAATGGCATTTACCTGGTGGTTCGTCCTGCGCAAAATGGTGCGGATCAGCAAACAACAGAACATTGTCAGCATTGCCGACTTCATCTCCAGCAGGTACGATCGTTCTGCACTTCTCGGTGCTATCGTCACCCTGTTTTCCATTTTCGGCATCATGCCCTACATCGCCCTCCAATTAAAGGCGATCGCACGCACGCTGGATATCCTCTCAACCCCTCTGTCCACGCCATCTACGGGACTTAATACTTTGGTCTCACAGTTACCCCCCTACATCGACACGGCACTTATCGTGGCCCTGGTATTGGGCCTGTTCGGCATATTGTTCGGAGCACGTCACCTAGACTCTTCAGAGCGCCATGAGGGTCTGGTTGTTGCTGTCGCTCTCGAATCATTGATCAAGTTAGTCGCCTTTATGGCCGTCGGCATCTTTGTCACCTACGGTTTATTCGACGGTTTCATTGACATCTTCCAACAATTTTTTGAAAAATTCCCGGAACGTCAAAACCTTTTCAGCCTTGGCACCGAACAAACCCCGTACACGAAATGGTTCACGCTGATTTTGCTCTCGATGATGGCCATCATGTTTTTGCCTCGTCAGTTCCACATCATGGTCACCGAAAACCCCGATGAAGAGCACATCAAAAAAGCCATGTGGCGCTTTCCAGCCTACACTTTCCTGATCAACCTGTTTGTCATTCCGATCGCGCTTGGCGGGCTAATTCTCAACGGCGGAGACACCTCACAAGCCGACTTCTTTGTTCTCACCCTCCCGCTATCAGCCGGCCATCCATGGCTGGCACTGTTGGTTTTTATCGGTGGTCTTTCCGCGTCGGCAGGGATGGTTATGGTCTCCTCGGTGACCATCTCCACGATGATCCTTAACCACCTGATCATGCCGGTCATCCTGAGAATGAAGGTACAAGTTCAAGATTTCTCCGGAATCCTCATCAACCTAAAACGCCTCGGCATCATCGGCGTCGTTTTTCTCGGCTACTTCTATTTTAAAATTATCGGCGATTCCTACGCCCTGGTAAACATGGGTTTGATTTCCTTTATGGCTGCAACCCAGTTTGCACCTGCGGTGATTGGCGGCCTTTACTGGAAACGTGCTAACCGCAAGGCGGCCACGATCGGCCTGATATTCGGTTTTGTGCTCTGGTTCTACACACTATTAATCCCCTCGTTCGTGCGTTCCGGCTGGCTGGATTCAGATATTTTACAGAACGGTCTCTACGGGATCAGACTACTGAAGCCGATAGAGCTGTTCGGCCTGCGTGGATTTGACATCTACAGCCACTCTCTGTTCTGGAGCCTGCTATTTAATATAGCCGCCTACCTGACGATCTCTTTCTTCGCCAAGCAAAGCGATTCGGAATCTATCCAGGCGGACAAATTTGTCGATGCTTTGACAAGAAAGACAACCACACCGACCCAGCTAACAAGAATCAGCAAAGCACCGACGATCATGGAATTTGTCGAACTGATGTCAAAGTTCATTGGCGACAAACCCGCCAATATTGCAATTACCGAATATTTGAAAACCCGCGAAATCAACGCCCGTGGCGGCTTAAATGATCACGAGATCCCGAATCTTAAGGCTTTTACGGAACGGACCCTTTCTGGCTACGTAGGAGCGGCACCAGCACGGATTATCCTCGAAAACTACCTTTCGACGCGGGGTAGCAAAATGGAGGATGTTTTCGACATCTTCGGTTCTGTCACCATAAGTCACGCATCCAGCCGCGAGCAGCTCAGCGTCCTTTACGATGCCGCACAAGTCGTTGCCAGCGGGGACAGCCTGCAGGATATTCTCGACAATATCCTTGAGCTTCTCGCCGATCAGTTCAAGTTCGATCTATGCGTCATCCGCTTTCTAGAAAAAGACTCCATGACCCTAGTCGTCAAAAGTCAAAAAGGGATGTCTTCAATCCATTTTGGACAATCAGAACGTAATCTGAACATGGAGACCTACATTGGCCAAGCGTTCCTCTCCAATGTCACAGCCGTAGTCAACGATACCGATTTTCTCGACAAACCGACATCGGCGCAGATCATCCTTCGCGAGGGCATTACCTGTTTTGCCCATACGCCGATCGTGCTCGACGGCGAGTCGGTAGGGGTTTTCTCTGCTTTTTCACGGTCTGTCAAAGGGATTTTCACCAAGGAATTTATTGCGTTGTTCGAGAACATTGCTGGCCAGATTGCCATTGCCTGGCGCAATGACAAACAGTTGCAAGGCCTACTCGAGGTTCGCGAACAAGAGCGCGAAATGCAGATCGCTAAAAACATCCAAAGAAGCTTGCTTCCAACCAGCAATCCAGAGATGGATAAACTTGCTATCGCGGGGCTTTGTGTCACCGCTCATCAAATCGGCGGCGACTATTACGATTTCATCCCCCGAGAGGATTCAGCTATCGATCTGGTTATCGCTGATGTTTCCGGGCACAATATCGGCTCGGCACTGATAATGGCCGAGACCCGCACATTTATACATGCACGTGTCGACAGTCTCAAAAAGCCAGCCGACATGCTTCAAGCACTCAATAAGTTTTTCTTCGGCAACATGGACTGCTCAGACTTGTTTGTCACTATGTTCTACCTCCAATACGATGCGGACAACTACCAGCTGAGTTACGGCAACGCAGGTCACAATAACCCGTTACTCTGGCGCAAGCAGACCGATACCATCGATTTTCTCGATGCGGAAGGACTCATTTTCGGCATCAGACCAAATGTCGATTTTGAGCAAAAAACAACGACTCTTAGCGCAGGCGACATCCTGTTACTTTATACGGATGGCATCGTTGAGGCGGAAGATCTGACCGGAGATTTTTTCGGAGTAGAGCGGCTAGGCAAACTATTGCAGGAATGCGGAGACTTGTCGCCACAGGAGCTTATCGATCGAATCATGAACCAAGTCCGCATTTTTACTGGGTTGCGGCACTTTAATGACGACATAACTTTAGTGGTGGTGAAGGTTCTTAAATAACCAGGTACAACATCAAGGTGCCCTGCGCATCTAAAATGGGGTATAATGTCTGCCAACAAGGATATTAAATACGCCCATAAAACAAGGAGGAGTTCATGCAATTGAACATTATAGAACAAGGCGAAATCGTCAAAATTGAGATCCAAGAAGAGCGCATGGATGCTCATAACAGTGGCGACTTAAAAGAACAGATGTTGCAATTATTTGATGAAGGCAAATGTAATCTGATTATCGATCTTACTGAAGTCCGTTTCGTTGACTCTTCGGGACTTGGCGCGCTGGTTTCTGGATTTAAAAATGCCAGTGCTCGAGAAGGGAGCCTTAAGTTATGTAGCCTTCAACCACAAGTGCGCTCAATGTTTGAACTCACCCGACTGCATCGGGTCTTTGAGATTTATGCCTCGGCAGAAGAGGCACTGGCAAGCTCTTAATCCTCCGGGATCTACTTATTTACAAATGAAAAGAGTGGATATTGGAACTGATTGAAGTAGACATCACCGTCCCGAATCAGACAAAATATCTTGGTATGATCGGCAAGATTGGGGAGAGCCTTGCGCACACCCTTGGCTATTATCAAGGGGACCGTGAAGAACTCGCCTACCATCTCAATCTGGTTTTAACCGAAGCCCTGGCTAACGCCATCTGTCATGCAAACGCCTGCGATCCAACAAAAGAAGTCAGGGTCTCAATTTCTGCGTCAGACAAAGACTTAACGATCAGAGTCTTCGACCAGGGACACGGCTTTGACATCCAGCATTTAGCAAATGTCAAAGTCAAGGAGACCGATGAAGGTGGACGTGGAGTCCAGATCATCTTCAAATTGATGGATCAGGTTAAGTACCTGAAAAAAGGAACTGTCAATATTCTTGAGATGAAAAAGAAACTTCACTGAAGAACGATCCGCTAAAAACTGGGTATCTTGTGGCGCCCTGTTTTTAGCATTTAACTGCAGGGAAATGATCGAGTAACTGCAGATGGTTAGTGAGTGACAACTCACCGGTATCAAGTCCACCATAGCCAGCAAAACGAACCCTGGCACCGACAGCAGCCTGCTGATCCAGTTCAGAATCACCGATAAAAAGACAATTTTCCGGAGCTGCGCTGAGCCGCGCTGAAGCAAGTAGCAGCATATCTGGGGCGGGTTTAGGTCGCTTAACATCGCGACTGGTGATGATGACACTGAAGAAATTCTCGAAGCCGAAATGCTCCAGGATCGGTTCGACACTGGTCCCTCTGTTTGTCGCAACAGCCAAAGGATAGTTCAGCGACAACTGTTCCAACACAAAAGCCAGATGTGGTTCCGGTTGCATCTGTGGGATAAATTCCCGATAGTCAAGAGTTGCGGAATAGTCGAGGGCGGGCTTAAGATCCCCTTCCTCCATCAATACAGCAAGAACATCTGGGGAACTGGCGGTATGACAGAGATGAGCACGCTCCTGCTGGTCTGCGCTCACCGGAGGGTAAGAGAATTTATCCAGAATCCGATTGTAGTAAGCCAAATTCGCATTACGACTTTCAAACAACACCCCATCGCAGTCGAAAATTATCCCTTTAATATTCCGCATTGCTGGTCCTTCTTAAGAGAAAAAACAGACCCACCAAACCGACTACAATCATCGGCAACGACAACAGTTGTCCCATCGTTGCGCCTCCCCAGAGAAATCCAAGATGACCGTCAGGCTGGCGAACAAACTCAACCACAAATCGAAATAAGCCGTAGAGAGATAAAAAGCTGAACCCCGCCACACCAGACCGAACCTTCATGCGGTGCAAAACGTAGATGACAATGAACAGCAAAACCCCTTCCAGGGCAGCCTCATACAGTTGGCTTGGGTGACGAGGTTGTGGACCGGCACCAGGAAATACGACTCCCCAAGGTGAAGTTGTTACACGTCCCCAGAGTTCCGCATTGATGAAATTTCCTAGCCGACCGAACCCGAGACCAACCGGAACGGCGGCAACCGATAAATCAGCAATCATCAACAGAGGGAACTTCCGCAACCGACAATAAATCAGCAAGACACTGAAGACACCGATCAAACCACCATGAAAACTCATCCCCCCCTCCCAGACATAAAAGATCTCATGGAGGTGGGACAGGTAATATTTAGAATTATAAAACAAAGTGTAGCCAAGACGGCCACCAGCAACGACTCCAATAACAGCATAAAAGAGTAAGTCGGAAATTTGTTCTTTGGTTATGGGGTAATGACGCAAACGAGCCACATGACACATAACAAAATATCCACCGACAAAACCCAAAAGATACATCATACCGTACCAACGAATAGCGAGGGGTCCAAGACTGAATATGATCGGATCAATTTGCGGAAAAGTCATTTATTACGTCTTCAGTAAGTTGAGTACCCTGTCCATATCGGCAGGCAGTGGCACAGAGAAATCAAGTAAATTCCCATTCACTGGGTGTTCAAAAGAGAGCTTGCAAGCATGCAATAATGGACGCGCGACGTCCAAGCCTGAAACACTGCGGGGTCCACCATAGCGGTGATCCCCTAACAATGGATGACCATGTTCTGACATATGTGCACGAATCTGATGCGAGCGACCGGTTAAAAGATCAATATCAAGCAGAGAAAAATCATTAAGGTCGGCGACTAACTCATATCGGGTTATCGCCTCCTTGCCGCCTTTTGCCACCGATTTTACTTTGTTTTCCTTGCGCGAACGGGCCAATAAAGACCGAATCTCAGCTTTTGATGAATCAGGAACCCCACACACTAAAGCAAGATAACGTTTCTCAACCCGGTGTTCCACGAAAATCTCAGTCATCTTTTTGTGTGCACGGGGGTGAATTGAAAATACGATCAGACCACTAGTGCCACGATCAAGACGCTGAACCATCCCCAACTCTGGCTTTTGCTGCGGCCGGTAAGGATCCTTTAAATGCCATTGTAAAGCTTCATAAAGAGTCCCTTTGAACCGAGCATGTGTTGGTTGCGTATCAATCAGGGCGGGTTTGTTTAACACAATCAAGTATTGATCACGAAAAACAATATCGTTTTCTGTGATTCTATATGGATCGGTAGGAAAATGATCAACATAAATTTCTATCTGATCATTATTTTTCACCGCGAGGGAGCAGCTTCTTACTCGCCTGCCATTGACATGAACACCACCAAGATCTATTAGCTTCTTAGCCAGGGTTCGAGACAAATCAGCAGAAACTTCGGCCAAAAAAAGATCCAGTCTCTGCCCGACAGCAGAGGAAGGAACGACGATGCGATGAATGGTCCATTTCATAACGTAATAATTAACGTAAAAGTATGTTTTTTACAATATATCATTTATAGTATCTAATGTTTTTTCTTGACAAAAAAGACAAGCTTGCTATGATCAAAACAAGTTAAAAGTGTTCCTTAGATTCTGGGGTGTGCGGGCCGGTGAAGGCGCCTTGGCCAACGTTCAGTTTGACCTGTCAATACGTGGAGCGATGGTGAGCAAGCCTGCTCTTGAGCAGGAAGCCTTAAGTTTCTCCCGACGACATGATTTGTATTCAGGTCATCCGTCCTGAACCATACCGGCATCCCGGAACAACTTTGACAATTGACATCGACCCAAGGTAGCTAAGCTGTCAAAACTGGCAACCGAAACATCGATCACGCCGCATCCTTCTTGGGCTGTTCCGGATCGACTGAGTAGGACGCTGGCCAGCTAAGACATGAAAGTCGAAGTCAATTGTCGAACCTAAAAAAAGCCCTGGAATTTTAATTCCGGGGCTTTTCCTATTTAAGCAATAAGGAGGGGGAGGAACTACTCGTCTACCCGCTCACGTAACTCTTTACCCGTCTTAAAAAATGGTGTCTTACGTGATGGAATCTTTACCAGTTCTCCACTTTTGGGATTTCGTGCCTCACGCGCATCGCGCTCACGCACCGAAAAAGAACCAAAACCACGTATTTCAACCCGATCACCGTCAGCAAGGGCATTACCAATGCCACCGAAGATCAGGTTGATAACAGCCTCCGCATCTTTCTTATTGAGCATGTCATGCTCATCTGAAAGTCGTTCAATCAATTCACTTTTGGTCATTGTCACCTTCCAAGCGTCAAAAATAAGTGATTAAGATCCATTCCATAAGTACTGAGGTCCAATTGTCGTCTTACGAGGTAAGCTCACCCCCAAGTAACGACTAACAGCCCCCTGAAGCAATCTCTCAAGAAAATCTACCTGCTCCGGTTCTGGATAAACCAAGGCAGGGCTATCACCCAAACCGGAAACTTTAGCAGCATAGCGAACCGCATCAGTCATTGTCCCGATCTCATCAATTAAACCTAACGACAAAGCTTGCCTGCCAGTAATAATTCGACCATCGACATAAGGACGTAAGCGATCAAGGGGAATGTTACGGTCATCACTGATGGCCTGAACAAACTGCGCATGAACATCATCGATCATTCCCTGCAACAATTCACGATCTGCAGCGGAAAACTCTCGAGATGAGGAACCAATATCCTTAAACTGACCACTCTTGACAACTTCAGTTTTTACGCCAATCTTGCCCATTAAATCTCGATAGTCGGGAAACGACATGATCACGCCGATACTACCTGTAATAGTTCCAGGATTCGCAAACAAATGCTCACCGGCTATCGCCAGATAATAGCCTCCTGACGCGGCAACCGATCCCATAGAAATAATCAGGGGTTTTTCTTGCGCCAAACGTTTTAATTCAGCATGAATTTCCTGCGATGGAGCGACCCCGCCTCCGGGCGAATCAACCCGCAATACAACTGCTTTGATATTTCGACTATCACGAAAATCAGCAATCTTCGCGACTATCTGTTGCGCGTCGACAATGGTACCGCGAACTTCCAAGATTCCGATCTTGTCGCCACCCGGGACAAAGACCGAGCAATCACTCAGCAATCCCGCAGCAAATACAACCAAGAGGAAAAAAAAGAAGACAGCACCAATGGTTATAGAGGCCATCAAAAAGGGACGTTTTTTCATCAAACTTCACACAAAAAAAAGGGGCTTCGACTCTCACCGAAGCCCCCAGTATCAACCAATAGACTAGTCGTCAGACTTACGACCAAAGGCACCCTGAAGAAGATCACCAAGATTAGAGGTAGCACTTTTTTGCGCACCCATAAACTCGTTGACTTCAGCTTTTTCTTTCTGCACAGCAATATTTTTAATCGACAGAGCAATCTTGCGATCAACGGTATCGACTTGCAGAACAGCAGCTTCAAGGCGATCACCGACAGCAGCGAATTCCTTCGGTGCGTCGATTTTATCTTTGCTCAATTCAGAAACATGAACCAAACCCTCGATCCCCTCTTCCAGTTCCAGGAAGACGCCAAAATCGGTCACGGAAGTGACTTTACCGTTGACGATAGTACCAGGGGCATAGCGGGTTGGAACAGTCTCCCAAGGATCAGAAGCAAGCTGCTTGAGTCCGAGCGAGAAACGCTCATTCTCACGATCAATATTCAACACAACCGCTTTGACCAAGTCACCCTTTTTGTATGCTTCAGAAGGATGCTTGATGCGCTTCGTCCAGGAGAGGTCCGAAATATGAACCAAACCATCAATACCTTCGTCAACACCGACAAAGATACCGAAGTCTGTAATATTCTTTACTTGACCTTCGATAATGGTACCGATCGGGAACTTCTCACCAATCACATCCCATGGATTCGGCTCAACTTGCTTGAGACCGAGAGAGATGCGCCGATTTTCGGTATCGAGAGCCAAAACGATCGACTCCACATCATCACCAATCGACAGAACTTTATTCGGGTGCTTAACACGCTTGGTCCAGCTCATCTCTGAAACGTGGATCAAACCTTCAACACCTTCCTCAAGCTCAATGAATGCACCGTAATCGGTCAGGCTAACGACTTTACCGGTGACCTTATTCTCAACCGGGTACTTAGCCTGTACGTCCAGCCATGGATCAGGAGAAGTCTGCTTGAGACCCAAGGATACGCGCTCTTTCTCACGGTCGAACTTGAGAACTTTGACGTCAATCTTGTCACCGACAGCAAGGATATCGGACGGATGCTTAACCCGGCCCCATGACATATCAGTGATATGCAACAGGCCATCGATGCCACCGAGATCGATAAATGCACCATAATCGGTAAGGTTCTTAACAATACCCTCAGTCACTTGATTTTCTTCAAGAGTCTTGAGGGTTTCACCACGCTGTGACTCACGCTCGGTTTCGAGCAGAACACGGCGGGACAATACGATATTTCCACGACGCTTATTCAGCTTGATAATCTTAAACTCGAAGCTTTCACCAATCACCTTGTCCAGATTACGTACCGGACGCAGATCGACCTGAGAACCAGGCAGGAAAGCATTAACGCCGATATCAACCGACAGACCACCTTTGATGCGGCTGATGATTTTACCTTCAACCACGGCGCCTTCTTCGAGTGAATTCCAGATCTTCTGACGATCAGCTTTCTCTTTCGAGAGAACGATCAGGCCGCTGTCACTTTCGCCGCCACCGAACAGAACATCATAAACGTCACCAACATTTACATTGATCTCGCCTTTTTCGTCGGCAAACTCACGAAGGGCAATAACCCCTTCGGACTTGTAGCCAACATCGACAACAACCGAGTCAGGATTGACCTGAACAATCGTTCCCTCAACGACATCATTTCGCTTCAGTTCGAAACCACCCTGCTCGTAATCCTTGAGCAGCTCCTCGAAGCTTTCTTCGAAATCGCCATCCATTTTGAACTCGCCGTCCATTTCGTCCTGCGCGTCCTTTTCGTCCTGCGCGTCCATTGCGTTCAGCGCTTCCATTTCGTCTTGCAGTTCTTTTTCTTCTTGCAGTTCTTTTTCTTCTACCATTGGAGATGTTACCCCCTTGCGAATTTCCCGACGACTTTCGGCGGCGGACTCTTTTCGAGACTGCGGAAGTTAGCACAGCCTCTAAAAAAAAACAAACCAATATTTATCAAGCAGTTATTCTTTTTAATCCGCTTTTTTAGTCACACTCAAAAAGACCCGCGCAGCAAATTTATCGTTACCACAGCCAAGCTAAAAAGATCTAATCCAAGGAAAAATTCTTCAATCGCTGCAGAACTTCATCAATAATCCAACCGGGGGTAGAAGCACCTGCCGTTATCCCAACCTTATTCTTATCAATAAACCATTCCGCCTGTAGGTGGTCAGCCGTTTCAATATGATGAGTGCAGGGCTGCTGCTCCTGACAGAGACGGGCAAGCCGTGTAGTATTGGCGCTATTAAACCCACCGATGACCAACATCAGACCTACCTCAGCGGCAATCTGTCGCGCTTCTCGCTGCCGCAAAGTAGTGGCATCACAGATGGTATTGTAGACACGCAATTCCTTTGCCCGAGCCAAGCAAACCGAAACGATCTCCTGCAGATTTTCCAGAGACTGGGTCGTTTGTGCGATTATGCCGATTTTCTTATTATTCGGCAGCGATTGTGCTTCCTGTGCGTTAGTGATCACCACGACTTCCCCCTGGGCATAGGAGTAGATCCCCTGAACCTCCGGATGATCAGCCTCACCAACCAGTACCAACAAATAACCCTCCGAACTTAACTGGGCGGCATAATCCTGAGCTTTCTTGACAAATGGACAGGTCGCGTCGATTATCTCCAACTGCTGTTCTTCGATTTCCTGCAGCTCTTCGGCGGTAATACCATGCGATCGCACGACAACCGTGCCGCCAGGAATTTCAGCCACCTGCTTGCAGACCTTCACTCCCTGCCGCTCTAACTGTTCAACAACTTGCGGTGAATGAATTAGCGGTCCCAAGGAATGGATCTGTTCGTGCTGCGCTGAAGCATCGAAAGCCATCTGTGTGGCGCGCTTGACGCCAAAACAAAACCCCGCACTTTTAGCTAAAACTATTTCCATCAACGCAACTCCACCTATGCCTGCTGACGTGCGGTAATTACCCGCAACATTTCTGTCAATACCGCTTCGATCGACAGGCGGGTCGAATCAATTTCGATAGCATCCTCGGCACACCTTAAAGGAGCGTGCTCACGATCACTGTCAGCCGCATCCCGCTGCTCAACTTCTGAAATTGTTTGTTGCAGATCAACATCAATCCCTTTGGCACGTAATTCATCATAACGACGCTGACCACGCTCCTGAGCCGTCGCCGAAAGAAAAAACTTCACTTCAGCCTGCGGAAAAACAACGGTGCCGATATCCCGCCCCTCCAAAACAACACCACCACCCTGCCCCATCTGCCGCTGCAATCGAACCATCGCCTCACGTACCGTCGGATAAGCTGCTACCTTCGCTGTCAGCAGGCTGACTTTGGGAGTTCGAATCGCCTGCGAGACATCTTCATCATTAACAATCACCCGCTCCTGCTGCGCTTCGTGGACAAATTCGATCGACAGATCGCGACACAAACCCAGCAATGCTTGCTCGGAATTCAGGTCAATATTCCCTCGCTCAACCAGCAAGGCAACCGAACGGTACATGGCACCGGTATCGATATTGATATAGCCGAGCTGCTTGGCCAAGGCCTTGCTGAGAGTGCTTTTGCCAGCGCCCGACGGGCCATCAATGGCGACAATCAATTTCTTCGTCAACTTAACCGTCCTGTCTACGTAAGTTAAAACCGGCAAAAGCGGTAGAAGCACATGCCGGTCAAGATAAATCAATAAACGATATAACAGCTATCCAGCACCGGGAATCAAGCCCGAATACTGTTTAGCAACTCCCAGAAATTCGGAAATGAGGTTGCCGTACAGGCGGTATCCTCAATCAGAATTTCACTCTCCGCCCGCAACGCCGCGACCGCCATACTCATCGCGATGCGATGGTCGCCGAAGGAACTGACCGTCCCGCCAACAATCGGCTGTCCGCCAGTAATGCGCAGACCATCTTCCAACGGCTCGATCTGCCCACCCAGTTTACCCAAGGTATCGCACATGGCGACGATTCGATCTGTCTCCTTGACGCGCAATTCCTTGGCATCACTGATGGTCGTCACGCCAGCGGCAAAGGCTGCTGCGACACTGACGACCGGAAACTCATCAATCGCTCGCGGGATCAGTTCACCGCCGATTTCAATTCCCTGGAGATCGCTCGACTTAACCAATAGATCAGCAACCGGCTCTCCGGAAAGTTCACGCTGATTAAGCAGTTCAATAGAACCACCCATCTGTTGCAGAATATCGATGATGCCACTGCGGGTCGGATTGACGCCGACATTTTTCAACAATAATTCCGTGTCGGGAACAATCAGACCGGCAACCAGAAAAAAAGCCGCCGAAGAAATATCTCCAGGCACTTCGACCTCACGCCCCGCTAAAGTGACCCGTCCGGTCACCCGTGCTCCGCCGGCGAAAGATTCAATTTCAGCACCAAAATAGCGCAGCATCCGTTCGCTATGATCGCGCGACAAGTGCGGCTCGTAAACCGTCGTCGTCCCTTCAATCTGCATGCCGGCCAACAGCAGTGCTGACTTTACCTGCGCACTCGCCACCGGCGAATGGTATTCAGTAGGCGTCAGCCCACCACCGTCGATTGCCAGTGGTGCCTTGCTGTGCTGATCACGTCCGAGGATCTTCGCTCCCATCTGAGCGAGCGGATTGATGATCCGGCCCATCGGCCGTTTACGCAAATACTGATCGCCGGTTAAAACAGAAAAAAACGGTTGCGCCGCCAGAATCCCGCTCATCAGCCGCATGGTGGTGCCGGAATTCCCACAGTCGACAACGTCGGACGGCTCCTGCAGACCATCAAGACCGCGCCCTTGAATGACTAACTCATCGTCGCCCTTTTCGACAACTTCGACCCCCATCGTCTGAAAAGCTTTCAGCGTCGACAGGCAGTCCTCGCCACGCAACAGTCCACGCACCCGGCTCTCCCCTTTGGCTAAAGAGGCAAACATGATAGCGCGGTGGGAAATTGATTTATCACCAGGCACAACAATTTCACCACGCAACGATTTTGCCGGGGCAATGGTTCTGGTTTCTAATTTATGCATCAGGATTTAACCTCAAAATTATTTACAGGATGGCATCACGCAGTTGCTTCGAACGCTGGAAAAACTCAAATAGTTTCTCGCCACTGCCCTCAGCCACGTCGGCCTTCAGCTCGGCAAAGAAAGTTTCGAACTGCTCCATCATCTCCAGTAGCGCGTCGCGATTGGTTTCGGCGATATCACGCCACATGGTCGGATCGGATGAGGCGATGCGGGTAAAATCACGGAATCCGCCAGCCGAGTACTCGAGAATGTTCTCCTCGTAGTGATCGTAGGAACCGACGGCGTTAACCAACGAATAGGCGACCATGTGCGGCAGGTGGCTGATGGCGGCAAGAATCCGGTCATGTTTTTCCAGCGGCATCTGCACAACATTACTGCCCGCCAACCGCCACATTTTAGCGACCAACTCCAGAGCCTGCGCATCGGTATTCTCGGTGGGGGTCAGAATACAGCGTTTGCCGCGATAAAGAGTCGGAAAAGCAGCTTCGGCACCACTCTTCTCCGTTCCGGCAATCGGGTGACCGGGGACAAAGTGGATCTCCTTCGGCAATAGCGGTTCGATCGCCCTGGCGACCTCCCCTTTAACGCTACCCCCATCGGTGATGATGGCACCGGGCTTTAAGGCGGGAAGCATCTCTTTGGTGACTGCAGCCAGAGTACTGACCGGCGTCGCCAGAAAAACGACATCCGCGTCTTTGACCGCTTCAAGCGGATCACGGGTGTAGCTGTCGATAATGCCAAGTTCGAGCGCTTTCTCAAGATTCGGCTTGCCGCGACCGCAGCCGATCACTTCGCCGACCACACCAGCTTCTTTCAAAGCCAGGGACAGAGAGCCACCGATCAGACCAACGCCGATAATGGTCAAACGGGGAATAAGGATATCAGCCATGATTATTTCTCCCCAGCCGCATTTTCCTGACGATAAATCGGGTACGAGCCGAGAATCTTCAGAAAATTGCAATGTCCGCGCAACTCTTCAATTGCCGAATGAATCGGCTCGTCATCAACATGACCGATCAGATCGAGGAAAAAGATATACTCCCAGACCTTTTGCTTCATCGGTCGACTTTCGATTTTTGAC
This sequence comes from Desulfuromusa ferrireducens, assembly GCF_055389805.1. NCBI lineage: Bacteria > Pseudomonadati > Thermodesulfobacteriota > Desulfuromonadia > Desulfuromonadales > Geopsychrobacteraceae > Desulfuromusa > Desulfuromusa ferrireducens. The sequence goes on from NZ_AP042415.1 coordinate 4,057,762, forward strand.
AGGTTGATCTGCCGCTTACTAAAGGGTTCGAGCATCCGGTACAGAATCCCCGGCTGGTCTTTAACGCTGAACATGATCGAGGTTTTGTCCTGAGCGCTCTTTTCCGGGGTCTTCTTGCCGATGACCAAAAAACGGGTGAAATTATTCGGATTATCCTCTATTTTCGCCTTCACCACCTGCAGCCCGTATTGCACGGCAGCGGCCTGACTGGCAACAGCTGCAGCGGTTTCGTCCTCGGCCGCCAATTGCGCTGCGGCAGCAGTACTGGCGACATCGACCAACGGCACGTCGGACATATTTTCTTCCAACCAGTGGCGGCACTGCGCCAACGGTTGCGGGTGAGAAACAATCTTGCGGATCTGCTCAACATTGCCGCTCTTAGACAGGAGATTGTGCGAAATTTCCAACATAATCTCGGCGACCACCTGCAGCTCTGAACCGATAAACATGTCGAGGGTATGATTAACTACCCCTTCGGTGGAATTTTCGACCGGCACCACCCCGTAGTTCGCGCGGCCCCGCTCGACCTCTTCGAACACCGAAGGGATACTCTTCAACGGTACCAGTTGTGCGGACAAACCGAACTGCTGCATCGCCGCCATATGGGTGAACGTCGCCTGTGGACCGAAAAAAGCCACCTGCATCGGCTTTTCCATATTCAGCGAAGCCGAAATGATTTCTCGAAAAACCTTGGTCACCCCATCATTGGGAAAAGGGCCGGCGTTCTGTGCCGTCAAACGTTGATAAATTTCTTTTTCACGGCTCGGCACATAAAAGGTTCCACCGGTGCCTTCTTTCGCCTTGCCGACACCGATGACCACCTCGGCTCGCTGATTGAGCAGTCCGAGGATCTGGCTATCAATCGAATCGATCTGCTCACGTAATTTTTTCAAGTCGTTTTTTGGCATAAGTTTTTTCTCTTATTAAGGGGATGAATTTGAAGCTGGAATGTAGCCTAAAGCGTTATAAAAAGCAATAAAACCAGACCTCTTTCATGACAACAAACCTTTGGTTCAGCAGATGGAAATTGCTGCCAACCCCTCAGCAACTGCGATCAGTTCATCCCTGCCACCCTGCTGATTTTCGAGCCGTTCAAACCAGCGAGAAGGAAACCAATGATTACCCTGTAGCGCACCGACCAGCGCGCCAGTCATCGCACCAATGGTGTCGGTATCGCCGCCAAGATTGACCGCCTGAATAATCGCCTCCTGCGGATCGTCACCATAGCGCAGCGCAGCCCAAAGAGCGGGCGGCCAGGAGTCGGCGCTGCGCACGCCACAACCGAAAGCAGAGACGATGTCAGCAGCGCTTGCTTGCTGACCTAGCAACTGTTGGAGCAGCCTCAGCTTACCATTCAGAATCGATTCAGGAGCATAGCTCCGCAGGCGTTCAAGGAACTTTTCTCCATCCGGCAGAGCATCTTCTTGCAGCAACATGCCAATGGCCCGTGCTTGTAACAACGCAGCCTCAACCGCCTCTGCGTGCGTATGGGTCATCAGAACAGCGGCCTTCACTTTTTTATCGAGCAGGGCATAATCCAAATGCCCGTACAGCAAGCCAACGGGTGCAATCCGCATGGCAGCGCCGTTACCGAAAGAACCGTCCTTAAACAACATAGTCCCCGTCTGCTGCCAATTAGCCCCCTGCCGTAAAGCCGTCATAACCTGCACAGCGCTGCGCCCATAGCCACGCTGCGGAGTAAACGCCTGTGCGTAAGCAGCGGCACAATCAGCACCGCTGACACCACCCGTTTGCAAAATCGAGCACGCCAAGGCCAGGGTCATTTCGGTATCATCGGTATAGCAACCAAAACCAGGGCCACACTGCGCCACCTGAAAATCACGCAACAACTGCGGATGCTGCGCCAGAATGGCACTGCGCGACTGCATTTCCACGGCCGACCCTAAAACATCCCCGAAAGCACAGCCGAGCAGACAACCGACAAAGCGTGATTTTCGCTGATTCGTCATGGTCGCGACTTGAACCTCCTTGACCCGTTACAAACGCACAGTTAAACTGCGACAGATTAAATTCCGTGTCCATTCCGGACAGAGACAGAAAGGACAGAGTGAATGACCATCGCCACAAAAGTCAATGAGTGTATAGAGAGCGCCTCCTGGATTCGTAAAATGTTTGAAGAGGGGGCTGCAATGCGGCAAGAATTCGGTGCTGATCAGGTTTTCGATTTCACCCTCGGCAACCCAACCATCGAACCTCCGGCCGAACTTCAGGCCGAACTGATCAAGATTGCCAACAACCCGGTTCCGGGCATGCACCGCTACATGAACAACGCCGGTTATGATGAAACCCGCGCTGCGGTCGCTGCAGTGATCGCCGAACGCTGCGATCAGCCGGTCACCGGACAACAAGTAGTTATGACCTGTGGTGCCGGCGCAGCTCTGAACGTGGTACTGAAAACCCTCCTCAACCCAGGCGACGAGGTGATTATCCTCACTCCGTTCTTTGTCGAATACAAATTCTACATCGACAACCACCAGGGGATCCCGGTCACCGTCATCACCCAGGATGACTTCCAACCGGACCTGACGGCAATTGCCAGCTCCATCAACAATCGTACTCGGGCCATTATTATTAATTCCCCGAACAACCCGACCGGAGTCATCTATCCGGAAGCTACCCTGAAGGCTCTCGGCGAGCTGCTGCAGGACAAAGAACAGGAACTGGGAACGGCGATCACGGTTATCTCCGACGAACCCTATGCCAAAATCAGTTTCGGCGAAGAGGTTCCCTGCATCTTCAACAACGTCGCCAACTCGGTGATTGTCACTTCACACTCCAAAGATCTGGCCCTACCGGGGGAACGGATCGGCTATTTGGCCGCTAACCCGGCCATGGCTGATGTCGACCGGTTCATGCAAGGCACCATCTTCTGCAACCGGGTGCTCGGTTTCGTCAACGCCCCGGCGCTGATGCAACGGCTGGTCACCAACCTGCAACACAGTAGTGTCGATAGCGAACTCTATCGCCGCAAGCGCGACCTGCTCTACGACAAGTTGACCGAACTCGGTATCGAAATGGTCAAACCGGGCGGCGGGTTCTACCTGTTCCCAAAGTCTCCGCTGCCTGACGAAATGGAGTTCATCCGCATGGCACAGAAATACCGCATCCTGCTGGTGCCCGGTTCTGGTTTCGGCGCACCCGGCTACTTCCGCATCGCCTACTGTGTGGATGATGACATGATCGAGCGCAGCCTACCGCTATGGGAAGCACTGGCCAAAGAAGCTGGCCTGTAGAAATCGATTGATTTCCAAACGAAAGAAGCCGTCCGAATCTCGGGCGGCTTCTTTCGTTTAACACTATAAAATCGAACTGAAAGTCAGCTTAAATTTAACGCTAGGCATTAAAACTGTACTTAATCTCGACATAAAACGGTCCCTGCACAAGGTCGAAGGGAACGATAACCCGGTTACTTTTTTTCGGCGAAGAGATGCTGTAGGATTTACCCATAATCGTTGTCGGAATGGCCAGAAACGTCTCAACACCTTCATCGAGAAAACGCGATTTAAGACCACCAGCGACCATGTTGGCGACTTCGCTTAAGGCGTCTTTGACATCTGCGTCGATTTCATCAAATTCCGTATCCAACATGGCTCCTGCGATGTCCATCGCGATATATGCCGAACAGTGAATCGTCACCATCGCCATCAAATCACCAGAAAGCCCGATCATTGCCGAGAAATAACTGAAGATAGACTCTTTCCCCTCGGCCATACACCCTTCGGTTGAAATTTCCATAAAGATCATGGTTTCAAAAATCTCAATGGTTGAATCGATGATTTTCTCAGCAATATCCACTATAACCTCAATCCGCAACATGGCTAATATTGAAAGGCAAAAACTGATGACCTGCTATGCAGCAGCAACCGGCTAAAGACTTCCCCCGGCCCTTGCCTCGCCGGATCAGAACCGAGCCATCGCTAGCAGCTTCTGTATTATGCCAGAAAACCAACATATTGTTAGAAAAAAATAATCACACTAGCGATCCGCCCGAATATGTGCCGGCTGCAGCTCGCCACTCGGATCGACATAACGCACTTCACAATTCAATTCGAAGCCGATCCGCTGGCGAATCGTTTGTCGAATATGCCTGATTAGCGCCAAAACATCAGCTGATGTTGCACCACCCAGATTGACAATAAAATTGGCGTGCTGGTGCGATACTTCCGCTTGACCGAGGCGAAATCCCTTTAACCCGGCATCTTCGATAATTTTTCCCGGCGGTCCGACGCTGGCGTGCATCTCGGCACTGCTTAAAAAAACCGAACCGCAATTGGGCTGTTTACGCGGAAACTTCTGCCGGCGGGTGCGCAGGTCGCTGACCATCTCACGCCGGACATCTTGCGGCTCACCTTGGGGGCATTCAAGTTCTGCCGCAACCACCACACAGCCGCTGCCCTGCAAGGCACTGTGGCGATAGGAAAATTCACAGTCGCTGCGACTTAACTGCCGGACCTCGCCGGTCGCATCGACAATGGTCACCTGCACGACATTCTCACCGATCCCTTTACGCTGGCTGCCACCGTTCATCATCACCAAGCCGCCAACCGTACCGGGAATACCGATGGTGTGCTCCAAGCCGGTCAACCCCGCACGCATCGACAAACGAGCCAACTGCGGCACCCAGGCACCACCGCCAGCAACTATCCGCTGACCACTAATCCGAATAGTCGACATCTGCTCGCCGATTTTCACCACCAGTCCGCGGACTCCGGCATCATCAAACAGCAAGTTGGTCCCTTGCCCGATCACCACCAATGGAATTTTATGTTGACGAACAAATTTGACAATGGTTACAGCCTGCTCAGCAGTAGCCGGTTCAACCAGCAGATCAGCTGGTCCGCCAATTTGCCAACTATTATGCCGGCAAAGGAGCTGGTCGGCACGAACCCGTCCAACGTCCAACCATGCAAGCTGAGGAGCTAAATGCGAATACTGTTTTTCAGATAAAATGGTCATTTAGTTGATATCTCTAACCTTACAGCGAATTTTAAGAACAAGCAGTGTTGCAACAATAACATTTAAAACAACAATTAAAAAGCTGCGGGTCTCAACTCATCATTTTCATACAAAAACAAGAACTTAGGTTACTAAGAATGGAGCAAGTAACTGTTTCCAGACAAGTCCAAGAAGAACCACAAAGGCACTCCCTCATTAATGACTTGCAGGTACTTGTCACTTTGTAGTACAGCAACGGAAACATTCCCGCCCAAATGAAAAGGAAAATTTGCAATGCGCTATCAACCCTCACTCAATACCGAACGACTCAGACTGCGCCCCTTTGTTGCTGATGATGCGACAACGGTGTCAAACATGGCCGGCACGCGCGAGATTGCCGCGGCGACAACCAGTATTCCCCACCCCTACTCTTTAACCGCGGCGAAAACCTGGATCGCCGGTATCCCCCATCTTTACCGTTCGGGATCGGCTGTCCATTTTGCCGCCTGTTTGAATGAAAGCAAACAACTGATCGGCTGCTTCGCCCTGAAAAATATTGAGATGAACAACTCACATGCAGAGCTGGAATGCTGGATTGGCGTGCAATGGCAGCGACAGGGGTTCGCCACAGAAGCCGTCCGTGAAGTCCTGGATTTTGGCTTTAAGCAACTTAAATTGCACCGCATCTATAGTTATCAGTTATCCCATGAAAAAAAATCGGCACAGCTATTAAATAAACTCGGTCTCCAACAAGAAGGATTAATGCGGCAATCGATTTACAAATGGGGGAAGTACGAGGATCTCGCTCTCTTTGCGATTCTGGCAGAAGACATCGAGACGGAATCGACACTCTGATCTTCATAAATTTGCGGCCGGTGCAGAGTCACAGGTCGCAAATTTCAGAGCGACACATGCTCCACGCCAGAGGGACGATAATCAACGATCTGCAGTTGCACCGAGTTATTGCCTTTCCAGCTATTGATTCCGGGTCGATAAAGCAGATCCAGCGAGCCATGTAACTGATCAAAACGCTGCGCCATACCGAAGGCGATGCAAGCGACACGACAGCCGCCCTGTTCTAGGTCGAATTTGAGGTGCTTTTCACCGAGAACACGCGGGGCGAGGACACGACAGTTTCTGCTAACAAAGGCAGGTTGCGGATTTCCCATACCGAAAGGATCCAAGGTTTCCAGCTCGCTGACTTGCTGCAGGCTCAACTCGTCAAGGGCGCATTCCCCGTCATGAGATAGAACCGGCAACAGATCCTCAGGGTTCAACGCCGCACGCGCCGTTTTTTCGAAACAGGCGATAAAACTATCTAGCTTGTCATGGGCAATCGACAGCCCGGCAGCCATGGCATGGCCGCCAAAACCAGCCAAAGGTTCGGCGCAGTGCTGTAACGCCTTATAGAGATGAAAGTTTCGAATCGAACGAGCCGAGCCCTTGCCCAGCCCTTCGTTTAAGGCAATCAGTACGGTAGGCCGATGATAGCGCTCAACCAAGCGACTGGCGACAATGCCGATCACTCCGGAATGCCAGCGGTCATCGGCTAAAACGATACTATAACCGTCGGCGCAGCCTTGTTCCTCAACCGCAGCCACTGCTTGTTCCAGGGTTTGTTGCTCAATCTGCTGGCGTTCCTGGTTAAAACCATCGAGCAATTCGGCCAGAGCCTGGGCCTCCTGCGGATCAGCGCCAAGCAGCAACTGAACCCCAAGGGCGGCATCTTCCAAACGTCCAGCGGCATTTAAGCGCGGCGCCAGACGGAAACCAACTGTACCGCAACTCACCTTTTTTACATCGGCCACCTTCTTCAGTGCAGCAACACCAGGCCGGGCACCCAACTCCAACAACTGCAATCCAGCGCGAACCAGAATCCGGTTAACTCCACAGAGCGGGACAATATCGGCAATCGTACCCAGAGCCACCAAGTCGAGTCCCTGACGCAAGTCAGGCTCGGGCCGCTCGCTAAAATAGCCATTCTCACGTAAACGACGCCGCAAACCAACCAACAGAAAAAAAGCCACCCCGACACCCGCAAGATCAGGCCAAGGAAAGCGATTGCCGGACAGATGCGGATTGACCAAAGCCAGACAGATCGGAAGTTCTGCTGGGGGCTGGTGGTGATCGGTAATTATCAGGTCGATTCCGAGCTCAGAGGCTAAATCTGCTTCGGCAATCGCAGCGACCCCGCAATCAACCGAAACGATCAGTTCACAACCGTTATCGCGGGCTTGACGGATAGCATCGATGGAGAGACCGTAACCGTCCTTCAGCCGTAGGGGAATATGGTACTCGACCAGGCCGCCAAAACTGCGCAAGGTTTCCACCAGTAATGTGCAGCCGGTAATGCCATCGACATCGTAATCACCATGCACGGAGATCTTCTCGCCGCGCACCAATGCCTGCTCAAGACGGCTGCAGGCGATGACCATATCGGGCAGCAGATCGGGATCGGGCAAAGCTCCCAGACGCGCTTGTAAAAACTCGCGTCCTTGTTCTGCGGTTTCTAACTTGCGTAACAACAGGGTGCGTGCGGTCAGTGGCAAGACCCCCAGGGTCTCCGCCAAGTGTTCTATCTGCGCGCGACTCGGTTGTTCGTTGCGCAACTGCCAGTTTCTCTCAGTTACCTCTTCCATCGAATCCCCGCATCAATATCAGGTTGACTGCGCAATGGCAGAAAGTTGATCGTCCCCAGCCAGTCATCCAAACGTCCATCAAAAAAAGTCGCCGGTAATGACTCGGCGGTTTCACTTCCCCAATAATTATTCCCCAACGCCACTGCGTCCCTGACCCCTTCGCCCAAAGAAACCTGGTAAGGGCGGTTATTGTAGAAACTGTTATTTTCGATGGTGTAGTCACGCGGTTCGGAGGTAATAAACAGGCCTTTGCGATTATCGCGGATCTCATTTTTACAGATTACTGGCGATCCAAAATGGAAGCGGATTGCCGCACCGTTTTGCTGCAGCAGATTTTTCTCAATCAACATATTGGCGTCATTAAAGCGAATGCCGACCAAATTATTGCTGAAAAACGAGTTTTCAATCACCACCCAGGATTGCCGCGCATGAATAGCACTATCCGCCTGGGTGAAGTAACAGTAGTCGAAAATCGCCCGCGGCGACTCCTCAATATTCAGCCCACCCCAACTACCGGCGCTGGCAAGCGGATCAACAAACTGAAAGCTGATCGGCATTTTAGCCGTGCCCTTGGCAACAATTTGACCGCGTATTATCAGCTCACTCCCGGGAAAGTTCGGGTGATCCGCAAGCTCATCGGTGGCCAGATCCATCGGCAGGAACAACACGCGAGTCCCCGGCGCAATGGTCAGCACAGCATCCTTGGCAAGAATAACATTGCCCTGCAGATGGACCTCGCCCTGCCAATGCAACTGACCGTGCAATTCGCCTTGCAGCAGAACTGGCCGCGGCAGGCAAGCGGACGTGGACAAGGGAATGAGAATAAGCAGGAATAATCGGAGGCAGAATATAGATTTGATAGTCGACATAAGCAAACAAATCAGGCCGGAGCGAACTCCGGCCTGATCAGAAATTATTGCGGCTGCTGAGGAGATGGCTGAGACTTGAGAAATTCAAGTTCAGAACGAACCTGAGCCGCTCCGGGACCGCCAGGATTAATGGCAATAAACTTTTCCCAGACTTCAACCGCTTTGGGAAAATCCTGCAGATCATAACGATAAACGATTCCCAGATTATACAAGCTCTGCTGATGATTCTGGTTGAGCGCATAAGCCTGTTCAAAGTTCTTGATCGCCCGGTCAAACCAACCCAGACGCCGGTACATAACTCCCTGATCGGTCAAAATATTAGGGTCATTGCCATCCAGTGCGAGAACCTTGTCGTAGGCCTCTACCGCTTTCATCGGCTGGTCGGAATCGAAATAATTATGCCCCAGTTGAGCCCAGGCATTACGGTTTTCCGGTTCCTTGGCAACGATCCCTTCAAGCATAGTGATCTGCTGCAGATAGTTAACAGCTGGCGCCGCCGCCGGAGCGCTGCCGGATCCAGCCGTTGTCGTAGATCGGTTCTGCATATTGGTAAAAATGACGGCGATCAAACCACCGACAATCAAAGAGATAACGACTAATAAAATAGTCTCTTTTTTCATTGTTGCTCCTTGATCCGTTGGCTGCATTTATTTTGCGGACGCTTTTTTACGCTCATCCCAGAAAATAAGAACCGGGCTGGCAACAAAAATCGACGAGTAGGTTCCGACCAATACGCCGACCAGCATGGCAAAAGCAAAATTGTGAATGACCCCGCCACCGAGCACAAATAGAGCCATAACAACCAACAGAGTGGTTCCAGATGTCAGCAAGGTGCGCGACAGGGTTTCATTGACACTACGATTGACAATGAAGGAAAAAGATTCCTTGTTGTGCTTGCCAAGGTTTTCTCTGATCCGATCATAAACAATAATCGTGTCGTTGAGCGAGTAACCGATAATCGCCAGAAACGCGGCAATGATTGGCAAATCGATCTCTTTTCCAAAAACGCTAAAGGCACCCAAGGTAATCACGACGTCGTGCAACAGCGCGACAATAGCACCGACCGCAAAACGGAACTCAAACCGCCAGGAGATATAAGCCAGAATACCAAGCATGGCATACAAAATCGCCTGGAGCCCCTTGCTGCGCAAGTCTTTACCAACCTGCGGGCCAACCATTTCGACCCGACGGATATCAACATTACCTTCTTGATAAGTAACTTCTAATGCGGCCCGAATCTGCGACGAAAAACCTTGCAGCTCTGCAGAGGTTTTTTCGACACGAATCAGAAATTCATTCTGATTGTCGCCAAACGACTGCACGACAGGACTGCCTAGTTCCAGACCAGTCAGAGCTTTCTTTATCGTTCCAGCGTCAGTATCAGCGTTGAAGCGAACCTGAACCAGGGTCCCCCCGGCAAAATCGATCCCGTAATCAGGACCGCCTTTAATAACCAGAGAAGAGAATCCGATGAGGATGAGAACAATGGAGACAATGAGCGCAATCTTGCGCTTGCCAACAAAATCGATATTAGTATCCGGCTTGATCAGCTGCATGCCGTTAAGCCTCCTTATATACTTAGCCGCTTGACTTCGCGGCCCCGCAGGAAATAGTCAAAAATAACCCGCGAGACAAAAATCGCGGTAAACAGCGAAGCGATGATACCGATAGATAAGGTCACGGCAAAACCGCGAACCGGACCGGTACCGAACTGGAAGAGCACCAGAGCCGCCAGCAAGGTCGTCAGGTTGGCATCGATAATGGTCAAAAATGCTTTAGCGTAACCAGCATCGATGGCAAGCTTAGGCGCTTTTCCGAGTCGCAATTCTTCTCGGATCCGCTCAAAGATCAGCACATTGGCATCAACCGCCATACCGACCGTCAACACGATCCCGGCCAGCCCCGGCAGGGTCAGAGTCGCGCCGAACATCGACAACATGGCCGAAATAAACATCAGGTTCAGCGACAAGGCAATAATAGCAACCATACCGGAGAGCTGATAGTAAATCGCCATGGCAATGACCACCAGGATTCCGCCGATCAGGATCGAATTGATCCCCTTGTCGATAGAATCCTGACCAAGGGACGGTCCAACGGTCCGGTTTTCGAGGATCTGTACCGGTGCCGGCAGTGAACCGGCGCGCAGGACGATGGCCAAGTCGGTCGCCTCTTGTGAGGTGAAAGAGCCGGAAATTTGTGCACTGCCACCAGCAATCCGCTCACGGATAACGGGTGCGGAATAGATGGTATCATCCAACACGATCGCCATCCGCTTACCGACGTTGGAGGCGGTGATCTGATCAAAACGTTTAGCCCCGACGGCGTTAAAATCGATGGAGACGTAAGGCTCGTTAAAACGGGTATCGATCCGGACGTTGGCATCGGACAGCAAATCACCGGTCAAGACCGTTTTATCGATAACCACCAATGGAGTTTCGGTCACAACCCCGCTAGAACGATTGGTATTGCGCTCGTACAACAGTTGCGTACCGGCGGGCAACTTACCGGCAATCGCATCCTGCACGTTAGCATCCTCGGCCACCATCTTGAATTCAAGCCGCGCAGTTTTACCGAGCAGGGAGATGGCTCGATCGGGATCATCGATACCGGGCAGCTGAATAAGGATACGGTTGCCACTTTGCCGCTGCAAGGTCGGCTCACTGACGCCAAACTGGTCGACCCGATTACGCATCGTCTCAAGGGCCTGCCGAACGGCGTAATCCTTGACGTTGGCAATCTCGCTGTCACCTAAACGGAAGTGCTTTTCGATGTAACCACCGGCACCGGTAAAGGTTTCAGCTTCTAACGAGGGGTAATCCTCGGTCATCAGGGTATCGACCTTGGTGCCCTCCTCGTCATCATAAACAAGAACAACCAGTCGGTCTCCCTGACGCCGCTCGACCCGCTTAAAGATGATATCTTTTTCGCGTAATTGGTTTTCGGTCTGGTCGATGATGGTATCGATCCGGCTCTCGACGGCCTTATCAACATCAACCCCCAAAACCAGATGCATACCGCCCTGCAAATCGAGACCGCGATGGATCGGATCAAAGGCATTAAGCCACCACTGCGGTAGACTGTCCTTCATAACGGTCGGAGCTACGGCGAAAACTGACAGGAGTAGGCAGCACAGTACCAGTGCACCCCTGAATTTTAGACTATTTGACATCTGAGTCGAATCTCCCTTTAGATATCAACTGACAAGTAGCTGGTCTAAAGACCACTGCATTTTTGTCCTATCGGGCAAAAGACTACTGCTTGACCTCGGTAATTGCCGAACGGTTCATTTTCACTTTCACTCCGGTGGCAACCTCGACAGTACAAGTTGTTTCTTCTACCGAAGTAATTTTACCGTGAAGACCACCAGCAGTAACAATCTGGTCACCGCCCTTAAGGCCACCAACCAGTGCTTTGTGCTGCTTGGCCCGCTTCTGTTGTGGGCGGATCAGCAAAAAGTAAAAAATTGCGAACATCGCCACCAGCATGATGATGCCTTCATATCCCTGCTGACCACCTTGACCTGCTGCGTTTCCTGCCATTGCAAATGCTTCTGTTGCCATGAATTGAATCCTCCGGTTGTGTTCAGTGCCAAAAAAGCACTTGAGCATAATATAAAACGACTATTGACTTCTTTTCTGATAAAAAGCGGACCGGAATTCGGCAAAGCTGCCAACTTCGAGGTTCGCTCTGATATCGGCCATTAAATGCTGATAATAGTAAAGATTGTGATGCGTATTAAGTACCGACGCCAGTATTTCGTTGCTCATGTAAAGATGGCGTAAATAAGCCCGACTATAATTGTGACAGACATAACAGTCACAGTCGGGATCGATCGGCAAGGCATCGTCACGATAGCGGGCCTGTTTAATGCTTACCTTGCCAAAGGTGGTAAACAACACCCCGTTGCGAGCGTTGCGGGTCGGCATAACGCAGTCAAACATATCACAACCACGGGCGACACCCTCGACTAAATTTTCCGGCGTTCCGACACCCATCACATAGCGCGGTCGATCCTGCGGCAACAGCGGCAGACTGTACTCCATCAGGTCGTACATCAGCGAGGTTTCTTCACCGACCGACAAGCCGCCAAGGGCATAACCTTCAAAACCGATCTCCTGCAGTTGTTCGGCACTCTGCTTGCGCAGCTCAAGGTCCATGCCACCTTGAACAATACCGAACAGGGCGGAATCGGATGAATCAGCCGGCAGCGCTTCGCGACAACGCTTTGCCCAGCGCGCCGAGCGGTTGGTCGAATCGACGATATAGGCCCGTTCGGCTGGATGCGGGATGCACTCATCAAAGACCATGATGATATCCGAGCCGAGCGCCTGCTGAATTTCGATCGACAGTTCCGGTGTCAACATATGCTTACTGCCGTCAAGATGCGACTGAAAAGTCGCCCCTTCTTCAGTAATCTTACGCAAATCACCAAGACTGAAAACCTGAAAACCACCGCTGTCGGTTAAAATCGGCCGGTCCCAGTTCATAAACTTATGCAGGCCGCCAAGTTGCTTCACCACATTATGCCCTGGCCGCAAGTAGAGGTGATAGGTATTGGCCAGAATGATCTGCGCACCGATCTCCTTGAGCGCTTCCGGCAGCAGTCCCTTAACCGTACCTTGCGTACCAACGGGCATAAAAACAGGTGTTTCAATAGCACCGCGCGCCGTCGTCATCCGACCGCGCCGTGCCTGGGTCACCCCGTCCTGCTGTAAAAGATCGTATCTGAATCGGGACAATTTTTCCCCAGTTCTTAATAAATGAGCATGCAATCGCCATAGCTGAAGAAACGGTAGCGCTCTTCAACCGCCTGCTGATAGGCCGATAGAATCAAGTCTCGTCCGGCAAAAGCCGAGACCAGCATCAACAGGGTCGATTTTGGAAGATGAAAATTAGTGATTAACGCATCAAGCAACTTAAAACGATAACCGGGGTAAATAAAGATTTCACTTTCACCACAACCTGCCTGTAACCGCCCATCTTCGGTTGCAGCAGTTTCCAGGGCCCGCGCGCTGGTCGTCCCCAAAGCGAACACCCGGCGCCCTTCTGAACGCGCCAGATTGACCCGCTCCGCAGTTAGCTGCGGCACACTGAAAAGTTCCGCATGCATTTTATGCTGAGCGACATCATCAACACGGACCGGCAAGAAAGTCCCCAAGCCCACATGCAAGGTGAGAGAAAGTACTTCAACCCCAGAGTCGCGCAAGCGTTGTAATATCTCTTCGGTAAAATGCAGCCCGGCGGTCGGTGCCGCAACTGCGCCTTTTTCACGAGCAAAAACCGTCTGATAACGCGAATGATCTTCACGACTATCTTCACGTTTTATATAGGGCGGCAGCGGTAAATGTCCAATAGCTTCGACGCACTGCATAAAATCACCGCTGCAATGAAAACGCACCCGGCGATAAGGCGGCTCAGCTTCATCAAGCACCTCGGCAGTCAACTCTTCACTCAGCTGAACCATTGTTCCCGAGCGTATTGGTCTGGAACTTTTGGTCAGACAAAGCCACTCTTCTGCCTGCTCAACCTGCATATCACGACGTACCAGAAAAATCTCGACCTTGCCGCCAGTCGTTTTCTGGCCAAGCAAACGTGCAGGAATAACCTGGGTATCATTTAATACCAGCACATCACCTTGGCGGAAAAAGCCAGGCAAATCGCTAAAGTAGCGAGAGTCGACCTGTCCCGTCTTGCGATCCAGACACAGCAATCGCGACGCATCACGACGCTCTGCCGGCTGCTGGGCAATCAGCTCCTCGGGGAGCGAATAATCAAAATCATTTAGCTGCATCAAAACCATTCCAAACTAGTCAAAACCAGCGAACAAGAAAATCACATTAAAACACCAAAGTCAATTGCTTTTACCCTATGGTGTTGAGGTGGAATCCCACATTAAAAATAGTGCTTTTATTAACTAAAAAACGTATCATTTTAAAACCTTATGGCCCACGCCTTGCAACTTTGAAATTCAACAAACACCACTTAATTTTAATGGCAGAAGAATAACCGCCCGAAACATATGGATACACGACGGCAAAAACCATTTCCACCACTAACAACCGTATTTAAATATTATTTTTTGCTGAGTTCAATTCTCGTCATTTGACAACCAGATTTCGCGATTAGACACACAGACGGGCTGATGTAAATATGAATTCCCTCAAAATCAAAATCCTCAGCATCACTATCCTGATTACCATGGCCGCAGTTGCAGTTGCCACTTGGCACAACATGCAAACGCAAAATCTGATGGTCAAACAAATGGTCACGCAAAATAGCAGGATCCTCGCCCGCACTATCCACAATAGCATCACAACGGCAATGCAAACCGGACGCAATCACGAAGTCCTCAATACTCTACATAAAATTGCTGGGGAATCGACCATTATCTCGCCACGAATTTTTGACGAAAGCGGGCGCATTCTCCTTTCGGCCGACTTGGCAGAAATCGGCCAGACGGTACCTGCGGCTGACTTGATGACCTTTCGTAACAACCCGGAAAACTTCGCGCTTATGAGCGAGGACGGCACCCTCTACACCTCGACACTGCCGATTAAAAACACGCCAAACTGTCACGGTTGCCACGACCCGGAAAAAAAACTTCTCGGTATTTTCAGTGTTCACCTGTCGCTCGATTCTCTGCTCACCTTACAACAGCAAGGCAAACAAGCCAATATCGCCTCCGCAGTATCGATCATCCTTATAATGATCATCAGCTTGGTCATCTTCGTCCTCTATTATGTCGACAATCCAATCCGGAAATTGATTTTTGCCATGACCCAACTCGAGCAGGGTAATTTTTCCGCTGCCAGCACGCAAATCACCAGTTCACGTGAAATGTCGCTGCTCTCGAACAAATTCAACCGCATGGTCGAGCGCCTTAAGCACTTGCTCGACTCAACGGTGCATTTTGAGCGGGAACTGGCAACCAACAGGGAAATGATGCGCCACAAGGACAAGATTGACAGCATGAACATGACCCTCGAGGATCGACTTAAAGAGATTGAGCAGTTGAACATCACGCTCGAAAAACGGGTCAACGAAGTCGAAGATGCCAACTTTCGGATTTCCGACCTTGCGGCGGATCTGGAAGACCGTAATACCACACTGGCTAAAGCCGTCAATCGCCTTTCCACTCTTTACGAGATGGGCCTGGTCATCAACTCGACCATGGAACTGAAAAGCCTGTTCAACCTGCTGCTACGTAAAGCACTCGAATCCTTGAATGCCGATGTCGGCTACATCTTGCTCTACAACAAAAGTGACAATAGCCTGAAGATCGGTGATGTTATCGGCATAACCAGTTCGTACTACGATCCGGATATTGACATCCCTCTTAGCGAGGGGGGCGTTTCCAATTGGGTTATCAATAACCGTGAGCCATTACTGATCAAGAAAATTGAAGAAGCGCGAGAATTCACCCGTATGAGTCGCCTCGGTTTCGCACGAGATTCGGTGATCTGTGCGCCGCTCTATATTCACGACGAGGTTATCGGCACCATCACCATCGCCAATCGGCAGGACGGTTCGCGCTTTTACGAAGAAGATCTGGAGATTCTGTCAACCATTGCCGCCCAGGCCAGTGTTGCCATTAACAATGCCAGCCTCTATGAAGAGCAGCAAAGCACCTATCTGAGTACTGTTCATGCCTTGGTTTCGGCAATCGAAGCCAGCGATCCCTACACGCGTGGTCATTCCGAGCGGGTAACCCGATATTCCATCGCGCTGGCCCACAAGCTCAACTTGACGGAGAACACCTTTAAGGACCTGGAACAGGCCGCAATCCTACACGATATCGGTAAAATCGGAATTGACGATTCCCTGCTGCACAAAGTTGATGCGCTGTCCCTTGATGATATCGATCGACTCCGCCAGCATCCGTTAATCGGCATGCGGATTCTCGAACCGATCCATTTCATGGCCCGGGTGCGTGAAATTATCGGCCAGCACCACGAACGCTTTGATGGTTCAGGCTACCCACTCGGCATCAGTGGTGATAAACTGCTGCTCGAATCACGGATACTGTCCGTTGCTGACAGCTACGATGCCATGACCTCGGATCGACCCTACCGCATCGCGATGCCCACGGAGGTTGCCTTGGGCGAAATTGAAGCGCATTCGGGAAGCCAGTTCGACCCAGTGGTCGTCAATGCCTTTGTCGACCTAGTCAACACCGGACAGATCTAACCAAGAAAGTCACTGATGGCAGACAAATTCCGTTTAGCAAATCTATCCCTGTCTAACAAGGTTCTTCTACCCTACGTCATACTTTTGCTCGTTTTGGCCATCGCCACCTCGATCGGCTCCAGCGTCCTGCTCAAGACACGACTGATAAAAACCAGCGAGGAGCACCTCGAGCACAACCATAAACAGATCTACGGTGAATTCAAAGCACTGGAAACAGTTCTCAGCAAACGGGCCACAGAAGTAAAAAACATGGGGCCTAAAACCCTCAATGAAATACAAACTTTCCTATCGGCTTATGATCAGCATATCACTGCCAGCATCAGCTCATCGGACGATCCACAGCTTCCCAAGCAACTTAAATCTCTGCTCCTGAAAGCGCTGGCAAACAAAACAACCTACATTGCCTTTACCCATGAGCAGGAAGGGGATTCTCTGGTTGCCTGCCTGCTTTTAGAGACAAACCGCTACCTGTTTTTACGGCATCCAATAGATCGCCCTTATCTCGATAAAATGGCCGAACGCTACAAGAGTGATTTCTACCTGTTAAATCGCCATGGAGAGTTGATTACCAGTAATCATGCGGCCAAGGGATACGTTCCAGAGTTAAGTGAAGCAGAGCTAGCAACACTGCAGTCTGGTGCTCATTTTTCCAACATTATCAGCGGGGAGAAGGCGCAACTTATTATCTACTCTCCTTTGCCCCTCGGACATGAAGGATTTTTTCTGCTCGGGACAGCTCAACCTTTAGCAGGGATCGAAAAGCTGATTTTTAATCATCGCCTCTACCTGATGGGCATTGCCGGTCTGAGCCTGCTCATCTGCGTTACCCTGTTTCGCTCACTGCTCTCCAGCCTGCTAAGCCCACTGAATTCCTTAATATCAACCTGCAGTAAAATAACCTCTGGAGATCGCACAGCGCGGGTCGATGTTGAAAACAATAACCCTTCACAACTGACTAACCTGGGGTCCTCCTACAACCAACTGCTCGACTTGTTAGACGAAAAAGACAACCATCTAGAACTGCTGTCAGACCAACTGCAGAAAATGGCAGACCTGAAGACCCACAACCAGCATCTGCGCAAAACGAATCTGGAACTGGAAAACCGCGCCATCAGTCTAAAGGAGCAGAATCAGGAGTTTTCTGCACTGTTCCAGATCACCCAAACCATGGTCTCCTCGCTTGATCAACGACTCCTCTATGAGCGCATCATTCAGGCACTAAAGGACTCACTGCACTGCAACGTCTGTGTTCTCTATATTTTCAGCCCTGGATCTGACACGCTTGACGCTGTCAAAGTGCAAGGCCTCTATGGCGTTGATCTCAAAAACATCACCATCGAACTTGGCAAAGGACTGGCTGGAGAAGCCGCCCTAAACCAGAAAATGACCTACGCTCCCGACTTGACGGCTTACGACGAGAAACCACGCTACAGCAATGAAACCATAGATGAAGGATCACTTCTCTGCGTACCAATGACGGTCCAGAATCGCCTGATCGGGGTCATCAACCTCCATCAAAGCAACAAGAACTCATTTAGTAGTACCGCGCAGAAAATTGCTCAGGCGATCGCCAATCAGGCAGCCATCGCGATTGAAAATGCCCGGCTGTACGAAAAGACCAAAACCCTGTCAGCAACCGACGAGCTAACCGGTCTGTCCAATCGGCGGCAATTTCAGGAATACCTGCTGCGCGAACTCGCCCAATCACGTCGGCACCACAACAACTTCAGCATTCTGATGATCGATATCGACCATTTCAAACTTTATAACGATTCACATGGTCACTTAAAGGGCGATATTGTCCTCAAGAGAGTCGCATCGCTGCTGCTGCAAAACACCCGTGGTGTTGACCTGGTCGCCCGTTTCGGTGGCGAAGAATTTGTCTTACTGCTGCCCAAAAGTGATAAGCTGAACAGCCTGGCAGTCGCAGAAAAGTTGCGCATGTGCATTGAGAAGGAATACTTCTCCGGCGCCGAAAACAGCCAACCCGGCCAACGCCTAACCATCTCAATCGGAGTTTCCCATTTTCCCAGCGACAGCAGCGACATCTACGATCTGATGAATCTGGCCGACACGGCCCTTTACCAAGCCAAAAACCAGGGGCGCAATAAGTGCATCGGCTGGAACCCGACCCAAGTTCCCGAAGGACACTAATCGATCAGTACGCCGCAAAAAAAGAAAAGCCGTACCCCAGAAGGTTACGGCTTTTCACTGCACTATATTTATGCCCTTAAATGGCTATTCAATCTTCGAGATGGTTCTCTCCCCGACAATAACCAACGCCCCTCGCTCCAATCCCAAGGTCAATACCTTCATCACCTGATCAGAATAATTATCGGAACGATAGCCTTGACGGAACATAACCTCTGCGCGGCTGCCCTCCTCTGAAACGACCTTGATATCAGAAATCGTAACCGAAATTAACTTTGGACGTTTGAGTCGAACCTGACGTTGCTTGACCCATTTTTCGTGCGACAGGCCACTTTCCGGCATAAAATCCTGAGAGTAAGTGGCGATATAGGCATCGACATCCTGGCCCGACCACGCAGTCTTCCACTTGTTGAGCAAAGGGAGATAAACCGCCTCAGTCGTTTCGATCATGCAGCGCGCCTGAAAATTAAAATTATTGCGATCAAACATGTACTCTTTGCCATCGGCAAAACTGACGCCCCAAACCTGGTCCGGCTGCTGTTCCTCGCGGCTGAGCGACCAATAAACCTCGGCTTGCGCTTCGGGAAAAGCGTTACCATCGATCATGGTAGCGGAACCGGTCGTGCTGACCAGGGTCTTCAATTCATCCTTAAACGGTAGTCGCCAACCACGTGAATTGGCAAGGGTCAACTGATTACAGTAGCGCACAGCTTCCAACCAAGGCATCCGCCCCGAATCTCCTTGCTGCCAAATCAAACCGGTTTCCTGATCGAGAACCGTCTCTCCACGAACCTCAAGGGTTCCAGCAAAACCATTTGCTGTCGGCAAAACAAACAACAAACCACAAATCAATATCAGACAACGAATCATTTTCAGCAACATCCTCCCTGGCAAACCATTATTGGCGCCCTTCATAAAGAACCTTCCAATCGCCCTGTTCCTTAATCATGTACAAACGCTTGCGCATATCACCATTGTAGTTATTCGATTTATAATTCTGCTTGAAGTTGGCGACAACCATCGGCTGCGTATCAGCAACCTGCGGATAGCCCAATAGCGATATATCGGTCAGATCTATTTTCTGATACGATTTCCCGGCAAAAATCCGTTTTTTATAACGCTGCCAGCTGTTAAGCTCATGCCCTTTGGCCCAGAAGTCTCCAGCGTACATCGTCAGATACGAGTCAATATCGGCCTTTTCCCAGCTTTGTCGCCAACGCTCCAAAGTCGCCTGGATCTCAATGTTCAGATCAAGCCATTCACGACTGCTAACCCATTGAACATCTTCACTAATAATGACCGGTGTTCGACCTATTTTTACGTACTTCCCGATCCGGGTAAATTCCTCGTTGGTTAACACGACACACCCCTCACTATCCAAAGGGGGACGACTATAAAGAGACTTATCGGTGCCGTGCAACCAAATCCCATCGCCGGTTTTACTCAAGCGACGATCAAATTCATTGGGATAATTAACCGGAAAAGCACCGCTTCCGTAGAGCGGTGGAAGCTTTTCATCAGGCAGGTAACTGGTGACGAAATAAACTCCATTCGGAGTGCGCAGATCACCCTCTTTATATTTATCGCCGGTCTTTTTGCCCAGTACGATATAGAAATCATCAACCAGTTCCGGCGGCAAAGCGGAGCCGACATTACGATACACGTAAAGGCGGTTCTTGCCCTTATCGACAACCAGCGCATGCTCTGTTTGACTGCTCAGGGACAACAAAGCCATCGGCACCTCGACCCCATTAGCCAACAGAAGGTAGCCCCTCAAACGGGCTCTCGCCTCGAGACGAAGCTGCTCGATACGATTTTCCTTATCGATGCCAATATTTTCGAGGAGAATATTCGAGCCGATCGACCCAACCTGATCAAATCTAGCCAGGAGTAAATCACCAAGGATCAAATGGGCCAGCTGAAACTTTGGTGCTTTTGCCGTCAATTCCCGCAGTTCAGCAACGGCAGTATTAAGGCGTCCAGCCTGAAAAAGAAATAGGGCTTTTAACAGGCTGGCTTCGTAATCGCGTTCATTAAGTTCCAACCGAGCATTGAAGCGCCCCAACAAAGCGCTCTGCTGTGCATCCAGCGAACTCAACCACAGCGACTCGTCGACGACATCCAGAGAAAGAGGGGCTATCGAATCCGGAACTGGTGGTTTGCCTGTCCAGAGGGCACCGACCTTAACCACCATAAATCCAAGCAGTAAAACCAGCAGAACAGCGACTGTGAGACGTCTGGCCATTAACGCACTCTCCCCAAAGAGCGTTCCTGTACTATCTGCCAATCGCTACCATCATGGGTAAGATCAAACAGTTTACGGGTTTGATCAGCATAACGATCGCTCTTGTAGCCCTGAGTCACTTCAATCTGTATCTTATCCCCAGCCTGGCGAACCATGGAAAAGTCGCTGAGAGTCACTTCGATTGATTTTGGCCGGGTCAAACGCCCCCTACGACGCTTCGCCCAATCCGATAATTTTTCACCGTCAGCCGATGTAAACTCGGCCGCATAAAAACTCAAGTAGCTATCGACGTCCTGTGCAGACCAGGCAGCCGCCCAGCGAAGCAGGAAGACCTCCGCCGACTCCGGTTCTGGAGACATGGTAACTTCGGTGACCGGTTCGACCGCTGCAACTATCGGCGTTTCAACAACTGCTGGCTTGGCTGCAGTCACAGCCTCGGCCACCGGACCCTTTATCACCGGCTCAACATTCATTGCTGTCGCGGGCGCTACAGCAACATTTTCCACCACAGCCACCAGCGGCGGTTGCTCCACACCCTTGTCGAGTGCCGCAGTCGCGACGGTGGAGACAGACAGTAGCTCATCCCTGCTGAAAACCTGTAACGTCACGGCCTGTTGCCCTTTTTCCAACTGTAAGGCACGGCCATAAGAGTCACGCGCCATTTCCGAATAGACGGTCCCCAAATTGCGGTAAACGGTCACATACGAATCATCGGTTGCCATGGCCCGCTCCAATAATTTTCGTGAGCGTTCCAGATCTCCCTGCCGGGCGTAGATAGCGGCAAGATTATTATATGGCTGCGGATGGAGTGCATAGCTGTCCGCCAACCCCTGAAAGGTCTTTTCGGCGGCGGCGAGATCACCCTCCTCCAACTGTTGACTGCCGACTTCAAGCCCCGCCAGCAAGGGCTCAGGAAATACTGCTGCACCCTGCTGCGGAGTTGACTGCGGACCGAACAGAAGCAGATAGAGCACAGCCCCGATAGCAACCCCTAATGCGACCAACAACAAGAACCTGCCGGGGCCACTTTTCTGTTGATATTTACTTTGATTCATAGCTTGAGTCTTCCGATAACTTTTCTGCCCGATTGCGGACATACGAGCCGTGCTGGCCCGTTTTGCATCCGCAGTCAAATCACTACTGTCCTGAAGAATTTCAGCCCGATCCTTGAGCCGTTCCTCGATGCGTGCTGACATCGTTGAAGAGGCCATCAATTTTTCGATCGAAGAAGGTTCCTCAGGCTCAACCAACAACACTGCGGATTCTTCTGACAAGTCCTCTTCAATGGTGCTTAAGCTGTCAATTTCAGGCAACAGCAGATAGAGATCAATCTCTGCTGCCAGTTGTTCGGCACTCCAACGTTCGCTGGCAGTCGCGCAAAGCAAACCGTCAATCAAAGGCTGTAGCAGGGACAACGATTCCTGCAACGGAGCGGCTTCGTCCTGAACATGCTGCATCGCAGTGGCGAAAGGATCAGCCTGATTAAATGGAACAGCTCCGGTCAAAAGTCGATAGAGCACAATGCCGAGACTATATAGATCAGAGGCCGTGCTGAGAGGCTCACCGCGGACCAGTTCAGGGCTGCTGTAACAGGGATCGATGCCGGAGTTAAAATCAAGCCGCAACAAGCTGGCCAGTGCAAACTCGTCCAAAGAAACAGCATCAGCATCGAGTAAAATAGTTGAGGGAGAAATAGCCCCGTGCCAAAGGCCTGCAGTATGCGGCAAACTAAGACGCTGAGCGAGATCCCTGAGAATTTCCAACGAACGACGCACAGGAAAACCTGCAGGCAATTGCTCTGCCAGTGACACGCCTGGGAGAATTGGATAAAGACAATAGCAGTCCTCATCACTGGCAACGACAACAATTAAAGGGCAAAGCCCTGGAAAAGACTGACCAAGAAGAATTTTCGACTGATCAATAAATGCCTGCCGCGTCTTTTTATCGTCCAACTGGCCCGCAGCAATCAACAGCAGCTTGGCTGAGTCTCCCGAAGGTCCTGTCACCTGATAGGTTTCATAGAGTTGGTTTTCGGCGAGCGGCTTGACGATCTGGTAGTCCGCTATGGAGTGGCCGCTTTGCAGCATACAGATCTCCTTCGTTTTTCCGGTAACGAATAAGAATAAATTAACAGTGCATGATACGATTATTCATTACTGAAAACTAGGGGAAAAGTGGCACAACCCCCAACCCAAGCGTCTCGTTGAAGCCGCAGAGAAGATTCATGTTTTGCACTGCCTGCCCGGCCGCCCCCTTGACTAGGTTATCGATCGCCGAAACAACAATAACCCGCCCGGTCCGCTCGTCACTTACCAGGCCGATATCACAAAAGTTTGTCCCCCGGACAAAGGCAACATCCGGCAGGCCACCACCTGGCATCACCCGCACAAAGGATTCATCAGCATAAGTCTGGCGATAGAGCTCAATCAATTCAGTTGTTGATTGCGAAGTCCGTAAAGAAGCATACATGGTCGACAGGATACCGCGATTAATCGGCAGCAAATGCGGAGTAAAGTTAACCTGCACAGCCGCCCCAGCCAAACGCGACAGAGTCTGTTCAATTTCCGGCGTGTGGCGATGACTGGCAACCCCGTAGGCCTTGAACCCCTCATTCACTTCACAATAGAGACTCCCCTGCTTAGCGCTACGCCCGGCACCACTGGCACCGGATTTGCTATCCACGATCAGCGTGGTCGGATCAATCAGATCATTTTTCAACAATGGAGCTAAACCCAGAGCAACACTGGTAGGGTAACAGCCCGGATTTGCCACCAAACGGGCATCTCCAATCTCGCTGCGGAACAGTTCCGGGAGCCCGTAAACGGCCTCTTGCAACAATTCAGGGCTGGAATGCTCCTGATACCATTGTTCATAAACTGCCTGATCCGTTAACCGATAATCAGCCGACAGATCAACCACCTTACAGCCAGCGGACAAAAAGTCCGGGATAACTTCCATGGCTGACTTATGCGGCAAAGCAGTAAAGACCAGATCAGCCCGTTCGGCGATAGCGGCGACATCAAGTGACTCACAAACCAAATCACAAAAACCTGTCAATGACGGAAAAGCCTGACTGATCGGCTGACCTTCATGTTGTCGCGACGTCACGCAACAGATGTCAATTTCCGGATGACCAACCAGCAAGCGGAGCAATTCGACCCCGGTGTAACCACTAGCGCCGACAACAGCTACCTTGAGCATAATTCACCTCGACTTTTCACGCCCTACGCAAGGGCACTATACCCTGATTTGTGGGTACGCATAATAGCGTTCGAACATGACAATGTCGACCATTGATAAAAAAAGAGGGAAACCCAACCGGGCTTCCCTCTTTGATCGAACAGGATGACTGTAAACAGTCGCTGCGCTTAACGCTTGGAGAACTGGAAGCTCCGACGAGCGCCACGCTTGCCGTACTTTTTCCGTTCCTTGATGCGGCTGTCGCGGGTGATAAAACCCGACTTCTTCAGCACTGCACGTAGTTCAGGATTAATGTCCAGCAACACACGGGTTATACCATGCTTGATAGCACCAGCTTGACCGGAGGCACCGCCGCCACAGACATTGACAGAAATGTCAAATTTGCCCATATTGTCAGTCAATTCAAGCGGTTGACGCACGACCATCTTCGAGGTCTCACGACCGAAGAACTCATCGAGGGTACGCTTGTTAATGGTAATCTCACCAGTACCGGGCTTCACCCAAATGCGGGCAATCGAGGTTTTTCTTTTACCAGTTGCGTAGTACTTCTGCTCAGCCATCTAGCTATCTCCTAAATCTTCAGTTCTTTAGGCTGCTGGGCGGCATGAGGATGTTCACCACCGGCGTAGACCTTGAGTTTCTTAAACATCTTGCGACCCAGTTTATTCTTGGGCAGCATCCCTTTGACAGCGGCCTGAAGAACCATTTCAGGCTTCTTCACTAGCAGCTTCTCGGCAGTAATTTCACGAATACCACCAGGGTACCCAGAGTGATGATAGTATTTCTTGTCGGCCAACTTGTTGCCGGTCAGTTTGACCTTATCGGCATTCAGCACGACAACGAAATCACCAGTATCAACGCTCGGGGTAAAAATCGGCTTATGCTTACCGCGCAAAACACGGGCAATTTCAGTTGCAGCACGACCGAGGACAACGTCCTCAAGATCGAATACAAACCAATCTCTGTTGATATCTTGCTCTTTAGCGATCTGAGTACTCATCGCGTCCTCTCCAGACTTAAAAACTCTTAGGGTTGTGGGGCTTACAAAGCGGTAAAACTATCCGAATCACCCTAGGGTGTCAAGGTAATTCTTCCGCAAAAATTGTATTACTTTTCTCGTTGCAATGAGTCTCCATACCAAACCTCCATCAAACATAACCCCTGCGCCGGAGCTGTCAATGCGGGACCGACATCGAGCCCACTAGACAACAGCGTTGAGACATCCTCTACTGGGCGTCTCCCACGGCCAACTTCGATTAAAATGCCAACCATCATCCGGACCATATTCTTCAAAAAGCCACTGCCTGACACATCGATATGCAACAACTGCCCTTCTTCGAGCAGATTTACGGAAAAAATTTCCCGCCGAGTCGTCTCAGCGGCGCAACCACTGGTTCGGAAAGCGGCAAAATCATGCTCGCCGACAAATTGCTGCGCGGCACTCTGCATCGCCTGAAGATCGAGAACTTGCCGAACCTGCCAACTGGTAAACCGATGCAGCGGTGAGCGGATCTCATCCTGCAGGATCGTATAGCGATAGCGTTTCCCCTTCGCATTAAAGCGCGCATGAAAATCTTCGCCAACCTTTTCCGCGCACCGCACAACAATGCTATCCGGCAGATATCGGTTCACGCCGTCCCGCCAGGCGCTAATCGGCAGTTCGCGACTGGTGGTCAGATGGCACACCATCCCCAGCGCGTGGACCCCGGCGTCAGTGCGACCGGAAGAATAAACCCGCACATGCTCACCGAGCAACTGCGCCAATGCCAGTTCAACACGTTGCTGCACCGAAACCCCATTGGGCTGCACCTGCCAACCAACATAACTCGTACCATCATACTCGATGGTCAGCTTAATCCTTGCCATCTTATACCATCCAAAGCAACAGGAGCATCAATAAACCACAATAGAAAAAAAACCAATCGAAGCGACTCAGGCGCCGATCTTCGGCAGGCTCCTCATTCAGGTCCGACTGTTTGCCGGCAGCAAGCTCAACCGCCAGCCGGTCGGCGCGATCGACCAGACGCAATAAAAGCGGACGAACAAGCGCCGCCCTCTGCCTGATCCGCCCCAGCCAATGCTCATCGGCAAGAGAATTTTCGGCTTGCAGTTGGGCCACCTCTTCGCGAATCAGAGGAAAGAATTGCAATACCAACAACAGCAACCCACCCGCCTCACGAACCGGCAGCCTGAAACGCTGCAAAGGGGCAAGCAATCCCGTCATACCCCAGACCAACCGCTCCGGTTTGGTTGTCCAGGCCAACAGCAGAGAGAAAAATACCGCCAGCACCATTTGCGCATCGACCAACAAGCCACGCAGCAAGCCATCTAAAGACAACCAGCTGGTGCCAAGCAGAGTGCGCCCGGGAGTGAAGAAAAGATGCAGCAGCAGGGTAAACAGCAGCAACCAGCGCAACAAACGAACGACGCGCCAACTGTCACGCAAGGCATTAGCGCAAAAAATGGCCCCTGCCGACCAGAGCGCAAACAACAGCAACAGCCGCAAGGGCGAAGTCGCTGAAAACAGGCAGGCGATCAGACCGAGCAGTAGCAACAGCTTCAACCGTGAATCGAGCAGATGCAAATAGCTATCGCCGGCGCGAAAAGCCCCTGGATTGAATCTATCTACGCTCTGCATAAATGACAACAGGGGGCGATGACCGCCCCCTGCCCTGTTCCAGCTTTGCCATGAGGTGCGAAAACCCCAGATTCAAACTAAATTACAGACGAGCGATGATCGCATCGCCAATTTCTACAGTATTGACCTTTTTCTCGCCCGCGCCGCCCTGGGAGATATCACCGGTACGATAACCGTCGTTGAGGGTTTTTTCTACTGCCGCATCCAGTGCATCGGCTGCCTCGATCATGGCGAAGGAGTAACGCAGCATCATTGAGGCCGAAAGGATCTGTGCAATCGGATTGGCAATACCTTGCCCAGCAATATCAGGGGCACTACCACCGGACGGCTCGTACATACCGAAGGAGCCTTCCGCCAAAGATGCGGAGGGCAGCATGCCAAGCGACCCGGTCAACATCGCGGCTTCGTCGGAAATGATATCACCGAACATGTTACCGCAAAGCATAACGTCAAACTGCTTCGGCCACTTCACCAACTGCATGGCGGCATTATCAACGTACATGTGTGACAGTTCAATATCGGGATACTGCTTAGCAACCCGCTCAACTGTTTCGCGCCAGACAATTGAAGTCGACAGCACATTGGCCTTGTCGATGGAACATACTTTTTTGCCCCGCTTGCGAGCAGCTTCAAAAGCGACATGGCTGATCCGCTCAACTTCAGCATCAGAATACTTCATGGTATCAAAACCGGTGCGCTCCGGACCTTCGCCTTCAATCCCCTTCGGCGAAGCAAAGTAAATACCACCGGTCAGCTCACGCACCACCAGCAGATCGAAACCACCCGCGATGACTTCCTCTTTCAGGCTCGAAGCTCCGGTTAAAGCCGGAAAGATGATTGCCGGGCGCAGATTACAGAACAGGCCGAAGATCTTCCGCAGCGGCAGCAGAGCACCGCGCTCTGGTTGCTCATCCGGCGGCAGGCTTTCCCACTTAGGCCCACCGACGCTACCGAACAAAATGGCATCGGACGACTTGCAGATTTCCACCGTCGTATCAGGCAGCGCCTTGCCTTCTTTGTCGATACCAGCACCGCCGACGTTGGCCAGGGTACGCTCGAAAGTTACATCATATTTATTTTCGACAGCATCCAGCACTTTCAATGCTTCAGCCATAACTTCAGGCCCGATACCGTCACCGGGGAGTACTGCAACTTTAAATGTCGATGCCATTTTAATCTCTCCTCTAATTTAATTGAAAAACCCGCTGAAATCAGGGGTTGCAAAACGGCTTCGACTATAAAAAGGGGGTGGTTTTTTGTCAAACCATTTCTACAGAAACGATCCGAATTGAGGCGGCAAGAAAAATGCCCCGCTCCAAAACTTGGAGCGGGGCCGATAAATCAAAGGCTTAGTTGGTTGTACTGTGCTTCATTTGGTCGCGCTTCCGGATCAACAAACCTAATGTCGGACGCTGACGGAGACTGTCTGCCATCTTTAAGGCTGAGGCGCGAAAGTAGCTGCTTCTGCTGGTTCGCCTGGGTGGAAAGTTCCAGCGCCGCCGCTGCCGTTTCCTCTGCCTGAGCAGTATTCTGCTGGGTGACTTGATCGATTTGCCCCAACCCCTGGTTGACTTCAGAGATTCCCTGCGCCTGTTCGTTAGAAGAGCTGGCAATATCGGCAACCAGCTCCGTAACCTTGGTGACGCCGGTGACAATTTCACCGAGCGCCTCGGAAGTCAACGCGGCGATGCGCACCCCATTGTCCGCCTTGGTGACTGAACTTTCAATCAGCTCCGAGGTCTCCCTGGCAGCCTTGGCGCTGCGAGCGGCAAGGTTACGCACCTCCTCTGCAACCACCGCAAATCCCTTGCCGTGCTGACCAGCCCTTGCTGCCTCGACTGCTGCATTAAGCGCCAGCAGGTTGGTTTGAAAGGCGATCTCGTCGATAACCTTGATGATTTTGGAAATGCTCTGCCCCGATTCGTTGATTTCACTCATCGCGGCCATCATCTCTGACATATGTCCGCTCCCCTTTTCAGCGATCTCTTTCGCTTCATTGGAAAGACCATTGGCCTGATTGGCGTGTTCCGCATTTTGTCCGGTTTGCGCAGCCAGTTGTTGCATCGACGCAGCAATCTCCTCCAAAGAACTGGCTTGCGACGCAGCCCCTTCGGAAAGGGCTTGGCTCGCCGAGGAAACCTCGGTGGTGCCAGAAGAAACTTGCTCTCCGGTCAAGCGGATCTGGGTCATCAGTTCATTGAGTTTACTGTTAGCCCTGGCCAGAGGATCCTTGATAAGCCCCTCGGCCTCAAAAGTGAAATCTCCTGCGGCCAACTTGTCAAAGGCGGCAACGATCTCATGCTGTAAGCTGTCGGCAAAATTGTCCATCGCCTTGCCCAAATGCCCCAATTCATCGTTGCGCTCGAGATGCAGGCGGTTATCCAGATTGCCGGACTGAAGCGCTTCAATCATCCCTACCGTCTTACTAATTGGGACAGTTACCGAACGGGTAATCAGCAAAGCCACAGCGATAATTGCCGCTAGCCCAAAACCACCGATAATCACCATCAGCCATTGACTGGCACTGACGGCAGCCAATGCCTCATCCAGCTCGATTTCGCTGATAACCGCAACACCCAGGCCAGCAAAATAGTGATTATGGGCCAAAACCTTCTCGCCTTCGTGATTCTCATAAATCCAGTTTTTACAGTACCCCTTACCACGCTGTGTCTCACGCTGGGCAAAAATCTCCCTGACCCCTTCGGTATCTATGCGCTTCTCGAAAATGGTCGGCGTGGCTTCATGCGCCATGTTACTGCGCATGATCATATCCGGCCCGACCAGAAACGATTCTCCAGTTTTCCCCATGCCGACATTGTTCTTAACAATCGTCATAACGTGTTCAACGTTAGCTCCAGCAACAAGCACCGCCAAAGGCTTGAACGTTTTTCGATCACGGATCATGTGAGAAAAATGGACGCTCGGCAGGCCTTGTTCCTTACAGAATTCAATGGGGCTGATATATAAATCCTGACATTTGCTCCCCTTGACCGTCTTTCGGGCATTAACCAGAGCAGCCTGAAACCAGCTGCTGTTTTTTACGTTGTTATAATTACCAAGACGGCTGACCAGAATATTGCCATCAAGATCGATGATTTTCATATCGTTAAAGTCACCATGCAGCTTGTAGTTAACACCAAACTCATGTAGGACCTTTTCTTTCATCTTCGCAGCCGCCTGGCGATCGTTGTCTTGCAAAATACGCACAGCATCGACATAAAACGGCATCAACGGCTTACTGTGGATATCGTTTTTCCGATCTTCAAGCCAGCCCTCCAAACTTTGCGTTTTATACTCGGCGAAACCCGCCAGACTCGCGCTGACCTGATCCGTTAGCGATGTTTCAAACTTGTTCAGGGAAATGATTCCCAAGGTGGCAAAAGGAAGGATTCCTACCAGCAGGAAAAAGATGAGCAGCTTTGCCCCAAGACTTAAGTTTTTGAACATGCAATCTCCTTTATCACAATACTTTCATCCCCCCGGATTATTGCGATTATTGAAAGAAAAAGACTTCTATAGCGTTACCTACCTGACAAAGTTCAGATTAAGACCATCACCAACCGCCAACCCGCCGGATTAGCTCTTAATAATTTGAAGATACTTATACACCATGCAAGGTGGCTAATCAAGCAAACTTACGTTATTTCTACGATAGCTTGGTGTTGTCGCAACACTCATATGTTATTTTTTCGCACACAAGCGGCATGACGCCAACCGATTGCCAATTGGAATCATTGAATCGGCGACGTCACGACTACGTTATAAAAAATCTTTTTTTCAATACACTGCCTCTCAACATTCCTTATCCGTTTATACTTACTTGGGTAGGTGATTTTTTGAATCAATGCCGTGGATGGCTAAAGCAGAGGAGTCAACTCATGGGAAGAATCAGAATACTAAATATAGTCAAAACGCTTGGATCGATAGCTGCATACATATTTGTCGGCCTAATCCTCTTGGCCCCACAAGATACATCAGCACTCGACTGGTTTAAGACGGGCAAGGATTTATTGCAGAAAAACACCGTCGAGCAGGATTCGATCCTGACCAGCTTAACCGATAGTGAAATTGGCGCCGGACTGAAGGACGCACTAAAGGTTGGTACCGAACGGGTTGTCAGTCAGCTAGGCCAGGCGGACGGCTTTAACGCCGACTCGAACATCCACATCCCGCTGCCGGCAACCTTTCAGAAGGTCCGCACGGCCCTCGGAACAATCGGTCAGACGGCGATGCTGGACGATCTGGAGCTAAAATTAAACCGAGCTGCTGAACAAGCGACCCCACAAGCCAAACAGCTGTTCTTCAATTCGATCAAGGAGATGAGTGTCGATGACGTAAAGAATATCTATAACGGACCGGAAGACGCTGCGACAAAGTATTTTCAGGGAAAAATGTCACAACCACTGGCAGAGGCGATGAAGCCGTTAGTTTCGGACAGCATGGCTCAGGTCGGTGCGGTACAGGCCTATGATGCCGTGATGGGGCAGTACAGTTCAATTCCATTTGTCCCAAATGTAAAAGCCGACCTGACCACCCATGTTGTCGACAAGGGCATCAGTGGCATCTTCTTTTATCTGGCCAAAGAGGAAGCGGCCATTCGGCAAGATCCGCTCAAGCGAACCACCGATATCCTGCAAAAGGTTTTTGGTTCAAACTGATGACAACAAAAAGGTGGGTAGCCTAACCGCTGTCGTAGTCCAAAGCGACTAACGACAGCGGCTGCACTTATCGCAGAAAGACCTTTGAAATCGCCTTACGATCCAGCGAAGCATTGCTTAATAGCCAGCGCA
Organism: Desulfuromusa ferrireducens; assembly: GCF_055389805.1. Lineage (NCBI taxonomy): Bacteria > Pseudomonadati > Thermodesulfobacteriota > Desulfuromonadia > Desulfuromonadales > Geopsychrobacteraceae > Desulfuromusa > Desulfuromusa ferrireducens. The sequence continues at coordinate 4,089,438 of NZ_AP042415.1, forward strand.
GCCTGATTTCGTAGGGTTTTCATGGCGTTGAGCTGCTCACGGTCAAGATGTTCGCCAGCCTCATTATGACCGCCGTAGATCAGGCCGATCCCCTTTTTATTGATGACAATCGGGTAGATGGCAAAGCTGGGTGAAAATATCGGCCCTTCAAACCAGTTCGGCCTATAATCGCGGACCTCAACTTCGGCAATGTTGCCGATGTATAAATCCTTATTGTCGTGCAGGGCCATATTGAACAGGTCTTTGGATTCAGAGTTTACCGGAAAACTTAAATTCTTGATAATTTTAGCGCTGTTTGGCCCCAAGCCGTAGCGGGCCTGCATTTGTTCGGAACGTGGGTCTTTAAAAAAAATCGCCACCCGGTCAAAACCGATCCCCCGAAAAATAGTCTCCAATATCATTCCGAGAATATCATCGAGAGTAAAATCATCCAGCATGACATTCATAACTTCCTGGATACCGCCCTGCAAATGTTGCTTTCGCTCTTCGGCAGTGGTGACGCGATGCGACTGTTGATCTTGGTCAGAAATCTCAAACTTGTGCAGGGTCACGGCCGCTTGCTGATCCGAAATAACCGGCGTATTTTCAGTATCGAGTGCCTCATCTGTAGCATTGAAACTACGCTGGTCCAGCCGCTTGAGGTCGCTACGGTCAAAATTCAGCACGTCGGTGAATTTCTGCATTTCCTTGATGGCATCGTCCATCATGACGACAATTTCATGTTCACGCACAGGGTAAATTTTACGGTACTTGTTCAACACTTTGACCAGATGACTTCGCCGCTCGGCCGGCGGCACATTCATAGTGATATCACAAAGTTCATTGGCAAACCGGGGAAGCACCTGCTGGTGGTTTACCTTTTTGATGTCCTCCTTCAGTTCACCTTCCTGAGGAAGTTTCATACTGATAATAATCTGGTCAGGCAGGCACCACGACTTGGCGACCCCAATCCCCAACTCGGTAAAGGAGACCCCCAAAGCCCTGCGACCGGCAGTTTCCTCGTCAAGCTTTTCTGTCGCCTGCAGCTGTTGGTAGGCAGCAAACTCTGCAGAAAAGTAATTCATCGTCAAAAGACGACCGAAGTTGTGAAACATCGCTCCGATATAAAAGGTTTCCCAACCTTCAAGGCTCATGTTCTTGGCCAGGTCCCGGGCCAAGATACCGCTTAAAAACGCAGAAAGAACGGCTTCCTTGACGTAGTGAGATTTAGATTTATCCTGCAGATGCTCAAAAAAGATCAGCCCGGCAGCGGTCAGTTGGACCTGCTCGAAGCCTAGCACCACGACGGCCCGCGATATTGTCGAAATGGTGCCGGAAAACTGACCGTACATGGCCGAGTTGGAGACTTTCAGCAAACGACTGGTCAGGGAGTAATCCCGCAGAATAAGAGCGGCCAGCTCATTCGCTGACGATTCGCTGTTCGGTGCCGCCTTCGAATTAAGCTCGGTGATATGTTGCGAAATCGTCGGAAAACTTTTTTCCTTTTGCATCCGGGTAATCAACTGCTTGACCGTCACATAGTTTTCGCTCATCTCAACTCCCGGTTACTGTTATTTCACTCCAAAACAGATAATGTTCACTGGCCATTGTAACTGATGGAACGCCTGATGCAAAGCAACCATTAGTACTTATTTAAAAACGAAAAAAGGGATTACTCAGCTGAGCAATCCCTTTTAATTTTTGATAAGCGAATAATTTTATGCCAGTTTGTCTGTCGCCACCCGGTAGCGTGGATCCTCCAGATTAACTTCGATCATACTACCAGCATTATCGAGCAGGGTACGGCACTCCTCGCTAAGCCCCTTCAGGCGCAGCTTTTTGCCCTGATTCAGATAGCGCTCGGTCAAGCTACTAATCGCCTCAAGGCCGGAATGGTCGCAAACCCGTGAACCGCTAAAATCGATCACCACCTGCTGCGGATCATCCTGCGGAGTAAATTGATCGTAGAAACTTTGAATTGAACCGAAAAACAGCTGCCCGCTCAAACGGTAGATCTTTGCTCCCTGCTCGTCGAGACTGCTGTGCGAATCGACCCGCTTGGCACTTTCCCAGGCAAACACCAACGCCGACACCACCACGCCAACTGCCACGGCAATCGCCAGATCGGAAATCACTGTCACCCCGGAAACCAGGATCAGGACCAAGGCGTCACTGCGCGGAATCTTATTGAGAATACGTAAACTTGACCAGGCAAAGGTGCCAATGACGACCATAAACATAACCCCGACCAGCGCGGCCAAAGGAATCATCTCAATCAGACTGGAAGCCAAGACGATAAAAGCCAGCAAGCTCAAAGCAGCGGTAATGCCAGAGAGCCGTCCACGTCCGCCGGAGCTGATATTAATCATACTCTGACCGATCATCGCACAACCGCCCATACCACCAAAGAAACCGGTGACCACATTGGCAACACCCTGACCAATACATTCCTTGTTACCACGACCACGGGTCTCGGTCAGTTCGTCGACCAGAGTCATGGTCATCAACGATTCAATCAGGCCAATGGCAGCTAGAATAACGGCATAAGGCAAAATGATCATTATAGTATCGAGGGTCAAATCAACCATCGGAATATGGAACTGCGGCAAGCCACCAGCGACCGAAGCAAGATCACCGACCATCCGCGTGTCGAGATTCAGGCCATGGGCGAGTCCAGTGACGATTAAAATCGCCGCCAAAGACGATGGCACGGCGCGGGTCAATTTCGGCAAAAAGTGGATGATCCCCATGGTCAACAGCACCAGACCAAGCATCAAATAGAGCTGCGTTCCCTGCAACCACTGCATGATACCGGCGTCATCGGCCATTTTGAACTGCCCAAGTTGAGCGAGAAAGATGACGATAGCCAGGCCGTTAACAAACCCGAGCATCACTGAATGCGGAATCAGACGCACGAATTTACCCAAACGCAGCACACCGGCGCTGATCTGAATGATCCCCATCAGTACCACCGTAGCAAACAGGTACTCGACACCATGATCGGCAACCAGGGAGACCATCACCACGGCCAGTGCCCCGGTGGCACCGGAAATCATCCCCGGACGACCGCCGATGACCGCGGTAATCAAACCAACCATAAACGCGGCGTAGAGCCCGACCAGCGGGTCAACCCCGGCGACAAACGAAAAAGCAACCGCTTCCGGCACCAGGGCCAGGGCAACGGTTAAGCCAGACAGTAGATCATCTTTGAAATTAGCCGATTTACGGGCGATAAACTCGAACATTTGACTCCTTTATAACTAGCTGAGATTTGGCACAAAAGACGCCGACTATAGTCGTAACAGGGATGCGTTGCAAGGGAATTTTCGGTAACATTTGGGCTGTGCAGACCGACAGACAGAGGTCAGTCAACCAGACGACTGACAATATTGACCTCCGAATGCAAAGTCTTGTGAACCGGGCAGCGGTCGGCAATCTGCAGCAATCGTTGACGTTCTTCATCGCTCAAATCACCAACGATGGAAATATCGCGTTCAATCCGATCAATTTTACCGCTTTGCGATTCACACTCGAGACAATCTGTGGCGTGGATTTTCTTATGCGTCAGTGTCACCGTAACCGATTGCAGCGGTAAGCTCTTGTGATCTGCATACATGCGCAGAGTCATTGCGGTGCAAGCTCCGACCCCGGCGACCACTAAATCATAGGGAGAGGGTCCCGCATTAGTGCCCCCGACAGCAAGCGGCTCGTCAGCCGTCAAAGGATGTCCATTAGCGACGATCTCAGTGCGAAACCCCTTCTCAATTCGAGCAACGACCTTATTTTCAGGCTGAACAATCTGCGGATCTTCGCGCTCAGTACCAAGAAACTTGCAGGCCCAGGTTGCTGCCATCATCCCAGCATAGAGTGCGTCCTGCTCATTCGAAAGAAGATGGTCTGCGGTATCGAGGGAGATATAGCTTTTGGGATGTTTTGCCGCCTTGAAAATGCGCGCTGCGTGATCGATAGAAACCGTCTGATCCAATGGAGAATGCATCACCAGTAGCGGTTTTTTCAGTCGGGAAACAACCTCCTCTAATCGTTGTTCCTGCAGATCATCAAGAAACTGCTTGGTTATTTTAAAGACACGACCAGCAAGACTGACCTCTGCTTCGCCAGTACGCTCGATGACCTCTTTTTGTTCGGCAAGATGATGTAAAACATGGGACGGATCCGCCGGGGCAGCGATTGAAATAACTGCGCGAACAGAATCGATTTGCCCGGCAGCTTTTAGTGTTGCGGCACCACCAAGCGAATGACCTATCAGCAAGGCGGGCGCCTCATACTCGGCTTTGAGAAATTCAGCCGCCTGCAGCAGATCATCAACATTGGAGGAGAAATTGGTATTGGCAAACTCACCTTCACTCGCGCCAAGACCGGTGAAATCAAAACGCAAGACCGCTATCCCCTGTTGCGCCAGTGTTCGGCTAATCCGTACCGCCGCATTGATGCTTTTGCTGCAGGTAAAGCAATGGGCAAAGATCGCATACGCTTGAGGATCCTGCCCGACTGGCAATTCCAGAAAGGCCGCCAGTACTTCATTCGCTGCATTCGTAAACTGAACTTTTTTTGTCGGCATAACGTGCTCCCGCAAGTGTCGAATTGGAGATAAGGATAACTATAACATTTTGTTTAAGTTTCAAGGCTGGGCAAGAGTGGGAGGAGGCTACAAAGGCGAGTAAACATCAGCTCATTCGCAGCTTCCAAATAGACAGAAATCTATATCTTTAGAATTTCCGAATACTTAGTCAACAATCCTCCTATCATTGATGACACTAAAAGTTTTTCTCGTTCATTAGCACCCCCTATCTATTGAAAATCACAAGGACACCATAATTAACATAGTAAAAAAGTACAAAAACCACCACAAAGGCACACAAAAAGTATTGATATCACCAACTTACTACTGTATATTCCCGCCGTAATTCGCTATTAGACACCCCTAATAGTGTGACTACCTGCGCTTATTTGGTGCACGTGTAGTATTTTATCCCAGGGCAATTAGCCCTAAAACGTCTGTGAGGTTGAAATGAAAAAAAGTTGCCAAAAGTTTACCATTCTTACTGTAATGACCCTGATGATCAGCGTATTTTGTGCTGCATCTGCCTTTGCTGAGATCGAATTCAAAGGTAATGTTGGTGTCGCCATTAACAACATGGCCAGCTTCCGCGGTATGGACACTATGCCAACCACCGATTTCCAGGGTGTAACCATCGCTGGAATCAACATGAAGGGTGCTGGTCCTGGTGTTTTCACCCTCGGCATCCTGGGAAAATATGGCAATAACTTTAAAGATGATAAGGGGCTGAAGAATAAGCGCAACGATGTCACCCTCGCCTACACCCTGCCGCTGCTCAATAAAAAATTGTCTCTGACCCTCGGCAACGTTTCCTATCTTTTCAGCGCTGAAACAGCAGAAACCATCAATGAGGCCTTTATCTCCGCAAAATTCAACACCATACTGAATCCGACCTTCACCGCTTACTACGACTACGATACCGACCGAAACGGCCTGTTCATGACCGCCAAGATCAGCAAAGGCTTCAAAATTGCTAAAAGCCTGAAACTCGGTCTTTCCGCTCTCGCTTCCTACAATGACGAAAGCACCGTTAAGATCAGTGACGCTAAGTCTTACAGCGGTTTTCACAACGCCGAAGCGGTTGCATCCCTGACCTGGGCAGCAACCAAGCAGTTGTCGATCACTCCAAACATTCTGTTCTCGACTCCGCTTAGCAATGATGCCGAAGATATTGCCAACCTTGACGATGAGTTCCGCTTTGGTATGAAGATGCTGGTTAAATTCTAAGCCCTTCTGCCCAACAGTAAAAAAGGCCTCTGCGACTATTTTCGCAGAGGCCTTTTTTCGTTAAGCGGCAAAAGAGTAAGTACGCTATGGACGATCTCACCAAGAGCAAATATCCAAACAAAAAAGAGCCGGAAGCTTTCGCTTCCGGCTCTTTTTTACTTATTCGAAATGGTCTTTAGTATCGGGCATCGGCAAATTCAACCCAACCACCAGCTTCAACCAGTGCCTTATCAAATTGACTGACCTCAAAAGAAAACTGCTTCGCTTCACTGCCTGCCTTAGCGGTCAACTGTTGAGCGTCGAGATCCACGGCAATTTCTACCGAACCGCTTTGCTGTAGAGCAATCAACTGGTCAATATCTGACTTGGGCAGCTCAATTGCCAGCATCCCACAATTGAACATATTCTGACGGAAAATCCTGGCGTAGCTTTCTGCAATGATGGTGTGTACATCGTTGACTTCAAAGACCCAGGGCGCATGTTCGCGTGAAGAACCACAACCGAAGTTCTCCCGCGAGATAACCACCGTCGCGTTTTTCAGTGCGGCACCATTGGGATCAAAACCATCCAGCTTAAGATCTTCAAGAATGTACGGAGTCAAAGCCTCTTTAGTCACCTCGGTGAGGTATTTGGCTGGGATAATTTCGTCGGTATTAATATCGGACCGGTCGAGAAAGATTGCCGATCCACCAAATATTTTCTGCATTCTTTTAGCTCCTCGCTCCGTTTAAAGGGATCTGGCGTCGGTGATAACACCGGTAAGGGCGGTCGCCGCAGCGGTCGCAGGGCTCATCAAGTGAACCATGCCGCCTTTACCCATCCGACCATTGAAATTACGATTACTGGTCGAAGCGCAAATTTCACCTTCAGCCAGAACGCCATTACTCATACCGAGACAGGCGCCACAGGTTGGGTTGGTGACACAGAAACCGGCATCCATAAATATCTTGATGAGGCCTTCTTCGAGGGCATCGTTGAAAATCTTCGGTGTGGCCGGTGAAACAATGCCACGTACCGAATCGGCAACAACCTTGCCCTTAAGAACTTCAGCAGCCTGACGCAAATCTTCAATCCGCCCATTGGTGCAGGTTCCGATGTAGACCTGATCGACCCGAGCACCGGCAAGTTGACTGACCGGTTTGACGCAGTCCGGCTTGTAGTCGTAAGTCACCTGCGGCTCAAGCTCCGAAACATCAATATCCAGGACCTTATCATAACTGGCATCCTCATCGGAAACCCACTTGCTATAGTCAGCCAGCGCCGCTTCCTTGCTGGCGAATTCATCCTGAATGAACGGCCAGAGGTAGTCAACGGTGACCATATCCGGCATACAAACGCCGGAGGTACCACCAGCTTCGATCGCCATATTACAGAGAGTCATGCGTGCATCCATGCTCATCTGATCGACGATCGGACCACGGAACTCGATGACCCGATCGGTCGCGCCGTTAACGCCAAGTTGACCGATAACGTAGAGGATCACATCCTTGGAATAGACGCCCTTGGGCAGTTCACCGTTCAGGTTGACCCGGATGCTCGTCGGCTCACGAAAAGCACAAACCCCTTTGAGGATGCCAACTTCCAGGTCAGTGGTACCAACACCGGCAGCAAAGGCGCCAAAAGCACCATGGGTACAGGTGTGACTATCACCCATGATGACGGTGAATCCGGGGCGGATGAAGCCTTTCTCCGGGAAAATAGCATGGCAGACACCATTGCGACCGACATCGAAGAAATCGGGAATCTCATGCCGTCGCGCCCAGTCGCGCAGGATCTTCGCCTGAGTCGCGGTCTTGGTATCCTTGGATGGCGTTACGTGATCGATAACGACCTTGATCTTGTCGCGATCAAAAACCCGGTCCTTACCGCGCCACTCCAGATCAGCAATCGCCACCGGTGTGGTGATTTCATGACAGAGCACCCGATCGAGACTGAGTACTTTTGCACCGGGAAACGGTTCATCTCTGAGATGCGCATCAAATATCTTTTCTGCTAACGTCTTACCCATGAAATTCTCCTGTTATTTATCCTAATTACAGAGGTACAGTTATTATTAAATATCGCCACGCACACGCTTGGCGAAGCTGACAATTTTATTCAGTGCGTTGATATAAGCTTTAGCACTGGCGACGATAATATCGGGATGGGCACCCTGCCCAAGAACTTCGCGCTCGTCCGTTTTGAGACGCACAGACGTCTCCCCTTGAGCGTCGGTACCACCGGTAATCGCACCAACCGAGAAGTTTAACAACGGATAAGACGTGCCGGTCAATTCTTTGATCGCCTTGAAGGTCGCATCAACAGGACCATCACCCATCACTGCAGTCTTTTTCACTTCACCTTCCACTTCCATTTCGACCGTCGCCGTCGGAGAAGCAAAAGAACCGGAACTGACATTCATCTGCAACAATTTGTAAGTCTCGGTGACCCGCAAGACCTCATCAGCAACAATGGCATCGAGATCTTCGTCAAAGATCTCTTTTTTCATATCCGCCAACGACTTAAAGCGAACGAAAGCCTTTTGAATTTCCTCTTTGTTCAGATCATAACCAAGCTCTTTAAGGCGATCAATAAAGGCGTGACGGCCGGAATGCTTGCCGAGGACCAGTTTGCTCTGGTTCAAGCCGACCGACTCGGGAGTCATAATCTCGTAGGTTTCCGCATTCATCAACATGCCATGTTGATGGATGCCCGCTTCGTGAGCAAAGGCATTGGCACCGACGATCGCCTTATTCTGCTGTACCTGTATTCCGGTAATGGTCGTAAGCAACTTGCTCGACGGAACAATCTGCTCCGTAGCCACATTGTTGGTGAAAGGAAGAATGTCATGCCGAGTCCGCAAAGCCATGACGACCTCTTCAAGTGAACAGTTACCGGCACGCTCACCGATACCGTTGATGGTACACTCAACCTGACGCGCACCGGCCTGAACCGCCGCCAAGGAGTTTGCGACCGAAAGACCAAGGTCATTATGACAGTGGACCGAAATGATCGCCTTATCGATATTACTGACATTGGCTTTTAAGTAGCTGATGATGTCGTAATATTCCGAAGGGATGGTGTAGCCGACGGTATCAGGAATATTAACCGTGGTCGCACCAGCCTCGATAACCGCTTTGATAATTTGAGCGAGAAAAGGCAAACGGGTGCGTGCCGCATCCTCCGCCGAAAATTCAACATTCGGGGTATAACCGGCAGCACGTTTAACCGCAGCGATGGCGGCGTCAAGCACCTGCTGCTCGCTCATCTTCAGCTTGTGCTCCATATGGATATCACTGGTCGCAATAAAGGTATGGATACGTCCTCGTTCACCAGCGTATTTCAATGCTTCCCAGGCCCGGTCGATATCCATATTATTGGCCCGAGACAGACCGGCAATCTGCGGTCCCTTGATGATCTGGGCGATTTTCTTGACCGCCTCAAAATCACCATCAGACGCAATAGGAAAGCCAGCCTCCATAACATCGACATTCAGCCGTTCCAACTGGTGGGCGATGCGGACCTTTTCCTCGATATTCATGCTTGCGCCCGGGGATTGTTCACCATCACGCAACGTGGTGTCAAAAATAATAATCTGCTCTTTTTGGCTCATGGTTCGTACCTCATCTGCTTTAAGGCCCATCGGTCTCAACCGGGGCAGTTTTTGTGTCAATCTCGTCTACTTCAGATCTCAGTTGCAGGTCACCTAGGTCAGATTCCACACAGAACCACCCCCTTTCAGCATTCATAGTTGAATGTCGGGGAGCCAAAATAGAAAAAGCTCCCGCCCTGTAACAGGGGCGAGAGCTTAAAGCTTCGCGGTACCACCCTGATTCGATTTCGCTAAACTGCAACGAAATCCTTCATTGTCCCTTAACGCAGGCTCACGACAGAAACTAACGATCAGCTTCATCTCTGCAGCTCCAAGGCGAGTTCAGCAACTTCCCGTATCGGCTTGCAGCGACCGCCGACTCTCTAAAACGGGTAGAAAGCTTACTACTCCTCTTCAACGCTTTTCTTGTAAGGTGAGATTCAACCGGAAAAGACTGGACAAGTCAAGCTGATTTTATGACCAGTTCTCCCCCTGTTGCTTTTTTCGATACGCCGAAACAGAATTCTTTCTCAACAAAAGGTTATGATTCCGGCGGCGATAGAGAATCGGTCTGCTTATCTTGACGACGATTAAACAGGTGGCCGATCGGTCCAGAAACCATATAAGTCATACCAATGACAAACAACATGATTTCCGGCTTAGCGACAATCACGATCAAAACCATGATGGCACCAACCAGCATCATGAACGGTTGCCGCTTAAACAGATCAGGATCTTTCAAAGAAAAATACTTCACATTGCTGACCATCAAATAGGCAAGCAGAAATACCAGCAGCACAACCGAAACCATTTTGATCGTCCCGGTGCCACCCAACTCATAAAACAGGAGAACGCAGGTCGCAACAATACAAGCAGCAGCTGGTATCGGCATACCGACAAAACTTTTCGATTCAACGGTTGATGACTGAACGTTAAATCGCGCCAGACGCAAAGCGCCACAAACGACATAAAGAAAAGCAGCCAACCAACCGAGTTTGCCGAAGGGCTTAAGCGCCCAAGTATACATCAGCACTCCGGGGGCCACGCCGAAGGCGATCACGTCCGCCAGCGAATCGAGTTCCATGCCGAACTTACTGGTCGTCCCAGTCATCCGAGCAACCTTGCCGTCCAGACCATCAAGGATCGCTGAGAGCATGATAAACCAGGCGGCACGGACAAAATTGCCATCAGTCGAAGCGATGATGACATAAAAACCGGCAAACATACTGCCAGAGGTAATCAGGTTCGGCAGCAGATAAACGCCCTTGCGCAGGTTTTCGCGCTTATCACTTTTAGTCACTTGCTCGCTCAAGACAAAGTCCCCAAGACGGTTTCACCGGCAACGGTTTTCTCTCCCAGGGTCACGGTGACATCGCTACCCTGCGGAAAGTAGATATCGACCCGAGAACCGAAACGGATCAAGCCGTAGCGCATGCCCCGTTGCAACAGGTCGCCAACCACCGGGTAGGTGACAATTCTACGCGCCACAAGGCCGGCAATCTGCACAAACAGAATCCGTTTGCCATTTTCGGCCTCAAGTAAAATGCCACCCTGCTCATTGCAGGTTGCCGCCTTATCGAGAGAAGCATTCAAAAACTGCCCCTTCTGATAATACATTTCGACAACTTTGCCGGTACAGGGGGCGCGGTTTACATGAACATTGAAGACGTTCATAAAAATGCTGACCTTGGTCACCCGCTCCTGGAAGTAACGCGGTTCCTCGACATCACCAACGAAGATCACTTTTCCATCGGCCGGTGCGATAACCAGATCATCACCCTCGGGGATGATCCGTTCCGGATTACGGAAAAAGTAAACAGTAAACAGGGTCAACAGCAACAAAACAAAGGTCAAAAAGCCCCAACCGAGCAGTGCAAAAACCAAAGTAACAAAGGCAAAGAGGGCGATAAAGGGATATCCCTCGCTAGCGAGCGGCTGATTCTGATTACGCATAATGGGTTCTACTCCAAAATAGAAAAAAGGGCAGTATCATTTGACTGCCCCTTTTACCATAGAAAAATATAATTGTTTAGCAGGATTTCACTCATAAACTGCGAAGACCATGCTCATAGTTCGTTTTTCTTTTGCTCGATCTTCTTTTTTAAACCACGGCATGCCGCAAAAACAACTGACTTAACCTCACCCAAACAAGCAGCGATGCTAGCAATCGAGTCGTTGCTGCCGACAGTCACATCCGCCAGACTTAACAGGCGACCCCTTTGTGACCTCGGCCGATAACCACCGGGCCGGAACGGACGATTTCCTTGATTCCCATCGGCCGCAGCAACTCTAACAGGGCATCAATCTTGGTCGGAGCACCGGTAATTTCAATGGTGTATGACTTGGGAGTCACGTCGATGACCTTGGCTCGAAAGATATCGACAATTCGCAGCGCTTCGGCACGCGACTCGGCTTCTGCGGTGACCTTGATCAGTGCCAGCTCGCGCTCAACATATTCTTCACCGGTAAAATCGACGACCTTGATCGTCGAGATCAACTTGTTGAGCTGCTTGTTGATCTGTTCGAGAATCCGATCATCACCACGCGTGACCAGGGTCATGCGTGAAATATTCGGTTCCAGAGTCGGTGCCACGGAAAGACTCTCGATATTGAAACCACGGCCGGAAAACAGCCCGGAAATTCGCGCGAGCACGCCGAATTCATTTTCAACTAGAACAGAAATTGTATGTTTCATCTTTGCTAATCCTCCCGGCCAACAGCTGGCCAAATCAAAATCTAACGGCGCTCAAAATTAAGAGGCCAGAACCATTTCGTGAATCCCCTTACCGGCCGGAACCATCGGCAGCACATTTTCTTCGCGCGCCACTTTAAATTCCATCAATACCGGACCCGGTGTCTCCAAGGCCTTTTTGATAACCGATGCCACTTCACCAGGCTTAGTCGCCTGCAGACCGGTCGCTCCATAAGCTTCTGCCAGCTTAACGAAGTCGATCGGCAGTTCCATACAGGTCTGACTGTAGCGCTTATCGAAAAACATCTGCTGCCACTGGCGGACCATGCCGAGGAAATTATTGTTGAGGATAGCGATTTTTACCGGCAAACGATACTGCACCAGAGTCGCCAGTTCCTGCGAGTTCATCTGAAAGGAACCGTCACCGGAGATATCGATCACCTGCCGCTCGGGAAAAGCCACCTGGGCACCAAGAGCTGCCGGCAAACCATAGCCCATAGTGCCGAGGCCGCCGGAAGTCAAAAAGGTACGCGGCTGTAGAAACTGAAAAAACTGCGCCGTCCACATCTGATGCTGGCCAACCTCAGTAGTGATAATCGCATCGTCTGCGGTTAATTCACGGATTTGTTCGATGACAAACTGTGGCTTGATGATCGTGTCGGACGCCTGGTAAGACATCGGGTGGGCGGTCTTCCATTCGCTGATGGTGCTGCGCCAGTCGCCGGTCGCCTCAATCAACTTCTGCAGAGACACTTGCTTTTCGCCCATTATATCAACAAGCTTACCGAGCACATCTTTCAAGTCACCGACAATCGGTAAATCGACGGCAACATTCTTCTTTATTGTCGTCGGGTCGATATCGATATGGATAACTTTGGCCTTTTTGGCAAAGCTATCAATCCGACCAGTCACCCGGTCGTCGAAACGAGCACCGACCGCAATCAACAGATCACACTCGGTCACCGACATATTGGCGTAAAAGGTCCCGTGCATGCCGAGCATCCCCAACGCCAAGGGATGATTCTGCGGAAATCCGGACATCGCCATCAATGTCGTGGTCACCGGAGTCTGGGTCAATTCAGCCAACTTAAGCAACTGGCTGTTCGCTCCAGAAAGATCAGTCCCTCCGCCAACATAGAGAACTGGTCGCTTGGCCTGAAAGAACAGCTTCGCGGCCTTTTCAATCTGCCGACTATTGCCTTCATAGGTAGGTTTATAGCCGCGCAGGCTGACCTTTTCCGGATACTTGTATTTGTGCTTAGCGACTTGAATATCTTTCGGGAAATCGATCAATACCGGCCCAGGACGACCCGTCCTAGCAATATAAAAGGCTTCCTTGATCGTTTTTGCCAGATCACGGATATCCTGAATCAGAAAGTTATGCTTGGTACAGGGGCGGGTAATCCCGCACATATCTGCTTCCTGAAAAGCATCGTTGCCAATCAGCGGAGTCGGCACCTGACCGGTGATAATCACCATCGGGATTGAATCCATATAAGCGGTGGCAATACCGGTGACGGTATTGGTCGCGCCCGGACCACTGGTGGCGATAACGACACCGACCTTACCGGTACAACGTGCATAACCATCAGCAGCATGGACAGCCGCCTGTTCATGCCGGGTCAAAATGTGCTCAAGGGGCGAATCGAACAGGTCATCATAGATATTGATAACGGCACCACCGGGGTAACCGAAAACCGTATCGACTCCTTCTTTTTGCAAGCTCTCAAGTAAAATCTGCGATCCGGTTAATTCCACCTGAACCTCCTCTGTAGCCGGTGAGCAGCTACTGGCTCTCAATTTTTTGCGATAATTAAAATACCGACAGCGGAAAAGCCCGATGATCCGCTGTCGGCGATAAGAAAAGGGAGTTTAACGCCCCGAAGATATAAAAATCAATATACTTTCCGTATTCTGACCACTTTTATAGAACAGTGTTAATCAGCCTTACAAATGGCACCTGTCCCGGCGTGGGTGACAACCTTGGCGTAGCGCGCCAGCCAACCACTGTTGATCTTAGGCTCCGGCGCCTGCCATTTACTGCGTCGTTCGGCCAAAACATCTTCCGCCAAATCGAGCGTCAGGGTGCGGTTGGGGATATCGAGGGTAATCGAATCACCATCTTCAACCAGAGCAATAGGTCCACCCTGAGCTGCTTCAGGTGAGATGTGACCGATACAGGGGCCACGAGTACCGCCGGAGAAACGACCATCGGTGATCAGGGCAACGCTGTCGCCCAGCCCCAAGCCCATCAGCGTAGCCGTCGGAGCGAGCATTTCGCGCATCCCCGGCCCGCCCTTTGGTCCTTCATAGCGGATCACCACCACATCACCAGCGACGACCTCGCCACCCATCAACGCTTCCATAGCCGCTTCTTCTGAGTTGTAGCAACGCGCCTGGCCGGTAAAGTTCATCATCTTCTCCGACACACCGGACTGCTTAACCACCGCCCCTGCAGGAGCCAGATTGCCCTTGAGAATGGCGAGACCACCTTCCTGACGAACAGGATCAGAGACAGGATGGATCACCTCTTCGTCAACCGAGGCTACAGAATCGACAATCTGCTTAATGGTCGGGCCGAGCAGGGTTGGATTATCATTGATCCGATCGCGCAACTGGTAGAGTACCGCAGGCACGCCACCGGCGGCATCCAGATCTTCCATAAAATGGATACCACCTGGGTTCATCGAAGCCAGCTGCGGAGTCGTGCGACCCAATTCATCGAAAGCGTCGAGCGGCAAATCGACACCTGCCTCGTGAGCAATCGACAACAGATGCAGCACCGTGTTGCTCGAGCCACCAAGAGCCAGGTCAACGCGGATGGCATTTTCAAACGCTTCACGGGTAAGGATCTGTCGTGGGGTGACGTTATTATTAACCAGCTCGACGATTTTTTCCCCGGAAGCAAAAGCAATCCGCCGCTTCAGCGATGATACGGCCGAGGCCGTAGCACAGCGCGGCAGGCTCATGCCCATAGTTTCGGTGAGGATCGCCATGGTGTTCGCGGTAAACAACCCCTGGCAGGAACCCGCGGTCGGGCAGGCATTATCCTCGCACATCATCAACTGCTTTTCGTCGATGACTCCAGCCTTGTACTGCGCCATCGCCTCAAAGGTGTCGGTCACAAAAGAGAAACGCTTGCCATCACGCCCCGCTCCGGTCTGTGAAGGACCGGCGGTAACAACGATACAGGGGATATCGAGCCGCGCAGCAGCCATCAGCATACCCGGGGTGATCTTGTCGCAGTTGGTCAGCAGCACCAGCCCGTCAAGCCGATGGGCTTCGGCAATCGACTCAACCATGTCGGCGATCAGTTCGCGGGTCGGCAGAGAATAATGCATCCCTTTGTGGCCCATGGCGATCCCATCACAAACCCCGGGGATGCCAAAGATAAAGGAATACCCACCACCGGTGTGAACACCCTTTTCGATGAACCGCTCAAGGTCACGCATCCCAGTGTGGCCGGGAATCAGATCGGTAAATGAAGAGGCAATACCGATAAACGGTTTATCCATCTGCTCGCTAGGGACACCGGTACTTTTCAGCAAAGCACGGTGGGGAGTTCGCTCAAAACCTTTAGTAATTGCATCGCTACGCTTATCGCTCATGATTGTAAACCCTATCGGTGGGGCCGTGCCCACACTGAAATGTTGATCTCACCAAACACCAGTATTTTTAAACTAAAATACAGCAAAGGGTTTAAGCAGTTGCTTAAACCCTTTGCTGTATAAACTCTTCCCGCTGTGACTGTCCGGGCTTAGGCGCTTACAGTATGAAGGATTTGCTCCATCGCATCCTTACCAGCAAGTTTCATTTTCTTCACTTTATTTTTTTCCAGTTCGTCGTGGGGGGATAAAAAGGATTTTCTATCGAACTCAGATAATCGTTTTTCAAAAAGGATATGCTCTTCGTAGAGCATGCGGAAATGGGAGTTGCTGTCGAGGAGCGTTTGCAGCACATTCTGATCAATATCCATTGGTACCTCCGCGTGTCAGGGCTAGGACCGAAAACTGTTTATAGCTAATCAAAATGGGGCCCAAATGTCAACAGTCGAACAACGCTCAAAAAAGCTTTCCTTATTTGTTCTTATTCAGCTCCGCGTCCGATGGGCGAATATAGGTCGGCAGCAATTGGGCGGCGGTCAGCAGCTGCCCATGACCATAAGCCTGACCCGCCAGCCAACCAACCTGTGACGCCCGCGGCTGATGGGCCGGGGCCAGCGGCAACAATGCCTTACCGGCAAGGTATTCGTCGATCATATCCCGATAAAGCAGGACGCCATCACCAACCATAGCAACCTCGCCAGTGAGTTCTTTCAACACCTGTCCCGGTGGCAACACCCGCGCTTCACTGACCGGCACAGGGCCAGCGGCACACCAATTAAAAAGTTGGCTGTAAACCTCTTTTTTACGGGCATCCATAAAGACACAAATCGGTACCGGCGACAACGGCAGATTCATGGCCAGCATCTGCAACGAGGTGATGCCAACCACCGGCTTAGACAGCACCTGAGCAAGACCTTTGACCGTGGCGACACCAATTCGCAACCCGGTAAAAGAGCCTGGACCGGTGACAACAGCGAGAACATCAAGGTCCGCCAATTGCCAATTGGCTTCGCTCAACAGCAGGTCGATCTGCTTAAGCAGCTTATCGCTGTGCGTACTGCGAACATTCAGCAGCGATTCCGCGATCAGGGTTTCTCCCTGACAAAGGGCAACGCTGCCAGTCATGGACGAACTGTCAACAGCCAGGATCTTTAGCTTATCGATCGACACTACTAGCCCCAAAGCCTGACAATATCGTTATAAAAAGCCAGCACCATCAGCATCAGTAACATCGCCATGCCAATTTGCTGGGACATCTCACGGACCCGGATTGACACCGGACGGCGGGTGATCAATTCGACAAGGTTAAAGAGGATATGACCACCATCGAGAATCGGAATCGGCAGCAGATTGAGAATTCCCAGTTGGATTGAGATAAAAGCCAGCACCGAAAGAATCGCCGACAAATCCGTTTGCGCAGCTTGGCCGGCAACCTGCACCACAGTAATTGGCCCGCCGATGTTTTTCGCTGAAACGCTGCCACTGAACAGTTTCTGAACAAAGATCACCGTTAATTCAATCAGCTCCCAGGTCCGACTGGCCCCTTCGCCGATGGCATCAACAAAGCCAAAGCGTTTTACCTTGGAGGCCTGCAGCGGGGCAATGCCGATAAGATAGTCGCCCTCACCGCCACGCTGTTCAGGAACCAGTTCAACACTCAATTGTTGGTCACCACGTTGCAGCAGGACGTTAACTGCTTGCCCATTGACGGTCTGAATAATCTCCCGCAAGTCATACCAGGAAGTGACCTGTCGATCGGCAATTTGGAGGATCAAGTCCCCTTCGACAATCCCGGCAACCATAGCTGGCATATTATCGGCCAAACCGCCAACCCGAGCTTCCTGTCTCGGCATCAAACCAAGGCCCTGCATCCCCTGCAGGCTTTCGTTTTCTGCCGGAATTTCCAGCTGTAAAAGATCACCGTCACGCTCTACCTGAAAGACCAGTGGGTCGCCAGCGGCGGAGACAAACGATTTATTGGCATCATTCCAGATCTGAACCGGATGTTGGTTGACCGAAACAATACAATCCCCGGCGACAAAACCGCCTTGGGCGGCATTCGATTCGGGTGCAACATAACCGATACAGGATTCCTGTTCCACATAGGTGGGCATCTGCACCCCGACCATAAAAGAGATCGGCAGAATCAATAACGGCAGAATCAGGTTCATCAACGGGCCGGCAATAACAATCGCCAAGCGGTTTGAAACCGGCTTGCCGGCAAAAGAGCGCTTCTTCTCCTCAGCACTGAGTTCTGCACTCTCCCCCTGCTCGCCACCGCCCTCGCCAAGCATCTGGACATAACCGCCCAGCGGGATGGCACAAATGAGATATTCCGTCTCTCCCCATTGGCGTGAGACAACTTTCGGACCGAAGCCGAGGGAGAACTTAAGAACCTTTACCCCGCAGCGCTTTGCGACCAGGAAATGGCCAAGTTCATGAACAAAAACCAGCACCCCGAGCATCAGGATTCCGGCAATAATGGTTGTCATTTAAGACCTCCGTGTATCAAGGTTCGTGCCTCCTGACGGCCCCACAGGTCAGCCTGCAGCACCTTGTCGATTGTGGTCAGTTCCTCCGAATGATGACGCTTCATAACAGCCTCAATCAAACGCGCGATAGCGAGAAAACTGATCCTCTTGTGCAGAAATGCCTCTACGGCTATTTCATTGGCAGCATTCATAACTGCCGGCAAACTGCCGCCAACCTCAAGCGCATCGTAGGCAAGACGCAAACAGGGAAAGCGGGATAAATCAGGCTCGTCAAAGGTCAACGAACCGGCCTGGATCAAATTCAGCGGCTCCTGCTGCAGAGGCAATCGTTGCGGCCAGGAGAGCGCATAGGCGATCGGCGTTTTCATATCCGGGATACCGAGTTGCGCCATGACTGCGCCATCCCGATACTCAACCATTGAATGAATAATGCTTTCAGGATGGATATGGACCGCGATCTGCTCGGCGGGAACCTTAAACAGCCAGTGGGCCTCAATCACTTCGAGACCCTTGTTCATCATGGTAGCCGAATCAATCGATATTTTCTTTCCCATGTCCCAGTTGGGATGGGCCAGAGCATCTGCCGGCGTCACCGATTCCAGTTGCCTGAGGGAATGCTGACGAAAAGGGCCACCGGAAGCGGTCAAAATCAGTCGACGGATATCCTCGCGGCGTTGACCGGCCAATGATTGAAAAATCGCCGAATGCTCACTGTCGACCGGAATCATGGTGCTGCCCTGCCGGGCGACCTCATCCATAACCAGCGATCCGGCCGTTACCAGGGTCTCCTTGTTGGCCAGGGCGATATCTTTACCGGCCTTGATGGCAGCCATAGTCGGTACCAGTCCGGCCGCCCCAACAATTGCCGCCACCACCATGTCGCTCTCATCAAAAGTGGCACAGGCAATCATCCCCTCGACGCCATAAACAATCTGGACATCCTCCCCCTTAAGGCGGGAGGCGAGAGTTTCCGCACCCTGCTCAGTTGCAACGGCAACTATTTTGGGGCGCAAGGTTTCGACCTGCTGCTGCAACAAGTCGATATTATTACCCGCGGATAACGCGACGACCCGGTAAAGTTCAGGAAAAGCAGCGACGATCTGCAGAGTGCTAACCCCAATCGAACCGGTCGAGCCTAAAATAGTCAGTTTTTTCATTATGTCACTCACCCGCCATAACCAAATCTGGCGAGGTAAAATACAACCGGAAAGGCAAACAACAGGCTATCGAGCCGGTCCAGTATCCCGCCGTGACCGGGAATCAGGTTGCCCGAATCCTTGACACCGCAAGCCCGTTTCAGCAACGACTCGAACAGGTCACCTAATTGACCGACAACTCCGAGCAACACCCCGATCAAGATACCATCAAACAAGCCGATCATCGGCAAAAAGGAGATACTGGCAAGTAATACCGCCAGTACGGAACCGACCAGGCCACCAACCGCCCCTTCAACACTCTTGTTCGGGCTGACCGCTAGATAGAGTTTCCGCCTCCCGAAATTACTGCCGACAAAATAAGCGAACGTGTCACAGGTCATTATGACGAATAAGGTCATAAAAATCCAGGCCTGCCCATCAGTAAGCGAACGCAGTAACACCAGGTGGCCCAAAAGCAGCGGCAAATAGAACAGGCCAAAACAAAACCAGCCGAGCCGATGATGGACGACTGAGATATCCGAGAAGCGAAACAGGAACATCAGCGCCAGCGATAAAAAAGTGACAACCAGCAGAAGTGCAAGGAGGGTCGTCTGCTGAAAATGAAGCAGTGGAGCGATAACGGCACCCGAGACGGCAACCAGCCACTGTTCAGCAGAATGTTCTGTCGCCAACCCCATGCGATTAAACTCAAGGAGTGCCAAAAACAGGACCACTCCCATAAACAAGGAAAAAACAACGGGATTGGCAAAGGCGATCATTAATATCAGCAGAGGTAAAGCAATGATGGCTGTCAGGATGCGCTGTTTAATGGGTCCTCTCCTTCAGGCAGTGGTGCCGTAGTGGGATCAAGTTGATCATCAGTCAAGCCGAAGCGCCGTTTTCGCTGCCTGTAATCCTCAAGTGCCTTGTAGAACTCTTGGGGGTCAAAATCAGGCCAGAGCACATCGGTAAAATAGAGTTCGGAGTATGCGGTTTGCCAGAGCAGGAAATTGCTGATCCGCTTTTCCCCGCTAGTACGGATGAGCAGATCAGGCTCTGGGATCTCCTGGGTATCAAGAAGAAGGGAAAATTTACGACTGTCGAAAGACGCGAGGGCAACGGACCCCTCCACGGCTTGCTCAGCGAGCTTTTTCGCTGCCCGCAAAATTTCATCACGGCCCCCATAGGAGAGAGCCAGGACCATCGTCAGCGTTTCACCTTGAGCCGTTTCAGCTTCAGCCTTAACCAATGCCTGACGAACGGAATCGGTCAAACGTGATCGATCGCCAATAACCCGCAACCGAATACCACCACTGAGCATTTTTTGCCGTTGCGAGGAAAGAAACTGCAGTAGCAGTTCCATTAAAGCATCAACTTCCTGTCTGGGCCGTCCCCAGTTTTCTGAACTGAAGGCGAACAGACTCAGATAACGGATACCGACCTTGACACATTCATCAACCACCTTGATGACGGCTTGCACCCCTTGATGATGACCGGCGATACGCGGCAACCCCTGTTTCTTTGCCCATCGGCCATTACCGTCCATGATAATGGCCAAATGCTGTAATGGTGGCTTATTCTCTTGAAGACCCTGTTCCGTCATTTACTAAACCCTACCCCTTGAATCAAAAGCACAAGGCGTAAAATTAGCATAATTAATGGCACAACAGCAAGAATGGAAAAATCGTTATGGCAAACAAAAAGGGGGGACACCCAAAAGGTGTCCCCCCTTAATATTCGATCAACCTATCGCTCAGTCGACAATTGCTTGGACCGGGCAACTATCAACGCAGGCGCGGCACTCGGTACATTCGTCAGTAATCGTGTAGATATCACCCGATTCGACGATGGCGCCTAAAGGACAGGTATCAACACAGGTCCCACACGCGATGCATTCTTCATTGATTTTCAAAGCCATTCTTTACTCCTTTGATAATATTTATCGCGGCACGATACTCAGACTTCCATAACCTCAGCTTCTTTGTTCTGCACAACAGAATCGATCATTGCGACAAACTCATCGGTTACCTGCTGGACGTCTTTTTCGCTCCGCTTGAGATCGTCTTCGGTGATCTCCTTTTCCTTTTCCAACATCTTTAAGGTTTCATTGGCGTCACGCCGTGCACTACGAACCGAAACCTTAGCTTCCTCCGCCATCCGCTTGATGATTTTCACCATCTCTTTGCGTCGATCTTCGGTCAAAGCCGGGACCGGCAGCCGGATCAAGATGCCGTCAGAAGAAGGGGTCAGACCGAGATCGGCCTTAAACAATGCTTTTTCAATTTCCGAAATCAGATTCTTTTCCCATGGTTGCACAGTAATCAGCCGTGGTTCCGGTGCAGAAAGCGTAGCAACCTGACTCAAGGGTGTCGGCACCCCGTAATAGTCAACCCGAACATCATTGAGCAAAGCGGTTGATGCCCTGCCCGTACGGACCTTGGTCATCTCTTTTCTCAGCGCTTTAACCGATTTATCCATTGCTGCACGGGCTTCGCCCATCACTTCATCAATCATCCGTGTCACCTCCCCTGACAATGGTACCGATCTGCTCGCCCTCGACAACCTTCTTGATATTGCCACGCTGGGTCATATTAAAAATAATCATCGGCAGATTATTATCCATACAAAGCGACGTTGCCGTTGCATCCATCACCTGCAGCCCCTTTTGTAAGACATCCAGATACGTCAGGGTTGACAATTTAACCGCATCACTGTTCTTCATCGGGTCCGAAGTATAAACTCCATCGACCTTGGTAGCCTTAAGGATAACCTCGGCATTGATCTCCATCGCCCGCAAACTGGCGGCGGTGTCGGTAGTAAAATATGGATTTCCGGTTCCAGCGCTGAAGATGACAACCCGCCCTTTTTCCAGGTGGCGCACCGCACGACGACGAATATAGGGTTCAGCAACCTGCTGCATTTCGATTGCCGACTGCACGCGCGTGACCACGCCCTGATTTTCCAGAGCATCCTGCATGGCCAGACTATTCATAACCGTAGCCAACATACCCATATAGTCGGCACTGGCTCGGTCCATCCCCTTGGATGAAGCCGCTAGGCCACGGAAGATATTTCCGCCACCGATAACCAGAGCCACCTGCACACCAAGAGCAACAACCTCTTTGATTTCGGAAGCAATACCGATAATAACCTCTGGGTCGATCCCATAACCCTGATCGCCCGCTAAGGCCTCACCACTCAATTTCAGAAGAATTCGTTGATACTTGGTTGCCACGTTAGCTCCTGCGTTTGATAGAATTACTTGCTCAGGGCGGCGACTTCTGCAGCGAAATCATCCTCTTTCTTTTCAATGCCTTCGCCGAGCTGGTAACGAGCATAGCTGTTCAACTTAATTTCGCTACCGAGTTCCTTGGCCAACGCCTCGACAAGCTTGCCAACCTTCTGGTCGGGATCGATAACAAAGGCTTGTTCGAGCAGACAGACTTCACCGAAATACTTGTTGATCTGTCCAACAATGATCTTCTCAACGATATTTTCCGGCTTACCGCTATCGAGTGCCTTAACGCGCATGATTTCTTTTTCTTTATCAACCACGACAGAAGGAACAACGTCACGATCAAGGTACTGAGGAGCAGCGGCTGCAATGTGCATAGCAATCTGCTTGCCAAGCTCGACAACCCGCTCATCGGTCGAAGCGGTCTGCAACTCAACCAGGACACCAATTTTTCCGGTTCCGTGAACATATGAAGCAACCACACCCTGACCGGCATCGACACGCGCCAAACGGCGGATATCCATATTTTCGCCGATGGTGGCAATCTGGTGAGTCAGTTCCTCAGCAACGGTCCGACCGGTCTCCGGGTAAGCCAGAGACTTGAGAGCCTCAACGTCAGCGACATCATTTGCCAACACAACACTGCAGATGGCAGCAGTAAAAGAGGAAAAGGCCTCATTTTTAGCAACAAAATCGGTCTCGGCATTTACTTCGACCAAAGCGCCGATGGTGCCCTCTGAAATGGCGGCCACCATCCCCTCGGCAGCAACCCGTCCCGACTTCTTGGCTGCGGCAGAAAGACCCTTCTTCCGCAGAAAGTCGACCGCACCGTCCATATTGCCAGCAGTCTCGGTCAAGGCCTTTTTGCAATCCATCATGCCAGCACCAGTCTTTTTGCGCAGTTCCGATACCATCGCAGCTGTAATACTCACGTTAGTTCCTCCATAGTTTTTGTCAGGTCTAAACCCGTTACTTTTTAGTTACTAAACCAACGGCCGGACCTAAGCCCGGCCGCGGCCTTTGCGTTTACTGAATTGTAGCGCGAAAAACTACTCAGCAGCTGGGGTTTCTTCGGCTTTAGCTTTAGCTGGAGCTTCCTCGGCTTTATCTGGAGCTTCTTCGGCTTTAGCTGGAGCTTCTTCGGCTTTAGCTGGAGCTTCTTCGGCTTTAGCTGGAGCTTCTTCGGCTTTAGCTGGAGCTTCTTCAACCTTGGCAGGAGCTTCTTCAACCTTGGCAGGAGCTTCCTCAACCTTGGCAGGAGCTTCTTTAGCCTTGGCTGGTGCCTTGGCTTTTGCAGCCGCAACAACCGGCTCATCCTTACCTTCAGCTGCAGCCTGCTTCTGGTCCTTGCGACGCTGACCACCTTCGAGACAGGATTCAGCCATTTTACTGGCGAACAAGCGGATAGCACGGATAGCATCATCATTACCCGGGATGATGTATTCGATGTTGTCAGGGTCGCAGTTGGTATCGACTACGGCAACCACGGGGATGCCAAGCTTGTTAGCTTCCTTAACCGCGATCGCTTCTTTTTTCGGATCGATAATAAAAACAGCACCGGGAAGCTTGGTCATGTTCTTGATACCACCAAGGTTCCGCTCCAACTTCTCGCGCTCACGCTCAAGCTGCAGGGCTTCTTTTTTTGTGTATTGTTCGATGGTGCCGTCAGCAGACATCGCCTCGATCTTTTTCAGACGATCGATACTGGCTTTGATAGTGGAGAAGTTAGTCAGCATGCCGCCGAGCCAACGGTTGTTAACATAGTACTGTCCGGCACGTAGAGACTCTTCGACGATAGCGTCTTGAGCTTGTTTTTTGGTGCCGACAAACAAAACCTTCTCGCCACTGGCAACGGTGTCCTGAATGAACTGACAGGCCGTCTTGAAATAGCGAACGGTCTTCTGCAAGTCAACGATGTAGATTCCGTTACGGGCGCCGAAGATATACGGCTTCATTTTCGGGTTCCAACGCTTGGTCTGGTGACCAAAGTGAACGCCAGCTTCGAGCAGTTGCTTCATGGTGATCTGTGCCATTTTCTGTACTCCTTAAGATTGGTTTAATTCCTCCGCAACAGTCTTGCCTGTCAGGCCTCAAATATTACGAGAACCACCCTGATCAGATCCTGATGCGTGTGTATTGTGAACAACTGCACGTCTATAACATTCAACCGCCCGCCAATCAAGTGAAATTTTCTAAATAAAAGCTTCCGTGCCTAGCCGGCTAAGTCGATCATTTTCCCGAAGACTAAAGGGTTTACAGTATTTACAGACGCCTGCAGCTGTACTAATATGCGCCACCATGTCGATATTACGAATTCACCGTTACATCATAAAAGAAATCAGCATTCCGGTCATTTTGAGCCTGCTGATTTTCACCTTTGTCCTGCTGATGGGACGAATCCCCCGACTCACCGAACTGGTGGTCAGTAAAGGGGTTCCAGCCAGCGAGATTGTGCAACTATTCAGCTACCTGTTGCCGACTTTTTTCAGCATTACCGTACCCCTGTCGTTCCTACTCGGGATACTGCTGGCCTTCGGCCGATTGTCGGCCGACAGCGAATTTGTTGCACTCAAGGCCTCGGGCATAAGTCTTTACTCCCTGTTAAGGCCCGTCTTGGTTCTAGCCGTTGCCTTTTCCCTGCTGACCGCATGGTTAACGACCACGGTCGAACCTGCCGGCAAGACCGCGTTTCGCAGCAAACTGTTTCAGATCGCTTCAAGCAGAGCGAGCGTCGGTATCCGCCCCGGTATTTTCAATGATGACTTTGAGGGGCTTGTCCTTTATACGCGCACCATGGACGAGCGCCAGGGGATCATGCATGGTGTTTTCATTTCCGATGAACGCGAAGGAGAAACCCCGGCGACCATCGTCGCCCGTCAGGGCCGGTTTATTCCTAACCCGGAAAATTTCAGTCTGACCCTAAGACTGAACAACGGTAGTATTCATCGACGTCCAGCCAATGAAAAGAAGACCACCTATCAGATTATCGGTTTCACCAACTATGACATCAATCTCGATATAGGCAAACAACTGGCACCAAACAAAAGCCGCAATCGTTCCCGTGGCGAACTGTCTTGGCCGGAATTAGATATTGCATACGAAACCGCAACCGACCAGCAAAGCAAGGCCCGCTTTTCTGTTGAAAAAAACAAACGCATCGCCATCGCCTTTGCGCCACTGGTTTTCGCTTTGGTCGGCGTACCACTCGGTCTGCAGTCAAGTCGTTCAGGGAAAGGGGCTGGTTTCGCACTGGCCTTAGGCATCGCTCTTATCTACTACCTGTTGCTCAGCATTGGCAGCACCCTTGCCGGTAAAGATCTGGTTCCAGCAGCTATCGCCCTGTGGCTACCAAATTTCTGTTTCATTATCGGTGGCGGTTATTTCCTGCACCGCACTGCAATTGAAAGACCTGTAAAAATACTCAGTTGGCCGGCACAAATAATCAGCCGGGCGTATAAATTTTTTCAGCGAAACGGAGAACAGCGATGAAAATGCTCAACCGTTTCCTGCTGAAACACTTTTTGCGCATTCTGTTGCTTAGCGTTGGTGCCTTTGTCGGCATTTACCTGCTGATCGATTTTTTTGAGAAAATCAGCGATTTCATCGATCACAATGCCAGCGCTGGCGATTATTTCAGCTACCTGATCAACAGTATCCCCTTCATCTTTGCCCAGATTCTTCCACTGGCGATACTGATGACCGTGGTCCTGACACTCGGAACCCTTGGCAGAACCAATGAAGTCACTGCGATGCGCGCCTGCGGTGTCAGCCTCTGGCGCATTGTTCAGCCTTTTATGCTTTTGGCCTTCGCTCTCTCCCTGCTGCTGTTAGCCCTTAACGAGTTTGTCGTCCCCCTCAATGCGAAGGCTCTCAATGAACTGCTTGAGGTCAAACTAAAAGGTAAGCAGGAATCAAGTTTCAAGCGGAATGAAATCTGGTATCGCGACCAGGAGCGTATTATCAACATCCGCGTTGCTGATCCGCAACAACAGAAACTCCATGGGGTCACTATTTTCAGCCTCGACGAATCGCCCAAAATCATGCAGCGCGTCGAAGCGGCAGAAATTAGTTTTGTCGACGGAGCCTGGGTAGCCCCAAGCTCGACAGAGCGCAGTTTCGATGCCACCGACGGCGACCTGCTGCAGATCGACACAAACAAGAACCGACCACTCGATCTCAATCGACTGCCGACTGACTTCACCCTACAGGAAAATCGCAACAGCGCGCTCAGCTTCCGTCAACTACTGACAATGGTCAACAAACTGGACCAGGAAGGGATCGATTCGACCCGCCATCGGGTTGACATGCACAACCGTTTGGCAGCCCCCTTCACCTGCCTGATCATGGCATTTCTCGGTGTTCCCTTCGCCCTGCAGCGAGGACGCAACAGCAATATCGCCATCGGAATCGGCCTGAGCCTGGGCATTGGCGTCGCCTATTTCATACTGCAATCACTGGTGACCGCCTTCGGCTACTCCGGAGCCCTGCCACCGCTACTGACAGCCTGGACGACCAATATTCTCTTTTTGATGTTGGGGGTCTGGATGTTGTTGAGTGTGAAGGAATAGAGAGCTAGAATAGAAAACTAGAATTTAAATAAAAACGCCCGGTCAGGAATCCCCGACCGGGCGTTTTTATTTAAATGGTGATTTGCGATTTAATACCGATAGCTATCCGGCTTATAAGGGCCAGCGACCGGAATCCCAAGATATTTGGACTGATCTTCACTCAAAACCGTTAACTTGGCGCCCAGCTTGCCGAGATGCAGTCGGGCAACCTTCTCATCAAGTTGCTTCGGCAAAACATAGACCTTATTTTCATAGTTTTCCGCATGCTGAAACAGCTCAATCTGCGCCATCACCTGGTTGGTGAAAGAGTTGGACATAACGAAGCTTGGATGACCGGTAGCACAGCCCAGATTTAGCAAGCGACCTTCGGCCAGCACGATGACGCCGTGGCCGTCCGCGAACTCCCAGCGATCAACTTGCGGCTTAATATTCTGCCGGACCACATCGCCTGCCTTCTCTACGGCTGCCATTTCGATCTCGTTATCGAAATGACCGATATTGCCGACGATGGCATTATTTTTCATCTGACGCATGTGCTCCAGGGTGATGATATCCTTGTTGCCGGTGGTGGTGACATAGATATCGGCGTAGTCGAGAACATCCTCGACCCGTTTGACCTCGTAACCTTCCATTAACGCCTGCAGAGCACAGATCGGATCAATTTCAGTAACGATAACCCGAGCGCCCTGTCCGCGCAGCGACTGGCAACAGCCCTTGCCGACATCGCCATAACCACAGATCACAGCCACCTTGCCGGAAATCATCACGTCAGTGGCGCGCATGATACCGTCAACCAACGAATGCCGGCAGCCGTAGACGTTGTCGAATTTCGACTTGGTGACCGCGTCATTGACGTTCATCGCCGGGAACAGCAAGCTGCCATCTTCTTCCATCTGGTAAAGACGATGCACTCCGGTTGTGGTTTCCTCGGTCACGCCTTTAATCGAGGCGGCGGTCTTAATCCAAAGCTGGGCATCGGCAATAATCGATTGCTCCAGTTGGTTGACAAATTCACGCCAGTCTTCCGGATCATCCTCGGTCACGTTCGGCACTGCGTCCTTCGACCACTCGTTGCCCTTAAGCACGAACATGGTGGCATCACCGCCGTCATCAAGAATCATGTTCGGCAATTCGCCGTCCGGCCAGGTTAACGCCTGCTCGGTACACCACCAGTACTCGGCAAGGGTCTCGCCCTTCCAAGCATAAATCGGAATCCCTTGCGGATTATCTGCGCTACCATTCGGACCGACAGCAATCGCCGCAGCGGCATGGTCCTGAGTGGAAAAGATATTACAGGAACACCAACGTACCTTGGCGCCCAGCTCAACCAGGGTCTCAATCAGTACGGCAGTTTGAATGGTCATATGTAAAGACCCGGTAATCAGCGCCCCCTTAAGTGGGAACTGTCCAGCGTATTCTTCACGCAGGGCCATCAGTCCAGGCATCTCAACTTGAGCCAGAATTATTTCTTTACGACCCCAGTCAGCCAGGGAAAGATCTTTAACCTTGAAATCGTTCACTAAACTATCTCCTTCAATTAAGTTTCAGTCTGTTTTTACAGAGTGATCTGTTTAACACAGATAGGCGAATCGAAACAAGTTACGAACAGCGAGGTCGCTGCTCTTTAGATTTCAGCCACAGAGAAGTTAAGACAAACCAGATGCGCAATAAAATTATTGCTACAAACCGTCCCAAGGGATTATCGGTCAGCAGCTCATATATGGGTTCAAAAACTGACGTAAACATCATCCGCCCCTGCCCGACCGGGACCCCACGATGAAAGGCTCGGCGAGCATCCAGGGCAAAGGGCAGCTGCCAGGCGTGCCCTCTCACGTAGGCACCACTCTGCCGCCAAATCCGCCAGGCAGCCTTTCGATCCATCCTGAGAAACAAGCTGTGGAGTAGCAGGAAGAAGGGTCGAACCTGAAGCTGGTCGGTTTTTGATTGTTGCCGGTAAACCGCTGGCGCATCCGAAAAAAACTGCAACCAACCGATGCTCCGGAAACACATAATCAATGCTCCAAGTAGCTGCCGCTGCCACAGCCCTTCCTGTTCGAAGCGTCGCGCCGAGGTACTGATTTCTATCGGCAACAGTTGCCAGTTCCCCTGCTCGCGCAAGCGCTCGGCAAAATCGGTATCTTCCATCACCGGCAGGTCTTCACGGAATCCACCGAGTTGCTGATAAAAATCGCGGCGCAACAGAAAGCCCTGATCCCCGTGGATGGTTTCCGGGCGACCCAAGCGGGCCTTCCATTCATAATAGTAATAGCCAACCGATGGCGTAACATCCGTTCGTCTGAACTTAAGACTAAAATGGCCAGCTAATTTTTGACTGCCGGTCTGTTGCAGAGCATCCAATCCTTTACGCAAAGCCAGCGGATCATCGAAACGACTGTCGACATGCAAAAACAACAACCAAGCGGATCGTGCCTGCTTGCCACCCACATTCATCTGCAAGCCACGCCCAGCTGTCGTCTCCAGCATAGCCCCCGACAGACGCTGTTGCTGATACTGCTGCTGCAACCATTTGGGGCCACCATCATCGGAGCCGCCATCGACGATCAGCACCTCGAAAACAACCTGCTGCTGACGCTGCAGATCGGCCAACAACTCCGGTAATTGCTCCGCTTCGTTGAGAATCGGAATAATGATACTTAGATCAGGTTGATTCATATCGACAGTATTCGCTCGTAAGGGGAAAAAACGGCTTCACTTCGCATAGGCCTGTGCTATAAATAGTCCCTGTTTTTAACGTATCCAGTTCTGACCCAATTCGTTGTCAGGACGATAACCTGTTAACCATGACAGATCAAGGGGTGGACCATGAGCGAAATTATTGACATCTATGCCCGTGAGATTCTCGATTCGCGCGGTAATCCGACGGTTGAAGTAGAAGTTGCCTTGGAAACTGGCGTCATCGGCCGGGCTGCTGTCCCGAGCGGCGCATCCACCGGCGAACGCGAAGCGCTGGAGCTACGTGACGGCGACATGAGCCGCTATCTCGGCAAAGGTGTCCTCAAAGCAGTCGAGCACGTTAACGAAGTGATCGCCGCCGAACTGATCGGCTGGGAAGCGAGCGACCAGATCGGTATCGACCGCAAACTGCTGGCCCTGGATGGCACCGATTTCAAAAGCAAGCTCGGCGCTAACGCCCTGCTCGGTGTTTCCTTGGCTTGCGCCAAGGCTGCGGCTGAAGACGCCGGCCTGCCTCTCTATCAGTACATTGGTGGCGCAAACGCCAAAGAGCTGCCGTTGCCGATGATGAACATCATCAATGGCGGCGAGCATGCCGACAACAACGTCGACATTCAAGAGTTCATGATCATGCCTGCCGGCGCCGAGAGCTTTAAAGAAGCGCTGCGCATGGGTGCCGAGATTTTCCACGCGCTGAAAAAAGTCCTCAAAGACAAAGGCTACAATACGGCCGTTGGTGATGAGGGTGGTTTCGCTCCCGACCTGAAGAGCAACGAAGAAGCTCTCGAAGTGATCATGGCAGCGATCAAAGCCGCCGGCTACAAGCCGGGCGATGATGTTCTGTTGGCCCTCGACGTGGCGGCTTCGGAACTTTACAAAGATGGCAAGTATACCCTCGCCAATGAGCCACAGCCGGAAAAAACAGCTGCCGAACTGGTTGATTTCTACGCCGACCTGGTCGCTCGCTACCCGATCATCTCCATCGAAGACGGTTTGGCGGAAAACGATTGGGACGGCTGGAAGCTGATGACCGAAAAACTCGGCGACAAGATCCAGATTGTCGGCGACGACCTGTTCGTCACCAACACCAAGATTCTCAAAGAAGGAATCGACAAGGGGATCGCCAACTCGATCCTGATCAAGGTCAACCAGATCGGCACCCTAACAGAGACCCTCGAAGCGATCGAAATGGCCAAGCGCGCTGGCTACACCGCTGTCGTTTCACACCGCTCCGGCGAGACAGAAGACACGACCATCGCCGACCTGGCGGTTGCCACCAACTGCGGTCAGATCAAAACCGGCTCCCTGTGCCGGACCGACCGGGTTTGCAAATACAACCAACTGCTGCGGATTGAAGACGAGCTGGATGACACGGCGATCTTCGCCGGTAAAGAAGTCTTTTACAACCTGCGTTAAACACTGAACGATATATCGGGACAGGCGCCACCGGTGCCTGTCCCGGTTCTGAAATAAAAGAGCCTGCGACTTTTCAGTCGCAGGCTCTTTTATAATCTATGTTCAGGGTACAATCATGCAGGGTAAAGAATAAAACTGCTGCCCTTCTTTTCCCGCTTAAGCTGTCCTGAATCGGCCAGTTCTTTCAGTAGCTTTTGCAAATCTTTTTTATCGACATCAGAAAAACTGCTGTACAACTCGGTCTGTTTGACCCCCGGAAGATTTCCTACTGCGGCCAAAATTTCATCGGCAAGGCTGAGCGATTCGTCTGCAACCGGCTCAACTTTGGCGGTCATTTTTTCAACTTCAGGCGTCACAATCGGGCTGTCGGAAGCGTCCTCCTGCTTATCGTCAGGTGCCTTAGGTTCAACAACAGGCGCCCGTTCTCCCCCCTGTTCTGCACGTATTTCCCGTTCTATCGTCACCATTTTCTGATAAAAATAGAACCCCGCCCCGGCAAGCAACAACAATACAATAAACCAAAACATTCATACCTCCTGATTAGTTGTTTCCTCGTTATCGGCATGGAACCAGCGATCAAACCAAGTTCGGTGGTCCTTTTCTGCCAGTAGTTTCAAATCATTCGGGCCAAGCCAAATCCCCCCGCAACCTGGACAACGATCGAGCGGCACATCACGGAAAGTCATCGGCTCAATCATCTCTCCACATTTAGGACAACGCCCCTGGCAACAGCTTTTTGCCCGTTCCTCATCAGCATCATGCTTCATTTTTTCTAAAATTTCATGTTCTTTTTTGTGGAAATATTCGTTTTCCATCACTTTTTTCCGTTCATCCCAGGCGTTTGCCATAACAGCCTCCTTGGTTCGGGGTTGGCTATAAGCAAATTATAACCAAGACTGTCAGCCGAGCAACTAGGGCAGAACAAAAAGCTATCCACTAAGGATCAGCTCGCAAATCATACTGGCCAGCCCCATAAGGAGCCCCTTTGCCGATATTGAACAAACTACCAAGCTGCAACAGCCAAAGGATGTCGGTCAAACCGCCCCCCTGAAGCTGCAAGGATCCGAGCAGCCCTCCAAGCCCTTGATCGCGATTATCTTTTGCCAAACTGCGCCAGTCCTGCCAATGCAAATCATTTCCGCAAACCTCGACCCGGCGGGCCGCATCCAGCAGGTATTTTGCATCCGTGATCACCTCAACAGCGCCGTGGCAAGTGAGCATGGCTGACACGCGCCGCAAAATAAAGGGAAACAGGTCACAGAAATCAGCCTTGAACAAAGGTTTGCTCTGCCGTAATAAGCGCAGTGGACTTAGCACTTCCAGGGTCACCCTATCGACAGCCATATCCTGTCGCTCCAATAGCCAATTCAGGTCGCTAACCGGTGGTGAAATCGCCCCAGAGTTACCTTTAGACCAAAGCATGGCACGCACACCACTGGCATCCTCCGACTCAACCCCTTCCAGGAAGAACTGACCGCTACCGTGATAAAGTCCCTGCTGCCCCAACTGTTGCAACAGGGAGATAAAAGCATTCATGCCACTTAGGCCCTGGCCGACAAACAGAACCGGCAGCACAATCCGTTGCCGAGCTTTAATCAGACCGTTTAGTTGCGGATCGGGAGTCAACACAAAAGCCGGAGCCGGCTTTTGCGCCTGCCGACGAATCAGCGGATCGACCGACAAAGGGGGTTGCAACAGCACTCTTAGATGTTCCGTATCTCGCGACTCGCCCCAGCCTTCGAGGGTGCGCAGCGCCTGATGTAATTCGCGCCGCAATTGTAACAGTCCAAGACGCGGAAGATCGAATGCTGCACTGATTTCCAGATGAAAGTATAATTGTACGTATTCCACCTGTTGCAACTCTGGCGGAAGCGGGGGAAGATAACTCATTGTTGCTCCGATGTTATTGCGCCGCGATCAAGTTTCTGTTATAGGTTAGCGCCGTGATGCCTTCACCGCATCCTAAAGTAACGTTTAAGGGAGAACAACTGAATGTTTCAGTTCACACTGCTCAACGAAGACCCGCATAGCCGTGCCCGTCGTGGCCGCCTGGAAACTCCGCACGGTACCATCGAAACACCGATTTTCATGCCGGTCGGAACCCATGGCGCACTCAAAGCGATGACGCCAGCCCAGGTCGAAGAGACCGAAGCGCAGATCATCCTTTCCAATACCTATCACTTGCACCTGAAGCCGGGTGAAGGTTTGGTAAAAAAAGCCGGCGGGCTGCATAAATTCATGAACTGGAACAAGCCGATTCTAACTGATAGCGGCGGCTTTCAGGTTTTTTCCCTACCGAAAAAACGGATTGGTGAAGATGGCGTACACTTTCGCCATGAACTGACCGGCGAAGAGATCTTCCTCGGCCCCAAAGAAGCGATGCAGATCGAAAACGATCTCGGCGCTGACATCATTATGGCCTTCGACGAGTGTATCCCCTACCCGGCAACCCATGAGTACTCGGCCAAGTCGATCAAAAAAACCCTGCGTTGGGCGGAAAACTGCCTGAAACATCACAGTCGTGAAGATCAAGCGCTGTTCGGCATTATCCAGGGCAGCGTCTACGACGATCTGCGGCGCGAATGCGCTGAAGAGATGACGGCGATGGATTTCCCCGGCTACGCCATTGGCGGCGTCAGTGTCGGCGAGGGCTTGGAGCTGCTAAAAAAGGTCGTTGACTACACCGAGCCGTTCATGCCGAAAAACAAACCCCGCTACCTGATGGGCGTCGGACTGCCGGAAGATATTCTCGAATCGATCGAACGCGGCATGGATATGTTCGACTGCGTTATCCCAACCCGTTATGCACGAAGCGCCACCCTGTTTACCAAACGTGGCAAGATCCGTCTTACTAACAAAAACTTCCGCCGCGACTTCTTTCCCGTCGATGCGTCCTGCGACTGCTACTGCTGCCGCAACTTCAGCCGCGCTTATCTGCACCACCTGTACAACGCCAACGAGATCCTCTCAGCAACGCTGGCAGCGATTCACAATGTGCGTTTCTACCTGAACATGGTCGCCGGTGCGCGTACCGCCATTGAAGCAGGAGATTACCCAGCCTTTAAAAAGGAATTTCTGGCAGAGTATAATTCAGGCGAGAAGTCTCGCGGCCCACGAAAAAAATAAGCCACGCAAAACAACAAAGGGGCAAGTCGGATGACTTGTCCCTTTGCATATGGTGGAGCTGATAAAACTCGTTATCGGGACTAAGGAGTTTTATGGGGCAGTGTGCGTGCAATTCAGGAACTACCTCTAGTTGGACCCAATATATCAGCCTGAAGTTGGATACAGCTGCCTCTGCGCTTTCAGGAGGACTTTTATTGAACCTAAACTTTGATCCTTATTATAGTGGTTTCTCCGAATGGCAGGAATCTATCGTAGGAAGTACAACTGGTCCGGTACCTGTCCCCGAGCCTTCCACTCTGCTCCTGCCGGCAGTGGACTTTCTGGTCTCGCCTGGGACGGAAACGTAAGCAAGCGTAAACTTTTTCGACAAAAAACCTAAAAGGCGGGGCCATCATTACTCCGCCTTTTAGGTCTAAAACTTTGTAAGTCCCCCCCCCTGACGAAGCCAACCACCCAACAAAACTCCCTGGATCTACATGAATGCGATTTGGGGGACGTTTCGTTAAATGTGATGTAAAATCAAATCAATGCTTGCTATTTGCTGAAAACATGCAATATTTAGAATTAGATTTTATCTGGAAGGAAGTTCTGACATGCTTATCGAGTTCAGCGTCACCAATTTTAGATCAATTAAGGAAACACAAACCCTTAGCTTAGCGGCTAGCAATGCCACTGAATTACGGGAGTCAAACTGCTTCACTGTTCCTGAACGAGGCGTGCCAGACATGCTCCGCTCTGCCGCCATTTACGGGCCAAATGCTTCAGGAAAAAGCAACTTTATGTTAGCTATCGAATTTGTAGAAAGTTTTGTCAGAGAATCATCCCAAAAAGGTCAGGAAGGGGATTCAATCAAGGCTGAACCTTTTCTGTTCAGCACAGTCAGCAGAAGTGAGCCGAGCGAATTCGAAGTGCTGTTCCTTCAAGAAGGTGTCCGCTATCAGTATGGTTTTGCCGTCAACCAAACCCGTGTTATCCATGAGTGGCTGATCGCCTATCCTGATGGGCGCCCCCAACGCTGGTTCGAAAGGGAATTCGACAAAACTGCGAGCAAGGACATTTGGTATTTCGGCAGCAAGCTTAAAGGCCGCAAATCTGTTTTGCAGGAATCGACCCGCAGCAATGCTCTGTTTTTGTCAACCGCTGTACAGCTCAACAATGAGCAGTTGAAGCCAGCCTACAACTGGTTTAGGCAGAAGCTACGGATTATCGATGTGAACGGAATCACGCCAGCATTCACGGCTGACGAGTGTGGGACGGAGGCTGGCAGGAAGAAGGTTCTTGAATTTTTGAATGCTGCAGATTTAAGCATTACGGATATCAAGGTTGAGTTGAAGAAATTTAACTCTGCTGTTCTACCTGACGACATGCCTGCCCCCCTGAAGGATGTCATCTTGAAAGGCCTGGATGGTAAAGAGGTCCACGATATTAAGTTCCTGCACACGGTGGCAGGAACGAATGAATTAGTTGCTATCGACTCGCGCGATGAATCCGCCGGAACACGAAAACTATTTACTTTTGCGGGCCCATGGTTGGATGTATTAAAAAATGGCTATATCCTGTTCGTGGACGAACTGAACAATAGCATGCACCCCCTAATGGTCCACTTTCTCATCGGCCTAATTAACAACCCACGGGTAAATAAAAATAATGCGCAACTGGTGTTCTCGACCCACGATACATCGGTGCTCGACAATAACCTTTTCCGCCGTGATCAAATTTGGTTCACGGAAAAGGATGACACCAATGCCACCAGGCTGTATCCGCTGACCGATTTTACCCCCCGCAAAGGGGAGGCCCTTGGTAAGGGCTACCTAAACGGACGCTACGGTGCCCTACCCTATGTCGGCGAATTGAGCTCCTGATGGGGTCGGACGATCTTCACCACAAACGCAAGCAACGACGTGCCTCCTCACTAAAACGAAAGAGTGCTCGGCGAGCGGTCTATGATCGGGTGCTAGTGGTTTGTGAGGGGTCGAAGACAGAGCCAAATTATTTCAAGGAGATACGGGCTACCTACCGCTTAAGCACCGCGAATATTGACATATGCGGGAAAGAATGCGACTCCGATCCACTCAGCGTTATCAAATATGCTATCAAAACGTTTAAAAAAGATTCGGATTATGATCGTGTCTTTTGCGTGGTCGATCGAGATAAACACACTACATTCGATGCCGCCATGGACAAGCTACACCGGACCAAACTGGGCAAAGGCGTCACATTTACGGCCATAACGTCTGTGCCCTGTTTCGAGTTCTGGTTACTGCTTCATTTCGGCTATACGACCCGTCAATTCTGCGCACCGGGCATGGATTCGAATTGTGAACTGGTTATTGACGAGCTGAATAGGAGGAATCTAATTCCCGGCTATAACAAAGGGGCTCAGAACGTTTTCTCGCTGACAAAGGACAAGCTCTCTGATGCCATCAAGCATGCTAAACGATTACAGGAACATAACAGGGAGACCGAATCAGTCAATCCAGCCACTAATATTCACGAACTCATCGAATATTTGATCAGCTTAACTTCCCGTTAAAACCGATTTTAGCCGGAGATCACTCCCTACACGCAAATCCCCAAACCACCAAACCCAGTGATAAAAATGAATCGGCATCGCCGCCGGTTATCATGAACCGCTGCCACGGTTGTAGTGCACAATTACTATCATCCAGAAAACGCAATCGTGCCAACTCCCCTACAGCCACATTCCAGCCGTCAACACAAGGAGCCATAGTAGGCACAGGGTCTCCAATTGTTTGTTGCCACCGCCGCCCTGCAGGCCACTTCCAGCCGCAACAATTTTAAATATCGCCAGGGACCAGTTGTCAATTTAGTCATCATGGAGATCCTACCTTTTAGGTCGTAATTGAACTTGACTGAAGACCCAACGCCGAGCCTAATGAACAGCAGGAGGGGCAAGACATATGTCCCTATTTGAGACCCGATCCAGAAATCCCCCCCCGGAGCTGCATCGGGTCTTTTTATATTGTATTGGCTATAGAGAGAAACCCGGTTTTGAAAAATCGGGGAATTATATCTGTCGGATGGGACCCATTATATAAAGACCACCCCTCTCGATAGAGGGTGTAGGTGCCCCCCCCGCGGGGGGCATCAACAAGCGCAGCAAGCGACCAACCCCAGAGAGCATGCCCCCCTGGCACCGCAAGAGATCCATATTGACATGTATCCACGCTAAAAAATAGATATTGCAGACTTCCTGCCCGTCCGCATTAATGTTGCATTAGGCCGACACTAGACACAACAAAGGGCTAGCCAAACACAGCTAACCCCTTTGCATATGGTGGAGCTGATGAGGATCGAACTCACGACCTTCGCATTGCGAATGCGTTTTTTAAATATTCCACTATATCTCACCATAAACAGCAATAACTCAAAATATCATTATTTTCAGTGCATTGAAAGCTATCCTTAGTGTATCGTGGTACGTAGTGATTCATCAATTCACTTCCAAACTGCACTTTTCACGCACTTTTGAGGTCTGCGCCATGAATATCTTGATTGGTAATCGCACCCTGAAAAACCTTGAAATAAAGGAAAAGGATTACGACATAAGGGACTCTCGCTTAAAGGGCTTCCTTATCCGGGTTTATAAATCTGGCAAATCTTCCTTTGTGGTTGAATACGGACGCGGCAAGCGGATGACTATTGGCAGCACAGAAGTTTTAGCTCCTGCTAAAGCCCGGGACAAGGCCAAGAAGATTCTCGGGCAGGTGGCGGACGGTGCTGACCCCATGGCTGAGAAGAAGAAGTCAGAAGCTGCCACCTTGGAAGACTACCTTGACAAGAAATATGGGCCATGGGTCGGAATCAAAAACAAGGGGGGCAAAAAGGCTATTGCGCGCATCAAGTCCCGCTTCCCGGACCTGCTGAAGCAGAGACTTGATGAAATCACCCCCTATCAGGTTGAGAAGTGGCAAGCCGCCCGCTTGAAGGCAGGGAAGAAGCCTACTACCGTCAACAGAGACATTGCTGACCTTAAAGCGGCATTATCCAAAGCCGAAACATGGGGAATAATTGATATTCATCCACTGGCCAAGGTCAAACCAATCAAGACAGACCAAAAGAAACGGGTCCGCTACCTGTCTCCGGACGAAGAGAAGCGACTGAGGGCGGCCTTGGCGGATAGGGCCGAAGAAAAGCGCCTTGAAAGGGACCGGGCGAATAACTGGAGAAGCGAAAGAGGACGAAAAACTTACCTCTGCTTGCGCTCAATTGCCTATGTGGACTATCTGGAACCGATGACGCTGCTGTCTATCAATACGGGTTTGCGGCGCGGGGAAACCTTCAGCCTGACATGGCAGGATATTAATTTTGAAAGAGAACCCTGCATGTTGACCGTCGAGGGCGAAACGGCCAAAAGCGGTTCGACCCGACACATTCCTCTGAACGCCGAAGTCGTGGACGTTCTGAAAAAGTGGCAAAGTCAATCGGCAGGGAGCGGTTTTGTTTTCCCCGGCAAGGAAGGGACGCGCTTGGACAATATCGACCGCTCGTGGGGTAACGTCTTGAAAAGGGCTAAAATAACAGATTTCCGCTGGCACGACCTGCGTCATCATTTTGCAAGCCGTCTGGTCATGGCGGGGGTGGACCTGAATACGGTCAGGGAACTATTAGGCCATAGCGATATAAAAATGACCCTGCGGTATGCTCACCTTGCCCCGGAACATAAAGCCGATGCCGTTGCAAAACTGGTTTTGTAACCCTTCCCCCAAGAAACTCAATGCATCAACAGGTGTAGCAAAAAGCTAAAGAGGCTGCGGGGCCTTGTGGCAAATGAATAATTTCTGGCGAGCCTTACTGCCAAGGCGCGTAAGGGCCATTAAACCATCGATTGTTTTTTAGGAGGCAAGAATATGTCTGAATGGAATCCTTCTTTTTGGATATCTGAATGGAAATTCAGCGAAGACAACCGAAAAAGAATTGCCAATTACCTGCCCGACGAGGCGATTTCTGACGTTGAAAGGGCCGTTGCTTATTATCTGGCCGAAAGTAAGAACGACAAATCCAGACCTCGCCAGAAGGAAGCGAAAGAACGCATTTCGAAGATTGCTTATCATACTTCATGCCTTTCAGAATGTTTGGATGAGCTTGACAATAGTGAAATCTCTCATATGAACTATGCCCTTAAGGTTCAATATACAGAGGACACACCTGCCTCCTTTTTGAACATTGAAGGCTATCAAGAACCTATCAACTACCTGCACAAAGCCTCCGAAAACTTCAAAGTCCCTAAGGGCAGAAAAAAAGACTACTCCACAAAATATCTCTGTTATGAACTGGCAGAGATATGGAATGCTGCCCACGGGAAGTGGCCTAAAAGAAGCTATGACGCTCACGGGGATAAAGAGACCGGTCCGCTCGTCCAATTGATTGAAATCATATTTTCGGAAATCGCCCCGGAAAAGCCATTACCCACGGGTATCTTGAAGGATTTGGACTTATGGATAAAAAAGAATCGGGCACCAAAAGGTGAATAAATAGCTTTTTTATCTGCAAAATTAACACCTTATACTTTTTTCTACTCCTACCCTTTTTTTATCTTTTTAATCCATTATACGAACAACTCACCCTTTCATACACTCCATAACAACGGGCACACCAACCAACCCCTTGACCTATGGAGATAGCAATGAGCGAACAATTTCCCCACCCCAAAACTCTGACGGAAAAAGAAGCGGCCAGATATATCAGTATGTCGATACCGTTTTTGCGCCAGTCACGTACTGACGGCAACCGTCAAAACCGTACCCCCGCACCTTCCTACATAAAGATTGGCAGGTCAGTCCGCTATCTGATTTCCGACCTTGATAACTGGTTATTGGCAAACCGTATTGAGCTGACGGAAAGCGACAATTAGATAGTGCAGATAGAGACGACAAGGGCAGCACTTCAGGGCTCGACCTTGACACAATCTACGGAGGTCTTTTTGTATGTCAGGCATCGTATCAAACAATCCGGAAACGCTCAAAGCTGCTTTGGATTATCTCAAACGGGGGTTTTCCGTCATCCCCTTGAAGGCGCGCGACAAGAAACCCGCGATACTTTGGCAAGAGTTCCAAACTCGACAGGCGACAGAGGATGAAGTCGACAAATGGTTCAGAGATAGTAGCTTCAATATAGGTATAGTGACCGGCGAAATATCCGGTCTGGTTGTGGTCGATTTCGACACCGAAGAAGCTATCGCACGAGCAAAGAAGCAAGACTTTCCACCTGCACCATTGGTTAAAACCGGCAAGGGGTACCATGCTTATTGTCGCTATGAGGACGGCATTCGGAATTTCCAGAAACGTTCCGACCTGCCTGGTATCGACCTGAGGGGGGAAGGTGGTTACGTCGTGGCACCGCCCTCTATCCATCCAAGCGGACACCAATATCGCTGGCC
Organism: Desulfuromusa ferrireducens; assembly: GCF_055389805.1. Taxonomy (NCBI): domain Bacteria; kingdom Pseudomonadati; phylum Thermodesulfobacteriota; class Desulfuromonadia; order Desulfuromonadales; family Geopsychrobacteraceae; genus Desulfuromusa; species Desulfuromusa ferrireducens. Next base: position 4,130,158 of record NZ_AP042415.1, read on the forward strand.
CAACGGGCGTGGCCTCGACGACGTGGAACTCCCTGAAATCCCCGAATGGATACTGGCCCGAAATCCTGAAGAGCGTCCTTCTCTTGAAGAACTTCTTCTCGGTGTTGAGCAAGGGGGCCGCAATCAGGCGTTGGCGCAAGTGGCCGGGAGTGTTATTGGCAAGGGACATTGCCTGGATGATGCCATTGAATTCTGCTTGAAGTGGAACCGCAAGTGCGAACCACCACTCCCCGAGGCAGAAGTAAAACAGACAGTCAAGAGCATCTTCGACCGACATCATCTGCGCGCAGGCACTACTGAAAGCACTCCGATATGGGAAGCTCCCATCCCATTGGGGAACAGCCAGTTGCCACCTCTTCCCAGAGGGCTTTTCCCCGACTGGCTGGAAAACATGATTGTCGCCGTTGCCGCATTCACCGAAACTCCGCGGGAGCTGGCCGTAACCTTTGGTCTGGCGGTACTCGCGACCTGCTGTCAAAAGCGTTTTGTGGTCGAACCTAAGTCGGGGTACCGCGAACCGTTAAACGTCTGGCTTATCGCTGCGCTTGGACCAGGCAATCGAAAAACTGGCGTCATGGGGGCCATGATAGCCCCGCTGCGAGAATGGGAAGCGGAACGAGCTGAGGAATCCCGACAAGAGATTGCCCGTATGGAATCAGAACGCAAGACGCAGGAAGCTCGGATACAGAACCTTCGGGGTCGGGCAGCAAAAGCCAAGGAGGACGACTTTGACCGGCTCAAAAGGGAAATTGCCGAACTCGAAGCACAACTTCCCGAGCCCCCAAAGATGCTGCGGCTATGGAGTCAGGACATCACCCCGGAAAGGACGGGCTCGGTCATGTCCGAACAAGGAGAGAAGCTGACCCTTCTCAGCGACGAAGGCGGTCTTTTCGACACATTGGGCGGCCGATATTCCGGTGGAATCCCTAACCTCGACACCTACCTGCAAGCCCATTCCGGAAGCCCATCGTTGGTCGACCGCGGAAGTCGCCCCCCGGTCCTGATGCAAACACCCGCCTTGACCATTGGTCTCAGTCCTCAACCGGAGGTGCTGCGAAGCCTCGCGGATAAGCCCGGGTTTCGAGGTCGTGGGTTGTTGGCGCGCTTCGGTTACTTTCTCCCCGTATCAACCTTGGGGCACCGGACTCTAGATGGCCCCCCGGTCCCGGCGAAGGTGGCGACTGCATATCGACAAGGAGTCAGAGCCCTCATGGAGGTAGAGCCCCCAAAGGAAGAGGGCAATGTTCGCCCCTTTGTCCTGAGCCTTAGCAGGGCAGCTTACGATGAGTGGTGGGATTTTTCCAACATGGTCGAGGGCGACCTTTGCGATGGGAGGCGCTTCGAGAATATCACCGATTGGGCAGCGAAACTTTCCGGACTGACCATCCGCTTCGCGGGTCTGATGCACTGTGCTAAATACGCGACCGGGCACCCGTGGGGAAAGCCGATTGAGAGTGACACCATTACTCAGGCTATCTCTCTAGGGGGAATTCTTGCGGACCATGCCCTTGAAGCCTTTGACCTGATGGGGTCCGACCCTGCTCTGAATGGCGCTCGTAAAGCTTGGCAATGGATAGAGAGGAATAGGCGGGAGCGTTTTAGCGGCAAAGAGATGTTCGACAGCCTCAAGGGGACCTATCCACGGATGGCGAATTTGCGCCCCGCACTGGAAGTTTTAAAAGAGCGGGGCTATATCGTCCGCACCGAAGAAGAGCGCACCGGCCCGGGAAGGCCGGGAGAAACCTATATTGTCAATCCGAAGGCAACGACAGTCTGGCAATGAACTGGCTGAAGCTGATGGGGGCCGATTCGCCACCCAAAGAGCGCGGAGCAATATTCGCAATATCCGCAGAATTCACCCCGAAGGTAATTTAGAGGATATTGCGAATATTGCGGATGGGGTTTCATCTCCCGAACCGCTGACATGCCAAAGCTTTCTTCGGACCGACACGTCAAGCCACAGCGAGAAAACGGAGCGGGTCCTTCTGGACGGTCTTAGTTACGGGTCAGGATAGGCTCGGGGAGTATTTAGTGAAACAAATTTCTAGACCATTTCGTTTCATTTTGCACATATCCTTGCCCCGTACAGTCATCCGTTATGGCCAAGGTCGAAGATGGTAACTATTTTGATAATCTATAGGTGTTGCTTGAGGAATCAGGCAGGCTTTTTTTTGGGGGGGGGGCATGGACATGGTGAATCATAAGAAAACGGATAGTTGTTCGAGACCTGAACTGCTCCGCGAGCAAAATGTTGCTGGCCACCGGGAAGCTCTGGTCAAAACGACCTAACCTTGTTTTTAAAATACGAATGGGCAGGATTCAGGCATATAGATACCGATTAACAGATTCATTAAACCTACAAAAATGAATCGACAGCTTAAAGATAAAGAAATAGAAGGCTGACTGGCTCAAGGATAAAATATTTTCTTTCCCTGTTGAATTCAGGAAATAATCCATTGGTACAGAGTGGAGGTCGGCAAGGTTAGCAACATATTCATCTTCAATCTTACTGTTACTAGGAATATAGAAGTAATTTGAAACTATTTGCTTCTTTATTGAACTAACAAAACCATCAATTTTTTCTTCAGGTATCTTTTCACTTCTCAAAAGATTAACAAGGCTAGAAACCTTAATCACTGGAGCAAAAGTTACCTTTACTGGAAGTTTTCTTTCATTATCGAAAGAAATATCACATGTATTTGAAAGAATAATTCCTTTTATATCCCGCCTATCACCAGAGGAAAAATCTATAACTGTCAAACCTTTCCATATATCTCCCTGAAGGACATCTGGCGCTTTTTTCTCCAGAGCATAATTGCCCAAATCTGGAAAATTTTTAATTTCCTCTATTAGGGTTTCTTTATTTGCCCGAGGCAGATAGTGCGGAATTAAGTCAGTTAAGGTTTCCGATGAAATATCCATAAGCCAACACTACTCCTCATACAATGACCATAGGTTTTTACTAATAACAGCCTCGATCTCACTATCTGGAGCTATGGATTTTGTTAAAAGATTTTCGTATGCCTTAGCCAAATTAAAATCTACAGGGTTTTGAATATTAACAAAGTTTCCGGTTATTGGGTTGCTGTACTGGCCAAACGTGCTGGAAACAAATTGTTCTTGGATTTTACTTTTAACCTCAACCTCAATGCCTACAGGGGCAACCTGAGCAGCCAATACGACAGCAATTAACGTAACCGTCCCTACAGTATTTGAAAAGTGATTAGCCGTATATTTATTCATATTCAGGCTCCAAAGATTCAAGTGTTTCCTCAGTCAGACAATCAAAAAAATGATTAATGTTCTCATCATGCATTAAATCAATATTTGAACCATGGGATTTCAAATAAGTATCCATATCAACAGGGTCAAGCTCCATTATTGTGTCAATATCAACAACTATCCCTGATTTTTTCAATCCATCTTTCACCTCTAGAGCTGCTGAAGTTAATATTTTAAACACATGTATCAATTTTTCGTTTTTTGTTTCTACTCTAAGCTGGAGGTTGTCTCTTACAATCTTGTTTTTACCTATGGAAAGATCAAAGTTTACAGCAGATATTTGCTCATCTATAGAACTTCTCTCAATCATATCAACATACTTAACAGAACACCTGTGAACACGCTCAACAATGTCAGCATGTCTTAATATATCAAGGACTTGATTTATGGCACCCTTAAATGAAGACCACCCCGGATAAGGCAATTCACAGCCAATAGCAATGCTTCTATCACTAATAAGAATAATAAAAGTTTCCCACTTGACCCTAATAACTGGAGAAAATTGAAGATTTGGGTCTGAAGCTCTTATTTGCTCTGGAATTTCAGCAGTCGAGAGTTTTTCAATTTCCTTACGTCCCGCCAACCGCTCATAGAGCACTCCAGGGAGGATATTTGAGGCAGGAGCCTTTGCGCTAAAGCGCACCTCAAAAATGGCGTCAATAATCGGCTCTTTTTTTAATCTTTTGGGTCTCTTACTGAGCATGCTTACTTCCTCGCCCGTTAATTGTGAAATTCAATAAGAGCATAGCAAAAATCCACATCAGTGTACATGTCTCATCTACCTTCCCACGCCCCAGCAGCACAGAGATGAGTGAGCATTCAAGGCAAAATGCACTTTTAATGCACTTTCCAAAAGGCAATGGCCTAGACCGTAAAAGCCTAAGCCATTGTTTTTATTGGTGGAGCTGATGAGGATCGAACTCACGACCTTCGCATTGCGAACGCGACGCTCTCCCAACTGAGCTACAGCCCCAAATTTATCGTTTATTCTATGCTAAATCTTAGTTACGGGACATACTCAATTTTCGAGCTCTGTTCTGAGCCACAATCCTTGCAGTTGAATATCCTCGTATCATGCCACCAGGGCTCAGCGCCCCAGTAAGTTTCATTGCCGATACAGTTGACATGTTCGACATCATTGAAGTTTTTTTCTTTATCACAGCCCTTACAGTACAGCCAAATCTTGCCATCGGCACAGGCCTGCAAAAACTCTCCCGGGTTTGACATCTATCCAGAACCTTTCTCTATTTGGGCGAAATATTGGCGGTCTTGCCTTCGGCACGCAACCGCTTCACCGAACGCCCGGCAATCCCCCAATTGCTTGTTTCAACCTCTTCGATCATCACCTGGGTCGAAGCCGGATTTTTATCGAGAACTTTCACCAACAGATCAGTAATTCCCTCTACTAACTGGGCTTTCTGCTCATTCGTTGCACCCTTGGTAATACTCACTTGAACATAAGGCATGATCAATCCTCCCGCAATCGAATCAGTGAAGTGTAGCTGTAGTGGTATTATCCTCAAGCGACAGAGGCATTGCAACCACAATAGCGAATCGCCGCTTGCTTAACTGAGAAATAATCTGCTTCAAACGAAGAAGCTCCGTTGCAGACAACGATTGATCCCGATAAATGGCAGCGCCGTAAATTTCAGCAAATTCGCGACAGAGCGGTTCCGCAGACAGTCGGGCCAGTTCGAAAAGCCCCAGCATGGCAGGAAGGGAATCGAGACCCGTGCATTTCGCTACCTGCTGACGATAAGCCTTCAACAATCGCTCAGAACGTCCACTGCGGTGTTTTTTTAAAGACAACAAAACAAACGGCAGCAAAAACGGCAGCAACCAAAACAACCTCCAGAGGATACGACTGTCGAAATCCTTAAGCCCTCGAACCTGTTCGGCAGCTTGACGGAACAAGCCAAACTGCTGGCGCAAATCGTAGTTTAGAACCAAGCTGCTCCAGTTGTGCAGCAAGGCATCAGTTAATGCTTGCAGGGTCGCCAAACCATGTAGGCCTGTTGTCGAAAAGGCTTGATCGGCATTAATTGCCAGACGACTGGGATCGATCCGCTGCCAGACTGCGGAATCGTCCAACGCTTCAACCCAGACATGTGCAGAATCCTCGCCCACCAGATAATAACCGCCAAACTGATTGAACTCTCCTCCCAGATAGCCGCCTACCAACCGCGTCGGCACACCAGCAAGGCGCAACAACACGGCAAAGGACGAAGCGAAGTATTCACAGTAGCCGCGCCGACTGTCGAACAAAAAGGTATCAATCGGATTGTCCGTGGCCGGCAACTGAGTAATCGAATAGCTGAGTTGCTGCTGCAAAAAAAACTTTTCGAGTAGATCGACCTTTCCCTGATAGTTTTTCCCCGCGGAGATTTGCACACCGATGGCTCGCAACTGTTGCGAGAGGTTATCAGGTAATTGCAGATAGCTATCGACACTGCCGATTTGCTGGCTGTGGGCGGAATATTGCGCCCGAACCTGATAACGGATTCTGCGATCTTCTCTCCAGCGCCCCGTCACGACCCCGTCAGGAGCCAAATCATGCCTGACCTGCGCCACCTGACGCGGATGATCAAGGGTCACCAGATAACGCTCAGCTTTCGGCTCCGAATAGATGGTCAGTAAAATTTCCGACTCGGAATCACTGATAAGCTTTTCTTTTGCGTGCCCTGCCGAGCGTGTCCAGGTTTGGCCATTTAGCTGGTTTAAGACAATGCCGCGCCAATAAAGGCTATTAACCGGCAACCGCTTCGCTTCGGCACGAAATGCGGTTTGCGCACTCTGCGCCAACTCCGCAACGGAACCGGGATGGACCTGATCGCTCATACCGATACTGGCAGCCGGATGCGGATTGAGAAAATCCCACATCGGCATCTGTGTACGTGGCAGGATGACAAATAAAACCAACATCAACAGCAATGAACCAACCGGTAGCCAGGCGATGACCTTCAGCAGCAATAACCACTGCTGCCGAGTAAATCTGATCCTCGGGTCGGTCGCGTAAAAGCTGAGCAAAACCAGCCCACTGGTCACCAACAAGACAATCAGAACCAAATAAACAAGATAGGCCATATCGAGGGTCAACATCGATGAGGCCGCCAGCACCATGGTCGAAAGGAGAAACAACTGCAACAGATGCCGGGGCGATTTGTCGCTCGCCAAGCGGACCGCCAACAATAAACAAAGCAACTGGATCAGCGGTTCAACAAGGTTGTTCAGTGAAACCTGGAAGGAAAACAAACCAAAGAACGCGATCGAAAGCAGGGTTGCCAACCCCTTGCTGAGCAGATAACGCCCCCGTCGATCGCCGGCAATCCCCAGCAGCAGTGCGCCCAGCAGGGTCAGGAGGACCCAGCTATCAAGAAACGTCAACACCGGCAGGACACCGACAACGGCTGAAAAATAAGCCATTATTTGCAGAACACGCTCAACGCCGACCATACAGTGCCAATTCCGTTAAAAGCTTATAGCGGTGTGCCGTCCCGTGGCCTGGAGCAAATAACTGCTTGCCGAGACGCAGACCGACAGAACGCTGCTGCCGCCCGTACTGATCTACCAGAAAAGCACAATGGCTCAACCGCTCTTCGAGTGGACCTCTGAACTCATCGAGATCAAGCAATAAAGAGGGGGCTCCAAGCCGATGCTGGCGCTTCACCTTGTACTCGTCATGCCGGGCGGACAATTTCCAGTGAATCGATTTAATTGGATCCGAATCGCGATAACTGTCGATGTTGCGCAATTCTCCATCGATTCCTGGCTGCGGCAGATCCTCGCGCCGCGCATGGCATCCATCCCCTGCCCCCGCAGGCAAACGGACAACTAGAGGCTGCGGAAAGACCAGCAGCTGTTGCTCCTGTTCTTGTATCCGGGAACGAACAAAAAAATTGATCGGAAAACAGGAGACGATATGAACTGGTGGCAACGCAAAATAACCGCGTTCCGACAGAGTCAGAGTGAGATTTTGTCGCTGACTGCGACCGGCAGCAAGCAGAGGAAACAGGGTCGCGCCCTCTGCCAGTTCGACGCGAATTAAAAAAGCCGGCAACCAGCGGCGGCGATTGTGCAACTCAACCGCCACAGGTGTTGGATTGCCAGCAAAGAGATCTGCAACGGGAAAGATAGAGACCTCAAGACGGAGCAGATTCTGCTGACCAAGCAGTCCGGAAACGGCCATAAATCCGAGCAATGCCGAGACCAGCAAATAGAGCAGATTATTGCCGGTATTAACTGCAGCAAAGCCGAGCAACAGGGTGAGAACAATATAAAGTATCCCGGCTCGGGTCAGCTTTAAGCCATAGGAACGGGGATTTCTGCGAGTAGCGATCTGAACACCTCTTCTTTACGCATGGTTTGATGTTCCGGGCGCAATATTAAACGATGCGCGACCACCGGAATGGCAATCCGCTGCACATCATCCGGGACCACGTAATCACGTCCTTCAAGATAAGCTTCAGCTCGCGCGGCAGCGGCTAAGCTCAGTCCACCGCGGGTAGAAATACCGGAGTATATTTGCGGATGTGAGCGGCTGCGTTCGATCAAGGCGTAGATATAATCGGTCACTTTTTCACCGAGCTTAATTTTTTCCCGGATATAACGACTGGTCTCAATAATCTTGTCCCGCTCCAGAAGCGGCTTGATCGTCTCCAATTCCTCCCGCACGCTGCCGCGTTGAATGATCTTCTTCTCCAGTTCCGGGGGCGGATAACCGATACCGGTGGTAATCAGAAATCGATCCAACTGCGACTCGGGAAGAGGGAAAGTACCGACCTGCTCGGCCGGGTTCTGGGTCGCGATAACCAGAAAAGGATCCGGCAATGCATAGGTCGTCCCCTCGATCGTTACCCGGCGCTCCTCCATCGCCTCAAGCAGGGCACTTTGGGTTTTCGGCATGGCGCGATTAATTTCATCAACCAGAACCAGGTTGTTAAATATCGGTCCCTTAACGAAATGAAACTGGTTTTTTTGCCGATCAAAGATAGATAGACCGGTGATATCAGAAGGGAGCAGGTCGCTGGTACACTGAATTCGGCCGAAATCAAGGTCGAGAATACCAGACAGTGCCAGAGCAAGGCTGGTTTTCCCCAAACCGGGAATATCCTCCAGCAACAGATGGCCGCCCGCCAGCATGCTGACTACCGCCAAGCGGATCGCCCTGACCTTCCCTTGTAAGTAATCGGTGGAAAGGGTCTCGATGACATCGAGAATTTGTTTGCGCTGATAGAGTTCCATAACATCCCCTCTTAAGGCAATTATTGAACAGTATAGTTGAGTGTGGTGCGATTAGCCTACCTCTTGAACGAAAAAAGGCCCTGCGGGAAATCCCGCAGGGCCTATATCGCTACAAACTGTCAAGCGATCTTAGATCTTAGTGATGTTGCTTGCCTGAGGACCTTTTTGGCCTTCAGTAACATCAAAGCTCACACGCTCGCCTTCGGCAAGAGATTTGAAGCCGTCACCGCTGATTGCTGAGAAGTGAGCGAATACATCAGGACCATTGTCCTGCTCGATGAAGCCAAAACCCTTGGAATCGTTAAACCACTTGACTGTACCTTCTGCCATTTTCTTTTCTCCTTACTTGGTCCCCTGCGGGAGTTGTCGTGATGCAGATTGTTCTGCAATCCTTTTAAAAAACCGCGCAGTCCATAAGGTCTGTGCGGTCTCACTTTCGACTTAACAGTACAATATCTACACATACTTGATCTCAGACAAATAAACGCTAGCATGGTCTTTTCTCAAAATCAAGTCATTATAGAAAAAAACGAGATCTTACCGAGAACAATATTACATTTATAACTACATATACTTACAGCTGCAAAATGAGAGTTATGACACTTTTTTAGCAGAAAACACCTCATTTTACCGATGATCCATCCCAAGAACCTGTAATAATCAATCAAAAGCGACGACAAAACTTCCGGGATAACCACCGGCGGAGAACTTCGTCGCGGCCTGTTCCGCTCGCTCCAAAGAACGATAATCACCGACCCGGACCCGATACATCTGCTGTCCATTGACTTCGGCTATCTGAACGTCAGACGTGCCGTAACGACTCCGCAGTTGGGTTGCCAATCGATAGGCATTAACGGAAACCGAAAAAGCGCCGACCTGAACCGAGAAGCTGCCAACATCGTAGCTGGTTGGTGAACGGTAACTGACTTGACCACGGTCCGTCTGCCGGTAACCAAGCGCCTGGACTTGAACCTGACCGGTTCCGGCATCAACAATACCCAACTTATTGGCAGCGGTATAAGACAGGTCAATAATCCGCCCCGCGACAAAGGGGCCACGATCATTGACCCGCACGACCACCGAACGACCATTTTGCTGATGGGTAACACGGACAAAAACGCCAAGCGGCAAGGTTTTGTGCGCAGCGGTCATGGCGTACATATCATAAACTTCGCCATTACTGGTTTTTCGGCCGTGAAATTTTTTCCCGTACCAACTGGCAATACCCCGCTGCGTAAATCCCTGATGATCGCGCAGCGGTTGGTAACGCTGGCCATCAACCTCATACGGTTTTTGCCAGCCCTTCAGTTCACGGGTTTCCGGGGTATCAATCACCCGTGTCGTATGCCCACCGCCGCAGCCGCCCAACAACAAAAGCAGCAGCACACATAGGCTAACCTGCCAACGGGATATCGACATCAAAAACTGCTTACTTCGCTTCTTCAAACTCTGACATAGCCCGAAAACGCTGATAGCGTTGCTCGATCAATTCATCACCTGACAGCTCTTCCAATTCGGCCAGATGCTTGAGAAGATAACCTTTTAAGGTTGCCGCTGCCTGCTGATGATCCTGATGGGCCCCACCGAGCGGTTCGGGAATAACATCGTCAATGACAGTCCCGAGGCTATTAACATCCTGCGCAGTTAACTTGAGAGCTTCGGCAGCCTGTGGCCCCTTGCTCCCGTCATTCCAAAGAATCGCGGCGCAACCCTCCGGGGAGATAACCGCATAAACCGAATATTCGAGCATCATCACCCGGTTGCCAACGGCAATCGCCAACGCGCCCCCTGAGCCACCTTCGCCGGTCACGGTCACAATAACCGGTACTTTCAGCATCGCCATATCGCGCAAATTGCGGGCAATCGCTTCAGCCTGGCCCCGTTCTTCGGCACCAATTCCGGGGAAAGCGCCGGGGGTGTCGACAAAAGTAAAAATCGGCAGACCAAACTGATCAGCCATCTGCATGACCCGCAATGCCTTACGATAGCCCTCAGGATTCGGCATACCAAAGTTGCGGTGCACCTTCTCCTTGGTGTTTCGCCCCTTTTGATGACCGATAACACAGCAGGGCTTGCCATCAATCTTGGCAAAACCGCAGACCAACGCCGGATCATCACGAAAGTTACGATCACCGTGAACTTCGAAGAAATCGGTAAAGACATGCTCAAGATAATCGAAGGTGTGCGGACGGTTTGGATGACGTGCCAATTGGGTGCGCTGCCAGCGACTCAGGTTGGTGTAGATCTCTGTCTTTAACTTGTCGGCCTTCTTTTCCAATTTAGCTATATCGCTTGAAAAATCGACACTATCCGTCGAATACTCACGCAGTTCGCCGATTTTTGTTTCTAGTTCAGCGATCGGTTTTTCAAAATCGAGATAATGATTCATTATTAACTCCCTGTCCTAACCATGTGGACATAAATTTACAGATATATTGAAAAAACTATTCAAAATTCATAACGTTATAGCCGAATAACTTTTCAGCATCGGCCATCGCTTCGTCGGAGGCCGCCATCTTCAAATTTTCCGGTAGCCTGATGGTCGTTTCGCTCCGGTTAGGGATGACGATATGTAACTCAACCTGACAGTTGCCCCGATAGCGCTGAATGATCCCCTTCAATTGCCGCATCTGCATCTCATCCAGACCAGGTGTCGTCAAGCGGATATGAATCAGCTCGGTCATCGTCTCTTTGATATCCCGCAACAAGGATACTTCATTGGCGAGCATTTTACAGGATTCTTCACCAACATCAAGCTCGCCACTGACCAAGATGGGATCTTCCCCTTTTAACAATTCCATGGAAGCGGCATAGGTCTCTGGAAATACGACAATTTCAACCGAACCGCTAAGATCTTCGAGGGTGACAAAAGCCATCCGATCACCCTTTTTTGTCATCAGTTCCTTGATGCCGGAAACAATCCCGCAAATCCGCACCTGTTCCTTATCGGTTCGATCAACCAAGCCGGAGGTCTCGCACGTGGTAAAACGTTTGATCGACTCACGGAAGCGATCCAGCGGATGGCCGGTCACATAAAAGCCAAGCGCTTCTTTTTCATTACTGAGCAGAGTTTTTTCGTCCCACTCTTCGACCTCGGGCAGGATACCGTAACCGTTACCAGCCACCGAAACCAACTCGTTACTGCCGAACAGCGAATCCTGCCCCGACTCACGTTCACGCTGCAAACGTTGACCGATCTCCATCGCCTCTTCGATCGCCGACATAAACTGGGCACGTTTGCCGCCGAGGGAATCGTAGGCCCCACACTTAACCAGCGCCTCGACAACCTTTTTATTGACCTTACGCAGATCGACCCGCTCACAAAAATCCTGAAACGAACTGAACGGCTTGTTGCGCTTGACATCCAGAATAGAATCGAGCGCCGCAGAACCAACCCCCTTGACCGCACCGAGACCGAAACGCATCGACTCTTCGGCGACGGTAAAGGAACGATCCGAAGCATTGATATCGGGTGGATGGACCTCAATACCCATGGATCGCACTTCACTGACATTCTTGATGACCTTGTCGGTGTTTTCCATATCCTCGGTCAACAGGGCGGCCATAAATTCAACCGGGTAATGAGCCTTTAGATAAGCGGTATGATAGGCAACCAAAGCGTAGGCCGCCGAGTGAGACTTATTGAAACCGTAGGCTGCAAACATTTCCATCAGATCGAAAACACCCTCGGCCTTCTTCAGATCAAGCTTGTTTTCCTTAGCGCCGGCGAGAAACTTAACTTTCTCTTTGGCCATCTCTTCCGGCTTTTTCTTACCCATCGCGCGGCGCAGCAAGTCGGCGCCACCGAGACTGTAGCCACCGAGGACCTGGGCGATCAGCATGACCTGTTCCTGATAAACGATAACCCCGTAGGTATCATCCAGGATCGGTTCCAACTGTGGAAAATCGTATTTGAACTGTTCCTGACCGTGCTTCCGCTTGATGAAGGAATCGACCATCCCCGAGCCCAAGGGACCGGGCCGATAAAGGGCGACCATAGCGATCAAATCCTCGAAGCAGCTCGGCTTGAGCTTGACCAGATATTCCTTCATCCCCGAGGACTCGAGCTGAAAGACACCGGTCGTTTCACCATGCGAGAGCAGATCGTAGGTGGCCTTATCGTCGTCACGCACCAGCTTAAGGTCGAAATCGGGATTTTTGCTCTTGCGAATTAATTGGACCGCGCCCTCGATGACCGTCAGGGTTTTCAAACCGAGGAAGTCAAACTTAACCAGGCCGATCTCCTCGACATACTTCATCGGGTACTGGGTGACCTGTCCGCCAGATTTAGGGTCGATGTAGAGTGGCAGATATTCCGAGAGAGGTTTCGGCGTGACCACAACGCCAGCCGCGTGGGTCGAAGCGTGACGGGTCAGGCCTTCCAAGGCCAAGGCAATCTTGATCAGTTCGGCGATCTTTTTGTCTTTATCGATCAATTCCTGAATTTTCGGTTCCTGCGCAATCGCCTCTTTCAGGGTGATACCTATAACACCGGGAACCAGTTTGGCGATCTTATCGACTTCGCCGTAAGGAACATTCAGCGCCCGACCGACATCGCGTAACACTCCCTTAGCCAGCATGGTCCCAAAGGTGATGATCTGGGCGACATTCTCCGCGCCATATTTCTGCCGCGTATACTCGATAACCTTTTCCCGGCCATAGATACAGAAATCGACGTCGATATCCGGCATCGAGATCCGTTCCGGGTTGAGGAACCGTTCGAAAAGGAGATTGTAGGGGATCGGATCGATATCGGTAATGCGGATGGAAAAAGCGACCAGTGAGCCGGCCGCCGACCCCCGTCCCGGGCCGACCGGGATATCGTTATCCTTGCCCCAGTTGATAAAATCGGCGACGATCAGAAAGTAGCCAGGAAAGCCCATGCTCTTGACACAGGCCAGCTCTTCGGCCAAACGATCATGGTACACCTGAATCTGCTCGTCGCTCAGTTCGCGCAGCTTGCGAATTTCGTCGAACCGTTCCAGCAGCCCCGCCTCACTCTGCTCTTGCAACATATCATCGAGTGTTTTTCCGGGCGGCTGTTCGAACTGAGGAAAATGGTAAGTATCAAAGTCGAGTTCCAGATCGCAACGCTCGGCTATCTTCACCGTATTATCGGTCGCCCCGGGATAATCCTTGAACAGCTCAATCATCTCATCGGGAGTCTTGACATAAAACTCATCGTTGGCGAACCGCATCCGCTTCGGATCATCCATGGTCTTGCCGGTCTGGATACAGAGAAGCACCTCATGGGCGAAGGCTTCGTCGCGGGTCAGATAATGGCAATCATTGGTCGCCACCAACGGCAGGTTCAGTTCCTCGGCGATTTTAACCAGACCGGCATTGGCCTTGGCCTGCTCTGGAATGTAGTTCTCCTGCAGCTCCAGATAAAAACGGTTGTCGTCAAACATTTGCGACATCTGCCGCGCCCGTTCCAGCGCTTCGTCGTACTGATTGAGATTGATCAGGGTCGGCAGTTCGCCACCAAGGCAGGCGGACAGGGCAATCAACCCTTCGTTATGGGTTGCCAGCAGCTCCCAGTCGATCCGCGGCTTATAGTAGAAACCTTCACGGTAGGCTGCGGAAATCAAGCGGCAGAGGTTCTGGTAGCCGGCCAGGTTCATCGCCAGCAGGACCAGATGGTAGGAAGCCTCCGAAGAGCCGCGGGCATTGCCCTTGGTGAAACGGGAGCCGGGGGCGACATAAACCTCACAACCAACGATCGGCTTGATGCCGTTTTTCTTCGCCTTGCAGTAAAACTCGACCGCACCGAACATGTTGCCATGATCAGTAACAGCCACCGCGGGCATTTTATATTCTTTGGCCCGATCGATCAGCTCATCAAGCTTGATGGCACCATCGAGGAGGCTATATTGACTATGCAAATGTAAGTGGACAAAGTTGGCGTGTTCCATAAATACCAGGAGAGACTGAAGGACGTAAAAATAAAAAACCGACCAACCCAAGGGCTCTGATCGGCGGTGAATTTGTCAGGGGAATTTACCACCGTTACTCAACAATGGTCAACTGAAACCAGCAGTGGTGATAAACTGTATTTTCTATTCACGAGTCAATCTGTCGGGGGATTTGCGTCGATAAACTGGTCAGCAATTTCAAACTCTTTAAGTCAACAAAGCAGCACACGTTGAGCAACGTGAAAATATCGCGGTTAATCAACGATTAAAACGATCAAAGCACGCAAAACAGAGGCATCTTACCCGTCGCATTAATTCAGCTATGAAGATTGACCAAACAACAGGAATCACCCGAGCATATGGTAAAATGTAAGCCAGCATTTCGGGTTAAGGTAAGAAAGCAGGACACGCATTTCTCTAACAGCGGTGGGGCAGCATGGAAAATATTCTCGTCTCCATTTCGCAGATGACCCAACATAACCCGACCCTCAACCTGCTGATGCTGATGGTGATCGTCTGGACAACCGGGGTGATGTGCCGATACATCAATCAGCCGCCGATTCTGGGTGAATTGACGGCAGGGATTATTTTTGGCCCGGCCATCCTCGGCATAATTGCCCCCAACGAAATGCTCAGCGTGCTGTCAGAACTTGGGGTTTTCTTCCTGATGTTCTATGCCGGGCTGGAAACAAACCCTTTCGATCTAAATAAGTATCGGCTCCATTCCTGTCTGGTCGGCATCTCAGGTTTCGTCATCCCTTTTGGCGTTTCCTACCTGACCTGCATGCTGTTCGACCTGCCGACTGTCCAGAGTCTGTTTATCTCTCTCGGACTGTCGATTACCGCCATTGCCGTCAGTGCCAGGGTGCTGCATGACCTGAAACTCACCAACCACCAGGTATCGCCGGTGATAATTGGCGCCTCGATTATTGATGATGTCCTGGCATTATCCTTCTTCACCGCTATCGTTGATATCGGCACAAATCAAGGCTCGGTCAACTGGCTGACCTTCGCCTTTACCATGAGCAAAGTCATCGCCTTTTTTGGCTTGGCGGTTGGCATCGGCATCTGGCTCTATCCGAAAATCGGCCACCATTTTTCCTCCCGCAGCTCCAAAGGATTTACCTTTGCACTAATCATGGCACTGCTATTCGGCCTGTTGGCGGAGATTGCTGGCCTGCATCTCATCATCGGCGCTTACATGGCCGGACTCTTTGTCCGTGAAGGGGTCGTCAGTCAAGAGCTGCTGACAAAAATCTCGGACCGCTTTGTATCCATCACCTATGGCTTTCTTGGGCCAATTTTCTTTGTCAGCCTCTCCTTCCACGTGACCTTCTCGATTTTCAAAACCCATCTGGTGCTGACCGTTGCCCTGTTGTTGGCAGCGATCGTCGGTAAATTGCTCGGTGCCGGAGGTGGTGCCTTAGCAAGCGGGATGAACCGCAAGAAAGCGACCCTGATAGGACTGGCCATGAACGGTCGTGGTGCGGTGGAACTGATTGTTGCATCAATCGGCTTGCAACTGGGACTGATAAATGATGAAATATTTTCCATACTGGTCTTGATCGCCTTTGTCACCACCAGCATGCCGCCGATCATGATGAAGTTGTTTCTCGACCGGATCAATTACAACCTGGAAGATTCCGCGTGACAATCCTTCCTCCCCAAAGGTTATATTTAAGTAAGGCACTGACAGCGACCCTGAAATGCAGGAGAAACTATGCGTATTGAAACAGACCTGAAACTCGGCTTCAAAGATGTCCTGATCCGCCCGAAACGCTCGACACTGAAAAGCCGTGCCCAGGTCAATCTGGAACGCGAATACCGATTTCTCCACAGCCAATATCAGTGGCATGGCACTCCGGTTATCGCCGCGAATATGGATACTGTCGGCACCTTCGAGATTGCCGATGTTCTCGCTGAATATGGCTTGTTGACCGCCATCCACAAGCATTACTCGCTTCAGCAGTGGGATAATTTCCTCAAATCCCGCAATGATGATATCTACCAGCGAATCATGATCAGCACGGGCACCGCCAAGGCCGACTTCAGCAACATGCAGAAAACCATTGAGCAGCACCCAAAGCTGCAATTTATCTGCATCGACGTCGCCAACGGCTATGCCGAATCCTTTGTCGATTTCGTTAAACAGGTGCGGGATAAATTCCCCAACAAAACCATTGTTGCCGGCAATGTGGTCACCGGCGAAATGGTTGAAGAGCTGCTCCTCTCCGGGTCAGATATTGTCAAGGTCGGCATCGGCCCCGGTTCGGTCTGCACCACCCGGGTAAAAACTGGGGTCGGCTACCCGCAGCTGTCCGCCGTGATCGAATGCGCCGACGCTGCTCACGGTCTTGGTGGGCGAATTATTTCCGACGGCGGCTGCGCCTGCGCCGGCGATGTCGCCAAAGCCTTCGGTGGTGGGGCTGACTTTGTCATGCTCGGCGGCATGCTGGCTGGCCACGATGAAAGTGGCGGCCAGTTGGTGCAGCGTGACGGTCAGCAGTTCAAACTTTTTTACGGCATGAGCTCTTCCACCGCGATGGACAAGCATGCCGGGGGGGTCGCAGAATACCGCGCATCGGAAGGAAAAACCGTCGAAGTCCCCTACCGGGGCCCGGTCGCGGAAACAGTGCGGGATATCCTCGGTGGTGTCCGATCGACCTGCACTTACGTTGGTGCCGGCGCCTTAAAAGAGCTGACCAAGCGGACAACCTTCATTCGTGTTCAGGAACAGGAAAATAGAAAATTCACCTGATTTTCTTGCTGCACTTGTCAGTAACGCTCTGGCTCCGTTAGAATCTCATGAAATCTGATTGCAATTTGCCAGATATTAAGTTGAAAGGGAAAAGATGTCAGGTGCCAGAGAAGCCGAATACCAGCTCCACCCCCAGCGAGAGGCGCTCTATAACGAATTACATATTCGCCCGTTTCATCCCCTGAGCAGTCCGCAACAGATTTCCCATTTGGCCGCATGTGCACAAGGCGAGGAGCTGGCCATTTCCCATCAACTGATTTGCGATCTCTGCCGTCGTTATGAAGTGAATCAGCCACCGGCTGGCGCCGTGTCCTTCTATCAGAATTTCGGTGATTTCACCATTCACTGGGAACGACATGTCGAGTTCTACTCCCTGACCATCATGCAAGCGGCAGCGTTAATCGGTGAACCCTTCCAGCATCCGGTCATCAACCTGCTACCGGCCGACTGGCTCAAAGCCCTGCCGGGTGAAATGGTTTCAGCCTTCCACATTATCGTGGATGACCAACAGCTGGATGACCAGTGCTCGGCTCTATGTCGCTACTTTGAAGGTCATCAGGTGATGGTCAGCGATGCCAAAAAGGGTAAAGCGCAACTGTTCACCGCCTTCAAACTGCATGGTGACGGCTACGGTCGCTTCATTGTGCGCAATAATGCACTTAACGATGAGCAGCTCGGACAACTTTCCCGGCGACTGATGGAAATGGAAACCTATCGACTGCTGGCGCTTATCTCTTTGCCGATCGCCAAACGGATCGCTCCCCAGTTAGTCGATATGGATCAGTGTCTGGCAAAGATCCTGACCCAGGTCAATGAAATCGATTCCGCCCGAGGCGAACGCCAACTGCTGGAAAAAATGACGCAACTGGAAGCACAATTGGAAACCTACCGGGCAGAGACTAATCGTCGATTTTCTGCCACTCGCGCCTATCACGAACTGGTTCATACGCGTCTGGAGGGGATGAAGGAGGCCGCTGTTAACGGGCACCTTTCGTTGCAGGAATTTATGAATCGGCGCCTCGATCCAGCCCTACGGACCTGCGAGGCATTGCAAGCCTGGATGGAGGACCTCTCGAAACGGATCGAACGGGCCAGTGACCTGCTGCGCACCAGGGTCAATTTAAACTTGCAGGAACAGAACCGTTCACTGCTCTCGGCCATGAATCGTCGCAGTCAGCTTCAATTCAGACTGCAAGAAACCGTCGAGGGGCTGTCAATTGTCGCCATCAGTTATTATCTCATCGGCCTGATCGGCTACCTGTTGAGCGGTCTCCCCCTGGAAGACTGGGGACTGAGCAAAAAGGTTCTGCTTGCCTGTTCAATCCCGCTGGTTCTGTTGACCATCGGCTATGTGACCCATCGCATCAAGCACCGGTTGATAAAAACCCCATCGGGAGAAGAATAGAGACGCTCCATAGAGCTATAAATCGAAAATAAAAAGGCCGCCCCCATTTTGGAGTGCGGCCTTTTTTATTGCGGAAAGCGTAAGCTAGAAATCTGGAAGCGGTGGAGGAGTCTGGTTGAAAATGGTTGAAAAAGACCAGACAACATCCTGCCCCAGTGAGTTACCGAGCGAATCGGCCAGCTCTTTTTTTAATGTGACCTGATAATCACTGAAAGGCAGCAGCAACTGATCCGGGACAAAGGTCAGTTTTTTCTCACCAGCATCATAACTGATCGTCCCTGCTTGCAAACCTGCAGGGCCGGTCAGTAGAATCAAACCATCAACAAGCAAGGTTTCGTCAAGCGGCTCATCAAAGATAATTCCGAGCGTCACATCGACAGATGCGGTATCGTTTGCCGGAGGCGTTTTGCTGAGCAATCCCGGCGCTTGCATGTCCCAGGTTGGAAGCTCCTGCGTTATCCGTTGTTCATACTGGATCATGAGGTCGGTGTTGAGTGCTGCCGCATCGATGGCGGCGGTAGTTGAAACAACCAGAGCGGCAATATCGATCTGTTGATCAATATTGCGTTCATTGTCGAGCGCCTGTTTGATCAGCGGAGCCTGTTCCTGAATCTTGTCACTGACCATATAAGCAACGACCGCCTGCTCATTGTCGGCAATCTGACCTCCTAAATTCTGTTCAATATCAGCTTGCAAACCACCCATCAATGCGGCAACGACCTGTGCCGCTTTGTGGGCCCGACTGTACTCCGTGGCTAGCAGGGGTTCCCCGGCCTCTGTCCCGCCGGTCCCGCGAGAAAGATAATCCTCAAACAATGAAACGTTATCATCAATACCGAGTTCGGTGCGCACCTGCAAAACCGCCTGTAACTCAGTAAAAGAGGGATTTTTCTCTTGGACGACTTTGACCATTCGGGTCAGCGGGGAGATAAATGACCAGCGGCCTTTGGGAGCCTCAAGCAGGTAGTCCTCGCTGACGGTTAATCCGTTGTCCTCATCGATGGTCTGCCCTGCGACAATCTGGGCAACCACAGAATAAAGTGCTCCTTCTCCAGGATTGACCTCTAACGAATAGGCACCACCAGCCGTTGAAGTCGTGGTCGGCTCGCCGTTGTCATAAAGACGATTGGCGTTGCGATCGAGAAACACCCTGGCCCCGCGCAAGTAGCCATCGGCAACTGCGCCACTTAAGGTTGTCACCGCAGCGCCACCGCTATCTGCCGTTTTGGTCCCACTGGGAGCATCACCGCCACCACCACCACCACAGGCACTAAGCATCAGAAGCGCCACCGCACAACAAAACTGACTTAATATCGTAGGATATCTTTTCATGGCTTTTCTCCTGTTACTGTCGCGGCTTGGCAATTAACAGCTTGACGGGCTGATCAGTCGGGTTGACATAAATCCAGTAACCGATCCAGGGCGTCAAAATTGCACTTCTGGTGCCGCCAGCACTCTCAAACGCGTTGGTGTTTCCCCAATCAACGCCGAGATAATAATAAACACCATCGACCACTAGGTTCTCCGCAGCAGCGGCCAACCATAACTGTGGAGAATTGTTCCCAACCTGAATCTGGACATCGGCAAGAACGACATTGCCTTTGTAGGGATTGGCTATCAGGTTCCAACCTGCCTGCACCACAATTTCGTGGGTCGCAGTAGTAATTTCACCATAAGCGTCCAAATCGGGTAAAGTACCCTCCTCCGTCCGCTTAAGGACATATCCCTCTCCGGCTTTAACAGGCCCCCCGCTATCTACTTTTTGATAACTGCCTTTGAGCCTATCCGCAGGAAGCCAACGATAAGCCTGGACAACATTGAAGGCGGTCACACTATCGAGAGCTGCACTGTCGATATTTCCTGGGGTGCCGATGACATTTTTCCCTTGCAACAATTCAACAGTCGGTCCGGATAGCAGTCCCGAATGAGGATAGCGCCACAGTTGACCGCCAGTTGTATTCTCGACAATGAAGTAGAACTGATGAGCGTTCGCTGGTCCTAAACGGGTAACATAGCGATATTGAGCCCCTGTAGTCAGAGCACCATCTTCCAATTCCATCCGGTAACGATATCCATCCAGCATCAAGAATACGTGACGTTGATCGGCAGCGACGGCTTCGCGAACAGTTATATGGAACTGATAATCAAGGTCGAGTTTCGGACTACTGGCAACAAGGTTATTGCTGTCATCGCCACCATCAACTCTCTCTACTCCGGCTAATCCTTCAGCCGTGGGATCGAGACTGAGCCCCGTCGGAATGGCCGAAAAAACGGCCTCGATACTGTGATGATCTGAAATATTGTCAAACTGATAGCTGGCAACAGTACCAACGGAAACGTTATCCACCAGCAAGTCATTAACATAGAAACCAGCCATCGGTGACAGGCTATAGCTTTGTGATCCGCCGTAGAGGACCGACGTTTGCCCTTCTGGGGTAATAAACCCACCACTGCCGGTCGTTGCACTGATCAACCAGCCCGACTTACTGCTATCCAGCGGGGCACCGTCACGCACATCGGAAACACCATCGTTGTCATCATCAGTGTCAGCGTTGTTGCCGATCTGGTCGCCATCACTATCAAGCCACTCATTACCATCGGAAGGAAAGGCATCCAAATGATCAAAGACGCCATCACCATCGCTGTCCAAAGAAACATAGGCCTGCACTTCAAGAGAGAATAGCGGCAGAAAGACGATGGCATTACCATCGCTGGCACCAATTGCAATGGCGGCCGTTGTTCCGATCTGCGACTCACTCGGTGTACCGCTGAGTTGACCGGTGGTGGTGTCAAAGCTGGCCCATGCTGGCTTGTTACTGATGCTGAAGGTCAAGCTGTCGTCATCTGGATCACTGGCTGATGGGGTGAAACTGTAAGCCGTTGACGCCATCACCGTCACTGCTGGCGTGCCACCGATAATTGGCGATTGGTTACTGTCAACAACAGCGATTGCGACAGTTTCAGAATCGCTTAGAGAACCGTCGGTGACATTAAAGGTTACCGTAAAGTTTCCGGCCTGGGTATAGTCCGGGGTCCAACTAAAGCGCTGCTGGTCAGCGTCAAAGCTGGCGCCGGCAGGCAACCCGGAGGCGCTGTAGGTAAGAGCGGCATTCTCAGGGTCACTGGCAGTGATCACCAAGGCAAGGTCCCCTCCCTCATTGACACTCTGGCTGCCAATCACATCCAGCACCGGAGCTTCATTGAGGTTGGCGACACTAATGGTGACAACCTCGGAATCACTCAGGGTGCCATCAGTCACAGTGAAGGTCACTGCGTAGGAGCCAGCCTGGTCGTTTGCCGGGATCCAGCTTAAGGAGCGGGTCGAAACAGTAAAAACTGCGCCGGTGGGCAGGTTACTGACACTGTAGGTGAGTGAATTTGCATCGGGATCAGTCGCATTGGCAACCAGGTTGAGGCTACCGCCTTCTGTCAAGCTCTGACTTCCGATAGCGTCCAGTACCGGAGCTCGATTTACATTCGTCACATTGATGGTAACGGTTTCCGAATCAGTTAAGGATCCGTCACTGACAGTGAAAGTGACCGGATAAATCCGAGTATTTTCCGTCGTTTCAAAAGGCGAAGTCCAACTGAACAAGCGGGTTGCCGGGTTAAACGTCGCACCACTCGGCAAATCGGTGGCACTGTAGGTCAAGCCATCATTGTCGGGATCAAAACCACTGATCGTAAAGCTGAGAGCAGTCCCCTCACCGACACTCTGGGTACCAATTCCGGCTAACAGCGGCGGACGGTTAACATCGCTGATGGTTATCGAAACAACCTCAGAGTCGTCCAAGTTGGCATCCGCGACACTGAAAGTAACCGAATAAACGCCCGACTGCGCATAATCAGGAATCCAACTAAAGACTCTGGTCGCCGGGTTAAAACTCGCACCATTAGGGAGGTTGCTCGCACTGTAAGTCAAACTGTCGCCATCCGGGTCGGTTGCCGTCACGGTGAAACTCACGCTGCTGTTTTCAGCCCCTAGTTTGCTGCCGATGGAACCAAGCACAGGCGCACCGTTGCCAGCGACGACGGTGATTGTGACGACTTCTGAAGCGCTCAAGTCGCCATCAGTGACACTGACGGTTACGGAATAGCTGCCTCCTTGATTTGTGGTGGGAATCCAACTAAACACCCGTGTTGAGCTGTTAAAAGTAGCCCCAGTTGGCAAGTTTGCGGCACTAAACGTCAGGGTGTCTGCATCCAGATCACTACCATTGACGGAAAACATAAGCGTATCTAACTCACCAACCGTTTGGCTACCGATGGTTGTCAATGACGGCGAGCGGTTGGTATTTGCAACTGTAATCGTCACAATTTCGGAATCGTTGAGGCTACCATCGCTGGCGGTGAATGTAATATCGTAGCTGCCAGCCTGATCATAATCAGGAGCCCAACTAAACAAATTACTAGCTGAATTGAATACGGCTCCATCAGGCAAAGCACTAACACCAAAGGTCAGACTATCACCATCTGGATCAGTGCCACTAATCGGAATATACTGAGTATCTCCTTCGGCAACCCCTTTAGATCCTATTGAGGCTAGCACCGGTGCCTGATTTACCGCGACTACTTCTATTGCTGTAACGCTGATTGTTTCCGAATCGGAAAGGCTTCCGTCAGAGACAGAAAAGGTAACTGAATAACTCCCAGCCTGCCCCGAGGCCGGAGTCCAGGCAAAGGTTCGGGTTGAAGCATTGAACGTCGCTCCGGTCGGCAGACCGGTGGCGGAATACGTCAATTGATCGCCATCGCCATCGGTTGCAGAGACGCTGAAACTCAGCTGTGCCCCCTCGGTCACGGACTTTGCACCGATAGCACCAAGCACAGGTGCGCCATTACCTGCGACGACGGTGATTGTCACGACTTCTGAATCACTGAGACTGGCGTCTGCTACGCTGAATGTGACATCGTAGCTACCGGCTTGAGTTGGAGTCCAGGCAAAGGTTCGGGTTGAAGCATTGAACGTCGCTCCGGTCGGCAGACCGGTGGCGGAATACGTCAATTGATCGCCATCGCCATCGGTTGCAGAGACGGCAAAACTCAGCTGCGCCCCCTCGGTCACGGACTTTGCGCCGATCGAACCGAGAACGGGTGGGTTATTCGTCCCTCCGCCACCATCATCAACAACGGCTTCGCTGAAGACCAGATTTGAGTAGCTGCTTTCATAGCCAGCAGCATCATAAGCGGTAACAGCAAAATAATGCTCGTCGCCATCGGCAAGCCCGGTGATGGTGGAAGTCAAAACACTGCCGACATCGATCGGAGAAGCGCCTTGAGTCGCCCCAGTGCCATCCAATGGCAGCTGACTGGAATTACTTTTATAGTAAATTTTGTAGCCAGAAACAGTGCTGGGGCTGGCATCCCAAGAGAGTGTGACGTTCTTTGCCAGCGCTGGTCCGGCGAGTAACATAAAGAAACAAAACAACACTATCGTCTTTATTAACGGTCTACTTTTCATTATTGCCCCCGACGCCTTCTTTACAGTTTTATAGTGCGGGCTAAAAAAATGCGCTCATCTTCCGTTGCCGAAGATGAGCGCATCTGTATCCAAAGGTTCGGAAAAATACGCTGCATTCTCTTCGGCAACCCGGCTGTCCTAAAATTGAGGACCCGTGGCTTTGCGTCACCAGATTTCTCTGATTTTGCCGTTTCGGAGATAACTTTTCTTATCACTATTTTATAGCTAACAAGTTCCCTCTAGAAACTGCCTTAAAACGTTCGTAATTATACCACAGTAACAACAAAGGCGCTCACCCCGTTGCCGAGGTGAGCGCCTTTTTCTACCAGATCAGTCAGGTCGGAAGAAATGCACTGCATCCACTTCGGCAACCCGGCTGCCCTAAAATTGAGGACCCGTGGCTTTGCGTCACCAGATTTCTCTGGTTTTGCCCTTTCGGTTGATAGCTATATAGCTACTATATTTATCCACAGTAGCGCTGACGAAAACAAAAGTCAAGGCCTATTAGTTCCGATTAATCCTATACCCCTTCAAAAATCCCGACTCCGCTTTGCTCTAACATCCCCACCAACCTAATTAATGGCAGCCCAATCAGAGAATTATAGTCCTCACCAGCCATTTTTTCCATCAGTGCAATTCCTAACCCTTCGATCTTAAATGAACCAGCACAATCCATCGGTTTTTCCCGCTCTAGATAGTTCCAAATCTGTTGATCAGAGAGCTGCCGAAAGGTTACAGAAAAAGGAACGGAATCAATCAGAGCTTCTCCTGTACAACTATCGAGCAACGCCAGTCCGGTAAAAAAGGTGTGGCTTTTACCGTTCATCTTGCGCAATTGATCGAATGCCGTCTGCATATCTCCCGGCTTGCCAATTGCCATACCTTGTTGATCGACAAAAACCTGATCCGAACCGATAATCAAGGCATCGGTATAGACATCGGCCAGACTTTGAGCTTTCCCCAAGGCCAGCTGACGAACCAGCAAAGAGGGGGCAACCTGCGGATCAATAATCTCTTCATAATCGGGTGCGACGGCGACAAAGGGGAGTTGCAACTGCTGCAACAATTTTTGCCGATAGGGACTAGTCGAGGCCAAGATAATTTCGCGCATATCCACCTGTATCATTTGTAACCGCTGCCAAGCGTCAGAATCGTTCAGTCCACCGGCAGGGGCTGTTACTTTTAAAGTTTAAAAAACTGGGTTCACTTGCCTGTGTTGATCCAGCCGGAGATAAAGCGGCAACGGAAACAAAAACCTTCTCCACAGCATCCAGTAGCTGCTCTTTGAGTAAACCCTCGTCAACGGTAACGGCAAAGCTTTCGACTTGACCATCATCGGTCCATAACGGCAAAATCTGTACATACGAAGAACGACCGAGGTGAACCTCACCCCAGAGCTCCAACTGCCCGTCACCAAGCAGTCCACTCACCACCCCGTGAGTCCCGTTGCCGATCTGTTGCAGAGCAATATCACGGATATCAAAATAGATACTACCTTCTTCGGTACCAGACATGGGAGCTAACCAGATCATTGAATCCTCCTGTGTAAGTTTCCTGTTAGCTCCATCATAGCCATCTCAGTGTCAGTTTATGTCACACTACTTATGAGCCCTCCTGAAAAGCCAAGCCGCCCGTCAGACCGTCAACAAACTGATCCCGCAGCGATTCCGGTCCCAACACCCGCACATGCGGAACAAAAGAATAAATCCAGGAGAGGATTTCCTTGTCTCCGGCGGCATCAAAGCGTAACAGCAGAGATCCGTCAGATACCTTCTCAAGCTGCTGCTGCGGGTGCCAGACCCGTTCTTTAATCAGATGGGCAATCTCTTTATCGAACAACAGCTCAACCTGCTGTGTTGCTCCATCATCGATCAAACCGAAAGCGGCACCGGTTAAAGCAGCGGCAGAGTAATCCTCAGGCACTTCAAAACGCTCCGGCAACAGTTCCAGACTTTCTATCCGCTCGATAGCAAACAGCCGCAACGCTTGTCGATTATGCGCATAACCGCCCAAATAGAGAGCATTTTTAAAGAACAGCAGGGTGTAGGGATCAATACGATAACTAGCACGCTGACGTTTGGCCGGTCGATACTGAAGATTACAGCTCTGCTGCTTAAGCAGGGCCTGACGTAAATCCTTAAGCAACTGATGCTGCCCCGAATAATCCTTAAAACCAAGAAAGCGTGGCGATGACGCCTCGGCCAAACGTTCGAGATGGGCAACACTGCGCGGCGGCATACTAGAGCGGATCCGGGCGAAGATCGCCGCCAAGTCATCCTGAAATGGCGTCCCTTTGAGAAATTCCAATTGACCGCGACAAAGATAGAGGGTCATCAGCTCTTCAAGGGAAAAAGTAACCGGCGGAATTTTACTGTACCCGGTGATAAAGCTATAGAGGACCTGACCATCATCCTGCCGCTCACTGATCAGCGGATATCCCGCCTCGGTGATCGCCTGCAGGTCACGATAGACGGTACGCCGCGTCACCTGGCACTCATCAACCAACTCCTCGACGGTCGCCCCGTAACGCGCTTCGAGGATGCGGATCATATCGTGCAACCGTGCCGCCTGACTGTATTTTTTGGCTGCTCGCCCCGGCTTGCGTTGCTCGCTCACTTGGCACCGTCCTTGGCTTGATAGTAGGTATATTTATGCGCCTTGCCACGCACCTGATCCTGCGGGTATTTGCGTTCGTTTTTAGCCATTTTTGCCAGCACCGTGTCCGCCAGATCAATTTGCAGAGTGTTGGCCATCGACAAACAATAGAGAACGATATCGGCGAGCTCTTCACCAACCTCCTGCAGGGGTTCGGCATCAAGCTGGGATGATTGTTCGGTACTCAACCATTGAAAGTGTTCCATCAATTCTGCGGCCTCAATAGAAATCGACATCGACAGATTTTTCGGGCTATGGAACTGTTCCCAATCCCGCTCACGCACAAAAGTCGCCATCCGTTCTTTCAAATCATGCAGAGTTACCTGCTCGTCGGCCATGCATTTCTCCATCAGGTAAAAGAATAATTGCGCACAGTATAGGCGTTGCGGCGGCGAAAAAAAAGCCACAGTCGACAGATAAGACAATTGAGCCTTTTTTTGTTTCTGCACCTGTGCTAGAACCGGGACAGATGCACTATCGCTATAACGAACACGGAAGGAACAATAAGATGGCACAAGCGAAAAAGGGTGACAAAGTCACCATCAACTTTACCGGCAAACTCGAAGACGGTTCGATCATCGACACTACTTACCCCGATGCCGAAGGGCACGAGTGCAGCGGAGACGAGTGTGAGCATGAGCACGGCCCGATGGAGTTAGTTCTCGGCGAAGAAGACTTTTTCATTCCGATCGAAGAAGCATTGGTCGGCATGGCACCTGGCGAGAAGAAAACTTTGACCATCAGCCCGGACGATGCCTTCGGCGACTACGATCCGGAGAATGTTTTCAGCGTACCGCGCAGCGAGTTTCCCGACGACATCAATCCCGAAGTAGGACAAGGGCTGGAAGTTGCGGGAGAAGATGATATCGAGTACATGGTCACTGTCGTTGAAGTGACCGAAGAGGCTGTCAGCCTCGACACCAATCACCCACTGGCCGGGGAAGATCTGACCTACGAGTTTGAACTGGTTGAGATTTTATAGTCAATTATAGCGACTGTAATACCATTAAAAGCCGTTGGTGAATTCCGACGGCTTTTTTTCAATCACGTTGCTCCTGCCAATAAGCAGCCCACGCCAATTTCGCCCGTGCGAAGCTGAAGTCTTCCGGCAAGCGGCAGACACACCCCTCATGCGCAAGAGTTTCTTCGTTTGGAATCAAAGTCAGACACTGACAAGGGCGCTCTTGTACAGACAGCCGACAACCGTCCCGAAGCCGGAAAGAACAGCCATCAAAAACCGATGCCGGGGCCGGAATCGGCACACCTCTCTTTTCCCACAACACCAGCCCGAGGTGTGGCAACCTCTCCCTCAGCTCGTCAAGAGATAGCGCTCGACCGGCAAAAAAAATATTGAAAAAACGTCGCGGATCGACCCAAAGTCCCGGACTCCCATTGCAGCAACGCCCTCCACACTCACGGCAGAGCTTCGGGTTAAGGGCAATTTCAGCGGCCAAATCAGTGTGCATATTTTGCGGATGGTCCTCTTCTGTCGACAAAAAAAGCCGTCAGAGATCTCTGACGGCTTTTTACTTTCAATCCGATATCAACAGGGCCACAAGCCCTATTCCCACTCAATAATCTACGACTAATCCAAAGCCTATATACTCTTGTTTTTATTAGCATTATATCGTGTCGCTTTTCGCCTTTGTAACTACTTTGTAACACACCGACTTATGTGCATTCAATAAAACCCAATTGATTACCTACACACGACGCCATTGTAACAAACTTTGTATATCCTTTCATTTATTATTTTTCCCTAATCATTATCTATAATTGCGCTCACTTACGCCTAACACACCACTACCCGTTCCCGTAAATCCTTTGGCATCAAGGTTTTACAAGTAGTAAGTCAAGGGGTCGTGAACTTCTTATAAATAATATTAGACGGAGCAAGTTAGAGACAACGAGACGCCGCCTAATAAAATATGAGAGGTAAGTATATGAGAGTGAACCGCAGTGCGTATGTGAAGTTCAAAGCAACACCAAATGAGAGAGAAAAAATTATCAGCATAGGCAAGCTACTAAACCACAAATCAACAGCCGACCTATTACTATCTGCATTAGTTGAATATGTTGAAAAGCATTCAAGTATCGATGTTTCAGAACTAAAAGAAGATAGACGAACTAATTACGGAAGATAAAATTAGGGCCTGCCCGACAAGAACAGACTCTACAAAACGAACAATGAGTATAATCAAAGGAAGGTGAAACCAATGACTATAGAATTATTTATAAGAACTTTAGTTTGACGCTGGCACAAACCAGATGTGAAAGCTCAATTATTATTCAATTATATTAGAAGTGAGATACATACTATTAGAACAGCCATCAAAGATAAGGAGAACTACAACCTATGAATATTGAAGAAGTAAAGACGATGGAAAAGGAAATTACATCACTGCCAGACGAAATCAGAATGGTGAAGCAAGATATCAATCGAGTAGCAAGAGAAACAGCATACCACCAAGCAAGATGTTACTATTTGATATGTATGATTGAAGGCAATAGTGATTGAAGAATAAAAAAAGGGTATTAGCAATAGACTAATACCCCCTCAAGGAGTCTCACAAATAAATGCAAGGCAAAGTCTACTTGTATTTATATTGTAATGCCTCCAATAACCTAAATTGGAGAAAGGAAATTGTTAGACAAAAAAGATACTATACTTAATGAATTACACGAAACAATCAAAAACCAACCAGAAAGAAGCCCAACATCATACCTGGCTAAAACAACACCGCCACCAGCTCAACCAGTAAGAACCCATACCAAGACAAGGGCAAAGACAAAAGAACCAGCTAGGAGCCATATCAGGAAATCAGAACAGGGTGTATATAGAATGATAAACCCTGAAATACTCTTTAGGCTCTGTCAAGGTGGTTTCACATCAAGTGAACATCAAGTAATAAACTATATCCTTTGGAATATAACCGCCGACAAAAAGAGAAGTTTTATCAACGTGAAGAGAAAGACAATCCAAGACAGAACTGGTTTATCTAAATCACAGGTTCATAAAGTCATTCACAGCCTACTGAAAAGAAACATCATTATTGATAGTAGTAGTGAGTTGCGGCAGTGTTATTCATTCAACTCTGATTATGAACAATGGCTATAAAGTGGTCAATTTGGTTTCCTGTGAGAACCCTAAAGTTTCCTGTGGGAAACGTTTGGTTTCCTGTGAGAACCTTCTGGTTTCCTGTGAGAAACTTTCAATGGTATAAATGTTGACGTATTTCCATTTCATATCAAGGGATACAGACAATAAATCTCAAGTAGATAAATGAACTTGTTTTGAATGAACTTGATTGAAGGAACTTATATGAAAGAACCCATAGGGGCGTGAGAACTAACGTTCTCTATTCAAGGTCGATAATCACCCTCCCCCTGAATAGCCCCCTGAACTTGAACCTGAATATTATAATTTATGTTAGATTTAAAATAACATGTAAATGAAAAGGAGCTAACCATTGTAGTTGTGAATTTATTGACATAACGCTTTACGGTGGTAAGGTTTAAAATTTTCAGACTTAATAAACGGAGGGGAATAATGACACCCAACGAAACAGACAGAAAAACAATAATGACACTAATTCATGAAGGTAAAATTTTTTCACCAGACGGCCTAAGGAAGAAGATTGAATCTGTAAACAGCTTAAAGCATATTAAACTTGAATTAACAACTAATATTGGTGAGAAGGGTTCCATTCCATTCGTATTGAACTACAATTTTGACAGTTCTGATGGATACTTTATAAACCTAGTAAAGGAAAACATACAGAACGCCGACATTAACGGTTCAACCCTGAATATAAGAAACAGTGATGAGTATCATAATTTATTAAAGGTTCTAGGCTTATATATAGATAAAATGGGCGAATCGTGAAAACATCAATCATCTGTCTTGCTACTATTCTAATTTTCATATCAGGATGTGCAGACCTTAAAAGGTCTCAAATTGTCAGTATGAACAAAGAACAATTATGCCACACATACTCAATCAATAATGATAATACTGTAAGGGCTAGACTTAAGCTGTTATACGCCTTGACTGTAAAGGAATGGAAACAGGTAGATTCAGGAAAGGTTAATATTGGAACATCAGAACTGGCACTGCAGTGTATTTTTGGCAAACCTAAAAAAGTAAATTCCACTACAAATAAATATGGCACACATAAGCAGTGGGTATACCACAATAATGTTTATATATACACAGAGGATGGAAAAGTAACAAGCTGGCAAAATTAATATTATTAACAAACTAAGCATAAATTTAAAGAATGGTGAAGTTAGACCAACAATACTTATTACTACCATCTTTCGTTTCCACCAGTATACTTTCCAGTTCTTTCATTACATCTCAAGAATGTTTCCTTATCCATCTTGAAATGATTTGGTAATTTTTGTTTCAGATGTATGAACAGGGCTCCACGAATGACCCTTTGTAATGTATTATCGTCGCGATCCTGTTTTTCATTCATCTGCGATAGTCGTTGAAGCCAATACAGCATTTCTTCATCAATGTTCACCTTGATTTGTTTCTTCTTCCGTAAGTCTCTATATTCATCTAAAATGTATCTTGCCATTATCGTTCCTCTCTCTGGTTAGGTCGGCCCTTATAATCTATATTTAGTATCTTTTCTGACTCCTTCAATTATTACCTTCTGTATAACCACCTCTTACTCAGTCATTCTTTTTTATTAGAATTACTGCCAGAATTGCAACTTGGTATGATTTAAAACTTGGCATAGTTATTGTCTGGCAAGTTCATGCCAGCCCTATACCTCTAAGAGTGATTTTTATAATTATACTTCTTGGCATAACTACTTACTGAGCGTTACATTTACATAAAGGTTCAAATTGAAAACGTAACAAACCATTTGAGAGGGGTAACCACCATGAAAAACTTTGTATCTTATTTGCGTGTTAGCACCACAAAACAAGGTGTGAATGGTCTTGGCATTGAAGGGCAAAGGCAATCTATTGAAACTTACTTGAATGGTGGTGATTGGAACATCTTGAAGGAGTTTGTAGAAGTAGAGAGTGGCAAGAAGAACGACCGTAAGGAATTACAGAAAGCTATTAACTTCTGTCGCAATACCTCTTCTACCCTTATTATTTCCAAATTAGATAGATTGAGTAGAAATGTCGCTTTTGTTTCTTCCTTGATGGAAAGTAAGATTGACTTTGTTTGTTGTGATATGCCAGATGCAAATAGATTAACCATACATATCATTGCCGCACTGGCCGAATGGGAAAGAGAACAGATATCAATTAGAACAAAAGCAGCATTGAAAGTATTGAAATCTAAAGGTGTAAAGCTTGGTAATGATAACTTGACACAGGAAGATAGATTGAATGGTTCTAAATCTTCATCTATTAGTCGTTCAAAAACATCTACTGATTTTGCATTGACTATGTATGGCATCATCAAAGTAAAACGGGATGAAGGTCTTTCACTTCGTGGTATCTGTCAATTCTTGAATGATGAAGGTTATAGAACCTCAAGAAAAGGTGAATGGAAACCTAACACCGTCAAACGAGTTATTGAAAAGGTTGAAAATATAAACTGTTGAAATGAAATCAATGTAAGTGTAAATTACTTGAAACCTTCGGGTTACCCCCTCTTCTGTATCCCCCCCCTCTTTACCCTGATACAGAAGAGGGGGTTCTGTCTGTCTGGTTCCCTCTGCAAGAGACACTAACCCCACTACCCACACCTTACCTACCCAGATTTCACTTTGACTTCGTGTGAGACAATGCTAATATTCATTTTTAACGATTTCCAACAATCCATAAACCATTGATAGAGGGGTAATTATGAAGAAGAAGAGTTATAAAACTGCCAGTGAGTTCTACAAATTAGGTAGAGACTATAGTGAAAACCATTTTGGTGGCATATTAGGTGAATACTTACTGACTTCACTAAAGGATAGTATAGAGTTTATGGTGAAGGTTGATGTAAGTAAGGCATCAAGGGAGCTATTGATCTACATTGTTGGTATGCCAGCACTGTTCAAGCAAGAACCACAACTTGTCATTGATTTCCTCGCAAACCTAAACAGTGTTAAAGATGTTGCTTACGAAGCCGACCGTAAAGAAACCTTCACTGTCTATACAAAAGAATGGAACGATTTTATAGAAGAAGATATATTCAATAAGACCACACAAACACATTTACGTAGTGTGATGAAGAAAGAAAAGAAGAAATACGGTATCGAATAACACAACCAACACACAAACACCGGAAAGGTAAGTGATTTCATGTGCTTACCTTTCTTTTTGCCTACGGTTCTAATCTTTACTTTCATTCAAGCTCGCTAATATTGCGCTTGACACGAATGATTACAGATACTTACTCCCTGCCAAGTCATTTCTACTTCATTAGTTCCACAACACTCAATAACAACCCGTCAAGAATACCCCCTACAATCAACCAGATCACTTGAACCCTACCCTACCATTACCCACTTGAATAAAACGATGCCTGGGGGTGGTTACTTTCTCCATTTCACCAATACCAATCCATACACCACCCCCCCCCCATTACCCATCCATACACCACCAACATTATCAAACGAGTTGAAATAACAATTTGAGGTAAGCTGACATAAGAACCTTCTCCCTATAGACTAAGGTTTATAAACCGCCGGGGGTAAATTATAAGTATATAAGCACAAAAACCATACCATCTTTACTTCCAAATCACTTATCAATTTGCTTGGTAGGTGATTTTTTTATTTCTACAACAAATTAATTATCAATTTGTTCATATAAAGCTATGAACTTTTATAAATACTCTTTGAACGTAATAAAAACGACTTGGAGTAATAGCAACATGAAAAGCTTGAAGGAACAATTTACAGAGTTGAAACGAAAGGAACAATGGAAAGACCTGCCAATAGAAAACAAGCTTGAAGAGTTCATTTATCTTTATGAAGGTGTTCAACCATTATTGAAAGGAATGGATTTGTCAATTTTGTTAGAACGAAAGTTTTTGTCTCTATTTCGTAATGACAAAAAAAATCAAAAGGGTGATGATAGATCCGCAATCAAATTACTATCAAAGATAATAAAAAGGAAATTATCATCAAAAGAAATTTCAAAAACCCTTTCATTATCGGCAGCAGAGTTGTTAGTGATTGCATCTATTACCAGTAAAGACAAATCTTTGAAGAAATTGTATCACAACAAAGCCCTTATGATTATGACAATTGGAATGAAGAATGAAGAATTACAACTTTCCGAAGCATTGAAAATCGTGGTTCCAGAACGTTTTGAGGGTGAAGAGTTCGCCCAAATAATCGTAGACAAATTGAACAACATTCAATCTCAACAGACAGAAGACCAACAATACAGGTCTCTTGATGAACTTTATGCAAAGATTACAGATGCAATTGAAGACCCTAAAACAGAAACTACACAAATGGAATTAGACATACTTGTGCATTTTCAACTGCAAGTTAGTAGTAAATTGCACCATATAGAAGGAAGACCAACAAAATTATAATAATGGAGTAATATTAAATTGAATAAACAACAAGCACATATAGTTTCAACCCTACTTGAATGGAAGATTGATGTAGAAGGATTGAACCAATTGAAGGAAGTAAAAGGCGAACTTGAGACGGCAGAAGGTCTTGAATATCTAAAAATGATTTATGATGTTCTTGGTCTTGAACGTGTATTCAAGGAATTATCATTAGAAGAACCTACGTTTGAGAAAGACAAAGAACTAACTGAAAGTGTAAAGAAGATTGATAAGTCAATGTTTAGGTGGCTGTGATGATGTTATTCAAGACGATATATAAAATGTTTGAAAGTTCAACCGGTGAAGAATGGTCAGCACAGATAGTTGCAACTTCTCCACAAGAGGTAAGAGAATATCTTGAAAAGAACTACGGTGAGCTAACATACTTTCGTATAGACAATAGAACCAATATAGACCTGATTGTTCCATCTATAGAGAGATCACATTATTTGAAATATAAACGGTTGAATGATGACAAGTGAAATGGAAAGAATAACCATTAGTATTGATGCCAAACAAAATCAACTATTGAATAATTTTGCCAATGAAAGGAACATCTCTAAATCAAGGTTGGTTCGTGAAATATTCAACAACTATTTCCTTGTAGAGTTCCTTACCATTGAAGGGCAGGTGAAGATTGAAGAAGGTTAGTTTCTATCTTGATGATAAACAAATAAGAATACTTGAAGATATTGCCCAACTTGAGGATAAACCTTTTCAAGAAGTATCAAAACGATTATTCATTACTGGAATAACAACCTTTCACCCACTCCTTGAACTAATCATCAATGAGAATAGAGAATATGAGATAAGGGAAGGTAAGTTTATTCTTACCGATTGGAATAATGCGAAAAAGAATTAGTTTCAAGAAACCAGACATACAAAAGTTGACATACAATAAATTGATTTATGGTTTCTATCAATTGTATAAAAGTAATTCTTGTAATCTACACAATGATAACCTTGTATATATCATTGACTATTTCCATCAACAGGAATTGACTGGCAAGATAAACGATTGTGAATTATACATTTCTATGCTGACTGAAAGAGGTTTTCAAGATAGTAATGATGTGATTGATTTTGTGATTGAAGATAGTAATATTATCAGTTGGGCAGAGTGTTAATTTCATAAATACATATGAAGAGACAAGGGAGGTCAAAATCCCTTTCTAATCAACTCCTGATAAGTTAGTCTTTGTTTTTGATATCACTTCTCTTGTCTCTTCTGTTGATACATCCATTCAACGCCTCAAATCCTAAACCACCTTGATTAATTTCAGGGTGGTTTCTTTTTGTTCAACTATAGACAACCAAAGACCACCATTCTTTTATAAATACAATGAAGAACGAACAACAAGGGGAAAGAATGAATATATTCAAGAAACGAATTCAAAAACCTTATGTGCCATATCAAGTAGTTCCAATGCCGGGAAACTATCATACAATTTCAGAGATATTACTTGAATTGCTACACAAAGACTATGAACCAATACACTCAAATACAGACGATTCTTTTTTCATATTTCAACACAAGGAGCTAAGCACAATGGAACAAAACAACATTGATACAGAACAAGAACATTACAAGGTAATATCACTACCAACAAGTGTAGACAAGATTGCCATAGTTCTAAATGAAGGATTTGCTCAAGGCTATAGAGTGGTAGTAATGAACGATTACTCTTGTGTGATGGAACTCATGAAATGAAAGAAAAAGTAAACAACAGATATGTTATTCGGTTTACTGATTTACAGATTGAAATGATTGAAACATTGAAGAATAAACATTATGTAAACATTCAGAAATATATTAGGGGCTGTATTGAGAAATATTACAAGGAAAAAGAAGGATAATGGCAAAGTATAACAAGCTGACCATATCAATAACCGAGCAAGAAAGAGATTTAGTGAACGAATTGAAGAGAAGGAACTATAACTTCCATAAATTATTCAAATTGTTCTTGAATGAGGCAATAGAAAACTCAAGTGATTTTGAAGATATCACTCTTGAATGTAAGGGTGGTGATGACTTATCTAATCTCACCCCCTGAACAGACAACAGACAGACAACCAATAGAAAACCCCTGTATCAATCCTACAAGGGGTTTTCTTGTTCTGATACAGGGGTTTCCCTCCCAACCGATAACGTTTGACACAGAAGTGTTAATTAGATAGATATATGGGAGGGAGTATCATAAGAGTATCATAGGAGTATCATAGGAGTATCAAATGAAAATAACAAACCAGAACCAGATCATCAAAAAAGCCCTTGTGATTGATGATGATAGTTCAGTTCGTCAAACACTCAAAGAAATCCTCCCTGATTACGGATATGAGGTTGACACATTTGAGAATCCAGTTTGTTTCTTGAACATAAGAAACACAAACCAATGCCCCGAAGACAAACCTTGTTGTGATATTCTAATCGTTGACAATGAAATGCCCGAAATGACTGGTGTAGATTTTCTCAATCGCTTGGATGAAATGAAATGTAAAATCCCACCAGACCACAAAACAATTTATTCGGGGAATATTGAACCTAATGATTGTAAAAAAGTTAGTCAGATAGGATGTAAGGTCTTCCACAAACCCCATTTTGATAAACTTATTCGTTGGATTCAATCAATGGATAAATAACCCACGTATCACACAAACACGTTCTGATATAGGAGTTACCCTGTCAAATAGCAAGAACGTTTGCCACAGACCAAGCCAGACACATCATCAATGCTCCCTAATACCATCTTTATCAAAGTGGAAGTTTTTCATTGCTACAGACTTCGCTATTTCTTCATTCAAGTGACCATAATGATTATCTATGAATGTTGTTCCAGTTCCAGCCAACATTCCAACTTGAGTTGCTGTTGCCCCCGCCAAAAGTCGGCAAGTAATTCCGAAATGCCTTAGTGAATACCAAGATATTTTATCTTCCTTATAGTTAATATGAACCATTTCCATTAGTTCGTGCCAGTAACCATAAAACTTTTTCTTTGGGAAACGTTCACTACCACTTACTCCACAAAAAATATAATCATTAGGCTCAGTATGGATAGAATGTTTCTTCAATCTTTCTACATACTCACCCCCTCTAACCGTTATAGTTCTTTCTTTTCTTACCTTAGAGGTTTCTGCTCTAACCTTGACGGTCACTAATTTGTGTTTATAACCGATATCATCTACTATATCTTCAAACTTGATAACGTCTTTCCAACGCAATTGCCACAACTCCCCCACCCTGAGCATTGAGTTAGAGGCTATCAGAATGCAATCACGTATCATAAAACGTTCATTTCTCAATACCTCATCATTGCTACAACTCTTTTTACTAATCCATAAACGCATTTTTCTTACTAATTCGTCATATTGTTCAAGAGTAAATACACCTCGTCTACTATCTTCATTGCTTCTAACTCTCAATACTCTGAACTCAAAGAAGTTGAAATGTGAGAACCCTTTACGATAAGCCCACTTTATCATATGGTTTAGTGTTGCCTGTTCATTTCTTATCGTAACATCCTTTACACCTTCTCTATGTGACCTACACCACCTTGCATACTCATAACAACTTTCATTGTCAAGCTCTGATACTTTTGTGTTCTCGCCCTTATATCTCAAGAAGTGTTTCAGTTGAGATTTGATAGTAGTCAATCTACCTGCTGTTATAGTATCGTCTATAACATCTTCACTTCTATATAAAACATATTCGTTTACTAACTCATTTAAAATTATGCCAAATATCTTTCTTCCTGACTTCATATCTGAATAGATTTCAAATATTTTTTCTTCAGCTCGCTTGAATGCTGTATCTAAATCTTTTGTTTTTAGACTCTTACGAACGTATTTTCTTTCTGTAGGTATCCATATTCTAACTTGCCACACGTCACCTGATTGTGTGGTTCTGATTATTGTTCCTTTACCACCCATTACTGAATGACTTACTTCAATGAAACTACTCACAAAACTACTCCATTCTCATTGTTTTCAATAATATCAGTAACTTTGTAGATTTCTTTGTAACCATAAAACAAAAAGCCCTTGAAAATCAAGGGCCTTTGTAAGTTCTTTGTAACTGAGTATGTATGTTATTTCAATAGGTTACGCCTATTTCCTATTCCCACTCGATAGTCGCTGGCGGTTTGCTGGAAATATCGTAGGTGACGCGATTGATGCCTTTGACCTCGTTGATAATCCGACCGCTAATCCGCGCCAGATCTTCGTAAGGCATCGGGTACCAGCCAGCAGTCATAAAATCCTTGGTTTCAACCGCACGCAAGGCGACGACATATTCGTAGGTCCGACCATCGCCCATAACGCCGACTGACTTGACCGGCAAAAAGACGGCGAAGGCCTGACTGATTTTGTGGTAGTGCCCGCTCTCGTAGAGTTCTTCAATATAAATAGCATCGGCGCGGCGGAGGATTTCGCAGTACTCTTCCTTGACCTCACCGAGAATCCGCACTCCCAAACCGGGGCCGGGAAACGGATGCCGCCAAACCATCTGATGAGGCAGGCCGAGTTCTTCGCCGACGGTGCGCACTTCATCTTTAAACAGTTCACGCAGCGGCTCAAGCAGTTCCAGCTTCATGTAGTCAGGCAGACCGCCGACATTGTGGTGACTCTTGATGTTATGTGCCTTGCCGGTTTTCGCTCCGGCCGACTCGATAACATCCGGGTAGATGGTTCCCTGCGCCAGCCACTTGGCATTTTCGATTTTGTTTGATTCTTCCTCAAAAATATCGACAAACAGGCCACCTATGATCTTGCGTTTCTTTTCCGGATCGGCTTCACCGGCCAGTCCGTCGTAAAACCGCTGCTGGGCATTAACACGAGTAATCTTGACCCCCATGTTGCTGGCAAAAGTAGCCATCACCTGATCGCCCTCATTGAGTCGCAATAGACCGTTATCGACAAAGACACAGTGTAGCTGGTCACCGATTGCGCGGTGGATCAGCGCTGCGGCCACCGAAGAATCGACGCCGCCGGAAAGACCGAGAATCACCTGATCGCTGCCAACCTGCTGCTTGATTCGAGCGACGGCATCTTCGATGATCTTGCCCGGAGTCCAGTTGCCGTTACAATTGCAGATTTCACGCACGAAGGTATTCAGCAACACATCACCACGCGGGGTGTGATTGACTTCGGGATGAAACTGCACGCCATAAAGGTTGCGCGCAACATTCTGAATACCACAGACTGGAGCGTTGG
Organism: Desulfuromusa ferrireducens; assembly: GCF_055389805.1. Lineage (NCBI taxonomy): Bacteria > Pseudomonadati > Thermodesulfobacteriota > Desulfuromonadia > Desulfuromonadales > Geopsychrobacteraceae > Desulfuromusa > Desulfuromusa ferrireducens. The sequence continues at coordinate 4,169,614 of NZ_AP042415.1, forward strand.
CGGTTTTGGCAATCATCTCAAAACCTTGTGGCATGGTTTCAACATGGTCGCCGTGGCTCATCCAGACCGGACTTTTACCTTCAACGAAAAAACCGTTAAACAGCGGACCTGGGTTGCCAACCGCGAGCAGCTCGGCATGACCGTATTCTCGCTTGCCGGCAGCAATCACCTCACCACCGAAGTGGCGGCTCATCAGCTGCATCCCGTAACAGATACCGAGCACTGGAATACCGAGTTCAAACAGCTCCTCTTCGATCTGCGGGGCACCCTCTTCATAAACCGACTTTGGTCCACCGGAGAGGATAATCCCGTTGGGATTGAAGGCCTTGATTTCAGCCAGTCCCATATCATGGGGGTGCAGTTCGCAATAAACATGCGACTCGCGTACCCGACGAGCGATCAATTGTGTGTACTGGGAACCAAAATCGAGAATCAAAATTTTTTCATTGTGAAGATCACTCATCAGGCTAGTTTCCTCTTTCCATGCGGTAGTTGGGAGCTTCCTGAGTGATGGTGACATCATGCACGTGGGATTCGCGTAAACCGGCGTTGGTAATCCGTACGAACTGGCTGTCCTGTTGCAATTCCTTGATCGTCCGGCAACCGGTATAACCCATGCCGGAGCGCAGGCCACCCATCAATTGATGGATATTATCAGACAGTGGGCCACGGAAAGGAACGCGTCCCTCAATCCCTTCGGGAACCAGCTTGACGTCAGCTTCATCTGCCTGGAAGTAGCGATCCTTACTGCCCTGCTTCATAGCTCCAAGGCTACCCATACCACGGTAAGACTTATAGGTCCGCCCCTGATAAAGGATGGTCTCGCCAGGTGACTCTTCGGTGCCGGCGAACAGCGAACCGATCATGATGATGTCGGCACCAGCTGCGATCGCCTTCGGCAGGTCGCCGGAGAACTTGATACCCCCATCGGCAATCAGCGGGATACCGGCTGCGTGGGTGACCTTGGCAACACTCTGAATAGCGGTGATCTGCGGCACGCCGACCCCGGCAACCACGCGAGTGGTACAAATTGATCCTGGACCGATACCAACCTTAACAGCATCCACGCCAGCGTCGATCAAAGCCTTGGCTGCGGCACCGGTGGCGATATTTCCAGCCATCAATTGCAAGGCTGGATATTGCTGACGAAGTTTGGCAATGGCATCGATAACCCCCTGCGAATGGCCATGAGCGGTATCGACCACCAACAGGTCAACCCCGGCAGCGACCAGAGCTGCAGTCCGTTCGTCCAGATCAGCACCAACCCCCACAGCAGCACCGACCCGCAAACGACCCAACTCATCCTTGCAGGCACTTGGATATTTGCGAACCTTCTCAATATCCTTGATGGTGATCAGTCCCTTAAGGGCAAAGTCGTCATCAACCACCAGCAATTTTTCAATACGATGCTTATGCAGGTGAAACTTGGCTTCTTCAAGGGTCGTTCCGGGAGGAACGGTGACCAGCTTGTCTTTGGTCATGACGTTGGAGATCGGTTGATCGAGATTGGTTTCAAAACGCAGATCGCGGTTGGTCATGATACCAACCAGCAGGCCGTTTTTGGTCACCGGCACACCGGAGATGCGATATTTTTTCATCACCGCCAGCGCTTCATAAATCTTCTGATCCGGGCCCATGGTGATCGGGTCGACAATCATGCCGCTCTCCGATTTTTTCACCTGGTCGACCTCGGTCGCCTGCTCAGTCGGAGACATATTCTTGTGGAGAATCCCCAGTCCACCTTCGCGGGCCATACAGATCGCCGTACGAGATTCGGTCACCGTATCCATCGCCGCCGAAAGCAGCGGAATATTCAGCGTGATCGATGCGGTCAACTTGGTGGTCAGATCGACCTCTTTGGGAAGGACCTGCGAATGGGCAGGAACCAGCAAGACATCATCAAATGTCAGGCCAACGGGAATCTCGGAATCTTGCATCGATCAGCTCCTTTTGTGCGGGGGATTTTTAACCGGTGAAATTAGCTGAATTACCCTCGCGAGTCAAGCATTTACGGCGCTTCTATGCATATAAAAAACGTCGTAAAAATGGGACATCGTTCTAAAGCAATCCACTCGGACAAATCTACTTTCCTTGTAGCAGGTAGGCCTCTATAAAACCTTCTAGATCGCCATCGAGAACGGCATCGGTATTGCCAACTTCGTGGCTGGTGCGATGATCTTTGACCATTCGGTACGGATGCAGGACGTAAGAACGGATCTGGCTCCCCCAACCGATCTCTTTTTTATCTTCGGAAAAAGCCGCTGCTTCTTCCTCTTTCTGGCGGACTTCCAACTCATAAAGGCGAGCCTTGAGCTGCTTCATCGCCGTCGCCCGGTTTTTATGCTGCGACCGCTCATTCTGACAGGAAACAACCACCCCGGACGGGATATGTGTGATCCGAATCGCCGAGTCGGTCTTGTTGATATGCTGACCACCGGCACCACTGGCGCGGAAGGTATCGACCCTAAGATCCTTGTCCTCGATCTCGACCTCGATCGAGTCATCCAGCTCTGGAAAGACAAACACCGAGCAGAAAGAGGTATGCCGCCGGGCACTGGCGTCGTAAGGAGAAATCCGGACCAGACGGTGGATACCGTTTTCGGCACGCAGATAGCCGTAGGCATATTCACCCTCGACGGTAAAGGTCGCGCTCTTGATACCCGCTTCATCGGCAGGCAGATATTCGGTCAACTCGGTCTTAAACCCCTTGCGCTCGCAGTAGCGCAGGTACATACGCAGCACCATATCAGCCCAATCCTGAGCTTCGGTACCACCGGCTCCGGCGTTGATACTCACGGTGGCGTTATTGGCATCATGCTCACCGGAAAGCATCCGCGCGAACTCCATCTTGTCGATCTGTGCCGACAAGTCAGGTAACATGGCGTTGACCTCTTCGAGGGTTTCCTGGTCTTCGCCCTCTTCACCCAACTCGATCAGCAGTAAAATATCTTCAATCTGCTGGTTGGCCGAATCGCAATTTTCAACAATTTTCTGCAACGAGGTCCGCTCTTTGAGCAGATCCTGTGCTTGCTCGCCACGATTCCAGAATTCCGGCCGAGCAATTTCCGCCTCTAATTCTAAAACCCGCTCCTTCTTGCCAGGGACGTCAAAGATACCTCCATAATTCCTGGAGTTTTTCCTGTAATTCTTTAACGCTCTCTTTTGGCTCACGGAACATAATGTTTTCTCCTAATTTCATAATGAATGGCCGGGGAGTATAGCGCAAACAGCAGAAGAAATACAGCCCTGCAAACAGTTGGGGCGACCCCGTAGATCGCCCCTGCTAATCTCAAATAAACCAATAAGGGCGATCCAGTGGATCGCCCTTATTGGGAAATCATTTTACCGACCGGCGGATATGTATCTCGCGGGCCAGATTATCATCGACCGCAAACTGAGAATGTCCGACCTTGAAGATATAGCTGGGAAAGGTCTGCACCAAGTTCAGCTCACTGCCCGGCAACACCCCCATGCTCATAAGTTTCTGCATCTTTTTGCCGTCACTGGCCGCCAGATAGGCAATCTCCCCCGCTTCACCCGATTTCAGCTCGGTCAACGGAACAATCCCCGGCGAGCCTTTTTGCCGCGCTTCTTCACAACAGGTTCCGGGGGGAATCGGCTTGCCGTGCGGGCAGGTGGTCGGATGATTGAGCAGGGTACAGATTTTGGTATCGACGCCCTGATGCAGCAGGTGCTCAAAAGCACAGGCCTGCTCGTTTCCTTCGTCGCCTTGGATATCGAGAATGTCCATCATCAAACGTTCCGCCAATCGATGCCGGCGCACTGTCATCTGCGCCTCGGCACGCCCTTCTTTACGCAAGTAAAGACGATCACCTTTAACTTCGATGTATGCCCGTTTGACTAATTCAACGATGCCGAGCTGCAGCTCTTCTGCGGGCAGCCCGCAATCACTCAGCAGACAACCAACGTCATCCCCTTCAACAGTGACAATCCACAAAGACTCGAGTATTTCTTCCGCACTTGGCGTTATTTTATTCATCGTTTAATCCTTGTCAGCAGATTTATGCAGAAACCTGCGCAGCAACTTTCCAGGTGCGGGGTTAGCGTAACCGCAATGAGGACAATGTATCTTGCGACAGCCACCGCGGCAACTCCCGCAGCTGTTTTTTTCCTCACCGGGGCCAAGTTCTTCAGAAATCTCTTTACCGCAGAATCCGCAAATCACAGTAATAATCCGGTCGCCAGTAAAAACTTATTGAGAGCCCAACCGCTGGCAAATGCACAAACCGAAACGAAGACAAAAATCAGCAAAGAAACCTTGAAACCACGTTCCTTTTTCATCATCAAAAATTGCGCAACGCAAGGGACAAACAAGGTCAGAGTCACGGCAGCAACCGTCAACTGGGTTGCGGTCAACAAGCCTTTACTTTGCAGGGCATAGAGTCCAGCGGCACCGAAATCACGGCGGAAAAAGCCGAAGACAAACGCCGAAGTCGCTTCGGCAGGGAGTCCGATCGCAAGCACGACCGGCGAAAGAAGATCAATCACCTTTTCCAGCGCGCCCAACATTTTCAATCCCCAGAGGATGAAAGAGGCCAGTAAAAACAGCGGCAGGATCTCCATGAAATAGGACTGCATCCGAGTGAGGGTTTTAACCATCACATTACGCAATTGCGGCAGTCGCATCGGCGGCAGTTCCATGTAAAATACTGGCGGCTCACCCGGCATAATTTTGGCGGAAAGAAAACCGACCAGCAGGAAGATCAGCAGCATAAAGATCAGCCAGACGCTCAATGCTCCCGCGACTGGCGACAGAAGTCCTAGGATAACGCCAAGCTGGGCACTACAAGGGATGGCCAGAGCCAACAGTACCGTGGCAATTATCCGCTCGCGGGTTGTTTCCAGAGTCCGGGTCACCATGGTCGCCATGGTGTCACAGCCAAAACCGAGCACCATCGGAATCACCGCACGCCCCGACAATCCGATCATTTTGAAAACCCGGTCGACCAACATGGCCAAACGCGGAAAATAACCGGTATCTTCGAGCAGGGAAAAAACCAGAAAAAAAGTACCGACAATCGGCAAAACCAGTGCAACGGCATAACGGATACCAAGCGTCCAGAGGCCGTATTCACCGGCTATCAATTCGAATAGCCATTCAGCCTTGACATGTTCGGTGACAAAATCAACCACCACCGGATTTATATAGCCTTCAAACAGGTAGCCCTCGAGAAAATCAACCAAAGTACCGGCACCAAAGCCACCGACAAACTGGTAAAGACCGAAGTAGACCACCAGCAGCAAAATCGGCGCTCCGGCGATGGGATTCATCGTCCAGCGGGATATCTTTTCCGCTAATGGTTCTCTCACTTGCTCTTCCTGGGTAACAACCCCTTCGAGCATCTGTTTACAGACTTTTTTTCGTTCCAGACTGATCTGCAAATGCAGATCGGCCCGCCGTTCAAAAGCGATATAATTGACCACCGAATTCAAGCCGGACAGACTAGCGGAGCTTTCCATTGTCTCGGTCAATGCTTCAATGTCACTATCTTTCTGCATCAACAGCAGACTGGTGGCGCGCTTGCTGAGGCGATACTCCCCTTTTATTTCGGTAATAATTTTTTCAACATCCCGTTCCAGATCATGACCGTAGCTGAAAGTCTTATGCGGGACTGATTTGTAACTGGCAATCGCCTGTTGCACTTCGACCAGACCCTGCCGCCGCCGCATGACGGTCCCGACAACCGGCACGCCAAGGTTCTTTTGCAACAGCTTAAGATCGATATCCATACCGAGACGTTTGGCTTCATCGAGAATATTTACCACCAAAACAACGGGCAACCCGGCCTCTATCAACTGCAGGGTCATCGGCAACATCCGCTCAATATTTCGCGCATCAATCACGTGCAGGACCGCATGCGGGGTTTCATCGAGCAAAATCTGCCGAGCAACGCGTTCCTCTTCGGTGATCGGCATAATCGAATACATGCCGGGGGTGTCGAGAATTTCGTAGCGGTTTCCACCAATGTCACAATGCCCACGCGACACTTCAACAGAAGTGCCGGGATAGTTCGAAACAGTGGTATAGGCACCGGTCAAAACATTAAACAGGAGACTTTTGCCGACATTCGGATTGCCGACCAAAACAACTTTCGGTTGTGGCTGTTGCTGCTCTTCCATAAATCTGCTGACTTTCAAGTAAATGGAATTTTAAGGAATAATCAGTTGCCGGAGGCGACACAGGACGCGCAACGACCGTAGAGTTCGAGACGATGATTTTCAATCGTAAATTGATGCTCAGCAGCGACCGATTTCTGCAACGCTTCAATCTGTGGCTCTTCAAATTCGATAATCAAACCACATTCGGTACAAACCAGATGATCATGGTGTTCTTCACCATGAATCGGCTCAAAACGGGTCTGTCCGTCACCAAAATTGCGCTCTGCAGCGATACCACATTCGGCAAATATCTTCAGGGTGCGGTGTACCGTCGCATAACCGATTTTCGGATATTCTTCGCGCAGCTTTAAATATAAATCTTCGGTAGAAAAATGGGAATCTGAGGCAATAAAGGTTTCCAGAATGATCATACGTTGACTGGTCGTCTTCAACCCCTTACGACCGAGATAGTCGTTAAAAACCTGAACCTGATCCATTGGCATACCCTCCATGCAAGATATTGAAAATGATTTTCAGAAACTAGGCTATCACAGAGAAAAGGTCAAGATAATTTCACCTATGGAACAAACCACTTCAAATATCGACAGCAATATTTTATTAAATAAAAGACTGCGCTCTTAGCTGTGCACGCTATCAATATAAAAAAAGCGCCCCACAGGGACGCCTTTAATACATGAGAACTTGATTACCAACAGCTATCCAAACGAAGGGGGGAAGATTTCGTAAAGGAATCCGGCAATACGTCCGAACATGTCAAAGAAAAGCAGAACACCGGCCAGCATCAACAAAATACCGGTCACAAGCTCGACAATGCGGATATGTTTTTTGAAGCGGTCGAAAAAACCGAGAAAGGCATGAAAGAGGATTCCGGAAATCAAAAAGGGCACACCCAACCCAGCCGAATAGAAGGAGAGTAGCAACACTCCCTGGCCAACGCCGCCAGAACTACTTGCGGCAATCGCCAAAATCGCGCCAAGAATCGGACCGATACAGGGTGTCCAGCCGGCAGCAAAAGCCACTCCAACCAAAAAAGTACCGATAAACCCAGCCGGTTTGTCGCGCAGCTGGATCCGTTTTTCACCAAGTAGTACACCAAAATGGAACAGCCCACTTAAGTGAATTCCGAACAGAAAGATCAGCACACCACCGACCTTCTGAATTATCTCCAACCCTTCCCGCAGGTGGGTCTGAAAAGAGGACGAGAACAATCCCGCCAGAGCACCCAGGGCGATGAAAACAGCAGAGAATCCGGCGATAAAGGCCAGTGAATGAAAGATGACCGTCAGCCGCACCTTGGCGCTGGCCTGGGCATCCTTGAGTTCACCGAAAGACAGCCCGGAAATGTAAGTCAGGTACGACGGAATCAGCGGCAGAACGCAGGGCGAAAAATAGGAAAGCAGCCCAGCAGAAAAAGCCAGCCAGATTGTGATATCGGCACCAGCGTCCATAACTTATAACCTTAAGTCCTCAACCGTTGAGGAGAAAATTGACCAATTTAAAAGCAGGGCCGGACGTCCAGTCTATCGCACCAGTGACCGTCTCGACGACATTGCCATTACGGTCAATGATGAAGGTTTCCGGAAATTGGTAAACACGATAGAGATTCTGCGCTTCGGCGGCATCATCCAACAGAATCGAAAAAGTGTACGGGGTGCGCTGTAAAAAACGTTTTACCTGTTCGGCACCGTTTTCTTCAACGTTGACAGCTAAAACCACCAACCCCTGATCCTTGAACTTACGATGCAGGAGTTCCATCGACGGCATCTCTTCGCGGCAGGGAGGACACCAGGTCGCCCAGAAGTTAAGCAGAACGACTTGCCCTTTAAAATCGGACAGGGAAACCTTCTGCCCCTGCATATCCAACAGGCTAAAATCAGGAGCCAGCTGACCAGTACTTGCCCCCGCAGATACTGGTAATTGCGCACCCTGCTCTTCACTGCAAGCGAAAAGAGGTAAAACAATGAACAGCAGCAGTAGACCCTTGAGCAGCGCTAAACGCATCCAGTCTATCCCTTCAATCTTCAAGGCAACTCAACCAGGTAGCCGCGGGTACTGCGAACGACCAAAAAAGCGAGTGGTACGCGTCCAATCCGCTCAGCCATCACCTGTTTGAAATCGGCCAGGCCGGCAACCACCATTCCGTCAATCTTGGCAATCTGGTCACCCGGCTTGATCCCAACTTTATCAGCTGGAGAGCCGGCGGCAACTTCGGAGACCAATAAACCACCAGCTTCCTCGTGCAGACGAAAGCCGAAAGTCTGCAAAGTATATGATATTTCATATCCCTCCGGCAAGGAGGTTAATAAAACTCTCTCTTCCAATTCCCGTAAGCCGCGCAGCAGGGAAATACGCAGTTTGTCTCCCGGAGTGTAGGTCTGCAGCAGCGAGTAGTATTCTTCGATCGAGGCAACCGGGACATCATCAATTTCCAGAATCACGTCTGCCACCTGTAAACCGGCTGTTTCTGCCGGCGACCCAGATAACAATTCCTCGACCAGCACGCCACCATCGCCATGTGAACGGGTGAAAGATCGACTAACGTCGACCGGAACAACACCCAGAAAGGCACGACGCACCCGGCCATACTCCATCAGATCGCCCATCACCCGCTTGGCGGTATCGATGGGAATAGAAAAGCCGATTCCCTGGGCCTGACGGGCAATGGCGGTGTTAATGCCAACCAGTTCGCCATTGATATTGATCAGCGGGCCACCTGAGTTTCCCGGGTTGATCAGCGCATCGGTCTGAATAAAGACCGAAGAGAAGTTTTTATCGACCTGAATGCGTCGCTTGCTTGAACTGATGATTCCAGTGGTGATCGAATGTCCCAGCCCCAGGGGATTGCCGATAGCAATAACCGTTTCGCCAAGGAACAGATCATCGGAACGGGCCGGCAACAAAAACGGATAGCTCCCTTCTGCGGCAATCTTTAGCACCGCCAAATCGATGCTGCTGTCTTTGCCAACCAGAGTCGCTTCCAGTTCTTTGTTGGTTTCCGGCAAGGCAACAAAGATCTTCGAGGCTTTATCGACCACATGAGCGTTAGTGAGAATGTAGCCCTGACCGTCGATAATCACTCCGGAACCGAGGGATTGGGTTTTATAACTCCGTGGCGGCAGCATGTCGTTAAAAAATTGATCGAAGATTGAATCACCGAAACCAAAAAATGGACTATTGCGACGGCGCACGATCTGTTCGGTACGAATATTAACAACAGCATCCCGAGCTTTGGCTACGGCTGCCACAACAGCACTACGCCGTTCGGCAGCGACGGTCCCGGTCACCGCAATAAGAACAAATAATAATGAGCAAACAAGGGAACGGATCAACATAAATCAAACAACTCCTAAACAGTCTTAATGCTGTATTTTTCCAAACGATAAAGCAATGTGTGGCGGGGGATACGTAAAAAAGCCGCAGCTTTGGTCTTATTGCCATCACAGCGGCGCAGCGCCTCTTCCACCGCCTCTTGCTCGAGGGCCTCGAGTGAATAACCCCCATCCGGCAAGTTGAGGACACCGCCACTGCGCACGGCGGAGCGCCCAATTCGCTGTGGTAAGTCGGAGAGTTCCAGGACATCTCCCTGACGCAGGATCAACATCTGCTCGACAACATTCTCCAGTTCACGAACATTGCCCGGCCAACTGTAGCTGCGCAGATGCTCGACCACCTCCGAAGAAAAACGCACACCCACACCAGCTTGCTGCTTGCAGAGAAAGAAATCAAGCAGGAGCGGGATATCCTCTTTGCGCTCACGCAGGGGGGGCAGCTCCATCGGCACGACTGCCAGACGGTAATAAAGGTCCTCACGGAACTCACCGTTTAGCATCGACTCTTCAAGATCACGATTAGTCGCCGCAACCACCCGGACATCAACTCGCTCGGTGGTTCCACCAACCGGTTCGAACGACTGCTCCTGCAGGGCACGCAGCAGTTTCGGCTGCAGGTCGATGGGCAGGTCGCCGATTTCATCCAGAAACAAGGTCCCGCCATCAGCGAGAGAGAACTTGCCCTTACGATCCTTGATGGCACCAGTGAAGGATCCCTTAAGATGTCCAAACAATTCACTCTCAATCAGATCCTTAGGGATCGCCGCACAGTTAACGGCAATAAAAGGACCGTCACAGCGCTCTGATCCGCGGTGCAGAGCCTTGGCTATCACTTCTTTACCGGTGCCGCTCTCGCCACTGATCATTACGGAGGCTTGGCTGGCCGCAACCTTTTCGACGCGCTGCAATAGCAGCTGCATACCTCTCGATTCCCCAATGATCTGCTCCCGGTCAAGCGTGGCGGAGAGGGCGTCTTTAAGGCGCGTATTTTCCTGCCGCAGACTACCGAACTCAAACGCCTTGGCGACGGTCAGGCTCAGTTGTTCACGACTGAACGGCTTGGTCAGGTAATCATAGGCGCCGGACTTCATTGCACCGACTGCATTTTCGACCGAACTAAAGGCAGTGACAATAATAACCAAAGTCTGCGGTTCCAATTGTAAAATAGCCTCTAAAACCGCATAACCGTCCATTTCCGGCATTTGCACATCGGTAATCACCAAAGCCGGCCGATGCCTTCGAAACAGGGCCACCCCTTCTGTCCCGTTGGCCGCGGTAATCACCTGATAGCCTGCTTCCTGCAGGTTAAATTCGGTCACCCGCCGCAAAGAAACGTCATCATCAATCAATAATATTTGTTTAGCCATCGGCTTCCTCGCTAGTACAGGGATGATCAACAGGCTGTAAAATCAAAGTAAATTCGGCACCACCCTCGGGAGCATTGCGCACACTGATCTGCCCACAATGGTTCTGCACGATCCGATAGGTGATCGCCAGCCCTAAGCCAGTCCCTTCATCTTTGGTGGTGAAAAATGGATTAAAAATACGGTCGAGATCCTCTTCAGGAATCCCCGGTCCGCTATCGCGAAAACGCAGCAGGATCCGCTTATCAGTAACTTCACTTTCAATCCAAAGCTGACCTCCCTGGCCCATCGCCTGAAAGGCATTCAACACCAGATTGAGAAAAACTTGTTTGAATTGTCCAGCGTCACCAATCGCCGCCGGCAGCGGAGCCTCATCCCAATTTACAGAAATACGATCCTTACCTGCTTGTTGCTGACTTAACTGCATCACTTCATGCAGCACCAGATCCGGCTTAAAATCATTCTGTTCACTGGAGCCTGAGCGAGTGAAACTCAAAAAATCCTCAAGGACCTGATTCAAGCGATCAACCTCAGCGATCAGTATCCGAGTGAACTCGGCATATTTATTATCGGCGGGGAACGCATCCTGGAGAATTTCAGCCGTGCCTCGAATTGAGCCTAAAGGATTGCGGATTTCATGGGCCATGCCAGCCGACAGTTCCCCCAGTGCGGTCAAGCGGTCAGCTTGTCGCAGTTGATCCTCGATTTCCAGAATCATGTCTGCCTGGGCACGCAGTTTGGCATAACTTACCTCCAGATTTTCGGCGTGAGCCTCAGCACGCTGCCGTTGTGAACGCTCTTTATCGGAAAGAAAACCGGTGAGAAAACCGATGGTATTGTAAAGCAGAATTTCTAAATACTGCTCAAGATGAATAGCTGGCAGGTGCCCCCATTGAAAGAGCACGTGAGGGGCGTAGAGCAGCGAAACCAGTAACGCAATTCCAACCCCGCCGCGCAGGCAAAACCAAATTCCACCTAGTACAATCGGCAAATAATATAATCGCCGATAAATACCGTGATTTTGCGCGTGCTCTGTCCCGGTTAAGTAATGCAGCGAGGTTACTGCCGCAACGAGCAGCAGTAACAATGTTAGCCGGGTAACTTGGCGACGATCTGTGAACATTTCCAATAGTGACTTCATGTTGTTTAATTTATCACCTAAACCGTCTTCTTACGTTGACTATCCATCAGCACATTGTTGAATATTCTACAAAAGCAATCACTGGCTGTCCAGGACTAAATATAACTACCTGTTTTTACGTAGGTTAATATTTGGCACGGGTATTGAATAACAGTATAAACAAGAACGCAGAAAACAAAACAACTCGTTGCCTTTAGGAGCACATCATGAAAAAAAATACCACTATCGCAATCGCCAGTATCTTCGCAGCCGCTACTTTACTTTCTGCCAACATGATCGATAATTCCCCGCCATCAGGGTATTTTGTAGACGAACAGCGCGTTTCCTCGCTCGGTGACACAGAAGAACTGCGTGGCTACAACGTTGATGAGCAGCGCGTTTCCTTCCTAGGTGACACAGAAGAACTGCGTGGCTACAATGTTGATGAGCAGCGCGTTTCCTCCCTGGATGACACAGAAGAACTGCGTGGCTACAATGTTGATGAGCAGCGCGTTTCCTCCCTGGATGACACAGAAGAACTGCGTGGATACAATGTTGATGAGCAGCGCGTTTCCTCCCTGGATGACACAGAAGAACTGCGTGGATACAATGTTGATGAGCAGCGCGTTTCCTCCCTGGGTGACACAGAAGAACTGCGTGGCTACAACTTTGATGCCGCGAACCATGGATCGGTTGATAAAAATGATGACATCGTCTACGACTTTTCCAACCTGCACTTGATCGGCTGATATAAGCTCTGGCGACAATTAAATTATCAAGCACGAATCGCTGCTACCAATAAGGCAAAAGGGACCTCAAACGAGGCCCCTTTTGCCTTATTGACAAGATGGACAGTCTGCTATTTCTGAGTTATGCTGCAGCGTCTCGGAGATATCATGTCGCTTTTACTTAATACCATCACAATTGTTCTGCCGGTCTTCTTGGTTATTGGCCTCGGTCACCTGCTACGCCGGTTGGCTTTATTTGACGACCTTTTCGTACAGCAAACCAACCGCTTGGTCTACGTCGTTTTTCTTCCATTGCTGCTGTTTTACAAGATCGGCAAAGCTGATTTTGCAACTTCATTCAATGGTTCTTTGGTCATCGCTTCATCATTGGTCATCGTTTTAGGCTTTATTATCACCTATGCTTACAGCGGATTCAGGAATTACCCCGCCCCAGTGCGAGGCAGTTTCTGCCAAGGAGCCTTTCGCGGCAATCTTGCTTATGTCGGCCTGGCTATCTGCCTCAATGCCTACGGAGATGACGGCTTAACAAGAGCCGGCATTCTGATGGGGTTTCTAGTCCCAGTACTGAACTTGTTCGCTATCCTTGCGTTACTCCTCCCCCAGCAGAAAACAGACGAAAAAAAGCCCAACTGGCTTACGCAAGTTGCTCTAAATCCGCTTATCATCGCCTCTTTTCTCGGCATTACCTGGAGCTATTGGCAGCTGCCGATTCCACTGATTATCGACCGTGCCCTCAATATCACCACCGGCCTGACCCTGCCATTGGCACTGCTGGCTATCGGCGGTTCCTTCTCCATTGAACGGCTCAAAGGGGATTTACGCGTCGCGGGTCTCGCCAGCAGCATCAAACTGGCCCTGTTACCACTGCTGGCAGCACCACTTTTGATAGCTCTGAATGTTACGGGCATTGACTTCGGTATTGGCATTTTGATGGCCGGGACACCGGCTGCCACAGCAACCTACATCATGGCCCACCAGATGAAGGGCGATGCGGAACTGGCAGGCTCAATCGTCATGCTCTCAACCCTGGCCTCGGCCTTCACCTACACCATCGTGCTGATGCTGCTTAAAACAGCCGGACTATGATGTCGTTAGGTTTTCTAGCCCCCCTGCGCTCCCTACCAAGCGAGAGCAGCAGCATTTTATAAAATTGGAGATAGACATTGAAGGAAGATTATCAACCCTTTGTCCTCGGTTCACGTTTCTGTATTCTGCCTCCTGATTTGACACCGCCGCCAGGCAACCAGATCAATCTGACCATGGAACGAGGTGCCTTTGGCTCAGGTGAGCATGAAACAACGCGAACCTGCCTGGAGGCGCTGGAGAGTTTCAACTTTACCGGCAACGAAAAAATTCTTGATCTCGGCAGCGGCACCGGAATCCTCTCAATCGCCGCGCTCCTGCTCGGGGCCGGCAGTGCCTGGTGCGTCGACATAGAAGAAGCGGCGGTGGCAAGCTGTGAACAAAATTGCCAGTTAAACGGGGTAAACGATAAAGTGACTCACATTTTCGGTACTTTGGATGCAACCCAAGAAGAGGATTTTGACCTGATCCTAGCTAATATTTACGGAGATATCCTGCTGGATGTCGCAACGGACCTGATTGCGAAAGCAAAGCCGGGCGCCCAACTACTGCTATCCGGAATTCTCTGGGAATATAATTTTGATATCCGTCAGAAATATCAGCGCCTTGGCTGTGAAGTGATTAAAAACCGGATATTAGAAGAGTTCAGTACGGTTTTGTTAGTTAAATCCTGATAGAAAATCAGGCTGATTGACTTGTTTCCTGAGATTGCCAGACAACGGTCCGGTTACGACCTTCCGCCTTGGCTCGATAGAGTGCTTGATCCGCGCAACTGACCAATTTCTCCATACTATTGGCATCATGCGGAAAAGCCGCGATGCCAAGGGAGATCCCCACCGAAACGGGAGTGGTCTCTGATTGCAGGGCCAAATTGTGCACCAACAGCCTTAAGCGTTCGGCAACCTTCCACGCTCCGTGCTGATCAGTATCTTCAAGAAGGATGGCAAATTCCTCCCCACCAGTTCTGGCCGCCAAATCGACCGACCTGACGACGCGATCAAAGAGTTTCGCCACCTGTTGCAGGACGGTATCGCCGAAGGGATGTCCATAACGATCATTGATCTGCTTAAAATGATCGATATCGCAGAGAATTAAATAGAGGGAACCGGAGCGACGGCGGGCGCGATCGAGCATCGCCTCGAAACCACATTGATAGGCACGACGGTTGGCTATTCCAGTCAATGCATCGACCGTCGCCATCCGATTGATCTGATCGTGCGAATTCGCCAGCTCGATTTTAATCACTACCTGAGTCGCCACCAACTCCAACATTTCCCTACAAGTGCGGGTAAAACTGTCGGCTTGTTTTGCCGCGACGATCATCGCCCCGACCACCGGGCCATCCTCCTGTAGCAATGGCACAACCATCAATGAACGATAAGCTGCAAACAGGTGCGCAGAACTGAACACTGGAGAAGTCCCGGAGTAATCGGCATTATCAGGCAGCGTACAACGATATTTCATGGCCTGCCCGACCAAGCCCTGCTCGACGGGAAAGGATTGCTCGGCTAATTTCTTCGCATTATCACCATACACACAACGGATACGATACTGCTCATCTTCGACAAGGCAGATCGAAAAAAAATCAGCCGGGACGATAGTTTTAATCGCTTCAGCCGTGGCGGCACATGTCGATTCCAAACCAAGCGCTGCATTTAACTTACGCAAGCCATCAAATGCTCGACGGTAGGCATGACGTTCGCGATCGTAGCTAAACAGCTGTCTGGCCATAGCAACATTAGCCTTTAACTGCTCAGCGGTCTTTGCAACCAAAGCATGTTCCGAAGCACTCCACGCATCTTTGCTTTGTCGATCGACGCAAAGCAGCCCAAGACCATCCAGCTTGAGGTCAGAAGAGGCCAACACCGTCATCCTAATCGCCATGAAACTGCCGACCTGATTATTTGTCGTATAATAGGGAATTGATGGAGAGAATTCGTTTACCGGTGCCAACAATAATTCATCATGCTCTTTTAACACTCCGGTAATACCAACCCCACAGGGGTAGGGACCGGACTGCAATTGACCAGACGTGCTGGAAAAAGCGTACAAGGAGAGTTGGCCCGCTGCTGGACCGGACCATAAAATCACCGCAGAGTTAAGCTGCAATACCTGCTGCAACATCTGCAACTGACGTTGACAACTTAAATGCAGTTGGCGAATAATTTTTTGTCGATTAGGGACTGCCACGCCGCCGCTATGTTCACAGACAAAAGGAAGTTCAGCATAATGATCCTCTTTCAATGCATGAACTTCAGACTGATGTGCGTTTTTTATCCACCGAGACAACCAGTTTTTCATCCAAAAAACCTGTCCTAACCATCAACAATTACCACCTAACTAAAAGTAAGCCATCCTAACATATTCCCCTGTTTGAGCAGACGAAAAAAGGGCGAATCCGAAGATCCGCCCTTTTTCTTTTTATCTGTTACTCATATTAAACGAGTGACTTTACATACTCGCGGTTGAGCCGGGCAATAAATTTAACGTTGATACCTTTCGGACAGGCTTCCTGACACTCATAGTGATTCGTGCAGTTACCGAAACCTTCATCGAGCAACGCTTCGGTCATTTCCTTGACCCGCGCCTTGGCTTCGCCTTTACCCTGCGGCAGAGCCGCAAGCTGAGCAACCTTGGCGCTGGTAAAGAGCATAGCCGAGCTGTTCGGACAGGAAGCAACACAGGCACCGCAACCGATACACTCAGCAGCATCCATGGCATAATCCGCTTCCGGCTTAGGAATCAACAGTGCGTTACCGTCAGCGACACCACCGGTATGACAGGAGGTGTAACCGCCAGCTTGCATAATCTTCTCCAGAGCATCCCGGTCAACAATTAAGTCTTTGTGAATCGGGAACGCCTTGGCACGCCACGGCTCGATAAAGATTTCATCGCCGTCACTAAAAGAACGCATATGCAGCTGACACACGGTGGTCCGCTCTTGGCCGCCGTGTGGCTTACCATTGATCACCTGCGAGCACATACCGCAGATACCTTCGCGGCAATCGTGATCGAATGCAATCGGGTCTTTACCAGCTTTGATCAGGTCCTCGTTGACATCATCGAGCATTTCAAGGAAAGACTGATCTTCACTGACATTCTTAGCTTGATAAGTCTCAAGCTTGCCTTTAGCCTCTGGCCCCTTCTGGCGCCATACATGCAATGTCAGGTTCATTATTTGTAACTCCTCACGGCAAGTTTGACATTTTCGAATTTCAAGGGCTCTTTGTGTAACTCAGGCTCTTTGTCGACGCCCTTGAATTCCCAGGCAGCAGCGTAAGTGTAGTTTTCATCATCACGCATCGCCTCACCATCGTCAGTCTGATGCTCAGTCCGGAAGTGACCACCACAGGATTCCTCGCGATGCAAGGCATCCTTGGCAAAGACTTCGGCAAACTCGAGGAAGTCGGCCAAACGACCGGCGTTTTCGAGTTGCTGATTGAGCTCACCGGCTTCGCCAGTGACGTTAACGTTGTTCCAGAATTCGTCACGAATCTCCGGAATACGCTTGATGGCCTTCTTGAGACTGGCATCGCTCCGTGCCATGCCGACATCTTCCCACATGACCGAGCCAAGCTCACGGTGCAGCTCACTGACAGTCTTCTTGCCGTTGATGTTCAGCAGTTTGGTATTCTGAGCTTCAACTTCATCAGCCGACTGCTTAAATGCCGGATGATCGTCCTTGACGGTTCCTGGAGTAATACCAGCCAAGTAACCAGCGATGGTGTAAGGAATGACGAAGTAACCATCAGCCAGACCCTGCATCAGTGCCGAAGCACCGAGACGGTTAGCACCATGGACCGAGAAGTTGGCTTCACCGAGGACAAACAAGCCGGGGATATTGCTCATGCAGTTGTAATCAACCCACAGACCGCCCATGGAATAGTGCGGGGCCGGGTAGATACGCATCGGCTGGGTGTAAGCGTTTTCGTCAGTAATCTTTTCGTACATTTCGAACAGGTTGCCGTAACGCTCAGCGATGGTCGGCTGACCAACACGATCGATAGCGGTTGCGTAGTCGAGGTAGACACCACGCTTACCTGGTCCAACACCACGTTCGTCGTCACACTGCTCTTTAGCTGCACGGGAAGCAATATCCCGAGGAGCCAAGTTACCAAAGGAAGGATACTTCCGCTCCAAGTAGTAATCACGATCATCTTCAGCGATCGTATGAGCAGGCTTCTCGCAGTCTTCCTTTTTCTTCGGTACCCAACAGCGGCCATCATTCCGCAACGACTCGGACATCAGCGTCAGTTTCGACTGCTTGTCACCATGCTGAGGAATACAGGTCGGGTGGATCTGGGTGTAACATGGGTTTGCGAAGTAAGCGCCCTTTTGGGCTGCTTTCCAAGCTGCGGTAACACTACAACCCATGGCGTTGGTTGACAGGTAGAAAACATTGACGTAACCACCAGTAGCCAGGATAACAGCATCGCCCCAATGGGACTCGATCTTACCGGTGATCAGGTTACGAACGGTGATCCCCTTGGCAACACCGTCAACCACAACCAGGTCAACCATTTCAGTCCGCTGATGAAGCTTTACGGTACCGGCTTTAACCTGACGGGAGAGTGCCGAGTAAGCACCGAGCAACAGCTGCTGTCCGGTCTGACCACGGGCATAAAAAGTCCGCGAGACCTGGGCACCACCGAAGGAACGGTTATCGAGGTAACCAGCGTAGTCACGAGCAAAAGGAACGCCCTGTGCAACACACTGATCAATAATGTTGTTCGACACCTGAGACAAACGCCAAACGTCTGCTTCACGGGCACGGAAATCGCCGCCCTTGATAGTGTCGTAGAACAAACGGTAAATGGAGTCACCGTCGTTCGGATAGTTTTTCGCAGCGTTGATTCCACCCTGGGCAGCGATGGAGTGAGCGCGGCGGGCACTATCCTGGTAGCAGAAAGCTTCGACATTGTAGCCAAGCTCACCAAGAGATGCTGCGCCAGCGCCACCGGCGAGGCCGGTACCAACAACGAGAATCTTAAACTTACGCTTATTGGATGGATTGACCAGCTTCATATCGAAGCGATGTCTATCCCAAGATGTTTCAATTGGTCCTGTAGGTGCTTTTCCGTCGAGAATCACAATAAACCCCCTAAATCTTTACGATATGGAAGAGGAAAGCCAGCGGAATCGCGGTGTACGCCAAACCGTAAAAAATGGCAACCAGTTTACCGATAGCAGCAACTTTGTCCTGACTCGGTCCATTGTTGAGGCCGAAGGTCTGAACAAAACTTTGCAGACCGTGGCTCAAGTGCAGGAACAAGGCTGCCATTGCAATGACATAGACAACGGAAACGAAAACGCTGTTGAAGCTGTTTCCGACCATGGCAAAGACGTTAGGGCGATCGTTGACCAGAGGCAGCAACGTAGAGACAGCGTCTGTGTGAACGACCTGCACGGTAAAGTGCAGCAAGTGGTAAAGCAGGAAAGCCAGGAGGATCAGTCCGGTGTAGATCATCGATTCAGCAGAGAAGGTGGTCTTCAGCCGCTTTTTGATCGCGTAGGCTTCAGGAGATGCAGAGCTGTTCTCCATCGTCAGTTGAATGCCGAAAGTGATATGCACGGCAAACAGTCCCAACATCGCCAGACGGAAAATCCAGACGATCGGGCCCAAGCTGTGCAGCTTTTCGGCATAAATGTTAATTGCTTCGGAGCCGGCAAACACCGACATATTTCCGAGCAGGTGGACAGTAATAAATCCGACCAGCATCATGCCGGTCACTGCCATCAAGATCTTTCGTCCCACTGTGCTTGTTAACAAATGCATAGTTTCATATCCCTCGAGAATGTGAATTGATTGCCCATCAAAGAATGCCTCCCTGACTCAATCACCAGTGCCTTTCCAAGGCGGCTCAAGGCCCGGCACGTCGCTCCTTTTGAAACTGAGCCTTCTCTCTCCCTGGCGGTCCACGCCAGCGTACCTTCCTCCTTTGCATTGATTTAATCCTTTCGGCAGCTTGTCGAAACCTTTTGGTTCGATGCAGCCAAGCACGATCGGTTGTTATAATCAAATCGTATACTGTATACTAAACATTGTTATAAAATTAAACAAAAAAAGCCCAATGTAGGCGAATTCTAATCCTGGGAGCCTTCAACAGCTTCACCGTAAAGATATCTTCGGGTTACAAACAAAAACGACCGGAAAGGTCATCCCCTTCCGGTCATTATTTTGATCTACCTCAGAGTGAGGATTTTCTCCAAACTCTGTTGCAAAATCGCAATCTTTTCTTCAGACCCGGCCAACTTGCCTCGATCCTTTTCCAACACCTTTGGCGGTGCATTGGCCACAAATTTTTCGTTAGAGAGTTTCTTGGAGAAGAAATCGACATCCTTCTGCACCTTGGCGATCTCTTTCTGCAGTCGCGCTGCCTCCTCTTCGACATCGATCAGTCCAGCCAAAGGAATCAGCACCTCAACATCACCAGCAACCTGGGTTGATACCTGTTTTGGATGCTCAAGGCCAACGGCGACCTGCAACTCTTCGACCCGGGCCAGCGACTTGATATAGGCCTGACCGGCGGTGATAGCAGCAACCGATTGTTCCGATTTGCAATCCAGCGCCACAGCAATCCGCCGCCCCGGCGGCACATCCAACTCGCCACGGATATTGCGGATCGCCCGGATGACCTCCATCAACAGCTCCATCCGCTCCACCGCAGACGGATCAACCGGGCAAAAAGCGCCAACCGGGTACTCTGCCTGCATAATCGACACACAGGGGCGCTCCCCAGGCAGCACTTGCCAAATCTCCTCGGTGACGAAAGGCATCAGCGGATGTAACAGACGCAAGACTCCTTCCAAAACGGTATAGAGAACTGTTTGCGCACGTTTTTTCGCCTGAGGATCATCCCCATAGAGGTCATCCTTACTCAACTCAACGTACCAATCACAGAATTCATGCCAAGTAAAGGAGTAGAGACTGCTGGCGACATCGTTAAACTTGTATTCAGCCAGAGATCGATTTGCCCCTTCGGCTGCCTTGGCAAAACGATCGAGAATCCACTGATCGGCCTGCGAAAGTTCAAAATCAGACAAGCGTGCCTGCGATGGATCAAAGTCCCCCAGATTCATCAACGCAAAGCGGCTGGCATTCCAAAGCTTGTTGACAAAATTCCGATAACCACCGATCCGCTCGGGAGAGAGCTTAATATCACGCCCCATAGCGGCAAAAGCACAGAGCGTGTAACGGAATGCGTCAGCACCATACTCATCAACGATGGTCAAGGGGTCGATAACGTTGCCCTTACTCTTACTCATCTTCTGCCCCTGGGAATCACGTACCAAGGCATGGATGTAAACTTCCTTAAAAGGAACCTCATCCATAAACTTGATCCCCATCATCATCATCCGGGCAACCCAGAAGAAGAGGATGTCGAAGCCGGTCACCAGACAACTGGTCGGGTAGAATTTTTGCAGAGCTTGGGCATTTTCAGGCCAACCCATGGTTGAAAAGGGCCAGAGAGCGGAAGAGAACCAGGTATCCAGGACATCGGTTTCCTGGCGGATATTAGTGCTGCCGCAATGCGAACAGACACTAGCATCTTCCTTCGCAACGGTGATTTCATCACAATCGTCACAGAACCAAGCCGGGATGCGATGCCCCCACCAGATCTGGCGACTGATACACCAATCCTGAATATTGTACATCCACTCGTAGTAGGTTTTTTCCCACTGCGCTGGGATAATCTTGGTCACTCCAGTCTCGACCGCCCTGATGGCCTCTTTGGCCAGCGGCTCAACACCGACATACCACTGCTTGCTCATGTAGGGTTCAATAACAGTCCGACAACGATAACACTCGCCGACGGAATTGGAGTAATCGTCTATCTTCTCAATCAGGCCCTGGGCCTCAAGATCAGCAACAATACTCTTGCGCGCTTGGCCACGCTCCTGCCCCTGGTAGATTCCGCCATTTTCGTTGATCACACCAGACTCATCGAGGACGTTGATAACTTCCAAAGCATGTCGCTTACCGATTTCGAAGTCATTAAAATCATGCGCCGGGGTGATCTTCACCGCGCCGGAACCAAACTCCATGTCGACGTAATCATCGGCGATAATCGGAATCTCGCGATTGAGCAATGGCAGCAACACGGTCTTGCCGATCAGATCTTGATAGCGCTCATCTTCTGGGTTAACCGCCACAGCGGTATCGCCAAGCATCGTCTCAGGACGGGTAGTCGCCACCACCAAACACTGATCACTGCCCTGCACCGGATAGCGCAAATGCCAAAGGTTGCCCTTTTTATCATCATGCTCAACTTCGAGATCAGACAGGGCCGTATGGCAACGCGGACACCAGTTGATCAAGCGGTTAGCCCGGTAGATCAGACCATCGTCATAGAGTCGAACGAACACTTCACGGACCGCCGTAGAAAGCCCTTCATCCATGGTGAAGCGCTCACGTTGCCAGTCACACGAAGCCCCGAGCCGCTTAAGCTGATTGATGATCTGCCCGCCCGACTCCTCACGCCATTTCCAGACCCGCTCGACAAACTCATCCCGGCCAAGATCGTGGCGATCCTTGCCCTCTGCCGCCAACTGCTTTTCGACGACATTTTGCGTGGCAATTCCAGCGTGGTCGGTCCCCGGCATCCAAAGGACTTCATGGCCGGTCATCCGCTTCCAACGACAAAGCATATCCTGCAGGGTATTGTTGAGAGCATGCCCCATGTGCAAGACGCCGGTGACGTTAGGTGGCGGAATAACGATCGAGTAAGGTGGTTTAGTGGAGGTTTCATCGGCATGAAAATCACCACGTTGTTCCCAGACATCAAACCATTTCTGCTCTACCTGAGCGGGCTCGTAACCTTTAGGCAATTCAGTTTTCATCTTGTGCGTGTCCTTATTTATGAAGCCAATGAGATCAGGAATATATGCGGGGGACAATAAAGGGGGGAGGCAAGGAAGTCAAGACCTCCCTGCCTCCCCCCCCAGAAGGAAAAGCTATGTATTGCGAGCCTATTCGGCGCCCTGCCTGATCTTTCGAATCTCTTCACGAATCATCGATTCTGCGAGATCGGGAACCACCTCCCAAACAACCTGCTCAAGCATTTCCCTGGCAAGCGTTTCGATCGTCGAACCGGCCACTTTGGCAACGACCTCCTTTAACTCATCCTCAGAAAGTTCGCGTAACTGTTGCTCGACATGCTCGACATTGGAGACACCTTCCGTAGCAGCAACTGCAACCACAGTTGCGGCACCCGCCACACCCGCTGCTAGCTCGGCAGCAGGCACAACAATGGGCTGCTCCTCCGACTCGGAGGCATCGGAATAGAAACCCTCATTTTCGGAGATATCGGATTCGACCTCAACGTCCGAAACCTGCTCATCAATCGGCTCAGCAAGGAAAGATTCCGGAGCCGCCTCAGCGACATTTTCAAATTCATCAACGGTGGCTGCGTCCTCTTCGAGCACGAGCTCCTCTTCGGTCTCAACGACAGGTTCTTCAATTTCCTCAGCTACAAAAACCGCCTCTTCCGGTGCGATTTCATCGACCGGCAGTTCTGCAAGCGGGGACTCAATCGATTCAGCAGCAAACGGAGCAAAAGCGACAGGTTCCTCTAATGGCTCATCCTCAAGGATATCCTCCTCTGCCAAGTCAAGGATCTCATCATCCCCATCCAACAAGTCATCACTCAAAGGCTCAACGAGGGGAAGATCTTCATCCTCAACAACACTTTCCTCGGCAGCCAAAACGGATTCCCCTGCAAGCTCAAGCGGCTCAGCAACCACGGTATCGAGCTCAAGTGGCTCATCAACCTCGGTATCGAGCTCAAGTGGCTCATCAACCTCGCTGTCGAGCTCAAGAGGCTCATCAACCTCGGTATCGAGCTCAAGAGGCTCATCAACCTCGGTATCGAGCTCAAGAGGCTCATCAACCTCGGTATCGAGCTCAAGCGGCTCAGCAACCATGGTATCGAGCTCAAGCGCCTCACCAACCTCGGTATCGAGCTCAAGAGGCTCATCAACCTCGCTGTCGAGCTCTAAAAGCTGATCAGACTCAGCCGCAAATCCAAGAGGCTCCCCTTCTGCGGGCTCGGCAACAACTTCGTCACTCAGCTCCAAGGGCACGGAATCATCTGCGATAAAATCACTAATTTCATCCGTACGTGGCTCTTCAGGCGATGAAAAGTCGACCGACTCAGCAGCAACTCCCCCCAAAACCTCATCAGACTGGAAACGATCTGTGGGCAGCTCTTCATCCGTAGCAATGGGCTCCTCGCTGACAAATACATCGTCAACTGCGGTTGCGGGGCTCTCGGAAAAATCAGAAACAAGATCAACCGTCGGAGACAGATCTGCAGATTGCTGCAGGTCTTCTTCCTCGAAGGAGACCGCATCCCAGATATCATCAGGGGATTCCTCTTCAACCGGGGCAACAGTAGCCAAGTCCTCGACTTCATCCAAACCAAGAACCACGTCATCGACAACAGATTCCTCTGCAATCACTAGCTCTGGGCTATCTTCGGCAACAAACCCCAAATCCTCTACAGGCAGCTGCTCCTCGGAGGCAGCCAATTGAACCGGTGCAGCCTCAATCAACTGAGAGACCTTATCGAGCAGAGCCTGAGATTCAAACGGCTTGGTCAACCAGCCGTCGGCACCAACATCCTGGGCACGACTCTCATCAAAATGATCGAAAGTTCCAGGCAACAGAAGAACAGAAGTATGGGCCAAGCGAGGCTCGTTCTTAATCGCCTGACAAAGCTCAAAGCCATCCTTCCCGGGCATAGAAATGTCGGCAATCACCAGATCGGGATATTCCTCGAGTGCCTTATCGAATGCATCGTTTCCGTCATCACTTACCAGTAACTGGTAGTCTTCTGTCGCGAAGATAATACCGATGACCTTTTGAATAGTAATACTGTCATCAGCAAGCAGCAGCTTTTTTGTCATTGATGCCTCCTCGCACCATCGATATCAGGCTTATTTTCAGACCCTTGGGTCAATGAGATTGCCAAAAAATCGATATCCAGAATTTTAAATTCCCTACCCTGACACTCAAAGGTTCCAACGATGCCAGAAGAATGCTTACCCTCAAAAACCATCAAAGTCCCTTTATCCCCTGCAACAATGCCGCAGGTTTCTCCTGCCGGCAAAGCAACCATACCGCTTTCCGACTCAGTTAATATTTTATACTCTGCGCTACGCGATACCAGCAATCCGCCTTCAGAAAAAAAAGGCAACATCAACAGGGGGACCAACCGCCCTTCACTAACAAGAACTTCAGCAACCATAGCGGGGAGACACGGCAACGAGTACCCCATGGCCTGATGAACAATTTTGCGCAACTGCAGCAAAGGAACAGCATAACCAACCGAGCCGATACGGAAGAGGCCATACCTGATCATCGGAAGACCGGTGCCGCCCCGTAATATTGTTCTGGCTCAAAATTAATCATAGGCTCATTCATCAGAAGGCTGATCTCTGAATAATAACCAGTAATGGACTTTTTTAATAAGGGGGGAATCTCGCAAGACTGAAACATTGTGGCCGGTAAAATCTCTTCTACTCGGTCAACCAACAACGTCCAATTGCCCTCACCCCCTCGTAAGATCAAAGCGGTTTTCTCAGTTATTGCGAGCTCCGATTGTGAGTTAAGATGCAAACACGGGTCAACAACAGGAATGTTGGTCTGACGAAAATAAAACGAGCCAACTATCCCCTGATCCAGGTCTGTTCGACTGGCATCAAATTGCCCTGCAAACTGTTCACAAATCTCAACAACCCAGTCCAGATCTAACAGAAAACCGGTCTTGCCAAGACGAAAAATCAGCTTTCTGGAAGCAGCATGGACCATGAAACCTCAAACCAAATACGACTCGTTGACTTTTACACATAAAGCGGTTTTAACGCTAGCATAGCGAATAACCACTGTCAAGCCTTTCCCCGGGGGAATTCAAGGAGTTACCGCACATCAGACAACCCTCCAAGGCTGTGGCAAAAAGAGGCGACTATACAGCGACAGAGCAAAGCGATCTGTCATTCCGGCGATAAAATCAGCCACCGAAATTTCCAAACCGTCACCACCTAGCCTGCGACCGCCGTGTTGTAAAAAAACCGCCTCATTATCAATAAAATAGAGAAACAATTCACGCAACAGGTGCGAAGCCTTGATAAAATCTTCATGGACACAATCGATACGATAGACATGCTCATACAGCCAACTACGCAATGCGCGAATCGCCCCATCCATCTCATCCGACAATCTGATCGCAAAGACATCACCAGCAAGTGATTGCTCTATCAAATCGCGGACCATACAATCGATACGCCGTGAGTGCTTAAGCCCGACAACTCGAGATATCTCCTTAGGCACATCGTCGGGCACAATCACCCCCCCCCGAATAGCATCATCGAGATCATGACTGACATAAGCAATAATATCAGCCAAGCGAACAATTTGCCCTTCAAGGGTAAAAGCCGATGAGTCAGGTCCGGGTGTCAACAAGCCCCCCTGCCCTTTGGAGTGTTTACGAATCCCATCACGAACTTCAAAGGTGAGGTTCAGGCCCTGGCCATCCTTTTCCAGGATATCAACAACACGCAAGCTTTGCTTGACATGATGAAACCCACCAGGCACGAGGTCATTAAGAACGCGTTCGCCAGCATGGCCGAAAGGAGTATGTCCAAGATCATGCCCCAAGGCAATCGCCTCGGTAAGATCTTCGTTTAATCGTAATGCCCTGGCAACAGTCCTCGCGACCTGAGAAACTTCCAAAGTGTGGGTCAACCGCGTCCGATAATGGTCCCCCTCGGGGGACATAAAAACCTGAGTTTTATACTTCAATCTCCGGAATGACTTACTATGTAAAATACGATCGCGGTCATGTTGAAAAACGGTTCGAATAGAACAAGAAGGACTAGGTCGCTCCCTTCCTTTCGAGTTCATACTGAGGCAGGAATGTTGCGAGAGGGTTTCAGCTTCACGCTGTTCAATAGATTCTCTTATGTCCATAAACAATTACCCGTAGCAGGGAAAAGCAAAGAAAATGAAGGACTAATTTTTGAGTTAAGTTGATAAATAAAACATATCTGCTATTTAAATTAAGTATTCAAAAAAGTTCAAAATAATTTTACCCTTGCTTTTCATATCAAATCAGGCTTTAAACTAACCTCTATAAGAGAGGTGGGGGGCCATACAAATCATCAGATACTTAACCGTCCATCGTAAAGAAGGAGAGTTTTAATGGCAACAATCATGGAAATGGCTGCTGAAATTATCGCAGCACACGCATCGACAACTCCAATGTCCAAAGAAGAGCTAATAGCAGAACTCTCTGAAGTTCATAGCGCCCTTACCTCCCTTGAAAAAGGCGAATCATTGGAACAGGCCGAAACGTCAGTAGATGCTCCGGCAGTAACACGGAAGAAAGCCTTCGGTAAAGATAAAATTTATTGCATGATCTGCGGAAAAGGCTTTAAAACCTTATCCCGGCATCTAAAAACTTCTCACGATATGACCGCCTCAGGATATCGTAAGCAGTTTGACATCCCGCGCAGTCAATCCCTCGCGGCTAAAAACTACTCTGAAAGCCGACGACAGATGGCCATTGATCGTGGTTTGGCCGACAATCTGGCCAAGGCTCGTGCGGCTCGTGGCAAAAAGAAAAAATAAGTTCGCACTCCATCGTAATAAAAAAGGCGACCCAGCAGGGCCGCCTTTTTTATTACAACAAATCACTTAAGGACAAAAGGAACGGTTGTTAATTGATCCCCATTGACATCGAGCACAACAACCCGCCACTCACCAGCCCACTGCGGAAGAAAACGTTTTGAGGAATAAGTCCGCCAGTCGGCTGAACCGACCGACAAATCCACCCGGGCAAGTTCATCATCCTGATAATACCAAACGTGCGTTACCTGAGTATCTTTCTCAGCCCCGACAATTCGAGTAAAGCAAAATAACTTCCCATAATCGGCAGGGTAAACGTCGATACGATCTACCGGCATCTGATTTTCAATGGCGGTGGTTATCACAGCATCCGTGACGCGAACAGCGGATGCCTCAGCCGTCCAGACGAAAAGACCGGAAACCATTAATAATGAGAGAAAATATCTAACCATTTTCAGCCCCCATCGAAAAAGAAACAAATGACAACCCTCTATCAGCGAAGTTCTTCAAGAAAGCTCATCCCGGCATGAAAGTCGAGGGAAAAATTCTCCGCCACAGTGGCGCCGACATCAGCAAACGACTGGCGAACACCTAAACTCCCCGAGCGACTCAGCCCGGAGGACCAGACCATCAACGGCACATATTCGCGGCTGTGGTCGGTCCCAGCAGTCGTGGGATCACAACCATGATCGGCAGTAATGATCAACAGGTCGTTGCATTTCAAACAATTAAACAGGTGTGGCAACCAATCATCAAACTGCTTCAAGGCTGCAGCAAACCCTATGGCATCACGTCGATGTCCGTAAAGCATATCAAAATCAACCAGATTGGTCATGACCAGGCCATGATTTATTTTTTCAAGGGCGGCTATAGTCGTATCCATGCCCTCGGTATTATTTTTTGTTGGCATGACAGACGAAAGCCCCTGACCGGCAAAAAGATCATTGATCTTCCCGACACCACAGGTCTCCAGCCCGGCCTTTAGCATTTTATCCAGCAGCGTTGGCAACGTTGGCTGACGTGGATAGTCATGACGCCCGGAGGTGCGCTGAAAATCATCGGCACAGGAGCCGATAAATGGACGAGCGATAACGCGACAAACATTATACGGATAGATAATTTTTTCTGCCAGCCGACAGATAGCATAAAGCCTTTGCGGCGGGATAATTTCTTCGTGCGCAGCAATCTGAAAAACCGAATCACTACTGGTATAAACAATCGGTCTGCCAGTGAGCAGATGCTCAGCACCTAACGCGCGTAAGATATCCGTTCCACTGGCAGCGATATTGCCCAGTGGCGTCAATCCTGTTTCGGCAATAAAGGCATTAATAATTTCGGCCGGGAATCCACCAGGAAAGGTAGCAAACGGAGAATCAAGGGTGACACCGGACAGCTCCCAGTGGCCGGTGACAGAATCCTTGCCGGGACTTTTTTCAGCCATTTCCCCCCAATAAGCACCGGCGACAGGGGTGGCCGAAATATCAGGAGTTGAAATAATACGATCGAGTCCAAGTCGACCCATCTGGGGTAGCCGCAAGCCACCAACTGCAGCAATGACATGCTGTAAAGTTGCCGCATGCTCATCACCATAAGCGGCAGCGTCAGGCAAGGCGCCAACACCAACACCATCAAGAACAATCAAAACGACGCGTTGAAACATATCAGTCAACGGCACCCTGACGCTCTGACCACTCGGTAACAATCTTTACCCCGGCACTGGAACCAATCCGGGTGGCACCGGCAACAATCATCTGCTGGCATGTTGCATAATCACGTATTCCACCAGCGGCCTTAACACCAATGCGTCCGCCGGCTGTTGCAGCAAGCAGTTTAACGTCCCCTTCAAGGGCGCCAGAAGATCCGAAACCGGTCGAAGTTTTAACATAGGCAGCACCAGCATTCACTACCAGCTGCGTTGCCCGCTGCATAAGCTCTCGATCAAGATAGCAACACTCGATGATCACCTTCACAGGGGCCTGTTCGGCCGCGATAACCACTTGTGCAATCTCTTCTTCCACCAGTTCAAAACGCCGCTCCAGCAACCGGCCGACCGAGATAACCATATCGATCTCTGCGGCACCCAGAGCGACCAATTCAGCAGCTTCTGCAACCTTCTGCCGTAAACTGTTATAGCCACAGGGAAAACCGACGACAGTACATACCTTGACCACAGAACCGTATAGCCGGTCGGCAGCAATTGGTACAAAAACTGGCGGCACACAAACTGAAGCGAAGCCATATTCAACCGCCTCTTCACAAAGAGAGAGAATTTGCGCTTCTGTTGTGTCCGGCTTAAGCAAGGTATGGTCGATTAACGGGGCGGGGTTATCCATCAGGCATCAATCAGGTACGGTAATCGGCATTGATTTTGATATATTCATAACCGAGATCAGAGGTGTAATAACTGGCACTGGCCTCCCCCTGATTCAACTCAATCTGCACAACAAACTCGTCAAGCTTGAGAACCTCTGTCGCTTGCAGTTCCAACTCAGGCCCGGTTGTCAAACCATTCTTTGTGACCGGAATCCGATTAAAACTGATATCGATCCGATTCTGATCCACCTCAATTCCCGAGTAGCCGACGGCGGCAATAATCCGTCCCCAATTGGCATCCTCACCAAAAAAGGCAGTCTTTACCAACGAGGACATCGCGACTGATTTTGCTGCAGTCCTGGCCACCTCTTCACTCGCAGCTCCAGACACCCGAATTTCAGCCACCTTGGTTGCACCTTCGCCGTCACGCACAATCATCTTTGCCAGATCAAGCAACACCCGACTAAGGTGCTGACAGAATTGCTCAGCGGCCGCAGTACCAGGTTGAATCATCTCCGCCCCACAGGCGCCGTTGGCCAGCAACAGAACCATATCGTTGGTCGAGGTGTCGCCATCAACGGTAATCGAATTAAAGCTGTTTTTCACCGCTTGGGGCAACGCGCTTTTCAACAATTCGGGAGCTACGGCGGCATCAGTCAACACAAAGCCAAGCATGGTCGCCATGTTGGGGTGGATCATCCCGGCCCCTTTCGCCAGCCCGAGGATATGGTACGAAGAGTCTGGGCCTTCAACCCGAGCGGCGGCGATCTTCGAAAAAGCATCCGTTGTCATTATCGCTTCAGCAACAACCGAGGCCTGATCAACAGCAAGAGACTCAACCAGCGTGGGAATCCCCTGTTCAAAAGGTGCAACCGGCATTTGCGCGCCAATGACCCCCGTTGAAGCAACGGCAATAAGCTCTTCGGCAATCGACAGCTGTTGCGCCAACAGACGGGAAGTCTGTCGCGCAACCTGCATCCCCTGCTCTCCGGTACAGGCATTGGCGTTGCCACTATTAATCAACACAGCCTGACACTGACCTGCAGCAATCCGCGGCTGGGTCAATTGTAAGGGAGCGGCAATCACCTTATTGCGGGTAAAAACCCCGGCGACACTGGCTGGCTGATCTGAGCAGATCAAGGCAAGATCAAGTTTCCCAGATTTCTTGATGCCGCTCGCCATTGCTGAAAAACGAAACCCTGCCGGAAGATCAAAATTATTCATCCGTTAACCTTTATCTGATTATAAGTATTCTCGGTCGGCAACAGCATCCCGAAGCTGGTCCCTTCCCCGTCAACTTCTTCGAGGAAAATATCTCCCATCATCCGATCAACGACAACCTTGACCAACGCCAAACCAATCCCAACACCATGCGGTTTCTCAGTGTCGATATTACCAAGCTGAGTGTAGGAATTAAAAATTGTATTGTGTGCTTCCAAGGGAACCGTCAGCCCCTGATTGGAAATCTGCAGGTAGACATATTCCAACCCATCATGCAATCGAGATTCCGCCTTAACCTTCACCAAACCACCATCGCAATTAAACTTGACCGCATTATCAACCAGGCAGTTGAACGCCATACCAAACTTTTCCTGATCGCCGTAGATCTCAGGCAGGTCGTCGCTGATGTCGATTTCCGAAGTCAACTGGCGCGCCGCCATTTTCTTATTGTAATACTGAAAGGAATCGGCAATGGACCAAGGCACACCAAATGATTTCCAGCGCCAGATTTCCCTTTCTGATTCGATAGAAAAAAGTCGCAACATTCCGGTGATCAGTTTTTCGAGACGCTCTCCTTCTTCACGAACCAGTCGCAAGTGCTCTTTAAAATCGTCATCTGACAGTTTTTCATAGAAGTGCAGCGACAGGTCGACATAGCCAAGAATTGAGGTCAATGGTGTTTTCAATTCGTGCGACAAATTGCAGACCAGACGGGTCCGGGCACGATTCATTCGCACAAGATCATCGTTGGTTCGTTCCAGAGTTGCGGCTTGAGCACGCAAGCTATTGACCAGCTCAAAGTTTTCCATCGCCAAGGCAACTTGATTGGCGATGGCCACCAGTAAGTTCTGATCCTCTAAAGCGAAAGATTCACCGGAACGCTTGTTGTTGACGTTGATAACCCCGACGATCCCATCACGGACCGAAATCGGCACTGACAGTAACGACTGATCCTTATAACGCTTGCCGCCATCCATGCCTTTAAAACGGCTATCATGGGCCAGGTTCGAGATCAGAACCGGCTCGCGCGTCGCAAGGACGTGTCCCGATATCCCCTCTCCAGATGCGACCCGCACCGAACTGATAATTTCTTCAGTCAGACCCCGTGCTGCAGCGATATGCAGTAAGCCGTCATCTTCGACCAGCATCAGTGATGCGACTTCAACATCGGCTGAATCGACAATCGAATCAAGAATAAGGTCGAACAATTCCTGCAGATTACTTCCAGAGCTGGCTGTTTCGCCGATCTTTTTCAGCAAAACCAGATCAGCCATGCGCCTTTGCGCCTCAATCCGCGCCTTGCTCTGATTGACGGCATGACGGTAGGCGCTCAACCCCTGATTAACAGCCTCCAGAACCTCATCTTGCGAGAAGGGTTTAACGAGAAAATCTAGAGCTCGGTCGCGCAACACCTGCCGAGCGATATCAAAATCCTGCTGGCCGGAAATCATCACAACCTGCACTTCCGGGGTGTGCTGTTTGATCATGCGCAGGACTTCGACGCCATTGATATCGGGCAGCGAGACATCGCAAAAAACCAGCGCGATGTGCTCACGGTCCAGAATCTCCGTCACTTTATTCCCGGTTTCCGAGCGGATCACACGGTAATTCTTGCTTTCCAAAATATCCTGCAGAAGATCAAGGATCAGCGGGACATCATCTATCAGCAAAATAGCCGGTTCTAGTTGATGCTGTTGTTCCGTCATAAGATTACATACCTGTCAAGCAGCCCTATTTGCCGCAGCATTTCTTATACTTTTTGCCGCTACCACAGGGACAGGAGTCATTACGACCAATTTTATCTTCATCGCGGGTCGAAGGTTTACGCGCCTGGTTCTCCCCACCAATACGGTTCATCTCAATTTTCTGTTGCCGCTGCTGGGCCTCCATTTGCTCAACGTCCTCTTCACGAGCCAACTGGATACGGAATAATTTCTGCGGCACTTCCTGGCGAATCCGCCCCATCATCTCCATAAACAGGCTGTAGGCTTCGCGCTTGTACTCTTCCTTCGGGTTTTTCTGCCCATAGCTGCGCAGACCGATGCCCTCCTTGAGGTGATCGACTGATAGCAGGTGATCTTTCCACTGCGAATCGATCGCCTGCAACAGCAGCACCCGCATCAGGTGCTTCATCAGCTGCGAACCGAACTCTTCTTCCCGATGATCCAAGCGACCAGCAACCTGTTCCTTAAGCAACTGTTCAAGCTCTTCCCGGCTGGCCGTCTCCTGATCGATCAAGCTGAGATCAGGGTGAAAGGCAAACTGATTGCCGAAATCCTCCAGTAAGCGTTCCCAGTCCCATTCCTGGGCCATCGTTTTTTCCGGGCAGAATGAAGCGATCATATCTTCGACCGTCTCATCGTTGATACCCTGTATAGTTTCCTTAAGCTGCTCTCCAGCCAGAACCTCGCGGCGCTGGGCATAGATAACCTCGCGCTGGCGATTCATGACATCATCATATTCTAACAGATGCTTACGGATATCGAAGTTATGGGCCTCAACCTTTTTCTGGGCGTTCTCGATGGCTTTGCTGATAATGCCGTGTTCGATCGGCTCCCCTTCGGGGATTTTCAGCTTTTCCATAACAAAGGCAACGCGCTGCGAACCGAAAATCCGCAACAGGTCATCTTCCAGACTCAAGTAGAAGTGACTCTTGCCAGGATCACCCTGACGTCCGGAACGACCGCGCAACTGGTTGTCAATGCGCCGCGATTCGTGTCGCTCGGTCCCGAGGATATAAAGACCGCCAGCCTCCAGTACCTCCTGCTTCTCAAGCTTACAACGCTCCTCAAAGCCGGCGAATATCTCCTGGTAACGTGCTTCCGGATCATCTGCGGAGGCGGCTTCAGCGCGAGCCATCATCTCGGGATTACCACCAAGGACGATATCGGTTCCGCGACCAGCCATATTAGTTGCAATGGTAATCGCGCCTTTACGGCCCGCCTGAGCGACGATATAGGCCTCACGCTCATGTTGCTTGGCGTTGAGAACATGGTGCGGAATGCCGCGTTTTTTCAATAAAGCGGCAAGCACCTCCGAAGTATCGATGGTAATGGTACCAACCAATACCGGCTGCCCCTTCTTATGACATTCAACGATATCATCGATCGCAGCGAGATACTTTTCCTTCTCCGTTTTGTAAATAACATCTGAGCGATCCTGACGCTGCAGCGGCTGGTTGGTCGGAATAACCGCCACTTCGAGCTTGTAGATCTCGTTAAATTCTACAGCTTCGGTATCCGCGGTACCGGTCATTCCCGCCAGTTTTTCATACATGCGGAAATAGTTCTGGAAGGTGATGCTCGCCAACGTCTGGTTTTCATTGGCAATCTTGACCTTTTCCTTGGCTTCAACTGCTTGATGCAAGCCATCGCTCCAGCGCCGCCCCGGCATCAGACGACCGGTGAATTCATCGACAATATGAACCTCACCATCCTTGACCACATAATCGACATCGCGCTTAAACAGGGCATGAGCCTTCAGTGCCTGATTAACATGATGCAACAGTTCTATGTTCTGCGGCTCGTACAGATTATCGATATTCAACAGTTTTTCAACCGTCGACACCCCGTCCTCAGTCAGTGAGGCCGACTTGGCCTTTTCATCAACGGTGTATTCACCGGTATGACGCTTGGTTGACTGGCCGATTTTACCATCGCGTTCCTCGATGGTTTCCCCCATCTTGAGCCGGGGGATGATCTGATCAACCTTGTAATAGAGTTCACTCGACGACTCGCTCGGACCGGAAATAATCAGTGGAGTCCGGGCCTCATCGATAAGAATTGAATCGACCTCATCAACAATTGCGTAATGCAACGGTCGTTGGGCGTACTCTTCGAGATCAAACTTCATATTATCGCGCAGATAATCAAAGCCGAACTCGTTATTCGTGCCGTAGGTTATGTCCGCATTGTAGGCCGTTTTACGCTGTCGATCATCCAAACCATGAACGATGCAACTGACGCTCAAACCGAGAAACTCATAGATCTGCCCCATCCATTCGGCGTCACGACTCGCCAGGTAATCATTGACGGTGACAACATGAACACCCTTGCCGGGCAAGGCATTCAGATACGCAGCCAAGGTCGCAACCAGGGTCTTCCCCTCACCGGTTTTCATCTCAGCAATTTTGCCGGAATCGAGAACCATGCCGCCAATCAACTGAACATCAAAATGGCGCATGCCGAGAACCCGACGGCTCGCTTCACGCACGGTCGCAAAGGCCTCGACCAGCAACTGATCAAGTGTTTCGCCGTCGCTTAAACGTTGGCGAAATTCAACCGTTTTTCCCTGCAGTTGATCGTCTGAAAGCTTTTCCCATTCAGGCTCAAGAGCATTAATTTGGCCGACCAGCGGCTGCAGTTTTTTTAGTTCCCGGTCATTCCTGCTACCAACAAACTTTTTAACTAAACCACGAATCATCGTTTATAAAACTCCACTATCCACAGACAAGCTGCAGCGATTATTGAACGATCAGAAATAACGTCAAATGACGCTAACAATAGCCGGCATAGTAGCACATGAAAAGTGAGAGGAACAAGCAATAACACGGGCTAAAAGGCTGAGATTATGGGCCTTGCAGGCAAGATAAATATTTGACTGGAGGAACTTTAGAAATATACGGAATTGATCAATTGGGAAGCAGGGTCAAAATCATTCAAATCGGTAAAATCAGCCGATCAGAGGCTTTTGCGAGGATCGATGGGAACACCACTCAACTGCACTTCGTAATGGACGTGAGGGCCGGTGGAACGACCGGTGTTGCCCACTTCAGCAATCTTGTCACCGCGCTTGATCCGAGCACCACGCTTAACCAGATTCTTTGAATTATGTCCATACAGAGTGCGATATCCGTAGCCATGATCAACCACAACAGCATTGCCGTAACTGGCAGAATAATCGACCCGCACAACAACCCCATCCGCAGTGGCATACACAGGGGTGCCGGTATTTGCGGCAATATCAAGACCTTCGTGGATTCGTCGCTTGGTGCCGTTGGGGATCTGGCGCATGCCAAAATAAGAGGTAATCCAGCCCTTGGTCGGCCAACCCTTTGGCGTCGCACGACTGAGCGAAACCTGATCGTTCAACAGGCTACGAACGTCTTCCTGACTTTGACGGCGCAGATCAATCGCCAGCTGCAACTGATTAATGCGCTGCTGGATCTCATCAACAACATTGGCGTTGTCACTTTCAGGGATACCGCCGATAGCGACAGGAACCGCCTGAGGGGAGTGATCGAAATCGGCCAACTGACGAACTCGGGCTTCGGTCTCAGCGAGACCGGCCAACTCTTCGCGCATCCCATCAACGGCAGTCGCCAAGCGCTGCAGATCATGCCGCTGCTGAGCGTTGACAACGCGCAGGCGCGACAACTCCGACTGCTCGAATTGGTTTTCCAGGTGCGAAACAAGCAAAGCAGAGAAAAGGCCGCAAAACAGCAGAGCACTGGCGACAGCAAATCTGACAACACCACGGCGAACCTTAAGTCGACGGATCTTTTTTTCATCTTTCGGGATTATGACGACAGTGAAACTTTTGGACACAGGCTCTCCTGTTAGTTAAACACAGGATAATTTAGAATTTTCAAATGAAAAAGTCAAGCCCCTTGCCCGGAGATGCCTTTCAAGCGATTCAAAATTTCACGAACATAAGCACATTCACACTTTTCTGGACAGGGGCGCAAAACATTGCGGTGCAAACAATAACCGGCACAGCTATCGGAACCAATCAGACGCTCTTCAAACATGGGCCCATCATATAGATCAGCAAAAATATGGACTTCTAACGAGAGGGTTCCGTGACAACTATGGTTAAAAAGGAACAGCCCCCTGTCAAGGGCAACAAAGTTTGCCTGATAGCCAATCGGGACGATCTCCCCATCAGCCATAAACTCATCCCGAGTCAACCAGACCTTGCCGCAAGATTCACAGCGCTTAAACGGCTCAGTTGTCATTAAATGCACCCCGAGGTAAAAATCAAGTAATCAGCTTATCAATAAATTCTTTTTGCTGACGGATAAGCTCAGGATATCTCTCAGCCTCGCCCGCCAAAACAGCTTTCTCCAGCTCAAGGCAGCCGGTTTTCGCCGCATGAACTCGAGCCCGCAAAGATTCCGTTGCCTGATTGACGTTATCAGCAAGATCAAGCAAGGTATCTTCATCGCGCAACTTGATGACCGTTGTCAGGTCACCCTCACCGATAGCCTGCAAACCCTGCTCAATGCGATAGATAGGCCCAGCAATTTTCTGCGGTAAAAACAAAGACAGCACCACGCCAACGACCAAACTGGCGACAGATCCAGCAATGACCACCGGCAACAGCAGATCACTGACCCGACGAATCTTAACGTGAGCATCGAAGAAGGAACCGACCACTTCCTGACGGGCATAAAAATAGAGGATGATCGCCGCGACCACCGCGCTCACCACGACAGCCAGCAGGACTTGCTTGAGCATCCACCGCTGAAATTCCTGCTTTACAGCCAGGTTGAGCTTCTTACGATCCTTAAAAGACGGCATAGATTCCACCCTTAGTCACAAAAGTTGTTAATAAAAATACAATCAATATTCGCTATGACAACCGCGGCACAAATCCGCCTTGTTCGATTTCCGTAGCCGGTATTCATGATTAGACGCATGATTGTCATGACAGGACATACAACTCATTGTACCATCCGGCAAGAGCGTATACTCGGGAGGGATGACCATCCCCTTGCGCGCCCGCACCTTGATCGGGTGCGAATACTCTTCGCGGACACCGGTGTGGCAATCTTTGCAAACCTTGACATTGGTATCGAGAGAACTCTTCAGGATCGGGTGCGAAAATTGTCCGGCAGTGTCTACCTCGCGCTCTTTGGTATTGCGGGCCACGACACTGTTTTCCATGCCGAATGAGACCGACACCGGACGATCCGCTTTGACCTCAACCAGAAAATCATCCTTGACCCGATACAGCTGCCAGTTCAACTCGATGTCACTGGCCAAAGAACTGTCTGCCCGATAATTGGCAGACTGATCCCAGAAAGACTTATCGGTGGTAAAGGTCGAAACCGGGGACTTTGTTTCATTACCGAACAGATCTCGCGAGACGATCTGATACTGGTAGGTTTTGTCCGCATCGAGACCGAGCAGAACTTGCGTATGTTGACGCAGCAATTGCTTATCGGTTTTCACCGAGCGCAGGTTATCGACCCCATAATAGACAATGGAATCGCTGAACTCATCGGTCTGCCACTGCAGCGTCGCGGTGGTGCTGATGCCGCGGCGCACATCGGAGACCAGCAGATTGGACTGCTTGGGTGGCTGATGATCATCGCTCTTCTGCGCTAAGCCACTCTTTGGCAGCACCACTTGCCGCACCGGGCTGCGCATCCGGCCATCGGTTGCCTTGACATACAAAGGGCCCGATAGTTTGCTTGCTGGCAACCGCAACCAATGCTCCTGCTGACGGCCGGAGACGGTCTGGAACCAGCGAATTTTTGCCACCTGCGCTTTTTCAATCGCCAACGGAGATTTCTTCACCGTCTTCGCGACGCTCTTTCCGGCGATATGGCACTGCTCACACTTTTCCTTCATAAACGGCTGATGCACAAAGCGACCACTACGGCCCTTGGCGGCAACCTTTTTATGGCAGGAATTACAGGACTTTGCGACAGCGGGAACAGTGGCCAGTAATAGCGACAGGCAACAAAACAGGACTATCAGGTGTAGATTTTTCAAGGAAGATCTCCCTCGATTGCCGCGCAGATCATCATCTTGCGAGGTGTCGATCTGCAACGGAATTGGCGCGCAGGAGCAACAAACATAAAGATTCTATAATTTAACAGAGTCGCCGTAGCTCGGCAACCGCAAAAACCGATCAGCAGAGCAAAAAAAAGGCCGGCCCGAAGGCCGACCTTTAAAAAAAACAGAAGACACAGCGTAATTAGTTACCGGCTGTTCCGTCTTTAGCTGTGTGGCAGTTAAAACAGCCTGTTGTATTTGCAGTACCGGCAACCATACCAGAGTAAGTCCAACGCAACAGATCAGGCTCATCAGAACCGTGAGCATAGTGGCAGGACAGACAGTTAACGACCTTATTCGCGTAGTCAGCAGTACTAGCAGCGGAGGTCATACCGGTCAAATTTACAGCAGCAACCGGAGCGATGATATCAAATGTATAGTCAGCATATTCGGTGCCATCATAGCCCACATCTTCCATATCGATATCGGTCGGGTGACGCAGCCAAGGACTGGCTGATCCGCCGATACCTTCGGTCAGGACGGCTTGATCACGACGGTGGAATTTATTGTGGCAACGGGCACAAAGAGCGCTGATGGTGTCAGTAGCTGTGCCATCAGTCGATCCAGCATAAACGTTGTGGTCGGTAACGGTCGGAACAAATTCACTCGACTCAATACCGGTGATGCCGTCCAGGAACCGGAAGCCGGAACCGATATCCCCTGCAGTACCTGCCAGAACAGCGGACCCATCGTTACCATCATTATTGTGGTGAGCAGTCTTAACGGCGTCAAACTCACTAACAGCATTAGTACCGTGGCAGCCGTTAACTCCAGCACAAGTAACTTGGAGATTCTGTGGATTCCAGGAGTCGACACCACGACCGGCGTCAGCGAGATCAGTGTAGCCAGGGACACTTGTGAGCGACCGGTCGATACCAGCCAAGATTGCAATGTTATGGCCAGTCGCACTAGAAGCGACAGTATCGGCCGTGGCAACCCAATTAAAAGAACCACCGGAACCGGCAGCAGCCATGGTCGCTGCATCAACCTGCGGAATCAGGGCGGTGTCAAGGGTGTTACCTGTTGCGCCACCGTTATTGGTTGTGTCGGCATGACAACCTTGACAACTACCAGCACGCAACAGCAACTCAGCAGGTGCCATTCCGTCAGAATCGTAACGCATGGATGCACCATCCTGGCTGTTGTGCATAGTGTGGCAGTCCACACAACCACCCGTGATAGCTGCAAAGCCATTACCGGCGATGAGCAGCATGGCCGCGCTCATCAGAGCTACAAGAATTTTACTAGTTTTCATTTTTTGTCGCCTCCCTCTTAACAATTGGTTAAATCTTGATCTTGTACACCACCATTGGTGACTCGATCAACCTCCTGGAAAAAAACCTTGTTACTTAGATATCGTCTTTGGCCGTGTGACAGGCAAAACAGCCACAAGCGGCATTCGCAGTACCCGTTTTACAATCATTCCCATAATCCCAGCGCAGCATATCTGGAAAACTCGACCCATGTGGCCGGTGACAGGAAATGCACGTGACAAGCTCGGTCGTACCGACACCTGCAGCGCTAATGTCCTGATAGGCCACCGGTGCCAACGAGGTATAGGTATATTCTTCGTACTCCGTTCCGGCACCGGGGTCGGAAACCAGTTTAACATCCGAAGGGTGACGGATCCAGGCCCCCGAGGCATTCATCATGCCATCGGTATCAGCACCACCGGAATGGTGAAAACGGGAATGACAACCGGTACAGAACATACCGATACTGTTGCCGCTGACGCCGCCGGAACCACCGACAGAAAAGGCCTCCGCGCCCTTGTAAACATTGTGCGAAGCGGGGTTCTGCTCCCAATTGGAATCCTCAACGCCGGCCACACCGGGGACCGCTAACAAAATATTACGGGTATTGGTACTGGGGTTCTTCACACTGACCATCGTAGCGACCGAGAGAAAACGATACCAACCGTCCCCCTCAGCGACCAATGGATTATCAATTCCATCATCAACATGGTGAGCGGCAAAATGACATCCTTGACAGCCAGAGTTCTCTGTCGCCAGGGTACCGTGGCAATCGTTACAAATACTACTATCCCCGACGACCTGAAAGTTACCGGGTGCCTCGGTCAATGTTGTGTCCTTGTTGACGGCAAAGGTGGTACCGCGCAGGCCGAAAACATTGTGACCCTTATTATCATCACCGTTGGCAACCCAAAAAAAGTTTCCACCCGCCAGAACATTGCTCACTCCTGCATTAACACCGGGAGTATCGTTCGGCGCACTGCCGGTCAAAACAATTGGAACCCGCGACTTATTGCCAGTACCGATAGCAACGATGGTCGCATTGCCGCTGGCATTGGTGTGACAACCAAGACAGTCAGAAGTAAGCAAATTAACCTGAGCCGTCGACTCGACCATCGAATCTGTAGCCCCATCGTATATCTTCGCGACCGCACTCCCATCCTGACTGTTGTGCATGGTGTGGCAATTAACACAGTCACCAGTAACCGCCGCCATAGACAGGCTTGCGGAGAGAGCAAAAGTGACGGCAACGACGGCCTGCAACAAAACTAGCTTTTTGACAAAACGCATCAAAACTCCATTACTGATCATTAAAAAATGTCCGAAAAAAACTCAAGATAGTCAACGTATTGAAAACAAGGAACAAACAAAATCCACATTAAACAACAAATCAGCCAAGCTGAATACTACTTAATGATAAAAATACCAAACATCACAATTAAGCTCGATTACAACAAAATGAAAATGCATCTTCCATACCAAAATCGGCCAACTATCTCCACATAACACGCAACTAATGAACAAGCAAATTACGACGTTTTTTCAGTCATTTAAGGGCATTACCGAACTTTAATTATGGCCCACAAATACTCATTAGCCGGTCTTTTGCAGCAAAAAACCGTTAAATAACGTCATCTCGCTAAACAGCACAAGAAGAGCTAAATTTCCGCTAATAAAAAAGCTGACTATAATGATCTTCGGGAAGGGTCATCAGGGGTTGCAACTATTCTAAAATAGACAACGAAGTAGGTTCCCCGCCAAGAGGTATTTCTTTGAGCAAAGTCCCTGATGCCCGCTTGAGAACAGTCAACCGCTGAAGAGGACCGTTAGCGACGTACAGCAACCGCTTGCGCTCCGAATAACTCCACTCACCCGGTGCCTGGCCGACAGAGATTTTACGCAAAGCAACATTCTGTCCGGCATGCAGAACACTCAAGCTGGACTCACCCGAATTGCTGACATAGGCGTTACTGCGGTCGATGGCTTGAATATACTCAGGCTTAAAACCGACCGGTATCTTTGCCTGCTGCTTGCCGGACCGGTGATCAAATACGGCCACAGATTGTGAGCCTTGTTCGACAACATAAAGCGACCGATTAAAAAACAGCAAACTGACGGGGCGACTGCCAACTGGAATACGGCGAATTGTCTGTAGGTTACCAGCATCAAGAATGAAAACCTGCTGTGAATTTGGCGCGACAAGTGCTAAACGCTCTTGCCCATCGCTAAAAGCAATAATGCGCTGCGGCTTATGACCAATCAAGACCCGGTTGACCAAAGTACCTGCCAACAGATCAACCTTCAAGACTTCACCGGCGCCGGCATCGGTCACAAAGGCAAAGGTCCCATCGGTTGAAAGCGCCATGTGTTGCGGCGAAACGGAACCCGGCAGAGCGATTTGATCAATCAGCCGGCCATTAAGGCAATCGTAGACAAAGATGGATCTTTTGCCGCTGCTGAGAATATACAACTTCCGTTGATGCAG
This sequence comes from Desulfuromusa ferrireducens, assembly GCF_055389805.1. NCBI lineage: Bacteria > Pseudomonadati > Thermodesulfobacteriota > Desulfuromonadia > Desulfuromonadales > Geopsychrobacteraceae > Desulfuromusa > Desulfuromusa ferrireducens. The sequence goes on from NZ_AP042415.1 coordinate 4,212,083, forward strand.
TCGAATTTCGGCGAGCGGGCCCGGCACCCCAAACGAGGCGACGACATCGTTGATATCCATCCGCACAACATAAACGGTATCGATCTCACGACAAGCGACATAAAGCAGTTCGCCACTAAGGGTCTGGCCCTGCCCCCAAGCGGTAAACCGAGCCACCAACTGCTGACTACCAAGCTGTTCGGCAATCAGTTGCCAATCGATAAACAGACATTTGCTGTCACCAGAACGTAATTCCAACGGCTCCGGCAAAGTGACGACAAACTGCTGAACCTCATCTTTACCAGGCAGGCCACGAACCCGTAAACGCAGCCGCTGGTGTTCGCCGAGCGGAGCGACCACTGCACCAAGCAGCATTTGCTGGCCTTTTTGTTGCTGATAATCAATCTCTCCCGACTGCAAGCCAAGACCGATCCAGACGTCATTAACCTCAACAGCGATAGCTTCAAGCTGAATATTGCCAGCGACCTCAACGGTCCCGGAGCTGCCGAGATAAACCGTCAGCAACGCCTGTCCGGCGCGCGCCTTAACAGATTTTTTCGCCACGGACTGCGGAGTACCGCCACAAGCAGCCAATAACAACAGGATCAATATGAGAATGAATCGCTTAAAGAGCATCGTCTTCCCCGGATGGTTGATTGCAAACAGACCCGAACGGATCAGCTTTTCGACGTATGACAAACCACGCAGCCTTCACCGGCAGTCGCAGCGTAATTCCAGCGCAGCATCTTATAATAGGGCGAACCGTGGGCACGGTGACAGGTAATACAGGTAATCACCGCTTCTCCGCCGGACAGAGAAACACTCCCCAGCGGCGTTAAGACCGAGGTACTGCCAAGCGGCACATCGATTTGGTAATCATGGCCGAGGCCACCAAAGTCCCGATACTCAGAGCCCATTGCGGTATTGGACAGATCATACTCAACCGGATGCTGAGTCCAGACATCAAAGCCGGACTGCTGGTGAAACTCACCATGACAGCGCATGCACAATGAACTGATCGTCGTGTCATCCGTTGCACCATCGAGGCCCTTATATTGGTTGTGCGCCGTCGCAGTCGGTGTTAATTCCCAGGCAGGATCTTCATACCCAGCCACACCAACCAACATTCGGTAACTGTTGCCAGCTTTGCTTCCCGGAGAACTGATCGCTCCGCTGAGATTATCGTGGTGACCACCAAATATTGCCGTCTCCATCACCGAGCTAGTGTGACTACCATGGCAACCGTAAACTCCAGCGCAGGTCACCTGTTGTCCAGTCGACCAACTGCCCGCCCCCGGGACACTCCCATCGGCGGCAGAAAAAGCACCGTTAAATCCGGGCGGGGTGCCAAGAGTCGCATCGACGGCCGTTAAACCAAAGACATTATGTCCGGCACTATCGCCCATCGGTTGACTAACCCAGTAAAAGCTACCGCCAGCCAGGGTACTGGCTCCATAAATCGGCGCGGAAAAAGAGGTGATATAAGGCATGCTCCCGGGAGCATTATCCCCCGAGTGACAGCCAGCACAGTCAGTTACCAGCAAAGCGTTATAAGGACCGGCATCGCCCCAACTGCTGAGAGCTTGCCCGCCTTGACTGTGGTGCATGGTATGACAGTCAGAACAATTAAGCCCCGCCTTAAGGGCGAATACCGGTGTAACACACAGCAGACAAAGCAGCACTGTCAAAAGCGTAAACTGTCCGGTAAAAGCTGATTTTTGATCAACCATCACGAACCTGCTTGTCTTCGGTGAATTAATCATATTGCCCCGCCGCAGTGTTGTAGTTATCGGGTCAGAATATCGATCCGGGCGTTACCTTCGTCAACAATACACAGCCGTTGTTTCCAATCAAACAACAGATCCTTGGCATACCAGAGCTGGCCATGACGCTTGCCCTTGCCGAGAAAGTCGAAACGCTTTTCTCCCTGCGGACCAAACACCTCGATGGTGCCAGCATGGCGATCAAGGACATAAAACTGGCCGCCAGTATCAACTTCCAAAGCCACCGGAAATTGCATGCCCTGCAAAGAAACAACCTGGGCGATTTCGCCGTTGGCTGAAAAACGATAAATTTTCCGCGCTAAACCGTCCAAGGCCCAGAGGTCACGTCCCTTAAGCTTAAAATCAACAAAGCCACGAAAATCCTTATCACCGCTGTAATTCTGAACCACTTGCAAGCTATCATCAAGCTGTAAAATGGCTCCACGGCGCTGATCGAGAACAAACAAACGGTTTTTTTCATCAACCGCGACTTTGGCAGGAATAATTCTTGCGCCATCGGCATAGGTTGGCTGATAGGGCTGCACTTTCTGCTGACGCGGATTAATATAGAGCAGATCGTTGCTGGAACGGTTCACCACCCAAAGCACACCGGATGATGTCCGTGCTAAAGAAACCGGTTTTTTAAGTTCTCCCCCAGCATTAAAGGCGGAAATAAACTTACCATCCTTGTCAAAAGAAACCAGCTGGCCACCGGCTGCATCCACCACATAATAGCGACCACTTTTGGCATCAACCGACAGCGCGCTGGGCAAGCCGATTTTAACTCCCGAATCGGCAGCGGGCAGCTGCAAAAGGTAGCTCCAGGGGCCTGCAGCAACGGCGGATTGAACACTGATGCTCCCCAGGCAGATCAGCAGGACAGCGACAGCGAGGCTAATTCTCTTATAGTTCATCAGTCGTTCTCCCATCAGTAGCTCTGGTGACACTGGACACAGAGACCGCGCTCACCACTACCACGCAAAAAGTAGCGATAATTGGAGCCATCGTTGGCATTATGGCAGGTCAGACAGTCCATCGGCTGGTTATTTCGCGGGTCGATGGAATCTTCACCGATCGGATGGGTAAAGCCCTTGTGCTGGTCGTGACACTCGGCGCAGACGTTATTGTCATTTTTCAACATCGCGACGCCATCGGTCCCGTGCAGTTGGTGACAATCGGAACAGAGGTTCCAGCCCGCGTGCATGTGCAGATTTTTCTCGCGACGACTGAAGGTGTCAGCGTGACAATCCCGGCAAACGTTACCGATATTGGTCGGCAGCAGATTAGGCAGATCCCCGGTGTGCGGATCGTGGCAAGCTACGCAAGGATTGCCGTTGCCAGCAATCCCCAGGTGATTATGCACCTTGTTAAAGGAATTAAGGACCTCGTCGTGGCACTGCAAGCAAGTTTCGACGGTCATTTCTGCGCCGTGGCAGACCTGACAATCACGATCAGCAAACGGCTGATGACTGACGGCGCGCAACAGGATGCGGCTATCTCCACCGTGCGGATGGTGACAGGAGAGACAATCAATCCGACGCAAATCCATATTGAGGTGCTTGCCCTGAAGTGCCTTATTGGCACTGTGACAGCCGAGGCAAAGATCACTACCAGCCTTCTTTAACAGGCGATTATCACTGCCACCGTGCGGTTCATGACAGACGCTGCACTTCCCCTGGCTGAAAGGCCGATGGCTGACCTTATAATCTTTTTGCAGATCCTCATGACACTCGAAACAGAGTGCGCTGCCAGCCTGATTAAGCAATTTGTCGTGCGCGGCGGCATGCGGCGAGTGGCAACCGGTACACTGCCCTTCGCGGATGGGAGCGTGCAGCACCCGGCTGTTGCCGATCGTCTCGGCGACTTGCTCATGACAGCTAAAGCACAGGTCTTTCTCGACGTCGAGTAACAGTTTTTTCTGCCGAGACACATGCGGTCCGTGGCAACTCAAACAATCCTTGTCAGCTACCGGCGAGTGCACCACCCGGCCTTTAAAATCCGCGGCGTCATGACACTCAAAGCAGTCAACTGCGTAACTTGAGGGCGCCACTACCAGCAACAACAACAGGCTGGACATTATCGTTAATGACTTCATCACATTCATTATCTATCTCCCTTGTGGCAGGAAGCGCAGTCGCCTTCCGCAAAGGGTGCGTGCTTGACCGGCAGGGTCAAAGAAGCATCTGGTCCGCCGTGCGGGTCATGACAACCCATACAACTCTTCTCGCCGGGACTGATACCATTGTGAGTCCCCGCAAGCGTTTTGCCATCGACTTCATGGCAATCGGCACAGACCGAAGCATCGGCACGTTTTGCAACACTGAGCTGGGGAGCATGGATATTGTGACAAGCAGCGCAATCGCCATCAACGGCTGGAGAGTGACCAACACCATTATTCCAGTACTGATCGACATTATGACAACCCAGACAGAGGTCGGGCTGCGACTTGAGCAAGAAGCTGCTTTCGTCGTTACCATGCGCGTGGTGACAGACCGAACAGTTCTGGTGCCCGCCAGGGGTTCCTTCTGGCGGCTGGCGATCAGCATGACAACTTACACAGAGCACACTGGCGTCCTGGGACAACAAGAACGGCAAGCGACTGCCATGCGATTGATGACACAACTCGCAACGTCCCTCGGTAAAGGGCTCATGTCGATTCGACTGCTCCCGTTCAATTTCGATAACCCCGTGGCATTGACCACAGGACTCAGCGCCTGTCGCAAGCAGCAAGGTCTTGTTTTGGCCACCGTGTGGTGCATGACAAGCAGCGCAGTTCCCGGCAACAAAGGGGCGGTGCAGGTTCGGTTGGCCAAGATCTTCGCCTACAACCGTATGACACTCGGCGCAGAGTGCCCGCTGCGGTTTAACCAACACCCCGTCATAGCTGCTTTCGTGCGGCAGGTGACAGGTTAAGCACTGCCCTTCCTGGGCCGGATCATGATTGACCCGTTTACGCTCAGCCTGCTCATCGTGACAGTCGAGGCACAGTTTATTGGCTGATTTACGCAGCAACACCGACTCGCCGGCAGCAGGCAGATGTGGTCCGTGACAGGAGAGACAATCGCCAGCCCCCGCAGGGGTATGGACACTGCCGGGATGCTGCAGCTCTGGTTCGTTACCGAAAAATTTAAAGCTGTGACACTCAAAGCAGAGGGTTTGCGGGTTCTGCTTGGAAATACCGACAAAATCACTGGAATGAGGATCGTGACAGGCAAAACAGTCACCATCAGCGACCGGGGCATGAACCTTTGCCCCGGTGAAACGCTGCTGATGTTCAGAATGACAACTAAAGCAGAGCTGCGCAGATTTATCGGCGATGGCAAACGGCTGCGCGGCATCAGGTGCAGCGTGGCAACCCTGGCATTCACCGGCGGCAACCGGTTGGTGGGTGAAAACTTTCAGCAGCTTAGCATTATCCGCCGAATGAACGCTGTGACAGCTGGAGCAGTTGCCGGTCACCGGGTAATTGCCGTGAGCGGCAACAAAGGGGCCACTGCCAACCTTATGGCAATCCTTGCAGAGCTGCCCTTCTTCTTTAATCAACAAGCGCTCAACAGTTGACCCATGGGTTTCGTGACAGGTCTGGCAGCCTTCAGCCAGCGGCGGATGAACAAACTTACGTTGAAAGTCCGCTTGAGCATGGCAATCGAAACAGAGTTGCCCGGCAGGTTTATTTAACAATTGCGCTTCAGGGGCATTATGATGCTGATGGCAAGCCGCACAATTGCCCTCTTTGATGGGACCGTGCAGTTGTGTTTTTGCGGCCAGCTCAAGAGCAAGCGGCTGATGGCAAGTGTAACAGAGCGTCGCTCCTTCAACCTTCAGATAGGCCCCACCGATGATACCATGCTTACGGTGACAACCGGCACAATCACCGGACTTAACCGGCTGATGGACCACTCCTTCAGCAAACAGGGTGCGGTACTCTTCGTGGCAATCAAGACAAGACTTGCCCCCCTTGGACGGTGCAGATCCGGGCGCACAGGACTGCAGACAACAGACCAGCAATGCACCGAGCAGCAGTGCCATCAGAGTCAAAGAACGTTTAGGATTCATTTGTGGCATTCTCCTCCTGCAATTGCTTGCGCAACGTTTTCCACGCACCCTGGTCTTGCTTGATAACTGAATGTTCGCGTAACCGTTTGAGATAGCTATCGCGAACCTCTTTAAAACGCTCCTTCTTGACGGTTTCGGTAATCATGTCACGAACCATATCAAGGGCAACGACCTGTTTTTCAGCACTGCGCACCACTTTAACGAAGTGCGTATTCTTGCCCTCGACGACCGTCGCAATCTGTCCCGAAGCGAGCGGTGTGATCGCCTCCTGAATAACTGGCTGCAACTGGGCCAACGGTTTCTTTTCAATCTTGACCCCGGACGGCGAGATCGGTTCCATGATGGTGAAGAAATCCTCCCCCTGTTTGAGCTGCTGACTTATTTTACTGGCCAGTTCGCTCTCATTGGTGGTCACCATGGCATACTCAATCATCCCCTCCTGGGAAAACCGGCCTGGATTTTCTTTATAGTAGGCCTCAATATCCTCATCGGTCACCTTCACCTCCGGACGCACCACTGACTCCTCGAATTCCTTGATCAAGCGGTACCGAGAGTAGAAATCAAAGACATACTTCAGCGGCGGAATCTGCTCGTAGTGACGAGCCATCGCCTCCCTTTCGGTTAAGGTCTGAACCAGGATATCATCAACGATCCGCTTCTTCGATTCATCGAAGTCTTCAGCATTACGCTTGGCCATGCCACGCGTCTTCTGCGTCTTCAGGACCGAGGCATAAAGGAAGGAAGCCGGCACCTTGAGGCTGCCGATGGTGATGGCAATCTTGTCGGCATCCTCGGCTGCCGGGCCGTCAGGACCGATGGTGGCAATCAGGTCGCGATCGATCACCACTTCGCCCTGCTCCAGCAATCGCTCCATCAACTGCTGGGTGAGTTGATACTCCTGCTGCTTGAGGCTCTTGCGGATCAACGATTGCTTGACCGTTTCAAAATCCTCTTCGGTGCCCTCCTGGCGCTCAAGCACCTTGACAAAATACCAGGCGTGACCAAATAGCACCGGCCCGGCATGCTGATCTTGTTGCAAGGTCAAAACAGCGTCACGCAACTGCTCCGGAATCCGCGTGTAACGCATCGGCCCGGTCGCATCAACCTGTTCGGCGATCTCTTTTAGTCCAGCGGCAGACGTGAGCTCAGAGAAGGGTACTCCGGCATCCATAAATCCTTTTATAACGTCGGCCTGTTCCTCTTCCTGAACAGCGATCATCTGCAGATCCATCTTCGGCGTGTATTCTTTTACGTAAGCATCCCAAAGCTCCTCTTTGGCTGGGATCTGTTTTTTTGCGTCGATCTCCTCCCCCTTAAGCTGCATCAACGCGCGAACCTTAAGAAAAACCAGGAGTTTTTTCTTGTAACTTGGATTTTCAGTCAGCTGCATGTCCTCAGCTTCTTGAGCGAGCAACATGAAATCGATGTATTCGTCCAGTGACTCATGAACAGCCATTCCTGGATCCTGCCACTCATTCCACCAATGCCGATAATCCTCTTCTGTAAATTTGACATCGTTGATTTCTACTAAATAATCACTGCCCCCCCAGAAAGCCTCAACAACAGGAACCGGCAGACAGACAGCCAGCAAAACAAACAATAGGACAAAGCGAATACCAATTCTTCTCATCGACATCTTACTCCCTTAGACAACCAATCATTGATGATCTCTTGTGACATTATCTTCAACAGTCCGCTCGTAGTGGTCACGAGGCCGAAATGCATAATTTTACGATACTCATCCCCCCAACGCTGATGCACAGTACTCAACAGCATCTGGTCCGTACGCAGGTCGTAGAGGTCGACCTGCAAAGCGACAAACGGCACCCTGTCAGCACCATGCCGGCTGTCCATCCCTGCCTCGACGACCCGACCGACGACCGCAACATCGGCAGACATCTGTTCGGCCATAGCGTTATAGATGGACTTGTGTAACGTCGCTCCAGGCAACAGCCGCTGCCGCAATCGAAACAGGCCGACATCCCCTTCGGCAACGACATTGAACTGCTCGCTACCGATCAGTTCAGAACTGAACAGTCGATATGCAATCAATCCGGTCTCTGGCGTACGAGTCCAACTTTCAAAAGGCAACACGGCCACATTGCAGACATTGGTCTCAGCACCGGCGGTCACCCGTGTCTGCAGTGGCGAACGCCCGGTACAGGCAGTTAACGAAAACAGCGCACAAAGCAGGATATATTTCAGTACAGTCTGGCCTGTCATCAGAAGTCCGGCACCCAGGATTCAGCTTTCTGTTCCTTAATCTCTTTTTCCAACTCAACAATCGGCATTTTCTGCCGTTTAATCCGCAGTCTGTTGCCCAACTGGTCATTTCCGTTGACCGTCAAGATCACGTACTGCTCTCCCTCGACAGGTTTGAACTCGAGAGATACCGGAAGCTCCGTCCCCTGCTCACTGATCAGGGTCTCGCCACCAAGCGATTGCAGCACGGCCTCCCAGGAGGTAATCGGGAACTCGAACGCTCCTTCGACCGACAAGGCCAAAAAGGCCTTGCCTTCAAGGTGAGTGATCCTGGCCCGAACGTTCGGAGCCGAAGCCTGCAATACGACTGTCCGGGTATCACTCGATTTATTTCCTGCCAAATCCCATATATGCAGTGTAATAACGTAGGTTCCGTTGGACATCATGAACCCGTCCGAACTGCGCCCCTCCCAGACCATCCGCTCCGGGACCTCCCCCTCATACTCTTCGTAGACGACGGTATCACCGCGACCGGTCTTGATTTCCAAGCCCCAACCGGCCAGCAGACGGGCATCCCCGATCCGCGGTAAAATCAGAATGTGGTCTTTCAGTGCCAAGCGCTGCCCAACCTGAATGCCCTTTTTAATTTCCAGTAACAATCCTGGCGGAGAGTTGATCACATCATAGCTGGCAACCTTTTGCACCTTCTGTACCGTTTGCTCACGTCCCCACTCAATACGCAGGCCAACTTTGTAATTATCTTCAGCACTTGGAGCGAACCATTTGCCTTGGTAACTATCGGTGCGACGGTCATATTGCAAATAACTGATCCCGGCTGCGCTTTCAGCGGCAATCAAGGTCGGGCGCTTGCCAAGAAAACGAATTTTCAGATTCGCTTCCACCACCTGCCCACCCTGGACGTAGGCAGGGAATAGGTACATACCGAGCAACTGGAAATCGCGACTTTCCGATAATTCCGATTCGCGGGCAAACTTCGCCAGTGGTGTCAGGATCTCTTTCAATAGCGGCCGAGCCAGTTCGGTAGAGCTTTCCGGTTGACCGAGGCCGAGGACACGGACTTGCTCCCGGACACTGGTTGCGTCGGATGCTGACCAGACCGGGTTCCCGTCAGCCGTATCCAGAGCAGTAAACGTGATCCCGATCGAGGGTTCAGCACCTTCCGCTTCGGTAATTGTTCCGATCAGGACCAAAGAGCAGTCGAATTCGGCACCCAGTTTTTTAACCATATAGCTGTCAAGATACTGATAGGTACGCACCTTGTTCTTGGCCATAAACAACATGACCTCACTTCTTGAAACCAGCTCAATCCCATGTTGCTTTAGGGCAGTTTCTACCGCCTTGGTATACCCAAAGTTGACCCCATTGCCCCCCTTGCTGATGTCGGCCATCGGCATCAAGACAATTTTCTGCGCGCACACCGGCAAACCACTTAAAAGCAGGTAAATAAAAGCGGCAACGATGATCGTTACTGACTTATGTGGCGGTTGAAACAAAGACAAAGGTTACTCCCCCGACAAGGTTGACAACAATCTCTGGGCCAGACGAAAGCCGACCTGATTAACATCCTCACTGGCAAAGCCGAAGAGTCGGTCGACGGTTCGATAACCACTCTCACTGCCACTGGCTTGCCAGATGATCTGACCGGTTTTGACATCAACCAGGCGCAGGGTCGCGGCGATGACCGGATAGGAATAGCTGCCGTTCTGAACTTCGCTGAAATCCTCTACCGCGCCGGCCAGATAAGCTTCAACATTTAATTCCTGACCGAGTCGCATGCCAGTCGCCTGATCAAGCGTGTCTTGCTCTTTTTGCACCAACTCTTCGCGCAAGAACCGCTGTGCCTCGCCTTTTTCGACGACTTCAAAAAGTCCACGACTGAGAATTTCCGTTGTTACGACATCACTGAAGCGTAACTCTGCATGCTTGGTTTCGGTGTGGTTTTCAAATGGCAAAACAACGACCCGTTTGACATATCCGAGACCGAGGCTCTCCGCAGCGTAATGGCGAGGCACCGATGTACAGCTACTGAGGAATCCGATACAGAAGACTAAAATCATCCATCCATATTTACGCACGATAAACACCTTCTCCTTCATGTTTCCCGATCATCCGGGATGGTCCCTGAGCAGACCAGAAACCAACTATTCGCTATCAGAAAATCATGTTCAATGACGCGTTGCTATTCCAGCTATTACTGTCTTCAGCCATCTGGTAATTACCCGAAGTCTGAAAAGACAAACTGCGATTGATCAACCAGCTCAATAAAGCATTGTACTGCTGGCTGGCCTCCTCGCCAAAATCATAAGAGAGCCCAAACTGGGACTGCAATTTTTTACTCCACAGCCAACTGGAGTTTCCGCTAAAGGAAGAACTTCCCTCTTCGACATCACCGTCGTAACTGAAGTTAAGCAGCAGCATATCCGACGGACGATATCCAAGCGTCATGCCGTAACTGGTCGCCTGGGTTGTCTCGCCGCCACTGGAGTCAGACTCGGTGTAACTGAGATTGGTATTCATATCGACCTTGGGAGTAAAATAGGCGGTGGTATTTAAGGTCAAACCAAAGCTGCTGCTCTCGGTGCCCTCAGCGATATTTTCACTCTTCGAGAGATTGCCCGTCATGCTGGCGGTCAAGTCTGGATAAATAGTCGCGTTCAGTGACGAGCTGATCGAGTTACTCACCGTATTCTGACCATCATCCGACTCACTCTCTGAACGGGTATAGCCAAGCGAGACATTTAACGTCGACAACGGCTGGGCCGACATCGCCAGAGAAAAGGATCGGCTTTGCCGCCCGGCCGAGTTATCTGCTTCATCAGTATTTTCACTGACGCTGGCAGAAAAACTGACCTTTTCATTCAGGGTATAGCTGCTGCTTAACGAGTGGTTGAATTGGACCGAATCACCAGAATCCTGCTGATCTTGCGCGCGGCGCAGACTATAAGACACACTCCACTTATCAGTAACTCGTACCGAGGTACTGAATTGGGTCTGCATGTTCTTGGTTTCACGCGACAGGCTGACGACATCCGAAGCGGCGATCCGCTCTTCCTGGGGGATAATATCTTCAATCAAGCCTGGGGCATCGGTCAGCGTATCGGCAACAACCCTGATGTAATCAACGCTTTCGACGGCAGGCAACAGCAAGGTAACCACGGTCTTGTCTGTGTTATCCAGTGGATCAAAAACGACCGCATCGGACCGGACAACACCAGCAATCTGCGTCCAACTTGTGCCCAAACTATTGTTGCTGCGGTAAACCGTCCAAGCAGAGCCTCCTGCCATGTCGAGTAGCTGAGCGTTTGTGAGTTCGCGATCAAACCAGACCTGCAACCGCTTGACCGGCTGGCTATCAACCCGAATACTCATATTTTGATCATCGGAGGTACTGAAGATATCAACCCCCTGAAATGAGACCGTCCCGAGGGGGGCGGTGGTCGGCACCCCGCCTTCTTCGTAAAAGCGGCCAAGAATATTCAGTTCAGGATAAAATAGGTTGCCGGTTCCAACCACTTGGGTTGAAGAATTTTCCGTTATTTGAAACTGTTGTGACGCAGAAACCGAAACCCGCCCCGCAAAAAAGCTCTGAGCGTAGCTGATCTGAGCGGTCTGATCGAAGGTTTCGCTATCGCTGCTGTTGATATTGTCGGAAGATTTCGCCGCGCGGACATCATAGAGCAGATCGATAAGCTCAAAGGAATGTTCAATACTGACACCGACGGTATTTGAGTCGTTATCGACCTGCGCCGGGTTACTGTCATCGGTTGAGGTACTCTGATTAAAATAGAGACGCAGACTTGGCCAGTCCTCAATTTGACTGTTCAGGTTCAAACCCCAGGAATCGGTGGTCCGAGTCGCAGCTCCCTTTTGACCGCTCTCTGACTGCGAAGCATTCAGGTTCAGCGAAAACAGATCGTTACGTAAATCAAACGATAAGTTTGGATTGAGGGAATAACTGTCATTCCCAGAGGAGGGACGACTTTTATTGTAGCGGACCGAGCCAGCAAACGTCATTGCCGCGCTCAGCTCCTTACTGTACGTCAAATTATAATTATCCGTAAACTGACGGCTGCCCTCATCCTCCCCACCGCTTTCCCGGTAGTTCCAACTACTGGAAAAACCCAAGGGATCACCAGCGTACGTATCCGAAGAGAACCACGCGCCACACAGCACGACGGCAAGCAGACAAAACATAAAAAAATGTGAGCGATCTGACGACAACATCAAATATAGAATCCAGTCAAAAAATCAATTCACAAGATTATGCGGCCCGCCATGACAGGTCACACAGTCTGGGAATTTGTCATGCATCCCGGAATTATGCGGCTCAAAATGACAAGTTTCACACTTCGGAACCCGCTTGTGAAGGCTCTTGTGGCAGTACACACAGAGCAACAGGCGATGCTTGGTGGTTGTCTTTTGCAGCAACTGCCCTTCCCGCACATGACAACCGGTACATTGTTCGGAACCCAGGTTATTCAGATAGGCAACCCGCAGCGGCGAATGCGGCTGATGACAACGTCGACAATCAGCGTAGTCCTGAGACTCAAGGTGCGGATCGTGGCAAACAAGACAATCGAAATATTCACCGTGCCGGTCATGACAAGCCTTGCAGTCGAGGACCGAGTGGTTGCTCTGGTACTCCATCAATTCAGTGGCTTGAGCGGAGTGACAGGTCTGACAAGCCGGAGTCACCCTGGCAACCGTTTGATAACTGATGTTCAGCGGGCTGTGCGGACGGTGACAACCAAGGCAATCGGCAACGGCAAAATGGTCGCGTTGCCGCGCATCGTGACACTGAGCGCAAGCGGGAATCGGGTTAACTCCACGCGGCGGATGCTCCTTGTGACAGTCGACGCAAGTCACAGCATCCCGGTGTTTGCCGCCGGTCTCAGCAATTTCCTGCAACACTGTGGTGTGACATTTTTGGCAGTCGTCTGCCTGCAGCGCAGGAGCATCAACCGCCAAACTACGGCCGGGCAGAATCAGCAGCAGGAACAAAACTGGAACAACCAACAAAACACTCGTCATTTCCCGTTTCATATGCATCACAACCCTACCGCCACGCGCGTATCCCGCTCACCAGAGTGACATTGTTGACAGAACATGGCGAGCTGCTTGTCATGACAAACCATGCAGGAATTGACTTTTTTATCGACCGCAACCTGGGCCACTGCTAGGGGGGCGACAGTGGGAACCAACTTCTTCTTCAATTTTGGTTTCGCTGCCACAACCCTGCTTTTCTGCGCCGCCGGGGAAGGTTCGTGCTTACTCTGCGGTGGTGCTTCCTGCGGTGCGGGCGTTGCAGGTTTCAGCATCGGCTTTATCATCTGCTCCAGAGGAGCATGGATGTCATCCTTAGGCAGAACCTTAATCCTGTCAAACAACTCAACCGCGGGGAAGATCTTTTCGGCCGGCTGCTCCAACGTTTCGATGGTTGGAATCTGGTACTCAGGGAGAGTTATCGCTTCGACAAAGTTTACCTCTTCCGACCCTTCCGACTCTTCCGACTCTCCCAGCTTTGCTGTTTCGCGCTCTGGCAACGGAGTTTCAACTTTCGTCAACTCAAGCTCCAACGGCTTGCCACGCGTTTTCAGTATGGCCGGAAGCTTCTCTTCGGCACGGATCCGCTTGGCAACTTCATGTGCCTTGAGAGGATCAACATAGGGGCCGACAAACACCTGATACCAGAGACCACTCTTGCCCTTATCCAACGATGCAATACGCGCCGGGTAGCCCTTGCGGGAAAGCTGTAATTGCTGCTCAGCGGCATCGGCTTGCTGCCTGGCCAAGCCGGTCACAACCAGAAAGTCCCCAGGAAGATCAATCTGGATTGGCTGTTTCAGACTGCGAATGCGGATGACCTCGGCAATACCGGGAGCAGCAACAGCTTGCGCCTCACCAACCGTTTGCGATTCATCGACCATTGTTGAATCAGCAGCGCTTTCTGCTGCGTCAGCATTTTTTTGACCAGCAGCGCGACGCTTGCTGCCGTAGCCACGTTCACTGATAAACTCAAAGACCTGCAAACGATGATTAAAGGTATCAGCGACAATGATCCGTCCCTGGCCATCAACAATCAGGTCACTCGGATAATAAAACCAGCCACGTCCACCACCCATGCCGCCGACTTCGAACAGGTATTCCCCGGTCATCGCGTAAACCGACATGGTGTGTCGCTGATAATCAACCAAGTAGACCTGTTGCCTGACATCATCAACAGCGATCCCGCGTGGTCGGGACAGCTTTCCAGGCTCGCCGCCCTTTTCTCCGAATTTGTAGAGAAACTTCTCGTCCGAACTGTAGACAAAAACGCGCCCCATCGCCTCGCTAAGAAAATAGAGCCGGCCATCGCTACCGACATCAAGACCAAGGATGGGTGCTTTTTCCATAACCTCGAGAACCTCATCCTTCGGCTCTATCCAGCGCAAAAAATCACCAGCACTGTTCAGCACCATGACCCCGGTTCCGTTCATTCCAACAACATAAATATTGCCATTAAGCCCAACCGCCACACCGAGGGGGGAGAAGAACTCAAAGTCAGGGAAAAAAATCTGCTTCACCGGCATAAAAGCCATATCGAGTACGGCAATATGCGGGCGCATCTCCACCTCACTGGCACCAAGACAGACATACAGCAAACCATCTTTAATAAATGACTTGCTGATACTGTTAAGGCCGCGCCCGGCACCGAGCGAAAGGTAAGGAAAATAGTCCGGCGTCATAACCACGAGCTTATTTCTCTGTGGACTGGTGACATAAATTTCATCAGCGTCGCGATCGTAGGTTATGCCGGACGGAAAGCGCAACGGTGCGCCAACCTCGTCGGTACTGATAACCTTAACGGAGCGCAGCGCCTGAATATTCTGCTCAGCGCTGGCAGCAAGGCTCAGCATATTCAACATAAGACACACAGCAATAAAAAGAATACTGAAGTGCCTTAAAATAGTTTCTCCGGTGCGCAACAGTCGCCCCCCAAACATTATAAAAATCTAACTTTTTCAACAAGTTAGCCACTCTCGAGCAAAGTGATAAAATAGTGAGCAAAAAACGGGCCGAGCAACAGCGTGAACAGTGCACGACCTGAAAACTAATGAAAATTCAGGACAAATGATTCGTTTAAAAGATATGGACGGCTAAAAACATAAAATTAAATACAAATAAAACCGCGAAATAACCTCATAGACCGTCAAGTCGCTGAGGAACACTCGCAGCTTAAATAATCAGTTCAGCAGGTCAATCGACAAAGCAAACTCATCACAATCGGGGAATTTAACACATTTAAGACAATCGCCCCATATCTTCTGCGGCAATTCTGATTTTTCGATATCACAAAAACCAAGTTTTTTGAAAAAATCAGGTTGATAGGTCAAGGCAAAGACCTTTTTCAAACCCAGCTCAGCGGCCTCTTCAAGACAGATTTCAACAATCTTACGTCCAATCCCCTTACCCTGCTGTCCGGGGGCGACGGCTAAAGAGCGAACCTCCGCCAAGTCTTCCCAACTAATCGCCAAAGCACCGACACCAAGAATCTTCCCCGCTTCATCATAAACGTAAAAATCACGGATATTCTCATAAATATCAGCCAGAGATCGGCCCAGCAACTGACCATCTTTAGCGTAATCAAGCAACAATTGATGGATTGCTCGGGCATCTGGAATTCGAGCACGACGGATCATAATGACTCCCGTAAATAAGGTTTAGGCACTAACACGACCTTTAGAGCTACTGATCAATTCACGAGCGTGCTCTAATGTCCGCTCACCAACATGAGCACCACCGAGCATCCGCGCCATTTCCGCAACCTGTTCCTCAACATCCAAGCAGCGCAAACTGGTACTGGTCCGACCACCCACTTCATCCTTGGTCACACGATAATGCAGATCGGCAAAAGCGGCAACCTGCGGTAAATGGGTCACACACAGCACCTGTAATGCTTGTCCCAAACGACTGATTTTCTCACCGACCGCCGTCGCTGCCTCACCACCAATCCCGGCATCCACCTCGTCAAAGATCAGGGTTCGCACCCCATCCCCCTCCGGGGCGCTGCGCTTCAAAGCGAGCATAATGCGTGACAGTTCACCACCGGAGGCAATCTTGGCCAACGGCTGCGCCTCTTCCCCCGGGTTTGCCGCCAGATAAAACTCCCCGCGCTCCAGTCCGTCCAGCGCCGGTTCCGGCAAAAGCAACAAGCGCATCTCGAAGCTGGCCTTCGGCATTGCCAGATCGGCCAACTCTTTTTCGACTGCGCTGGCCAGAATAGCGGCCGCCTCGTTGCGCTGTCTGCTCAACAAGCCTCCGGCTGTTGCAACGGCTATCCGGGCGGCATCGAGATGCTGCTGCAATTCCGCACGGTGCCCGTCAAGATCGACCAATTCGGCCAACTCTGCTTCGATGCGCATCTGGTAAGCAAGCAGCTCTTCGACCGACGGCGCATACTTGCGTTTCAGTGTCATCAACAGGGCCAGTCGTTCCTCAACCTGCTGCTGGCGATGCGGTTCAAAATCAAGTTTGTCTGCATAAGCACGGAGTTCGCTGGCGACATCCTCCAGATTGTAAAGACTGCTGCGCAGCGTTTCTGCCAGGGTGGCCAACTGCGGATCGACCTGTTGCAGATTTCCTAACTGATCAGCGAGCGGACCAAGCTGGCCACAGATGGCCTGCTGGCTACCATAGAGGAGGGCATAGCCACCTGAGGTTGCGGCGGTCAGCTTCTCTGCATTCAAGAGCAACGAACGTTCCAGCTCCAGTTCAACATCTTCGCCGGCGATCAATTTGGCCGCAGCAAGTTCCTGTTGCTGAAAAAGCAGCATATCGAGGCGCTGTTGTCGCTCCCGTTCGGCCAGATCCAAACTGCCCAGCTTCTGCTGTAACCGCTGGCACTGTTCAAAGGCGTCCCGATATTCTCCCAGAGGCTTCTGTAATCCGGCAAAGTTGTCGAGCAATTCAAGGTGGGTTTCGGTGCGCTGTAGGTTCTGATGTTCGTGTTGACCATAGATATTAACCAACCGGCTGGTCAAACCACGCAACTGTCCCAGAGGTACCGGCGAACCGTTAATAAAGACCCGATTTTTTCCCGACCGCGCAACGATCCGGCGAACCAGCAGCTCATCCTCGCAGTCCAACCCCTGCTCGACAAGTTCGCGGCGGACCGCACTTTCACCCTGCAGATCAAAAATCGCTTCAACCGAAGCCTCGTCCGCTCCAGTACGAATCACCTCACCGCGCGCACGACCACCGAGCAGCAGGTTGACGGCATCGATAATAATCGACTTGCCCGCGCCAGTTTCTCCAGTCAACACATTAAAACCGGCCCCAAAAGAGACGTGCAGGTTCTCGATGATAGCGAAATTTTTTATTATAAGGTCGGTGATCATAGCGTAAGACCCGAGGATCGAAAATCAAAAAACATAAAAGCGGCTGACGACAAACCAGCTCTCCAGTTTTTGTCAGCGCTCCCTAGCGTTCCCCCCAACTCAGCTTGGTGCGTAAGATCTTGAAATAATCCTTGCTCGGACTGGTCACCAAACGGGTCCGCGCTTCGGAGCGGCGGACTTCAACCGTGTCTCCCGGCAGCAATTTGCGACCGACCTGGCCGTCGGCAGTGAAGAACACCACGTCATCCTCAAAATTGACCTTGATCTCAATGATCGACTTGCTCCAAACTACAATCGGCCGGTTGGTCAACATGTGTGGGCAGATCGGCGAGATCAGCAAACTATTGATTTCAGGGAAAATAATCGGCCCCCCGGCAGCCAGACTATAACCGGTAGACCCGGTCGGGGTGGCGACAATCAGACCATCGGCCTTGTAGGTACTTAAGTGGCGGCCATCGACGTAGGTTTCCATGTCGATAATCCGGGCCAGTGCGCCCTTATTGATAACCACATCGTTAAGCACCGTGTATTTGCCAACCACCTTGCCGTCACGATGAATAAAGGCATCGAGCATCATCCGGTCGGAGACCTGATATTCATTGCGAATCAGCAGCTCCAGCATCTCAGGCAGTTCATCGCGGGTGACCTCGGTAAGGAACCCGAGTCGACCGAGGTTGATGCCGAGGATCGGCACATTCAACTCACCGACCTGCCGGGCAACAGAGATCAACGTGCCATCGCCACCAAGCACAATAATCAAGTCAACCAGACTGGGGATATCTTCGCCGGCGTGGCCGTTAACCTGACCGATCTGCTCAGCCAGGCTATCCTCCAGCAACACCTCGATATTATCGCGCTTAAAACGAGTACAGATATCGAGCGCAAGTTGATCAGCATCGGGATGATTCTTTTTTGCGTAAACGCCAACTTTTTTCAGCACAGCAGCCACCTTGAAAAGTAATAAATTCATGCGCGCAGCGGCAAAGCCACACCCGGGAAAAGTCACCTCACGAAACTCCAGAGAGATACCACAAGCAAGAGCTTAAGTCTATCGGTTTCAAAGACTTAGAGAGTTGTTAAGATTGACCGCAGCATGCTACAGTGAGCGCTTCTTTAGACAATGGAATTGGCAATGGATCTCTTCGAACAATCAGCGCAAAACAGCAGCAACACACCACTGGCCGAACGGATGCGGCCACGCAATCTCGACGAGGTGGTCGGCCAGCAACATCTCCTTGGCGAAGGCAAGTTACTGCGGCGGCTGATCGAAACCGACCAACTCTCCTCGGTTATTTTCTGGGGGCCACCCGGAACCGGCAAAACCACCCTGGGCCAAGTGATCGCCGGCAGCACCCAAAGCCGGTTTGTTTTCTTTTCGGCGGTGCTCGGCAGCATCAAGGATGTGCGCGAGATCCTCGCCGAAGCCAAACAACAGCGCACCTACCATGGCCACAAAACCTTGCTTTTTGTCGATGAAATCCACCGCTTCAACAAGGCTCAGCAGGATGCCTTTTTGCCCTCGGTGGAAAAAGGCGAAATCACCCTGATCGGCGCCACCACCGAAAATCCCAGCTTCGAAGTCAACTCGGCGCTGCTCTCGCGCTCCCGGGTTTTTGTGCTGGAATCCCTCTCGGCCGCCGACCTGAAGATTCTGCTGCAGCGCGCACTGACCGATCCACGCGGACTGCCGAGCAAAAAACTTATAATGGATGACGAGGCCAGCGACTTTCTTGCCGAACAAGCGGATGGTGACGCCCGCATCGCTCTCGGAGCGCTGGAAGTGGCGGCCTCGGCAGCACAGAATGAGCACATTGACCTGCCGATTACCCAAGAAGCACTGCAGAAAAAGGCACTCCTCTATGATAAAGGGGCAGATGAACACTACAACGTCATCTCCGCCTTCATAAAAAGTATGCGCGGTAGCGATGCCGATGGTGCCCTGTACTGGCTGGCACGGATGCTTGAAGCAGGCGAAGCCCCGCTGTTCATCGTGCGCCGAATGGTGATCTTCGCCTCCGAAGATATCGGCAACGCCGATCCGCGTGCTCTGCAAATGGCCCTGGCAGTCCAGCAGGCGGTCCATTTTATCGGCCTGCCGGAAGCGCGCATCAACCTGGCGCAAGGGGTCACCTACCTAGCCACGGCACCGAAAAGCAACGCCAGTTACCTCGGTATCAACGAAGCCCTGGCAGAAGTGCGCAAATCAGGCGCGCTACCGGTGCCCAAGCATATCCGCAACGCACCAACCAAATTGATGAAAGAGCAGGGCTACGGTAAAGGCTACAAGTATGCCCATAATTTTAACGGGGCCGTTGCCGATCAAACCCACCTGCCGGACAAACTGGCCGGAAGCAAATATTACCGACCGACCGATCGGGGCTATGAAAAAATAATCAATGACCGACTGCAGCATCTGCAGGAATTAAAAAACGCGGCGATTCCAGCCCAAGAAGAAGATTCCAATAAGGATTAAACGCACCATAAGGAAGAATCAGCTATACTTTGCTGATCTCTAGACAACAGGGGGCGATGATGCCACATCTGCAGTTCGAACTGAACTTCACTCCGGCGATTTCGGAAAAACGTTCCTTTGCCGAAGCCACCAAACAACACTTCGCCGAGGTCATGAGCACCGGCACCGACCACATCGGGATCACCTTCCGTTGCTATGCAGAGGAAGATCTAGTGTTCGGACGAGCCGGGACCACAGGTAACATTGCTTTCCTCAACGCCGATATACGCGGCGGCCGAAGCGCGGAAAAGAAACGCCAGCTGAGCCTAAATATTATGGAAGAATTAAACCGCCGCTGGGATATCCCCCAGGAACATGTTTATGTGATCTACACAGAACATGATGGCCCAGACTTCCAGTTAAGTGACCGCGTGCTGCCAAGCTGGAAAACCGGCGAAGATCCGTTAAACGACTGAAAAAAAAGATGAAACTTCTGCTGCTACTCCTATTTTTCAGTGCTTGCCTCTGCAGCACCCTACTGGCTGATGACTGGGGTCCGTGGGAGGTTCCGTCACAACAAGCGCAGCAAACCACCACGAGTAAAGACCCGCTGCAACTGGCGGTGCGCCTGTTCCAGAAATACATTTCTCCGGTCGATGGCCCGCGCTGCCCAATGTACCCGACCTGCTCGTCGTACGCACTTCAGGCACTTCGCAAACATGGCCCGCTGCTCGGCACCTTTCTGACCGTCGATCGCCTCTATCACGAAGGCGATCGACATGAGCAACAGCAGCCGATCGATAAATGGGGGTTCGTGCGTTTTTACGATCCACTCGAAAACAACGACTTCTGGCTGAAGCAAAGCAAACGAAAGACGCACATCATCAGTAAAAAAGGGCTCAAACAGAGCAACGCTCAGGCGGATGTCGCCCTGATCAGCAGGTCGAACGACGGTCTGATTCCGGAGGGTTTTGAGCAGATCGGAGCCAGCATTGAAATCGGCCCGCAGCAATAATCATCTTTCAACTTAAGTAAAAAAACGGCCGGACAAATCATTGCCCGGCCGTTATTTTGCCAAAATTCTCTACTGTGTTCAAAAAATAAAGCGCCGCATACTGACACTCATCAACAAGCCAATCCCGATCATCGTCGTCACCATACTGGTACCACCATAAGAGAACAGCGGCAGCGGCACGCCGACCACCGGCAACAGGCCGATGACCATGCCGAGGTTGACGACGATATGCCAGAAGATCATCGCCGTCACACCGATGGCGAGAAACATGCCGAAACGATCCGCCGTGCGCCGGGCGATATAGATCCCCCAGATGACCAAAAACAGGTAACCGAGCAACAACAGGCTGCAGCCCAAAAAACCCCATTCTTCGGCAAATACCGAAAAAGCGAAATCGGTGTGTCGCTCCGGCAAAAAAGACAACTGCGACTGAGTCCCCTGAAGATATCCCTTACCGAAAAAACCGCCACTGCCAACGGCGATTTTCGACTGGATGATATGGTAGCCGCTGCCGAGCGGGTCGGCTTCGGGATTAAGAAAGGTCATAATCCGCGCCTTCTGATAACCATGCAAGCCGAACCAACCGAGCACCGCACCCACCACCCCCAACAGACTGAGACCAAGCAGAGTCGAGCGCTGCAACCCAGCGAACAGCAACATTGAGACGGATATAAACACCACCATCAGCGAGGTCCCCAGGTCGGGTTGTTTAAGAATCAAAACCACCGGCAGCAGCAACAGTAACGCTGGGCACCACAACTCGGACAGACTGTAGCCCTCGGGTTGCGCGGTTCGACCAAAGATCCTCGCCAGCAGCAGGATCATGACGATTTTGATCACCTCACTCGGCTGAAGATTGAAAAAACCAAGATTTATCCAGCGGGTTGCCCCCATCGAGGTCTTCCCCGAAACCAGCACAAACAGCAACATACCGATGGTGAGGATATAACCGTGGATAGCAAAATGTTCGAGATGTCGGTAATCGAAACAGCAGATCAGCAACACCAACACCAACCCTCCACCCAACCAGATCATCTGCTTCATGTAGAGGGGGGTTGAACTAAGTTGCCAGTTGGCGGTAGCACTGAACAGATTAAGGATACCAACACCGGCCAGCGTACAGACCGCCAACAGGAGAATCCAATCAAAATTGACCGCCAAGCGTCGATCAAACATTGCCTAATCTCCTTGCCTCTGCCGGTCTTGCTGCAGGGAAAAATAGCGCTCGATGATACTCTTGGCCACAGGACCCGCAGCGCTACCACCATGCTGACCGTGCTCAACCACCACCGCAACGGCAATCTGCGGATCTTCTGCCGGGGCATAGGCCACGAACAGAGCATGCGAGCGAAAACGATAGGGCACATCGCCCCCTTCGTCCAATTCTTCTTCCTCGTCCGATTTGCGTCGCACCACCTGAGATGTCCCGGTTTTACCAGCGACAACAACCTGATCAAGCATAGCCACCCGACCGGTTCCGCGCGGTTCGTTAACCGCCGCCACTAAACCGCTATTGATCGCTTTCCAGGCCGCCGGAGAATAAGTGGCCTGACGGATAACCTCGGTTTCCGGTTGCAATAACAGATTTCCCTGCCAATCCTCGATCCGCTCAATCAGTTGCGGCTTCAAAACCTTACCACCATTGGCGAGCGCCGCCGTCATCACCGCCAACTGGATGGGCGTGCTGAGAACGAAGCCCTGACCGATGGAGGCAATGACGGTTTCGCCAGCATACCAGGGTTTATTATATCGGGCGCGCTTCCATTCCTGGGTAGGGATGACGCCCTTTTTTTCGCCTGGCAACGGATAACCAACGGGTGCCCCCAAACCAAGTTCTTTAGCCGCCGCAGAGAGTTTATCGATCCCTAACTCCAGGCCAACCTGATAAAACCAGACGTCACAACTTTCACGCAGTGCTTTTTTCAAATTGGTGCGCCCGTGTCCAGCTTTTTTCCAGCAACGGAAACGCGACCCCCCAAGCAAATAATCACCCTGACAATCAACCACCCGATTGCTGCTGGCGATCCCTTCGCGCATTGCCGACAGGGCGACGACCATCTTAAATGTCGAACCGGGCGGATACTGTCCGGCAATCACCTTATTCTGTAATGGATGGCGCTTGTCTTTCAATAACGTCAGCCATTCATCGCTAGCGATCCCACGGGCGAACAGAGCCGGATCGAAGGTTGGCCGGCTGACCATGGCGAGGATATCACCATTGTTGACATCGAGAGCAATAGCCGCACCGGACTGATCGCCAAAGGCTTCATCCGCCGCGCGTTGCAGCTTCAGATCGAGCGTCAGATACATCCGGTTTCCCGGCTGAGCAGCCTCCATCTGAAGCTGCCGCAGGAGCTTGCCTTTGACATCAACTTCAAGCAGCCGCTGACCTTTTTCCCCTTTTAGATAAGCCTCAAAAGATTTTTCCAGAGCAATTTTACCAACGTAATCACCAGCACGGTAACCGCTGAACTTTTCGCTGGACAGTTCTTCTTCGGTAATTTCCCCCAAGTAACCGACCAAGTGGGCAGCCGAACCTTTTTCCAGATAATCACGCACCGGCCGCACCTCGGTTAAAACCCCCGGCAAATCAACGCTGTGCTCCTGAATGCGTTCCATCAACTCCCTACGGACATCATCCGCCAACGGCACCGGCCGGTAAATCGGAAAACGTCGGCCTTCCTGCCAGCGTTTCTCGAGAACCGCGAGATCGACTTCCAACAACAGCGCCAACCGTTCGAGCAAAGCCTGTTTATCCTCAACATCCTGGCGCATGACCGAAATGCGAAAGGAGGGACGGTTATCGACCAGCAACAGTCCATTACGATCATAAACCGGGCCTCGTGGTGCTTCCAAAGGCAAAACCCGGGTCCGATTGCGCACCGAGCGTTCCTGATAATCATCATGGCTGATAATCTGCAGATACCAGAGCCGGAAAGCCAACAGCAGAAAAACGAGGGCTGCGGCTGCAGAAAAAAACAGGAAGCGACGCTGAACTACCGGCAGTTCCGTCCATTTAGCATCAAGTCCCATGACGTTTACTCTGGTAAAGCAACCCGGCCAAACCGGCGCGGTTACCAAACAGGGGTTGCAGGCGCAAAACCAGGGACAGCATTGCCGCCGAAGCGAGTAAGTTGACAAGCAGCTGTTGCGGGAGGGCAGGCAATAAAATCTGCAACACCGGGCCGGCGTCAGCAAAAATAATCAGGCAGACAATAATCAACAGGTTCTGAAACAGGGTCCCCATGGTGATCAACAACATTAACAGGGGTGGACTTTCAACATTCAGGTGATCCGAGAGCAATCGAACCAGGTGCAATATCGCCTGGTAAACAAAGACATATAAACCGAGGCTGGTACCACTGAAACTATCGTGGATACCACCCAACAGCAGGGTTAACAACACCGCCCGCAGCATGTTTTCACTCAACCCCAGATAGATAATCAGTCCCAGCAGCAGATCCGGGCAAAGACTAGGAGGTAAAAATAGCGGGAAAACACTGGTCTGCAGAAGAACGGCGAACATGCCGATAAAAAGATAAAGAACAAAGCCTCTCATCGGTCTTCTCCAACGACCACCAGAACTTCTTCCAAATGGGAGAAATCCACGGCAGTGACAATATCAACCGTTTGAAACAGGCCAAACTTGTCGCGCATAACGGCAGAAACATAACCGAGCGGCAGCCCTTTCGGGAAAACCCCGCCCATCCCCGACGTCACCAGCAGGTCACCCTGCTCGATATCGGCATTGCGTAAAGCATAATCAAGGGTCATTTCCATCCCGTGACCTCGTGCGACGCCACGAGTCCGCGTTCTCTGAATTAATGCAGCAATGGCTGAAGAGGCATCTGTCACCAGCAAGACCCGCGAACTGTTGGGCGCCGACTTGATAATTCGGCCGACAACGCCCTGCGCCGCGACAACCGGCAGACCGACCCGCAAGCCGGCTCGAGTCCCCTTGTCAATCGTGATCGTCCGCGCCCAACTGCTGGCATCCTCACCGATGACCTGCGCCGGGAGCGCCGGACGATCAATGTCATCGACAAAGGCCAAGAGTTTGCGCAGGCGTTCATTCTGCAAACGAAATTCTTCGACCTGCTGCAGAGCAGATAACAGCTTCTGGTTTTCCTGTTCCAGTACGAGGTTACGCTGCTCAGTGTCGATCAACCAGACATAGCCCTGCCATAGACCGGAGAGGCTATCGGCAACACCGTCAATACTGGCCTGAAACGGAGCAGCCAGGGTCAGAACCGCCCGCTCCATAAACGTGGTCGATGTTTTGTGACGCAGGTTGTATGAATAGAAGAGTAATATGGAAAGCAGCAGGGCAACTGCCAGGAGAAAATTGCGGTAGCGTTTAACCAGGTCACGCATGCCAAGCCTCAACGACACCAAAGCTGCTGGCACCGGAATTGACGTAATACAAAATAAAAAGGGAGAATCGCAGGATCCTCCCCATTTTCAATCACGAAAACAAATGGTTCTTGTCACCAACGATCAAGACGACACAGCAACTTGCCGCAACAGATCAAGCTGATCGAGAATAGCACCAGAGCCAAGCACGACGCAGGACAGTGGATCTTCAGCGGCGACAACCGGCAGTCCGGTTTCCTCGCGCAGCAGGATATCGAGGTTTTTCAGATACGCACCACCACCCGCCAGCACGATACCCTTGTCGATAATATCCGCAGCCAGTTCCGGAGGTGTTCTTTCCAGGGTGATCCGCACCGCCTCGATAATGGTGTTGATCGGCTCAGACATGGCTTCACGGATTTCGTCGGAGTTGATCTCCATCGTTTTGGGGATACCACTAACAAGGTCCCGCCCCTTGACCTCCATATACGTAACCTCATCATCAGCAGCATAGACGTTACCAATCTCGATTTTGACTGCCTCCGCCGTACGCTCACCGATTAACAAATTATATTTGCGCTTCATATACTGAACGATTGCTTCGTCCAATTTATCGCCGCCAATCCTGACGCTCTGCGAATAAACGATTCCCGCCAGAGAGATGACTGCAACCTCGGTAGTACCACCACCGATATCAACGATCATATTACCGGAGGCCTCAGTAATCGGCAGGCCGGCACCAATGGCCGCTGCCATCGGCTCTTCGATCAGATAGACTTCGCGGGCGCCAGCCGACTCAGCCGACTCACGCACAGCCCGTTTTTCTACCTGGGTAATCCCGGAAGGAACACAGATAACAATCCGCGGCCGCACCAGGTTCTTACGGTTGTGCACCTTGCGGATAAAATAACGCAACATCTCTTCGGTGTAGTCAAAGTCAGCGATAACACCGTCTTTCATCGGCCGGATAGCGACGATGCTGCCCGGGGTTCGACCGAGCATCTCCTTGGCATCCTTGCCAACAGCCAAAACCTTACGCTGCCCGGCTGGACCGGTTTTCACCGCAACCACGGATGGTTCACTGACAACGATCCCTTTACCCTTCATGTAGACGAGTGTATTTGCTGTCCCCAAATCAATCGCCAGATCGTTGGAAAACATCCCCCATATCGCATTGAAAATATTGAACATAATTTATCCCGCTTAAGGCCGCTAACGGCGCAATACTGTGCTATTCATAGGCATTCGAAAAACTCGCTCACTCTAGCAAACAGACTCCCATTAAGCAAGGGCTTATAGCGGAAAAAATGATTGCTTTTCGGCAGATTGCTGGTCTAACATGCGGTGCTGTTTGACAACCTTTCACATCAATAAAATCGAGGAGTTCCCTGCAATGCTTGACTTTGTCAGAACCAAGCAAAAATCAATCCTGATTAAAATCGCCTTCGGGTTGATTATCCTGAGTTTCATCATCGGTTACACCATGCTGACCGCACCGACCGATTCGGGTGTCAGTCAAGGCAGCAATGTTGCTGCCAGAGTCAATGGCGACGACATCAGCTATGCAGCATTTCAAAGCAGTTATAGCAACCTGTACAACCTCTACCAAAGCATCTACCAAGGGAATTTCAACGCTGAAGTAGAAAAACAACTTAATCTGCCAAAACAAGCAATGCAGCAACTGGTCTACGAATTACTACTCGTTCAAGAGGCAGATCGACTTGGGCTTGAAGTCAACAATGATGAGCTCATTCAGGCGATCGCCCAGTACGAATCTTTTCAGGAAAATGGGGCTTTCAACCGTGCTCGTTATCTGCAGGTCCTCAATTACCAACGGATGACCCCCGAGCAATTTGAAGCCGCCCAGATGCGACAACTGCTCACCCAGAAGGTGCGAGACCAACTGCAACAAGGCATCAGCGTTGCTGACGATGAACTCAAAGAATCCTTTCATAAAGAAAACGACAAGATCAATCTCAACTACAGCTGGCTGACGCCAGCCCTGGTGGAGACCAAGGTCAAGGTCACTGACGAGGGCCTGCTCGAATATTTTGAACAGAACAAGGAACAGTTCCGCCTGCAGGAGAAAGTCTCTCTGCGCTACCTGCAATTCGATCCAGCTCGCTATGAAAAAGAGATTTCCAATTACAGCGACGAAGAACTCGAACGCTACTACCGCCGCCATTTGGATCTGTACGAAACCAAAGAGCAGGTCAAAGCAGCCCACATC
The DNA here is from genome assembly GCF_055389805.1 of Desulfuromusa ferrireducens. Taxonomy (NCBI): domain Bacteria; kingdom Pseudomonadati; phylum Thermodesulfobacteriota; class Desulfuromonadia; order Desulfuromonadales; family Geopsychrobacteraceae; genus Desulfuromusa; species Desulfuromusa ferrireducens. Next base: position 4,239,531 of record NZ_AP042415.1, read on the forward strand.
CTGCTACGTGTGGCAGAAGGGGCTGATGCAGACACCAAACAGAAACGCCGCGACCTTGCCAGCGACCTGCTGAAACAGCTGCAAGAAGGCGCAGACTTTGCCCAACTGGCCCGCACCCATTCGGATGACAAAGGAACTGCCGAGGCGGGTGGCGATCTTGGCTATTTTGGCCGGGGCGTCATGGTCAGCAGTTTTGAAAGCAGTGCATTCAGCCTGAAACCTGGACAACTCAGCAATATTGTTGAAACGCCTTTCGGCTTTCATATCATCAAGCAGGAGGAAGCAATCGAAGCGGGCGTCAAACCGCTAGTCGATGTTATCGATGATGTTAAAGCCGGTCTGCTGATCGACAAATCACGTCAATTGGCCTATGAAAAGTCGATGGACGCTTACAACATCAATCGCAAAACCGGAAATCTCGAGTCAGCAGCCAAAAACAATGATCTCGGCGTCAAAGAAACTGGCCTTTTCAGCCGCGACGGCGCCATTGACGGTATCGGCAAAGCACCAGCCATCATCCAGTCAGCCTTCAGCTTGAAAGACGGTGAACTGGCCCGTCCAGTCCAGACCACGCAAGGTGTTTTCCTCTTCGCCCTAAAAGAACACCAGGTCAGTCGTCTGCCGGAACTGGACGAAGTCAAGCCGATGGTGGAAACGGCTTTCCGTGCCAGTCAGGCACAGACCTTTGCCAAAGAACTTGCAGATCAACTGCTGGTCAAGGCCAATCAGCTCAAGAGCCTGCGTAAAGCAGCCGCTGAGCTTAAACTGAGCGTCGAGGAATCAGGCGAATTTACTCGCAGCTACGGTGCATTTATCCCCAAAATCGGATCAAGCCAAGAACTTGCGGATGAAGCCTTCACCCTGACCGAAGACGCACCGATCGGATCCCAAGTTTACACCATCGACAACAAATACCTGGTCGCCAGTCTCAAAGAAGCAAAACAGGCCGATTTCGACAGCCTTGATATTGCCGCACGAAGCAAACTTGAAGAGCAGCTGCTGACTAGCAAAAAAGATGCGGCAATCACCGATAAACAACAGGAGCTACTCGACCAATCCCAGGTTGAAGTACTGGTTCCAGAACTCATCAACATCTTTGTAACCGGGAGTACCAACTAATGACACCGATTATCACCCAGACCAACTGCCCTGAACTGAACCTGGTTAACCGCGGTAAAGTCCGTGATATCTATGACCTTGGCGAGCACCTTCTGATCGTCACCAGCGACCGGATTTCAGCCTTTGATGTGATCATGGATGAAGGTATCCCACAAAAGGGCTACGTTCTAACCGAAATCTCAAAATTCTGGTTCGATCAGATGACGGACCTGATTCCGCATCACCTGATCGCCACCGAAGTCGATGACTTCCCGGCCATCACTCATCAGTATCGCGACCAACTCGAAGGACGCAGCATGCTGACGAAAAAGGCCCAACCGCTGCCAATCGAGTGCATCGTTCGCGGCTACCTCTCGGGGAGCGGCTGGAAAGAGTATCAGCAAACGGGTTCCCTTTGCGGCATCCAGCTGCCGGCCGGTCTCACCCAAAGCGATAAATTGCCGAACACCATCTTCACCCCATCAACCAAAGCAGAACTGGGTGAGCACGACGAAAACATCACCTTTGCACAAGCCGCGGAGCTCTGTGGTGGCGATGTCGCCCAACAAGTAAGTGACATCAGCATCGCTATCTACGAACGGGCCAGAAAGCTGGCAGCGACCAAAGGGATCATCATTGCCGACACAAAATTCGAATTCGGTATGTTCGATGGTCAGCTGATCTGGATCGATGAAGCCATGACCCCCGATTCTTCTCGTTTCTGGCCAAAGGACCTCTACCGTCCGGGTGCGGCCCAGCCAAGCTTTGACAAGCAGTTCCTGCGTGACTATCTAGAAACACTCGACTGGAACAAACAGGCGCCAGCTCCCAAACTACCGGAAGAAATCGTCCGGAAGACCGGTGAAAAATATCTCGAAGCGTTACAACGCCTGACTGCTTAAATCCAAAACACTGAGCCGCACTGTTTTTATTCAACCGTGCGGCTCAGTGTTTTTTAACCCTACCCTTTGCTTCCCTCCATTTAATATGGCAAACTGTTAATACTATTTCCATCTGAAGTAACATTTCCGGAGGCCGTCCTTGAGCAGCCAAGTCATGATAAAACTATCGCTGCTGTGCTTTCTGGTCAGCTTGGCGATTCTAAGCCAACTCACGGCCTGCACCACAAGTAAAACATTTTCGTCACCTGCTGTCGGAGCAGCTGAGTATCGACAACAAGCGTCGTTAGCGATCCATGAAAATCGCTTTGCCGACGGCACTAAATTACTCATCAAGGCTATCAAGCTTGAGCCTCGAGGAAGCGACTATCTACTGCTCGGCAATTTGCAGGAAACCCTTGAAAAATATCGCCAAGCGCTAAAGTACTACCAAAAAGGTCTTGAATATGCGGTCGATGCTGAGCTAAAACTATCTCTCAGCTTTTTACTTGCAACACTCGAGGCGCTTGAATTTGACCAATTCGAAAAAGCTGCAACACAAGCCAAACAATTGCCGGACAAATCGGCCCATTATCTCAACCTGCAGGCGCTGTTAGCTATTCAGCAGAACCATTACGATGCAGCAATCCGTTTAACCGAACAGATAGTCAGCAGCAACCAGGAACAGGAAATGACCGGCTGGGCTCACTACCATGCAGCCCGCGCATGGGCCGCTGTCGGTAATGACCCGAAAGCTTTTCAAGCCTTATTTTTTGCGATCAATAATGCCCGCGGTCACGGCTTGGTTGCCCGAATCACCCGATTATGGGAAGAACTCAAACAGCTCCCGCTGGCAGAGTAAATAAGTTGTACCTGTCGACAAAAGGATAATTTCCGGATGAAACCGAGCGTTAAATACTGGATATTTCTCAGCGCTTTGACCTTTACTGTCTTCAGCGTCATCTTCGTCAGCTTCACTGGCTCCTGGTACAGCCTCAACGAAGCGGAACAGGCAACGATTGCCAAGTTATCAGACAAACTCCTGCCCTTCCCCTTTATCGGTTCGCTGATACTCTGTGTCATTCTCAGCTTACTGGTCAGTTTCCTCTTCCACAACTACATCATTCCCATCTTAAAACTTGCAGAAAGCACCCAATTGATCTCAGCTGTCAATCCCGAACATCGGATTGAAATTAAGCAGGGTGCTAAAGAAATCCATTATTTAACCAACATCATCAATCAATCAGCGGTGGCGTTTGCAAAGTTGCAGCGTGATGTTGATGAACAGATTAGCGAAGCGCAGAGTAAACTCGCTGAAGAACGGACTCGCCTAGCAGCCCTGATGTCAGAGATGCCGCATGGAGTTCTCGTCTGTAACACCGACGGTCAGGTTCTGCTATACAATCAACAAGCCCAGCAACTCTTCCAAAACAACCAGCAGCATGATGACAGCAATAAGATGCAAGGAATCCTTGGACTGGGAAGATCAGTGTTCAGTATTCTTGATCGCGATCCAATCGTTCACGCTCTAGAGATGCTGTACAAAATCCACCAATCCGGACGCAGCAAACAGGTCAATAACTTTATGATGACCCTGCACGATGGACTTTGTTTGCGGGTCAACATGGCACCGGTTCTGCTGGAACAAGATGAAAAAATGATCATTTCCGGCTTTGTCCTTACCCTGGAGGACATGACCAGCCAGATCGAATCAGATATCCGCCGCGACATGTTGATTCAGTCACTTACTGACGATCAGCAAGGGGCGCTGCAAGAGATTCGTGCCGCCATCACAGTCATCCTCAACCAGCCTGACCTTGATGCGGAGCAGTTGCACGGCTACCGACAAGCCATTGATCAGGCCTCTCAGCTGTTGCAGACAAAAATTTCCCAGGCGCGCTCCAACTATGTCAGCCATCTGCACTCACTGCAGAAAACCGAGAATGTCTTGGCCAGTAGCCTGCTTGAAGTTATCAGCAAAAATATTTCCGACCGCTTTTTCTTGCGCGTCACCACCCAAGCGGCAGATTCAATCTGGCTTCAGCTCGACAGCTACTCAATCATGCAAGCGATTTCGCAACTGGTCAGCATGCTGCTGGCCTGTTCAGAAATACCGGAACTGCTGATGACCCTGACCCTGAACGAGACAGAGGAAGTTGAACTGGCCGTTGCCTGGCCGGAAACATTCGTTGACCCACAGCTGTTGATTGACTGGAAGCAGACCCCCTTCACGACCGACGCCCAGGGCAATCTATTAACCTTCAGCGACATCATCAAACAGATGTACGGCACCATTCATTCGCTGGCTCACACCAAGGATGCCTGTAATGGTGTGTTGTTTGTGTTCCCGCAACAAAAAGACGAACTGCGCATGTCGATGCAGGTCGAGCTTGAACACCGACCGGTTTCCTATGAGTTTGATCTGTTCAATCGCGCAGATTGGCAAGAATTGGGGCAGATGCCGTTGAATAAACTTATCTATGTGGTTTTCGACACCGAAACTACCGGTCTGAACCCTTCGGAAGGGGATGAGATCATCCAGCTCGGGGCGATCCGCATCGTCAACGGCCAGTTACTCTTTCACGAGGCGATCGATCAACTGGTCGACCCAAAACGCCCGGTACCACAGTCATCGGTCGACATCCACGGCATTCAGCCGGAACTACTGCCAGGGCAACCGACCATCGACAAGGTGCTGCCGCACTTTCATCAGTTTGCCGAAAACTCGGTCCTGGTCGCTCACAACGCCGCCTTCGACATGCGTTTTTTACAGCTGCAAGAGGAAAAGACCGGGATCAAATTCAACAACCCGGTTCTCGACACCTTGTTGCTGTCGTCCATTATCCACCCAAATCAGGACAGCCATTCACTTGAAGGACTGGCGGAACGACTGAACGTGACCATCGTCGGCCGACACACAGCCCTTGGCGATGCCATTGTCACCGCCGAAGTCCTGCTGAAGATGCTACCGCTGTTGCAAGCAAACGGCATCCACACCCTGGCCGACGCTTTGGCCGCAGCAGCAAAATCACCGTTTGCCAAGGTCAGCTACTAAGATCACGGAAATCTATCGGTATGGCATTAAGATTAAATAAACAAAGCCCCCTGTTCCAATTTGGAGCAGGGGGCTTTGTTTGTGCAGTACGTATTTTTGCTACATCGTCAGCAACTTAGAAACAAACTAAAATACTCACCTTAGATGAGCCGTATGACAAGAGGCGGTGTTCGGGATAAAGCAGGAGGTTTTCTGATTCATCCCTTTTGTAAAGTCGCGGATGACCGGAAAAGTAATCCCTGGGGCAACGGTTATTGTGTACGGTTCCAGCAGACTGTCGGAACCAATCAGACGACCAAAAGAACTGCCATGCGGCACCGGAGTATGGCAGGCGACACAGGCAAAACTGGTGTCATAATCGGAATACGGCAGCAACGTGCCCACTACTGCTTTATAACCGCTAGAATGGCCAATTTTTTGATGTGGGTGGGAATGTCCCATACCATAGTTATTAAGGGTGTGGCACTTGGCGCAAAGCAGCTTGGTACTCCAGCTGTTGAGATTGTTATTTATATCAGCCAGAGTCCACAACTTTCCTCCCGCCGGTTTAAAGGGCCAGGTCCAGCTCCCTTCCAACATAAACTGATTGGTGGATGCATGTGGGCCCGCCGGACTGGAACTGTTATTACCATGACAATCGGAGCAGTACATGGTCTGGGTCCCCATGTTCAGGTTCCACGGAGCCTTCATTCTGGAGCTTTCAAGAGCCCGCGGGAAAGAAGAACCGGTCTGGTCGTTCAGTGTCATCCGAACCGGGTGCACCGCACCATTCGCCTTACTGAACTCCATCGCTTGATCGGTGATCAAGACACCGGAAGGCCCGGTAAAATTAGCGATGCCAGTGGCCGCCTGCAGAGCGTAGTAAGAGTGACATTTAAAACAGATCTGATATTCCTTGGTCGCCGGGGACACTTCACTAAACCCCAAAGGCGGCAACCAATCGGGGTCCGTGTTCGGCTCAACCCCCCAGGCGCCGAGCAGGACACCGGAAACAGCATTGCTGGTCGCGGTCCGGGGAATACCGACAGAGGTCTCATGGGTGTCCCCCTGAACGGTATGTGGTTCATGGCAGTCGGAACACTCCGCGTGCCGATTCAAGCCGCGAAAGGGAAGGCCATCCTGGCCTTTTTCGTCAATCGACAGGGTGTGACGGTCAGCATAATCAGTGACCGGATGTCGATACTGCTTTAAAAACTCAATGGCAATATTTTTTGTTGCCGGGCTACCATCGTGACAGGTCCCACAGAGATTTTCTTCAGCAGCAAAGCGTAAGGAAGGATTTTGTGCCGACCCGGCAGGCAAAGGTTCATTGCCACCGAGGCTGGAATGCTGTTCGTGACAATGAGAACAATTGCCCTTAGCAAAAACATCATACTTCAGATCGATACTGGAACGATCAACACCGGTTGTCGAATTACCGTGCGCAGAATCGGTGTAAGGCCCAGCAGCCGCAAAACTGGAAAGACCAAATGTCATTGCAACGACAAGCAAACAAAGCAAATTCCGTGCTGGCATCTATCCGCCTCCCCAATTACGGCTAATCACAAAAAACCAAGGACTATTAAAACTAACAAGCATTTACAGTGACAATTGACCACAATTCCTACAGCAAACTCAGGATCCTGTCAATTGCCGGATTATCTGCTCGGCCACCGAACTGGCGGTCATCGGCTTGAGCAAACAGGTATCATCAGCGGTGCACAGGTCAACCAAGCCACTACCTTCATCATAGCCAGTCATAAAGAGAACCGGGATCTCGGGATTAAGCGCGCGGATTGCCGTTGCAAGCTGCTGACCGTTTAATTCCGGCATGTTCCGATCACAGAGCAGCAGATCAAAATTGTCCGGTTGCTGACGAAACAATTCGAGCGCTGCGTTGCTGCTGCTACTGCCGGTCACCTTGAAACCGAGACCGCCCAAACCGTCAATTAACATCTCGACAATATCGGCTTCATCATCAACCAGAAGAATCCGCTCTCCCTTTCCTTGGGGTGTCGGCGTCAAACCAGAGGAGACAACCGCGGCATCAATAAGGGGCAGATAAACCTGAAAACAGCTCCCCTTACCAACACAGCTTTCCACGTCAATAGAACCGCCATGACTATGAATAATTCCATGAACCACCGACAGACCAAGCCCCGTTCCGGTGCCACTCTTTTTAGTCGTAAAGAAAGGTTCAAAGATCTTCTCTTGAGCCGCCTTATCGATACCGCAACCACTGTCGTAGACCTTAAAACAGACATAGTCTCCAGTGACACCACCAAACGGCTTGCCGGCGGAAGGCGCAACCTTAACCCGCTCAAGGGTCAAACGTAGAACCCCTTCGGTATCATGCATCGCCTGCCAGGCATTGGTACATAGATTCATGACCACCTGATGCATCTGTATCGGATCGGCCTCCACCATCAGATCTTCATTGGGAACTTGCACGTCGATAGTAATATTTTGCGGAACAGTAGGCTGCAGCAATTCGAGAACCTCGCTAACTATCTGCTGCATGCTAACAACCTGGTAGGTCTGATCCGACTGACGACTAAAATCAAGAATCTGCCGCACCAGCCCTTTAGCGCGCTCAGCGGCACCAAAGATCCGACCGATATCTTTTTTCAATAGCGGAGAAATATCAGGCCGCTGCTGCGCCAACTCGGCATAACCGAGAATCGGGGTCAACAGGTTATTAAAATCATGCGCAATCCCACCAGAGAGATGACCGATAACTTCCATTTTCTGCGCTTGCCGTAACTGTGCCGCAAGAAGATCCTTTTCCCGCTCAGCAGCAATCCGTTGCCGGATATCCTCTTTCAGCAGGCGATTCGACTTCTTCAACTCTGCCGTCCGATCAACAACCCGCAGTTCCAGCTGACTGTTGATTTCCTGCAGACGTTCAGCCGCCTCAAGCCTCTCATGATCACGCTTAGTCAGCATCTTTGCACGAACCAACAAGCCTGCCAAACCAGTGACCCAGAGCAGGAGATGACCGATGGCCATACGGGTATGACTGCTTTCTAGCAGGGCCAGACTGTGAACCATATTTATCGAAACACTGATTCCACCGCGAATCTGACCAACTTCGTACTTCTGTTTAGCGTGACAGGGAAGGCAGGCCTCTTCGACCAGCAGTGGCCGCATCAGGCGCAACACAAGTTTGTCGTCAAGTGCTTCAACCGAACTGACCTCTGCGACGCCAGTCTCAAACTCAAGCAACGCCTGGCGTTCCCAAGTATCTGGCTCATTTTCTGGGCGTAGCGGTTTGAGGCTGGTGAGATGCCCATAAATGCCGAGTCGGTCGAAACTGAGTTCATTGGCTTGGCGGGTCATGTAAGCAGGATTCATCAGGGTCAACGCAACCCCATCGGGTGTCACAATATCCCGTTCCGCAACATCAAGGTAGGGGTTGGGGGGAGTCTCCTCCGAAACCGGGACGTAAACCGTCCCATGAGTGGAATTCCAAAAACGGTAGAGAACATCCTTTTCGTACGCGGTTCTGGCCTGCACCCGGACCAGATTCATCACCTGCTCGGTAGAAATCTGCTTGATCCAGAAAAAGGAAGCCAACAATAAAAAAGTCCAGCAAATCGCAACGATCCAACAAAACAACTGATGCTTTTTTACTTTGGCGCCGGTCACCTTTCCGCTCACATTGTCCATATGCAAATTCCCTATAGCCACAAGCAGCTTATCTCTTCAGGCGACACAATCCAGACAACAATGTCGCAACAGTCGATAGCCTGATGTAAAAGAAATCAGCCTAACAGCTGCCCACTTTGCCGAAATGGAATCGGCAGACAGATCCGAAATTTGGTCCCAGTCCCAACGACACTGTCAATCAACAAACGACCTCCATGCTGCTCGACAACCTGACGCACAATATAAAGGCCGAGACCAGTCCCCTGCCCTTCCGCCTTGGTGGTAAAGAAAGGTTCAAAAACCTGTTCCAGTTGCTCGGCAGGGATCCCCGGGCCGTTATCCTCAATTTCGAAAAAGACCTGCTCCGTTTCCAGATAGCCGCTGCGAAGAGTCAGCTCACCGCGGCCCTGCAAAGCGTGAGCGGCATTGATTTCAAGATTACGGATCAGCTGCTCGAGTTGATGGCTGTCACCAGCGATTAACGGCAGGCTAGAATCCAGCTCTTTGCTGATCGAAACGTGCTTAAGCAAACCACTGGTGGAAAGTAACTCAGTAACGGCTTCAAGTAATTGATTAAGGTCAAGCGGGCCGATGTTCGGCTGCTGTGGTTTACCCAAGGTCAACAGGTTATTGGCATGCAACTTTAGCTGGTCAGCCTGACTGATCATGGTGGTCGCACATTTAGCAACAAAGGCCGCATCTGCGGCACGACCTTTGAGCAGCTGCCCATAGCCGAACAGACCGGTAATGGCATTATTGATTTCATGACCGATGCTGCTCGCGATGAGGGTAACACCGGCCTGCTTTTCCGCATCCAGAGCCTTACGCCGCATCAACTGCCGCTCCGACTCGTCCCGCAAAATGGCGGTGACCATCTGCGAGCCATTTTTCCCAGAAGCAGCAACCGTCAATTCCAGCGGGAAAAGATCGCCATTGGCCCGCCGTCCCTGCCAGGCATAAACCCGCTCATCATTGGCCTTGCACTCCTGAAACGCACCATTGATAACAGCCTGACATTGCTGATGGCTCTCAGCGGCCATCAGTTGCACCAATTGTTTTCCGGCCAGCGCACTGACAGGGTAGCCGAAGATACGTTCAACCGAGCGGTTGCAAAGAACAATCTGCCCCTCTCGGTCAACCGCCAGAATACCGTCCTGAGCAGACTGGATCAGGTTACGGAATTTGGCATCGGAACCAAGAATGGCTTCGTGTTGCTTTTCAATTTTCCGCGCGGCACGCCATACGAGGGTAAAAAGAGCTAAAAACAGGAAGGTAAAGCTGCTAATGACAATGCACCAGACAATCCGCTGCTGGCGATCAAACTCGACATAGAGAGGATCAAGGTTACGATAAACCTCAAAAACAACGTCTATCTGGTTACTTCCGGGAAATGTGATCGGCACATAAAGTTCGAGAAGTTTCTTTTTACTATTCTCATCCTCCAACTCATGCTCACTTTCCTCTCTTTCATGCCCCTTCCAGGTGAGTTCGACGACCTTTTCGCCGGTGGCTAAAACATCCGCGACACCGTGGTTATCGGCATAGCGACGACCAACCATCTCAGGCAGATCGGCCCAGATCACCACTCTGTCACGATTCCATATCTTGAGCCGGACGAGGTTCGGCCCCAGACTGAGCTGCTTAATTCTGGCAGAAAAGGGAAGGTAAGATTTGCCCAGTTTGGGCTCGAGAAGTTCCTCGGCCTGCAGCTCACGAAGGACTTCCTGGGTCACCACGGCGGTGGTCATCTCTTCGGCATGCCGGATCAGATTTTCCTCCAACAAGTGGTTAATGGCCAGATTGAGCATAATCCCGAGTAGAACCAGAACCACCAGACAGATAAGGGAGAACTTTTGCAGTAAATTCAGTTTTTGCAGCATGCAGACCTCAAGTCATAGATTACTCTCCCCAAAAGCATAAAAAACAAAACATCAAATCAAAACAAAATCGATACCTGCAACGACCGGCATCAGCCTATCAGTTGCAAACGACCGCGTGGCTCGGCGATCACCTCACCAATCAGATAAGCCGGAACAAACTCGGCGGTTAAACGCTGCATCAGCAACTCAACCTTTTCCGCAGACACGGCGATCAACAAGCCCCCCGATGTCTGTGGGTCACTGAGCAGATCAAGCGAAAACTGCTGGCAGTGCTGCTGTCCATCGACCCGTGAAAAATAGAAATCGCGATTTCGGTAAGAACCTTCCGGCACCAGACCGATCTCTGCCATTTCAGCGGCCTGCGGATAAGCTGGTAATTTTTTCATATCGAGCCGCAATCCGACCTCGCTCGCTTCGGCCAACTCAGCCCCATGCCCGACCAGGCCGAAACCGGTAATATCGGTACAGGCGGAAACGCCAACTTCCAGCATCACCGCTGCCGCCTGCTTATTGAGCATCACCATGCCAGCGATTGCCGCATTGATGTCGGCTTCGGTAAGGACTTCGCCTTTGAGGGCCGTGGCCAGCAAACCTGTTCCGAGCGGTTTGGTCAGGATCAACTGATCACCGGGGCGACAACCACAGGTGGTCACCATCTTTGCCGGATCAACAATGCCCGTCACGCTCAAACCATACTTGGGCTCATCATCTTCAATAGAATGTCCACCGACAATCAAAGCACCAGCCTCTTGCACCCGTTCCGCGCCCCCCTGCAGAATTTTGACCAGCACATCCGGGCCGAGCTGGCAAAGGGGAAAAGCGACTAAATTCAGCGCGGTCAGTGGCGTTGCTCCGACAGCGAACAGGTCGGAAAGGGAATTCGCCGCCGCAATCTGGCCGTAGAGATAGGGATCATCCACCACCGGGGTAAAGAAATCGACCGACTGGACCAAGGCCTGCGAGTCGCTCAAGCGATAGATAGCGGCATCGGCAAACGGGATATCCTGCGACAAAAGAGCAGGATGATTTACTTGTGGGAGCTGACCCAGTACCTGGGCCAGGGTCTCAGGACCTATTTTGGCAGCTCAACCTGAGCTGCGTGACAGGGCGGTGAGACGCATGTTTTTTTCCGTCACTAACGTGTCCTTTTGGATAATGAATTTTTATTCCAAGTCAACAAACCAAGATAAGCGGTCAAATAACTACGCAACGTCATCCGGCAGATTCCAGGCAACGCGCTGTTCTCCAGTACGTCGCGTATACTTACAGCTATCGAAATACTCCAGCAACGCCTGTATCAGCTTGCGATTACTGTCAAGCCGATCACGAAATTGCGCCAGCGTAAAAGAATCCTGCTGCTTAACCAGCTCCTGTAAAACCTGGAGGGCCTGACGGTAGCTATGATTATGCAAATAGCTCTCCTGATTTAAACGAATTAATGATTTTTCTAACATCAAGTAGGCAAAATAGGGTTCGATGTCGATCCCCTCCAGACCGAGTTGACTGACCACCTCATTCTGGTTTTTGACCTGCATCCCTTCCTTGCGGTAGTGCTGTTCGAGCTTATTGAGTATCCGCAGCTCATCTTCGGTCGGTTGCGGTTGCCAGCCCGGCGTCATCACCAGATCACCATTCAGGGCGATCTCACCCGTTTCAACGACTCGCTGCAGTAAAACCTCGAATCCTTTTGGCGCTAGCTTCTCCGCCAGTTTAACCTGCAAAGTCGCCCGCGGGATACCATGGCTGAGACGATTTCGCTGCAGGTAATCGGCAACCAACTGCGGCATCCGCTGCCGCCAACTACGAACCCGTTCGCTCACCACCCACTGATCGGCTAGAACTTCCGCCTGCCCCATCTCGGCCAGCTTTTCCAACCCGAGCCGCAACTCTTCGCGACCGGTGCCGGTATGTTTTTCCAGGTCGCGCAAACGGGTAATTTCCAGCTGATCCAATTTTTGTAACCAGAAACCAAGGTTCCCCGAGGAAAGATCGGTAAGACGCTTGATAACATCAGGACGAAAACGCCTGTGCTTCTGCGGTTCGACATCTATCACCATCCCGCCACCAATAGTCAGCATCGGCGAATAGGAGCGGATGATGAAGCGGTCGCCACGATGCGACAGCAGCGGTTGATCGAACGTCAGTTGCACAAAGGCTTCTTCACCGGGAGCCAGCTCGTCGCGGTCAAGCAGAACCGCCCGGGCGACGGTGCGGGCCGTGCCAAGATGAAAATGCAGCGGATCACGGAACTTGATCGGTCGGGGTGCTTCTTTGAGCAGTTGCAAGCGCACATCGATCCGCTGACTGGCGCGAAACAGGCCGGCGGTTCCGACCACCGAGCCGTGTGGCACCTGCTCACGGGAAATACCGGAGAGATTCAACGCCACCCGCTGTCCAGCCAGCGCTTGCGTGGACTGTTTACCGTGCACCTGAATCTCTCGCACCCGCGCCTGAACACCGGCCGGAAGTAATTCGAGACTGTCGCCCGCCGCGATGCGACCACTATTGAGGGTTCCGGTAACCACCGTACCAAAACCGCTGATACTGAAACAGCGGTCGACCGGCAGACGGACCGCGCCACCAACTTCGCGCAGCGGAACGCGCTGCAGTTGTTCGCGAATCGTTACCAGCAAATCTTCGAGGCCGTCGCCGGTGATCGATGAAACACGACAGCAGGGGGCGGTATCAAGAAAGGTCCCGGAAACTTGTTCACGGATTTCCTCTTCAACGATATCGAGCCAGTCCGGTTCCACCAAGTCGCATTTAGACAGAATAAGAATGCCGCGCTTGACCTGCAGCAGTTCCATGATCTGCAGATGCTCACGGGTCTGCGGCATGACTCCTTCGTTGGCGTCGACCACCAGCAGCACCAGATCGATTCCAGCGATACCGCTGAGCATCTGCGGTATGAACTTTTCATGCCCCGGCACATCGACCACCCCGGCCACCTGCCCCTGCCCCAGATCCAGCCGGGCAAAGCCGAGTTCGATGGAAATTCCGCGTTTTTTCTCCTCCGCCAGTCGGTCGGTTTCAATCCCGGTAAGTGCCCTGATCAGGGCCGTCTTGCCGTGGTCGACGTGACCGGCGGTACCAATAATATAATGGGCATGTTGCGTCACGCTTTAACTCTCTCCACCGATGGCGGCCAGCAACAATTGTGCAAGCAACCGATCCTCTGCTTCGTTCACCGCACGCAGGTTGACCAGCAGGCTGTCATTCTGCACCCGGACCACCACTGCGGGCTGATAACTGCGCAAACGCCGCGCCAGGGTATCGACCGAGAGCGTCTCTGATTTTATCTCCACCGCCCAATCGGGCAGTTCGACCAGCGGCATGGAGCCACCACCGACCCGGGAAAAGTCGGCGACCAAGGACAAAACAACCGGCAAATCCTCGGCCTGCAACCTCTCAAGCAACCGCTGACAGCGTTGCTGTTGTTCTTCGGCTTTGGCGTTAAACATGCGCAAAATCGGTAACTTCTCAAGCGCCACATCCGGCTGCAAATATAGCCGCAAGGTGCTCTCCAGGGCAGCCAAGGTCAGCTTGTCGATGCGCAGAGCGCGGGCCAACGGATGCCGACCGATCTTCTCAATCAGATCCTTGCGGCCAACAATCAATCCAGCTTGCGGTCCACCCAGCAATTTATCCCCGCTGAAGGTCACGACATCGACACCAGCTTTAACCGTTTCGGCCACAGTCGGTTCGTAAGGCAAACCGAAGCGGGTCAGATCGCAGAGCATGCCGCTGCCCAGATCTTCCATCAGAATCAGATCGTTCTCCCGCGCCAGCGGCACCAGCTCGCTGGCCGGAACATCACTGGTAAAGCCGACGATCCGGTAGTTACTAGTATGCACCTTAAGCAGGATTTTGGTCTGTTCGCTGATAGCCTGCTGATAATCGCGCAGATGGGTGCGATTTGAGGCCCCAACCTCGCGCAGCATCAGCCCACCAGCTTCCATCACTTCGGGAATACGAAAAGCACCGCCAATTTCGACCAGTTCGCCACGAGAAACGATCGCCTCGCTGCCCTTGCCCAACGCGGTCAAAGCCAGCAACACGGCGCCGGCATTATTATTAACCACCAGTGCCGCCTCGGCACCGGTCAGCTGAGTCAAGAGACGCTCAACGTGGCTGTAACGCTCACCGCGTTGACCGGAGTCCATATCCATTTCCAGAGTCGAGTAACCTTCGGCGACAGATTGAATCGCCTGCAGGGCTTCCTCGGCTAACGGCGCACGGCCCAGGTTGGTATGCAGCAACGTTCCAGTTGCATTGATCACCTTGCGCAAGGAAGGTTGTAACAAGGGTTGGCAAAGTCGGGCTGCAGCGATTGCAACCTGTGCCGGCTGTAATGCTTCAACCGTCTGGGCGGCTTTTCCCGCTAACAACTGGCAACGCAAATCGGCAACAGCCTGCTGGGCCGCAGCGGCCAAAACATCATGCGGCAAGCAGGTCAACAGATCCTGCAAAGCCTCTTCGCGCAAGACCCGATCAACCGCCGGAAGTGACCGCAATAACTCTTGCTGACCGCTCATAGGACACCCTCTTCGACAAAGAATTAACTATCTGTGAATTCAGCGCAGAACTGTACCATGATGATGCGAAAATGACCATATAGTCAAACGGATGGCGGGGACTTTAATCTTCAGAAAAGGAGCTTGGAGACAACCTCAAGGTCGATAGCGCGGGGGTCAGTCAGCAGGTGAGAAACAAATGCCATGGAATAGGCCAGGGCGGCCAGCAGCAAAAGAGTCGGGACCACATCGACAAACAGATGATAGAGCCCGCTGCGCAGAGAGTTTTTCAAGTTCAAACTAACACAAGATCCTATCCTGACAGTCTTCATAGCAACACTCCGACGGAAAAGCGACAAAGGTCTTATCGACCGGTCCAGCACAAAACATTAGCCCAACCTTACCTTCCAGTAGAGAATTTATTTTTCCTGTTGACACCCGGAAGCCGAGTTTGCTATAAATCGCCAACCTTTTAATGGGGCTGTAGCTCAGTTGGGAGAGCGTTTGACTGGCAGTCAAAAGGTCCGCGGTTCGATCCCGCGTAGCTCCACCAAAAAATCAAGGGTTAGCTGATAAATTCGGCTAACCCTTTTTTTGTTTTTCAACGATGGCAGCCATGGCGATTATTTCTCACAGTTTTGCACTTCCGCAGTTCGACCCCCTCGCCCTCTATCTCAATCTTTGCCCAGATGGGCCCGGTCTGCTCGAATCGCTAAACCCGTTGCCGAAAACCGGCCGTTACTCCATCGTGCCGCTACGTTGGCAAGAGCACTACCAACTACGCGCCGGAGAACTGTATCGCTGTGATGACTCCGGCGAGGCACAGCTGCCAGGGGAACCGCTGAAACTGCTGGCGGATATTCTCAAGCAGCGCTCGCAACCCATTTCTTCCGCGACGCCATTTCCGGGGGGATTTTTCGGTTACTTCGGCTACGACCTTGCCGGCCAGATTGAAGATTTGCCGCAACGCGCCAAACGCGACCTGCCCATCCCCGATCTCGATCTTTACTGGGTTGACCTGACCGCCGTTTACGATCACAGTCGCGGCGTGTTAACCCTGGCCTCGCTCGATACGGCCCTTGACCTGCCGGGACTGGAACAACAGGTGCGGCAATCACAACGGCCGCTGACAAAACACCCCCTCGAGATCAGCTACCTACCGAAACCGGTTATCGAGCAGCAACAATTTGAATCGATGGTCGAACGCGGCAAAGAATACATCGCCGCTGGAGATGTTTACCAGGTCAACCTTTCCTGTCGTTTTGACGGCAGCATCAAGGGATCATCCACAGAACTCTATCGCCGTTTGCGGGCTGTCAACCCGTCCCCTTTCGCCTGCCTGCTGCACTTACCCGATCTCGATATCATCTCCAGTTCCCCGGAACGACTGGTGTCACTCGATAACGGGCTGGCCGAAACCCGCCCGATTGCCGGCACCCGCCCACGCGGCTACACACCGCCGGAAGATCAGCAACTGGGCGATGAACTGCTCGCCCACCCCAAAGAACGGGCCGAGCACATCATGCTGCTCGACCTGGAGCGCAACGATCTTGGCAAGGTTTGCACCGGCGGTTCGGTCAAAGTTGACGAACTGATGGTGCTGGAGCGCTACTCCCACGTGACCCACATTGTCTCCAATGTACGCGGCAGCCTGCGCCCGGAATGCGGCCCCTTCGACCTGCTGCGCGCCACCTTCCCCGGCGGCACCATTACCGGGGTGCCAAAAAAACGCTGCATGGAAATCATCGACGAGCTGGAACCGGTCGGGCGTGGCTGCTACACTGGCAGCGCTGGATTCATCAGCGTCTGCGGCAGCACGGATCTGAACATTCTGATCCGCAGCTACCAGCGGGTCGGTGACCATTTCAGCTACCAGACGGGCGCCGGCATTGTTGCCGATTCGATCGCCGAAAAAGAATGGCTTGAGTGTCTGGCCAAAGGGGAAGCACTGCGTAAAGTTCTACAGGAGGCGATGGATTGAATATGCTGGTCTGTGTCGATGGAACTTTTATTCCGCATGAAGATGCGCGACTGCCGATCAACGATGGCGGCTTTCTGTTTGGCGACACCCTGTTCGAAACGTTGAAAGCGCGCGGACAGAAAATTCTGTTGCAGAGCGAGCATCTCGACCGGCTGGAACATTCCGCCAAACTGCTCGATTTCCCCATTGGCCGAAGCCGCATAGAGATCTCGCTGCAACAACTGGCAAAAGCCTTGACAGCTCCGACCAGCCGCATCCGCTTGACTCTAAGCCGTGGCCGCTGTCAGGGGTTGGATTTCCCAGCAACAGAGAACGGCTGGTACCTGTTAACGGCAACCGCCACAAACGAACCCACCGCCAGTGAACGGGAGACCGGTGCCGCTTGCGTCATCGCCCCCAACCAGCGCGTCAACCCACTCAGCCATCTCCCGCAGATGAAACGCGGCAACTATGCCGACTGTCTCTATGCGGCCAACTACGCCCAGCAAAAAGGGGCTCGCGAGGCACTTTTTGCCGATCCCGCTGGAAACCTTCTCGAAGGCAGCACCAGCAACCTGTTTGCCCTGATCGACCACCGCCTGGTCACCCCCCCGCTGGGCCGGACAATCCTATCCGGAATCATCCGCCGACAGGTTATCGCCGCCGCGACAGAGCTGGGCATCAGAGTGGACGAGCGGAATCTGCATCAAGATGAGTTAGCGACGGCAACAGAAACCTTCCTTTGCAACTCGCTGATCGACATCCTGCCGGTCGCTTCGCTCAACGGCCAACCACTTAATCAGGCAAAAAACTGGAAATTATTGATTAAAACACTGCGGATGCGGATAGAGACTTGACAAACGTCCGCGGATAAATATAATCGTCTAGCTCGTGCCGAAGTGGTGGAATTGGTAGACACGTCGGTCTCAAACACCGATGGCTTCTGGCCGTGCCGGTTCGATTCCGGCCTTCGGTACCATCAGCAAAAACAAAGGCTTAGCCAGAAATGGCTAGGCCTTTTGTTTTGTCCGCTTCTCTCTTTGGTACACTCATGGTACACTCCGTAACAAATTACTACGAAAAATAGCGACTTATCACAACGGAGGGGACATGGCCGTTATCCAAGAAAGAAAGTCTGCTGACGGAAAAGTAAAGTATCGCGCCCTAGTACGACTCAAGGGCCACCCTCCCCAATCTGCGACCTTTGACCGTAAGACTGACGCAAAAAAATGGGCCCAGGACACAGAGTCAGCAATTCGCAACAATCGCCACTTCAAATCCGCTGAAGCAAAAAAGCACACAGTAGCAGAACTCATTGAGCGCTATTCCTCCCAAGTCCTACCCAACAAACCCAAGAACGAAAAAAATCAAAGAACTCATCTTCATTGGTGGAAAGAACAGATCGGCTATTACATGCTGGCAGATATTTCCTCCGCCATGGTTACTCAGTGCCGCGACAAATTACTCTCCGAGGAAATCACAGAGGGGAAAAAGCGCAGTCCTGGCACCGTCTCTCGATATATGACCACAATGTCATATGTGATGAATCTTGCCCTGTGTGAATGGGAATGGATTGAAAACAACCCGTTCAGCAGAGTAAAAAAGCCGACCGAACCACGAGGAAGAGTGAGGTTTCTTGACGACGATGAGCGCACGAGACTTATTGATATCTGCCTTGCAAGCAGCCACAAAAGCCTCTATCCCATCGTCGTTTTGGCGATATCTACAGGAATGCGTAAAGGGGAAATTCTCAACATTAAATGGAAGGATATTGACCTAAGTCGTTCCCGACTCGTACTCCACGAAACCAAGAACAATGAACGCCG
Organism: Desulfuromusa ferrireducens; assembly: GCF_055389805.1. NCBI lineage: Bacteria > Pseudomonadati > Thermodesulfobacteriota > Desulfuromonadia > Desulfuromonadales > Geopsychrobacteraceae > Desulfuromusa > Desulfuromusa ferrireducens. The sequence goes on from NZ_AP042415.1 coordinate 4,258,369, forward strand.
TGCTATTCCGATTGTTGGCTTAGCCCACAAAATACTAGCGGACAAAAGCAAGGTCAGGCAGATAGACAGCCAGTTGGTTTTTCCAAGCAGCGATCCCAACAAACCGACCTGCATACGGAAAGCATGGGACACAGCGTTGTCGGATGCAAAGATAGATGATTTCAAATTCCACGATTTACGCCACACAGCAGCATCCTACCTGGCTATGAACGGAGCGACCCTGGCTGAGATTGCCGAAGTGCTAGGCCACAAAACGCTACAAATGGTTAAGCGCTACGCTCACTTGTCAGAAGCACACACGAGTTCTGTTGTTGAAAGAATGAACAAGAAGATATTTAACTAACCATTGCAGGAGGGGAACAATGATCTTTTGTCCAAAGTGTGGATTAAAAAATGAAAAGCCTCAAGCAACAGATTGTCCAAAATGTGGTCTCATCTATGCCAAATTTCAAAAAGCTCAACAAGAGGAAGTCCATCACATCAACGCAGAACGCGCCCTTAATGACAGCCTCAGAAGAGCAGTCGCCAGCAGCGACGAAGAGCCACCAAACTATATCGATTTTGAGTTAGATCGGGATTCAAGATCATATCCCCTGATAGAAAATTTATCACTATTCTTCCTATGCTTTGCTAGTATCCTTGGGCTTTTTACGGTTTTTGAAATTAAGTATGTTTGGAGCCTTCTTGTTGAGCTAAACACATCACTCAAAATATTCAGCAAATCAGACATATGGATAATCGTTCTATCAGTCGGATTTTTAGGCACTCTACAAATAGCAATCTACCTAGCGATAGGTGGACTCTTGCGCTTAGGCAAAGACATTGCCGACAACACAAGAGCCACCAGAAACTATTTATCGCATATTGCCCTGAAGGTGAAGTAAGGCGATTACCCTTGCGTATCTGCCCACTCAAAAAATCGTTCTTCATCAATCAGCACCCTTCGCCCCAAACGCACCACACAATGACTGAAACCGTTGGTGTTTTCATAAAAGATTAAATGCCTCAGGCCGCCGATTGGTGGCCAGGGGTGATAGTCTTTCCACTTAGTAACGGGAATGAGCTTACGAGTCACGGTTGCTGACGGATTGCCATTCTTAAGCATTGCAATCACCTCCTTTTACATTGTCAGGAAAAAATAAGGCCCGTCTTTTAACTTGCGCCTCTTCAGTTTTCTGTCGCATACGATTGTATTTTGCTCGTTTAGAAATCACACGCTGACTGAAATCTTTACTGTCCCCGCTGAGCAAACCCGTACTTTCAAAAATAGCGTTTAGACAGTCATTCATATCGGATGATGAATCTGAAGCCTCGTTAAGTACTTCCTTTTGAATTGCCGTAAGAGACGAAAGAAGTCCGTAAGCCTGACGGATAATTTGCTGTTTATTCGAAGTTAGAGCTTTATTTCTAACAAGCGGCTCAGCGCCTTGTGCGCCGCTGTAAGCATTTTGAACGGATTGCCACCAAGGAAGATATTTTCGTTGCGTATGATGCTTACCCGGTCGATCTTGGAATTTAAGCCATTCGGTGGTGCAATAGGCCCAAGTGTTCCCGCCATACCGAAAAGCATCATCTACTTTATCTAAGCCTAATTCCTTAATAGCCTCTCGACGCAATTGGAACTCGACCCTGATGACTTTTTGTTCTTCAGGTATATTTTCCAACCCCCATATATCGAACATCCAGAATTTTTTCGACTTGGTTTCAATTTCAAGCCCTTTGTCATAAAGGCGGGCAGAAAGCTTGCCACTTCCGATCCCTACCCCGGTGAATTTTCCATACTTTAGATAGTTCCTAATGTCCTGGGCGCGGGTAACGATATTATCCAACAATCCCAACTGCCAAAATTGTTCGCAACAGAGGAAATCAACGCATAAATCCACGCGACTCAGCTTTGTTGATATGACTTTCCCGCCCATGGTTTTCAAAAGGGAGAGCACTTTGCCAAATGCCTGTTCTGGCCCAAGGTGCCAAAGTGTTTCCGAACGGATTTCAGCAATGACACTTGGTCGGGAAATCGGGTTCATCCAGTTGCCGATTTTCAAATCAAATTCATTGCTATTGACCAGCCACTCATAGCCCTTCACGCCAAAAGGTCTGATAGTAAATGGCCACCCATCATCAAAATTGACTATCCGAAGAAAACCAACAGCGGGGGCTTCTGCTGCAATAGCCTCATCTTTTCGGTTCTTTAAAAAACGGAAAAAGTCGCTTGTCATCCATTTAACATCGAGGGCGACGACAAGAGAATCTATTCCAGAAGCGAGGGATTGAATTGAATCTTGAGAAAGGGTTTTCACCTTTGAAGGGGGGCTGATAGACACTTGCCCCCCATGTGGAACATTGGGAGCAGGTGTCTTGCCGTTGATTGGTTGTTTTTTTTGCGTTTCCATAAAACCTCCTGGGGTTAGTTAAAGTTGTCCCAAGGGTGCTATGGCGTCAGATAAAGTACCCTGACATTTGAAAATTATGTTTTGTAAGGTTTCTTTTTAACTTTTTGGGTTTCTCTCCGGATTGCCTGGGCGAAGCTGTCAGGTGTAGGAGGGATTTCTTCATCCTGAAGGCCAAGGTTGCGATCTTTGGCGATTGCGTCGAAGAGTTGTCGGATCTCTGGTTCAGTCAGTCTTTTCCCTATTTCTGCTGACATAAGAGAAATGATGGCAGCAGCAAGACTCTTAATATGTTTGGGGTCAGATCTTCCAGTAACCGGCTTATGAAACGCCAAGAGCAGTTTTCGGTATGCCTGTTTGTTGGTTTTGCCTTTAATCTGGTGGAATATCTCGGAGAGCTTTTTGTCGAAGATCACCGAGCTGTCAAGCCTCAACAGTTTCTCAAACGCGCTGACTTTGCCCTGTCGAGCTTGACGAAAAAGCTGTGTTGGGGTTGTTCTGTAATAAATAGCGCAAGGACCCCAGACTTTCAAAAAGAAGAGGGTTGCTGGTTGCTTGTAGACTTGAACTAGCTGGTTACGTTGTTGTGGAGAGAAGTCTGCCTTTTTACCTGAGACAGATTCATTGATAAGTTTTTCCATGCCTTCAGAGATAAACAGATCTTGCAGAACATCAAGAACCACACGGTGAGATTTATAGAAATTCAACCACACGCTGAGTGAAGGTTGAGGAATATAGGTGTCGGCTTCCTCTCGTATTTCAGTTAGTGCTTCGCTGACCTCTGGTGCTGTTAATGCTATCCCCAGCGCAGTTATGGCAATTGTGGGCGGTTTTCCTTCCATCCATTTTTCAATTGCTGTCATCTTTCCTCCATGCGGTTGTTTTTTAGAATTTACACGAAAGCACTGAAAAATATCTGAGTTATCTGCGAACTTGATCCGGCTGCGGTTTTTCTAACGCAAAACCTGAGCATCGGTGCGCTAACGCGCTACCGTGGGCCGGTGCGCTCCAATCCCCACATAGCGCAAAAGCGCTCGTGGGTCCCCAGTCGCCGGCCCGCACCGCCGGCCCAGTCATCAATAGGTGTAAGTTGTCACATTCTGGCTAATAAGATGTTCTACAATGTTTCGTGCGCAGGAACCTGTTGGTGCTACCGGGCGTTTACTTCGTGCGCAATGGCTAGAGGAAATGAATTCTTGCAAAAAAGCATGTGAATTTATACTGTTGTAAATCTCTAAATCATAAATAATGAAATACAAATAAGAAATAAGAAATAAGAAATAAAGTAGTTTTGCTTAATGAAGTCTAAAGTGTTTTGTCTATTGTAGTTTGGCATATTTAAGGTTAGGGGGAATTGATGTACGATATAACTAATATATATACTGAGAGTGATGTTGAGCAAAAAATACTTTATAAACTATTGACTGCTACAAATCCATTAGGTCTTGAATATGATGATTCAGACATATTGACTAAGCCAGATATTCGCAAAATTGAAATTGATAAAGGCCGCAATAAGAAACTATATTATCCCGATTATGTTGTTATTGTTGAGGGTTTGCCATGTTTAGTAATCGAAGCAAAGGCTCCTGGTACTAATTTAGATGAAGCATCAAGAGAAGCTAGATTATATGCAACAGAAATAAATTCAAACTATAAGAAAAATGTGAACCCATGTAGTAAAATTATTGTTTCTGATGGGATTATTATAAATGGTTATGATTGGGATAACGATACCCCATTTGTTTCTATATCTGTAGAAGAAATAAATCCAGCAAACGTTGATTTTGATAATTTCATATCTAACTTTTCAAAAAAATCTATAAATATACAAGCTGAAGATATGTTTAAGCTGATCAAGAAGGCAGCTACGTATGTTAAGCCGGTCCAAATGCTGGGTGGAAAATCTGTAGTGAATCAAACTGTTGGGCAAAATTCTTTTGGTTCAAATGTGTCTCTCGAATATAAGTACCTTTTTAATCCAGATACGATCAAGGATAGGGAGGAAATTGCAAGAAATGCTTATGTTGAATCCAAAAGGAAGCTTTCCCATGTAGCCCCAATTGACAAAATGATTAGAGCGTCTGTACCAAATAGTATAGTTAATGCAAAAGAGGTAAAAGATACATCAAGGCCGATTGAAATAATTGATGAAATAAAAGATATCAATAAAGTTAAAAACGAAATGTGTTTATTGATCGGCAACGTTGGATCAGGAAAATCTACATTTACAGACTACTTGAGAGAGGTAGCACTTCCTTCTTCTCTAGTAATGAGTACCGAGTGGATAAATATTAACTTAAATAAAGCACCTCTTACAAGAGAGCAAATATATAAGTGGGTTGTTTCTGAAATAATCAAATCTATAAAATCAAAAAACAAAAAAACAGATTTTGATCATATCGATACAATTATGAAAATATATTTTCGCGAATTGAGCATTTTACGGAAGGGTAGAATGTCTCTTTACGAAAATGGTTCTGATAAGTATGTAGATATTTTGTATAAAGAAATTGAAAGGCTTCAAGAAGATGGCAATGTTACTTTAAATTCTATCATTGATTATGTCTATTCTGGACCAAATAAGCTATTGGTTATTGTTTTGGATAATTGTGACAAGAGGAGCCGTGAAGATCAGCTATTGATGTTTGAGGTTGCTACTTGGTTAAAAGATTCCTTTCCGTGCATGATATTTTTACCATTAAGAGATACCACGTATGATCAGTTTTGTAATGAGCCTCCTCTTGATACAGTTATTAAAGATTTAGTATTTAGAATTGATCCTCCATTGTTGGAACGAGTAATTTATAAAAGACTAAACTATGCGTTGAGAGAAATTTCCTGTTCTGATGATAGCTTTCATTACTTTTTACCAAACAATGCTAAGGTCAAATGTAATAGGGAAGATGTTGGGGAATATATCAGGTGTATAGTGGCCTCATTGTTTCAGGATAAGCTTTTTAGTAGAATAATAACTGGTTTGGCAGGTAGGAATATTCGAAAAGGTTTGGAGATATTTTTGGACTTTTGCAAAAGTGGCCATATATCTGATGATGAAATATTTAAAATAAGACAATCTAAGGGCGATTACACACTTCCTTCATATTTGATTTCCAGAATAATGTTTAAAGGAAACAGAAAATATTATGATGATGAAGAATCTAATGTAAAAAACCTTTTTCATTCTTTAGGCGATGATTCACTTCCTGACCCTTTTGTTAGAATATCAATATTGCAATGGCTTAGGTTGATGCATCGAGAGTATGGTCCAAATAGAACGAAAGGTTTTCATAAAGTTGGACTTCTTCTGAAGACTTTACAGCAGCTTGGTCACTCAAAAAAGAGAGTTTCGTTTGAGTTGAAAGAACTAGCAGATGCAAACTGTGTTATCAATGAATCGCGAATAGACCATATTAGTGAAGACGATTTGATTTCTATAGCTCCTGCCGGATTTGTTCACTTGGATTTGCTTAAAAATATAAATTATTTGTCGGCTGTTTCTGAAAGTTGTTTGTTTAGAGAAAATCAAGTTGCAAAAATAATAGCTGATAATATTACTGGCAAGGGGGCTCATAAGGCTGAAAGCAAGCAATCACATATTAGTAACAGTAAAGCATTGATTGATTATATGTGCTCATATTTAGACGAGTACTTTACTGCTAGTAAGCTTGTTTTTTCAGGTGAACTAGCAGCAAATATTGTTGGATTAAAAGAAATAAAAACACATATTGACAATAAGGCAGAAACTGATCCTCAGTATCAAAAAATTAATAATTATGAGGACGATTATCCGCCAGGGACTGAGGTGTTGGCTCAAATCGTATCACTTCAGGATTATGGATTTTTTGTGGAATTTGATTTGGGTTGTACTGGTCTGATTCATAAGTCTGCATTTCCGGATCAGTATTCCGATATTCTCAATGTGGCCGAGGAAGGCGATTGGGTAGGGGCTAAAATCACTTGCTATAGAGCTGATCATAATAGGTTCAATCTAGCGTTGGTAGAGCCTTTACACGATTGATCTATAAAGCTAGCTGAACCGTTGGTGCTTTTGCAAAAAAAAGTTTGTATATGTTGCTTTCTATAACTTTCATAGAACTTTCGTTTAGTCGGTTGATTTGAGATGTACTACATTGAACCTTGCGAACATAAGCCAAATAGAGGGTGGTTTGTAAGTTCTTAAAACTTCGAATGAAACTGGATTCGATGGTTGCATTGGGAATCGAACTAGGCTGGATTCGATTCCCGCCATCATAAAGTACCTATTACTAAATTCAGCAAAGTTTTTTAGGGATACGTTTGGGTATACACATCACACACTAGGCAAGAATATTCATTCAATTATTGGTACACTCTTGGTACACTTGCCCACAAAAATTGGCAAAAAACCACAATACTCTAAAAACAATAAAACACGTCAAAATACTGATATTACTAGTGATTATCTATTGTCTTCTTTTGTGACCTTTTGTCCCTAAGGGTCTCAAACACCGATGGCTTCTGGCCGTGCCGGTTCGATTCCGGCCTTCGGTACCACTAGCTAAAAACTCTGTTAGTTCAGAGACTTAAAGCCCAACCTTCAAACTGTGCCACATGCTGGTACACAATGGGGGTTGGGTTTTGCTTTTTCACCTCATAAAACTTGGCCGAGCTTACTACCTCCGGCTACGTATTCCCAAAGACCTATTGCATCATTTCACACTTCCTGAAGGTCAGGAAGGCACTCAAGACTTCAAGTCTCTCTGCCGCTAAGATTTTACATCGTTCTTTAGATGATAAATTTGTGGGCCCTACACTTAGAACTGCACTCAGAATTTCAAATCCTGAACAAGTCGGATGTTAATTACATAATCTTATTAGTTTCAGTCTTTTGTATTTTGAAATTACTGCCTATCTAGCAATCGGCGTTATACTAAAACTAAACAAGGACATTGCGGACAATACCAAAGCAATTAGAAATTATCTGGATAACATAACCCAAAAAATAAAATAACTATTTCAGCTTATCGGTGAATTCAATTTGCAAGTGCACCACGAGCCACTGACCAGAACACTTCATAAGTCGTCCGGCATTCGAGACATTTCCGTGGCAAATTTTCAGTAATATCTGGTCTCCTCACTTGAAATGAGACCAGTTCATGCCCACTCCGGGACAGCTAATGTTTCAACTGGAGAGAAGTGGATAACCAGAAACACATTTATACTTTACAAGTCCCTGCAACCTAGCGTATTTAATGAAGGGTCTGCAGCTTAAGATTATTATTATCAGATTTCATATAATTCAGGTTTATGTTGTCCGTTATTTAGCTATGTAAATCAAACAACAAGGAGGGATTAGTATGAAGGGCAAGTGTCTTACCGGAATTCTAAGTCTGCTGCTGGCTGTGGGGCTTCTTTTACCGCTCTCTGCCGGAAAAGCAGCAGCCGAGCCAGAGAATCTCCAGGAACAAGTCAACCAGCTGATCAAGATGGTCGAGGAGCAGGGCAAACAGATCAAAGCACAGCAGAAAAACATCGAAGAACTCCGGGCGCAAAATGCCTCGGGCAGACAACAACCAGCTAAACCACTTCCCCCAAAGACGGCTCCAACCACTGCAAAGACTGCGGCAAAACCGGTCGGACAACCCCCCCAAGAGGCCGAACCGAAAAACATTCCTGAGATAACCTCACTCTTTGCGCAACCTGGGGTACTGACGCCCAAAGGGAGCTGGGTCGTTGAGCCATCGTTCCAATATTCGAACTCTTCAAACACCCGTGTCGCCCTGGCTGCGGCAACGATCATTCCAGCTATCGCCATTGGAGACATTGATGTCAGAAGCGTTACTTCCGATACCTTTGTTGCCGCAATCACCACCCGTTACGGGGTGACTGACCGGTTAGAAGCGGAACTCAGAGTCCCCTATATTTACCGACAGGATAGCTCTACCGAAAGACCGCTTGCCATCCTTGCGGAAGACGATAAAGTCTTTTCTCTAAATGACCACGGGCTTGGTGATATCGAGTTTGGGCTGCGTTATCAACTCAACCAACCCGTCTCTGGGCCATACTATGTCGCTGGCCTTCGAGTGAAAAGCGACACCGGACAGGGCCCATTTGATATTGCACAATCCGCATCCGTACAAGAGCGTACTGAGCTGCCGACCGGGTCCGGAGCCTGGGGGATTCAGCCGAGCCTCACCGTTATGTATCCCTCCGACCCGGCCGTCTTTTACGGCAGCATTGATTACATGTGGACCATTGAGGAAAGCGTCGGTGGAACCTATAGCAAATATAATCCAGGCGATATCTACGGTTTTAATGTCGGGATGGGGCTAGCGCTCAACGACAAGGCGTCGATCAGTTTCGGCTATGATCACAGTGTTGTTGGCAGGGCCCGTCTAGACGGCAAAATTCAGCCAGGGGTTTCTACCACGCACGTCGGCAGCTTTTTCGTTGGAGGTTCGCATAAGCTTACCGAAAGCACGTCATTCAATCTTTCGGTCGGCATGGGAGCTACTGAATTTGCTCCAGACGTTCAAGTTACCACCAGTATTGCGGTCAGCTACTAGCCCCCAGGGAAAACCACTGAACACGAAAGGGACATCGTCCTTATATACACGGCTGAAACAATACAGGGCCATGACTTGACAGTCATGGCCCTGTTAACATTTTATGCCACCATTTCTTCTCGGCGGCCGGATGATGCTACGACGTCAGCGCAAAAGGCCCGTCCCTAACTGTTGTTGAAGCATTGACGACAGGTTCAACGCTCGGGAGAAATCCATACCCTTCACAGAAACACTGACTATGGTCATGTGGTCAATGACTTGCCCATTCTGGTTGTTTTGAATCAGGTTGAAAAGCTGCGACTGGATTGCCCCCAAAGCCGCTGAACTGTAGACCATACTGCTCGGTGCCGTCTGAACGGGCTGCACGGCTGTCACGACGGGCTGTACGGCAGTCACGACGGGCTGCACGGCTGTCACGACGGGCTGTACGGCTGTCACAACGGGCTGTACGGCTGTCACAACGGGCTGCACGGCTGTCACAACGGGCTGCACGGCTGTCACGACGGGCTGCACGGCTGTCACAACGGGCTGCACGGCTGTCACGACCGGCTGCACGGCTGTCACGACCGGCGATACGGCAGTCACGACCGGCTGCACGGCAGTCACGACCGGCTGCACGGCTGTCACGACGGGCTGTACGGCTGTCACAACGGGCTGCACGGCTGTCACAACGGGCTGCACGGCTGTCACAACGGGCTGCACGGCTGTCACAACGGGCTGCACGGCTGTCACAACGGGCTGCACGGCTGTCACGACCGGCTGTACGGCAGTCACGACCGGCTGCACGGCTGTCACGACCGGCTGCACGGCTGTCACGACCGGCTGCACGGCAGTCACGACCGGCTGCACGGCAGTCACGACCGGCTGCACGGCAGTCACGACCGGCTGCACGGCTGTCACGACCGGCTGCACGGCAGTCACGACCGGCTGCACGGCAGTCACGACCGGCTGCACGGCTGTCACGACCGGCTGCACGGCTGTCACGACCGGCGATACGGCAGTCACGACCGGCTGCACGGCAGTCACGACCGGCTGCACGGCTGTCACGACGGGCTGTACGGCTGTCACAACGGGCTGCACGGCTGTCACAACGGGCTGCACGGCTGTCACAACGGGCTGCACGGCAGTCATGACGGGCTGCACGGCTGTCACAACGGGCTGCACGGCTGTCACAACGGGCTGCACGGCTGTCACGACGGGCTGCACGGCTGTCACAACGGGCTGCACGGCTGTCACGACGGGCTGCACGGCTGTCACGACGGGCTGCACGGCTGTCACGACGGGCTGCACGGCTGTCACGACCGGCGGCACACCGCCTATTTGTGTGTAATTCAATACAGTAGTGGTATACAAGTTGCCATCTATGATGGTTACTTGCTGGATGCCGAAAGAAATCTCCAACCCACTCCGACCAACGAAACCTCCGCGTAAAGAAGCAAGTTCCTCAGCACTGACTGCCGTAAACAGGCGAAACGGATCAACAGATGCATAAACTGGTGTATAGGTGGGGAAAATCAACATCGGTATCATTAGCGCCGCTAATATAAACCGTGCTGAATAGATTCTTACCATTATGGTCCTCCACTTAGGGCCTCAGAAATCGCTAGCCGGCCGCATCAGCCAAGTCGCATTTGCCAGCACCTTACTTCCCAGTGCGGACCCAAGCGGCGCCTTGGCCAAGAAACTCCATTCGACTCTTTTGTTGAAATGCTGGCTGGCGATCGATTTATTGCTCCGAATCAAAAACAGCAGGCCATTCCACATCGACTCGAATTCCGAACGAGGCATTTTCCTTATCCCCAGAGACGGGTCGCCGATCAAAACAGTATCGGCATAAACCCCTTTGACGACAACAAAGTGGCGGTAGCCTTTATGGTTGATCAACACAATTGCCGGCACGCCCACGGCGGCAAGCTTATCTAACGATGTCCTGAATCCGTCAGCAGCATAACCACGATCCTGCAGGTATTCTTTTATGTCTAAAAGAGAAAACCCCAGTTGTCGAATCTTGGCCTGATCGCCATTATCGAACATCGCTTTAAAAACTTCGCTCTCGCTGATGGGATCTTCATAGTGGTAGGTCAAGAGAGTGGCCAGAGCAGCCGAACCACAACTGAAGTCATACTGCTGGCTGATCGTCGTATGAAAGCGGGCCTCTTTCATACTGGTCACCTTGACATTAAACAGGCCGCCAGACCCACCAGGCGTCAAAATCAGTCCTCCGAGAGCCGGCGTTGTTGCGAGCAGCAGCGAGAGGAACCCTATGCTGAATAAGCTCTTCATCATAGGCGGTCACTCCACTGTCATATTCAGGATCAAGGCGTTATTAATTATCACCTGATTGCCTGAATTCTGAATGACCGTTGCAATCCCATGCGCACCGGTGAAAGCGTCATTGGTGATAACATTCAAACCGGTTCTGTTGGTGTAAAGAACGTTTTCGCTCAGATCTGCATCCAACTGCATATTGTTCAACTGAATATCAATTTCATCAATCTCTACAATCTGCCGGCCGCTGACCGCACCTAATTCCTCTGTGGAGATAGCACTCTCACCAAGATCAATGCCATCAAGCAGTTCATGGGATCCGGCTGCACTTTCGTTACTTATCACCGGACCTGCCAGCGCTAACTGCGCCGCCAGGCCAAGGACCAAAAGGGCCAAGCAGGCCCTACCGAATGTAACTTGGTCTTTCATATTGCTACCTCGCTAGCCTTCCGGCTAAGGATTCAGCTGCGACAAACAGCTTCAGTGACGGCACACGAGGTGCCGTCACTGAAGGTTGTGTTTTAGACTTTTACGGAGCCGAAGTAGAGCCGTTTACGTTAGCTTGTACATTTACCGATTGCTGTACAAGAGACTGAGTTCCGGTTTGCTGGGAGACTATTGTGATTCCCGCAGCAGATGTCAGAGCGCCTTCGGAGATACAGTTAGAGCCGGAAGAGATGTCACCATATTTGCCAATGGTGTTGGTATTCCCGGACACGGTCCCCTCGAGGATGCTGTTTGCGACGGCAACATTGATATCGTTAATGCTGACATCCAGGTCAAAACCATCATTGTCGTTATTGGAGTTCAGCGTATTGTTGTTGGCGACGTTGTCGAGGTCAACCATGTCGTCATCGCTGTTATCGTCAGTTGTAGAGTTGTCGTTGGCAACGTTGTCCAGATCGGCAAAGTCATCATCACTGTTGTCGTCATTTGTGGAGTTGTCGTTGGCGACGTTGTCGAGGTCGGCAAAATCGTCATCGCTGTTGTCCGAGTTGTTCATATCATTGGCAACATTATCGAGATCGGCAACATCGTCATCGCTGTTGTCAGAGTTGTTCATATCATTGGCAACGTTATCGAGATCGGCGACATCGTCATCGCTGTTGTCAGAGTTGTTCATATCATTGGCAACGTTATCGAGATCGGCGACATCGTCATCACTGTTGTCATTGGCAACGTTGTCGAGATCTGCGAAGTCATCATCGCTGTTGTCCGAGTTGTTCATATCATTGGCAACATTGTCAAGATCTGCCAAGTCATCATCGCTGTTGTCATCAGTTGTCGAGTTGTTATTCGCGACGTTGTCAATATCGGCAAAATCATCATCGCTGTTGTCAGAGTTGTTCATGTCGTTGGCAACGTTATCGAGATCTGCCGAGTCATCATCGCTGTTATCATCAGTTGTCGAGTTATTATTGGCAACGTTGTCGATATCGGCAAAGTCATCGTCGCTGTTGTCAGACAGGTCATTGGCAGAAGCAATCTGATTATTGTCCAGATCAGCCACGTCATCATCGCTGTTGTCAGAATTGTTCATGTCGTTAGCGACGTTATCCAGATCTGCCAAGTCATCATCGCTGTTGTCATCAGTTGTCGAATTATTATTGGCAACGTTGTCGATATCGGCCAGGTCATCGTCGCTGTTGTCATCAGTTGTCGAGTTATTATTGGCAACGTTGTCGATATCGGCAAAGTCATCGTCACTGTTGTCGGACAGGTCATTGGCAGAAGCAATCTGATTGTTATCCAGATCAGCCACGTCATCATCGCTGTTGTCAGACAAGTCATTGGCAGAAGCGATCTGGTTGTTGTCCAGATCAGCAACATCATTATCATTTGCTGAATTGTCGTTGGCGACATTATCCAGATCCGCCAGGTCATCATCACTGTTGTCAGAGTTGTTCATGTCATTGGCAACGTTGTCCAGATCGGCCGTGTCATCATCGCTGTTATCGGACAGGTCGTTACTGGAGGCGATTGTGTTGCCGTCCAGATCGGCGAGATCATCATCACTGTTGTCGGACAGATCGTTCGCAGAGGCGATCTGGTTGTTGTCCAGATCGGCCAAATCGTCGTCGCTATTGTCGGACAGGTCATTGGCAGAAGCGATCTGATTATTGTCAAGATCAGCAACATCATTGTCGAGATCGTTATAGGAGGCGATATCATTCTGATCGTTATCTGACGCTATCTGATTGTTGTCATTGTCGATAATTTCAGCAAAGCCGGGATTGCCAAAGACAAAAACAAGTAGGAAAATCGCCAGAATGCTCAATAATTTATTTCTCATTGTGTACTCTCCTTTTGTGAAAATTGAGTTTTCTATCCTCTCCTTGAACGACCAGTCCATGATATTCTTCTGTCGGTTACCTCCTTTGTGATAAATGCCCAGAAATGTGCTGCTCGGTTATCGTGCCAGTCCCCGAATGGGTATAGTCATCATCCAGATCATCCCAAAGGATAACGTCTGTTTGATCCATTGATATTCCGCCAGGGACGGTAGTAAACTCTCCCCCCTCTCCTCTTATGGTCGCCAGATATTCGTTACTCAGACCTTCACCCATCTGGCTATTGGCAGGAAAGGCGGCCGGTTCAAAATTGATTTTTCCGACATAGCTGCTGATAGAATTGAGGCTCTGCTGTATAACGGTAAAGGGACCGTCAGAGACTCCGGCAGAAGCATTTCCTAAAGCAATCCCTGGGCAGACAAAGACCGTAATAAAAAGTCCGACAGGAAGGATTGATTTCAATATCAATGTATTCATTTACTCCTCGCAATAAATTGAATTTATAAATAAAAACACTTATGCTTCAGGAACTTCCGTAACCTATACTTAGCAACAGCTGTGCCAACCAAGTATTCTCATTAATTTCAAAGACCTATGCTTTTCAAGTCAATCATGAGTGTAAAAAAACCGGTCACACCGCCTTACACCTGGTTGACACATTTTACATATCGTCCGTGTTTGGATAGCCTTTCAGAGACGCTTTTGGGACAAAAAAAAGCGGTGACTCAGATTGAGTCACCGCTTCGGGGTCCAGCATAATTATGAGCGTCAAGTAAAGCTATCGACGCCACCGTTGGCTTTTGAGATATTATGTTTCTTCATCAAGGCATAGAGGCTCGGACGACTGATACCGAGGGCTTTTGCCGAGCGTGTAATGACATAATTATGGTCGTGAAGAACCTTTTCAATGATTTTTTTCTGGGTCGTCGCAACTTCTTTTTTCATCGTCCCCAGTCCCTCCTCAACAATTGCAACCGGCAAATCCATATCCACAGGTTGAATGATGCCCCCCGCCGCCATCAGCTGGCCCCTTCTGACCTTATTGATTAACTCCCTAACATTCCCTGGCCAATCGTAAGTGCGAATTATGCCAACAGCCTCAGGAGAGAAGTTTTTGTCTGGAGTTTTTTCGTTCAGAGATATTTTTCTTAATATGTATTGAGCGAGGATGACCTTATCCTCACCCCGACACCTTAGGGGAGGCAGGTTGATAGTAAAGCCATCCAGTCGGTAATAGAGGTCATTTCGAAACAAGCCATTAAGGGCCATGTCTTTGAGTTGGCAATTGGTGGCTGTAATGATCCGCACATCAACCTTCCTTCCGCATTTGCCACCAATTCTTTCTACGATTCGATCTTCGAGAAAACGAAGCAGCTTGGCCTGAAGAGCTGGAGGCAGATCCCCAATCTCGTCAAGAAAAACAGTCCCGCCATTAGCCTGCTCGAACTTCCCCTTTCTTGCAGCATGGGCACCGGTAAAAGCCCCCTTTTCAAAACCAAAGAGCTCTGCCTCTAATAAATTTTCCGGGATAGCCGCAGAATTGATGGCGACAAAAGGTTTGTCTTTGCGCGGACTGCGTTCATGGATAGCGTTGGCGGTCAGTTCTTTGCCGGTTCCGCTTTCACCCAGGATGAGAACGTTGACGTCGGTAGGAGCAACCTTCCGGATCATGGAAAACACTTTCAACATCGCCGGTGAAGTCCCGACAAACTCCTCCTCTGCAGGCTCCCCCTTATCCCGTAAAATTACCCTGTCTATAACCTTGATGATCTTCTCGAGGTGATCAATCTCCAGCTTATCAACACGGTTTTTAACCCGAGCCAAAAACGTGGACCGGAAATGCTCTTTGAAATAATTTTCATCATCAAAATTAAGGGGCATGCGACAGGCACCGCAACGAACGGCCTGGGTCGCCAGCTTCGATCCACAGTACGGACAGGCTCCCTGACAGGAAACGACCCCACGGATATTCTCCCACAGGGTTTCCAGGACACCGATGTCCGAACAACAGAACTCCAAACCTGCGACATCTTTATCTACCCGGACAATCTCTCCCTCAAGCTCGATCCTTTTCCCGTTGAGTAGTTCGGGCATGATTTTGACGTATTCGCTGCAATCAGGCAGCCCTTGAACGAGGGCACCACTCAGGCTGAGTTCTTTGACAATTACCTTCTTGTTATAATTCTGTGACGTGCTCGTCAAGCAGGCCTTCCCCATAAGTTCAACCTGCACTCTTGCGTCAAGTCTTGACATAGTTAACCCCTCAATTTCACTGGAATCGTCGTCAATTCTTTACATTTTAATCCCTCCAAGGGGTTGGAATCGGTGCCAGTGCTAGCCACCGACAAAGGCTATAAATGAATCAAATATGAGCTTTTTTAATGAATTTACATTTGGAATTTCATTTGAGGTGTCTCTGTTTTTAATAACACAATTTTCATGGATAACAAGGCCTATGGAGATTATTTTGCCAGTAAGTCCGTGCGCAGATTATCGAGCAAAAAACGAGATTGGCCAGGTATCGACTTTTAAGATCATGGCAATATGCCTTGATCCCGGTTTCTCCCGCAGTAATTGCGGGGATTCGAATAAACTAGGGACATCCATGATAAGTAAAGTTGATTCATGTATGTTTTGCGGGCACATGATCAACAGATGCAGGTGAAATAAGCTGGCCGCAATTCGTTGACCTCTCGGTATTTGTAGTGGTCAACTATTCCAGGACAGCGGGTTAGGTTTTTCTTCTGCCATGACTTGGTGCAAATCCACCATTGATCTGGTGCGGTCGGTAGCAGTTGTAATAATCCATCAAATAATGGCCAACATCTTTCTTTGCCGCAGCGAATGTTTTGTACCCCCCTGACGGCATCCATTCACTTTCATAACTACGGAATACACGTTCCATTGGTGCAATATCCCAGCAATTCCCTCGACGACTCATGCTTTTCTTCACGTGGTAACGCCAGAGACGTTGACGGAACAATTTGCTGGCATATTGACTGCCTTGGTCCGAATGGAACATCACACCACGTGGCTTCCCGCGTAACTGATAGTCCAGGGCCGCAATAAGCAATTCAGCATCGGGCCGTTCAGACAGGCTCCAGCCAACAACGCGACGTGCGTAAAGATCCAATACGACAGCAAGGTACACCCACCGGCGCGTCTTGCAATAAATCCCTGAAAAGACGTTATACTTTTTTCATAACTTAACTGAAGACAGAGACCCGAGCATGAGCATGATTGCCTGCCACCAGTGTGATCTTATCCATCACATTCCGCCGCTGCCGGAGAGGACCACGGCCCGCTGCACGCGCTGCGGCGCCCTGCTGCTACGGACCAAAGCAAATAGTATCGACCGCACTCTGGCACTGCTGTTGGCCGGACTGATCCTCTTCAGCCTGGCCTGCAGCTTCCCCTTTCTGGCGATCCGCAGTGGCACCAGCACGCAGGAAACCGCCTTGGTAACCGGGGTGAATAACCTTTACCAGCAGGGCATGCCCGGCCTAGCGACCCTGGTCCTGTTGACCTGCGTGCTGATCCCCCTGCTACAGATGCTGACCTTGCTGTACGTGCTGGCTCCGCTCAAATTCAACCAGGCGGCGCCTTTTGCCAGCAACGTGTTCCGCTGGCACCGTATCCTGCAGCCCTGGGGGATGATGGAGATTTTCATGCTGGGCATTGTCGTCGCCCTGGTAAAACTAAGCGCCATGGCGACCATCATTCCCGGCATTGCCCTGATCGCTTTCGCCGTGCTGATTTTCGTGCTGGCGGCAATGTTCAGTGTGCTCGAGCCGCAACTGGTGTGGAGAAAACTGATGGAGATACGATGCAGAACGGCGCCCTGACTGCCAAACAACTGGGCCTGATCAGCTGCCACGACTGCCACTTTCTGGCTCGGCGCCCGCAACTGGCCGGCCAGCAGCACGCAGCCTGCCCGCGCTGCGGTGCGGTGTTGCATCAACGGACGCCGAACAGTATCGGCCGCACCTGGGCACTGCTGCTGGTGGCACTGTTGCTCTATCTGCCGGCCAATCTCCTGCCGATGACCATCACAACGACTTTTGGCCAGCAGCAGACCGATACCATCATGAGCGGCGTCCTCTATTTTCTGCGTGACGGTTCCTGGGTGGTCGCCTTGGTGATTTTTGTCGCCAGCATCGTCGTACCCTTGATGAAGCTGCTGATTTTGTTTTTCCTCCTGCTTTCGGTCCAGTTGCGTTCCAACTGGCGACCGCGGGAACGCACCCAACTCTACCGCCTGACCGAGGCCGTCGGCCGCTGGTCGATGGTCGATATATACGTCGTAACCATCCTTATTGCCCTGGTTAAGCTGGGCGCGGTAGCCAACATTAACGCCGGACCGGCCAGCGGCTACTTTGCCACTCTGGTCGTAATAACCATGCTGGCGGCAGAAAGTTTTGATCCCCGCCTAATCTGGGATGCCCTGGAGGATAACGATGAACGATGAGCAGCGCCCCTTAAGCAGGCAGGTACCGCTGGCGGAAATCCACAGCAAACGCGGCGTTTCGATTGTCTGGGTGGTGCCGCTGGTCGCCCTGCTGATCGGCGCCTGGATGGGCTACCAAGCCTGGTCTGAGCAGGGGCCCACGATTACCATCAGCTTCGCCAGCGCGGAAGGCCTGCAGAAAAATCAAACCAGGGTCAAATACAAGGAGGTGGACATCGGCAAGGTGGCGGCCATCAAGTTAAGCGATGACCTGTCACGCGTGCTGGTCACGGTGGAGATGGATAAGGCCGCCGAAAGTTACCTGACGGAGGATACGCTTTTCTGGATCGTCAGGGCACGGGTGACGGCAGATGAGATTTCCGATCTGGGCACCCTTTTTTCCGGGGCATATATCGGCATGGAACCGGGCAAGACCGGCCATTCGCGCACAGAATTCTCGGGCCTGGGAATCGCTCCGGTGTTGCCGGGGACCTTGCCGGGACAGTATTTCATCCTGCACGCCGAGGATCTTGGTTCGATCAACATCGGCTATCCGGTTTATTACCGCAAGATAAAGGTCGGGCAGGTCGTCAGCTACGAGCTGGACGCCGTCAGCGACCGACTGAACATCCAGGTCTTTATCAAAGCGCCCTTCCACCACAAGGTGACCCCAGGAAGCCGATTTTATCATGCCTCAGGGATTAAGGTCGGGATTGACGCCAGCGGGCTGAAGGTCTCCACCGAGTCGCTGGCCGCGCTGCTGCTCGGCGGCATCGCCTTTGAAACCCCGACCAAGCTGTTGGCGGATCAGTCCCCCACCGGCAGCGCCGACTTTATAATCTATCCTGACCGGGAGAGCATCAGCCAGCACCACTACGGCATCAAAGAAAGGTACCTGCTCGTCTTCAAAGACCCGGTCCACGGCCTGAGTGTTGGTGCCCCGGTTGAATTTCAGGGCGTTGCAGTCGGCCAAGTGCTGGCTGTCGACCTCAACTTCGATGGCGCCGCCATGGAGTTCAGCAGCCCAGTACTGATTGAACTTGAACCGCAGCGGATCGTCGAGGTGAAGCCCGGCAGGGCCGAGGATCAGCCCCTGATCGAGTACTTGATCGAGCATGGCTTGCGCGGGCAACTGAAAAGCGGAAACCTGCTGACCGGTCAGCTACTGGTCGACATGACGATTGTGCCCACCGCCCCGGCGGAGAAAATCGGTCGCACCGGACCCTACCCGGTGGTGCCGACAGTGCCGATGTCGCTACCGCTGGACGAGCTTCTGGCGAGCACGGAAAGAGTGCTGGCAAAACTGGAAAAACTGCCGGCCGAAGAAATTGCCGCGGAGCTGCGATCATTGCTGGCGACCATGGATGGAACCCTGCAACAGAGCAAAACCCTGCTCGGCGACATCAACCAGGATATTTTACCCGCAGCCATTGGCGCTATGCAGCAATTCCAGACCAGCGTAAGGAGCCTCGAAAAGAGCTTTAACGCCGAGTCCGGTGCTGGCCGGGAGATGCGCAAAACGCTGCAAGAGCTGGGCAAAGCTGCACGTTCAATCCGGGTCCTGAGTGACTATCTGCAACGCCACCCGGAAGCGCTGCTGCGCGGAAAGGGTGAGGTCCAATGAGGCGACAGAATGCAGATAAGGGCATGGGCTGGCTGCTGCCGCTGCTAATCCTGACCTGCCAGCTCCTGACGGCCTGCGCAAGCAGCCCGAAGGCCAACTTCTACACCCTCGCCGCGGGACAGTCCCAAGAGCAGCTCTGTAGCGCGGACCAGGCGTGGCAGCTTAAAATCGACCTGCTGCATTTCCCCGAGCTGCTGGCACAACCACAGATTGCCACCCGCCCCCAGCCGAACCGCATAGAATACGCAGAATTCCACCGTTGGGCCGCGCCACTGGAAAGTGATTTCCAGCAAATTCTGGCGGCAAATCTGCAGCAGCGCTGTCGCCACCTCCAGGTCATCCCAGAGTCCTGGCCCGGAGGTTCTACCGCCACCTACCAGCTCAGTCTCGATGTCCGCCGTTTCGACGGTAGGCGCGGAGAAAGCGCAACACTCTCAGTCCAATGGATGATCAGGGGTGAACACCAGGAGGTTGCCCTCGCCAGGCGACAGAGTGACTTTATCGAACCGGTAAGCGAACCCAGTTACGCCGCTCTGGTCGCCGCACAAAGCCGCACGGTAGCGAGCCTAGCCAGGGAAATTCTCCAGGCCTGCCCGCGCCGCGAGTAAAGACAAAAAAGAGCGGGGGGAGTCATCTTTGACCAACGATGACGGACCAACAGCAAAGCGGCGTGCCGTCGGCAAGCAACAGCTCAGACAAACAGCGGAACGCTGGCGCCGAGGCCATGCACGACGCTGGTGAAGGCATCCCGAGTTTGCGCCGTTCCCTGCCCGAAGCGCGCGGCAAACAGCTGCTGGATATGGGGAATCTTTGAGGTCCCGCCGGTCAGGGAGACGGTATCAATCTGCGCCGCGCTCAATCCGGACTGGGCAATAACCTCATCGATACAGTTTTCGATCTTGCCGAAATTTACCGCGTTGATGGCCTCAAACTCATCCTTGTCAATCGCCTCGTTGAGGCACAGATCACATTCCGTAAAGCGGATCGTCGCCCTATCAGCACTGGACAGCTCGCACTTGGCCTTTTCAATGGCCTGAAACAGAGCAAAGCCGAAATTTTCCTCAATAATGTTCTCCAGATGCTCAATGGCCGGACGATCATCGGTGCTGCATTTGATCGTGCTGATCAGCTCCCTGGTTTTACGGGCGCGCAACAACGGGATCCGATGCCACTGGCAGAGGGTGTGGATGAGGCTGGCGGGGATATTGCTCCACTGCTCGCTACCCATCGATTTATAGCGCGCATGGCGGCCGAAATATTTTGCCACCTTATCCCACATGACCTGCGAATCAAACTTGTCTCCAGCCACATAAACCCCGCCCAAGGAGAGCACATCACTGCGTCGGTCGGAGCGCTCAAAAGCGCCGCCCTTAACCCGAATCACCGAAAAATCCGAGGTGCCGCCACCAAAATCACCGATAAACACAACCCGCTCCTGTCCCGCCGACAAGGTCTCTTCATAGGCGAGCGCTGCGGCAACCGGTTCGTACTGAAACCAGACATTCTTAAAGCCTGCCTTGCGGGCCGCCCTTTCGAGGTGCTGTTCGGCCGCAGCATCCTTGCGGGCATCGGGGGAAAAGACCACCGGACGCCCCAAGACGACACTCTCAACGGCACAGCCGACATGCGCCTCGCCACAGGCCTTGAGTTTTTTGAGAATGATGGCCACCAGATCGTCGATAGCGTAGCGCTTGCCAAACACCTCGGTACCTTGAAAACTGGCGCTCGGCAGAAAGGTCTTTATCGACTGCATAAAACGGCCGGCAGCCCCATCTGCGACATATTGGCAGATGGCCTCATTGCCGGTAAAGATCTCCTGGTCCTCACTGAAATAGAGTACCGAGCGCATCAAGCTGCTGAGCTGCCTATTATCATCAACGGCAACCACTTCAACCGTGCCATTCCGATAGACGGAAAGCGCCGAATTGGTGGTCCCAAAGTCGATGCCGAATACGATCTGCAATTGCATACTCCTTAATAGGCCAGAAAACCTGGGTGATTTATCTTCCCTATCGCATTCCAACGAGAACACGGGACTGAAGGTTTTATTCGATTTCGCGCCCAGAAGGCAAGAGAATAAGACAAAAGAAGGCGACCGCTGGAATCGGCTGGTCAACCAGCGGAGCTAAGGACTGACCGGTTTTTCCAGAGCGCTAAGTGGGACAGAGGGGGCTGCCAGAAAGGCTAGGAAAAAATCCTTGACAACTACATAGCGTGCTATCTAATATCCATAGCACGCTATTCAACGTGAGGAGACTATGGAACCTTCAGTCAATGAGAACCTGTGCTACAAGCTGCACTATCTGACCCGGGTACTGATGCTGCAGTTAAATGATGAAATTAAATCGCATGGAGTGTCACAGGGGCAACTCCCGGTGCTTTGCTGCCTGAGTGAAGATGAAGGCCAAACCCAGGCCGAGCTTTGTGCCCAAATCCAGGTGGAACAACCAACGATGGCCAACACTCTTCGGCGCATGGAGCGAGACGGCCTGATCTATCGGACTGCCTGCGAACAAGACAAACGCCAATCGCGGATATTTTTAACCGAGCAGACCCGCCCCACGGTTGACACATTACAGAAGAAACGGGACGTAGTTCTTTCCCGGATGACGCGCCACATGTTGCCGGAAGAGCTGGAAACCTTCCACCGGCTGCTCGATCTGGCCATGCAGGCGCTGGAACATTCGCAAGCAGACGAATCCAACCAAATACAGGAGCAAGAATGAAAACGTTTGATGTTGTAATCATCGGTGGTGGCCCTGGCGGTATGCAGGCAGGGATGATGCTTGCCCAGATGGGCAAATCGGTTGCGCTGATTCAAGAGAGTCAGGACAGCTTCGGCGGCGTCTGCCTGAACCGTGGCTGTATGCCGACCAAATCCTTACTCAAGGCGGCTAAGATTTACCGCGATGCCAATCAGGCAGAAAAATATGGGCTGGATCTGCTTGCTGCACCGGTCGATTTGGATCGGCTGCTGGCAGTCACCAATAACGATCTGGATAATTTACGGGCGATGGTTGAGGGGATGATGGGCGGAGCCCCGATTGCCACTTTCCGCGGCAAAGGCTCCTTCCAGTCTGATCACGAAATTCTGGTCACGCAGGCAGACGACAGTACTGAACTGTTGCGCGGCGAACAGATCATTATCGCGACCGGTTCGGAATCAGTCGAACTTCCTTTTGCGCCCTTTGACGGCCGGTACATCCTTTCGAGTGACCAGATACTGAAAAACACCGAACGGCCGAAAAGACTGTTGATTATCGGCGGCGGCGCCATCGGTTGTGAATTCGCCACGATGTATCATTCTTTCGGCAGCCAAGTTGTTCTGGTGGAAGCACTGGATACGCTGTTGCCCCGCGAAGATCAAGAAGCAGGAAATGCGTTGCAAGCAGCCTTTGAAAATCAGGGTGTCGTCGTAAAAACCAGAACGACAATTGAGCAGCTAACCGTCCAAGACGGACAGGTAAAAGTTAAATATCAGGGCCACGACGCAACCGAGACCGTCGACAAAGTGCTGGTCGGTGTCGGCCGCAAGCCGAACATTGCCGGGCTCAATCTGGAGGTTGCCGAGGTGAAAACTGAACGGGGAGCAATCAGCGTCAATGAATTCATGCAGACCAGTGTCCCCCATATCTACGCTTTGGGTGATGTCATCGGCGGTCTGATGCTGGCACACGCGGCAGAAAAAGAAGGGCAGCTGCTCGCTATGAACATGGCGCAAGAAACCAAGATTCCTCTTGAGGAATCGGCTGTGCCGCGCGTTGCCTTCAGTCATCCAGAAGTGGCTGCTGTGGGGGTTAGTGAGAGCAAAACCGGCATCAGAAGCTTCACCATGCCGCAGGTACCGAACGGCCGTTCAGTGGTCGACAAGGTTGCCCCTGCCTTTGTGAAGCTGTTCATCGACGAGGAGAGCACCGTTATTGTCGGCGCGATCATCATCGGCGAAGCAGCAACAGAAATGATTCACGAAATGGCGTTGGCGGTCGAAAATCGACTGACCCTGGGACAGATCGGCAAGACCGTTCATGCGCACCCGACCCATTCGACAAATGTTGTCAGGGCTGTGCATCATTTCAACTAGGTACGAAAAACAATGGCCTGATAGGCCAATCTTTCGCAAAAACAAACTGAACGACACCGGAGCAGTAATGAAAACGACCTATACGACCCAAGGGACATGTGCCAAATTTATAGATATCGAAATCGATGGTGAAAAGATCGAACGAGTCAACTTTATTGGTGGCTGTGCTGGAAATACACAGGGGCTTTCTGTGCTACTGAAGGGGTTGACCATAGATGTGGTCATTTCTCAGCTAAAAGGAATCTCGTGCCGGGGCAACACAAGCTGCCCAGATCAGTTAGCTCAGGCCCTAGAATCGATGCTGATGAAAAAAGCCTCTTAGTGACACTAAACGTAGTATCGGTCAGATCACGTCGAGACTACGATAAATCAACAATAGTGGGCCTGCGGATAAAACCGCGGGCCCTTTTGCTCAGCCAGACAGGTCATCTCCCTTCGGGCAGACCTCCAACCTACCCGATAAATTCAATTACGAGCTCAGAGGGCAATCCTAGCAGTCGGATCGTCAAGCCAATTGATACGTCACGGCCGCTCGTCTTCCCTGGCCTTGGACAGCGCTGATGCGACAAGACCGGTAGGTACGGCAACGACTCCAAGTCCAATCATCAGCACGAAGAACGTAAAAACACGACCACCAGCAGTCAGCGGACAAATGTCACCATAACCTACCGTTGTCAGGGTACAGACAGACCACCATAGGCTGGTGAATATCGAGGTGAACACTTCAGGTTGGGCCTCATTCTCGAACAAGTAAATACCAGCGCCTGCCAGATAAAAGACGATGGATGCGGTAACGGCAAAAAGGACAAGCTCCTCTTTGACCATGATGAACGCTTTGCGAAAGCGTCTGATCGCCTTGCTGTACCTTAAAAGTTTGAACGCTCTGAACAATCTAAGCAGCCTGAAAGCTCTGAGCGACCGCAGGTCCAAACCGGTAGAAAGATAGAATGGCAGAATTGCCAGCAGGTCAATGACCGCATAAAAGCTGAAGACAAAATGAACCTTCCGGTCCGCCACAAGCAGCCGCAGAAGATACTCCAGCGTAAAGACAGCGACGGTGGACACCTCTATGGCACGCAGAAGATCCCTTGTTTCCGCACTCAGCGTTGGGAGTGTATCGATAGAGAACGCGACAAGAGAGAGGACGATTAGTCCCTGGATGACGAGATCAAAGACCAAGCCGGGCACAGTGGTGTTGTTCTCTATGATTTGCTTGATATCCACTGTACCCCCCTCCGCCTCATTTTTTTTGCTTATGACGAAAAATGGTAGTAAAGAAGGATCACGAAGGATGCCAAAAAGAAGATTGCACAAGCAATAAATCCAAGCGCAAATTTCTTATAATCTTTTTTTTCCTGGATATAGTCTTCGGAATTGCTTTGCGTCATAGTGTCCTCCCGTGAAAGAAACAAACCATCCAAATATAAAAACAAACGCACCCAAAGCGGGTAGCGGGCCTGAAATCCTCTTTTTCTTTTTAATGTAGAAGGCTTGCCCTCGTCAATCGAAAAACCCTCTGCATTCGCACATCTTTAGCAACTTTTTTCTCAATCCTTCCGATTGGAATCCGCTGGTGTGATTTTTCTTCAAGGTATTTTGGGGGTAAATTCATCAATAATCTGATCAAAACTCCCATCCCGCTTCATCTCATCCAACGCCTCAGACATCTCTTGAACAAATTCATGGCTGACTGTTTTCTTGGAAAAAAGCAGATAGGTTGGCCACGTCAGAACAACGGCATCGTTCCCTGTTTTTGACTCTTGAACCCGATCTATTTGCCCCATAAGTTCTTGCTCGGACAGCAAGTGGGTGACCGGTAGATTATCTCCAACAAAAAGATCGATCCGGTTGGCTAATAACATGCGGACGCTCTGTTCGGTGGAGTCGGTCAGGATCACTTTTTTGAAGCGGTGATTATCCAGGGCCTTGCGAAAGCCCCCGGATCCATAAAGATAGCCTCTGCGGACACCGATTCTGAGTGTCTCCATGCCTGCATAATTTTTGTCCAGGGCAAAAGCAGAGTTCTTTCTTTTAAAGAGATAATACTTTTGCAAAATCAAAACGCTATCAGCGTAAATCCCCCACCGCTGCCGACCTTCGTTTTTACCGGCATTGAATAGGAGATCGGCCTGACCAATTTCCGTGCGCATGACCGCCCGCTTCCACGGATAAAAATTGAAATTAACCTGTTTCACGCCAGCTCGTCTAGCCGCCGCCTGGATGATTCGTACCGCCAGACCGGTTGGCATTCCAGCTTCTTGATATTCGTAGGGGGGATAATTCAGGGTGGCTGCCTCTAATGCTCGATTTTTATCAAAGGTAAAAGCTACCCCTGGGAGAAACAAACAGAAAACCAGCAGAATAAAAGAACAAGCAACCGTTTTGTTCAACACAGTTTTCATGTCGGTCACGGCCTCCCTGAATCACCACTTTGAGGAGAAGAATGGTGACCGGCATCGGCTAAAATCTTCCTGATAGTAGAGGTCAACCTTGCCCTGTCCACAGGCTTTTGTAAGAATTCGCGAACACCCATCTGCCTGACATCTTCCTCAGATATTTTAGCACTGAAGCCACTACAAAGGATAATGGGGATATCCTGCCTGATCATCATTAGTTCACTGGCCAACTCGATTCCAGACAACCCAGGCATCGTCAGGTCGGTAAGAACCAAATCAAAATCAGCCGGGCTTTTCTTGAAAAGATCCAGCGCTTCGGTACTGCTGGTCATGCTGGTGACCTGGTAGCCTTGGGAACCCAACAGCTCAACATACATCGCGGCAATACCTTCCTCATCATCAACAACAAGGATCTTCTCGCTACCTAACGATAACGATTCCGGTGTAATTGCAACCGCTGTTGTTACTGCCTCTTCGATGGTGGGAAGATAAACGTTAAATGTCGTTCCATGATCAAGGCTGCTGTCAACAGTAATAAATCCACCATGTTTTTTGATTGTACCATGCACAACCGACAGTCCCATACCGGTTCCCTTATTGACCTCCTTGGTGGTGAAAAAAGGATCAAATATTCGGTCCATGGTCTTCTTGTCCATACCACTACCAGTATCTCTAATTGAGAGCTTGGCATAGCTGCCGATCTGCGCCCCGGATATGGTGGGGATATCCTGACTTGCCAGTTCCAGCCCTTCCAGCGCAACCGTCAACAGTCCTTTTTCATGCATAGCATGAACAGCATTTGTGCAGAGATTGAAGACAACCTGTTGTAATTGAGTTGCATTGGCATTCACGTAAACAGAAACATTCTCAATCGAGCATGCAATTTCAACCGAAGTGGGAATTGTTGAGCGCAAGAGTCTTAAGGATTCACCAACAACAAGTTTAAGGTCAACAGGCTCAAAGGCCTGTTCGTGTTGACGGCTGAAAGCAAGGATTTGCTTTACAAGATTTATTGCGCGGCCGGTGGCGCTTTTGACGTTACCAATATTTTTATCGAAAGAATTTCCGGCCTTATGCTTCCGTTGGAGGATCTCTATATTGCCCTCAATAATTGCCAGCAAATTATTAAAATCGTGGGCAATACCACCGGCCATGGTACCGATGGCTTCCATTTTGTGAGCTTGTAAGAGTTGCTCTTCAAGTCTTTTTAAATTGCTAACATCAATACCGATTCCACGCAGCCCCATAACCTGACCGTCTTTTGTAATGGGACTTGAAAATGAAAGCATGGGAAAAGTGGAACCATCTTTCCTTACCGCAAGATACTCACTGCCTTCTTCATTTTGCCGGCCGGAGAGTATTGATTTGACGTTCTCACGAGCGCGAGCAACATCGCTTTCACAGATCAGTTCCGTCAGCAACAGACCAGAATGAATGTCTGCGGGGCTGTACAGTGTGATGTCGAAGCTGGTTTGATTGGTGTATGTTATGCGGCCATCAAGATCGGTTTCATAAACTATCCCCGGCAATAAATTCGCCAATTCTCGAAATCGACTTTCGCTATTCTGCAGTGACAATTCACGCCGCTGAATTACTTCAGCCATATTATAGAATTTCTGCACAACAGCGGTCAGTTCTCGCGCGGGAATATCGAGTGGCGGACTGTCATAATTCCCCTTAGCCAGTTGCTCCGTCCAGACTTCCAGGATTCTCAATGGCTTTATGAGATACTCTCGAATTAGCTTTTGCATGACAATAAACAAAGACGCGACAATCAAAAGGGCAACAATAACGCTGTAAGTCAGCAGACGGGAAAGCATGGCAGAATAACCGGACCCACTTAGACCAATTTCGATATGGCCGATAATTTCACCATCATGTGCGATCTGCCTCTGCCCATAGATGGTTTTTTCATCAATGGCTTTCTCACGCTGAAAAATTGCTTCTTCGGTCCCCAAAGAGAAAACCTTCAAACTCACGACATCGGCACTTGCCATATAGGCGTCACCAATCAACACAATCGTGTTTTCATCGAAAGACCATAGCGGAGCATCAAGGCTGTTGCTTAGCAACGTTAACTGATGGGTTAATTGTTTCTGGTGGGCCAATTGGGCTTGAATCAGAACCGTCCAGTAATTGACGGTCAATGCGACAGCAAAGGCACCAACAATCAACAAGGCAATTCCGGTTGAGATTTTTTTTGCAATACTTTGCATGGCTATAGTCTACGGAAACAGTCGTGAGCTCAATTGATTGACCTTCTCTTTTCCGAACGATTTTTTATGGCAATCCCAATCAGAGACCGTAATCTCGAGTGATCTCAGCGTAAGTCTGGGTCGCTTTGAGCTTCTGCAGTTGCTTGTTGAATCGAGCAACGAAATCCTGATCGACCCTTTTTTTAGAGAAACCGATAAACAGCGGGTTAACGGTAACCGGAGGAGACAGAAACCTGATTTTATCGGTCGCTGACATTTTTTTCGCGAAATAAGTAATGACTTTCGAGTTGCCAATGCCTAAATCGATGCGTTTGTTCTGCACCAGCATGATGAGTTGCTCGGCACTTTTGGCAACCGTTTTGTTAGGAAAATCCATACTGTCAAATTCTTTGCCATAGCTGTAATTGTCCATGACGCCAACCTTAAGATTGGCCACCTCGACAAGCTTTCCAGAATAATTAAGCGGATTGGAAGGAGAGATAAAAAAACTGTTGTCTTCATCAACCAAGCCGACCTCAGGAAAGCTAAGAAACTGCTCCCGTTCAGCAGTTTTGAATAACGGCATAACAGCATCAACCTTGCCTTCTTTTCCGTAGCTGAGCATACGTTTCCACGGATAGCTGTCATATTGAACTGTGATATTCATCGCTTGCGCCACCAGATTAACGATATCGATGCAGATCCCGCTGGGTTGCTTATTTTCATCAAAGGAGTAAAAAGGTGGATACCCGCTGCCAAGAGCAATGTGGAGTTGTTTCACTTCAGCATGGCCGGTACTGGCCATGACAAGCAAGATGGCAAAAACAATCAGTCCCCGTCTCATAGACACTCCTTGTTGATAACTATAGTAGACGGAGGCTCAAAAGCAATTTGGGGCAGGTCTAAGAAGCAAGAAACAGCCCATAGATAAACGGTGATACAAAGATCAGTAGCGACTGACTAGGGAAGAGATCAACGGAAGAGATGATGCTCTATTCATGGGGGGCCGCGGACGGTATCGGGGGTCTTCGGCCCACGTCCGAAAACAATCAGAAAGTTACAGTCCGATATTATCCAATCAGCATAAATGCAAAATTTCTGCAGCGATATTCTGCAGCGGCAGCGATTTATCAACTCCGCCTCGCTTGACCGCTTCATTCGGCATGCCATAAACAACGGAGGTGGCTTCGTCCTGGGCGATGTTGAAAGCGCCGGCTTCTTTCATTTCCAGCATGCCGCGCGCACCATCATCGCCCATGCCGGTCATTATAATGCCGACACAGTTTTTCCCGGCATAACGAGCGGCGCTACGGAACAAAACATCGACCGAGGGACGATGCCGGGAGACCAACGGCCCATCCTTGACTTCGATATAGTAGCGCGCACCGCTGCGTTTGAGCAGGGCGTGCCGATTCCCCGGCGCGATCAGGGCACGGCCACGAAAAACCGTGTCGCCGTCTTCCGCTTCCTTGACGCTAACCCGGCAGAGTCCGTCTAATCGTCTGGCAAAGGCGGCGGTAAAATTTTCCGGCATATGCTGCACGATGACAATTCCCGGCGTATCGGCGGGGAGTGCCTCGAGAAAAATGCGCAACGCTTCGGTCCCGCCGGTAGAGGCACCGACCACCACCACCTGTTCGGTGGTCTGCACCATTGCCCGCGGTGAGGCTTTTGCCAACATGGCATCGGCTGTCAGTTTGGCACCGACCTTACGGCTTGACGAGCCAAGCGGCTGAACCCTGGCCTGAGCGGCGGCCTTGACCGCATCACAGATCCGCACCTGCGACTCTTGAAGAAATTGCTTGGTGCCGAGCTTCGGCTTTTGAATAATCTCGACCGCCCCGTACTCCAACGCCCGCAGTGCCGTCTCCGAACCTTTATCGGTCAGCGTGGAGCACATCACCACGGGAATCGGGTGCTGACGCATCAGTTTCTGCAGAAAAGTCAGTCCATCCATCCGCGGCATTTCAACATCAAGAGTGATGACATCGGGAATCCCCTCTTTGAGACGCTCGGCAGCAACAATCGGGTCGGTGGCGGTGGCCATGATTTCGATCTCAGGGTCGCTGGAGAGGATCTCCGCCAGGGTCTGACGAACCACTGCCGAGTCATCAACGATCATCACCTTGATTTTTTTTGCCATAAGAAAAACTTTCTGCGTATTGCCGGATAAAGACGGCGCTGCCCTTTAGTCAGAAAACCTTGATTTCCCTGTCAATCGATCAAATTGTATTCCTTAAGGGTTTTTATCAGCTTGAGTTTTTCGATCGGCTTCACCAGGTAGCTGGTGCAGCCGCCCTGGTAGTAGGCTTCGATAACATTTTGCGGAGAATCAAGCGCAGTGGTCATTATGATTTTGGCTTCATTTTGCGCAGAAAGTTCCAAATCTCTTTCGATCCGACGGATCGTCTTGAGCACCTCCTGGCCATTCATCTTCGGCATCATGATGTCGAGGCAGATCAGGTCGTAGCGTTGCCCCTCCTTGGCTGCCAGATTAAAGGCATTAACCGCTTCCTCACCATCTACGGCAATGTCACACTCACCATAAGGTGCGAGCATCTTTTGCAGTAGCCGACGGCTGACGAAGTCATCTTCCACAATCAGAATTTTCATTATTACTCTCCTGTTTTCTCCAAACGCCTACAAAGATAGAGCGCTATAGCGAATGCTTTTTAATAATATCCAGCAACTGTCGGGCTTCGATCGGTTTGGCGATATAATCATCCATCCCAGCGGCCAGGAAACGTTCTCGATCCCCCGACATGGCATGCGCTGTCAGAGCGATGATCGGAACCTTGCGACCACTCTGTTCCCGAATCAATCGGGTCGCCTCCAGACCATCAATTCCTGGCATCTGCACGTCCATCAGGATCAGAGCAAAATCTTCCTGCGCAAACGCCTTAACGGCATCATCACCATTTTCGACCAGCGTGACCTGATGCCCATTCTTTTCCAGCAGTTTCTGAATCAAGCGTTGATTTACCAGGTTATCCTCAGCGACCAGAATCTTCAGCCCCTGAATGTTGACCGGTGCTTGTGACGGTGCCAAATCAGCTGTCACCGGCGCTCCTTGAGCTGCTTCAAAGCAGACCGTAAAGTGGAAACAACTCCCCTGTCCTTCGACACTCTCGGCCCAGATACGCCCGCCCATCATAGCAACAAGTTTCCGTGAAATCGTCAGGCCCAAACCGGTCCCACCAAATTTACGCGTGACGGAACCATCCACCTGGGAAAAACTGTCAAAGATCTGTTCCAGAAGGTCAGATGGAATCCCAACACCACTATCCTGCACAGAAAACTGCAAACAGTGCTGTTCGTCCCTGCCGCAACCTGCCACATAATCAACGTCAAGTGTTACCGACCCGGCTTCGGTAAATTTGATGGCGTTACCAAGCAAATTGACCAACACCTGCCCCAAGCGACCTGGATCGCCCCGCAGATCGGCAGCGATTTCCGGAGCCACGCGACAGGAGAAGTCGACCCCCTTGCGCTTAGCCTGCAAAGCAAAGGTTGCCAGCGGACCTTGCAGGGCTCGCTGCAAATTAAAATCGATATTTTCGAGGGATAATTTCCCCGCTTCTATCTTGGAAAAATCCAGGATGTCATTGAGCACTCGAAGCAATGACTGCGCCGACTGCCGGACCATGTCGAGGCATTCTCGCTGATCGTTGTCCAGTTCGCTATCGACCAGCAGGTCGGTCATGCCGATAACCCCATTCATCGGGGTACGGATCTCGTGACTCATATTGGCAAGAAAATCGCTTTTCGCCCGGCTGGCTGCCTCGGCCTCTTCTTTAGCGAAATGAATCTGCTCCTCCGCCCAATGTCGTTCAATCATACTGGCCAAGCTGTGTGGGATCGCGTCGAGAAAGGTCCGCTCATCCTCACACGGCTGGTGGCCGGCATCGACATAAAGGTTGAGTACTCCGAGCAGCTTCTCTCCGGCAAGAATCGGGGCGCAGAAGTGCCCATGCGGTGCGATTTCGGCTGCCGTGTTGTGCCGAGAATTAATACAGTCGTCAAAAACCACCTTGCGCTTTTTGGCAACCTGTCCGCAAAGGCAGGTTCCAAATGGGACAACGCTGCAATCGCCCTGCATTTCAGCCGTCAAGCCCTGCTGCACCGTCATACTTAAGGTTTCCCCTTGCGCGTCGGCAAGAAAAATACAGCCGCTATTCAAAAAGGTGAAACTCTTAGCAGTCAGAATCCGCTCCAGCGAACGTTGTAATTTCTCCTCCAAGGGGATGTCCGCCATCGCCGTTTCCAACACCGAGTAGAGCACCTGTTTAATATCGGTCTCTTTGCGTAAAATTTCATCTGCCGCCTTACGTTCACTGATATTGCGGATACTGGCCAGAATAAAGCGCTGACCACCCGATTCCCCGGGGGACAGGGTTAATTCGATCGGAAACTGACTGCCGTCGCTGCGCTGCGCTGGCAGTTCGACGGTCTTGTTGATGGCGCGGTTCGGCATCCCGCAGGAAAAATAGCTGGCCATATGGTGCTGATGATTAATCCTGAAAGCTTCAGGCATCAGACTTTCGATGCTGCGGCCGATCATTTCTTCTTGACGGTAACCGAACATAGCTTCTGCCGCCGGGTTAAACAGAGTGATCTTCCCCCGTTCACTGGCAGCAATCATGGCATCACTACTGGCAGCAATAACCGTGCGAAAACGGCTTTCCGATTGGCGCAATTCATTTTCTGCAACTAGGCGCTCGGCGACTTCCCGATTCAACTCATTGCGTGATGCAGTCAACTGCTTCAGATTTTGCACCATCAGGTTAAAAGCACGCGAAAGCTGGCCAATTTCGTCGCGTCTGTTCAGAGTCAGGCGTAGATCCAGATCGCCCTGGCCAACAGCACCGAAGACCTTGACCGCCTGAACCAGTGGCTTGCTGATTCCCGAAGCCACCAGGTAGCCAATAAAAAGGGCCAAAACAACCACGATGTAGGCGACCAAGCCAACGTAGTGGATCATGTTCTCGAGGGCACTAACCATTCGGGTCTGCGAATCAACAATATCGTCCTCATAAAGGCTGGCCATGATGATCCAGTCCCAGGGAGCAAAATAACTGATGGCAGCGGTTTTCTGCCGAATGACGCTCTCATCTGAATTCTGCCAGGGATAGTGCTCAAGAAAAACTGGGATCGACCCGTCAGCATCCTGCGTCGGCAATGCCAAGGCATTATGAACAATCTCGCGGACAAAATAACGCCCCGCAGAATCCTGCGAATCCCAGAGGTTTTCGCCGTCGCGCTGCCCTTTCCTGGAGATACGATAGGTCCCCCGCTGCTCTCCTTTGGCACCAACCACGCAAACGTAACCGGTTTTACCGATGACGATGTTGTTTATCTCTTTGCGCAGGCTGGAGATGTCCTTCTCTTTTTCACCGACGTAAAGAATACCGATCACCTGCTCATGCGCATCATCCCAGAGTGGCATGTAGCCGGCCACATACCAGGCATTAACAACGTAGGCCCGACCGTAGAAGGTCTCTCCCTTAAGAACGGTATCGACCACCGAGTTCGGCTGACCATCAGGATTAAAATGCGGGATATAGGTGCCGATGGCGCGGCTGCCGTCGAGTTTTTCTACGTTGGTAGCGACGCGTAACATGTCGCCACGCTCGTTCATGCGTTGAAAAATTGTGCAGGTTCCACCAACCAGCTCGGTCACCTTGTCAACAACCATGGTCAACTGCAGCAGATCGCGATTCTGTCCCAGCCACTGACCGCCAACCTGCAGTCGTGGCAACTTCACGGACGTAGTTTCCTTGCTATATTGATTAATTGCCCGCCAAGCGACCGTTTCTTCGCCCAGAGAGACCTCTCCGGCAATGGTCATGATCTCCTCGGCGACCCGCAGGTTATTCTCCATCGATTCATGGATCGACTGCTGCATTACTTTGGCCATCTGGTAAACGGTCTGGACCACTTTTTTCGCCTCACTCTCAGCCAGATCACGCATTTCCTGGCCGATATCTTCCTTGAGGCGAATTTTCTCATAAACAGCGATACCGACGATGGGAACAGCGGTCAACAAAACCAGCAGCAAGCCCATACAGGTTATTTTGGTGCGGATCTTCATCAGCTCACACCCTCAACAAAGTCCGCATTCAGAATCTCGAACACCGCGGCCAGTTCCCGTTCCAGTTTTGGAGCCATGTGCAAACACTTATCAACCTGTTTATCGCCAGCGGCAATTTCCAGATGCAGAGACGTTTCCCGCAACTGCTTGGCGCCAATGGCGGCCGCGGCCCCCTTCAACGAATGGGCTTCGCGCTGAATCAACTGGCAATCGGTCGCATGCATGGCGGTCTGCAATCTAGCCAGTAAACTCGGGATACTGATAAGGAAAGCCTCGACTGCTTCTTCCAACAGTTCGGTATCGTTGTCGAGTCGTTCCAAAGCAGATTCAAAATCGAGCACATCGTTGGCCGGAAGTTTAGCTTCGACAGAGGATCCTTCGGTGACCTCGACGGGACAGAGTCGAGCCATCGTCGCAAACAGTTCAGCAGCATGAATCGGCTTACTGACGTAATCATCCATACCGGCAGCGAGGAAACGTTCGCGATCCCCCGTCATCGCATGGGCCGTCAGGGCAATGATCGGCAGCAGCGGATTATCGATCCCCTCGCCCCCGGCACGAATCAGCCGGGCCGTTTCAATGCCGTCGAGGTTCGGCATCTGAATGTCCATCAGCACCAGGTCAAAAGGTTCTCCTTTAAGCGCAGTAAGCGCCTCTTGTCCGTCGTTGGCAACCGTGACCCGATGACCCGATTTTTCCAACATGCGCAACACCAGTTGCTGATTGACGGGGTTATCTTCAGCCAACAAGACCTTCAGCTGCGACTTTTGCTGAAGCAGTCGGGGAGACACCGGCCTGATGGTTTTAATATTGGCGGCTTCACCAATCTTCATCGGCAAAGAAACATGGAAGCTGCTGCCCAGTCCGACAACACTCTCAACCCAGATTTTGCCGCCCATCAAAGCAACCAGTTCCTTGGAGATTGCCAGCCCCAGGCCGGACCCGCCAAACTCCCGTGATGAAGATCCGTCGGCTTGAGCAAAGCTGTCAAAAATATACTCCAGCTTGTCCGCAGGAATACCGATCCCGGTATCACAGATTGAAAACTGAACGATACTGATTTCGCCATCGTTGCGGATTTTCCCCACCCGGAAGTTAATCGCCCCGTGGTGGGTAAATTTGAGGGCGTTGCCAACCAGATTGACCAGCACCTGCTTTAAGCGCACCGGATCTCCCTGGTAGATTTTCGCCAACTTCGAGTCAAACTCCGAACCGATTTCAAGCCCTTTGAGTTGCGCCTCCAACTTTGCCGGATTGAGAACACTCTGCAGCAACAGACCAAGGTCGAAATCGATCTTCTCGAGTTCCATTTTCCCGGCTTCCGCCTTGGAATAGTCAAGCAGGTCATTCAACAGAGACAGCAGTGACGTAGCCGACTGGTTGGCCATCTGCAAGCATTCCCGCTGCTCTCTATCCAGCGGACTGTCGAGCAATAATTCCGTCATGCCGATAATGCCATTCATCGGCGTACGAATCTCATGGCTCATGTTGGCTAAGAATTCGCTTTTGCTGCGACTATTATTCTCTGCCTGTTCCTTGGCGCGCAGTATTTCCGCCGCGGCCTGCTGACGCTCGGTAATATCAATCGCCAAAACCAGAATAAACAAGGTCCCGTCAGCTTCCAGATAAGGGTATTTATAGATCTGGTAGTCGCGTTGATTGGGAAAGGTACGGGTCTCTGCCTCGGAGTTGCCAGACTGAATTGCTTTGAAGGTTGTGCCTTGGCCACCTTCAAGAGCCTGACAGGTAAATTCACAATCGCCCAGCAGGTCATTGCAACGCTGCCCTTCCGGGTCGCCAAAGATAGTGCGAAACTCCTGATTGGCAAACGGCAGAGAATGATCGGCAGCCACCAGACAAACAACCGCCGGCAAGCTATCGAGCAGAGCAAACAGCCGCTGACGCTCGTTTTCCAGCGTTTTTTCCAGCTCCTTACGTTCACTGATATCGGTGAATATGCCGAGCAAGCCGATGACTTCACCAGCGGCATCAGTCAATGGCACCTTGCTGGTCAGCAAAGTGGCATCTTTGCCATCGGCTTGTTTCTGGGGCTCCTCAATATTTAACAAAGGCTGGCCCGACTCCACGACCTTGCGGTCACACTCGCGGAAGAAATCGGCCTCCTCTTTTCTCCACGGCAGGTCGAAATCAGTTTTACCAACCACCTCGGCAGGGCTGGAGAATCCGGCCTGTTCCGCCAGTGCCTGATTGCAACCGGCATAAGTTAAATCGCGGTTTTTCCAGAAAATCGAGGCCGGGACATGATCGATGATATTATTCAGCAGTTCCTTCTGCGCCTGCAGTTCATCGTGCGCCAGTTTACTTGCGGTGATATCGAGAACCAACACGATCGCGTGGTCGGGTTTTCCTTCACTGTCGTAAACCCAGGACCCGGTGATCTGCCCCCAGACAACGCTACCATCTTCACGCTGATAGCGCTTCTGATGTTCAAAATGTGCTGGCTTGCTGAGTTCTGCCTCTTTGTACCGTTGCAAAGAAGCAGGCAGGTCGTCCGGATGGGTGACCATGGTATGGTCCATCTGTAACATTTCCGCTTCGCTATAGCCAAGAAAGCGACAAAAAGCCGGATTGGCCTGCCTGAGATGCCCCTTGCGATCAACAACAAGGACCCCGGCAGCGGCACTGTAAAAAATTGACCGGAAACGGGTCTCGCTCTCCAGCAGGGCCTTTTCCATCTCTTTGCGTTCGGTGATATTCAGAGAGATGCCGATCACGCCACCCAGCGCCCCATCAGCGTTGGGGAAATTGGCCATATAACTGATAAACGAATGCTCCTTGCCATCGACAGCGAGCACCGTCGTCTCGTAAACCTGTTGTCCACGGGGTCCAAGTTCATAGATTTCGCGATTTTTTCGGGTGTATAAATCCGCTTGTTCTGCAGGAAAAAAATCATAAACCGTTTTGCCGGGAATCTCCTCTTGCTGGCGCCCCAGAAATGCGGCGAAAGAACGATTGCTGCCAAGATAGACGCCGTTGGCGTCTTTGTAGAAAACAGGTGAAGGGATAGCGTCCAACAAGACCTGAGCAAACAGCAGATGTTCCGCTTGCCGGGTTTCAACCCGCTTGCGCTCTTCAATTTCCTGGGTCAACGCCTGGTTCAACTGGAACAGCTTATCTCTACTGAGCTTGGTTCGCCAGACAACATGGTGTAACAGCACCAGAGACAGTCCAATCGACAAACTGATTGCGATGCCAAAGGCCTGAAAGATTGCAACTTTTTCACTGTAGGCTTTAGCATCAACATCGAGCCCGAGAACAGCAACCACCTGTCCAGTTTCGAAATCATGGATCGGTGCGATTCCGGAAATCCATTCCCCCCAGCGATCCGTCAGAGGGCCCTCAAAAAAGGCCTGGCCATCATTAAAAACTTGCTTAAGTTCAACAGACGCTTCGTCGTAAAGCCCGCTTTCAAGAGAATAATCGCTACAGGGAGCATCATCGGAATCGGCCAGAAAACGGACCTGCCCGTCGACGTTGTTCATCAGGTAAACATAACGCAGGTCAGGAACCACCTGCCGGACCTTCCGCAATCGCTGCCAGGTCTCACTGCAGCTGGCGGCCCGTTGCGTCGCGTCACCAGCCAAAGCAGCGATCAATTCGGCATCGAAGCTGTTTGCTGAGATCTGCGCATGATCGAGCAGATCATGATGATATTCCCGTTCGGCAGAATCGACTAATAATGACGTCAACACCGAGCCGGCAATCAGCACCATGACCAGCAAGAAAATGGAGGCAAAATAATATCGTTTAGGGGGTTTCATCATCTCTCTGCTCTTATCCTCAAGAATCCCCGCCAACCCGCTTCAGCAAAACTTCACCCGTATGGGTAAAAAAATGGATTTTGCGCCCGAGCGGCCCCCCGACGTTTGACGCCTGTAACTGTAAACCTTCTTGCTCTATCAATGCCTTGGCGGCAACGATATTTTGTCGTCCGACAGACAGTGGAGCATACTGTGATTCGGATTTCGGTAGCACATCGGCCCCACCGAACAGCTTAACCTCGATCTCATGCCGCTCGATTCCCGCCAGGGCAAAACGCCCCAACATGTAATCAAATGCACCATCGACATACTTGAAGCTGATATCGCCACGACCGTGCGGAAGCATGGCGTGACAGATGGCACCGTACTGCAGACGCCGATTAAAGAACGTCACGGCAACGCAAGAGCCAAGCACCGTGGAAACCCGGGTCGGGACTTCAGTGACCGCAAGTTCTCCCGGTTTGAGAAAAAGTGATGTCTGGTTATCGACGGCAAAATTCATCATTGCCTCTGATAAACGGTCGGAGCCACCTGAACGAGAGGCACATTATAGCCATGCA
This sequence comes from Desulfuromusa ferrireducens, assembly GCF_055389805.1. Classification (NCBI taxonomy): domain Bacteria; kingdom Pseudomonadati; phylum Thermodesulfobacteriota; class Desulfuromonadia; order Desulfuromonadales; family Geopsychrobacteraceae; genus Desulfuromusa; species Desulfuromusa ferrireducens. Next base: position 4,297,042 of record NZ_AP042415.1, read on the forward strand.
GCGACTCAGAATGACCGAGAAACAGATAGCCGCCAGGAGCCAGATAACGGCAGAACTTGTTCATCAACCGTTCCTGAGTTTCTTTGTCGAAATATATAATTACGTTGCGGCAGAAAATGATATCCAGCTTTTCCCGTAAGCCGAAGTCCTCATTCATGAAATTGAGGTGCCCAAAGGTCACCTTTGCCCGAAGATCAGAAGTAATACGCACGACCTGATTTGATCGGTCCTTGCTCCGAAGAAGGTACTTTTTACGCAGTGGTTGGGCAACCGGTTCGATCCGATCGTGATGATAAACGGCATTTTTTGCCAGCTGCAAAACCCGGGTTGAAATGTCTGTTGCCAAAAGGTTGTAACCGGCACAAAACTCAGGGTGGGAGCGTTGGTATTCACTCAACACCATCGTCAGGGTATAGGGCTCTTCCCCGGTCGAACAACCGGCACTCCAGATTTTCAATTGATTGCGGACTCCCGCCCCCCGCGTTTGAGCAAGATCGGGAAGAACCGCTTGAGTCAGATATTCGAAATGGGCCGGCTCACGAAAAAAATCGGTTTTATTGGTCGTTACGGCATTGATCAAATGGACCAGTTCAGTCTTCTTGCCTGCCTCGCTGAACAGAAAATCACAGTATTCTGTGTAGGTGTTTAATTTAAGTAAGCGCAACCGGCGAGCCAAGCGACCTTCCAGCATCGTGGTCTTGGCCGAAGGCATCTTGATACCAAATTCGGCATAGATAAAGCTGCTCAAACGTTCGAAATCTTTGCTGCTTAAGGCCATAAGTCCACCATGGAAAAACCAAATAAAATAAATTTAAATGCTGGCTCGGGGAAGGTTTCCCCACCCCGAGCCTTGCTGATCAAAAATAATTAATAGCGTTCAAAATCCTGATCGCTGGCATCCGCATCGAGTCCCAGGTCGAGATTAAGCCCGCCGGAACTGCTTGCCTGAGCGGCAGCCTGAGGAAGCGCCCGCTGAACCTGCGGCTTGCTTGCAACCGTCGACCGCCCGGCAGGTCGACTAAAATGCGCGCCACTGCCAGCGCTACTGCCGGCAACCTTGAAGAAGGAGATGCTATCTTGCAACTGCTCGGCCTGCGAGGAGAGTTCCTCGGAGGTCGAGGCCATCTCTTCGGAGGCGGAGGCGTTCTGCTGAATCACCTGGTCGAGCTGCTGGATCGCTTTATTGATCTGATCAGCACCGGTGTCCTGTTCCTTACTGGCCGCGGCAATTTCCTGTACCAGCTCAGCTGTCTTCTGGATATCAGGCAGCATCTCGCCAAGCATGGTGCCGGCCTTTTCCGCGACGTCGACACTGCTGCTGGAGAGTTCGCTGATCTCGGCGGCGGCGTTCTGGCTACGTTCGGCCAACTTACGCACCTCGGAAGCGACCACGGCGAAACCTTTGCCATGCTCGCCGGCGCGGGCCGCTTCGATCGCGGCGTTAAGGGCCAGCAGGTTGGTCTGACGGGCGATCTCTTCGATGATCGAGATCTTACCGGCAATCTCCTTCATCGCCACCACCGTCTCGGTCACTGCCTCGCCACCTTCTTTGGCCACGACGGCACTCTTGATAGCAATCTTTTCGGTCTGCATGGCGTTGTCGGCGTTCTGGCGGATATTGGCGCTCATCTGCTCCATGCTCGAAGAAGCTTCTTCGGCGGCGGCAGCTTGTTCTGTCGCCCCTTGGGACATCTGCTCGGAACTGCTCGAAAGTTCCTGACTGCCGGCCGCGACATTATCCGAAGCCACCTTGACGTTGTTCACCACCTCACTGACCTTGCTGCACATCGAATTAAGGGCCTTAGCCATCTGGCCGATTTCGTCCTTGCGCTCAAAATCAAGTTGCGTGGTCAGATCGCCGGTTTCCAGCCGCTGGATCATCTCGACCGCCTGGGCGAGCGGACGGGAGATCCCGCGAGCGATGAAGAAGACCAGCAGCAGGGCAATGATCACCACCACCACCAGCGCTATCAGCACCTGATAGAAAATCTTGTTCAGTTCCGCCTCGATATCATCCACGTAGGCACCACTGCCGACCACCCAGTTCCAGGCCGGGACTAATTTGACAAAAGAGATTTTCCCCACCGGCTCATTGAAGCCCTGCTTATCCCAGACGTAGTTGACAAACCCCTCTCCCTTCTGCTTGACAATATTGGTCATTTCGGCAAAAAATGGCTTGCCGGCCGGATCTTTGGCAGCGAGAAAACTCTTACCTTCCATCGCGGGTTTGATCGGATGCATGAGCATCACGGCATTAAGGTCTTGGATCCAGAAATAGTTATCGCCATCGTAACGGGTCGCTCGGATCGCTTCCTTAGCGGCATGCTGTGCGCCCTCGGTGCTCATTATGCCATCAGCTTCCTGCTTGGCATAATGAGCAATAACCCCCCAGGCCGACTCTACAACATGCTGAACTTCGGTGTTTTTAGCAGCAAAAAGATTCTTTTTTGCCTGCTGGTAGACAAAGCCAATAGTGAGCGTGAAAGCAACGATGATGACAATGCTCAAGGCAAAAATCTTATAAGCCAGTTTCAGGTTTTTCATGGTGATCTTTCCTTTATAAAGAATTTTCGTGACCCGACAAAACCGCAGTCCGCCGGGGTAGCTTCCTTATTCGGCGGCAATGCCCGTGGGCGGCTCCGAACTTTCCAGCCCCTGGGCCAGAGCCAGTTCGTCGGCGGAGAAAACCTTGTCAACATCGAGGATAATAATGAACTGTTCATCCTGCTTGCCCATGCCCTTGATAAATTCGGTCTTCAGCCGGGTGCCGATCCGTGGCGCCGGCTCAATCTGCTCCGGCCCCAAATCAAGCACCTCCTGAACCGAGTCCGCCAGCGCACCCAGAACCGTGGTTTCATCATCCATGGTCACTTCGGTGATAATGATGCAGGTGTTGACCGTCTGTTCGGTTTTCGACATCCCGAACTTCAGGCGCATGTCGATCACCGGGACAACGCTGCCGCGCAGATTGATCACGCCACACATAAACTCCGGAGTCTGCGGAACTTTGGTCACGGTGGTAAAGTCGAGCACCTCGCGCACCTTGCCGATGTCGAGAGCGAAGACTTCGTCCCCCAATTTGTAGGTCAAGTACTGACCGGTCTCGTTAATCGTTTCCACACTCATCTAAAAAACCTCCTCTGTTGTGCTGATATTTTGATCGGCCATGACACTCTTTACAGCGAAGGCCCGCTAAGTGACAAAACTTCGCTCCTGCCGGTCTGCTTCGTGGGTTAATTGAGCAATATCGAGGATTAAAGCCAGCGTACCATCACCTAAGATGGTTGCCCCGGAGACACCATGCACATCCCGATACATCCGTCCCAAACTCTTGATAACGGTCTGATGCTCACCAATGACGTGATCGACAACAAATCCGATCCGCTGTCCGGCAACACTGGAAATAACCACCTGTTCCATGTCCGGCGGTTGCCCATCAATGGCAAAGGTCTTGCGCAGCGGAATGTAAGGGATCAGCTGACCGCGCACATTGGCCAGATTGCGGCCATGCGCTTTGGCCACATCCTCGCGGCTCAGTTCGATACATTCTTCCACTTGCGCCAGCGGTAAAACGAAGCGCTCACCGCCGATTTCGACCAGCAACGACTCGATGATCGCCAGCGTCAAGGGAATTTTGATCCTGATACAGGTGCCGCTACCCAGCGTGCTGTCGATTTCGATACTGCCGCGCAACGCTTCGATGGCCCGCTTGACCACGTCCATGCCGACACCACGACCGGAGACGTTGGTGACATTGGCGGCGGTGGAGAAGCCAGCGGCAAAGATCAGCTGATAGAGTTCCTGATCGCTCAGTTCCTCCCCTTCGGCAATCACGCCACGATCAAGCCCCTTGCGATGGATGGCTTCCTTGTCGAGCCCTTTGCCGTCATCGGTAATTTCGATAATGACGCTGTCACCGGAATGGATCGCCGCCAAATGTACGATCCCCTGGCTTGGCTTGCCGGCAGCGACACGCTCTGCGGGTAATTCGACACCGTGATCGATACAGTTACGGATCAAGTGCACCAGCGGATCGTTGAGCTTCTCGATCACCGTCTTGTCCAGTTCGGTTTCGGCACCGGAGGTTTCCAGATCGATCTGCTTGCCCAGCTCATTGGAAAGATCACGCACCAGGCGCTTGAATTTGCTGAAGGTCGTGCCGATCGGCAACATACGGATATTGAGGGTATTGTCACGTAGCTCACCAGTGAGGCGTTCAACCTCTTCAGCGATATTGATCAGGTCGGGGTCCTCGCGCTGAATCGCCGTCTGGTTGAGGCGGGAATGGATGGTGACCATTTCACCGACCAGATCGACCAGGCGATCGAGCTTATCGGCCGGCACCCGGATACTGGGAACAGCTTCGGTTTTCTCCCGCACCTTGCTGACTTCTTTCAGTTGCCGCTGTTCCGCCAAGGCCAACTGGACCTGACCATCGGACACGGCGCCACCGTCAACCAGCATTTCACCGAGCAGCTTACGTTCACTAAGCAGGCTGTCGATGGTCTCCTGGGTGACAGCACCCCGCTCCACCAGAATGTCGCCAACCCGTTTATCCGCACCGTCGGCCGCGATCGATTCGATTTTGATATCGCTGTCATCTTCAACAAAGATAAAGACATCGCGAATCGCATCAATCCCACGGCCGGTGGTGAGGATGATATCCCAGTAGGTGTAGCAGGCTTCGGCATCGAAATCTTCTAACAGGGGAATCTCATCGACTTGCGCCACCACCTGACAGGTCCCCAGTTCGCGAAGTTCATCGAGCAACGCCACCGGGTTGGTGCCATTGAGAAAAAGATCCTTGGGCGGCTGAAAACGCACCCGATAAGTCAGATCGGCGGCGTCTACCTCAAGCTCTGCGGAGAAGGACACCTCTGCTGTTGGCGGCGGCGTTGTCGCTTCTTCAGCGGGAATCAAGCGACGAAAAGCGATCACCAACTCCTCGACTCGGGTCTGATCAACGCTGCTGCTTTCCGTCTCCGCTTCAAGCATCGCGGTGATCTGATCACGGGCAGCAAGAGAGAGATCGACCAATTCTTTGGTCACCGGGATGACATCATTGCGCACCAGGTCGTAAACCGTTTCCACTTCGTGAGTAAAGGAGGAGATGGCGTCGAAACCGAACATCGCCCCCGAGCCCTTGATGGTGTGCATGGCCCGGAAAACCTGCGCAACAATCTCCTGATCGGCGGGGTTTTCCTCCAGCTCAAGCAGGGCGGTTTCCAGATCTGCCAACAATTCTGCGGCCTCTTCGCGGAAGGCGGCTTGCTGTTCATCTAACATTCCGCCGCCTCCTGACCTGGTACAGTGTTCGGCAACTCGCCTGCCGACGCCATCCAGCCATGGGGAAATCCGCTATCTAGGCGGGCTTGCTGAAAAACCGGCAGTAAACTCACATCAAAGCTTAAGCGCCGACTTTGAGCGCTGGCGGTCTGGCGGACGCTGTAGAGCAACTGCAGACCAGACAGATCGACACTGGTGATTTTTTCGCAATCGATACTCAATTGTCCCGCGGTCGCAAAAAGCGCCTGCAGGGCCTGCTTCATTTCGGCGGCATGTTCCAGAGTGGCATCGCCCTCAATCAGCAGCACTGCGCCGTCCTCACTCTCTTCAAAGTATTGCTTCAGATCCAGATTGATCATCTTATCCTCTGCGTCATTTTGCCCCCGGCCAGGCAGCGTATTGCTTATAAGCGGGAAATAGCCTCGGCATGAGCTGCTAGCCGATGACCTTCTTAACGGTGGCAATTAACTTTTGTGGATCAAAAGGCTTTACCAACCAGCCAGTTGCCCCGGCCGCTTTTCCCTTCGCCTTAAACGCCGCGCCAGCTTCGGTGGTCAGCATCAGCATCGGCGTAAACTTGTAGGACGGCGTTGCCCGCAATTTTTGGATCAAGGTGATCCCGTCCATCCTCGGCATGTTCAGGTCGGTGATCACCAACGCAAAACTCTGCCGTGCGGCTAACTCGTAGGCAGCCTGTCCATCGGCCGCCTCGACGACCTGATAACCGGCGCCCCTGAGCGTCATCGAAACCATCTGCAGAATTGACCGTGAATCATCTGCTGCCAGGATTGTTTTAGCCATCTATCTTCCTCCTCTTATGAAGCTTGTTTTGGTCATGTAACTTTTTCTAAAACAGTTCAATCTCGCCTTCGTCCATGCTTTGCTGCGAAACTGGATTGTGCTCAACATTGTCAACCCGGGTCGAAATCTCGCGCAGTTGCAACAACATCGACTCCAAACGGGCTTCAAGCGTTTCTAACCCACCCACCTCTTGTTGAGCGGCAAAGGTCGACAAACTTTCCAGAATCGGATCCATACTCTGTAGCCTGCCGTTGACATGATTAATCAACTGCGAGGCCATATCCTGAAACTGCAACGAGGTGATTGCCGCCCCAACTTCGGCCCCAACTTTTTCCGAAATACTCGATATTTCTTGCGCGGATTCGGCAACCTCGCGATTAAAATCCTGAGACTGCCTGATCAATCCATCAACCTTGCTGGTCGCATCTGCCACCAGACGGATTTCCTTTTTTGCCATCTCATCAATTGACGACTCGACAGACAACAACGCTTCGGAGATGCCGTTAACTGAATCACCGATCTCCTCACTGAAACGGTTGGAACGCTCGGAAAGGTTCCGCACCTCTCCGGCAACCACGGCAAAGCCCTTGCCTGAACTCCCGGCTCGGGCCGCTTCAACGGCGGCATTAATCGCTAACAGGTTGGTCTGATCGGCAATTTTCTTTATCTCTCGCAGCAACTTCGACACAGCGTTGAACTGGCTGGTGGTCTGCTTCATCTGCACAACCAACTGCTCTGCCAGTTGCCCATTCTGCCCTGCCGCGGCGACAAACGTTCTGAGCACCTGATCGATTTCATAAAGGAAGGTTTCAAAACTCATCGAGTTGGAGGCAGATTGCTGTCCGGCGCTGACCGATTGGTCTTTGGCCCCGGTAAGCAACACGGCAAGATCTTTCTGCCGCAGGGCCTGTTCGTTGAGCCCGGTGAAACTGTTGACCAGATTATTGATCGCATCAGAAAGGATCTCTTGAATCTGGTCATTTTCGCCGTTAATCCCCTGAAACTGACTACTCAGTTCCTTTGCCAGGGAATCGAGCAAGCCACTGGTTTCATCGGCAAAACCGCCCAAAGACTGATCCAGCACCTGCAAGCGTGTTTCGGATTTGCCGGCGGCGGTCTTGATGGCGATAAAAAGGAGGATTCCCCAGGCGCAAGAAACGCCGATCAACAGGCCAACGGCAAGCCCGCCCGTTTGGCTGAAAAGCAAAATGATCGCAACAACGACGCTCAGTAGAATTCCGCCGAGCAAGCATCGATAAGGGGTACTACTGAGTAACTGGCGATAACTGTTATTTTCATTGATTAACAATTGAGATATCTCCCTATTTGGATTCACCACATTATCCAGTCAACGGATTATGATTTATTGCGTCAAAGCCCTGATCCGAGTGAGCATCGTATCCGGACGACAAAAATAGACCGCTTCCAATGCGCCAAGAGCGGTCAAACAAGCAGAGTCGGCTCCCCGCTCGACGAACAACACCGGCAAGGAGACCCCTTGCCGCCGTAATTCAGCGAGCAGCGTAAAAATCGGCATTTCTGCATAACAATCGTTAACCAACAGCAATGCAGGTGAATCAGCAGAATCGCGCCGACTAACAATCCAGTTGAAAGCCTCATCGTCATTTTCAACCACCGATACCCGGTACTTTGCTAATTGCAGCAAAAAACCAGCATTACGGCCCCGCTCAGAAAGGGGGTCGAGGATAAGTATCGAAAAATCATTCACGACGAAACCTCTTAAGCTAATAGATGGATCAGTGACTCAGAAATGAGCAAGGAGGATGCCAAGTGAATTACAATTCGCTAACCATGCGAACCATATCATTAAACAGAGCAAATCAAACGAGATGGGCAATATTCAAGGGGAGGAAACCAGAGTTACTAGGCACGCGAAGAATTAAAGGTAAGCTACTGATTATAGATGGGTATTTTCAGCGTAACCACTCAACAGAGAGTGAAAAAAGTTACGGGGTTTTTTCGGCATTTTCGCGGCTTTTTTTCAGCCGTTTACTCAGGGCAGGACGGGAAATACCGAGCAGTTGTGCAGCAATCGTCTGATTGCCCTGCGAGCGCTGCAAAGCCTCGGTAACCAGCAGGTCGGCTGCGGCCGTGAGCGTTGGCAGGCGCTCGTGAAAAGAGAGTAGCGGCGACGTGGAACAGACGCTTGTCGCTTGATCGGTTGGCGTTATCGGTGCGGTATCAGTTCCGATTGCCTGTTTGAATGATTCCAGCGAAAGCTTGCCCCCCTGGTGTCTGCTGACCGCGTCATAAACCATCCCGGCCAGTTCCCGAATATTTCCGGGAAAATGATAGGTCGCGAGCAACACCGCCAGTTCCGGCGGCGACGTCGGTTTCTTTATCCCCAGTTCAGCGGCGCTCTGTTGCAGAAAGTGCTCCAGCAACAGTGGCAGGTCATCGCGCCGTTCACGCAATGGCGGCAAAGTGACCTGATGCGTCTTGAGCCGATAATAAAGATCCTTGCGGAAGCTGCCTGTGGCCTGCATTTGCGCCAGATCCCGGTTGGTTGCCACAACAATCCTGGCCCGGCAGTGTTTTGCGCTATCACTGCCAAGCGGAAAGTATTCCCCTTCTTGCAGTAAGCGCAGTAGTTTGACCTGCGAGGCCGAGCCTAAATCACCAATCTCATCGAGAAACAAAATCCCCGTACCGGCCTGCTCGATCATCCCCGGTCGACTTTTCTCCGCCCCGCTAAAAGCCCCTTTTAAATGACCGAACAGGGTGTCGGAAAACATATTATCATCCAGACCAGCAACATTGACGGCAACAAAGGGCAACTCCGGGCCACTGAGATTAAAGATTGCCCGGGCAATCAATTCCTTACCGACGCCGCTCTCACCACAAATCAAAATCGGTTGCGTCCCGCGTGAAATCGCCTCGACATACTGAAAGCGGGTGCGCATCTGTTCATTCTGGGTAACAATTTCAGCAAAAGCAGTGGGATGCCGCAGTTCCGCCTCAAAGAGCGACGACTTGATACGTTGATTTTCTCGCTCGGTTTCCAGCATCCGTAACGCCCGCTGGATGCCAAGGATAAGGCGCTCGGGTTCGACACTCTTGACGAAAAAGTCGAACGCTCCCAGGCGCATGCAATTAACTGCGGTTTCGATCTGATTCATACCGGTCAGGATAATAACCGGAATCTCGGGATAATCCTGCGCAATCAAAGGCAACAACTCTTCACCGCTGAGATAGGGCATTGTCAGGTCAAGCAAGATAAGATCGATGGTTTCCGACTCTAAAATCTCTAACACTTTGCGGCTGTCAGAACATTGTGTCACCTGACTCAACCCTGCCCGAGCAAGGGTAAGGGTGATACCGTGCAACCACGACGGTTCATCATCGACCAGCAAAATACTCAATGCCGTATTCCGTTTCACTCGCATATAGCGATCATCCTTTACCGATCGGGAGGCTCAATGTGACCTTGGTGCCGACATCAGGGGTCGATTCGAACCTTAGATCCCCCTTGTGCTCTTTGACAATCCTTGCCGAAATGGATAACCCCAGACCGGTCCCGCCCATCTCGCGGCGGGTGGTAAAGAATGGATCGGTGATATTGGGCAGGTCAGCAGCATCAATGCCACAGCCCTGATCTGTGATTTCAACAAGAAGATTTTTTCCCACGTCGTCAACCGCAGAGCAGAGCTCAATGCCCCGCTCCCTTCCCGATAACGCTTGACATGCATTGAGCAGCAGATTGAGGACCACCTGTTCAATTCGCTGCGAGTTGCCTATCGCCAGCGGCAACCCTTCGGCATATTGACTGGAAAAATTCCCGGTTGATTCATTCAGTTTATTCGCCGCAAGTCTGACCACCTTCTGCAACGAAAGATTGAGATCGAAGGGTTCCTGATTTTCGCTCGGTTCAGCGCGAACGAAATTTTTTAGATCATCAACAATTTGCCTGATCCGTTGCGAGCCCTCCCGCACTTCATCGAAGAGGCGTGGAATTTCATGACGCATCTTTTCATATGGCAATCCGGCCAGTTGATAATTGCCGTGCTCGAGGAAATGATTCTCAAGGATCGGCAATGCATCGTTAAAGGAATCTTGCAATAAAGGAAGATTTAACAGCACCAGACCGTTGGGATTATTGATTTCGTGGGCGATCCCTGCAGAAAGCTCCCCCAACGAGGCCAGTCGTCCGCTGCGCTCCGACTCTTCACGCAATTTCTTTTTTTCGGTGATATCACTCGCCAGATGGATGACGTTAACCACCTTGCCGCGACTATTTTTGATCGGAAACGCCTTGATTCCCCAAACTCTCCCGTCAGCAGTCTCTATAACATTTTCGCAGGATTCGCCACTGCGGAAGCTGGCCAGAGCCACGCAGTCAGCACAGGGTTCAGAAGATTGGTCCATGATGTTGTAGCAATAGGTCCCCGGAAGGCTGTCGATATCCTGTTGCAGATGTTTGGCCGTGCCCTGATTGGCCCATACCACCTGCAGATCGGGAGAAAGCAGCATCAACGAATCGGGGATACCGTTTAACAGGGTCTGAAATTCCTGAGAAAGCTTTTTATGCCGACTTTCACTTTTTGCTAATGCCTCCTCCGCCAACCTGCGATCGGTAATATCAGTGTAAATACCGAGCAGTCCGTTCACTTGACCGGCTGCATTCTTCAAGGGAACCCGGTTGGTCAACAGGGTCGACGTTGTGCCGTCGGGCCGCTGACGTTGCTCTTCGAAACCGAGCAACGGAAAATCCTTGGCCATGACCTCTTCATCGCACTGCTGAAAGTGGATCCCCTCTTCGGTGCTCCCATACAGATCGGCAGCACTTTTACCAACCACCTGTGAAGGGCTCTGCAAACCGACATTGCGGGCAAACGTGTCGTTACAACCGGCAAATTCCAGGTTGCGCTCTTTCCAATAGATCGAATGAGGAATATTGGCGAGGATATTGTTCAGCAGACGGTTCTGTTCCTGCAGCTGTGTCTCGAACGCCAGACGCTCAGAGATATCTCGGGCGATCAACAGCAGGCAACACCCCAGTTGCGAATCGTCGATCGTGCTGACCCGTACCTCGACGTCCAAACTGCGACCATCCTTGCAAAGATAGCGACATAAATGCAGACCCGGCTCCACCGAAGCCAACACCCCAGTCTCGAGCGTGGCAAGCCGAACCTCGATATCGGCCATCGACAGTTCCAGCAACTCATCTCGGGGATAGCCCAGACTGTCGCTGGTAAAACGGTTAACATCCAGAATGCGCCCGCTGCTATCGGTCAGAAAAATGGCTTCGTCCGCCTGCTCGAACATGGCGATCCAATTGGTTTTACGCAGATTCATAGTTTCTGACTCGTCGGGGTATTGGCCATAGAGAAAGTGATACTCAGCATATTCCAAGCAGAGAAGACACAACTGTCATCTTTGAAGTAAAGTAAAATTATCAGAATTGTATCGTCATTAGCCATGATTATCTTTACAGCTATATGCAAATCGGTTACGAAAGCGGGCAGAGCTGACAACAAATCCAATAATAGCAGCCCCGACCGAGAAGAAATTATTGAAATTATCCAACCAGAACTGTAATATCGCGTGGTTGTCAATCCTAAATGGTCAAGTTTCTGGGGGCCCCTATGAAAATCTCTTTTGTTTCATTTCTAACCAGCGTTCTCCTGCTAGCTCTTACGACTGCTGCATACGCCGAGACCCGCTATGTTTCAGACTATCTGGTCGTCACTGTCCGCAGCAACAAAACCAAGAACTATACAACCTTGGCCAGTTTGCCGACCGCAAGCCCGGTGGAAATCCTCGACGAGGATGCGACCTTCGTCAAGGTTCGCACCAGCAAGGGGGTTGAAGGCTATGTCAGCAAACAATACGTCAGCAAAGAGCTTCCGAAAGCAACCCAGATTTCCCGCTTAAAAAAGCAGAAGGAAACCCTGGAAAAACGTCTTCAACAACAATTACTGGAGTTTCAACAAACCTCCGGGCAGGCAACCTCCAGCCAATCTCAAATCAAGGAACTCACCGAGAATCTGACACAGTCCAGACAGCAGTTTAAAAAAGTCAGTGCTGAGTATGAGCAGCTACAAAAGCAGGCGGGGAATGTCATCAACCTGACCAATGAACGCGATCATCTCCTCGAAGAAAACAGCCAGTTCCTTACCGAACTGACAGTGCTGCAGGAAGAGAACAAGGGCTTCCATCGCTCGAATATGATTCAGTGGTTTCTGGCTGGGGGTGGTGTTTTCCTGGTCGGTTGGCTGGTCGGCAAGATTTCGCGAAAGAAGCGCTCCTACAATAGTTTCTAGCATGCAGTACGGATCAATCCCGCCGCATCATTTTGAAATTAGCTTTATTTGTGCCCGCCCAAAAGCAGGGCGGCACAAATAAAGCCTCCTGCAGGGCCGTCCCCTCCCCGACACCAGCAACCGCTCAAGATTGAGCAAACTAGAAACCCGCCGATATCGCCAGCAGTAACACAACTATAATTCCCGCAAGTTACCCTCCCCTTCCTTAAAAAAACCAACACACTTCAATTCAAAATTAATATTAGATCGCTTGTTTTAGGGGGATTATCGGTTATTTTTATATTCAACCATCTATTCATCTGGAGATCTTCATGCGTGAAAAGCAGCAGCAGGAGCTACGCCTTCTCTTGGGTGACAGGGCCCTCGGTTCGCGTGAACTGATGCAAGGGCTCAATGTCAGTCAACCGACCCTGTCACGCCTGATCAACAGTATGAACAACGAGATTGTCGTCATGGGCAAAGGCCGCGCCACCTGCTACGGCCTGCCACGTAAAATCCACGATAAAATCAGCCGATTTCCAATTTACATCATCGACCCGCGCGGCGATGCCAAATTACATGGCCACCTGACAGCCCTTCGGGGAGGCCAATACTGGTGGGAGGACACAGCCAACGAGGGAGAACTGTTCAGCGGCCCACCCTGGTTCTTGCTCGACCTGCAATTGAGTGGCTTTGGTGCCCGTTCCTTTGCCTACCGGCAAAGCGAACTCCTGACCCTGCCACGCAAACTTGCCGATTGGAGCGAGGATGACATGCTCTATGCCACCAGTCAGTGTGGCGAAGACCGCATCGGCAACCTGTTGATCGGCGAAGAGTCCCTGGCGCGCTACTTTACCTTGGCGCGGGAGATGGCCCCGATACCCGACCTTGACTCACGCAACTGGAAATACCCACAACTGGCGCAAAAAACCCTGGCAGGAGAGATGGACAGTGCCCAGATCGGTGGAGAACAGCCAAAGTTTGCCGTTTGCGTCGATGACCAGGGAACTCCGTGCCACATGGTGATCAAATTTTCTCCAGCAGTCGAAAGCAAAGAAGCACGCCGCTATGCCGACCTGCTGATTTGTGAGCACCTGGCCCTGGAAGCAATCCGCATAGCCGGCTTTACCGCCGCGCGATCACGCTTGGTCATTGCCGGGCACCAGGCTTTTCTCGCCCTGAAAAGATTTGATCGGCGCGGAACCCTCGGCCGGCTGCCGATGCTCTCCCTGCGAGCATTACACTCACGTCTGCAGGCCCCCTGTGACAACTGGATCGATGCGGCAATCCGCCTCGAAAACATCGGCGTCATCAGTAGTGAGGATGCACGCAAACTGCGTTGGCTATCCCTATTTAGTGACCTGATTGCCAACACCAACCAACATTTCGGCAATATTTCGCTGATCCCTCACCAAAAAGACAACTACATTCTGGCCCCTGCCTACGGAACCCGACCAACTCTCTACGAGCCGGTTGCAGGTGAAATTCCACTGCGTCTGTTCACTCCACCGCCGGTTCGTAATGAAGCGGCGGCAGACCTGCCCAGCGCTTTGGATGCGGCAATATTCTTCTGGAAAAGTGCTGCCGTTGACAAACGAATTTCCGCAGAATTCAGGCAGATTTGCTATGAAAACTGTGAATTATTAAAACTCCGGACCGATGGGCCAAAACTGGTGATCTAAATTGCCCCCGGACAAGATCAAGAAATCACTCAACAGACACCTCACACAGCAAACAATGTGTGCTTGCTCTAACGTAAAAAAAGAGCTAAGCTCTTGGCAAGTTGAAAGATTCCGCTAACATTAGATGGGTCGAGCCATTTTTAGCCAAAATACTGGCCTTCCACCACATCCTACAGACCAGGCATAGCAGATGACTGAACAAGCTGAAAAAATACTCTTTGTGGACGACGAGGCAAGCATTCTCAGCGCCTTGAAACGTCTCTTGATTGATGAAAAATGGGACTGTCATTTTGTGCTCTCGGCCAAAGAGGCACTGGAACTACTGGCAAAAGAAAAGTTTGACCTCTTGGTCTCCGATGTGATGATGCCGGAAATGGACGGCTGTGAGCTGCTAGCCGAGGTTAAAAAAAATCACCCCAGCGTGATCAGATTGTTTCTGACCGGCTTTGCAAAAAAAGAGAAGGTCTCCAAAGCCCTGACCGAAGGCTACGCCCAGCAGATTATCCCCAAGCCCTGGATCGACCAGGAGCTGAAGGAAATTATCCGCAGCGCCTTACGTCAAAGCGCCCAGCAAAAAAAGCACAGCCAGAAATTCCAGACCATTATCAATTCGATTCCACTGCTACCAGCCCTGCCGGAAAGCTACTCTCAAGTCCAGAATTGCATTCTGGATGATGATGTCAATATCGAAAAGATGGCTGATATCATCGGACTTGATGTTGCCATGTCGAGCACCCTGCTACATTGGGCCAACTCTGCTCTGTTTGGTCAGCGTTTTCGGGTCGACACGATAAAAAAAGCGATTGTCGTTCTTGGCACCGATATTGTGATCAACCTGATTCTCTCCGAATCCGTCAGCCAGAGCATGGCCAGCGCAACACCGCAGATTGATGGTTTTGACCTCAAACGTTTCAAGTCTCACTCGATTGCCACGGCAATCATCGCCCGTCTGTTGATAAAATCACTGCACAGTTCAAATAGCGACTTGCAGGATCGGGTTTTTATCGCCGGACTGCTCCACGACATCGGCAAACTGGTTGCGGCCAGTCATTTCAGCCAATCGTTTTCTACCGCCCTCCAAGAGTCCAAACAACGCGGTTGCCCCCTCTACGAGATCGAAACCGAGACATTAAGAACCACCCATGCCGAACTTGGGAGCTTCCTCGCTGAATGGTGGGCCCTGCCCCATTTTATCGTCAGCGCTATCCAGCTGCACCACGATCCGGCATCCTCTCCGATTGAACCGGAAATCGTTGACGCTGTCCACCTCGCCAACCTGATCACCTATCGAATCGGTTATGGCTGTAACGATGAAAAGATCGAGCAGAAAATCAATCAGAACCTCTGGAACAAGTTTTACCTGACAGAGGAAGGGCTGGAAATTTTGCAGGTCGAAACAGAAACAATCATGAAAGGACTCTCCTGCTAACGAAAAAACGTCCTTTGCCGGCCGGCGTTGCCGTGCAGACAGATTAAAAACATTAACCCAGCAAAGCGCCGCCGCTGTCCTCATCAATAAAACAACCCGGATCCTTCTTCACCAGGGGATCCAAACCAAAGCCATGGGCTACGGCCAAACAACCACCGCAATTTGCCCGCAACCTGCACCCCTCACACTCCTGACAACCCCGCCGATAGGCCTTGGCCGGACTGGAATAGTAAATCTCCGAGAAACTCTGTCGATTGATATCGCCAATCGGCGATGGAAATTTACGACAGGCGTGGACCTGCCCATCCGGCAGCAGAGAAAAAAAGTTAAACGCGGCCCCGCAACCAAAGCCAGTACACCCGCCGAACAAACCGGACTGCTGTTTCTCGCGCTCAATATTAATCAGACTGTCTTTCAGCGCCATGGCTGGATTTTCAACTTGAGCCTGCAGATAGTCCGGGATAAACAGACGGTAGTCTTCCGGGCGGGGAGACTCAAGGTTTGCACCTTCTCCAACCATCGCTAGCCGGTTGAAAGTAAACAGATCGACTCGGTCTCGCAGAACCTCCGCTAACGGAAGGACCTGATCTAGATTGGCCTGCGTCAGAGTCAGCATCACCATCGAATAGATATTTTTACGCTGTAACAAATCGAGAAACTCAAGAACCGCCTCGAAGTTGCCCGTTCCGCGGATCAGATCATTGTGCTCACGCAATCCTTCCAGACTCACCTGATAAAAGACCGGTTTAGCAATCATTAGCAGTTCATCCAACTGTGCTTCCGGAACCGGGTTGCCTAGAATAGCAAGATTCAGATTGCGCTCATGGGCAGCCTGATAAAGTTGGAAAAAGTCGGAGTGCATGAAAGGGTTACCACCCGAAAATGAGACCTGACCGTAGACATGGTGGTCGAGACAAAACTGCCGCATCTGATTTAGAACATCAATCCCCTGGGACAGACCAACATCCTCCCGCCGACTGCGATCATAACAATGACGGCAATGAAGATCACAACGATGAGTAATATGCCACTGCAAGGTAAAGGACTCGGCCTGCCGAAATTTTTCCGGGGTGGCTGGAGGAACAGAAAAACCGCTCTGATCACGCTGCAATTTTGACGGCAGCGCCACCAATAGTCCGCGGTTGACCGCCCTTTCCAGGGCTTGGTCGATTTCGCCCACGGGCCGACCACTGTCACTGGCGATTTCCAGCGGATCAAGATTTTCAACGACAATCTTGAGTGCCAGCAGTTCAGCCTCACTGGCTAAGGCCTGACAGATCGTGCCGGTCCGGGGGGGCACCCAGAACAGCAGGTATCGACTTGATGCCAGCGGTGTGACCTGCCCTCCCTCTAAAAGAGGAAGCAGAGGATGCCAGTCAACCGCAACCAGTTCCAAGTGAGGGTTTACCTGAAGCTGTTTAGCAGGAGTAACCACGATCGGCAACAGACTCTGTAGCCGGTAACGCGCCAACTCGACTCTCGCCAAATCAGGAAGATAAGTGACACAGATCCCATCCGCAGCGAAAGCTCGCAGTTGCGCCGGCAACTCTTCTGGGGAAGTTGATGCCAGTTGCACCTGTGCCCTCCGCGACAAATACCCCCAACTGATCGGAAATATCTTCTCTAAACACGCTGCCATAGATCACCATGGAAAAGCGGATTGGCGGCCCCCCGGGGGCAAACCAATCCGCGGCTTCAACAGTCCTGCATCGATATTAAAACTTCTGTTTCAGTACTCACGGTACTGATTATTTGCTACCCCCTCAACCACTCCCCGCAGGTTTTTTCTCTATATCTGTGCTCACGGCATCATCTTTGATCCCGCTACCGCCACTTTCCGCAGGTTTTACCTCTTCATCGGTGCTCATGGCACCATCTTTGGTCCCGCTGCAGCCACTTCCCGCAGCTTTTTTCTTTTCATCGGTGCTCACGGCACCTTTAGTTTGACCACCTCAACCACTTGTTCCTTGTTTTTCAGCGCGAACCGCGCCGTCGCCTTTGCCGCCTCAACCACTGCCAGCCTGTGCCGGTGGCGGAACCATCATTCCACCTGCAGACACCAGGGTCGCAATACTCAGGCTAGCCAGGACTCTTTTTAGCTCCTTACTCTCCATTTACAACCTCCCTTGTCAAGAGCATAGCCAAAGGGCATCACATACGAGAATCGTGAAGCCCCCCTATCACTTCGAATCTACCTTTAATGAGGGCATTGTCAAGCCGGGTCACTGCAAAAAAGGTTCAGAAATACCAGCGCAGCAAAGCGCCGCCGCTGTCCCCCACCGATCCGAATTCACTGTTTATCTTCAGCCCTGCGCTAAGGGGATCAAACTGCGGCTTATCGCCGAGGGCAAATGACCAGTACAGGTCAAGTTGCAGGTTATCCGCCAACGAGACAGACAGTTGCGGGCGCAGCAGGCTGGATTCATCCTGCAAATTAAAGATCAACAAGCCACTACCAGTCACCAGCGGGTGCAGTTCGTAAGAGGGACCAACCAGCAGATAGTGGCGTCCGAGCAGGAAGCTCACCCCCTCACGGATCGGCGCAGATTGCGCCACCAGTGGATACAAAGCAGGGTCGTTACTGCCGATACCGTTATAAAGGTATTCAGCTATCAGCACCAAACCACCGTCAAAGCGATACCAGCTTTCTAATGCAGCGATGGCAAAATCCCCGTTACGATCACCGTCGGGCAACCCAACCCGTGTCCCGCGATACCAGCTGAGTTCCCCTTTTAGTCCCAATTCTCCGAGTTCCCCGGCGAGGCCGAAAGCGACCATCGGCCGATCTCGCAACGAACCGGCCAACAGCAGCAGATCGAGCTGGCCGATGTTCTCGCCAAAAGTCAACAGATAGCTATTATGCACCGGTCGGTCACCGAAGACCGCAAGCGCCGAAAACTGCCCGGCCATACCGAAATATCGACCGAGACGCAGGGCATCGACACCGGGCCGCACATCAACATCGATGGCATCGGGCGCAAAGGGAGCAATCACATCAAGCGGCGAGAACAGGCTGATATTACCGAAACCGATCGCCTGGCGACCAAAGGTCCAGTGCCACGCTCCCAATTCTCCCTGCAGGTTAAAGCGATCAAGCTGTAACTGAGATGCCGCCCGCCCCTGCCGGTTCCAGCTTTTTTCCGCATCGAAGACCCGGTTGACCGAATCCTGCGGCAACCCAAGAAACCCCGGCGGATCGGTCCAGAGCAGTTGTTGCTCGACGGAAAGCTGCAAATCAACGCGACCCAACAACCGGCTGGTTAAATCGAGGCGGAAACGTGCCGATGAGACAAGACCTTCGGCACTATCAGCCGGCAGTCGGTCAAGATAGAGATTGGAGGACTTCAGATAGCCACTGACGGTCGATTCGCTGAGCAGTTCGGCACAAGCCAACAGCGGAAACAACAGTAACAGCAGCAAAGCGATGACAACCCGTTTCAACGATCCGACTCCAGACGACCGTCACGCAGGCTGACCACCCGCCGGGCGTGGGAAATAACCAGTGGATCGTGGGAGCTGAAGATGAAGGTTGTCCCCTTGTTCTCGTTAAACTGTTTCATCAACGCCAACAGATCTTCGCTGGCCTGCGTGTCGAGGCTTGCGGTCGGCTCATCGGCCAGAATCACCGCCGGTTCAGAGGCCATCGCCCGGGCGATGGCAACCCGTTGCTGCTGCCCCCCAGAGAGATCGGACGGCTTGCGGTTTTCCAACCCCTGCAAGCCAAGATCGTCAAACAGAGAGACGATTCGCTGACGGCGTTGTCGTTTATCAATCCCCATCAGCATCAGGGTAAATTCAGCGTTCTCCGCGGCAGTCAACACCGGGATCAAATTGTAAGACTGGAAGATAAAACCGATTTTGTTCAGCCGCAGTTGCGACAAATCTTTCGCCGTGGCCTGTCCGACCTCCTGCCCGTTGAGCCAAACCTGCCCGCTGGTCGGACGATCAAGGCAGCCGATCATATTCAACAGCGTGGTTTTCCCGCTGCCGGAAGGTCCGGCTAAAACGGTAAATTCTCCCGCTTCAATCTGTAGCGACAAATCCGCCACAGCCACCACCTGCTGGTTGCCAAGTGGATAGTTCTTGCAGACCGATTCGAGTTCAATCAAGGACATCTGTCAATTTCTCCGTAATCACTGCTTGAGTCAGTGGTGACGCAAGGCCTCTGCTGGTAAAATACGCCCCGCCTTAACCGCTGGATAGACCGCAGCCGACAGCGAGAGCAGCAGCATAAATCCAGCAATCTGCAACATGTAGGGCAGATCCCATGCCGCGCGCATGATTGGATCGAAGACCACGCCGCCAAATTCGAGGTTTTCTTCTATAAAGTCACGCAGATCGATACCGACCGCCTGCAGGTACCAGGTCAGCAATGAACCGAAAAGACTGCCGATCAGCATCGATACCAGGCCGAGCAACAGCGCCTCGATAAATACCAGCAGCCGCAGACGGGTGGTGCTGGCACCGATAGCGAGGAGCACACCGAACTCGCGAAACCTCTCCATGACCGACATCAGCAAGGTATTGATGACACCGATCGTCACGATCAGCAGCATGATAATAAAAATGAACTTCTGGCTGGCGTAATCCAGTTTGATAGCATTCGACAGGTTCGGCATCGCTTCATCCCACGACAACGCCCTGAGCTGCGGACGCCCAGCCAAGCGTTGCTGCATAACCGGGTAAACGGAGCGATCGGCCTGTTGATTTTTAAGCACCACGGCGAGTTCGTGAATTTCCCCGGGGATTCCGGCAAAAGCGGCTGCCCGCTCCTGGCCAACCAGCAACAGAGATTTATCAATCGCCTTGATTCCGGTGGTCACCACACCATGAACGCGAAACATCTCGCTGGCCAGCTCTCCACTGCGGCGCTGCAGAGTAACGACAAACTTGTTGCCCGGCCGCAACTGCAACTCTTTGAGCAAGCGACTGCCGAGAATCGCCTGCCGACCACTCAGCGACGGCAACTGCTGCGTGGCCGGCAGGTCACGCAAAAAAGGGTTGATCCGTTGCTCTAGCTGCGGCACCACCCCGGTCAGCAAAACCCCGCGACTTTCGCGACTCGACTGCGCCAACCCGGGCAGGTAAAGACGCGGCAGCACCGCCTCGACACCTTCGAGTTGTTCGATTTGCGCAGCCAGTTGCTGTGGATCGAAGGAAAACTTTTCGTCGCGGCTATCGACATAGTCCTGATGGTAGACCACCAAGTGTCCGCTGCCGGCCCGCACACCGCTGTCGATCATCGCCGAATAGACGCCATAAGAAAGATTGTGAAAGCCTTGCACCAACATCAGACTGAAGCTGAGCGCTGCCAGGGTAATCAGGGTCCGGCGACGGCTGCGCCAGAGGTTCTTCCAGGCGAGAATAAACAGCTCCATGCTTATTCCTCGCGAATCGCGACAACCGGCTGCATGCGGGCAGCGCGGTTGGCGGGAAGAAAGCCGGCCAGCAAACAGACCAGCAACAAGATGATGGCCGGCAGCAGGATATTCCCCGGCTCCAGTACGGCGTGCAGGCGCGGCAAGATGGTGCCACCGGCATAGGTGATCGGCGTCAGCGAGTCGGAGAGATCAACACCGACCCGGGCCATATAAAGGGTCAGCAAAAGTCCGAGGATGACTCCGCAAACCAGGGCCAAAACCCCCATGGCGAGGGTTTCAAGCAACACCATCAGGCGGATCTGACTAGGGCGCATGCCAATCGCCATCAATACGCCGAACTCGCGCGTCCGTTCCAGCACCGACATAAAGAAGGTATTGAGGATACCGAGACCGGTGGCAATATAAAGAATCGTGACGATGATCAACCGCGAAACATCGTAGCTGGCGACCACCTCACGCATTTCCGGTAACATCTCCCCCCAATCAAGAACTGCTAACGTTTCGGGCAATTGCTTGCGCAGCTGCCCGGCAAAAGCAGCGGCTTGCATCGGCTGGTCGACGCGAACCGAAATTTCGTGCAACTGCCCGGGCAAAACCAACAGCTGCTGCAGCCAGAGCAGCGGCACCAATACCAGGGCATTATCGTGCCCCTGATCGCCGGTGGAAAAAACCCCACGCACCTCGAGCAGGTCGTTACCGATGGAGCCATCAGCGGCTTGGGTGACATAGACCAAAGAGTCCCCCGGCACAACCCCGAGACGGCGCGCCAACCCTGCGCCGAGAACGGCACCATTGCTATCGGCAGAGGCCAGATAAGTCCCGGCCATCAAGTGTTCCTGAAGATTGGTCACGGTCTGTTCTTGTTCGGGACGCATGCCAAGCATCTCGACCGGCGAACTGTTATTTTGAAAGGAGAGCAGTCCGAAACTGCGCATGCGGGGCGAAAAACCGACCACCTGGGATTGCTGCAAAAAGTCTAAATCGTTCTCATTGCCGAAGGTGGTAAACATGTCGCGGTCGTCCTGATAGCCTTGCGCACTGATCACCAGATGACCAAAGTATTGCTCGGTGGCAGAGGCGAGCATATCCTTAAGCATGCCGGAGAATATCCCCAGACAGAGAATCAGCAGCGCCGAAGAAATAACCATCGCCGACAGGGTCAGTAAGGTGCGGCGGCGGTTACGCCAGATATTGCGCAGAGCCAGATGCCAAAGCATCAACGGCGCCCTTTCAACTGCCGCAGCGAGAAATAATCGGCGCCCAGATCGACATCGAACTGCACCTTGCGGTAGTGCATGACCGTCTGCTCCTGTGGTTTCTCCACCGGCAGCACGGTCATCCGCAACGGAATAGTCCGGCCACTGACGATCTGCACATCGTTGAAAACGATCCTGCGCACCAGAACGCCCTCCTCATCAAAATAATCAACCTCAAGCGGGACAAGAGGCTCTTTCTGCAGCAAGTAAACAATTTTGCCCCAGATTACAGCCGCCTCGGGCTTCGGCATTCCCTCGATAGTCCAGCGCTGCGCATCTTCTTCCAACAGGGTAAAATCATAATCCTCGTCGATATGGTTGGCCTTGACCAGGTCGTCATTGGTAATGTGGCTGCCCATCCAGGCACCACCCATCATCGACGGCGGAATGCGGATCACCCGGTCGACCTTGGGCAGGTAGTTCCAGACCTCGCGCTCCACCTTCAGCGTCGCCACGCCCTTTTCTTTAGCAGGCGAAAGAATCCGCACCAGAAAGCGCTCGCGCCCCAAAGACCAGGATTCCATACTCAGGTGCCGTTCCCAATGACCGGTCTTGACCGTCATCTCCAGTTCGATGGCCGAAGACTTACCGCTGTATTGCTCCTCGACAGTACGAACCAACTCACGCAAATCGAATGCGACCACAGGAGAAACGAAAAGAAGCACCAGCGACAAAGAAGCAAAAAAGGATAACCGGTAATTGACAGGCATGACTCTCCCATCCAGCGTTGTTAAAGGTCTCACGATAAAGCAGAATGCTTGGCGCATGAATGCCAGCTAGCTGTCGGCAAAAGCATAACGATTCTTGCCGGCCCGCTTGGCGGCATACATGGCAATATCCGCCCGACCAAGCAACTCAACCGCCGTCTGTTCCTGACCGTGATAAAAGGCCACGCCGATACTACAGCTGATCATCACCTGATGGCCGCTGACACTGAACTTGCGGCGCAATGCGGCAAGCAGCGTTTCGCAAGCCCTGCTGACCGAAACCTCGTCCTCAACATTGCTCAACAACACCGCAAACTCATCCCCGCCAACCCGGGCAACGGTATCCGACGCCCGCACGGTATCCAGCATCCGCTGCGTTGCCTGTTTCAACAACCGGTCTCCGGCATCGTGTCCGTAGTTATCGTTGACCGGTTTGAATTTATCGAGATCGATAAACAACAATGCGAACTGCCCGCCCTGACGACGCACCTGCGCCATCGCCACATCCAAGCGGTCCATCAACAAGCCGCGGTTCGGCAGACCAGTCAGATTATCATGGCTCGCCAGCCGCCGGATCCGCTCCTCCATCTGCTTGCGCTCGGTGACATCCCGGACAATCAACGTAAAAAGCGACTGCCCTGCGGCTATACCGCGCGAAATACTCAGCTCGGTCGGAAACTCCTCACCATTTTTACGTTGCCCCTGTATTTCGAAGGTCCGTTGTGATGCGCCAGGCAGGACATTCTCTAGCAATTGATTCAAGGTCAAGGGATTTCCATCAGTTACAAAATGCAGAAAACAAGAGATCGGCATGCCATAGGCCTCAGTGGACGGACAGTTGAATATATGCTCGGCCCCCAAACTCCAGAAGCGAATGCGTTCGGCATGATTAACAGAAATAACGGCATCAACGGACGAGTTTGCCACCGAGCGAAAATGCTCCTCCCGCTCTTCCAGTTCGAGTTTGGCCTTTTCGACCCGTGAAAGTGTGCGGACCAGCATCACCAAAGACAAGACAACGGTAAGACTGACGGCAATCTGGATCATCAAGGAATTTAGCAAACGACTTTGCCAATCGGCTAAAGCCCGATCGATAGGAATGCCGACGGTCACCACCAGCGGGAAATCGGCCAATTTGCGATAGGCAACAATCCGACTGACCCCATCGGTTGATTTGGAGGCCAAGTTGACCCCCTCGGACGATTCAGGCAAGATCTCGCTGAACAACGGACCAGCGGAAAAAAAACGACCGACCAACTGTTCCCCGTGAGGACGGCGGGCCAACAACAACCCACTGTGATGAAAAATTGCTGCCGAGCCGTTCGGACCCGGGGTGGTCTCTGGATGAAACCCAAGCAGATGATCAACCTGCAACAAGGCAACCGCCAAAAGAGGCCGCTCACCCCTTTGATCCTGACGAAACAGCGCTACCAGGTTTTGACCGTCAGGTCCGCGATACAAATCGTCTGCAATCTGCAGCGAATGTTCTTTGCCAGCCGGGGCAACAAATGTCGACTCAAAAGGTGACGATGCAAAGGGAAAGCCGTTGTGGGAAAAGAGAACCTCGCCAGAGCGGGAATCAATCACCGCCAAGGCAGCAAGTTCCGGAGTCCGCTTAATCCAGGCGCTGAACATCGATTGCAGTTCAAGCGGCGGGTGATTGGTAAAGTGCCGCTCAATATCGAGCAGCAGGAGACTTATCCCCCTAAGCACTTGCCGAGTGTGAGTTTCAAGCCCGATAGCGAGGCTGCTGACATTATCACTGCACTGCTTTTCAATGCTGCGGTAATCCCGGGCAAAAGTATAAACAAAATACCCCCACGACAGTGTCAGCAGAGCTAACAGGACGACACACATATTCCAGCGAACTCGGGATAACGGTCTATTCGTCATGCCTTCTTCCACCACCGGCAACAGAGAAGTAGTTTGAGTCGTTGCCTTACAGCATAGCAAAAAAAGACGCGGATGATTCCACCAGGTAAAATAGGTTTTGACGGGATTGCGCGCTTGCCTTGATTTCCGGCTCTATGCTATCTATAGCTGACAACTTAGGTCGCCTATAGCCTGTGAGTGTATTATGAATATTGAACAGATGAAAATCGTCCTCAAGGAGATCATCACCAAGACCGATCTGACCCCCTGCGTGGTCGGTCACCGCGGAGTGGGAAAGACCGCCGGCATCATTCAGGTGTGTCGTGATCTCGGCCGCAGCTACATCCCGCTACGGCTCGGGCAGATGGAGGTCGGCGATCTGGTCGGCATCCCCTACCGGGAAGACAAGGTGATGCACTGGTCGCGCCCAAGTTGGTGGCCGGCAGCAGAGGCGCAGCCAACCATCGTCCATTGCGATGAACTCAACCGAGCGCAGCAAGAAGACACCCTGCAGGCGATTTTTCAATTTGTTGAACCCCCCAGCGAAGGGCAGTTGCGCGCATTACACACCCACACCTTGGCCCCACAGCATCGGGTGGTCGTCGCGATCAATCCACCCGATGGCAGCTATCAGGTCACCCCCCTCGATCGCGCACTCCTTGACCGAATGATCGTGCTGCAAGTGGAAACTGATGCCGAATGCTGGGCACGACACGCGCATCAGGAAGACTACGACATTGATGTTCGCCAGTTCATAACCGGTAACCAGCAGATGCTCTCGGCGAATAATCTGAGCTTTGACATGCAGGTCGAACCTTCGGAACGAGCCTGGGAGATGGTCAGCCGACTACGCCGCCACTGTCGTTTCCCGAAAGAACTGGAGATGGAGGTTTACAGCGGCATGATTGGCCGTGAAGCGGCTGTCTGCTTTCTGCAGTGGTGTGCCGAACAGCGCCTGCGGCCTTTATCTGCCGATGAGATTCTTGATCGTTGGCCAGAGGTTGCGCAGCGCGCGCAGAAGCAGCGCGATGATGTGCAGGCGGCCAGCAGCAGTGATCTGGTCAGCCGCCTGCAAAACAATGCCGATTTAACCACAGCGCAACAAGACGCCTTGGTTGCTTATATCGATATCCTGCCGCGCGACATGCGTTTCGGCTTGGTTAAATCCCTGCTGCGCAACCCGTTGATCGCGGCAATCCTCTGCCAGGACAAGTACGACGCCAGCATTCTGGAAACCATTGAGCGGATCAGCCAGGATGTTGCCTGACAGGCCACTACAGGACGCCATCGTCAGGCTGCTGAAGCGCCGGCCCTTTTATGGCCAGTTCCTGCTGCAGTTCCGTCGCCGGCAACAATCCGGCCCCCGAGCGGTCGCCACCACCATGATCGATGCGGCGCCGACGCTGTTTTTCGATCCGCGACGCTTTGCCCTGTTTTCTCCCCCGGAACAGGAAGCGCTGCTGGAGCACTTGCTCAAACATGTGCTGCATCGGCATCCCTGCCGACGGCGGGAGAGAAACCAACGTCACTGGGATCTGGCCTGCGACCTGGCGATCAACCCATCGATTGAAAACCTGCCCCCTGAAGCGGTCCAACCACAGCGCCTGCGCCTCGCTGAAGGCCTGGCTGCTGAAGAATATTACCAGCGGCTGCAACAGATGCCGCAACTGGGCAACCAGCAGGATGATGGCGCGGGAGATCAGGACCAGCCGACAACCGCGGAACAAAAATCTTCCGCCACGGACAGTTCACAAGCGGACCTGCAGCAAGCCGCCACCATCGATGATCATCAATATTGGCATGAAGCAGACCGGACGCCGCTGTCACTCTCGGAACAGGTCGTTCGGCAGATGGTTCGCAATGCAGCAAAGAAATGTCACAACGAAATCCCCGGGGATTTACAGGCACTGCTCAGCAGCTACCTAGCACCACCAACCATTCCCTGGCAACAGATTCTCCGGCAATTTGTCGGCAGCGCCGGCCGGGTCGGCCGCACCGGCACCTGGAAACGGAGTCACCGCCGCTTTGGCCACGCCACCCCCGGCCTGCGCAAGCAACAACTGCTGAACTTAGTCATCGGCATCGATGTCAGTGATTCAACCGACACGCAAGCACTGCGCGAATCTTTTGCCCATGAACTGCTGCAAATCGCGGCTGGTCGCCAGAGTCGCATCTCGGTCATTTACGCCGGAAGCCGCATCCAGAAGGTTGAACATTTTACTGGAAGTCCGCATATTGCCGAAATTTACCGTGGTGGTGGCTTCACTGACCTGCGACCGGTTTTCGATCATGCAAGGCAAATGCAGCCACGACCGGCCGCAATCATCTATCTGACCGACGGCTACGGACCAGCCCCCGAGCAATCAGACATTCCAACCCTGTGGGTCATCTCCCCCGATGGTAAAAAACCTGTCGACTGGGGACTTGAATTAAGACTTGAGCAATGCGAGGAGAAGCGATGACCGACAACAGCCAACCGATGACCGACGAGAGCTTGAAAATGCTCCTGGAAGAGGCCGGAGCAAAAACCATGAGTCGCTCCGGGCGCAATCAGCACTACGGATCACCGCGGGATTTTTCTTTTGAGGTCAAAGCGGTCTTCGACAACGGCCTGGCATTGCAGATCACCGCCCGGCAGTATAATTATCGTGACCCGTGGGAAGCCAGCGGCCGGATCAACGATCTGGTCGATGTCTCCCTGTTGCGACAGGCAAAATACTGTGAACTGCCCAAAGGCTACCCCTTTTTCCAGGGCTGTGACACCGAGGAAGCGGTCGATTTCCCCCGTCTGCAAGCGATCATTGGATCTGTTAAAGGCGTCAATCCCAAGTTATTTCTCCTGCAGGAGTTGACCGGGGACCTTTGATCCCGGCAGACAAATACCAACACCCGCCTCTTTCTAGCGAAATTAACATTGACTAACAACCCTGCTTACAGCATAATTCCTTACTTCTGGCGGCCAAAAAGGTCAGTTAATTTGTTCTCTCAGAAAAACAGTAGATTCATCCTGTGTTAGACTCACTTAAGTGTGGAGACTACTGTAATTTATATATATGACCACTGCCAATAACGGCGCAGTAACAAATCATCGTATCCCCTAACTCTGCGGAGCAGGCTCCAGAATGGAACAACGACAAAATCCTCTCATTCTGACCATTGACGATGAAGAAAACATCCGCGACAGTTTCAGGCTGTTCCTGGAGGATTTCGAGTACGATGTCATCGAAGCGGCCAACGGTCGCGAAGGTATCGAGCTGATCCAGAAGGAAAATCCCGATCTGGTGCTGTGCGACCTGCGAATGCCGGACGTCGACGGACTGCAAGTTCTGCAATTCATCAAAGAAAACTCGGCGGACACCCCGATCATTGTCGTTTCCGGAACCGGAGTTATCGGTGACGCCGTTGAAGCGATCCGCCGCGGTGCCTGGAATTACCTGCTAAAACCGATTCAGGACATGTCAGTGCTGTTGCATGCGATCAGTCAGGCCTTAGAGCGATCACGACTGATTATCGAAAACCGCGCTTATCAGGAGCACTTGGAAGAGGAAGTCGGTCGGCGCACGGAAGCATTGCAAAAAGCGATGAGCGATCTGAACCAATCGCACCATAAGCTCAAAGATAACGAAGAAAAGTACCGACTTATTTTTGAGAATCTGCAGGACGTTTATTTCGAAATTCTACAGGATGGCACTATCTACGAGATCAGCCCGTCGATTTCTCACTTCTCTCTTTACCAGCGTGAAGAAATCCTCGGCGAAATCATCGGCACCATCTTCCCTAGTACAAAAAACCGTGAACGGCTGATGTCTCTGCTTCGCAGTGAGGAGCAGGTCACCGATTACGAAATCTACTTGCAGGACAAAGATGGGACCCTGATCCCCTGCTCACTCAATGCTCGCTACCAGGAAACCAGCGGCAAAAGCCCGGACAAGATCTGTGGCACCCTGCGTGATATTACCGAGCGCAAACAGGCTGAGGCACGGATTGAATACCTCGCCTATTTCGATGCTCTCACCGAACTACCGAACCGCCGCCTGCTTTTGGATCGATTGGAACAAAATATTTCCCGGGCGCGGCGTCACGCTCATTACGGTGCGATGCTGTTCCTCGATCTCGACCGTTTTAAAAACATCAACGACTCCCTCGGGCACCCGGTTGGCGATTCCTTATTGAAAGAAGTTTCCAAACGTTTGACCGTCGACTTGCGAGCGGAGGATACCGTATCTCGCCTGGGTGGAGACGAATTTGTCATGCTCCTGTCCGACCTCGGCAAGGATCCGGTCAATGCCGCTGCGGTTGCCCAACAAAAAGCAGAAGCGATCCAAACCCGTTTGGCGCAGAAATACCAGATAGACGAGCACGTTTTGCATATTACGCCCAGTATCGGTGTCGCCATGTTCCCCTCTAGCGAGGACAATAACGAAACGGGCAACGATATTCTACGCTACGCGGATACAGCCATGTATCGTGCCAAGGAAGATGGCAGAGATACCATCCGTTTCTTCCTGCCAAGTATGCAATCGGCGGCCGATGCGCGGTTGGCCATCGAAAAAGAACTGCGCTACGCCATGGAAAAAAAGGAACTCGCTCTTTTTTTCCAGCCACAGGTCGACACCCACGGCAATATTGTCGGCGCCGAAACCCTGATCCGCTGGAATCATCCGACAAAAGGCTTCATTTCACCGGCCACCTTTATTCCAGTCGCCGAAGCAACCGGCCTGATTCTACCGATCGGCGAGTGGGTTCTGCGGACCGCCTGTGAACACATGAAAGTCTGGGAGGACGCTGGTTTACAAATTCAGCACCTGGCGGTCAATGTCAGTCCACGCCAGTTCCGTCAGCCCGATTTCGTCGGACAGGTCATTGGCATCCTGGAAGAAACCGGCGCGAACCCGAACCTGCTCGGTCTCGAATTGACGGAAGGAATGGTGATCGACAATGTCATTGACACCATCGAAAAAATGCAGGCTCTCAAGCAATTCGGCATCGAGCTATCGATTGATGACTTCGGCACTGGCTACTCCTCGCTGGCCTATCTACAACAGATGCCTCTCGACATCCTCAAAATCGATCAGTCATTTGTGCGCGATATTGCCAGTGATGCCAACGATGCCGTCATTGTCGACACGATTATCTCCATGGCCAACCACCTGGAATTAAAGGTTATTGCAGAAGGGGTTGAAACCGCCCTGGAATTAGACTTTCTCACGAAGAAAGGCTGCAAATTATTCCAGGGTTATCATTTCAGTCGACCGGTTCCCGATGGCCAATTTACCAAGCTACTTAAATCTGGAACAGTTTTCAGCTGATCCTCCCCTCCTGCAATCCCCATTGCAGGAGCCAGCCGAGTTTTTCTGCACAAAAACCAGAAGATAATGAAGTCAATATATTTTACTTTAAGAATAGACAAAATCTCGATAACATAGGATCACTTAGCTCTACAGGGAGATTCAATGAACGTACGACGCATATTGATAGTTGATGACGAAGCATCCATCAGAGAAAGTCTGGCGGAGTTTCTGCGCGATTTCAATATGGAGGTCGTGACATCTGAAAACGCCGAGGAGGCGCTGGGATTACTGGCAACAGGCACAAAATACGATCTTCTCCTCGCTGATTTACGCCTTCCTGGAATGAGCGGCGACCAGATGATCCTGCAAGCGCACCTGGTACAACCGAATTTACGTTACCTCATCCATACCGGATCGTTAGATTATCGTTTGTCCAGCGAATTACTGGCCATCGGCTTAACATCTGACCAGATCATGCTAAAACCGCTCACCGACCTAACAAGCCTGATTGACAAAATTGAAGAGTTATTCAAACAATAGCGCATTACTTTTTACGGCCGTTTCTGATTCGCCATTTTCCGTCATGACTAACAACCAAGGAGCATCTCATGAGTGCACAACCTGTCGTTCGTATGCAAACCAGCATGGGACAGATTACCATTGAACTCGACACCGAAAACGCCCCAATCAGCAGTGAAAACTTTTTAGTTTATATCCGCGACGGATTCTACGATCAGACGATATTTCACCGCGTCATTCCCAACTTCATGGTTCAGGGTGGTGGATTCACCGTCGACATGAAACAAAAGAAAAGCAATGCAGAAATCAAGAACGAGGCCGACAACGGCTTAAAAAACGACCGCGGCACCCTGGCGATGGCTCGGACTCAAGTGGTCGATAGCGCCTCCAGTCAGTTTTTTATCAACCTGGTTGACAATGACTTTCTCAATCACCAGTCAAAAACCCCGAGCGGTTACGGCTATGCGGTATTCGCCAAGGTCACCGAGGGGATGGAGATCGTTGATACCATCGCCAAGGTCAGCACTGGAAACAGTGGTGGTCATCAGGATGTGCCGAAAGAAGCAGTGATTATCGAAAGCGTTAGCATCGAAGAATAATTCAACCCGGGGGAGAGGCAATTACTGCAGTCTCTCCCCCGGGCTTAAAAGGCGGGATCAAGTTTTAGCGAGGATCTTTGCCGAGCAGGATCGACTCGGCAATTTCGGCTGCAGAGACCGTCAGTTTGCGACAATTCTGCACATGTTCACGACTGTTCCATTTATAGGGCTTGCTCAATCCGACACAGCAACTGGTCCGATGCCGCTGGCGAAATGCCGCAACCAAGCGATCACTCTGCTTGCCCTTCCCTTTCAAGCTCAACGCCATCACGCCACCACTGATAGCACCACACAGACACTTGGCCCCAGCAATCCCAGCGCCGAATGATTTCGCGATTTCCATCAACTCAGAGTCATTACGGGCGGTGATCGCCTGCAGTACCGATTGGGCGCAATTATAACCATGGTCAAAATATTCACCAGCCTTCTCTCCAGCATCCAGACCATCGCTCGAGGGAGAAGAAAACAATCTTTTCAGCACCAATAATCTCCTGACGACAATACAAAAACCACGGGCAAAAAACTCTCAACCGGTGAAAACTACTCTTTTTCTAACCGATCCGCAACAACCGAAAAAAAACGGATCATGGGGACTCCTTAGCCAGTTGATCTGATTGTCTGCCCGATCCATCTTGTGCTATAAACAGCCCTCTGCTCACCCGTGATCGGTTAGGAACTATGGATATTATCACCCTCTTGGGCATTGCGATAGCCTTGGCAATGGATGCCTTTGCTGTCGCGTTAAGTGCCGGACTCATTCTACCCAAACTAACCGGACGCCATCTGTTTCGCCTTGGCTTTCATTTCGGACTCTTTCAAGCATTGATGCCAATCCTCGGTTGGCTGGCGGGAGTCAGTGTGCGCCAGCAGATTGAGGCCTTCGACCACTGGTTGGCTTTCGGACTCCTGACGCTGGTCGGTGGTAAAATGCTCTGGGAGGCCTGGCAGGGGGACGACGGCAAAGAGCGTGAGGACGATCCGACCCGTGGTCTGTCTTTGATCATGCTCTCTATCGCCACCAGCATCGATGCCCTAGCCGTCGGTTTGAGTTTAGCCGTTCTCGGTGTCACCATCTGGACTCCGGCACTGGTAATCGGAATAACCGCCGGGGTCCTCACCATCTGCGGCATGCTGCTTGGCCGACGGGTCGGTCGACGCTGGGGTTCGAGGGTCGAAATCCTTGGCGGATTGATCCTGATTGCTATCGGGCTGAAGATCCTGATTGAACATACGTTGTAACAGCTGCTCCGAGGTCGTATCGCTATGACAGAAGAGGCTCTATCTCACTGCCGCTTGCCCGCCGAATGGGAACCGCAAGACGGCGTGCTGCTCGCCTGGCCGCATGCCAATTCGGACTGGTTGCCGATCCTGGATGAAATTACCGCCGTTTTTATTGAACTGACGCGAACCATTGTGCGATACGAAACGGTGCTGATTGTCACCCCGGAGCCTGATTCGGTCGCAGCATGCTTAACCCATGCAGGGGTCGACCTAGCCGCCGTCCAGACAGAAAAAGTTCCGACCAACGACACCTGGACGCGTGATTTCGGACCAATCACGATCCTGCGAAATGGACAGCCGATTCTGCTCGATTTTGGTTTCAACGGCTGGGGTGCCAAATTCGCCGCTGACCGCGACAACCAAGTCACGCAGCGACTCTCTCTTGCCGGCGCGTTCGGCACAACCCAACGGGAAGAGATCGGCCTGATTCTCGAGGGCGGCAGCATCGAAAGTGACGGCGACGGATCCATTCTCACCACCAGCGAATGCCTGCTCAATCCCAACCGCAATCCAGATTGCAAAAAAGAACAGCTTGAACAAACACTGACGGATCAGCTCGGCGCCAAAAACATCCTCTGGCTGGATCACGGCTTCCTCGCCGGAGATGACACGGACTCGCATATCGATACCCTGGCCAGGCTCTGTCCCAACGATACGATCGCTTATGTCCGTTGCGACGATCCGCAGGATGAGCATTATGCCGAGCTACAAAAAATGGAAAAGCAGCTCCAATTGTTCCGCACCTCAAAAGGCAGCCCCTTCAAGCTGATCCCACTCCCCTGGCCACAGGCCAGTTACGACGACGAAGGACAACGCCTGCCGGCCACCTACGCCAACTATCTGGTCATTAACGGTGCCGTACTGGTCCCGACCTATGCTGACCCGGCAGATGCCGTCGCGCTGGCAGCAATCGCCGCAGCCTATCCAGAGCGGAAGATCATCGGTATCGATTGCCGAGCTGTCATCTGGCAACATGGATCCCTGCATTGCCTCACCATGCAAATCCCGAAAGGAGTTCTGCCATGAGCCTTTTAAAAATCGCTTTAGTTCAACAACGTTGCAGCGATAGCCGGACTGACAATATCGAAAAAAGCGTTGCGGCAATCCGCCAAGCTGCAGCACAGGGCGCGGAACTGATCGTCCTGCAAGAACTCCACAGCGGACGCTATTTTTGCCAGACCGAGGACACCGAGGCCTTTGACCAGGCCGAAGCGATCCCAGGGCCGACAACGGAATTATTCGCTCGACTGGCCAAAGAACTCGCCGTGGTGTTGGTGACTTCGCTGTTCGAACGGCGCGCTGCCGGGCTTTATCACAACAGCGCAGTGGTCTTCGAAAAAGACGGTTCCATCGCTGGCACTTATCGTAAAATGCATATTCCGGATGATCCCGGCTATTATGAAAAGTTCTATTTCACCCCCGGGGATCTCGGCTTTACGCCGATAGAAACCTCGCTCGGCAAACTCGGCGTACTGGTCTGCTGGGATCAATGGTACCCTGAGGCGGCGCGACTGATGACCCTGGCTGGTGCCGAGCTACTGATCTATCCAACCGCAATCGGTTACGACCCGGCTGACAGCACTGAAGAACAGCAGCGTCAACGCGAGGCCTGGATCACGGTGCAGCGCGGCCACGCCATTGCCAATGGGACCCCGCTGATAGCTGTCAACCGTGTCGGCTTTGAGCCGGACCCGAGTGGAACCACATCCGGGGCGCAATTCTGGGGCAGCAGCTTTGTCGCCGGCTGCCAGGGTGAAATCCTGGTTCAGGGGAGCGAAACAGAAGAAGCGGTGCTGCTGGTGGAGCTTGACCGAAAGCACGCTGAAAAGGTCCGTCGGGTCTGGCCCTTCTTGCGTGATCGTCGCATCGACGCCTATCAGGGGCTGATGAAGCGTTATCTTGATTGAACAACAAAGGGCGAGCCTATAATGGCTCGCCCTTTGTTGTTGGTGCGCTAAAGACTTTTACAAACCGGCGCGCGACTTGAGCGAATCGACGCGGTCGGTCATCTCCCAGGTAAAGCCGGGCAGTTCACGACCAAAGTGACCGTAAGCAGCGGTCTGACGATAAATCGGCCGCAGCAGATCAAGTTGCTCAATAATCCCTGCTGGGCGCATATCGAATTCGGCGCGGACAATCTCGGAAATCTGGTTCGACGGGATTTTGCCGGTACCGAAGGTATTGATCATCACCGAAACCGGTTCCGCAACGCCAATGGCGTAGGCAAGCTGGACTTCACACTTGCGTGCCAAACCGGCCGCAACAATATTTTTGGCCACGTAACGCGCCATGTAGGAAGCGCTACGATCAACCTTGGACGGATCCTTACCGCTGAATGCGCCACCACCATGAGAGCCTTGGCCGCCGTAGGTATCGACGATAATCTTGCGACCGGTCAGACCGCAATCACCCATTGGCCCGCCAACAACAAAACGGCCGGTCGGGTTGACCAGAAAGCGGGTCTTTTCATCCAGCAGTTCGGCTGGCAGGGTTGCCTTGATGACTTCTTCAATCAGCGCTTCCTGGAGGGCTTCATACTTAACCTCGGGAGTATGCTGCGAAGAAAGAACCACGGTATCAATCCGCGTTGGCTTGTCATCAATGTACTGAACGGAAACCTGAGACTTACTATCGGGACGCAGGAAATTCAGCTGGCCGCTTTTGCGCACATCAGCCATTTTCTTGGTCAACTTGTGGGCAAAAGTAATCGGCATCGGCATCAACTCCGCCGTTTCGTTACAGGCAAAACCGAACATCAAGCCCTGATCTCCAGCACCCTGATCCTTGAACAGGCCTTCTCCCGCGGTTACCCCTTGCGAGATATCGGCGGACTGCTGATCAATCGAGGTCAGAACCGCACAGGTCTCGTAGTCGAAGCCCATGGCCGAGTCGTTATAACCGATCTCTTTGATGGTCTCACGCACGATGGTCGGAAAATCGGCATAGGCACTGGTGGTGATTTCTCCGGCAATCATCGCCATCCCGGTGGTGACCATGGTTTCACAGGCAACCCGGGCATTTTTATCCTGTGCGAGAATCGCATCGAGAATTGCATCGGAAATCTGATCGGCAACCTTATCCGGATGACCTTCGCCTACGGACTCCGAAGTAAAGAGAAAATCGGTCATTGGCATGTACAGTATTCCTCCACTGTTAAGTTTGTATAAATGAACGGGATATTCTATGTAGCTTAGTTGTTCGAGTCAACGCTATTTTCTTTAGATAATTGCTTGGTCAAAGATTTCAGGCAGTAGTCTCCGCATCTCGAGGTCGAGACAGGCTGAAACCTCTTTACCGGTTTTCAAACAAAGCAACTTTTCCACCAAGTGTTCTCCGGCCTGTCTGGATACCTGACGGATAACCCGCTTAACACGGGGTATACTGGCCGGGTTCATCGACAATTCATGCAAACCCAGCCCGACCAGCGCCAGCGCATACAGCGGTTCGCCTGCCATCTCGCCACATAAACTGACATCGATACCGGCATCGTTGGCTGCCTGGCAAACCGTTTTCAAGGCGCGCAGAATGGCCGGATGCAACGGTTCATACAGATAAGCAACATATTCGTTGCCCCGATCAACCGCGAGGCAATACTGAATCAGGTCATTGGTGCCGATGGAGAAAAAATCGACCTCTTCGGCAAACTGAGAGGCCAACAACACCGCCGAGGGAGTCTCAATCATCATGCCGATATCGATTTCGCTATCGTAGGCAATCCCTTCGGCATCAAGCCCACCTTTGACCTCCTGTAAAATCCGCTTACAGGTGAGGATCTCGGCAACCCCACTGATCATCGGGAACATGATCCGCGCCTTGCCATAAACCGAAGCCCGCAAAATTGCCCGCAACTGGATTTTGAACAGCCGCCCCTCGCGTAAAGAGAAGCGGATCGCCCGCAAACCCATGGCCGGGTTGGCCTCATCGGTCACATTCAATTGCGAAACAACCTTATCACCGCCAATATCCAGCGTGCGGATGGTGACCGGGTTCGGTTGCATCTCTTCAAGAATTTCGCGGTAAGCATCAAACTGCTCATCTTCACTCGGAGGCTCAGGGCGACCAAGGTAAAGAAACTCAGTACGATACAGACCGACCCCTTCGGCACCGTGATTTCGTGCAACGGGAATCTCGCTGGACAGCTCGAAATTACCGCGCAGTGCAACCCGATCATTGTCAGTCGTAATCGCTGGAAGGTCCCGGTAACTTTGCAGCTCTTTTTCCAGATATTCGTACGATTGTTTGCGCTTGAGATACTCTTTGAAGGTCTCCTCGGAAGGGTTGAGGATCACGATCCCACTACTGCCGTCAATAATTGCCGGCAGCCGGTCGTAAACCAACGAGGTGATTGTCTCCAGACCAACGATCGCCGGTATCTCCAACGAGCGGGCCAGGATAGCGGTATGTGACGTCTTGCCGCCTTTATCGGTTACGAACCCGAGCACCCGATCGCGGTCCATCTGCATGGTATCGGCTGGAGACAGGTCATGCGCGACGACCAGCGCCTTGTGCCCGATATCATCGATAGAACGCTGATTCTCGCCAGTCAAAATCCGCATCAACCGGCCACCGACAGCTTCCACATCGGAACGCCGCTCGCGCAGATATTCGTCTTCGATATTTTCAAACAGCTGGCGCAATTTAAGGATCGTTCTTTTTAACGCACCCTCACAGTTAACCTGCTCGCGAATAACCTCTTCGGTCCCCTGAATCAACATTTCGTCTTCGAGGATCAACAGATGGGTATCGAGGATATACATGTGTTCACGCAGATGAGGCTTGCTGGAAACCGTCGCTTTGATTTCTAGTAACTCTTCACGTGACTGCGCCAAGGCCCAGTGAAAACGCTCCAACTCGGCATCGACATCAGCGGCGGCAATCGGCCAGTCGGCGACAGTGGTACGCTGGTTGAGCAGATTGATCTCGCCGATGCTGATCCCCGGCGATGCCCCGATCCCAACGAGATAAGTATCTTTTGCGACCTCAATCTTCCCCAAAACCATCCTCGATCAAATCAGCAATCACGGTCATCGCTTGATCTTCGTCTGAGCCATCGATATCTACGGAAATTTCTGTCCCCTTGGGCGCAGCCAGCAAGAGTATCCCCATAATACTTTTGCCGTTTACCTCCATATCTTCTTTAAACAACGTAACTTCAGAGGCAAACTGATTAGCCGTCTGCACCAATTGTGCAGCAGCTCGAGCATGCAACCCCAAGCGATTTTTGATCATAAATTTTCGACTTAACATTTTATGGTTCCCCTATAGCACAATTAAACGCGCTACATCTGTCCAGAACAGGCTGAACAGAATAATGATGATGGCGCTCAGCAAAGTAAGCAATAAGGTTGAAATCCCCCGCCGAGCCAGCAAGCCGAGCAGGATCATTGGTACCAGAGTCAAGAGACCGAGCCAGCTGACCAGCTCCAGACGCTGTAAGTGCTGAAACACCAGAAAAGCACTGAAACCGCCAAGAATAACAATGGCCGTTTCCTTGGTATGAATCGCCCAGTCCGGCAATCGTCGTCGCTGGAAAAAATCAACCGAATGAATCCCGTATTGGTAGCCGCGAGCAAACCCAAGCAAGCGAAAAGCCAGCGGCACGACATTGTAAAGCAGGAGAAATACCACAGGAGCCCAGAGTATCCCCTTGGCAGCAAAAAACAGCGCAACCCCGGCGGACAATGGTCGCAAACCGCCCCAGAACAGGGCGTCGCCGATAGCGGCATAGGGTGCCGCGACCATCTCTTTAAAATCGCTGATAGCGACCTGCTGATCGAGCTTTGCAGCACGCTCTTCTTCCAGCTTCAGTACCGCACCGGCAACCAGCGGCGCCAGGTAAGGATGGGTATTGAAATAAGCGAGGTGCTCACGAGCAACCTTCGGCAGTTTCTCCGGCGAATACAACTTTCTTAATGCTGGCATCAGCGCATAGAAGAAGCCGAGGCCCTGTAACCGTTCAAAATTCCAACTGCCCTGCAATAACAGCAAACGCAACCAGACATGAATACGGGTTTTTCTCGACAACGCCATCGGCTACACCAACCACATCAGCAGAAAGGCCATGCCAAAAGAAGCACAAAACAGGGTCAAGGCCCGGCTGACATTGATCGTCCCGAGGATGACAGCAACCCCCACTAGTGGCAAAGCAAGTTGCAACCAACCGCTGGAATGCAATAAAGACTGTTTCACGATCGGCCAGAGGATCGGCACTAGAAAAAAGCCACCGAAGATGATCACAACATAGGTCCCCACGGCCGCCAGCGAAAAACTGAGTAAGCCGCGCAGGTGCTGCAATTCAGCCAATTTCAAATGACCTTTATCCAGACAACTTTCTGCCTGCGTCAGCAAGC
This sequence comes from Desulfuromusa ferrireducens, assembly GCF_055389805.1. Classification (NCBI taxonomy): domain Bacteria; kingdom Pseudomonadati; phylum Thermodesulfobacteriota; class Desulfuromonadia; order Desulfuromonadales; family Geopsychrobacteraceae; genus Desulfuromusa; species Desulfuromusa ferrireducens. Next base: position 4,335,759 of record NZ_AP042415.1, read on the forward strand.
GAATATTGTACTGCCGGGAAAAGCGGTCAAAAAACTGTCCGACCTTGCCCAGGGGGATGGCAATCAGCAAACAGAGTAACATCAACTCTGTCCCGGGGGCCCCCAGCAAGCGTCCAAGAGTAATCGTCAGGACACTACTGGCAATCGCCACCTGGGTATCATCGGGTGGGATGGCGGCGCCGACCGGCAAACGCGCCAACCAGAGCAACTCCACCATCAAGCCGATCTGCAGCCCAACCGCTGGTTCCCCGAGTAGCCAGGAAACCAGCGGGGCGGCAACGATCGGCCGGGAAATCATGACCTGCAAAATCGCCGTACGATCCAGCCCGCAAACAAGGGCGACCAATGCACCGATAAGCAGCTCAGAAACACTCAAGGTTTTTTCCTCCGGTTAGGAAACAGTTTTTTCCATGAGCGTTCGCTATCGGCCGGAATACAACGCGCTGAAATAACGACACCGGCATGTTCTAATTCCTGCAAGGTATCCAGATCGTCCTGATCCAAAAAAAGAGTACAACTCAGCCTGGTTTTCCCGACCCCGGCGTGGAGGTTACCCAGATTCAACTGCTGGTAGACAAGCCCACAACGATAAGCCCGCAATGCATCAGCGGTCGTGCCAAACAATAACAGAGTCCTGCAACCATCCAAATCACCAGAAGCAAAAAGTGCCGTTATTTCCTCAATCGAGCCAATCTCTACCCGCATCCGACTGGGCACAGAGGATTCCATCATCATCCGCTTAAGGGGAGTCGCAGCAACGTTGTCATTTGCCACCACCAGACAGTTGGCGTGCACGTAAGGCACCCAGGATTCCAACACCTGGCCATGAATCAAACGATTATCAATACGGGTCAGGACAAGACTCATTCACGGTCTCCAACAACGATTATTTCAACAGCTCAGATGGCAGCATGATAGCTTTACGCGCATAATCTTTAAGGAACTCGGCCAGGATAGCGACCGACTTGTCCCGCCGGGCGCTGATACATTTCAGCAGCATCGGCAAATTGATGCCAGTGACAATTTCAATCTGAGAATCTTGCAAAAACTCGGCACTGATATTGGTCGGTGTACCACCGAACATATCCGTCAGGATAATGGTCCCATCTCCGTCTTGGCCAACACTCTGCACCGCCAACTGTAACTGCTGCTGAACTGACGCAACCGCAACAGATCGATCAATACTGATCGCTTGCAAGCGTGCTGCCGGACCAACAATCATTTCCGCGGCACAAATAAACTCACGACCTAAATTCGAATGGGTCACAATGACAATGCCGATCATCGGTCAGCCTTTAGCCACATCGCGGTGATTAACGCGCAGATTGACCGAGCTGTCAGGGAAGCTGACGGACAGATCTTCGACAATGGAAACGCTGCGATGTCGGCCGCCGGTACAGCCAATGGCAATCGTCAGATAACTCTTCCCCTCGTCCCGATAATGCGGCATCAGAAAGGCGAGCAACTGATCAAGGTGCTGACGAAAATCGCGGCAAGCCTGCTGGCCAAGCACATAATCGCGCAACGTCTTATCCAAACCGGTCAATGGTCGTAAATTGTCTATATAGTATGGGTTCGGCAGGAAACGCACATCAAAAACCAGATCGGCAGCGGGAGGTAACCCATAACGATAACCGAAGGATTCAAGACTGACTATCAGCAGTGACTCGCCCTTTTCGCCAAGATAATTCAGGAGCAAATCACGCATCTGTCGCGAGTTGAGATTACTACTGTCAATAATCCGCGAGGCTTCTGTACGTAGGGAGCGCAATAGCTGCCGTTCACGGGAAATTCCGGCCTGAACCGTTTCGTCGGCAGCCAGCGGATGAGAGCGGCGTGTTTCGGAATAACGCCTTAAGAGAACCTCGTCCGAGGCTTCGAAGAAAAGTATTTCGACTTCGCAACCACTGGCTTCCAGTTGATCGAGAGTCACGCGGTAATCAGCCAGAAAACCGCGATTACGCACGTCGATCACAACCGCGACGTCGGTCGACTCCTTCAAACCTTCCTGGGCTCGCTGAATAAAATCCGGCAACATAGCAAACGGCAGATTATCAACGACAAAAAAGCCTTGATCTTCCAACACGCGAACGGCGGTACTTTTACCAGAGCCAGACAAGCCGGTTATGATCAGCAGCCGACGACTCATTCCAGATTATCCCCAATGATGGTGTGGGCATGCAGACGGGCGGCCTCGGCCATCCGTTCTTCGAGCAACCCCTGAAACTCGCGCGCGCTATGATAACCCATCTCTTTTAACAACTGATTGCGTGCCGCGACCTCAACAATAGTGCCGGCGTTACGCCCAGGACCAACAGGGATACGCATGAACGGAAGCTCAACGCCATGGATCTCTAAAGTTTTCTCCTCCAACCCGAGTCGATCATATTCCTTGCCCTCTTCCCACTGGACAAGTTCAACGACCATATCAATTTTTTTCCGTTCACGAATCGCCGCAACGCCGAACAAGTGCTTGATATTGAGAATACCCAGGCCACGAATTTCCATGTGGTAGTGCAGCAGGTCCATCCCCTCGCCAAAGATAACCGAGGGCAACTTCAGACGCACCTTGATAACATCATCAGCAACCAACCGATAACCACGCAAAATCAGTTCGAGGGCACATTCGCTTTTCCCAACCCCACTTTTCCCCTGTAACAGAACACCAACACCAAGAATATCGATCAATACTCCATGTAACGTTGACGTCGGCAGCAATCGTTCTTCAAGAAATTTGGTAATCAAGGAGATAAAACTTGAACTGAGGTGCCTGGTCCGCAGCACAGGGGTGTCGCAGGACTCAGCCTGCTGGACGAGATAGTCAGGAACTTCCTGATCTTTGGTGATAATCAAACAAGAAAGGTTACGGTCTAAAATCAGCTGGAGTTGTTCTGTCGCTTTCTCACGCGACATCGTCGTTAGATAGCTCAGTTCGGTCGAACCAAGAACCTGAATCCTATCCCGATGTAGACTGCTGCTATAGCCAGCCAAGGCCAAGCCGGGCTTCTGGATGCGCGGAATAGTGACCTTGTTCGCCAAGCCACCAGCGCCGGCCAAAAGCTCCAGGTCAAGGCCGGCTTCTTCTTCATCGAGAATTTCCTGGATAGTCAGTTCAGCCATAGGTCTGATTCAAATCGACTAGCGGGGCAAAGCCCAGAAGATAAAGGAGCCTACAGCCTAAAACCAACCAACTGCAGACCAAAACGGGACTCTTTTCCTATCAGGCCTGGTCCTCTTCGTCAAGAATGACCTGATAAATGGCATCCTGATCTTCCGCGTCTAATAATTTCTGCCGCACGGTCGAATCTTTCAACAATTTTGAAATCCGAGCCAAGGTTTTCAGGTGGACACCGATCGATTCTTCCGGGGCGATCAACAGAAAAAACAAATGAGCTGGCTGGCCATCCATCGATTCAAAGTCAACACCACCTCGACTTCTGCCAAAAGCAAGCATTAATTCCGGGATGCCAGCTAATTTACCGTGAGGAATCGCCACACCATCCCCGATCCCGGTACTGCCAAGCTTTTCACGTTCCTGCAGAACCTCTATCACTTCATCACGGTTAAGCGACGGCTCACATGCAATCAGGGCATCGGTCAATTCAGCAAGAGCGCGATTTTTATCACGTGCCTGCAAGTCAGCAACGATTGCCTGAGAATTTAGCAACTCAGATATTTTCATACTTATAATCTTTATTAGTCAGCAGTAAAAAAGACGGGTAATTTCAGTGATTCACACGAAATTACCCGTCGGCGGCCATTCAGCTTCCCTGGGGAACAATCAGTCCATAATTACCATCTTTACGACGGTAAACAACGTTCATTTCTTCGGAGCGATCGTCGGTAAAAACGAGGAAATCCTTGTCGAGCAGATCCATCTGCATGACAGCCTCTTCAACCGACATCGGCTTAACAGAAAAGGAATGACTTTTGATGATTTCCGGGGTCTCGTGCCCTTCATCGACACTGGAAGCAGCCAGGACAGACTTATCTACCAGCCGTTGAGCCCCGGTACTCCCTTTGTGTCGCTTGAGTTTTTCTTTATAACGCTTCAGTTGCCGCTCAATTTTGTCAACCATCAGGTCAACAGCGGCATACATATCCTCTTTCTCTTCAACACTCTTCATGGTCAGCCCTTTAGCGACCATGGTGACTTCTGCCCGGTGATTGATCTTTTTCTGTACCGACAGAACCACTTGCGCATCGATAGGCTCCTCGATGTACTTCTTAACCTTGGCCAGTTTCTCTTCCACATAGCTACGTACGGCTTCGCTGCTTTCCATGTGACGGAAGGTAACGGCAATTTGCATAAATATTCCTCCTTCGATAAACAGACCCTAAGAGTCCGGTGTAGGTCATCTCAGTATAGCGCAGAATTGATCGAGAAACAGTTATTCCCGATCATCACAGCAGAACAATCCAGAAGTTAAAACAATCTCTTACGCTCGGTCGACGAACCAAGACCAAGCATTTCTCGATATTTGGTCACAGTTCGGCGAGCGATATTAATATCCTGCTCTTTGAGCAGGGCAACAATTTTCTGATCGGAAAACGGTTTTTTAGGATTCTCCGTAGCGACGATTTCCTTGATCCGGCTCTTGACACTCTCCGAAGCAACCGCATCACCATCAACCGTATTGATACCACTGTTAAAAAAGTACTTTAATTCAAACAATCCCTGCGGGGTCTGCACGTACTTATTGGTGGTCACTCGGCTGACGGTTGATTCGTGCATCTCGATATCTTCAGCCACATCGCGCAAAACCAGCGGCTTAAGATGCTCGATGCCATGATCAAAAAAGGCTCGCTGATATTTAACAATACTTTTGGTGACCTTATAAATGGTCCGCTGCCGCTGATGGATACTCTTGATCAACCAGACCGCACTGCGCATCTTGTCCTGAATGTACTCATTAGCCTTTTTGTCCACTGAGTCACTATTGGTCAAGGCATTGCGGTAGAGGGAATTGATCCGCAGATTGGGCAGACCCTCATCATTTTGCGTTACGACATAATCGTCGCCAACCTTGTTCACATAAATATCAGGGACGATGTAGTGAATATCCTCTTCGCTATAAAGCAGCCCAGGACGCGGGTCAAGCTCGGATACCAGTTTTGCGGCAGCCAGAACCTCATCGAGCGAAACCTTCAGCGCTTTGGCAATAATCGGATATTTACGCCCTTCTAACTCACTAATAAAATCGCGTAGAATCGTCGCGGCCAGGGTGTCGGACAATCCCAATCGATCCAGTTGCAACAATAAACAGTCTTGCAAATTACGACAAGCGACCCCGGCCGGATCATATTGCCGTACCCGCTCCAGTGCCCGCTCAATTATCTCCGTTGACTGCCCGGACACCTCGGCCAACTCCTCAACGGTGGCATGCAAATAGCCGACATCATCAAGATTGCCGATAATCTCCGCCATCGCCAAACGCTCAACATCGCTGGCCGTGGAAAAACCCAGCTGCCACATCAGATGATCCGTCAAGCTCCCTTTTTTCGTCAATAAACTTTCATACGAAGGACGATCTTCGTGCTCTTCGTAACTATCACGCGAGCTGCTGCTATTTAGGCTATAGCCTTCGAGGTAGGTCTGCCAATCGATGTCATCCATCCCCTCCGCGTCGGCTTTAACCTCCTGTTCAGGTGGCACATCACTGTCGGAAGTCGGCTCTTTCTCAGCATCAGGCAAGCCGTCCTCACGCTCATCCTTTGAATCAAGGCCTTCTTCGAGCAACGGGTTTTCCGCCAGCTCCTCAGTCACTACATCAACCAACTCCATACGCGAGAGCTGCAACAACTTGATTGCTTGTTGTAACTGGGGCGTCATCACCAGTTGTTGACTCAGTTTTACCTGTAAACGAAGATCAAGCGCCATCAGTACCTTCTATCGAAAAATCCCAGACAATGTTATTCAACACTAACATTGTCGCTGTTAAAAGTCTCTCTTTGATCACGACTCTCAAAGTTTAAATTTATCGCCCAAATAGATTTCACGAGCGGTACTACTTGCGGCAATTTGCTCAGGCGTTCCATATTCAAGCACTTTGCCTTGATTGAGAATGTAGGCCTGATCACAAACACCGAGAGTTTCGCGCACGTTGTGATCCGAAATCAAAATACCGATGCCACGCTCTTTGAGCTGAAAAACGATATTCTGGATGTCGATGACAGCAATCGGATCGATTCCGGCAAAGGGTTCATCGAGTAACAAAAAGGCCGGTTCCAAAACCAGAGAACGTGCAATCTCAACACGCCGCCGCTCACCACCGGAAAGAGCATACCCCTTGGAGTTGCGGATATGACCGATATGCAGATCCTCCAACAACTCCTCAAGCCGCTCCTGCTGCTGAGCCGTCGACAGGTCGAGTGTTTCGAGAATCGCCAACAGGTTTTCAGCCACGGTTAGTTTACGAAAAACAGACGCCTCTTGTGGCAGATAGGAGATACCAGACCGGGCGCGACGATACATCGGCAATCCGGTCAACTCCTGATCGTCGAGATAAACCGCCCCTTGATCTGGAGTCGCCAAACCAACCACCATATAAAAACTGGTGGTTTTGCCGGCCCCGTTGGGACCAAGCAGACCAATCACCTGCCCCGAACTGACCTGCAGATCTACCCCGGAGACAACTTCACGACCGACATAGGATTTATATAACCCCTTGGCTTGCAGTGTACGACTCACTCCTGCCCCGGCTTCTGATTGGGAAACAAAACCGCCTTGACACGACCACTATCTCCACCTTTGACAACACTGCGGTTCTCTTGCAAGTAAACGGTGATTTCTTCCCCTGTCACCAGATTCTGCCCCTGATGCACTTGAGCATTGCCATACAAAACCAGGGTCCCCTGAAGCTGCCGATAAATAGCCCGGTCGGCGGTTGCGGTGCGGTCAAGCTGAACAACACGAACACTGCCCAAAGCCTCAAGTCGATCGACCTGATCCTCCACCGGCAAGGAATAGACAATCAGCTTGTCACAATAGAGCGTAATATCACCCTGCTTAGCAACAACGTCACCGGAAAAGATTGCTTTGCGTTGCTCCTGATGTGCCTCTAATTGCTGCGCAGTCACCTCGATCGGCAAAGCCGCTGGCTTCGGAACCTGCCCCTGCTGGGCATTCGCTGGCGAAATAAAGAGCAACAAGCCGAGCAACAAAAGCTGTACGGATCTATTCATCGCTCCGATTTTTCCTTTCTTCTGGCAACAACAACATCCAAACATCTTTTTCCACCAAAAGGTAGCCGCGTGCCAGATCAACCTGCAAGCCGATTCCGGTCAACTCCATTCGGGGAGTGACCACCCTGATCGGAGCAGCGCTGTGCAACTGGCGTTGTTGATCATCATAATGCAATCGTTCAGTGTAGAGGTGCTCGTCAGTCGAGGTCGCAACAACCACATTTCCCCACGCCTCAACTTGGCGCTTTTCCTGCTCCAGCAGGCCATGCTCAGCCGATAACGTCACCTCGTCGAACTGGCCCGCGTCATACATTGTCAGATGCAAAGCATCGAGAATTGCCTGATTGTTGTCCCGCTGATATTCAGCCTTATCAGCATCAAGAGTCCAACTGCGCTTACCATCTTCATTCTGCGTATAATGCAACTGCTCCAAGGCCAGATCGACCTGTTCCGGCAACGCTTCAAGAATCTGTAGCGGGCTTTGCTGTTTCAGGTGACGCCAGATAACAACCCCCAACGCCAGAACTGCCAGCAAAATCAGAACCGCCAGCAGGCGGCGCAGCTTTAACATTGTCGGCCTTTCACTTTTCAGATCTACACCCCGCCCAAACAGGGAACAGTACAAACCCGAATAACTACCTCTAAGAAGTGAAGTAACGTTTAGTCAGAGTATCCCACTGGCCACTGGCTTTTATTAGCATGTCGCAGACTTCACGCACCGCACCTCGCCCACCGGGGCGGCTGGTAACATAGTCGACTAGGGGCAACACCTCGGGGACGGCATCAGCCACCGTGGCGCTGAAACCAACCCGGCGCAAAACCGGCAGATCAACCACATCGTCCCCCATATAAGCGACTTGCTCATCGCTCAGGCCCTGCTCTGTCAAAATCTCCTGGTAGGGATCAAGCTTGTTCAGGGCCTTTTGATAGAGGATATCGATGCCGAGCTCTGCGGCCCGTTTGACAACCACCTCCGACTTACGGCCGGTGATGATACCGATTTTGATCCCGGCGCGCTGCAGCATTTTCAACCCGTGCCCGTCTTTGACGTCGAAGGCCTTTAGTTCATTGCCCTGATTATCGTAGATAATCCGCCCGTCGGTCATGATGCCATCAACATCGAGCAGCAGCAGTTTTATTTTGGCTAACCTAGCCTCCATCAGACAACACCCGACTTGAGCAGATCATGCAAATGCACGATACCAACCGGAACCGTGCCCTCGTCGTCATCAAAAACAAACAGCGAGGTAATCGAGCAGCTCTCCATAATCTGCAAGGCCTTGGCTGCTAGATTGCGACGCAAAATCCGCTTCGGTGAGGTGGTCATCACTTCAGATATCGGCTGCTGCAAGCTGTCCAGCCCCTGTTCCATTATCCGGCGCAGATCCCCATCAGTAAAGACGCCAAGCAACTGGCCTTGACAATCGACGATCCCGGTAATGCCCAACTTCTTGCTGGTAATTTCAAACAAAGCATCACGTAACAGCACTTCCGGCAGCACCAAAGGCACGTCCTTGCCGGTATTCATCAGATCCTCAACCCGCAGCAACAAACGCTTGCCGAGCGCACCGCCGGGATGAAACAGAGCAAAATCCTCTGCCTTAAAACCGCGCTCCTCCAACAGGGCAACGGCCAAGGCATCCCCCATCGCCAGGGTTGCGGTGGTACTGGCGGTCGGAGCCAGGCCAAGGGGACAGGCCTCTTCGGCAACACTGATATCGAGATGGCAATCACCGGCAATGGCCAATGTGCTTTTCGGGTTTCCCGACATCGAGACCAGCGGCAAACCCATGCGCTTGATAACCGGTAAGATGCGGCAGACTTCCTCGGTTTCACCGGAGTTGGAGATGGCAATAACCACATCCCCTTTGGCCAGCATGCCGAGATCGCCGTGGATACCTTCGGCCGGATGGAGAAAAAAGGTCGGCGTGCCGGTTGAGGCCATGGTTGCAGCGATCTTCTGGCAGATCAGTCCTGACTTGCCCATCCCAGTAACGACCACTTTCCCCTGGCAGGCGAGGATCATTGCAATTGCCTGGGTAAAGTCACCATTTATCCGTGACTGCAACGCCAATACGGCATCGGCTTCGATCTGCAAGACTCGCTTTGCGGTTTCAATCAACAACTTGTTTCTCCTGTACCGTTCTGCTTAAAAATAGCGTCGAAGGTCATAACCTGCTGTAACATCGGTTTAACTTGCTCCAGCGGCAAGGAATTCGGCCCATCACACAGCGCCTGGTCAGGATTTTCATGCACCTCCCAGAACAGACCATCAATACCGGTCGCAACCGCCGCGCGCGACAGTGCGCCGACAAACTGCCGCTGACCGGAGGAAGAACCACCGGCGCCGCCGGGCAATTGCACCGAATGGGTGGCATCAAAAACGACCGGATAGCCCATGTCGCGCATGATCACCAGCGAACGCATATCGACCACCAGATTATTGTAACCAAAAGACGCACCGCGCTCGGTCAGCAGAATTTGCTGATTACCGGTCGACTCGATCTTCTTGATACCGTGCTCAACGTCCCACGGCGCCAAGAACTGGCCTTTTTTCAGGTTGACCGCTTTGCCGGTTTTGCCAACAGCAACCAACAGATCGGTCTGACGACTTAAAAAAGCTGGGATCTGCAGGATATCGAGGACCTCGGCAGCGGCAGCGACCTGACTGACATCATGGACATCAGAGATAACCGGCAGCTCGAAATCGGCCTTAACCCGCTCGAGAATCCGTAAGCCCTCATCCATTCCCGGTCCGCGGAAAGAGGTCACCGAGGTCCGGTTGGCCTTGTCATAAGAAGCCTTGAAGATCAGCTGACATCCGAGTTCTGCGGTAATCGTCTTGAGTCGCTCGGCGATCCGCAACGTCAAAGATTCATTTTCAATTGCGCAGGGTCCGGCAATCAACACCAGCGGATGCTGACCGCCAAATTTGGCCGAACCGACTGTTACTTCTTTCATCAGCCTACTCCTGGCGCTTCTTCAGACAAGCACCGACAAACGATTCAAACAATGGATGCGGCTCCATCGGCCGGGATTTGAACTCGGGGTGAAACTGGCAGCCGAGGAACCATGGATGATCATCCAATTCGATGATTTCCACCAGATCCGATTCAGGGTTGATGCCGGACAAAACCAGTCCGCACTCCTGCAGTTTTTTGCGGTAGGAATTGTTAAATTCAAAGCGATGACGATGCCGCTCGGTCAGGTGCTCCATACCATAAATCCGCCGCGCCAGAGTCCCCTCGGAAAGATCACAGGGATAGGCGCCAAGACGCATGGTGCCGCCCTTGCCTTTGACCTTTTTCTGTTCCTCCATAATATGGATGATCGGATTTTTCGCCTGTTCCTGAAACTCCGAGGAATGAGCATCTTCGATCTGGCAGACATAGCGGGCGAATTCAACAACCGCCATCTGCATACCGAGACAGATGCCGAAGAAGGGCAGCTTATTTTCGCGGGCATAGCGGATTGCAGCAATCTTCCCTTCGCTGCCGCGCTCGCCAAAGCCACCCGGCACGAGGATGCCGTCGATACCCTCAAAAGCACCATTAATGCCATGCCGCTCAAGGGCTTCAGAGTCGACATAAGTCAAATTGACCCGGCAGTTGCTGGCAATACCGCCGTGGGTCAGGGCTTCGGCCAAAGACTTATAGCTTTCGGTCAAACCGACATACTTACCGACGATGGCAATGTTCGTCTCACCGGCCGGTTCCTTGACCCGTGCAACGATCCGGTTCCAATCGGCCAGATCGGGAGCCTTGGTCCAGATATTCAGGTAGTCGACAATCCGCTCATCAAGCCCTTCAGCATGAAATTCTGTTGGCACCTCATAAATGGTCGGCACGTCACGGGCGGTAATGACCGCATCCTCCGGAACATTACAAAACAGAGCGATTTTGGCTTTCATGTCGCGGGGAATTTCGCGATCGCAACGACACAGCAGGATATCCGGCTGGATACCAATTTGGCGCAAATCCTTGACACTGTGCTGGGTCGGTTTGGTCTTCAATTCACCGGCCGTGGGGATATAAGGCACAAGGGTCAGGTGGATATAGAGGACATTCTCACGGCCGCGATCGGCGCGAAACTGACGGATCGCTTCAAGAAAGGGCAACGACTCGATATCGCCGACCGTGCCGCCAACCTCAACGATGGCGATGTCGACATCCTTGGCATTATCAAGAATCTTCTGCTTGATCTCGTTGGTAATATGCGGAATGACCTGCACGGTGCCACCGAGGTAATCACCACGGCGTTCCTTGCGAATAACCGTGTCGTAAACCTGGCCAGTGGTGAAGTTCGATTTTTTCGACAACTTGGCACGAGTGTAGCGTTCGTAGTGACCAAGGTCGAGATCCGTTTCTGCACCATCGTCGGTAACAAACACTTCACCGTGTTGAAAGGGGCTCATGGTCCCAGGATCGACATTAATATAGGGGTCCATCTTCTGCATCGACACCTTCAAACCACGGGACTCCATCAACGCCCCAATCGATGCTGCGGCCAGTCCTTTACCGAGGGAAGAAACTACCCCACCGGTGACAAAGAGAAACTTCGTCTTCATCGTCAATCCTGCTCCTTGAAGAAAATACGTGATGACCTGTCACATAGCAGCAAAAAAACTAACTGCTGGCACAGGACGAAAGGCTGATTCTACACACAAACAGGACCGAAGGAAACCCCCGATCCTGCAAAAAACTCTCCATCTCCACAATAGCGGTCAATTCAACGTTATCGTTATATTTTTTCTGCCGACATCAAACGCGAAACCCGCTCCAGATCTTCGGGGGTATCAACGCCGTGGCAAGAAAACTCAGTCTCAGCAACATAGAGCTTGATCCCGCTCTCCAGAGCTCGCAACTGCTCAAGATTTTCCAACGCTTCGAGCGGCGTTATCGACATGGCCGGATAGCCCAGCAACAGCTCGCGGCGATACACATACAACCCGATGTGACGATAAAGAGCGACCCTGTCGAGGGACTGTGCCAACTCTTCGCGCGACAGATCACGGGGCCAGGGAATCGGCGCACGAGAAAAATAGAGCGCCAGGCCGGCACTGTCCTTAACCACCTTGACGACATTAGGATTGTAAAAGTCCTCAATCTGATCGATCCGACCGGCCAGGGTTCCCATTTGCAGCTGCGAATTTTCGACCAGCGGCGCAACCGCCTGATCAATCATGCGCGGATTGATCAACGGCTCATCGCCCTGCACATTAACGATCAACTCGGCGTCAAGTCGCGCTGCAACTTCGGCGAGGCGGTCGGTGCCGGTCGGGTGATCAGCACGGGTCAACATGACCTCTCCGCCAAAGCCTTTCACCACCGTGGCGATCCGCTCATCGTCAGTCGCGACAATCACCCGCTCAACCGTTTTTGCCTTGGAAACCTGATGACAGACGTGCTGGATCATCGGCAGCCCCTTAATCAGAGCCAGGGGCTTACCAGGAAAACGGGTCGATGCGTAACGTGCGGGAATTATTGCGGTTGCCTTTGGGGGCGTTTTCATCTTTCAAATCCTTCGTGCGAGCAACGAAACCATGCGACAAAACGGGTAAATATTGGCGCGAAAAATCGGCCATGTCAACAGCAATCCGGCCGGGTTAAGATTAGACTTCAGTCGGCAGCATAAGCCGTGAAATCCGCTTGGTCAGGGTATAGATGCGCTTTAACTTATCGATCAGTTCGAATTCCATCTGCAGAGTCCTCAGCCGCTCCTGTCCGCTGGTCGCCAAACTGCTGACCTGGCGCTGCAATGCCTGATCAACCAACCGATTGATTTCACTGCGCATGGCGATAACTTCCTGGGCGGCCAACTGATCTTTATCCTGAACCGCCTTAACGGCCGACTCCAGCGCGCGATAGATCCAATCATAAAGGGTGGTTAGCGTTAGCAACATCGTTTCGCTCGGCTGCATATCCTGCTCTATCATTTTGCGGCCGAGAACGCTCAGGTCGGTTTCCAGAACATCGCCGACCCCTTCCAGGTTATCGGCCACCTGGCTGAGTTGAAAAAATTCATCGGTCTGCTCTCTGGATAATTCACGCTTGCCGACCCGACTTAAGTAGGTGACGATTTCAGCGTGCAGAATATCTGCCGCATCATCCGCCTTTTCAACCTCGCAGAAAAGCTGCTCGTCCCGGTTCTCCAGGGCAACGCGGGCCTGGGCCAGCATCAATTGGATATGACTGCCAAGGTGGCCGATCTCCATCCGCACCACATTCAAAGCCATCGACGGGGTATCGAGCAGATCCTCATCGAGGAATTTCGGCTCGACAATGACCTTCCCCCCGCCCCTTTCCTTATCCGGCAACAGCCTGGTGACCAATTGCGCCAACAGTGGGGTAAAACCGATAAACAGCAGGGTGTTGGCGACGTTAAACAGAGTGTTGGCATTGGCAATCTGGCGCGGGGTTTCCGCCGCCAGCCTCGCCAGTCCGGAGAGGTTGGCCTTAACCGGTGACAACAACCTCGACCACTCGGCCAGATTTTCGGTAAAACCAATCCAGACCAACACCCCCATAACATTAAAGATGACATGCACCGCTGCCGCCCGAACGGCCGGACGCGCCTTCCCGAGCGAGGCCAGAAAGGCGGTAACACAAGTCCCGATATTCGCCCCCAAGGCGAGGGCAATTCCAGCCGGCAGGGTGATAAAACCCTGGCTGGCCATGACAATAACAATGCCGGTGGTTGCCGACGAAGACTGTACCAACGCGGTAAACAGTCCGCCAGCCATAATCCCCAGCAGCGGGTTCTCCATCCGCACCATCAACTCGAGAAACGGTTGATAACTGCGCAACGGGTGCATGGCCTCACTCATCACGTTCATACCGAAGAACACCAGCCCGAGACCGAGCAAAATACCACCGTACTGCTTGAACTTATCCTGCCGACTGAGAAACAGCAGAGCGAAGCCGACAGCAATAAAACCCAGGGCCAGTTTGGTCACCTTAAAAGCGACAATCTGCGCGGTAATGGTGGTGCCAATATTGGCCCCCATAATAACGCCGATCGACTGACTCAAGGTCATCAACCCAGCACTGACAAAGCCGACCACCAAAACGGTCGTCACCGAAGACGATTGAATAACTGCGGTCACCATCGCCCCGACGAAGGCCCCACTGAAGCGGTTTGAGGTAAGTCGGGCAAGAATCGTCTGCATGCGCGCACCAGCTGCAGCCTTGAGGGCGGCGGCCATCTGCTCCATGCCGAGCAGAAACAGGGCCAGTCCACCGAAGACTCCCATGGTCATCTGCCCCCAAGCCATCTGCGGAAAAAGACTTTCGGCTGCCCATCCGATAAACGGCAGGCTTAACAACACGACCAAACAGACGCTTGACGGCAAAACTCTAGCTATTTTGTCGGAAGCGACTCGCCACATAAACCGACTCCTTAAGCTGCGCACAAACTTGTCTTGTCATCGACCTGAGAATGTTTTTTAGAGTATACCAATAAGGAGGACAGAACCATCAAAGAATGGCATGAATCAGTTGCGCTGCTGACGTTTCTGTCGCCAGACAAGTAATGCCAGCCCAGCAGTACTGCACAACAGACAGGCCTGTGCCATCAGGTCACCGAAGCGGGTGTAAAAGGTGGCCTCACTGCCGAGACCGACGCGGCCGGAAAGCTGCAGCGGTTCAAACAAGGGACTGGCAGCGGTCACCTTTCCGGAGGGAGCGATCAGTGCGGAAACACCGGTATTGGCAGCCCGAGCCAGCCAGATACGGTTTTCAATGGCTCGAAAGCGGGCCATTGCCAGATGTTGATAGGGGGCTGAGGAATGCCCGAACCAGGCATCGTTGGTCAGATTAACCAGCAAGCTGCTGCCCTGCCGGACATAATCTCTGGCCAACCCAGGGAAAATCACCTCATAGCAGATCAGCACCCCGAGGTTATGACCATTGAGCGGCAAGGGTTTGACCGTCCCCGGAGAAAAATCGCCAACCCCGACGACAATCTTATTGATGAAGGAGAGCAACGTCCCCAAGGGAACATATTCACCAAACGGCACCAGGTGGATTTTGTCTGAGCGACCCAGTTCTTCCCCTGCGGGAGAAAAAAGATAGGCGCTATTAAAATAGCGATAATCTCCGTCGCCCTGCGACTGATAGGCCGGGCTGCCAACCAGCAAGTAACTGTTTTTCTCTACCGGAACCTGCCGAACCCGATCAGCCAGTGGCGTTTGTTCTTGCAGAAAAAACGGTGTTGCCGCCTCCGGCCAGATCAACAGCTCGGGTTTGTCAGCAGCAGCCTGCGAGGAGAGTTGCAGATATTTGTCGATGGTCGCTTGCCGGTGCTCGGGATTCCACTTCACCGCTTGATCGACATTGCCCTGAATCAGCGCCACCTGCAGTTGGTCATCACGCAGATCAAGCGGCTGGCTTTCGCGCCAGAAACCGTAACCGAAATGAGTAACCGACATCAGCAGCGTTCCAGCCACCCCCAACCAGGCGAAACGGTTACGCGGCTGAGAAATAATCCCAGCCAGCGCACAATTGACCGCAACCAGCAACAGACTGACGCCGTAAACACCGGTCACATCGGCGCTCTGAATGGCCAAGGAAAAATCCTGCTGCGAATAACCAAGCAGCGCCCAGGGGAACCCGGTCAGCAACAAGCTGCGCAGGTACTCCAGAGCAACCCAGAGCACTGGCAGAGTCAATAAGTACGGGAGTTTAAATTGGCTTTCAAAACGGCACGCCAACCAACTGGCGGCGGCGAAATAGAGCGCCAGATAGACGATCAAAAACAGATAAGCGAGTAGGGAAAATAGCAGATTCAAACCACCATAGGTGGTCATGACAATATTCACCCAATAAAGAACCGCGCCGAAAAAAGAACAGCCGCAGACAAACCCGGAAGCAAAGGGACGCTGCTTCATCACCAGCAGCAGGGGGGTCAGGGCAATCCAGGCCAGTGGGTAAAGATTGGGCAGAGGAAAGGCCGCCGCCAACAGCAAGCCGGAGACAGCCGAGAACAGCAGGGTACGATCAAGCTGTGGCATCAGCATCAACCCGGTTCTGTCGCCACATCTGTCGGCAGCGGAAAAATACGCAATTGCCGAATGGCGCGCTGATCACCAGCAACCACCAGAATCTCCAGGGAGTCGATCTCGACCCGCTCACCGGCGGCGGGAACCCGGCCGAGGTGTTCAACGACGTAACCACCAACGGTGTCGAACTTTTCGCGCTCGACCTCAATATCGAAATGCTCTTCGAAATCTTCAATATTCAGACGCCCATCGATCAACACGGTACCGTTCGGCTCCTCAATCAACCATTCGTCTTCCAGATCGTATTCATCGCGAATTTCGCCGACAATCTCTTCGATCAGGTCTTCAATCGTCACCAACCCGGAAGTGCCGCCATACTCATCGATAATGATGGCAATATGCACCCGGGTTTCGCGAAATTCCTGCAAAAGGTCACTGACCAGTTTCGATTCGGGAACCAGATAGGGGGGACGCAGCACATCCTCGAGCTTAATTTCATCGAGCGGCTGCCCCCAGAAACGCAGCAGATCCTTGGCATAAACCAGGCCAATAATATTGTCGTTATTCTCTTTGTAGACCGGGATACGAGAGTGTCCCGATTTGATAATGGCGGCCAAAATGGTACTGAGCGGCTCATCGCCATCGACACAGACCATGTCGGTGCGTGGCACCATCACTTCACGCAGGATGGTTTCATCCAACTCCAGAATTGACTGGAGCATATCCCCTTCATCTTCGTCGATAATCCCCTTGAGCTCCGAGGCATCGATCAGATCCTGCAATTCCTCTTCCGTACTCGCTTCCGGACGACCACGAAAAGCCCGCAGCAAACGCCTCGGCCAACCGGGAGCATCCTGCCCATTATCACTGTCCACTTATGCCACCCTCACCTGTGCTATTTCAGCAAATAACCGCTCGCGGTCAAAAATTCCGGCCCTAACAACGCAAACAGCTCCCGCTCACGGGCCTCCATCTGCAGCGCCTGTTCTTCTGTGCCCCGCTCGTGATCGTAGCCGAGCAGGTGTAAAATTCCGTGCAGCAACAAAAAAATCAGCTCATGCTCAAAGGGGCTGCCCGCCTCCGCCGCATCCTCGGCAGCCCGCTCAGCGGAAATCACCACGTCACCGAGCAGTAACGGCTGCAAACCAGCGCCTTCACCTTCCTGCATGGCAAAAGAGATGACATTGGTCGGGCGGTCACGTTGCAGGTAATCGCGATTAATCTCTTGAATCCCCGCATTATCGAGAATCAAGATCGACAGTTCGCCTTTAGGAAATCCCGAGACGCTTAAGATCTTCCGCGCTATCTTGCGCAGCGGGCGCTTCAGGATCTTTTGTTTCCGCTGCCGATTCTCTATCTGGATTCTCATTTTTATCCTTCACTTTATCTACCCCGGGAACACACTCCTCTTTCTCGTTCTTCTCTCGAACGATATGGACCGGCTCCGGATAATCAACACGATGGTGGAACGAACCTGCCAGCACCCGATTGAAGCTCTTGGCGATCAGGTGCAAATCTTTCAACGTCAAATCACATTCGTCCAACTGGCCATCGATAAAAATATTATTGATCAGCTTCTGCACCATCCCCTGAGTCCGCGCCGGGGTCGGATCGATGAGGGTCCGGCTGGCCGCTTCGATAGCATCGGCAAGCATAATCAGCGCTGCTTCACGGGTTTGCGGCTTAGGGCCAAGATAACGGTAATCCCGCTCATCGACCTGTGGCATCCCCGGTTCCACCTGACCCTTGGCGCGATCGTAAAAAAACTTGATCAACGAGGTCCCGTGGTGTTGCTGAATAATATCGGCCAACTCAGGGCCCAACTTATGTTCACGCGCCAGTTCGACACCATCCTTGATATGCGAGGTCAAAACTAGCGCACTCATCGACGGCACCAGCTTATCGTGCTTGTTGCGCTGACCGCCGGAATTCTCGATAAAATACAGCGGTTTTTTGACCTTGCCGATATCGTGATAGTAGGCGGCAACGCGGGCCAACAACGGATTGGCATGAATCGCCTCGGCAGCGGCCTCAACCAGGTTCCCGACCAGGATTGAGTGATGATAGGTTCCGGGCGCCACAACCATCAACTGGCGTAAAATCGGCGAGTTCATATTGGCCAGTTCCAGCAGCTTGATATCGGTCGTGTACTTGAACATCGCCTCAACCAGCGGAATGGTGCCGGTAACGAACACCGTACTGAGCAGGCCGCCAAACAGGCCGAAGCCGATTTTCCAGGCTAACTGCAGCTCAAAACCACGTCCGGCCAGGAAGTGGATACCGATCAACAGGGCGGCATTGGCCAGCCCCACCCACATACCAGCGCGATAAATACTTGCCCGTTCCTGGCAATGACGCACTCCATGAGCACCAACCAGACTGCTGGTGAGCACGAACAGGGCCATAAATAAGCTATTGCCGAACAGGACCCCGACCAGAATCGAGCAGCACAGGGAAAACAGCAATGCGGTTTCAGCATTGAGTACGATCCGCACCAACATGGCGCCAAGGGCAAAGGGGATAGCGTAGAAATAGGCGGAGGAATCGATATAGGCAAAAGTATTGCCCAAGGCGGTGGAGATAAATATTGATACTTTGATCAGGACAAACAGAGCCAGAAACACCAGCGCTAAAAACAACAGGTCCCGTGAATCGGGGCAGAACTTACGAATATTATTATGCGCATAGTGATAGCCGGTGTACACCAGTAATAGAATGCAGAGCAGCAATCCCAATGCCGTCGGCAGGCTGCGGTTATCACGACCCGACTCACGGATGGCCCGCAATTTAAGAATCTGATCGGCCGTTACGCGCGCGCCCTCGCGGACGATCATCTCGCCCTTCTTCACCTGAAAGAGGACTGGCTTGACCTCAGCCCGCGCCTGCTGGCGACGACTTTGGGTTTCCTCCTGATTAAAAGACAGGCTGGGGCGTAGCTGCTGCTGCACCAATTTCAATAAGGTTTGATGCTGCACCGGCGACAACCCGGGCATTTCACTCAACAGAAATTTAGCCTGCTCCAACGCCTCATTCAGGCCGAAGGTTCGCTCCAGCACCCCGCGCGGCAATTCTTCGCTGCTGACAACGTCGCGAACCAGAATCATTTTTTCCCGATCGACGTTGAAGACCTGCAGGTTGGCCACAATCGGGCGATCAAAAACCTGACTTAACAGCTCAGCTGCCTGATGTGGAATTTGCGGATCGAGCGGCAAATCGATTAAGGCCTGATACTCGATCAGGGTCAACGGCACCCCGAAATCGGACTCCAGTTGCGGCAGGAACTCCTCCTGGTTGGGCGGATTTTCGACATTCTGCAATTCGAGCAGCAGTTGCAAGCCACTGCGAATCCGTTCGACCGCCTGCCGACCGGCGGTGGTCTGATAATCATAAACAGGTGGCACAGCAGCCCAGGCCTCGTCCTGCTTGGACTTGGTCAAGGGGACATCTTCAACCAGCAGCTCGCGCGGTGACTTGATATCGCGCGAAGCGATATCGCCAGGAGAATGATAATCGGGGATAAAACCGCCCTTGGGGACGATAATCAGCGTCAGCAGCAAGGCCACGGCAAGCAACAGCCAGATACCGAAGCGGGGTTTACGCCGATTGCGCAATCCCTGCATCCCATCGCCGAAAATGGCGGCACGACTTTGGCGCACTTTTTCCAGTTCTTCTTTGGTCATAATCCCTCTAGCCGAAAAGCGGCAAGATCATCCGTTTTCGCGCCGCCTCGACGGCAACACGCGGCGATCGGCCACCTGGTATGCCTGCACAATCGCTTGCACGATCGGATGGCGGACCACATCGACATCAGTGAAATGATTAAACGCAATGCCCGGCACGCCATCAAGAACATCGACGGCGTGCAATAAACCCGAGTACGTATCACGTGGCAAGTCAACCTGGGTAATGTCGCCGGTAATAACGGCACGACTACCAAACCCAAGCCGCGTAAGGAACATTTTCATTTGAGCAGAGGTGGTATTCTGCGCCTCATCGAGAATGACGAAAGCATCGTTCAACGTCCGGCCGCGCATAAAGGCCAACGGCGCCACTTCAACCACGCCGGTCTCAACCATTTCTTTGGCTTTTTCCAGATCAACCATATCGTACAGGGCATCGTAGAGCGGTCGCAGGTACGGATTAACCTTTTCCGCCAGGTCACCCGGCAAAAAACCAAGTTTTTCACCCGCTTCCACCGCCGGCCGGACCAACATAATCCGGCTGACCTCTTTCCGCATCAGCGCCGCCACCCCCATCGCCATCGCCAAATAGGTTTTTCCGGTACCGGCCGGACCGATACCAAAGACCACGTGATTGTGCCGAATATTGTCGATGTAGGTTTTCTGCGCCAGGCTTTTGGGGGCGATGATTTTTTTGCGCGCCGAGACAAAGACCGTATCACAAAAGATATCTTTTAAATTTGTCGTGGAATCAGTCGAGAGAATCCGGATGGCGTAATCAATGTCGGTTGGGTAGATCGGCATACCATCACGCAACAAAGCACAGAGCTCTTCCAGTAGGCGATAGCCAACCTGAACCTGTGCTTGCTCACCCGAGAGAGTGAGAACAGACCCCTTACTGCCGATGCGAACACCAAGCTTCTTTTCGATCAGCTTAAGATGCTTGTTCTGCTGGCCGAACAACTGTGCAGCCAGAACCGCATCGCCAACGTCAAAACGTTCGCGGGGACTCATATACGCTTATTGCCTTAAAAGAATAGATTTTCACGTCAAGAAACGTATCACCAAAAAGCCCGGATTGCAAGATGCGGCGACAAAGGAGAGGTCAACCCACCTCCCAACGGTAGAGAGGGTTACCAACCTAGTAAA
The DNA here is from genome assembly GCF_055389805.1 of Desulfuromusa ferrireducens. Classification (NCBI taxonomy): domain Bacteria; kingdom Pseudomonadati; phylum Thermodesulfobacteriota; class Desulfuromonadia; order Desulfuromonadales; family Geopsychrobacteraceae; genus Desulfuromusa; species Desulfuromusa ferrireducens. The sequence goes on from NZ_AP042415.1 coordinate 4,356,771, forward strand.
AATAAGGCCGCCAGATCACGGCCAATCAACAGAAGAGACTTTTAAGTACCCGCCAAATGTCGTATATACTTAGCTATAATGAGAAGACTAAACAAATGACTAAGTCAGGTTCGGGGGGGGGGGGCAATTTGGACCCACAGGCAACGCAACACAGTAGCTCAGACAACGACAACAGGGTTTTGGCGGCCTTTCTGCACGAGCTGAATATCGCTCGCCGTAACCTGACCCTGTACCCCCCGGAACATCCGCAACTCGCCACAACCAGCGGCAACGTACTCAAACAACTGAACAAGTTATTTGCCAGCCGGGACAGGATCACCTTCGGTGTTGCGCCGGATGCACTTTTTTTTGAACATCAGTGGCTCGACAAAGAGAACCCCACCTTCAAGACCTTCGCCGGTTTTCTCTCCGCCTTCGGTATCGCCTCCATTCATTTCATGCAGGGCTTAACCGCGGCTGAACTGATCCGCTTTTGCCAACTGCTACGCAGCGATCGACAGACGATAGAAACGCATGGCGGTTTTTCTGCGCTGATGCAACAGCAACAGATCAGCAACATCAATATTATCCCGATTGATTACGGCGTGTTCCAATCCAGTGCGGAGCAGAACGACTCACAGTCGGCGGCAAATACAGATATTTGGGAGGACTTCCTCCACGGCCTGCTGGATGATTTACTCGATCTCGGTGACGGCGGACTGCGCTTGGCCCCAAAGACCATCGCCGAAATTCTGAACGAAAAGATGGTCCGTGACGATTCGCCTGCCGACCTGCCGGAAGGCGCCGTGAACAACTTCGTCGAGAAAATTCTCGACAGCGGTCAATCGCGCAGCGAAGGGGCTTCTGCAGCTGATCTGGGAAAGCTACTCAACCACCTGTCACCAAAGCTGCAGGAAAGGTTTCTGGCCGGGACTTTTCAGGCCCTCGATAAAAACACTGCCGAGGCAGCAAATATCCTCAGCAGACTATCTCCTGATATGCTGCGAAAAGCCCTTGATCCTCGGGCTCAGCAAACCCTGAAAATCTCGCCCCGGCTGGTAGAGCTGGTCGGTCAGCTGGCGACAAACCCAACCCCTGACTTAGCACGCAGTGTCAAAAGCGATTCGGGACCAATGGCAAAGGATATGGTCCGCGCCCGCCTCGACGTGCTCTTCAGCGAAGAAGATCATGATCTCTACATGCCGGGCAACTACCAGGCGGCGTTAAAAAACATCCTCAACGACGACATCGCCAGCAGTCTTCCCGAAGAAGAAAAGGAACAGCTAAAAGAGAGCTTCGAAAAGCAATCTGTCGAGTTGCAATGTTGTGCCGTTATTTTTGAGCTGCTCTCCGACTCCCTCGGCCTTGAGGACGAAGAAGCCGTCCAGCACAATCTGCTTGATTTATCCCGCTTTTTTCTCGATACCGGCAACTTCACCGCCCTGCGAGAAATCTACAGCAACTGGTCTTCCTTCGTATATAGCGGCACGTCCAACGCCAGCATCTTCGATGAGCGGGTCATGGCCAACCACACCCAACAAGCCTTCATGCTGGAAGTCCTCGATGGCGTCGAACTCTGGGGAGAAGAGCAGGCCGCTGCGATTCACCAATACATCGCCACCGTCGGCGAAGCCTATACCGACCTGATCATCGAGCAGCTTGGTCTGGCCCGAGAGTTCAAACAACGGCGCTACTGGATGGAGGTACTCGCCGCAATCGGTGCCGACGCCAACCAACTGCTGGTTCAGGCGCTTGCCGATGAACGCTGGTACCTGATCCGCAACCTGCTGATCGTGCTGGGAAAGAACCTGGAACCGGCGACACTCAAAGCGGTCCACCGGCTCGCGGATCATCCCCACCCGAAGGTTCGTCAGGAAGTGATGCGCGTCCTTTTTCACTGCAACCCGGCAACCGCCAACCGGATGCTGCTAAAAGAATTACATAGTGATGATCCAGAGGCTCAGCTGTCAGCCATTCAGATTGCCGATCTGAGCAACGATACCGAAGTCCTCAGCGTTCTTCACCAGCAACTGCAAGGCGAGATCAACAGTGATTTCGACCTCGAAGTCAAACAACAGATCCTCGCCACCCTGTCCCTGATCGGCAGTCGCGACAGCCTCTCCCTGCTGCGTGTTTTGCTGCAAAAAAAGGGGCTCTTGCAATCGCGCCGGCAGAAGCAATTCCAGCGGGATATCATCCACAGTATCAACCTCTACCCGCGCGACATCGCCGATAAGTTGCTTCAGGAGCTTGCCTCCAGCCGCCGCCGCCAGCAAGCCAAGCTGGCCAGTGAACTGTTACAACTCAAGGGAGAGTCACTATGAGCCAGACATCCCACGAACATCTGCATCGTTTTATCCGGCTGCTGACGACCGCCTCGGCGAACGCGGCCCTCTACCACCTTGAGCACTTACAGGTTGCCCGACTCTGCCGCCAAGCCCTTGACGAGCTGAACAGCCTGTTCCTCAATCACAGTAATATCACCCTGAAAATCATCGAAAACCAGCTGATTTTCGACAACCGACAGGTCGAACCGAACCTGGCCATTCAACGACTGATGTCCTCTTTGCAAGTGCATGACATCAGCCACCTGCAAATCGAGCCGGGAATCTACAGCGAAGAGCTTCTGGGACTGATCAACACACTGAGCAAACGTCCAGAGAAGCAAGTCGACCTGACTGAAAGCGAACACATCCATTTCGGTCAGATCGAAGTTCGCTATCGAAAAGGAGGCAGCTCCGTTCTCACCACCGAGCAGGCGCTGGCTGACATCGAAAACAAAGAAGCCGACCGCTTCATGGATGTTTACCAGGCGGTGCAGACAAAAAAGAAAATCAACCTGGCGGGAATTACCGAGATCGTCAATAACTTTGTCAACACCTTCAGCGAACACAGTGACTCGTTCCTGGCCATTGCTCCGCTGCGCTCAATGGATGAGTACACCTACACCCATTCGACCAATATCTGCCTGCTCAACCTGGCCCAAGCGCGGCAACTCGGCATCGAAGGGCAGTTACTCAGCGACATCGGCATTGCGGCCATGCTGCACGATGTCGGCAAGATGTTTATTTCGCCAGATATCCTCGGCAAAACTGAAGCGCTTGATGAAGAAGAATGGCGGATCATGCAGCAGCACCCCCGACTCGGAGCCGAATACTTGCTCAATACCCCCGGGGTGCCGCGTCTGGCAGTGGTCAACGCCTTTGAACATCACATGCGTTACGATGGCCAGGGCTACCCCAAGACCAAACGGCCCTGGCAGATGAATCTCTGTTCGCACATGACCGCCATTTCCGATACCTACGACGCCATGCGCACCAATCGCAGCTACGAAGAGTCGCTGGAGCTCGACAAAATCATCAACACCATGTTTGAGCTGGCCGGCACCAAGCTGCACCCGCAACTGACCTACAGTTTTTTACAGGTTCTCTACAAGCGCGAGAAAGAGTCCCAAACCCACCGCTAGAACAATCTTCCGTGGCTAAATCTTGCAGCCGACCCCGGCAAGATGCTATACAGTCGCAACTTACCTGCATACGACTAGGGGACAGAATTCAATTCTGCCCCCGTTTAAATCAGCACAAAAGGACTCCACCATGAGTGAAGATACAAAGAAAATCATCTACTCGATGATGCGCGTCAGCAAAAGCTACAACAAGCAACCGATCATCAAGGACATCTCCCTCTCCTACTTTTATGGCGCCAAAATCGGTGTGCTCGGCCTCAACGGTTCGGGTAAATCGACCCTGCTGCGGATCATGGCCGGGGTCGACAAAGAGTTTAACGGCGAGGCGGCTCTCTCCGAAGGCTACAGTGTCGGCTACCTGGAGCAGGAACCACAGCTGGATGACAACAAAACCGTCCGCGAAGTGGTTAAAGAAGGGGTACAGGAAGTCGTTGACCTGCTCGCCGAATTCGAAGAAATCAACAACGCTTTCGCCGATCCCGACTGCGATATGGATAAACTGCTGGCGCGGCAGGCCAAAGTACAGGATGCGCTCGACGCTGCCGATGCCTGGGACCTCGAATCTCGGCTGGAACTAGCCGAAGAAGCGCTGCGCTGCCCGGCCCCCGACACCCCGATCAAGCAACTCTCCGGTGGAGAAAAACGTCGCGTGGCGCTGTGTCGGCTGCTGCTGAACAAACCGGACATCCTGCTGCTCGATGAGCCGACCAACCATCTCGACGCCGAAACCGTCGCCTGGCTGGAGCAACATCTGCAACGCTATCCCGGCACCGTTATCGCCGTCACTCACGACCGCTATTTTCTCGATAACGTCGCCGGCTGGATTCTCGAACTCGATCGCGGCCAGGGCATCCCCTGGAAAGGCAACTACTCCAGTTGGCTGGAGCAGAAGCAGGAGCGACTCCGCAAGCAGGAGAAGTCCGAAAGCAAGCGTCAGCAGACCCTGCAGCGCGAGCTGGAATGGATCCGCATGTCACCCAAAGGACGTCACGCCAAAAGCCAGGCGCGGATCAGCTCTTACGAGAAGTTGCTCGGTAACGAAGGAATGCAAAAAGAGCAGACCCTCGAGCTGTACATTCCACCCGGCCCACGCCTCGGCGGTGTGGTCGTCGAAACCAAGGAAGTCAGCAAGGCCTTCGACGAGCGATTGTTGATCGACAACCTCAGTTTCAATCTTCCCCCAGGCGGTATCGTCGGCGTCATCGGCCCGAACGGTGCCGGTAAGTCGACCCTGTTCAACATGATCACCGGCAACGAAGCGGCAGACTCCGGTAGTTTTAAAGTCGGCGAAACGGTTAAGCTCGGCTACGTCGATCAAAATCGTAGCCTGGATAAAGATAAAACGATTTTCGAAGAGGTCACCGGCGGCCACGAGATGTTCCAACTCGGGGGACAAACGGTCAATTCTCGTGCCTATGTGGCTCGCTTCAACTTCTCCGGCAGCGACCAGCAAAAAAAGGTCGGCGTGCTCTCCGGTGGCGAGCGCAACCGCGTCCATTTGGCGAAAATGCTGCGCGAAGAAGCCAACGTGCTGCTGCTCGATGAGCCGACCAACGACCTGGATGTCAACACCCTTCGAGCCCTGGAAGAGGGCCTGGAAAACTTCGGCGGCTGCGCCGTGGTCATCAGTCACGACCGCTGGTTCCTCGACCGTATCGCGACGCACATTCTCGCCTTTGAAGGGGATTCACAGGTGGTTTGGTTCGAAGGGAATTATTCCGAATATGAAGAAGATCGCAAGCGCCGCTTGGGGCGCGACGCCGATCAGCCGCACCGGATCAAATATCGGGATCTGACCCGACAGTAGAGAGACTTAAAAGGCCGATCCCGCAAAGGATCGGCCTTTTAAATTCATTCGTCCAACGCCTGGCGCACCGTCTGCGCCAACTCATCGATGGAGACCGGCTTGTTGATGAAATGTGCTTCTTTGCTCAAACCTTCCCGCTCCATCAGCGATTTTAACGTATGGCCTGACATGTAAATCAGTTTAAGCTCCGGTTTCTCTTTCTGTAATGCCACGGCAAGTTCACACCCACCTTTGCGCGGCAAAACCACATCGGTCAGCAGCAGATCGACCTGCGGGTTGGCCGCGAACACCGACTCGGCCTCAAGACCATCGGCCGCATCCAGAACCTGATAGCCCAACTCTTCCAGCGCTGCTCGCATCACTTCACGGACCAAAGCCTGATCCTCAACCAAAAGAACTGTTTCACTGCCACGCTCATAGCTGGCAGCAACCTGTTGCTCATCTATCACCGGGCAGAAGGAGCCACTGCAGGGGAGTAAGATATGGAACGCTGTCCCTTTTTGCAGGCTGCTTTCCACCCAGACATGTCCCTCGTGCTGTTTAATGACCGTGTAAACGGTGGCCAGCCCCAGCCCGGTGCCGTCTTCCTCGGATTTGGTGGTAAAGAAGGGATCGAAGATCAGTTTCTGATGCTCAGCGCTGATTCCGCAGCCGCTGTCCGCAACGCTCAAAAGCACATAGTCCCCGGCGCAGAGCCCGGGATAGGCAGCGAGATCCTCTTCCGCTAAGCGGCGGTTTGCCGTTGCCAGTCGCAGGCGGCCCCCTTCAGGCATGGAATCCCGCGCATTGATGGCCAGGTTCATAATCACCTGCTCGATCTGACTCTGGTCAGCCACCAAGGCACAGAGCTCGGGATCGAGATCAGTGTCAACAGCGATCCTTTCACCGATGACCCGTTCAAACATCCGCGTCAAATCGAGAATCAGCAAATTCAGATTGACCTGTTTCGAAGGACTAACCTGCCGGCTACTGAATCCAAGGAGCTGACGAACCAATCCCGCGGCCTTCTGGCTGGCATCTTGGATGACGTCAAGGTAACGTCGCATCGGATCGTCGTTCGGCAAACGCAATGCCATCAATTGGGCGTTGCCGCTAATGGCAGCGAGCATATTATTAAAATCGTGCGCCACCCCACCGGCGAGACGACCAAGAGATTCCATCTTTTGCGCCTGAAACAGTTCGTCCCGCAAACGTTCCTTTTCCAAGCTGGCTAACTTGCGATCGCTGATATCCTGCAGCGTCCCGATGGCATAGCTCGGGTTGCCGAAATCATCGCACTGAACCTGTCCGCGCAGCTGAACATAGCGGATCTCTCCCGTTTGCAACTGCAGCCGAAAATCGAGATCAAATGATGTCATCCGCTCTAATGCGGCAGCGATGGTTTCTTCCACCAGTGGACGGTCCTCGACGGCAACGACCTCCTGGAGGAGGGAAAAGGAGGCTGCGGGTTGTTGCAACTTTAAGCCAAGAATCCGATAAATCTCGTCAGACCAGCTCAGTTGACGATCCTTCAAGCTCATCTGCCAATGCCCCAGATGGGCAATTTCCTGGGCCTCTTTTAGCCGCTGTTCGGACAGCTTCAGGGCGCGTTGCTCTTTTTGCAGGCGGTCGATCGCTTCTTCGAGCTTACGCCCCATACTGCTTTCATACAAAGTCAGTAACTTTTCGTCGCTCGCCTGCGGCTCTCTCGGAACCACCAGCCGCCCCTGCTGATAGTTTTCCAGGACTTCGCCCAAGATCTGCAAAAACTGCAGATTGTCCTGTGGCTTGATGACAAACCGGCTGGCACCGAGGCTCATTGCCAGCTCTTCGTCCTCTTTTTCAACAAAGGTAGCGGTATAAAAAATAAACGGTTGCTGGCGCAATTGCGGGTCTTGCTTCAACTCACGACAAAACCGGAAACCGTTCATCTCCGGCATCATGATATCGGAAATAACCAGATCGGGCAGGCAACGGCGCGCGACCTCCAACCCCTGCTGACCATTGTCCGCCAACTCAACCTGATAGCCCTCCGAGTTAAGCAGTTGTTGAAGTATCAGCTGATTATGACGATCATCATCAACGACCAGGACTTTTGGCATGCTTCCCCCCTACTTTGGCAAAAACTCACTGATTTCAGCAATAAAGGTCTGTGGATCTATCGGCTTTTCAATGTAACCGTTGCAACCGGCGGCAAGAATCGTTTCACGATCACCAGCCATGGCATAGGAGGTGACGGCAACGATGGAGATCTCCTTGACGCTGTCATCCTGCTTGAGAAGGCGAGCAACCTGATAGCCATCCATTCCCGGCAATTGGATATCGAGCAGAATCAGCTCCGGGTGATGTTTTTTCGCCATCTCAACGCCCAGCAGACCATCGCGCGCCTGCAGAACGTTAAAACCGTTTTTTTCCAGCAGGAAGGTGGTCAGATACATATTTTGCTCGTTATCCTCTATGACCAGAATCGTCTGACTCATGCTTCCTCCCGACTGCTGATCGGCAAGCTAAAGGAAAAACAACTCCCCTCACCGAAGCGACTTTCCACGCTGATCGTGCCATCCAGCAATTGAAGAATTTTTTGACAGATCGACAACCCCAGTCCGGTCCCCTCATATTGCCGGGTAGTGCCAATATCGATCTGCTGAAAAGGTCTAAACAGGGTCGCCAGATCTGCTTCGCGAATGCCGATCCCACTGTCACTCACGGCGGTAACCACTTTGTCGCCGAGTACCCGGCAATCAACCTTGACCGTGCCCGCCTCGGTAAATTTGATGGCGTTATTGAGCAGGTTGATCAAAACCTGACTGACCCTTCGCTGGTCGCTGACCAGCTCACCAACAGACGAATCAATGGCGACCAGCAGTGCCAGATTCTTTTCCTCTGCCAGAGGCTGTAAAGAGTTACATGCCTGTTCAATCAACTCTGCCATATTAAAGGCGTTACACTCTACCTTTAATTCCCCCGCCTCAATTTTGGAGATATCAAGGACATCGTTTATCAGGGCCAGCAGATGTCGGGCACTGCCGCTGGCCATCCGCAGCTGTTTTTTCTGCTCGAAGTTCAGCGGACCAGGCAGTTCAGCGACAACCAGACCGAGAAACCCGATGATCGAATTGAGCGGCGTACGCAATTCGTGCGACATGCTCGACAGGAAAGTACTCTTGAGACGATTTGCCGACTCTGCCTCTCCCTTGGCAAATTGCAGCTCCATCTCGATGCGACGGCGCTGAAGGGCATTGGTGAAAATCTGCCCAACCAATTCGAGATGTTCAATTTCTTCCGGCTGCCAACTGCGACGATCCTGCACTGAGCTAACCCCCAGCAACCCGATCAGGCGGCCACGAAAAAGCATCGGCACATTGACCAATGAGGCAACCCCCTGTGCCAGTAGCAAACCACGTTCGCTACTGGCTTCGGGCGGTAAATCGATCAATGTCGACAGCACGACATTTTTTCCCGCCTGAATCTGCTGCATCCACCAAGGGACCCGCTCCACCTTGAGCCACTGCAATTTTTCCAAGCGGGTCTCAAACTGACCGGAACTCCAGATGTGCGAGCAAGAAAACTCGTCGCCCGTATCTGAAAAAAGAAAAACGTAGGCTGATTCGACGCCGACAAAACGCCCCAACCTCTCCAGGGTGCGAAAAATGCCAACATCCATCTCTTCAGCATCAATAGCAATAAAGTGTGCCGAGGTTTCGGCAATGAAATGCTCAAAGGCATTATGCTGTTTCAGCGAACTTTCTACCTGAACACGACGTGTAACCTCTTTTTTGAGGCGGTAGTTCCAGAACAGGGTACCGAGCAGGATCAACAGTGCCACGACCACCGTTTGTGCAATGTAGATGGCAACCTGCCGCGGCGAGATGCCCGGATCATATTCGATACCAACCCAACGCTGCTGGATATTGGCCGCTTCCTCGGCACTGATGGAAGCCAGTCCCTTGTCGATAATTTGCACCAGAATCGGCCAGTCTTTGCGCACCGCGTAATAGAGTTTCTGCGCTTCATGCGAAACCGGGGCGGCAACCTTCAAATTATTCAATCCGAGTTTGCCAATCCAATAACTGGAGGCGGCGACATTGCCGACAAAAGCATCGACTTCGCCAGCGGAAACCGCTTTGAGCGCAGCCTGCAAGCTCGGATATTCAATCGGCTGAAGATCGGTCTTCTCGCGCAGATAGCCGGCGTGTGAGGTATCTGCCTGTACCGCCACCCGACGATTACGCAGATCATTCAGGCCACTGACAAAGGACTGGTCATTACGCACAATCGCCACCCGGTAATACTCGAGGTAGGGCTCGCTGTAACGTAAAAATTGCTGCCGTTCGGCGGTCAAACCAACACAGGGAAGCACATCGACAGCACCGCTGCGGGCGCCCTCTACCGCTTCGCTCCAACTTAAGCCTGGGACAATTTCCATACTGGCGCCAAGGCGACGGTTGAGCAGTTTAATGTAATCAACGGAAATTCCCTGACGTTCACCATTTTCAGCAACAAATTCGATCGGCGCAAACTCAGGATCAAACCCAAGACGAATCGGTGAATGATCATCCAACCATTGTCGCTCTTCGGACGTTAGAATGACACGATCGCCCAATGTTCGAGGCGCCGAATGCGGAACCCAGCGTTGCATGATCTCGCGCTTTTCCCGCTCTGGAATGGCGTCTAGAGCCTTATCCAGAATCCCCGCCAACAGCGGCCAGTCATTGCGCACGGCAAAACGCTGGCCATTGGTGATCAAATCGTAGGCGGAGGACATCTTCAGATGGCCAATCCCGTGCTGTTTCATCAGGTAAAAATTTATACCAACGACGCCTACATAGGCATCGACCTGACCACTGGACAAAGCCCTCAAACCAGCAAGCGGCGTCTCGACCAGCAGCGGCTTGATCAAAGGATGGTCGCGCCTAACCCGTTGCGAGGAGGAATAACCTTTGACCAGAGCAACCCGTTTGCGGTCCATATCCTGCGGTTGCTGAATGCGAAAATCGTCCTCACGAGTCATCACCACCAGCGGAGTCGGAATATAGATCTGACTAAAATCGAGAAACGCCTTGCGCTCTTCCGTGCGGACCGCAGTCGCGATCAGATCAATCGATTTCTGCTTCGCCCCAGCCAGAATTTCTGGCCAACTTAGCTGCGGAACAATAGCAATGTTGACTCCGAGCAACGCAGAGATTCGCTCGATGAAGTCGATTGCAACGCCCCGATAACGTCCATCGTCAGTCGCAAAGCTATAAGGGGCATAGTCTGCATCGACACCGATTTTCAGAACTGGATGTTGTTGAAGAAATGTTTTCTCTGCGGAGGTGAGATCTATTTGCGGAACGGTAGAATTCGCTTCAGCGACCTGGGCCGACGAAACCGGCAACAGCAAGACGAACAGGCAGCATAGGCCTGCAGCAACATTGCACAATCCCCCCTGAAAAAATATCATAGCAATCCCAACGGCAACTAAACCCGGAGTGGCACCCCACTAAATAGCCACGTTCCCCAGAGGGCACTTTAATTTAAAAGAGTACCCATAAATACGCGTTGTGACAAGAATCCTTACGGTTTTGCAGTATTGATTTAAATCCCCGACTGGTGTTGCTGAGCAATAAAAATGCCCGATCGACGCAATCGGACCGGGCATTTTAACCACTGGGCAAGAGACATAACGAGAATTGGGACTACTTAAGCCCAACTACCCGATTGCGGCCTTCATCTTTCGCCTGATACAAGGCCTCATCAGCCCGTTGCAACGCTGCATTGACCCCTTCAGCAGGATCGAGACAGCAGGTTACGCCAAAGCTGGCGGTGATGGGTAAACTCTGCTCGCCGACAACAACCGGAGCTTTGATCAGTTCATGACGGATCCGCTCAGCCGCCTCCACCGAACCGGGAAAATCACAATCAGGGACGATGACCAGAAACTCCTCGCCGCCGTAACGGCCAAAAATATCGTATTCCCGCAGGCAACTTTGCACACGTTTCGACATGACGCGCAATACTTCATCGCCAGCCAGATGACCGTAGGTATCATTGACCTTTTTGAAATGATCGAGATCGACCATAATCAAGCCCAGGCTGGCAACGGGTTCTAACTCCCTATGTCGTTCCATGCGCGAAAGTTCTTCGGCGGCACGATTAAGCACGGCGCCACGGTTGAAAATCCCGGTCAGAGGGTCGGTGACCGCCTGCTGTTGCAAGCGACCGAGAAGATTCTTCAGCTGCCTGGCGCCTAGGTTGACAAACGCAAAAGACAGGGCGAACACTCCGACTAAAATAACCGCGAGGATACTGGCGGAGGCAATCACGCGTTGATTGATTTCATCGCGATAGCGGGTGACATCAACATAAAGTTCGAAGCTGCCGGCAATATTTCCAAGCTGATTGCGGACCGGCAGATAGGTTTCTACCACATCCACATCCAACAATTGCTCTTCGGCGAGATCAATGACTTCTTCTTTGGTTTCCTGATGGGAATCGACCACGCCGCTCAAAGCGCGGATCAGTCGATTATTATCTGCCACCTGCATGCCAATAATATTTTTATCGGTGCTGTAGACAACAATGCCGGTACGGGAAAAAACCTTAATTTTAACGATGGCAAAAGGATGGAGAAAATCCCGGACGTAGCTGTCGAACCGATCGATATTTTCTGCCGTAATGGAAATACTCTCTTCGCCGGCGGCGAACAGGTAGGGATATTGTTGATCGACCATCACCGTGCCGATGCGCAGGGCATCATCTTCGGCAACCTGAAGGACGTCGGCAACCGAAGAGGTATAGATTCCATAGGAGGTCAGAGCCAGAATCAGCAGAATGGAAACCAAGGCTACCGTTCCCAGCATTCGCTGCAGAAGGTTCGGATCACGCTCTAAGCGTGACATTGACAACGACTCACGACCGATCATTATTGTGCTCCTTGCGCACCGGGGAAACATTAATGAATACTTATTCTCGTCAGCCGCTCTTTTTATGTCAAGGAGCAATAACAGATTCAGGTATTTCACGACGCAAAACACTGCTGCCACCCTCGCGGGTCGCCTTATTCAACTTGGAAAATCTGCAGTTAAGATAAAAACTGAAATCAAAAAATTGGATCGGCAAATGCTTTCAGTCGGTAGGACAGCAGAATTTCACGCTCACCAGTCCGGCATGCGGCAAGGGGATAACGTGTGTCATTCAAAAAAGAAGCCATAAAGGCGACAAGGCTATCTTTGGCGTCGACATCACTTGCATGGCCCGCCGCGGCGAAATACTCACTTAAAGAAGAATCAACGCAGAGGCTGATGATCATTTTTCCCGGCATGAGAACCCGCATTTAGCAAGCCAACTTTATCCAACGACAATATTTCTAACGGACATGACAACCACTACAACCATTAACCGATTGTCGCTGCATCCCTTCAGCGGTCAAGACAGTCGACGCGGCAATTCGTGGGCCTGCATTGGTCGCGGCCAGCAGCACAATCGAGGGCTGGCGTGGATCAGCTTTATAGCCATCCAGAGAACTCCCCTCGGCGAAAACGAGTTGACCGGACTCAAGAATAAAGTCTTCCGGAGAGGACTCTGCAACCGCCTGATTGGGCGTATGATTCTCCGCCCGGATATCGGCCATTAACTGCGGATTCTGAACCGTCACCATCGCCCAAAGGGTATCTTCAGGACAGGCACCATAAAACGACCCAAAGGGATAAGCGGGTATTCGGTTTCGGAGACTTTCCTTCAAGCCTTCTATTTTGGCAAGATATTGCTGATGGCGTTGTTCGGACGCCTGCCGGTAAGCAATTATTCTCTCAACATCCCAGCGATGAAGTTGCAAACTACTTTTCCCTAACTGAAACTGCTGACTGGGGACGGCCTGAGCCAACGAGACAAACAAAACAACGAGAGCGACACCAATACTTGTAATCCGCATAATTCGAGCCCCACCTTACCAAAATGTAACGACTGACAAAATCGCCGATTCCACACTTTCAAGTTTAACATTTATGGTGACGCGATGACGGATAAGTTCCTATTTTTCAAGCACTTGAACGGCTTTTAATGCAAGAGCCCATCAATAAAAAAACTCCCATCTCAAAAACCGAGACAGGAGCCACACTTACACCTTGGCACTTATTCTCCCATTCGGTAACCCGGCTATCCTAAATTGAGGACCCGTGGCTTTGCGTCACCAGATTTCTCTGGTTTTGCCTTTTCGTGTTAACGCAAACTAACCCAAAACAAACCAACCGGCAAGAAGAATTCAACCCATTGAGCGAGCATTCATCAACGCCGGACACAACTCTATCCACAGCAACAAAAGAGATTAATGAAATCCACTTCTCTAACTTCGTGCAAACGGCTGATTTAGCGAAGATGTCTAAAAGAGAACCAACCCATTTGGGTCGAATCGGCTTGGCCTATTTAAAAGCGTAAGGAATGAAAAATTCTCTGCCCCGGCCGCAGTTGAAATTCCGGCAGGGCGATCTCCGGCGTGCCATAACGCCCACCACTCAACCTGACACGCAGGCTATGTTGCCCGGCGAGCAGTGGTATGCGAATCAGGGTCAGTCGCCCTGGCAAGGTTTGCCATGAGCGGGTATCCGGTTCTTCGAGCAGCAACAGAGAAATCCGCACCACGGCTTCCGCGGTCTGACCGTGCTCTTTGCCAACAGCCTGAGATATTGCCTCTTTTGCCGCGACCCGAGCGGTTTCTTTGATAATCAGTGCCACTTTGCGCTCACTGAGCGAATGCTCGGCGACTGCGGCAAGGTCAGTTGAAAGAACTGGTAACATTGGCCACGCAGGGAACACCTCGTTCCGAAGTAGAGGTGTCGGGGGAGAATCGTAATAAGGGAAGGAAAAACGGATCGATGGCGGCAGCACCACATTGCCGGGAAGTTTTTTGGGAATCCTGCCATTGGCGATAAACAACACCAACTCGCCAGCGCCAGCGGGAAGCGGATCCGGCAAATAAGGCTGAAATTTAGCAACCTCATCGAGCTGGCCGAGGCGAGCGCTGATCCGTACCAGATCGGCCGCCACCGGAGTAGGATTTGGAAGATCGTCGGCTAAACGTCGGTAAACCAGGTAGGCATCATTGTCTTCAGCAACCGTGCTGAAGCTGAGCGCGATCAGCGCCCGGCTGAAGTAAGCAGCTTGCAGCGCCTCAGGGTAGCGACCGAGCAGCTGCAGAGATTGTTTCGCCTCAACCACAGCGCTGTCGTACTCACCGAGCAGCAGAAAATTCATCATCAGGTAGCTGTGCACCCAGAGCCGCTCGCTGTATTCGCCCTTATAGCGCAGCAGCCACTCGGTGGTAACCAGACTCCCGAGCTGTTCGCTGACGCTGAGAAGCTCTAATTCGTTGATCCGCTGTGCCGCCCTAAGCAGAACATCGGCACTCTCCCGATAGCGCCCCAATTGATGCAGAACCGAACCGCGCTCCATCAAAAACAGCAGCTCATTGCGCTGGCCGAACCAATCGCCCTTTTCCAGTTCTGCCAAAGCCTGTTGCGGCTGATCGGCGTAAAACAGCCCGCCGGCTTTATTCAGACGACCGGCACAGCCACTGACCAAAACAGCCAGCAACAGCAGCATAAAAATATGCAAGCCGGGCCGGCAGACTCGCACCAACCCGGCTTTTAGGGGATTCATCATAACTGTCAGAGACCGGCTCAGCCTACCAGCCGATAAACGGTTTGGTCGATTCGCGAATCACTTCGGTGCTGTCGGCCCACTCGATCAGGCCGGTTTCGATATCGGTCAGTTCCATGTTCAGGCTGTAGTACATCAGAGTCCGTTTGGTCAGACGCATCTGCCGCGGCTCTTTCTTTTCCATCGAACGCAGGGTCCCGGTCAACATGTATTTGGCGCCAACCTGTCGGGCTTTCAGAATCCGGGTATCGGCGGCAACACTGCCGCCATACTGGTAACTGGTTTCAGTGGCGATGTTCTGCCGCTGGGTTTCGTTGACAAACCGCACCCGCCCGCTCTCCAACAACGCCTGACGGATATCATCGGTGATGGCGCTGGTACTGATATGTTCACTGGTGCGGTTAGCAACTCCGTAGACGATCAACACCGGGCGATCGGTCGCCATCACCAGCGGATGCTTGCGGGTCAAAGAGGTTACCATCTCGGCAACGATCGCTTTTTTATCGGAGAAGTGATAGCCCTCGTCGTAGATCACTTTCTCATCCGGAGCAATTTCACGGGTCATCACACCACAACCGGCGATCAGCAAAAGGATCGGCAGCCACAACCATTGAGCGGATATTTTCATCATTATCTCCCTAAATTTCAACCGACGTTAAGACCGGACAGGCCAATTTTGACTTTCTGCCTGATCTTTGTAATCTCTGCCGCAGCATAAGGAACCGGCGACCGTTGCCCCCAGACCGGTCCCGGCCAGGTCGGATCGCCGACACTACGGCCGACATGGTGCAGATGCAACTGACTGACGACATTCCCCAATGCCGCCACATTCAGTTTATCAAAACTGAAGGATGATTCCAACCAGGCCGCAAGTTGCGCGGACTCCTGCCACAACAACTGCTGATCGGCTTCACTCAAGTGGTGGATCTCGCGAATCCCCACTCGCCGCGGCACCAAAATGAACCAGGGGTACGTCTGCTCATTCATCAATAGCAGGCGGCAGAGGGGGAAATCGCCAAGCATGATGGTATCGGCCTGCAGGCGTGGATCAAGTTCAAACATCTGCGCTCCAGTCGTTGTTCGCCCTCTATCCAGGGCAATTAATCGTTGTTGCGGATCAACCAGCAATTGTGAATGCGTGGGTTGCGCTCGTAATCGAGGGGAATCATTTTATTGCCCAGATTCTCTATCTGCAGATTCGGCAACGCCTCGACATCCAACTTGAAATTGCGCAGGTTATTGGAAAAGACCAGCGTCCCTCCAGGCGCAAGGAGGTTAGCCACCTTGCCGAGCAGATCAACGTGATCGCGCTGAATATCGAAAGTCGTCTCCATCGACTTGGAATTGGAAAAGGTCGGCGGATCGAGGAAAATCAGATCGTAGCTAGCGGCGCGGACGCTCTGAGCGTCATCGAGCCACTTCATACAATCGGCCTGGATCAACTCTTCATCTTTACGGTCAAAATCGTTCAGGGCAATATTCTTCTGCGCCCACTCCAGATAGGTGCGCGACATATCGACAGTGGTGGTTTTTCTCGCCCCACCCATCAGCGCATGCACGGTCGCCGCGCCGGTATAGGCAAACAGGTTGAGAAACCGGACGTCATGAGACATGTCCTGAATCAAGCGGCGGATCGGACGATGATCGAGAAACAGACCGGTATCGAGATAATCGGTCAGGTTGACCAAAAACCGGCAGTTGCCCTCCTGAACCTCCTTGAGAATACCGCGGCGCGACTGCTTCTCGTACTGCTGCTTGCCTTTTTGTTGCTCACGCACCTTCAGATGAATCTTTGTTGGCGCGATATCAAGCACCTGCGGCAGAGCTTCCTGAATCTCCAGCAACCGCTGGGCGGCCTTTTTCGGATCGACGTCCTTCGGTGCCCGGTATTCCTGCAGGTGCACTTCATCGTCATAGATATCAACCGCCACCGCGTACTCCGGCAGATCGGCATCGTAAAGCCGATAGCAATC
This sequence comes from Desulfuromusa ferrireducens, assembly GCF_055389805.1. Lineage (NCBI taxonomy): Bacteria > Pseudomonadati > Thermodesulfobacteriota > Desulfuromonadia > Desulfuromonadales > Geopsychrobacteraceae > Desulfuromusa > Desulfuromusa ferrireducens. Next base: position 4,373,611 of record NZ_AP042415.1, read on the forward strand.
GACCTCTTGCTTTTTGGCCCATTTTTTAAATTTCTTCAGATTTTTACGGAGTCGGTTGGCGAACATCTCAGCCCCGGGGGAGAGTTCTTTTTTAACTGGCTTGCCCGCACCTTCGGCCAACGACTGCCAGCGATTCTGCTTGTCCAACTCGAACTGCAACAGCTGACACTTGATGGCACCGTTGTACAGGGTATTGATCTTCCCGGCGCGCAGACCGATGGAACGACCCAGTTGCGGATTAGAGGTAATCACCGCCGCTTTCCAGCCGGAGCATTCGACGGCCATCTTCTCGCCGAGTTGATTGTAAAGGGCTGACAATTGACTCTCTTCGCCGAGCCGCTCACCGTAGGGCGGATTAGCCACCAACAAGCCGGGGGCAAAACCGAGCGGGGCGGTAAACTCGCGCAGGGTACGTTTTTCAAAATGGATGATTTTATCCAGCCCGGCATTTTGTGCGTGCTGCCAGGCCGCCTTGACCGCCCGGCCATCGCCATCATAGCCGACGATCGGCGCCAGCTTGCGCTGCATTCCGGCGTTTTGTCGCTCTAATGCTTCCTCACGCAATCGCTGCCAGAGTTCGGCATCAAACTGCAACCAACCGAGAAAACCGAAATAATCACGCAGCAACCCCGGTGCGCTGTCGGTCGCCATAAGGCCTGCTTCCAGCGGCAGGGTTCCGGAACCACACATCGGATCGACCAGCACACCGCCCTGTTCGGCGATCTGCGGCCAGCCGCCACGAATCAGGATCGCGGCCGCCAAATTTTCCTTGAGCGGCGCGTGCACACCGTCGATCCGATAACCACGGCGATGCAAACTGTCGCCGGCAAGATCGATACTCAGTGTTGCCTGATCTTTGAACAGATGCAGATTGATGCGCAAATCAGGCCGCTCAAGCGAAATCGACGGACGCTCGCCATCGCGAGCGCGAAACTGGTCAACAATGGCATCCTTGACCCGCAGTGCCCCATAACGGGTGTGGTTGATCTGCGAACGGATGGTCGTGCAATCGACGACAAAGGTGCTGCTCACCAGCAGATGCGCGGTCCAATCAATCTTCTGCACTTCGGCATAGAGTTCATCGGGATCACTGGCAGGAAAGTTGGCGATCGGCAACAGCACCCGACTGGCCAGTCGCGACCAAAGGCAGACGCGATAAGCGGTTGCCAAGTCACCGACGAAGCTGGCTCCGGCCCGCTCCTCTTTGACTTCTTCGGCGCCCAGGGCAATAAGTTCAGCGGCCAGTAGGGATTCGAGACCGAGAGCGGCTGTAGCAAAAAACGTTTGTTGCTTTGACATCTGTAACTTTCTAAAAAACAATGGGTAGGGGCGACCTACAGGTCGCCCGGATTATTCCGTTGCCACAAACGGGCGACCTACAGGTCGCCCCTACGAAACAGCAAATTCTAAATCTTCCGCAGTTCCAATTTAGCCTCGCCAAGCTGTTCATTAGCTTGCAGCAAGGCCGCTTCCCCAGCCAGCACCGAAACGGCGCTGGCGCCATTTTGCAAATAGGTTGTTGCCACACGTTTTAGCGCCGCGGCATCAACGGCCAGCAAATGTTGACGCATCTGGTTGCGCATCTCCAGGGTCATGCCCTGGCGCAGGTTGGCAAACTCCTGCGCTCCGACCCCAGCGGGCGAGAGTGGCTTGTCGAGATCACTGAAAACCGCCAGGATCGATTCCTTGACCGCATCGGCGGGAAACTCCCCGGCGGCGGCCCAGGCGATGGCCTGATCATAGACATCCAGCGTCCGCAGGATGTGTGGATCGCGATAGGAGAGCATAGAGAAAATCCCCGACTCGGAATTATAACTGGCCAAACCGCCATAGGCGCCGCCCTTTTCACGGATTTCGCGATGCAAAAATTCGGCCCGCAGCAGCTTCGACAGAACCGTCAAGGCAGCGCTGTCAGGATGGCTGAAAGAGATGGTACGGAACGCTCGGGTGACATAATTAACCGGCACCGACCAGACAAATCCCTGTCGCTGCGGCTGGGGACTAAACAGTGGCGCGACAAACTCCGCTGCCACGACCGTTTCCGGCAGCGCCTTAAGCAGTCCATCCAGCGCGCTGTCGAAGGGAGCAAAATTATCCTTCTCCACCGTCACAGCGGTCTGCAACTGAACCCGGCAGAACAGTTGTCGACCTATTTGTGTCAGCATATCGGCCAACGGCTGCATTTCTTCTTGCGTTTTTGCCGCCCATTGCCGAATCACCGCCACCTGCGTCAAACCCGACCACTGTTCCCGCAAGCGGGCCGCCGGAGTCTGACAAGCAGCTGCCGTACGCGCCGCGTAGGTGTGTCCTGACTGGGGGACTGAGTTCTCCAGCGAAACCTTCAGCTGGTTGAGAACCGTGTGAATCCGTTGCAAATCAGAAAAATCGGGTGCCAGGGTGATATCCTGCAACAACTCAAACAGCGCAGCGCAATTGCGAACCAGCGCCTTGCCCTTCAGTTCGAAACTGGCGCTGTATTTATCCAGATCCTGCGGATTATCGAGCAGCGAAGTCCGTGCTGAAATGCCACCGGTGACCGCTTCCATCGCCTGCGCCATCTGCAGGTAATCACGCTTACCGGCACCGACCTGGGTCAACAGACTGCTAAAAATCGGCAGATAGAGACGCTGCTCTTCGCTCAAACCGTCAAGAGCAAAATTCAGCGCCACCGTGCCGATACCGTTGGTCGGTTGCGCAAACCAGTTGCTTTTAACGCTGTTGCGTTGCTGAGTTTCGACCTTGACCGCCACTTCAACCGGCGGGATGTCGCTCAACTCCAGGGTCGGCAGACAGGCAAGATCTTCCGCTTCTTCCTGGGCATTTTTCAACGCCAGTGCCTGCGCAACTATTTGCTGCTGCTCTTCGGCACTGAGCCGTTGCTGGATTTTATCCAGTTCGCCACGCGTGGCCGCGTCCTGCTGTGGCCCAAGCTCAGTATCCGGCTTGAGCAGCAAGGTCACGCGATGCCGATTCGCGAGCAACTGCTCACGAATCAAGTTTTCAAAGAAAGGCCCCTTGTCCAGCTCCGCCGCCAAGCGCTGCAGATTCTGGTCAAAGTTGAGCGACTCCAGCGGGTCGCCGCCGTGAATCCAGGAACCGAGCAACCGCATCAACAACAGCAGCGAATAGGGATAGCTGTCGCCGGACACTTCACGGTTGGCAAATTCGAGCCGGTGGATGGTGCCATCGATCCGCTCGCGGGAAAAGCCCTCGGTGGCCACCTGCTCCAGGGTTTCAAGCACCAGTTTTTCAATCGCCTCAAGCTGCTCCGGATCGGTGCCCTGCAGGCCGGCGGCAAAATAGGTGGTGCGGTTATCATCGTGGTAACCCACGCCAGGAGCCAGATTGGCACCCAGACCGGAATCGAGCAGCGCCTTGTAGAGCGGCGCGGCCGGGTTGCCGAGTAACAAGCTCGACAGTAGCGACATCGCCAGCCGCTCGAAGCTGTCGTTGATATCGTTGGTCAGCCAGGCGACCTGCACCATCGAACGCTTTTCCAACGGCTCCCCGGCATCGAGCGGATAGGTTTCGGTGACCTGCTGCGGCGTGTCGAGGCGCTGTTCGGCGGGCACTTCGCTGTCGAGCTCCAACCGCTCGAAATTCTTCAGCACCCGCTCTTCGACCGTGGCCAGCAGTGCGGGCAGGTCAAGGTTGCCGGAGCTGAAAAACCAGGCGTTACTCGGGTGATAGTAACGAGCGTGAAAATCGCGCAGCTGCTGCCAGGACAGAGCCGGGATATCGGCCGGCTCACCACCGGAATTATGCCGATAGGTGGTGGTCGGGTAGAGATGACGACCCATGCGCCGCGATAGCAGCGACGAGGGATCGGACATGGCGCCCTTCATCTCGTTGTAAACCACCCCCTTGTACTCCAGCGGTGACTGCGGATCAGCGGCCTCGGCAAACTCCAGCCGGTGCCCTTCCTGACTGAAATCACGCTCGCTCAGCTGTGGGAAAAAAGCGGCATCGAGATAGATTTCGAGCAGGTTCTGGTAATCCTTGCGATTCATGCTGGAGAAGGGATAGAGGGTCCAGTCGCTGGCGGTCATGGCGTTCATGAAGCTGTTAAGGCTGCGCTTGAGCATCGAAAAGAAGGGATCGCGCACCGGGAAGCGTTTGGAACCACAGAGTGCCGTATGCTCAAGGATGTGGGCCACCCCGGTCGAATCGTCCGGCGGGGTGCGGAAACCGACCGCGAACAGGTGGTTGTCATCCTCCCGCTCCAAGTGCATGAAACGTGCACCAGTTGCCTGGTGCTGCAGACGGATCATCGTAGCATTCAGTACCGGCAACGGATCGATCCGCTCAACGAGAAACCCGGACAATTCCTGCCCTGGCTTGAATTCATGCTTGGTCATATATTATCCCCACAGAAAGTTAACCGATAAAGTAATTTTTCAATTATTTCATAGCTTAGCCGACAAAGGAGCACTTTACCAGCAACCACGCATTAAAGCATAACTACTTGTAACGCAACCACCCGCGCCGCTGTAGCAGTTTTTCAAACTCAACACTGATAAAGACCAGCGTCGACATAACAAAGCAGAACAGCAGCTCAACTGGAGTCAGTGCCTGAGTATGAAAAATAGACTGCAATGCGGGAAGATATACGATTCCCAACTGAACCGCAATACTGAGTAACACAGTAATCAGTAACGGCAGGTTGCTGGTCAGTCCCTGACTAAAGAGCGACTCCCGATCAGAGCGGATCGCCAGCGAGTGGAACAGTTGCGACACGCACAGGACAGTAAAAACCATGGTCTGCCAATGCCAGCCACGCGCCATGGCAACCGCCTGGGTCAACAGGCAGACCCCGCCCATCAACAAACCAATCCAGATGATCTGCTGCCACATGCCGCGCGCAAACAGCCCTTCATCCGGCGGCACCGGCGGTCGTTGCATGATGTTCTTTTCCGCCGGTTCAGTGGTCAGCGCCAGGCCCGGTGCGCCATCGGTCAACAGATTAATCCAGAGGAGATGGATCGGCAGCAGCGGGATCGGCAGCCCCAGGAAAGGGGCAAGAAATATGGTCCAGATCTCACCGGCATTGCTGGTCAGGGTATATTTGACAAACTTGCGGATATTGTCATAAATCTTGCGCCCTTCGCGCACCGACTTGACGATAGTGGCAAAGTTATCGTCGAGCAACACCATGCCGGCCGCTTCCTTGGCGACATCGGTGCCGGTAATGCCCATGGCGATGCCGATCTCGGCTTTTTTCAGCGCCGGAGCATCATTGACCCCATCACCGGTCATCGCCACAGCTTCGCCGCGTTGTTGCAGTGCAGCAACGATCTTCAACTTCTGCTCCGGTGCCACGCGCGCGTAAACCCGTACCTCCCCGGCCAATTCAACCAGTACCGCTTCGCTCAGCTGCGCCAGCTCGCTGCCGGTGACGACTCGGACATCTGTCGAAGCAACCAAACCGATGCGGGCAGCAATCTGCACAGCAGTGAGCGGATGATCACCGGTAATCATGATTGGCACGATCCCCGCTCGACGACATTCTTCGATCGCCGCGGCGGTTTCTTCGCGCGGCGGGTCAAAAGAGCCGCAGAGACCGAGGAATTCCAGTTCGGATTCATGTTCGTCGGCGCGAAGTTCGCCGGGATGCTGCTCGAAACGTCGCCCGGCAAAAGCCAACACCCGCAGCCCAGAACTGGCCATTTCGGCAACCTTGGCCTCGGCCTCTGACGACGAAAAAGGACGGCAGCGCGCTGCCACCGCTTCAAAGCTGCCTTTACAGAACAGCTGAAAACCACCCTGAGGCAAACGATGCAGGGTACTCATTGCCTGGCGTTCGGAACTGAACGGCAGTTCGGCAACGCGTGGATAGTCGACAGACAATTGTCGCTTATCAAAGCCGAGTTGCTGCGCTTTAGCCGCCAATGCCACCTCGGTCGGATCTCCGAGCCAACTGCCGTCGGCCGAACGGTTGACATCGTTACTCAACGCCATCGCCAGCAGCAACAGGTCATCGGTGGCCGGACGCCCCTGCCCGAGCGGATGCAAGCGGGCATCGAGACATTGCTCGACGGTCATCTGGTTGAGGGTCAATGTGCCGGTTTTATCACTGCAGATACAGGTGGTCGAACCGAGGGTTTCGACCGCGGGCAAGCGACGGATCAGACTGTTCTGTCGTACCAGCTGCCGCGCCCCCAACGCCAGACAGATCGTCACCACGGCCGGCAACGCTTCCGGCACCGCTGCCACCGCCAGACTGACAGCGGTCAAAAACATCAATAACAGCTCTTCACCGCGAAACAATCCGGCAACAAAGACCACGGCGCAGATCAGCACTGTCACCAGGGCCAGATTGCGCCCGACCCGGGCCAGCCGGTGTTGCAGTGGTGTTTTGGTGGTTTCGGTGCTGTCGAGCAGATGGGCGATTTTGCCCATTTCGGTCTGCATGCCGGTCGCCGTCACCAATCCGCAGCCGCGCCCGTAAGTCACCTGGGTGCCGCGATAGGCCATGTTGCGGCGATCGCCCAATGACAGATCTACACGGCTGGAGACGGCAAGGCTTTTTTCGACCGCCTGCGATTCACCGGTCAGAGCCGCTTCGTCGACCTGCAAACTGCTCACTTCGAGCAGGCGCAAATCAGCAGGGATGATGGTCCCGGCATCGAGATGCAGCAGATCCCCCGGCACCAGCTCACCAGCCGGAATGCGCAGCCGTTGCCCGTCACGACTGACGGTGGCAAAAGGCGCAGCCAGCTTCTTCAGCGCGGCCAGGGCTTTCTCGGCGCGATATTCCTGAATAAAGCCGATCACGCTGTTCAGCACAACGATGACCAGGATAACGATGGCATCCTGCAACTCACCAATCATCCCAGAAATCAATGCCGCGACCAGCAGCAGGATAATCATCGGATCGCAAAACTGATCGAACAGCATCCGCCAGGGGGAACGGCGTTGCGCAGCACGCAGTTCGTTACGGCCCCAGTGCGCCAACCGCTCGGCAGCCTGCGCTTGCGTCAAGCCTGCGGCGCTGCTCGACAGTTCAACCAGCAGTTCGTCGACTTGTAACTGATGAACCGGATTCTGCTCAACAACCGACATTGGCCCTCCTTTTTCCCGCACAGGGAATCAAGTAGCGCGCAATCGAAGTTGATTGCTATCGATAAAAGCCTATCAGGTTGAGGGATTTTTGCCGCCCTGCAGCAGGGAGAAAAATCGGGAGAGTGAAACCACTCCCCCGATACTTGTTGACTTGTCTTTAGGCGGGGGGTTACAGCAGCGGAGCGAGGGCGCTCAGTAGTTTGTCTTCCGTCAGTTGTTCGGCAACCCGGATACCTAAGTCTTCCGCGTGGCGCTGATAGAGATCGAAACGCGGGGTGCGTTGCCCGTCGTCGCCTTTAACACTCTTGCTGGCGATGATGCCGATTTCGGCCAATTGCGGTTGCGCGCAGGAGTTGGCGCAACCGGAGATCGCCACAGTGCGGCCGTCCAAACGCGCACCAAAGCGCTGCGAAAACAGCGCCGCCAGGGCACGCGTATCAGCCAAGCCCATGCGACACTCCTGATTCCCTGGGCAGACGCGCAGCACCGCAAACGGTTGCCCGAGTCCGGCAAACCCGGCCTGCGTCAAAAGATCGAGCAGCAGTTGCCGCTGCGCAGCATCAACCGGCAGCAGCGCCAGGTTCTGATCCGCCGTCACCTGCAGATACTCAACCCCGGCTTGCTCGGTCGCAGCAGCAAGCTGGGCCAACTCTTTGGCCTGCAGCTCTCCGGCGGCAACCGGTACGATCAATTGCAGCTCCGCCTGTTCTCCGCTAACCGGCAGTAAGGATTTATCAAAGGCATCCTTAAATTGTACCGGTTCGGCCTGTGCCAATTCCACCTCCAGCAGACGCCGGAACTCGTCCTCGCCCTTACTGCTGAACAATGTCTTCAGCCGTTTGGGTGGTTCAACATTGGCGGCATAAACCCGGACGATCGACTCGGCCAGCACCAGCAGTTCGCCTTCGGCCACTCGCTGCCGATAAAGGAGCGCCGCTTGCGGGGCCCGGCCTAAGCCGCCAGCCACCCAGACATCGTAAAAAGCCTGCCCATCTTCCTGATCGACATAGACAAAAGCCAGATCCTGAATCAGGTGACGACTGTCTGTATAATCGGCCTCAACGGCAATTTTGAATTTTTTCGGCAAACCTTCGAAATGTGGATTGCCACTAAAATGCTGCAACAGTTTGCGCCCCAGCACCTGGGTGTAATTGAAACCACGGCCGAAACCGGTACTGCAGGAGATGCCCCGCACCGCACCACCGCAAGCTCCGCGGGAGAAAAGTCCAACCGCAGCCATGCCGCGCTGCACAGCTGGGATCTGCACGTATTCAAGATCATGAAACTCAATACTGCCGCGCGTCGTCAGATGAAAGACACCACTCCCGTACTGCGTCCCCAAGCGGGCCAACGCCGCAGCTTGCGAAACGGATATCAGGCCACTGGCCAGCTTGACCCGCATCATCAGTTGCCCGGCATCATTTTGTTTATATATTCCCTCAATTCGTAAACCCTGATAATCGATCGGCATAATTCCGTAGACTCCTGTTTGCTGTCCGCCCAATCCCACACTGCTTTTAGCGGTTATAATAAAAACACTTTCCCAGCTCAAGAGTCAACATCTTTCTAGGCAGCAGACACGCGTTAGGATACTGTTTTAACGCGACCTTCCAAGTCCCGCACAGCGCATCCATAAACTTTGTCCACATTTTTATCTTGACTATTTTCATAGTAAATAATATTTTCTCGAAAATTCTTTCAACACCCTTAAGCCGATAAATATGTGAGCCGGATATGGACACAACTAGACGCAGCCTTGCCAAAGCCCTCTCCTGGCGCTTTTTGGCGACCATAATTACTACCGGCATCGTTTTCGCGCTGACCGGCAAGGGGGAATTTGCCGCAACCATCGGCGTTGCCGACACGGTCAGCAAATTCTTCATCTATTTCGGACACGAACGACTGTGGAATCGCCTCCCCTACGGACGCGAAAAACAAGAACCGGAATATTATATTTAGCAGCAAGAAAGGCACTGGGGATGAAACTGGTCGAAAATCACTTACTCGAGACAAACACGTCGAAGCGCCTCAACGGGGTGAACGAACCACAACTCTTACTGCAAAAAGGGTTGACCTGCATCGACGGTCCGGTGGCATTAGCCAGTTCCTTTAGTATCGAAGATATTGTGCTGATCGACATGCTAAGCAAATTAGAGCGCAAGGTAAGCGTATTTGCCATCGATACCGGGCGGCTCAATGAAGAAACCCTGGAGATCGCCGAAACTATCCGCCTGCGTTACGACATCAACATTGATTGGTATTTTCCCAGTCAAGCGGCGGTGGAAAAGCTCGAGCGGGAGAAGGGCCTGTTTTCTTTCCACCAGTCACGGGAAAACCGTCACCAATGCTGCCATATCCGCAAAGTGGAACCGCTGCAGCGGGCCCTAAAAGGACTGTCCGGATGGATCACCGGGCAACGCCGCGAGCAGGGAACGACACGCAGCGAACTGCAACCGATTGAGATTGATCAAGCCAACGGCGCCATCGTCAAGCTCAACCCGCTGGTTTACTGGAGCGAGGAGCAGACCAAAGACTACGTCAAGCAACAGCGTCTGCCGATCAATCAACTGCATCACCGAGGCTTCCCCTCCATCGGTTGCGCGCCCTGTTCCCGCGCCGTTCAGGCCGGAGAAGACAGCCGCGCCGGACGCTGGTGGTGGGAAAATCCGGAGCATAAGGAATGCGGCCTGCACAAAAGGTAGACATCGTTGTAGGGGCGACTCGCTGAGTCGCCCGTATTCCAACCTTGACACAAAGTCACGGGCGACCCACCGGGTCGCCCCTACAGCTAAAAATCAAAACCCAAAGGATAAAACATGAGCACTCAAATGACCCATCTGCGGCAACTGGAGGCGGAGAGTATTCACATCATGCGCGAAGTGGCGGCCGAGTTTGAAAACCCGGTGATGCTCTATTCGGTCGGCAAGGATTCGGCGGTGATGCTGCACCTGGCGCGCAAGGCCTTCTATCCGGCCAAGCTGCCTTTTCCACTGCTGCACGTCGACACCACCTGGAAGTTTCGTGAGATGATCGAGTTCCGCGACCAGATCGCCGACCAATATGATTTTGAGCTGCTGACCCACGTCAACATTGATGGCGTTAAGCAGGGCATCGGTCCCTTTTCTCACGGCAGCGCAGTACACACCGACGTGATGAAAACCGAGGGGCTCAAACAGGCCCTCGACAAATACAAGTTTGACGCCGCCTTCGGGGGCGCACGACGCGACGAGGAAAAATCGCGTGCCAAGGAGCGGATATTCTCCTTCCGCAGCGCCAGCCATCGCTGGGATCCAAAGAGTCAACGTCCGGAATTGTGGGATATCTACAATACCCGCGTGGCTCAGGGCGAAAGCATCCGCACCTTTCCGCTGTCCAACTGGACCGAACTGGACATCTGGCAGTACATCTACCTGGAAGAGATCCCGATTGTGCCGCTTTACTTCGCTAAAGAACGGCCGGTGGTCGAGCGCGACGGCATGCTGATTATGGCCGATGACGAGCGACTGGAGCTGCAACCGGGCGAGAAGATCGAAATGAAGTCGGTGCGCTTTCGCACCCTCGGCTGTTATCCGCTGACCGGTGCGGTGGAATCGACCGCTGCAACGTTACCAGAGATTATCCAGGAGATGCTGCTGACGCGCACCTCGGAGCGTCAGGGACGACTGATCGATCATGATTCATCCGGATCGATGGAGAAGAAAAAACAGGAGGGTTATTTCTAATGGCACACCAATCTGATTTGATTGCCGCGGACATCCACGCCTACCTGAAGCAACAGGAGGAGAAGTCACTGCTGCGCTTTATCACCTGCGGCAGCGTCGATGATGGCAAAAGCACCCTGATCGGCCGGCTGCTGTGGGACTCGAAGATGATCTTCGAAGATCAACTGGCGGCGCTGGAAAGTGACAGTAAGCGCTGCGGCACGCAGGGCGAAAAGATCGACTATGCCCTGCTGCTCGATGGTTTGCAGGCGGAGCGGGAACAGGGCATCACCATCGATGTCGCCTACCGTTTTTTTTCCACCGACAAGCGCAAGTTCATCGTCGCCGACACCCCCGGTCACGAACAGTACACCCGCAACATGGTCACCGGCGCTTCGACGGCACAGGTGGCGGTGATTCTGATCGATGCGCGCAAAGGCATCCTCACCCAGACCCGGCGTCACAGCTATCTGACTTCGCTGGTCGGCATCCGCCACATTATTCTGGCGATAAACAAGATGGATCTGGTCGATTACAGTCAGCAACAGTTTGATGCGATCCGTGCTGAATATACCGAGTTTGCCGCCGACCTGGGTTTTGCGTCGATCACCGCGATTCCGATCTCGGCGCTGGAAGGCGATAACATTCTCGCCCCGAGCCTGAACACCGAGTGGTACCCGGGTCCGTCGCTGATGAATCAACTCGAAAGCGTCGATGTCAGCGATACCGCAGCGCAGCAACAGTTCCGCATGCGCGTGCAGTGGGTCAACCGGCCGAATCTCGATTTCCGTGGCTTCTGCGGCAGCATCGCCGCCGGGACCATCCGCCAAGGCGATGAAATCGTCGTTTCCTCTTCAGGGCAGACCAGCAAGATCGCGCGGATCGTCACCATGGACGGTGATCTCACCGCTGCAATCGCCGGACAGGCGGTCACCCTGACGCTGGAAGATGAGATCGATATCAGCCGCGGCGATCTGCTCTCTACTGCACAGTCGCGCCCCCATTATGTCGATCGCTTTGAGAGCAAATTGGTCTGGCTGCACGAAGACGCCCTGCTGCCCGGCCGCAGCTATCTGCTCAAAGCCGGTTCAAGTACGGTCCCGGCACAGATCGACGCAGTTAAATACAAGATCAACGTCAATAACCTGCAGCAGGAGCCGGGCAAGACCCTGACACTGAACGAGGTTGGTCACTGTCATATCAGCGTCAACAGTGAGATCCCCTTTGATGCCTACCGTGACAATCGCGGCACCGGCAGCTTTATCCTCATCGATCGACTCAGCAATGCCACCGTCGGTGCCGGGATGATCGCTGCGCCGCTGCAACGTGCCACCGACAGCCACTGGCAAGCACTCGATGTCGACAAGCAAGCGCATGCTGCGCTCAAGCGACAAACGCCGAAGGTGCTCTGGCTGACCGGTCTTCCGGGCGCGGGCAAATCGACGGTCGCCAACCTGATCGAAAAAAAACTGCACTCGATGGGCAAGCACACCTATATTCTCGATGGCGACAACCTGCGCCACAACCTCAACCGCGATCTCGGCTACGACGATGCCGATCAGGTCGAGCATATTCGCCGGATCGCTGAAGTCGCCCACATCTTGGTGGAAGCGGGAATCATCGTCATCGCCCCGCTGGTTGCACCATTTCGCAACGAACGGCGGATGGCGCGGGAGATTTTCACCTCAGAAGAATTTGTCGAAATCTATCTCGACACACCACTGGAGATCTGCGAGCAGCGCGACAAAACCGGAGCCTACCAAAAGGTTCGTTCTGGAGAGCTGAGCCATATTGCCGGGATCGACGCGAGCTACGAAACGCCAGAAAAACCTGAGTACCGCTTTGATGGTGGCATCAGCACAACGGAACAGATCGCAGTACAAATCGTCAGCGACCTGTTCGAAAATGATCGGTTGATCGAATGGGAAATTTAAATCAAAAAAACTGACAAAAAAGATTGATTTTCAGAATTCACCATGGTACCTATCTTCTCCGTCGGAGCGTAGCGCAGCCTGGTAGCGCGCTTGGTTTGGGACCAAGATGTCGGAGGTTCGAATCCTCTCGCTCCGACCATAATTTAAAAGGGCTCAGTCATTTAGTTGGCTGAGCCTTTTTTTTGTTCTCCGGGGCGGATCTGGTCCTAGGGGGAAACTTGAATGTCTCGGGGAGATGCCCTTTCGGGGGAAGGAGAATATTATGGATACACTCAGTCAGTTAATTTTTTATTTCGGGGGGCTGTATATTGCCAGCAGTTTAGTTTGCTGCGTGAGTCGGGGGAGAACAAAAAACATTCACGAAAAAATAGCGCCAGGTGCTCTCTTGGTGTCTCTATGCATAACGATTGGCAGCTACCTGTGGGAATGGCTTGGTCCTTTCTTGGCTATTATCATCGCTATCGCCGCGAGTTTTATAATATGCACCTTGTTCAGATATTACATTGAAGTTCCGCTGATTAAGTTATGCTTTCGCAAAAAACCACGTCACACAAAAAACAATTCAGAAATCAATAACTCGCAGGAATAACCCTGTGGAACGAAAACCGGGGCGAGGTGTCGGATGTTCGAATCCTCTCGCTGTGACCATAACTTGAAGAGGCTCAGTCATTAAGTTGGCTGTGCCTTTTTTTTATTGTTCTTCCGGGGAAGTTACGCGATGACCGCGGAAATGGAACCGCTCCTTTGCTGATAACTTGCGAAAGAAGTGGCTTTAGGGGTAAATATTGTCAGTGAGAAAATTCCCGTGGATACAACCGCAAAACAAACTGATTGGTGAAGGTGATGACGGAGCAGAGCAATCAAGACGAAAAACTGGTGTATATCATCTCAGACGGTATTGGCCAGAGCGCAATGAATGTATTAAAAGCAAGCATGATCCAATTTGACTTGCCATCGTCAGCGCTACGCATATTTTCAAAGATGGAAAATCCGGCGAAAATAAAAAGAATCTTGATGGAAGCGAAGGAGAAAGGTGCATTTGTCGCCTTTACCATTGCCAAGAAAGAGACCCGTAAATTCGTGCATGAGATTTGCCTGGATGAGGGTTTGAAGCACATTGACATTCTGGGGCCGCCGATAGAAGAAATGTCAGCATACCTGGGCATTGAGCCGAAAGAAGACGCCAACCTGCTCAGAAGAGTCGACAACAACTATTTCAAGCGGATCGATGCTATTGAATTTTCGATGAAAAATGATGATGGCAAGGACGTCAATAAGGTTTTTGAGGCGGACATTCTCATTCTGGGGTTATCCAGAACATCTAAAACGCCGACCTCTTACTTCTTGGCGCAGCAGGGATACAAAGTGGTGAACATTCCGCTGATCCCGGAAGTCCCCATCCCCAAGGAAGTCTACCAAGTGGATCAGAGTCGCGTCGTTTGCCTGGTCATGGATTCGGAGGTGTTGCAAAAAATTCGCAGCGCCCGGGTGAAACACTATAAAACCCAGAGCAACTATACCGACCTGAGGCGGATCTTTGATGAAATGGAAATGGTCCATGATCTGAAAAAGAAAAACAGAAAATGGCGCATTGTGGATACCACCAACAAATCGGTGGAAGAAACGGCCAGAGAAATTATCAGCATGGTCTTTGGACAGGTTCAGGAATATTAGCTGAAGATTGCAGACGCAAAAGAGCCACCTCCCGATGGAAGATGGCTCTTTTTTCAAAATCGGTGTTTCGCCCTGAAAGCTTACTGCGAAACAGGTGCCTCCATGGAGATGACCTTCTGCTCCATCAGGGCGAACAGACCGTCGTAGCCATCCCTACGGATGATCTCGCCATAACTGGAACGGTAGTTACGTATCAGGCTGACCCCTTCGATAATCACATCAAAAACCTGCCAGGTCTCATTTTCGAGGATCATCTTGTACTGAACCGGGATAGTCAGATCTTCAGCAACGATCTTGGTATCGATAATCGCCTTGTCACCCTTGACCCGCTGCTTGAGGTATTGCACTTCGCCGCCCGAATAATCGCCGATGCGGTTCAGATAGGTTCCTTCCAGGACCCGAACAAATAGATCGGAAAAACGCTGCCGCTGCTCTTCTGTTGCCCCGAGCCAATAAGAACCGAGGGTCCGTTGCGCCATTGAGGCGACGTTGAGAAATTCCTGAACCCGACCGCTGACCTGCGCTCTTTTGTCATCTGTTGTCAAATCGGTCTGCTGCAAAACGCTCAGCACCGAAGTAATCATCGTCTCAACCTGCTCTTGCGGCTGCGGGATCGCCCAAGCGGAACCGAACATTGTCAACAACAGCAAACCGCTTAAAAATATCTTTTTCATCTCTATAACCCCAACCAGTGAAATGGATTCAACTTTTCATCATCTAAAAAAGTACCTTCGATCGACAGTATATCATAATCGACCTTGCCAACCTGTGCGGCGCGCCGCTGGGCATATGCGGCGCGGACAAACAGGTACGGATCGAGGGAATCGCGGACAATCCCTTCGTAGGTATCCCGATCGAGCGACAAGCTATTGACCACCCGAAACGACTTAACCCCCAGATACTCCAGGCTGGCCAAGCCGACGTAACTAAGGGGATCCGCCAGGGTATCAACCAGCCCACCAACGGCATCGCGGAAACTTGACGGGCCAACGATCGGCAGTACCAAGTAAAAACCATGCCCCGCACCGAAATAACCGAGGGTCTGACCGAAATCCTCTTTGACTTTCTCAAGCCCAACAATCGAACCGGCGGGATCAAACAAGCCAGCAAGGCCCACCGTAGAATTAACGATTAAACGATAAAGCTCGGTCGCAACGTCCCGGAATTTAAACTGCAATAGGGCGTTTGCCGCCCTGATCGGAGTGGAACCATTGGCAAAGGCATTGCCAACAGAGACTCTTGCCGGACGCGGCAAAATCAAACGATAACCTCTGGAAACCGGCTTCATCAGGTAAAAATAGAGTTTATCGTTAACCCAGAAAACGCTGCGATTGAAACCTTCGACCGGATCGGCAATCAGGATTTCATCAACGTTGCCCCCGCCAGAAAAATCGGTATCGAAGTCATCGGCAAAATCTTCGTCGAACTGATCATCGGTCTGCTCGGCGGGAAGAACCACCGTTGGCAGACTTGTTGCGGCCGAACCGGCAGCCTGCAACGGACTGGTAACAAATGAAAATGCCACCAGCAAAAGTAATAATTTTCTTAACATGCGTAGCCCCTCTAGACTGCCTTTTGATATTTGATAAAAAAATAAAAGTTGTAATCAAAGCTATTGACTATGAGCGTTTCTCCGCTACCGAAAGATACGGAGCATCAAGCCGATTGCAGACCTTCATCTGCAGCACATTAAACTTACTGTCATCGAGCGTGGAAAAAAAACCATCGACCGCCTGCCCCTCTTCCGCCCCCCCAGGGTGACCTGGATAAGTAACAACCGCCAAACGTCCACCTGCGAGCAGCAGTTCGCACGATTGCTGCAGAGCCATCAAGGTCGTCTGCGGCAGAGTGACAATTTGCCGATCACCACCCGGATAATAACCGAGATTAGCAATAATCACCTGCGGAGCAGCGGGCAAAAAACGGCGCAGCTGCTCGTGTCCGGCCTCGACCAAATCAACCCCGGCGGCAAGAGGAACAACCGCATCGCCCGCTTGCCACATCCGTACCGTGGCACCATGATCCAATAGTCGCTGCCGAGTACTTTGCAGCGCAGCCTGCTGGACATCAAAAGCGACGACCTGACCGGATTTCCCGACCAACCGAGTCAACATTAGCGCATCATAGCCATTCCCGGCGGTCAGGTCGACAGCTAATTGCCCCTTATCATTGTTAATTTTTTCCGCGAGCAGGTCATGGGCCCAGTCAACAACGCGGGTTAAAACTCGGCTCACTTTTTGGTGACACGCAACTTGGCGGCAATCAATTGCCGATGAGAGAGACCGATCAAAGTCCCCAGTTGCCGCATTAAGGCGTCTTCAAAATGGTCAAGTCGCCCATCAGCATAAACCAGTTCCCAGATGGCCTCGATAATCTGTTCTTTTTCCGGCTGCGTAAAAGCCTTATTGATATCTCGGGTAAACTGGTGCAGGTCACTACTGTTCACCCGGGCGTGCTCAGCCAATTCGAGCAGTTCCGCCAACATATCGTCAGCAACAGAAAAATGCTCTTTTAGTAAAGAGCCGATCAGTTGTTCTTCGTCAGCGTGGTATTCGCCATCGGTATGCGCGACTTCGAGTAACAAAACCGCGGCGGCCAGCGGAATGCGATCAACCTGCGCTGTCTGGTCTTGATTGGTCGGGGCAGCGAAAACCTGCAATAATCGTTTCAGCATCGTTCAAATTCCATTCTTATTTGGCATAACGGATAACCCGCGCTTTTTCCAGGGTGACCAT
Organism: Desulfuromusa ferrireducens; assembly: GCF_055389805.1. NCBI lineage: Bacteria > Pseudomonadati > Thermodesulfobacteriota > Desulfuromonadia > Desulfuromonadales > Geopsychrobacteraceae > Desulfuromusa > Desulfuromusa ferrireducens. The sequence goes on from NZ_AP042415.1 coordinate 4,390,717, forward strand.
CCCACCTGAAAGCATTTCATCAAGGCGGGGCAAAATCATTTCGATCTTTTCCTCAGTGTCAACGACTTCGATGACTAAAGGCAAGTCCTGGGACAAACTGAGCAGGCTGTCGGTGTGCAATACGGAGTTGGCACCGAACCCGGCGACCCCTCTAAGAACGGTTGCCCCGGCAAAACCTTCGCGACGCAACAGTTCCACTAAAGCAACATGCAATGGGCGGTTTTCCCAGCGGTCCGACTCTCCAACAAAGATCCGCATCAGGACCTGTTCACCTTCCAGGTGTCTCATCACTATTGCCTCCTTGCCACTAAAGTTGCCTTGCCACAAATACTCCGAGAAGGGCAAAGACCAGACAGAGCAAAACATTCAGGACGATATTCGCTCCGGCCTGCCAGATACTGCCTTCTTCCAGAAGCTTAAGCGTTTCGTAGGAAAAGGTCGAGAAGGTCGTAAATCCCCCCATAAAACCAACCGTCAAACCGATACGTAGTTCCGGAGAAACAAGTGTCGTGCGCAAACCGAAGGTCATCAATAAACCGAGCAGGAAAGAGCCGACGATATTGACCAGCAAGGTCCCGTAAGGAAGACTGCGTCCGACTAGCTGGTAAGTCCATCCAGAGGCTAAAAAACGGGCCACACAACCGAGTCCGCCGAAGATTCCGATATAGAGTAACTGCATAACTAAAAACCGCTCGGCAACACTATCCAGCAACAAAAACCAGCAACAAAAACCAGCGCCATTATCATGAAGCAGAAGAAAAGAGTCAATCAACAAGGTAATTTTCAACAAATCTTCCTGCATTTACCAGCACAGACATACCGCTTTGAGACTTTAATTTCCAAGAGGATTGACAAAACTTAGCAGATTCCGTAGCTTCTTGACATCTCACGTCAAAAAGGAAAGATACTAATGACCAACAGATTCCTGTTTATCATCTTGCTCACTTTATTTATGTCCGCCTGCAGTAGCCCAAAGGTTGTTCCGCGCCACTCTGCAGAAAAGTTTTTCCAAGAGGGCGAAAAGTTCTACGAGAGCAAACTCTATGATGATGCGATCGCCTCATGGGAGAAGGTACGCGATACCTACTATTCTCCTGAGTTAAATATGCTGGCGGAAATGAAAATCGCCGAAGCTTATTACCGCTCCGCGCGCTACGAAGAAGCGGCTACCGCCTACACTGACTTTCTAAAACAGCACCCAAGTGACACGCGGATTGATGATGTGATCTACCGCCTCGGCCTGAGTCACTATCAGCAGATTCTTTCTGCAGACCGGGACCAGACCAGCACCAGAAGCGCATTAGGCGTTTTTGAGGAGTTGCAGCTCCGCTTTCCTGAATATCCGCAAACCGAAGAGGTCGGCTATCTGATTCAGCGCTGCCGTAATCGTCTCGCCGAGCACGAAGTTTACGTCGGGCACTATTATCAGAAGAAGAATCATCATCAGGCAGCCATCAAGCGCCTGGAAAAAGCTCTGGCTGATTACCCTAATTACTATTACCGAGATGAAGCCTACCTTTATCTCGGCAAGGCTTATTTGCAGGCGGGACAAAAGGACAAAGCAAAAACGATCTTCAACCAACTGTTCGAACAGTTTCCAGGCAGCGAGTACCTGATTGAAGCGCAAAAGGTGTTGGCCGAAGAATACTGATAATCTGCAGGGTACACAATCAACTCAAATAAGGCCGAAGTTCTCTGTCAAGAGCTTCGGCCTTTTCATTTCCCGACCAATTCCCAAACATGTTATTTTTCACCATAAGTGTTCTTTTGTTCTTGACTTAACCGTATACGACACTATGATGAAATCACTTTTTAGATGCTATTGCTAAGATCTGCCGCAGAGAACCGCAAAAGCTTATCTTGCTGATTTCTCTACCCTTTCTACACAGACTCACGCCTTAGCATATCACCTTAATTCCTGATCGCTGCTGCAACAGCGTTTTTATAAAGTGCCCTTGGCACGCCTAAACCTTACCCACAGGAGGAGAGAGAATGTCTGAATTCGGAACGCTAGAGGATCGTGTCCATCGCAAATCCTTACTCAGTAAAAAAATGGGCGCCGAACAATGTGTCCAGTTCTTTAAAAGCGGTATGGACCTGGGATGGTCCGGATTTACCCCAGCCGGATATCCAAAAGCCGTCCCTATCGCCCTGGCCGACCACGTTGAGAAGAACAATCTGCAGGGGGAACTGAAATTCAACCTGTTTATTGGTGCCTCGGTCGGCGCTGAGACAGAAGATCGCTGGGCCAGCCTCGACATGATCGACCGTCGCTGGCCGTACCAAACCGGCAAAAACATTGCTAAAGGTATCAACGAAGGTCGCATTCGCATGGGCGACAAGCACCTGTCCCTGTTTGCCCAGGACCTCGGCTACGGTTTCTACACCCCCAAGATTGATATCGCAATTATCGAAGTTTCCGAAATACTCGAAGACGGTTCGCTGGTTCCAAGTTCATCTTGTGGTGTCATCGGCGAAATCCTGATGATCGCGGATAAAGTTATTGTCGAAGTCAACACTGGACAGCCTTCCTTCCGTGGCATGCACGATTGTATCGTCCCCCTGAAGCCGCCGAATCGCCAACCGTTTTTGATCAGCAAAGCTTCCGATCGTATTGGCACGGAATCCTTTGCCTGCGATCCAGATAAGATCATCGCCGTAGTCGAATCAAAGCTTCGCGATAAAGGTCGTGCATTTGCAGGCAGTGATGACACTTCCGACGCAATCGCTGGTCACCTCATGGAGTTCTTCGCCAATGAAGTGAAGCAGGGTCGCCTCCCCAAAAACCTGCTGCCACTGCAGTCGGGTGTTGGTTCCATCGCTAACGCCGTAGTCGGTGGTCTGGCTAAAGGTCCCTTCGAGAACCTGACCGTTTACACCGAAGTTCTGCAGGACACCATGCTTGACCTGTTTGATTCCGGCAAGCTCGACCATGCCTCGTCCTGCTCACTTTCACTTTCCGAATCTCCAGGCTTCCCACGTTTCTTTGATAACTGGGACAAGTACGCAGACAAAATCACCCTGCGCCCGTTGTCCATTGCCAATGCTCCCGAGCCAATTCGCCGGCTGGGCTGTATCGCCATGAATACCCCGGTTGAGTTTGACATGTACGCTCATGCGAACTCAACCCTGGTTGGCGGTACTCGCATGATCAACGGCCTTGGTGGTTCTGGTGACTTCCTGCGTAACGGCTACCTGAAGATTATGCACTCACCATCGGTGCGACCAAGCAAAACCGACCCGACCGGCATCACCTGTGTCGTTCCAAAAGCGCCACACGTTGACCACACTGAGCACGACCTCGACGTTCTCGTTACCGAGCAAGGGTTGGCAGATCTGCGCGGCATGGCACCAAAAGACCGGGCGCAGAAAATCATCGACAAATGCGTCCATCCTGACTATAAACCGATCATGCAGGAATATTTCGACATGGCAAAAGAAGTCTGCCTGGCGAATAAAGTCGGACACGAACCACAGCTGTTTGATCGCTGCTTTAAGATGCAACAGAACCTCGCTCAAAATGGCACGATGAAAATCAAGAACTGGGATATCAAAATCGATCTCTGCGAAGACTGATTCGCCTCATCCTAAATCAATCAAGGCCCTGCTGTTGGTTCGTCAACAGCAGGGCCTTTGTGATTACAGCGCTAAAAACTCCACCGGTGACAACTTCTCACAAAGTTCACCAATCCAACCAGCCCCTCCCTCCCTCCCTCCCTCCCTCCCTCCCTCCATCAATCATTGGCAGCAATGAACTACCAGCCTCCACATGATCAACCTTTAAAATATCAATGTTAGACAACTCGCAGATAATCACGGCAAAAACGCCTGCAAAACAGTTAAACATCACAATAAACAGGAACCCAGAATGAATGCGGCAATCAAACAAATGAAGCAAACAACACACCTAAACCAAATACAGAATAAAACACCATAACTGGTATTGATGATATATTATGTATCATATAGAGGATTTTATGTGACTCAATTACCATCCATTTCACCACTTCAGCACAGCTAATATTACTTTTAATTATCGGCATGTTGGGTTGTTTATGGGGGGCACATATTAAGGTAAATATTGTATACAATCCACAAACCAACCCTACCTTGGATATCATCTTTTCCCTTGACTTGATTTGTATACACATTATATAAAAACGCTGTTCTTTTAATAAGATTGCTCGACTTGATATGAGAGTTCAAGCAACCTCACACTACGCTCTCACACAAGACTACTTTAGAAGAAATATCAGCAAGTTAACATTCTGACAAAGGATACAAGCGCTGTACTAACAGCACTTTTAAACAGGTGCCGATGGCACCAACATTATTCCTGTCATAGGAGGAGAGAGAATGTCCGAATACGGAACACTTCAAGATCGCGTCCGTCGCCCAGCACTGCTTGACAAGGTCAAGTCTGCAGAAGAGTGTGTCCAGTTTTTCAAAACTGGTATGAACCTCGGCTGGTCCGGATTCACCCCCGCCGGTTACCCAAAGGCTGTTCCTATCGCTTTGGCCGACCACGTTGAGAAGAATAATCTGCAAGGCGAGCTGAAATTCAACCTGTTTATCGGTGCCTCCGTTGGTGCGGAGACTGAAGACCGCTGGGCAACTCTCGACATGATCGATCGTCGCTGGCCTTACCAGACCGGCAAGAACATTGCCAAGGGCATCAACGAAGGTCGCATCCGCATGGGCGACAAGCACCTTTCGCTGTTTGCTCAGGATCTCGGCTACGGTTTCTACACCGAAAATGGCCGTATCGACGTGGCCATCATCGAAGTTTCGGCTATTACTGAAAATGGCGAACTCGTCCCGACCTCATCTTGTGGTGTTATCCCCGAGCTGCTGATGGTTGCCGACAAGATCATCATCGAAGTCAACACCGGACAGCCGTCCTTCGAAGGCATGCACGACATGGTCACCTGTCTGACCCCACCGAATCGTCAAATTCTGCCGATCACTCACGCTGGTGAGCGCATCGGTAGCACCTCGATTCCTTGTGACAATGACAAGATCATCGCCATCGTTGAGTCGAAAGCCCGCGATAAAGGTCGCGCCTTCACCGACAGCGATGCAACTTCCGAAGCAATCGCCAGCCACATCATGGATTTCTTCGCTAACGAAGTTAAGCAGGGCCGTCTGCCGAAAAACCTGCTGCCACTGCAGTCGGGCGTCGGTTCCATCGCTAACGCCGTTGTAGGTGGTCTGGCTAAAGGTCCTTTCGAGAACCTGACTGTCTACACCGAGGTTCTGCAGGACACCATGCTCGACCTGTTCGATTCCGGCAAGCTTGACCATGCATCTTCCTGCTCCCTGTCGCTCTCCGAGACTCCGGGCTTCCCGCGTTTCTTCGACAACTGGGACAAGTATGCAGACAAGATCACCCTGCGCCCGCTGGCCATCTCCAATGCTCCTGAGCCGATCCGTCGTCTCGGTTGTATCGCCATGAACACCCCGGTTGAATTTGACATGTACGCACATGCCAACTCGACGCTGGTCGGCGGTACCCGCATGATCAACGGTCTCGGTGGTTCCGGTGACTTCTTGCGTAACGGCTTCCTGAAGATCATGCACAGCCCATCGGCTCGCCCAAGCAAAACCGATCCGACCGGTATCACCTGCGTGGTTCCAAAAGCACCGCATATCGACCACACCGAGCACGACCTCGACGTACTCGTTACCGAGCAGGGTCTTGCCGACTTGCGTGGTCTGGCACCTAAGGACCGTGCACAATTGATCATCGACAAGTGTGCTCACCCAGATTACAAGCCAATCTTGCAAGACTACTTCAACATGGCAAAAGAAGTTTGTCTGGCCAAAGGTATCGGTCACGAGCCTCAGCTCTTCGACCGTTGCTTCAAGATGCAGCAGAACCTGGCTACAAACGGCACCATGAAGGTCAAGAACTGGGACATCAAGATCGATCTCTGCGAAGACTAGAGATTTAAAAGTTCAAAGTTGCAATAAAATGGCCCCACCGGATTTCCGGTGGGGCCTTCTTTTTTGAATACACTACCAACCACAGAGATAACCCGTAGGGGCGACCTACAGGTCGCCCGACCACATTCGGCAAACGCGGGCGACCCATGGGTCGCCCCTACAGATCCAACCTAACGATACCCTACGATCGAGCGTCAGCAGTGCCGTAGATCCAAGGCGCAGTGCAGATTTGCCCCGCAGGTGTAGCGAAAGCTACATCGAGGAGCAAAATCAAGCTGGAACTCTGGAGATGTGGTGCAAATGGGGCTCGTTTCCACTTACTGGACCGATTCGCGCATATAGATCAACCGCTCATTACCCTTATAAATACCGAATGTTGCCTTGCCGGTCAGGTTCTGCGCTGCCCCTAAACTGTCCAGCGGCTTCAACCAGTCAATTCCAGCCATGTCCAGATCGTAGAGTAATCCAACGCTGCCAGAATCACCCGTAGTTGGCACGGCCAATTGGAAATCTTCTCCCACACCACTCAAAAAGGTGTTGTTCAGCGGATCAATATCCGCTGCGGAAGTTTCAACAGCAGACAAGTCATCCACTTCACCATCATTGATTGACAGGCTACCGAGAGTGTAACTTGTGCAACTGTCCTGATTGTTAATCACAAAGCTGGTGCCATTGAAGTACTCGGTGTTGAACGTCAATGTCAACGGCAAGGTCTCTGGTCCATAAGCATTTTGCAAAGCCAACTGCCCATAACGAATCCCTACCCCTGACGGAGCAAAAGACTGCGGCAGGTCGGTAGCAGCGACACCATCTGAATCAGCGACCGCATTCACCAAAAGCTGAACATCGCTGACAAAACCGGCGACCTGCGCATAGAGATCGCGTGTGTAAGTGAACTGATCGGTTTTAAGTTTAAAGGTCACGGTTCCATCGTCATTGGCCGTCAGATCGGGATCGGGCACCCAGGTCAATGCCAACGGAGTTGTTCCATCAACCTGCTTGTTGCTGCTGTCGGCGGCCACCGCTGGCATATTGACCATCGTAGGGTCATCCAGTTTGGCGAAGTCATCACGGTAATTAACCGTTGTCTGCGTAGGGACAAGCAGGCGCTTTGCGCTGATCAGCATTTCAGGATAATCGGAGGAGTCATAGCCAAAACTCTGTCCACTGTAAGTAAAGCCGGTGCAGGCATTCCCCAAGGTTCCGTCGGAAACAATCGACGTGACAAAATGATCCGGGGTAAAACGTCCGATATTGGCAGAAGTGGCTACCGGCAGGGCCGAACCGAAATAGGTCGGCGGCGTGGCACTGAAAGTAAAGACTCCAACCTCGGAAACGGTCTGATTAGCAATAACGTGTTCGCCATTATCAGCGGCGACCATATCGATGGTTGAAACACCGATGGAGCCAGCGATGCCTGCCGCAGGAGCGACTAAATTATGGGTAACGGGAATGTTGTTCAAAATAAAATTCTGCGTTGTCGAATTGCCGCTGCAAAGGTCCGTATCGCCGCTTGACTCCCAACAGACAGCCTTCACCTTAAGATTAAAGTCCTGATCAACTTTGGTAAATTCTGTGCAACTGGCATCACCCGAGACACACGCGGAATCTGCATCATCAGAATAAACGCAGAAGCCAACCGGGCGGACAATAAAGCTATCGTTACCGAGCATCACCAGGCCTGCTTCTTCAGCCCCTACACCATCGTAGCGGGCATCGAGTCGCAGTTGACCGGCATCCGAATAACTGGCGGTAAAATTGGCGGTGGCGGTCGCATCAAAATTGAGTAAAATTCCGCTACCGGGACTTGCAGTCGAAATATTCGTTCCGCTTAGGGAAACCTGCTCGGAGCCACTGGCAGGATTGCTATAACTACTCCAGAAGTTAACGGCCTTGTTACTGTTGGCAAACCCGCCGTCAGCAACACAAGTTTGTGCAGTCACATCGGCCCTGACAGCCTGAATAGAAACTGCTGCGGAAGCCTGGCAAGACGTCAGATCCGGCACATCAAAAATAAAACCCGACTCATGAAAGGCAAGATTACAATCCCCCTCAACACCCGATTTAAAGCATTTGATGCCATTGGTTGGTGTCGGGCTGGGACTGGTAATTCCTAGCGCCAGTGTTTCCGGAATCGCCTGCCGCAACTGCACGGTCGTATGCCCGGTGCTGAAGGTATAGGTATCGCCACTGAGCCAACTGCGAGATGCAGCGGATACGGGAGACATGGTCACCGTCACCGGACAGAGGTATTCACTGCTGCAGGTCGCATCGTCACAGGCGCGGATAACAATATCGGAACGCTGACAGGTCAATCCTGCCCCGGTGTGCTCAATCCGAATGTGATCGAGGGTACCGCCATCGTTAATCGTACCGATGGCAAAATGGTTGCGAATGACCACCGGATAAGCCACCCCGGTTGGATTCAGGATCCGCACCCAGAAATCGAGTGCCGAGCCTCCCCCACCGCAACCGCCTCCGCTGCCAAGGGTCGGCACATCAAAGGTCGCCGAAGCGGCATTGGCGGGAATGGTCACGGTTCCAGATACTGCCGTGTAATCGGTCCCGGCGATTGCCGAATCATCGATGCTGCGGTATTCGATCTGAATGCTGTAGGGCTTGGTGGTTGGATTGCCAAATTCATCGTAAACCGACAGCGTAAAGGTCGCGGTATCGCCACGATTGACACTGACATTTTCTATGTCGACCCGCGCAATCGGGCCGTCATCCGGTCCAGTGGTGACATCATTGGTGGCCTCACCAGTGTTATAAACAGATCCTCCAGGGCCAGAGACAGACCATTCTCCTGTACCATCTGGCAGACGGCTCAAGGTATGGGTATTGGATGCCTCAACAGTGGTGCCAAAATCAAAGGGACATCCCGACGCCTGGCTCTCTTGTGCGTAATAGCGGCCAACCGACAGATAATCGATGGCATTGCCACTGCCATCCTTAAGGATGATATCCGCCCCTTTATTAAAATCGAGTTGCTTCTGCGCAATGTCGCTAACCAGCAGATACGGCAGGGTCACCGACGCCGAGGAAACATTATAGGTAGTGCAGTTTAAAGTATCTTTCCCCTGTATTTGCTGCGTACTACAAACGCCGATGGTCCAGGTATTGTAGATAATGCTGCTGATGTTGGAATCGAGCAGCTTAACCTCAACAAAGCCCACGTTATTCTTTTTGCTCGCTTCATTGAGTGTTGCTCGACCGATATATCCAGAGCACCCCGCCCAGGCCACTGGAGCAATAAAGCCCACCAAGAGGAAAGTCAGCAAACCGAGCAGGATCAAGCGTGAAAATCTCATCATGGCAATTTGACCTTTGCCTCTACGCGCCTTTGAACATAATCCGGCTGGCCATATGTTCCGTAACTGGCCGTCGAACCTATCCGGTAGACTTTATAGCTGGTCCCTTCAGTAAAATCGGCACTCGCGCATTCAATCGCGACCGAAAACCCCTCAATCGTGATGTTAGTATCTGCACAAGAAGTGTTCGCGCGCGCGGCACCCCACTCCAACCCGCTGCACGCAGCTTGGTAAGCGCGTGCCCCCTGCAGAGCAAAAATGCTGGTTGAACTTTGTACGCCGCTTAAGCGCATCATCGCCACCCCTAGCAGCGCCATAACGACGAGGATAAAGATCGCCTGCACCAGGGTAAAGCCGGCCTGATTTGTCAGTGGTCGAAATATTTTCATGGCGCATTCACCACATGAACCTGCTGCAACAGGTTAATCGTTTCATCAGCCTCGGTTAAACTCAGCCGCAAAGTAATCAACCCAGCCCGATGGCTGGCTCCCGCGTCATAGCTAAAGTTACAACTGTCCACCCCACGAGTCACCAAAGCCTTATTGCCACCGCTGGGAGGTGTTGCTTGCGATACAGACTTGGTATAACCACTGTAGCGATAGAGATCATTCCCCTCGCAGGCATAGGTTACCGGACCGTCGACCAGAAAAAACCGCTGATAGGGCGAACTGTTGGCAAAATTGAAAGCGGCCGAAAGAACCATGTGACTGACCGTACTGGCAGCAGCAACAGTGGCAACATTATCCGCCGGAGATCGGTAGGCATTGCCCGTTGCTGCGCTGGCGGAGATATTATAGATTACCAGCTCATCTCCCGCAGTCGGCACCGCCCGTAAATCCCCCAACACATCGAAGCTACTATCGGCACTACTGAAATCAAGGACATCGTCTGCCCCCACCGCTGCGTGAGCCCGGTAACGACCGCCATCATTGGTATGCAACAGCTCAAGATATTGCTTGCTCCCATCGACACGGACACTGTTCGGCAGCGCCTGACGAACATCACGCTGCATCCTGCGCAGCGCCATTTCGGCCTGATCGACCAGCCGGGTGCGGCGCGACAGGTCGATATAGCCGGTCACCGGTTTAACAATCAGCGAGCCACCGATAGCGGCGATGATCCCTGAAATCACAATTACCACGACCAGTTCAATCAGGGTGAACGCACGGTTATTTGCCAACCTGTTTTTCTGTAGCATCGGCATCTCAGTAATCCGCCCGGTAACCGGTCAGCGTGAGCGTCTCGCCGGCCGGGTCGGTAACGGTGACATCGATTTTCAAGCCATCAATGCCAGGGGAGCCAAAGAGCGCCGGGGTTGCAGTGACAGCAACATCGACCGCGTAATTCGAAATTGTAGCACCAACCTGACCAACGGCATCGGCATCGGAATGACCGGCGTAATCACAAACGTTATCAAACAAAGCACGACTCCCCTCGTTCGCAGGGCATAGCGCGCTATCGTCGGGATCAAGATAAGCCTTCAGGGTGATTTCTTCCATGTAGGCTTCGGCAATGGCTATCGCCTGGTGGCGCAACATCGGATCGGCAGAATGGCTGGTTGTGTAATTCATCACCATCAGCACACCGCCCAGGGCGATGGAGATGACAATCATCGCCACAATTAACTCAATCAGGGTCACCCCCGCCTGACTCTTCAGTAACCATCTTATCATGGCGCATCCACGTAGCCGGTTTCGGAGACAACGGTAAAGGTCTCACTGCCGCCAAGGGTAATAGTCACGCCACTGGAACAGCGGCCCATGGCATCAAAAATAAAACTACTCGGAGAGGAACTAAGACTGACCGCCACACTGTTACCGCTTATCGGATGGTCTGTCAGGGCAATAAAAGTGCTGCTGGTACAATCGGGGAAAGGTCGCTGCAAGGTGTAACTGTTGGCTGTCGTCGTCACTTGCACATTGCAACCGCTGGCGACGGCGAACTTCTGCGCATAACGCACAGCGCCAGCGACTTCGTCATAAGCGGCACGGGTGCGGAAGCTGTCCAGATCAAAAAAGCGCGGCAAGGCAACGGCGGCCAGAATACCCAGCAGCAGGATCACCACCACGAGTTCGATCAGAGTAAAACCGGCATTTAATGACTGACGCTGGAACATATTGTTACCCAAACAAACAAAAGCGGGGCCGCACTGCAGGCCCCGCTTAGCGGTAAATCAATCCTCTAAATACGAGGTGTGGTTATTATATCACTGACAACCTGCGGTTAGCGATGAAGAACTAGCCCCCGTTACGACTGTTCCTGAAATAGTTGCCGCAGTATAGATCACCGAACAAGTTGCTGGAATCGGAGCACCTTCCAAGTAGAAAGCACCAACAGCTGTTGAGACATCATAACCATCGGCAGTCACAGCAAGTACAATACCGGTGGCCGACTTAGCAGGGTAGCCATAAACAAGATCAACAGTAACTCCCTCCATCGTGATTGATCCAGTCGCGCTAGTTTGCCCCTTCACAAGAGCTTGTGCATGAGCCAAAGCTGTCGCACTGCGAACGGCACCAAGCATGCCGCCAACAGCAGATTCCCGAGCATCAACCTGCATATCTATGAATTTCGGCACCGCAACGGCTGCTAAAATTCCCAGTATAACGATAACTACAACCAGTTCAATCAGGGTAAAACCTTTTTCATTGCGCATGTTCAAGCTCCTTTGTTTCGATCCAGCAGTGAAAAACACCCGTAAACAATGATGTCTTTTCGTTTTTTTTAATCTGAACTTTTCCGCCAACGGTATGGCTCTATCGAGCGCAACGACAAACCTGACAGATAAGTTTTCTTTTCTTCACCAACCTTCTTATCGGAATAGACCGGGTAAATCTTAAATCTGGTCCGCGCCGGCTTTAATTCACTTTCAAAATAGCGCTGATTGATCACCAGATAGATCAACGCGTTGCTATCGGTGTCGAAATACCAGCTACCCTGCTCTATCTCTGCGGGTTCTTTATGACTGACAATACCGATATAGTTTTTCGGCTTTTCCGCTAACAAATCCATCGGGTTACTATTAACCAACTGCTGCAAACCGGCCATGTCTCCGGCCAAAAAGTGCTCCGCAACCTGCATCCCGACGGCACTTTGCATCACACCCAAATCATGCTGTAGCGAAGTTCGCTCGACATCGACCAATAGTTTACGATAGTGGTGAAGAGCAACCACCAGTAAAATACTAATAATGACAATAACGATCAACAGCTCAAGAAAGGTATAACCTCGCTCACTCGAAACCTGTTTGAGCTCACCAAGATTAGCGCCCACTTACGAAGTATCCCCCATCATTACTAATCAATCAACTCTAAATTTACGTTTACTTTGAAATGCTGGATAAATTCCACATCGGCAGAAATATCCCCAACGCCAGAACCAGAACCATGCCACCAATAATGACGATCATAATCGGTTCTATGGCGCTAGAGAGGTTTTTCAGATCGTAATCAACTTCACGCTCATAAAACAGCGCAACGTCCTCGAGCATGGTATCGACGGCACCAGTCTCTTCGCCAACGGCCAACATCTGCAGGACCAGTGGGGTAAACATGCCGGTCTGCGTTGCACTACGGGTCAGGGTATCGCCACGCTCAACGCCATTTCTGATCGATTCAATTTTCCCACCAACATATGAATTACCGACAGACCGAGAGGTAAACGCAAGCGCCTGGGTTAAAGGCACTCCAGCGCCAAAACTCATGTTAAAGGCCCGCGAAAAACGGACCAATGTCGAACGTAGAATTATATCACCCACTAACGGTAGTTTCAGCTTATAGCGATCCCACAGATAGCGCCCCTGCTCGGTTTTCAACGCCCGCTTTACGGCAAAAACAAACAAAAACACCACTCCAACAACAAGCGGCCAGTAGCTCAACATGAAACCTGACATACCGAGCAGGATTCTTGTGGCCAACGGCAGTTCCGCTCCCATACCGGCAAACACCTTCTCGAAGGCGGGAATGACAAAGAGACTGACAAAGATGATAGCAAAGAAAATCGCAATAATAACAAAGGTCGGATAACGCAGCGCCGCCTTAACCCGATTAATGGTATCTTTTTCCCGCTCAAAGTAGATTGCCAATTGCTGAAAAACGTCATCCAGCTTACCCGTTGCCTCACCGACCTGTACCAAGCGGCACAGCAATGGCGGAAACACCTTGGGATGACTGGCAAAGGCTCCGGACAGTTCCTGTCCACCCTCAAGATCATCAACCACGTCCGCGAGCGCGTCGCCCAGTGATTGGTTACGGGCGGTATCGACCAAACCACGCAGTGCCCGGGTCAGCGGCACACCGGCAGCGGTCAGTGTGTACATCTGGCGACAAAAGAGGATCAGATCATCAAGTCCGACTTTAGCCCGCCGATGCAATTTAAACCTTTGACCGAGCGGCAGGTCCTGCTCCCCGGCCGTCTCAACGATACTGATCGGAGTAACATCACTGGCCTGAAACTGATTGGCCAGCGCATCTGCCGAATTTGCTTCGGTCTGTCCCTCAAGCAGCTTGCCATCAGAATCCCTGGCTTTATAACGGTAATAAGGCATCGATTACTCTCTTACGCAGGAGTCGCTGGCGGTTCTTCAGCAGGTGCCGCATCGGCCTTTGGCTCCAGCTTGGCGCTCTCATCGATCTGCCCGCCAATCCTCAGGACTTCTTCCATACTGGTGACCCCGTTCAAAGCAAGAATCAGGGTATTTTCCGCCAGACTGCGGAAGCCAGGCTGCTGTTTCGCCAATTCGGCAAACGAGGCACTATCGTTACGGCGTAGAGCATTGGCCAGATCGAAGTCGATTTCCAATAATTCGAAGATACCGATCCGCCCAGAATAACCGGTGTTATTGCAAGAGGGACACCCCGCTCCAGTCATGTATTCAGCCGCCAGCAAAGGCAGCTTCATCCGGCCGGCATAACTCTGCAACCAATTACGACTGGCAGCATCAAGCTTATCAACCTTCTGGCAACTGGTACAAATCCTCCGGACCAACCGCTGAGCCAGAACCGCCCGCAACGAACTGGCAACCACATACCCCTCGGTTCCCATATCAACCAGGCGCAGAGCGGTACTGACCGCATCGTTGGTGTGCAATGTGGAAAGCACCAAGTGACCAGTCATAGCAGCACGCAGAGCAATGTCACTGGTTTCCTTATCCCGCATCTCACCGACCATGACGATATCGGGATCCTGCCGCAACCCGGCCCGCAGAACCCGAGCGAAATCCAAACCTATTTTCGCATGAACCTGCACCTGATTGATCCGAGGCAAACGATATTCAACCGGATCCTCTACCGTGATGATTTTCTTCTCTTCATGGTTTAGCTCGTTCAGGGCGCCGTAAAGGGTGGTGGTTTTACCACTACCGGTCGGTCCGGTTACCAGCACCAACCCGTTCGGGCGATGCAGCTGCTTACGGAATTTCTCCAGAATTTCCGGTGGCATGCCGACACTGTCCAGCTGGAGTATTCCACCCGACTGATCAAGCAGACGCATAACCACCGACTCGCCGTATTGCAGCGGCATGGTCGAAAGACGGATATCAACACTTTTACCTTTGACGCGGATATTGAAACGACCATCCTGCGGCAGGCGGCGCTCCGAGATATCGAGACCACAGACCAGTTTCAGCCGCGAAACGAGGGCCGCGGCAATGCGTTTTTCCTTCATCACCTGTTCGTGCAGAATGCCATCAATCCGTTGCCGGATCCGCAACACCTTTTCATCCGGCTCAATATGAATATCGGAAGCACCGACTTGGATCGCATCCTCAAACAAAGAGCGTAACAGCCGCACAACCGGAGCATCTTCAACATCCGCTTCGGCCAGCAACAAGTCGAGATTGCTGTCACCCAGCGACAGCTCTTCACCCAACTCTTCGGCAATACTGACAATTTCCTTGGTCCGCCGATAAACGATATCCAGAACCTTAAGTAGCTCCGCTTCGTTAACAACGGCAAGATTGATCGACCGTTTGAGAATTTTAGCCAGTTCATCATACGCGTGCAGGTCGGTCGGATCTGCCAGTCCAACCAACATCCGCTCACCCTCCATCGCCAGAGCAATACCACGGAATCTGCGCGCCGCAGTTTCTGGCATGAGGCGAACCGTATCGGGTTTGTAATTGTAATGCTTAAGGTCGATATAGGGTAAATTCAGTTGACTGGCGAGGAACTCGTGGAACTGTTGCGAGGTGACCAGGTTCAACTCAATAAGGGTATTGCCCAGCTTACCGCCGGTTTTCTTTTGCGCGGCCAGGGCTTGCATCAACTGCTCTTCAGTGATGACCCCACGGCGGACCATCAGATCGCCAATGCGGATTTTTTTTCGGGGGGCAGCCTGAGGAGTTGCTTTCGCTGGTACTTGTGGTGGTTCCTGTGCAGAAGCCATAATCTAACCTCAATAAAGATCCAGAGCTACAGAACCTGTAGCCGCTTTCGAATATAATCCTGCAGATCGGGGCGCAAACCCGGCAGGGAGAGTGCTTGCTGATAGGCTTTCGTCGCTCTGGCATAGTCTGATGACTGCTCATAGGAAATCGCCAACCCCATCCACCAAAGGGCTTCCCGGGGACGGTATTTAAGCAACTGAGTATAACTCTTCACTGCCGCTTTATAGTGACCACTTTCCTGATGCAACGCCGCTAGCAGGGCATGATATTCAAGATCACTGGCAACTTCCGGCTGTGGCTCCGAGAGCAAAATGTTAATCGCACCCTCCAACAGGCCATCCGCCAACAACTGTCGGGCATAATTCTTCCGCAGCGCGGCATTATCGGGATGCAATTGCAGGCCGAGAATCAGCAGCTTTTCAGCCTCGCCACCTCGTTGCAACTGCTGTAACAAGGCAACGAGTTGCAAACGCGCGTCAAACAAACTTGGCTGTAAACTCAGCACGTGCGTCAAGGTCGCCTCGGCGGCGTGGTAGTTCTCACGCCGTAACTGTTCAAGGGCGGATTGATAGGCCTGCTGAGCCTGTTCTTCGCGACTCTGTGACTGCTCTTTTTTACTCACCTTCTTGGTCGCAGCAACAATATTTTCTGCCGGCATCTCCGCCACCGCAACCTCAACAGCGGTACTGACCTGCGACGCAGAGTCATTGCCGGTGGTGGGCTGCTGGACATAGAGTTCTACCAGCAAACGATGACCGTGAAAGGGATCTGCCGACAACTCAAGAGTCTGAACCTTGAGTTTTTTGCTCGACTCAACCAGCAATTGCAAACTCTCTTTCCCTGGCTGCAGACTGAGCCGCTTAAGTAACGGGCCCTTCAAACGCGGAATGGTCAAGGCCGCCCGTACTCCTGATTTTTGAAAGCGAATACTGATCTTCTGACCAGCCCCCTCCTGGAACGACCAGTCATATTCTGGGAGTTGCTCAAATTCAAACATTAAACGGGCGGAACCCACCGTTTCCAGAACCCCTAAGTTTAATAAGGTCGAAGCAAAATTACCGGTCGCGACGCGAGTTTTAATTCTTGGCACCAGCACTTTTGCTGCCGCGGGCGATTTCTCAGCAACCGCTTCAGTTTCCTCTATCGGCGGGCCGGAAACCGAAGCGGTTTTTTCAGCCGGCACCAGCAGGCCCGGCTGAACAGCGAGCACCTTATCGACCGGTGCAGTCACCGCACCTGGCGGCCTGGATTTCGGCTGATAAACTGCTGAGGACTGAGGCCTTTGACTCGGCGTCACCGCAACCGGACGCGCATCGACGCTCTGTTTTTTTACAGCTTTAACAGGCGCAACATCCAAGGGTACGACCTCAGATTGCTTATTTTTCAACTCAGTCGCAACCGGTTGATTCGAATCTGAATAACTGGTGACCGCGGAAGTTTGTTGTTGGGCGCTTTTCTCTTCCAAGGCGGCGAATAATTCTTCCCCTCGAACGATGGCTATCCGCTGCGATTTGTCATCTGCAGGCACCAGTGTGATTTTGGGCTTGATTGCCAATTTATTTGCGGGAAAGAACTCTAACCCAAGCCAGACCAACCCGATCGCAAAGACCCCAACCACGGTAATAACCATAATTCTCCGCAAGGGCTTGTGCCCCTCGACAACCGTGGGGCCTTCACCGCTCGGCAATTGACGGCTTTCGGTTTTACGGCGCTTTTCCAAATCGCGCAGCATCTGGTTAATAAGACTCATAGCAACGCCTTCAGCAGCAGTAAAGTCAGCACTGCAACGACCATCAAGGCGCCAAATTCCAAGACGAAAGAGCTCTGTTTTGACTTCCGGGGAAAGGATTCCTCCGTCGTTGAATCTTTAATGGCCGCCAGCACCAGGCGTTTATCAATCTGTTGCTTGCCCTTACCATAAGCCGCGAGCATCGACTTGTGGGCCAGCAGATTAATCACCCGTGGCACCCCCTGGCTGGCCTTGTGCAACAAACGCACGGCGGACGGATGAAACATGCCAGACCCAGCGTAGCCAGCGACCCGCAGACGATGCTCAATATATCCGACAACTTCCGGCTGACGTAAGGTTGGCAAACAATAGGAATAGGTTATCCGCTGCCTGAGTTGACGTAAATCGGTCTGCCCCAAGCGCTGTTCGAATTCGGGCTGGGCGAAAAAGAAGATATGCAACAGCTTCTCCTTTTCCGTTTCCAAATTACTCAACAGCCGCAGCGCCTCCAAACTTTGCAACGGCATGGCCTGAGCTTCATCAATCAGAACCACCAGCGGACGATCCAGCTCACGCAGCCGAATCAGTTCTTCGAGAATGCGCTGATTCAAATGCTGAACCGTCGCCTCTGCAGGCACTTCGAGTTCCAGCTCGCTGACAATAGCCTGATACAGTTCCCGTGGAGTAAGCAGGGGGTTGGGCAGGTAAACGGTTGCACAATCGTTTTGCAGAACTTTCAGCAGCTGTCGACAAAGCAGGGTTTTGCCAGTGCCGACTTCGCCAACAACACGAACAAAGCCTTCGCCATTGCGCAGTGCAACCAACAGCACATTCAGAGCTTCCTGATGACCGCTGTAACGATAGTAATATTCAGTGTCCGGGGTCAGGGAGAAGGGTTTCTCCTTGAGACCGAAAAACGACTCATACATTATTTAAACCTGTCTTGAAATGACTTGTCACTGTCCTCGCCAATTGCGTTGGAACTGGGGAGCAATCTTGTCGATCCGCTGGCGTGAAGCTTCAAGAGTGGAGGTCCAATCACCTGGACTGTGGATGACTTGCGGCCTCAGCAGGATCACCAACTCGCTTTTCCGGGATCGCTCCCTGGTGTGACGGAACAACGAACCGATTCCAGGCAGAGAGCTTAATATTGGCACCCCAGCATTTTCGCTGATCGTATTTTCCTTCATCAGACCACCAATAACCACCAGCTGACCGCTTTCAGCATAGACGACACTATCTGACTCACGGACCGTACTGAATGCTAGCGGCAGGCTCTGCACTTCCCCACGAATACTGAACTGCTTGTTCTGGTCGACAACCTCGCTGACGGTCGGATGGATATGCAAGGTAATGCCCCCTTCGTTATCGATCTGCGGGGTCACGTCAAGAGCGATTCCAGAGAAAAATGGCGTTAAGGTAATATCTGTCGTGCTATTGGTGGTGGTTCCGGTGGTGGTATCGCTGGAGATATCAGTAACAAAGAATTCATCAGAGCCGACCTTAATAACGGCTTTTTGATTATTAACCGTGGAGATCCGCGGACTAGACAGGACCTGCACATCCCCCTGGGTTTCGAGCAGTTCAATAAAGGCCGTGAAATCATTAAAATTTAAAGCAAGCCCGAAAACGCCGCCAAACACCGACGACTGTATGGCGGCTGGAAGCGCACCAAGAACGTTGTCCTCAGTAAACGAAATATTCCCTTCGTCAAAGATTCGCCCGCCACCAACCTGACCGCCGACAGCGCCCTTGCCATCCGCATCCGAAGCCATAGCGACCCAGTTTATTCCGGATTGGAACCCATCGGAAAGACTGACTTCGATCACCTTCGCCTCGATCACGACCTGTCGCTGCAAATTGTTCTGAATGGTCTGCAGGTAGTTCCCGACCATCTGCAGTTCGTCCGGCATTGCCACCACCACCACGACACTGGCCTGCGGTTGAACAACAACCTTGCGCCCGCCTTCACTGCCAACCAGGCTCTGTATGGCGCGTTGCAACTCGCTCCAGAAATCCGCCGTCGATTCAGTTTCAATGCTGCTGCCGGTGACCGTTTTAGAGGTACTGGTTGAGGTCTCTTCAGAACCATTGTCGCTGCTATCAACCTCAGAGACTTGCCCGGAACTGACCCGGGTCTGCGATGTGCCCCGGCGGATCATGTTGATATAGTTCACCTGAAAAGTCTCGGCCCGCAGACCGATCGGCATCACTTGATAGATGCTGCCAGTTTTAAAATAGGGATAGCCATAAACGTTATGAATCACCTCGAGGACTTCTTCAACTGTGGTGTTTTTCAGATCGATGTTGATTTCCCCGCTAACGTCAGGGTGCACAACCATGTTGACCCGACTACCTTCAACCAGGCTAATAAAAAACTCGCGCGCCGGAACCTCGCTGGCGGCGATATCAAACGTCGCTGGTTCTACAGCCTTGGCAGTAGCACTGAGCCGCTGAGCAGCCGGAATCAGCGCCGAACGGATTTCCCGGGGAGGTGGTGGAGGCGTTACCCGAGCCGGCGGTTGCGTCGTCGAAGAAACCAATGATTGATTAATCGATGCCAGAGCCTCTCCACCGCGCGGTGCCGGGGCGCACCCGACAAAAGACGAAAGACCAATCGCAAGTACAGCGAATAGCCCGGAGATTTTCAGCACCGACAATTTCACGGATGACTCCCTTTCGTGACATCCAGAAACGAGGATGCCTTCTTCAAACCGGTTCCTGCCCGGCGCAATACAATCTGTTTCTGTTTGCTCTGCAACAACACCTCGCCCGCTTCGATCTTGATCAGCTTATAGCCCTCAAACAGATCCCCAACCTGCATCGACTGGCCATTGATAATGGCGACGGAGCGTTCAGCGGAAATCAATACGCCACTCAACCGCCAATCCAGACGCTGCTGCTCGGCGCCGCTATCAACTGCCTGCTCGGCAACCGGTGCCTGGTAGCGTATCGGGCGTAGTGGATCTTTCAAAACATCCGCCGCTGCAACCAACATCGGACCGCACGTCAGTAACACCAACAAACAGCAGAGAAATCTTTTACCCACCGATCCACCCCCTGGCCAAACTCAAAGTATAGACCTGCAGACGAACCTTGGCCTGCGGATACTGTTGGGTTTCAATTTCCAACTCTTCCCAAACCATGCTCTGGGGCATCTCCTCAAGGGTCTTCAAGTAAGCCAGTGTGGCCAGATAATCGCCGACAAATTCAAGCCGCAGCCGGTGGCGGTATAAAACTGGGGACAAAGAGTCATCGCCTACCGGTTCCTTAACTTGCAAGGTTTCTGCCGGTAGATTTTCCAAGCTGAGCAGCTGCAACTTCTGCTGTCGCAATAAAAGGTCCTTTAGCAGCTGCGGCATATCCTTAGGCGAGACCAGATTGACGACATTTCCTTCCAACTGCCGACGGACATCCGCAATATCAGTCTGCAGCTTCTCTAGGATCTGGCGATTCTCACGATCGGGATCAAAATCCTTACGCGCCTGAATCAACATCTCCTGGGTCGAAAGTTCGATCATTGCGATGTCGATTTCTGCGGCTTGCTTGCGGGCGTTTTTCTTGCGCAGACCAAGAGAGCTCATCACCGCTGTATCCCAGATGAAAAACAGGACAACCAACAGACAAACCAACAACAATACCCGCTCACGCAGAGGGCGTTGCTCATACCACTGCAACAGATCTTGCAATGTCCCAAGCCGCTTCATGGCTGCCCCACCGGCAACGATTCGAGGCTAAAGTCAACCTGCCCCGGCTGCTCCTGCAAACGGGCCAGTTTCAAACGGGAAAAAACCTGTCCCGCCAAAACCCCTTTTTCGCCAAGCGATTCAAGATACTGTGGGACCAATTCCGGGCGTACGGCACTGCCATCTAGGGCGATATTACGGCCACCGTCAGCAAGCTGAATCCTGCGTAGCCAAACCCCTTGCCGCTGATTGCGCGCCAGACCGTCAAGCAACTGCAGAATGCCGTCATTGCCCGCCTCTTCACGAACGGAGAAATAGCCGAGCAGTTGTTTTTGCTCTTCCAGCAGATCTCTGCTTCGCTGAATTTCTTCCTCAAGCAAAGCGTTTTTCTGCCGTTGCGGGTATTGTTCTTCTAGGGCAGTAATAGTCGCAATCTTCGCTGTCTGCTGTTTCTGTAAGGCAGCCAGACGCTGACTGGCTCCACCCGTCTGTCGATAACCGAGCAGGCTCAGCACAGTCAACAAAGCGATAAACAACAGTAAAATCAGCCCAACCTGCCGCGCGCGCAACGGCTCCCGTTTATCAATCAGAACAGCTTGATACAGATTGACCTGCTGGCGCATCAACTCCCCTCCCAGCGCAACGCGCCACCGATAGCCAACAAATGACGATTCAGGTCCAACTGCACGCTGTCCTCAGGCACCGTCAGCACGGACGCAAAGCTAAACGGCTCAACTTGAGTTGTGAGATAATCATTCAGGTAGCTGTTGACCGCTGTGATCTCACGTTCGGTCTGAGCAATCAACAACCGCGAGACCATCGGCAAACGGAAAGTACTCTCGCAATAATCGAAGGTGCGCTGAACTTCCAGAACAATAGTGTCTAGTTGTTCCGTCAACGCTTCATAGTCGCCATCGGCATAAGGAATCAGGTCGTTCATCCCGGATGTCAGATAGCGGGTCAGATAGTGTACGCCTTCGCGGACGATGGTCAGCATGCCACCGTCAGCCTGAAGATACAAAATCGCCGTACCACGGGCATCAGCGACAAACAGTTCGGCAAGATTGCGTAACGCGAACTCCGGTGTATCGATGGCCAGCGGCTGCAACTCTGCTTCCTGCAGGAGATCGATCCGTTCACGCAACAGGCTCTGCCTGGCGGCGACAACATAAGTCAGCGGGTTATTGTCGCTACCGAAAGGTGCGACATCAAAGACATCAACAACGGCCTCTTCTACCGGGAATTCAAGCAATTCACGAATCGGCCAGCGTGCAGCTTCACGGCGCTCTCCGGCTGGGAGCTGGGGCAACTCAACTTGCATGAGTTGGTAAAATCCGGGAGCCAAAACGGAAACGACGCTGTAATCCTGCAGCTGTCGCAGACGAACCAGACGCTTGAGTGCTTCAAGAGAGGACTCTGTCTCTTCAGAAGACTCCCAACTAACCGACTGCAAAACCGGCTGCTCACCCTTAGCGCGCAGAACGCAGGCAACACTGCTCCCAGAGCGCTCCTGACAGGCCCCGACAAGCACTCCACTCCCCTTGTTTTTTTTAGCCCAAAAAACCAGTTTTTCCTCCACTAACCTTTGCTTTTTTTGAGCATACTAATATTACACAAAAGTTACATCTATTATAGCTTAATAAGCAATAAAAAAAAGGGTGGCACGGGGCCACCCTTTTCTTAGCTAAAGTTTCTAACCATATGAAAGATGTCGAATTTTTTCAAAGTTTCTCCGCTTGCTCCGCCAGATAAGAAGCAACTCCCTGACCATCGGCAACCATCGCCTGATCACCTTTATTCCACCCGGCAGGACAAACTTCGCCATGTTTTTCATGAAACTGCAACGCATCGACCATCCGCAACATCTCATCGATATTGCGCCCCAAGGGCAAATCGTTAACCACCTGATGACGAACAACCCCCTTCTGATCGATCAGAAATGAACCGCGAAAAGCTACCCCGGCGGCATCAAACTCGACATCGTAAGACCGGCAGATTTCATGCTTAACATCTGCAACCAACGGGTACTTCACCTCACCGATACCACCTTCATTAATCGGCGTATTTCTCCAGGCGATGTGCGTATATTGGGAATCGATGGAACAACCTATAACCTGTACGCCCTTCTCTTCAAAATCGGTGATCCGACGACTGAAAGCAATCAACTCCGTGGGGCAGACAAAGGTAAAATCGAGGGGATAGAAAAACAGAACAATATATTTCCCCTGAAATTCGGCAAGACTGAAACTCTCGTTAATCGATCCATCAGCCATAACGGCAGCTGCGGTAAATTCCGGGGCTTTTTTTCCGACGAGAACGCTCATTGGCCAAACTCCTTTACATATCGACAGGGGAATATATTTGCTGCGTTGATTGACGCTAGTCTATCTATTCAGCAACGCCTGTCAAGGAAAAGGTGACCGTTTTGGTCATTTTTTGCGACTGCGCGGATGGGCCCGATCATAGACTTCAGCCAGATGGGCAAAACTAACCTTGGTATACTTTTGCGTGGTTGAAAGGGAGGCGTGACCGAGCAATTCCTGAATGACTCGCAAATCGGCGCCGGCATCAAGCAGGTGGGTGGCAAATGAATGCCGCAGGGCATGGGGGGTGACGTCAGTCGGCAAGCCGAACAGCAACAAACGTTTTTTCAGATTGCGCTGGATGCTGCGCGCCGTTAAACGTCCGCCCCGCAGGTTAACAAACAGGGGATCTGCGACGGCAGTTGGCCCCAACTCGTCAAGATAAGCCTGCAGCGCAGAGCATGCCTGGCGCCCAACCGGCAGGAGCCGCTCCTTACCACCCTTACCCAGCACCAGGACCGAAGACTCGACTAAATCAACAGAACCGATATCGAGCCCCGTCAGCTCACTAACGCGCAATCCGCACGAGTAGGTCAATTCGAAAATCGCCAGGTCGCGCAAGACCAATAACCGTTTCCCCGGCAAAGGTCGATCCAGCAACTGTCCGGCTTGCTCGGCGCTCAAGACTTTCGGTAAATACTGCTCACGTTTTGGCGTTGACAAGGCATCCGCAGGGGACGTCGACAACAAACCTTCGCGGACCAGAAAACGAAAAAAAACGCGGATCGACGAAAATTTGCGGGCAATACTGGTGCGACCACAACCTTGATGCAAGTCAGCCAGATAACGCCTAAGCAGTAGCAAATCAATCCGTCCCAACCACTCGCTGGCAGGCCCATAAAATTCGGGCTGCTGCTGCAAAAAAAGTTGAAACTGTTGCAGATCACGCAGGTAGGCCTCTATGGTCCGCGATGATAGGTTCCGCTCGACCGACAGGTGCTCTTTAAATCGTTTCAGCAGTTGTTCCATCACCCCTCGCGGAATTGCTGGCAAAAGCAACCTGATCAATGGCGGATCGATTGACGCTTATCAGGGAGCATGGCATAATCGGGCATCTATATTGAGGCCTTTCCGGGAGCTATAAAAATTCCCCCTCCAGCCCCCCCCAAAAAAGGCCGCTTTTAAATTCATCAGGAGAGAGTCATAGTTATGTGGTGTTTCCTATCAACCCTAATTCTGAGCTTATTTGTCGCCTTCGTCCTTCTCAACCTGCTGGTTGTCATTTTGACTTATAGCATGTGCTGGTACGAGTATGCCAACGCTGACCCGCAATTGCTCGACAATAGATTTCGCTGCCGCACGGCGCGCATGGTCCTTTCACTCGTTGCCCAGGAAACATTTTTCAATGTTCTCACCCTGCTGATCGTCCCTTTCGGACTTTTCAATCCACGCAAGCACGCCCAGTCCCGAGGCGAAACCCCGATCTTACTTCTACACGGACTGTTTAATAATCGCGCCAGTTGGTTCTGGTTTAAATGGTCGCTGCGCAAACAAGGCTTCAAAAACATTGCCACCATCAATCTCTCGTCATGGCACAACGAGGAGGCCCTCACCGAACTGGTGGCAAAAAAGGTCGATGAGTTACGCCACCGACTCGGGGTCGATAAAGTCCACCTGGTCGGACACTCAATGGGTGGCATTATTGCCCGCAACTACATTCAACTGCGTGGCGGTGCGGACAAAGTCGACAGATGTGTCTGTCTTGGCTCGCCCCATTCGGGATCCAAACTAATCCCCTTTGCAATATCCCCCCTCGGCAGGGTCCTGGTTCCAGGCTCCGACTTTCTACGCCGCCTCAATGAGGCCCCGGTGCCGGACAACATCAAAATGACCAACATCTTCACCCGCAAAGACAATATGGTCGTGCCAAATGCCAATGCACAACTGTCCTGGGGTGATGCCGTTGAACTGGACAACATGGGGCACACGGCACTGATCTACCGCCAAGCGGCCCTGGCTGCAGTCTGCGGTGCCCTGCAAAAGCAGCCGACACAATGATTCACGAACTGCAAGTGACAACAGAAATGCAGGTTCAACTCTGCGATGTAACCACCGAAGTACAACGAGTGATCTCCGCTTCGGGCATCAAAGAGGGGCTGGCGCTGCTGTTTGTCCCGCACACAACGGCAGCTGTAACCATCAATGAAAACGCCGATCCCGACGTCGCGATAGACATGCTCAATGGCCTCAGCCAATGGATTCCGATGCACAACCAATATCGACACCGGGAAGGGAACAGTGCCGCGCACATCAAAAGCAGCCTGATCGGCGCCAGCGAACAGCTCATCATCCGCAACGGCAAACTCTTACTCGGCACCTGGCAGGGAATCTATTTCTGTGAATTTGATGGCCCCCGATGCCGAAAACTACAGCTCAAATTGATCGAAGGCTAACAACCTGTGACGACAAATTCCAGCTCAGCTGCCCACCGCGTATCGCTGCAAGCACGCAGCAATTACGATCCAGCGGCCATCAAAACCAGCATTGAGCTACTGCTCGAACCCCTCGGCGGCATGCGGCAGTTTGTCAAACCGGGGCAACGGGTCCTGATCAAACCCAACTTGCTCTCAGGAAAAGTCCCGGAAAAAGCTGTCACCACCCACCCGGAAATCGTCCGTGCGGTGATTGAACTGGCACAGGAGGCGGGCGGGATTGTCAGTGTCGGTGACTCTCCAGGCATCGGCACGGCAGAAAATGTAGCGCGCAAATGCGGCATTCTTGAGATTGTCGAAGCGACCGGAGCACGTTTTACTACCTTCGAAGAATCGGTCAAGATCCGTCCGGGAGGCGGAACATTCCACGAACTGGAGGTAGCACAAGAAATCCTCAACGCTGATGTTATCATCAACCTGCCGAAACTAAAAACCCACCAGATGATGGGCCTGACCTGCGCGGTAAAAAATATGTTCGGTGCGGTTGTCGGCTTGCGCAAACCCCGTCTGCACTTGCAGGCGGGAACCGATAAGGGCTTTTTTGCCCTGATGTTACTGGAGTTGTGCGAGCAATTGTCCCCGGCGCTGCATATCGTTGACGCGGTGGTTGGTATGGAAGGGGAAGGTCCCGGCAACGGCGATCCGGTACTGATCGGTGCGCTCCTGGCTGGCAGCAACGCCCAGGCCATCGATACGGTCGCCACTGAACTGGTCGGCATGCAGCCACATCAGGTTTGGACACAGCAAAAAGCGCTCGACACCGGCCGCCCCTACACCCGTCTCGAACAACTGGAACTGCTGGGCACGCCACTTCGAGAGCTGCAAATCAGCAACTTCCACCCGGCAAAGATGACTGACGTCACCTTTGGCCTCACAGGCCCACTGAAAAAACACCTGAAACACTCGATTACTGCACGGCCAGCTGTCGATGCGACCCGCTGCAAACTCTGCAACGACTGTGTCACCTACTGTCCACCGGAAGCAATGAAGATCGAAGCCGGTCAATTGCGGATCGACTATGAACGCTGCATCCGCTGTTTCTGCTGTCAGGAACTTTGCCCGCACGGGGCGCTATCGACCAAACAAGGACTACTGCTGCGGCTACACAGTTTATTTCGCGGGGAGCCTTAGCGAAAAAGATTCGAAACTTTCTGGGCTACCAGACTAAGTTGAAGAATGGGTGGGTTACGCGCACAGGTCGTAACCTGTGCGCTAAAAAAAACGACAACGGGCGTCCCGACAAAAAACGCCCCTCCTGTAAATTGCGTCAATCGGCCTTCTCTCCCATTGCTGCACAATGGGGGCAACCATCAACGCTGTGCAACGTCATATCCTCTTCAAGATATCTTAACGCATCATTCAAACTTCCGACCTTGCCGCCAAAACCGGTTTGAAAACGTTGCGCCATCTCTTCATCCTCAAACGTTAACATCGACGGGCGGCAACAAGGGCTGGCAACGCTCCCCATGACAAAAAAGGAATGCTGCGCCGAATGCAGCTTGCCGGTAAGATAGTCGGCGGTCAGAGCCATCGCCACCCGGTCGCCCAACATCAAGTGCGCGGAGATCCCACAGTGCGGACAACAGGCAACCTTCTGCTCACCGTTTTTCAACGTCAACGTATAGAGCAGTTGCTGGCTGGGCGGACGATAACAAATCAGGCAACTCCCTTGCTCCAGTCGCGTTTCGTAGCGACCGTCCCGATCACGCACCAGCTTCTCGATTCGTGCCGCACCGCCGTGGATCCGCTTCAACACCTGTCGCTGTTCGAGCAGATCCAGGTCACGGTGAATCGTCATCTTTGAAACACCAAAACGGGTCACCATTTCGGACAGGCTCAAGGTACCCTCTTCTTCCAGCCAGATAAGTAACTCTTTACGTCGTTCCGTCGATTTCATAGTCAGCCTTGTTAACAAAACAAAAAAAGAAGTTCAAGCCGCAGCAGAAAGCAAGAAGGGGAACGCGGCCATGATGATCGGGGAGAAAGTATCACCAAACAAACATAAATGCCAGTATTTTTGTTATCGAAACAACAAGGACAAAAAAAAGAGCCGACACCTTTACAGGTCGGCTCTTCCAACAACGATAAATATTATTTATTGCCTGATCAAGCAGTCCTAGCGAACCTGGACCACTTCTTTGACTTCAGGAATGTTTTCCATCAGAGTTTTTTCAATTCCCATTTTCAGGGTCATGGTCGACATCGGACAGGAGCCACATGCCCCTGTCAGCTTAACACTGACAATTCCTTCTTCGCTAACATCAACCAGCTCGACATCGCCGCCATCGGCCTGCAATGCGGGACGGACCTGGTTCAGGACTTCTTGAACACGTTCTTTCATCGGATGTTCCTCCATTTAATATGTGGTTATGTGTTTGCAGTATAGCGCCCCTAGACTGGAGCAAGCAAGCCAGCGGGAATTAAAACATCCCAGGCGGCATGCTGATATCTCGAATTCGACGCGCGCAGAGCAGATCCGCAGCTTCAACCCCCTTACCCTGCACCAAAACCTTGAAGCTCTCTCCCATTCCACCGTCCGGCATGATCAGGTTTTTCAATGTCATCCGCAGGGCCTGCGCTTTTTGCGGATCGGTTTCCTGCACCTGCAGTTCCATCAGCGCCTCAATAAAACCGAGCCCCATCAGAAACCGATATTGTTCGCCGAAATATAGGGTTTCCAAACCGTGCTGCTCACCAATTTTTTGCAGAGCGGTGAAATCGATATGTGCAGTAATATCCTGACAGCCAAGGCGTTGATATGGGTTTTCGTTCGACTGGTGTTTATGGTAGCAGAGCAGTGTCCCGTTCCGGCGAAACGGAGCAAACAGTTCCTCTGCCGGGTAACCGTAGTCGATAGTCAAAACGAATCCACGCTCAATGACCTCGGCGACCCCACGCATCCACTCGAGAGCCTGCAGGTTAACTTCGCCACGATTCCCCTCCAGCAAACTGCTACCAACCAACGAAAAATAATCTTCGATAGCAGGATTGGACAACGGCCGGACCTCTTCGACGAAACCCTCTTCGCCGTTAACAATAAAGATCTCCTTAAATTCACCATCGCGCTTATCGAGCAAATGAACAGGAAAGGCATCGATCAATTCATTGCTGAGAAAACAGCCCTGCATCCCCTGCAGGTCAGCGAGAGAACACCAACCCACCCGACCGGCATCAACGTGCCGCTGCAGATTTCCGGCCTGACCACGTTGATGGTCGGGACTGATTTCGACAATCCGGTAATTCAGCTGTTGATAAAACTCTGGCGCGTCGGCAGCCAGCGCGTCAAGAACATCAAGACACAGATGCCCTTCTCCCGCGCCCTGTTCAGCAATCGTGAATTCCCCCTGTCCAAGCAACTGCCACATCTGTTCGAGTTGGCGCGCAACGAGTCGGCCGAACAACGAGTGGACGCTGGACGAGGTAAAGAAATCACCGTCTTTACCGATCCGGGTGCGAGAGGTAGTGTAATAGCCATAGTCAGGGTGATAAAGACAGTGCTCCATAAAGGTGGCAAAGTTGACCCCGCCTTCGGCTTCAATCTTCTTGCGCAGCAGTTCGACCAATTCTGATTTTTCCTCAACCACAGTCATCATCTCCATACTCGCTCGTCTAAAGTTTAAGGGCGCGATTATAGCCAGCTGCCCCAGTAAAAACAAGAGCCCTTTAGTGGCAGGATATCCCGCCCCAAAGGCAAACAAAGACAAACCACCAGCAAACAGAACAAACACATTTACCAGAGAGGCAAAAACGCCGGAAGTACAGGAAATTATCGGCTTTATACGACGGCAAACTCACGACTCTTGAACTTGACAGAAAATCATGCCATTATGACCTGCTGTAAACGATGAGGAATTATTCACCGCTTTAGATTGGCTTACTTTACATGGTAATGGATCGAAATCTGGCCCTTGAGCTTGCTCGGGTCACAGAATCGGCAGCCCTGGACTCTGGACGTTGGGTCGGCAAAGGGGATAAAATTTCTGCTGACGCTGCTGCAACCGAAGCGATGCGGCGCACCCTTGGGGCGATGAAAATCAACGGGGTTGTCGTCATCGGCGAAGGGGAAATGGACGAAGCACCGATGCTCTATATCGGTGAGGAGCTCGGTTGTGGCGCTGAAGGCGAGTGCGAGATGGACATTGCCGTCGACCCCCTGGAAGGAACCACGATCTGTTCCAAGGGCACCAACGGTGCCATCGCCACCATCGCCCTGGCACCACGTGGCGGCTTTCTGCATGCCCCTGATATGTACATGGATAAAATAGTCACCGGCCCAGATGGCATCGGCGCGGTCGACATGCAAAAATCAGCGGGCGAAAACGTTATCGCCTTAGCTAAGGCTAAAAACTGCTCGCCTCAGGACCTGATGGTGGTCTTACTCGACAGGCCACGCCACGACAAGGCAATTGCCGAGATTCGCAAGGTCGGTGCCCGCATCCAACTGATCTCTGACGGTGATGTTGCGCCAGCGGTTGCCTCAGCCATCGAAGGCAGTGGCGTCGACATGATGCTTGGCGTCGGAGGAGCCCCTGAAGGAGTTCTGACGGCGGCAGCGATCAAATGCCTTGGCGGTTTCATGCAGGGCCGACTGGTTTTCATGACCGAAGAGG
Organism: Desulfuromusa ferrireducens; assembly: GCF_055389805.1. NCBI lineage: Bacteria > Pseudomonadati > Thermodesulfobacteriota > Desulfuromonadia > Desulfuromonadales > Geopsychrobacteraceae > Desulfuromusa > Desulfuromusa ferrireducens. The sequence continues at coordinate 4,421,179 of NZ_AP042415.1, forward strand.
AACGAATTCGAGCCCGGAGCATGGGCGTTACCGATTTCGACAAGATCTACACGGCGGAAGAGATGGCCAAAGGTGAGGTTTTTTTTGCGGCAACCGGAATTACCAACGGTGAATTGGTTCGCGGCGTTCGCTATTTTTCCGGCGGCGCAAAAACTCACACGGTGGTGATGCGTTCCAAAAGCCGTACGGTCCGGTTTCTTGAAACTATCCATTATTTCGATCACAAACCAGGCTTCAATGCTGGCAAATAACGTCCATAACTGATCGACAACACTGTACGAATTGGAGAGAATTAAAATATGGCGATCATTACCATCTCCCGAGAAATGGGTTGCGGCGGCATTCCAATAGTAAATCAAATAGCAGAAGAACTCGGTTACACCCTCGTTGATGGTGACGCTATCAAGGATGTGGCCTCCAAATACGGCCTGACAGCTGAAAGCCTGCAGCAGGTCGACGAAAAACCACCCGCCTTCGTTGAGCAACTTGATCGGCAAATCGAATTAGATATGAGCCGCATCCAGTTGATCGTACTTGAAAAAGCCCTCAAGGGGAATGTCGTTATCTATGGCCGCGGAGGCCAAGACCTGCTTCCCGGCATTGGCAGTGTTTTCCGGGTTCGGGTCATCGCTCCGTTTGAAGATCGGGTGGAACGCTGGGCTGAACGCGAGTGGATCGATCCCGACCTGGCGCGCTCTCTGGTGCGTAAAAGTGACCAGCAGCGAGCCGGATTCATCAAATATTACTTTGACCGTAACTGGAGCAATCCGATCGAATACGATATGGTGATCAATACTGCGCGCTTGTCAAACGAGACTGCGGTCAAACTGATCGCCGAAGGTGTCCAGGACCAGAATCTGGTGGAAAAAAAGAGTGCAGCAAAATTCAAGCTGAAAGACCTGATCATCCAGAAAAAGATCCAGATTGCCCGCCTTGCAGATGAACGGATCCAGGACATCTGGTTCAATATTGACGTAAAAGACGGCCACGTCACCCTTTCTGGTCATGTTTACAGTGAGGCTGAGCGTCAAGCGGCAATAGACGATGCACAGCAGGTTGAGGGAATTGTCGGGATAACAGACAACCTCAAAATTGTTGGCTATCGCAACAACCCGCAGGATCATTAAGTCCGGGTAAAAACAAGCGTAAATAAAACGCCGGCCACTGCCGGCGTTTTGCATAGCAAATATAAGTAAGGAGAACGGGATAATGGCAGGACACAGCAAATGGGCCAACATCAAGCATCGCAAAGGGGCCCAGGACGCCAAGCGCGGAAAAATCTTCACCAAAATGATCAAGGAAATCACCGTGGCAGCGAGAATCGGCGGTGGAGATCTGGAAACAAATGCGCGACTACGCTTAGCCATCGACAAAGCCAAACAAGGCAACATGCCAAAAGACAATATCGACCGGGCGATTAAAAAGGGAACGGGCGATCTGGATGGTGTCACCTACGAAGAAGGATCCTTCGAAGGCTACGGGACAGCGGGCGTTGCCGTCATTGTCGAATTCATGACCGACAATCGCACCCGTACCGTCGCCGAGGTTCGCCACGCCTTCAATAAGTACGGCGGCAGCCTCGGAGTCAGTGGCTCGGTGGCCTTCATGTTCGACCGCAAGGGGCAAATCATCTTCGATGCTGAAAATGATTTTGAGGTCATTTTTGAAGCGGCTCTCGAAGCCGGTGCCGAAGACGTAAAAGAAGAAGACGGCATCATTGAAGTTGTGACCGACCCGGCTGATTTTGAAAGCGTCAAAAATACCCTGGAAGATCAAGGTTTGAAATCTCAATCGGCAGAAGTGACCATGATTCCGCAGACCATGACCATGGTTGAGGGCAAATCAGCAGAAACGCTGATGAAGATGATTGAGGTTCTGGAGGACAACGATGATGTCCAGAATGTCCACGCCAACTTCGATATCTCCGACGAGGAGATGGAAAAGCTCATGGGCTAACGCCCACGAAGCGGAAGGAAAAAGATAAAGACCCACGGCAAGCTTTTATCTTTTTTCCTCACTCTCACATTATGCGAATACTCGGCATCGATCCAGGCAGCAAAGCGACCGGCTACGGTTTCATCGAACAGCAGGGCAACCGTCTGATTCATCTGGATAATGGTGCTATTTTTACCCGCAGCAATGATGCCCTCCCTTTGCGCCTGCAGCAGATCTACAGGCAACTGTGCCAACTGATCGAACAACATCGTCCGGATGCCGTCGCCGTTGAACAGATTTTCATGGCCCGCAATCCGGCCTCGGCCCTAAAGCTGGGGCATGCTCGTGGGGTCGCCTTACTGGCCGGTATCAACGCCGATCTCCCGGTGGCCGAATACTCGGCGCTGCAAGTCAAAAGTGCCGTGGTCGGTTATGGTCGGGCCGGGAAAAGTCAGGTGCAACAAATGACCCGCACGCTGCTGAATCTTCCGGAAATCGCTCAAGAGGATGCTGCCGACGCTTTAGCCGTCGCCATCTGCCACGCCCACAGTCATCACCTGGCCAAACAGATTAACCAGTCCAGTTCACAACAACAAAGGATCCGTCGATGATCGCACTACTCACAGGGGAACTGGCGCAACGCAGTCCGGAACAGATTATTCTTGTTGTCGGCGGGGTTGGCTATCGGCTTCAGATCCCACTCTCGACCTTTTATGCCCTGCCGGAAAGCGGCCAAGTTCAGTTACGTGTCCATACCCATGTCAAAGAGGACGCCATCAACCTGTTTGGCTTCTTAAGTGATGCAGAAAAAGCTTTATTCGGCTTGCTTATTTCCGTTTCCGGGGTCGGACCAAAACTGGCCATTACCATCCTCTCGCATATCCCTACCGGCGAACTCGCCATGGCCCTGTGCCAGGGAGATGCATTGCGTTTAACGGCAATTCCAGGAATCGGCAAAAAAAGCGCCGAACGACTGGTGCTCGAATTAAAAGACAAGGCGACAAAGTTTGCCCTCGAAGGCACACTGCCAGCAACTGACAGTCCACTGGCCGGCAACGAGGACAGCCATCAAGATGTCTTGTCAGCCCTGGTCAATCTGGGCTACAAAGAATCACTGGCACGCAAAACTTTAGGTCATCTGAACATTGCCGCAGGCGCTTCCCTGGAAGAGACCCTCAAGGCAGCCCTGAAGATCCTTATCAAATAGAGGAAGAGACTGATGAGCGAGCGACTGATCGCTGCCGACCCCTTACCCGAAGAAGATCATTACGAAACAGGTCTGCGCCCGCGCACCCTGCAGGAGTATGTCGGCCAGAGTAAGGCCAAACTGAACCTGCAGGTCTTTATTGATGCCGCCCGCAAGCGGCAGGAAGCCCTCGACCACGTCCTGTTTTTCGGCCCCCCGGGGTTGGGGAAGACCACCTTGGCCAATATCATCGCCCAGGAGATGGGTGTCAGCATAAAAAGCACCTCCGGCCCGGTGATCGAAAAAGCCGGCGATCTGGCCGCGGTATTGACCAACCTCGAAGAGGGGGATGTGTTGTTCATCGATGAAATTCATCGCCTTTCCCCGGTGATCGAAGAAATCCTCTACCCGGCCATGGAGGACTATCAGCTCGACATTATGATCGGCCAGGGCCCCTCTGCCCGCACCATCAAGCTCGACATCCCACATTTCACCCTGGTCGGTGCGACCACCCGAGCAGGATTGCTTTCGTCTCCGTTCCGCGACCGGTTCGGCGTCATCAGCCGTCTCGAGTTCTACTCTAATGCGGAGCTGACAACGATCGTCAAGCGCAGTGCCGGCATCCTCAACATCCCGATTGATGCCAAAGGTGCCAGCGAGATCGCCCGCCGCAGCCGAGGAACGCCACGAATCGTCAACCGCCTTCTCCGGCGGGTGCGTGATTTTGCCGAGATCGAAGGCAATGGCGTCATTACCCATGAGCTGGCAGACCACTCCTTAAAACGGCTTGAAGTTGACAATCAAGGTCTCGATTTTATGGATCGCCTGCTGTTGCTGTCGATCATCGACAAGTTTTCCGGCGGCCCGGTCGGACTCGACACCCTGGCAGCGGCAATCGGCGAAGAGCGTGACACCATCGAAGACGTCATCGAGCCCTACCTGATCCAACAGGGGTTCCTCAACCGGACTCCACGCGGACGGGTCGCCACAGAACTCTGTTACCGGCATTTCCAAAGAACTCCCGCTAGTAAAGGTTCGAATGGCAGCCTTTTCGGCTGACCGAATGACACTGATGACGCATCCCGAGCTGCAAAAATTTGCCCAGCAACTATCGGTCTGGACCGAACTGATTATCGAAAATGGCCGCACGCCGTTTCGTCGGGTGGACCTTTACCCAAAAATCCACACAGACCAGGGCGTCCTGCAGCCTCCGTTAGTTTTCTGGATTAATCGTCAAAGCATGATGGCCGGCGCTATCATGTTGCTTCCAGAACAAGATATCGAACTTGAGTTGGAGCATGGCCGCAGCTGCTGTGAAGCCCTCGGTTTAAAGCATTTTGTCACCTGGGAAAGCGATCAGGTCCGGATCTGGCAACAGGACAGTGACGGCATTCACCAGCATCAGCAGTTCAGCTTTAAACATGCCGAGCACCCGGATAGTTTTCGCCACCTGCTGGGGGATGTTCTGGAAGCACTCAAACTGCTGGCCGTCATCGGGCTGGTACCCTCGACCGAGCTTTCCCCCCACTATCTCCACAACCTGTTTCAAACCGCTCTCGACCTCGCGTTGCCGGCACAGGTGAATAGCTATCGCAGCCAACGTGCAGATGAAGAGCTGAGCACAGCCGAAGACGCCGACCAACTGGCGAACGAAGCCAACCGCCTGCTGTTACTGCAGCTGCTTAGCCTTGCCTGGCACCAGCAATTACCGTCAGCAATCCTGCCGGAAAAACTTGAACGCGCGATTCAACTTTCGTTACCGCAACTTCCAGAGACGCTAAAACAGACGCTGACCCTCAGCATAACAAGCACGCCACCAGCGCTGCCATACGAGACAGCTGTTTGCTTCCACCATCTTCTTTTGCGCCTCCGGCAGCTGTCATGGCGCCAATCGGAGCAGCGTGCCATGACCAGCATTCAGTTACTCATTAATGGCTGGGCCCCAGAGCAGCAGACTCCGCAAGCAACTGCAGATGTGCATCTTTATCCACAAAGCCCCGTCCTCAGCCCAACAACACAACTGATTCTTTCCGACTCCCCATCACTTTTAGCGGCAGCAAGTCTCTTGCAAGACCTGTCACAGCAGCCACAAAAAGAGTTGGTCCACGGCAACCTGTTTAAGCTAGACTTCGGTCTTCTCGTCCGCCGATCGATCTGTGGACTGCTGAACAACCCGCGACTTTTGTCGCGCGAAGAACGTCACCAGTTTACAACTTTATTTCGCACCTCATGGCCCAACCGGAGGTTTCGCATTGCCGGGGACAAACCTCTCTGGTTCTGGGAACTCATCCACCTGCTCGGCTTAAGCAAAGATCAGAAAACACTGCACCTGACCCTGCCCCGCACAGTCATAACAAGCGCAGTTGATGAGGCTTTCTGGTCGCTACTGTTAGAAAGTTATTCGCTACAAAAAGTGACTGACCTGGGAGACCAGCTCATCATTCTCGAGCTGATCCCTGAGGCCGGACTGGAAACTCCGCCCAGCGTGGTCCTGGCTAACGAAACGAGAACCCTGGTCGTCACGACAGAGACATCCTTTTTACGCAACCAACTGCTGCTGGCCCTACAACTACCCACTGAAATCTTCCAGTTGCTGGGCAGCAAACTGGTCTGGCCAAACGATGAAGTGCTAGACGAAACGGCACTGTCAGGGCTGCAGTTTTTCACGCAAAGCCGCCTGTGGAAACGATTTGAGCAAATTCTAAACAGCAACCCTGCGACGCCCCAGGAAGACGACCGGCAAGATGCAGCATGGCCTCGCCCTGACATCCTGCATCTGAATGAGCTGGCCAGAGAACAAACAACCGTAACCAAGAAGCAGGCGATCGATCCCGATCAATTGCTGGCCGAACTGCTGCAAGTGCCGACGCTTGCAACGCTTGAGATGGCAGAACAAACGCGCACCAGAAGCGCGGCAAACCCCAGAAACTCGGACAAGGACCTTCTGGACGAGCTTGCCCAGCAACTACAAAGAGAAGGGGTCCCAACGTTTCCCGATAAGTACCTCTATTTTCTGGAGCAGCCCGAGATGGCAAATTACCACTTCACACCGCCATTAATCAAAACAAGCGAACTCCTCGGTGAAATCGAACTTGAGGATGCCGCCGGGCAAAGGATGCTGATTTATGGCGAAGAGTTGGCCAACGCCCTGCTGCTCTGTTCAGAGCTTGGAAAGCCCGAGGTTGAACTACCGACTGACCGCCAGCAACTGCTCATGCTGCAACAACACTACTGGAAAGACATGCTGTCGTTACACAAGCAACTTAACAACCGTTGCCATAATCGCCTGAAAAGCTCCAAGGCAGCCAACAAACTAACCAAAAAAGTATGGAAAAAGCTGAACCTGCCGAAACTTCCATAAGATTATCTCCATGTATACACCAGAGGGCAATTGACAGCCGCTGCTCTTTGCGCCATGCTGCCAATTCCCAATATCGCTCACACTCACCCTGGAGCCTTTTCTTATGCGGATTCTCTTGCATATCTGCTGTGGCAACTGTGCCATCTATCCAGTGAAAGTTTTGCGCGAGCAAAATCATGAGCTGACCGGTTTTTTCTACAATCACAATATCCACCCTTATCAGGAATTCAGCCGACGCCTGGCAACCACCCGTGAATATGCTGACAATGTTGAACTGCCTGTCATCTATAACGAAGAGTATCGTCTTGAAGAGTTCCTTGCTGCAGTTGCTCTCGACCCGAAAAATCGCTGTGAATTTTGCTACCGTTCACGACTCCAGGCGACGGCCAAAGAGGCACATCGGTTAGGCTTCGAGGGCTTTACCACGACCCTGCTCTACTCGCGCTATCAAAAACATCAGGATATCGTTGATTTTGGCCGTCAGCTTGGCGAGGAGTACGACCTGTACTTTCACTATGAGGATTTCCGTAGCGGCTGGAATGAAGGCATTCGGATCTCCAAGGAGATGGGACTCTATCGCCAGCAGTACTGCGGTTGCATCTACTCTGAAAAAGATCGCTACGCTCCTAAAAAAACAGCCAATTGATTTTTAAGAAACTTTTTTTGACGCACTTTATATCAATTGAACAAGTTGCAGAAGCTGCTATAATTTTTACAGGTTTTTCAATTTCACTTGCAGCATTCAGGGGAGCCGAGCATGCTTGAAATTATCGAGAAAACTCTACTTGCGGGAATCGGGGTCGTATCTTTAACGCAAAAAAAAGCCGAAGAACTCATAGATGATCTAAAAGAGAAGCTCAATCTAACTGAGGATGAAGGCAAAAAGTTGCTGGAGAAACTACAGGATGCCGCCAAAGAAAACCAACAGCGTCTCGAAGACCTGGCCCGAGAAGAGGTCAAAAAGGCCTGCGAACGGATTGGCGTCGTCACCGAAGAGGACTTTATCGGCCTGAAGAAAAAAGTTACAGACCTGGAAAAACAGCTAAAAGCACACAACAAATAAATCAGCCGACAACATACCTATGCTACCTTTTACCCGGATCAACCGGAACATCAGATCTCTCAAGAGATACCGTCAAGTCCTTGGTATTCTTATCAAGTACGGATTCGGGCACATTGTAGAGCAGCTCAACATCGATTACTATCTCGAGTTGGGCAAGCGGATTGTCTCGCTCGGTACCGCCTCTCGAGCGCTGGAACGTCTCTCGCAGGCGGAACGCTTACGGTTGGCACTGGAAGAACTTGGCCCGACCTTCATCAAACTGGGGCAACTGCTCTCTACTCGTCCTGACATCATCCCCAGTGAATACCTGGAGGAACTGAAAAAACTTCAGGACCGTGTTCCTCCCGTTGCAACAGAAGAGATTCTGATGCAGATGCACCTCGAGTTAGGTCGACCGGTCGAGGAGCTTTTCAGTCATTTCGAGCCAACACCGCTAGCCACAGCCAGTATTGCCCAAGTCCACTGCGGCACACTTAAAACCGGCGAGCAGGTTGTTTTTAAAATCCGCCGACCGGCGATCGAAGGTGTCATTGAAACGGATATCGATATCCTGATGGGCCTTGCCTACCTCGTTGACAAACACCTGCCGGGCGGAGACATGTACGACCCGATCGGCCTGGTGAAAGAATTTCGCCGAACAATCAACCGTGAACTCGACTTTTCCCGTGAAGGTCGCACGATTGAACGCTTCTCTGCCAATTTTGCTGACGACGAGACGGTTCGCATCCCTAACGTTTTCTGGCAATTTTCCGGCCGCAGCGTACTGACTCTAGAATACCTCTCCGGAATCAAGATTTCCCAAGTAGAAGAACTGCAAGCAGCGGGGTACGATCTTAAGAAGATTGCACATAGCGGTGCCGAGATTTTTCTCACGCAGGTTTTCGAGCATGGCTATTTCCATGCCGATCCGCATCCCGGCAACCTGCATATCCTGCCGAATAATGTCATTTGCATCTTTGACTTTGGTATGGTTGGCCGTCTGGATGATGAGCTTAAACTACAGTTGACCGAGTTGCTGCTTTCGGTGCTACAGCGAGATGTAGACCACATTATTTCGCAACTTTTGTATTCCGGTGAATTGCACGACGAATCCAACCTAAAAAACCTCAAGCGGGACCTCAATGAATTCATAGACGACTACTATGACATCCTGCTTCAAGACTTAAAGGTCGGCAGACTGCTCCTCGATTTTATCGAAATACTCACCGAATACCGAATCAAGTTCCCGTCGAACATGATGCTCCTTTCTCGGGCGCTGATTGCCATGGAAGGGATCGGCAGACAATTGGACCCCGATTTCAACATGGTCGAGCAACTAAAACCCTTCACCGAGAAAATCGTCAAAGAGCGTTACTCCCCGACCAATGTGTCCAAAGAATTGACCAAAACACTGCATTCATACCATGCCCTCGGGAAAAGCCTGCCAAGGGATATCAAAGAATTTATCAACCGGGTCAATCGAAACAAATTCAAAATTGACCTGGAACACCGTGGCCTTGAAAGATTGATTACCGATATCGATAAATCAACCAATCGAATCTCCTTCAGCATGGTCATCGCAGCACTGATTATCGGCTCTTCTCTGATCATGCAGACCGACAAGGGACCGATACTGTTCGGCTTCCCAATCCTTGGCTTACTCGGATATACCGTTGCCGGGTTTCTGGGCTTCGGCTTAGCCATTGCCATCCTTCGTTCGGGTCGGATGTAGCTAACAGACCTGTTGCAGCAGCGGCACAACCGCAACATCCATATCTGTGCATCATTGCAACAACCCCCGCCTTTCTCATTGACCTCAAATATAAAACGTTTGAAATACAGTCAGTTAAAAAATGACTCGCACTGGCAGGATTATTGCATCAAAACAAGAAGTATCTTTTATAAACTGATTGGATAGATAGATGATTCTTCAACGAACCCTCGAAAACAGCACCACAATTTCGGGAATCGGTCTACACTCTGGTGCACGAATAAGCCTTAAACTCCGCCCAGCGGCAGCAAATAGCGGTATTATTTTTCATCGCACCGACGGCGACCAAACTATTGACATTAAAGCCTGCCCGGAAAATGTTGTTGATACTCGCATGGCGACAGTTATTGGCTGCCATGGATCGACCGTCTCCACAATTGAACATTTCATGGCTGCTCTGGCAGCTTTCGGTATAGACAATCTGCATATCGACATCGATGGCCCCGAGGTCCCGGTATTAGATGGCAGCTCAGCGCCATTTATACGCGAAATCCAGCAGGCCGGTGTCAAGTCCCTTAGCGTCAGCCGCAAGTTCATCGCCATCCGCAAACCATTGGAAATTATTGAAGGCGAAAAAAGAATCAGCATCATTCCATCGCGCTTTTTCCGCATCACTTTTGATATTGCCTTTGAACATCCTGCGATCTCGGTTCAGCAACACAGCATGAAGTTCACTACCGAGAATTTCTGCAAAGAGATTGCCCCAGCCCGGACCTTCGGCTTCCTGCATGAGGTCGAGTACCTCAAGGCCAACGGTTTAGCTCGCGGCGGATCGCTGGAAAACGCCGTAGTTATTGACAATAAGGGCGTCATGAATCCTGAGGGGTTACGCTTTCAAGATGAATTTGTCCGGCATAAAATTCTTGATGCCTTTGGCGATTTCAGTTTAATAGGACACCCCATATTAGGGCATATCCGCGCATTCAAAGCCGGACACGACCTGAATGCTAAAATGGTGCAAACGATACTGGACAACCCCTCACACTGGACTTATGTTGAATTCAGTGAACAAACGCTACGCGAGGCGCAACGTTCGAACGCCAGATCCTTTGCCATTGACCTGGCTTGGAGTAAAGCTTAATTTAGCCCCTCCTAAGGGCAGCCATCTGGCTGCCCTTTTTTATTGCAAATCTGCAACAATTCACCGCTGACAGGCTTGTGTTGTCTCAACGCATTCAATAGAATCAAACTTTGCAAAAATTCAATTACTAAGAGGGACATTTTTGATGGGCAAAGAATCCACTGCATCCCCAATACCAGTGAAGATCCGCCGCAAGCCGCGTGAATGGATTCTGCTCCTGCTGATCATTCTACTGCTACTCCTTATTCCACAACTTGAAACCCGCCTCATAGACCTGACCGCGCAGCTCCCGATCAGTAACAATATTATCGCCCTGGCACTTATCAACCTGAACATCCTGCTGGTTTTGCTGTTCTTATTTCTGATCTTCCGCAACCTCTTCAAGCTTTTCCTTGAACGACGACGCGGAGTCCCCGGCGCCAAACTACGCAGCAAACTGGTCGGTGCCTTTATCGGTCTATCACTCGTCCCAACCATGCTGCTGTTCTTTTTTTCTGCCGTTTTTATCAGCAGCAGCATCGATAGCTGGTTCAATAATCAGGTTGAAAAAGCTCTCGATGAATCGCTTAACGTTGCTCAAACCTATTACCGCAATTCAGAGGCGAATGCCCTCTACTATGCCGACCAGCTCTCCCAACGAATTCAACAAGATAAATTACTCAATGAAGAGAACCTTCCGCAGCTGAAGGAGCTGATCAAGACAAAGCAGGAAGAATATAATCTCGGTATTGTAGAAATTTTTTCTGCGACCCACGAGGAACTGGTACGAGTGGCCAACCCAAAACTGCCGATAATTGAAATCACGTCGGCGACTTCCGACCCGGTTCGCGAAGGACTACAGGGTATCCGCTTCTCGCAGATTTCGCCGGTCGGCAAAGCAGATCTGATCCGCGGCATTGTGCCAGTACAATCAAACTGGAACCCGAAAGACATCGTCGGCGTCGTCGTCGTTAATTATTATGTCCCCTACTCACTGATCAACAAAATGAAAGAAATTGCCTCTTCAGTTGATCAGTACAAAACGACCAAATCAATCAAGGGTCAAATTCAACAGATCTACGTTGTCATTCTGCTGCTCATTGCGTTGATCATCATCTTTCTCGCCACCTGGTTCGGCTTTCATCTGGCCCGCGGCATAACGGTTCCAATTCAGGAACTGGCGACAGCAACAAGTCGGGTTGCCTCTGGTGATCTGGATATTAAGCTGGAGACCCGCAGCACCGACGAGATTGGCACCCTGGTAACAGCTTTCAACAAAATGACCGCAGATCTGCGACAAGGAAGATTGGAAGTTGAAGCGGCCAACCAAGGGCTACAAAACTCGAACCTAGAGCTAGACCGCCGGCGCAACTACATGGAAATTGTTCTTGCCAACGTCACCGCTGGTGTTATCTCTATTGATCGTTATGGCCGGCTGACGACAGTCAACAAATCAGCCGAAAACCTTCTTCTCTTTAAAGCGAGTAAGGTTCTTGGAAAAGATTTTCGCGAGGTGATTCCGGCACTCTATCAGCCACAAATAATGGAACTTCTTAAACAGCTTTTCCATTCGGAAAAAGGGACTATTCGGCAACAATTGTCACTCCCTATTGGTAACGATAAGTACACCCTGCTCGTCAACCTGACAACATTACGTGACGAACAAAACAACTTCATGGGTACGGTCGCCGTATTCGACGACCTTACACAACTGTTCAAGGCACAACGGATGGCTGCTTGGCGGGAAGTTGCGAGGCGGATCGCTCATGAGATTAAGAACCCCCTCACTCCGATCCAGCTATCAGCTCAACGCTTGCGGCGCAGATACCTGGATCGGTTCTCAGCCGAGGATAATGTCTTTGACGACTGCACTAAGATGATTAGTCGCCAGGTTGATGAATTAAAAAATCTAGTGAATGAATTCTCAAATTTTGCGCGGATGCCAGCAATTAAAGCAACGCCAAACAATCTCAATGATGTCATCAATGAATGCTTGGTTTTGTACCGAGAAGCCCATAAAAATATCGATTTGAAAAAATCTCTTGATAGCAGTCTACCGACAACAAATCTCGACCGTGAACAGATCAAGCGAGTGATTATCAATTTATTAGAAAATGCCGTTGCAGCCCTCGATGATAAGGGTAGAATTACCGTGGAATCGACCTATAATCCAGAATTGCAGATAATCACTTTGACAATAGCGGATAATGGCTGTGGCATTCGGGACGAGGACAAACCACGCCTGTTCGAGCCATATTTCTCAACAAAAAAAACAGGGACAGGATTAGGCCTGGCCATTGTTTCTACCATTATTGCTGACCACAACGGCTATATCCGAGTGCGAGACAACCACCCTCGTGGGGCCCGTTTTATCATTGAACTCCCAGCCGCAACCAGCTAAAGCGATGACCATATTTACAAGGAGCAAAATACCCTGATGAAAAGTATCCTGATCGTTGACGACGAAATCAGTATCCGCCAGAGCCTTGAGGGAATCCTCGAAGACGAAGGCTTCCAGACATCATTTGCGGCAACCGGGGAAGATGCGATCAACTCGGTGCAAGTTGAAGATCCGGATCTTGTTCTGCTCGACATCTGGATGCCGGGCATAGATGGGCTAGAAACGCTCAAAAGGATCAAACACTTACGGCCCCAACAACTTGTCATCATGATGAGTGGCCACGGCTCGATCGAAACCGCGGTTAAAGCCACCCGACTGGGGGCCTATGATTTCATAGAGAAACCACTGTCCCTGGACAAAGTGCTCTTGTCCATCCAGAATGCGTTAAAAACAGGCCAGTTAGTTGCCGAGAACCAAGCACTTAAAGATAAAATTAGCCGTGATTATGAGATGATCGGCGAGAGTCCTGCTATCATCAAACTGAAAAAACAGATTGCAATTGCTGCTCCTAGTTCAGGCTGGGCTCTGATTACCGGAGATAATGGAACCGGTAAAGAATTGGTTGCGCGCGCAATTCATCAGCAATCAACCCGAGTGTTAAAACCTTTCGTCGAGGTAAATTGCGCGGCGATTCCAGAGGAGTTAATCGAATCAGAACTCTTCGGCCATGAAAAGGGAGCTTTCACCGGGGCAACGGCTGCCCGTAAAGGAAAATTCGATCAAGCCAATGGAGGGACCCTGTTCCTCGACGAGATTGGCGATATGAGCCTCAAAACTCAGGCCAAAATACTGCGGATACTTCAGGAACGAAAGTTCGAACGGGTAGGCGGTAATCGCACCATAGAAGTTGATGTCCGCGTTATTGCTGCAACCAATAAGAATCTTGAGTTGGAAATCAAATCAGGGAACTTCCGCGAAGATCTCTATTTCCGACTCAATGTTCTCCCCTTCATTGCCCCACCATTGCGCGACAGAAAGGACGACATTGCGCGCCTGACAAAGCATTTCCTGCAGTATTTTTGTGGTAAAGAGAGTCGGGACATCAAATCATTGTCAGAAACAGCACTCAAGGCCCTGCTGAGCTACAACTGGCCGGGAAACGTACGCGAGTTAAAAAACTTGATTGAACGCTTGGTCATCATGACACCGAGCCACCTGATTGAACTTTCGGATCTTCCCCATGCAATCACCCAACATTGCACTACAGAGAAAACCGAAATTAACAGTTTTGGCGAGTTACCCGATTCATACCGCGAAGCAAAAGAACAGTTTGAAAAGCAGTTCCTACTCGACAAACTACAGAAAAACAATTGGAACATTTCACGCACAGCTGAAGAGATAGGCCTGGAACGCTCCAATCTGCACAGAAAAATTAAAGCCTATGGCATAGGGCAATAGAATCTATAACTAGTTTTTAAACGAAAAAAGCTCCAATCCACAAAGGAATCGGAGCTTTTTTCGTTCAAATCAGATTGCACACAAAACAAAAGGCCCCGTCTCAAACGAGACGGGGCCTTTTCAAATAATTTCGGCAGCGACCTACTTTCCCACACAGTCTCCCATGCAGTATCATTGGCGCGGTAGGACTTAACTTCTGTGTTCGGGATGAGAACAGGTGTGACCCCTACGCTATAGCCACCGAAAACTGTATAACTAGTTTTCAATCGCACTGATTGTTATAGATTTAGAACTTACTTTGCAAGCGATAATTATTAAAGGGGGTCGGGGGAGGACGAATCCTCCCCCTTCCCTATCAAAAAAACTATTATGGTCAAGCCTCACGGTCAATTAGTACCGGTAAGCTGAACACATTGCTGTGCGTACACATCCGGCCTATCAACGTTGTAGTCTCCAACGGACCTTCAGGGGGGCAAACCCCCAGGGAGATCTCGTCTTGAGGTGGGCTTCCCGCTTAGATGCTTTCAGCGGTTATCCTTTCCGAACTTAGCTACCCTGCGATGCCTCTGGCGAGACAACAGGAACACCAGTGGTTCGTCCATTCCGGTCCTCTCGTACTAGGAACAGATCCTCTCAAATCTCCTACGCCCACGGCAGATAGGGACCAAACTGTCTCACGACGTTTTAAACCCAGCTCGCGTACCACTTTAATTGGCGAACAGCCAAACCCTTGGGACCGACTTCAGCCCCAGGATGTGATGAGCCGACATCGAGGTGCCAAACCTCCCCGTCGATGTGAACTCTTGGGGGAGATAAGCCTGTTATCCCCGGAGTACCTTTTATCCGTTGAGCGACGACCCTTCCATACAGAATCGCCGGATCACTAAGACCTACTTTCGTACCTGCTCGACGTGTATGTCTCGCAGTCAAGCTCCCTTATGCCTTTGCACTCTACGGCTGGTTTCCAATCAGCCTGAGGGAACCTTCGCGCGCCTCCGTTACCGTTTAGGAGGCGACCGCCCCAGTCAAACTACCCACCAGGCAGTGTCCCCGATCCAGATAATGGACCTAGGTTAGACATCCAGAAGAACAAGGGTGGTATTTCAAGGGCAACTCCACCGACACTAGCGTGCCAGCTTCAAAGTCTCCCACCTATCCTACACATGCTGTCCCGAATATCACTGCCAAGCTATAGTAAAGGTTCACGGGGTCTTTCCGTCTTGCCGCGGGTAGACGGCATCTTCACCGCCAATTCAATTTCGCTGAGTCCCTGGTTGAGACAGTGCGGAAGTCGTTACGCCATTCGTGCAGGTCGGAACTTACCCGACAAGGAATTTCGCTACCTTAGGACCGTTATAGTTACGGCCGCCGTTTACCGGGGCTTCGGTTCAATGCTTCGCTTGCGCTAACACATCCCCTTAACCTTCCGGCACCGGGCAGGCGTCACACCCTATACTTCCTCTTACGAGTTTGCAGAGTGCTGTGTTTTTAGTAAACAGTCGCTACCGCCATTTCTCTGCGACCTCCTTCGGCTCCACGAGCAAGTCGTATCACCTAACGGAGGCACACCTTCTCCCGAAGTTACGGTGTTATTTTGCCGAGTTCCTTAACCAGAGTTATCTCAATCACCTTGGCATATTCTGCCCGCCCACCTGAGTCGGTTTTCGGTACGGTCTCTTATAACCTGAAGCTTAGAGGCTTTTCTTGGAAGTATGGGATCAATCACTTTATGAGCTTAAAGCTCTCGTCATCACGTCTCAGCGTTTCATAGGGAAGCGGATTTTCCTACCTCCCCCGCCTACTCGCTTAAACCGGGACATCCAACACCCGGATGATCTACCCTGCTCCGTCCCCCCATCGCAGTTATAAGAGGTACAGGAATATTAACCTGTTTCCCATCGACTACGGCTTTCGCCCTCGCCTTAGGGGCCGACTAACCCTTCGCAGATTACCTTAACAAAGGAAACCTCGGGCTTACGGTGTGTGGGTTTCTCACCCACATTTTCGCTACTCATGTCAGCATAAGCTCTTGTAGTTCCTCCAGCGCTCCTTACGGTACACCTTCAGCGGTTGCTACAATGCTCCCCTACCACTTGTATAAATACAAATTCGCAGCTTCGGTACTGTGCTTGAGCCCCGTTACATTTTCGGCGCAGGACCACTCGACCAGTGAGCTATTACGCTTTCTTTAAAGGGTGGCTGCTTCTAAGCCAACCTCCTGGTTGTTTGTGCATTCCCACAACCTTTCCCACTTAGCACAGATTTAGGGACCTTAGCTGGCGATCTGGGTTGTTTCCCTCTCGACTACGGACCTTATCACCCGCAGTCTGACTCCCGTATAGACGTTGTCGGCATTCGGAGTTTGATTAGGTTTGGTACCCTGGTGAGGGCCCTAGCCCATTCAGTGCTCTACCTCCGACACGATTCGTACGAGGCTATACCTAAATATATTTCGGGGAGAACCAGCTATCTCCGAGTTTGATTAGCCTTTCACTCCTATCCACAAGTCATCCCCTCAGTTTTCAACCTAAGTGGGTTCGGTCCTCCACGTCGTGTTACCGACGCTTCAACCTGCTCATGGATAGATCACTCGGTTTCGGGTCTACTCCCAGCAACTAACTCGCCCTATTCAGACTCGCTTTCGCTACGGCTCCACCTAATCGGCTTAACCTCGCTGCTGAGCGTAACTCGCTGACTCATTATGCAAAAGGCACGCGGTCACCCTGACCGAAGTCATAGGGCTCCCACTGCTTGTAGGCATACGGTTTCAGGGTCTATTTCACTCTCCTCATCGGAGTTCTTTTCACCTTTCCCTCACGGTACTATGCGCTATCGGTCATCGAGGAGTATTTAGCCTTGGAAGATGGTCCTCCCAGCTTCCCACAAGATTTCTCGTGTCTCGTGGTACTCGGGGACACCCTAGGGTGAGTCAAGGTTTCGCTTACGGGGCTATCACCCGCTATGGCGGCACTTTCCAGAGCCTTCAGCTACCTATCGTCAATCCCACATTGGGGCCCCACAACCCCAGAACCACCGTAGTAGTTCTGGTTTGGGCTAATCCGCGTTCGCTCGCCGCTACTAGCAGAATCTCAATTGATTTCTTCTCCTACAGGTACTTAGATGTTTCAGTTCCCTGCGTTCGCCCCAGACACCTATGTATTCAGTGAATGGTGACCAGGTATAAACCTGGCCGGGTTTCCCCATTCGGAAATCTCCGGATCAAAGCTTGTTTAGCAGCTCCCCGAAGCTTATCGCAGCTTACCGCGTCCTTCATCGCCTCTCGATACCAAGGCATCCACCGTACGCCCTTAGTAGCTTGACCATAAAATAGTCTTTTTACTAAGTTTGATACTTTGCCTTCGTTTTTATCGCTTTGCTTGTCTTCGCCACACACTTACGCGTGCGTTGAAAACCTTTCTAAATCTATCAATCATATGCAATTGTCAAAGAACAAGTCTAAATTCGAGGAATAATGGTGGAGGTGAACGGGTTCGAACCGATGACCCCCTGCGTGCAAGGCAGGTGCTCTCCCAACTGAGCTACACCCCCGAAAATCATGGTGGGCCAGGGAGGACTTGAACCTCCGACCTCACGATTATCAGTCGTGTGCTCTAGCCAGCTGAGCTACTAGCCCACTTCCACAATTATTCTAGACTTATGTTTCCAAAGAACACAAAACCCCTTTAAATAAAGAGGCATGGTCTCTCAAAACTAAATAGCAGACTATGAGACTTGCTTGGATTCGAGCTCTGTCCATGGCATTACTGCCAGGCAGGCTCCTTAGAAAGGAGGTGATCCATCCGCACCTTCCGGTACGGATACCTTGTTACGACTTCACCCCAGTTACCGACCATACCATAAACGGCTGCTTCCCGAAGGTTAGCCCACCGGTTTCCGGTACAATAGACTCCCGTGGTGTGACGGGCGGTGTGTACAAGGCCCGGGAACGTATTCACCGCGTCATGCTGATACGCGATTACTAGCGATTCCAACTTCATGGAGTCGAGTTGCAGACTCCAATCCGAACTGAGACCGGCTTTCTGGGATTAGCTCCACCTCGCGGTCTTGCTGCCCTTTGTACCGGCCATTGTAGCACGTGTGTAGCCCTGGACATAAGGGCCATGAGGACTTGACGTCATCCCCACCTTCCTCCGGCTTAACACCGGCAGTCTCCCTAGAGTGCCCAACTTAATGATGGCAACTAAGGACAAGGGTTGCGCTCGTTGCGGGACTTAACCCAACATCTCACGACACGAGCTGACGACAGCCATGCAGCACCTGTCACCGATCCAGCCAAGCTGACCCCCAAGTTTCCAAGGGGTACGATCGGGATGTCAAGTCCAGGTAAGGTTCTTCGCGTTGCGTCGAATTAAACCACATGCTCCACCGCTTGTGCGGGCCCCCGTCAATTCCTTTGAGTTTTAGCCTTGCGGCCGTACTCCCCAGGCGGGGCACTTAATGCGTTAGCTGCGGCACTGCAGGAGTGGTTACCCGCAACACCTAGTGCCCATCGTTTACGGCGTGGACTACCAGGGTATCTAATCCTGTTCGCTCCCCACGCTTTCGCATCTCAGCGTCAGTATTGGTCCAGAAAGCCGCCTTCGCCACTGGTGTTCCTCCGAATATCTACGGATTTCACTCCTACACTCGGAATTCCACTTTCCTCTCCCATACTCAAGTTTGCCAGTATCCAATGCACTTCCGGGGTTGAGCCCCGGGCTTTCACATCAGACTTAACAAACCGCCTACATGCTCTTTACGCCCAATAATTCCGAACAACGCTTGCACCCTCCGTATTACCGCGGCTGCTGGCACGGAGTTAGCCGGTGCTTCCTTTGTGGGTACCGTCATCTCCCTTACGGGCATTTCTTCCCCACTGACAGAAGTTTACGACCCAAGGGCCTTCATCCTTCACGCGGTATTGCTGCGTCAGACTTTCGTCCATTGCGCAAAATTCCCCACTGCTGCCTCCCGTAGGAGTCTGGACCGTGTCTCAGTTCCAGTGTGGCTGATCATCCTCTCAGACCAGCTATCCATCGTAGCCTTGGTAGGCCATTACCCCACCAACTAGCTAATGGACCGCGGACCCATCCTATGACGATAAATCTTTTCCTACTCGCTCCGAAGATTGCGTAGGCTTATCCGGTATTAGCATCCCTTTCGAAATGTTATCCCAGATCATAGGGCAGGTTATCCACGTGTTACTCACCCGTGCGCCACTCTACTCGCGATCCGAAGATCACTTTCGCGTTCGACTTGCATGTGTTAGGCATACCGCCAGCGTTCGTTCTGAGCCAGGATCAAACTCTCCAGTTATATATCTGAAAGCTTAACCTAGTTTGTTCTTTTTACTTGAACCCTTACAAGCTCTTTAAAACATCTGCTATTTAGTTTTCAAAGACCAATTTTCTACCTGCCGCCCGTTGGCGACAAGCAAGGAGTCTAGTCAAACGACCCCGGTGCGTCAAGCACTTTTTTAACTTTTTTTTCGTTGCCTGAAGTGACTCTTCTCAAGTCGGACTTCTTGGCAGCGGAGGGAGGTTTTAACCTATTCAACCTCTCTCGTCAATCTCTTTTTTCAAACTTTTTTTCAAACTTTTTTTCGTCGCTCCGGGCCACCTACCTTGGTGACCGTCGCAAGCAACGGAGCGCAGTTCCATACAATTTGGATCAACCCGTCAATACTCTTTGACAATTTCTTTCCGGGGAAACACTGTATTTAACTTTGCGAACAAAAGGCCCCGTCTCAAACGAGACGGGGCCTTTTCAAATAATTTCGGCAGCGACCTACTTTCCCACACAGTCTCCCATGCAGTATCATTGGCGCGGTAGGACTTAACTTCTGTGTTCGGGATGAGAACAGGTGTGACCCCTACGCTATAGCCACCGAAAACTGTATAACTAGTTTTCAATCGCACTGATTGTTATAGATTTAGAACTTACTTTGCAAGCGATAATTATTAAAGGGGGTCGGGGGAGGACGAATCCTCCCCCTTCCCTATCAAAAAAACTATTATGGTCAAGCCTCACGGTCAATTAGTACCGGTAAGCTGAACACATTGCTGTGCGTACACATCCGGCCTATCAACGTTGTAGTCTCCAACGGACCTTCAGGGGGGCAAACCCCCAGGGAGATCTCGTCTTGAGGTGGGCTTCCCGCTTAGATGCTTTCAGCGGTTATCCTTTCCGAACTTAGCTACCCTGCGATGCCTCTGGCGAGACAACAGGAACACCAGTGGTTCGTCCATTCCGGTCCTCTCGTACTAGGAACAGATCCTCTCAAATCTCCTACGCCCACGGCAGATAGGGACCAAACTGTCTCACGACGTTTTAAACCCAGCTCGCGTACCACTTTAATTGGCGAACAGCCAAACCCTTGGGACCGACTTCAGCCCCAGGATGTGATGAGCCGACATCGAGGTGCCAAACCTCCCCGTCGATGTGAACTCTTGGGGGAGATAAGCCTGTTATCCCCGGAGTACCTTTTATCCGTTGAGCGACGACCCTTCCATACAGAATCGCCGGATCACTAAGACCTACTTTCGTACCTGCTCGACGTGTATGTCTCGCAGTCAAGCTCCCTTATGCCTTTGCACTCTACGGCTGGTTTCCAATCAGCCTGAGGGAACCTTCGCGCGCCTCCGTTACCGTTTAGGAGGCGACCGCCCCAGTCAAACTACCCACCAGGCAGTGTCCCCGATCCAGATAATGGACCTAGGTTAGACATCCAGAAGAACAAGGGTGGTATTTCAAGGGCAACTCCACCGACACTAGCGTGCCAGCTTCAAAGTCTCCCACCTATCCTACACATGCTGTCCCGAATATCACTGCCAAGCTATAGTAAAGGTTCACGGGGTCTTTCCGTCTTGCCGCGGGTAGACGGCATCTTCACCGCCAATTCAATTTCGCTGAGTCCCTGGTTGAGACAGTGCGGAAGTCGTTACGCCATTCGTGCAGGTCGGAACTTACCCGACAAGGAATTTCGCTACCTTAGGACCGTTATAGTTACGGCCGCCGTTTACCGGGGCTTCGGTTCAATGCTTCGCTTGCGCTAACACATCCCCTTAACCTTCCGGCACCGGGCAGGCGTCACACCCTATACTTCCTCTTACGAGTTTGCAGAGTGCTGTGTTTTTAGTAAACAGTCGCTACCGCCATTTCTCTGCGACCTCCTTCGGCTCCACGAGCAAGTCGTATCACCTAACGGAGGCACACCTTCTCCCGAAGTTACGGTGTTATTTTGCCGAGTTCCTTAACCAGAGTTATCTCAATCACCTTGGCATATTCTGCCCGCCCACCTGAGTCGGTTTTCGGTACGGTCTCTTATAACCTGAAGCTTAGAGGCTTTTCTTGGAAGTATGGGATCAATCACTTTATGAGCTTAAAGCTCTCGTCATCACGTCTCAGCGTTTCATAGGGAAGCGGATTTTCCTACCTCCCCCGCCTACTCGCTTAAACCGGGACATCCAACACCCGGATGATCTACCCTGCTCCGTCCCCCCATCGCAGTTATAAGAGGTACAGGAATATTAACCTGTTTCCCATCGACTACGGCTTTCGCCCTCGCCTTAGGGGCCGACTAACCCTTCGCAGATTACCTTAACAAAGGAAACCTCGGGCTTACGGTGTGTGGGTTTCTCACCCACATTTTCGCTACTCATGTCAGCATAAGCTCTTGTAGTTCCTCCAGCGCTCCTTACGGTACACCTTCAGCGGTTGCTACAATGCTCCCCTACCACTTGTATAAATACAAATTCGCAGCTTCGGTACTGTGCTTGAGCCCCGTTACATTTTCGGCGCAGGACCACTCGACCAGTGAGCTATTACGCTTTCTTTAAAGGGTGGCT
The DNA here is from genome assembly GCF_055389805.1 of Desulfuromusa ferrireducens. Classification (NCBI taxonomy): domain Bacteria; kingdom Pseudomonadati; phylum Thermodesulfobacteriota; class Desulfuromonadia; order Desulfuromonadales; family Geopsychrobacteraceae; genus Desulfuromusa; species Desulfuromusa ferrireducens. Next base: position 4,443,180 of record NZ_AP042415.1, read on the forward strand.
GCTTCTAAGCCAACCTCCTGGTTGTTTGTGCATTCCCACAACCTTTCCCACTTAGCACAGATTTAGGGACCTTAGCTGGCGATCTGGGTTGTTTCCCTCTCGACTACGGACCTTATCACCCGCAGTCTGACTCCCGTATAGACGTTGTCGGCATTCGGAGTTTGATTAGGTTTGGTACCCTGGTGAGGGCCCTAGCCCATTCAGTGCTCTACCTCCGACACGATTCGTACGAGGCTATACCTAAATATATTTCGGGGAGAACCAGCTATCTCCGAGTTTGATTAGCCTTTCACTCCTATCCACAAGTCATCCCCTCAGTTTTCAACCTAAGTGGGTTCGGTCCTCCACGTCGTGTTACCGACGCTTCAACCTGCTCATGGATAGATCACTCGGTTTCGGGTCTACTCCCAGCAACTAACTCGCCCTATTCAGACTCGCTTTCGCTACGGCTCCACCTAATCGGCTTAACCTCGCTGCTGAGCGTAACTCGCTGACTCATTATGCAAAAGGCACGCGGTCACCCTGACCGAAGTCATAGGGCTCCCACTGCTTGTAGGCATACGGTTTCAGGGTCTATTTCACTCTCCTCATCGGAGTTCTTTTCACCTTTCCCTCACGGTACTATGCGCTATCGGTCATCGAGGAGTATTTAGCCTTGGAAGATGGTCCTCCCAGCTTCCCACAAGATTTCTCGTGTCTCGTGGTACTCGGGGACACCCTAGGGTGAGTCAAGGTTTCGCTTACGGGGCTATCACCCGCTATGGCGGCACTTTCCAGAGCCTTCAGCTACCTATCGTCAATCCCACATTGGGGCCCCACAACCCCAGAACCACCGTAGTAGTTCTGGTTTGGGCTAATCCGCGTTCGCTCGCCGCTACTAGCAGAATCTCAATTGATTTCTTCTCCTACAGGTACTTAGATGTTTCAGTTCCCTGCGTTCGCCCCAGACACCTATGTATTCAGTGAATGGTGACCAGGTATAAACCTGGCCGGGTTTCCCCATTCGGAAATCTCCGGATCAAAGCTTGTTTAGCAGCTCCCCGAAGCTTATCGCAGCTTACCGCGTCCTTCATCGCCTCTCGATACCAAGGCATCCACCGTACGCCCTTAGTAGCTTGACCATAAAATAGTCTTTTTACTAAGTTTGATACTTTGCCTTCGTTTTTATCGCTTTGCTTGTCTTCGCCACACACTTACGCGTGCGTTGAAAACCTTTCTAAATCTATCAATCATATGCAATTGTCAAAGAACAAGTCTAAATTCGAGGAATAATGGTGGAGGTGAACGGGTTCGAACCGATGACCCCCTGCGTGCAAGGCAGGTGCTCTCCCAACTGAGCTACACCCCCGAAAATCATGGTGGGCCAGGGAGGACTTGAACCTCCGACCTCACGATTATCAGTCGTGTGCTCTAGCCAGCTGAGCTACTAGCCCACTTCCACAATTATTCTAGACTTATGTTTCCAAAGAACACAAAACCCCTTTAAATAAAGAGGCATGGTCTCTCAAAACTAAATAGCAGACTATGAGACTTGCTTGGATTCGAGCTCTGTCCATGGCATTACTGCCAGGCAGGCTCCTTAGAAAGGAGGTGATCCATCCGCACCTTCCGGTACGGATACCTTGTTACGACTTCACCCCAGTTACCGACCATACCATAAACGGCTGCTTCCCGAAGGTTAGCCCACCGGTTTCCGGTACAATAGACTCCCGTGGTGTGACGGGCGGTGTGTACAAGGCCCGGGAACGTATTCACCGCGTCATGCTGATACGCGATTACTAGCGATTCCAACTTCATGGAGTCGAGTTGCAGACTCCAATC